>CAVZDG010000001.1:0-69944 GCA_963773965.1 uncultured Acidobacteriaceae bacterium
CATAGTGTTTCGAAATGTGCTGCGGGGCGTTCTGGCCGTGCTCGACGGTAATGACCGGAGAGATGGCCTGTCCGTAAGACGCCGCAAGCCAACCGGCTGCAAGCACGAAGCAGAGGATGCAGGTCGAGATGCGTTTCAGCGAACGATGCATGAAGAGTCTCCGACTGCGTTTGGAAAACGGGCAGGATGATTCGCGAACAAAGTGATGCAAAGACGATTCCGTGCGAGTCCCGAACGGGAATTATCCAGCAGTGCAACATTCATGTAAAGGCTCTTCTGACACCAGTCGAAAGGTTGCTCCATCGAAAGGTAGTCCAGATCGCCCGCTCCTCTAAGTCGGGAGCGAGCGATCTGATTTCAGGCGAGTGCGGGTGCGCCATCTCAGAACGTCAGATGCAGCGCCGTCTGGATAAAGCGGGGGCTGCCGATGGTGTGCTGCAGAATACCCAGGTTGCCCG
Organism: uncultured Acidobacteriaceae bacterium; assembly: GCA_963773965.1. Taxonomy (GTDB): domain Bacteria; phylum Acidobacteriota; class Terriglobia; order Terriglobales; family Acidobacteriaceae; genus Acidiflorens. The sequence continues at coordinate 459 of CAVZDG010000001.1, forward strand.
AGGGCGGGCATTGGTATGCCCCGGTTGTCGGATCGGAGGCGCTCGGAACGCACGGACCCGAAGTCGGCGGCCCCGTGGGCGGCGTCACGTTGTAGATCGGTGGGTTGCTGTAGGAGGGATTGAACGAGACATCGTTGCTGGGAACGTCGAAGCTGGGGTGATTGAAGATGTTGAAGGCGACCACATCGTACTTTAGCGCCCAACCTCCTTTGATCTTGAAATTCTTCGAAAGGCCGAAATCGAAGCGGTTTTGGAAGGGACCGCGGAAGATGTTACGGCCTCCCGAGGCATAGGGAGTCTCATAAACGTCACACACTACCTTACCGGAACTGGAATCGCACGGCGGTACTCCACCGGTGCCTGGAGCGATCGGTGGCGTGATCCCAAACGCGAGTGGGTCCAAGACAGGTAGCGCCCCGTTGATGCCGGTGGTTCCTTGCGCCCTCGGGTTCTTACCTTTGGCGCCAATTCCCCCAACAGGCACGATGGGATTCGTGATCGCAACCTGGCCACCACCCCGGTAGATGCTGCCGGCGCCTCCAGTGTAATCAACCACGCGCATCGAAGATTCCGTCCGCCAAGGGAAAGTGAACGTATTGTTCAATTCAAACCCGGTGGAGTTCACGGAAAATTCTGTCGTGCTGGAGGTGAATGGCGCGCGGCAGAAGATTCCGAATGATTTTGTCTGGATTTTTGCGGGCGGCACGCCTCCGAACGATTTCCTCAAGAAAATTGGGGTGGCATTTGGCATGCACGACATGTCGATCGAGGCTAGCGGCGAGGCAAAACAGACGGCTGTTTCCAAGAAGCAGTTTGCCCAAGCTGGAGCTTCGGTCTCGGGCTAGTTTTGTTGCTGGAGGCTTCCCGGCCCCTGGGACGAGGATCATTTTCAAGATGCGGATTTTCCGCAAACAATGCTGAACACCCCCGCACAGCCCGTGCCGAAGGTTCGACAAATCATTTTCCGCTACGCCCGCGAGGCAAACCTGCGAGCGAAGTCCCACGACACCCATTGGTTAACTGGCCTTGCGATTTTCACAGTTGACCTCGGCTTTTGTTTGGCGTAGTGTGGCGGTCTCAAGGGGGGTTCTATGAACCTTTGCATCCGCTCTCTGGGAGTCTTCGTGTCGAGTTTGTTCTTCCTTCTTCCAACGCCAGCCCTGTCCGCGCAAGAGTCGGCCGCGCCGAAGAGCGCGGCCACAACCGCGGTGGCGGCCGAACCGCAGTCCGCGGGGCAGATTGTGTCCTCCCCGTCCCAACTGGTCCCGGCGCTGCCCGTCCCCCGCCTGATCAAATTCAGCGGGGTGGCCAAAGACGCCTCGGGCCAGCGGCGCAGCGGCACGGTGGGAATCACCTTCTCCATCTACGCCGAGCAGCAGGGCGGCGCGGCCCTCTGGATGGAAACGCAGAACGCTGCATTGGACGCGCAGGGGCGCTACGCGGTGCTGCTGGGCAGCACCGAGAGCGTCGGCCTGCCTCTGGACCTGTTCGCCACCGGCGAGCCGCGCTGGCTGGGAGCGAAGCTGGAGTTGCCGGGGGAAGTGGAGCAGCCGCGGGTGCTGCTGGTGAGCGTGCCCTATGCCTTGAAGGCGTCGGACGCGGACACGGTGGGTGGAATGCCGGCCTCGGCCTTCGTTCTGGCTCCGACCGGTTCCGGTGCGGGTGCGGGTGCGAGCGCGCCGGGCAGTGCGAAATCCACAGCAGCCAAATCCAAGGCAGAACCTCTGTTTACGAGTTCCGGTACAACGAACTACATTCCCATCTTTACCGACAGTACGGGCGACATCGGCAACTCCACTATCTATCAGAGCACGGCGGGCAACGTGGGGATTGGGTTCAGCAACCCGCAGCAGCGACTGGTGATCGGGGCGCCGGCGGGAGGAACCGTGCTGAACGCGACGAACCTGTCGGATCAGGACCTGAATGTGATCGTGACTGCGCCGGGGGCGACCGACAAGCATACGTATTTCGGCCCTTCGGTGGCGACCAACCTGACGCTGGGGGTAGGCGGGGTGGAGAAACTGCGAATCAACAGTGCGGGGAATGTGGGGATTGGGGCTAGCAACCCGCAGCAGCGGCTGGTGATCGGGGCGCCGGCGGGAGGAACCGTGCTGAACGCGACGAACCTGTCGGATCAGGACCTGCAGGTGAACGTGACCGCGCCGGGGGCGAGCGACAAGCATACGTATTTTGGCCCTTCGGTGGCGACCAACCTGACGCTGGGGGTAGGCGGGGCGGAGAAGATGCGAATCACCAATGCGGGCCACGTGGGCATCGGCACGACTACACCTGCCTACACGTTGGACGTGAATGGCAACGGTAACTTCGCCGGATACGGCTTGGTTGGGGCGGGGTTGTACGCCACACCCTATGTCGACGCGTACACTGGCAACGGCACGGCCATCTTTGGATTCAGCGATAGTACGAGTGCCTTTACGCCCACTTTGTATCTGGAAAACGATGACTCAACCAACGCTGGCGACTGGGTTTTCGAAGCCTATGGTGGTCCCACTTTCGGCGGTCAGTGCACGATCGACCTGACGGGGAACCTGTTCTGCACTGGCGTGCTCGGGGCGGCTGCCAGAGTTGCCGGCAACCAGAAGGTAGGGCTATATACCGTACAGTCGTCGGAGAACTGGGTGGAAGACTTCGGCTCGGGCAAACTTTCCGGTGGCGTCGCCACCGTTGAGTTGGAGCCTCGCTTTGGGCAAGCGGTCACTGCCGCGAATTATCACGTCTTCCTGACCCCGGCCGGCGATTGCCAAGGACTCTACATCAGCAAGCGAACGGCCACCTCCTTCGAGGTGCATGAGCTCCAAGGAGGAAAGTCCAACGTGGAGTTCGACTATCGCATCGTGGCGCATCGAACGGGATTTGAAGCAGCGCGCTTGCCCGACCTCACCAGCGCATTTGCGGGTAAGGTCGCACGACCGGCACTGCCGAGCGCGCACCAAGTAGAAGCGGTTGCGAAAAAGTAAGCGCAAGTAAGGAGAATGGTCGAGTGGCTTAGAGCCATCCATTGGCAAAACACACGCAGAGCAGACTCAAGGTCTTGGCCGAAAGGAGAATTGAGACATGTCCGACAAGAGCAAGAAAAAAGGGGTTCCCTTCTTAGCAAGCTTGGGCGTGGTGGCGATCATGATGCTCCTCGCCAGTTTCTCAGCGACGCAGGAGGTGGCGACCCCGGTAAAGCGAGCCAGCGTGTCTGAGAGCGCGCTGGAAGCGGCCCTCCATCGGGCGCTGCCCGGAGCGGTGGCGGCTCATACGGGAAAGGGAGAGGGCAGAGCCCAAAGCCAAGGCATGGAATCAGGGCCGCCAGCACGGCCCGTGAACATGAGCGACCTTCCTAAGGCGATACATGTGCCTGGATCCGCCGAGAGAATGGAAATGGAACATGATCGTCCACTCTCCGGTCTCACCGAAGAGGAATACCAGGCACTCAAGAGACAGGTGGCGAAGCGCGAGGCGGCGGGCGAAATCGGCGCCAAACCCTCCCACCCCCGTTCCACCGCCGGTGCTGTCTTCGGACCCAAGGCCCCCGTTCCGTCGTCCGTGGGGGCGTCCGTAGGTTTCTTTGCCCAGAGTGAAGTCTGTTGCGATCCGCCGGACATGGCGCTGGCGGTGAGTGAGAACTTTGTCGTTCAGGTGGTGAACAATTACATTGCCGTGTACAGCAAGAACGGTACGCTACAGTCCGGCTTCCCCAAGACCTTGGACTCTCTCTTCGGTTTGGCAGCAGGCACCTATACCACTGACCCGCGCGCTTTTTATGATTGGGCGAATCACCGCTTCTTTGTGTTGGAGATCTCCGAGACCAACACTAACAATCCCAGTGGCAGCGCCAATGTGGGGGCCGTGAACTGGGCGGTCAGCCAGACCGAGGATCCGCGGGGCGGCTGGTGGGTCTACCCGAATCAGTTGGTACAGGCGACTGGCGTATGCCCGGACTTCCCCACCCTCGGACACGACACCACGTACTGGGGAGCGAACGCCACCAAGGGCGGGATCTACATTGGCCTCAACCTCTGGAGCGGCGCTAACGACTGTCGTGGCGATGGCTTCACTGGCAATATTGTCTACTTCTTGCCCAAGGACGCCCTCTACGGTGGGACCGGCTACGGCTATTGGTATTTTACGGGATTTAACGTCAACGCGACCCTGGTCGATACCTTGCAACCTGCCAATGTGACGGACCGGGCTGACAAGCCGGCCGCGATCTTCCTGGTCAATTCCTATAACTATGACTGGGGCGGCGGGATCTGCTCCAGCGGGTGCAACGGCCTGGGCGTTTGGACCATTTCTGGTCCCACTACTGGCAGCGTGATCGCCCCCAACAACCCGTTCGCATTTCTCCAAGGTGGCAATGGTCCTATACTTACCTTTGTAGGTATAAGCACCGCTCATAACTACTCACTGCCGCCCTATGCCAGCACACCGAGCTGCTTGGCTGGAACAGGACCGTGTGTCGATACCGACTACACCTTTATTTCGGGGCAAATAAAGTACCATGCGGGTGAGTTGTTCGGTTCTTTCAACACCGGAGTGGCGGTCAGCCCGGCCGTGGCTGGCCCTATTTGGTTCGATATACATCCGGTGATGAACAACAATAACAGCCAACTTACGGCAGTGGAGGAGCGGCAGGAAGACTGTTTTGTCTGTGGGGGTTGGCCAAGTAATTCCTCGGCCTACTACGCCACTCTGCAGCCAGACCAGGAAAACAACGTGGTCATGGTTTTTGACTACTCCGGTGATGCCGCCTATCCGGGCACGGTCTATACTTCGCGGCGCGTGAGCTATGGCGACGGTCTCATGGACAGCGGCGGGATATACCTGGAGCCGGGCGCCACCAACGCAGTTTCAGGCCGCTGGGGAGACTACACCGCCACAGCGCCCGATTTCACCATTGCGACCCGGGGCTTGTTGTGGTTCTCCGCCCAGTACGCCCCTTCATCGGGAAGTTGGGGAACGGTCATCGGCGCCGCCCAATACTCAACCTCGGCGGATCAATGATCCAACGAGGATAGATTCAGGGAAATGCTTTCGGATTACTGGATGAAGGTCGCCCCGGCGGTTCCGCCTCCGGGGCGCCTCATTTCGGCTCCATAAGGGACCGCGTAAAGTTGTGAGGATTGGTGCGAAAGGGGGGACTCGAACCCCCACGGGTTGCCCCGCCAGATCCTAAGTCTGGTGCGTCTGCCAATTCCGCCACTTTCGCATGAGTTGAGCTAACGTTTGCCGAATCGACTCCGGCGATCACCAGTCTAGATGCGAACGTGCGCCGATTGCAACGTCGCACTTGACCGAGGACATTTGTGGCTCTTGAGACGACCTGACGAGTAACCGTACAGTTACGCATTGCGCCTTATGCGGAACCGTTCGGTTACATATTTGCCAGCGTTTCCGTGGCACTCTGTACTTCGATCAGGTTTCTTTTCTCGCCACCAGCTGCGCCGTCGCCTTCCCGGCCATCTCTTCGCGGTAATGCAATATGCGCAGGCCATTCGCCAGTTGTGAAAGCTCGCCGGGCTCAAGCAAATGGGCTGGGTTCTTCGGCCCGCCCGCCAGCTTCGCCTGCGCCACGGTGTGGGTCTTGTAGAGGAGCAATCCGCCCGGCCGCACCGCTTTCACCATTTCGGGAAAAATCGCCCGGTCCAGGTAGAAGAAAGCCATCACCACTTCGAACTGCGTTTGCGAAGCCTTGAAGTGAGTGAGATCATCTACTACAAAGTGAATGTGGGACGCGAGCGGTCCGGCATTCTGCCGTGCCTGTTCGACTCCGGTCTCGGAAATATCAATGAGCGTGACTTCCCAACCCTGTTGCGCGAGCCAGATCGCGTGCCGTCCGGCTCCTCCCGCGAAGTCGAGCGCGCTTCCTCCGTGCGGAAACAGCCGCAGAATGTATTCGGAAAACGCCCGCGGCAGGAAGGGATCGGGGGTCATCCACGCGTCGGGGGCATCCCGATATTTCCGGTTCCAGCGCTCGCGTTCGTCGTCGGAATCAGAAAAAGAAAACGACATGATCAGCGATTCTAACCGCCGTGATTGTAATCCCGGTGATTCTAATCCCGGCCGGCGCAGCGAGCGGTGGAGATGCCCCGATTGACGCCCATTTCGACTCGTCCCTCGGGCCACAACGGCGGCTCGCTCCCGCCCCGCACCGGTGGAGGTGACGACGGCCGCGGGCGCGACGGCGGCGACGGCATGCCCGACTTTATGCCTGACTTTATTCCGAACTTTATTCCGAACTATGGCGAGCGCTTGCGCCGAGCCCGGATGGGACTAGCCGTCGCCATGACGCCCGTCCTCATGCTCTTTATTTCTTTCACGGCGGTTTACCTCATCCGGCGTGGATTTTTGAGTCTCGATCTGAGCAGCGCGGGTTACATCCAAACCTGGGTTCCGGTCCGATTGCCCTGGACGTTATTGTTGGCCAACACAGCCATCCTTATCGCCAGCAGCGTCACGATCGAGTTGGCGCGGCGTGAAATCACGCGAGAAGCCGCGCTCGCTCCGGTCGAATCGATTCCCGGCATCTCGCTGGGCGACGAGCGCCACTTCCCCTGGCTCGCTCTGACCACCGGTCTTGGTATAGGGTTTCTTGCCGGGCAGCTTTTCGTTTGGAGGAAGCTTTCCTCGGAAGGGTTTCACCTCGCCGGCTGCACCAGCAGTTCCTTCGTTTACATTCTTACTGCGATGCACGGCCTGCATCTGGCCGGCGGCGTACTGGCCCTCATGTGCGCCAATGCTGCGGCTGTGCTGCATCGTCCGGTTGAAACCCGCCGCATCGTCGTGGACATTGCGTCGTGGTATTGGCACTGCATGACGGGCCTGTGGATTTACATCCTCGTATTGTTCTCGTTCGCGGCACAGTGAGCCAGTCGTTGGCCGCCTCAAGGCACCGCGACTAGAGGCAGCTCGATGAAGCTGGACTGGCCGGGGGCGTGATAGACACGCTGCACGGCCTGGCGGTAATCGGCGGGCTTGGCCCAAAAAATGTTGGGTACGAAGGTCTGCGGATTACGGTCGTAGAGCGGAAACCAGCTCGACTGGATCTGCACCATGATGCGGTGGCCGGGCAGGAAAACGTGGTTCGCCGTGGGCAGGGCGAAGCGGTAGAGCAGGGGCTTGCCGGCGGCGATGGGTTTGGGCGTCTCCAGGCTCTCGCGATAGCGGCCACGGAAGATGTCTGCCGAGACCATCAGTTGATAACCGCCCATGGCCGCCTGGCCGGCTACTTCGTCGGGATAGACGTCAATCACCTTGACCACCCAGTCTGAGTCGGTGCCGCTGGTGGAGGCGACGAGATTGGCGACTGGTTGGCCGCTGACCTTGAGCGGCGCGCTCAAGACATCGGACACGAAGACCACGACGTCGGGGCGACCGGAGGGCTCACGCTGATCGTCCACAAGCCATTCCGGCCAGGTATAGCCCGTGCCGTAACCCACGGGCTGAATGGGGCGTGCGCGGAAGGGGACGGGCTTGGCGGGGTCGGAGACGTATTCATCGAAGGCAACGTCGTCCGGCATGGGCGCAGCGAAGCTGAGCTTGAGGCCGGCGCCGAGATAGAGCGGGGTCGGCCGGATCGTGCAACCGACGGCGCAGCCCGCCGGCCACGCGGGCAGGCGCCGCCAGGTATTGGTCCCGGTTTCAAACGCGCTGACGGGCGGGACGTCGGCCTTGGGCGAACCATCCTTGAGGTACCGATCCAAAAACGGCCGCAGGATGTTCTGGCGGAAGTAAAGCGCGGTGTCGGTGTTAAATTTCAAAGCGCCGAGCGTGCTGCCATCGTCGATCTCCTGGCCGTGATGCCAGGGGCCCATGACCAGAAACACCTTGTCATTGCCCGTATCCTTCGGTTTGATCGCGCTGTAAACAGCAATCGCGCCATAAATATCTTCCTGATCCCAGAGGCTGTGTACCAGCATCACCGGGACTTTTAAGGGCTGGGCTGCCAGTACCTGATCCATGGCCTGGTCGCGCCAGAAGGCGTCATAGCTTGGATGCTCAAGAATCTTGCGCCAAAAGCCGACCTGTTCGAGCCCGCGACGGCGTCCGAGTTCGCCCGCCGATCCCGCTGCCATGAACATGTCGTAGTCGTCAAAGTGGCTCGTCCACCACCTGGCCTCGTTGTTGGGCGTCGCCTCCTGTTCATAGATGTAGGGCAAATTCTGCTGGCGGAAGGCGCCGTAGTGAAACCAGTCGTCGCCCATCCAGCCGTCAACCATGGGGTTCATCGGCACCGCGACTTTGAGTGCGGGGTGTGGATTGACGAGAGCCATCAAGGGCAGAAAGCCATCGTAGGAAATGCCGAGAATACCGACCTTGCCATTGCTTTCCGGGGTGTTTTTCACGAGCCAGTCAATGGTGTCGTAGGTATCGGTGGCGTGATCGACGGGGGTCGGGTTTTGCGGTCCGTGCAGCGGGCGGTTCATCACGTAGTCGCCCTCGGAGCCGTACTTGCCGCGCACGTCCTGAACCACGCGGATGTAACCGCCTTCGACGATCACGTCGGTGGCGTTGTCGTAGCCGTTCAGGATGGGGCCGAGGTGGGCGCTGGAAGCCGCGTTCGCGACCGCGCCGCCGCGCGGGTCGTGGCTGGTGAGTTCAGTGGCGTTGTAGGGAGTGCGGGTCAGCAGGATCGGCGCATTCCTGGCGCCCTTGGGCACGAGGATGACCGTGTGCAGCTTGACCCCGTCGCGCATGGGGATCATCGCCTCGCGCCTGACGTAATCGAAACTATCGGTGACGGGCTGGAATTTGGCGGGCGTTTCACTTGGCAAGGAAGGGTACTGCGGCGGCGTGACAGTCTGCGCCGACGATGGTTCGGCGAACAACAAAGCACGAGGCACAACGGAGAGACAACCCACAAAGCCAAGCAGGAAACTTACCGTCCACGAACGGCACAGCCTGAAACCAAGAAGCCTGCCCAGCTTTCCCATAGATGGCACCTCGCGCCAGAAAGAGTGTACTGGTGGAAAGCATTGCGAACAACTTGCTGAATTGCGACTGCTGATGTAAACACGCGTTACGATGGATGAGTGGGCGACCACTCGTTCAGAATCAGCAAGCCCGCCGCGCTGGGTGCGGGAGCGACATCACATTTTCTGGTGAGATGCTGTGGAACTATGCGCCAAATGCTAAGCTTCTCAGCCAGGGATACAGAGCGTGCCTGTCGAAACCACGGTTAGCCCGGCAACACGGAGAGACGAAGGGGAGTTGCGCGCGGCGCGCTTGGCCATGCGTCTCTCCCTGATGTTTGGTTTGGCAATGCTGCTGGTTAAGACGACAGTCTATTTCATGACGCATTCGGCGGCCATTTTTTCCGACGCGGCCGAGTCGGTCGTGCACGTGATCGCCGTGGGATTTGCCGCCTTTAGTCTGCGACTTAGCACCCGATCGGCTTCCCCTCAATTCCTCTACGGGTACGAGCGGATCACCTTCTTCTCCGCTGGATTTGAGGGTGCAATGATCGTCGTGGCTGCGATCGCAATTCTTTTTGAGTCGATCCGGAAGTGGATCGCCGGGCTACAGCTGGAGCACCTGGGAACAGGCGCATTGCTGATCCTGATGGCGGGAATACTCAATGCGGGTCTCGGCTACTATCTCCTGCGGACCGGGCGGCGCACCCACTCACTCATTCTCGAAGCCGATGGCAAACATGTTTTGACCGACAGCTGGACCAGCTTTGGGGTTGTGGGAGGACTAGGGCTGGTGCTGCTGACGCACTGGAAACCGTTCGATCCGCTGGTGGCCATCGCCGTGGCCGCCAATATCCTCTGGTCAGGGGGGCACTTGGTCTGGGGTTCGGCAGTCGGGCTGCTGGATTATTCCGATCCGAGAACCGGCCGGAAAATTCGCGACAAGCTGGATGCAATTTGCTCGGAACTGGCCATTCAATACCATGGCGTACGCTTCCGGACCACCGGATACCGCCAGATCATCGAAGTACACTTGTTGTTCCCGTGCCTGACATCGGTCAGCGAGGCCCACCGCCTCGCAACCATTCTGGAAGAACGCCTGCCGGCCGAACTGGGAATGCCCGCTGAAGTCACGACACACCTGGAGTCCTTAGAAGACCATGCCGATGTACACAACGAACAACACTACACGGGGAAACCTGACTAGGCTCTGTGCAGTGCGCGGGAGTTTCGCGTCTGGCGATTCTCCCCAAGTGACGGGCGACTCGGAAGGAATACGGTCTCAAGGTTTGGCGGTGATGTGGCCATGCCTTGGAACCTCCGTGGGAGTGCATACCGGAGACGCGGCAAGCCGCGTCTCTACGGGTAGGGGGCGGTGGACAGGAGCGTCCATCCCAGACGACGAACCGATGGGAACCAGGTCACGTTCTCGGAATACCGGTGCAGAACTGGTTTCAGAAAAATGGTCTTGAGGGTTCAGAAAGGCGACCCTGAGGCGCTGACGAGGCTGCGGAAACAGTCCTCGAGGGCGCAAAAGGCACACCCTGGGCGCTAAAGCGCGAGCACATCCAAATGACTTAAGGGCAGGACTGAAGTCGTGCCCTTCGCAAAACCCGCCCGAATCAGAGTTTTTCCGCAGCCTGCTAGAACGAATCCTGAACGATAGTAGCGACCTTCTTGGAGAAATCGTAGGTGGCGCGCAGGTTTTCTCCAAAGAAGCGCACCTTGCCCTCGACGTTGCGATCCACGAGCGTCTTGCCGGCGTGATCCGTTATGTTGACCTTCAGGATGATCGAGGAAGATCCGGCGACGGTGGTCACTTCGCGCTCTTTCTGGCTGCCTTTCCTAAAAGATTGCGCAGTGGTGCGCAGCGTGACCAGGTCGGGCGCGCTGGCCGCGTCCTTGTCGCCGCTGCGATAAACGTGCTGGAACTTTCCCGTCTTCCCGATCTCCGAGATCAGGTGTTCGTAGATGGCCACACGGAACTCAGGCGGCATCGGCACGTCGCCCGGATCCATGGGCTCGATTTGAATGGAAGAGGCGGAGAACTTCTGCGCACTCTTGGAATCGCCCGGGCCCGGCTGCCCCCATAGAGAGCCGACAATCAGAAGCGGGGCGCAGGCAAGGACGATACGGAAAATGACTGAGACTGCCGCTCGAGTGTGATGTTTCAACGGTTTGTCCTCCTATTTATTTGTTGGCGCCGGTTCTGCGAGGGGAACGCTGGCTTTCGCGCCCATCGCGACGAGCTGCTTTTTGAACGGGGCTCCCTGGCCTTTGTAAAGCACAAAGACCATGCCATGATAGCCGCCGTTGGCGTCCGTGAATTCCAGCGTGAGGACATCAACGCCGTGTGAAAACAGGCTCAAGACCCGTCCACCGCCGTAAGGGATGGCCATGGTCACGACTTTGGCTGCGCCAGTGATATCCTGCCGGCTGTCCTCATTGGTGGAGATGTCCAGAATGGATGAGGCTTTCACCTCCACCTTCGCCTTGCTGGTGGCGAACTGCAGCGAGCTGCCCACTACCGAAAGCGTGCCTTGTGCATTGTTCTTGATGGTTTCGCCACCGATCACCAGTTTGACATCTGTTTGTACCACGCTGGGAGCGGCCTGGGGCATGTCCGCTGCCTGGCCGCGCGCCGACGCTGGGAAAAACATCAAGGGAGCGCCCACGGCCAGGAGGAAGAGACCGCGCGCCCAGATGCGTGCCCCAGCTCCTCGGAAGGAATTGTTTGCGACTGAAACATTGACTATCGAGATTTGAATGCTCATCGTTTTGTCCCTCATGCGTGTTGGCCGGAGCCAACCCGTAACAGCCTGCGGTTCAGCGTTAGTTTCGACGCCGGACAGAGTCTAAGCGATTAAAGCAGAGTTGGCAACCTGCAATATCTGCTGGTAGAGCCTACCCACATCGTATCCCTCTGGCGGCATTGAAGTGTATGAGTGGGAAACGGTGTCGAGAGCTGGAGGATTGCTTATGGGCTCGGTGAGAAAACCCGCAGCCGCCGTCGGGGTGGTGGGAAAGTGGAAATCTCGCGCCCTTTCTTTTTGCGGGATTTCCACTTTTCCACCACCCGCTTTTCTCCCCATTCGCGCCGTACGATGCCTCCAGCATGTCGGCCCCTTACTTCAACTTGGTTCGTGAAATGCGCGACGCTTACAATCATCGCTTGCGTCTGGTGCAGTCGGCGCGACAACGCGGCATCAAGCCCACCGCGCGGCTGTTCGAAACCACCGTCCCCACCGTGCGCAAGTGGCTGCGACGTTATCAGCAGCAAGGTCCGCGCGGTTTGATCGAGCTTTCCCGCGCCCCTCATCACCAGCCCGGCAAGACTCCTGCCGACATCGAGCAACAGGTCGTCGCTCTGCGTCAGCAACTGTTCACCTTCGGAGCGCGCCGCCTTATCCGCGAGTTCGATCTTCCGCTCAGCCATCGCGCCCTGGAACGCATCTGGCGCCAGCACGGTCTGCTCAAAAAACGACAGCGCAAGTATCAACGCAAACAAGACCTCGCCCACATCAAAGCCACTTGGCGCGTCTTTCAGCAGATCTCCGCCGACACCAAGGACCTCGACGATATCCCCCGCTACTGGCCTCAGGCCCAGGCCTTCGATCTGCCGGCCGTCGAGTACACCGCCCGCGAAGTGCGCAGCGGCCTGCTGTTCTGGGCTTTCGCGCAGCGCCGTTCCGCAGCCGCCAGCTCCGTCTTCGCCGCCCGCATTCAGCAGCATCTTGATCGCTGCGGCATCTCGCTGCGCGATCTCGTCTGGCAAACCGACAACGGTTCTGAGTTCATCGGCGGCCATGATCGCAGCGGCCATCCCACGGGCTTCCCCACCGCCTTAGGCGACAGCCAGCATGTCCGCATTCCGCCCGCCGCTCCCACGTTCCAAAGCGACGTAGAAACCGTTCACCGTCTCGTCGAAGATGAGTTCTTCGACCTGGAAGCGTTCTCCAGCCGCGGCGACTTCCTTGCCAAGGCCTTTACCTATCAGCTCTACTTCAACCTCGTCCGCCCCAACTCCCACAAACAAAACCTCAGCCCCTGGCAGATCGTCGAGCAGCTCCAACCTCGTTGGCCTCTCCAACTCTGCTTGCTTCCACCTGTCTTCTTGGATTATTACTTGGACCACTCCGGGGGATACGATGTCCCTAGGCACCCCTACCTGCAATATCTGCACCTGCAATATCTGCAATATCTGCAACGATACGCCAGTGTGGGCTGCGCTGTTTACCGAGTCGTGCGGAGCGAACCCGGTCGTTCGCAAGGCCCGCATTTCTGGCGGTCATTGGCGGCAGGACTGAAGAGGCTGCGGAAAAAGTCATGTTCCTAACTCGGCGGCTAGAGAGGCTGCGGAAAAACTAGTCGGGGGCGCAAAAAGCACACCTCAGGCGCGAGCAAATCTAAACGACTTAACGGCACGACTGAAGTCGTGCCCTTCCCAAAACCCGCCCGAATCAAAGTTTTTCCGCAACCTGTAAAGCCGCCGTTGGTTTTGCGAAACTTACGGCGCGGCTGAACAGCCTGCGGAAAAAGTATCTTCTGCGCCGCAGTCGGACCCCAGCGGCTAAAGCCGACACTGAAAACAGGCCAGTTATCGCAGCGCTGAAGCGCTGCGCCACCCAAAATCAAGCCCGAGATTGAGTTTTTCCGCAGCCTGTAAAGCCGCCGTTGGTTTTGCGATACTTACGGCGCAGCTGAAGCCGCGCCCCTTCAAAACAAAGTCAAAACCCAAGTTTTTCCGCAACCTGGGAAGTCGTGCCCTTCGCACAACCGGCCGCAGTCTTAACCGTGAAACCGGTCTAACCGTTCGTCTTGTTCAGATCCGAAAACCAACACCAGACCTCCTCAAACTACGAGCAGCGACGCTTTATAATAGAAAGATTCGGTAGTGAGTCTTGATCCATCTGTAGCGCCAGGGGAAGATGTCCACAGACAGCATTGTTGTTCGCGGGGCCCGGGTTCATAACCTCAAGAACATCGATTTTGAGATCGAGCACAACGCACTGACGGTCGTCACCGGCGTCTCCGGTTCGGGCAAATCGTCGCTCGCCTTCGACACGATCTACGCCGAAGGACAGCGCCGTTACGTGGAGTCGCTGTCCGCATACGCGCGCCAGTTTCTGGAGCGGATTGAGAAGCCCGACGTCGATCTGATTGACGGTATCGCGCCTGCGGTTGCCATCAAGCAGAAGAACTCCACTCGAAATCCGCGCTCCACCGTCGCGACGGCCACGGAGATCTTCGATTACCTGCGCCTGCTCTTCGCCCGCGTCGGACGCACTTACTGCCTGCTATGCGGCCAGGAGGTAAAGAAAGATACGGTGGACGAAGTCGCCGAGCGCCTGCTCGCCCTCGGCGACGGCACTCGCCTGAACGTATTCTTTCCGATTCAGACGCACGTACCCGAGGCCGAAGAGAAGAAAGCTGGAAAGCGCGTCCCTCAGGGGCTAAAGCCCACATTTTTACAGGCCCTGAACGGCACGGCTGAAGCCGTGCCCTACCCAAAACCGATTTATGAAGCGAGTTTTAGCCCCAAGAAGTCTCGCGCAAAGAAGTCGACGAAGCCGGCCGAGTCTAATCTGCCTTGCGATGCGATTAAAGCGCGCCTGTTCGATCTGCGCAAACGCGGCTTCAACCGGCTTTTTCAGAATGGCCAGGTGTTCGAGTTTTCGACTCCGGAATCGCTGCTTGACGTTAATTTTTCCGAACCCGTATTTGGTCTGGTGGATCGCCTCGTCGTCTCGGCCGGCGAGCGCTCGCGCATCGTCGATGCGGTCGAGATCGGCTATCGCGAAGCGGGCGAAGTGATTTTCGAAACCGCACTTCGCGATGGCGACGGCGAAACTTCTCAGCGACTGCGATTTTCCCAGCGCTTCGAGTGCAAGAACGACGGCAGCCGCTACGAAGAGCCCGAGCCGCGCCTGTTTTCATTCAACAATCCCTATGGCGCCTGCCCGCGCTGCCAGGGCTTCGGTAACACGATCGATTTCGATCTCGACCTTGTCATCCCCGACAAGAGCAAGACCCTGAACGAAGGCGCCATCGAGCCCTGGACGAAGCCCCAGTACAGGCCCCTGTTCACCGATCTCAAGCGCTTCGCGCGCCAGGCCGAAATTCCGCTGGACGTGACCTGGCATGAACTGGACGCCGAGCAGCAGAAACTGATTGTCGATGGCGACCGCGGCTTCAGCGGCGTCCGCGGATTTTTTCAGTATCTCGAGCGCAAGAAGTACAAGCTGCACGTCCGCGTGTTTCTCAGCCGCTATCGCGGATACTCGCTGTGCTCCGCTTGCGGGGGGACTCGCCTGCGCGCGGAAGCGCGGCAGGTAAAGATCGATGGCAAGAGCATCTGCCAGGTGTGCAGTATGACGGTCGAAGAGGCAGCGCGCTTTTTCGGTCAACTCACGCTCTCGACGCAACAAGCGGCGATTGCCGACAGGCTTCTTATCGAACTTCGGGAACGCCTGCGTTTCCTCAACGAAGTCGGCCTCGAGTACCTGACGCTTGACCGTCTCGCCTCCACGCTGTCGGGCGGCGAAGCGCAGCGCATTCAGCTGGCGACTTCTCTCGGTTCGCGCCTGGTCGGCACGCTGTACGTGCTCGACGAGCCTTCCATCGGCCTGCACAGCCGCGATACGCACCGGCTCATCAAGATTCTGCACGACCTGCGCGATCTGGGAAATACCATCCTCGTCGTCGAGCACGATCCCGACATCATGCGCGCCGCCGACCGCATTCTCGACCTCGGGCCCGGCGCCGGGGAAAATGGCGGCAAAGTCGTCGGCGCGGGCACCTACAACGAGATCTTAAAGATGCCGCACTCGCTCACCGGCCGTTACCTCGCCGGCGAACTTCACATCCAGATTCCACCGCGACGCCGGCAGCCAGGGACACATAAACTCCGCATCACCGGCGCCCGTGCGCACAACCTGAAGCACATTGATCTGGAAATTCCGCTCGACATGCTGGTGGCGATCACCGGCGTCTCGGGCTCGGGAAAATCCTCGTTGCTCCATGACGTCTTGTATCAGGCGCTGGCCACGGCGAAGCGGCAGACCAATGGCAGCGCTTCCTCCGCCGTTTTGTGGGACAGCATCGAAGGCGACGAATTTCTCGACGAGGTCGTTCTCGTCGATCAATCGCCCATCGGCCGCACTCCTCGGTCGAATCCGGTTACGTATATCAAGGCCTTCGACATCATCCGCGAACTATTCGCCTCGCTGCCGGAAGCGCGGAAGCGCGGCTTCCCTGCCGGAAATTTTTCTTTTAATGTGCCCGGGGGCCGCTGCGACAACTGCCAGGGCGATGGCACGGTCACCGTCGAAATGCAGTTTCTGGCCGATGTGGAATTGATCTGCGACGAATGCAAGGGCACGCGCTACAAGCCGCAGGTGCTCGAAATCCACTACAAGGGCAAGAACATTCACGAAGTCCTGAACCTTACGATTCGTGAGGCCCTCAAGTTCTTCGCCGACGTTCCCCGGCTCACGGAGAAATTGCGCGTGCTTGATGAAGTGGGGCTCGGGTACCTGCGTCTCGGCCAGTCGGCGACCACGCTCTCGGGAGGCGAAGCGCAGCGCATGAAGCTGGCCGCGCACCTTCAGCCCGGAACTCGCCCGGCCAGTCGCCTCGCGGAGGGCGGTGACGGCCCCAAACGCAAGCCCCGCATGCTTTACATTTTCGATGAGCCCACGACCGGCCTGCACTTCGACGATGTCAGCAAGCTACTTTTCGCTTTCCGCCGTCTCATCGATGCGGGAGGCTCGATCGTCGTCATCGAGCACAATCTTGAAGTCATCAAGACGGCGGATTGGGTCATCGACCTTGGTCCGGAAGGCGGCGATCACGGCGGGAATCTCGTCGGCTTCGGCCCGCCCGAAGCGATCGCGGAGATGAAAGACTCTTACACTGGACAGTATCTGAAGCAGGTTTTGAACGGGAACGGCGCGCGCCATGGTGAGCAGTAGAATAGAAGTGGTTTCATGTTTGTCGCACGGGATGATGGGTAATGCTGACGCTATTTGTTTGGCTTGTCGCAGCGGTTGTGATCGTTTTAATGTTGGGCTTCGCCAAGACGCTTACCAATAAATACGATTGGAGGCTGTGGCCAGCTATTCACCGTGCCCGACGGGAGATTAGGAATATTGCCCGCCAGCGGATCCCTAATGCGGACGCGTTCAGCCATCAGGGCGCGACAGCGATCAGTCCCGGATACTTGTCATTTAGCATCAGGACTGCCACTGACAAAGAGCGTGATCTTCTTTGTGAGGATCCCGAGATTTACCAGCAATTTTGTGATGCCCTCCGAAGGGCCGGCTATCCGCAAGATACCGTTCCCGTCGTGCATTTCGGCATAGAGTCGCAAGAAACGGTGGATCGCGATTACGGAGGGAGTTGGAGCGAACGCGGGCAGATGCCCTAGGTTCTCGCGTGTCAGTCGGTCGTCCCTCCGGGACTTGAATCATTTTTTGCCATTTTTCCCAGCGCTGAAGCGCTGGGCTAAGCTTGGTCGCCCCTCCGGGGCTGGATGCTCGCACGCATGAACCGCTCGTTCACCAAAGCGATCCTTCTTGTTGTCCTTGTTGTTGTCCTTCTTATTGTCCTCGCCGCCTGCTCCGTTGCCTTTGCGCAAACTCACACCACTGTCCGGCATTACAAGGAACGCGTCGACGACCAACCGCCGGAAATCGCGCAGGCCGAAGATGCCATCCAGAAAAACGATTTCACCGGCGCAGAAACGCTGCTGAAAAAGGCGCTCGATAAAGATCCCAACAATTATCAGGCATGGTTCGATCTCGGATTCGTCCTCAATCGCCTGGGCCGCGTTGAGGAGTCGATCCACGCCTACCGGCAGTCGGTCGCCGCCAAGCCCGACGTTTTTGAATCCAACCTCAACCTGGGCTTGATGCTTGTCCGCTTCAACAGCCCCGAGGCCGAGCGTTTTCTGCGCGCGGCCACTACGCTTAAACCCACGGCTCATCTGGAAGAAGGTCAGGCCCGCGCCTGGCTTGCGCTGGCGCATCTGCTGGAAAGCAATAAGCCGGACGACGCACTCCAGGCTTACCGCAAAGCCTCCGAGCTTACACCTAAGGATCCCGAGCCCCATCTTTCTGCTGGGCTGCTACACGAGCGGCAAAAGGAATTTTCGGATGCCGAGGCGGAATACAAACAAGTGTTGAAACTTGACGCACACTCGACGGAAGCCGCGATCAGCCTGACCAACATCTATATGAAGTCGGGCCGACTCGGCGACGCCGAGCCCCTGCTGCGCCGGCTGGCCACGGAGCGCGCGAATGACGCAGGCATCCATCTGCAATTGGGACGCGTACTGGACGCGCAAGGTAAAAAAGACGACGCCATCGCGGAACTCCAGACTGCGGTGAAACTCGCGCCGTCGGACGCGGAGGCGCAGCGCGAGCTTGCCGACTTGTATGCGAGTGCCGGGAAAAACGATCTCGCGGAAAGCGCATATCGCGCCCTGGCCGCTGCCCAGCCGAAAGACGCGGAATTGCATCGCGGCCTGGGGCAGGCTTTGCTGCGTCAGAAAAAATTCCCGGAAGCCGAACAGGAATTTCTGACCGCGGTCCGACTGAAGCGCGATTGGCCCGATGTCTATGTCGATCTGGCCTTTGCGGCGAGCGAGAACAAGAACTACGAACTGGCGATCCGAGCCCTCAATGGGCGCGCCATGTTAAATGCGGAGATGCCTGCGACCTGTTTTTTTCTTCGTGCCTCCGCCTATGACCACTTGCGCGACTACAAACAGGCTGCACTCGATTATCATCGCTTTCTGGATGTCGCTAAGGGGAAGTATCCCGATCAGGAGTGGCAGGCTACCCACCGCCTGATCGCCATTGAACCGAAGAAGCGTTGACTGCCATGCGCCGACTTGCCTTAACCATGCTCCTCCTCGCACTCGCGTGCGCCTACGGTGCGGCTAAGGACGAAACTGTAGCCGAACTCAAATCGCGCTTCGAAAGCGCGCGTCCCGAAGACCGCCCCGAACTCGGCATCCGGATTGCACAGCATCAGCTTCGCAATGCCGACACGCTCTACGGCAACAGCAACGTCGGCCAGGCGCGCGCCGCGGTCGATGACATCGTTACCTACTCCGAGAAAGCTCGCGACGGCGCTATACAAACGAAGAAGCACCTCAAGAATGTCGAGATCGATATCCGCAAAATCGCGGAGAAGCTGCGTGACATCAAGCGCACTCTCGCCTTCGAGGACCAGCCTCCGGTCGAACAGGCCATTCGCCGCCTCGAAGACATCCGCACCACCCTGCTCAAAGAAATGTTCGCCAACGACAACAAGAAGGAGAAGAAATGAAGCGGGAAGTCCACTGGCGCTGGCGCGCCGCGCTCGGTCTGTCGCTGTTGCTCGCGCTCCCGCTGGGCTTGCCAGTCGGCTCGCCGCTTTGGGCCCAGCGCCGCCGCGATCCGCTCAATCCGCTGGAGATCGACCAGCTCCGCGACGCCATGCTCGACCCTGAGGAGCGCTTGAAGCTCTACGTGAAGTTCTCGCGGGATCGCATGACCAAACTTGAGCAAATGCGCAGCGATCCGAAGACGACCGATCGCGCCCGCCAGACGCATGACATGCTGGAAGACTTTCTCGCCGTGTACGACGAACTCAACGACAACATCGACATGTACGTCGGACGTAAGAACGACATCCGCAAGCCGCTGAAAATCATCATCGAAGCCGACACCGAATTTCAGTCCAAGCTGCGCGCCCTCAAGAACTCCGCGAACACGCATGCCGCCGAAGCGAGCCAGTATGAATTCCTGTTGGCCGACGCGCTCGACACCGTAGACTCCAGCGCCGAAGACCACCGCAAAACCCTCGCCGAGGTCGAGGAATATATGAAGCGCAAGAAGAAGAAATAGCGGGACGCCGTCGCCGGCAAACTTCTTCACCACAGGGGACACAGAGGAACACAGGGGAAAACTTATGGTCGCCCTGTGTACCTCTGTGCCCCTGGGGTTAGAGACTGTTTCATAAATGCCTTTCCGCTCGGAAGACATGTCCCTCAGGGGCTAAAGCCCGCATTCTGTCGCCCTGAGCGGCACGGCTGAAGCCGTGCCCTGCCCAAAACCGATTTACGAAACACGCTCTACCGACTACTTACCACGTGCTACTCTTCCCTTAACGTGTCCCAAAAACTCGCGCAAATCTTTCACGAAGCGTATCGCGAACTCAGCCCGCGCACGTCCGCGCCGCCCATGCACGCTGGTTTCTATTCTTTCGTCTCCATCAACAACACCATCCGCCTCCGCCAGGGCGAGCTCTACATCCGCCTCTCCGACCTGCTTGAGGGCGCTCCCGAAGCCGTGTTGCACTCGATCGCCCACATCCTGCTCGCGAAGCTTTATCGCAAGCCGGTCGATCGCAGCCACAGCGCCCGTTATCGCCGCTATGTCGCGAGCCACGACGTTGCGGCCAAAGCGCGGCTGGTCCGGCAGATGCGCGGACGCAAGCACATCCGCTCCGCCCGCGGCCACCACTATCATCTGGAGGAAATCTTCGACGACCTCAACCGCCGCTTTTTCCACGGACTCATGGGACGCCCGCAACTTACCTGGAGCCAGAACCACGCCCGCCGCAGTCTCGGCCACTACGATCCGGCCCACAACGCCATCGTCATCAGCCGCGTCTTCGACCACCCACGCGTGCCGCGCTACGCGGTCGAGTACATCGTTTATCACGAGATGCTGCATTTAAAGCATCCGGTCAAACTGCGGGGGAGCCGGAGATGTGTGCACTCGCGGGAATTCCTGGAGGAAGAAAAGCAATTCCCTGAACTCGCACAGGCTAAGAAGTTCTTGAGGATCATCTGAAAGCGGTAGGAAACTCTGCTTTTCACTGAGTGAAATGGGGATTTTGCACCAGTTAGAACCTGATGCTCGTCTTATTCGCCTTGATGAACGCAAGAAGCCGCTCTGCAATCGGCTCCGTACTTTTGTAATACGAATCATCGCACTGATTAAGTTTCGCGAGACGCTGTTCGTCATCCCCGGCCATAGCAGCGTCGATTGCCTCCGCCGTTAGGTCTGATGTGCCAAGCGCTTTTATGGCCTTCTGAGTGATCGATGCGGTCTTCTTGCAACCGATGCGTTGCAGAGCGCCTACGACGGTTGGGGCAAACTCACGCGAAGAGTTGGCAAAAAATTGATCGTAGCCACCATTATTCACCTCGCGTTCAAGCGCTTCTACCGCTAGCACAATGCGCTCTTCGTTAGTAAGGTTCTGCGTGCCTTCGCGTTCAGCCTTTTGCCTGATCGCCTCTTCAAATGCCAGGACCAACGAATCGATCCTACACTTCCCTTCAAGCGAGAGCAGCTCGTCCGCGCTCTGACCTGAATACCCATCCAGCCATCCGGGACCCGGCCGTGACTTCCGGTGGCCGGCGACGCGTTTCATCATCTGCCGTAGATTCTCTCTCATGGTAGGCGCGGTTATGGAAAGATTCTGCACCCGATATTCCTTTGGTATTCCTTCGCGTCCCTCAAGCGACGCCATTAGTGCAACAACCCTTTTCCATCGCGGGTCATCCTCGCCGATGTCAAAACTGACGGATTCGCCACGCGGTCCCCGCGTCACTTCGGCGAACGCAATCCCGACATCCGAGAAGGACGCTTTTTCCTGTTCGCTGATGAGAAACACTGTTATGTGGCGGAAGGGTCCCATGAGTAGTGCCATCTCCTGAATACTTCGCCTATTCTAGTCTCCAGGTGTTGTTGACAAGCAATTTGGCTCGATACCTAAAATGACGGGGGCGTAGGCTTCAACTGATCCAGTCGGCGGGTTCCACTCCCTGCCCGTGGGTTTTCGACGTTGCGGAAAAAGGAAAACCCGAACCGCGCGGGTCCGGGTCTCGGGAACTGCATAACCTGTCCAGTTACAAGAACATTATCGCCAGCCACGCGCTTGAAGTCAATGTTACCGAAGGGGACTCACTCCACCCCAGAACGGCAAAAGCGGCCGTTCCGGGGACCCCGGAACCTGTCCTGAGTCCCCAGATCAGTCCCCCTACCAAACTGGGAGACTGTGGACCCGACGGGATTCGAACCCGCACCTTATAACTGGACAGGTTAATGTGCTCCCATTACACCACGGGCCCTGCCCCCAGTTTCGTGGCTCTTAGCGTTTGAAAACAAGTTCATGCGTCACACGAAAATCGTGACAAATACAAGGCGTTCCCGCGAAATACCATTCAATGCCCCGTTTTCCCCGTGTGATGCAAATCACATCCATCCGTGATGGACTGCGTTGACCGACCCCGCTCGAAACCGTATGCTATTGATATTGAAATTGAATTTCATTTTCAATTAGAAAACGGCACCTTTTTCAATGCTCCAGGCATTCATCATTACGCTCCGCGAAGGCGTCGAAGCCGCTCTCATCGTCGGCATCACCCTGGCGTACCTCGCCAAGATCGGCCGCAACGATCTGCGGAAGTCTGTCTATGCCGCCCTGGCCGCAGCTTTTGTGGGATCGATCGGCGTGGCCGTGGTGCTCTCCCGTTTCAAGTTGAACGAGGACGTTTTCGAAGGCTGGGTCATGCTGGTCGCCGCTGTCTTCGTCGTCACCATGATCGTCTTCATGATGAAGACCGGCCGCAAACTCAAAGGCCAGATCGAAAGCAAGGTCGGCTTGTTCGCCCGGGGCGACGCATGGATCGGCCTGTTCCTGTTCGTCTTTCTGATGGTCCTGCGCGAGGGCGCGGAAACCGTTCTGATCCTCTCCGCCGTCACGCTGAACTCGAGCGAACTGATGAGCTTCATCGGCACCGTCCTCGGCGTCGTCGTCGCCATCCTGTTCGGCGTGATGTTCGTCAAGGGCAGCGTCAAGATCAATCTGCAGAAATTCTTCAAGGTCACCACCGCTATTCTTTTTTTGGTCGCCGGGCAACTCGTGATCTCCGGCCTGCACGAACTCTCCGAGAACGGCGTGCTTCCCTCTTCCCGGCAGGAGATGGCCATCATCGGCCCCATCGTCCGCAACGATTTCTTCTTTTTCGTCACCATCCTCGTGCTGGCGGCACTGATGGTGCTGTTTGAAATGAAGAGCCGCCAACCGGTCGAGCTGCCACCCGCCGGAGCCGCCCGCCGCAAAGCTCTCTGGACCGCCCGCCGCGAGCGTCTCTGGATGGCGTCGGTTTACATCTGCTCGTTCTTCTTCATCGTGATGGTCACCGCCGGCTTCATCTACGAGAAGAGCGCCAGCGCGCTCTCGCCCGCCGCGGAAGTCACGTTTGTCGACGGCAAAGTTTCCATCCCGCTGAAGCAGATTTACGACGGCGAACTGCACCGCTACGAAGCCAAGGAAGGCGGCGTCGAAGTCCGTTTCTGGCTCTACCAGAAACCCGATGGAAAAATCGCGACGCTGTTCGACGCTTGTGAAATCTGCGGCCCTGTGGGCTTCTACAAAGGAGCACAGGGAGTGATCTGCAAAAACTGCGCCGCTCCCATTAACCCGCAGTCGGTCGGCATGGCCGGCGGCTGCAATCCGATCCCGATGAAGGCGCAGGTCACCGACGACGCGGTCATCGTCTCCGAGGCCGATGTCGCGGCCGGCAGACACTACTTCGAGCAGAAATAATGTTTCCTCGCATCGTTTACGAATCGTTTCGCCGCCAGGCTCGCCGCAAGCTGCTGGCGGGCATCGCGATCACGCTCGGCGTAGCAGTCGCCACCGCCATGATCGCCGTAGCCACCGACATCGGCGACAAAATCAACCGCGAGCTGCGCAGCTACGGCGCCAATTTGGTGGTTACTCCGCAGGAAGACACGCTCGACGTGGAAGTTGGCGGCGTCAACCTGAAGCCTCCGAGCGACGGCGCGTTCCTCAACGAAGCGGACCTCCCGAAAATTCGCGGCACCTTCTGGCACCACAACATCGTTGGCTTCTCGCCCATGCTGCCCGTCACGGTGAAAGTGGGCGGCAGCGCGAAAGACGTCACCCTGGTCGGCACCTACTTCAATAAGGCGCTCACCTTTGGCAAAGAAGATTTCACCACCGGCGTGCGGATCACCCATCCCTGGTGGAAAGTCTCGTGCGGGGATGGCAAAGAGTCTCCGAAATGCGGTTGGCCAGCGGACGACTCGCAGAATGTGTTGCTGGGCGAACGCCTGGCAACGAAGCTCAACCAGAAACCCGGCGACACAATCGAAATCGCCGGCCGCCAACTCACCATCTCGGGCATTCTCTCCACCGGCGCCGCCGAAGACGACCAGATCGTCGCGCCGCTCGCCGTGGCGCAGCAGATTCTCGGCAAGCCTGGCGCCGTACGCCGCGTGTACGTCAGTGCTCTGACCAAGCCTCCGGATGCGCTCGCCGTCCGCGATCCCAAGACAATGACTCCCGAGGTCTACGACCGCTGGTACTGCTCGCCCTACGTGGAGTCGATTGCCTACCAGTTACAGGAAGTCATCCCGCATTCGCACGCGGAGCAGATCCGCCAGGTCGCGCAAAACGAAGGCACCGTGCTCGCGCGCATCAAGGGACTCATGCTGCTGGTTACCCTCGCCGCCCTTTTCGCATCCGCGCTCGCCGTTTCGGCCGCGATGGCCACGGCCATCTTCGAGCGCCGCATTGAAGTCGGTCTGATGAAGGCCCTGGGCGCGGGCAATCTCGCGGTCTCCGCGATCTTCTTTGCGGAGGCCCTGCTGCTGGCGCTCGCCGGCGGCGTTGCCGGATTCTCCGCCGGAGCGCTGCTCGCCCGCCAGATCGGCCGGTCGATTTTCAACTCGCAGATTTCCATCGAGCCCGTGCTCTTCCCTGTCATCCTGGCCATCGCCGTCTTCGTGACCTTCGCCGGAAGCGCCGCCGCCATTCGCCGCGCCGTGAAGTTCGATCCCGTATTCGCCCTGCGAGGTGAAGGATGATGATGAGCACCCTAGGCACGCTGCACACTCCGAAGCAAGTCGCCGATCGCCGCGCTCAGTCGCCGCACACCTCCATGTTCGCACGCATGCTTCTCCGCGCCGCCGTCCTCCGCCGCAGACGCGCTGCCTCCGCGCTGCTCGCCATGATCGTTGCCGCCGCCGTTGCCACCGCGATGATGAACCTCTACGTCGACGTGCAAGCCAAGCTCCGCACCGAGTTCCGAAATTATGGCGCCAACCTGGTCATCGTCGCCAAAGACGGCCAGTCTTTGTCCTTGCCCGCCGATGCACTGGCCAAAGTCGAATCCGCTCTCGGCGCAAGGACAAAGACGGTGGCTGTTCCTTTCTCCTATGCTGTCGCTCGCACCAAGGATGGACAATCCGTGGTCGTCGTCGGCACGGACTTCGCTCGTGCCCGCCAGTTGAACCGCTGGTGGAAGGTGAGCCATTGGCCCGACGCTCCAAACGAAGCTCTCATCGGCATGCGGGCCGCGGCCGTCGTTAGCCCCAAAGCTAGCCCCAATCGCCAGCCCTTCGAACTTACATTCCAGGGCAAAGCGATCCAACTTGCTCCCGCGGGCATGCTCCAGACCGGCGCCGGCGAAGACAGCCGCATCTATCTCGATCAAGTTGAATTCCAGAACTGGACCGGCGTCGCGCCCTCCACCATCGAAGTTGCCGCCAACGGAACTGCGACAGAGGTCGAAGCGTCGATTCGCCAACTCGCGCAGCTTCTGCCTGCGGCCGACATTCGCCCCGTCCGCCAGATCATGGAAGGCGAAGCCAACGTGCTGAACAAAACGCGGGCCACTCTCTACGCTTCCGCCGCACTGGTCGTTCTCACTTCCGCTCTCTGCGTGCTCGCCACTCTGATCGGATGGGTTTTCGACCGCCGCCGCGACTTCGCCATCATGAAGGCGCTGGGCGCTTCTGAACGCTTGATCAACGGATTCTTCGCAGCCGAAGCCGCCGCTCTGGGCGTAGTCGGTGCGATTCTCGGCTTCTTCATCGGAATCGGTGTCGCCGCCTGGATCGGACGCGTCAACTTCCACGCGCCCGTCGTCCCGCGCTTCAGCGTTTTCCCGTACGTGCTTGCCGGCAGCGTTGCCGTGGCCCTCATCTCGGCCATCCTGCCGATCGAACTGCTGCGCCGCGTGCAACCCGCTATTATTCTGAGGGGAGAGTAGGGTGCGTTTCATGTATGGATTTGTGGGGAAAGAGGCTGCCTCCGCAGGGGCTAAAGCCCCCGACTCAATTTGGCTCGAAACGGCGCGGCTGAAGCCGCGCCCCTTCAAAGAACCATTTGTGAGACACGCTCTAGAAGGGAAGAGTTAGGATGATTCGACTCAAGAACGTCACCAAGAGTTATCCCGCCAGAGCCGAAGAAAATAACGGCGGCCGCAGCCTTATTAAAGCGCTCGACGACATCTCTCTCTCCATCGCACCCGGGGAGTGGGTCGCCGTGATGGGCCCCTCCGGCTCCGGCAAGAGTACATTGGTCAATCTTATCGGATGCCTCGACCGCCCCACGACCGGCGAAATTTGGCTTGACGAACAAAACGTCGCCAACCTGAGCGCCTCGGAACTCAACCATGTCCGCGCCGAAACCATCGGCTTCGTCTTCCAGCAATTTCACATGATCCCGTATCTCACCGCCGTCGAGAACGTCATGCTCGCGCAGTATTTCCACAGCATGACCGACGAACGGGAGGCCCTCGAAGCCCTCGATCGCGTCGGCCTGAAAGACCGCGCCGGCCACCTGCCCTCACAGCTCTCCGGCGGCGAGCAGCAGCGCGTTTGCATTGCCCGCGCCCTGATCAACGATCCTAAAATCGTGCTCGCCGACGAGCCCACCGGCAACCTCGACGCCGTCAACGAGGAAATCGTCCTGCGGCTGCTGCGCGAGCTCCACCAGCAGGGACGCACCATCGTCATGGTGACGCACGATCCCGTGGTGGCGCGTCTGGCCGACCGCCGCGTTGAATTGCATCACGGCAAAATTGCCGCTCAGGAAGTTTTTGCCATGGCTGACGAGGAGCAGTTCGACGAAGTGCTGGAAGAATTGTTTGTCCTGGGAGAGAACGGCGAAATCGCTGAGATTGGCCGAATGGAAGTCCACGGCGCTCTGCCCGTATCCATCGCCGTGGAAAAAATGGCCGCCATGGGGCTGGTGACGGCGCGCCCGCACCCGCCCCAGGCGCACGACCACAAGCCTTTCGTCAATCCCTGCCACGACGCGCTCAAGCCGGCCGGCTTTTCGATCGGCGACGGCTCTGCGATCGTCGAACTCACCCCGCGTGGACACCAGCGCGCTGCCGACATTATCCGCCGCCACCGCCTGGCCGAACGCCTCTTCACCGATTCGCTCGCCATGGACAGCGAAACCGAAATCGAGCAGCAGGCCTGCAAGTTCGAGCACATACTCTCGCCCGAAGCCACCGACAAAATCTGCACCTTCCTCAACCACCCGCTCACCTGCCCCCACGGCGCGCCGATTCCGCCGGGACCCTGCTGCGGACGCCGCAGCGAACCGAGGCAAAGCTCGACCGTGTTATCGCATCGACGTTAATTTAATGTGTAGAGACGGGGCTTGCCCCGTCTCTTTGCACGAGGGAGACGCGGCAAGCCGCGTCTCTACAGGAAAACGAACGGACTGTTAGGGATTGGCCGCCACCCGCTACTTCTTCCCAAAGAATTTCCCGAACCCCAACCGCACCTGCACCGTATTCACCCCCGGATTCGGGGTGGTCAGGCCGGCATTCGAAATGTGCATGTAGCGGACATCCACCGACCAGGCGTGCTCACCCAGAAAATGCAGCCCGAACGCCGCGCCCGAGGTGAAATTTATCGTCGAAGTTCCCGCCGGAACTTCGTGCGTCGTAAACAACGTTCCTCCATTCAACTCAAGGTACGGAGCAACATGTCCGCGCGTGGCGAAAATCCATTTCAGCCCCACTGGATTCACTCCGGCCCCGTACGCAGTGTTGGCGGGCTGGAACACAACAAACGCCGGCACCGCGTCCACCGCGAGCTCGAATCGTCCGCTGAGAAAGCCCGGCCCATGCGGAACCGTCAGGATCCACCCATAGCGAACGCCCGCGTTCCACACGCTCGTATCCTTGGTGCCGCCCGGAACCGAGCGCCCGCCGCCCGTCCACACTTCGATCTCATGACCACCATCCTCGGGCCGATCCTGAGCAACCGCGAGAGAAACTGCCAGAGACATCGTTAGAAGGAGGGTTAGAAAGAGAGTCCGAAACAGAGAGCCCGCGCGCCGAATGGGTCGTTTCATAAGTATGGTCAAGGTCGAAAAAGGAACGATACGTGAACCCACGCCAGGAAACAAATCCAGTCCCGCAAACTTGTTTCACAAACCGTTTGCTGAGGGGACTGGCGGTTCCCTCAGGGGCTAAGGCCCAGTGTTTATGAGACTCGTAGTGGAACGGCTGAAGAGGCTGCGGAAAAAGTCGTTGAGAGGGCAAAAGCAGAACTCGGGCGCTGAAGCGCGAACAAATCTAAACGACCTAACGGCACGACTGAAGTCGTGCCCTTCCCAAAACCATTTGTAAAACAGCTTCTACAGGCCCAGCCCGCCATCCACCGCCAGCACTTGGCCAGTAATAAACTGCGGAGCGGTGGCGAAGAACATCACCGCCGCGGCGATGTCCCCTGCTGTCCCATTCCGTTGCATCGGTGTTTCCTTCGCCATCTTCCTCATGAACGCCGCTGCCGATTTCTCTCCCAAATCAATCATCCCCGGAGCGACCGCATTCACCGCGATCTCCGGTGCCAGCGCCTTGGCCATCACTTTGGTCAGCATGTGTAGCGCCGCCTTCGACGAGCAATAGTGCGCGTGCGTCGCCCACGGACGCAGTCCGCCCAGCGAACCCATATTAACGATGCGCCCTCGGCGCTTTCTCAAATGCGGCAGCGCCTCACGCGACACCAGAAACGGTCCGCGCGTATTCGAAGCAAAAATCGCATCCCACTGCGCTACCGTAATCTTCTCAAACTCGACGGTCTCGTAATTCGCGGCGTTGTTCACCAGCACGTCGATCCCGCCCAGTTCTGTTGCCACTTCCTTCACCATTTCCCGGACGCTCTTCTCATCAGTGACATCGCACCGCACCGCCAGCGCCTCCACGCCATGCTCGGCCAGCTCTGCCACCACCGCCCGCGCCGCGCGCGCCGACTCGCGATAAGTAATCGCCACGTTTGCGCCGTTTTCGGCCGCGGCCAAAGCAATTGCGCGCCCCAGCCGTTTCGCGGCTCCCGTCACCAGGATCGTCCTTCCAGAAAGTGCCCTTCCGTTCGTCGTCATCCCGAAATTCTACGCCCTTCCGTGTATTGGAAAGCCTGCATCCAAACTGGTACACTCCCTCGCATGACGAAGCCTCGTGAAGTCATCGTTTATTCCCGCAAGGGATGTCATCTTTGCGAGATCGTCAAAGAGAGCATCGTCAAGCTGCACAAGCGGGGCGGCTTCACCTGGCGAGAAATCGACGTAGATTCCGACGCCAACATTCGGCGCCTCTATAACGACGAGGTCCCCGTTGTCTTTATCAACGGGCGCAAAGCCTTTAAGTACCGCATGGATGAACAGGAATTCCTACGCAAACTGAGCGCATGAGCTTGGCTCTTTCCCCGCCGCTGCCGTAACTGCTGCAATTGGACTTCTAACTTCCGCACTCTCCCATTACAATCACCCCCGATGCTTCGCACCCAGCTTTACGCGGATCCCACCGGCCGCTTCGTGCACGACGTTGTCCTCCAGAGCTGCCGCCGGAACGGCGACAAGACCGCCCTGGTTGACACATCCTGTGATCGCCGTTTCACCTTCGCCGAATATGGAAGCCTCGTCGAATCGCTTGGCCGTGGCCTCATCTCCGCCGGACTCGCTCCGGGAGAAGTAGTTGCCATCTTCCTCTCCAACTCCTGGGAATTCGCCATCACCTATCACGCAGCCACGCTTGCCGGAGGCATCCCCACACTGCTCAATCCCTCCTACCGCGAGCGCGAGATCCGCTATCAACTGGAAAACTCTGGCGCCGCTTTCCTCATCACCGACGCTCCGCTACTGGAAAACGTGAACCTCGCGGAACTTCCTGCCTTGCGTCGCGTCTTCAGCACGCGCCACGAAACCGCGGGCTGTGAAAACTTCACGACTCTGCTGCGGCCCACGTCCGCCAAATTCCCGGAAGCTCGCCAGAACTCGCAAGAAACTATCGCCGCCCTTCCCTACTCCAGCGGCACCACTGGGCTGCCCAAGGGCGTGATGCTCTCGCACTACAACCTGGTCGCGAACGTCTATCAGATCGTCGGCCCGAATGCCGAGCCGCTCACCGCCGACGACGTGATGCTTTGCTTCCTGCCGCTTTACCACATCTACGGGCTCACCGTGGCGCTGACACTTTCCTTGACCGTCGGTTTGACGCTCGTTCTGATGCCGCGCTTCGACGTGCAAAAGCTGTGCGCTCTTCTGGTTCAGGAAGGCGTCACCATGATGCCCGTGGTCCCGCCCGCCATCAATGCCTTGTGCCAGGCGGCGGAAGCCGGCATTTTCCCGAAGAACCACAGAGTCCGCTGGATCAAGTCCGGAGCGGCGCCGCTCGCTCCCGAACTCGCACGCCGCCTGTCCGGCCTCACCGGCATCATCGTCAACCAGGGCTACGGCATGACCGAAGCTTCTCCGGTGACACACATTGGCTTTTGCGAACCGCCGGAGATGAACCGGCCGGCGTCCATCGGGCAGCCGCTCGCTCTCACAGAATGCCGCGTGGTCGACTTGAATGGAAACGATGTCGCCCCAGGGGAGCAAGGCGAACTCATCATGCGCGGCCCGCAGATCATGCTGGGATACTGGAAGGATCCGCAAGCCACCGCCGCAGTTCTTCGCGATGGCTGGTACTTCTCCGGCGACATTGTGCGCTCGGACGCCGACGGATTCTACTACGTCCTCGACCGCAGCAAAGAGATGATCAAGTACAAAGGCTTCCCCGTCGCTCCCGCCGAAGTCGAATCCGTCCTGCTCGAACATCCCGCCGTCCGCGACTGCGGCGTGGTCGCGAAACCCGACTTCGCTGCCGGAGAAATCCCCTGCGCCTTCGTCGTCCTCCGCGAAGGCTTTGCGCCCTCAGATGCGCTTGACAAAGAGCTCCGCGACTTCGTCGCCGACCGCCTCGCCCACCACAAGCAGCCCCGCGAGGTTCACTTTGTGGAAGTCGTGCCAAGGACACCGTCGGGTAAGATCCTGCGTCGCGAGCTGCGCAAGGGGGCATTGAGTCATTGAATCATTGAGTCATTGAATCATTGAGTCATTGAGTCATTAAATCAATGAATCAATACCTCAATGATTCAATGACTCAATGACTTAAAGTGCTAAACTCGCTTCGCATGCGGACGGACATCCTGCCCCTTTGCGACCTGCACTACCGCACCATGGAGCCCGCGCTAGCTCCCTACAACGCCGACTATTCGATCGAATTCTTTCGTTGCACCGACAAGTTCTGCCACCGCTGCTTCGGGGAGCGCATCGGCTACAGCACGCCCAAGCGCGGAGACGCGCCCGTGCTCACTCCCGACCAGCCCACCTGCGAGCGCCACGGACGCCCCATGTTCATCATCAGCCTCGACCGGCAGCGCAACCATGTGACCTACGCCTGCCCCGAATCCGATTGCGGCGAGCGGGTAGTGCGGGCCTGACTCGTGTGGCGCGGACACTCCCTTCGACTTCCCCCTCGGCTTGGCTCGGGGCTTCGGCAAAACCGGGCAGGCTCTGTCCGCGGAAGCGCACTTCTGCAATCCCTGTTACTTCCCCACCAGCCACGCGTACTGCGCCGCCGTCAGCGGCGCCACGCTCAATCGTCCCTGCCGCACCAGTGGAGACTCCGCAAAAATCGCCCTCGTCTTGATTTGCGCCAGCGTCTTCGCCTTCGGGATCGCCTTCCCAACTTTGATCTTCACCTGGGGATTCCT
The DNA here is from genome assembly GCA_963773965.1 of uncultured Acidobacteriaceae bacterium. Lineage (GTDB taxonomy): Bacteria > Acidobacteriota > Terriglobia > Terriglobales > Acidobacteriaceae > Acidiflorens. Next base: position 32,248 of record CAVZDG010000001.1, read on the forward strand.
GGGATCGCTCGCATCCACGGCTACCACCGATGCCGTTCCCACCGCGCTCTTGTCGTCTTTTTTCGTTCCAGACCCGGTGTGGTAAATCACCAGCCGCTCCCCCGGTTTCATCTCGCGGAGGTGCTTCACCGCCGCTGGATTCGTCACTCCATCCCAGATCGTCGTCTTCTCCCGCTCAAGATCCGCGAAAGAATACACCTTCGGCTCAGTTTTCAGAAGGTAGTCCATGGGCAGGTATTGTAAACAGAAAACAAATTGCAAGAGAACGAAGAAACGACGGCGGCAGGGACTTGCGCGCACTTGTTCCGTGACTAAATTTCTGCGACCAACTACCATGTCGGCTCAGTGATGAGCCCCGGCAACCAAACATCGCGGAAGAAGCGCCGTCTTCATTGGCTTGGCGTTGGCTTCGCCTGGTTGTTGCTTGCCGGCCTGACACTCTGGGCCGCAGCCGCCCTGTACCTCGATCTTTCGTTCTCGCGCCTGCCTCTCTTGACTCCTATCTTTTATCTGGCTGTCATCGCCGCGATGGCATACGTGGCAAAGGCGCGTCTGCCTAAAATGGCGGTCTGTCTCGGCGGCTTTCTCATCGTCTTAACCTGCTGGCTTTCGCTCAAACCATCCAACAATCACCCATGGCAACTCAACGATTCTCAAACGCCCTGGTCGGAAATCGATGGTGACCGCGTCACCATCCATAATTTCCGCAACTGCTACTATCGTCATGCTGCCGAGTTTACCTGTGAGTGGCTGACAAAGACCGTCTTCCTGTCTCAGCTTCGCGGCATCGACCTGTTCATGGATTACTGGGGTTCACCGTGGATCGCGCATCCCATCGTCAGCTTCCAGTTCGGCGGCGACGATTACGTGGCGGCATCGATTGAGGCGCGTTATCAAGTCGGCCAGAGCTACTCGCCCATTCGCTCCTTCTTTCGCCAATTCACAATTGTTTACGTGCTGGCGAATGAACGCGATCTCATCCGCCTCCGCACCAACTATCGATCGGGTGAGGATGTTTACCTCTACCACATGGTTGCCAGCCCTGAATGGTCACGCCTGCTCTTTCTCCAGTACCTGCAACAGGCGAATGACCTGCGCGACCACCCACGTTGGTTCAACGCTGCCACCGACAATTGCACGACCAACATCTTCGCGCAAATGGCAGCGGCAGGTCGTCTCCCAGCGGGAAGTTCGCGATATGCCTGGTGGATTCTTTTGAATGGCCGAGCTCCCGAGATGCTCTACCGTGGCGGAAACTTCGCCGGCAATCTGCCTTTCCCCGAACTTAAGAGGCAGGCGCTCATTAATCCCGTCGCCAGCACGCTCGATGATGCGCCTGACTTTTCACGGCGCATCCGCCTGAATCGCCCCGGCTTCGACTTTCTGGACCCTCATGGCGAAGCAGCGCAGCGCCCACCAAACTGAGGTGCTGATGCCTGCATCGTTCGTGACAGGATTCACGTTGTTACCGCGGACACTTCCCTTCTGCGCCGGTTTCGCCAAGAATAGAAGCTTATCGTGACTGGAGCCTCCATCAACCCGGGCGGCATCACCATGGCCAAAGCCATCGAGCGCTACTTTAATTTGGCGCTTTATATGCTCGTGCTCAGTGGCTTCGGCGCTCTGGCTTCGACCGGAGGGCTGGATCTGGCGGCGGTGGTTGGGGTGGGGCTGGCGCTGGCGCTCCGCGGATTCCAGCTTCTGACGCGGCGCGAGTTTGTTATCCCGGAACGCTGGACCACTTTCCTGACGCTGATTTACGTCTTGGTTTACTTCGCCGACTACTTCTTCGTTTCGCGCAGCTTTCTGGCAGCAAGCGTTCACCTTGTGCTCTTCTTAATCGTCGTCCGGCTATTCTCGTTGCAGCGGACGCGCGACCACTACATGCTCGCGGCACTTTCGTTTCTGATGGTGCTGGCGGCCGCTGTGCTCACTGTCGGCAGTATGTTCCTGCTTTCTTTTGCGGGCTTCCTGCTGGTTGCAGTCATCACGTTTGTGCTGATGGAGATGCGGCACTCGGTGGCTACCGAGCAAGCCCATGCACAAGATCCTCGCGTTGCCGGGCCCAACCGGCGCATGGCTTATGGGTTGCTGGCGATCGCTCCGGCGCTCATGCTGATGATCCTGGGCGGCAGTTTTCTGATCTTCTTCCTTCTTCCCCGCGTTTCGTCACGCTACCTGAGCGCTTACACTTCGACCAGCGATGTCTCCACTGGCTTCACCGATCGCGTGCAACTGGGCCGCATCGGACAAATTCAGCAGTCCAGTGCTGTGGTGATGCACATCGAGATCCATAACGACCTGCAAGGCGGCTACGACTTGAAGTGGCGTGGGATTGCGCTGAGCAATTTTGACGGCAGAGTCTGGACGAATGCATATGAGCAAACCCAGGTGCGACCGGCGGGAGATGGAAGCTATCGGCTGGCGCCTTTGGTGGACCCGCGTCGCGCATTGGCGGTCGCGAGCCGATCCATTCGTTATCGCGTCCTGATGGAGCCGATTGGAACCAACGTTTTTTTTCTGGCGGAGCGGCCGCAGAGTCTTACGGGGAATTTCCGGCGGGTGAGTATGGACGCTGGAGGAGCTGTCTACGATCTCGATACCGAACACCCGATCAATCGGTACGAAGCGGAGTCGCAATTGGCCGAGATCGACAGCGACGAACTTCGCCTGGCGGCGAACACCGCGCCCGGAGGCATGGACAAATACCTGAAACTTCCCCCGCTTGATATTCGCATTTCGAAGTTGGCGGAGGAAATCACCGCGGCGGCTCCCAGCAACTACGACAAGGCAGTCGCGGTGGAGCAGTATCTATCAACCCATTTCGGATACACGCTGGAACTGCCGTTCAGTCCGCCGCGGGATCCTCTGGCCAATTTCCTGTTCGAGAGGAAGCACGGTCACTGCGAGTATTTTGCCAGTTCGATGGCGGTGATGCTGCGCTCTTTGGGCATCCCGTCGCGAATTGTGACGGGGTTCCGCGGGGGTGAATTCAATGACCTCACCGGCCAGTATGTGGTGCGCGCCAGTGACGCGCATTCGTGGGTTGAGGTTTACTTCCCCGGATCCGGCTGGATCAGTTTCGATCCGACGCCGGCGGGAAGCCTGCCGACGCGGACCGGTTGGTCGAGGATGCAGCTCTATGTGGATGCGGCCGCATCTTTTTGGCGCGAATGGATTATCAACTACGATGTCAGCCACCAGCGCACTTTGGGGAAGGATGCGGTTTATAGCAGCCGGTATTTCTTTGACGAAGCTCGCCGGTGGCTTGGGCGGCAGCATCGGGCCTTGCTGCGGTCGGCACGGCGGGCGCACGATCACTTCAGCAATTTTCCGGTGCGCTGGTTGGGAGGGTTCATCGCGTTCACCGCGGTCGCGATTACGCTGCTCAATCTCCGGCGTCTGATCGGCGGGCTGCGTAACCGTAGTCTGCGGGCGCATCCGGAGCGTGCGCCGCGCGAATCCGCTGCACTTTGGTATGACCGGATGGTGGGCCGCATGGCACGGCTGGGCTGGCGCAAGTCGCCGTCGCAAACACCGCTGGATTTCGTCGCGGCGATTCAGGAAGCGGCACTGCAGAAGAAGGTCGCCAGGTTTACGCGCGCTTACGAGTCTGCACGATTCGGCAAATCGGTGGACGACGCCCAAAGCCTGCCCGAGCTTTTCAAACACATCACGGCGGCCGAAACGGCGAATTCGAGAAAGACACCTGAGGGCACAGCCGCCAGCTAGGGCGAATCCAGAGTTGCTGTGACCACGGGCGACTGCCGAGCTTCGCTCGGCTTGGACGGCCGGGGGCGGCCGTCCCTACGCGAGCGGGGTACAGCAATACGGAATCCGCTCTAGAAGCGGTGGACGATGCCGGCGCCTACGTAGTAATTGTGCTGACGGCTTCTGCCGGTATCAACATTGAGGTCGGGGTTTCCGGAGTAGAAATCGCGCGCTTCGAACCGCGCACCCCACCGATGCCATAGCCATGCATCCAATCCAGCTCCGAACTGGACTACGCCGGTATTGGTGCCGGTTGGCCCAAGGTTCGGATTTTCGTAAAGTGTAACCGGGGCTTCCCGGAAGCGACCGTATCCGCCACCGACGCTAACCCACGGGGTAACTGAGTCGCCGGAAAAAAAGTTCAGACGCAGGGATGGAGTCACAAACAGCGCCCCGATGTCCTTGGGGGTCGTTCCGAGGTGGTAGTTCACATCCATCCGCGGATAGATCGCTACGGGCAATTCCGCATACAGTCCGAAAATCGTATGGGTCTTGAGCAGGCGCCCGTAATTGAACTCGACCATTTCCTCGCCGCCGAAGTGAATGGGCAACCCCGTACTGGGGACCGTCTGGGTGCTGACGAAAGCTCGTCCCGCCGTGATGGAAAGCTCATTTTTTTGCGTCCCATTGCTGAAGTCTTGCGCTAACGCGCTGGAAACGAGAACGAAAACTGGCATAACTAGAACTACGAGGCGTTTAGCCGACATCTCTCCTCCGGAGTATTGAGGGATGTAGTTTTTGTTTCAATAAGACTAGCACGGGCCGCCGGGAACGAAGATACCCTCCTTGGTGCTCTGGCTCGGGCGTCCGGCGGGCGCGGACATGGCAATGCCGGATGCTAGAATTGTGTAGATCTGTTTCCTGCTGATCATTTCCCCGTGCCCGTAAAGAAAAGGATATCCGCGACTTCGGGGCCGCCTGCCCCGGCCAAGGTAGGTTTTGTAAGCCTCGGCTGCCCCAAGAACCTCGTCGATAGCGAGGTGATGATGGGCATGCTGGCCCAGGCTGGCGCCCAGCTTACTCCTGATGCGGACGACGCCGACGTCATCGTGGTGAACACCTGCTCCTTTATTGCCAGCGCGCAGCAAGAATCCATCGATACGATCCTCGAAATGGCCCGCCACAAAACGAAGACGCGCGGCAAGGCGAAGAGACTGGTGGTTGCCGGTTGCCTGGTCGAGCGTTTTCACGATGAGATCCGAAAGAACATTCCTGAAGTGGACGCGGTCGTCGGTACCGGCGAATTGGAGGAAATTCTTGTCGCTGCAGGGGTGGCGGAAACGCCGCGTACGTCGTCTCCTTTCAATATCCTGACCTCGCGGCCCGAGGGCAATCATCGCCGCGGACAGGGGCGCTTCGCGCGCGATTCCTGGGACGGAGCGGTCGCCGACCTGCCCAACTACCTTTACGACGACCACACGCCCCGCGTGCTGACCACGCCCGGATATTCGGCGTATATCAAAATCGCCGAGGGCTGCGATCATCCCTGCAGCTTCTGCATCATTCCTCAGCTTCGGGGACAGTTCCGCTCGCGGCGTTTCGAGTCCGTTATTGCCGAAGCCGAGCGGCTGGCGCAATCCGGCGTGCGCGAAATCACGCTCATCGGACAGGACACCACCTGCTACGGCGAGGACCTTGGACTGAAAGACGGCCTCGCCGTGCTGCTGGAAAAGCTCGCGGGCGTCGAAGGCCTGCAGTGGGTCCGCTTCCTCTACGCGTATCCGAACAAGATCACGGGACGGCTGCTCGAGACGATCGCCGCCCACGACAATATTTGTTCGTACATTGATGTACCCCTGCAGCACGCCTCGCCTACGGTTCTGCAGCGCATGAAGCGTGGCGGTGGCGCCGACTTGTTCCTGCGCTCCATCGAGAAGATGCGTCGTGTAATTCCCGGCGTTACTTTGCGGACTTCGTTCATTGTCGGCTTCCCGGGCGAAACCGAAAAAGAATTCGAGGAGCTTGGCAGCTTCGTGAAAGAGGCGGCCTTCGACTGGATGGGCGCCTTCGGCTACTCGGACCAGGAAGGTGCGGTGGCCTTCGATCATGAGAAGAAGCTTTCGACGCGCGAGATCGAGAGCCGCCGCAAGTCGCTGATGTCGATGCAGAAGAAGATCAGCCGGACGAAGAAGAAATCGCTGATCGGACGCGAATTCGATCTGCTGCTGGAAGGCACTTCGACCGAGTCCGATCTTCTGCTCGAAGGCCGCACCACGATGCACGCGCCGGAGATTGACGGCAAAGTCTTCGTGAACGATTATCCCAACGAGAACGCGCCGAAAGAGGGAGAGTTTTACCGCTGCCGCATCACGGCCGCGTACGATTATGATTTAGTGGCAGAGATCGTTTGAGCCAAGAGAAATCGATTATTTCTGTTCTCAGTCCGGACCCGTGTGGGCGGTTTCAGGAGGAATCGTGGCTACCACCGCTGCAACCAGAACCGAATCTCCAAACTCAAAGCTTATCGCGCCGTGGTGGCATACGGCATCGATCGTCGTATTATTCCTGGGGTTAGCGATAGGCGGGGCGTTCTTTCAGCGGCAGGCTCGCTCGGAGCCCGGGATGCTGCAACAACAGCCGAACGTCGTGCCGCTCTACCTCTCACTTATGGCAATGGAGTGGGGACTCTTCGTTTGGGTATGGAGAGGCGGCCTTCGCAGGACCGGAACGATGGTGGGCGAACTGATCGGAGGAAGGTGGGCAAGCGTTAAAGATGTGTCCGTGGATTGCGGGCTGGCGCTCGGCCTATGGGCCGTATGGACACTGGTCGAGAGGGCGTGGAGTCGCTGGCTCGGGCCCGGCCATGCTGCTTCCATCCAGACTTTCTTGCCGCGGCGAGGATTGGAAATTGCGCTCTGGATTGGCGTTTCCATCAGCGCTGGATTTTGCGAAGAGCTCGTCTTTCGCGGTTACTTCCAGAAACAATTCGAGGTTCTAACACACAGCCGGTGGATTGCATTGTTCCTGCAGGCCCTGCTGTTCGGGATTTCGCACGGTTACCAGGGAATCGAACAGTGCGTGAAGATCGCCTGCTTCGGGGCTCTGTATGGCTTGCTCGCAGTTTGGCGCGGGAGCCTGCGGCCCGGCATGATGGCGCATGCGTCGTCGGATATTCTTAGTGGCATCTTCGGAATCTAACGGCATTTTTCGTGAGTGGGTTCCACTGATATAACAGTCTGGGCCATCTCCAAGCTTCTAAATATGCCGCGCAAGCGTAACATCAAGATCCGCTGTCCGATCTGCAAGAAGGCGGTAAAGGCCGCCGACCCGGACTTCCCTTTTTGCAGCGAGCGTTGCCGCCTGATCGATCTCGGCAAGTGGGCCAGCGGCGGGTACGTGATTTCGTCGCCGGTTGACGATGGCGAGGACACAATCGCAGATCGCACCAACGATGCAGAAGATCAGTCGTGAAATCCGCTCCCCAAACCGCAACCGGACTGCCGTCTGAGCCAGCGGGCGGGCGGGACGCCCGCACGACAGCCGCCGAGGACGGCGGCGCTACAACACCAGGCGCCGCGCCGTGCGACCGTAGCGCCGGCGTCCCGCCGGCTGTCGCGGGGGCGTCCCGCCCCCGCTTTGGCGAGGTCAAAATCCGCGATCGCGGCAGGCTTCCCCATTGGGAAAAAGACAATGCCACCTACTTCATAACCTTCCGGCTAGCCGATTCGCTTCCCCAGTCGGTTCTTGATCGCATCGAATCCGAGCGGCAGGCCATCGTCAAGACTGCCATCGGTCTTCGGCGTGACCTCAGCGCCGATGAACGCACGAGAATCCAGCGCCTCTCGACTCCAGCGATTGAACGCTTCCTCGACAGTGGCGCGGGCGCTTGCCACTTGCAGAATTCCGCCATCGCAGAAGAAGTGGCCAATGCCTTGCGTTACTTCGATGAGAAACGCTATCGGCTCTTTGCGTGGTGCGTCATGCCGAACCATGCGCATGTCGTGGCCCGGCTCTTTCCCGGACAAACCCTGGCGACAGTGGTACATTCCTGGAAATCGTTCACCGCGAAGCACGCGAATAGAATCCTAGGGACACACGGCGTTTTTTGGCAAAGGGAGTATTATGACCACCTCATTCGAAGCGAGGAGGAGTTCGAACGGGCGATCCGCTATGTGAGCGAGAATCCTGCAAAGGCACAACTGAAAGATTGGAAGTGGGCTTGGGTGGGCGGGCGGGACGCCCGCCCGACAGCCGCCGAGGACGGCGGCGCTACCCTCCCCTAAACGTTTATGGATTCCACCAAGTCTGATCCACACTCAGATATCGCAAATCGCAACCAAAACAGCGCTGCACCCGACCGTAGCGCCGGCGTCCCGCCGGCTGTCGCGGGGGCATCTCGCCCCCGCGCTCCGTTGTGGGCGACACTGGTCGCGACTTTCTTCGGCGCGGGACGCCTCAAACCCGGTCCCGGCACCTGGGGATCGTTAGCCACGGTTATTCTGTGGGCATTGGCAAGTTCGCGGATCCCGGTCGCGAGCCGCACCTCGGCAACAATCGTCGCGGCGGCGGCGGTGACCCTCATCGGAATCCCCGCCGCCACCCTAGTCGCGCGCGCCTCCGGCTTGAAGGACCCGCAATTCGTCGTCATTGATGAAGTTGCGGGACAACTGGTTACACTCATCGCCGTCCCACTGGCTTGGAAAACCTTAGTCGCGGGCCTTATACTCTTCCGTGTCTTCGATATTTGGAAACCGTTTCCAATTCGGCGGCTGGAGCGGCTGCCCGAGGGCACCGGCATTGTGGTGGACGACCTGGGAGCGGGACTCTATGCGCTCGCCGTCATGCATCTCTTGTTACACTTTGGAGTTCTAACGAAGTAGGGCTGGCTCCCGCTGGAACAAACTCATGAGCATCTCCGACCGCCTGCTGGGAAAAAAGAACGTCAGCGTTAATGGCAAGCCGCACATCGAAGCGGTCGCGCCCAGTTTCGCTTTGCCGGGAGGCGAGGTTCGCATCATTGGAAAAGGATTGCGTCCGCCCGAGTTGCGTCGCCCGAGCGTGCACTTCGGCAAGATCGAAGGCTCAGTGCTAATCAGTTCCGACGATTTTCTGGTGGCCCGCGTGCCCGAGGGAGCGGCGTCGGGGCCGGTCGTAGTGGGCACCAACGGGCACGTGAGCAATCCGCATTCTATTAAGGTCGCTGTCCCGGTTGCCGACAACCTTCATCCGGTGACCAATCCCGCGCTCGACCGCGAAGGCAACATCTATGTCACTTTCTCCGGAGCGCGCGGGCAAAAGGTTCCGGTGTCGATTTTCAAGATCGACACGAACTACAACGTTAAGCCGTTTCTCAGCGAAATGATGAACGCCACCGCGATTGCCTTCGACTGCGAAGGCCAGATGTACGTTTCTTCGCGTCATGACGAGGCCGTGTACAAGGTGGCGCCGAACGGCACCATGTCAACCTACGCGGAAGGCATGGGGGTTGCGACCGGGATTGCCTTCGATACGGCGGAGAATCTCTACGTCGGCGACCGTAGCGGAACCATTTTCAAAATCGCTCGCGACCGGCAGATTTTTGTGTTCGCGACGCTGGAGCCGAGCGTCTCTGCTTACCACATCGCCTTCGGTCTTCACGGCGATATGTTCGTCACCGGCCCCAGCACTTCCAGCTTCGACAGCGTCTACAAAGTCGACCCCCACGGAACCGTGTCCGTGTTCTACCGCGGTCTGGGGCGTCCGCAGGGCTTGGCGCTTGATGTCGAGGGCAATCTCTATGTCGCCGCCTCTCTCGCCGGCAAGCGCGGCATCGTGAAGATCACACCCCAAGGCAAGGCCAACCTCGAAGTCTCCGGGCAGGGCTTGGTCGGACTGGCGTTCGCTCCGGGCAAGTCGGCCATTCTGGCGACCAACAGCGCCGTGCATCACATCTCGTGGAATATTCAGGGACTGCCGCTGCTGCCGGAGTGACAGGATCTGGTAAATTGGTAATCGGGTAATTTTGTAATGTAAAATCCCCGCTGGTTTTCAGATTGCCAAAGTACACAATTACAAAATTACAATATGAGTTTTAGCCGCTGCCAGTCTCGACCGCAGACGCGTACGGATACGGAAACAGAGATTCTTCGTGCTTTTTCAGTTCCTGTATCCAATCCTGAATTCCCCGTTGGGCAATCGGAGACAAAGGGTAGAACTCAAATCCAGACCTGGCATCACTGCTGTGGCGGACAGTCGCCAGCATCTCGATCGCAGCGTTTGGCAATGACAGCGCGATCACAACCGTTTCCGCCACCTCCGGCGCGCCACGGACCAGAGCCGACATTCCTTGCATACTGATATCGAGGGTTACGCCCCGAGTGACGAACGGCCCGGAGGGCAAGAAGCGCTGGAGCGTGACGGGGATGCTGGAAACATAGCGCGGTTCCCGCCGGCGGACGTTGTAGGCCCGAGAACGGGCGAACGGCCCCCGGTTGTCGACATACATATCGCTCTCCTTCCAAACCAGGTCTTAGGTCTTAGGTCTTAGGTCTTAGGTCTTAGGTCTTAGGTCTTAGGAAACCACTTCGCCTCAAGTCACCGTATGAGCAGTCCTTTCCTGAGACCTGACCCCTGGGACCTGAGACCTGACCGCTTACGATGGCAAGGCTCCGCCCCAGCCCCACCCAGCTTGCAGGCTGGCGCGAATCACTGCCAGTAACTCCTCGTTGTCGGCCGGCTTCTGGAAGAAGGCGACAGCGCCCGATTCGAGGGTACGTTTTTCATCGGACTCGGGATCGCGAGCCGTAAGCACGATCACCGGGATGACGGAAAGCGCGGGATACTCTTGCAAGTTTTTCAGCACGGCATATCCATCGCCCGCCGGCAATCCGAGATCGAGAATGATCAGGTGGGGGTGCTCCTTCTGAGCCATGGCGATGGCTGAATAACCATCGCAAACATTCACGGTATCGAAATTGTTGGCCCGCAGACGCAAACTCAGGGCCTGTCTGAGATCGGGATCGTCATCCACGACCATAATCTTTGCTCGATTCATAGGCGGCCCGTCGGTGTAACTCTCAGTGCGCATTCTCGTGGTTCTCCTTTTCGGTGAAGTTATGCCTGCTCCAAAGACCCTGCTGAATGATTTCGGTGACATAATCGGCAACGCCCCAGACTTGTTGTTCCAAGGTTCTCGGGTCGGCGGCGGGCGGGCCGGGGATGGGCTCGGCGGTCACGCGCAAAGTGCCGCTGGCCTTCAACTGAGGCAGCGCGCCGACTTGGCCGCGGATGCGGTCCATCATGATGCCGACCCTGTCCATGCCGGTGGAGGCGACCACGAAAAACGTTTCCACGAGGCCGCTGGCTCCCATTCGTGGAAGAACCAGATCCTTATCCACGTAGATGCACAGGCGCAGGAGCTCCAGACAGCGCTGGCAGGTTTCTTTCCAGCTTCCGCGCAGTGAATTGGGCAATGGGGTCAACTCCACGCGCACCAGCACAATAGAATCCCGCAAAAGTCCCAGGTGACTAATCACCGGCAGGAGGAGTTTAGGCAGGGAATAGAGCGGTAAGGTGAACGAAAACGTGCTGCCATTTCCGGGTTCGCTTGCGACCCACATCCTCCCGCCGTGGAGAGTGACGATTTCTTTGGCAATGTAGAGCCCCAAACCAAGGCCGGTGCGGTTGCCGTCCACGGCGTTGGGATCCTGGAAGAGACGATCAAAAACCTGTGGAAGCGACTCAGGAGGGATGCCACGGCCGCTGTCAGTGACCGAGAGATAGACGGCGGCTGGGTCGGTCTCCACCATCGAGGCTTTAACGATCACGGACCCATCGGGGGGGGGTAAACTTAATTCCGTTGTCGATAAGATTGATCAGGACTTCGAGAGTGCGGTCGGGATCGGCATAGACGAGGGGGATGGTCTGGTCCAACCCAACTTCGAGGCCGACGTGTTTTTCAGCGGCGCTGGGCTGCAACATCGCGACCGCCTGCCGAATCAGTACGCCGATGTCGATGCAGCGCGGTTCGACGCGCAGTTTGCCGCTATCGGCGCGGGTGGCTTCGAGCAGGTCGCGGATCATGGCGTGCAACTGATTCACACTCTTGAGGACGGTCTTCAGGTGGTCGGTTTGGTCCGGCGCGATGGGACCGGCCAACCCATCCAGGAGGAGCGTAACGTACTGGTGAATGCAGGTCAGTGGCGTACGCAATTCGTGCGAAACGTGGGATAGGAACCGGTTCTTGAATTCAATTTGCTGTTTGCGGGTGATTTCCAGAGCGCGCAGCAGCGCCTGCCGTTCCACCGCATAGCGGAGGGCACGCTCCAGTTGTTTGCTGGTGATGTCGCCTTTGACCAGGTAGTCCTGAACGCCCATGTGGACGGCTTTGATGGCCAGCGCCTCATCGTCCTGCCCCGAAAGGATCACCACCGGCACGTTCGGAGCCTTCTGCAGGATGCGGCGAAAAGTATCTGCGCCGTGGCTGTCGGGAAGGTTCAGGTCGAGCAGTACGAGCGCGGGTGTTTCCGCGTCTAGACATGCCAGACCGTCGGAGAGCCGGGAGACGCAGTTGACATAGGCGTCGGACTTACCTTCCACCAGGCGCAGGCGTACCAAGTCCGCGTCTCCGGGGTTGTCCTCAATCAGCAAAACTTTAGCAGGTTCGTGTTCCATCATTTTTCCTTTCGTGGCAGGCTCGCGGAGCCGAACCAGAATTCTTCAATCGATTGCACCGCCAGGAAATAATCGTCCAGATTTCCCGGCTTGCTGACATAGCAGTTGGCGCCCAGTTCGTAACTGCGCGCTATATCCAACATCGAGCGCGAGGTACTGAACACCACGACCGGGATGGGGCGCAGATCCGCGTCGGCTTTGACCTCCGCCAACACCTTTCTGCCATCTTTCTTCGGCAGATTCAGATCCAGGATCACCAAGTCGGGACGAACCGCATTCGCATACTGGCCTGCGCGATGCAGAAAAACCATGGCCTCCTCGCCGTCCGGTACATGACTGATTTGGCTCTGATGCCTGCCCCCGGCCAACGCCTCTCGAGCAAGATCGACGTCGGCCGGGTTGTCGTCCACGAGAAGGACCTGAGGCAATTGTTTCATCGCCCGGGCTCCCCCCTTCTCATTGTGATGACCGACAAGCAAAGTGAACTTGAAAGCGGAGCCGCAGCCATGCTCAAACCTCACCCGTGCCCTTTCACCGAAATGTTCGGCGAAGGCTGGCCGATCGCCAGGCCGATGCCGCTGCGCCGCGCGCATCTCTACAGAATCCCTACATGGGCATATCTATCGGCACCGCTCAAACGGGCTTGAGACCCTAAAGACAAGACATATCTTGCAAGAGAACAGATGGGGACCTGCTACTCGGCCATGTCCGTATGGACGTACTTGGGAAAGCGCTGGAATGATGCTTATGGAAAGGACAAACTTATAGCGAATCCAGAGTTGCTGTGACCACAGGCAGCTGCCGAGCTGCGCTCGGCTTGGACCCTTCGACTGCGCTCAGAGTTTGTGACTTTATTGACTTTCGGCCATTTTAGGGGCACTTAAGTCTTTTTCTTTCAACATCGGTCCTTGAGAGAAATTAAAAAAGTCACAAGCTCTCAGGGCAGGCTCGCGAGGGCGCCCGTCCCCACACGAGCGAATTGCTACTTTCGGTACACGGTGGGCTGCGGACCCTTCTCGAGCGTCTGGCGGTCCCAGATCATGCCTTCGCGGGTGTAGTTCGCGAGTTCGAAGTCCTGGGTGAGTTCGAGCGCATCGGTAGGGCAAGCATCTTCGCACAGGCCGCAGAACATGCAGCGGCTCAGGTCGTAGGTAAAGTTGGTGAGCTCTTTGCGGCGGGTCTTTTCATTGCGCTCGCTGGTGACCACGATCAGGTTTTCCGGACAAGCCAGAGCGCACAGGTCACAGGAGATGCAGAGCGTCTCGTCGGTGTCGGGGTTGACGTTCAACCGCGGCGCGCCACGGAAGCGCTCGGCCACCTGCGGCCGCTCCAGCGGATACTGCTCAGTATAGATTTCCTTGGGATCCTGATATCGGAACGTCACGCCCAGTCCCTGGATCAGGTCCACTAAAAACACCTTCCGCAAGATGTCGGCGGCTGCCATAACCCGCTCAGGATAACATACTGACGGGCTATAGGCGGGTGTGAGATGAATCACAGAAGACGGGGAACAGCACAGTGGAGACGGAACAGCACCGAAAAAACTTTAGCGGTACTCTCAGCGCTGCCTCGATCGTCGTTACGACGCCACGGGTTTGTTTGCCTGGTTTCGCTGTGCGCAGCAGAATCACGGGCAGTCCAATGGGAACGGAACTTCCCACACCAAGGGCAACCATTCACCCGCTAGAATGGACTGGTCAGTCTGCAGGTCCAGACTCTTATCTGAGCACTGGGAACCGAGAACTGAGAACTTGCTTTATGGCAACTCGCCACTGGTGACGAACAACTGCTCTCCGCTGCCAAACTTTCCTCCGACGAGCTATCTTCCGACGAACTTTGGATGGAGGAAGCCCTGCGCTGCGCCCAGCGCGCATTGGAGGCGGGCGAAGTGCCGGCGGGAGCGGTCGTGGTGTGCGCCGGGCGCGTGGTGGGACGAGGATGGAATCGCAACCTCACCGACTACGATCCCACCGCTCATGCTGAAATCGTGGCGCTGCGCGAGGCAGGACGAAACGTCGGGAACCACCGGCTCCTCGACTGCGCCCTGTTTGCGACAATTGAGCCGTGCGCCATGTGCGCGGGAGCGGCCGTTCATGCCCGCGTCCGCCGTCTGGTGTACGGCGCCGATGACCCGAAGGCAGGCGCCATCCATTCGATTCTGCAGGTGGTGAATCACCCCAGTCTGAATCATCAGATGGACATCCGGGGCGGGGTGCTGGCGGGACGTTCGGCGGAGATGGTGCAGGAGTTTTTTCGGAAGCGTCGTTAGTCGTTAGAAAACGTCGCCGGTCATTCGTCGTTGGTCGTTCGGGACGAGCAAGTGGCTTAAGAGCTTTTACTGGCCAGTGACAACTGGCCACCGGCAACTGTTGTTCGAAGAGGTGCGTGAGTGGTTGAAATGACCCGCCTCGAAAGCGGGTGAAAAACTCCAACGCCAACGAAAATAAACAACTTATCTTGCCGAGTAGAGCCGAAAATGCCGTATGTGCGGCGAATTTTGCACCCTTCCTGCACTTTTTTGAAAAATCATTTTCCACATCAGCGGACTGGGGCCGTGCCAGGAGCCGTCTGTAGCGGTGATCGTGTCCGCCTCTTTCGGTCCCCAGCTGTGGCGCTCGTAAAGGCGGGTGCGGGTGGGGAACAGGTAGAGCCTCGGCTTCCGCCAGCGCCAGTACTCGCGAAGGGCCTCCAGCAGGGCTGGACTCGCATGCTTATGGTGGACAGCAAGAGTCCAGCTAACGGTGTGTTCGACTTTTTCATGGTGCGCACTCCCATACCTCCCTTTGGTCCCTGAGTTAGCAGCAAACACAACGAGCGTTAGGTTGGCAGCTAGCGATCCCTTTACGGCGTCGCCTTGGCATAGAAACCTTAGAGCATTCCCTGGCTGCGGACGTGATGTTTGTGTTCGTGATTTTCCATTGTCTTCTCCATTGGTTACAGGGGGCATTGATTCAGGGACAGCAGGTTGCCGTTCCAATTGCCGTCGGCATACGTCCGGACGTAAGGCGCGCGCCCCGCCGGTCGAATAACTCCGACCTCTTAACGCTTGCGGTTGCGGGGGTCGATGACGAAGAACGTGTTGGTTCCAGCCTCGATACTGCGGATGACATCTTCGCGGGTCCATTTCCAGCCCGCCTGAGGATTCCCCACATGCGCGATGTGCTCGTGCGGACTGTGCGGGTGCGGCTTGGTAACGGTTGCCGACACACGCCGAGAATCTCATCGACAATTCCCAGAAGGCCGTTTGTCGGTACTAATCCGACGGGCCAACCGATAACTTCCGGTTTGCCCGTCATCCGCTCCTCAGGAACTTCGGATGCTGGATCTTGCGACTCTTCCCAAACAGGTCTGCTCTCCACACACGCCGCTTGCGGTCCGAAATGAAGGGCCCCTTTTCCGTCGAGTGACCCAGCCACGCGTGCCAATTCCCTAACTTCCAACCGAAGCGTACTCCTGTGGGAAGCTTAGGAGCGGTTGGTGAATATCGACCTGATCATCGGCTGACGGGCCATAGATAGCCGGTACTTTGCCACCCATAGGGCGAATATAGACCGTGAGCTGGCCACGATGGTGGATGGCATCGAAGAGCCCAAGCCAGAACATGTGTCCCATACAAGTCTCGTAGAATACCCGACCATCCACCACAAACTGCGTGGGCTTTTGATGCCAGCTTGCATCGTCAATCTTCCTCAAGCGTGGAGCCAGTTCCTGGTGGGCCTTCTCGTAGGCGGCGATCATCTCCGCCAGATTCATGGTGATTGGCGGTATCTTCCAGTTGATTTGCCCGGTTTGCAGAAGCTCGATCCAGCAACGTTTTTCGACGACCTGCAACCACACCAAATCGGCCGCCGAGCGCGAGTTGGGGTGCGGCCGGTAGTCCCACCGGTCGGCATGAACTGCCCTGAATGTCTTCAAGAAAACCGGATACTCGTCTTCCCAGCAACGAATAAAAAAGTCCCGATTGGTCATGACTATTCTCCTGATTTAAAGATTCACGCGACGCATCAAATCCTGAAACCGTGGCTCGCCCCGCAGGGAACTCCAATCCAAGTCCACACCCAGATGAACCATGGCTATGAGGTGCTCCTCGTAGGCCCTCTCCAGCCAATCCAAGGCATGTTCTTTGTCGCCGGCGTGAGCGTAGAGGCGGGCAATCTGGGTGGGTTGAACGTAAGTGGAATGGGACCGCTCGACCAATGTCTCCGCCGCCACACACATCGCTCCTGAATAGCCGGCATCGGCGTACCCGCGTTGCAGGGCTTGGACAACTTCCTTGTCTCCCAACGCCTCAAAAAACGTCTTCGCTGCTTCCACTGCTTCTTCGTGCATTCCCTTTCCGTAGTACGCACTCCATAGACGCAAGTGCGCTGCCGGAAGATGGGGCTCACTTCTGAGCGCCTTGCGCAGCTCGGCGATCGCTTCGTCATAACGGCACAAATAGAGCAAGTGCCAGCCATTGAAGCATTGATAAAAGAAATTGAGCGGGTCCAACTCCAGAGTCCGCCCGAGGTGCTTCTTCCATTCCTCGGGATGTCCCCGCGAGATCGCCAAGTCCGCCAAGAAGAAGTGGGCATCGACAGAGTTGGGCGTGAGTTCCGTTGCACGTTTGTATTCTTTCGTCGCTTCGTCCCAGTTCCATTCCGCAGCTCGAATCATGCCCATGCTTATATGCGCTTCGGCGAGCGAATCATCCAGCTCAATCGCCTTCAGGGCAGCGGCCTTTGCGTTCGGAAAGGCCTCACGGTGTGGCACAAGCCCACAGTCGCCGCGGGAACACCACACACTAGCAATGCCCACATAGGCCAAGGGGTCGCTGGGGTCTTTCTCCAAGCTGACCTCGAAATACTTAAGCGCTGTATCCAAATGCTCACGCGAGAGTTTGTACCAATGAAAGCGGCCCTTGAGATAGGCTTCATAGGCGCCGGCGTTGACCCGTCGTGCGCCAGCCAACCGCTTTGCCTCCTCCGGCGTGATCGCGACCTGAATCTCGCGGGCAATGGCGCGTGCGATTTCGCTTTGCACCAGGAGCACGTCCTCAAAATCTCTGTCGTAGCTCTCCGCCCACAGATGAGTGTCGCTGGCAGCATGAATGAGCTGGGCAGTGATGCGCACCCGCGGACCGACCCGCATGACTGACCCTTCCACCAGCGCATCGACGTTCAACTCCGCGGCAATCTGCGGCAGCGGGGTCTCACTTCCCTTGTAGCGCATCACTGAAGTTCGAGAAGTTATCTTCACAGCCTGGAGTTTGGCCAGGTTGCAGATTAAGGTCTCGGTCATGCCGTCGGCAAAGTATTCCTGCTCAGGATCGTGCGAGAAGTTGTTCAAGGGCAGCACGGCCAGCGACCGGATACGTCTCGAACGCGTGCGCTTGCGAGGAGCGCCGGCGACGATGCTGGCGGATGATGTGGGTGAGATCAGCCGCCGCAGGTCCACTTGCAGTTCTTTCGCTGACTGATAGCGGTTCTCTGCGTCTTTTTCCAGGCACTTCAAAATGATGTCGGCCAGACGCGCTGAAAGCCGGGGCTGCAAGCGCTGGGGCGAGGTGGCGTGACCGTGAAGGATCTGATCCGTCAGCACCGCCGATGTCTTGCCCTCAAAAGGAAGGCGCGCCGTGGCCATTTCATACAGCACTACGCCTGCGGCCCACACGTCGCTGCGCGCATCCACCCTCTCGCCTCTTAACTGCTCCGGTGCCATGTATGGCAGGGTGCCAGCGATCGCGCGGGTTTGGGTCAGAGTTTCGGTTTCGGCATCGCCACTCACCGGCTGCACCAGCCGGGCCAGACCGAAGTCGAGAATCTTCAGCCTGCCGTCGGCAGTGAGCCGCAAGTTTCCAGGTTTCAAGTCACGATGAATTACGGCTCGCTCGTGAGCAGCGGTCAGCCCTTCGGCCAGTTGCACACAGAGTCGAGCTGCTTCTTTTTCCGGCAATGGCCCCGCTGCGAGCTTCTCGCTGAGGGTTGTTCCTGGAACATACTCCATCACCAGGAAGTCCACTCCTGCCTGGGTATCGAAGTCGTGGACCGTGGCGATGTTGGGATGGTTGAGCCGGGAAAGGGTCAGGGCTTCATTGCGGAATCGTTTGCGCGAAGACTCGTCCGACAATGTGCCGGATGGCAAAACCTTGATCGCTACTTCGCGATTGAGGTGTTCATCGTGGGCCCGATAAACCTCCCCCATCCCTCCCGCGCCGATCTTCTCGGCAATGCGGTAGTGGCCCAGCGTTTGGCCGACAAGCACGTCCTGGCCAACCGCTTGGAGCGCCATGGAGAAGTTCCTCCTTCCCCTCACCCTCTCAGCCAAATCGTAGGCCCGGTGGGAACCCTAGTCAACGTAAACTATCAGATAACCAGCCCGAACCTTGCCTGAACCCGCTAGAGAATCAAGAACAGTCATAGCTTACGTGCCCCATAGGTGTCCTTGGTGAGTTGTCGGCAAACCGGAAGTAATTGCGTGACCGGTTCAACTTTCGATTTGCGCCCAGCCGACCATTCCCAGGCGATTGACAAGTCGCCTCCGCCGCCTACCTTTCCGTTAGAGTGTGGCGGAGGCTTTCTCCCGTGCCGTGGTAAGGAATGGCAGGCTGTGCTTTCAGTGTCGCCCGAATCCAGGTCCGCTGCTCAGCGCTAAACGTCATCAATTGAAATCCGTACTCAGTTTCCAGTGCACGAACAACTTTCGCCAAGATGGGTCTTCGGCAGGGGAAAGAAAGTGAGAGATAATACCGCGAAGCGAGAGGAAAGACTTCGCAGGAGGTCCGCATGGCAATCCAGTTTACGTTGAACGGGAAAGCGCAGAGCGTGGACGTTGATGCGCAGATGCCCCTGCTATGGGTGTTGCGCGACACGTTGAATCTGACGGGAACCAAGTTTGGGTGCGGGATGGCGCTGTGCGGGGCGTGCACAGTGCATATTGACGGCGAGGCAACGCGCTCGTGTATCACGCCGGCTTCAGAAGTCGCCGGGAAGAAGGTGACCACGATCGAGGGACTCTCGGCCGACCTGAGCCATCCAGTGCAGAAGGCATGGATCGAGTTGGACGTGCCGCAGTGCGGCTACTGCCAGTCCGGGCAAATCATGTCTGCGGCGGCGCTGCTGGCGACAAACCCGCGGCCCACCGATGCGGAGGTTGACGACGCAATGAGCGGGAACATCTGCCGGTGCGGTACTTATCAACGGATTCGCGAAGCGATTCACCGCGCGGCACAGATGCGTGTGGCGCCCCCGCGCCAGAAGGGGTTGCTGGAGAAGAAGGCGGACACAATGGGAGAGACAGCAGCGATGACGCCAGATGAGCCGGCCGCGGTGGCCGACTTCTGCAGGAGGTGCGGAATGAGCAGCGCGACGATGAAAGTGGATCGCCGGGAATTCTTGAAGGATGCAGCGGCGGGAGCGACCGGGCTGGTGATTGGATTCTATCTGCCAAATCGGCTTGAGGCGCACGCTTCGGCGGCGGCTGAGGCGGTGCCATTTGCACCAAACGGGTGGATTCGGATCGGGACGGACGATACGGTCACGCTGGTGATTGACAAATCGGAGATGGGGCAAGGAGTGGTGACGTCGCTTTCGATGCTGATCGCCGAAGACCTGGAGTGCGACTGGACAACGATTCGCACTGTGTTTGCGCCGGCGGCGAAGGAATACGCGAACCCCGTCTTTGGAATGCAGGGGACGGGCGGGAGCACAAGCGTGAGAGGGATGTGGATGCCGCTGCGGAAGGCCGGAGCGCAGGCACGAGAAATGTTGATCGCCGCGGCTGCGGAAAAGTGGGGCGTGGATAAGGGCATGTGCCGCGCGGAAAACAGCCAGGTGATCCACACGCAAACGAAAAGGCGCCTGAGTTACGGAAGCCTTGCGGAAGCGGCGGGGAAACTAGCGGTGCCAAGCGACGTGAAGCTCAAGGAGCCGAGGGAATTCCGGATCCTGGGCAAGGCGATGAAGCGATTGGATGCGGCGGACAAGACTTGCGGGCGCGCGGAGTTTGGGATTGACGTGCGCCAGCCAGGAATGCTGCACGCGGTGGTGGCGCGGTGTCCGGTGATTGGCGGGAAGGTGGCGAGCTTCAATGCGGACAAAGCGAAAACCGTGCGGGGTGTGAAGCACGCAGTGCAGATTTCGAGCGGAGTGGCCGTCGTGGCGGACAACACTTGGTCGGCGATGCAGGGGCGGGACGCGCTCGAAATCAAGTGGGCGGAAGGGCCGAACGCATCGCTGACAAGCGCGGCCATCGGCAAGATGCTCGAGGAGGGGGCGAGCAAGCCGGGTGGGGCCGTGGCGCGGAGGGAAGGCGACGTGACGGCGGGATTGGCAAGCGCGGCGAAGAAAATCGAGGCGGTGTACCAAGCGCCGTTCCTGGCGCACGCGACGATGGAGCCGATGAACTGCGCGGCGCACGTGCGCGCGGACGGGTGCGATGTCTGGGCACCGACGCAATTTCAAGGCGTCAATCAGATGACGGCGGCGAAGATCGCCGGGTTGAAGCCCGAGCAGGTGAAGATTCACACGACGTATCTCGGCGGAGGATTCGGGCGGAGAGCGGAACAGGATTTTGTGATCGAGGCAGTGGAGATTTCGCAAGCCGCGGGCGTGCCGGTGCAGGTGACGTGGTCGCGCGAAGACGACATGCAGCATGATTTCTACCGTCCAGCGTCGCACAGCCGGTTCGAGGCCGGGCTGGATGCTGAAGGTTGGCCGGTGGCGTGGTCGAACCGGATCGCCTGCCCTTCGATCATGTCGCGGTTCTTTCCGGGCTCGGTGAAGAACGGGCTGGATGAAACGAGCGTGGAGGGAGCAACGGACTTGCCGTATGCAATTCCGAATATTTTGGTGGACTATCAACTGACGGAGACGGGGATCCCGGTGGGGTTCTGGCGGTCGGTGGGACATTCGCAAAACGCGTTTTTCAGCGAGTGCTTCCTGGATGAACTGGCGGCGGCAAGCGGAAAAGATCCCTACGAGTTCCGGCGGCGGTTGCTGCAGAAAGCGCCGCGGCATCTGGGTGTGCTCGAACTGGCGGCGACGAAAGCGGGCTGGGGTGAAACATTGCCGACCGGGCGCTACCGCGGGATCGCAGTGCTGAGTTCGTTTGGGAGCTACGTGGCGCAAGTGGCCGAAGTGTCGGTGGACAAGAAAAGCGGCAAGGTGCGGGTACATCGCGTGGTTTGCGCGGTGGATTGTGGAAGAACGGTGAATCCGTTGACGATTGAGGCGCAGATGCAGAGCGGAATCGTTTTCGGGCTGACGGCCGCGCTCAAAGGCGCAATCACAATCAATAAGGGGCGCGTGGAGCAAGGGAATTTCGACGATTACCAAATGCTCCGCGTGACTGAGATGCCGCAGATCGAGGTGCACATCGTGCCGAGCGATCAGCCTTCGAGCGGGATCGGAGAGCCCGGAACGCCGCCGATTGCACCGGCGGTGTGCAACGCGATTTTTGCAGCGACCGGAAAGCGCATCCGACGGTTGCCGATCCGGCTGGAAGAGCTTGTGTGAGGGGGCGGCATCCTTTAGTCAAAGAAGGATAGCTCTCCCACGAGGTGTCTAGCCCAGAACGGCTGCCCAGTCACACCTTATCTGTGGGGGTGGACGCAGTGGCGTTTTGATGCACGCTGCCTGCGATTGCTCCCGAGTCGTCGGTAAGGCACCCCGAACCCCATTGCGAGTGCTTTGCCCGAGAATGAGCGTCGTGAAGGGCCTTTATCGGGACCAATGCGGAGGCATTCGTTCCAAGTTACGAGTAATCCGGCCACAATGCACGACTGCTGGAAACGTGCCAACTTGATATGGCGGGATCAGTTCAGTCCCTGCAGCAGGTAGAGTCCAGAGAGTTGCCGCAGCGTGCCGTAGGCAAAGTACTGTCCATCGGGTGTTGTCAGTACACGGATGACGCCGAACCCGCCAGTAGGATCGCGCATTTCAAGCGTCTTCACCGGTTGCCGCTCTCCACTGTCCAGATGAATGCGATAGATGTTTGCGGATAGGCCGTTGTAGTTGGCGACAAAAATGTCGTTTCCGTCGGCTGTGATTTGAATCGGTCGATCTTTGTCCTGCAGTCCCTTTATCTCGCGGACGGGTGATCCGGAATCGACCGAAATAAGTTGCGGATTAGGCCCGTTACCGCGCACGGCCAGGAACTTCCCATCCGGGGTCACCGGCCCGCGGACTCCTTCCGGGGTCAGTGGTTGCAGTTTGCCCGTAGTGGTATCGAACAAATAGTCTCGCGCCTGGTGTCCGGGTTCATTGGCGATAATGACAATTCGACGGCCGTCCGCAGCGAACCCCTGCAGCAAAACGTTCTCGATTCCTGCGAGCTTCAATTCTGTGACTTCCCCCGCTCCGGTCGGAATCAGCAAGTGACGAGGTGGGTTGGTCGGGGTGTTCGCAAGCACCCATTTCTGGTCTGGCGATAGAGATTGGGCATAGCCTTCGCCTAGGCGTACCGCAGCGCTGCCGTCCGTTTTCCGCAGGAAAATCGTGCCCAGCGACCCTCCGCCTTTCCCGCCTTCGTGAAACAGAACCTGTTTGCCGTCGGAGGAAAGGGCAACCAGCACGGCGCGGTCAAGCCAGGTCATTTCCTTTTCCTGCGTGTCTTTGGAATCAGCGAAGAAAATCTTGCGCTCGCGATCGTCGATCGTAATGACGGCAGTGCCATCGGGAGAAACATCGTGCAGCGTCAGGTCTCCCGGAGCGGCCGCCAGCAGCCGGAAATTACCGGACAATGTAACGGCCATCAGGCGGCGGGCGATGGTGGTGACAGCGGGGTCTGCAGTGAACCAGACTTCGTCATCCTTCGGTGACCACGCCAGTCCATACAAGCTGGCGAAGTCTCCGAACGATCTTGGGGTACCGCCTCCGTCGGAATCAATGATGGTGATTGAGCCGCGATCATCGCCCCGCTGGAGATGCTTACAAAATGCGCTCCGCGTGCCATCGCGGGAAATTCGGGGATGGCTGATCCACGCCGGTACCGCCATCTTGTAAACGACCTTGCCTACGGGATACTCGATGCGGTTCTCGGTGCCGACCGTCCGCACTACCAGCAAGTTCGATCCATCGGGCGACCAGTCTGACCATTCCACGTTTTCCAGCACCTCTCGAGGTGCCGTTCCACCGGTAAGGGGCGTGCGGCCCAACGTGCCCAGAGTCCCGAAGAATCCCGTGAGTGGCGTGGGCTGCAACGAAATCGCAATTTCTCCTTTGGAGGAGATGCCGAGCAGATCTACCTGACTCAGTCCAACTGGCCGCGATTCGATACTGTCCTGCCGCGTGGAGAAGAGTTCCGGATCTTTTCCACTCCACGCCGCGCTGTATAGAACGGTGCGGTTGTCTGGCGCAAAGCGTGCGCTCAGCACGGTTCCCTTGCGGAAAGTCAACTGGTGGTACGTCACCTCCGATGATGTCTTCCCCTTGTGACCGATTATGTAACCCAGGCCGGCAGCCAATGCCACAAGCAGCACAGCGATCAGCCACTGAAAGCGCCGCACTCGCTGGACCGCGGTGGGCTTGGCAATCATCCCCACGGAAGAACTCGAATACTGCGACAACGCCTCAAGATTGAAGGCAAGATCGCGGGCCGACTGAAAACGCTGGTCGGGATTCTTTTCCAGGCAGTGGCGCACAATTCGTTCCAGCGCAGGCAAAATATTGCGGTTAATCTCGGTCAGCTCTGGCGGCTCTTCCTTCAGGATCGCCGTCATCGTCTCCGCTGCCGTATCTCGCCGGAAGGCATGCTGCCCGCTCAGCATCTCGAAGAAGATCGCACCGAAGGCAAAGATGTCCGAACGATGATCCACCGCTGTGCCGCGCACCTGCTCCGGCGACATGTAACCTGCCGTGCCCAAAACCTGCCCGGCCTCGGTTAGCGAAACGTGTGCGGATGTCAGTGTCTGCCCGCCAGCGTTCGCCTCCGAGCGCCTGGGCGCGATCTTGGCCAAACCGAAGTCCAGAATCTTCACTCGTCCGTCTTTCGTGATGAAGATGTTTTCCGGTTTCAGATCGCGGTGGACGATGCCTCGATCGTGTGCTGCGGCCAGTCCGTGCGCAATCTGTGTGGCAAGTTCAATGGCCTTCTTGGATGACAAGACTCCGCCGACCAGACGCCCGCGCAGGGTTTCCCCTTCCAATAGTTCGCACACCATGTACGGTGCTGAGTCGTAGCTTCCAATGTCGTACATGGCCAGAATGTTGGGGTGGTTGAGAGCGGCGACGGACCGTGCTTCCTGCTCGAAGCGTCGCAGTCGCTCCGTATCGGCTGCGAAGGAAGCGGGAAGGACCTTGATGGCGACAATGCGGTCGAGGCGAGTATCGCGGGCTCGATATACCTCGCCCATACCCCCGGCTCCCAGTTGTGACTGGATTTCATACGGGCCGAGTTTTGTGCCAGAGGTTAGCGCCATCCGTGGGCGTAATTATAGCCTGTGCAGCACATGGGAGAGGATGCGACGATTCTGGGTGTGTTGACGACGAACACTGTCCCATTTCCGCTGATGTGGGACAGTCACCTCCTGATGTGAACTTTGTCACTGACTTTTTCGTGATCTGTTGTTTACCGTAGACGCGAGCAATTCTTGCTCTCCAGTTCTGTTGGCCGAACTCTCGGCCCACAAGCTCAAGGCCTACCGTCCGGCTGTTGGCTTCTCCAATGTCGATCTAACAAGGAGATATATATGCGCGCTTCTATTTCTTTCGTCCAGTTGTCCCGCCGAGCGGCAGTGCTGATGTTCCTGCTGTTCACGGTGTCGAGCCTGTGCTTTCTTCTTCAACCGCCAGCCCTGTCGGGGCAAGAGTCAGCTGCGCCGAAGAGCGTGGCCACAACCGCGGTGGCGGCCGAACCGCAGGCGGCGGGGCAGATTGTTTCCTCCCCGTCCCAACTGGTCCCGGCGCTGCCCGTCCCCCGCCTGATCAAATTCAGCGGGGTGGCGAAAGACGCCGCGGGCCAGCGGCGCAGCGGCACGGTGGGAATCACCTTCTCCATCTACGCCGAGCAGCAGGGCGGCGCGGCCCTCTGGATGGAAACGCAGAACGCTGCATTGGACGCGCAGGGGCGCTACGCGGTGCTGCTGGGCAGCACCGAGAGCGCCGGCCTGCCTCTGGATCTGTTCGCCACGGGCGAGCCGCGCTGGCTGGGAGCGAAGCTGGAGTTGCCGGGGGAAGTGGAGCAGCCGCGGGTGCTGCTGGTGAGCGTGCCCTATGCCTTGAAGGCGTCGGACGCGGACACGGTGGGTGGAATGCCGGCCTCGGCCTTCGTTCTGGCTCCGACCGGTGCGGGTGCGAATGCGAGCACGCCGGGCAGTGCGAAATCCACAGCAGCCAAATCCAAGGCAGAACCTCTGTTTACGAGTTCCGGTACAACGAACTACATTCCCATCTTCACCGACAGTACGGGCGACATCGGCAACTCCACTATCTATCAGAGCACGTCGGGCAACGTGGGGATTGGGTTCAGCAACCCGCAGCAGCGGCTGGTGATCGGGGCGCCGGCGGGAGGAACCGTGCTGAACGCGACGAACCTGTCGGATCAGGACCTGAATGTGATCGTGACTGCGCCGGGGGCGACCGACAAGCATACGTATTTCGGCCCTTCGGTGGCGACCAACCTGACGCTGGGGGTAGGCGGGGTGGAGAAAGTGCGAATCAACAGTGCGGGGAATGTGGGGATTGGGGCTAGCAACCCGCAGCAGCGGCTGGTGATCGGGGCGCCGGCGGGAGGAACCGTGCTGAACGCGACGAACCTGTCGGATCAAGACCTGCAGGTGAACGTGAGCGCGCCGGGGGCGAGCGACAAGCATACGTATTTCGGCCCTTCGGTGGCGACCAACCTGACGCTGGGAGTAGGTGGGGCGGAGATGATGCGAATCACCAATGCGGGCAACGTGGGCATCGGCACGACTACACCGGCCGCCACGCTGGATGTGCATGGCACGGGTAACTTCACTGGCCCGGTCACGTTCGCGGGAGGCAACACGTTCACCGGCAATCAGACGGTGAACGGGAACCTGAGTGCGACGGGGTTGGTAACGGGCGCCGCCTTCAGTATTGGGAGCAACCTTTTCGCCTTCGGCTCGTATGCCCTGAATAACGCGTTTCTCGGGTTTGCGGGAAACACGACAATGACCGGCGGGGCTAACACAGCGACCGGCACGGGTTCATTCGTCAACAACACCACGGGCATCTACAACACCGCCACCGGCTTCCAAGCGCTTGAGAGCAACACCGGGGGCAGCAGTAACACCGCCACCGGCCTCAACGCGCTCGCAGCCAACACCACGGGCAGCTACAACACCGCCAGCGGTGCGTTTGCGCTCCGATCCAACACAGTGAGCAGCGGCAACGTCGGGGTCGGTTATCAGGCGTTGTTCGCCAATGTCGGGGACTCTGCTCAGGACGGATGGGACAACACCGCGGTGGGCTTCCAGGCGCTCTACAACAACAACGACACCGATAACTCAGGATACTTAGCCACCCAAAACACCGCCGTCGGTGCCAACGCGCTCTACTCCAACACCACGGGCTACAGGAACACCGCCATCGGGGTTAACGCCCTCGGCCCCAACACGCAAGGCTGGCAGAACACCGCCGCTGGTTACTACGCGCTCGAACATAACACCACGGGCAATTACAATACGGGCTTTGGCTATGACGTGTTAGCCTGGAACACTACGGGCAGCTTCCTCACGTGCATCGGTTATGGATGCAACACCAGTGTCGACGGCCTCAGTAATGCCACTGCAATTGGGGCCTACGCCGCGGTCGGTGCGAGTAACTCCCTGGTGCTGGGAGGCACCGGTGGGCATGCGGTAAAGGTGGGCATCGGCACGGCGACCCCGTCCAATGTTCTCACCATCGCCCAAGGCGCAGGCCAAGCTATTGCGGATGGCTGGACCACCTACAGCTCACGCCGCTGGAAGACGAACATCCAGACGCTGCACGGCGCACTCGGAAAAGTCGAACAGCTCCGAGGCGTCTCCTACGACCTGAAGGCGAATGGCCAACACGAAGTGGGTGTGATTGCCGAGGAGGTGGGCGCCGTCGTTCCCGAGGTTGTCACGTGGGAGAAGGACGGCAAGGATGCCCAGAGCGTCGATTACGGCCGGTTTACCGCGCTGCTGATCGAGGCCACGAAAGAACAACAGGCGCTGATCCACAAACAGCAAGAACAGATCAGCGCACAGCAAGCGCAGATCGCACGGCTAACTCGGCAAGTGAAGACAATCCAATCCACCCTCAAAGCTAACGGAAGAACCGGCTCCGAAGTTCGTATGGTGAAGGTAGAGGGGACGACGGTTCGCCAGTAATAGCAAGGAAAGGGACGGGGTCACCCGGCTAAGCCCGGGTAATCCCTGCTCTCGCTTGTTCTGGGACAGTTTACGCAACCAGGCGATAGCACTCATTGAGAATTGCCGACCCGCCGTTCGCCCTCCACGCTCTCCGCCCGAACGTTAACTCATGAGTACATAGGGGGGATAACTCGGAAGGCAGAAGGGAGCATTTTGCCGTCGCCATACCAGAACCCCGCCTTTCGTTGACTCGCGAATGCCCCGTCCGTAAGATGAAGCGACCCGAAAGCTACGCATCTCCCGAATAATCGGCCAAACCATCTCGCATTACCGCATCGTCGAGAAGCTTGGTGGCGGCGGCATGGGTGTGGTCTACAAGGCCGAAGACCCCGAGCTCGGACGCTTCGTGGCTCTGAAGTTTCCAGCTCCAGATGTAGCTGGAGATCCGCAGGCCACACCATAAAATCGAAGAACACGTCGAATGTGATGGCCGATGACAGCCGCAGCATCATTCTCCAGTGCGCCCTGGCGAATCGCCTCGTACTCGATCGGGAGATATTGGCTCAGCAGGGTCAACGGGCATGAAAAGCGGCCGAGATTGTGCAGCAGGCGCTTTACTTCCTCTTGTACGGAAGGTTGGGGCCAGTAATAACGACAGCGGTCGCTGAAACTGAAGGCACGCGAGAAGCGCAATTCGTCGTCGCCGCCGCGGTAGTACGAACGCCAGTACGCCGGGTTGCGCAGCATCTCGAACTCCAGCGCCTCCCGCACTTGCGACGATCTCACCTCGCGCCTATGGCCAAGGATCTCGCGTTCTATGCCGCTCAGTGCAAAAATCGCTTCCCGATAGGCGAACGTAAGCCAGGGGCCGACCTTCAAAATTGCGAAATGGTCTTCCACCATCTCTGCCAGAGCGGCGGGGGCCTGGTAATCGGTGGAATGGGCCTCATAGACAAGCGAAGGACTTGCGGGCAATCCTGCCGACAGCGCATGCACTTTCTGGCGATCGTAGTCGAAAACCCTGGTGTCGCCGAATTCCACGGCAGGTTGAACGACCAACCCGACCACGTTCTCCCAAGCGGCGGACAAGCCATGCGCTCGGAACGCGGAGCGAAAGATGTCCAAAGTGCGATGAACATCTTCGACCGTCGTCGGGGCTGGACATTCCCCCTCTGCCACTTCTCCGCCCGGAGGCGGGACCTCCGTTCCAATGACGTAAAGCGGTCTCGGGGAACCAGTCGGCATTTCCTCGCGAGCTTCTTCCGCAGCTCGGCACAACATGGCAGCGCGTTCCGCGACGGCCTTCTCATCGAGACTCTTTGCGTCGTCACCACATGGCATGCTCGAGTCCAAGTGGATCTTCAGATATCCCGCATGAACGCAAAGACGAGCCAGGTCGCAGGCCTTCGCCATGGCTGTAGGCAACGGTTCACTGCGCCAAGCAAACGGACCCAAGTGGTCAGCTCCAAGCAGAACGCGACCTGCTGGCAATCCCGCTGAGGCGGCAGCGACGCGAATTGCATCAGCGAATTGCTGCGGCGTCATACCCGTATATCCGCCGAACTGGTTAACTTGGCTGGATGTTGACTCCACGTGAAGACAGTTGCCGTCTTCGAGCGCCTGCTGAATGGCTGCATCGATTACTGCCGGGTGCGCGGAGCAAACTGCGTAACTGCCGACAGTCTCGCCGCTGCGATTTCGTTTGATGACGCTTCGCAGATATCCGCTCGGCCCCTCTGCCACCGTGGGGCGATTCGTCTCGACGGGGTTAGGCCTCCCATTCATCGCTTTCGCATTATAAATTCTTGAGCCGAGTATCTGCTTCACTGAGGTGGCCCCAAGTAGTATGCGGGGGTGGCGGAAGAGTATCCGCGCCAACCAGGGGTGTGATGATCCATTCCTGACGGTTTGGTGATTGTCCCCGAATCACGGTCAAACCGGAAGTAATTTGCCTTGGACGAAAACGGGCTCCAGAACAAGGTTTGCCGGTGGTTGACGTTAACCGGCGACAGCGCTCATTGGCCCGTCAATGGATGCTAGCGCACTGTTTCGCCAACAACCGCACACTTCTGATTTGCCGACGATACAGCAGTTATTGCAGCTATCGCGCCGGCTCTCCGTTCGTCTATCAATTCTGCTGCTTTCCGGGAGTCGCCTTCTGGCTTCATGCCAGTTCAACGGTACCTTTCATCTTGTGGGAATCGGGCTAGGCGTTGTTCGAGGCGCATTGGCTTTACTTGCTCGCTGCCGCTCTGGCCTCGCGGGCGTCCGATAGGACCGCGGAGACGAAGGCCCACACATGAACACTCGACAGGACACACAGAAAGTCCCCGAGGCGGTCAAGCTCGGCGTCAGTCAGCGGCTCGTGTTGGGTGAAGGTTCTCATGGGGATGTCCAGACGCTCTCAGCAATCGCTCTACCATACTACCCCTGGTTGCCCGTCGCCTGAGCAGCCCAAGGCAGGAGCCAGAGTTGCGGATGACACTGGCCAACGTTCATACTCCGACCATGACACTCAAAAATGCGGCGTTGCTGGCACTGATCGGGACGATTCTGATGACGGCTCTTTCAGTGTGGACGTTCGTCTTCAACTTCCTCAATCTCCTGTGGGGTCTGGTTCCTGCGGTAACGCTGTTCTCGTCGTTCATCTATGCGTTGGTTTGGTTCAGCGTGGCTGTGTTCTTTTACGTGTTCCATAGAGCGCAGTCGTGATTTGAGCGAGAGTTTATTTTGCCAAGGGCAGCTCTGGCTTGCGTAACCTGTCAGGAAGCCCCCTCTGCTGGGATTTGGCTGCCCGGACAGGATTCAGGTCGGGTCGGGCGTTTCAGAGGCGCTGGCAGCCTTTTGTACCACCCTTCGCGGCCATGCACGGAACCCTCGCGCCACTCTGACCTTCGCGATGCTACACTGCCGCGCATGCGATTCCTCCAACGATCTGCTTTCCTGCTTCTGATGCTGATTGGCTTCGTGTCCGTGGTTGAGGCTCGTGATTATAATTAAGCGGGTAGTCGTCGGAAAAGGTTGCATGCCGTCGGCGAGTATCCGCAGTCCCCATTCTCGGTCTCTTGTCCAGGCCGCGGTCAGCACAGCGCGACCATAACGAAAGCTAACGTTTTGCGGTTGAATATTTCTTAGCGGAGTTGACGCCATGCCCTTCGAATTTGCGATTAACGGGCGCCCCACCCGCGTGGATGTGCCCGCCAACATGCCTCTGTTGTGGGTGATCCGCGATGTTCTGAATCTGCGCGGCACGAAGTACGGGTGCGGTGTGGCGCTGTGCGGCGCCTGTACGGTGCACATTGACGGCGAAGCCACGCGGTCTTGCGTCACCGATGTTTCGAGCGTTGCGGGCAAGAAGATCACGACCATTGAGGGGCTCTCTCCCGACGGGTCGCACCCGGCGCAGGTGGCGTGGCAGGAGATCGACGTACCGCAGTGCGGATACTGCCAGGCAGGACAGATTATGTCGGCGGCGGCACTCCTGGCGAAGATTCCGCAGCCGTCCAATGCCCAGATTGATGAAGCGATGGAAGGTAACTTGTGCCGCTGCGGAACCTACCTTCGCATTCGCGAGGCGATTCACCGGGCGGCGGCAGCCGTGTCTTCCCAAAACCGTTATGAAATGAAATAAGGAGGCGCCATGGAAGCTCTACTGATCGATCGTCGCTCATTTCTTCGCGTGACTGCCATGGCGGGAGGCGGCATGGTGCTCAGTCTGTATCTCGACCCGCTGTTGCCGGGACAAGGGCAACCGCCCGCGCCGCCGCTCGCCCCAAGCGCATTCGTTCGGATCGCAGCGGATGGAGTCGTGACCATCATGGCGAAGAACCCCGAGGTGGGCCAAGGGGTGAAGACGATGCTGCCCATGCTGATCGCGGAAGAACTCGATGTGGACTGGAAGGATGTGAAGGTC
Source organism: uncultured Acidobacteriaceae bacterium (assembly GCA_963773965.1). Taxonomy (GTDB): domain Bacteria; phylum Acidobacteriota; class Terriglobia; order Terriglobales; family Acidobacteriaceae; genus Acidiflorens. The sequence continues at coordinate 63,801 of CAVZDG010000001.1, forward strand.
GAGCAGGCCGATGTGGATGAGTCGAAGTACGGCGTGCAGTTTGCCGGAGGCAGCCGCGCGACTCCGCTCCATTGGGATTCGTTGCGGCGCGTAGGAGCAGCGGCGCGGCAGATGCTGGTCACGGCGGCAGCGCAATCATGGAACGTAGCCGAGTCGGAATGCACAACCTCTTCCGGGCGCATCTACAACACGCCGAAGCGTTCGCTCGGCTACGGCGAAGTAGCGGCCAAGGCTGCCAGCCTGGCCCCGCCCGACTTGAAAGCGGTGCGGTTGAAGGATGCGAAAGATTACAGAATCGTTGGGCAGCCGATCGCTGGAGTCGATAACCATGCGATCGTGACGGGCAAGCCGATCTACGGGATTGATTTCACGGTCCCAGGCATGCTGTGGGCGGTGTTTGAGAAGTGTCCCGTGTTCGGCGGCAAGGTGGTCAGCGCGAATCTCTACGCAATCAAGGGATTGCCGGGAGTGCGGCATGCCTTTGTGGTTGAGGGCGACAACGACCCGATGAGCCTGAGCGGCGGGGTGGCGATTGTCGCTGACCACTGGTGGGCGGCGCGCACGGCGCGAGAGAAACTCGAGGTCAAGTGGAACGAGGGAGCGACGGCCACCCAGAGCAGCGAAGGGTTCGCGCGCCAGGCGGAGGAATTGTCGAAGCAGTCTCCGGCGCGCACGCTGCGCAAAGATGGCGACGTGGATGCCGCGCTGAAGGACGCGGCCAAACTGGTGGAAGCATCGTACTTCTACCCGTTCCTCGCGCACGCGCCGATGGAACCGCAAAATTGCACGGCTCACTATAAAGATGCAAAGCTTGAGATGTGGGCTCCGTCGCAGACTCCGCAACGAGGTCTGCCGATGGTTGCCAAGGCGCTTGGCATCGCGACCAGTGACATCACGATTCACCAGCCGCGCATCGGCGGCGGATTCGGGCGGCGACTGAACGACGATTACATGGTCGAAGCCGCGTGGATTGCCAAGGTTGCCGGCATCCCGGTGAAGCTGCTGTGGACGCGCGAAGACGACATGCGCCATGATTTTTATCGTCCGGCCGGATTCCATTTCCTGAAAGCCGGCGTGGATGCCGCGGGCAAGCTGGTGGCGTGGCGCAATCACTTTGTGACCTTTGGCGAAGGCGAGCACTTTGCCCCGGCTGCCGGGATCGGGGAAGATGAATTTCCGGCACGCTTCATCCCAAATTACGCGCTCCACACTTCGGTGATGCCGTTGGGTGTGCCGACGGGCGCGATGCGTGCGCCGGGTAGCAACGGGATCGCGTTTGTCATGCAGTCGTTTCTTGATGAACTGGCCCACGCCACCGGCAAAGACCCGCTGCAATTCCGCCTGGCTCTGCTCGAAGCGGCGCCGTTGCCCTTCTCGGCGGGAAACCAGGCAGCGCCGCCGGCGAGTCTATTCAATGCCCAGCGCATGCGCGGGGTGCTCGAACTTGTGCGCGACAAATCCGACTGGGGTGCACGCAAGCTTGCGAAGGGTGCGGGGATGGGAGTGGCCTTCCACTTCAGCCATCTTGGATATTTTGCCGAAGTGGCGGAGGTGCAGGTTGACGAGAAAAATCGGATGAAGGTTAACAAGGTTTGGGTTGCCGCCGACATTGGCAGCCAAGTCGTCAACCCGAGCAACGCGGTGAATCAGGCGCAGGGCTCGGTGATCGACGGATTGAGCCATATGATGGGATACGAAATCACCATCGACCGCGGCCGGGTGCAGCAGAGCAACTTCGACGACTACCCGCCGGTGCGAATCTCGCAGGCTCCGCCGGAGATTGAAGTGCACTTCCGTAAGACGGAGTTCTCGCCGACCGGACTGGGCGAACCCGCGCTGCCGCCGGTTTTGCCGGCTGTGTGCAATGCCATTTTTGCTGCGACCGGAAAGAGGATTCGCAAGTTGCCGCTGGCAAAGAACGGGCTAAGCTGGGCCTAGGCACTTCGTCAACCACCGTCAAGGGCGGTGCCACGCGCCGACCTTCAGAAATGAATCAGCCCCACACGTGCCGCGGATCTGCGTGATCGTTGGCAGGTTGTGGAACGATGGTGTTTATCGAACCAATGCAACCCTCCTCAGGAGAAGCAATGAACTGCGTCAATCTTGGCAAGGCGGGCCTCAAGGTTTCCCGCATCTGTCCCGGCTGCATGAGCTATGGAGCGCCTGCTACCGGTAAAGTTAAGCCTGGCAGCCATGCCTGGGCTCTGAACGAAGAAGAGAGCGAACCCTTCTTTCGTCAGGCGCTTGATCTCGGGATCAACTGGCCACAAGAGCTTGACGTATAGGAAAAACAAAAATCGATTTCACCAGCCCAAACGATTCCGCGAGAGGCAATCGAGCCAAAAACGGAAAAAGAAATATCCGGGAGATCCAGAAAGATGGACGGCAACGTTCTTTCAAACGTCGGAAGGGGAGACTAGATTGAACCCGAGCGCGGTTTGATGCGACTCAAGAAACCATTTCCATAACTTCCCACCTTCAGCACCGGCGGACGTGTTAGAGTCTGTCGCTTGATCTGACGGGCAACGCGACCGATGTCAGACATGTGGGACAAGTCCCCATCTCCAGAATGCCGGTTGCACATTCACTGACGCCGATCGGCAGCCTTTGCGAACCTTTCCTTAACTCCGTTTGCGGGCTACGTCACGTTTACTTCCTGTTGGCCGACAACCCAGGAGCTATCGGCTCGACGCCATGTGCCGGCTACTCCAAAGATACCCCGTTGTGAGGCAAGGGTTCTGAGTTCGACACGCTCGTGCCCAAGCCGTCATTCGTTGACTGGCGGATGCCGCGTCTTTAAGATGAAGCGACCCGAAGGCCACGCATCTTCTAATGATCGACCAGACCATCTCGCACTACCGCATCGTCGAGAAGCTGGGCGGCGGCGGGATGGGTGTGGTCTACAAGGCCGAGGATGTGAAACTCGGCCGGTTTGTTGCCCTCAAGTTCCTGCCCGACGAAGTAGCCAAGGATCCGCAAGCCCTCGCCCGCTTTCAGCGCGAAGCCAAGGCTGCCTCGGCGCTGAATCATCCGAACATTTGCACCATCTACGAAATCGACGAGCAGCACGGCGAAGCGTTTATCGCCATGGAGTTTCTGGACGGCGCGACGCTGAAGCACGGTATTGCCGGCAAGCCCATCGAGACGGAAATTCTGCTCGGTTTGGCCATTGAGATTGCCGACGCGCTCGATGCCGCTCACGCAGGAGGCATCGTCCACCGCGACATCAAGCCCGCCAACATCTTTATTACCAAGCGCGGCCACGCCAAGATTTTAGATTTCGGGCTGGCGAAGGTCACGCCCACGGCCAGTTCCCCCAGCCAGATTGCATCGGCGAGCACGACGGCCACGGTCGACGAACGGCACCTGACCAGCCCCGGTTCTGCGCTCGGCACCGTCGCTTATATGTCGCCGGAGCAGGCGCGTGCGAAAGAATTGGACGCTCGCACGGATTTGTTCTCGTTTGGAGCTGTCCTCTATGAAATGACCACCGGGCAGTTGCCCTTCCGTGGGGATAGTACGGCAACCATCTTCGAAGCGATCCTGAACCGGGCTCCGGTAGCTCCGGTGCGGCTGAATCCCGACGTGCCCCCGGAACTGGAACGGATCATCAACAAGGCTCTGGAGAAAGACCGCAACCTGCGCTACCAGCACGCCTCAGACATGCGCACGGATCTGCAGCGGCTGAAGCGGGACACGGACTCTCACGCATCATCGGCTGCCGCCATTGCCACGGATCGTGTAGGGACGGCCGCCCCCGGCCGTCCAAGCCGAGCGAAGCTCGGCGGATATATCGCGGCCGCAGTCTTGTTCGCTGCCCTCATCGCGGGCGGGCTTTACTATCGTTCGCATCAAAGCAATCGCCTGACTGATAAAGACACCATCGTTCTCGCCGATTTCGACAACAGCACGGGCGATGCGGTCTTCGACGACACTCTGAAGACGGCGCTCAGCGTCTCCCTGCGGCAGTCGCCTTTCCTCAATGTGCTCTCGGACAACAGGATCGCTGTAGTACTGCAACAGATGACTCGTGCGACTGGGACGAAACTCGCGCCCGATCTTGCTCGTGAGGTTTGCCAACGTGCTGGAAGCAAGGCCGTATATCGCAGGCTCCATTGCCAGTCTAGGCGACGAATACGTTTTGGGACTAAGAGCCGTAGATTGCCAGAGCGGAGACACAATTGTGCAAGAACAGGCAACCTCCCCAGCCAAGGAGAAGGTGCTGATGAACTGGGGGGGCCGCCTCCAAAACTGCGCAGCGAACTCGGCGAATCGCTGGTTACGGTGCGAAAATACGATGTTCCGCTCGCAGAGGCTACCACTTCTTCTCTCGAAGCTCTGAAGGCGTACAGCCTTGCTGAAAGGGCGTTTCGCGAGAAAGGCCCTGACGCCCTACCTCACTATCAACGAGCCATTGAGCTTGATCCGAGTTTTGCGATGGCCTATGCAGCAGTAGGTCTGCTTTACGCCTACCTCGGCGAGCCAGAGCGAGCCACGGAGTATTACACGAAAGCATTCCAGTTGCGGGAACGTGCCAGCGAGCGGGAAAAGATGACCATAGAAGCCGCGTACTACTTGCATGTGACCGGAGAATTGGATAAAGCAGCACAAGTGTATCAGGAAGAGATTGCAAGCTACCCGAGAGAAGCGAGAGCCTACCGCGATTTGGGCGGAGTGTACTCCGAAGAGGGGCTATGGGGGAAGGCTGAGGAGGTGGGCAGGGAGGCAGTTCGCTTATCGCCTGATTGGGTAAGCGGGTACGAGAGTCTCGCCAACGACGCCATTGACTTGCAGAACTTTGAAGAAACGCGACAAATCATCCAAAGGGCGCAGGCGCGGAAACTGGACGATATCGGATTACACAGCGATCTTTATGCCCTTGCATTTCTGGCTCGCATTCCGCATCCATGGCAGAAGAGCGACAGTGGTTGGCGAGTAACCCCGAATACGAGGGCACTGGCCTCGCACTGGCATCCGATACGGAAGCATACGCTGGTCATCTTGGGAAAGCACGCGAACTCACTAAGAGAAGGAATTCATTCTGCCATACGGGCTGACAATAAGGAAACTGCCGGAATATGAGGGAAATTGCCGCCCAGCGAGAAGCCGTCTTTGGTGACACCATGGGTGCGAAGCTAGCTGCCGAGCAGGGCTTAAGGCTTTATCCCGCGAGTCATGGTGTCGAGGTAGAGTCGGCTTTAGCATTCGCGATGGCGGGCGATGCGGCACATGCTGAATCACTGGCGCGAGACGTGAACAAGCGTTTTCCGCTCGACACCCAGATGCAGTCGATTTGGCTGCCAGCAGTCCACGCACAAATCGCGGTTAACGAAGGAAACCCGGTTCTCGCCCTAAATGTCTTGCATGCTGCTTCAGCCATTGAGCTAGGGAATATTCAGTTCGTCGCTAATGGTTCCTGCCTGTACACGCTTTACGTGCGGGCGGAGGCATACTTGGCAGCCGGACAGGGCAGTGCTGCCGCCGCTGAGTTTCAGAAGATTCTCGACCACAGCGGCATTGTCTGGAACTGCTGGACAGGAGCCTGGGCCCGTCTGGGAGTGGCTCGTGCCAACGTCTTGCAGTCGAGAACCTCGCAAGGAGCGGATGCCGATGCCGCCCGCGTCCGGGCGCTCGCCGCCTACAAAGATTTCCTCACCCTCTGGAAAGACGCCGACCCCGACATCCCCATCCTGAAGCAAGCAAAGGCAGAGTACGCGAAGTTACAGTGATTCCGACGCTCAGGCCTTGAAGGCATCTAGAGCTGGTTTCATAAATAGGTTTTGGGCAGGGCACGGCTTCAGCCGTGCCGCTCAGCCCACCGGGCCTCCCCAGGCATGGGCTGAACTTCACACCTTGCAGCGTGGGGGACCAAGTCACAAACCGCATCCTGGGCTTGGGTGAGGAGGTTGAGCCGGGATCAGGCGCTGAAATGGATGGGGGAAATTCGAAGCCAACATCTTCCCTGATAAAATGAAAATGAAATCCGCGGCGCGGAGAGATGGCCGAGTGGCTGAAGGCGCGCGCCTCGAAAGCGTGTATACCTTAACGGGTATCGGGGGTTCGAATCCCTCTCTCTCCGCCACTACTTTGGTTATCCAGCACTTGCAAGCCGGTGATACCTGTACTGATTCCTAAATCAGTGAG
>CAVZDG010000002.1:0-234803 GCA_963773965.1 uncultured Acidobacteriaceae bacterium
TCGTGCTCTCTTCGGCACTGGTGATTGTGGGCGCCTGGGCCAAACGCTACATCATCGTTGTTCCCACCCTCCGCAGTCCCTATCTGCCTTCGGGACAGAGGTTGCCCTGGGAGTGGACTCATTACCATCCCACCTGGGTGGAGTGGTCCATCACCGCGGCTGCGGTCGCAGGCTTTGCCCTGATTTACACCTTGATGGTCAAGCTGTTCCCCATTGTCTCGATCTGGGAGACGCGCGAGCAGCGAGAGAAAGAGGAGGTTGCCGTGCCCCAACTACCCGGCGAGTCTGTGCCTGTGCGCTGGTGGAAACCAGGCGACGTGTTTCCGATTCTGGCCATCGCGGCGCTGTTGCTGTTTGGCAGCAGATCCGCGAGCGCCGCTGGCCCAGCCAAGCCCAAACTACCGAAGGCAACCGCGATTACCGTGGAATGGAAGACCGTTCCGGCGGCGCAAGCAAGCCGCGAATCTGCCGCCGACGAGAGCACGCCTCTTCTTCCGCGCGGGCGCGTCTTCATGTACACCGGCCGGCTCTTCACCCTGGAAACGTCCCGCGACGGCTCCGCTGAAGACGACGTGAAACCGTCGCCGGTTGCCGTTACTGCCACCTTGCGCGACTCCAGCGGCGCGCCCATCAGCTTCAAGCCGGTGGAGTTCTCGGCCAAAACCGGACTCGGCACTCTGGCCTTCGGCAGCCGTCCCACCCTGGCGGATGGCAAAGCACAACTGGTCATCAAGGACCGGCGCTACGGCACCTATCCCGTGCAGGTCGTCTTCCGCGGCGACGAGGAGTATGCTCCTGCGACCTTCGATGTCACCGTCGATTTCGGCGTGCGGCCGGCGCCCTCGCTGCCCAGGGCCGGCGTGTTGATCACGCCCTACGCTACTCCGTACATTGCTGCTCCTTTCCTGTTGTTTTACGGCGCGATGTGGGTGGCGTTTATCTATGCTTTTGGATATCTCATCTTGTGGAAAATGCGCAAGTTCTCCCCAGCAGCGGCTGTGGCTCAGACCAAGACTGCGCCGGCCGCACGGGGTACTTAATGTTGACCAAGGCTCGCAGTTCAATTTTCGAATCGAATAATAATGAGGAGCACGCCATGAAAAGGATATGTGCTGCTTTCGAAATCGCGGCCACCCTGGCGCTGGCTGGGTTACTGGTTTCGGCTTCGGCACAGAACGCGCCCGCCAATAAGGAACGAGGGGTTGTGCCGCAGTCCACGACCACACCCGTCTCGGTAACAACGGTTCGTGAGTATCCCATTCCCTCCGGCCAGGGATCGAGCTGCATTAAACATCTCGGGCTCACGGTCTCACAAACTCGCATGGGACAGGTAGGAGGAACCGGCGAACTTCCCGCCAACTCGCACGGGAATCCGCAACCGTCCAGCGGAGATCCTGCTGGGCCAGCCAACTTGAACTCGGTCATTCATCGCTTCCTGTCAACCTTCCGCTCCGGCCCGGAACAGGCTGGGGCAATCTTGAATGAAAAATTCGCAGTATCGGGCGCCGATCTTTACCGCTGGAATTGCCAGGCGTGTCATGGGCCCGATGGGCAAGGGGCACCACCAGAAATCAACTCGGTGCTGGGCCCGGTGCAAGGAACTTCCGCGGCATTGACGCGAAAGCGCATGGAGGCGAGAGGCCTCGACGTGGATGATGACATGATCCAACAGGTGACGGAACTGGCGGAAGCCTCCCTGCGAGACCGCTTGCAACACGGTGGCAAGAACATGCCGTCGTTCGAGTACCTGCGCGCCGATGAGGTGGAAGCTTTGTTCGGCTATCTGGAGAAGCTGGCGTCGGTCCCGCCCACCAAGCGCGATGGTCTTCTGGTCCAGGAATCCGCGGCCCGCGTCGGCGAGCACATCGTGCGGGGGACCTGCCATGTCTGTCACGACGCGACCGGTCCAGGCAGCGGGCACACGGCCATGACGCAAGGGACCATCCCGTCGCTGGCCAGCATCCCCAAAGATCACTCTCTCAGCGGCGTCGTTCACCAGGTGCAATACGGCTCCTCCAGCACGATGAAAATGACGGGTGGAGACGTGATGCCCGCTTACCCGTATTTCACCGAGGAAGAAATCGCGGCACTGTACCTTGTCCCATACTCGGCTCGGCCATAAACGTAAAGCTCGCGCCGGCCAAATCCGCGCGCCGCGTTTTGGCACGGTGGCCTTGCTTGCGAAGGCAACCTCACAAGATTCAATCGATACTCCATCACCGGCGCAAAAGACGGGCTCCTGACCTCAGCGAACTTGATCTCTACACCGATTATTCATGAGGCGAGAGAACTGGGAAGGGCACGGCTTTCAGCCGTGCCGCCCAGAGCCAATAAAGACGCGGGCTTTAGCCCCTGAGGTCGTCAGCGCCGGCACGTTTGTAGATCACACAGGACGACTCCAGCGCCGTCCCTCAGCGGCTGAAGCCGGAATTTAGGCCGGGGCCATACGGCACGGCTGAAAGCCGTGCCCTTCCCGATTCTCTCCAAACTCGTCATGAATAATCCAGGCTCTACCTTGTGCGCTACGACTTAGCGCGGCCCATCCGATCGGCGGATAATCCGGCGACTTGTTCCGATTCGAAACAGAGTACCCCATCCGCGTACTCCAACAACTCAGGCCACGCGCCGATATTTCTTAAATCATCGCTTTCGGATTACCATCCAGGCGATGACTTCCCGCCTCGCACGATGGCTGCGTGATCCGCTTTTTCTCTTGTGTCTGACGGCGGGGCTGCTCGCTCTCGTGGTGCAATCTGGCGAGTTGGGGACAGCCGACACCGCGCATCGGCTGCAAACCACGCATTGGCTCTGGACCGCGGAGCCGCAGGTTTTCCCCAACGAGTATCCTGAGTTTGGCCTGCACGGCCGTGGCGGACGTCTTTACAGTTGGTATGGCGTCGGCCAGTCGGTCGTCATGCTGCCCGCCGATCTCTTGGGGACGTGGATTGCGCACTGGTCCATCTTCTCGGATTACAGCGATGACCCTGACGTGCGCAGCATTGTGGTCAGCTACAGCACCAACATTTTGGTGAACGTTCTCACCGCGCTGATCGCATTCCGGTTGCTCGGTCAGTTGCGCTTTGGCAGAAAAGAGTCGGTAGCGGGCGTGCTGGCCTTGATGTTCTCGACCACCCATCTGCACTACACGCAGAACATGATGGAGAACAACTACATCATGTTGCTGACGCTTACTGGATTTTCATTTCAGTACGAGTGGCTGCGCGCGGACAGCCGGCGCGCGCTTTTTATCGGCTCCTGCGCGCTGGGACTAAACCTGCTTACGCGTCTCACCACTGGTTTGGATCTCATGGCGGGAGGAATCTTTGTCTTACTCGCGCTGTGGTTCGAAGGAGCAGGGTTCGAAGGAGCAGGGTTCGAAGGAAAACGGCGCGAAGGAGCGCGCGGCCGCGCCTTGTGGCGGCGTCTCATCGCCTACTGCAAAGTGGCCGCACCGGTTTACCTATTCTTTCTCGTGCTCGATCGTGCTTACCAGTTTTACCGCTTCGGATCCTTTATCAATACCTACGTAGCGATATTCGCCCGGGAACTGCGCCAGAGAGATCCTACGCTGCCGGCGAACTTCCCCTGGAGCACGCCCTTTCACGCCGGCTTTCTCGGTCCGCTATTCCAGCCTGAGAAATCTATTTTCCTCTTCGATCCTCTTCTCGTGCTGGCAATTTTCCTCCTGGCATGGCTGTGGAAGCGCCTGACTCCAGAGGTACGCGCTTATGCGGTAACCTCCCTTCTCCTCTTGCTGGCCTATATCTGCTTTTACGCGAGATACACCTACTGGGCCGGCGACTTCGCCTGGGGCGACCGCTATGTTTCCACTGCGGTCGAACTGGTGACACTCGTGGCCGTGCCGCTGCTTATGCGCTATCGAGAGCTTTTGGGAAGAACGATCTGGCGCGCAGGATGGGTGTTGATCGCGGTCAGCCTGATGATTCAGTTGGCATCGCTGGCCTTCTGGTTGCCGCTCGAAATTTACCAGATGGAGACGTTCGGACATCCGACGTTCGTGATTGCTCTGCGTTTCAAGAACATCTTCGCCTTCGCTTTGGGCAAGATGGATGCCTGGGGCCTGAACACCGAGGCCATGAACTGGGACCCGTGGGATCATGTTCACGTCACGACGTGGAATTTTCTGCCGTTTCTGCTGCGCCGCGTCGGGGCAGCGCCGGGCTGGGTGGTGAATTCGGCGCTTGCCATCTGGCTTGCCGGGACGGCAGCACTGGGATCGGTTTTGCTCCGGTTACGAAGCAGCTTGCGAACGGTCGCGTGAGGCCAAGGCTTAATACTTGCAAATTTCATGCCGCCCGATGTTTGGGCGGATTTTCTTGAAAGGCGTCACCGACCATCCCCACGACTCCTCCTTGCCCGAAGACTGGTTGACCGGGAACTGAGCGTTCCACGGGAGCGGGCAGTTCCCCGTTGCATATCGCCCCAAACCGGGTGTAAAGTCGCCGATACGGTGCCGTCGCGGGCGGCGTCCGGTCGTGCCCAGGGCACCACCCGCGGAAGGGGGATTGGCGATGCCCACAGCGATTCCACTCCACGTCAATGGCCGGGCAACACGGGTGACGGTCGATGATCCCGACATGCCGCTGCTCTATGCTCTGCGCGACAACCTGGGACTCCACGGGCCGCGCTTCGGCTGTGGCCTCGGGCAATGCGGGTGCTGTACCGTACACCTTGACGGCAGGCCGGTGCGCTCCTGCGTGACGCCGCTCTCGGCGGTCGGCAAGAAAAAGATCGTGACCCTGGAGGGCTTGGGCACAGTCGACAAGCTGCATCCCGTCCAGAAAGCCTTCATCGAGGAGCAGGCCGCGCAGTGCGGCTACTGCGTCAGCGGCATGATCATGGAGGCGGCCGCATTGCTCGCCATAAACAAGAGCCCCAGCGATGCTCAGATCAAGCAGGCGCTTGCCCACAATCTGTGCCGTTGCGGTACCCATCTGCGCATCGTCCGCGCCGTCAAGCGCGCCGCTGCCGGCGTGTGAAGGGAGGCCGACCATGCTGTTCACGAAACCAAGCCGCCGCGACTTCTTGAAGGGTACCGGCATCCTGGTCGTTAGCTTCTCCCTGTCCTCTCGGCTGAACACGGCCTCCGCCCAGAGCGGAACTCCAGCAAGCACAATGACGAAGACCGTTGCACTTGACGATGTGGATGCTTTCCTGGCGATCGACGCCAGCGGCGGCGTGACGCTTTATTCCGGCAAGGTCGATCTGGGCACAGGCATAGGCACGGCGTTGACCCAAATCGTGGCCGAGGAGCTGGACGTGCCGCTGGCGCGCGTTCAGGTCGTCGAGGGAGACACTGCCCTTACGCCCGCACAGGGCAAAACCTGGGGCAGCCTCTCCATCCAAAACGGCGGCGTACAGATCCGCCAGGCTGCCGCCACCGCCCGGCGCGCCTTGCTGCAGGAAGCGGCAAAACGGCTCGGCGTGCCGGCCGAAGATCTCATCGTTGAACGGAGCACTGAGCGGGGCACGGAGCAAGGTACGGTGCGATCGCGCAGCGGCGGCAAGCAGGTCACCTACGGCGAGCTGATCGGCGGCAAGACATTTTCACTGAAGGTGGACAAGCAGGCGCCGCTCAAGGACCCGGCGACATACAAGATCGTGGGGCAGCCGGTTCCCCGCTTCGACATTCCGGATAAGATGACCGGCCAGTTCACCTATATGCACGATTTCAAGGTGCCCGGCATGCTGCATGGCCGGGTCGTGCGTCCGGCGGCCATCGGCGCCACGTTGCTGAGCGTCGATGAGAGTTCGGTCAAGGACGTTCCTGGCCTGGTCAAGGTGGTGCGCCAGGGCAATTTCCTGGGTGTGGTGGCCGAGAGCGAGTGGGGCGCCATCCGGGCGGCGCGGAAACTTAAGGCGAACTGGTCCAACTGGGAAGGCCTGCCGGAGCAGAGCACACTGTGGGAGCATGTCCGCGCCACCAAGGTCACCAAGGACGATGTCACCAGCAACGTCGGCAGCGCCGAGCAGGCGCTGGAGCAGGCGGCCAAACGGCTCAGCGCGACCTACAACTTCGCCATCCACATGCACGGCTCCATGGGGCCTTCCTGCGCCGTTGCGGAAATCAAGGACGGCAAGCTCACCTGCTGGTCGTCCAGCCAGGCGACGCACGATCTCCGCCAGCAACTCGCGGCTATGCTCTCCATGCCGGACACTGACGTGCGCGCTATCTATCTCGAAGGCTCCGGCTGTTACGGCCGCAACGGCCATGAAGACGCGGCCGCCGACGCCGTTTTGCTCGCGCGCGCCGTGGGGCGGCCGGTGCGCGTGCAGTGGATGCGCGAGGACGAGCATGGCTGGGATCCGAAAGGGCCGCCGACCCTGATGGACCTCCAGGCTGGCCTCGACGCGAACGGCAACGTCATCGCCTGGTATTCCCAACTCTACGTCCCGGAAGGCGCGACCGGCAACGTCAAGCTAGTGGCAGCGGAGCTGGCCGGCCTGCCGCATGAGACCGGGATGGTTCCCGGCAACATTATTCAAAACACGGCCATACCCTACACTTTTCCCAACGTGCGCACGGTAGCGCACCGGCTGGCTGAAACGCCGCTCCGTCCGTCGTGGATTCGCGCCCCTGGGCGCATGCAGAACACCTTCTGTAATGAATCGTTCATGGATGAACTTGCCGCCGCGGCCGGCGCCGATCCGCTGGAATTCCGTCTGCGTTACCTGAACGATCCGCGCGGCGTCGAACTGTTGAAGCGGCTGGCGCGCCTTGCTCAGTGGCAGGGCGGCACGTCAACTAAGGGTACGTCGCCAAAGCGAGCGAGTGGCGACGTCGCCACCGGCCGCGGACTTACCTACGTCAAATATGAACTTGCTCGTACCTATGTGGGAGCGGTCGCCGACGTGGAGGTGAACCGCAAGAGCGGCGAAATCCGCGTCAAGCATTTTGCCGTGGTGCAGGATTGCGGGCAGATCATCAACCCCGACGGCGTCAAGAACCAGGTCGAAGGCAACGTGACGCAGACCGTCAGCCGCGTCCTGAAGGAGGAGGTCACGTTCGACCGCTCGCGGGTGACGAGCCTCAACTGGGCAAGCTACCCGATCTTGACCTTCCCGGAGATGCCGGACGTGGACATCGAGTTGATCGACCGCCCGACGGAGAAGCCCTGGGGCGTGGGCGAGCCCTCCGCTGCCGTCGTGCCCTCCGCCATTTCCAACGCGGTGTTCGATGCGGTCGGGGTGCGGCTGCGCTCGGTGCCCTTCATGCCCGCCAAGGTGCGTGCCGCTATGCAGAGCGCCTGACGTGCGAAGGTCTTTCGCGGGCCGTGCCGCTGGCCCCGCGGATTGAGGCTCAGCGATCAGTGCCGAGCTGCGACTGCGTCCTGACTTGAAGCCATCTCCTAATGAACTGAAGGGGTGAACTGACGGATCCCTCATGGGCTTGTATGTTCGATTTGTGGTAAAGAGGCATGGGGCACAAGGCACCCATGTTCCGGGGAAGGCCGATCAGGGGCGAGGCCCGATTTTGTATCGGAAGCCTGGGCTTTAGATAGGCCCCCCGCCCTCTTCTCCAAGGTCGAGGAGAATCTGAGGCGTCGTTGGCACGACAGCCTGCATAGACAAGCTCTACCGGAGACGATGCAGGGTCGGGGAGCCGGAACCAGCCTAGTCCCAGGAGGAAGGCATGCACAACCCCGATGTTTGTGGCCTGGACGTCAGCGCCCAAGAACTGGTCGTGATGGTCCGCCGCAGCGGCAAAACCGAACCCTGTCGCTCGTTTCCCAACACCCGCCAGGGCCATCAGGAACTGCGACGGTATCTCTCCCGCCCACCAGAGCGGGTGCGCGTCTGCATGGAATCGACTGGGATGTATGGTCTGGATGCCGCCTTGGCCTTGCGGGCCGACCCGCGCATCGAGCTCATGGTGGCCAACCCGCGGGCGGTGAAAAGTTTTTCGCGCGCGTTGCTGCAGCGCAGTAAGACCGATCCGCTGGATGCATGGGTGCTGCTGGAATATGCGGCGCGCATGCCCTTCCAGCCCTGGCAACCGCCGCCGGCCGAGGCGCTGCAGATAACGGCTCTGGCGCGTCGCATTCATGCTCTCACCCAGCAGTGCACCATGGAGAAGAACCGCCTGCACGCCGTGGCCGCGACCGCGACGACCCTGCGGGTGATCGTGCAGGATTTGCGGCGCAGCGTGCGGGGGTTGGAAACCGCGATCGCCAAACTGAGCCGGGAGGCGCGCAAGATCCTGGCCGCGACGCCGGAGCTCGAGCGCCGCTTTCTGCGGTTGCAGAGCACGCCCGGGATCGGTGCGGTCAGCGCTTTGCAACTGCTGGGCGAACTGCTGTTGATCCCCGCCAATTGTGACGTGCGGCAGTGGGTCGCCTACGCCGGACTCGATCCCCGGCACCATGAGTCGGGCACCTCGGTGCATCAAAAAGCGCGCATCAGCAAGGTGGGCAACCGGCATATTCGCCGGGCGCTCTACATGCCCGCCCTCACTGCGGTGCGCTTTGCTCCTCACCTGCGCGCCTTTTATCTGCATCTGCAAGCTCGTGGGAAATGCAAAATGGTGGCCCTGGTTGCCGTCATGCGGAAGCTGCTGCACGCGATTTTCGGCATGTTCAAGCACGACGCTCCCTTCGATGGCGCCAAGCTTTGCCCGGCTCTCACCCTCGCCGTGCCGCCCGAGGTCGCCTGTGCCGCTTAACCATTCCCCCCTCATTCTTAGGAAGGTTTTGACTTTTTTTGCTTGCGCTTCAACAGAGAATCTAAGGCGAATCCAGAGTTGCTGTAACCACAGGCAACTGCCGAGCTTCGCTCGGCTTGGACGGCCGGGGGCGGCCGTCCCTACGCGAGCGCCGTAACCGGCTGAAGATTTGGTGGACCTGGTCGGGATCGAACCGACGACCTCTTCCATGCCATGGAAGCGCGCTCCCAGCTGCGCCACAGGCCCACTCGTTCAATTCTCGCTTAGCTTTGTCGCCGCGTCAAACTCGACTCGGGTGATCAATGTCAAATAGGATATGGTTGGCAAAACACAAAGACACAATCGGAGCCCCATGTCGAACTCGCGGAATATTCTCGTTCGGTCACTTCCTCTTCTTATTTTTATCGCTTTGCTGATGCCGACGTTGGCAGGGGCGCAAAACGCGGCGGGCGCGGCAAGTGGGGGGCAGCCACCGGTTGCTTATGCTTCGGTCAGCGAATTGAACGGCATCCTGACGCAAGTACAGCAGACGGCGGAGAGCATGCAATCCGATCTCGGAAAAACGCGCATCGAGAAATGGAAGACCGACGGCGCAACCCAGCGACAGACGCTGGCGACTGTGGAATCCATTCAGCGCAACTTGCAGTCGGCGCTGCCGGAAACGATCGCGCAACTGAACAACGCGCCGGAAGATCTGGGAGCGAGTTTCAAGCTCTACCGCAACCTGGTGGTGCTGTACGACTACTTTGGTTCGGTGGTGGAGTCGGCGGGAGCGTTCGGATCGAAAGATGAGTTTCAGAGCCTGGGCAACGACATGAACGGACTGCAGAGCGCGCGTCGCGCGTTTGGCGAGCGCATGCAGAAACTGGCCGCCAGCAAGGAAGATGAGTTGACGCGTTTGCGGGCGCAGGTCAAGACGCTGTCCGCGCCGCCCCCTCCGCCCCCGAAGAAGATTATTGTGGATGACACCGAGCCTGTGAAGAAGCCGGCGGCGAAAAAGAAAGCGACGAAACCGAAGCCGCCAGCGACAACCGCGGACGCTCCGCCGACGAAGTGACGAGGTCGGCATTTGGCGCTTGGCTGGCGGCGGTGCCCAGCCCCTAAAGGGGCGGCTGATTTCGGAGGAACTTGCGCATCGCTGAAGCGATGCTCTGATACGCTCGTCATGGACAGGCGAGGGCGGCTGTCCCGGTGCAACCGCCGAGCTTTGCTTGGCTGGGGGTAGGGGACGCCCGTCCCTACGTGAGCACGAGTACTTCTGTTGCAAATACTGGGCTTACTGGCTGGAACTCTGGAGGGCAGTTTGGAGTCTAAGTAGTTAGGCGGGGAGGGTCGTCCCGGTGTAAATTTGGCAAGAATTAAGATTCCCGCCTGGGGCTCGCGTGACTCTATAATTGGAGGCAACGCCGTCATGGCGGGAGCTACTACATTGGGCGATCTTGCCAGCGCTATCGGGGCCCGAACTGGGGAATCCGCCGTTATTGCTGAACTGAAGGCGGGTTCGGAAGAGGCTTACTCTTGGTTGATCGGGGAATTTCACCAGCCGATCTACGGGCTCATCTATCGCATCGTGAATGATCCGTCGGACGCGGCGGACACTACTCAAGATGTGTTTCTGAAAGTCTTTCGCGGGATGAAACATTTCCACGGCGAGTGCAGCCTGAAGACGTGGATTTACCGCATCGCGCTGCACGAGGCGGCCAATCGGAGGCGCTGGTGGTTCCGGCACAAGGCACAGGAAACGCCGATTGATCGCATCGCAGCGGGGGAATACGAATATTCCGGAGAAGAGCGGCTGGTCGATCCGGGCGAGTCTCCGTTTGAAAAGTTCGCGCATACCGAAGTGCGTGCGGCGGTGGAGCAGGCTTTGCTTCAGGTTCCCGAACCTTATCGGACGGCGTTGATCCTGCGCGACCTGGAAGAAATGTCGTACGAGGAGATCGCGGAAGTTTTGGCGATTTCGCTGGGAACGGTGAAGTCGCGCATCACGCGCGGACGCGACGCGCTGCGCAAGAAGTTGGCGGGATATATAAGGGAAGTGGGACCAGAGTTGGGGCTGCTTGCTCCGGTTGACGAGCGGCAGAACGGCACAACCCAAAGTTCGCGGGAGGGTTTGCGTGGTGGCAGAGAGGTTGAGGTGACGCCATGAACTGCGCTGAGATGAAGAAGTTGTTCTCGCCGTATCTCGACGGCCGGGTGAGCGGGTCGGAGATGCGCGCGCTCACGCGCCATGTGGAACAGTGCGAGGGTTGCGCGCGGGAATATGCCGCGATGCAGCGCACGCAACAGTTGCTTACGAGTCTGGGTCCGAAGAAGGCGCCGGCGGACCTGGCATTGAAGTTGCGGGTCGCGATTTCGCGCGAGGCGGCGCAGACGCGGCGTCCGCGGTTTGAAGGGGTTCTGGTGCGGCTGGGAAATGCGCTCAACGCTTTCATGGTTCCGGCCACGGCGGGACTGGTCAGCGCGGTGCTGACTTTCGGGCTGCTGCTGGGCTTCTTTGCCTTGCCGGCACAACTGCGCGCGAGCAGCGGAGACGTTCCGCTCATGCTGTACATCCGGCCTCAACTGGAACAGTCGGCGTTCGGGACGTCGCTCGGCAATATGGGCGACGATGCGTTGGTGATTGAGGCCTACGTCGATGCCAACGGCCGGGTGGAGGATTACCGCATCCTGTCGCAACCGGACGACGCCCAGGTGGTGCTGCCGCAGTTGAAGAACCTGCTGATTTTCACGACGTTTCATCCGGCGCTGTCGATGGGACGGCCGACTTCGGGAACCGCCGTGCTCTCGTTTTCCAAGATCAGCGTCAAGGGGTAGCAGGCCTGTTCCGGCGTGCCCTTATTCTGAGGCCTATGAGACTGGCCGAGACGCGGGCATTCCACTCGGACTAAAGCAATTCCGCTGCGACTGTCGCCTCAATGTTGCGAGGCTTCCAGCAACTCCTTCAGATACTGCTGCCACACAACTGCCCATGTGTGAGTGCTGTGACCATGGGTTTGCGCGGAGATCGGAATCAGCACGAAACGACCTTTCTTCACTCGCTTGATTTCACGCTCCGCAATTCCGAGTTCCGGAGGATTGATGAAATCGTCGGCTGAATTCACGAACATCACCGGCGCAATGATTTTCTCAAGCCGCGGCAAGGGGTCATAGTTTCGCGAGGCATTCACGGCGTAAAGGAGGTCATTGGCATCATGGCCCGCAATGAACCGCTTCACGTAGTCGTCATCCGCCGCGTCGGTCGCGTCGCGGGTGGGGAAGCTCGTCTGCATTTGTAGAGCTGCGCCCGCGGCGATGTAAAACATCGCCGCCGCGGTTTCCAGCGCCGCACGAGGCTGGGCAGTGTAGTCGCCGCTCTTCCATTCGGGATCGTCGCGAACGCCGTCGATCACCAGCTTGCGCCAGATTCGATTCCGTCCGGCGATCTGCACCGGCTGACAGGCCAACGGCATGAGTGCGTCCATAAAATCGGGGTAGCTTTCGCCCCAAACCCAGGAATGCATGCAGCCCATGGAAGTGCCGAGGATGAGGCGCAGATGATTCACGCCCAGCCCTTTTTCCAGCAACTCGTGTTGGGCCGCAACCATGTCGTCATAGTCATATTGCGGAAAATGGGCGCGCATGCCGTCGCTGGGCTTACTGGATTTTCCGTGACCGATGTTATCCGGCAGAACGATGTAATAGCGCGTGACGTCAAGGAGCTGTCCCGGCCCAAATAGCACACCGGCAAACTGCGGTGTCAGGAATTGTCCGCCGGAACCAGTGGTGCCGTGTAACAGCAGCACGGCATTCGTAACCCTGCCGCTCGCGTCGCGCACGGGAGTCCCAAAGGTTGCGTAGTGTAATCGCAACTCAGGCAGGGTTTCGCCCGATTTGAAATGGAAATCGTGGGAAACGTAGTCGCCCTCCTTAGGCGTGGGCAATTGGCCTGCCTGCTGCGCCGACGGGACGGCTGCGCAAAAAAGCAGGACGGCTAGAAACGCAGACTTGGCCGCTCGAATGCAAGCGCGCATGGTCACACCTCGTTTCCGAGGCAGGGTATCACAGGATTGGGGCACTCCAGAAGGAATACATCTGCATCGCGGAGTGTCTGGGCAAGCGGAGTCGCAAGAGGACGAGGATGGTCTCCGGGCGGAGGGTCGGCAAGTCGGAAGTTGGCCCAGTATCGGTTTGACCGCGAATTGACCAGTTCGTACACTACTTCTAGCGCAACCGTCTATGCCCGATATCCGAAGGAACTTTCTGGGACAACGCGTTCGACTGGCGTTCGCTCTGAGTCTGGCGGTCGTGCTGGTGGCGGCGTCCGGCTTGGCGCAGACTAGGCCGCAGGTGTCGCTGGAAACCAGCGAGACGCTGTTCACGGTGCTGACCGCGATCAACACGTGCGGCTATGACCAGGAGCTGAATGCTTCCGACCCGCTGCGCACGCAGATCCGATCGGAAGTCGCCAAGGCGGTGCAGAATACCTCCGGAGCTCAGGACGTGGTAGGTCCGATGTGCTTGTTCTACCGCCAGCACCAGGCGCCGGAGCCGGCGCGCGACCTGTCTCACTATGTATCGCTGGCGCTCTATCTGGAGGAGCCCCCAGCCTTCACGCTGAAAGTGAAGCAGACGGAGCTGCCGCCCGACGCCGGAGCGGTGGCCGACATCGTGCCGCTGATGCAGGCCTTCTATGAAAAGATTGGGTTGCACGCGATCTGGGAGCGGCGCCGCGAGCGCTATCGGGAATTGACCGAGATTTATCACGCTCCGCTGGCGAAGATGACGTTCGACACCGAGATCTATCTGAAGATGCCATCGGCGGGTTACCTGGGACGGCAGTTTACCGTCTATCTGGATGCGATGGGCGCGCCTAGCCAGACCAACGCGCGCAACTACGCGTCGGATTATTATGTGGTGATTTCACCGGCCACGAGTACGGCCATCAAGCTGCAACAGATTCGGCATACGTATCTGCATTATCTTCTGGATCCGCTGGCGCTGAAAAACGGCGACTCGTTCAAGCGGCTGGAGCCGCTGCTCGAGGACGTGAAGGACGCGCCCATGGACGAAGCATTCAAGAGCAGCATTTCGCTGCTGGCGACGGAATGCCTGATCCGGGCGATTGAAGAGCGATTGAGCAAAATTCCGGAGGCGGAGCGAGCCCGTGGCATCGACGAAGCCGACAAGGAAGGGTACGTGCTGACGCGCTATTTTTACGACGCGCTGGGCAAGTTCGAAAGAGATCCGGAGGGCATGCGCAATGCTTATCCGGGCCTGGTCGGCTCGATCGAAGTCGGCAAGGAAATGAAGCGGGCATCCCAGATCCAGTTCGCGGGCGAGGCGGCACCCGAGCTTCTTCACCTGGCCCGATCCCAGAACGACGACCTCCTGCTGAAGGCGGAGCGGCGGCTGGCGGCGGGCGATCCGGAAACCGCGCAGAAACTGGCGCAACAGGCGCTCGATGGGCAGGAAGAAGATTCGGGACGCGCGCTATTTATTCTGGCGGAAGTCGCCACCGCGAATCGGGACATTGCTGGGGCGCGCACGTACTTTGAACGAGCGCTGCAGACGGCACATGAACCCAAGGTGATCGCCTGGTCTCATATTTATCTGGGCCGTATTTTTGATTTGAAGGAGGATCGGCCCGCTGCCGTGGACCAGTATCGGGCGGCGCTGGATGCGGCCGGTGGAGCGCTTCCGGAAGCGACGCTCGCGGCGCGACGGGGCTTGGAGCAGCCCTACGAACCTCCCGTGGCGAAGCAGCCGGAGTAAAAAGGGTTTCAGGGTTGCAAGGGTTTTGCTAGGCAGGCGCTGGTGTCGTGTTCCGAAGAACCTGTGCATTGCGAATTCAAATACAATAGGTCCTTCGCTGCGCTCAGGATGACAGTTGGAATTTATGCCGCGAACTTGCGGGACACTGCGCGAACGCCTGAGATACTATTGGCATCTTTGAAACTTCGCAAGACGTTTGAAATTTTGCGGTACGGGAGACAGCATGAAGCGAGCAGCCGTCATTCTAGGGATAGTGAGTCTGGGGATGATAATGAGTGTTGCGGTTTGGGCCGAGGCCCAGGCCAGCGGACAGCCGGCGCAGCAGAAACCACCGGCAGCGGGTCAGGCGGCGCCAGCGGGAAAGCGTCCTCCGCAAGCCAAGACCCAGCCGGAGTTCGATGCCTGGAAAGCGGCGGCGGCAAGCCCCGACGCTGCCGCGCTGGAGAAGGCGTCTGACGATTTTGCTGCCAAGTTCCCCGACAGTGAACTTCGCGTGCTGCTCTATAAGAACGCGATGCGCCTCTACCAGAATGCCAACAACGCCGAGAAAACCGAGGCCATGGGCCGCAAGGTGCTCGGCTTTGACGGAGACGATCCCGAGGCTCTGGTAATCGTTGCCGAGGTAATCGCCGAGAGAACGCACGACTCGGATATCGACAAGGATCAGCGTTTCGGCGAAGCCACCGCCATGGCAAAGAAGGCCACGCAGACCGTGGACACCGACGTCCAAGTGCCAAGCGGCACGCCGCAGGAGAAGATCGACGCCTACAAATCGTTGCTGCGCTCGAACGCGTATTCGATTGTCGGTACCATCGAGTTCAAGAAGGAGAATTATCCGGTGGCGCAGGAGAATCTGCAGAAGTCGATCGACGCGTTCCCCAGCAACCCGGACCCTGTGGTCATTCTCCGTCTGGCGCTGACGCTCGATAAGGAGCAGAAATATCCGGAGGCGCTCAAGGTGGCCAATCGCGCCGTGGAACTGACGCAGGACAACACCGTGATTGGAACGCCGGCGCGCCGGGAACGCGACCGCTTGCAACAGCTCACCGGAGGCGCAGCCCCGGCCCAACCGCAGAGCCCTCCGAAGAACTAACCGCCACACTGTAGAGACGAGGCTTGCCTCGTCTCCACGAAAATTCGGGCCGAAGGATCATTGGCCCGCTTTGTGATGAAGTCACGCGAAATCATGGCGCTGGAAGAAAGCCTGGGTTACCACTTCCAGCGCCGGGAATTGATCGAGCAGGCGCTTACCCACAGCTCGCAAGCGCGCGAGGTGGATGCGCTGGGCGCAGGCGGTGGCTCGTCTGGCAGCGGATCATCCAGCGGTGATAACGAAATGCTCGAGTTTCTGGGAGACGCGGTGCTCGGGCTAGTCACCAGCGAGGCGCTTTTCCACCGCTTCCCCGAATTCCAGGAAGGACATCTTTCGAAGCTGCGCGCTCATCTGGTCGGACAGCGGCATCTGCTGCGAGTAGCCGAGCAACTTGAGATTGGTCATTACATGCGTCTCGGCCGTGGCGAAGAAAAAAGCGGCGGCCGCAACAAGGCAAGCCTGCTGGTGGACGCACTGGAAGCGATCTTGGCCGCGCTCTATCTCGACGGCGGGTGGGCGGTGGCGCGAGACTTTATCGTGCGCGCGATCGTGGAGCCGGAACTGGGGCACATGAAACTGGAGACCAGCGCCATTCCGGTGATGGATTTCAAGTCCGCGTTGCAGGAAGCACTGCAAGCCAGAGGAGGAGCGCAGCCGGTTTACGCGCTGGTGAAGGAAGAAGGTCCGGAGCACAAGAAGACGTTTACGGTCGAGGTGCGATTGCCGGCGCCGGCGCCGGCGCCGGCGACGGGGCAGTTCGTGGGGCGGGCGCAGGGCGCGACCAAGAAACGGGCTGAACAGGAAGCGGCGCGGCAAGTTCTGGAGCACCTGGCGACATTGCCTGGAAATCTAAAGTAGAGACGCGGCTTGCCGCGTCTCAGCCGGGCGCAACTTCGTGACGCGGCACGCGGGGGACGGGGCAAAGCCCCGTCACCACACAGCCGTCACACAGGCACTACACGAGAACCACGCAAGAATTATGTCTTGGAGTGAGAAGATTTCCGCCGGGGATTGGCCCGCGACTATTCAATCGGTCGCGGGAACGGTCGTGATCGCCGTTTTTGTGGTTACCTTCCTCCTGCAGGCGTTCACCATCCCCTCGGAATCCATGGAGCAAACGCTGCTGATTGGCGATTACCTGCTGGTGGATAAGTTTTGCTACGGCGGCAGCACGGGGTGGAACCGTTTATTGCCATATCGCAACGTCCGGCGCGGTGACATCATCGTCTTTCATTATCCTGTGAATCCCGCGCAGGACTTCGTGAAGCGAGTGGTGGCCTTGCCCGGAGATCGCCTGCGCCTGATCGACAAGCACGTCTACATCAACGGCGCTCCGGTGCGGGAGCCCTACGCGCAGTACATCGCCGCGTTGCGCAATTCCTATCGCGACGATTTTCCGCGCACCGATTCTCCCGACTACGGAGTGGATGCAAAATGGTGGAAAGAAATGCCGAAGCTGGTGGAGGACCACCAGTTGATTATCCCCGGGGGCTACTATTTTGTTATGGGTGACAATCGCGATGACAGCCAGGACAGCCGGTACTGGGGATTCGTGCCGCGCGAAAATATCATCGGCCGCCCGCTTTTGATTTACTGGTCTTCGGGTAGTTTGAACAACGATCTTCCCGGATCGCCAACCCTGGGTGATAGACTTTATCACCTCGCCTACGCGGTAACCCATTTGTTCCAGATAACGCGCTGGGGACGTACTTTCAGGCTGGTGCGCTGAGAGATCGTGCGCTGATGCAGATTCGCTGATGAAGTTGGCTGAGAAGAAATCCTCTTGAACGGATGGCAAACGTGCCGAAAAAAGAAAAAGAAGAAGTCGTGGTTAGCGAAAAGCCGGTGGATGAGAAGCCGCGCGAGACGACGGTGGAATTTCTGGCCTCGCTGGCGGGAGTGCTGGTCACCGGCCTGTTCATCATTACGTTTGTGCTGCAGGCGTTTGAGATACCATCGAGTTCGATGGAGAACACGCTGCTCATCGGCGACCACGTATTCGTGAACCGGGAGCAGTTCGCTCCGCCGACGCATTGGATGGGGCCACTGATGCCCTATCGCGATATCCGTCGCAACGATATTGTTGTGTTCCTATCGCCAGAGGAACAAGGTCTGTTTGTGGTAAAGCGGATTATGGGCGTGCCCGGCGACCACATCCATTTGCGCGATGGCGCCGTCTATCGCAACGGCGAGAAACTCGTTGAGCCGTACGTCCAGCACAAGCTGGCGGATTTCAACCCCTATCGGGACAATTTTCCCGCGGTGCCGCCTTCGGAAATGTACGGGGTAAGAAACGAAAAATGGGCGCAGGAACTGCCTTCGCATCTGGAGGGCGGTGACCTCGTCGTGCCCTCGGACAGCTACTTTGCCATGGGCGACAACCGCGACGTCAGTTACGACAGCCGTTACTGGGGCTTCATTCCGCGGAAGAACGTGATTGGCCGTCCCATGTTCGTTTACTGGTCATTTATCACTCCAGCAGACCAGTACCAGATGCGCAGCGCGGGCGACCGGTTGGGGTTTCTGGCGCACATCATCCTTCACTTCTTTGATGAAACGCGCTGGTCGCGAACTCTCAGGATCGTGCGGTGAGCTTTCTGCGGTCCAGGCGCGGGGTGGCTGCCATCGCGGCTCTGGTGCTGATCCTGTTTCTGTTCCGGCCCGCCGTGTACCACTTGCGAAACCGGATTTCGAGTTCCATCGGAAGCGCTCTGGGCCGCAGGGTGGCGCTCGATAACGTGCGTTTGCGGCTTCTGCCGCGGCCGGGCTTCGATCTTGAGGGGCTCGTCATCTACGACGATCCCGCGTTTAGCGCGGAGCCGATGATCCGCGCGCAGGAAGTTTCCGCCGCCATCCGGTTCCGTTCCCTGCTCCGGGGGCGGCTTGAGATCGCCACGTTGAGCGCAACCGAGCCCAGCATCAACCTGGTGCGCAGCAGCCAAGGCCGCTGGAACCTGGCGAGCCTGCTCGAGCGCAACGCACAAATTCCCGCGGCTCCGACCGAAAAACCCGCTTCCGAGCGCCGTCCGGCATTCCCCTACCTCGAAGCCGGCCATGCCCGCATCAATTTCAAGCTGGGACAGACGAAGAAGTCCTACGCGCTCATGGATGCCGACGTGGCGCTTTGGCAGGATTCGGAAAATTCCTGGAGCGCGCGTATAAAAGCCGAGCCCGTGCGTACGGATTTTAATCTCACCGATACCGGGTTGCTCCAGATCAACGCCACCTGGCAGCGCGCTGCGAGTTTGTCGTTGACCCCGGTGCAGCTCACTGCGCAATGGCAGAACGGGCAACTCGGACAGATCACCAAGTTGCTGAGCGGAAAAGACCGGGGATGGCGCGGCGGAGTAGATTTCACGGCGAAGTTATCCGGTACTCCGGAAGCGTTGCGGATCGAGAGCGAGACAGCCATCGCAGGTTTCCATCGCTACGACATTGTTGGCAGCGAGAACGTGCGCCTGGCAACCGGTTGCTCGGCAGAGTACAACGCGATCACCAGCACACTTGCCGACCTGCTGTGCCAATCGCCGGTGGGCGGCGGGACGCTTCGCTTGCGAGGGAGTTTGGCCCCGTTCGCACAAGCGCCCGTCTACGATCTGAGGCTCGAAGCCGAGAAGGTGCCGCTGACCTCCGTGGTTCGATTGCTGCGTCAGGCGAAAAAGCAGATCTCTGGCGATCTTGCCGCCAGCGGATTGCTGAATGCGGAGTTCCGCGCCATGCGCGACGGGCCTCCCGTTCCTGAGCACGCACGGCACGGTTCACTGGCGCAATGGAGCGGCAGTGGCTCGGCGACGGACGTGCGGCTCTCGACGAATGGGGGAAAGGATGAAGTTGCCTTCGGCACGATTCCAATGGCGTTGGTTTCACGGACCATAGTACCCGCCGACTCGCAGCGGGGCAGGCCCGGTCATCCGAGGACACAAGAACAACAAACGGAGCAGGAGCCTGCTGAGCCTCACCTGCGGATTGGGCCACTCGCGCTGGCGATTAACGCCTCCGCGCCGGTGAACGCCGGCGGGTGGATCTCCATTGCCGGTTATCGTTTTTTTCTGCGCGGCGACGTGGAACTGAAAGACCTGCTTCGTCTGGAGAACGTTCTGGGCTTGCCGGTGACGCGCCCGGCGGCGGAAGGCGAGGCCAAGTTGGATGTGAGCGTCTCCGGGCCGTGGCAGGGATTTGCAGCTCCCACCACGCTTGGGACGGCCCAGTTGCGCAACGTGCGCGCCGAGATGCACGGCTTGAACACGCCGATTGAGATTAGCTCGGCGACCATGTCTCTCGCTGCGGACGCGGTGTTGATGCAGAGAATTTCCGCTCGCACTGGAAACACTCATTGGAGCGGCGGGATTACAGCGCAGCGTCATTGCCCGGCTCCAGGCGCTGCTCCGGGCATTGCTCCAAACTGTGGGTTTCAGTTCGATCTCACAGCCGACCAACTTTCGACCGGAGATCTCGCCGAATGGTTCACGCCACATCCGGCCAAGCGTCCGTGGTACCGCATCTTGAATTCCAATTCCAGTTCCAATGACGCGCTGGGCCCTTCGCCACTGCTCGCGATTCAGGCGCGCGGCCACCTGCATGCCGGCCGGTTCGAATTGAAGAAGGCGCTCGTTACCCAAGTCGCGACGCGAGTGGAAGTGGATCGAGGCAAGATCACGCTGACTGCTCTGCGCGCACAACTGCTGCAGGGCACGCATCAGGGAAACTGGACCATTGATGTGTCGAATCACGATGCGTCCACTCAGCCCGTGCGCTACCACGGCACCGGCACCTTGCAAGATATTTCGCTGGCGCAGGTGGGCGCTTTGATGAACGAGGACTGGATTGCCGGAACGGCCGACGGGAAGTTCGACCTGGAAGGATCCGGAGACAACTTTCGTGGTCTGCTGGCGCGCTCCGACGGCAAGCTTCAGTTTGTAATGCGCAACGGCAGCCTGCGACATATTGAAATTCCAGGCTCGCCCGCGCCTCTGCCGGTGCACCGGTTCGCCGGAGAACTGCACCTGGAAAAAGGCGCTTGGGAACTTTCCGCCGGCAGACTGGAATCGCGCGACGGCATTTACCAGGTAAGCGGAACCGCTTCCCCGGCTAGCGGTTTTGACTTCGTGTTGACGCGTGGTGACGAGCAATCATGGACGCTTACGGGAACGCTGGCCAAGCCGCACGTCGCGCCGGGCAATCGCACCGAAGCCAAGCGTACGGAAGCAAACGCGAAGACCGGGATTAGACCTTAAAGCCGGCTGTCAGCTCTCAGCGGTTAGTTCCCGGCTCTTAGCTGTTGGCTATACTCCTACTGCATCGTGGCGAAATATTCCTGCGACTGAAACCTACGGTACGTGGCCGGTAGCAAGCTGTCCGCCGCGCGGGTGGCCAATCGACGCGCCCAGGATAATCCAGAGTCCGAGCACGAGCCACTCCCAGCCGGAAAAATGGCCGGGCACAAACGGCGCAAACTTCATCAGCACCATCGCCAGACCAACCAACGCGCCCAGCAGAGCGATCAAGCGGTCGGCGACGCGGGGCCTCATCCAGAGATAGGCGGCGCACACCGCGAACCATCCGGTGGCGCAAGCGACCGATCCGACCTCAGAGATCGGAACCAGAATCGCGCTGCCCAGAAACATGCACAAAGCTGTGGCGACGCCAACCCAGACGACCGCCGCGGCTGGAGTTTGATTTTGTGGATGCACTCTGGCCAGTCGTGCATCCACCAGCCCGCGCCGTCCCATGGCAAACAACAGGCGGCTGGCGGCGATGAAATTTCCATTGAAGACTTTGAATAGCGAAAGCAACGCGGCACTGAGAATGATGCTCACGATCCAGCGCGAGCCGACGGCATGTTCGAAAGCGACCGCCGTCATGAATGGTGCGCCGGTCAGCGGACGCCACGGCGCCACGAAGCCCACCGCCGCGATCACAATGATGTAGAACACGGCGCCGACGATGATCGCCGCAAAGATGGCGCGAGAGAATCCCTGGGCGCGAAACTGGGGATTGGCTTCCTCGGCAGCCTTGGTCACCGATTCATATCCCAGCATGTAATAAGGGACGATTTGCAGAACCAGCAAAATGGAGATGAACGGAGTGTGCGTGAATAAAGGCGGAAAATTGGCTGGCGATCCGCGCGTGACGCCAACCGCGACGAAGATCACGAAAAGCGCCAGCGTGCCGAACGTGGTCCAATTTTGAAACGTGGCGCTCAGCCGGATGCCGCGATAGTTGACCACCGTGACCAGTGCCGTGAGCGCGAGCCCGATCGCCAGGTGCGGCAAGTAAACCGGCTTTCCCGCCACGCGGTACAACTCGATGGAATCGAGCGCGGGAAAGATGTAAGCGGCGATGCGGCCCACGGCCACAGCCTCCCACGGGCAAACGATGAAGTAGGCGAGCATCATCATCCATCCGGTATAGAAGCTGACCGGCCGCGGGAAAACTTTCGCGGTATAGGCGACCTCGCCCGAGGCGTCGGGCATGGCCATCACCAACTTGCCGTACACATAACCGATGGGCAGCAGAAGAATGCCGCCAATGGCAAAACCTAGAATGCCGCCGAGCGGGCCACCGCGCAGCAGCCAATCGTCCATGACAACAAGCCAGCCAACGCCGACCATCGTTCCCCAGCCGAGGGAGAAGTAATCGGTAACGCGCAATTTGCGGGCGAGATGGGTCATCCTAGTTTGGTCATCACGGGCGGCTAGACGCTGCCGAGCTTCGCTCGGCTGGACAGCCGGGGCGGCTGTCCCTACGTGTAACTTGGAAGGGCGGGCTCATGGGCGCGAATTATAAAGCATCGCGCCCATGAGTCCGATATTTCAGGCGACCGCAAAGCGGGGCGGGGATTCCTTTGCGCGCAAGATGCAGATTGCCTCTTTCAGGGAAGAAATCTCAAACACCGGTGTGAGATGGGTGGCCTCGAGCAGTCTGCGGAAGAAAACCGGCGGATTGACCAGTTTCATCTTCGCCGAGTTCTGCATTGCCCAACGGCGCACCAGCAGCAGGGTTCCCAAGCCACCCGCGTCCAGTTGCTCGACTTCGGAAACATCAAGCACCAGCACGCGGACACGTTCGAGTTGCTCGATCCGGCGCCGGAACTCGTCGAGCGCTGAGCCGCGCACCATGCGTCCCGAGCAGTTCACGACGGCTACATCCTGCAAGCATTCGACTTGAAATTGCAGTTCCATATTTCTATTCATACGAACCTGCCTTGATGTCTGTTGATACGAATCAGCCCAGGAAAAAGTTCCGCAATCTGCTGTCTTTGAATTGGACGTGGAAGGGCGGAAAAAGTTATCGGCGGAAAACCAGTTCGCGGACATGAAATCTTTGAATGTCACGGATATGTAAATTCATCGCACGGTTGTCATCCTGACCCTGAGTTTGTCGAAGGGGAAGGAATTACTTTCTTGTCAGTGCGTGAGACAGCAGATCCTTCCCCTTCGACAAACTCAGGGTCAGGATGACAAGCGTGATTTATGCCACGAACTACAACCCGGCCTCAATCCTTGATCTTGGGTCGAGAAAGTCGCGCAACGCATCGCCGATAAAATTGAAGGCCAGGACCGCGAACATCACCGTCACCGCCGGGAAGAGCACCAGATGAGGAGCGTCGAAGAGGTGCGAGCGGGCGTCATTGAGCATCGATCCCCAACTTGCGGTTGGCGGCGGGACGCCTAATCCCAAAAAACTCATCGTCGCCTCGGCCAGCACCGCGCCCGCCATACCGATGGCCGCCTGCACAATGACTGGCTGAATGATGTTGGGCAGAATGTGCCGGGTAATGATGTGAAGATCTCCGGCGCCGAGCGCTCGCGCCGCTTCCACAAATTCGCGTTCGCGCACCGCCAGCACCTGTCCGCGCACCAGGCGGGCGTAGCCGACCCAGCCTCCGAGCGACAAGGCAAGAACGAGATTGAAAATGCCGGGGCCGCGGAAGGCCACGAAGGCGATCGCGATGAGAATGCCGGGGAACGAAAGAAATGCGTTCATCAGCACGACGTTGACGAAGCGGTCGATCGCTCCGCCGTAGTATCCGGCAAGGCTGCCGATGATGAGGCCGAGCAGAAGCGAACAGGCCACCACGCTGCTGCCGACGAACAAAGAAATTCGCGCTCCCCAGATCAGGCGGGAGAGGATGTCGCGTCCAAGTTCATCGGTGCCGCACCAATGTTGCGCGGAGGGCGTCTGCAAGCGGTTCGGCAGATCGATGTGCGCGGGATCTTGCGGCGCAATCCAGGGCGCGAAGATCGCGGAGAAGGCGAAGATGGTCACCAGCACGACTCCCACCGCCGCTAACGGATTGCGGCGGGCGACGCGGGGGAGCGAGATGGCGAGGGTGGACATGATCTATAGCTTGTCGCCGGTGGCTGCCTGACCAGGGAGTAGAAATGTCTTGGGGTACTTGCCCTCGCCGCACAGCTTGAATGAGCCGAAATCCTTATACCACAGCCCCGTGGGGACAATCGGTCTTGTCTCCAGCCAAACCCGGAGTTGGTTGAGATCGTCGAGGCTGATGTTGCGGTCGCGCATGCGCTCGATCAGATGATCGCGGATGGCGGCGGGAATCCGCGGCCAGCTTTCAATCTGCGGCATTACTCACCGAAGACCAGGCGGCCCAACTGGTCGCCCAGCCGTTTCGCCTGTTCGGGATCGCTAGTGGCGCGAAAACGTTCGGCAAGGTCGAAGAACGTCTTCTCTTTCTGTTTCCGCGCTTCGATGCCCAGCTCAATGAGCTCCACCAGGACACGGTTATCGCTCAAGCGCTGGCTCTTTGCCAGGCGATCTACTTGTTTGGCGATCGGAGCGGGGAGCGACACGCTCCGTCGGACGTGCTTTGTCACCGGCATGGCATCATTATACACCAGTTTGGTGCATGGCCTGCAAGCCCACTCATTCGCAAAGGACGCGAATGAGTGGGGCACCCGGCAGGCGTTTGAATTGGGATGGTCGATGTCCAGTTCACCCTTGACATTGTAATATTGCTGGCAATATCATTGGACAGTGCCTGCTTACGTCCTCGACACCGACGTGCTGGTCGCGGCTTTTCGAAGCGAAACGGGTGCTTCGCGCCGAATCTTGTTGGCCGCACTGGACCGGCGGTTCGAGTTGCTGATCTCAGTGCCGCTGATGTTGGAGTATGAGGCCGTTCTGAGCCGGCCAGAGCATCTGGCGGCGTCGGGGGCGAGCAGAGAAGAGGTCGCGGACGTTCTCGATGGCTTGTCTCTCGTGGGCAAACGCGTGACGTTCGCGTTTCGCTGGAGGCCCGCGTTGCCCGATCCGAATGACGATATGGTCTTGGAAACCGCCGTCAACGGGCAGGCACATGCGATCGTGACTTTTAACCAACGGGACTTCAACCCGGTCGCGGCTCGGTTTAGTTGCAGGGTAATGCGCCCCGGAGAATTTCTCCGGGTACTGGAAGATGAAGGTGAGTAATTCGAACCTGGGGAGCATGTTATGAGAAGAAGCAATTTCGCATTACGGTTGCAGCCGTCTTTGCTGGATGAGGCACGCAAACTCGCGGAATCCGAAGGTGTGGCCCTGAATCAATTGATCAATGTGGCGGTTGCAGAAAAGATTTCTGCCTTGCGGACAGAAGAGTACTTCACCGCGCGGGCACGTCGCGCCAATCCCGCCAAGATCGCTCGCATACTGAAGCGGGTTGGGAAGGGGAATCCCCCTGTTGCGGGGGACGAACTCCCGCCGGAATTCGAGGCTAAGAAAAAGAGGAGCAAGTGAGCAAGAAGAATCTGGGATCGAGCATTGACGACTTCTTGAAGAAGGAAAACATCTTTGAGGAAGCGCAGGCGCAAGCCAACAAGGAGGTCGTGGCCTGGCAACTGGCCAAGGCCATGAAGAAGAAAAAGATTTCCAAGGCGCGCATGGCGGTCTTGCTGAAGACGAGCCGCTCCCAGGTCGATCGCATTCTCGATCCGAAACGCGACATCACGCTGTCGAGTTTGCAGCGAGCTCCGGCTTTGGTGGGGCGGCGGGTGGCGATTGAGTTGGTGTGAGCAAGCCCAGGTTAGCGCCCAAAGAACGGGCGCGAACCTGGGGCACCGGGCGA
This sequence comes from uncultured Acidobacteriaceae bacterium, assembly GCA_963773965.1. Lineage (GTDB taxonomy): Bacteria > Acidobacteriota > Terriglobia > Terriglobales > Acidobacteriaceae > Acidiflorens. The sequence goes on from CAVZDG010000002.1 coordinate 25,594, forward strand.
TACTTCCGTGGAATCCCACCCTTGCGCACAGAACGCGCAAGGATGGGGCACCCGTGAGGACAACCGCAAGGTCAAAGGCGGCGGACAGGAGTGTCCGCCCTACACGGGATTATTGCCTAATCCTCGGGTTCACCGCCGAGTACAGCAAGTCGGTCAGAAAGTTTACGGCTACATAGGTCAAGCCGATCGCCAGAATGCATCCCTGCACCAGATAGTAGTCGCGGTTGGCGATGGCTTGGATGGTTAGGCGTCCTATGCCGGGCCAGGAGAAGATGGTTTCGGTCACGATCGTGCCGGCTAACAGGGCGCCGAATTGTAATCCTAGGACGGTCAGGATTGGGATCATGGCGTTGCGCAGGGCGTGACGATAGACTACGGTGCGCTCAGGCAGGCCTTTGGCGCGGGCGGTGCGGATGTAGTCTTGGCCTAATTCTTCCAGCATTGACGTGCGTACCATGCGGGTCAGGATCGCGGCTAAGGCTCCACCCATGGTAATCGCCGGAAGGATCAGATGGGCAAACGAGCCGGAACCGGAGACGGGGAGCCATCCCAGCTTGACGGCGAAAAAGAGGATGAGCACCGGGCCCAAGGCGAAGTTTGGAAATGACAGGCCGAAGAGGCTGACTACGCTTAGGGCGCGGTCATCCCATTGATTGCGGCGCTGGGCGGAGCGCACTCCTGCGGGAATGGCTAACACAATCGCTACGAATAACGATGCCAGAGTTAGTTGCAGGGTGAAGGGATAGCGCTTTGCGATCAGAGTTGTAACTCCCTGGTTGAAGCGCAGGGACTTGCCTAGATCTCCGTGGAGCACGCCTCGCCAGTAATTCAGGTATTGCTGGCCTAGCGGGATATCTAGACCATAGGCGTGTCTTGCGGCCTGGATGTCTCCGGCGGCAGCGCCCTCGCCTAGCATTTGTTGGATGGGATCGCCAGGGACGAAGTGGATCAGCAGGAAGACAGTCGAGACGACTAGCCAGATGACGGGCAGGGTGTAGAGGACGCGCGAGATTAAGTAGCGCGGCATAAGGAATTAAGAAGCTATCTCGTGACCTCAGCGGCTAAAGCCGCACTCAAGACAATGCAGTTACCGCAGCGCTGAAGCGCTCCACCCCAGCCCGCAAAATGCGCGCGGGCTGGGGACCCCGGCGCTGCGCCACCCAAAATCCACTGCAACATAATCCACTGCAACATCGAGTTCTTCCACAGCATGCAAGACGGGGCAAGCCCCGTCTCTACAGGGAGGTGATGGCCTCATGCGAATCTCACTTGTACCACGGGATGTTACAGCGAATCCAGGGTTGGTTGGATCACAGGCAACTGCCGAGCTGCGCTCGGCTTGGACGGGCGAGGGCGCCCGTCCCCACACAAACACCCGTCCCCACACGATCAATCTCCGGCACGCTGCACGGAAGCTGCCGAGGTCGTCGCCGCCGGAACCACGGGCACGGGCGCGATCCTAACGGTGGCGACGCGATGGCCTTCCATTTTTTCTACTACAAAGCGCCGCCCTTCATAATCGAACGCCTCGCCGCCGGTGGGCATCTTCTGCAAGCGCGACAGTACAAAACCGGCGAGCGTCTCGAAGCCTTCGTCCTGTGGAAGTTTCAGTTCGTGCTGGGCTTCGAGGTCGCGAATGTTGATCGCTCCGTCGAGCACAAGCGGCGCATTCGCGTCGGTCACCGCCGGCTGCGCGGAGGCGATATCGAACTCGTCTTCCAGTTCGCCGACCAGTTGCTCCAGCACGTCTTCCACGCTGATCACTCCGGCGGTGGAGCCGAATTCGTCGACCACAACCGCCAAGTGCCGCTTGCGCTGCTGGAATTCACCGAGCAGATCGAGCAAGGACTTGGTTTCGGGCACCACCAGCACATCGTGCATGACCTGGGCAATCTTCATCTGCGAAATGCGCAGGGCAGCGGGAGGATCGGCGACGAGGCCGAGGCGCAGCCGCGTCCAACGCATCAAGTCCTTGGCGTAAAGCACGCCGACGATATGTTCGGGACCGCGCTGCGGATCATACACCGGGACGCGCGAGTGTTGATCGTCGACCACGCGCGACAGGGCTTCGTCGAGATTCAGGTCGGAAGGCAACGAAGAAATTCTGGTCCGCGGCACCATCACCTGGCGAGCGGTAATGTTGTCCAGTTCCAGAGCATTCAACAGCATTTCTTCCTGGGTGGGAGAGAGCTGTCCGGAGTGGTGGGCGGCGGTGACGATCAGCTTGAGTTCGTCGGGAGAGTGAACCGAACCGTGCCGGATCTCGCGGGTCCCGAAAGCGCGCAGAACAAAACCGGCCGCGCGGCTCATGCCCATCGTCAGGGGCCCGGTGACGGTGAGGAAAACGTCCATGGGCGCCGCGACCGCGAGTGCGACCCGCTCCGCCCGTTGCAAGGCGAGCGATTTGGGAACCAGTTCGCCGAGGATCACGTGCAGGCTGGTGATCATCACAAAGGCCACCGCCACGGCGATGGCATGAGCGTAGATCGCCGCGTACGGCACGCTTCCAATCCAGCCTTCAAACAGGCGCGCCAGAACCGGCTCGCCCAGCCAGCCCAGAGTCAGACTGGTAACGGTAATTCCCAGTTGAACGCCGTTCACTACGCGGCTGAGTTGCTGGTGAAGTTTGAGGACGGTGCGGGCGCCCACCCGGTGGGCTTCGATGAGTTGCTGGATGCGCGTTTCGCGCACGCTGACGAGCGCGAACTCGGCCGCGGCAAAGAAGGCATTGACCGCCACCAGGAGCAGGACAACGAACACCCGCAGCAGCACGGATGCAATCATGGAAGTCTAATTTTAACATTCCAAAGGGATAATGGTTCGGAGGACGAGAATGCACAGTACCGTGTCTCGGGCCGATGCCCCGCGAATTCAAGTACATAGGTCCTTCGCTTCGCTCAGGATGACAGAGGGGATTTATGCCGCGGACTCGGGGGCGGTACAATTGGAACCGATCCTTTGATTGTTATCCTGAACTGATCGCTTTCTTTTCGGTTGCCCGGCGGTCTAAGTACATATAAGACGGCGGAGCAGGCGTCTGATTTCCTGTAGCGACGCGGCTGGCCGCACCGCTGGAGACGGGGCAAGCCCCGTCTCTACAGCGATACTGAAACGAAACCTGAGAATTTTTGAGGAACTATTCCGATGGTTCTCCCGTAACAACAGGTGCATGCCGGTTCTAAGATTTGAAATCAAGCAGGAGGCGGTCGTGGAAGGCAACGGCAACGGCAGGAAGAAACGGCGTAAACGAATCATCATCTGGAGCTCGATAGCGGCAGCCGTTCTGGTTCTGCTGGTTGCTGGCGTGCTCATCGCATCCAGCAGGGGGACCAAGATCGACCCCTCGAAACTCGCCAAGGTTGAGAAGGGAGACCTGGCGAAAAGCGTGGTGGCGACCGGCAAGATCGAACCCATCACCAAGGTCGAGATCAAATCCAAGGCCAGCGGCATTGTGAAGAAGCTCTACGTCGAATATGGCGACAAGGTGAAGAAGGGCCAGGTGCTCGCCGAACTCGACAAGGAAGAGATTCAGGCTCGCGTCGAACAGGCCCGTGCGCAATTAGAGGCCTCGAATGCCAGCTTGAACGGCACGCGCGCCGACCTGGAGCGCGCCAAGGTCGACGCCGAGGGTCCCGACGTGCCCCTGTTGAAACGCGCGTATGACCGCGCCCAGGGCATGGCGAAGGACGGCGTGGTTTCCGCTTCCGCGCTCGACGACGCGGAGAAAAATTACGAGATGGCGCTGAACAAACAAAATGTGTCCAAGGCGCAGTTGCAGGTTTTGCAGGCCAAGATTGGTCAGGCCCAGGGGCAGGTGGCACAGGACCGCGCCAACCTGAGACAACTGGAGGAGCAACTGGGTTACACAACGATTGAGTCGCCGATTGACGGGATCGTTCTTTCGCGCGACGTGGAAATTGGCGATGCGGTCAGCTCCATTCTGGTGCTGGGTTCGTCGGCCACGCTGGTGATGACTCTCGGCGATACCAGCGAGGTTTACGTCAAAGGCAAAGTGGACGAGAGCGATATTGGCAAGGTTTATCTGGGACAACCCGCCCGGATCAAAGTCGAGTCGTTCAAGGACAAGACCTTCACTGGCAAAGTGACGAAGATCTCGCCCATGGGCGTCGAAAAAGACAACGTCACTACTTTTGAGGTGCGCGTCTCGATCAACAACCCCGAAGGCGTGCTCAAAGCGATGATGACGGCCAACGCGGAGATCATTCTTGAAGAGCACAAGAACGTGCTCCAGATCCCGGAAGGCTCGATCATTTACGACAAGGATAAGAAGGCATCGGTCGAAATACCGGATCCCAAAGGCAAAGAAGGCAAGCGGAAACTCGCCGTCAACATCGGCATATCGAACGGCGCCAAGACGGAGTTGCTGCAAGGGCTGAAGGAAGGCGACCAGGTGGTATTGCAGTGAGAAAAGCAGGTCTTAGGCCTTAGGTGTCAGGTCTCAGGAAAAACCCAAGACCGACGCAGGGAACCTAAGACCTGAATTACAGAACCTGAGACCTGACACCTAAGACCTGAGACCTGATTACTATGACTAACACTATTCTGATTCGCACTCGAGTCATCCGCACGCTGGCCTTTGTTATAGCCAGCTCGCTGGCCGGCTTTGCCTCGGTCATCGGAACCTTTGACCGCTCGTTCCAGGTCAGTGGCCCGGTCGATCTCGAAGTGCTGACTCGCTCCGGCGACATCACCGTGCGGAACGGGGCTGCGGCCACGGTGTCGATCCATGCCAAGATCCACTCGGGCAACTCCTGGTTCGGCGGCGACCACAAGGCGGAGTTGCAGGAATTGCAGAACCATCCTCCGATTCGCCAGAACGGCAGCAGCATCCGCATCGACTACATCAATCTCAGCAACATTTCGATCGACTACGAGATCACCGTTCCGGAGAACACCGCGATTCGTGCCCATACGGGCAGCGGCGATCAGAAGGTCGAAGGCCTCAAGGGCAACATCGATCTGGAGAGTGGATCGGGCGACTTGAAGCTGGCGCGCCTCACCGGTGAAATGCGTTTGCAGACGGGATCGGGGAACGTTCGCGGGCGCGAGCTCTCCGGTCCCGCGCGCGTCAAAGCGGGCAGCGGCGATATCGAAATCGAGGAAACGGGTGCGGGCGACGTGGACATCCGGACTGGGTCCGGCAACATCACCGTAAGCGGCATCAATGGTGGATTTCATGCCGAGGCGGGGAGCGGCGACATTCACGGCAAGGGCTCGCCCAAAAACATGTGGAGCGTGCGTACCGGCTCGGGAAACGTAACCCTGAATGTACCCTCGGACGCCGCCTTCGACGTCGATATCTCGTCGAATTCCGGAACCGTCAAGCTGGGCCATCCCGTGACTACCACCGTCCAGGGCCGCATCCGGGAGTCGAGGAAGAGCGTGGTGGGCAAAGTGCGCGGCGGCGGTCCCACGATTTCGGTTCACACCGGTTCCGGGGACGTGCAAGTGGACTAAACAGCAGTCAGCCAAACCTTAAAGCTGCGTATCCCTCATGGGCTAAAGCCCGCGTCATTATTGGCTCCCGGGCGGCACGGCTGAAGCCGTGCCCTACCCAAGACCTGAATTGGCTGAGTGCTGACTGCTGAATGCTTCCTTGACGCGCCATCGTGCGACGTCCGATACTTCGTTGGGGTTCCTAAAACTTTCAGGCTCGGCGAGGTAACGGATTGGCACGCACGGCGATCATCACGCTCACCACCGATTTCGGACTCAACGATCATTTCATCGGCGCCATGAAGGGGGTCATGCTCGAGATCGCCCCTGAGGCGCAGATCATCGACATCAGCCATGCGGTGCAGCCCTTCGACATTTTGGATGGCGCGCTGACCATATCGCAGGCCTACTCCTACTTCCCTTCCGGCACCGTGCACATGGTGATCGTCGATCCCGGGGTGGGGACGACGCGACGGCCGGTGATTCTGACCAGCGAACGCCACGTGTTTGTGGCTCCCGACAACGGCGTGCTTTCTCTGATCTGCGACCGGGAAGAGCGGATCTCCGTCCGCCACGTCACCGCCGAGCATTATTTTCTGCAGCCCTGCAGCAACACCTTCCACGCGCGCGACATTTTCTCCCCAGTCGCGGCGTATCTCGCAAAGGGAGTCGAGCCCGATCGCTTCGGCGAAGAGATCGCCGACTATGTCCGCTTTGGCGCGCCACGGCCCAAACCGGTGGACGAGCGGACCTTACGAGGAGTGGTGCTGAAAGTCGACCGTTTTGGCAATCTCATCACCAACATCACGCCGCAGGACGCGCCGCAACTTTTCGCAGCCGCGCCGCCCGCCTTCAAGATCGCGATTGGAACCAAGGCAGAGGCCACGCGCATGTGTACCAGCTACGCCGAAGGCGCTCCCGGCGAAGTCTTCGGAATCCTGGGCAGCATGGGTTTTCTGGAAGTCGCCGCCAACCGGGGTTCAGCCTACCAACTGCTGGGCGCGGGCAAAGGCAGCGAAGTCAATGTGGTGATGGAAGGGCGATGAATTGGGCGTGGTCTTGAGGGGTGCACGAGCGACACCTTGTGTGGATTGTCATCCCGAGCGAAGCGAGGGATCTGCGGTTCGCCCGCAAAATGCAGATCCCTCGCTTCGCTCGGGATGACAATTCATAATTTTTTCAGCATCCTGCTAGGAGTTCTTCGCCCCGGGATGGACGTAGCGATCCATCTCCGCTGTCCACTTCAGGAATCGCCACAGGCTGCTTCGCTCCGTCCACAAGAATTCCCAGAATTCCAGGAATCCGATCTGGGTCATTTTGACGCCGGTGTAGGTCTCGATGCGCCACAGAAGATAGGGACTGCGCCACGGAGCAATCCGGTGGCTACGGGTGGAGTTCCAAAGAAATCGCAGCATCGGCCGCATCGGGTTCCAGTATAGCGCCGGGACATCGGGCACAACACCGTGATTTTCCGTAGAGACGCGGCTTGCCGCGTCTCTCGCCGCGTCCGAAGAAGACGGGGCAAGCCCCGTCTCTACGGACGCGCGAACCGGTTTTTCACTTTGTAATCTCGACGCTGGCGCGGGTGTTTTCCCACTCCATGCGCAGTGTGCATTTGCTGCCGGCCTGGTCGAAAGCGATGGTGAAGTTCTCCACCGGCGCCGGCGTTTTCGAGACCTGCATGTCAACTCGGGCCAACTCGTCGGCTTCGTACTTGTACGGAATGCCCCACTCGGCGGTCTTCTTGTTGATAATCAGTGTCCACTTGTCCGCCTTAGGGATCGTGAAGATGGTATAGCTTCCCGCGGGCAAGGACTTGCCACCCACCTTCAGATTCGTGTCGCTGACGAACGTGGTCGCTTCATTCGCGCCGGTGCGCCAGATTTCGCCGTAGGGCACCAGCGCCTTCTCGCTCGCCGCGCCGAAAATCTTCCGCCCTTTCGCGCGCGGACTGGAATAGTCCGTCTTGATGGTTTTGCCGTCGGGGAACTTGCACTCCGCATAGGCAGCCGGACTGGGCCGCTTGGATTTGTCCTGCGCCATGTTCATTTGCGCCGAGGCGAGAGTGGCAACCGCGAAGAGTGACGCTGCGATTAAAGCAAACTTCCTCATGATTTGTTCCTCCTGAGAGCAGTCAGCAGTCAGCAGTCAGCCAATTCTGATCCCTGGTGTTGACTGCATGCTGAATGCTGATTGCTGTTCGCAAGAATTATACCCACATCCCCGCTACAATCTGCTCATGGCCGTCTTCAACGAAAAACAGGAAGAACTCGAGCACTACGAAATCCGCATGGGCGTGCCTCGCGGACGCCTCGCGGTCACCATGGACCTGGTCACCGACGCGATGGCCCTGGTCGGGCAGCATGGCGTCTACTGCCAGAGCCAGCGCTGGCCGGGCAAGCCGGTCATGGATGTACAACTCATCATGAAAAACCTCACCGACGCCAAAGAGTTGATTCAGAGTGTGATGGAAGAACTCCGGCCCAAGGCCTGATTTCCGGGATTTGGTAGAGACGCGGCTTACCGCGGCGTCCAAAGGAGACGGGGCAAGCCCCGTCTCTACACCAAACCGAAGTTTTTCTCTGGGCTGCCAACCGGGATCATCCGTGGCGGGAAAGCCTTACAATCCAGAGTATGGAGCGCAAGATCTTCTGGATCTCCTTCACCGTGCTCGGGCTCGCTGCCGATTTCGTTCTACCGCGGTGGTGGGCGCTGGGCGCGACCATTCCCATCGTGTACATCTCGTGGTGGGTGGCTTACCGCAGCGGCTGGTTTGAGTGAGCGGCTTGCGCTTTTCCGGACTGCCATTATAATTACCCAACCGCATTTCCAATCTCACAGGGGCAACGAATGAAATTTCAATGGAAGTTTTCAGGAGTGCTGTGCCTCGTTCTCACGCTTGCGCTGGCAAGCATCGCTCAAACCACCGCAACTCCGGCACCAGCGACTTTGTCGGCCGAGGAGCGTGAAGCTGCGCTCAGGAGTCTGCAAGCCACCCACGACGCATTTCTGAAATCCATCGCTGGACTGTCGGAGAAGCAGTGGAGATTCAAGCCCGCCCCGGACCGCTGGTCGGTGGCCGAGGTGTCGGAGCACATCGCGATCTCCGAATCCATGATCTTTGGCATGGTTCAAAGCAAGATCATGACCTCGCCAGCCACGCCCGAGAAACGAGCCGAGATGGCGGGGAAAGACGAGACGATTCTGAAGATGGTCCCCGACCGCAGTCACAAAGCGCAGGCGCCGGAATTCCTGAAGCCAACCAATCGCTGGGCGACGCAGGCGGAGCTGACCAAAGCCTTCGAGGACAGCCGCAAAGCGACCATGGATTACGTCCGAACCACCAACGACGATCTGCGCGACCACTTCGGCCCGCACCCGATGTTGGGCCCGCTCGATGCGTATCAGTGGATCTTGCTGATCTCCGCGCACTCCGAACGCCACACCAAGCAGATTGAAGAAGTGAAGGCGGACCCCAACTTTCCCAAAGAGTAGTATCTTTCGCACGCTGTCGCGGATCCAAGCTAGCTTGTGGAGCGCCGGGCGTCCCCGCCCGGCTGGACGGGCGAGACGCCCGTCCCTCCACAGGCAGCTACGCCAGCGTGTATTTCCCAGCTTCGATCGTCTTCTGCGCAATCTGCTGGCGCAGCGCAATCGTGTTGAACGGCTCGTGCTTGGACAACCGCCGCACGATCGCCAACTGCGTGCGCAGCATGTCGCCTTCCGCCACGTCGGCAATGACTTTTTTGGCCGACGCCTCGACTTTTTCGAACCCCTGCATCAGATACACTCGCGTCATCGCAATCGGCAGCGCGGCCGACGCTTCGCCTTTTTGGTCGACCATCTTCTGCGCGCGCAGCACAGCCGATTCCATGGCGTAGATTTCGATCGTCATATCCGCAATCGCACCCATCACTTCCTGCTGGTCCTGGATCGCCTGCATATATTTCTGCGTCGCCGACCCGGAGACGAACAGGCCAAGCTTCTTCGCCTGCGCCACCAGTTTGCGTTCTTCCGCCAACGGACCCTCGATCTCCTCGCCAACGGACGGACCACTCAGCACTTCGTCCATCAACTTCTTGATCGCCGGCATCAGCGGCAACTGGCCGCTCATCGCCCGCTTCAGCAGGAATCCGGTGATGATCAGCCGATTGATCTCGTTCGTGCCCTCGAAAATGCGGTTGATGCGAGCATCGCGGTAGGCCCGTTCCGCCGGATACTCTTCCACAAAGCCGTAGCCGGCATAGATCTGCAGCGTCTCGTCGACGACGTAATCGATCATCTCCGAGCCCCAGACTTTGAGGATCGAGCACTCGACGGCATACTCCTCGATCGCCTTGCGACGTTCTTTGGCGGCGCCGGCGCTCGCGGAGTCGATTTCCGAGAGCAGCGCGTCCATCATCCCGACGGTGCGATAGACCAGCGATTCGCCGACGTAGATCAGTGTTGCCATGTTCGCGATCTTTTCCCGTACCAGCCCGAATTCGCCGATCGTCTTTCCGAACGCCTTGCGCTGCTTGGCGTAGGCAACGGCACTCTCGATCGAAACCCGAGCCCCGCCCACGCACATCGCGCAGAGTTTGAAACGTCCAACGTTCAAAATATTGAAGGCGATGACATGCCCCTTGCCAACGTCGCCGAGCAGATTCTCGACCGGTACCTTGCAGTCATTCAGGATGACAGGGCAGGTGGAAGACCCACGGATGCCCATTTTGTGCTCTTCGCCGCCGGCGGAAAATCCAGGAAAAGTTCTCTCGACCAAGAACGCCGAAAACTTCTCGCCGTCAACTTTCGCGAACACCGTAAACAGGTCGGCAAAGCCCGCGTTGGTGATCCACATCTTCTCGCCGTTCAGGATGTAGTGCCTGCCGTCCGGCGAGAGCACGGCACGGGCGCGGCAATTGAGGGCGTCGGAGCCGGAAGACGCTTCCGACAAAGCGTACGCGCCGACAATTTCTCCCGTGGCCAGCCGCGGCAAATATTTTTTCTTCTGCTCTTCGGTGCCGAAATAAACGATCGGCAACAAGCCGATGCCGCTGTGCGCGCCCCAGGTGGTGGCGAACCCGGCGTACTTGGCCATGTGGTCGGCGATGATGGCGGCGGTGACTTTGTCCATTTCGAGGCCGCCGTAGGCCTCGGGAATCTCGACTCCACTGAGGCCGAGGTCGCCGGCTTTTTTCAGCAGATCGCGCGAAATCGCGTAATCCTTGTGTTCGATTTTCTCGGCCTGGGGCAGAATCTCGTTGATGGCAAACTCTTCGGTCGTCTGCCCGATCATCTGATGCTGCTCGGAAAAATCTTCTGGAGTGAATACGTCGGCAGTCTGACGCTCTTCAAGCAGGAAGCTGCCGCCGAGAATCTTGGTCTTGGGAATTGCTGTGGTGGCCATTTGTAAACCTCGAAATTTAAATTACAAAATGAAGACCGCTGAGTGGACACAGTACGAGCGGTATCACCCATTTTAACGCGGGAGGGGGCGGAAAGGGAGATCGTCACGGTTGCAAGCGCTAAATGGCCGCCGCGCGGAACCTAGGGTGCATCGGCCAGCGCATCGAACAGGAATGCCATGCCGAACGTGCCAGCGCCGTAACGCGCCAAACACGACTCGTATTGCTGCCGCAGCAACCGAGAGAACAGGGCGTGGCCGGGATCGGACTGCCCCAGCCTCTGTCGCTCCTGCGCCGCCAGTTGTTCCGCTAAGGCGCTGCAATCAGTAAACCAATATTGCCCGCCACAGCCAAAGCCGTTCCAAAATTGTCCGGGCTGACACACGTCACTCGCGACCACCGAAGGCACGCATGCGCCATTGCCACTGCGCGATTGTCCCGACGGGCAGACCGGGCAGGGCGCTTTCAGACATGGCACGGGACGCTTGAATTCCGCAGTCTGAACAGGCTTTGGCTTTCTGAAAGGATGCCGGAGGAACGAGCGGAAACCTTTCTTCTCCCTCGCGGCGTTTTCCTTGGCGGATGGCAATTTGGTGGATGGCGACGGGTGCGATGCCGCCGCGCCCGTGCTGGCAACATGCGAAGCGGAGTTGCTGGAATTGTGGCTGCCCGTCGATGAACTGGAACCGCCCGAGTAGCTGCTGTGCGAGGCGCCCGAACTCGCCCACCCGCTGGAACTCGCAGAACTGCTGGAACTAGAGCCGCTTGACCCGGATGTGTGTTGCGCGAAAAGAGTCGCTGAAACTAACAGGAGAGCTGCGACAACAAGACCGGAGAGCCGCATAAAGCACCGCCCAACCGACTGAAGCGAGCCGGGCAGAATCTTTGTCGTTCCACTTCATTTAGACGCTGGCTACCACCTAAAGGTTACCGCAAAACAGCGTCAAAGAACATAATGATTGAGTGAAGAAGTGTCACGGCAGATTTTCAAAAATCCCCGCCGCACCCATGCCTCCGCCGACGCACATGGTTACCATGCCATAGCGCCCATTGCGGCGCTTCAGTTCGCGAATCACGCTGGCCGTCAGCTTCGCCCCCGTGCATCCCAGCGGATGGCCCAGTGCGATCGCTCCTCCGTTCGGATTTACGCGCTCGGGATCAAGTCCAGCTTCCTGAATCACCGCCAGCGACTGCGCCGCAAATGCCTCGTTCAGTTCGATCACGTCGATGTCCGAGAGCTTCAACCCCGCCAGTTTAAGCGCCTTAGGAATAGCAAACACCGGCCCGAGTCCCATCTCTTCCGGCTTGTATCCGGCGGTCGAGAACGCGACGTAGCGCGCCAGAGGAGCGATGCCCAGGGCCTTCGCCCGCTCCTCCGAGATTAGCACCGCCGCCGCCGCGCCGTCCGACATCTGCGAAGAATTGCCCGCCGTGGTCACGCCCTTCACGTGAAACGCGGCCCTGAGCGCTCCCAGAGCTTCAATCGAAGTGTCGGCGCGCGGACCCTCGTCCACCTTGAAGGAAATGTGGTGCTGCTTCGGCTTCGATCCATTGGGCGTGGTGAAGGTCACCGGCACGGCCACGGTCTCCGCCTCGAACTTGCCCGCCTGAATCGCCGCCAGCGCTTTCTGATGGCTGCGCAAGGAAAACTGGTCGCACTGCTCGCGCGTGATGCCAAAGCGCGCCGCCACCCGCTCCGCCGTCAGGCCCATCGAAAGATACGCATCCGGATAATGATCGACCAGCCACGGGTTGGGCGAAATCTTGTTGCCGCCCATGGGGATCATCGACATCGATTCGGTGCCGCCCGCCACCATCACCTCGGCGCCGCCGCTCAGGATGCGCTCGGCCGCCATGGCAATCGCCTGCAAGCCGGACGAGCAGAAGCGATTGATGGTCACCGCCGACACCTCCACCGGCAGCCCCGCGCGCAGCGAAGCGATACGGGCCACGTTCATCCCCTGCTCGGCCTCGGGCATGGCGCAGCCTAGGATGACGTCTTCAATTTCCTTGGGATCAAGCTGCGGCACGCGATCGAGCGCGCCCTTGATCGCAACGGCAGCCAGTTCATCAGGACGCGTAGCCCGCAGCGTGCCCTTGAACGCGCGGCCCACCGGAGTGCGGACGGAAGAAACCAGAACGACTTCACGCATGGATCAATTCTAACCGCAGAGGGCGCGGAATGCGCGGAGAAGATCGGGCAGTAAAAACAGCGAGAGGTACAATCATCTTATGGATATTCTCCAATTTCTGCTGTTCGGGGTCGTGTTGCCTCTTGTAATTAACAAGACGACCGAGCGGGGACGGCTTGATTTTATCCATCCGTTTCTAAGGCAGATTTGGACGGGGCTGTTGGTGTTTTGCACTTACCTGTATGTGCTAAACCAGCAACCCGTAAGGCGGTGGTTTATGACGATGCATACGAAATTCGGCGTTCCACACATGATTGCGTCCTATGCTGCCGTAGCGGTCGTTGGTGCTGGTTTGCTTTGCCTGTATTGGTACGTGACTGGCATTGCGATCAAAGAAACAGCGTCGGCGCCGAGTCCCCAACCAACCGCCGCAGCGACTGAGGAAGAATTGGCGAAGCATCTGCCCCGCTCCCAAGCTGCCGAGAAATCCAAAGACGAAAGCCCGCGCATCGGGGGAACGGCCAAGGCGGAGGTCGGACATTCTCTCCCGTCCCAGTCGAAAGGGGAAGCGCGTGCGACGCAACCCGTGATTAGCGCGCCCTATGGCATCGCTATTGGCGGAGGAAACGTTACAAACCCCACTGTAAATAATTTCTCTCCACCACAGCGTATGCTTACTGGGGATCAAACGAAAACACTTGTGGACCTTCTAAGACCGCACTGCCCGTTTGAAGTCGCCGTACGCGGTATTCCTGGCAATGCTGAAAGCATGAGTTATGCTGATCAACTCGCGCAGGCCATCAAGGAAGCAGGATGCACATTGCGCAGACCAAGGTTCCTTATTGATACTAGTCCATCGTATGGGCTGTGGGTGATGTTGCATGACAAAGACAGCATTCCTGCCGGAGCCGATGCATTGGTGGACGCCTTGTTTAAGGCGGGCGCCCCTGTGAAAACAAACACACTCGATGCTATCGAGCCAGGCGTTGTGTACCTGATGGTGGGATTTAATGATGCTAAGCCGCAGTGAGTTCCCTGAACTCCAAGTTATCGCGCCACCTCCCGCACGGAATTTCCCCACGGTCGCACTCTCAGATCGTGATGTATTCGGTCGTCGCGCTGGGGGCAGGGATGGGATCGCCGTGCGCGCGCATGCCTTCCAAGTGAAACTCAAGCGCCTCGCGGATGAGTTCCTTCACTTCGTCCAGCGTTTTGCCCGTCGCGCCTAGGCCAGGCAAGTCGGGAGCGTATGCGCCCCAGCCTGTGTTTGATTTTTCGTAGACAATGAGGTATTTCATTTGAGGCTTCAACTACTCAAGTCTAATTCCAGTTTCTCAGCCAAGTACCCCGAGACGATCCTACCCGGGCGCAGTCTGGGTGATCGTGGAGTCGCGCGAAGGGCTGTATCTTCAACGGTTCGGATGTCAACGAGTATAAAGCCGTTCGCTTCTATCATTCGGCTCTGTTCATCATCCGGCTTGACGTACGACGGAACCAAGATTTCACCTCCGTCTGACGTGACAAACTCTGCGGTATCGGCCCCACCCCGGAACTTGAGTGCCCACTCGAAAGAGGGACTAGTGAACAGCACGTGCCCTCCGACGCGCAGGACCCGTGCAGCCTCCCTCCAGAACGAGGGGGTGTTATACGGATCTCCCAGTGAGGAAACAACAATGTCAAAGCTCTCCGAGATGAAGGAGAGCTGTTGTGCATCGCAGATAACATAGTCGATCGCATCAATCGAGCCGTGCGAATACGCCAGCATGTCCGGAGATAAGTCGGTAGCAACGAAACGGGCCACCGTCCGCCCGCCCTTCGCGAGCCAATCTGCTACGATCGAGGCGCCCGCTCCTACTTCAAGAACTTTGGAGCCAGGCCGCGCGAAGCCAGGGAGCCACGTGGCCAATAGGACGCAGCTTGCCTCCCGGAAGTTGGCGCAAGTAGGGTGGCGCGCTGCGTCGTAGTACTCGGAGGCGAGATCTGTATAGGTTCCCCTGCGCAAGACTTTTGGTCTACCTAGGGTTATCATAAATTTCTATTAGCGGCGCTGAAGTCTGCACGTTTTCCCAAACCTTTTCCAATGCGTCGTTCAGCTTGAACTCTTGCACCGCTTTCTGCACGACTTCAATGAGTTCGGACATCTGACGGTCGTCCCCAAACGCATTAGCCTGTTCAGCGTCAAGGTAAAAAATAGCCAGAGGGCTTTGGTTCTGGGAAAGAATCAAATGACAAAGCATCGTTTGTTTCCCGGAGGCGCCATCGGCTTCATTCTTCGTCAGCCCCCACTGTTCAATCAGCTTCTCTTCGACGGTTGGAATCGTTCCCTCGGCTTGGTCTTTCTCGAGACGCCAACAACGGCCAATGAGGCCGTACCGAACTGACCATACACGTCCGCGAGTGATCTTTCCGGAACCTATCCATTTCCTTCTTGGCAAATAATCGATTAACTGGTACAGAGAGTTCTGAAACAAGATATCGCGCACATGAATCGTGCAACGAAACTCGGAGTCGAGCTTGCGCGCTTTGAAGAATGGGGTGATGCGTTCTTTTATGATCCGTTCGACCGTGTCGGATATCTGGGTTTGGGCTGCCGCAAGGTCGTACTGAGTAATGGCCTGCTGTCTGTACCCTTTTATGACTTCTTCCTGGGTGTTCTTGACCGCAGCTCCGCTGGCGAAAGCTATTTCCAACCCGCCGGGCACCTTGACATTGGACACTAGCGACCCGATGTGCTTCAAAACCTCGAGCGCGGGTTTGGAATTGAAAACGTACAGGATCAGGACCGCTATCACGACGGGCCACACCAGTGCCAACATCTGATCTTTCACGGCCTTGACTCGTTCTGTCGCAGTGGACGCGGTCAGATTACTCTTTGCCTGCGTGATTTGCGTTTTGACCGCGGCCATCGCGGCATTCAGCCTCGCCTGGTCACCACCGATTAACGTCTTAGCCTCGTCGATACTCCTAATCGCCTTGTCCCGCCCCTCCTGGGCGTTCGAGGGCAACTCCATGCCGCTGAGGATTTTTCGCGCGTCATCCAACTTTGCTGGAGCTTCTGATCCCTTGACTCCATCCAAAACTTTTTCTGCGGCTGCTAGAGAGCTAATCGCCGATTCTTGTGGCGAAGGCTGCAACAGGATAAGGACGACCAGGACAACGACAAAGCAGGCAATAAACAGCCCAATACCCTTTAACATGATGCCGATTATAGCTGAAAATGGAGTTAGAATCGCGACGCTGGGAGTAAGCCGGCGTCAGAGACATTGCGTCTCTTCTTCAGTTTTTCGCCTGCACCCTCAGCGATCATTTCTTCAGTTGCTGCTTCCACCCCAGCACCCGCGCCTTGTTGCCTTCCGCCTCGGCCTCGGGAACCATTCCCTTCTTCTGATAGAGGATCGAAAGGCTGGTGTGGGCCAGAATGTCGTCGGGATCGATAGCTGAAATTCGCTGGGAGACAACGATCGCTTCATCGAGGCGGTTCAGGTCCTGCAGCGCCCGGCTTAGTCCATGCAGCGCATCGGTGAACTTGGGATCGGCCGCCACCGCCTGCCGGTACTCTTCGACCGCTTGCTCGTGGCGGCCTTCGAGAACCAGGTCGAGCGCGGCGTAGTAGTGGTGTTCGGCCAGTTGTCGGGCCAGTCGGCGGGAGGTTTCTGGGTTGGCGGGATCTTCGGGTACCGTGCTCATGGCTGGGCTGGGGCCAGTCTAGCACGCGGCTTTTCGCGGACAGGAGTGTCCGCGCCACACAACTCACACGCGGCTTTCGCGGACAAGAGTGTCCGCGCCACAGCTGGCACTCGGCGTTCGCGGGCGAGGGCGCCCGCGCCACACTCCACACTCCACACTCCACAGTTGGGCAGTCTTTTTACTTCTGCGGGCGGTTGGACGCGCTGGTCGCGGGGGTGGCGTCGGCCACGCTGCCAATGGCATTGCCGGAGACGACCAGTTCCACGCGGCGGTTTTGCTGGCGGCCTTCCGGGGTATCGTTGGAGGCCACGGGCTCGCTTTTTCCGAAGCCGCTGGCGGTGATGGCGTCGGAGGTAATGCCCTGCTGCACCAGGTAGTCGCGGACGGCGTCGGCGCGCTGCTCCGAGAGCCGCCGGTTGTATTCGTCGCCGCCGATGCTGTCGGTGTGACCTTCAACCGCCAGGCGCAGGCCTTGATAGGCGAGCACGATGCCCGATACTTTGGCGAGCCGTTCCCGCGCGCCGGGCAACAACTCGAAGCTGCCACTCTTGAAGAGAACGTCCGACATGTTGGCAATCAGACCGCGCGCCGTGTCGCGGGTGGCGAGAACGGAATTGAGCTGCTGCAGGAGCCGGGCCCGCATTTCCTGCTTTTCTTTTTCGGCTTGCTCGCGCAGCTTGTCGGACTCCGCCGCGGCCTGGCGAGCTTTTTCGGCTTCGGCGGCGAGCGCCTGCTGCTGGACGAGAGCCTCGGCCTTCGCTTTCTCGGCCTCCTGACGTTGGCGCGCAGCTTCCTGAGCGGCCTTTTGCGCTTCGGCCTTGGCAACCTCGGCCTGGGCTCGCGCGACTTCCGCTTCCAAACGCGCGCGGGACTGCGCTTCCGCTTCGGCGCGAGCTTTGGCGGCCTGAGCTTGCGCTTCTTCTTCGGCCTTCTGCTGGACCGCCATGACGCGCGATTCCTCGGCGGTTTGGGCCGCTTCCCGCGCCGCCGCTTCGATCGAACTGCGATTTTGTTTCTGACGGTAAGTTTCCTCCGCCTGGCGCAGTTGCTGTTCCGCTTTCGAGAGAATGGCCGGCGCGTACCGCTCCGCCTGCGCCACATGGGCGATGCGGACCGCGTTGCGCGCCTCAAACAACGCCAGCGGGGTCTTCGGGTCGATGCCGAAGATTGCATCCTGAATATGGGTATTGGCGGAAGAGTAGGTTCCGCTGCGGAGCAATTCGTACTTGGCGCTGATCTCCTCGCCGCCGGCGCCGGCTGGGAATACGTTTTCCATCACCACCAGGTTGTCCGGCTGGGTAACGGCAGAATAGGGCTCGGCGGTCACGATCATGCCGAAGGTCTGGAGGTCGGTGAAGGCCTTCAGGTGGGCCTTGCCGTGATCCAGGACGAGTTCGCCCAGGTTCACGGCGCGTCCCTGCGGAGAAACCGCCCACGCCACGTAGGTCAGATACTCGAGGCCAAACTTGGTGGCGGCTTCCATGTCTTCAAACTTGGCGTCCACTTGGATGTTGGTTTTCTTGCCTTCGACCTTGGCTTCGCCCGAGGCGCGTTCCATCAATTCTGTGCCCCGAAACTCAATCTTGACGTTTGCGCCCGGACGATAGTGGAGGGCTTTGGTGGTGCGGACGACAGACTCCGTTTTCGCCGGATAAGAAGCTTGCGTTTGCGCAGTCGACAGAGAAGCGGTGATGCCAAGCAGTAAGGCCAGATGTTTGTTCACGTCATCCCTCGTGAGGAGACTCGGACTAGCACTCGAGTTTGCTAAAAGTCTACGTCCCTTTGGCCGTGGGGCAAAGAACGGGAGGTGGGGGGAAAGCACTTTGGTCACGTGGTGGGGGGAGCGAGAAGCATCGGAACCACGGGTGCCGAGTTATTTCGTGGAGCGACGCTCTCGGGACACGTACTGTCGATCGAGGGGTTGCCGAGTCAGCGTCTTGATGACGGCCTGCCAGTTGATGTTCAATTCCCTCGCTTCGCTCGCGATGACAATTCATGGAAGGTGTCGCCTCGTGCACTGCTCCCCGACTTTCACCACAAGCCCTCAACCGCTTGCTCTTCCGCGCAGCAAAGTGGAATCGCACCTGACCGAGGGCCCGCCGGCCGATGAGTCATCGGAAATTTCGAATCAGGATGACGTCGCTGGTCTGATTGCCCTTCGCGAACAGCAGCCGTTTGCCATCGCGGGTCCAGGCGAAATCGAAGATACGGCCAGAGGTGAAGTTGGTAATCTGGCGCGGCTCTCCGCCGGTCAACGGCTGCTCCCAGAGGTTTGTCGCCCCACTGCGCGTGAGCAGGTACTGGAGGGCTTTTCCGGACGGCGCCCAGCGCAGTCCGGCTGAGCCAATGGGCAGCGGGCTCGTGAATTGAAGCGGTCCGCCAGCGGCCGCGGCCACCGCCAGTTTTGTCACGGGGACCGGGCTGCCCTCCTTGTAGAGAAACGCCACCAGATTTCCGTCGGGCGACGCTCGGACCTGCCACGCTCGCGGTATTCCCGGCACTTCCGTTACGGCGACCGGCGCACCGCCTTCCGGCGCCACGCGATAAAGCTTGTTTTGGATCGAGTAATAGATCCATTTCCCGTCCGCCGAACAGTCGGAATAGTCAACCTCATCCAACCTCTTCACCGCATTGGAACCATCGGCATCGGTGCGCCACAACTCGACCTTGCCGTCGAGGTAGCGGTCGAATACCAGGTAGCGATCGGCGCACGACGAAGCCGAGAGCACATTGTGCGCCTGGGGAACCACCACGGCCTTTTCCCCGTTCTCCGGATTGACCAGCCACAAATCACCGCCCAGTCCGGCGGCCAGCACGTTTCCCGACGGGCCGGGCATGATCGCTCCATAAACCTGCTCTCCCGACGTAACCTGGCGGGCCTGGGCGGCATCCGCTGACGGCGCGGTCCAGATGTCGGAAACGCGAACGCGTTGAATCACGGCCAGCGTTTTGCCATCGCGGGTCAGGTCTAGAGCGGCGCCGTAATCGGACAAGTCGTTGGTGAAACGGTGCATCTCGCCGCTGGGATAATCGAAGCTCTGCAACTGGCCCCTTCCGAGTGTGGTCTCGCCCACCGTGGTCACCAGAGCATCGCCGCCGGGGGCCCAGACGGGGCGTCCCACAAACCGTCCGCCCGTGGAAATCCGTTGCCGCACTTTGCCGTCAGCGACGCCAATCAGGTTCAATTCCCAGTTCGTTTCTTTGCCGACCCCGAGCGCGGAAATGGCGATCGTCTTTCCATCCGGAGACCAGGTCGGCCCGTACTGAAAAACAGTATTGGCAGGAAGAGAAGCGAGCAGCCGTTCGCCGGCGCCGTCCGCCTGCGCGATGCGGACTTCCGTGGTCTGCTTGTCCGGAATGCCGCGCTGGAAAACGAACTGTTTGCCGTCGGGGGAGAAATCGATGGGGGCATCGATGTCGCGAATCAACTGGCGGGCCGGCCCACCCAACACGGGCATCTGGTACAGATAGCGATACTCGGCAGTGGTTTTATCGGAGCGCACAAAGTAGATGTAGTTCCCGTCGGGCGAAAAGGTAACGCCGGCGAACTCGACCAGATCGGGAGCCAGCACCTGCACGTCGCTGTGGGTGGCCACGTTCTGGATGCGCAGGCTCTGCTTCTCGGCGTCGCGCAGAACGTACACGACGTACTGCCCATCCGGCGAGATCGCCACCGCCGCCGCCTTGCCGTTGTCGGTCAACTTCGTGATCTGCATGTTTTGCAGATTGAAGCCGCGCGGCCGAGTGAGCAGTTTATAGGCGCCCAGGGCCAGAAGGGCAAGCAGCGCCACCACAGCGGCCGCAATCCCCGCTTTCGGCAGGCCGTGTTTGACTGCGGCGGCTTCGATCGCAACTGCACTCGGCGAGGCGGGGGCGACTTGGCGCGAACTGGCAGCGGTTCGCGCCGTCCCGCTCGCGGCCGGCTGGCGCCCCGAGGTCGTGTCGCGCTTCAAACGCTTCAGATCGGCCCGCATCTCGGCCGCGCTCTGGTAGCGCAAGTCGCGGTCCTTCTCCAGCGCGGTGCGGATGATCTCTTCCAGCTTCGGCGGCACGTCGGGATTGAACTGCCCCGGCGAGACCGGATCGTGATTCAGAATGGCGTCGAAAATCACCGCCGAGGTCGCGCCCTCGAAAGGGATTCTGCCGGTCGTCATCTGATAGAGCACCGCGCCCAGGCTGAACACGTCGCTGCGCGCGTCCAATTCCTTGCCGCGCGCCTGCTCGGGCGACATGTAGCAGACCGTGCCGACGGCGACCCCTGGACTGGTCAGGAACGTTCCGGCGTTCGGGACGGTGACCGCGGTTGCGGCCTTCGGCTCCAGCACCATCTTCGCCAGGCCGAAATCGAGGACTTTCGCCTGGCCGCGCTTGGTGACGAAGATGTTCCCCGGCTTGATATCGCGATGAATGATTCCCTTGCTGTGCGCCGCATCCAGCGCGTCGGCGATTTCGATGGTCAGGTCGAGCAGGGTGTTCAGGTCCAGGGGACGGCCCGCGATGTAGTAGTCGAGCGGCATGCCCTCCACCAGTTCCATCACAAGGAAGGCGTGGCCTTCGTGATCGCCGAAGTCGTGAATGCTGCAGATGTTGGGATGGTTGAGCGCCGAAGCGGCCCGCGCTTCCAGGCGAAAGCGCTCCAGACTTTGCGGATCGCGCGCCACTTCCTTGGGAAGGAACTTGAGGGCAACCCAGCGGCCGAGGTTCGTGTCCTCCGCCTTGTAAACCACGCCCATACCGCCGCCGCCCAGCTTTTCAACGATGCGATAGTGCGAAATGGTCTGGCCGATCATTTAAGCCCTGCCGATCAAAATCGACCTACTTCGACGAGCGGCGCTCTCGGGACAAGGCGCTCGCCCACCCAGCCGATGGCGCGATGTTTCTCGGGAAAACGGAAGGCTGAAACCCGAAACCACCGAGAACACAGGGGGACACAGAGGCTCTGAATCTCCCTGTGTTCCTTTGTGCGGCCTGTGGTTAGATCCGGTTCTCCGGCTTCCACCTAAGCACCGGCTTGCGCGCGGCCAGGGTCTCGTCCAACCGCGAAATGCGCGTGTTGTGGGGGGCGTCGAGCACGAATTGCGGATCTTCTTCCACTTCATCCGCGATCGACTTCATCGCCTCGATGAAGAGATCCAGTTCTTCTTTTGGCTCGCTCTCGGTCGGCTCGATCATCAGCGCACCATGAACGATCAGCGGGAACGCCATGGTGTACGGATGGAATCCGTAATCGATCAGGCGTTTGGCTAGGTCGACGGTCTTCACGCCCTTCTTCGCCTGCAGCTTGTCGCTGAACACTACTTCATGCATCGACGGCGTCGAGTAGGGCAGGTCGTAAATTCCTTCGAGTCCTTTGCGAATGTAGTTCGCGTTGAGCACGGCGTCTTCCGTGGTTTGCCGCAGGCCGTCTGGTCCGTTGGCGAAGATGTAGGCGAGCGCGCGGATGAACATGCCGAAGTTTCCGTAGAACGCGCGCACGCGCCCCACCGACTGCGGGCGGTTGTATTCGAAGCCCAGCGTGCCATCCGGCTTGGTGATGACGACCGGCGTGGGCAGGAACGGCGCAAGAATTTTCTTCACCGCCACCGGCCCCGACCCCGGACCGCCTCCGCCATGCGGCGTGGAAAAGGTTTTGTGCAGATTCATGTGCATGACATCAACGCCAAAGTCCCCCGGCCGGGCTTTCGCCACCAGCGCATTCATGTTGGCGCCGTCCATGTAGAGCAGGCCGCCCTTGGCGTGCATGAGCTCGGCGATCTTGTGAATCTCCTGCTCGAAAACGCCGAGCGTATTCGGATTGGTCACCATCAGCGCGGCGACTTCTTCATTCATCTGCGCCGCCAGCGCCGCCACGTCCACCATGCCGCGGTCGTTCGATTTCAAATTCTCGACGGCGTAACCCGCTGTGGCCGCGGTCGCGGGATTCGTGCCATGCGCCGAGTCGGGAATCAGAATCTTTTTGCGCGCGTTTCCTTTTGACTGGTGATACGCACGCACCAAGAGCAATCCGGTCAGTTCGCCGTGCGCGCCCGCGGCCGGTTGCAGCGTGATCGCGTCCATGCCAGTGATCTCAAGCAGGCAATCGCTCAGCGTCTTCATGATTTGCAAAGCGCCCTGTGAAATTTTCTCCGGCTGATAGGGATGCCCGTTGGCGAGGCCTTCGACGCGCGCCACAAACTCGTTCACCCGCGGGTTGTACTTCATCGTGCAAGAGCCCAGCGGAAACATTCCGAGATCAATGGCGTAATTCCAGGTCGAGAGCCGCGTGAAGTGGCGGATGATTTCGATCTCGCTGACCTCGGGCATATCGCCGAGATCCTTGCGCTCCTGCTTGCCCAGCAGCTTTGCCGTATCCACTTCCGGAACATCGAGCGGCGGCAATTTCCAGGACGCTTTGCCGGGCGACGACTTCTCGAAAATCAATCCTTCGTTCTGATTGATGTGACGCGTGGCTTTGCGAGTTATGTGTTTCATCGCGCCACCTCGTGTTCTTCCGTCTCTTTCATCCTTGGAGCTGAGCGCTCGCTCTCGGCAACCAGGCCGACCGCCGCATCGATGGCTTTATCGATCATCGGCCGTGTCGTCAATTCCGTGCAGCACCAGAGAGCCGCATTCTTCAACTCGGGATAGAACTTCTTCAGCGGAAATCCCCCGACGATTTTGTGTCCCAGCAACCGCGAGTTGATGGCATAAGGATCTTCGCTGGACTCGACCACGAACTCGTTGAATCGTGGTGCGCCAGCGAACAGCACTTTGGCATGTTTGCTGAACTGATCGGCCGCGTACGCAGTCTTTGCGAGATTCTGCTTCGCCAACTCTCTCAGTCCGATCTTGCCGTACACGGTCATAAAGATGTTCACCATGAGCGCGACCAGCGCCTGGTTGGTGCAGATATTCGACGTCGCTTTCTCGCGCCGGATATGCTGCTCGCGGGTGGCCAGGGTCAGCACGAAACCGCGTTTGCCGTTCTTGTCCACGGTTTGACCCGCAAGGCGACCGGGCATTTGGCGCACGAACTTTTCTTTCGTAGCTAGAACGCCGCAGTAGGGACCGCCGAATCCAAGCGGCACTCCGAACGACTGCGCTTCCATGGCCACGATGTCGGCGGTGCGCGGCGGCTCCACAATCCCGAGCGATACTGCTTCGGCGATCGATACAATCAGCAGAGCTCCGCGTTTGTGCGCGATTTCGGCAATCGCCTCGACGTCTTCAATCGTGCCAAAGAAATTCGGCGATTGAATCAGGACGCACGCCGTATCGTCGCCGACGGCCTTTTCGAGTTCCTTCAGATCGATCTGTCCCGAGTCTGTGAACGAGACCGTCTTCAGCGGTATCGCCTGGTGCGTGGCATACGTGTTGAGCACTTCCCGATACTCGGGATGCAGGTTTCGCGCGATCACCGCGGAATGCCTTCCGGTGACGCGGACCGCCATCATCACGGCCTCGGCCGCGCCCGTCGAGCCGTCGTACATCGAGGCATTCGCCAGGTCCATGCCAGTGAGTTCCGAGATCATCGTCTGGAACTCGAAGATGGCTTGCAGCGTACCTTGCGCAAACTCGGCCTGGTAAGGGGTGTAGGACGTCAGGAATTCGCCGCGTTGCACCAGCGCGTCAATCACCACCGGACGGTAATGGAAGTAAGCCCCGGCTCCGAGAAAGCTGGTGTAGCCTTCGCCGTTTTCTTTGGCCCGTTGCTTGAACCAGTCGACGATTTCCGACTCCGCCATTTGCCGCGAGATCGCGAGATCGCGGGTCAGACGATACTCGGTGGGGATCGGCGAGAAAAGTTCATCGACGGAACGGATCCCGATCGCCTTCAGCATGGCGGCGCGATCCGCAGGAGATTTAGGTAGATATCTCATAGGAACCTTCGATTGGATGTGTGCAGCGGCAGTTTCGATTGTGAAATGTCCGCGGGGCGATTGCAGAAGTCAAAAGTCAGATTGCAGAAGTGAGACCTTTGGTTCCCACCAATACGGCTGGCGGCAAAGGGTTTTACTTCTGCAATTTGACTTCTAACTTCTTCAATGTTTTTCAGTGTGCCGCCTCTTCGCTCACAAACTTGTCATAGTCCGCCGCCGAAAGCAGCGCGTTCATCTCCGCCGGATCCTTCACCTTGATCTTGACCATCCAGGCGCTATGCGCATCTTTGTTCACTTGCTCCGGAGCCGTGGCTAGGGCTTCATTCACGGCGGTCACGGTCCCGGAAACCGGAGCGTACACATCCGACACGGCCTTTACTGACTCTACGGTGCCGAGGGGCTTCCCCATGGTGAGCTCCGTGCCCACCTTGGGCAGCTCGACGAACACGATGTCGCCGAGCGAATCCTGGGCGTGGTGTGTGATGCCGACTGTGCCATCGGCAGTGATCCACTCATGTTCTTTTGTATATTTGCGGTCGGTTGGGTAAGACATCGGCTTCTGGCTCCTAGCTTGTAGCGCCGGCATCTTGCCGGCTGTCCCGAGGGCATCCTGCCCTCGGCGCGGCGGTCGAGGACGACCGCCGGACAGCCGCCGGGACGGCGGCGCTACGGCTTCTTGGGACGCTTATAAAACGGCGTCGGTATTACTTGCGCTTTGACGCCCTGTCCACGGATTTCTACTTTTACCGTCGTTCCAATTGCCGCGTGATCGGGCGGAACGTAGGCCAATGCAATATTCTTTTTCAGGAACGGCGCCGGAGAACCACTGGTAACGTAGCCGATCTCGCGTCCGCCCTCGTCCAGAACCTTGTAGCCGTCGCGGGCGATGCCGCGGTCAACCATCTCGAGCCCGACCAGTGTTTTCTTCACGCCCTCAGCTTTCGCCTTCTCCAGCGCCGCGTGGCCAATAAAATCGGGCTTCTCCATTTTGCAGAAACGATCCAGCCCCGCTTCCCACACATTGATCGTGTCCGTGATTTCGTGTCCGTAGAGGGGAAGCTTGCCTTCGAGCCGCAGCGTGTTGCGCGCACCCAATCCGCAGGGGACGGCGCCAAACTCTTTTCCCGCCGCTAGAATCTCGTGCCAGACCCGCGCGCTGGTCTTCTCGTCCGGTGGAACGTAAATCTCGAACCCATCTTCGGCCGTATAACCGGTGCGGCCCATCAAGATATTCTTCAGGCCGCATACCGTCCCGCGCGTCACCCAGTAAAACTTCACCGCGCTCAGGTCGGCATCGGTCAACTTCTGGAGCACGTCCACGCCCTTCGGCCCCTGAATGGCAATCTGAGTGAAATCGTCGGAGAGATGCTCGACCTTACAGTCGAACTGCCGGGTATTCTCCCGCACCCAATTGAAATCTTTTTCCCGCGTGCCCGCATTAATCACGAGCAGGTACTCGTCCTCGCCGAGGCGATGGACGATCACATCGTCAACAAAAGTGCCCTGCGGATAGAGCAACGCCGAATACTGCGCCTGCCCAAGCGCCAGGCGCGAGGCGTCATTCATCGAGATGTGCTGCACGGCGGCCAGCGCTTCGCGGCCGGCCAGGCGGATGTCCCCCATGTGGCTGACGTCGAAAATGCCGACGCCCGCGCGCACCGCCATGTGCTCGGCGACAATGCCGCACCCAATCGACGCAGGATATTCCACCGGCATGTCCCAGCCGTTAAACTCCACCATCTTCGCGCCCATCTGGCGATGGACGGCGTTCAACGCGGTCTTGCGGACGACCGGCGGAGTGGCCTCGGCAACGGACAAGGGGAACCTCGGTCAGACATCGTTCAGACAGATACCGTTCAGACCTTTGCTGGACTGCCGGAATCTGGAACTGATTAAGTTAACACAGAGGCAGGTCTCAGGTCTCAGGTCTGAGGAAAATCAAAATCAACGTTCTCCCTGAGACGTGAGACCTAACACCTGAGACCTGCTCTTGTGACTTCCGTTACGTTCCTTCCCGGCCGCTGCGGCACTAAACTCCAACCATGTCTTCTAAACCAGGCGTAAGCCGCATCGTCTGCGCCCAATGTGAGCGGCCTGAAGCGGACTGCAGTTGCGAAAAATACTGCGTGTTCTGCCAGTCCCAAGTCGACGTGCGCCTCTGCACCGACGGCCTCTTTTACTGCGCAGCCTGCCGCACTGCCTGCGACTACAAACCGGCGGACTGACGCGGCGAACGACCAACGACGAAGGACTAAGGACTAACTTCCAACTGTGAGTTTCCGGCGTCGCCTGCGATCCTGTACACATAGCGCACCTGGTTGGTACTTTCGCCTGCCACAAATGAATCCGTGAGCCGCACCATGATTTCAGCGATTTCAGCCACGACTTTGCCGCCCAGACGCGGAGCGGTCAGCCTTCGGTGCTTGGTACGGTTAGCGATATCCGCGCAGAGCAACAAGGACTGGTATCCCCCATGGTGATTTCTCTGAGGCTCCGCTGCTCGCGATTGTGAATTATTCCGCGGGAGACGGCACCGACCCAAGGCCCCGAATCCTTAACGGGCCCTTACCCGGCGCTCCGCCACGGGGATTCCTTTCTCAGGGTGTAATCGGCTGCTCTACTTCGACCGCTTCCACTTTAGCCATTACCTTGATAGGAACGTTCAGCGCGCGCGAGATCGGGCATTTGCCCTTGGCGATCGTGGCTGCGTGCTGCACTTTTTTCTCGCTTGCCCCCGGCAAGCTGACCGTGACGTTCGAATCGATCTCAGTAATTTCCCACTGTCCCTTTTTTTCCTCGAGGGTCAGGGTCGATTCGGTCTTCACGAGTTGGGGCTTCATGCCTTCCCGGCGCATCTCCTGGACGACCATGAGAGACATGCAGGAAGCCACTGCCGCTACAAGCATTTCGGACGGGCTGGTGCACGGTTCGTTTCCCGTGCTGGAACCTGTCGCATAAAGAGCATTGAGGATAACGCCGCTGGAGGTAGAAACCTTGCCCTCACCAATCAAGGGGCTTCCCTTCCAAACCGCCACAGCACTGCGAATCATAGGACACCTCCGTACCACATCCATTTTAGCCAATCGGTGGACGGAAAAATGTGACATCCGGCCTATCTGGATGTGACATGGCACCCTTTGTTCACCACCTGCTAACGGCGGATCAAATCACCACCGTTTCCTTATACTCCCCGTACACCTTTCGCATCGCATCCGAAATTTCGCCGACCGTGGCATTCGCCTCGACGGCCGTCAGGATCCGAGGCATGAGATTGTCTCCCGAGCGCGCCGTGTCTTCGACCGCCCGGATCGCGGCTTGCCAGGTCTCGGCACTGCGTTTCGCGCGCAGCGCCCGCAACCGCTCCACCTGTTTCGGTTCCAGCGCCGGATCAATGCGCTGGATCGGCACCGCGTGCTCTTGTTCGATCTGGAACCGGTTCACGCCGACCACCACCGCCTCCTGACGATCGACCGCCTGCTGATATTCGTAGGCCGCGTTCTGGATCTCCTGCTGCACGTATCCGCGTTCGATGGCCTTGAGCATGCCGCCCATGGCTTCGATTTTTTCCAGATAATCGACGGCTCGCTTCTCGATTTCGCTGGTCAGCGATTCGACGTAATACGATCCCGCCAGGGGATCTACGGTCTGCGGCGCGCCCGACTCGAACGCGATCACCTGCTGCGTGCGCAGCGCGATCCGCGCCGACGCCTCGGTGGGCAACGCCAGCGCCTCGTCAAACGAATTCGTGTGCAGAGACTGCGTCCCGCCGAGCACCGCCGCCATGGCCTGGATCGCCGTGCGCACAATATTGTTCTCCGGTTGCTGCGCCGTCAGCGTGGAACCGGCCGTCTGCGCGTGGAAGCGCAGCATCCACGATTTTGGATTCTTCGCCTGGAAGCGGTCGCGCATGATCTTCGCCCACATGCGGCGCGCGGCGCGGAACTTCGCGACCTCCTCCAGAAAATTACTGTGGGCATTGAAGAAGAACGAAAGCCGCGGCGCGAACTGGTCCACATCGAGGCCGGCGCGAATCGCCGCCTCCACATAAGCGATGCCATTGCCCAGCGTGAAGGCAACTTCCTGCACCACCGTCGATCCCGCCTCGCGCATGTGATAGCCGGAGATCGAGATGGTGTTCCACTCCGGCACGTTCTCATTCGACCAGGCAAAAATGTCAGTGACGATGCGCATCGCTTGATGCGGCGGGTAAATGTAGGTTCCGCGCGCGATGTACTCCTTGAGCACATCGTTCTGCACCGTTCCGGAAAGCTTGCGAATGTCTCTTCCCTGGCGCCGCGCCACGGCCACGTATAACGCCAGCAGAATCGAAGCCGTGGCATTGATGGTCATCGAGGTTGAAATCGCGGTCAGGTCGATGCCATCGAACAGCCGCTGCATGTCTTCGATGGAATCGATCGCGACGCCGACTTTGCCAACTTCTCCCACGGCCAGCGGATTGTCCGAATCCAGCCCAATCTGCGTCGGCAAATCAAAGGCCACGGACAGGCCGGTCGTCCCGTTCGCCAGCAGGTACTTGTAGCGCTTGTTCGACTCCTCGGCATCTCCCATGCCCGCGTACTGCCGCATCGTCCACAGGCGGCCGCGATACATGGTGGCCTGCACGCCGCGCGTGTAGGGAAACTCCCCCGGATAGCCCGCATCGCGGTCGTAGTCCCATGCGACAAGATCGGCGGGCGTGTAGAGGGGGCGTACGGCGATATGAGACGACGTCTCAATGTTTGGGAGGCGAGCTTCCCGCTTGGTTGCGGATTCGGCGGTCTTGAGTTCCGTCATGTTGCCCTGCCCTTCTTCTTCGGTACTTCTTGGCGCTTTCGGCGTCTCGGCGGTTTCAGGTTTGGCTCGGAGCTCGTAGCCCGGGGCTCGTAGCTGTTAGCCTTTAGCTCTTCGCTTTACTCGCCAGAACGAGCTCAGCCCGAACCAGGTGAACGAAACTGTAAAGCATACTGCGAGCACCAATCGGCCCGGCCCAGCCCCGTGGCCAGACTGGTACTTCCCGTACTCGCGCATGCCGGCCATGGCTCCGATTCCGGCAATCGCCAGGAACGTGAAGCCGGTCACCTCCAGCCAGAGTTGGTGCAGAACCTGCCCGAAAGAGCGGGCGGTCGCGCGGATCGCGGCCAGCACCGCCTGGGCCGGCCGGCTGCGCTCCACCAGGTTGACGACTATGTTGGCGGCTACACGGTAAATCAACTTGATTTTTCTCACCGTTTGGCCGTCGATCAAGTGGGTCACCATCGGTCGGTCGATCATCAGTCGATTTTAGCAGCGGCCGGGCGTACAATGACGACGGGCGGGATCACCACCACTTGTGATGACCCCCCATCAGCGGCGTCCGATTCCAGGGGGACTCGTGGATCAGCAACTGAAGCAGCTCATGAAGGAACTCGGAGAAGCGATCAATGAGTCGCTTTCCGATTCCGAATCGATCGCCGAAGTCGTGGCCCGCATCAAGGAAGGCGGCTACGACATTTTCCTGGTTCTCGAGGCCACCATCGGCGTCAGCAAGCTAGGCGAGCACACTACCGGCAAGACTTCCCTGGTTTCCACCCTCAGCACCAATGCCGAACTCAAGATCAGCGATCAGGATTTGAAGTTTCTGAAGTCGCTCCGCATCAAGATTGACGAAGAAAACGAGAAGTAGAACTGTCTCGGCCTTCAGGGACTAAAGCCCGCAGCAGCAGTCTGTGCCGAGCTTTGCTCGGCTGGACGGCCGAGGGCGGCCGTCGCTACGTGGTTCGTGGTGAGTCCGGCGTTTCGGGCAAAATCTTCCGGTTTCCCATAAGATTTTCCCTTTCCCAAACCTTTCCCAAATAGGAAAAATCTTGCAGGTGAGGTCTTTCGGTCTGTTAGAATGGGCATTTCCCTATGTAAGTGGCCGCTTAGCAGCATCTTAAGGGAGGAGAGCCTTCGTCGAAAATGGCCTTCGGCGTGCACTTCACGGTGCAGAAGTGTCGTCCTTCGGCCCGTCTCCCGCGGTCTTAAAAGTGCTAGGTCGTGGGATTGACCACTTCTTTTAGCAAGCGCTAAGCAGGCAGCTTCATGAGGTGCCGGACATGGATTCCCAGGCTTCACAATTGACTCTAGGCCTTCTCCCCGAGCCTCGTACGCGTTGGGGAAGGTTCGTTCTCAGTTATGGCATGCAGTCGGCGGTGTTGGCGTTCTTTGTGATTGTTGGCATCTTGCACCCCGATATTCTTGAGCCCCGGGAGCACGACTACCACTTCGTCAGCCTGGTCAGCACTCCGCCCCCGGTTCCGCAGGCTCCGGCGCCGGTCAAGCATTTTCCTGTTCCTGTCCCAAAGATTACAGAACCGGTAACGCCGCGGCCCGAAGCCCTGCGCGTTCCCTCCGAATTGGCACATCGGAAACAGCTGGTTCCGGACGAACAGGCGCCCAAGGTAACGCTGGCTGCCACGAAAGAGCTTCTGCCGGACATGAAGCCGCTGATCCCCAGGCCGCCGGTGAAGACGAACGTGTTCTCCACGGGCAGCTCGGCTACGCCAACCATGGCGGCCGCGCCGCAGCAAGCACAAACCGGTGGCTTCGGCGATCCCAACGGCGTGCCCGCATCGGAGAATGACGGCCGTCCGATTACGATCGCGCAATCGGGCTCGTATGACATGCCCTACGGCCCCGGTTTCGGCAACGGCACCCGCGGATCTTATGGCGCGCGCGGGGTGGTGGCGAGCACTGGCTTTGGCAGCAGCGTCGCTACCGGCGACAGTTCCGGCACGGTTTCTGGCGCGCGCGGTACGGTTCGCCAAGCCGGCTTCGGAGACGCCGACGTGGTAGCCGCTTCTCAGCCCAAAGCCAAGTCCGCCGAGCCCGTGGTGAAAACCTTGCCGGCTGAGATCACATTTAAGCCCCGTCCGGTTTACACTGATGAAGGGCGGCGGCTTAAGATTGAGGGCGAGGTGCTGCTCGAGGTTGTGTTTTCAGCGACGGGGCAGATTCGCATCGTGAAAGTGGTGCACGGTCTCGGTCATGGGCTGGACGAATCTGCGGTTCGCGCCGCGGAAAAAATTCAGTTCAAGCCCGCCCTGAGAGACGGCCACCCCGCTGATTTCGAGGCGGTATTGCACGTCGTGTTTCAACTCGCATCATAGTCACGCATCGCAGGTGACGCGTTGCAGGTAGAATGAAACAAACGAAAATGTTGCGCTCCCTATTCGCACTCCTTACGCTCTCCCTGGTCGGCTGCGCCACGTCCGGGTTTGCCCAGACGACGCCCGCTCAGACTGCGCCCGCCCAGACCGCGCCGCAATCCCAGCTCTCGACTCGCGACGCCGCCACCCAACCGGCTGCCACGGCTGCCGCCAGCTTCGATCAGGTTGTCGATCGGGCGATTGAGCGCGAACATTTCTTCATGGCCCAGATGAAGCAGCTTCATCCCCTCGTCGAGACCTATCTCCAGAATCTGAAGGAAGACAAAGACCTCGGCGCGCCCGTCCCAGCAAGCGACGTGTACTTTCTTGGCCGTTTGGATATGAGCGAGGGCACCGATGACCGCACTTTTACCTCGCCGACCACGGCCGGCCTTGGCAAACGCATGCTGAGCAAACTGAACAACGTTTATTCCATGAAGTTCCTGCCCCTGGGCTTTGCCCAGATGGTGGTTCTCGATCAGGATTTTCAGCGGCAGTATTACGACTTCACTTTCGTCCGCCGCGAGTTCCTCGGCGAAGTACGCTGCGTCGTCATCGACGTGGCCCCCAAAAAAGACGCCGGCAAGGGACGGTTCCTCGGCCGCATCTGGATCGAAGACCAGGACTACAACATCGTCCGTTTCAACGGCACTTACTATCCTCATCCCCGATCCAGTTATTACCTGCACTTTGACAGTTGGCGGCAGAACCTGCGCCCAGGCGTCTGGCTGGCTTCGCTGATTTATTCCGAGGAGTCCGATCTTAAATATCGTCTGGGTCAGACGCTTCATTACAAGGCGCAGACGCGGCTCTGGGGCTACAACCTGAAGGATCTCCGCCGCAACTCCGAGTTCACCGAGATCACCGTCGACGCCCCGCAGTCGGTGCGGGACCAGAGTCAGAAAGCCCAGGACGCTTCACCCATCGAAGCGCAGCGCCAGTGGGAACGTCAGGCGGAACTCAACTCGATTGACCGCCTGCAGCAGATCGGCCTGCTCGCGCCGGAAGGCGAGATCGACAAGGTGATGCAGACCGTCGTCAACAACATGATGGTCACCAATAACCTCGACATTCAACCCGAGATCAAGTGCCGCGTGCTGATGACGACGCCGCTCGAGTCCTTCACCATTGGCCATACCATCGTCGTGAGCCGCGGCATGATTGACGTGCTGCCCGACGAAGCGGCCCTAGCCATGATCCTGACCCACGAACTGGCGCACATCGTGCTGGGCCATCACCTCAACACCAAGCTTGCCTTCAACGACCGCATGTTCTTTCCCGACGAGCGCACTTTCGAGCGCATGGATTTCGCTCGCGATCGCAGCGAAGAAGAAGCCGCCGACAAGAAAGCCATCGAACTGCTCAACAACTCGCCCTACAAGGACAAGCTCAGCAACGCCGGCTTGTTCCTCAAAGCGGTCCAGGCGCGCGCTCCGCAACTGAAGAACCTGATTCGGGCGCACCTGGGCGACAGCCTGCTCAACGGCGACGCCACCAGGATGTCGTCTTTGATGACCGCCTCGCCGCAGTTCGACCCGAAGAAGGCCGACCAAGTCGCGGCGCTTCCGCTCGGTGGCCGGGTTAAGGTCGACCCGTGGAACAATCAACTCGAACTGATCAAGACCAAGCCCGTAGCCATCACCAACGCAGCCGAGAAGATGCCCTTCGAAGTCACGCCTTTCTTCCCGTTCCTCACCCGGCTGGGCAGCGGCGCTCCAGAAAAGGCGGCTCCGGTTCCGGAAAAAGCGGCCCCAGCGCCGGAGAAAACGGCGACAGCTCCGTCGGGACAGTAGGAAAAGGCAAGGTTTCAAGGTTGCTAAGTTTCAAAGTTTCCAAGGTCTGAACCGCACGGGGGCACTCGCTCTCGGGAACCGGCACCCAAGAGCCTTACGTTGAAACTCTGCCTTCGGGAGAGATGCGGCGGAAAAAATCAGGGGAAAGCCCCCTGCCAGACGCAGCGGGGCCTGATCGTGCAGGCTATTGCGACGGTGCCAAGCTGCTTCCGACTTGCGAAAACACGTTGTTGGCGTTGCCGCCAATCAGTCGAACCGTGCCAATCACGATCACCAGGATTACCGCGAGCATCACCGCGTACTCGGCGACGTCTTGACCACTCTCCTCAGCCCAAAGTTGACGGATTGCTTGAGTCACTGTTTGCCCCCTCAATCGACGACATGCACGAGCTTAGCTGATTCTCATACAGTACTTCGCCGTCGTGTCAATATTAAAGTATCGTGAACGGTCCCCTCTACCCAATAGCACAGCGGTGACCTGGAATAGCACTATCGTGCCATGAACTCAGGGGTTCCCCTCAGATCCCGCCAACCTATAGATTACACAATCGTTTTCAGCGGAAGCCCCTGGTTCACCGCGAACAGCGCCAGCTCCAGGCGGGTAGAAACCCCCAGTTTGTCGAAGATGTTGCTGAGGTGGTGCTTCACCGTATCCTCGCTGATTTTGAAGTATTCGGCGATTTCCCGGTTGGCATAGCCCGCGACCACGGCAGCGACAATCTCCAGCTCGCGCGGCGTCAGCCCGAATTTCTTCTGCTTCGTTTCCTCGTTCGTGCTCTGCATGAGGTTGCGCAGGTATTGCACCAGATTGGAAACGCTGTCTCGCCCCACCCAGTACTCCCCGGCCATCACCGCATGAATACTCTTAAGCAACAGTTGCGTGGCGGAATCCTTCAGCACGACGCCGCGCGCTCCCAACTGCAACGCCTCCACCACCTGCTTCTTTTCCACCGCCGCCGTCAGCAGGATGATGCGCACCGCAGCGGCCGCGCCCGCGCTCGTATTCAGGTCGCGCAGCGCGTCCAGCCCAGTGTGGTGCGGCATGGCCAGATCGAGCAGAAGAATGTCGGGCTTGATCTCCGTCGCCAGTTTCACCGCCTCGTGGCCGTCGCAGGCTTCGCCCACTACTTTCATATCGGCTTCCGATTCCAGCAGGCGCCGCAACCCGTCACGGAAAATGGGGTGATCGTCGGCAATCACAATGCGTATGGGACGAATGCGTTTATCCATGATTCGCCTTTCTCGCCGGCGGAATCCGCACTTCCAGCCGTGCGCCGTGCCCCGGTGTCGATTCTATCGTGAGTTCGCCCGCCAGCAAGCGCACCCTTTCCCGGATCACCGCTGGCCCCTTCCCTGTCGTCTCCAGTTCCGCATCCGACAGCCTTCCGGAAAAGGAAAATCCCTTCCCGTCGTCCTCCACCGTCAACTGCAGCTTGCCTGCCCGCTGCGCCAGCCGTACCAGCACATGGTGCGCGCCACTGTGCTTGCGCACGTTCACCAGGCTCTCCTGCACAATGCGCGCCAGTTCGCGGCACACCCGCTGCGCCAGATCCACCCGCTCCAGTTCGCTGACGAACTCCGCTGCGATTCCCGTCTCCCGCCGGAAGCGCTCCACCGTGTCGGAAATGAAGCCCAGAAGCCGGTCGGCATCGACTTCGAACGACTTCATCGCCTGCATCAGTTCGCGCAACTTCAGAACTTCTTCGCGCAGCAGTTTCTGAATCCGCCCCAGCTCCGCCTGCACCACCGGGGCCTGCGTGCCCGACTGGCGGCGCAGCACATCCAACTGCATTTCCACCGCGATCAGCGATTGAATGGCTCCATCATGAAGTTCGCGCGCGAACCGCGCCCGCTCCACCGCGCCCGCCCGCTCCCGCAGCCGGCGCATCAGGTAAACGTTGTAGATCGCCGGACCCACCTGCTGCGCGAATTCCTGCAGAAATCGCAATTCCTCTTCCGGCTGCCCCATCATCTGTGGATCAAACAGGAACACCCGGCCCGACCATTCCGTCCCAAACACTAACGCCACCGAAACCATCGCGTCAAACTTCTCCACTCGGGCCAGCGCATCCAGAAATTGCGCGCTTACATCGCGCAGCCGCGCTCCGTCGCGATCCAGCAGCACCGTGTGAAAACCCTTGGCGCTGCGCGACGCGTAAATCCCATCCGCTGGCGAGTCGAACAGATACACCTTTTCGCTTTCCGGCAAAGCCTCGCGCCAGCGCAGCGCTTCGCTGCCGGCGGCGCCACGACTCACTTCGGCCAGAAATACCCGGTAACTGTGCGCTTCCTGCGAGGCGCTCAGCACCCGGAGCGCGCCGTAGATGCTCATCACCTCGCCAAGAATCTGCTGCATAGTCCCGGTCAATCCCGCCTCCACCCGCGTCGAACTGAGAAGGCGCGTGATCACGGCGCGCTCCGCCCGCACTTTCTTCTGGTTCTCCGACATGTAGCCCAGCAAGAATCCGAGCACAATCAGATACACCGAACTCATGAAGAGCTGTTGCGGATCCAGTTCCCGCACGCTCACACCCAGCCGCGGCAGATGCATCACCCGCAGCCACTGATCCGCTGCCGGTTCCAGTCCAGCTCGCACCGCGAACGCTTCCACCTCCAGCAGCGCCACCGCAGTGGCGGCCGTGCCCACCGTCTCCCACAGTCCCCAACGATACGCCGCGGCCACCATCACGAACACGAAGAATAGAAAGAATGGCCCGCTCTGCGCCGCCACGAACATCGAGATCAGCACCGGCCACACGATGTCCGCAGAATGCACCACTAGACGAAAAGCCTGCGTCGATTGCGGCCGGAAGCGCAACAGCAACATCACCACCACCGCATGCACGAAGTACACCGTCAGCAGCCAGTAGAGCCAGCGCGAATGGGCAAGCCCGCGCACCGGCTCCAGCAAGAGAGTAAATACCGCCGCAATCGTCAGCGCCACCCGCGCCGTCGCCAGCCAGCGCTCGGTGCGCCGGATTTCGCCGGCACTGAGCGGCGCCCGGAAGCGCCAGAGATCACGGTATCGAGGGATCATCCAGGACAAGAGACTCTCGTCGTTCAGGACACAATTCTAAAGTTGAGCGCCTAATTCTAAAGGCAATCTCAGCGAAACTCCATGAGCTTCTTAAATTCTGCGATTCTCACTTCCAATTCTGCGCCAGGGGGCTGCGGAAAAAGTCGTTGAGAGGGCAAAAAGCGCACTTCAGGCGCTGAAGCGCGAACAAATCTAAACGACTTAACGGCACGACTGAAGTCGTGCCCTTCCCAAAACCCGCGTGAATCAGAGTTTTTCCGCAGCCTCCTAGTGTACTGAGTCTAATATTCGTGTAATAAGTAACAGCTCTTCCTGCATCTGATATAAGCAGGAGGAACTGCATGGCTCTCGGTCGCCCGCTCTCGCCGCTGTCTCTGTCCCCTTCCGAAAGACAACAGTTGTTGGACTGGACTCGTCGTCCCAAGACGGCGCAGGCCCTGGCGTTGCGCGCCCGCATCGTGCTGCTCAGTGCCGCCGGCCAGAGCAACACCGAGGTGGCTCGCCGAGTGCAGGTTGCGCTCGCCACCGTGGGCAAGTGGCGACAGCGTTTTGTGCTTCTCCGCCTCGACGGGTTGCTCGATGAACCCCGCCCTGGCACGCCGCGCCGCTTGAGCGACGCCGCCGTGGAACGCGTACTGGCGCGCACCCTGGAAACCCAACCCCAAGCCGCCACCCACTGGTCCACGCGCTCGCTGGCTCAGGCCACCGGACTCAGCCAGAGCAGCATCAGTCGCATCTGGCGCGCTTTTTCCCTGCAGCCGCATCGCAGCCAAGCCTTTAAGTTGAGCCGTGATCCCCTGTTTATCGACAAGGTCCGCGACATCGTCGGCCTCTATCTGAACCCGCCTGACCGAGCGCTGGTACTGTGCGTGGACGAGAAGAGCCAGATTCAGGCGCTGGACCGCACCGCTCCGTTGCTGCCCATGCGCCCCGGACAAATCGAGCGCCGCACTCACGACTACAAACGGCACGGCACCACCAGTTTGTTCGCCGCTTTCAACGTGGCCAGCGGCCACGTGCTGGGCCAACTGCATCGTCGTCATCGCTCCCGCGAATTCCGCCGCTTTCTCGACACCATCGAGCGCAACGTGCCCGCAGAACTGGACATTCACCTCATCCTGGATAACTACGGCACCCACAAAACCCACCTCATTCGCCACTGGCTCGCCAAACGGCCCCGCTTCCACCTGCACTTTACTCCCACTTCGGCTTCCTGGTTGAATCTGGTCGAGCGCTGGTTTGCCGAGTTGACCGAAAAACAGATCCGGCGTGGTGTTCACCGCAGCACGCTGCAGTTGGAGAATGCCATTCGCCACTTTATCGAGCATCACAACCAGAACCCGAAACCCTTTGTCTGGACCAAGTCAGCCGATCAAATCCTCGACTCCGTCGCCCGCTTTTGTAAACGAACATTAGACTCAGTACACTAGGGGGTTACTGTAGTAACGCCCTCAAGCCCGCACCACGCTCTAGAATGGAGCCCGGAGTAGTTTGCCTTGGCCGCACGCACCAAACTCTGGGTCTGTCTGCTGGTCGCGCTGGTGCTCGCCCAGACGGCGGCGTCTCTGCTCATGCCCAGAGGAGATGCGCTTACCATTGCCAGCGACCTCATCCAGGGCACTCTTTTGCTCGTTGCCACCGCCGCCTTCCTGCCTAATACCTCGCGCTCGCGCTGCCCCACTTTCCAAATCCGGCTCTTCTGGATCCTCATGAGCGTGGGCATGCTCTTCTGGCTTACTTACCAGGGAATGTGGAATTACTTTGAAGTCCTCAAGCGTCAGGACGTGCCCAACCCCTTCCTGGGCGATATCGTCCTGTTCCTACACCTGGTGCCCATGATCGCCGCTGTCGCCGTGCTTCCTCATCTCCGGGAAGACGACCGCGATGAGCGCATCCGCATGCTCGACTTTACGCTCCTGCTCACCTGGTGGGTCTTCATTTATGTATACGCCGTGATTCCGTGGCAAACCGTGCAGGTCGATGAAGCGGTCTACAGCGCCAATTTCAACTTCACGTATCTGACCGAAAAACTCGTGCTCCTGGTGGCGCTGGCCATCCTCGCCTACACCGCTCAGGGCGGCTGGCGGCAGCTTTACGGACAGTTGCTCGGCGCCAGCGCACTCTATGCCTCCAGTTCCTATGTTGCCAACTGGGCCATCGGTCACAAGCTTTATTACAGCGGCAGCATCTACGACATCCCGCTCACCGTTTCCATGGCCTGGATGGGCGCGGCTCCCTTGCTCGCTCTTCGCCTCGACCTGTCCGACTCCAAGCCGTCGCGGCCTGTGCTCGGCGCCTGGATCACACGACTGAGCATGCTCGCTCTGTTCAGCCTACTCTGGACCGCCATGCACTCCGAACTGGACCCGAGGCTTCCGCCTGCGGTCAAGTCCTTCCGCATTACGGTGAGTCTTTTGACCATGGTGGCGATGGGCATCGTGGTTTTCTGGCGCCAACGCCTGCTCCGAGCCGAGCTTTCGCTGTTTCTGGAAAAGTCCCGCCGCTCTTTCGACGATCTCAAGGCCTTGCAGGAAAAGCTCATTCAATCCGAGAAGCTGGCTTCGCTCGGCCAGTTGGTGGGCGGAGCGGCCCATGAGATCGACAACCCGCTCACCGCCATGCTGGGATACTCGGACCTGCTCAGCGCGTCCAACTTGCCGCCCGCGGAACAACTCCAGGCCGCTGAAATCGGCGAGCAGGTCCGTCGCACAACCACGCTGGTGGCAAGCCTGCTCACTTTTGCGGGTCAGACTCCTGCCCAGCTTGCCGCCGTCGACATCAACTCCGTGCTGCAAACCGCCGCGCGCCTGCTGGCTCCCCAACTGGAAGCGGCAGCCAGTTCCATCCGCCTCGAACTCGCCCCTTCGCTTCCGTTCGCGCTCGCCGACTCCAACCAGATTCTCCACGTCTGCATGCACCTTGCCCGGCAGATCGGTGCCCATTTCCGTGGCGAAACGAACTCCACCCTGTTCGTCAGCACGCACAGCCAAGGCAGTTGCGTCCTGGTGGACTTCTCGTCTTACGATCCTTCTGCGGATCCTTCGTCGCAGCCGCTCTCGTACCCATCGCCGCTCAACTCGGAAGGCGGGAACAAGCCCTGCACCCTTTCGCTGAGCGCCTGCTGCCGCATCGTCGAAGAACATGGCGGCCGTCTCTTGCAGGCTTCGACTCCCGGCCACCCCGCTTTCCGGATGGAACTGCGGGTCGCGACAGATTCTGCCAGCCGCTCCGCGCTCGCCGGAAGCCGGGCGGCGGCCAGGGGTGGTTCGTAAAACTCAAGGTTTCAAAGTTTCAGAGTTTCAAAGTTTCAGAGTTTCAAGGAAAAGGCCGGTGTCGTTGAAGGTTGACCTTGAAACCCTGAAACTTTGAAACCTTCCTACTTGAATGTTATAGTATAAATTGTATAATTGCATCACCGTGAGGGACGTTCGGCGTACACCGGCAGAGATTCACTGGGAGGGAGATTCGAAGGAAGTCCTGAGCGGATTCCCGAGAGACGTGAAACTGAGCCTTGGCTACTCTTTACGCAGGCTACAAAACGGTGAGTTCCCGGCGTGCGAGACACGATCAATGGCGTCAATCGGAAAAGGTGTCTGGGAACTCAAAGAATCCGATGAGCGGGCTTGGTACCGGGTAATTTATTTGACGAAGATTGGCGGCGTGATTCACGTGCTGCACTGCTTCAACAAGGAGAGCCGAAAGACAGACAAGCGAGATGTCGCGACCGCGCGAGCCCGGCTGAAACAGGTTCTAAAGCGGATTCAAGAGGAGAAAAACAGGTGAAGTCCGAAAATAGGCCAAGCCACATCACCACGGGAGATGTGTTCGACGATCTCGGATTGTCGCGTTCTGAAGCGTCCGCGCTGAAGATCAAAGCGACGCTGCTCGATGCTATTCTCCGGGAGATCGAGAAGCGGGGCTACACGCAGAGCCAACTGGTTGAGATTCTCGACGAATATCAGCCATCGGTCAGTAACCTGACGCGAGGAAAGATAGCCAAAGTGAGCGTGGAGAAGCTGCTGACCTACTCCGATCGACTGAAGATAAAGACCACGCTCACGGTGCACGCTAGCTCTAGAGCACACCGCAAGAAGGTTCCAAAGTTTCAAAGTTTCAGAGTTTCAAGGAAAAGGCCGGTGTCGTTGAAGGTTAACCTTGAAACCCTGAAACTTTGAAACCTTCCTACTCCACCGTCCTCTTCAACTGTCCGCAGGCCGCAAAAATGTCGCGCCCTCGGGGCCGCCGCACGAAGGTCGGAATTCCCGCCGCCACCAAAATCCGCTGGAACGCCAGCACCCGCTCTTGCTCCGGCGTCCGGTAGGGCAACTCCGTCCCCGGATTCAGCGCAATCAAATTAATTTTTGCTCGTATGCCCCGCACCAACTCCACCACCTCGCCCGCCTGCTCCGGAGCATCATTCACGCCCGCCAGCAGCACATACTCAAACGTGAGCCGCTCCCGCGTCCGCAGTGGAAACTCCCGTGCCGCTTTCATCAGTTCCCCCAGGTTCCACTTCCGGTTCAGCGGCATCACTTCGCTGCGCAATGCGTCGTTCGATCCATTCAGCGAAATCGCCAGCTTCGGACGCACCGGCTCCCGCCCGAAATCACGGATTCGCGGCACGATTCCCGCCGTTGACACCGTCATCCGCGACTCTGGAATCCCCACGCCCTCCACCAGCAATCGCACCGACTTCATGAAGTTGTCATAGTTCAAGAAGGGTTCGCCCATGCCCATGAACACGATGTTGACGCGCTGCAGCGGCGGCTCCACTCCCTGTTCGCGAAGCACCGCCGCGATCTGGCCGACGATTTCTCCCGCCTCCAGATTCCGCTTGACCCCAAGCAGCGCCGTGAAACAGAACTTGCAATTCACCGCGCATCCCACCTGGCTGGAAACGCAAATCGTGGACCGGCACGAACTCATGTGTGGTGACGGGGCGGAGCCTGCCCTGAGCGGAGCCGAAGGGCCCCGTCCAGCGGGGCGAAGCCCCGCCACCACACGTTCCGCATCGGTGCCCGCCTCGATCTCGTCACCCGCTTCGCTGCCGTCGCCGCTCTCGCCGCCATCTCCCTCCGGCATCCAGACGGTCTCGACCGTCTCCCCGTCGGCCAGTTCCACCAGATACCGCACTGTGCCGTCGCTCGAAACAAACTTGCGCGCAATCCCCGGAAATCCCACCCTCCAGCCTTCCTCCGCCAGGCGAGTGCGATATTCCAGCGGCAACGTCGAAACCTGATCCAGTCGGTCGATCTTTTGCCGATATATCGCATCAAACAGTTGCTGGCCCCGGTAGGCAGGCTGCCCCGACCCAAGCGCAAGATTCGTGAGTTCCTGCAAGGTAAGTCCTAAGAGCGAATTGGATGGATGACTTTCCATGGGCTAGTGGAGCGACGGGCGTCCTCGCCCGTCTCTCAATAATACTGAAATTATGATGCCTAGAATTGCCCGTAAGTTAAACAAAAACAAGGCCTAACTTCAGCCGTCGTCGTCCCGCCTCGGATTGTGGGACAATAATATAAGCGGCATCAGATTTCGAACTAGGGGTATCACGTTAGCAACACCATGTAGAGACGGGGCTCGCCCCGTCTCCCGAGACGCTACAAGCCGCGTCTCTACCGGAAATCAAACGCCCTCTTAAGGGGCTGAGAAACTAAAAAGAAACTAAATGGCAAAAGAATCCCGCAGCATTCAGCGTCAGATCCTGCCCAACGGCCTGACCGTCATCACCGAGCAGATGCCCCATATCCGCTCGGTCGCGATCGGGGTCTGGCTCAAGTCCGGGTCGCGCGACGAAGATTCCGAATGGAATGGCATCTCTCACTTCATCGAGCACATGGTGTTTAAGGGCACGGAAACCCGCTCCGCCGAAGCCATCGCCCGGCAGGTCGATTCGATCGGCGGCAATATGGATGCGTTCACGGCGAAGGAATGTATCTGCTTCAACATCAAAGTCCTCGATGAGCACCTGCCGCTCGCCCTGGACGTCCTCACCGATCTCGTCCTTCATCCCGTCTTCGATGCCGGCGATATCGCGCGCGAGCGCGGCGTCATCCTTGAAGAAATAAAAATGGACCAGGACAATCCCGACTACCTCGTCCACGAAATCTTCACCCAAAGTTTCTGGAAGAACCACGCGCTCGGTCTGCCGATCCTGGGCACGCGCGACACGGTAAGAAAATTCGAGCGCCCCGTCGTCTCCCGCTTCTATGGACACCACTTCGCTCCCGGCAATCTCATCGTCAGCGCCGCCGGCAACCTCGACCACAAAAACTTTGTCGAACTCGTCGCGAAACATTTCGAGCACGTGAAGCCGGCGAAAAACGGATTGCACTCGCCCCAGCCCAAGACTTTTTCGCGCATCAACCTGCGCAACAAGAAATCGCTCGAGCAGGTCCAGATCTGCATCGGCGTGCCGTCGCATCCCATGGCTCACGAACGCCGCTACGCTTCCTACATCCTGAACACGCTGCTCGGAGGAGGCATGAGCTCGCGCCTGTTCCAGAACATCCGCGAGCGCCAGGGGCTCGCCTACTCCATTTACAGCGACCTGAACCCCTACCGCGACACCGGCTCCATGTGCGTATACGCCGGCACCTCGCGCGAGTCAGCGATCAAGGTTGTCGAGTGCGTCGTCGCGGAATTCCGCGACCTGAAAACCACGCCTGTGCCCGAAGAAGAATTGCGCCGGTCCAAGGACCAGCTCAAAGGCAGCCTCATGCTCTCGCTCGAATCCTCGACCGCGCGCATGTCGAACCTGGCCCGCCAGGAAATGTACTACGACCATTTCTACGGCCTCGACGAGCTCATCGAGCGCATCGAAGCTGTCACCATAGGCGACCTTCAGCAAACCGCCGAAGAATTTTTCCGCACCGAGCACATCGCCGTAACCATCCTTGGCAACCTGACCGGCCTGAAGCTAACCCGCGACCAGCTAAGCTGCTGAGTATGGCCTCCCGTAGATCCACGAACTAAATCCACACTGTCATCCTGAGAGCTTGTGACTTTTTTAATTTCTCTCAAGGACCGATGTTGAAAGAAAAAG
Source organism: uncultured Acidobacteriaceae bacterium (assembly GCA_963773965.1). Classification (GTDB taxonomy): domain Bacteria; phylum Acidobacteriota; class Terriglobia; order Terriglobales; family Acidobacteriaceae; genus Acidiflorens. The sequence continues at coordinate 69,157 of CAVZDG010000002.1, forward strand.
ACTTAAGTGCCCCTAAAAATGGCCGAAAGTCAATAAAGTCACAAACTCTGAGCGAAGCGAAGGACCTACTTTCTTGTCAGTGCAAGAGACAGCAGGTCCTTCGCTTCGCTCAGAACGTCAAATTTTGGAATTTTCTTGCGAATTTTCGGAACACGGCACGGAGCCGGGAACCATCCCAGTTCCGCCCCACCCCACGTGTTATTCTGTTCCGCTCTTTTCATAAGGGATTCCCAAAATGTCCTGGCGCATCCTGGGCTTCATCCTGGCCGCCATACTGCTGGCCGGCTACCGTGTAGTTAAGCGGCGTACTCAGGCCTCCGACCTGCCCGGCCGCTGGAATCTCTCGACCCTGTTTCTGGCCAGCGCGCTCACCCTCTTCGCGGAACTTGCACTCATCCGCTGGGTCGCCACCGAAGTCCGCGTCTTTGCCTATGTAAAAAACCTAGCGCTACTGCTCTGTTTTCTCGGCTTCGGAATAGGCTGCGCCCTGGCTCGCCAACGTCCCCGCTGGCAAACCGCCGCCACCGCTCTGGTCGGATTGATCGTCATCGTTCGTCTGCCCTGGCGCGGCCCGCAGATCATGGAGAGCCTCTCGCAATACCTCGGCGCGGCGCAGGACGTTGAGATGTGGGCCGCAAACGCCGTGCATGACACCCCTGGCTTTCTCCTGGCCGTGGCGGTCACTGCCATTCTGCTCTTGCTCATCACTTACATCTTCATCCCCATCGGACAAACCGTAAGCCGCCAGATCGAACTCGCCCCGCGCCCGCTTTATGGCTACTCCTGGAATCTGGCCGGCAGTCTGGCCGGCATCCTCGCATTCTTTGCCGTATCCTGGTTGGCTCTGCCCCCGGCGGTGTGGTTCATCGTCGTTCTGGCGGGCATGGCGCTGCTGCAATCCAATCGGGGCGATACCATACGGATCGCCGCTGCCATCTTGCCCGTGGCGCTCCTGCTTTTCGATCCCTCCACTCCCCACCACTTCAACCTCTGGACTCCCTACCAGCAGATCGAACTCGAGGATGGAAATTTTCCCGACGGCGAACTTTTCCGCACCTATATTCGCGTCAACCACGCCGGCTACCAGGTAATCGTGAATCTCTCTCCCGATTTCCTGGCTCGTCACCCCCAACTGCTGACCGAGGCGCCGGACGAGAATCCCTACAATCTACCGTTCCGTTTCACGTCCCCGAACCCAAGCGTCCTGATCGTCGGCTCGGGCACCGGCAATGATGTTGCCGCCGCTCTGCGTCATCAGGCTCGCGTCGTCGATGCCGTTGAGATCGACCCGAAAATTCTCGACCTCGGCCGCAGCCACCATCCCGAACATCCGTACGGCGATCCGCGCGTCTCCGCCCATCTCACCGACGCCCGCGCCTTCATGAAGCGCACCTCTGCCCGTTACGATCTCATCATTTTCGGATTGCTCGATTCTCACACTCAGCTCTCCGACTATTCCAACATGCGCCTCGACAACTTCGTCTACACCGAAGAGTCTTTTCGCGACGCGCGCGCGCTGCTTGCGCCCGGCGGCGTTCTGTTTCTCAAGTTCGCTGTCAGTCATAGTTTTGTGGGACGACGCCTGGCCGAAATGCTGACCCGCACCTTCGGGAAACCTCCCGTGGTTTTCTTCGCGCCTTCCAGTTACTCGACCGACGCAACCTGCTTCGTCATCTCGCCCTCGGCGCAGGTGGAAACCAGCCTGGGCGCCGATCCTCGCTTGCGCCAGCTTGTCGATGCCCGGCCTCGGGCGTTCCTCACCTCGCCCGAAGTCGCCGTCACCACCGACGATTGGCCCTATCTCTACCACCAGGGACACTGGATTCCCGGCATCTTCTACCTGCTCAGCGCCCTCGTCATTTTGCTCGCGGCCGTCTTCTATTTCCAGATTCCCGAAGCTCGCAGCCGCGTCCCATCGCTGTTCTTCTTCAGTATGGGCGCCGGATTCCTGCTGCTCGAAACGCAAGTCGTCAGCCGGCTGGCGTTGTATTTTGGGACGACATGGCAAGTCAACGGAATCGTGATCGCCGCCATTCTCTCGGCGCTTCTCGTCGCCAACTTCGTCATTGAAAGACAACAACGCCCGTGGCCGCGCGCCTGGACTTTGATCGGCATCCTCGTCGGCATCGCCTGCGCCTACTTCGTACCCTTCCACCGCATTCCCGGCTCGGCAGCTTTGGTCGGCTCCTTCGCCGCTATCATCTTCGCCATCCCGGTTTTCTTCGCCGGCTTATTGTTCGCCTCTGAATTTCGCTCCGCCGACTCTCCCGCCGCAGCCCTCGGCGCCAACATGCTCGGAGCCGTCGTCGGTGGCCTCCTGGAAAACCTGTCGCTGATTATCGGCATGAAAGCGCTCCTGCTGGTAGCCGCCCTCCTGTATTCTCTGGCCGCCCTGGGCTTCCTCGGACTCCCATCGCCCCGGCCCGCCGCCTCAACCCCAGCCGAAAACCAACGGTAGAGACGAGGCTTGCAGCGTCTGAGACGAGGCAAGCCTCGTCTCTACTGGAAAGTGATCCGAGGAGAAAACAGAAAACAATGCCAGCGCGATCGAAAACCTAGCGTCCAGCGACAGGAATAGCGAGCAGCAGAAAAGTGAGAGGCGAAGGGGTTGTTTGCCAAGAGCTAAGAGCCAGGAGCCGAGAGCTGACAGCTCAAGCCAGCCCGCCAGCTCTCGTTCGCTAAAAAAGGCCCGAATTTTTCACCAGCGCAGCCCCACCGTGATTGGCATAACGATGGTCTTGCCGTCGCTGTGATAAGCGCGATGGTAGCGCCATTCGATGTAAAACTTGGAATTATGGAGATGGTTCAGACGATAAGTGACTCCGCCGCCGAGGTTGAAGCCGCCTGCAACCTTGGAGTTCGAAGACATGGTTTGCGGAGTGATAGGGTCGCCGAAGACATCGCGGTTAATGTCCCACCATCTCCACGCGGGCTCGTAGACTGTGCCAGCTTGGAGGGACCGGCTGGGCACCGAAACAATGCGCCGATAGAAACCCAAGCCGAAAATTCCGTATGCTCCCCATTTTCCAATATGACGCGGCACGTTGACGATGCCATCCACGCTTATCGACTGCATATTTCCGCTTTGGTTCGCCAGGCTCTGACTGAACTTCACGCTGGGTCTGAAGCCGAGATCGTAGTACATATATTCGGCATCCACGCCGAACAGGCGGCTGAAGTTCCTGCCGCCTCCGACCACCAGATAAGAAGAGTTCCCGACATAACTGGCGACATCGTCGCGCCCGATGCCCAGTCCGCTGCCGACGTTAAAGGTATAACGATTGAAAGTCGATTGTGCCGAAGCCGATGCGGTGAGCCCGCAAAAGGCAAGTAATAAGAAGAGTATCCGATTCCTCAATCTCGATTCTCCTGTTTCGTAGAGCCGGTTCGTAGAGCCATGGTTGTGCCACGATCGCTTTTCGTAATTAGATGCGCGTACAGAAAAGGGAAGCCAGCCTTTTTCTCTGGCAGGCTGCGGAAAAATTCGATATTCGATGCCCAGCTCCTAAAAGGGCGTCTAAATTCCCGTAGAGACGCGCCTTGGCGCGTCTCCGGAGACGAGGCAAGCCCCGTCTCATAGGGTCAATTACGCCCGGCGGTCGGCCGGGACGCGTGGTGGATCTTCCCGGAAAACACCGGCCAGTACTCGCGGAGCATATTTCCAGCCGCTCGGGTTGCCAAATCCAGACCATAGCGCAGGAAGGTGTCTCCGACGGTGCGGTTGCGATCCGGCCAGTAGACGTTGGCCAGTCCCTCGGCCAGCGCTGACCCTGCCAGCCCTGACACGTAGGCAACGTCGTTTCCGTCATCGTTGCGCGTGACGAAGACCCGCTGCAAGGAATACTTCACGGCGTGGAAAAATCCTGGATTGACTTCGGGATAGAACCGCGGATCCTGGTGCAGCGCGGATGCCAGCAGAAACGTCCCGAAGAAATTGCTGGACGCCTGGCGCGCGATGGAGGACCCCAATCGCTTGCCATATCCACCCCACTCTTTTCCGAAGCCGGTGGGCGAACCATCCGCCTGGCCAACCGATGAAGTCAGGGCCACCCACGTCATTGTGTGCACCGCGATGCTGTTGTCCACAAACAATTGAAATCTTTGCCCCGTCGAAAGCGGCTCCGTACTCAAAGCGATGTCGGGGAAAACGATGGACTTCCCCTGCAGCAGATTGTACAAGGCTGCGCCAGGCACTTTCGACGCAGCGCTCGGAGCTCGGTCGGCAGGTGGAGTGCCGGTCTGCGTCTGAGTCTGCGGCTTCGGCGTTTCCTGACCCAATGCTCCCGTTGTCGAGCCGAACGTGATCACTGCGAAGAAAATCAACGCGCACAGCGGCATGTGCAGGAAGAACGCCTGGTTGGACTGCGTAACCGGCATCGTTCCATGGGGGCTGATTTCCTCATGAATTGGCATCGCTAGAGATTACTCAATCCCAAGCCCGGCGGCAAACGCTTAGAATCAGGCTTCAAGGTTTCAAAGTTTCAAGGTTTCAGAGTCTCCAGGCCTGAACCAACATCTGACATTGTCGGAACGTTTAAACCTTGAAACTTTGAAACCTGATTCACGCAACTTCTCCGGATCGAGCCACCAGATACTCCAGCAGCTCGCCGACGGTCAGGCCCGACTCCAGCAACTGAATCATCTGATCTGCACTGACTCCTACTTGTGCTCCCAACGCGACAATCTTGGCGACCGCGCGCTGCAGCGCTTCCTGCCGGGCGAGGGTGAGCGGCTCGGCTAAATTACGGCTTAAGGCTGCGGTCAGATCTCGTTCGGTGGCCATTCAAAGACTCCACCTGTGGCGCCGGTATCCGGCGCCGACTTGTGGCTATGATCCGCCAACCCAGCCGGTCTGTACTGTGATGCAGCTTACTTACATTTGTGATGGAATGGACGGGCTGGCTCCCCGATGGACGGGACCAGTCGTCGCGTTCTGTGGCTTGCTCACCAAAGGCCGGAGACGCGGCTAGACGCGGCTCTACACCACGCTAGGGCTTGCTCATCAATTCCAGAATCGCCGCCATCTCGACTTCGATTCCGGTCTTGAGGCTGGGTTCGCGATCGGGCGCGAAGTAGGGCGAATGCGGGCCGGGAAGCTTCTCTCCACTCTTCATTGCCTCCGCATACTTCGCCGGGTTGACCGCGCCCAATTCAAGCATGACGCTCGGAACTCCCGCGTAGCGGTATTCGGCAAAATCATCGCTCGCCATAATCGGACGTCCGAGTACGACGTTCGAATCTCCCATGACCTGCTTCAGCCGTTCCGCGAGACGGTTGGTGGTTGGAGGATCGTTGTAAACGGCTCCGACGCCTTCCTCGATTTCGACCAGCGGCTTTTTCGGCGCGCCCGCTGCGGCGGCTTCCGCCACCGCGATCCGCTCGATGGCTGCCAGCAGGTGCTTGCGAACCTCATCTTTATAGGATCGCACGGTCAACTGCATCAGGACTTCGTCGGGAATGATGTTGTTCTTGGTGCCGCCGTGGATCGCACCCACGGTAATCACGGCCGGCTCTTGCGGATCAATCTCGCGAGACACGATGGTTTGCCAGCTTACGATGGTTCGCGCGGCGATCACGATCGGATCGACCGTCTCCTGAGGGGCCGAGCCGTGGCCGCCGACACCGTACACAGTCACGTTCACAGAATCGGCATTCGACGCGCTGAAGCCGGGCGTGTAGCCGACTTTCCCGGCGGGAAGTCCGTTGCTGTCATGCACGGCGAAAGCGAAGTCGGGCTTGGGGAAGCGAGTGAACAAGCCATCCTTGATCATGGCCGTGGCGCCGCCGATGCGCTCCTCGGCGGGCTGGCCGACATAGATAAAGGTTCCGTGCCAGCGGTCTTTATTCTGCACCAGCAGCGCGGCGGTTCCGATGCCGATCGCCATGTGCAGATCGTGGCCGCAGGCATGCATCACCGGCACTTCGACGCCGCGGTCGTCATGCGTGGTGACATGACTGGCGTAAGCGAGACCCGTTTTCTCCGGGACCGGCAAGGCATCGAGTTCGGCGCGCAACATGACCACCGGGCCGGAGCCGTTCTTGAAAACGCCGACCACGCCGTTGCCGCCGACTCCGGTGGTGACGTCGTATCCGAGCTGGCGAAGCTGGCCGGCAATCTTGGCCGCGGTCTTCTCCTCGTGATAGGAAAGCTCGGGATTGCGGTGCAGGTCGACATAGAGCGCTTCGACCTGGGGATAGACGGAGTCGATCTGCGTGGATGCAGCGCGCCAAGGCTCGGCGGCCCACGACGCAACGGAGAACGAGAGGAGAAGAAGCAGGAGACGTTTCATATTTTTTCTCGTGGAGGAGTCCTGTGAACGGTATTAGATCAGAAACGGCCGGAGGATCACAGCCGGGCGGGAGCGCCCGTCGCTCCATTCGCCGGAATTTGTCATCCCGAGCGAGGCGAGGGATCTGCAGTTCGCCGCAATCTACAGATCCCTCGCATCGCTCGGGATGACAATCCATAAAGGCTTATTTCGCCGCAGCGCTTCGGAACGTAGCTCCGTTCTCAATATGCCTATGCAGGCAGACATGAGATGCTCAATTCAATATAGAACGAAATAAGCTAGTGTACTGAGTCTAATGTTCGTTTACAAAAGCGGGCGACGGAGTCGAGGATTTGATCGGCTGACTTGGTCCAGACAAAGGGTTTCGGGTTCTGGTTGTGATGCTCGATAAAGTGGCGAATGGCATTCTCCAACTGCAGCGTGCTGCGGTGAACACCACGCCGGATCTGTTTTTCGGTCAACTCGGCAAACCAGCGCTCGACCAGATTCAACCAGGAAGCCGAAGTGGGAGTAAAGTGCAGGTGGAAGCGGGGCCGTTTGGCGAGCCAGTGGCGAATGAGGTGGGTTTTGTGGGTGCCGTAGTTATCCAGGATGAGGTGAATGTCCAGTTCTGCGGGCACGTTGCGCTCGATGGTGTCGAGAAAGCGGCGGAATTCGCGGGAGCGATGACGACGATGCAGTTGGCCCAGCACGTGGCCGCTGGCCACGTTGAAAGCGGCGAACAAACTGGTGGTGCCGTGCCGTTTGTAGTCGTGAGTGCGGCGCTCGATTTGTCCGGGGCGCATGGGCAGCAACGGAGCGGTGCGGTCCAGCGCCTGAATCTGGCTCTTCTCGTCCACGCACAGTACCAGCGCTCGGTCAGGCGGGTTCAGATAGAGGCCGACGATGTCGCGGACCTTGTCGATAAACAGGGGATCACGGCTCAACTTAAAGGCTTGGCTGCGATGCGGCTGCAGGGAAAAAGCGCGCCAGATGCGACTGATGCTGCTCTGGCTGAGTCCGGTGGCCTGAGCCAGCGAGCGCGTGGACCAGTGGGTGGCGGCTTGGGGTTGGGTTTCCAGGGTGCGCGCCAGTACGCGTTCCACGGCGGCGTCGCTCAAGCGGCGCGGCGTGCCAGGGCGGGGTTCATCGAGCAACCCGTCGAGGCGGAGAAGCACAAAACGCTGTCGCCACTTGCCCACGGTGGCGAGCGCAACCTGCACTCGGCGAGCCACCTCGGTGTTGCTCTGGCCGGCGGCACTGAGCAGCACGATGCGGGCGCGCAACGCCAGGGCCTGCGCCGTCTTGGGACGACGAGTCCAGTCCAACAACTGTTGTCTTTCGGAAGGGGACAGAGACAGCGGCGAGAGCGGGCGACCGAGAGCCATGCAGTTCCTCCTGCTTATATCAGATGCAGGAAGAGCTGTTACTTATTACACGAATATTAGACTCAGTACACTAGATGACGATTCAGGAGAACGTTCCGCTGGCGCCGCTGACCACCTTGCAGGTGGGCGGGGCGGCGCGCTACTTCGCGGAACTGAGGCGGGAAGACGAGGTTCGCGAGGCCGCGCAGTTCGCGAAAACCCGCGACCTGCCGCTATTTGTGCTGGGCGGGGGAAGCAACCTGGTGGTCGCCGATTCCGGTTGGCCGGGACTGGTGCTGAAAATTGCCATCGGCGGAATCAGCAGTTCAAGCACAAACGACGCCACGGGCAACGCCGTGCTCTTCAGCGTGGGCGCGGGCGTCAACTGGGACGACTTTGTCGCCCAGGCGGTCGTGCAGAATTGCGCGGGCGTGGAGTGCCTGAGCGGGATTCCGGGCAGCGTCGGCGGAACGCCCGTGCAAAACGTTGGCGCCTACGGGCAGGAGGTCTCCGATACGATCGAATCGGTGCGCGCACTCGACTTGAAAGAAGACCGCATTGTGGTTCTGCCCAAGCCGGCGTGCGGTTTCCATTATCGCGCCAGCATTTTTAACAGCACGGAACGTGGCCGATACATCATCTTGCGCGTGAACTACAGGTTGAAGCGGGGTGGCGCTCCGAGTTTGAAGTACGCCGATTTGCAAAGATATTTTGGCGAACGTTTCGCCGAAAGCGCCGCCGAAAAAAAGACGCCGCCATCGCTCGCCGAAACCCGCGAGGCGGTGCGCGAAATACGGCGAAGCAAAGGCATGCTGATTGTCCCCGGCGACGACGATTGCCGCAGCGCCGGATCGTTCTTCAAGAATCCGGTGCTCAGCGAGGCGAAGTTCAAAGACCTGGCCGAGCGCGCCGCATCCAAAGGACTCGAGATTCCCAGCTACCCCGCGACCCGCTCGCAACATAAAGAGGCGCAACACAAAGTTTCGGCGGCATGGCTGGTGGAACACTCGGGATTCCCCAAGGGATATGCGGTGGGCGCCGCCCGAATCTCGCGCAAACATGCGCTGGCGCTGATCAACCGTGGAGACGCGAAGGCGAGCGATATTGTCGGGCTGAAAGATGAAATCCAGCGCGGCGTGCAGGAAGCGTGGGGGATTCTGCTGGAGCCGGAACCGGTGTTTGTAGGATTTCAAAGTGCAGTCTAATTTCCCGTAGAGACGCGGCTTGCCGCGTCCCGGACCGGACGCAACATTGCGGGCGCGGGAGACGGGGCAAGCCCCGTCTCTACAGAAGAAAAAAGGGCGGCGCATCCCGGAGCGACGGGTCCCCCATGCCGGCCCAGAGGTGTCCGTTTACCGCGGGATCCGCCCCGTTGATTCATCGGCCAGTTGGCGCGCTCGCTTGAAAATCCTTTGGAACATCTCTTTGGTCAGCTTGCCCGTCTGGGTGTTCTGGTTGGAGGGATGATAGGACGCTAAGAGGACGCGTCCATCGGGCAGGACGTACTCGGCGCCGTGGCGGAATTCATACTCCCGCTTGCCGGCGATCAACTTTCTTCGCAGCAGGTAGTTGAGATAGGCCTCGAATCCGATTCTTCCCAAAGCAACGATGACGCGCAGATCTTTGAGTCCTTCGATTTCGCGCTCCAGAAACGGAGCGCAGTTGACCAGTTCCTCGGGCAGAGGCTTGTTGCCGGGCGGCGCACAGCGGGCGGCAGCGGTTATGTAGAGACAGGTCAGCACCTGGCCATCGTCGCGGGCGGTCGCGGTGGGCAGAAGCGCAAATCCGGCTTCGTGCAATACCGGGTACATGAAGTTGCCGGAAGCGTCTCCGGTGAAAGGGCGGCCGGTGCGATTGGAGCCGTGGGCGCCGGGAGCGAGTCCGAGCACGAGAACGCGGGCATGAGGATCGCCGAAGCCGGGAACGGGCTTGCCCCAGTACTCGCAGTCGCGGAAAGCGCGGCGCTTTTCGCGGGCAATCTGCTCGCGATACACAACCAGACGCGAACAGCGCGTGCAGGCGATGACTTCGGCGTTCAGAACCTTGAGCCAGTTGGGTGGCGGCATTAGCCTCAATTGTATTTGTTCGTGTGGCGCGGACACTCTTGTCCGCGGCTGTTGCGGTTGCTTCTGCTTTCCCGTGCAGCCACGACAATGCTGCGACCGAGAAGCTGTTCTCGCTGCACGCTTTTCGCGGACAAGAGTGTCCGCGCCACACAAAACTGTCGCCCGTTACTTTGGTGGGTAGATTATCGCCCTTCGCCGTTTGACGTTGCTCTTCGGGAGTCTTTACACTCAAGGTTGCGGCACCTGCGTCGCAGCCGAGCGATTTCCCTCCCGACTCTGCTGGCGCAGCCGTTTTGGAAAGGTAATTGTGAGCCCCACTGAAACTAAAGAAAGCACCACGAAACGCGAGATCGTGGTTGAGATTCCGGTCGAGCACGTCAACCGGCAGACCGATTCTCTGATCCAGAAATATCAGAAGGTGGCACGCATTCCCGGCTTCCGGCGCGGCCATGTGCCGGCTTCAATTATTCGCCAGCGTTTTTCAGAGGAGATCAAGACCGACATGGTCGAGGCTTTGATCCCGCGCTTTTTCCGGCAGGAGGCCGAGCGACTGAGCCTGCATCCCGTATCGCAGCCGCGAGTGACGGACCTGCACCTGCACGATGGCGAGCCGCTGCGGTTCAAAGCCGCTTTTGAAGTGCTGCCGGAAATCAAGCTGGAAGGCTACAAAGAACTGCGCGCCGATAAACCGGAGATCGCGGTTTCCGAGGCCGATGTGGAGCAGGCGCTTGCCGATCTGCGCGAGCGGCATGCCAGTTTCAATCCGGTGGAGGGCCGCGCCCTCGCCGATGGCGATTTCGCTCAGGTCTCGCTCGATGGCAATCCCAAATCCCACGAAGGAAAGTCCGGCGAAGGACAGCCCGTTCACATGGATGAAGTGCTGGTCGAAATCGCGGGCAAGAACACGATGCCGGAGTTCACCGAACACCTGCGCGGGACCAGCCCCGGAGATGAGCGGACGTTCGACGTGAACTATCCCGAAGAGATGCACGACAAGCGCCTGGCGGGAAAGACGTTCAGTTATGCGGTGAAGGTACAGTCGATCAAACAGAAGAGCCTGCCGGAACTGAACGACGAGTTCGCGAAGCAACTCGGAGAATTCCAGACGGTGGACGGTTTGCGGAAGGCGATTCGCGAGCAGATCGAATCCGAGCGCAAGCACCAGGCGGAACACGAGGCCAAGGAAAAGCTGGTATTAGAACTGATTCAGCGGAATGATTTTGAAGTTCCCGATTCGCTGATCGAACAACAGATCGACATCCGGCTGGAGCGGGGACTGCGCGCGCTGGCGGCGCAGGGTCTGACCGCGGAGCAGATGAAGAAAATGGATTTGTCGCGTCTGCGCGTGGGACAACGCGAGCAGGCGATTCACGACGTAAAAGCCGCGCTGCTGCTCGAAAGAGTGGCGGAGGAAGAGAATGTGCAGGTCGGCGATGAAGAACTGAATCGGGAACTGGAATCGCTGGCCAGACAATCGAAACAGACATCGGAAGCAGTACGCGCTCGTTTGACACGGGATGGGGGCCTCGATAGAATCCGGACAAGAATCCGCAACGAGAAGACCCTCGATTTTCTGTATCACCAGTCCGCGTAATAATGATGCGGACCATTTTGAACCTCCCCTGAGCGACGAGACCGACTTCAGGGCGGGAGTGTGGAAAGGGTGAATGTGAACGATCCACGAATGATGCTGGTACCGATGGTGATCGAACAAACGGGACGGGGCGAAAGGGCGTATGACATTTATTCCCGGTTGCTCCGCGACAACATCATCTTTATTGGCACGCCGATTGATGACAATATTGCCAACCTGGTCATCGCCCAGATGCTGTTCCTGGCGCAGGAAGACCCGGAGAAGGACATCCAGCTCTATATCAACTCGCCGGGCGGGTCGATCACATCGGGCATGGCGATTTACGACACGATGCAGTACGTAAAGAACGACGTGACCACGATCTGCATCGGCCAGGCGGCTTCGATGGCGGCGCTGCTGCTTTCGGCGGGCGAAGCCAAAAAGCGGCTGGCGCTGCCCAATTCGCGCATCCTGATCCACCAGCCCTCGATGGGCGGGCTCTCCGGGCAGGCGACCGACATTGACATTCATGCCCGCGAGATTCTGCGCATGCGGGAGATTACTAATCAGTTACTGGCCAAGCACACCGGCCAGAAGCTGGATAAAGTGGAGAAGGACGTGGAGCGCGACTTCATCATGAACTCGCAGCAGGCGAAGGAATACGGAATCATTGACGATATCATCTATAAGACGAGATAAAGGGTATGATCGGCAGTTCGTGAAACGATCCCACCCATTCGCAAAAAACGCGAATGAGTGGGGCACCCGCCAGAAAAGGAGTAGGGCCGAGTGAAAAACCGATCGGGCACGGATGAGATGTTGCGCTGTTCGTTCTGCCACAAGTCGCAGGACGCGGTCGCGAAACTGATCTCGTCGCCGACCGACTATCCCCGGGCATACATCTGTGACGAGTGCGTAGCCGTCTGCAACTCCATCCTCGAAGACGACCGCACGGCGACTCCCGCCGCCGCGGTCCCGAACCAACTGCCGAAGCCGCAGGAAGTAAAGACGTTCCTCGACGAGTACGTCATCGGTCAGGAGCAGACCAAGAAGAAGCTGGCCGTCGCCGTCTATAACCATTACAAGCGCATCTACATGAACCGCCAGCGTACCGGCGATGGCGTCGAGTTGACCAAGTCGAACATCCTGCTGATCGGGCCGACCGGAACGGGCAAGACGCTGCTGGCGCAAACCCTCGCCCGCATGCTCGATGTGCCGTTCGCGATCGTGGACGCGACCACGCTGACCGAGGCCGGTTACGTGGGCGAGGACGTCGAGAACATTATCCTGAAGCTTCTGCAATCGGCCGAAGGCGATGTGAGCCGCACCCAGACCGGCATCATCTATATCGACGAGATTGACAAGATCGGGCGCAAGGACGAGAACCCCTCGATCACGCGCGACGTGTCGGGCGAAGGCGTGCAACAGGCGTTGCTCAAGATTCTGGAAGGCACGATCGCGAACGTTCCGCCGCAGGGTGGGCGCAAGCATCCGCACCAGGAATTCACGCCCGTCGACACCACGAACATTCTCTTCATTTGCGGCGGCGCCTTCGTAGGCCTGGAAAAAATTATCGGGCGGCGCGTCGGCAAGAAGGCTCTGGGCTTCCGCATCGGTGAAGATACCGAGACCGAGGCGGGCCTGGCCGCGCTGCGCAACTTTGAACTCGTCTCCGAAGCGCAGCCGGAGGATCTGATCAAGTTCGGGTTGATCCCCGAGTTTGTCGGGCGCCTGCCGGTGATGGGAGTGCTCCAGCAGTTGGACGAAGACGCGCTGGTGGAAATTCTGACGCGCCCGAAAAACGCGATCGTGAAACAATACCAGCGCCTGTTCGAGTTTGAAAACGTGCGGCTGAAGTTCAGTGACGACGCCAACCGGGCAATTGCGCGCCAGGCGATGGCGCGTAAAGTTGGCGCGCGCGGCTTGCGCATGATTCTGGAAGAGCTCATGCTGGAATTGATGTATAGTCTGCCGAGCCAGAAGAAGGTTAAGGAATTTGAAGTGACTCGCGAGATGGTGGAGAAACGGAACGTCTCGCTGGCGATGATCGAGAAAGCGGCAAGCTAGAACCCACCCTCGCGTCGCAAAAAGCGCGACGCGAGGATGGGGCACCCACTAAACGGGACCAGAGACGGGAGACTGCGTTGTCGAACCCCAAGGAAAAGTTTGAGAGCAAGAAACTGCCCATGATGCCCATTCGGGACGTGGTCATCTTTCCCTACATGATGACGCCGTTCGTGGTGGGCCGGGAGTCGAGCGTGCGTGCGCTCGAAGAAGCTCTGGCCAGCGATAAGAAGATATTTCTCGCCACCCAGCACGATGCCAGCATCGACGAACCCAAGGCCGGGGACATTTTCCAGGTCGGCACCATCGTCAACATCGTGCAGAGCCTGAAACTGCCCGACGGCAACATCAAGGTGCTGGTCGAAGGCATCGAGCGCGGCAAGATCCTGCAGGTGGTCGAAACCGAAGGCTTTCTCCAGGCGACGGTGCGAGTCGCCCGCTATGCCACCGAGACGACGGCGCCGATTGAAGCGGGCATGCAGCGCGTCACCGGCTTGTTCGAGCAATATGTAAAGCTGTGCCAGTCGCTGAACTACGAAACCATGATCGCCGCCGTGCGCATGGAAGATCCGGCGAAGCTGACCGACACCATCGCCGCCAACCTGCAGCTTGCCATCGAAGAAAAGCAGGGACTGCTCGAGATCTTCGACCCCGCCGAGCGTTTGAACAAGATCGGCGACGTGCTCGACGTGGAAATCGAGAAGCTCAACATGGACCGCACCATCCAGTCGCGGGTGAAGCGGCAGATGGAGAAGGCGCAGAAAGAGTACTACCTCAACGAGAAGATCAAGGCGATCCAGAAGGAACTGGGGCGCGGCGAAAAAAGCGAATTCGATGAACTGAAGAAGAAGGTCGAATCTGCGGGCATGCCCAAGGAAGTTCGCGACAAGGCGATCCAGGAACTGAAGAAGCTGGAAGCGATGCCGCCCATGTCGGCGGAATCGACCGTCTCGCGCAACTATCTGGATTGGCTGCTGGCGGTGCCGTGGAAGAAGCGGTCGAAGGAAATCCGCAACATCACGCGGGCTGAGAAAACGCTGAACGAAGATCATTATGGCCTGGAGAAAATCAAGGAGCGCATCCTCGAATTTCTCGCCGTCCGCCAGTTGGTGAAAAATCCCAAAGGCTCAATTCTGTGTTTCGTCGGACCTCCGGGCGTGGGCAAGACTTCGCTGGGGATGTCGATCGCCAAAGCGACCGGCCGCAAGTTCGTGAGGATGTCGCTCGGCGGCGTGCGCGATGAAGCGGAAATCCGCGGCCATCGCCGCACCTATATCGGCGCCCTGCCCGGCCAGATCATCCAGATGATGAAAAAAGCCGGGACCAAGAACCCGGTCTTCATGCTCGACGAAGTGGACAAAATGTCGATGGACTTCCGCGGCGATCCCTCGGCGGCGCTGCTCGAAGTGCTCGATCCCGAACAGAATTTCATGTTCGTCGATCATTACCTCGACGTCGAGTACGACCTCTCGCAGGTCTTTTTTATCGCCACCGCAAACGTAATTCATACCGTTCCGCCCGCCTTGCAAGACCGCATGGAAGTGTTGCGCCTGCACGGCTACACGGAGCCGGAAAAGGTGGAGATCGCGAAACAGTTCCTGGTGCGGAAGCAAATGTTGCAGGCGGGATTGACGGAGAAGAACGTGCAGTTCTCCGACGACGCGATCCGGCAGATCATTCGCGGCTACACCCGCGAAGCCGGGGTGCGAAACCTGGAGCGGGAAATTGGCAACATCTGCCGCAAAATTGCGCGCAAGGTGGTGAAAGAAGGCGCGAACTTCACGGCCGCGATCCAGCCGGAAAAAATTGGCGACTGGCTCGGCGTTCTGAAGTTCCGCGACACCCTGGCCCACGAGAAGAGCGAAGTCGGTTTGGTGACGGGCCTGGCCTGGACCGAGGTGGGAGGCTCGATCCTGAGCACCGAGGCCGCGGCGGTGGACGGCAAAGGCAAGCTCACTTTAACCGGCCAGTTGGGCGACGTGATGCAGGAATCGGCGCAGGCTGCCATGTCATACATTCGCTCGCGGGCGGCGCGGCTCGGACTGCCCCGCGACTTCTACCGCAACCTGGATATTCATGTGCACGTGCCCGAAGGAGCGATTCCGAAAGATGGCCCGTCGGCGGGCATCACCATCGCCACCGCTCTGGCCAGCGCGTTGAGCCGGATTCCGGTGCGCCGCGATATCGCCATGACCGGTGAGATCACGCTGCGCGGCAAAGTGCTGCCCATCGGCGGATTGAAGGAAAAGCTGCTGGCCGCCCATCGCGCCGGATTGTTCGAAGTGATTTTGCCGCAGGAAAATGAAAAGGACGTAGCCGAAGTCCCGGAGAACCTGCGCACCGCGATGAAGTTGCACTTCGTGGACAACATGGACCAGGTGCTGGCCGTCGCCCTGGAAGGCCCGCTGCCGCAGATGCCATCTGACGCCGAGACCATGGCTCCCATCGCGACGCCGCCCGCCGGGGAGATTCCCGCGGCTCGACAGTAAAGGCCCGTCAGTAGAATGGAATGACGTCGCAGCGGCTACGCTGAAAGCGAGAAGGGAGAACCGCCCATGCAAGTCAACCTACCCCCCGACCTTGAAACGTTAGTCAACAAACGCCTTTCCAGCGGCGGTTATAGCAGCGTCGAAGATGTGTTCCGGCGCGCTCTTGAAGCTCAGGACGCCGAGGAAAGCTGGACCGACGAAGAACGGCGGGCCTTGACGGCCCATGTCGAAGAAGGATTCCTACAGGCCGAGCGCGGCGAGCTTATTGACGGCGCTCAGGCCCGTCGTGAAATTCAGGCAATGAAAGACGACTGGCATCAAGAGCGTGCGCCCAAACCGCGCGCCTAAACCGAGCTCCCAAACAATGAGCGTTTACGCTCTCACGCCGCTCGCCAAAGCCGATATTTTCGACATCTGGTCCTACATCGCCGACGACAGCAACTCCGAAGAGACCGCCAACTGCGTGGAACAGGCCATCTATGATGCTTGTGCGTTTGTTGCCGAGGCTCCCATGCGCGGCCATACCCGTTCCGACCTCACCAGCCGTCCGCTGCGCTTCTGGACGCTCACCCGTTATCCCAACTACACCGTCGTTTACCGGCCTGAGACGTCTCCCCTTCAGGTTGTCGCCGTTCTGCACGGGAAAAGAAACATACGGCGCATCCTGAAACGGAACCAATGATTTTGCACTCGATTTTGGGTGGCGCAGCGCTTCAGCGCTGCGGTAACTGGATTGTTCGCGGAAGAATGCTTTCCTCCGCAGCCTGCTAGAATGACCCCGCGGTGGAATCCCACTCATCGCGTTCCTCGCGATGAGTGGAATGCCGTCACGAAACCAGGCGGGCGGCCCGGCCCATTGCAATCGTTTGAAATCCGGAGCGTGCTGTCCAAGCCCTGCTTCGGCGGGGATTTTAACTGAGAGGATCGCAGCATGTCTTCCGGCGCAGCTCGACAGTAGGTCTAGCGGCCCGCGGACTTGCCGCCTTCCGCGGAAGTTCGCAATGTCAATGTTCGCACCAGCACCGGACGCCGCAGCACGGTTTCCAGCAAATGTCGCGCGGCGGCGACGCCTTCCGCCGAACGGTCCAGCGCCGAGTATCCCGCCGCCCGCACCACCACGAAACGGTCCTGCAAACTAACCTCGAGCCGTGGAGCGTTTTCGTTCCCGTTTTTTCCCCTACTGCGCCCAGGGCGCGTGTCCAGCGCGTTTGCCAGACGCAAAACGCCGGCCAGCTCCATGGCGACCGGCCGATCCGGCTGTTCCAGCAGTTGCATGGTCTTTCCCCGCGGACGCGGCAATGCCCCGCGATGATAGCGAGCCACCACCGCCGCCATTTCCAGTTCTCGCGCACTCCAACCCAGAGGCCGCGCCAGCCCGCGGATCATCCGGTACGAAGTCTTTTGGTGATTCTCCGCGCCCTTCGCTTTGCCGACGTCATGCATGAGCGCCGCCGCCTGTAGCACCGCTCGCGAGCCGGGGTCGGAATCCAGCGCTACCGGTTTCCCAGCCTCAGCGCTCGCCGTCACCAGCCCCGCATCCTTCAGCCCGTCGTATAAAAGAAGCGCCAACTGGGCCACGCGCTGGGAATGCGGAAAATCTGGATCCAGATATCCCGCCCACACCCGAAGACGGCTCATCGCCGCCGCGCGCAGTTGCGGACCCGACGGCAACTCCGCCCGCCAGACGCGCCATAACGACTGCCGGCCCACCATCTTCTCGCGATAGCGTTGGATTCTCCTGGCCCGCTCCGCATTCAACTTCTGACGCCAGCGGCTCTGGTTTTCCGCATCCGGGAACGCCATAATCTCGACCGCAGTGGCCCACAGCACATCCAGGTCGTGCACTTCGCCCAACAGATCCTGAAGTTCTTTCAGATCGGCGCCCCGCAACTCGTGCTGGCGCGGCAGAAAATTTTCCACCGTGTAGCGGAAGCGCTTGATGCCAATGCGCAGCGCGTGCCAGCTAGCCTGCGACCCCGTCCGCAGCGCCCGTTTGTGCAGATCGTAGGCGCCTGTCCACTTTTCCAGCGCCAGGTGCAGATACACCACGCTCCCCGGACGCACCCGCGCCGCCCGCTGCGGCAGCGCTCCCGTCCACTGCCGCCATTGCTTGCGGTCAAACTGATGGAGATCCTTAAAGGCGCGCTGCTTACATTCGGCCTCGCGCGCGTGCACATGATCGAGCATCCTGATTGCCACTGGGTCGCCCGAAATTGGGTCGCCCGGAATTGGATCGCCCGCGGGTGCCCCATCCTTGCGCGTTCTTTGCGCAAGGGTGGGTGCGTCTCCCGTCGCTGCCGAGTCGCCGGCAACGCCCAGCTTCTCGATCCACTCCTGCATCACCTGCATGTCGCGCAATTCACCCAGCGCCTGGAAAAGTTTCTTCCCCGCCTTCTTCATATCCTTCCATGAAGAATCGGGATCGATCGCCATCAATCCATCGGCCAGCGAACGGCAGCGCCGCAGGGCAACTCGGAGATCGTGTACCGCGTCGGCATCGAACCCCGCAGCCGCCCGATCGCACTCCACCAGCACGCGCTCCATCCAGGCGCGCAGGCCGAGTTTCGCCTTGGGCTTCGGCTTGGGATCAGCAGGCTTTGGGTTCGCAAGCTTCAGAATTGGACTGGCTCCCACCGTGGCTCCTTTGTTGACGGAACCATTGTCGCCTCTTTGCGCGGATTCTTCTAGGAGCAGCTGTCAGCTCTCAGCTGTCAGCTCTCAGTTAAGGCGGGTTTTTCCGAAGATGCTTGCCTTTTTCTTGCCTGTTTACTACTAAGGTATTAACCCGTGTTTACTACCCCCCCCCTCCCCCCCTATCTATTGGAATCATAGGGTTAGGAGGAAATTCCCGCAAAATATTTGACTTTAAAGGACTTATAGGTAAAATATTCCGGAATAAGGACTTAGCTCCAAAACGGCGCTGAAAATAGCTTTGGGGCAGCTTCGAGGGCCGTCTTGGGAGACGGGCGCACGCCTAACTGCCCCAATCTGGAAACATTGTCGCACCGTTGCGGGATGGAAGTCTATGACGGCGGTCACGGTCCGTTTGTGATGAAAAATTTGGTTCCCAGTACTCAGTACCCGGTACCGAGCGGACGGGCAAGCGGCGCTTCCTCGATTTCCTGGAAAATCCCAAGCTTCACGCGGCAGTGGAATCCCAGGTCTCGAAAAGCGCGAGACCTGGGGCACCCTCTATAACCCTGTCGGCGTTGTCAAGAGACACTTCCAGCGAGCCAGTGGCGATACCGCTGCCTTCGAGCCGTTCCGCCTCTGGTTTTGCTTTTCCCTTAGTAGAAGGTTTTGCTGTTGCTTTTGTTTTTTGCTCATTCGACCAAGGCTCGCTTTTAGAATCGCGCAGTGGAAAACTGGTTCCACCAACCATCTATCCGATCACTTACTTCCGACCATGATTCGTTGTTCGAACTCCCCGACTTTTTTGGGGAGGCAAGGCGCCCAATCAGGCCAACGATGTCTTACGGGCCCACCAGGGTGCCCCTCGGGCTGCCTTGCATGCGAACCAACTGCGCATAACTCGCCGGGCTGCGCAGCATCCAATACATTCGTACCGCCAACTTTCTGGCTATCGCTACTTTTGCCACCCCACTGCCACGCCGCAACTTCAGCCGCTGGTAGTCCTGTCGCAGTTCGACATCCAGTCGCGCTGCCGTGTGTCCGGCTTCGACCAGCAGCGAGCGCATCATGGGATTGCCTTGTTTCGAGATCGCGCCCAGTCGCTGCCGTCCTCCCGAAGAGTGCTCGCGCGGATTCAACCCCAAGTAACTCACCACTTGCTTGCTCCGCTCGAAACGTCCCACCGGACCGATGGTCAACACGAAGGCCAGCGAAGTCACCGGCCCGACTCCGGGATGCGTCATCAGCCGTACTGCGTCCGCATTCTGCTCGGCCTGCTGTTCGACCGCCTGGTCCAGTTCGTGCAACGATGCGTCCAGTTGGTCCAGCATCGTCAGCAGTTCTTGCCGGCGATGACTGGCCCACGGACCCAGCTTCAGGCCTTCCAACTCGACTCGGCCCTTCTTCGTGAACAGCTTCTTCTTCCGGCATACCCCTTCGCCCATGGCCAGGGCGTGCAACTGGTTGCCCACCGCATTCCGCATCCAGACCAGCTTCTGCCGATGCCACACCAGTTGGCGCAGATCGCGCTCCTGCAGCGTTGGTCGCCAAATGCGCGGAAAACGCTCGCTCAACAGCAAGTCCAGCACGTGCGCCGCGTCGCGCGCATCCGTCTTCTGTTTGCGCACCACCGACGCCCGGATCTCGGCCGCATCCCCGATCCACAACTCGTGCCCCAACTCGGCCAACATCCGTTCGAACCAACGCGTGTGCCCGGTGGCTTCGATCCCTACTCGCACCGGTGCCGACAAGGCTGCATAGAACGCGCGTGCCTCTCCGTTCTCGTGCTCCAGCCGACGCTCGATCAACTCGCCCGTCTCCTGGTCCAGCATTGCCACCTGCTGGTAGCGCGTATGTAAATCACACCCTACAATCTTCATGTGCTCGGCTCCTTTCCTCCGAGCCTTGGTGTTTATGAGCGATACCAAGTGTACTCGGCGGCTTGGAGCCGACACGGTTATCTAATCAGGCAAGTGTTCCGCTATAACCATCGGAAAGACGGGGATGTGAAGCTGACAGACGGGGACCGCTTCCGTGCGCTGCTCTCGCAGGTTGCGGGCAAGCGGTTAACCTGGGCCGAAGTGACTGGCAAGGTGGGAGAAACGA
The DNA here is from genome assembly GCA_963773965.1 of uncultured Acidobacteriaceae bacterium. GTDB lineage: Bacteria > Acidobacteriota > Terriglobia > Terriglobales > Acidobacteriaceae > Acidiflorens. The sequence continues at coordinate 89,722 of CAVZDG010000002.1, forward strand.
GAGCTTAATCCGTTTCGGAAGAAGCGCGGTCAGAAGCCGAAATCCTAGGCTTTGGGCCGCGCCGTGGTCTGTCAGCGCGGGAAGCGTTATCGGCGGCGATCCTGCGATTCATCTCCGCCTTTGAGACTCTGAGGACGCGGCCAAGAACGCTCTGGAAAGCCATATACTCGTCGGATTGTGGCTTCGGCTTCATGGCGTTATATTACTCCAATGCAGCCAACTGAGACTCAAGAGAGGAGACCCGCTTACTTGCTGCCATGTAATCCCCGAGGACTTCAATTAACTGCCCCTCATTCAAGAGCCCATCGGCGATTTCTCTATTAACGAACGAATGTGGAATCCGCAAATGGCCGCCTTCAATTGTGAAGTTCGGCATTGCATCCATCATCTGAAAAGATAGCAACGTGCCGACTTCGGTGTACACGCTCGATACGGTTCTGATCTTGACTTGTATATGAGCAAGATTTTCCTTGGCTTCACGAAGGCCTTGTTTCAAGCGTCCTATTTGCAGTGCTTTTTCGTCTTCGCTCATACCGTCTTACCTGCCCCTCCTTCGAGGTTTATCATAGCGAATCTCTGAAAACTACAATTGAGGAGCGCCGTCGATGCTAAGTATCCACGGTTTCATAATCTTCGTGGTTACATGGATTACCATCTCCACACTGTTTCTGTGTTCATCCTCTCCTAGCGGTACGAGAAGACGGTCGCTGGTAACTTTGATCTCAGTAATCAGGTTGTCATCTTCCATGAGACAGTGAAGCGGATCATGGGTTGGCCCAGGCTGCCAGTTGCGCGGAAGTTGGCTACACTCTTTCGGCATCTTCAACCCGTCGAGTAGAACCTTGAGGCGGTTATCAATATCGCCTCCGCTAATTATCGGAGATCCGGGCGGATCGCGCCTCAAAAAGAGAATATCCAGCGCACATGCAAGTCCTGCCCTGTTATTCACCAGCGGAAGAAATCGCATATTGCAGCGTTGATAGTTGTCGGCCAAGATATCCGCATGGCTGCGTGCCTGTTGAGCCTCAGCATCATCGAATCTCGCCCATTCGCGCAACACGGGATGCTCGCGCCAAAGCGCCTGCAATTGTTCATGCACAGCGAGCCGAATATTGTGCTTTGCTTCGCCTACACCCTTGCTCGCCTGCTGCGATGGGACTCTTCCCTTGTAAACAAGACGAAATTCCACAATTTCTCCCTCATCTTCCGGCCATACATCAATCGGAAGTATTTCGGTATGCGGAAATTCTACAGCGCAGGTCGCCATTCCCTAGCATTGCCAGCAGTACAACTACAAAGTCAAGCGTTTTGGCGTATAAATCGACATCTTGGTGAGTCATCGTATTTATTACCGTTCTCTTCATAGGGCATCGGCGGTAAGCGAAGCCAGATCGCTAAAAAGCTTCCCCAAGGTCTCTTCCCTGTCAGCCTCGGGTAAACTGAGTTGTCGTTCCACCCGCGCTTCCATCTCGCGCAGCTGCGCCTCCGGCGCTTTCCCCGCAAGATGCTGGAACAGCAACCTGTGTGCGCTTTTGCGCTGCATGACCTCCAGCCCATCCAGCATCTGGCGATGCGAAGTCCCTTCCCAGATCGCTAGGATCATGGCCTCGCGCAGCCAGCGCTCCACGCGATATTCCTGCAGTGTTCCCACCCCGCCGTACACTTCCATCGCCCATTTGGCCGTCTGCACGGCAAACTCTGCGGTCCAGTATTTCGCCAGGTGAGCGACCAAGCGGAACAGATGATAGCTCTCGGAGTACGGCGGCTTGTCCTGCCATACCTTGTCGAGCAGACGCACAGCTTCCCAAGCCAGCCGGGAGGCCGCGCGTAGCCCTCGCAGACGATCCTCGAACTGCCGCCGAAGTAGAGGATGTTGGATGATCGGTTTACCGAAGGCCGTGCGCTGTTCCGCGAAAGAATAGGCATCGGCGATGGCCCTTTGTGCGAGCGCTACGCTGCCCACGCTGTTGGCCACGCGCGAGAGGTTCAGCACTTCGAGAATCAAATAGATTCCCTGCTCCGCTTGACCCAGGAGCCAAGCCTCGCTGTGACGAAATTCGATCTCCCCGGTTGGCACCGAGCGAGTGGCGATCTTGTCCTTCAGGCGGCGTATCTGATAGTTCAGCTGCCCGTCTTCACCGCGACGCGGTACCAGGTACAGACTTAGCCCGCGCACGTTCTGCGGAGCGCCCTCCTGCCGAGCCGCGACCACCGCTAATTCGGCTCCGGCATTACTCGCGAAGTATTTGTCCCCGGTTATCCGCCACTTATCCCCATCCCGTTGCGCTACCGTCTCCACCGCCGCGCCCAGGTCTGACCCACCCTTGATCTCCGTCATCCAGGTGGCTCCCTGCCAGACACTGTCATCGCGCTGCAACATGCTGGGCAAGAACCGTGCCTTCAACTCTGCCTCTCCATATTTCGAGAGAGGGGTAACCGTGGACAGGGATACCGTATACGGACACGCCAAGCCCGGGTCATAGAAACCAGTAGCGTAGAGAAGAAGGTAAGCTGGAATCAGCGAATTCTGCCCAGAATTTCGCTCAAAGACTCGCCAGAGCACGCCTGCCCGGTATCCATGTTTCAGCATGCGCCAGTATTCGGGTGGGTAAAGGATTTCATCCACGCGCGCGCCAAATCGGTCGAACATGCGCAACCACGGTGTGCCGACGCGGTCTACCGCGTCTGAGATCCCCTGCCCTTCGCGTTCGAACCACGCCTCGTATTCGCGCAGCCAGTCTTGATCGGCAGAGATTCCGACCTGCTGCAGAAACTGCACCGGAGAGCGCAAGGCATCGAAGTTCATAGCCAAAGTTCTCTCACCCCGGCGGGAATTTTGCAAGACTTGGCGAAAAAGGGTTGTCATGTTTACCGCCGAGCTAGCGCGAGGGGAAAGATCTGTGCATTGCGGCGGGCAAGTGCAATGGTTGTCATACTGAGCGAAGCGAAAAACGGGTGGTAACGTTAAGGCTGGCGTTGTCCTGATGTAGAGACGGGGATTACACCTTTCTTGAGCGCTGCGGGAGACGCGGCAAGCCGCGTCTCTACAGGAAATTTAATCTTAGGTGCTCAGCACCTTCTCGCGCTCCTCGGCATCGTGGAGTTCCTGGCGAGGGGAAGTCGGCAGCGCGAATTCCAGCACCTGAGCGAAACGAAAAACGGGTGGTAACGTTAAGGCTGGCGTTGTCCTGATGTAGAGACGGGGATTACCCCTTTCTTGAGCGCTGCGGGAGACGCGGCAAGCCGCGTCTCTACAGGGAATTTAATTTTAGTGGCTCAGCACCTTCTCGCGCTCCTCGGCATCCTGGAGTTCCTGGTGAGGGGAAGTCGGCAGCGCGAATTCCAGCACCTGAGCGAAACGAAAAACGGGTGGTAACGTTAAGGCTGGCGTTGTCCTGATGTAGAGACGGGGATTACCCCTTTCTTGAGCGCTGCGGGAGACGCGGCGAGCCGCGTCTCTACAGGAAATTTAATCTTAGGTGCTCAGCACCTTCTCGCGCTCCTCGGCATCCTGGAGTTCCTGGTGAGGGGAAGTCGGCAGCGCGAATTCCAGCACCTGAGCGAAACGAAAAACGGGTGGTAACGTTAAGGCTGGCGTTGTCCTGATGTAGAGACGGGGATTACCCCTTTCTTGAGCGCTGCGGGAGACGCGGCGAGCCGCGTCTCTACAGGGAATTTAATTTTAGTGGCTCAGCACCTTCTCGCGCTCCTCGGCATCCTGGAGTTCCTGGTGAGGGGAAGTGGGCAGCGCGAATTCCAGCACCTCGTCGATGGTCTTCACATAGTGCGTGGTTAATCCCAGCAACTGCTCGGGGGTCAGGTCTTCCTCGACATTGGTTTGGTTGTCCGCGGGCAGGATCACGTCATGCACACCGGCGCGTTTCGCGGCCAGCACTTTCTCCTTGATGCCGCCCACCGGCAATACGTTTCCGCTCAGCGTGATCTCGCCGGTCATCGCCGTCAGCGGACGCACCTGCTTGCCCGTCAGCAACGACACCAGCGCCGTCACGATCGTGACCCCTGCCGAGGGACCATCCTTCGGGATCGCTCCCGCGGGCACGTGAATGTGGATGTCATGGTCGGCGAAGAATCCTTCGTCGATGCCCAACTGCTTCGCGTTCGAACGCACCCAGCTCAACCCGGCCTGCATGGACTCGCGCATCACATCCTGAATCTGACCGGTGATGGTCAACCCGCCTTTGCCTTTCATCTGGTTGGCTTCGACAAAGAGCACGTCGCCACCCGACGGGGTCCACGCCAGTCCGACCACCACGCCCGCGCGCTTGGTGCGCTCGGCAATTTCGCCCTCGCTGCGGACCTTGATGCCGCCCAGAAATTCCTGGATGACCTCCTTGGTAATGATCAGCTTCTCGCTCTTCCCTTCCGCGATGCGGCGCGCCTGCTTGCGGCAGAGGGTGCCGATGGTGCGTTCCAGGTTCCGTACTCCAGCCTCGCGCGTGTAATGACGGATCACGTAGCTGACCGCCTCTTCCGGAAATTCGATCTGCTCTTTGGTGATTCCGTTTTCCTCGATCTGCCGCGGAATCAGGTACTGGAAGGCGATGTGAATTTTCTCTTCCTCGGTGTAGCCCTGCAATTCGATAATTTCCATGCGGTCGCGCAAGGGTTCGGCGATCGGATCGAGCATGTTCGCGGTGGTAATGAACAAAACCTTGGAGAGATCGAAGGTCACGTCCAGATAGTTGTCGCGAAAACTCGCGTTCTGCTCCGGATCGAGCGCTTCCAGCAACGCCGACGCCGGATCGCCGCGGAAGTCGCGCCCAACCTTGTCAATTTCGTCGAGCATGAAGACCGGATCTTTCGTCTCCGCGCGCCGGATGCCCTGAATGATCTGCCCCGGCAAAGCTCCAATGTAAGTGCGGCGGTGGCCGCGAATTTCCGCTTCGTCGTGCACTCCGCCGAGCGACAGACGCGTGAACTTGCGTCCCAGCGCGCGCGCAATCGATTTCCCCAACGAAGTCTTGCCCACACCCGGAGGCCCCACGAAACATAGAATCGGCCCTTTCATGTTGGGCTTCAACCGCCGCACCGAAAGGTAGTCGAGGATGCGGTCCTTCACTTTCTGCAAGTCGTAGTGGTCGGTATCGAGAATCTCTTTCGCCTTTGGGATTTCAATTTCTCCACCCGAAGTCTTCGCCCAGGGCAGGATGGCCAGCCACTCGATGTAGTTGCGTGTGACCGAATAATCCGCCGCCATCGGCGACATGCGGGCCAGCCGCCCCAGTTCCTTGAGCGCTTCTTTCTTCACGTCATCGGGCATGCCCGCGGATTCGATCTTTTGCTTCAGTTCGTCGGTGTCACGCTGGCCCTCGTCCTGCTCGCCCAGTTCTTTTTGGATCGCCTTCATCTGCTCGCGCAAATAGTATTCGCGCTGCGTCTGCTGCACCCGATCCTGGACTTCCGACTGGATCTTGTTGCGCAGTTGCTGCACTTCCAGTTCCTTGGCCAGGTGCTGATTGATTTTTCCCAGCCGCACTCGGACGTCGCTCGTCTCCAGCGTCTCCTGCTTGTCGGCGGTGGAAAGCGAGGGCAGCGAGGAGGCGATAAAGTCCACCAGCCGTCCCGGTTCTTCAATGTTCATAGCCACCGTCGAAAGCTCGTCGGAGAGCGTGGGCGAACCGGCCACGATCTGCTGGAACAAGGTCAGCACATTGCGCTGCAGCGCCTCCACCTCGGAATCCTTGGGCGGAATCGTCTCCGGAATGGTGGTCACCCGCGCGCGCATGAAGGGCGAAAGCTGGGCGAAATCGGCGAGCAGCACGCGCTCCAGTCCTTCGGCAAAAACAAACAGGCTCTGGTTGGGCATCTTGACCACTTTGTGCACCACCGCCAGGGTTCCGATGGAGTAGAGATCGGTGGGCTGCGGCGAGTCCACGCGCGCCTCGCGCTGCGCCACCACCACGATGGTCTTGTCTTCGCCCAGCGAGTTAATCAGTTGCACGGAACTTTCCCGCCCCACCGTCAGCGGCAGCACCGCGTGGGGGAACAGGACCGTGTCGCGCACCGGCAGAATCGGCAGCGACCGCTCCGTGGTTTCGTAATAAGAAGTGTGCTCGGAAATAGGATCGCTCATGCTTTTCCCTTGAGTGACTTTCACTCAACGTTGGATGAACCGAACTGCCAAAAAGATGCAAGCCGGCGTGCTAGGTTGTTGAATTTTAGACCTTTTTTACCCTTTTGCAACACTCACAAGGGTTTCGGTCCCACTCCGGTAACCCCAGCTTGGGCAACATGCCTTCCCTCCTGTGCGCCCCGTTTGCACGGCCCGTCAAATCAGCGACTTTCTCGTGTCCCCCGCCTCCGACTAAAACACGTGCTTCGCGCGATCGCCTTTGAAGACCAGCTCCTGTAGAACTCGCTCATTCGCCGCATTCAAGACGTAAATCTTCTGATCCGCATTGGCCTTCTCACTCAACGGAACCAGTGTGCACTTGGCGCGCACCTCAACCGGCTTCTTCGTCCCCAGCTGCCGGAACACCATGATGTGGTCCGAGCCTTCCATCACGTGACGGATCTCGTAGTTCCCCTTGGGCAACAGCGTGTCCGCTACCCGGACCCTTTCTGAAAAGTTCACCTTATAGGTGTCGGCAATGCCCAGCGGATTTTCGGCGGCCGAAACCGCGCCCAGCATAAAGACACACATCAAGACAAGAATCCCCGCAAACATCTGACGCATACAAGCCCTCCTATTGCTCCGGGCCAGAACGGCCCACCTTCAGGCTAGACCTACGGTGCGGTTCCCGCTGTGCACTGCCTCACACGAGGTTGTGATGAAAGGCTGCCGATACAAATACGCCGCATGGAGCTTGGCCACGCCTTCCTCGACCATTCATCGGCGTTGCCCTCGGGGATCATGAATCTCAAAGCACTGGGGAAGGGATAGGCGATTTCTCCTATTACACACGCAGAATCATTACCTCCGTGGCCTTGATGAGGGCGGCCGCAGTCTGCCCCGCCTTCAGTTGCATCTCCCGCGCCGAAGTTGCAGTAATGATCGATGTGACTTGCTGGCCGCCGATCGAAATCTTTACTTCCGCCATAAGACCGCTAATCTGCACCGAATCGATGCGTCCCACAAGCTGATTCCGTCCACTGACCCGTCGGATAACCTGCTCTCGCTCTTTCTCCGTTCTGCCTCGCGTTCTGAACAGTAGTTTGTCCACTTCACTCCGAGGGATGCGGTGGTGCCCTCCCGCGGTCTGAATGCTGCGAATTTTCCTCTTGTAAATCCACTGCTTGATGGTGGGGAAGCTGATCCCTAGCTGTAAAGCCGCGTCACGTAGCTTCAGCAACTCTTCAGCGTTCTGCTCGGATTTGCCGTTCCTCCGCATCGGAACGAAATCGTACCGTCAACCCAGGTTACGGTCAACACGCTGAGTTCCCCACCGCATAGCCCACGGGATCCGCTTATCAATGCAATGAACTGCATTGTAATGGACATTATAACCGTATGTGATATACACTTTTTGTTCTTTGCTTATACCCATGTTGGAGGCATAATGCGTCGCGCTGCCCTGTTTTTCGCCGCTCTCGTTCCCTGCCTTTCACCAGCGTTGTCCTCGGCGCAGAACGGATATTTTGCCGATTGGTTCGATCGCGTGGATAAAACACAGGCAGAGCAGCCTCGCTGGATCACACCGCTCGCCACCACCACGCCACGTCTAGAAGAGGAATATCGCTACGATCAACTCTGGCAGGAAAATGCCAAGGGGCTGACGACCGACAACTACGATGGCGGCAAGGGCCTGGAACTGATTCCCTTCGAGAAGGTAGAAGTGATATTAAACATGCCTCCGTACATCGACCACCACAACCCCAGCGACAAGAACGGCTGGGGGGACGTTGCGTTTCTGGTCAAGTACCGACTGCTTTCCGCGAACGAGCAGCACGGCAACTACATCCTGACCGCGTTTCTGGGCTGGAGTCTGCCGACCGGCCAGTACAGTAATGGAGCCTTGCACGCGGTCATCACGCCCACCATCGCCTACGGAAAAGGTTTTGGAAACTTCGACGCGCAAGGCACGTTCGGAGTAGCCTTGCCGGTTGCCGATACCAACCTGATCGGACGCAACTATCTCTGGAACAACACGTTTCAGTATCGCGTCTTGCGCAAGTTGTGGCCCGAGGTCGAGCTCAATTCAACCTTCTTTCAAGATGGCAAGAACGATGGCAGGAAACAGAACTTCGTGACTCCAGGCCTGGTCATGGGCCGATTCCACCTCTTGGGAAGGATGGGCTTCACCATCGGCGGGGGATACCAGATTGCCACCACCCATTTCCACAGCAACAATCACAACGCTATTTTGACGATCCGTTTCCCGTTCTGAGATTGAAGCGGGATGAATGCCAACGGCGCTTGCTCGGGCTGAAGAGACGCGGCAAGCCGCGTCTCTACCGATGCCTCACGCCTCCGGATAAATTCCCAGCACCTTCACCAGGTCCGAGATCTCGCCTAGATGCCGCAGGGCATTGCGGGAGTCTTCATCGTCGCCGCGCAGCAGGTCCACAAAAAACACGTATTCCCACGGACGGCCGCGCATGGGCCGCGACTCGATCTTGCTCAAACTGATGTCGCGCAGCGCGAACACGCTGAGCGCCTTGAACAACGCCCCCGGAATGTTCTTCACGCTGAAGGCCAGCGAAGTCTTATCCGCACCGCGAACTGCTCGCGGCTTTCCCCGCTTGATCTTTCCTCGTTCGATCTTTCCTCGTTCGATCAGGAAGAAGCGGGTGAAGTTCTTCTTGTCATCCTCAATGCCGGCCTTCAGAATCTTTCCTGCGTAAACTTCGGCGGCCCGCCGGCTGGCAATGCCCGCCGCATCGCGCAAGCCCTCCGCCACCACATGCTTCACGCTTCCCGCGGTGTCATAGAACGGCACCGGCTCCAGCCGAGGATTCTTCGCAAACAGGTCGCGGCACTGATCGAGCGCTACGGGATGAGAGAACACGCGCCGGACGTCTCCAAGCTTGGCGCCCGGCAGCGCGATCAGGTTGTGCACGATGCGCAGACGAAACTCGCGCACGATGTGAACGTTGCGGCCCAGCAGCAGATCGAAATGTTCGGCGACCGAACCCGCCAGCGAGTTTTCGATGGGGATCACGGCGCCGTCCACCGTGCCTCGCTTGACTCGGTCGAAGACTTCCAGCGAACGCGCGCACGGCACCACCACCGCCCGCGGCAACATAGTTTCCGCCGCCTCGTGGCTGAAAGAACCGAGTTCTCCCTGGATCGCAATCTTCATGAAGCCATTCCCTCTTCGCACCGGAAATTCCGCGCGCCGAGTCGGGTTGATTGTAATTGAAGTGAAGACCAGGCAGGAGGGAACCCAGCAGGCTGCGGAAAAACTCGTCGAGGGCGCAAAAAGCACACTTCGGGCGCTAAAGCGCGGACACAATTTCAACAACTTAACGGCACGAGTAAACTCGTGCCCTTCCCGAAACCCGCTCAGGTCAGAGTTTTTCCGCAGCCTGCCAGGGCGCGATCGGCATTTCGGACTGGGCGGGTGAGATGGGAGTGACTGCAATGACGTGTGACCGGGGTCAGGAGGACAAACCGAACGTCTGTCGCGATGGGCGCGTTGAAGGGTTTGGATCAGTTGCAGCGTGGAGCGACTAGCGACTAGCGGCCAGTACCTATCCTGCGACTACAGCCCGTTCATACGCCGGGCCATGGTAGCGCAGCGCCATATTCATGAAGACGTTTCCGCTTGAGGTGTTGAAGCACATCACCAGGGCTTCGGTGTCTTCACTGCTCTTGCTGCCCTGCTCGGAAGTGTGCAGGGTTGGGGGACGAACGTGAAAGTGGAATCCCTGGTCGTTGAGCGTGGTGATGGAGTTGCCAATGATCTGGTTGGCCAGCTCACAGACCGCCTCGCGGATCAGTTCTTCGTCGGTCTCGGATACCGCGACGTCGGCCAGACGGCTGGCGAGCTGCACCGCGGCTCCCAGGTCCACATCAAAAATGATCCGCCCTTCAATTTCGCCCATGAGGCAAACCTCGGCAGCGATCCCTTTCCGCCGGTAGGCCTCTTGTTCCATGCTCAGGTTCTCGATGGAAATGGGCGACTCCAGCCCCTGCGCCAAAACGGCGTCGGCCGAGTTGATGAAAGGCTGAATCAGTTCCATGCGCATGACTACACTCCAGCTCCGGCTCCGGCGCCGTGGACCGTCGTTCCGTCGTCACGCATGACGTACTTGATGACTTCATAGAGAACTTCCGGCTTCACCGGTTTCTGCACGAAGTGGCGGGCACCGCGCTGCAAGGCGGCCACGATATTCTCCTGGTAGCCAACCGACGACACCATTACGATGCGGGCGCTGGGATGGTCGCGCACGATCTTCTCCGCCGCCTCAATGCCTTCCATCTGCGGCATGGTGATATCCATCAGAACGATGTCGGGCGTGAGCCGTTCGTACTCGCTGATCGCCGAAATTCCGTCGCCAGCCTCGCCGACTACCTGTCCCCCGAAGGATTCGACCATCCGGGCCAGGTTCTTGCGGGCAAACACGGAGTCATCCACGATCAGATAGCGCACCGGCAGTCCGTCTTCGCTCCGTTTTACGGGCGCAAATTTTTCCATGGCACTCCCCTCCCCAACTATCACTTAATCACGATCCTACGCACTTTCGATAGATAACTCTAGTTACTTCCGGCACTGCTTGCGCTCTTGACCTCGGTGTCCCCGCGGCTGCGGTCGGGAGCGCATTGTGCCTGTAAAATATGGGGCAGATCCTGGAGGTCCGCGATGCGCATGGCGTAGCCGCGTTCGATGGCCGCCTTGGGCATGCCGAAAACCACGCATGTTTCCTGGCTCTGCGCCACGGTGAATCCCCCGGCCGCCCGAATCTCGCCCAGGCCGGCCGCCCCGTCTTCTCCCATGCCCGTCATCAACACCGCCATGGCTTGCGGACCAAATTCCTCGGCTACGCTGTGGAACAGCACATCCACCGAAGGACGGTGCCCGTTCACCGGGGCATCCTCCGCCAGCACCGCCACGTTGCCCAACGGCATTTTCCTCACTTTCATGTGCCGGTTCCCCGGACAAATGAGCGCTCGCCCGGCGACCAGCAAATCACCCGATTGCGCTTCCTTGACCCGGATGGGGCAGCAGTCGTCGAGGCGCTTGGCAAACAGTTCCGTGAATCCGTCGGGCATGTGCTGGACCACCAGGATGCTGCCCGAAAATTCCACCGGCAACTGCGAAAACAGGTATTGCAAGGCGTTCGGACCGCCAGTAGAAACGCCGATGGCGACGATGCGGGTCGGCGCGACGGGCGGCAGCTTGCTAGGCTGTTCCCCAAGTGTTTCCCCGGGCAGGAACTGCGTCTGCATCCCCGCGCTCTGCGCCGCGGCGTGGATCTTTTTGATCAACTCGTCGGCTATTTCCGGCATGCGCGCGGAAACATCCTTTGGCTTAGCCACGAAATCGAACGCGCCCAGCGCCAGCGCCTTGAGCGTGATCGACGCCCCGGCGGTGCTGTGCGAGCTGACCACGATGACCGGCAGCCGCCAGCGCCGCATGATTTCTTTGAGCGTATCGATCCCGTTCAGTCCGGGCATTTCCAGGTCGAGCGTGACCACTTGCGGCGACAGGTCCTCGATTTTCTTCAACGCAAAATTGCCGTCCATGGCCGTACCCACAACCTCGATGGAGTTATCCTGTTCGAGGATTCTGGGAATCAGCTTGCGCATCAGAGCCGAGTCATCCACCACCAGAACCCGCACTGCCTTTCTCATGCCTGGCCCCCTGCCGTGCCGCGTGCCCGCATCTCACCCGTCTCGATTCCGCCAGCGCTTGTGTCTGCCGGTACGACACTCGACAGCAGATCCGCCATGCGCAGGCCGGTTGCGCCCGTCCGCCCGCGCGTGAAGCGATCCATCAGGGCGATCATGTTGAGGATGAGAACCACTCTCCCATCGCCCAGAATGGAAGCTCCACTCACCAGGTCGGTGGTGATCGACTGGTCATCGAGCGCCTTGATGACCAGCTCGTCTTCACCCTCGAGCGCGTCAACGACGACACCGAACTTGCGCTCCCCGCTGTGGATGACCAGCACGAAGACCTTACGTCGCGCCGTCTCCGGCCCGCTCGGCGGCTGCGAGCCCAGGCGCAGCAAAGGCAGCACGTCGTTGCGCAATTGCAGCACGTCGTAGTGCTCCACCTGATGGATATCTCCTTCCAAGGCGCGCGCGATCTCCGCCACTACGTTCAGCGGCAGGGCGTAGAGCCGCTGCTCCACCCGGAACATCAACGCCCGGATAATGGCCAGGGTCAGCGGAAGCCGCAGACGGAAGGTTGTGCCCCGTCCCCGCGCGGTTTCGATCTGCACCGTTCCCTTCAGGCGTCCCAGCACGGTCTGCACGACGTCCAATCCCACGCCGCGGCCCGAGAGTTCGGTGATCTCTTCCGCCGTGGAGAATCCCGGCTTCAAGATCAGATCCAGAGTCTCGGCCTCGGTCATGCGAGCGGCCTGCTCGGGGTTCAGCAATTTCTGGGACAGGGCCCGCTGCCGGACTTTTTCCGCATCAATGCCGGCCCCGTCGTCGGAGACCTCGATCACTACCTGGTTCCCCTGGTGATAAGCGGCCAGCCGCAATGTCCCGCGCGGCCGCTTGCCGGCGCGAACCCGTTCCTCGGCGGTCTCGATGCCATGGCCGATGGCATTGCGCACCATGTGGGTCAGCGGTTCGGCGATCGCATCCAGAATGCTTTTGTCGAGATCGGTTTGCCCACCCCGGACCATCAACTCGACTTCTTTCCCGCACTGGAGCCCGACGTCCCGCACAATGCGCGGGAAGCGGCGGAACAACTGATCGACCGGCACCATGCGAATCTTCATCACCGCGTGCTGCAGGTCATTCAAAACCCGCCCCTGGAACGCCATGGCATCGGAGAACTTTCCCCGCAAGACATCTTTCGGGAAGCGTTGTCCAAATTCCAACAGCGCCTGCTGCAACATCGATTTCGCCAGGATCAGTTCACCGACCAGATTGAGTACGCTGTCGATTTTTTCCGCATCCACGCGCAGCAGGTTGTCGGGGCCGCTGGGCACGGCGGGCGCCACCGGCGCTGGTTCCCCGGTTGGCGGCGCGTCTTTCGCAGCGACGCCGGCAGTGACCTCGGCGGCTACAGAATTGGCGAGTTCAGAATCGGCAGCGGAAGCCGCCGGAAGCGGGTAGGACGGCGCTGGGGCGCGCAGCGGCGTGACTCGGACGTTCAGCGCAATGGTTGGAATGCTGCACTTTGCCCGGACCTGCTCCGCCGGTTTTGCCGAGGCGAGAGCGGCTTCGATGCGAGTGATGGGCTCCTGACTGCCTTCGACCGGATAGAGAGCCAGGATCTCACCCAGTCCGGCAAGGGCCAACTGGATCATCTGACGTCCGGCGATAGGCATGGCGCACTGTGGGTCGACCTGCACCACCACGTGATGGACGCGCTTACCCTCCGCCACCGCCCGGGCGATCGCCAGTTGCTCGTATTCCGACCAGCGGCTGGTTTTGGCGGCGGCTTTCCTTTTCTTCGTTTTGGGTGCGCCGTCCGGCGCCGAGCTTGCGAGACGGGCAATGTCGGCGCGCAAAGACTGGATGCCGGGAAGTTTCGTCCCCTTCCGATACGCCTCCAGCAAGGCGGCAAACACGTCGGCGGCGCGCAACGCGATTTCGGGAACCGAAGCCGCCGCCGCCGTGTTGCCGAGCGTCAGCACGTCCTCGAACTCGTGGGAGAGTTCACTGAGTTCCCGGAAACCGCAGGCGGCCGCGTCCCCCTTCAGCGTATGCACCGTCCGCCGCAGGCTGCGGGCCGTCTCCGCATCGCCGGGCGACTTCTCCAGCCGCATCGCTTCGTCGTTCAGCTTCTGGACAAGCTCCCCCGCGCTTTCGAAGAACAACTGGCGGAGTTCTATCATCCGGTCCTCGGGGGGAACGGTCACGCTTTCACCTCGACTCGCTGGTACGCCGTGCCGCTGTTGCGATGCACCATCTGAAATTTTTCCGTCAGCCCCAGCAGGCTTTCGGCGTGGCCGACAAACAGATAACCGAGGGGATTTAAGCAACGATAGAACTTCTCGACCAGCCGTTTCTGTTCGGGTTCGTCGAAATACATCATCACGTTGCGGCAGAAAATGATGTCGTTGCGCTGCGGCAGGTATTCGGTCTTCAGATTGTGAAAGTCGAAGTGCACCAGTTCCTTGACGTTCTTCTTCACCGCGTAGCGGTCGCCCACCTTGTCGAAGTAGCGCAAGCGGTAGCCATAATCGACTCCCGCCATCTGGTGCTCGCTGTAGGAGGCTTCTTGCGCCGCGCGCAGAACCGAATAGTTGATGTCGCTGGCCAGGATCTCCACCCGCCAGGGCGCGGGCACCAGAGGCTTCGGAACCGGCGATTCCACGGGTAGAGGATTGCGCAGATAGTGGTACGAGAGCGTATCGGCCACCTGCATGGCCGCGGTGTAAGGTTCCTGTCCCGTGGAACAGCCCGCGCTCCAGATTCTTAAGCTGTAGTCCCGGCGCTCCTGCTTGCGCCGCAGGATATCGTCCAGCACGTCCCGCTGAAACAGGTCCATCTGCGCCTTGTTCCGGAAGAAGCTGGTCTCATTGACCGTCAGGTTTTCCAGCAGGCGCGACAGCTCTTGTTTTCCCGGCTGGCTGATAAGCAGGCGATAGTAGCTGTAGAACGAATCCAGTTGGCACTCCTTCAACCGGCGCTGCAAACGGTCCTGGAGGAAGGGGGTGCGCCGCTCGTCGAAGTGCATGCCGCACTCCTGATAGACCAGCGTCTGCAGGAGTTTCAATTCCGCGTCGGTGAGTGCGGGTGTTTCGCTTGGGCTCATGTGGGTTCGGTTCTGCCTGCTACTTTCCGGCCGAGGCGGTCTTTGCTGCTGTTCCTGTTGCTGTTGCTGTTGCTGTTCCTGTCTTGGCACTACAGGCCGCCGCCAGCTTTTCCGCCGGCTTTTTTGTCGACGCTTCGTTTCCCAGTTCGCGCGCCGCCAATACCTTGCCGATATCCAGCAGAATGATCAGCCGTCCCTGGTACTTGCCCAGGCCCGTCACACAGTCCAATCCGCCTTCCTGCATCATGGCGGGCGCGGCTTCGATTTCGCTTTCCGGAATTTTCAAGACCTCCGACGCCGAATCCACAATCATGCCCACAAGCCGGCCCCGGTGTTCCACGACCAGAATGCGGCTGCGCCGGTCGAGTCCAGGGGAGGGTTTTCCGAAGCGCTTCCGCAGATCCACCACCGAGACAATCTTCCCGCGCAGGTTGATCACGCCTTCCAGATAAGCGGGCGCGTCCGGCACGGCGGTGATCTCCGGCACGCGGACGATCTCATGCAGCGATGTGATGGGCACGCCATAGGTCTCGCGGCCCACCTGGAAGCCCACAATATGCGTTTCGCGGTTCATGGATGCAATTCCCTCAACGCGATCCCGCGGTGGCGGTTCGGGCTGCGTTCCCGTGCCCCGGCGTGCTGTCGTTCGTCCGGTCGTTTGTCCGGTCGTTTGTCGCGTCGTTCGAGCGCAGCGCAAAACGGTCCATCGTATCCAGCAGGCCCCGCGACATCTTTGACATCTGATCGGAGGAGGCGGCCAGTTCGGTGGAGCCCGAGGTGTTGGACTGCACCAGTTGACGCATGCGCTCCATGGCCTGCACCACCGCCTGCGCCCCGGAAGCCTGTTCTTCCACCGCCGAGTTGATCTCGTGGGTGATTTCGTTCAACCGCGTAGTGGCGCGCGCGATCTGCGACGAGCCGTGCGACTGCTCGTTGGTGGCGGCCCCGATTTCCTGCGCGAACTTGTACACCTCGGTCACCACGCTCGAAATTTTTCGCAGCGCGGCATTCAGCTCCTGTCCGAGATTCAGTCCTTCGTTCACGATGGTCGTGCTCTTCTCCATGTTTTCGACCGCTTTGCGGGCTTCCTTCTGGATGCTCCCGATCAGTTCGGAAATCTCCTTGGTGGACTGCGCGGATTTCTCCGCCAGCTTGCGGACTTCGTCCGCCACTACCGCGAAGCCCAGCCCGTGCTCGCCCGCGCGCGCCGCCTCGATGGCGGCATTCAAGGCCAGCAGGTTGGTCTGCTCCGCCAGATCGTCGATCACTTCGACGATCTTGCCGATGTCATCCGCCCGCGTGCCGAGCGCGTCGATGATCTCGCCCGAGGAGCGGATGGTGGTGTTGATCCGGTTCAGGCCGTCGGTCGCCTTTTCCATGGTGCCGATGCCGCTGTGCACCTCTTCCCGCGAACGGTTCGAGATATCGAGCAGAACCTTGGCCGTATCCGCGACCCGCTGGATCGAGGTCACCATCTGGTCGATGGAAGCCGAGGTTTCGCTGACGCTCGAAGCCTGGGTCTGCGTGCTCTTCACCATGTTCTGGACGTTCACGCTCATTTCGTGCATGGTGCTGGTCACTTCATCGATGGCCGACGAAGTCTGGAGGCTGTTCCGGGCCGACTCGTCGGAGGCGCTGGCCACCTGAGTGGAAGCGCTGGCCACCTGGGTGGCGGCGTCGCGCACGTTGCGCACCAGCCCGCGCAGCCCTTCCACCATGCGGGTGAATGCGTTCGCCAGCGTGTCGTTGGCGGAGCGGGGACGGACTTCGACCGCCAGGTTGCCCCCGGCGATGGCTTCGGAAACCGCGGCCATTTCTTTCAGGTACTTCACCGTGGAGTCGAAAGTCCTGGCCAGTTGCCCGATCTCATCCTGGCCGTGAACGTCAATCGTGTGCTCCAGATCCCCGGACTGGCCGATCTGGTCGGCCACGTGAATCAGCCGGCCCAGCGGCCCCGTGATTCCGGCGGCGGTACGGTAGGCAATGATCACGCCCAGGCCCAGCGCGAACAGCGAACTGACCACCGCCGCCAGAATCGTACCCGTCGCTGCCAGTTCATCGGAGCGGCGCCGCTGGTCCAGCAGTTGACGGTTCTCCCGGTCGACATCGTCCAGAACGTCGCTGGAACGCGAGACCCAGGAGTTCGGATCCTTTTGCAGATAGAAAATCTGCAGTTCGGCCACGGTCGCGTTGCCGCTGTCCACGGCCCGGCGCTTGTCCACCAGAGGGATGGCGAAATCGGTGCCCCAAGCCTGCTCCAGCTCCTGCACCTTTCCCAGGTTGCTTCGCTGTTGCGCGGAATTCGCCAGCTCCTCGGTGTGATGCAGCGCGTCACTCAACACGTGTTCGCCGGCCGTCATCTTCTCCACGTCCCGGGTGTCGCCGCTGAGCAGGTAGTTCTGCAGGTGAAGCCGGTTTTGCATCATCTGGAAGCGGACCGACGAGGTAGCCTCGGTCAGGTCGATCGAGCGCTGCGCCGCCGCCTTGGTCTCATGCTCGCGTTGCACCGCGATCAGGTTGATCACCAGCAGCACCAGCACCGTCGCCAGAATGATGCCGAAGCTTGCATAAAGCTTTTTTCCGATATTCATGTTCCACCTTCCTCACCAACGCCTCGAGCTCGCGCTACCCGCTTACTGGGTCGGATCAAAGCGAAATTCCAAGACCCCCGTCGACTCTCCCGGGCCTGCCTCAAAACGCCACTTCTTCACCGCTTCCAGAGCGGCGTTCGCCAACACCGGATGCCCGCCCACTACCTTTGTGTTTTTGATCGACCCGTTGGGAGACACCGTGATCTGGACCTTCACCACGCCGGTGATGTTCATGCGCTTCGCCAAGTCCGGATACACTGGCGCCACTTTGGTCTTTATTTTTCGATCGACTTCCTGCCCCGATGCCCGGGAAGCGCTGGTCGCGACCCATCCGCCAACAAGCAGCAGCAGACCCATCGCGACCGCACGATTCAGACCTCGAATGGACACGTACGGTACCTTTCTTGTCGCTTGCATTTTCCTTATATTCGAGCAAAGAACACCCCAGCGGATACCAAAAGTTCTTTCCCTGCATTACTTTGGTGATCTCTGCAAGGCGATGAAGAATCGATCGTTAGTGATCGGGTGATCGGGCCATCGGGTGATCTAAAAGCTCCGCTTCTGAACTTCGATCACCCGATCACCCGATTGCAGAATGAGACGCCAGTATCACTTTGGTGCCGTTTCACAACTCGGCACTGCCACCCTCGTATTCCCTTGACTCAATTTGAGAATTTAGCGTAGGTTTTGAATATAATTCAATTGTTTTCAACCGCTTAGCTAAGCGATTGGTGCGCACTGACAACCCCCACCGGAAATTCGGGTCGCGGCGAAGCGTCTCAGTCTGACGAGGCGTTCCAGAAGCTTCTCCTGGAACTTTCCCGGGCGGCTTTTCAGAGCGGCGATCCCAGCCAGCTCCTCCGGTCCTTCTGCGCCCTCACCCGAGCCTTCTTCCAGGCCAGCGGCGCCTACTTTTGGAGTTGTTCTTCCGACGGTGAGCTCATCGGAGCCGAAGCGGATGCCGATGAGGCCGAGTCCTTTCGTGGTATCCGCAGGCGCGCCGGTGATGCATCCATCGCCATGGACGCGGTTCAGAAGCGTCGCGCCTTTTTCGTCAATCATCTCGATGCGGCCCGCTATCCCTGGTTAGCCTCATGCCAAGCGCACGCGGCCTTGGCCGCCCCTCTACTGGTTGCAGGGGAAGTGGTCGGCGCCATCACCTTCCTGAAGAGCGCGCCTGGCGCCGGCTTCGACAACGACGCCACGGCCAAAGTCACCATTCTGGCCGCCCAGCTCGGCACCGCACTCGAAGCGCTGCGCTTGAACCAGCTCTCCCGCGAAGAGCACCGCCGCGCCAGCATTCTGGTCGAGGTCGCCACCGCCCTGCATGGCTTGCCCGACACCGCCTCCGTGATGGAGAGCATCGCCGACCGCATCCGGGTGCTGCTGCATTCGCCCGCCGTGCTCGTCTTCGTGCAACAGGAGAAACTCTTCCAGTTGCAGGCGGTGTCGACCGAGGCCCCACGGCTCGCCCTCTCCATCCGCTCGCGTTTCCAGCAGAACCAGTTTCGCTCTGCGCTCGAGATCGCCACTCGAGCCGTAGCCGGCGGCGAGCGTATTACGGTAAGCATCGACGGCGCCTCTCATTTCGGAGAAGATTCGCCGCCCGGAGTTCTCATCGCGGCGCCCTTTCGCACTTCGCGCTCGCACGGTGCGATTCTGGTCTATCCCCGCGCCGCCAGCCCGTTCACCCAGGAAGACAAAACCCTGGTCTCCGCCTTGGCCGGCTTTGGCGCCGTCGCCATCGCCAACGCCGAGTTGTACGGCATGGCGCGTGCCCAGGCTCACGAACTACACGAGATCCTCGAGATTTCCTTCGAACTCGGGTCCGCCGGAAAGCTCGACGAGTTCATGCAGACTTCGGTGGTCCGTGCCGCCAGTTTCCTAGGCTTCGGGCGCTGCTTCATCGGGCTCCTCGAGGGGTCCGTATTCCACATTCGATGGGGAGTGGAGAACGGGGCCGCCCGTCCCTTCGACATCCCGCTCTATGACGGCGTCGCCAGCCGCACGCTGAAGAAAAAGACTGTGTTCTTCACCGAGGACGCGGGCAAAACTCCAGGCGCGAATTTGGATTTCGTTGGCGCCTTCAAAATCCGCCAACTGCTCGCTGTGCCCCTGCTCGGTTCGAACGGCGATGTGCTCGGGATGTTCGGCGTGCTCGACCGCATCGAGCCCGGGCCGATCAACGATGAAGACGTCCGCCGCGCGCGCGCGCTGGCCGCGCAAGTTGCCATCGCGCTCGAACTGACCCGGAACCTGCACCAATCCGAGGAGCACCGCCGCCGCGCCGAGGCTCTGGTCACCATCGCGCTCGAGCTCAACACCGTTCTGCATCTGCCCGAGTTCATGCGCAACTTCGCGCTGCGCGCGGCGGGCCTGCTCGGAGGCCGATCCGTTGCCCTCAGCCTTTTCCAGACATCGGAGCCAGATACCGTGCTCATGTCCGGCGCCTCCGAAGTCAAGGACAAGCCGCTGCTCCGCCGCTTCAGCCAGGCGCTCGGTGCGGCCCTGCCGAAGTACCCCATGGATGTCGCCTTCGCCCCGGCCAGCGATGTGCTGGGGAGCGATCTCGCCTCCAGTTTGGGATGGACCGATTGCACCCTGGTCCGGCTCGACGGCTCCTCGGGAGAACTGGTCGGCGTGCTTTGTCTCGCCGACCGCGGCGCCCCGCCCGCCCCCGCCGATCACCAGTTGCTGCGCGCCCTCGCCGGCCATGCCAGCATCGCGCTCGAGAATGCCTGCCTATTTACGCGCATGCAGCAGGCCAACCGACATTGGCTGGAAGTGTTCGACGCGATCAGCGACTTCATCGTCGTCCACGACCAGCAGCACAACATTCTCCGCGTCAATCGCTCGCTCGCGGACTTCGTCGGAATCGCACCCGAGCAGTTGATCGGCATCAACATGCGCGCGCTCGACGCCCTTACCACCGGCGCTTCGCCGCACTCCTGTCCCTTCTGCCGCAGCGGCGAGGGCCTCGATGAATACGTGCACCCTGTGCTGGAACGCACCTACCTGATTTCAACCTCGCGCATTCATGCCGCCAGCAGCGCCCAGTTGCAGACGGTGCACGTGCTCAAGGACATCACCGACCGCCGCGAAGCCGAGCGCCGCTATCGCGAACTGTTCGACAACATTCAGGAAGGAATTTACGTCTCCACGCCGCAGGGCCGCTTCGTCGAAGTCAACGACGCGCTGGTTCGCATCCTCGGCTACGGCAGCCGCGACGAAGTCCTTCAGCTCGACATTCCCACCCAGGTCTATTTTTCTCCCGAGCGGCGGCAGGAACTCGCGGAACTGCTGAAACGCGGGGGCGAAATGCACAATCACGAAGAAGTTCTACGGCGCAAGGATGGATCGCCCGTCCACGTATTCATGAACTGTTTTGCGATGCGCGATGCGGCGGGCAACGTCCTGCAGCACCGCGGCCTCATGCTCGATATCACCGGCCTGCGAAATTCGCAAACCGAGTTGCAGAAAGAGCGGGATTTCTCCAGCAAAATCCTCAACCATACCCAGAGCCTGATTCTGGTCACCGACACCGATGGCGTCATCAGTTATGCCAACCGGCGCTGGAGCGGTCTCGGCTTTCAGCAGAACCAGATCCTGGCGCACCCCTTGCCCGATCTCTGCGCTCCGCCGCGCCGCGCCGCGCTGCGCGAAGCGCTGGCCGCCGTGGCCCGCGGGCAACAAGTCGATAACTTCGATCTGCCCCTGGTTCGCGGCGACGGCGGCAGCGCCCAATTCTCCGTCAATCTCAGCCCCATCAGCGGCGAAGACGGCCGCGTGAGCAGCATCGTGGTGGTCATGACCGACGTCACCGACTCCGCCATGCTGCGCTCCAAGCTGCTGCACGCCGAGAAAATGGCGGCCGTCGGACAACTGGTCTCCGGCGTCGCCCACGAAGTCAACAATCCTCTCACCGCCATCCTCGGATTCACCGACCTCCTGATGGAAAACCCCGAACTCCCCGAAAGCGCCCGCCACGATCTGCGCGTGATTCTGCAGGAAGCGCAGCGCACCAAGCAGATCGTGCAAAACCTGCTCAGCTTTGCCCGCCAGATGCCGCCGCAGCGCCAACCCGTGCAGCTCAACTCCATCCTGCAACGCACCGTGCACTTGCGCTCTTACGACTTCATCAGCCACGGCATTCAGGTGGTCGAGCGCCTTGACGATTCCCTGCCCACTATCGTCGGAGACTCTCACCAGCTCCAACAGGTGTTTCTCAACATCCTGAACAACGCTTACGATGCGGTCCGCGAAACCACGCGGCCCGCCCGCATTGAGGTCATGAGCGCCCGCGCCGGCTCTTTCGTCGAGATTTCTTTTCGCGATAACGGCATGGGCATCGCCGATCCCGAACGTATTTTTGATCCTTTCTTTACCACCAAAGACATTGGCAAGGGTACTGGTTTGGGCCTGAGTATTTGCTACGGCATCGTCCGCGAACATGGCGGCGAAATTGTGTGTCACAACAACCTGGACTCTGAAGGAGCGACCTTTACCGTCCGCCTCCCGGTGGCATCGGAGACGGCATCCTTTGGAGCCGTTGCAGGAGTGCATCCCCAATGACGCAGACAGGAACTAAGACAGGAACTAAATCCGCTTGTGCGCCAGTGCTTCTGATTGAAGACGAACCGGCCGTCATGGCATTGGTACGCGCCGTTCTGGAGGGCCACGGCTACGCCGTCGTTCCCACCGAATCCGGGGCCGAAGCCCTGCGCCTGCTCGAGGCGGGCGATTTTCACGGTGTCGTTTCCGACATGCGCACCCCCGGCGGCGTCGATGGCGCCCAGGTCTATGCCTGGATCGCCACCCATCGCCCCGAACTGGCCTCCCGGCTGGTGTTCATCACCGGCGATATCGCCAACGAGGAAACCGCTGCCACGCTGCGCCGCACCGGCGCCCCCTGCGTGGAAAAGCCGTTTCGCGTTCATGACTTCATTGCTGTGGTCGAGCAGACCATGGGCAAGGCCGCTGCATGACTCAAGACTTCCGCATCCGATTGTTGATTGTCGATGACGAGCAGACCATCCGCCGCCTCTGCATGACCGTCGGCGAGTCGCTCGGCTTCTTCTGCCTCGAAGCCGAGAGCGGTGACGCGGCCCTCGCCCTGCTCGAAGAACAGCCCGTGCACATGGTGCTCACCGACATGGTCATGCCGCGCATGACCGGACTCGAATTCCTGGAGCAGGTCAAGCGCACTTACCCGCGCATCGAAGTCGCGGTCATGACCGGCCACGGCTCGGTCGAAACCGCGGTGCAGGCGATGAAGCTGGGCGCCTACGATTACATTGCCAAGCCCTTTGCTCCGCTCGATGAGCTGCGCCTCTTCCTGCGCCGCATGGCCGACAAGGTCCGCCTGGTGGAAGAAAATCTCTACCTCCGCGAGCGCTCCGAAACCGAGACCTCACTCCACGGCATCATCGGCAATTCCACCGGCATTCAGAACGTCCTGCGCCTCATCTCCCGCCTCAAGGACACGCGCACACCGGTCCTGATCTCCGGCGAAAGCGGAACCGGCAAGGAACTGGTGGCCCGCGCGCTGCACTTTCGCGGCACCATGGCCAACCTCCCCTTTGTCGCCGTGGACTGCGGATCGCTCGTCCCCACGCTCATCGAAAGCGAGCTGTTCGGCTACGAAAAAGGAGCCTTCACCGGCGCTCTTCGTTCCAAGCAGGGCCTGCTGCAATCGGCCGATACCGGAACCATTTTTCTCGACGAGGTCGGCGAACTACCGCTCGAGATGCAAGCCAAGCTCTTGCGTTTTCTGCAGGAGAAAGAAGTCCGTCCCGTGGGCAGCAATCAAAAGGTCAAAGTGGACGTGCGCATCATGGCCGCCACCAACCGCGATCTCGACGCCGCCTACAAGAAAGGAACCTTCCGCAAGGATCTGTATTTCCGCCTCAACGTCGTCACCATTTCGCTGCCTCCCCTGCGTGAGCGCCGTTCCGACATTCCCATCCTGGCGGCGTGGTTCCTCGATCGCCTGGCTCCCGGACGCGGCGTCCAGGTTTCCGGCAATGCCATGAAGGCAATGCTGGCATACGACTGGCCGGGCAACGTCCGCGAACTGGAAAATTGCCTGGAGCGGGCGGTCGCGCTCGGCGATCAGCGCATCCTCGAAGTCAACGATCTGCCGCCTGCGATCGCGCGCGCTGAAGTCCAAGCCGAGCCGCTGGATTCGCCGGAATTCTCCGGACGCGCCACCGACCTCCGTGCCACCGACCTGGAAGATATCGAGCGCGCCACCATCGAGCGCGTCTTTTCCCAGGTCAAAGGAGACAAAGCTCTAGCCGGCAAGATGCTAGGCATAAGCCGCGCCACTCTCTACCGCAAACTGAAGCGCTACCACATCGGCGCCCGCGAAGAGCCTCCCACCTCGAGCACCCTGCAATAAAATTCGGCTGGGGTTCTTTTCGCTACGACGAAGTTCATGGAAGCATCAGCGACGTGGGATCAGTTCTATCGGTCAATGCAGCGTGCATTCCCGAAACTGAATACAAATTGGGTCCTGAATTTTCCTGATGCGGATGAAACGGTAGCAACTGGAACCTAAGAACCGGCTTTCGTATCGTCGTCCGGCGGTATTGGCAGTGGTGGCGCCGGAACTGATGGAGATGGCGGTAGTGGCGCTGAACCTGCTGCTGGCACTGCCGCATCGTCTAACAGCAGAACGCCGTTACTGCCGACAACGAGAGCTTTCTTGAGTTTTTGTAGAAACTCCATGCCCAGCAAGAGTCCAGAACTTTTGGATTCGAGAACAATTGTGCCGTGCGCCGTCTCATCTTCGAGAGCTACGGTCCCAAACCCAAGCAACTTGGGGCTAGTTGAACCGTCCGCTAATGTGTAGCTAGTCGTTCCAAATAAGGTAATCGCGAGCGGGAATGCTGCGGTAATCGGGATGGACAGAAAGCCAGTAAAGCCAGTATCGATCATGGCTTCAAATTCTTGGGCGAATTGTTCACTGAGGCCCCAAACTCGGATTTTAACGTGTGGGTGCCCCCTACTGTCCAAATACCCAATCTTGAGCGTCATAAGCAGTCTGGGAGCTTCCGGAGTACGCACTAGGGAATCCAACCCGGATAAGATGGAATAGGCCGTCCCGCGATTTGGTGCGCGCCTGCTCTAGTGCTTGCTCCGGAGTGTCGCCGACGCTAGCCTCGGCCGTCCGGACATTGATCGCCACAAATTTACCCTGCTGATTTTCCTCTAAGGCCGCTTTGTAGCGTTCTTCGTAAATCTTCTGTCCGAGCGCAGCTATTGCGGATGGACTGGGAAATTCTCGATGCGTAGACATACAAACATCTTCTCCGGCGGACTCCAAATGTACCACATTACCAAAGGCTTGAGATGTGCGACCTGTCACGGCAGTTTCATACTATCCGAAGACTTTAAACGTGTTTACCGTAAACTAGGACATTCCGTTTGTTTTTCCTTCGCGGTCCTTCGTGCCCCTGGGTGGTGATCGCCTTTCTCCGCAGCTTGACCGCTCCGCCGCAAGCCGCGAACTGAGACGGTTGTGTCATTCTGAGACGCACTTTCCCCCAGCCCCAAGGAATCAACCAGTTCCGCCCCCGCGCGAGGCGGTTAACTGCTTACCTTTCATTTACTTGTTCTTAGGGGCATGACCTTCAAGTTTTTGGTGTAAACCGTGCACTACGGAATGCCGATAAAGCAGAACGAGTCTCCTTGCAGCTCTTCCAAACCGGGAAGAAGGGAGACTCGGCTGCTCCAGCTCCCCCGGGATTGAGGATGCCGTGCCCAACCAGGCAACTGCTCGCGCTCTCGAAGCAGACATCGTAAGCCGCTTGGCCAGGTTCTTTCCCGAAGCCACTCCGGTGCGGATCCCGATCAAGCTGAGCCGCAGCCAGAGCAACGGCAACGGAAATGGCGACCTAAGCGCGAACGAAAACGAGAACGTTTTTTCCCAGGAGACCGTCATCGAGTTCGGCACGCCACACGAAGTCTTGTTTGTGGTCAACCGTCCTCTGGAATTCGCCGATCGCGTCCTCGTCGAAAGCCACGACGGCTCGCTTCATGCCGAAGCCTTCGTGGTCGCGGTTCAATATCATGCGGAGCGGACGGCGGTTGCGGTCCGTTTCTTAAAAGATGTTCCCAATTGGATTGTGAAATCATGACTGCTACCACCCAACCTTCGTTCCCGTCTTCATTTGAAGACCAGGGAGCCACGCTCTCTGCCCTGCAGCCCATGTACTCTGCCCTGGTGCGCGAATTTGTGATTGAGGTTTCCACCTGCCCGGTCGATGAGGAATTCTCGCCTTCGCCCGAGTCGGTGGAGCAAGCCGCAGCCTGGTTCCAGCAGGTGGACGCGCAGATCCAGGTGCACCAGTTGCGCCAGTTTCTACAAACCACGCCCCTGGCCAACGAGGTGGTGCTGCGCCAGCTTCTGGCGCATCACATGCGGAAACCCGCCAAGTCCGCCAGTGACCGCGACAAGACCGACTTCCTGCTCGTCCAGTATTTTTCGCTGTGCGCCCCCTCGGGCCTGGAAGACACGGACCTCGACCTCGATTACGTCGCCCAGGTGCTGGAGCCCGTGCTTGGGCCGCAACAGCCCAAGATCCCCGCCTGGCTGACTTCGCTCGATACCATCATGCAGTCGGCGGCACGGTGCCGCCGCCTCAGCGAACTGCTGCACAGCGGCGTGCTGGAGCAAGGGCGCAAGCTCAAGACGCAGAGCTCGGCCCGCTATTTCGAGCCCTCGGCCATGGTGGCCTTTGCCCGATTCAGCTTCCTGATCCGGCGGATATTCTTCCGTCTCATGCACGACGATCTCAACGCCATCCAGGACGGCTTGCGCGAACTGGAGCGCCGCGGCGTCTCGACCATCGATTGCCGCCGCGCCCAATTCTCCGCCGAGGAACCGATCGGGCGGCTGCGCATGATCTGCCAGTCCTGGAAAGTCATGTTCCACGCCGAATACTCCTCCGGCCAGCCGCTGCGCATGCTGGTCGATCTGCGGGCGGCCGTCGACGACGCACTCCAGCATGGGGCGAGCACGAATT
Organism: uncultured Acidobacteriaceae bacterium; assembly: GCA_963773965.1. Lineage (GTDB taxonomy): Bacteria > Acidobacteriota > Terriglobia > Terriglobales > Acidobacteriaceae > Acidiflorens. The sequence continues at coordinate 116,191 of CAVZDG010000002.1, forward strand.
CGCCCGCCGCCAGCGCCGCCGCCGCTTCCGCAAAATCCGGCGGCAAGAAAAAATAAGTTTCTTCCTCCGGTAGAGACGGGGCTTGCCGCGTCGCTACGGGAAATCGGAGGCGCCTTTCGGGGCGGGCAGTAAAAATCGACTTTTTTCCAAGCCCTCAGTGGCCAATTTGCAGAGCCAGAAAGCGACGATGAGCAGCAATCGCCCGACCGTCCTGATCCTTGCCAGCGACCCCGCCTTCTCGCGCGAGATTACCGCGCATTGGCCCCACAATCCCTCTCCCCATTCCGATGGTCCGGAATTCATCGTCCTCGACCAAGGCTTCTCTCGCGGCCTCCAGGGCGGCACCTACGACCTCGCGATTGCCGACGCCTCTTCCGATGAAAGGGACAAGGCCAAGAACAAAGACAAGAACAAAGCCAGGCGCAAACACCTGAACCAACGCCTGAACCAGGACCTGAAGCAGTCGCTCGCCGCCGCCGGCAAGCCGGCAATTGTGATTCACACCGATCCCGCGCTCGACTTCTACAACCTCGACGGGGCCGTTCTCGAGTTGCGTCGCGAGCCGGGAATCTGGCCGGCGATGGCCGGTCTGGTCGGACGCGAAATTCTGCGCCGCGTCCACGCCGAATCCCGCGCCCGCGAAGCCGAAAAGATTTGCGCCGCCGCAGAAGCCGAGGCCACTCTCGGACGCTACATGGTCGAGATGCGGACCAACGTCAACAACGCTCTCACCACCGTGCTCGGCAACGCCGAACTTTTGGTGCTCGAACCCGGACTGCCCGCCACCGTGCAAGCGCAAGCCGATACTCTCCGCAACATGGCGCTGCGGCTACACGAAGTCTTTCAGCGCTTCTCATCGATCGAAAAGGAACTTACCGTCGCGGCTCGCGAATCCGGCAAGAAAGCCGCCCACGCCGCCGGCCGCTGATGCGTTCCCACGTAACCCGTAGGAACGGCCGCCCCCGGCCAGGCCATACGGCACGACTGAAACAGGCTGCGGAAAAACTAGTCGGGGGCGCAAGAAGCACACCTCGGGCGCTAAAGCGCGAGCAAATCTAAACGACTTAACGGCACGACTGAAGTCGTGCCCTTCCCAAAACCCGCGTGAATCAGAGTTTTTCCGCAGCCTGCTAAAGCCGTGCCCTTTCCCACTCTCTCCAAACTCGTCATGAATAATCCAGGCTAAAATCTTGTCGCTCGCAAAGAAAAGCGGAGACGCCGCGGATTCAGGCGGATCGGCGGGGATCTTGAAATGGAGCGCTCGCTCGCCCCTGCGTCACACCCTCTTGTGATCATAAGCACTGAGCCGAGGGACATTGCAGCCTAGACTCAATTTGCTACGACGCCAGGCACAGGCATCGTCGTGTCTGCGCCGCGCGGAAGGACGGAATCATGGCGATCAGGAATTCCAACACCGGCGAAATCCTGCGGAAATATTCCATTGCAGATCTGGAAGATGCTGCCAACCTGATGCGCGCCCACGATCTGGTGGCGTTGTGCGCCGCGGGTTCGGGTCACGCGGGTGGAACGCTGTCGATTATGGACATCACGGCGGCGCTTTATCTTCGGGTGGCCAATCACGATCCGACGAATCCGTCATGGCCGGATCGGGACCGAATTATCTGGTCCACGGGACACAAGGCGCCCAGCCTTTACCTCGGCCTGGCCTTTGCCGGTTTCTGCCCGGTAGAGGATGTGGTGCTTCTGCGCAAGCTGTGGTCGCGGTTCCAGGGCCATCCCCATTGGCTTAAGCTGCCCGGCATCGAAGTGTCGACGGGATCCCTCGGACAAGGGTTGAGTATCGCGGTCGGCGTCGCGCTGGCGGGAAAGCTGGATGGCAGGAAGTGCCGGACGTTTTGCATCATGGGCGATGGCGAGCAGCAGGAAGGGCAGATTTGGGAAGCCGCCATGGAGGCAGGTCATTACAAGCTGGACAACCTGGTCGGAATCGTCGACTGCAACCGGCTGCAGATCGATGGGCGAGTTTCCGAAGTGATGAACATTGATCCCTTGCATGAAAAATACCGCAGCTTTGGTTGGGAGGTCATGCGCATCAATGGTCACGATATGAAGATCGTGGTGGAGGCGCTGGAGGAAGCCAGGGAAACTTCGGTGCGAAAGCCGACCGTGATCCTGGCGGAAACGGTGAAGGGCAAAGGCGTGAGCTTCATGGAGGATGTGGCGGGATGGCACGGGAAGGCGCCCAATCATGAAGAGTTGATGAAGGCTTTGGCGGAACTTGGGGCGACGGAGAAAATTCCCCACGCCCAGCTGCTGCAAACTGCGAAGTTGTACCAGGCCGGCGTGGATCGCCAGCTCGAAGCCAAGATGCCAAAGTTCAGCCGCAATTATTGGTGGAATGCGTCCGAGACCATGAAAGCGCAAATGAAGCCGACGCGGATGGGATTCGGCCAGTCGCTGGCGAAGAACGGCGATGACGAACGGGTGGTGTGTTTAGGGCTGGATATTTCCGGTTCCATCACGATCAGCGATTTTTATACTTCGAATCCGGAGCGGAAGCGGCGCTGGCTGAGCATGGGGATCGCGGAACAGTCCGCCACATCGGCGGCGGCGGGACTGGCGAAAGAAGGCAAGCTCCCGGTGTTGGGCACCTACGCCACGTTCGCTGCGGCGCGCAATCTGGACCAGATTCGAACTTCGGTTTGCTATGGCAATTTCAACGTGTTGATCGCGGGAGCGCACGGCGGGGTTTCGGTCGGCCCCGATGGAGCTACCCACCAGGCGCTGGAGGACCTGTTCGCCATGTGCGGGCTGCCGAACATGACGGTCGTAGTTCCCTGCGATGCCGTCGAAACCAGGAAGGCAACCGACTATCTGCTGCTGCGGCATCAAGGACCCAAATACATTCGTTTTGCCCGTGAGGCAACGCCGGTTGTGACCGATGAAAGCACGCCGTTCGTGTTCGGCCATGCCAACGTGATTCGATATCGCGGCCAGACTCCGAATTTTGCGGATGCGTTTCAAACCTCGCTCGCCGCGGATTACGAGAATGAAAACGAAGACTTGAGCATCATTGCCTGCGGCCCGATGGTGCCAGAGGCGATGCGGGCGGCGTGGATTTTGAAGGCCGATTTCGGGTATGAGACCCGGGTGGTGAATCTGCACACCCTCAAGCCCATCGACGAAGCCGCCATCCTGCGCGCGGCGCGGGAGACCGGAGTGATTGTGACCGCGGAAGAGCACCAGATTGGCGCACTCGCCTGGCGGGTCAGCAGTGTGATTACGGAAGCTCCGCTCATGTATGGCGTGCCGGTCATCACCGGCGCGATCGGCGTGAAAGACCGCTTTGGCGACTCCGGGGCGCCCTGGGAACTGATCAAGGAATTCGAGGTCAGCGCCGAACACATCGCCAAGAAGGCGGTCGAGCTGATGGAAGTGAAGAGGATTGGCACGGAGAAGGAGCAGCGCGTTACCGCCGGGCGCGACGTCAGGTAGTTGTGGGAAGGACACGGATTCAGCCGCCGTGCAGTCCGGGGTGCAAGCGGGATTCGTATCAGGGCATCGCCTTCAGGCGCGCCAAAAGCAGGGTGTCCCATCCTAACGTCGTGCTCTTCGACGTTAGTGACTTGTCAGCCGCGGGTATCACATCTGCACCAACCGCGCTCGCGCTTTCTTGCACGCCCGGACCAAGTCCTCGTCCAAGGTGGCAAGCGGCAAACCGCTCTCCAGAGCCAGATCGAGGTAAGCCGCATCGTACGCAGTCAGGCCGTGCTCGCGACTGAGGCGCTGAATCCTGTCAAAAACAACTGCGGTGGGAAACTGTTCCAGCGTGACGGGGAGCGTTGCCAAGTCATCGAGGAAGCTTCGCACCAGCTCCTTGGAAATGCGCTTGCGTTTTTCTCCAACCAGCAAGGCGTTCAGGACCTCGTGCGGCCAGAATGGGGGCGCAAGCGCGGTATCGCCCCGCTTGAACATGCCGGCGACATGGTGCGCCATGGCAGCATTCTCATCGGGAAAACACCAGGTCAGGACGATGGAAGCGTCGAGGACAAACCGGCTCACCGGCGTCCTTCATTGATCAGATCTTTGATTTTGAGCCCACGCAAAGAGAGCCTGTGGCGCTTGCCGAAGCTCGCCAGTCGTTCCGCCGCCTCCGCCGCGGACCCGTTTTGGGCCGACATGCGCTTTTTCAGCAGCGCTCCCAGCAGTCGCGAAACGCTCGTATCCTGGCGTGCGGCCTCGATCCGAGCCCACTGGGCGACATCTTCTTCCAGGGTGACGGTTACGTTGCGTAAGCGACGGGTAGATGACACGAGTTCAGTGTAACACGAAATCCGTGTTTAGACCTCGAATGTCCCGCCCAAGCGGAGCTTGGACGGGGTACCCGCTGAATGGGCTATGCGCCCAAGTGGGTTTCAACAAGCAGCTCCGGCGGTGGAATCCCACCCTAAACGTCGCAAAGAACGCGACGTTTAGGATGGGGCACCCTCGGCTTGATTTGGGTGGGCCAGCCCGCCCGGCATTCGCGGACAGGAGTGTCCGCGCCACACGTGCGCCTACGCGAACAGAAATTCCTTCGTTCGCAGTTCCTTGATCGTATCGCGCAGCTTAGCCGCCTTCTCAAATTCAAACCGCTTGGCGGCTTCTCGCATATCGCTCTCTAACTTGCCTATGTAGGCGTCCAACTCTTCCTGCGATTTCAGATCCGGAATGCCTTCGGCTTCGGGGCCGGTCAGGTCGGTGTAGTCGGCGCCTACGATCGCGACCAGCGTCATGTCGAGCGGGCGGATGATGGATTCGGGGGTGATTCCGTTTTCTTCGTTGTAGGCGTGCTGGATGGCGCGGCGGCGGTTGGTTTCGTCGAGCGCCTTTTTCATGGAGTCGGTCATGCGATCGGCATAGAGAATCGCCCGGCCGTTCAGGTTGCGGGCGCAGCGTCCGATGGTCTGGATCAGCGAACCGGCGGAGCGCAGGAAGCCTTCCTTGTCGGCATCGAGGATCGCGACTAGCGATACTTCGGGCAGGTCGAGGCCTTCGCGCAGAAGATTGATGCCGATCAATACATCAAACTCGCCTTTGCGCAGGTCGCGCAAAATCTTCACCCGCTCCAGCGTCTCGATTTCGGAATGCATGTAACGGCACTTCACGCCGACTTCGCTGTAATACTCGGCCAGGTCTTCCGCCATGCGCTTGGTCAGCGTGGTCACCAGCACGCGCTCGTTGCGGGCGACGCGGTCGCGGATCATGTGCAGCAGGTCGTCGATCTGTCCTTTGACGGGGCGTATCTCGACCGGCGGGTCGATCAAGCCAGTGGGACGGATGATTTGCTCGACGACAACGCCGGCCGACTTAGTAAGTTCGTAGGGACCGGGCGTGGCGGAGACATAGACGATCTGGTTAATGCGATGCTCGAACTCCTCGAAGGTGAGCGGACGGTTGTCGAGCGCGGACGGCATGCGGAATCCGTATTCGACCAGCGTCTGCTTGCGGGAGCGGTCGCCGTGATACATGCCGTGAAGTTGCGGCACGGTCTGATGAGACTCGTCGATGAACAGCAGAAAGTCGCGCGGAAAATAGTCGAGCAGCGTCGGCGGCGGCTCGCCCGGAAGCCGTCCGGTGAAATGGCGCGAGTAGTTCTCAATGCCATGGCAGTAGCCCATGGCCTTGATCATTTCGAGGTCGTACATCACGCGCTGGTGAATGCGCTGCGACTCAACCAGCCGTCCCTGCTTCTCAAGTTCCGCTTCCCACCAGGCCAGTTCGGTTCTTATAGAAGCGACGGCCGAAGCCCGAGTTTCTTCTTTCATCACGTAGTGCGTCTTCGGATAAATCGGCAGCCGCATGTAACGCTGCTTGACCGTCCCAAAGAGCGGATCAATCTGCGAGAGCGATTCAATCTCGTCGCCAAACATCTCGACGCGGTACGCATTGTCGTCATAGGTGGGATAAATTTCGATGACATCGCCGCGCACGCGAAAAGTCCCGCGCCGAAAATCGCCTTCCGTGCGCTCGTAAAGAATTTCGACCAGCTTGCGAGTGATGTCCTGGCGCTTGATCTTCTGTCCCTTTTCCAGGAACAGCAACATGCCGTAGTAAGCCTCGGGCGAACCCAAACCGTAAATGCAACTAACCGAAGCAACGATCAAACAGTCGCGCCGCTCAAAAAGGGACCGCGTAGCCGAGAGCCGCAGCTTGTCGAGCTCGTCGTTGATGGTCGCTTCTTTTTCAATATAAAGGTCAGCCGCAGGCACATAAGCCTCCGGTTGGTAGAAGTCGTAGTAGGAGACGAAGTACTCTACGGCGTTGTTTGGGAAGAAGCTTTTGAATTCGTGGTAGAGCTGGGCGGCCAGGGTTTTGTTGTGGGCCATGACGAGGGCAGGGCGGTTGGCAGCCTCGATCACTTTGGCTGCGGTGTACGTCTTGCCCGATCCGGTGACGCCGAGCAGAACCTGGTGTTGCTCGCGATCAAAGACGCCGCGGGTGAGGCTGTCGATGGCTCGTCCCTGGTCGCCTTGGGGCTTGTAGTTGCTTACCAGCTTGAAGTCCACGGCTCATTATATGGGAGGGGCTGCGGATGTACTTCCGTGTAAATATGATCTTTGGAAGGCGGGTACCCCGGAAGTTTGTACTAAGTGATTCCCCCTAGACGCTGAGCAAAACTGCCGTGCGTCTCGGTCCGCAATACACCTTAATGAGGGTCGTAACCGTGATTTTTCCTGCAAAAGAACGCACCAGCGCGGTTCTAACACTTCGTCAACCTCCGAAGTCGCGATTTGGCCGCGTGAATGCAATATGAGACGCAAAGACCCGAATCCAGATCCTTCCCCGGGACCTGATTTTTCGTGCCACTTGCGGTGACCGGGGCGCGATCAAACAGGTGCAGTGTTTATGGAAGAGAAGTTCAGCCAAGTGGGGCCCCGGGAACGGCAGATCATTGAGCTGCTTCTTCAGGGATGTGACAACTCCGAAATCGCCCACGATCTGAACATTGCCGAGCGCACGGTCAAAGCACATCTCAACCGCCTGTTTCTGCGTTTCGGAATCAAGGGCGGCATCAAGCGGGTTAAGCTCGCGACGTTACTTTATAGGAGGCTATTATGGTTGGAGAGACAGCAAGCCGCCGCGGGCCCAGCGAACGCGAACAACTCATCATTCAGCGCGTAGCCGAGGGCTGCAAGAACCGGGAGATCGCCGAATCGCTCGGGACCACCGAGCACGTGGTAAAGAATTATTTGCGATTGATCTACGACAAGCTGGGACTGTGGAACCGCGTCGAGCTGGCACTATGGTATGAAGCCCGGCAGCACGAGCATCTCTACCGCGCCTGAGTCTCGTCGAGCCAATGGGCATCAGCCCTGCTCGACGGCGGATGCAGGAGACGCGAAGCCGATAAAGGGGCTAAGGCGACATTCGTGAAAGGGCCGGGGCGGGGCTGGCATTTCGCCCGCATCCTCGCACCGGGCAGTGCATTCCAGTGGTGTGCGACACGGTTCAAAAGTTCCCGCTGTGCCATTCCTTTTTGATTCGTTCCTTCTTACGCCCCTCACACCGGAAGTTCGAGCCGCGCGTTCTCCGCAGGAAGATTCGACCGTCGGCCGCGTAAGAGCGGGAAGTGCAAGCCGGTTGCCAGAGCCGTATTGACCTCCGCAATGAGTGCTACGACCTCCGGTGCGGATTGCCCGTCCCCTAACTGCTAGACTTTGCTCAGAGCCACAATGCCACGTTTCTTTTATGTCGGAGCTGTGCTGGCCGCTGCGGCGTTGTTGCCGGCGCCGGCTTGCGGGCAGATGTCGGCGCAGAATAGTTCGGCAAATAGCGCGCAGAATGGCGCTCGCGTCGAGCACGTCGCAGTGCGCGGAACGGGCGCCGCCATGGAAGTGGAGATACAGACTTCGGGAGCGCCGGTAGCGCCCGAGACCCAGGCCATCACCGGTCCCGATCGCATCGTTGTGGATTTTCCCGGCGCGCTTCCTTCCGCCGCGTTGCGCGCCCTGAAAGTCAATCGCGGCGCGCTGAAGGGAATTCGCGCAGGACTTTTTTTCAGCAACCCTCCGATTACGCGGATCGTGCTCGATCTCGCGGAGCCGCAGTCGTATCAGATTTCGACGACCCCGATTTCGACAACCGGGAATGCGATCGTCGTAAGACTGGGTCCGGTGAAGCTGGGTCAAGGAAAGCGGAGTCGGGCCAGCGCCGCTGGCGGCAAGGCTCCCGCTGTGCCGGCTGCCCCCACCGCAAGACTTCAGAATGCATCGCTTGCCGCGGGTACGAAGGCCGCGGCCGCCAGAGTTTCTGCCGCAGTTGCAAATTCGCCGGCGCCGCCGCTTCCCGCTGTCAGCGCCGCGACGCCGCCACCGACGCCGCCGCTCGTGACCGTGACTTTTGAAAACGGGATGCTGCGCATCCGCGCCGAGAAAGCCACGCTCGCGCAAGTGTTGTTCGAAGTGCAGCGCCAGACGCAGGCCGAGATTGCCATTCCCGCCGGCGCCGAGCAGGAACAAGTGGTCGCCGACCTCGGTCCGGCCCCGGCGCGCGATGTGCTGGCATCGCTGCTGAACGGCTCGCCCTATAACTTTATTTTTGTCGGCAACGAACTAAGCCTGGAGCGCGTCATTCTGACCCGCCGCGACCCCAGCATTTTCTAGCGTGCTCGGTCAGAAATTCGACTATGTTTACTAGTTAGTACTGGTTGGGGTACCCCCCCTCCACCCTGTCTACTAGAATCATTAGCTTACAGAGAAATTCCCGATAAATCTTTGGGTTTAAAGGAGTTAACTTACAAACTATAGATAACAAAGGAGTTAGATGGTACTTACTGGGGCATTGATCCTTTAGAATCAAGGAGTTACGACTTACTAAGTCGCGCAAAATATAGATTTCAAAGAACTTAGGGTTACCTTGGCCTTCGGCCGTGGCTTACGGCGCGGCTGAAGCCACGCCACTTCAAAGCAACGTCAAACCCTGAGTTTTTCAACAACCCGCTAGTTCTTATTATAACTGATGATGTCAACTTAGTTGGCTGAGTCTTGCTGCGGTCTTTCCAGGCCGTCTACTTTGTAAATGAGCCCCCGACTCACGACGTTAGTTGATTTGCCGCTACGGCGAGATCAGCCGAACCGCCACGGGAGACGCGCCGTTGCCGAGAATCGGCGTCCCGGTGGCACCGGTTCCGCAACCTGCGATGTTGATGACGGTGGTATTCACATGGCCGCCATTCGGTGCCGGCGGAATCGGTGTTGCCAGCCCGTCCGGATTCAGGAATAGCTGGACAAAACCCACGATTGTCACCGCGTTGCTGGGCGGGGCGAACGATCCAACGTCAAATACCGGTACCGTGACCAGCGAATCGCTGACCATCACGTCGCTTCCGGCCAAGCCCGCAATCGGATTGTCAGCGCCCGCAACGAATTCGAAAGGCGCTGCCGGCGGCGGCGTGGTGTTGGTGGTGACGGTATCGCCGTTGCCCGTTGCCGCGTGGGTCAGACAATTCACCGCCTTCGCCGTTTCGGTATTCCGGGTCGAATAATTGCTGATGTCGATGTTAGCCGAGCTATTACACGAGATTGGCGTCTGAATGCAACCCACAATGCTTTTTTGATAATCACTGAGCGTCGGTATCAGGCTGCAGGTGGGCAGCGAGTTGGTCGGGTGTGGGAAAGTCGTTGCATCATCCCCGGGATAATACCTCCAAGTTTCGGGGGGGGCAGGTGGTCCGGCGCAGTTGCCGCCGGTGCAGCGTTCACGCATTCGCACTCCGGTTGCGGGGGTGCTGGAAGACCAACCCAGTAGGTTCGACCCCGCGGTGATGGCGCCCGAGACCGGGTCAAAGATTGCTGCTCCACCATTGCTTGGGTCCCTGTTCGGCAGCAGCCACGGTTTCACACAAGTGGGCGCGACCGGGTTCGTTTTCCCCAAAGCCCTCGCCCCCGAAGGATTGTAAGCCTCCGCCGTGGCCGACGCAGCCACCGTGACCTGCGTGCTTCCCCAGATGCGCGCGAAAAAAGTTGGCAGGTCGCTTCTTTGCACGTGTATGGTTACAGTTGGGTTGGTCGGATTTCCGCCAAAAACGGGCGGGCCCACATCCGACAACGTCAGTTTCCTTCCTCCCACTTGGTTCTGTAGCGCGACCTGAATGGAGACAGTGGTCGCGAGGGCCTCTGCGCCCGCCGTCAACGTCGCGTCGGACGTCATTCCCGAGTTGGCGAGCACACGCGCCGCTGCCAGGGCCGCGCTATCGGAAGCCAGTTGCGCCTCGCTGCGCGCCGTGTAGAACGTCACCACGTCAATCGAAAGCGCCATCATCGCTCCGATGACCACCAGCATAAACGCCGCAACCAGCGCAATGACGATTCCTTGCTCGCGGTTGGGTCGCGAGCCGCGTCGCAAGCCAGGTCGCAAGTTAGTTCGATGTCGTCGCACGCTTCCTCACATCTGGTTGTGGACCGTAGCGCTGTCGGTTACCTGCGTTGGGGCCGAATAGCCGTTCGGGCCCGGGAATAACAATTGAATCACACTACCGAACAACCGCCAACGATATGGGTATGTGACCGTAACCATGGTACCGACTGCCACGGGCGGCCCGGATGCACATGGCGGGGGACACACCCATCCACGGTTAATGGTGATCACCAGTGTATCGGGACACCCCGAAATTGTGTACGTCCACGCCACGCCCGACGGGTTGGATGCCGTGCCCGGTGACGTGCAGGTTCCCTTGGGCACAACTCCGCTGGCGACCAGTGAGTTGAAAACTGCAGTCACCACCGGCTGCAAAGAGTCCGGGGAGGAGGTTGACGCAATATCGCTCGTCGGCTGAGCGCCGGCAATGATGGCGCCTTCCTGCGCCGCCTGCTCGATTTTCTGCTTCTGGTTGAAAGCGCCGCTGAAATCGTAGATGCCAACGACGAACACCACCAGAAGCGGCAGTACGATGGCAAACTCCAGCAAAGCCGAGCCCTGCACTTCCCCCAGCAGGCTGCGCCTGCCCTCGGCGGCTAAAGCCTCCGGTGATCTTGCCGCACTTGCGGCGCGGCTGAAGCCGCGCCCTTTCAAAACAAGTTCCCAAAACCGAGTTCTTCCGCAGCCTATTAGGCCGGGCGCCCCACTTCTCGCGCTTTTCGAGAACTGGGCCCTTTCGCGGCGATGCAAGATTCTGAGGCGAAGCATCTAGTTCTCCATCCTGCTTTGCGCTTGCGCCGACAGCACAATCTGCTGCAGGTTGAGCGAAGTGAAAGGCAGGTAGAACTGGAATGGATATTGAAAGCTCACCAGGGTCCCACATTGCGCGGGCTGGGTCGCGGAAGCGGGAGAATTCAGCAGCACCTGCCGGCAGATCGTGATGTTGTCGCTAGTGGTCGTGCACGGTGGGGTCGGAGGACTCGTGCAGGACAACGGGGAAGGAGGAGGGTTCGCGGGAATTTGAGCCGGATCGAGATTTGAGGATTTCAGCACGGCTTCAACCGTAGCTTGCACCGTGGCGTTGGTGGGAAAGGTGTTGTCGGCCGGGCACGTGGCGCACGTCGCCCGCGCTGCGGTGATCGCTCCCTGCTGCGCCGCCTGCTGGATGGTCGAGTAAATGTTGAAGGCCCGTCCAAACCAGATGATCCCCAACAGAAGCATGAACACCAAGGGCAGCACCAGCGCGGCCTCGGCGATCTCCGCCCCGTCAGCGCTTCCGAGTTTGCGCGCGATTCGTTGGATGTTCAGCAAACTGCAGGTCCTTCGCTTCGCTCAGAGTTTGTGACTTTATTGACTTTCGGTCATTTTAGGGGCACTTAAGTCTTTTTCTTTCAACATCGGTCCCTGAGAGAAATCAAAAAAGTCACAAACTCTCAGGATGACAAATTATAAATGGATTACAAATCACAAATTACAAATGCCCCATCGCCCTGCCCATTCCGTAGAACAAGACCGTAAGCGCCATGGCCACGCCGAACGGAATTTTTGTGGACTGCGGATCGTCGAGCGATACCTCAGACCCAGGCATCCGCAGGCTGAAGAACGCCCCCAGTAAATGCGCGATGTTCAAGAGCGTCTGTTTCAGCCGCCCTTTCCAGATGACCACGGCCAGCGCCATTACTCCCGCAACCAGGATCGTGCCCATGAGCACGGAGAGCATCTGCCGCGGACCGAGACAAGCTCCCAGCGCGCCGGCCAGTTTCCAGTCTCCCGCGCCGAGGCTGCGGACCAGTACGAAGGGCAGCAGCAGCCCGAGGCCCAGTAACGTCCCCAGCAACGCGGCTTTCAGTCCCGGCCAGCGGTAAAGAATCGTGTTGACCGCGATGCCAGCCGCCAGGCCTGACACCGTGAGCCAGTTCGGGATCCGCCGATAGCGCCAGTCGATGATTCCGGCACCAATCGCCACCAGCGCCGCGAAAATCCATGGGCCGAAAATCCAAGGGCCAGATTGAAGCATGGTTACCGCTGGCAGACAGGCGCCTCCGCGCGTTTCGCTTCCTGTACTTTAGGGCTTTCCGACGTGACACTCAAGAGGGAAGTTCGCAGCTCTCAGCTCTCAGCTGTCAGCTCCAGTTCGCAGTGGCATTCCATTAGACAAACTGGTTTTCCTGAGAGCTGAGAACTGAGAGCTGAGCGCTAAGCTTCCGCTCTTGAGCAAAACAAAAGGCCCGGTCGCCCGGGCCTGAAATTGGAATGAAAATAAAACTCGCCTAGCGTGTGACCGCCGGCGCCGAGTTTCGTTCGGCAACCACTTTCCTGGCATTGTCCGCCAGAGCGCGCGCCTGCGGCATCAGTTCCAGAGCCTTGATCACCTCCGGATCGGTTTCGGCGCGTACCTTCAAGCCTTCTTCCTGGCCGAAGGCATCCACGAAGAGTTCGCTCTTGATGTTGGAGCGCAGCCAATCGTTGCTCTCGATCATCTCGGCTTCGGTAAAGGGTATTTTTTCTTCGTCGAGGAATTTGCGGAACTCCTGCAGCAGCGCCTCGTCGACTTCGAAGTTCTGCGTGATCTTGTGGGTGAGCGCGTAGTGCTTGGCAAAATTGAACAAAGCGTAGTGCTGCAGCAGCGAGTCCTGGAACTTAGTGGACTTGTAGGGCGCCAGTTTCACGTCAGGAGTGATCCCGCCGCCGCCATACACGGTGCGTCCGCCATCAGTAAGCTTGACTTCGTGGTTAGCGTTATTCTCCTCGCCTTCCCGGTTGTAGTAGTAATCGTAGAGAGAGAGATTGGAGTAATCGCGCTGGATTAGGCGTCCGCTTGGGGTGTAATACTTTGCGGTGGTCAGGGCCAGGCCGGTATTTTCGGCCAGCGGATACACGGTTTGCACCAGGCCTTTGCCGAATGTTACTTCCCCGACGATGAGGCCGCGATCGTGATCTTGAATGGCTCCGGCTACGATTTCGGCGGCTGATGCCGTGCCTCTATTTACCAGGACCACGAGCGGATAATCTCTGCCTCCGTTGCCGTGGGCGGCTACGTACCGCTTTTCTGGGGACGATCGGCCGTGGTGCGAGACTATGAGCTGTCCCTTTTTCAGGAATTTGTCGGCTACCCCTACTCCTTCACTGAGCAGGCCTCCTGGATTTTGACGCAGATCCAGGACCAAGCCTTTCAGATCGCCCATTTGATCCAGCGCTTCGGCTACTTCATGCTCAGTGGTTTCCTGGAATCCGGAGAGGTGCATGTAGCCGATGCCCCGTTGCTTATCAATCATGAAGTGCAGGTCGACGCTGTAGCGCGGAATCTCGTCGCGGATCACGGCGAATTCGAGCGGACGGTCGGAGCCTTCGCGCAGCATGGTGATGCGGACGGTGGTGCCTTTCGGTCCCTTGAGCAAATCGGCAACGTCGGAGGTGCTCATGTTGTCGGTGGGCTTGCCGTCAATGGCGGCGATAATGTCGCCCGGGCGGATGCCGGCGCGATAGGCCGGGGTGCCGACGAAGGGAGCGATGACGATAACCTTATTATTGCGCGGGCCGACCGTCATGCCCACGCCGTAATACTTGCCGCGCTGCTCTTCGCGCAGCGCGGAATAGGATTTGGGATCGAAAAAATTCGAGTGGGGATCGAGCTGGTGCAACATGCTCGGGATGGCGCCGTTATAAATTGCCTTGTCGGGATTCACCGGGTCGGCATAGTTCTGCTCGATCGTTTCATACACCCCGGTGAACTGCTTCAAGCTGTCGCGGACGTCGGAGTCGCTGCTGGGCGTGGTTGCCGGGCTGATTCTCTGCGCGAATAACATGCCCAGCAGACCGAACAGACCAAGGACAAAAACTATGAGGAAGAGAGAACGACGAGAACTACCGGCCATGTAAAGAAATCCTCGGGCAGGGACGTGCAGGAACCCAGCCACCCCATCTGACGCAGTATAACATGCGAAAGCGCCTGTTTACTTGGATGCTAGAACCCGCCGGAAGTTACCGCGGGGCGACGGCTTTTGGGACGTTGTGAGGAAATCGAGCTTTCCGAGGAGTCAAAGCAACATCCCGCGGTTGACAGGACCGTCGAATCCCACCCTTGACAGAGAACGTCGAACAACGTCGAGGATGGGGGAGAACGCAGTTTCTAGATTTCATCGCCCGCCGTCGCCATCACTTCCAAGCCCAGCGCTGGATTGGATCTAATAAGCTCGATTATCGCCGACCCCGGAACCAACGGCAAGGCGGGAATCAACGTAACTCATCAGGTTCGCGACCACGTCCGCGGCGGTGTAGGTGGTTGCGCCAGGGTTCAGGAACCGCGCGATTCCGGTCAAATCGTTCCCGGAGGTGACCATACCATTTTCGACATACTTGCCGTTTCGTGTCTGGGGATGGCCGATATTCGCCATGAGGGCATTGCACAGGCATTTCCTCCCCACCGTATTCTCCACTTTTCCGCCCTTCGACACATAGATCGTCACCGGCTCCGCGGAGCAGCGGTAGTCGATCGTTCCCATCGGCGTCCTGTAGGCTTCGCGCAGAAAGCCCAAATCGCAAATCCGCGGTCGAGCGGAATAGATCTCGCGCTCCGAAACGGTGCCTTCCAATTGCGCCACTTTGAACGGAAAACTGGTCGGGGACGCCAGCGGGTCGGTAAATACGCGAGCTCTCCCAGAAAGAGCTTTTGCCAAAAGCGCTTGCTTGTAGTCCATTCTCAGTGCCGATTCCGCGCAGAAGGCAAAGGCAGTCCCTGCCTGTACCCCCGCGGCTCCGGCGGCCAAAGCCTCTGCCAGCTTCTCAGGCCGTCCATATCCTCCGGCAAGCCAGAACGGTACGCCCAGGGCGCGGATTTTCTCCAGATCAACGGTGTCGCGCTCGCCGTAGATCGCCTCTCCCGCCTCGTCCAGTTGCAGCTTTCCGCGCGGCGGCGCGTTGTGGCCCCCAGCGGTACATCCCTCGATCACGAAGCCATCAACCCTGCCATCCGCCTTCTTCAGCATGGTTGTCGCCAGGGTATTGGAGGCGATGATGGCGATGAACTTTGGCCGAGCCAGCGGTGGAAGATCGCGACCCACGAACTCCCGCGGCGCGAATTCCATAGTAGTTTTGTCGTCATCATCCTGCGCCCCGGTGACGTGCAGGAGGTAGGTTGCGGGCTCGTGATTTGAAAAGCGGTCGAGCACGCCGGGAATCCGCAGTGGCACGCCTGCCCCCATCAGGACGTATCCGACGCCAGCGAGCATAGCGCCGTAGATGGAAGGCAGATGCGGCAACTGAACTTTTTCCAGGTAGTTGATTCCCACCGGATTGTCGTGGCCTTCGCGCGCCAGAATCACTTCCACAAAATTGGCCACGACGTAAAGCTCCTGCAGTTCGAGAGGAGTGTCCTTCGAGTGCGTTGGCAAGGACTTGTAGGGCGCTGTTTCGGCTTTCCCGCCTGGGATGTAATACGTCCGCCAAATACGCTCCGCCATTTCCGGAATTGGAAAGCGATCCAGACCGCGGCGCATGTGGCCGGCGGGATCGCCGTCTTGCAGGCGCCGGGCCAAAATCACATCCAGAGCAGTTCCAGAAACCACTCCGAGCTGGCCCAGTTTGGATACTGCCTGCGCCAGCCGCCAACTGGAAACGCCGGCGCCCATCCCGCCTTGAATAGTGGTTGGCAGTCTGTCCATGATGGAACACACGGAAAAAACCATTATTTCAAAGATGCAGGATTCTCATTGTCTGAGTTTTGTAATCTTGCTTTTCTCCGGTTGGGCGGGGTGTTGATTGAGTGGGCGCGCTTGCACTGTCGGAGGCCCAACCGGGTGCGCCATCCGTCCGCTTTCCGTTCGCAGATGGACCTTTGGCCTTGCAAAACCACTCCTAAGCAGTACAATTCGGGCCATTCAGAGTTGGGAAAAAAGATTGCTGTTTTAAACGCGACCAGATCACAGCGGATCTGATCTGACTTGTGGTAAGAGACGGTGATCGAGCGGAAACAATGGTCGAGAACAATGAGGATGTGGGTTCACAACACTCTTTGGAGGAACGGAGTATGAAATTGTATCGGCTCGTATTTGCCGTTTGTGTAATCAGCGCAGCCATCCTGACCGCAGGGTGCGGCTCAACCGAGAATAAGGCGAAGGAAACCACGCCCGCCCAGCCGGCCGCCGCCGCACCGCCGGCAAAGAAGGAACCCGCCCTTTACACCGGCCAGGAGGCCTTCAATCGAATGCTGGGTCTGGCCTTGAAGTGGTCGCCGGATGCTCAGCCGGCTCGGTTGGAATCCGTTCTCACCCCGGAAACTACCGGCCAGGATGGAAAATCAGCCATCTGGCGCGGGTACTTTGCCTCGCCCGCTCGCCGGGCCGTCAAGACCATCGTTTGCTCAGGAAGCCGCCGGCCGGATGCGCCGCCGTTCGGAGTTTCACCCGAGGGGGCTGACGGTGCCTACAACGCCCAATCCGCCAGTCTTGCCTTTTCCCAGTACCTGCTGAAAACCGATACGGATAAGGCGTTCGCGATGGCGCAGCAACACGGGGGCGACGCCATCGTGAAGAAGGATGCGCAGCAGCCCATCACCTACGTGTTGCTCAAGGACCCGAAGCAGAACATGCCCGTCTGGTATGTCATTTACGGCACGAGCGAGAAGGACAGGAAGGGCATCGGTGTGATTAACGCGACCACGGGCGCTTTCGTAAGCGCCGGGAAGTGAGCCGATAAGCTGTCAGGGTAAATTTCGAAACGAAGAATGCTTCAGAAGAAGGCAAGCGGTCCGGCTCATCGCAATCATTTGAACTCCGGAGGGTGCCCCGTCCAAGCTTTGCTTGGGCGGGGGTGTTGCTCGGGTGGCCGCGCTCGCACGGTCGGAGTCTCGCCTTTGACGAAGAGCGTCAGGGATTGACACCCGGCAATTTCTTTCACATCCACCAGCTTCAAAAAATGTGGTAGACGAAATGAGCGAAGAGAAAAGCCAGCAGCAAAACTCCGAGGCCACAAGCCCAGAAGAGAAAATGCTCGGTCAACTTTGGGGAATTGATCTCCTTCTTGTCCATGAGTGAAGCATACTCCCCAACCCGTCATGTATTGTCATCCCGAGCAAAGCGAGGGATCTGCATTTCGCGGCGCACTACAGATCCCTCGCTTCGCTCGGGATGACAAAATCTTTATCGCTCCGGGGCCGAAGGCTTCAGAAAAAGCGGGTGATACCCTCTTCCAGCACCACCACTTTGTCCTTCACGCCGGCCTTCAGGGCTTCGCGCTCCAGCAACTGGAGGGGCTCTTCGAGGGGCTCGTGCGACAGGCGAAACGTTCCATAATGCATGGGCACCATCCAGCGGGCCTTGAGATCGAGAAAAGCGCGGGTGGCGTCGGCGGGACTGGCGTGCACGTTGCGGAATTGCGGCGGGTTGTAGGCGCCGATGGGGAGCAGCGCCAGTTCAGGCGAGAGGCGGCGTCCAATTTCGCGAAAGCCGGCGAAATAGGCGGTGTCTCCGGCGTGATACACGGAGTGTTTGCCGCTGCGCAGCACGTAGCCGCCGTAGCCGCGGTGCGAATCCTTGAGGATGCGCGCTCCCCAATGGCGCGAGGGAACGTGGGTGATGTCGAGGGCGCCGTGGCGATAGGTGTTCCACCACTCCAGTTCGACGATTTGTTCGAAGCCGAGATCGGAAACCAGGTCGAACAGATCATGCGGGACGACGAGGGTGGGCGCGGTTCCGGTCTGGCGGCGGGTTTGGCGCGCGATGGTGCGCAGCGACTGGCGATGCAGGTGATCGAAGTGAGCGTGCGTCACCAGGACGACATCCATCGGAGGCAGGTCGCGCAGGTTCAATCCCGGTTGACGCAGGCGCTTGAGAACGAACAGCCAGCGCGCGAAGTTGGGATCGATGACGACGTTCTGTCCGCCAATTTGCAGGAAGAAACTGGAATGTCCGATGAAGGTGACGCCGAGTTCGCCGTTTGCAACCAGTTTGGCTTGGTGGGTCTTGCCGGTGCGAGGTGTGACGGCGGAATGCCGCACCAGGCGCGTGAACTGGCTGGCTCGCTTGCGCAGAGCGGGATTTTGGAATGAGGACTTTAACATCGATTCGCCAACATTGATTTTCCCAGTATGATTCGGCCAGTCCGCTGGAACACGCGGACTATTGCTACATTATCGGCTTTGCTTGTTCAAGCCGCTAGTTAGTTTAGATGCTCCGGGGACGGCATCGACGCACGGGCGGCGGGATTTGTTCGGGTCGTGGTTTCTTGGGTGGTTGATTTTTCCACTGCAAACAATCTTGATTTCCTTGACCGTTACTTTGCCGGTCATATCTAATCCAAGTCTAGAAAGCTGCGAAGAAATCGATTTAGGATATCCAGCCCCAAAAGGGGCGGTTGATTTCCCGTAGAGACGCGGCTTGCCGCGTCTCCCTGGACGGGGCAAGCCCCGTCTCTACAGGCGGAAGAAACTTATGATATCGCTGAAGCGATATGCTGATACAAACGTTTGGAGGAATCAAAGCCGATGCGCGTCGCTTTTCTGGGCATGGGAATTATGGGACGGTCGATGGCCGCCAATCTGGTCAGAGCCGGACACGAGGTCGCAGTTTGGAATCGGAGTGGCGGCAAGGAGGTGGAAGGCGCGCGCAGCGCGGCTTCTCCAGCGGATGCGGCGCAGGGCGCGGAAGTGGTGTGGATGTGCCTCTCCGACACCAAGGCGGTCGAGGGCGTGCTGTTTGGCCCAGGCGGGGTAGAGCAGGTTCTGGCCGCGGGCATGATGATTGCGGACTCGAGCACGATTTCGCCCTCCGCCACGCGACGCTTTGCCGAGCGCGTGAAGGCGCGTGGCGTTGACTATGTGGACGCTCCGATGACCGGCTCGAAGATTGCCGCCGAAGCGGGCAGCCTGATTTTCATGGTAGGCGGCGACGAAGCCGCGCTGGCTCGCTTGCAGCCGCTTTTTCAGGCGATGGGGAAGCAGGTGTTCCACATGGGCGAAACCAGCAAAGGACAGGCCACGAAGCTGGTCATGAATTTGCAGATTGCGCTCATCTATGAAGGATTCGCGGAAGCGCTCACGCTTGCCGCCAAGCTGGGCGTGGACGTGGCCAAGCTGTTGCCGCTGGTGCAGGCTTCCATGGTGCGATCGGGAGTGGTGGACTACAAAGCTCCGTTCATTCTGAAACGCGACTTCTCGCCCAATTTTCCGCTGCGGCTGATGCTGAAAGACATTCGCCTGGCGCTCGATGCCGCCAAGGAATCGCGGGTGCGCCTGCCTGGGCTCGAAGCGGTGGAAGAGGTGTACGACGTCGCGGCCGAGGAAGGGCAGCAGGATCTGGACTACGCCGCGACGCTCACGCTGCTGGAGAAGTGGGCGGGCGTGGAAGTGAAGGGCGGCGGCGCGTAGCGCACTCTACTTGTTCGCGCTACTTCTTTGCGAAGGCGCGGATGTAGTTCACCATGTTCCAGATGTCGTCATCCTTGGCGCGGTCGCCTTCGGGGGGCATTTCGCCCTTGCCATTCCGGGTAACGTAGAAGAGTTCGCCGTCGGTGCGGTTTTTCAACGCGTCCGGATTGGTAAAATCGGTGACGTTTTTGATGTCCGACGCCATGTCGCCCTTGCCATCGCCGTCTTTTCCATGACACATCGCGCAGTCGAAGCCGTACAGCTTCTTGCCCTTGGCGAGCGATTCCTGGGTCGGCTTGACGGGATTTACCCGGGCGGCAGCCTCGGGGGGAATTTTGTATTCGGGGGCGGGCGCTTTTGCGGGGGGCTGATCCTTCTGCGCCCATAACGCGAAAACAAAAAGGAAGAATGCGAGAAGGATCAGTGGAGCTCTCTTTAATACTTCTTTTTTCGACAATTTCTTTTTCAACACACACCTCCGGTTCGGGGAGCACGGTTGAACTGCTAACGATACTCCACGACATGGGAACGTGCACGGAAAAGTTGCCGGCGATGGACCGACGAGGAATCACGCATGACACCGCACCCGCGACTCCCGGTTGGATCGAGATTAGGTAGTTTGGTCTGACCCAGGTTACGCTCGTAACCCCTTGAGCCAGCGCGAATTACAGAAGTATTACAAAGGATTGGGCGGGCTCTTGGTATTGTCGAGGCGGACTTGAGTCTAATGGGTGTAGGGAGAAGAAAAAAGACGATGAGCGAGACCATGCGCGAGACGATGAGCGAAGCGGCGAGCCAGGCTATGCGAGAAACCGGAGAAGGCACCAATCGTAGAGAACGGGCGACCCGCGACGGTTTCAACTGGGGCACGGCGATTGCCATGGGCCTGTTTCATGTGGGCGCAATTGCGGCGCTATTTTTCTTTACCTGGCCGGCATTTTTCGCCGCCATTTTCTTGTGGTGGGTTTCGGGCAGCCTCGGGATCGGGATGAGCTATCACCGGCTGCTGACGCATCGGGGATACAAGACGCCGAAGTGGGTGGAATATTCTCTGACGTGGTGCGCTACTTTGGCGCTTGAAGGCGGGCCGATTTTCTGGGTGGCAACGCACCGGATTCATCATCAGTTTTCCGACGAGCCCGGCGATCCGCACTCGCCGATCGACGGCAAGTGGTGGTCGCACATGGGGTGGATCCTGATGGGCAAGTCGATGCATCACGACACGACGACCCTGGCCCGTTACGTGCCCGACCTGACCAACGACAAAGTTCAGGTCTGGCTGACCAAGTATCACTGGACCTCGAACGTCATTGTGGGCGCGATCCTGTTTGCGATTGGCGGATGGCCGTGGCTGCTGTGGGGAGTGTTCGCGCGCGTCGTGGTCGGACTGCATGCCACCTGGATGGTGAACTCGGTCACGCACATGTGGGGCACGCGGCGCTTTGTGACCAAAGACCTGTCGACCAACAACTTTTTTGTGGCCGCGCTTACCTTTGGCGAAGGCTGGCACAACAATCATCATGCCCATCCGGTGTCGGCGCGCCACGGCATGACGTGGTACGAAATCGACATGAACTGGTACGGCATCTGGGCGCTGAATAAACTGGGACTGGCGCGGCACGTATACAAAGTCACGCTCGATAACCTGCCGCCCAGGCCGGCCCTGGTTCGGGATGAGAAGGCGGCTGGGGAGATGGCGCCGGCCGCGGGCAACGACTAGAAACCTTTCCCCGCCGAGACGCAGAGAACGCTGAGAAAAATTCGGGAATCAAGCACCATCTCGCCTTTCGTGTAATCTCCCGTGGATGTAGGAGCCGTCGCGGCAAACTGCAGATCCCTCGCTCCCCCACCCCAGCCAGCAAATGCGGCTGGCTGGGGGCCCCGGTCGCTCGGGATGACAATTCTTAAAGTTTCTCAATTCGCTCCTAGTGCATTTCTCGGCGTCTCGGCGGTGAAATGATTAGAATTCCCTTGTGCGGATCATCAGCCGGCAGAAAGCGATTTATTTTTTCAGCACGCTGGGCGTTTGCCTGATTGCGGCGGCCGTCGTCCTGAACGTCAGCTGGATCATCCTGTACTGGCGCGAAGGTCTAAAGCTTTTTTTCGGCGGCATTCTTTTTCTGGTCATCATCGCGGGGCTGGTGCTCAATACGATTTTTCTGGTCCGGGAAATTCGCCGCAACGAGCAGCACGACAGCTTCATCAACGCGGTCACCCATGAATTGAAGACGCCGATCGCGTCCATCCGGCTCTACCTGC
Source organism: uncultured Acidobacteriaceae bacterium (assembly GCA_963773965.1). Classification (GTDB taxonomy): domain Bacteria; phylum Acidobacteriota; class Terriglobia; order Terriglobales; family Acidobacteriaceae; genus Acidiflorens. The sequence goes on from CAVZDG010000002.1 coordinate 138,170, forward strand.
AAACCTTGCAGAGACGCGAAGTGGGAGAAGCGCAGCGGCGGCAGTTCTACGAGTTGATGCTGCTCGATACCGAGCGGCTGCTGCACACGGTGGAACAGGTATTGGAAGCGGGTGAGGCGACGCATAAGAAAGGCCCGCCGCAGCGGTTGCCGGTGGAATTCAACGCGCTGGTGCGCGAGTGCATGGAACTAGCGCGAGTGCGCCATCATTTGCAGGCCGGGGATCTCGACTATCGCGAGTTTTTGTCTTTATCTTCATCTCCGCCGAACGGCGGCGGAGTGCGCGTGCTGGGCGATCCGGAGGAGTTGCGAACCGCGGTTTCGAACCTGCTGGACAATGCGGTGAAGTACTCACCGGATGGCGTGCACATCTCGGTGGAGTTGGAGGTTCCCCATAACAATGCGGAACGGGTGGTGCTGCGGGTGCGCGATCAAGGGGTGGGGATTCCGGAGCGGGAGTTGAAACGCATCTTCAAGCGGTTTTACCGGGTGACGCAGCGTTCGCTTTCGCAAGTAAAGGGCACCGGGCTGGGATTGTTTATCGTGCGGGCGATCGCGCGCAAGCACGGTGGCCGGGTGTTCGCGCAGAGCGCAGGCGCAGGAAAGGGAACGACCGTAACCCTGGAATTGCCGCGGAGGATCGCATGAGCCGGGTGCTGGTGGTGGAGGACGAGGCGCACCTGGCGCAGGGCTTGCGCTTCAACCTGCAAGCCGAAGGACACGCGGTGGAAGTTGCGGCCGACGGCGAGACGGCGCTGGAGAGGCTGGTCGAAAAAAGAGAACGCTTCGACGCGGTGGTTCTCGACGTGATGCTGCCGGGCAAGAGCGGCTTTGATGTTGCGGCGTTGCTGCGCGAGAAGAAAAACTACGTGCCGATTCTGATGCTGACCGCGCGCGGACGTCCGGAAGATGTGCTGCAGGGATTCGCGGCGGGGGCGGATGATTACCTATCGAAGCCGTTCGAGCTGGCGATTCTGATCGCGCGGCTGGAGAGCCTGCTGCGGCGCAGTGTGTGGATGAAAGACGCCGAGCCGGCGGGCGCTGAAGCTGGCGACAACGCTGGCGACAACGATGACAAGAGGCGGCCGGCGCCCGGGCGCGAGCGGAAAGCGGGCGGCGATACATTCAGTTTTTGCGGCAAGTCGATCGACTTTGAGGAACTGGAACTGCGCACGCTGGGAAATACGATCCATCTGACGGTGATGGAGGCGGAGTTTCTGCGCTATCTGGCAGGCAGCGAAGGCCGCGTGGTTTCGCGCAAGGCGATTTTGGAAGATGTGTGGGGATTGCACGAAGACACCGATACGCGCGCCATCGATAATTTTGTGGTGCGGCTGCGGCGGTACATTGAAGAGGATCCATCGCAGCCGAAGCATTTGCAGACGGTGCGGGGCGTGGGGTATCGGTTTGTGGCGGAGCCGGAGTAGGGGCGTGGCGTCTGGCTTCCGAGGTTCCGCGACTACGCGACGAGAAGAGTAGGCTGCGTACGTAGTTGGCGAAATTGCCTGACACCGCCGACATTGTTAGAGACGCCTGGTTACGTCAACTATCGCACAACAAGCAAGAATTAGGAGTCACCCGGGCTGAGCCGGGTGACTCCGCCGTTCCCTCGCCATTACTGGCGAACCGTCGTCCCCTCTGCCTTCACCGTGCGAACTTCGGTGTCACCTCGCCGAGTTGATTTGAGCACGGCCTGAATCGCTCTCAATTCGGAAGTTAGTCTGGAGACTTGGGTTTGCTGCTCGTTGATCTGTGCCTGTTGGGCCCGGATCTGTTCTTGTTGTTTGTGGATCAGCGCCTGCTGTTCTTTTGTGGCCTCGATCAGCAGCGCGGTGAGCCGGCCGTAATCGACGCTCTGGGCATCCTTGCCGTTCTTCTCCCAGGTAACAACCTCGGGAACGACGGCGCCGACTTCCTCGGCAATCACACCCACTTCGTGTTGGCCATTCGCCTTCAGGTCGTAGGAGACGCCGCGGAGCTGTTCGACTTTTCCGAGCGCGCCGTGCAGCGTGTGAATGTTGGTCTTCCAGCGGCGTGAGCTGTAGGTGTCCCAGCCGTCGGCAATGGCGTGGCCCGCGCTTTGAGCGACCGTGAAGACATTCGACGGGCTCGCCGTGCCGATGCCGACCTTGACGGCATAGCTACCCGTGCCCCCGAGCACCACGGCATTGCTCTCACTGACCACTGCGGCGAGCCCAATGGCTGTGGCGTTGGTAAGATTGCCGGAGCCTACATCGGCCAGGTAGCCCAAGGCTGTGTTGCCGGCGCCCGTGGTGTTGGATTGGAGCGCAGACCCGCCGCTGGCGGTGTTGGAGTAGCCCGTGGTGTTGGCGTAGAGCGCATACAGGCCGCTAGCGGTGTTGCAGCAGCCCGTGGTGTTGGAGTAGAGCGCTTCATAGCCGCTGGCGGTGTTGTCGTAGCCCGTGGTGTTGGAGTAGAGCGCTTCATAGCCGCTGGCGGTGTTGTCATTGCCCATGTTGTAGTAGAGCGCAGACGCGCCGCTGGCGGTGTTGCAGCAGGCCGTGGTGTTGGAGAAGAGCGCTTGATAGCCGCTGGCGGTGTTGTCGCCGCCCGTGGTGTTGTTCAAGAGCGCATAAAAGCCGCTGGCGGTGTTGTCGCCGCCCGTGGTGTTGTCGACGAGCGCTTCGACCCCGCTGGCGGTGTTGTTGTAGCCCGTGGTGTTGGAGTAGAGCGCTTCGACCCCGCTGGCGGTGTTCCCGCTGCCCGTGGTGTTGGAGGAGAGCGCTGCGTAGCCGCTGGCGGTGTTCTCGCCGCCCGTGGTGTTGGGGGCGAGCGCCCCAACGCCGTAGGCGGTGTTGAAGCTGCCCGTGGTGTTCAAGAAGAGCGCCTGGGAGCCGCCGGCGGTGTTGCCGTAGCCCGTGGTGTTGGAATAGAGCGCCTGATAGCCGCTGGCGGTGTTATAGTTGCCCGTGGTCGTGGCATTCCCCGCAAACCCGAGAAACGCGTTCTTGTTTGCGTAGGAGCCGAAGGCGAAGAGGTTGCTTCCAATCCCGAAGCCAGCCGAGGAGTTGATGATTCCATTCACGTCGAGTGGAGATGCCGGCGCGACCGTGCCGATGCCCACACGGCCGGCATTGGTGATTCGCATCATCTCCGCCCCGCCTACCCCCAGCGTCAGGTTGGTCGCCACCGAAGGGCCGAAATACGTATGCTTGTCGCTCGCCCCCGGCGCGCTCACGTTCACCTGCAGGTCCTGATCCGACAGGTTCGTCGCGTTCAGCACGGTTCCTCCCGCCGGCGCCCCGATCACCAGCCGCTGCTGCGGGTTGGGGTCCCCAATCCCCACATTCCCCGAACTCGTGATTCGCATCTTCTCCAACCCACCTACCCCCAGCGTCAGGTTGGTCGCCACCGAAGGGCCGAAATACGTATGCTTGTCGGTCGCCCCCGGCGCAGTCACGATCACATTCAGGTCTTGATCCGACAGGTTCGTCGCGTTCAGCACGGTTCCTCCTGCCGGCGCCCCGATCACCAGCCGCTGCTGCGGGTTGCTGAACCCAATCCCCACGTTGCCCGCCGTGCTCTGATAGATATTCGAGTTGCCTATGTCGCCCGTACTGTCGGTAAAGATGGGAATGTAGTTCGTTGTACCGGAACTCGTAAACAGAGGTTCTGCCTTGGATTTGGCTGCTGTGGATTTCGCACTGCCCGGCGTGCTCGCATTCGCACCCGCACCGGTCGGAGCCAGAACGAAGGCCGAGGCCGGCATTCCACCCACCGTGTCCGCGTCCGACGCCTTCAAGGCATAGGGCACGCTCACCAGCAGCACCCGCGGCTGCTCCACTTCCCCCGGCAACTCCAGCTTTGCTCCCAGCCAGCGCGGCTCGCCCGTGGCGAACAGGTCCAGAGGCAGGCCGGCGTTCTCGGTGCTGCCCAGCAGCACCGCGTAGCGCCCCTGCGCGTCCAATGCAGCGTTCTGCGTTTCCATCCAGAGCGTCGCGCCGCCCTGCTGCTCGGCGTAGATGGAGAAGGTGATTCCCACCGTGCCGCTGCGCCGCTGGCCCGAGGCGTCTTTGGCCACCCCGCTGAATTTGATCAGGCGGGGGACGGGCAGCGCCGGGACCACCTGGGACGGGGAGGACACGATCTGCCCAGCGGACTGCGGCTCGGCCGCCGCTGCGGTCGTGGCCACGCTCTTCGGCGCGGCTGACTCTTGCGCCGACAGGGCTGGCGTTGGAAGAAGGAAGAACAAGCTCGACACGAAGATTCCCAGAGAGCGGATGCAAAAGTTCATAGAACCCCCCACGCAAATAGGAGCGAAATGGAAGCACGAAGGAGCGCGTCGTGTCAAGGAAGAAATGGGTCACAGCTTGATGTGCGGCGATCGCCAAGAGGGGCACAGCGCAAAGTCTGGCCAGACCTTGACTTTTGCAAAATCGCCATTCGACCAACGACCGGTGCGCGCCGCATTCTTGAACAAGGTTCGGCTTTCCCTCAGCAATCGACTTTCACCAGGGCTGGTTTTATAAATGCTTTTCAGCTCGGAGGGCACGGCCCTCAGGGGCTAAAGCCCGCATTTTTATTGGTTCTAGACGGCGCGGCTGAAGCCGCGCCCTTTCAAAGCAAAGTCAAGGCCCGAGCAAGGTCAAAGGCCGAGCAAAGTCGAAGGCCCGAGCAAAGTCAAAGGCCGAGTTTTTTCGCGGGCTGCTAGACGCGGCAAGCCGCGTCTCTACGGGAAGCCTATGAATTTTAGTGTTGTTTGGCAGAGGAACTGGCGGCCAGTTCGCGGAAGAGACCGAGCAGGGCGGCTGCGGCTTTTTGGTCGGAGAGGTTTTCGAGCGCGACTGTCGCGGTGAAGTGCGGCGACTTGGAGTTGAAGCGGACGCCGACGAAATCCTTGTCGCGCCAGGAGGCCAGCGCATTCACCACCGGGCTGAGTTCGACGGGCCAGTCTTCCTTGGTGGTCAGAATGACGGGGCCGGGGCGGGTGATGGTCCAGGCGCGAGTGCCGGTCGAGTTTTCCGACCACGGGTCTTTCGTCCGCGAGCTTTTCGCTCCCGAGTGGCCCGACCAACGATGACGGATGACGTCGAGATGGAAGCCTGGGGGGAATCCCATGTTGGCTTCGAAGGTGAGCGTTTCCTGCTGCTGGCGCCAGCGGCTCAGGGCCCACTGCACCGGGAGCGGGCGCGGCAACAGGCGGATGGTGAGACGGGCGTCCTCAAACCAGCGCGAGGAAAGATGAAGAGTGGCCTTCAGCCGGGAGCTGCTGGCCTGCCATCGCAAATCCACGACGCGGCCTTTTCCGAGGCATGCCGCCTGGACCCATTGCAGCACGTCGGCTGCCCGCCTGCGGTTGTAACGGACAAACCAGGCGTACCAGAGGCAAGAGAGCGCTAGCGCTGCGATCACGTCGATGAGAATGAAACGCGCCACGGTGCTGCTGCCTCTGCTGAGGAATCGTACTGCTTATAGATGCAACCGCGCAAGGGGGAGAAAAGGAAAAAAAGACTGCAGACGGTTTCGGAAAGTCGATATCGATTCCCCGCCCCTAAAGGGGCTTGTGATTTCCCGTAGAGACGCGGCTTGCCGCGTCTCCGGAGCCGAGGCAAGCACCGTCTCTACGGACGAAAGAGTTTGCGGCATCGCTAAAGCGACACCCTGATACGAAACGCGAGTTCTTCCGCGGCCCGCTAGACGGCTGCCCAGTCTTTTCCGCCATTCACCCGCTACTTTCCCGCCATTCACCCGCTACAATGGCGGCGTGTTGTTTCGCATCCGACAATTCGAGAAAGCCGATTTTGACACGCTATGGCGGATTGACCAGGCGTGCTTCGATCCGCAGTTGGCGTACTCGCGGCCGGAAATGGCCTTCTACATGCGCCGGCCGGGGTCGTTTACTCTGGTGGCCGAAGCGGAAGGTGGTGAGGTTCGGGGCAACCGCCGCGCTGCGGCGGGGACTCCGGGTTTCGTCATTCCGGGTGTCAACATTCTAGGTTTCATCGTGGCGGAAACTCGGCGCAAGAGTGGGCACATCATTACCATTGATGTGGTCGCGGAGGCGCGGCGGGCGGGCGTCGGCGCGGCTTTGCTGCGGGCTGCGGAAGATCAATTGCTGCGGGCGGGTGCGCGCGCGGTGGCGCTGGAGACGCCGGTGACGAACGCAGCCGCAATCCGCTTCTACAAGCAGAAAGGGTATTTCGTGGAAAAGACGGTGGCCGGATACTATTCCGGTGCGATGGACGCTCTGGTCATGACGAAAGAGCTGGCGCGGTCGCCGGTAGGATGATTGAACAGTCCCTAACCCGCATTATTCACGAGGCGAGAGAACTGGGAAGGGCGCGGCTTCAGAGGCTGCGGAAAAACTAGTCGGGGGCGAAAAAAGCACATCTCAGGCGCTAAAGCGCGAACAAATCTAAACGACTTAACGGCACGACTGAAGTCGTGCCCTTCCCAAAACCCGCCCGAATCAATGTTTTTCCGCAGCCTGTTCAGCCGTGCCGCCCAGAGCCAGGAAGAACGCGGGCCTTAGCCCCAGAGGTCGTCAGCGTCGGCACAGTTGCAGATCAAACAGGATGACTCCGGCGCCGTCCCTCAGCGGCTGAAGCCGGAACTTGGGCGGGGCCATACGGCACGGCTGAAAGCCGTGGCCTTCGCGATGCCCTCCAAACCGGTCATGCATAATCTAACCTAATGTACTGAGTCTAATGTTCGTTTACAAAAGCGGGCGACGGAGTCGAGGATTTGATCGGCTGACTTGGTCCAGACAAAGGGTTTCGGGTTCTGGTTGTGATGCTCGATAAAGTGGCGAATGGCATTCTCCAACTGCAGCGTGCTGCGGTGAACACCACGCCGGATCTGTTTTTCGGTCAACTCGGCAAACCAGCGCTCGACCAGATTCAACCAGGAAGCCGAAGTGGGAGTAAAGTGCAGGTGGAAGCGGGGCCGTTTGGCGAGCCAGTGGCGAATGAGGTGGGTTTTGTGGGTGCCGTAGTTATCCAGGATGAGGTGAATGTCCAGTTCTGCGGGCACGTTGCGCTCGATGGTGTCGAGAAAGCGGCGGAATTCGCGGGAGCGATGACGACGATGCAGTTGGCCCAGCACGTGGCCGCTGGCCACGTTGAAAGCGGCGAACAAACTGGTGGTGCCGTGCCGTTTGTAGTCGTGAGTGCGGCGCTCGATTTGTCCGGGGCGCATGGGCAGCAACGGAGCGGTGCGGTCCAGCGCCTGAATCTGGCTCTTCTCGTCCACGCACAGTACCAGCGCTCGGTCAGGCGGGTTCAGATAGAGGCCGACGATGTCGCGGACCTTGTCGATAAACAGGGGATCACGGCTCAACTTAAAGGCTTGGCTGCGATGCGGCTGCAGGGAAAAAGCGCGCCAGATGCGACTGATGCTGCTCTGGCTGAGTCCGGTGGCCTGAGCCAGCGAGCGCGTGGACCAGTGGGTGGCGGCTTGGGGTTGGGTTTCCAGGGTGCGCGCCAGTACGCGTTCCACGGCGGCGTCGCTCAAGCGGCGCGGCGTGCCAGGGCGGGGTTCATCGAGCAACCCGTCGAGGCGGAGAAGCACAAAACGCTGTCGCCACTTGCCCACGGTGGCGAGCGCAACCTGCACTCGGCGAGCCACCTCGGTGTTGCTCTGGCCGGCGGCACTGAGCAGCACGATGCGGGCGCGCAACGCCAGGGCCTGCGCCGTCTTGGGACGACGAGTCCAGTCCAACAACTGTTGTCTTTCGGAAGGGGACAGAGACAGCGGCGAGAGCGGGCGACCGAGAGCCATGCAGTTCCTCCTGCTTATATCAGATGCAGGAAGAGCTGTTACTTATTACACGAATATTAGACTCAGTACACTAAGAGATCCTGACAAAACCCCATTCGCGCGAAGCGCAGGATGACGACATCAGGATCAGGGGCCGGCAATCAGAAAAACCGGATTCTGCGGCGGGTTCTGCTGGCTCGGCGGAATCGGCGGGCGCGAACCGACTGGGGCCGGTTCATTCACAATATAGGTGTCGCTCGAGGTATCGATGATGTTGACATTCCCTCCATCGCAACTGGACAGATAGGCACGGGTACTGTCGCCGCCGGCCGCCATCATAATTCGGAAGCGCGGGGCTCGCGGAGACTGTGACGCCGAGCAGAATGCGTCGTACGCCGTAAATCCGGGTATCGCAGTCGAGGTCTTAATCGCGTTGCTCACGGCGTCGATCACGGTGACTTGCGGGCAGATATTATCGGACGCGTCTTCGTAGTAAGTTCCGACGTAGGCTCGACTGCCATCGGGCAAGGCGGCCACGTCAACGGTGTTCAAGGCCGTAACCGCGGTCGTCGAACAGGGGTCCTGCGCGCCACGACTGGCGGGCGGGATGGCTGTAATCGGGATGGAGGCTATGGTTGACGGCGCCGACTGAGATACATCCACGATCGCGACCTGATCGCCACCGGGAATATAAAGCCGATTCTTGTTTCCGTCATAGATCATCTTAGTCGCGCCCGGCACACTGATCGTGGTTTCGGTCAGCGGATCGGGACCCGGGGTCGAGGTGGTATCGAGCCAGGCTAAAGTACCGTTAGTGCCGTCCGACTCCAGCACGTACACACGTTGATTGTCGGAACGCGCGCTCAGCCAGATCGGAGGATTCGTAGTGGCTGCGGGCGATCCCGTTCGCTGCGACGGGCCCTCGGTGTTGAAGCCGCTGACTGTGCTGTCGCCCTGGTTCGCCACGTAAAGTTTGGTGTTGTCGGGGGTGACGGCCAGGGCATACGGATTCTTGCCAACCGGCATCGTCGTATAGGTGTCGCTCTGCGTATTAACCACGCCGACCGAGGGAACAATCGCTAGAGGTTGCGTCGGATCGGGCGGGTAAGTCGGCAGAGTCACATAGGCGGTCGTAGCCGACGGGGCAACGGCCACGAAGTTGGCCCCCGAATAAATCGGCAGAGTGATGGTGGGGGGAGCGGGGTTGGTGATGATGGTCGTGCCGCTGAAGCTTAGCTTGGTGATCGAAGGACAGACATTAAACGTTTGGTTAGGAGGGGGAGGCGGGGGAGGCGGAATGGTTACAAGACAACTGCTGGTCGGCACATTCAATCCCGTCACCGCCTGGTTTACCACCAGAACCTGGCTGGCGGTTTGCTGCGCGGCATGAACGGGATGGATGTCCACATTCGCGACGCTCACGTCGGTGTCGCCGGAGACATCGATCACCATGGCGCTGCCGGGCACGACGGTTCCGTTATCGTTGATCGATACCACCGTGTGGGCCGCCGCCGGGTTGGGAAACGTTGGAGGATTCGGGATGATAATCGGGCGGAAGACTTCGCCGCACCCGCTACAGATCACATAAAGACACAGCACGAACCCCAGCCTGAGAAACCTCTTCATTCCAACTCCGTAGTAAAAGTGAGTCTTGCGCGGAAACCGATATTGTATCGGGAACCCGGTCGAGAGGGGAAATCGGACGGTGCTTAGCCCGCGATTTCTATCCGCCGCTTTCATGAGAACCGGGTAGAGGCGAGTTTGGTTGCCGGGGGCAGGTTTTGGGTCGCCAGATTACGGGGCAAATCCAAAGGTCCAGCACTACGTGGCGTGGTCCGCCGCCGCCGGACACCGAATATAGTGTTATCGAACGCGGATCGTGGCGGCCCGGCTGAAGCCGGGCCCTTTCAAAGAACCATTTATAAAATACGCACTTATGAAATACGCGCTACTGACAGCGGGTAGCCGAAAGCTGCCTCAACGATGCTGAACCCTTTTCTAGCTCATAGCTGGGCGTCGTCCCCGGAGCGGCTGGCTATCGCTGCGGCCGTAACGCTGGGCTTCGCGGTGTTGGCTCGCGCCGTGCGCGGAGTCGATCGATCCGGGGCTCCCGCCGGCGGTCTCGCCTGTTTCCTGCTTTTTGCCGGCGCCGGCCCAACGGCTTTCGCCACGCTCGGAGCGCTGTTCGTGATGACCTGGATATCCACTCGCCTGGGATACCGCCGTAAGCTGGCGCTCGGGCTCGCCGAGCAGCGGGAAGGCCGGAGCGCGTGGCAAGTCCTGGCCAATCTGGCCGTGGCTGCCCTGGCCTCGGTTGTTTTCAGCGCCACTGGAAATCGGGTTTGGCTGGTCGCGGCGCTGGGCGCTCTGGCCGAAGCAGCGACGGACACCGTGGCCAGCGAAATCGGGCAATACCGCGGCCCGGACGCGCGACTGATCACGACCTGGGAACGCGTCCCGGCAGGCACCGACGGCGGCATCACCATTCCCGGAAGCATGGCAGGCATGGCAGCCGGCCTGGCGATGGCGGCGGTCGCAACGGCGGGCGGGATGATTCTTCAGTCCCAGTTCTGGATTCCGGTGGCCGCGGGATTCGCCGGAATGCTCATCGACAGCCTTCTCGGCGCGAGTCTGCAGCGCCGCGGCTGGATCAGCAACCAGGCGGTGAATTTCTTCGCCACGCTGGCCGCGGCTGCGCTGGCGTATGCGATTTCCGTGTTTGTAAAGCATTCCCCGTAGAGACGCGGCTTGCCGCGTCTCGGACTGAACGCAGCACTGGGGCGCGGCACAAAGGAGACGGGGCAAGCCCCGTCTCTACAGGCGGTTTTTCGGGAGTTTGCTGTCGATTAAGTGCGCTGCTTGACACGGTCGAGCAGCATGAAGATGAAAACGCCCAGCACGGCATTCGCCAGGCCCGACCAAAATTCGTGCGGCCAGCCCCGCGCCATTCTCAACCCGACCAGGCCGCGGGAAATCATGAAGTAGACAAGCTCGTGCACCGCGTAGAAGAAAATCGTAAGCAGGAAACGAGCGCCGGCATGTTCCACGTCCAGCTTGATCCCCAGCGAGGATGCGCCGAATCCCACCACCGTCTTCGAAATTCCGTAGAGCCCGATGGGATGATGGGTCAACGCGTCTTGCAGAATGCCGATCGCGCTGCCCGTGAGCAGGCCCGTCAGCGGACTGCGCCGCGCGGTGGCAAAACCGATCGTGACCAGCAGCGGAAGATCGAAGATCGAGAAAAAAGGAAAGCGCAGCGGCAGCCACGCCTGCAGAAAAACGGCGGTCAGCGGAATCAGAACCGTCGCCGGAATACTGAAACGGTAAACCTCAACCTGCTCTCCCGATGTGTAAGTAATGGCCACGTTAGTGCGGAGTATCCTGCACGGCGGATTGCGGTTTGGGTTCGGCCGCTGCCTTCACGGGCTGGGGGGAAACTTTCATAGCACGGGTTCCGGCGGCGGCTCCCGAAGAAGAAGGCGCGGAGCTCGCGGTTTTTCGCGCAGCCGGCGCGCCGCTGCTGGCGGAGGCTTCTGGGGGCACGGTTTTTGGCTTGGCATCCGAGCTTGTACTCGAGGGCGCGGGAGGGCCCGGCACGGCACTTTTCTCGGCATTTTCCGGCTTGGGAGGAACGGTCGGCAGGCGCTCGGCCAAGATATCGACGGCGCGCGTTGCGCCCGTCTGCTCGGGCTGGGCCTGCCTCTCATCAATCTTCGTCACCACGAGCACTTCTTCGAGCTTGTTGAGATTGGCCGCGGGACGCACCCGAATGTTGAGAAAGAGCTCACTGCCCGGCGCGACCTTGGTCACCGTGCCCACCAGCAGGCCCTTGGGGAAAACGCCATCCCCACCACTGGTAAGAACCAGTTCTCCGGCGGGCACGGTCTCGTCGCTCATGACTTTTTCGAGCGCCACTTCGCCGACGGAGGTTCCCTTCAGAATGCCCTGCAGCCGCGATTTCTCGAGGATCGCCCCGACCCCGCTGCTTTGATCGTTAATCAGGAGCACGAGCGACGTCGAGGGGTACACGCGCAGCACCTTGCCCACGATGCCGTCGGCGGTGATGACCGCCATGTCGGGCTTGATGCCGGCGCTTTCGCCTTTGTCGATGTAGAGCGAGCGCGACTGCTCGCTTCCACTCGAACCGATGACCTGCGCCGCCATGGTCGCGGAGATGAACTGTTCCTTGAAGGCCAGCAACGCCTGCAGACGCCGCGCCTGATCGGCGTCCTGGCTCATCCGCACCTGTTCCAGACTCATGCGCTCAATCTGCTGCTTGAGGCTGCGGTTTTCGGCTCGCACTCCGCGCAGGTAGAAGTAGTTGTGCCAGACGTTAGCCGTGGAGGTTTGCACCCACACCAGCGCCTTTTCCAGAGGAGTCACCGCTCCCACCGCCCAGACGCGGATCAGGCGAGTCGGTTCGCTGTCGCTTGTCCGCTTGACCTGCACGGCCAAGCCGAGTACCTGGGCAAATAACACTCCCACCAGCACGATCAGATTGCGGTAGCGTCCGAGGACATCCATAACGTCAGTTGCCAGTTGCCAGTGGTCAGTCGCCAGTTGGTGGCTGTCGGCGGCCGGTCATCAGTTGCCCGCGACCAGTGGTACATCGCGCCGATAATTTCCTGGTTTGACTGGCAACAGGCGACCGGCTACTGGCAACTATTTTTCTCTATTCGATCGAAATCTTGCGCAGCAGCTTGAAGTCGGAGAGCATCTTGCCGGTGCCGAGCACCACGCTGCAGAGGGGATCGTCGGCGATCGAAACCGGCAACCCCGTTTCCTCGCGGATGCGCTTGTCGAGGTTCTTGACCAGCGCGCCGCCGCCGGTCAGCACGATGCCGCGGTCGCTGATATCGGCGGAGAGTTCCGGTGGCGTGCGTTCGAGGGCGACGCGGATCGCATTCATGATGGTCGAAACGCATTCGCTCAGCGATTCGCGGATTTCGCTATCGTCCACCGTGATCGTTTTGGGCACGCCTTCGATCAGGTTGCGGCCTTTGATTTCCATGGTCAGCGGCTTGTCCAGCGGATAGGCGGAGCCAATTTCCATCTTGATCTGCTCGGCGGTGCGCTCGCCCACCAGCAGGTTATATTTCCGCTTCAGGTAGTTCATGATGGCCTCGTCCATCTGGTTGCCGGCCATGCGCACGGAACGCGAATAAACGATGCCGCTGAGCGAAATGACGGCGATGTCGGTGGTGCCGCCCCCGATATCGACCACCATGTTGCCGCTGGGCTCGGTAATGGGCAGCCCCGCGCCGATGGCTGCCACCATGGCCTGTTCCACCAGAAATACTTCGCTGGCCTTGGCGCGATAGGCGGAATCCATGACCGCGCGCTTTTCCACCTGCGTGATTTCCGAAGGCACGCCGATCACGATCCGCGGATGCACCAGCATCTTGCGGTTGTGCGCCTTCTGGATGAAATAGTTCAGCATCTTCTCGGTGACCTTGAAGTCGGCGATGACGCCATCTTTCATCGGTTTGATGGCCACGATGTTGCCGGGCGTTCGTCCCAGCATCTCCTTGGCTTCTTTGCCCACCGCTTCCACTTCGCCGGTGTTCTTGTTGATGGCCACGATCGAAGGCTCGTTGACCACAATGCCCTTGCCGCGCGCGTACACCAGCGTGTTGGCCGTCCCAAGATCGATGGCGAGATCGCTCGAAAACATGCTGAACAGCGAACGCAGATTGTGCGAGCGCGAGGAGCCGTTATGAAACCCGTTGTTTGACATGGCAATACTTCTCTCTCTCGGGAATTCCTCTCACCCCGGGAAACTGGGCTTTCCTTAGGTTCCGTGTGAGTTGCTTTCCCTTGGTGTCTTCTATTCTACTTGCATGTTCAGCAGAACTGGGTTGTCATCTGGGCGCCGGTCGTTCTGAACATTGTTCCGAACACTATTCTGAACCTCGAATCCTTTACTGAATCACCACTTTCTCCTGGCGGGTATTCACCCCGCCTTTCGAATTCTGCGCCGTGATTGTGACCAGGTTTTCTCCGTTCGGCAAGGGCGGGGTGAAATAGTGGAAGGTGCCATCGTCGCCGACGATCGGCACTTCCCTGCCGTTCACCATCACGCGCGCTCCCGTCTCGGTCTTGCCCGTCACTTCGATCACGTGTCCGTGCTGGACCAGAGGATCGATTTCGAGCGACAGCTCTATTTTTTCCTTCGCCTTGACCATGATGGTAAAGCGATTCTTTTCGCTTTCCACCGATTCCTTGCCGGCCGCATCGTAGGACTGGATGGACCAATAGTAAGCCCCCACGGGCAGACCGGTCACCACCACGTTCTGCGTCTCCACCTTACGGTCCAGCAACAACGACGAAAAATACGGATTGTGCGAAATGCGCAGCCGGTATCCGGCGGCGTTCGCCATGGGCGTCCAGGCAAACTCCACTTCCTTCGACTTCTCCCCGGCATTGATGAAAACCGGCATCATGTTGCCCGGCGTAATGGGCGCTGGCGGACCGATTTCCGTGGCCCGTTCCATGGTTTTCGATGCGCCCTGGAAACTCACCTTTTCCCAGTTCGACAGGTGAACCACTTCTCCGTTGCGCTCGACTTCGCCGCTGCCTTTCGTTACCAGGATTTCATGCTGATCGTCCCTGGGATTATTGTGCACCTTGGCCGACGAATCGGGAGCGAGTGAAGCTTTTGCGCCCGCCACAATCACCTGCGACTTCGAACCCTGAACATAGGTGGCCGTGGTCAGGTCCACCGTGCCGGTCGTGACCGCCACCGACACGTTGGTTTGTTGCTGATCGTTGGCCGAGTTCTCTTCGATGACGATCAGCGAATCCTGTTTCACGGTGTAGTTGGTGCCGTCGTTGAAAACAATCTTGGCCATGCCTTCGGCGCCGGTCTGCACCACGTCGCCTTTTTCCAGCGGCACGTTGTAATCGGCGTTGATCCAGCTGTTGCCGTTGCCTTTCCTTACCCGGATTGTGCCATCGAGCGCGGTAAAGTGCGCCTGCTGCGAAACCGCGGCAGACGACCCCTTGAGCGGAGGCGACAGGCCCGCAACTTTTTCGAGCAAGCCTGTGGAAAGCTGCCCGGCCGCCTTCAACGTCGCGTCCGTGAACTTCGGAAACGCCACGTGCATGACAGCGCCAAAGATCAGCGCCGCACCGAGTAGCGCCATGATCACGCTGCGGTACGTCACCGTCTTCCAGGCGACGTAGAGTCCCGGCTTGTTTTTATTCGACACGAGCCCGTGCCCACCTCATGGCAAAATTCTGAGAATACGGGATATCTCTCACTCTGTGACCATCATATCCCTGCTGGGATGGGTATTAATCTGGGGTCATGGGGGCAAAGGGTTACGAAAGTGACCACCCGGAACCGCTTCCTGATGCCAAGGGTCGGATTCAAAAACACAACCCGTGGTATCAGGTCAGTTTGAACTGGATCGCAGCGTCCTCAGAAGGCCCTCTTTTTCCGGAACGATCTCGCAATAACCCAACTCGACCCGTATCCGACTCGTGTCATAGGCAATATCCTGGGTGAAATCGAACTGGCTGCTTAGGTCAGGTTCGATGGTCGAGGGCGGCAACCATGCCAGACGCTCAGCAATCGTCGGTGTGCAGGCTTCGCCGACGTTGTAGATGCGGCCACCCGCCGCAGGATGGATCGCTGCAAGTTCGACGGCGACCGCGACGTTCTCTACAAAACCATGGGTCCAGCGCCAATTGGGATGGTGGCGATATCGATAAACCGTTGCGAGATCCTCATTGCCTCCTGGCCCATACACTTTGGGCAACCGCAGAACCGTCGCGGGCAAATCACGGGTGTTGAGCACGGCGCGTTCCGCGATGATTTTCTCGTACCAGTATTCGAGCGCTTCAGGGGAAGAGGCTTTGTGACGGTACGGAAACAGAACCGATCGCAGGGGTGCGTCCTCAGTCAGCAATCCCTTGTCGATCGGCCCGGGCTCAATCCCGGTAAATCGGCCATATGCGCGGTAAACATCACCGCTGCTCAGCAGAACGATGCGGCCCGTGCGACCTGCAAAGGCTTCCACCGCCGCACGGGCATCGACAGCACCCATGGCCACCGTGAGAATCACGACATCCGGCTTGAACTCGAATAATTCGGCAGGAAAGCGTTGAATCGGCATGACGGAGCATGCATCGGTAATGTGTGCCACAAGCTCTGGCAGAACCGCCTGGGTCAAACCGCGATGGTAGACAGCGACCGCGTGTTCATGGCTTGCGATTTGCCGCACGATGTGTGCGCCAATGAATCCTGTGCCGCCGATAACGAGAACCCGCACAGCTCGTAGGATAAGTCAGGGGCGCTCTGGGCAGCTATTCAAACCGATCCACTACCGCAACCGGTGCCTGCTTGCCCGTCCTCACCCCGGGCGTTAGCATGAAGTGTTCCGCGCTACTTCCAGGAGGCTTTTATGGCGACCGATACCCTGACCGGCCCGGCGATCGCGGGCGGCACCACCAAGACCAAGGTTTTCAAGAATTTCATTGACGGCGAATGGGTCGAATCCGCCAGCGGACGGACGTTCGAAGATCGCAACCCCGCTGACACGCGCGAAGTCGTCGCCATCTTCCAACGGTCGAATAAGGCAGATGTGGACGCAGCCGTGGATGCCGCCAGGCGCGCGTTTGCCAAATGGCGTCTCGTCCCCGCGCCCCGCCGCGCCGAGATGGTTTTTCGCGCCGCCGAGCTCCTGATCGAACGCAAAGAGGACCACGCCCGCGACATGACCCGCGAAATGGGCAAGGTGCTCAAAGAAACCCGCGGCGATGTGCAGGAAGCGATTGACGCCGCCTACTACAACGCCGGCGAAGGCCGCCGCCTGTTCGGCCCGACCGTGCCGTCGGAACTGCCCAACAAGTTCGCCATGGCCATTCGCCAGCCGATCGGCGTCTGCGGCATGATCACGCCCTGGAATTTCCCCATGGCAATCTCTTCCTGGAAGCTGCTGCCCGCCGTCGTCTGCGGCAACGCTTGCGTGATCAAGCCGGCGCAGGATACTCCGCTCTCCACCTTCCACCTGGTGCAGGCGCTGACCGATGCCGGCATCCCCAAAGGCGTCATCAACATCGTGACCGGCTTCGGCGCGGAAGTTGGCACGCCCCTGACTGAGCATCCCGTGGTTCGGGCCATCTCGCTCACCGGCTCTTCGGAGGTCGGCAGAATCGTGGGCACGATGGCGGCCAGGAGCTTCAAGCACTGCTCGCTCGAACTCGGAGGCAAGAATCCGATGATCGTGCTCGACGACGCCAACCTCGATCTCGCCATCGAAGGCGGACTCTGGGGCGCGTTCGGCACCACCGGACAGCGCTGCACCGCAACCAGCCGCATCATCGTGCAGAAAGGCGTTTATACCGAGTTTGTCGATCACTTCGTCGCACGGGCGAAGAAAATCAAAGTCGGCAACGGTCTCGACGAGACCGTCGAGATGGGTCCGGCGATCAACGAGAACCAGCTCAGGACCGATCTGAGCTACATCGAGATCGGGCAAAGCGAAGGCGCCAAACTCGTGTGCGGCGGTAATCGCCTTGACCAGGGCGAATACCAGCATGGCTGGTTCCTCGAGCCCACCGTTTTCACCGAAGTCGATCCCAAGATGCGCATTGCCCAGGAAGAAATTTTCGGCCCGGTGGTTTCGATTATTCCTTGCGACGGCCTCGAAGATGCCATCGCGATCGCCAACAACATTGAGTACGGCCTGTCGTCGTCGCTCTATACCAAGGACGTGAACAAGGCCTTCGCCGCCGTCCGCGACCTCGAGGCCGGGATCACCTACATCAACGCCCCGACTATCGGCGCGGAGGTTCACCTGCCGTTCGGCGGCACGAAAGCAACCGGCAACGGCCATCGCGAGGGCGGTATCGGCGCGATTGACTTCTACACCGAGTGGAAAGCGGTGTATGTGGATTACTCCGACAAGCTGCAGAAAGCGCAGATCGACCGCGCCGAGTAGTTAGTGTAGGGCGGACACTCTTGTCCGCCGCTTTTGTTCTTGTTCTTGGTTTTGCGGGACCTTGATTCTTCCCCAGAAAGAAGCAACGTCAAAAGCAGCGGAAAAGAGTGTCCGCTCCACACGAGCTGTATTTTGGGACTCCTCCATCGGTGATCTTGCTGGTCGATGTTCGAAGCGCTTACCGTAGCTAGTCAGGGTGTTATGCGTTTTTCGGCCCTCCCGGTGGGTACAGCTTGACCTACGATCTCTGCGGCGGTTCCTGGACCAGGAGCAACCATCAGCGGCCTTCGTTGGCGAGCCTGGCGCTGATGGTGTTCTGCCTGGCGCTCGGCTCGGTCCCTGCGCTGCGAGCCCAGTCCGAGAAGCACTCCAGTCGCAAGGTCATTCAGTCGCAGAAGCCCGATTATCCCCCAGTCCTCAAAATCTTAGGAATCGGCGGGACGGTTCGCCTGAATGCAACAGTGCTGGCGAACGGAACCGTGGCCCGCGTAGACATCCTGGGCGGCAATCCGATTCTCGCCGAAAGCGCGGCCAAGGCCGTGATGACCTGGAAATACGCCCCGGCCGCGTCGTCAAGCAACGAGATCGTCACGCTCGACTTCAAGGTCCACTGAACGACAACTCATTCCGGATGCGATCTCTTCCGCCCCAGCCCAGAAGAGTCCAGCAACTTCGGCTGTCGGAGCTCTTGTACAATCGAGGCGGAAAGCGAGCGCTTCTCATGCCCGTATCGCAAGCCCGCGAAATTGCCCCTGCCACTCGTCTCGAAAACGTCCGCTACGCCATTCGCGATCTCGCCTGCATCGCCGACGAGGTTGCCCGGCAGGGACACAAAATTCTGCCGCTCAACATCGGCGACCCGCTCAACTTTGATTTCCAGACCCCCGCCCACATGATTGAAGCCGTCTATCAGGCCATGCGCGACGGCAAGAATGGATATTCGAGTTCTTCGGGCATCCCGCCGGCGCTCGACGCGATTCGCGGCGAGGCGGCCCGCAAAGGCATCACCAACATTCAGGATGTGTTCGTCACCACGGGCGTCAGCGAGACGGTGGACGTATGCCTGGCCGCGCTGCTCAATCCGGGCGACAACCTGCTTACTCCCTGCCCCGACTATCCGCTCTATTCGGCGGTTCTGGCGAAGTTCGAAATCGGACTGAACACTTATTACCTGAACGAAGAGGACGACTGGCAGCCCGATCTCGACGACATCAAGAAAAAGATCACACCGCGGACGCGCGGGATTGTGTTGATCAATCCCAATAACCCTACCGGCTCACTTTGTACGCGCAAAATGCTTGAGCAGATTGCGGAACTGGCGCGCCGCCACAACTTAATCATCTTCGCCGATGAGATTTACGACAAGCTCATCATCGACGAAACCCCGCATGTTGCGATGGCAGCAGTTGCGCCCGATGTGCCGGTCATTACGTTCGGCGGACTGTCCAAGAATTACCTCGCCCCCGGATGGCGCATCGGATGGGGCATTGCCAGCGGCGAAGGATCCGTCATCAAGCCGTATCTGGAAGGCGTAAACAAGCTGTTGCGGGCGCGCCTGTGCGCCAACCATCCCGAACAGTACGCCATCAAGCCCGCGCTCGAAGGCCCGCAGGACCACCTCGTCGAAGTGAAGCGCAAGCTGCGCAGCCGCCGCGATCTGACCATGAAGTGGTGCGCCGAAACTTCGCGCGTGAGTTGTGTCGAGCCGCGCGGAGCTTTCTACGCCTACCCACGCATCGACATTCCGGAAGGCGACGACGTCTTCGTCACCGAACTGATTCGCCAGAAACATGTGACGGTCGTGCACGGCTCCGGTTTTGGACAGCGCCCGGGGACGAAACATTTCCGAATCGTTTTCCTGCCCGATGAAAAGACACTGACGGCCGCGTACGCGGCGATTGGCGATTTCATGCGCGAGCGCTACATATAGGGAGGATGCGGAGAAGCGGGCTTCCGGGTCCGAGCCAAGACTTTGGGCCTCTAACCAAACCATGACGCAACGGAAAAGCCGCTTCCCGAAGGAAGCGGCCTCGTACTGTTATTGCCGTGGGAAACAGTCGTGAGCGGCCCGACAAAGTGAATGCTCGCATCAATTCGCTGAAACCGCGACTGTGAAACCGCCGCCGTTGTCGCCCATGATTTGATCGTTGATGCCCAGGAAAAGTGTTCCAGCTTCCTTCACGACCAAGGTTTTGCCGTAGCCAACAAAGAACAGTCCTCCGGGCATGATGCCCACTGCTGCCAGCGCTTTCGTGCCGTCGACCGGAGCGAAACCCGCTTTCTTGACTCTACTTGCGGGTACGAAGACCCCGATTAGGGAATCAAGGTTCTTTACCGATGTACCCGAGACGCCCATCTGCTCTTCAAGGGGAATCGCCCATCCCAAGGGCTCAGTATAGGGCACGCCATTCGGGCCGGTGTTAATGTTGGGATAGTCGGTTACTGTGCCGCTGATATAAGTAATAGTAATTGTCGCGGGTCCGTTAACCGCGATGGCTGGTACCAACTCCACATAGTTGAGTGCGGGCGTGCCGAAACCGCCCGACGCAGTTCCCGGCACAAAGACTTGCGTCTGCGCAGCTGCGGTCGTGGCCGCAGCGATCAGGACCACTATTGTGAGCAACGTAAATATCGCAGCTTTCATATTTCCTCCTCGCCACCAGAGGTGGCCTGTCTGATTCTTCTGTCTTGGTTCCTCCAGGAGCCGCAGAACCTATGAGCTGTGCGGGATTCGACCGGGGGAACGAAACGTTCCCGAGTTGCTTTGATTTGCGTCTTGCGGGGCCCGACTTACGAGCGGGGAAGGACTATGAACTCCCTGCTAAAGCTACTCGCGTTGACTACGCCTGTCGGTGGCAATCATCACGATTGGGTGTGATGGAAAACCGGCTCTCAGTAGATGCCCGGAATCAACGCCGGCACGTTGCGCGCGTATGCTTCGAACTCGGAGCCAAAGGCCTCGCGCAGCAGCCGCTCTTCACTTCGAACGCGGATGTAGGTTCCGGCAATAAACAACCCAATCGCAGCCAGCAGCGGGAGCCATTGCGTCACGGCCAGTCCGGTAGCCACGAGCATTCCAAACATGCCCACGTAGATTGGGTTCCTCACAAAACGATAAGGCCCGTCCTGAATGAGCGTGTGGCCCTC
Organism: uncultured Acidobacteriaceae bacterium; assembly: GCA_963773965.1. GTDB lineage: Bacteria > Acidobacteriota > Terriglobia > Terriglobales > Acidobacteriaceae > Acidiflorens. Next base: position 158,982 of record CAVZDG010000002.1, read on the forward strand.
CACCAGGCGAGCGGCCAAAGCCCATTGCTTCCCCAAACGGCGCGCGGCGGCGTTTACCAGCCACACCGAAGCGACTGCGATGGAGACGGTCAGCAGTGCCATTCCCCATTCCACCGCTTGCGACCCGGATGTGGCCGCCGAGAAATGTTTCTGCCGTAAGGGAAAAGACCAGACGATGGAGTAGGCTGCGGCTTGCAGCAACATTCCGAGGAGCGAAGTCCGATCGCGTTTCGCCTCCCGGGCTCGGGGCGGACGTTTCCTCAGCCAAAACGTCAAGGCAAACAGCCACCAGCAGACGATGACCGCGTAGAACGCCGCTCTTTGGGCGACATGCGGGGCCACATGCGCTGTTTCTGAAATGGCCATGGTTCTGCCTCCGCCGTCCGTGCCTCCCGTCGAACTTTCGTAACTCTACATTGATACGCCGTATTTCCTATACTTGTTGCGATACTTCTTACGGAAATCCGCCCATGCGTCGAACGATTCTGTCCGCAATTCTCGTGCTATGGAGCACGATCGCCTTAGCGCAAAGCAACTCTCCAGACGCTCTGTACGAGCGTGGCATGGACGCCATTACCGGCGTCGGGCCGTCGCGAAATGACTCGCTGGGGCTCGACTACTTTCGGCGCTCCTCCGACCTTGGCTACGGACCCGCCCAGATCGCACTGGCTTACTATTACGAAACCGGAACCGTAGTCGCGAGCAATCCGAGTCAGGCTGTCGATCTGTATCGCAAGGCGGCTCAACAAGGCGACCCGCTTGCCGGTTGGCTCGCCGGACGACACTACTTCCTGGGCAACGGGGTGCCGCGCGATCTCGATGCGGCCCAGAAATGGCTCAAGCTGTCCGCCGATCAAAACAACGCATACGGCGCCTACTACCTGGGCCGTCTGATGGCGGATCGAGACTACAGCAAGGCCCCGAAGCTCTATAAGATTGCCGCCGACCAGGGTCTTCCCCAGGCGCAGTACTTTTACGCCAAGGCGCTGAAAGATGGCCGCGGCATTCCGCAGGACCGCTTCACTGCCTATGTCTGGTACAGCATTGCGGCCGACGCTGGTTATGCGGCCGCGGGCGCGGACCTCGGCGAACTCAACAACGGCGGCGATCTCACGACGGAGCAGATCTCGCAAGCGAAGGCGAAAGCGCGCGACCTGGAACAGGTGGTGATCCGCGCCGTCACGGCGCGCGGATGCTCCGGATGGGACGGAGAGTTTGACGAGTTCCCCACCCCGCCGCCGCCGAGGCTGCAGCGCTTCTGCCACTAGCGCCCGTGTGGCGCGGGCGCCCCCGCCCGCGAAAGCGGCGTCCGCGATCTCGCGGCTATACCATCTCCGTTCCCCACAGATCATGCAGGTGCACGATCCCCCGCAAGCGCTGATCGCTGTCCACGACCACGAGCGACGTAATCTTCATTTCTTCCATGCGCGCCAACGCGGTGGCTGCGAACTCCTGCGCACTGATGGTCTTAGGAGCCCGCGTCATGCAATCCTCAGCGGTCAGGTCGAGCGCATCTTTGCCGCGTTGCTCGAGCAACCGCCGCAGATCGCCGTCGCTGATCACTCCCAGCAGACGATCGCCCTCGACCACCGCCGTCATTCCCAGCTTCTTGCGCGACATTTCGTAAATCACGTCCGGCATCTTGGTCTGCGCCGTCACGCGCGGAACCGCGTCTCCCGAATGCATCAACGATTCCACCCGCGCCAGCCGTTTGCCCAGCTTTCCCCCGGGATGCAGGTTGGCAAAGTCTTCTTCCTTGAACCCGCGTTTTTCCGAAAGCGCCACCGCCAGCGCATCGCCCAGGGCAAGCATGGTCGTAGTGGAAGCGGTAGGAGCAAGCCCAAGCGAACAAGCTTCCTTAGAAATCGAACAGTCCAAAGCCACGTCCGCAGCAGAAGCGAGAGTAGAAGCCCGCGTGGAGCGGACCTGCCCTGAGCGAGAGTCGAAGGGGCCCCCGCTGGCGAGGGGTTGCGCGATATCGTCGCAGGTCATAGCGATGAGCGGAACCTGCAGCCGCTTGATCGTGGCCATCAACTGCAGAATTTCTTCCGTCTCGCCGCTGGCCGAAAGCGCCAGCACGACATCGCCGCGCACGATCATCCCCAGATCGCCATGCAGCGCCTCCACCGGATGCAGGTAGAGCGCGGGCGACCCGGTCGAACTTAACGTAGCCGCGATCTTGCGAGCGATCAGCCCGCTCTTCCCCATCCCGGTCACGACCACCCGGCCCCGGCAACCGAACATCAACTCCAGCGCCCGGTTGAAGTCCGCAGCCATCGGACCCGCCAGCCGGTCCGCCAGCGCCCGCAACGCCTCCGCCTCAATGCGCACCACGTTTTCGCCTACATGTTTCATGAAGGGGAAATGTTAGCAGAAGCGGGGAATATGATCGCGGAATCGGGTCCTCGGGCCGTTTCAACAGGAGCCCGAATAGCTCCATCGGCGATCGAAATTCGATATATTTCAGCTATGGATTTGCACTTAACGGCGAGCATTCACACGTAGGAGGACGCGGATGAAACAGTTATCGCAGCACAGAATCGGATGGGGCCTGCTCCTGCTTCGCTTCCTGGTCGGCTGGGTCTTCCTCTCGGAAGGCATCCAGAAGTTCCTTTTTCCTGCCGCGCTTGGTGCAGGTCGCTTTGCGAAGATCGGCATTCCCGCTCCGCAATTCATGGGGCCGTTCGTGGGCGCTACAGAAATCGTGTGCGGCACCTTATTAATCCTTGGCGTCTTTACAATCTTCGCCATCTGGCCTTTGCTTATCGTTATTGTAGTTGCGATCACGACAACCAAGGTTCCATTGCTGCTCAAGCAGGGTTTTTGGGCAGCGATGCATGAGGGACGAACGGACTTTTGCATGATTGTGGGGCTAGTTGCGATTGCCCTTCTCGGTGCTGGACCCTTCTCCCTCGATAGGCGTCGAAGTATCGAGTGAGGTTGCCAGTCCGAAACGACGGTTTTGAGCAAGAGAGGAAACGAGTACACAGCCAAGATGTTATTTGGTCCGCTCAGAAGTGGTCGTCCGCCGCATGCCCCGGACGCTCCAGCGCTCGCGCCTGGATGGCGCGATCCCACGGGCCGCCCTGCCAGTTATCTTTCATCCGATTCTTGTGGATCCACGGCGGCAGGGTCATTAGAAGCCGGCGACCGAGCGCGTGCAGATAAGGTTCGTAGACCGCCCGAAGCTCCGCCAACCGCTCCGGCGCGTCGGCCTTATCGTTCAGCGTCACGCCGCGCCATGTCAGTTCCGTCTTCAGCCGGTTCCGGTCGGCGGCCGTAAGCCGGTCGGCATCATGCGGACTGTATTCCGCATTCACCACCTGCGCCAAATCGACAACGGCGTGCCGCGCCATGGCGAACGTGAGCTTCGCCTGGTCGGGGTGGATGCCCTCCACGCCGGTCATGACCAGAGACGTGACATCGAGCATGACCGTCACGGCGCTCAACCAGGATTGATTGCCGTGCTGCGACCGGAAGTAAACCAGCACGGGATAGGAAATGTGGCTCGACAGAAGGTCGGCGCACCAGCGCTCCCAGTCGCGAAAAATATCGTCGAGCACCGTCTGATCGGGACAGCAGCCCAACCGGCCGAGAAACTCGGTCGCGCTCGGCGGCGACCCGGCGCGCGCATCCAGCAGCGAAATCTCAGTCTCGCGCGCGGCAAACGAATTGTAGATAACCGGCAAATATCCGATCACGACTCCGAGGAACGCAAAGCCCATGCCCGCTTCCATCACGGCCAGGGCGCGGGCGGCGGCGTTGTTGGGCGTAATGTCCCCGTAACCCAGCGTGAAGAAAGTTTCGCCGCTCAGATAGATCACTTTCCCGAACGTGATTTTTTCATTGACCAGCGTCAGGTGTTCGCCCAGTCCGTACTGCACGCAGGCGAATCCAAGAATCAGGCCGAGCGCCCAAAAGCCCAGCAACACGATCAGCGACAGCGGCCCAAAGTACGCCAGGAACCCTTCGCGCCGGTTCGCCGACCTAATGTGCAACCCCACTCGGGTCCAGAAGCCCCAGGTATTTTTGTAGAACCAGGAGGCGATGCGAAAAGTGCGTTTGATGCGCCGCGGTAAAACAACGGTCTCGAAGGCATCCATGAGGATGGTGAAGATGAGAACAACGCCGGCAATCGATGCCCACCAATGCATAGATGAGATTGAGATGACGCGGAAATGGTAGCAGATTCAGGATGGTAACAAATTCAGGAATGACGCTACGGTGTGCTATGCGCCACGTCCAGCGCCTTTTTCACCGCCTGCAATTCTTTCAGCAAGCCGCGCAGGTTGCGCGTATCCAAGGCGTTCGCGCCGTCGCTTTTCGCTTCTTTTGGATTATCGTGGACTTCCATGAACACACCGTCCACACCCGCCGCCACCGCCGCCCGCGACAACACCGGGATAAACTCCGGCTGGCCGCCGCTCACCGCGGGCTGATCTTCATCGCCGTGCGACGCCGACGGCAGTTGCACGGAATGGGTCGCGTCAAATACCACCGGCGCGAACTTTCTCATGATGGCCAGCGAGCGCATGTCCACAATCAGATTGTTGTAGCCGAAACTCGAGCCGCGCTCGGTCACAAATACCTGGCTATTGCCGGCGTCGCGGCACTTTGCGACGGCGTGCTTCATATCCCAGGGCGAAACGAACTGCCCCTTCTTGATGTTCACCGGGCGCCCGCTGAGCGCCGCCGCCACGATGAGATCGGTCTGGCGGCAGAGGAATGCTGGAATCTGCAGCACGTCCACGACTTCGGCGACCGCGGCAACGTCGGCAACCTGGTGAACGTCGGTGAGCACCGGAATGTGTATTTCATCTTTGACTTTCTTCAGAATGCGCAGGCCTTCCTTCATCCCCGGCCCGCGATAGCTGCGGATCGACGTGCGGTTAGCCTTATCGTACGACGCTTTGAAGATGAACGGAAAATTCAGCGAACGCGCCACGCCCTTGACGATCTCCGCCATGCGCAGCGCGTGCTCTTCACTCTCAATCACGCAGGGCCCGGCAATGAGGAATAAATCGCCGGAGCCGACGCGAACGTCATCGATTTGGAAAGACAGGGTCATTGAATCATTGAGGCATTGAATCATTGAGGCATTTAATGACTCAATGTCTCAATGATTCAATGTCTCAATGGTTTATCTCCGTCCCACTTTTTCCGGTCGCAGAAACATCTCCACCACGGCCGCGTTTTTCTGCTCTTTCTTTTTCTGCCCGTGTTCATAGGCAGCGCCCGTGAACGCCTTAAACAGCGGATGCGGCTCCAGCGGCTTCGATTTGAATTCCGGATGAAACTGGCATGCGATGAAGAACGGATGACCGGGAATCTCCACTATTTCCACGTAAGTGCCGTCCGGCGTCGAGCCGGAAATGCGCAGGCCGGCGGCCACCATGGGCTCTTCATACTCGCGGTTGAACTCGTAACGATGCCGGTGCCGCTCGCTGATCTCGGCCTGGCCATACACTTTGTACGCCAGCGTTCCCGGCTCGATCTTGCACGGCCAAGCGCCCAGCCGCATCGTTCCGCCCAGTTCTTCCACGCCGCGCAATTCGCGCAGCTTGTAGATCACGCGATGCGGAGTCGCCGGATCGAACTCGCTCGAGTTGGCATCCGCCAATCCGCAGACGTTGCGCGCATATTCAATGCAAGCCGTCTGCATCCCCAGACAGATTCCGAAGTAAGGGACATGTTTCTCGCGCGCGTACTGGATCGCCCTCAACATGCCTTCGATGCCGCGCTTGCCGAACCCGCCGGGCACGAGCAATCCGTCGTATTCTTCTAACTGCGCTTCGTAACTCTTGTCGGCTTTGTCCGCGGCCTCCAGGCCCTCGGCTTCGATCCAATTCAGTTCCAGCTTCAGGTTGTGCGCCAGCGCGCCATGCACCAGCGCCTCTTTCAGCGACTTATAACTGTCCTCGTATTCCACGTACTTTCCGACAATGCCGATCCTGACCACATCTTTCGGGTTGTAAACGCGGTGCACCAGATCGTTCCACTTCGAAAGATCGCGATCTTTCGCCTCTAACTTAAGACGGCGCAGGATCAGCGTATCTACTTCTTCATGCGCGAAAACCACGGGCACTTCGTAGATGGACGCGACGTCCTTCGCCGTGATCACCGCTTCTTCTTCGACGTTGCAGAACAGCGCAATCTTCGACTTGATTTCTTTCGACAGGAAGCGGTCGGTGCGGCACAGCAGGATATCCGGCTGAATTCCGACGCTGAGCAGTTCCTTGACGGAGTGCTGCGTCGGCTTGGTCTTCAATTCCTGCGCCGCGGCGATAAATGGCACCAGCGTCACGTGCACGAACAGCGTGTTATCGCGGCCCAGTTCCTGCCGCATCTGGCGGATCGCTTCGATGAACGGCAGCGACTCGATGTCGCCCACGGTGCCGCCGATTTCGACGATCAGCACATCCACGTCCTGCGCCACTTTCTTCGCCGCCGCCTTGATTTCGTTGGTCACGTGCGGAATCACCTGCACCGTCTTGCCCAGGTAATCGCCGCGCCGCTCTTTGGCGATGATCTGCTCGTAGAGGCGCCCGGTGGTCCAGTTGTTGTCGCGAGAAAGCTTGGCGTGCGTGAAGCGTTCGTAGTGGCCGAGGTCGAGATCGGTTTCCGCCCCGTCGTCCGTGACGAACACCTCGCCATGCTGAAACGGCGACATCGTCCCCGGATCGACGTTCAGGTAGGGATCGAACTTCATCAGGTTGACCTTGAGGCCGCGGCTTTCAAGCAGGCATCCAATGGAGGCCGCCGCCAGACCTTTGCCTAGTGATGAGACCACACCGCCGGTTACAAAGATGTACTTGGCCGACATCGCTTCCTCGCTCTGATTTGTTTTGGAAAATTGTGCGGGCTGGGGTGCACGATCAATTATGGCAGAAGTCTTTCGGGAAGGGAATGTGGAAAAAAGGGCAGCGCCAATCTAACCGCGGGTGCCCCACTCATCGCGTTCTTTGCGATGAGTGGGTTTCGTCACAACCCGACTGGCAGCCGCTCACTGAAATCCGAACTCCAACAGCTTACCGTCGGAGGGATGACGCAAGGACTTCATCGCTACTACGGTTCGAATGATCTGCATTTCATCACGTGCAGTTGCTACCATCGCGAGCCGGTGCTGCGCCCGCCGCAACGCCGTGATCTCTTTCTCGACACGTTGGAAGAGACGCGACTCCGCTATCACTTTGTGCTGGTGGGTTTCGTGATCATGCCGGAGCACCTCCATCTTCTGATCACGGAACCTGAGACGGGCGATCCCTCGGTGGTCATGAAAGTTCTGAAAGAGCGTTTTACACGCAAGCTCAGAACCGCGGGTGCCCCACTCATCGCGCCTTTTGCGATGAGTGGGATTCCCTGCCCCGGACCCGCTCCGGTTTGGCAGAGGCGGTTCTACGATTTCAACGTGTGGACAGAAGAGAAACGCATCGAGAAGCTTCGTTATATGCACCGCAACCCGGTGAGGCGCGGATTGGTGGCGCATCCCGAAGATTGGCAGTGGAGCAGTTTCCGAACCTACGCCTTCGGAGTACAGGGACGGGCGCGGGTGAATGTACAGGAGTGGCCGTTAGAAATCGGTCGACGCCCAATCTGCAGCTTTGGCTCGGCGAGAACCCACTCATCGCAAAGAACGCGATGAGTGGGGCACCCGCATCTAACCTTCCAGATACACGGGAAAAGACCGATAATGTTCCGCGGCATGAAATCAATTTTCAAAACGGGAGTCGCGGCGGCATTCTTCACCTTGGCCGTCTTCTGTCTGGTTCCATTCTCCTTGCCGCAGGCTCCCGCCCAGAGCCAGGCCCGCCGCCTCATTCTGAAAGACGGCTCCTACCAGTCCGTCACCAAGTATGAGATTCACGGCGAGCGCGTCCGCTATTTCAGCGCCGAGCGCGGCGAATGGGAGGAAGTCCCGAAAGCGCTGATTGACTGGGACGCCACCGACAAGTTTGAGCAAGGCCGCCTGCAGGGCAATCTCGCTCCGGAAGCGGTCGAGCTCGACAAGGAACTCGAGGCTGAACGGAAAGCCGAGCAAGCGCGTTCCCCGCAGGTTGTACCCGGTCTGCGCCTGCCCGACGAAGGCGGCATCTTTTTGCTCGATACTTACGAGAATCAGCCGCAGTTGTCCGAACTGCAGCAATCGGGCGGCGAACTGGATAAGAACACGAAGTCGAATATTCTGCGGGCGGCAATCAATCCGCTGGCTGGCGTCAAGCAAACGATCGAGCTTCCGGGAACTCATGCCAAGGTTCAGTCGCACACCACCGTGCCTTCGCTCTACATCAACATCGACGCCAATGAGGGCGCGCCCGCAAGCGTGCAGGCCTCGACCGGCGAGCCTTCGCCGCTCGCGCCCAGTAACAGCGACCGCTTCAAAGTCATTCGCGTCGACGTCAAGGGCGGCAAACGCGTTGCCGGCGCCATCAAGATCGCGGTCACCGGAAAGATGAAAGCCGACGAACGTTTTGTCGCGGCCACGGTCACCACCATGACCGGAGGCTGGGTCAAGCTGACGCCCACCGAACCTCTGGCGGCGGGCGAATACGCGGTCGCCGAGATGCTGGGAAAAGACGGAATGAACCTCTATGTGTGGGACTTCGGCGTGAACCCTGCCGCGCCCGCGAACCCGTTTACATGGAAACCCGACCCAACCGAAGCGCAGCCGAAAACCGACCAGCCGGCGGAGCCGCAAAAGCGCGAAAAACAGTAGGCGACAAGCTACTTGGCGGGAAGCCGCCTTCAATATGGGATGGTAGCTTCCGAGTAGGCGACAATCCGCCCAGAATCGTCGGGACTTGCGATGGCACTCCCTTGTAGCCCCGAAGTCGCCCTGCTGTTGGGCGAACCTTCACGGCTGGTAATAGTTCGCATTGGACAGGCAATGAGTCATCTTCCACCTCAGCGGTTTGTGATCCACGTCACTGCCGGGCGTGTCCCCATTCCCTATAGTTAGCGCGTGCGATAGAGCCCCTCTTCCGCGCCCAGCCTTGCGCGTACGCACTCGGTTCCCAGTCCAAGGAGACGTTTGCATGAGTATCAGCCTCGGTTTGGACGTAGGCGCAGTCAGCGTGAAGCTGGCGGCTTTGGGTGCGCCCGAAGACTCTGTCTTGCTCGCTCGCCTGGCCGAGGCCACCCCGGCATTTTTTCTCCCGCAACTGTCCAGAACCAACCGGTTGGCTGAGCGTTCCGTTGTGCTGTCCGCGTACCGGCGCCTTCAGGGCAGTCCGCTGCAAGCTGCCTCTGATCTGCTGCGGGAATTCTTTGAACTTGTGCCGGAAGAAGCGATCGCGGGTATTCGCCTCACCGGGTCGGGTGGACGGACGGTGGCGCGCGCCTTCGAAGCCGGGTTTGAAAACGAGTTTCGCGCGCTGGCCCGGAGCATGCATGCGCTATATCCGGAGGTGCGCACCGTGTTTGAGATGGGCGGTGAGACTTCGAAATACATCCGCCTGGGCACAACTAACGGCTCCGACCAGCTCGGGATCCTGGACTACCAATTCAGCACGGATTGCGCTGCGGGGACGGGGTCGTTTATTGATCAGCAGGCTTCGCGGCTGCTCTATGAGGTCGAGGATGTGGGCGCGACCGCTTGCGGCGCCAGTTGCGCCGCCAGGGTTGCGGGCCGCTGCTCGGTGTTTGCCAAGACGGACATGATCCACGCCCAGCAAAAGGGATACACCGCGGACCAGATCCTGCGCGGGCTGTGCGAGGCGGTGGCGCGAAACTTCAAGTCCAGCATTGTCAAGGGCAGGCAGGTGGTTTCACCCGTGGCATTTGTGGGCGGAGTGGCGCTGAATGCTGGAGTGCGCGATGCGCTCCGGGAGGCCTTCAAGCTGCAGGAATCAGATTTTCTGGTTCCGGAACTGCACTGCTGGATGACGGCGCTGGGCGCGAGCATGCTCGTGGCGGAAGAAACTGGCAAACGCACCACGGGCACATTCGGCCGCCTGTCTGGCGAGACCGCCGGCGCGGAAGAGTTTGCCTCCACGGAAGCGCTCTCGCTTGACCACGTGACGTTATTGCGGGACAGGGTGCCTCCGCTCGAACTGCCGCAGGCACACAGCCCTGTGGACGCCTACCTTGGCATTGACGTGGGTTCGGTAAGCACGAATCTGGTAGTGATCGACTCGAAGGGCAATTTGCTGAAGGAGATTTACGTTCCCACCGCGGGCCGTCCGATCGAAGTAGTCTCGGCGGGACTGAGCGAGATCGAGGAGGAACTGGGTGCGCGAGTCAACATCCGGGGCGTAGGCACGACCGGGTCTGGGAGGGAGCTGATTGGCGAACTCACCGGCGCCGACACTGTAAAAGACGAGATCACCGCGCACAAAACCGGTGCGATGCATGTGTGCCACCAACTGGGGATGCCGCTGGTGGACACGATCTTCGAGATTGGCGGGCAGGATGCGAAATTCATTCGCATCCGCGACGGCGTGGTGGTGGACTTCACCATGAATGAAGCTTGCGCGGCGGGGACCGGCTCGTTTCTGGAAGAGCAAGCCGAGAAGTTGGGGGTTCGGATCAAGGGTGAATTCGCGCAGCTCGCGTTATCGTCGCGAAACCCGATCCGGCTGGGCGAACGCTGCACGGTCTTCATGGCGCGGGATGTGAGCAGCCTGTTGCTGAAGGGTGCGGCCGTCGCCGATTTGTGCGCGGGATTGGCCTACTCGGTGGCCTTGAACTATCTGAATCGCGTGGTGCGTGGACGGAATCTCGGGAACGTGATCTATTTCCAGGGCGGTACCGCCTATAACGACGCCGTTGCTGCCGCATTCTCGGTCATTCTGAAAAAGCCAATCGTTGTTCCCCCACATAACGGAGTGATTGGCGCGATCGGCATGGCGCTCATGGCGCAAGATCGTATGTTGGCCAGCGGCGGGACGAGCAGGTTCCGTGGTTTTGCCCTGAACCGGGCGACTCTCACGAGCCGCGACTTCGTCTGCCGTGCCTGCTCCAACAACTGCGAGATGAAGGAATTTTCCATTGACGGCGAGAAGAGCTACTGGGGAGACCAGTGCTCCGACAAGTTCCGCAAGCGCTCGCGCACCGACCGCCAGCCGATGATTGAGGATCTCCTGTCCTGCCGGGACAAGCTGCTGGAAGCGGCGCTCGAGCCACCAAGAAATGGACGGAAGACCGTCGGCATTCCCCGCGCCATGTTCTTCCACGAGCGCTTCCCCTTCTGGTGTACCTATATGCAGGAACTGGGATACAACGTGGCGGTCTCGCCCCCCACGGACGGGCGCATCGCCGCCGACGGTGAAGAACTGGCGATTGCCCAGCCCTGTTTCCCGATCCAGGTGGCGCACGGGCATGTGCACGCGCTGCTGAAGCAAAACGTGGATTATATTCTGGTGCCGAACGCAGTGGACACGGAGACGCCGTTCATGCATGCGGAGTCGAAGCTGTGTCCGTGGAACCAGACCCTGCCGTTCGTGGTGCGCGCGGTAGAGAGACTGGAGACCCATCTCAGCGGCAAGCTGCTGAGCCCAACCATCCACTTCCGCCAAGGGCCCCGGCATGTGCGCGAGGAGTTGCGCAGTGTGGGGAGTAGGTTAGGACGGACCAAAGCCGCCAGCGATGCCGCGGTGGAGAACGCTTACCGGGCGCAGAAGAACTTTGGCGACGCGGTGCAGCGAGCCGGGGAGGCCGCGTTGCAAATATTGAGCGCGACGCGCGAGCCGGCCATCGTGCTGCTGGGCCGGCCCTACAACATCTACGACCGGACGGTATGTTGCGACATTCCGCGCAAGCTGCGGACGTCCTACGGCATTAATGTGCTGCCACTGGACTTTCTGCCGCTCGACCGCGAAGATGTCTCTGAGATCAACGACAATATGTATTGGCACTCTGGCCGACTGATTCTCGCCGCCGCACAGATCACCCGGCGCATTCCCGGCCTGCACCTTATTTATATCTCGAACTTCAAATGCGGCCCGGACTCCTACATCAAGTCTTTTCTCGATGATGCCTGTGGCAAGCCCAGCCTGGTGCTGCAGTTTGACGGGCATTCGAGCGACGTCGGCTACATCACGCGGTGTGAAGCCTATCTCGACAGCACAGGGTTTTTGCAATGTTAGTCCACAAACATCGCTGCGTAACCCGAAAGGTTGGCGCCGACCATCCGCTGGCTGGAAAAACGGTCTACATCCCGGCCATGGCCGAGGGAAGCGTCGAGGCGTTGTGTGCCGTGCTGCGCTGGATGGGTATTGAGGCGCGTCCCACGCCGCCTTCGGATGCACGTACGCTCGAGTTGGGCGGCAAGCACACGAGCGGCGACGAATGCTATCCCGCCAAGGTTACGACTGGGGATTTCCTGAAGATCGCTGAGCAGCCGGGCTTCGATCCGAAGCTCACCGTCTTTATGATGGTTACTACCGACGGGCCGTGCCGTTTCGGCCAATATGCGCCGTTTCTGCGGAAGGTCCTGCGCGAAGAGGGCTACGGTGACATACATGTCCTTTCTCCGCACGGAGAACACGGCTACAGCGACTTCCTGGATTTCGACACTGCTTTCGTGCGAACAGCATGGCGGGCCCTGGTTTCGGCTGACATTCTGCGCAAATTCCTCCTGCGGACCCGGCCCTACGAAACGCATCCGGGAAAGGCCGACCGGGCTTTTCGCGAGTCGGTCGAGGACTTCTGCCAGACACTGGAACAGAGTTGTTCCGACTCCCGGTGCCAGATGCGCTCGCTGAGCGCATCGTTGTTGCGGGCGCGAGCTCGCTTTCATGCTGTACCCGCGCGCTTCGACGGCAGCCGGCCGCTGATCGGCATTGTGGGCGAGATTTTCTGCCGCCTCAACGACTTCAGCAACCAGGGTCTGCTGCGCCGGCTGGAGGAAAAGGGCGCGGAGTGCTGGATGGCCGACATCTCCGAGTGGATCGCCTACACCAACGTGGAAGAGGTGCGCAATCTGCGGCTGGCGGGCCGGACGTACTCCTGGCCGATGATCAAGTCGAAAATTCGTTCCCGAATCCAGAACGCCGACGAGCACGCGCTGCGGTCACTATTCGGCGAGGATTTCGCCGGCTACGAAGAGCCCAGCATCGAGGAAGTGCTGGAACTGGCGCAGCCCTATCTTCCCTTTCCCGGGGCCGAAGGCGAGATGGTCATGAACCTGGGCAGGAGCGCCTATCTTGCCCTGCACGGAGCGGACGGGATCGTGGACATCAGCCCGTTCACCTGCATGAACGGAGTTGTGAGCGAAGCCATTTATCCCAAGTTCAGCCGGGATTATGCCGGCGTCCCGGTCCGCAACTTCTATTTTGACGGCCAGCAATCGGATCTCGACCGCGACATTGAAATCTACCTCGAACTGGCGCGGTCGTACCGGGAGAAAAAGCCGTATGAGCACTTTTGCCCTTCGCGGTTTTCACGGCAGGAGGAAAACGTCGATATGCCGGCCGTATGACGCCAGCATTCAGGGTCGAAGCACTGGTTCCGCCCGAGTGACGGGCAAACCGGAAGGAATTCTGTTTACCCGAGGGCAGTCTTTCCATGTGGACTTGGACGCTTACGGCTCCATCAGCCCTTGCGAGGCAACGCCGATATTGTCGCGTGTCGTGTTCTTCACCACATACATCATCTCGTCCGCCTGGCGGATTATGTCGTGCGGCGTCTGCGCATCGTGCGGAAAAGTCGCCACTCCCATACTGGCGCGCACGTTTAGGTTCAAGCCCACTTCGCCGCAGAAGGTCCCCGCGCGCAGGGAATCCTGCAAACGTTTCGCGACCACCACCGCCTGATCTTTACTGGTTTGCGGCAGCAGAACCACGAACTCGTCTCCCCCGTAGCGAAAAGCAAAATCAATCAGCCGTAACTGCGCTTTGATCAGGTATCCGACTTCGGACAGCAACCGGCTTCCCACCAGATGTCCATGGGTGTCGTTGACCGTCTTGAAGTGGTCGAGGTCGATGAAGATCACGCTGAACTGGTAGCCGAAGCGCGCCGAGCGGTAAACCTCGGTTTCGAGCGTTTTGTGCAAATGGCGCGCATTGAACAGGCCCGTGCAATCGTCGGTGATGGTCAGTTCCTGAATCTTCTCGACCGCTCTGGCATTCTCGATGGAAATCGCTGCGTAATCGCACAAGGCCTGCAGGAAAAACAGCTCTTGTTCGCTCAGCCCCACGTCGGCGTTGATCAGTTGGATCACGCCCAGCACCCGGTGCTTCGAGCGCAACGGCACGCAGATGACGGAGCGGGTCTGCAAGCGCGTCATCTCGTCCAGCCGCGACGAGAAGCGCGGATCGTTCCGCACGTCGGGCACGATCAACACGTGTCCGTGCTTGGCCACCCAACCGGCAATTCCCTCACCCACCTTCAAACGCGCCTTCGCCAGAACCTCGGCCGCAGGCCCCACCGCGATGGCGAAATAGAGCTCATCTTTTTCCTCATCCACCATCAGCAGCGACCAGGTATCCGGACGGAAGTACTCCGCCATTTTTTCCATGATGGTCTGGAGGATCGAATCAAGATTGAGCGAGGATGTCAGCGCCTTGGCGACATCGTGAAAGATGGTCAGCTCTTGCGACAGGCGAATTGAGGATGTGCCCGCTGCCTCCGACATGAACTCCTCGTTCGAGTGGGTGGATAGGAAATTATAGGTTTGGTCGCACCACTCGGGCAACGAACGTAGGTAACCGGTACCCGTCAAGCCAACCCGGCCGCCAGATAAGTGGCACAAGCGTTGCCCGGGCGGAGACGTGCGGGTCCGTCTGGAAGAGTAAGCTGCCAGATTGCTGCTACTGATCGCCGCGGACTCTCCACCAGTCCAACTGTTCGAACTCGGCCATCTTTTCCGCCCCGTGGTGCATATACCAGTCTCGCCACGCAGATGCATTGGCAGGCAGGGGTTCGTCGGTGATCTCGTGCAACGCGAGGAAGGCCCAGTTGCGCATCTGCGAAGTAGTTTGAAGATCTGCGGCTAGCTCGATCAGTTTGGGCACCATCCGCATACGCTGTTTGCGCTGGAAGTTGCCGCAGTCGGACACGTTGCAGCCCGCGCGATCGCGGACCGCGTTGGATGGGTCGTGTGTGAAAGAATCGAAGAGCTGATCAAGGGCTTCATCGGTACCGAGATAGCGCATGCCTTCGACGGCCCACTGGCGCACCTCGGGGTTGGGGTCATTCTTGGCGTAGTCCAGCAGGACGGGATAAATGCGATCGTAGCCCACGCCGCGGCCGGCCAGCATTCCCATGTGGTACACGCTGTAAGAGCGATGCTCGGGGTCGGCTTGTGCGTTGGCAATGAGCTGCTCCGCGGAGGTGCCGGTTTGCGGCCATCTGTCTATTGCCAGGTTGAGATCGGCGTTGGCGTAGCGAACCCGCAGGTCGGTGGAGTAACGAGAACGTTCGTCCAATTGGTTCATGTGCGCGGTACGTTTGAGATCGCGCCAGTCGCCAATCTTCTCCTCGAGCAAGTCGAGCGCGCGCGGATCGTGCTGAATCGCCCGGTCTAGCAATTCTTCCGCTTGCGCCTGCTCCGGGAGCGTCTGCAGACTTTCTACATCCGCGTCTGTGAGCGGCGAGTAGGCCACTTGCTGCATGGAGCGTTTGGCCGGTGCCCTGACCTTGGCAATACGGGTGGGCTTTCCGTAATCGCGCGAGAGGAACCGGTAGCCGACAAAACCGGTCCAGGCGAGAAAGACCGCAAGCCCTACCGCGATCGCGACCGGACTACTACGGCGAAACACTCTGGGCGATCCTGGTAGTGCTTGTCCGCGTTGCGGCGGCGGACCGTAGCTCCCAAACCCGGCATCGACAGCGACGTGAGTATCGAGTTTCAGGCCGGCGAACTTCTCCAGTTGGGCCGCGACCCAGCGCGCCTCCTGACGGTCATCGATTGCGTCGGCGAGCATTACCTGTTCTCCGTTCTTGGTTTGCAAACGAAGAAAGTAAGACTCTTGTGCGCCCGACTGTCGCGCGGAGCTCACGGCCAAGATCTGGGCAATGTCGGAGAAAGGAATTTCGCGAGCCGCCCCGATCCCCATCACGGCCCGGCGGGAGACAATCTTGCCGTTGCCCACCTCGATGCGGCACGACCCCAGCGCCGACCGAATCAGTCCGTAAATCAGCAGGAGCTCAAACAGCCCGAACACCGCGGTGAAGATCCACGGAGCTTGGGAATGTCTGAGGAAATAGAGGATGCCCGTCCAGACAGCAGTAAAGACGATCAGAACCAGGACCCGAGCCGGGTTGCGGAAGATCGGGAAGTAGAATTCGGTGCCGCCGTTCAGCGCCGCCGACAGTTTAACTTTCGGGTTCTGGGGAGCGGCCACGTCGGAGGCATCGGATTGGAAGGCCGGGGGGACGGTTGCGGCCTGCGCATCATTCAAGAAAGAAGCTGCAGGCGCTGCGGATGAGGCCAGCGCTGGCGTCAGACGAAAAACTGGCACTTCAAAATCGTCCGAATAATCCACGCCGGGGACATCCGCCTGCGCATGCAAGAGCCATTGGACCTGGTCGTCCAGCCGGTCGTGATTCGACTCATAGGCGTCGCTCGGTACGCTGAAGTCCACCGGGATCGCGGCGTCGCCCATGGGGCTGGGCGCGATGGCTGTTTGCGGCACATTTTTGTCCGCTTCCCAGAGAATGGTCTCGCGAATGTTACGATCTTTACCCGCGCCGGTGACGACCTGGCGGACACAGGAAAGGCGGAGGTCGATGCCATGTTTGGCAGCGGTGTTAAAGCGCAAGTGGATCGTGCCTTGCAGCACCCGGCCGGGAGAAAAGGGCAGCGAGGCGAACTCAAAATAGGTTTGGCCGAATCGTTCCCGCCGGATGGTGGCCCGTATAGCCGCGCCCGCCAGAATGACGCCAACCGCACAAAACATGAGCGGGAAGAGGGCTTTGACGTCGGAGGTGCGCCATAGTTGAGGCACGGTCGCGACCGCGACGGTGAACGCAATCGTATTCCAAAAAATCGCCACTAACCAAAGGCCGATGGAACTATTGCGGTTCTTGCTTTCCGCTCGGCTCGCCGCCCAGTCCCTCCGCCATAGCCAGGGAGATTCGGGATTGGATTGCTCGGCGGCCGCTTGCTCCTGTAACTTGCGGTTCCCATAAATTGCGGCATAGACGATCCCGCCGCCAATGAGAGCAAAGACGGTGGACATCAGCACTCCGACCCAACGATTCCCGTGGAGCTGGCGGCCAGTACTGAACAGAAGCGCGCTGGCGAAAAAGAGTCCAGCGGCCAGAAAAATCAGGCCAAAAACAATGAGCAGAACTTCGCCGCCCTTGGATGGCCTTGTCACAGCAGAATTATAGGGTTGCCGCAGATGGGAACAGGGCAGGATAGCAACATCTTTAATTACCCAAGTCACAGGTTTTCGATTTCTTCTAAGCGTTTGGGCCACGGCAGCGCTGGCTCAATCGAGACAAGGGCCTCACCGGGCCAGAAGCTTCTCTGAGTCTCAAGTGACGGCGCGGTTGAGGCCGAGTTCTCTCAGCTCCAGAATTGTCGGCAACACGGAAGCTACCGTCGTGCAGCGAGGGGATCATCTGTAGTTTTAGGCGTTCTTATGTCCTCGGTTAGTTTGCCGCGCAACACCTGAATGTCCTATGATCTTGCTTCTCAACAGAGTAGAATTCCGTTCGCCGTCCGGCGAAAGCGGGAGACTGGTTTGCCTTCCTTTGGCGAAAAACTGAAACTGGAGCGCGAGAAGCGCAAGATCACACTGGAGCAGATTTCCAGCTCCACCAAGATCGGAACCCGCATGCTGCAGGCGCTGGAAGAGGATAAGTTCAACCAGTTGCCCGGAGGCATCTTCAATAAGGGCTTTGTCCGCGCCTACTCCCGCTTCGTTGGTCTCGACGAAGATCAAACCATCGCCGAGTACCTCGAAGCTTCCGGCGACGCCGCTCCCGCTGCGACGGCGCCCGAATCTCCTGAAGACGGAGCGCGCGAAAATGAAGAGAAGGCCCGCCGCCTGGACGCCATCTCCGACACCCCTGTCCGCCAACTCCCCTGGGGCCTGTTCGCCGCCGTGCTGCTCGTAGTCGCGCTCGCACTGTCCCTCTGGAGCCATCGCCGAGGGGAGCACGCGAAACAGTCAGTTCGGCCGACTCCAACAACGGCCGCGACGCAGTCACCAGCGGCTCCGTTATCGGGCGGAAAATCAGGCGGAGCGTCGGAGGGAGTGTCGAAAGAAAAAGGGGGCACCGGTTCGCCCGCTTCTCGTCTGCCGGCAACTGGCTCGCCCAGCACGGCGTCGCCGGCGGTACCATCTGCCTCGCCCGCCGTCCCCAAAACTTCTCAGAATTTAACCCCTCAGAACCTGGCGGCTGCCGCCCCCGCTGCAACTCCGGGCGAGTTTACGGTCGTCATCCATGCCCGCGAAGAATCCTGGGTCTCGATCACCGCCGACGGCAGAGCTCTCTCATCCGAGCTTTTGGCCGCCGACACCGAGCGCGCCATCCGAGGCCGGAAAGAAATCATCGTCAGGGTCGGAAACGCCGGTGGCATCGACTTTCGATTCAACGGCAAGAAGCTCGACACCGGCGGAGATTACGGGGAGGTCAAGACCGTTACTTTTGGTCCGCAGGGTATCTTGCCGAATGCCCCGACGCCGCCTTCGACGTTCTAAGTTTGTCTCTTTCTTTTCTTCCATTTGCCGCCCGCCTTCCACCGTTCAATGCCCCCTGGCTCCCACTCAATGTCAGCTCCCTCCGTCACCGGCCAATTTCATTGCGCTTAGGAGGTCATCTCTGATACCGTTTTAAAGAAGATTAAGCCAAACCCCGGTCAAGAGCCCGTGGCTTCATAAGCCTCCCTTATCGGAAGTAAAGGCTCAAAGCTACCTTGAGGAGATACCAGCTTGCCAGCAGCCAATCGTTTTCTGTTTACCTCGGAGTCCGTAACCGAGGGACATCCGGACAAGATCGCCGACCAGATTTCCGATGCCATTCTCGACGCCTGCCTTCGTGAAGATCCGAACAGCCGCGTCGCCTGTGAAACCCTGACCTGCACCGGCCTGGTCATGATCGCCGGCGAGATTACCACCAAAGCTTATGTCGACTTCCAGAACCTGGTGCGCGGCGTTGTACAGTCGATCGGCTACGACAACGCGGTGTACGGCTTCGACTCCAACACTTGCGCCGTGATTTCGAGCATCAACAAGCAGTCCGGCGATATCGCCCTGGGTGTGGATACCGGCGGCGCCGGCGACCAGGGCATGATGTTCGGCTTCGCCTGCAACGAGACTCCCGAACTGATGCCCCTTCCCATTTCACTCGCCCACAAGCTCACCATGAAGCTGGCCGAAGTTCGCAAGAATGGCACCTGCCCCTACCTGCGGCCCGATGGAAAATCGCAGGTCACGGTCGAATACGACGCGCACCACAAAGTGAAGCGCGTCGATGCCGTAGTCGTCTCCACCCAGCATTCCGAGACGGTCGGCAACGACGAACTGCGCGCCGACATTTTGAAACACGTCATCCAGGCCGTAATCCCCGCCCACTTGCTCGATGAGGACACCAAGTACCACATCAATCCCACCGGACGCTTCGTCATCGGCGGCCCCATGGGCGACACCGGTCTGACCGGACGCAAGATCATCGTGGACACTTACGGTGGCATGGGGCGTCACGGCGGCGGGTGCTTCAGCGGAAAGGATCCGACCAAGGTGGACCGTTCCGCGGCTTACATGGCGCGCTATATCGCAAAGAACATCGTGGCCGCCGGCCTCGCCGATCGTTGCGAAGTGCAACTCGCCTACGCCATCGGAGTTGCTGAACCCGTCAGCGTCCTAGTGGATACTTTCGGAACCGAGAAGGTTAATGCGAATCTGATTCCGGATCTGGTGCGGGCAAACTTCAAGCTGAAGCCGCGCGAGATCATCGAGACACTTAACTTGCGCCGCCCGATTTACCGTAAGACCGCGGCGTATGGACACTTCGGCCGCAGCGATCCGGATTTCACCTGGGAAGCGACCGACAAAGCCGCGAAACTGGCGTCTGACGCCGGCTTGAAGCGGGAGCCGGCCGGAGCGAGAAAATAAAGTCAAAAGTCAGAAGTCAAATTGCAGAAGTAAAGGCCAAGCAGTTCGGCTTCGACTCTTGATCTTGATTACACAAGCCAAACATCGCGTGCGAAACTGAAACCCAAAGCGGGGTTTTGCTTCTTCAATTTGACTTTTCACTTTTGACTTTGGCCACCGGGGATAGGGGAGAAAAATGGCTACGACAGCGATTAGCAGCGACGTTAAGGGATTTGAACTGGCCGATCTGGGCAAGAAACGCATCGAGTGGGCGAACCAGTCGATGAAGGTGCTGCAGATCATCCGCAAGGAATTCATCAAGAACCAGCCCCTGAAGGGGGTCCGCGTTTCGGCCTGCCTGCACGTAACGGCCGAGACCGCAAATCTGATGATAGCGCTGCGCGACGGCGGCGCGGACGTGGCGTTGTGCGCTTCGAATCCGCTGTCAACTCAGGATGATGTGGCCGCCAGCCTGGTGCGCGACTACAACATTCCCGTCTTCGCCATCAAGGGCGAGGACAGCGACTCCTACTATTCTCACATCATGGCGGCCGTCGATCACAAACCGCAGTTCACCATGGACGATGGCGCCGACCTGGTCTCCGTGCTGCACACCAAGCGCCAAGCCGAACTGGCGAATGTGATCGGCGGCACCGAGGAGACGACCACCGGTGTGATTCGCTTGCGCGCCATGGCCAAGGAAGGCGTGCTGCGCTATCCCATCGTCGCCGTCAACGACGCCGACACCAAGCACCTGTTCGACAATCGTTACGGCACCGGGCAATCGACCATTGACGGAATCATCCGCGCCACCAATTTCCTGCTCGCGGGGTCGAAGTTCGTGGTCGCCGGTTACGGCTGGTGCGGCCGCGGCCTCGCTTCGCGCGCACGCGGCACGGGAGCGGAGGTTATCATCACCGAAATCGATCCGACCAAGGCGCTCGAAGCGGTCATGGATGGATTCCGCGTGATGAGCATGGACGAAGCCGCCAAAATCGGCGACGTCTTCTGCACCGTCACCGGCAACAAGAACGTGCTCGCCAAGCAGCACTTCGAACTTATGAAAGACGGCGCCATCATTTCGAACTCGGGCCACTTCAACGTCGAAATCGACATCCCGTCGCTGGAAAAGCTGTCGTCCTCGAAGCGCGCCACACGCACCTTCGTTGACGAGTACACAATGAAAGACGGCCGCCGCATCAACCTGCTCGGAGAAGGCCGCCTGATCAACCTGGCCGCCGCCGAAGGGCATCCCGCGTCAGTGATGGATATGAGCTTTGCCGACCAGGCACTTTCGTGCGAGTACATGGTGAAAAACCATGCGTCGCTGGAAAAGAAGGTGTACACGGTTCCGGTGGATCTCGACAAACGCGTGGCCAAGCTAAAGCTGGAATCGCTCGGCATCAAGATCGACCGCCTAACCTCGGAGCAGGAAGAATACCTGGCCAGTTGGTCGGAAGGAACGTAAAGCTAGTTGTCAGTTGTCAGCTGTCAGTTGGTTCTCAGTTTTCAGTTAGTTCTCAGTTCTCAGAGGGGCGGCGCAAGCCGCCCTTTTGCTTCGTATCAGGGTATCGCTTTAGCGATACCATAACTTCCGCAAAATCAGCCGCCCCTTCAGGGGCCGCCGCACCGAATATTCCGGCCCCTCTCAAGTCTTCTCCCCGCCACGCCGATGAAAGCATATTATAATAGGCGTACGTGTGACCGTTTCGAACTCCAAAGTGTTGCTCGTCGACGACAGCAAGTTTCTCCGCATGGCCAATGAACGCGCTTTGGCCCGAGCCGGCTACCAGGTCACTACCGCCGCCGACGGCGAGGAAGCGTTGCGGATCGCCAACGACAAACTGCCCGACATCATCCTGCTCGACATGATGCTTCCCAAGATCAGCGGCCCGGAAGTCCTGAAAGCCCTCAAAGCAAATCCCGCCACCATGGATATTCCGGTCATCGTGCTGACCAGCCTGTCGCAAAAGAACGAAGAAAAACTACTCCATGAAGGCGCGGCCGCCTACTTCGAGAAGTCCACGCTGGAACTCGACAAAAACTCCGACCGTCTGGCAGCCACGGTAGAGACGGTGCTCCGCCGGGTCAATCACCAAAAAAACCTGAATCTTCGTTTGCAGGAATTAGCTGCCAAGAAAGGCCACTGACAACCAACCGGCAACCCTGAGAAATGCCACCCGCGCTAGAATGAAGGCATGTACCACTACAATCCCTCGACCGCCCTTGAAGAACTGACCGAAGACGCGACCCTGCCCAATCCCGTCCACGTGCGCGACATGATGCTGCGCCACAAGCTCACCCCCGACCAGTCGCTCGAACTGAACCGCATCTTCGTCGAATACCAGAAAGCATTCGGCGAAGCGCAAAAGCTGGGCAAGGAAATCTTGAAACGCCTGGCAGCGTAGTTCTGATCGGGTCATCGGGTGCTCGGGACATCGGGTCATTTAGAGTCAAAGGCCTTTGAACTTCGATGGCCCGATGACCCGATGGTTAGATCACCCGATCAGTGTTAGCGGCCGCCGCGGGACCCTCCCCGGGACCCTCCGCGATTGCCTGCGACCCGGCCGCGTCCTTCGAAGCCGCGACCACGTCCAACAACACCATGTCCTACATAGCCGCGTCCCGCAAAGCCGCGACCGTAGGCGCGTCCGTAATAGGGATGTCCCCAACCGTGGTACCAGGGGCCAGCGCCGATAAAGATCCCGTTCGCGAACCAGGTCGGACCGTAGTAGCCGTAGGGCGCGCAAGCATACGGATAGTCCGGGTAATAGCCGTAAGCGCAGACCGGCGGGCCAGCCACATAGCCGCCAACGCCGATTCCCACTCCGACCCTGACCTGAGCCTGCGAATACGCGAGCGGCAATGTCAGTAAAGCGAGCAGTGCAACATATCTCAGGTATTTCATGGTGAACCTCCCTTGTCTTCCCACTCCAGTGATTCGAGTTCGTGTGGTGACGGGGCTAAGCCCCGTAAGCGGGGCGAAGCCCCGCCACCACACAAGCCCTGCAATTCGCCGGAGCAGGAGGTCCTTCAGCTTTCTGTTTCTTCTGAAGCGCCTACTCACTTGAACTCGCATCGCGGCGAAAAGTTGCGGGAAGACGAGTGGCTGATTTCAGCCATCCTGCGTGAAATCAACCAGTTGGAACGTGTGAAAGAGCCGGCCTTCGCATCGTTCGGTTTTGGTGGAAGAGCCGGCCTTCAGGCCAGGTGGCCCGTCCTTCGGTTTTGGTTTCCCCTTCGATAACCCAACTGTGGGTGCCCCGTCCTTGCGTTCTTTGCAAGGGCGGGTAGCGATGCTGCCGATACGACATGGGTGCGTTCATGGTGTAAACGTTCCCGCTCCCACCCTTCGCAAAGTACGCGAAGGATGGGGCACCCGCCCGTCCCCACACGAACCCCATCGTTTACAATCGAAGATTCTCTTTCGATTGGAAAACATAATCATGCACCGCTGGTCGCAACTCTTTATTCCTACTCTTCGCGAGGCTCCGGCTGATGCCGAGGTCGCTAGTCACAAGCTGCTGGTCCGCGCTGGATACATTCGTCAACTGGGCGCCGGAATCTACTCGTTCCTGTTCCTGGGCAATCGCACTACCCAGAAGATCATGGGCATCGTCCGCGAGGAAATGGACAAGATCGGGCAGGAGTTCTACCTGCCGGCGCTGAATCCGCGCGAAATTTGGGAAGAGAGCGGGCGCTGGACGGCGATGGGCGACAACATGTTTCGCCTCAAGGATCGCAAGGGCGCCGACCTTTGTCTGGGCATGACCCATGAGGAAGTCATGACTGACATCGCGCGCAAGGAACTGCGCAGCTACAAGCAACTGCCGCAGATCTGGTATCAGATTCAGACCAAGTTTCGCGACGAGCCTCGTCCGAAGTCGGGCCTGCTGCGGGTGCGCCAGTTCATCATGAAGGACGCGTACTCGTTCGACATTGATGCGGCCGGGCTTGACGTTTCTTACCTGAAGAACCACGACGCCTACTGCCGCATCTTCGACCGCTGCGGCCTGAAGTACATGGTGATCGACGCCCACTCCGGCGCCATGGGCGGATCGCAGTCGCAGGAATTCATGGTGCGCACTCCGGCGGGCGAGGATCTGATCGTGAGCTGCGAGAAATGCAACTACGCGGCCAATATGGAAAAGGCTACGTCGAAGCTCGCTCCCGTCGAAGACCTTCCGTTTGACGCCGAAGAAGAAGTCTATACACCTGGGATGAAGACAATTGAGGATGTGGCTAAGTACTTGAGGGTCGCCCCGAGCCAGACGATAAAGGCTTTGATGTTTGTGTCGGTCTTGAAGACGGCGCAAGGGGAAGAGAGAATCCCGGTGGTTGTGTTTGTGCGAGGCGACCAAACGCTAAATGAGGCGAAGGGAAGTTCGATTTTCCCGCCAGGCGAAGTGCGCCCAATGACGGAGGACGAGATCATTGAGGTCTTCGGCTGCCCCCCTGGCTTTATAGGACCGGCAAGAAATCTTCCATGGCGAAAGCTCGGGGGCAAACGGTTGCAGGTTTACTACGACGAGGCCCTGCTCGGTAGAAAGAACCTCGTGGCTGGAGCCAATAAACCCAACTATCACAGGCGGAACGTTACACTCTTCGGTGAAGTACCTACCAGCATGTGGGGCAAGTTCGGTAAGTGGGACGATTTTGTGGCCCAAAACGAGGAGTCTGTAAAAAAGGAGTTGGATGTCCGGACCGACGATGTGCTGAAGCCGAAGGAGCCGATACGGGCCGACCTGCGCAGTGTAACCGCCGGCGAAGCCTGCCCAAACTGTGGCGCTCCCCTGCGCATTGATACCGCGGTCGAGATCGGGCACATTTTCAAGCTGGGATACAAGTATTCGGAATCCATGGGCGCCCGCGTGCTCGACCGCAATGGCAAGGAGGTCGCCCCGATCATGGGCAGTTACGGAATTGGCATCGAGCGCATCCTGACGGCGGCGGTCGAGCAGAGTAACGACGAGAACGGCTTCTGGCTGCCGCCTTCCATCGCGCCGTTCGAGGTGGTGGTCGTTGCCACCAACTCGAAGGACGAGCAGATCCGCACCGCCTCCGAGGATATCGCCCGGCAGCTCGAAGCTTCCGGCTACGACGTTTTGCTGGACGACCGGGACGAACGGCCGGGGGTGAAGTTCAAGGACGCCGACCTGGTGGGTATCCCCTTTCGAATCAACGTGGGAAAGAAGGTTACCGAAGATACTGTGGAAGTTGTTCGGCGCTCGACTCTGCAGCGGGAGGACGTTAAGATTTCTGCCATAACCGAGTATTTCCAGCGACTGCGCCAAGGAGCCACGGCACTGACTGGCCCCGGCCGCTGGCCAGCCTGAGAACAGCTCTTAGCGCAGGACGGAAAGCCGGCGATTGGAAATTCGCAACCAGCGATTTGGCGATGGTTTCTTATGGCAACTCTGAAATTAATCTTCGGCGTGGCGATCATCGCGGCGACGGTCATGGTGGGCTTCAAGCTCATCCCGCCGTACTTCTCGAACTACGAGCTTGAGGATGCGATCAAGACCGAAGCCCTGCAGGCGACCTACAGCACGCGCACGGAAGACGATGTTCGCGAAGCGATCATCAAGCAGGCCCGCAACTACGATATTGCGCTGACGCCCAAGCAGGTGCATGTTTCGCGGGTGGGCGGGTTCGGCAATGGCAGTCTCGCCATCGACGCCGAGTACAGCGTTCCCATCGAACTCCCAGGCTACTCTACGATTCTCGAGTTCCATCCTTCGTCGAAGAACAAAGGCGTGTTTTAGGAGCAGGTCCGAGGACTGCGCTTAGTTCTCGCGGTAGTCCGGCCCGGTCGGATCAAGTTCCCACATCTGCGGGAGGAGTCGACGCAACACCGGGTGGTTCACCGCTCTTGCCTTGCAGAACCTGACGAACCTTGAGAATCAGCTCGTCGGGTAAGAACGGCTTTTCGAGGAAGTTGGTATCGGCCCGCAGGATCGCGGGATCTTCGACAACGTCCTCGGCGTAGCCGGAGATGAGCAGGAATCTTACCGTGGGGCGCAGACCTGCGATGATCTCCTTCAGTTGAAGACCGGTCACTTTGGGCATCGCCAGATCGCTTACCACCATGTCGATCGGTTCCGCCCAGCTCTTGCAGATCTCTGCCGCCTGCTCACCATCCTTCGCTTCCACGACCTGGAAGCCTGCCCCCTCCAACACTTTCGTCATGAGCCTGCGGAGGGCGATCTCGTCCTCCACGAGCAATACAGTTTGTCTTCGTGGTCGATTGGAGTGCGCCTGCAAGGGCTCCGGGATGATGGCGCCGGAATCCGGCAGCTTGGGCAGATAGATGCGGAACGTCGAACCTTTTCCCGGAACACTGGCCACGGTGAGGTGCCCGCCACTTTGCTTCACAATTCCGTAAGTGGTTGACAAACCCAACCCCGTTCCCTTGCCTTCGTCCTTGGTGGTGAAGAAGGGTTCGAAGATGTGGGAGAGAGTTTCCCTATCCATTCCGATGCCTGTGTCCGTCACCGAGAGCATCACGTATTGGCCCGGTTGGACTTCAAGCTGGCGGCTGGCGTACTCCTCGTCCAACTCTACCTCCGCCGTCTCGATCACAATCTGGCCGCCCTCGGGCAATGAGTCTCGAGCGTTGATTACGAGATTGATGAGAATCTGCTGAACCTGAGCCGGATCGGCTTTCACTTTGCCCAAGTCACCCTGCAGTTTCGGGACCAGGTCAATCGACGCCGGAATCAATCGGCGCAGCAGCTTGTGGGTTTCCCACACCGTGGCGTTGAGATCGACTTCCCTGGGCTCGATCACCTGCTTCCGGCTGAAGGCCAGCAGTTGCCTGGTCAGCGAGGCCACTTTTTGGCTTGCGCCCTTGATCTCCGAGAGGCTCAGTCGCAGGGAGTCGTTTCCAACTGTTTCGCGTTCCAGCAGTTCGGTGTATCCCATGACGATGGCGAGGTAATTGTTGAATTCGTGGGCGATGCCCCCGGCCAGGTGCCCGACCGCTTCCATCTTTTGGGACTGATGCAGTTGATCCTCGGTGCGCTTGCGCACACTGATGTCCCGCAGGATCACCGTGTAGAGGTTCTCGGAAGAGGTCCTTATCCGCGAGATCGTAGCTTCGATGGGAAATTCCTCACCATTCGACCGCAACGCAACCAGTACTCTCGGCGCGTACATGGAACGGGCGCTCACGCCGGTTTGTCCAAAGTTGCGGATATGCTGCCGATGAATGTCACGAAAATTCTCAGGTATGAAGCGATCGATGGATTGCCCGATCACTTCCGCGGCGGTGCATCGAAAAACGTCCTCGGCCGCTTTGTTGAACACGATGATCTGCTGCTTCTCGTCGACAGTAATGATGGCATCCATCGCCGATGTGATAATGCCGAGCAGGCGTTCCTGGCTGTCGCGAAGGGCATCTTCGGCGCGCTTGTGAGCCGAGATGTCCACCATCGTGCCCTCGATGAGCGTCACATTGCCCTGCTCATCGCAGGTTGCCGCCACGTTCTCGACCACCCACATTGAGCTTCCATCCTTCCGCCGAAGGCGCAACTCCGAATTGACCAGACTCCCTTCCCGTTGCAGATTCTTGAGGAACTGGTCGCGCTCCTCGGCCGAGAAGTAGAACTGCTGTGCCTGGCAGCCGAGCACCTCTTCCCGGGAGGCATATCCCAGCATCCGTGCAAATGTACTGTTGCAGCCAAGCACTCGGCCGTCTGGCGTAGTGCGGTAGAAACCTGCCACGTGCCGGTCAAACAGAAGTTGGTAGCGGCTATCGGGAGTGGGTGTTGTTGGGTTGAAGGATACGCGCCTCAAATCCAGCTGACCCGCTATCGCGTTGGCGAGTGTCTGTAAAATCCTCCGATGACCCATGGGTAGCGATCGGGGTAAACGATCCAGTACGTTAAGAGAACCCAGAACGTAGCCCTCTTTTGAAACAACAGGGGCAGCGGCATAGAAACGGATTCCCGATTGCGTCACCCAGGGATGAGAGCGAAATCTTCTGTCGGCGGCAGTGTCCTCCACGATGAGGATGTGGGGATTGCCGAGGACCAACGCATTGAACGATTGGTCGCGCGGGATCTCCGCGACATCCCACCCTACTTTGGCTTTCAGCCATTCGCGTTGCGAATCGATGAAACCGATGAACGCGATGGAAGTGCCACAAAGGTAGGCTGCCTGGCTGGCGATGTCGTCGAAGAATTCCTCTGGCGGGCTGCCAATGATGCGGCAGTCAGCCAGTGCCTTTAGCCGAGACACTTCGTCCTCTGCCGATAACTGCATACCCCACCACGCTGTGCAGGACCCCTATTTTTTGCAGATTACCTACTTGCACGCCAGTGTCAAGTTCCAAATTAGATACACTGGGCAGTTCGGAATTCCAACCCTCGCAAACTTCAATACCCGCTTCTCTCAGAAAGCTCCCGCGAGCGGCGACCTGCCGCAGAACTCACAGCGGCCCCTACCAGGCAATCGGAACGGTTCTAGTAAGAGGACGTGTCATGCGATGCGCTGGCCTTTTACGATACCGGCTGTGGCGGTTCTGGCTGAATCACGGCCAACCCGGAAACTGTCCCACTACCCACACCCCGTCCATCCCTTGACACGCATCCAAATGATTATAAGGGTCGCCTGGTGATTTAGAATCAAGCAGAAACGCACGTTAGCCCCAAAATCGGTTCGGACTGAGAATTGCTGTTGTGCATTGATGCACAGTTGTTTCCATGGCCATTAAAGTGAAAATCCCGACGGCTCGAAGCGGCGGCCAAAGCGGAAGAGGCCGCGGGGGAAGCCGCCTGCCGGCCCGGGATCCCATGGTGCGCATTGCCCTGATCGGTTTTCTCGCGCTCTCACTCGTGGTGGTGGGCTTTTTTGCCTACTGGTATGTAAAGTACGACCGCATCATCGAGCAGCGCTTCCGCAGTCCGGCGTTCGCCAGTTCGGCCAAGATTTTCGCTGCTCCGCAGCTGGTAAAGGTCGGATCGAAGTTAACCGTCTCTGAAATCGCGGCGGAGTTGCGCCATGCGGGCTATTCCGAAAAGGACGGCGAATCTCTGCTGGGCAGCTATCGTCTGCATGGCGGCTGGATTGAAGTTCTGCCCGGACCTGAGTCTTATCACAGTCCCGAAGCGGCCACCATTACCGTCGCCGACGGAGCAGTTTCGGGCATTAGCAGCCGCGCCGCGGGAGACCTGGCGGCCTATGAACTCGAGCCCCAGATGCTGGCTTCGCTGTTCGATGCCGAGCAACGCTCCAAGCGTCAACTGGTGAAGTACGACGACATTCCCACGGTCATGGTGGAAGCGGTTACCTCGATCGAAGACCGCCGCTTCTTCCAGCACAGCGGAGTCAATTTCATGCGGCTGGCGGAAGCCGCCTGGATCGACGTCACTCGTCAGCGCCACCAGCAGGGTGGTTCGACGATCACCATGCAGCTTTCGCGGGCATTCTTTCTAAGCCCGGAGAAAACCTTCAAGCGCAAGCTGATCGAAATGCTGATCGCGGTGGAGTTGGAGCAAAAGTTTTCCAAGCAACAGATTTTCGAGTTCTACGCCAACCGCGTCGATCTGGGGCAGCGCGGCTCGTTCACCATCTCGGGCTTCGCCGAAGGCTCCCGGTCGTATTTCAACAAGGATTTGAAAGACATCACCGTGCCGGAAGCCGCACTGCTGGCTGGATTGATCCAGGCGCCCAGCTATCTTTCGCCCTATCGCCATCCCGAGCGGGCGCTGGAACGGCGCAATACCGTGATCGAGTCGATGGTCGAGACTCACGCCATCACGCGCGAGCAAGCCGATAAAGCCAGGGCGATGCCGCTGAAACTGGCGCCGCCGAACGTGGAGGCCAGCGATGCACCGTACTTCGTGGACATGGTGCGCGACACCCTCGTCGGCAAACTGAACGAACACGAAGTCAACGAACAGGAATATCGCATCTACACGACGCTCGATCCTGGACTGCAACGGGCGGCCGCGCAAGCGGTCGAAACCGGCATCAAGCTGGTGGACGATCAGGTCACGAAAATGCGTACCCGCAAGACCAAGGTGGGGAAGAACAAGTTTGAAACCACCGTCACGCCCGGCCCGCAGGCGCAGGTGGCGCTGGTCGCCATGGACCCCCACACCGGCGAAATCAAAGCGCTGGTCGGCGGTCGAAACTACGGCGCGAGCCAACTGAACCACGCACTCGCCAAGCGTCCCACCGGCTCCATCTTTAAACCGTTTGTGTATGCGGCCGCCATGAATACGGCGCTCGATGGCTCGACCGCGGTGATCACCCCGGCCTCCACGGTCGCCGATCAGCCTTCGACGTTCTCCTACGGCGACCAGATCTACGAGCCGCGCAACTACAAAGAGGAGTACCACGGCGAGGTCACGCTCCGCTATGCGCTGGCGCTTTCGCTCAACAACGCGACCGTGAAATTGGCGGAAGAAGTGGGCTACGACAAAGTGGCGGATCTGGCGAGGGCCGCCGGAATCGCATCGGTGAAAGCCACGCCGGCGATGGCACTGGGCGCCTACGACGCCACGCCCGTTGACATGACGGCCGCCTACACCAGTTTTGCGAACGGCGGCATGCGGCTTTCACCCGTTTTCGTAAATTCGGTGCGCAATTCCAAGGGTGACGTCATCGTCAACTTCGGAACCGAGAAGAAGCAGGTTCTCGATCCGCGCATCGCCTTTGTCATGACCAGCATGTTGGAAGGAGTCATGAACTTCGGCACGGCGGCCGGCGTGCGCTCCCGCGGATTCACGGCTCCAGCGGCAGGCAAGACCGGCAGTTCACACGACGGCTGGTTCGCCGGCTACACCAGCAATCTGCTTTGCATCGTCTGGGTGGGATACGACGATTACAGCGACCTTCGCCTGAGCGGCGCGCAGACTGCCGCCCCCATTTGGGCCGAGTTCATGAAGAAGGCGGTTACTCTGCCACAGTATGCGGACGTGAAGCCCTTCACCCAGCCCGAAGGCGTGGTGGATGTGGAGCTCGATAAAATCACCAACCGCCTGGCGACGCCGTCGTGCCCCGACGATTACACGATTGCCTTCATCGCCGGCACCGAGCCTCGCGATACCTGCGACCAGAGCGGCGGTGTGCAGGGGTTCTTCTCCCGCATGTTCGGCGGAAATTCCGAGAAAGCTCTGCCTCCGCCCACCACCAACGGGAACCCGCAGCCTGCCACCGGTGTCCAATCTGAGGAAGAGGCCAGAAAAAAGAAAGGCTTCTTCGGCAAGATTGTGGGCGTGTTCAAGGGGGACAGCAGCTCCTCCAATAAGAATGACAAAAACGCGCCTGCGCCGTCTAAGAGCAGTGACAGCGGCACGCCGCCGCAATAAAATTATCGGACTCTGAAGATCGATCCTGTTCGGCCCGGAGGTGTATGTGCTTTCCCGGCTCCGCATCAGCTCTGTAGCACTTCTCTTCTGCGCGCTTCTCGTTTCCCCATTGCAGGCTCAGAATTCCGAACAGTTGGAAGTCGGCCCTCCGCCGCACCGCGCCGCACCGCCCGCCCCCGGGGCATCGCCGGAGGAACTCGAAAAACGTGGTGACGAACTGCGCGAGGATAAGAACTATCTCGACGCCGTGGACTACTACCAGGCAGCCCTGAAAGGCACGCCGGGGAACGCGTCCGTGTTCAACAAAATCGGGATCTGCCAGCTCATGATGCATAGCTACAAAAAAGCCAAGAAGAGTTTCGAACGCGCTATCAAGTCCGATCGTAAACATGCCGACGCTTACAACAATCTCGGCGTCATCTATTACCAGGCGCATAGCTACAATACGGCGATCCGGCAGTACGAGAAAGCGATCTCGTTAAAAAATGACGCAGCCTCCTACTACAGCAACATGGGCGCGGCTTATTTCGGCAAGAAACAGTTCGACAAAGCGATACAAAGCTATTCCAAGGCGATGGAGCTTGATCCCGACATCTTCGAGCGAACCTCGCGCGCCGGAGTTCTGGCCCAGCTTCCTTCTCCCGAAGACCGCGCCCACTACGATTATGTTCTCGCCAAGCTGTACGCCAGGACGGGCGCGCCCGAGCGTTCGTTGCACTACCTGAAGAAGGCGATGGAAGAGGGTTACAAGGACATCAAGGACGTTTACAAGGACAACGAGTTCAGTGCCCTGCGCAAAGATCCCCGCTTCGCCGAACTGATGGCGGCAAAGACAACGGTCATCCCCGATTAGTGGCCGATAACTTGCGGGCAGAAAATGAATTAGAAAAAACGAGAAAATTCGAGAATCCCGCGAAACTTTCCCGGCCAAGCTGGGTTTTCACACTTAGTGCTCCCGAAAACAACAGGGTGAGTAGGGAGAAAAAACCCACCGGTTGCTAACCGAGCACGCCCCAAGCCAGCAACCGGTGGGTGAATTTGATGCCCTCGGGCTCTTGGCCGTTAGCGTTTCGCTATTCGTCGTTCGCTACTCGCTTTTCGCCAAGCAAACGGTTTTCGCGAACGACGAACATCTCAGCTTCTCTCCGAAACATACTCCTCAACCGCCTGCTTCCATTTGCGCTGCGCTTTGAGGATGTATTCGACCGCATCGCGAGCCGCGCCGTCTCCGCCGGCGTGAGACGTAGCCCAGTGGGCTTCGGCTTTAACCTCGGGGCGCGCATTCTTCACCGCAATCGCCAGCCCGCACATGCGCATCGCCGGCAGATCAATCACGTCATCGCCCACAAAAGCGGCCTCGGCGGCGGTGATTCCGTCTTTCTGAAGAATCTGCGTGAACACCGACGCCTTGTCCTGAATGCCCTGGTACACGTGGTCAATTTTCAGATCACGCGCGCGCAGGGCAACCGTTTCGGAGATGCGCTTGGTGATGATCCCAGTCTTGATTCCCGCCAGCCGAGCCAACGAAATGGCGGTGCCGTCGTGGGCGTGGAAGCCCTTGGCTTCGATCAGGCTGGTGCTGTGGAGCCCGAAGCCGCCCTGTCCGCCATGCGGAGCGGACTTTTCAAGCACACTTTGCTGCCCGCCGGCCTGTGAGCCTCCGGGTGCAGGGAAAATCCAGATTTTGCCGTCGGTAAGAACGCCATCGACGTCAAAAAGAATTAGCTTAATCTTGCGGGCGCGAGCCGTGGCGGATGGTTTAGGCATCGCCGCGATTCTAGCAGGCCGCGGCTAAGCTCGTGTGGGGATGCTCGTGTGGGGGCGGGCGCCCTCGCCCGTCCAAGCCGAGCGCAGCTCGGCCTCAAACATGGCACCGGCACGACTCGAAGCCTGCGATGGTTTTGGGCCATTGACTCACACATTACAATGTGTAATGATGTACACATGCCAACCAACCTCGCATTGGATGACCGCCTTATCGAAGAAGCACGCCGGGCCGGCAAGCACAAGACCAAGAAAGAAGCGGTCAATGCCGCGTTGGATGAGTACGTCCGACGGCACAAGCAGATGAGGATACTGGATGCCTTTGGCACCGTCACTTTCGATCCCACCTACGATTACAAGGCGGAACGACGGCGGAGTTTACGCGGTACGGGTGGCCAATCGCGGCCATGATGGTGCTTGTGGATACCCCGGTCTGGTCGCTGGCGCTGCGGCGCCGCCCCGAGCATCTCAGCGGATCACAACAGGGTCTGGCCAACGCCCTCGCTGAATTGATTCGCGAGGGACGCGCGCAAATGGTTGGACCGATCCGCCAGGAGTTACTCTCGGGGATCCGCGAGGAAGCTCAATTCAAGAAGGTCCGCGACTATTTACGAGCCTTTCGCGAGCCATCGCTCGAAGCAGAGGATTACGAGGACGCTGCCCGCATGAGCAACCAATGCCGTAGCCGTGGCATTGCTGGATCACCTGTCGATTTCCTGATCTGCGCCGCCGCCCGCCGCCGCGGCTGGGCGATTCTCACCACCGATCGGGATTTTCAGAATTACGCTTCGGTGCTGCCAGTGCGGCTGCACTCCGGCTGAACCAAAGACTAAACCAATCAGGCGAACGTTTTACGAAACTCCAAATTCTCGCTACAATCACTCCCATGCCGTCCGCAGTCTCTTCTTCGCTTGCCTGGGCTCATCCGCTGGTTCAGGAATGGTTCACGGCGCGCTTCTCCACGCCGACCGAACCGCAGGAGCAGGGCTGGCCTCACATCCTGGCCGGCCACACCACGCTGATCTCGGCTCCGACTGGGTCGGGCAAAACGCTGGCTGCCTTCCTCGCCTGCATTGACCGCCTCGTCTGCAAGGCTCTCGCCGGCGAACTGCGCGACCGGACGGAAGTTCTCTACATTTCCCCACTCAAGGCGCTCGGCAACGACATCCAGAAAAATCTCGAAGTCCCGCTGGGAGAAATTTTGCAGATGGCCGGCGATCGCGGCCTGCTGATGCCGGAGATTCGGACGGCGGTGCGCACGGGCGACACTTTGATGAAAGACCGCCGCCTCATGCTGAAGCGTCCGCCGCACATTCTGGTTACCACGCCCGAGTCGTTCTACATTCTGCTGACGGCGGAGAAGAGCCGCGCCATTTTGCGCGATGTCGAGACCGTGATCGTGGACGAAATTCACGCCGTGGCCGACGACAAGCGCGGCGTGCATCTTGCGCTTTCGCTGGAGCGACTGGAAGCGCTGACCGAGCGTCCGCCGGTGCGCATCGGGCTTTCAGCGACGCAGAAGCCGATTGAAGAAGTCGCGCACTTCCTTGCGGGCAGCTCTGATTCTCAAAGAGCGCGGGCCGTTCCTGTGATCGTCAACGTTGGACATAAGCGCACGCTGGATCTTGGAGTGGAGGTTCCGGCTTCCGAGCTCGGCCCGGTCGCCTCTAACGAGATGTGGGACGAGATCTACGAGCGCATCGTGCAACTGGTGAATGCGCACCGCTCGACGCTGGTGTTTGTGAACACACGGCGGCTGGCCGAGCGCATTTCGCATCAACTGGGCGAGCGGCTGGGTGAGGAAAACGTGGCGGCGCATCATGGGAGTTTGTCGCGCAAGCTGCGTCTGGAGGCGGAGCGAAAACTGAAAGAAGGCCAGGTAAAGGTGCTGGTCGCGACCGCATCGCTTGAACTTGGCATTGACATCGGAACGGTGGACCTGGTTTGCCACATCAGTTCGCCGCGTTCGATTGCGGTTGCTTTGCAGCGCGTGGGGCGGTCGGGCCACTGGCGCGGCGCGGTCCCCAAAGGAAGATTTTTTGTCACCACGCGCGACGATCTGGCGGAATGCGCCGTGCTGGTGCGGGCGATTCGCCGGGGCGAACTCGACCGTCTGATTTTTCCCGAAGCTTCGCTCGATGTGCTGGCGCAACAGATGGTCGCTTGCTGTGCGGCCTCGGGAAGCGCCGCGACGGCGAACAAATCGGGCGATCAATCGAATGACGGGTGGGACGAAGACGCGTTATTCGCGCTCGTGAAGCGCGCCTATCCCTATCGCAATCTCGCGCGAGAGACGTTCGACGCGGTGCTCGCAATGCTTTCCGAAGGCATCGCCTCGCAACGAGGCCGCTATGGCGCTTACCTGCATCACGACCGCATCAACCGCAAGCTGCGAGCCCGCCGCGGCGCGCGTCTGGCGGCGATCACCAGCGGCGGTACGATTCCGGACAACGCTCTGTACACCGTGGTGGCGGAGCCCGAGGGGGTGGTGGTAGGCACGGTGGATGAAGACTTCGCGGTCGAGAGCATGGCCGGAGAAGTCATGCTGCTGGGAAACACATCGTGGAGGCTTCGACGGATTGAAGCCAAGTCGTCGCGCCTGCTGGTGGAAAACGCGCAGGGCGCTCCGCCCGGGATACCGTTCTGGCGTGGAGAAGCTCCGGCGCGCACCGAGGAACTTTCGTTGCAACTCGGTGAGTTGCGCAAGCAAATCAGCGACCGATTGCCAGGCGTGGTGCCCGTGGAAGGATGGCGCAGTCTTACTGTAGTAGCTGCCGCCGTGAGTTGGCTTCGAGAAGAGTGTGGGCTCGATCTATCCGGCGCCGAGCAACTGATTCAATACACGCTCGAAGGGCGCGCGGTGCTGGGCGATGTGCCCACGCAGACGACGATTATCGCCGAGAGATTTTTCGACGAGGGCGGAGGGATGCAGTTGATCATCCACGCGCCCTTTGGCGGCCGCATCAACAAAGCCTGGGGACTGGCGTTGCGCAAGCGCTTCTGCCGCGGCTTCAATTTCGAATTGCAGGCAGCGGCGACCGACAACGGCTTGAACATCGCGCTCGCCGAGCAGCATAGCTTCCCGCTGGCGGATGTTTTTCAATTCCTGGCTTCAGAGACCATGCCGCCGATCCTGGAGCAGGCAGCGCTCGCTTCGCCGATTTTTCAAACGCGCTGGCGGTGGGATGCGACGCGAGCGCTCGCTCTGCTGCGTTTTCAGGGCGGCAAGAAAGTTCCACCGCAGATTCAGCGCATCCGCTCGGATGATTTGCTGGCTTCGGTTTTCCCCGACGTAGCAGCCTGCTTCGAGAACATCGAAGGGGACATCCAGATTCCCGACCATCCGCTGGTGCACGAAGTGATGAAAGACGTGCTCACCGAAGCGCTGGATATCAAGGGCCTCGGCGAAGTGCTGCGCGGAATCGAGCAGGGACGGATTCGTTGCCTGGCGGTGGACACTCCGGTGCCTTCGCAGTTCTCGCACGAGATTCTCAATGCGAATCCGTATGCATACCTCGATGATGCGCCGCTCGAAGAGCGCCGCGCGCGTGCCGTTGAGATGCGGCGAGTGTTGCCGGCATCGGTGCTCGAGGAAGTCGGCGGGCTCGATCCCTCGGCCATCGCGCAAGTGCAGCAGGAGGCGTGGCCCGATGTGCGCGACGCCGATGAACTGCACGATGTGCTGCATACGCTGGTTGCGGTGCCGGCGGGGAGCACTCAGCATTCAGCAATCAGCAATCAGTCCGAAGCTTGTGGCCCGCAGCTGACCGCCAACTGGAATGGATTCTTCGATCGGCTGCAACTCGAGAATCGCTCCTTCGTGGCGGAAGCTGAGGGCAAACAATATTGGGTTGCCGCCGAGCGGGTCGAATGGTTCTTGGCAATGCATTGCTTGGGGACGGGGCTTTGCCCCGTCCCGGCGGGGCAAAGCCCCGCCACCACACAGACGCTAAATTTCGACGATGCGGTGTTGGCTGCGGTGCAGGGATGGATGGCACATCTCGGTCCTACCACAGCTTCAGAAATTGGCGAACTGTTAGGACTGGCTGCTCCTGAGATTGAGAAAGCTCTGCTCCGCATGGAAGCAAGCGGAGCGATTCTGCGCGGCACGTTCCGGTCGGGTAATCCATCTACAGCGGATCGGCGAGCTACGCTCGCCGGGACAGCCGAGGGCGGCTGTCCCCACATAGAAACCGAGTGGTGCGAGCGCCGTCTGCTGGCTCGGATTCATCGCCTGACGGTTGCGACGTTGCGCAAGCAGATCGAACCTGTCAAAGCGGCGCAGTTCATGAACTGGCTTTTGCGCTGGCAGCACATCGCTCCCGGTACGCAGGTGCGGGGCGAGCATGGAACGCTGGAAGTGATCCGGCAGTTGCAGGGGTTTGAGATTCCGGCGAGCGCCTGGGAACGGTTTGTACTGGCACGCAGAATCTCGGACTACGATCCGGCGCAACTCGATCAGTTGTGCCTGACAGGCGCGGTCGGATGGGGCCGCCTGTCGCCGCATCCAGCGACTCTGGAAGCAACGGGAACCGATGAGAATGGCCGCGAGAACCGGCGGCGGGTCATTCCGACGCGCGTCGCCCCGATTGCATTCTTTGTGCGCGAAGATGCCGACTGGCTTCGACCGCACCACCCCGGGGCGGAGGATTCCGCTACTTCGTTCTTGAGCCCGGTGGCGCAGGCGGTGCTCGAACTTTTGAAGCAGCGGGGGGCGCTGTTTTTTTCCGACATGGTGCGAGCGACGGGCAGGCTCAAAGCGGAAATCGAAACCGGACTGTGGGAACTGGTGGCAGCGGGCCTGGTGACCGCCGACGGATTCGAGAACCTGCGCGCGCTGGTGACGCCGAAAAGCGCGTCTGGCAGCGGGCTCGGAAAAATGCGACGGCCGCGGCATGCGCCCGGACGCTGGTCGCTGTTGCATACCGAAGGCGCGGATCGCGACCGCAGCGTCGAGTCCTGCTGCTGGATGTTGTTGCGGCGCTACGGCGTAGTCTTCCGCGACCTGCTGGCGCGGGAAACGAATCTGCCGCGCTGGCGTGAATTGCAGATCGGCTATCGCCGGCTCGAGGATCGCGGCGAAGTGCGCGGCGGCCGATTCGTGGATGGATTTCTGGGAGAGCAGTTCGCGCTTCCGATTGCGGTCGAAAGTTTGCGGGCTCACCGCAAGCTGCCGCAGAATGCGCAGGGCGAGCGCGTCGTCATCGCCGCCGCCGATCCTCTGAACCTCGTGGGGATCATTGTTCCCGGCGAACGGATTCCCGCGATTTCGGGGAGAAGCGTTACGTTCCGCGATGGCGTGTGGGACGCGGAAGGGCCGCTTCTGGCTTCTAGCTTCTAGCTTCTGGCTTCTCGCACAACAAACACAAACTCATTTGGTCGGCTCACGGCAACTTTAGTTTCAGCAGCACCTGCGGATTCAAGTACACGCCCTGCCAGCGCACGGCCAGATGCAGATGAGGGCCAGTGGCGCGTCCCGTACCTCCGCTGAGTCCGATCGCCTGCCCTTTATCCACATCGTCGCCTTCCTTAACCAAGAATTTCGACAGATGCAGATAGAGCGTCAGCAGTCCCTGGCCATGGTCGATCACCACGCAATTCCCTTCAAAAAACAGAGGCCGCGCCAGGACAACGCGTCCGCGGTTGACGGCTGCGACCGAGGTTCCGCTGGACACGCGGAAATCGAGCCCCTGATGCGTGCTCTGTACCGAACCGTTGAAGACGCGCTCGACTCCGAAGACGTCGGAGATCTCGGCATTCACCGGAGCTGCGAACGAACCTTTCCATTCGCGGCCGGCACTGACAGTTTTAAAAACCTCGGCTTTGGTTTCCTTGTCCTGCTCGATCTGGCGCTGCTCTTCGGGGCTGGGCGCGGTATAGCGTCCGGGAACCTTCAGCAGCACGCGGGGATAGCGTTGGCGTTCCACGCGAATCTTCTTTTCGAATGAGATCGCCTGTCCGGCGGTCGTTTCCGCGTGAAGTTCGATGGGATAGGCTCCCGGCTTGGTTTCAAGACTAACTCCGGCGAGCGCGAACCATGATTTGTGGCGCGCGTCGAAGCTGAACGCAATCTCGTGGCCCAGCCAGTTGCCCGAAAGCGTGCGGACCGGCTTCGGCGTGGTGACGCGGAACAGCACCGGGCTTCCGTTGACTAGACGGGCGGGCTGGTTGCCGACAGTCCAATTGCCGACAATCGAGTGGGCGGCAGTTGCCGATAAGTTCGCGGCCAAAGAAAGCAGCGCGAACGCAATGAGTGCAACGGTATGGGAGAGGCATTCGCGCATCGCAACTTCAGGCTAGCATTTCCCGTCATGATCGCACTGTTGCTGATCGGGATGCGGGTCGGCACTTCTCGATGAGATGCCAGAATTCGCGGTAGCACGCATACTTAGTGGGCCCTTAAGAGGCTGCGGAAAAACTAGCCGAGGGCGAACTAAAAGCGCGGCAGGGGGCCCATGTCCAGCTCGTGTGGGATGACCGCCTGTTTCTAACGGCCGGCGGCCGCGGCGCCAGCGTCGCGGTTGCTGGCTAACAGCTTCAACATAGCCTGGTCGGCAGCGGGCCGGGAGAAAAAATATCCTTGCGCCATCTCGCAGTTGAGCTGCTTGAGCAGGTTGATCTGCTCTTCCTTCTCCGTCCCTTCCGCGACGACCTTCAAACCGAGATTGTGGGCAAGCATAATGATGATGCGCACGATCTCGCGGTTTTCCGGATCACTGTCCATGTTCGAAATGAAGGCGCGATCGATTTTCAAGGTGTCCACTGGAATCCGGCGCAAGCGGCTGAGAGAGGAATATCCGGTGCCAAAATCATCGATGCTCAAGCGCACGCCGAGTGCCTTCAGTTGCGCGAGCACGTGACCGGAATTTTCCGCATCGCCCATGGCGATCGTTTCTATGATTTCGAGTTGCAAGCAGCCGGGATCAACGCAGGTCTGATCGAGAGATTTACGGATCTCGCTGACTAGATCGGGCTGGGCGAACTCCCGTGAGGTGATGTTCACGCTCATGGTCAGGGGCGGGCTGGAAGGAAATTCGGACTGCCAGGAGCGGAGATGTTGGCAGGCTTCGCGCAGCAGGCGCCGATTCATGGGGATGATGAGCCCAGTTTCCTCCGCCACCGCGATGAACTCAATCGGTGGAACAATGCCCTCCGGACGTTGCCACCGCGTCAGCGCCTCGAAGCCCGTGATCTTGCCGGTTTGCAACGACACGATGGGCTGGTAGTAAACGCGAAACTCTCCCTGCTCGAGGGCCTTGCGCAGGTCCGTCTCCAGCCGCAAGCGCTTGACTGCATTGGCATGCATGGCCGTGTCCGACACCTCGCAACGGGCCCTTCCCGCCCGCTTGGCACGGTACATGGCGATATCCGCGTCGCGCACCAGATCCTCCGCCTGGGTGTGCGGGCTGGTGCTGGAAGCAATCCCGATGCTCGCTGAAATTACTATCTCCTGCTGGTTGACTATAAAGGGGGTCGCCAGTTCCGCCTGTATTCGTTCCGCAACGCGTACAGCTTCAATGGGGTCTCGGATGTCGTCCAGAAGGATGGTGAATTCATCCCCACCGAGTCTGGCTAACGTATCGTCATCGGCAAGCCTGTCGGGTGCGCCGCTCGCGCGCGGACGTGAGACCGTGTCGGCTCGCCGCACCGAGTCCTTCAATCTTTGCCCGATTTGAATCAGCAGTTCGTCCCCGACCGTGTGTCCCAGGCTGTCATTGATGATTTTGAATTCGTCGACATCAATGAGCAATACCGCGAATTTGTAGTTCGCGTGTCTTTTGGAGAGGGTTAGCGCCTGCTGCAACCGGTCCAGGAACAGAGCGCGGTTGGGCAGATTGGTGAGTCCGTCGTGGAATGCATTGTGGGCCAGCATTTCTTCGGCCCGCTTGCGCTCGGTGATGTCACGGTTCACGATCACCAGTTTGTCGGTCTGGCCGTTTGCATTTCGGATCGGACTCGCGGTCGATTCCAGAGTGCGCCAGGACCCATCTTTATGACGGACGCGGTATTCCATCCGTTCTCCCGGGCCGCCCAGGCGCGCCTTTTCTGCGGCTTTCAATACTCGCGGGCGATCGTCGGGATGAATTTGCTCGATCGACGAAGTGGCTATCAAGTCTTCGGGAGAATACCCGAGGACCTTTAGATAGGCGGGGCTGTTGTACAGCCGACGGCCATCGCTGTCGACAAGCGCGATCATATCGGCGGCATTTTCACTGATGAGATGAAAAAGTTGATCGCGTTCCGCCAGCTGGCGTCGAATGCGGTGGAGTTGCAGGTGCTGATAGATGGCGTAAAAGTCGAAGAGCAATACCAGAGCTGCCAGCCCACGTACCCATTCCCTGAGGTCAAACCAATACGAGGCGTCGGTCTCCCGATTAAACCAAGGAAGAGTGAACGAGATGATCCCCAAGGTCAATGCCAGCGTTACCGCAACGGCGAACCCCCACAACCACCATTCCCGACCTTCGATCCGGCGCATCTGGGTCGGAATCGTCTCGGGGCTGTTCTGGCTCACCTGTTGGAATGCTTGCTGATCCATGCCGTGCGACTATTCTCCCGCCATCTCTTCGGATTCTAGCCTGCGGAGGGACGTAGGAAGAGTTACGAAAGTTGGGTCGTCAGTGCCGGGCCACAGCCTCTGCCTTGTTTCCCGCCTTAAAAGGAGATGGCCCCCCTAATCAGAATTGCTTGAACAGACGATGGAGAGTTAAGGGGATTGAACTGACCATTCTCCACCAAATGAACACTCATTCAGCCCAGGAAGGCACGCTTCCGTTCGGCGCAGGAAGGCGGGGACGAGTCGCCCATCGCCCGCCGGAAATCAGTCCCAGCTTGGAAAGGAATGGCAGCGATGAGCGACAACGATAGCAATATCGTCAAGGATTTTCTGGTCGAGAGTTACGAGAACCTGGACCGGCTGGACCGGGACCTGGTCGGTCTGGAGAAGAATCCGAAGGACAATGAGGCCCTGGCGGGTGTGTTTCGCACCATTCACACCATCAAGGGCACCTGTGGATTCCTGGGTTTCAACAAGCTGGAAAAGGTCGCGCATGTCGGCGAGAACCTGCTGACGCGCTTGCGCGACGGTCAGCTGACCCTTAATCCAGAACTCACAACCGCGCTGCTGGGCATGGTGGATGCGGTCCGTCAGATGCTGGGCAGCATCGAGGCGAGCGGGAGCGAAGGAAAGCGCAACGACGGCAAGCTGATTGCCACCCTGACCCGCCTGCAGCAACTGCCCGAAGCGCCGGCGAAGAGCAAGCTTGCTCCCGTGCCGGAGAGCACTGCCGAAGCGGTCGCGTCACCGGCGAATATCGGCGACATTCTGATGCAACGGGCCGGCGTCACCGCGGCGGAGGTCCGGCTCGCGGCCAAGACGCAGAAGGAAGGCGACCCGCGCCACATGGGTGAGATTCTGGTGGAACAGGGCGCGGCGCGGCCGGCCGATATCGTGGATGCGCTGCGCGTCCAGCAGTCCTCCCGCGCGCAGGCGACCGCCTCGGACAGCACCATCCGTGTGGATGTTGGATTACTCGACAAGGTGATGAATCTGGTGGGGGAACTGGTGTTGGCGCGCAACCAGATCCTGCAATTCGCCAACCGCGTGCAAGACACCAGCTTTTTGAGTGTCTCCCAGCATCTGAACCTGATCACCACTGAGCTGCAGGAGGGGGTCATGAAGACCCGGATGCAGCCCATCGGGAACATCTGGGGCCAGTTCCCACGAACGGTACGCGACGTGGCGCTCGGTTGCGGCAAGGAAGTGGGCATCGAGATGGAGGGCAAAGAGACGGAACTCGACAAAACCATCATCGAGGCGATCAAGGATCCGCTCACCCATCTGGTGCGCAATTCCATGGACCATGGAATCGAACTTCCGGAAGACCGCGTGAAGGCAGGCAAGGATCGAACCGGACGCCTGATTCTGCGCGCCTTTCATGAAGGCGGCCGGGTCAATATCGAAATCACCGACGATGGCGCCGGCTTGAACCTTGAGCGCATCCGCAAGAAGGCGGTCGAACGCGCCGTGATCACCGCCGAACAGGCGGTCCGAATGACCGAACGGGAGATCTTCAATCTGATCTTCCTGCCAGGATTTTCCACGGCAGAAAAGGTGACCAATGTGTCCGGCCGCGGCGTCGGCCTGGATGTGGTGAAGACGAATGTCGAAAAAATAGGCGGTACCGTGGACGTTCAGTCCGCCATGGGCCGGGGCACCACGTTCCGGGTAAAGATTCCGTTGACCCTGGCCATCATCCCCGCGTTGGTGGTGACCTGCGGCGGCGACCGCTATGCCATTCCTCAGGTGAGCCTGATCGAGCTGGTGCGGCTCGAGGCCGACGAGGTGGCAAAGGGCATCGAGTTGGTTCACGGCGCACCGGTCTACCGGTTGCGCGGACGGCTCCTGCCTCTGGTCTACCTGAATCAGGAACTGAAACTCGCCGCCGATGCGCGCCCTGCGAAGGAAAGGGACGGAGCCGTCAACATCGTTGTCCTGCAAGCCGATGAGCGGCAGTTCGGCCTCGTGGTGGACGAGATCAACGACACCGAAGAAATTGTGGTGAAGCCGCTGCGCAAACAGCTCAAGACGGTCAAAACCTTTGCCGGATCGAGCATTATGGGTGACGGTAAAGTGGCCCTTATCCTGGATGTGCTTGGCCTGGCGCAGCGCGCCAGTGTGGTTACGGAAACCAGGCACCGCGCCCTGACTGAAAAAGTCGCGGAATCGGCGGCGATGGCGGGAGAAAAGCAAACTTTCCTGCTCTTCGCGGGCCCGGACGATTCCCGCATGGCCATACCGCTCAGCACGCTGGCGCGCCTCGAGGAGTTTCCGGTGGCTCAAGTGGAAATGTCGGGCAACCAGTGGGTGACGCAGTATCGCGGCCAGATCCTGCCGTTGATTCGTCTCAATGTCGTGCTGGAGGAGCGGCGCAATAAGCTGCGAGCGTTGCAAGCTCCACCCGCGGCCGATTCGGGCCCAATTCAGGTGCTGGTGCTGAATCACGATGGAAAAACCTTCGGTCTGGTCGTGGAGCGGATTCTGGACATTGTCGAAGACCGGGCGGACGTGAAGTCGGCGGCGACTCGGGCATCCGTTCTCTATTCCGTCGTGATCGGGGACCGAGTCACGGAATTGCTCGATATCCCGGCGATTCTGCGCAGCGCGGAGGGGAACGCGGCCCGGCCTGGCCTGGCAACGAGATCAGCGGAGTTTGTGAACTAAGCCATGGCCGACACTTCACAGTTTTGCACATTCTACCTGGACAAGCTGCTGTTCGGCGTGGAATTGAAAGGCGTCCAGGAAGTCATCCGCTCGCTGGATATGACGAAGGTTCCGCTGGCGCCTGCCGTGGTCAGCGGCCTCATCAACCTGCGCGGCCAGATTGTCACGGCGGTCGATCTGCGGCGGCGGCTTGAACTGGAGCCTCGACCGGCGGACCTGCTTCCCATGAACGTCGTGGTGCGCTCTGAGGATGGGGCGGTCAGCCTGCTGGTGGACGAAATCGGTGATGTGGTCGAGGTCGAGGAAGACACGTTCGAGTCGCCGCCCGAAACCTTGCGCGGCTCGGTCCGGACCATGATCCTCGGAGTCCACAAACTGAATGACCGGCTCTTGCATGTGCTGGACATCGAAAAAGCGTGCCAGATGACGGATGGGACGGAAACCGCGGCGGCGGGGCGATAGCG
The DNA here is from genome assembly GCA_963773965.1 of uncultured Acidobacteriaceae bacterium. Lineage (GTDB taxonomy): Bacteria > Acidobacteriota > Terriglobia > Terriglobales > Acidobacteriaceae > Acidiflorens. The sequence goes on from CAVZDG010000002.1 coordinate 203,737, forward strand.
GCTCTGCCACCCGAAAAACGCCGCATCGGTCGCGCCCGCGCGGTCCGCTGGCCATGGGTTCACTAGTCTTAACTCGCAAGGGTGGAGAAAAGGAAATGAAACTTACACTTGGGAAAAAAATGGGACTAGGTTTTGGAGTGATCCTTGCCTTGATGGTCTTCAGCGCTGCCATGAGCTACCTAAAATCTTCCGACATCAGGCAAAGCAAGGACCGCGCGCTCGATACAAGTTACCCGTCGGTCGAAGCCGTCATAAAGTTGATGGGGGATGTGAATCAGGCCCAGAGCAAGGGTCGTCAGGTCGTTCTCGCGGGAGGACAAAAGGACAGGAGAGAAGTAGCGAAGAAATTGTTCGACGACGACTGGGGCGCCATCGAAAAAGACGTCGCCACGATTGACAAATTGGCCCCCAAATGGACTCTTCAGGAGAACCGTGACGAACTGGACGACATTAAGAAGCATCTTCTTCTGCTCCGTGCGGTTCAGGAATCTGCCATGAATCGCGCGGCGGGCAGCGAGCGCGACGCGATCGTTAACGCGGGAAACGAATTCGCTGACAAAGGTACGACTTCCGCCGAAGCCATCCAGGCATCCGTCGGGGACATGGAGAAGTCGTTCGCCACGCTGTTGGACGAGAACAAGGAAGAGATGCGTGCGTACAACCGCTCGCTCAACTTGACCATCGCGGTCAGCAGTTTCGTGGCACTGGGCGTCGGAATTTTTGTGGCTGTCTTCCTAAGTCGAGGCATCGCGGGTGCAACCCAATCAGTCCTCGCGCAGGCCGAGGCGATCGCCGCCGGCGACTTGACCCGTGACGATCTGAAGGTCCGCAGCCAGGACGAACTCGGTGACCTGACCACGGCGATCAACAAGATGAGTGGCAGCTTGAAACGCATGATCCTGGCCATCACGGAAAACGCGGTGCAGGTAGCCAGCGCGAGCGAGGAACTGAATGCCACCAGCCGGCAGATCACCGCCAACTCCGAGGAAACCTCAGCCCAGGCCGACGTGGTTTCGAAGGCGGCGCAGGCGGTCAGCCAGAACCTCCAGACCGTCGCCACCGGCGCTGAAGAGATGGGCGCCAGCATCAAGGAAATCGCCAAGAACGCCACCGAAGCCGCGAAGGTCGCAATCGCCGCCGTCAAAGTCGCCGAAACCACCACCAGCACCGTGTCCAAGCTGGGCGATTCTTCCACCGAGATTGGACAAGTCATTAAAGTCATCACCTCGATCGCGCAGCAGACGAACCTGCTGGCCTTGAACGCGACCATCGAAGCCGCCCGCGCCGGCGAGGCCGGCAAAGGGTTTGCCGTGGTGGCCAACGAAGTGAAAGAACTGGCCAAGGAAACCGCCAAGGCCACCGAAGATATCAGCCGCAAGATCGAAGCCATCCAGACCGACACCAAAGCGGCAGTGGACGCGATCGCATCAATCAGCGGGGTGATCCACCAGATCAACGACATCTCCAGCACTATCGCCGCAGCGGTGGAGGAGCAGAACGCCACCACCAACGAGATGTCGCGCAACGTCAGCGAAGCGGCGCACGGCAGCGGGGAGATCACCAGCAACATCGCGGGAGTGGCGGAGGCGGCGCAGAGTACGACGCACGGCGCCACTGATACCCAGAAGGCGTCGCAGCAACTGGTGGAGACGTCAGCCGAACTTCGCCGCCTGGTTGAGCAGTTCAAGATCAACGCCAGCGGAAACGGCGCGACTGCGACTCAAGAGAGGAGCAAGGCGGCCCATGCAGGCTCGTAAGCTCTGTTCACCCTCTGGCTGCCCGGTTGGGTGCTTTGTGCATGAGTGTTCCCGGTTGCAATCCGGCAGCCGGGAGCCTCGATCATGAAACGGACAGACACGACTTGCCATGGCTCCAATTCGCATTCTGGTAGTAGATGATTCGGTGGTGATTCGCAGGCTGCTCTCGGACACCCTGTCGGGAGACCGCGCGCTGCAGGTAGTGGGTACGGCCGGCGACGGGCGAATTGCCTTGGCCAAGATTTCACTACTCAAACCCGACCTGATTACGCTCGACATCGAAATGCCGGTGATGGACGGCCTGGAGGCGCTTCGGACGATACGCAAGTTGTATCCCAAATTGCCGGTCATCATGTTCAGCACGCTCACTGAGCGCGGAGCGGCGGCGACCCTCGACGCGCTCTCGCTCGGAGCGTCGGACTATGCCACAAAACCCACCAACGCCGGGAGTACCGCGGTTGCACTCGAGCGCATTCGCATTGAACTCATCCCCAAGATCAAGGCGCTGTGTGGCGCGGCCCCAGGGAAACTCCTGCCGCTGTCAGCGGCCCGTCCGGCATTGAAAGTTCGACCGCACTCTAACCCACGCATCGAAATTGTGGCCATCGGCACTTCGACCGGTGGCCCGAACGCCTTGGGGGAAGTCTTGCCGCGGATCCCGAACGACTTTCCCGTCCCCCTTGTGGTGGTGCAGCACATGCCGCCAATTTTTACCCGCCTGCTGGCGGAGCGGCTTGCCGGCCGCTCCGCCATTCCCGTGGAAGAGGGCCGTGCCGGCGCAATTCTCGCACCCGGGCACGCCTGGATCGCGCCGGGAAATTTCCATATGAAGGTGGTCCGCGCCGGCATGGACTGGAGTCTGAACCTGAATCAGGACCCCCAAGAGAACTCTTGCCGCCCGGCGGTCGATGTGCTGTTTCGCTCCGTGGCGCTGGCCTACGGCGCCAACGTTCTCGGAGTCGTGATGACCGGCATGGGTTCGGACGGGGTACTCGGAGCGCAAGATATTCGCGACGCCGGCGGAGATGTCATCATCCAGGACGAAGCTTCGTCCGTGGTCTGGGGGATGCCTGGCCTGGTGCATGCCTCAGGACTGGACGATGCCGCTTATCCTCTCGATCTCTTGGCGACGGAGATCACGCGCCGCGTGCTGCAGAGCCGTGGCCCCCGAGTCCCATTTGACTTGAAAAGTCATGCTCCGTTGGAGTCTCCCGCAAAATGACGATCACTCCCCAAGCCGCTCCGGCGCCGCCTGCCCTCAGTAAAGGTATCGAAGCCATGGATCCTGTGTACCGGCAAATCCGCGACCTGGTGTACAAGATTTCGGGCATCTACAAGGCCGAGGAAAAACTCTACCTTCTGGCCGACGGCTGCGGACGGCGGATGAAACAGCTGGGCGCGCGGACCCCACGCGAGTATTGGAACCGCCTCACCGCGGCTCCCTTTCGGGATGCGGAACTGAGGGAACTCCTGAATGAAATCACCACCGGCGAGACCTGCCTGTTCCGCAGTCAGCCGCAGCTTGACGCGCTGCGGAAAGTGATTCTACCGGAGATCGTGGTGGAAAAAACCAAGCAGATCACCAAAAGGTTGCGCATCTGGAGTGCGGGCTGCTCGACCGGCGAAGAGTCCTATACCCTGGCGATGAACATGCTCGAGGAAAGCGAACGCTTACTGAAGGGCTGGACGGTGGAGATTCTCGCCACTGACCTGAATGACCGTTCTATCGAAACCGCCAAGGCCGGCGTTTATGGCGACTACGCGTTGCGCAACACCGGCAATCTCTACAGGCGAAAATACTTTTCGACCGTCGATGAGAAGAAACTGCAGATACGCCCCGAGGTGAAAAAGCTGATCACGTTCAGCCGTCTGAACCTGCAGGACGACTCCAAGATGCTTTTCATGAAGGGCATGGATCTGATCTTCTGCTGCAATGTGCTGATCTATTTTGACGGCATCTCGAAGTCGAAGGTGATTAACCATTTCTTCAGCAACCTAAATTTCGGCGGATATTTCTTTCTCGGAACCTCGGAATCGTTGATGAAATTGAACGACCAGTTTCACCTGGTGCATTTTCCCGGAACCATCGCGTATTGGAAACCATCCCTGAGCAGTGGCAAACTATGATCGCGTCCTTGACCAGAACGATTCGCGAACGGGTGCAGCGCATCGAAACCATGCCCGCCATCCCGGCAGTTTTTCTGCCCTTGCTGAAGTTGTTGAACAATCCTGGGGAGGAAGTGAAGGTGGACGAAGTGGTGCGCCTGGTGTCTTACGACGGCACCATTGCCGCGCAATGCCTGCGCCTGGCTGGTTCCCCCTTGTTCGGCATGGTGCAGCCGCCCAAATCGATCAAGGGAGCGGTGATGAGTCTGGGGCTGCGTCGCGTCGAAACCATTCTTCTCACCTGCTGCCTGGGGCAGGCGTTCCCGGCGAAACAATGGGCGCTGGATCCGGCCGTGTTTTGGAAGCATTCGCTGGGGTGCGCCATGGTGTGTCGGAAATTCAGCGAGAAGTTAGCCGCTGCGGATCATGAGAAGGCATACACGGCGGGGCTTCTGCATGACATAGGGTTTATGGTGAATTGCCTGGTGTTTTCCAAGGAATTCGCCAAGGCGATGGAGCACGCTTGCCGTGATGAGATTCCGCTGGACGAGGCGGAACATGCCGCCATGGGGTTCACGCACTGCGAGACCGGACAGGCCCTGGCTGAAAAATGGCAGCTCGCCGACGATATAGTCGAAGTCATCGCATATCACCACGCCATCGAGCAAAGCCAGAAGGCGCAGCCACTGGTGGCTCTGGTGCACCTGAGCGACCTCCTCTGCCGCATGCGCGGCCTGGGTTACGGATACTACGAGCGGCGCATGGTGGACTTGATCGCCGACCCCGCATGGGCCATTCTCTTGAAGGAGCACCGCGATCTCGAAGGGGTGGACCTGGTGCGGCTCACCTTTGAGCTCGACGAAGCGGTGGGAGAAGTCTTCGATCTGGTATCCACCATCTTCGGATCAGCGGCGGGGCGAACCTGACCGAAGGCCCCCGCACCCATGCTTCCGAGGAACCGACGGGAAAAACAGCGCGACGAACGGTGCCAGCCCAGAACAACTGAAGGGGTGCGGCTGAGAAAACTATTATCGAGGCAGCACCGGGAGGACTAGAGCGGGTTCACAAAAAATGTACCCCGACAAGAACGGGCGAGTTGCGCTCGCCTGCCGGACGAGGGCGTCCGAACCTACGTGATCCCAGAAGAGGGCTAGCTCTGGATCTGGAGGGAAATAACCATGGGCATGCTTTCAAACAGCAGCCTGACTTCAAGACCAGGGGAGTCTGCCCGCGAGTGCAGACTATAGTCGCTGCCGGTGACTACCGTGGGCGGGGAGAGCATACAACCTTCCGCGAGACCGGCAATCTTGTTCTTGAAGTTGCCCGCCACCATATTGCAGATTTCGCCGAGCGCGTCGGACATCTCTTCGGAACCGACCTTGTGCAGTTCCACCCCGAGCATCTTGGAAGTCATGAGCGCGGCCGCCCTCCCCTCACAGCGGACGCGGAGCACGCCGCACAGTTGCCCCGCCAGTCCCACCATGGCGGTAACGTCCATGTCTGTCTCCTCGGCAGTTGATGGTCCGGTCAGTTCGCAGCCCAGCATGAGCTCGAAGACTTCCCGCGTCGCCACCTCGAGCAGCGGAATCCAGCCTTCGTGGCTGCCGCTGGCAGCATGCACCTCATTCGCCGACTTCATGATTTACTTCCCAGAACGGGGACAACATGTTCCTGTACTTGCTGCGGCGTAAATGGCTTGCGGATGTAACCGCGAGCCCCGCAGGACAAGGCCTGTACCACATGTGACTCGCTGCCCTCCGTTGTAATCATGACCACGGGCACGTCTTTCGCCTTCGCCACTCCCGGAAGCTGCTTGATAAACTCCAGCCCGTCCATGACTGGCATATTGATGTCACAAAGAATCAGGTCAACCTGGTTTTCCGCGAGCACAGCCAACGCCTGGGCCCCGTCGCCTGCCTCGAATACTTTGCCGAGGTCGATGCCGGCCTGGCGCAGCGAGCGTTCCACGATTTTCCGCATGACCGAGGAATCGTCCACGATGAGGGCACGTATGCTCATGAAAAGGTCCTCATTCTGCGTAAGGGAAAATGCCGGTGCTTCTTCTTGCGCCCGCTTCTCGGTATATCGGCCAGAGAGGGACGGAACTTTAGGGCAGCGGAACAGATCGAATTGGCGAGGTCTGCAGCTACGAAAGACAGCGTAGTCGTTTTAGAACTTGTCTGGCTCTATTGATATTCTTTTGCCACCCTCTGCATGAGGGCAGGCTGCAGCCTTAACGCCAGCGCCCTCTGGTATTCTTTCTGATCCAACCGTGGTGCGGAGGACGATCTCGACAAATGGCAACTCTTTTTTCTGACGACGTACCGGGCTCGGCGGATCGGATCTTACCCAGGCATGTGTTCGAGGCCAGGATTCAGATTCGTCTCCAGCGGGACCGCAAGGAACTTAGCCTGCAGGGCTGGGCGCGTGATCTCAGCGAAAGTGGCCTGGGGGCATTTGTTGCCGAAGCTCTGATGCTGGGCGAGTCCGCTATGCTCGAAATCCCGCTGTCGGACTCCGACAAACACGTGATCCCGGCGAAAGTTGTTCGCGCACTGGGAACAGAGTACGGATTTCAGTTCACGGCGCTGAGCGCTGAGCAACGCCAGCAGATTCGGGCGACACTGAAAGGGCATTCGGTGATTCCCTACCACGGCGAGGGAGAATGATTCTAAAGTGGCGGGCCTGCCGGCCAAGCGGTTGCACCAAAATCGGTGCAATTGTATCAAGTGAGTAACCGTGAAAATAGACACCAAAACTTGGCGGTGTACCCCACTCCGCCCGCTTGCTATTCTAATAACAGGTAGGACGGATGGAGTGAAACCGCCGGTCCAGGGCAGAACCCGCCCGGGGATTGAGAAACATGGAGGCGGGCAAAAGCCAACAGCCAGAAGCGGGTTGTTGAGAACTGAAAGCTAAGAACTGAGAGCTGAGCGCCAAGAAGCAGAAGCCAAGAGCTAAGAGCTGGCATCGCGAGTTATCCACCCCATGCAAATGGTGATCGACGTCTTTGCGCAGATTTTCGGCACCCTCTGGGCGCACAAACTGCGTTCGTTCCTCACCATGTTCGGCATCGCCTGGGGTGTGGGTTCCCTGCTGCTGCTGGTCGGCCTCGGCGAAGGCTTCCGAACCGGCAACCAGCGCAACCTTTCGGAGTACGGGGAAAACATCATGATGCTCTTCCCCGGCCGCGCTCCGGCCGTTCAAGGCAGCATGAACTCCGCCCGCCAGTACCGGATCACATACCAGGATTACCTTGACATCCGCAAAGAATCTCCGCACATTCGGGCCATCACTCCCGTTCTCACCACCAACGACGTGCATGCCGTCAGCGAGTTCGCCAGCGCCAGTGGCCAACTCACCGGCGCCGAACCGCAGTACAACGGAATCCGTTTCCTCCCGCTGAAACAGGGACGCTGGCTCAACGACCTCGACGAAGTTCAAAAACGTGACGTCGTCGTCCTCGGCGATGAGATGACCCACAACCTTTTTCCGGGACGTCCCGCTGTCGGCTCGTTCATTCTGCTCAATGACCATCGCTTCGAAGTTATCGGCACTCTGAAGCGCGTCGGCCGCGGCGACGAAAACTCCACCAACACCCGTGCCTACATTCCCTTCCAGGTCATGCGCAGTGATTTCCCGCTCAAGGGCGAGGAGGCATACGACGCGATTTCGTTCCTCAACTATCAGCCTCGCGTTGCCGACGAACACTTGCTCGCACAGGATGAGGCTCGCCGCGTCGTCGCCCGCAATCACCACTTCGATTATCACGATGAGGACGCCTTCGAAGGCTGGGATACCGTCAAGCAAGCGCAAATGATGGGCACCATCTTCGATGCGATGAACGAATTCCTCGGCACCGTCGGTCTGGTCACGCTCGCTCTCGGCGCCATCGGCGTCATCAACATCATGCTCGTCGCGGTCTCCGAGCGCACGCGCGAAATCGGATTGCGCAAAGCCCTGGGCGCCACCAACCGCAGCATCATGCTGCAATTTTTCGCCGAGGGCATTCTGCTGACGCTGGTCAGCGGACTCATCGGCATGGCCCTGGCCGGCGGCCTTATGGCTCTGTTCCGCAATTACAATGGTCCCGGCGGCTTCGATCCGCCGAGGCTGGTTCTAAAAACCGCGGTCCTCGCCATCGCCAGCCTTACTCTCGCGGGCGTCGCCGCCGGGCTCTATCCCGCCCGCAAGGCCGCCCGCCTGGAGCCGGTCGAGGCCTTGAGGCAGGAGTAGGATTTGTAATTTGTAATTTGTAATTTGTAATTTGTAATTTGTAATTGCTTGTTGCTGGTGTGAAATTACAAATTACAAATCGCGAATTACAAATTCTATGGTTCGTGACCTGCTCCAGGAGTCCTACAATGCCATGCGCCACAACCGGCGCCGCACCGCGCTCACCATGCTGGGCATGGCGTGGGGCATCGCCACCGTCGTGATGCTCCTCGCCTACGGCGATGGCTTCGGCCAAGCCATCGCCAATATTTTCAAAAATTTTGGCACCAAACTCATCATCGTGGTTCCCGGCCGCTCCTCGATGCAGGCCGGCGGACAGAAAGCCGGCGCGCAAACCCGTATTACACTGGACGACGTCGATCTGCTCTCCACCAACATCCCGCAGATCACCCACATCACTCCCAGTTGCGACAAGGATGCGACCGTGCAGTACGACACTCGCTCATACACCATGAGCGTCAACGGCGAATATCCCAATACTTTCGCCATCCGCGCCTTGACCCTCGAGCAGGGACGCTTCTACAACCCCGAGGATCAGATGCAGCGCGCGCGGGTCGCCGTCATCGGTTCCGAAACCAAGGAAAAACTTTTCTCCGGACGCAACGCCCTGGGCGAGCACATCCGCGTCGATGGCATCAGCTATGAAGTCGTCGGTGTTCTTAGCGCCAAGATGCAGGCCGGTGACGACAACATCAATCGTGTCGTTTACGTCCCCTTTACCACCATGAGTGACCTCAAGGACACTCACTACCTCGACTCCGTCTGGTTCAATTACGAGACCAACGACTACGAACGGATCGAGCAATCCGTGCGCTACATCATGGCCGCACAGCATAAATTCAATCCTGCCGACCGCCGCGCCCTGATGGTCTTTAATCTTATGGAGCAGGTCCATCAGTTCGAGGTCATCACCCTCGGCCTCAAGATCCTGCTCGGCTTCATCGGCACCCTCACTCTGGGCATCGGCGGCGTTGGCCTGATGAACATCATGCTCGTCTCCGTCACCCAGCGCACCCGCGAAATCGGCGTGGAGAAAGCGCTCGGCGCTCGGCGCCGCCACATCTTCCTCCAGTTTCTGGCCGAGGCGCTCACCATCACCTTCATCGGCGGACTCCTGGGCATCGTCCTGGCTTACGTCGTTGCCCTCACCGTAGGCAGACTTACGCTTTACAGCGCCATGGCCAAACATGCCGAGGCTGGCGACATCCGCCTCATGATCAACCCCATCACCCTGATCGTCGCCGTCCTTATCCTCACTGCCGTCGGCTTGGTCAGCGGCATGGTGCCGGCCATCCGCGCCTCCCGCCTTGACCCCATCGAAGCCCTGCGCTACGAGTAGTAGCAACGGGGCTTGCCGCGTCTTCACGGGAAATCAGCCGGGGAGCAAAATAAACTCTTCCGCAGCCTGGTCGGGCGCTCCTCCGCTGCTAAAATTTTGAGAAGCCACAGGAACATCTAAACTAAACTAGTGTTATCGCTATTGGAGGATGGTGACAAATGAAGAAGCTGATTGGATTGCTCGCTCTATGTTTCGCATTTTCTCTCTCCGCGCTGGCACAACACGGCGGCCATGAAGCCGGCGGCCGGCCCGAGGTCGGTGGCGGCCATCAAAACATCCCGAAGCACGGTCCTGCGAAAGTAACCACTCCGCATCCGGCTGAGGAAAACCGCAAGTTCAACGACAAGGCAGGACATCCCGAAGCTCCCCACGTACATTCCAATGGAAAATGGGTGGGCCATGATACCGGCCGTAACGACCCTCATTACCATCTGGATCATCCCTGGGAGCACGGCCGCTTCACCGGCGGTTTTGGTCGCGGCCACATCTGGCACCTCGGAGGCGGTGGTCCCGGCCGTTTCTGGTTCGGCGGTTTCTTCTTCTCGGTAGCTCCCTACGATGTTGGATTCTGTGACGGCTGGCTGTGGGATTCGGACGAAATCGTCATCTACGACGATCCCGATCACATCGGCTGGTACCTCGGCTATAACGTCAGGCTCGGAACCTACGTCCACGTGCAGTATCTGGGAATGTAGTGACTGACCGCTCGATGAGTCATCCGGTGGAGGGACGGGCGAGGACGCCCGGCGCTCCACCGGACAAAAAGTCGGCTACTTCTTTTCTTCGCTTTTGTTGTCCTTCTTATCTTCCTTGCTCTTGTCGTCTTTTGTCTTATCCTGGATCGAGAGCAGTTCAACCTCAAAGATCAGGGTCGCATTGGGCCCGATCTCGGTGCCCGCGCCCCGCTCACCGTAGGCAAGGCTGGAAGGAATAAAGAGCTGCCACTTCGATCCCACGGGCATGAGCTGCAGCGCTTCCGTCCAACCTTTGATGACTTGACCGACTCCAAACGTCGCCGGTTGCCCACGCTTGTAGGAGCTGTCAAATTCCGTGCCATTGATGAGAGTGCCGCGGTAGTTACACACGACCGAGTCGCTCGCCGTGGGCTTCGGTCCCGCGCCGGCTGTCAGAATCTTGTACTGTAAACCGCTGGGCAAAGTGACGACGCCGTCTTTACTCTTGTTGGCGGCCAGAAATGCTTCGCCTTCGGTCTTGTTCGCAGCCCCAGCCTCTTGCATCTTCTCCTGCTGCTGTTTGCGAACCTCGTTCTGCACCTCGGTGAGCACGGCCTTCTCTTCTTCTTCCGTCAGACGCGTCTTACCGCCGCCCGTGGAGTCCTTCAATCCCTCGGACACCAGATTCCAGTCCACTTCCACCGATTGGTTTTTCAGGGTGTTCCCAAGGTTTGACCCGATGTTCATTCCCAGGGCGTAACTGAACTTTTCTTTTCGCGTTGTGAACGCCGGAGCCGCCGCGCTTTTCGCTGCCGTTCCCGTTTTCTTCACCGGAGCTTTCGCCGTTGTGGCGGCTTTCGGAGTTGTGGCTGCAGGAGCCGCTGGTGTCGTTGCCGCCGGGGTGCTTGCTGCTGGAGTCTGCTGGGCATAGCCATCTCCAGCCAGCATCATCCCCGCGGCCAATAGTAGCGCTGTAGTGAGAGATCTTTGCATTTACCTATTGTCCCATTGCCCCGCATTCTGCGCCAGAGCGGAGGTAATGCGGTGCTGAGCTTCGAGCTTCGAGCCGCGAGCTTCGAGCAAACCGGTTGCCCGCAGTTTGTAGCCGATTCCGCTATAATCCCCCCATGAAAACCGCTCGCCTCATCCCGCTCGCACTGCTCGTGGTCGCGCTCGCATCGGCCAGCTCGACCAAGATTCTGGTTCAACTCAAGGATGCTCAAGGCAAGTCTGTAGGCACCGCACTTATGTGGGACGGCCCTGGAGGAATGGAAATGGAACTCAATCTCGAGAATCTGCCTCCGGGCGTCCACGCCATCCACTTTCATCAGAACGCAAAATGCGAGGCCCCCGACTTCAAGTCCGCCGGGCCGCATTTCAACCCTGACGGTAAGAAGCATGGATTGGAGAACCCGGAGGGCCACCACGCCGGCGACAACCCCAACTTCACCGTGGGCGCGGACGGCAAAGCACATTTCCATGCCGTGAATAAAGACGTCAACTGGGGTGACGACAGCCACTCGATGTTTAGTAATGGCGGTACATCGCTCGTCATCCACGCCAAGGCCGACGACCAGAAAACCGACCCCTCAGGCAACTCTGGCGACCGCATCGCCTGCGGCGTGATTACGAAGTAGATGTTCCTGTAGAGACGGGGCTTGCCCCGTCTCTGCCGGCGCCGGAGACGCGGCAAGCCGCGTCTCTACGGGAAATCAGACACCCGTTTGGGGCGCTTCCAAATTGATGCCGGGCGAGGACGCCCGGCACTCCATTGTTCTCGCGTTCACTTCCCTGCCGGCACGTAGAGCGCGGGAATGTTTTGCTTGTTCACCATCTCACTCAACGCTGGCAGGTCCTTCGCCATCAACTCCCGGTACTGCGCCAGCAGCGGTTGCGCCTGTTTTTCGAGATCGTCGAAGACCTCGTACTGCTGCTTCGTGGGTGCGGCATCCGCCGCATCGACGCTGAACAGCAATGCGTGCAGCCGCTCGTCGATCAGCACCGGGTAGTTCAGGTTCGACTCCGAACTCTTCGAGTTCACCTGGAGCAATTGCGACTCCAGATCGAAGCTCTTCTTGTCGAAGTCTTTCATGGCCGAAACGAGCGATGCGTAGCGCGGATCGTCGCCAGAACGCCCGTCGCCGAAACGCCGGCTGAGCGCGCGAGTCTCGGTGCGCACTTCGCGGATCGCCGCGACCGCCTCGTGAATCTCCGACACTTGCGCCACGATCTTGCGGCCCAATGCACTCTGCTTTTGCAGGTCGTCGCTCGACACCTTGACCCGCGGATCCGCTTTCAACTCCAGCGGCGCGGTGTACGATTTCCCATCCGCCGTCAGCCGCACCTGGTAGGCGCCCGACGGTACCATCGGCCCGCGATTGCGGAATTCCGCGCCCGGCTCTCCCGCCAGCGGCGTCGGCCCCTGCAAACGCAGATCCCAGGCAAAGCGGTTCACGCCCACATCGGCCGGAATCTTCTCCTCGGGAGGCGTCTGATCGGGCCACTCTGGCGGCGTTTCCGCTTCCTTCTTCTCTTCGTTCGAGTAGCGCCGCACAACCTTCCCCGACGTATCCAGGAATTCGAGCGTCACCACGCCCTTCGGCGCGGTTGGCAGGTAGTAATAAATGATCGCGCCGGTCGGAGGATTATCGCCCACCGGCTGCCGCCGCTCGAAGAAGTCGGGCCAGCGCATGCGATAGGTCAGTCGCGGCTTGTAAAGCACGGCTTCCGTCGCCGCCTGTGTACGCACTGCGCGCAGGGGCGTGAGGTCGTCCAGAATCCAGAAAGAGCGGCCATGCGTCGCCACCACCAGATCGTCATTTTTCACAATCAGGTCATGGATCGGACTGTTCGGCAAATTCAGCTGCAGCGATTGCCAGTTCGCTCCGCCATCGAACGAAACGTGAATCCCTGTCTCCGTGCCCGCGTACAGCAGGTTCTTCCGAGCCGGGTCCTCGCGCACAGCGTGCGTGTAAGCGCCGTCCGGAATGCCATTCGTGATCTTGGCCCATGTTTTGCCGGAATCTGTGGTCTTGAAAATATACGGCTTGAAATCGTCGAGCTTATGCGTGTCGACCGCCGCATAGGCCGTGCCTGCGTCATGGGGCGATGCCTCAATCAGGCTTACCAGGCTCCACTCTGGAATTCCCTTGGGCGTTACATTCGTCCAGTTCTTGCCGCCATCGCGCGAAACGTGAATCAAGCCATCATCGGTTCCCGCCCATAACAGGTCTTTCTGCACGGGCGACTCCGCGATCGTGAACACCGTGTCGTAATACTCGACCGAGGTATTGTCCTTGGTCAGCGGCCCGCCGGAAGAAACCTGCTTGCTCTTGTCGTTGCGCGTCAGATCGGGACTGATCGCCGTCCAGTTCTTGCCTTCGTCGGTAGTCTTGAAGACGCGCTCGGCGGTCGTGTAGATCACATTCGGATCATGCGGTGAGATCACGATGGGTTGCGTCCATCCCAGCCGGTATTTCAGATCGCCAACGCCGTGGCCCGAACTCTCCTCCGGCCAGACGGTAATGTCCTGCTGCTGGTTGCTGCGGCGATCGAGGCGGGTGACCGCGCCTTCTCCCGAACCCGCATAAATAATGTTTGAGTCCCGCGGATCGGGCGCGATGTAGCCGCTCTCTCCGCCGCCCGCATCGAACCAGTGCTGGCGCCCAACATAACCGTCGTCGGTGCGGCTGGCGATGCCGACGGTCGAGTTGTCCTGCTGCGCGCCGTACACTTTGTAGAGAAAATCGTTGTCCGCCGTCACGTGATAGAACTGCGCCGTCGGCTGGTTGTACTCCGTGGACCAGCTCTTGCCGCCATCGACCGAGATCGTAGCCCCGCCGTCGTTCGAGTTGATCATCCGATTCGGATTCTGCGGATCGATCCAGAAGCCGTGATGGTCGCCGTGCGGCGCCGGCAGAAGATTCAGCGTCTTGCCGCCGTCAGTCGAGCGGAACAGGCCGGTGTTCAGCATGTAAACCGTGTCCGCGCTCCTCGGATCGGCAAAAATATGCGTGAAGTACCACGCGCGCTGCGTGAGCCGCTGGTCATCGTTGATGCGCGACCAGGTTTCGCCGCCGTCATCGGAACGATACAGCCCGCTCTCCTTCGACTCGATGAGCGCGTACACGCGATTTGAGTCGGCGCCCGAAACGCTGATCCCGATGCGCCCCAGAATGCCCTCCGGCAGGCCCTTCGCTTCGAGATGTTGCCAGGAATTTCCGCCGTCGGTGGAGCGGTACAATCCGCTGCCGGGGCCGCCGCTCTCCATACTCCACGGCGTGCGCCGGATCTGATAAAGAGCGGCAAACATCACGTTGGAATTGTGGGGATCAACTGCCAGATCGATGGCGCCTGACTTGTCGTCCTTATAGAGGACCTTGTCCCAAGTCCGGCCGCCGTCGGTGGTGCGAAAAACGCCGCGATCCGGATTCGGTCCATAGGCGTGACCGAGCGCCGCGACGAGCACATGGTCGGAGTTGCGCGGGTCGATCCAAACGCGCGCAATGTGCTGCGTATCCTTCAATCCGATGTGCTGCCACGTCTTGCCGCCATCGGTCGTTTTGTAAACTCCATCGCCATACGAGATATTGCCGCGCAGGCAGGACTCGCCCGTCCCCACGTAGATCACGTTCGGATTCGATTCCGAGACCGCAATCGCGCCGATCGACGAGATCACGCTCTTGTCGGAAATCGGCTGCCAGCTCACACCGCCATCGGTGGTCCGCCACACGCCGCCGGCAACGCCGCCGAAGTAGTAGGTGAAGGGACTGCCGGGAATTCCAGTCACGGCCAGCACGCGGCCGCCGCGAAACGGCCCGATGTCGCGCCACTTCATTCCCTTGAACTGCGCCTCGTTATATGGCTGGGCCGCCGCCGAGAGTGCCAGCGCTGCGACCAGAGCACACCGCCCCACCAAACCACGAACATTCATAGATGACCCTCGAAAAGATGATCTTGGAGAAGAAGACCAATAATAATAACCTATCGTGAACGCTGGCACCTTTCATGAATTGTCATCCCGAACGAAGCGAGGGATCTGCAGTTCGCCGCAAAATGCAGATCCCTCGCTTCGTTGGGGATGACAACCTGTGGCGAATTGCGAATTGAAGAGCGGGGCCTCACTTTCACCACGACGTCCTAAACCTTAGGACCAGACACAGGCAACACGCGATCCGAATAAAGAAACTCCAACGCCTCCGGAAACCGCGCCGCCCAAGCCGATTCGCTGTGTGTAGCGTCTTCTTCGACGCGAACTTTCAGCCGTTGGTCGTCCAGGCCAGACGCGCGCAGAATGGTTTCCAGTTCGCGGACGTCGCCAACGATCCTTTCGTCTTTCTCCGCATGCCCCACTTCCCGCGTTCCCATCCCCAGGTAAGTGCGCGCCGGCCAACGGCGGAATCTACGGCTCTCTTCCAGAATTTTCCGGTTCCCGACGAACAGCGACGGGCTCTCGATTAGCAATCGCCCAAACACTCCCGGCGCTGCCAGTTGCGTGTACAACGTGATCAGGCCTCCGAGAGAGGAACCGCCCAATCCCGTATTCTCCGGTCCCTTCAATACCGGATAACGTTCTTCGATCAGCGGCATCACTTCACGCTGCAGAAAATCCGGATAGCATTTTCCCTTAGGGTTTAGAGCTCTGGGATCCTTTGACTTGTACGGAATGTACTCGCGAGCCCGGTTCTTGGTGTTGTCGATGCCAACGATAATGAGCGGCCGAATTTTCTGTTCGGCGATCAACCGGGCCGCGGTCTCGCCCACCTGCCAGTGCACTCCGGCAAAGGCGGTTACCGGATCGAACAGATTCTGTCCGTCATTCAAATAAAGGACGGGATAGCGCGTCATACCCCAGCCGTCGTAATCCGGAGGCAGCCAAACCCGTAGCAGGCGCGTGTTCTCGAAGATTCGGCTGCTGAGCTCATGCAGCCACAGATTGCCGGCTGCGACGGGCATCGCAGCGGTGGCGACGGGCTTCGTCTTCAGTTTTCGCGTTGTGGGCCGGGACATGGAGTGAATCGAGCTTTCAGAAGAAACATTCGGGCCGGCACCTGGCTACTGGGTACGGGCCCGCTTCCACCAGATCACCGCCGCCAACACAGTCGTCGTCGCTATCAATGCCAGAGAACTCAAACACAAAATGCACCATACTCCCAGCACGCGGCCTTCAATGTAGGTCAGGTACAAAGCAAATGCCAGGCCCACGACAGCGCCGCTGAAGAGCATTGCCGGCGTCTCGCGCCGCTCGCGATACACGGTGGCCAGCCCCGCCAGCGCCGCGTACCCGAGCATTCCAATCAGCGCGACCGGGATTCCGCGGATCGACGAATATTCGCTGCGGTTCACGATGTCGCAATTGAACGTTTCGCCGATTTCACAGTACGCCGTCTTTGAGGTCGCGTAGTGATGCTGCAACGACAACGACGACACTGCGATTCCGCACACCGCCAGAATGGCGACCAGGCTCATCAGACGCTGCATCAAATCGGTCACGGCAGCGAACACCCCGTTCGGTCGCTCAGTTCTTGCAGAGTGAAAATGCGCTCCACTCGTTCTCCGGTGGGCGGAAACTGCCAGGTGGGATAGTGGTTGATGTTTGCATCTTTGCAAGCCTGCGATTTCCCGTGTGTGTCGCCTTTGATGCCGCATTCCACGTAAGGAGCGTCCTCGAACGACGCGCCGAACTTTTCTTTTTGCTCCACACAATGCGGACACCACCACGCCCCGTACATCTTCGCGCCGCGCTCGGTCAGACAGCGTGCGAAGGCATCGTGCTTGTGCTGGGTGCGGTTGCCGAGATAGTAGGCCAGCCCGAACGCAGCCACAATCAGCGCTGCATAGATCGCAATCCGCCGCCATTTCCGGCTCGCACCAGTTTCTATCCCCAGTTTTTCCTTTTGCCGTTCTCTTCGCTCTTGCGACATGGATTTCTTATATCACGAGTAGAGACGGGGCTTGCCCCGTCTCAAACCACCACCCGAAGCGCCGAGGGCAGCACGTCGATCGTCCGGCACTCCAGCCTCAGCACCTCGCCGTCCACCATCACATCCACCGGCCCGTCGAGTTGAAACTCGACGCGCCGCACCGCCTGCCGCTCCGCCAGGGGATGCCGAGTGTGCGTGCCATCATAAAGCGTCGCCAAATTTCGGATCAGCCCCAGTCGCCCAATCGGCCCCCATCGCACATACTCAATCAATCCGTCATCGGTGACCGCGTCGGGCGCGATCATCATTGTGCCACCCGTGAACTTGCTGTTGTTAAACGCCAGAAACAAGCAGCGTCGCGAATCAAACTCTCGCCGCCCCTCCAAACGCACCGGAAACGGCCGCCGATCAAGCCGCGCCAGACAAAGAAAAATGGACAGCAGATACCCGAACTGCCCCAACCCCAGAAACCGCCGATGCCGCAGCGCCGCCACGTCCGCCGCAAACCCCACACTCAGCAGATTGGTGAAGTAGATCGCTCCGTCTTTGTGCTCCAGTCGCAAAACATCGCAAGGCCGCGAACGCCGCGCCTCCAGCGCCTGCATCGCGTGCTCCAAACCGCCCTTGCTGGAAGCTCCATCGACAAAATCTCGCAGAAACGAATTGCCAGTTCCAAGCGGAAGAAATCCAAGCGTAGGAATCTGATCTTCCGCACCACCTGAAAGTCCTTGAGACCCGACACCTGAGACCTGAGACCTGCTTTCCTGAGACCAGCTCTCCGGAAACAACCCGTTGACGATCTCATAGGAGGTCCCATCCCCACCGACTGCCAGAAACTTCCGATAGCCGCGCCCATAGGCCTCGCGAGCAATCAGCGAAGCCTCGCCAGCCACGCTCGTCTCCGCCGTCTCCAGCGCAATCCCCGCGCCCCGCAGGCGATCAAGCGCCGCTCCCGCGCGCTCGCCGCACCGCCCGCCGCCCGCCGCCGGATTGATAATAGCAAGAAAAGTTTCGTTCACACGTTAGGTCTCAGGTCGCAGGTGTCAGGTCTCAGGGGCTAGGTCTCAGGCCCAGGCGTGTTATCCACAAATCAAATTCCTGAGACCTGCGACCTTCACTCGGATGTTCTCCGTGTCTCTGTGTCTCCGTGGTGGATTTTCCGTCTAAATCTCCACGATAGATTTCCGCGCCGCGCCCGCGCCGATCTCCGCCGCCAATTCTCCGCGCTTGATCTTCAGCGCCACCGTCCGCGGAAAATCTTTCTCCCACACCAGATATCCGCCCACGCGCTTGAAGTCGGCCAGCCGCCGGTTCCTCGCCACCATCGCCTCGCGCAATTGATCGTCGAACTTCTGATTCTGCTCCAGTCGCACCACCAGCACCAGCATCTCGTTGCCGAGCGTCTTCTGCGGCCACAAATAATTCGCCGCAAACACGCAGTATTCCTTCACTGGCAGACCATCGAACACCGCCTCGATGTCTTCCGGATAAATGTTCTTTCCGCCCTCGGTGACGATCATATTTTTCTTGCGCCCAACAAGCTGCAGGTGTCCGTGCTCTTCAAAGCGCCCCTGATCGCCCGTCAGCAGCCAGCCTTCGACGATCGTCTGCGCCGTCAGTTCCGGGTCATCGAGATAGTGCGACATGACCGCGCGGCTCCGCACCGCAACTTCGCCGATCCCGTCGCCATCCGGATTCAGCACGCGCACCTTGCTCCCGGGCAGCGGCTTGCCCACCGTATCGGCGCGAAATGGTTTCAAATCGTTGAGCGTCACTGCCGTGCAGGCTTCCGTCAGCCCGTACCCGCACGTCACCGGAATTCCCAGATCGTAGAAAAACTGCAACGTCGAAGGATCCGTAAATGCTCCGCCAACGATCAACGCCCGCAGCTCTCCGCCAAATGCCTTGTGTACTTGCGGCAGCAGACGCCGGCTGACCTCCACCCGCGGACGTCCTCGTGTCAGCATTTTGTTCAGCCCGATCAACCGATCCAGCAGCCACCGCTTTCCGGGCTTCAGTTCATCAAACTTCGCGCGCAGCCCGAGTTCCAGATTCTTCAGCACCATCGGCACCAGGCTCACGTAGGTGATGCGGTAACGGACGAACGCATCGCGCACAAACTCCGGACGCAGAGTCCGCAGATGAACCACGCAAGCCCCGCACACGAACGGCCCGATAAATCCGACCATGAAATCAATCGCGTGATTGGTGGGCAGAATGCTCAAATAGCGCACGCCCGGCCAAAATGGATACCACGCCGTCAGCGAAGCGCACTGCTCCAGATAACTGTCGTGCGTGAGCACGCATCCCTTCGGACGCCCGCCCGTCCCCGACGAATAAACGATGCAGGCCGCGTCCTCGCGCCGCCGCGCCACAAATTGCGGTTCGCCCTTCCTCTTGAACTCCTCCCAGCGGTAAGCGCCGCGCAAGGCCGCCCCCGCCGGCGCTTCCGTCACCAGCACAATCTCCGCCGTGAGTTCTGGAAACTCCGGTGACTCCGTGATCGCCCGCCACAAATAGTATTCGGCAATCAGAAACCGCGCCTTCGAATGCGCCAGCAGTTGCAGATGCTCCGCTGCGGTCAATTTATAATCCAGCGGAACCAGCACGCCGCCGCAGAAAAAAATCGAATATGCGGAGATCAGCCACTTCGACTGATTCGTCATGATGATCGCCGCGCGGTCGCCCGCCTTGAAATCGGCGTCCTGAAGCGCGCGGCAAAGCGGGCGCGCCATTTCCTTAAAGTCAGAATAGGTAAGCCGCACCTTTTCGCGGTCGCGATCGGCTTCAATCAGGCAGGTTTCGTTCGGCCAGCGCTCCAGCGCATCCTTGAGCGCTGCACCCAGGCTGGCATATTGGCGAAGATCAAGCATTCAATGTTCTTATCTCACCACAAAGAAGTGGTCAGTGGTCAGTGGCCAGTGGATAGTTGCTCGTATCGCCCACCGGTAACAATCAACAACTGCCCACTGGCCACTGCCCACTGACCACCGGTTCTACAGCCGCGCCTGAATCCGATTCGCCAGCGTTCGGAAATCCGACACGCCCTGCAGTTCATAATCCGGCAACTCGATGCGAAAGTGATGCTCAAGCCGCGTCAGCAGATCGAGCGCCCGCAAGCTGTCGATTCCCAGCGTCTTGAAAAAGTCGTCGTCGGGCGTGAGGTTTTCGCGCGGCACTTTAAAATGCGAGGCCGCAAGATTCAGAATTTCGTCAAGTGTGTGATCGATAGTAGGCACTGACATAAGCGTGCGTCCCTAAAATTACGAATGACCAATTACAGATTAAGGTAAGTACGGCTGCACTCCCTCGTTCTCCACAAACTTGCGCAACCCTTCTTCGACGGCCGGACGCGAATAAAGTTTGCAGAAAATATCAATCTCCCGCTTCAACTCCTCATACGGGATCGGCTTCACAAACTCCTTCGCCGCCGCCGCCGTCCGCTGGTCAAATTTCCCCACCTGGCTTGCCGTAGCGCGTGCCACCCGCAATGCCTCGCCCTCGGCGGCAATCTGGCTCACAAGCCCAATCTGCTGCGCCTTCATCACGTTGAAGCTGCGCCCGGTGAGCAGCAGATCGCGCACCACCGCATTGCCCAAATCCCGCTTCAGACGCGGAATCCCACCGAATCCCGGAATCAGCCCAAGCCGCAGTTCCGGGAAGCAAAATCGCGCCATGCGGTCCGCAATAATAATGTCGCAAACCAGCGCCAACTCGAACCCCCCGCCAAACGTCACACCGTGCACCGCCGCGATGGTCGTCAACGGCGCCGCATCAAGCGCGTTCATCACGGAGTGAATGCGCTCCAAAAACTCACGCACTCCGCGCAAGGCCTCGCTTTTTTCCATCTCTTGCCCGCGCTGAAACAACTCACGCAAATCCGCTCCTGCCGAAAACCCGGCCTTCAACGTCGAATGGACAATCAACGCGTGCGCTTCATTCGCCAGCCCGGGTAGGGCCGCCTTAAATTTCTCCAACTCGTCCAGTGTGAGCGACCCAATCTCATTGCAAGGATCGCGATGCAATGCAAGCTCAATCGCACCATTCACGATCTGCCACGAAAGCGTCTGCCCTTTGAAGTCGTTCATGCCGTCTTCGTCGCCTGATTCTTCGAGGCCTGGTACAGCGCGTCAATTTCGTTTCGAAAGCGCTCGGCAATCAAGTCGCGTTTCAGCTTTCCGTTCGCCGTCAGCAACCCGCTCTCGATGGTGAACGGTTCCTCCACCAGATGAAAGGCTCGCACCTGCTTGTAGTGCGGGAGGCCCGGATTCACAAGGTCCAGCACCGCCTGTGTCTTCTCGCCGCTCACTTCGCCCGTGATCAGCGCGGCCAGATATCCGCGCCCGTTGCCGACGACCACCACCTGAATCGCACCCGGCAACTCATGCAGAAGTTTATCCTCAATCGGTTCGGGCGCAATGTTATGCCCCGACGCAAGAATAATCAGGTTCTTCATGCGGCCGACAATTTTCCAGTTTCCATTCGCGTCCGCTTCGCCCTGATCGCCGGTATAAAACCAGCCGTCGCGCAACACCTTCGCCGTCTCTTCCGGACGATTCCAGTATCCCGGAAAAATATTCGGCCCGCGCACCACGATCTCTGCGTTCTCCGCGATCTTCATTTCGACGCCCGTAATCGTCGGCCCCGCCCGCCCCGGAATTACCGGAGCATCCGGATCATCCATGGTGCAGATCGCCGTCGTTTCGGTGAGCCCGTACACTTGCAACACAGGAATGCCCAGCATCATAAAAAACAGTTGCGTCTCCACACTCAGCGGCGCGGAGCCGCAAATCAGAGCGCGCAGCTTGCCGCCGATCATCTTTTTGCGAATCGTCGGAAACACGAGCCGATTCGCCAGCCCGAGCCAAAACCCATCCCCGGCGCGCGATTTGCCCTCCTGCTGCCGCACCCACGCGCCCTTGGCCTTGGTGTACACCTTAAGAGGAAACCCACCCGTCTTCCAAAGCTGCTCGTCGACGGCTTTGCGCATGCGTTCGAGAAGCGCGGGAACATTCAGGAAATAATCCGGAGCCGCCAGCCGCATCTCCGCCGCAATTTTCCCCAGATCCGTGTTCAACGTAAGCTTGTTGCCGCGCAGCAGGCAGGTCAGCATCATGATCCACGAGCCCGCAAAACAAAGCGGCAGGTAATGAAACACGGCGTCCTGCCCCGGACGCGTCTTCATCGGATGACCCCGCATCAGCTGATCCAGCCGCCCCGAAGTGCAGCCCAGCATGTATCCGACGTTGCCCGCATTCAGCATCACACCCTTCGCTTCGCCCGACGTGCCCGAGGTATAGATGATGGTCACCACATCTTCTTCTGCGACGATCGGCGCGGGCTTTTCCACCGGCCCGCGTCCCGCGGTAAAAACATTTTCGAAGCAGAAATACGGCGGCGCTTCCGGCCACGCCTCCACGATCGCATCGGCCAGCGACTGCTCGCCGCAGGCAATCACCGACGGCCAGGAATCCTTCATCATCGCGACCAGTTCGGCCGGCGCCTGCCGCGCATACAGCGGCACCACCGTCAGTCCCTCCGCCATGACGGCCAGATCCATGGCCACCCACTGCATCGAGTTATGCGCCAGCAACGCGCACCGGTCGCCCTTCTTCAGCCGCAGCCGGCGCAGATACGCCCGCGCCACCTGCACCTGAGCCAGCAACTGCCGCGCAGTAAGAGGGACCGGCTGCCCGTCGCGCATTTCCTGCAGCACGATGGCATCGCCGCTGCGCTCCAGGCTGGCAAAAATCTGTTCAAGAAAAGTCATCGGCGCTTATGAATCGTCATCTGATCTCCCGTAGGGACGCGACTTGCCGCGTCTCCGGAGACGGGGCAAGCCCCGTCTCTACAGGTGGAAGAAGCTTTCGGCATCGCTAAAGCGATGCCCTGATACGAAGCGCGAGTTCCGCGGCTCCTATCCGTGCGCCGCCACCAGCCCCCGCAAACTCTCGCTCAGAGGCGGCAGATAATCCTCCCAGCTCCATTCTCCGCGCCGGGTGGGAAACTCCGGATAACGCCGCTGCACTTCTTCTTCGAAATACACGCCCATGCGCGCCATCAATTTCAAATTCCTCACCACGGTCCGCGCGATCCCGTCGGCAATCCGCTCGCCGTCGCGATCCAGAATTTCGAGCGCCGCCAGAGTCCGCGCCTCCAGGTCCGGATCGTCCACATTCATCAGCAACTCCTGATGCCCGCGCTCGTTCATCAGATTCCGGATGCGCTCATCCATCGTGATTCCTGCCGACGCCACCAGCACCGGCATCGAAGTCACAATCCCGTGATAGCGCGAAGACACCATCAAGCGGCACGCCCGCAGAATACTGACCAATTGGTACATGTTGTAATCGTCCGAGGTCAGCACCGGAACGCCGCCCAGTTTCTCCGAGATACGACGGCAAGGCCGGGCATCCATGCGCTCGGTCGCCGCCATAATCACGAATACATTTTTCTTCTGCCGGAACGCAGCCACCGCATTTGCAATCGAACTCAAGTAATGTTCGTAGGCGCGATCCGCCTCTGGCCCGGCGTGATGAAAGTAGGGCCCGCGGTAGTGGCTTTCTTTGTATGCACCGGTCAGGCTGTGCAGCGCGGCCTTCGCGACCGACGCCTTCACCGGCCACTCAAACGGATTGATCGGACACACCACCAGCACCGGCGTCTTCCCATCCCAACCCACATCGCGCAGCGCTTTCTGCCCATACTCCGCGCCCAGCGGCTCAAACGTCCACGCTGTATCCGTGCCCAATTCCGTCGGTACGCCCAGTTCGCGCAGAATTTTCCGCGATTCTTCATTGCGCGTGATCACCAGCGAATTCCTGCAATAACGCCCGCACATCTTCGCGACCAGCGGATCCATGTGTCCGGCCTCGGCCCCGTAGCCGATCGACAACTTGTTCTCCGCCGCCGCCATGCCCAGCGACCCAATCATCATCGTCGTCAGCGCATTCGCGAATTTCGACTTGAACATCGAGCCTTCGCACGCCACCACCCCATGATGTTTTGGCACTTCATTCGCCAGGAAGGGAGGAAAAATATCCGGCAGATGCACCTGCGACGTCCCTGCAAAATATCCGCGCGACCGGTCAAAATTAAACGTCATCATGCTCAGGTCAACGTTTTCCGGCCCGAGAATCCGCCGGATCTGCCGCAGCATCTCCTCCACTCGAACATCCGACCCGGTGTTGCGCGACCCGTTGTAGCCGGCAAACAGCAGCTTCAGTTTCTCGCCCGGCTGCCAGGGCTCGCGCCGGCCCATCATCCACTGAATTTTCTTGCCCTCGATGATGCTCGATACCCACGCTTCCAGAACGAAGTCCATCATGCGGCGGACCCTCCTGCCCTCGTGCTCTCCGGCCAGGCTTGATACGGGTATTCAAAATTGTGCTCGCGGCTGAACCGGAGCAGTGGAAAACTATATTGCGAAAACGGCGCGGGCTTGCGTCCCAATTCGGTTGTGACCCGCGTGTTGTCGAACACCGTATTCCAGGTCAAATACGGCAGGAAGACATTCATCAGCGCCGCTCCGTACCCCAACGGTCCTTTGCGGTTCGCCAGCATGTTGACGATGGAGCCGAACGGTTTTTCCAAGATCGGCAAAAACAGCGGCCCGCGCCGGTTCTGCTCGGCTGCCAGCGCCCTGGTCAATTCCTGAAACGACTGCGCATCGTTGCCCGAAGAAAGATGATAGGTATCGTGCCCGGGATCCGCCTTCATGTGCAAAGTCGAAATCGCATCCGCCACGAAATCCACATTCACAATGTCAATCTTGTCATGCGGACGAAACGGCAGCACCGGCAATCCCGCCAGGAACACGAACGACCGCACCATGTCGAACTGCGTCGTCTGCGGATAGCGGCTGTCCCCCAACACAATGCTCGGCCGGAAAATGGTCAGCGGCACGTCCGGCAGCAACTCGCGCACCATGTGCTCGCAGAATTTTTTTGTCCGCGCATACGGATCGTAATCCGAGCGTTCCCACTCAATCGACCGGTCCTCCGAGACAATTTCGTGGCTGCGTTTCCCCGCTACCGCCACCGTGCTTACATTCGAAAACCGCCGCAGCCCGTGATAGTAGTGCGATTGCCGCGCCAACTGCACCACTTCGAGCGTCCCGCGCAGATTCACGTTCAAACAACTTTTTTCCGACTTCCGATTCAGCGAGGCCGCGCAGTGAATCACCGAATCGGTGCCGTGCACGAGCCGGTCGTAATCGCCCGGTTCGAGACCGAACTGTGGCGACGTGAGATCGCCGCGAAAAATCCGGATCTTCGTCTGCAAGTATTCGTAGAACTTGGGAAACGGCAGGTGCAGCTGCAAAGCATGCCAAAGCCGCAGTTCCGCGTCACGCGGATCGCGGCCGCGCACCAGCAGATTCAAAGTCGCGTCATGCTGCTCGAGCAGATTCGCGGCGACATGCGCGCCGATGTACCCGGTCCCACCGGTCAGGAAAATTGCCACGTTGCTCCGTTCGTCCCCGTCTTCATGGCCTCGCCATTGTCATGCGGCGGCGGCGGCATGCGCAGCACGCGCGGCGCGCGCGCTTCCAGCGCCCGCCCTTCAATCAGCGGATACGTCCACCGCCGCAATGCCGGAATATGAATGTCGATCCAATACTCCCACCAGTCCAGCCCGGCCGTGTCATACCCGAAGATTTCTTTCTCTTCGGGCGTCAGAGCCTGCGACAACTTCTCTACATTATCCGCGACAAAGTCATGCTCGTTGTGCAGAATAAACGGCTCGAACAGGCCCACCAATTTCTCCACGCGCTCAAGGTTGCGCTCAGTCTTAGCCAGCGGCTTCTTCATCGCAGACGGCAGCGGAGACATCACACGTTGGATCGACCGGATAATCATTTTCTGCGCCGGCGCCGACATACGGTTATAGCGCTCCTTTGAAACCGGAATCGCATCCATCCGCAACCGCAGCCAGTACTCCAGACCTTCCTGCGCGCGGTACTGACGCCGGTGCCCGAGGCTCGTCAACTCAATCGACCGCCCCATGTCGCAAGGATTTGTCACCGAAGTCGCCAGTTGATACAGCGGATCGTGCCGCCGCTCCACCAGTGCCGCGCCAATCAGCGTCATCCCGGCGCACACCGCATCCACCGGAATGATGTCGAGCCGCTTGCGTTCGTTCGAAGGCAGTTGCCGGAACGTCGTGCCCAGCAGATACGACAGCGACGCCGAGGTATTGATGCCCTCATTCCACCCGCGAAACGGTTTCTCGACCGACGTCTCAACAATGGACGGGCGCACAATCGCAATCGGCAGCCCCGCGCCATGCTTCGCAATCAGCGATTCCGCCAGGCTCTTGGTGAACGTGTAAGTATTCGGCCAGCCCAACTCGTTCGCGCGCCGGGTACCTTCTTCCGTAAGATAATTTTTCAACCAGCGAACCCGATTCTTGCGGATCTGATTCTCCAGTGCCTGCCCGCTTAGGCCTTTCGCCGCATGCTCTTTCCCGAGCGCCTGCTTCTTTAATTCCGCGGCGACTTCCGGCCCTTCCGCTCGCGCTTCCGCCGACTCCACCAGTTCATGCAGGCGATGCCACTCCTTTTCCGAGTCGAAGTTCTTCATGTGCGACGGAGTGTAGTTCGGACGCACCCGCTCACTCACCCGGCCATCGCGCTGCCCCGCCACATAGCAAGTCGAAAGATGCAGCAACGCCGCATGATCCGACCCGCGAATGAATTCGATCAGGTGATAGGTCGAATCCACATTCACCGCTAAAGCATCCCGCAGATCGGGATTGAAATCCGTCAACCCCGAGCTGTTGATGATCAGATCCACATCTTTCCGCAGCCGCGCTGCCGTCTCCGAAACCAGCCCCAAGCCGGGTTGCGAAACATCGCCCTCCACCACCTCAATTTTTTCCGCCAGCAGCGCGCCCAGGCGGTCACCGTATTTCTCAAACAACGGATCGAAAACCGGCGAGTCTTCGATCATCTTCTCGAAGCGCTTCTGCGCCGGACTCGACTTCTGCCGCCGGATGAGCAGATAGAGTTTCCCGATCTCGGGCAGATCCATCAGCGTATTCGCCAGCCACACCTTGCCGATAAATCCGGTGACACCGATCAGCATTACGCGCTTTCCGCTCAGCGCCTTGCGCACCGAAAACCGCGCCGGATACCGCTTTTCGTCGAAATACACGATGGGACGAACCCGCGGCGCCTCCACCCGCACCACCGGCACAATCGCCGACGCCAGCGCCTTCGGACCGCGCAAACCGAGCGCGCGCACCCATCGCGCCGGACTCTGCTGCCCGTCCGGGCCCGCTTCGCGAATCCGCGCAAACAATCCCCGCGGGCGAATTACCGGACTCAGCAGCCGTCCGGTCGCCACTCCATCGCGGAAGTCGAGGCGGTTCGCAATAATCCACCGCACCCCCAGATGCCGCGCCAGCGGCCGCATCATATGCTCCAATCCCTGGCTCACCAGCACCACGTCCACGCCGGTCGCCTGCAACGCCTTCAGGCGCCGCAATCCTTCTTCTTTGAGCAGCGGCTTCAGCTTGTATTCGAATTCTTCTTCGCCCAGTAGGTCGAGCCGGTCGCGCGTAATGCCGCGCAGCACGGCGTGAACGATCCGAGTCGCGGCGATGCGGTTCGCCGCATACAAAAATGGCCGCAGCGCCGCCATCAAGAGCACCAGGCTGCGGCGCGCCGCCCGCGCGATAAAGGTCTGGCTGTTCCAGGTAAAAAAGGCGATCGGACGAACCGTGGTCAGTTCCAGCAGGCTGCCCTCGACGCGCCAGTAAACCGGCGACGAAGGCCGCGAGCGGCGAGGCGGCGATGCGATGGGCGGAGCCGGCGCAGTGGCGTCCAGCGACGTCCGCGCCCGCCCTTGTTCGAAATTGTTCACAGTTTCCACGAATCAATACCCGGCTGCGGCCACAGTGTCTTCGGGAGGCCAGCCGGAATCATCCATTTTAACCTTTAGTTCACAAAGCACGAAGAATAACCGCCAGCCGGCGTGGCGCGGACACTCCTGTCCGCGAACTCCCCGGGGGAACGAGGAATTCGAAGGTACCGCAAATTTTGATTTTGGCCGATTTCGATTTGGATACGTGCTCACGCCAGGCTGAATTCTCACCCCGCCCGCTCAACCCAGCACACATCCCAATACCTCCCAAACTTCCGAGTCAGGTATGAGGCTACGTTTTTCGATCTTTCCGGCAACCCGAAAGCCCGATCGGCAAACCTAACCCGACCTTCTCAACTCAAGCCACAATTCGCCGATTTTTGATGGCGCGAGGTCGAAAAACGCGAGTCCAAACAAGGACGGGTGCCCTGAACTCGGCTGTAGTGTAGACCAAGTGCCTTTTCGAATCGCTGATTTTAGTCGAGTCAGGTGGCATGTATTTGAGATGCAACCGGCGGCTCAAGGACGGCAAAGAACATCGATATTGGAATATTGTCGAGAGCAAGCGAGTTCAGCTGCTCGCAGCACTGCGGGGGATGTTTGCCAAGAACCGCAAGGAGATAACATCGGAACGGGTGGTGCAGGAGCTTCTCGCCGATCCAAACTCGCAGTGGCACGAATATCGTGGCCGAGCTCCAATCACCAAAAACCAGGTGGCGGCATTGCTGAAAGATTTCGAGATCCGTCCTGTCGTCGTTCATCCGACCAAGCGAGCAGATGTCTCGCGGCACGGTTACAGGGCAGTGCAATTCGAGGACGCTTTTGCGCGTTTCTTGCCCCCCGAGCCGAACATCCGAACACTGAAGCGTGCGCCGGCGGAAAGACGTCAAAGTGTTCGGATGTTCGGATGATTGCGCGAGATGCGGCACTGCGAAGGCTGACCGTATGCCAACTGCCAAGCGCTCCGCCCTTGATATCCCTTGCGGCAGAGCGTGAGGAGGGTGCCGATCACGGGATATCAAGGAGGAGCCATGGTTGAGGGTTGCCGCTTCCGTAGCCGCACCCCGTGGCCACCGCCGTTCTCGTCGGTGAACTCCACCCCGTCGCCTTCAACCGCCTTTTTTTAGCGCACCTAAAAGTTGAGATCGGCGAGGATTTCGGGCCACGAACCCGGTTTGCCGAGGTCCGCGATGCGGTCCTCCAGTGCCTTCTTCAGCACAAGGGCGAGGAAGCTGCACGAGACGTGACCACGGATTGTCTCATCGAGCTTGTGGAAGATTGGACGCGTCTCGAAAAGGCTTTTCGCTGTGCGGAACGTCTGCTCCACCATGGTCAACTGCTTGTAGCAAAGCATGGCATTGAGTGCGCCGAGGTCCGTGTTGGTGCGCAGCACGAAGACGCCGTCGAACCTGGCGTTCTCCTCGGCCTTGGTGCGATCGATGACGAAGCCGTTCTCGCCAGTGGTCGCCAGGAAGCGGCGATATCCACCGATGCCGACCAGCGCTTTGTCGCCCTTCGCTGCCGGTCGCTCACTGATTGAAACGGCATCCGTGATTTGCCCCCGTCTATCGCCATTCAGGCCCGCCCCCCCAGACTGCGAGCTATTTGCTGGCGGGCTCGCCGCGATTGGACCGTTCGCTTCAGTTCGCTGCGGGCTCCCATCCCGGCCCTCCTATCATTTCTGCAACGGGGTTGCTCCAAAACTCGTGATATTGCCCTTCGGCCGCTGATCGGTGATGGGGCGACCTTCAATCATGTAATAGACGGTTTCCGCGATATTCGTCGCATGATCGCCTATGCGCTCGATGTCCTTCGCGCAGAACATGAAATGCATGCAGAACGTGCAGAACGTGATATTGCGCGGGTCCTCCATCATATAGGTAAGCAGTTCCCGGAATAGCGACGTACAGAGGGCGTCAACTTCTTCATCGCCATTCCACACGGCGAGGGCGGTTGCGAGATCGCGGCTGGCATAGGCATCAAGCACCTGTTTGAGCAGAGCAGATACAAGCGCGGCCATGTGCTCCACGCCGTGGATCAGCTTTTGCGGGTGGAAGTCGCCGTCGAGCGCGACCACCCGCTTGCCGATATGCTTGGCGTGGTCGCCGATCCGCTCGAGGTCGTTGCACACCCGCATCGCGCCCACGATCTCGCGCAAATCGACGGCCATCGGCTGCCGCCGCGCAATCGTGAGGATCGCTTTTTCCTCGATCTCGTGTTGCAGGGCATCGATCGTGGGGTCCGTGGCGATCACATGCTCCGCCAGCTCCGCATCGCGCTCTGCCAGTGCCCGGACGGCATCCGCGATCTGCCGCTCCGCGAGCCCGCCCATCTCCGCGACCTTGCGCATGATCTCCTGCAGATCGCTGTCGAAAGCCTTGGCGGTATGTTCGGTCATCGTGATCATCCGAACTTAAGCTGCGTCGCTAATAACATACCGCGGGCGGGGTGAAGCCCAAAAAGGCGCGCTTCGCCTGGCGAAGCCGAGCGTGGCGAGCACGTGGTTATAGCCGCGACTGTCGCCCGCCAATGGCATCAGAAAACGATCTCGGATGGCGTCGACCCTGCGTCCTCCTACGAGATCCGTTATCGTGCGCGGGTCATCGACAACTTGCATCGGCACGCCAAGGCCTTCGGTTTTGTCCTCCAACCAACGGCGCCGGTGGCCGTTTCTTAGGAAAGCCTGCGCGCGGCGGAGCAAGAGCGGTCCGATGTGGCCCGCGCGCGCTCATCGCGCTCGCTCGCCCAGGCGGAGCCAGGGGGCCGTGACAGAAACATAGCGCCCCTGCCGCATCAATCCTGAAATGCGGCGTACGTGTAGTCATATCCCAAGTAGTTCGAGAGATTGCGCAGAACGCCGCAGCAGCTGTTGGCGAAGTCGTCGCTGCCGTTTGCGGCCGTGGTCGACAGTGTCGCGACCACTGCGATGCGTATGTCTTTTGAGCAGGCGCAACTCGCGCAGCAGGCGCGGATGGTTCGGCAGCCGCACCAGGCCGCGCGCGAACGCCCCGAACGTAACGGACCCGCTGCTGACCAGGCGCGGATGGCCCGACGGACCCGGCACGGAAGGCCATCGGATAAGGGGCAAAAGGGGTGCGCCTTTTGGTTAAAATTTGACCCCGGGATGTTTCCTGGCCCGCCGCCATTTAAATGCCGCAGCCGCCGCC
>CAVZDG010000003.1:0-346437 GCA_963773965.1 uncultured Acidobacteriaceae bacterium
TACCCGCAGGCCGTTCCCAACAAGGCCGTCATCGATCCCGACTCCTGCATCCATTTGAATTATGGAGACTGCGGAATCTGCCGGGAAGTGTGTGAGGCCAAGGCAATCGATTATGAACAGAAGCCGGAAACTCGTGAGCTGAATGTGGGCGCCATCGTCCTCGCCCCCGGATACGAGGTCTTCGATGCCCGGTTAAAGAAGGACCTGGGTTATGGCCGCTTCCCGAATGTGCTCACGGCGCTGGAGTTCGAGCGGATCATGTCCGCCTCCGGACCCTACTCCGGCCATGTGCTCCGACCCTTCGACCGGCAGGAGCCGAAGCGGATTGCCTTCCTGCAGTGCGTTGGGTCGCGCGATTTCGAGCACGACTACTGCTCGTCGGTCTGCTGTATGTATGCCACTAAAGAAGCCATCATCGCCAAAGAGCATCTTGGCGAAGGTCTGCAATGCGACATCTTTTTCATGGACCTGCGCGCCTTCAGCAAGGGCTTCGAGCAGTATTATCACCGGGCACAAGAGCTAGGTGTGCGCTATATCCGTTCTCGCGTGCCGAAAATCGAGGAAGTCCCTGGGACGCGGAACCTGATCGTCCAGTACCTCGGCGAGAACGACCGAAAGCTTACCCAGGAATACGACTTGGTCGTCCTGTCGGTGGGCATGCAGCCACCGAAAGATGTCAAAGTGCTGGCCGAACGATTCGGCGTGGCGCTCAACACGTTCAACTTCTGTGGGACCTCGACATTCCGTCCCGCGGAATCCTCGCGGGAAGGAATCTTTGTGGCCGGACCGTTTGCCGAGCCGAAGGATATTCCGGAAACTGTCATGCAGGCCTCGGCCGCCGCCACCCAGGTACTCTCGCTCTTGCGGGAAGCACGTGGCACATTGATTACGCCCAAAGTTTATCCGCCCGAAAGAGATGTGAAGGGAGAAGACCCTCGCATCGGAGTCTTTGTCTGCCACTGCGGGACCAACATCGCCGGCGTGGTCAATGTCCCGGACGTCGTGGAATATGCGAAGACGCTGCCCAACGTCGTGTACGCGGAGAACAATCTTTATACCTGCTCCAACGATACCCAGGACCGCATCAAGGAGCAGATCGCCGAACACAATCTGAACCGGGTGGTGGTGGCCTCCTGCACTCCGCGAACCCACGAGCCGCTGTTCCGTAACACACTGGCAGAGGCCGGACTCAATCCTTATCTGTTTGAGATGGCCAACATCCGCGACCAGTGCTCCTGGGTGCACATGCACGAACCGGAGAAGGCCACCGAGAAATCCAAAGACCTGGTCCGGATGGCGCTGGCCAAATCCCGGCTATTGCAGCCGCTTCACCGGCAGACGGTCAGGGTGGAAAAGTCCGGCTTGGTCATTGGCGGAGGGTTGTCGGGCATGACCGCCACGCTGGCTTTGGCACGCCAGGGCTTTGATGCCTATCTTGTGGAAAAAGAAAATGAGCTAGGCGGAAGTCTGCGCCACACCTACTACTTACTCAGTGGAGAAAATCCGCAGAACGAATTGGCGCGTCTGCGCGACGAGATCGCACAGAACAGCAGAATCCATCTATTTACCGGGGCGGAGATCGAGAAGATCGACGGCACGATCGGCAACTTCAAGACAACGGTCCTAGCCGGCGGCGCGACCACCGAAATAACGCACGGAGTCGTAATCGTGGCCACGGGCGCGAAGCAGTACCAGCCTAAAGAGTACCTGTATGGACAGGACGACAGTGTCATCACGCAGCATGAACTCGAGGCGCGGCTCGCTGCTGGCAATGGCTTCCTGGCGCGGGAAGGGAATCGGCCGGCAAAGACCGCCGTCGCAAAGACCGTCGTCATGATCCAGTGCGTGGGCTCACGAGATACCGACCACCCCTACTGTTCTCGGGTGTGTTGCGCCGACGCCATAAAAAACGCCCTGCGCATTAAGGCGCTCTCCCCCGAGACCCACGTGTACGTCCTCTACCGCGACATCCGTACTTACGGCTTCAAAGAGAGCTACTACACCAAAGCGCGCCAGCAAGGCGTCGCCTTTGTGCGCTACGACGAGAGCCAGAAGCCCGAGGTGTCACGAAACGGCGAAGGACTTCAGGTCACCGTCTACGACCAGACCCTGGGGATGCCGCTCGTGATCTCCGCCGACGAGGTGGTTCTGTCCGCGGGCATTCATCCGCATGAAGACAACAAGAAGATCGCGCAGTTCCTCAAGGTTCCGCTCAACAGCGAGGGATTCTTCCTCGAAGCCCATATGAAGCTGCGCCCGGTAGACTTCATGACCGACGGGGTCTTCCTGTGTGGGCTGGCACATTCTCCCAAGACCATCGAGGAATCCATTCTGCAGGCGCAGGCAGCGTCTGCGCGAGCCGCATCCGTCCTTGTCCAGGATAGCCTCGAACTGGGGGCGAATATCTCGCAAGTGGTGGACGAGAGCTGCGACGGTTGCGCCTACTGCGTGGATACCTGCCCCTTCAAAGCGATCACCCTGCTCGAGTACATGTGGCAGGGGGCGATCAAGAAAGTCGTCGAAACCGCCGACTCCACCTGCAAGGGCTGTGGCTGCTGCCAGGCCACGTGTCCCAAGAACGGCATATTCATCCGTGGATTCACCCTCGAGCAGATCGAGGCCCAGATCCATGCTGCTTTGGGAGTGGCGTAATGGACGACAACTTTCAGCCCTTGATCATCGCCCTGTGTTGCAACTGGTGCTCCTACGCCGGCGCAGACTTGGCGGGCGTTTCCCGGACCCAATACCCGCCCAGCATCCGCATCGTCCGCGTCATGTGCTCGGGCATGGTGCATCCCAACCTGGTGATTGATGCGTTCACCAAGGGGGCGGACGGCGTCCTCATCTGCGGCTGCCATCCGGGAGATTGTCACTATCAGGAGGGCAATTACAAAACAGAAAAACGCGCGGACGCCATCAAGCTGATGCTCGCGGATTTCGGTATCGAGGAAGAACGCTTTCGCTTGGAATGGGTTTCGGCGGCCGAAGGGCCCAGGTTTGGGCAGGTTGTGCGGGAGTTCACGGAACAAGTGCGCAAGCTGGGGGTCAGCCCGTACAGATCGTGAGAGAAGCTGCTGAGGGTTTCCCTTGTGCTCCTTCGTGTCCTTTGTGGTTAACTCCACTACCGGGCAGTGGGACGCAAGATAAGGCGCGGGCGTCCGGCGCAGGCGCAGTTTCTACTCCACCGTGTGTTTCGCGGTGTACCCTTCTCGCGCGTAAACGATCACCTTCACGTCCTTGCCCTTCTGGTCCCGAATCTTCAGCGGACCACCGTCCGGCGCCTGGAGTTCGACTTTCAACTTGCGGTAGGTGCCGTCGAGCTTGGAGTTGGTAGGGTGATAACTGATGTTGTACTGGTTGCGGATGTCGGCCGCGATGTCGTGAAAAAGCTCGGGCAGTTCGCCCTGGAAGCGCGGGAAGTACGCCCGCCCTCCGGTTAGTTGTGCGAACGTCCTCATTTCGTTGTCCGCTTGCAGGTAGTCCATGTTACCGACGGGTATGATCCCGCGGGTGCGGCAATGGTGTACCTCGCAATATTCGCGGGCCACGAAACCGACGCTGATTGGGTAGATCGTGACGTCCTTTGTCGACTTGATCTTTTTGAGTACTTGATCCAGGTGAACCTTGCTGAAAGTGTCTATTCCAGTGGTGACAAGAATGACGTACTTCTTGCCCTCGATACGATCGGTTCGATCGAGCGTGTCGAACAGGGCATCAAACAGGTTGGTCTCGGAGAAGCCCGGCATGCGTAATTGGTTCAGCGCCGCTTGAACCTCACGCTTATCCTGGGTGAAATCAACCAGGATATACGACTTCATATCATAGGAAATCACGGCGACCCAGTCGTCTTTCTTCAGGGTGTTCGCGAAAGCGTACGATGCACGCAAGGCTTCGACCTCGAAGTCGTAGTTAGTATTTGCGAACTCAACCAACAGCACCGCCGTGATTGGAGCCTCGGTCTGATTGAAGGTCGCAATCTGCTGTGGCGCGCCATCTTCCAAGATCTTGAAATTTTCTTTCTTCAGTCCCGGGATGGTCTGGCCGTCCTTGGTAGTCACGAGCACATCCAAGTTCACCAGCGGCACCTCTACCCTGATCGAGTAGTCGGGCATGTTCTCGATCTTCTTCGGCTTTTCCGGGGCCGGGGGCGGCGGCTCTTCCTTCTTCTTGGGGATCACATAGGGGCCGATGTCGTTTTGTGGCCCACCGGCTGGGGGCGGTGCCTCTTGCTGGTTGGGATTCGCCGGGGGCTGCTGGGGCGTACCTTGAGCCCGCGCCGGGAAAGTCGCGACCACCATCCAGAAAAAAACAAAAGCCAGTAGGATCACACGCTTACGGGAAGCCGACGGCACCCGCTGTGGCTCGCCAAATACGCCAGAAATCATGGAGATGTCCTCGAAAACTCCTGTGCTAGTATAGATGCAAGAACTCTGCGGTTGGGATATTTTGCGGGCCTTGAAAAACGCTGCCTCTCCTGGCAAAACCTTTCTGATAGCACGCGGAGTCTAAGCAAACAGCAAGGTCATTTTGTGACCTCCGAGGCTATTCATGAGAAAAGCCGCACGCTCACTCGCCACCCTTTTGTGTCTCTCGTCCTCCGTCTGGGTTAGTGCACAAGAGGTTACTGTGCAAGACCGGCCAGCGCCTGCGACTATTCCTTCTGCGATCATGCCGCTCGCTCAGATCCACGAAGGCATGAAAGGCACCGCGCTCACCGTGTTCCAGGGCGTGAAGCCCGAATCCATGGACGTGGAAGTTCTGGGCGTGATGCGCAACGTGAACGGTCCCAAGGGCGACATTATCCTGGTGCGTCTGCACGGGACCAAGCCCGAATATACGGGCGTGGTTGCGGGTATGAGCGGAAGCCCGGTCTATTTCGATGGCAAACTGGCGGGCGCGCTTGCGTTTCGCATCGGCGAGTTCTCGAAGGAACCCATCGCGGGGGTGACGCCGATCGAAGAGATGCTGGAGATCAACGCGCTGGATCATAGTCCGGCGCCAGCGCCGCTGCGGGCGAGTCTTCCTGACGCTAATCCTTCAAACCAGAGCGGAGCCACGCAAACCGCGAGCCCCGGCGAAAACGCGGCGCTCCCGGCCCAGAACTACAGCAACTATCTGAGGCCGATTGAGACTCCTCTGGTGTTCAACGGTTTTTCTGACGAGACCTTGCAGCGCTACGGGTCGCAATTCGCGGCGGCGGGGATCATTCCGGTGATGGGCATTGGCTCTCGGAGCGATCGCAAACAACCGGAACCAATCGAGGCGGGATCCGCCGTCAGTGCCGTGCTGGTCCGCGGCGATATGGATATAGCCGCCACCTGTACCGTAACCTACGTGGATCCGCAGCGCTTGCTGGCCTGTGGACATCCGCTCTTGCAGTTTGGTGAAGTGGACCTGCCGATGACGAAGGCGACGGTGCTGGCCACCCTGCCTTCGCCGCTGAATGCGTTCAAGATCGTCAACACGACAGAGACGATCGGCGCGTTCGTGCAGGATCGCCAGAACGGCATTATGGGCGTGCCGGGGCGGGAGTCGAAAATGATTCCGGTGACCGTGGCCATGCACATTCGAGGGGAACATTCTCAAGGAGAACATGGAGCGGCGACAAAAGAATTCCATTACGAAATTCTCAACAACGCGCGGCTCAGCCCGCTGGCCATGATGGCCACCGTCTTCAACGCGCTGCACGGCACCAACGAATACGGCGAGGATATTACTTACCGCATGAATGGCGTGCTCAGCGTGAAGGGGTATCCCGACGTCACGCTGCGGAACATGTTTGCCCCGCAAGACAACGGGCAGCCGGCGGCGGCGTTGGCCGCTGCCACGATCGGGGAGCGCTTTGGACGCATCTATAGCAACGCCTTCGACGCTCCCGACGTTCAAGGCGTGAAGCTCGATTTCGATCTTGTCCGCGAACGCCGCTCCGCCCGCCTGGAAGCTGCGCGCACTGACATGACGGAGGCTCGTCCCGGCGACCAGATTATGGTTGAGACGGTGATTCGTCCGTATCGTGGCGAGCGGCTCGTGCG
This sequence comes from uncultured Acidobacteriaceae bacterium, assembly GCA_963773965.1. GTDB lineage: Bacteria > Acidobacteriota > Terriglobia > Terriglobales > Acidobacteriaceae > Acidiflorens. The sequence goes on from CAVZDG010000003.1 coordinate 6,033, forward strand.
CCAGATTCCCATACGGATTCCGGCCTCCACTTCGAAGGGAACGCTGCGCATCCTGGTCAGCGACGGAGACACACTCGATCGCATGCGCCGCGGGACGCCGATGATGAACCACGGCCTGGGCCTGGCCCCGACCATCGCATTGCTGAACAAAGAGCGCGCCAACGATCGCGTCTATGTTTCGCTGATCGGTCCCGATCCCGAAGCCATGGTCGCCGACAAAGTGATGCCGACGCTGCCGCTTTCCGTCATGAACGTCATGGACAACATGCGCGGCACGCAGGATATGGTCGTGCTCGGAGAATCGTCGGTCAGCGAAGCTTCCACCGATCCGCTCGACTATGTCGTCTCCGGCGCGCAGATGCTGACGATTAACATCAAGTAGTGGCAGTTTCTATGGCTTCAGCGGCAGTTTGTGGCATGGCGAAAGTTCGCGGGCGAGGGCGCCCGCGCCACACGAGCCCGCGCGACTCCCTTAAAATGAGGTATGACTTTGGCTGGTAAGACGGTCGCTCCACTATCGGCACTTATTCTTTCCACTTTAGCGCTTTCCGCAGTCGCCCTTGCCGAGGGCACCCGCACCTGGGAACAATCCAAGTTCGACGAACTGACCAAGGGCACCGCCAAAGGCATCGCTCTGCGGAGTAAGGGCGGCCTCGAACTTGCTCCAGCCTTCAAAGCGCTAGCGACCACGCCCTCGACCTACATCTGGTCGATCGCATCCGATTCGGCGGGCAACATCTACGCGGCCGCAGGGTCTCCGGCCCGCGTCTATCGCATCACGCCGGATGGGCAAAGCGCGACCATCTTCGAGCCGCAGGAATTGCAGGTGCAGGCTCTGGTCGTCGATAAGAATGGCATGGTCTACGCGGGCACGGCCCCGGACGGCAAGGTCTATCGTCTCGAATTGTCGAAAGGTACGACTGGCGCCAAGGCGGGCGCGAAATCCTCCTGGAGCGCGACACCCTACTTCGATCCTGGTTCAAAATACATCTGGGACATCGTTCTCGACAGCGCCGGCGCCCTGTACGTCGCCACCGGCGATCAGGGCGAAATCTACAAAGTCAGTCCCAATGGCCAGCACTCGCTCTTTTTCAAGAGCGATGAAGTCCACATTCGCGTTCTCGCGCTTGATCCCAAAGGCAATCTCATTGCCGGCTCCGATGGCAGCGGGCTGGTCTATCGCATCGCGCCGAATGGGGAAGCGTTCGTTCTCTACAGCGCGCCCAAGAAAGAAATTACCGCGCTCGCCATCGACGGCGCGGGCAATATTTACGCCGCGGCTGCGGGAGAGAAGCGCCCCGGAGGCACGACCCCGGGAATGGGCATTATGCTCGCAACTTCCGCGCAGAACCCGCCCGCCCCCGGCGGCAATATCACCATCACCGCAGCTCCCGCCGCGCCCATGACTCCGTTTCCCGCCCCTGGACTCGGCGCTACCGGCGGCTCCGAGATTTATCGCATCGCGCCCGATGGCGCCCCCTCACGCTTGTGGACTTCCCACGAAGATCTCGTCTACGCTCTCGGCTTCGATCAGCACGGGCGCCTGCTCGCCGGTACTGGCAATCGCGGTCACATTTTCGCCATCAACGGCGTTGATGATTTCACCGATCTGATCAAAGCGAGCGCCACGCAAATCACCGCCTTCGCGGCCGCGCCCGGCGGAGGACTTTACGCCTCCGGCAGCAACCTGGGAAAGATTTTCGTCCTCGGTCCTGGCCCCGAATCGGAAGGCACCTACGAAAGCGATGTCTTCGACGCGCGCGTGTTTTCCCTCTGGGGACGCGCCAGCGTCCGCATCACCGGCAATTCCAGTTCCAATGTTGAGCTTTATGCGCGCAGCGGCAACGTGGACAACCCCGACCGCAACTGGAGTCCGTGGACGCGCGTCGGCCTCGCCGCCGGCTCCGAACTCAAAGTTCCGCCAGCGCGCTTCGTGCAGTGGAAATCCGTGCTGCATGCCGGCAATCCCGCTCCTCGGGTGGACGAAGTCTTGCTGAACTACCTGCCGAAGAACGTCGCCCCCGAAATTGACGACATCATCGTGCAGCCGGGATACCGCTATCAGCCGATTCCGCATGTGACCGGCAGCGAGCCGCCCGGGCAGGGACCGGGGCAGCCGCGCTTTGATCCTCCACCTCCCGCCGTGCGCGACCGCGACTCGGTCGGCATCCGCTGGTCGGCCCATGACGACAACGACGACCAGCTCGTCTACACCGTTTACTACCGCGGCGACGGCGAAGCGCGCTGGCTGCTGCTGAAGAACGACCTCTCCGATCGCTACTATTCTTTCGACGCCAGTCTTCTGCCGGACGGCGGGTACACGGTGAAGGTCATCGCCTCCGATGCGCCCTCGCATTCGCCGGGAGAAGCCCTCTATGCCGAGCGCGTCAGCGCCCGCTTCGAGGTCGATACCACTGCTCCGGTCATCGAGAACCTGACGGCCACTCTCGACGGAAAACAGATCCGCGTCCGCTTCCGCGCCAGCGATTCGTTTTCGCCGATCAAGCGGGCGGAGTACTCGCTGGATGGCGGTGACTGGCAGTTCGTCGAGCCGGTCGGCCAGTTGTCGGATTCCAAAACGGAAGACTACGACTTTCGCCTGGCTGTGCCGCAAGCTCAAGCACCGCCGCCTCCGATGAGCGAGAACACGGCGAATGACCACGTCGTCGTGGTCCGCGCCTACGACCGTTTCGACAATCTCGCCACCGCAAAAACGGTGATTCTCGGAAAATAGAACTCTGTACCTGTTCCAGAATCACGTAGGCCCGGACGCCCTCCTTCGACTTCGCTCAGGACCCGGGCTAGCGAGCGAAGCTCGCTGATTTCCATGCGGGAACCGGCTGTCGATCCGCTTCAGGGATGGTCCGAGGCAGTCTTCGTCGGCAGGACTGCTCGGCATGGTGGGGCGACCGCCGGCGGCTCCTACTCGTCGTAAATCGTGGTCGTGCTGGCGGCGCTGCCGAGCTGCGCTCGGCCCCGGACGGGCGAGAGCGCCCGTCCCTACACGAGTTCTACTTACTTACTGCTGCGCGAAAATGATGGACGGACTCGTATTCGTGGTGTCTTCATCGATCATCAGAAAATCTTGTATCGCGCAAACAGGACCACTTTGCGTTGTGCAACCTGAAGTGTCAAGAACGTAGATCACGTAGTTTCCGGGCGATGGAGGAGGCGGAGCAGTTAGCGTGATCGTATACGTACCGATGCCCAAGCTGCCGCTTGGGGCGTACGTCCCGGCCAGGTTCTGAGTCTGACTGCCGGGGTACTGCGTTCCGGAGACCTTGTAGACCCCACTTCCCTGAGACGTGATGAGCAGATTGGCCGCAAACGGACTGACAGCGGAACTGCCGCTGCCGGTGGTTGCCGCAGCATACGTACCCGGCAACTCCGAAGGAGCGAAAGATCCGCCCCCTTTCCCCTGCGGATTCATCGTTCCGGTCATCACGGACGCACTGGATTGATCGAGCAGGAACCCGCGGTTTGCTCCACTGGCATAGAGAATGAACGGAAGCGGCGCCACGACCGGGTTCGCACCGGGATTGCCCAGCATCTGGAACGTATATCGTCCGTTTGTGGCGCTGCTGGGTAAGGGCGCATATGTGTAAGCGAAGGGCGACTGGGTCGAACTTGGGTAGGAGAGAATCGTGCCGGCGTTATTCTGATCAAATTGACCGGAGAAGTTCCCGTTTCCATCAGTCGTGCCCAGCGTCAGCGAGACATTGGCATTCGTGCCATTCGCCCCCGTCAGAGCGGAGACGGAAGTGCCTTTGAAGGCAGCGTTGTTGTAGGTCTGCGTCGAATCCTGGAGCACCATTGTTCCAGAAACTCCCGGGTGCGTCGCGTCAACGGCGTCGGTGGAAATGGCATAAAAGGTCAGCGGATTCGTCTTACTGGCCGTTCCGGAAGAAACAAAGAAATCGAAATGCATGGTCACGGCCGAGGTTAGAATCATGTGCCACAATCCGGCGATGGTCTGGTCAGCCGAGTAAGTGCCCGCAATGCTGCAGGGCGACGTGCCGCAAATATTGGCGGTATTGCTGTTGTCGTTCACATCCATCAAGCCGCCGACAACGTTCCCGCTTCCGTCCATCGGAATCAGGCCGGCGTAGCCAACGCGGTTGCCGCCGGAGTCCACGCCGGTGAAACCGAACGCGTAAACCTGGTCGCCCGTGAAAAGGTTGGAAGAAGCCGATTTCTGCGCGATGCCGGAGCCGGTGCCTTGGCCGTCGGATTCGATCATCTCGATGTCGCCGCCGCCGTCGAGAACGACCTGGTATTGATTCGGATAAACTCCCGAGGGCAAAGTCAGCGTTAGCGTGCCCGCGTTATTCGAGTTGTTCGGGTCGGACGAGGTGGGGGTGTATAAACCTCCGGTAATAGAGTTTTGTGCCCAGCCACTCGAAGTGAGTTCGTCTTCCACGCCTGAGGTGATCGTTCCATTCGACGCGGTGAACGTTCCAACCGCGGCTGTGGCATTGTTGCTGCTGTCATATCCGGAAAACCGGAATGCGTACGTGCCGCTTACACGGGATGTGGGCAGCGAGGCTTTGGCGATGGTGCAGTACTTGGGGTTGGTCGAGCAGCCTGTCGGATCGAGTGGAGCAGCCGCCGATATCTGAAGACAACTGCCGCTGCAGCTGTCCTGCGCCGTGTAGTAGGCCAGGCCGGATACATTCGCATCCTGAACAAAGTTCGCGCACTGCACTCCGTTCGCCGTGCAGGTCCACGTAAAGGTTTGGGGCGCATAGTCAGGAACGGCTACGGCGGTAAATTGCTGGGTCAGACCCTTGCCGATACTCAGCGTCGCTGGCGCTACGTCGGTGGTGATGTCAACCACGGTTATCCCCAGAGGAGGACTCGTTACCGAGGGGTCGGACACCAATGTCGCTGTGACCGTCACCCCCGAAATTGGCGTTGCCGGGGCCAAGTAGGTCGCGGTTGCCGGGGTTGGCGCCGGTGTGACTGGGGCGAGCGTCCCGCATGGATTTGGCGTGCCCGTGCATGTCGTGGCGGGGCCTAGGCTCCAGGTAACGGCCGTAGTCGACGAGTTCGATACCGCCGCCTGAAGCGTCAGAGACTGAGTCGGGTAGATATCGCCAGGGTTAACATTGGCCGGGGAGGTAATGGTAACGTCAATGCTTGGTGGTGGCGGAACCACGCCGTTGCCGCCCTTCGCACAACCGCCAGCCAGCGCCAGACTCAGCAAAGCCACCGCAAACAAACAATTTTTTATCATGATCAGATCTCTTTGAACTTATCCTCTGAACCAGTCTCTTGGAACCCGCCAGTAGGGAATCCGTTGCCCGAAAACACGACTTCCATCTGGGACTTATCCCAATTTGAGTGCAGCCATAAGGCCAATTTGTTATTCAAATCAGCAAGTTACAATGTACCTGAATTCAAGGCACTTGTCTGCGCGGGGAGGGCTTCGAACGGCGGCCACGAAAGCCGTCTGCGCAAGGAATTGCAACATTCGGGACGAGACTTCCTACCGCGGACCAGAAGTTCTTAGTTCCCAGTTCTCAGTTCTCAGTGGTGAACCGATTCGTTTTGACTGAGAACTGAGAACTGAGAACCGGGAACTTTCTTAGCGGTTTCCATCAGCGGACGCAACTCAGCGGCGGTGATCCCGAGCGTGCCCCCGGAGAAGCCGTCAATGTAGGCGGAGTTGATACCCACGACTTCGCCGCGCAGGTTCAGCACCGGTCCGCCGCTGCCTCCGCGCGCGGTGGGCGCGTCATAGATGAGCTTGTCGCCGGTTACATCGCCGATGTGTCCGAACGTCGCCGAAGGCCGGATCAGCGACAGCGCCGCCAGTTCGCCCGCCGTCTCGGCATTATCCGGGTGCGACGAAAGCCGCTCATACACTACCGCCGGCGACTTGGCCACCATGCCCGTCACTCCCATCGGATAAGCCAGCACGCTCACCGACTCGCCCACATGCGCCGACGTCTGGGACAGAGTCAACGGGCGCAGTTTCCTGGTGAAGGCGGTGGCTTCGAGGCGCAGCAGGGCCAGATCGCCATGCGTGGCCACGACCGCCGTCTCCAGTTTTACCGGAAACGGCGAGCCCGGAAAATATGCCTCCAGCTTTTCCAGCACCGGCGATCCGCCCCGCCGCAATGCCGCTGCGACTTCCCGGTCGCCGTACCAGGGCTCGGCCACATGGCGATTGGTGGCCACGAGGCCCGGCGCCACTACAAACCCCGTCCCGGCCACGCGAGCGCGAAAACTTTGCGCATGGCCGGACACGTGATAGACAGCGTAGATGTAAGCGACCGACTCCCGCGCGTCATTTACCGCAGAAGAGGAAACCGATTGTTGCCGTTCCAGATCCGCCACCTGGCGCGAGAGCTGGTGCACCTGCTGCTCCAGGCCGGCCGTCTCCGGGGGAGCGTAGTAGTGCGCCATCACTAAGGCGCCCACCAGCGCCAGCACGCCCAGCAGCCCCTGCACAAACCGCTGCCAGGTTTCAACCAACTCGTTTTCCCCACGATCGGAATTGAACATGCGCCGTCAGGCCCGGGAGGGAGGGAGATGACCGGGTAGCCACTATCCTGACGCATCGGGCCAAAGGCGTGTAGGGTACAGAAGTCGGGTGGTAGGTGAGCGAAGGTAACTGAAAAACGCTCCACCGCTGCCAACGGGGTTGCTGGGACGGGCGAGGGCACCCGTCCCGCCGCACGCAGAAGCAAAAGCCGCCAGCTTTCACTGACGGCTGAATGCTGATCGCTGAGGGCTGGCTAGAATCCCGCCACCCCCGCACTCGGATGTCCACCGCGCAGCATCACCCGCACGCCGCGTTGGCTGTTCACGCGAGTGGTCGTCGTCCAGTCCACTTCGTCCGTGCTGATTACGCCGTTCCCGCCGCTGGCCAGTTCGTAACTGATGCGGCCGTCCTGATAGGTGTAGTTGCCCACCTCCAGAACCATGCCCGTTTTCAGCACAAACACCGGCACTCCCGGCGCCGCTCCACCGCCGCCCACCGCGTCCCTGGCAATGTAGCTGGCGTAGGTAATTTGCGGGATTTCTTCCGCCACCGGCTGTTCGCTGGCTGCAGGTGTGACCTGGCGCACTGCCAACTGAGGAATAGAATTGTCGCTGGGTCCGTGGTAGGCCGAACCGCGATAATAGGAATCGTTTTCCATCCGCGGACGACCAAAGAAGTGCCAGTCAGGCCCGTTGGCCGCCGAGACTTGCGGGATCTGCACGTCATCCATCAGGCGCAGCGTGAGCATGCTCTCGCCCTTGAGCGTAGGACGCGGGCCGCGTGCCGGGAGCATGATGATCTTCCACGGCCAGAGCGGCGGCAGCATCCATTCGACGATGTCGCGCTTGGCGTGACCTTTGCCCCGGATGTCGCCTTCTTTATCGACTTTGTAGCCGCGCGTTGCGATCACCTTGGCGTCGAGCGGCATATCGCCATTCGGCAGGCCGATGCGATCGAACCGCAGCTTCATGTTGCCCTTGCCCCAGAAATGTCCGGGGTCTTGGGCGGATTCGAGATGCCCGACAAGATAGCTTCCGCGCGGAAACGTCTGCTGGCCGAACTCCGTCACCGAGTGCAGATGACAGAGCACGGGATCGCCGACCGCGACGGTCGAAGAAGAAAAGTTCGGTTCATTCATGGTGCACTGCAGAAGGGTGCCGGCGGGCAGGACGATCTCCCGCGCACTGGCACTCAGGGTCAGACTTAGAATGGTTAAGGCTAGAAGGGACACTGCTAGAACTGCATACGAGCTGGACTTCATAACGTCACCTCGGTCTCACGCCCCGTAATTTTTGGTACGTATTCCCAAGCTACCGCGTTGAGCCAGCCCCGATGGAATGGAGTTAAACACAAAGTCTGTCCGGCGGTCAATCGACTGTTCGGAGTCAAAGTGTGTCTTTTCTGCAACAGTGGGAGAAAACGGCCCAAACTCTCTCGCCGCTGACGGTCGTTGAGCCCCTTATCACAGATGCTCACCTTGATCCGGGTAGTAGTGAATAAAATTAGAGTTCCCGTATCGCGGACAACTCTAAGTTTGAATTCTTTTAACGGGAAATCGACAACCTCACGCGTGACTGATTGGGTTTATATCCAGGATAGGTAACAGCTAATCCACAGGACCCACGCGCACACGCAGAGTTCGCGGTATAAAGAAATACGTCAAAAGCGCCCCGACCATCAAAATCGCCGCAATGATATACAAGGCAGCAGAGGAGTCCGAAGAAAAATGTCTCGCCCAAATCGGAATATTCGGTCCAATATAACCACCTAAATTACCCACCGAGTTCACGATGCCAATCCCCGCGGCAGCGGCGGTGCCCGCCAAAAATGCGGACGGCAACGGCCAGAACAATGGCATGGACCCAATCACTCCAAGTGTGCCCATGGACAAGAAAATGATCGCCAACACTGGATTCGACGCAAAAACTCCGCTCAGCACTAAGCCGACGGCTCCAGCCACAACATTTGCCACATAATGCAGTCGGCGCTCTCCGGTTTTGTCCGAATGATTGCTCAGGAGAATCATCCCGATAACGGCCACTCCATACGGGATCGCGGTAATCAGGCCAACTCGAAGATAACCTTTCAAACCAAAGGCCTTCACAATCGTCGGCAACCAGAATGCAATGCCGTACAGGCCGATCATCAGAGTGAAATAGATGGCGCACAGCACCCAGACTTTCCCGCTGGTGAAGGCATCTATCAGTTTATGCTCGGTTTTATGCTTGTCTTCAGCTTCGAGGTTACGCGCAAGCAATGCTTTTTCCTCGCGCGTAAGCCATTTTGCTTCTTCAATGCTGCTCTCCAGATAGAGGATCACCCAAAAGCCAACAAGAATTGAAGGGATGCCTTCTGCCAGAAAAAGCCACTGCCACCCCGCCAACTTCATCGCGCCGGAAAGCACATCCATAATCCAGCCGGATATGGGGTTGCCGACTACCCCCGATACCGCGATCGCTGCCACAAACCAGGCGGTTCGTGTGGATCGGAACTTTGAGGGGTACCACAAGGTCAGATAAAAAATCACCCCCGGAAAAAACCCGGCCTCGGCCAAGCCCAGCAGGAAGCGCAGGCCATAGAAAGACCACTCCCCTTTTACGAAGATCATGCACGCAGATATGACGCCCCAGGAGATCATAATCCTGGCAATCCACATGCGCGCGCCGAATTTCTTGAGCAGCACATTGCTGGGAACTTCGAAAAAGAAATAACCGATAAAGAAAATACCGGCGCCGGTAGCGAATGCCGCGTCGCTCATCGACAGATCTTTCAGCATCTGCAGCTTCGCAAATCCCACGTTGACCCGATCGAGATACGCCAAAATATAGCAAAGGAAAAGGAAAGGCACGATGCGCACGTCAACCTTGCGATACGTTCTCGCCTCAAAACTTTCCGCGGGCGTCATAGGTTTTAGGCATCCTTTCTTGAGTTCTCCAACGGAATTCGCGATTTGGACTTCCACCCTAATTTTCACCGCAAATCGTTAGACTCGGGCCGATCTTAGCATTGCTATCCGCTATTTAGTGACGCAAAAGCAAAAGCCGCCAGCTTGCGCTGACGGCTTCTAGACCTTCGCCGAACTTCGTTCGGCTGGCGGGCGAGGGCGCCCGCCCTACATGAGCTCAGCTTTCGTACAGCAGCACACCCTCGGTCTTCTCCGAATCCACCGGACGGTAGTACAGCTTGTTGTCTTCGAGGAAAACCTCGATGAACGCCGGGCGGGTGGTGATCGTGCCCTGGATCAGGGCTTCCGAAAGCGGATCTTCGATGTACTTCTGCAAGGCGCGGCGCAGCGGACGCGCTCCGTAGCTGCGGTCGGTCAGCGTTTGGTTCAGTATCCACTTCTTCGCCTCGTCGGCCACGGTTACGGTGATCGAACGCTGGGCGAGATTTTGGTTCAGTTGGCTGACCATGAGTTCGAGAATCTGGATCAGGTCGACTTCGCTGAGCGCCATGAACAGAATGACTTCATCCACGCGGTTCAGGAATTCCGGATTGAAGGTACGCTTGACCTCGCTTCTCACCAGGTCTTCGACCTTCTCGGAAACCATCTCGTCTTTCGACGACTGGAAGCCCAGGCCCTCGCGCTTCATCAGGTGCCGTGCTCCGATGTTCGAGGTCATGATAATGATGGTGTTCTTGAAATCGACGGTGTTGCCCAGTCCGTCGGTTAGTTGGCCGTCTTCAAAAACCTGAAGCAGGATGTTGAACACATCCGGGTGCGCCTTCTCGATCTCGTCGAGCAGGACGACAGAATAGGGCGCCCGCTTGACGCGTTCCGTCAGTTGGCCACCCTCTTCATAGCCGACGTATCCGGGAGGCGACCCGATCAGTTTCGAAACGGAGTGCTTCTCCATGAACTCCGACATATCGAAACGCACCAGCGCCTTGTCGCTGCCAAACATGAAATGTGCCAGAGTGCGAGCCACTTCGGTTTTGCCGACGCCGGTCGGTCCAAGGAACAGGAACGACCCGATGGGGCGGTTCGGGCTCTTCAACCCCGCGCGCGAACGGCGGATGGCGCGAGCGAGAGCGCTGATCGCTTTTTCCTGCGAGATGATGCGCTTGTGCAGCTCCTCTTCAATGCGCAGCAGCTTCTGCGTTTCTTCTTCCTTGATCGAGGTGATGGGAACGCCGGTCCAGCGCGATACCACGTCCTCGATGTCCTCCCGACCGACAACGCCGGTGGAGGATTCATCGAGGTGGTATTTTTCGCGAAGGGCGCGCAGGTTCTCGCGCTCTTTGCGCTCTTCGTCCGAGTAGAAGCGCGCCTTCTCGAACTCGTGGTTCGCGATGGCGTTCTCCATGCGATGGACGATGAACTTGATACGCTTTTGGACTTCCGTCAATTCTTCGGGCAGCGTGGTTTGGCGAAGTTTCACGCGCGCCCCAGCCTCGTCGATCAGGTCGATTGCTTTGTCCGGGAGAAAACGGTCGGGAATATAGCGACTCGAATGCGACACCGAAAAATTGATGGCGTCGTCGGTGTAGGTGACGGCGTGAAATTTTTCGTAGCGTTCTTTGATTCCGAAAAGAATCTTGACCGCGTCGGCTTCGCTTGGCGGCGGAACTTTCACGGCCTGGAAGCGGCGCTCGAGCGACCGGTCTTTTTCGATCGACTTGCGGTATTCCGCGGGCGTGGTCGCGCCGATACACTGAATCTCGCCGCGCGACAGGGCCGGCTTCAGGATGTTGGCGGCGTCGAGCGAGCCCTCCGCCGATCCCGCGCCCACCAGCGTGTGCAGTTCGTCGATGAAGATGATCGAATTCTGCGACTCCATCAGCTCTTTCATGATGGTCTTGAGCCGCTCTTCGAACTGTCCGCGATACTTGGTGCCGGCGACGATCAGGGAAAGATCAAGCGCCAGAATGCGTTTGTCGGCCAGGAAGGAAGGGACCTCGCCGTCGGCGATGCGCTGCGCCAGGCCTTCGACGATGGCGGTCTTGCCTACGCCCGGCTCGCCGATCAGCACCGGATTATTCTTGGTGCGGCGGCACAGGATCTGCACCACCCGCTCCACTTCGTTGTCGCGGCCGACCAGCGGATCGAGTTGGCTATCCATGGCGGACTGCGTCAGGTCGCGAGAAAACTCGCTCAATAAAGAAGACTCGCGCTGTCCGCGCTGCGGCGCCGCTTTTTCCTGGCTGGTACGGGCGAGTTCCTCGCGGATCGTGGAAAGGCGCAATCCGCGCTCGTGCAAAATCTCAGCCGCAAAACATTTTTCTTCGCGCAACAATCCCAGCAGCAGGTGCTCGGTTCCGATATGTTTGTGCGAAAGCCGCTCCGCCTCTTCCGCCGCATAAGCCAGCACACGCTTGCATTCGTTGCTCAGGGGAAGATCGACCGAGGTGGAAACCTTTTCCCGGATGGTGGTGTGACCCTCGATCTGTTTCCGGATCGATTCCACCGAGGCATGAGAGCGCAGGAAACGATTGGTCAGGGCCTTGTCCTCGCGCAGCAGTCCGAGCAGCAAGTGTTCGGTCTCAATATAAGGAGATCCAAACTGGCTGGCCTCGTAGCGCGCAAAGAAAATAACGCGCCTGGCTTTCTCCGTGTAGCGTTCGAACATATACCAATCCCCGACTTCCTGCGGAATGCCCGCACTCCGCCAAAACCCTTACCCTACCACCTTTAATTATGCATTTATATCGCCTAATCTGCTAAGCGATATCGGTCCTGTGATAACCCGTACGGCCTTACCTTCGGTACTCCGATCTTTCAATTTGCGTTCTTCAACCCCGGCTCTTGTGTTCTGCCATTCCTCACGCCGGAAGCGACTCGGGCGCCACTTCTTCCATTTTGCCCCGATCCAACCGCAAAACACGATGGCACCGTCGTGCAAACGCCAGGTTGTGGGTTGCGATTAAAGAAGTCAACTGGTGCTCCCGGTGCAACCGCGCGACCAAATCAAAAACCAATTCCCCGGTGCGTCCGTCGAGATCGCCGGTAGGCTCATCGGCCAGCAGCACTTGAGGCTGGGTGATGAGCGCCCGCGCCAGCGCCAGCCGTTGCTGCTCGCCGCCGGAAAGCTCGCCCGAACGATGATGCCCACGCGACTCCAGTCCCACCTCGCGCAACCACCGCGAAGCCTCCTTTTCGGCTAAAGACAGCGCCTGGCCGCGCGTCAGCAGGGGCATGGCGACATTCTCCAAAGCGGTGAATTCCGGCAGCAGGTAATGGAATTGCCAGACATAGCCGATCTCGCGGTTACGAAACTCGGCGGCGTCATCCTCGGAAAGCGAACTCACATGGGAGTTTGCGCAGTATACGGCACCGGCCGAGGGACGATCAAGCGCCGCCAGGATGTGCAACAAGGTACTCTTTCCCGCACCCGATTGCCCGACGATGGCGAGCATCGTTCCTTTGCTGACCTCGAAAGACAGATTCTCAAAGAGCACGAGCTCCGCTTCGCCTGAGCGAAACACCTTACTTAACCCTTCGACCCTCAGCAGAGGATCTTGAGCTATTGGATGCAAACGCGCCCTCCTAAGTACCAAGGTAGATGGCCGCCTCCCGCTGCATTGCCGCGGAAACGGCCCCTGCCCCATTAGACCATGATCCATCAGATCATGAGGAGGAACAACCCGAGCCCGCGATTCCGAGTGCGAGAACGAGCTATGCGAAAGACTGTATACCTCCGGAAAACAATTGCAATGTGACCGTGGTCACAGAGGGAAGATCGTGTGGTAGCGGGGCTTCGCCCCGCTCTGACGGGGCAAAGCCCCGTCACCACACAAGCCGCCTACTCATACCTTAATGCCTCCGCCGGCAGAATCCGCGCCGCGGACCACGACGGATAAATCGTGGCCACAAACGAAATCCCGATAGAGACCAGCGCCACGATGAGCCCATCCATCAGCCGTGGCGCGAAGGGCACGTAGTCAATCGAATAGACCTCGGGCGAGAGCGAAATAAAGTGGTAGTGTCCGCCCGCCCACGAGATTGCGTAGCCGAGCACCAGCCCGATCGCCGTCCCAATCACGCCAATCAGCACGCCCTGTGCGATGAACACGCGCCGGATCTGCGCCTTCTTTGTCCCCAGCGACATGAGCACGGCTATGTCTTTCGTCTTCTCCATGACCATCATGATCAGCGAGATCAAAATGTTCAGAGCGGCCACGAACACGATCAGCCCGATGGTGATGAACGTCACCACGCGCTCCAGTCGCAGCGCGCGGAACAGAGGCTTGTTCTGTTCCATCCAACTGGTGGCCATGAAGCCGTGGCTTCCTGAAATAAGATCGGCGGCCTGTTCGAGCGCCCGCGCCACGTCGCCAGCGAGGTAGATGTCGTCGAGCTTGAATTGGATGACCGAAATCACGTCGCCCAACCCAAACAACTGCTGCGCGTCAGAAAGCCGTATGAACGCCCAGGAAGAGTCGTAGTCGAAGAAGCCGGAGTTGAAAATTCCCGCGACATGAAAACGAATGTATTTCGGTACCATGCCAAACGGAGTCAGCTCGCCCTGCGGAGAAGTCACCAGCACCACCGACCCCACGGTCGCGCCAATCTCCACCGCCATGTCTTTGCCAAGAATGATGGGAGGCATGGCCGCCACGCGCTGCTGCACACCCGCGAGGTCGTCGGGCGATTCGGTTTGTGAAGGGCCTGTGTTGGCATTGTCTGTGTGGGGACGGGGCTCTGCCCCGTCCAAGCCGGGTCGGAGACCCGGCACCACACGAGCGGCAGTGGTTTCCTCCAGCGCCGCCGCCGATCCCAGCGTCACCGAGTTCAGCAGATCGCTGACCTTCCGCTCATACTGCGGCAGCATTCCCTTCAGCACCGCTCCGCGAGCGCGCGGTCCGCGGGAAATCAGCACCTGCTCGTAAATCGCCGGGGCGGCCGCTACCACGTGGGGCTGCTTCGACAGCTTCTCCAGCAGCGGACGCCAATCGCGAATGCCGTCACTTTCCACTCGTAACAGACTGATGTGCGCGGTCGACCCCAGCAACCGCGCCTGCAAATCCTGGCGAAAGCCGTTGTTGACGGCCAGCGCGACGATCAGCGAAGCCACTCCCGCTGCCACTCCCAGGATGGAGATGCCCGTGATGATGCCGATGAAAGCTTGGCGGCGTTTGGCGCGAAGATACCGGGTTGCGACGAAAAGTTCGAAGCGCATAGGAGCGGCTGTCAGCTATCGGTTATCACCTTTCAGTTACAGCGGATTATAGCTGGCGCGCTTTCCCCACTCGCGGCAGAACGGCGGGCACGGATCTGCGATACGCGCGGTAAGAGTCGCCAAACCTCTTTTCCAGTTCCGAATCCTCCATCCGGATCATCAGCGCTCCCGTGACCATGGCAAACGCCGTCAGCCCCCAGCACGCCGCCAGGCCGGTCCCGGTGCTCCACGCCAGCATTTCGCACAAATGCGCCAGGTACACCGGATGCCGTACCCGCGACCGGATTCCGTCGGTCACCAGCCGCTGCTCGCGATTCCCGCCATGAACCTCGGGCAGCCCGCCGAGCTGCTTCGCGCTGAAATTCTTTCCGGATTGCGAATAGAGATATAGTCCGCAAGCAAATAGCAGGGCCGCAGCGACCCATGCCCAGTCCGCTCGATAAAGCAAGATGCCCCGCCAAGGCCGAGTCGCCAGTGCAGCCATAACCCACATCGCCATCCACAGCGGCACCAGCAGGACATACGGCGAGCGAGGCCGCGCACGCCACCGTTCGGCAAACGGATGAATCATGAACCAGAAGGCAGGGATGGTCGAATACACGGCGCAGGCCAGCCATCCGACGAGTTGCAAGTAATGAAACATGAGCCTCGGTGACGAAATCTTAGCAGTGCGGCGGTCGATTCGACCCGTGGAATCCCACCCTAACGTCGCAAAAAAACGCGACGTTAGGATGGAGCACCCTCGGCGTGGTTAGGGTTACAAAACAGCTTTGTTAGTGGCAGACACTGACCACCGGCCACTGCTTCCTGCTATTCTTTTTCCTCATGTCTCCCATTCTGACCAGTGTGCTGCTGGGGCTGACGGCGGCGGGCGCCAACGTGTTCGGCGGCGCCATTATCGTCCAACGGAATTGGGAGCGTTCCTACCTCCGCTACTTCGTCGCGCTGGGAGCAGGTTTCATGCTGGCGACGGCGCTGGTCGAAATGGTACCCGCGAGCATTCAGCTGCGTGGCCCGTATGCTGGATTTCTCATCCTTGCCGGATACTTGCTCGTCCATTTCTTCGAGCACACCGTCACCCCACATTTCCACTTTGGAGAAGAAACCCACGCCGACCAGTTCGTCCATTCTCACAAAAGCTACTCGGTGCTGATCGGCTTGCTGATCCATACGTTTTTCGATGGCATCGCCATCGCCTCGGGGTTCCTCGTTTCCCCGGCGCTCGGCTGGATCATCTTCGTCGCAGTTTTTCTGCACAAGATTCCGGAAGGATTTACCATCTCGTCGGTGATGCTGGCCAGCGGGCGAAGCCGGGCCTTCGCTTGGGGATCGTCGGTGATGTTAGGTGTAGCAACAGTAGCCGGAGTGATGACGATGGCAATCTTCCGCCACGAGGTAAGCTTCGGCCTGCCCCTGTCGGCGGGCGTTACGATCTATGTGGCCGCGTCGGATCTGATCCCCGAAGTCAATAAAGAACCAGGTGTGAGGATGGCGTTACTGGTCTTCGTCGGAGCGGCTTGCATGTTTGCGCTGGATCGGTTTTTTCATGTGCACTGATTCAATCGCGCTCAAGCTCGCCTCGCTATCCAACAGAGTCAGGCCGTAGGTCATCGGGATGGCTATGTCGGCCGCGTCGCGATATCTCTCGGCGCGCCGCAACGCCACTTCGCCTTGGCAAGACACTTTATCTACTAGCTGCTGATACTCCGGGAAGCGTTGCTCGGTGCGGAATGCCTTCCGTCGCGTACAGGCAAAGCCCGCCAGCGCGCCGGTGCTGCGCCGGACCTTATCCTCCTCGGCGGCATGGAAGGCCCATTGGGAATCCGGCAGATGATCGAAGACCAGTACCTCGGGAGCCAGCGTCAACGCGTGTCTCAGGGCCTGTCCGGGATCGTTCATTTCGTGCAGACAAAACTCGAAGTACACGACGTCGCCACGCGGCGAAGTTTCACAGAAGTCCGCCTGGATAACATCCACTCGATCTTGTAACCCGTCGGCGATAACCTTTGCCTGCCACTGGCTAATCGCGGCGGGGTCCTTGTCAATGACGATCAGTTTTCTGGATTCGAGCACGACATCGGTAAGCGGCCCGTTACCGGCTCCAACTGCTAGAACTTTCTTTCCGGAAAAACTGTAGAACTCTCTGATGTTCTGCGCCATTTGCTTGTAATCGGCGGCCATGGGATAGCCTCCCATATCGAAGAGCAGATTGGAAAAGCTCCTACTGAGAACTGAGAACTGAGAACTGGGAACTTTGTTTACCCGCTGTGCCTGATGTGCATCACGTCCCCATCCTGGACGATGTACTCCTTACCTTCCAATCTCAGGGTACCTTTGGCGCGGGCGTTCGCTTCGGAGCCCGCCTCCAGTAGCTGGTCCCAGCGTATGGTTTCAGCGCGGATGAAGTGCTTTTCCAGATCGGAGTGAATAGCCCCCGCACCGTTCTGCGCTCGCGTATTCAGCGGGATCGTCCAGGCGCGGCATTCGTCTTCGCCAGCCGTGAAAAACGAGATCAACCCCAGTAGGTGATAGCTCTTGCGGATCAGCCGCGAGAGTCCGCTTTCGGTCAGTCCATAGCTGCCGAGAAATTCCGCGGCGTCTTCGTCGCTCATCTCTGCGAGTTCCGCTTCCACTTTGCCGCAGATTGCGCTGGCTCCGGCATTCGGACGCGCAGCCACTTCGCTCAATCTGTATTTCGCCTCCGCTGCTTCCAGATCTTTGCCAAGTTCACTGCTCTCGCCGATATTGAGCACGTAGAGCATTGGCTTCTCGCTCAGAAACATGAAGCCGCGGATGCGCTTTTTGTCCTCGGGCGTCATTTCCATTTCGCGCAGCGGCTTTTCGGTTTCGAGGTGGGCCTTGGCTTTGATCAGCAGCTCGTTTTCTTTCTCCAGTTCCGGCGTCTTCATCTTCTTCAAGTCTTTTTCCAGACGCTCTAGGCGTTTTTCGATCTGGCCCAGATCGCTCACCATGAGGTCGAACTCAACGTTCTTGATGTCGCGCAGCGGGTCGATGGGGCCGACGTGCGGAATGGCATCGTTTTCAAACGCCCGGAGAACGTGAATGAGCGCGTCCACCTGGCGCAGATGGCCGATATAGGCCGTCTCTTTCAGCGCGTCCTGGCCGATGGCGCCGACATCCACGTACTCGACCGAGGCGTGCGTCAGCTTCTTCGGATTGTAGAGCGCGGCCAGCTTGTCGAGACGCTCGTCGGGCACCTTGGCGACTCCGATGTGCGCCTCGCGCGGGTTTGCAAGCGCGTGTTCGGAGAGATTCACCTTTGTCAGAATGCGAAATAGAGATGTCTTGCCGACCTGCGGCAGACCGATGATGCCAGTTTTCATGGGGAGCTCTCAGCTCTCAGCTATCAGTTTTCAGTTCAATCAAGAGAATAAATCATCGTGCCTCATGCGCATACGCCGCGCGCGGTAGTGTCCTGGAATCTTTAACCACAAAGGGCACGCTTCGACTGCGCTCAGGGCAGGCTCCGGTACAGGAAGGTGGCAGGCGCCAGGCTTTCCTTGGTGGACCTTCGTGTCCTTGGTGGTTCATGGGTCTGACGTGCGTCGCGCAGAGCGGTCGTGCTACGCTCGGCGGAATGCATCTTGGCGATAAAACCCTTGGCAGCCAATTCCTTCGCCATTTTGCCGGGGCGCTGATCGCTTGCATCGCTTGTGCCGCCTGGTCTTCAGCGCAAACTTCGGCGCAGATTCACTTTCGCTTGCAGACGCGGGAAGCTGTCGAAGCCCACCTGAAGTCGTTTTCAACCAGGAACAGCGAACGCGAAGCGCTGATCCGGAGGTGGTTTGCCGAGTCCGGGTGCAAGAGCGCGAATCTCTCCGAGCAAGCGCTCGACCGCAAGCTTCCGCCGAACATTATTTGCGTGCTGCCTGGCGAAACCCAACAGGTCATCGTGGTCGGCGCGCACACCGATCACGTCGACAGCTTTGGCGACGGCGTGGTCGACAACTGGACCGGTGCGGTGCTGTTGCCGAGCCTGGTGTACAGCCTGAGCGCGCAGCCGCGTCATCACACGCTGATTTTCGTCGGATTCTCGGGCGAGGAACAGGGATTGGCCGGATCGCGGTATTACGTGGATCACCTCACCAGCACGCAGCGTGCGCACATCGAGGGCATGGTGAATTTCGATAGTTTAGGCCTCGGACCGACCGAGGTCTGGGCTTCACATGCCGACAAAGTGCTGCTTGACGCGCTGGCCACGGTTGCGATGGCCAGTAAACTCCCGGTGACCACAATGAACGTAGACAACCTCGGTACCGCCGATTCCGAATCGTTCGCTCGCTACCAGATCCCGCGCATCACCCTGCACTCGGTGACACAAAAGACCTGGTCGATTCTGCATTCGCCGTTCGACAAGATGGCCGCCATCAAGATGAACGATTACTACGACAGTTATCGGCTGATCGCCGAGTATCTGGCGTATCTCGACGACGCGCTAAAACCGCCGTCTGCGCCGAAGCCGGGCAAAGCGGCGCAGTAACAACCCCTCATGAATTGTCATCCCGAGCGAAGCGAGGGGTCTGCACTTCGCCGCAAAATGCAGATCCCTCGCTTCGCTCGGGATGACAAAATCTTTTTGTCAGACAATTGCCAGCTCACCGGAACGCTTGCGCGGTCGTGTACAACGTCACCAACCCCAGCAACAGCACCGCCTCCTCGAACTTTTCCGACCACACATGCAGACGGTTGAATTCCATGCGGAGGGGATTGTCGAGAGGCACGTTATCGATGACGCCAACCTCGGCGCGAATGGCGTGCATCTTCGGCGAAATGGCGAACTGCGAGATCACCGTCAGCAGCAGCATCAGCACGATCAGAAGATGCCGCGCCGCCAGCGGCCGCGCGTTTCCCGAGGCCATCCGGCTGTAGAGCATGGACGCGATCAGAAAAATAATTCCCGAAACAATGGCCATGTAGTGCAGTCCGTCGAGCGAGCGGCCTACGATCGATCCCGCCATGTGGCGGGTCGGGAGAAGTCCGGGCGAAAAAGCGGTGGGCGCAAGTACGAACGCTAGAAAAATCAATCCGCCCAGCCAGACCACGAGCGACAACAGCATGAGGAACCGGAGAAATGACATGAGCGGAATTATAGAGTGTCATCCTGAGCGAAGCGAAGGACCTGTGTATTTGGTCGCAGCGCTGGAATGCATAGGTCCTTCGCTTCGCTCAGGATGACAGTTGGGATTTATACCGCGACCTTGCGGGACATGACGCGAGCGTCGGGCGCGATCTTGATAAATCAGACGAGTTATCCACAGGCCGAACCAGCGCTGTCACTTACTCCTGTGCGGGCGACTGTTTACCCTCAACCTTCCCCATCGGTCCAGAGGGAATCACCCACATGCAACGTTCGCTGACGGGCGCCGACGTGAATTTCGTTTCATTGCAGTCGGCAGTATTTTGCGCGCAGTGTGAATTGCTTAGCGAAAACAACACGCCGCGGTGTCTGGCCTGCGGCAGTGGCGCGGTGCTGAGTCTTTCGCGCGTGCTTGGCGGATCGCTTCGCGGGCAGCAGACGGCGCATCTCATCGCGGATGCCGAACTGGACCGGTTGGTGCGGTCGCTGCTCTATACAGTTCCGCAAGTTGCGGAGGCCGACGAAAATCAGGACGAATATCGCATCGACAGTCAGATCGAGCTTCCTGCCGCGGCAACTTTTTCCACCCGCCATCGTATGCGGCCTCGCCATCATGGACCACTCTCCACGCCGCATGCTCTGATCAATGCAGGAGAGATCGATCTCGAGCCGGGCATCAGCATCATCGCGGAAAAAGCGCAGACTTTAACCGGCGCCACCGGGGCTGCCATCGCGTTGCGGCGGGGCAACGAAATTGTTTGCCGGGCGCGCACGGGCCGCACGGCTCCGGATATCGGGGTGCGCCTGCAAACCGATAGCGGCTTGTCGGCCGAATGCGTGCGCACGGGCGAAGTGCTGCTGTGCCACGACGCCGAGTCGAACCCGCGCGTGGATTGGGCGAGTTGCCGGCGAATGGGCGTGCGCTCGATCCTGGTCGCTCCGCTGCGGCATTTTCGGCGGACGTTGGGAGTGTTCGAGGTGCTGTCGTCTACGCCCCACGCGTTTGACAACAACGATGTAGCCACCATGCAGTTTCTTTCCGGAATGATGGTGGCGACGATCTCGCGGCTTTCCAGCTTGCAACCGGCTCCGCCAGCGCCCTTGGGCGAGTAAACGTGCTGAGCGAGAAGGGCCGAGCTGCGCTCGGCTTGGACGGGCGAGGGCGCCCGTCCCCACACGAGCAAAACAAAACCTACACGGGCACCGGCACGCTCTCCAAGATCTCGCGGAGGACTTGCTCGGCTTGCTCGGATTTCTTCAGGGTGGAAGTGTAGAGCGAACTCACTACTACGCGGTGGGCGAAGACAGAGACGACCAGGGGCTTGAAATCTTCGGGAGTGCAGTAATCGCGGCCCTCGAGGAAGGCCATGGCTTGGGCGGCGCGGTAGAGCATCTGCGAGCCTCGCGGAGAAACTCCGAGGGAGAGATACTCGGACTCGCGCGTTTTGCCGACTATGTTCAGCATGTAAGTAATGAGCGATTCGTCCACGTGGACCTGGGCTACGGCTTGCTGGATTTCGACTACGTCGGCGGCGTTGAGCGCGGGGCGCAGGTGTTCGAGTTGGGCGACGCCGGCTTCGGCGCGCAGGATTTCGCGCTCGGCGTTGCCTTCGGGATAACCCATGCGAACTCGCATCAGGAAACGATCGAGTTGCGACTCCGGCAAAGGATAGGTGCCGTGGTGCTCGATGGGATTCTGCGTGGCGAGAACCAGGAACGGCTGCGGTAACTGATAAGAGTGCGCGTCGATGGTGACCTGGCCCTCGTTCATGGCTTCGAGCAGGGCGGACTGCGTCTTCGGAGTAGTGCGGTTGATTTCGTCGGCTAAGAGGACGTTGGCGAAGACCGGTCCGCGCTTGAATTCGAATTTCTGCTCGATGGCGGAGTAGATGGAGATGCCCAGCACGTCGGAGGGCAACATGTCGCTGGTGAACTGAATGCGCTGAAAGGTGCAGTCGATAGCGCGGGCTAGCGCCTGGCCGAGCGTGGTCTTGCCGACTCCGGGGACGCCTTCGATCAACAGGTGGCCTTTGGCGAAGATGGAAACCAGGGCGAGGCGGAGGACGTCGTCTTTGCCGCGGATGACACGGCGCAGACTGTTTTCCAGTGCCGCGGCGCGGCGAGAGGTTGCCACCAGAGTCTCGGGAGCCATTAGGGGCGATTTTACTATGCGGGCGCCGGTGGTGGGGATTACCGGAGTCACAGAAGAAGTTCTCAGTTCCCGGTTCTCAGTTCTCAGTGAAGACCAGCTTGCTTACGCCGCCCGGCTCTTGATTGAGGCGATCAGTCCATTCAAGACTCGGCCGAGTTCGTCGGCGGCAGCGAGTAGGTTGTCTGCCTTGGCCGGCTGGATGTATTTCAGGTTTCTGGCGATGAGAAGCTGGGTCTCGATTTCGACCAGAGAGCCGCGTGCCTGACTCAGAAAGTGATGAAACTCTCTTTGCGAAAAGCGAGCCTGCCCTTCTGCAATATTGCTTGGTACCGAAACGGACGCTCGCCGCAGTTGATTCGTGATTCCGTAACGCTCCTCGCTCGGAAACCGCTGAGTCACTTCGTAGATATCGGTGACGAACTTCATGGCTTTCTGCCATGCGATCAGATCACGATAAGAACGGCCCATGGAGCCCCCAAGAAGCAGATTGTCGGATTTCTAGTGCCGGAACTCTGTGATCGCTGACCAAACAAAATGGTCGGTTTTACTGAGAACTGAGAACTGAGAACCGAGAACTCTACCGCCCGAACTCCGCCGGCCTTCCGGTCAGGCGCTCGATTCGTTTCGCGGTGGGCGGATGGGTCGAGAACAGATTGCCGAAACTCATCCCACCTAAGAACGGCTGAATGATGAAAAGATGCGCGGTGGAAGGGGTCGCTACCAGCGGGCGCTGGCGGGAATAGGCTTCGATTTTCGCCAGAGCGCTGGCCAGGGCGTAAGGATTACCGGTCCAGTGGGCTCCGGTGTCGTCGGCGCCGTATTCGCGGGAACGCGAGACGGCGAGTTGGATCAGCATCGCTGCGAATGGGGCGAGGAAGATCATGGCGATGGCTGCGATGCCGCCTCCGTTGCGATCGTCGCGGCTGCCTCTCATGCCGCCAAAAATCATGCCCCAGCGGGCAATCGAGGCGAGGTAGGTGATGGCACCGGCCAAAGTGGCGGCGATCGAACTGATGAGGATGTCGCGATTGCGCACGTGACCGAGTTCATGAGCCAGCACGCCTTCCAGTTCGTCGTCGGTGAGCAGGCCGAGGATGCCCTGGGTTACGGCGACGGAGGCGTGGTTCGGATTGCGTCCGGTGGCGAAAGCGTTGGGCGAGTCGGTCGGAATGAGGTACACCTTGGGCATCGGCAGGCTGACTTTTTGCGCCAGGCGCTCGACGATGTTGTAGACGCGCGGCAGATCTTCGCGGCCGACGGGCTGGGCCCGATAGGTGGCGAGCGCGATCTTGTCGGAGAAAAAGTAAGAAACGAAATTCAGGACGGCGGCGAAGGCGAGCGCCATCAACATTCCGCGCTGGCCGCCGAAGGCACGTCCGGCGAGCATGAGCAGGAGGGTCATGCCGGTGAGCAGGAGTGTGGTTTTGAAAATGTTGCTCATAACTGTTGCCTCGATATTAGTGGTTCAATCGGTTAGATGCGGGGCAGGGGGCTCTGGCTTCTGCTTGTGTGGGGACGGGGTTTTGCCCCGTCCAAGCGGGGCGAAGCCCCGCTGCCACATAGTCTACCCCTGCCGCTTCAGCGCCCGGTCGAGGGTTTGGTCGAGGGCTGCTTTGGCTTTTTCGTAATCCGCGGGCGTGATCTTGCCTTGTTTTTTTTCTACTTCGAGTTGGAACATTTCTTCTTTCAGCGCTGCGAGCAGCATCGATGATTTTGCGACCGGAGCGCTGGTCGTGGACGCCGCGGGCGCTGCCACGGTTGGGGTCCTTGGATGGACGGCTGCGCTGTAGTCGCTCGATGCAGCGCCAGGCTTCGTAGCGGATGCCGCGGTCGCTGATGTTGCGGGTTGCCGTTTCGTGACTACCCATCCGCCGAAGGCGAGCAGCACGGCGAATCCGCCGAGGATGGGCCAGCGATATTGCTGCAGAGCATCGGGAGCGTCGATGGGGGCGCCGAGTCCGCCGCCGGGCCGATTGTCGCTAGAACGGTTGTCGCGTCCCTGCGGTTGCTGCTGATCCTGCTGTTGAGCCGCGCCCGAGGCGGTCTCTCCGGGAGACTCGGTGATAACTCCGTTGCCCTTCAGCGTGAAGCCGAGCGGCTGGCCGGGCTTGGTCTGCTGCGCGACTTCTACGTTGCTGTCGCCCTGGCTGGGATTCTGAACGGACTGAAAACTCGACGGATTCGCAGCCTTGAACTGCATTGTTTTGGGAAGAACGACGACGAGGTGCTCAGCCGGATAGAGCGGCTTGGGATCGATCTTGATCTCGCCGGAGTAGGGCATAGTGAACTCCACCTGGAACTGCGTTTCTCCGGGACGGAGCGGGAAGACGATGGCGTAGCGGTTCTTCTCGGCCTGGGGAACGGCTTCCGCGCTGATCGGCTGGCCGTTCGGGGCGCGGGCTTGCAGTTGTTCAATCTTTGCGCCGGGGGGCAGATAGAACTCGAAGTTGTGGTCGTTCATCTGCGTCTTCGCGGGAGTAGAGGCGTTGTTGACGACGAACAGGCGCACGCCCTGCATGGTTCCGCTGTCGGCCTGAAAGCGAATGACGTCGGCGGTCACACTGAGATCGGCGACTTTAGTCGCGACGTCATAGACCTGGACGTCGGCTGTGTTGACGCCGGGAGGCGCCATCTGATGATAGGTAACTCCCTGATGAACGGCGCGGATGAGGTGCGGCCCGTCTCCGCCGGTGAGTTTGAAGCTGAATTTTCCGTTGCTGTCCACCTTGGTGCTGCCGGCAACGTCCATGCCGTTGGCGAGGTTGATGAGGATGACCTCATCGCCCACGGCGGGCTTGCCAGTGGTGCTGTTGGTGACGGTGCCGGTGAGGGTCTGGGCGGCGGCCGAGGCGAGGGCCAGCGAGAAGATGGCGGTTAGTAAGGCGGACTTTGCGAATTTGGTCAAAAGGACTCCTTGCTGCCGCAGATCCTCTTGCAATACGCAGCAGCGCTAAGAAATCAGTGTCTCATAGGCCTTGTGATCGCCAATCCAGAACCACAAATATCCATCAGCCCGTTTGATCGGAAGGGCGCGATGGTTCAACGTGATGCGGGCGGACCACATTTCCTGGCCGTGGCGCTCTCCCACTCTCTTGAATTGTAATGAAGGATGCTGCGGGTTTGCTTCGAGCAATGAAAATTGTTTGTCGGCGCGGGCGCGAACTTCCTCAGGGAGCGCATGGTATTGCTGCCAAAAATCGGTGGCGGCTCGATGCTGGATGGGGTGCTAGAGCGGCTGTGTGCGGCCGTTCTTTTCGTCGTCCAGGGCGCGCTGGATGGCCGTGTCGAGGCGTCCGGCCGCGAGATCGGATTGAACGCGAGTGTCGATCGGCGGCGGGCAGTGTTGCTCCAGCCACGCATACAATTCCTCGATTTCGCGCGGCGTGAGCGCTCCGATGGCGCGTTCAATCTCGTGGATGGTGTTTAGGCTCATGGAACTCTTATTTTAACCCGCGCCGATCATTTTGCCTCTGAATAATGTTTCCGTACTGTTTCCCGCTCTGCAATTCTGCGGGATCGTAAGTCTATACCCAAGGTAAGGACTTGCTTTCGCATTTCTTCTATATGCGATCGAAACGAGTTGGCGTCCATCTCGTTGTGTCTGCCATCGTAGGCATCCAGGGGTGCGGGCGCCAGGTTGTAAAAGGAGGTCTTCTGAAAAATGACGAACGCGCCAGCGAACCAGCGAGTCAGGCGACGAGCCTGGTCCGGAAGCGGTGCGTCCTTGTACCAGTGATTATCCCAACAGGAAATATCCGCATAAACTCCGGGGCCGATTTCGGTGACCTCTTCGTGGGTCCCCGCCGATTTCCCCTTGCGGCCATACACCCCGGACGGCTCGAGGGTTCCGGTCTCCAGTCTGAAATAGTTCCATTGGGGGTCACCGGGGAAGCTCTCAAGGGTTAGACTGATAGGCTTAACTAGGTCCAGAAGACCTGTATCCATTTCGATACAGCCCGGCTCGTGTTTGTTTAATCGTGCCGCTTCGAGGTCCATTCCGCCGCCAGAAGGGTAGAACATGTGATTCAAGCTGTTGGTCCGCCCAAGCAAGTTAAGCACCGTGACAATTTGCGCGGGGTCGTCCCATGTTGCCCGTGTTGGGGCACCCAGCGGAAATAGATTTGCCAGCGTCTCTTGCCACTGCAGGGTATTGCTCTTGAGGAAGTCGTTGCCCACGTCCAGCCACGCCCTCAGTCCCTGGGCGAACTCGCGCATGGAAGGTCTCTCAAGAGGATTGTGGGCTGTCGCTCTGGAGAGCAGGTCTTCTAATGGGGTTACATACGAGTTGCGAAACAATCGTCTGATGCTGAGTTCGCTTCCTGAGGCGTACTGCCCATCAAAACCTTGAGGAGTTAACGTCAGTAAGATCCAGAGGGTCTTGGCCAGCGAGAATACATCGCCTGGCATGGGGTCGGCTTTGTTGCCGTTCCTGCGAACTTCGGGCGCCATTGTCCACAGCGGACCGATTCGTTCTTTGTAGCCGGTCAAAGCGCTTTTTGCGGGGTAGTCCACGAGGCCGAAATCGACAATATGGCAACGATTGTTGAACCGCACAAAATTGGGCGGCTTCAGGTCTCGATGGGCGACGCCTCGATCATGCAAGTCCGCCATTGTTTCCGCAGCCTCTGCGATAGCAGCGACCCGTTCAGAAGCCGAGGATTTCCGCGCCCACTCCTCTATCGGAATCCCAAGCGGCGTCGCATACCACGGTCGTCTACGGGACAAGGACCTTGGAAGGTAGAAATCCAAGAGTGGCAAAATCCCGTTGATGCCGCTCATCTTTTTTAGAATAGCGACCTCATCCCTGAATCGCGCATAGGCGATGGGTTTTGTTTTTGCAAGAAACTTGATTGCCACCTCGGCGCCCGACTCATCTGCGGCGAGCCATACCTCGCCGTTCCCACCCCGGCCCAATGGGCGGATCGTCTTCCAGCGGCCGTACGTCTCACCTTTCTTGGTCTGCGACCCGCCTGTCGTATACCTCTTACGGAGGCGGCCGTTCGAAGGCTTGTTGGATGCGGACACCTAAACCACCTGCCCCGCAGCCTGTTCCAGCCGCGCGATCTCCGCCATGATTGCAGCCGCTTCCTCTTCGAGCGAGGCGCGCATGGATTGATAGTCCACGTCAGGCACCTTGCCTGCCTTGTATTCGAAGTTCAGATCGCGCAGGTTCTCGTAGACCGCCTCTTTGCGCTCGCGGAGATAGCCGAGCCGCGTCTTTTCTTCTCCGGCGTAAACTTCGCCGGGGAAGAAGAAGACGTAATAGAGAGAGGCGAGCGTAATGACGGCACAGACGAAAATGATCATAGGGAGCGGCTTCCCTCAGGGGCTGAAGCCCTTGATTTTTGGGCACGACTACGGCCCGGCTGAAGCCGGGCCCCTTCAAAACTCTCGGCCCTGAAACCCATTGCAGATCGCGGCTTTTCGCGGGCGGGGGCGCCCGCGCCACACTTCTCACAGTCGCCACACTTGATCGTCATAAGTCAGTTTCCTTGCGAGCCTTCTGGCGGAACTCGTCTAACTCGCTGCCGCGCGGGATGACGATGCCGTCGGCCAGCGCCGGTTCGGGCCGATTCTTCCACGCTCGCACGACGTAAACCACGAAGGTGATGCCGAGCGCCAACGCGACGAAGGGCATGATCCAGGCCACGCGATTGAAGCCCGTGGCGGTGGGCGCGGCGATCACGGTCGGTCCGTACTCCTGCACGAAGCCTTGCAGGATGAGGTCGTCGTTATCGCCTCGGTCGAGCGCGGCCAGCAGTTGATTGCGCATCTTGTCGGAGGATTGGCAGCCGACGTGATTGCATTCCAGCAAGACCTGGCCGCAGCCGCAGGTGCACATCATGCGATGGCCGAGGTCTTTGAAGCGCGCGCTGTCGTCTCCGGCGCCCATGAAGAGGAAGACGGCGGCGGTGAGGATGAGGGCATGGAGTAGGCGGAGGGAGGGCTTTCCGGGCATGGGCCAAACCGGTTGCTTCGTCCGTTGGCCCCCAGCGGCTAAAGCCGCAGAGGTTTGGGCGACTGATGTGGCACGACTGAAGTCGTGCCCTTCCCTAGTTCTTTGATCCCGAAATCTTCGATTCGACGATTTCATCTCAGTCACCTGCTCCCACCTGGGCCGGGGCGCGAACCGGCGTGGTTGCGGCCACCTGGAGGGCGGCGGCATTCGGCACGAGTGCGACTACGGTGCCGAAGACCATGATGATCAGGCCGATCCAAATCCAGGGGACCAGCGGATTCAAGTGCGCTTTAATGATGGGCCGTCCCGTGGTCTCGTTCTTGCCTTCATAGACCAGATAGACATCGCTCACCAGGAAAAAATCTTCGCGGAAGCTGGGGTAAATGCGCGGCAGGGTCTGCGGCTGTCCGCTGGCTTTATAGAAGCGGCGTTCGGGATACATGGTCGTAATCTGCTTGCCGCCGCGGAACACGTTGATGATGGCCCACTCGTTGCCGTAGTTGGGATTGTCGTCCTGCGTGTAGGACTGGCAGACCAGAGTGTAGGGGCCAATGGAGATTTTGTCGCCAAAGCCCATTTCTTTTTCAACTTCTTTATTGAAAGGCGTCCCGAGGATCCCAATCACCACCAATGCGACGCCGAAGTGGACGATGTATCCGCCGTAGCGCCGAGTATTTCTGTGGCACAAGTGAATCATGGCGGAGAACAGGTTTTGCTGGCTCTTGCCGGCGATGACGCGGCCTCCGCGGAGGAACTCGGAAATGACGGTAAAGATCACCAGCGCCGAGAGGATGGCGGCCATGGTGGCGTAGAAATAGGAAGGGTCCTCCCAGGGCCGCACGCCGAACAAGATCATCATGCCGCCGATAGCGAGCGAGCCAATAGCAGGGAACAGGAAATTCCGCTTGAGACTTTCGACGGAAGTCTTACGCCAGGCCAGCAGCGGTCCAACCGCCGTTAGCAGCAGGAGCAGCAAGGCAACCGGAACCGCAACGCGATTGAAAAAAGGCGGCCCGACCGTGACTTTGTGTCCCTGCACGAATTCCGACAAGATCGGGAAAAACGTGCCCCACAGTATCGTGAAGCAGACGACCAGCAAAAGCAGATTGTTGAACAGGAAACTGGATTCGCGCGAAACCAGCGACTCCAGCTTATGCTCGCTCTTGAGGTGCGACCGGTTCGCGATCAGGAAGAAGGTACAAACCGCGAGGGTCAGCGCAATGAAGACCAGGAACCACGTGCCGATCGAAGATTGCGCGAAGGCGTGCACCGAACTGATTACACCCGAACGCGTGAGGAAGGTCCCGAGCATCGAGAGCAGGAACGTCGCAAAGATGAGCGACATGTTCCAGACCTTCAACATGCCGCGTTTTTCCTGCATCATCACGGAATGCAGAAACGCCGTGCCGGTGAGCCAGGGCATGAGCGAAGCATTTTCCACCGGGTCCCATCCCCAGTAGCCGCCCCATCCAAGCACCGCGTAGGCCCAGTGCGCGCCGAGGAAAACTCCGATGGTGAGGAAGCACCAGGTCACCATAGTCCAGCGGCGCGTGATCTGAATCCACTTTTCGCCGGGATATTTCATGATGAGCGCGCCCAGCGCGAAGGCGAAAGGAACGGTGAAGCCGACGTATCCCAAATACAGCATCGGCGGATGGATGACCATCTCGGGATACTGGAGAAGAGGATTCAGTCCGGTACCATCGGCGGGAAGCGAGCCCTGCATGATGGCGAACGGGTGCGCGGCAAAATTCAGAATCAGCAGAAAGAAAACCTGCACCGCAGCGATGATCACCGAAGCGTAGGCGAACAGCCGCTGATCGGTCTTGTAGCGCAGGCGGAGAACGAATCCGTAGCCTGCCAGCAGCAGCGACCAGAACAGCAGCGAGCCTTCCTGACCGGACCACAGCACGGCGAACTTATAGGCGGCCGGCAAGTCACGATTGCTGTGATGGAAGATGTAGGCGATGGAGAAGTCGTCGTTGAACGCGGCCAATACCAGGACAATGCCAGCCAGCAGCACCGCGGCGAACGTGGCGATTCCGGCGCGCCGGGCGGTCTCGCCGAGACGAGCCGAAGCGGCGTCCCGACTGAATAACGCCAAAAAGCCTGCCAGGAAAGAGTACGCACTCAGGCCGAGCGCCAGCAGGAGCGCAAAGCTTCCGATTTGAGACATGGCAGGAACCCCACAGTATCTTTCGTATTTTTTCAGAGAAGCGAGTGGTATGCAATCCGCCGGACGATCAGAAGTGCCGTTTGTTCAGGAATCCAGACACGCCGTTGGCGGGTTGGGCGCTGCTTGCGAGGCGCTGTATACGGCTACTTCTCGAGTGGGTAGCCCCTTTGGCGCCAATCGCGGATGCCGCCGTCCATGGAAATGACGTTGGTGTATCCCATCTTTTGCAAGTTGTCGGCGGCCAGCGCGGAACGGAAGCCGCCGCCACAATAGAGCACGAGCGGAGTTCCGAGATCGGGATACTTGCCCTCGATATCGCGCTCGATGACGCCCTTGCCCAAGTGGACGGCTCCGGGCAGGTGGTCGGCGTCGAATTCGCGGTCTTCGCGGACGTCGACGAGAACGAATTTGTCTCCGCGATCGAGCCGGGCTTTGACTTCGTCAACGTTGGTTTCGCGGACGCGCTGCTTGGCGTCGTCGACAATCTTCAGAAAGCGCGGTGGATGCTGAGCCATGGTTGTCGGTCCCCCACTGGTCGGTGTTTTGATGCTTACCCTGAGAATGATAGCAGGCAGTTAGGCTGCGAGCTTCGAGCCGCGGGCTTCGAGCAAACCGGACGCCCCGCAGCTCGTAGCTCGAAGCTTATCCGGCAGCGCCAAAGATACGAGATTCCAGATAAAATCGACCAACGCTCTATGACGCTCATCATTCGCCAGTCTCGCATTCACTCCTATGGTTGCTACACCACGCGGCCGATTCGCAAAGGCACGCTGATCGTGGAATACGTGGGCGACCACCTCACCTACGAACAGGCCGAAGATCTTTACGACGACTTTCCGAATACGTATTTGTTCGGCCTGGACGGCGGCAAACGCATCATTGACGGCTACGGGGTGGCCGCCTTCGTCAATCATTCCTGCAAACCGAACTGCGAGACCGATCAGATCCGGGGCAAGATGTGGATCATAGCGCTGCGCGATATTGAGGCCGGAGAAGAATTGACCTACGACTACAACCTGTACGATGGCGAGGACGACGCGCCCTGTTTATGCGGGGCGAGGCGCTGCCGGGGGAGTCTGTATTCGGCGACGCACCTGCGCAAGCTGGCCAAGAAGCGCGCCAAGGCTGTGGCGGCAGCGGCCGCGTAAACTGCGACCTCGTAAAGAGACGCAACATTTTCCGATGCTACAATCATCTCGTTCTCATCGCCGTTCCGACCGCCGTTCTGATGGCGCTCACGACTCTGGAGTCATGCTTTGAACCGCGCTTCCTCGGGCCTGGAAACCATCATCGCCAAAGCTCTTCACCGCGCGCCAGCGGGCGAGAGCGCGTTGCTGGCGTGGCCGATCGCATGTGGCAGCGCGGTCGCCGATCGAACGCGAGCGCTGAGTTTTTCCGACGGTATTCTGCGAGTGGAAGTTGCCGACGCGGGATGGCGGCGGGAACTCGCAAGCCTGGCGCCGCGTTATTTGGCCTTGATCAACAAGTATTCCGCGACCGCGGTGAAGCGAATTGAATTCGTGGTGAAGGCGTAGCAGGCTGCGGAAGAAGTCGGATGCCGATCGCAGCTCCTAAGAAGGGGTGTCTGATTTCCCGTAGCGACGAGGCTTGCCGCGTCTGCGGAGACGGGGCAAGCCCCGTCTCTACACGCTTGCGCCCGCAGATTTATGAAAGTTACCGACAAAGACGTCGCCTACGTGGCCGATCTGGCCAACCTGGAGTTGACCGAGGAGGAGCGCGCTCACATGCTGCGCGATTTGAACTCCATTCTTGAATATATCGAGCGGCTCAATGAACTGGAGACCGGCAAAGTTGCGCCCATGGCCCAGGTCTCGGACCGCTACGGCGTAGACGAGTCGCGGCAGGGGAGCGAGCGGTTCGCGTACGCCATCCGCGAGGACGTGAAGGACGGTCTGCGGGAATCGCTGCCGCACGATGTTGCCGTGAAAAATGCTCCGGACACAGACGGGACGTTTTTCGAAGTGCCAAAGGTGATTGAGAGATCGTGACGAAAGAGATGCCTGCATCGACGATTGATGACGTTCGGAGCGCGATCGCGGGGCGGCAGACGACGGCGACCGCTCTGACTCGCGATTTCTACACCCGCATCCGGCGGGAAGATCCTGAGATTGGCGCGTTCTTGACTCTTTGCGAGGAGCGGGCGCTGGCGCAGGCCGGACGGATCGACGCGCTGGCTGCGGAGGGCAAGCCTTTGCCGCCGCTTGGCGGAGTTCCGGTTGCGATCAAAGATGTCATGGTGACGCGTGGCGTGCGCACCACCGCCGGTTCGAAAATTCTCGAAAACTTTATTCCGCCTTATGACTGCACCGCGGTGGCTCGTCTGGAAGCGGCGGGCGCGGTGATTCTGGGCAAGCTCAACTGCGATGAGTTTGCCATGGGTTCGTCCACGGAAAACTCGGCGTATCACGCCGTGCACAATCCGCGCGACAAGAGCCGCGTGCCGGGTGGATCGTCGGGTGGATCGGCGGCGGCGGTTGCGGCGGAGATGGCGGTGGCGACGCTCGGCTCCGATACGGGCGGGTCGATTCGCCAGCCGGCTTCGTTTTGCGGCGTGGTCGGTTTGAAGCCGACGTATGGACGCGTGTCGCGCTACGGGCTGATTGCCTTTGCCTCGTCGCTCGATCACATCGGCCCGTTTGCGAAAACGGTGAAGGAGGTCGCGCTGGTGCTGCGCACGATTGCGGGCCGCGATCCCATGGATTCGACCTCTGCCGAGGTGCCCGTGCCCGACTATGTGGCGGAACTGGAGAAGCCGGTGCGAGGCTTGAAAGTCGGCGTGGCCAAAGAATACTTCGGCGCGGGGCTCGATCCCGAAGTTCGCGCCGCGGTGGAAGCTGCGATTCAGAAGCTGGCTGAGCTCGGATGCGAGGTTGTGCCGGTAAGTTTGCCGCACACCGAGTATGCGATTCCCGCCTATTACATTGTGGCCACGGCAGAAGCGTCGTCGAACCTGGCGCGCTATGACGGTGTGCGCTACGGCTTCCGCGCCAAGGCGGGTACGCTTTCTGAAATGTACCGCCAGACCCGCGACGGCGGATTCGGCATGGAAGTCAAGCGCCGCATCATGCTCGGCACCTACGCGCTGAGCGCTGGATACTATGACGCCTACTATCTGAAGGCGCAGAAAGTGCGCACGCTGCTGACCCGCGACTTCGACGAGGCCTTCAAAAAAGTCGATGTGATCGCCGCGCCGACCGCGCCGACTCCGGCTTTCCGCTTAGGTGAGAAAATAAACGATCCGCTGGCCATGTATCTAGCCGATATCTACACCGTAACTGCGAACCTGGCGGGCATTCCTGGAATTTCGGTTCCGTGCGGCGAGAATCACGAGAAGCTGCCGATTGGGTTGCAGTTGTTTGCGCGGCACTTCGACGAGGCTACGTTGCTGCGAGTTGCGCACGCCTACGAGCAGTCAAGAAAGCTCGCGTAGGGACGGCCGCCCTCGGTCGTCCGGGTGAGCGCAGTTGGCCGTTGTCTAAAGGATTTCGTAATACCGCTCCCCGGCGCAGGCGCGGCATAAAACCCGCCCGTCGCGTTCTACTTCGCGGCGGAAGTTGATGCCTTCTCCGCACTCGGCGCAGACGATGCGCTCGCCTTTGTATCCGGGGAACTCTTCCGCGGGCAGTTCGACTTTCACCCACTGCACTGTAAATAAGTCGTCTTCCGGCATCTCGCGATAGGCTAGCATCTGCTGCTGGTTCTTGCTTTCGATTTCGGGATGCATCGAGCGGGCCAGCGCCTTCGACGACTCTTTCGCGGCGATGCGGATGGCTTTGTACCAGTGGTCGGAAGCGGCGTCTGGGCGGGCGAGTCGCCCGCCCCCACACGGTGAGCTAAGATCAACGAAGGTCGCGGCCATCTTTCCCCAGTCGCGAAATTTCAGGGCGCGCTTCCCGAGACGGCATCCAGTGACTACGGCGATGGCGTCGGTGGCGCAACGGTCGATTTCGACGAAGGTGACCAGACGCTTCCGATCTTCTTTATTGCCGCGCGGGTCTTCGATGCCTAGCTTCTCGAGTCCCAACATGGCTAGGCGGACGCCCAGCACTTGCCCGGCGCAGAGATGGCCGTGGGCGACTTCGGCTTCGCGGAGATATTCGTCCAGAGAAAGCAACTGCTGTGGCCCTCAGGGGCTAAAGCCCGCGTCTATATTGACTCTGGGTGGCACGGCTGAAGCCGTGCCTTTCCCGTCCCTGCCCTCCCATTACACGGCGGGCGAGGACGCCCTCCGGACAGCCGCCGGGACGGCGGCGCTACTTTCTTCTCCAGCGTACTCCTTCTTTTGTGTTCTCCACGATGATGCCCGCCTCGGTTAGTTCGGCGCGTAGTGCATCGGAAGTTTTGAAGTTTCGCGCTTTTCTGGCGGCTTCCATTTCGGCCAGCTTCTGATTGACTTGCTCGTCGGCGAGTTGCGGGGAACCGGCGATGTCCAACAACTCGGGGCTGATTTCTTTTTCGCGGCCTTCGGCTCTTGCCCAGTCCAGGATCGCTTTCATTTTGGGCTGGTCGTCATCTTTCAGGACTCCGAATATCTCGTCGAACTTGTCGAGTGCTGCGAGCAGCGGCTTCACGTCGTCTTGACGAACCTCCCCGGCATCGAGCGCGGTGTTGGCTTTGCGCAACATGTCGAACATGGCGGCTTGCGCTTCGGCGGTATTCAGATCGTCGTCGAGTGCGCTCTTCATGCGCGCGGTAGTTTCCTCCGCCAGTTGCGCCATTGCCGTCGTCGCACCGGTGGGGAACTGCGTGCTCGTCAGCCGGAAGCGGAAGTTGCGCAATTTCTCCACCGAACTTGCTGCCGATTTCAAGCCATCGAAGGTGAAGTTGAGCTGATTGCGATAGGGCACCTGGGTCAGCAGCCAGCGGATCGATGACGGCTTGTGGCCGCGCAGCACAAGGTCCCGGATGGTGAAAAAATTCCCGAGACTCTTGGACATCTTCTGGCCCTCGACCAGCAGAAAACGCGCATGAAACCAGTAGCGCACGAACGGCTTTCCGCTGAGCGCCTCGGACTGCGCGATTTCGTTTTCGTGATGCGGAAAAATCAGGTCTTCGCCGCCGGCGTGCAAGTCGAAACTCGGCCCCAGTTGCTCCATCGACATCACCGAGCATTCGATGTGCCAGCCGGGGCGCCCCGGCCCGATTGATGTGTCCCACGAAGCTTCGCCCGGCTTTGGAGCCTTCCAGAGGGCGAAGTCGCGGGCGCTGTCCTTGTCATATTCGTCCACGTCGACGCGCGCGCCGTCGGTCATGCCGGCAAGATCTTTTTTCGAAAGCTTGCCGTATTCGGGAAATTTCGCGATGCGGAAATAGTAAGAACCGTCGTCGGTGCGGTAAGCAAAGCCTTTCTTCACAAGTTCGGCAATGAAGTTGGCCATCTCGTTGATGTGTTCGGTAGCGCGCACCAGGAGCGGCTGCTCAATGCTCAATGTAGCCGAATCTTCCAGGAAGGCCTGGACAAACTTCGCGGTGTACTGCTGCACGGTGACGCCGTCGCGCGCGGAGTTGCGAATAATCTTGTCGTCCACGTCGGTGATGTTCATCACGTAGCGGACGTCGTATCCGCTCTGGCGCAAAAAGCGATAGAGAAGATCGACGGCGATAAATGTGCGGAAATTGCCGATGTGGCCGTAGTCATAGACGGTCGGTCCGCAGGCGTACATGCGGACGCGGTTGCCGTCGAGCGGATGGAAGTCGTCGATCCTCCCTGAAAGAGTGTTATAGAGGCGCAGTGCCATGGATGATGACGAGTTCGCGAGTGCCGTGCGAATCTTTCATTCTAGGGGCGCGCTGGAAAAGGGGCAAATCGGCGCGGGATGTTGACGGCGCCCGTTCATTGCATCGCCATCAACTCACCAAAGTGTCTTCGCAGCATGTAATATTCGTTGATCGGGCGATCGTCGGTAAGCGCGGGAGTAGCCGGCGAGTACGCGATGATGGCATCGATGGACGATGGGTGGGCAAGAACGCGACTCACCTGCTGTTCCGGCGTCGGTGCGGGTCCCCATTCCATCATGTCGGCTACCGCGCCTGGCGGCATCCGCGCCACCAGTTCCGCCGCGGTCCGGACGGGAATAGGACGTTCACTTGCCAGAAAATGCCAGCCCCACCCTGCCATCCCGCGATACACGCGAACGTAAGGAAAGGAATTCTTGATCGCCCGCGCGACCGCGGCTTGCGTGGGATCGTCACCCTCCGGCAGCCATTGCTGCAGGATCCCACCCGGTTGCAGCCGCTGCTTGGCAACGGCGTAGAACTCCTGCGAATAGAGCAGGCTCGAACCTGCCGCCTGCACCGGCGGAGGCGGGTCCACGATGATGGCGTCGTACTTGGCTGGGGAACGTTCGAGGAAGCGCCTCCCGTCGTCGATGACCAGATGCGCGAGCGGCGACGCCATCACCTCGGCCGCATCGGCGTGGTAATAGCTGAAGAGCTTCGGTACGCTCGGCACAAGCTCGACCGCCGTGGCGGAAATATTCCACGACACGACCGACCGGAACGTGGTGCCCATCCCGAAGCAGATCACCAAGGCGCTGTGAGGCGTGTGGTCGAGCGAGGCCAGCGTCAGGTGTGCCATCATTTTGGTGATGGGGGTGAGTATGGTCATCCCTATCCCATTCACCAGCAGCCACCGCCTCATGCCTGTGCCTTCGGCAATGACGGTTGCGGTCGAGTCGCGCCGCACTTTTCGGACCGGAAACCGGGTTTCGAAATCCTTAGTAGAAAACAGCACAACCAGCGCCAATGCCAGAATGCCGTAAGCCGACGCGCGGCTGAAAGGCTGGAAGCCGGGTGCGCGTCGGATGGGAAAGGACATCGCGAACCACGGCAGAGCAAGCAGAAGCACGGACCAGCGCTCGCCTACGAGAGGTAGCAGCAGGAATCCGCAAACCAGCGGGCCTGCGATGCACCCCACCACGTTGACAGCGTAGGCGCGACCTGCGCGGTCGGGATCGCCTCCCGACCACCGGTCCACGAGCATGGGCGTGAGGAATCCGATCATCCCCGCAAACGGCATGACTCCCAGGAAAACCCGCGCCACCTTGTGCAGGGGGACGCGAGCATCCGCCGTGAGCAGCGGCAGCATTCCCAGCAGTGCCAGTGATATCCATGTGAGCCGGCTTTCCTGGGTTCGGGTGCGGCTCCAATGGCGGTAAACCCGCGATCCGATAAACGTGGCTAACAGGTAGGCCACCAGGATCAAGCCAAAGGAATAGACAACCGGGCCGACATAGGGCGTGAAGATCCGAATCCAGATCAACTCCATGCCCATGGTGGCCAGTCCAGTGGTGAACAGCAAAACCAACAGACTTTTATGGCTGTCGATGGGGCCGAAGGCAGTCACGGAAGAGCTTGAGGCGGGCGGCGGAACCGGACGGGATGCGAGCGTCACCACAAAGGCCGAAACGGCGATGGCCACATTCAGAACCGCCCCAATCTGCAGGGTCTTATGAAATCCGTAAGGCTCGATGAGGAGCAGCGGCAGGGACGAACCGAGCACCGCGCCCAGCACATTCGCAAGATAAAGAAAACTGAACGAGCGGCGATCGCCTTTTTGCCGGCGGCTGCTGATCGCGAACATGGCCACTGGAATGGTCGCGCCCATGCAAGCGCAAAACGGAACCATCGTCGCTGCCAACCACACTCCAGAGATCAAGTAGTAGGCGGCCGAAGACACGCCGGCGCGATCCGCCAGCCCCTCCAGCAGGCGATGCCCCCAAGCCAGTTCTGCCGGAACCACCAAAGCAGACAACCCGATCAGGAGTTCAAGCACGGCGTACAGTCGCAGGGGAGGAAAACTCATGCGGTCTCCATAGCGCCGCACCAGCGCGCCCGCGAACCATGATCCTGCCCCAAGGCCCGCCATGAACACGGAAAGGACGATCGAAGTCAGCGCCGTGGTTACGCCAAACTGCGCCATCGACAGCCGCAACCATATGAGTTCGCACAGAACGCTGCAGAATCCAGAGACAAAGAAAAACCAAAAAAACCACACCATTCATTTTGCCTTTCCTAAACTGGACTTCGGGACTGGACGCAAGAATCGGAGACCGTGACTGCGTCCGGATGCGCTCTCTGCCTCGCGGTGAGAGTAGCGGCATGATACACGGAAAACCCAACATCGCGATCCCGTTGCACTTTCGCTAAGACTCGACTGCGGGAGTTTGCCCAGGCGCATGCAGCCGGTGTTGCACCAGAAATGCGTAGTGTACAGCGGAGACGATGGTGAAGATAAAAGTGGCGCGCAGGAAGGTGGTGCGCGCAATCCAGACCCAGCGCACGGGCTCGACCAGCAGCAGCAGAACGAAGAAGATCGCGGAGACTTGGGCGAAGGTGTTGGCTTTGCCGAAGATGCTAGGGCGAAAATCGCGCAGGCCGGCGATCATGAACAGAACGCCGCCGATCAGCATGATGGAGACGTCGCGGCTGAAGACCATGACCGTATATTTCCAGGGAATCATCCGTTCGATCGAGAGCACGAGAAACATGGTGCTCATCAGCAGCTTATCGGCGATGGGGTCGAGATACTGGCCGAGCAGCGTTTGCTGATGCAGGGTGCGGGCCAGGAGGCCATC
Organism: uncultured Acidobacteriaceae bacterium; assembly: GCA_963773965.1. Taxonomy (GTDB): domain Bacteria; phylum Acidobacteriota; class Terriglobia; order Terriglobales; family Acidobacteriaceae; genus Acidiflorens. The sequence continues at coordinate 44,625 of CAVZDG010000003.1, forward strand.
GAGGCCGTCGCTCAATCCGGCGAGAATGAACAGCGCCAGCGCCCATTTGAAGTCGTGCTTGACCAGATTGATGACGATGAACGGCAGGAAAATCATGCGCAGCAGCGTGAGCTGGTTGGGCGCGGTCAGGATCTGCCGGAAGTTCACCGCTCTTTTTCTCCTCCAGCATGTCCTCGGGCGTTGTCGAGAAACTCGCTCACCAGAAGCGGGGCGGGATCCTGCCCGGTCTTCTGGGCGAAGCGCTGGGCGAGTGAGAGGATGTTTCCCTCGGGAAGGTCCAGTTCCATTCGCTCCACGCGGTGCATGGGAAAGAAGACGACGCCGGAGGTGAAGGGCTCGCCGCTCTTGACCTGCGAGGCCAGATCGTCGAAAGACGCGACATCGACACCGCGCAGGCTAAGGCCTTCGCCCGCCAGATGGAGAATCGCGCCCCAGAATTTTTCGCGTGGGTTCGCCAACGTCGCGATCACAAGCGCGCCGGGACGGAAGGGGCTGACAGCCTGGGGGTCCTGATAAAAGCTAGTGCTGGGCACAATGCGATTGTCGTCTGTGGGGGACAGAAATTGCAACCGGACTTAGTGTCGTATCCCGTAAAGTCGCGACATAAATACGGTTTGTTTTGAGTTGCGGAGAGGTTGGAGGACACAACACAAGGCGGCTGCAGCTATAAGCTTTTAGCGGTCGCCCTCGTTGCCGAAAAGGAAAGCGGGCGAATACATCGCAGAGGTCAGAGGTTAGATTGCAGAGGTAAAACCAGGGATTTCAGAACTCGACGACTACAACCTCTGCAATCTGACCTCTACCCTCTGACCTCTGACCTAGGCCCGCCGCACCAGCGTCCCAGCCAGCAGATCGTGCAGTCCCTGTTTCCGTTCAGTGAACCCGACCATGATGTAGCCGATGCCCAGGATCATCCCGGAAAGCCACTTCGCAAAATGCCTTCCCGTCGCCCGCCCGAATGAGATTCGGTTGCCATTGAGATCGGTAACTTTCATCCCAAAGATCATCTTGCCGAGCGTCGCCTGGTACGACGAGCTCTCCATGAAAGCCTCGTACAACCAGGAACCGAAAATCAGCAAGATGAAGCTGACGCCACCGCCCAGGAGACCAAATCCAATATGGGGAATGCCACCCATCATTCTTCCTGCCAGCCCGAGGCCACCGAAAATCATACCGACGGGAGCCACCACAACCCGCAGGATGATGGCGTCAATGATGGCCGCAACTACTCGAATCCAAAACCCACCGTAGCCAGCTCCCACCACCGGCGCAACCGCCGCATACGAAGGCGCTACGGGCGAGTAGGGCGGTGCCAGGTTGGGTGATGCTGCGGAGGGCGGTGGCACCGCGGTCGGGATAACGCCGGGCGTCAGGCTCGTGGGCGCTCCGCAGCGACTACAAAACTGAGCGCCCGTGGCATTCTGCGCCCCGCACTTGTTGCAGAAGAAAGCTCCGTTCATGACCCGGCACTATAAAGGTCGATTGGCCTCTTGTCAAAAGCCGGGGAAGCAGGGGGCAGAAGCAGACCACAGAGACAAGAAGCGCTCACCGGGCACGCACCACGTCGCGCAACGTCAGCTCCAACCCGCCGAATTCAGGATGGTCGTTCATGCCGAGCGAGTAGGCGATGTCCAGGCGGTCCCCAGCCAGCAACTGCAACCGATCGCAGGATTCCTTCAGGCCCCAGCCCATCGCTTTGAATGCAATGTTGTCGCGCCAGGATGGTGTGGCGGCGGGGCGGAGCCTGTCCTGAGCGGAGCCGAAGGACCCCGCCGGGACGGGGCGGAGCCCCGTCCCCACACTATCGGGATGGCAGCGTGGAGTGAAGTCTTGTACCGCAGCCGCCGCGGCTGTGCCGTTGCCGGCTGGCGCCACGCGCAGCCGCACATGCTTGTCTTTCACCGCCTGCGGAGGCGCCATCAGCCGCACCGCGCGCGCGGCGAAAACGGGCTCGCGATTCTCCATCCCAAAAGGTTCCAGCAAAAGCAGCGCCTGGTGAAGTTCGGGCGTGACTTGTCCGAGGGGCAGCTCGCGATCGAACTCAAGCTGCGGTTCGAAATCGGCGGGAGTAAGCCGGGCGCGCGCATAGCCATCCAGATGCTCGCGCAGTTTCTCCACGTTGGCGCAGGGCAGCGCAAAGCCAACCGCGTGCGCGTGTCCGCCGTAGCGGGAAAACAGCTCGTGGCACGATTCGATCGCATGCAGCAGATGGAACGCCGGGATCGATCGTCCCGAGCCATGCGCTTCGTCGCCCTCACGCGAGATGACGAGCGTTGGCCGCCCGTGGCGTTCCACCAGCCGTGACGCCGTGATGCCAATCACGCCGCGATGCCAGCCTTCGCCATCCACCACCACGCAATAGGCTTCGCGTAATGCAGGCTCTTGCTCAAGCCGGCGAAAAATGCTGCCCATGATGCGCCGCTCTTCTTCCTGACGTTCGGCGTTCAGCTGGTCGAGCCGGCCGGCAATCTGCCTGGCGCGCTCCATGTCTCTCTCGTTGAAAAGATCCACCACGTCGCGAGCAACATCCATGCGTCCGGCAGCGTTCAGGCGAGGCGCGATGCGGAAGGCAACTTCGGTCGCCGTCAGCGCCCGTCCGTCGCCGAGCTTAGCAACTTCGAGCAGCGCCTTCAGGCCAACGTTCACCGGAGAACGCAGCCCCTGCAATCCCAGCTTCGCGAACACGCGATTCTCGCCCAGCAACGGGACGGCATCGGCAATAGTTGCGATAGCCACAACTTTCATGAATGACATCAGCAGGTGCGACTGATCCTTCGCCTCCAGCCGCCGCTGCATCAATCCCTGGGCCAGCTTGAAGGCCACGCCCGCGCCGCACAAATGCTTGCAGGGATAATCGCATCCCTCCTGGTTGGGATTGACCACGGCAAGCGCCTGCGGAACACCGCCCGGGCCCGGCAAGTGATGGTCGGTGACGATCAGGTCCACTCCGGTGCGCCGCGCGGTTTCGGCGGCGGAGAAGGCGCGGATGCCGGTGTCTACGCTGATGATGAGCCGCACGCCGCCGGCAGCCGCACGCTCGATCACGTCATCGCGCAGGTCGTAGCCTTCACGGATGCGATGCGGCACGTGAAAGTCAGCCGCCCCGCCGCAAAGCTCGATGGCCGTCTTGAGAATGACGATGGCTGTAGTGCCGTCCACGTCGTAGTCGCCGTAAATCAGAACATTCTCTTTGCGCTCCAACGCCGCGTCCAGCCGATCAAGCGCGGATTTCATCCCACTCATCCGCAGCGGATCGTGGAGCTCCCCAAGTGCAGGCCAAAGAAAACGCGCAGCCGCCTCCGGCTCATCGATCCCACGGCCCACGAGCAAATCGGCAAGCACGGGCAAAGCAGATGGGGAAATTTTCAGTTTGGAATCATGGAGCGCAGCAGCAAGCACCCTGGCCTTGGGAGAGTTCAGCGGATTGGAAATCCATCGCATGATTCAGGTCCCAGGTGTCAGGTCTCAGGTCTTAGGAAAACCGTGGGACCGACCCGCGCACAAAATTTCCTAGGACCTAAGACCTGGCACCTAAGACCTGCCTTATCGCTCCTCGTCCTGGTCCGGCTCATCGATCATGAATCCGCCGCCATCATCCGCCAGTTCGCGCAGGTGCTGATAATGTTCATACCATTCGGTGCCTGCTTCGTAGACGAATACGCATCCCTGGTACGCCCATCCGAGCTGCACAAAGCCGGTCTTGCCGACGTAGCTCTTCAGCCACCGGCTTTCTTCAATATCTTCTTCGCTTCTGTAATCGCTGTCGGCGAGCAGTTGGGACAAGCGGTCCAACTCTTCGCGGTCGAGCGCCCAGGAATGCATGGTCAGGAAGGGCGCGCCCGTGGACTTGGCCAGCTCGACGAAATCCTTCCAGCCATCCGGATTCTGCCCTGAGTCCCACAGCACGCTGGGAACATCTTCGCATTCGACATAGCCAAAGAAGCGGCGCATGCCCAGACCTTCAATGAAGGCCGTCATATCGTCTTTCATGCCCGTCAGGTCGTCTGGAGGTGGAGACATGGAGTGCCATCATTGTACGGCTTGGCCGCTTCGCCCGCCACTGCGCTTGGCGAACACGCTACGAGCTACGAGCCGCGAGCTGCGGGCAACCAGTTTGCTCGAAGCTCGCGGCTCGTAGCTCGAAGCTCAGAATACGGCAGGCCGCCCGCTCATAGCGGTGCTTGTGTTAAACTTTTTATTCACACAAAAACGTCTATAATCATGCTCTTTTCCAAAGAATATGTGGGCTATCTGGCCCGCGAAGTTTCCAAAAAACTGGTGGCGAGCGGTCTCATTGAGACCAAGGCGATGCCTGCTCTTTCCGAGAAGGTGCACGCCGCTTTGCTCGAAGAACTGGCGCTCGAGGACCGCATTAACGATGAGGTGCGCGTCATTCTCGAGGCTTATTCCGACGAAATGCAGAAGAGCGGCGCGAATTACCAGGAAATGTTCCGTAAGGTGAAGACCGAGCTGGTGAAAAAATACAAGGCTATTCTCTAAGGACGCCCCTGCCGTGCGATTGAGCCGCGACAAAGTCAACAAACTCGCCCACGCTGTCACTGACGCCGTAGCCGACTTGGATGAGGTCGAGTTCATCGAGGATCGCAATACCATCCGCCTCGAAGTCCGCAAGATTCTCGAAGAGCTGCTCATGCAGGAAGCCCGCATCGATCAGGCCGCGCGGCAGAAGATCGAAAGCCAACGGCGCACCATCATCGAGGGCTCAGAGGAATGGTCGATCCTCTACCGCAAGTATTACAACGATGAAGTGAAGAAGCTGGGTTTGTAAATGCAGAGACGCGGCTGGCCGCGTCTCCCGCCGCGTCCAAAGGAGACGGGGCAAGCTCCGTCTCTACACGAGTTACTACTGGCTACTGGGTACTGTAGTCATCCGCAGCACATCCTCCTGATCCGTATCTTTGCTCTTGATCCCAGCCGCATCGAGCTGACGCGCCACCGGCTGCACCACTTGCAGAATCCGCGCGAGCGTTTGGCCTACGGCTTCCCGATCGCTGTTGTCCGGACCCCGGCGGCGCTCAATCACGCTCTCAAAGAAAGTTTTTGGCCGCGGATAGACCACGATCTTGACGTCGTCGCCTTCGGGAACTCCCGCCGCTTTTTTCGCCAGTTTCAGCGCCGTGTCGTAGCCGCCGAGCTCATCCACTAAGCCAATGCTCTTCGCATCCTGTCCCGACCAGATTCGCCCCTTTGCAATCTCCAGCACCTTTTCCTTCGGCAGCTTGCGCCCATCGGCAACCTTACTGGTGAAATCCACATACACGCGGTCGAGCCACACCTGAAATCGTCCCCATTCCGCGGGCGTGTAATCGTGCGTTCCGGTGAACATGGTGGCGTTCTCGCCCTGATGCACTTCGTCCCACGAAAGTCCAACTTTGTCCCACAAGCCGCTGGTCAGCATCTTGCCGCCGAGCACGCCGATAGAGGCCGTGATGGTTCCCGGCTCGGCGACAATTTTGTCGGCCGCCATGGCCACAAAATATCCGCCCGACCCCGCCAGATTTCCCATCGAAACAATCACCGGTTTGCCCGCTTGGCGCGCCCGTACTACTTCGCGCCAGATGGTATCGGAGGCGACGTACGAACCGCCGGGACTATCAACACGAAATAAGATTGCCTTTACGTCCTTGTCTTCCGCCGCCGCTCGAATCGCTCCCGCCACCGTGTCCGAGCCCATATTCTGGCTGCCTGCGACGGGATTGTAATCGCTCTTGCCGCGGGTGACGTCGCCGACTCCGAACACCAGCGCCACCGTCTTCCCGCGATCGTGGGGACGCCCGGCGCGGCTTAAATATTTATCCAGATAGAGGAGCTCCGCTCCGTCGCCCGTCTGGCTTTTTACCTTGCCGTACACCTCGTCGCGATAAGCAACCGCGTCCACCAGTTTCGCCGCCACTGCTTCCTTGCCCAGATAGGGCCCCGCGTCCACCAGCGACTGGAACTTTTCCGGCGCGATCTGCCGCGCCTGGCAGATGCCGTCCTTCATCTGGTTGAACCACGAAGTCATGATCGCGGTCATCGCTTCTTTGTGCGGAGCAGTGTATTTAGTCTCGGTTAGAGAGTTGAGCGCATTCTTGTACTCGTAGCGGTGATCGCCGTGAAAAGTCATGCCCAGCTTCGCCAAAGTTCCTTTCACGAATGGCGACTCCATGATGATGCCCGTCAGTCCGACGTCACCCGAGGGCTGGAGATAGATATGGTCAAACGCCGTCGCCAGATAGTAAGCGCCGTTGCCCGGCCCGAACTCGCCAAAAGTTTCCGAGTAGGCGACGGCGAATTTCTTGTGCGCGCGAAATCTTTGGACAGCATCGCGAATTTCCTCGGTCTGCGCCATTCCCATCCGGGCCGCGCCGATTTTCGCAATCATGCCGACGACGCGATCGTCACTCGCTCCACGGTCAATCGCGTCCACCACGTCACGCAGCGTCTGTTTTTCGGTCATTAGCAACTGCGCCGACGGCGTGTCGGGCACGTCCTCCAGGAACGCCTGCTCGAAATTAGCTTCGAGAATCGTCTTGGAGGGAACTTTGCCCTTCACGCCGATCACAGCTACCAGCACGATGAGCATTCCGATCAGCCACAGAGCGCCTAAGATGGCTAGAAACCGCACGATCAACTTGGACATGGTTTGCTCCTTTTTGGATAAGAAAGAGCAGTCTAACCCAAGTACAAGCTTCAGGCACTATAGCGTGTATTTTCTTCCTGCTTACTCTTAGGTTATTAACCCATGTTACCCCCCCACCCCCCACCTATCTTTTGGAATCATAGGGTTAGGAGGAAATTCCCGCAAAATCTTTGAGTTTAAAGGACTTATAGGCAAAATATTCCGGAATAAGGACTTAGCTCCAAAACAGCACTGAAAATGACTTTGGGGCAGCTTCGCGGGCCGTCTTGGAGAGACGGACACAGTGATGGCTGCCCCAATCTGGAAACATTATCGCACCGGTGCGGGCTGGAAGTCTGTGATGACGGTCACTGGTCAGATGTGATGAAAAAAACTCAAAGGCCCCGCCCGAGCGAAGGCTTGGACGCGCCACCCTCCACTTTTCAGCCGCCGTGCTCAACCAATATCTGTCGGTCAAAGAGCGGAACCTGATCTGGTAGGCTGCGGGGTTCTGAGCGTAAACGCCTGTGGCTGTTGAAAAACTCTCTTCAGGGAATTTCAACGATGAAGTTCGTTCGTAAGTTATTGAATGTTCGTTCTCCGTAGACGCTGAAATTCACTGAAATTACTGCTTTGGTTCCTTTTTCAACAGCCACGCCTCTTTTCGACAACTATCTTGAACCTGCCAACCACGCGATATAAGTTGGAGCATGTTCCGGAGCGGTTCTGGACTGAGTAGACGAGTGGGGGCGAACAATTGTTCTTGCCGCGCGGCAGACGCACAGCGGAGATTTCGGAAACTCCATCATCGGAAGCGTCCGGTCGAATCCCCCGACTTGAAAAAAGCGAACGCCACTGCCGAACGGTAGTGGCGTTCATGGTTACTTCTGTTTGTCCTTTTCGCTTGGCGGTTGCTTCTTGGGCGGAGGTGGCGGAGTCTTCGGCTTGGCTTCCGGCGCCGGATGCGGTGCCTGCCTTTGAGCCTGCGGCGCAGCTGGCTTGGCTTCCGCCTTCGGGGCCGGCTTGGGCGCGGCTGGCGGAGTCGCGGGTCTTGCTGCTTGCGGAGGCGCCGCCGGTTTTGATGTTTGGGGCGGCGGAGTCTTCGGCTTGGCTTCCGGCGCCGGATGCGGTGCCTGCCTTTGAGCCTGCGGCGCAGCTGGCTTGGCTTCCGCCTTCGGGGCCGGCTTGGGCGCGGCCGGCGGAGTCGCGGGTCTTGCCGCTTGCGGAGGCGCCGCCGGTTTTGATGTTTGAGGCGGCGGAGTCTTCGGTTTAGCCTCCGGCGCCGGAGGCGGTGCCTGCCTTTGAGCCTGCGGCGCAGCTGGCTTGGCTTCCGCCTTCGGGGCCGGTTGCTGCGGAGCGGGCTTGGTCTGCTGTGGCTGCGGAGCAGGCCGTGTCTGAACCTGTGGTTTAGGCTGGGCCGCAGGGGTCGTCTGCGGTTGGGGACGATTCGGCTGCGCAGGTCGCGCGGCCGCGGCAGGCCGAGCAGGAATCACCGGAGCGATCGGTTTGCCTGCGGGGATGGGCTTGGTCGCTGCAAGAACGGCTGGCCGCCCTTGATTGACAGAGGCAAACTGCTGGCGATTCTGTGCCGCCTCCTGCCGGTGCTGCAACTGCGTGGTCATCGGAGGAATGCGCTGCTCACGCGTGGCGGCGACTTCCGTCGGCAGAGGCCGGCGAGCGATTCCTCCAGGCCCGTTGTAGCTGGCGCGGTTATTCGTGATGTTGATGGTGGTATTGTTGACGACGACCGTATTCGTTATCGTGCGGTTATACACTTGAACGTTGTTGACGTTCACATTGTTGACGGAACGGTTATAGTCGAAACGATCTCCGTTCCAGTACCCGCCCTGATAGCCGACTCCGACGTAGCCGAATCCATAGTTAATGCCGCCGTAGTAGCCGATATGCCGGCCCCAATAGCCATTGTTATAGCGGTACCTGCCGCCGACAAATCCCCAATATCCCGGCGTCCAGAGGTAGCCCACTTCAGGCGGCCGCGCCCAGGCGCCGGGCACCCAGTAGTAGCCCTGAGGAGCATAGCTCCAATATCCGGGCGTCCACAGATAGCCATCGCCGGGGCAATCAGGCTGCGAATATTCCGGCAACGGTGGCGGGGGTTGTGTGGCCTCAAGCACCGGCTGGCCGTAGCTTGTATCCTCCTCGCCGGCACCGTAATCTTCATTGGAATAGTTCTGGTCCGGCGCAGGCTGCTGATAGTTCTGCTGCGGCGCCGGGTTTGCTGGCTGATTGTTGGTGCTGGGCGCCTGGGTCGCTTCCGCTGGGGCCAGGTTGGCCGCAGCTGCTGGATCCTGAGACTGATCGGTCTGCACCGGTTGACTCTGGCTGCTTGTGTCCTGGGTGGCGTTTTTCTGGCATCCTACAACTCCAAACGTCAGTGCGATGGACACGATTGGCAGAACCACAAAAGAAGATACTTTGTTGATCTTGTTCATACAGGTTGTTCTCCGCGAGATCAGGATACAGGATTTCCAGGGCGACTGCCTTCCCATGGAGAAGCTGCTCGCCGACTTCCCAGCGTCAGACTATGCCGTTGACGACGCAACATCGGGGATTGCACTCATCGAGCGACACGTGAGCGCAGATGAGCTTACGGCGCGCCTGAAGGCGTGCCCTGATACGAACCCACTTACGGCGTGACTTAAAGCCGCGCCGCTTCAAAACAAAGTCTAGGGCCGGGAGTGATTCTGGTGGGCGGGGGTTGTAATTGCTCCTTCTGCAGCCGACCTGACCAGTGCCGCGTACTTTGCGAACACTCCGGTTTTGTAGCGTGGCGCCGGAGCCTTCCATTCTGTCAGCCGGCGTGCAATCTCGGCGTCGGAAATCTCCAGCTCCAGCCTTCGGATCTTGGTGTCGATGGTGATGCGGTCGCCCTCGCGGATTGCGGCAATCGGACCGCCCAGCGCCGCTTCTGGTGAGACGTGGCCGACCATCAGACCGCGGGTCGCGCCGCTGAAGCGTCCGTCGGTGATCAGGGCGACGCTCTCGCCTAAGCCTTCGCCGACGATGGCCGCAGTCACGCTCAACATTTCCCTCATGCCGGGTCCGCCTTTGGGACCTTCATAGCGGATCACTACTACATCTCCAGCTTTGATTTGCTTGCTGGTCACCGCCTGCATCGCGGCTTCTTCGGAATCGAAGACGCGCGCCGGGCCGGTTTGCGATCCGCGTTCATGGCCGCTCATTTTTACTACTCCGCCGCCGGGAGCGAGATTGCCTTTCAAGATAACGAGTCCGCCCGTGGTCTTCAGCGGCTTAGTTAGGGGAGCGATCACCGTCTGTCCAGCCGTTTCTATCGCTCGGTTCGCCTCTTCGGCAAAAGTCTTTCCGGTCACCGTCATCGCCAAACCATTTACGTGCTTGCCGTCGAGCAGCCTCTTGGCGATCACCGGAATGCCGCCGGCGGCGTCCACATCCGCCGCCACGTATTTTCCCGCGGGCTTCAAGTCCGCCAGCAGGGGCGTGCGTTCGCTGACCCGCTGAAAATCGTCGATATCGAGGGGCAGCCCCATTTCGCGCGAGATCGCCAGCAGATGGAGCACGGCGTTGGTCGAGCCGCCCGTCGTAGCCACGCCCGCGATCGCGTTCTCGAACGCCGCATGCGTCAAAATATCGCTCGGACGAATTCCGCGCTTTAGAAGATTCATCACCACTTCGCCGCAGCGGAACGCGACTTCGTCCTTGCGCGGGTCCATCGCCGGAATGCCGTTAAATCCCATGGGCGAAAGGCCGATCAGTTCCATCACCGTGCTCATCGTGTTGGCCGTGTACTGCCCGCCGCATGCGCCCGCCCCCGGACACGCCACGTTCTCGAGCGCCAGAAGATCCGCGTCGCTCATTTTGCCCGCCGCGTTTGCACCGACGGCCTCGAACACATCCTGAATGGTTACGTCTTTGCCGCGATACTTCCCGGCGGCAATGGTTCCGCCGTAAAGCACCAGGCCGGGGAGGTTCATGCGGGCCAACGCCATGGCCGCGGCGGGGATGGTCTTGTCGCATCCGACAATGCAAACCGCCGCATCGAAAAGCTGTCCGCGGCAGACCAGTTCGATGGAGTCGGCAATCACCTCGCGGCTCACGAGCGACGCCTTCATGCCCTCGGTGCCCATGGTCTCGCCGTCGGAAATGGCGATGGTGTTGAACTCCATGGGCGTGCCGCCCGCGGCGCGAATGCCTTCTTTCACCTTGGCCGAAAGCCGGCGCAGGTGGAAATTGCAGGGCATGGTCTCGATCCAGGTGTTGGCGACAGCGATGAGCGGCTTGGCGAGGTCGTCGTCGGTGAAGCCGATGGCTTTGTACATGGCGCGCGCCGGAGCCTGGTCGCGCCCGTCAGTGATATTGCGACTGCGATGTTTGAGGTCCATGCAATTATGCAGACAGTGTAGCTGAATAGCGAGCAGTTCTCAGTCGTCAGTTATCAGTTGTCAGTTATCAATTCTCAGAAAAACCAATTGCTCATGGATGCCCCCGTTCGGGGATTTCTCGTTTTGGAACCGCCGGTTTTACTGAGAACTGATAACTGACAACTGAGAACTGCTCTTACGCGCTTTTCTTCTTCTCCGAGGGCAGCCACGACATCATCGCCCGCAACTGCTCTCCTACTTTTTCAATCCGGTGCTGTTTCGCGGCCTCGCGCAGCTTGGCAAACTTCTTGCCGCCCTTCTTGTTCTCTGCAATCCATTCCTTGGCGAAGGTGCCGTTCTGGATTTGCTTCAGCACTTTCTTCATCGCCGTGCGGGTTTCGTCTCCCACAACCAATTCGCCGCGGGTCAGGTCGCCGTACTCGGCTGTGTTTGAGATCGAATAGCGCATGCGGCTCAAGCCGCCTTCGTAGATGAGGTCCACGATCAGCTTCATCTCATGCACGCACTCGAAGTAGGCGATCTCAGGAGCGTATCCGGCCGCCACCAGCGTCTCGAAACCTTTCTGCATCAGTGAAGTCAGGCCGCCGCAGAGCACCGCCTGCTCGCCGAATAAATCGCTCTCGGTTTCTTCCCTGAAGGTGGTCTGCAACACGCCGGCGCGCGTCGAACCGATGCCGTGGGCATAGCAGAGCGCGAATTCATGCGCGCGTCCGCTGGCATCCTGGTGAATGGCCAGCAACGAAGGCACGCCGCCGCCCTGCGCATACACGCGCCGCAGCAAATGGCCCGGACTCTTCGGCGCAATCATGACCACGTCCACATCCTTCGGAGGCTTGATGGTCTTGAAGTGAATCGAAAAACCGTGCGAGAAGCCGAGAACCTTCCCTTTGCGCAGATGCGGCTGGATGGCCGATTCGTAGAACTCGGCCTGGGTCTCGTCGGGGGTGAGAATCTGGAGCCAGTCGGCGCGCTTGGCGGCCTCGGCGGGAGCGACGACGGTCATTCCATCCGCCCGCGCCTGCTGGGCGGAGCCGCGGCTGGGATCGAGCCCGATTATCACGTCGTATCCGCTGTCACGCAGGTTCTGCGCCTGCGCGTGTCCCTGCGACCCGTAGCCGAAGACGGCAATGGTTTTGCCCTTCAATGCGGAAGGATTGGCATCGTTTTGATAAAAGACTGTGGCCACTGAAAAACTCCTTATGGATGTAGGCTGAAATGCTGAATCGTGTTTGAAGGTACAGGACCGACCGATCGGTCGGTTCTAGAGATGCTATCCACCTAGACCTCCCGGTGTCAACCACGGATTTTCCCCAGGGACCTTCCCATTGTAATTGGACGGGTGACAGGTGCGGATGCCCACCCTCGGCGCCCTTTGCAAGGGTGGGATTCCACGGTCGTGTCCCGTTTGGGATTTTCTTTGATATCTTCCAAACCACCGCGCAGCGCGATTCAAAGTGCGAGCGCGACCACTCGGTCAACGTTCCCGCTCAAGCGGAGCTTGGACTGATTGGCCGGGGCCAGCCCAGTGAACAAATCAATGGTCCGAGCGGACTATTTCCTTCCCACAATGGGAAGCAGCCTGTAAACTGAGTTGTTTTTACAGGGCCCATGAGACTCCAACGCCTCGCGAATATATCCTGTTTTTTTGCAATTGTCCTAATCCTGGCATGGTGCGGCGGATGTGGCACGGCCGCTCCCAGGATCTTGACCCAGCCCGCGAACCAGACCGTTCTTGCAGGCCAGACGGCGACCTTCTCGGTGACGGTAGCGGGATTGGGTCCCATTACTTACCAGTGGCATGAGGGCACCACGCTTATCACCGGAGCGACCGCACCCAGCTACACCACCGCCGCGACTGCAACCTCCGACAGCGGCTCACAATTTAGCGTGGTGGTCTCCAACCCGGCAGGGGACGCAACCAGCAACGTGGCGACGCTGACGGTAAACGCTGCGACCGACGTGCTGACCTGCCACAACGACGTTGCGCGCACGGGGCAGAACCTGACTGAAACTATCCTAACCACCAGCAACGTCAATTCGGCGAAGTTTGGCAAGATCGGCTTCTATCCGGTGGACGGGTTGGTTGACGCCGAACCGCTCTACGCCTCGAACGTTGCAGTTCCGAATAACGGCACGCACAATCTGCTGATCGTTGCCACGGAGCACGATTCGGTCTATGCCTTCGACGCGGATTCCGGGGCGACGATCTGGCAGGTCTCGACGTTGAAGACGGGCGAGACTCCCTCAGACGATCTCGCTTGTCCAACAACATGTCCTGAAATCGGCGTAAACCCCACTCCGCTGATTGATCGCACCCGCGGTCCGAATGGCGCGATTTATTTGGTGGCTATGTCGAAAGACGGATCGGGCAACTACTACCAGCGCATGCACGCGCTTGATCTCGCGCTTGGCACGGAATTGTTCGGCGGTCCTGCCGATATTCAGGCGACCTATCCGGGGACGGGCGCTAATAGCAACGGCACTAGCGTGGTCTTCGATCCTAAGCAGTACAGGGAACGGGCTGGGCTGCTATTGCTGAATGGCGTTGTCTATACAAGCTGGGCTTCGCACTATGACAACCCGCCTTACACAGGCTGGATCATGGGTTACAGCGCATCCACGCTCGCGCAGACGAGCGTACTGAATGTGACGCCAAACGGCAGCGACGGCGCCATCTGGATGTCCGGAGCAGGGCTCGCCGCCGACAGTTCGGGCAACATCTATTTTGCCGATGCCAACGGCGACTTCGACTCCACGCTGAACGCCAACGGCTTTCCCAGCAGTGGCGACTATGGCAATGCCTTCATGAAGCTCTCGACCTCAAACGGTCTTGCGGTAGCGGACTATTTCGAGATGGACAATGAGGTTGCGGAGAACGGCAGCGACACCGACCTGGGCTCGGGCGGCGTGATGGTGCTGCCTGATCTAAGCGACGGCTCAGGCAACACCATGCACCTGGCGGTCGCCGCCGGCAAAGACAGCAACCTTTACGTGGTGAATCGCGACTCCATGGGCAAGTTCAGCACCAATAACAGCAATATTTATCAGGAACTCGCCGGAATATTGCCGGCAGGGGTTTGGGCGGCGCCCGCGTATTTCAACAACACGGTCTACTACGGATCGGTGGGCTCCGCCATCCAGGCCTTCACGATCACCAATGCGAAGCTGTCAACAAGCGCGACCGCACAAACCGTCGACGGCTTTGGTTATCCGGGGACTACACCCAGTATCTCCGCGAACGGTACCAGCAACGGAATTGTGTGGGCCGTGTGCAACGGCCCGACCGCCGTGCTGTACGCTTACAATGCCACGAATCTGAATCTGCTTTACAACAGCGCCCAGGCCAGCGGCGGCCGCGATAACTTCGGCGCGGGCAACAAGTTCATCACGCCGACGATCGTGAACGGTAAAGTGTTCGTGGGGACTCCGAATGGCGTGGCCGTGTTCGGGCTGCTGCCGCAGTAGCGTTCGCTTCTACTCCCATTGTCTCTGTTTTGACAGAGAAGCTGCGCTAAATAGACACTGGATACTGGGTACTTCGCACCTCCCAAGCCAACCGCGAGATTCGCTTGTAGAGCCGGGACCCTATTCCGCGATACCATCTGTTGTGATGCTTCGCGAAGCTGCCACCGAACCTCGTCACGAGCCCCGGCAGGAACCCCGCCAGGAAATCCTGCGCGCCGCCGCCCGCCTCTTTCAGCAACAGGGCTACGACGCCACCTCCATGAACGACGTCGCCGCCGCGCTCAAGCTCTCCAAGGGCGGCCTCTACCACCACTTCCAGTCGAAGGACGAGATCCTGTACAACATCATGTCGCATGCCATGGACATCACCGAGCAACGGGTCATCAATGTGGTGCGCCACATCGACGGGGTCAGCGCTGCCGGAGCGGAAGAGCGCCTGCGCACGCTGATCCGGCTGCACATCCAGGTTGTGCTCAGTCCCGAAGACCGTGAGATTACGGTCATGCTGCACGAGAACCATCCGCTGCCGGGCGCGCTCCGCCGCAAGATCAACGGACGCAAGAAGGATTACCTGCACTTCGTCGAGAACCTGATCACCGACGTGCAGCGCAAGCGTAATTCCCCGTCGCCGGTCACGCCGCGCGCGGCCGCCCTTGCCCTGGTCGGTATGATCAACTGGATCTATCAGTGGTACAAACCCGACGGCCCGCTGACCGGCGAGGCGATTGTGCGGCAGTACACGGATATCTTTTTTCATGGAGCGGTGGGGTAAGAAAGTTCTCAGTTCTCAGTTGCGTGTCTCCTGCCGGGTCCAAAGAAGACGGGGCAAGCCCCGTCTCTACCAAATCACTTCGCCGGCACCCAATACACTTCTTCTTTTAAGTTTTCTCTCTGGAAACCGATCCGCTTGAGGATACCCTTCCCGTGTTCGACCATCTCCGGATGCCCGCACAGATACGCGATGCTATTCGCCCCGGTGCATCCCCACTGGTCGGCGTACTTGCGAATCAGTTCGTCCACGCGGCCGACCTCGCCTTCCCAACTCTCGTCCTCCCAGGGACGGCTCACCGTGAAAACACAGCGAAACCACGGCGCTTGTTTCGAGAAGTATTCCAGCTCGTCGCGATAACCGAACTCCCACGACCGGCTCGCGCCGTCCAGCAGAAATAATTTGTGGTCGCCGGCGAACCTGCCCTCTTTCCAGTCCTGGAACAGGGTTCGCACATAGCTGACAAAAGGCGCGACTCCGGTCACGGTGCTCACCATCAGGTGGTTCGTGCGCTCCGGTTGTGCGCTGTCGAATGTGAAGCTGCCCTTCGCAACTTTGCGCACCAAGACTTCATCGCCCAACTGAAGGTCATACAGCGGCGGCGTGGTCTCGCCGTGCGGGATCAGCTCAAAAAAGAATTCCAATTCCTTTTCGTGGGGAGAAGAAGCAATCGAGTAGGGACGCTCCAGTCGCTGCGCGTGCCGTTCAATCCCGAGCGTCGCGTATTGGCCCGGAGCAAAGCTGAACTCCGCCCCTGGATCAATGCGAATCATCCATAGATCCGGCGCAAAATCCGCGCGCTTGGTAATGCGGGCCCGGTAGTGCTTGTCATCCATAGGAAGGTCTCAGGTGTCAGGTCTCGAGGGAGCCAATGGTAGTGCTTGTCATCCGCAGCGATCAGTTTCCCACATCCCAAATCTCAAAGCCGACCGGTCGGTTGCCGGTGCTATAGACTACCGCAATTCGCGAGTTTTTTGTGCCTATTTCCTGATGTCAACTGGGGTTGTCTTCAGTTCGAGATCGGCACTCGAGTCGAGTGGGGCACGCGCGTTGCAGTTTTCCTGAGGCCTTGGACCTGAGACCTGACACCTGAATAAAGAACAGCCCGCAAGCTTTTCAGCCTGCGGGCTGGCCGGTGGACTGTTTGGGATTGACTGAGGTGGTCACTCTCGTGGCCCCTCGCTCACTCCGGTGCCGGGCACAGCGTGTGCCCGGCGGATCAGCCCCTATTCACGGATTGTTTGCGAGAGATAGTTCCCGATTCCCCCGACCAAAGGTTCCTCGAGAACTCCGCTTAGAGCAACCGCCCTAAGACTCAGCCACCTCACCTGGTCTGGTACTACTGTGACTTTCAGAACTTGTCATCCGACCACCTCCTCTCCGGTGTAAAGGCAGAGTACAAAAAAGCCGGGTCGGCGTCAACGGCACGAAGGAGGAGTGCCGCGGGAATTAACAGGTGTCAGGTCTCAGCTCTTGGCTCTCAGCTACCAGTTTTCAGGGAGAAGCGCCGGAACCTGATACTGAGTACTGGCAACTGAGAACTGGGAACTGGTTTCGCGGGTACACTGGTTTCGGGTTCGCGCTGACCGTGGCGCATCCCCAAAAGACGAATGAAAACAACCACCGTGGGGTTCCACTCGACATGCCAGCCGTGAGCGTGGCTTCCACCGTCCTCAACGAGAGCGAAGACATCGACGCCCTGGTCGAGAGTCTGATGCGGCAGACTCTCGCTGCCGCCGAAGTCATCATCGTCGATGGCGGTTCCACCGACGGAACCTGGGAGCGTCTCGAAGCCGCGCGGTTAAAATACCCGACCCTGGTGGCCATCCGCGATGAAAGCTGCAGCCTGCAACGTTCCCCGGGACCGATCGCGCGCGGTCGCAATGTCGCAATCGCCGCTGCCTCCTCCGAAGTCATCGCCTGCGTCGACGCCGGATGCACCTACCATCCCGACTGGCTCGTCAACCTCACGGCCCCGATTTTTGCAGGCGACTCCCAGTATTCGGTCGGCGGATCGTACGTTGATCTAAGAAATCACGATCTAAGAAATCCCGATCTAACAAATCTTGACCCAACAAATCTTGACCCAGCAAAGTCCACCGTGTGGGATGTGGCCTCCGCGCCCTTCTTCGGAGTCAAGTTAAACCCGAACGCAGCCACCAAGTCCTGCACCGCCCGCTCCATGGCCTTCCGCAAAGAGCTGTGGCAACGCGTCGGCGGATTCCCCGAAACCGTCTTCCTCGGAGAAGACACCGTGTTCGATTGCAAGGTGCGCAAGCTTGTGACCCCCGCTTTCGCGGAAGGCGCCAAGGCGTCTTACCAGCCGCGCCACAGTTTCCGCTCCGCTCTCCGGCAAATGGTCAGCTATTCCGTAACCGACGGCGTTTTGGGCGGACGCTCGGCGCGCCTATGGCGAAACCTGGCTCGCTGCCTCGCCGAGATTCTTGCCGCCCTCGCTCTTATCTACTCGCCCATTCCGCTGTTGTGCGTGCTCGCGCTCGAAATCTATTTTGCGTTTCGGTTGGACTGGGTCGATGTCCGAAAAACGTCCATGGGCACACTGGGCGCACGCCTGGTATTTTCCCTGATTGTTCCCTGGGTAGTTGCGTGGTATCAGACGGTAGGCAGCATCACCAAGAAAAACCGTCCCAACCGGCAGAATTTCACTTAGCTGGATGCGGCTGGTTTGATCGGAGGCGACCGCAGGGAAGCGCGGCGTCGACCGATGCGCGCTTCCGGTGCCGCAAATGGAGCAGGGGTTCAGCTTCCGGACTCGCCCGGCACTCGCAGTACATGCCCGCCAGATACCTACCTTCGTTACTGCCCCTTCCCTAGACTGAAAGCATTCCTGCAACGCAGGGAAGGCTTCCCCCCAGGTCCCCAAGCCGCAGATCTTTGGCATCGCTTCCAGGTGTAGAGACGGGGCTTGCCCCGTCTCCCGCGGCCGAGACGCGGCAAGCCGCGCCTCTACGGGAGATATTGTCCGCGGGCTAGCCCTTCCACCGGTATGCATCCGGTTGGGGCAGGCCTATATGCGCCAGCACGCGGTTCGCGAATTCCCGGGCCACGGCATCGGCGCTCGACGGGTGGTTATAGAACGTCGGGATCAGCGGGAAGATAGTCGCCCCGGCGTCCGCCGCCAGCGACATGTTGCGGATGTGGATTTTGTTGAGCGGCGTCTCGCGCACGCACAGCACAAGCGGCCGACGCTCTTTAAGAGTCACATCGGCGGCGCGCTCGATCAGGTGCGAGGCTGTGCCGTTGGCAATGCGGCCGAGCGTGCCGACGCTGCACGGAATCACGACCATCGCGTCCGAAGGATACGACCCGCTGGCCACGTTCGCCGCGATATCGGCGTTTGCCTGCTGCTGAATCTTTGCCGAAGGCGCGCCGATGATTTGACGTAGGAGGTCAGAACGGCCCTCGACGCCGAGTTCCTCGGCCAGGACGCGCAGGCCGGCGTCAGAAGCGATGAAGTTCACCGTCTTCACCCGCGGGTCGCGTTCCACGATGAGTAGAAAGTGCTTCAGAAATAACGACCCACTGGCACCGGTGGTGGCAACAGTCAGGTTTTCCGGCGCAAGAAGAGGCAAAGTTGGCGCTCCACGAGGGTGAATCGAATTCACGGCCTCGAAAAGCTGAGGATAGGGACGCGCCAAAAGCAAGTCAAGGCGGCAAGGAAAGCTGCCTGAACAATTCTATGACTTGTCATCCCGAGCGGAGCGAGGGATCTGCAGTATGCCGCAAAAAAGCAGGTCCTTCGCTTCGCTCAGGATGACAAATCATGAAAGCGTCGCTCGTTTGCTGCTCCACGACTTTCACTACGGGCTTTAGCCAACGACGAATTTATGGCAACCACCGGCATCTTACGATCGCGGCGCAGCGCCGCTCAACTCCACGCCCTGGCGAGCGTCGAGCGTGAGATTCGCGCCATCGATCCCGCTGCCGGACGCAAATATCTCCGCGACTTTCGCGAGGCCTACCGCTCCTACGAGAAAATTCTCGCCCCGAGCGATGTCCGCGACGAAATCGCCAAAGCTGGAATCGTTTTGGTCGGCGACTACCACGCCCTGCCCAACTCGCAGCGCTATCTAGCCTCGCTCCTCCGCGACTCCGAACTCCACCAACGCCCCGTAGTGCTGGGAGTGGAAACGATTTTTTCCCGCGACCAGCACATTCTCGACGAATGGTTCCGCGGCGAGATTGACGAAGACGAACTGCGCCAGCGCATCCGTTTCGAACTTGACTGGGGATACGAATGGGCTCCATTTTACGAACTGCTCTCCGCCGCCCGCGATCACGGCGCCTCCATCTACGGGCTTGATTGCATGCCTCGCGAAGATCTGCGCAAGATCGGAGCTCGCGACCGCCACTCCGCCGACCAGATTGCCGAACTCCGCCGCCAGCATCCCGACGCGCTCATCGTCGTGTTGTTCGGCGAGTCGCACCTCGCGCCTCAACATCTGCCCGCCCTGCTCCAGCAGCGGCTTCCCGCGGAACCCGTGCTCACCGTTCTGCAAAACGTCGACGCCCTCTACTGGCGCGCCGCCGGAGAAGCCCGGGACCACGTCGAAGCCGTCCAAGTCCGTAAAGACGTCCGCGAAAATGTTCTTTGCGTCTTCAACGCCACGCCGCTGGAAAAATACGAGAACTACCGCCTCTGCCTCGACCGCTGGCGACGCAGTGATAACGACCACAGCGCGCCCGACCTCGGCCCCACCCTCTACAATCTGATCGACGGCATGGTGCGTTTCTTAGGCATCAACCAGTACTCCCCGCACAACACTACGCAGCCCAGGGTTTTGGTTGACCTGATGCCCGAGGTCTATTCGCGCAGCTCCGACGCGCTCCTGCGGCGCCTGTTATCCCGCAGAGGGTTCACTGCCGAACACCGCCGATCCCTGCTCCGGCAGGTCCGCGAACGCGGCAGCGTTTACCTCACGCCCATCAACGCCGTGTACGTACGCCAGTTCCGCATGACATCCTCGGCCGAGGACGCCACTCGCTTTCTTCATCAAGCCTGTCGCGGACTGCCGAATCTTTCGAACGGCAAGGCTTTAGCACAGCATGCCGCGCCGAACGCCGCGTCAGTCGCCCAGTCGCTAGACAGGGACGATGCCTTTTGCATGGCCGTCTTCGAACACGCGCTCGCCTTTTTCGGATCGCGCATCTTATACCCCGCGCGTCCCGCTCTCCGCGATACCGATCTGGCGGATTTGTTCGACGTGACCCGTGAGGACCTCGAACACCAGACTGCGCTTCCCTTCGCCGAAGCAGTCGACGCTCTCGATTTCCTGATCCAACACCGCGAATGCGATTTTTGGGACAACCATCGCTCCCAGAGCCAGCAGTCCAAATCCCTCGCGCAAGCTCCAGCCTTCACCGGCCGCAAGTACGAATACGTCGCCGAGCAACTTGGATGCCTCACCGGCACCGATCTCTACGACGCTTACATCGAAGGCCGCCTGACTACCGCCGCCCTGCGGAAACTCTTCCTCACCCACATTGAGCAGCCTGGGGTGGCCTGCGAAGCCTACGTCCAGTTAAGAACGCGTCTGCGCTCCGGACGCAGCGTGTAAGTTGGCGCTCCAGAAGATCAAGAGCTTGAACCACAGGGCGCTCAGAGGAACACAGGGGGAGATCAGAAGAACTAAACCCTTAGAACGCTTAAGACAGTCGCTTTTCTCGGCGTGCTCCGCGTCTCGGCGGTTCACGTTTTTGCCCCACTGCGGTATCCTCACCTGTCCAATGCCTGACGACTTCCCACTTCAGTCCCAGACGCCGGATGCGCTGATGCTCTTCGGCTTCTGGTACCGCGCGCTCCCGGCCGGTCAACTGCGTCGCGGACAGCTGGCCAAAACCATGTTGCTGGAACAGCCGCTAGTCATTGGACGAGGACGCGACCAACACGGCCAGGCCTTTGCCCTGCGCGACGCCTGCCCTCATCGCGGCATGCCGCTGTCCTGCGGACAATTCGACGGCCAGGAAATCGAATGCTCTTACCACGGCTGGAGATTCGACGCCCACTCCGGCCAGTGCAAACTGATCCCGTCGCTCGTCGCCGAGCAAAATCTGAAAATCGACCGCATCTACGCCGGCAGCTATCCCTGCGAAGAGCGCGACGACTTCCTCTGGGTCTTCATTCCCGATCCCGGCCCGGCCGGCGCCGGATTCTCGAAGCCCATGCCCGCGCCTACTCCCGCCCCCGAGATTCCGAAATTCAGCGAGCATTACAAACTCGCCTACCTCACCGCCGACCTGCCTTGCTCCGTCGACCACGGCATCATCGGCTTGATGGATCCCGCACACGGCCCCTTCGTGCACCAGGCGTGGTGGTGGCGCACGCAAAAATCAATCCACGAGAAGCGGAAGAACTTCGAACCCATCCCCTACGGATTTCGCATGAGCGCACACACGCCCAGTTCCAACAGCGCTCCCTACAAACTTCTGCGCTTCTACGCCGACACCGATTCGATTACCACGACCATCGACTTCGTTTTGCCCAACCTGCGTTCGGAAATTATTCGCGCCGGAAAATACTGGTTCTCCAGCCTGACCACCGTCACTCCGATCACGCGCAACCAGTGCCGCATCGACGTAGTAGCCGCCTGGAACCTGTTTCGCTGGATTCCCTTCGGCCCCCAGTTGCTGAAATTCGTTTTCGCGAAGTTCGTGGAGCAGGATCGCCGCACCATGGAACTCCAGTCCGAGGGACTGAAACACAACCCGCACTTAATGCTGATCGACGACGCCGACCGCCCGGCAAAATGGTATTTCGGATTGAAGAGCGCAATGCTGGAAGCGAAGAAGAATGGAGGCGAGTTCCGGCACCCGATGAGCGGGCCGGTCACATTGAAGTGGAGAAGCTGAAGGAAGCAGGTGTCAGGTCTTAGATCTTAGGTCTCAGAAAACCTCGGACTTAACCAACGCGTAACCGAATCCCTGAGACCTGAGACCTAACACCTAACACCTGACACCTGAGACTTATTCCCCCACCAGCCAGTCCATCGCTTCTTCCCGCGTCTTGAACGTCACAATCTCGCGCTGGGAAAAAGTGTGGAAGTTTTCCATGAACGCGTGCGGGATGTTCTCCGTGCCGACCCACGCCGTCTTCTTCACAAACGGCCGGTCGAACGTCAGCACTTCTTTAATCTTGGTAGCAACGGCGTGATCCACGGTGGAGCCGGTGTAATCCCCGAGTGTGACTAGCGACTCACGCGGGTGCTGCGCCGCCGTGATCCGCAACTCCTCAAGCAGAAACAGCATCTCGTGTGCATTGGCATGAGAAAAGTCCACCAGCAGAATTTGCCTGCCTCGGTGTTCAATGAATCGTATGCGTTCATCCATTGTGGACCCCGAATGGTTTTCCCTGTGTTCCTCTGTGTCCCCGGTGGTGAAAAAAGTCTTAACCACAGGGACCCCTTCGGCCTCGCTCAGGGCAGGCTCCGAGGAACCCGGGGGAAATCTATCCCAGCAACGTCTCCACGACGTTGTACACCGAGTCCAGCGCCGAGTCCAGCGCGGCCGCATCCTTGCCGCCCGCTTCGGCCAGGTCCGGACGCCCGCCGCCCTTGCCGCCAACTTTTTGCGCGACCGGGCCGATGACCTTTCCCGCTTGAATCCGGCTGGTGAGGTCTTTGGTTACGCCGACGATCAGCGAAACGTTGCCATTAGAAGCCGAGCCCAGCACAACTACGGCGGAGCCGAGCTTGTCGCGCAGTTGATCGACCAGCGTGCGCATTTGCGCGCGCTCCAGATTGTCCACGCGGTGGGCAAGCACTTTGACGCCGCGCACTTCTTTGACTTTGTCGGCGACCGAAGCAACCGCAGACGAAGCGGACTTCATGCGCGCCTGATCAAGTTCGCGTGTGAGCCGCTTGATTTCCGAATCGCGCTTATCCAGTTCCGCGCGCAGAGCTTCGGCGGGAGACTCGGCTTCTTTGCTGCTCAAAGCGGCCACCACGGCTTCCAGTTCGTGATCTTTGCGGAAGTGGCGCAGCGAGCCTTCTCCCGTGACGGCCTCGATGCGCCGCACGCCCGATGACACGCTTCCTTCTTTCAAAATCTTGATCAGGCCGATCTCGCCCGTAGCGCCGGTGTGCGTTCCGCCGCACAATTCCGTCGAAAAATCTCCGATCTTGATCACGCGCACCCGGTCGCCGTATTTCTCTCCGAAGAGCGCCATCGCGTGATATTCGTTGACCGCCACGTCAATCGGAACGTTCTCGATAATCTCGACCCGCTCGTTGCGCAGCACTTCTTTGTTGATGATGTCTTCGATATCTTGAAGCTCTTCCTCGGCAACGCCGGTGAAATGCGAGAAATCAAAGCGCAGATGATTCGGCGCCACCAGCGACCCCGCCTGCTTCACATGCTTGCCCAACACTTCGCGCAGCCCGGCCTGGAGCAGATGCGTCGCCGTGTGATTGCGCATGGTGGCCTCGCGAATCGCGGCATCGACAGCGGCATCCACCTTCTGCCCAACGCGGATTGCCTGCTTGGCAACAACCTGATGTGCCCGCACGCCTTGCACTGGGTAGTAGCATCCAGTCACTTCGGCAACGACGGTGTTGTGATCGTCGGAGTAAAGCCATCCGCGGTCGCCAACCTGTCCGCCGGATTCGGCGTAGAACGGCGTGTGATCGAGGATGATCTCGCCGGAATCACCGGGCTTGAGTTCGTGCGCTCCCTGACTGCCCTTGATGATGGCCAGCACCTCGCAGTTGTCGGAGCGAGTCTGGCGGTAGCCTTCGAAATCGGATTTCGGGAGTTGCTGGTAGGCGGGATTGGCCGTCTGCTTGGCGGCACCTGTCCAGGAGGCGCGGGCACGCTCGCGCTGCTCTTGCATCGCGTGATCGAAACCGCCGTGGTCAAACCGCAAGCCCTGGTCTCGACATGCGTCGACCATGAAATCCAGGGGCAGCCCGAAAGTATCGTAAAGCTTGAACGCTTTCGTGCCGTCGTAGGCGGGCCCCCTTTCCACTTCTTTCTTGAGCATTTCTCTGTCACGTTCCAGGTCGTTCTTCGCAAATTCCAAAGCACTAGGAGCAAGGACTTTCGCCGGATCAGAAAGGAGAGTACTGACTCTGTCGTACACTTCGTGAGCCTCGCGCAGGTCCTGTTCGAGCCGTTGAAGCCCTACGTCCATCGTGTGTGCAAACCGCGTCTCCTCAGCCAGCACAGCCTTCGATACCCGGTCCGCCGTTTCCTTCAGTTCCGGATACGCATCCTGCATCAGCTCGCGCACGGCGAAGACCATGTGGTGCAGAAAGGGCTTGGTCTGGCCCAACAATCGTCCATGCGTAATCGCCCGCCGAATGATCTTGCGCAGCACGTAGCCGCGCCCTTCGTTCGAAGGAGTCACGCCATCGGAGATAAGAAACGTGGCTGCGCGCGAGTGGTCGGCGATGACGCGCAAAGAAGCAGCCGCCTTCGTATGTGCTTCTTTGTCGAGTTCCTTCTTGAGTGAGGTTCCCGTCAACTCCGCTGCGCGCTTGATCAGCGGCGTGAACAAGTCTGTGTCGTAGTTTGAAATCACGCCTTGCAGGACAGCCGCTATCCGCTCCAGCCCCGCGCCCGTATCAATCGAAGGTTTGGGGAGCGGAGTCAGTTTCCCCGAAGAATCGCGGTCAAACTGCATAAACACCAGGTTCCAGAGTTCAACGTAGCGCCCGCAATCGCAGCCGAACTTGCAATCGGTGTGACCCTGGTCGCTGGCCACCGCGCCCATGTCGTAGTGAATCTCGCTACAGGGGCCGCAGGGGCCGGTGTCGCCCATCTGCCAGAAATTGTCTTTTGTGCCGAACTCGAAGATGCGATCTTTCGGCACGCCTTGGCCGAGCCACAGGTCGTAAGCTTCGGCATCGCGCGGGACTCCGTTTTCGCCCTTGAAGATCGTGACGTAGAGCTTCGCCTTATCAATCCCAAACCACTCCGGCGAAGTGATTAGCTCCCAGGCGTAGGCGATGGCGTCTTTCTTGAAGTAGTCGCCGAAGGAGAAATTTCCCAGCATCTCGAAAAACGTGTGATGACGATTGGTGAAGCCGACGTTTTCGAGATCGTTGTGCTTGCCGCCGGCACGCACGCATTTTTGCGAGGTCGTGGCCCGCGCGTAGTCGCGCTTTTCGAGGCCGAGGAAAACGTCCTTGAACTGGTTCATGCCGGCGTTGGTGAAGAGCAGCGTCGGGTCGTTCGCCGGGACGAGCGACGAGGAGTGCACCTCGCGGTGTCCTTTCTGAATGAAGAAGTCCAGGAACTTGCGGCGAATTTCGGAGCCTGTGAGCATGGATATTTAATTCTAAATGAAAGGCAAATCTTCACCACAGAGGACACAGGGGGACACAGGGGAAGACTCCGCGGTCAAGCGCCGAGCGGAAGCCGGGATTCAGGGACGGGCGTCTCGGCAGTCCAGCCGGGCGGGGACGCCCGGCGCTCCACCGGAAGACTTCGATCGGCGGCATCGAAGGTCTGCTTCACAAACAGTTCGCAGCCGGCACTTCGACGCCGTCGTGGGAAAGCAGGTTTACTTCACCGTGTCGGCGGTTTTCTCGGCGCCCTTCTTCACGCCCTTGCCGGTGTCCTTGGCGGCGGTTTTCGTGGCAGCGCCGGTTTTCTTGGCGGCGGTCTTGGTGGCTGCGCCGGTTTTGTCGGCGGCCTTTTCGGTGGCTTTGCCGGTATCCTTGGCGGCGGTTTTGGTGGCGTGGCCGGTCTTCACGGCTGCTGTCTTGGTGGCATGCCCCGTCGTCACGGCAGCCTTCTTGGTTGCCTTGCCGGTATCGTCGGCTGCGGTTTTCACATCGGTTCCGGCCTGGCCGTACGAGAACGCAGTCAGAGCCAGCAGTGCTGCTGCGATCATCAAAGAGAACTTCATCTTCATAGTTCCTCCAGAGGAATTAAAGAGTTCTTCAGTTGCAAGGTTGTATCAGAGCATGCGGGGTGCGCGCAACCAAGAACTTAATTTCCCGATTTCGTCGAGAACTTGTTTCGATCTACACTCTGCTGTGCCGTAGAGAAGCGGCTTGCCGCGTCTCATTGGCACGCAGAGACGAGGCAAGCCTCGTCTCTACAAACGAGTTGTCCGGGATCAGTGAGACGCCTCGAAAGTCTCGTTCTCGAGTTCGGTGAGAGTTTCTTCGTCCACGTCCCATTTTTTCAGGATCGTGAAAATGGTTTTTGATGCGAATCCGGCGCGCATCAACTGGCGGAAGATGCGGGCTGTCTGCTTCTGGTCTCTGTCCTTGGGCTTCTGGAGGCGTTTGCGGCGGAGGTAGTCGCGAGCGAGATTTTCTTCTTTCACGTCGCCATAGACGGAAGAAACCGCTTTCTCGATGACGTCGCCGTGCACGCCCTTGGCCTTCAGGTCGGTGACGACGCGCATGCGCCCGAATTTCTCGTTGTCGCGGCGATATGACGAGAAGGCCGCCGCGTACTTCGCGTCGTTCAGATAGCCCTGGTCTTTGAGGCGAACGACAACCAGTTCCACCAGCGTCTTGCCGATTTCCGTATCGGCTTCCACCCGGTTGCGCAGCAGGCGCTTCAGCTCCGCAACCGAGCGCATGCGGCGCGCCAGCGCGCCTACGGCGTAGTCGTAAAGCTCCGCTTCGGTGAAGAGTTTTCTGGGACGGCCGAACGCCATGCCTACACGATAACGCGAGACGAGGCTTGGGGGTTAGCGCCTCACCGGCTGGTATCCTAAATTCAACTGCGAGCTACGAGCTCCGGGCTGCGGGCTGTTCACAAACCAGAACCTCACCACGGAGGCACGGGGTCACGGAGAAAAGCGAGTTCATGATTTTGTCCTTTCTGAATCGACTGCGACCCGGCAATAAGCCTAGGAAAAAGCCTTCCTCCGTGTCTCCGTGGTGGGTGTTGCTCGGGATCGGGGATCGCAGCCGATTGAGGACACCACACCCTCACCGGCCTATTTTGGCGGCGCCACCGGAGCGCTCGCCGCGGGTGGAACGCTTGCGGCGGGCGGGCTCGCCGCCATTGGCGCGACCAGCGCCGCTTTTGCCGCGGGTGGAAGCTTATCGGCATTGGCCAGCAGGATCGCGATTTGCCACATCTGAGTTTCAGAAAGCGATTTGCTGAAGCCGGGCATGCCGGTCAGGCGAATGCCGTTGAAGACCTTCCAGTAGCTTTCGCCGGGCTCATCGTCGGTCACGCCTTTTCCCTCTAACAGTCTCGGCGGCTTCGGATACATTCCTGTCGCAATCGCCGTCTTCGGCGACAGGGGCAAGCCGTGGCAAACCGCGCAATGCTGCTTGTAAAGCTCGGCGCCGGCCAGGTAGTTGGCATCGTTTGCCTGGATCGGGACGTTCTTCGGCATGTCTTTTTTGATGCGCGCATTCAAAGCCTTGTTTGCGAAGAAAGATTCGAAGGGCATGTTGGAGTCGGTGGTGGCAACGGGAGCGCTGCCACCGGTGAAATACAGATACGCCCCGGCGGGCACGAGGAGGAAACCGAGTAGCAGTCCGGCGACGAATTTCACTGGTTGGTCCTGCCTTTCTGAATTTAGTACTTTAACACTAGGAATCCGCATCTAAGGTTAAATGGACCGATAATTTTCGGGTATCCGGGCGGCGAGAGTGGCCCAGGTCCTCCGAAACCAGAGCAAACATGCGAATTGTCAGCGCGGCAAGCGCGTATCCTCGACACTACTACACCCAGGAGATGTTGCTGGCGGCCCTGCAGGAATACTGGGGCGATAAGATCGAAAACCCGCACGTGCTGCGGCGTTTGCACCGTCACGTGGGCGTCGACGGACGATTCCTCTCGCTTCCCAAAGAAGAATATCTGAAGATGAGAACCTGGGGCGAGGCCAACCATCACTGGATTCGCACGGCCAAAGAGTTGGGCGAGAAAGCGGTTACCGGCGCGCTGGCGGCCGCCGGCTTGCGGGGCCGGAATCTGGGAGCGTTCTTTTTTGTTTCGGTGACCGGCATTTGCAGTCCATCGATTGACGCGCTGCTGATCAACCGGATGGGATTGTGCCGAAACATTCGCCGCGTTCCGATTTTCGGGCTGGGCTGTGTGGCGGGCGCGGCGGCCATTTCGCGCGCCGCCGATTATGTGCGCGCGTATCCAGATCAGGCCGCGGTGGTGCTGTCGGTCGAACTCTGCTCGCTCACGCTGCAGCGCGAGGATATCTCGATGGCCAACCTGATCTCATCCGGTCTGTTCGGAGACGGCGCGGCCGCGGTGATCGTGGCGGGCGCGGATTGCGGGCTTTCCGGCCCCAAGATTCTCGCAACCCGCTCCGTGTTCTATGCCGACACGGAAGAGATGATGGGCTGGGACGTAACGGAAAAAGGCTTTCGCATTGTCCTTTCTCGCGAGATTCCGAACTTGGTGCGAAAGAACCTGGCGCACGATGTCGACGACTTTCTTGGCGAGCGCGGATTGACTCGCGCCGACCTCGGCAGCTGGGTACTGCATACCGGCGGCCCGAAGATTCTGGAAGCGACCGCCGAGGCGCTCGGCTTGAAGAATGGTGAACTTGACGTTTCCTGGCACTGCCTGCGCCGGACTGGCAATTTGTCGTCAGCTTCCGTTCTGGTGGTGCTGGAAGAAGTCATGAAAAATCGCCGCCCCGCGCCCGGCACACTGGGCTTGCTGGCCGCGATGGGGCCGGGGTTCTGCTCAGAATTCGTTTTACTGGAATGGTAAAAGGGTTATTGGCAGGAAGTCGCGAGTTAGAAACTCCTCCATGGGGAATTTATAGTGAACCGTTTTCCGAATCCTTGGGATGTATTCATAGTCGGCGGCGGACCTGCCGGGCTGGCGACAGCTATCGCAGCGCGCCGTCATGGTCTGAGCGTGGTGGTGGCGGATGGCGCGGTTCCGCCGATCGACAAGCCCTGCGGCGAGGGACTGATGCCGGACGGAGTGGAGGCTCTGCGCCAGTTCGGCATCACGATTCCCGAGGGCGAAGCGTATCCATTTCGCGGCATTCGTTTCGTGAGCAACGGAACAAAAGCCGAGGCTGCGTTTCCACGCGGAACCGCTTACGGAATCCGGCGCACGCTTCTGCATCGCATCATGTCGGAGCATGCGGCGGCGTGCGGCGTGCGCTTGCTGTGGCAATCGGCGGTCACCGGGCTTCATCCCGAAGGCGCGCTGGTTGCTGGAGAATTGGTGCGCGCGCGCTGGGTGGTGGGCGCCGACGGAACCAGTTCCCGCGTGCGCGCCTGGGCCAAGCTGGAGCAACACGACCTGGATGCGATGCAGGAAAAGACTCTGCGCTTCGCGTTCCGGCGCCACTACCGGGTCGCGCCCTGGACCGACTTCATGGAACTGCACTGGGGCCGTTACTGCCAGATTTACGCCACGCCTGTCGGCCGCGAAGAAGTTTGTGTGGCCATGATCTCGCGCCATCAGAAGTTGCGCCTGGAAGATGCGCTCCAGGACTTTCCCGAACTTCGCGCTCACCTCGAAGATGCCGAAGACGCGTCCAGCGAACGGGGCGCGATCACCGTCATGCGAAGACTGCGGCGCGTGTATCGTGGCCGAACCGTGTTGGTAGGCGACGCCTCGGGCGGAGTGGATGCTATCACCGGTGAAGGTCTTTGCCTCGCCTTTCGGGAGGCCGCGCTGCTCGGCGATTGCCTGGCCAGCGGAGACCTCGCTCGCTATCAAAAGGGTCATCCCGCGCTGATCCGCCGTCCCGCCCTAATGGGTCACATGATGCTGTTCATGGCCAAACACAGCCATCTGCGACAGCGAGCCATGCAGGTATTCCAGTCGAACCCCCGCTCCTTTGCCGGGATGTTGGCCATACACGTGGGCGAAGGCTCCACGCGGGATTACATCTCGAACGGAATTGCGCTGGGGTGGGGACTGTTGAAGGCCTGACGTATTGCGAATCCATCGGAATCCATCTCGGTATCTACAAGAATATCTATGACAAAGACTTTTCGTTCGATAGTTGTTGGTCAGATCGGTCTGCTGGTCGCGGTCGCCGCGCTTGCAGCACAGCCGGCGGCACCGGTTACCCATGAACTCCTGCTGCAACTCGACGCTGCGCGAAGCGGGGCCGATATTACTCTGGCCGGCAACCTGCACACGGTGAAGGGCGCGTTCCTGATGAAACGCGGCGCCATTCAGTTCGATCCCGCAACCGGCAAGGCCAGCGGAGAAATCGCGTTCGACGCCACCAGCGGCAAGACCGGCAACGGCTCCCGTGACAACAAAATGCACAAAGATGTGATTGAGAGCGGGCGCTATCCGGAGATCGTCTTCCGCCCCAATCGCGCCGAAGGCACACTCCCCACGTCGGGCGCTTCCACGCTCCAGGTTCACGGCATGTTTACGATGCATGGCGCTGAACACGAAGTTACTTTTCCCGTCGAAGTAACTTTCGCCGGAAGCGCGTGGACCGCGAAGGCCTCGTTTCAAGTTCCGTACGTGCAGTGGGGGATGAAAAACCCCAGCGTGCTTTTCCTGAGAGTTGGCGACACGGTGGAGGTGCAGTTTCATGCCGCTGGAAGCACAACCCCGTAGAAGCCATGCTGGACAGGCGGTTCCAGTTGCCATGGTTACTTCTTTTCGATTACCGGAAGTTACTAACAATGGTTACCAGCGCCGGTTCACTTCCACCGAGGGACGAGACATCTGCAACCCTTTTCACTCTCCCGTTTCCGCAATCTGCAAGTGCTTGCTGCAGTAAGCACAAACTAGCGAGCCAATTGGCATCGCGGTTGCACTTTCTTATGCTGCGTCCTCCCCGTTAGGAAAGTTTGCCAAGAAGCAGAGAATTCGAGTTTGTTTTGGGAGGATCCAATCGTGTTACGTAGCCGCTTTCTCTTGTTACTGGTTGTGGCCCTGTCCCTCTCCACCCTGGCCTCGGCCAATTCCACCACTGTCAATATGACGTTCCTTCAGCCGGGTACCAACGTCGCCGGCGGTTACTACACTTATCCCTACTATTTTTCGATCAACGGTGGGAAGGCCACGCCCCTGATGTGTGACTCGTTCACCAACCACATTTCGACGGGTGAGAGCTGGAATGCCAACGTCAGTGGGCTGCTTTCTGGGAAAGGCTTGTTTGGCAAGGACATCAGGGACTACAAAGCGGCGGGCATCATTTTCCTGGGCGTGGTGAATGGAACGATTGACGCCAAAGTGGGCAACTGGGCCGTGTGGAACCTGTTCGCCAAGGGAGTCACGCCGGACGCTGCGGTACTGGCCCTCGACCAGAGCGCTCTGTTGTTGGCGCAGCACGCCCCGTCGAGCGAGTTTAAAGGGCTGGTGCTGTACACGCCTGTCGGCGGAAGCCCGGGCCACGGACCGCAGGAATTCATCGGATATAGAGGAACGGCGCTGTCCACCCCGGAACCGGCTAGCCTGTTGCTGCTCTCGACAGGCCTGCTCGGGATTGCAGGAATGGTGCGGCGCAAACTTCGCCGCGGCTAATTCGAGTTTGGTTGTTCACGTTTTCGGAAATCAAGTTTTCCCTTGCTCCTTATGATCGCCGCCATCAGCGCAAATCTGATGGCGGCCTTTTTCTCCTGTCTCATTGAATCCTGGCCATAGGAACCCTGTAGCTTTCCTGGCTTCGCCGCATCACATGTCTGGCCGTGCGGAATCAGGGCGACGAATCCATACCCGTGTGGCGGCACACACGCCCGCGTTTCCGCTGATGCGCGATCCAGGTTGGCGTGAAAATTAACGTCGTTCTTTTCAATTAGCTAGCCCTGGCTGACCGAAAATCCCAAGACAGTTCAGGCCCAAGTAGCTCTGTTACCAATGAACCGCTGCGGCCCACGAGTTACACTAGCCTCTAATGGCCCCTCCAATCTCACGGCTGCGCCGCTGGTTCGCCTTGGGCGCGATTTTGATGATTGCGACGGTCGCGGGGATGTATTTCTACGCGCGATTGAGTCTGCGCAAGGCCGTCCACAGCGTTCCGGCCAAACTTGGCCTGGGCATTCAGCAGACCGCCGAGGGCTTTTCCATCTCCAAGTCGGTGGAAGGCCGCACTCTGTTCACGGTGAGCGCCTCCAAGGCGGTTCAGTTCCAAGAGCGTGGGCGGGCGGAATTGCACAACGTCAAGATCGTCATCTACGGCAAGGATGCCAGCCGCTTCGACCGGATCACGGGGGATGATTTTGAGTACGATCCCGGGTCGGGCAATGTGAACGCGAAGGGCACAGTGCTGATTGATCTGGAAGCGAATCCCGAGGGGATGCGGCATTTCGACCAGACGCCTCCGGCGCAAACGAGAGAGCCGATTCATCTTGAAACCAACGGGCTGGTGTTCAACAAGAATACGGGGGACGCTTCCGCCACCGGGAAGGTGGTGTTTCAGACGCCGCAGGCATCCGGTTCGGCGGTGGGAATTAGATATGTGGCCAAGACGGGGACGATGAACTTGCTTTCGGCGGTCACGCTGACCGTTAACAGGCCGCAACCGGTGCATGTGAATGCGGCGCATGGCGTAATTTCGAAGCAGCCCCGGCAGGTCGTGCTCACCGCGGCGCGCATGACGCGGGAGCAGCAGCAAGCACAGTCCGACCAGGCGACGTTCTTCCTGCGCGGGGACAACACGGTGGACCGCATTCTTGCGGAGGGCGACGTGGAGAGCGACCTCCATGGCCGCACCGAGACACACGAGCGCTCCGATCGCGCCGAACTGTTTTTGACCGGAACTCGGAATCTGCTCACCACGGCCATTCTCAGCGGCAACGTGCAACTGGCGACCGGAGACGCGGCAAGCCGCGTCTCTACTGGAGCGCAGAACGAGCGAGCGCAGACCCAGGGAGCGCAGCCGGCCGAGGCTGCCGCCGGACGGGTGACTTTGCACTTTGTTGGGCGGGCCGGGCAGCAGATGCTGGAGACGGTTCATGCCGAAGACGGCGTGCGCTTGACGCAGAAGAACAGCCAGAGCGGGACTCTGGTTGCGGCGGCGACGGCGCCGTCATCTTCTGCACTCTCGTCGACGCCGACGAAGGGAGGTGCGCGAGATCAAGACATCGAGATGACCGCCCCGGTGATGGACTTCATCGTGAAAGACGGTCATCAACTGGAGCGCGCCGAGACGAACGGACCGCCGCAGATCGTGATCACGCAGCCGGGCGCGAATCAAAAGACGGTGGTAACGGCCGCCAAGTTCACCGCGAAATTCACGGAGAAGAATCGCCTGGCCACTCTGCATGGAGAACCGGACGCGAAGATTGTGAGCAGCACGATCGGCGACAGTAAGATCGTCAGCAGTAAGACGGGTGCGCCGGGACAGGCCGATCGAGTATCGACCAGCAAGATGCTTGATGTCGCCTTTCTGCCAGAGGGCGGCGTCGCCTCGATCACGCAGTCCGGCGGTGTTGCCTATGTCGATGGCACACAAAAGGCCTGGGCGCAGCGGGGAGAGTACACGGTCGCCGATCAACTGCTGGTGCTGAGCGGATCGCCTCGGGTGGTGGACAGCGGCATGACGACGACGGCGCAGACGATTCGAATGAACCGGACGACCGGCGACGCCATTGCCGAGGGCAACGTCAAAAGCACGTACTCCGATCTAAAGGCGCAACCGGACGGCGGTATGCTGGCCTCCTCCGACCCGATCCACGTGAGCAGCCGCAGCATGACGGCACATCGCTCACCGGCGGTTGCGGTGTACACCGGCGATGCCCGCTTGTGGCAAAACGCGAACGTAGTGGAGGCTCCGACGCTGCAATTTGATCGCGACCATCGCTCGCTGGTTGCTCAGGGTTCGGGCAGTGTGGGGACGGGGCTTCGCCCCGTCCGAGCGGGGTCCTTCGACTCCGCTCAGGACAGGCTCCGCCCCGCTCCCACACAAGATGTGGCGCAGCCGGTTTCGACCGTGCTGGTGCAAGTGGACAAGAGCGGGAAGGTGACCCCGGTCCACATGACGTCAGAGCGTTTGAAGTACGCCGATGCAGAGCGGAGGATTTTTCTGGATGGCGGGGTGACCGCGAAGGGGTCCGACGCTACGATGACGGGACAACAGATGACGGTATTTCTGCTGCCGCGCAGCCAGTCGCAAGCAGGGACAGCGACGGGCGCGGGAATGCCTGGGCAAGTGGAGCGGATCGTGGCCGAAGACCGGGTCGTGATCACGCAGCCGACGCGGCATGCGACGGGTGACCGGTTGGTGTACACGGCATTGGAGGACAAGTTCGTCCTGACCGGCGGACCGCCTAGCATTTTTGATGCCGAACGAGGCAAAATTACGGGCGATTCGTTGACTTTCTATAAACACGATGATAGGGTGCTGGTACAAGGTAAAGAGACGTCTCCGACCGTCACCAGGACGCAAGTGGCACGATAAATGCATACGCTGGCCACCGACGAAATTGGGAAATCCTATCGTGGCCGACGCGTAGTCAACGGAGTCAGCCTTCAGGTTCTGCAAGGCGAGGTAGTGGGCCTTCTGGGACCGAATGGCGCCGGAAAAACCACTTCCTTTTACGCGATTGTAGGTCTGATTCCCCCCGACACAGGCAGGGTGTTGTACGACGGCGAAGATATCACTAGCGTGCCCATGTACTTACGGGCGCGCCAGTATGGCATCAGCTACCTCCCGCAGGAAGCTTCGGTTTTTCGCAAGCTGACGGTCGAGGAGAACATCCTAGCGGTGCTGGAAGTCCAGCCGATTTCCTGGCATGAACGCCGGGAAAAGGCGGAGAAGTTGATGGACCAGCTCGGACTGGAGCATATCCGGCAGAATCGCGGGTATGCGTTGTCGGGTGGGGAACGGCGGCGGGTGGAAATCGCCCGGTCGCTCTGCATCAACCCGACCTTTATTTTGCTCGACGAGCCGTTTTCGGGTATCGACCCGATCGCCGTTTTGGATTTGCAGAAAATTATTTCCGACCTTCGGGCCAGCGGGATCGGGATCTTGGTCACGGACCACAACGTCCGCGAGACGTTGTCGGTGACGGATCGGGCGTACATCATTAACGAAGGGCGGATTTTCCGCTCCGGTACGCCGGAGGAATTGGGCAGCGACCCGGAGGTACGACGGGTTTATTTGGGGGAAAGCTTCTCATTGGTGTGAGTTCTCAGTTCCCGGTTCTCAGTTCTCAGGAGAGCGGGGTTGACTGAGAACTGAGAACCGAGAACCAGCTTCTAGTTACCAAGGCGTAGGCACCCTGACCTTTCGTGCTCACACGATCTACCTCGGTGCATGAGAAGCTAAATTTTCCACACCCCCATATGCTGGACAGTTAAGCGCAGCGGGTTGACTGAGAACTGAGAACCGAGAACTGAGAACTTTTTTAGGGAGAAACGGTGCTGCTTCAGCACAAACTGAATGTCAAGTTATCGCAGCGGCAGATCCTGACGCCGGGTCTCGTGCAAATGGTCTCCGTGCTCGCGCTCAACAAGCTCGAGCTCAAGGACATGATCAATGCCGAGATGGTCGAGAACCCGGTGCTGGAAGAGCTGGAAGACGCGATCCCGCTGCTGGACGATGTGGGGCGCCAGGAGGAAGAACGCGACCGGCTGGCCGCCAAGGCGACCGCCACGGAAGAGGGTCCCCCCACCATCGCGGATGAGAAGAAGGATCCGTTCGAGGAGATCGATTTTGGCTCGTTCTTCCAGGACTATCTGGATCCCGGTTATCGCAGCTCGGGAGAAATGGAAGAGATCGAGAAGCCTTCGTTCGAGAACTTCCTGTCGAAGCCGGGGAACTTGAGCGACCACCTGCTATGGCAACTGGGCGCGATTTCCGTGCGGCCGCCGGTGCACCAGGCCGCTGAGCTGGTCATTGGGAATCTGAACGAAGAAGGATACCTGATTGCCACCGACGAAGAACTGCTGGGAATCGCTCCGGTCGCGACGCCCGAGGCAGATGTGGAAGTGGCGGCCAAGATCGTTGGCGAAGCGGAGGCGCTAGGGATTGCTGTAGAAGACCAGTTGCCAGTTGCCGGTTGCCAGTTGCCAGATGTTTCTGTCCTTGCGCCGGAGGACTTCGCCGCAAAAGACGCCGGCCTCCCGCCGTCGACGGCGGAAGGTGCTGGAGCCGATTCTTCTGAGCCAGATGTTCACCCGGGGATAGCAGCCGAGCTTCACCCGACCGAGGTTCCGATGCCCGGCGCGGCGAGCTATGGAAGCACAGCCATAGCAACAGCGACAGCGCCAGCGCGGATTCCGGCTGTAACCTTCACCGTCGCCGATCTGCACGAAGCGCTGGAGGTTGTGCGCCAGTTCGATCCGCCGGGTATCGCCTGTCGCGACCTGCGCGAATGCCTGCTCTATCAATTGCGCTACCATCTGGAGCAGTTGCAGCTGCACAGAAACGGCAGTGCCCTGACCGAGCAAGTGGTGAGAGACGCGATTGCCGTCGTTGATCGGCATTTGAAAGCGGTGACGCTGAAGCAGTTCAAAGAAATTGGGCGAGCCATCGGGCGTCCAGTCGAGGCGGTGCAGGCGGCGCTCGAGTATGTCCGAACGCTGGATCCCCGGCCGGGCTTGCGCTACAACAAAGTTCCGGCCCGGCTGATTGAGCCCGATGTCGCTTTCGTGAAGCATGGCGACGAGTGGCTGGTCATCATGAATGACGAAGACATGCCGCAGTTGCGCTTGAATCCCGCCTACAAGCGCCTGCTGGTCCGCGAAGGCAATGACCGCGACACGCGCAACTACGTCAAAGATCGCTACAAGTCCGCCATCCAGCTCATCAAGAACATCGAACAACGCAAGCAGACGATCACCAAGGTGTGCTACTCGATCGTGGCTCGACAGCAGGACTTTCTCGAGCGGGGAATCGATTTCCTGAAGCCGATGATGATCAAAGAAGTGGCGGAAGAGATTGGCGTGCATCCTTCTACCGTCAGCCGCGCGGTCGCCAATAAGTACGTCCACACGCAGCAGGGCGTGTTCGAATTACGCTATTTCTTCTCGGAGAGCGTGCAGGGGCCCGAGGGCGGCGGCACTTCACTCCTGATTTTGAAACGCCGCGTTAAGAAGCTGATCGAAGAAGAAGATGCAAGCCGGCCGTTGACCGACGAACAGATTACCCGCATTCTGCAATCGCAGGGCATCCAGGTCACTCGCCGAACGGTCGCAAAATATCGGGAAGATATGAAGATTCCGAGCACGCATCAAAGAAGAGTGAAGAAGTGAAGTCAGAAGTAAGAAGTCAAAATGAAGAAGTGTTGCCACGACTCGGTCTTACTTCTTCATTTTGACTTCTGACTTCTGATTTTTTTGCATCCTGACTTCCAGCTCACTGGAGAGTGCAATGAACGTGGAATATACCGCGAGGAAGTACGAAATTACTCCCACCATCCGCAAGGAAGTTGAAACCGGCCTTAACAAGATCCGCAAGATTCTAGGTGACCGATTCGAGACCAAGGTGATTCTGGCCGTGGAAAAGCGCCAGCACAAAGCCGAAATCACGATCAACCCGCCCAACGGTCCCATTGTGGGGCTGGCCCAGACCACCGACATGATGTCGGCCGTCAATGAAGCTCTCGGCCACCTGCAAAAGCAGGCGCTCAAACATAAAACGAAGTGGCTGAGCAAGAAGCGCAAAGCGGTCAAGAAGTTTGACGGCCAGTCGTTACAAGACAACATCGAGGCGGAGCTCGGTTTGGCGGAGAGTGCCACCGTTTCCGTTCTCGTTCATAAATTTCCCTCGGTAGCACGAACCACCGAAGTGCATCTGGTGCATGCCCGGGACGCGGTAGCGCTTCATCCGATGACGTTGGAAGAGGCGATTAAAGAGGCGCACTTCCGCGACAAAGATGTTTTCGTATTCCGCGATCCCAAGGGCAAGTTGATGGTGCTGCACCGGACACGGGACGGCAAGATGGAGTTGATCGAAGCACCGTAGAAACATCGGATCATCGGGTGATCGGGCCCTCGGGTCATCTAAATCCAAATGCCTTTGACTTTCGATCACCCGATGACCCGATCGTCAGATGACCAGATTCTCACAGGCCGCTGGTTGCTTCTTGCGCCCACTGCAGTGCCTGCCACCAGGTTGAGGCGACTTCCTCATCGGACAGTTTCAATTGCTGGGCGAGTTCGCTCGATCGGGACCACTCCCCCGATTCCTGGGCTAACATAAGTTGGTACAGGGGCCGGAGGCTGCTATTCTGGCCGAGCAGGGCGGCCTTGGTGTCGTGGCCCACGGGCAGTTGCTCAAGGAGGACGTCCATGCTGACCTCAAGGATGGCGTCCATGATGGAGAGCAGCCCCATCAGGAACAAGTCAGAGTCCGATTGCAGGCGCTGGGAGAGCAGTTCGCAAAAACGGGCGCGGGCCAATCCCATCAGCACCAGTTCGCTGCACTTCTGCTCGGCCGCGCCCACGGCGACGACGAGGCGGATCCAACGCCGCATCTCCCGTTCTCCCAGAACGGCCATGGCATGGCGGACGGACTTGATTTCGAGGCCAAATCCAAAGAGCGGGGAATTCAGATAGCG
This sequence comes from uncultured Acidobacteriaceae bacterium, assembly GCA_963773965.1. Taxonomy (GTDB): domain Bacteria; phylum Acidobacteriota; class Terriglobia; order Terriglobales; family Acidobacteriaceae; genus Acidiflorens. The sequence goes on from CAVZDG010000003.1 coordinate 83,256, forward strand.
GAGCAAGCGGTAGGAAATCGAGGCTTCCTGTTTGAGCATGTTCTCGAGTTCGGGCATATCGATGTCCAAGTGGGAGACCATTTCGAGCAGCCGTATATAGTGCAAACGGCTGGCAGGAACTTCGCGGCCGATGACGAGTTCGGGCCGGCAGAAAAAGTATCCCTGGAAATACACGAATCCCATGTCACGGGACTGATGAAACTCGGGGGGAGTTTCGAGTTTTTCAGCCAGCATCTTGCACTTAGGGGAGCCAAAGCGGCGCATCATGCCAGCCCGTTCCTCCGGCCGGGTTGCCCGGATATCGACTTTTATGATGTCGGCAAACTCGCAAAGCGGAATGCGCGGATCGTTGGGGGCGAAGTCATCGAGGGCGATGAGATAGCCAGCCGCTTTCAGCCGCTTGCAGGCAGCGATGACGCGGTCTTCGGGCTCTACCGTTTCCAGAATCTCGGCCACGGTCTGATGGGGGGGAAGCAACGTAATCAGGTCTTTGAACAGGACTTCACGGGTGCAATTTACGAAGGCGCGGCGGTTATCGCAAAGCGTGTTGATACCGAAAAGCAGGGAGCTATCCAGGGTGGAGCGGGCGGCAAGTTCGGGATCGGCGTGGAAGTAGTCTTCGACACCGTTGCGGAAAAGAAGTTCGTACCCGAACACATGCTGCGAGCGGTCAAAAATTGGCTGGCGGGCAACGAAGCGCTGCCCCGGCAGCGCAAGCGAGCGCGATGCGGAGGTTGTCTCTCTGGCGGGAGCAGGTTTCATTCTTCTTATATCGGCGTAGCCGTGGCGGAACTTCAGGCGAGACGGCAGGGAAGGTCCATAGCCCACTTTGGTAATGTCGAAATGTGGAAAACTAAGGGCACTCCCCCCTTGCGCAGTCGGCGGTTTCATGAGTAACATCAAGATGTTCCCAAGGGCCGTGCTTCCAGGCTGGCCGTTCGCGCCAAGCAAAACTCCAGGCGCCTAGATTAAAGATAGTTGAACATCGTTCTCGAATAGCACCCAGCCGATGCGGGGTTGGGTCAGCCGGTAGCCGATTTGCAGTGAGCCACGCGCAGTGAGCCGCGCGTTGCGCCACACCTTGAACGCGCCGACCGCAAGGGAAGACGAAACAATCAGGCCTGTGATCCAGGCCGGGGATTAAAAAGAGAAAAAATATGAATGCAGGACCCGGACATCCCTCCGCTGGAGGAGGGAAACACAAACGGCGGCGTGGACGGCGTCCGCCGAGACGAGGGGCGGGTGGCCCCATGGGCCGCGACCGCCAGGAACACCAGGGCATTTTTACCGCTCCCATGGATCACAGCTACCGCGCCAATATGGGCGGCGACAACGGCAACGGCAACCGAGGAGCGCGACGGCCCGGTTTTTCCGCGTCCTACCCGGTGGTCGATCCTGAGCCTCTGCCCGCTCCCCGAGAGGATGCGGCTTCGCGCGTCTTTGCGTTTGTTGAAGACCTGTTCTTCCTGAGCAAAATTCAGGACACGGGCCGCAAGATGAACGTGAAGGTGGAGTTCGTGAAGAACGAGAAGGAACTCACCGACCGGATGAAGAGCAACGGCGAAGAAAAGCCTTCGCTGATCATCTTCGACTTGAACAACGCCAATGCCAAGCCTTTGACGCTCATCCCGAAATTGAAAAGCAAGCTGAAGAAGGGGACGTCGATCATTGGATTTCTCTCGCACGTGCAGGGCGACTTGAAGCAGAAGGCGCACGAAGTGGGCTGTGACATGGTGCTGCCGCGCTCGGCGTTTTCGCAGAATCTGCCGCAGTTGCTGCGCCGGCATGGCGCCATCGAGCCCGATGCCGGGGCGGCCGACTAGGGATGCAGAAGTCAGAGGTCAGATTGCAGAGGTAAAACCTCTGGCTGCTGCACTGCTGTGTCTACTCATAGGGTTTCACCTTTGAAATCTGACCTCTGACCTCTGCATTCCCCTGATACAATTTCGCCGTGTTCCCTCACAAAATTCTGATCACGACGCTGGTTATGGCTGCGGCAGCTTGCGCCCAGCCACCCCAGCAGCCTCCGGTAAAAGTAAACGTCATCAACGTGTGTGCGCCCTCGGCCGACGAGGGGAAGGAATTAACGTCAGCGCTGGCGAAGGTGCCGGGCAAGCCGGTGTTCAGCACGGACTACGAAGTGGCGCGCGGGCACTCCACACTCGACCAAAGCACTTCGATTCCCGGCATGCAACCTTTACCGCCCGGTGCGGTCTCGGCGGCCGACTGGGTGCGGGTTCGGCGCGAGTTCCCCGAGGCCACCCTGTTCAGCAATGTCCAATACTCGTTCAGCGTGGATTCGAAGGATATGGTGGAGACGCTCGTGCTGCGGGTGCGCGATCCCAAAGAGCTGATGCAGGTTTCCATCGAGGACAGTGCGTCCGCGGTTGCTTCCGCGGAGGCGATGTTGTCTTCCAATACGCCGGTTTCGCGCGTCAAACTGGAGCGCTTTGGAAAGTCGTCGGTGGTGCTGGCCAGGTGCGCGGGAGGAGAAGGGAATCGGGCAACGGATCAGAGCGCGTACGAACCGATCTTCCACGCCGCCTCTTCGATTATGGAGCACTATCGCGACGCTTTGGGCGCGCGCAAAATGGTACCCCAGGAACTGGCTCGCCTGGGCGTGGGAACTTCGACCGGAACTACGACCAAGGCGGGCGCGGGCAGCAAGAAGAACAAGTAGAACTGGTCTCATACAGGGCTCCCGGCAGGTTTTTGGGAAGGGCACGGCTTCAGCGCCTGCCCTGAGAGCTTGTGACTTTTTTCGTGCGTTTGGTGGTTGGGCAGAGCTATAAGGAAGCATGAGCGATCGCGGGGTGGGAGCAACAGGAGAAGCGCAAGAGGCCCAGGCGGCGGTACGGTTGCGGGTGCCGGAGCGGCGGCAGATGGCGATGGTGGTGCAATGTCCGGACGATCTGGTGCCGGCCCAGCATGCGGTGCGGATGGTGATGGCGCTGGTGGAGAGCTTGGATCTGTCGCGCTTTGCGGAGCCCATCAAGGCGCGCGAGGGCGTGGCCGGTCGCGACGCCACCGATCCGGGGTTGCTGGTGGGGTTGTGGTTGTACGCGTGTATACGCGGGATCGGATCGGCGCGGGAGTTGGCGCGGCGGTGTGAGGAGAGCGCCGGGTTCCGCTGGATGTGCGGCGGAGTGACGGTGAATCACCGCTTGCTGTCGGATTTCCGCAGCGACCATGGGGCGGCTCTGGACGAGTTGTTCACGCAAGTGATCGCGTCGTTGGTGGACAAGGAACTGGTGTCGGTAAGCCGGGTGAGCCAAGACGGAGTGCGGGTGAGCGCGGGGGCGGGCAGTTTTCGCCGGGAAGAGCGTTTGCAAAAGCTGCTGCAGGAGTCGAAGCGGCACGTCGAGGAACTGCGGCGGCAGTTGGAGAATCCGGAATCTTCGGCGGCGCTGTCGGCCAAGCAGAGGGCGGCGCGGCAGCGTGCGGCGCAGGAGAAGCAGCAACGACTGGAGCAGGCGATCGCGCAGTTGCCGGAACTGAAACGGAAGCAGGCGGAAGCGGCGGAGAAGGCGGGCCAGGGAAAGAGTGGGCAAAAGATCCGCGCCCAGGAGCCGCGCGTGAGCACGAGCGATGCGGAGGCGCGGGTGATGAAGATGCCGAACGGAGGCTTCAATCCGGCCTGCAACGTGCAGTTGGCGAGCGACACGGAGAGCCGCGCCATTGTGGGAGTGGAGGTCAGCCCGGAAGGATCGGACTCGGCGGGGTTGAGCGAACCGATGCGGCAACAGGTGGAGGAGCGCAGCGGACGCGCGGTCAATCAGCACCTGCTCGATGGCGGCTACCTGCGCCTCGCCGACATCGAGCACGGGCACGAGCAGGGCGTGGAGTTGTTCGTGCCGCCGAAACCGGCCCGCCAGGAGTGCCGCCGGGGCCGCGAACTGGAGCTGAAGCCGGGCGACAGCGAGGCCGTGCTGGCGTGGAAGCGACGCATGGCGAGCGCGGAGGGCAAAGAGATTTACCGGCAACGGGCAGCGACCAGCGAAACCGTCAATGCCGACCTGCGCAGTTATCGCGGGTTAACGCCGCTCACCGTTCGCGGACTGGCCAAGATCAAGTGCGTGGCGTTGTGGTGCGCGCTGGCGTACAACGTGATGCACTTCGGCGCGGCGCTGCTGTCCTAAGCGGGCGGCGAGCGCCAAAACGATGCTCTGACGGCGAAGGCGTTGGCTTGGGAAGCCCGGCCCCGCGCTCCGCAGCAGCGACCGATCATCAGTACCATCAACCGCGGGACCAAGAATCTTGGAGGCTTGGAACGGGAATTGAATTTAGTCACAGCCTCTGAGCGCAGCCGAAGGGCGCCGTTCAGAGCCACAAGAAATGCGGGCTTTAGCCCCTGAGGGCCGGACATCACGCCCTGAGAATCGTTGATGCGACCAGTTGTAGTTTGTCCCGTTGTTTTGCGGTCTGAAGCGGAATCTATTTTTCCGAATCTATCTACTAGCACTGTTTCTAACTTCTATGGACATATGCAATGTCGTGATCATGGGTTCCGGATGTGCCGGTCACACCGCCGCCCTCTACAGCGCCCGCGCCAACCTCAAGCCGCTCGTGATCGAAGGCCATGAACCGGGCGGCCAGTTATCGCTGACCACGTTGGTGGAAAACTTTCCTGGTTTTCCCGAAGGCATCCAGGGACCGGAACTGATCGAGAACATGCGCCAGCAGGCGGCGCGCTTCGGCGCCGACTATCGCATGGATCACGTGGTCAGAGCCGACTTGAGCAAACATCCGTTCGAGTTAAGCGTCGGCAAAGAGACCATTCAGACCCGCACGCTCATCATCGCCAGCGGAGCATCGGCGCGCTGGCTCGGCCTGCCGAACGAGCAGGCGCTGATCGGGCACGGCGTTTCTTCCTGCGCAACTTGCGACGGCTTCTTTTTCTCGGGCAAGGAAATCGCGGTGATCGGCGGCGGCGATTCCGCCATGGAAGAAGCGATATTTCTGACGCGCTTCGCCAGCAAGGTGACCCTCATCCATCGTCGCGAGCAGTTTCGCGCTTCGAAAATCATGCTCGATCGCGCCCGTGCGAATTCGAAGATCGCGTTTCTCACAGATACCGTGGTGGATGACGTTCTCGACGTCAGCAAAAAGGAGGTCACGGCTCTGCGTCTGCGCAGTCTGAAGAGCGGCGAAAGCTGGGATTTCCCGGCGAGCGCAATGTTTCTTGGTATCGGCCACATCCCGAACGCCAAGATCTTCGAAGGCCAGCTCGAGACCGACGCGGATGGCTATCTGGTGACGGAGAAGAATGTTTTCACGCGAGTGCCGGGCGTGTTCGCGTGCGGCGACGTGCAGGACCGCCGCTACCGGCAGGCCATCACGGCCGCCGGCTCCGGCTGCATGGCCGCGCTGGAAGTGGAGAAATATTTGGAAGACGAAGGTCACTGACCGCGAGGTTGGATGACGCGCGAAAAAAAGCTCTACCACAGGGGGCACAGAGGTACACAGAGGATAACCTGAGAAATGTTATCGGGATTCCCCTGTGTACCTCTGTGCCCCTGTGGTTTAAGGTTTTGTTCGTTCATGCAACACTCGCTTCCGTGTAGCAACCGGCAACGTCTCACAAGCCGTCCGCAGAACGCGTCGCGGTGTCCTCGCTCGGATCTTCACCAAGTACGGCACGGTGCGCCTCGGATCGGCCTTGGCCGTCTCGCGCAATAGCCAGCCCAATCCCTTCTGCACCATGTCGTCTTCGTCATTCAGCAATTGATTCGAGAGCCGCGTGATCTGTTCAAGGAACCGCCGCTCGCGCGCACCCCGGATCAGCGCCACACACGCCGCGCGCCGCCGCCACCGGTTCGGTGACTTCGCCCACTGAGATACCTGGCGGCAACGGGGAGGGTCGGCGGCTACCAGCGGCCCTAGCAGATAATGCGCCAGCGCGTCGTGATCGGCCCAACTGGTGACGCGGTCAAGCCAGGAGGCAAACAGGTGGAATTCGTTGTCGCTGAAATTCTTCGTCTGGTTTTCCAGCAGAAAAACAGCCATCACCTTCTCTTCAAGAACCTGGCCGGAGAAAAGATTATCGGCGACCTGTACCAGGAAATGCATTCCCCGTTCGCGGGCGATGCTGCGCCGGAACCGCACCGCGAACTTTCTTAGTTCGGCCGTGTACCAGCCGCGCGATTGTACTTCTTCCTTGAAAAAGTGTTGCACATCTTCCGAGTGCGGCGCGGACCCGCCATCCTTCAGCACGCGCCGGATGTGGTCGGCAATGTAGCTGGGCGTGATTTTGCTGTTGGACATGTTCTCCTCTTCTAGCGACGGCGTCTCCGCCTGTCAGTGCGCGGAGAGGTGCTCATGATAAAAGGAGTGCCCAGCAAAAAGCTGTGATCCAGCGTCACAGTGCTCTGGTTGCGGGAGCGGCCCGTGGTGAAACCGGACTTCCGAGATCCAGCGCCTGAAAGCGCGCCCTGATACGAACCGTGCTTCCACGCTAAGGTCAACTACCCCACCCTAACGTCAAAGAGCACGACGTTAGGATGGGGCACCCGCTGTGTTGGTCGTTCTCAAGGTCTTGTCATAGATCCAGAGCGCCGCTGCCGTGGCCAGGCCGACCGCTGTGACACTCCACCAGATCCGCGCCGGTTGATGAGTGACTTCTCCGAAGTGGTGAACCAGCGTGCCGCCAAACCAGCCACCGATCAGCGATCCAATTCCGATGGGCAGGAACGCGAAGCCCATGTAAGTGCCCTGCTGTCCGGGGGGCGCGAGTCGCGAGATGTATTCGTAATAGCGCGGAGATTGAATGATTTCCCCCAGGGCAAGCACAAACAGCGAGAGCACGGCGCCCCAGATCGTCGGCCGCAGGGCGAGGATCACCCATGAGAGCGAAGTGATCACCGTGCCCAAAATCACGGCCTGGAATGCCGGGATCTTGCGGGTCAGGAAATTCACCGCCAGCGTGAGGCAGATCACGGTTAGCCCATCGGTTACCAGGATGATCTCGACGTCAGCCTGGGAGTTGATGTAGCCGTGAATGTAGCCGGGCAGGCTGATGTACTGCTGCCAGAACACCACCCAGTAGCCGGTGAAGAGCACGAGGAACCACATGAAGCGGCTGATCCCCGCGAGCACGAGAACCAGGAGCGCGCACCAGATCCACCAAGGCACGGCGTAGCGGGGATAGATCAAGAACCCGACGCGCAGCAGCAAGGCTAACAGCAATACAGGGAGAACCAGCCGGTAATTGCCGACTACGACACAGAAGTTACGCGCGACGGTTGCGATTGAGGGCGGAGGGGCGTCTCCGGCTTTGCGCGGCTCCCGGAAGAAGATGATGACCACGAAAAACATCGCGAAAACACTGAGCGCAGCGACGCGATAAACATTTTCGACACCGAGGTGGCGATGAGCCCATCCTGCGAACAAAGGACCCAGCGCGCCGCCGATGTTGACCATCGTGTAATAAATCGAGTAGCCGATGGAGCGGACGTTCTCCTTGGAGGCTCGGGCCGTGGTGCCCACTACGCACGGCTTCACCAGCGAAACGCCGAGTGCGGGAAGGATGAGAATGCAGCCGACAAACAGGCCGAGCGGCACGGCGTTGCGCACCGGCGCCAGCCATGAGGCTCCGATTGAGCCGATCAGGAAATAGGCTGCGGCCAGGATGAGGTACGCCATCGAAAGCGCGCGGCGGAAGCCTAGGCGGTCGGCAGCGGCTCCGCCGAAGATGGCGAGAAACCACACCATGCCGCCGAACAAGCCGGTCAAAGTGCCGGTTTGCTCGGTGGAGAAATTCAGCTTCTCCTGCAGGTAGAGGGCTAGAGAAGCAAAAGCTCCGTAGTAGGAAAGACGTTCGAAAATCTCGCTGATGTTCGCGACCCAGAAGGGGCGATCGAAGCCGGTGCGGATCTCCTGCAAACGTTCGGAGAAGGTCAAGCATTGCTCCTGAGCGGCCCCTAAAGGGGCATCCGATTTTGAAGACTTGCGGTATCGCTAAAGCGATACCCTGATACGAACCTGACTCTTGCCAGGGTGCTGCGCGCGTCTCAGATTTTCAGACGCTGCCGCACTTCCTCTGCTGACAAGCCCGCCACGCGGACCACTTTATTCCGGCTCGACTGGCCGGCTGCAATAGTAACGGAGGAACGCGGCACCTTCAAAAGCTTTGCGAAGAAATCTATGCATGCCTCGTTGGCCTTGCCTTCGACGGGAGGGGCCGTGAGGGATAGTTTGAGCGCGTCGCCGACTTCGCCGGTGATGGCGTTCTTCTTGGCGCGGGGGTGAACTTTGACCGCGAAGGTGGCTCCGTGGGGCGAATTTTGTATCGCTGGCATTGAAGTTGTAGAGCGGACACTCTTGTCCGCTGCTCTTGACGTTGCCTTTGACCTTGGCTTCTGACGATCAAGATCAACCCCAAGATCAAGAGCAGCGGACAAGAGTGTCCGCTCTACATTCTTTGGGGTTGAGCTCTTGCTCTTTCTCCGAAAATTGCCGTGCCCACGCGCACACAGGTTGCTCCCTCTGCAATCGCGACCTCGAAATCGTGCGACATGCCCATGGAAAGAACCGCCGTGCCGATTGTGGGCAGAGCACGCGCGGCAATGCTATCCCGAATCTGACGGAGTTGGCGAAAGTAGGCTCGCGATCCCTCGGGATCTTCGGTGTAAGGCGGGACGGTCATCAGGCCGCGAATTTTCAGATTTCCCCATCGCGGCGCGCCTTGCAGAATCTGCTCCAGTTCGTCTGAGCCGGGTGCGACTCCGCTTTTTGCCTGCTCGCCACCGACGTTGATCTCAATCAGGACGGATAATATCTTCCCCGCGCTGTCGGCGAACGCGTTCAGCTTCTCCGCCATCCGCGCTGAGTCAACTGAATCCACCGCGTCAAACAATTCTGCTGCCTTCGCGGCTTTGTTTGTTTGCAGATGTCCGATCAGGTGCCATTCGGTGTCACGCAAGTCGCGCAAAGCATCCGCCTTTGCCGCAAACTCCTGCACCCGGTTCTCGCCGAAGACGCGCAGGCCGGCAGCATACGCCTCGCGGATGTTTGCGGCTGGAAAAGTTTTGCTGACGCCCATCAGTGTGATTTCATCCGGAGTGCGGGCCGCGCGGCGTGTCGCTGCTGCGATCCGCTCCCGCACTTGGGCGATATTTTCTGCAATCGACATTCCTGAGTCGCTCACATGAACGTGGTGGGGCCGAACTGCGCTCGGCTTGGACGGGCGAGGGCGCCCGTCCCCACACGAGCATCCTCCACGAGCGTCACATGATCGCCGTTGGCGGCGCCGGATCTTCGGGCCTGCCGGCGTTGGCCAGCGGAACGCGGATCATGACGATTGCCAGCACGGCGAGCGCGCCCAGCGCCAGCAGAAATGGCGGCGTCCACTTGACGAGCGTTACGTCGTGGCCAGAGCCCACCAGGGCCGCGATGAGCAGGCCGCACAGCGCCTCGCCCGCGATCAGACCCGAGGCCGTCAGGACGCCCGAGTTTTCCACGCGCGCCTTCTGTGCATCGTTCAAGCCGCGGCCGTCACGCAATTTGTCGGTGATCCAGCGAATCACGCCTCCGATAAAAATGGCAAAAGTTGTGCCTAACGGCAGATACATGCCGACCGCGAAGAGCATCACGCTCTTCACCTCGATCATGATCATCGCCAGTCCCAGCAGGATGCCAACGATCACGAGCGGCCACGCCATGTCGCCACCCACGATTCCTTTGGAAAGCATGGCCATCAATCCCGCCTGCGGGGCGGGAAGCGCGGGGCTGCCGAAGTGGTACGCCCTATCGAGGATCGCCACCGGGAAGAAAAGGACGAGCGATGCCACGACTATGCCGAAAAGATCTCCAATCTGCATCTTCGAAGGCGTTCCACCGAGGATGTGTCCTACCTTCAGGTCCTGCAACATCTCACCAGCGACTGCCGACGAGACGCAGACTACGGCTGCTACTCCGAGCACGGCGGCGACGCCACCCGTCCCGGAGACTCCTAGAGCGACCATCAGCAGCGCGGCGATCACGAGCGTGCAGAGCGTGAGGCCCGACACGGGATTGTTCGACGAACCGATCATCCCGACGAGGTTGCCGGAAACAGCAGCGAAGAAGAATCCGATGACGAGCATGACGCCGGCCGCGACCAACGAACCTGTCAGTATCTTGGAACTGGAGAGCGCACCCGCGCCGCTGATAAAGAAGTGATACAACACGATCATGGCGACGAACACCACGGCGATGCCGGCGAAGACGGCTTTCGCCGGCAGGTCACGCTCGGTGCGATTGGTCGCAGTATGCGCGGCCGCCGACTTTTTCAAATCGGAGACGGCGCGGCCCATGCCGAGTGCCAACTGCTTGCGCATCTTGAAAAGAGTGTAAGTTGCACCTACGAGCATCCCGCCGACGGCGATCGGCCGCACAATCGAAAAGTAGACGGCTTGCGCCAGCAGGGGCCAGGCGATGGTTTGTCCCTGCGGCATCGATGCCTGGATGTACGGACCGATGGTGAAGGTTAGGAGTGGAACCAGCAGGCCCCATGCCAGCACGCCTCCCGCGAAGTTCAAGGCGGCGAGTCTTGGGCCAATGATGTAACCGACGCCAAGATAGGCAGGGCTGATGTCGGGCGCCGTTAACAGCGTGGCGCCACCGGTAATCGTCGTGGCCACATTTGGATTCGTGCTGGTGCGGAGCAGCAGCTTCTTTCCGAGGGCGCTGATCTTCATGGGGAAAGTGTTGCTGGGATTGAAAACGTTGATCGCTCCCAGCAGATACATGAAGGCGCCGAAGCCCATGTTGGCAAACAGAATCTTGGCGGCTTTCGCTCCCTGTTGCCCGGCCTTGTGAATCTCGGAGGCGGCCACGGATTCGGGAAAGGGCAGGTCGGGATCCTCGACCATCACGCGGCGCAGGAGGGTCACGAACAGGATGCCGAGTGTGCCCCCGATCAACATCAGAGCTACCGATTTCCAATACTCGTCCCTGGTGAGCCCCGGCCACAGGCCGGCCATCACAAAGGCCGGGATGGTGAATATGGCGCCTGCGGCCACCGACTCGCCGATCGAGCCCACGGTTCGCGCGATGTTCTCTTCCAGCAGCGAGCCCTTCATCAAGCGCAGCAGTGCCATGGAGATGACGGCTGCCGGATAGGTGGCGGCAATCGTCATCCCCGCCTTGAGACCAAGGTACGCGTTGGCCGAGCCCAGCAGGGCGGTCAGGAACAGCCCGATCAATACGGCCCGGAAGGTAAACTCCTTCATCTCCATCGATTCCGGAACGTAAGGACGATGCTTGCGGGGGGCTTCGGTATTCGCCGCCGGAGTGCTCATAGGGTCCTCGTGGTGACTGGGGATTTCATTGCCGATTCACAGTAGCAGCGACGGCGCACCTTAACATGCCGAAAGGCTGGTTTACAAGTGCAGCCCTCACATCGGCAAGGTGGCGAAGACCAGTTCTCAGTTCCCAACAGAGAGGAGTGTTCTGAGAACTGAGAACTGATAACTGAAGTTTCATGAAGTCCGATAGCCGCGTTGCACAGGGTGTGCGCCGCGGCTTATACTGACCAAGTGTAGCCCGTCAAAGCGCCATTGGCTTGTCGGGTGCGGGAGGATGTCTTCAGCAGTACTGGGTTTCGAATACGGGCTGCCCAGGGCCAAGCGGCGGACCATGGGTTGGCTGACCGAGGGTCGGCAAAGCATGGGTTCGCTGGCTTTGCCGAGCGCGTTGCTGCGACTTTATTCTTCACTTTGTTCCCCGCCGAGTGCCGTATCTGTGGCTCCCCACTCCTTAGAGTTTCCCGGCTTCCCGTTTGTGAAAATTGTGTGGCCGCGCTTCGACCGCTGCAGGGGTCGTACTGCTCCGTTTGCGGAGAAGCCTTGCACTTCCCACCCTGCATGGAGTGCGGAAAGGCGGATTGCGAAGAGGCGGTTCACAGGGAAACGCGGTGCCTGCTCTGTCAGCGCACGGATCCTCCGTTCGAGCGGGCGGTCGCCTACGGCAGCTATGACGGTGAATTGCGCGACCTGATCCATGTGCTCAAGTTCCAGCAGGTGCGTCCCGCGGCGGCAGTTCTGGGGCGCATGCTGGCAGAGACGATTGCCAAACTGGAACAGGCGATGCCGGTTGGGACGATCGCGGTCGTCCCCGTTCCCCTGCATGCGCGCAAGCAAGCCCAGCGCGGATTCAATCAGGCGGAGATGATCGCGCGGGGCGCGCTGCAGCAACTGTCGCGTCCGAAAAGATTTGCTCTGTGCACGGGAGTCTTGCTGCGCCGCCGCGAGACCGGAAGCCAGATTGGGTTGACTCGTCATCAGCGGCGCGAGAACATGCGTGGCGCTTTTGCGGTGAGCGACCCAGCGCGAATATTGAACCGCGACATCTTATTGGTCGATGATGTCTATACCACGGGAACTACGGCCTCGGAGTGCGCGCGGGTACTTCTCCGCGCGGGAGCGGCGCGGGTGTGGGTGGCGACGGTGGCTCGCACTTTGAAGATTTCCGATGTCATCTCGTTATCGGGAAGAGAGTTCTCAGTTCCCAGTTCTCAGTTCTCAGTGAACCCGCCGAGCTGTACTGAGAACCGAGAACTGAGAACTGGGAACTGACTTTATGTCGTTGCGATTACACAATTTCGGTGGCAGCATGCGGCCGCACCTTCCGGCTGCGATGCTTGCCCCCGGCATGCATTCTGAAGGTGATGGCCACGCGCTGCATCAGCCGGTGCTGGTGCTGAACGCTTCGTATGAGCCGATCAATGTTTGTGCCGCGCGCCGCGCGATCGTGCTCGTACTGAAGGGCGTCGCCATGACGGAAGAAGAAAACGGACACTTCCTGCACGCCGCCCGCGTGGCCATGCGCGTGCCCTCGGTGATCCGGCTGCTGGAGTATCGCCGGATTCCGCACCAGTCGCGTGCGCTGTCGCGGAAAAACATTCTGCTGCGCGACCGCAACACCTGCCAGTATTGCAGCACCACGCTTGCGTCCGGCGAACTTACGCTGGACCACGTGATTCCACGCTCGCGCGGCGGCCTCTCCACGTGGGAGAACCTCGTAGCCTGCTGCCATCCCTGCAACCGCCGCAAAGGCAACCAGCTTCCTCACGAAGCCAACATGAAGCCCGCGCGCGAACCGCGTTCCTTCAATCTCCACACCAGTCGCCACATCATGCGATTGATGGGGCATTCGGACGATAAGTGGAGGAAGTACCTGTTCTATTAGCTCGCGGGCGGGTGGCCAGACAATCCTGGGTGCCCCACTCATCGCGTTTTTGCGATGAGTGGGATTCGGCCGGACCTGACGAAAGCCTCGACGGTATCGCGATACTCCCACTCATTCGCACAGAACGCGAATGAGTGGGGCACCCGGCCGGGTTGCTCATTCATCATGCTGTAAGCGGAGATATTTGGCCGTGCTGATTGCATACTTTGACGAGAGTGGGAGTAAGGACACTCCGCTCGTCACGATAGCCGGTTATCTTTCGGATGAGCGCCGCTGGAAGCGCTTTGAGCGCGAGTGGGCAAGCGCCTTGAAGGAACATGGGGCGAAGTATCTTCACATGAAAGAGTACGCCCAACGCAGGGGCGAATTTAAGGGATGGCCTGAGTGGAAGCGAAGGGCACTGATGCGCAAGCTTACTTGGGTAATCAAGTCAAACGTTCAGTTCAGACTGGGGGCCGTCGTTCCATGCGAGGCGTGTAAGCAAACAGTGGGGTCAATCAACCCGAACGACACACGCCTATCTCCGTTCTGTTTATGTTTTGTGCATTGCTTGAGCGGAATCGCGGGGTACTGCCAAAAGTGCAAAATCACTGATGACATTGCGCTTGTCTTTGATGAGAACAATGAATCAAGTAAGCACGCAACTGGCTTCTATACTTCGTTCAGGCAGTCTAACGCGCCAAACCGGAATCAGTTCGTGTCTCTCTCGTTTGCCGATGACAAGAAAGTCACACCACTGCAAGCCGCCGATCTGCTCGCTTACGAGCTGAACAAATACCATCGGGGTTACGTGAGAAAGCCACTAGAGTTTCTGGACGGAACATGCGGGGCTTTTAGCGTGTGGACAGCCGAGAGGCTGAAACAATGTGCTTCGGCACTTTCAGCAGCTATAGGGGTAGCGAACGCAGTGAGGTGACAAGAAGATGAACAAAGCGGCGTTTCTCATACTGTTGGGCAGCGCATTGGTGGCTTTCGGGTTTTCCGGCTGGCACGCGGATATGAGGCCAGCTTTTATGTTGACCGACGAGCCTGGGGCTCAAATGTGGGGTTGGGCCGGTTGGACGCTAGCTAACCAGCTCGAAATTACTAGCGGAGTCGTGTTGCTGGTATGGGGCGTCCTGATGCGGTTGAAAATCAAAGGGGATACCAGTGGGGAAACCCGGAAATAAAATCTGCATCCCGCTTCCTGAGAACGAGGCGCTTTCACTCCTTCTCAAGGTGAAGCCGACAGCGGACATGCCACGGCAAGGGGCACATCCGCCAAAGCCGAAAGGGAAAGTGAAGCGGTCGAAATAACGCTGCCTGTCGCCACTTCTCGCGCTTTTCGAGAAGTGACCTGCTGAACCGCCGGCATGATCCCATTCCGCTTTACTTAAATCCCGCGGATGGTGCGTCGCCAGGCCTGCCGCGCTTCACGCAAAGCGGGGATTCCACCACCCCCCAACTTTTTTTCATCACATTTTTCTCGTACCGTCATCACAGACGCGCACCACAATCGGTGCCAATATTGCTCGACCGTGCACAATCGAGAAATTCGCTCCGCCTCCAGAGGCGGACGCATTTCCCGTCTCTAACTTTTCCACCGCTCTTTGACAACGAATGGAAGCGGCAAACGCGCCCGCAAGGGCACGCCAAACCGTCAAAATCTCCCCCTAAGTCCTATCTTTTGAATACTTTACCTATAACTGCTTTATTGTTAACAACTTAACCCAATTTGGGGGAGGGGGGGGTACCCCCCAAATTTGCAGATTTTTACCCACCAAAAGCCATCATCGACTCGGCGAATCATCGTCTTAGGAGCAATCATCGTCTCTTCTTCTTTTCGACAAATTTTCCGACTGATTTCGCTATTCTCATGTGGCTGCCTTCGCGCAGGGACGGGATACGGAATGCTGAAGGTCGCTTAAGAGCTCCTACTGCGGCTTTGGCGGCGCAGTCGGCGTCTGCTCTCCTGGCTTCGGCTCGGCCTTCTGCACTTCCTTGCCTTCGTAGATGATCCGCGATTTCGATCCGAAGCGCCGGTAGTTCGTGTACTTGATGATCTCGCGGATCTTGATGTCGCCCATGGAGAACTTTAGCGTGTCCTCGGCGCGCGTGTAGGTGGGGAACCAGTACTGGCCGTCAATCTGTTCGCGCCAGGTGGTGAACTTGGGGAACAGATTTTCCTGACCCTTCTTCTTGCGGATGTCGGGTACGGTCTTGCCGTAGGTTTCCACGATCTGAAAATCGTGGTCGTCCACCCAGATTCTCCCCTGGAAATAGCGTTTCTTGCCAATGATTTGCTTGGGCGCAACATCGAAAACATAGGTGCTCAGTTCGTCTTGCTTTTGCTGGCCGACGTAGAGGATGTCGTATTCGCCGATTTCATCCGAGGTCAGCACAAAGGGGAGGCGGTTCTCGATGTCGTCGAAGTCTTCCTCGGTCATCATGAGGCGTTGCAGGGTGGGCTGCGGCGCAAAGACCACGTTCTTAATCTTGCGTCCCTTGTCGTCGAAGGTCACGTCGAACACTTGCTGGTAGCTGCCGTCCGGGGTATCGCCGTCGAGCGTCATGACCTTGACATCCTGCCGGTAGGTGTACTGATCGCGCGCCTCCTTGAATTCTTTCTCTTTACTGGCAAAACGCTTGATGATTTCCGCGACCGTGGTCCCCTTGGGCTCGGATTTGTCGAGAGGGCCTTCCTGCGCGCGTGCCACCTGGGGCAACATGATGACAGGCAGCAGGACGCTAAACAGTGCGGCCAGAGAAAGAAGCAAGGGGAACGTCAACCGCGCAGGTCGGGACAGGGATCTCATAAACCCTATTCTAGCGAAAGGGGACACGGAAAAGTTAACGGCAGCCTCCACCCCCAGGGCCGCCGTGCAAACGGCTCTTCGGAGGGGGTGGAAGACTGCAGTTCTGCCTACTTCATTTGATGCGGCAGGCGCAAGAAGGTTTGCGGGATTTACTTTTCTTTACTCTTTATGTGCGCGCGAATTGCGCATGGCCCTTGCCATTCCCCACTCGACCAATCCCGGAAATAGCTGATAGAGCTTTATGACTGGAATCATGGTCCAGGGCACAACGACCTCCCGCTTGCCTTGGCGATAACCGCGATAGGCGGCTTGCGCCACGCGCTCCGCCGTGATGCCGCGCACGGATTGCGGGCGGACGTTGCCCTGGCGGTTGGCCACCACGTGCTCGCCGAAATCGGTGCGCACGTACCCGGGACAGACGGTTAGCAGGTTGATGTTGTCGCGTTTTAACTCAAGCCGGGCGCCTTTTCCGAGAGCGTTCACGGCGAACTTACTGGCACAGTACGCAGCCATAAACGGCACTGGAATGTGTCCGGCAACGCTCGAGATGTTGACGATGTCCCCGCGACCTTCCTCGCGCATGGCGGGCACGACCGCCTGCATGCAGGCGATGGTGCCGAAGAAATTGGTTTCGAACAATTCGCGGCATGCGGGCGCTTCCATATCGGCGACCGAGTCGCGGATGCCCACGCCCGCGTTATTGACCCACACATCCACGCGATCAAAGTGATGCAGCGTGAGTGCCAGCGCGCGCTCGATATCTTCGCGATTGCGAACATCGCAGGCCATGGCGAGCGTGCGGTCGGTGTGTCCGACTCGGTGGCGAGCGGCCTCGGCGCGACTGGCATCGCGCGACAGCAACACCACGCTGGCCCCTTCATCGGCAAAGACTTTGGCAATCGCTTCCCCGATTCCCATGGAAGCCCCGGTCACAACCACGACTTTCCCGTCCATCTCCATGGCGACTCTTGTATCGCGTGGCAAGCGGCAAGTCAATGCAGCAAGTTCTCAGTTCCCAGTTCTCAGTGGGAACCGAATGGCATTGGGTTTTTCTGAGAACTGAGAACTGAGAACCGAGAACTGAGAACTTCTTATGGCGTAAAATCTGCACAGGAGGCGCCTTGAGTTCACTGTTGCCCATCTTCCCGCTCGAACTGGTGCTGCTGCCGGGCGTACCGCTGCCGCTGCACATCTTCGAACCGCGCTATAAGGAGATGATCGCGGAATGCCTGGAACAGAAAAAACCATTCGGGGTGGTGCGCGCGTCTTCCGATGGAGTCGCCGAAATCGGCTGCACGGCCGAAATCATGTCCGTCACCAAGAAATACGACGATGGGCGCATGGACATCCTGACGCGCGGGGTCGAGCGCTTTGAGGTGATCGAGGTCAACGAAGACCGATCGTTTTTGCAGGCCGAGATTTCGCTGGTGGAAGACGAACCCGGCAAGCCGGCAACCCAGATGGTGACGCAGGCAGTACGGTTGCACGCGGAGATCGCGAAACTCGCCGGGGCCGAGCCTCGCGGACCCGATGAACATGCCGGCAACCTTTCCTTCTTACTCGCAGGCTCGCTGCCGCTCGACCTCGACTTCAAGCAGAACCTGCTCTCGACTCTGTCGGAAGCAAAACGTCTGGAGGCGGTGGTCGGCTATCTCGAGGCCATTCTGCCGGGACTGCGGCGGGCGGCAAAGGCGCGCTGGAACTGAACACGGCTATCAGTTCTCAGTTGTCAGTTATCAGTTAAATCGGTTTTACTGACGACTGAAAACTGATAACTGACGACTGAAAGCTGACAGCGTTCTTCAGCGGGTATAATCCGCGTAAGGCCGGTTCCTTTTGGAGGTTCCCACCATGAGTGTTGCACGGACTCTCGGCGAGTTGCGCCAAAGTCCTTTCACTGAGCAGCGTCTCGGTTCGCGGCGGGTAAAAGATGAGCTGCGCGAAAACCTGATGTCGCGGCTGCGCGAGGGCGGCACGATATTTCCGGGCATCGTTGGCTACGACGACACGGTGGTGCCTCAGATCGTGAACGCAATCCTTTCGCGGCATAATTTCATTCTCCTCGGGTTGCGTGGACAGGCTAAGAGCCGAATTCTAAGGGCGCTGACCGCTCTGCTTGATCCGCAGATGCCGTACGTCGCGGGTTGCGAGATCCACGATAACCCGTACGTGCCGATCTGCCGGCGATGCCGCGAGCTGGTTGCGAAAGAAGGAGACGCCACGCCGATTGCCTGGCTGAAGCCCGAGTACCGCTACGTAGAGAAGCTGGCCACGCCGGATGTCACGATCGCGGACCTGATCGGCGATATCGATCCCATCAAAGCGGCGCGCGGCGGGCACGAACTATCGAGCGAGTTCACGGTGCATTATGGGCTGTTGCCGCGCGCCAATCGCGGAATCTTTGCGATTAACGAGTTGCCCGATCTGGCGGGCAAGATTCAGGTTGGACTCTTCAACATCATGCAGGAAGGCGACGTCCAGATTAAGGGATATCCGATCCGGCTGCCGCTGGATGTCGCGCTGGTGTTCAGCGCGAACCCGGAAGACTACACCGCGCGCGGGAAGATCATTACGCCGCTGAAGGATCGCATCGGATCGGAGATTCGGACGCACTATCCAGCGACGGTGGAAGAAGGGATCGCGATTACGGCGCAGGAAGCCTGGCTCGATCGCGAAAATGGGCGCGAGGTTGACCGCGAGATTGGCAAGGAGATGGGCAAGGAAAGATCGCGGTTGCACATTCCGAAGTATGTGCAGGAAGTGATCGAGCGCATCGCTTTCGCGGCGCGCGACGACAAGAAGATCGACAAGCGGTCGGGTGTGAGCCAGCGGCTGCCGATTTCGGCGATCGAGAACGTGGTATCGAATGCCGAGCGGCGCGCGCTGACGCATCAGGAAAAGTTTGTCGTGCCGCGGATCAGCGATATCTACGCGGCGCTGCCGGCAATCACCGGCAAGCTGGAACTGGAGTACGAAGGCGAGATGAAGGGGGCGGATCACGTGAGCCGCGAGTTGATCCGCACCGCGATCGCAAAGACATTCGATGCTTATCTACATGGCGTCAACTTGAGTCAGGTGGTGCAGTGGTTCGATCTGGGCGGCGAGATTCAACTCAGCGACAATGCCGCCGCTGAGGAGGTGCTCGAAGGCCTGAGCCAGATTCAGGGGCTGATGGAAAAACTTGGCAAGCTGAACGTCGGCCCGAAAGACAGCGCCGAGATGCAGGTGTCAGCTGCGGAGTTCGTCCTGGAAGGCCTGCACGCGCACAAGAAAATCGGACGCAACGAGGAGCGTGTGTTCACGGCGGGTGAGAAGCCAATAAAGGTCGCGGAGAAGCCTCCGTTTGAGCGGGACGAGTCGGAGTTTGGACGGAAGCGTGGGTTTAACTAAATCAGGTCTCAGGTGTCAGGTCTTAGGCCTCAGGAAAACCGCCTCTTTTCGGTGGGACCCCTGCCTTTACGGGTTTCCTGAGACCTAAGACCTACCACCTGAGACCGGCTCTTTTATGAAACGCATTCGTTACTCCAAATACGTTCCCGACCCGGCCAGCGAAATGAGCATGGAAGACTTGCTCAGCGCGCTTTCGGATTATTTCCTGCAGAGCGGGTTCAACGACAATTTCTGGTATGAACTGCCGGATGGCGAGAAGACGCTTGACGAACTGCGGCGCGCTCTCGAACAAGCGCTGCTCAACGGCGAGATGTTTGACGAAGAAATGCGCGACCGGCTGCAGCAGATGCAGATGGAGGGCGAACTTGAGGAGTTGATCGAGAAGCTGATCGAGCGCATGCAACAGGAAGACTATATTTCGATCGATCGTCCATTCGAAGCCCAGCCGCACGATCCTGCGAAGCAGTCGGGAGTGGGCGGGCAGGTCGGCGAGGCGCAGCAGCAGGCGAGGTTCGAGATCACCGACAAGAGCCTCGACTTTTTGGGATTCAAAGCGCTGCGCGATTTGCTGGGGTCGCTGGGCAAGTCGAGTTTTGGACGTCATGACACGCGCGATATGGCGACCGGCATCGAAGCGAGCGGCGCTTCGAAGCAGTATGAGTTTGGCGACACGTTGAACCTCGATATCACGGCGACGCTTTCTTCCGCCATCCATCGCGAAGGGCTAGGGCTTCCTTTGAACCTCGAATACCACGACTTGCAGGTGCATCAGTGCGAATACCAGTCGTCGTGCGCGACGGTGCTGATGCTCGACTGCTCGCATTCGATGATTCTGTATGGCGAAGACCGCTTCACTCCGGCGAAGAAAGTTGCGATGGCGCTGTCGCAATTGATTCGGACGCAGTATCCGGGAGACTCGATGTCGCTGGTGCTGTTTCACGATTCGGCGGAAGAGGTGCCGCTCTCGCAGTTGGCGCGCGTGAAGGTAGGTCCGTACTACACGAACACGCGCGAAGGCCTGCGCATGGCGCAGCGCATCCTGCAGCGCCAGCGTAAAGACATGAAACAGATCGTCATGATCACCGACGGCAAGCCTTCGGCGCTCACACTCGAAGACGGGCGCATTTACAAGAACGCGTTCGGGCTCGATCCGCTGGTGGTGAGCCAGACGCTCGAAGAAGTTTCGAAGTGCAAACGCGCGGGCGTGCTGATCAACACGTTCATGCTGGCGTCGGACTACGGGCTGGTGCAGTTTGTCCAGAAAGTGACGCAGATGTGCCGTGGCAAGGCGTACTTCACAACGCCGTACACGCTCGGGCAATACTTACTGATGGATTACATGTCGCGCAAGACGAAGACGATTCACTAGCCGACATTTACCTCGGCAGAAGAAAAAGCGAGGGTGCCCGTCTTTCCTAGAAGCTATCTCACAACGAATCGAAGGGGTAAACTGCCGGGTCCCTCCGGGGCTAAAGCCCGCGTCTTTATTGGCTCCTTGCGGCACGGCTGAAGCCGTGCCCTTACCAAAGCGATTTATGAAATAACTTCCAGAGCTGATTTCACAAATGCCTTTCGGCTCGGAAGGAACGTCCCTCAGGGGCTAAAGCCCGCATTCTTCCAGGTCCTGAACGGCACGGCTGAAGCCGTGCCCTTCCCAAAACCGATTCATGAAACCAGTTCTACCCGATATGAAACCAGTTCTACCCGAGAGAACCGCTAACACTATAGCAATGCTGCCGCACGTCAAGAAGCGAATAACGGGATAGGAGATAGAGCGGTTCAAAGTCGCACTCTGCACGCCATAGTGTTGGCTGCGATAGAATCGTACTCGCCCATGACAGAACTGGACGAACTGGCGAGCCAACGACGCCCGCATGCGCCTCACTCTGGCTCGGAGCGTCCGCGCTCGTGGTTCGAGAGACACTGGGACCTGCTGGTCTTACTGTTGTTCGTGCTCGCATCCATAGACCCGGTGTGGATCTCACCGCGAGTGTTACCCGTCGTCCACGACACCAGTTATGCTGACGACAGTTGGCATCTTGACGAAGTTTTCAAACTCTCGCGTGGCATCTGGGTTGGCCGCGACGTTGCGTTCACCCACGGTCCAATCTTCCAGTGGCTCTCCAGCGTGCCGGCGCGGTTCCTGGGCGTCTCCATGGGCGCGATCTACGCGACCTGGATCACAGTGCCGGCTTGGTGCGCCTTTGTCTCTGTGTACCTGACGCTGCGGCTGCTTCTTGCCGAACAGCCTGCATGGAAACGGGCGCTGCTGCTGTTACTGCTCCTTGTGTTCTGGCTTGTGTTCTGGGAGTGGTCGTTGCAGATCGCGTTTCCAATTCTTCTCTTCGCTATCTTCCTGCGCGGCTGGTATGCGGTCGCCGCGGGACGCGCCAAAAGCTACGTGCTTGGCATCGCAGCTGCCTTGCTCTGCGTCATCGCATTCCTGATCGCGTCCGACACGGGCTTGTATTCCGCGGCTGCCTGGGTGATTGCAACTGCCGCGGTTTCCTTCGAAGAGGGCCGGAACAAACACTTCGTTGGCAGGTGCATCGTCGCTTTGCTGGCGTACGCGGTGTCGGGTTTCGTCTTCGCGCTGGCGGTGAACGCCGCGATGGGCAGGGCTTTCGATTTTCGATTATGGAAAGACAGCGCCCAGATAGTAAGCGTATATCGCTGGGCCACTCCGACGGCGATGACGGATGCCAGTACGGTACGCCTGCTCGTAACTCTGTTCGCGGGCGCGGCGGTGTTCCTGTTTCGCGCCGGCACCAGGAGCAAGCAGAATCCCGCAACCACGGAACGCACTGGTTTTCTCCTGGGTGGTTTTGCCTTCGCGTTGGTCATGCTGCAAAGTGCCCTGGTGCGCTCCGATAACTGGCACGTAGACAACGGGGCTTTCGCCATGGTCCTTCTCGCCGGTACGATCCTTTTCTCGTTCCAATCTGCCGGGACCTCGTCCGCTGCAGTCCTGTTGGCGATCGCATGCTCCATCTTGTCTTCACACCGGGCGTTCGGGCCAGGCAGCGTCATTCGTCTAGTCCAGCACTTGCGCCGACCCCCAGGCCTATGTCCGGACGGCTTCCGCGAGTTCGACCATGGTTGCTTTGCGCCGGAATTCACTGCCATGCTTCAATCGGCCGCCAGCTACCTCGGCCAGCACAGCGGGCCGCAGGAGCATATTGCGGTCTTCCCGTACCAGACCATGTTCGGCATCGCCTCGCGGCGCAGCGTGGCCGGAGGACTGATGCAGGCCTACGCCGCCAGCGGGCCGTATTTGGCGCAACTTGAGATCGCGGGATTGGAGAGCGCGCCAGCACCAGCCGGCCTCTATGTGACCGACCTCGAGTGGGGCATCCAAGGTGGACACCCGGAGCTCTCGAAAATCGATCTGGTCCGTTGGCGCAACCTGGCCATGAGTCGGCCAATCGACGGAACGTACAACTTCACCCGTACACCGGAAGTGTGGTTCTGGATGCTGCGGCACTATCGGGCGGAAGGCGGGGCCCTATCGGACGGCATCTTTGGCTTGCTGCGCGATGATTCACGCGCCGCCCGAATCTCGATGCAGCCGCAGACGCTCGGCCTGGTTGCGCAAACGTTCCCGATTCGCGAACGAAGTTCGGTAGTGGACCTCGGTGCGCCCGACTGGCCGGCTGACGCTGATTTTCTGCGCCTGCGCCTGACAGTGCGCTACGGCTTCTGGTGGAAGCTGCGTAAGCCGGAGAACATGCAGCTGGAAATCACACGCGCCGACGGCAGCAGTGAGTTACGGTGGTTCATCGCGCAGCCCAATGTGTCCAACGAGATATGGCTGTACCCCTGGAGCCCGGCTGACCTGGCCAACTATCTCGATGCGGACAAAAGCCACTGGCGAACCACGCCGCGCCCGGCGATCACGCGGCTCCGCATAGTCGCGACGCCACTGGATTGGGTCTCGGTGGCGCCCGACGCGATTGTGCTAGAGGCGGCCGAGTCGGTGCGGATTAACATGCGTCCGTGAAGGGTTAACTCGGCATCTCTGTTTTTTTGCAGGGTCACGCAAGGATGGAGTCGTCAAGCCGTTTGCGGTGGAAGTCGGCGACGTGCTGCACGAACGCCATGATCAGCGGATGCGGTTTGTCCTCGCGTGACGAAAGTTGCGGCTGGAACAACGTCGCGATGAAAAACAGGTGCGCGGGAGATTCGATAGCCCGGCATTCTTCCTTGGAGCCGCGGGCTACGACCGGAAAGCCCGCTTCCATCGCCATCCATTCGAACTCGGGATTCATTTCGTAGTTGCAGAAAAATTCTTCCTCGATCGTTTCTTTTCCATAAAACGACGCGAGGTAGGAGCCGGGACGGAGGCGGATTTTACTGAGCTTTCCCGAGAGCTTGGGCGCCTTCGGATCGCGGTTCGGAACCGCGCAGGCGACGGGATAGATGACGATGTTCTTTGCGTTTGGGTCTTCTTCGGCGGTGGTGGCGTCCTGGACGCCGAGCACGTTCCGGGCGCACTCGATGAGCGTGTACTGGAAGCCTCCGCAGGTGCCGAGGAATGGCCGGTCGTGGACGCGGGCGAACTCGATGCCTTTGAGCATGCCGTCGAAACTCTTGTAGGGGCTGCCCGCCGAGGCCCACAGACCATCGCATGAATCGAGCGTGGCGGCGGCGCCCGGTTCGAGCAGCGAAGGCGTCGGAAGCCAGGCGGATTCCACTTGGAGTTGGAGCTTCCGAGCCGCGTGCTGGAGCGAATCGTTGGTCGCGTGATGGGAACGGAATTCGGGATTGAAATCGCCGAGAATTCCGATCCGGACGGGTTCGGTCACAAGGGACATTCTAAATTAGCGGTCCGCACATGGCATTGAGCAGTTAGTTACTGGCTTCGCGGAAGTCGAAGAAACGGTCGAAGAACGCGTCGCCAAGAGCCAAAGGCCAAGAGCATCTGTAGGCTACAGCAACGCCATCTGTGCCAGCAGCATGTAGAGGCCGAGCAGCGTGATGGCGGCGCCTCCCCAGACCATGGCGGCGGATTTCCAGGCGAGCGCGCTGACGAATTCCTTCTGGCTGCGGAAGGAGATCACGAACGTAGGATCGTTCGCGCCTTTCATCAATACGACGGGCGGAGCGAGATTGAAGCCGGATGGCGCGGACTGGTCTTCGTGCAGACGCGCTTCGTCCAGACGCTGTTCGGCGGGGGCGGTGACTGGAGCGGGCGGCGCGTTCTCATCGACGGCTACGCTTTGGTACGGGACTCCGGCGGCGGACCACGCCTCGGGTTTGGTGATGCCGGCGCGAGTGAGCGCGGCCGCGATTTTCGACTGCTGGCTCATTTCGTGAGTGGAGGAAGGAACCGCACCACTCTGAAGTCTGATGATCTCCGGGGCTGGGATCTGCTCCGAAAAATTATTAGGCGCCGCGGTGGGCGGCCCATCGGCGCGCAAGTCGCTGCGCGGCGAAAACGGACGCACCTCGACGCCGGGATTTTCCGTGAGCGTTCCGGCGATGAAGAGCGCGTCCTCCGGTTTGATCAATCGTTCTTCGATGCGCAAGTGGCGGGAGGGAACGATGCCGTGGCGCGCAAGAAAAACGCTGACGCGCGGGGAAACGTTATTCAGGTTTGAGGAGAAAAACGACGTGTCATATTCTTCGCGAAAGTCGCGGTGCAGGTCGAGATCGGCTCCAAGAGGTTCGATGAGCAACTGGCCGGTCGAGTCGTTGATGAAGAAGGGCAGGTGCAGAGTTTCGTCCGCAACTTTCTCCCAATCCTTTTCCTTGCCCACGCGCCGCTGCCAAGCGGTGGTGTGGTAGAGAAAGCAGGGCTTGCCGGTGATGGGCGCCGGCATGGTGTAAGGACCGGCGGCCATGCCATTGACCTCGACCAATCCCAAGGCGGCGCTGCGAATCTTGGAGGTTGGTGTGGTAACCAACAAGCGCTTGCGGGCGAGCAGATGGAATCCTAAAAAGAAAAAGTACAAACCGCCGGCAATCGCGACCGACGAAAGAATCGTGAGGTGGTTGATCGGGATGAAGAGGAAAAGGCAGACGGTCACAGTGCGTTCCTGAACTAAGTCGAAGGATCTGGTATGAGAATAAGAGAGAGATTTTAAAAGGACACGGAGAAAGACACGGGATGAGCTTACGGAAGTAACGGTTACTAATCGCGATTGCGGGGAGAGACGAGGCAAGCCTCGTCTCTACACAAACTTTTTCCCTAGCTATGCGGTCACAGCGCGGGCTTTCAGAATTTCCACGACGGCGGACATGGCGGCATCTACCTCGGCGTCGGTGTTGTAGAAGTGGGGGGAGAAGCGGACTCCGGCTTTGGGGCGCCAATCCACAAGAATGTCGCGGGCGAGCAACTCGCGGCTCACCTGCTGAGAATCGGGCATGTCGATGGAGACGGTGCCGCCGCGGCGCTCGGGATCGCGGGGAGTGTTGACGCGCCATCCGTGCTGGTCGGCGAACTCGATGAGGCGGGCAGTCTGGCGTTTGGATTTCTCGCGGATTTTTTCCACACCAACTTCGCGAATGATTTTGAGGCCGGGACGGGCGGCCTCGATCGCGGGAATGTGCGAGGTTCCGTTCATGAATCGGAAGGGAGGATCGGCGTAGCGGATGGGGCCGGTTTCGAAGGCAAAAGAATTTTGGTGTGCGAACCATCCGGTGAGCTTCGGCTCTAACTTCTTGCCGAGGTCAGGGCGGACGTAAAGGTAGGCAACGCCGGGACCGCCGCAGAGCCACTTGAGAACGCCTCCGCAGGCGAAGTCGGCGTTGAGCGACTGGACGTCAACGGGGACGGCGCCGAGAGACTGGAAAGTGTCGAGGACGACGTGGGCTCCAACTTTGTGCGCTTTGTCGATGATGGCTTTGGCGTCGTTGATGTAGGAGCTGCGAAAAATAACGTGAGAGATGGGAACGAGCAGAGTGCGCTCGTCGATGGCGTCGAGCAGGCGATCGGTGGGAACGGTGACGCCATCATCAGTCTTGACCATGTGAACCTGCGCGCCGTACGGGCGCTGCGCTTCCCAGAAATACATGACGGAGGGAAAATTCATGTCGCAGTAAACGACTTTGTTGCGCTTGCCGCCGAAGTCGAAACAGGACGCGACCACGGCCTGACAGGTGGTGACGTTCTGGTGGAGAGAGACGGAATCTTGGGGCGCATTCATCAGGGCGCCGAGTTCGTTGCCCACTTCGAGCGGGAGCATCCACCAGCGTTCTTCCCAGGCGCGAACGCCGCGCGTTGCCCAGACATCGGCGTAGGCGCCGAGCGCGTCGTAAACGGCGCGCGGCATGGCTCCGAGGGAGTTGGAGATCATGTAGTTGGTGCGCTCGAGGATGGGAAACTCGGAGCGATAGCGCAGCAGATCGTCGGGCAGAAGATCGTCGGGCATGAAGGACATTGCAATGGGTGCTGCGATTGTCGATCTTTGATCCGTGATCTGTGATCCGTTGATGAGTGTGAGAAATTCCGAGCGGCCGACAGACGTTGAATTTTGCTTTTTGAGAAGGGCTCACTCGGCGGATGTTATTCTTGGTTTCTACCCCCCCCAATTCCTGCTAAAATATTCATAAATAAGGAGCTAACTCCAAAATATTCAGAAATAAGGACTTAGCTCGACTCTCCGCTCAATTCCCTTGAAAATCCGTGGTCTTCCGGAGCGGGTGGTTGGCGCTGTTGCCTCAAATATTGTTTTCGAAGATCGACGTCAACGATCAGTGTTTAAGCGCCTCCTGGGAGGCGGGCACACAGATCATGATTGTCGCGCGCGTCGCACTGGGTGTATGTGACGGCGCATACGGTGAGTTTGTGATGAAAACGATCGCGGCACCCGGCCACAGGCCGATCTCTATCGTCGGCGATGGGCGGCAAGGCGCCTGTATAGTTGGGCCGGACTCTTGTGATAGAAAAGAAGTCAAAGGCCCCGCCCTTCGGTTCGCGATAGGACGGGCCAATTCTCAATGAGTGTAAACGCCTGTTCACATCAATTGAGAACTTCTTTTGCAAAAGGGAACAGCATCCGTCGTGCTAACCTCGTTAAATATGAAACGCTTGTCCCTTCTGATTATCTGCTGTCTGGCTCGTGCTTCGTGGGGTCAGCAAACGGTGAGTGTGCCAATCCTTGTTGACGGAGGCCAAGCGCACGTCTCCATCAAGGACAGTGATCTGAAGGTGGAGGTTAACGGTCAGCCTGTAGCCATTCTGTCCATTGCCTCGCTTGCCGGCGAACACCTGCAATACGCACTTCTCAACGATCAAAGTCGACACACCCGGTGGCCAAATGGCAACAAGCAACAGACTGAACTTGCAAATCGATTTCTGAAGCAAGTGGTAGTCGCTGGCACTGATATAGGCAGCTTAGTCAATTTCGGGGAGTACGTTTTTCTCGATGTGCAAAACGACAAAACCCCTCAAAAACTTGCTGCTAAGTTGGAGCCTGTTGGAATCGTCGATGAGAGTCAGCTGTACGATGCCGTGGTGATGGCAGCAAGGTGGTTTGCCAAACAGCCCCTAAGTCCAGCTGCCAGAAAGGTGTTTTTTTTGTTTAGCGATGGTCAGGATAATGTGAGCAAATCCAATCTCCGACAAGCAACTGAGGCTTTACAACTGGCCAGAATCCCAATTCTTATCGTTGCCCCATCGTCAGTAGAGAACAAGAAGGAAGGAGAAACTCTACGTCAGCTCGCCAGTGACTGCGGTGGAAAAGTATATTTCTTGCCTCGCGATACCAGACAGACGAGCCTCGAATTCATTAAGCGCGACTTGGATCAGGAGTTTTTGTTGACTTTGGATGTTTCTTCTTTCCAGTCTGGAAGACTACAGTTGACTGTTAGCGAAACAGCAAACCCCCAAATCTCCGTTATTGCTCCCTCGCAGATCTTTCGGTAATAGAAAGTCGCTGGAAAGCGATGAAATCCCGTTCGGCGCGTAACTATTGATAAATTACACTCATTGACCTCGACCGGCCAATTCTCAATGAGTAGCCGGCATTGATTTTGCGGCACTGCGGTGCGGCTGAAGAGGCTGCGGAAAAAGTACTTTCGGCGTCGCAGTCTCACCTCAGCGGCTAAAGCCGACTCTGAAAACAAGCCGGTTATCGCAGCGCTGAAGCGCTGCGCCACCCAAAATCAAGTGGAACATCGAGTTTGTCCGCAGCCTGTGAAGCCGCGCCCTTTCAAAACAAAGTCAGGACCCGAGTTTGGGCACGGCTGAAGAGGCTGCGGAAAAAGTGAATTTTGCCGTCTCAGCCCCTAAAGGGGCGTCTGATTTCGAAGGACTTACGGTATCGCTAAAGCGATACCCTGATACGAAGCCGGACTTTTTCCGCAAGCTGTGAAGCCGTGCCCTACACAGGACCTACTCGGACCGGAGTTTTCTGGTCGTGCCAGACCTTCGCTCTTATCGAGGGGCACCCGCGCGCGGTCTCGTCAGGGAAAAGTCAGAGTCAAAATCAACATCAAAGGCAGCGGACAGGAGTGTCCGCTCTACACTGGAAAGTTAGGGGCGAGTTTGGCTCGCCCCCGGTTGTGGGTTTGGCTGCTGATTCCTTGTCTTTGGCTTTGCGGGACTTCACGGATGCGGCTGCGTGTATGCCAGGTTTTCCGGTAAGCGCTGCCAGTAACTGGGCCCCATCGGGACTGCCGAGTCCGGTGCATGGGTCCCATCCCTGAGCTGCGCTAAAGGAGCCGTTGTTGCCTTGGGTTATGTCGTGGAATCCGGAGGCTTCAACGGCTTGCGCGTAGATTAGCGGGTTGAGGAAGCCGATCGGTTTCCCCGTCTGTTGATTGATTCGGGCCACCAGGGCGGCCCATAAAGGCGCAACCGCACTGGTGCCGCCGAAGACGGCACTCTGGCCATCGACGAGAATGTTATAGCCGGTGCTGGGGTCGGCATCGCCGGAGACGTCGGGCACGCCTCGGCCGCCAGCCTGAACCGATGGCAACGGAACATCGAAGCCATCTTGCCAAGCCGGGAGCGGGAACACGTCGCTCACGCCGCCGCCGGTTGCTCCTCCTCCAGCCGGTTGGTTGTTCCAGGTTTCTTCGTTGACAATCTGTCCGTTCGAAGCTTGCAGTGTGGTGCCGCCACAGCCCAGTACGAACGAACTGGAAGCGGGAAAATCAACGTGGTTTTTGCCGTCATTGACTCCGTCCGAAGAGCCATTGTCGCCGGAGGCGACGCAGACGGTTACACCCATGGCCGCAGCGGCTTGAAAGGCTTCGTCGAAGTTGGTGAGCGCCTGACTTGTCCATCCCGACTCGGGACCGCCCCAGCTTATCGAAATGACGGAAGGTTGGTTGGTGCTGTCGTGTACGGCGGTGGTGATGGCGTCGAGGAACCCCTGGTCGGTGTTTGGGGCAAAATAGACGACGATCTTGGCAGCCGGAGCAATCGCGCCCGCCACTTCAATGTCGAGCATCACTTCGCCGTCGGCGCTGTCTGGAGTGCTGGGGCTATTGGCGCCTCCATCGATGGAGACGGAGATGACTTGCGGCTCGTTGATATTGAGTGAGCTGAAATAGTTGCTCAGGTCATCGAGCTGAAAGCCCCCGCCTAACTCAATGATCCCGATACATTGGCCCGTTCCGTCTCCTGCGGGGTAGTCGTAGATTTGGGCCACTTCGTTGGGATCATGCGAGATGGTGGCGGTGTGAGCCTTAATTCCGGGAGTCTGCGGCAAGCGTCGAAAATGCGGTTCTGCCTGAGGGCGGTTGTCGAGACCAAACACTCCGGTGACGATGTCCGCATAATCGGCCGGCACGCTGATGGCGCCGACACGGCCTCGGAAATTTCCCTTGGGGTGGCTGTACTCTTTGAGTTCGACGTGGAAGGCTTTTTGGAGATTGCTTACGGTTCCGGACAGCATTACGGTCCGGCGCGCGAGTTCGGTGCCGGTTTCGTGTACCTTCAGGCCGAATTCCTGGGCGAACTTCTTGATTTTGTCGAGATCGGCAGGATCGGCGCCGTGGGCGTTCTCGAAGTCGGCGCGCGACATGTGCTTGAAACCGGGTTTTCCGAGGGCACTCTTTAACTCTTCGCGCTTGGACTCCGATTTTGAGCGAAGTCGTAGGGAGACCTCAATGGTTTGGTCCGGATGCGAATCGTGGATCAGGCGGGCACCACGGACTGGCTGACGTTCACTGCCTGAGATTACGTTGAATTTTCGAGGTGAAGTCACGGTAGCTCCTTCGTTTCGGGGGAACAGAGCGGCCAGGAACTAGTCGCGACTGGGAGTCGCACAGGTAGGGAAGTCCGGGGTCGTCCCGCCGCTCAGATGGGTCCCGAAACGTTTTGAGCATATCAAAAAAATGAGAGTTATCAATACAAAATTGGGCCCACAAACAGGAGGGGCAGGTGCGATCTTTCCCGATTTGGGACTTACTGCGACCGCGTGGACCGGCGCGGTACTAATACCGTGACGTCGTGATAGGTCAGACTTGGCAGTCAATGCGGTTGCCGGCTGTCGCGAGGGCGTCTCGCCCCCGGCGTGGCGGGCGAAGACGCCCGCCGGACAGCCGCCGGGAGGGCGGCGCTACTTTCGCGGCGTCGGCAAGATGCCGGCGCTACGTCTGCCCCAGCGGTCATTTCACGCGGTCACGGTATTGGGAGTCGTTCCGCAGCGCGTTCTGGCGGAGGAGGAAGTAGAGGAGGGTTAGGGCGATCAGGAAAGTCAGGCCGACGATCAGGTTGATGCGGGAGTCCCACCAGGTTTTGGCGGTGGATGCGAGGACTACGACGAGGCCGATGATGGAACCCCATTTGCCTAGAGGCGAGCGGGCGGGAATTGCAGCGGACTGGGCGGCGGTGAGCCGGCGGCGGAAGGAGATGTGGGCGGCCAGGGAAATGATCCAGGAGAGCATCATGCCGAAGAAGGCGCCGCGGAGGATGTACTCGAAGGCTTTGGCTGGGGCCCAGCGTTCGAGGACCAAGGCGACGACGATTCCGTAAGAAGAGACCAGCAGGGCCAGGGTGGGAGTGCCTTTAGCGCTGAGGCGGCCAAGGGCGCGGGGAGCCCATCCGGTACGGGCTAGAGAGAAGAGCATGCGGGACGAGATGTAGAGGGCGGCGTTGGCTCCGGAGAGAGCGGCGGTCAGGACTACGAAATTCATGAAGTGAGCGGCGCCCGGGAGGTGGACGGAGCGGAAGACAGTGACGAAGGGGCTTTCGGTGACGCCAGCGCGGTTCCAGGGCATGATCCCGACGAGGATGATGATGGCTCCGAGATAAAGGAAGGTAAGGGTAAGGAAGGTCATGCGAGTGGCGCGAGCGACGGCAGCGGCGGAACTGGACTCGCCGGAGGTTACGGCCACGAATTCCACTCCGCCGAAGGTGTAGATGGCGAAGGTGATGGCGAGGAGCGGGGCGGCGGGTCCAAGCGGGAAGAAACCGCCGTGGGCGGTGTATTCGGGGGCGGCTCGTCCGGTGAGGAGCAGGGCGGCGCCGATTGCAATGAAAGTAGCGATGACCGCGACCTTGATCATGGCGAACCAGAATTCGAAGCGTCCGTAGCTGTGGACGGTGAGGAAGTTGGTGGAGAGAAGGAAGGCGGAAAAGGCGCAGACCCAGAGGATGGCGGGCACGCTCGGAAACCAGAGCTGCATGTAGGTAGCGGAGGCGACCATCTCGGCTCCGATGGAGACGGCGATGGCGAGCCAGTAGCCGGCGCGAGAAATGAAGCCGGCCCAGTGGTTGAGGTAGAGGTCGCCGTAGACGCCGAAGGAACCGGCGGCGGGATGAGTGCTGGCGAGTTCGCCGAGAGCGAGGGCGACGGTCCAGCTGATGAAGGCGGCGAGGATGAAGCTGAGGACGACGGCGGGTCCGGCGAGCTCGATGGCGGCGGCGGTGCCGAGGAGGAGCCCGGTGCCGATGGAACCGCCGACGGCGACCATGGTCATCTGTCCAGCGGTGAGTTGGTGGCGGAGGCCGGACTCTGGGTTACCGGACTCTGGGTTCGAGGATGGAGCAGGCATGGAGGCTCGTACTCGTATATCAGAAGCTGGGGGTAAGTGGTGGGGAAAAGGGAGAGAGAAGCGTCGCTGCACGCGGCTTGGACCCTTCGACTTCGCTCAGGGCAGGCTGGCGGGACGCCCGTCCCCACACGTGCTGTTTTGGCCTAAGGGGTTGCGACCGGAACCGATGCGGTGAAATTCGATTCGGGCAGGGCGGCTGCGGGGCGGGCAGCGACGACGCAGTCGCGACCCGCGCGCTTGGCCTGGCAGAGAGCGTCGTCGGCGAACGTGAGGAGGAGATCGACGCGGTCGGTGGTTTCATCGAAGGCCGCGACGCCGATCGAGATGGTAAGAGCATCTGTAGCTTGGTGGTCGCGCTGAGCGCGGTATTCCTTGAGGCGCTTGCGGATTTCCTCAGCGCGCGCGGTCGCTTGCAGGAGGGAGCACTCGGGGAGGATGAGGGCGAATTCTCCGCCACCGTAGCGGCAGGCCACGTCTTCGGCGCGCACCGAGCGCAGAAGAATCTCGCCGACAGCGGCTAAGGTCCGGTCGCCAGCGGAGTGTCCGAAGGTGTCGTTATAGCGTTTGAAGTGGTCGAGGTCAAGCATCATGACGGTGAGGGGCCGGTGTTTGCGGCGAGCGGAGTGAAGTTCGCGATCGAGGAATTCCTGCATGTAGCGGCGGTTGTAAAGGCCGGTGAGCGGGTCGCGGACGGCCTCCAAGCGGAGAGATTCACGGAGGTTAACGTTGGCAACCGCGACCGCGATGTGTTCGGCGACGGTGGCGGCGAGCTGAGTTCGGCGAGCAAAGGAGTCGTAGTCGGGGTCCGGGTCGGAAATGGGGGATAGGGGATCGTCACTCTGGATGGACAGCGTTCCGAAGGTGTCGCCGCTGGCGACGAGAGGAATGCAGACCGAAGGACCGTCCCCGAGCAGGTGAGAGCAACGCGGGTCGGATCGTCCACCAGGATGAACATGGGTGCGTCCGCGGCGAAGAGCCCAGCATTGTACGGGGGAGAAGATCTGGTCGGTCGGACAGACTCCCCATTCGGCGACGGACTCGACGCGGTTTCTGGAGGTGCTGAGCAGTGAGATGGAGCCGGAGGCGCCGGGAAACAGACGGCGCAAGCGCTCCGGGACGAGGCGAAAGACCTCTTCCCGGGAGGTGCAGGCCTGGAGGAGGCTTCCGAGATCGCTGATCTGGGTGATTTCTTCAGTATGGCGGCGGGCATCGTCGAGCAAGCGACCGACTTTCTGGTGGGAGGCGGTGAGTTGAGTTTGCGCGGCCTTGCGCTGGGCGATTTCCTGTTGCTGGTGGAACTGGGTGAGGGCCAAGCGCAACGTGAAAGCGACGAGCGATGCGGCGATGGCTACGTCTGTGAGAGCTTCTCCGTACGCCTGTTTCCAGCGGTCCATCAGCAAATTGATGCAGGCGAGCATTGCTACGAGGACCAGGTTGGTGCCGAGGAAGCCGAGGAAATTGGCGGGCTCCGGAATGGATTCGGGCTCGGGGGAAGGAGCCCAAGTGAGGGCGATAAGGCCAGCGGCAACTTGGGGAAGAGCCCAGGCCAGGTTGAACCATGCGGCGGCGGACACATAGTGGTGCAGGTCGATCCAGTCACCAATGAGGGTTGCGACCGCGAAGACCAGCAGGAAGAGCCCTAGCCGGAGCAACCGACTGTGAGTGCTGGGGACGCGGGCGAATTGCAGGCGCACCAAGGCTGCCAGCAGGAGGAGCAAGCATTGCGCGTCGCCGATGCTGATATTACGCAGGAGCGCATCGGCGGGCAACATCCGTTGCGCCGGGAGAAAGAAGAATGTGGAGTAGATGAGGGCAACGACGATCGCGATTTGAAAGAAGTCGAGAAAGATCTCGGACTTCACACGCGCGCGCCGGTGGGTCTCCGGAAGGAAGAGCATCATCAGGATCGGTGCGCCATAGAGGCAGTAGAGCAGGCGCCAGGTGGAATCCGACAAGACGGTTTGGTCGAACAGGGCGTCGTAGGTCTGGAGGGCTGTGGGAACGAGCAAAACCACCAGGACGGCGGCGAACAGAAACCAGAACAGGGCAGCAATATCTTGCGCGCGACGGAAGGCACCCCAGGCGCAAGCGAGGGCGAGAAAACTACTGAGAACGAGGCTGGACAAGGCAAGGCCGAGTCCCAACCGGCCGGTTCCGAGCACGAGGAAGCCCAGCGCCTGGGCGGCGATGAGGGCGGCGAAGAGAAGGGCGACGAAGCGAGCTTGGCGGAGGTTCGTGAACTCGTGCGGGCAGGAGCCGCGAGACGGGTCGAAATTGACTGTGGTAACCATCAGTTGGGGGAGATGGCACTCGCCCTCAATGGTTAAGATCGGCGAGGGTGGCGGAAAACTCCAGTCTTCATGCTTCATTGGCACCCTGCTGAAAGTTGATTTTGGATGCCCAACCCTAAATGGGATCTGACTTCCCGTAGAGACGGCTTGCCGCGTCTCGGGAGACGGGGCCAGCCCCGTCTCTACAGGCGGAAGA
Organism: uncultured Acidobacteriaceae bacterium; assembly: GCA_963773965.1. Classification (GTDB taxonomy): domain Bacteria; phylum Acidobacteriota; class Terriglobia; order Terriglobales; family Acidobacteriaceae; genus Acidiflorens. The sequence goes on from CAVZDG010000003.1 coordinate 118,046, forward strand.
AGGGAGCGAGCCGATCGCATGACTTTCGTAATCGGGGAGCGGGAGAACCGCGTTGCTGGGGCGGGGGGGGAATCCTAGAATCAAGGCGGAACGCTCTGTCCGAAGACCGCCCATGCCGGAAAATCCTAATCGTGCCGAGGTAGCCCGCCGTGTAGAAAAGGCGGAGAAGCTTTTGCAGAAGGGGAAGACGTCGGACGCGCTGGCGGAATACCTGCAAATCCTGGCAGACGACCCCGAAAACGACAATGTGCGGCAGATGGCGGCGGAGCTGTGTCTCTCTTTGAATAAGGGGCCACAGGCGGTGCGGTTGCTGGGAGAGTTGTTTGAGCGGCAGGTGGCGGCGACGGATGCGACGCGAGCGAGCCTGACCTACAAGAAGCTGGCGCGGTATGCCAACCCGACGTGGGAACAGAAAGTGCGCTTTGGGCAACTGCTGGAGCATTCGAACAAAAAGCTGGCGATCGGGACGTATGAAAATGCGCTGGAGGATTTGCAGCGGCAGGGAAAGAAAGAAGAAGCGTTGCTGGTCTTACAGCGGATTGTAAGTCTGGAGCCCACGCAGGCCAACCATTTGCGGGTGGCGGAATTGTCGGCGGAACTGGGCGAGCACGTGATGGCGTCGCGGTCATTTTTGCAATTGGCGGAACTGGCGGAAACTGCGAGCGGAAACGCTGTCCCGTGGTTCGAGCGGGCATACACGGAAAATCCGGCGGATTCGAAGATCGCGGTGGCCTATGGCAAGAGCCTGTTGTCGCGGGGCGAGGCGGGGGCGGCGATTTTTATTTTCGAGCCGCTGGTGCATTCCGGAGATGCATCGCTGGAGCTGCGCGACCTGTATGCGCAAGCGCTGCTGTCCGCGGATCGGTGCTTGGACAGCGAGCCGCTGATCTGGGAGATGTTCGAGCAGAACCCGGCGCGCATGCACCAGGTGGTGAGCCTGATGGGAAAGATGATCGACTCCGAGCTGGATGCGGAGGCGGTGGCGCTGGCGCGAAAGCTGGAAGCTTTCCAGCGGCGGCGCGGGGAACGACGATCGTTCATCACGACGATGCAGGAACTATTGGCATCGCACCGTCCGTCGGCGGAAATGCTGGAATTTCTGGCGGAGTTGTTCAACGCGTCGAACCGTGAAACGGACTACGCGCAGGCGCTGGTGAAGCTGTTTGATCTGTATTGCGCGAAGCACGATTACCAGAAAGCGGGCGAGTGTCTGGACCGGGCGGCGGAAGTGGATCCGTACGAGCCGGGACAGCAGAAACGGCTGGAATCGCTGCGGGGAAAAATCGACGATCAGCGCTTCAACGTAATCGCATCGCGGTTCACGACGGTGAAGAAAGAAGAGCAGGAAGTCAAGGTCCAGGAACCGACGTTGGGAGCGGCCGCGCTGCAGGATCTGATGCTGCAAGCCGAGATCCTGGTGCAATACGGGATGCGCTCGAAGGCGATCGAGCGATTGCAGCGCATTCAGGAACTGTTTCCGCGTGAGGAAGAGCGCAACCAGGACCTGCAGAAGTTATACATTGCGGCAGGCATCGAACCGCAGTATGCGAAGTCAGTGACGGCGGCCGCGCCGGCGGCGACGAGTGGCGATCAGGCCGCGCCGGCAACCGCGACAGCGCCAGCGGCGGCGGGCGAGGTGGCCGACGTCAGCAGTCTGGCGAGAGTGGCGGAAATCACGCGCAAACTCTACCACCAGGGGAACGCCGAAGGAGTTTTGAAAACGGCGGCGAACGAAATTGGCGCGAACTGGCGGACGGCGCGTTGCCTTGCGGCATTGCGCAAACCGGGTCTGCCGCCGTCGAGCGTGCAGGAATATCACAGGGATGGGCTGATTCCTGCGAGTTCGGCGGCGCTGGTCAGCCTGGTGGAAACGGTGCAGGATCTGGCAGTGGCGCGAGGCACGGTGACGATGAGCGACGCGAAAAACGCTCCGGAGTTGATGGGTGTGCGCAGCGCGGTCGAAGAGTTGCAAATCGAATCGCTGCTGGCTCTGCCGCTGACCGAAGGCAACGACCAGATCGGAGTGCTGATCCTGACACAGAACACGAGCCGGGTGTGGCAGGCTTCGGAGGTGCTGGTGATCCGGACGTTGAGCGACCAGGTGTTGATCGCGCTCAACAACGCCGGGCTGCGGCGGCTGGTGAAGAATCTTTCGGTGACGGACGAGAAATCGGGTCTGCTGAAGCGGGCTTCGTATCTGGATCTTCTGCAGGCGGAAATCCGGCGCGGGTTGCAGCAGGGGACAACGGTAACGGTGTTGCTGATGCAGTTTGGACGGCGTAGCGCGTTGCTCAAGGAATATGGCGAGCAGGCGGTGATGGCGGTGATGGAGCAAATCGGGCAGCTATTTTCAGCGAACATCCGGACGAACGACCTGGCATTCCGCTATGAAGCGACGACGGTGGCGCTGGTGCTGGGCGACACGGGCGAAAAAGAAGCGCTGCTGGCGGTGGAGAAATTGCGGCGGCTGCTGGCGGAAGTGCGTTTCCCGGGCAAGAACCAGGGAGTCGAGTTCAGCGCCGGGCTGGCCCAGGCGGTGATGCGGCAGCATTTCGATCCGGTGGATATTGTGACCGAAGTGGCCAACCGCGCCGATCACGCGATGGAACTGGCGGTGGCGCAGGGCGCGGGAAAGATTGTGAGTCAGGCGCCGCAGTTCGCTGCATCGGCGGCGGTGGCGTAACCAGTTTGCTTGTGTGGCGCGGACACTCCTGTCCGCGAAAGGCTGGCAGCACCTAGAGAGTCGTGTGCTCGGCGTCTCAGGACTGCGCGAAAGCCAAGGCGACGGCAGAACCAACAGCAAAACCAACGGCAAAACCAACAGCAAGACCAAAAGCAAAACCAACGGCAAAACCGACGGCAAAACCAACGGCAAAACCAACGGCAAAACCAACGGCAAAACCAACGGCAAGAACAGCGGACAGGAGTGTCCGCTCTACACAAGCTTCTTTCCCTGCTGTTAAACTCTCAGGTTGGCCTCAGGCCAACGCACTCTTCTATACAAGCTGGTGCTTATGTTGAAACCTGGAGATATTGCCATTGTCAGCGGGGCGCGCACGCCCTTTGGACGCTATTGCGGGAAGATCAAGGATTACACGGCGCAGGAGTTGGGCGCGGTGGCGGCGAAGGCTGCGATCGAGCGCGCGGGGGTCGATGCGAAGGAGTTCGATCACGTCGTATTCGGCAACGCGCAGCAGACGACGGGCGACGCGCTGTATGGCGCCCGGCACGTGGGGTTGGGGGCGGGGCTGCCGATTGAAACTCCGGCGCTGACGGTGAACCGGCTGTGCGGGTCGGGAATGCAGGCGATAGTCAGCGCGGCGCAGATGATCCAGACCGAGGAAGCGAAGGTGGTGCTGGCGGGCGGGATGGAATCGATGTCGCAGGCTCCGTTTGTGATTCGAGGACGCGATGGATTCACGCTGGCTCCGGGCGGGAAGCTCGAAGATTCGCTCATGGTGGCGCTGCTCGACACCTATTGCGGACTGTACATGGCGAATACGGCGGAACTCTATGGCGAGCAGCAGGGCATCACGCGGCAGGCGCAGGACGAATTCGCGCTGCGCTCGCAGCAGACGGCCGACGCGGCGTATAAGGCGGGGCGCCTACAGGAAGAGCTTACGCCGGTACCGTTGCGGAATTCGAAAGGCGAGCCGACGGGAGAGATGCTGACCGAGGACGATCACCGGCGTCCTCAAACAACGCCGGAGGGACTGGCAAAGCTGCGCCCTGCCTTTGGGAAAAATGGCACGGTGACGGCGGGCAATGCCAGCGGAATTGTGGATGGCGCGGCGGCGGTGGTAGTGATGTCGCTGGAGCAGGCGCAGAAGAGGAGCTTGAGTCCGCTGGGACGAATTATTAACTGGGGAATTGCGGGCGTCGAGCCGAAGCTGATGGGGCGTGGTCCGGTGCCAGCGACAAAGATTGCGCTGCAGCGTGCGGGGCTGACTTTGGACTACATCGATCTGATTGAAGTGAACGAGGCGTTCGCGGCCCAGTATCTGGCGGTGGAAAAAGAATTGGGCCTTGATCGCGAAAAAGTGAACGTGAACGGCGGAGCGATTGCGCTGGGACATCCGCTGGGAGCGAGCGGGACGCGGTTGGTGCTTACGCTGCTGTATGAGTTGCGTCGGCGGAAGAAGAAGTACGGGCTGGCGACGGCGTGCATCGGCGGCGGGCAGGGGATTGCTATGGTGGTGGAGAGCTTTCAGTAGAAAACTGTGAGAATAAACACGAACATTGTTGGCTGGTTTAGGCCTTCGCCGTTTGCGATGGGAGCGGCCTACTTGTGGCGCAGTGCTTTACGCCCGCACGCAAACGAGCCGCAAAAAAGCCTTGGACGGATTGCGACTGATTGGTGCCTTTTTGCTCTCCATCGTGGTGATCTATTTTCTTGGCTACGGCCTTGGACTCTACGGCTCAAATTGAAAACAAGATCTGTCATCCTGAGCGCAGCGAAGAACCTATGCAGTCTGATGGTGCAGGCAAAATGCATAGGTTCTTCGCTGCGCTCAGAATGACAGAGTTTTGTTTAGCCAGAGGAAGCAATTATGAAGATAAAAAACGTTGGCGTTCTCGGTTGTGGACTGATGGGTTCCGGCATCGCGCAAGTGTGCGCGACGGCGGGATTCGACGTTACCGTGCTCGAAGTCGAGCAGAAGTATCTCGACAAGGGGTTTGCCGGGATTGAGAAGTCGCTGGCTAAGTTTGCCGAGCGCGGTCCTGAGAAGGGCGGAATCACTCCGCAGCAGAAAGACGAGGCGCGCGCGCGGCTGAAGGGGACCACTAACAAAGCGGACCTCGCCGATTGCGACATTGTCATTGAGGCCATCATCGAGAACCTCGAAGAGAAGAAGAAGATGTATGCCGCGCTCGACGGCATCGTGAAAAAGGACGCGATCTTTGCTTCGAATACGTCTTCGATCTCGGTGACGGAACTTTTGACGGCGGTCAAGCGTCCGGAAAGATTCATCGGGCTGCACTTTTTTAATCCCGTGCCGCTGATGAGGCTGGTGGAGGTGGTGAAGACGATTGCCACCGCTCCCGCCGTGTACGACGCGGCCTACGAGTTCACGAAGAAGCTGGGCAAGGTTCCGGTGCGCACGTCGGACAAGACGGGATTCATCGTGAACCGACTGCTGGTGCCGTATCTGCTCGATGCGATCCGGGCGTATGAAGAGGGCGTGGGCTCGATCGAGGACATCGATAACGCGATGAAGCTCGGCTGCGGCTATCCGATGGGTCCGTTCACGCTGCTCGATTTCGTCGGCCTCGATACGACGTACTACATCACCCACGTGATGTATGACGAATTCAAAGAGCGCCGTTTCGCCTCGCCTCCGCTGCTGAAGCGGCTGGTGATGGCGGGGTGGTATGGGCGGAAGTCGGGCCGCGGATTCTATGATTATTCGGACCCGGCGAAGCCGGTGGCGGGGAAATTCTGAGATTGCAGAGGTGAACACCAATTGCAGAAGTCAGATTGCAGAAGTAAAGGCTCGCGACATTGGATTTTATTCAGGCTTCAGCGTTTGTACACTTCGCGGCGATGACCGACGCGGAGGATGAGGACGACGAGCCGGTCGTGTTCGAGGGAACAGATTAGGCGATAATCTCCGACACGGTATTTCCAGAGTTTGCTCAAGGCCCCTTGAAGACCTGCACCGATCTGTCGCGGGTCTTCCAGTCTTGCGACGCGCTCGCGGAGAAACTTCAGAATTCGTTGTTCGACGGGTTTGTCGAGCTTCTCCAGTTCCTTCAGTGCTGCGGGATCGAACTCAATCTTCCAAGCCATGGCGCCGCATTACTTCTTCGAGCGGAATAGTTCGGGTGCGTCCGGAGCGCACGGCAGCCAGGCGCTTCTCGGCGAGGTAGATGTCCTCGAGATCGTCCAGATGTTGGAGAATGGCTTCGCGGGCGTAGTAGGTCTTGGTGCGTCCGGTGCGTTTGGCGAGCCGGTCAAGGCGTTTTTCGATCGTTTCAGGAAGGCGGATGGCTAGCATGGTGTCCTCTTGCTATACAATTATAGCACTGGGAGGTTCTCTTCAATTTCGAGGAGCGAACAGGGAGTGTTGACGGGCCTGAAAAAGCGCAACTGTTGTCACGAAGCAGGACACACCGTAGCTTGGATCATCAATGGCGATACAGTTTTGCTAATCGTAGGCAGCGGGGATGCGGAGATGAACGAACATCAGAAAAAGCTATGTGAGCAAGCAGACATAAACTTAGCCAGCTTGAAGCAGGGTGGATTCACAATCGTGCAGACGCAGAAACACAGCTGTGAGCAAGCCGGATGTAAAGGCAAAATCACAACTGACGAGGCTAATTCGCTGCGGGCTAGATACCACTTGTGCGCCGAGTGTACAGGGTGCATGGAACTCTTAAGTACCCACATTACGTGCATGTATGCGGGCGGCCCAGCTACCAGCCTGCTACAACAGCTTGATCCGAACCTAGACGTGATCAGCTATCGCGAAATGGAGCGAGACCGCGGGGAAGTAGACCGGATAACGCGCCTCTTGATCCAGGACGACCAACAACTAGAAACGTTAAAAGAGGAAGCGCGGCGTCGTGCAATCAGCTGGATTAACGCTGAGTCAGACGCGGTGATCGCGCTGACAAGCGCCCTGGTTGAAGCAGAGGGCATTCTGGATGGTCACATCGCCGAGCAGGTCGTAAGAAAAGCACTGAAAGGTTCTGCATCTAACAATCAAAGGGCATGAGCTGCAGGCTGCGCTGATTCCGAAGGAGGCTCATCAACGAATGACCTACGAAAACATACTTCTCGAAAAGAAAAACTCCATCGCTTATGTCACGGTCAATCGGCCGAAGGTCCTCAACGCGCTCAACATGGCCACCATGGAAGAGTTGCGGGCGGCGTTCACCGACATTAAATCCGACACCTCGATTCGCGTCGCCATCCTGACTGGCGCGGGCGAGAAGGCGTTCATTGCGGGTGCCGATATTGGCGAACTGGCGAAACACGATGCCGTCAGCGGCAAGGAATACACCCATCGCGGGCAGTCCGTGCTCGACCTGATCGAGAACCTGGGGAAGCCCGTGATTGCTTGCATTAACGGATTTGCACTGGGCGGCGGTTGCGAACTGGCTCTGGCTTGCACTATGCGTCTCGCGAGCGACAACGCGAAGCTGGGGCAGCCGGAAGTGAAGCTGGGAATTATTCCGGGATACGGCGGGACGCAGCGGCTTTCGCGACTGGTGGGCAAGGGGCTCGCGATGCAGATGGTGCTGGCCGGGGAGATGATGACGGCGCAGGAAGCGCATCGAATCGGGTTGGTGAATGAAGTGACGGCAGCGGCGGAACTGATTCCGCGGGCGGAGGCGATCGCGGCCAAGATCATCGCGAACGCTCCGCTGGCGGTGCAGTACGCTATGGAGGCGGTCAATAAGGGGATGGAGATGACTTTGGCCGAGGGACTGTATCTGGAGGCGACTTTGTTTGGCGTCTGCTGCGCCACCGAGGATAAGAAGGAAGGGACGGCGGCGTTTCTGGAAAAACGGGCGGCGCAGTTCAAGGGGAAGTAAGTCAAAGGCTTTACCACAGAGGGACACAGGGGAGCAAAGGCTGATTCACCACAGAGACACAGAGGCACAGAAAAAAGCTACGAAAGAAAAAGCAAAACTCGAACGTCTTTCCAAGCCATCAGTCCCCGCGATCGAGGGTGGTCTCAGCGCTGCCGGCAAGCGGTTCGCTATTGTTGTCTCGCGCTTCAACTCCTTCATCACGGAGCGACTTTTTCTGAGCGCTTACGACGGGTTATTGCGATCGGGCGCTAAGAAGAAAGACATCGCGCTGGTCCGAGTTCCGGGGGCATTCGAAATTCCATTGGCCTCCCGCACGCTTGCCGAAACCGGGAAATATGACGCGATTATCTGCATCGGCTGTCTGTTGCGCGGCGACACCGCGCATTACGACGTGATTGTGAATGAGGTTACTCGGGGGATTGGACAGTCGGCGCAAGAGACGGGTGTGCCTCATGCGTTTGGCGTGCTGACCTGCGAGACTTTGGAGCAGGCGATCGATCGCGCCGGGTTGAAGATGGGCAACAAGGGATATGAGGCGGCGTTGGCAGCGGTAGAGATGGCGAATCTGAAAAAAGCTGTCAGCTCTCAGCTGTCAGGAAAAGCAAAGCAAACCTAACTTCCCGCAGACGCAAATCTCGCTCCTGATCTGCAATTCTTGCGCAGTGCAACTGTCCTGTAGACTGTTGTTAGCCTCAATCACCGTACGGTTTTGCTGAGAGCTGATAGCTGACAGCTGAGAGCTAGCATGGGCATTCGACGCAAATCCCGGGAACTGGTTCTGCAAATGCTCTTCCAGGCGGACATGGGGAAACAGACGCCGGAGCTTGTCCGGAAGACGTTCTGGGCGGAGCGGACAAATGTGGATGAAGAAGTGCGCGGGTTTGCGGACGATTTGTTTCGCGTGGCCAGCGAGCGGATGGTGGAGATCGACGGGCTGATTGGGAAGCACACGCAGCACTGGCGGATGGACCGGATGGCGACGGTGGACCGGAATGTGCTGCGGGGAGCGGTGGCGGAGTTTCTGGGGTATCCGGCGACGCCGCACGCGATCGTGATTAACGAGGCGCTCGAAATTGCGCGGAAGTTTTCCACGCCGGAGTCGGTGCAGTTTATCAATGGCGTGCTGGATAGTGTGGGGAAAGATGTAGGGCCGTAGGAAAACAGCTGTCAGCTCTCAGCTCTCAGTTAAGGCAAAAGCCGTCCAGTTTAGGGGTGCGCCGACTTCGGGGTGCGCGCCAGTCAGCCAAAATCCAAAAGCGAAAAACATTAGGGGCACGAGGTTAACCGCAGCAGCTGTTTTGAATGATGCTGGCATTCCAGGCGCGGCCGAGCTGCGCTCGGCTTGGACGGGGCAGAGCCCCGTCCCCACACGAACTCGTTCCCACACGAACTCGTTCCCACACGAACTCGGCCTTCGATCACTGTGGCTTGATGGCGATTAGGTTGGGGAGGCACTGCGGCGCAGGGTTGCCATTGTTGTTGCACATGTTGCGGTCGTTGTTCTCGTTGATGTTGACATAGGGGACCTGCTGGAAGTCGCCTTGACTGATGGTGTTGACGATGTGCACGGAGCCGACGGCGCAGGTGATTCCGTCCTGGTCGTACTGATCGCAAGCGGCGACGTAGACCTGGCTTCCGTCGGTGGAGGCGGAGGCGGAGAGCGGGTCGGCGCTGTTGACGAGCGGGACGGAGGTGGTGGTCCCATTGCTCACGTTGAAGAGGAGCACGGCGGGGATTTTCCTGGCGACGAGGAGGACTTCGCTGCCATCGGCAACGAGCTGCGTGTAAATCGGAGTGAAATTGCCCTGGCCGAGGTTGAAGGACGGGCCTTTGCTGAAGTTCAGCAGAGTTGGAGGATTGCACGTGAACTGGAGCGGATGATTGTACAGTATTGGATCCTGCGTGAAGTGTGCAGCAGTCAAGAACTCAATGTTGGGCGGTTCCAGAGCGATTATGTTCTGCGTTAAACCCAGTGGGTCGGCCTGAACGACAGGTGAGGGAAAGATTTTCAACGGGGTGCTCGAGGCTGCGACACTTCCGATGTCCACACTGGCAAGGGCGGGCAGGGAACAGGTCGAGTAGGCAGACACCGAACTTGCGGGCGTTCCCGCCACGTAGGCAAAGCTGCCATCCGCCGAGAACTCGACGTCGGTTACCGAGGTTGCGATCGGAAGTGAGGTGAGCGCATCGACTGTGGAGTAGACGTACATATTGCCGGTGTTGGTGAGGATGAAGAGTTTCAACTGATCGGGAGAGAAGGCGGCGGCAGTGGCGGTGTCGCCGGGGATGATCAGGTCAACGGGGGTAGTGGTGGTGCTGCTGCCGTTGTAGATGTAAACCTGGCTGGGGGTGGAAACGGTGTCGGAGACGACCACCAGTTTGCCATCGTTCGAGATGGTGAGCACTTTGCCGCACAAGGAAACGTTGCAAGGTGTCGAGGAGTTGGAGACCAAGCCAACGCTCGGGCTGGTGGCGCCGACGTCGACGTACATCAGGCCCTGATCGCTGCCGAGGTAGACGCGCGCCGCCGACACATGGTTGAACATCATGGAATTGGGAGTGCGGGGCAGACTTACGATGGCGCCGATGGGGGTGGTTCCAGGGGTCACCGCGAACAGCGCACTCGTGCAACCGTTGGCGTTCTGGCAGCCGGTCGTCGCGGCCCAGGCAGTGTAGGTGGGCGGTTTGGAGGTAGAAGTAGAAGTTACGTTAATGGCGATCGTGCCATAACCCTTCGTCCCGTTCGGCAGCGTTCCGTTGCTGGCGTAGATGGGGAGTCCGGGTAGAACTCCGATATTGCAGGTTGGGGGAGTGCAGGAAGCGAAGACGGTGGCGCCGCCAAAATTGTTGCGGGCGGTAGCACCATTGCTTCCGGAGGTGTTGGTGGTGCTGCTGAAGGCCGCAACTTCAGGATTGGTCGTGCTCCAGGTGAGGGGCGGGCTGGATAGGGCCACACCGGTGTACTGGTACAACGTATCGACTGCGGTGGCCGTGATGGGCACGCTGCCGCCGTTGTTTACGGTGATCGAGTTTCCTGCTGGGCCCTGGCCGCCGATCTGGAGGCGGATGGATTGGATTAAGCAGGTCGTGTACGGATAAGGGATGCTCGTGGTCCCGGAGGCAGTGGCGAAAAGCTGGGTGATGCCGGGAGCCTTGGCGGTGACCTGAACCTGGTTAGGCAGGAGCGTGGGGAGGGTGGTATCGGTGGTGAGAACACCGGTATTGCTTGACGACCAGCTCATGGGGCCGACGCTGTTGGTGATATCCACGTTGTTGCTATAGGCGATGCCCTGGTACCCCCAGGTTTGACCCTGCGAGAAACAGTCATAGAGCGGCGGGCCTTGGGGGTCGAGGCGGCTGACTTGAATGCTATCGATGTGCTGGTGGACGAAGACGGTAGTGGGCGGGCTGCTGACGCCTGCGGTGACCGCTCTTACGTAGGCGATTCCAGGAGTTCCGGGACTGCACATGCTGCCAGTCTGGTCCCAGGCGCCGGCGCAAGCCAACCCATTGCTGGTGATCGACACTGGGGCGGAGGCGTTCGGGCTGCCGCTCTCCACGATGAATTGAATGTTGACGCCGGGGACGGTGCCGCCGCTGGCATTCTTGGCGGTGGCGCTAAAGACCTGAGTGTCGCCGACGTCGATGGAGATGATGTTGCCGGGGCTGAGCGTAACGGTTTGCACGCCTCCATTGCCGGAGTTGCTGGTGCTCTTACCGAGGCAGCCGGTGAAGGCGACGACGACGGTAATGGCCAACGTAAGAAGAAAAGCGGAACCGCAACGATGCATGAACCCTCCTCGCGTCCGTTTGCCAGGCGCGAGCATAATGTGGTGGGGTGGAAAACTGTCAGTGTAGAAGGTCATTGGGATTTTGAGCAAGGGCAGAGGCCAGGTTTCAAAGTTTCGAGGTTTCGAAGGTTTCAAGGACGGGGCACTAAAGACGGGCTTTGGTGAGGCCCTCGGGCTAAACCTTGAAACTCTGAAACCTTGAAACCTTAGTTTTTCCTCTTGTTTCTTCGATGCGGGGGAGAGCAGTTGACGATGTGCGAGGTAGTTGTTATTATCAAACGGTTCCGCGAGTTAAGTCTGGCTTGCCGGTGTACGGTAGTCCTGTGGCGTGCGCAACCTGCGTGGCGCGACAGGCTCCGGGAAAATCTTGGCTGAGCTTTGAAGAAATACGTACCCGGTTGGAAGTGGGACCGGGGACGCCCTCGCTGAAACGTCCTGCGAAAACCTTCGCGCCCGGGTGAATGAGCTAGAAGCCTGGGAGTCACGCGAGGCTATGCAGGGGAGAGCAGACGAAACGGAACGCCTCCGAACCTGGTCGAGGTGAGGCGTGGCGTCACCGTCGTCGGCGATTTAGTCTGAGCGGGAAACTGAACGAATTCTCACCGGCGTTAGTGCGCGGGAGAGTATGGCTGGGCGCGACCGCCTGTGCCAGACCTGAGACCGGGGAAGCCTCGTGTCTACGGAAATGGAAATGTGCGGTAGAGGCGCGGCTTGCCGCGTCTGGGAGTGGCGAGAGTGCCTACTTTTAATCAGCTGGTGAAATTCGGCCGCGAGCGGACCCGGTATAAGACGGCGAGTCCGGCTCTGCAATCGTGTCCGCAGAAGCGTGGCGTGTGCACGCGCGTGTATACCCAGACGCCGAAGAAGCCGAACTCGGCGCTGCGTAAAGTAGCGCGCGTTCGGCTGACGAATGGAATCGAAGTGACGACGTATATCCCGGGTGTTGGCCATAACCTGCAGGAGCACTCGATTGTGCTGATCCGCGGGGGCCGTGTAAAGGATCTGCCCGGCGTGCGTTATCACGTGGTGCGTGGAACGCTGGATGCGACCGGCGTTGCGGGCCGCAACCAGGGGCGCTCGAAGTACGGCACGAAGAGACAGAAGAAAGCGTAAAGCAGGTTTTTAGGGATTGCAGTTGAGCCCAGGTTAGCGCCCAAAGGACGGGCGCGAACCTGGGGCACCATGTACGGCACGAAGAGACAGAAGAAAGCGTAAAGCAGGTTTTTAGGGATTGCAGTTGAGCCCAGGTTAGCGCCCAAAGGACGGGCGCGAACCTGGGGCACCGTCAGATTAGGAGCAAAGCTATACATGCCTCGTAAAGGACATACGGTAAAGCGGACGGTCGAGGCCGATCCGGTGTATGGATCGGATCTGGTGACGAAGTTCATCAATTCGATGATGTGGCAGGGAAAGAAGTCGACTGCCGAGGGCATTTTTTATAAGTCGCTCGAGAAATTGAAAGAAAAAGGCGGCGACGAAGCCCTGAAGCTGTTCACGAAGGCGGTCGAGAACGCCAAGCCGTTGCTGGAAGTGAAGACGCGGCGCGTGGGCGGCGCGAACTACCAGGTGCCGATCGAAGTCGCTCCCGACCGCAGGACGTCGCTGGCCATCCGCTGGATCGTGAGCTATGCGCGCGGCCGCGGCGAAAAAGGAATGATCGACAAGTTGACCAATGAGTTGCTCGATGCCTCGAACGGAAAAGGCGCTGCCATCAAGAAGAAAGAAGACGTGCATCGCATGGCGGAAGCAAACAAGGCATTCGCGCATTACCGATGGTAGAAGAGCTGCGAGCTTCGGGCCGCGAGCTGCGAGCAAGAAGCTAACGACCAACGACTAACGACCAACGACAGATTTTCGGAGCCCCAGAAAGAGCAATAGAAACCGTGCCTAGAACAGTCCCATTAGAGCGTTGCAGGAACATCGGCATCATGGCCCACATCGATGCCGGGAAGACCACGACGACGGAGCGCATCCTGTTTTATACGGGAAAGACGCACCGTATCGGCGAGGTGCACGAAGGCACGGCCATCATGGACTGGATGGAGCAGGAGCAGGAGCGCGGCATCACCATTACGTCGGCGGCGACGACCTGCACTTGGCGCGAGATCCGCATCAACATTATCGATACGCCCGGCCACGTGGACTTTACGGCCGAAGTCGAGCGCTCGCTGCGCGTGCTGGACGGCGCGGTGGCGGTGTTTGACGCCGTGCATGGCGTGCAGCCGCAGTCGGAAAAAGTCTGGCGCCAGGCCGACAAGTATGGCGTCCCGCGAATTTGTTTCATTAACAAGATCGACAAGATGGGTGCTGATTTCGAGCATGCCGTCGACACCCTCCGCAAACGCCTCAACGCGAAGCCGGTCGCCATTCAAATTCCCATCGGACAAGAAGACAAGTTTCGCGGAGTGGTGGACGTGGTCGCCATGAAGGCCGTCATCTGGGCAGACGAGACCATAGGCGCGGAGTACCAGGTCACCGACATTCCCGCGGACCTGCAAAAGAAGGCCGAGGCGTTCCATACCCAGTTGGTCGAAACCGTGGCCGAGAACGATGACGACATTCTGCACAAGTTTTTGGAAGGCGAAGCGATTTCGGTGGACGAGCTCAGGAGTTCGCTGCGCAAGTCGACGATCGGGCTGAAGCTGTTTCCGGTGGTGGTGGGAACGGCGTTCAAGAACAAAGGGATCCAGCCGTTGCTGGATGCGGTGGTGGATTACCTGCCCTCGCCGCTCGACACGAAAGAGACGCATGGCCTCGATCCCGACAATGGGAAGACGATCACGCGCAAAGCTGACGACAACGAGCCTTTCTCGGCGCTGGCCTTCAAGATCATGGCCGATCCGTATGTCGGTCAGTTGACGTTTATCCGGGTGTACTCGGGACAGTTGAACTCGGGCGAGTCGGTGATGAATTCGCGTACGCAAAAGCATGAGCGCATTGGCCGCCTGCTCAAGATGCACGCCAACAAGCGCGAAGACATCCAGGAAATTCTCGCCGGCGATATCTGCGCCGTGGTGGGTCTGAGAAACGTCGGCACGGGCGACACGATCTGCAACGAGAAGCACCCGATCACGCTGGAGTCGATCGTGTTCGCGGTGCCGGTGATTTCGGTTGCGGTCGAGCCGAAGACCAAGGCCGATCAGGAAAAGATGGGCATGGCGCTGGCGAGACTGGCGCAGGAAGATCCGACTTTCAAGGTTCACACAGATCCGGATAGCGGACAGACGATCATCAGCGGCATGGGCGAGTTGCATCTGGAAATCATCGTGGACCGGATGATGCGCGAGTACAAAGTTGAGGCCAACGTCGGCAAGCCGCAGGTGGCGTATCGCGAGACCATTCGCAAGCATGCGGAAGCGGAAGGCAAGTACATCCGACAGACCGGTGGCCGCGGTCAGTACGGACACGCGAAGATTTATCTCGATCCGAACGAGCCGGGCAAGGGCTACGAATTCATCAACGAAATCGTGGGCGGCACGGTGCCGAAGGAATACATCAAGCCGATCGATCAGGGCATGCAGGAGGCCATGGAAGGCGGCGTTCTCGCCGGCTATCCGATGGTCGACATTAAGGCGACGCTCTACGACGGCAGCTACCACGATGTTGATTCGAACGAAATGGCGTTCAAGATCGCCGGCTCGATGGCATTCAAAGAAGCGGCACGCAAGGCGAGCCCCGTGATTCTGGAGCCGGTTATGTCGGTCGAAGTAGTGACACCGGAAGATTATGCCGGAACCATCATGGGCGACCTGAGTTCGCGCCGCGGGCGCATCGAAGGCATGGAGCACCGCGCTGGTTCGCAGGTGATCAAGGCCATCGTTCCGTTGGCGGAGATGTTTGGGTACGCGACGCATATGCGTTCCAGCACGCAGGGACGCGCCGAGTACTCGATGCATTTTGCGCGCTATGAAGAAGCTCCGCGTCACGTGGCGGAAGAGATTATCGCCAAGACGCAGGGGAAAACGGCGTCGAGGTGAACGAAGTGGTTGATTCTCGTTTGGCGCTGGCCAAGGCTTTGCGGGAATTGGCGGATGGATCGAGTGAAGCGGCTCTGAGGAGTGCTTTGTCGAGGTCGTATTACTCGATTTTTCACGCCGCGAATGTATTGCTAGGTAAGGTGACTCACGAGAACGTCGCTGAGAAGCTCGGAGAGACCGATCCGGAGCTTGGGGCGCGGGTGAAGAACCTTAGGCAGCTTAGGTCGCAGGCGGACTACGACCCAAGCTTTGTGGAGCGGGAGTTCAAGGGAGACCTTGAGAAGTTTCAGCGTGACGCACGGGATCGAATCAACGAAGGGTTGACGGTTTTCAATCGTATCCTGGTTGAAATTGACCGAAGTTCGAGAGGTTGAAGATTTTATGGCAGCGACAGATTTGCAGGTTCAATTAGAGGGACGCCTTGATCACGCTGGGCTCTTGTCGTATCTCGACAAGGATGAGTCCCGTTTCGTTGATCTGGAGGATGATTTTCTAGTTGAGCTTGTTGCCCGCGATAGCACGAAGCTGCCTGAGTTTAGTCGAATTGCTCAGGAGGTTGAATCGGAGAACCCAAAGGTCAAGACACTGGTCAGGGCTCATTGGACGATTCAGAACGTGGGGCAGCCTGTCCAAGCGTATGACATTCCCGGCACAGGGGCTCCGCGGATGGCGGTCCTTTACCCTGTCGATCTTAAATCCGGACAAGGCGCAAAACGGATATGGGTTGAGGTAACCACGCTCGCAAGCATGGTTTTCGAAGATCGCGCACTCGACGAGAAAAATATCGTTCAGGATTTTGTTGCCGAGCAGCTTTCGAAAGGTGGGGCGAGTTACTGGGATCCTGAGAGGGTTGAGCGGCGTGAGATTAGCGGCGACATGGCGGAATACATCGCGAGTCGGAAATCTGGACCCAAGCGGTAATAGCAGGCTTTAATCGGAGCATATAGCAAATGGCGAAGGAAAAATTTGAGCGGACAAAGCCGCACTGCAACGTAGGGACGATTGGTCACATTGACCATGGCAAGACGACGTTGACGGCGGCGATCACCAAGGTATTGCAGAAGCACAACCCGAAGATTGTGTTCCGGTCGTTCGATTCGATCGATAACGCTCCGGAAGAAAAGGCGCGTGGCATCACCATTGCCACGGCGCACGTGGAGTACGAGACGGCGAACCGGCACTACGCGCACGTGGATTGTCCGGGGCACGCGGATTACATCAAGAACATGATCACGGGCGCGGCGCAGATGGACGGGGCGATCTTAGTGGTTGCAGCGACGGATGGTCCGATGCCGCAGACGCGGGAGCACGTGCTGCTGGCGCGGCAGGTGGGCGTTCCGTACATTGTGGTGGCGCTGAACAAGTGCGACGCGGTGGACGATCCGGAGCTGCTCGATCTGGTGGAACTGGAAGTGCGCGAGTTGTTGAAGAGCTATCAATTTCCGGGAGACGATGTGCCGGTGATTCGTCTGTCGGCGTTGCTGGCATTGAACGGCGACGAGAAGTGGGAGAAGCAGATTGACGCGCTGATGGAGGCGGTGGACAAGAGCGTGCCGCAGCCGGCACGCGAGTTGGAGAAGCCGTTCCTGATGCCGATCGAAGATATTTTTTCGATTCAAGGGCGGGGCACGGTGGTGACGGGGCGGATCGAGCGCGGGAAGATCAAGGTGGGCGAGGAAGTGGAGATAGTCGGCTTCCGGGAGACGCGCAAAACGGTGGTGACGGGCGTGGAAATGTTCAAGAAGCAGTTGGACGAAGGCATGGCGGGCGACAACGCGGGGTTGCTGCTGCGCGGCATCGCGAAAGAAGACGTGGAGCGCGGGATGGTGTTGGCGAAGCCGGGATCGATCACGCCGCACACGAAGTTC
The DNA here is from genome assembly GCA_963773965.1 of uncultured Acidobacteriaceae bacterium. Taxonomy (GTDB): domain Bacteria; phylum Acidobacteriota; class Terriglobia; order Terriglobales; family Acidobacteriaceae; genus Acidiflorens. Next base: position 135,224 of record CAVZDG010000003.1, read on the forward strand.
AAGGCGGAAGTTTACATTCTGACGAAGGAAGAAGGCGGGCGGCACACGCCGTTCTTCAAGGGCTATCGTCCGCAGTTTTATTTGCGGACGACGGACGTGACGGGGATCGCGGAGCTGCCGGCGGGGACGGAGATGGTGATGCCGGGCGACAACGTGAGCCTGGTGATCGAGCTGATCACGCCGGTGGCGATGGAAAAGGGCTTGCGGTTCGCGATCCGCGAAGGCGGGCACACGGTGGGCGCGGGCACGATCGCGGAGATTATTACGTAGCGTTTGTGTAGCGCGGACACTCTTGTCCGCGCTGCATGCAGCATCGAAAAGGCTCGCGGACAAGAGTGTCCGCGCCACACAAAACGCGGCTTGTAACCTGCCGCCAGATCTTTCCTCCTGGATGAGCCGGGAGGGGTAAAGAGAGAAAAATAGTGACGGGAAAAGAAAGAATTCGCATCCGGTTGAAAGCCTACGACTACCGCATTCTGGACCAGTCGACAGGCGAGATCGTGGAGACGGCCAAACGCACCGGCGCGCAAATCGCGGGGCCGATTCCACTGCCCACGATGAAGAACAAGTACTGCGTGCTGCGGTCGCCGCACGTGGATAAGAAGTCGCGGGAGCAGTTTGAAATCCGTACCCACAAGCGCCTGCTCGATATTTTGGAGCCGACGCAGCAAACGGTCGATGCGCTGATGAAGCTCGATCTGCCGGCGGGCGTGGACGTGGAGATTAAAGCGTTCGGGAAAGAGCATAAGTAAGTGTAGGGACGGCCGCCCTCGGCCGTCCACGCGGAGCGAAGCTCCGCAGGCTTTCGCGGGCGAGGGCGCCCGCGCTACATGACCCAGCCAATAGCCGTCTTTCAACGATCGACGAGCCATGCTGGGAACGGAGAAGGAAATGGCGAGAGTTACGGGAATTCTGGGCAAGAAGGTCGGCATGACGCAACTCTTCGATTCGAAGGGCGACGTGCGGCCGGCGACGGTGTTGCAGGCGGGACCGTGCGTGATCACGCAGCACAAGACCCAGACCAAAGACGGTTACGAGTCGGCGCAGATTGGCCTGGTCGAGTTTGTGAAAGAAAAGAAGCTGACCAAGGCGATGCGGGGACACTTTGCCAAGCACAACCTTCCTCCGGTGAAATTTTTGCGCGAGGTTGCGGTGGAAGTGGATGCTCCGGGCGAGACGACGGAGGGCGTGCTGAAGGTTGGCGACCGGGTGCTGGTGGACATTTTTGAAGGCGAGCGCTTTGTCGACATCGTCGGAGTGAGCAAGGGGCGCGGCTTTCAGGGTGTGGTCAAGCGGCATCACTTTGCGGGCGGTCCAAAGTCGCACGGTTCGATGTTTCAGATTACGGGTTCGATTGGCTCGTCGGCATTTCCGTCGCGCGTGTTCAAGGGGATGCGGATGTCGGGCCACATGGGCGATGTCCGGGTAACGACGCGCAACTTGCGGATCCTGGGCGTGGATAAAGAAGAGAATCTGCTGGTGGTTGAGGGCAGCGTTCCGGGTTCGAACGGCGGTTATATCGTGATTAACAAGGCTAAGAAACCGCCGCGAGAGCGCCGCGGGTTCGCGGGTGCGGCGACGGTGGATCCGTTGAAGGCGGCGAAGCGAGCGTCGAAGAAGGTGTAGGGCAGTCGCCGGTCGTTAGTCGTTGGTCGTTCGGCAAGTGTCGTCCGGCCTGAAATGAAGACGAGAGAGATATGGCAACTATTGATATTTACAATCTGAGCGGAGCCAAGGCCGGGACGATGGAACTGGCCGAGGAAGTTTTCGGCGCGGTCAACGAAGACTTGCTCTGGGAGGCGATCACGCACTATCGCGCCTCCGCGCGCGCGGGCACGCATGCCACCAAGAACCGCTGGCGGGTGTCCGGTTCGGGCAAGAAGCTGTGGAAGCAGAAGGGCACGGGGCGGGCGCGTATCGGCTCCATCCGTTCGCCGCTGTGGCGTCACGGCGGTACGGTGCATGGACCGCAGCCGCGCTCCTATGACTATGCCTTTCCCAAGAAGAAGCTGCTGGGCGCGCTGCGCTCGGCGCTGGCCTCGAAGTTTGCCGACGGCAAACTGATGGTGGTGAAGTCGTTCGAAGTGAAAGAGCCGAAGACGAAGCTGTTTCGCGAAGCGCTCGACAAGCTGAAGCTGGAAGGCACAACGCTGCTGGTGGATATTTCGACGGTGGAGAACAAGAACCTGGAGTTGGGTTCGCGCAACATCGACGGGCTGGAACTGGTGCGGGCGAACGAAGTGCATCCCTATCACCTGATGCGCTACACCCACGTGGTGTTTGCGCAGCCGGCGCTCGAGAAGCTGCAGGATTCGCTCAAGAAATCGGCGACGCGACGTTCGCACGAAGCGGAGGCGGCAGCGGAAAAAAAGAAACCCGCGCGGCGTTCGCGTAAGGCGGAGGTGGCCTGATGAAATCCGCGTATCAGATTATTCAAAAGCCGGTGATCACCGAAAAGGGCCTCGGCATTAAAGAGACCCAGAACACGCTGGTATTCCAGGTGGCGCCGAAAGCGACGAAGACCGAGATCAAGGAAGCAGTGCAGACGATCTTCAAGGTGAAGGTGGCTTCGGTGCGCACGGCGAATTATCCCGGGAAAGAACGGCGGCGCGGCAAGTTCACGGGCTACCGTCCGGACTGGAAGAAAGCGTACGTGCGGTTGAAGAGCGGCGAGAAGATGCCGGAGTACGCGCAGAATCTGTAAGACAGTTTTTCAGTTCTCAGTTTTCAGTCGTCAGTTAAGCCCGATCGAGGGGTAACTGATAACTGATAACTGACGACCGAAAGCTGAGAGCTCTATGGCAATTAAAACCTACAGACCGACAACGCAGACGCTGCGCTATCGCACCTCGGTTACGACCGACGATATCACTGCGTCCACGCCGCACAAGCCGCTGGTTGAGGGCAAGATACGATCGGGCGGGCGGCGCAATTCGGGCGACACGACCATGCGGTTCCGGGGCGGCGGGAATAAGCGCAAGCTGCGCACGATTGACTTCAAGCGCGACAAGCACGGGATTCCGGCGACGGTCGAGACGATCGAATACGATCCGGGCCGCTCGGCGCGAATTGCCCTGCTGAGCTATGCCGATGGCGAGAAGCGTTACATTGTGCAGCCCGATGGACTGAAGGTGGGGCAGAAGATTTTGAGCGGTCCCGAGGCGGACATTCTGGTTGGCAACGCGTTGCCGCTGCGGAATATTCCGCCGGGCACGACGATTCACAATGTGGAACTGCGTCCGGGCAAGGGGGCGCAGATGGTGCGCTCGGCCGGCGGTGCGGCACAATTGATCGCCAAAGAAGGCGACTATGGACTGGTGAAGCTGCCTTCGGGCGAGACCCGCAAGGTGCTGCTCGACTGCCTGGCGACGATCGGGCAGGTGGGGAACACGGATCACGAAAACGTCACCTGGGGCAAGGCGGGACGCACGCGTTGGGTAGGGAAGCGTCCGCATAACCGCGGTGTTTCGATGAACCCGGTGGACCATCCGCATGGCGGCGGTGAAGGCAAGACCTCCGGTGGACGTCATCCGGTGACGCCGTGGGGCCAGCCGACGCGGGGATATAAGACGCGGAACAATAAGCGGACCGATACGTTTATCGTGAGCCGCCGCAAGAAGGGATAAGAGTTTTGTAGAGACGCGGCTTGCCGCGTCTCCCTGGCGAGACGAGACGCGGCAAGCCGCGTCTCTACAAAGGAAATTATGGCTCGTTCAACAAAAAAAGGACCGTTCGTGGATGCGCACCTGGCGACGAAAGTGGAAGCCATGAATGCGCGTAACGAGAAGAAGGTGCTGCGGACTTGGTCGCGGCGCTCGACGATTATTCCGGAGATGGTGGGGCACACGATTGCCGTGCACAACGGAAGGAAATTCATTCCGGTATATGTGACCGAGAACATGGTGGGGCACAAGCTGGGCGAATTCAGCTTTACCCGTCAGTTCAAAGGGCACTCGATGAAGGCGGCGACCGAAGTCGCGGCCAAACCGGCGGGCGTTCCCGGCGGACCTGGGGCCATAGTGCCGGCGGCGCCGGCGGCGCCGAAAGCATAAGAGCGGCTGTCAGCCTTTGGCTTTTGGCTCTTAGCTAAAAGCCAACAGCTAAGGGCCAAGAGCTGAGACAAATTATGGAATTTCGAGCGGAAGCAAGATACATGCGCGTCTCGCCGCAGAAGGCGCGGCTGGTGCTGAACCTGATCAAGGGACGGCGCGTGGAAGAGGCGAGGAACACGCTGGCATTCACCAAGAAGCGCGTGGCGGCGACGGTCGGGAAGCTGTTGCAGTCGGCGATCGACAACGCGAACTTCCTGAGCACCGAAAAGGGCCTGGATGTCGATCTCGATAACCTGTACGTGAAGCACGCGGTGGCGAACGATGGGCCGCGCATGAAGCGGATTCGTCCGGCGCCGATGGGGCGTGCGTACCATTATGTCCGGCGCATCGCGCATATTGAAATTGTGCTGGCGGAGCGAAACCGGAACGGCGCACCGGTAGCGTCGGGCGAGAAAGCGGCGAAAGCTGCTGCTCCCGCAAGGCCAAAAGCGAAGGCCAAGGCTAAGGCGCCGGCGAAAAAGAAGGCGGTTGGCAAGAAGGCGACGGCGAAGAAATAGGGCAGTCGTGGGTCGATGGTCGTTAGTCGTTCGGGGGTCTGGTTTGCCCACGACGAGCGACCGACGACCGGGAAGAATTTAGGAGCGCACAAGATGGGACAGAAGGTTCATCCTTACGGATTCCGGCTCGGCTACACCAAGCCGTGGAAATCGCGCTGGTTTGTCGAGAAGGACTACGACAAGCTGCTGCTCGAAGATGTGAAGCTCAAGACCGAGCTGAAGGAAAAGCTCAAGTCGGCGGGTGTGAGCTCGGTCGAGATCGAGCGTCCGGGCAACAAGCTGCGGATCATCATCAAGACGGCGCGTCCGGGGATCATCATCGGGCGCAAGGGCGCGGAAATCGACAAGCTGAAGCAGGACCTGCAGAAGCGGACGTCGCGCGAGGTGCATGTCGATATCCAGGAAGTGCACAAGCCGGAGCTGGATGCGCAGCTGGTGTCGGAATCGATTGCGCTGCAACTGGAAAAGCGCGTGGGCTTCCGGCGGGCGATGCGCAAGTCGGTGGATTCGGCGCTGCGCTTCGGTTGCAAAGGCATCAAGGTGCGAGTGAGCGGGCGGCTGAATGGCAACGAAATCGCGCGTTCGGAGTGGTATCTGCAGGGGCGGCTGCCGCTGCACACGCTGCGCGCCGATATCGACTACGGCTTCACCGAGGCGCGCACGACCTACGGCGTGATTGGCGTGAAGTGCTGGGTTTATAAAGGCGAGATTCTGCCGGCGAAGAAGCGCGAAGCGACGCCGCAGCGGGATATGAGCACGACCGGAGCGTTTTAGGAAGGTAAGAAGTTAGAAGTCAGAATGCAGAAGTGAAAAGCCGAGGATGTGAGGCTTTTCCTGAAAACTGAGAACTGAGAACTGAGAACTGAGAACTGATTTTATGTTGATGCCGAAGAAAGTTAAGTACCGCAAGCAGCAGCGCGGGCGCATGACGGGGAAGGCCTGGCGCGGGAGCGAGCTGGCTTTCGGTCAGTTTGGGCTGAAGGTGCTCGAACCGGGGTGGATCACCGACCGGCAGATCGAAGCGAGCCGGGTGGCGATGACGCGTTTTGTGAAGCGCGGCGGCAAAATCTGGATCCGGCTGTTTCCAGATAAGCCGGTGACGAAGAAGCCCGCCGAAACCCGTATGGGCAAAGGCAAAGGGGCTCCGGATCATTGGGTTGCGGTGGTGCGGCCGGGAAAAATTGTGTTTGAAATGGAAGGCGTTTCGATCACAGACGCGAAAGAGGCCATGCGGCTGGCATCGCACAAGCTTCCGCTGCGGACAACGTTTGTGAAACGCGACGTGCTGTAGGAAAAGTCAGAAGTAAGAAGTCAGATTGCAGAAGTAAGAACGATTTTTGAAGCACAAGGGTTCTGCTAAGAACTGACAGCTGAGAACTGAGAACTTATTTATGAAGGCAGAAAAGATTCGCAACTTAACCGACATCGAGCTCAAGCACCAGGAGCGGGACTTGGCGGACCAGCTGTTCAAGCTGAAGTTCCAGATGAATATGGGACAGACCGAGAGCCTGAAAAAAATTCGCGGGCTGCGCCGGGATATTGCGCGCGTCCAGACGGTTCTGCGCGAGCAGGAACTGGCCGCCCGGAAGACGGAGACAAAATGATGGCGGAAATCGCAGGCCAGGTGGAGAAGCACTCGGGCCGTAAGATCCTGATCGGCACGGTCGTCTCGAACAAGATGCAGAAGACGATCGTGGTCGAAGTGACGCGGAAGAAGGCGCATCCGATGTACAAGCGAGTGATCTCGATCCGGAAGAAGTTCTACGCGCACGACGAGAGAAACGAAGCGCACACCGGCGACACGGTAAAGATCGAAGAGTCGCGGCCGCTTTCGAAACTGAAACGCTGGACGCTGAAAGAGATTGTCCGGAAGACAGCGCTGGTGCCGGAAGTGGACATAGACGCCGGTATCGGCGTTTCCGTTGAGAAATAGGCGGAGAGAAGGAGACAGACATGGCCGTAATGATGAGATCCATGCTCGAAGTCGCCGATAACTCCGGCGCGCGCAAGCTGCAGATGATCCTGCCGCTCGGCGGCTCGACCGGTCTGCGCGCGGGGCTGGGCGATGTGATCACGGCGAGCGTCAAGGAAGCTGCGCCGGACGGTCAGGTGCAGAAGGGCAAAGTGGTGAAGGCGGTCATCGTGCGGACGCGGAAAGAGCATCGGCGCCGGGACGGGACCTATATCCGCTTCGATCAGAATGCGGCCGTGCTGATTAACGAAACCGGCGAGCCGGTGGGCACGCGCGTGTTCGGTCCGGTGGCGCGTGAACTGCGCGAAAAGAAGTTTTTGAAGATTGTGTCGCTGGCGCCGGAAGTGCTTTAGCGTTGGCGTAGAGACGCGGCTTGCCGCGTCTGAGACGGGGCGAGCCCCGTCTCTACAAAAGAGAAGGATTGAAAATGGGAACGGCAACTACTACTGAACATAAACGAGTGGATATCCGGCGGAATGACACGGTGAAGGTGATGACCGGGCGGGATACGGGAAAAGAAGGGCGCGTGTTGCGTGTGTTTCCCGACGAGGGCAAGGTGCTGGTGGAGCACGTGATGACGGTGAAGAAGCACGTGCGGCCGAATCCGCAGCGCAATATCAAGGGTGGAATTGCCGAGCAGGAGCGGGCGATTCGGCTGTCGAACGTGGCCCTGGTGTGTGCGACATGCGGTCCGGTGCGAGTCGGGCACGAAGTGCGCGGCGATCGCAAGGTGAGAGTCTGTAAGAAGTGCGGGACGACGCTGGACAAGTAGATGTCAGCTCTCAGCCATCAGTTTTCAGTTAGTGCATCTGGCGCGAGCGGCAGTGGCGAAACATTTGAGACTTACGAACCGGTATACGTCGAGTTAAGAAGCGACAATCCGATACCGTAAGAGACAAGGCAGCATAGGCAATGGCAGACGAGCAAAAAAAGGGCGAGCAACAGAAGAAACCGAAAGCTCCCAAGGGCGAGAAGGGGCATGCGCCGGCCGAGGCCAAGGCTAGTCCGGAGGCTCCACGGCACGCGGCGAAAGAGCGGCCGCGGCTGCGGACGCGGTTTGAGAAGGAAGTTGCCGTCGCCCTGATGAAGGAACTCGAACTCAAGAACTCGATGGCCGTGCCGCGACTGAACAAGATCGTCGTGAACATGGGCGTGGGCGAAGCGACCCAGAATGCGAAACTTATCGACCCGGCCGTGAATGAACTGGGGCAGATTACGGGACAGAGACCGGTGATCACGCGGGCGAAGAAGTCGATCGCGGCGTTCAAGGTGCGCGAGGGCATGCCGATTGGGGCGATGGTTACGCTGCGTGGCGACCGCATGTACGAATTTTTTGACCGACTGGTGAGCATCGTGCTGCCGCGAGTGCGCGACTTCCGCGGCGTCTCGACGAAGTCGTTCGATGGGCGCGGCAATTACACGCTGGGTTTGCACGATCAGTTGATTTTTCCGGAGATCGATTACGCGAAGGTGGACAAGCTGAAAGGCATGAACGTGACCATTGTGACGACGGCGCGGTCTGATGACCAGGCACGGACGCTGTTGAAGCATCTGGGGATGCCGTTTAGGGCATAAGTTGAGGCGTTTGCGCGGCGTCTGAGCCGCGCGCCGAAATCCTGAGCGAAGCGAAGGATCTCGATTGCAGAAGTAAGAAGGCAGATTGAAGAAGTAAAACCGAGATCGAACAGATGGGTTGCTAGAAGCTAGCAGCCAGGAGTTAGAAACTAAGTGGCAACTACAGCAAAACGAGTGAAGGACGCGAAGAAGCCGAAGTTCTCGTCGCGCAAGCATAACCGCTGCAAGATCTGCGGACGCCCGCGGGCTTTTCTGCGGAAGTTCGGCATCTGCCGTCTGTGTTTCCGGCAGTTGGCGCTGCGGGGCGAGATCCCCGGAGTTTCGAAGTCGTCCTGGTAAAACGTCGTTGGTCGCTCGTCGTTGGTCGTTCGCGACGACGGGTGACTAAGGCGGCGTGGGCTTACCGCAAGGGTAGTAGGAAGATCGGTTCGTCGGACGTTGCTTGCGAACGACTAACGACTAACGACTGACAGAAGCAAGCTGCTGACAGGTTCTCCGGTGGATACGGAGCGAACGGGCGGCTTTAGGAGAAGCAAACGATGAGGTTGACCGATCCGGTCGCAGACATGCTGGCGCGCATCCGCAACGCGATCCGCGCGCGGCACCAAAAAGTGGATATTCCAGCTTCCAAGCTGAAGACGGAGATTGCCCGCATCCTGAAGGAAGAGGGCTATATCGCGAACTTCAAGCCGGCGGAAGAAGAGGGCCACAGGGTCCTGCGCGTGTATCTGAAGTACGGCAACAATAACGAGGCGGTGATTACGAACCTGGCGCGGGTGTCGCGTCCGGGTTGCCGCGTGTATGTGCGCCGCACCGAGATTCCGCGAGTGCTGGGCGGGATGGGCATCAATATCCTGACCACGCCCAAGGGCGTGATGACGGGACGGCAGGCGCGCCGGCAGGGCCTGGGCGGCGAATTACTTTGTGAGATTTGGTAGAGAAGCGTTGTCAGTTGTCAGTTATCAGTAACTGCAACAACGATTTTACTGATAACTGATAACTGATAACTGACAACTGATAACTGAGAGCTAAAAAGCTATGTCACGAATTGGGAAAAAGCCGATCGCGATCCCGAAGGGCGTGACGGTCAAGATCGAGGGCAATACGGTGATGGTCCAGGGGCCAAAAGGCAAACTGGATACATCTCTTCCGTCCGGCATCAAGATGGAGCAGAAGGACGGCAACCTGGTGGCGCTGCGCGAGAACGATTCGCAGGCGGCGGTGCACGGACTGGCGCGCGCGTTGGTCAATAACGCCGTCGATGGCGTGACCAAGGGCTGGACTAGGGAACTGGAAATCGTCGGCATTGGCTATCGCGCGGAGATGAAAGGCAAGGGGACGGTGGTGTTCAGTCTGGGTTACTCGCACCCGATCGAGTATCCATTGCCGAGCGGCGTGGATTGCGCGATCGACGCCAAGCTGACCAAGCTGACGCTGAACGGGATCGACCGGCAGAAGGTCGGGCAAGTGGCGGCGGAAATGCGGTCGCTGCGTCCGCCCGATCCGTACAAGAACAAGGGCGTGCGCTACGCCGGCGAGCGGTTGAAGAAGAAGGTTGGTAAGACAGGCGCTAAGTAACAGTCGATGGTCGTTAGTCGGCGGTCGTTCGCGGGTTTCCGGATGACTAACGACTAACGACCAACGACTAACGACTGAGGGTTTTGACATGCTGAGAATCGCTTCAAAGAATCAGACGCGGCAGCGGGTGCACGATCGTATCCGGAAGAAAGTGATGGGTACGCCGGAGCGTCCGCGGCTGAATGTGTACCGGTCGCTGAACCATATTTACGTGCAGTTGATTGACGACCTGAAGGGCGTTACGCTGGCGGCGGCTTCGACGGCGGACGACCGGAAGGGTGCGCGCGTGACCGGCGGCAACGTGGCGTCGGCGAAAATGGTTGGAAAAAAGATTGCCGAACTGGCCAAACAGAAGGGCGTTACCAAGGTGGTGTTCGACCGTGGCGGCTACATCTACCATGGCCGGGTCAAGGCGGTCGCCGATGCGGCGCGCGAAGCGGGATTGCAATTCTAGTCGCTAGTCGCTGGTCGTTAGTCGTTGGCAAATGAAGCTCGCCAACAACTAACGACTAGCGACCAACGACCAAAATGGAAATGAGCTTTCAGAATGCCAAGAGTAACGAAAAAACTCGATGCGGGTTCGTTCCAGTTAAAAGACCAGGTGGTCTCGATTAACCGGGTGACGAAAGTGGTTAAGGGCGGCAAAAACATGTCGTTCGCGGCGCTGGTGGTAGTGGGCGATCCTTCGGCGGCGGTGGTTGGTTTCGGATCAGGCAAAGCGAAGGAAGTTCCGCAGGCCATCCGCAAAGGGATTGAGGCGGCGAAGAAGAACCTGATGAGGATCAACCTGACGCAGACGACGGTGCCGCATACGGTGCTGGGACGTTTTGGTTCGGGAATGGTGCTGCTGAAGCCGGCCCCGGAAGGCACGGGCGTGATTGCGGGCGGAGCGGTACGGGCGGTGATGACGTCGGCGGGGGTTCAGAATGTGCTGACCAAGTCGATTGGCACGAACAATCCGCACAACGTGATCAAGGCCACGTTCGAAGCCCTGAAGAAGCTTAAGAACCGGGAAGCCGTCGCGGCGCTGCGGGGCAAGTCGGTGGAGGAGCTGTAAGCAAGGTTCCAAAGTTTCAAGGTTGCAAGGTTTCAAAGTAACCGCAGCGGCGTTTGGTTTTACCTTGAAACATTGAAACCTTGAAACCTGAGTTTGAGGAACGTGAAATGACAACCAAGACATCGAAATCGGTGGCGAGCGGCATGATCCAGTTGAAGTGGGTGCGGTCGATGATCTGCACTCCGGTAAAGCATAGGAAAGTGGTCAAGGGGCTGGGATTCACGCGGCTGAACCAGGTGATTGAGCGGCCGGACACGGCGGCGATTCGCGGCATGGTCAAAAAGATCCCGCACTTAGTGGAGATCGTAAGTTAAGTTGTGGAGACGCGGCTTGCCGCGTCTGAGACGAGGCAAGCCTCGTCTCTACAGAGAGAAAGTCATGAATTTATCGACAATACGGGCACCCAAGAAATCAACGGAAAAGCGGAAGCGAGTTGGACGCGGTATGGGGTCCGGCATGGGCAAGACTTCCACGCGCGGTCACAAGGGGCAGCGGTCCCGTTCGGGTTCGCGGCTGTTACGCGGGTTTGAGGGCGGCCAGATGCCGTTGCACCGGCGTGTGCCGAAGCGTGGGTTCAAGAACATTTTCCGCGAGGAATGCGACGTCGTGAACCTGGACCGGCTGGCAGCGCTCGGCGAGACCGAAATCACGCCCGAGGTGCTGAAGAAGGCGGGCGTGGTGAGCGGCAAGCAGCCGGTCAAGATCCTGGGCAATGGCGAACTGAAGACGGCGATTACCGTGCATGCGCACAAGTTTTCGAAGTCGGCGCAGGAAAAAATCACCAAGGCGGGCGGCAAGTTTGAGGTCTTGCAGTAATGCTCGAAAAGCTGTCGAACATCTTCCGGGTTCCCGATCTTCGCAAGCGCGTGCTGTTCACGCTCGGGCTGCTGGCGGTGTATCGCATCGGCGGCCACATTCCGACGCCCGGGATCAACGGCGACCGGTTGGCGCAGTTCTTCGAGCAGAACCGGGGCTCGGTGCTGGGCTTTGTCGATCTGTTCAGCGGCGGCAACCTGCGGCGGCTCACGATTTTCGCGCTGGGCATCATGCCGTACATCACCGCGTCGATCATTCTGCAGTTGTTGACAGTGGTGTATGAGCCGCTAGCCAAGCTGCAGAAAGAAGGAGAACTCGGCCGCAAGAAAATCACGCAGTGGACTCGTTATCTCACGGTGATCTTAAGCGCTGTGCAATCGTTCGGGATTGCCATCAGCCTGCAGAAAGCGGGCGATTTCGTGAACACTCCCGGGCCGGGCTTCATCCTGATGACCATGCTGACGCTGACGACAGGCAGCGCGTTCATCATGTGGCTGGGTGAGCAGATCACCGAGCGCGGCATCGGCAACGGCATGTCGCTCTTGATTTTTGCGGGCATCGTGGTCGGTCTGCCGCGTGGTGTTATCGATCTGTACCAGAAGGCGAGTACCTCCGCCTGGGGAGTATTCACGGCCCCGGCCATCCTGATGTTGCTGGTGCTGATGATCGCGGTGGTGGCGTTCATCGTTTTTGTGGAACGGAGCGAGCGGCGTATTCCTGTGCAGTATGCCAAGCGCGTGGTCGGACGAAAGGTGATGGGCGGGCAATCCACGCACCTGCCGCTGCGGGTGAATGCCGGCGGCGTAATGCCGGTGATTTTCGCGTCTTCGATTCTGGCTTTGCCGCAGATGCTGGGTGCGGCGTTCCATAACAACAAGGTGGTCGGCCCGATTCTGGACGCGATGCGCTGGGGTGAGCCGCTGTACACCTTGCTCTATGCCACAGGGATTGTTTTCTTTGCCTACTTCTATATCTCGATCGTGTTCAATCCGAACGAGGTCGCGGACAACATGCGGAAGTGGGGAGGTTTTATTCCTGGCATCCGGCCCGGGAAGCGGACTGCGGACTTCATCAACGATGTTCTGACCCGCATCACGCTGGTGGGCGCCGCCTACCTGATTTTGATTTCGCTGATTCCGGAGTGGATGATTGCGGGCATCAAGCTGAACCACCTTCCGCTGGTGGGGCGAATCTTCGAGAACCTGCCCACCTGGGTAACGAACGGTCTGGGGGTGAATTTTTATTTTGGCGGAACGTCGCTGCTGATCGTGGTGGGGGTTGCGATGGACACGGTCACGCAGATTGAGGCGCAGCTGATCATGCGGCACTACGATGGATTCACGCCGCGCAGCGGACGGATTCGCGGACGCCGGACTTGGTAGGGAGTTCTCAGTTCCCGGTTCTCAGTTCTCAGTAAGAACTGCTGGCTTCCGGTTTTTCTGAGAACTGAGAACTGGGAACCGAGAACTGGTTTTGCAAGCGCGGAGCAGGGCGATATTTCCGCGACGGGAAATACGAGTAAAAGGGGCCATTTCGATGGCCAACGAGAGCGCGCGAAGTATTGGACCAGTGATTCTTCTCGGGCCTCCCGGGGCCGGGAAGGGCACCCAGTCCAGACAGATTGTCGAGCGTTACGGTGTTCCGCAGATATCGACGGGTGATCTCTTACGGGATCACGTAGGGCGTGGCACCGAACTGGGCCTTGAAGCCAAAGCGATCATGGCGCGAGGCGAGCTGGTTCCGGACGAGTTGATGTACGGCATCGTGGCCACACGGCTGCGGGAAGCCGATTGTCAACGCGGATTTGTGCTGGATGGCTTTCCACGGACAGCCGCCCAGGCAGGATGGCTGGACGCTTTCCTGGAAAAAGAGGTCTTTGACAACATATCCGAAAAGAGATCGGAAAGATCGGAGAAGTGTCCGCCGGTTGTGATCCAGTTGCTCGTGGACTATACTCAATTACTGCTGCGGCTTACCGGGCGGCGTTCGTGTCCCACCTGTGGACGGCTCTATAACATCCGCTTTCAGCCACCTCTGGTCGACGAGTTGTGTGATGTGGACCGATCCAAGCTGGTGATCCGCAACGACGACCGCGAAGAAGTCATTTCGGGTCGATTGGCTGCCTATGAGACGCAGACCAGGCGGGTAACGGATTACTACCGGGCGCAGAGACAGCTGGTGGCGATCAATGCAGATCGGCCGATGGAAGATGTTACGGCGCAGATTTTCGGCGTGATCGACAGTCATTGCAAGGCAGGATGCCAGTAGCGGAACGACGAAGCTAGAGTCGACGAAGTTAGAGTCGCTGAAGTTAGAGTCAATGATGAGTTTTGGAGAAGACCGGATCATCCGCAAGTCGCCGGAAGAGATCGAAAAAATGAGGCGGAGCGGCAAGATGGTCCGCCAGGTTCTGAACCACTTGAAAGGTGTAGTGGCGGCCGGCGTTACGACGATGGACCTGGAGAAGGCCGCCGAGAAACTGATTGCGGAACTCGGGGCTGCGCCGGCGTTCAAGGGATATTACGGTTATCCATGTGTGCTGTGCACTTCGATCAATGAAGAGATCGTGCACGGGATCCCATCGGAAAAGCGGGCGCTGAAAACGGGAGATATCGTTTCCATCGACTGCGGAGTTGTGTTTGACGGGTATTACGGAGACGCTGCGATCACGGTGCCGGTGGGCGAGGAGTTGACCGCGGAATTGAGGAAGCTGCTCGAGGTGACGGAGGCCTCGCTGTACAAGGGCATCGAGCAGGTGAAGATCGGCAACACGGTCGGACACGTTGGGTCGGCGATCCAGAAGCACGTGGAAGCGAACGGGTTCAGCGTGGTGCGAGACTTTGTTGGGCATGGCATCGGGACGAAGCTGCATGAAGCGCCGCAGATTCCGAACTTTGGCAAGAAGGGCCAAGGCGCGGAGCTAACTGAAGGCATGGTGCTGGCGATTGAGCCCATGGTGAACTCGGGGCGTCCCGAGATGAAAGTTTTGAGCGACAAATGGACGGCCGTAACGGCCGACGGCAGTTACAGCGCGCACTTTGAGCATTGCGTGGCGGTAACGCGAAAAGGGCCGGAGATCTTGACCCAGTAGTTCTCAGTTCCCGGTTCTCAGTTCTCAGTGAGAGCCGTTGGAATTGAAACTGAGAACTGAGAACTGGCAACTGAGAACTGATTCTAAGGAGTCGATGAGCAAAGAAGACGCGATTGAAGTGATGGCAACGGTGATCGAACCGCTGCCCAATGCCATGTTCAAGGTGGAGCTCGAAAACAAGCACCAGGTACTGGCGCACGTTTCCGGCAAGATGCGGAAGAACTTCATACGGATCCTGCCCGGAGACAAAGTCGCGGTCGAACTTTCTCCGTACGATCTGAATCGCGGGCGCATTGTGTACCGCTACAAATGACGCCGTTTTGCAGACGTGAGCGAAGCGGGAGCCCGCAGGCGTCATCCCTTCGGCAGGCTCAGGGCAGGCTCTGGGCGAAGCGAAGGATCTAGACAAATCCGCGGTTGCCGTTCCTGAGAACTGACAACTGAGAACTGAGAACTGGTTTATGAAGGTAAGAGCATCGGTTAAGAAGATTTGCGACAAGTGCAAGGTCATCCACCGCAAGGGAGTAGTGCGGGTGATCTGCGAGAACTCCAAGCACAAGCAGCGTCAGGGTTAAGTAAAAGAAGGTTAAGAGAGGGATCATGGCTCGTATTGCAGGCGTCGATCTTCCGCGTAACAAGCACGCGAATATCGCGCTCACTTACATCTACGGCATCGGCAATTCACGCGCGGCGCGCATTCTGGACGCGGCGAAAGTGGACCCAATGAAAAAAGTTTCGGACCTTGGAGAAGACGAGGTCAACCGCATCCGCCAGGTGATCGAGGCGGAAGGCTCGGTGGAAGGCGATCTGCGTAAAGACGTTTCGATGAACATCAAGCGGCTCATCGAAATCGGGTCCTATCGCGGATTCCGTCATCGCCGGAACCTGCCGGTTCGGGGGCAGCGTACGCACACTAACGCTCGTACCCGCAAAGGTCCGCGCAAAGGCACGGTCGCGCAGAAGAAGAAGACGGCAAAAGCGTAAGAATCAGGTGTCAGGTCTTGGGTGTCAAGTCTCAGAAAAATCGAGACCTTCCTGAGACCTGAGACCTGAGACCTAAGAACTGAGACCTAGCACATGGCCAAACCAGCAGCAGCAGCAGGCGCCGCCGCGGCGCCCGAGAAAAAAGGCAAGAAAAAGACGTTCAAGAAGAAAGAGCGCAAGCACGTTCCGCACGGACTGGTGCACGTACAAGCCTCTTTCAACAACACCATCGTGACCATCTCGGACATGACCGGCAATGTGCTGGCGTGGAAGAGTTCGGGGTCGCTCGGTTTTCGTGGTTCTCGCAAAGGGACTCCGTTTGCGGCACAGCAGGCCGCGTCGAACGCCGCCAGCATGGCGCGCGATCACGGAGTGCGCACAGTGGATGTGCGGGTGAGTGGTCCGGGATCGGGGCGTGAGTCGGCAGTGCGCGCGCTGGCCTCGGCGGGAATCGAAGTGCGGTCCATTAAGGACACGACGCCGATTCCGCATAACGGTTGCAGGCCGCCGAAACGGCGAAGAGTGTAAAAGACAGGTGTCAGGTCTTAGGTGTTTGGTCTTAGCCACCAAGACCTTCCTGAGACCTAAGACCTGACAACTAAGACCTGATTTTGGTCCGGGACGAAGGGTGAAGCCAAACCTGTAAACCGGTCATCTAACTAAGGAGAATTAACTTGGCACGTTATACCGATGCAGTGTGTCGTCTTTGTCGCCGGGAAGGGATCAAGCTCTTCCTCAAAGGCACGAAGTGCTTCAGCGACAAATGTCCCATTGAGAAACGCAACTTCGCTCCCGGACAACACGGGAAAGACAGGAAGACCAAGGTTGTAGGCTACGGTCTGCAGTTACGCGAAAAACAGAAAGCCAAACGCATCTACTTCACCCAGGAAGGCCAGTTCCGGAATTACTTCGAGAAGGCGGTCCGGTTCAAGGGTGTGACGGGCGCGAAGCTGCTCGAGCAACTCGAGCGGCGTTTGGACAACGTGGTTTTCCGGCTGGGCTTCGGCATTTCCCGGCGTCAGGCGCGCCAGTTGGTGCGTCACGGGCACGTGCAGGTGGATGGGCGCAAGGTGAACATTCCTTCGTACGAGGTCACTGTCGGCGAAGAAATTCAGATTCGTGAGAGCAGCCGCAAGGTGCCGATTCTCGAAATCGCGAAGGATTTTGCCAGTCATCAGCCGGCGCCGGTGTGGCTGGAGATCGATCGCGAGAACTACAAGGGGCGCGTGATTGCGCTGCCGAAACGCGAAGACATCCAGTTGCCGGTCAATGAACAGCTGATAGTCGAACTTTACAGCAAGTAGACTCTCGTGTAGAGACGGGGCTTGCCCCGTCTCCGCGTGCAGCTGAAGATATGCTGCCAACAGAGACGCGGCAAGCCGCGTCTCTACAATAGATTTTGTTTGGCCTACTATTCGTGCCAGATCAGCCCACGGTGGCGCTTGATCCGAACGTTGTACAGGAAATAGGGCCGGTTCGGAGAGCCGCCGCGGAGCCACATGGCCGAGAGGAGAAACACACAATGCTCTGGAGAGGTTTTCAAAAACCGAAGCGGCTGGCGAGCGATACCACTTCGCTCACTGACAAATACGGGATGTTCTGGGCGCAGCCGTTTGAGCGCGGATTTGGCACCACCATCGGCAATGCGCTGCGGCGGGTGATGCTGAGTTCGATCGAAGGCGCGGCTGTTACCGCGGTGAAGATTGAAGGCGTGCTGCATGAGTTCCAGTCGATTCCCGGTGTGGTCGAGGATGCGACCGACATCATCCTCAACATGAAGCAGGTCCCGTTTAAACTTGCGGGAGATGGTCCGAAGGCGATTTACCTGCGCGCCGATCAACCGGGTGTGGTGACCAGCGGCATGATCGAAGCCGACGGCGATGTGGAAGTGCTCGACAAGGAAATTTACATCGCAACGGTGAGCGAGGGCGGCAAGCTCGATATGGAAATGCGCCTGAAGCGCGGCCGTGGTTATGTTTCAGCGGACAAGAATTTCGAAGACGATCTGGGCATCGGATTCATTCCGATCGACTCCGTGCACACGCCGGTGCGCAAGTGCAACTACACCGTCGAAGCAGCGCGTTTGGGGCAAATCACCGATTACGACAAGCTGACGGTCGAGGTCTGGACGAACGGTTCGATCACTCCCGGCGATGCGCTTGGACTGTCGGCGAAGCTGGTGAAGGATCACATGAATATCTTCATCAACTTCGAAGAGGAGATCGAGACGGCGTCGGCGAGCGAGGAGCGCAGGCCGGAAATCAAGAACGAGAACCTGAACCGTTCGGTTGAGGAACTCGAACTCTCGGTGCGCAGTTATAACTGCCTGAAGAACGCCAACATTCAGTCGATCGGCGAACTGGTGCAGAAGACGGAAGCCGAAATGTTGAAGACGAAAAATTTTGGCCGGAAGTCGCTGAACGAAATCAAGGAGATCCTCTCCTCGATGGGTCTGAGTCTGGGTATGAAGATCGACGAGCACGGGAACGCCGTGCCCGGACCGACTTCGAACCAGGTGCTGCCCGCTTCGGCGTACGGCGACAACGATCTGTAGAAACACAGTTGCCAGTGGTCAGTTGCCAGTAAGAGCTCTGACCCAACGGGCAACTGGCGGTTGACTGTCGATTTAACCCACTGGCAACTGGCCACTGGCAACTGACAACTGGGGTTCAGAGATGCGTCACAAAGTTGCGGGATACAAGTTAGGACGAACCACATCGCATCGGCGCGCCATGCTGCGCAACATGGTCACTTCGATCATCATGGAAGAGCGTATTGAGACGACAGTGATTAAGGCGAAGGCGGTGCGTCCGCAGGTCGAGAAAATGATCACGCTCGGCAAGAAGGGCGATCTGGCGGCGCGGCGGCGGGCGGCGGCCTATTTGATGACGGATGAAGCCGTCCGCAAACTTTTCGATACCGTGGCTCCGCGCTTCGGGGACCGCAAGGGCGGCTATCTACGGATCGTTCGCACCGCTTGGCGGAAGGGCGACGGCGCCGAAAAGGCGTTCATCGAACTGCTGGGCAGCGAGCAGGTGCTCGATGAAAAGCGCCAGAAGCGCGCCGAAGTCCGCGCCAAGCGTGCCGAGGAAAACCGCAAGGCGATGGAAAACGCCGATGCCGAAGCGCAGGCGCAGGCGGACCGCGGCGCTGAAGCGGCCGAGGGTGGAGAAAAGAAAGAGTAGTTCACCGCGGGCTCAAGTTTGTCGACCAAATAATTTCAGAATGCAAAATGGGGAGCGCCCGGCTCCCCGTGCCGCCAGCAAAGCGACATTGTAAGTAGTAGTGAACTAACTATTGGTGGGCGGCTACTGGATTGTAACTTCGGTCCAGAGCCCGCTTTCTGCTTCTATCCAGCAATCCGCAAACGAGACTCGAGTTTGGCTCACCAGAATTTGAACCGATGGGTCAGAGCGGGTAGCTACTCCGTTTGCCTCTGATTAAAACGGGAAGGTGCTGGTCCTTGCGCGCATGCAAGAGCAGGTGAGAGAACGTTTCTATTCACTTCAGGATGACCCTCATCAGGGGTGCGGTTGAAAATCTCAGCGGCTGGTCTCAAAGGCAGACAGGATATCCAACGGCTCAGGACGATCGGTGTAGTCTTCGTTCGCGGAGGCGAACAGGATGGTGCTGTCGAAGAGCAGTTGCCAGTGGTCAGTTGCCAGTAAAATCCCAACCAGATCTGGCCGCTGGCCACCGACCACCGCCTTCACATTCCCGGAAACTTCATCCCTGCCATTCTCCGCGCGAAGCTGGGCTTGCCCATCTGCTTGAACATTTTTTTCATCTGGGCGTACTGGCGGAGCAGGTTGTTGACTTCCTGCACGCTGGTGCCGGAGCCGCGGGCAATGCGCTTGCGGCGGCTGCCGTTGATGGCTTCGTGATGGTTGCGCTCGTATCCGGTCATGGAATTGATGATGGCCTCGACGCGATTGATCTGTTTTTCGTCAACCTTGTCGGCGGCTTTTTGCAGGCCGGAAAACGCGCCGACACTGGGCAGCATGCCCATGAGGCTTTGCAGCGATCCCATTTTGCGAACTTGCCGCAACTGGTCGCGGAAATCTTCGAGCGAAAAGCCGCCGCCGGTGAGGGCTTTGGTGGCAAGTTCATTGGCTTTCTTCTTGTCGATCTGCGACTCGGCTTTTTCGATGAGCGAGAGAATGTCGCCCATGCCAAGAATGCGTGAGACGATGCGGTCGGGGTGGAAAGGCTCAAGCGCGTCGTATTTTTCGCCGATGCCGATGAACTTGATGGGCTGTCCGGTGACCTGGCGGATGGAGATCGCCGCGCCGCCGCGGGCGTCGCCGTCCATTTTGGTGAGGATGACGCCGGTGAGCGTAAGCTTCTTGTGGAATTCGTCGGCCGAGCGGACGGCGTCCTGTCCGGTCATGGAATCGGCGACGAATAAAATTTCCTGCGGATTGAGCAGGCGCTTGAGCGACTGCATCTCTTCCATGAGCTGGTCGTCGATGTGGAGACGGCCGGCGGTGTCGACGATCAGCACGTCGCATCCAGTGTTGATGGCTTCGCGGCGGGCTCCCTTGGCCAGGCGCTCGACGGTCGCGGTGTTTGCTTCGCCGACCTCGCCTTCGTAGAGGTTGGCCTTGATCGCCGCGGCGACGACTTTGAGTTGCTCGCGTGCGGCGGGACGATAGACGTCGACCGAGACGAGCAGTGGGCGGTGTCCGCCATTCTTCAGCCAGTTGGCAAGCTTGCCGGAGGTCGTGGTTTTGCCGGAGCCTTGCAGCCCGGCCATGAGCACGACGGTCGGCGGTTGCGAAGCGAACTTTAGCTTGGCCGTGTCTTTGCCAAGAGTCGCGACCAGTTCGTCGCGGACGATCTTGATGACTTGCTCGCCGGGCGAAAGCGCGGTCAGCACTTCCTGGCCGACGGCCTTGGCCTGGATGCGGTCGATGAGCTCTTTGACGACTTTGAAATTCACGTCGGCTTCAAGCAAGGCCAGACGGATCTGTTGCATCGCCTCGGCGATGTTCTCTTCGGTGAGGACGGCTTGTCCGCGGAGAGACTTGAAGGCGCGCTGGAGTTTTTCCTGGAGATTCTCGAACATAGGTTTACAGCCTATTTTAGCAGCCGCATGCAGCTGGCATTCAGCGACTCGTGTATGCTTGAAACCGCTGCTCGATTTCTGGCATCTTTACTATCAGGGCGTCTCAATCTAATAGAGAGGAAAGGACATGGCTTCTCAAGCCCCCGCCAAATTCAGAATCGACGTTGACATTCACGACCTCTTAATGGATTCCGCCTCTTCCGGACCAAAGTCAGCCGACGCCCGGGGCGCAACATTACCGGAACCTGTTTTCCCCCAGTATCCGGAGTTGCTCAAAGATCCCGGCCCTGAAGTACCACCCGAAACGCGCGACTGGACCTATGAGCTAGTCTGGCGCAAAGTCCGGGGCTGGCTTCTCCCTTACATGCGATCGCGGGTGATGCCCGGCGAGTTCCATCCGATCACCGCCTATCTCTTCCTCGATTACAAATGCAATCTCGACTGCTGGTACTGCTGGGCCTTCAACAACCAAGTGAAGGGTATGACCGAGGATGTCGCGAGGCGCTCCATCGATTGGCTGCATGATCATGGCTGCCGCGTGCTCGCGCTGATGGGCGGCGAGCCGCTGCTGCGCCCGCAAGTGGCGCACAAAGTCGTCGCCTACGCAGCGAAGAAAGGGTTCTGGATCTATATCGGCACCAATGGCCGCCTGCTGCGTCCCGAAGTCGCTGACCGCCTCGGCGATGCTGGCGTTGCCGTCTTCAACTTTGCGCTGGACGCGTGGGACGAAAAGCCCGGCTTGCCAAAGGCACTGGTTCCCGGCCAGAAGAACCTTGAATACCTCATCCGCAAGCAGTACGTCTACGGCTACATGGTGTTCCTCAACATCAACATCTGCCGCAACAATCATGAGGACGTCCGGAAGCTTACCGAATACGCGCGCGCGCACCGCCTCGCCACCGACTACCACATCAATGAGACGCCCATGCTCGAGCAGGACGAGCACTTCAAGCATTTGAATGAGAACCCAACCTACATCCGGCCTGAGGATTGGCGTTCGGTCGATGCGCTCATTGACTGGATCATCGAGAAGAACAAAGCCGGGTACCAAATGGTGAACTCGGTCCATCGTCTGCAGGAGATGAAGGCCTTTGTCCGCATGTCCTCAGGGCTCGACCTGAAGAAATACGGATGGTGTGGCGATGGCACGGGCACGAACGGCAACGTCGCCGCGATGCTCGCGGATACGCCGGGCATTGTGCAAGACGCCAGCGGTGAAGTGCATTTCACGGACTGGAACTGCCGCGCCGGCCAGAACAACGTTATCATCCGGACCGACGGCACGGTCGCTCCATGTTTTCCCATGTATCCTTCGACGTTCGACTGGGGAAACATCGACAACCCAAGGTTCGACCAGCAACAGCTCAAGGAGATGAAACACACCTGTCAGCGGCATTGCTTCTCCACTCTCAATCACAACCTTGGCTACTGCTATAACGACGCCCGGGTCATCAAGTGGTTGTGGAAACAGGTGGTCACCAACCGCATGAAGGGAGGGGCAAAAAGTTTCGAGGACTGATCGCGCATAGTCTGCCGCACGAGGCATCCGGAGACCCCGATAACAGTTGTCTTGCGCTACGGCCAAGCCCCCTCGCACTCGCGTTTTGCCATGGCCCCGATCGCAATCACCCAACCTTGGGGCGCGCCATTTCAAAGCGCTGCGTGGTGCGCGTGTACTGCATGCCGCCCATGCGCCCGATCAGATCCAGCGCGTTCCGGTCCAGGCGGCCTTCTTTTATGTGCTGCTCGTTGATGTGAATCGAGACAATTTCACCAATCACCAGGCTGCCGCCCTCGGGGGCGGGATTGAAGTCGAGAATCTGATGCAGCTTGCACTCAAAGCTGACGGGAGACTCCGCCACGCGGCGCGGCCGCACGAGTTTCGAAGCCGCCGAGGCGAGTTTCGCAACTTCGAATTCATTGATGGCCGCGTCATATTCGCCGCTGGTCAGGTTCATGGCCTCGGCCAGTTCGTAGGTGACGATGTTGATCACGAATTCTCCAGTCTCGCGAATATTCCGCAGTGTGTCTTTCGGTTCTCCAGCAGGCGCTGCCGTGGGCTCTGCTGCCGCTGCTCCCGATTTCTTCGGCGAGCGCATCGCCGGCGCAAACGCCAGCAGCGGAGGCTTGGCGCATACCGCGTTGAAAAACGAAAAGGGCGCCAGGTTGGGTTGTCCGGAAGCGCTGAGGCTTGAGACCCACGCGATCGGGCGCGGCCCCACGGCGCTGATCAGAATGTTATAGACTTCACGGTGCGCAAGTTGAGAAGGAATGACGTCCATAGCTTCGAGTATATCGTTTGCGTTTTTTCGGTACTCGGTCAGCCCGTTCCGGCAAATACTTCTTTTGCGGCGACCACCGTGTTGCAGTGAATCGTGATTGTGTCTTCGAGCTTCAGGGCGTAGCCGCCGGCGAGTGTGACCATCACGGGGATGCCCTCGGCCTTGGCGATTTGGAACACGAGAGCATCTCGCTCCTTCAATCCTTCAATCGTCAACGACAATCCGCCGAGCTGATCTTCGCAATAAGGATCGGCTCCGGCGAGGTAACAGATGAGTTCCGGCTTGAACATGCTCAATCCCAAACTAAGCGCGTCGCCGAGGCACGCCAGATATTCGCCGTCGCCGATCCCGTCGGCCAAATTCAAGTCAAGCGACGAAGGGGGCTTAAACGCCGGGTAGTTGTTTTGCTGATGGAGCGAGATGGTGAAGACGTCCCCGGCGTGGGCGCTGCGCGGACTTGTCCCGTGCGGGGCCGGGTGCGCGGTGTGGTGCGCGGGATTGAGAACCGAAGCAGACGTCGAGGGCGGCGGATCGTTGGGGGCGGCAAAAATCACGGCGGTGCCATTGCCCTGATGGACGTCGCAATCGACGGTCATCGCGGTGTGAATCTGGCCGTCCCGCTGCATGCGGCGGATGGCGATGGCCACGTCGTGGATCAGACAGAAGCCCTCACCGTGATCAGGGAACGCGTGGTGGAATCCTCCGCCGATGCTGATGGCCACGCCGTCGTCGAGGGCATGATCGGCGGCCAGCATGGAGCCGCCCGCGGCGAGCCAGAAGGCGCGCACTAACTCCGGCGAGTACGGGACTTCGAGCTCTAACTCTTCGCGCGCGCTGAGCGTGCCCGTCTTCAATTTCTCGACGTACTGCGGAGTGTGCACGAGCAGCACGTCCTGGTCGGTCGCCGGACGAGGAGTAACAAAATCGGAAGGCGCCGCGATTCCGGACGCGAGCAGCCGGTCATGAATACGCTTGTATTTTTCGGCGGGAAAAACATGGGAGCCGATGGGCAGGTAATAGTCGTCGCTGTAAACGAGCTTAAAGGGCAGCATTCAGCACTCAGCATTCAGCACTCAGCCAGTCGAGGGCCGAAAACTTCATATCATACGCGATTGGCCGGGATTTGGAAGAACGTCGTTCGCTGTTCGCGGCGCGATCATCGCATTTGGCTTCGGATCCGCTATCTGAGCTTTGGAGTTGGGTCTGGCTTCTAAACTTCTTGACCACAGGGGGCACAGAGGAACACAGGGGAATTTCTTCTTCAACCGACTATCAAGTTGATCCTGAAACAAGCGTTTCCCCCGTGTCCCCTGTGCTGCCTGAGGTTAACAACTGTTAAACTTGGCCAGTTGCCCGCCAAAAAGAAATCGCCGCCGCAAGTGAGTGCCGCGCCTGCGCCTCTGCCCGCTTCCGCCCATGGCAAGGGCCGGATTTTCCTGATCGATACCATGTCGTTCATTTTTCGCGCCTATCACGCGATGGCGCGGCAGCGGCCGATGTCCACGAAGACAGGGGTTCCGACGGCGGCGACGTATGTTCTCGTCAACATGCTGCGCAAGCTGCGCGACGATTTTTCGCCCGAGTATCTGGCGGCGGTGTTCGATGTGGGGGCGCCGACGGTCCGTAATCAGCAGGCGGAAGCGATCACGACGATCCGCAAGTTCGACATCAAGACGCAGACGTTCAAAGAAGCGGAATATGGCGGCTACAAGGCGAACCGCGCCGAGATGCCGCCGGACCTGGCGCAGCAGATTCCGTACATTCGGCGGGCGCTGGAGGGATATCGCATCCCGATTTTGCAGCTCGAAGGTTACGAAGCCGACGATGTGATTGGAACGCTGGCACGGAAAGCGGCGGCGGAATCGTATCCCGTGTTTGTGGTGTCGAGCGACAAAGACATGTTGCAGTTGGTGAACGACAAGGTGCAGGTACTGAATCCGCCGAAGGACAACCTGATCTGCGATGCGGCGAAGGTTGAGGAAATTCTCGGAGTGCCTCCGTCGAAAGTGGTGGATGTGATGGCGCTGCGCGGCGACGCGGTGGACAACATTCCGGGGGCGCCGGGGATCGGCGACAAGGGGTCGGTGGAACTCATTCAGCGCTTTGGGAGCGTGGAACAAGCGCTGGAACATGCGGCCGAGGTGGAGAAGAAGACGTACCGGGAATCGCTGCAGAACAATCGCGACAACATCCTGTACAGCAAACAGCTAGTGACAATCGATACCGGCGTGGCGGTCGAGCTGGATATTGCCGCGATGAAAGTGGGCGAACCGGAAGTTGAAGCTCTGCGCGCGCTGTTTGCCGAGCTCGAATTTACTTCCTTGCTGAAAGAACTGCTTCCCGTGGTTGAAGTGAAAGAGGGCGACTACCGGGAGATCAAGACGAAGGCTGAATTCGAGGATTATTTGAGAGGCTTGGGCGAGAACGCGGCGCTCGCGCTGGCAATCCCGACCGGGCACAGGGAGGCGATGGAAGCGGAAGACGAGGAGCCGCTGCCTGCACAGACGGGGTTTCTCAGTTTGCAGTCCGGGGATGCGGAGGATCAGAGTGCCGGAGGCGTACAGCGCATTGCCGTTTCGAAGGCGCCAGGGGCTGGGGCGATGGTCGCGCTGCAAGACAGGGCGCTCGTCGATCGAGTGAAGAGCGTGCTCGAAGATGCCGCTGTGCCGAAGACGGTTCACGATCTCAAATCCGCGCTCCACCAATTTTCCGAGCAGGGAATTGCGCTGGCCGGAGTGAGGCATGATCCGATGCTGTATTCCTACCTGCTCGATCCGACCTACTCGTCGCATTCGTTGCCGGAGGTTGCGCTGCGGAGATTCAATTTGAAGCTGAGCGGCAACCTGGCGGAGGCGGCGGATGTAACGGGCAGGCTGGCGAGCGCGCTCCGCAAAGAAATCGACGACCAGGGACTGACCTCGGTGTACGAGGAGATCGATGCGCCGCTGGTGCCCGTGCTGGCGCGCATGGAAGACGCGGGAGTGAAAATTGGTCCGGCGGTGCTGGGACAGATGTCGGTGAAGTTGCAGCGCGAGGCCGAAGCCAAGGCGCGGGACATCTATGAGCGTTGTGGCATGGAGTTCAACATCAACTCGCCGAAGCAACTGGGCGATGTGCTGTTCAACAAGCTGGCTCTGCCGATGCCGTCGAAGTACGGGAAAGGAAAAAAGATTTCGACGGCGGTGGATGTATTGGAAGGACTGGCTGCGGATCACGAAGTTCCGCGGCTGGTGCTGGAGTACCGGCAACTGACGAAGTTGAAGTCGACTTATGTGGATGCATTGCCGGCGCTCATTCGCAGCCAGAGCGGCCGCGTGCATACCACTTTCGGGCAGACCGGAACAGCGACGGGGAGGTTGTCTTCGGCGAATCCGAACCTGCAGAATATTCCGATTCGCACGGAACTTGGGCGAGAGATTCGGGCGGCTTTTATCGCAGAGACGGGACACGTTCTGCTGGCCGCGGATTATTCGCAGATCGAGTTGCGGCTGCTGGCACATTTTTCGAAAGACAAGCTGCTGGTGGAGGCGTTTCGGCGCGGGGATGACATTCACACGCTGACCGCGTCGCAGGTGTTTGGCGTGCCGCCGCTGATGGTGACGCCCGAGCACCGTCGCGCGGCCAAGGTCGTCAACTTCGGGATCGTGTACGGGCTCTCGCCGTTTGGGTTATCGCAGCAGTTGGGGATTGAGCCGGGCGAGGCCAGGAAATTCATCGATGCCTATTTTGAAAAATATGCGGGAGTGCGGGCGTTCATTGATGCAACGATTGAGCAGACGCGGCGCGATCAGAGAGTGAAGACGCTGTTCGGGCGCATTCGGCCGATTCCCGACATCAACAGCAAGAACGCCACCCAGCGCGGGTTTGCGGAGCGCACGGCGGTGAACACTCCGCTGCAGGGAACGGCCGCCGACCTGATCAAGCTGGCGATGATCCGGATTGATGAGGAAATCCGGAAACGCGGACTGAAGTCGCGGATGACTTTGCAGGTGCACGACGAACTTGTGTTCGAAGTGCCGGAGAGCGAAGTGGACGCGATGAAACCGCTGGTGCGGGAACACATGGAGAAAGCGTATTCGCTAGAGGTTCCGCTGCTGGTGGAGATCGGGGTGGGGCCAAACTGGCGGGACATGGAATAGGGAGCGGGTCGAGGCGGCAAACGATAAAGGCTGGCGCTGCGGACAACTATTCCACCATTTCCGTTCCACCGTTCCGATATACTCTGGGGAACGATTCCAGCAAGCACAGTGTTCGCCGTTGATTCCAGCCGCATGACAAGGATTTTCGATCCTGCGGAGGCAGTCTGATGAGTGCAGTTCCATCGCCGGTGTTCGAAGATACGCCACAGCGTGTTTTTCCCCGGCACTCCATCAACGTACCCCTGGACTTGATCGCATTGCGATCCGGGGTCCCCGAAAATTTGCCTGGGCGCTGCACCGACCTCAGCGAAGCCGGTGTGGGCGCGGTGGTGGCCGGAGAACTGGCCGCAGGCCAACAAGTGGCGGTCGAACTGCGGCTTCCGAATGTTGGCGTGCCGCTTCGGGCGCGGGCGCTGGTGCGTTATCAGTCACGGCTCTGTTGCGGTCTTGAGTTTGTGGGGCTGTCGGTGGAACAGCGGGAGATGATCCGCTATTGGGTTTACCGCTCGGCTTCACAGCCGGTGGATTTCAAGGATTTCAAGAACGAAGAGAAAAGCGGAGCTGCAAAGATAGAAGCACTCGTGGCCGCCGCGCCACTGGCGGCTGTGCCAAGGCACAGAATTCGCATCGGGCAGCGCGGGTCTTATGTGCTGTTCGTTTGCATGCTGGCGCTGGCCGGTCTGGGATGGTGGCAGTGGCAGAGGACCTGGAACGAACTGGAAGCGCGCGCGCCGGTTGAGTCGGGGTTGCGAGTCTCTCCCGAAACCATGGAGAAGCGGATTGTAACGAAGGTGGAGCCGGTTTATCCGGAAGCTGCGCGGAAGGCGGGGATGCAAGGATTGGTGGTGCTGGATGCGGTGATTGCGCCGGATGGCAGTGTGAAACGCTTGCGGCCCGTGTCCGGACCCGATCTGCTGGTGCGATCAGCAACGGAGGCCGTGCAGTCCTGGAAATTTGAGCCGTACCTATCCAGCGGCAAGGCGGTTGAGGTTGAAACCACGATTGCGGTCGAGTTCCGGCTGAATTGACGCGACGCTACTCGAATTTTTCAGCCTGCTGGAAGGGCGCGCCACGCTGGTCTTTTGCGGAGACGATTGGTTCGGCGTCGAGTTTCCAATCAATGTTCAACGCCGGATCATTCCACGCCACCGTGCGTTCGTGCTCGGGCGCATAAAAGTCCGTGGCTTTGTAGAGAACATGGGCGCTCTGGGACACGACTCGGAAGCCGTGAGCAAAGCCGCGCGGAATCCATAAAATGTGTTTGTTCTCGCCGGAAAGTTTGAAGGATTCCCACTTTCCGAAGGTGGGAGAAGTGCGGCGGAGGTCAAGCACGACATCAAGAATCTCGCCGGTGATGACGCGCACGAGCTTTCCCTGGGGCTGGCGAATCTGGTAGTGCAAGCCGCGGACGACATTTTTCTCGGAATAAGAATGGTTGTCCTGTACGAATGGTTCTGGAATGCCGAGTTCGGCAAACGTGCGCTGGTTGTAGCTTTCCAGAAAAAAACCGCGGTCGTCGCCGAACACACGCGGTTCGAGGAGGAGAAGTCCGGGGAGGCTGGTGGCGATTTTTTTCATCGGACGGTCATAATCGAAAGATCATGGAAACTATAACGAATACAGAGTTGCTGTGGCCACAGGCAGCTGCCGAGCTGCGCTCGGCTTGGACGGGCGAGGGCGCCCGTCCCCACACGAGCCCCCAAATTAGAAGACGCGTTCCCGCAGCAATTGCAGGAGGTAGGCGCCGTATCCATTGTTGCGCATCGGCTGCGCCAGCGCTTCCAGTTGCGCGGCGGTGATGTAGCCGGAGCGATAGGCGATTTCCTCGGGGCAGGCGACCATGAGGCCCTGGCGCTTTTGCAGGGTCTGAATGAATAAAGAGGCTTCCATCAAGGCTTCGTGCGTGCCCGTGTCGAGCCAGGCCGTGCCTCGGCCCATCACGCAGACGTTGAGTTGATTGCGCTCGAGATACACGCGGTTGACGTCGGTGATTTCAAGTTCGCCGCGCTTCGAGGGCCTGAGACTCGCGGCAATTTCGACGACTTGCCGATCGTAAAAATAAAGTCCGGTGACCGCGTAACGGGATTTCGGCTGCTTCGGTTTCTCTTCAATGCTGAGTGCCTTGGGCGTCTTTCCATGCGGATCGAACTCGACCACGCCGTAGCGCTCGGGGTCATTGACGGGGTACGCAAAAACGCGGGCGCCTTTGGCCTGGAGCGTAGCTGCGCGCAATTCCTTGACGAGGTCGTGCCCGTAGAAAATGTTGTCTCCGAGCACGAGCGCGCAACCGCTGGAGCCGATAAATTCCTTGCCGATCAGAAATGCCTGGGCAATGCCTTCGGGCTTCGGCTGCAACGCGTACTGAAAATGGACGCCGTAGCGGGAGCCGTCGCCGAGCAAGTGCTGAAAGCGGGGCAGATCCTCGGGCGTCGAGATGAGCAGAATTTCGCGGATGCCGGCCAGCATCAGCGTGGAGAGCGGGTAGTACACCATCGGTTTGTCGTACACCGGCAGCAGGCTCTTGGGAAGCACGTGGGTGACGGGATAGAGGCGCGTGCCTGATCCTCCCGCGAGAATGATGCCTTTGTGATTCGGTGGCGCGGTTTTGGTCATGTCGAGTTTCAGTCTCGGCTTTCCGTCTCGGCTTTTACGCTTCAATGCTCGGTGGCGTAATGTTTCGCCATCCATTGACGATAGCTGCCGCTGGTGACATCGCGGACCCAGTCTTCGTGTTCAAGATACCAGCGGACGGTTTTGCGGATGCCGCTCTCAAACGTCTCCAGCGGGTGCCAGTTCAGTTCGCGCTCGATTTTGTGCGTGTCCATGGCGTACCGGCGGTCGTGGCCGGGGCGGTCTTTGACGAAAGTGACGAGCTTGCTGTGTGGAACGGCGGGGTCGTTCGGGCGCAGTTCGTCCAGCAGTTCGCAAATGGCTCCGACAATTTCCAGGTTCTTTTTTTCGCTTCGCCCACCGATGTTGTAGGTTTCTCCGACGCGGCCGTGGGAAAGCACGGTGCGAATGGCGCGGCAGTGATCCTCGACGTAGAGCCAGTCGCGAACGTTCTCGCCGTCACCGTACACTGGGAGCGGCTTGCCGGCGCAAGCATTCAGGATCATCAGCGGGATCAGTTTTTCGGGAAACTGGTGCGGTCCGTAATTGTTGGAGCAGTTGGTGGTCAAGACTGGAAGGCCGTAGGTATGGTGATAGGCGCGGACCAGATGATCGGAAGCCGCCTTGGACGCGGAGTATGGGCTGTTGGGCGCGTAGGGGGTAATCTCGCTGAAGGCGGGGTCGTGGGGGCCGAGCGATCCGTAGACTTCATCGGTGGAGACGTGCAGGAAACGGAACGAGGCGCGATCCGGTTCCGGAAGCGCCGACCAGTAGGCGCGCGCTTCTTCGAGCAAGCTGAACGTGCCGTTGACGTTGGTGCGGACGAAATCATCGGGGCCGTGGATGGAGCGGTCAACGTGGCTCTCGGCGGCGAGGTGAACGATGGCGCGGGGTTTTTCGCATCGCAGCAAGTCTCGCAATAGCTCGCGATCGACAATGTCGCCCTGCCCGAAGCAATAGCGCGGGTGGGCTTCGACGGCACGCAGATTGTTGAGATTGCCCGCGTAGGTCAGCTTGTCGAGATTCAGGATGCGCGTGGGTTCAGAGGCAATCCATTGCAGAATGAAGTTCGAGCCAATGAAACCCGCGCCACCGGTGACGAGGATGAGATCTTCCATGCTAGATATGCCGGGTCGCAACCCACCCAAGCAGAGCTTCCACCCCATCACGCCAAAAGCGGGCGCGATGGGGACCCCGGCTTGGGCGGGGCACCCGCGTTTCGATTCTATAGCGTTTCCACGGTTGGTGTACCCCCGCCGCGCTGGGGAGTGGAAGCTGGAGGCTTGGCAGTTGTCGAGGCCAAAAAAATAATTCGCGCGCTGCTCTTTTTCGTCGTCTTGGCGGTGGCTGGAACCTGATTTCGACTATGTTTACTAGTCGGTACTAGTGGGGGTACCCCCCCTCCCCCCCTATCTATTAAAATCATAGATTTACAGGGGAATTTCCGCCAGTTCTTTGAGTTTAAAGGAGTTAACTTACAAAGTATTCATAAAAAAGGAGTTACAGGCAACTTTTTCAAGCACTGGCCTTTAGAATCAAGGAGTTGGACTTACTAAGTCGCGCAAAATCTAGATTTCAAATAACTTGTGGAAAACCCGGCGCGGTCGCGTTGGGCCGCAACCTAAATTTTATTTTAGCTCTTCTGTCAAGTATAAAGGCCAAACGCGAAGTGGCGGTAGTGGGCTAATTGCGTGTTGCTGATTTTTCCGCCGCAAAAAAATAACGCTCACCAGTTGGCTTTGTCTTTGGCTACTTCGGCTTGGAGCGCGGCGAATTTCTTCTCCACGCGAGTCACCAGGACCTCGCAACGCTTCTGGTTTGCGGGCTGCTTTGGCGGCTCGTCTATGCACTTGACATAGAGATCGCCTTCGGCTTCGGAGTCATCGTAGGCAATCTGGCTTTTGAGGTGGCGTTCTTTCGCGTCGGTTTGTGCTGTCAGGTCTTTCAGAGTGCTATCCATCTCGGCCTGGACGCGGGAGTTTTGGGCACGAACGGCAGCGTCATTAGCCGCGTTGATAATCGGAATCGACGCCAGGGCGCATAGGCCGAGAGCGCACAGCACAATTTTCGTAGTTGTCATTTTTGTCTGCTCCTGGGGATCAGCCCATGCGTGCTGATCCCATTCAAAATGCGGCGAACCTTGGCCGGAAAAATCAGCAACACGGAATTAGCCGCCACCCGATACCCGGTGGCGGTGCAGTTTGTGAAACCCCTTAACCACCAAGGGCAGGAAGGTACACGAAGAAAACTCCGATTTTGTGCGATGGCGCAGACGCCCACCCTTGCGCAAAGAACGCGCAAGAGTGGGGCACCCTCTATAACCCTGTCGGCGTTGTCAAGAGACACTTCCAGCGAGCCAGTGGCGATACCGCTGCCTTCGAGCCGTTCCGCCTCTGGTTTTGCTTTTCCCTTAGTAGAAGGTTTTGCTGTTGCTTTTGTTTTTTGCTCATTCGACCAAGGCTCGCTTTTAGAATCGCGCAGTGGAAAACTGGTTCCACCAACCATCTATCCGATCACTTACTTCCGACCATGATTCGTTGTTCGAACTCCCCGACTTTTTTGGGGAGGCAAGGCGCCCAATCAGGCCAACGATGTCTTACGGGCCCACCAGGGTGCCCCTCGGGCTGCCTTGCATGCGAACCAACTGCGCATAACTCGCCGGGCTGCGCAGCATCCAATACATTCGTACCGCCAACTTTCTGGCTATCGCTACTTTTGCCACCCCACTGCCACGCCGCAACTTCAGCCGCTGGTAGTCCTGTCGCAGTTCGACATCCAGTCGCGCTGCCGTGTGTCCGGCTTCGACCAGCAGCGAGCGCATCATGGGATTGCCTTGTTTCGAGATCGCGCCCAGTCGCTGCCGTCCTCCCGAAGAGTGCTCGCGCGGATTCAACCCCAAGTAACTCACCACTTGCTTGCTCCGCTCGAAACGTCCCACCGGACCGATGGTCAACACGAAGGCCAGCGAAGTCACCGGCCCGACTCCGGGATGCGTCATCAGCCGTACTGCGTCCGCATTCTGCTCGGCCTGCTGTTCGACCGCCTGGTCCAGTTCGTGCAACGATGCGTCCAGTTGGTCCAGCATCGTCAGCAGTTCTTGCCGGCGATGACTGGCCCACGGACCCAGCTTCAGGCCTTCCAACTCGACTCGGCCCTTCTTCGTGAACAGCTTCTTCTTCCGGCATACCCCTTCGCCCATGGCCAGGGCGTGCAACTGGTTGCCCACCGCATTCCGCATCCAGACCAGCTTCTGCCGATGCCACACCAGTTGGCGCAGATCGCGCTCCTGCAGCGTTGGTCGCCAAATGCGCGGAAAACGCTCGCTCAACAGCAAGTCCAGCACGTGCGCCGCGTCGCGCGCATCCGTCTTCTGTTTGCGCACCACCGACGCCCGGATCTCGGCCGCATCCCCGATCCACAACTCGTGCCCCAACTCGGCCAACATCCGTTCGAACCAACGCGTGTGCCCGGTGGCTTCGATCCCTACTCGCACCGGTGCCGACAAGGCTGCATAGAACGCGCGTGCCTCTCCGTTCTCGTGCTCCAGCCGACGCTCGATCAACTCGCCCGTCTCCTGGTCCAGCATTGCCACCTGCTGGTAGCGCGTATGTAAATCACACCCTACAATCTTCATGTGCTCGGCTCCTTTCCTCCGAGCCTTGGTGTTTATGAGCGATACCAAGTGTACTCGGCGGCTTGGAGCCGACACGGTTATCTAATCAGCCCACCCTTGCGCAAAGAACGCGCAAGAGTGGGGCACCCGCCCACCCTTGCGCAAAGAACGCGCAAGAGTGGGGCACCCGCCCACCCTTGCGCAAAGAACGCGCAAGAGTGGGGCACCCGCGCCAAAGCCCGCATTTTTTATTGGTCGGCAGTGGCACTGCTGAAGCCGTGCCCTTCCCAAGACCATTTATGAAACCAGTTTTAACCTCCTTCTATGAAGGCGGTTCTAATCTCCTTGGTTGACCGCCAGAATCTGGGTGATCGGTTCACTTGGCACGCGCTCGCTCGGGCTCCAACCCAGCACGTTGTAGTAGGTTTTTTCGATGGAGCGGGCGATTTCTGGCCAGCGATACTGGCCCTGGATGCGCTCGCGTTCCCGGGCGGCGGACTGACGGCGAAGTTCGGGATTGTGGATGAGCAAGTCGAGCATGCGCTCAAGGTCCGCCTGGTCGCCGCGATGGAAGGTGAAGCCGGCGCCATCGACCACTTCATTGTTTTCGGGAATATCGCTGGTCAGCACGCAGACACCGGCCGCCATGGCATCGAGAAGAGCCAAAGACAGGCCCTCAAGTTCAGACGGAAGCACGAACAGGGCGGCATTGGAGAGAAGCTCTTCGAGATCGCTTCCAGAGACCCAGGGAAGGAAATGGATCTGGTCGGATTCGTGGCGGCGCAAGCTTTCGGCGTAGGAATCGGAGTGGCTCGATCCTCCGCTCGACCCCCCGGCGAGGACCAGTTTCATGCCGGTGTGGAGGTTTTCGAAAGCATTAATCAGCAGATGGCAGTTTTTTTCCGGCGAAAACCTCCCTAAGAAAAGGACGTAGTTGTCGGCGAGGAGATCCCACTCGATCAGTTTGCGGGGGATGCGCCGGGGGGCCAGCATGGCTCCGTTGGGGACGTAGATGGTATCGCGCTTGTACTGTTGGCGGTAGTGCTGCTGCAGGGTGCGCGAGACGACCATGGTGGCATCGGGCGAGGAAACGGCGGCCGCTTCTCCCCAACGCAGTACGCGCGATGCGATCCGGCCCCACTTGCCGCGCTGCCAGTCGAGACCCTGCACGGTGACGACGGTCTTCTTGCCAGCAAGCCGCGGAAGAAAAGAAAACAACGCCGGTCCCAGGCAGTGGTAATGGACGACATCGTAGTCCGACGTCATGGCGTGCGCCGTGCTTAACAGAGTGTGGACGACAGTTTCCAGATGCTTGGAGCGGATGGTCGGCAACCGCCGCACGCGCATGCCGTTGTGCGTGTTTATGGGAGGAGTGAAATAGCTGCGACAATACACCGTGACTTCGTGTCCCAGGCGAGCCAGTTCGTGGCCAGCCTGCTCGTAATAGGATTCAATGCCGCTGTACTTGGAGACAACCCCGCGACCTCCGATGAACGCGACACGGACGCTGCGGCGTGGGCGCGGAGGCTTTGGTGCGTCGGGGAAGGACAGAAGCTTTTTGGCGGACGTGAGCCGGTAGTAGAGTCCGAGCATCTTCTCCATGTGTTGATCGGGGTCGTGGTTTGCTTTCACGCGACTGCGGGCCGCGGCGCCCATCTTCTCGATCAGATCGGGGCGGTCAAACAGAAATCCGATGGATTGAGCGAGTTGTTCGCGGTCCCCGTCGTCATAAAGGAGGCCGGTGACCCCATGTTGGACAAGTTCGCGGCGCGAACCAAGATCGGAGGCGATGACGGGCCGTCCCCAGGCATAGGATTCCAGAATGGATTTTCCCAAAGTCTCGTAGGCGTGGGACGGAAACACGGAGAAGCTGCAACCGGCGATGAGTTTCTGGAGTTCCTCGCCATGGACCATGCCCGCGAACAGGACTTGGCTCAAGTTCAATTCTTGCGCCAGCGCCTCGAGTCGGGGACGCTCGGGCCCGTCTCCCGCGATGACCAGAGGAGTGTGTGGTAGGCGCACCATGGCGCGCAAGAGCTCATAGACGCCTTTTTCTGGAGAGAGTCGGCCGAAGTAGAGCAAGTACCCTTCGTCGGAGCCGAGTTGTTCGTCGCCGGGCAGAGCCTGGAAGTGAGGCAGGACTTCGATGCGCTCGCTAGGGAAGCCGCTGGCGATCAACTTGGTGCGTACGAATTCGCTGGGAGCGAGGAACATGTCCACGCAGCGTTCGTAGGTTCGCAACCATTTGTTCAGGTAGGCTTCGGCGGCAAGAACCACGGCGCTGGAACGCGGGCCGGCATAGCAACCTTTCGTGGCGGCGTGGTGGAAAGCGCCGTGGCTGCAGAGTTCGCAGGGGCGGGCATCGGCGACAAGATTGTAGGTTGGGCACAAAATCTTGAAATCGTTGAGGTGGTAGAGCACAGGGATCCCCTGGCGCTTCAGTTCCCAAAGAATCGACGGCGACAAGTGGTGGTAGATTCCGCGGACGTGGGCCAGATCGGGCGAAAAATCGGCAAGGCAACTGCGCATGGCACGCCTAGCCGAAGGTGAATAGAGGGCGTGCGCCGCCATCGTGACCTTCTTCAGGAAACCGGCGTTTGGATCCTTGAAGTCAAGATGCGGAATGCGATAACTGCGGCCTGTAAAAGCGGGAGTATGGCCATGGTCCATGCTGAACAGAGCGGTTTCTTGGCCGCGCGCATCCATCTGGTGGATGAGGTCGAAGAGGTACGCTTCAGTGCCGCTAAACGGATAGTCGTATTTGTTGCAATATAGGATGCGCATGGTCAGCCTCCGGCTGGGGAATGCGGGCCAGGAATTGCTCCGCAAAAACGCGTAGGTTTCGCTGGCGATTGTAGGAAGCGGCGATGCTGGCCGCCGCCGCATGCTGGATTCCGCTCAGGGAAGCTTGGTTGGCCTGAATCCAGCTAACGGCGCTGACAAAATCGGGCAAAGATCCCGGTTGATAGAGAAATCCAGTGCGCTGGTGCTCGACCAGTTCGGGGATCCCGGTGATGGCAGGAGCGAGCACAAGTTTTTCGTGGGCCATGGCCTCCATCAGGACTACCGGGATTCCTTCGCTCTTGCTGGTCATGACGACCAGGTCGGCGTAGCGGTAATAGCCGGGAAGGTCGGCGCGAGGCACGTGACCGAGAAGGTAAACACGCCCTTCGAGCCCCGACGCCATGATCTGGCTTTCGAGGGCCGGGCGATCCGGCCCCTCGCCGACGATCCAGCAGATGAAATCGAGGCCTTGATCGCGCAGGGCGGCGCAGGCCTGGATGAGGAAGCAATAATCCTTCACTCGATGCAGGCGTCCGACGGAGAGGAGACAGAACCGCCGATGGTCGGCCTCGACGGCGAGGGCGGGTGTGGGCCAGGAAAGAACGCGATCGACCCCCAAGCGTTGCACGAGGATTTTGTCTGCGGGCGTGGAGGGGTAATTGCGGAGAATGTACTGGCGGTTGAAGTCGGAGACGGTTACGCAAAACTGGCAAGCGCGCAGCTTGGGCGAGAGCAGGTCCGCGCGCTGCAGCAGATCGGAGCCGTGCAGGGTAAAACTGAAGCCGATTCCGAGCAGACGGGCGGCGGCCAAGGCCATCCATGAGGCGAAGTATCCGTGATGAGCGTGGATGTGCTCGACGTTGAGCGGCGCCAGTTGTTCTGCCAGAGCGGCCCCCATCACGGTATGGCCCAGCGTGCGAATGCGGCGGCCCGCGGAAACTCCGCGCTCCCTCAGCAAAGGCCGCAACAACTGCCAGAGATTGTGACGATTGGAGACGAGCCGGCGCGCGGCGCGCAAAAGTTCAGCGTCGGTGAGCGGCTGAAAAAAACGTGTCTCCTTCCAGAAAGCGCGTTCCACCACGCTGAGATCCTTCGGCGAGACGCGTTTGCCACTGCAACAGATCACTTGCGCCCCGCAGCGGCGCAGTTCTGCAATTTCATCGATCACGTAAGGTTCGAGCGGCGAAGGAAACTCGTTGGCAATGTAAGCGATGGTGGTCATACGATGGACTCCTCGGACGCGCAGAGCATCCCGGCAACGGTGAACATGAGTCCAATGACAAACTGGTACGCCATGTCGACGAAGAAGGCGTTGAACAGATAAACGCTGAGCAAGATGGGCCAGACTTTGCGCAGGGAAGCGACGGGGCCAGACTCACCGGGCCGACGGTGCCAGGAAAGGCGGAAGAGGTTGAAGAAAAGAATGCCGTACAGGACCGACCCCGGCACACCGAACTCAACCAGCAAGGCAAGGTAAGTGTTGTGTACGTAGAAGGTGCGGAGGTGGTAGCCCTGCATGCGGCGGGCAAGCTCGGCGTACATGCCGCCGGCAGCCCAACCGGTAAACGGCCGCTCCCGGAACATCGCCCAGCCGGCATCGTACACGGCCAGGCGTGCCGCCACCGGACCGCGTTCTCCGGTGCGGTCCCAAAGAGCAGTCTTCAGCGAATGGTTGCTGAGGCCGATCGCCAGGCCAACCAGGAGGCCCGCAACCGCCAACAAGGTGCACACCGCTTGCAGACGGCGTTCGACCAGGCGAAATCCGAGAACGATGGTGGAGACGGCGAACGAAATCCAAACGGCGCGCGTCATGGTGGCGAGCACGGCCAGGGGCAGAACCAGCCACAGCAACCGGACGACGGCTTTGCGCTCTTGCGAGAGCGCAATGACAAGAATCCCAAGCATGTTTAACGAAACGCCGTTGGCCACCGCCTGAAGAAGCGGGCCGCGAGCGCGGTCGGCATGAAAACCAAGGCTTTCGTCAAGAATGAAACGCGGAAAGATGAGTGAGCGGGCGTCCGCGAGGAAGGCAATGGCAATGAACACGAGGTAGGCGAGCGCGAGGATGACGAAGATTTCGAAATGTCTCCGTTGCGATGCGCCTCGGAAGACCAGCACAGCGAGGTGAAACAGCGCAAAGGGGACGATGAACTTGCTGGCGATAATGCTCCAGATTTGTGCGTCGAACGGCTCCCGAAGCGCACGCAACATGGCGAGCGCCATGAGGCTGAGCATGGGCAAACTGAGTCCGGCAAAGAATGGGAGCTTGTCGCGGAGCGCCATAGTACGTAGAGCAACGAAGAAGACTAGGATGCCGAACGCGATTCGGTCGGCGTAAAAAGAAAAAAGGTCTGGCGGTCGAAACAGGAAAACGGTCATCGCGGCCACGTAAAGGATGGAGGGAAAAGCCAATCCCAGGTGAAGGGGGCGAAGCAGCAGACCGGCAGCGCGCCAAAGCGGGTTGTCGTCACTGTCCGGGATTAAAGCTAGGGCGCGGCTGCTCATGGCGACGGTCAGGCTCCTTCCGGCGCGAACAGCACGCGAACTGTGCTTGCGAGGATGCGCAGATCCAGGCGCAGACTCCAGTTCTCGATGTAGGTGAGATCAAGGTGCATGTTGAGTTCGAACGACGGACAGCCGCGTGCCGTAATCTGCCAGAGACCCGTGATGCCGGGTTTTACGTCAAGGCGCCGGAACTGGTGAAGTTCGTAATGGTTGACTTCGTCGATCGGATGAGGCCGTGGTCCAACCAGGCTCATCTCGCCGCGCAGCACGTTCCAGAGCTGGGGCAGTTCGTCGAGGCTGTAGCGGCGGATAATACGGCCGATGCGGGTGATTCTGGGGTCGTTGTCGATTTTAAAGATGGGGCCTTGTCTCTGGTTGCGGGCGCGCAAGTCTTCCTTGAGGTGTGCGGCGTCGCTCACCATGGAGCGAAACTTGTAGCAGCGGAAGCGGCGGCCTTTGGCGCCGGTGCGTTCCGCGGAATAGAAGACCGGACCGGGCGAGTCCAGCCGGATGAGCAAGGCCACGATCGCCATTAGAGGACTGGCCAATACAAGACCGAACGTGGCACCGGTGACATCCAGCAAACGCTTCAGAAATAAGGTGGCGCTAGGTAAGGGTTCGCGATGAAGGGTGATGACCGGCACTTCTCCGATGTGATCGACGCCTGAGTCTGGCCACGGACCCGGGGGCAGATCGGGCACAGCACGAATGTCCAGGTGGTTGCGGAACGCGGCCTCGGCAGCCTTTCGCGTCTGGGCGGTCTGACCGGGGAGGGCGAGGATGACTTCGTCAATGAATTCGGCGCGAGCGAGCCAGTCCAGGTCTGCGATTCGCCCCAATACCGCCGGGGAGAGAGGCAGGTCGTCATCCACGAAGCCGCAGACGGTTGCGCGGCGGAGAGGATCATTGCGCAGTGCGCGGGCGATGGAGCGAGCGACCGGCCCCCCGCCAATGATGAGGATCTTGCGCGATTCTGTTTCGCGGCGCCGCCGCTTCCATACAAACTGGCGCAACCGACGCCACAGCACGAGGCCGGCCAGGCTGCTGGCAAATATGCTGGAGGCGGCGAGAGGACGTATTCCGTCCCAAGCAGCGATGAAGACCAGCCCGATCGCGAACAGGGTTGCCCTCGCCAGGGCGGGGACGATTCCGGCGGGCGACGGATCCCCGGCGCGTTTGTAGAGCCCCTCACCGAAGCCGAAGAGCGTTACCAGAGCAGCAAAAATAGGCAGATAAGCCCACGGTAGGGCCCAAGCGGGAGAGAACAGCGATAACGCGCCGCAGACTACCACGAGAACGATCAAATCGGCTGCCACCAGCTCACAAAGCGTGAATCGATCAACTGTAGGTTGCGGTGGATGTTGTTGAGTTAGCGTTCGCGGCGGAGCGCGTCTCGTGGTGGTTTCGTCAATCGCGTTGACGGGACGTGTGGGGGTGGCGTCGGCCGTCGACGCGAACCTGGAAGGCGGTCTTGCAGAAGTCCCAGGAATCATGCGGGCATACTGCGAGGGGCAATCTTCGGGTGCGGTGTCCCATAGTCGATTTGTGGTCAATTTGCTCATAGGATTCACAAACTCCGGTATAGGCCTTGCGGCACAGGAAAACGACGTTCCACGAGGACGGTTCCGAGCAGAGGAACTTGCGCCTTGCTCAGCTGATCCTTGATTTGAGAGGCGACGAGGCGTCTGGTTTTGTTGGCGGCCAGCACGAGCACCAGGCCGTCGCAGGCCTGGCCAATGGTTGTCGTGAGCCAGGAGACCGGATCACAGCACAGAATGGAAAAGTCGAACTCCGTTGTGAGTTCGCGGAGCCGCGATAAGTTCTGGTCGGTGATCCGCGACCCGCAAGTGTCGGGCAGCCAGCTCTGGCGAGGAACCATCCAGAGACGTGGTGCAATCAGCCAGGTGGCCTCCGCACTGCTGGGGGAGGGAATCTGCAGTTGGGTTTCGAGAGGGATCGACTCCGGGTGGGCGTCGATCAGCCCGACGTCGTACCTGCCTTCCTCACCCAGGACTCTGGCGACGTCCAGGCCTAGTGTCGCAGTCTCCGTCGATGCTTCGACTGCGACAAATCCGACGTGCCGCACCGGCTTCGATTCATGGCGGAAAAAAAGTTGCCGCACCAGCGCATGGATCTGATCATCGTGAACCGAGGCTGCCGGAGAAACTACTTTG
Source organism: uncultured Acidobacteriaceae bacterium (assembly GCA_963773965.1). Classification (GTDB taxonomy): domain Bacteria; phylum Acidobacteriota; class Terriglobia; order Terriglobales; family Acidobacteriaceae; genus Acidiflorens. The sequence goes on from CAVZDG010000003.1 coordinate 176,081, forward strand.
CGCTGGACTTGCTCGCGAATCGGAGTTACGCGCGGCCGCTCAGCGGCGGCTGGTGTTTCGACAAGAAACTCGCGGAGAGTGTTCACTGGACCACCACCTTGGGCCGACCGATCCAAGAAGTAGAAGAGCGCAAGACCGCGGGCTCAGGCGCCGGCAGCCAGGCCAGGACCGGGACTTCCAGTAGGCCGTGGGCTTCGTCGGGCGTGCGAATGGTTGGGTCAAAGTACTCTGTTGTAAAGGCGATGCCGATGCTGAAGCCCATGGCCAATCCGAAAGCGAGCAGGAAATAAAGGATGAGGGAGTGCACGGGCAGGGCCGGGGCTACGGGCGGTTCCACGATGGCCACGTTGAGGATGCGGCGCTCGTCGAGCGCGTCGCCGATGCGTGCCTCCTCGCGCTTGCGAAGGTAGAGCAAGTAGTTGTCTTCCTCAGCCTTGGCGGTCCGCATCAGATCCTGTTGATCGACGGAGGCGGATTGCATCTGCTGGGCAAACCTGCGCAAGGATGCAACCTGGGTGGAAGAGTCGGATTGCCGTGCCCTCAGACCATCCCACTGCACCTGCGCCTTCTCCATTTCCATGCGGGCCCACTCGTAGTTGGGATCCTTGTCAGTGGTTTCGTCGCGTACCGGGGTGAGCGCTTCGGCGGCAATCGAGGCGCGAGTTTCCGCGATTTCCTGTTCAACTTCTTGCACCAGCCGGTAGGATGGTTCAAAGCGGCTGAGAAGCTCAGTGCGCTTGAGCTGGAGCTCGAGCAGGTGCGTTTTCATCTTTTCGAGGACCTCTGGGTTGTCGGCCCAGCGCTTGAGGGTGACCGAACGCGAGGGAAACGACTTGAGCTGTTCGCGCAGCGACGCAATCCGGCGCTCGGTCTCGACACGATCCTGGTCGATCTGGCGGTACGCCGCGTCCGCTTCGCCTACCTTCTGCAGCGCGATATCGCGTTCCAGCGCCGCCGAAGCCACGCCCCGGGCGCGAGTAAAGTGGACGAGTTCGGCTTCGGACTGATGCAATCTTTTTTCGTATTCCGCGGTTTGCTGGTCGAAAAACTGGATCTCCCCCGAGGGCCGCTGGAGATTCGTGTGCCTTCGCACGTAGAGGGTAGAAAGTGCTGAGAGTATGCGGGCAGCTCGTTCCGGACTGGTGTCGTTGTAGCGGACCTGGATAAGGTTCGACTTTTTCAGAGCTTCGACATCCAAGCGGCGCGCCAGCTTGCGAACGGCATGTTCGATCTCGGCTGGGCGCTCGAGATCCGGAGTGTCCGCAGGAACAAGTCCTGCCATTTTCACTACCTGCTTCAGGAGATCTTCGTCGCTCAGAAGTTCGACTTCAGAATTGAGTTCTTCTTCCGTAATGTCGGGACGGGTGAAATCCATGGCGCTGGCGGGCTGGGAAGAGGCGACGGGGTCAAAGCGGCCGCGGCGCAGCAAGACCTTGAAGTGCGACTCATATCGCGCCGAGAAGATGACGAAGAGCATCGTCGCCACCAATACGAACCCAAAAGAGGTGGCTACGAGCCGCGGACGCCGGAACAGCGTAGCCGCAAGATCGCGGGGCGTCGGGGAAAGAGGGGTGCGCGAGTTTCGGTTCCATTCCGCGGACATGGATCGTACAGCAAAGCCGATCACACCCGGCGGGCTTTATGGGAACTCGCCAGATTGTTGGAGACGCAATCAGTGAATGCTGCTGCTCCTTTCTGCTAAAACTGCAATGGGTTCATGTACCAACTCATGGAGTTGGTCGGAACATACTTGCGGATCTTTGAAACCCGGCTCTGTGGCACAAAGATAAAGTCGCCGGGCTGAAGGTGGAGATCTTCGCGAAGGTCGCGAGAATCCAGCATCTTCTTTAGGTCAATCACGTGGGATTCGGCTACGTACGCGGAAATCCTGCGAAACAGAACAACCTGCGAATGACGGGCCTGCTGCGTGAAGCCGCCGGCAATCGCCACGGCTTCATTCACGGTCAGATCCCCGCGCAGCTCATATTTCCCTGGCCGCGCCACCTCACCCGAAGCGAGGAAGTAGGGCTTGTCAAAATCCTTTAAGGTCACGGTGACCTCGGGCTCGTGCAGAAAGCCGCGGTAGGCATAGGCAACCGCCTGCTGCATCTGGGGCACCGTGAGTCCTTCCGCTAACAGAGTGCCCGCACCTTTCAGTGCCACGAAGCCGTCGGGCTGCACCGTCAAAGTCTGATTAAAGTCGGGAGAAAAAGTGAAATTTACGTCCACGGTGTCCGATTTCGAAAGCCGATAAAGCGGATGGCGTTCCCCTCCGAATGCAGGATCTCCCATGCCACCCGCTCTCCCGGGTTGTGTGATCGCTCCGCTGGTGGAACCGCCCGTGCCGGACCGGTCCTGGCTCTGCGAGCTCTCCGCCGCCGCGAGTTTGCCGGTTGGCGGAGCAGAGGACACAGGCGCCGAAGCAGGCGACGGTACAGTCTCCTGAGCGGAGGTGACCACGGCTAACTGTAGGATGAGCATGCCCACAGCCCCCAAAACGACTTGTTTAGTAAATACATTCATCTCCGGACTCTCGCCGTTGCTCTGAACGGCGAACCAAAGCAGCTCGGACGTTTGAGCTGTTTCCTCGAAGGTACCTTTGCGTGCCGAACACAACAAGACTTGGAAAGTACTGTCCACCGAGGTACAGGGCACGTTCCGGCGATCGAAGAGGTGATGAAATCAGCAGCGGGGCCGCCAGGACTGGGGTTCCCGGTCCAGGGCGCACTCCGGGTAGGAAAATGCCGCTACGAAAGTTGCGCACAAGAGTAGCCCTGCGAAAGTAGGTATGCAGCGCGGAATTCATCACCAACAGGGTGTGACGGGGCCTACATCCAGTCCGTGCGCTCTTGGGCATGATGGTAGCGTGAAAACTATTCGTTCCGCGAAACAGTCCACGGGAACCGGGCCGGTCGAAACCGAAGTAGTGCAAGTTCTGGTCGCCGATTCGAGTCCCATTCAGTCTCAACTCTTGACGCGGGCCTTGAAAAGCCGGCGGGACTTTCAGGTCTCCGCTGTCGCTTTGGAGACGTCCGGTCTCTTCAACTTCATGCAATCGAATCAAGCCGACGTGGTTTTGATTGCCGGGAGCCACCTGGCGGATTTGAGCCTGCTGCGCTGGTTGCGAGTTTCGCATCCGAAGATCGCGCCCGTGCTGCTGGCCGAAAACGACGACCGCGAACTGGTGGTGAATGCCTTGCGGGCGGGTGCGAAGGGCATCTTTCTTTTTACCCAAACTCCTTTTCCGATGCTCTGCAAGTGCGTCCACTGCGTTGCCCAGGGGCAGGTTTGGATCAACAGCCAGCAGATGAATTACGTGCTGGATGCGTTGTCGGAGGTGCCTACGCTGCGTGTGGTCAACTCTACGGGGAGGTCTTTGTTGACGCCTCGCGAGGAGCAGGTGGTCGCGCTCGTAGCCGACGGCTTGACCAACCGCGGAGTCGCCGCCGAACTGGGGCTCAGCGAACACACGATCAAGAAATATCTGCTGCGCATCTTCGATAAGGTGGGGATTTCGAGCCGGGTGGAACTGGTCCTCTACGCCATGTCGCACGGCGAGCATCGCCCGGCGGAATGGATGCCGAGCAGCAACGCCTGAGCGCAGAAGGAAAGGCCGACGGATACAATGGCAATATGCGGAAAGGCGAGGAGATCGCTTGGTGACAAACTCCGGGTCGGGCGTAGCCCGCCGATGGACGGTGATCGCTTCAGGGCTGCTCCTTCTGGCGCTCGCGCTGGTCGTGATCTATACCGGGCCGAACGCTTTTTACAGTCCTACCGCTTTGGTAGTGGTGGCCGCGATCGGGTTGGCCGCGCTGCTCCTCCAGGTTTGGTTTCGCCGCGATCTTCCGAATATTCATTCTCCCCTCTGGCTCAACGTCCTGGGCATTTTCTGCGCCATGGTTACGCTGTTCGCGGATTACCTGCGGATAAGACGCGGAATGCTGGATCTGGTGGCGTTTGCCGCCGTCGTCTGCTTCGGCATCAGCGGATCGGTCATCCTCCACGCTCTGCGACGCCGGATGCGAACTCCGCAAACGCCTGCGACCGAGTAGCGACTACAATGCCGCTATGCGCGTCACCCTCTTTGGTGCATCCGGACTGCTCGGCCAGGAACTCGTTCAGGAACTGAGCAGCGATCAATTGACCGCGCTCTCGTCCAAAGACGCCGACCTGCGCGACCGCGCGCGCGTTCGCGCCGTGATTTGCGATTCCCGTCCCGAGTGGATTCTCCTGTCCGCTGCCTACACCGACGTGGATGGCTGCGAGTCAAACCGCGATCTGGCCTTTGCGGTGAATTGCGAGGGCGCCGTCAACGTGGCGCAAGCTGCCCGCGAAGCCGGATCGCGATTGATGTTCCTGAGCACGGACTACGTTTTCGATGGCAACAAACGATCGCCTTACCAAACCAGCGATGCCAGAAATCCGACCAGCGTATATGGCGAGAGTAAAGCCCGGGCCGAGGAGCGGCTTCTTGAGATCCTACCCGAGGTCTGCATCGCCCGGACTTCGTGGCTGTTTGGGCACGGAGGCAAGTGTTTTCCCGCAACGATTCTGAAGCTGGCGTCAACCCGTCCTGAGATTTCCGTGGTGAACGACCAGCGTGGCAGCCCGACTTTCACGCGCGATCTGGCATCCGCTCTCGTCGAACTTTGCCGTGCCTCCGCTCGCGGAATTGTGCACGTCACCAATTCCGGCAACTGCACATGGTACGACTTCGCCACCGAGATCGTGCGTCTCTCCGGGATACCGACCGCGGTCAAACCGGTGACCACAGCCGAATTCCCGCGTCCGGCGCGTCGGCCCGCTTACTCCGTTCTGTCGCCCGACAGCCTGCACGCTTACAACGTCCACATGCCGGAATGGCAGGACGCGTTGCGGCGCTATCTCGGGAGCGCGTCCGGCGCTGCTGCTTCCGTCGTTCCGTAGAACCAGCGCCCTTCGTCGATCATCTTGAGTAGGCTCAGAACTCCAGCCGCGCCTGAAAGGCGATCATGCGTGGACTGCTATCACCACCCAAACCGACGCCCAGCAAGCCGGTTGGCGGAGAAGTGGCGTAAGTGAGCGCCCCAAAGCCAGCCTGCGTGGAAGGATTTCCTGGAATGCCGGCCTGCACCACGCTGGGAAGGCCGAAATTTGGATGGTTGAAGACATTAAAGAACTGACCCTCAAACCGCAGCTTCACATGTTCGGTCAAGGAAAACCATTTTGTCAGATAGAAGTCGCTCCAGAGGAAATCGGGACCACGCAGGGCATTACGGCCGAGGTTACCGAATCGGCAATTCTGCGGGCTGTCCCCGCCATAACACTGCCCTGTACTCGGATCGACCGCCGATACAAATGCGTCCGGATTAAGCCACTGCAGCGTTCCTGCCTGCGTTACACCGGGAATCGGATGATGCTGATACAGCGGAACGCCGGGAACGACACTGGCGAACTGCGGCCCGCTGCCCTGCACGATGCCGTTTCCGTTTGCTGAATAAGGCGTGCTCAGCACCGAGAACGGAACGCCGCTATGCCAAAACATGGTTCCGGAAATCTGCCAGCCATTGAGCGCGTAACCCAGAGAATGATTACGCACTCGAACCGGCAACTGATACACATACTGCGCGTTGAGATTGTGCCGGATGTCATAGTCGCAGGGACCATAATCGCGGGCCAGGTCCCCCGGCAGAGGCGAAAGAATCCCTCCCGCGGAGAACTGAAGGAATCCTCCGTTCGAGACCGTATCCATGCAACGGCTCCAGGTGTAGTTGACCTGTCCTTGCAGACCATGGCCGAGCCGCTTCATCGCGGTCAGTTGAAGGCCGTTGTAGTGACTGTTCGCGCCCGTGGAGAACTGCGTCACCGCGCCGAATCGTGGATCGGTAGGTAGCATGTAAGGGAACGGCGCAAAACAGCCCTGGCACACGGTTTGGTAGCCGTTGACTTGTGTTGAGTACGGCTGGTTCACGGCCCGCGTGCCCACGTATTGCGCTTTCAGGCTGGCCGTCGTTCCGAATTGATGTTCAATTCCCAGGCTCCACTCCATAAAGTACGGCGCATGCAGCTTGCCATCAGGCACTGCCGTCATCGCGACCGGTGGAAGGCAAGTTGCCGGATTTGCCTGTGGCGATTTGCACGAAAGCTGGCCCTGGGGAAATCCCGAAGTAAAAGTCTGATCCGCGGCAATGGTTGCGTTCACTGCACTGTTGGGCACTCCCGGCGCGATTGCCGTGCATCCGACTACCGGGTCGCAGCCCGTCGTTCCGGCTTGGCCCACGCTGCCAAGCACTCCTCCCTGAAATGTCTTGACGTATGGAGGATTGGTGCCGACGAGATCGGCAACCGTGCCTGGCAAAATATCGCTAAAGATTCCGAAGCCGGTTCGAAGCACGGATTTCGGCTCAAACTGCCACGCGATCGCAGTCCTTGGTTGCAAGAGTGCGATTGGCGTGGACGAGAACAGATTGCCGAGATGAGTCTGGATGACCGCATTCAGCGGTTGATTGACATCATGGGAGATGGAACTGAAGGAGCCTCGAAGACGGCCCACTTGCTCATGCGGATTCAGCGGATTGGAGTTGAAGGTGTCGCGCAAGCCGAACGTCCAGGTCAGGGTGCGAGTCACTTTCCAGGTATCTTGCGCGTAGACATCGAGATTGAGAAAGTTGAAGGGCTCATTTGCGCTCGAAGGGAACGTCTGCGACGCGGTGTTCGCGACTCCGTAGATAAATTGCTGCAAGTTCGCGTAGGTCACGGTGGGAACTGTGCCTTCCCCGAAGTCATAGTCGTTCAGGCGGAAGATACGGGTATTCGTTCCGAACCGTAATTCGTGAGCGCCCCGGCTCCAGGCTAGGTTGTCATTAATGAAGAAGCGAGAGGCTCGTCTGCCTTGCACCCAGGTGTTGTCAAGCCCTCCAATCGGCGTGAAGGCATTCGCGCCGCTGCCCTGCAACACGATCGGGAAAGCCGAAAGTGTCTTCTGAAAGTCACTTGGCCCAAACAAGCTTTCGTACCAGGAAAACGCCGGATTGAAGTAGTTCACCAGGTTCTGCGAGAAGACGTGCGTGTATCCTGCGGCAAAAGAATAGAGAGGCTGAGGAGACACGGCATCAAACAAAGAGTTGATGGGGTCGGTGTAGGCAGCTTGTACGCCTGTATCCACCTGAAAACGAAGCCAGGCCGTATCTTTCTCGTTGATGTTGTAATCGAGGCGGACCGTCTGTACCTGTTCGTGGTCGTCGCTGGAGTGCGAGACGCTCTGCCGGTTCGCGCAACCGTTTCCATTCGGCGGATTGCCCGGTGCCGCAGTGAGGTCCGAATTGAAAGGGCACCGGAGTACCTGGGTGGCTGTCCCGCTGGTATTTCCATAGAGCACGAACATGTTCTTATAAAAATCGACCAACTGCTGCGATGCTTTGGGGTAGATCAATTTGTTTGTGACCGGGTCGGTGTAGCCCAGAGGAAGTTGCTGCAAGACGTATTGTTGGAATGCCGCACTGGGAACGATCGTCGGCGTTACGATGGGCAGTGCGATCCGAACCCATTCGCTGTCGAAGAAAAAAAAGAGTTGGTCGTGCGCAATCGGCCCGCCCACACTACCCCCAAAGTGGTTCACGGTCGATCTGGGCCTGTGGTTCCCCGGCGTCGCATTGGTAAAGTAGTCTGCTGCATTCAGTAGCGAACCATTCCACAGTTCATAGAGATTCCCGTGAAACTGATTCGTGCCGGACTTGGTGACGTAGTCGACTTGGGATGCTCCATACCGTCCTTGATCCACGGAATAAGAAAGAGTGTTGACGGTCACCTCTGAAATCGAATTCAATCCCAGGACGAGGTTGGTTGAAAGGCCGCTGTTGAGATTGGTGAGCGGGTCGTTCGTTTCCAGTCCGTCAACGATGTAGCCATTGGAGAGGGCGGGGAGTCCGTTGAATTCCACGTTGCCATACCCGTTTGTGCCGCCGACGAAGTCGTTGCTGCTACCCGCCGTATTGATCAGGGCTCCAGGCGCAAACTGCAGAGGGTAGGTTAGGTCACCGCCCGGATTCGGCAGGTCCTCCAGTGCCGGCGCATTCAACGTGGTAGATGTGTTTGCGTTTTCCAGGTTGATGAGTGGAGCCTCGCTGCTTACCTCAACCGCCTCATTGGATCGGGCCACCTTAAGCGTGAAATCCACGGTTTGCTTCTGGCCCAGGCCCGAAATGACGTTGTCATTTTGCTGGGGCTCGAAACCCGGCGCTTCTGCTTTGACCGAGTAAACACCCGGCTTTAACTGTGGGAAGTTGAACCGGCCTGCCTCATCGGTCTGGGCGCTCCGCCTCAGTCCAGTTTCGGGGCTGGCGATCGTCACTGTGGCGCCCCGCACGACCGCGTTGGTCGTATCCCGAACCTGGCCAACGATCGCGCTCGTGGTTTCTCCTTGTGCCAGTGCCTTCACCGGAAGAAGACACGCCACAGTCAACGCGAAAACAGCAAAATGACCTGCCCGTACCATGGATTCCCCACTCATTTGGCCTAAAGCGGCAAATTTCCCTACTTTGATCCATTAACCAGCAATCATTCGGTTTAGTTAACCATAGTTAATACAAATAGGCAAGGGCAGCAGGGGGAAGTGGGAAACCTTGGCGATGGCGCCCGAGTGACGGGCCACTCGGAAACTGCCCAGCGCTCCGTCGCGACTGCGCTGTCCAATTGCAGATGCCGTGGTTTATCCTTACCTCTCTTGAGGATCAACCGTGATCAATCGCTTCTTGTGGATTTTGCTCGCCTCGCTCTGTGTTTTGATTTTCCCTACCGCGCTCTCCGCCCAGCCGTATGACCCGGCGATGTACCAGGAACTTCACTGGCGCATGATCGGCCCATTTCGCGGCGGTCGCACCGTGGCGATTTCCGGCGTTCCGGGTCAGCCGAATGTTTTCTACATGGCTCCGAATAACGGCGGAGTTTGGAAGACGACGGACTTCGGCCACACCTGGAATCCGATTTTCGACGACCAGCCCTCCGGTTCGATTGGAGCGCTGGCGGTGGCACCATCGAATCCGAATACGATTTATGTTGGCAGTGGCGAAGGCCTGCGCCGGCCCGATCTTTCCGTAGGCGACGGTATCTACAAGTCAACCGACGCGGGCCGCACCTGGCAGCATCTGGGCCTGCGCGACGCGCAGCAGATTGGATCGATCCTGGTCGATTCCAAGGATGCGAACCGGGTTTTTGTTGCCGCCCTCGGACATCCCTATGGTCCAAATGCCGAGCGCGGCGTTTACCGATCGCTCGATGGCGGCCAGACGTGGCAAAAGGTTCTCTATAAAGATGACAACACGGGTGCGATTGACCTGGTGTTCGATCCGCGAAACTCGCAGGTGATCTTTGCCGACATGTGGGCCTCGCGCCGTCCTCCGTGGACGACCGGTAACAGCTATGACGGCCCGGGGAGCGGTCTCTACAAATCCACCGACGGCGGCGACAACTGGCGGCAAATCGCGAAAGGATTGCCGAGTGAGGCCGATAAGCTGGGACGCATCGGCCTCGCCGTTTCGCCGAGCGATCCCGATCGCATGTACGCCTGGGTGGACGCGCGGGTTGACGCTCAGAAGCCCGGCGGCATTTATCGCTCCGACGATGCCGGCGAAAGCTGGCAGCTCGTGAATACCGAAGACCGCGTCCGGGGCCGCGGCTCCGACTTCGCCTGCGTGCGCGTGGATCCGTGGAATAAAGATGTGATCTATGTAGCCAACACTTCAACCTACCGATCCACCGACGCCGGCAAGAATTTCACGGCGATCAAGGGCGCACCCGGCGGCGACGACTACCACACCATCTGGATCAATCCCGAAGACCCCGACATTATCGCGCTCGCCGTGGATCAGGGGGCGACCATCAGCGTGAATGGCGGCCAGACCTGGAGCTCCTGGTACAACCAGCCCACGGCGCAGTTCTATCACGTCATCACCGACAACGAGTTCCCTTACTGGGTGTATGGCGGGCAACAGGAAAGCGGTTCGATCGGCACCGCCAGCCGCAGCGACTTTGGCGAAATTACATTTCGCGACTGGACGACCGTTGGTGTTGAAGAGTACGGCTACGTTGCGCCCGATCCGCTGCATCCCAATCTGATTTATGGCGGCAAGGTTACGGTGTTCGACCGCAATACGGGTCAGACGCGCGAGGTTTCGCCGGTGGTTCTGCGCACCGGGCAGTATCGCTTCAATCGCACCGCGCCGTTAATTTTCTCGGCGGCGGATCCGCACGTGCTGTATCTGGGATCGAACGTGCTGTTCGCCACGCGCGACGGCGGCAACAGTTGGCAGATCGTCAGTCCAGACCTGACGCGTGAAGATCCGGGGTCTCCTGCGACTCTCGGGCCGTTTGTCGAGGCCGATCCGGCGAAGGGTAAGCATCGCGGCGTGATCTATTCGATTGCTCCGTCGCCGAAAGACGCAAACCTGATCTGGGCCGGCACCGATGACGGCCTGATTCACGTGACCCACGACGCCGGCAAGAACTGGCAGAACGTGACGCCTCCCGAATTAACGCCGTGGAGCAAGCTCGCGCAAATCGACGCCTCGCACTTCGACACTGCGACCGCGTATGCCGCAGTGAACCGCTTCCGGCTCGATGACCTGCGTCCTTATATCTATCGCACGCACGACGGCGGGAAGTCGTGGCAAAAGATTGTAAGCGGTTTGCCCGATAACGAGCCCGTCAACACGGTGCGAGAAGATCCGGAACGCAAGGGATTGCTTTTTGCCGGGACCGAACGCACCGTCTATGTGTCGTGGGACGACGGCAACCATTGGCAGTCGCTGAAGATGAATCTGCCGCCGACTTCGATCCGCGATCTCGTCGTTCATCATGACGATGTGGTGGTCGGAACTCACGGGCGGTCGTTTTGGATCTTGGATAACATCACGCCGCTGCGGCAGTTCAGCGCGGAGGTTGCGGATGCTCCGGCGCAACTTTTCGCGCCGCAGATCACGTATCGCGTGCGCCGCAACAACAACACCGACACACCGCTGCCGCCGGAAGAACCTGCCGGACAGAATCCTCCAGATGGCGCGATGATCGACTACTGGCTACAGACAAAGACCGCGGCTTCCAGCCCGGTCACTCTGGAAATTACCGATGCCTCGTCGGGACGAGTCGTGCGCCACTTTTCCAGCGCCGACAAGCCCGAACCGGTCAACCCAAAAAAACTGAATGTCCCGATGTACTGGGTGCGTCCGGCGCGAACCTTGTCGGCCGCGCCGGGGATGCATCGCTTCCTCTGGGACTTGACTTATCCCGCGCCCGACGCGCTCTCGCACGAGTACCCGATCTCGGCCATCTATCACGACACGCCGCGCTATCCACTCGGAGCGACGGTGCTGCCCGGGAAGTACAAAGTTGTGCTCAACGTGGACGGCAAGACCTACACGCAGACGCTCGACCTGAAAATGGATCCGCGCGTGAAGACTTCGCCGGAAGATCTGCGGCGGCAATTTGAACTCGACCAGAAAATTGCCGAAGCGCTTCATAAAGACTACGAAGGCCTGCAACAGGTGCGCAGCTTGCGGTCGCAATTGAAAGCGCTAGCGGGACACGGGCCGGAGGCGATCACAAAGGCAGCCGGTGAGCTGGAAGCGAAAGCCGCGCCCATCGAAGGCTCAGAAGGCGGCTACGGCACGCGCTACCTGAGGACGCCCGAAGGCCGCAGCCTGTCGCGCCTGAATAGCGCCCTCAACGCGCTCGTCAGCGCTCTCGATACCGCCGACGCCGCGCCGACGACCCAGCAAGTCGCGATGTTCGGAGAACTGGACAAGGCGCTGGAAGAGCAGTTGTCGGCATGGGCCCAGCTCAAGTCAAAAGATGTTCCGGAACTGAACGACAAGCTGAAGAAAGCGGGATTGCCGTTGATCGATCTGCAAAAGCCGGTTGCTGGCGCGGAAGATTCATCGCAGACAACAACGCAGGACCGGGATAAAAACGAAGAATAGGTTGTGTGGCGCGGACACTCTTGTCCGCGAAAGGCCGGCGCCATGATTGAAGGTGGGGACGCGCGAGGACGCTCGTTCCTGCGGGGGCCGTTCTGAACTATTCCCACCCGTTTACTCTTAGGTTACTAACCAATCAGTATGGGTGGGGGTACCCCCCCTCCCCCCGGTCTTTTGGAATCATAGAGTTAGGAGGAAATTCCCGCCAGATCTTTGAGTTTAAAGGACTTACAGCTAAAATCTTTGAAAACCAATGACTTAGCGGGGTAAATGCTCCATTTTCGTCCCGATTCGGGCAGGGTGACGCCTGCTCAGCGGATCATTTTACGTTGTCAAAGAGCTGAAAAATGGGCTCGGGACGGCTTCGCGGACCGTCTCTGGAGACGGACACAGCTTTACACTGCCTAATCAGGGAACATTGTCGCACTGGTCGGGCTGGGAGTCTGTGATGGCGCACACAGGCTGGATGTGATGAAAAAGGTCAGGGGTCAGATTGCGGACGTGAAGACGCCCGCGGTATCCCACCCTTCGGCTCGCGCTCAGGGCAGGCTCTGGAAAACCGCGAGACGTGGGGCAGGCGCCATTTCCATAGTTTACACCTACCCCTCGTAAACGCTATTAAATACGTAATCTATCCAGTTGTTGGATCATATAGGCAACTATTTTACTTGTGTCTGTAGCGCTTGTGTGGGTAAGATATTGTCAATCCCGAAGGGTTCGTGGACAGGTCCTAGTTCACACGCAGGAGGCAAACCCACATGGTACAAAATAGCGAAGCGTCAGCCGTCGACATTTCCCCGAAAGAGCAAAGGGAAATTGTTGACATTTACGCCAAGCTTCGCGAGGCGGAGGCGAAGCTCATCGGCCCCGACGGTAAGACTGAAATTCTCCCCAACAACGTCTACTCGTTTCTACTTCGGCTACTTGCTGACTTGCGAGGCGGTCATTCTGTGACCATCTTGCAAAATCGGCATGAGCTGACAACCGTTGAAGCTAGCAAGATTCTAGGCGTATCCAGGCAGTTCCTCATTCAATTGCTGGAGAAAGGAGAAATCCCCTTCCACATGGTAGGGACCCACCGCCGAATGTACGTGCGAGACGTGATTGCCTATAAGGCAAAGCGCGATGTTGCACGACGAAAGACTTTGGACGACCTAGCCAGGCAGGAATTTGCAACAGGGGATTACGACAAAATCCCGGATGATTTTCACACAGGAAAATGAATATTCGGCAGTGCTGGATGCATGTTTCTTAGTGCCTATGTCGCTATGTGACTTTTTGCTGCGATTGGCCGAAGAACCTGCGATGTATCGCCCTCTATGGAGCGAACAGATTTTGGCCGAGATGGCCAAGACCATGAGAACGAAACTTCACCGAACTCCAACCCAGGTAGCTTGGAGAAGACAACAAATGAACCAGGCGTTCCCGGAGGCAATGGTCCCTGTTCCATCTGAGCTTTTAAGGGCGGTCGAATGCATTCCAGACGAAGAGGATAGGCACGTGCTAGCCGCTGCAATCATGGCTCGCGCTAACACGATTGTCACACAAAACACGAAGCATTTTCCGAAGAACTGTCTCGATCAGTATGGCGTAATTTGCCAAACGGCAGACGAGTTCCTCATCCATCAATACCATCTTTCTCCACAGCTTATCCTGGATAAGCTGGACGATCAGGGGGCGGGAATTTCGCAGAGTCGCGCGTACGTGGTTGCTAGCCTGAGGGCGTCGGCTGGCGGATTCTGCAAACTGATGGAGGCGCATGCGTTGTAGACGCGGCATCCCACGTCTCGAAAACCGCGTGACGTGGGGCGCTCGGCATCTTGCCCACGGAATTAGAATCAATCTATGCCCACTAGCGTCTTCTTTTCGTGGCAGTCCGACCGGCTTGAGAAGCATTGTCGCTATTTCATCGAGGATGCTCTCAAAGCTGCAATAGAGAACCTGGCTCAGGACATTGAACTCCAGAGAGCCGTCCGTGACGATCTAACCTTCGACAAGGACACGGTGGATGAACCGGGTTTCGTCAAGATATTCGAAACAATTCTGGAGAAAATTGAGAGGGCTACAGTATTTGTACCGGATTTAACTTTCGTAGCCGCGCGACCGAAAGGAGAACCGACGCCGAATCCGAACGTGCTCATTGAGTATGGGTACGCGCTAAAGAGCTTCGGTGAGAAGGGCGAGCGCCGCATAATGCCGGTCATGAATATTGCTTACGGCGCACCGACACGGGAAACAATGCCGTTTGACCTCATTGAGCACCGCAACGCTATCACTTATAACCTACCGGAAAAAGCCGACGCTGACACGCGAAAGGCTCAGCAGAAGGAGCTCGCAAAGAAGTTCGAAAGTGCATTGAAGGTATTCTTCGCAAGCGAATTCTACAAGAGCGGCCTACCCAAACTTGCGCCGGTTACTTTCAGAGAACCATTGCAGCGGAGGGCTCGATTCCGCCAAGCGGGAAAGCCAATCGGTGTCGCACGCCCGATAATTTCGCAGTTCACTGGGCAAAGGGGGCTACCAGATCTATCTGGAGGATGGTCCAGCCATGTGGCTTCGTGTTGGGCCGCAAAAGGCGCTCGAACCGCTCATGAAAGTCACAGAGCTCAAAAGCCGCATCACAGCGCTTGCCATACTGCCTTTATGTGAGGCCGGTGACCCCACGTTAGTTTGGAGTGCTGATGGATGTGGATTTGTGGGGCCGGTCGGCGGGGATCCATCCCCGACCGTGACCTACATGTTTACCGACGGTGAGATTTGGGCAATCAGCACCTTATTTCTTCGCTACCACGCCGACCTCATACTGCTTGAGGAGAAGAGATATGCTGAAAGCCTGAAACAGTGTGCCGCCCATCTCAACGCAATGGGTATTCCCGGTCCTTACCGATGGGTTGCCGGCGCGGAAGGAATTGAAAATCGATACCTGCCACATCGACAGGGCTTAGTTCTTGGGCCAGGGCCGTGTGCCGTCGATTTTGTCGAGGAGCCCGGGACATTCAATGTCGGCGATGATCCAGCGAGGGCCTTGGAGCCATTCTTCGCGGAGATATTCGACAAGTGTGGTGCTCAGAGGGCCACACGCTCTGCTGGCTAGCTCAGGTCACCCCTCGAAGCTACGCGGAAATTCGCGCCGCACATACTCCATCGCCGCCTCGCGCGATGCAAGCCGGCCTTCGAGTTGGGCGTCCTCGACCGCTGCCAACACTTCTTTGAATCTCGGACCGGGTTCATAGCCTGCTTCAATCAAATCTTGGCCAGTAATCAGCGGAGTGGGGCGGATTGCTTCGGGCGGCAACGAATGCAACTGCTCGCATGAATATTCATACGAGTCGAGTTGGCCGTGGCTGGGGAGGCAGTCGATGCGATGCAACTCCAGATGTTCGTCAAAGGCGGGCAGGCGCAGAAATTTTTTCAGCGTGATTACCGCAGTACGGCCTTTCGTGGTGATGATTCTGCCGAGAAGTCCGATGACACCCTAAGGCGAGAGCCTCGCGGCGAATTGCGCTGTGCGAACAACGAGGCCAGATCGCTACCGCAGCATCCGTCGAAGTCGACGCCGTTTGCCGTTGGCATGAAAGGGACTGAAGCATGCGCTACAACCGGACGACAATCCTGCTGTTACTCGTCGCCAGCCTGAGTCACGCTCAGGACGCCGCTCCGTCTGAACAAGAGATGATTCAACAACTCGTTCAGCAGGTAAAAGCACTGCAGCAGAAAGTTGAGGCGCTCGAGACCCAGCAGCGAGCCAATGCCCCCTCCAGTGCTGATGCAACTCCTCAGTCCGTGAGCACGCCCACCCCGCAAGCTGCGGACAACAATTCGCAACCGTCTTCCCTCATACAAGAACTTCACGAACTCCGCGGCATTCAATGGCAAGGGTTCGGAGAACTCGACTACAAGGCGCTGAATCAGAGAATCCCTGAATTGGGAACTTACGGTTTTGAGCCGGGCTCAAGCGGGAACTTCTACACCGGCGACTTCGATCTATTGCTAACTGCACGAATTAACGACAAGGCCAGTGTGCTCTCGGAAATTGCGATTGGAGAAGGGGTCGCTCAGTCCTACAACATCGACCTGGAACGCATGCTGTTCAACTACGATTACAACGATCACCTGAGAATGTCTTTCGGTCGTTATCAAACCGCAATTGGCTACTACAATACCGCCTTCCATAGTAGTACCTGGTTCCCAACCACCGCGGACCGCCCGTTGCTCATGGAGTTCTCGGATAACGGGGGTGTATTGCCCACGACCGCGGTGGGATTATCCTTTACCGGCTCCATTCCGTCCGGGAAATTAGGCCTGAACTACATTGCCGAATACGGATCCAGCGATACGATTCGTCCCGATCTAACCGGTCAAACGCTCATCGACGAGAACAACGGCAATCACATTAATATCGGGCTGTTTGCCCGCCCCGACTCCATTCCGGGTTTGCAGATTGGCGGGTCAATTTATCACGATCGGATTAGTGACTTCGCGAAGGGACCAGACGTCAGGCTCGGCCAGATGATCGTCAACGGGCATGTTGTGTACATCCGGCACGGCATCGAGTTCCTGAGCGAAGGCTTCCTCATCCGGCACGCCTACGAGCATAGTTCGACGGTGTTCGACACGCCCGGCTTCTACTCGCAGATATCGAAGCAGTTTCACCGCACTCGGCCGTTCTTCCGCTACCAGTATATAAACGCAGATAAGGGTGGCATCCTGGACGACCTTGACCTTCGTTATGGGCCTTCATTTGGCGTGCGCTACGATTTCAATGGCTCCATCGCTCTGAAGATCCAGTTAGATCACACAGTAAGGAAAGGCGAGCCCGCCCTTAACGGGCTGCATATGCAGTTGGTATTCAAGTTTTGAACGGGATTTCATGCAGACGAAACTGATCGTCGTCCGAGTTGCGGTCTGGGCTGTGGTCTCGCTCATCGGTATGGCAGGCCTTCCCTCCGCCATTGCGCAGACCAGCGTCGTGGCGGTCGTGGTCAACGAGGAGAACCCCGTCAAGAACGTAAGCACCCCGGAGCTTCGCAAACTCTTTGCCGGAGAGAAGCATTTCTGGTCTGGCGGCCAGTCCGTCAGGCTGTTCGTACGCGCGTCTGGCGCGTACGAGCGAGTCGTCCTGTTGAGATTGTTGGGTATGTCAGAGAGTGAATACAAACAATATTGGACGGCTCAAGTGTTTCGGGGAGCGGCCCAGGCCGAGCCGGTTGCGCTGTTCTCCAACGGAATGCAAAAGGAAGCCCTGGCGGCCTTTCCCGGAGGCGTCGCTTTAGTCAATTTCCAGGATGTCAAGCACGGCATGAAGGTGGTGAAAGTCGACGGACATTACCCTGGAGAAGTGGCCTATCCGCTCCACTGAAAAGTCACTTTTTAATACAAGACGCGGCGACCTGTGATCGAGTTGAGATAGCGGATTCCGGTTTCTGGGGCTTTCTTTCATCACTCCTAATCTGTGTTCCACGTCGCAGACTTGCCACACTGTCCGGTGCGACAATGCTCTCCTGAATGGGGCAGTGTAGAGTTATGGCCGTCAACCAAGACGGCCCTCGAAGCTGCCCCAAAACCATTTTCAGCGTTCTTTGACAGGTGGTTTGTGACGAAAAAGGTCAAAGGCCCCGCCCAAGCGAAGCTTGGACGGGCCACCCGCCTAGGTTTTTAGTAAGCGATCTGGACGGTGGAGAACTCGATCGAGTTGTCCGGCACTACGACGATGACATAGTACTGGTTCGTCGTGTTGTCGATGGTTGCATTCGTAATGGTCGTGGTCTGAAAACACTGCGTCTGGTTGGCGGCGCCGGAACTTGCGACGCCCGCCATCGCGACCGGCGTCGCGTGGCCGACCGCCGCTGTGAGAGCAGCCATATCTAGCGTCGCTGTAACTGAGGAGCCCGTCTCGTCGAAGTGGCCGCACAGTGTGAGGGCCGTCACCACGGCTCCCTGGGGCAAGGAGACATTCGCGGCCCACGTGCCCTCGGCGTTGATCATGCTGGCCTGGGAAGGGTCGAAGTCCGCCATGCTGCAGGTCCCAGTGCTCTCTTGGTTAGAACAAACGAATGCCGCCCCAGAGAGGTTCAATATCTGCGTGCCCGTGCTCGGAAAGGTCTGTCCCGCGGCGAACGTGATCAGTCCGTTGCTGGCGATGTTGAATCCGGTCTCGGTTGGCGCACTGGTGCCCGAGCCGAACAGCAGATTCAGTGTGGCCGAGGGGCTCGACGTGTTATTGGCCACTGGTTCCGCTTGCCACTTAAAGTTCTGCGGCACCGCCGTATCCGTACCGCTGTTGAACGCCGAGGCCGTCAGCCACTGCGTATGCGAGATCACCCCCTCGGTCGCCGTCGCCGTTCCCTGGGCTGGCAAACTGAACTGGCCCCGAACCGTGGCTGCGCCGTTCACATCCAACGTGGCGGCCGGAGCGCTCGTGCCGATGCCCACACGGCCCGCATTCGTGATGCGCATCATCTCCGCCCCGCCTACTCCCAGCGTCAGGTTGGTCGCCACCGAAGGGCCGAAATACGTATGCTTGTCGCTCGCCCCCGGCGCGGTCACGTTCACCTGCAGGTCCTGATCCGACAGGTTCGTCGCGTTCAGCACCGTTCCTCCCGCCGGCGCCCCGATCACCAGCCGCTGCTGCGGGTTGCTAGCCCCAATCCCCACATTCCCCGCACTGTTGATTCGCACTTTCTCCACCCCGCCTACCCCCAGCGTCAGGTTGGTCGCCACCGAAGGGCCGAAATACGTATGCTTGTCGGTCGCCCCCGGCGCGGTCACGTTCACCTGCAGGTCTTGATCCGACAGGTTCGTCGCGTTCAGCACGGTTCCTCCCGCCGGCGCCCCGATCACCAGCCGCTGCTGCGGGTTGCTGAACCCAATCCCCACGTTGCCCGCCGTGCTCTGATAGATATTCGAGTTGCCGATGTCGCCCGTACTGTCGGTAAAGATGGGAATGTAGTTCGTTGTACCGGAGCTCGTAAACAGAGGTTCTGCCTTGGATTTGGCTGCTGTGGAGTTCGTACTGCCCGGCGCGCTCGCACCCGTACCCGCACCGGAACCGGTCGGAGCCAGAACGAAGGCCGAGGCCGGCTTTCCGCCCACCGTGTCCGCGTCCGACGCCTTCAAGGCATAGGGCACGCTCACCAGCAGCACCCGCGGCTGCTCCACTTCTCCCGGCAACTCCAGCTTCGCTCCCAGCCAGCGCGGCTCGCCCGTGGCGAACAGATCCAGAGGCAGGCCGGCGCTCTCGGTGCTGCCCAGCAGCACCGCGTAGCGCCCCTGCGCGTCCAATGCAGCGTTCTGCGTTTCCATCCAGAGGGTCGCGCCGCCCTGCTGCTCGGCGTAGATGGAGAAGGTGATTCCCACCGTGCCGCTGCGCCGCTGGCCCGCGGCGTCTTTGGCCACCCCGCTGAATTTGATCAGGCGGGGGACGGGCAGCGCCGGGACCAGTTGGGACGGGGAGGACACAATCTGCCCCGCCGCCTGCGGTTCGGCCGCCACCGCGGTTGTGGCCGCGCTCTTCGGCGCGGCTGGCTCTTGCGCCGACAGGGCTGGCGTTTGAAGAAGGAATAGTGTGGACAGCAAGAGTACCGCTAACTGCGTCTTCAAGTTTTTCATGGCACGCTCCAGATGTTTTTTCGCGAGAATCGAACCTTGGTTCCAGAATGGGGCCCAATGCTTACGTAAAAAGCCGGTACGGAAATAAGGTTCCGGGCAATAGAGGAAGGCCGGACGCGCCCACAACGTGCGGAGGATTATGTTGGATGGGGGTTGCCCTGTCAATCTGCAAATAGTTGCAGTCGTAAAGCGGGGGCTGGCTTATGAACCCTACCCGTGTGCCTTCCAGATTCTAAGCTCATGAAGTTGGCGCTATCTCAACAGGGTTGTTGGCGTAAAATCTCGATTACACTCATTGACCGCTACAATTTACACCGGAAACTCGCGCCGCACATACTCCATCGCCGCCTCACGCGACGTGAGGCGGTCTTCCAGTTGGGCGTCCTCGACCGCTGACAGCACCTCTTTGAAGCGCGGACCGGGCTCGTAACCTGCATCAATCAGATCGCGGCCGGTAATCAGCGGTGCGGGGCGAATTGCCTCGGGCGGCAATGAACGCAGTTGCGCGCGCGAGTACTCATACGAGTCGAGTTGGCCGTGGCTGGAAAGACAGTCGATGCGATGCAGTTCCAGATGCTCGTCGAAGGCGGGCAGGCGAAGAAACTTCTTCAGCGACGATTGCTTCATGCGCTGGACATCTCCAAAGCGCATGTGATTCGCCACCAGCGCCAGAATCTGGCCGGTCTCGTGGTTGGAGAAGCGCAGGCGGCGGCAGATTTCGGCGGCCATCTTCACTCCGACTTCCACGTGGCCATCGAAGCGGATGCGGTCGGGCGCGACGCGGAAGGTTGGCGGCTTGCCCACATCGTGCAGCAGCGCTCCCCAGGCGAGGGTTTTCGAGCAGCCAGCCGGCAGTTTGCCGAGCAACAGCAGCGTATGCACGAACACGTCGCCTTCGGGATGATACTGGGGCGGCTGTTCCACTCCCTTCATGACGGCGATTTCCGGCAGGACTTCTGGCAGGAGGCCGGTCGTATCGAGCAACTGAAACGCGCGGCGAGCTCGGCCTTCGGTTAGCATCTTTGTCAGTTCGTCGCGCACGCGCTCGCACGAAACCTGGTGAATTTTGGGCGCTAACTTTTGGATTGCGGCCATGGTTGCGGGATCGGTCTGGTAATCGAAGCGGGCGGCAAAGCGCACGGCTCGGAGCATGCGTAGCTTGTCTTCGGCGAAGCGGCGTTCGGGATCGCCGATGGCGCGGATGATTCCGGCTTTCAGGTCGTCTTGTCCGCCGACAAAATCCAGAATCTCGTTGGTGGCCGGATCCAGCATCATGCCGTTGATAGTGAAATCGCGGCGCTGTGCGTCTTCTCGGGGGTCTTTACTGAAGCGGATCTCGTCGGGATGACGACCGTCGGAGTGGCCTAGGTCGGAGCGGAAAGTGGCGACCTCGACGACGGCAGCGTGAGGGGCGAGGGCGCCCGTCTCTCCACCGGATTCTGGCACGAGCACGACTCCGAACTGCTCGCCGACGGCGAAGGTCTGCGGGAAAATTTGCATGACCTGCCGCGGAGTTGCGTCGGTCGAAACGTCGTAGTCGGCGGGCTCGTGGCCAAGCAGCAGGTCGCGGACACATCCACCGGCAAAGTAGGCCTGGTGCCCGCGTTCGCGCAGCGTGCGGACGATTTCGGTAGCGAGTTGTTTGGCGTCCGGCAAGGGCGCGGCCCCCTCATTTAGACTGGAAGTGGTCTCGTCAATGATTCTGGGGCGTGGTGTCAGGCCCTCAGGGGCTAAAGCCGGCATTTTTTGTGGCTCTGAGCGGCACGGCTAAAGCCGTGCCCTTCCCAAAACCTTCCCAGGATCATTTGTGAGCCCAGTCCAGAGATACCGCCCTCATTATGCCTGACGCGGACATACTCGGCATCGAGAGCTCCTGTGATGAGACAGGCGCGGCCGTGGTGCGCTCGGGGCAGCAGATTCTGTCGAACATCGTTGCTTCGCAGATCGCCACGCACCAGCCTTATGGCGGAGTGGTTCCGGAACTCGCCTCGCGCGAGCACTTGCGGGCTATTGTGCCGGTGGTGCGGCAAGCACTGGCCGAAGCCGGACAGACTTATGAGTCCATCGATGCCATCGCGGTCACGCAAGGTCCGGGACTGGCGGGCGCGCTGCTGGTTGGCATCAGCTACGCCAAGGCGCTTGCCTTCGCGCTGGAGAAACCGCTGATTGCCGTTAACCATCTTGAGGGACACATCCATGCGGTGTTGCTCGAGCAGCGGCAAAGCGAAGATGCCGAGCTTCATTTCCCGGTGCTCGCGCTGGTTGTCTCGGGCGGCCACACGCATCTTTATCTCGCCGAGGTGCAGGAAAATCTCTGGACCTACCGGAACATCGGCCACACGCGCGACGACGCCGCCGGAGAAGCGTTCGATAAAGTCGCGAAGCTGCTGGGACTGGGTTATCCGGGAGGACCGATCGTCGAGGGGCTGGCGCCGCACGGCGATGCGCACGCGGTCAAGTTCCAGACTTCGCAGATCAAGCATGGAGACCGGCGCGATCACAAGCAACGCGCAGCGAAAGAAGACGGGCCGCACTTCGATTTTTCCTACAGCGGGATCAAGACGGCGGTCTTGCGCTACGTCGAGACCGAGAACCTGAAGCCTGCGATTGAGGCTCGCCGCCAGGCGCTGGCGGGCATAAAGAAAGACAAGCCGACGCTCGAAGACACTCTCAGGCTCTGCGACCGGCAAACCCTCAACTTGGTGGCTTCCTTCCAGCGCTCGATGGTCAACGATCTGGTCGCGAAAACGCTGGCGGCGGCGCGCGAGTATGACGTTCGAACTCTTTTCGTTAGCGGCGGCGTGGCCTCCAACCGGGAATTACGGGCCACGTTTGAGCGCGAAGCGGGGATGCAGGGCCTTCCCGTTTTCTTTCCGTCGCGCGCGCTTTCCACCGACAATGCCGCCATGATCGCGGCGGCGGCGTTCCCGAAATTTCTGCGCAGGGAATTTGTGGCGATGGATTTTTCCGCCGATGCCGGAATGTCGCTGCGTTGAGGAAAAGACAAAAGCTTTACCACAGGGGGCACAGGGCAACACAGGGGAAGACACCGGAAGCTTAGAATCCGCAGAGGAGTGCTACCTCCGCTGCTTTTATGGAATCGTCACATATTCCAGTTACAATGGACGCGTGAAGCCGACGATCTATGTAGTGGAAGACGACCCGGATATTTCCCGGCTGGTTCGCCATCATCTGGAAGGGGCCAGCTTTAATGTGCGGCTGTACGCGACGGGCAACCTGGTTGTGGTCGATGCCGAGCGCCAGCGTCCGGCGCTGTTTCTGTTGGACATCATGGTGCCGGGAAAAGACGGGCTGGAACTTTGCCGCCAGATCCGGCAGTCGGTGTCGCTGGCGCCGGTGCCGGTGATTTTCCTGACCGCCAAGAGCGGCGAGGCGGATCGCGTTCTGGGGCTGGAGTTGGGCGCGGACGACTACATCCCCAAGCCTTTCAGCCCGCGCGAACTGGTGGCGCGTGTCAAGGCGGTGCTGCGGCGCTTTGAGCGACCGCTGCCGCCGCTGCCCACGAAAATAGACGAAGTCCAAATTGATCCCAGCGCGATGACGTTGACGGTTCGCGGGAAACAGGTGCCGACCACGGCCACCGAATTCCGATTGCTGGACTACTTCATGCGGCACGCCGGACGCGTTTTCACTCGCGACCAGTTGCTCGACTCGGTGTGGCGGGATACGGCATACGTCACGCCGCGCTCGGTGGACGTTTATGTGCGACGCATCCGTGAAAAGATTGAGCCCGATCCGGAGAACCCGCGTTACTTGAAGACGGTACGGGGGGCCGGCTACCGCTTTGAGGTCGCGCATTGAGAAGTCGCATCTTCTTTAAATTGATGTTTGTGTTTCTGCTGGTGATTGGGGCGACCGCGATCACGTTGCAGGTGACCGTGCACAAGGTCTGGGAACGCACCCTGCGCGAGCAGATCGAGCGCAATCTCAAACAGAAAACCTTGATGTTTGCCCATCGCGTGGAGACGGACCGGCAGCACTCCCTGGCCGACATTACCTCCCAGGAAGGCCAGGCGGCGGGGGCCCGCGCCACCGTCATCGATCCCACGGGAAAAGTGCTGGCCGATTCGGAAGCCGATCCCAGCACGATGGAGAATCACGCGCGTCGCAGGGAATTTGTTTCCGCCCTCGCCGGCGAAATTGGCTTGGATGAACGCAGCAGTCATACTCTTGGCGTTTCTTTTGTGTACGTGGCGGCGCCGGTTTCTGGAGGAGCGGTGCGCCTGGCGTATCCGTTGCCCGAGATGGAAATTACGGATCGTCCGCTGGCCGTGGCCCTGTTCTGGGGATCGCTCAGTGCTTTCGTTTTCGCGATGATGATGGCGGCGGGCGCTTCTCAGTATGTTGGCCGGCGTCTGCAGCGGATCGTGAATTTTGCCGAGCGCGTGGCGAGTGGGGATCTGACCGCGAGAATCGCGTCGACTTCGAGTGACGAGATCGGGCAAGTGGCGTCGGCGCTCGATAAGACGGCGCGCCGGGTGGAAGAAAGCTTCGAACGCGTTCAGACCAGCCAGCGCGAGCTGGAAACTCTGTTGAATAGCATGCAGGACGCGGTGATTGCCATCGATGTCCACGGACACGTGCAGTGGGCCAATCGGGGCATGGACCGTCTGCTGCTGCGCGCTCCGCGGCTGAACGCGCCGTTGATCGACAGCGTGCGCGACCCGGATTTCCTCGCCGCGATTCAGGAAGCGGCGCGCGACCATGTGGTCACTTCGGCGCGCTCGAACACCATCGCTGCTGGACGCACCTTCGATGTCACCGCGGCGCCCATGCCCGGAGGCGGCGCGGTCGCCGTGCTCCGCGATCTCACCGAGACCGAGCGCATGGAGAAGACCCGCCGCGATTTCATCGCCAATGTTTCCCACGAACTGCGCACGCCGCTGACTTCCATCCAGGGATACGCGGAGACGCTGCTCGACAGCCCGCTCGCGGACAATCACGTGCGCGACTTCCTGGAAATAATCCGCAAGAACGCGGCCCGCATGTCCCGCCTTACGGAAGACCTGCTCACACTGGCCCGCGTCGAATCAGGCGAGCACAGGTTCGGCATCCAGCGGGTCAGCGCCGAAGAACTGCTGCAGGATGCTCTGGAAAGTTTCCGTGAGGTGGCACGGTCGTATGGAGTCGAACTGGTCATTGAGAACTCAGTCCCCGCCGGCCATGTGAATGCGGATCGCGAAGCCATGCACCAGATTTTTTCCAACCTGATCGAGAATGCGCTGAAGTACGCGGCGTCAGGAAAGAAAGTTATTCTCGGAGCCCGCGCGGCTGCGAGCGGCATCGAATTTTATGTCAGAGACTTCGGACCCGGCATTTCCTCCGAGCATCTGCCGCGTCTGTTCGAGCGTTTCTACCGCGTCGATAAGGCGCGCTCGCGGGAGTCCGGGGGCACGGGGCTGGGACTCGCCATCGCCAAGCACATCGTTCTGGCGCACGGGGGAACGATTCGCGCCGAGAGCGAGCTCAATCACGGCTCGACCTTTTTGTTCACGCTGACGGCTGCCGAGGGCGAGTCGGCGTAGATCCCTTATCAGGCTGCGGAAAAAATCGTTGAGAGGGCAAAAAGCACACCTCAGGCGCTGAAGCGCGGACAAATCTAAACGACTTAACGGCACGACTGAAGTCGTGCCCTTCCCAAAACCTGCTCGAATCAGAGTTTTTCCGCAGCCTGTTATGGCGCTGTGCAGGGCACGGTGGGATGCACTCATCAGGCGAAAAATCTGCTACCATGACCGTCGGTGAGGTGGCCATGCCCCAATACGTGATCGAGCGGGAAATCCCGGGCGCGGGTAATTTGTCGGACGCGGAACTGAAGGAAGTCGCGAGAAAGTCGGTAGGAGTCCTGAAGGATATGGGACCGGAAATCAGATGGCTCCACAGCTACGTCACCGGCGATAAAGTCTATTGCGTGTACCTGGCGCCGGATGAGGAAACGGTTCGCGAACACGCACGCCGCGGAGGTTTTCCGGCGAATCGCATCTCGGCAGTGCGGCGCCTGATCGATCCCAGCACCGCAGGTTGACTTAAGCAGAGTTTCGAGTCCGAAGACTTGGCTCCGCGTCGCAGCGCAGCGCCTCCTGTACGGCCTGATCGACGGGCATCGCCCAGCCTTCCATCCACGCCGTCAGACCCGCAGCATTGCCGAGCGTTCGGCGCGCAAAATCCAGGGCCTTCTCCAGCCTGGGTTGCTCGGCGGGCGTGAGCGGCGCACCCAATCGTTGGCGAAGTGCGGCGGCGGCTCCGGCCAGGTGCAGTGCTTGCCCGGCGTTCGATTGCGCCGCGGCACTTGCCGCGAGACATTCGAGCACCCTGGCGATGCCTCGTTTGTGCCCCAGCTCTTGGAACATCTTGATGCTTTCGCCGTACAGACGCCGCGCCTCGGCGTTGTTACCCTGATCGCAACTTAGACTGGCTAAATCGGAGAGGGCGCTTGCAATTCCCCAACCATCCCGCAGTTGGCGAAACGCCGCCAGACTCTGTTCGCAAAATGAGCGCGCGGCAACGAAGTCCGCTTTTTGCCGAGCCACGTCGCCCTGGTAGTTGAGCGTCCAGGCAACACCGGCGTCATCTCCGGCTTTCCGGAACATCGTCAGGCACTCGTCGTAAAGCGAAGATGCGCGCGCATATTCGCCCTGCAACTTGGTCACATTGGCGAGGTTGCTGAGGGCGCGGGCGATGTCCGCGGAATCGCCTAGGTCCTTCCATATCGCGACACATCGCTCGAACAGTAAGGATGCACGGGCGAGTTCGCCGCGATCGCGAGCGTTGACAGCCAACGCGTTCAGTGCGACGGCCACTCCGCGGTTATCGTTGAGCTCGAGACAGGACTCGAGACTGTCTTCCAACAGTTGCTGCGCAGAGGCGTAATCACCCTGCTCGCCCGCCAGTACCGCGGCCGCGAACAGGAGGCGCGCGCGGAGTTTCGGACGCGCCGCGGCTCCTTCCAACGCGAGGAGCCTGGCGATGGCGTCACGGCCCTCCGTAAGATATTCCCGCGTTTCCCAGAAGCGAAACAGGGCCGCGCCGAGGCGGAGGCCCCAGTCGGCATCGCCAGTTTCGATCAGATAATCGAGCGCCATGCGGAAGTTGTCGTGCTCGACCTCAAAACGGTCGAGCCATTCGGGGTGAGCGACCAGCTCCTCGGCACCTTCTTCGGCGAGCACGAGGTAATAAGCGGCATGGGCTCGGCGAGTCGCAGATTCATCGTCGCTCTCCGCGAGGCGTTCGAGAGCGTACTCCCGGATGGTGGAGAGCATCAGGAAGCGTGATTCTGCATCGGCCTGCTCCACATGCTGCGCCAAACTTTTGTCCACCATAGAAGCCATGCCGTCGAGCACTTCAATGCCCAGATCGCCCTTGGTGTCGCACACCGCTTCCACGGCTTCCAGTGTGCAGCCGCCGGTAAACACGGAAAGCCTCCGGAAAAGAGTTTGTTCAGCCGCATTGAGGAGGCCGTAACTCCAGTCCACGGTGCTGCGAAGAGTTTGTTGCCGAGTCGGCAGATCGCGGGCGCCACCGGTCAACAGGTTCAGACGGCTTTCGAGGCGTGCCAGCATGGCGGACGGCGAAAGCAGCTTGATGCGCGCCGCCGCCAGTTCGATGGCGAGAGGCAGGCCGTCAAGGCGGGCGCAGATGGCTGCCACGGCGGGCGCGTTTTCCTTCGTCAGCGCGAATTCGTGCTTCACCGCCCGCGCCCGTTCCACAAAGAGCGCGACCGCTGGAAGACGTGAGAGCACTTCCAGGGGCGGAATGGATTTGCAGTCGGGCAGCGCAAGCGGTGGCACCGGAAATTCATGTTCGCCGTAGACGTGAAGCGGCGCCTGGCTCGTGACCACCACCTTGAGTTTCGGACCGGTAGTGAGCAACTGCGCCACCACTGGCGCGGCGGAGACGAGGTGCTCGAAGTTGTCGAGCAAGAGAAGCATCGGCTGGTCCAGCCCGGCCACGAACTCTTTCAAGCTTTCCTGCGGCGACTGATTCCCGGTTTCACGCATTCCCACTGCTTGTGCGATGGTGGAAGCGATCAAGCCACGCTCGCCAACCGCCGACAGAGGGACGAAGCAAACCCCCCCTGGAAACTCATTGGCGATTTCGGCCGCCACCTGCAAGGCGAGTCGGGTCTTCCCGATGCCGCCCGGACCGGTGAGGGTCACGAGCTGTACGTCGACGCGGCTCAAGAGGTGACGGAGAGCAGCCGCTTCGTGTTCGCGTCCAATGAATGCGGTGCGCTGCACGGGCAGGTTGTTGGGGCGAGGCTCCGAATGGCGTGCAGGGGCATCGGCGAGCCGGTCCCGCACGGCGGCGAGATCGCGAGCCAAATCCCGGGTGGAGGCATAGCGCTGCTTCGGGTTCTTGGCAAGGCAGCGCTCCACGATCCAAAGGAAGGGAGGGGGCGCTTGCAACATTCTGGCGCGCTCCGGCTGATCGCGAAGGATTGCGGCCGTGGTTTCCGCATAAGTCTTTTTCCGGAACGCAGGAAACCCGGCAACCATTTCGTAGAGCACCGACCCGAAAGAAAACTGATCGGAGCGAAAATCGACTTCGCCGCCGGTGGCTTGCTCCGGCGACATGTAGTCGATGGTGCCCATCACCATTCCCTGCCCGGTGATGGTGGTGGTGGTGGTCGAAGCATCCGAACCCCGGGTGTGGTTGAGCACACGCAGTTTCGCCAGACCGAAATCCAGAACCTTGGCGGTAGCGTCGCCAGAAACCATGAGGTTCTCCGGCTTCAAATCGCAATGAACGATGCCAATCTCGTGCGCTTTGGCGAGAGCGTCGGCAATCTGCGCCGCGATGGTGACAGCCTTGCGAAATGGAATAGGGCCAGAAGCGAGCAGCTCACGCACCGTCTCCCCATTCACCAGTTCCATGGCGATGTAGCGCGTGCCGTTCACGTGCCCGAGTTCATAAATCGTGACGATGTTTGGATGATTGAGCGCGCAGGCGGAACGGGCCTCGTGCTCGAAACGCGCTAAAGCGTCCGGTTGAGAACAGCGCTCCAGCGAAAGGGTCTTGATCGCGACCTCACGTTCGAGGTGAGTGTCCATGGCGCGATAAACCTCGCCCATGCCGCCGGCGCCGAGGCGCTGGAGAATCTCGTAAATCCCGAAGCGCATACCTGGCGACAGGGTGGATGGCACTGAAGCTGGCGTGAGCGGAGGGTTCATGGACCTCGCTGTCGCAGCGATCGGCTTGCCAAAGTTGACTGCTCGCCGCTGCGCAATTACGGTGGGATTCTTAAGCTCGCTGCCACGACGGGCTCCGCGGCAGCACCCCTGGATGCGTCTATAATACTCCAGATTCGGAGCAATTCATGGATATTCGATTGGTGCAGCGGCCGACCCCGAACAAAGTTCCGTGATAAAAATATTCCTGACGGATGGTTGGCTACTCGGAAACTGACCCATTACCTGATGTCTTCATTCAGAGACAATAAGAAATTCACCGGGTTGTAACCTGCCTTGAGAGGCCGGGACGTATGCTTTTTCTGGGGATGTGTGTGTCACGCTCCGGGGTGATAGCACTCGCGTCCCGCAGAGCGGAACCGGCATCTAACCAAGCAGCGCGATTTAGCCTATGAGCACAGCCAGCGTAAAAACACCTCTTCCGGAACCCTCGCACTTACGCCTGGTGCAGCGGACGGTGGAAGCGTGCGAACTGGCGCGCGAGGCCGCGGCCATTGCGGCCGAGGGTATTGCCACCGGATCCATGTCGCACCTGAACGCCATTCAGCGGTGCGAAAAAGAGCTCGATGCCATTGACCTGGAAGTGGACTCCGGTGTGACCTCGACGATTACCCGCGTCCCGGAGGCCGAAACCGGACAATTGCTGGCGTGCATGAAGGTCATGATCGGACTCGAGCGCATCGGGGACTTGCTCTTGAGCTTTGCCACCAGCGCGCAGGCTGCCGGAGGCCGTTTCGACTCGCAGGATGCCCGCGACTTGACCCAGATGGCTACGGTTCTGGAAAAAATGCTGGCGGATGTCGGCCAGTCTTTTTCCCAGCGCGACGTCACGAAAGCCATCGACGTGCTCCGCGCCGATGCCGAGATAGACCGCCTGCGCAATATCATCTTCCTGCGCCACATCGAGAATCCGGAGAACGTCGCGCACCACGCCAGCCTGCAGGTTATCTTCATGACGCAATCCCTGGAACGCGCCGGCGACCATGCCAAGAACCTGGCGGAAGAAGTCTGCCACTTCGTCAGCGGACGCAGCATCCGCCACCTGCTCATGGCCTACGACAAACCAAAAGAACAGATGTTCATCGATTGGCTGCGGCACAAAGACGAAAAATCGCAGTAATTCCCGCATTGTCCTCGGCCATTCTTGCGAATGCATTAGGCCCGCCCCAGCGGGGTCCAAGCCAAATATCCCTTCAATCGTTTGCCTTAGCAGCCCTGAATCCTTTTCCCAAGACTCCCGCTCTTCCCCTATGTAGGAGGAAATTTGGACTCCGCCGTAACCGTCTCTCAACTGCGAAGTCGCCCATCCACCCCGGACCTGCTCGTAGACGTGCGTTCCGGCGCCGAATTCGCTTCCGGCCATATCCCCGGTGCCGTCAACATCCCAATGGACCAGATCGAAGCTCGCCTCGACGATCTCGATCTCCACCGCCCCATCGTCCTCATCTGCCAGTCCGGCAAGCGCGCACGCATGACCGCCGGCCTGCTTGAGCCTTGTCAGCGCCAGATTACGGTTCTCGAGGGCGGCACGAAAGCATGGATCCAAGCCGGCCTCCCGCTCGTAGCCAGCGTGAAGACGCGCTGGTCCCTGGAGCGCCAGGTTCGTCTGGGCGCGGGCTTGCTGGTGCTGACCGGCGTCATCCTGGCCCTGACCGCCAATTCGCGCTGGGTTTTTCTCTGCGGATTCGCCGGTTTGGGCCTGACCTTCGCCGGATTCACGGACATCTGCCCGATGGCGGTCATCCTGGAAAGAATGCCCTGGAACCGCCGGAGTCATTGCATGATTGGTGGTCCTCATGCGGAACAATCCGAGACTTGTCCGTGACAGTCTTTTGTGCGTTGGAGCCTCAGCAATGCCACAATGGTTCCGTGGACTTCGACGCATTGGCCAGACAGCACAAAGACGCCGTCTATCGACAGATGATCCGGGTGTGCGGCAACCGGGAAGATGCCGAAGACGTGCTGATCGAGGCGTTACTCAAGGCCTACCGCCATCTCGATCAATTGCGCGAATCCGCGGCTTCCCGTGCCTGGCTCGCGCAGATCGCGAAACGTGTCTGTTGGCAATTGAAGGAGCGCGAATCTTTGCTCCCGCTCCTGCAGCTCTCCACGTTAGAGGACGAAGGCCGCGAGCTTGCCGGACGGGAGCCTGCTCCGGACGTGCAACTGGCCCGACAAGAGATGAAGCGGCTGCTGAACGAAGCCATGAACGCATTGCCGGCACTGTACCGCCCGGTTTACGAGTTATGCGATGTAGAAGATCTGCGGGGCGACGAAGTCGCGCGGAGACTGGGAATCTCGCTAGCCGCCATGAAATCGCGGCTGCACCGGGCCCGCGATCTGGTGAGGGCTCACCTCGACGCTGCGCTCACTAGTCAAGCTTTGAAGTAGCGGTTGGTTGAATTGGTCTCATCGTTGTTTCGACGAGAATGTCTTGACGAGAATGGTTTGACAAGTATGGTTCGACAGGATTGGAGGCACTTATGGAAGTCACCGTGGAACATCTCGGAGCGTTACAGTTTGAAATCAAGGCGCGTGCGCATGCTATCGTGAGTGACCAACCGGCGGAGAATGGCGGCCACGACGAAGGCATGACACCGCCGGAACTCCTGCTCGCTGCGCTCGGCTCGTGTGCCGGTTTCTACGCGGCGCAATATCTGCGCAAACACAAGCTGGCGACCGAAGGCACGCGCGTCCGGGTAACCGCCGACAAGCTGAAGGATCCCGCGCGCATCGATAACTTTCACATTGAAATCGAAACGCCCGCCGCGCTAACCGAGCAACATCGGAGCGGAGTCGAGAACGCGGTGCATCTTTGCTTGATTCACAACACACTCTTGCATCCGCCGAGCATCGTGGTCGAAATCACGCATCCCGCGCTAACGGCGCCGTGAGTGGCCGCTGAACCACTTTTTGGACCTCCAACCCCTTCTCCCATCCGCGGCGCTTGACAGGCGGGTGGCCCACCCTTCTCGACGCTCTGTTCTTCTTTTCCCATAAAGAAACGTGGGTGCCCCATCCTTGCGTTTTTTTGCAAGGGTGGGCCGCGATGCTGCTGATAGCATAATGCTCTCCCCGCTCGCGCGCGCGCCGGCCCCGATCCAACACCAACCCCAAACCCGGCAGCTTGGAGGGTGTATCACTTTTCCCCTGCGTATAGCCTACCCCTCCAGCCCTACCCCTCCAGCCCTTGACAGCCGGAGTCTCCAAGGCGAGACTCGATTCAATCCTCCCCATGCACGGATCCGCCCAACCCGAAGATGGATTCCCGTCAGCGAGCGCCGGGGACACGACCGCGGGGACGGATCAGCCCTCCGCAGTTGGCACAGTTGGAGCGGCCGGCGCAGTCGGCGATAACTCCAATGGGAGCCGCGCGCTGGCAGAAGCGGAACTGGACTCCGCGCTCCAGTTGTTAGTGGAGCGCGCGCAGTACATCACCGGCGCGACTGGAACCGCTCTCGCTTTGCCGCAGGGTGAGGAGATGGTTTGCCGCGCCAGCGCTGGCGCTTCCGCGCCGGCAGTCGGGGCGCGCCTGCAGGTTCGTTCCGGATTGACCGGCGAAAGCATTGGCCGCCGGCAGTTGCTGCGCTGCGACAACGCGGAAAGCGACCCGCGCGTGAATCTGGAGGCTTGCCGGGCGCTGGGCATTGCCTCCATCGTTGTCTTGCCGTTGCTGCGGCGTACCGGCGAGGTTCGCGGCCTGTTCGAACTATTCTCCGATCATCCCTACGCTTTCGAAGAGCGCGACCTGATCGCACTCGAACGCATGGCCGACCTCACTCTGACCGCCCTCGATCTGGCCGAGCAGCGCCGGAACTCCGCACCCGCGCCAGCGCCCAGGGGGGAACCGGAAACGCAGGCCGAGTCTTCTTCGTGTGGAAGCGGGGCTCTGCCCCGCTTGGACGGGGCGGAGCCCCGTCCCCACACAAGCAGCACGCCACAGGTTTCCGCGATTCCCCTTGACATTCCCCTTAGCATTTCCCCTAACCCGGAGGCCGCCGAGCCCGCAAGCCTGCCTGCCGAGCCGCCGGTAATTTCACCGTCGCCAGTGACAGCGCCAGCAACAGGGCCAGCGCCCGTTTCAGTTCCCGAGGCCATGCTCCGCGTGCAAAAATGCGCTTCCTGCGGGTTCCCCGTTTCCGAGGGGAGAACGCTCTGCCTCGATTGTGAGAAGAAGGAGACCGAGAAGAAGGATTTCGAGAAGAAGCAGCGCGAACAGGAGCAGGGCGAGATCGAGCAACACCAGATCGAACAACAAGAGATCGAGCAACACGGACCGGAGCAGGACGCAGCGTCTGACTCAGTGGGCGCCTCGGCGGCGGCGATGCCGGAGGAATTCGTGCCGGCCTTCCTGACAAAGGCACCGCCCGGGTCAGAATCGTGGCTGGCGAACCACGTCAATCTGTTGGCGGTCGTGGTCCTGATCCTGGGCATTCTGGTCGCCGTGGTGGTGTTTCGATAACTACCCGTGTACTTGCGGGTGCCTGTTTTCCTTGACAAGTTGCCGGTCGAACCCATAGTCTGCGCTTAATCTCTTGTTCCAACACACAGGTGCCCAAGCATGAAAAATGTGTACGAAGTTTTACGGCAAAAGGAACTTGAACTGACCAGGCTGGAAAAAGAAGTTGAGGCCTTGCGCGTCGCCGCCCCGCTGCTTTCGGACGAAAAAGAGACGCTGGCTGAAGCGCCCAAGCCCAGCTTAACTGCGGCCCCGCCGCCGCAACCGGTACGGATTCCGCCGGTGGTTGCCGCCCAGGGTGCAACCTCCCAGGCACGCGTCGCCGGATGGGAAGATGCGGCCAAGCGCTGGCCGTAAGCCAGTAGTAAGCCAATGACGACGGGGAGACGGGGCAAGCCCCGTCTCTACAGTGACGAATAAGATAGCCACAGAAATAGCCCAGGATCGAAGATTGAATCTCGCTCCTGGGCTATTATTTTTCTCACGCGACAGGATGTTTCAGCCCAGCGTGGTGAACGCCAGCGCCAACAACGTTTTCTGCTCGACCTCGTGCGCCTTTGCCGAACCGGTAGCCGGACTCGCACTCCCGGAACGTTTCACCGAATGCACCGGCCGCTCATTTGCGATGTGTCTTAAGCGCGGCAGCATGTAGAATAGCGCGCCCATGTTGGCCGGCTCTTCCTGCACCCACACAATATCTCGCGCCGCACTGTGACGCTCCAGTTCCGCGGCCAGTTCCGCCTCCGGGAACGGGTACATCTGTTCGAGGAAAATAATGGCGGTACTGAATTCCTTGCGCTTCTGCCGCTCCGTGCGCAGTTCGTGTCCGATCTTTCCGGTGCAGATCAGAATTCGCTTGGTATTCTGCGCTTCTGTGTCCGGAATCACCGGCAGAAACCGTTGATGCGTCAGGTCCTCCAGAGGAGAGAGCGCATCCGGATGCCGCAGCATGCTCTTCGGCGTGAAGACTACCAGCGGCTTCCTCCACTTGCGCAGCGCCTGCCGCCGCAGCAGGTGGAAATACTGCCCGGCATTCGAGGGCTGACAAATCTGGATATTGTCCCGCGCCGCCAACTGCAAAAATCGCTCGATGCGCGCGCTCGAATGCTCCGGACCCTGGCCTTCGTAGCCGTGGGGCAGCAACAGCACCAGGCCAGACAGGAGGTTCCACTTGTCCTCGCCCGCACATACAAACTGATCGATCACCGCCTGCGCCACGTTCGCAAAATCGCCAAACTGCGCTTCCCACAGAACCAGCGCCTCGGGATAATCGCGGCTGTAGCCGTATTCGAATCCCATCACGCCCGCTTCCGAAAGTGTCGAGTTGTAGATGTCGCACGCGGCTTGCCCCAGCGCAATGTGGCGCAGCGGAACGTATTCCGTTTCATCCTGAATATCGAGCAGCACCGAGTGGCGTTGATTGAAGGTCGCGCGCCGCGTGTCCTGTCCGCTGAGGCGCACCGGAATTCCCTGCTTCCCCATGTTCGGCTTGACCAGGCTCGCAAAAGCCAGCGCCTCGGCCATACCGTAGTCCACCGGCTTCTTGCCCGTCCCCATTTCCTGGCGCTGTTCCAGCAACTTCTTGACCTTGGGATGGATGTGGAAACTCTCTGGATACGCGGTCAAACGTTCGGTGAGTTCTGCCAACTCCTCGCGCGCAACGCCTGTGGGCTGCTCGTACTCCGGTTTATAGCGGCCCCCGAAATAGTCGTCCCAGTACTTGGGAAGATCGCGCATCAGCGGCTTCTTGGTGACTTGCGTCGCGCTCTTCTGTGCGGCCTCGTACTCGCTCTTGACCGTCTTTACTCGCTCGGCGACATTTTCGATGCCGATTTGTTTGGCGTAAATCTGATACAGCGGCGGATGCTCTTTGATCGCCTTGTACATGAGCGGCTGCGTCACCGTGGGATCGTCCACCTCGCTGTGCCCATGGCGCCGGTAGCCGATCAGGTCCACGACCACGTCCGTGCCGAATTTGTAGCGGTACTCGGTTGCGATGCGCGCGATTCGCATGACGGCATCCACGTCTTCGCCATTCACGTGAAAGATCGGAATCGCCTGCCGCCGCGCGAGTTGCGCCGAGAAGCGCGAGGAATACTCTTCGCGGGCATTGGTCGTGAACCCGATCAGGTTGTTGACGATTACGTGGATCGTCCCGCCCACCGTGTAACCGGGCAAGTCGGCGTAATTCAGCGTTTCCGCCGTGATGCCTTGCCCCGCGAACGCGGCGTCACCATGCACCAGCAGCGGCAAATACTTTGCCTTGCCGTCTTCACCGGCGCGGTCCTGCTTGGCGCGAGTGCGTCCCACCGTCACCGGATCCACGGCTTCCAGGTGGCTGGGATTCGAGGCCAGATGGATATGAATTTTCTTGCCGCTCCGGGTGACGTACTCGCCGGTCGCACCCATGTGGTACTTCACGTCGCCCGACCCCAATACGCTGCGTGGGTCTACATCCTCAAACTCCGCAAACACCTGCTCCGGCGGGCGCCTTGCCATATGAATAATGACGTTCAGCCGCCCCCGATGACTCATGCCCATCACCAGTTCCACGGCGCCGCGCTCGCCGGCTACATCCAGAACCTGATCCACTGCCGGCAACAAAGACGTGTTGCCCTCGAGCGAGAATCGTTTGTTGCCCAGATAGCGCTGTTGCAGCGTCTGCTCAAACAGGTCGGCGCGGACGAGCAGGTCGAGGGCGCGGGCTTGATTGATGTCGATGTCGACGGCGGCCGGTTCCGCTTCGATGCGGGCTTCGATGCGATTCTGAATCCAGCGCCGCCGCTCCGGGTCGGCGATGTGCATGAACTCCACGCCTACGCTTCCGCAATAAATGCGGCGCGCTTCCCGCGCCCACTCGTTGTCGATCGTCGTATCGAACTGCAGGTCGGGATGCGGTTGCGGAGGCAGCAGGCCGAGCGGGTTCAGTTCGGCTTCCAGATATCCAAATTGCCGGAACAGCCCAAACACGCGTTCCCGTTCGTAGTTTTGAACGATGGCAGGAGCCGGGCCCCCGCTGGTATTGCGAGTTGAAGTCGCCATAAAAGGTCTTCTATAGAATAACGGATGATTTGCCCTGCGTGGCCGATGCAGCCGGGAGAAATGGAGCTGTGTGGTGACGGGGCTGTGCCCCGCCCGGACGGGGCCCTTCGGCTTCGCTCAGGGCAGGCTCCGCCCCGTCACCACACAACGAATCCATCTCCACACAACAAAGAGGCGCTGTGCTGCCGATCACTGCAAGGTGCGCTCGCCGCGATTATTCTGAAGCCAGAGGAATACTCGCATGACCCTTCGTCCCGACGCAGCCAAGCCCGGAACCCCTGTCATTCTCGGCGTCCCCTTCGACGCCAACTCTTCCTGGTTGCGTGGAGCGGCCGGAGCGCCGCCGATCATCCGCGTGGCCTTCCATTCCATTTCGTCGAACTCGTGGACGGAAACCGGCGTCGACCTCAGCGTCGAAGGCACGTGCTGCGATGCCGGCGATTTGAAGTTCACTTTCGATGAGCCGTTCGCCGCGATCGAAGAGAAAGTCGGCGAATTGCTTGACAAGGGCTTGCGTCCGGTCTGCCTGGGTGGCGACCACTCGATTACGTTGCCAATTGTCCGTGCCTTCGGCAAGCACGTCCCCGGACTGACTATCCTCCACTTCGATGCGCACCCCGATCTCTACGACGAACTCGAAGGCAACCGGCTGTCGCACGCTTGCCCATTTGCGCGCATCATGGAAGAGGGCGCAGCCAAGCGGTTGATCCAGATCGGCATTCGGACCATGACTGGGCATCAGCGCGAGCAGGCCAGGAAATTCGGCGTCGAAGTCATCGAAATGCGCCACTTGCCCGCGCTCGACCGCATGAAAGTCGATGGCCCCATCTACATTTCCTTCGACATGGACGCGCTCGATCCCGCCTTTGCCCCCGGCATTTCGCATCGCGAGCCCGGAGGCATGTCGGTCAGGGAAGCGATCGCGCACCTGCATGCCATCACCGGGAAAATCGCGGGCGCCGACATTGTGGAATTCAATCCCGCGCAAGACAACACGCAAATCACGGCTACGGTCGCCGCCAAGCTGCTCAAGGAGATCGTGGGGAAGATGATTTTGGGCTAGTACTGACTGCGCTGTAGCGCCGCCGTCCTCGGCGGCTGTCCGGCGGGCGTCCCTCGCCCGCCGCGCCGAGAGCGAGACGCTCTCGGGACAGCCGGCAAGATGCCGGCGCTACAATCCAATTACCGCAGCTGGTTCAAAAGGCTGTGGAATAATAGCGGGCTCGCAAACTTCAACAGGCGATCTTCAACAGGAGGACCATGGCCAATTCACAGGAAAAAGAAGCCGCCGGGCGCGCTGCCGCCAGGCTGGTGCGGGACGGCGACGTCGTTGGATTAGGCACGGGCTCAACCGCCTACTTTGCGGTCGTTGCTTTGGGCGAGCGCGTGAAAGCGGGACTGAAAATTATCGGAATCCCAACTTCCATCCAGACCGCTGAACTGGCGCGCGCAGTCGGCATTCCGCTGACCACGCTCGACGAACATCCGGAAATCGACATCACCATTGATGGCGCCGATGAGGTCGATCCCAAGCTGAACCTGATCAAAGGCGGCGGCGGTGCGTTGTTGCGCGAGAAGGTGGTCGCCTCGGTCACTAAGAAGATGGTCGTGGTCGCGGACTCGGGGAAAATTGTTTCCGCGCTGGGCAAATTTCCTTTGCCGGTCGAGGTAATTTCGTTTGCTCGAACCGTGGTCGAGAAGAAGATCGTGGCGCTCGGCGGATTGCCCAAACTGCGAACGAAACCCGATGGCAGTGCTTACCTGACGGACAATGGCAATCAGATTCTCGATTGCAGCTTTGGAAAGATCGCAGATCCACCGGCGCTGGCGCGCTCGCTGAGCGACATACCCGGTGTAGTCGAACACGGCCTGTTCATCGGACTGGCGAGCGTAGCACTGGTAGGCCGCGGAGACCGCGTCGAAGAGTTGAGCTGACGAAGGCGCTGTCGGGCTTCGCCCGACTGGACAGCCGGGGGCGGCTGTCCCTACGTGAGATGCGCCATCGTCGGCTCAAACCACAATCTCCGTTAGCGCCTTCAGCAGATTCTCTACTTCCTCCATCGTGTTGTAGTGCGCCAGGCCGATGCGCAGAAATCCTCCCAGGCGCTCGACGTCCAACTGTTCGGTCAGGTTCAGGGCATAGTAGTTTCCGTCCCAAGTGAACAAGCCGCGCTCGCCGAGCTTGGTTGCCAGTTCCAGCGGCGTGTGGCCTTCGATGCGGACGACGAACGTGGCGCAACGATTCTCGAAGCGCCGCGGGTCGCTGATGCCGTAGAGCTTCAATCCGGGGATCGCTTGCAGGCCTGCGATCATCTTCTCCGTCATCTTGCGCTCGTGCTGATGAATCGCTGCGTGCGCGGCCAGGATTGCGGCGCGCCTTGCCGTGACCGCGGGCTTGGCGCGCTCTTTCTGTAGAGACGCGGCTTGCCGCGTCTCAGACGGGGCAAGCCCCGTCTCTACACGGCGGCCGAGTTCCTCCCAGTAATCCACGCAGGCTTTGATTCCCGCGATGCATTCGTGGTTGAGCGTCCCCCATTCCCAGCAGTTCGGAATGTTGTCGGTGTTGGGGCGGACTTTGTATGGGCGCAACCTCTTCAAGTGCTCGCGCTTGCCGTAAAGGACGCCCATGTGCGGACCGAAGAATTTGTACGTAGAGCAGACCAGAAAATCGCAATCGAGGGCGCGCACGTCAATCGGTCCGTGCGGAGCGTAGTGGACGGCATCGATGTAACTGAGCGCTCCCGCTTGCCGCGCCAGGCGCACCACCTCGGCGAC
The DNA here is from genome assembly GCA_963773965.1 of uncultured Acidobacteriaceae bacterium. Taxonomy (GTDB): domain Bacteria; phylum Acidobacteriota; class Terriglobia; order Terriglobales; family Acidobacteriaceae; genus Acidiflorens. Next base: position 215,125 of record CAVZDG010000003.1, read on the forward strand.
GTTGTTGATCGTGCCCACGGCATTTGACGCATAACCGACCGCAAGCAGTCGCGTGCGATTGCCGATGTTTGCCGCCAGGTCGTGCATGTCGAGCGTGCAATCGGCTTCGTTAAACTTCACCGTGCGGATGACCACGCCTCTTTTTTCCAGCGCTTTCCAGGGGGAAAAATTCGCGTCGTGGTCGAGCAGCGTGAGCACGATCTCGTCGCCGGGGCCGAGTTCGCGACCGAGGGCGCGGCTCATGGCGAAAGTCAGCGATGTCATGTTCGCGCCGAAAACGATTTCCTCCGCATCGCAATTCAGAAAATCGCCCATCGCCGACCGCGCTTCCGCGATCATGCGGTCGGTGTTGCGGCTGGTGGGGTAAGCGCCGCCGGTGTTGGCGTTGTTGCTCGCCAGATACTCAGAGATTGCGTCAATCACCCGCTGCGGTACCTGCGTGCCCCCCGGCCCATCCAGAAAAACGGCTGGATGCCCGTTGACTGATTGCGCGAGCGCCGGGAACTGCGAGCGAATCCACGTGAGGTCAAGCGCCGTGGATGACGATGAGGAAGCAGTCTGCTCAGCGATTGGCATAGCAGACATTCTAATGGGTGTGACGTTTGATTGGTGGCGGGTGCAGTGCGGTGTGCCTTAGAGGGGGTCGCGGCAAAGGGGAAAGCTTGAACCACAGGGAACACAGAGGAGCACAGGGGAAACCCTACCGGTGCGAAGCGATGGTTTGGAATCGCCAGCCGTTCCATGGGGCGGATGTCAGCCTACGCTATTTGTGAAACCGGCACAGTGGCGCTTACATGCCGGCTGCCCGGATGAAGTCTGCCAACATGCCATAGGCTGTTGCATAGAGACCGGGATTTTCCTCGGTGATTGTGAGCCCGGGGAAGATGTCGGTTTCAAACTGGATGATGGACGATGTTCCGCCGGCCAGCGCCATGGGGTCGGTGAGCGGGATCTGCTCCGGGCGAACGCTGGCGCTTACTCCCGATTGGTTGCGCCGAGCGCGACATAGGAGTTTGTAGGGCGCGCCTGCATTTCGAGCCGAGCGCACAGCTTCTCCGGTGAGCCGGCGGATTCCCTCACGCTCCACTTTTTGCGGCGGCAGGTGCACGCCCATGATCACGGTGACCAGCGCGGCGACTTTCACGGCTGCGTCCCAGCCGTCGATATCGTGGCTGGCATCGGTTTCGGCCACGCCCAGTTGCTGCGCCTGGCCGAGAGATTCGTCGAAGCTCAGCCCGCGCTCCATGCCAGTCAGAATCACGTTCGTGGTCGAGTTGAGGATTCCCTTGAACCCTCTCACTTCGATCGCGGGCAGCGTGTTGCGAAAAAGCGAGAAGATGGGGATGCCATCCATGACGGTCGATTCAAAGAGAAACTGCTTGCCGCGACGGGCTGCGAGGTCACGCAGTTCTTCATAGGCGTGGACGACCGGGCCTTTGTTGGCCGTTATGGCGTGGGCTCCGTGTTCGAGCGCGGCCCGGATGTAGTCAATGGCTGGCTGTCCTCTTTCGACGTTGAGGGATGTAGCTTCGAACACGACGTCCGGCTGGGCCGCGTCGAGCCAGTCGTGGTACCGCGAACACGCCTGTCCGCGCCTGGCGAATGCATCTGAGTTTCGCGCGCTCAGAAGATCGGCCACATCAAAGCCATCCGCATTCACTTGCCACCCGATGCGCCGCGAGCCGACGCCCGCGATACGCCACTCGATGCCGTGGCGCTCGCGCAGTTCGGCTTCTTTCCGTTGCAACAGTTCGGCCAGCGTGCGGTTGACATTGCCGAAGCCAAGCAAGCAGAGGCGAAGAGGTTTCATGAGTGCGAGAGTATATCAAGCGCAGGCGCCTTATCCTCGAGACCCTGGAAGGCATGCGGGAAGTGACGCATTTCCAAGTTCTTATCGGCAGCAGCTTGCGAGAGGAATTCGCTTCGGAGGGCCGGCCAACCGGATGCGTCCAGGAGCCTGAAGGCCATGTTCCGGAGGGTCTGCTTGGAGGGGCATTTTTTCGCGGGCTACGTATCCGTAGATGACCATTTAACGATAAAATAGTATAAAGGTAATACTTCTAACCAGAAACACGGGGATGGCATGTTGAAGGTATCGGCAAATCGGGGCGTATGGGTCAGAGTTGTGTGTCTGCTCTCGGTCGCCCTGGTGTGTGTGATGGGGACGGTGCAGGCGACCCACTCGCATTCCGAGAACTCGACCACATCCCACCATACCTGCTCGATTTGCGCGACCGCTCATGCTGGACTCAATACCGCGCCGGTTGCGTCCGCGCCGGTTTTGGCTACGACGGCCCTGGCGATTCTTGTTGCAGAAATTTCCCCGATCTTCCGTCCCGTCACCAGCCAGTTTATTCGTCCTCCACCTGCGTTCTGATCCCGCGCCCAATCCAGTAGGTATTCCCCAAAGGACCGCGATCTTCGATCTGTGATCTGTGATCGGACTCGCTCCAGAACCCATTATTGGAGGAAATCATGCATTTGATTTATAAGAGCTGGCTGGCTGCGGCTATGGTGGCCGCGGCTGTGGTGTTGAGTGTTGGGGCTGCGAGTGCGCAGTCGGGCGGAAGTTCGATCAGCGGTACCGTACTGGACCCTTCGGGCGCAGTCGTGGCGAATGCAAGTGTTGAGATTCATAACGCGGTCAGCGGCTATGACCGGACGACCAACACCGACAGTAAGGGGAATTTCAATTTCCCGAACGTACCGTTTAATCCGTATCACATGACGGTGAAGGCCAAGGGGTTCGCTCAAGACGCGCAGGATGTGGAGATCCGCTCGGCACTGGGCGTGAATGTGAAAGTCAGTTTGACAGTGGCCACCAGCACCGCCACGGTCACGGTCGAGGCGGGGGCGGATTTGGTGGAGAACGATCCGATCGGCCACACCGACGTGGATCGGGGATTGTTCGACAAAATTCCGCTGGAAAGCCAGTCCTCGTCCGTGAGTTCGCTGGTCACGCTCTCGGCACCGGGAGTGGCTGCCGATTCGAACGGCCTGTTTCATGGACTGGGCGATCACGCGTCGAACTCGTTCTCGGTCGACAACCAGCCCATCACCGATCAGCAAAGCAAGATTTTTTCGAACCAGATTCCGGTCGATTCGATCCAGTCGCTGGAGGTCATTCCGGGCGCGCCACCGGCTGAATACGGTGGCAAGACGAGCCTGGTGATTGTGGCGACGACGCGGTCCGGCCAGGGCGTCACCACACCGCATGGCAGCGTGAACGCGTCGTACGGCGCGTTTGGCTCGTCCAATGTGGGCTTTGATCTGGCTTACGGAGGTCAGAAGTGGGGAAACTTCGTTTCTGCGAACGGGCTGAATAGCGGCCGGTTCCTCGATCCGCCGGAGTTCACCGTGATGCACGACAAGGGCAACGAGGAAAACTTCTTCGACCGCGTGGACTACCAACTCTCGACGGCGGACTCGATTCACCTGAACCTGGGTGTTTCACGTTCGTGGTTCCAGACGCCCAACAGTTTTGACGGCCAAAATTCGACGCTGTGGAATGGAGTGGTGGTTGCGAATGGGGGTCTTGATCCGAACGGCAACGTCGTCGGCCCCACCGACCAGCGCGCGCTGATTAAGTCCTTCAACGTTGCGCCGACCTGGACGCGGGTGATCAGTCCGACCATCGTCTTTAGTTTTGGCGGCTGGGTGCGGCGGGACGCCTTCAATTACTATCCCAGCAAGGACCCGTTCGCGGACCTTGGTCCCTCCAATCTGCAGCAGGAGACCATATCACAGTATCGGACGCTGGCTAACACCGGGCTCCGCTCCGATATTTCGTATGTGAAGGGTATCAACAACGTTAAGCTGGGGGCTACGTACCAACAAACATTTCTCACCGAGAATTTCAATTTTGGAATCGTCGATCCGACACTCAACGCGCCTTGCGTGGATGCCAATGGTGTCCCGGTGTTTGTGGGCAACCCTGGGCTCAACGACCCGTCGCAGTGCGCGTCGGCGACGACGACAAACCCGAACTATCCAACGCCGTTCGCTGCGAATGCCAGTTTCATTCCCTTGTTGGGCTGCTACGATCTGACTAGGCCGACTCCGTCGTCCAAGGATCTCTGTTCGGGTTCGAGTGCCTCGTTTCCATTTCACGGCCATACGGATGTCAAAGAGCTTGCCATCTACCTTCAGGATGCGATCACCAAGGGAAACTGGTCCCTTAACCTGGGACTGCGGGGTGATTTCTACAACGGCCTGACAACGTCTCGCCAAGCCGAGCCGCGTCTTGGAGTAGCCTACAACATTAAGCGGACTAACACGGTGCTGCGCGTTTCCTATGCGCGAACGCTGGAGAGTCCGTTCAATGAGAACCTTGTCCTGGCCAGCGAAGGATGCAACATCGCTGTCATTAAGGATCTTATCCCGTGCGTGCAGAAGCCGAATACGCCGGGCTTTCGCAATGACTTCCATGCGGGCTTGCAGCAGGCGTTCGGGCGCTATGCCGTGGTCAGCGGGGACTACATTTGGAAGTACACGCACAGCGGCTACGATTTCAGCACGCTGGCCGCCACGCCGATCTTCTTTCCCATCGGATGGCACAATTCCAAAATCCCGGGATACGCCATTCGCGTGAGCGTGCCGGAATTCCACGGATTCTCGGCGCTGGTAGTGATGTCGAGCGTGGCCGCGCGCTTCTTTCCGCCCCAAACCAGCGGTCTGGGCGCAACGGTCGGGCAGGCTGGAACCCCCTTCCGCATTGACCACGACGAAAAGTTTAACCAAACGACCCACCTGCAATATCAGCCTTGGAAAGCCGGACCATGGCTCGGCTTTAATTGGCGATACGACAGCGGTCTAGTGGCCGGTAACGCACCGTGTTACGGGGCCAACGTCCCGTACAACGATTGCCCGCAATCAACCACACTCGGCGGCCTACCAGCCATCAACATGACAGACGCATTTGGAGCCCCGCTAACCGCCGACCAAGAGTTCCAAGCGGGGTTCACCTGCAATGGCGTCCGCGCAACCCCGACCACTCCGCTGCCTTTCACGTGCCTGGCATCGCAGTTTGGATCCAATCTTATAAAGGTTCCGGCTCCTAACACGGAGAACGACGACCACAATCCACCGCGCATCGCGCCGCGCAACCTGTTTGATGTTTCGCTGGGCGAAGATAATCTGTTCAAAGGCGATCGTTACAAATGGAGTCTCACGCTGACCGCCATCAACCTGACCAACAAACTGGCGCTCTATAACTTCCTTTCGACCTTCAGCGGGACGCACTATGTGACGCCGCGCGCGCTGACGGCGCAGGTCGGGTTCCACTTCTAAGGAGCCTCGGATTAGGCTTTGAAGGGGGCATGGCTGCAGTCTGTGCGTGAGAACTTCGGTCGTGCCTCCGGAGTCTGTGTCATAGCTTGAGGTCGATCGAAAAAGTGGACCGTACCATGCATCAGCCGCGAAGCGGCGGAACAGGAAAGCCCGGCACGTCAGTGCCGGGTAGGCGGAAGTGGGACCAATCGAGTCCCGCTAGGGACGGCACCCAGGCTATGACACAGACTCCTCTGGGACTTGAATCGTCATGCCACTTTACCCCGCGCTGAAGCGCGGGGCTAAGCTAGTTCGCCCCTCCGGGGCTGGATTCTCGGGTATTTCATTCCACCGGGTTGCCCGAAAACTGTTGCCACGCACACCCTGAAGCCATGCCGTTAGAACGCGCCACACAAGCGGCTTTACAGGCTCCTGGCAAGTCAAACCTACCGGCTCTGCTGTTTATACGATGCGGCGGGGAGACAATTTCACGGTTGGTCGATACGGTGGTTGGCACTGTGTTTTCTACGGCTTAAGAGCTGTGTTTACGGCGACACGGAGGGGCAGCGTACCACCAAAAGGTCACTGTCCTCCGTTACGGAAGTTTACCTCCAAATCCCCGAATGCTTTCCTGCCCGTCGGGTGCCTGTTATCAATGAGTATTCCCGTGTATTTGGGCCTGGGAATTGCAACCCGGCTTCCCGGGCAGGAGTTCGTTCGTGGTGAAAACTCGCCCGCAATCCTGGAGGGACATGAGCGCGGCGCCACGCTTTTTCATAGCCGTGGTCGTGCTCTGCGGGACGGCCGTCCTGACCTATTCGATCTTGCACGACCGGAGCCAGAATCCGCTCAAATTCTTCTGCTATCTAGTGATTGCGCTGGCGGCCTCGCGGCTAAAAGTGAACCTGCCCGGTATTACCGGGACGATGTCGGTGAACTTTCTTTTTCTGCTGCTGGGTGTACTGGAACTGAGCTTGTCGGAAACCATGGCGCTCGGCTGCGCGGCGGTGGTAGTGCAGTGCTTCGACCGGGATCGTCCGATTCCGATTCAGGTCGCCTTTAACGTCTGCTCGACCGCGCTGGCCATCGCAATCACCTTCTTCACCTATCACTATTCTTTGTTGCATCGCGCGGTGACTAACCCCTCTGCCTTGCTATTCTTGGCGGCGTGCGTGTACTTCGTGGCCAACACCCTTCCGGTGGCAGCCGTTATTTCGCTGACGGAGCGCAGGTCTCTGCGAAAGATCTGGGCAGACTGCTACTTCTGGAGCTTCCCGTACTACCTGGTGGGCGCAGGCGTAGCCGGAATGATGAGCTGGCTGCACGGCTTTACCGACTGGCAGACGTCGTTGCTGACGCTGCCGGTGGTGTACCTCATCTACCGTTCCTACCGCCTTTATCTCGGCAAACTGGAGGACGAAAAGCGGCACGTGGAAGAGATGGCCGACTTGCATATGCGCACGATCGAAGCGCTGGCACTTGCCATCGAGGCCAAGGATCAGACAACTCACGACCACTTGCAGAGAGTTCGCGTCTACGCCGTGGAGGTTGCGAAGGACCTCAAGATTGACCGGGAGGGAATGGAGGCCTTGCAGGCCGCGGCCTTGCTGCATGACATCGGCAAGCTGGCGATTCCCGAGCACATCGTCTCGAAACCGGGCCGTCTGACGCCGGAAGAATTCGAGAAAATGAAGATTCATCCGCTGGTGGGAGCGGAAATCCTGGAACGGGTGCGCTTTCCCTACCCGGTCGTGCCCATCGTACGGGCCCATCACGAAAAGTACGACGGGACTGGCTATCCGATGGGATTGCGCGGGACGCAAATTCCGATTGGCGCCCGCATTCTGGCGGCGGTGGATTTTCTGGACGCGCTGGCTTCGGATCGGCAATATCGGCGGGCGCTGCCTCTGCAGGAAGCGATGGCGCGGTTGGTGGATGAATCGGGAAAATCTTTTGATCCGCAAGTGGTCAAGGTGCTCGAACGAAGATACGTGGAACTGGAGCAACTGGTCCACCAACGCACGGACAGCCTGGGCAAGCAGAAATTGTCCACCGAAGTCAAAGACCAGGACGCGAAGATTGAGCCGGCCATCCAGCCGGCAGCCGGTTTCGAGGCGCAAGGACGGCGGCAATCGCAAGAGCGCAGTTTTCTGAGTTCGATCGCGGCGGCGCGCCAGGAAGCGCAGACTCTTTTCGAGCTCAGCCAGGATCTGGGGGCTTCGCTCAGTCTGGGCGAGACCCTCTCGGTGTTTGCGGTGAAGCTGCGCCGAGCGATGCCGTATGATGCGACTGCGATCTACGTCCGGCACGGCGATGAACTGGTGCCGGAATATGTGAATGGCGACAACTTCCGGTTGTTTGCTTCGCTGCGCATTCCGATGGGGCAGGGGCTCTCGGGGTGGGTGGCGCAAAACCTTAAGCCGATCCTGAATGGCAATCCATCGGTCGAGCCCGGCTATCTGAACGATCCTTCGAAGTACAGCACGCTGAACTCAGCGCTCGCCGTCCCGCTCGAGGGCCTGCATGGCGTGGTTGGCGTGGTCGCTTTGTACCACGCGGAAAAAGATTTCTTTACCTCCGACCACCTGCGCATTCTGCTGGCGGTAAGTTCCAAGATGGCGCTTGCCATCGAGAACGCGATGAAGTACGAGCAGGCGGAGACTTCGGCGGTTACCGATTACCTCACCGGTCTTCCCAACGCGCGCTCGCTATTTCTGCAACTCGACCGGGAACTGGCGCGCTGCAAGCGCGACAACAAAACCCTGACCGTGATGGTCGCGGACATGGACGGCTTCAAGCAGATCAACGACCGCTTTGGACACCTGGAAGGGAATCGCGTCCTGCGTTTGTTTGCGCACTCCTTGAAGGAAACCAGCCGTGAGTACGATTATGTGGCGCGCATGGGCGGCGACGAATTCGTGGTCATCGCTCCGGGACTCACGCCCGAAGCTGCCGCACGCAAATCGGAACAGATGCGAGACCTGGCAAAACAGGCTGGCAAGGACATCTGCAACGAGGACATTCTATCGCTGAGCGTGGGCAAGGCGGTGTATCCCGAAGATGGGATGGATGCCGAAAAGATCCTCTCGGAGGCCGACAAACGTATGTATCTACAGAAGCAGAGTCAGTCGACTCAGAAGAACCGCCGTCTGTATCCGCGGGTGCGGGGCCGGCTTACCACGGAAATTTCTGGAAACGGTCAAGAACGCGCGATGCTGGGCATCGTTACCAACCTGAGCCTGGGCGGCTGCTATGTTGAAACCAGCGGCCTGCTGTTGCCGGGAGCGCCATTAAAACTCACCTTCTCGCACGAACATACGAACGTTACGATTGAAAGCGAAGTCGTGCGCATGGACATGGGGATTGGAGCGGCGCTGAAGTTCAATGAAGCGACGCACGAGGTCCGCGCCGCCTTGCAGCGCATCCTCGAGCAGTTGGCCAGCCTGGAAGCGGTCGTCGATCTGAATCGCAGCCAGAAGGCTGTTGCCGGGAGCAAACTATAGCGCCGCGACCGCGTGATGGTGACTGCTGTCGATGCAGATTTGCCGGTGGAGAGCCGGGCGTCCTCACCCGGCTGGACGGGCGAGACGCCCGTCTCTCCACTTAATCATGCGGGAACGGCGATCGGCCGAATCTGGATCAGCGGCGCCGCGGCGCCCGATATGGCACGTGGTTTCGACAGCCCTTGTCGCAGCATGTTTTCCGTCGGCACGCCCGTCCGGTAGAACGATTTCTCGCAATCCGCGGTCGATGGTCCCCGCATACTCCCTTCCACATAGGCCAAGCCCGGACAACGCGTGCAACTGGTGACGTGCGAGCACGACGAGCAGACGGTCAGGTCTTTGGCCTGGATCGAGCGGACCTCTTTCATCTCCGGGGAAAAATTCCAGATATCCAAAAACTTCCGCTGCCGAATATTTCCCGTGGGAAGTGGAAACTGCACGCAGGGAAAGACATCACCGTAGGGCGAAATGTAGCAGAACGAATGGCCCGCGCTGCACGAGTAACCCTCAAGATCCTCCTCCGAGGGCGGCTTGGGAGGAGCACAGAATTCTTCCTGGCTGCCGACCAGCGCCGGATTGTGGAAAATCTCCGGGAGTTCTTCTCCCGGAATGCGCAGCGAGAGAACGGATGTGTCGCCATCCATCATGGGCGTGATGGTGGGATCGAGCGTGTACTGCACGCCGAGTTCGGCGGCAAGTTTTTGCACGCCGCTGTGATCGGAAGAATTCACGGTCATCAGCACATTGGCGATGGTGACTCGCAACCCTTGCTCGCGTAAGAAGCGAATGGCCTTGATGGTGCGCTCGAACGAGTGTGGCAGCTTGGTGATGGCGTCGTGCACTTCGGGACGATGCGAGTACACGCTGATCTGAATCGTGTCCACGCCCAGTTCGCGGATTCTCCGCGCTTCTTGTTCGTGGATCATAACCGCGTTGGTCTTGATCTTGACGTTGAACATGAGACGGCGGGCGTGTTCGACAATCTCAAAGAAGTCGCGGCGCAGGAAGACCTCGCCGCCGCTGAACGTGAGAAAGAAAACGCCGGCCTCGGCCAGTTGATCGAGCACCTCCTTGATTTCGGCGGTCGTCATCTCGCCGTGGTCGTCGTGATCGAGATAACAATGCACGCAGCGCTCGTTGCAGCGATACGTGACATCCATGTGCACGGCGATGGGCACGCCCAGGTTAAATGCTTTCTGGCCTACTTCACTCATCAGGCTCATCGGGGCGCCTCCCGGTTCGTCTCTGACGACAGCGGTTGACTCGAAACGAGAAGAATTCCGTGGCTGGAAAGCTCGGCGACGAACTGCTCGGCGTCTGCCTGGGCCTCGTCGGGATCGACGTCAAACTGCTCGCAGACCTGGTCGCGAACAATATCCCGCAAAGGAGTGCGCCCGTCGGCAGCTTGAAAGATGGCAGTTGCGACCTCGTTCAGGGTGAAGAAGGTCGAGTCGGCCGAATTCATGACCATCATTTCGCCGGCCAGCGCGCGGGCGGCAATGGCAGAACTGCGCGCAATGTAAATGCAATTTTCAGGCATGCTCGGGCACCTCCTGGAAGTTGCGTGCGAAGTCGCGGTCGAAATTTCGCTCGAAGTTGCGAACTACGTCCCACACCCTGGCATCAGGATAGAACGTCAGGCGGCGAATGGGAACCCTGGCGACGAAATCACAAGCAGTGGCTAAAAGCTTTTCCACCAGGCCCTGGTCTTCGGCGAAGAAAAGAATATTGCGCATCAGGCGGCGGACGGCTTCCGCGGACGACAACTCATCGACGCGGTTCTCCGGACCCTGCTCCAGAAAAAAAAGAGCGGAGACGGGGGCGGTGCAGTTCTCACCGGCCCTGGCCAGCTCTCCGGCGAACGGAGTGCCGAATGCTGCGTACCCGCCGGCGCTCGGGCGCAGGTAGGAAATTTCGTCGGTAAGCAGGGTGATGTCCGCTGGCGCCAGCCGCGTCATTGTGGTTTTTCCAGCGCCGGATACGCCCGAGAATAGATAAGCCCGGCCATCGCAAATCGCACTGGCGGCATGCAACAGGAATCCGCCACGCTGCGCCAGAATCAGGCTGTGCAGAATGCGCAGCACCGAATCGAGAGAATACGGGTTCGCATTCTGCCGCACGCTGCCACGTCCGGTGCGCGGGTCCCAGCGAGCGTGGAAGTCTCCGCGCTCGATGAGCCACTCGTCACCATCGCGGCGTACCCGAACGTCGTCATCGGAAGCCGGTCCCGTGCGGGTGAGATCAAACTGGAGCTCAAACTCGGGACGCGAAGAACTCAGGAACCCGTCATAGCGCTGGCGCAGCAGATCGAGGAAGCGCGCGTCACAGGTGGACAGAGCGATCGGGATTCCTCCGATCTCGACACACACGACTTTTTGGGCCGCGGCCATCATAACGCTACCAGCGCCGCCGGACTCACATCTGCGCCGGGTTCCGAGTTTCGAAGTTCGCGCGCCGACGCCTTCCGGCGGCTGTGAAGTTCTAGAGCAAGACGGCGTGCCACCCCGCAATGACAGAAGAGCATTCCCACAGCGCGAGACCACTTCACGCCAAGCCCCAGGCGTAGAGCGGCTGCAGACGCGGCTCGCCCGTCTCCAGCGCTTCGCACCAGCCGGCCCAGCAGCGCTTCGGGAGGGTACTGAGGATCAGGACCAGGCACGCAATCGCCGCGCAACAGGAAGCCATTCGGTGTGCAGGGGGCGACCAGTCGGTGTACGACGAGGCGGTCTTCACGCCGCGCCAGCACGATCTCACCGGGCCGGACGTCTTCGACGGAGCAGCTTTCGATCTGGACCACATCGCCCGGCCAAAGGGTAGGCAGCATGCTTTCCCCGTAAATTACGCCGCGAACGAGCAAACGCACCCGCAAACGACCGCTGCGACGCAAAACGTCCGCCACCAATGCTGCACGTACCGCGCTCCAATTCGAACACGGCGCACTCGTGGCGTCTTCCAACGTCAGGAAGTCTTTTGCGAGAAATGACATTGGCTTTGGGTGGAGATGGTCTTGCCGCAAGACAGAGCGAGCGTCTCGAAAACCCGTTCGTAGCGGAAAGCCGGCTTCTGGTAGAGTTTCTTCCCTTTACCCGCGTTGCCCGGCTGCTGGGGCTTCTCGCGAGCGGCCCGATTGTCGGTCATAGTCGGTCAAGCCAGTTGGTCGAACGGCTGGCTTATCCCCCAGTTTTGATAAGTGTAAAGGCAGTGTACTACACGGCTTTCCCCGGCGCCAATACGACTTAGCCGCAAACCGAAGAAGGCGAATCAACATCCTCAATAGAATGACAGAGTTCCATTCTGCCGTGCGCGCCGCAAACTGAGTGCCAGGCCGGCGAGCGCAAGTGGCAGCAGGATCACGCCAAACCCAGCCAGGACGGCCAGTGTCGGAGCCATTGCCATCATGGATTGCCCCTCCAGCAACGCCCGGCGCATTCCATCGATGGCGTAAGTGAGAGGGACCGCGCGCGCGAGAAGTTCGAGCGGGCGGGGCAAGCTCTGGATCGGGAACATGGTTCCGCTCAGAAACCAGAGTCCGGAACCGAGCAGCCACAGCAACGCCGAGCCTTTCTGGAACGCAACCTGAAGCGTAGCCGCGGCGATCCCGAGGGCCAGGGCGATCGCCAGGGAAAGAATTAATACTGCCACGCACGAGAAAAAGTTGGCGTGGATCGATGCCCGGAAAACTGCCACCCCCGCGAAAAGATATACCAGCAGATTGACCAGGTTTCCGGCAAAGGCGGAAATGGAACTGAGGATGACGAGCTCAGCCGGGGCGGTGGAGGTCGTCATAAGCACTTCCAGCGTTCCCGTCTGCTGTGCTTCCTGCACCGCGCTCAGGAAGGCTTGCGCGCTCATTACGAAAAAAGTATAGACGCCGGTGCCGACCAGCAGGAAAGGGAAGTACTCGATGCCATTGGGTCGAAAACCGGGACCGATGGCGCGGGATAGAAAATAAAAAGCCGCCAATTCGGTGAACACTCCGACCAGGGTTACGACGAAACCGCTGCGGTGGCGGATGGCCGTCAGCAGATCGCGACGCAGGACGGCGTGAAGCTTGTCGAGGGTCGAAGTCATAAGAAACGTAAATTTGTAATTTTGTAATCGGGTAATTTGGTAGTCCAAGAAACCCCGTGCGGGTTTCAAATTGCAAAATTACCCAATTACCACATTACAAAATCTCCATATTACAAATCTTTCTCGTCGATCTCGCCGGTCATGCGGAAGTAGAAAGCGCGCAGCGCGTCAGCGCTTTCGCCGTCGCCCACGGCGCGATCGGCCAGCAATGCGCCGCGATCGAGCAGGAGCAGGCGATCCGCGACGGTGGCCGCCTCAGCGAAGTTGTGTGTGGCGAGCAGAACGCAGGTCTCTCGCCGCGCCAAAGCGCGGATCGTGGCCCAGAAGTGTGCCGTGGTGGCGGCGTCGAGGCTGCGCGTCGGTTCGTCAAGCAAAAGGACGCTGGGGCGCTTGACCAAGGCTCGCGCGATTCCCAATCTCTGATACATGCCGCTGGAGAACTTCATGACCAGCGTGTCGGCCTGCTCTTCGAGGCCGGTATCGCGGAGAACCTGTTTGATCCTTTGCGCTCGCTCGCTGCGCGGGACTTCGTCGAGGGCGGCAAAGAACTCGAGGTTCTCGCGGGCGGAAAGACGAGGGAAGAACGAGCGCTCCGCGGCGACGGCGATGCCGACTTGCCGCCGGACTTCACCGGCATGGCGCCGCGCATCGAAGCCGCCTACGCGCACCGATCCCGCATCGGGCAGGAGCATGGTCGAGATCAGCTTGAGGGCCGTGGTTTTTCCGCTGCCGTTGGGGCCGAGCAACACTAAGACCTCGGCGCGGCTTGCCGAGAAAGAAACGTCTTTCAAGGCAATGGTTTCGCCACCCCGCTCTCTTCCAAGCCAATTGAACAGCGCTGGACGATGGCGAAATATCTTGCGGACGGATTCGAAGACGACCCGGTCCATGAAAGTGAACGACGAAAGTGCGAACGACGCTTCGGACGCGCGTCGAAGACTCTGTATTATAGTGGCGATTCGCGATCCTAATGGATGTTGGGTGGCGCAGCGCTTCAGCGCTGCGATAACTGCATTGTCTTGAATGCGGCTTTAGCCGCTGAGGGCCGCTGCGGCCTGCAGCGCGAGTTTTTCGGCAGGCTCTTTAGGCATGCCGCAAGCGCTCTAACATTGACGCGCCTTTAGGCGCTGGATTTCGAAGGTTGGTACCATCGCGGTTGCTCCCATGACCGAACCCTTACCCACATCTCCCGCGTCGAGCATCGCGCCGCAGCGAGAAGACGGATTTGAGTTCCTGTGCGCGCTGGCCGGCGCGGTACTGGCTCCGGAGCGGATCGAGCGCATTGCGAATTGGAATCTCTCAGCGCTCGACTGGAGGGAAGTTCTTCGCCTGGCGGAGCACAATGGAGTTCTTCCGCTCGCGGCGCGCAACCTGATCGAACATGGTCGCGGCCTTCCACCGGAAATCGAGCGCTCGCTGCGATCTGCCTACGAAGCGAACCTGCAGCGCAGCATTTGGTTCACCGCCGAACTGGCGCGCATCATGCAGCACTTCGAGCGCAGGCAGTTGCGGGCGCTCCCGTACAAAGGGCCGGTGCTGGCACAGTCGCTTTACCGCGATCTCGGCTTGCGAAGTTTTTCGGATCTCGACTTCCTCATTTCACCAGCAGACTTCGAGCGAGCGAAACAGGTTCTTGCCGAAATCGGCTATCGCCCTGCTGCGGATCTTATCCCGGGTGTCGAAAGTCCGTCCCTCGAACGCCTGTGGCTGCGGACAGGCTACGAGCGCGCGTTTGACAGCGCCGCGGGAAAGAACCTGGTCGAACTACAGTGGGCGCTGCTGCCGCATTTCTACGGGGTTGATCTCAGCGTGGAGCATCTGCTGGCGCGCGCGGGCCGGACTGTCGTCGGAGGGTGCGAAGTGCGTTGCCTGTCTGCCGAAGATTCGCTGTTGGTGCTGTGCCTGCACGCCGCCAAGCATCTTTGGACGCGGCTGATCTGGCTTTCGGATATTGCCGAGACTTTGTCTATCGGTGGAGAGCCGGGCGTCCCCGCCCGGCTGAACCCTTCGACTGCGCTCAGGGCAGGCTCGCGAGACGCCCGTTCCTCCACTACCCAGACCATCGACTACTCGCTCGTGTTTTCCCGGGCGCGCGCTCTGGGAATCGCTCGCATTCTCGGCGTAAGTTTCTGGCTGGTGAAGAACGTGCTTCGGGCGAAGCTTCCCCAGCCCGCGGAAGAAATGATTGCGGCCGATCGCCAGGTGCCTGCTCTCGGCGGCGAATTCGCCGAGCGTCTCGCTCGCAGCGCGGCCTATGATTTCGAATCCACGGAATACTTCCGCCTGATCCTGAAACTGCGCGAGCGCCGCGGCGACCGCTGGCGATATCTCTGGCGGCTGGTCTGGACGCCGGGCGTGGGAGATGTTGCGACGGTGCGCTTGCCGGAAGCGCTTTTTCCTCTTTATCGAATCGTGCGGATGGGTCGATTGCTGCGGAAGCTGGTCGGGTGACGTGTAGAGACGGGGCTTGCTCCGTCTCCCTTCGCGGCAGGAGACGCGGCAAGCCGCGTCTCTACGAGAAATTCGACTAGTGCGTCTCGCCGTCGCCGGGCGCGACGTCTGGAGTGTCAACTTTCTTCTGCGCGACGGCCGTGTTTCCTTGACCCGGCGCCGGCTGGAATTCGCCGGGATCTTTGCCGGCCAGGGCGACGTTCATGAACTGCATCCAGATGGGCAGAGCGGCGCGGGCTCCGGTTTCTTTCTCGCCTAGTGATTTTTTTTCGTCGTAGCCGATCCAGACGCCGCAGGTGAGCGACGGAGAAAAGCCCACGAACCAGGCATCGGTGAAATCATTGGTCGTTCCCGTCTTGCCGGCCAGCGGATAAGGCATTTTGGCGGCGGCGACCGCTGTGCCATGGAGCACCACCTCCCGCAGCATCGAGGTCATGACGCGCGCGGTGCGCGAACTGACGACGTCTTTGATGTCGGAGAAATCTTCTTCCAGAATGCGGCCTTCGTAGTCGGTCACTTTGGTGATGTAGCGCGGAGCGACGCGCACGCCGTCGTTGGGAAACACGCTGAAGGCCGAGGTCTGCTCGAGCGGCGTGATTTCCGCCGAGCCCAGCGCCACCGGAAGATATGCGGGAATGTTTGAGGTAATGCCGAAGCGGTGCGCGTATTCGATCACCGTCTTAATGCCGACGCGGTCGGCAAGCTTGAGCGCGGGGATGTTTCTGGACTGGGCGAGAGCGCGGCGCAGCGTGATGGTGCCCTCAAATTTGGCGTCGTAGTTGTGCGGCGAATAAGGGCCGGAGGCAGTTTGAAAAGTAACCGGCGCGTCCACGAATGGTGTCGTCGGGGCTGCCGCCCTGGTCGATCACCGCGGTATAGACGTACGGCTTGAAAGACGACCCGACCTGGCGCAGAGCCTGCGTGGCGCGGTTGAACTTGGAGAGGTTGAAGTCACGGCCGCCGACCATGGCCTTGATTTCTCCGGTTGCGTTATCGATGGCGACGAGCGCTCCTTCGGCGCCTGAATCCTGCTCCAGGCTGACGCGCGCTTTTCCGCCCGCATCCAGCGAAAGCACTTTGATGTAGACGACGTCGCCGACATGGAGAATGTCGGGAAGCTTGAGCTTCGTCCATGCCACATCGGCCTGCGAGAGCGTGGCCGTGTGCTGGCCGAAGCGGACTTCGGCGGCGCCCGGCGAGACTTGTGTAACCAGCGCGTGCATGTATCCGTTTACTTCGGGTTCCTCATCCCAATCCGGATCTGCGTATTTGTCGAGCTTTTGACCCTGCGCAATTACGTTCAGGAGTTTGCCGTGCCAACCATGCCGGCGCTCATAGGCGGCGAGGCCGTCGAGCAGAGCCTGGCGCGCGGACTTCTGAAGATCCATATCGAGCGACGTGTAAACTCGCAGCCCGCCCTCGTGAACCTGGTCGCTGCCATACTTCGCTTCGAGGTAGCGGCGGATTTCTTCCACATAGTGCGGAGCCAGCGAATTCGGATCCTTCTGCAAATCGAGCAGGACCGGCTTGCTCTTTGCATCCGCAGCCTGGGCGGCGGTGATCTTGCCGTCCTCGAGCATGGCATTGAGCACGAGGTTGCGCCGCTTGAGGGCGCGTTCGGGGTGGTTGACCGGCGAGTAATATTGCGGCGCCTTGGGAAGTCCCGGCGAGCAGCGCGGCTTCTTCCAGTTTGAGCTGCCGGGCAGGTTTGCTGAAATAGTATTGCGAGGCGGCCTCATAGCCGTAAGCGCCGTGGCCGAGGAATATCTGATTGGCGTAGAGGGTGAAGATCTGCGGCTTGGTGAACCGGCGCTCGATCTGGATGGCGAGCAGCGCCTCCTGCACCTTGCGATAAAACGAGCGGTCGGGAGAAAGAAACAGATTGCGGGCAAGTTGCATGGTCAGTGTGGATGCTCCCTGCACCTTCCCGCCGGATTCGATATCGCGATAGGCCGCGCCTACGATGCGCCAGATGTTGATGCCCGAGTGCCGGTAGAAATCTTTGTCTTCGATTGAGACCAGCGCATTGCGGAGAACTTCCGGATAGTCGTCATAGGTGGCGATGACGCGGCGCTGGAGCGCAAAGGTGCCGATCACTCTGCCCTGTCCGTCATAGAGTTCAGTGACGGAGCTGGGACGGTAACGTTCGAGTTGTTCGACCTGGGGCAGGTCCGTCGAGTAGACCAAAAGCAGCCCGGAGGCCGCGCCCACCGCGGCGGAGAGCAGGACGAGCAATCCGAACAAGACAAGTCCGACTAAGTTCCGTCCGCCAATTTCTATCGTCGGAAGATGTTGATAGATGACTTTCATCAGCGAGCGCAGGTTTGGGGCGCAGGTTTCAAGGTTTCAGAGTTTCAACGCTTCAATGTTAACGCAAGGGCCAGGTTTCAAGGTTTCAGAGTTTCAAGGTTTCAATGTTCACGGAAGTGGCAGGTGTTGACGCATTATCTGTAATAGTTCGACCTCGACCTTGCGGACAGGGTTGGCAAGGCTCCACGTATCGGACGCAGACCGGTATCCGATCCGGGGATTTTGAGTGTAATCGGGATGTTAGTGCGCCGGGATAAACCGACATGAAGTAGAGGATGAAAGAGCCTTACAAGAAAGGAGTAGCGATCCACTTGGCCTCGAGTCTTGCGCTGCTACCGCGAGGGACCCAGTGAAGCGTAGACAGGGGATAGGCGGGGTGGCCATTGAGCCGCGAAAAGATACAACCCGGACGCCGACGCGGTTAATATGCGCGGAAGGCAACATGGACGGGAACGATAGCGCGAGTTTCTGTTCAGTCCGGCGTGGTCGAAGACCCCACGGCACGCCTAGAAACTTCATGCACGAGAACCGGGAGACCTCGGAGACACCTGCTGGCAAACCAGACGGCAGGTCGGCGGGTGAAGGCTCAGGCCGCACGGCCCGCGTGTACGTCTGCGAGGAATCACACAGTGGCGTACTACCGATGAACCATTCGAACAAAGACACGAGATTGTCGGCGGAGAGTGGGGAGGGAAGGCCGCTGATCAAGGAGAACGCCGGTCAATCTAACACGTACCCGACGCAGAGCGGGAAGGGCGTGTCCCAAGGGTTGGCAAGCGTGCGGAAAGCAGCACGGGAACACAAGGAGATGAAGTTCACCGCCTTGCTCCACCACTTGACTGCCGATCTACTCCGGGAAAGCTTTTACTCGTTGAAGAGGAAAGCGGCACCGGGAGTGGACGGAGTCACGTGGCAGGAGTATGAGTCCGGCCTGGAGGATCGGCTCGTCGACCTTCACGGACGGGTTCATCGTGGAGCGTATCGAGCGCTGCCCTCGAGGAGAGTGTACATACAGAAAGAAGATGGGCGGCAACGTCCATTGGGGGTTGCGGCCCTGGAAGACAAGATCGTCCAACAGGCCGTGATCATCATCCTCAACCAGATTTACGAGGAAGACTTTCTGGGATTCTCGTATGGGTTTCGCCCGGGGCGTAGCCAGCATGATGCGCTGGATGCGCTGTCGTATGCGCTGCTGAAGAAGAAGGTGAACTACATACTGGACGCGGACATCCGCGGCTTTTTCGATAACCTCGACAAAAGCTGGATGATCCAGTTCATGGAGCATCGCGTGGCCGATCCTCGCATACTGCGGCTCATTCGAAAATGGTTGAAGGCTGGAGTGATGGAGGAAGGCCAATGGTCGGAACCGCAGACGGGTACGCCGCAGGGCTCGGTGGTTTCACCGTTGCTCGCCAACGTGTACCTGCACTACAGTTTCGATCTCTGGGTAAACGTCTGGCGCCAGAAGTGGGCGCAAGGCGAGGTCGTGGTCATCAGATATGCCGATGACACGATTTTGGGATTTCAGTATCAGACGGACGCGGATCGCTTTCTAGAAAATTTGCGAGAGCGATTGGCCAAGTTTGGACTGGAGTTGCACCCAGACAAGACGCGCCGGATCGAATTCGGCAGGTTTGCCGAAGAGAACCGGAAACGTAGAGGAGAAGGGAAGCCGGAGACGTTCGACTTTCTGGGCTTCACGCATATCAGCGGGAAGAACAGTCTCGGGCGCTTCATGGTACGGCGCAAAACGATCCGCAAACGCATACGAGGCAAGTTGTGAAAGGTCAAGCAGCAGCTTCGGATGCGCATGCACGATCCGCTGCCCCAAACCGGAAGATGGCTGCAGTCGGTCGTCCAAGGCCACTTCAACTACTACGCGGTACCGGGAAACCTCGCAAGTCTGGGGGCGTTCCGTGACCGGGTGCTGGCGCTCTGGTGGCGTACTCTCCGCCGCCGGAGCCAGAAACACCGGATCTCGTGGACGCGTACTCTTGCCTTGGCTCAGCGCTGGCTTCCGCAACCGAGCACGCTTCATCCCTTTCCAGATGCACGCTTTGCCGCCATTCATCTGAGATAAGAACCGGATGCGCTAACGAGCGCTCGTCCGGGTCCGAGGAGGGGGTCGTGAGTCATCACGATCCCTACTCCGATCGACAACTTCACCTCAAACCTGCCGCGTGACTCGCAAGAGCTGGCAAGAAATGGTGCGTCACGGTCCAATTCAGACAGCCTAGACTTGTCCGCAGGAGAGCCGAACATGGACGGCTCTCCTGTCATTTACCGGGCATCACTCGACCTGGATGCGTTGTCCGGTAACATTCCCCGCAACTTCCGTTACGAAGTTCCCAGAGGGGTCGTAGAAATCCAGTTTGAACGAACCAGTGTGCACCGTGCCTTGGTGACTCAGATGAACCGTCTCACTCAGCTGGATGGTCCCCATAAAGTCTCCAGTGGCGTCGTAGTTCCACACGCGGTGAGCGAGCTTAAATCCGCCGCCCGGCGTTCGAACCCATGTGCCTAGGCAAACGTTACCAGATCGCGGGTCGACGTTTGGGTTGTGAACTTCAGTACCGCCAAGATTCCAGTTCTGGAAGGCTTCCTGGATCGTTTGCTCGCCCACGACGAACTGGACATACCACAGCCCGACGATCGAAGAGTTGTTGGTGCCATCTGCCGTTGACGCAGTGGCCAGTTGTTGGCTGATGGACGGACTCACGATAGCCTTAGCACTGGCCATGGCAGCGAGGCTATCCCCACAAGAAGCCACGGCGCTGGCGCTGAGTCCCATCGCTAGGACCGCGCACGCGGCGAGCTTGGTCAAGGTTTGAACAGAAATCGGTTTCATCGTCACTTCTCCTTTTGAGATTCGGGTGACTGAAAAATTGGCGAAGCAATCCCTTGCCCTGCTCCCCCACATGCCCCAGTCTGGGTCGGTACTTATACCCCGCGCGAGTTCCGCCGCAATGCAAGAAGGATCACCGCGAGGACATTTCCAGAACACCGCGTAAATGGCTGAAAGCTTTGGCGTTATAATGCACCCTGCTTTCCCGCAAGCGAAGCTTGACGAGCCTTCTTGACCTCCGCCCCAATTGCCGTCACAATCGTGCGGTTCGTATTTCTAGGGTGAAAAGGTCAACTCCCACCGGGCCTTTTGGGGGAAATGAAAACCTCAACCGCACGCACCGCCCTGTTCGGACCCTACTCGCTCGACCTGCGCTCCGGAGAGTTGCAGAAGTCCGGAACCAAAATCAAAATGGGCGAGCAAAGCTTCAACATCCTCTTCCTGCTGCTCGATGCGCAGGGTGAGATGGTGACGCGGGAGGAACTCCGAAGCAAGCTCTGGGGCACCGACACGTTCGTCGACTTCGACCACGGACTGAACTCGGCGGTGCAGCGGCTTCGGGACTGTCTGTCCGACTCTGCCGAAAGGCCCCGCTGGATCGAGACCATTCCGCGGCGGGGCTATCGGTTTGTAGGCCAGGTGGAGTGGCATGATGGAAACGGAGCCGCGCCCGACTCTGCAAAGGAAACCGAGTCTCCCCAAACCATAGAAGCGTCCAGCCATGCACCGCAAGCCACCGGGCGAACGAAGCACAGGTGGGTCCTTGTGGCTGTCATTGTGATTCTGGCGGTGTTTTGTCTGGCGGTGGGTTATCGGGTAACGACACAATCCGCAAATCGACAGACGGCGGGAATGATCCGATCCCTCGCGGTATTGCCGCTGGAAAATCTTTCCGGTGATCCCTCCCAGGAATATTTCGCCGACGGCATGACCGATGAACTCATCACCACCCTCGCCAAGAATCATTCTCTCCGCATCGTCTCCCGCACTTCCGCCATGCAATACAAGGGAGTTCGTCGCTCCGTCCGCGACATTGCCCGCGAGCTGGGCGTCGATGGCATTCTCGAAGGCTCCATCACCCGCTCCGCCTCCCGCGTGCACTTAACCGTGCAACTGATCCACGCCCCAACCGACACCCACATCTGGGCCGAGAGTTACGACCGCGATCTCAACGCCGCCTTCTCGCTGCCCTCCGAACTGTCCCAAACCGTCGCCAAGGAAGTTCGCCTCGCCGTCTCCAGCCCGGCCCCGCAGCCGCACATCAATCCCGAAGCCCACGATGCCTACCTGCACGGCCGCTACTACTGGTTCAGCGATAACAGCGCTCCCAGTCTTGAATACTTCGAAAAGGCCATTCAGCTTCAGCCCGACTACGCGGCCGCCTGGAGTGGTCTCTCCGACTACTACGGAGGCAGTGCCGTCGGCGGACAAATCGATCCTCAGAAAGTGCGATCCAAGTGGGCAGCAGCCGCCCACAAGGCGGTCGAGCTGGACAATTCCCTTCCTGAGGCTCACAACTCCTTAGCCGCTCTTTATTTCTTCGGAGACTGGGATTGCGCCCACGCTGATGCCGAATCCCAACGCGCCATTGCGCTCGATTCCAACTACGCCGAGGCGCACCACGTTCGCTCCTACATCCTCATGGCGATGAATCGTCCAGAGGAGGCCGTGCAGGAACAGAAACTTGGCATCGAAGCCGACCCCTTCCAGCGGCCCTGGGCGTTGGGCTTTACCTACTACCTGCTTCGCCAGTTCGACCCCGCCATTACCGAGTTGCGCCTCCGAGCCGATGCCAATCCCGGCGATGGTAGTACTCACCTCATCCTCGCCGACGTCTATTGGTTAAAAGGCATGTTCAAAGAAGCAGCACAAGAAATGGAGCAAGGATTTCTCGTGAATGGCGACCGAGTCTCGGCCGACGCAGTAACCCACGCCTTTCAGCGCGGAGGCATCCAGGCCGTCGCGGAGTGGCGCTGGCAAAACGCCAAGACAGCTGCGCGCCAAGGCTATGCCTCTCCTTGGTGGATGGCCCTGGACAGCGCCCGCGCCCGCCACAAAGAGGAAACTCTGAAGCTCCTGGAGGATGCCTATCGCGAGCACTCCCCCCGCCTAATCTTCCTCCGAAACGAGCCCGTTTTCGATTTCCTCCATTCCGACCCCCGGTACCAGGCCCTGGTTAAGAAACTCCACCCCATCTTCTGATCCCTCCACCTCCAGAGCCTTTTGAATCCTGAAGCCCGTTTGTTTTCCGCGCGGGTGACACATGAAAACTGCTGAGCGAAGCACATTGGTTTAATCGGGCGGCACGAGTTGAGTCTCCCGTAGACCTCTCTGGTGGGAGAGACAGTATGAGGGGCATCTTCACGAACTTGTTCTATGACTCGGCTGTGGAAACCGATAAGGAGGCGACGGTTCATGAGCGCGGACTGAGGATAGTTTACGTAACCAGGCGTTTACACAACTTTGCGCCGTTTGTTCGCCCTTCAGCCATTACCCTCAAGAACCTTCTTACGGCCTGACGGTAGCGACCCCATCCGACAGCGTGGTGTGCAAGGTCAAGTCTTGGCTATCACGCATTATCCTCATAAGCAAAAAAAATCGCCCGCCGAGGCGAGCGATTGTGAACCTTGAGACCTTGAAACCTTTGTTCCTTATCCCTTCGATTCCCGGTTCTTCAATACTTCCAACGCTTTGTTCAGTTGGTCGTCTGTCTGGTTCTTCGGCTTTTCGTCTTTCTTCTCGCCGGGCTTTTCGCCGGGAGCGGCCTGCTGATCTTCGTCGGGCAATCCACCGTCGTCTTCCGCAGTGTCGGCGATCAGTACGTTCGGTGTGACAGCCGCATCCTGAATTGCTTTTCCGCTGGGCGAGTAGTACTTGGCGACCGAAAGAATCAGGGCGGAGTTGTCCGGCATCTCGATCAGTTTTTGCACCGAGCCGTCGCCGAAGGTTTTGTCTCCGACCACGTCGCCGCGAGCGTTCTCGAGGATCGCGGCCGCCACAATTTCGGCTGGGCCCGCCGTGCCACGATTCACCAGCACGGCCACGGGAAGCTTGGTGATGTCCCTGGCGGGATCGGCGTTGAAGGCCTCGCGCGCATACTTCTGCCCCTGCAGATAAGTGATGGTGCCATGGTCAAGGAAAAGATTGGCGGTGGCGACGCCCTCAGACTCCGCGCCACTGGCGGAGTTGCGCAGATCGAGCACGAGCTTCTTCGCTCCCTGTTTCTGCAGATCGCGAATCCTGCCGGCGATCTCCTCCGACTTGCCTTCGGGGAGCGCGTCCACCTTGATGTAGCCGACATTGTCCGCGAGCATGGTTTCGCTAACCGGCGGGATAGTGACCACGTCGCGCGTGATCACAATCTTCTGCGGCTCGGCTCGCCGCGGCCGGACCACTGCCACAGTGATCGTAGATCCAACCTCCCCGGACAGGATGCCGCGAATCTCAGCCAGCGACATCTCGTGCGTGCTCTTGCCCTCGATGGACTCGATGATGTCGGAGTTCTCGACCCCGGCCTTGTCCGCCGGGCCTCCGGGAATCACTGCGACCACGGCCGCGTAGCCGAAGCGCTTCGAGACGGTGGCGCCGATATCGGCCTTGCCGTCGGTCTTCATCGTCTTGTAGTGCTTGTACTCGGCCGCCGACAGGTAGCTGGAATTGGCGTCGAGCGACTCCAGCAGACCGTGCAGCGCGCCCTCGGTGACTCCGGCGATATTGGGCTCTTCCACGTATTCCAGGCGGATGCGCGACAGCACTTCGCTGTAAACCGACAACTGGCGATACGCGCCCTCATTCGAAGAAGCGCGAACGTTGACAAAACCGCCAACGATGGTGAACAGCAGAATGGCCAGCGAACTGGCAATAATCGTGACTTTTAACTTCGTCGACATAATTTGATCTTCGCTCTTTTGATCTTCGCTTTCTAACCTTTGTATAGGGCGATCGGGATTCCCCGCGTAGCTATCTTCTAATCATAACGGTTTGATGCACGGATCGGAAGGCACGATTGCGAACCGGCAAGTCGCGGGTAATGCGTGCGAGAAAAGCAATGCTGGCGATGCCTACTAGTTCGCGGTTCTCGTAGATTGCTGCTTTCGCTAGCTCGTGGGCGTACCCCCGTTCTCCCGGTCTATTGGAATCATAGACTTAGGAGGGATTCCCCGCCAGGTCTTTGAGTTTAAAGGAGTTGCGTGTAACGTCTTTAAGAACCAATAAGTTACGAGATCCATTCGCTTCGCTCAGGATTTCGGCAGCGGGCTCCCGCTTCGCTCACGCCCGCTAAATGCCTCAACTTAACTTGTCAAAGAGCGTTGAAAATTGGTTTGGGGCAGTTTCGAGGGCCGTTTTGGTTGACGGATACGCCTCGAAACTGCCCCAATCAGATCTCTATGGTCGCGCACGGGGGATCTTAAGTCAATGGATTTCGAATCCGGATGAGGTTTAGGGAAAGATTTCGTTGCGGGCGCCAGACGGCGTGAAAGGCGAAGCCTGTTGTGCAATCTGCATCTGCCTCGCACGTTCGCAAAGAACGCGAAGGATGAGGCAGCCACTTCCCAAGTGGTGCGAGAGGAAGGAAGGATAGTTCTGAGTATCTGCCAAGAGTCTCGACTCTTTGTGATGAGAATCACTGAGTTCCGAGCCTTGTCGCCCTCAATATCAGCCTGTGATTTAAACTGCTTCATTGCTTTAGGAGCGCGGCATGGCTCTGGAAACAAATCATGAAGTCGCACTAGGGCTGGGAACAGACACGCGGCACAAAAGTGCGGGGCTTGCCCTGCTGCTCTCGTTGATACTTCCGGGAGCGGGGCAATTATATTGCGGAAAAAGCTTTCGCGGTGGAGTGACCCTTGGCTTCTCATTGATCGGGGCTGTGCTCTGTTTCATGCGCCAGCAACCAAACTTGCAGGGTACTGGTGTTCTCCTTGTTGTCGTGCTCTGGGTGTTCTCGTTCCTCGATGCCTATTTCACCGCCACGGAAATCAATTCCGCACAAGATGCACAGGTCGACGCACAGAATCCGCGAGTTGCGGTCACCCTTAACTTGCTGACGGCAGGCTTTGGCTATTTCTATTTGGGCGAGCGAGCCAAAGGGATGACGTTCTTTGTGGGAACCCAGATTGTTCGCTTCGGTGTCCCTCGGATGACGGGATACAAAGGCGGACTTGTCTCGGTAGTGTTGGTTGTCGTGCAAGTGATGATGGGTGTGGACGCATACTTCATTGCCCGCAGGCAATTGAAGGAAGCACTTGGCCCCACGCCTGAACAGCCCGTTCCTATTACAACTTCGCGTGTGCCTGCATTTCTCCCAATTGGCCTAGCGTGCATTATCGGGGCAGGTTTCTTTATAGCGATGATTGTCGGACTCGCGTTCCAGGCTGCGCGTGGCACGGAAGGGCAAGCAGCGTCTGGCCGCGCAAACAACTTGGCGGTCCAGAATCGGCCCCAAAGTCGAAGGGGGGTGATTAGTTCTCAAGGTGGATCGGTTCTTCCGGCGACTGACTTCCTTTCAGCGGTCGAAGAAATTCGGAAACTTGAAAGAAAGACTCACCGTACGAAGGACGACCTACAAGATTTGAAACGAGATGGGCAAATTATCGCGTCAGAGCTTCAAAAACCAAAACTGAACCCAGACGACGCAGCCGTTGCACATTTCTACAAGGGTTTGAGCTTGAACCTCATCAATTTGATACACGATCATGAAGGGGAAGCAGTCGAGGTCGATGCGGCGAGGGAAGCCATATCGGATTTCGACCGCGTGATCGCAGACAATCCGCATACCTACATCCCTGCGGTGAACGCTTCCAATGCGGAGTATTTCGCAGGTTCAGTTGCTCGCAATCAGCTACGTTCCATTTCTCTCGCTTACAAGTATTGGGAAAAGTGTGCTTGGCAAGGGCACGCTGGATGTCTGAATATCCTCGCGAATTCTCGGATTACCGGAGATGGAGGACAGAAAGTGGATGTCAACGAAGCACTCGATCTGCACACGATGGTTTTCAACACCGGAGTCACGTACAGGTGCGCGGGCGTTTCGTCGGCGATGAGTATCGCGAAAATCGTTCGTTTCACTGGCGTGCGTCGAGCCGGAGATGATGAGTTGGAGTGGGTGAAAAAATCCTACAACCTGATGGATAAGCTGGAAGCGGCGGAAGGCAACAAGAACGTATGCGACCGGGCACACGCAGAGGTAGAGGAGTTCCTGTTGAGGCTAAGCCGAGGACAACGTAAACTCAGCATCCTACAAGATGCTGCCGCCAGACTGGGCGAAGAGTCTCCAACGCTGCCCGCAGTTATTCAGAAGTTGTCTGACGCAACAAGCGACGATGAATTTGAAGCCCAAGTACAATCCGCTCACCGGGAACAGGATCGCTGTTCAGCGTATTTTGATGCGATGTGGTATGCGCATCTTATGAAGCAGGACGTCAACGCACGGCATTATCACGAGCGAATGTTGGAAATCGGAAATTTCCACTGCGGCTTGCCACTGGCATATGCGAGCAGGATGAATCCGTGAAGCCGAGTCGTTCTGATTCGAGAAGGTCGGCTTCCGGGGGACTGGCCCGCTCGACGCCCTGTTCTTCATTTCGTGGGCGGCATTCTTGCGCCGCTTCGCAGCCCTAACCGCTCCAAAGAACGGAGCGGTTAGAACGGGCACCCACCGGTTCTCTGTGGGAAATTACGTGATTGCCTCACCCGGATATCGAATCCAACAAAGCGGCGATCTCTTCGTGGCCTTTTTCTCTCGCCACCATGGCTGGGGTTTTGCCCGCGTCGTTGGCCAATTTGGGATCGGCGTGGTGCTTGAGCAGCAGTTCGACCATGGGCCGATCTCCATTCTGCGCGGCAGCGTGAATCGGAACCCAGCCCGCTTGCTGACGGGCATTAACCATGCCGGGCGCTCCGTGTTCGAGGAGAAGGCGGGCGGCTTCGAGGTTGCGGGCGGAGGCGGCGGAGTGCAGCGGCATGACGTGCGTCGGATTCGCGGCCACGGCGTCGACCGCCGCTCCGCTTTGGATCAGCAGACGGGCGGCTTCAGGCTGGCTGAAAAAACAGGCGAAGTGCAGGGCGGTGAAGCCGTCTTTCGAACGGGAGTCGATCGAGGGGGAGTTGATGGCGGAAGCGTCGCCCAGGCCCGCTTCGTCGAGACAGGTTTTGAGACGATCGAGACGGCCGAGCGCGGCGGCTTCGAAAATATCGAGCGCCTTCTTCTTGCTCGCGATCAGTTCCGCCAGGTCGCGGCGGCCACGATAGATGGAGTGCATGAGCAGGCTCACGCCCGCCGCGTCGCGGGCCTCGGAAGCGGCGGGGTCTTGTTCCAGAAATTGGCGGAGGCCGTCCGCATCGCCTGTCTGCAAGAGTTCGAAACCGTGCGGGGAGTTTTCCATGGGTGTTTCCTCCTAAAGAGAATCCAGAGTTGCGGTGGCCACAGGCAGCTGCCGAGCTGCGCTCGGCTTGGACGGGCGAGGGCGCCCGTCCCCACACAAGCCAAGGCAACTCACCAGGGTTCGTCGGCGACGGGATTGCGCAACTGGCCGATGCCTTCGATGGAAACTTCGATGGCATCGCCGGCGACTACGGGGCCGACGCCTTGGGGCGTGCCGGTGGCGATCAGGTCGCCGGGCTCGAGGGTCATGATTTGCGAAATGTAACGAATGAGGAAGTCGAGCGGGAAAATAAAATCTCGCGTGTTGCCGGACTGCCGCACCTCGCCATTCACCCGGGTTTCGACCTGGACGCCCGCCCACGGATCGAGGCCGTCGGCGACCACGGGTCCGACGGGGCAGAAGGTATCGAAGCCTTTTCCGCGTACCCACTGAGGTTCTTTGTTCTGCAGATCGCGGGCGGTGAAATCATTGACGCAGGTGTAGCCGAGAATGTAGGGGCGTACGTCGTCGCTCGGGGCGAGCCGGTGGCAACGCCGGGCAATCACGACGCCCAGTTCGCCTTCGTAGTCGGTGCGCGCGGAAACTTTTGGCCGAAGAATCTTTCCACCCGGCGAGAGCAGGGAAGAGGGCGGCTTGAAAAATAGCAGCGGCTCCTGCGGAACTTCGTTACCGAGTTCGGCGGCGTGCTCGCGATAGTTGCGGCCGACGCAGACGATTTTCGAAGGCTCGACCGGCGGCAGCAGAGATGCCTCGGCGAGCGGGATGCGGTCCATGCGGCGGCTGGGAAGGCCTTCGACGTCGCCGTCGCTACTCTGCGGAGGCTGGAGGAGCAGGCGAGTGATTTCGTCTTCGCTGTTGCCCGCGACAGACTCGACCAGGCCATAGTGGGCGGAACCGTTGAGGTCAAATCGGCAGTATTTCATCAGAGCAATATCTAAACACAATATCTAAACACAAAGGGCAGAAAGATCACGAGCAAGAATCTACGAACGCGCGCTGGTGACGACTTGCCAGGGGATTGGCGCTAGGGGCGAAGCCGAGCTGCGCTCGGCTTGGACGGGGCGGAGCCCCGTCCCCACACAAGCTCATCAGACTCCCCTACGGGACGGGCTCGCTGGTTTCCTCGGAGCGCTGGCTTTCGTTGCCATGCATGTCCGCCGCGGAGACCGAGTAGGTATAGGTTTTGCCGGAGGCGACCGCGAAGTCGCGATACGACGGCGATTTCACCAGCTCGGAATTCAGCTTGACTGGGGAGCCATTGGCTTCGCTGCGATAGACGTTGTATCCGGCGAGATCGGCGTTGGTGACCGGCGCCCAGATGAGATCAATGAATGGTTTTTGTCCCTCGCCCGAGTACGCGGCTTGCAAGCCGACGGGTACGGAGGGCGGGAAGACATCGTGGGCGATGACGCGCAGGGGCGGAGTGTCGTCTCCCTCAATCTGCACTTCGCTGTCGGATCGCTTGACGATGCTCACGGTGGTGAGCCGGTAGAGGTAGGTCTTTTCCCATTCGAATCCGGAGTCTGTGAAATGCGCGGGGCCAGGTTCGGTCGATGGAACTGGAACTTCGCCGGCAATCGCGTCTTTGCCGGAGCTTTCGTCGCGCCGATAGATTCGATAACGATGTTGCAGGCCGGGGGAACTGGTGGCGGAGTCAGCAGGGACGTTCTGCGATTCTCCGGTGCTTGTCCAGGTGAGCACGACGCCATCGCCGGTGAGTTCGGCGGCCAGATCGCCCGGCGGAGGCAGGGTCGCGACGGCGGGCACATGGACGCGGTTCGACAATCCCGCGCCGCGGGCATTGCGGTTCAAGATCTCGACGGCGTAAGTGACTTCGGCGGACGGGTCCTGCTGCTGCATGGCGGAGGGCAGCGTGTCGGTGCAGGTCTGCGGGGCGGGGCGCGGGGATCCTGATTTCTGAGTTGCCGTGTGCGCCGAGCCTGATTTCTGCGGGGCGGCAGATGGCGCCGGTAACGTGGCGGCAGGATTTCCGCATGCGGTAATCTCACTGTCGAGGCTGCGGCAGACGAGGGTGGGACCGAGGTAGCGAACGCTCTGGCGGTCGGTGGTGAGCGTGGGCTCGCTCCAGCTCAGGGTGACCCGATTGCCTTTGCGGCTGGCGCGCAGATCGCTGGGTGGCTTGGGGAGTTGGAGCGATGGCGGCAGCGGCGGCCCGGTCTGGGCGCAAGCGGCCAGGAGCAGGCAGAGGGCGGTCGGCGCGATGAATTTTCCAGGATGTAGTTTCATGCGGAAAAAGAAAGAGTATCAGAGGCAGCGCGGGCGAGTCGCCCGCACCCACACGAGTCGTTTGCGCGACACGCGGGCGGGGGCGCCCGCGCCACACAACCTCATCCCACCAGTTCGCGCACGGCTTCGCGAAAGACCTTGCTATGGTAGTCGACATCCTCGGGCGCGGTTGCGGGGGACATCAGCGCCATGTTGTGGAAGGGCGTGAGCAGGATGCCGCGATTCATGGCGTAGAGATGCATGAAGCGTTCGAGTTGGAAGTCCATGGCGTCGTGGGCTTCGGTTCCATTGGTCGGTTCGGTGGGGCTGAACAGATACTCGGCGCGGCAACCGAGGCGCGTGACGTGCCAGGGGAGACCGAAATCCTGGATGACTTTTTGCACGCCAGCGGTCCAGCGCTCGGCCATGGGGATCATGCGCCCGAAGGCTTCTTTGGTCAGAACTTTTGTGAGCGTGGCGCGCATCGCAGCCAGGGAGAGGGCATTGCCGGCTAGAGTGCCACCGATTCCGCCGGTATCGCAGTCTTCGAGGCTGTGGCGCTCGAGAATCATGTCCGCGACCTTTTGGGTGAAGCCGTAGGCCGCGCCGGGGAGTCCGCCGGCGATCGGCTTGCCGAAGACGAGGAAGTCGGGGTCGAGGTTTTCGGCGCGCGTGTACCCGCCGGGGCCGGCGCAGATGGTGTGCGTCTCGTCGATGATGAGCAGAGTCCCGTACTTGCGCGTGAGTTCGCGCAGCGCGTGATGGTAGCCGGGAATCGGATGCACGATGCCTACGTTTGTCAGGGCAGGTTCGGCGAGGACGCAGGCTACGTCGCCGTTGGCTAGCGCTTGTTCGAGAGCGGGGACGTCGTTGAATTCCACAACGCGCGTGGTCACGGAAGGATCGACTGGCGGGCCGATGTTTCCGCGTCGCGCTCCGGCAGTGCCATCGGGATGAAGCGTGATGAAAGTTTCATCGACCGTGCCGTGGTAACACCAATTGAAGACGAGGATTTTCGGGCGGCCGGTAATCTGGCGCGCCAGGCGAATCGAAAAGCGGTTGGCGTCCGTGGCCGTGAGCGCAAACTGCCAGTAGGTCAAGCCGAAGCGCTGCTGCAATTCTTCGGCGACAAAGACGGCATCTTCGGACGGCAGCATGAGGGTGATGCCGCGTTTGACCTGCTCCTCGATGGCCTTGGCGGTGGCGAAGGGAGAATGTCCGGTCATGGCGCCAGTGTCGCCGAGGCAGAAGTCCACGTAGCGATGGCCGTCGACATCGTAGAAGTGCGCGCCCTGGGCCTCGCGGACAACGGGTGGGAAAGCTCCAGCCCACTTCACCATCCAGTTCATGGGGACGCCGGAGAGCAACGACTTCTTGCCGCGCTCGTAAATGGATTTCGATTTCGGGCGTTCGACGACGAAGCGCTTCTGTTCGCGCTCGGTGAGGGACTTCATGCGGGTGCGGTCGAGTGTGGACATGGGTGGCAAACGAAGGGCCTAGGTTAGCAGAAAGTGTGGGCGCGGGCGACTCGCCCGCGCTGCTTCCAGGCGCGGGCTCAACTTGTGATTAAGAATCCTGCAAACCGGGCGGGCGGGGTCGCCCGCCCCCCACACTTAACCACACTTTTGGAACCACATCCACTTATATTCTCCCGGTTGTTGCACCAATTTCGCCCGAACTGGGTTCAAGCGGATGTACTCCAGCTTGGCATCGATTCCCTCATCGCGGCGAAGGACATGATCAAACGACTCATCCTGCCAGACGCGGCCTTTTCGCCCGAGCAGTTTGTTGATTCGGTGTGCCGATTCACTCTTCACCTTCTGAAAGATCTCGGGTAGAGAAATGGGCCCATCGTCGTCTGCCAGCGGGGTAAAGACCAGATGCACATGGTCTGGCATCACAACGAAACCATGCACCGTGGATTTTGTCCCGTCGATGTGCAGGCAAGATTCGACGACAATATCTCGGGCAGCTTCCGGAAGATGCCATCGGCGGTGGGTTGCAAATGTGGCGAAGATTGCCTTGTGGTCTTTCTGGTAGTGCGGGAGAGTGCGGCGATACTCGTATTTCCTGGACATACCGGCACACGGTAGCACCGACCGAGGTGGCGGTGCAGTGTCCGGCGGACGGCGGCTTTGTGATGAAAACGGCTGAAAAACCGGGCGGGCGAGGTCGCCCGCCCCCACACTTACAATTCCAACACTCACAGTATGTAGCGCGAGAGATCCTGGTCTTTCACGATCTCGCTTAGCATCTTCTGCACGTAGGCTGCGTCGACCACGAACTGCTGGCCTTTCTTTTCGGGCGCCTCGAAGCTGATCTCGTCGAGCACGCGTTCCATGATGGTGTGCAAGCGGCGGGCGCCGATGTTTTCCGTGCCTTCATTTACGCGAAAGGCGAAGCGCGCGACTTCTTCGAGGGCTTCGGGCGTGAACTCCAGCTTTACGCCTTCGGTTTCCAGCAGCGCGATGTATTGCCGGGTCAGCGAAGACTTCGGTTCGGTCAGGATGCGGACGAAGTCTTCCATGGTGAGCGACTGGAGTTCCACGCGGATGGGAAAGCGGCCTTGCAGTTCGGGGATCAGGTCGCTCGGCTTCGAAACGTGGAACGCGCCCGCGGCTATGAACAGGATGTGGTCGGTGCGCACCATCCCGTAACGAGTGTTGACCGTCGTGCCTTCGACGATGGGAAGGATGTCGCGCTGCACGCCTTCGCGCGAAACGTCCGGACCATGGCCGCTTTCACGGCCGGCGATCTTGTCGATTTCATCGAGGAAGATGATGCCGGAGTTTTCGACGCGGTCGATGGCGACGCGCGTGACCTGCTCCATGTCGATCAGGCGCTGCTCTTCTTCCTGGATCAGGTACTCGAAGGCTTCGTTGACCTTCATCTTCCGCTTCTTGGTGCGCTGGCCGAAGATGTTGGGCAACATGTCCTTGAGATTGACGTCCATTTCCTCGACGCCCTGGTTGGAGATGATTTCGAAGGACGGGAAATTGCGCTCGCGGGTTTCGATTTCGACGGTGCGGTCGTCGAGTTTGCCTTCGCGCAACTGCTGACGCAGTTTCTCGCGGGTACGGCTGGAGGATTCGGTCAGGCTGGTGCTGGCGTCAATGACCACGCCTTTCGCTGAGCTGGAATCCGCCGGACGCGGCGAGGTCGGGGGCAGAAGAATATCGAGCAGCCGCTCTTCAGCGTTCAGTTCCGCTTTGTCGGAGACGTCTTCCAGTTTTTCTTCGCGGATCATTTCGATGGCGATCTCGACCAGGTCGCGGATCATGGATTCGACATCGCGTCCGACGTAGCCGACTTCGGTGAACTTGGAAGCTTCGACCTTGAGGAATGGCGAGTTGGCGAGCTTGGCGAGGCGGCGGGCAATTTCGGTTTTGCCGACGCCGGTGGGGCCGATCATAATTATGTTCTTCGGGATGACCTCTTCGGCCATTTCGGGCCCGAGTTTCTGCCGGCGCATGCGGTTGCGCAGGGCGATGGCGACGGCGCGCTTCGCGTCGTTTTGACCGACAACGTACTTGTCGAGCTCGGTGACGATTTCGCGCGGCGTCAGTTCGTCGAGCGTGACTTGTTCTTCTTCGGCGGTTCCGGGTAGATAAATGGCCATAAAAGAGTTCTCAGTTCTCAGTTGTCAGTTCTCAGTAACACCTAAGAACCAGCCGGTTCTCACTGAGAACTGAGAACCGGGAACTGAGAACTTCTTACAGTTCCTCGATCGTCACCCTGTCATTGGTATAGATGCACATCTGGCCGGCAATCTTCATTGCTTCTTCGGCAATTTCTCGCGGCGAGAGTTTGGTGTGATCGGCCAAAGCCTGCGCGGCTGCCTGGGCAAACGGGCCGCCGGAGCCGATCGCGGCAATGCCGGTATCGGGCTCGATCACGTCTCCCTGACCGCTCAGCAGGAACGTCGTTTCCTTGTCGGTGACCAGCAGCAGGGCTTCGAGATGCCGCAGAAACTTGTCGGTGCGCCAATCTTTCGCGAGTTCGACGGCGGCGCGGCCGAGGTTGCCGTGATACTGCTCCAGTTTGGCCTCGAAACGGCTGAATAGAGTGAAAGCGTCGGCGGTCGAGCCGGCAAAACCGGCAAGAATCTTGTCTTGATAGAGGCGGCGGATTTTTTTTGCCCCGTGCTTGATGATGGACTCGCCGAGCGTAACCTGGCCGTCGCCAGCCATGACAACCTTGTTGTCGCGGCGGACGCAGAGGACGGTGGTGGAGCGGATTAGGCGCGGAGCGGGGGATTCGGAGGTGTTTCCCGCGGCCGTCGCTGCTTGTCTGTTCTTCTTCATGAGCGCAATTTTTAATTATACAGCCCAGAGACGGCTGGGTTCTCATTCGGGCATCGTAGTGAAAATGTAAGCGGTTTCCGATAGTTAAACATCTTGACATCTTCGCGTTTTGCGAAGTATAATATTCGCAGATTGCGAAGTTACGAGGAGCGGCATGCATGTCATCAGCCGCAAGAAACTTAAAGAGGCCGTCGCACGGCACGCTGAGTTGGAGGGCCCGCTCGACGCGTGGTTTCGCATTGCAAAGAAGGCCGAGTGGGAGAATCTGGCCGACGTCCGCAAGACATTTTCAAGCGCGGACGCCGTCGGCAAGTGGACGGTGTTCAATATCAAAGGGAACCAGTACCGGCTGATTGCCGAGATCAACTATGTATTCGGACGAGTGTATGTCCGCCATGTTTTGACACATGCCAAGTATGACCGTGGAGGTTGGGAATCATGAGTGCGACCGCAGTCCGTTCTGAATATGCCGCTCTGCTCTCCAGCACTCTGCCTGCCGTTATTCGCAGCGAGGCGGAGAACGAGCGTTACATCGCCGCGCTGGAAGAACTGGACGGTAAAGGCAATCAGATGACGGCTGCCGAACGCCGCATGGCCGAGCTTTTGACTCTGCTCATCGAAGACTTCGAAGACAAGCACTACGCGCTCAAGGCGTCCAGGCCAGTGGACGTCCTCAACGAACTGATGGCCGCGAACCACCTGAAGCAAAAAGACCTGCTGGATGTTTTCGGCGTGCCCAGCATCGTCTCCGAAGTCCTCCGCGGAAAGCGCCAACTCACCACCGAGCACATTCGTCGCCTCAGCCGGCGGTTCCATGTGTCCCCGGAGGTCTTTATTTGATTGCACGGAGGCCGGGCACCATGCGACACCAGCGGACAAGAGCGTCCACCCGTCTCTGCACCGATGCAATGTAGAATTCAAGTAGCGATTTCGTGGGAGCCATTCTCTTTTGTCGTTTCTGGACGATCTAAACCCGCAACAACGCGAAGCGGTCGAAACCACCGACGGGCCGGTGCTAATCCTGGCCGGGGCGGGCAGCGGGAAGACTCGCGTCATCACGTTTCGCATTGCTTATCTGATCGAAAGGATGGGCGTGATGCCGGAAGCCATCCTCGCCATGACTTTCACCAACAAGGCGGCGACGGAGATGGTGGAGCGGGTGGAAAAGCTGGTGGGTGGGCTCAGCGTTGCCAAGCCGGTGATTTCGACGTTCCATTCGTTTTGCGTGCGCGTGCTGCGGCGGAACATTGAGGCTTTGCGGATTCCCTCGACCGTGCCGGGACAGCCAGCGATCGGGCTCACGAAGAATTTCGTTATCTACGATGAGAGCGATCAGCAGCAAGTCGTCAAAGGCGTTATGCGCAGGCTCGGCCTCGACGACAAGCAACTGACGCCGCGCAACGTGCTATCGCGGATTTCCTGGGCCAAGAATCACATGCTCGATCCGCAGGAAATATATCTGCAGTCGGCGGACCCGAAGACCGAACGCATCGCGCACATTTTCGAGGAATATCGCAAGGAACTGCGCAAAGCGAATGCGATGGACTTCGACGACCTGTTGCTTGAAGCCATGCGCCTGCTCAAGTCGGTGGCGGCGGTGCGCGAATACTACAACCGGCGATTCCAGTATCTTTTGGTCGATGAATACCAGGACACGAACCGTCCACAGTACGAACTGATGCGGTTGCTGGCGGGAGACGGGCACAACGTCTGCGCGGTGGGCGACGAAGACCAGTCGATCTATTCTTGGCGCGGAGCCGACATTCGCAACATTCTGGAGTTTGAGGCCGATTTTCCGGAGGCGAAAATCGTGCGACTGGAGGAGAACTATCGCTCGACGCAAAACATTCTGGAGGCGGCGTCGGCGGTGGTCAGAAACAACGTCCGGCGCAAAGGCAAGAACCTGTGGACCTCACGGCAGGGTGGGGCGAAGATTGGCTACTACGAGGCTCCGGACGGCGAGAATGAGGCGCTGTTTGCGGCCGACACCATCAACCGCTACGTGCGGCAGGCAGGCGAAAACGGCGAGACGGCGCGAGCGGCCGTGCTCTACCGGACGAACTCGCAATCGCGATTGTTCGAAGAGGCGATGCGGCGCTACCAGCTGAAGTATCACGTGGTCGGCGGTTTCTCGTTCTACGAGCGGGCTGAAATCAAGGACTTGATTTCGTATTTGAAGGTCATCCAGAACCCGGATGATTCGGTTTCGCTGCTGCGCGTTATCAATACGCCGGTGCGCGGGATTGGGAAGACGACGATTGAGATGATTGAGCGGCTTGCGCTTGAAACCGGGTTGTCGATGTGGGGCGCGGTTGGGGAAGCGATTGCGCGGCAGTTGTTGGCGGCGCGGGCGTTGGCTGCGCTGAAGAGCTTCCGTACGCTGATTGACGATGGGCGCGCGATGCTGGCGGGGACATTCGGGGATCGGGTCGGGGAGACGGCCGGTGTGGCCGCCGACGAGAACGCTGCCGAGCTTCGCTCGGCTGGACGGCCGGGGGCGGTCGTCCCTACGCCGGATCAGGAGAGCGATACGGATTTCGATCCTGGCAATTTTAGCTTTGATTTCGCCGCCAACGCTGGGACGGGCGAGGGTGCCCGTCTCTCCACCGGCGAGGATGAGGCGGTTGAGGGCTTTCGCGCTCCGGGCGCGGCGGCGAATACGGCTGAGATTCTCAAATTTCTGATCGACCGCACGGGATACATCAAGCAACTGGAAGAGGAGGACACGCCGGAAGCCTTCTCACGCATCGAGAACCTGCGCGAACTGGTGAACGCGGCCATGGACTCGCGCGATCGTGGGGAAACGCTCGATCAGTTCCTCGATCACGCCGCCCTGGTTAGCGATGCGGACCAGTACGATGAGCACGCGCAGATCACGCTGATGACGCTGCACGCGGCCAAGGGGCTGGAGTTTCCGCTGGTGGTTCTCGCGGGGATGGAAGAAGGGCTGTTTCCGCATTCGCGGACCATGCTTGAACCGGATGCGATTGAAGAGGAACGGCGGCTGTGCTACGTCGGCATGACGCGCGCTATGGACACGTTGATTTTGTCGCGAGCTGTCTATCGGCGGCGCTATGGCACGGACATGCCCGAGGCTAGCGTGCCTTCGCGATTCCTGGAAGAAGTGCCGCCGCAGTTGGTGGAGGAGATGGGCGGATCGCGGCGGCGGGCTTCTTCCGCTGCCGGCCTTTCGCGGGCGGGGGCCCCTTCGACTGGCGCTCAGGGCAGGTCCGCGCCACATCGACATCGGGCCGAGTCTACCCACTACTCCTACGAAGACGAAGACCAGAGCGCCACTTGGAACCCGGCTCAGGTCAAGCCGAAGACGCCAACTCCGCTCGGGAACTACAACTCCATCGACAACATTGCCGAGTTCTTTGCGTCCCGCGGCAAGAAGTTCAATGTTCCGAAAATGCCGTCCGAGGAGCCCAAAGGCAGGCGGGGATTCCGTCCCGGGCAGAAGGTCAAGCACCCGAAATATGGGGAAGGGACGGTGTATCGGCGCGAAGGAGATGGGGAAGACGCGAAGATTACGGTACAATTTCCTCGCTTCGGTTTGAAGAAACTGGTGGAGAGGTACGCGCAGTTGGAGAAGGCTTGAGTATGTTCGGAATACTGGACATCATTGTGTTGATTCTGGTCCGCCGGCGTCACTGCTCGCGATGCGACCGGGTATTTTGGGCTCCGCCCGTTTACAGCGGCGAGGACATAAGTATCGGACGCGAATGCTACGTGTGTGTATGTGGGAACAGGTATGAGACCGGCCGACGAGAGTGGACGCACCTGAGCCAAGACGAAAAACGGAAATACCTCTGGTCGGGGCTCCTGATGGTTCCGGTGGTCACCATGGCGTTGGGCGCCATTGGTGGCTACCTTCTGAAATGGCACGAACCTTATTGGTTTATGTCTGTGTTCGTGGGATTTCTTGGGTTGTTGGGCGGCCTTATATGCTCTGTTGCGTTGTTGCTCATAAGGGGGCTGCCTGTTATGACGTCACTTCGGCGTACCAGGCACAGCGAACCGATGCCGAGTAGCGCGGCTTCGTCACTGCGTTAGCAAGAACAGAGAGTGCATAAGTATCGCCAAGTGGCGTTAAGTAGAATCTAACTTCATCAAAGGAAATTACTTTACTGATGGCAAATACAAAGAAGCTAACCAAAGAAGAACGTAAGAAAACCAAGCGAGCCTCCCGCAAGAAGAACAAAGCGGAAAAGCCGAAGAAGCCACGCGATTACGCGCGCGGATCGAAAAAGCGCAAGGTGAAAAAGCTGGCACGCGGTCAGGCGAAACGGTAAGCCGTTCGCCTGAGCCGTGAGCAGTGCCGGGCATGGGCCAGCGCCCATGCCCGACTTCCGCTGTGAGGAGACAACGACTCTTGTCGCAATCATCCCCTGAGCCAGCAGCCGGCGTCATCCGTACTTCTGACAGCCAGCTTCTCTGTTGCAAGTCCATCGACAAACTGATCTCGGAGTCGGAGAACCCGGAAACCCGGCTCAGTAAAACGCTGGGGCCGTGGTCGCTGACGGCGCTCGGCATCGGCGCCATCATCGGTTCGGGAATCTTCGTGCTGACGGGAACGGCGGCTGCCGGAGAATATTTCCAGGCGCCTTCCATCCTGCACGCGCAGGCGCTCGACCTGATCGTGAATTTCCTGCGCACCGGCAGCACGGCGGGAGCGCTCATGCATGGCCGCCCGCCCGCCGGCCCTTCGATTGCAATTTCGTTTTTTCTGGTGGCGGTCGCCTGCAGTTTTGCCGGATTGTGCTACGCCGAGTTGGCGTCGATGATCCCGATTGCGGGCAGCGCCTATACCTACTCGTATGCAACGCTCGGCGAAATCTTTGCCTGGATCATCGGCTGGGACCTGATTCTCGAGTACGTGGTTAGCAACGTAGCGGTGGCGGTGGGCTTCGCCGGTTATACGAAAGCGCAACTGGCGGCGTTCGGTGTTAACTTGCCGGACAAATGGGCGAGCCCGGTCTGGGCCTCGGGACAGTGGACGGGCGCTTACTTCAATCTGCCGGGCTTCCTGATCGTTCTTATTCTCACGCTGCTCCTGGTGCGCGGAGTGAAGGAATCGGCGGAGACGAACAACATCATGGTCGCGATCAAGATTGGCGCCATCCTGACCTTCCTGGTGGTTGGTGGAATGCTTGTGAAGCCCGCCAACTGGACGCCGTTCGCGCCTTCCGGGTTTGCCGGAATCGTCACCGGAGGGGCGATCGTTTTCTTCACCTACATCGGATTCGATTCGGTATCAACCGCCGCGGAAGAATCGCGCAATCCGCAAAAAGACTTGCCTTTCGGCATTATCATGTCGCTGATTGTCTGCACGCTGCTGTATGTCGGCGTCGCCGTCGTGCTGCTCGGCATGATGAAATACACGACCTTCGTTTCCGGAGAAGCCGCCGAAGCGCCCGTCGCCTACGCTTTGAAGTATCTGGGCGCGCACGTGTTCTTCCGGTCGGTGATCGTGATTGGAGCACTGACGGGGATGATTTCTTCGTTGCTGGTGTTTCAGTACGGGCAGGCGCGTATCTGGTACGCCATGTCGCGCGACGGCCTGTTGCCGAAGTTGTTCTCCGCTGTGCACCCGAAATATAAGACGCCGCACTGGTCCACCTGGATCGCCTGCTTTGCAGTGGGAATTCCCGCCGGGCTCGTGGATATTGGGGATGCGGCCGACCTCGCCAACATTGGGACGCTGTTTGCCTTTGTGCTGGTTTCGCTGGGGGTCATCTTTCTTCGCCGCAGGCAGCCCGACCGCAAGCGTGCGTTCCGCGTGCCCTTTGTGCCGTGGTTCCCGCTGATGTCAGTGATTCTGTGCGGCGGACTGATGTTCGGGCTGACGCTCATCACCTGGCTGCGCTTTGTGATCTGGCTGGCGATTGGGTTGGCGATTTACATCTTCTACAGCCGGCACCATAGCGAATTCTGCAAAGGCAAGTCAGAAGTCAGAGGTTAGAATGCAAAAGTGAGGATCATCCACGGATGGGCTTGACGTAACTTCTTCAGTTTGACTTCTAACTTTTGACTTTCCGGCTATGGATTCCCGCTCACCCAACGCATTCATCCTCTCGCTCCCGAAAGCCGAGCTCCATCTGCATCTCGAGGGATCGATCGAACCGTCGACGCTGGTGGAACTGCGTCAGCGTCATGGGATGGAAGGGGCTTCGCTCGCCGAAGTCGAGCAGTTGTACAACTACAAGGACTTCACCGGCTTCCTCGCGGCTTTTAAGGATGTGACCGGACATCTGCGCACTCCTGAAGACTACGAGCTGATTACTTACCGGCTGATGGAGCGGCTGAAGTCGCAGAACGTTCTCCATGCGGAGGTCATTGTTTCGGCCGGCGTCTGCCTTTGGCGGAAGCAGGATTTCGCTCCGATTTTCGAGGGGCTGGAACGCGGCCGCCAGCGCGGAGAGAAAGACCTCGGCCTATCGCTGGTGTGGATCTTCGATGCCATCCGGCAGTTCGGCGCCGAAAAAGCGCAACGCGTGCTCGATCTCGCCATCCAGTTTCACGATCGCAACGTGGTTGCTTTCGGCATTGGCGGCGACGAGCGAGCGGGGCCGCCGGAGTGGTTTGCCAGGGTCTACGCGCGGGCCGCGGAGCACGGTCTTCATCTCACGGCGCATGCGGGTGAAAGCGCCGGGCCGGAGTCTATTTGGGGCTCGCTGAACCTCAAAGCGGAACGCATCGGCCACGGCCTTACCGCCGGGCAGGATCCGGAATTGATTGAAGAATTGGCCGAGCGCCAGGTTCCGATTGAAATCTGCGTGACCAGCAATCTGCGGACGGGCTGCTGCGCCGAACTCGCGCAACATCCGGTGCGCCGCTACTTTGACCAGGGACTGATGCTGACGCTCAACAGCGACGATCCCGCCATGTTCCGTACCTCGCTGGTTGAGGAATACGCGCTGGTGCAGGAGGCGTTCGGCTTCACTGACGAACACTTGCGGGAATTGGCGCGCAATTCGTTTGAGGCGTCGTTTCTGGCGCCGGAAAAGAAAATTGAATTTCTGAATTTGTTGGACGCCGCAATCCCGCGAGCATAAATTCTCGCCCACATCACACGGGCTCTCCGTCGCGTACCTTTCGGAACCCAGAGTTGTTTGTGGCCACCGACAGCTGCCGAGCTTCGCTCGGCTTGGACAGCCGGGGGCGGCTGTCCCTACGCAAACTTGGACAGGCGAGACGCCCGTCCCCACACTTGCCCTGCTCGCCTATAATGTCTGCCTATGAAACTCGAAGAGAAAATTGCCGAACTAAAAAAACGAGACCAGATGGCCCAGGAAGGCGGGGGGGCGCAGCGGCGCGAGCGCCAGCACAAAGAGGGCAAGATG
The DNA here is from genome assembly GCA_963773965.1 of uncultured Acidobacteriaceae bacterium. Lineage (GTDB taxonomy): Bacteria > Acidobacteriota > Terriglobia > Terriglobales > Acidobacteriaceae > Acidiflorens. Next base: position 256,834 of record CAVZDG010000003.1, read on the forward strand.
TCGGCCCGCGAGCGCGTCGAATTTCTGCTCGACGAGGGCACCTTCGAGGAAACCGATAAGCTGGTCACGCACCGCTGCCACGACTTCGGCATGGCCGAGCACAAGTTCTACGGCGACGGCTTCATCACCGGCTACGGTCGCGTGGAAGGCCGGCTGGTCTTTGTATTTGCGCAGGATTTTACCGTGTTTGGAGGCTCGCTCTCCGAGGCCAACGCCGGGAAGATCGTCAAGGTCATGGATCTGGCGGCGAAGATGGGCGCGCCGGTCATCGGACTGAATGATTCGGGCGGCGCGCGCATTCAGGAAGGCGTGATGTCGCTGGCCGGCTACGCCGACATCTTTTTGCGCAACACGCTTTATAGCGGAGTCGTGCCGCAGATTTCCGCCATCATGGGCCCGTGCGCCGGCGGCGCCGTGTACTCGCCGGCCATCACCGATTTCATCCTGATGGTGGACCAGACTTCATACATGTTCATCACCGGGCCGGACGTGATCAAGCTGGTGACGCACGAAGAAGTCACCAAAGATCAGCTTGGCGGCGCGCACACGCATAACGAGACTTCTGGAGTAGCGCACTTCATGTGCCGGGACGATGCCGAGTGTTTGTCGATGGTCCGCGAGCTGTTGAGTTTCATTCCGTCGAACAATCTCGAAGAACCGCCGCGCAAGGCCTGCACCGACCCGATCGATCGCCTGGACGAGAAGCTCGACACGGTGATCCCCGATCAATCGAACGTGCCGTATGACATGAAAGACGTGATTCACACGGTGGTGGATGACGGCTACTTTTTTGAAGTTCACGAGCACTATGCCAAGAACATCGTGGTGGGCTTTGCGCGCTTCAGCGGGAAGCCGGTCGGGATCGTAGCCAATCAGCCCGCCATGCTCGCGGGCACGCTCGATATCAATGCGTCGGTGAAGGGCGCGCGCTTCGTGCGCTTCTGCGACTGCTTTAATATTCCGCTGGTGACGTTTGAAGACGTTCCCGGATTTTTGCCCGGCACGCAGCAGGAGTATGGCGGAATCATCCGGCATGGCGCGAAGTTGCTGTACGCGTTTGCGGAAGCGACTGTGCCGAAAGTGACCGTGATCACGCGCAAAGCCTACGGCGGAGCGTATTGCGTCATGGCGTCAAAGCACATCCGCGCGGACGTGAACTACGCCTGGCCAAGCGCCGAAATTGCGGTGATGGGGCCGGAAGGCGCAGTGGATATCGTCTATAAGCGCGAACTGGACGGCGCTGAAAATCGCGAAGCGGTTCGCCAACAAAAGATCGAAGAATTCCGCGACCGCTTGGCCAACCCCTACGTGGCTGCCGACCGCGGATTCGTGGATGCTGTTATCCAGCCGCGCGAGACGCGCAAGAAGGTGATCCAGGCGCTGGAGATGCTCGGGACCAAGCGCGACAAGAACCCGCCTAAGAAGCATGGGAATATACCGCTGTAGGGGATGAGGTAGGCATAGCGGCTCGCAAGGATTTGCAATCTAACCAGATCAGCCGGCTAATACAATCGGTTCGAAGTGACGATCCATTGGAGGGTAGACTCAGATTATGGCTGATCACCCAATCGCTTACCGGTGGAAGAGACTGGAAGGCCTCTCGGCTGGGGACCTGTCGCTTGCTAGGCCGGAGCTAAACTCTTTGGCGGATGTGTGGCGAGAGCAAAAGGAGCACCTCTCCGCAGAATCGCAAAAGCAGTTCCTCGATCAACTCCAGCGACAATGGGCGATCGAAACCGGGATACTCGAGCGAATCTACTCTCTTGATCGCGGCATAACCCAGGTCCTCATCGAGCGCGGTATCGATGCGAGCCTAATACCCTCAAACGCGACTGACAAAGACCCCAATCTTGTCGCAGCCATTATCAGTGACCAAAAGGAAGCTGTAGAGGGGCTATTTGATTTCGTCAAAGGTCAGAGATCGCTCTCGGTAAGCTACATCAAGGAGCTACACGCTCTTTTGACCCGCCATCAGGAGACATCTGAAGCTGCAGATCTCTTCGGACGCCGAGTCGAAGTCAAGCTCGAACATGGAACATACAAATTGAGGCCGAACAACCCGCTTAGGCCCGACGGAACAATCCATGAGTATTGCCCCCCGGAACACGTAGCTTCAGAGATGGACCGGCTAATTGCGATTCATGCAGAACATGAGAGAACGGGCGTCCCGGCTGAAATAAAAGGAACCTGGCTACATCATCGTTTCACGCAGATTCACCCTTTTCAAGACGGGAACGGTCGGGTGGCACGTGCTCTAGCCAGTCTTGTGCTTATTAAGTCCGGCCGATTTCCGCTGACAATCACAAGGGACGACAGGGAAGAATACATTCTCGCATTAGAAATTGCTGATCAAGGTGATTTATCCAAACTAGTGAATCTTTTTGCCGCCATAGAAAGGCAGGCGTTCGTGAACGCGCTCAGCATAGCTGGTGATGTCCAACACCGCCAGCAAGTGGGCCAGGTGATAGAGGCCGCACGAGAGGTTTTCCAGAAACGGCAGGAGGCTTTACGATTGGAATGGGAGCAGGCGAAGGTCACTGCCGCTACACTGCAAACCATCGCCGAAGAGCGTTTCAACCAAATTGCCAGCCAACTTCATGCCGAGATTGGCCTTTACTCCCCTAATTACGCATTCCATGCTGACCCTGAACTTAACGGCGGTAATCGGGGCTACTACTTCCGCCACCAGATCGTCCAGACTGCCAGAAAGCTCGGATACTTCGCCAACACAAGTGTGTATGCTGCATGGATCAGACTCGTCCTCCGAACCGAGGCACAGGCTGAAATCCTGCTGTCGTTTCATGGAGTAGGCCACGAATACAGAGGCGTCTTGGTTTGTTCTGTTTGTTTTTTCCGTCGTGAAGAGATTGATGAGGGCGAGCGCGAATTAGCAGATTTCGTCCCAGTCTCAGATCGCGTGTTCCAGATAAACTACCGCGAGACGCCTGTTGCAGTCGAGGCTAGGTTTAGAGATTGGCTCGAAAGTTCGCTGGTTAAAGCGCTGGAAATTTGGAGAAAAGGGCTCTGATGTGAGCCTGAACTCTCCCATCGAATGGACCGATGCGACCTGGAACCCGGTTCGCGGGTGCGTCAAGATCAGTCCTGGCTGCAAGCACTGCTATGCCGAGACGTTTGCTGAGCGGTTTCGCGGGGTTAAGGGGCATCCTTATGAACAGGGGTTTGATCTGCGGCTGGTGCCGGAGAAGCTTACGGAGCCTTTTGCCTGGCGGTCTCCCAAGCTGGTGTTTGTGAATTCGATGAGCGATCTGTTTCAGACGGGAGTGCCGGATGACTACACGGAGGCTGTCTCGCGCGTGATGGCTACGGCGAATTGGCACACTTATCAGGTGCTGACGAAGAGGTCGGAGAGGCTGCTGGAGTTGCTCTCGGGGCGGCTGCGGTTTGCGGCGTTGCTGGAAAATATTTGGTGGGGCGTCAGCGTTGAGGATCGGAAACATGGGTTGCCTCGGGTGGATCATCTGCGGCGGGCTCCGGCTAAGGTCCGCTTTCTGTCGATTGAGCCGCTGCTGGAGGATCTCGGCGAAATCGACTTGTCTGGGATTACCTGGGTGATTGTTGGCGGCGAGAGTGGGGCGGGGGCGCGTCCGATGAAGCGGGAGTGGGTTGTTTCGATTCGGAAGCAGTGCCTTGTTCAGGACGTGCCTTTCTTTTTTAAACAATGGGGCGGGGTTAGAAAAGCTAAGAACGGCAGGTTGCTTGATGGGCGCACTTATGATGAGTATCCGGAGCGCGTTCTAAAGCCTGTTCCCGATCGAGCGGATTGCATTGCTTGGGCTGAGGAGTTCGGGAAGAGCTTTCAGGCTTCGGCGCTGGCGGTAGGGTGATGCTGACTGCGTCGCGGATGGTCGAGCTTTGCTGGATTTCGCGGAAACTGTCGTCCGGTGTACACCAGAGAGGGTTGCAGTAGCCGAGAAAAGGCGGAACCACAGGGGGCACAGAGGAACACGGGGGAAACCCCAGGCGCGAGGAAGTGCGGTCAAAACGTAGAGAGTCCCGAGGTGATGTTGAACTCATTCCTCTCGGCCAGTAGCTCGCGTTTAGACCCTAGCTAACCTGTTCCTACAACTCCCTTGCGGGTTCATTGTAAGCCGATCTTGCTCGGGCTCCGGGCTCACCGCCAACCGGATAAATCAGTCCAACGCCTCGGGACTCTATCCTGCCTTTAACAGAGGCTCCTGTTCTCCTCGACCAGCGCTTAGCTATAGACCCTTGCTCGCCCTCCCAGACTCACCTCGCGGTTGTCTGAGTGACTACGCTTGAGCCCCGGACGCCGCACCAACCGGAAAAACTTCAGAACGTGTCAAAGAACGATTATGTTTTTACCACTCTTAGTTTTTACGTCAATGAAATTCATGCATCTGTAACTGCTTATTCCTCAATCGAGTGCAGCTCATGCACAGCCGGGTGCCACGGAAATTGTGCAACTCCCGATTTGGGAATCTCAAATCCGCAGCATCCATGCGGTTTCTCTAGGTTTCTGCCCGGCAGACTTCCGCTTTCGTCCGATGAACACAAGGGACTTTGACTGTGCAAATCGTGTTTCATCCGCATGAATCCAGCTTTCTTCGCAATTCGTCCACGGTTCTCACCCAGATACTTACGTCAATAAATGGCTTTCCCTACAATTCCAATGTGAAAAGGAGTGTGCGATGACCATCTACGATCCTCCCCCCGGCCGCGGCCGAATCATCGATATGCAGGGCGGCTCGTTGGCGCGTCTATTGGGATTCCTTGTCCTCGGTCTCCTGATTGTGGTCTTCCTGTTTTCCGCCGTTACCCGCGTGGACTCAGGCGCGGTTGGCGTCTTGACGCTTTTCGGCCGCGTCACGGGCGAGGCCCTGCCCGAAGGGATTCACGTCATCAACCCGTTCAAGACCAATCACGAACTCTCCATCCGCACCCAGGAAATCAAGGAAACGGCCAGCGTACCCTCGAGCGAGGGCCTGGTCATGAACCTGGACACCTCGCTGATCTTCCACCTCAATCCCCAGAGGGCTGCCGATGTCTTCCAGAAAATCGGGCCCACTTACGCGGAAGTTCTGGTCGAGCCGAACCTGCGAGCCGCCATTCGTGAAGCCACCGCTTCGCACACGGCGAACGCCCTCTATACCGGCGAGCGCGAGATGGTTGCCAGGCAGATTTTTGACCAACTCTCCAATCTTTTGGGCCAACGCGGCTTCATTGTGGAAAGCGTGCTGCTGCGCGACATCCAGCTGCCCGCCACGCTCAAGTCTTCCATCGAATCGAAGCAGCAGGCCGAGCAGGAAGCTCTGGCCATGAGCTTCCGCCTGCAAAAAGAAAGACAGGAAGCCGAGCGCAAGCGGATCGAAGCCGCGGGCGTCCGCGACTTCCAGCAAATCGTAGCTCAGGGCATTAGCGCGCAACTGCTGGAATGGAAAGGCATCGAAGCCACGGAAACTCTGGCCAAGAGTCCGAATGCCAAGATTGTAGTGATCGGCAGCGGCAAGAACGGGCTGCCACTGATCCTGGGGCAGTAAAAGGCCAGTACCGAGTACCGTGACCGCGAGATGTTTACCGCAGGCTGGTGAATTGTAGCGCCGGCATCTTGCCGGCTGTCCCGAGGGCGTCGCGCCCTCGGCGCGGCGGGCAGGGATGCCCGCCGGACAGCCGCCGGGAAGGCGGCGCTACAGTCATAACGCATCGGCCGACTCAGTAGTAGAGATCACACGGTCACGGTACTAGTACCCTGTACCCAGTAGGGACACGGGCCGGAATCGGCTCTGCTCAGTCCAGCAGCTCTGGCGACAGATCCTCTACAATGCTGGCTTTATGGTTGGAGGGGTGTTTGTGATGCGAAGCCTGCGTTTGGCGGCAATGGTTTGTTTCGTGACAGTTCTGTTCTCGGCGCAAGCCTCATCGGCACAAGTCCCCCGAACGCAGAGCCCGGAAGAGAAGACGGCGAAGTATCTTGAGTCGGTGCGGCACCAGCCGGGGTTGCTGCTGGCATTTTTGCAGCAGATGCCCAAGGGCGGCGACCTGCATGTCCACCTGAGCGGCGCGGTCTATGCGGAAAGCATGATCGACTGGGCATCGGAGAACGCGCTATGCGTGGACCGCAGCACTTCGAAGCTGATGCACGCATCGTGCGAGTCGTGCGAGCCCTACAAGAACAAGCCGTCGGTGCGCTGCGCCTATCAGGACCACGTTCTCTACAACCAGCTCGTGGACGCCTGGTCGATGCGCAACTGGCACCGCGAGGAGGAATCGGGCCACGATCATTTCTTCGCCACGTTCGAGAAGTTCGGTCCAGCCCTGGAGAAGCACGTGGGCGAGGCGTTCGCCGAGGTGGCGTCGCGGGCGGCGGCCGATCATCTGCAATATGTGGAGGTGATGAACACGGCCGACGGGGGGCAGGCGGCCATTCTGGGCGCGAAGATTGGATGGGACGTTGGATCGGACTTTGGATCGAACGACGACTTCAGCAAACTTCGCGACAAACTGCTCGCCGGCGGAATGGCGGATGTTGTGGCGTCGGTTCGCACTCAGCTCGACTCCGATGAAGCCCGCAAAAAAGAAGTGCTGCACTGCGGGACGGCGCAGGCGGCTCCGGGATGCGAGGTCACGATCCACTATTTGTACCAGGTGCTGCGGGGATTGCCGCGCGAGCAGGTATTCGCACAGATTCTGCTTGGCTTCGAGTTGATCAAGGCCGATCCGCGCTTCGTTGGCTTCAATCTGGTGATGCCCGAAGATTATTACGTGCCCATGCACGACTTCGATCTGCATATGCGGATCATCGAAGCCTTGCACAAGTTCTATCCGGCGGCGCACGTGTCGTTGCACGCCGATGAACTGTGGATGGGGCTGGTTCCACCCGAGGGCATGCGATTTCACATTCGCGAATCGATGGAACGCGGAGGCGCGGAACGGATAGGGCATGGCGTAGCCGTCATGAGCGAAAACGACCCGATTGGGCTGCTGGGGGAAATGGCCAAAAGGAATGTGCTGGTCGAGATTTGCCTGACGTCGAATGATGTGATCCTGGGCGTGAGCGGCGACCAGCATCCGCTGCCGGTGTACATGAAATACGGAGTGCCGGTGGCGCTCGCTACCGACGATGAGGGTGTCTCGCGCAGCGACATGACGCACGAATATCTGCGTGCGGCGGAGACGTATGGCTTGTCGTATGCCGATCTGAAGCGCATGGCGCGCGCGAGCCTGGAACACAGTTTCATTCCCGGAGATAGTCTGTGGAGCGATGGACGGGAGTTGCGTCTCGCGGCGGCGTGCGCGGACGACAAAGTATCCGACAAAGTGCCGGGCGATCGCGTCTCAGGAAAATGTCAGCAATTGATTGGGGCGAGTGAGCGCGCTCGGGTGCAGTGGCAACTGGAGAAAGCCTTCGCCGAGTTCGAGAAAAAGTTCTAGCAGGCTCCGGAAAAAGTCGATGCCCGGGCCTTGGAAGGGGCGTCTGATTGCTGGTAGAGACGGGGCAAGCCGCGTCTCCGGAGACGGGGCAAGCCCCGTCTCTACCGGCAAAAGCTGAGGCGAGGCAGGTGGCTGCTCTCAAGCTGACAGGTTAGAGAGCAACTGGAAGCCCGCGGCCAATGGTCGCGTTACTTCCGTCATCTCGTGCGCGGGGGCGGTTCCGGTCATGATAGGGACGGTAGCTGGAGTCCTGCCTGCATGAATATCGATGACTTGCTCCGCATTGCCATGGAGCGCCGCGCTTCCGACTTGCATTTGAAGGTCGGGAACTATCCTCACCTGCGCATAGATGGCGATCTGGTGCCTTTGACCGACCAGGCGCGTGTGTCCGCCGAAGACATGTTGAACATGTCGTTCAGCATGATGTCGGCGCGGCAAAAGCAAAAATTCAAAGAGACCACGGAAATCGATATGGCGTACGGCGTTGCGGGCCTGGGACGCTTCCGTGTAAACGTGTTTCAGCAGCGCGGCAACGTGGGATTGGTGTTGCGCGTCATTCCAACGAAGATCCGGGCGCTTGACGAACTGTTTTTGCCGAAAGTGGTAGAGCAGATCTGCGATATGCCGCGCGGTCTGGTGCTGGTGACCGGGGTGACGGGCTCGGGCAAGTCGACGACGCTGGCCGCCATGGTCGATCGCATCAACTCGACTCGCGCCGAGCACATCATCACGATCGAAGACCCCATCGAATTTCTGCACCGCGACAAGAAAGGCTACGTGAACCAGCGCGAGGTGGAAGTGGATACGCCATCGTTCTCGGCGGCGCTGCGGGCTTCTCTGCGTCAGGATCCGGACGTGATTCTGGTGGGCGAAATGCGCGATCTGGAGACGATCGGGACGGCGCTGCACGCGGCCGAAACCGGTCACATGGTATTCTCCACGCTGCACACGCTGGATGCGGTGGAAAGCGTCAACCGCATCATCGCGATTTTTCCGCCGCCGGAGCAGAAACAGATCCGGCTGCAGTTGGCGGCGGTTTTGCGCGCCATCGTCAGCCAGCGCCTGGTGCGCCGGTCGGACGCCGAGGGCCGAGTGCCCGCGGTGGAAGTGATGGTGACGACGGCCTACATCCGGGAATGCATACTGGTGCCCGAGAAGACGCGCGCGATCCGCGAAGCGATTTCCGCCGGCACCTCGCAGTACGGCATGCAGACCTTCGACCAGTCGCTCTGGGATTTGTTCCAGGCGGGGCTGGTGAATTACGAGACGGCGCTGGAGAGCGCCTCGAACGCGGATGAGTTCAAGCTGCGGATGCAGGGGATTGCATCGACGGCGGACATCTCGCGGCAGTCGATGCAGTCGGCGGGCTTTGGACGCTGAGAGTTGAGTTTGTTCCTCCTGAAACTTGGGCGCGCTTCGGCGCGCCTTTTTTTTTGGCGGAGGACTTCGCGGTGAAAGGCGTGAGTGACTTTGTGGAAGGCCGCGAAAATTTTCGAATTTCGACGCCCAGCCTCTAACCCGAGAAATTCGCGAACATGGTGGTCAGCCCGCGATACCTTTGAGACCAAGAGATCAGTGGATGCCTGCCGCCTGCGAGGGCACAACGTCGCGAGCAGGCGAGATGGGTCTATAATGGCTGCTGTTTTCGAGGTCAAAAAGGAAATTCCGGATAGGATCGAATTACTTGGGTAGCAGCGGAAGGCCGATTACAATGGCTGCCTTGGGCCCCCAGCCCGAAGTCCGCGCCACATTGTCACGGAGGTTTTTATGGCCGACGTCGCTTACGTTTCCAGCATTCACATCGAGCGCATCAAGGGCCCATTGCGCGTCGCGCGCTTGCCCGGCGAGGCTCAACCCGTGTATTTCAGCGTACACGGCGAGATCGCGAAGCATTACGGTCTGGACATGTCGCGTTTCGGCGAGTCGCACGCCGCCACCATCGACTACGTGATTGCCGGACTGGGCGGTTGAATGCTCGGCACCTTTGCCGGCGCGCTGGATGCGCGCAAGATCAACGCTAAGGAAGGCCGCCTCACTGCTGACGTGCGCGGTGAAGTCGAAGAAGAAGACAAGGTCCTGATCATCCGCCGAGTGCACGTGACGTTTCGCCTGCGCGCCGCGAATCCCGACGAAGTCCGCGAAACCGTGGATCGCGTCCACAGCGTGTACGCGGAAGGGTGCCCCGTGTACCGCTCGCTGAAGCCGGCGTTTCAGATCACCTCCGGCGTGGAGGTGGTGCCCGAGCAGGCGGCAGCAATGTGATAGGCATTCGAGGAGCGTCCGGCCAGCTGCTTCTGCGCTGCGGGCCGGCCCACTCCGAATAGTCCCGGCTGCAAACCTTACGCCAAAGGTCGTTTGCCCCGCCTCGTCCGTACATTGCCAGCCGCTGCTTCCATAGGCCAAGTCCCGCCTTAGCTAAAGGGGCATCTGATTTTGCGTAGAGACGCGGCTTCCCGCGTCCCCGGAGACGGGGCAAGCCCCGTCTCCACAGGAGGCTGGGCATCGCATGCGCGGCTGGAGCCGCATTTCGATGAGTGACGATCCGGACGAGGCCGAGCTACGCTCGGCTTGGACCCTTCGCGTTCGCTCAGGGCAGGCTCGCGAGGCGCCCGCCCCGACACTAACCCCGCGCCCCCCGAGCTTAGTTGGGCTTGCGGAACTTACTGTCGGCCAGGTAGTGGAGCATGATGGCGTCAGTGGCGCTCTGGAACTGCTTTTCCAATTCGGGGGGGCGCACGGGGGTGTCCTGGCGGAGGGTCTCGCGGAATTTCTCACCCATTTCGGAATCGCTGGTGACGACCTGCATGTAGAACCAGAGGAAGTGGCGCATCTGGTCGAGGGCGGACTTGAGCACCTCGAGGGATTCCATCTCGGGGGGATCGGCGAGGGCTTCCATGAGTTCGGGGTCGGTGGGGGCCTGCATGGCGGCGCAGTTGAGTTCGCGCTGGATCACGCGCAGGTCGTCCGTGACGCGCAAAATGCGGAGATGAATATCTTCCATGCTTTCCCGGTTCTCGCGATCCATAAGGCCCTTTCTGTCCCGACCCGGCTTTCCTGACCAATGCGCTGTAACCAAGATCGCATCCCGGAGCGCGGGGGGGAAGGTTCCCCGTGTGCATGAGCTTCGGTAATTGAAGTTACCTTAGGTCGAAAGCCGCACGGGGCAGGCGATTTCAAGCGCTCTGGTGGGTTACTTCACGGGACAGGTTCAGTCCGGCAGAGCGGATTTCAGGGACAGCGACGATGCGGGTGCCCTGGACGGGCGATTCCACGGTTTGGACCAGCGCGAGGATCAGTTGGTCAATCGTAACCAGACCGAGGCGCAGGGCGCCGGGGCGCGTGAACGGGAGCCACTCGCACACTTTGTAGAAGGGCAGCAGCGCGTAGGGCCAGCGGCGTCCTGGTCCGAGCACGTACCCGGGGCGGAGGATGGTGGAATTGAGGTGGTGCTCCTGGATCATCTGTTCGCACTCGGCGCGCACGGCGATGTAGTCGTTCATCATTGGAATTGGAAGGGGGTGGGCGACGCTGAGATAGATGAAATGACGCATACCGAGTTCGGCGCAAGCGTCGATGGCCTCGCGGGCGGAGACCAGGTCAATGGCGCGAAACTCGGCGCCTTTCGCTGGGGATCGGTGAGGGACGCCGACTAAGTGGATGAAGGTATCGGCGGGACGAATGAGTTGGCGGTAACTGTTGGCGTCGAGCGCATTGCCGGAGACGACTTCGCATGCGGCGGGCAGCTTGGCTTTCGAGCTGGGGCGGACCAGCGCGCGAACCCGATGTCCACGCTCGAGAAGAATGGGAATGAGACCGGTGCCGATATAGCCGGTTCCTCCGGTGATGAATACGCGCCGGGAGTCGGACGCCTTGGGCAAGGATTGGACTTTCAGCAGGAGCCGGATATCGGAGATGGATGCAGCCACAGTGTTAGTACGCTCCCAGTGGGCCGTTTCGGATTGTTACAAGCATAGTCGTAGTTGCAGCCCGTGAAGAAGTTTAATCCAAGGGAGGGGCTGGGTGTGGTACAAACGGTTTCGCGATGACATCACCGCAAACTGGCCTGGTGCAAACTAACTTGGTGCGGGCCATTGGCCGTTGGAGCCTGGCCGCATTGGCGGTGAACTCGATTATCGGCAGTGGTATTTTTGGGTTGCCGGCCGCGGTGGCTGGGCTTCTCGGCAAACGCAGCGTAGTGGCCGTGTTGATTGCGGGGGCTGCGATGGGCGTGGTTATGGCCTGCTTTGCCGAGGTGGCCTCGCAATTTTCCGAGGCGGGCGGACCTTACCTGTACGCGCGCGCGGCGTTCGGGCGGCTGACGGGAATTCTAGTCGGCTGGATGCTGTATCTGGCGCAGACGGCGGCTCCGGCGGCGAATGCGAATTTGTTTGTCATTTATCTGGCGGAATTTTGGCCGGCGGCGAAAGAACGGTGGCCGCGCTTTGTGATCCTGACATTACTGGTGGGACTGCTGGCGCTTATCAACGTTCGGGGTGCTCGGCAAGGCACGGCGGTGAGCAACGTGTTCACGGTGGCGAAAATTCTGCCGTTGCTGATTGTGGTGTCGGCGGGAGCGGCGGTGACGATCGTCCATCCGGCGATCTTCTATCCGGCGACGGGCGCGGCGGGGCCGATGCCGGCAAGCGTGTGGATGAAGGCGATGGTGCTGCTGATCTTCGCTTACGGTGGATTTGAATCGGCGCTGGCGCCCATGAGCGAAGCCAAGAATCCGGGGCGGGACGCCGGTTTCGCGCTGTTTGTGGCACTGATTGCGTGCACCGTGATTTATGCGCTGGTGCAATGGGTGGTAGTGGGAGTGCTGGGGCCCGGGGCGACTACGGATCGTCCGCTGGCCGAGGTGGCGCGCGTTACGATGGGCAATCGCGGAGCGGGGCTGGTGGCGATCGGGGCGCTGGTTTCGGTGTACGGCTATTTGAGCGCCAAGCTGCTGGGAATGCCGCGCGTCACGTTCGCGCTCGCCGAAGGTGGCGATCTGCCAGAACTGTTTGCCGCGGTGAGCCCCAGATTTCACACGCCCTGGTTTTCGATTGTGTTCTATGCGGCTGCCGTGTGGGGGCTGGCGATGGTTGGGAGTTTTACCTGGAACGTGACGCTCTCGGTGGTCGCCCGGCTGTTCTACTACGCGGTGGTTTGCGCGGCCGTGATCGCTTTGCGGCGAAAGCAGCCGCTGGCCGCCGGCTTCCGGCTACCGGGAGGGCAGGTGCTGGCGGTGCTGGGAGTCGGGATTGCCGTGGCACTGGCGACGCAGGTGGATTTGAGTAAGTCGCTGATTCTGGCGGCGACGGTGGGGGCGGCTTTTCTGAATTGGCTGTGGGCGCGGAGGGCGCGAGTTGCGGAATAGAACCGGTTTCATTGGGCTAGCGGCCGCGGGCGGGGGCGCCCGCGCCACACGTGTGGTGGAGGGCTCTTGCTAAAGTCCCGGCTGGTTGGAGTGTTTCTCGTTACTTGTGTTTCTTGCTTCGCGCAGCGCGAAGGGGTGCTCAAGCAGATTGATCTGCCGCACTCTTATTACTTCAGAGAAATGTATCTGCCGCAGTTGACGACGGGGCCGAGCGCGGCGGCTTGGTCGCCGGATTCGCGCAGTTTGGTGTACTCGATGGCGGGCTCGCTGTGGCGGCAGGAATTGGGCAGTACGAAGGCGGAGCAGCTTACAGCCGGGCGTGATTCTGACGGATCAGGCTACGACTATCAGCCGGATTGGTCTTCGGATCAGCGCTGGGTGGTGTTCGCGCGCTACGATCACGACGCCATCGAGTTGTGGTCGCTGGATTTGCGGGACGGGCGGACGCGGAAGATGACGTCCGGAGGCGCGGTGAATGTGGAGCCGCGATTCTCACCGGATGGGAAGCGGCTGGCGTTTGTGTCGACGTCTTACAAAGGTCACTTTCATATCTTTGTGGGTCGATTCGAAGACGGTTTACTCAGCGACGTACGGCAACTTACTCCGGAGAATGTCAGCTCGCTGCCTCGTTATTACTACAGCCAGGCGGATCACGAGATCAGTCCGGCGTGGACGCGAGACGGCTCGGAAATTCTGTTCGTCTCGAATCGGGGGCACATTCACGGTACGGGCGGATTCTGGAAAATCAAGGCGGAGCCGGGCGCCGAGGCGGCCGTCGTTCATTACCAAGAGATTCATTACGAAGAAACGAACTGGAAGGCTCGTCCTGACTTTTCGCCGGACGGCAAGCGCATGGTGTATGCGTCGTATCTGGGGCAGGCGTGGCATCAACTGTGGGTCATGCCGGCAGCGGGTGGGGATGCGTTTCCGATTTCCTATGGCGCTTTTGACAACGTGAATCCGCGGTGGTCGCCAGATGGGTCGAAGATCGCGTTCATCTCCAATCGAAATGGGAATACTTCGCTGTGGGTGCAGACGATTCCGGGTGGGGAGCAGACTGAAGTCGTAGCGCGCGAGCGGAAGTATTTGAAACCGATGGGGCGAATCTCACTGCGCGTGGTGGATGCTCGCGGGAGTTCCGTAGCGGCGCGGGTTTTCATAACCAGCGCGGACGGATTGGCCTACGCTCCCGATAACGCCTGGATGCACGCCGACGACAGCTTTGATCGCTCCGAGCGACCGTTTGAAGCGCACTACTTTGATACTTCGGGCGCGTCCGAAATCACGGTGCCGGCGGGCGATGTCGAAGTGGACGTGATGCGCGGATTCGAGAATCATTTTGAGCAGCATAAAGTCAGGGTTAAGGCCGATAGCACCACGCCGCTCACGGTGCGGCTTGTGCCGCTTTCTGGCGAAACGGATGCAACGTCGAATTGGGTGAGCGGCGATGTTCATGTGCACATGAATTATGCAGGGACGTATCGGAATACACCGGCGCATCTGGTGGAGCAAGCAGCGGCTGAAAATTTGGCGATCGTGGAAGATCTGGTGGTGAACAAGGAGCAGCGCATTCCCGACATGGCGTATTTCTCGCCGCAAATGGATCCGGCTTCGACCGCGGATCATCTGCTGCTGCACGGGCAGGAGTATCACACGAGTTATTGGGGGCATCTGGGATTGCTGAACCTGACACGTAACTTCATTCTTCCGGGATATGCGGCATATCCCAATACGGCGGCGGCCAGCCTTTATCCGGCAAACGCGAACGTCGCCGACATGGCGCATGAACAGGGCGCGCTGGTGGGATATGTGCATCCTTTTGACAGCTTTCCCGACCCGGCGAAGGATGATGCTCTTACCGCTGAGTTACCTGCGGATGTGGCGCTGGGCAAGGTGGATTACATCGAGGTAGTTGGTTTTTCCGATCATAAGTCGACGGCTGAGGTTTGGTACAAGCTGCTGAATTGCGGTTTTCGATTGCCCACGGCGGCGGGTACGGATTTCATGGGGAACTACGCGTCATTGCGTGGGCCGGTGGGGTTGAACCGCGTCTATGCCGAAGTGAAGCCTGGTCCGCTGAAAATTGAGCCGTGGCTCGGGGCGATCAAGGCGGGGCGGACATTTGCGACGAACGGGCCGCTGCTTCGGTTCTCGCTGGGAGGGCAGGCGATTGGCGGGGAAGTGCGTCTGGAGAAGAAACAGGAGGTGCGGTTTGCGGCTGAGATGAATTCGCTGGTGCCGGTGGATCATCTGCAAATCGTCTGTAACGGGAAGGTGGCGCGGGAACTTGCGATGGACGGCAAGGGCAGCTCGGCGCACGTCCAAGGTTCGATTCCGCTTGATGCCAGCGGGTGGTGCGTTCTGCGCGCTTTCAGCGACAAGGCGGAGTATCCGATTCTTGATTTGTATCCGTATGCGACGACCAGTCCGGTGTATGTGAGTGTGGCGGGCGCGCCGGTGCGCAGTGCGGCAGACGCGGCTTATTTTGTGGCGTGGATTGACCGGCTGATTTCGGCGGCGCGGAGTAATACTGCATGGAACACGGAGGCGGAGAAGGGGTCGGTGCTTTCGATGCTGCAGGAAGCGAGAGGGAAGTATGTGAAGATGGTGGAGTAAGCGAGAGCGCCTTCAGGGAACCAAAATTCATGCGCATCATCATCGCGGGCGGTGGCACTGGCGGGCACGTTATTCCGGCGCTGGCTATCGCGCAACAGCTTAAGAAGCAACTTGGCGCCGAGGTTCTGTTTATTGGGACGGCTCGCGGGATTGAGACGCGGCTGGTTCCGCAGGCTGGGTTTGCTCTGGAGTTGATCCAGGTCGGCGCGCTGAAAAATGTCAGCCTGATGACGCGGGCGAAGACGATGTTTGACTTGCCGAGGGCGATCGCGGCTTCTTCGCGGATGCTGTCGGAGTTCGATCCTGAAGTTGTGATTGGGGTGGGGGGCTACGCTTCCGGGCCGGCGATGGTGGCCGCGATTCGCCGGCGGCTTCCGACGCTTGCTTTTGAACCGAACGTCGTGCCGGGATTTGCCAACCGCATGATTGCCCGCTGGGTTTCCGCGGCGGCGGTGCACTTTGAAGAGACTTGCCGGTATTTTCCCAACTGCCGGGTGACGGGCGTTCCGGTGCGCGCGGCGTTTTTTTCTATTCCTCCGAAGACTATTTCTTCGAAAACCGGGGGCGTGCCCACTTTGCTGGTTTTTGGAGGCAGTCAGGGCGCACGTGCCATCAATCAGGCGATGGTCGAGTCGCTGGCCGGTTTGCGCGAGAAGGTTCCTGGGATCCACATCATTCACCAGACGGGGCAGCGCGACTATGAGCATGTGCTGGCGGCTTATCAGCAGTCGGGAATCCCGGGCGAAGTCCACAAGTTCATTGACGATATGCCGGGGACGTTCGGGCGCGCCGATTTGCTGGTCTGCCGCTCGGGCGCGAGCACGGTTGGCGAGATCACCGCGGCGGGGAAGCCGGCGATTTTTGTGCCGTTCCCGGCCGCTGCCGATGACCATCAGAACGTGAACGCACGGGCTTTGGAACGAGCGGGGGCGGCGGTTGTGGTCGAAGAAAGTAATCTGGGCGCGGCCTACCTGGTCGACACCATTGCCGCCCTGATTGGGGATGCGGGGCGGCTGCGGAGCATGTCCGCGGCGGCGAAATCGCTGGCGCACCCGAAGGCGGTTGAAGAAATCGCGGAGATGGTTTTACGTCTCGCCGCGGGTGTGGAACATTGAACCGCAGAGGTCGCGGAGTACGCCGAGAAATTAAGGGACTCGCTAATTAACTTTACTCCGGGTAGTGGGTCAGTTTGAATTCTAGGCGATCGCGTCCCGCGAGAATCCGTGGCATCATAGAGCCACGCCGATTGAAACTGACCGACTACCTAGAATCGCTACCGAGGACAATAGATGACGCGGAGTGTTTTGAACCTTTTGATTATCTCGGCACTCGCGTTGCATTCCTTTGCGGCCGGGCCATTCGGATTCGAGAAAGGTATGAAGCGAGCCGATGTAATTCGGCTGTGGGGCAAAAATTCTCTACCTGCACGCGGTCGGGTTGATACGGTGTACTTGACGACCGCTCCCGATCCCGATCCTTTGTTCACATCGTATGTTCTCGTTTTCTCTCCCAAAGACGGTCTTGTCAAAGTCACAGCCGTCGGAAAGGTTATGGATGTAGACCCTGAGGGTGCGGAGATGAAACAGGCCTACAACCATGTGTTGGACAAATTGATGGGGATATACGGTGAACCTGGTGAGTACATGAGATTGTGGGCGGGCTGGAGCTTCGATGAGCTGGGTGATCATCCGATTGGTCACGTCATCGCGATATGTCTGGGCGTCACAAAACTTGGTAAAGAAAAAGGAGGAACGATCAGCGTGCAATTTGATTTTGAAGGATACATGGAGTACAAGTACCGCAATCCGGCGTTGGCTCATAGTTACTGTGAGTGAGTGCGCGGTAGGATTGCAAGGCACGGGACGACATCCGCCGCAAGGCGCATTGACGAGGGGCTTATCCTGAGAGCACTCGGAGAGAAGGTCAGCTAATGCCAAGACAAAAGGCAGAAGTTAAGTTCGGAAGAGAGTGGACTCTCCGCATAGAAATTTTCATCGGCGGATCGCGAAAAGGCTACCTTTGGGCCGCAAAAGACGGTATCTGGTGGCAGCGAGCACGGACCAGAAAACCAAAGAAAAAGACGTGGTCAGAATTTGACGAATGGATGAACTCTCAGAAGTAGTCCTGTGGAGATCAAACTGACCCACTACCTTACTCCGCGCTCTCTGCGATCTCTGCGGGTAAATGGTCTATCATCAGCGTTCGTCGTTAATCCGCGATTGAGTTCTCATGTTCGCCAAGATTCAGCGCATTCATTTCGTGGGTATCGGTGGCATCGGCATGAGCGGTATTGCCGAGGTGTTGCTGAATCTTGGGTATCAGATTTCCGGGTCCGACCTTAGAAATTCGGCAGTTACGCAGCGGCTTGCCGCTTTGGGCGCGACCGCTTTTGAGGGACACGCTGCCGCCAATATCGTTGGCGCGGATGTTGTCGTTACCAGTTCCGCGATCCCGGTCGATAACCCTGAAGTTGCCGAAGCGCGCCGGTTGCATGTCCCGGTGATTCAGCGCGCCGAGATGCTGGCTGAACTGATGCGGCTGAAGTACGGCATCGCGATTGCCGGCATGCATGGGAAGACCACCACGACTTCGATGGTTGCGGCCGTCTTGGCCGCGGGCGGTCTCGATCCCACGGTTGTGGTCGGAGGGCGCGTGGACGCGATGGGCTCGAACGCGCGTCTCGGCAAATCGCAATACCTGGTCGCCGAAGCGGACGAAAGTGACCGGTCGTTTCTGAAGCTTTCGCCGATTCTCTCGGTGGTCACGAATATCGACCGAGAGCACATGGACTGCTATCGCGACATGCGCGACGTTCGCCGGACGTTTCTCGAATTTATGGAGCGTGTTCCGTTTTACGGCATGGTGGTCGGATGCAATGACGACTTGGTGCTGCAGCGGTTGTTGCCGCGCGTCCATCGCCGGGTGACGACCTACGGAACCCGCCAGGGGTCGAATTTCCTGATCCGCATGGGGGCGTCGCAGATGCGCTCGGCGCTCGGCGCCGGAGAGCACAGCCCGCTCGTCCGTTTCCAGGTTACTTACCAAGAGAAGGATCTCGGAGAGTTCACGCTGCATGTGCCGGGCACGCACAACGTGCTGAATGCTACTGCGGCCATTGCGGTGGGCACCGCGCTCGACATTCCGGCGGAGCAGATCCGTTCCGCGCTTGATGGTTTTCGGGGTGTGGACCGCCGTTTCCAGCTCAAGGGCAAGGCCGCTGGCGTCAGCGTGATTGACGATTACGGTCATCATCCGACGGAAATCCGGGCGACGCTGGCGGCCGCCCGGCAGTGTGGATTTCGGCGGGTGCATGTGATTTTTCAGCCGCACCGCTTCACGCGCACTCGCGATCTGATGGACGAGTTTACGACCGCGTTTGACGATGCCGACACGCTTTGCTTGCTCGACATTTATCCGGCCAGCGAGAAGCCCATCGCAGGCATCACGGCGGAAGCGCTTGCGAGCCGCATTGCCGGGGCAGGGAAACGGAGCGTCGCGTACGCTCCTTCTTTTTCGGACGCTGTTGCTTCGGTTGCCGCGCTTGCTCAGCCGGGAGACATGGTGCTGACGCTGGGTGCGGGGAGCGTCTCGCAGCTGGGGGCGATGCTTTTGGAGAAGCTGGAAGCGAAGAGCCCGAGCCAACGGTAGTGTCTCAGATTGCAGGCCTACCGATCGTACTCGCTGACCTCAACCAGGTTGCCGTCCGGGTCGCGAAAATAGAGTGAGGTCATGGCTCCCAGAGCGCCGGTCCGCTTGATCGGGCCGACCTCGATGACAACGCCACAGGCTTCGATATGAGAACGCACCTCGGCAAGGGCTCGCTCAGTGATGAGACAAAAATCACCCGACCCGGGAGTGGGCATTGCGGCTTTAGGATCAAACGTGTGTTGAGCTTCATGAATGTTTATCTTGTTGGGTCCAAACGTCAGCGCGGTAGGCCGGCCAGGAGTGTCGACGCGCTTGAAGCCCAGCACCCGCTCGTAAAACTCACATGTCGCTTCGAGCGACTGCACGGTCAACACGAAATGGTCTATCCGAGCGATCATTACAAGCTAGCCTTGGTTCCAGTTTACATGGCTGTAGCCACCAGTATCGCAATGGGGACAACCAAATGCGATCCGAGCCCCCTCTGAACCAACTTGGCACTGTCTCAATTCGCGAAAACCAGTTATAGTAATTTTGCTCAGCGGTTTTCTGTCGACAACTGAATCGAAAGAGTGGCGCGGAAATCAAGTTACCCCGCGGTCCAGGAAGAGTTGTATCCGCTTCCCGGCGTTTCTCACCACGAGGCTCCCGAGCGTGAGCCCTTCGACGACGCACGGCTCGTCGATCTGGAAGCGGAGCAGGAATCCCCATTTCTGCGCGGGCAGAAGCGAGTCTCGGTCCGGCGCGGATCCCTTCCCAAGAAGACTGCCAACCAGCTGAAGTGGGTCGCCCTGGCGCTCGTCGTTTTTGCCATTCTGGGAGCTGCCGGCGCGAGCCTCTACCGTTACGGAAAGCACTCGTGGCGTTTCCGCATCGATTCCAGCGATCAGATCGAAGTCGCCGGCGCCGCGCACGTGGCGCACGCGCAGATCATGGAAGTGATGGGCGGAGATATAGGCCGCAACATTTTTTTCGTCCCGCTGGCGCAGCGCAAACAGCAACTGGAACAGATTCCGTGGGTGGAATCGGCGAGCGTGATGCGCTTTGTGCCGAACCGGCTGCGCATCGAGATTCATGAGCGCACGCCGGTTGCCTTTGCCCGCATCGGCTCGCACATTTCGCTGATCGACGCCGGGGGCACGCTGATGGAACTCGCTCCGGGCGGCAAGCACAAGTATTCATTTGCGGTGATTGCGGGCATGAACGCGGGCGAGCCGCTCTCCACTCGCGCGGCGCGGATGAAGAATTACAACGCGCTGGTTCGCGAGCTGGATTCGGGCGGCGCGCGTTATTCGCAGGAACTGAGTGAAGTGGACCTCAGCGACCCCGAAGACGTGAAAGTGCTGGCCGCCGACGCCAACGGCGAAGTGCTGGTGCATCTCGGCACCGGGAATTACCTGCAACGCTACAAAACCTACGTGACCCATGTGCGGCAGTGGCGGCAGCAGTTCGACAAACTGGAATCGGTGGACCTGCGCTACGACGGCCAGATCATCGTGAATCCGGATCTGAACGGGATGGCCCGGCAGCCGGCCTTGACGCCAGCGGCAGCCAAAGCGGCGATGGCAGCGGGAGTGAAACCTGCGGCGATCGTGAACTACGAAAAATATGTAACGCATCCGGCGCCTCCGGCTCCGGCGAAGAAGGACGCGAAGCCTAAGGCCAAAGCCGGGGCGAAAGCCGCGGTTCATCATGCGGCAGTGCATCCTGCTCCGGTTAAACAAGCGCCAGTTAAACAAGCGCCAGTGAATCAAGCGCCAGTGAATCAAGCGCCAGTGAATCAAGCGCCAGTGAATCAAGCCGCGCAGAAGCCGAAGGGAAAGGCGGCGACGGCCGCGTTCGCGAAAAACACCGCGGCGTCGCGTCCGGCTGCGCCCCTAACGCCCGCCGTTGCCACGGGACAAAAGAAACCGAGCGCTGCTATTCCCAAGGAGACTCCGCAAAACTAGCGAATATCGTCATTATGCCGAGCGTTATTTATGCCGAATCACGAGCCCAATTTCATTACCGCCATTGACGTAGGGAGCGCCAAGACTTCCGTGCTGGTGGCCGAACTGAGCGAGAACGGATTGCGTTATCGCGGCCACGGCATCAGCGAATCGCGAGGCCTGCGCAAGGGTGTGATCACCGAACTCGACAAAGCCGTCAGCAGCATTCAAAAAGCGGTGGAGCATGCGGAAGACGTGGCCGGCATTCCGATTGAGCACGCGCTGGTGGGCATTGCGGGCGCGCACATCCGCGGGATGAACAGCCATGGCGGAATTACTTTTGGGGCGCGGTCACGGGAGATCGGGCGTGAGGAAATCCGCCAGGCCGTGGACAAGGCGCGCACCGTGCCCTTGCCCGGCGATCGCGAAATTCTGCATCTGTTGCCGCAGGAGTTCATTCTCGACGATCAGCCGGGCGTGCAGGATCCCACGGGCATGATGGCAACGCGCCTCGAAGTGCGCGTGCACATTGTGACGGCTTCTTCGAGCGCCACGCAGAATCTGGTGACCGCGGTAAACAAGGCTGGTGTCCACGTGGACGACACCATCTTTGAGCCGCTCGCTTGCGCGGACTCCGTGTTGCGATCCGACGAGCGCGAACTTGGCGTCTGCCTCGTCGATCTCGGCGCCGGGTCGTGCGATCTGATCGTTTTTCAGCAGGGCGCGGTCGCGCACACAGCCGTCATCCCCATCGGCGGCGACCACTTTACGAGCGATCTCTCGGTCGGCATGTGTACGGGGCTGGCGGCGGCGGAGACGCTCAAGAAAAATTTTGGCAATGCGGTGCCGACGCTCATCCCCGAGGGCAACGAAGTCGAGGTGCCATCGGTGGGAGACCGGCCCTCGCGCTTGATGCCGCAGCGTATGACCGGCGAGATTCTTGGGCCGCGCGCTCACGAACTGTTCGAGTTGCTGCGCGACAACCTGCGCCACGCCGGCGTTCTGGAGCACTGCATCGCGGGATTCGTGCTGAGCGGTGGCGCCTCGCGCCTTCCCGGCATTCTCGATGTGGCGGAATCGGTGCTGCGGAAAGCCGCGCGTCTCGCCTGGCCAACGCCCATGGCGAGGATGCCGTCGTTTTTAGCCGAGCCGGAGTTCGCGACGGTGTTGGGCATGGCGTATTACGGCCACCGCGCCCGGCTGGCCCGCGGGTTGCAGGAGCCCAGCTTTGGTTCGCGCATGAAGGCGCTGTTCGCGAGGAAGGGGGCGTAATTTCTCGTAGAGACGCGGCTTGCCGCGTCTTCGCCCGCAGCGGAGACGGGGCAAGCCCCGTCTCTACAAATGATCTTACGAGGTGAACCTATGAATGAAGACAACGGACTCCGTATCTGCTTCCACGAAGAAGCGCGCAACGACGCTCGCATCAAGGTTATCGGTGTCGGCGGCGGCGGCAACAACGCGGTCAATCGCATGATTGATTCGGGTATGGAACACATCGAATTCATTGTGGCCAACACCGACTTGCAGGCGCTGCGGATGTCGCGTGCCGCCACCAAAATTCAGCTCGGAGTGAAGCTGACCAACGGACTCGGGGCCGGCGCGAATCCCGAGATCGGACGCAAAGCCGCGCTCGAAGATTCGGACAAAATTATCGAAGTTCTCGAAGGCGCGGATATGGTCTTCGTTACGGCCGGACTCGGCGGAGGCACCGGGACCGGCGCGGCGCCGATTATCGCCTCGCTGGCCAGCGAAATGGGCGCGCTTACCGTCGCCGTCGTTACCAAACCCTTCGCCTTTGAAGGCAAACGCCGCATGCAGCAGGCGGAGCGCGGGATTTCCGAGCTCATGGAGTCGGTCGATACCACGATCGTGATTCCGAACGAAAAATTGCTCGCGGTCGCCGAGAACGCGGGCTTCTTCGAGTCCTTCCGCATCGCCGACGACATTCTTCGACAAGGGGTGCAGGGCATTTCCGACATCATCACCATTCCGGGCATCATCAACCGCGACTTTGCCGACGTGAAGGCCATCATGGCGGGCATGGGTTATGCGGTGATGGGCACGGCAACCGCGTCCGGCGAGCATCGCACGGTGGAAGCCGCGCAGCGTGCCATCGCCTCGCCGCTGCTGGAGGCGGGCGCGATCGACGGAGCCCGCGGCATTCTCATCAACATCACGGGCTCGAATTCTCTGAAGCTGGCCGAAGTGCAGCAGGCTTGCAGCATCATCCAGGGCGCCGCTCACGAAGATGCCAACATCATCTTCGGCGCGGTTCTGGACGAAAAGATGAAGGACGCGGTCAAGATCACGGTGATTGCGACCGGTTTTCGAGAGGCCGAGATGCGCCGTCCGCGGCACCACGAGAGCTATGATCCGGTGATAATTTCGCGGGAAGTTTCGCGTCAGGTTTCGCGCCAGCGCGATCACTTCGATGAGCCCGAAGCGGTGGCTGAACCGGAACCAGTTTTTGTGCCCGAACCGAGCTTCGAGCCAAATCCCACGCCAGTGGCCTTTCAGGAATCGGCGCCGGTTAGCGCGTCGCATGGTGCCGAGGTGATTTCGCTCGATGAGATGCGGTCGGCCGCTCCCAGCTACCAGGTGGAGGATCTCGACGTTCCGGCCTTCCTGCGGAAACGCAACGAGGTGATGTGAGATTGCAGAGGTCAGAAGTCAGATTGCAGAAGTGAAAACCTCAGATGCCGAGAATGCCTGCAATTGACACAATTTGAGGCTTGCGTCGTCTCCTTCCGCGGAGGGAGACGGGGCAAGCCCCGTCTCTACTGGGCTGCTATCCAGGTACTGATCTTTGCTTCCAGAACATCGAGCGGCAGCGGGCCTTGATCGAGCACTGCGTCGTGAAAGGCGCGCAGATCGAATTTCGCTCCCAACTCCCGTTGCGCTCGCGCGCGTAGTTCGAGAATCTTCATCTGCCCCATCTTGTAGGAAAGCGCCTGCGCCGGCCACGCTATGTAGCGATCTACTTCGGTATTGATGTTCTCATCGTCCATGGCGGTGTGCTCGTGGAAGAAATCGACCATCTGTTGGCGAGTCCAGTGCTGGGAGTGCACGCCGGTATCTACCACCCAGCGCACGGCGCGCCAGATTTCATTCTGGAGGCGGCCGTAGTCGCTGTAGGGATCCTGATAGAAGCCAACTTCTTTTCCCAGGCGCTCGGAGTAGAACGCCCAGCCTTCGGTATAGGCATTCAGATCGAGGTTGTACTTGCGAAACGGCGGCAGGCCGGTGAGTTCCTGGGCGATCGAAAATTGCAGGTGGTGTCCGGGGACGCCTTCGTGGTACGCGATGGCTTCCACGTTGAGGAGCAATCGCTTCTCGGGCGCATATTCGTTGACGTTGATGCGTCCCGGGCGCGAGCCATCTCCGGCGCCGATCGAATAGTCGGCGGGGGGACTGGAGGCACTGCGGAATGACTCCATCGGCACTACCGACAACTTGTTCTTCGGCAGGCGCCCGAATAGTTGCGGAAGCTTCGCGTACATCTGGTCGCGATATTGCGTGTACAGGTCAAGCAGTTCCTGGCCGGACTTCGCGTGCAGCTTCGGATCCTGCCGGATGTGCTCGTTGAACGATTTCAGATCGCTGAATCCCTGCGCCTTGGCGATGGTCAGCATCTGAGTTTCAATTTCCGCGACACTCTTCAGGCCAAGCTGGTGAATCTGGTCGGCGGTGAAATCGGTGGTCGTCTGGTGACGGACGGCGAAGCGATAGCGCGCTTCTCCGTCGGGCAAGGCCCACACGCCGGGGTCGAGCCGGCCGTGAGGGGCGTAGTCGTCGCGCACGAATTTGGCGAACTTCGCATACGCGGGCGCGACCTCGTTCTTTACCGCGCCTTCGATGGCTTCGCGCAGTTGCTTCCGGTCTTTTTCGGAGATCGGCTCGGAAATACGCTCGGAAATGGAATCGGGGAACTTGCGCAGCGGCTCGGTGAAGGGACTCTTGTCGAGCGGGTCGTCGGCAATCTGCTGCGCCTGACTGGACACTTTTTCGAGCAGATACTTCGGCGGCATGCGGTGGTCGCGCAGTCCGTCGCGCATGTGTCCCATGGCCTGCTCGAGCACGCGCGGGATCTGGCGCAGACGGGACAGGTAGTCTTCGTAATCTTTCACGTTGCGGAAGGGGGAATCGAAGGCCAGCGAAGCGTATCCGAGGTGAATGCCGCCAAACTGCGTCGCGGGCATCTCCCAGTCTTTGAATTGGGCGGCGTCGAGCGCCTCGCGCAAACTGCGCAGCATCAGGGAGTGGTTGAGTTTTTCCTGCTCGGGAAATCCGGTAACGTCGATTGCTTCGAAGCGCGCCAGCGATTGGCGACTGTGCTCGAGATCGTCGGCAATCGCCTTGTCCGAAAAGTCGCTCAGGCGATCGTTGTAGCGATCGTCTCCAACCTGAGTGGCAAGCTCAGGCTGGGTGCGTAGTGTGTACTCCCACTCATCGGCGAGCAGACGGTTGAGTTCCGCTCGCCGGGCTTCGAGTGTCTGCCCGGCAGCGTGGGCGAAGAGAGGGACGAATAGAGCCAAGCTGAAAGAGACAATCACCAGCGATGTTCGCAAGATGCAGACCTCGGCAGAATTTATTAGGATACGCCGTCCGAAAATATCAGAAAAACGCGCGCCGCGGGACGGCTGTCGATCCAAGCTTACTGGTGGAGAGCCGGGCTTGCCCGCCCGGCGAGACCGTTCGACTTCCCCCTCGGCTTCGCTCGGGGCTTCGGCAAAACCGGGCAGGCTCGCGAGACGCCCCTCCCTCCACTGCATGACTCATCACGCGGTCGCGGGTATGAGTAGTGACGATGTGTCCGCCGTCCAGATCGGAATCTCCTGAACTTCTGGCGCAGCTCCAGCACGGATGTGCAAACTGATGCAGAGTCCGGGCCTTTTCAAAGGTAACAAGCCCCACAGGTTACCAAGGTGCGTGTCCCTTCTGCGAAATCACATTAAATGCAATTTATTCATATAGTTATCGCGCAGATTCCGCTATGAACAACTTTATACTTTGCCGTTGCGCCGAAGCCCGTAAATCGCCTACTATCGGACAGTTGCAGGAGATGTGCCTTGGGCTTGATGATTTGGCGAGACTCTTGCATCCAATTTAACTAGGCCGACAGTTGGACTAAGCACTAGATTGGCCGAGTACCAGCGGGGATGGTGAAGTGAAGTTTAGGGCCTGGTTTCTTCGTCTCGCATTTTTCTTAGGATTGGCAATGTTGCTGGAAGCGAGCGGCATCGCAGCCAGCGTCAACCCGCGCGCGCTCACGCCGCATTCGAAAGCTCGCGGGGTTACGGAAAATCAACATGCGAAGAAGCGCATGCGAACGCTGGCGCGGGGCCGCGCCCCGCGCTCTCGATATGCCGCCACGCGTTATGCCGCCAACCCGCGCCTCCATCGTTATTACGAGCGTTTCAGCACCAGTTCGTTCGCATCCGATATTACCGAAGGCGACGTGACCGCCGGCGAAGACCCCGTGGTTCGAGAAGCCGCGATCGATGCCCTGGGCAACATGAACGGCACCGTGGTCGCGATCGAGCCGACCAGCGGACGAGTCCTTGCCATGGTCAACCAGAAGCTCGCGCTTTCGAGCGGCGCGCAGCCGTGCTCGACCATCAAACTTTCCGTGGCTCTGGCGGCGCTGAGCGAAGGCGTGATCGACGAGGGAACTGAAGTTGCGCTCGGGGGCCGCAGCCGCATGAATCTCACGGCGGCGCTGGCGCACTCGAACAATGCCTACTTCGAAGCGGTCGGACGCAAGCTGGGTTTCGAAAAGGTGCAATATTACGCGCACCAGTTCGGACTCGGCGAACTCGCGGGCTATCACATTCCGGGCGAGGAATTGGGCGCTTATCCGGAAGTAGAAATCTCTCCCAAACTCGGCGGCGTCGGCAAGATGTGCTCGTTTGGCGAGGGCATTTCGATGACTCCGCTGCAACTGGGCGCGCTGGTGACGGCGATCTCAAACGGTGGCACGCTCTACTACCTGCAACATCCGACCAGTCCCGATGCAGTCGCCAGCTTCCAGCCTCGCGTCAAGCGCCATCTCGACATCGAGCCGGTGATTCCCGAACTCGCCGACGGCATGGCCGGAGCCGTCGCATACGGCACCGCGCGCAGCGTGCGCTTGAACTTTAACGAAGAATCGATCTTAGGCAAGACCGGGACATGTTCGCGCGCCGGCACGCGCTTCGGGTGGTTCGCCTCTTATGCCAACACCGACATTGGACGCATTGTGACGGTCGTCTTCCTGCAGGGCGGACGTCTTACGTTCGGGCCCAAAGCGGCGGAGATCGCAGGACGCATGTACCGCAATCTTTACGACCACAACTTCTTTGTGGCGGGGACCGGCGCTATTTCCACTCCGGATCTGGAGAAAGTCAGCAATCCGGCGACTCCGCAATAGACACCCCTGCCTTTACTTCTTCGGATGCGAGACGCTCCTCGGGATGGAGGCGACGAAGAATCTCCCCATGTCGCTGTCGATCGGCTCGATATCAAAAAAAGTCGGCCCCCCAGCGCCCAGCGCCCTGGTTCGAAAAAAATAGACCTTGCCAGCCTCGGCAGTGAAGTGGGCCAGTCCGACTACCCGGGACATTCTCTCGAAATGCGACTGCCAGTTGGCGCAAAGATGGCGTTCGCCGGGGTCTACCGCGAACGAGAGATAGGAATTGTGATGATTGGCGCCGATCCACGCGCCGTCCAGAGCGATCTTCGTGGTGAGACAGCCTCCGATGCAATTTATGGCCCCGATGTCCTGGACCACATAAACTAGCGCCTTGCCCGCTTCGGGCTGCGCGACGGTGTGCTGGGAGTCGTCGTCTTTCACGTCGAAGTTCACGTTTTTTGGACCGCATGCAGCCTGAGCGGCGGAGAGCGCGGAAGGATCTTGGGCAAAGGCGGCCATCGTGAGAAGGATTAAAGCGAGAACGGTTCGCATAACTTTTCTCCGGACGAGGAATTCGGTTGCACTAACTTAGGATGCTCAGTTGGCAAGGGCGCACGGATTTTCTTTGCAGAATCTCTGCTGCATCAGCGCGCCGTTGCCGACGGCTGCGGTGTGCTGGCGGTAGAGCTTGATCTGCCGCCTGACGGCGTGGAGGGCTCCACGTCCCCACAGGTTTGCGGGCTCGATATCGTCGTCGGTATTGGCGTCAAAGCCCTCGTCGGGGGGCACGAACTCATTGAACTGGTCGATGATGAGAAAGATGGGGGCGAGTTGAGCGGCGTAGGCCATGAACGAGTCGAGCGCGGCGTAAGAGCGATCTTCGCCGAAGCGAAGGGAAGCGTCAGGGCAATAGGGCGGGGAGTCCGGGTTCGGACAACCCCATCCGTTCTGTCCCGCGGTGGCGATGGAAGCCGTGAAGTTCTCCACTCGGGAACCGGCCTTGGAGCGTCTTACGTTATAGGTCGGGTAGTACGGGCATAGCGGCTCTGTGCAAGAAGTGTTCAGGCGATCAACCACGCTCCAGAAGCCATATTCGGGGTTGATCTCCACCGGGCCGTCGGGAGTGCCTGGGGTGGCCCACAGGCCGGGCTGGCTGTCGAGATATCCCGCCACCATTTTGAAGGTGTATTGGCGCGCGATCTCCGGATGTCTTTTCAAGAACTTTCTGATCCGAAACCACAACGGATGGTCTGCCGGGTTTGGGTCTTGCGCCGCTCCAAGGTAAATCAGCATGAGCGGCTTGCCCTGATAAATCACATTGAGGGCGGGGTACTTACTCATGCGCGCGCCAAAATAAGCGATTTCTTTTTCGAGGGCGTTCTTGCCGTCGGTGTCCTGGTACAGGACGTTGTTGTCGATGCCGCCCATCATGGGAATCATCTTGAGCGGAGTTCCGAGCTTCGACCACGCTGAATAAAGGTTGCCGGTATTGTCGCGGATGGTTTGATTTCCACCGCGGAAGACGGGAGTACAGTTTGGAACGTATTTCCTGACGAACCACTCGCTGTTGAAAATGCAGGCCACGTTATTGGTGAGATCGATCGTAGCGGCATCCATTCCCATGTACTCCAACCAGGCGACGTGCTGTTGGATGACAGCGGGATCGGCGCTGTCGTAGCCGCCGCCTACCGGAATCATGTCGGCGGACTGTAGCTTGGGCTTGGCCGCGGTGCCCTGAAAAGTCACAGCGTTGGGGCCGAACCACGCTTCGTATTCGATGACAACCGCATGGCTATTTTCGCCGACGACCAGTGGACGGTTTGGATCCGCCGAAGGCGAAGCTGCCAGCGCGGGCATCGGCTTGAATGTCAGTAGCAAGACGAACAGAAGAATGGCTCTTGTCGGGCGCAAGCGACGAGTGGGTCCGAGCAAAAGCATAAATGAATGAAAGCTTGTTCTGGCGGCCGGGATTTTTCGTTCTTCCTGCCAGTGAGACTAGCGCTTCGATTCGTCCTGGGCGACGACGCCGTCTTTGATGTGAACGACGCGGTGGGCGTACTCGGCGATGTCGTGCTCATGGGTGACGAGGACGATGGTGTTGCCTTCGGCGTGCAGGCGATCGAACAGCGCCATAATCTCGTTGCCGGTTTGTGAGTCGAGATTGCCGGTCGGTTCGTCGGCGAGGATGATGGCCGGCTTATTGACCAGAGCGCGGGCAATGGCCACGCGCTGCCGCTGTCCGCCGGAGAGTTCGTTGGGCTTGTGGTTCATGCGGTCTCCCATGCCGACCGAAGTCAGTGCGGCCTTGGCGCGCTGGGCGCGCTCTTCGGCGGGGATTCCGGCATAAATCAGGGGCAGTTCCACGTTGTGCAGCGAAGTGGCGCGGGCCAGCAGATTGAAAGTCTGGAAGACGAACCCGATTTCTTTATTGCGGATGCGGGCCAGTTCGTCGTCATCGAGTTCGCTGACCAGTTGTCCGTTGAGCCAGTATCGGCCTTTGGAAGGCGAGTCGAGACAGCCGATCAGGTTCATCAGGGTGGACTTGCCGGAGCCGGACGGGCCCATGATAGCGACGTATTCGTTGCGCTGGATGCGCAAGTTGATGCCGCGAAGCGCATGCACCTGTTCCGAGCCCATATCGTAGGTCTTCCACAGATCCTCGGTTGAGATCATGTAGGAGTCGGGTCCAGCCCAATTCGCGGGCTTATCGATTGGGAATACCTCGGCAGTCGCCATCTTGTTCTCCTTCTCCGGATCGGGCTTGGGCACGCACGCTCCTAGGGCCGTTCTTCGTTGGATGTTCTAACCTGACAGAGGTTAGATGCTTGACTGTAGAGACGCGGCTTGCCGCGTCTCCTGCCGCAAAGTGAGACGGGGCAAGCCCCGTCTCTACTAACTTTGTCCCCTGCCGCAAAGTGAGACGGGGCAAGCCCCGTCTCTACTAACTTTGTCTCCTGCCGCAAAGTGAGACGGGGCAAGCCCCGTCTCTACTAACTTTCCTCTTCTTTCTTAGGCGTCGAGTTATCTATTTTGACGCTTGTTCCCGGTTTCACGGTACGCAAAACCTTGTAACTGCCCGTGATTACTTCGTCACCCTCTTGTAAGCCCTTGGTCACCTCAATATCGGTGGTGCCACTGATGCCGGTATCCACCGGAACGAATTCGGCTTTCTTGTTGCGGATCACGAACACGCCCTGCACTTCTTCCTTCTGCTTCGAGGCTTCCGCCGGAGCGCTGGTGGCGGCCTCGACATTATTATTGCCTTTCCCCGCGTCTTTGTCCTTGGGCGAGAGATCCGCCTGGGTGCGGACGGTGAGCGCCTGAATGGGAATGCTGAGCACGTTGCTGCGGGTCGCGGTCGTTATTTTGGCGGTCGAGGAGAGGCCGGGGCGCAGGTCCGGCGGCGGATCGGTGAGCGTCACGACGACTTTGAAGTCCTTCGCTTCCTCGCTGGTGGAGGTGGCCTGAGAGGTAGCGACGCCGGTCGAGCGCACGATGGCGTTGTCCCCGATTTCACTGACGATGCCGTGGAAGACTTTGTGGGGGATCGCGTCGATGGTCACGTCCGCGGGCTGGCCGAGATGCACGTTGACGATGTCGGTCTCGTCCACCTTGACCTCGGAGGTGATCACGGACATGTCGGCAATCGTCATTAGCGTGCTGCCCGGTGAATTCTGGATTCCGATAACGACGGTCTCGCCTTCGCGCACGGGGAGATTGGTGATGACGCCGTCAAAGGGTGCTTCGTACGTGGTTTTTTGCAGCACATCGGAGACGCGAGTCAGGTTCGCCTGGTTCTGCGTGATGTGCTTGTCCATCGAATCTTT
This sequence comes from uncultured Acidobacteriaceae bacterium, assembly GCA_963773965.1. Taxonomy (GTDB): domain Bacteria; phylum Acidobacteriota; class Terriglobia; order Terriglobales; family Acidobacteriaceae; genus Acidiflorens. The sequence goes on from CAVZDG010000003.1 coordinate 288,013, forward strand.
TTGTGCCTTGGCTTGAGCCACGCGAGCCTCGGCTTGAGCTAATCCGGCATCGGCGGACTCCCATGCCGCTTTCTTGACGTCGTAATCCTGCTTGGCGATGAGGGCAGCATTATATAGGCCCTGGGCGCGGTCCCAATCGAGTTTGGCGTGAACGGCGTCGGACTTGGCGCGGTTCAGGTCCGCGAGCGAGGTGTTCAGGGCGGCATCGGCGGCGACGGCGTCGGTTTGAGCCGCCTGCACGGAAGCGCGAGTGGCATTGACGTCGGCCGAGGACTGCACGTTCTCAAGCTGTGCCAGCAACTGCCCCTTGGTCACGCGGTCGCCTTCCTTGACGTGCAGCTTGATGATCTTGCCGAAGGCATTGGCTCCGATGTTTACGTAGGTCTTGGGCTTGATTTCACCCGAAGCACTGACCACCGAAGCCAGGTTCTGCTTTTGCACTTTTCCGGTCTGCACCGTCACCAGGTTTTTCCGGCTCTGGTAAACCGTGACGGCGACGATGATGGCGAGCACCAGGGTCGTGCCTACCCCGATCAAGACTTTCTTCCAAGTCTTCATAGCGAAGTCTTCATGAGTAAGTGTTTACAACCGTCCTGCCGCCACGTCATCAGACGAATCCAAAATTCCCGGCTTTCCTCGTTTCCGGCTTACCCCCGCTTCCGGTTATAGAACGGCGAAAACGCACCGGGGTTGCGCATGAACAGTTACGTTCAGACGAGGAGGAAAGTTCCCGCGTTCCCGAGAAACCGGCCTGTCCCTGGGTTGCTGCGGCCGGCTTGCGGAGGGGAAACCCGAGACGCAATTTCATTATATCGTGCCCAGTGTCGGGGCGGGGGTCGGGCGAAGCGGTCATTACTCGAGGGGGCTCGATCAGGCTCGAGCGGCTGCCCGGCCGCAAGAGGCGGATTCTTAAGGGATTTAGAAGAGGGGCTCGGGGCAGGAAATCTTTTCCGGACAGGCCACTTCTTCTTGCCTTGTTGTATCCAATGAACATAGAATGAGGCAACTGAAGTCTCGCGTGAGGTAGGCCGTTCTATGTTCTCGGCAGGTTTTCGAAATCGTTGCTCGGTGGGTGTGCTGGCAGGAATGATGGCGCTGGGTTTTGCCGCCGTTTCCCAAGCTCAGGACAAGGACGCGAAGGGCTCCGAGGGAAGCCAGACAGACCCTTTGAAGCGCCCGATCCCGGAAAAACAGAGGAAGGCCAACGCCAAGGCGCTCAAGATTGAGTTGAGCAAGACTTATCGGAAGTGGCTGGACGAGGACGTGCGCTGGATCATTACCGATGAAGAGCAAAAGGCCTTCAAGATGCTCTCGAACGACGAAGAGCGCGACCAGTTCATTGAAGCCTTCTGGCAACGCCGCGATCCCACGCCGGACACCGAAGAAAACGAGTTTAAAGAAGAGCACTACCGGCGCATCGCGTACGCCAACGAGCACTACGCGGCCGGCATCCCTGGTTGGAAGACCGACCGCGGACGGATGTACATCGTGTTTGGTCCGGCGGATGAGATCGAGTCCCACCCCTCCGGCGGCAGCTACGAACGGCCTATGGAAGAAGGCGGCGGCGAGACGTCCACCTTTCCGTTCGAGCAATGGCGCTATCGCTATCTGGAGGGGATTGGCCAGGAAGTGATCATCGAGTTCGTCGATACCTGCATGTGCGGCGACTATCACATGACGATGGACCGCTCCGAAAAAGACGCCTTGAAAATGACCCCGAATGCTGGCCTGACGCTGTACGAGCAAATGGGCATGGCGAACAAGGCGGATCGTTTCACCAACGGCGGTATCGAGCAGTTGGGGCAATCGCCGTTCAATAGTAATTTACAGTCCAAGGAATTCGACCGCCTGGAACAGTTTGCCAAACTGCAGGCGGCGCCGGCGGTGAAGTTCAAGGATCTGGAAGAAGTGGTCAGCCACAAGATCAGCGTCAACCTGATGCCGTTTGATGTACGGGCGGACTTTGTGAAGGTCACCAGCGACACGGTGCTGGTTCCGGTCACGATTCAGATCAAGAACCGCGACGTCACGTTCCAGAACAAGGACGGCGTGGAGCGTGGCACGGTCAACATCTTCGGGCGCGTGACGACGCTCACGGGCAAGATCGTACAAACCTTTGAAGATACGGTGCAGGTCGATGTGCCGGCGGAACTGCTGCCCAAGACCGCCGAAAATTCTTCGGTGTACTGGAAAGCGCTGCCGCTGCGCATCAGCCAAAATCGCTACCGTCTCGACGTGGTCGTCAAGGACGTGAACGGAGATCGCACCGGGAGTTGGAGCCATGCCATCGTGATTCCGGACTTCAGCGAGGACAAGTTGAGCAGCTCAACCCTGATCATCGCCGACCAGATGGAACCGGTGGCGACCAAAAACGTGGGTACGGGCAATTTCGTGATCGGAACCACAAAAGTGCGGCCGCGTGTGGCGCCTTCCGACGGCAAGCCCATCTCGTTCAAACGCAATCAGAAGCTGAATTTCTGGATGCAGGTTTACAATCTGAGCGTGGACGAGAAGACGCACAAGCCTTCAGCCACGATCGAATACAATGTGACGGACGCCAATCACAAGGCCGTCATCCATACCGTCGAGTCGACAGACACGATGGGCAATGTGGGCGACCAGGTCACGCTGCAGAAGACGCTTTCCGCCGCGAACCTCCAGCCCGGCTTGTACAAGATCGAGATCAAAGTGAACGACAACCTTTCCAAGCAAATGGTGGACCCGACGGCGACCTTCGCCGTGGAGTAAACTGCTGCTTGGGTTCCCAGAGGTGGCGGGCGAGATGTTCCGAAAGGTCGGGTTTCTCGTAATCGTCGTGAGCATGGCTCTTCCGGCATGGTCCGGAACTGCCTCGGGCGCGATCTCGGGTGCGATCTCTGGATACGTTCGCGATGGGAGCGGCGCGCCGCAAATGGGCGCGGCGGTGGAAATACTCGGTTCGGCCGCCCAGGCGCTGAAGGTTTTCACCGACGATCGTGGCTTCTACGCGGTTGCGAGTCTGCTGCCCGGCACGTACAGCGTCAAGGTGAGCGCGCCATCGTTCCTCCCAGCGCTGCGCGAGAAGATCAGCGTGCGCGCAGGCGCGAAGCTGATGGTGAATGTCACGCTGACCACACTGTTCGAGGCCATCCAGCTGGTTCCGTTGCGGAGTCCGATGGACGATGACGACTGGAAATGGACGCTGCGCTCGGTCGCCAACCGGCCCATTCTGCGCGTACTTGAGGATGGCACGACCGTGGTCGCGCAGAGCGGCGAGTCAGCCGCGGACCACGACTTGAAAGGTTCCATGACCTTCCTCGCCGGATCGCCCGGGCAGGGTTTCGGCAGCTCCGCGGATATGAGCGCCGGTTTTACGGTGGAGCGTTCGCTGTTGTCGAGTGGCACCCTGCGACTGAACGGCAACCTCGGTTACGGAGCCGATGGACAGGGCATCCCAGCGGCGGTGCTCCGAACCACCTACACCAACCGTTTCAACGGTGTTTTTGAACCATCGGTGGCGGTCACGGCCCTCAGGCTGAATTCGCCTGACCTGAACACCATGCCCGGCGCCACGCTGCAGGCGCTGTCGGTGACCAGTTCGGATCGGGTCGTCATCGGCGACAAGCTGGAGGTGAAGCTCGGCAGCGAATTGCAAGCGATCCAGTTTATGGGGCGGGTAAACGCCTTTAAGCCCTTCGGATCGGCCGATCTGCACCTCACGCCGAACACCGTGCTGGAATATCAATATGCGAGTTCAGTCCCGAATATGGGACTGGAGGATCGCTTGGGCGAGGGTCATCTCGAGTCGGCTTCTGCCGATCTGAGCGAGACCGCGCCGCGCATGAGCATCGCCGGGTTCGTGCCGGCAGTCGAGCGGGCCCATCACCAGGAAGTGTCGGTCTCCCGGCGCATCGGCAAGAACAATATGCAGGTCGCATTCTACTCGGACAGCATCGTCGATCCGGTGCTTACCGGCGTAGGTGAAATGACGGCCGAATCCGGTGAAGTGCTGCCCGATGTGTACTCGGGCACCTTTAGCTATCAGGGGAACGATTTCGCGACGCGCGGGATGCGGGTGGTGCTGCAGCGGAAGCTCTACTCCGACCTGACCGCGACCCTGGATTATGCCTACGGAGGCGTGCTCGATCTGTCACGTCCGGACGTCCAACTGCAGGACGCCCGGGAGTGGATCCGCGCGGAGCGCCATCAGGCTGTGGCCGCGAAGTTCAGCGGAACTTTGCCCAAGGCGAAGACGCGCTGGATCGCCTCCTATCGGTACACAGGCGGTCGAACGCTGACACCGGTCGATGAGTTCAATAGTTCCGCGGGCCAGTCCGATCCCTACTTGAACCTCTTCATCCGGCAACCGATTCCGGCCAGCTTCCTGGCGGGACACATGGAAATCGTCATGGACTTGCGAAATCTTCTCGCGCAGGGGTATGTGCCGGTGATGGGGCGGGACGGACGCACTGTTTATCTGGTGCAGTCGGCACGCTCGGTGCGCGGCGGCGTGGCCTTCAGCTTCTAGAATTTGTATTCCCAATCTGTGATTCCATAGACTTCCTCCGCAGATTCCCCGTGATTGCTCCGGGCGGTCGCCGTCCACACTTTCTGCTGACGCTCGGTCGCCTTGGAGTCGACGCAGATTCCCCACGCTGATCCTCTTCCCCGAACATCCTGTTGTGAAGTTCGACACTGACCTTGCGCGCACACAGGTTTATAATGCCGCGCATCTCAAGTGGCACTGTATTTGCTGCTCGCGGAGCGTGGGTCTGTTCCGGTACCCGCGACGGCTAAGGAGAACCGGCAATGAAACTACGTTTATTGGTGGTGTTCGTTCTGCTTTCGACGGCCCTGCTTGTGGGCCAAACCTTTCGTGGGACCATCCTCGGCTCCGTGACCGATCCCTCCGGCGCATACGTGGCCGGAGCAACAGTCAAAGTGCGCAACGTCGCCACGGGCCTGGAACGCACAACCGTAACCAGCGGCGACGGCAGCTACAGCGTGCCTGAGTTGCCCATCGGCACCTACTCCGTCACCGTAACGCAGACTGGCTTTCAAACCGCAGTCACCAACAACGTCGAAGTGAACGTGGCCACCGAGCGGCGCGTGGACGCGCAACTGAAGACCGGCCAAGTCAACCAGAGGGTCGAAGTCTCCGGCGGAGACCTTCCCCAGATCGAAACCCAGTCCAATGACTTAGGAGGTGTGCTGACCAGCAAGTCGGTCGAGGACCTGCCTATCAACGGCCGCGATTACACCAAGTTGATCTTCCTGAATGCCGGCGTCGCCGGCTCGCCCGATCAGATTACCGATTCGCCAGGATCGTTTGGTGAGTTCTCCATGAATGGCGCCCGCGGGCGCTCGAACAATTACATGCTCGACGGCACCGACATGAACGACGGATACCGCAACGACCCGGCCATCAACCAGGGCGGTGTATTCGCAGTTCCATCGGCGATTCTGCCGATCGGCGCAGTGGCCGAAATGAAGGTGCTTTCCAACTTCCAACCCGAGTATGGACGCAACGCGGGCGCCGTGGTCAACATCGTGACCAAGAGCGGCACGAACGCTCTTCACGGAGAGCTGTTCGAGTATTTCCGCAACGACGCTCTTGATGCGCGCAATTACTTCAACACTACTTCGCAACGTGCGCCTTTCCACAATAACCAGTTCGGGGGCGCCTTCGGCGGGCCGATCGTAAAAGATAAGACCTTTTTCTTCTTGGACTATGAGGGACAGCGCGAGCCGGTGGGAACGGTTACGCTCGGCTGCGTGCCGGACCCGGCCCAAGTCGCTACCGACATTACCAACTTGGGCGGAACAGCCAACTCCGTGACTGCAGCGATGCTGAAATTCTGGCCAGCACCAAATATTCCGGGTAAGTTCGGGAACCCCAGCCCCATAGCCGGACAAGGGGAGGATGCCGGGTGTCCAGCCGGCCCAAACGCCTCACTGATCACACCCTCTTTGAACAACCTAAGCAGCCTGATCGCCAAGATTGACCACAATTTCAATGCCAGCAACATCCTGACCGGCCGGTATTTCTTCGGAGACAGCACGCAATCTTTTCCGTTGGCTCTGACGGGCAGCGGTGGCCAACTTCCCGGCTTCAACACGGTTACGCCGACCCGCGTGCAGCTTGTGGCTATCTCTTACGTGCATACAATCGGGACTAATAAGGTCAACGAAATGCGTTATGGGTGGAACCGATTCGCGGAAGGTTTCTTCCCGCAGGACCAAAGTTTCCATCCCAGCTCTATCGGACTGTGCGCTGCAAGTTCGACTGCTGATTGCTCCGGCGGCGGGCCCCACGACTCTGGCCTGCCCATCATCCTGGTTTCAGTGACGCCCCCCGGATACACTAGCTTCTTTTCACAGCTTGGTGCCACGAACGGCGATCCACGCGCTCGCGTTGACACCAACACCCACTTCGTTGAGGATTTTTCCTGGAAGGCGGGGAAGCACGATGTGAAGGCGGGCTTTGAGTTTCGCCGAACCAGCATTGCGCAGACAGAATTCGAAAAGTATTTCCGGGGCAGACTGAAATTTTCCAACCTGAGCACCTTCCTCGCGGGAACCCCAAAAGGAGGTTCAACGGGCAGTCTCCAGTACTCCGGCAACAACACCGCTCGCCACACCTTCGAAAACAGCTACGGCCTTTACCTTCAGGACAGCTTCCGCATGAATTCACGGCTCACACTGAACTACGGCCTGCGTTGGGACTACTACGGAGTGGTGCAAGAGAAGAACAACTTGTTCGCCAACTACATCGTTTCCAGTTTTGATCCGGTAACTGACCAGGGAACGGGCGCGTTGACCCAAGTCGGAACCAATGGCCTGAGCCGCTTATATGAGCCGGACTACAAGAATTTCTCTCCCCGGGCGAGCATCGCTTGGGACGTGACCGGAAAAAGCAAGACGGTGGTCCGTGCCGGGGCAGGACTTTTTTACGACGCATTTTCTCAGGACATGGTACTCGGGCATCTGCCCTATTCCGCCTATTACGCTCCTGGGCCGGCATACGGCAACTTTGGGCCCTCGCCGATCACGGCCGCGGCACTCAGCCCGAGCTCCGCAACCCTCAGTCCGGGCGTGCCCGTCTATGGGACCTCCGGTTGCAACATTTCGGTTGAGTGCGACATTTTCGGAGTTGACCGGCACATAAAAACGCCCTACATGGAGAACTACAATATCAACATTCAGCAGCAATTAACGAACAAGACAACGCTGCAGGTCGGGTATGTAGGGTCGCAGGGGCACCGCCTCTTTCGGTTCTACGACATAAATGAGCCAACCAATGCGATTACGACCCAATGCGACGCCGGCTTACTCCCAGGGTGCACCCTCGGAAACGTTGGCGACGCGAACTCTTTCGGCACGCCGCGCCCATTCGGCTCCCCGTACGGAGCCTTCGCCTACACGAAAGAGGGTGCGGTCTACGTCTATCAAGAAAAATCCACAGGGAAGTCAAATTACAACTCTCTCCAGGTCAGCTTCAAGGTCAACGGATGGCACGGCGTGACCTCGGTTGTCAACTACGTCTATTCGAAGTCACTCGACAATTCCAGCGACCTGGAGGATTTCGTCCCCAACGCCGCGCAACCTCAGGACAGCAACAGCCCGCAGCTTGAGTACGGACCGTCGAATTTCAATATTCCGCATCGCCTCACGTGGGTGTTTAGCTATGAACTACCCGACCGGGGCGGGAGCATGCAGCGGCTGAAGAACGGCTGGGGCCTTGACAGCACAGTTTCACTTCAGAGTGGTCAACCTTTTACTCTGACTTACAACGGCGAGGACGATTACAGCGGCGGTGGAGAAGGTTTCGACCGCCCCGATGTGGTCGGCCCAATTGTGTACCACAAACGAAATCCAGCAGAATACCTTGACTTGTCCGCATTCGCCATGCCTTGCACCAACAACGGAACCATTTCAGGTCTTGCATCGGACTGTGTGCCCGGTACGCGCCACTACGGAAACCTGGGCCGCAACTCACTCGTAGGTCCCACCTACAAACAATGGGACTTCGCCCTGCACAAGAACACGGCGATTAGCGAGCGCGTGAAAGTGCAGTTGCGCGCCGAGTTCTTCAATATCCTCAATCATCCCAACTTCGCGAACCCAGTGTTGCCGGCATTTCTCGCCGACCCGGCTTCCAACTACAACAGCAACGGCGGCTCCGGCTTCGCGCCGGGCCCCCCTGGTCGGGAAGTCGGCTTCGGCTCCTACCAGATCGTGGCTACCGGCGACGTGGGCATCGGCAACCCGTTCCTGGGCGGCGGGGGCCCGCGCGGCATTCAACTGGCTATCAAGTTCAGCTTCTAACTTTCCAGTTTTTCCTTCTTCCCCGGCTCCTCCCGCGAACCTGCGGGAGGAGTTCTTTTTTGCGAATCGTTCCGGCTCCCACGTTCCCCGCAAACTGGGGTACACTTCCACAGCATATGACGGAGAAAACTACGAATACCGAGAGGCGTTCGCGCCAGCGGATGCCAGTTCGTGTCCCGGTCAAGGTGCGTCACGATGGCGGGGAGCACCAGGGCTTGACTCGCGATCTGAGTTCATCGGGCATTTTTCTCTATTCCGAGTCAGGGATGAAAGCGGGCTCGAAGCTGGAACTGGTCATCATGCTGCCTCCCGGCCTGGGATTGGGGCCCGGAGGGTGGACGCTCTGCGAGGCCTCGGTGGTGCGGGTGGAGGAATCGGAGGGCAAGGGTCTGGGCGTTGCCGCTACCCTCGACCGCATCGCATTGTTGCCCGAGATCAGCTGAACGTCCAGCTGAAAGTCAGTTGATCCTGGCCAGCGCCAAGGCCACCGTCGGGCGCTTTTTCTCAAGTTGATCCAGGCAGCGCAAATAGTTTGTTCCCAAGATAAAAAGATTGCTTCCCAATGCCCCGTCCCTGGTGCAATAATAGCGCGCTTTAAAAGCAGAGGCTGAGTTGGGCGCCTTTTCCAGGGTGGGCCAGGTTATGTGGATTGAAAAACTCTCCGATGGCGTTCTTGAGCTGGACACGCCGATCGGGCCGCGATACGTACAGCCGAATTTCGCGCAGCGCGCGTATCTGATGTGGACGTTCCGAAATTTTTTCTCGCTGCCGCAGCAAGTGCTGCGCCCGTGGGAACGCCGATTGATTGATCGTCTGTGGAGCGAGAACAGATTCGTATCCGTGTCCGCAGCGGGCGCACCCGACAAACCGGTTATCGGAAGAATCGAGCGGCGAGCGCCGGCTCAGGCAGAGGTTCTGCCGATTCGCAAACCGGTGTCTGCTTCGGAGTCCGCCGTAGCGGAGCAAAGCCGCGAAGCCGCCTCAGCGTAATCGCGAAACCGCGCGGGCGCCGCTCGCGCAGTTGCAATGCGCTTAAACTCAAACTGCTCTTCAAATGCAGGTCTTGCCCAAATTCGGTAGTGCCGTAGTTTCAGGATAGAACAGAAACAGAAGAAACAATGAACCACGGAGGACCCGAAGGTTTTTAGTCGCAGGGCTTTCCTTCGTGGAACTTCGTGCCCTTTGTGGTTAAGATTTCGCAAATTGAGCCACGGCCCCAAATTCAATGCGGCCGAAATCAGGATTCCGTCGACCGGAATAACGACCGGAATGACAAAGCTCAAGGCTCAACCGCGCACAGGACAGCGCAAAGCGGATGGTATAATCTGAGATTGTCTCCAGCTTGCCGTTGGCAGTGGGCGCGTAGCTCAATTGGCAGAGCAACTGACTCTTAATCAGTAGGTTGAAGGTTCGATTCCTTCCGCGCTCACCATCTTTTCAAGCACTTACCGGGGTTGCTGTTTTAGGTGTGCCGTAAAGTGTGCCGTAACTCAATCCGGCTACGCCCGTTTCTCAACTGCTGTGTCATGGTCGAGCGCTGCACGCACGATCTCTAGCTCTGGATGCTGATACTGCATGGCAGTCTTCACATCCTTGTGGCCCATGGTTCTCATGACGGCAGCCAGATTTCCGGTTCTCTTCAGAATGCGGGTGCCGTAATCATGCCGCCCACAGTACAGGACAAGATCTTCGGGAAGCCCAGCTTTGGCCCTGGCTTCGCGAAATCTCTTCGCCATTGTGGTGAGGTGAGCAGACGCGGCGCGTTTCGATGGGAAAACCCATCCTTCGCGCTTTCCTCCGCACCGTTGTTTAAGAACGTCAAAGACGCGATTGCTCATCGGCACGCGTCTCCGTCCCTCTTCGGTCTTGCTGTCCGGCACGAAGATCATGCGGCTTTCCCAATCCAGGTTCTCGATGCGTATCCGGTAAAGCTCTCTTTCGTTCCGCATGCCGGTATCGCGCATCAAGATGATGATGTCCTGGAAAAGTTGAAGGCTGCGTTTCCGCCAATTGCAGGCAGCAGCGCCCGCCAACAATTTCTTCTCCGCTTCATCGTCAAGCCTGAGTGAACGTCCGTATTCCTTCATCAGTTTGAGTTTTGGAGCGTGGCGAATCAGTGTCCACTCCTCCGCCTTGTGCAGCATCCTTCTTAACGTTCTCAGCGCGCAATTGGCATTTGAGGACGCGCCGGAGAACCTCAATGTTTCGATAACGTCTCTGGTGATCTGATCCAATCGCATGCCAACGATGGTCGTCGTCTTCAGGAGCCGCCAGCCATCGCGGTAATAGGTTTTCGTTTTGTCTTCCAGTCTGACCTTGTCCAGCCATTCTAGGAAGCGCCGGGAAAACTCTAGCAACACAGGAGCTTTTTTCGGAAGCGGATCTGTATTCTCGACAACTTGGGCGAGTTTCAGACCAGCAACCTTTGCTGCCCTGGCCGCTTTTGTTTCGTTAGTTGACCCACGGTAGCGTTGTCCGCGCACCGTGAAGTCATACCAGTAAAACTTGGACTTCACTTTCTTAAACAGCTTCACGAGCTTCCTCCATTGCAGCCCGCACGGAAGCAACTCGTGTGTTCTTCTGAATATATTCCAGAAGAACGTTGACATCATAGCTGACGCGACCTTGCAGTTCTATCCAATTCGGCCCGACTCCCTCAGCGCGCCAGCGCTTCAATGTTGCTGCTGAGCGTCCGAGAATCTCAGCGGCGTTGCGCGTGTTGACGAGCTGAGGCATGGCTGGTTTTTTCGTCGCGATTGGCTGGGACATGGTTCATCTACTCCTCGCAAAACTCCTGTACTACTCACCTACGGCTTGGCCCTGGGGGCAGGAAAGAGGCATTTGCCCCTCGGCTATGACATCGCACTTGACAATATCCCATCTGTACCCATAGAGTCAATATGTAACGTTACTATTTTATCCGCTGTAATGGTTTGAAAGGAGTCTCATGGCAGAGAAGGCATCGACACCGCAGCAGCCGGTGATCTCCATTCGCATTTCCGATGCTCTGCGCTCCCGGCTCGATAAGCTGAGGGAAATCATGGCGCTGAAGACCGGACAAACGGTCTCGACCTCGGAAGCCGCAAAGCAGCTTCTTGAGTCTGCCAGAGACGACCGTCTTGAGTTGGTAAACCTGCTCACCGAGCCGACAGATTCCCTGCTGAGAATTCGCGGGAAGGCCGACGCGAGACTCTCGCTTTCGCAGGCGGAATGGACCATGGTGGCCCACTACTGTGCGCGGGGCGCAGAGTCCTTTGCGAATACCGCACAAGGCCAGATTTCCTACGAGTCCCTGGCCGAAATCCTTGAGGCATTCCTTGCGGCTTACGCCCTCGCACGCAGACCGAAGAAGTCCCCACTGGACTTTGTATACCTGCTGACTCTTCCAGGCGACAAACAGGCCGAGGCCAAGGAACCCAAGGATGTTGGAAGCGATGACGTGCGCCGGGTGGTGAATCACACCATTCAAATGCTGAGGAGCCCGGCTCAAAAGCGGCGAAAACCGATACTCGCTGTCCGGAATCTCTACAGACTTCTCGATGAGGAGAAGTTCTCGAATATTGAGAAGTTGAACGATGTACTTTGGCTGCACTGGCCAGCCCTGTGGCGGGTGTGCGCGCGCGGCCACTATTCAGCTCACCGAAAGCCCCTGCGAGAGAAGGCGCCTGAGGAGACAAACGACGAGGATTTTGAGCTTGCGGTTCAGCCGGCATTGCCCTCCTTGGAAGAAGGCGGATACCGCCTCGATCTGGTGCGGGAAGAGGGGAATGAATTCTCCCCTCGTTTGCAGTTTCCCGGAACACTTGCCCCGCGCTATCCGGTGTGTGGATACCCGAGGATTGCGGAGTTCCGAAGGATGCTTGAAGAGCTTGATTTGGAGCGGGATCTTTGCCAATGGCAAGGCTACTATTTCTACGCGCACACGGCGATCCTGGAGAACGAGGAAAGGGGAGTGTTTTTCTTTGCGCGTGAGAACGGAATCACTTTCGCATTCCCGATGGAACACTGGCAGTCGATCCGGAATCTGTTTCGACGCGCATGGCAGGCCCCCGAAGTGATCCATACGTGGGAAGCTCAGGTGCTGGAATACGGCGAGCTGTAAGAACGCGGTGCTTCGCACCGGAAGAAATGTGGACACGTCACCCCCACGTTGGGAACTGCGGAGCGCCAAACGGCGCGTAGAGGTAAACGAGAGTAAACCTCTTTTGAGTCAGCAGGTTTGCTCCGCACGTATATGAATGTTTCCGCTTGGGAACGGAAAGAGCGCTCCTTAGCGCCGGGAGCGTAAACACGTTGAAACGCAAGAGCTTTACGCAATTTGGCCGCATCCGGCGCTTGATGGCGGGTACGGCATGTGAGTAAGGGCAGGTTCTCCCATGAACACTCCCCGTATGACGGCTTCACTTCCGAGCAACGCGCCTACAGCCGACGAAGCCAGGCCCGGCTTCCGCACCAAGACCGTCGCCACGCGGCTGACTCCCGACGAACTGGCCGAGGTAGAAGCCGCCGCCGAAGGCGCGGGGCAGGCTCTCGCCGCGTGGCTGCGCGAGACCGCTTTGCGCGCTGCGCGGCAGCGGCCCGCCGACCCCGTTGAGTTGCTACTGGCCGAGGTTTGGGCGCTTCGTTACGCACTCCTTAATCTCTTCCATGCTGGCGCTCAAGCGGCATCGGAAGGCAGGCAAATGTTGCCCGATTCAATCCTCAAAATCCGCGACCAGGCCGATGCGCGCAAGCTCCAGCAGGCTCGCAAACTGTTGGAAGATTACCTCGCCCTGGAGGGTAAGGAGAGGGGCAGGAAACTATGAATGCCATGTCCTTTCCCAGACGCTTTCCGTGGCTGCCAGCCCTGGTACCACTGGCCTTTTCCGGGGCGCTGTTTCTGTGCAATTGGCTGATCTGGACGCCCATTCAGCGCTACTACTTGGGAACCTATTTGACGTGCGCCTTGCTCGGGACTGACCGGGGTTCGTCGGCCGAGGTCCGATGGCTGTACAAGACAGGACCGGGAGGGAAACAGGAACTGGTACTGGACGACGACGTGGTTCCGGTATCTCCGGGCGGCGACCGCAGCATCCCGATGCAGCTTTCGACAGCGGCGCGACAGGCCGGCTGGACCGGCCTGCTACAGGGGCCGGATGAGTGGCTCCAAACAGCCAGACTCCAACCGTTTTTTGAGGCGCAGTTCTACGCCGGAGAGAGCTTCTGGAGGTTGCTGGTAATGCCGCTGCTTTGCGGAACCGCGATGCTCTTTTTCCTGCTGGCGGGGCAGAGCGTGTTGCAGAGCTGGTTAGAGCACAAACAGAGGGACATGGAGATGATCGAATGGGGCGAACCTCCGCCAAGTTTGCTTCAGAGATGGTGGGCGAAGATGGGCAGAGTGCAATTCAGACTGCCGGAACTTTGGAAGCAGCGGAGGCCTGAGATTGGACCGAAGCCAACGCCACCAGAGCCAGCCACCGCTCCCGCCGAGCCACTGAAGAAGCCGCCACAAGCAGCGCTTCCGATCTTCGGTGCGCCCACTGGCAAGCCCAAAGAGGGATTCGCCTGGGAGGAGACGAGGGAAATCGAATGAGAGACAAACTGCCAAGAACACGGTCTTAACCCGTTAACCATCGGTGCAGTGATCGTCCCGCCGCGCCGTTGAGGAGCACTTCCTATGCTCACGATCTCGAAACCCTTGTCCGCCACCCAGGCGCGGACCTACCACGCGCGCGAGTTTACCGTGCAGGAACAGAACTACTGGAGCCGCGATCAGCAGGGCCACAGCGAATGGCAAGGCAGGCTTGCCGAGCAATGGGGGTTGCAAGGTGCCGTTGGCTCCGAACACTTCGCGCGCCTGAGCGAAGGCCAGCACCCGCACACCGAAGAGCAGCTTGTCCGGCATCAAGTTTCGAGAACCTACGAAGGCAAATTCGGCAAGGAACTGACCAGCGCCGAGCACCGCGCCGGGTGGGACGCCACGTTTTCCGCGCCGAAGTCGGTGTCGCTCACCGCGCTTGTGGGCGGCGATGACCGGGTGCGAGAAGCCCACAGGGAGAGCGTTCGCGCAGCGCTTCAGGAACTTGAGCGATACACGCACGCACGGATCGGCAATGTGCATGCCCCGGAAACGACCGGAAAATTCATCGCCGCCACTTTCGAGCACGATACCGCGCGGCCTGTCGATGGCTACGCGGCGCCGCAGCTTCATACCCATGCCGTGATCTTCAATATGACCGAGCGGGAGAATGGCCCCGAAAACGGAAAACAGATGCGAGCTTTGCAGCCGCACGAGATGTTCGTGTCACAACGCTACGCGACGGCAGTCTACCGATCCGAGTTGGCTCTGCGTCTGGAAGAGCTGGGCTATGAACTGGAGCGCGGCAAGCATGGACAGCCGGAAGTAAAGGGCTACACGAAGGAATATTTGGACGCTTCCAGTCCGCGGCGTGAACAGATCAAAGACCATCTTCGGGAGCAAGGAATCGACGGAGCAGCAGCGGCACAGATCGCGGCCCACCATACTCGCGACCGCAAGGAACTGCTGTCGCCTGGAGAGGTCTTACGGCGGCACCGCGAGTTGGCCGCACAGCACGGGCATCAGGCGGACCGCGTAGTCGCCCAAGCGCGCGAACACGGGCAGTATCGGATTCAAGATCCGGAGGTGCAGGCGCAGCGGGCCGTGACCTGGGCGCGCGATCATGTCTTCGAGAGATCGGCTGTGCAGGACCGCCGCGCGATCCTTGAAGCAGCACTGGCGCGCGGCATGGGAGAAATCACGTATGCCAGAATCCGACAGGAGTTCGAGCGCCGGATCGAGGTCGGGGAGTTCCGTGAAGTCTCGCACGTTGGCGCTGGCAAACAGTACACGACCGCCGCGATGGTACGCATGGAACGCGAGATCGTTGTCCGAATGCAGGAGGGCAATCGGCGCGACTACAGCGACCCGATGCTGGTCTCGCCGCAGGTGCGCATCGCCACGGAAGACCGCCATCCGGAGTTGAATGCTTCGCAGCGCCAGGCAGTAGACGAAATCTTTCTTTCGCGTGAGAAGGTTGTCGGTTTAGATGGCATCGCAGGCGCGGGCAAGACGACGACCCTCTCAGTCATCCGCGAAGGCGCAGAAGCCGAGGGGTACAGGGTGGAAGGTTTCGCGCCCACGTCCCGCGCGGCGCAGAAGCTCGGCGAAGCAGACATGGAGACATCCATGCTACAGAAGCATCTGGCACGTGGACAGCAGCCAGATACGGGCGAGAAACGGCTCTATGTGCTCGACGAATCCTCGCTGGCATCGACCAGGCAGGTGCATGAGTTTCTGAACCGGCTCTATCCGGATGACCGTGTGTTGCTCGTCGGCGACCGGCGGCAACATGAGGCGGTCGAGGCCGGGCGTCCCTTCGCGCAGCTCCAGGACGCTGGCATGAAAACGGTGAAGCTCGAAGAGATCGTGCGCCAGAAAGACCCGGAACTGAAACAGGTAGTCGAGCAGCTCGCGCGGGGTGAAGTGCGCGAAGCAGTCCAGAATCTTGACCGGCAGGGCCGAGTCCATGAGATTCATGGCCACGATGAGCGCATCTCAGCCATCGCCCGCGATTATGCTAAATCGCCGGAGAACACGCTGGTGGTCTCCCCCGACAACCGCTCCCGCGCCGAGATCAACGAGCGCATCCATGCGGAATTGCAGCGGAATGGCGTTGTGAGGAGTGAGGAGCACCACACCCGGACACTGGTGCCGCGTCAGGATCTCACCGGAGCCGACCGCACCTGGGCCGAGAGGTATGAGGTGAGTGATGTGCTGCGCTACTCGCGCACGTCGAAGGAGACCAGCATCGGGAAAGGCGAGTACGCGCAGGTGAAGAGCATCGATGCTTCGAAAAATCGGCTGACGGTCGAGCTGCAGGACGGCGCGGAGCGCACTTACGATCCGCGCCGACAGCAAGGAGTCTCGGTCTTCCGCGAGGAGATGCGGAGTTTTTCAGTGGGCGACCGCATCCAATTCACCGCACCGGCCAACGAACTGAAAACTGCGAACCGCGAGTTGGGGACCATCGAGAGCATCGGCGAAGACGGGCGACTGCGCCTGAAAATGGACGGTGGCCGACCGGTCGAGCTTGATCCGCGCAAGCATCCGCATCTCGACTATGGCTATGCAATGACCAGCCACTCCAGCCAGGGACAGACTGCCGACCGCGTCCTGATTCACGTGGACACCGAGTTGGGCTCGAAGGATCTGCTCAACAGCCGTATGGTCTATGTCTCTCTCTCGCGTGGCCGCTACGACGCGCAGATTTATACGAACAATGCACCGGCGCTGGGGCAGGCACTCAGCCGCGATGTGTCCCATCCCCCCGCGATTCAGCAAGAGCCAATGGGGCAAAAGATAGGGCAACAGCCCACGCACACGAATGAAATTGCTCAGGGTTTCGGCCTTGGTCTGTGATGCTGCATTTCCGAGTGACATTCCCCGGATAGCCAGAGCATAGCCGAGGCCCAGCCAGTGTCAAGGCCGCGCTTCGCGCGCCGCGTTCGCGGTCGAAGAGCCTTGACACTGGCCTCTGAGCCTCGGCTTATTTATTCATCTATCCCGGGGATGTCAGATTCTAGTTCTACGAACTGGGCTCCGCCCCAAGTCGAAGTTGCCCATCATTCCCACAGCGTTTTCGGCCCGAATTGCGCTTAGCTACGTCGTGCCTGGGCACTACTATGCCGAACTATTGTCCGAGCGGCCCGCTCACCGTGCCGATGAATCCGGTCTTGTTATCAAGCACGGCCAGACGCAGTTCCTTGCCACCGGCAGGGATCTCTATATCGATCGGTACCATCATGCCGTGATCGACAATCTGCTGATAAGTTGCAGCGTCGAAAGATTTGTCCACCTTAATGCTGTGCGCAGCCAGACTATTAGCGCTCGATCCCCAGACGGTTGCGTAGAAGGTGACATTCATTTTCCTGTTACCGCCGGCGTCTTCCGCCGTCAGGGTGTGGGCATCGACCAGGAAAACGACCCGAATCTTGCCGGGGTCGATAGGCTTGGCCTGCGCCTTGAAAGAAATCTGCGTAGCGGGAGCATCCACGGCAAGAGCGGCGACCACGTCCTGCTCGTAATTGTGGTCCTTTACCGGACCGGGCTGAATCGCAAAGTATCCCTTGCGGTAGCGGAGTTGAGCGTCGCCCTGCGTCACTTTCACTTTAATGTTGCGTAACTTTCCGTCCCACTTCTTATTCTCTGGATAATAACCGAGGGAGTAGGAGCCTTTTTCGTCAGATGCGGCGAGCGCAATGCCGTCCTTGATATCGTTCTGATTGAAGTATGCTTTGCCGCCCGTCTGCGCGGCGACTTCTTCCATCGTGCCGTGACTGGACTGAAGGCTCGACACCTTAGCCGAGGCTGTATCGCTCAGTTGGGTGTCGGAACCATTAGATCGGATGGTCGCCGAGCCCTCCATCCCGCTCATCAGGCCATTGAGATCCACAGGGTAAAGGGCAATACTGGCGCTTGCTAACTGCGATTCTGCCTCGCGGATTTGCTGGCCGTACAGGTCGCGTTGCTGGGACGCAAGGGAGCCGGCCGCGATGGTGCCCACAGACTTCTGCCGGGCGCTGGGGAGATCGGCCATGAGTTCCGCGTCGCTGATGCTGCGGTCCTCCGGGATCAGGTCAAACGGCAAGGAAGCCGTCAGCCAGACCACGTTCTTGCGGCCCGGCAGACCGCCCAACATCCGAGAGAGCTCCTGCAGAGCGTCGATCGTAATCAGGGTGCGGCGGTCTAGGGCATATTGGGCCTGGAGGTTCGCGAAATCCTGGACGGCCGCTTGTGCCGTCGCCGTCGAGGCAGCTAAGGCTCCCCTTGGCCCGTTCCCTCCCCCGCTCCCTACACCTGATGCTAGATTCAACGCAATGTCATCCGCTGATGGCGTATCTTTCAGTCTTGCTGCCGGCTGCAGAATCGGTTCCTCGGGTCTGACGTTCTGGATGGCGGTGATCAGCACTTGCGGATCGCTGGTGAACTGCTGAAGCACGCGCAACCGATCCGTCAGCGTCAAGACGGCCATCGGACGGCCAGATTGCCCCTGCTCCAGCACATACTTCAACATTTGCGAACGTGCGTAGGCCTGGTCCTTGAAAGCCGAGTTCGCCGCATCCAGAAGCAGCACGGTCGGAACCCCGGCAGGTGTCACATTCTCGGGATGGTTGGAAAAGATGCCAGGAGGCATAGCCGCGGGCGCGGAAGCGGCGCGGTTGGCTATGCCCGGCGGAACGAAGACGGAAACCTTCTGCTTCTTGCCATTTTCTTCGAGCGTGAAGTCTTCGGGCTTCAAGCTGGTCACCGGTTGGCCCTTCTTGTCGGTCACGACCACATCCACAACGACGAGCCGGGTATTGGCGCGAATGGTGATGGTCGGGACATCGGCCGGCGCCTGCTGGGCACTTAGAATCGTCGGGCCAGCGGCCGGGACTAGGGCTAAAACGACGCCGATTCGAAAGGGCAAGTTACACAACATAGAACCTCCACGAAGTACACCGGATCGGAGAATCAGTCGGAATGTATCGCCTTACATTAGCACATTTGCGGCGACGGCGAGTCCGTCCACTATTGCTCACATTGTCGGGATTTGTCGGAGACTCAACCCGAAGGAGAGTATCAAGTCACCGCAGGCGGCAGAACAACGTAGTGCGATTCCAAGGCGCGTCTTCGCTCGCTGCATAGTGCTTATCCTACGCGGACTGATCCTGTTGTGCCCTCTTTATCACCGCCGAGGCGCTCAGACAATCGCTCGGTACTACCCCATTCTTTCATTCTTTCGTACAGCCCGAAAATATCCCTTTTCTCTCTGATCTCTCCGCTGTTGTCCAGAGATCGAGACGGTCTTTTACCTTTCACCTCTTAAACTTGGATGAACCCGGATGCTGTCAGCCTCAATTTTATTTGCAGTTGGTTAGAGGGAACCCGTCCACTGACCTTCTGCGGAAAAACCAGCGAGAATCAGCGCGAGATAAACGTACTCGGCTTTCACTCGAAAACTAGCGTAGGTGTCATAGGTCTTGAGTAAGCACCGGCGAGCTAGACCCGGATCGTGCCTTCCTGGCCGATCTGCTGTTGTACAACTGCGAGAGGAAATCGTATAAGACAAGTTCGTGGGCGCGTTGAGAGGCGCGAATGAGACGGTTGACGTGCATGTGCACATAGCTTGAAGCGAGGTCGGTCATGCGTCCTGCCAGCTTTCCCTGGGCTGCCATCTGTCGAAGCCTCTGGCAAGGCTCCGCGTTGCGAGCCGAGCGTCGCGCGAAAGCCTGCCGTGCGAATTCTCATTCCTTGCTGCGCTCCGGCGATTCATCCACCAGCGACTCGAGCTTACGGCGTTCGGTGCGAAACCTATCGCCCAGTTGTCTTTTCCCCGACATGTCGACCTTAAACTCTGTTTGAGACGTTTCGCACCATCCGCGGATGGCTTCTTGTTTCCCTTTCTCGTCGAACCCGAAATCCGAAAGCAATTGGTCTATCCCCATGATTCCGACACGCCAACGGATGTCGAGACCTTCGTCTCCGGCCAGTTCCTGCAGAATATCCAGGACCGCTTCACTGTCCGCAAAGAAAATGTCCTCCGCTGCGAGTACCCCGTCCACGCCTCCGTATCGCTCGACTTCGCGTTGATAGGTGTCGAATTCAATCTTCCAGAGCATGCCGGAAGAGAGGAGAGGATTGAATGTTTCAAAGACGAGCGGCGACGCTTGCTGGCTGAGACGCTCCCGTGTCCCGTTAAACCTGATTCGCAGGTGATCATGAGGATCCGAATATCGAATGAAAAACCATCGGGATATGTGTCCCGACTCGGTTAAGTTGCGGACCAGCGGATGCATTGCCGTGGTCAGGATCTCATCGAGCGCTCCAGTGCCACCGTAGAGCTTGACGTAGAGCCATTCGCTGCCGGGGGGAAGCATTCTTAACCTCCTGCCCCCATTGCCCTCGAATTCCGGAACACGTTTCGGTTCAGTCATCGGACTCGTTGTGGACGCGCCCGTTGCGACCTTGCGAACAAAAGGAACGTTCAACTCGTGGTGGAACATCCCCTCGGGACTGCTAGCGCACATCTGATCGGGCGGGGGATACATCTCCACCAAGATGGCCTGTGATCCTCGCTTCAGCACATGAACGAAAGCGTCCACGCTCAGCGCATTCTCCAGGTCCACTGGCAGGTAGTTATCGCCTTCCTGGAAGACAACCCAGCGCGGCAGACCACGCTGCTGCCGCAGCTTCTGCACCGCCGCAAAACGCTGGCTGCCTTCCTGCTTGCCGACCGCTTCCACTTCTTTCTCCGACAGCCGCCAGCGGGCAACCGCGAGCACCGAGCGCCCGACCCGGACTCTGGGCAGGTAATCGAGTGCCTCGAGCGCACCCCAGGAAAAACCCGGAACCGAAGCTCCATGCTGATGCTGCAGGCAACATAGGAACCGGTACACCGCAGACAGTTGCGGATTCATAAAGCCGTGCGCGTTCGTGAGCCGGGGAACGACGCGGCGCTGGAGCCGCCGAGAGTGGAGGACAATGTTGTTAGCTTCGATCCCGATCAGTAGATCGCTGACGGGCAACTGGCGGTCCGGCGGTGCGCCGGACCGGCCCAGGTAAGGAATTTCGTACTCGCGGAGAACCGGGCGGCACAGCACATTTCCGATTCTCCCTTCCGGTAGGTACACGATCTCCGCGTAAACCGCTTCCGGATCGTGATGCTCTTCCTGCCGGAGATGTTGGCGAACACCAAGTTCGATTTGCTCGTCCGCGTGACAGAAGCGTCCCAGCAGCCTTCCGCCGCTGGGGCCAGAGCTGCCGTGGAGATAGAATTCAAAGTTGCCTTGCCGGAGGTCGTCGGCTGACGCCGCGACCAGCGTGCCCATCACGCAGAAAGCGTCTGCCAGCTTTACAGCAGATCTCGTGTCTCTGTTCAATTCCGAGAGATCCAACTCGAGTTCGGCCTTGCCACTCCGGAGGCATTTCACAACTTGCCGCACCAAAGTTTCGTGTACTCCAAGCTGCCTGCCTCTCCAGCCGGCATTTTCGCCTTCTCCCCTCAACCGCAGTCCCCGCAGCAGCGGAGAAGCGTCATTCTTGCTGGCAGACGCTCCAAACCCCACGCCCGACTCCTCATCGAGCGCGTCCAACAGTGGAACGATCGCTAGTTCGTAACGCGCGGAGAACGCCTGTCGGAACGCCTTCAACTCCTCAGGCTCGCTAGTCTGGCCGAGGCGGCACAGGATCTCGACTCCCCTGATCAACTCGGCAATCACATCCCTGCCAAGCGCAGCTTCCTGAAACGGCTTGACCATATCAACCTGGAACAGTCGCGCCAGGTCGAACTTGCCGGGAAGTTTTTCCAGCTCAGACGTGATCGCCTTGTAGTCGCCAGGAGAGGAGGCGAGGCCAGTGCGCTCGATCAAAGAAATCCGGGTTCGGACACCTCGCAGTACTGCCGCAGCTGCGGAACCGGAAGGCAGCGACTCCAGCATGGCAATGACGTCGTCTAGTGGCGGGGTTCCTGTCAGCAGTGGAGAAAAATTCGATACCAGAATTTCATTGTTGCGGACTAGGTCGAGCACGTATTGCTGGGCTTCTTCTTCAGAAGGATCCGCTTCGCCGGGTGCCTTCAGCACGGCTTCCACCAATTGTGAAACTGTGGCTCCATTCTGTGCCGCTCCAATCACGGCTTCCAGATACGCGTCGCTCATGATCTTTACCAGATGATGAGTGCGCTGTGTGTCCGACATCCGCGACTCGGTGTAGTACCAGGCGTCGGCGATTTTGTGTAAGCTCGAGTTCGGCCAGTAGTGCAACTCCATCTCCAACGCCGGATCCTGCCGCAGGGCCGTGGTCAGCGCGAACAGATAGTCGAAGTCCAAACGGCAACACAGTCTGTAATGCGACCGCGGCTTTAGCACCAGTGCGGTTGACTCTGCTTTCTCTTCTATCTGCCCGACGGAATAACCGGAGAACAGCCCGAATGGCGTTGAACGAGCGGCCATTCTTACGAAGTACCGCACCAGCGCTCGTTCCGCCTGCAGGCCCTTCTTGCTGTCAGGGTCACCTTTCCAATGTTCGATTCCGGCCTCGAGGGACGGAGAGGCCACGTAAAGTGCATGGAGTACCTCCTGGCGGGTCAGGATCTCGCGCAAACGGCCCCGCAAGGTCTGCACGTCCTGCTTCCATACGTTCTCCAGAACTTCTGGAGCCGCTTCGCTTTCCCAGACCTTTGCTGCTGTGAGCGCCTCGCTCCACGCAGTAAGCTCCTGGATCGGAAGCATCGGGGTCCGGAGGGCAAAAAAACCCGAGTGGGTCAGCTCCGGCGCCTGTTGGTTCTGTTTTTCAATGCTCATCGTGGATTGAGATATTACCACTCATGCAAGACGAGGCAAACGCGGAATCGGATGATTCTGCACCGTAGGGCAAGGCTCCTGACTTTCCCTTGACCTCTCTTGGTGTTCTACTGCGCGACCCTGATTCGGGAGCTCTACCCAGGAGTAATGTCTTTTCCGGCTTCAGTGCGTCATCTTCTCTAGCGCTCGCCTCACCACGATTTGCAGCCGGCCCAGCACGTGCCCCTCCGTCAGCAAAAAAAGTCTGATGTGTTTCCTGTTGCACAGAGACGCTTTTTCCCTGTGTCTTGAAGGGAAAAAGGCCCGGTTCTCGTTCTATTGGACAAGACTTCTAACAATGGTCAGGTTCCAGCTGACTTGTCAGATGTCTAAGATGGCGTCTTGAATGCGCCTTCACTTGGGCCAAGAGTCACAGAAGCAAAAGCCGTTTAAGTTTTCAACTCAACAAGGAGACCAAGATGAAAAAGTTAAAGAAGCTCGCTATCAAGAAAATAACCCTGCAGGATTTGGATGACCCCTCACTGCTTGGGGTCGCCGGTGCCGCTACGGTTACGTGCGCGACCAATTGCGCTACCTGCCCCCCGCGGATAACCTGCGGGATCAATACCTGCGACGATACCGTTTGCGCGACCAATTGCAATGACTGCTGACGTGGGTGGAGCGTGTGGGCGCAACTTGGCGGGATCGGGCAACGAGAAGCACCTATCGCAACCTGAGAGGCTGGAACACCGTCAACAACGAGCAGCGGTTTGTCGCACGCCAGTGAAATTGGGACAGTCTAATACCGAAAGTTAAGCTACACATTTGAACATTCAGGTCACCCCGAAACAGGATCAGAGCGGCGGCGACATCGGGTCCCCAGCCCGCCCGTATTTGGCTGGCTGGGTTTTTGCGGCAGTGCCGCCGAATCTCGGACCGTGCCCAACCTGCCTTGCCAATCCTGAGTATCTTCACGTGTTTCGTGCTAACCTCCCCTAATTGAAGGCGCTGGGCAGGCAAGGTTGCGTGGCGAACGGGAACTCGGTTCCGGAAACTTACTGGGGCGCGAACGTATGCACTTCAGAGATCTGCAAGCATCCTCGGCGGAGAGTTGCGTGCAATTATCACGGCGGTTCGTGCTTGCGCTAGGTTTGAGCTCGGCACTCGAAGACGCCGGGATTGAGTCTTTTCGAATCGTTCACGCGGAGAACGTCGCGGATGCGCTGCGGGTTCTTGCGGAAGAAGATGTCGCGGTGCTGCTGCTCGGACCGCGCGTTGCGCTGGCAGAGGCGCTCGACATCCTCACGCGCTGCGCTTCGGAGGTTCCTGGGAACTCGCCGGCAACCATCGTTCTCTGCGCCGGGCCAGAGCCAAATCTGTTGCAGCAGTTCGTCGATGCGGGCCAAGTCTTCTACCTCGGCCGCGGAGAGATCAGCGCGGAACATTTGGGGGCGTTGATTGAATCTGGCATCGAACACGTCGCTTTGAAGGCAAGTCTCAGCCAGGATCCTTTGGCTGCCGAAGGCGAGAGAACAGACTGCATGCTTGATTTATGCGCTCGACTGCCCATGCAGACGGATCTCGCCAGCGCCGGACGCCTGCTGATCGAAACTGGACGCGAGGTGCTCCAAGCGAAGATGGTTCAGTGTTTTGTGTACGCCCCGGATGCGGAGACCCTCACACCTGCCGACGCTTCAGAAAGTGAGAAATGGACTTACAGCGCCGCTTCCGGCCTGATTGCGTTTGTCGCTCGCACCGGGGAACGCATTCGCCTGGATCGCGTTGGCGCGGATCCTCGCTATGATTCCGACATTGATGCGTCGGACGAGATGAGCAACGCGCGGTTTCTAGCCGAACCGATCATCGGACCTGGAGGGTCGCCAGCGGGCGTCCTCACCGCGGTTCGAAGCAGCGAACAGGCGCCTTTCTCCGGCGAAGAAATTCGGTTGATCGAGCTGCTCGCCGAATGCTCGGCACCGGCGTTCAATCAGATTCTCCTGCAGAACCGGGTGCAGGCGCTGCTCACGAAGCGGGCATCCGGCTCGGAGGCGAACTCGGGCATTTTTAGGCAGGAAGCTTTGGACTACCACGTACGAAGCTGGGACCAGCAAGGGGATGTTCTCAAGGTTCTGCCGGTCTGGCTGCGGCGAGCATTTTGGGTTGTACTCGCCGTGTTTTCGGCAAGCCTGCTGGGACTAAGTTTCCTGTTCCATGCACACGGAAACATTTTCGGAAAGGTGAACTGACGACAGCGTGGAGAGCGAAACCAACAAACTCGGCGAAACGTTCCGTCTGCTGGACCGCTTTCCGGCCGTGAGAAGGCTCGCTCACGATGGACCTTCCGGGCGGATCCCCCTGGTGCGACAGCTGTCGGCGACCGATTGCGGCGCTGCGGCACTAGCGATGGTGCTCGCTTACCACGGGAAAGAGGTCCCTCTGGCTGAGATTCGGCAGGCCCTGGGTGTTGGGCGAAACGGCACTACAGCTTCTGCGCTTCTTCGTGTCGGCCGCCTCTACGGACTTCGGGGCCGCGGTGTCCGCGCCGAGATTAATGATCTTTCTGCACTGCCACCGGGCACCATTCTGTACTGGGAATTTCGCCACTATCTCGTTCTCGAGCATGTCGGCACGGCCTTCGTCCGCATTGTTGATCCCGCCGCCGGGCGGCGCCGGGTTCCGATCACAACGCTAGGGCGTGCTTTTACCGGAGTCGCGCTGATCTTTGAGCCCAGCGCGGCATTCAAGCCGGGCAAAGCCAAAACCGGCCGTGCTTGGAGATTACTAAAGCAAGTCTTCGAACGTTGGGGCCTGCTCGCCCGAATCCTTTCCACATCGGCTGTGATTCAGATCCTGTCGGCGTCCATGCCGATCTTGACCGGAGTCTTGATTGACAGGGTCGTACCGCAGCGGAACTACTCTCTCCTTTTCGTCCTGGCTGCGGCTTACCTCGTATTTCAGCTTTTCAACGCACTGTCGAGCTTCATCCGTGCTCATTTGCTCTTATATCTTCAAACTCAGGTGGAAGCGAACTTCACCCTTCGTTTTCTCGATCATCTGGTCGAACTGCCCTATTCGTTTTTCCAGCAGCGCACGGCCGGTGATCTCATGATGCGCCTCGGCAGCAATGCCAGCATTAAGGAGATTCTCACCTCCACGACCCTTTCTAGCCTAATGGACGGATTCATGGTGAGTCTCTATCTGATTTTGCTCATGCTAGCGAACGTTCCGCTGACGCTCGTGATCATTGCGATCGCTGCGGCGCGTGTTCTTCTCGTTGTTGTGACGCGGCACAAGCAGCGGGAGTTGCTGGCCGAAACGCTTGAGGTCTCGGCGCGTTCGCAAACCTATCAGGTCGAGATGCTGAGCGGAATGGAGACGCTGAAGGCGATGGGCCTGGAGCATCGCGCGGCGGAAAACTGGTCCAACCTGTTTGTTGACAGCCTTAACATTTCAGTTCAGCGGGGCCGCCTCGATGCGATCTTTTCTACGCTACAGAACTTACTCAGCACAGCATCCACTTTGGCTGTCATGTTTTATGGAACATACCTCGTTCTTAAAGGCAGCTTCACACTAGGTACAATGGTGGCCTTCAGCGCACTGGCGGCCGGCTTTTTTGGGCCCCTGACTAGTTTAATTTCGGCTGGAGTCCAGTTTCAGATGCTCGAAACCTATCTGGAACGCATCAATGATGTCCTCAATACGGCTCCGGAACAAAAGCGTGGGACGGTAGCGCTCGCTCAGCAGTTGACCGGTGCGATCTCGCTTGAGCGGATCTCGTTTCGCTATGCGAAACCGGACCCGCTTATTTTGGAGGACGTGTCCATAACCATCGGACCCGGTTCCCGTGTGGCCCTGGTCGGGAGGACGGGCTCCGGCAAGTCAACGCTGGCGCGACTGATGGCCGGCCTCTACGAGCCATCCGCCGGGAGAATCCTCTTCGATGGGAAGGATTTGACTACTCTCGATCTTCGCTCGGTTCGAAGCCAACTCGGCATCGTCACACAAGACACCCAATTATTCGGTGGGACCGTGCGCCAGAATATCGCGCTGGCCGACCCGCAAATGGGGCTTGCCCAGGTGATCCATGCCGCCAAACTTGCCTGTATTCATGACGAAATTGCGGCCATGCCCATGGGGTATGAAACCGTGCTTGCGGATCGTGGCCTGTCGCTTTCCGGTGGTCAGAGGCAGCGTCTAGCGCTGGCAAGGGCTCTCGCATGCCGTCCGACCATCCTGGTGCTTGATGAGGCAACGAGCCATCTGGACGCAGTGACCGAGGAACTGGCTAATCAGAACCTGGCGCGGTTGCGTTGCACGAGAATCGTCATTGCCCACCGCCTCAGCACGATTCGCGACGCGGACTTGATCGTTGTCCTGGACGCAGGCAGAATTGTGGCCCAGGGTACTCACCAAGAGCTGCTGAGAACCAATTCCAAGTATGCCGAGTTGCTTCGAACGCAACGCGATCAGAACGCGTGGGTCCCGATGGAAGCGCCTGATCTCCGAGCGCCCGACGTACCTCGCTGACCCGTCGCTCCGTCCGAATATCCGGCGGCGGAAAAACTAGCCGCCAAACCGTTTCGATTGTGGAGGTTTTTACAATGAAGTGGACGCCCGTACTGTCACGTCAGAACGAACTTGGCGCTCAAGCCTGGGATTCGATCCAGGCCATCGCCCAGGCTGTGGCGGACAAGAACTACGAAATGGCTGTGCGGGAAAGACGCCCTTCCCCTATTTACGAGGAAGCCTTGCTCTACGGATATCTGGGCGTTGCCTTGGATGATCTGGGATGGGCTAGCCGCGCGACGGAGTGCCTGAACCAAGCAATTGATCAGGCGGCCCATGAAACCGGCTATTTCGGACTTTTCGGCGGCGTCACGGGATTGGGCTGGACGGTTGAGCATATCTCCCACATTCTCCACCAAATCTCGGTGCCTGCGGATGACCAAGACTGCGAATCGACATCAGATCATGCTGAGGGTGAAGAGGAAGAAGATCTCAACGCTGAGATTGACGCTGCGCTTCTGAAGAACCTGCCGAACGCGAGCTTCTCAAGTTCGTATGACTTGATTAGTGGTTTGGTTGGGTTTGGGACGTATTTTCTCGAGCGTTTGCCGAGGGAATCAGCTATCCAGGGAATTAAGGCCGTTTTCGATCAACTGGAGAATCGGGCCGAGCGCGTGGACGGCAGGGCTGCCTGGTATTCAGGTCCTGAACTCTTGTCCGATTGGCAGCGAGAGCGATGCCCAAATGGTTACTATAACCTGGGTGTGGCCCACGGCATTCCTGGCATCATCCATTTTCTATGCGAAGTGTGGACGACCGGCATTGTTGAGCGGGAGCGGTCTTACAAGGTTCTCGACAGTGCGGTCAGTTGGCTGATTGCTCAACAACGTCCCCCAGGGTCTCTTTCCCGATTCAGTTCGTGGATCTCGCCGGGCGAAGAGTCAGCGGACAGCCGGATGGCTTGGTGCTATGGCGACCTTGGAATCCTCTCGGTGTTGTTACAGGTTGCCGATCGCACGGGGCGCCGCGACTGGCGGAGCTTTGCTGACGAACTTTTGAATCATTGTCTGGCATGGCCGGCTGATCGGTCGGGGACAGCGGATGCTCCGCTGTGCCATGGAGCTGCCGGTGTGGCGCACATCTTCAACCGAATCTATCAAACCGAAGGTGACCGCAGGTGCCTGGACGCGGCCCTCCTGTGGTACCAGCGAACGATGGCTTTCCGTCAAGCAGGAAGCGGTGTTGGGGGTTTTTCGTCGCGAACCAGACCCGACCCGTTAGGGCCTCCCGTGTGGGAGGCAAGTCCGGCCTTTCTCGATGGTGCGGTCGGAGTTGCTTTGGCTTTCCTGGCGGCATTAACACCTGTCGAGCCGAGCTGGGATCGCATGCTGCTCGTATCCGGAAGGGTCTTTGGCGGAAGGGCCGGGTAAGTGGGAGGTGCCTGTTTGCAAGAGGCATCGAGGACCGGAACAAGTCAGCATCCTGGGTGAACAGAGCGACCGGTGGTGCCAACTAGCAAACTCAAAGGGGGGGTCAGCTGCCCCCCAGACCTGCAACCCCAGTTGCAGATCGGGAGGAACCTGCGGGCACGTAACCACTTGTTTCGCCCCTTCAATGTGCCTAAGTGTTGGTCAGGCTGCGCAGTAAGAACAGGCGATTGGCCTCGCAACAGGCGAGGTCACTCGCCGGTTAGCGCGGGCACGCATGTCGGCTAATGACTATCGCTGCGGGTAGACAAAGATCAGCATATGAGTTCTCGCAGATCGCTGCGAATACAAGTTCAAGATAGAACGGTCCTTCCCCACGTCATTTGGAGAATTCTTCACATCGGTAAGAGAACACCGCCGTCGCGCTCCCCGGCAAATCCCCGACGCAAGAGTTGCTTGATGTTCGTAAGCCGTCATCGGCCGAAACACTTTACACCGACGCCCCTAATGAGACGACCTAAGATGCGTGCACGGCCGACAAAACTGAGATGTTAGCACTGGTCGCCTAATGGTTGTGTGAATGTCGACATAGCCTTACATGCCTAAAACGCACAGCCAGTTCGTTGCATGTTCTTGAATTTATGTTCTAACGCGAATTCAAATCCCGATTCGGGTGCATCACTCGCACTGAGCATCGGAGGTTTCGAACACGTCGGAATCATCGCGCCACGCGAACGGTTCTCCGCGACCAAACTTGGAACCGTTCTTGGAACCGTTTATCGCCGAAAGCACTCCAAAGACGCCGTAGTGCTCCGTCTAAGTCATTGCAAATACGTGTACTCCAGCACCTGCTCCCCGGCTGTTAACCGGAGGGCCGTAGGTTCGAATCTCAACCGGCTTGAAGTGAGAGTTGTCGGCCCTTTACCCATTCCTGCAACATGCGCTCACCGACTTCCTTAAAGTCGGGATGTTCCTTGATGTATGACCGAAGATCGGTCTCGGTTTGCGAAAGGGCGTCCGAGACCCGCTCAAGGATCGCGCGAATTTTTGCGGGTGTGCCCGTCATCCGAGTTTCGCCGAGCCGACGCAGAGCTTTACTGTCGGGCCACTGAGTTGTTCCGTTGAGCGTAAGCGCCAGACTATCCTTCGGCAGATAGATGGAAGTGGTTACGAGATCGTAGACCGGTGCGAGTCGAGCTTCACCGAGCACGTCGTCATAGACGATGCCGAAATTCTTGAGGTGAGCATCGCCGTTGCGCAATGCGCAATTCAGCACGATCAGCGTGAATAGTTTTTCAACATCCACGAGTACGGCGGGTGAGTTTGCGAACTGCTGAAATCGCTTCATGACCGACGTTTCATAGCTGCCGCGATACTTCTCATCCGTTCTTCTCGCGTTCAGGACGCAAAAATCTTCAAAGCCCCGGTAGGTACCATCTGGGCGCAAGTCGAAACGATCAACGACAAGGGCCATTCCGTCTTCTGCCAGCCGATACCGAGGTACGTCCAGGCCGCAACGCTCAGCGGCCTTCAGGCAGAAGTACTCGTTCGCAGCGAGCTGAGGAAATTCGTTCGTCTCCCAAAACTTCACGATGTGAGTTGCACCCCTGTAGCTCGGCGAAAGACGGGGCTCCGTGTTCGCCAGAGTGGCAGATGCGTTCTCATCTCGCACAAGGATCTTGGGCTGGACGCCACTGATACCGGAAAAGGCTGCAAACTTCTCAATGAGGTAGCGAAACAAATCCCCATCGCGACGACTCGCCAAAATCTCGTCTACCGATTGAAAAGGAACATCCTCGTTGAGCCGCTCCTTGTCGCCGGTGTACCGTATGCGGCCTACTTGTGAGCGGCCAACAATGGCGAGCAGGTCAAAATCATCGAATGTTCCAGTCGCTTTCGCAAAGGCCAGGCGCAGCCGTTCCCGCAACGCGCCTTCCGGGAGGTTCATCTCGAAGATCGGAGGAAGGCCAAAGGGTACGTCCCAGGAGGGAAGTCGCACAGGCATGGTAACGGAGACGCCACGCCGTGGGGCTGTTTCTGGCAAGTACGCAAAAGCGCTCCCGCGATCCCGTTGCCTGTCTAGCAATCCTGCCTCAGCGGCGTCTGTCCAGACCTTTATCATCACGATCCTCTTCTAAGAGCTCGTCCAGAGTGGGCCGTTGCAGGTTTGCCTCTTGTAGTTTCAACTCCAGTCCGAGCGCCGACAAAATGTTGGCGACCTTGGAAAAGCCAAGTTCGCCGGATCGGCCATTTTCCAACGCTTCCAGCGTTGCCCTACTGACACCAGCCTTGCGGGCCAAGTCGGATTGGCTAAACCCGAGAGCCTTCCGCCTAGACGCGATCTGAGAGCCAACAGAGTGCAGCTTCAGCATGATGCGACTAATATACTAGGCATTTAATAATTTTGCCAACACTATGCCTACTATAATGGTCATTCGACCGAATGACGGGATCATTGGATGACCGGGGAGTTGTTTCGCGAAGATAGCGCCACGCGGCCAGCCACTCGCTGCTGTGCCAGGCGACCGGCACCTAATAGACGGAGCCTTCTAGCGCAACGACCAACGGGTCCGCAAACTGTGAGATTATCCTGATCTAGTCATAGATGGAAGACGGCGACAATGGCTTCACGTGAACGAATCTGATCCCAAACTCCTGGACCTGCAGTCTGCTCTTGCTGAGATGCAGCGCTTGCGTGAAGAAAATCTTCGTCTACGGTGTCTTTTGCAGGAGCACGGCATACAGATTCCGGCAGTGCAGTCCACTACCGGGATTCCCGTCACAACGAACGCACTGCCAAGTGCTCATATTCCTGTCTTGAAAGCTGAACAACGAATCGCATTATTCCGAAGCCTCTTCCGCGGGCGCGACGATGTTTATCCAGTTCGCTGGGAGAACACCGACGGGCGATCCGGGTACATGCCCAAGGCAGATCGTGACTGGAAGGCCTATCTTCGCGCCAAAGACGAAGACCGCAAGAAGGTTGACCGCCAGACTCGGAAGCGCAGACCGCTGACGGACGAGGTAGTACGTGGGCACCTCGTCGGAGATCACACCATCGGCATTTACCCGCTGCTGCGCGATGAGACCTGCTGGTTTCTCGCGGTCGATTTCGACAAGAAAACATGGCAAAAAGATGCCACTGCGTTTCTGACCGTATGCTGCGAACTGAACGTGCCAGCGGCACTAGAGCGTTCACGCTCAGGAAACGGTGGCCATGTGTGGATCTTCTTCGACCGAGCGATCGCCGCAACCACCGCCCGAAAACTCGGCTGTGCAATCTTGACTCGTGCTATGGAGTCCCGTCACCAACTTGGACTGGATTCGTACGACCGCTTTTTCCCCAACCAAGACACCATGCCAAAGGGAGGGCTTGGCAACTTAATCGCTCTGCCTCTGCAAAAACTTCCTCGCGCAGACGGAAACAGCGTCTTCGTAGATGCGGAGTTTCGTCCGTACGGTGACCAATGGGCTTTTCTGGTGAGCATGAAACGGATGCCCATTTCTGCTGCCGAGGCCATCGTTCTGGAAGCCCAACGAAGTGGGGACCTTGTCGGAGTGAGAATCAGCTCTGCGGAAGATGAGGGACAAGATCCTTGGACGTTGCCACCATCCCGAAAGCGAGCAGAGCGTCCAATACCCGGCCCCTTTCCGGTGCAGGTCCAAGTTGTTCGCGGCAACCTCTTGTATATCGAAAAGAAGGATCTTCCTTCCGCGATGCTGAACCGGTTGCTTCGCCTTGGGGCATTCCAGAACCCCGAATTTTACAAGGCGCAAGCAATGCGGCTTCCCACTTTCAACAAGCCGCGAGTCATCGCCTGTGGCGAGGAACTTGCCAACCACATTGCCCTGCCACGTGGTTGTCTGGCGGAGGTCATCGAGCTATTGAAATCGCACCGCATCAAGCCCATGGTTAGGGACGAACGGTCCGTTGGTCGCCCGATCGAAGTAGAGTTCTCCGGTCGACTTCGCCCGTTACAGCAGGATGCCGTTGACGCGTTCGAACAGCACGATGAGGGGATTCTCTGCGCTCCCACAGCTTTTGGCAAGACGGCAGTCGCAGCATGGCTGATTGCGTCACGGAAGGTGAACACATTGATCTTGGTGCATCGTCAACAATTGCTGGACCAGTGGCATGCAAGATTGGCAATGTTTCTCGGTCTTCCCGCAAAGTCAATCGGCCAAATCGGGGGAGGGGTGGCCAAACGCAGCGGCTGTGTGGATATTGCCATTCTTCAAAGCGCCCACGACAAGGAAGGGGTGAAAGACTTCGTGGCAGAGTATGGCCAAGTGATTGTTGACGAATGTCACCATCTGTCGGCGTTTACTTTTGAACAGGTGATGAGGCAGGTGAAGGCGAAATACGTCGTCGGACTGACCGCGACTCCCGAGCGGAAAGATGGACATCATCCCATCATTTATATGCAGTGCGGCCCGATCCGATTCAAGCTCAGCGCCCGCTCAATGACGGCAGCTACGCCGTTCGAGCATGAAGTAGTTCCGCGGTTGACGGACTTTTTCTTGCCGTCTGAGCAAACCGATATGACGATTCAGGAGGTGTACGCAGCACTTGTTGATGATCGCGTCCGCAATGAATTGATCCTTACCGATCTCATCCAGGCAACCAGAGATGGCCGCTCACCGTTGCTTCTTACCGGCAGAACTGAGCACTTGAAATATTTCGAGGCGGAGCTTGCTGGCAGAGTGAACAACGTGTTCATCCTGAAGGGTGGCATGGGCAAGAAACAACGACGATCAATAGCAGAGGCAATCGCGGCTGTGCCAGAGTGCGAGCCAAGAATCATTCTGGCGACCGGCAGTTACATCGGCGAAGGGTTCGACGACGCTCGCTTGGATACGCTCTTTCTGGCGATGCCCATTTCCTGGAAGGGCACCCTACAGCAATACGTAGGGCGTCTCCACCGGCTTCATGATGCCAAGCTTGTTGTGCGAGTCTACGATTACGTGGACTCCAACGTCCTTATGCTGGCGCGAATGTACGCACGTCGCCTGAAAGGGTACAACTTGATCGGTTACACGATCCGGGACGCCAGCAACGGAACGTCGTTCTTTCAGCGCGTTGAAAATCGATCCCCCAAAGAGCCTTCGATCAACGGAGAAACATGACGAAACGGAGCAGTCGCCCGGCGGTTCTGGATCTGCGGAAGCTGAACGGCGAGTTTGGGATAAATCTCCTTTCGCTCAGCAAGGCGAGGCTGAAGGAACTGATCGAACGAGCGATCGTGGATGCTTACGGCGAAGAAGAACAAGTGGGCGGGTTTTTCACCATGATTGAGGAACACCTAGCGTTGCCGTTCCGTGTGAAGGTCCTCGGCGTCGATGCTGGCGTGGAGAAAGTCGACATGACGTTACACGGCCAAATTGTTGCCATTTGCCGTCGAGGCAAAACGCGTCAGAAGATCCCAATCCTGGACCTGCCTTTGCCGACGCCGGCACCGGCGGGCGTGGAATGGATTGTCGCTTATCGCCACTGGCGCCGAGGGACATGGTGAGCGAATACCAGTACTACGATTTCCGCGCAATCGACCGTCCGCTGACGAAAAAAGAGATGGCAGCGCTCCGGTCCATCTCGACGCGGGCCGCAATCACCACCACGAGCTTCACGAACCACTACGAATGGGGAGACCTGAAAGCCAATCCGAGCACGCTGCTGGAGAAATATTTTGACGCTTTTGTCTACTTCGCGAACTGGGGGACGCATGAGTTCTATATTCGCCTCCCGCAGGAATCGGTCGACTACAAGTTGCTCAAGGCCATGGTTCCAGGCGAGACCGTGCGGGTGCGAAAAACCGCGAGATTCGTGATCGTTGAATTTGGAAGTGGGTCTGAGTGGGATGGCGAGGACGACGGGACCGGATGGATGGCCTCCCTGATGCCTCTGCGCTCAGACTTGCTTCGCGGCGACCTCCGATGCCTGTATCTTGGCTGGCTTCGCAGCGCGCAGGATGGAGGACTTGATGAAGATGAATTGGAGCCGCCCGTGCCTACAGGCTTGCAAGAATTGTCCGGTCCCCTTGATGCGCTGATCGAATTCCTCGAAATCGATGAGGACCTGGTCGAGGTTGCAGCACAGGCTTCAGAACCGCTCACCGCTGGACCGAGCCGCAAAGAGCTGTCCGCATGGATTCGAGGCCTGCCGGAAAAGGACAAGGACGAGCTGCTCATTACGGCGGCAGTGGAGCAGCGTGAGCGCTGGCGAAACGACCTCGTGCTGCGTTTTCGCCGTAAGAGCTTACAGCAAACTTCCGACGGGTCCGCTGAAAGCCAACAGCGTAAGGCAGGCGATCTTCTGGCAGCGGCCCATGCGCGTGCGAAGGAGAGAGCCCGGCTGCTGAACGAACAGCGCATAGCGGAAGCGGCAAAACGACGGGTAAAGGACGAGGCAAACCGGGCTCGGTATCTCGGTCAAATAGGACGACGCCAACCGGAAATCTGGGACCAGGTTGCAGCGCATATCCAGACCCGGCAGCCCAAAGATTACGATAGAGCAGTCAGCTTGCTAACCGACCTGCATGATCACGCAGTCCGCGGGGGCCAGACGGCCGGATTTCACACGGCACTGGAGAAGATTCGCCAAGTACACGCCGCCAAGGAGAGCTTCCTGCGTCGACTTGCCAAGGCAAACCTGTAGGTAGCAAGCAAGCTCACGGGGCTCGCCAAGCATGCCAATCGCAGACGTGTCTCAACCATGGGTTCACCTCACATAGGTGTGCCATAAGTGTGCCGTACCATTCGATCCCATATGCGCTAACTCGCGTCTTTTCAATACCAGACCAAATTGCTCCCGTGCGGGCTTGATTGTTGGTAAGTTATTGATTCTTAAAAGTGCTAAGACGTGGAAGACCCTGTCAGGCTCGCCTACTCTTAATCAGTAGGTTGAAGGTTCGATTCCTTCCGCGCTCACCAACTTCTAGCCAGTATCCATGCTGGTTATGACAGCGTTCCTCTTTTCCGGAACTTTCGCCAAGAACAGTGTGTCCGTATGGTGTCCGTATTTGCAAACGGGCGGTACTAGATGCGTTATTCTCGCCTTCTTGTCCAATCAAGGGCTTTGCCGCATTCACAGGCGACTGTGGAATTCAAATTGAAATCATTGACGCCGGAGAGGCGGACAACCGCTCCGCACAGCAAAATAGCTAGTCCACGCCAAAGGTGAAACTACTACCCGAGGCTGGTTGCGATGCATCCGGGGAGCCTTCGCTACCAACAGGTGAAAAGAAGCCATACTCGCCTTTATCTAGGTTCTGCTGAAACCGCCATGTTCGATTGTCGATCTTTTCTGGAGTGAAGGGGATGGCATTCTTCTCAATGTCGAACGTGCTAGACGGCCAAGTTCTCCTGACAGTTTCGATACGAAACTCACGGTGGTTGTTCTTCCCATCCAGCCTAAG
This sequence comes from uncultured Acidobacteriaceae bacterium, assembly GCA_963773965.1. Taxonomy (GTDB): domain Bacteria; phylum Acidobacteriota; class Terriglobia; order Terriglobales; family Acidobacteriaceae; genus Acidiflorens. The sequence continues at coordinate 323,987 of CAVZDG010000003.1, forward strand.
CAAGCGATAATCAGATATAGCATAGTGAAGTCCATTTCGGTCAGTGCTGGTGACACGTTTTATGGGACATTTGCAAACTAACGGAGCGACGCACAAACAGCGGCCCAGTAGCGCGGACACGTTCGAAGCCACGGTCCAGGGCCATCAGCTTGAAGTGCAGCGCATCCCTGGCTGCGGGTCCCAGGGCTGCGGGCCGCATGGCACTGAGCTTGTATTTCTCCACGAGGGCCTGGGCTCGATATCTCACTGGACGAGTTTCCCGGGGCGCGTCGCAGCCGCCACTGGATTCCCGGTGGTGGTCTACTCCCGCTACGGCTCCGGCAACTCCGACTTGCTCGAAGAACCTCGCCCCGTCACCTACATGCACGACGAAGCCCTCAAAGCTCTCCCCGAACTCCTCGCCAAGCTCAACCTTGAAACACCGATTCTCATCGGCCATAGCGACGGTGCCTCGATCGCACTGATCTACGCCGGTGTTCACAACCGCGTGCGCGGCCTGGTGCTGTTTGCGCCTCACGTCTTTGTCGAGGACCTCAGCGTCAAAAGCATCGCCGAGGCCAAGGTAAAGTTCGAAACCACGAATCTCCCCGAAAAGCTCGCCCGCCACCACCGCGATGCATCCAGGACGTTCTGGGGCTGGAACAATATCTGGCTCCATCCCGATTTTCGCCGCTGGAACATCGAAGAATATCTGCCGCGCATCACCTGCCCAATTCTCGTCATTCAGGGTCTCGACGATCAGTACGGGACGATGGCCCAGCCAGAAGCAATCGCCCGCCAATCCCGCGGCCCGGTCGAGATCCTCCGCCTGGCAGATTGCCGCCACTCGCCTCATCGCGATCAGCCCGACGCGGTGCTCGAGGGGATCGCACAGTTCGTCTCCGTTTACGGGTGAAATTGTGTGGCGCGGACATTCCTGGCCGGGCATGTGCCCGATTCTTGTTCTTGTATGCTCTTGCTCATTAAAGTTTGGCGTGAGTCGACCCTGAGTTGCTGCGTCCACCCGTCGCTTTGAAATGGATTTTTGTTTTTCCTATACGTCGAGCCGAGACAGCCCAGCCGAACGAAACGCATCAACCGCCTGCTCGAGTTCGCTTGGGCTAATGCAGCGGTTGATCTCGGGATATTGCTTTTCGGTGACGCGGCCGGCGGGATGGTATTGCACCATCAGATTGACATAGGTTTCTGGACCGAGTTCGCGGCTGATCCAGTCCATGATTTCCAGGGTTCCGGCCACACTGCCGGGCATTATCAGGTGGCGCAGGAGAACACCGCGCAGCGCCACACCTTGCTCATCGGTGACGAGCGAACCGACCTGCCTGTGCATCTCCTTGATGGCACGGCGTGCCGCTTCGGGGTAATCCGGAGCTTTCGCATAGCGGCGGGCACTCTCGGGATCCCAGAACTTGAAATCAGGCATGTAGATGTCCACGATGCCGTCCATCAGAGCAAGTGAATCCCGCGAGTCGTAGGCGCTGGTGTTGTAGACCAGCGGCAGACGCAGGCCGCGCTCCACTGCAAGCAGGAGCGCTTCCAGAATCTGCGGCACCACGTGTTCCGGAGTCACCAGGTTGATGTTGTGGCAGCCCTGCTCCTGCAAGCGCAACATCATCCCGGCCAATTGTTCCGGTTCGGCGGAGCGGCCTTCTCCCAGCCAGCTGATTTCGTAATTCTGGCAGAAGACGCAGCGCAGGTTGCACCAGCTGAAGAAGATGGTTCCAGAACCAGAGTTGCCGCGTAGGCAACGCTCCTCACCGAAGTGGGCAAAGTAGCTGCTGACAGTTGCATGACGCCCGGTATTGCACACCCTTGTCTCACCCACGAGGCGGTTGACGTGGCAGTTGCGTGGGCAGAGGGCACAGTCGGCCAGCTTCTCCAAGCCGAGCTTGACGCGGCGCGCTAATTCCCCGGATTGCCACAGCTCCAGATATGCGGGCTGGAAGTTCTTTCGGTTGACGGTACTGGGACGCTCCGGCATTTGTCTTCTCGTGGCGCTGGCGGCTGCTACGCAGTCCGTTTGCGTTCGCCCCGAGCGCGCTCCACGTAGCGACCGTCCCTCACGTCGACTCGCACGATTTCCCCAGGAGCGATGAACAAAGGCACCTGAATGCGAAGGCCATTATCAAGGGTTGCGTCTTTCCAGGCGCTATCCTGTTGTGAGTGCACCGGCGGCGCGGTGTTGGCCACGCAGGCGTCGACTATGTCCGGAAATACGACACTGAGGGCCCGGCCTTCAAAAAACTCCACTGGCATTTCCATTCCCGACTGGAGGAATGCGTATGCCGACCCTAAGATGGCGCGTGGGACTCCAATCTGCTCATAGGTGGTGGGATCCATGAAAGTACAGGTTTCCGCGTCGTCAAACAGAAACTCCATCAAGCGCCGCTCAATTTCCAGGTCTTCCAGCCGCTCCAGTGGCCGAAAATGCGGTTCCCACATCCGGCCACTTGTGGCATTGCACAACTTGGTCTTCACCACTCCGCCCAACTTGGCTGACCCAGCCTTCGATTCCGCCTCGAGAACTTTGTAAATTTCCCCCTCGATGCGCAGGAACATTCCCGGCTTCAACTCAGATGCAATCACCATGGGGCTCCCCCGGTTCGGCCATCGTCCATCCACTATTGATAGACCCCGGCACCTTCCCTCCGCAGTGACGGAGGTCACGGCGATCGCCCAAGCGGTGGTTGGCCGGCCTTTGTGCAATTGGGGCGGAAGAAAATAGCGCCATACGTTCAGAAAATGCGTTTCGAAGTCACCTCTCGCCAGTGACTTTTCGCAATACGACTAGCCAATGCTGGACTTCTCAACATTTTCCGAAGAAGGGCCAGCCTCCCGGGGTTCGTCAGGAGGTCGGACACCTCGCGCCACCTGTCGAGAGGAACGTTGTCCGGGGGAACTGGGTGAAAAGGCAGAGACACTTTAGAGCGGACTTGCCGTGAACTCGGATTCTCACACGGCGCAGTGACCTGGATCACCGCATCAGAACTGGAAGTGGGTATAATTTAAAGGCAGCGAACAGTGAGAAGACACTGTCCGCCTGAACCCTGCAGCGGCGAAAAGACACTCCTGCACTGGCCGCGATGTTCAGCGGCCCCCCACCCTCAGCCCATTCGTGAGTTCCACCTCGGAGGGAGAGGTATGGCGCTCGAGATACCCACCCGTTTGCCCGTCATCCACCGTCCGCCGAATGGAGGCGCATCCCCGCGCTCCTGGAGGCAGCCTAGCAGGCTGGTCACGTGTCGTTGGTCGGCTCGGATGGTGGTGAAGGGCGTCACATTCTTGGAGGAGGTATTTTATGGCTGACCTATACACCTGCAGCTGCGGTAATCAAACCTGGGAAATCTCCGACACGGGCGTGCGCTGCACAGCGTGCGAGGCGGAGTATGTCACGCCCCATACGCCAGTGGCGGAATTCAATTCCGCGATCACGCAGGAACTGGAAGAGGAATTGGCAGAGTGACCCTCGGCTACCGGGGTGTCACGTGATGTTTGTTCCCGGCCTCAGGCAGAAGGTGTATCCACACTCCGGATGCCTGCAGGCAACATCGAAGCCGGAGAACGCGCCGTCTGACAGAATTTTCGCCGGTACTGTGCCGCTGGCTTCAGAAGGAGGCTTGTTATGCCAACTGTAACTGCTCCAACCCGCGTCAAACTGCAAAACATCCTGTTCGCCACGGACTTTACTCCATCCGCGCAATTAGCTCTGTCCTATGCCATCGATCTGGCTCACAGCTACGATGCCGAGGTGTACTCGGTGAACGTGCTGCCGCACATGCCGTTCGTCGAAGCCGTGCAGCCCGATCCGGAGCAAACCAGGTGGTCGGCCAAACAAGAACTGGTTGCTTTGGTGGGCTCCGAGTCGTTCAAGGGCATTCGACACCAGGAACTGATCGAGGAGGGCGAAGTTGTGGAAGTGCTCTCGAAGTTGGTCCGGAAGTATGATATTGACCTCATCGTGATTGGCACCTGCGGCCGCAAGGGACTGGGAAAGCTGCTGCTGGGCTCGGTGGCAGAAGAGGTCTTTCGCAATGCCGAGTGCCCCGTTCTCACGGTGGGTCCGCATGCTACCCGCTGGCCTGCCGATGGCAAACTGCGGCACATTGTGTATGCCACCGACTTCGGGCCAGAGTCGGTGCACGGCCTGCCCTACGCCATATCCTTGGCCGAGGAAAATCGGGCTCGTCTGACCCTCCTGCATGTGGCGCCAGAACCTACTGTCGCTCTGCCGGAGCCAGAACCCGGAGCTATGCCCGTGGTTGACCCGAGCGAGGTGGTAGCTTCCACAGAGAAGCAGCTCCGCGCCCTGGTTCCCTACGGAACCGAGCTTTGGCATGAGCCCGAGTTCATGGTGGAATTTGGTCCCCCAGCAGAGACGATCGTGAAAATTGCTGCCGGGAGGGCCGACATGATCGTACTCGGAGTAAAACGGCCAGCGGCCCTGACCAAACACCTGGGCGCAGGCGTCGCGTATAAGATTGCCTGCGAGGCGACGTGCCCGGTCCTTTCGGTCGGCGCACGTTTCCGCGTCTAGTACCGTGACCGCTTAATGACTACCGTAGCGCCGGCATCTTGCCGGCTGTCCCGAGGGCGTCTCGCCCTCGGCGCGGCGGGCGGGACGCCCGCCGGACAGCCGCCGAGACGGCGGCGCTACGGTCGGCGCACGTTTCCGCGTCTAGTACGTGACCGCTTAATGACTACCGTAGCGCCGGCATCTTGCCGGCTGTCCCGAGGGCGTCTCGCCCTCGGAGCGGCGGGCGGGACGCCCGCCGGACAGCCGCCGAGACGGCGGCGCTACGGTCGGCACGCACCGAAGAAAGCCGTGACAGGAGCACAATCATCCGGTCACGGCACTAGTAAGAAGGCTAGAGCACATCCGGAAAGGCACGACGTGGTTCTGCGTCGAGCAGCAATCCATCTCTTCGGATGTCCTCATTTTCTGTAGGGGCTGTGCCGGTCTAGCTGAAGCCAGCCGATGCTCCGGAGAGAGTCGCGGAGCGCTCCGCCAGCTTCTGTTTGCGCCGGGCCAGGCGTTTTTCAAGCCGCTCCAACCGCTTCCGGCCCTCGGGCGTGTTCATGACAACTTTCTCTACGGTGAGCAAGAAGTACGGGAGCTTTTGGCGAATTTCCGTTAGAAAAGGCCTGAATTTCGCATAGACGCAATACATCTCGCCGCTGGCATCGAAGAAAAGACCCTCATGCAATGCGCCGCGCAACACAAATGATGCAGCCATTTCCCAGTAGCTCGTGACTTGGCGCAACCACGTGTTTTCCGGGCTGGGATACTCCCTTGCGATGCGCAGTGTATCTTCGCCGCTTTCCGGCCAAAACTCGGCTGCGATGAAGTGCCGAGCCTTTCGCATCTCTGTATCCCGTCGCAGATCATACAGCTGAAGAATAATCTGGGCGTCTGCGCCCGTCGCGCATCTGGAGGTCGTCGCCACCTGGTTTCTGGATGACCTGGTCTTGCTGGGCATGGCTCTGCTCCTTGACGATGATGGGATCCACTGCCTATCGAGCCCAGCGTATTACGAGTCAAGAACATGCACAACAATGAAAGCGGGAATGAAAGCAGGAGCGGTGGTCTTCATCTTTTTCGATTGGGGACGCACAGTGTTTGCTCCAAGCCGCCACTCTTTTCGTCGATTTGTGGCTAGAATGTGGATAATGGAACAACTGGGACAGCTTTCACCGCTGTCCATGGGAAGGTGCCTATGCATCAGGTCGCTTGTTCGACGAGCTACGAGAACATTTGCTTTGAAACAGAACAACATGTGGCAGTGGTCACGCTTAATCGGCCCAATCGCCGCAATGCCCTGTCGCTCGAGCTCATGCTCGAGTTGCTGGATTGTTTGGAGCACATCGGCAAGGATAGCGAGCTGCGAGCCGTGATTCTAGCCGCCGCGGGGAAAGTCTTCTCTTCCGGGCATGATCTGAGTGCAATGGTGGGAAAGGACATCAACGAGTACCGGCGAATCTTCGACGTTTGCTGCGATCTGATGACCAAGCTGCAATCCATACCGCAACCTGTGATTGCAGAAGTCCAAGGAGTAGCCACGGCAGCCGGATGCCAGCTAGTAGCAACATGTGACCTGGCAATTGCTGTCGAAGAGGCATCGTTTGGCACACCAGGGGTGCGCATCGGATTGTTCTGCACCACGCCCATGGTTGCTCTGAGCCGCGCGATCGGCCGCAAGCGCGCGCTGGAGATGCTGCTGACCGGCGACATGATCCCGGCGGCAACGGCGGCGGACTGGGGACTGATAAACAAGGTAGTGCCAGCGACGTCCTTGCGCGAGGAGACACGCGCCCTTGCCCTGCGCATCGCCCAAGCCAGTCCGGTCACGTTGGCGATCGGCAAGCAGGCCTACTACACGCAGATCGACCTCGACCAGCCCAAGGCGTATGCCTACGCCAAGGAGATCATGACCATGAACTCCATGGCGCTGGACGCACAGGAAGGCATCTCTGCTTTCTTGCAGAAGCGGCCAGCGTGCTGGGTGGGCAAGTAACACGTTTCGCGGTTGGCGTTTTGTTCGGCGCCGGACGGTGAATCTATGCGTTCCAGGCTATGGGTGATCGGCGCCGCAGTCATTCTCTGTCTGGCACTCATCGGGGTTTGGAAATCAGCCCATAAGGATGCCGGGGAGGTGCGCGTTGCTTATTTGCAGATCATCCCGAGCTTGCCCGTATTCGTTGCGCAGGAACAGGGACTCTTCGACAAAGAAAACCTGCGATTGAAGGCTATCGCACTTGGCAGCAGTAACGACCTGGTGAACGCCATGGTCGCCGGCCAAGCCGACATTCTGCCGGCAACGTCGCTGGTGCCGATCATTCACCTGGAAATCCAAAGCCCCGGGCGCGTGCGTATCTTCTCGCACAGCCGCATGAATGACTCCAATGCGCTGGACAAGATCATCGTGAAGGAGGCTTCCCCGCTGCACGCCCTTGAGGATTTGAGGGGGAAGAAAGTTGGGGTGTTTCCCGGCACCGCGCCCAGTCACATGCTGAGCGCGTTTTTTAAAAAGCACGGAGTGGATCCGGCCACGATCTCCCTGGTGCAATTGCCCCCGCAGGCCCAGATCTCCAGCCTCGCGTCCGGCGCGGTGGATGCGCTTTTCGCCTACGAGCCCGTGACCACTACCGCCCTCGTTCACGGCGGCTATCGCCAGCTTTTCGGATCGGTGTATGCCGATTTGCTCAACCCGTGTCCGATTGGCGCCTCGGTGATCTCGCGAGAGTTCGAGCGCAACCATCCGCAGTTGGCGGCGCGCGCCGTGCATGCTCTGCAACAGGGAGTGGACTACATGGCCGCACACCCGGCGGAGTCGCGCACACTGCTGACCAAGTACATCAAGCTGTCGCCGGAAATCGCCTCCCGGGTGAATGTTGCCGACGTCACCCTGTCGAACCAGGTTGATATCGCCAACCTCCAGCAGTTCATTGATCTGCTCTATCAAACCGGCGAGATCCCGGAACGAATCGACGCCCACAGACTGGTGGATCCTACCTCGGTGGTTCCTACCCCGGTGGTTCCTAAATCCGGTGGTTCCTAAATGATGACCGGTCCGGCGCTTTCCAATCGCAGCGCAATTGAACTGGAGGACATCGACTTTTCCTATGCCGCCCGCTTTAACGGCATCAATGGGGCGTTGTACAAGGATTTCTCGTTACGCATCGAACAGGGTTCGATCGTAACCATCATGGGCGCAAGCGGCGCGGGTAAAAGTACGCTGGGCCGTATCATGGCCGGCATCCTCACTCCACAAAACGGACGTGTCCGGCGGTCGCCCGACTTCACCCTGCCGTCGGACCTGGTCTATGTTGACCAACATCCGATGAACGGTGTTTTTCCCTGGCAGACGGTCCTCGGGAACGTGCGCTATCCGCTGGAGAAACTGAGGTGGGAAGGCCGCGAGCGCCGCGACCGCATCTGCTACCTGATGAACCTGTTCCGGCTGAGCGCGCTTTCCGATGTTTATCCAGCGCAGCTTTCCGGAGGTGAGTTGCAGCGGCTGGCGCTCGCGCGCTGCCTTTCCTGGAAACCGAAACTGGTGATTCTGGATGAACCCTTCTCGGCTCTCGACGGCAAAGTGAAAGCGGAGATCACATCCGCGTTGCACGAGCTTGCGCTCCAGGATCGGATGACGCTGGTCCTCATTACCCACAATGTTTCGGATGCGCTGGCCCTGGGCATGCGGTGCGTCATCATCGCCAGACGGCCAGTGCGGGTGATGTCCGATCTCGACTTCCACCTGGGTTTTCCCCGCCAGGAGAACACGCCCGATTACGGCGCCATGCAGCAGGCGCTGATTAACGGTATCCGCGATGGATTGGTCTAGGACTCTGACTGCACGGTTATGTATTTCGTCAACGTCGATGGAACACAGTTCGACGGTAGCGCCGCCGTCCCGGCGGCTGTCTGGCGGGCGTCTCCGCCCGCCACCCCGAGGGCGAGACGCCCTCGGGACAGCCGGCAAGATGCCGGCGCTACAGTCTGGCTGCAAACGGGAATCATCGTGCGGTCAGAGACTTAAGAGTGGATTGGCCTAGCAATGGATTGGTTTAGGCGAAACTGGCGCGCGTTGTCGTTCGTTGCCGGCCTGATTGGAGTGTGGGCCATCGTCGCCGCGCTGCGTCTGGTGGATCCCATCATTCTGCCGGCGCCATGGAACGTGGCTCGCGCTGTGCCTGTCATGCTCCGAGAGAGACTGTTGGCGGATATCGCCTGGACGCTGGGCCGCGTGCTGGCGGCTTTGGCGATTGCCTGCGTGTTCGGTATTCCAATCGGTCTGTTTCTGGGTTATCGCCAGCGCGCCTATAAGGTTGTCGAAGGACCATTGCACGCGCTGCGCTCCGTTCCCGCTTCCGCGTTGTTTCCGTTGTTCCTGATCGTGGCCGGAGTCGGAGAGACGTCGATCGTGGCGCTGGCAGCCTATCCGAGCCTGCTGGTGATCCTGGTGAATGCGGTTTCGGGCGCGGCACTGGCCAATCAGAGCCGCCTCTACCAAGCTCGTTTGTTAAACCTGAACTCCTTGCAGACGGTTTTCGACGTGCTCTTCTACGAGGCCCTGCCCAGCATCTTCGATGGCATTCGGACCGCGGTTTCGTACTCGCTGCTGCTGGTGGTGGCGGTGGAAATGTTCATCGGCCTGGGCGAACGCGGACTGGGGCGCGGCATCTATCTTTACCAGTCCAGCTATCGCATCCCGGAAACCTACGGGGCGATCATGATTGCCGGCATGATCGGGATCCTGCTGAACTGGGTAGTGACCAAACTTCAGCATCACATGCTGCGCTGGCTGCCGAACGTGCGCGAGGAGCAGTGAGAGAAGATTCGGTAGTGGCTCAGAGTTGGTCGCCATCTGAGCAAGGCGGGTGGCCCACCCTACCATCGTCATTTGAAAATCCGGGGGGTGCCCCGTCCAAGCTCCGCTTGGGCGGGCCCGTTGATGTTGCAATCTCTCGAAGCACCCCGAAAATACCTCATCTCTTTTTCATCACAAACGCGCAGTGAGCACCATCACAGACCTCCAACCGCCCGTCGGCGACAATGGAGATCGACCTGTGTGGCAGGGCCGAGGTGTGCCCGTCACCAAGACGCTCCTCGAAGCTGCCCCAGCCCCACTAGTCGGCGCTCTTTGACAACACGAAGATGAGGCAGTCAGCTGTCAAGCCCCCCTGCCGAAATCCTGCGAGTGAGCCCAACAAGCTAACTCCTTATTCCGGAATATTTTACGAATAACTCCTTTAAACTCAAAGATTTGAAAGGAATTTCCCGCCAAATCTATGATTCTAAAGGAGGGGATATTAAATTTTTTGTGACGCGTCGGCGCTCTTTGACAACACGAAATTGAGGGTAATTCAGCTGTCAAGCCCCGTCCGAACTGTTCGCCAAGTCCATGATTCTAAAGGCCATGGATTTGAGGAATGAAGCTAACTCCTTATTCCGTAATACTTTACAAGTAAGTCCTTACTCCTGAATGCTTTGCGAGAAAATGGGGGGGAGGGGGGGAGGGGGGTACATTTCGACCCTCCGGGGCTCAGGCGCTGGCGGCGCGCGCGATCTTCTCGGCCAGCTTCCGGTTGAACCTGGCGGGGTCGATGACGAAGCGCTCGTGCGTGCCTTCGGAGATGGTGTCGATGCCGTCGTCGGCCGCGACGGAGAAGCTGAGCTTGCGGTCTTCGACCTTCTCCAGCTTTACTCGGACGGTCACGGTCATTCCCGGTGGCGTCGCGGCGGAATGAGTGAAGTTGACCAGCGTGCCGACGGTCTGCTCGTTCGGCCAGTCGAGATGGGGAATGATGGATTGCAGGCAGGCCCATTCCAACAGCCCAACCATGTAGCCCGTGGCCAGTACCTTGGGCATCAACTGGAATTCCGGAGCTTCCGGGTAGAGGTAGGGGACGGTCTTGTTTTCGGGCACTCGATACTTGAACTCAAAGGTGAGGCCGGGCTGCAACGTATCTTTCATGGGTGGCTCCTGTGATGCGTGACATGGTAAGGCATCGGGGTGGGTTGGCGCAGCCCACCGGCACAAATCTGGTGCATCGTTGCTGTGATTGCCGGATTCATTGAGCCGTACTTTTCAATCCCGAACTCTAAATATCGAACTCTATGACGTAACAACGCTGGCACTAGCGCCATGACCGATTAATGACTACCGTAGCGCCGGCATCTTGCCGGCTGTCCCGAGAGCGTCTCGCCCTCGGCGCGGCGGGCGAGGACGCCCGCCGGACAGCCGCCGGGACGGCGGCGCTACTCTCAGTGGTGAAACGGTACAAATCAGGCGGCCACGGCACTAGCGCGTTCCAATATCTCCCGCGGGAATGGACAAGCCTTGCGAGTGAGAAGGTCGAGGTGTACCGCCGTCAATTCTGAAGTTGCGGCGACCTCATTCTTCTCGTCGTTGATCAGCTCATGCTGGAAGCGAATGACCTTCTTCCGAACCTCCAGGATCCTTGACCGGACAATGACGAGATCACCTGCGGCAAGTTCCTTCTTGTACGCGGTGTTCTGCTGCACTGCTGCCATGCCGCGCTTTTGTTCGCGAATGTAGGTGGGAGTAATTCCGATGAACGCAAATAGGTTCCACGTGGCTTCATCGAACTTACCCGTATACCACATCACATTCATGTGACCCATGTGGTCGCATTGCCAAGGGTAGACGACCCCGCGATAGGTAATCGCAGGATCTGTGGATTTGTCTTTCATTTCCACCACCGTTCCATTCACCTCTAGTGTCCGCTGTAGCAGGCGAAGCTGGAGCCGTCGCCTTCCCATTCCGAAAGGCTGGCGCGCATTTCGCCGAGTAAACGAAAGTCGTCGTCGAACTCCGCGGCGACGACGCGCTGGTCCTGGCCGTCAAGGTAGCGGAGCACGTAACGTCCTGCCGCCAAGGCGAGCGCATCGATGGGCTTGCTGTCGTCGAACTCGGCGCCAATTTGTGAGAGCAACTGCGCGAGGGAATACTCCACTCCCCGGATCGCAAGGCTCTGCGCGCCGCTGCCCAGCGGCCCAAAGCGGCGCTCGATTAGTTCCCGGTCTCGCGGCGTATTCATCTCAACCTGGTCAATGTCAATGCGGAAGGTCTTACAGCCCAGGTGTCGTCCCTTGCGGGACTCGATTGGTTCCACTTCCGCCTACCCGGCACTGCCGTGCCGGGCTTTCCTGTGTCGCCGCTTCGCGGCTGGTGCATCGTGCGGTCCACTTTTTCGATCGACCTCAAGCTATGACACGGACTCCTCCGGGACTTCAATCGTTTCTTCCACTCTTCCCAGCACTGCCGGGCTTTCCTGTTTCGCCGCTTCGCGGCTAATGCATACTTATCCCAGAACCATACTTATCCCAGAACTGGGATGAGCCCATCCAGTGTATCCACGGTGACGTCCGGCCTGACTCCCAATTCGTCTTCAGGAAGCTTGCCCCGGTTCACCCAGCACGTCCAGAGCCCGAAAGACTTGGCGCCCGCAATGTCCCAATAATTCGACGACACGAACGCGATCGCACTGCCGGGTACAGCCAGATGCTGCGAAGCCAGGCCGTACACGCGCGGGCTCGACTTGTAGATCTTTACTTCGTCAACGCTGATCACGCCGGCGAATACGCCTTTGAGACCGGAGTTCTCCACGGCGGCAGCGAGCATTCGCGGCGAGCCATTCGATAAGATCGCCAACTTATGGTGCGACAGCTTACCCAACGCCGACTTTACCTCGGGAAAGGTATCGAGGTGCAGATAAGATTCCATCAAGTCTCTGCGGGTCTCGGCAGGGCAAGCGAGGCGCAGACTGCGGCAGGCAAATACCAGCGCGGACTCGGTCACCATCCAAAAGTCTTCGTAGCGCCCCATGAGGCTGCGCAGCCAGGTGTACTCCAGTTGCTTGGCGCGCCAGAGCTTGCTCAGTTCAGCGCCTTGGCCGGGAAACTTGCGGTTGCACAGTGCAATCACCGAGTGCACGTCGAACAACGTACCATAAGCGTCGAACGCAATCGCCTGGATGCGCGGTTTCATGGTAACTCTCCCTCAGTAATCCTCTGACCCTCAGGGGCTAAAGCCCGCATTTTTGGCGGGTCTGGGCGGCACGGCTGAAGCCCTCCACCCCAGCAGGCGAAACCCGCGCCTGCTGGGGACCCCGGCCGTGCCCTTCCCAAAACCGGCGCGAAGCAAACCTTTCGGGTTGCCCAAGACGGGGCAAGCCCCGTCTCTACACGGACGTTAAACTTCGGCGCCGGGTATGGGCGGACGGCGAGACATGCCTCGGAACCATTCGTAATAGGCTTCTTCGCCGATCCACTCGGCAATATGGCCACGCGTTTCAGCGATGAACGAGAAGCTGGCGTCGAACTCGTGGGCCACGATGCGCTGGTCCTGTCCATCGTAATAGCGGACGCAAAAGTGCCCCTCTGCGACCCCTTGAACGTCAATCGGCCAGCTGTCTTCGAACCCAAGATCCAGACGTGCGAGCAGGGTCGGGAGATCGTACTCCGCCTCCCCGATGACAACGGAGTCGTGGCCGCTGCCCAGCTTTCCGAAGCGGTTCTCGATCAGAGGCCGTCCTCGCAAGTCAGACATAACCAACTCACACTTCTGCGGGCGATTCGTGTGGCCGCTTGAACACCATGTGGATGCCGATGGTACCGTAAGCGACGCCGTCCTTGTTGGGCGCGATCAACGGGACCGAGCTTACCAGTTCCCATCCTTCCGCGCCGGCGCCGTTGATCCACGAATCCAGGCCGCTGACCATGCCCTCTTCGGTCTCGCTGAAAACCACCATCCGATCAAAGTACTCCCACTGCATCGTTTTGACTCCTTCGTTCCAAGAATGTTCTGCTCGGGAGCGGCTCCGAGCAGGCTACGGAAAAAGTCTTCTGTGTAACAAGGTAGCGCCTCAGCGGCTAAAGCCGCCGTTGGTTTTGCGAAACTTACGGCGCGGCTGAAGCCGCGCCCCTTCAAAACAGAGTCAAGGCCCGACTTCTTCCGCAGCCTGCTAGGCAACCTGGGCCTTGCCCCAGCGTTGGTTCAGCCAGCCTGTGGCGACAGCCAGCACCTCGTAGTTCAATTTAAGCTCCATATGGTTGAACCAGCGCGGCAGGTAACGAATAAAGGCGTTCTCATGCTGAACCTCGGGGTGCAGGTTGCTGGTGACATAGCGCAATTCGGAGTTGGAAAGGCTTGCCTGCAATCCCGGTGCACCCTGGAGAATGGCGGGGATATCGCGCTCGGCATAAAGCAGCAGGCAAGGACGATCATGCGGCGCCACGGGACCGAGGGTATCCAGCAGCTCCACCACATACCCCGGGTATGGCTCACGTACCGTTGGACTGGGAAAAGTCTCAAACATCCACTTGCCTTGCGGCGAGATGGCCGCCACCACCGAGGGCGAGATGGCGACCATGCAATCCGCTGAAGATATCAATGCCAGCCGGCCTCCCAAGCTGATGCCCAGGGCCGCGACCGGGCCGAAGCGGCGCACGTAGCGAATCGCAGACTCGACCTCGTCGCGCATCACCGGACCGATCGCGGTGCGATTTTCACCGTGACCGCAAAGGTCGATGGCCAGCGTGGCTATACCAGCCTCTCCGAGTGTGACGGCGATCCCAAGCATATGCTCCTTGGTTGCGCCATAGGGAGGGATCAGGACAGCGCCGCCGCGGGCAGAGTCCGGCGTAAGAAGATAGGCAGGGATGCTGTGGCCGTCAGCAGCGGCCAAGGTCGTGACGCGCTCCACGTTCATGGGACACCTCAATTTGCGACTACTTCTCTTCCTCTTCCTCGGAGATCCGGCTTAACAGGCTGCGGAAAACTCAGTATGGGAACAAAAAGCACACCTCGGGCGCTAAAGCGCGAGCAAATCTAAACGACTTAACGGCGCGACTGAACAGGCTGCGGAAAAAGTATCTTCTGCGCCGCAGTCTGACCCCAGCGGCTAAAGCCGACACTGAAAACAGGCCAGTTATCGCAGCGCTGAAGCGCGGCGCCACCCAAAATCAAGCCCGAGATTGAGTTTTTCCGCAGCCTGTAAAGTCGTGCCCTTCCCAAAACCCGCGTGAATCAGAGTTTTTCCGCAGCCTGTAAAGTCGTGCCCTTCCCATTCTTGCTCGAACAGAGTTCTTGGGTCGCCTGAGACGGGGCAAGCCCCGTCTCTACACGAGTTTTCCGCAGCCTGTTAGGGTGCGACCGTGCTCAACCAGCCCAATAGCTTTTCGATCAGCGCAGACTCGTGATTCTCATAGCCGTGTTCAGCACCCTCAATGCTTACGAACACGGCGGTGGGACCGGCTGCGGTCTGCAGCCTTTTGCCGATGTCCGGTGCAATGAGCTTGTCGGCCGTGCCTTGCACGATGAGAATCGGGTTCTTCACCTTGGCCAGGTTTGTGTAAGGATTCGAGCGCCGATCTGGACCGCGCATGCTTAGAAGATATCGGGCGGTGTAGAGAGCCTTGCCTATGGGGCCGAGGTCCACCACCATCACTTCCTCTTCGTGCCCAGCCTGCTGCAGCTTCAAGGCTTCATCGACTTGGGCCTGCGCCTTCTCCTTCCCAAATTGCCACACGTTCCACTCGAAGAGATCGCCCGGGCCACTCACCAGGATGGTGGCGGCGATGTCGGGGTCGCCGCTCGAGGCCTGATAGTACAGCACGCGATTTGTGCCCATGCTTTGTCCGAGCAAAACCAGGCGCTGGTGGCCGAGCTGACGCAGATAGGCGGCGCCGGCAGCAATATCGGCCTGGTTATCGGTAAAGGAGGATTTCTTGGGTCCGGCGTCGTGGTCGCGCATGTTCAATGCGAGTGTGTCGTAGCCAGCCTGAGCTGCAGCCTCGCCGAGTTTCGCGAAGTAGGCGCCATAGAAGGTGCCGCCGTATCCATGGACCAGCAACAGGGCGCTTGGACGCGGCTTCGGAGCGCGAAAGACGATGCCTTGCAGGCGCACACCGTCGGTGGTGCGCACGGTCACCAGTTCGGAGGAACAAGCTCCACCGGTCGAGATGCGCGAAGCTGGCGCCTGCGCCAGCGACCAAGCGGCGCACAGGAGAAGCGTGGCGCACAAGAACAATCTGCGAAGTGCCGGCATCGCTAAGGCCCCCGATGAGCTAGTGTCGTGACCGCATAATGATTACGGCGTGGAAACCGAGTAGCGCCGGCATCTTGCCGGCTGTCCCGAGGGCGTCTCGCCCTCGGCGCGGCGGGCGAAGACGCCCGCCGGACAGCCGCCGGGACGGCGGCGCTACTTTCAGCGGTGAAACGGTACAAATCATGCGGTCGCGATACTAGTGTCGTGTCCCGTAAGTTCGCGACATAAAATTGTGTTGTCATCTTAAGCGAAGCGAACGACCTGTGCCTCGCACCGTCAAATACAGAGGTCCTTCGCTTCGCTCAGGATAACAGTGTGGACTTACGCCACGGACTTGTCCTCAGACGGAACACCGGCCTGCTTCAGTTTGGCTTCAAGTTCGGCCAGGCGCGCGCGGAGGGCCTTGTCCCGCTCCCAGCGCGCGCTCACATCCTGCATGGTGGCGGCTATGCCCAGGACGCGCCCGTCGACATCCTTGAGCAGCACTACGTTGAACTCGACGGAGATGCGGCGGCCGTCCTTGGTCAGCGCCGGTACGGCAAGCACACTGCTGCCGTACTTGGTGACGCCGCTTCCCATGACCTTGTCGTAGCCCTCCCAGTGACGCGGGCGGTGCTTCTCGGGAATAATCATGTCCATGGATTTGCCGAGCGCCTCCTCGGCAGTCCAACCGAATATCGACTCTGCGCCGGCATTCCACAACCGCACAATGCCCTCCCGATCCCCAACAATGATGGCGATCGGGCTCTGTTCCACGATGCTTTCGCAGAGCGACTGGTGAGCGGGGAAGTCATTCATGGAGAACTCCAGGAAAACGAACGCGGATACAGTTTTACCCCATTTCCCAGGCGGAGGACCAGAGAATCTTTACGACGAGAAAAGACCGAGGACCGACGTTAGCAGCCTGCGGCGAAAGTCGATCTCGATGCCGGCCCCTAAAGGGGCGACTGATTTTGAAGATGTTACGGCATCGCTAAAGCGATGCCTTGATACGAATCCCACTTCCAGCACAAGGCTGTTAACCGGTGCCAGTCTTCAGCGGGGCGCCCGGTTGCTGAGCCCCCGGTTCTTTCTGTTTCAGTACGCGGCGAAGCAGCTTTCCTGTGGGTGTACGCGGGAGTTCGTTTACGATCACGATTTCCCGAGGCAGCTTGTAGGTCGCAATCTTGCCCTTGCAGAAGGCGAGCAGTTCCTCGGGGGTGAGGGTTTCGCCAGGCTTCAGCACCACGAATGCTTTGGCAATTTGGCCGCGCACTTCGTCGGGCACCCCGATGACACCGACGTCGGCAACGGCAGGGTGGGTGGCAATGGTGACCTCAATCTCCTCGGGCCCGATGCGGTAACCCGAACTCTTGATGATGTCGTCTTCCCGGGACACGAACCAGAAGTAGCCATCCGCATCGACATAAACGAAGTCACCGGCTCGATTCCAGCCTTCGGAGGTGATGGCATGGCGCTGTTTTTCGGGATCGCGCCAATAGATCGTGCCGGTGGGTCCGCAGGCGGCAAAATGACCGATGGTGCCGGTTTTCGCTTCCTTACCTTCTTCGTCGATCACTTTCAGCTGGTAGCCGGGTACGGCCTGGCCGAAGGAACCGGGCTTGGCGTTGCGGCTGACGACATTGGAGGCGAAAACGTACATCATCTCCGTCGTGCCCAACCCCTCGAAGATCTCCAGCCCAAATTTCTCCTTCCACGCATGATAGGTCGGAGCAGTCAGGCTCTCGCCGCCGCCGGTACAGACGCGCAGGCTGCTGAGATCAAATTTACTTTTCGCGTCCGGCACCTGCAACATCTTGCGGTAGGCGGTGGGGGCCAGAGTCAAGATCGAGATGCGATGCTTCTGTATGGTGTCGAACATCTTCTCCGGGTCGAACCTGGCGATGAGCGAGGCAGCGGCTCCGAAACGGAAGGGGATGGTCGCGTAGCTGGAGTAGCCCGCGCCAAAAGCCAGTGGGGCGGACCCGCCGACAACGTCGTTTTCCGTGACTCGCCAGCCATACTTGCCAAAGCCGTCGGGCACGATCAACAATTCCTCCACCAAGTGGACGGTCCCTTTGGGGCGCCCAGTTGTGCCCGAAGTGTACATCAGCAGGCCCACGTCTTCGCGGTTGCGGAGCACGGGGTCGATGGTCGGACTGCCGGACTGCAACAGCTCGCCGTAGGCGAGGAATCCCTTGGCCTTCACCTCGGCGGCATCGCCCCCGACAACAATGATGTGCTTGACCGTCTGAAGTTCGGCGCGCGCGGCCTCGACTTCGCCCAGAAGCGCAGCGCTGACGACGATGGCCACCGCCTCCGAGTCGTTGGCGACGTGAGCGATCTCGTGGCGCGAGAACAGGGGTGACGTAGGAGTGCAAACTCCTCCCAGCTTGAGGATCGCGAAGTTGGCGACCAGGGCCGGCGGTATGTTAGGTGTGCGGAGAACGATGCGGTCGCCTTCCTTCACTCCCAGCTGGCGTAGCGCGTTGGCGAACTTGTTGGCTTGAGTAAGGAGCTGACTGTAGGTAATCCGCTGGTCTTCGAAGAGCACAGCGGTGCGCTCACCCCAACCGGCAGCGACGGCTTTGCCAAGCAGTTCTTCCGTAGGGTTGAACCTTTGAGCATAGGTCGCGAACTCCGGCAGGGTGTAGACACGTTTCGGCCACAGCTCGCGTGGGGGTAGATACTCGGCCATCTTGAAATTCTCCTTAGCCCACTTTGGCTACCGGGGTTTTGGCAGTCTCCGCGACCAGATCCTGCAGAGCCTGCTCCACACGGATCGTACCGCGCGTGGCATCGGTGCGCGGGAAAGCCAATACCGGATAGCGGTCGCCTTCGAAGACAAGCAGCGCGGGGACATTGGTCCCAAAGTCCTCTACCAGCGCGCCTTTGGCGCCGAAGACCGGGCGCACGCTGGCATCCGGGCCGCTGACCGTTTTGTGATAGATGGGGAAGCGATCCTTGACCCCGGCGACGTCAACCGCCTTGGCCTTCACACCCGCGGCTTGGAGCTGCTTCACCAAGTCGAGGGCCTTCTTAATATCGCACGGGAACAGCTCGCCGGACTTTTGGGCGGAGCTGTAATAGAACTCCACCTGCTTTGCAGGGGCCGCTCCGCCAGCCGCAACCGCGGCCTTGGCGGCGACCGGTTCAGGTGGCACATACGTCTTGCCGCTGGCCTCGAAGACCTCACACTCCGTCCAGCCTTGCAGCGTGATCGAGAGTGTAAACGGCCACTCCCGCTTCACACACTTGCCGAGGTAGGCCTTCTGAATATTGGGATCCAGCGCCGGACGCAGATGCGTGCAGCGGACGCACAGGCATTCAGTGTTGTAATTCGCCATTATTGCCTCCAGTTATCCTTCACCGAGATCCGGCAACGATGAATTTCGGTTTGCTGCCCACAAGGTCTTCCTTCTTCAACGGATGTCCGCTGATGATGTTGCCCCGCACGTTGCGTTCGATGGGAATTGGTTTACAGACCGCGTCCTTGCGGGCACGCGGCGCTGACCGGGTCAGTCCTGGACCGGAAAGGGGAGAATAGTCCGGCTTCTCGGCGAAGCCGGGCAACAGGTCCGGGGTACCTTTCGCTTCCTCGGGACCAGCCACACACACTCCTGCCGAGGTTTCAATGCGCCAGATCGCTTTGCATCCAGCACACTGGGTCGTACCTTTGAAGTTCCAGAAAGGATACGGATCGAGGAAATTCTTAGTTTTACACTTCGAGCATATGAGCAGCATAGTTGGTCTCCGTCAAATACACTCTTGTTCTTCGAGTCGCTTGAGATCCGCAGACGACAACCCGCACAACTCGCCCAGGATGCGCTCGTTGTCGGCGCCCACCGGCTTCAGCGCCCACTTCAGGCGCGGCGGAGTTGCCGACATCTTGTACGCCGGCCCCTGGTGCAGCAGTTCACCGTAAGTCGGGTCATCCAGCCAGCGAACGGCTCCGCGCTCGTTCCAGTGCGGGTGGTTGGCGACCTCTTTCGAGTTCCAGACCGGCTGATTCAGGATGTTGTTGGCGTCCATAGCCGCCGCTACCTGTTCCTTCGTCTTATCCGCTGCCCACTTCTCCAGCGCCGGATAAATCTCCATCTGGCTAGCGGCCTTGATCCGGATATCGGCCTTGGTGTATTTGGTAGCCAGGGTACTTTCCCCAACGGCCTTGCACAGCCGCGCGAAGTCCTTGTCCTCATAAGCGCTGATCAGGATGTAACCTTCTTCCAGTTCCTGAGGATTTTCGGATTTGGGGTAGGAGGACTTACCGCATTTAATGATGCCGTGCACGCACAACTGCGTATCCCAGTTGCCCCAGCGCTCACGGGTGATGCCGTGGCGTCCGTAGAGGGGCAAGGCATACTCGAGCTGGCGGGTGACGCCGTGCACCTGCGAGTACTCGGTAAAGGTGCCCTCGCCGGAAACGTGGTCGCGCCAATACAGGGCCGCCAGGATCTGAGTGGCGCCCATCATGCCGCCCCAGTAGTCGGCGAGCCAGATGGTGTGCTTCGCAGGCGCGCCGCCCATGAACTCCTGCTTGCCGGTCATGCCGAAGTTGCCGCCCTGCGACTGTCCGAGGATGTCGTAAGAAGCGCGGACACGTCCCGGGCCCCAGCCACCAAAACCACCGAGCCAGCAGTAAACGAGCCGGGAATTGATCTCCTTCAACTGACGGTACCCGATGCCCCAGCGGTCGAAGGTGCCGGGCCGGTAGTTCTCCACGAACACGTCGGACTTGGCGGCCAGTTTCTTGACCAGCGCCTGTCCTTCCGGGCGGTGGAAGTCGACGGAGATGAAATACTCGTTCGGGTTGGCGCCCAGGAAGCCGAGCCCCGTGCCGCGTTCCGGTACCCACCTGGAAAGTGGATAGAGGAATGGCTCGTTAAACGGTGTGGTGTGGCGCATGGCCTCGCCCCGCCGAGGCGCCTCGATCTTGATGACTTCGGCGCCAAGTTCAGCGAGATAGGAAGCGCAGGAGGGACCCAAAATGTACTGGGTACAGGACAACACCCGGTATCCCTTCAACACTTCGGGCTTGGAAAATTCCTTCTTGGGACTGAAGGTTTCCCGGCAAAACTCCTCAAATGACTGTTTCTTATTAATGGGTTGTGTTGCCATCATATTCCTCCTGCGTCAAATGACGTGGGCTTTCTGCAGCCGGGCAAAATCATCGCCCGTGAAACCGAGCAGCCGCCGATAAACATCCTGGTTGTCGTAGCCGGTCGGGCGACCCAGCCATTTCAGCCGTCCCGGAGTCTTGTGCTGCTGGTAAGGAGTCGTGCCGTAGAGAATCTTCCCGTAGTGCGGCGACTCATACTCGGCGACATGTTGGCGATACTTGAAGTGCGGATATTCTGCCACCTCGTTGACGTAGAGCACGCCGCCTGACGCCACTTGCTGCTTGGAGAGCTTGCGCTCGGCATCGGCGCGAGCGTTGTCTTTGAGCCACTCGCCCAGCAGGGTGTAGGTCTTCACTTGTTGATTGTGAGCCAGACGGTCCGCGACTTCCCTTAGGCGTGGGTCGCCGAGGATCTCTTCCTCCACCGCGGGGTATTCGTCACCCACCGTGCGCCAGATGCGGTACCAGAGACGGTCATGACCACCGCCCACCATCATGTAGCCGTCCTTGCAGGGGTTCACGGCGTAGATATTGATGGCCAGGTCCCAGTTGCCATAGCGTGGTCGAATGCTGCCGTCCATCGAGTACCACGCCCAGCTGTAATCGAGGATGCGGATGATGGCTTCCGCCGAGGTCGCTTCGATGAACTGCCCTTCGCCCGAAACGTTCTCGCGATACAGCACAGCCGCCAGAATACCCATGGCCGCCGCGCTTCCGCCGACGTGATCCGCCATCCACAGCGCGGAACGGGTCGGCTGTCCGCCGAATTCCTTGGGATCTCCGGTGCCGTGAACGAAGCCGCAGGCCGCCTGGGCTGTCGGGTCCAGCACTCCCGGTTTGTCTTTAAGAGGACCCCACTGTCCGCGCTGGCCGACCCAGCAGTAGATCAGGCGGGGGTTGATCTCGCGCAGTTGGCGATAGCCGATTCCCCACTCGTCCCACTGGCCAGGAGGCGCGTTCTCGATGATCACGTCGGAATGAATGGCCAAGTCCCGGAGAATCTTGCGGCCCTCCTCCGTCGCCACATTGAGTGTGACCGAGGACTTGTTGCGCATCTCATGGAGAAACTGTCCGCCGACTTTCTCCCCGGTTTCCTTGTCCTCGAACATGTATTCCTGCCGGCCAAAGGGGGTCAGCTTACGAAGCGGATCGCCTCCCGGTGGCTCGACTTGGATGACCTCGGCGCCCAGTTCGGAAAGCTGCGAAGAGCACCAGTGCCCAATCATCATGCTGGTCGTACAATCCAGCACGCGAAGGCGGGAAAGCGCTTCCGGTTTTTCGGAATTGTGTTCCGGGCGCAGGATGGACTCCAGGAAGAGCGGATACGCCTTGGCTTGGTCGCTTAGTCCCGCATAAACCTCTTCAGGTTTTGCTGTGGGGATCGCGGGCCAAGGTGCGACCTTCGCTTGAGGTGCTGCCATGTGTGGCCTCCTAATGCCAGTCGTAGTCGGGTGCTTCCACGACTTATAGTACGCAGTGTTTCTTAGCCAGAAAAATTAAGCGAGCTTCGGAAAAAGCAGCCCGAATTTTGCTTGGCCATGAATTACAAGTCTGTGACCGCAATCACCGTCATTCGTGACTGCGCTCACCGCTGCGGCTTTCTTCGACCGTCTGGCTGGCAGGAGTGCTTCAACAATTGCTCTGGAATCGGCACGTCGTGCGAAGCGGCGGTCATTGAAAGCGCGCTTGCGGAATTTTTCACCGGGAAGCAGTCTAGCTTGCTCCGCAGGGAAAAGGCAAGCAACTTCGCAGAACGGTTCCTGATGCCGCTCGACAGACGAGT
>CAVZDG010000004.1:0-801408 GCA_963773965.1 uncultured Acidobacteriaceae bacterium
GAGCCAACTCAGGACATTCACGGCGAGAACGGCAATGCCCGTTCCCGCGGCCACGCCGGCGAGCGCCTTCTTCGCGCCGGGTTCACCGTGGGCGAAGCCGTAGCCGCCGATCACGATTGCAACCAGACTTGCAACCTTCGCAATGGTTCCGGTGAAGAGGGCTTGGATGGCGTTAAAGCCTGTGTCGAACGGTGAGCCCTGTGCCATCGCGGCCACAGGCAGGACAAGAAGTAGGGTAAGAACGGTGGCGGTTGGACGCGCCCACTTCCATTGAAGAAGACGCTGGATGGGGCGGACGAGGTGGATTTGGAACCAACGTGATGACATTTGCGCCTCCGGGAAGCAGCTAGAATCTGCTGCGCGTGGCGCAAAACTAGCCCCACTCAATCATCATGTCTAATCACATCTCGTTATAACGTCATTCCTGCGGGTTATAGTTCCGGGAAGTTAAAGGGATTCGGTGGGACAAATTGGAGTCGAAGCCAGGATCAGGGAGTTTTATCTATCACGTAAGAAAGGGCATCGCCGTCGTTACTCCGCGAAACCTTCGGTTGCCCGAAGAGCGCCTCAACCTCTGGGTGACCAGCTGCGACAGGTCTGAATAGCAGCCGGACACGGCTGTATTTATCGCCGCCGCAAGGATTTTCTGGCGCTTTCGATGGAATGGTTTTCTCCTTCGTAAGCCTCGCCTTGTGAACAAGGTACGCATCGGCGGAACCGCTTGGTCCACGAGAGTGTGGTGCGACGAATAGGAGTGGAGCCGTTTTTCATAACCTGTAGGAATAACGTTATAACGAGAGATTATTGGACACGGCGGCAGGAACGAGTCAAGTTGGTTGACTATCGCCGGTCCTGTTGAGATTTGACCAGCCGAGGACGGCAACGGTGGAACTCCCGGTTCCCGGTGGCGGCTTCGACAAGGGTCCCATAGCAGGCGAATTTTACTCGTGGGAGTTGCCGAGATTGAACTAGCTCGGCAGGATAGGAGGTTTCGAATGTCAATGCTAACGAGCACGATCCTATCTCCTGTGCGGGTTGAACCTGAGCCCTACGTCAGTTCCGACGAAGCCGCGAGCTTTCTTAAACTCAATCTGCGCACAGTTCAGCGCCTGGCGCGTGAAGGAACGATTCCAGCCCATCCTTTCGGTGAAAGAAGCCGCAAGACCTGGCGATTCCTGTTGTCTGAGTTGGACGCATGGATGAAAGCCAAGGTAAACTGTCCCCGTCGTCCGTGCCGTTCCGTAGGGAGGTAATACCAACCGATGGGAAGGACACGGTATCAAGAAGGAAGCCTGCGTCTTGAGAGTCGCAAGCGAGGGAAAGTATGGCGGCTTCGTTTCCGCATCACTCGTGCCGATGGGAACAGGGTCGAGCACGCGATGGTGATCGGAACACAGAAAGAGCTGCCAACCCGTGCCGCCGCGCGCGAATTCGTCAAGTCGCTTTACCTGCCAATCAACCATCCTGCTCCGAACAACAATGGGCGCCCCGTGACGTTCAGCGACATCGCGGGTCACTACATCCAAGAGGAGCTCAGCGAAGATCAAAACCAAGCATCGGCTCCGAAAGCTTATTCCACAACTGCAACCTACCGCCGCTATCTGCGCAAGTGGGTTCTGCCACGCTGGGGCGATCAGGCGGCCTTGCTGATCGCGCCGCTCGACCTAGAGAACTGGCTGAAAGAGCTGGGGAGGAAGAGCGGTCTCGAAAATCAAACCCGGTCGAAGATCCGACAGGTCATCGGTCTGGTTTACAAACATGCCCAACGTGTTGGATTCCTGCCGCGGACGGAGCAGGCAAATCCGATTCGCTTCGTCCGCCAGTCCACGGCCAGCAACTTCGACCCGATCATTTTGACTCCGGCTCAAGCCTTCGCGATCATCAACCAACTGGGGTTGATGCTGCGTACTCTTGTGCTGGTCACCGCGGCCACTGCGTTGCGGATCTCCGAGATCCTCGCGCTGCAGTGGAGGGACATCGACGTAGAGAATCAATGCATTTACGTCCGGCGAGCTTACGTCTATGGGAGATTTGGGAAGCCCAAGTCGAAGGCGTCAAAGCGTCCCGTTCCGCTCCATCCTCTACTCGCGGCGCATCTGCTCAACTGGCGCCGGGAGACGCCATACAGGAAGGAGGAGGATCTCGTGTTCCCCTCCTTCAAGCTGAAGGGCACGAAGCCACCGCGAGCCAACATGCTTTTGTCCGATCATCTTCGGCCTGCGGCCATGAAGGTCGGCGTCGTAGCCCCGCCCAGGGCATTTGGGTTCCACACTTTCCGGCGAACGCTGGCGTCGGTCCTAGTCGCCAACAACTACGATCCAAAACTCGTGCAGGAACTACTCCGTCATTCGAACATCAAAACCACCCTGGACGTCTATGCCCAAGCCATTACACCGGCCAAGCTGGAGGCACAGGGAACCTTCCTGAACCAGCTACTCAAGGGTTCATGGATGGAGAAGGCACCGGCAACGAGCTTCGTGGTTTAGCGCAAACCCTCGTTTTGTGGGCATATTGTGGGCTAGCTCAAATCGAGGGATTCCGAATAAGTGCTTTGAAATGTGGTGGCCAGGGACGGAGTTGAACCGCCGACGCCAGCCTTTTCAGGGCTGCGCTCTACCACCTGAGCTACCTGGCCACTTCCTCTCCGCACAGCTCTGCCCACAAAACGACCGGCGACCAATTTGGCCGCGCACTGTGCGCTCTCACTGGGCGGGATGCCGCGAAGCAAAACAGCCGATGCGCAGGGACCGTGCGGAACTTTCAGATTATACCAACCCAGTGCCGTTCGCTCAAAATGGCTGGCGGCAATTTTCGCTGGGCCTCTTCTCTCGCGCGTTTTTTTTCGCGTACTCTCCACCAGCTTTCTTACGACGAGAGATGGCCGCTCGGTACGCCATTCATGATCGTCAGCGCGCAGCGATTTGCGCCAAACCAGTACGGGATCTCGCGATAATCGCTCACGTCAAACACCGCCAGGTCGGCGTCTTTGCCCGGTTCCACGCTGCCCTTGCGGCCGGCCAACCGCAGCGCCCAGGCTCCGTTGATCGTCGCCGCTGCAATCGCCTCCGCCGGTGACATCTTCATTTGCGTGCACGCCAGCGACATCGCCAGCGGCATGCTGAGTGTTGGGGAAGAGCCCGGGTTGTAGTCCGTAGCCAGCGCGACCGCCACGCCAGATGCAATGAACCGGCGCGCATCGGGATACTTCGATAAGCCGAGAAAATAATTTGCCCCCGGGACGAAAGTTGCGACCGTGTCACTCTGGGCGAGAACCGGTAGGTCGGCATCGTTCACGTGGTCCATGTGGTCGAGCGATGCTGGCTGGTAGCGAAGCAGTGGCCCGAGTCGCGTTTCGCTGAGTTGTCCCAGATGGGCGCGGACGGCGAGACCGTGTTGTTCCGCAGCGGCGAAAATCTGCGCCGTTTCTTCCGCGCTGAACGCTCCTCGATCGCAGAAGACATCCACGAACTGAGCCAGCCTGCGCTTCGCGACTGCCGGCATCATTTCATTACAGACGAGGTCAACATATTCCTGCGAACGTCCACGATACTCGGCCGGGACCGCGTGCGCGCCGAGAAACGTAGGCACAACGGTCCCCGGCCACTGGCGCGCGGCCCCGCGGAGCGCTTCCAGCGACTTCAGCTCTGATTCGTGACCGAGACCGTAGCCGGACTTCGCCTCGACCGTCGTGGTTCCGTGACGAGCGAAATCTCCGAGCGCTGTGAAAACATCTTGTGTCAGCGCGCTTTTGCTGGCTTTCCGCACCCCCTCTGCGCTGGAGCGAATTCCTCCGCCCGCCTCGGCGATCTCTTCGTAGTCGGCGCCGGAAATCCGCTTCTCAAAATCCACCAGCCGCGGATGCGTGAATACCGGGTGAGTGTGCGAATCGACAAAGCCGGGCAAAACCACGCGCCCGCCGCAATCGATCTCGATAATCTTCTTTCGATTCTTCTTGAGCCACGGATCACGTAGCGCGTCTTTCGTCGTGCCAACCGAGACGATCTTGCCACCAAGGCAGAGCACAGCCGCGTGTTTAATGATGCCGAGTTCGGAAAGGGAAGCGCCGCGTCGAGCGCCGTCGGCCGCCGCGCGCAACGTGAGAAGCTGCCGGATGTTGACCAGCAAGAGTGCCGACATCTTACGCATTCTTGCTCCGGAGAAAGAACACCCACCACGGAGGCACGGAGGCACGGAGAAATTCGTATGTCATAGGACGCGGCGTAGAATCCCTCGGTGCAGCACAGGAACGTTGAAGTTGATGATCAGGCCGACTCGCTTTCCTGTCATCTTCAAGTAGGTCAAGAGCTGAGCTTCGTGGACGCTCAGCAGTCGTTCTACGGCCTTCAGTTCTACCACGACCTCATTGGCTACAACCAAATCAATTCGATAAGTTCCGCCAGTTTCCCGTCCTTTGTAGACGACAGGCAGTTGCACCTGCGCCTGGAATGGAATATCTCGAAGCCGAAGCTCTTGACACATGCATTCTTCATAAACCGGCTCAAGCAGTCCCGGCCCGAGGTGTTGATGCACCTCAATCGCCGCCCCAATGATGCTTTCCGTCAGTGCCTCATAAAGAAGCCCTATCGATCTCCATGCCTCCGCGTCTCCGTGGTGGGTGTTCATGATCGCGCTCCCGGAACCTCTGGCGTCGGTCTATCGATTCCGCAACATTCCCGTACTGCTCCAAGCGAGTGTCTTAGGGAGAGCCTCATAAACCTCCGTGCCTCCGTGCCTTCGTGGTGGGTGTTCATGATCGCATCATAGGAATGTGAACTCCCGTCTTCGCCGCAAATTCCTTAGCCTCGTCGTACCCCGCGTCCACGTGCCGAATCACGCCCATGCCCGGATCAGTCGTCAGCACGCGCTCAATGCGCTTGGCCATCATCTCGGTGCCGTCGGCGACCGTGACCTGCCCGGCATGAAGCGAGTAGCCAATGCCCACGCCGCCGCCGTTGTGGATCGAAACCCACGACGCGCCCGCCGCCGTATTCACCAGCGCATTCAGCAGCGGCCAGTCGGCCACGGCGTCCGAGCGATCTTTCATGCTTTCGGTTTCGCGAAACGGAGAAGCCACCGACCCGCAATCCAGGTGATCGCGTCCAATCACGATGGGGGCTTTGATCGTCCCTTTCTTCACCAGATCGTTAATCGCCAGCCCGAACCGCGCGCGCTCGCCGTACCCGAGCCAGCAGATGCGAGCCGGCAGTCCCTGAAACTTGATCCGCTTCCGGGCAAGTTCAATCCAGCGGCGCAGGCTGCGATTTTCAGGAAAAAGTTCAAGCACGAGATCGTCGGTAACGGCGATGTCCGAAGCTTCGCCCGAAAGGGCCGCCCACCGGAACGGCCCGCGCCCTTCGCAAAAGAGCGGCCGAATATAAGCCGGAACAAATCCCGGAAAATCGTAAGCATTCTTCACGCCGCGCTGGAATGCGAATGTACGAATATTGTTGCCGTAGTCGAACGTCACCGAGCCCATCTTCTGCAGACGCAGCATGCCCTCCACGTGCTTAGCCATGGCGTCGAGCGACCGCTCCTGATAAGTCTGCGGATCGCGCCGCCGTAATTCGAGCGCTTCCTCGAACGTCATGCCGTTCGGCACATATCCATTCAGCGGGTCGTGCGCCGAAGTCTGATCGGTGAGAATGTCCGGCACCACGCCACGTTCGGCGAGTTCCGGAATGATGTCCGCGCAATTGCCCACCAGCCCGACCGAAACGTTTTCTTTTTTGCGGACGGCGTTTTTCAAAATGCGCAAAGCCTCGTCGAGCGTGGTCACGAGGAAGTCGCAGTATCCGGTCTTAAGCCGCTTCTTGATGCGCTCGGGATCGACGTCAATCCCCAGAAACGCCGCGCCCGTCATGGTAGCCGCCAGCGGCTGCGCGCCACCCATTCCGCCCATGCCGCCCGAGACAATCAGCTTCCCGCTCAAATCGCCGCCAAAATGTTTGACGCCCGCCGCATTGAAGGTTTCGTAGGTGCCTTGAATGATCCCCTGCGAGCCGATGTAGATCCACGATCCGGCCGTCATCTGTCCATACATCATCAGCCCGGCGCGCTCGAGTTCGTTGAACTTCTCCCAGTTGGAGAAATGCCCAACCAGATTCGAGTTCGCAATGAGCACGCGCGGCGCGTACTCGTGAGTTTTGAACACGCCCACAGGCTTCCCCGACTGCACCAGCAAAGTCTCGTCGTTCTCAAGATTCTTCAGCGAGCGGACGATAGCGTGGTAGCAATCCCAGTTGCGCGCCGCCTTACCGGTGCCGCCATAAACGACCAGATCCTGAGGCCGCTCGGCAACTTCCTCGTCAAGATTGTTCATGAGCATGCGCATAGCCGCTTCCTGCTGCCAACTCTTGCAGGAAAGCGTAGTGCCGCGCGGGGCGCGAATGCGGGTGTATGAAGATGTCGGAGTTTCGATATCGACTGCCATGGGGATATGGTAGTTCGTCGGGAGCGGAATCATCAATTGGAAGAATGAGCACGAGTGCCCCGCCCCAATTATTGTCATCCCGAACGAAGTGAGGGATCTGCATTTTCCCGCGAGCTACACATACCCCACTTCGGTGGCTGGCTCGGTGCCCCAGGTTCGCGACCGTCTTTTGGTCGCTAACCTGGGATCACAGCCGACACGATTCATCTTTTTCATCACATCCGGGTGGCTGGCCCACCCTTTTGCTCACCTCGACTCCCGAGGGTGCCCCGTCCTTGTGTCTGCGTTCTCCGCAGACACAGGGCGGGGATTTTGACCCCCTATCCTCACCGCGACTCCCCATGTACCAAGCTCGGTGCCCCAGGTTCGCGACCGTCTTTTGGTCGCTAACCTGGGATCACAGCCGACACGATTCATCTTTTTCATCACATCCGCGCTGTGTCCACCATCACTGACTCCATGCCTATGTTATGCGAGAATCATTTCCAGATCGTGGCAGCGAAGCGTGTGCCCGCCTCCAGAGGCGACCAAAGCGCTCTTTGACATTTTCAATTTCCCGAGCAGAGCTTGACAAACTGATCGGGACGAGACGGGGGTCCAACACCAAGAAACAGGCCGAAAACCCGTAAGTCCTTATTCCGGAATACTTTGATATAAGTCCTTATTTTTCAAAGACCAAGTCCGAAAATTGCCCACAACCTCATGATTCCTATAGCCGGGGGGAGGGGGGGTACCGGTACTAACCAGTAAACATCAAGGCGATTTCCACCGTCGCCCTGACTGAGCAACGGAAATTTATTTTTGACCGTGCAGAGTACCCGTGCCATTTCGGGAGGGACAAGGATGTCCGCTTGCTATGCGAGGTCTGCGCGGACAAGAGTGTCCGCGCTACACCAGCCTTACTCCCACTCAATAGTGCCTGGCGGCTTCGACGTAATGTCGTACACCACCCGGTTCACTCCGCGAACTTCATTCACAATCCGATTCGAAATCGTCTTCAGCACTTCATACGGCAGCGGAACCCAATCGGCGGTCATGCCGTCTTCGGAATGCACAGCGCGAATGGCGCAGGTGTAAGCGTAAGTCCGCTGATCGCCCATCACGCCCACCGACATCAC
This sequence comes from uncultured Acidobacteriaceae bacterium, assembly GCA_963773965.1. GTDB lineage: Bacteria > Acidobacteriota > Terriglobia > Terriglobales > Acidobacteriaceae > Acidiflorens. The sequence continues at coordinate 7,549 of CAVZDG010000004.1, forward strand.
GGGCAAGAGCACGGCGAACGACTGCCAGATTTTCTGGTAGAGCCCAGCCTTCTTGATCTCGCCCACGACGATGTCATCGCACTCGCGCAGCAAGTCGGCGCGTTCTTTTGTCACTTCACCCAAAATACGCACGGCCAGGCCCGGGCCGGGAAACGGCTGCCGCTGCAGAATTTCCTCGGGCATGCCGAGATCGCGGCCGATGCGCCGCACCTCATCTTTAAACAAGTCTTTGAGCGGCTCAATGAGCTTCAGTTTCATCTTCGCGGGCAGCCCGCCCACGTTGTGATGTGACTTGATGACCTCCGACGGCCCGCGCACCGACCGCGACTCGATCACGTCGGGATAGAGCGTCCCCTGCACCAGCCACTTCACCTTGCCTTCCTGCTTTTCAATGCGGCGTGCCTCCTTGTCGAAGACGGCAATGAACTCTTTGCCGATGATCTTCCGCTTCTTCTCGGGATCGCTCACTCCCGCCAGTTTCCGCATGAAGCGATCGGTGGCATCGACCGCAACCAGGTGCAGCCCAAGATTGTCGCGCAAATTTTTCTGCACTTTCTCAAACTCGTTCTTGCGCAGCACCCCGTTGTTGACAAACACGCACGTAAGCCGCGACCCTTCGGCTCCGCTCAGGGCAGGCTTGCCGTGGTCGTCGCGGAGGGCACGATCCACCAGCACCGCCGCGACCGACGAATCTACTCCGCCCGAAAGCGCACAGATCGCCCGCCCGCTGCCAACTTGCTGTCTTACCTGCGCCACGGTCGCATCAATAAAATGTTGCGGCGTCCACGAAGCCTTCGCTCCACAAATGCCAAGCGCGAAGTTGCGCAGGATGTCGGAGCCGAGCGGCGTGTGGTGTACCTCGGGATGAAACTGCACCGCCCACATCTTTCTCTCAGCGTTTTCGATGGCGGCAACCGCATGGGGAGTTTTCGCCGTCAGCCGGAACCCAGGAGGCAATTCTTCGGCCGAGTCGCCATGCGACATCCAGACGGCGAGCAGTTTGGGAAGTCCCAGAAAAAGTTGTGAGTCGGATTCCTGAATCTCAACTTTGGCGTGGCCGTATTCGCGCTTAGCGGCGGGGCGCACTTTCCCGCCGAGCGCATACACCATGAACTGCAATCCATAGCAGATGCCAAGTACTGGGATGCCGAGATCGAAGACACTCTTGTCGGCCAACGGCGCATCTTTGTCGTACACCGACGACGGCCCGCCGGAAAGAATGATTCCCACCGGAGAGTAGCTGCGAATTTCTTCCAGGCTGGCGTTGAACGGCAGGACGACCGAGAAGATCTTCTGCTCGCGGATGCGGCGCGCAATCAGCTGCGAATACTGCGCCCCGAAGTCGAGGACAACGATGGATTGGGTTTCCACGGATGAGTGTCTCAGATCGATGCCACGGTTGCAAACAAAAGCAAACCTTTAACCACAGGGGACACAGAGGAACATAGGGAAAATCGCAGCCCTCTGTGCTCCTCTGTGCCCCCTGTGGTTATCGCACTTTATCGCACCACAATATTCACCAGCTTTTTCGGCACAACAATGACATTCACCACCTGCTTGCCGGTAATCGCCACTCGCACCTTCTCATCGGCCAGCGCAGCCTGCTTGATTTGATCTCCGCTCGCCCCCGCCGGCACCACCACCAGCCCACGAAGCTTCCCGTTAACCTGCACGGGAATCTCGATCTCATCCTCCGCCGCCAGCGCCGGATCGTACTTCGGCCACGGAGCTTTCAGCAGATTGCTCTTCTCGCCGGTCATCTCCCACAATTCGTGCGCCAGATACGGCGCCATGGGAGCCAGCAGCAGTGCGATGTTGCGCTGCACGTCCGCGATCAACGAAGCCGGGATTCCACCGGCGGCGCGCGTCTCCTCGGCGCCATAAATCTCGTTCACCAGTTCCATGATGGCCGCAATGCAGGTGTTGAAATGCCAGCGCCCCTGGAAATCGTCGCTAACGCGCTTGATGGTCTGATGCAGCTTGCGCTGAATCGCGCGCGCCTCGGGTCGCAACCACTCCGTCGGTAGAGACGGGGCTTGCCCCGTCTCAGCGTGCCCCGCCGAATCCGCGGCAAGCCGCGCAGTATTCCGTAGATAGAATCTGTACACCCGCCCCAGAAACCGCTGAATGCCTTCGATCCCCGAATCCTGCCAGTCCAGATCGCGATCCGGAGGCGCCGCGAACAAGCTATACAAACGTGCCGCATCCGCCCCGTAGCGCGCCACCATCTCATCCGGCGACACCACGTTGCCCAGGTTCTTCGACATCTTCGCGCCGTCTTTGATCACCATCCCCTGCGTGAACAAGCGCGCGGCCGGTTCGTCGTTTTTCACCAGCCCCATGTCGCGCATGAACTTCGTCCAGAAGCGCGAATAAATAAGGTGGAGAATGGCATGTTCCACGCCGCCAATGTACTGATCAATCGGAAACCAGTAAGCAATAGTCGCGCTGTCGAATGGAGCCTGGTCGTTCTGCGCGTCCGCGTAGCGATAGAAGTACCACGACGAATCGACGAACGTATCCATGGTGTCGGTCTCGCGCCGCGCCGGGCCACCACATTTCGGGCAAGTTGTGTTCAGGAACTCCGGCACATTCATCAACGGCGATCCGCCCGACAGCGTGATCGGCACCTTGTCCGGCAAAATCACCGGTAAGTCTTTTTCCGCCACCGGCACCACACCGTCTTTATCGCAGTACACCATCGGAATCGGCGTGCCCCAGTAACGCTGCCGCGAGATGCCCCAATCTTTCAGCCGGAACGTAACCGTCGCCTTGCCAAACCCTTTTTCTTCGGCGCGCGCCGACATCTTGGTAATCGCATCCTCGCAGCTCAGCCCGCTAAACTCGCCCGAGTTCACCACCATCCCGTTCGTCGTCGTAAAAGGAAGCGGCGGTTCCGTCATGGTTTCTTCCGGATCCGTGCTCGCCGGCAAAATCACCACCCGGATTTGCAGCTTGTACTTCTGCGCAAATTCATAATCGCGCTCGTCGTGCGCCGGCACGCTCATGATCGCGCCCGTGCCGTAGTCCATGAGGATGTAATTCGCCACCCAAACCGGCACCGCTTCTCCGTTATACGGATTCTTCGCGTAACGCTCGGTGAACACACCATGCTTCTCGATCGCGCCAATATCTCCCGCTTCTTTAGCCCGCCGCTGCTCGGCAATCAACTCTTGGACCTTGGTGCGCAAAGCCGCATCGCGGGCAATCATGTCGCACACAATCGGATGCTCCGGCGCCAACTGCACCGAAGTCGCGCCATAGATCGTATCCACGCGCGTAGTGAAGACCGTGATCGTCGATCCCGCCGGCCCCACCGTTCCGCCCAGATCGAAATCCACCAGCGTGCCTTCGCTGCGTCCGATCCAGTTCTGCTGCATAATGCGGACTTTTTCCGGCCAGCCTTGCAACTTCTCCAAGTCGCGCAGCAACTCGTCCGCGTACTTCGTGATCCGCAAAAACCACTGTTCCAGTTCGCGCTGCTCCACGGGCGTGTCCTCATGCCGCCAGCACATCCCACCCACGACCTGCTCGTTCGCCAGCACCGTAGCGCATTGCGGACACCAGTTCACCTTGCTCTTCTTGCGATAAGCCAGTCCCGCCTCGTACAGCTTCAGAAAGAACCACTGATTCCAGCGGTAGTAATCCGGCAGGCAGGTCGTAACCTCGCGCGACCAGTCATAGGCGAACCCAAGGCGCTTCATCTGCACCTTCATGGCCGCGATATTCGAAAGCGTCCATTCCTTAGGAGGAGTGTTGTTCTTGATGGCCGCATTTTCCGCCGGCAGCCCGAACGAATCCCATCCCATGGGATGCAGCACGTTGTACCCGTTCATCCACATGTAGCGAGCCAGCGCATCGCCGATCGCATAATTGCGCACGTGCCCCATGTGCAGCGCGCCCGAAGGGTAGGGAAGCATCTCTAACACGTAATACTTCGGTTTGGTCGAGTGGGCCTCGGCGGCATACAGCGACGGATCGTTCTGCCAGCGTTCAGTCCATTTTTGTTCAATGCGCTGCGCGTCGTAACGCTCATCGCGCGCGGTGGTGATAGGTTTGTCTTCCTGTGGCATAGATGAAGGATAGTTCAGTAATGGGTAATCGTTAATTTTACAACGCCAGACCGAGTGTGGCGCGGAGCTGCCCTGAGCGTAGTCGAAAGGGCCCCCACCCGCGAACACGGTCAGAAGCATGCGGCGCCGTCGCGCGGTAGGTTGCACCACAAAGAATCGTCAAACCGTTCCCGCGTAGTGGGTCCGTTTCCGAGTAGGCGACGAGGGAAAAAATTATCGCGTGGTGGCCGAATTGACTTGCCGAACCCGATCTCTTCGAGGCCTTCGGTCAGAAGCTCAGCTTCATCCCAAACTGGACTTGCCGGGCGCCAGTCGTGAGGTCGGGTTGCCTCACCTGGGAGGTGGACTGGCCGAAGGTACCAGGATCAGAGGTGAGGTTTCCGGGTTGGCTGAACTGGGCGCGATTGAACAGGTTGTAGCTCTCGGCGCGGAATTGCAGTCTGAAACGTTCGGAGAGGCTCAAGGTCCTTTGCAGAACCATGTCCCACTTGTTAACTCCGGGGCCGTAGTAGTGGTTGCGGCCGACGTTGCCGGCGCTCCCAAAGGACGCGTCGGGAAAGAAACAACTTGGTAAGGCCGGGACAACCTGGCAGCCGGTCCCCAGGTTCGGACCGGTCTGCGTGCGCGGATTGCTGACCGCCACTGGAGTGCCAGCGGGATTGAAATCCGGGCGCTGCTCCTGGCCGGTGTGGGCCGTATCGGTGACGGTAAAAATATCGTAGGGAAGTCCGCCAGAGAAGGTCGTGATCCCGGCTACTTCCCAGCCTCCGAAGACTTTGCCCGCGGACCCTTCGGCCAGGTGGGCATGCCCGCGACCGAGGGGAATCGCCCATGAGTAGTTGAGCACCACCCTTTGCCTCACGTCGAAGTCGGAATTGCCGCGCTCAGCCGCCAAGTCGAGCGAGTTGCGCGGGAATTCCTGGTTGCCGGCTGCCGGAGTCAGCGGGTCGGAGGAGTTATCGGTGGCATGCGCCCACGTATACGCCGCCTGGAACGTGAGGCCATGCGACATCCGCTTCTTAAGGTTCGCTTGCAACGCGTGATAGATCGACGAAGCTGCGTTGTTGAAAACTTCCGCGTGCAGAAAAGCATTGTTGTTGACCGCATCGAAGGGCAGATAGCCCGCCTCTGCGCCGAACCAGAGATTGTTGAACTGCAAAGTTGACTGGGAACACTGGCCCGTGGGAGTCCTGAAGCCCTGATTGTTCGGATTTGTGGGCACACAGAAAGCTTCCAACTGCGCGAGCAGGGCCGGTTGCGGTGGATTGCCGTCAACTAGCCGAAGCAGGCGCGTTCCCTTCGATCCCACGTAATTCACTTCCATGAGCAAGCTTCCGGGCAATTCGCGCTGCATTCCGAAATTCCAGCTTTGGCTGTAAGGCATGCGCAGGTTGGGATCGATAATGAAGGGCAGATCGCCCGCCTCCTGGTTCACGACGGCTGACGTGGTTAGCGACGGGGGCGCAGTCAGTTGGGAGAGGGAAACAAAAGGCGGCGGACCAAAGATCTGCTGGAAAGAAATCTGCTGGAAGGGCGGGTTCCCGCGTACGAGTCCGAGCAACTGGCCGAAAAGGCGGTCGTGGAAAATGCCATAGCCCATCCGAATCGAGGTCTTGCCTTCCTTGAAAGGATCCCACGCGACTCCGACGCGCGGCTCAAAGTCGTGCCAGTCGTTGCTGTAGAGCGGCGGCAGGCCGTGATCTTTCTCCCCAGCAACCGTGAAAGTGAACGGTGCTGGCCCGCTGGGATCGGCAAAAAGCGTGGAAAGCAAGTTGTTCACTTCGTAGGGGACACCGTTGAACTGATAGCGGAGTCCATAGTTCAGTGTGAGATTGGGAAGAATTTTGAAAGTGTCCTGAGCGAAAGCAGCGAAATCTTTCTGGCGGAATCCGCGGAGATCATTGGCGGTCCGATTGCCGGCCTTGTCGAAGAATTGCGCCTGCGTCACCGATCCCACCGTGCCGAAAAGCGCCCACACCATGTCCTGCAAGGTTGAATTGAGGTCGATGTTTGGGTCGCCGGTTGGGGTCAAGGCAAAGGCGCCGCCAAAGTTTGCGAAGTTATTGAAGTCGAGCGTGGGCCGCGAGTAAAAACCATTCGTGCTGTTGGAGTAAGCATCACGCGTCTCGACGCCAAACTTGAAGGTGTGACGACCTCGAGCCCAGGTCACGTCGTCCCCGATCGTGTAGGTGCCGCTGAAGCGCTTCGAACCGTCCCGATCCACAATCAGCAGGCAGCCGAACCCAGCCACGCCGGGCAAGGGAGCGTCGAACCCACGTCCATACGGATCCGACAAGCCCAGACTGTCGAGAACGTTCAATCCCGAGCAAGTGAGCGGAAAGTTGATGCGGTTTGCGCCGACGCGAAAGTTGTTCACCAGCCTGGGATCGATCACCGAGGTCAGTTGAAGCGTCGCATTCTGTCTGCGCTGCGAAGTTCCGGTCCCTCCCAGGCCAGGAAGGAAATCGGTGTGATCGAAGTTAGGGTCCTGGTAACGGTTGAAGGTGTAGCGCACCGCCAGCATTTCGCTCTGCGAGAAGTTGTGGTCGATGCGGACGTCAAAGGTGTCGCTGGTCGCCTGGGATGGGCTGGGATAGAAAAGCACGCCGCGCGCGCCATCCACGATGGGGCCGTTCGGGTCGGGATAGAGCGCCAGGATTTTCTGCATCGTCGGATCCAGCCCCAACCCAAACAGGTTGTTGGGCGAATTGGGCTGGCTGATATCGATGGGGACATTGTCGAATGTGAAGCTGCCCATTTTAAAGCCATGGGACGGCACGACGCTTGTGTTGGTGAGGGTCGTGTCGAATCGTTCGCCGTCGTAGTTCCCGAACCAGAAAGTCTTATTGTGCTGCAGCGGCCCTCCGGCGGAAACTCCAAACGTGTTGCGGGAGTACGAATCCTTGGGCACAACCTGCCCGGCCGCATTGGTCTCATGGTTGAAGTAGTCGCGGGCGCCCAGAGCGTCGAAGCGGCCGAACCAATAGACGTCGGAGTGGAAATCGTTAGTGCCGCGCTTGCTGACAATGTCAATCACCGCCCCGGTATTGCGGCCAAACTCGGGAAGGAAGCTGCTGGTGATGACGCGAAACTCCTGGACAGAGTCGGGATTCAGGGAGGTGAGTCCGGGCTGAGGCAGGGTCAAGCCGGGAATCTCGGCATCGTTATTGTCGGTGCCGTCGAGCAAGAAGTTGTTGTTGCGCTCGCGCGAACCATTCACCGAGAGGCCCTGCAAAATGGAATTGCCCTGAATCGCGCCCGGAGAGAGCAAAATCAGCTGATACGGATCACGCAGAATCAGCGGCAGATCTTCGATCTGCTGGCTCTTGACCAGGTTTCCGACCTGGGCATCGTCCAAATCCAGCGGCGTAACCTGCTCGCCGTGGACCGTGATCGTTTCGGCGGTCGCGCTCGGGACCAGCGTCGCGCTCAGGTTCTGGACCTGGCCAACCGCAAGTTCCACGCGGGAATACTCCACGGTCTTGAAGCCCGTTCGCTCGACGCGCACGTCATAAACTCCTGGGACCAGGCTCGTGATCCGGTAACTCCCGGACCCGTCGGTCGCAGTACTGCGCGATGCGTTGGTTGCCAGGTTGCGGGTAGTGACTTTTGCCTGAGGCACAACTGCCGCAGTGGCGTCCGTGACCGTTCCGCTAATGGAAGCGGTCTGCGCCTCTGCGAGCCGCGGCAGGCAGAAAAACAAGAGAAGCAAAGCCGGGGCGGGAAGACGCCTCATCATGGGACTTCTCCCTGGAAGCAATCTCAGCAATTAGAATCCGGCGACCCAAGAAATGGTTGTATCCGAATTCTTGGCCCAAATCCTATCACGGCATGGAGAGTGGTGTGCAGAAACGGCGGGGGTGAAGGCGGGGCGAAGCCAAGGCTGGGGGGTGCTGGTGCATGTTGCATAGCAATGTAGTCGGCTACATGTAGAAGTGACCTTGTTTGCAACCGATTATCGACGGCTATCGGTTACGCCCGAGTCACGTCCCACTCGGAAACTGCCCCCCACCCTTTCCCGCAGACCGATTGCCCTTCGCCACACCGGACGCTAAACTTATAACCTTCGGGGTACTCATATGCTCGTCGTCATGCAAGCGCAGGCCACCGAAGAGCAGGTCCGCGCCGTTTGCCAGAAAATCGAAGCGCTCGGATACCGCGCCCACTCCATGCCCGGCGCGCAGCGCACCGCCATCGGCATCACCGGCAACAAGGGCGAGGTCGAATCCGGCACGCTCGAAGAAATGCCCGGTGTCCAAGAAGTCATCCGCGTCTCGAAACCCTACAAACTGGTCAGCCGCGACACCAAGCCCGACAACACCCTCATCAAGTTTCCCAATTCGCCCGTCACCATCGGAGGCCCCGACCTGGCCATCATCGCCGGACCTTGCGGCATCGAGAGCCGCGATCAGGCCTTCACCATCGCCGAGCGCGTCGCTCGCGCCGGAGCCCAGTTCTTCCGCGGCGGCGCCTACAAGCCTCGCACTTCTCCTTATTCTTTTCAGGGACTGGGCGAAGAAGGTCTGAAGATCATGGCCGAAGTCCGCGACCGCTTCGGGCTGCTCATCGTGACCGAAGCCGTCGATTACGAATCGCTCGACCTGGTGGACAAATACGCCGATGTCATCCAAATCGGCGCCCGCAATATGCAGAATTTCTCTCTGCTCAAGCGCGCCGGACGCGCCCGCAAGCCGGTCCTCTTGAAGCGCGGCATCTCGGCCACGCTCGAAGAATTTCTCATGGCCGCCGAATACATCATGAGCGAGGGCAACTACAACATCGTCCTCTGCGAGCGCGGGGTGCGCACCTTCGCCGATCACACCCGCAACACGCTCGATCTCAGCATTGTGCCCGCCGTCCAGCGCCTCAGCCACCTGCCCATCATCGTTGACCCAAGCCACGGCACCGGCAAGCGCAACAAAGTGACGCCACTCTCCCGCGCCGCCGTCGCCGTCGGAGCCGATGGCCTGATCGTCGAAGTCCACCACGATCCCGACCGCGCCCTCTCCGATGGCATGCAGTCATTGTTCCCCGATCAGTTCGACGCGCTGATGGCGCAGGTCAGGCAGATTGCAGCGGTGTTGGGACGCGGTGTCCCCGCATCGAGTCATGTTCAGGCTGTAGTCACAAGTCCCGCGGACTGATTTTATGAAACGTCAGCATTGAGCCGCGTCTGGCCGCGCTGACCCGGCTGCATCTGATAATCTCTTGCCTTCACCCAGGCACAGCGTTTTGCGAAAACTCCTTTTCATCGCCGTCCTCGTCCCGCTCGTCCTCGCCGCCGCGTGGTACTACTTCCACGAGCGCACCCTCCCCGGCTACGGCCCGCTCTACCGCGAATACGCCTACATCACCAACGGCAAGAGCAATACGGTTACGGTTATTGACCTGCGCAGTTTTCGGCCGGTAAGAACGCTCCAGGTCGGCGCGGAGCCTACTGGAGTCGCGGCTAATCCGAAGCGAAATGAAGTTTACGTCGTCAATGCCGGCTCCTCGAATGTTAGCGTGATTGACGCCGAGCAGAATAAAGTTGTCGCCACCGTCGGCGTTTACGGACGGCCTTTCTTTATCGATGTTTCTCCTGATGGACGCCGCGCTTACGTTGCCAACTCCGGCTCCGACAACGTTGCCGTGCTTGATCTTGACCATCGCAGCGTTGCGGCTACGCTGCACGTTGGCGGAAGTCCTGGGCTGGCCCGCGTTTCGCCTGACGGATCTACCGTCGTCGTCTCCAATCGCGCCGACAATTCTGTCTCGATCATCGACACCGCTCGGCTGGCGGTGCGCTCCGCCATCAACATCTGCATTCATCCTGAGGATATTGCCATCCTGCCCGATTCCAGCAAGGCGTTCGTTTCCTGCTCCGGATCCGGCCAGGTTGCGAGCATCGCGCTTAAGAATGAAACCCAGAATGACAAGCTGCTGGCGCTGCTGGATGTAGGAAAATCTCCGGTGAGCCTGGCTCTGAAACCTGACGGCGGAGAACTGGTTGCTTTCAACTTCGACGCCGGCAGTATCTCCATCATCGAGACTACGGGCAATGAAGTGTCGGGCAGCTATCTCGTCGGCGACCAACCTACTCGCGGAGTGGTGTCGCTCGATAACTCGCGCTTGTACGTCTCTAACTTTGGATCGAATAACATCGCGGTCTATGACATCGACTTAGGTAAGATCGTCGCCTATTTCCCCGTAGGAACGCATCCCGACGCGCTGGCGCTCTCGCAGAATCAGAACTATCTGCTGGTCGTCGACTCCGGCTCCGGAGACCTCGCCGTCATTCAGAAACGGCAGCCGAAGAAGAAATTTGAGCCCTCGGAATATTCCTTGCTGACCATCATCCCGGTTGGCATGCAGCCGAATCAGATCGTAGTGAAGTCGTTTCGCGCGACGAAACTCATGGATGGGCGCTAGGCCGCGAGCTTTGGCTTGCGGGAGGTGGAGCATGAAGATGTTTTCAACCTTATCTACCCCGCCCAAGCAGAGCTTGGACGGGGCACCCTCCTGATTTCAAACTATTACGATAGGCCGCGCCACCCGCCTGACAACTCGTTTACCTGGCCTCCCACGTACTGAGGTGAGCATCCGCCAACTTGGTTTTGCCTTCTTCCTCGCTCATCACGGTGAGCTTGTTGCGCGCCTTCATCACCCCCATGCGAATATGCTGCTGCAGATAATAGGTCTTGCCCGCCGCCACATCCAGTTTCAGCACACTGTGATTCTCCGCCAGCGAACAGAAATAGTGCTCGCCCGGATCGAGGGTAAAGTAGAAGTAATTGTCGCCTCGATTCGTTCCTTTCCAGTCGCCGTCAACTGCCAGCTTGCTTTGGATCTTATTGCCCATCATCGAAGGACGAATCACATAAATAAGCGCCTTGTCAGCAGGTTGCGCTGGAGTCGGATGCTGGCTCTTGTCCGTGCCCGCCTTGAAGTTCACTTCTGTTGCTTTCGGGCCGCAGGCTTTCAGTTCCATCTCCTTTGAGACCGGCTCTTCCGATTCATCTTTATCGTTCGCGATGGCCGGCAACACAAACGAAAGAGCAACGATGGCGACGATGCACTGTCGAAAAAATGACATATCAAATCCTCCTTCCAACCGCAATTTCCTTTCTGGACTTCGAACACGGCGATAAGTGTAATCCCCATCTCTGCTGTTGGCGACATTTTGAAATAGGTTTTCATCTGGGAGCCGTGGCCGATTTCTTCGAGAAGCGAGCCGGAAAGGCCACCGGCGAAGGACTCAGGAAGTTTCTTCGCACCGCGCTCAAGACCGCGCCTGAGCCGGAAGACACGCTCCCATAGCCGCAGTCAAAATCTCCGCCCCAGCAGAGCTTGGACGGGGCACCCTCCTGATTTCAAATGATTACGGCAGGCCGCACCACCCGCCCTGTAAAGCCGCGCCCCTTCAAAACGAAGTCGCCACCAGAATCCGTGGGGCGCAGAAAGCCTGCCAACTTCGCCACACGGCACCGCTTGGTTCATCCCAGCCGGGCCTCTTCGCTAACTCTTCTTCCCGGTCACAGCAAAAAAAGCGGTTGCTTCCTGCTCCACGTTCTTGCTGCCGCACTTGGGGCATTTCGCGTCTTTTTCGTGTTCCTTCAGGGTGAGAATCAATTCGAAGGTTTCGTGACAATCGTTGCAGACGTAGTCATAGACGGGCATGGGGCCTCCCGCTCGATTGCGATCACGAGCTACGGTTGAATTGTAGCGCCAACCGCCGCCGTTTGTCCGTGAGTCCGAGGTGGCGGGCGCCCCAGGACAATAGCCGATGCCGTCATCAGGGCTCGCTCCTCAGAGTTGCTGAGGCCACCGACAGCTGCCGAGCTGCGCTCGGCTTGGACGGGCGAGGGCGCCCGTCCCCACACGAGCGGGTCAGAGACCCGTCCCTACACTTGCCTTCCGAAAATGTTCGAGAATCGCTTCGGCTTGGGACTTGGTTACGACGGCTGACAGGGCGGCTGCGTCCGCTTGCTTTACGGCTTGCAGGCTGCCGAAATGTTCCAGCAGGCGGCGGGTCGTGGATTCGCCTACTCCGGGGATTTCTCTTAGCTCGGTGGCGCGGTCCCGGATCTGCCGGCGCTTGCGATGGAAGGTTACGGCGAAGCGATGGGCTTCGTCACGGATCATCTGCACCAAGTGTAAGACGGGAGAATGATGGTCGAGAACTACCGGGTCGTCTTCCTGTCCGTAGACGTAGATGATCTCTTCGCGCTTGGCGATGGCGGCGAGCGGCTGGTTGATGATTTCGAGGGCTTCGAGGGCCTGGGCGGCGGCGTGGAGCTGGCCCAGGCCGCCGTCGATCAGCAGCAGGCTGGGCATGGGCCTTTTTTCTTGCTGCTGGCGCTGGTAGCGGCGCGTGACTACTTCGCGCATGGAGGCGAAATCGTCCACGCCTTCGACGGTCTTGATGATGAACTTGCGGTAGTCGGATTTTTTCATCTTGCCGTCTTCCCAGACGACCATGGAGGCTACGGTTTCCGCTCCCTGAATATGAGAAATGTCGAAACACTCGATGCGCCGGGGCGGGTCGGGCAGGGCCAGGGCTTCTTGCAGGGCTTCCTGGATGGCGCGCGCATTTGGCTTGAGTACGCGGAAACGCTGGTCGTAAGACTGCTTGGCGTTGGTCCCGGCGAGATCGATAAGTTCGCGCTTGTCTCCGCGCTGCGGGACGGCGATGTGCACCCGTGTGGCGCGGGCGCCCTCGCCCGCGAGCTGTTCGCTGAGCGCGTCTTCCAGTTCTTCGCGGTCTTCGAAGTCGACAGGGACGTAGATGTTGCGGGGGACATAGGGCTGGGCCAGGTAGAGTTGCTTGACGAGGGCGGAGAAGAATTCGTTGGGGTGGAATTCTTGTGTGGCGGCGGGGCGGAGCCTGTCCTGAGCGGAGTCGAAGGACCCCGCCGCGCCCAGGTCAGAGGCCCGGGCCCACACGTACTCGGGCAGGTCATCCCAGAAAAACTCGCGGCGGTCCAGCACTTTTCCGCCGCGCATGTGGAAGAGGTTGACGGCCAGCATTTGATTTTCGTAGTGATAGCCGAAGACGTCGGCGTCGTCGCCTTCGGCGGCGGCGATGCGCTGCTTCTCCTGCAGCTGCTCGACGGTTGAGATGAGGTCGCGATAGCGGGCGGCGCGCTCGAACTCCTGCGACTCGGCAGTTTCGGACATGCGCTCGCGCAAAGATTTGACCAGGTCGGTCTGGCGGCCTTCGAGAAAGAACTTCACGTCGCGCACGGCTTCACTGTAAATCTCCGGCATGGTCAGTTCCTTTACGCACGGACCCAGGCAGCGCTTGATGTAGAACTGGAGGCAGGGACGCGGATGGTTGCGGGTTAAGTCCACTTTGCAGGATGGGACCATGAAGTGGCGATGAATGAGGTCCACGATGCGATAGGCGAGATTGGCAGGGAAGTAGGGGCCGTAGTAGGCGCTGCCGTCCTTGCGCAGGCGGCGGGTTACATAGACGCGGGGAAAGCGCTCGGCAAGAGTGAGCTTCACATAGGGATAAGTTTTGTCGTCGCGCAGCAGGATGTTGAAGCGCGGCTTCTTCTGCTTGATCAGGTGATTCTCGAGAGCTAGCGCCTCTTTATTATTGGCTACTACTATGTAGTCGACGTCAACCGCCTCGCGGACGAGCGTGCCGGTTTTCGCGTCCTCCCAACGGCCTTCGTGGAAGTAGGAGGAGACGCGGGAGCGCAGGTTCTTGGCCTTGCCGACGTAAATGACTTCGCCTTCGGCGTTCTTGTACAGGTAAACGCCGGGCGAGGTGGGCAGGGTGCGGATTTTCTCGGGGAGATCCATGGCGCAGGTGTCAGGTCGCAGGTCTCAGGAAAAACGTGCCGTTGTCGTGGTTTGCCTGCGACCTGACACATCCCTCCGCGGGGAGCCGCGGCGAGCCGCGTCTCTACGGTAGCAGCGTCTTACGACTCCCATCCTTTCACGAATTCCACCAGGCTGCGCAGGGCGATTCCGGAGGGGCCTTTGGCGATCCACGGTTTCGCCTCTTCCATCCAGGCGGTGCCGGCGATGTCGAGATGGATCCAGGGTGTGTCTTCGGCGAATTCTCTTAGGAACATGGCGGCGGAGATGGCGCCGCCTTGGCGGCCTCCGGAGTTGACGATATCGGCGATGTTGGATTTGATGGCTTCCTTGTATTCGTCGTCGAGCGGAAGGCGCCACATCTTCTCGCCCGCTTGTCGGTTGGCAGTGGCGAAGCGTTGGTACATCTGGTCGTCACTGGCGAAGACTCCGGCGTTCACGTAGCCGAGGGCCACGACTACCGCGCCGGTCAGGGTGGCGGCGTCCACGAGATGAGTGCAGCCAAGCTGGCGCGCGTAGCAGAGGCCGTCGGCGAGGATGAGGCGTCCTTCGGCGTCGGTGTTGATAATTTCGATGGACTTGCCGGACATGGCGATCTGCACGTCTCCCGGCTTTTGCGCTTTGCCGGAGGGCATGTTTTCGGTGGCTAAGATAATCGCCGTGACCTTCACTTTCGGCTTCAGCAGGGCGATGGCGCGCATGACGCCGATCATGGTGGCGGCGCCGGCCATGTCGTACTTCATTTTTTCCATGCCGTCGGCGGGCTTGATGGAGATGCCGCCGGTGTCGAAGGTAACGCCTTTGCCTACCAGACCGAGGTGCACATCTTTTGCCGCGTCCTTGGGTTCGTAGCGCAGGACGATTAAGGCCGGAGGTTCATCGGAACCCTGGGCCACTCCCCAGAATGCGCCCATCTTGAGTTGCCTGATTTTGTCGGCGTCGTGGGCTTCGCACTTCAGGCCGACTTCGGCCGCCATTTTCTTGGCGCGCTCGGCCAGTATGGTCGGGGTCATGCGGTTGGAGGGTTCGTTGACCAGGTCGCGCGTGAAGTTCTGCGACTCGGCGACGATGCGTCCGGTGTGCATGGCGCTTTCCAAAGCTTTCGGATCGCCGGGCACGTCTTTTTGCACAACGATGGTGACGGCGTCGATCTTCTGGTCGTTGTCCTTGCGATCGCTCTTGTAGTAGCCGGGTTCGAAGTTGCCTATGAAGGCGCCTTCGACGATCGCGCACACGGCTTCATTGGCTGCGACTCCGCTCTCAGGC
This sequence comes from uncultured Acidobacteriaceae bacterium, assembly GCA_963773965.1. Classification (GTDB taxonomy): domain Bacteria; phylum Acidobacteriota; class Terriglobia; order Terriglobales; family Acidobacteriaceae; genus Acidiflorens. The sequence continues at coordinate 22,698 of CAVZDG010000004.1, forward strand.
AGAGCGAAGGCAAAGCTGCGGATGCTTTTCCCCTTCAGGGTGCGCACGGCGGCGCCAGTGAGCTTGCGCAATTCCGCGGCTGAAAAATTCTTCGCCTTGCCGCCGCCGACAAGGAGCAGGCGTTTTGCTTTCAATCCTGCGGGGCGATGCAGCAGCGTGGTTTCGAAGGTCTTGGCGGTGACTTCGCCGCTGGAAATCACGTCCTTGGCGGCGTCGCGCACGGCGGCGTCGCTGGATTCGAGCGTTACGACTGGCTTGTCTGTTTCGCCTCGGTCTTTTCCGCTTCGATCTTTCTCACTTCGATCAAGGACTACTACGACCAGGCATTCGGTTTCCAGTTGAGAGGGGACGGAGGAAGAGAGGTTTGTATTCATGATGGACTGTGTTCAGTATCCACGGTCAGAGGGGGGATGCGCAACTCAGCGGCGGGCCTTTGCCGGGCGAGCAGCTTATAGTGAAACTTCAATCCCAAGATCGAAGCGCCTGAAGGCAAACTCAATTAGTGCAATCGCGTTTGCAGCAACCATCCGGCTACACAGAGCCTCGCGAACTGCAGACGCCCTGATTCATTGGGCGCGAATGAAGCGTACAATGGTGCTGTTTTGGCCTTACGAGGAGACAGCTAAGACATGTATTGGAGGACTTATGAGGGACCGCTTACGCGTCTTGATCACGGTCGTGCTGCTGGTGAGTTCGGCCGCATTTGCGCAGCAGCACCAACCGCAGCTCAAGACCATTCCTGACTCGATCAACTTCATCTGGAGGGACATTGAGCATGACTTCACCGCCCTGGCCGAGGCCATGCCCAATGACAAATGGAATTTCAAGCCGACGCAGGGCGAATTCAAGGATGTACGCTCATTCGGTGAGCAGGTGAAACACGTAGCGTGCGCCAACGAAGCCTGGGCGAAACAGATGGTCGGGGAAATACCGCCCGCCGGGTGCGACATCGGTGGTCCGAATCCCGCCAAAACGAAAGCCGAAATCCTGTCATATCTCCACGATTCATTCACAATGATCGACAAGGTTATCGCGGACACGAACGCCGAGAACCTAATGCACCCGAATGCCGGCCCGTATTGGGGCTCAAACCGGCTCTCGGCTCTGACCGCCTCGGTGTGGCACATCTCCGATCACTACGGGCAACTGGTGGTATACCTGCGGATGAACGGTATCGTGCCTCCAGCCAGCCGAAAATAGGACGAGGCCGAATCGCCGGGTTCGGCGTTCCGTTCGCGCTAGCGGTACACAAGACATTTGGACCGAACAGAACGGGCGGCCTAAAGGGTGAAATATCGCCACCACCTAATTGACGATTTGCGCGCAACCTTCCTAGTGCTGAAGCGCTACGCCCCCCAGAAGTGCGGGATTCGAGTTTTCGAATGACCTGCTTAGTTCACTGTCCCGCGCCGGTGAGGGTTGCGGTGGCGGTGCCGCCACCGTTGTTGGCCACGTTGAGCTTGCCGTTGCGTGTGCCCTTCTTGGTGGGATTGAACGTCACGTTGAGCGAGCAGTTGGCTCCCGCGCCTAGCGAACTGCCGCAGGTGTTGGCGGAGATGGTGTAATCGGCGGGCGTGCCGGTGATAGTGAAACCCGTTAGATTCACGGAGGCGGCGCTCACGTTCGAGATGGTCACCGTTTGTGGCGCGGTCGTCTGGCCCACGGGCTCGGAACCGAAATTCAGAGCGGTGGGAGAGAGCGCGATCGACATTCCCGTTCCCGTGAGCGTCACCTTCTGCGGATTGTTGGCGGCGTTGTCGGTAAGCTGCAATATGCCGGTGCGGGAACCTTTTGTTGTCGGCGTAAATGCCACGGTGATTGCGCAATTGCCGCCGGCGAGGACCTGCGCTCCGCAGGTATTGGACTGAACCGCGTAATCGCCCGTGGTGGCGGCGCTCGAAAGATTCAGGGTAGCGTTTCCGGTGTTGGTCAGGGTAACGGGCAGGTCCGCGGTCTGGCCAATGAGCGTCTTGGGGAAGGTGAGCTTGGTGGCGGAGAGCACCGCGGTCGCACCGTCCCCTCCGCTGCCGCAGTTGGGGAAGATGAAGTTGGAGATGCGCGTGTTCCAGTTGAAGTTGCCGTTGGATTGGATGTACTCCTGGGTGTACCAGAAAGTGCAGTCGTCAACGGGATCGACGCTCATGGCACTGTAGTCGCCCCAGCGGCTCACGCCGCCGGTCTGGGAACCGGATCCACTCATGATCAGCTGTTCGCCCTCCATGCTGCCGGGCGCATCGGCGGCGACCCGTCCCGTAAAGTAAATGGAGGGGTAGACGGAAGTGCTGGAGACGCTGTAGCCGAGGGCCATATCGCTGGACTGGTCCATGGCGATGCTGGCCATCCAGCGCGTATTGGAGTTGGGGCTGAAGGTGCCTTGCTGGAAGACGGTGGGCGTTCCGTTCGGACTGCGAACTTCATACCAGCGCACGCCGGTCGAGATGGAATGATTGAAGACGAGGGATTCAACTCCGTTGGGGAACTGCCGATAGGCGAGGCGGTACATGGGGCGGTCGCCGAGCGCGTCGAGGCGTTGTGTGGTTCCGGGTTGGGCTACGCAGGAACGGAAGCAGCGTGCGGTGAAGGAGGCGACCGGAAGAACGGTGGGGCCGGCGAAGGTGGAGTTCGCGGGTGTCGTGAAGTCCGCGTGGAACGTCCACAATTGGATCACGTTGTCGCCGAAGTTCATGAAGAAGGCGGGTTCGCCCGTGGCTGGCGGGATGGTTCCATCCATGTCGGAAGGCAACAAGCTGGCGACCGAGGAAGGCTGCTGGAAGCAGACGATGGTTGCGTCATTGCCGGCCAGCATCGCGTTGCGGTCGAGGGCGCAGGCATTGGCGCCGATGAAGCTGCTGCCGTTCAGGAAAAGGTTGAACGACATGTAGTAGGCGTCGGGCCAGACGCCTAATTTTGGGTAGTCGGAGTAATCGCTGTCGCCAAAAGAAAAGGCGTACCGGTTGTACGCGCCGGTGGCATCGCTAGTGGTCGAGACGGCTACGCACTGCGTGTAGGGAAGAGTGCTGATAGAGAACTGGGTGAGGATCCAACGGCCGGCCATCTTGTCGTACTGCACGATGGGATCGCCGTCGTTGTTCGTTTCACAGCCTCCGCCGAAGCCGGCCCAGAGGGCATTTCCTTCGGTGGGTCCGGCAACGAGCGTGCCCGTGGCTTTGTCAAACACGGCAAACTCAGCGTTGACCCACTGCACGTATTGCGTGGCGCCGACCGCTCCGTTGGTATCGGGCGGGGACAATTCAACATTAAAGCCGTACTGTCCCTGACCCAAGCCATCCATATTCAGGCCGAGGTTGGCGGCCACTGGCGGCAGAGCGGTCGCCTGCAAGGCCAGGTCGGGCATGGCGGACTCAGGCTGCAAGCCAGTCGAGGGCCCGGTGGGGAGGATTTTCAGGATGCGAGGCGAGAAGCGGTGGGGCTGGGCGGGAGTCATGCGATCAAGTTCGGCGAGCGGGGCGGAGACGTCGTGTTTCTCTTCGCGGATTACGCGGACAGTGGATTGGGCAAAGGCGGAGGCGGAGAACAGGACGAACAAGGTCGCGGCTATAGAGAAAGTTATGGAGCGCGGCCGGGCGAATCGTTTTGTCATGGCGCGAGTCATATACCGAAAGATGGCGCGGCGGGGAAGGTTACGAATTGACGTAGTATACCTGGTTTCTTTCAAAAAATGACGCGTTTTACGCGGATCTTAACCGTTGAGATTTGCACGCCGGATTCCTTTCAGGAGCTTCGAAAAGGGGAGTATTTGAGGGTCGTCAGCGCGCGACACCGCAATGATTTGCACATCATTCCCACTCGCGGCATAAGCCCATCCTGTCATTTTCTTAGACCAAATCCAGAGTTGCGGTGACCACAGGCGGTTGCCGAGTTGCGCTCGGCTTGGACCCTTCGGCTTCACTCAGGGCGGGCTCGCGGGGGCGGCCGTCCCTACGTTTTTCTGCTTCTGGAGATGGCCTCGCGGGCCTCCTTGTCGGCAGTGCGGCGGCGCTCGGTCTCGCGCTTATCCCATAGCTGTTTGCCCTTGGCCAGGGCGAGTTCGACCTTAATTTTGCCATTCTTGAAATACATGCGGGTGGGGATCAGAGTGAGTCCCTTCTGCTGGGTCTTGCCGATAAGTTTGCGAATTTCTTCTTTGTGAATGAGGAGCTTGCGGGTGCGGAGGGCGGCATGATTGGCGTAGTTGCCGTGCTCATAGGGGCTGATATGGCAGTTGAGGAGCCAGAGTTCGCCGTCCTTGATGAGGCCGTAGGCGTCCTTGAGATTGGTCTTGCCGGTTCGAATGGACTTGACCTCGGTTCCGGTGAGAACGACTCCAGCCTCGAATTTTTCGAGCAAGAAATAGTTATGACTCGCGTTCCTGTTAACGGCGGCGTCCTTTTCGCCGGAAGCGGTGGGCTGGCGGCGAGGATTCTTCTCCCGATTGGGCTGGGTCTGGTGGCTAGTCTGCTTGGCCATAGTACTGAAAAGAAAGTATCACGGCAGGTCTCAGGTGTCAGGTCCAACGTCTCAGGAAAGCCAGACCGGAATTGCCTTTCGAGAACGACTTTTATCCTTAGACCTGAGACCTGGGACCTGAGACCTTTGGGGCAGGTACTAATGAGTGTAAACATCGACCTACCAATCACTTCGGGTGCAAGTTGATGCGATGCTATAATCCAAATTTCCGGTACTTTTTGCGCGTGGCGGCCCTTGGGACGCTTGGCCAGAAAAGTCCCGCCCAAGCGGAGCTTGGACGGGGCACCCTCGAGAATTATAGTGGCCGCCGCCGGCTTGAGAGATTTTCATGAGGAGTGCTTGATGAGACGCCTGATCCATCCGGCTCTGTTCGTTCTGCTGCTGATCTGCCTGAAGCTTCCTGTTCTTGCTCGTCATGTCGATAGCGCCAAGGCGCTGTACGAGAAGGGCCAAGACGCCGAGGCGCGGCAGAACTACGAGCAGGCCTTCGACTATTTCAAGCAGGCTTACAATCTAAAACCGAAAGACCTGAGATATCGAACTGCGTTCGAGCGGAACCGCTTCCTGGCAGCATCGGCGCAGGTGCATCGCGGGCAGATTCTGCGCGATGCCGGCAAGCTCGACGAGGCGGCGGTGGAATTCCAGAAGGCAGTGGAGACGGATTCGTCTTCGTTCATCGCGCAGCAGGAGCTGAAGCGGACGCAGCAGATGATTCGGGAGGCGCAGAACCCGCAACCGCAGGCTGCGGCGGCGCCGGCTGCGACCGCATTGCGCCGACGGTTGGAATCGGCGCAGGGCCCGGTGGAACTGGCTCCGATTTCGAACGTGCCGATCACGCTCAAGGTCACGGAGAAATCCAACGTGATCTACGAGACGGTGGGCAAGCTGGCGGGGGTCAACGTGCTTTTCGATCCCGACTACACACCGCGCCAGGTGCGCATCGAACTGAACGGCGTGACGCTCGAAGACGCGCTGGAGGTCATTTCGTTTGAGACCAAAACCTTTTGGCGTCCGGTGACGCCGAACACGATTTTTGTGGCGCAAGACAATCCTGCCAAGCGGAAAGAGCTGGAACAAAACGTCATCAAAACTTTTTATCTTTCCAACCTTTCGCAGCCTACCGAATTGCAGGATGTAGTGAACGCGATGCGCACCATCCTCGAGGTGAGCCGGATTCAGCAGTTGACCTCGCAGGGAGCGATTGTGGTGCGGGGCACGCCCGATCAGATAGCGCTGGCGCAGAAACTGGTGGACGATCTTGACAAGGCGAAACCGGAGGTGCTGATCGAAGTGGCGGTGATGCAGGTGAGCCGCGACAAGATTCACACTCTCGGCATCAACCCTCCGACCAACGCCACGGTGGCGCTCCAGCCCAATATCAGCACCACCGCTACGAGCACTACCACCACGACCACGGGTACTACAACATCGCCGAGCGGCATCAACCTGAATACGCTCGCCAACCTGAATGCCACCGATTTCCAGGTGACGATTCCGGGGGCTACGGCGACGGCATTGTTGAGCGACAGCAACACCAAGATCATCCAGAATCCGCAGATCCGGGCGCTGGACGGGCAGAAGGCGTCACTGAAGATCGGCGATCGCGTGCCCATAGCGACCGGATCGTTCTCATCGGGTATTGGCAGTATCGGCGCCGGCATCAGCCCGCTTACCAACACGCAATTTCAATACCTCGATGTGGGCGTGAACATCGACATCACGCCGCGGGTGCATGTGGGACGGGAAATTTCGTTGAAGCTGACGCTGGACGTTTCGGCGGTGACCTCGTACGTAAACATTGGCGGAATCAACCAACCGGTGATCGGACAGCGCAAAATCGAGCACGATATCCGTTTGAAGGATGGCGAAGTCAACCTGCTGGGCGGCATGCTGGAGGATACGCAGACGAGGGCGCTGAACGGGATTCCGGGCCTGGCCCAGATACCGGTCCTGAAATATCTTTTTGGGCAGACCAACACCGAGCATTCGGAGAACGAAATCGTATTCGTCCTGATCCCGCACATTATCCGCGGGCCTGAGGGGCCGCGTGGCAATGTCGACATGATCGATGTGGGTACGGCCAATGCCCTGGGGTTGAGACGATCGAGCAGCAAGCCGGCGGGGCCGGCGAGCGGCGCGCCCGCCGCCGCTCCGGCGCAGCCGCCGGCGGCGATGCCGCCGCCGACTCCGCAGAATTTGACTCCGCAAGCTCAGCCGCCGCAGAATCAAGTTCCGCAAACCCAGGCTGGAGCCGGCACAGGAACGTTCCTGTTTGATCCGCCTGCATTGAGCCAGGCCAAGGGCTCGACCTTCACGGTGAATGTCATGCTTTCCGGCGGGCAGAACGTGTATTCGGTGCCCGTGCAACTCAACTACGATCCGAGTCAGTTGCAGGTGGTCAACGTTTCGAACGGCGGATTCCTGTCACAGGACGGGCAAGTGGTGGCGTTAGTGCATCGCGACGATCCCGCGACCGGCACGCTGCAAGTCACCGCCACGCGGCCTCCGGGGGCCGGGGGCGTTTCGGGACAGGGAGCGGTGGTGACGCTCACCTTCATGGCGAAGGGGCCGGGCCAGTCGGCGCTGACGATTACTCGGGGCGGAGCCCGGGACCCGGCGATGCAGCCGATTGCGATGAGCGGAGCGCAGGCGGCCATTACGATTCAGTAGAAATTTAGCTTGGTGTGGGGACGGGGCTTTGCCCCGTCCGGGGCGGGCCGGAGACCCGCCACCACACAAACTGTGGAATGCAATGAACCAGTTGACTCACAAACGGAGTGCGGATCGCGGCCTGCGCCGCCGTCAGCGCGGCTTTACGCTGGTCGAGTTGATCGTCGCGACCGCCATCATGGCCATCCTGGTGGGAGCGGCGTTTCCACTGGTGAGAATCACCATTTATCGGGAGCGCGAGCACGAACTGCGCCAGGACCTCTGGATGATCCGCGACGCGATCGATCGCTACAAGGATGCCGCCGATCGTGGCGCGTTCCAGATCAAGGTGGGGAGCGAAGGTTATCCACCGGATCTCGACACGCTGGTCACCGGGGTGGATGTGGCCGGCAAGAAACTGAAATTTCTCCGCCGGATCCCGGTTGATCCCATGACCAAACAGGAATGGGGAATGCGCTCCATGCAGGACGATAAAGACTCCGATTCCTGGGGTGGGCAGAGCGTGTTCGATGTTTACAGCAAGTCGGATAAGACCGCTTTGGACGGCACCAAGTATAAGGACTGGTAGATGAAATTCAGGTCCAAAGCCCGCAGTCGCAAATTCTGCCATCGCGGTTTCACGTTGATCGAACTGGTGGTGGTCATCAGCATGATTCTGATTCTGCTGTCGATTGCGTTGCCGATGTACAACCAGAGCATTATCCGCGCGCGCGAAACCACGCTGCGACAGAATCTGGCGACGCTCAACAAAGTCATCGATCAGTACACGCTCGACAAACAGAAGGCGCCACAGTCGCTGGAAGATTTGGTCTCGGCGGGTTACCTCAAGGCGGTCCCATACGACATTACCGGGAGCCGGGACACCTGGGTGCTGGAACAGGAAGACACGCTCAAGTCCATCGACCAGACCCAGCCTGGCATCGTGGGTGTGCATAGCGGCTCCGACCAAACAGCCACCGACGGCACCGCATACTCGACCTGGTAGTACTGAGACGCAATTTACTTCTGCCATCAATTCTCCCTGGCCGACCATATACCCCTGGCAGATCAGGTTGGACTTGCAGCGATTGATGGAATTATTGGAGCAGGAGGCAGCTGGATCGGCAGCATGACGACAGGCGGTCTATGCCGATAGGTTTAAAAGGAGAAGCCCGTATGCCGATCTTTCACCGAATGCTCTAGATGCGCATTCTCCGGCGCGCTACACCGGCCAGAATTACCAGTCCGCTCCCCAGCAAGCTTATGGTGCCGGGCTCTGGAACAGTCGTCCTGCTGCTGCAACTAGTAGTGATGGCGTTATTATTCAGCGTCACTGCACCATTTGGCGCCAAGGCACTCCCGCAAGTGATGCTTGCGCCGTTATTCAGGGTGATGCTGGTGAGCGCGAGAATGTTTCCTGCGAACTTCGTGCTTGTACCGAGAGTCGCGGAGCTGCCAACCTGCCAATAAATGTGCGGGTCATTCATCGGCTTACCAGTTAGACTATTGATAAAAATAACAGACGAGCTGCTTGCGGTCGTGAGCGTACTACCTATCTGAAAAACGAACAGTGCACCGGGTTTACCCGTAAGAGTCAGTACCCCCGTCAGCTGAGCAGAAGTAGCGAAAAAATATACGCCCTTCGTGAGAGTCAGTCCACCCAAATCCACACCAGTCAAGGTGCCAGTGGGCTTCAGGCCCATTGCCACGTTGTACGCCGTGGTCAGATCACTCTGAGCCTGAAGCGAGGCCGCGTTACATGCGTTGGTCGCTCCGTTCACGATCCCCGGAGGAAAGCCGGTTATCGCGCCCGCGCACCCTGGGCTGAGACCTAGGTTACCGGTAAGGACGCTACTGCCGGTATTGCTCACAGCCGAGCCAGCCAGCACTGCATAGCTGCCGGCGGTTCCCAGATTGATTCCGTCGGCATAAGCACCGAGGACCAACAACGGGAGAAGCAAGAAGGAGAGAGCAAAGCAACGAAAGCGGCGAGATCTCATATCTTTTCCTACCTTCCGGGTCTTCTCATTGACGAAAGTACACTTCGGCCCCGAAAGTAATAGCACTTTAGTCACCAATGCGCCCCCCACCCCCGCGAAGCGCTGATAAGTGTTCTTGTTTCATAAAGTTAGGCCCCCCCGAAGAGACTTGCAAAAAACGAGAATGTATCCGCTCAAAAACGTCAATTACTTGCAGCTCAGCTGCAATAAAATGCTCATCTTTAGTGACGAAAGAGATGAGTTGCAGATTTTCATCTATCCAACCGGAGCTGAAATTCCGCCTGACAAGCAAACGCAGGCGGGTATGTCATCCAAAACAACTTCAGACCAACCGGTGTAAGCCTAGGCGAAGAGCTGACCCCTGACCCCTGACCCCTGCCTTTCTGTTACCTTATCCGTTCACTGTTCTGGAGACCTGTTCTGGAGGTGAACGTGAATTTTCTCAATCGACTACAACCCTTCGCGCTGCTCGTGATGCGGCTCGTTCTGGGAGCGATCATGATCGCGCATGGTTATCACAAGGTGTGGGGCGGGTTTCATCATCACATGGATTTCGTGGGTTCGCTCGGCATTCCTCGCTGGCTGGCATATTTTTCCGCGGGGACGGAATTCTTCGGCGGGATTGCCATCGTGCTGGGATTGTTTACGCGCTTCGTTTCGCTTGCCTTCGCGATCGAGATGGGCGTGGCCATCTGGAAGGTGCACTTCAAGAACGGGCTGACGGGCACAGGCGGATACGAATTTCCGCTGGCGCTGGCTACGATCGCATTTGCGCTGCTTTGTTTTGACGGCGGGCCGTGGGCAGCGACGTTTAGCGGGAGGGCGCGCGGTGCGCGGAAAACGAAAAATGGCTGACAATGCAGTAGAAGAAAGATCGCGAAGAGCCATGGCCAGCGGCAGAAAGGTCGCAGTGAAGGGCCGAATCCTTCACGCCGTCGAAGTAAATCTCTCATCGAAGCGGCGCGGACGCGTGCTGCGGCCCCTGGTGCGCTCCAAGCAGCCGGGGACGGTTGCGCTCGACAATGCCAAGATCTTCGACATCATTTCTTTCCCGTGATGTGAAAACGTCTCTGCCGAGCTGCGCTTGGCTTGGACGGGCGAGGGCGCCCGTCCCCACATGAGCAGGTTCGCCTCTCCGGGGCTCGGTGAAGATTTCCGCGGAGACGGGGCAAGCCCCGTCTCTACAGTTAGCCGCGAGCTAAAGGCTCGAGCTAAGTGCTAAATGCTAAGTGCTGAATTCTAGAATTCCGTCAGCTCCTTCATCGCCCGGAACAGGTCGCTGACCTGGGGCAGGATGGCATTCTCAAGAATCGGCTGATAGGCGACGAAGGTATCGGTGGCCGCGACTCGTTTCACCGGGGCATCGAGGTGATGGAAGAGCTGGTCGGCGATGCGGGCGGCAATCTCGGCGCCGTATCCCCAGCTCAGCGAGTCTTCGTAAGCAATTAGCGCGCGGTTGGTTTTCTTCACCGACGCGGCAATCGCATCCCAGTCAAAAGGATTCAACGAGCGCAGGTCGATCAACTCGACGCTGACGCGATGCTCGCGCTCGAGTTTTTGCGCGGCCTGCAGCGCGCGCGGGACCACCGCGCCGTAGGTGATGACGGTGAGGCCGGTTCCGGGCTGCACGATCTTCGCTTTTCCGAACGGAACCATGTAGTCGGGGCCGGGATAGGGCGCGCGCCCGTAGGTTTCGCGATAGAGGCGCTTGTGTTCGAGGAATAAGACCGGGTCGTCGCAGCGGATTGCAGTGCGCAGCAGGCCCGCGGCATCGAGTGCGTTGGAGGGGAACACGACGCGCAATCCGGGAGTATGGGTGAAAATGCTCTCGCCGCACTGCGAGTGATAGATCGCGCCGCCCGTCAGATAGCCGCCAATCGCGACGCGGATCACCAAAGGCGCGGAGAAGGCGTTGTTCGAGCGCCAGCGGATAATGGGGAGTTCGTCGCGCAACTGCATCATCGCCGGCCAGATGTAATCGAAGAACTGGATCTCGACCACGGGCTTCAATCCGCGCGTGGCCATGCCGGTGGCGCGCCCGACGATGCTGGCTTCGGCGATTGGGGAATTGAACACGCGGTCGGAGCCGAACTGGGACTGCAGGCCAGCCGTTAGCTTGAAGACTCCGCCCTTGCCTTTTACCAGCTTCTGCTTCAAGTATTCTTCGCGGCTGCAGTCGGCGACGTCTTCGCCGAAGATGACGATGCGCTCATCGCGGCGCATCTCGTCGCGCAGCGTGGTGTTGATGAGATCCGCCATGGTCTTGTTCGGCGACTTGTTCTGCGCGGCGGAGCCTTTGCCATCCGCGGCGGTCTCGGGGGCGGCGTAGGCGGGATGAGTTTCGAACGCCGCCGAGATGGGATCGAGATCGGGCGAGTACACGAAGTTGTAGATCGTTTCCGGTTGCGGTATCGCGGCTGCGAGCGCGCGATCGGCATCGGCCTGAATCTGTTCTTCGATTTCCTTCTCGATTTTGTTGATCCCCTTTTCGTCGAGGATTCCTTCCCGCAGCAGGAACATCTGCAGGCGCGGGACCGGGTCGCGCGCGGCATCGGCCTGGCGCTCGGCATCGGGGCGGTAAAGGCGCTCGTCGTCGGAGAGCGAGTGGGAATAGGGACGGATCACATGGGCGTGGACAAACGCGGGACCGTTGCCGGCGCGGCAATAGTCGGCCGCCCGCCGGAAGGCCGCATAGGCGACGACGGGGTCGGTGCCGTCCATCTCTTCGAAATGGAAATTGGGGAAGCCGGAAACCAGGCGCGAAATGTTGCCGCCGGAAGTCTGCACTTCGACGGGCACGGAAATCGCGTACTCGTTGTCTTCAACGCAAAAAATTACCGGCAGTCGGCGATTGGAAGCCGTGTTCAACGCCTCCCAGAATTCGCCTCCGCTGGTCGTGCCGTCGCCGAGCGAGACGTAAGTGATTTCATCGCCCTGGAATTGGACTTCCTTGAATTGGCGGTAATCTCCATCCGTTTTTTGGGCTGCCTTGGGATGCTTGGCGAAATAGCGGCCCGCTTCGGCGCATCCGATGGCTTGCAGAATCTGGGTGCCCGTGGCGGACGATTGAGTAACGACGTTGAGCCGCTGGTAGGCCCAGTGGGAGGGCATCTGGCGGCCGCCGGAACTGGGGTCGTCGGCCGCGCCGACGGCGCCAAGCAGCATTTCGTACGGAGTTGCTCCCAGCGCGAGACACAGCGCGCGGTCGCGGTAGTAGGGATAGAACCAGTCGCAGCCGGGCTTCAACGCAAAAGCGGCGGCGACGCCCAGGGCTTCGTGGCCGGCGCCCGAGATCTGGAAGAAGACTTTCTGCTGGCGCTTGAGCATGATCTCGCGGTCGTCCACGCGCCGCGAGGTGAACATGATGCGATACGAATCAATCAGCCGCTGACTCGTCAGGCCCTGATAAGTCTTGGCCTGTGGCGCAATGTTATTTTCGTTCAGCTTGGGATCGACTTTAGTCGTGGCCATGCTGCGTTTTTCACCCCACCGAGTTCCAGCCCCGCATCATTGTAAATCAGGTCTCAGGTGTCAGGTGTCAGGTCTTTGGAAGATCTCTTTACTTTGAGTCCGTGGACTTGTCGTGAGCATCTGGCCCGCCATTGACTGTCGATTCGCATGACTTCCGCCTTTCCTGAGACCTGAAACCTGAAACCTGAGACCTGAGACCTGACACCTGGGACCTGGTTTATCCTGAACTCTCCATGATTCGTTTCCTGCGCCCGTTCGATCCGCATCGCGTTCGCTTGCTGGTGTTTGATCTTGACGGCACCCTCATTGACTCGCGCCTTGACTTGATTCACTCGGTCAATGCGACGTTGCGGCATATCGGCCGGCCAGAGTTGGATGGCGACGTCATTGCCAGCTACGTCGGAGATGGCGCTCCCGTGCTGGTGCGCCGCGTGCTCGGAGACGCGGACATGGCTGACGAAGCGATGCTTCGAGAGGCTCTGGAATATTTTCTCGGCTACTACCGCCTGCACAAGCTCGACCACACCACGGTGTATGAGGGGATTCCGGAAGTGCTGGCGGGCCTGGCTGCGGGCACATGTAGGGCGGACACTCCTGTCCGCCAATGTTTGCAGCGGCTGATGGCGGTGCTCTCGAACAAGCCGGTCAATCCTTCGCGCGACATTGTCCAGGCGCTGGGGCTGGGGGACTTCTTTGTGCGGGTGTACGGCGGCAACAGCTTTATCACGAAGAAGCCCGATCCGCTGGGGGTGCGGACCCTCTTGCAGGAAACGGGCGTGGCGGCGGATGAGGCGCTGATCATTGGCGACTCGTCGGTTGACGTTTTGACGGGACGCAATGCCGGCTTGTGGACTTGCGGCGTGACCTATGGCTTCGCTCCGCATTCGCTGGAGGAGGTGCCTCCGGATGTGCTGATTGAGAGTCCTCGGGAGCTGGGGGAGTTGTTGCGGTAGGGGCGGAGAATTCCCGGAGGGAGAACAGCGTCGGCACGGTTGCCGGGGGCGGTCCAGACAGGCAATCGTTTTTCCACCGCGCGCCGGGAGACGAATCTGTGTACAATTCCACTGCTTCCAAACTCAGGGAAGAAATTCCGATTCTCACTCTATTTGTGTGACCTAGGAGGTCAACCATGAAAAGACTCACGGGGTCGATGCTCGCCCTGGTTGTTTTGTTGGCGGTTGGGATGTCCGGGATCGCTGCGGGCCAGGACAAGCCCACCGGTAAGATGCCACCCAAGGTACTGGTGATCACGCGGGAGTATACCAAGCCGGGGAAGTCGGGTACTCAACATGAAAAGACCGAAAGCTTGTTTGTTCAGGCAATGGCGCGTGCGAAATGGCCAACCCACTATATAGCTGTGGAATCTCTTTCGGGCAAGTCGCGGGCGCTCTTTCTGACAGGCTACGATTCGTTTGAAGCGTGGGAAAAAGATACGCTCGCAACCCAAAAAGATGCGACTCTGTCGGCTGCCCTTGACCGCGCCTGGGCGGCGGACGGTGAACTATTGAGCGAGACCGACGGCGGCGCGTTCGTATTCCGCGAGGAATACAGCCTGCGTCCCGAGGTAGACATAGCCCATATGCGCTACTTCGAAATCTCGCTCTTCCAGGTTAAGCATGGACATGACAAGGATTGGGACGAGATCGTGAAGCTGGTGATGGCCGCTTACAAGAAAATCCCCGACGTACACTGGGCGACCTATGCGTCGGTCTATGGATCCCCAGATAATACCTACGTCATCTTCAACCCGATGAAGTCGCTGGCGGAGACTGACAAGGGCTTCGCGATGGACAAGGAGTTTGAAGCGGCGATGGGTGAAGAAGGCATGAAGAAGCTCAACGAGTTGTCGGCGGCAGCGATTGAGTCGAGCCAGACGAACCTGTTCGCGTTTAATCCGCGTATGAGCTACCCGGCGGACGAGTGGGTTAAGGCAGATCCGGAGTTTTGGAAACCAAAAGCCGCCGCTGCTCCCGCGGCCGCCAAGAAACCAGCGGAAAAGCCGGCTGCTACTCATTAGAGACTTGAGGTGGGAAAGCACCCAGCCCGCCCTTCGCTTGCCGGAGGGCGGGCTTTTTTGACCCGACAAACGCGATACTCTGTTGTGGACTTTCGGCGTGACCTACGGCTTCGCTCCGCATTCGCTGGAGGATGTGCCTCCGCATGTGCTGATTGAGAGTCCTCGGGAGCTGGGGGAGTTGTTGCGGTAGCTTGCGGCCCGGAACCATAGAGGCAGCCGCCGATTGGGTGGAGGATGCAAACACGATTTATGGTTGGATTCGGAACGGAGTAGTTACTTTGGGTTATGTGTGCGGGCAGTTCGGGTGTAAAGCCGTGGTCAAGACGCGCCGATAAGAAGGGAGAGGATTATCCGCATTGGCCGGTGTAAAAGCCGGAGGTGAAGGAGCGCGTGAAAAGATCATCACGAGCATTTCGGGTGTGGGCGGGGCTGCTCTTGGCGTGCTGTTGGATGCGGGGGGCAATTCCGCTTCAGGCTCAACAAAGGATGGTACTTGTTGGTTCCGGTTCGAGCCTTGCGGGTTCTCTCCTTGGGGTGTGGGGAAAGGGATTCAATCAGCAACATCCCGCCATCCAGGTAGCTTATGTATCGACTAGCTCAAGCGATGGCATACAGCAAGTCGCCACGCTCCACGAGGACTTTGCCGTCGGCGAGGTCGCGCTCACCAACAAACAAAAAAACAACGCGAACCTGCGTCTCGCACAAATTCCCATTGCGGTCATTAGCATCGTTCCGGTTTACAACCTGCCCGGCCGGAGCGAACTTCGTTTTACAGGCGAATTGCTGGCGCAGATGTACATGGGCCACATCTCGAATTGGAATGATGAACGCATTGCCATGCTGAATCCCGGTGTTCTACTCCCCGACCTCCCCATCACGCTCGTGCAAAGGCCCGGGGGAACCGGCTCACGATACATCTTCACAGAGTTTCTGGCGAAGACCAGCCCTGAATTCCGCAGATGGACGGACGGTCCACGGCACGATGTGGCCTCGGAGGTCGAGGAGGACCTAAGCCAAAGGATGGCCGGCAAGGTGATGTCCACGCCCGGCGCCATCGGCTTTGTGAGCTGGAGCTTTGCCGTGCAATCTGGACTGGCCTACGGTCGGGTGCAAAACTCCTCTGGGAAATTTGTCAAAGCCTCACTGGCGAGCATTAGTGCGGCCGCCGCGGCGATGCGGGAACTAATTTTCGTGAACTCCACGGGCCCGCCGCTCGATGCCCCGGGCGAGAATTCGTATCCCCTGACAAGTTTTGTATGGGCATATCTACCGGTCTCCGGCATGGCCTCAGAACGCACGGACAACCTCCATGAGTTTCTGAATTGGTGTCTGGGGGAAGGCCAGAGTCTAGTCGAGGGTCACGGCTATGATCGCCTGCCGGAGCCCGTCGCGGCCAGAGCGCAGGTGAAACTCCAGGCGCTTCTCCGATAGCTCCGGCGGAGCGTTGGGGCCTGTCTCCACCAACGACCGGTGCCTCACCCACGCACCCGCTCCCCTATTCCCAATCATCGCCCGATCCTGCTACCTTCAAATGACTCTGCAATCCGCGCGAGACGCGGCAAGCCGCGTCTCTACGGGAAAATTTGGGATGACGAACGCCTCCAACTCCTGGGGTCTGACCCCTGCCGAACTTCGCAAGCTGCGCGGCCTGAAGACTCCGCACGGCATTCAGCGCTTGCTTGACGACATGCCGTACCACCTCGAGGACAGCGCCTGGTCTCCGCGACGCGTGCTCCGCGAAAACACTTCGCATTGCTACGAGGGGGCGCTGTTTGCGGCGGCGGCGCTGCGCGTCATAGGATATCCTCCGCTCATTGTCGATCTGGAGGCCGAGCACGATACCGACCACGTGATTGCCGTGTATAAGGTGGATGGGCATTGGGGAGCGTTGGCGAAGTCGAATTTCACAGGATGCCGGTATCGCGAGCCCGTCTACCGGTCGCTGCGCGAGCTGGCTTTGAGTTACTTCAACCTTTATTTCAATCTGCGCGGGGAGCGGACGTTGCGCACCTTCTCGCGGCCCGTCCAGATGAAGCGCTTCGATCCTCTGAACTGGATGAGTTCGGAGAAGCCGGTATGGTTTGTCGCGGAGTATCTGCTGACCATTTCGCATTATCGGCTGATCTCTAGCGCGCAGGCGAAACGGCTGCATCGGGTGGATGGGCGGTTGTTCCGGGCGGAGTGTTTGGAGCGGGCGGAGAAAAAGCGCTCTTAGCTGTTGGCCTTTAGCTCTTGGCTTTTCGCTCAAGGCCAAAAGCCAACGGCCAAGAGCGATTTTCTCTGTGTCTCCGTGGTGAAAAGGCTATTTCTCCGCCCCGACTGCTGAGTTGCGCAAGCGGCGTGAGCCTTCGAAATTCGCCATGGAAAAGTAATGCGGGAAGCGCTGCTTGTGGCCAGCGTGAGCAGGCTCCGTGTACGTGTTTTCAGCGGCTTGCGCGCCCGTTCAAGTACTTCCGTACCGTCTCTAGTACCTTAGTTACCCCAACTCGTGTGACTGGCGCCTTACCTGGGTCGAGACCACTACTTATAGTGGTATAGTCCTCGCCAAACACAATTAGCAGAGACAAACTGCAAGTCCACTTTTTGTGGAATCCAGAAAACCGGCATAAAACCCAAAGAAACCGGGAGATTCACGTGGAGAGGCCCTCGCTTCCGGTTGAGATATGCTCAGCACACCAAAATACACTCGAACGCGTTTGATCGAGGACTTGGTTCTCCCAATTTCCTCAGCGTTGCCGGGAAGAAAAAGCTGGGCTGAGAGCTGGATTTTGTGGGGGAGGAAAAGGTTAATGGCCGACTCGCGAGAAGTGATGAATATTCGCCAAGCTTCGCAGTATCTGGGAGTGAGTCCGGACACGCTGTACAAGTACGTGAACGAGCAGAAGATTCCGGCGTTCAAGCTCGGCAATCGCTGGCGCTTCAAGAAATCGAAGCTGGATCAGTGGATGGAAGAGCAGTCGATGGCAACGGAAGCGCGGGGCAAGAAGAAAATCAAGGCAGCGGTGAAAGCTGCCGGAACTCCGTAGGCGAACTTCGTCAAAGAAGGGCGGGCACATGTTTGGAATGGGATCGAAGACGATAGTGGGTCTGGATGTGGGCTCTTCGAGCATCAAGGCGGTCGAGCTCCGGAAGACACGCACTGGAATCGAAGTGGCGCACCTCGGCCTGGAGCCGATCGCGCCCGACATCGTGGTCGATTCCATGATCGTGGATTCGGGTACGGTTTCGGCGGCCATCGCCAAGCTGTTCACCGACACGCAGATCAATTCCAAGGCGGTGGCCACGGCGGTCAGCGGACACTCGGTGATCGTGAAGAAAATTTCGCTGCCCTCGATGAGCGATCAGGAACTGGCCGAGACCATCCAGAAGGAAGCGGCGCAGCACATTCCGTTCGATCTGGCGGATGTGAACCTCGACTACCAGATTCTTTCCGACGACGCGAGCAGCCCGCAAATGGATGTGCTGCTGGTGGCTGTCAAGAAAGACAAGATTCTGAACTACACCAACGTACTCTCGATGGCGGGCAAGACTCCGGCTATTGTGGATATCGATGCGCTGGCCCTGCAGAACTGCTACGAGTTCAACTACGAGCCGGCGCCGACGCAGGTGGTGGCGCTGCTCAACCTGGGTGCGAGCGTGATGAACATCAACATCGTCAAGGGCACGACGCCGCTGTTCCCGCGCGACGTTTCGGTGGGCGGACACCAGTACACCGATTCGCTGCAGAAGGAACTGGATCTCAGTTTCGACGACGCGGAATCGCTCAAGCTGGGGCGCAAGGTGGGCACGGTGCACGACGACGCGAAGACGCCGATCCTGCAGCAGGTCACCGAAATTATCGTGCTCGAAATTCAGAAGACATTCGACTTCTTCCGCGCCAGCGCCGCGGGCGAGCACATCGAGAAGATTTATCTGGCCGGCGGTTCGGCCAAGGTTCCGGGCCTGGTGGAAGCGCTGCGCCAGGAGTTCTCGATGCCGGTGGAGTTGTTCAACCCGTTTCAGAAAGTGCTGGCTCCGGCGGAAGGCGCCGGGGCGGTGTTGGTCGAACAGAACGCGGGCCAGTTGGCAGTGGCCGTGGGTTTGGCCCTGAGGAGCTTTGAAAAGCTATGATCCGAATCAATCTGCTGGGTGGTGCGAAACCGAAGGGCAAGAAAGGTCCTGCCCTGAGCATGCCGAGCTTCGAGCTGGGCAATTTAGGCGGGCCACTGGTGCAGGTGGCTGCGGTGCTGCTGATTGCCGGCGCCCTCAATTTCGGGTACTGGTACCAGCTCGACCGGGAAAAGAAATCGATCGAGGTGCAAGCCCGGCTGGCGGAACAGAAAAATCGCGAACTGGCCGACATCAAGGTGCGCTACCTGGAGCGGCAGAGGCAAGCTCAGTCCTACAAGCGGCGGGTGGATGTGATCGACCAGTTGCGCGCGAACCAATCGGGCCCGGTGGGCCTGCTGGCCATGATTGGCGATACCGTCAACGGCACCGAGGCGGTGTGGCTGAACAGCATGCAGGACCAGGGCGCCAGCGTTGCCATTGACGGCACGGCGCTGTCGAGCGATGCGGTGGCCAATCTGATTTCCAACCTGCAGAAGACGGGTTTCTTCCGCAACATCGAGATCAAGGAAAGTTATCAGGACGAATCGGTGAAGGACATGCAGGCGTTCCAGTTCACGCTGACCTGCGAAAAGGCGAAGTCGTAAAGGCGGAACCGACTATGAATCTTGGCGAATTATCAGGTGCGAAGCTGTTGGGAGTTCTGCTGCTGGCGGCGGGGGTGGGCACGGGCGCTCTCTACTACACGGTCTTCAAGTCGCAGCGCAACGAAAACGCCGCGGCCCAGATCAAGCTGCAGGCCAAACGGCGGGAGAACGCGGAACTCGAAGCCTACCGCCCGAAACTGGCCGACATCGAGCGCCAGCTCGCCAGCTTGAAGCAGCAACTCGACATCGAGCGGCGCATCGTGCCCGATGAAAAAGAAGTGGACAATTTCATGCGCATGGTGAGCGGAGAAGCGCGCAAGTCGGGAGTGGAAATCCGCCGCTATACGTCCCGTCCATATGTTGCCAAAGAGTTCTATACCGAAGTGCCGTTCGAAATTGAGCTCGACGGTCCGTACTACTCGATGCTCGGGTTTTTCGACCGGTTGGGAAAAGTGGAGCGCATCATAAACGTCTCCAACCTGCTGGTGGCCTCGACCCGCAAGCCGAACGACGCAAAGGCGAAGCATACCTACCAGTACGCGCCCAGTGAGAGTGTGGTGGCGACTTGCCTGAGCACCACGTATTTCAGTCATGATCTGGATCCGGCGCCGCCGGCCGGCAAGCCCGGACCACCGGTGAAGAAATCAGGAGGGACACGATGAAGCCAGCGATCACGATAACGACGACCATTCTGGTTTCGGCACTGGCCGCGGGCTTGGCCTGGGCCCAGAGTCCTCGCATTATCCAGAACACGCGCGACACGATGAACGCGGTGAGCAATCATGCCACGGCTGCCTCGAATGAGGCGCTGAGCATTCACCAAACCGCTCCTAAGGCGCCGGGCGCCACCCATGTTCGGGCCCGGTCGAGCGAAGCGGCGGTGGTTACGCCGGCGAAGTCGGTGTCGCCAGTTGCGAGTTCGGCGCGTGCAAAAAACCAGGGCCGTGCGAAACGGGGCGGGGCAGTCTTAGCCGGGCAAAGCGCGGAGCCAGCGCCCACCGCGCCTCCTGAAGAAAACCTGCCAGCAGCCGGCAATGGCGCTTCGGAAAGCGGAGCAGGTGAGAACGCGGTGAGCGAGCGGGAACTCACCCCGGACAGCAAATACGCCGCGAACGGGAGACGGGATCCTTTCATCAGTCCGGTGGTGAGCCACACGGGCGGTTCGGGCTGCAGCACGGGCAAGAAGTGTCTGGAAATCGGGGCCATCAACCTGCGAGGTGTGGTGCGCGCCGAAAGCGGTTTCATCGCGGTGGTTAGTAACAGCATGAATAAAGCTTATTTTCTGCGGGAAAACGACCCGGTGTTCAACGGTTACGTGATGAAAATCACGGGGGACTCCATCGTTTTCCAGGAAACACTGCAGGACCGGTTGGGCAGGACCTTTACGCGGGAAGTAGTGAAGAAGATTACGACTCCGGCAGTCTAGGCCTGGAGCCCAAAGACTTCGAAGAAGCACATGGAGGCGAAAACGGCCTCGCATGGGGAGATAGGGAAATGCGAAAGCAACTGCTGGGCATCTTGGTTCCGCTGCTGACCTTCGTACTGATCGCAGCCGCGGCTGACACGACGGGCAAGGGGGTGGCTGCGAGCGCTCGATTGCAGAGGCTCGAGGTCGCGCCCAGCCAGGACGGATTGCGGGTCGAGTTCAAAACGAAGGGCACACTGGCGCCCAAAGTGACGACGCTCGATTCACCGGCACGCATCGTCGTCGACTTTCCCAACACCGTGATGGCCACGGCGCAGAGCCGCATCAGTGTTGGCAGAGACGGCGTGAATGACGTCCGCGTCGGGATGGACGGGCAAACGCCGCCCACCACTCGTGTGGTCGTTGATCTTGCCGGCAGCGATCTCGCCGCCAGCCGCCAGCATGAACTGGTAGCGGGCCCGGACGGCTCCTTCGTTCTCAATATCCACGACGCGGTGCTGGCGCATCGCCAGCCAGCCCCGGCCGTGAAACCGGTAGCCGCGAGCGCCGCGCCGAAACTGGTGCTGGCTTCGGCTCCCGCGGCGTCGACCCCGATCGCTTCATTGCCGGCGACTCCGGCGGCGGCGGTTGTGTCCACTCCGGCCACGGCAGAGAACGTCCAGAAACCGGTGGACTTTGCCTTCGTCGAGCCCAAGTATTCGGTGAAAGACGAGAAAGCCGCCCAGCCGGCCGCGAAGGCCCAGGAAGCGGCAGATCACTTTGCCGACAAGACGGCGGCGGAACTGGTCGCTACCAACTCCAATGCCGCCCTCGCGCAAGCGGGCGGCAACGAGCGCGGTGTCCAGCCGGCCGTGAACCTGGCGGCCGAGCAGAAGTCTCAGTTGGAACAGAAACCGGCGGTGAGCGGGGCCAAGTACACCGGCGAGCCCATCTCGGTCAATCTTAAGGATGTGGATCTGAAAGATTTCTTCCGCCTGATTCACGAGATTAGCGGTTTGAACGTGGTGCTCGATCCCATGGTCCACGGCAACCTGACGATCGTGCTCGATGACGTGCCGTGGGATCAGGCGCTCGACATCGTGCTCAAGAACAACGATCTGTCCCGCCAACTGGATGGCAATGTACTGCGCATCGCCACCGTTGACACGTTGAGGAAAGAAGCCGAGAACCGGCGCGCCCAAATCGATGCCGAGGCGCTGGCGGTGGACAAAGTCAGCATCACCCGCTTCCTCAGCTACGCCCACGCCAAGGACCTATTACTGCCGATCAAGAAATTCCTGAGTCGCCGGGGCGACATTGTCGCCGACGAACGCACCAACGCGCTGATTGTCTCCGACATTCCGGAGATTATCCCGCAGATTGACCGCCTCATTCAACAGATGGACCGCAAGACGCAGGAAGTCGAAATTGAAGCCCGCGTGGTGGCAGCCACCCGCAGCTTCGCTCGCGACATCGGCGTGCAACTTGGCTTTGGCTGGGGCAACGGCCCAACCGGCATTGGCGGCGTGCCAGGCACCGGCGGCACTGGGGCCTCACCTATTATTGTCAGTGGGTTGCAACCCTTGTACCCGGTCATGGCAGGAGGATCGACATCGACCGGAACTCAGATTCCTTTGTTTTCGAACCTGGGTGTAACCGGGCCGACCAGCGGTATCTCATTTGTCAACGCCACCAACAACATGCGGCTTGACGTGATTCTCACCATGGCCGAGTCGCGCGGCTTGCTGAAAGTTCTTTCCCGTCCCCGTATCGTCACCCAGAACAACATTCAGGCGGTGGTGAAGCAGGGCGTGAGAATACCGATCGAATCCGCGGCCTCCTTAGGCGTTCCGGCGACCATCACCTACGTGGATGCTTTCCTGCGACTGACGGTGACTCCGCAGATCACATCGGAAGGAACCATCTTCCTCAACGTGGATGTGGAAAACACCTTGCCTGACTATAGCAACTCCATCAATGGCAACCCCGCCCTGATCACCCAGCAGGCCACCACGCAAGTCCTGGTGACCGACGGCGGCACGGTTGTGATTGGCGGCGTGATCCAGACCCAGAATTCACTGGCCGTCTCGCAGGTGCCTTTGCTCGGGGATATCCCGTACCTGGGCAACCTGTTCAAACATCGTACGGTAACCACTTCAAACCAGGAGCTGATTTTCTTCATTACTCCGCGCATCATTCAGACATAAGCGCGAAGTTAAAACAGCCCAAGCCGCCGGCTTTCTCGGAGAACCTGCCGAGAGCCCGGCGGCTTCGCTTTTGAGGAGTGAGCTACGAGCTACGGGCTGCGAGCCTGAATCCATGAAGTCGTAGCTCGTAGCCCGCAGCTCGCAGCCGTCTTCTTGCTACACTCCTCCCATGGATCACGCTGGCCGCCTGAGTCGTCTTCGATCTGGGCTCGAAGAGAACGATCTGGACTCGCTGCTGATCGCACACCTCCCCAATGTTCATTATCTCTGTGGCTTTACTGGCAGTGCGGCTGCTTTGCTTGTCGCTGATGGTGGTTCCATCCTCTTTACCGACGGCCGCTATGGTGCCCAGGCAAAAGAGGAAGTCAACCGTGCGAAAGTCGATCATGTGAGCATTGTCATCGCTCGCAAGTCACCGCTGGTGGCGGCTGCGGAGTGGCTGGCCGCGCAGCGAAGAAGTTCGACGACAGCATCTTTGACGCGAATATCAGTGGGCATCGAACCGGAGTCGATCACCGCCAGCATGCGCGACCGGTTAGCCTCTGTGCTGAAAGGGAAGGCGCGCCTGCGTTCGGCGCCACCGCTGGTCGAGCGTGCCCGCATGGTGAAGGACGCTGCCGAAATCCTGCGCATCCGGCGGGCGGTGGAACTCGGCGCCAGTCTTTTCCGGATTGCACGCAAGAAAATTCGGCCGGGTGTAACTGAAGTCGAAGTCGCCGCCGCGATGGAATACGAGGCTCGTTGTGCCGGGGCCGAAGGCATGTCCTTTCCGACGATCCTCGCTTCCGGAACTCGCTCGGCGATCGTGCATGGCCGTGCCTCGGGCGCACGCATTCCCCGGCGCGGGTTCGTGGTCTGCGATTTTGGTGTTATACTCGCCGGTTATTGTTCAGATCGCACGCGGACTGTGCACGTCGGACGGCCGTCGGGAGAAGCTCGACAGCTGTATGAGGCGGTGCTGGAAGCGCAGCAGGCCGCCATTGCGGCGGTTCGTCCGGGCGTGACTGCCGCCGAAGTAGATGGCGCGGCGCGTCGTGTGCTTCGCAAGCGGAAGCTGGCCCGGTTCTTCACCCATTCCACCGGGCATGGTTTAGGATTAGAGATACACGAGGCGCCCAGGTTGGCAGCGGGGCAAACCCAGAACCTGGAAGCGGGAATGGTCATTACGATTGAGCCGGGCGCTTACGTTCCTGGGAAATGGGGGGTGCGGATCGAAGATGTCGTGGTGGTGACGTCTTCGGGTTGCGAAGTGCTGACGCCCACAGATAAAGAGCTGGTGATTATTTAGCAGCGTGTGATTTAGCATCGTGTGGTGACGGGGCTTTGCCCCGTCATGGCGGGGCAAAGCCCCCGCCACACAAGCAAAGCGGACCCGCCTTATCCATGAATCAAAAAGAGCTGAAAGAACTCATCGAGTTCTTAATCGAAAAAGACATTGCCGAGTTTGAATTGGAGCGCGGCGATGTCAAGGTGAAGATCAAGCGCGCCGCCGAACCATTGCCCGCGGCGTTGCCGGACGCGCGTTATATCGCGGTTCACCCCCCCTCGGTTGACTCGGGCGGCCACCATCCCGCTTCCGCGCCTGCCAGGGTCGACCTCGCCGCGGCTGCCGCGCCGGTCCCCGAGCCGGAAGAAGATCTGCACATTGTGCGCTCGCCGATCGTGGGCACTTTCTACGAGTCGCCCTCGCCCGGCTCGCCGCCCTTCGTCAAGGTCGGCGATGTGTTGGAAGTGGGCCAGGTTTTGTGCATTGTGGAAGCGATGAAACTGATGAACGAAATCGAATGCGACGTGGCGGGAGAGTTGGTCAAGAAGCTCGTCGCCAACGGCCAGCCCATCGAGTACGGCCAGGAACTGTTCGCCCTCCGGCCGGCAAAATGAGTGGATCGGGCCATCGGGTTATCGGGCCATCGGGTGATCGAATATGGGGCGTTTTTAGATGACCCGATCCCCCGATGACCCGATTCTCCGGCATTCAAAGAAAATCTTAATGTTTAATAAAATTCTGGTAGCGAATCGCGGAGAAATTGCGCTGCGCGTCATTTGCGCATGTAAGGAACTCGGCATCCGCTCAGTCGCAATCTACAGTGAGGCGGACCGGAATTCGCTCCATGTACGCTTTGCCGACGAGGCGATTTGCATTGGCCCGCCGCAACTGGCGCAGAGTTATCTTAACATTCCCGCCGTGATCAGCGCGGCCGAGATCGCGAACGTGGAAGCCATCCATCCCGGATATGGCCTGCTTTCGGAAAATGCCAACTTCGCGGAAGTCTGCCAAGCCTGTCACATCAAGTTCATCGGGCCGACTCCGGATGTCATCCGGCTCATGGGCGAAAAGGAAAAAGCTCGCGCCGCGATGAAACAGCATGGCGTGCCCATCCTTCCCGGCTCGGACGGCGTAGTCGCCTCCGCTGAAGAAGCGCGCGAGTGGGCGGGTAAGATCGGTTTTCCGGTCATCCTCAAGGCCACGGCCGGCGGCGGCGGGCGGGGCATGCGCATTGTGCGCAATGAAGAGGAATTGCCCGCGCTTTACCGGCAGGCCCAGTCGGAAGCCTCGGCTGCCTTCGGCAACGGCGATCTCTACCTGGAGCGGTATGTCGAGAACCCGCGCCACATCGAGTTTCAGGTGCTGGGCGACGAGCACGGCAACGTCGTCAGCCTGGGAGAACGCGAGTGTTCGATTCAGCGGCGCCACCAGAAGCTGATCGAAGAGTCGCCGTCGGTGCGCATGACGCCCGAGTTGCGCCAGGAAATCGGAGACATCATCGGCAAAACTCTCAGCAATGTTGGCTACCGCAATGCCGGCACCATGGAGTTCCTTATGGATCAGGATCGGCGGCTCTACTTCATCGAGATGAACACGCGCATTCAGGTGGAGCATCCGGTCACCGAAATGGTCACGGACGTGGATCTGGTGAAGAGTCAGATCATGATTGCCGCGGGCGAAAAGCTTTCCGATGTGTTGCAAGGCCCCATCGTGCATCGCGGACACGCCATCGAGTGCCGAATCAATGCCGAGCATCCGGAGAAGTTCACGCCCTCGGCGGGGAAGATCACGACATTCAATCCTCCGGGAGGGACGGGCGTGCGCATCGACACGGCCGCCTACGCCGAAGGCACGATTCCTCCATACTACGATTCCCTCATTGCCAAGCTGGTGGTGCGTGGCAAGGATCGCAGCGAAGCCCTCTCGCGCATGAGCCGCGCCCTGGGAATGTTTATCGTGGAAGGAATCCACACGACGATTCCGCTGCACCGCCGCATTCTGGCGGACGCAGATTTTCGCGCAGGCAATTTCGATACGGGCTTCATCGAGAGATTCCTGGCGAAAAAAGAAACTGTTTCGTAGAGACGCGGCTTGCCGCGTCTCAGGCTGCTGAAAGGCTTTGATTCGCGCAGGTTTTGGGAAGGGCACGACTTCACAGGCTGCGGAAAAATGAACCAAGGTAGTAATTTCAGGGCTTTTTGAGTCAAAAATACTCCTGTAAGCTGTTGAATCTTGGTTCGAGAAAATGCTCGGATTACTAACTTGAGTCATTTTTCCGCAGCCCCTTCAGTCGTGCCGTAAGTATCGCTGAATTAGCGCGGCTTCAGCCGCTGAGGGCGACGGCTGCCGCGCGCCACGAGTTTGTTCACAGTCAAAGACGCGGCAAGCCGCGTCTCTACGGTCGAGACTATGCTGCAAATCCCTCGCCTATACCCCATTCTCGACGCTGCCTGTTTCCCCGACGCTGCCGGAATGTTCGCCGCCGCCGAGGAGATCGTTGCCGCCGGCTGCACTCTGCTCCAGTACCGCAACAAGTCTGGCAACGCCCGCCAAATGCTCGATGAGGCGCGTGAACTTAGGGGGCGCCTTGGAGCGAGCGTCACGCTCATCATGGACGATCGCGCCGACCTCTGCCTGGCCGCGCAATATGACGGCCTCCATGTTGGGCAGAATGATCTCTCTCCCGAAGCGGCTCGGAGGATTCTTGGCCCCGCTCGCTGGCTGGGAGTATCAACGCACAATCCCGAGCAGCTTGCGGAGGCCGATAAAACTTCCGCCGACTACCTTGCCATCGGACCCGTCTTTGCGACCGCCAGTAAGGCCAATCCCGATCCTGTCGTGGGACTCGAAGGGGTTCGCCGGGCAAGGGAACTGACCCGCAAGCCACTGGTTGCGATCGGCGGCATTACTCGCGCCAATGCCTGTTCCGTCATCGAGGCTGGCGCCAACGCCGTGGCGGTGATATCCGACTTGTTACGGGATCCCCGCAAATCAGCAGAGGAATTTTTGAGGGTTCTGCGGTAAAGTTGAAAGCTCTGCAAGTGTAGCGCGGACACTCTTGTCCGCGAACGTCTTCGGCACCCGATACTTGCGCGGACAAAAGTGTCCGCGCTACACGCAACCAGGAGATACGTGAGCACTGACGTTCGGGCTTTAGCGCAAACGCCTACCCCCAGCGATTGGGAGCGCCATACCCATCAGGACAGAGAGCTCGTCAAAGGTCTCGGCCTGACCAGCGCGACCATGCTGGTGATGGGCTCCATGATCGGATCAGGCATTTTTATTGTGTCCGCCGAGATTTCTCGCGAGGTCGCCTCGCCCGCGTTGCTCATTGGCGCCTGGGTCATCACCGGCTTTCTCACCATTGTCGGCGCGCTCACCTACGGCGAACTGGCTGCCATGATGCCGCGGGCGGGCGGGCAGTACGTCTATCTGCGCGAGTCGCTCGGTCCGCTCTGGGGCTTTCTCTACGGCTGGACTCTGTTTCTCGTGATTCAGACGGGCACGATCGCCGCTGTGGGCGTCGCCTGCGGCAAATTCCTCGGGATCTTCTGGCCGGCTGTCTCCTCCAGTCATTGGATCGTCCACCTGTGGAAGGTACCGAAGTTCGCGGTCGGCCCCATGATGCTCGGCGGCATGGATGTTGGGCTGAACACGCAGAACCTCGTCGCCATCCTGGTCGTAACCGCACTCTCGGTCATCAATATTTTCGGCGTGAAGACGGGCGCTTTCATCCAGAACATTTTCACCACCGCGAAAGTTTCGGCGCTGCTCGGCCTGGTCATCTTCGGAGTACTGCTTGGCCGCAACGCGCAGGCGCTGGCGGCGAATTTCGGCGCAAACTTCTGGCACAACGCCAGCCTCGGTACTTTGCACGATGTCGGAGTCGGCGGAAGCGTGCTGGTCTCGACGCTCACCGTGCTGGCGATTGCGCAGGTCGGCTCGCTGTTTTCCGCGGATGCCTGGAACAACGTTACCTTCACGGCCGGCGAGGTGAAAAACCCCAGCCGGAATCTTCCCTTGTCGCTGGCGCTCGGCACCGGCGTGGTGATCGCGCTCTATATTGGGTGCAACTTCATCTATTTGGGAGCGCTGCCGCTGGTGGGCAGTCCGACCGGAGCAACGCTCGTGGAGCGCGGCATCCAGTACGCCCGCGAGGACCGCGTTGCCACCGCGGTCATGACCCAGATGTTCGGCTCCGCCGGCGGAGGGCTGATGGCCGTCGCCATCATGATTTCCGGTTTCGGCTGCTGCAATGGCCTGATTCTCTCCGGGGCGCGCGTCTATTACGCCATGGCGAAGGATGGTCTGTTCTTTCGCGGCGTTGCCCGGCTGCACCCCGGCCACAAGACGCCCGCGATTTCGCTGATGGTGCAGATGGTCTGGACGTGCGTGCTCTGCATCTCCGGCAGTTACGGCCAGCTTCTCGACTACATTATTTTTGCCGTGCTGGTCTTCTACGTTCTCACGATCTTTGGACTTTTTGTTTTGCGACGCACGCATCCGGAGGCCGAGCGTCCCTACAAAGCCATCGGATACCCCATTCTGCCCGCGGTCTATATCGTGATGGCTTTGTTTATCGACGTTGTGCTGTTACGCTACAAACCGCAATACACTTGGCCGGGACTTTTCATCGTGCTGCTCGGCATTCCGGTGTACTACATCTGGCGGCCGCGAGCCCAGACGACTTAATAGACTGTGGCGCGGGTACGATTTGTATCAGGGTATGCCTTTAGGCATACCGAAAGTGCGGCGTTATGAATGCGCCTTTAGGCGCTGGCTTCGCGTGCTGAAGTTTCACCATAGGCTGTTAGGTTTGACTCACAGGAGAGACGCTACTGATGACTGACTTCTTTGCGAAAAAGCCGCTTGAGTTGCTAATGGAGGAGGCGCGAGAGACGGGCTCGCATAGCTTGAAACGCACGCTGGGTGTATTCCAGTTGACGGCGCTCGGCGTTGGCGCGGTGATCGGAGCCGGAATCTTCGTGCTCTCCGGATTGGGCGCTCACTATGCCGGGCCGGGGTTGATGCTCTCTTTCGTGCTCTCCGGGTTGGGTTGTGCTTTCGCCGCTCTGTGCTATGCGGAGTTTGCGGCGATGATTCCATTGGCGGGCAGCGCTTATACCTATGCTTATGCCACGCTGGGCGAGATTTTTGCCTGGATCATCGGATGGGACCTCACGCTCGAATACGCCATGGGCGCAAGCACCGTGTCGTCCGGCTGGTCCAACCACTTCATCGAACTGCTCAATATTTTCCACATCAGGATGCCGCTGTGGCTGGCGTACGACCACTGGACTGGACTCGGCGAGGCGCAGAAGATAATCGCTCGCCAGATGGCGCTGGCCTCCGACCCTACGCTCGTTCCGGGCACACAGGCTTTCCTTAATAAGGTAACGGCGATCATGGGAGCGCAATCGCCAGCGTTGTTGCAGAAGGCTCACGATCTGTTGAGTGCTCCACATCTGTTTGGGTATGAGATCGGCCTCAATCTGCCGGCCTTCGTGATCGCTCTGGTGATTACAGCGATTCTGGTGATTGGCATCAAGGAGAGCGCCCGCTTCAACGCCACCATCGTTACCATTAAGGTTGGAGTTGTTCTTTTTGTGATCGGGCTGGGTATCCACTACGTTAGCGCCGTCAACTGGGGATCGGACTGGTCGACTTTCGCGCCGTTCGGATTCTCTGGAATCGGGGCCGGAGCCGCCTACATTTTCTTCGCCTACATCGGATTCGACGCCGTCTCCACGACCGCGCAGGAGGCGAAGAATCCGCAGCGCGATCTCCCGATTGGCATCATTGCCTCGCTGCTGGTCTGCACCGTGTTGTATATTGCGGTCGCCGCGGTTCTTACCGGCATGGTGCCGTGGAGAGAGGTCAACATCGAAGCGCCCCTGGCGCGGGCTTTCCTGGATCGCGGCCTTACCGGAGCATCCCACATTATTACGCTCGGAGCACTGGCCGGTCTCACCAGCGTGATGCTCGTCATGCTTCTGGGGCAGACTCGCGTCTTGTATTCGATGGCCAACGACGGGCTGCTGCCCAGAAAGTTCTTCGCGGATGTTCACCCACGCTTCCGGACGCCATGGAAGAACACCATGCTCGTGGGCCTGCTCGCAGCGGTTGTGGGCAGTCTGACGCCAATCGAAATTATCGGACAAATGGTCAACATCGGAACGCTGTTGGCGTTTGTGATTGTTTGCATCGCGATCCTGGCCCTGCGGCACACGAACCCCGGCCAGCCTCGACCCTTCCGGACGCCCTGGGTGCCGTTTGTGCCGGTCATGGGCATCCTCTTCAACGGCTACATGATGTACAAACTCGGCATTTGGAACTGGGCGCGATTGATTATCTGGCTGATTATCGGGCTGGTCGTGTATTTCACGTACAGCCGCAAGCATAGCCGCGTGCAGGCGGCGTTGGAAGGCCGCAAAACACCGTAGTGTAGAGACGCGGCTTGCCGCGTCTCTCGGCGGACGGAAGGGCTCTATGCTGATTCTTCTGATGATGCTGTTAATGGGGCTGTTCGCTGCAGTTTGGGGATTCATGGCGTGTTTTTTACCCACACGATGGGGCAAACTCATAGAAGCCCTCGGCGGTTCTTCTCCTGAATGGATGTATCCAGGCCCAAGGAGTCTGCGTCCGGTCATAAGACTGGGGCAATGCGCTGGCGGCATAGTCGTAAGTATCGTAGGTTGTTGGTTTACGTATGTCGCAGCTTCAGGGATTTGTCGGCTCCTTACGCGATGAGTGGCTACTGCTCCTGCGTTTTCCTGGCAATCGCCGTCACCAGCCGGCGTGGGGAGAAGCGCACCGACTGTGCCAACAGCCAGTTCTTCAATCCCGAAATCACCACGGCTTTTCCAGCCATCAGTGCGCGATAACCGTCTTCGGCAACCGTGTGGGGATCCATCGAACCCATCTTCAGCAGGCGCATGCCGGTTGCTTTCGCGCGCTTGTGGAACTCCGTGGCCGTCGCACCCGGGCAGAGGCAGGTTACGGTGACGCCTGTCCCGCTGAGCTCATTGGCCAGCGCCTCCGACAAATGCAGGACGTACGCCTTGGTCGCAAAATATACGGCCATCAGTGGCCCTGGCTGAAACGCCGCGGTGGACGCCACGTTCAGGATGCGCCCGGTCTTTCTCTCAATCATCGCCGGAAGATACAGGCGCGTGAGGTGGGTGAGTGTCGTTACGTTGAGTTGGATCTGGCGCAGACATTCTTCCAGATCGTTCTCGGCAAACAAACCGTACTGTCCGAATCCCGCGTTATTGACCAGCACATCCACCTGAAGGTCCGCGTGTGTGGTCTGATCCAGTACATACGTGGAAGCTCCGGGTTCGGTCAGGTCGGCCGCGAGAATCAGCGAGCGCGTGCCGTGCGCCTTCTCGAGTTCGGAAGCGAGCTGACGGAGTTTGTCCGCGCTGCGGGCGACGAGAACCAGGTTGTAACCTTCGCGCGCGAAGATGCGGGCGAATTCCATTCCGATGCCGAACGAGGCCCCGGTGATCAGAGCGGTTTTGCGGTCGGGCAGGGGACTCATAGTTGTTAGAAGCTCATGTCAGAAGTTCGGTTCAGAAACAAAGGCGGGTCCGAAGACCCGCCTCTGCGCTGGGAACGGTTTCACCTAAACGTGGGCCAGTGCCGGTTCCACTCCATAGATCGAGTGCCACGAGGTTGCGGCCTTCAGGCGGTCGTTTACGTTATTGATGTTCTTTACGCCTTCATCTTCCAGCCACTTCCGGAAAGCACCGGCGCCGTGTTTGGCGTAGACGGGAATACCATCTTTCCAGGTGGCGCGTCCGCAGAGCACGCCATTGAATTTCACACCCGACTCGCCCGCGAGCTCCAGCGACTCGGTGAACTCGGCATTGCTCACACCGGCCGACAGATAGATGAAGGGCTTGGTGGCGACCGCGGCTGCCTCACGGAACAGCTTCATCGCATCCTGCTTCGAGTAGGCCTTTTCACCCTTGTAGGACTTGGTCCCTTCCACAAACGTCATATTGATCGGGACTTCGACCTTCATTACGTCGACGCCGTAGCGGTCTTTGGTGAACTCACGCATGGCTTCGAGGACCGCCTTCGGTTTCTTCTTCGCGAAGTCGAAGCCTTTCTCGTCCACGCCTTCTTCATAAGTGACGAACTCCAGGAAGAACGGAATGTCGTTGGCGCGGCACTCATCGCCCAACCGCTCGACCCAGGCGTGCTTCTGGTCGTTAATGTCTTTCGGATCAAACGGCGTGTAGTAGAGCAGAATCTTGATGCAATCCGCCCCCGCCTCTTTCAAGCGGCGCACCGACCAATGATTCAGCAGATCGCCCTGGCGCCCCGGTCCGGTCTTGTCGTAGCCGGTCTTTTCATACGCCAGCAGCAGACCAGCGTTTTTCGAGCGCCGCTTTGAAGCCGGCAACCCCCACTCGGGATCAAGCAGGATTGCGCTGGCGTGTGGCGTCAGGACCTCGCTCACCAGCGTCTTGAATTCCTCCATCATCGCGTCAGAAACGGCCGAGCCTTTTTCCTTGGCGAGAGACTTCTGCAGTGAGCCGCGCTGGTCCATGGCGGCAGCGGCGATTACGCCACGTTCATTCGATACAGCCTTCATTCCTGCGAGTTTGCCGGGGGTAAGCTTCATAAATCCTCCTATCGGTGCACTACGACAAGACATTCTAAACCACAGCCCCTGCCATGAGCATTAGCAGTTTCCTGCAAAGGGACGCGATCTATCGGCAAGAGGGGTTGGAATTAACGCTTCGGGAACTGATAGCGCAGGCCGATGCGGGCGAGGATGGGAGCGCCAAGGCTCGGGACCGGTGGAAGGTTCGGCACGGTGGTTAGCGCCGTGTAGTAGCGCTGATTGAACGTGTTTTCGGCGGCGGCGAAGGCTTCCACACCATGACCGAGCGAGCGGCCGAGGTACAGGTCAACGGTAAAAAACTTTTTCAGCAATAAGGTGTTCAGGTCGTTATCGAATTGCTGGCCGACGAAGGTTCCTTGCACGTTGGCGGTGACGATCTTGGGATTGACGTAGCGCGCCTGCAAGGTGAACTGCTGGTGTGGAACCTCGGGTATCCAATTTCCCACGAGCGATGGGTTGAGCGAGTTCGGCGTGTAGCTTGATACCACGGCGTGGGCGAACTGGTAACCTCCGGCGAGCTGAAGCGCGCTGCTGATGCGGAATTCGCCGTCGAGATTGACGCCGGTCGAGAGCGTGCGGGCGACGTTCTCTTTCTTGGCCGTGATCGGCGGGGGCGTTTGGCTGAGGGTGACGTTCACGATGGCGTTGGTGATGTCGTTCCAGAAGAACGTTGTCCGCAAACTAAGACGGTCCGAAAGCAAGCTTTGCCGGACTCCCGCTTCCACTCCAGTCAATCGTTCCGCATGCAGAGCGGGATTGCCTTGGGTTACGGTGTTGCCTTGACGAAAACTCCGATAAAGTTCGTTCAGGGTTGGCGCGCGGAAGGCGCGATAACCGGAAGCGGTGAGCGAGGTGCCGTGTCCGGCGCGGTAGAGCAGCGATGCGCGCGGGTTGAGAGCATCGGAACTGCGATCGGCGTACGGGGTTAAGGTGGGGACGTTCGAGCGGATCTGAATGAGCCGGGCGTTGAAATCGCCCCAGTGATCGTAGCCGAGCGATAAATTCGCAATCAGCCGGGAACCAAGCTGGAGAAGATCTTCCCCGAAAAGCCGAGTAGTACGCTCTCTTCCGCCGCTCAGGTTCGTCCCGACACTAACGATTTCGTTGCTCGAACCATGTACTTCCCGCATCTCAAAGCCCGCGACGAGCGTCTGCATCCGGCCGACGGGGCGTGACCATTGAGCGCTGCCGCCGAGTGCCTGCGACGGAACATACTGGCTGTCGGTCAGCGTTTCGGAATTGCGGTTCGGTGCAACCGCGGAAAAAGTCTGATGGTAGGACTCGAAGAGTCCAAACAGGCGTGCTGAGATCGCTCCCAAACTTTTCGTTTCGTAGTTCCAGCCGGTTGCGAAATCACCCAATTGCGTGTTGTTCAACTGGATCACGGTGCCGTTGTGACGATCCTCGTTAAAAAATGACCCGCGAGCGAAGAAACGGCTGAAGTCGCCAAAATGCCGGCCGAGTTCGACCGTGGTCAGTTCGTGGCGGGAGTTGGCGGGCGAATCCACTGCGCCGCGCTGCGACTCAGGCACCGGAATATAGCCGTTCGTCCGGAAAAGATCGGTGGATGCGGAGCCGTACCACGGCCCCAGGCGAGTTCCAGCCCAGAGCGATAACTCGGGCGTGTTTTCACTTCCCCAGGAGCTTTCGGCCGAGATCGCGGTCTGGTCGGGCTGGCGCGTGCGGAACTGAATCACACCGCCCATGGCAGTCGAACCGTAGAGGCTGGCATCGCCGCCTCCGCGCACCACCTCGACGTCACTGATGGATTCGCGGACGACGCGGTCCCAATACACCCAGCCGCCGAAGGGATCGTTGAGCGGAATGTCATCCACCAGAACCAAAGCGCGGCTGGCGCCGCTGGCGCCGACTCCACGCATGGAGACTCCCTGCGTGCCCGGGTTAGCGGTGCGGCTGCTGGAACGGCGAAACAGAGTGAAGCCGGGAACTTCGCGCAGCACATCATCGAGCGCCAGTGCCGGGGTCGCGGCCAGATCGTCGTGGGACATGATTACGCTGTCGGCGGGAGAATCCTCCAGCGCGGTGTTAATGCGGGTAGCGGTGACGAGCATGGTGCGAGTCTCGCAGATGCAGGTACAACAGCACACGGCGGGCTGCACGACAAGAACCAGCTCGGGCTCGCCCTTCCACGCGCGCTGGAGACCTTTCGTGTCGCACCCGGAAACGGTGATGGTGGCGGAGCGTACTGGAATCTCGGGCAGGATAAATCTGCCGTTGGCGTCGGTAACGACGGTCTGCCGATAGCCTCCGCCTTCGATCGTTACGCGAGCGCCGACGATCGCAGTGCCAGCGGAGTTACGCACCACGCCCTCGACTCGTTGCGTCTGGGCAAGGGCAGTCGCGCACCAGGCAAGCGCGAGCACAACGACCGCCGCGGCGATGGCTTTGGAAAGCATTCTGGATAGTGTAGCTGGCCGGGAAGAACCGCGTGCCATGACCGAAGTCACTGCCGCAGAGCGAGTGTTCCGAGCAGTGTCCGCTGCTTGGCGATCAGCGACTGGACGCCCTGTCGCGCGAGCGACAGCATTTTTGCGAGCTGCGCGTCGTCGAACACCTGGTGCTCGGCGGTGGCTTGCAGTTCCACAATTTTGTTGCCGGCCGTCATGACGAAGTTCATGTCCACGTCGGCGCGCGAGTCTTCTTCGTAGTTGAGGTCGAGAAGAACTTCGCCGTCCACGATGCCGACGCTGATCGCCGCCACAAAATCCTTGATCGGCGCCGAAGTCAATGTTCCCGCATCGATCAGGCGCTGTAGAGCCAGGCCCAGCGCGACGAATGCTCCTGTGATTGAGGCGGTTCGCGTGCCCCCGTCCGCCTGGATTACGTCGCAATCGATCCAGATGGTCCGCTCACCCAGGCGCTTCAAATCGGCAACCGCCCGCAGCGAGCGTCCGATGAGGCGCTGAATCTCCTGCGTGCGCCCGCTTGGCCGTCCCTTGGCCGATTCCCGCGCCGTGCGCGTCAGCGTCGAGCGGGGCAGCATTCCGTACTCGCCGGAGATCCATCCTTGGCCCGAATTGCGTAAGAACGCAGGTACCGACTCTTCGACCGAAGCTGTGCAGATGACGCGAGTGTTGCCCATCTCAATCAGCGCCGAGCCCTCCGCCGTCGAGATGAAGTCGGGAATGATGTTGACCGGACGAACCTGCTCGGGAGTCCGGTTATCGCTGCGAAAGATCATTAGACGGGATTCTACCAGTCTGGCGACCGTGTAGAGCGGACACTCTTGTCCGCTGCTCTTGCTTTTGCTTTTCCGTTCCACAAAGCGGACGATCTGACGCGGCTTAACGGCCGGGTGCCCCACGTCTCGCGGTTTTCGAGACGTGGGATGCCGCGAGCGTTTTCACTTTCTTCAATCCCACCCCTGACCTTTTTCCTTCACAAACCATCCGTGATCGGGTCGCTGGGGGCCCCATCTTAACGTCGTGCTTTTCGACGTTAGGGTGGGATTCCACCGCCGCGTGAAACTTGGCATTCCCCCGGGAAGTATGATCGCTCTGGGGATTCATTCCGCAATCCTCCCGCTGCCCGCCGCGATTGATCGTCTTTTGTTCCGGGCAGCGGGAATGCTACATTGGGCATCGGACCGTAAATCAGATGTACGTCTGCAAAAAGTGCAATCAAGAGGTCGAGAAGCCAAAGACCAGCCTCTGCCCGGCGGGTCACCGCCTTCTCGGCGATTCTGTCGTCCATCCGTTCTGGGGATCTTTCGCCAGCACAGTCGCAATATCGTTCGTGGTTTCGTTCATCGTGATATTGGCTGTGACCCAGAACTCCGACACGGCCCTCTTTATAGCCCAACGCAGGCAACACGGGGATACGCACACGGTCGCGGAACTGAACCACTCCATGCTTGTATCCGTGCTCGTAACCGTGCTCATCATCGTCTTCTTCAACAGTTGGAGAGCCTTCCATGAAGGCAATAAATGGAAGAAACGCGGAGGGGCGGTTCAGAAGCTGATTCCTCGCGCCAGAGGAAGGGGATACGGCCATCTCGCCGCCGCTGCTTTGTTGGTGCTGTCCTTAGTGCCAACTCTCTGGTAACCGATTCCTCCGGGTGCCCGGATCAGCTCTCAGCCAGCCTATTTGCCCCGCACAGCGCCATCACTGCAAGCGCTCCGAGTCCGCCGCTTGCTTGGGATCGCTTTCTTCGCTCAGATCGTCTTTGGTCAGATCGTCGTACTCGCGTCCCTCGACCCTTGACCACGCCGAGGCGCCGATCGGACGGTTTGCCACCGACTCGCGATCAATCACTACCAGCGTGGGCAGTTCCGGTTCGAGCGAGGTTCGTTTCAGGTTCATGGACGCAGTCTGCAACGCATACAGCATCAACGCTGCCGTCTTGTGATCGATTTCCCGCATGACCAGACGTTCCATCACGTTGGCGAGCGACACTTGTACGGAATTTGCATCCTCAAGGGTCGCCAATGGTTTGCGCCACTCGTGGTTGTCTGGCAGAGCCTCCAACTCCGGCCAATGGTATCGAACGTGGTAGTAGCAATGCTTACTTTCGCGCAGGGCGGGGGAACCGCATTGCGTGCCATTTACCTTAATGTGCTGACATCGCTTAACAGTTATCGGATATGAGGACATTTTGAAACTCCTGTATGAAATATGAAATTGGGGCCGAGATATATGGAAATGTGGAGGTGTTTACCAGTTGGTACCGGTACCCCCCTCCCCCCCTGCCTCCTCGAATCATAGAGTTAGGGGGAATTTCCGGACTTGGTCTTTGAATCATAAGGACTTATATGAAAGTATTCTGGAATAAGGACTTAGTAGATCCTCGGACAGATCCTTCGCTGCGCTCAGGATTTCGGCAGCGGGCTCCCGCTTCGCTCACGCCCGCTAAACGCCTCAACTTACGGTTGTCAAAGAGCGCTGAAATAGTTTGGTGGGGCCCCGATGACCGTCTCATAGGACGGGCACACTGCTGCCTGCTCCACTCTGAGGGAATATTGTCGCAGTCGACGGGATGGGTGTCTGTGATGGTGCACACTGGACGTTTGTGATGAAAAAAGGGTTGGAACCTCTCCACCCGGCCGCGGTGGAAACCCACTCATCGCAAAGTGCGCGATGAGTGGGGCACCCACCCGCACACGGCTCAAGGCACAACCAACCAACTCTAACGAGTTATACTGACGCGAGGATGCCGGAACAGTTTGACAGCGTCGAAGCGCTCGAAGAAAAGTTGCGCGAAATACTTGTTAGTGGCTCGCTGTATCGGAATTTTGTTTACCAAGGCAGGGATTGTCACGAAAGCCGTTTCCACAGTGGAGATCGCTACGGTACGCTGCCAGCCAGACTGAAAATGTACTGTGAAAATGACCACTGCAAACTAGAAACGTGGTGGGGTACTGAGAGCCACGAATTTGGCTTCGGCGGCTTCATTAAAAGTACCTACTACACGTGCCGGAATTGCGGCAAAAGCAGCGCGTACTACTACTTCATCTGGCAAGAACGGGAAACGTACAGTCTCTTCGTCAAGATAGGTCAATACCCCGAACTGGAAGAACGCGTTTCCCAAAGCTTAGCTGCGGCCCTTGGGGCGACTGACCTGAAGCTGTGCAAGAATGCGTTGCGGATGCGCAACTTCAACCTCGGTCTGGCTGCTGTTGCCTATATGCGACGCGTTGTCGAGAATCGGATGGGCGATATGCTCGAAATTTTGCATGAAGCAGCTGTTGCCCACAATGCGCCGCCGGAATTGCTGAAACGCCATGAGGAAATGAAGAACGAAAAGCGTTTCGCCGTGAAGATTGAATATGCAGGTGATTTGTTACCTGCGAATCTTCGCCCGTCCGGAAAACCAAATCCGATGGCGATTCTTCATGAGCTGGCCAGCGAGGGCCTTCACGCAAAGTGAGATGAGGAATGCGTCGATATTTTCGATAAGTGTCGCACGACATTTGAATACGTCTTCGGCAAGATGCGAATTGAAACTGAAGATGCCAAGAATTTTGTCAAGAACATGGCTGGCCTAGCCGACACGAAGGTCAAAGCCGGGGCAAAGCCTGCGTCCCAACTAAAGTCGAACTAGCCCTGTGCTCCAGGCCGGGTGCCCCACTCATTCGCGTCCTTTGCGAATGAGTGGGCCGCTGCGAGTGAGGCTCGTACTGTTCCCATCGCTAAACGTCGCGACCGGGCGAAACTTGATCTCCGTCGGCCACTCCTGAAATTTCACTCGCACCAGTCCAGTCTCTTGGTAAAGATAAGAACGAAAGCTGCTCCACTCCCACTGTTCCGGCTTGTCCACTAATCCGCGCTTCACCGGGTTGCGGTGCATGTAACGCAGCTTCTCGACTTGCTTCTGTTCGGTACACACGTTGAAATCGTAAAAGCGTTTCTGCCAGACCGGAGCGGGTTTCGGGGGTGAGAACCCACTCATCGCAAAGGACGCGATGAGTGGGGCACCCTCGGCTCTTTGCTTCTTCGTGAACCTTTCTTTTAGGACTTTCATTACTACCGAGGGATCGGTCACTTCCGGTTCGGTTATGAGGAGGTGAAAGTGCTCGGGCATGATGACGTATCCGTGGACCACGAAGCGGTACTTCTGGCGCGCTTCTTCCAGGACGCTCAGGAAAAGATTGCGGCGTTCGGGCTTATCCAGTTGCGGCTGGCGGTGGTAGCAACTGCAGGTTATGAAATGCAGATCGTGGTTGCCGTAATAGCGGTGCAGGCCCTTGGTCATCCCTCTACAGTAGACACAGGAGTTCGGGCTTGACTGTGATCTGGGTCGCAGCCGGATTGTGACGAAACCGCCGGATTGTGACGAAACCCACTCATTCGCACAGAACGCGAATGAGTGGGGCACCCAGTCTTACTGATTTCCCGCCTGCTCAACCGTGATCACATCGAACGATTCGGTCAGGTCGGCGTGACCTGCGAGCGTGTCGCGCGTTTTGCCTTCGACCAGGATGTTGACCCGCTGGATTCCCGGAACGTTGACGGCCAGCGTTTCCACCAGCGAATTCACGGTGAGTTGCTCGCTGAGAATGCCGGAGCGGTGCTGGTCGGCGAACGCGGCATTCAGATCAATGACGGCCGCGCCCGGATTGACCAGGTAGATGCTGCGGATGTCCGCCGCCGGAGCCAGAGGATGCGGAGCGTCCGGTTGCTGGTAGATGCGCAGCAGCGCGCGCAACAACTCCTCGGCTCGCTGCTGTCGTCCTCCGGGCAGAGGAATCTGCGCGGATCGCGGGCGGAGCATGCCGGCGGCGTCATCCGCCACATAGAGGGTCACGGTCTCGGTTGGACCGGAGGCTGGGGGATGGACGGGGAACGCGTTGGCCGCCGAAGACTCAAACTGCCCCGCCTGTTGCCGCATGTGGCGAACGTAGATTCCCATCGACACCACCAGCACCAGCAGCGCCGCCACGCCGATTAGAAGATGCCGTGGGATCATGGTTGCACCTGCGGATCGGGTGATCCGGTGATCGGGCCATCGGGTGATCGAAGTTCAAAGGCTTTTGACTTTAGATGACCCGATGACCCGATCACCCGATGACCCGATTTTCTTACCGTGCCCATCATGGTTGCACCCCCAGGCGGTCGCGGACAGAAACGACAGCATCGGCGATTGCCGACGCGGCGCGTTGTTGATAATTGGCAGAGGTCAAGTCGGCGACACCATCGGCTCCGGGCGCCAGTTCCACCGCGACGGCAGGCATGAACACATTGTTCAACGGGCGCAGCGAAGCGGAAGAGGCTTGAACCGGGAATTGTCTCTTCTGTATCTCGGCAACGATTGCCGCCGACACGATGCGGCTGACGGGCAAAGCCGGGGCCTGTGCCGCATTCCACGCATGAAATACTCCTTTGCTCGTTCCTTCCACCGGAAGCAGCGCGGTGTACACGCGCGCGCCGCTGCCTTGCGAAACCGCGTGCAGGCTGATGTAGATTCCGGCGCGCGCAACGTTGGCTGCCGCGGCGCGCTGATCTAGAGTCAAACTGGTATCGGCGTTGCGCAACAACGCAACCGCGAAGCCCCGAATCTCCAGTTCATGCCGCAGCAGCCGCGCAAATCCCAACGCGACGTCCTTTTCGGCCAGTGTATCCGTCAAGGCCGCGCCCCGTTCGTCGCCGCCGTGCGCGGCATCGACCACGGCCAGAACGCGATGAGTGCCTGCGGCGACGTTTGCCGCCGATGGTACGGCCTGCGCCGGATTCTGTGGTCCCAGTCCAACGGCACTCGGCGTTGCTGGTGTTTGTGGGACCGCGGAAACGACGATCGTCCTTCGGTCGTTGCTGAAACTTGCCATCAGCGGCTCGTTCGCAGCCAGGTCTAATTCGGCGTCACCGTTGTTCTCGGAGTAGCTGGCCTGCGTGATGACCTTGTTGGCAAAAGAAATCGACTGGCTTCCCGGGGACACGACCGGGTCCCGCTTAAAGACCATTCGCAGCTTGCCTGGTTCGGTGGCGATAGTCGGGTTGACAGGAGCGCTAAAATTCAGTGCCAGCCGCGACGGGTTGCTCGCATCCAGTTGGAAACTGATTTGGATGCCGACATCGCCGACGAGTAACCGGCGCGCACTTTCGCGAAAATTAACCGGCGAACCCAGAAGGCGCGGCAGCAACGCGCTCAGCGAGCTTAGCGGAACCAATCCGCGCGAGTTTTCAATCAGGAAAGGAGCCATGAAATTAAAATCGCGCCCGCGAATTTTGGCCCGCGTCTTTCCCGCAACAAACTCGGCATCCACCGCGTTATAGCGAAGCTTCCAGCGACGCCCGTCCGACTGGCTGCTTACGCGGCCCAGCGGTTCCAGAAGTTCGAGCAGGCCGACATACTCATGGCCGGCACGATCCAGAACCGGGAGCGTGTAGATCGCGACCGGAGAATAGACGGAAATGTGTTTTTCGTCGGCAGCAGGCGCCGCGGAAAGAAACGTCACGCTGGCCAACAGAATGGCCAGGGTCTTATTCGTCAAGGTCTTTTTCGTCGTGGAGGGCACTTCCGCTCGTTCTCAGTTCCCAGTTCTCAGTTCTCAGTAAAATCAGCTCGTACTGGGAACTGAGAACCGGGAACTGAGAACTGCAGTTTGCTATTCCAGCGCATAAATCGTGAGCCCACTCAGCAACTTGGGGTAGAAATCGGTGGACTTTTGGGGCAACACATCGCCGGCAAGAGCGATATCGCGAACCTGGTCCATGCGCACCGGATTCATCAGGAACGCCACCTGCACCTTTCCACTCTGCACCTGGGTCAGCGCTTCAGCGGCCTCGCGACAATAGGAAACGTTCGCCTGATTGCGAATGGCTTCCTCCGAGATCTTCAGCGCACCTTCCAGCAGGCACTTGTGCAATTGCACCACGTCCAGCGCTTGCTGGCGCAGAGAAAGGTTCCCGAACAAGCGGGTGCCAATGGCTCTAGGCGAGTGCAGCAGAAATGAACGCCCGGAGGTGATCGCGAGCAGCGCGGTTCCTGTGTGCCCTGCCTGCTGCAGAATGGCGGTGGCGCGCGTCGCATCGATTCCGGCATCGACCTCTTCCACATGGAAGAATTTCCGCGCCTCGGCCTGAAATTGCGCAGCTGAAAAAGAGGGCAGGCCGAACACTAACCGATGTGTCGGCAGAATCACCAGGCCGGGGCGATCCATGTCAACGAAGGTCATCATCACCGAGTCGTAAGGAACTGGAAAACCCGACCCCGTGTCGGCCGCGGCGCGCCGCTCATTGCGGTAAGTCAAGGCCGTCTCATAGCGGTGATGACCGTCGGCGATGATCAGCTTCCGATCGCGCATCTGTTCCTGCACGGAGGCAATGACGGAGGAATCGGAGATCTTCCAGACGCGGTGCACTACCTCGTACTCGTCGGTGACCTCGATGTCGATGTCTCTGGCGGCCGCCGAATCGAGCAGGGCATCGACCTTGCCCGCCGCGCTATACAGCATGAAGATTTGACCGAAGTGGGCTCGATTCGCGCGCAGCAAATCCAGCCGGTCGGCCTTCGGCTTGGCCAGCGTCTGCTCGTGCCGGAACACGACGCCCGCGGAATACTCCTCGATCCGGCCGAGTGCGATGAAGCCCCACCGCTCAGCCCGCGCCTGGTTCCGGACGACGCCTCCGGGAGCGCCTCCCGGAACGCCTCCCGGAACGTCTCCCGGAACCCGGAACGTCTGGGAATAGCGGTAGATCGAAGGTTCGGGATCCCGGCGCAAAACGCCCGTCTGGCGCCAGTTTTGGAAGGACGCCGCCGCCCGGGTATAGACGTTCTCGGCGTCCCCGTCCCCCGGCAGGCGTTTCCCGAGAATAATCCGCACCAGGTTATAAGGACTGGCCTGGTAGTAATGTTCCTGCATGGCAGGGGTGATTTTGTCGTAGGGCTGGGTTACAGCCTGCTGGACCGGTACGCGGTCCGGGTCATAGCGCCATGCTCGAAATGGGGAAATAATTGCCATAAAGGGAACGCAGAATTGTAGCAGGGACGATCCGGCCCCGGGGCCAACGAGCAAAAGGAGAAAAAAGATGCGCAGAAGGTATGGGTTAGAGACAAAAAGGTGACAACAGTTTTTCGCGATTGTGCTAGTATCCGGCTGAGGAGAGATTCTCCCGGCCCGCCGTTTGGGGATGCGGGTCGCCTCCCTGCAAGGCGCGGATTTAGTGGGGCCTATGCTGTACCGCAAACAGTTCTCGGCTCGCGTCTTCCTCGTTGTACTTCTGGTGGTTGCTGTGTGCGGCGCCCCCCCGCTTCTTGCCCAGACTTCGACCGAGGACGTCCACATCCAGCCCCGCGTCCAGCCGCCGGCGCCAAAAGAGCCCGAGGTGGATCCGGCGCTCAAGACCCACACCAAGCCCTTCAAAGTAGCCGTGGACATGGTTCTGGTGCCGGTCACCATCACCGATCCCTTAAACCGGCTTGTCACCGGCCTCGATCGCCAGAACTTCAACCTTTTCGAAGGCAAAGACCAGCAGGAGATCAAGACTTTCTCCAGCGAAGACGCTCCGGTTTCGATCGGCGTGATCTTTGACATGAGCGGCAGCATGAGCAGCAAGATCGAGCGCGCCCGCGAGGCGGTGGGCGAATTCTTCAAGACTGCTAACCCGCAGGACGAGTTCTTCATGATCGCCTTCTCCGATAAGCCGCAGGAGATCGCCGATTTCACCAGTTCGGTGGATGACATTCAGGGCCGGCTCATTTGCACGGTTCCCAAGGGCCGGACGGCGCTGCTGGACGCCATTTACCTCGGCGTCAGCAAAATGCGGCAGGCCAAGTATCCGAAGAAGGCATTGCTGATCATCTCCGACGGCGGCGACAACCATAGCCGCTATACAGAAGGCGAGATCCGTTCCATGGTCAAAGAGGCCGACATTCTCATCTACGCCATCGGCATCTACGATCATTATTTTCCAACCGAAGAAGAGCGGCTTGGACCTGCCCTGCTCAGCGATGTCACCGAACTGACCGGGGGACGGGCTTTTACCATTGATAACCCGAACGACCTGGCGGACGTTTCCACAAAAATTGGCATCGAGTTGCGCAACCAATATGTCATCGGATACCGTCCAAAGAACCCAGTGCGCGATGGCAAATGGCGTAAAATAAAAGTGAAGCTCTTACCGCCAAAAGGATTGCCGCCGCTCCGGGTCTACGCCAAGACGGGTTACTATGCGCCAACGGAATAACCTTCCGCTACCGATTTTCTTTCTCCTGACAACGTTGTTCCTGGCTAACTCGCCA
The DNA here is from genome assembly GCA_963773965.1 of uncultured Acidobacteriaceae bacterium. Lineage (GTDB taxonomy): Bacteria > Acidobacteriota > Terriglobia > Terriglobales > Acidobacteriaceae > Acidiflorens. The sequence goes on from CAVZDG010000004.1 coordinate 67,211, forward strand.
GTGCAAGGGGGAGCCCCGAGGCAGTCGCCGCCGGCCTCGGTTGCCAGTTCCCAGCCCGCCTCGACGGGGCAGACCGCCGCTCCGAACGTCTCTCCGAACTCTGCCCAGAATCCGGATTCCTCCGACAACGGCGTCTTCGTTTTCCGCAAGGACGTCGAAGAAGTCGTGCTGCATGCCACGGTCATCGACGACAAGCAACGCATCGTCACCAGCCTCGACAAGGGCGATTTCAGCGTCTTCGAGGATGGGCATCCCCAAACCATCACCTCATTCCGCCACGAAGACATCCCCGTCGCCATGGGCATCGTGGTCGATAACTCTGGTTCCATGCGCGAGAAGCGGCAAAAGGTGAACGCAGCGGCCCTGAATCTGGTGCGCTCGTCGAATCCAAATGATGAGGTATTCATCGTCAACTTCAACGACGAGTACTACCTTGACCAGGATTTCACTTCCAACATCAATAAACTGAAAGAGGGGCTGGAAAAAATCGAGGCTCGCGGCGGCACGGCGCTCTACGATGCGGTCGTCGCCTCCGCCGACCACTTGAAAAAAGAAGCGAAGCTGGAAAAGAAAGTGATTCTTGTAGTTACGGACGGAGACGACAACGAGAGCGCCGAGACTCTGGAGCAGGCCGTACGTCGTCTGCAGGCAGAGAATGGACCGACCGTTTACGCCATTGGCATCCTGGAGAAGGAAGAGCATCCTAAACGCGCCAAACGCGCGCTGCAGCTCATGTCTCAGAGCACCGGCGGGATCGCTTTCTTTCCCCAAACGCTGGACGAAGTTGACGCCATCAGCCGCAGCGTGGCCCACGATATTCGCAACCAGTACACCATTGGATACAAACCGACGACGCCGAAAACCCAGGGCGGCTATCGGCAAGTGAAAGTGGACGCCCGTTCGCGCAGCTACGGCAAACTCACCGTCCGCACGAAAAGCGGTTATTACGCCGGAACCGCGCCCGCTTCAGGGGCGCAATAAGCGAGAGTCGCGTTGCACTTATGAAATATCCGTTCTCGGCGATTCGTGACGAGCAAGTTCCGCGTGGCCGGGTTGCGCTCCTTCAGCACGTCCTCGATACCTACGCCAGCGAGACGAATAAAGTCGTTTCCGTCTGGGCGGCCTTTGTCGATTCGGATCTTGGCTACCGCCCCCATCCGAGCTCCAGTTCAGTCGCCGACATCATGAAGCACCAGCTGCTGTCGGAGCGGCGGTTCTTTGCCGAATTCCTCGGCGTGCCGGAAGTCGCAGCGGAACAAGTCCTGCCGCAGAGGCTTGCAGTCGAGGACTTCAACCAGCGGATGCTGGAGCTTGCCTGGCCGCGACTTGGATTCATGGCAGAACGCGATGAGGAGTGGTGGCGGACGGTTGTCCCTTTCTTTGATACCCGCCGGGAACGGATCTGGATCTTCTGGCGGCGCGTCTTGCATACCGCTCATCACCGGACGCAGTTGACGGTCTACCTGCGTTTGCTGGGAAAGCCGGTGCCGGCGACGTACGGGCCGACGGCCGACGTGAGCTGGCAAGGCGCAGATCCTACGACGACAGTGGAGGCTGCGGGGCGCTCCGGCAAGACGAGTGGCGATTGACGCTGGCGGCTCGCGTTCCTTACTCTGTAGAGTGCCCACATCGACAGCAAGTTCCCGCCTGCGGGTTAGCGACGACATATCGAAGCTCGTCGGCGAAACGCCGATGCTGCAAATGAAGAGGCTGGCCCCTCCGGGATCGGCCGATATTTTCGCCAAGCTCGAATACCTGAACCCCGGCGGCAGCGTGAAAGACCGCGCCGCCATTGGCTTGATCGAGCGCGCCGAGCGGGAAGGCAAGCTGAAGCGCGGCGGCACGGTCATCGAAGCCACCGCCGGGAACACCGGCATCGGCCTGGCGCTGATCGGCGTGAGTCGCGGCTACAAAGTCCGGCTGTTCATCCCCGAAAAATTTTCGGAGGAAAAGGTCATCATCATGCGGGCCCTCGGCGCCGAGGTGACCCGCACCCCGGAAGCCGAGGGCATGCAAGGCGCCATTGATCGCGCCAAGGACCTGCTGGCAACCGACCCCGGTGCCTTTATGGCCGCGCAGTTCGAGAACCCCGCCAACCCCGACTACCACTACGAAACTACGGCCCGCGAAATCTTTGAACAGATGGAAGGACGGATTGATGCCATCACCGTTGGCTGCGGCACGGCGGGAACTTTCACGGGAGTTGCCCGTTTTCTGAAAGAGCGCCTGCCGAACGTGCACACCGTTGCCGTCGAAACGGAAGGGTCGGTGCTCGGCGGAGGCACACCCGGCCCGCACAAAGTGGAAGGCATCGGATCGAGCTTCATACCGAAGAATTTCGATGCTTCGGTTTGCAGCGAAATCATGATGGTGACCGACGTTCAGGCCTTCGGGATGGTTAAAGAGCTTGCCGCTCGCGAAGGCGTATTGGGGGGCTCAAGCGCTGGAGCCAACGTGTACGCCGCGGTTGAAATCGCCAAGCGCCTCGGGGCAGGGAAGCGCGTAGTCACGCTGATCCCCGACTCTGCGGAGCGGTATCTGTCGAAGAAAATCTTTGAAGGTGGAATATAGAGAGGCTGTTGGCTCTTAGCCTTTGGCTTGGAGCTAGAGATCTCACTCGGCGGCAGGAGACGCGGCAAGCCGCGTCTCTACTCAAGTTTCACAAGAGGCTATGAGCCAAAAGCTAACAGCTAAAAGCCGAAGATCTGACCCAGGAGAACTCCTTGACCACTAAACCATCCGGCTTCGCCACCCGCGCCATCCACGCTGGACAAGAGCCCGACCCTGCCACCGGCGCGGTCAGCGCCCCGATCTATGCGACCTCCACTTACGCGCAGGAAGAAATCGGCAAGCACAAAGGTTACGAATACGCGCGCGTATCGAATCCGACTCGCGACCGGCTCGAGACCAACCTCGCGGCGCTGGAAGGCGGAACGGCATCGCGCGTGTTCGGCAGTGGGATGGCGGCCATCAACGCCATTGCTACCATGCTCAAAGCTGGAGACCACGTGGTCGCCGGCCACAATCTCTATGGTGGAACGCCGCGCCTGTTCAATCAGGTCCTCGCAAACTTTGGCTTGACATTTACGTACGTCGATACATCCGACCTCAACAAGGTTGAGCGCGCATTCCAGAAGAACACGCGGCTGGTGTTCCTGGAGACGCCGACCAATCCTCTGATGCAGCTCTGCGACCTCCGCGCCATCAGCGAACTCAGCCATCGGCACGGCGTCGAGGTCGTCGTCGACAACACTTTCATGTCGCCGTATTTCCAGCGTCCGATCGAACTGGGCGCCGACATGGTTGTCCACTCCACCACGAAGTTCCTCAACGGACACAGCGACGGGCTGGGCGGTGTAGTAATCTGCACCAAACCTGAGCAGGCGGAGAAACTCGCTTTTCTTCAGAAAGCCGCCGGCGCCATCCTCTCGCCATTCGAGTGCTGGCTGATCCTGCGCGGGGTGAAGACGCTGGCGGTGCGCATGTTGCAGCACGACTGCAACGGCCGCAAAGTTGCCGGTTGTCTCTCAAAACACAAGAAAGTGCAGAAGGTTTACTATCCCGGACTGCCCGATCATCCGCAGCACGAACTGGCCAAGCGCCAGATGTCCGGTTTCGGATCCATGATCGCCTTCGAAACCGGATCGCTCGCGAACGCCAACCAGATGCTGCGCAAGGTGCGCATCTGTTCGCTGGCCGAGTCCCTGGGCGGAGTCGAAACCCTGATTTCGCATCCCGCCACCATGACGCACGCCGCCGTCGGCGAGGAAGGCCGCCGCAAAATCGGCATCACCGACGGCCTGGTGCGCATCTCCGTCGGTATCGAGGACGTGGACGACATCCTCGCCGATCTCGACCAGGCGCTGGGGGCGATCTAGCAGGCCGGTCGCGCTGGCTTTCTCGTGTGGGGACGGGGCTTGCCCCGTCCAAGCGGGGCGTAGCCCCGCTTCCACACAGTCGCCCTCAGCGCACCGATTCTCCAATCCACTCCAGGTACGCCGCGCTTCCATCTTCAATGGCAATCTCGATACATTCCGGAAGCTCGTAGGAATGCAGCTCACTCAAAGCCTCGCGCAGGCGATTGAAAGCGTCTGCCGTCGTCTTGATCAGGAGGAGCCACTCCGTTGCCGTCTCGACCTCGCCTTGCCAGCGATATGTCGATTCAATCTGGGGAGCGATGTTGACGCACGCCGCCAGTTGCCGCTCCACCAGCGCGTGTGCGATGCTCCGGGCTTCCTCGAGCGAACCGCAGGTGGTAAGAACCAGCTTTTTGTCGGTCATATAAAATCGAAGATTCAAAGTTTCACTGGAAGCATACGAGGCAGCCGATGGCAACGCAAATCAAGTTCGGCACATCTGGGTGGCGGGCCGTGATGGCCGAAGAATTCACGTTTGCCAATGTGAACCGGGCAATGCACGGCATCGCACGCTACGTGTCGTCGCAGAAATCGAACCGAGCCAGGGTCATCGTTGGCCGCGATCCGCGCTTCTTGGGCGAAACCTTCTGCGCCACGGCCGCCGACATCTTGACCAGTTACGGCATCACGCCGCTGGTCATCGCGGAGCCTGCGCCCACGCCCGCCATTTCCTACGCCGTGATCCAGTCCAAAGCCGACGGCGCCATCAACTTTACCGCGTCGCATAATCCGCCGGAGTACAACGGAATCAAGTTCTCCACACCCGATGGCGCGCCCGCGCTCCCGGAAGTTACGCAAGCCATCGAGCGCGAGATCGCAGCCTTCGACGCGAATCCGCAAACGCCGCACACAACAAAAGGTGAGGCGCAGTCCCAATCCCAATCTATTGATCCACGCCGCATGTATCTTTCGCGTTTGCGCGAAATCGTCGATCTCGACGTCATTAAGAAAGCCGGCGTCAAGGTGGCTTTCGATCCCATGTGGGGCGCTGCGCGGGGCTATTCGGACGCGTTCCTGCGCGAGGCCGGCGTAACCGTGGCCACTGTGCACGACACGCGCGATGTGCTCTTCGGAGGCCACGCCCCCGAACCCGACGATCATCTGCTCGAAGACCTGCGTCAGAAGATGCGCGAAATGGGCGAGGGCATAGGAATTGGCATCGCGACCGATGGCGATGCCGATCGCTTCGGGATTGTCGACGACGACGGCACGTTCCTCCAGCCCAACTACATCATCGCGCTGCTCTTTGACTACCTGGTGGAAACCCGCGGTTGGAAAAACGGAGTCGGCAAGTCCGTCGCCACCACCAATCTCATCAACGCGCTTGCCGAAAAACACAAAATCGAGCTCTACGAAACTCCGGTTGGCTTCAAATACATTGGCGAGCTGATCAAGCAGGACAAGATCCTCATCGGCGGGGAAGAAAGCGCCGGCCTCTCCATCCGCAAACACGTTCCGGAGAAAGACGGAGTGCTCGCCGGCCTGCTCTGCTGCGAGATGGTCGCTCGGCGTGGCGCCCCGCTCGGCAAACAATTGAACGACCTATTTGCCAAAGTTGGTTCCTTCTATCCTCTGCGGGAGAACTTCCGCTTGACGCCGGAAGTAAAACAGAAGTTTACTGAGAAGTTACGTCTCGATCCCAGCGAGTTCCATGGGATCAAAGTTGCCAGCGTGGTGAGGATCGACGGACTCAAACTCGTCCTCGCCGACGGATCGTGGGTTTGCTACCGGCTCTCGGGCACGGAGCCAGTGGTGCGGGTGTATAGCGAAGCGCGCAGCCGGGAAGACCTCGCAAAGTTGAGTGCGGCGGCAAAAGCATGGATCTTCGACTAGGACCAGCCTCGAGAGTGCGCATCCTTCCAAGTCCGGAGGAAAGCCTCCGCGCGGTCATTCATCAAGCTAAGGATCAAGCTCCCAGGGCAGAGGCCGCCGCGGCGCGCTGGGTCGAACGCTCGCGCCCGGTCTGGTCGTGGCTCGTCCTGGAGTGGCATCGCCTGGGAACCGTGGCCGCCGTCCTTCTTATCGTTGGATTATTGCTACATGCCATGTTCGGAGCCAACGGCATGGTCATCTATCGGCAGAAGCGCGCCGAGATGCAAGCGCTCCAGAGCGAGGTCGAGCGCGTGCAGAGGGAAAACAGTCAGTACGTCGACCAGATCAAATCGCTCAAATCCGATCCAGCCGCCATCGAGAAGGAAGCCCGCGAGCAGTTGCACTACACCCGCCGTGGAGAAGTCGTTTACGTCGCTCCCGATCCTCCGCAGAAGCCGCCCACCGGCCGCGCCAAGAACTAGCGTTAAGAACGAGCGCTAAGAACTGGCGTTCGGAACGACAGGCAGACGCTGGTGGAAAGAGTTTCTTAGCCCCGCCTCAGTTGATCCCGCTCCAACTGGCCGAGCTACTGACTGAAGACAGCGTGCAAGCTGTCGAGCGAACAACGTTCATTTGCAGGCGCGTTTGATCCCGGTATGCGTCGCCCGCGAAGCGACTTCCACCATTGCAGCAGGGGCTTGACCTGTGATTCGTAGGGCTTGAGGCTCTTGCCGTCGAGGAACTCCATATTCTGGTACTTGCCGTCCCGCACCACGCTGATGTTGTAGGGGTGTGTATCCTGCATGACTAACGGCGGCACACTTTGCGGAACTTTGAGTTCGCGAAATTCCTTGCTGTCGAGAATCCCGCCGAGCGCATTCCATTCCGTTTCGGAGAGTTCGCCTTCGTAAATCTTGCGGTCAGTATCCTTCCCGTGGTGGAGGCTCGCTTTCTCTGAGTGGAAATGGCGGTCCGTAAACACCAAAGTGCAGTACTGGTCGGCGGATAGGGAACCGGGCTGGACTTCATTAAGAAGGAGCCGAATGGTTGGAGGATTGGGGCCTTGACCGGAGCCCGCAGTTGTAGCCAGCGCCAATCCCAGTACGATGCAAAGAAATTGGACGGGTTTTGTCATCGCGCTAGCCGATATTCATCGGTACACAGTATTGGGGCTTCGAATCCTTTAGCTCCGACTTACTCTTTTTCTCCAGCCCCTCGAACCACTTCATCAGCGGGTTCAGCGTTTTTTGGAAGGGTGCGCTGTTATCGATGTACGCATCCATTCCGGTTGCGGCGGTAGTCTTCAACCGCCCCTTTATGGTTGTGAAGTGCTGAGCTGTGCCCTGGCGGTCGATCTGCGCATCCACGCTCTCGACTTCACGGACCATGACCGCGTCGTCGGGAAAGTCTGGCGCCTTCGGCGACGCGATTTTCTTCAGAGCTTCATCGTCGAGGATCGTCTTCAGGCGCTGAAGATCATCAGGAGCCAAGGAGCCTTCCGCGAGCTTGATTTTGGGCTTTCCTACCGTCGCTTCCTCTCGCTTTTCCAGTACATACTTGCCGTCGCCATAAACCACCAGGCACGAAAGCGAGTTGGGGTAGGTGAACACACTCCCGCCCTTGCCCTCGGTGAGACCATGCATGCCCTGCGCGTGCACTACGTTCGTCTCCAGATTCAGATACGCTTTCGAACGCTGAAGGCGGAGCAGCGCTGTCGAGGACTCCTGGGCCGTGGCAAGGTTTGCCAACAGCAAGATGACAGAAACTAGCAGAAGCGTGAATAGGCTGTGAAAACGGAAGGGCGCAACCATCTTGCTTCCTCCTGGTTTGGTTACGATGCTGCCCGCCATGATAAACCGGAATCGCCGTAAAGTGCGATGGATTTGTCACAACTTTTCCGACACGCCCTTCCAATTTCTCGCAGCCCAGTCTCTTGTGATAAAGTGCAGAGATCGCATCACGTGTGGGAACTAATCCAAGGAGGGTGACATGCGGAAACTTCTCTTGTTGTTACTTGCCGGCGCCTTGATTTTATTGGGGGCCTCGGTGTCATTTGCCGCCGATACCCAGACCGTGAACGGCTGGGTTAGCGACGCGAAGTGTGGCGTGAAGGGAGCCAACGCCGGAGCGGCCGAATGTACAAAGAAATGCATTGCATCCGGCATTGCTGCGGTCATCGTTACCGACAAGGACCAGACGGTCCTGATGATCGACAATCCCGAAGCCATCAAGGGTCACGAGGGACACCACGTTGCCGTGACCGGATTCATCAGTGGCGGAAAGATCCGCATTGATAGCCTTAAGATGCTCTAGGGGGAACGATTCCAACAGATGTAAAAAGGGCGGCCCTGGTGGCCGCCCAATCTTTTTCCGGTGGAGCAACGGGCGTCTCGCCCGTCCACATGGATCTCTATCGCACCACGCCTTCCAGCGGCGAACTGGCAGTCGCATAAAGCTTGCGCGGCATTCGCCCCGCCATGTACGCCTGTCGTCCCGCCAACACTGCGTGTTTCATCGCTTCCGCCATCAGCACCGGTTCCTGGGCGCCGGCGATGCCGGTGTTCATCAGCACCGCGTCGTAGCCGAGTTCCATGGCAATGGCCGCGTCGGAAGCGGTGCCCACGCCCGCGTCCACAATCAGCGGAACTGCCGTGATCATCTCGCGCAGGATGCGCAGGTTGGCGGTGTTCTGAATGCCCAGCCCGCTGCCGATGGGCGCGCCCAATGGCATTACCGCCGAAGCTCCTGCGTCCACCAGCCGCTTGGCGAACACGATGTCGTCCGACGTATAGGCCAGCACCGTGAATCCTTCTTTCGCCAGCACTCCTGTGGCTTCGAGGGTCGCTTGCACATCCGGATACAGCGTTGCCTGGTCGCCGATCACTTCCAGTTTGATCCAGTCCGAGAGTCCAACCTCGCGCGCCAGCCGCGCCGTGCGGATGGTGTCGTCGGCCGTGTAGCAGCCGGCAGTGTTCGGCAGCAGGAAATATTTATTCACATCGATGTAATCGAGCAGCGACTCCTTGCTGCGGTCAAGATTCACCCGGCGCACGGCTACGGTCACCATCTCGGCGCCGCTGGCTTCGAGCGCGCGGGCGGTTTCCTGAAAAGATTTGTATTTGCCGGTTCCAACGATCAAGCGGGAACGGAATTGCCTGCCAGCGATGAGAAATGAGTCCGTCATGAGCTTATTGTACGGCTGTGCAGGCTGGGGGAAAAGTCGTCTTGCTTCCCGGCTCCGCGTCAGCGGCTAAAGAGGGCGCGGAAAAAGTCGTTGCGAGGGCAAAAAGCACACCTCGGGCGCTGAAGCACGAACAAACCTAAACGATTTAACGGCACGACTGAAGAGGCTGCGGAAAAAGTATCTTCTGCGCCGCAGTCTGACCCCAGCGGCTAAAGCCGACACTGAAAACAGGCCAGTTATCGCAGCGCTGAAGCGCTGCGCCACCCAAAATCAAGCCCGAGATTAAGTTTTTCCGCAGCCTCTGAAGTCGTGCCCCTCCCAAAAACTGCTCAAATCAGAGTTTTTCCGCAGCCTGTAAAGCCGCCGTTGATTTTGCGATGATTGCGGCGTGGCGGAAGCCGCGCTCGTCAAAACAAAGTCGAAATTCGCAGCGAACGGCTCACCCTCCAGTTGCTTCGGCCTTTGCGTACATCTCATCAATCAACGCCCGGTAGCGTTCCTCAATTCCCCGCCGCCGCACCTTGAAAGTATGCGTCATCGTTCCATCCGCCTCCGAGAGTTCTTCAAATACGACCAGCACACGTTTCAGTTTTTCGAAGCGCGCCAAGTTCTGGTTCAGATCTTCGATAATGCCTTCATACAGCGCCTGCACCCTGGCGTTTGCGACCAGTGTTTGTCGCGAAGCAAAGTCAACCTGGTTCGCCCGCGCCCAATCTTCCAGGGCAGGGAAGTACGGCGAGATCAGCACCGCGGGAAACTTCCGCCGGTCACCGAGCACCACCGCGGTCCCAATCAGCGGGTTCAGCTTCAGCGAATTCTCGATCGGTTGCGGGGCGATGAATTTCCCGCCGGAAGTCTTGATCAGATCTTTCTTGCGATCGGTGATCGAAAGGTATCCCTGGCTGTCGAGGTGCCCGATGTCGCCCGTCTTGAACCAGCCATCCACAAACACGTCGCGCGTTTCCTCCGGACGATTCCAATAGCCCTTGAATACCGAGGGCCCGCGCACCAGTACCTCGCCGTCGTCGGCAATTCGCACTTCGACGTTCGCCAGCGGCTTGCCAACAGTTCCCAATTTGTGCGCCGCGGGCGTGTTCACCGCGATCACCGGGGAAGTTTCTGTCAGCCCGTACCCTTCGTGGATGCAAATACCGATATCGGCATACCACTCCGCCAATTCCCGGCCCAAGGGCGCCCCTCCGGAAATGAACTCTTCCGCCTTTCCACCCATCCCGGCGCGCACTTTGGAAAAAACGAGCCGGGCCGCGACCTGCATTTTCCAAGAGAGCGCCGCAGGCTGGATTCCGGCCAGAGTCTCGGCGCGGTGAGCGCGCCCGACCGAAAGCGCCCAGCGATAAACCGCGCTTTTCGGAAAGCCCGCAGTCTTGAGGACCACCTGTTGGTGAATCTTCTCGTACACGCGCGGCACACCAACAAAAATGTCGGGTTGCACTTCCGCCAAAACCTGCGCCAGTCGCGCAATGTCAGGACAATACGCCAGCACGACTCCGCGGTACAGCAGCGCGAAGTCCACGTGCCGTGCCGTCACATGGGAAAGTGGCAGAAACGATACGCTCACCTCGTCTTTTGTCCCGAAGCCGAATGCCTCCATCGAACACACGATATTCGACGCCATGTTCCCGTGGGTCAGCATCGCTCCCTTCGGAGTTCCCGTCGTGCCTGAGGTGTAAATAATTGTTGCCAGGTCGTCGGGCGCAATCGTCCGCGAGCGGGCATCGAACTCCGGATCGAATTCGGCCGGCCCGCGCAGCATAAGTTCCTGCATGTGGACCGCGTGCGCAGTTTCGACCGCGTCCATCACCAGGATCCGCTCCACCGGCGTGTGCCGCTGGATGGTCAACACCTTTTCCAACTGGTTCTTCGTCGATACCGCGATGACGCGCGCTCCGGAATCGTTGAGGACGAACGCAGTCTGCTCCGCTGTCTGTGTGGAATAAATCGGAACCGTGACCGCGCCCAGGGCAAGCGCCGCGAAATCGGCGATCGTCCACTCCGGGCGATTTTCGCTGAGGATGGCAACGCGATCGCCTTTGCCGACACCCCAGGATTCAAGCGCGCGAGCCACCCCCACGACACTGCGGTAAATCTCGGTGGCGGAGATCGGCACCCAGCCCAGGGCTCCTCGTTGCAGCATGACACGGTCGCGGCGGTTGTTGCAGACCGCCAATAAGATGTCGTTTAGAGTGTGGATGCTCATCCGATCCGATCAAGGCCAGCAATCATTGTACAAAGTCATTGTACGCAGTAATTGTACAAAGTCCGCAGAAGCGCTTCGGCATTGCTGCGCGTGAAAGCATTTTGCGCTTTGACCGCGTGCCGGGCTCAGAGTACGCTTTTAGAAATCTTTTCGAAGGAGTTCCCATGAAGCGAAGGTGTGTTTCGACAATGTTGGGGGTCTGGGTGCTGACCGCTGCGATTATCTGCCCGCAGAGCAAAGCGCAGGGCAACAAGCCCGAGCCTGCACCCATGAACCTAAAGGTCGGCGACGTCGCTCCCGACTTCAAATTGCACTATTTCGATGGCAGCGACCTAAAAGAAGTTTCCCTGAGCCAGTATCGCGGCAAGAGCAATGTGGTTCTGGCCTTCTACATCTTTGCCTTCACCGGTGGTTGAACCGCGCAGATGAAGGCCTTCCAGCAGAATCTCAAGCAGCTGGAAGCCGCCGACACCCAGGTTCTGGGTGTGAGCATGGACAGCGCCTTCGCCAACAAAGCCTTCGCCGACCAGATCGGCGTCACCTTTCCGCTGCTGAGCGATTGGGGTGGAGACGTCACTCGCCAGTACGGAATCTATGTTGACAAATACAAGGCCGCGCGCCGCGTCAACTTCCTGATCGGCAAAGACGGAAAAATTCTGGAAGAGCAGATTGACCGGGATGCCATCGATCCCAAGAAGATCGTAGATGCCTGTGAGCGCAAGAGACTGAGCCGCTGAATCACCGTGGACGCAAGGCGGAGAAGCGCCAGGAGCGGGTCCGCTTAGAATTCAAGATGCGCATGAGACCTGAAGAATTCAAGCGGACCCAACCAGGAAGGCCAGTCACGGGATGGAGTGCGAAACCAATCCTCAGATCTGCTCGACTGATCAGAGCAGTGCCAGGACACTACCGGAGCGCCCGTCAGTTTGGCGCCGCTTCACCACAGTGTGTTATGATTTTTGTGCGGGGTGGAGCAGTCTGGTAGCTCGTTGGGCTCATAACCCAAAGGTCGGTGGTTCAAATCCACCCCCCGCAACCACTTACAGAAAACCAGGGACTAATTGCCAGTCCCCCATTTTCACTGTACCTGGTGAGCGGAGGATGGCAGAACCATTCCTGCCACTCTGGCATTGACCCGCCTCTTGGTTTCCTCAAAAGCCGAACCGTAGATGTTCATTGTGGTGCGGACATCGGCGTGGCGCATGAGCTTTTGCTGGACGCCGACTGGAGTACCCAAGTCGTCAATCATGGTCCGATAGCTATGGCGAAACGTGTGCCATCCCAAGCCCATGATCCCGAGTGTCCTTCCGGCGGGTCGAATGTGGTCCTGCTGTAGTGGGCTCGCATGAAAAGGTCGCCCGGTATCCATGTTCGCGAATAACCATTCCTCGGGAGCTTGCAGACGCCGCATTTTCCAGCGCCGCAACTCCGCAACGAAGCTGTGATCCAGCGGAATGTCATCGGCTGATTCTTCGTTCTTAGTAGCCTCAGCCACGTAGCGGCTGACGATGGAACGGCGAACGGTGATAACCTGCCGTTCAAAATCGACGTCTGTCCAACGAAGCGCCAGGATTTCGCTGATTCTCATCCCCGTGCACATCGCAAGAATGACCATCATTTGAACGTGGGTTGGCAAAAGAGGCAGCAACGAGTGAAATTGCTCGACCGTGATGATCAGTTTTCTCCGAGTTCGCTTTGTCACTCCTTTAATCCTGACAAGGTCCATCGGATTCCGCTGGCAAGCGATCATTTCCCACTTCATTGCGTATTCAAAAAGCAGGTGCATCATGCCCCTGATGTGAGACTTCGTTTTGGGAGATCGCGGAATACTCTTGAGCCATTGTTCGACATCATAGGGCTTCACGTCTCCCACCTGTGTGCCGCTCCATCGCGGCAAAACGTATCTGTTCAAGCGCGACAAATACGAGCTTCTTGTTGAATAGCGGTCGGACAGCGCCTCGCGCAAGTAACGCTCAACCAACTTGCCGAAAGTTTCCCCGAGCAACGCATCTCGTTTTTCCAACGACCCCTTCCAAGCGTGCGCTTCCGTGGGCCATTCCTGAACGGTTCCAAGAATGAAACTTCTCTTTCGGACAATCTCAAGCTCATCTTTGAGGTAAACCCGCCAGACCCATACGTCTGGGCCTTTGCTTCTCTGTTTTAGAACTATCGTTCCACTTTCCTGTCGTGTGCGTTTCAAGAAGCTTTCCTCCTTAAATCGCGCACGGATGACGATTCCGACTGTACACGACAACTCATGTGGGAAGCTAGCTCAGAAATTAAAAAGCGCCAGCGTTTGCGGAGTCCGTTACCTATCGGATGTGCGGGAAGGCATCCCTCCCTAGCCATCTTTCTTACCGTCACGGGGCTGATCTTGAGAAAGACCGCCGCTTCTTCCGGCGTCACGAACGGTTCGCTGGCTTCTACCGGGTTCACTTTATCGCTCCATTCTCCAGACGAGTCCAAAGTTCCGATCCGCTTACCCTTGGCAGCACTGCGGGCGGGTGTCCTCTTGAAAAACCACCCCGCACCATGTGCCCTCTTCCGACCGTGCACTTGACAATAGCGCAGTTGTAGGCTTAGAGTCAACATGTACCGTTACATGTTGCCTAGAGGTAAGCGAAAAAGAATCCTATGACAGAGACAGAGAAAACAGCACCGACGCAGCAACCCGTGATCTCCATCCGCATCTCCGATGCTTTGCGCTCGCGGCTCGACAAACTGAAAGAAATCATGGCCCTCAAGACGGGTGGACCCGTGTCCACATCGGAGGCGGCAAAGCAGCTACTTGAGTCGGCCCGAGACGACCGTCTGGAGTTGGTCAATCTGCTCTTGGAGCCGACCGAATCCTTGCTAAGAATTCGCGGCAAGGCCGACGCCAGACTCTCGCTTTCGCAGGCGGAGTGGACGTTGGTAGCCCACTACTGCACGCTGGGCGCGGAGTCGTTTGCGAACGCACAAGACCAGATTTCCTTCGAGTCCCTGGCCGAAATCCTGGAGGCATTCCTTGCGGCTTATGCCGTCGTGCGAAGGTCGAAAGAGTCCCCGCTGGACTTCCTGTACCTGATGACGCTTCCGGGGGACAAACAGGCCGAAGCAAAGGCTGAGGACGTTGGCAGCGACGACGTACGCCGGGTGGTAACGAACACCCTGAAAATGCTGGGGAACCCAGGCCAAAAGCGGCGCAAACCACTCCTCACCGTGCGCAATCTCTACACCCTTCTCGACCAGGAGAAGTTCTCGAACATCGAGAAACTGAACGAGGCGCTTTGGCCGCACTGGGCAGCCCTGTGGAAGGTGTGCGCGCGGGGCCACTATTCCCGTCATCGCAAGCCCCTGCGCGAGAAGCCGCCAGCCGAGACCGAGGACGAGGATTTTGAGCTGGCGGTGCAACCGGCATTGCCCTCCCTGGAAGAGGGCGGATACCGGCTCGATCTGGTACGGGAAGAGGGGAACGACTTCTCGCCGCGCTTGCAGTTTCCGGGAGAGCTTGCGCCGTGCTATCCGGTGGTGGGATACCCGAGGGTTGCGGAGTTCCGAAGGATGCTGGAAGAGCTGGATTTGGCGCGGGATCTGTGCCAATGGAAAGGCCACTATTTCTACGCGCACACGGCGATCTTAGACAACGAGGAACGGGGCGTGTACTTCTTTGCGCGGGAAAACGGAATCGCTTTCCGATTCCCGGTGGGACACTGGAAGTCGATCCGCAATCTGTTTCGACGCGCATGGCAGGCCCCCGAAGTGATCCACACGTGGGAGGCGCAGGTGCTCGAATATGGCGAGCTGTAAGAGAGGCGATGCTTTGCGCCGGAATGTAGGCACGCAACGGAATTCTGAGTGCGCTACACGGGTGTGGGGAGTGACGACGCTGCTTTGCAGCGGGAGAAATGTGGACACGACACCCCCAAACGGGAACTGCGGAGCGCCGGATTGGCGGTTTGATGTTTACGCAGGTTAACGTTCACGGTATCAGCAGATTGGATCAGTTTTTGAAAATGTTCGTGGTAGGGAGCGATAACTGGATTTTGCGACAAAGTGCTTCTGGCGTCGATCCGGTAAACGCGTTGAAGCACAAGAACTTTCTGTGAACCAGCATTTCGCCGCTTGACGGCGGCAGAGCAGGACGCGGTATGAGCAACAAGGCGGTTTCCCCAAGGAGTATTCGCCGCATTCAGGCCGCTCCCCAGTCCAGTTTGCCATTCAGAGACGAGGCGAAGCCCGGCTTCCGCACGAAAACCGTCGCCACGCGGCTGACTCCCGAGGAACTTTCCGAGATCGAAACTGCCGCCGAAGGCGCAGGGCAGTCGCTCTCCGAATGGCTACGCGCGACCGCTTTGCACGCCGCGCGGCAGCGACCCGCCGACCCTGAGGAACTGGTGTTGGCCGAGGTTTGGGCGGTGCGTTATGCCCTCCTGAATCTCTTCCATGCTGGCGCTCAAGCGGCATCGGAAGGAAGGCAAATGTTGCCCGATTCCATCCTCAAAATCCGCGACGAGGCCGATACGCGCAAGCTGCAACAGGCTCGTAAATTGCTCGACGATTTTCTCGCACCGCAGGGCCTGGAACGAGGACGGAAACCATGAATGACCTGCCCTTTCCCAGACGTTTTCCGTGGCTGCCTGCGATGGCAATACTGGCCTTTTCCGGGGCTTTGTTTCTGTGTAATTGGCTGGTCTGGACGCCTATGCAACGCTACTACCTTGGAACCTATTTGAGGTGCGCTTTCTTTGGTACGGACGCGGCTGCGGGTACCGAAGTCCGATGGTTGTACAAGACCGCACCAAACGAGAAACAGGAATTGGCTACGGATGCCGACGTGGTTCCGGCAACTGCGGCCGACGACCGCGGAATCCCGATGCAGCTTTCGCCAGCGGCGCGGCAGGCCGGTTGGACTGACCTGCTACAGGGGCCGGAGGAATGGCTCCAAACCGTCAGACTCCAACCGTTTCTTGAGGCGCAGTTCTATGACGGAAAGAAATTCTGGAGATTGCTGTTGACGCCCCTGCTTTGGGGAGTCGCGATGTTCTTTTCTCTGTTGGCGATGGGAAGTATATTGCGGAGCCTGAACGCATATGACGAGTGGGATTTGGAGAGGATCGAATGGGGCGAACCTCCGACAAGTTGGCCGCAGAGATGGAGAAAAAAGATCGGCAGAACGCGATTCGTCCTGCCGGGATTTGCGAGGCGGAAGAGACCAGAGATCGTGCGGAAGGCAACGCCACAAACACAGGCCAGCATTCACGCCGACTCGCCGAAGAAGCCAATCCAGCCGGTGCTCCCGATCTTCGGTTCGACCATCGCTGCCGCCAACGACAGGCCCAAAGAACGCTTTGCATCGAAGGAGACGAAGAGAATCGAATGAGAGGAAATCTGCCGAGAATGCGTTTCTGCCTGATTCATGATTGGCGCGGTGACGGTTCCCCGCGCAGTTGAGGAGCGCTTATGCTGACCATCTCGAAGCCTTTGTCAGCCAGTCAAGCGCGAACATACCATGCGCGGGAGTTTGCCGCGCAGGCGCAGAACTACTGGAGCCGCGATCAGCAGGGCCACAGCGAGTGGCAGGGCAGGCTCGCCGAGCAGTGGGGCTTGCACGGTGCGGTCGGCTCCGAACATTTCGCGCGCCTGAGCGAAGGCCAGCACCCGCACACCGAAGAGCAGCTTGTCCAGCATCAGGTTTCGAGAACCTATGAAGGAAAATTCGGCAGAGAGGTGACCAGCGCCGAGCACCGCGCCGGATGGGATGCGACATTTTCCGCGCCAAAGTCGCTATCGCTCACCGCGCTTGTAGGCGGCGATGATCGGGTGCGGGAAGCGCATCGGGAAAGTGTCCGCGTGGCGCTTCGGGAACTTGAACGATACACGCAGGCACGGATCGGCAATGTCCATGCCCCGGAGACGACGGGGAGATTCATTGCCGCCACTTTCGAGCACGACACGGCGCGTCCGGTGGAAGGCTATGCGGCTCCGCAGCTTCACACCCATGCGGTGATCTTCAACGTGACGGAGCGGGAGAACGGCGAAACACGCTCTTTGCAGCCGCACGAGATGTTTGTGTCCCAACGCTACGCCACGGCAGTTTACCGTTCCGAGCTGGCATTGCGTTTGGATAAGCTGGGCTACGGAATGGAGCGCGGCAAGCATGGACAGCCGGAAATTCGAGGCTACACGAAGGCATATTTAGAGGCTTCCAGCCCGCGCCGAGAACAGATCAAAGATCATCTGCGGGAGCAAGGAATCGACGGAGCGGCGGCGGCGCAGATCGCCGCTCACCACACACGCGACCGCAAGGAACTGTTGTCGCCTGAGGAGGTCTTGCGGCGGCACCACGATCTTGCCGCGCAGCATGGGCATCAGGCGGACAAGATAGTGGCCAAGGCGCGGGAGCATGGACAACAACAGCGCCAGCGGCACGACTACTCGCCCGAGCAGGCGGAGCAGCGGGCCGTGAATTATGCTCGCGATCATATTTTCGAGCGGTCGGCGGTTGCAGACCGTCGCGACATTCTCGAAGCGGCGCTCAACCGTGGCATGGGGCAGGTCACGTCTACTCAGGTGCGGCAGGAGTTCGAGCACAGAGTGCAGGCCGGTGAGTTCCGCGCCGTCGAGCACGTTGGAGCGGGCCAGCCGTTCACGACTGCCACGATGTTGCGTATGGAGCGCGAGACCATCTCCCAGATGCAAGCGGGCAACCGGCGCGGTTATGACGATCCGATGCTGGTTCCGGGAAGAATGCGTATTGACACCGAACAACAGCACCCGGAACTGAATGCGGGGCAGCTCCAGGCGGTTGACAAAATCTTTCTCTCACGCGAGAAGATCGTTGGCTTGGATGGAGTCGCGGGCGCGGGCAAAACGACGACGCTGGCCGTGGTGCGCGAGGGTGCGAAGTGGGCCGGGTACAAGGTGGAAGGCTTTGCGCCCACGTCCCGCGCGGCGCAAACGCTGCGAGACGCTGGAATCGAGACTATGACTTTGCAGGCGCACCTTGCCCGAGGCCAGAGTGAGGATACGAGAGAACTCCGGCTCTATGTGGTAGACGAGAGTTCGCTGGCGTCCACGAAACAGATGCACGAGTTTGTCAGCCGCCTGCATCCGAACGACCGCGTTCTGTTGGTGGGCGACACGCGCCAGCATGAATCGGTGGAAGCCGGTCGCATCTTCGCGCAGCTTCAGGAAGCGGGCATGAAGACGGTGCAGCTCGACGAAATCGTGCGCCAGAAAGACCCCAAGTTGAAACAGGTGGTCGAACAGCTGGCGCGGGGCGAGGTGGGAGAAGCCGTTGCCGGGTTGGAGCGGCAGGGTCGCATCCATGAGGTTAAAGACCACGACGAGCGCATTGCGGCCATTGCAAAGGAGTATGCGAAGTCGCCCGAGAACACGTTAGTCGTTTCGCCCGACAATCGTTCCCGTGCGGAGGTCAATCAGGCCATCCACACTGCATTGCAGGCGAAGGGAGTGGTCGCAAGCGACGAGCGTCGCACTCACGTGCTTGTGCCACGTCAAGATCTTACCGGAGCGGACCGCGCCTGGGCCGAGCGGTACAACGTGGGCGATGTGTTGCGCTACTCGCGCACATCGAAAGAGACCGGCATCGGAAAAGGCGAGTACGCCCGTGTGAAAAGCATAGACGCTCCCAGCAACCGGCTTACGGTCGAGCTGAAGGACGGCACGGAGAGGAATTACGATCCACGCCGTCAACAGGGCGTCTCCGTTTATCGGGACGAGGAGCGGGCGTTCTCCGCCGGAGACCGGGTGCAGCTTACCGCGCCCTCGCGCGGGTTGAAGCTCGCAAACCGTGAGCTGGGCACACTGGAGAGCATTAGTAAAAACGACGACGGGCGGCTGAGTCTTAAGATGGACGGAGGCCGCACGGTCGAACTCGATCCGCGCCAGCATCCGCACCTCGATCACGGCTATGCCGTGACGAGTCATTCCAGCCAAGGACAGACCGCCGACCGCGTGTTGATTCACGTCGATACTGAGTTAGACGCAAAAGACCTGCTCAACCACCGTATGGCCTACGTCGCCGTCTCACGCGGCGCTTACGATGCACAACTGTTTACCAACGACCGCCAGAAACTGGGTGCGGCGCTCGGGCACGATGTTTCGCACCGCAGTGCCCATGCGCCGGATGTGAAGCAGGAGCAGGCCACTGCGCCCCAGCAGGAGATCGGGCCAAGGCAGGAACACGCGCCGGGCATCGGAATGAGTATGTAGTCCCCACCTGCCCCGAATGCTGGAAGTGTAGCCCTGCCTGTCCGTGGTTCAAGGCCGCAGCCGCTACGCGGTGCCTTCGGCAGCCTTGACACACGGCCCCGCTGGGCAAAATTCTTCCCACTATTCCGGGGCAGGGAGAAGAAAGCAAACAAAGCACAGACGAAGTGCCTTTCGCATTCTGCTGGTGAAACTGATGCAGTGCGAGGGGTTACTTGCCCTGCTGGTGGACGCGTCCTGAAAACCGCAGGCAGCAAAGCATAAGGGCGAAGCCAAACCGATTGGGCTCGCCGCGCAGCATCGATTGATTACTATAAGTAGAGGCTGTCGGGTCAAGTACGCTGGGATCGATGATGTTTTCCGTTATCGAGCCGCCTAGCGAGTAATAAAAACCGGAGGAAAGGTCATCAGGGTCGTTTGCGACGGCCTGTGCTGAGTACTTCGTCCAAACGGCATTGACTCTCAGTGGCTTTTTTCCTGCGTTGCGAGATACTGTTCTACGCTCTGGATTTCGCTGGCGAGCTGTGCCGACGCGGAGCCGGACGGGTCAGATTGCTGGGCCCTCTTCAGGGAATCCAGCACCGAGCGAAAATCGTTTACGTGAGCGTAGAGTGACGCGAGTGCCCTGTACGGAAGGGCCAAACTGTAGTCCGGCGCATCAACGTCCAGCGTGAGCGCTTTGCGCAAGGCTGCCTCCCCCTGAGCGAACTGCTGACGCTTGTCCTCGGGAGATTGCGCGATACCAGTGAGTCGCTCGTAGCAGAGTCCCTCGTATAACAACGGGCGGGGGTCATCAGGAAGGAGGGCGGCGGCCTCCTGGTAGCGAACCAGTGCCTGGCGATAGTAGTCAACCTTCTCCGCATTCGACGCACCAACCTCACGGCCGAAAACGATGTTGCCCTGCCCAATTATTACCGTTCGATAGTTGGGATCGATTGGAGATACATTGCCGGTGGTCAGGATTTCCCGAGCGTGCCGCATGGATTCTTCAGAACTGCGGCGCAGTTCATCCCGCTCTCGGATCAGAGGTTCGCGTTTTTCCAGTACAACGACCGCAAGTTCCTGGGCGTCCATCCGTGCTTGGCCTTCGCACGCCTCGGCAAATCTACTGAAAACTCGGGCATCGGAAGACGCAAAACCAGACGGCGTCTCGGACGCTAACCCGAAGTACTTCACCGCGTTAACGTAGGCCTCTTTCTTTTGTTGCCAAACGGTCGAGCCGATTGTGTCGGCGTTGAGTTCGGACGCCTGCGTGAGATACCCATCGCCCAGGCCTTCATACACAGGCGAGAGAATGAGATGGTTGTTGCCCGCAATCTTTGATTGGTTGGCTTCGCCAATCTGCAATGCGCGATTCAGATATACCAACCCCGTGTCGGCCTCCGGCGGAGTCAAGCGGAGATAAGTCAACCCCAAGGACGTCAGCGCAAAGGTATTGTCAGAGTCGGTTTCTACCGCAGCCGTCCATAAGCTCAGGTCGGGCTGTGGGCGGCCGTTCCACTCAGTAGTTTTGCCACTCCAGACTTCCGTACGACCGTAGGCGCATGCGGTATAGGCGGTTACGACTAAAACGAGTGCAGCACAGACTGCGGATTGCTTCCGGCGGGAGGCGGGAAAACACATAACAGCCAGCGCAAGCAGCCCCAAGATAACTCCGACCGTGGGTACGAACAAATAGCGGTCGGCCATCTTTGTGCTTGTTGGTACCAAGTTCGATACCGGAACTAAAGCGATCAAATACCAGAAAATCCCGAAAGCAATAAGCCGACAATTGCGGTCTGGCGAACCGGCCAAGCGCATTGCGATCCACATTGCCGCGCCCACCAGCGCGGCTCCGAGCAGTCCTTTCACGCTGATGTACGGGTATTCGCTCCAGGTGTAGGAAACACTCATATTAGTGGGCACGAACGCCTTTCCTGCGTATGCGAGCATGGCATCGAACGTGAGGTTGAGCGTGGGCAACAGCGTCAAACCACCCTTGATTGCCCCCACCTGCTGTTGTGCCCAGAAAGTCCACGCGGAGCCAGCGCCGAACACCACACTAAGAACAATGAATGGCGGACCCAATACATGTATTCCCGCGCTGCTTCCTTCGTGAAATGCCGTCAGCTCCTCTGCGGATGGTGCGACCACTAGAGTTAGGAGCAACAGGCCAACCGGTATGAAGATCAACCAGCCTCCGTGCATTGCATCCCTCTGAAGCAGGGTTCGGAAGATCATGGTGGAAATGCCGCCCACAACAAGGAAGATCGCCGTCAGCGCGAGCACACAGGTCAGGAGCGGATGGCGATGCCTCTCCGTCCATCGCCAGTTCGTGATAGCGGCGTGCGGGCCGGAGCAGAATTCGTATGCGACGAACAACGCCGGAAGAATCACGGCGATCGGTTTGGAGAGAACTGCGAGCAAAACAAGAATAATAGTGAGCGCGTGTCGGAGCCTCCACTGGCTCACGGTCGAGGCCGCGACCGCCCACAGCCACGCGAGAAACGACAACACAACGAAGATCAGCGACACCAGATCCTTCCGCGCTGAGAGCCAGGCGACCACCTCGGTATGGATCGGATGAACCGCAAACACCAAGGCCCCGAACACGGCGAGAATAGGAGGAACACCGAGCCGACGATACAGCAGGATTAGCAGCGACGCACCGATCACGGCATAGACCAGGTGCGCGATGCGGAATGGCCGTCCATCGAAAGGCTTGCTCTTGTCAGCTAGCGCACGATCCATGAGCCAAGTGGTGGTGGTGACCGGGTGAAAATTCGCGAAGTACGGCTCAGTCCAAACCGCGTCCAGATGGGAAAAGGCATGGCTTACGTGGACATAAGGACTATGCACTAGGTAGAAAGGGTCTTCGTAGTCGATTGGCGGAACCGGAACCGTCTGCCCATAAATGATGGCGGTGCAGAGTGCAATGAGGGCGATGCCGATGAGCCAGAGGTAGCGAAATTGCCCACCCGGCCAGCTTTGCGCCTCGGTGCCCTTCTCAGGGTGTTTCGGTAACTCGGCAAAACGAGCGGCTTCTTGTTTTTGGAACTCGCGGCGGCGCTTTCGGTTCATGAAAGAAGTTTGATTCTAGATCCCGAGCCAGACCAAAGCAAATGTCGGCAGGGTATTTCGGTGTGTCCTGATAGAAGTTAGCCCCATTTCCGCACAAACTCGTGCCAATATCGCTTGCTGTGAGAATTGATGCCTGCTCCAGATAGTTTTCAACGGAAGCCGCTCAGGACTTCTCTACGACTGGAGTGCAACCATGAAATGCTGGTGTACTTCTATAAGGTTCGCCGCAATTTGTCTACCTGGGCCGTCACAAGAGGGTGTGATGTTCATCATCTTGATCTGGATCTTCTTGAGAAAACTCCTGCTAGTTGTCTGTTCGCAATTCGTAACAGAGTCACAAAGTTGAGCGACGAAAGAGTCAGTTGGATTCATCAAAGAACGCCAGCAAATTCCATTTTCTTTGAATTATTGTTCTGGATTCGTAACAAAAGAAATCCACACTCCACGCTGCGAGAGTATTCAATTAGAAGTGTTTCCCATTAGAGCTTGATGTTAAGTGTGCGGACTAACAATAGAACGTTACGGCTAAAAGCAAATCAACGTGATGTTTAACCTTGACATAATTTACTTACTTGTTTACGTGTCTCTAACTTCTGGATAGCTTATTTATAGCGATCCCAGCCACGCCACACCGGTGACACTAAGGAGTGCAAGCGTGGACATGGCGAGTCGGTTCATTCTAGTGTGTCCGCTGGCTGAGCGTTCAGCTTTGGCGAGCAGGATTGCATGGCAATAAAGATTTCTGCCGAGCTGTTCGCGATTTTGTTTCTGCAGTGTCTGTTTGGGATTGGGTTGGAAGCCCAGACCAGTAGCTGCATCGCGTACCCTGTTTGTTCCGCATACTCCAGATACAACCACCCTGGTTTGTCAGTACGACTCCGATCCCTGCTGGAATCATATTCCCGCGATTCATTAGGGCGCGGCTTGGCATCATTGAGAGCTATCGAGGTTGATGCTCTCACCCTTTTCTACCGGTAGTCGACAAGTTGTTCTTGCCGAGTAATGTGCCTTTCTTCCTCGCTTCTTGGATTGGTGAGATTCGGTACAACACGGCGCCGTTGAAAGTAACGTGAGGAGCATATCGTGACGCAAATGACGTGGCGGCTTGTTGGGGTCATTCTTCTATGTGCGGTTCTTTCCGGAGCCTCGTTTGCTGCACCGAGCATCACGAGCTTGTCGCCGACGACGGGGGCGGTGGGCGCGTCGGTGACGATCACGGGGACGAACTTCGGCTCGACGCAGGGCACGAGCACGGTGAAGTTCAACGGGACGGCGGCGACCTCGATCACGAGTTGGGGTGCGACGTCGATTGTGGCGACGGTGCCGACGGGAGCGACCACGGGGAATGTGGTGGTGACGGTAAGCGGGGTGGCGAGCAATGGTTCCTCGTTCACGGTAGTCGCGGCCCCAAGCATCACGAGCTTGTCGCCGACGTCAGGGGCGGTGGGCGCATCGGTGACGATCACGGGGACGAACTTCGGCGCGACGCAGGGCACGAGCACGGTGAAGTTCAACGGGACGGCGGCGACCTCGATCACGAGTTGGGGTGCGACGTCGATTGTGGCGACGGTGCCGACGGGAGCGACCACGGGCAACGTGGTGGTTCACGCCAGCGGGGTGAACAGCAACGGAGTGGCGTTCACGGTGTTGGCGACGCCGAGCATCACGAGCCTGTCGCCGACGACGGGAGCGGTGGGCGCATCGGTGACGATCACGGGGACGAACTTCGGCTCGACGCAGGGGACGAGCACAGTGAAGTTCAACGGGACGGCGACGACCTCGATTACGAGTTGGAGCGCGACGTCGATAGTGGCGACGGTGCCGACGGGAGCAACCACGGGCAACGTGGTGGTCCATGCCAGCGGGGTGAACAGCAACGGAGTGGCGTTCACGGTGTTGGCGACGCCGAGCATCACGAGCCTGTCGCCGACGACGGGAGCGGTGGGCGCATCGGTGACGATCACGGGGACGAACTTCGGCTCGACGCAGGGGACGAGCACGGTGAAGTTCAACGGGACGGCGACGACCTCGATCACGAGTTGGAGCGCGACGTCGATAGTGGCGACGGTGCCGACGGGAGCGACCACGGGCAATGTGGTGGTGACGGTAAGCGGGGTGGCGAGCAACGGTTCGTCGTTCACGGTGGTTGCGGCCCCAAGCATCACGAGCTTGTCGCCGACGTCAGGGGCGGTGGGCGCATCGGTGACGATCACGGGGACGAACTTCGGCGCGACGCAGGGGACGAGCACGGTGGCGTTCAACGGGACGACGGCGACCTCGATCACGAGTTGGGGCGCGACGTCGATTGTGGCGACGGTACCGACGGGAGCGACCACGGGCAACGTGGTGGTTCACGCCAGCGGGGTGAACAGCAACGGAGTGGCGTTCACGGTGTTGGCGACGCCGAGCATCACGAGCTTGTCGCCGACGACGGGAGCGGTGGGCGCATCGGTGACGATCACGGGGACGAACTTCGGCGCGACGCAGGGCACGAGCACAGTGAAGTTCAACGGGACGGCGGCGACCTCGATCACGAGTTGGAGCGCGACGTCGATAGTGGCGACGGTGCCGACGGGAGCGACCACGGGCAATGTGGTGGTGACGGTAAGCGGGGTGGCGAGCAATGGTTCCTCGTTCACGGTAGTCGCGGCCCCGAGCATCACGAGCTTGTCGCCGACGTCAGGGGCGGTGGGCGCATCGGTGACGATCACGGGGACGAACTTCGGCGCGACGCAGGGGACGAGCACGGTGGCGTTCAACGGGACGACGGCGACCTCGATCACGAGTTGGGGTGCGACGTCGATTGTGGCGACGGTACCGACGGGAGCGACCACGGGCAACGTGGTGGTTCACGCCAGCGGGGTGAACAGCAACGGAGTGGCGTTCACGGTGTTGGCGACGCCGAGCATCACGAGCCTGTCGCCGACGACGGGAGCGGTGGGCGCATCGGTGACGATCACGGGGACGAACTTCGGCTCGACGCAGGGGACGAGCACAGTGAAGTTCAACGGGACGGCGACGACCTCGATCACGAGTTGGAGCGCGACGTCGATAGTGGCGACGGTGCCGACGGGAGCGACCACGGGCAATGTGGTGGTGACGGTAAGCGGGGTGGCGAGCAACGGTTCGTCGTTCACGGTGGTTGCGGCCCCAAGCATCACGAGCTTGTCGCCGACGTCAGGGGCGGTGGGCGCATCGGTGACGATCACGGGGACGAACTTCGGCGCGACGCAGGGGACGAGCACGGTGGCGTTCAACGGGACGACGGCGACCTCGATCACGAGTTGGGGCGCGACGTCGATTGTGGCGACGGTACCGACGGGAGCGACCACGGGCAACGTGGTGGTTCACGCCAGCGGGGTGAACAGCAACGGAGTGGCGTTCACGGTGTTGGCGACGCCGAGCATCACGAGCTTGTCGCCGACGACGGGAGCGGTGGGCGCATCGGTGACGATCACGGGGACGAACTTCGGCGCGACGCAGGGCACGAGCACAGTGAAGTTCAACGGGACGGCGGCGACCTCGATCACGAGTTGGAGCGCGACGTCGATAGTGGCGACGGTGCCGACGGGAGCGACCACGGGCAATGTGGTGGTGACGGTAAGCGGGGTGGCGAGCAATGGTTCCTCGTTCACGGTAGTCGCGGCCCCGAGCATCACGAGCTTGTCGCCGACGTCAGGGGCGGTGGGCGCATCGGTGACGATCACGGGGACGAACTTCGGCGCGACGCAGGGGACGAGCACGGTGGCGTTCAACGGGACGACGGCGACCTCGATCACGAGTTGGGGTGCGACGTCGATTGTGGCGACGGTACCGACGGGAGCGACCACGGGCAATGTGGTGGTGACGGTGAACGGAGTGGCGAGCAACGGCTCGTTGTTCGCGGTGGTTGCGGCCCCGAGCATCTGGAGTCTGGCACCGACTTCAGCGATGGTGGTGGGCGAATCGGTGACGATCACGGGGACGAACTTCGGCGCGACGCAGGGCACGAGCACGGTGGCGTTCAACGGGACGACGGCGACCTCGATCACGAGTTGGAGCGCGACTTCGATTGTGGCGGTGGTACCGACGGGAGCAACCACGGGCAACGTGGTGGTCTATGCCAGTGGGGTAAATAGCAATGGGGTGGCATTCACGGTCAGCAGCACGTACGGGAACGGGTACCTGTATCGCCAAGCGCTTGTGCTGAGCCACGCGAACGTCCCCAACACTGACCAAACGAATTTTCCCGTGTTGATTTCTGGGGTCTATCCGTATCTGGCGAACGTGAGCAACGGTGGGTTGGTGCAGAACTCGAATGGATACGACATTGTCTTTAGTTTGGACCCTGAAGGTGCGACCAGGCTAGATCATGAAATCGACAACTATGCCGCAGCCACAGGAACGGCAGGTTTCTGGGTCAGGATTCCGACGCTGTCACACACAGTCGATACCGTGATCTACGTCTTCTATGGGAACCCACTTGTCACAGTCTCGCAAGAGAACAAACCGGGAGTCTGGCAGAGTGGATACGCCGCTGTTTGGCATTTCGGCGGAAGTACTCTGAGCATGGCCGATTCAACTTCCAACGGAGATAACGGCACTAATCAAGGCGCTGCCTTAACGACAGGTCAAATCGGGGGGGCGGCACACTTCGGTGGTAGCGGCGGCTCGATTAATTTTCACAACCCTAGCTCGCTAAACGCCACAACCGGACTTATGGTATCGGCTTGGGTGAACCCGGATCCGGTCATGCTACCGGTCAATGGGTATACCGCATATGCGTATGGTGGCATCTTCACCAAAGGGTCATACATCACGGGCAATGGCAACTACATAATGAGGTACAACGGGGGAAATTGGGTAGCTGCAATTAATGACGGTTCGTGGACAATGGGCACATCGAACAGCACGCTAAACGCACAGACGTGGACGATGCTCGACATGTGCTGGGATGGCAGCAACCTATTTCAATACACGAATGGAGTACTCGATACCGAGACTCCTTTTAACGGGACTCTCACTCCCAACACTGGGCCTGCGGGTGTTGGTTTCGATCTTATCGATGAAGGCGGCTCTCAAGGCGTTACTTGGATAGGCGGTATCGATGAAGTGCGAGTGCGAACAGACGGGTGCCGCTCGTCTGATTGGATTGCAACAGAGTACGCGAACCAATCGTCACCGTCCACGTTCTATACCGTGGTAGGGCAAGCGACGCCCAGCGGCGCACCGACGATCCAATTATTGTCGCCATTCATAGGCAATGTCGGGACAGTGGTAACGATCCTAGGATATGGTTTCCAAACAGCGCAGGGCGTAAGCACGGTTACGTTCAACGGCGTGGCAGCGACTCCGACGAGTTGGAACGACGCCATCATCGTAGCACCGGTGCCGACGGGAGCGACCACGGGCAACGTGGTGGTGACGGTCGGCGGAGTGGCGAGCAACGGTTCGTTGTTCACGGTGGTTGTGGCCCAGGGCATCGCGAGTCTATCGCCGACGTCAGGGGCGGTGGGCGCGTCGGTGACGATCACGGGGATTAACTTCGGCTCAACGCAGGGCACAAGCACGGTGACGTTTAACGGGACGGCGGCGACAATTACGAGTTGGAACGCGACCTCGATTGTGGCCGTGGTGCCGACAGGAGCGACGACGGGCAATGTGGTGGTGACGGTGAGCGGAGTGGTGAGCAACGGAGTCAGCTTCACTGTACTGCCGACACCGAGCATCACGAGCTTGTCGCCGAATTCAGGTGCAGTGGGCGCATCGGTGACGATTGCGGGAATCGGTTTCGGAGCGACGCAAGGTACGAGCACGTTGCAGTTCAACGGAACGACGGCGACGATTACGAGTTGGAGTGCGGGCTCGATTGTGGCGACGGTGTCAGCGGCAGCAACGACGGGCAACGTAGTGGTGAACGCGAGCGGAGTGACGAGCAACGGAATCAGCTTCACGGTGGTGCCTGCGCCGAGCATCACAAATTTGTCGCCGATTTCAGGGGCGGCGGGCGCGTCTGTAACGATCACGGGGACGAACTTCGGCTCGACGCAGCGCACAGGCTTGGTGACGTTCAACGGGACGACGGCAACGGCGATTACGAGTTGGAGCGCGACGTCGATTGTGGCGGTGGTGCCGACGGGAGCGACCACGGGCAATGTGGTGGTTTATGCCAGCGGGGTAAATAGCAACGGAGTGGCGTTCACAGTGCTGCCGACACCGAGCATCACGAGTCTATCGCCGACTTCAGGTGCGGTGAGCGCATCGGTGACCATCACGGGGACGAACTTCGGCTCGACGCCGGGCACGAATACGGTGACATTCAACGGAACGACGGCGACTTCGATCACGAGTTGGAGCGCGACCTCGATTGTGGCCGTGGTGCCGACGGGAGCGACGACGGGCAATGTGGTGGTGACGGTAAACGGAGTGGCGAGCAACGGCTCATCGTTCGCGGTGGTTGCGGCCCCGAATATCACAAGTCTATCGCCGACATCAGGGGCGGTGGGCGCATTGGTGACGATCACAGGGACAAACTTCGGCTCGACGCAGGGTACGGTGGTGTTCAACACCACGGCAGCGACTTCGATCACGAGTTGGAGCGCGACCTCGATTGTGGCAGTGGTGCCAACGGGAGCGACCACGGGCAATGTGGTGGTGACGGTGAGCGGAGTGGCGAGCAATGGTTCGTCGTTCACGGTCAGTGGCACTCAGTCGAACGGCTACCCGAACGGCTACCAGTACCGGCGGACAGTCGTGCTTGCCCACTCGAATGTTCCCAACACCGACCAAACCGACTTCCCGGTGCTGGTTTCTGGGGTTTATTCGTACTTAGCAACGATTAGCAATGGCGGTCTGGTACAAAGCGCCAACGGGTACGACATCATCTTTAGCTTGGATCCGGAAGGAGCGAGCAAACTGGATCATGAAATAGACAGCTACGATTCAGTTACAGGAACGGCGAGTTTCTGGATCAGAATTCCGACGCTGTCGCACAGCACCGACACCATCATGTACCTGTTTTACGGGAACCCGAGTGTCACGGTCTCGCAAGAGAACAAAGCGGGGGTGTGGAAAAACAACTACTTGTCGGTCTATCACCTTGGTAACGGAACCACTGTCGGGCTGGCGGACTCGGGCAGCGTGGGATACACATTAGCAGTAGCAGGATCGGCGACGGCTGGCTCGGGGAAGATTGGCGGCGGAGTCGCGTTCACTGGCGATCCCAGTATCTATCTCTACAACGATTTGTTACCGGCCTATCCAAGCGGGGCATCGCCGGTCACGTTGGAGACATGGGTTCAACTCTCGGTGAGTTCGTACGGGGAAATTTTCGGATATGGTGACGATTCTGGGACTACTTCTCGCGATGCTCTGTTATGGGATGGGAGTGGCGATGTGTTGATGGACTTTGGCAGTGGCAGCGCGAATGACCCTTGGCAAACAATGTCGGTAGAGGGTTACATGCCGTTCGACAACAACTGGCACCATCTAGTGAGCGTATACGGCGGAGGCGCGCTGAGCACGACAACTGACCAACTTTATCTTGACGGTGCTCCGCTTTTGACAACCATCTATGGGGGAGTGCCTGCGATCACGACTGCCGAGTTCAAGATAGGTGGAGTGCCGACGTGTACGGATTGCTCCGCCGTGACTGGCTCGGTAGATGAAGTTCGAGTGTCCTCCGGGGTGCGTTCCGCGGACTGGGTTGCGACAGAGTACGCGAATCAATCGTCGCCGTCCACTTTCTATACCGTAGAAGGTCAAGCGACTGTCAGCGGCGCACCAACAATCCAATTCTTGTCGCCAGCCGCGGCCGCAATCGCGACACCGGTAACGATCGAGGGATATGGCTTCCAGCCGACCCAAGGTAGTAGCACGGTGACGTTTAACGGCGTGACGGCCACGCCGACAAGTTGGAACGATGCCAGCATTGTTGTACCGGTGCCAAACGGAGCAACGACGGGCAATGTAGTGGTGAACGTGAATGGCGTCAATAGCAATGGTCTTTCGTTCACGGTGCTACCGACGACCATCCAACTCTTGTCACCAGCCTCGGGCACAATCGGGGAAGTAATAACGATCCAGGGATATGGTTTTCAAGCGGTACAGGGCGCAAGCACGGTGACGTTCAATGGCGTAGCGGCGACGCCGACGAGCTGGAACGATGTCAGCATTGTTGTACCGGTGCCGGCCGGAGCAACGACGGGGAATGTCGTGGTGACGGTTGGTGGTGTGGCCAGCAACGGCCTAGAGTTCACCGTATATGCCGGGTACACGAGTGGCTACGAGTTTCGCCAAACGATTGTCCTTGACCACGCGAACGTCCACAACACCGATCAGACCGATTTCCCAGTACTGATTTCTGGAGTCTATTCGTATCTGGCAAACGTAGGCAGTGGTGGGTCTGTGAACAGCCCGAACGGGTACGACATTATCTTTAGTTCTGACCAGGAGGGAGCAAGCAAGCTGGATCATGAAATCGACAGCTACGACCCATTGACGGGGACGGTGAGTTTCTGGGTCAGAATTCCTACGCTGTCGCACACAGTCGATACTGTGATCTACCTCTTCTACGGAAATCCGAATATCACGGTCTCGCAAGAGAACAAAGCGGGGGTATGGAAGAACAACTACTTATCGGTCTATCACCTCGGTAACGGCACCACTGTCGGGTTGGCGGACTCGGGCAGCGCGGGATACGCACTCGCAGTAGCAGGGCCTGTGGCAGCCGGACCGGGGAAGATCGGCGGCGGAATTGCGTTCAATGGCAATCCCAGCACCTATCTCTACAACGACTCGTTACCAGCATATCCAAGCGGGTCATCGCCGGTTACTTTGGAGACGTGGGTGCAATTGGCGTCAAGCACTGGCGGCGAGGAAATTCTCGCATATGGTACAAATTCTGCGAACGGTTCTCGCGCCGGGTTCGACTGGGATGGCAGCAATGTGCTGCTGGAATTTGAAAATATGTCGGTAAGCGGCCCCATGCCGTTCGACTCCAACTGGCACCATCTGGTGGGCGTGTACGGCGGAGGTGCGCTGAGCCCGACGACTGACCAACTCTATCTTGACGGCGCTCCGCTTTCGACGACTGTGGTTGCGGGAACTCCTGCAATTACGACGACCGAATTCAAGATTGGCGGCATTCCGACGGTTACGTCCTGCTGCGCTCTGACTGGCTCGGTGGATGAGGTGCGAGTATCCTCCGGGGTTCGCTCCGCAGACTGGGTTGCGACAGAATACGCGAATCAATCGTCACCGTCCACGTTCTATACAGTAGGGGGGCAAGAGGCGCCAGGAAGCGCACCGACCATCCAACTCTTGTCACCAAGCGCGGGTGCGATAGGGGACGTAATAACGATCCAAGGATATGGCTTCCAGCCAACACAAGGTGGGAGCACGGTGACGTTCAACGGTGTAACGGCGACGCCGACGAGTTGGAATGACGCCAACATTGTGGTGCCGGTACCGACCGGAGCCACGACGGGGAATGTCAAGGTAACGGTGGGAGGAGTGGCCAGCAATGCCGTTGCATTCAGCGTGTATACCGGGTACAGCAGCGGTTACCGGTACCGGCAAGCCATCGTGCTGAATCACACGAAGGTTCCCAATACCGACCAAACCGACTTCCCAGTACTGATTTCTGGGGTCTATTCGAATCTGGCAAACGTAAACAACGGTGGGTATGTGCAGAACCCGAATGGGTACGACATCATCTTCAGCGTTGATCCGGAGGGAGCAAGCAGGCTGGATCATGAGATCGACAACTACGATCCGGTGACGGGTACAGCCAGTTTTTGGGTCAGGATTCCGACGCTGTCGCACACAGCCGATACGGTGATCTATGTGCTTTACGGGAACCCCGATGTGGCGTGGTCGCAAGAGAACAAGGCTGGGGTGTGGAGGAACAACTACCTATCGGTCTATCACCTCGGAAACGGAACCACTGTTGGGCTGGCGGACTCGGGCAGCGCTGGTTATACCCTGACAGGGTCGGCGGCGGCCGTATCGGGAAAAATCGGTGGCGGAGCAGCGTTCAACGGCACTCCTGAAACCTATCTCTTGCACGATTCTGTGACGGCATATCCAAGCGGCCTATCGCCGGTTACGTTGGAGACATGGTTGCAGATGGCGCCGTCATTCTATTCAGGAAAGATTCTCGCATATGGCGACAACTATGGGGACGGCTATTTCGGGTTAAGCGGGGGGCCGGGCAATCTGCTATTCGGCTGGGTAGACCCTAGCATCCCATCAGCAAGTTATATAAATGGCACCATGCCGTCCGACTCCAATTGGCATCATTTAGTGGGAGTGTACGGTGGAGGGCTGATAAGCACGACGGCTGACCAGCTATATGTCGACGGCGCTCCGATTTCGACGAGCGCGTATGGATCCTACCCTGCTCTCACGACTGCCGAGTTCAAGATTGGCGGGGTCCCGACGGAGACGTTGAACTGCACGTACTGCTACCTGACTGGCTCGGTGGATGAAGTACGAGTGTCTTCCGGAGTTCGTTCCGCAGACTGGGTTGCGACAGAGTACGCGAATCAATCGTCGCCCTCCACCTTCTATGGCGTGGAAGGCCAAGCGACAGCGAGCAGTGCTCCCACAATCCAATTCTTGTCTCCATCCGCGGGCGGAATCGGGACAGTGATAACGATCCAGGGGGGTGGCTTTCAACCGACCCAGGGTGGGAGCACAGTAACATTCAACGGCGTAACCGCCACTCCTGTGAATTGGAACGACGCCAGCATTGTTGTGCCGGTACCAGCCGGGGCGACAACCGGCAATGTCGTGGTGACCGTGGGCGGGATCGCCAGCAACGGAGCCCGTTTCGCAGTAATGTCGGTACCGAACATCACAAACCTGAATCCAATTGTCGGAGCGGTCGGGACACCCGTCACGATTACGGGGACGAACTTCGGATCGACGCAGGGCGCGAGCACGGTTACGTTTAACGGGTGGACTGCCACTCCGACGAGTTGGACCGCAACCAGCATTGTTGTACCGGTGCCAACCGGAGCAACCACGGGTAACGTGGTGGTGATGGTGAGCGGAGTAGGGGCGGCTGCGAGCAATGGTTCCTGGTTCACAGTTCTGCCGACGGTTACCTTAAACGCTGCCGCGAGTTCGGGTCTGCCCGTGAGCTACACGGTGACATCTGGGCCGGCGACCGTCAACGGGAACATCCTCACGATCACGGGCGTGGGTTCTGTGACGGTGCAGGCGAACCAGGTGGGGAATGCCCAGTACACTACAGCTCCGCCGACCTCGCAAACCTTTACCGTGAATCAGGCGAGTCAGACCATCACATTCACGCAGAACGCTCCCTCATTCGCGCCAAACAACAGCAGCTTCACGGTTGCGGCAACCGCCAGTTCGGGATTGCCGGTTTCGTTCAGCAGCTCTGGCGTATGCACCAACGTGGGCGCAAACTTCACGATGACGAGTTCCACGGGAACTTGCACTGTGACGGCGAGCCAGGCCGGCAACGTCAACTATCTGGCGGCGACTAATGTTACGCAGACTACTACAGCCAGTAACTAAGGGGACATAAGGTTTTGGTTGCAATCATTTCGTCCAGTTCAAGGCAGGTACAACACACATGAAGAACCGTAAGCGTTCGATCCGCTTCCAGCACGTAGCACTTGTCATCGTCATTCTTGCCTCGGCTGCACTCGCTCAGAACAGCATGGTCAGCACTAACGGCCGGCGGGTGGATACCTCCAAACCCATGATCAAGCCCATGATTGTGAATCCGCGAAAGAGCTCGGCCTCGCCCATGATCTCGTCTCTTAACGTCTCTGGCTCCTGGAGCATGACAGATTGCTCCCCAAGTGGTTGCACTTTAGTTCTAAATCAGGATCAAGCTGGTAACATTACCGGCTCGTTGGACACAAATGGATTCTGCCCAGTTTCAGTTTGGACGGTTTCCGGCGCCGTTACCAGCAGCACTACCTTCACAATCACGGCGACGAATCCAGATGGCGGCGATGATACTTGTGTTCCATGGTTCCAGACGACTATGACGATGACTTCGTCAAATACGGCGTCTGGGCCGTGGGTCAACAATTTGAATTCCGGCAACGACACCATGACCATGGGAGCAACCATCGTCCTGGTTGATCCAGTGGCGTCCGGCCTGCTCGATGGAAATGAAGTCACGGAGGACACCGACGCTATTGCCGCGATGACCAACCCGTCATACGTTGCGGGAGCCGCGGCAGATGGGGTTACGCAGGTGATCGTCGAGGTCACGGGAGTGCAGCCGGGCGATACGATCCAGTTGACCCTGCAGAACGAGCTTGGCCAGCAAGACTCAGAGGCAAACGATGGTGGCCTGTTTCCATTGGGCGGCGACCCGGACAACGCCTCCAGCACCTTGACCATTACGGCGCAAAATACGATGGCGATTGCCGTCTGGCGGGCTCCCGCAAACTATGACCGCAATACTCAGGGTGTCAGCTCGTATCTTCAGGATGACACCTCGGTGCAGCGAAGTTTGACGCTCCAAGCGCAAGATACGAGCACAGAGGGCTCGCCGAATACGGTTAATCAAACCACCTGGGTCATGAGGCCGCCGGTTGTTGAAATTCATGGACTGTGGGCCAATGCGGATGACTGGTCGAATATGAATTTCCAGTTGGGGGGGCAGTTTCCCCTCTGGGCACAGGCTGGACTGGTCCAAACTGTCGATTACAGCGCTCCTGTCCCGGTTACGGCGACTAGTCCGGCATACTCGTCCAGCCCATCCTCGGTGATGGGGAGTGCCCTCGGATTCTCCTACAATGCACCGATCGCTTTATCGCAAACCATGTCTTTCATTGCTAACTACGCACTCCTCTACAACATTGCCGCAGTCCAGGCGGATGTGATCGGCCACAGCATGGGAGGCGACATCGCCCGTACAATGGTGGGAATATCCTTCTTTCAAAACAACAACAACTATGGGAACGGATATGTTCACAAACTTATTACTATCGGTACTCCGCATCAGGGATCGCCATTAGCTATAGCCCTGCTTCCGTCTACAGGCGGTGATTATAACTCCTGCGTGAGAAATCAATTGGCGGGTAAAAATATGATCTCGCTGCAAACCGCGACAATAAACGGCGCTACCGTCAGTGGCGCAGTTGGGGATCTAACGACAGGTGTGTCAGGCACCCAGCCGTTTCCAATCGCATATATTGGCGCCACCACAAGTGGTGCAAACCTTAGCGGATTGGACTGCACATTCTGTGTTGCGCAGGCGCTTCGCTTGAGATGCCCCCTCGATACACTTGCACTCTTGCTGAATAGTACGACATGGAACCAAGTGTTTAATAACGCGGGAAATGACGGTATCGTGCCTTTGACCAGCCAGCTCAATGGCAAGTCCAGTACCTTGGTTCACTTGGGAGTAATTCATTCTCCCGGCTTGAAAGGCCTGGACTTTGATCCACCCACAGAGCTCGATCTTGGCAGCGGTATTCCAGGGGATCTAATTAACCTTTTGAACGAGGCGATTAACGGACCGGATTTCTTTACTAACTGAGTTGATCCATTGTGTTCGTCATGTTGGGACTTCGTACTATGTTTCATCCTCCTAGGGAGTTTGTGATGCGCTCTTATCTGAGAAAGATAATTCTGGTTTCGTGCGGTCTAGCTTTATCTGCTCTGCTGGATGTGCTTGCAGCGAACGTGGACGTCCCCACACCGGGTGGCTATTTGATTCACTATCTCTACCCTCCAGGGCGCGTTATCCAACACCTGGGCATGAGTTTTGCTATAGACATCGGCACAAATATCGTATTCTTCTTCCTCGTTCTGACGGGTTGCTATCTGACCTTCATTAGACTGTTTCGTGACGGAGGAGAGAATGACCGATTCTAGTTGAGTCGTTTCTGGTGGAGTACGCGGGAAGATAGCGTGCATGTGAGATGCGCGTTTTATCAGGCTCACAGGATAATGTAATTCGTCCCTAGAAAAACGGATTTCGTAACCTGCAATTTGTGTTGTCCGCTATCCTAACTGGATATATATAGGTAGGAGGAAATAATGATGCGTCTAAGAAGGTGGGTAGTCGTCCAGTTGTCTCTGATGGTGTTTCTGATTGTGTGTCCGGCCGTCGCCCAAAACCCCCTGCTGCAAATTACATCTCCTGCCAACCAGGCACTTGTATCTGAAGGACAAACCATCACCATTACGGTCTCGGCGGATCCCTCTGTTCAAAATATCTACATAATGACGCAATATCCCTTGCCAGAGGTTCAACCGACTTCGAGTCCTACACAGTTCACTTTGAACCTTCCGACCAACATAACTCCGGGTGTATATCAGATCGGCGCGGTAGGTAACAACGCAAGCGGGCCTGTTCAATCGGCTCCCGTCCTCATTGATGTCGAGCGACAAGATGCTCCGGTATCCATCACGGTGCAATCGAGTCTCTCCGTTCCGGCAACTTTCTTCAAGCTACAAGGTATCGGAAGTCAGATACCCTTTGCAATTTATGGCACGTATGCGGATGGCACCAAGCTGTACCTCTCCAATTCCACGCAGACGGGGTTGGTATCGAACAACACCGCTATTGCCACGGTGAGCGGCGCGTCCTCCTCCGGACCCGGAGTAGCCACCGTTACGGCCGTGGGCGCTGGAGAGACTTCCATTGTGGTTAGCACCTACGACGGCCTCGGAGCGACGACCCCCTCGGCAACGGCTACGACCTGGGTCACGGTGACGGTGCCGCCGCCGGGGCCCGCGCCGGTGATTACCAGCGTTTCGCCCACCAGCGGTACACCGGGGGTGACGCAGGTCACGATCATCGGCTCGAATTTCGGAGCGGTGGAGGGCAGCGGCTATTTGGAGTTGGGAAACCGGAGCGCCACAGTGATCGCCAGTTGGACACCCACCCAGATCGTTGCGACTGTGCCGCTGGGGTCTCAGTCAGGGGTGGCCTTGGTCAAGCAAAACGGCTTGGCGAGCAACAAAATTCCATTTACGACGGTCGTCCCGTCCATTACAGGAGTTAATCCAGCGAGTGGCACGACAGGAACGCCAATCACAATCAGCGGGGCCAACTTCGGGACAAGTCAAGGCGGCAGCAGCGTGATGTTCAATCGCGCCGCGGCCACTCCCACCAGTTGGGCCACGGGTTCCATAGTCGCGCCGGTTCCGGCGGGAGCGACGACCGGCAATATTGTTGTGTTCGTAAACGGCTCTTACAGCAATGCGGTCGCTTTCACTGCGACTCCCACAATTACGAATTTGTCGCCGACCACAGGGGCTGAGGGGGCACCGGTGACGATCACGGGGACGAACTTCGGGAATACCCAGAGCAGCAGTACAGTGACGTTTAACGGAGTCGTCGCGACGCCTACGAGTTGGGGAACCGGCGCGATCATAGCACCCGTGCCGAGCGGAACGAGCACCGGGCCTGTTGTAGTTACTGTCAACGGAGTTGCGAGCAACGGTTCATCGTTCACGGTGATCCCGAGCGTTACGAGCTTGTCGCCGGCTTCAGGGGCGGTAGGTGCATCGGTGACGATCACGGGCACGAGCTTTGGCTCGACGCAGGGTACGAGCACAGTAAAGTTCAACGGGAAAGCGGCGACTCCGACGAGTTGGAACGACACCAGCATCGTAGTGCCGGTGCCGACCGGAGCGACCACAGGCAATGTGGTGGTGACGGTAAGCGGAGTGGCGACCAACGGAGTTAGCTTCACGGTGGTGCCTGCGCCGAGCATCACGAATCTATCGCCGACGTCAGGGGGGGTGGGCGCATCGGTGACGATTACGGGGACGAACTTCGGCTCGACGCAGGGCGCTGGCACGGTGGCGTTCAACGGGGCGACGGCGACCGCGATCACGAGTTGGAGTGCGACCTCGCTTGTGGCAGTGGTGCCGACGGGCGCGACCACGGGTAATGTGGTGGTTTATGCCAGCGGGGTGAATAGCAACACTGTGGGATTCACTGTATTACCAACGCCAAACATCGCATATCTATCGCCGCCTTCGGGGGCTGTGGGTGCATCGCTTACGATTATGGGGTCGAACTTCGGCTCAACGCAGGGCACGAGCACGGTGACGTTCAACGGGACGACGGCGACTTCAATCACGAGCTGGAGCACAGGGACGATTGTGGCCGTGGTGCCAACGGGAGCGACCACGGGCAACCTGGTGGTGACAGTGAACGGAGTGGCGAGCAATGGTTCACCGTTTACATTGGCACCAACCCCGATCATCACGAGTCTATCGCCGACTTCAGGTACTGTAGGCACACTAGTGACGATCACAGGAACCGGTTTCGGCTCGACGCAGGGCACGGGCACAGTGACGTTTAACGGTTGGACAGCTACACCAACGACATGGGGCGCGACATCAATCACATGTCCTGCTCCGGGTCCTGGGCCAGTAGTTGTGACGGCCAACGGAGTGGCAAGCAACGCTGCAACATTCGCCGCCAGCCAGACCATTACATTTCCAGCTATTCCGAACCAGACGTTTTGAGACGGGGTTACCTAATAGGTCTCACTAGGACGACTAGAGGCATTATAGGAATCAAAGTGCATTTCGAAACTCCGTCTGGCTGACGAAAATGATTGTCACAGTCAGTGTTACATACCAATTCCCTGTACGACGAATGGGACTTGGCTGATTTCCAGGGCGGAGGTCTTTGAGATGTTGGCTCCGAGGTGGGAGCCGAGTTTTGCCATATCGTTGGTGAAGAGTGTGGCCTCGTGGCTGGCCAAAACTGTACCAATGATGCGGCATTGTGGTTTTTTTCGGATTTTGTTTAATCCTTCAGGTGGGTGTTTACTTGACTCAGGTAACCGCAACGGGTAGGGCTGTCGGCACCGCGAAGGCAGAATCAGTTCACCTACGTCATTCGTAATCAGCAGGATAGAAATGGGTATTACGCCGCCTTCGACCTTCGACACCGCAGAATTCGAATGTACCGGTAATGGAGCTCCAGTTGCATGACATCGGAGTTTTTCGCGGTACGGATTACGGTACGTAGATCCTTCGGCTTGTACAGACTAGCTTCCACATACACAAGGTCTGGGGCTACACTACCCAACCACCGCTCAGTAGCTTTTGCAACTGGACCAACTACCATACCCATAAACTCTGTCTCAGAATCCATCCATCGTACCTCGTCATACTCTGACATAGCATCCCACCACGCAACCGTTCCTACTGCAGGCAAAGGCCTTGCTGTCGCACTAGGCTGTGCCACTTTCTCCTGGACTGTCATTTTCTCCTGAACTGCTGCCTTTTGAGTCCGACGTGAAACGACTGAAACCAACAGCAAAACCGCCAGAACTATGAATCCAGCCAACATTGCTTTTTTCATTACCGCTACCCTCGATTTTAGGCCGATGCAGCCTTCGCTTGTTCCTTCTTGACGACTGTGAAGCCCTGCGTCATCTTTCTGACGCCAAAAATGATCCCTGCCAACAGGAGTATGCCGCCCGCGCCGATTCCCGCGCCCATTTCCAACCCAGCGGTATGAGCGTCAGCCTTCGCTTGAAGGGCAGCAGTGGATTCGGCTTGCATCTGTTCCTGAAGGTTCTTGATCTGCGCTTGCTCGTCAGTAGTCAGCTTTGTGAGATCGGCGATTTGCTGCTGTAGCGGAGCCGTGGCTTGTGCAGATGCCAGTTGGCTCTGACGATTCGCGTACATCTTGATCTGTTCAGCTAATCTTTGTGCGACCGCTTGGTTGTAGTTCCGCCACAGATCAGCACACGCACCGTTCTTGAGAATAACCACACAGGTAGGCTTCGGCGGTAGCGGAGTGAGTTGCACTGGTGCGGCTTCCTGCTGTGCGAATGACAGTGACGCGACGAACACAAGCAATAATCCGAGCTTATTCATAGCAACCTCCAGATTCCTAGTTGACTATGTCCATCGGTAACGTCGCAAGTTACGGATGTAATTGTTGGGTTAGACTTCCGGCACCATGGTCCATTCCGCCTGCGAAAGCGAGAGTCCTGAGTCTGCCTTCCCACGACTTCTCAGCAGGGAATCCGTTGGCGCAGTAAGCAAGTTTACCAACTCAAGACGGTCGTCTCGGGCAGACTCAAGAGGCTGAGATTCAAATCCCAATCTTCTCGTACTCGTCGAGCGAGGTTTCATCGTTGCGCCGGTCATAGAGCTTCGTGGTGCGCGGTGAGGAATGGTTCGCCATCTGTTGCGCGTTTTCGAGCGTGCCCGCGTTTTTCAAATAATCAGTGATCCCGGTCGCCCGCAGCGAGTGATTGCCGATGTGGGTTTCAATTCCCGCTTGCCTGGCCCGCCGCTGAATCAAGCGGAAGGCGTCGGGCTGCATCATGCGGTGCGCCGTGCCGGTCGAACGGCCCGTAGTGCGGAACAGCGGCCCGTCTGGATCGTCCGCGATGCCCGCCGCCCGGATGTACTCATCGAGGAAGGCTTCGAGCTTGTGGTGACAGGGGGCCTCGTGTTCCTTGCCGCCCTTCTCGTGGAGCCGGATCCATCCGCGCCGCCCTTGGCTGAAATAATCCCCGACGTTCATGGCGAGCACGGCGCCAGGGGAAGGGTTTCCCGGTAGTGTTTTCCCGTTCCCTTGCCCGACCACTCCGCTTCCGTGGAGGTTCGCCGTCAGA
The DNA here is from genome assembly GCA_963773965.1 of uncultured Acidobacteriaceae bacterium. Classification (GTDB taxonomy): domain Bacteria; phylum Acidobacteriota; class Terriglobia; order Terriglobales; family Acidobacteriaceae; genus Acidiflorens. The sequence continues at coordinate 108,197 of CAVZDG010000004.1, forward strand.
ATTTCGAAGCAGCGGGGGTCCAGTTACCATCAAAAGAACGGCACGAAATCGCACCTGCTTCGCAGGCGACGAGATGCGATGGCGTAATTGAGTTCGCTGCATAGCGAAGTGAGTTCTTCCTCTAAGTTGCGAGCCTTCTCCCGAAGGCCGTCAGCGGTGCTCCTTTCCCTGTCGAGCATTTGGTCTAGCTCAGACACCAGGGCGTCCAATTGCTGTTCCGTTCCCTCCGCGGGGGTACCGCTCCAACCTGCAAGCTCCCAGCTCGGATGGAGCGGGTCGCCCGGATTACGATTGTGTTTAGACAATATCTGATTCGTGCGGTGGAACAAGCGCTGGTAGACGAAAACACCAAGACTGTAGTGCATAACGCTCGATCCCGGCTGCTGCGCTGGATGTGCGGGCAACCCAGACTTCAGCAGGATTTCTTCTGACAGACCTGAGATCCATGTATTGCAGCCTTGCCCGTGCGCGCGCCACGCCGCTAAGAAGCGCTCGACCCGATCCATCAACTTGGGGAAATGCTTCTTCTTGGCGTCCAAGTAGAGAGCCTGGTCTATTGCCCCAAGTACGTCTGGTACCTTCAGTTTCAAGAGCGGGCCCTCCTCGGTCGGATACTCCGTTGTCTTTGCCTTGTCGTTGCGTTGCCGCGTACCCCAGTCGCAGACAACTGCAGGAGACTCATGCGTGACGAGGTGCGCGTAGTCTCCTGCTAGGCCGTCATGAAGCGGCCTCAAGACCTTTTGCTTGATTTCGTCGTGATGGGCTTTCTTGTTTTCGTCGTAGACCCGGATCCTGCTGGCTACCAAAGAGCCCACGACAGTGGAGCCCACACCACCAATCCAACCGACCAGCAGTCCCACCAACCATCCGAAATGATGAGTCACAGTTGCCACCGAAGTATTAGAACACGCTTGTCTCTGTCTGTCCGCGAGTCGGCTGTGGGAAGTTGGAGTTCCATTTGGCGCTTGCCGATTGTGGTCAGCCGCCAGATGACGGGCTACACAGAAATCAATCCCTTCCCACTACGACTCAAAGAACGCGATGAGGGGCACCCGGCGTCCTTGGCGTCCTAGGCGTTGCCCCGGAGCCGGTTTCCCCGTATCTTGGGGGCATGGACGTGCACCTCAATAATCCCGACATACAGGCGACGAAATCAGATAGGGGGATTTTCTTCTGAATAGAATGAAACTGGAGTTGGTAGCAAGTCGGAAGGTATGCACGGAATTGACCCGCATAAGCTCCACGTTCAGTCACAAGCGGCTCAGCTCCCGGCAATTGTTTCTATTCCTTTATGTTGCCCGCTGTCGGGAGCACCTGAGTTCGATAGTTCTGCTATTCGAAAACGAGAGTTACAACTCAGCCCTGGCACTTCGACGCGTGTTAATCGAAACATTTCTGAGAGGGCTGTGGATTTGTCATTGCGCAACGGAAGACGTGATTGAACGGGCGCGACAGAACAAATTCGAATTAAATTTTGCCGGACCCGCAAAGCTTCAGGGATACCTGATTGAATCAGCGGACCGTCAGGGTTTAGACAAGGGAAGCAAGTTTTATAAACGCGGCTGCGGATTTGTGCATGGAGGCCTTTACGAAACTGCGATGTATGCATTGCCCACGCACCCGAGGGTATCGGAACATCTGTCGAGAACCGTTCGTCGTGAATTGAAGTACTCCACGTTGCAGGTCCTGCAAATTTTCCTCGAATACCACTTGTTGCTGATGAAAGCGATCAGGGACAAAAGAAAGTACGGTATCGGCACGCCTGATGCAATACTTGCCGCTACGTCGTCAATTCAGAATCTCGGTAACCAATACAGGTCCGAGATTCGAGAGGGCAAACAGGCGGATGCTCAGGGCGAACACGATGCTGGAAAACGGGAGAAGCCGAACATGGACAGCGGAATCGAAGCGGACGTAGCAACGCTAGGGCAGTGTGTCGAATCTGGATCGACAGGCGACCTCTGCGAGGCAGCCTACCGAGGAGTCAACGGCTGGCTAAAAGAGCACCAACCGAACAGCAACGACGCATTGTTTAAGCGGGCACAGGCGGTGGCCGTCAAATACGCAAAATCGCGCAACCAGTAAGTGTCCCCCGGCAGAGCCGGGGGCTTTAGATAGTTTGTGGGCTGCTCGAAGCGGTTGCGCGGACGCCGGTTGTCCGTCATCGCGTTCTTTGCTCTGCCTTTCCAAACTGACCCACCACCGTTTTTCCGTTCCCCTCCTGCCGCCCCTGGTTCCCTTCCCACCTTGCTTCAACATAACGCCCATTATGTCCGGCTATCCGGCCCGCCGTCCCTGCCCGATCCCGAGATTGAACCCGGCATTTCTGCGCGTTCGCGCGGTTATCCCCCTTGTACTTGCAGGCCCGCTACCCATAGTCAATTGGGGAGGTCCTGTGCGGGTTTCCTTCCACAATAAACCGCTTGACGTGTACGGTATAAGCGTACATACTGGAATAGTGAAAGGATAACATGCAACTTGTCCGCTTTCGCCACAAAGGGCTAAGGCAGCTCCATGAGGAGGGAAACGTCAAGGGGGTGCCGTCCGCGATGGTCGACAAGCTGCGTAAGCTTCTGTTCGCCCTCGAAACCGCCGAGATGCTGGAGCAGCTCGGCCGGTTCCCTGGCTGGAAGCTGCACCCTCTTAAAGGCGACCTGAAAGGATCATGGAGCCTGACTATCACGGGGAACTGGCGGTTGATTTTCCGCTACGACGAACAGACCAACACCGCTAGCGATATGGACCTGATCGACTACCACTAGGAGGCCGAAATGCCCATGAAGAACCCGCCCCATCCGGGCGACCTGATAAGAACCGAAGTCATCGAAGCCCTCGGCCTCACCGTGTCGAAGGCGGCGGCGATTTTGAAAGTGCGCCGCGCTACCCTCTCCGATCTTCTGCACGGCAAGGCCGCGCTGACGCCGGAAATGGCCCTGCGCATCGAAAAGGCGTTCGGCCCGGACATGGATCACCTTCTCCGGATGCAGCTCGCCTATGACGTGGCGAAAACGCGAGAGCACGCACGGGGCATCTCGATCAAACGGTATGCCCCGGCCTGAAGCCGCGCCTCCGCTCTACGAGAAGGCCGACTTTCATGTGCGCGACACGGGCGGCTATCCTGGCTAAACTCCAGCGGGGCCGTTGCTGCCACGCAACCCACTCCTTTAAAACCAGCGGTACATCGCTCCGCTTGGCCGCGCCGCGATCCGATTCGTCTCTTTTGTCCTTTCGACCAGCCCACAATCGCGCTCTGTTCGGCTCCTTCTGTCAATCCCTGCCCTGCAGCTCTAGTGCTCGCCGCATACAGCGCGGCTCCGCGCTTCGCTTCGGGCACCCCTCCGGGGCTCCGGGGATTGACAGCGCCTCTCTGCGCGCACAAACCCGGCCTGTCGAAAGAACAAAAAAATGGTTTTTATTTCAATGCCACCAAAGGCACAGGAATCTTCGCGGGCATTATAGCCCATCGTGTTGGACATCGGTGATCACTTCAAAAGCGATTTCACAAAGCGTCTTATTCAGGGCTTTCGGGCAGCGATATCAGCTCGGATCACGATCAAGTAGTCACCAGCGGATTGAAGCGCCTGTTCGGCATCATGGTGAGAAACAAATCCGGTGTCATCATAAAGGGCCATATTGCGCTTCCGGCGTAGACGATCAAAGACAGTTAGCAGACCCGCATTTTTCTTGTCGATGCGCGACCCCACAAAATCGATGATGGCAATGTGGTGCCCAGGCTGACTTCTAGCACGAAACCCATGGCTGAACATGAACCCGAGGGAGGATTTGAGCATTGCTTCGTAGGCTTGCTGGAGGCAAGCCTCCTCGTCAAAAGCCAGAATTTTGTGGGCCGAGGCGAGCTTCTTGTCCGCGCTCGTGAGAAAGCGTTCAATCTGCGCCCAGTCAATGGTGTGCGGCTTTAGTTTCTTCATTTGAACCTACGAGCGGAATACGTTTATTGTGCCAGACGTTTTCCAGAAACGCATCCTTCCGAGCGCGGCGCGACTCGAATTCCTTCGGTGTTAGAACTGTGTAGTTGATTTCGCGCCCGAGTTGCCGCTCAAGCTTTCGCACGGCTTGTGCTAAGACTTCCTCACGTGGGGCGCCGATCACGAGCACGTCTATATCGCTGGCCGCGTCCTGCTGGTTGGTTGCAAATGAACCGTACAAGTATGCCTCGTCTATTCGCTCAATTCTCTTGAGGGATTGCGCAATCACGGGAGCCGCACCAATAGTTTTCGCAACGATCTTGCGCACTTCATCAAAAAGCGGATACTCCCGGTTCAGTTGAAAATACTTTTGGCGGCCACTCACTTCCGACCCAAATAGACCCTCGCGCTCCAGGCGCCCCAACTCTTTCGACAGGTTAGAGGGATCGATGCCCAGCCGCTCCGCCAAGTCCCGCAGATGGTGGCGGGCCGTCGGGTTCGTAAAATAATAGGCCAGCAGTTGCTGGCGCGCCTTGGAGCGAAAGTCAAGCATGTGGTAGAAGTCTACCACATATGTGGTAATAGCTGACAACGTTCAGAGCCGTGATTCCGAGCGGAGAACCTTCGCCCGCAACCGGCGGCGAATGGATGGTTGGGTGCCGATCCCAACGGGCCGGACGAAAAACGAGGGACTAAACGAGGGACTGGGGTGCGTTTCTTACGGGAACTTACAGGTGCTTAGGTGTCATCCGTGCGCTTGTAAGTTGTTCTGTATCAGTTTCCCTTTGAACTCATAACCCAAAGGTCGGTGGTTCAAATCCACCCCCCGCAACCAAATCCTTTCAATCAGTTGCAGCCTTTCGGTACAAGCCCATCCGCTCACTTTGCGCTCACACTGCCAACAACTGTTTAACAACTTGTCCGTGCGCGGCCCGTTTCTGCTCACTCACCGCTTGCGTGTACAGGTTCAGAGTGGTGCCGATGTTCGAGTGCCGTAGCAATTCGCTTTGCACCTTCACATCGGTACCGTTCGCCCGTAGCAGCGTGCTGTAGCTGTGCCGGAACGTGTGCCAGCCCACCGTTTTCGTGATGCCCGCTCGTTTGACGGCAGGCTTCACAAAATCCGTCAGAGCCGAATCCGGCCAATATGGTTCCGCCCCGTGTTTGTACGGTGAGGCAAAAACCCAATCGGAGTCTGCCCGATACGCCGACCGCTCACGAAACGCGCTCACAATTGTGAGCAGATTGTGAGCGAGCGGGATGGATTTCCTACGGGCCAGCGTCTTGGGATTCCCAACGTGGCAATGCACCACACCGCGTTGCACGCTGAGGGTTGCTGTGTCCCAGTCAATGTCTGCCCACTGAAGCCCGGTAAACTCGCTTCGGCCCAGTCCTAAACATCCCGCCAGAATAACCATCGTGCGGTAAGGCTCTGTGGTCAATTCTGCCAGTAATGCTCGGAACTCCTCCGTGCTGAGTACATCCGGTTCTGCTCGCCGCGCTCCACCTTGACGAACGCGGGTGATGGGATTTTCCTTGACGAGTTCCCAGCGGGCTGCGCACTCGAAAAGAACATGAAGCACGTTCCGCAAATGCAGTTTGCTCTTGGGTGCGAGTTCTACCACTCCCAGCCATTGCTCAACTGCCATTGTGCGAACCTGTTCCAATGTGTGCCGTCCCCACTTCAACTTGACCCAACCGTTCAGGTACGTCTTGTAGCTTGCCCGAGTTGCGTAAGCCAACCGCCCCATCTCCACATCGGACGTGAGGTATCGGTCAACCAAAGTCGCAACGGTAATTGGAACTGCTTTCGGCAATTCCGAGTTGATTTCGAGACGAAGGGCATCGGCTGTACACTGTGCGTCCCGTTCGGTGGGAAACTGCTCCACCGTCCCGAGTAGCCTGCTACGCTGTGCTCCGTTGGCATCTCGCCAACGAAACTCCCACGCATCCGGCCCGTTCGCCCGCTTCTTCAGGGTTAAGTTTCCCCGTTGGTATTTACGTGCCATCACTGAATCCTCTCCGTGAGGCACGGGCGATGCGATTGTGATTGTAGCCCAATCCAATCGTTGAGGGCACTGGCCCGAAAAAACCAGCACCGCCCGATTTTGATTGCAGGCACTTCTCCCAGGCGAGCGAGACGCATCAAGGTTTTCGGATGCATGCCGCCTAATAGCAAAGCCGCTTCTTCTACTTTCAAAAGAGGCTCAAAGTCTTGTGTTGTCATAAGATCAGCCATTGATAAAGACCAGTCAATCGTGACGATCTCGGCTTCCTCCCGACCAGACCACGGCGGCGCACGGCGTTGCGAGCCAGGCGAAATCCGTCCGGAACCGACAATCTTTCCCAACCTGCTTCATTTCTGCCGTCCTGTCTAATGAAATTTCGGGAACGTGTTATTCCTTCTGCGACTAATAGCTTTTCGAAACAGGTGCATTCCGTCAGATTTTCGGTAACCGGGAGGCTTTGTGGAGGTGTAGCTTGATGAAATGGCGGAAGTTGCGGAAACAACAAAAATCCCGCAAAGCGTCTAAGAATCTTGATACAGCGGTGGTGCCTGGCCTTTGTCCCGGCTCGGTTCCGAGGCTTCCAATGCCAGTCAGAGCATTCGTGCGGGGCATCCAGAGGGTGTGTTGGCGAGCGAAGAGTTAACGAAATGACCTTGGATATATCTTTTGTTCATCGGAGCATAGAGATTCCTTCTCGCTGTCTCGGCTAAGAGTTCACCCGCCAAAGCACAGTCACGTCAAGCTATTAGTCCTCCAGGGAATAACAGGCTCCCTAACTTTCATTGGACAGCGAAATCGAGCGCGGTTACTTTTGCGCCACACGCAGCAGATTTTAGCTGCTCCTGGAGGCGCAGATGTCATCACATTGGTTCCAAGTCCGTCTTGTCCGCCCAGTCCAGCCCCTTCTTCGGTCGAAGTGGGCGCGTCCAACCGCGGCTCTTCTCGCCCTGCTTTTTCTCATGCCTGTGGCCGCTCAAGCGCAGGGCGGTTCACCGTTCGACACCGGCTTTACCGCCATCCAAAGCCTTTTCACCGGCACCATCGCGAAGGTTGCCAGTCTGGTCGCCATCGTGATCGGCGGCTACGGGTTCGCCCACGGCGAACCCGGCGCAAAGAAGGCGCTCGCCGGCGTCGCCGCCGGAACGGGCATTGCCGTTCTCGCCGTCAATGTCCTGAGCTGGCTCTGGGGCGTTTAGCGACCGTCGTCCCAGACTTTTTCATTCAACACGTTTAGCTAGGCGAGGGGCTTATGACAGACAAAACACGACAACATCGCACAAACCGGGTGTTTAAGAGCCTGCATAAGCCCCTCACCTATCTGGGCGTGGAGCGCACGCTGTTTTACTTCGTCTGCGTGGGCGCGGTTGGGGCGTTCAATCTCTTCAATTCCATCCTGGCGGGGATCGCCGTGTTCATCGGCGGTTTTGCCTTCGGCCATTGGGTGACAAACAGCGATCCGGCGTTCCTCCGCATTTTGGCCAGGTCCGAACGTTACAAGCTGCGCTATGACGCGGCCAAGCAGTTCATCCCCCGCGTGGAGGTGCTGTGATGCTGCGTCTCGATAAGGTCATCAAGCCGTGGAAAGAAAGTGCGGCTCTCAACGACCACATCAACCTGTACGGGTTCTGGAATGAGACGGCCTTCCTCACTAAGTCTGGCGATGTCGGCATGGTTCTCAGTGTTCCTGGCGTCGACTACGAAAGTCTGGACCGCTCGGAGCAGGAGTATGCGGTCAAGCGACTGGAATCGGCGCTCAAATCGTTTGGCCCAGGCTTCCATATCTACCAGTACCTGTTCAAGTCGAACCGGACGGACATACCTTTCGCGAAATATGACGACCCGATTGTGGAAGCGGCCATCGAGCAGCGGCGAAAGTTCTTTGAAGCCAAGCGCGACCATCTTTATCAGGTGGAGATTTTCTACTGCACTCTGCTCGAAGGAGCGCGATCGAAGACCGGCGTGGGCGCGGCGTTCGCTCGCTTTTTCCGAGATCCCGCTGGCGCGGTTGGCGAGTTGAAGGCTCAGTTCACCAGCGACAGCATGAAGACGTTGTTGCGCTCGCATATCGAGCACGACGTTCGGCGCCTCGATCAGTGCGTGCAGGCATTCGTTCGACAGCTTGCGGACTTCATGCAAATCGAAGTCTTGGATCGGCAGGGGCAGTTCACGTTCTTCCGCCGCTTGCTCAATTACGACGACTGGTGCGTTGCGGGCAAGCCGCAATCAACGCAGTTTCTCGACTATCAAGTCGTCAACTCGAACATCGAAGCCGAACGCGATCATCTGCGCATGGGAGAGCACATCGTCCGGGTACTGACGATGAAAGAAGCCATCACCGAGACGCGGCCCCTGGCGCTCGATGCGCTGCTGAAGATCCCGGCCAACTTCCGAGTCATTACGGAATGGACGCCGCTCGCGGCGGACAAGGCGCGCAAAGAAGTCAACAAGCGCCGCCGCCACTTCAACATGTCGAAAACCGGGTTTGTCTCGCAGATGGGCAATGACGCGACGAAGACGAACCCTCGTGACGTACTCGTGGACGAGTCGAAGCAGGCCGACATCGAAAACCTGGGCGACTGCCTGCGGGCTCTCGGCGACGGTCAATCGCTCGGCGAGTTTTCGCTCACAATTATTCTCTACGGACACTCAAAAGCGGAACTGGATCAACTCGGGGCCGAGTTCGCTGGCATCTTCACCAACGCCGACGGCAGTCTGTTTTCTGAGACCTATAACCAGCTCAATGCCTACTTCGCGACCGTACCCGGCAACTACGCCCTCAACCTGCGCAAGCTGTATCTACTCAATACGAACTACGCAGACCTGTCTTTTCTATTCACAATCCTTCCGGGCGAAAAGACGAACCCCCATCTTGGCACGGAGTACCTGGCCGTGCTCGAAACCGACAACAGCACACCGTACTTCCTCAACCTGCATAACGGCGAAGTCGCCCACACGCTGATCCTTGGGATGACGGGCAGTGGGAAGTCCTACATGTGCTCGTTCTTGCTACAGAATGCCCAGAAATATGCGCCTCTGACATTCATCTTCGACATCGGGGGCAGCTTTGAGTCGCTCACCACGATCTTCGGCGGCTCGTATCTGAATGCCGGCCAAGAGGCGCGGGACTTCACCATCAATCCATTTTCACTGCCTCAGACAAAAGAGAACCTGCAATTCCTGTTCAGCTTTTTCCGCGTGCTGATCGAGGGCAATGAGCAACGTTATCGGCTCGACTTCAAGGAAGAGCGCCGCCTGTGGGACGCCATTGAGCGCATGTACATACTGGAACCAAACCAGCGCACGGTCTCGAACTTTACGAACATCGTCGGCGAATTGAAGGAACGCCTGCACCGCTGGACACGCGGCGGGCAGTACGGATTCCTCTTTGACAACACCGAAGACACGCTCTCGTTTTCCCGCTTTCAGACCTTCAACTTCCACGGATGGAACGATGCGCCCGACGTGCTGGAACCGCTGCTGTTTTACGTTTTGCACCGCGCGTCGAATGAAATCGCTGATCCAGCAAAGCTCGCCACTTTCAAAATCTTCCTGCTCGACGAGGCGTGGCTCTTCATCAAGAACGAAACGATTCGCAATTACGTGGTGCAGGCGCTGAAGACCTGGCGCAAGCACAACGCGGCCATGATCCTGGCCACCCAATCAATCAAGGAGCTTGAAGAGTCGGGGATGCTGGCGATAGTGGCCGAGAGTTGCCCCACGAAAATCTTCCTGGCCAACCCGGAGATGAACCGCGAAGTGTACCGGGAAGCGTTTCATCTGAACGACACCGAGCTCGATCTCATCGGCGGCCTTGTTCCACCGGGCCAGATGCTCATTCGCAAAGCCCAGACCTCCAAGAAAGTGCAATTGAACGTCGATTCCGTCTCGCACTGGATGGCAACGAACAACGCCCGCGACAACCTCAAGAAGCGCGATTACTTCGCGCGTTTCGGTATTGCCGATGGGCTGCGCCATCTCGCCGAAGACTATCCATTCCAGCCGCGCACGCTGGCACTATCAACCGTCAACACGAACCACTGAGGAGAGATACACGCTATGCGAAATATGACACTCATCGTCAATACGGTTTTGGCACTTGCTTCCATCGTTGCTCTCGGGCAGGAATCCGCGCGCACGGTGCAATATCACTCGCAGGACATCGTTGCGATCCGCGCGAAGGTCAAATACACGACCCTGATCGAGTTGCCCACGACCGAAAAGATCATGCAGGCAGCCACGGGCGACAAGGATTTCTGGATTGTCGACGTGGTCGGCAACTTCTGCTTCGTGCATCCGGCGAAACAAGGCATCGCCTCCAACCTGAATCTGATTACGGACAAAGGAAATATCTATAGCTTCACGCTGCAGGATATTTCCGGCTCTTCCGCCGAGCCGGACCTGAAGGTGATCGTCGAACCTGCCGACCGATCTGCGATTGTGGCCGCGAATGGCCCCGCGCAGTTCGTGCCCGCCGCACAGCTCGAACAGTCAAAACAGCAGGTCAACGCCCTGCAATCGCACGTCGAGCAGGCAGTGGACGAATACAAGAGCAGCTATCCGACGCAACTCAAGTTCGACTACGTCTACAAGGCGAACCAGGCACCCTTCGACATCCAGTCGATCTATCACGACGACAAGTTCACTTACATCAAGACCAATGCTCCGGAGAAGTTCAGCGTCTACGAGATGAAGGACGGCAAGCCCAACCTTGTGACCTACGACCTTCGGGAAGGGACATACATCATCCCGAAGGTAATGGATGACGGATACGTAGAACTGGGCAAAAAGAAGATGAGCTTCGCCCGCAAAGGATAACCGCCATGACCGAGAACGACCGTACTTCTCACGTTGAACCCCAAGTCGAGCCCACACTGCGCGGGCTTTTGGAGCAGCCCAAGGGCGTCTTGCAGAAGAACCTTAAGACGTTCGTCTATTTGGGAGCGGCGTTGCTCGTGATCGTGGCAGCGCTTTTCAGCTCCTCGGGGAAGAAAACGCCCGCGCAGCAGGCTGCCGCCAAAGGGCAGCCACCGCAACCCACGTTGCAGGACAACACCGACAACAACGTGCAGGACTTGAAGAACCAGGTGCAGGCCGAACGCCAGAAAGAGCAACAGGCGGCAATGGCGGCCGCTGCCGGGCAAGATCCAGCGCTTGCGTCTGCGACGCCCGCGCAGCAGGCCGCCGCCGCGGCCTTTGGCCCAAGCGGTGAGGCACCCACTTCTTGCGGTTCCGGCCGGCCCTGTGGGCAAGCGCAGCAAGGCACCATGCCGCCGCAACTTACTCCCGAGCAGCAACAAGCCCAGCTCATTGCCGCGAAAGAGCGCGAACGGGCCGACAACTCACGATTCGCTTCCAATCTTGTCTACTCCCGTGTTGCCGAGCAACAGCAACAGCAGCCGCAAGCCCAGACGATGCCCGTCCAGTATGACCACACAGAACGACAGTCAAAGACGAGTCTCGTCAACCCACGAGCCGAAGGAGAACCAGGGGAGACGCCCGGAGGCTATAAGCGGCCGCTGGAAGCCAACATTGATTCGGCCATCGGTCAACCTTATCTCGTATACGAAGGTTCGGTTCTCGACACGGTGCTCATGAATCGCCTGGATGGCAACGCCGTAGGGCCGGTCAAAGTTCTTGTCTCCAATCCCTTGTATTCGCACGACCATCAACACGTCATCATTCCCGAAGGAACGGTGGTGCTTGGCGAAGCGAAGAAGATCGGAGCCGCCGGGTTCGGCCAACAACGCCGAATGGCCGTGGCTTTTCACCGCCTGATCATGCCCGATGGTTACTCCGTCGATCTCGACCAGTTCCACGGCCTCGACCAAATCGGCGAAGAGGGACTGAAAGACAAGGTCAACAACCACTATCTGGAGATCTTCGGCACCTCGATTGCTTTGGGTGTCGTTGCCGGTGCCAGCGAGATCACGCAGGGCGGCGGCACCATTACCACCAGCGGCTCGCAGGCATTCACCAACGGAACTGCGGCCAGCGTCTCGCAGTCCGCAACGAGCATCCTTGACCGCTTCCTCCAGATACCGCCCACGATCATAATTCGGGAGGGGCACCGCGTAAAAGTCTATTTCACGCAGGACTTGCTATTGCCTGCGTACTCCAACCACACCATTCCACAAAGCTTTTAAGGAGATTTTCAATGCGAACAGTTGCCCTCTCCCTCTTACTCCTGTCGGCTCTGGCCCTTGCCGAACGTCAGAGCAAAGCGGAAAAGGTAAAGAAATTGTTGGACCAATACAACGCCGAATACCCGGCCTATGACAAGGACTGCCTCGATGAGACCTCCGACTCCGCACGAATGCTGACCGGAGAGAAGCTGACCGCGGAGCAAACGGCGGCCCTCGAAGCGAAGAGGAAAGAACGGGACGCACGGTGCAAGCCAGAGGCCGACCGTCTTGCACAGATCCAGCGAGAAATCCTTCCCGCACAGCAGTAACGCGGTATTGCTGTAAGGCTTTGCCACACCAACCGCAACCGAAAGGATAACGCAATGAAGAAGCTACTCCTCACCGCATTCGCCCTCGGACTTGCCACAGCGTTCGAACCCGCCGCGCTCGCGCAATTCGGTTCCGGCATCGTCTACGATCCTACGCAATCGGCCCATGCCATTACTCAGATCGAACACGAAGAGCGATCCATCTCCAACCAATTCCAGCAGATCGAGCAGGGACAACAAATCTTCAGCAACACTGTCAAGATTGCGACGACAGCGTTGCAAGCCTACAACGTCGCCAAGCAGCAATACCAACTCGTGCATCAAATGATTCTTGCGCCGTCAATGCTTTATCAGCGGTTCTTGTCTCCCGCCACTGACCTGCGGATGCTGCAACAGATCTCGAACACCTATGGCAATTCGATGGGATGGCTCAACTCCGCGAACACCGGAAGCGGGGCCGCAGCCTCCTACCAGCAGGTAAGCGTGCCAACCACGACCAGCGAAGTTCCCGGCTACCTCACCGCCAGTGTTGCCGGCCAACTACAGATTGCGGCGCAGGGAGCCACCGTTGACATCGGCGATTCCGTCATGACCAACAACCTGCAAATGCTCGGGACGATGCGAGCCAATCAGGCCGCCAGACAGACCGATATTACGAACCTGGAAGCGGCGACACAAAGCCAAGATGCCACGCAGCAAACCATCATGGCGACGCTCCAACGCATCAATCAAGCCTTGCTATTGCAACTCCGAAGCCAGCAAGACGCGAACCAGATGAACGCCAATCTCGCCCTGCAGCAGATCGTCGCCCAGAAGCAGCAGCAGGACGCGATGAAGTCGGCATTCCGCGACTCATCGGGATACGAAAACTATTACAACTCGAACGTCGCCACGACCAGCGGTGGCGCGGCCAATCTCCTTACGCAAGCGTACTGAATAGTCGCAAGCGGACGGATTTAGAACAACGCGGAAGCCAGTACGAATCGGAAGAACGGAGGTGAGAAATATGGGTACAGGTCTCTTCGACTTTATCGCTCAGGCGTGCCAGTCGCTCGCAGCCACGGTGGCGCCCTCGGTCACCGCGATGGGGATTCACATTGTCCTGGCGCTAGCAACCATAATGCTGGTCTGGTTTGGCGTACAAGAGGCGCTTGCATCGGCACACGGAGAGGCCGGATTCAGCATGGGGAGGTTTCTCAACCTCTTCGTGGTGCTCACCTTCGCTTACGCGATGGTGAACTACTACGACAGCGCCATTCCCGGACTCGGCTTTTCCCTCAAGAGCTTCATCGACGGCGGCACCATCAATCTTGTGAACCTTATTGGGTCGGATGGTTCGACCACGATGTTGGCTGAAATCCACGCGGCATCGTCGAAAACAGGGCCGTCGCTTCTGACCAGCATCATGTCGCCCTATTACTCGATTGTGTACTTTGTCGTGCAGTTCCTTTTGGCCCTTCTCGCGGCAATCGTTTCGGCCATTCTCGCCTACGGCGCAATCGCCGCAACCATCATCGGATTGCTCGGGCCGATCTTTATTCCGTTTCTTGTTTTCGACAAGCTCGATTGGTTGTTTTGGGGATGGCTCAAGGCGTATCTCGGATTCAGCTTTTACAAGGTCATCGCCGCCGCCACGATGAATGTGTTGTCCCATGTTCTGACGAACTATTACATCCAGCTCGGCCAGAGCATTGCAGACCCGTCAACGATTGTTCAGACGTTGCCGCTTCTGATCCTTCTCGTACTGGTCAATGTCTACATTCTCTTCAAGATCCCGACTATGTCGCACAGCTTATTCGGGGGAAGCGGTGGCGGTCACGGCGGTCTAACCGCGGCTCTAATGGCGGCGCGGGCCATCCTGTAAACCGCGTTACGAGACACGAGAAAAGAGGTTCGAGATGAGCGCAGAAACAGAAACGATGAACGTAGAGACCAAGGCGACGCCGGAAATCACTCGCGCTGCGGAACGGTACTTAGAACAGTATGGCGATCCGTTGGTGATGAACACCTATCTGAAGGTGACCATTCTCGTACTCGCCGCCGTTTGTTTCACGTTGGCGACGTTGACCTTCAAGAGCCAGAAAGCCCTTGCCGACATGCACCCCATGATTGTGCGGATCAACGACGTAGGCCACGCCGAAGCGATCGACTATCGCAACTTCCAATACCGACCGCAAGAAGTGGAGAACAAGTATTACCTCACCCGCTGGGCGGAGATGTATTTCAGCCGCAACCGTTTCACGATCGAGCGCGATCAGACCAGCTCGCTCTACTTTCTCAACAGCGACGTGCAGCGCGCCGTCATCGATCAGGAACGGCGGGACAACATCATCCAGAGTTATGTCAAGGACAGCACTCTTCCGTATGTCGATGTCGAGATCAAGAACGTCATCCTTGACGACCTGCGGCAGTCGCCCTATTCGGCCCGCATCGAGTTCGAGAAGGTGTACAGCAATCCGGCGGATCACTACGAACTCAAGCGGGAGCGATGGACAGCCAGCGTCACCTATGTCTTCCGCGAGAACGTGAAAAACAATGAGTTGGCCGTGAACCCTCTTGGTCTGACCATCGTGCGCTTCCGGGCCGACCAGGCGTTCAGCTGAGGATGAAGACTCGCCGACGATTCGAGAGGTTTTCGCATGTCATTTCTTGCTGCCAATCCGGCTGGCTTTTCACACCTGTCCTCGTGCCTGGTGGAGCGGGCGAACGCGGACTCACCGACGCGCAACTACGGTTGCGAATGGCGCTCCTCTTCCGGCGGACATGGCGGCTCGAATCGGACTGCAATTGCGGCGAGCTTCTTTCGCCAATCAGCCGATGACAACTCTGCTCTGGCGCGTGTCTGCCGCTATGTATCCCGTCTTATGCTTGGTCACCGCTTCGGGGTTCTCCCGGCGCCCGGCGGCGCTCGGTCTTCTGCTTCGCATTCTGCGCCCCTTCGGGGTCTCGGTTCCTCCCAAAACAAGTTTGCAAACGACGGCACAAAGCGCCGCGCAAACTTCTTTCGAGCCCCTCCCAGAAAGCAGACCTTCGGCCTTGGGAGCCGGACCCACTCGCTAAGCTTCGCCCAGTGTGACCCGAGCAACAACGGGAAATTCAACAAACGGAGACACGATTATGTACCAGAACAGAGTAACCCTCATCGGCTTTGTCGGCAGTGATGCAAAAGCCCACACGAATGACAATCGCAGCCTGACCACCCTCTCGCTGGCAACCAAGTCCTCCTATAAGAAGGATGGCAAATACATCTCGCACACCGAATGGCACCGTTGCGTCGTCTTCGGCAAGCTCGCAGAGTTCGCCAAGACGCTCACCAAGGGCGCGCATATCCAGGTGGAAGGCGAGCTGCGCAGCCGGGAATACGACAGCAAGAAAACGGACGCGAAAGAGCGCGTCTGGGAAATTCGGGTCGCTTCGATCCTGAAGCTCGACCGCGCTGAGAAAGCCGGCCCGGAAGATGCGGGGCACGATGACAGTCCCGCAGAGGGATCGGCCGCATAGTCCATTGTTTTTCGCTCCCGGAAGCCCGGCTAATCGCTGGGCTTCCGCGCTGTGAGGTTTTCGGTATGAGTTTTGAGTTGATCCTTCCTTTCCTTCGCCCGATAGAACCGCTGTTGCTCGACGACAGCATCAGCGAGATCATGGGTAATCCCGACGCCTCATGGTGGTACGAACGCGAGGGAATCATTCACTGCGAAAAGACTATTTCCTTCGCTGCCGGCAAACTCCGAACCGGCCTCGAAGTCATTGCCAACCAGCTCGGCAAACGGCTCGACGAAGACAACCCCATTCTTCATGCGCAACTCCCCGATGGAAGCCGGCTTGCCGCCGTCATTCCGCCGGTTGTTCGGCTTACGCCAGCACTCATTATTCGAAAGTTCACCAGCCGCCACTACACAGTCGATGACCTGATCGCTCGCGGCACGCTGACGCGCCCGCTTGCGGACTTCTTGGCCGAGCAGATCCACAGCGGCAAGACGCTGCTTATCAGCGGTGGAACTGGCACCGGCAAGACGACGCTTTTGCGGATATTGGCTGACTTCATTCCTGAACAGGAACGCCTCGTCGTTATCGAAGATACTTCGGAACTTCAAATCCAGAAGCCGAACATACTGGCCGTCGAATGCCAGACCGACACGTTCAAAGCGAACATCACTTTCGACGACCTTCTAAAATCCGCTCTCCGGTGGAGACCGGATCGAATCATCCTCGGCGAAGTGCGCGGAATCGAGGCGCGCACGCTGCTCGATTCCTTCAATACCGGCCATGCCGGATCACTAGCGACGATCCACGCTAATTCGGCGGAGAAGGCCCTGCATCGCTTCGCCAATCTGGTCATGCGGAACCACGCGCAGACCACGTTTTCCGACACCGAGGCCGAGATCGGAGAAGCCGTCGATTTCGTCGTCCATGTCGAGCGGCAACCAGGCCGCCGCATTATCCGCGAAGTCCTGGCCCTTCGCGGCTACGACCGTGACGCGAAACGCTTTCTGATCGAGCCGGTATTCGAGGTGAAACATGTCACAGCATAGGACACAGAACGCGGTCGATATTGCCGCCGATTTTCTCACCCGTTGCTTCGCGCCTGGCGAATCCATCGCACTGCTACTTCGACGTGAGAATCCCGAAGGGGTTCTCCAGCGAATCGTTCCTTCCGAGCGTGCGCTTGCGCCTCGTTACCTCGGCTGGCTGGCGCACGAAAACTCTATCGGTGCGAACATCTATGTGGCCGCCAATCCGCTACACTGTGGCAGCCGCAAGCGCACCAAGGAGTGCATCGCCGCGGTGCGGCATCTGTACCTCGATTTGGATACCGATGGTGAGGCCCGTCTCGCTTCGCTCCGGGCCTCCGATGCGGTTCCCCCGCCGAATGCAATCGTCTCGACTTCATTCGGCAAATATCAGGTCCTCTGGCGCGTGGATGGCTTCACCTCTGAGCAGCAGGAAAGCGCCCTAAAACTGCTTGCGATTACCTTTGGCGGCGATCCCGCTTGCACCGACTGCAACCGCGTCCTTCGCCTGCCGGGATTTCTGAATTGCAAGTACGATCCGGCGTGGCCTGTGACCGTCGAATACCCCGGCAATTCCACTTGGAATTCCGACGACTTCCGGCTGGATATTCTTGCGGCGGATGCCATCTTTTCGTCCCCGTCAATCACACCGCGAAAGCACCCCGCTAACCACACCAATTCCGAACACGATTGGGCCTGGGTTCTGCACGAACTCGCCCTTGGAAAGGACGCCGCGAAGCTCACGAGAAAGCTGGCTTCGCGCCGCGCCGATAAGCCCAATCCGCTCTACTACGCGCAGCGAACCGTGGACGTTGCATCGGCCAGACTTTGGCTCATCGAAGGCGTTCCGATGGAGGACGTTATCACGATGCTCCAAGTCCGCCGCCGCTTCGAGATTCCCGCCGCTCTTTGCTGCGCGCGTGCGCGGGAGATTGCCCAGACGGCGCAGCGGATAATTGCCCGAAAAAAGGTTGCTTAAACCAACACCAATAAGGAGAACACAATGCCGCTACTTGAAATTAACCAAAGCCGTTACATCAGTGCTTCGATCCGGCTGGACGAGTCCACCGCCGAGCAGGTCGATCAATACGCCGCCTTTGTCCACGCATCCGCCGACGATGTAGTGGACAAGGCGCTCACCTATGTTTTCTCGAAAGACCGGGACTTCCAGGACTTTCTGAAGATGCCCCAGGCCAAGCAGGTCGCCTCGACGTTGCGCGTCCGTAAAGGCCCAAATAAAGATGCGAAGGATGAGGCGGAGCAGCCTCCGAAGAAGCTTGGAGCCGGGGTCGAGTCCACGGCTTCTGTGCGGGTAATGAAGGCGTGATCCTGCATTCAATTTCGTGCCGGAGCAAGAACGGTGCTGCGCACCGGAAGAATTTGGACACTCCACCCCTGACAGGGAACTGCCTAGATACTTTGGTATCTGGGCAGATACCAAAGAAAACAAACGATCTTGAAACAAGGTGGTATCTGGACAGATACCGGTATTAAGGACCACTGGAGGTTCCGTATGGCTGAGGTTGAGACGATCGAAGAACGAAGTTCGGAGAAGCTACTAGGGCGTGATCGGCGCTCTCGTAACCTCAGCACCAAGCTCACGGCGCAGGAGGCAAAGGCAATCGAAGAGGCCGCATCGCGCGCCGGCAAAACACCGAGCGAATGGGCACGCGACCTGTTGCTGCGCGGTGTTGTTATCGGCAGTCACACTTCGATGGAGATGCACATTTTCACCGAACTCGTCGGCATTCAAATGCTACTGATGAACACGCTTGAACCGCTGCTGCGCGGCGACAAGATCGTCCCCGAACAGCTCGCCATTCTGTTTCGACAAGTCCAAACCACCAAGGCCGCGAAGGCGCAGGAACTCCTCGCCAAGCGCAGCCAGAACAGGGAGAAGTAGTCATGCCAACAGTCCAACGATGGGGCCGCAAAGAGTCGCTGATCTGGCCGCCACGCACCTATCTCTACACACTCAGCGCGTTCTTCCTCTCGCTCGCGGCGACCGGGCTCTTTGTCTACGTCCACTTCCAGTACGGCCTTTCATCGCTCGAACGCTACTATCTCCCATACTATCTCCGCAGCGAGATGCCGAGTCTCACGCATCATGCCAGCACCTATCAGCTCCTCTATCTTTCCGACGGCAAGTCGCGGGCGCGACCCGCGCTTGCAGCCGACGTGGAGTCAGGGCAGACCGCGCAATCCACGGGCACGCCATTGCCGCTTGCACTTTCCGCGCAGGCGAGGCAGCAGGGCTTCCGCGTGCTGGTCCGCGAACAGCCGCGCGCTTACTTGAACAAGACTTTTCACGCTTGGATTAAGCACTGGATTTATACCGACGTTCCTCTCGAACGGCTCTTCAACACACAACTCATTCTTGGTCTCGCGGCGTTCGTATTGCAGCTTCCGTTTTCGCTCCGCAAGGACATCCAGCGGCGTAAGGAACTGCGGTATGGAAGGCGGTTAAAAGGGCCGATTCTTGTCAGTCCACGCCAGTTCACGAAGGCCGTTGCCGGCAATGGCATCGGCATTGCAACCAACGATTCCAAGCGCCCGTTACGGATTCCACGTGACGCCGAGAATAAGCACTTTCTCATTGTCGGCGACACCGGCTCGGGTAAGTCGAGCATCATCCGCCAGATGCTTTATCAGGTGGACGCTCGCGGAGACAGCGCCATCGTCTACGATCCCGCTTGCGAGTTTGTAAAACAATTTTACGATGAACACCGCGGCGACATCGTGCTCAATCCACTTGACGCCCGGATGCCGTACTGGAACCCATCGAAAGAACTCCGGCGCAAGGCCGAAGCCAAGGCCCTCGCCGTCTCGCTTTATCAGCCCGAAGGCGTGACGAACCGCTTCTTCGTCGAAGCTCCGCAGAAAATCTTCGCGCATCTGCTCACCTATCTGCCGACGCCTGTTGAACTCGTCCAGTGGATGTCCGATCCCGCCGAGATCGACCGCCGCGTCAAGGGAACCGAGTATTGGATGCTGATTGATCCGAAGGCCCCGCAACAGCGAACTGGCGTTCTCGGCTCTCTCAACATGAGCGCGGACAGCTTCCGGCTTCTGCCCAAGGAAGACGAAACAACCTCGATATGGACAGCGACGAAGTGGGCAGAGACGCGGCGCGGTTGGATCTTCATCACGTCGCGCCCAACCATGCGCGAAGCGCTTCGCCCGCTCATTAGTTTGTGGATCGACACGCTCGTTCTGCGCCTCTTGAACGAACCCATGCCCGACCAAAAACCTGTTTGGTTCGTTATCGACGAACTGGCCAGCCTCCAGCGGTTACCCCAGCTTCATACTGCGATTACGGAGAATCGTAAATCCCAGAACCCGGTCATCCTTGGATTTCAGGGGCGCAGCCAGATGGAAGCCCGCTACGGTGAGGACTCCGAAGCGATGTTGTCACAACCGGCGACGAAGATTTTTCTCCGCACCACTGAACCGCGAGCGGCGAAATGGGTCAGTGAGGCGATCGGCGAAATCGAAATCGAGCGGCTGCGCGAGACCCACTACGATGGTTCCCGCACCGGGCGCAATTTTGCGCTCGACCGGCAGACTGAACCGCTCGTTCTGCCTTCCGAGGTTTCCGGCCTCGACGATCTGCGCGGTTTTCTAAAATACGGCAATCATGTCGCCCGATTCTCGTTTCCCTTCGTCGCGCTCGAAGAGAAGGGTCCCGGTTTTGCCGAGCGGAAAATGGACGACCTGATCGTGCCAAGCACCCCGCTGCCCACCGAACCAGAAGAAATACAAGGCAATCTTCTAACGCCGGAATATGCCGTCCAACCTCCCGAGAACCAGATGGAGTAGACAGTCATGCTGACGATCTCAAAGCCGCTTTCCGCAGGCCAAGCGCAGACTTATCACCAGAAGGAGTTCACCGCCAAGGAGCAGAACTATTGGTCGCAGCGGGGCGCGATTGCGGGCGAGTGGCAAGGCCGCTTGGCCTCGCAGTTCGGTCTTGCCGGGGCCGTCTCCGCAGAGGATTTTGCCAAACTCAGCCAAGGCCAGCATCCGCAAACCGACGAACAGTTGGTACGGCAACGAGCGTCGTATGAATATCAGGCCGCCGACGGCAAGACCGTTAAAACGATGGAACACCGGGCCGGTTGGGATGCGACTTTCTCCGCGCCCAAGTCCGTCTCGCTGACAGCGCTTGTCGGTGGCGATGAACGCGTCCGCGAAGCGCACCGGGAAAGCGTCCGCGTCGCCCTTGACCAGCTTGAACGCTACACGCAAGCGCGGATCGGAGGCAATCATCCACCCGAGACCACGGGCAAGTTTATTGCCGCCAAATTCGAGCACGACACGGCCCGTCCGGTCGATGGCTACGTCGCGCCGCAACTACATACACACGCAGTCGTTTTCAACGTCACCGAGCGCGACAACGGCCAACCACGCGCCATCCAGCCGCACAGTCTTTTCGCTTCACAGCAGTTCGCCACTGCCGTCTACCAATCCGAACTGACCTACAAACTCCGCCAACTCGGTTACGAAATTGCGACCGGACGCAGCGGCGCGCCGGAGATCAAGGGCTACACGCAGGAGTATCTCGACGCATCCAGTCCCCGCAGCCAACAGATTCGCGAGCACCTCGAACGCACCGGCCACTCCGGGAAAGAGGCCGCCGAGATCGCCGCACACTCGACCCGCGACCGTAAGGAAGTCCATTCGCCAGCCAAGGTAATGGCTGCACACCGAAAGCTGGCGGCAGACTTTGGACACCAGGCCGAGGCCGTTGTCCGGGCAGCCCGTGAGAGGTGTCAGCATCAAGAAAAGCTCGTGAACTCGGTTGACCGTGTCAGGGAATCTCTGACCTTTTCCCGCGACAAGAACTTCGAGCGCGAGGCGGTCGTAGATGAACGCGCCCTGATCCGCGACGGGTTGCGCCGAGGTATGGGTGAGATCACTCATGACCAGGTCCGCGCCCATCTTGACGCCCGCTTGGCTTCCGGGGAATTTCAAATCGTCGAACGCCCTCAAAGCGTTCCTGGTCGACAGTTCACCACCGCCAAAACCATCGCCGCCGAGCAGGAAGTCCTCCGCCGTATGCGCGATGGACAAAATCGAGTCGAGCCAGTTTTTTCGCGTCCCCAGACCATCGGCGTTGTCGATGAGCACCAGCATCTAAATCAGGCACAGAAGAGTGTCATCGAAGATGTGCTCAGTTCTCCCGACCGCATCCAAGGAATCCAAGGTTTTGCCGGCGCGGGCAAGACCACCACGCTCACCATCGTCCGCAGCGCCGCGGAATCTCAGGGCTATCAAGTCGAAGGCTTTGCCCCGACCTCTCGCGCCGCGAAGCAACTGGAACAGGCGGGAGTCCACGCCGGAACCCTCCAAGGTTTTCTCGCCCGTGGACAAAGCACAGAACCGAATTCAGAACAGAAACAATTCTTCTTTATTGACGAATCCAGCCTTGCCAGCACGAACCAGATGCGCGAGTTTCTTGCACGGCTCGGCACCAATGATCGCGTGCTTCTGATCGGCGATATCCGCCAGCATCAGGGAGTCGAAGCGGGGCGCCCTTTTGAGCAATTGCAGGAAGCCGGGATGCGCACAGCCAAGCTCGATGAGATCGTGCGTCAGAAAGACCCGGCTCTGAAATCCACGGTCGAATTGCTGGCCACAGGCCAAATCTCCGCTGCGCTCGACGCACTCGGACAGCAGGGCCGCGTACAACAAATTCCCGACAAAGAAGAGCGCGTCCGAGCCATCGCCAAGAGCTATGTCGAATCGCCCGAGAACACTCTGATCGTCTCACCGGACAATGCCTCCCGCCGCGAACTCAACGCCGCCGTTCGCCAGGAGTTGAAGGCCACCGGCGCCCTTGCGAAGGAAGATCATACGTTCCACGTCCTGGTTCCGCGTCAAGACATGACCGGAGCCGAACGCTCCTGGGCCAGCCACTACGAGATCCACGACGTTGTCCGCTACACGCGCGGCAGCAAAACGATCGGAATCGAAGCAGGCAGTTACGCGTCGGTCGCAGCGATCAACCCAGCCGCCAACCAGCTCACGGTTGAGAAAGCGAACGGAGAAATCGCCACCTACGATCCCCGCCGACTAACCGGCGTTAGCGTCTACCAAGAGATCGAACGCCAGTTCTCCGCAGGTGACCGCATCCAGTTCACCGCGCCCGACAAGTCACTCGGCGTCGCCAATCGCGAGCTGGCCACCATCGAGACCGTTCATCCCAATGGCCGTCTCTCCGCCCACCTCGCCAACAATCGCCAAATCGAATTCAACCCCAACGAGCATCGTCATTTCGACCACGGCTACGCCGTCACCAGCCACAGTTCCCAGGGACTCACCGCCGAGCGCGTCCTCGTCCACGCCGATACCAGCGTCCACCCCGACCTGCTCAACTCCCGCTTTGCCTACGTCTCCCTCTCCCGCGCCAGCCACCAGGCCACGCTCTTCACCGACGACATGAAAAAACTCGGTCCCCAACTCGGAGCCGATGTCTCGAAAAGCTCCGCCCTGGAAATCAGCACTCAAGCCCCATCCATCGCGCAAAGAATGGGGATCTCTATGTAATCTTGTTGAGGTTGCACTCAGAACCCGTATCATGAGATGCAACCCTGATTTACTGATTATGATTGCGTTGCGTAATCTGTCCCCCACGAGACCAGAGTAAAACTGGGCGCGGCGAGAAAGGTTATTGTGCTGCGAGTTGCAAGATAAATGAGCCTGACTTCCTACCATGCTCGGTATTTCGCGAATGAACTGACCAAGCGATCCAGTTCGGCATCAATCGACAGCCTCACGTCAGCCTTGGCGGATGCACAAGTTGATCTCAACCCTCATCAGGTGGAGGCCGCGCTCTTTGCTTTCCGGTCGCCGCTCTCTCGGGGAGCGATCCTCGCTGATGAGGTAGGTCTCGGTAAGACCATCGAAGCCGGAATTCTTCTCTCCCAACGGTGGGCTGAACGCCGCCGCCATTTGCTTGTCATCTGCCCGGCCAATCTTCGCAAACAATGGAGTCAAGAACTCGCAGACAAATTCTTTCTTCCGTCGGCAATTATCGAGTCCAAGACTTTCAATGAGGAAGTGAGAAACGGCAACCTCAATCCATTTGACCAGCCCAAGATCATTCTTTGCTCGTACCAGTTTGCCCGCACCAAGGACACATATTTGCGGCAGACGCCATGGGATTTGGTCGTTATCGACGAAGCCCACCGGCTGCGAAACGTCTACAAGCCCAGCAACAAGATCGCCAACGCCATCAAGTCCGCTGTTGCTAATCGGCAGAAAACGCTCCTCACAGCTACGCCACTTCAGAATTCGCTTCTTGAACTTTACGGTCTCGTCAGCGTTATTGACGAATACACCTTCGGTGACCTGAAGAGCTTCCGCGGCCAATTCTCGCGGATGAACACGCCAGAAGACTACCGCACGCTTCGAGAGCGCA
The DNA here is from genome assembly GCA_963773965.1 of uncultured Acidobacteriaceae bacterium. Classification (GTDB taxonomy): domain Bacteria; phylum Acidobacteriota; class Terriglobia; order Terriglobales; family Acidobacteriaceae; genus Acidiflorens. Next base: position 132,517 of record CAVZDG010000004.1, read on the forward strand.
TCCGGCCCATCTGCCAGCGCACTCTCCGCAGACAAGTTCTTCCTTACGTCAGCTTCACCAATCGTCACGCTCTGGTTCAGGAATTCATTCCAAACGACGACGAACAGCGGCTCTACGCCCTCGTCTCCGAATATCTACAATCCCAACGGCTCTATGCCCTTCCTGCCAGCCAGCGTCAGTTGATGACGCTCATCCTGCGCAAGCTACTTGCATCCTCCACCTATGCCATCTCGGACACCCTCCTGGGTTTGGCCAACAAGCTGGAAGCCGCCGAGGAAGCACAAGCGGCCCTAGATGCGCCACCAGACGATCTTGCTGAAAACTTCGAGACGATTCAGGAACTCGAAGACGAATGGTCGGAAGATAGTCCAGATGAAAGTGATTCCCAACCCAATGCGCCGCCGCAGCTCACCGCAGACCAACGTGAGGAGTTACGCCTCGAAAAGGAAAAGCTCCGCGAGTTCCACGAACTGGCGAAGAGCATTCACAAAAACTCGAAGGGAGAAGTCCTGCTGACCGCTCTGCGCAAAGGATTCGAGGCGGCCAACAAAGCCCGTGCCAGTCTGCAGAATGGAGTCCTCCAACAGAAGGCCATCATCTTTACCGAATCCCGCCGCACACAGGAGTATCTTTACCGGCTACTGGAATCTTCGGACTTTGTGGGTAAAGTGGTCCTCTTCAATGGCACCGACAACGACGCCAAGAGCGGCGAAATCTATCGCGACTGGCTAAAACGCCACGCCAACACAGACCGCATTACCGGCTCGCCCACCGCAGACAAACGCGCAGCCATCGTTGAGTATTTCTGCGACGAAGCCAGCATCATGATTGCCACAGAGGCCGCGGCGGAAGGCATCAATCTCCAATTCTGCAATCTCGTTGTCAACTACGATATGCCGTGGAACCCACAGCGAATCGAGCAGCGGATCGGCCGCTGCCATCGCTATGGACAAAAATACGACGTGGTTGTCGTCAACTTCCTTAATCGTTCCAATGCGGCAGACGTGCGCATCTATCAGCTTCTTGACGAGAAATTCCGCCTCTTCGATGGGGTCTTCGGGGCCTCAGATGAAGTTCTTGGAGTCATTCAATCCGGCGTTGATTTTGAAAAACGCATCGTCAACATCTATCAGCAGTGCCGCACCCCCGAACAAATTGTCTTCGAATTCGATAAACTCCAGCAGGACCTCGAATCCGAAATCGGCGAAGCAAAGACTCTAGCGCAGGAGCAACTGCTCAATAACTTCGACCAGGAAGTCATCGAGAAAGTCCGCATCGAAGCCCGGAACTCACGCAACCGTTTCGAAGAACTGCTTTGGCACGCCACCACTTTTTATCTCAGCTCCTACGCCCGTTTCGATTCCTCCGGCTACAGCTTCCAGCTCGAACGGAATCCCTTTGCAGGCGAGACCATCCATCCTGGCCCCTACCGCATGGGCCGCGATGTGGAAGACGCCAATACTTATCGCATCGGGCACCCGCTCGCACAGCGCGTGCTGGAGCGATGCCTGGCGTTGGAAACGCCACCCGCAGAGCTGCAATTCAACCTCAGCCGAAGCGGCAAACGGATTGCCGTTCTGGAACCACACACCGGCCAGTCCGGCTGGCTTCTCTGCGCGAAGTTCTCAGTTGAATCCTTTGAGACCGAAGATCACATCTTGTTTGCCGGCATCCGCGACGACGGCAGGGTCCTCGATCCCGATTCCTGCAAACGCCTATTCGATCTTCCTGCCGACGCGGGCCAGCCGATTCTTTCGGTGCCCCTTCCGTCCTTGGATTCGCAGATTGAAGCGCAGCAGCGCCAAATTTTGGAGGAAGTCAGCCTGCGCAACAACCGCTGGCTCGACCAGGAAACCGTAAAGCTTGACCGTTGGAGCGAGGACTTGAAAATCGGCTTGGAACAGGAGATCAAGGACCTCGACAAGGAAATTCGGGAAGCAAAGCGCGCTTCCTCCGCTGCCGCTGCGCTCGCCGACAAACTTGTCCATCAGCGGACGGTCAAAACGCTCCAAGCCACACGGAACCAGAAGCGCAAGGACCTCTTCGTCGCGCAGGACGAGGTAGAGTCACGTCGCGATGGTTTGATCGCTGACATTGAAGCCCGCATGACGCAGGCCCAACGACTCACGCCGATCTTTGCCTTGCGCTGGCGGCTCTTGTAGAGTGGGCACGGAAGAATAAAAGGGAAGAGCCGCAGGCACTACAAGCAACTCGAATCCGTATATGCGGTAGCAGGGAGCCAAATGCAAGAACCAGAAGACATCCGTATGTATTTTTACGTGGATGAATCTGGAGACCCAACGATTCTGGGACGCAAAGGGAGCAACCTGCTCGCCCACGGAGTCGTAAGCAAAGTCTTCATGGTTGGTTATGTGGAAACAGCCAACCCGAAACTCATCACCGACGCACTGAATGTCTTACGGACTGAGATCGCCGCAGACGAATATCTCCAGGGGATTCCATCGCTACCCAGCTCCCTTCGCTCATTCCACGCCAACGAAGATTGTCACGAGGTCAAGGAGCGCGTCTTCAAGCTGCTCAGGCAACTCGACTTCAAGGCGTACATCGTAGTCGCGCGTAAGAGCGAGGCGTTGTTTCGCAAGAAATTTGGGCTCGACAACGTAAAGCTTTACGAATATCTGGTTGCGAAACTCTTCGAGAATCGTTTGCACAAGTACAAGCAAATCGACCTCTATTTTGCGGCTATGGGAAATACCGTCCGGGAGCACACTATGCGCCGTGCGCTCGAAGAAGCCAGGACTCGTTTCAAAGCGAAATGGGGAACCGATCATGAAGGAGAAGTACGGATTTTCGTCCAGAATCCTTCACACGCTCCCATGCTCCAAGTCGTGGACTATGTGCTCTGGACGGTAAATAGGGTCTTCGAGAAGGGGGACTTCCGCTACTATCGCTTTTTGCTGGAGAAGATCTCTTTGGTGCAGGATATCTTTGATTTTGAACGGTACCCGAATACTTATTACACGTCCAAAAATCCATTGCAGCCAGAAAAAAAGAGTCCCACCGGAGGCTAGGTTTCTTTCGAAACGCAAGGCATGAAGCCTGCTTTCACCTGCCGGGGACTCCAATATCAGAATACACCGGAGTAGAACGGTAAGCAAGGGAAGATGAGGATGGCACCGAAGCAGAAATTGGACCTGACATGGATTGGCAAGGAGAACCGGCCAAGGCTGAGCGTCGCACCGGCTATTTTAGTTTACAACTGCGATGTCTCATAAAAGGAGCGCTATGTCCGAGGAGGCGATTCGAACCACGCTGTCTCCCGACCAAGAATTGGCGGAAAACATCACCGAAGCCATCGGTAAAGCGAAGCTTGTAACTGCCCAGAAGCTTCCTCGCATTCAGGAAGGTTTGGTGAAAGGGAATCTAACTAGCGACGACTGGAAACTCTTGGCTGAATTGGGTTCTTCGTCCCAGAAAGAAGGCGATTCCTTATGAGGATGCCCCTCCAGCACCTGAGAATCAGCGGCTTCCGGGGAGCCACGCAATCGGCTGACATTGCGTTCGAGGACAAACCTGTTGTCATGATTTTCGGTGAAAATGGCACGGGCAAATCAACCATCGTTGATGCCCTTGATTTCATTTGCAATGAGCACGCAGGTCTCTTGGAAGGAAGGCAGTCCACGCCAATCAAGGATTATCTCCCTGCATTAGGCAGTACAGCAGCGGATCTGCTCGTTGAGGTGAAATGGGCGGCGAAGACATGGAAGGCAACCCTATCCGGCTCGAAGGCAAAGGTGACTGGCTCAACCCCACGGCCTAAAGCCAAAATCCTTCGTCGCGCCCAAATCCTCGAATTCGTTGATGCGCAGCCTGCAAAACGATACGAGGCGTTCAGCCGCTTCGTGGCTGTTCCTAGTGTTGAAAAATCGGAGAGTACCCTTCGAGAAGCTGACCGAGTAGCGCGAGAGGAGTTCAACACTGCTGCTACGAATCTCAATACAGCGCGTGATGAATTACAAAAACTGTACCGGGAAGCCGGAGAACCCAAGCCTGACTTGAAGAAATGGGCAAAAACTAAGAACGATACTGATCCCAAGGACTTGAACAATCGTTCGAGTCTCATTTCCGCACTCATCGCGCTAGTGGAGACGGCAACGGACTCGTTGGCCGGATTGAATCGGGCCAAAGGGCAAGCGACTTCGGATGCTCTCTCCGTGCAATCGTCAACCGTCGATCTCCAAGCGGCGGAAGAAGGCAGTAATGAAGCGAAGAGCGACCTTATTAGATTGCTCGATTCTGCTGAAGAATATCTCACAGTGCATGAAGATGAAGAGCTATGCCCGGTGTGTGAGCAGCCGGTGAATCGTGCCGACTTGCTCACTCGACTTGCAAAAAGAAAAGCCGCAGGTGCTGCTGTTGCTGAGGCCGCCCGGAAGCTCAACAATGCGATGAAGCAGGAAGAAAAGGCCCAAATTCTCGTTGGCGGTGAGGAATCGCGTTTCCTGAATGCCTCAACAAACATGGCAAAAGGCTTTCAACAGTCGCAACTATCTTCTGTCACCACCAGAAATATTTCTTGGGATAACTTTGCACCACTTCTGGGCGATCAACCTATTCTTAACACTCCTGAGAATCTCACACGAGCGGAAGGACTGCTCACCATTTGCACAGGTTGCCTCGACACACTTCGGGCCGACCGGGGAATACTGCAAAGAGAGTTGGAAAACCTGCGCGCGATCAAACTTCAATACGATGCTGCTCTAAAATCTGCAAAGCTGGCGAAGCAACTTGAATCTCTCAGTAAGACGCTTGCTGCTCTGCTCGCCATCGTGGAGACCGAGCGGAAGAGTTTTGTAGACAGAGCCCTCGATTCCATTCGAAATGCAGTGAACACACTTTACGCGAAGCTCCATCCCGGTGAGAACATTGGTGACATCAAACTTTTGTTGGATCAAAATAGGCGTGGAAGTCTGAATGTATCAAGTAGGTTCGAGTCGAAAAACGACGTGCCGCCACAGGCGTACTACAGCGAAGCTCATCTCGACACCCTTGGCATCTGCATCTTCATCGCTCTCGCCGAACGGGATGCGGCAAATGACACGCTCATCGTCTTGGATGATGTTTTAACCTCTGCCGACCAAGACCACGTCCAGCGTTTCATCGACATGATTCATGAAGAGGTCAAGCTCCCGGTCCTTATTACTACTCACTACCGGCCCTGGCGAGAACGGTACAGGTATGCAAAAGGGCCAGTGGCAAACGTGCAGCTCATCGAACTCCTTCCCTGGTCAAAGGCAAAAGGCATACGGCACACGAAAACAAAGCTGGAGATCGATGAACTCAGGGACCTTTTAGGCAAAGAACCCATTGATCGTCAGACTGTTGCTTCGAAATCTGGAGTGTTGCTCGAAGCCGTTCTTCGAGAGATATGCCTTTTATACCGATGCAAACTACCGCTGGATGCGGAAGGCAGGCACACCCTGGGCGAATATTTGGCGGGCCCTGATTCGCGCCTCAAAGCCATCATGAAGTGCATTGCGGTCGCTCAGGGCAGTGCCGTTGGAACCTCATCGGAGACTGCTACTGGCCTCAAACAGCATCTGGACGCGATAGAGGCAACGAGCATCGTCCGCAACCTAGTGGGCGCGCATTTCAACCCGGAAGGAATGAACTTGACGGATGACGAGGTGCGTCAATTTGCAACGGCGACTGTCGCCTTGCTGGACGCGCTGGTTTGCAAAAAGTGCGGAGAACTTCCCCGGAAGAACCAAGGTTCATACTTCACTTGTAGGTGCAAGGAACAGCAGTTGCATCCTTTGACGAGTCCCGGAACGCCGACCGCTCAGATTGGTAATTGATCGAATGCAGAAACGGCAAAAATTGGAACTGACATGGATTGGCAAGGAGAACCGGCCACGGCTGGAGCCTCGCGTTCTTCTCGGTGATCCGGAGAAAAGCTATCACGCAAAGCAGCGTGTCAGCGAGAACGACATCTTCGACAATCGGCTCATCTTTGGCGACAACCTGCTCGCGCTCAAAGCACTGGAGCAGGAGTTCGCTGGCAAGGTCAGTTGTGTGTTTATCGATCCTCCTTACAACACTGGGGCTGCATTTGAACAATATGATGACGGAATTGAGCATTCAATCTGGCTAAGTTTGATCCGAGATCGCCTGGAACTCTTACGCAGACTCTTGGCCCCTGACGGCAGCTTCTGGGCGACGCTAGATGACAACGAGGCCCACTACTTTAAGATCCTTGGTGATGAAGTTTTCGGACGAGACTGTTTCATAGCTGATGTGTCATGGCAAAAACGCGATGGTCCCCCTAATGACAGGAAGATTGGGTCAATACACGATCATATTTTGATCTGGGGCCGTGACAGAACCAGCAATTCAAAGAAGACGCTCGCAGAAGAGCGATTCAATCTTATGCCTCGAACGGAAAAGGCCGACGCCCAATACCAAATATTCCAGGAACCTGACGGGCCTGATGAACGGGGGCCTTTTCGGAAAATTGATACAACTGCGAACGGCAAGGGCGGCCGATACGTGGAAAGCCTCTTTTATCCCATCCGCAATCCCTACACTCAAGAAGAAGTGTGGCCACGCAAGGGTACTTGCTGGCGGCACAGCCGCGTTGAGATGGAACGTCTTCAAGCGGAAAAGCGGCTGTTCTGGGGGGCCAAGGGAACAGCGAAGACACCAATGCGCAAGCTCTTCAAAACCGAGGCGAAGACGGGCATGACCACGCCCTCCATTTGGACAGAGCTTGCCCTGAACCAACATGCCAGTTCTGAAATGGAGGCTTTGTTTGGTGAAAAGGCGTTCTTTGAGACGCCGAAGCCTGAAGCTCTAATGTCGAGAATCATCCATATTGCAAGCAACCCCGGCGACTTGGTACTCGATTCCTTCGCCGGTTCCGGTACCACCGGAGCGGTTGCACACAAGATGGGCCGCCGTTGGGTGATGGTTGAACTTGGCGAGCAAATTCACACGCATATTATTCCGCGCTTAAAGAAAGTCATCGATGGTGAAGATGAAGGCGGCGTAACGAAGACGGTGAATTGGAAGGGCGGAGGAGGCTTTCGCTACTTTCGGCTCGCGCCATCGCTTCTCGAAAAGGACGGCTTCGGAAACCTCATTATCAGCAAGCAGTACAACGCCGCCATGCTGGCCGAGGCCATGTGCAAGATCATGGGCTTTCAATATGCTCCCGGCGATCTCTATTGGCAGCAGGGCCGTTCCACTGAGACCGACTTTATCTATGTGACCACGCAGACCCTCACCCGCGACCATCTGGCCGCACTGAGTGAACAAGTCGGCCCGAAGCGGTCGCTGCTGGTCTGCTGTGCCGCCTTCCGTGGCAAGGCCGATGCCTTTCCAAACCTTACGCTCAAGAAAATTCCGCAGGTCGTGTTGCAAAAGTGCGAATGGGGTCATGACGACTACAGCCTGAATGTCGCCAATCTCCCCAAAGCGCCAGAGCCACAGCCCGAACCGCCTCCCGGATATTTTCCGTCCACGGCGGCACAGTCGCCGAAACACGCACGGCGACGGCGAGCGGCGCAGGATTCCACTCCGGGCCTTTTTGATGGAGGTGCGGAATGAAGCCTGCCGTACATGCCATTTCCAATCGCCTCAGTCTGCGCCAACCGCAGCGGGACTCGCTCGAAATCCTCGACCGTATCTGCGAACTACTGCCCTTAACCAAAGACACTGACGCAGCCCAAGCCCTGGAGGCCATCCGCAGTGCATTTCCTTCGGTCACAGACTTTGAGCGGGAGTTCGCGTCGCTCTGCTTTGCCCTGGCGACCGGCGTCGGCAAGACGCGCTTAATGGGGGCCTTCATCGCCTACTTGAACCAGGCTTGGAATATCCGACACTTCTTTGTGCTCGCTCCAAACCTGACCATCTACTCGAAACTCATCGCCGATTTCACGCCCGGTACACCGAAGTATGTCTTCCAAGGACTCTCTGACTTCGCGCTTCTGCCGCCAGAGATCATCACCGGCGACAACTACGAGAGCGGGCGAGGCATTCGCGCCGCCGATCTTTTCGGCGAGAGCGGCATCCACATCAATATCTTCAACATCTCCAAGATCAACGCCGAGGTGCGCGGCGGAGCCAGCCCACGCATCAAGCGACTGAGCGAATACATCGGCGAAAGCTACTTCGAGTACCTGTCGAAGCTCGATGACCTGGTGCTGCTCATGGATGAGTCCCACCGCTACCGGGGCAAAGCCGGTATGCGCGCCATCAATGAGCTGAGACCGATCTTGGGCTTGGAATTGACCGCGACACCGCAGACCGAGACGGGCGGCAAACCCACCGACTTCAAGAACGTGATCTACAGCTATCCGCTGGCTTCAGCCTTGAAAGACGGCTTTGTGAAAGAGCCAGCAGTGGCGACGCGAGAGAACTTCCGCGTAGAGAATTACGATGAAGCGGGTTTGGAAACCATCAAACTGCAAGACGGTATCCGCGTTCACGAACACACTAAGGTACAACTCGACATTTATGCCAGGGAGACGGGCCGTCCGCGGGTGAAACCCTTCATGCTGGTTGTGGCCAAGGACACGACACACGCGGAGGACCTGCTGAAAAAGATCGAAGACGCGGGCTTCTTTGAAGGCCGCTACAAAGGGCGCGTCATCACCGTCCACTCCAACCAGACCGGCGAGGAGAAGGACGAGACCGTGCAGCAGCTATTGAGCGTTGAAGACCCAGCAAACCTGACGGAGATCGTCATCCACGTGAACATGCTGAAAGAGGGCTGGGATGTGACCAACCTCTACACCATCGTTCCGTTGCGCGCCGCAAACTCGAAAACTCTCGTCGAGCAGTCGATTGGCCGGGGCCTTCGCTTGCCATATGGCAAGCGCACCGGCGTGGCCGATGTAGACCGGCTAACCATCGTTTCACATGACCGCTTTCAGGAGATTGTGGATCACGCCAACGACCCGAATTCGATCATTCGCACGGGCGTGGTGATTGGCCGCGACATTCCAGACAAGCCGACGCAAGCCGTGACAATTTCGCCGACGATCCTGTCCGTGCTGGGCATAGCGCCGCAGTCGGCAACGGGGGATGCCACGCAGGTCACGAGCGCCGTACAACAGCCGCTCTTCAAGACCGAGCCGGAAAGAAGGGTTGCGGAGGCAACGCTTCAGGTGATTCACCGGGAATTCGAGCGGTTGAGCCGTTCTGCGGATTTGAAAGCGCCCGATGTGCAGCAGAAGATCATTGCCAAAGTGATGGAAGAGATTCGCCCAGCTCAAGGCGATCTGGCCGGTGTGGTTGAGCCGGTAGATGTTCCCGCCATCGTCAACAAGACGACGAACGCCTACGTCGAAAACACCATTGATATTCCGCGCATTACGGTCGTTCCGTCGGGCGAAGTAACAGTCGGCTATCAGGATTTCGACCTTGATTGCACCAGCGTTCACTATCCGCCGGTCGCCAAGGACTTGCTCATTCAACGGCTGACGGACAACCAACGATTCAGAATCGTCAGCGGTGATGGGGTAGTCCAGGAGGCGCGGTTGGAGGACTACATCGTCCGCGGCCTGATCGACAAGGACGACGTCAGCTACGACGATCATGCTGTGCTGCTGTACAAGCTGGCAGGGCAACTCGTCCGACACCTTCAGTCTTACTTGTCCGCCGAAGACGATGTTCGAAATGTGCTCCAGTACAACCAGAGTGAGCTTGTCCGGCTCGTCCACACACAGATGAACCAGCACTACATCGAGAAGGCGACGGAGTATCAGGTATCCGTGTCAAAGGGTTTTCAGAGACTCAGCTCCAGCAGCGCAGAAGTGGAACTTGGAACGAGCGCAAGAGACTTCCGGCAACCTGTCGAAGAGAAATTGCTGATTCGAGGGATGGTCTTTGGCGGCTTCAAGAAATGCTTATATCCGGCACAGAAATTCGACTCGGATACGGAAAGGCGCTTCGCCACAATCCTCGAAGACGATGTAGATGTGCTCAAGTGGCTAAAGCCGACCAAGGATGTTCTCAAGATTCAGTACGCCGAGGACGACAACTACAATCCCGATTTCATCGTTGAGACGAACGGCGGGCGTTATTTGTGCGAGATTAAACGGGCAATCGACATAGAAACATCCACCGTGCTGAAAAAACAAACGGCTGCGATTCAATGGTCCGAAAGGGCGTCAGACGTAAGCGACCGGCCTTGGCGGTATGTACTTCTTCCGCATGACGCAATCCAGATCAATAGAACTTTCGCAAGTCTTATGCAGCAGTCTTAAGTAGACATATCTGACAAGCCTGTTTTCTGCCCTCCGAGTTGCCTGATTCCACACGACAAAAACAACCGCTCCGTTGCGCTTGGCCGCGCGTCCTTTATCCACTCCCACGGGCGAGGGCGACCACTCCGCTTCGCTCCGGCACGGCCCTTCGGGACAGCACGGCTGCGCGCCAAACGATGAAGCCGCTTTGTCACTTGCCCTTCGGTCGCACATCCACCCCAAGCACAGCAAATAATCTCTGACATAACTATGTCTATTGACACGGTTATGTTGTGGTTGCATACTCTTTATGTGCCCGATCTTTTCGATATTGCGGAGAGTATGCGTCAAAGGCTAATGCACGAGTGCAAACGGCTCACTATCGTTCGCAACGATATGAAGGCCGTTGCTGAGGCATACAACCACTTTGTTGATCTGCGCGAGGAACAGCTAAGACGTGAAAAGAGGATCAAGAGAATCATCGGCGTCTTAGGTCCGACCGAGCACAGACGAATGATGGAAGAGGACATGGAGCCGGATTATCCTCTCTCTACCGCAAGCACTACACCCGCCAAAGAGCTACGGGAACAGGTAGCTCTTTGGGAAGCAATGAAGGAATATCTCCAATATGTTCCCGAAGCCAGAATCGCGGAAATGGAGGGGTTTTTTGCAAATGCAGACATGCCCAACGCCAATCGTCAGGCGATGGAGTCTGCACTGAAACGGCACCCCGAGACTTTCAAAGTGAGAAAAGACAAGCGCGATAAATACATCTCACTGAAAGACCGTGCGAAGGAAGGAACTTGAAACGATGCCGCCCCACCAATAACACACATAGATAGCAAGAGCCATTAGAGACGCGAATCTCTGACGGCCCTGAAACTACAACCCGGCAAGCCGCAATCCGGTTCCATGCCTGCGGCTTGGGCGCTACGTGCGATTCAATTGGGTGGAGTCCGCGCTCTTCAAGGCGATGAGTTTACAGCATGTACGACCTTTATAACCTCGGCTGGCACAGCTACCAACAATTGTGCCTTACAATTACGCGTGAGATCTTCGGCCAAACTGTAGAGTCTTTTCTGGATTCGTCGGATGCCGGAAGAGACGGTGCTTTCACTGGTATCTGGACACCCTCACAAGGAGAGACGCTGAACGGCCGCTTCGTCATTCAGTGCAAATTCACGAGCAACCGCGACAAACATCTAAGGCAATCTGACCTCAAGGATGAGGCCGAAAAGGCGAAGAAGCTCGTCGAAAACGGTCGCTGTGACTGCCACATACTTATGACGAACGCCGGCCTTTCGGGTGTAGCTTCAGAAGATGTGGAAAAACTCTTTACGAATGCAGGCGTTAAGCACGTCCGGTCGTTCGGCTCAACATGGATTTGTCAGCAGATCCAGGAGAGCAAACGCCTTCGTATGCTGGTGCCGCGTCTTTACGGACTCGGCGACCTCAGTCAAATTTTCGACGAGCGCGCCTACAGTCAGGCTAAGGCCCTTCTTGCTTCGTTGAGAGAGGATCTTTCCAGAGTCGTTCTAACCGCCGCCTATCGCAGGGCTGCGGAGGCCTTGGACCAGCAGGGATTCGTACTCCTCATCGGAGAACCTGCGGCTGGAAAAACTACCATCGCTTCCATGCTTTCGATGGCAGCTTTGGATCAGTGGAACTCGTCAACGCTCAAGCTCGATGATCCGGGGAAAGTCGTCGAGCACTGGAACCCCGACGAGCCGTCTCAATTCTTCTGGATTGATGATGCGTTCGGGGTGCTGCAGTACGAATCCGACCTTGTTCACGGGTGGAATCACGTTCTACCTCAGGTGAGGACCATGCTGCGCAAGAGTGCGAAGATTGTGATGACGTCACGCGATTACATCTACAATCGTGCCCGAAAAGACCTCAAGGAAGGTGCATTGCCCCTACTTCGAGAGAGTCAGGTCGTGATCGACGTTCGTGACCTCACATCGGACGAAAGGCAGCAGATCCTTTACAACCACATTAAGCTGGGAAGACAGGGAAGAGCATTCCGGACTGCGATCAAGCCTCACCTTGAAGCCATCGCCAACCACTCCCGCTTCATACCCGAAACGGCTCGGCGTCTAGGTGATCCGCTGTTCACGAAGGGGTTACAAATCTATCGATACTACCTAGATGAATTCGTGGAGAAACAAGAACAGTTTCTCCATGAGGTAATTCTGGGCCTTGATGAGAACAGCAAGGCAGCCCTTGCTCTCATATACATGCGGAACGGCTCGCTTGAAAGTCCCATCGAGCTAGAGGAATCGGAGCGCGAAGCAGTCGAACGGCTTGGGAGCAGTCTCGGGGGCTGCATCACGGCACTTGAATCTCTGAACGGAAGTCTCGTGCAATATATGCACGCTGAAGGTGCTGCCGTATGGAGATTCAAGCACCCAACAATAGGCGATGCTTTCGCAGGTCTTCTGCTTCAAAATCCTGAATTGCTCGGAATCTATGTTCGCGGTAGCTCCATCGACAAACTCATGAGTCAAATTACCTGCGGAGACGTGGGCCTTGAACATGCAGTCGCTCTCCAGAAAGCCCTCTTCCCGCTTGTCCTAAAGCGAGTAAACGAGTTCACCTCAACGCCAGAATACAAATCGCCGTTTCTCGCGACTTGGTACGCTCAGAGGCGTCTTGATCGTTTTCTGTCCTCCCGATGCTCGAAAGACTTTCTGATCCAGTACCTCGACGAACACCCAGACACCCTCGACCGAGTGTCTAAACCTGGGCACTTTTTGAGGACGGTCTCAGAGGTGGATTTGGCAATCCGGCTCCACGAGTTTGGGCTATTGCGGGAAGAGTATCGCAAGGTCTTCGTAGCAACAGTCACGTCATACGCCATAGAGGGTGAGGATTTTTACGCTCTTGAAAGTCTTCAGATTCAAAGCGTCTTCACCCCCATCGAACTTTCTGAATTCCGCACGCGAGTTCGCACAGAGTTGCTGCCGAACCTTGCCCAGGTCAGAGGGACTTGGGAAAGCAATCGTAACTCCGATGAACCCGCGGATGAGTATATGCAGCCGCTTCTCGATTCCTTCTCTGCGTTGAGAAAAGAATTTGCCGATGAGCCAGCAAATCTCAGTAACATTGATCGAGAACTCCAGCGAGTACAGCAATGGATTTCCGACCATATGGCCAATAATTCAAAGGAGGACCGTCCGACCCGAGCTTTCGGTGATGTTGATACGTTGGATCGTCCGCCCGCCCAGGTCCGAGGCATCTTCGACGATGTTGATGAGTAGTTCGCCTGGTGCGCTAAACGGCGATCGCCTGGGCCTTTTCCTCTACCACCACCGCTGAGCACCGCCAACAATCCCTCGGTGCGTGCGAGTTTCGACTACTACTCCTTCGTCCCCGCAGTAGGTTCGGCGAATGGGATCGTGTGTTTTCACCCCCCCCAGAAGCTGACCAGTATGGGTAAACCACTGAAATTGCTTTGCCTGCAACAAGCCGAATCCGCAGTTTCCAATGATGAGCTTTCCTCGATCTAGTACATCGACGAGCGCCACCAACTCATTCTCCCGGAGGACGTAGAGTCTTGTGTCGGTGAGAATGAAAAGGTGCGACGGAGTTCTCGCGACTTGCCGTGGGACGGCGCCGATGTCATAGACACGCACAGGGGTCCCGTCGGGATGGACCTCGACGACCCTTCCGCTGTATCCCGCCAGGAAGGTGGTATTCCCCTCGTCGGCGAAGTTTGCGGCATATATCCAATCGGCCCCAAACGCCCCGCCAATCTGCATCGTCATCGAGATCGTCACGTTGACCCCTTGCCGGAGACTGACCGTACTCTGATGCAGAATCTGTTGGTAAAACACCCGCTCGATCTCCGAGCCGGACAGATGGGAGAGATCAACTCCCGTTAGCAGTTCCATCGCTGCACCGAGTTTCTGAAACTTCCGAGTAGACGTCGGATCGTGGGGGTTGCGATCCGGGTGCCATCGCATGGCGAGAGCTCTATATTGACGTGTGATCGCTTCGGGGCTCACTGGAAGTTCTAGTTCCATGAGTCGCAAAGCGGCAATGACTTCGACACTCGCGCCAACGCGTCCCGAGCGTTCGGCGGCGATCTCGGTCCAGCCCTCTTTAGAAGGAAACCGCAGGCCCCACATCGGTCGATTCGTAACTAGGTCGTAACACCAAGCCTCATCGACAACCGTAATAAGGCACCGCGTCCGGTCCTGTGCGAGGGCTACGCATCGAACGTGATTCTTTAGCGAATGTGGATCGATGCCGAAGCGTTTTGCCTGCTCAGCATATTCGGGGAGGTCTGCGACATGTTCGACCAAGAATGACTCGATCGTATCCGTGTAGCCGTGAAGAATGCCATCGCGCGACAGAAAGAGCACGCCCGAGCCGTCTCCATTCACATCGGCACGATAAATATCATAGGGGAGCCCGCGTTCGGCAAGCCGGGCACCCCGCCGATCGGTCGTCAATATGACAGCGGGGGCAGTGGGGAACTCCACCCGCTTGCCAGTTGGGTCAATCCAGATTGTCGAACCTGCAGTGTGAAACGTCTCTCGGTAAGCAGAGTTGGGCCGTTGCGCGGAGGCAAGCGATTCTTCGTTACTCAGGATCCAACCATCGCCGCTCACCGTGAATCGAGGGGTCTTGCTCCGGGGGTCCGCTTGACTGCTTCCGGTCTTTGAAATTCCTGCCGCTTCGTTCTGGGCTTGCGACCGTTCCTCCCAAACATTGGGCGCTTTTGGGAGCCTGACGTATGCCAGTCTGCTCAATTCGAGGTTCCGAGCGCGCGCCGCGGAACGAGTTGGTCCGCTCCGGCGCAAGGGCGTGATAATCGACTCGGATCTGCGGCTGTCTTCAGTAGGAGAAACTGACTCGGATCCGAGTGCTCCGAGCGGAAACTCTGGGGGATAGAGCAAGAACGTCGAACCCTGACTGACTCGTTGCAATCGCTTGCCCTTCTCAAGCCACGAGGCAAGCAAGCCAAACCTGCGGCCGTCGCCATCGATCTTCTTCTTCAGATCTTTCTGCTTTAACCCGGGCTGAGCATTGACCGCAGCCAGGATTTTGTCTACTAAGTCCGCATCCGACTGCGCTTGCTCCGCGAAAGGGAGCCAGCCGTGCAGTTCCGGCGTTGATTGGAGTACATCCCGAAGCTCCGAAATACCCTGCCGATCGCAGATCACTGCCATTAGAGTGCCCGCCGTATGGACGGCGTGAGAGGTCGAGATATCAAAGCTGCCAAACTCGCTCTTCACCTGCCGAATCACGGCAGGCATGAGGGGATAAGTCTCCCGTGCCGCACGAACTGCGGTTTCGAAGTCGCCGTCGGCCTTCGCTCCGACAATCACATTGCTCAATTCAAAATAACGTTTGACGGCAGCCGCGCCAATCAGTTCGCTTGCCTTCGGAACCTTGCTATTTGCGGCATGATTCTGGCTTGATGGACGAGATGATAGCCGGGCTTGGCTAGATGGGGATTCCAAAGCGCACGCAACCGGGGATTGCCCAAGCATTCGCTTCAAGAAATCAAACATGGCTGTCCACCCTTCGCGATTCCTTTTTGGGCTCTGACCAAGATGATAGCTGAACCCTAGCATTGAGAAGCCGGTTTCAAGTATCCCGATGAGGACTTTCTGACCTCAGAATTCGCGAGAAAACGCCGAGTGCTCAGGTAGCTCAAGAAAAAACGCACCAGCGCAGGCTTGTCGCTGGTCAACACGCCAAAACCAAGTCCGCCCGAGCCAACTAGCACCAAAGTGGTCTATGTATCTTTAGTCGAGACTGGTAGATAATGATCTCGACCGAGGGGGCCGTAGCGGAAGCTATGGCCCTTTTTAGTTGTGCAGCCGAACCACAGAGGTGCGATGTGCGTTTGAGACGGTTCGAGGTCAAGAACTTCAAGGCGATCCAGAATGTGGCGATGGACTGGCAGGATCTGTTGGTCCTGATTGGAGAGAATAATTGCGGCAAGTCTTGCGTGCTGCTGGCCCTTGACTGGTTCCTCAGTGGCAGTTCGATCAAAGACACAGCTCTGTTTCACCGGTATGAAACTGGCCCGGACAACGCAATCGAACTCACCGGATATTTCGACCAGCTGACGGACGAAGACAAGTCTGAAGTTGCGGTCAAAGGCCGGATGAACGGTGACGAATGGGTGTTAAAGAAGAAGTTCTGGTTTGAGAGAGGCAAGGCAGGTGATGCTGAGAAGGGCGGTTGGAAAGAACAACTTTATTCCTACTCCTCCGGGGAAAAGTTGGCTAACTGGCCTGATCCCGCCACAAGCTGGAAGTCTTTTCCGGCCGATTATGAGCCGCTCATTCAACAAATTCCAAATCTTCCCGCTAAACCAAACAATGAAGCGCGGGAGGCACTCAAACAACTAGTTCGCCAACAACGCCCAGACCTCGTGCAACAAACCGCGGCGGACTGGATCGCCAATCCCGGCGGTGGCGGAAACTGGAAATCAAATGCCAATTCCATTATTCCGCGTGCAATCTACGTGCGAGCGGTTCATGAGGCGTCTGACGAAACCAATCCCAAAGACGCTTCAACCTACGGCAAGCTTATCAACTTAATCGTCGAGCGCAAGCTCTCCAAGCGTGACGAGGTCCAGCGCTTAAAGACCGCGCTTGACGATGTGATGGAGCTGTTTCGTCCGAATGCGGCACACCCGGAACATCAGGCCGACGAAATCCGCGTGCTACAAGAGCGTATCAGCCAGGGCCTAGATGAAGTGATTGGCGGGAAGGCCCTCATCGAGACCGAGCCGCTAGAACTGCGATCCCTCTTATTGCCAAGCACGTCCCTGGTAATTCGTGACCCACACCTCGGCATTGAGACCGCCGTCACGGATCAAGGGCATGGCCTGCAACGCACGCTCATAATGACGCTCTTGCAACTCCTAGCCGACGTTCAAAATGAGCCCGATGAGGCCGGCACCACCGTCAGTGCTAAAACCACCGTGCTCATCATCGAAGAGCCCGAGCTTTACATGCATCCCCAGATGGAGCGACGGATGCGAGACGTTTTGTACCGTCTTGCCTCGCAACAAGGCGTACAGGTCGCGTGTTGCACTCACTCCCCCGTTTTCCTCGATATTGCAGATAAGTACAAATCTATTGTCCGTATGGTCAAGGCCGCGGACGGGCGGGTGTCCGGACATCAAGTCACACAGGATCTGTTTCCCGGCCACGGAGATCACGCGGAGCGAGAACGATTGAAAACCGTGGCCCGCTTCAACCCGGCAGTAAATGAACTGTTCTTTTCAAATCATGTGGTCTTGTTTGAGGAGTCCAGCGCAATTGCGGCCTTTGAACGGGCAGCAGAACTCACCGGTCTTTTCGAGCGGCACCCGAGACTACGGCGGGAAGTCACCCCTGTCGATTGCGATGGAAAGCCTAGCATTCCGGGTTTTCAACGTATCCTGAATGCTTTTTCTATCTCTTACCGAGTCGTCCATGACGAGGACAGGAACAATCCAAATGCCACTGAAAACAATCTGAAGATCGCGGCTGCTGCGGGCGACTCCAATCCGCCTGCGCCGATTCACTTCTTAGGCCCCAACGACCTCGAAAGCACCCTAGGCTACCAGGCCCCGACGAGAAATAAGCGGTCGACGGCAGTTGCGAAAGTCGAGGAGTTCGCCAATCAGGGCGCCTTGCCGCAGGCGTTTATCGAGGCTATGAACTTTATCTACTTTGGCACACTTCGTGAACCCCCTGCCTGATTGCGGATGATGTCGTGGAAAGGTGCAAATTGTCATTGAGCTAGGGCGCATACATACACATAACAGTTCTTCGACTGAGGTGCATATGAAAAACTCCGAAAGATCTTCGGGCGACAGCATCAGGTGCCCGAAATGCGGCGAAATCATCCCGATCACCGAAACCCTCCACCACCAACTCACTGAGCAAGCCCGAGCCGAAATGAAGCGTGAGCTTGCAAACGAGCAGAAGGCCCTTCTTGCAAAAGAGCAAGGCTTACAGGCTAGGGAAGCCAAATTGGAAAAGGCGGAGCAAGACATTGACGATCAAGTTGCAAAAAAGCTAGTCGCCCAGAAAGCCAAACTTAGTAAGGAAGCTCTTGAGAAAGCCCGCGAGGAAATCTCGCTAGAATTGAAGGATCTGGAGCAAGATGCGGCAGAACAAAAACAAAAGCTAAGAGCAGCTGAGACCAACGAACTCCAACTACGGAAAGAAAAACGCGAGCTGGAAGCTGCAAAAAAGAACCTCGAACTGGATGTTGCCCGGAAAGTCGATGCCGAGCGCGAGCGTATTCGAGAGGAAGTTATCGGACAGGCCACCGAACAGCACCGTCTGAAGGACGCCGAAAAGGATCAGAAGCTGAAAGATGCCTTGAGAATGAACGAGGATCTGACCCGGAAGCTACAACAAGGATCGCAACAGACTCAGGGCGAGGTATTGGAACTCGAATTGGAGGAAGCACTGCGAGATTGTTGCCGTTTGGACGAGATTCTCCCTGTGCCGAAAGGTGTTCGCGGCGCAGACGTTCTCCAAAGGGTGACCACCAGGTCTGGTGTTCGCTGTGGGTTGATTATTTGGGAAGCAAAACACACAAAGAATTGGAGCGACGGTTGGATCTCAAAGCTAAAGGATGATCAGCAGCGAGCTCGTGCCGACATTGCAGTCCTTGTAACAGATGTTCTTCCTAAGGAAGTGGAATACTTCGGGAAGAAGGATAACGTTTGGATCACGATTCCGAAGTATGTGCCTAATCTCGTCGCTACACTCCGCATGATCTTAGAGGAAGTAGCGCAAACAAAACGTGCGGTTGCGAGCAAAAACGAAACAGTGGAAGCGCTTTTCAATTACTTGACGGGCCCAGACTTTGCCAACCGCGTCGAAGCCATCATGCGCGGTTTCATCGGAATGAAGGAAGAACTGGACGAGGAAAAGCGTGTTACATCTCGCCGTTGGGCCAAGCGCGAGAAGCAACTCGAACTAGTTTTGGGAAATACCAGCGGAATGTACGGCGACCTTCAGGGGCTGATCGGGACATCACTGAAGCCCATTGCGGCCCTTGAGCCTGCCGACTCTGATCATCCAGGAGAAGCAGTGGAGCTAACAATCGCCGCACAGGCGGAGGAATCCGTGTAAAAGGCGAATGAATGCCGAGCGTTTGCAATCCGCGACTGCCTTGCATGTCCTAAGAACGCCAAAACTGCCACCGCCGCAGGCCGCTACCGGGAACCGCTTCTCTTCTCCACGTAAACTGCGCCCTGGCCTCTCGCCGCATCTCCTCCGCGCCGTCTTCGTCACGATGTGCCTGTTTCCGTGACCCACTAACGGACGGGTTCGGAGTCAACCTAACAGCCGCAGGCTTGCGTCAAGGCACTTTCGCGACATAACACGAGCCTCCCCTACGGGCTGCCCCTCATTTATTTCACGTTTGCCTGTGACTCTGCGCCTTCAACGCGACTGTTCCTGTTGCCTCTCTCGCCCCCGTCCCGGGGGCCACTTCAAAAAACGAGGCAACATCATGACGACGAAGACTCTCAGCACAAGCAATCTCGCGCAGTTTACCGGCAGCGAAAATTGGTATCGGCATGGGATCAACCGCAATGTTCTCTACACCGACGGCGCGCAACACGTTGCCGAACACGGCGGGGCATATTGGCTTCTGGACGAGATTGCGATCATTCAGCCCTACAACAAGCGTGTCGCCACCGAAGAATTTCAAGTCTGGAAACTCGCCGTGCGTCCCGACCGAACCGCCACGCTTACGTGCCACGATGGCAACGGCAATATCGTCTTCACCAAGGAGATCGAGCACACCGATTTCCCCCTGGATGAAATCACGCTGTATTTTGCCAACAACGTGATCCACTTGCCGAGCGAGTACTGACCAGCACCAAGCCCGCGCTGGCGTCCTCGCTGGCGCGGGCTTTTTCTTGCATCTCCTGAGTAGTCCATAAATCCCGATCAGAACTCCCTCAACTCCGACACCGAGGTGAAACCTAAGTGGGTGACCTGCGCGTGGATCAGTTGATTCGCCGATTCGCCTTATCGGTCGGAAGAGTGGCAACCAATTGCTTCGTGGCGCATAGTTCGCGACTGCGGTGCCTCACCATCGTCACGAAAAGCGTGTTGGGATGTTCTAAAAGAAACGGGAAGGTCGGGGTTGGCCCCCGAAGCCGTCAGAGACGCGCGCAAGGAAGGATATATTGACGCAGCGCAGGCGAAGCGGCTCACGCGACAAGTCAACCAACACGCGGTCGGTAATGGAAACATGTAGGGAGCCAAGGAACAGGCGACGAGGTTGGCGGATAGCCCGTAGAGCGTTTCACATACCAAGTCAGTGCTTTCGCTCTACCCATCCACCATCGCCGCGTTTGCCCTCGGCAAGGCGTCCAATGACCGCATTCTCTCTAAGGTCGTAAATAGCGCCTAGCTGGTGGACGCGGATGCCCAACAACGTTCGAACCTCGCAACAGATTGCGAGATGCGCCCTGGCGGGCGAGAGAATCGCCGCCTCAACTTTGCATTTTCCGCCTTTGAGCGACGCCGAGACTTGGCTGACAGCCGCGTTCCATAACCCAGCTTCATCTGCGGTTCGCCGAATGCCGTCGAGCAATTCGACCAGCGGCTGGAGGCGAATGGGTCCGCCATTCGTCGCAAATTCGAAGTAGATCGGGAGTCCGGTGAGAGTACACGTCCGAAGATCGTCGGGATGGTATTTGCGGTCGCTCCAAAAACAGGTTCGCGATTCGGCCGGCGTGCAGAACCTTCCTATTGCTGACCGGATCGCCGCATTTTCTAAGACACGTACCTGGGAAAGACTGCTAGACACCAAGAGCCGTCTCAGGGCACGTTTCCCAGTGACCGTGCATCTTTCCAGTTCGGAAGGCAAAACTCTTCTACCCGTTACCTCGCAGAGCTGGAGAATTCCCGGCCGAACCTGTTTTCCGGTCAATTCGCATTGCTCCGCTTCGGACGGAGCCATAGGCTGGTGCGTCTCATAGCAGGTGATGAACTCATCCTTGTGGCCTGATTTCCCCGAGACTGCGGAGCGAATCTGTTCATCAACCCGGTATCGCTTACCCGATATCTCGCTGACCGCGAGTTCGGTGTTGAGCAATTCCTTGTGGGTGAATTCGCAACGTGAAACATGTTCCGGTTCGGCTCGCTTACCGCTTAGAGACGAGGTCTTCAGAAGAGTGCTTGCTACGAGCTTCCCGGTGACCGAGGAGGACTCCACTTCGTCTTGTAAGACGCGTTTGCCGCTCAGGCTGCATGTCCGGATGAATTCGGGCAGCGCAAGGCGTCCACTCACCTCTGATTCGACCAGCAGGTGTCGGAGGACCTCAGCGCGCGTGATTGCGCATTGGGCCAGGCAGGTGATGGGAACTGTCCGACCCGATTTCGAGCATCTTCTCATTTCAGGTGCGCCTGCAACGGCTCGGTTATGTGGGATCACTGTCAGCTGAGTGTCGTAGTGGTCTGCGTGATCGAAGGAATAGCCCACCTGGACTCCGATTTCACGATACAGTTCCCCCTTCAGCCCGACAAGTGTTGCGTGAAGGCGTGGGGTAAAATCGTCCGACAGTTTCTGCCGTTTGCGTTCGTCTCCAGCCGCGCTGCGAACCTCCTGTTCACGTCGTTCGAGATAGAACCGGGAGAATTCCGATATAGCCTCGTCCAGTTGTGTGGCGCGCACCAGCTTCTCGGCATTAAGACCTAACTCAAGTGGATTTTCGATTGTCTTGGGTACTGGCGCGATCGCCGCCCGACCGGAAGAACCGCGATGTTCCTCATGAGAACATGCAATCTGCACGAGACGTTCGTAACTATCATGAGCCACCGTTGCCCTTACGCGAAGGAGCACGGTACCACCGAATGTACGCCTGACCTCATTGATCTCAACTTTGTCCGGTTTGGCCTCGAATTCCGCCGCCCATTTCAGCGCAATTGCCTCACTTTCATTCGCCGGATTGAGGTCGAGATCGTCGACCTCATGAATACCCGTAGCAACAACCCTACTGACCAATCGCTGAAACGCGGCCGAACCTGGCGTATAGAGTGTGGTCTGAATGTCAGCCGGTGATGGTTCCGCGAATCGAATGTGCTCGAACCCGCCGTCTTCTTCAGCTCTATACAGATCATGACTTTTCTGAGTTAAGCGGACACCGAGGCTGCGTAATGCCGCAAGAGTGAAGTCCCGCGGCTCCATCGACCGGGCGACCGCAGGGAGCCTCGGAGCTCGCGGTCCAATATATTCGGCGCCGTTCATGCCGCCAAGCATTTCATTGATACTCGCATCCTCACGATCCAGTTCCGCCTTCGCATTCTCGATGCTCTCCGCCTTGAGCTGGGTATCCTTTTCGACATCTTTACCGGCCAGCGCTGCAAGAACCAGTTCAAGGAGTTGGTCCTCGAAGCTCTTCGCGGCGTCCTCTTCACCCTCGCCAATGTTCGAGCCCTGCAATAGCGCTTCAATGTCCCCTATGGCATGCGCAGCCATTTGCAGTTTCTCCATCAGTCTCCCAACGATATATTCTTCGAAGGTGCCGCGCAGCATGATGTTGAAGATGCTGACGTGGGCATGTTCCGAGGCGAGACGCTGAATGCGCCCGATCCGTTGTTCGACGATCATCGGGTTCCACGGCAAGTCGTAGTTGACCAGTACATTTGCAACCTGAAGGTTGACACCTTCCGAGCCTGCCTCGGTTGAAACGATCACCCGAAAAGCAGGTGGATCTTGGCGAAAGCGGCTGAGTGTCGTTTGGTTGCGCGCTCCAGACTCGCCATTGATGATCCCTACCTTGACACCTTGGCCTTCGAGAAATGTCTGTATCGTTGTCTGGGTCTCGCGCCGACAGGTGAACACCACCAACCTCCATCGATCAGGATTCTCCTTCTTCAGTTTTTCGATCAGGACTCCCAGACCGTGGAGCTTTGCGCTGACGGGCATTTTGACGACGATCTCTTTGACCGTGGCCGCGAGTTGCGGCGGCACAGTGCCATTACGCGCCATGTTTGCGAGTTGAGCCGCCAGTGCGTCAGGACTGCTGGTCAGTGCTTGCAAAATGGAGATTTGGGCCAGCCGGTTGAGCTTTTGAATTGGTTTAGCGATCACGCTGATGAGTTCTAACTCCGCCACCGTTGGATTAACGTGGTGCATTTGTACAACACGATCCGGGAAGTAGAGCCTAGCGTCGCCGCGCCGCACGCGGGACATGTACCCATACACGATGGTGCGGAACTCCTCGCGCGCATCGAACTTGAGCTGGCGCGCTTGGTCCTTCCTGTCCGCGATGAAACGGCGAGCGAATATTCCCTCGTTTCCAAAGGGATTTTCATGTCCGCGAGCAACCGTGAGTAGATCGACCAGCGAATAGAGATCCCACAGCCGGTTCTGGATCGGTGTTGCGGTCAGCATTAGCACGAAGCGGAACCGTCGCTCTTCGAGAGCATTTCGGAATACCTTGGCGACCTGCGGAGTCTGTTCCGTGCCATAAAGGTTTCGGAGCTTGTGGGCTTCGTCGAGGATCAGCATTTGGAAGCGATTCTCTGGAATCGCTTCCAAATACATCCGCGCGGAGTGATAGGTCGTGATGACAGCGCCAGCTTCGTCGGGGTCTGCATCAAGCAGCGCTTTACCAATTGCGATCTCTGCTGGGATGCCGAACTTCGATGCCAACTCTTCCATCCATTGCGGCCCAAGGAGTTTAGGGCACACAATGAGGGTCTTGGTAAGTCGTGAGCGCGAGATAAGCTCGCTCATAATCAAACCCGCGCTAATGGTCTTACCAAGGCCTACATCGTCAGCGAGAAGCGTAACCGGCAAGCGGCGGCAAAAGGTAATGAGATTGCTGACCTGATGATGATACGGTGTCAATCGATCGCGCCACAGATGCTTGGACTTGAGATCGTCGGAGTTCTGGATGACAATCGGATCGGTCAAATCCCATTCGAGTCCTGCTCGATATACCTTGTAGTCCTCCGGCGTGGTACCGCGGGTCAATATCTTTGTCTGGAGTTCGGACATTACGGCCATGCTTGACTCCGCATTTTCATCGGAACTGCCTTTGAGATGACCAGAATTGGGTTCCGATAGCGGCTTCACTATAGCCTAATGACGATATCGTGTGAAATGGCACAAAATCACTGGACGAACCGATACCCACACGCTGTTCAAAAACAGTAAGTATCCGTGACCTCTGACCTGTTTTCTCCCGTCCCGGTTGTCTGATCTGTAAGGCAAAAAAACATCCCTCGGATGCGCTTGGCCGCGTGTCTTTTCTCCACTTCCACGGGCGAGTGTGCCCACTCCGCTTCGCTCCGGGACGGCCCTTCGGGTCAGCACGGCTGCGCGCCAAACGATAGCGCCGTTTGTCACTTGCCGTGCCCGCCTCTTGGGCCTTCCCCCTCTGCCCTCTGTCGTTCCTCTTTGTCTCCCGGTGGTCCGTTTTTTCCTTCGCTTCGCTCTGGGTGAAAGAAAAAAACGCCCCACCGGGCAGACAAAGGAAAAACAATGGAATATCAAAGCAACAACGACCACAGCAACGGCTCAGCCGCCGTCACTGCGGCTTCCGGCAGTACTAACCGGAAGCCCGCCACCGCACAACAACTCATCCGCGAAAACGTGAAATTTCTCATCGAACAGCTTGAAGCCGGACATAGCGAAAGTCTTACCGCGTTTCTTGATGCGATGGCCCATTTCCATACGTACAGCTTCCTATGTGTTCAATAACATAGAAAGCTTCATGTCATCGGCCAGACTATGTGAACTCGCCCTTGCGTGCCTGCTTCCCGTTCCCATGAACACTGCCTGATGGCGTTGTGGCGATTGACATAGTGCGCGCAAACTTCTCCGCACCGGCAACAAGCCGGAGGAGAAGATCCATGCAGAATCCAACGACCGAAGGTTTGTCCCTTTCAATATTTGAGTCGCAGTACGATGCCTACTTGCTAACGGTGCGGGGGCTGTCACGCTCAACTCGCAGCCTTCACCACCACGTAGTCCACAGGCTTCTCTCATCGCGTTTTCCGATCGGCTACATCAGATGGAGTGAGATTCGCTTCAACGATTTTGTGCAGTTTCTGACGAGTGAGTTCGCCAGGCTGCACAATCGGTGGACCCAGACAACGTGGCTGATGGTCCTTCGCAGCTTGCTGCGCTATTTGTCTCGAGAGGGCCACCTACCTTCGGGCTGGGACGCCGCGTTACCGGCAATTGCCACTCGTAAACACATTTCTCTGCCTCGGGGACTCTCACAGGAACAGGTGCGGGCGCTTTGGTCAGCCAGTGAGGGCCGAAAGCCCCGCAACCTTCGTGACCGGGCGCTCCTGCTGGTTTTCCTGCGTCTCGGACTGCGCGCTGAAGAGGTCGCGAACATCTCACTCGCAGATATCGATTGGAGGAGCGGATGTTTGAAAATCCGTAGCGCGAAGACCTATCGAGAGCGCGTCCTCCCTCTTCCGCAAGATGTGGGAGAGGCCATGGCTTCTTATTTGAAGGTCTGGCGCCGACGCCCCACACACGTCTTTGAACCGAGGCGCCCTCCGTTCACCGAACAACGCCGTCGCAATCACGTGGGGAACAGCATGCGCTATTTGTTTGCCTCCGCCGGCATCACCGATCGTGGATTGCACTCCCTACGCCACACTGCGGCAACAGCGATGGTAAATGGCGGTGCATCCTTCAAGGATGTCTCCGATGTGCTAGGGCACAAGTCGATCACTACGACACTGATCTATGCCAAACTCGACCTGAAGTCGTTGATGCGGGTGGCACTGCCGTGGCCGGGAGGTGCACGATGAACTTCCCAACCCTGTCCGCCCACGCAGAAGAGTTCCTGGCATTGAAACGCGCAGTGGCCAAGGTCGATCCTCATCGCAACACCCAGGATCGAAGGAGCCTGAAACACAGAGAAAAGCTCGTTAGGAGTTTCATTGCCTACTGGCGCGATCGCGGATGTCCGTGGCCGATCCGGTCCTCTTTGCTTGTCGATTGGATTGCTGTCGGATCCCACCGTCACCACCCGTACCGTGATCAGCGTCGCTTCTATGTCGTCCGGGCTTTCCTGCAACAGATCCGCATATTCGAGCCGGCAACAGAGATACCTGAGAACATCTATCGACCCTTGTATCGTCGGCGAACTCCGCATCTGTATTCGGAAGACGACATTACGCGTTTGATGGATGCGGTCTGGCGACTCCAGACAGTTACTCCTTTCCGCCGGGCCACGGTTTATGCGCTGATAGGACTGTTAGCAAGCACTGGTCTCCGAATTGGCGAAGCTCTCGCCCTCAACGTCGATGACGTGAAGCTCCGCGCGAACCCACCGCATTTGCTGATCTCCGATAGCAAGTTCGGCAACTCGCGTAATGTCGTTCTTCACCCATCGGTGGCGAAGCAGTTGCGAAAATATCTGCTTCGAAGATCGAAAGCGCTGGCCCGTCGACACGTAAAGGCCTTCTTCATAAACCGATTTGGTAGGCATCTGAACTACAACGCGCAGCGGTTGACGTTTCTTAGGCTTCTGAGGCGTGCTGGCATCCGGGCCGTGCCTGGACAACGCGGGCCATCCATTCATTCTTTTCGTCACTCATTCGCGGTGAGGAGACTGACCCTCTGGCATCGCGAGAGAAGAGACGTGCAGAAACTTCTTCCGCACCTAGCTGTGTATCTCGGTCATGTTGGCCCCGAAAACACCTACTGGTATCTAAGCGGCACTCCCGAACTCCTTCGCGCGGCCAGTGCTCGTTTTGAGAGTCAACACTCAGAAGGAGGATCGAACCGATGATTGCCCACACTCTTGTCGGACCTCTCCTCCAGATATTTTTCACTGACCACCTCGTTGCGCAACGGCGTCTCAGTCTACAGACCGTTGCGAGTTATCGCGATACATTCCGGTTGCTGCTGCAGTTCGTTCATCGTGAAACCGGCATCGAACCTGTTGCCCTGAAGATCCCAGGACTTGACGCCGAGATCATCCTCAGATTCCTCGACGCTCTGGAAAAGGACCGCGGCAACACCGTCGTATCTCGCAACCTGCGGCTCACGGCGATACGCTCGTTCTATCGCATGGTCGCATTGCGTGATCCTGCGAGCGTCGGCATAGCAACTCGCGTGTTGGCGATCCCGCTGAAACGGGCTAATACCAAAGTGCGCGAGTATGTGACGCGGGAAGAGATGGAGGCCATCTTGGTTTCTATAGACCGTGCGCGCTGGTGCGGACGGCGCGACTACGCCCTGCTGCTCACGATGTACAACTTGGGTGCTCGTGTCTCAGAGATCGCCGGCCTTCGCCAGAGCCATGTCACCTTCGGCACGAAGAGCTATGTTCAGTTGCATGGGAAGGGTCGAAAAGATCGCTCGATACCCTTGTGGCCCAGGACCGCGCGGGTTCTGAGGGACTGGTTCCGCGAGTTGGGACAATCAGAGCAAGCGATGGCATTCCCGAGCACTCGCGGAGAGCCGCTGACACGGTTCGCTATCCATTTGTTGTTGCGGAAAGCGGTTGAGCGGGCATCCTCGCGTTGCACCACTCTTAAGAAAAAGCGTGTGTCGCCACACGTGGTTCGGCATGGTACGGCGATGGCGTTGCTTCAGTCTGGCGTCGACATCGCCGTGATCGCGCTGTGGCTGGGACATGAGAGCATCGAGACTACAAATGTTTACGTACACGCGAATCTTGCCATGAAAGAGAGGGCGCTCGCAAAGGTCGCTCCGATCGGGAGACGGTTCCGGCGATTCCGCGCGAACGATCACTTGCTGGCGTTCTTGGAATCGCTCTGACTACGAAGGGGGGCGCATTCGGATGCGCCCCCATTTTGCACGCTACCCACGTCGCCCAGTGACTAGCCGGTTCTGGCATTGCGAGTGCTATCGGGATGTTACGACAGTAAGCGAGTCAGGGGGTGATTGCCCATGTCTTGCTGGC
This sequence comes from uncultured Acidobacteriaceae bacterium, assembly GCA_963773965.1. Classification (GTDB taxonomy): domain Bacteria; phylum Acidobacteriota; class Terriglobia; order Terriglobales; family Acidobacteriaceae; genus Acidiflorens. The sequence continues at coordinate 160,624 of CAVZDG010000004.1, forward strand.
CGAGGGAGAGGCCTTTCATTAAACTGGTTACACGGAGTGTAGCCAAATGGAACCGCAGGACGTCTTTTCCAGAAGGATACGATGGCTTGCTATTGCCGTAGGGCTTTCAGCGGCAGCACTGTCTTGTTTCCTAAGTCCTCTGGCTGCTTTGGTACCCGCGTTGCTGCCACTGGGGGCTGCATTGCAACCAAGCCTCCCTGATCCTGGAAAGCGGATCGTAAAATGGTTCATATGGGCTTGGGCGTTGGGATGGAGTCCGTACTTAGTTGTGGTCAGTTTTCTGCTGCTGCTTAACAATCTTCCTCACGCCCACTACTTCGTGGTTCTCAGGGTCCTGTCAACGGTATCCGCTCTGCTCATTCTTTGGTGGGACATCGAGCTAATCGTCGACGGAACAAGGCGAATACGGATGTGGCGTTCCGCTCCGGCCAAAGAGCCACGTCCGGTAAGCTGGGGCCTATGGATTTTCGCCATCGCCCTCAATTTGTGGGTAGGTTGGGGCCTGGTGAATGTCATAAGCATATATCACGGCGCGGGTGACCTCTATATGCTTGTAATGTCCATAGTAGAAGCACTAATTGTCGTCGCCTTCGACATTCATCTGACGTGGCGTGTCGTGAAACTCAGGCGAGTCTCTCAACTATTGTAACCAAGCGATAGCGCTCACCACCTGGAGTGACTGGGTTCGGATTCTGGGCGGATTGCGGCAATCCCAAGATACCCAAGATAATCCGCTTCAGTTGAACGCCGGTTTTGCGATTTTGCGAACGGCTGACTTGGGATGCTGGCGAGATCAGGGTCTGCGCAGCCTGAGACACCAGTGTGTTCAGCCTGCTTGGAGGCACCCGCACTATGTCAATCGCCACAACGCCATCAGGCAGTGTTCATGGGAACGGGAAGCAGGCGCGCAAGGGCGAGTTAACATAGTCCGGCCGATGACATGAAGTTTCGGCAACGTTCTCCTAATAGCGAGACAAAAACCCGACGCCACCAGAGTTGCCGGGATGTTCACATGGAACCAGCTTGGCCGCCGCGTGAAGCGCGGCGAAAAGGGTATTGCCATTCTCGCCCCGATGATCGGCAAGCGCCGCAAGAAACAGAATACCGATACCGGAACCGAAGAAGAGGCAAATAAATCCGCGCTGCTTGGATTCCGCCGCGTGTATGTGTGGGATCACGCCCAAACCGAAGGCGCACCGTTGCCATCCATCGGCGAGGTCACCGGAGACGCGAGCGTGTATCTCGATCGCTTGCGCCAGTTCGTGCAGGTGCAGGGCATCACCGTCGAACTCAGCAGCGCCATCGCCCCGGCTTTGGGCACGGCATTCGGCAACACCATTCGCCTTCTACCGGGACAGACCGAGGCGGAGGAACTTGCCACATTGGTGCATGAGTACGCTCATTTGAGACTCGGCCACAGTGAGCGTCGTACAACGACAACCAAGACGGTACGCGAAACCGAAGCCGAAGCCGTGGCCTTTGTGGTCTCGAAAGCCATCGGCCTGAATCCCAATTCCAGCGCCTCGTACATTCAGCTTTATCACGGCAACGCCGAGTTGTTGATGGAAAGCCTTGAGGTCGTACAGCAAACCTCAGCCGTGATTCTTGCGGCAATCGAAATGGAAGAACCCGCTCCGCCGGAAGTGCAGGAACCGCAGTCCGCGCCCGAGGCGATGCCAGAAACCCAAGAAGCCGATTACTCGCCCGCAGCGGCAGGTTTCGCCGAGGCGGCGCAATCAGCCGCTTAAACCATGCACACGCAGATTGGCGCGGGCAGGCGAGGTGTGTCTGTCCGCATAACTTTCACCGCTACTCAGACAAAAAGGAGAAAATGATTATGGTAACCGCAGTTCAAGTCAGCAACGAATATCGCAACCTGCCAGTCACGCAGTTGCAGGAATCCACCAGCAATCCCCGCAAACGTTTTGACACCAAGAGCCTCGAAGAGTTAGCTGCCAGCTTCAAGGCCCAAGGTGTATTACAGCCCTTGCTTGTCCGCACCATTGAAGATGACAAGTACGAGGTTATTGCCGGAGCGCGGCGGCTACGCGCCGCCAACCTCGCCGCCTTGGAAGAAGTGCCCGTTCGCGTAGTCGAACTTTCGGACGCGGCTTGTGTCGAAACGCAATTGGTCGAAAATATCCGGCGTGAAAATGTGCATCCGTTGGAAGAGGCATTCGCGTTTTACGGCCTCTTGCATACGGACGGCCTTCAATACGACATCAACAGCCTAGCGGCGAGGGCCGGGAAAAGTCAGGCCTTCGTGGCCACTCGACTCCGTTTGGTCGAATTACATCCATCCATCGCAGAGGCGTTCTTGGCTGACGAAATCGGTGTCGGCCATGCGCTCGAAATCGCCAAACTGCCACAGGCAGAACAACAACGGGCCTTTGATGCTGCGTTTCACACCGCTTGGAACGGCGGAAAAGAAACCCGCATTTTGCGTCCGGTGCGCGATCTGACGGCATGGATCGAACAAAACATCATGCTTTCGCTGGATGCCGTGCCTTTCGACAAGAACGATGACGGACTTGTGCAGGAAGCTGGAAGTTGTGCCAACTGCCCCAAGCGCACCGGATATAACACACTGCTCTTCGATGCCGCCTTGCAGGATAGTTGCACTGATGGTGTGTGCTACAACAACAAGCTGGCCAAGCACGTCGAGCGGCAGATCGCCGAGAAGCCCACGCTGGTGCAAATTACAACCGAATGGAAAGCGCCTGGAAACGGCACAACCTTAGGTCGGAATCAGTACGTTGCGTTGAATCTCTCGGTCAAATCTGCGAAGTCGAAGAAACCGCTATCACCGCATCAGAAACCATGCAAGCACATGAGCGAGGCGATTGTGGTGGACGGCACCGAGCGTGGGCGCACTGCGAAGGTCTGCGCGGATGCGACCTGCCCAGTGCACTTCGCCGACCGCCGCGCTCCCAATCCACAACAGATAGCGAAGGAACGCGAACAGCGCCGGAAGGAATTGGAGCGTCAGAAGCTCGACGCCACGGTCCGGCACCGCACCTTAGCCGAAGTGCTCAAGCGCATTTCGGCACCGCTTGACCGCGCTGACCTTGCGTTGATTGCAAGTGCTCTCTTGAACAGGCTTGAACCGTTGCGAAAGGAACAGTTGGCGCGGCGGCACAAGTTGGTCGAGGGCACGGCCGGCGAAGTCACTCACCCGCAAGTGCAGCAGGCCATCGCTCGAATGCTCAGGCAGTCGGACGACGGCGCACTCTCGAAAATACTGATCGAGAGTGTCTTGCTGGAATCGGGGGATCGGACACCAACCAACGACCCAGATGTGCTGATCGCGACAGCAAAGCGGTATCGCGTGGACGTGGACAAAGTCCGCAAGGCTGTGGAGCAGGAGTTCACTGCGAAACGTGCCAAGCGCGACGCTAAGCGAGACAAAGCTCCGAAGAAAGGCACATCGAGGAGTGCAGCGTAACCAACTGTAAAACCCCACAGGCGCTCGGCACGTTTCCGAGCGCCTTTCCCCCAACGCAAAAGCTTCCATCGCAGTTTGCGCCAGCCCCATGGCAAATCCATTCAGGGCTGTCCTGCTAACGCACGAGACTCTGTTTGTCCTGTCCGACGTGCTGGTGCGTTCGAGTCCAACCTATTCCCGGAGGAGCGAAACGTAACCGTGCACCGCGCAGGCAGAATATCTGTATCGCGGCATGCCTGGCAGTTCTCAAAGATGATAACCGCGCCATTCTTGCATCAGCTGCGCATGCCCGGCGAGCAGCCCATTACCTCAATCAGAAAGCTACCGCGCGGGTTCCCGAGACCGGCGCTGCTCAAGTTTTATCCGCAACACCGTGTACCGTTTCGCTCGAAACGCGACCAAGCACACACAAGACTCTCAATTCACATAGTCCGCCCGCGTGATGCCTAGCCTTCGCATTGTGTTTTGAAGAGTAGTTCGCTTCAGCCCGAGGCGCTCTGCTGCTCCGCCAGGACCCGAGAGCGCCCCGCCAGCCTTTCGTAGGATCTCAATGATGAAGTCCCGTTCCCGATTCTTCAACTCTTCCCTAAGGCGTTCCACCTCCTCATCCCTAACAACACCCTCGGGAGATTCCTGCCGCCAGGAAGGTTTGTGCAGCTCACCCAGCGGTACGCGCAGCACATCTCCTTCGGACAATATCACTGAACGCTCGATCAAATTCTCTAGCTCCCGCACATTTCCCGGCCAATCTGAACCAACGAGCGCATCCATTGTCTCTTTAGGAATGCTCTTGATCACCTTTTTCATGCGCCGGGCGGACTTCTGGACAAAATGTTCCACGAGCAAGGGAATGTCCTCTCGTCTCTCCCTCAACGGCGGAACCACAATAGGAAACACATTTAGTCGGTAGTACAAATCACTTCTAAACCCTTTCTTGAGGACGATATCAGCCAAATTGAGATTTGTTGCCGCAATTAGGCGAAAGTCCACCTTCAGAGTCTGAATTCCCCCGAGCCGCTCGAATTCCTGATCTTGCAAAACTCGCAGAAGCTTCGGCTGAAGTTCCAGCGAGATTTCTCCGACCTCGTCTAGAAACAGAGTGCCGTTGTCCGCCTGTTCGAGTCGTCCGATTTTCTTGTTGACCGCCCCTGTAAACGCGCCCTTCTCATTTCCGAACAACTCGCTCTCCAATAAACCTGACGGAATCGCAGCGCAATTCAGCTTGATAAAACTACTATGGGCGCGGTGGCTCAACCGGTGTATCGCTCGCGCCACCAGCTCCTTACCCGTTCCCGTGTCGCCCATCAGAAGCACCGTCGCGTCACTGGCCGCAACTTTTGCTACCTGTGCCATTACACTCTGAAGGCCATTGCTGCGTCCTATGATTTCATCCGGCCCCAGCTCGGTGTCACTCTTCTGCTCGAGGTGAAAAGCTTCCTCTGTGCGATCTTCCTTGGCTTCGCGGCGAGCGGATTCACCATAGAGTGCAATTGTGGCTAGCTCTCGGAGCCAATCCATCTCCTGAGAATCCTGACGAAGGCGAACAGCCAGTCTCTGGAAGAGTTCACTCAGAGTGGCATCAGGGCCCGTCGGCGCGCCGATGGACGCTGGGTTGTCCGGCGTTTGCGTCGACATATCGAGAAAACCAGCACCAGAGGGCGTCTCCGATTCGACATCTGGCGCAAGACGGACATCTTCCACAGCATGACCCCCAATCTCCGACAGCGCTCCTTTACGAAGAAGGGCTCGCATACGCTCAAACCCTTCCAAGGAGCCGTCGAGAATCAAAATGACGGACCCTGGCTTTATTCGGGTCAGGGTCAAGGTTGCATCACCCGAGATTTTTCGCAGATGTTCGACGATTGCATTGGCGACGGGTCGGTCGACGTCCGAGACGGTGCCACTCAAGACAAGAGCCCATCTCACATTCAAGTCTACCCTGGGGAGTGCCTCGAATTTCGACAGTACCTCAAATGCAAAGGCACTGGCGTGGCACGCCGCGACTTGTTGTGAGCCCTTACGGTCCGCGGCTGTTTTGCCGCTAATCAGATCCGATATGCCACGTATCACGAGAGCGTCGACGTGGTGGTTGGCACGGGTCGCTTCAAGGAAGCCCCGTCCCTCCATCTCGACAGCTAGGGCATCGCCGTAATTCGAGCGCAGAAATTGATAGAGGCTTGAGCGCCGGGAAGCTAAGACCTTTTCCCCAGCGGCCATGGGGCCAACAAAAGCGCGTGGTGAAACGGAAGAAGGCGGATTGATCCGCGATAGCCAGCCTTCTTTCTTGGCTTCGGCCCGTGCCCTTTGTTCCATTCGAAAGGTTGACCACCCCAGGTCTGGTCTTTGCTCAAACGTCTTCCGCGCCTTACCGGACTCGTATCCATATACCTTCGTCGCAGCGACCACATCTCCTATCGCAACGTCCTTCAGACCGCCCGCAATACCAACGAACAACGCTAAAGACGGGTTGAAGAAAGTGATTGCTCGTTCTGCTTGAACGGCCGCTGGACTATTTCCGGCACCGATTTCGGCTATGCCGACTTCCCATGTGGGACCTTGATCAATCGCAAATTCTCCGATCTCGTACACTGTCCCTTGTGGGTGAGTAGATTCTCTAATCTTCGACAGGTGCGAGCGCACCGCCTTGTACTCGTCTGGCAATGCGGTCAGTATGACCACGCGAGAGTTCGAATCGTTTTGATGCTCCGTTGGCATCCCACTGTAAGTTATACGAGTTGTTGCCATACGGCAACGGCGGTGCGTGCTCCCGCGATGGATCTGCGGGGGTACTACTCCGCAGCCATCCTCCTGATTTCACGACTCATTGTTCGTCTGACTCTGATTGGTCGCGCAACGACACTGCGACGACAACGTTGCCGCGTGCGGCCATGTCGATTCGGACGTTCGGCGCGCCGTGAGGATGAGGCCGTCTGATTTGGCCGATTCCATGTACTAACGTGTACAACTTTAGTTGAGAATGCGGGTTCTAACCTACTGCCGCTACGTCTCATTCCTGTGTGAGTAAGAAGTGCGTCCACAGATGAGTCTCGACTGGGCGAGCATCGCTGTCTCTAAGCGGATGGGCGTGGCCCTTGCCCTCATCCTAACGACTTTTCTCGCGTCCTCTTATTACGTCTACAATCGCTTTCACGGGACCGGCGCGCTCAATAGTGGGAACCCTCCCCATGCTGTCAACGAGCTCGAAACGTCCAGAAACCCAAAAGCGCTTCTGGAGGAGGCCACGCACCTGTATTGGTTGAACAATGGACCAAAAGCAGGCCCGCTGTTCACCAGGGCTGAAAAGCTGTTCGCCGCAGAGGGCGACACTCGAAACGAGATTTACGCCAAAGTGGGCCGCCTCAGATCGGAAGCCGAAACAATGTCGTTTGTGGAGCTTTCACGAATCCTGAATGAACAGCTCCAGAATCCGATCGTCCGAAACGACTCAAGGTTGCGTCTGTGGTGTCTTATCGCGAAAGGCTACACGGATATTGAGATTGACTACCGAGCCTCCAAACGCGACTGGCTGGAAGCGCAGGACATCGCAAAGAGTTTAGGCGAGAGCAAATGGGTGACAAGGGCCTCCGGCGAATTGGGCCTCATTGGGTTTCTTGAAGGAAACCCTGGACGCGCAGCCAGACTTCTGGGGGGTGCTCTCCTGTCAACCATGGCGAGCGGCGACACGGCTGGTCAAGTACGATTTCTAGAATTACTCGGAAGAGGATTTGAGGAAGTTAAGCGCCCCGCGGAAGCGCTGAAATTCTTCGAGAGGGCAATCAAGCTGGCGGAGGCCGATCCTGACTGCGGACTGCCGTTCATGGGTTATGAAGGGAAAGCAGATGCCCTGGCCGCGCTCGGTCGAACCGATGAGGCAAAGTCGGTGCTTGAGAGCGCACTGAACAAAGCGCGATCGCAAGAGAAGCACGGCCACGAGGCCCAGTTGCTCATTCTTCTCGGAAAGCTTGAGGCGCAGACCGGGAACCGACAGCAGGCGCTGACATATTTGGAAGATGCCGGTCAATTTACAACCCGAGTGCAATACTACCGAATAGAAGCCGACGCCATGTTCGAACTAGCGACGCTCTATCGTGATGGCGGTGATCTAGTCACAGCGGACGCGCGCGCCACCCAGGGTCTGGCCGCCAGCCAGCAGGTTGGCGATCGTTACTACGTGCCTCGCAACTTGACGATGCTGGCTGATTTGAAAGCGCGGCGTGGTCGCTTTGCCGAAGCGAACGCGCTCTACGAGCAGGCGGAAGATGTGATTGAGGGAATGCTCCTCAGCGTCGATGAGCCGTACTGGAATAGCTCAACTGCAGCGGCGATGAGTCAGACCTACTTGGGACACTTTGAACTCATCACCAAGAATGGCGATGCGCCCGGAGCTTTCACCGTTTTGGAACGTGTTCGAGGCCGAACTCTCGCTTGGGCTCTCAAAGACAGAAAGGCACTCCCGTCAGCAGAGTCAGGGCAAACGGCAACGCTGGAAGGCGATGTTGCAGGTCTGCAGGTCCGATTGATGCAGACCAGCAGCCCAGTCGAACGCGGACAACTGCTCGACAATCTGGTTGAATACGAGCGGCGCTTGGGTCTGGCGTGGACCAGAGAAGATGCGCCAAGCCAACGCCTTCCTGTACAGCCAGCGGCGTTGACGAATGTGGAGAACGACTTGCATCCAGATGAAGTGCTCTTGGAGTACGTGCTGGATGATCCAACTTCCTTCTGTATCACGGTGACGCGGCGAGGCGCACGCATCCAAGCACTGCCGGTTGGTCGCAAGGAAGTCGAGAAACTGGTGCAGCAATTTGTCGACGACGTGCGCGCAAAGGGCACCGGAATCGAAGCCTCGAAACGTCTATTTCGAGTACTCGTAGAGCCGATCCCCGAAGCAAAGACGGCGACCCGATTCATCATTGCGCCGGACGGGATGTTGAACCTGCTTCCATTCGAAGCACTTCGCGATGGCCGGGGCGACTATCTGTTGAAGTCTCGCGTCATAAGCTACGTGCCTTCCGGAACCATTCTTGATGTACTGCGGCGAGAGAGGAAGAACGAAAGGGCGCCGCGCTCGTTTCTCGGCGTAGGTGATGTTGCCTACGAGAATCAAGGCGGGGCTGGGCGTAGGATACCGACTCCAGATACGGTCCGCGCACGGCTGGTTCGGGGCATGGCGGATTTATCCGGGATGCGGCTTCAAGATCTTCCTGAAACGCGGGAAGAGGTCGAGAGAATCGGTAAGATTGTCGGACGGGACGCGGTAATCCTGCTCGGCAAGGACGCCACGGAAACTGCATTCAAGAAGGAGCCACTCGATCAGTTTCGCGTCTTGCATCTGGCGGTTCACGGCTTCGCAGACACGCAGTATCCCGAGCGTTCAGCACTGGTCTTGGGGACAGACCCGAAATCCGGTGACGACGGGCTGCTGCAAGTGCGGGAGATAATCAGATTGCGACTGAATGCCGAACTGACTACGCTATCCGCGTGCGACACAGGAGTGGGCAAACTGCAGGGACAAGAAGGCGTCAGCAACCTGGTGGAAGCGTTCTTGGTAGCCGGTTCGAAATCCGTTGTCGCGAGCCTGTGGAGCGCCGACGACACGTTCGCGAGTGCGCTGATGGATCGCTTCTACCAGCGGCTGGGCCAGGGTGAGGACACCAGATCGGCGCTCAGAGACGCGAAGCTGGACCTGTTGGCGAAATATGGGGACATGGTGAGTCCATTCTATTGGGCAGCGTTCATCGCTGTTGGAGAGGCTTCCACACCAGTTGGGATTAAACAGCAATGAATTTGACTCTCGACGAGCGCACCAAGATCTTCGACAAGGTCTGCCGTCTTGTCGCTACCAAACACTTCGATCCAGGAATGAACGGCGTGGATTGGAATGCTTTGGCTCGGGATCGCCGGGACCAGATCCTCGCGTGTAGTGACCCGGAGGTCTTCGAGAAGGAGGTCCACAAGTTAGTAGCAGAGCTCAAGACCAGCCACACTGGCTTTCGCCATGCGGGGATGCGGAATATTCCCGCTCGCCACGCGATCAACGCCACTTTGCAGCGCATCGGCGTAAACGGAAGTGAGCGCTGGATGTTTCAAGACGTCCATCAAGGCGGTCCAGCCTTCGCGGCAGGCATACGGCCTGGCGATCTATTGCTCGAGTGTGGTGGACGAGAAGTTCGACCGCCAAACGACCTGACGTTCTCTGCTGGCGAATCCGCGGATCTTCTTATCGAGAAACTCCACGGCGAAGTGCAGAAAGTTAACGTTCAATTGCCGATGCCAAAATCCCATAAGCACCCGGTCACGGCACCGCAGGCGGTCACCACCGAAAGGCTCAGCGACGAAATTGGATTGCTGAGAGTTGCAATGTTTCCTGGCGCTATCGGAATCGATGTAGCGAAGGACATCGACCGCGGCATCGCTGCACTCGACGGATGCAGCCGGCTCATCGTCGATCTTCGTGGCAATACTGGAGGGGGAATCGGCGGGCTACGCCTGATGAGCTATTTGACACCCGGAAAACTTGAGGTTGGCTACAGCCTTACCCGCAAACGTCGCGAGCGCGGTTATCGCCGTGAGGAACTGACACAATTCGGACGAATTCCGTCCCACAAGGCGACTCTCATATGGTTAGCTGCCCGATATGCCTTCGTTGAAAAATCTATCCTCGTGGTCACCGAAGGACTCGGCCAGCGACGATTCCACGGTCGAGTCGTACTGTTGGTCAACGAGCATACCGCGAGCGCCGGCGAGATGGTCTCAGCATTTGCCGAGGAAAACAACCTGGCAATCATCGTGGGAACGAAAACCCCCGGCCGTCTGCTCAGCGGCAGCGCATACAAGGTCGGCCACGGATACATTCTTGGATTGCCGGTCGCCGCTTACCTGACTTGGCAAGGACGAATGCTGGAAAACAATGGCATCGCGCCGAAGTTTTCTATTGAACTCTCGCGAGAAGCATTGAAGCAAGGACGGGACACGCAACTCGGAACCGCAATCGAAGTTGTGAGGGCTTTGTAGTCCCTGAATTCCTGCGCGAGCACAAATCTCGCTTACCAGTGGAAGGGGCCCATCCTACTGTGAGAATTTAGATTGTATTCAGCGGCCTAGTTTGCTAAAGTCCTTGGCGATTCGCTGAGGGGGCGAAAGGGGGTAGATGTGCGCCGCCTCGTCCGCAGTTCGGTAAGGCCTCTCGTTTGTGCCCGACCAGTACGTCTGTACTCATTTTTGCCAACGCGATACTTGTCCTTAGAGCCTGAAGTCGGGCGCTTAATCGAACTTTCACAACAACTTAATCCTATCGATTTTCTAGGTAGCTGGTTTCCAAGCATCTGGAGCCAACAACCGTGCACATTCGACGACCATGAGGCTTTGATCTCGATGTTCCCGGATGTATCAATGTCCCAAGATCGCAATTTTCCAAGGAAAAGGGAGGTAACCGAAAATGTTCCGCGCATACTTTCGATTGACGCTTCTGATGTTGTTGGCTGTCACCGTGGCACGAGCAGACGCCGGAGACGCAGTGGTCATAGTCTATGCGCAATTCCCGGGTAATGCATATGAGATCGGCACGGGAGCGTTTATTGATCACGATGGGTTAGTGTTGACTGCGGATCACGTTGTACACCATATCGCTCTTTCGCCTCCCGCGACGTCAACGTCCGGATCGGTACCGACTCCAGTAGTCCCAACCAGCATAACCGTCTATAGCGCATTCCTTAAAGCGAAGCTCTCTGTGAACCTGACACAACAAGGTAACCTGACGAGTGGGACACTTACGCCAACCGAGTGGATAGATATCGCATTGATCAGAGTGAACTTGACAGACACGCAGAAACTGCAACTCCAACCTCTGGACTTGTCTCCTAGTGCGCCTGCGAGGGGCGAATCCCTTAACGCATACGGCCCCTTATGTACAATTTCGACCGACGACAGATGTTTTCAACCAGCGGTCACGCAAACGGTTCTGAACAACGCCCCTAGTTCGTCACGCGACTACCAGGTCCGGGACAACATCACTCCAGGATACAGCGGGGGACCACTAGTCAATGCATCTGGCAATATTGTTGGGGTTGCCAGTTGGGGGGATGTGCAAAACGGCACTTTTGCTACCAGGGCATCGTACGTTCCATCACAGTACATCTTGCGCTTTTTTTTGGGACGGGCGCCCATCCCATCCATGCTTAGCGCCGCTGACGCTTGCACCCGTGTTCAGCCGTTGCCATCACTTACCGTTTTCGACTGGGACCAGCTCTCGCAGCGATGGGTCTCCCAAAGCAATCTCCTACAAAGCCAAGAACAATGTAACTGCTGCTGTGCATCGCTAGACAAAGCGAGAAATGCATCCATCGCACCCAGCGCGGTTGGCTCGTGTCGACCCCCCTTCTGCGCCGAACAGCGGTTTTACGGTTTAGCTAACGCGATAGAGTTGGCCGTTGCAACGAAGACCGTTGATTCCGGGACTGCCGTGCAGTATCAGGCATTGAAGGCCACCTTCCGGCAGATAACCTTGCAGCAGCTAACTCCAGAGCGACAGCAGGAGCTCTATACGAAGTTTGGGTCGATGGCAGGCGAGTTAGCTACTGATAGCCAAGCTGCGAAACATCCGGAGTTTAGTGACGCTGGAAATACGGCCATCGTCGCACTCGAACGCAGCCAACAAATCAAAGAAACAGAAGACAACTATCATTCACTGGCGAAGGTCTTTCAAGCGGTAGGCGACGCGAAGAATGCGATAGCTGCGAACATTCTAGCGACCGTCCTTGATCAGTCGCCATCCACTATTCATCAGCTGAAGATCAACCCCGAAGCTCTGCGAAGCAGCATCAAGGCTAGTGCTCTAGCGAAGCAATGAATGGTTTTCGGCTTCTTGACGGGGGTGTGGCAATAGAGAGTTGGTGGATGTGAATAGATGTCTAGTATCCGCGATTGGTAGTCGGTTCGAAGATTAGGCATTGAGTCGAGTCTGGGACAGCTATGTGTTTGATCCAAGAAATCAATTAAGGAGTGTTATGCAGCGACGATTCTCAATCTTTATCCTGATGGTCTTATGCATGACGACAAGCGTCGTCGCTCAATCCAAGGGTGCTGCTGCCGGTGGACAACAACCAAGTGGCGGCGTCGTCAAACCGTCTTACGCGACCTACGACGTGATCGGGAACACATTCACGAGCTTTGGTGTACCTATGGATGATACCCACACGGATAAGGATCTCGAAAACGATTTAAAGGCACTCTCCGATGGTAGGGATTTGACTTGGCGCGATATAAGTTCAACTGGGTATGAAACAAAAGAGCCGGGCACTATTCTCTGGTGGCTGGCGACGCAGCATGAACCAATCGCTCCTGGAACCAATCTGCCACAAACTGCGTGTGTTGAGAATGTGGATGTCCACCAAGCCTACATCTTTCACATAACGCATTGGACGAACTTCGGAGTTTCAACCGCGCCGCCCACTCTCCTGTCTAGTGCTTGGTACGTATATCGCCGACCGCGACACCCGTCGTGGGAGAAAAATAGCCCGGCTAAGACGAACGATTTAGTGAAAGCCGATTTGACCGGGGCGGGTGATCCTCTTATTTACGGCGCATCGGAAGCGTTGATAGTCGGTATTGATCGATTCGACCCTACATCGACCACTGTTGCTGGAAAGCTAATCTCGACCCCATCACCGGGGATACTCGCTACGACGTACTCTGTAACTGTTACGCAAGGCACTCCTGAAAACCTTACGAACCTCGGTGCATTAGCCTCGGCTCTAGGAGGCCTATCGGGTACGAAGACTGCAGCCCTAGGTGCCACGGGCGCGCCGCCACCCTCTACATATGTTGCAGTGGCCTGCCAACAGGGAACGAAGAAGTTGCCATTCGACATGTCGATAACCAGCGCAGTCGGGAAAAAAGCTGACTTGAATCAGAACGTCGTCGCAACTTCGCCACAGGCACCAAACCCAGGAACCTCAACGTGTTCAGGAAGTGGAAATACTCCTCCATGTTCGACGAATCGGACGTTCACAAGTCTAGATCACGAATATTGGGATGTCAGCATTGGAGTGTCCATTCCGGGTGTTCGTCAGACCGGTTATACGTTTTCGAATGGTACGGTAAATTCTAGTGTCACGAGACACACCGACCTTTATGCTTTCGCTGACGTCTTCCCGTTTGGAGCACTCGTCCCCAAACAATCGTGGGTTCCGCATATCAATGCTGGAGTGCCAGTGACCAGCCAAAGTCTCTATCGGCCATACTTCGGGATGGCCGAGAACCTAACGGATTGGACACACTTGCAAAAGGCTTTAAGCCTTCCTGTGAGCGTGAACTTCTTCGCCGGTATGGTGTACATGAAGACGCAGTATATCGTCGGGAATCCCCAGACAGCCGCTGAATTCAGCTCCGACCTGCACTGGCATCGCGTCTGGAAACCTATGTTCGGAATCGAAGTACCTGTTAGTGCCATGGCGAGTAAGCTTGGTGGCAAGAGCAGCAGTAAGAATGCTAGTGGCACAGGGAAGGGTGGTTCATAATTCTACCAACTGCGTTACGATCACCTGCCGGACAGACTGCCCATAGAAGCTAGGCTCTTGCTTGTGGTCCTCCGAACGTGCACGGTCGCCGTAAAGGATATCCGAGATGTTCAGCACTCCATAGAGGTCACCGCCGAGACACTCTATGAAGCGATCGCCACAACTCTTGCTGTTTTGCAGCAAGACAACTGGGTAGGAGAGATCGGCCAGGGATTCACAACCGTGACGGTTGTTGTCCAGCAGCCGCCTGTGAAACACGAAGTCAAAATGAAGGACTTTGTCTCATGGCTCGGACGCCAAGGGCGCTCTCCCGCAGAGGTCATCCTGAAGCAAAAGCTGGAGAAAATATTGGGCAAAGTAAACTGCGCGAGGACGTGACCAAAAAGGCTAAGCAAACAAATCAGCCGGAAGACATCTCCGAGCTCTCACTGACTCGGAGTCCGAGCCGGTTTTTGGGAGTGCTTAGGTTGTTGCCCCGCTTGCGCAACACCCGCTTTCGCGGCTGCGGGCTGCGTGATGGTCGCACCTGGCGCGAAGGGGTTCTTTCCTTCAAGCAGCGACGATGCAACGAAACCGACAAATATCATCGCACTCAGCAATCCCCACACGAGAACGACTGGCTTCCAGGGAACGAGAATGTACATCGCAGACCTCCACAGACGAAGAGCGGTTTACGATTACAAATATTATACTGCGAATTCCCAAGAACTTTTTTTGTGAAAATCGTGCTCGTCGTGAATCATGACGGCGTTCTCCACCAGAGATTCTGACCGTTGCCGGGTTGTGGCTTCAGAACACGCGAATAGGAAATCGCATCCATTCCACGCCTGGCTGGCGCAAGCCGAGGAAATACGAACCCGGAGAGATCCCAGCGAGATTGACGTCAACCCTCAGGACCACAATGTGATCTTCAAGTTTAGCCGTGGCACTTGTACGGAAAAGCCCAGCGCCGTTCGGATTGATGAGCGCTACATCGTACGCCCCCTCGTTGCTTCCGATTGGCAACTCCAAGTTCAGATTCCTTGCATTACGAGGAAGCTCCAATGGCGGCTGTTTAGACTCGGGTGGGTTTTCCCCGCGCGCTGCCGCACGGCCGCGCAGATCGAGAATCACAACCGCCGCGGTTTGCCCCGATGGCCGACTTCGCACCCACAACAATCCGCCGAACGCAAATAGCAGAACCGCAGCAGCAGCCAGCCAGACTTGAATACGCCGCCGCTGGCCTGCCGCTTCTCTCCGGAACCTGTTGAAGTCCTGGAAGCACGGGCTGCAAGCACTGAGGTGGTCGAACCAAGGCGCCGCTTGCGACAGCGGCAATTTGTGGGAAGCAATCCCCCTGAGGATGGACGAGTCGGGGCACCCTACGCGCGCTGGGTTGGGAAACTCGCGCGATAAACCCCGCGCCAGCACATCTAGGACGCGCTTCTCTTCTTCGACGGAATAGCCTTGTTCGATCAGATCGTGCCTCTCACCAACCCTGCTTCAATACCAACGGCCAAGTTTACCGCGAGCCGTGCGCTGGGCCTAGGCCCCGCTCGAACCTCACGCCGCACTGCCAAATCGGGTACGGAGCCGCCCAAGTGCGTAACGAAATCGGAGTTTAGCTTGCGGCTCGGTCAGCCGCAGATATTTTGCGATTTCCTTCCAGGAATAACCAGCCAGCCGTGCCATCGAGACCGTACGTGTCCAGTCATCCATGTTCTCGATGGTTTGCTTGACCTGAATCGAACGATCCAGATCCGCCACCGCCTTCGAATCATGGGCATGTCGCAGCCGCTCAAGATCGCGGCCCAGCGGAAAATATTCGACCGTCTCTCTTCTTTTGCGTTCCCGCCTCAGGGCGCGATTGAAGCGATGGTGAAAGGCTCCGAAGAGATAGGCCTCCAGGTTCAGTATCGTCCGGCCTTTTCCATTTGACCGACGCATGGTTTTTGCGACGGACAGCAGTACCGACTCCCACACACCTGTGGCCAAAACCATCGTGTCATCGGACATTTTGTTCGTCAGCTCTTTGCGCGCCTGCGCCTGAATCCGCGGCCACAGACGGCACGCAACGATTGCCAATTCGCTTATGTCATCCTGGCCCCGCGCTTCAGCATTCTGAAGGAAAGCGGAAAGAACCCATTCAGGGCCCAATTCGCGGCTGGACATCAGACAGGCCTCACCTCTTATTTATGATTACTGCTAAGGCCAGAGATTACCAGAGCGTGACATCCGATATGGGACGGTGTCAAGACCCGGTGCACCTCTCACGACGACCGGAGACCATACTGTCACGTCAGCGGAAATGTGGCCCACCGGGTCTGTCTAACGCCGCCCAGAAATAAAAAGATCTTTTTGATACTTTTTCTCCCCTGCCGGTTCCTTTACTAGATGTAGAGCAATTACCGATTTTTGCCGTTTGGCGAAAGGGGTATGGAGCAGTGTTCCCCCACATTGAAGTGCGTTACCTGTACGCAGTCATTGTCTTGGCCGAGGAGTTGAGCTTTACGCGGGCTGCCCACAGATTGCACATCACCCAATCTACGCTCAGCAAACAGATCACTGAAATCGAAAAACAGAATAGATTTCCGCTGTTCACTCGTGACAATAAGAAGATTGTGGAACTAACGGACGCGGGACGTATCTTCGTCGAAGGGGCTCGCTCTTCGCTCTTGAATATGGAGCGGACTGTTCATCTTGCTCGTGCTGCCCACGATGAAGGAGATAGCGTTTTGCTGATTGGAAACTCGCCCTACGCCGACCAAGCCTGGGTTTCGGCCATTATTGCAATTCGTCTCTCCTTGTACCCCACACTCCGCCTTCGACTGATCAGTCAGTTCTCAATCGAGTTGGTGCGGAGTGTCATGGCAGGCGAACTGAATCTGGCGCTAGTGACGGCACCGCCGGAGGACTGTCAGATCACGACCGCGCCATTCGCTTCGACGCCGCTCTATGCGGTTCTCCCACGGACCCACGCGGCTGCCCAAAAAGATCACATCATGCTCCAAGACCTGGCGAACGATGAATGGATTCTGTTGGCGCGACGAGTTCACCCCGGCATTCACGACGCAATCATGGATGCAGCGCGACGTGCGAGAATCGGTCCGAAACACGCGCACGACATTATTACCGCTCAACAGGCGGTTCACTTGGTATCGGAGCAGATTGGCGTGGCCATCCTGACCAAACCTACGGCCCTTGGCGTTCGCACTGAGGGTGTAGTGGTAAAGCCACTTTCCGATACATCATTGCGTTTCGAAACGTGTGTGGTTATGAGGGCCGACGACGATTCCCGATTGGCTAACGAGTTTGCCCGGTCCCTCCTCAAATATGCACGCGAGCACTTTCTGCCAAAGCAAATGGAATTGTGGCTGTCCGCCTGAGTTGTCAGCTTGAAAACAGCAGGCCCGGCGCCGCACCGGCTTGAGGTGTTGTGCTGACTGGCTGGCGTGACGTGTTATTCTTTGCCTTTGGTAATTGCAAATACAGGAGAAGAAACTTTGCGGCCTATCGAGAACATCATTCAAGAAGTGAAGGAAGAGATCGCGAGGTTGAGTCAGGTGCTCCGGTTGTTGGAGGGTACAAGCACAACAGGGAAGGGACCAGCACAAAAAAGCACGGCACAACCGAGACGCAAAATGTCAGCGGCGGGCAGGAAAAGAATCGCAGCGGCACAACGGGCGCGTTGGGCGAAGATCAGGGCGGCAAAGAAGAGGTAGGGCTCTACTCCAAAATCAAGGTGTCGAACCAACTCTTCCTTAACAACTCTCCACTTGCCGAACGAGTACTGAGCAATCTTAAGCCAGCGACCCTGACGTGCTCGCTGGCGCGGATCGCTCTTTGCTATACGCGAGAATGCTGCGGCGAAATCGCTTTAGAAACAGATCAGAAAAACAAAAGGGATGCATTAATCAACTAAGGATCTTCGCGAAAAGCTACTTCCAGAGTTTCGACGATAGACCGCCATCGATCAGATCGTGATCTGGACCTTGACTGGCCGGGCACCGATAACTGCGACACCTGGGGCACCGACCAGTCCGACAATTTGCTGACAAAATCTTCATTGCTTGGCCGGCCGCACTTCCGTAGCAAGGAAGACAATTTGGCGAAGCGGCTTTGCCCCAACTACAGGTGCACCCCGGATGATAAGCAGATCCCCTTTCTTGAAGGAGAAAATTACATCGCTCTTGTCTTTCGGTAGGAAAACATGTGGTGGGATATCAAAAGGCCCGCCGCCCGGCTGCTGACCAGGGACGACGACGCGGAACGGCGCTTTGCCTTCTAAGCCCTTTATGCTGCCCCAAAGGTAATTAGGCGTCCCGCCCGCAGCGACAAATTCCACTTTCGAGGCGATGTCGCAGCCAACGTAGTCGGCCGCAAATGCCTCGTTCATCACTTTGGCAAACGGAACCTCTGTGCCGGCGGGCGGACACGTGTTGCCCGCAAAGGCGCTCACAGTTAAGAGCAATATGATTACTCCAGCGAACAGTAGTTGGGACATCAGTCTCATGAATTCTTCTCCTTGTGCCAGCGGGTGATCACTTTTCGTCCGCAAGTATACTCCGGAGACATTGGCCCGTTGAAAAGTACTTCAGCTCCGTACGCTTCGCCACGTCCGCCGACTTTTCGCCCCCTTCCTTTCGCTCTACAGCCACATTCTCGCACCTGCGATCCCGCCCAGTGCGATAACCGTGAGAAGAAGTACGAGCCAATGCCGTCGCGAGAATGTTGTGCTGCGAACTCGCAAGGTAGCCTGGATTGGGACAATGAGGTCCCCGTCGCCGATGACTTCGAAAGCCGCCCACAGCCGAGGCGAGTTCGGTGCACTGCTCGCGAGCCGAAGTTGTGCCGCCCGCAGTGCGTGGTCCACTCTCGTTCCATTCCCGAGTTCTTGATAGAACGCTTCCATCAATTGCGCTGTTGACTTGTCCTCCACTGGCCAATGGCTTGCAACTACTGCACTCGCTCCACCCATCAGGAAGCCACTCGCAATACTGTCGGATCCCATGCCGGAGAGTGATCTGCCGGCCGAACCCCCGCAGGCACTCAGCACAACTAATTGTCCGTTCAACTTCAATGATGGAATTTCCCGACCCGCAAGGGCATCGAGTTGCCCACGACAACGGAGCACAATGAATGAACTCCATAGGTCATCGCCAGCATGTGCGTGAGTCGCAAAGTGAAGTATCTTGAAGTTGAATGGACTGGAGCTTAAGAGCATTCGTTCAGTAGCGCGTTCAGCCGATAGCAAGAGAGAGTCCCGACTTGCGTATCGTGTCACGGATTCGGCTTCACGCGCCGTGAAACTTAAGCGGGGGAAAGTCTGCGTTGAACTGCGGAGATCCGCCAACAAGTTGACGGGCACGGCGCAGCCATTCACTTCATCGACTATGGGATCAGCGACAACAAGCGCATCGTTAGCCGGCCAAGTCGTTGTGCCATGTCTTTCCTTAAACCACCATCCGAGCGATGGAACCATGGTCACATCCGCACGATCAAGGAGGTAGTGCTGACCGGAACGCTCGGGGATCGCCAAAGCAGAAATAGGAAATTGCGTCAGCGCCCCGTCAGGACTGACCAGAAGGCGCACAATGGATCCGTTCTGAAGGCCAGTCAAGACTTCAGGGGGAAGAAGGCGATAGGCAAGCTCTACGAACTGATTCTCTAGTTCGGGAACCCCACTGGGAACGGCGAGCGCTTTGTTTGCGGCCGTTACCAATTCCTCGATTTTCCGGCCGTTCCCAAGTTCGTGAGCCTGGATACCATCACGGCTCACAACAACAACGAGAAGCGGGTCGTCAGCTTCTCCGAAAAAGTATTCCAGTCCGACCGTTCCGCTTTCCGTTGTATGGGGGTCCCACTGATAACTATTTGCGGCGATCTTGCCCAGCCCGGTTTCTGACAAACTTCTGTGGCGTCCAAGCTCGATTGCTTGAAGCGCTGCTGCCGCGGAGCCGCGTCGTTCCTGCAGGAGCGCTAACGCATAGAACGGCGCGGTACGATTCGACCAGACATGACGCTGTGATTCAACATCGGGACTCGACGAGGTCACCGTCTCCACGGCTTGTATGGCTTTATCGAACCACGTTTCCGCGTCAGCGTCCCGCCCGGTATGAAAAGCGACCAGGCCCAACCCGTAGTACGTTCGCCATGCTTCGTCGATGGATCGCTTCTCGACGAGAGGTAGAGCCCGCTCATAATAGTGCTGCGCCGACGACGGCTGGTTTAGATGCCGAACAAATAGCTCACCAATATTGTTCAGAGTCTGAGCCATCTGATGAGGCTCGCTGTGACACCGCTTATCGGCGGATTGAGTTTGGGAATAACGCAAGATGGCTTCCTTGCTGTTGCCATCTGCCGCGTAGGCGTCGCCGAGACTGCCGAGATCATCAGCAAGAGCCTGGTACACCTCGCATAGATCTGCGAATGAACGTCGTTGTTTTTTCCGGAGCTGAAGTTCTCCCATGTACTCGCCGTACGCACGATTCAAGTATTGCAGGGCGGTCGAGAGGTCTTGCAGGTCGGCGTAAGTATTTCCGATATCGGTGAAGTCCTGTGCGACGGCGATCGTTCTATCTGGACGGTCGGACTTTGTGTCCAGATCGACTGTTTCCATTTGGGCGTTCAAAGCTTCGTTGTACAGCCCCATCTTTCGAAGAAGGGTACCGAGATTCAACATTGTATTGCTAAGCACCACCCGAGACGCGGATGTATCTTCTGTTCGAAGAATAGTCGCAGCTTCGAGGTACGCCTGCCGCGCTTCTCCAAACTTTCCGTCATCCTGCAAAGCTAAGCCATAATTGCTTAACGTCTTGGCGTAGACGAACGGGTAAGTGTTGAGCATCTTCCACGTTGCAAGGGATTTTCGGTAATACTCTTCACAACGATCACGCTCTTCCAGGTAGTACGTGATCAGAGCCATTTCAGAAAGAGCCCATGCCATGTCAGGGGTAGTCTCTGCATGATTCTGCGTCGCATACGACTGCAATTCCTGCAACGTGGAACGGCGAATCTTCTCGTCTCCCTTTCGCACTTGAGCCGCTATCGCTTTGCGTCTGTCATCGGGAAAATCTCTGTAGCTGGGCGGGGCGTCCGCCTGTGGCGTGGGTGTCGTCGAAAAACGGAATCTCCGTCTCGCGGAAGTGAGCGTTCCAGCGGTCGCCGATTCGCCTTTCACTTGCCACACATAGGCATTGCCGCTCACGAAAACGGTGGCGTCCTCTGGTTGGAGAACGTACACAGGGGTTACCGTTGTCCGCCGCAGCACGACGGCGTCTGTTTCCGCATCGTAAATGCTGAGTTCGTAAACAGATGCACCCGCAATCGGCTGCCACCGGAAGCTGTCCCACACCGCAAGCGAGCCGCCGTTATCTGGTGCCGATAGTCCCAGTGTGGGTGCTGAGCGGTATGCGGTAGGACTTCCCTCGGAGCCGTGCTTCATGAACCACGTCAGCCCGCCTGCTACAAGCACTGCAGAGATCGCCGCTGTGGCAACTACTGGTCGAAAAAAGAAGGACCGACTCTGTGGAACGTGCCGGTACCGCTCGGCGCAATCAGCACAAAACGCTAGGTGAAGGGCTTCAGGTGTCTCACAGTTGCTCTTGTTAGTCTCGTACCGCTGTTCACGTAGCCGTCGAAGCTCCCGGTCCCCAAGATGTCGCCATTCCGCTCTAAGCGGCATCAACTGCGTTTCTTCCAGGTCAAGTGCTGTCTTGAAGGTTCTTGCACATTCCGTGCACTCCCGAACGTGCCTGATCAGCTGCAGGAGTTCATCCCTGGTATCAACCAGTTCCGGGGCTCCTGCAAATGCTTCTAGTTCTTCGTGACTCAACATGAGGATCTCATTCGGGTGCAGCGTCGGACTTGTCGAGCTGGAGAGTCATATGCACTTCGGTTAGTCCTGTGCTGAGGGTAAGTAGTTTGTGGAAACCACAGTATCCAGCAGCCTCGGCTCGGATGACATATTCGCCAGGCCGTAGACCCTCGAAGCGCACAGGATCTCGTTTGTTGGCTTCAGCCTCGCAGACTGAACTGGAGCTGTCCGCGGCCTCTAAGCGCACGCGAGCTCCTACACGCTTCCCGGTCGAGTCAAAAACGACGCCGTCGACCGCTGCGACGCTAAGGCACTTCGCTATCTTGTCATTGGCGTCCCTGATCCGGCTAAGAAGCGTGTTTCTGCCTATCCCAAGCTTGGATGCAGCCTCCACTGAACCCGAGCCATTCACTCTTACCTCGATGTATGCGGCTCTCAGTTCAGGCGAGAGATCGTCTAAGGCCCGTTTGAAGACTTTCCGCCGCCATCGCTCCTGCTCCTGAATAATAAGTGTCGATTCGAGGCCTGGATGTTCGAATGATTTAGCAAGTACGCTCTCTGCTTCAGTTCCGGCCTCATCCATCTGGAGCAAGACTGGGCGGACTGCACCGCAACCCACCGGGTCCGGCCTTCCTCCCTGGTTCTTGATTTCTCTTCGCAGCCATCCAAATGCGACACGGCGCGCCAGCTCACGGATCCAACTTCCACGCGCAGGTATCTCTTGCGGAAGACTCCGGATGCTCCCCCACAATGCGAGGAACACCTCTTGCTCGACATCCTTGACTTCGTGCGGCCGAACCACCCTTCGAACCAATAAACTGACGTGGTTTCGATGGTTCCGGAACAGCTCTTCGAAAATTTGCTCCCGCTCGGTTTGTTCGTCTTGGCCGACCATGCAGCCTTGCCCCTTACCTGTGAGCCCTCGTGCTTGCACAACTGTCCGCTGGCAACCACGACAATCACTGGCTCTTGAACATTCCGGGGAAGAATCGACACTTCATTAGTACGGCCCGGTGCTTTGATCTGTATCTGGGGCTCCGGCTGTACGTCCAGCAACTCTCCCCTGGGTTGGACGGTATCACAGTAACACAACGAACAGGCAAAATGAGGACGCTATCTGATTTGCGAAAACGACTTGCTGGCAGGCGGCAATTCACCGCGCACCAAACGCTGTGTCGCCCGTCATTGCGCCTATGCCCCTATTATGTTACGGTTTCGCGTTTTATTGGAAGCTTCGGGCGCTGCATCTCTAGCAGTCTTTCGAAACCGAGACAACGACTTTCGTTGTTGGCTGCTACTTGTGCTTCCCCCACTCCCCGAGCTTCCAGTTTGGGCCTCGTACGATCAACGTCATTGATGAGGTGTGTATGAGCTCCCTTCGCATAGCTAAAGCTAGCGACCTGTATCTTGCCGGTTTCTTGAACAGAACGAAGTCGATGCGATGCAAAGAGACCAAGAGGAGAATCGTTATGCGAAGAAGCGTTCACTTAACTCTGGTCGCAGCAATATTGGTGGGTGTGGCTCCTTGGCTGCATGGCCAGGATCAGAAGGCCGAAATCCAGAACAGGTTAACTTCGCAGTTTGCGCTGACCAAGATAACGGCGGACAAGAGCGACATCGCCACTGCGGGCGCGGTCCTGGTTTTACACCAGAGTGGATTGCTCATGTACAGCGTCTCCAATCCAATCCCACCCCAGAGTACCTACAAAAAAGGAAAGATAACCCGAAACGCCTTTGGGAAGAACTTTTGGCGGGATTTTGGCAACACGATGGTGACTCCAGGATCATCCGTCGACATCGTGCAGCGAAACTTTGTGGACGGTGAGAAGTTCTGGGTGACCAAGGTGGAGGTCAAGGACGATGGAGTGATTTTCGGCCTGTACAGCGATCCCTACGATGGTGTCCGCTATTTTGGAGAGTTGAAGTTTCCATTCCCGAAGGGAGCGGTGCCGCCACCCGAGGATGTGTTGAAAACCGTCGGCGAAGTGTTCACGGTTGAACCAGCTGACAATTCCTCCGGCAGCCCTACACAGCCGCAGGAGCCTACACCGACTTCAGCGATTATGCCGATCGCGGCGCCGCCACCGCCTGCAGACGCGCCGCCAGCGCCCCCTAAGACCATTGCATTGGGCCATACAAAGGACCAGGTTATCGCGACCTTCGGGCAGCCGCAAAAGATTGTCAATCTCGGCACTAAAGAGATGTATTACTACGCAGACATGAAGGTGACGTTTGTGGGCGGAAAGGTCACCGATGTCCAGTAGCCCGTACGCAAATTATATGGCAGGGAGAGAGATCAAACTGCAAACCACAAAAAGGAGCACCTTCGTGAAAGTTCTAATTGAGAAAGTCGCCATCCGAACAACGGTTTACTTGATTGTCGCTGCAGCATTGGCTATTGGGACTCCTCGGTTATATGGCCAGGATCAGGCTGCAATCCAGAAGGCGCTGACTTCGCAGTTTACGCTAACCAAGACGACGGCGGACGGGTCGGACATCGTAACCCCAGGGTCGATTCTATTGCTGCACAAAGACGGGCTCCAGATGTTCAGCATTGCCACCAAGATCCCGCCGACGATCACTTACAAGGATGGGAAGCTCGGTATGGGCTTTGGGGATGCCCTTGGCACGGACATGGCGCTAAGTGCAGCACAAAAAGGGGCAAACGTCAGCAATGTCCCGCAGCGTAAGTTTGTTGCCGGAGAAAAAGTCTGGATCACTGCGTTCCTGGTGAAGGACAAGTACGTCATTTTGATGGTCTACAGCGATCCCTACCAGGATGTTCGCTATTTTGGGCAGCTAAAGTTTCCCTACAACAAGAAATCTATCCCGTCAGCCGACGACCTGTTGAAAACTATCGCCGAAGTAATGACGGTCGAACCGGCGGACAATTCCGCTGGCGGTCCTGCGCAGCCACAGACAGCGGCCTCGCCAACTCCTGCGCCGATTGCACCTCCGCCGCCGCCGAGCGACGCACCGCCAGCTGCCCCCAAGACCATTGCATTGGGCCAGACAAAGGATCAGGTTGTGGCGAGCTTTGGGCAGCCGCAAAAAGTTGTCAATCTGGGTACTAAGGAAATCTATTCCTACTCGGACATGAAAGTAACGTTTGTGGACGGAAAGGTCACCGATGTCCAGTAGCCAGCAAAACAATTGCACAAGCAGGGAGAGAAATCGCACCGGCGAGCGAGAAAAGGAGAACCTCATGCACCCGTCGCGTACCCGGAAGGGGCGTTGTGTCTGTTTTGTGGCAGAGATACTCATCGTATTGGGATCGGCCGGCTTGTTAGCCCAAACCGATAGCAAGAAGAAATCGAGCCCGCCGGCCAAACCCGCCGCGACGGCACCTTCGAAGGCCGCAGGTGGCTCCAGTTCCGGCGTCAGCCGCGGCCCATCAACCGGGGGCGGAGCACATCAGGGTCCGACTACAAGCAACCCTGGAAGCCATAGCGGCCCAACGGCTAACGGGCGTACGGGGCCTACGGGGCCTACGGCCAATGGTCCGGCGGGTGGACACACCGGTGCAACTGCCGGTGCCGGACACATGCCCACCGGGGTATCAGGCACGCCTGCGCCCAAAGGGAGCCAGCAGGCTCAGCTGAAGAATGGCAGCACGCTGCAGAAGCGCCCGAACGGCAGAGTGAGCGATGTCCATGATGCAAAGCGCGGGATGGACGTTCACCACGGGCTCAATGGCAGCAAGCGAGTCTCAATGGAGCGTCCGGATCATTCGCAAGTCGTTGCCGAGCGGGGACGACCTGGCTATGTTCAACGAGGGTATACGCACAATGGGCGCGACTATGCACGGCGCACATACTACTACCGAGGACGGGCATATGACCGCTACTACCGCGGTTATCGCTACCGCGGTGTGTACATGGACGTGTATGCGCCGGTCTTCTATTACCCGGTCGGGTTTTACGGATGGATCTATAACCCTTGGTACCAGCCTGTGGTTTATCCCTGGGGCTGGATGGGCAGCCCTTGGTATGGCTACTACGGCGCCTATTTCACGCCCTACCCGATGTATCCGACTGCCTCGCTATGGCTGACGGACTACATGATCTCCAACGATTTGGCGGATGCGTATCAAGCCCAGCGGGACGGTCAGACGCAGGGGGTGGATCAACAGGCAACTGCTGGAGTTGCTCCGCTCACGCCGGAAGTAAAGCAGATGATCGCCGATGAGGTGAAGGGCCAGCTTGCCTTGGAAAATTCCGAGGCGCAGCAGAATGCCCAAAACCAAGAACCAGATCCGAGTTCCAGCGGTATCGCGCGGTTGCTGTCCGACGGGCACGTCCACGTGTTTGTCGCGGGCAGCTCGCTGGATGTAGTTGACACTGCCGGAGCAGAGTGCGCGATTAGCGATGGCGATACCCTAGAGTTGGCCACGCCTCCGCCAGCCACAGCCACCTTAGCGAATCTGGTCGTGTTGTCGAGCAAGGGCGGATCGGAATGTCCCAAATCCGACACGGTCACCGTTGCTCTAAATGACTTGCAAGACATGCAGAACCACATGCGCGAGACGATCGATCAAGGTCTGCAAGAACTTCAGGCGAAGCAAGGCACGGGTGGGCTGCCGGCAGCTCCGCCGTCCGCGAAGGCGGCTCCGGTGGACGCGGGCATTGCTAAAGATGCTCCACCGCAAGACCCAAACGGCGCTGCCGTAGTGAATCAGCAACTGGCGGACGCCGACCAAGCGGAAAAGGACGTAGTCGCTCAGGCTCAGCAAGAAAATGGGGGAACCATCTCGACTCCTCCTTCCTTGGCCGCGACCACATCCCCGGCGTCGGGCCCGGCGACTATCGCGCTTGGCCAAAGCGCCGACGAGGTGACAGCGAGCCTCGGCGCTCCCCTAACCGTGATAGATCTAGGCTCGAAGAAGATCTACAAGTACAAGGATATGAAAATCACATTCAAGGACGGTAAAGTCTCCGATGTGGAGTAATGCCGACATTTGACTAAGGCATTCGGGCAATTCGGCACCTGATACCGATTTGTTCTGGGAGCGAGCCACTTGGCGATGCCGTGGCAGCTTGCTGCTAGCATTTTGGCGGCTGAGAAGGAGGTCACATGCGGACTAGGTTTCTTGCCGCTGCTCACGTCACCTTTGTCGGTGCACTAATCCTATTAACGTCCTTGCTTGGGTGTAGCGGAGGTAGTTCGGGAACTTCAACGCCACCCACTATTCCACCGTCACTAAGTAGCATCTCGCCGAGTTCGGTTGCAGTCGGATCACCGGGCACATCCCTGACGTTGACCGGCTCTGGATTCATCCAAGGGTCAACAGCGAACTTAGACGGAAAGCCACAAACCACAACCTTCTTATCGTCCACTCAACTCAGCATCACCGTGCCTGATACCAGCCTTACCCAAGCTGCGGTTCACAGCATTACTGTGACGAACCCGAGTCCTGGTGGAGGCACTTCGGCTTCGGTGTCATTTTCGGTTAACAGTTTGGCTCCTGCGTTGGTGTCGCTTGCTCCGTCGATAGTTCCCGCTGGGTCGCCCGCGACTCAGCTTGAACTTACTGGATCGAATTTCCTGCCAACTTCAACCGCAAGCGCGAATTCGGCTCTGGTTTCGAGCACATACGTGTCCGCGACCATGCTTGTTGTTACGATCCCCGCTGCAGACTTGGCAAGCTCGGGCACAGTCTTCCTGACAGTGACAAACCCACCGCCCGGCGGCGGGACGTCGTCAGATATTGAACTGGAGGTGGGAACCCAAATCTCAGATGAACCTGGGGTCCAACAGGATAGTACGTCCGATCCCGAAGCTCTCAAGTACGCGGTCGGTCCACCGGCGGCAGCAACTCCCGGCGCGGAGCAGTATTTGAAGGATAGACCGACTTCAAGAAACTCAACGCCTAGAAGAAATTTTGCAGAGCCTCAGGTGTGCGGGACGAGCCCAGTGGATCAACCACAACACACATGCTCCGAAATTGGAGCCGATTGTGTGGCGTGTGTCCCTTGGGCACCGCAAGTCGGACCACCCGGCCCATCCGGACCTGGTGATTGGCAACACACTGCGAACTGTGGACCCGCATCCATGCTCCTGGTTCAAAGCAAGCTCTGCGGCCACCCAGTGGATATGCTTGACAGTCTTCTCGCAATCAACGCGCTCTTGAAATGTGACGATCCCAAGTCTTGCGCGTTCCCCGAATTTCAGGGAGAAGTCGATCTGAATAATGGACGAGTTGTTGACAATCCCGATCTGCTCACAACCTGCCTGCAAGCAACAGACAATTTCAAAACAAATTGCCCTGGAGGAGGGGTAAGCATTTCAGATTTGGTGAAGATAGCAGAAAGAAACGGGCTCGTCGCAGCGTATAACCAGGTCAGCGTCGCCTCCTCGGCCTCAAACCAGGATCGTCTTGCATGGCTTAAAGAGATGTTGGATCAGCAGATGCCGGTGATCGTGCATGTGGACTACAAGCTCGGCCTAGATCCGGACTACCCTGTTGGTCAGGCTGGCCACTACATGGTGCTGGTGGGGGTGGATGGGACAGATGACAACAGTACTGTATATGTGGTCGATCCAGGTGTCACCTATCCAAGCAATGGAGACTACTCGAACGGTGCAACTACTTCAGAGAGTCCCAACACACCGGTTCCCTACACGGTGAAGCAATTTCTACAAAGTTGGGGCGCGGCACGTGATCCGTATGGCGCCTTGGTCCTGTCAGCAAAATCCCCAGGATGCAGTTCCAACCCAGCGCCCTTGGGAATAGTGGCGAACAGCATCGACTCCTTGGCAGCCGGACAGGTCGCTGTCCCATATTCTGCCAGCGTTGTCGCACAGTTCGGAGCCGGACTTTATACTTGGTCGGTTGTTCCCAACCAAGGCAACCTCCCCCCCGGCATTCAACTCGACTCAGGCAGCGGAATCTTTAGCGGGACTCCGTCGTCACCAGGTCTCTTTACTTTTACTCTTCAAGTAACCGATGACGAGCAGAACGTCGCGAGTGGAGTTGCCACAATCACAATCGGATCGGCGACGGGCACACTGACAATCACGAGTCCAGGAGACCTGCAATCGGCTACGGCCGGAAGATCGTACAGCTTCCCTCTCTCGGCCTCTGGCGGTACTTCTCCATATCATTGGTCAGCAAGCGGCGTAACCTGTCCAACCAGTATCTCGGGTCTTGATGGGGTCTGCGTTTCAGACCCGGGCACAGTCCAAGGAACTCCGACTACTTCGACTAGTAGTGGAGTGTCATTTAGTCTCCAGGTCGTCGATAGCAGCGCGTCGCCCCAGACGGTCAGCAAGGAAGTAACTCTTACCGTCCTCCCGACTAACCTGCCTCCGCAGGTTTATTCTGTAACGGCAATGCCTGCGACCGTAAGCGCGCAAGGGACGTCAACATTGACTTGTACGGCAGTCGATCCACAGCAATACCCATTGACCTACGCCTGGAGTTTCACGGGAGGAAACCCTCCGCAAGGCAACAGCGCATCCATAATTTGGACTGCCCCCTCGGCACCTGGCGCCTACACGGCAACCTGCACGGTTACATCAAATGTGGGTTTGTCCGGTTCGGGTTCGACTGTCCTGCAAGTCAGCAACGCGCCCTTGAGCAACAGCATTTCGCCAACTTCGGGTATCGCTGGCGTCACCCAATTCACAGTGAGCGGCAGCGGCGCAACTCCAAACCAGGGGGTTACAGCCACGATCACGATGCCGAATGCGAGCACGACAACCTCGCATACCACAGCCAACAGTAACGGACAGTACTCTTTCGGCCCATTCACCGAAACCGCGACCGGCGTCTACTCAGAAGTTGACTCCGATGACCATACCGGAGGAAAGAGCTACGCGCTTGCTTGGACGGTAAACGCGGACGCGGGAGTACCCTCGGTCAGTGGCATCTTACCGAACCCGGTGCCCGGATCGTACAGCGCGCAGCCGCTGATCATCAACGGCAGCAACTTCGCGAACGGGGCCACGCTTACGTACGTGGACAGTAACGGAAAGTCCTATCCCGGCCACAGCACGACCTTCGTGAACTCCAGCCAGATCATCGACCCGGCGTTCAACGATGCCAGCGATGCCGGCACCTGGACGGTGACGGTGGTCAACCCCGGCGGGCAGAGTTCCAGCCCCTTCAGCTTCACTGTGTCGGCCTCGGCGCCTTCGGTGAGCAGCGTGTCGCCGAACCCGGTGCCGGGATCGAACAGCGGGCAGCAGCTGACCATCAACGGCAGCAACTTCGTGAGCGGGGCCACGCTTACGTACGTGGATACTAACGGAAACTTCTATCCCGGCCACAGCACGACCTTCGTGAACTCCAGCCAGATCGTCGACCCGGCGTTCAACGATGCCAGCGATGCCGGCACCTGGACGGTGACGGTGGTCAACCCCGGCGGGCAGAGTTCCAGCCCCTTCAGCTTCACTGTGTCGGCCTCGGCGCCTTCGGTGAGCAGCGTGTCGCCGAACCCGGTGCCGGGATCGAACAGCGGGCAGCAGCTGACCATCAACGGCAGCAACTTCGTGAGCGGGGCCACGGTCACCTACCACGATCCGCAGGGCAACTCCTATCCGGGCCACAGCACGACCTTCGTGAACTCCAGCCAGATCGTCGATCCGGCGTTCAACGATGCCAGCGATGCCGGCACCTGGACGGTGACGGTGGTCAATCCCGGCGGGCAGAGTTCCACACCCTTCAACTTCACTGTGTCGGCCTCGACGCCTTCGGTGAGCAGCGTGTCGCCGAACCCGGTGCCGGGATCGAACAGCGGGCAGCAGCTGACCATCAACGGCAGCAACTTCGTGAGCGGGGCCACGGTCACCTACCACGATCCGCAGGGCAACTCCTATCCGGGCCACAGCACGACCTTCGTGAACTCCAGCCAGATCGTCGATCCGGCGTTCAACGATGCCAGTGATGCCGGCACTTGGACGGTGACGGTGGTCAATCCCGGCGGGCAGAGTTCCACACCCTTCAACTTCACTGTGTCGGCCTCGACGCCTTCGGTGAGCAGCGTGTCGCCGAACCCGGTGCCGGGATCGAACAGCGGGCAGCAGCTGACCATCAACGGCAGCAACTTCGTGAGCGGGGCCACGGTCACCTACCACGATCCGCAGGGCAACTCCTATCCGGGCCACAGCACGACCTTCGTGAACTCCAGCCAGATCGTCGATCCGGCGTTCAACGATGCCAGTGATGCCGGCACTTGGACGGTGACGGTGGTCAATCCCGGCGGGCAGAGTTCCACACCCTTCAACTTCACTGTGTCGGCCTCGACGCCTTCGGTGAGCAGCGTGTCGCCGAACCCGGTGCCGGGATCGAACAGCGGGCAGCAGCTGACCATCAACGGCAGCAACTTCGTGAGCGGGGCCACGGTCACCTACCACGATCCGCAGGGCAACTCCTATCCGGGCCACAGCACGACCTTCGTGAACTCCAGCCAGATCGTCGATCCGGCGTTCAACGATGCCAGTGATGCCGGCACTTGGACGGTGACGGTGGTCAATCCCGGCGGGCAGAGTTCCACACCCTTCAACTTCACTGTGTCGGCCTCGACGCCTTCGGTGAGCAGCGTGTCGCCGAACCCGGTGCCGGGATCGAACAGCGGGCAGCAGCTGACCATCAACGGCAGCAACTTCGTGAGCGGGGCCACGGTCACCTACCACGATCCGCAGGGCAACTCCTATCCGGGCCACAGCACGACCTTCGTGAACTCCAGCCAGATCGTCGATCCGGCGTTCAACGATGCCAGCGATGCCGGCACCTGGACGGTGACGGTGGTCAACCCCGGCGGGCAGAGTTCCACGCCCTTCAACTTCACTGTGTCGGCCTCGACGCCTTCGGTGAGCAGCGTGTCGCCGAACCCGGTGCCGGGATCGAACAGCGGGCAGCAGCTGACCATCAACGGCAGCAACTTCGTGAGCGGGGCCACGGTCACCTACCACGATCCGCAGGGCAACTCCTATCCGGGCCACAGCACGACCTTCGTGAACTCCAGCCAGATCGTCGATCCGGCGTTCAACGATGCCAGTGATGCCGGCACTTGGACGGTGACGGTGGTCAATCCCGGCGGGCAGAGTTCCACACCCTTCAACTTCACTGTGTCGGCCTCGACGCCTTCGGTGAGCAGCGTGTCGCCGAACCCGGTGCCGGGATCGAACAGCGGGCAGCAGCTGACCATCAACGGCAGCAACTTCGTGAGCGGGGCCACGGTCACCTACCACGATCCGCAGGGCAACTCCTATCCGGGCCACAGCACGACCTTCGTGAACTCCAGCCAGATCGTCGATCCGGCGTTCAACGATGCCAGTGATGCCGGCACTTGGACGGTGACGGTGGTCAATCCCGGCGGGCAGAGTTCCACGCCCTTCAACTTCACTGTGTCGGCCTCGACGCCTTCGGTGAGCAGCGTGTCGCCGAACCCGGTGCCGGGATCGAACAGCGGGCAGCAGTTGACCATCAACGGCAGCAACTTCGTGAGCGGGGCCACGGTCACCTACCACGATCCGCAGGGCAACTCCTATCCGGGCCACAGCACGACTTTCGTGAACTCCAGCCAGATCGTCGATCCGGCGTTCAACGATGCCAGCGATGCCGGCACCTGGACGGTGACGGTGGTCAACCCCGGCGGGCAGAGTTCCAGCCCCTTCAGCTTCACTGTGCAATGAGGGACCGCTATCTACAAAAGTCGCATGGGGACGTTGCCGCTCCTGATAAGTCGTTACATTAGTGTTGGAGATGGAAGCATGGAAAATCGTAAACAATTCCTTCGTTACTCCGTGGTCCTAGGGATCACTGGCTTGGTTCTTAGCGCCTCGTCGTTTTCACAATCAATAAAAAAGGATTCGGCATTGAAGTGCGCTTCGAGCGCAGTTCAAGTGAAGCCTGCAGGACAAGCATCTGGTTATGGCATTCTGCGTTCATCCGACAACGGCGCGACCTGGACTAAAGTCGTAAATGACTCCGGAGTGATTCAAGCGATCGCGGAGGTTTCGTCGGGTCGGGTATTTGCCGGGACAAGCGGCGCCCTACAAGGTCCACAAATGCAGCTGGGGCTATTGCGATCAGAGGATGAAGGCAGCAGATGGACAAGGAGTTCTGTGTGCTCCGATGGCACCGACCTATCTGACATGCGCTCCATTCTTTCTCTGACCGACGGCCACTTGTTGGCAGGGGGCGGAAGGGGGGTCTTCCGTTCAGATGACTACGGTGAAACCTGGGCAACGCTCAATCGAGGCTTGCCCGAGGGCGCGGGTTCAAACGTGCAATTTCTGACAGCCAGTTCACAAGGGGTCTTTTTCGCGGCGACTTACGACGGAATTGTCCGCTGGGAGAAAAAGGGAATGTGGGTGCGCGCCGGCTTGAAGGGAGTTCCTGTCAATGTCGTGCTTGTCAGTCCTAAAGGAACCCTTCTGGCTGGCACCGGCGGGAAAGGAATATATAGATCCACCAATGAAGGAACAACTTGGAAGCCCATTTCGTTGGTCCCTGGTCGAATCTGGGTTTCAGCGATGGCAGCCGATTCCCAGGGACATCTATATGCCGGTATCACCGATCACGGAGTGTATCGTTCGGATGACGATGGAATTTCGTGGAAACGGTTGCAAATTCCGGGCTCGAAGCTGCAAGTCTACGAGCTTGCCACAAATGGGCGAGGCGGTGTGTTTGCGGCAATCGGGAATTGCTGCCCCGTGCAGAGCGTCAATCTGCTTCGTTCCCCAGATTTTGGCTCGACATGGACAAGAATTCTTGAACTGCATGATGCCGACGTCGCCATCGGCGCCGTCATAATAACTCGACAAGGCACCTTATTGGTTGGACTGAATTCTGTTGGAGAGTGAACGTTAACTTGGAATTTCACTTTGAAGGGAGCCCCATACTAAAGAAAAGCGATCTGGATACAGTAACGACATGCTCGGAGGGCAAGTTTGGTGAAGTTCGCCATACGGCTAGGGGTAGAGCCGACCGTGCGATGTCGCACTATCAGATCGGCTCACGTTCGCTCACGATTCATTGTTCCCGAACGTTCCCGAGTGTGTTTTTCAAGACCTGTAAGGCATCGCCCATGCCCCACATTCAACAAGTTAGAAACACCTAGCCGCACTCATAACCCAAAGGTCGGTGGTTCAAATCCACCCCCCGCAACCAAACTTTTCATAGGTTTACGAGCATCGTATGTTTTCACCGCAGGGGCAAAAAAGGGCAATAAGCCCGCCTCCGCAGTGAAAGGCGATAAAACAACCGCTCTGGCAGCTCTTTTCATTTTGCCTTCCTCACCTCTTGCCTGAGCGCCATCTGAACAACTTTGCTGTTGGCCTCGCGTTTCGATTCCATCATGGCGTTGCCGTAAACGTTCATGGTGGTCGCGATCTGAGCGTGCCGCATTAGCTTCTGCTGGACTCCAATCGGAGTACCGACCAAATCGAGCCACGACCGGTAGGTATGCCGAAAGGTGTGCCAGCCGATGTCGCCCAGAGCCAGCTTGCGACCTGCAGGACGAATGTAATCCTGCTGAATCGGACTGGCATGGTAGCAGCGTCCGGTCACGGGACTGGGAAAGACCCAGCCTTCTTCGGACTGTGGACATTTCCGTTTCCAGTTGAGCAAGACAGTGCCGAGGTCGGGATCGAGCGGAAGATCATCTTCGGAGTATTCCGTTTTGACCTCATCCACCACACCGTCCACCACAGCGCGAGTCACGCGCATGGTGAGTTCGGTGAAGTTGATGTCTGGCCACTGCAGAGCCAGAATCTCGCTTACCCGGAGCCCTAGGCACTGGGCCACAACCACCATCGTGCGGTACGGTTCCGTCAGAACTTGGAGAATCGCGAAATACTGATCGACGGTGAGAATAATCGGCCTCTTCCAACGCCGACTCGATCCCGGTATTTCGACCAACCCCATCGGGTTCCGCTCCGTCCGAATCAGCTCCCAGAACATCGCTCTTTCAAAAAGGCGATGCATGAGAGCTTTGATTTTTCCTTTGGTGGTTGCGGTTAGGGTCATGTTGTTGAGCCATTCCTGAACGTACATGGGCCTCACCTGGGACACGGACACGTTCTCCCACTTTGGCATGACGTGTTTGTTCAGAATGGTCAAATAAGACTTCCTGGTCGAATGCCGTAACGGCAGGGCATCCGCAATGTACCGATTGCACAAAGCGCCAAACGAAACTTGTTCGTCTGCCGCTCTTTCCGAATCTGCCTGTATACGGTGGGACTCGGCTTTCCTCCAGGCGTCGGCTTCCGTCTTGATTTCCTGGACTGTCCCGAGTAGCACCGCTACCTTCTTGCATCCTCCATCGGCTTGCTTTTGACGGAATCGCCAAACCCAGACCGATGGTCCTTCAGACCTTCTCTGTCTTTCAATCCAACCGAACTGATACGTGTTTCGCCGCAATAGAGACCTCCTCTATTCGCGGCGCAAAGAGTGTCGTGAGAGTACCGCAGAGTGCGCCCAATCGTCTAGATCGGAAAAACGGAATCGCCAGCGGTTGCCAATGCGAAATCCAGGGAGACGACCACTACGGGCCAATCGCTTCACCGTCGCCGGGTGAATGCGTAGAAACCGCCCTGCCTCTTCGCTGTCGAGCAACGACTCAAAATGGACGTTCGAATCGACAACTGTCTCAACTGGCCTGGCTACATTCGGTGACGTAACAGCTCCGACTTGGTCGTTTGAAGACGAGACACGGGACATCAGGGCGGGGTCTGATACTGACTCGATTGGGGCTTCACGGATCAGGTGCGGAGATTGCGGTCGAGCAATCCGACTGGGCTGGGTCGACATTTCGGTCCTCTGTCGGGCCGGACACGGGGGTTCCGAACCGACCAATGCCGTTTTCGACTGGTCGAGTCCGTGTGCAACCGACAATCTTTCCCAACCTGCTTCATTTCTGCCGCCCTGTCTAATGAATTTTGGGGAACGTGTTATTCCTTCCGCGACTTATAACTTTCCGCAACTGACAAATTTCTTCGACTTTTTCTGGCCGGAGGGATTCGTGGAGGTTTAGTTTGTTGAAATAGCGAGACTTGCGGAAACGACAACAATTCAACCTAAATGCCAAGAGGTCCTGATGCAGCAGTGGCAGCCCATCTTTTCTCGGCCTTGTTCCGCAGATTCCGATACCAGTCAGAGCATTTCAGCGAAGCGTTTAGAGGGGTTGTGGACGAGCGAAGAACTAACGAAACTACATTGCCTATGTATCCCGTTACCAAACAGATGGAAATTTCTTCTTTCAAGATCGACTATGAGCTTGTCCGCTAAACCATAAGCACAAAACGCTATTAGTCCCCCAGGGAATAACAGACTCCCGAACTTTCATTGGACAGCTAAATTGAATGGGGTTAGTTTTGCGCCACACGCAGCAGATTTTAGCTGCTCCCGGAGGCGCAGATGTTATCACGTTGGTTCCAAGTTCATCTCATTCGCCCACTCCAATCCCTTCTTCGGTCGAAGTGGGCGCGTCCAACCACCGCTGTTCTCACCCTGCTTTTTCTCATGCCTGTGGCCGCGCTGGCACAGAACTCACCGTTCGACACCGGCTTTACCGCCATCCAAAGCCTCTTCACCGGCACCATCGCTAAGGTTGCCAGTCTGGTTGCGATTGTGATCGGCGGCTACGGCTTCGCCCATGGCGAACCGGGCGCTAAGAAGGCGCTCGCCGGCGTTGCCGCCGGAACGGGCATTGCCGTTCTCGCCGTCAATGTCCTGAGTTGGCTCTGGGGCGTTTAGCGCCCTTCCCAGCTACCTTCGACCACTATCACTCAACACGCTTTGTTAGGCGAGAGATTTATGGCAGACAAAACACAGAAGCATCGCACAAATCGAGTCTTCAAGAGCCTGCATAAGCCTCTCACCTACTTGGGCGTCGAACGCACACTGTTCTACTTCGTCTGCGTGGGCGCGGTGGGGGCCTTCAATCTTTTCAATTCCATCCTGGCGGGGATCGCCGTGTTCATCGGCGGTTTTGCCTTCGGGCATTGGGTGACGAACAGCGATCCGGCATTCCTCCGCATCCTGGCGAGGTCCGAACGCTACAAGCTGCGCTATGACGCGGCCAAGCAGCTCATCCCCCGCGTAGAGGTACTGTGATGCTGCGAGTCGATAAGGTCATCAAGCCGTGGAAAGAGAGCGCGGCCCTCAACGACCACATCAACTTGTACGGCTTCTGGAATGAGACGGCCTTTCTTACCAAGGGCGGCGATGTCGGCATGGCTCTCAGTGTTCCCGGCGTGGACTACGAAAGCCTCGACCGCTCGGAGCAGGAGTATGCGGTGAAGCGGCTGGAAGGCGCTCTGAAAGCCTTCGGCCCAGGCTTCCACGTTTACCAGTATCTCTTCAAATCGAATCGACCCGACGTACCGTTCGCCAAATATGACGACCCGATTGTGGAAGCGGCGATTGAGCAACGACGGAAGTTCTTTGAAGCGAAACGCGACCATCTTTATCAGGTGGAAATCTTTTACTGCATTCTGCTCGAAGGCTCGCGGTCGAAAACCGGAGTGGGCGCGGCGTTCAGCCAGCTCTTTCGCGATCCTGCCGGGGCCATCGGTGAGCTGAAGGCGCAGTTCACGAACGACAACATGAAAACTCTGCTGCGCAGCCAGATCGAGCGTGATGTTGCCTGCCTTGACCAGCGCGTGCAGGCATTCGCTCGGCAGCTCTCGGATTTCATGCAGATCGAGGTCTTGGATCGGCAGGCGCAGTTCAGGTTCTTTCGCCGGTTGCTGAACTTCGACGACTGGCGCGTTGCGGGCAAGCCGCAGTCCACGCAGTTTCTCGACTATCAAGTCGTGAACTCGAATATCGAAGCCGAGCGGGACCATCTGCGCGTGGGCGATCACATCGTCCGGGTGCTGACGATGAAAGAGGCCATCACCGAAACACGGCCCCTGGCGCTCGACGCGCTGCTGAAGATCCCGGCCAACTTCCGAGTCATTACGGAATGGACGCCGCTCGCGGCGGACAAGGCCCGCAAAGAGGTCAACAAGCGCCGCCGCCACTTCAATATGTCGAAGACCGGGTTTGTTTCCCAGATGGGCAACGACGCCAGTAAGACGAACCCACGCGACGTACTGGTAGACGAGTCGAAGCAGGCCGACATTGAAAACCTTGGCGACTGCCTGCGTGCTCTGGGAGAAGGCCAATCGCTCGGTGATTTCTCGTTGACGATTGTGCTCTACGGCCGCTCAAAAGCCGACCTGGAGCAACTCGGGGCCGAGTTCACTGGCATCTTCACCAACGCGGACGGCAACCTGTTCGCGGAGACCTACAACCAGCTCAACGCGTATTTCGCCACCGTGCCGGGCAACTATGCGCTCAACCTCCGCAAGCTCTATCTGCTGAACACGAACTACGCCGACCTCTCTTTTCTATTCACGATCCTTCCGGGCGAAAAGACGAATGCGCATCTCGGCACCGAGTACCTGGCTGTCCTCGAAACCGACAACAGCACGCCTTATTTTCTGAACCTGCATAACGGCGAGGTTGCCCACACGCTGATTCTTGGGATGACAGGGAGTGGCAAGACCACCACGCTCACCGTCATCCGCAACGCCACGGAAATGCAGGGCTATCAGGTTGAGGGCTTCGCCCCGACCTCCCGCGCCGCGCGCCAACTGAATGAGGCAGGAATCGAGGCTGGAACGCTGCAAGGCTTCCTCGCCCGGACTGCAAATCCAGACGTACCAAAGCGAAAGCACTTGTACCTTGTCGATGAATCGAGCCTCGCCAGCACGAACCAGATCCGCGAGCTCCTTAAGCGGCTTGGTCCCCATGACCGCGTGCTTTTGATCGGCGATATCCGCCAGCATCAGAGCGTCGAGGCGGGCCGCCCCTTCGAGCAACTGCAAGAAGCCGGAATGCGCACTGCCAAGCTCGATGAGATCGTGCGCCAACAGGACCCGGCTCTAAAATCTGCGGTCGAACTGCTTGCCACCGGCCAAGTCTCCGCTGCGCTCGACGCACTCCAACAGCAGGGCCGTGTGAAGGAGATTCCCAATGCAGAAGAGCGCGTCCGCGCCATCGCCAAGAGCTACGTCGAATCACCCGAGAACACGCTCATCGTCTCACCCGACAATGCTTCCCGCCGCCAGTTGAACCTCGCTGTTCGCCAGGAATTGAAGGCCAATGGCAGCCTTGCCCTGGAAGATCATGCTTTTCGTGTCCTGATTCAACGTCAGGACATGACCGGAGCTGAACGCTCCTGGGCCAGCCACTACGAGACCGACGACGTGGTTCGCTATACGCGTGGCAGCAAAGCCATCGGAATCGGAGCTGGGGCCTATGCATCGGTGGTCGCGATCAACCCAGCCGCAAACCAGCTCACCGTCGAGAAAGCAAACCAAGAACTTGCCACCTACGATCCCCGCCGCCTCACAGGCGTCAGCGTCTACCGACAGATCGAACGCGAGTTGTCCGTCGGCGACCGCATCCAGTTCACCGCGCCCGACAAATCGCTTGGCGTTGCCAATCGCGACCGCGCCGTCATCGAGGCGATTCAACCCGATGGTCGACTCTCCGCTCGTCTCGACAACAACCGCCAGATCGAGTTCAACCCGAGCGAGCATCGTCATTTCGACCACGGCTATGCCGTCACCAGTCACAGCTCCCAGGGCCTCACCGCCGAACGCGTCCTCGTTCACGCCGATACCAGCGTCCACCCCGACTTGCTCAACTCCCGCTTCGGCTACGTCTCCATCTCCCGCGCCAGCCACCAGGCCACGGTCTTCACTGACGACATGAAAAAACTCGCCCCCCAGCTCGGAGCCGATGTCTCGAAAACATCCGCCCTGGAAATTAGCCAAGCCCCATCCGTCGCGCAAGGACTTGGGATAGGGATCTAACAGTGACAACAATTTATGATGGAGAAACCACAATGACGAAGATGACCACCATTCCAGAGAACTACTACAACATCCGTGCTGAAATCGTTGAGCTGCTCAAGACAGCCCGCTCTACTGCTGCCCGGAATGTCAATTCCATCATGACCGCCGTGTACTGGGAGATCGGACGACGAATCGTGAAATCGGAGCAAGGTGGCGCGGCGCGCGCCAATTACGGCGACGAGTTGATTAAGCAACTGGCGAATGATCTGTCCGCCCAATTTGGGCGCGGATTTGGGGTTGTGAACCTCAGCCAAATGCGGCGATTCTTCCTCGCATGGCCCACAAAAGGAATTTTTCAGACACCGTCTGAAAAATCTCCAACTCCTATGGTTATCAATGACATAGGGGGAAACTCTACAAATAGTCCCGTCCCTGCCAAGGAGTTCCCGTTACCCTGGTCCGCCTACGTACGACTGCTTTCCGTCAAGAACCAGGATGCTCGAACTTTCTATGAAACCGAAGCTCTGCGCTTGGGGTGGTCGGTCCGGCAACTGGATCGCCAAATCGGCAGCCAATTCTACGAACGCATCGCACTCTCACAGAATAAAGCCGCCATGCTGGAGAAAGCCGAGAACTCCGAAGCCGGCGATTTGGTGGCACCCGAAGAGGCCATCAAGGACCCGTTCGTTCTCGAATTTCTCGACCTCAAAGACGAATACTCCGAATCAGATTTGGAGGACGCGCTCATCCACCGCCTCACCGACTTTCTGTTGGAATTGGGCGACGATTTTGCCTTCCTTGGCCGCCAGCGCAGGCTTCGTATCGACGAGACATGGTTTCGCATCGACCTCGTCTTCTTTCACCGTCGTTTGAGAACCATTGTGATTCTGGACCTAAAGGTTGGTAAATTCAGTTATGCGGACGCTGGGCAAATGCACCTCTATCTCAACTACGCCCGCGAGCACTGGATGAAGCCCGGTGAGAACCCGCCAGTCGGACTCATTCTGTGCGCTGAAAAGGGAGCCGCAGAGGCCCACTACGCACTCGACAATCTCCCCAACAAAGTGCTCGCCGCCGAATATCAAACCATTCTTCCAGACGAAAAGCTCATCGCCGAGGAACTCGACCGCTCCCACCGGGAGCTAGAGAAGCGGGCCGGGTTTGCGCACGTCCCGTCTAAGCGTTAGACGACTGACGGCCGATCAGTCCGCTGCGTTCGGAGAGCCGCATGAAATGTGATTGCTTCGGCTGAGCGATGTGCCAACTGTGTGCCTGATTGCGGACCAAGCAGGTCTCCAGCAGTTGGCAACGAACATTCGTTTGGAAGGGACGACCAAGCTGTACGACCGGCGTAAAGAACTGGCGAACTTGAGCGAGATTGAGCGGCGGATTGCGTTTGAGTGAAGGCAAACGTCAAATGAAGTACGCTGTTACCAATGGAAATCCTAAAGAAGGATGTCGAGCTAAAAGAGGTTCTGAGTTGCTACGAACGCAAGAATCAAGGATCAAGAAGTTTCGACTATGCAAGGGGCCTGTTGGCGCAAGCCGACCGCGACGTTGGAGGTGGTTGGACTCTTGTGCTCCTTTCTAAGGGAGACATTCTGAACATCATGCTCCCCGATCATCGTCACCCGACTGAAAACCCAAATGTTCTCATCCCAAAGCCGGGGATGGTAGTATCCGCCGCCGCCGCAAGAGTCCGGGAATTGACGCAGGAAACCGGACTTTGTTGGGAGAACATACATTCCCACAAAGATCGCGATTTTTCTCAGGTGCATATCTTTCTGCGGTTTCAGGATGGCGGGCTTAAGAACCTAGACGGTCTGCATAGGCTCCTGGCGTGGGTGATTTTTGAGAGAGAAGAAGAGATCGCCGCTTACGTGGTGGGTTGGCCGGGAATGGATGGG
Source organism: uncultured Acidobacteriaceae bacterium (assembly GCA_963773965.1). Classification (GTDB taxonomy): domain Bacteria; phylum Acidobacteriota; class Terriglobia; order Terriglobales; family Acidobacteriaceae; genus Acidiflorens. The sequence goes on from CAVZDG010000004.1 coordinate 202,087, forward strand.
TAATGAGGGGCTAACATCTACATCGCGAATGCCTTTGAGAGAGTGCATTTGAGCGGGAAAGTTCCCCTAACGTATACGGTCAACGTCGCCTATTCCATCGCCAAGCTTAACAGCCCGTGGTAGAACTACTCACAAATCGCGGCCGGTGACGAGGCATGCGGCAACGGAAAGATGATGCGAGCCGCTCACCAACAGCGGCAGTAAGTCGCCGGGCAGGCGAATTAGCCGTCATGTGGCGCAGAACCCGCAAGAGTTCCGAAAATACTCGCCCGAAGCGGTTTTTCATTTCGCGCGGCGTGCCCGCACCCAGCAGCTTGCGCAGGATCAGGCTCAGATTGAATGCGCCGACATGAATCAACTGCCGCTTCAAAATGTTGTCGTGTCCGCGCAGATGGCAACGCCGCATCGCGCCCGTCTCGTAGCAGTGCGCGAAGCTGCGCTCGACCAACTCGCCGCGCCGCCGCAGTAAACTCTTGCCGTACTCGCCCCGCACCCGCCGCCGGTTTGCATACACCGCTTGTTGCTCCGCCGCTTTGCCCGCCCAGTTCCGCCGCCCCTTCTGTTTCTTCTCCGGAATGTAGCTGCGCACGCCGTACGCCTTCATCCGCTTCACCACCGCCCCGCTGTGATAGCCCTTGTCGGTCACCGTATCTTCGATGCCGGCCACGTTCACCTTCGGCGCTTCGTGGGGCCGCAACTCCGCCTCGCGCCCGACCTGCTCCGCCACCGCCATCCCGGCCTCGCACAGCGTCTCATCCAGCGTGGTCGTGTCGCCCTGATCGGCGCCTTGCAGCGTGACCGCCACCACCGCGCCCGTGTCCAGATCCACCGCGTGCTCGGCCTTGTGCGCCGGATGCGTGCGCCCATCCTTCATCTTCGCGATTCGCGCATCCTCGTCCGCCGGGCTTTTCCACTCCTTATTCGACGTCCGCTTCTTGCGCTTACGATCCAACCGCGCCAAGTCCTCGCGCGTTGGCGTTTCGATGCCGGAAGCCTTCGCCAATCCGCGCAGAAACTCCTCGTAACTCGCGCCCGTGTCCCGCCGCACGATCGAGCGCATCGCCGCGTTCGCCTCCAGCGTCGTCGCATCAATCGCGATCCGCTGCCCTTGCAGCAGTCCGCGATCGGCCAGCACGCCCAGCACCCAGCCAAACACCTCGCGATGCGTGTCGAGATCGATCAATCTTCGCGTGCGCGAAATCGTCGAGTGATCCGGCGTGTACTCGTCCAGCGCGATGCCCACGAAACGCCGCAGCGCCAGCGAGTCCGCCAGCCGCCAGGCAATGCCGCGCTCGGCCCCGATGCCCTCGAAATAGCCAATCAGCAGCGACCGGAAATAGATCCCCGGCGTCAGTGACGGCCGCCCGTACTTGACCGCATAAAACTTCGCACACCGCTTCTCGACAAACTCGTCGAAGCGCTCGGCCTCCAGCAACTCGTTCAGCTTCTGATAAAACGGATGCCCCGGCGCTGATGCCAACTCCGTGTGCGCCACCCACAAGTCCTCTTGCTTCTCCCGCTGCTTGCGCGTGCCCATCGCCATGCCTGAAGTCTACGAACAAACCCTGTGGATACCCCAGAACTTTCTGCTCACGAATCCAGACTTACACCACAGGCTGTTAAGGACGAGTCGCGAGACCTGGATGAGCGAATGCCCTGGAGAGCGGCGATCTGCGGCGTACGCGGGCGAGCGGGCACGCTAGGCTAGCGGGACGGGGATACAATGAGAGCGTCCTAACCCATCTTGGGGGGGAGTGAACATTCCGTCCACTTGGAGAGGAGTGGTTGCGATGCGGCGTGTAGCTTTTGCGGTGCTCTTGCTATCATTGGAGATTGTCGGCCGGGCTTCCGCTTCCAATGCGGGAAAGGCCAGCCTGGTGAGCGGAGTGGTGCCCCCCAGCCAGATAGGGTCGGGAGTCAAGAACGCGTCCACCTGTCTGAACGGGAGCCCCTCGCAGGGTTCGTGTCGCGGCATTCCGGCAGGAATCACTTACACGACGACGGCGCAGAATTGGTCACAGACTTCAACGACAGCGCTCATGGCGGGAATTTCGGGAAGCGTGACGCTGACTCCATGCCCCTCCGGGGTTGACTACACTTCTGGCGCTGGCTACGACGTTTACATCAATGACGCCAATCCTGAGTCGGTTTCGGTAACATCGGGATCGACCGGGAGCGGTAATTGCTCGATCACTTTCACGCCGTACTTCTCGCATTCCAGCTATATGATCGGTTCGGCCTCATCCGGCATTCAGGAAACGATCAATGCTGCTTGCGGTGCCAGGTCAACTTATTATAAGAACAGCCAGTGCAATATAACCATTCCGGCGAATGGGCCTAACAGCACTATTAACCCTTACAACGTTTATGGAACGATCTTCTTCCACTCTAACAACTCCATTCTGAGTGGCTATGGCGTGTTGCTGAACTGCTCCGGGCGCGGCTCGTGTCTCCAAGTTGGCGACCTGGCCAATTCTAACGACTACCTAGACAATACGGTTACAGGATTAGGTTTCGTCTCTACCAATTACTCTTCACTCTCTGCTTATGCTGGCGTGAACGTCACCAACACGCAAAGACTTTCCCGGGTCGTCACCATCACGACCTCTGCTGCTCACAATTTCCGTGCCGGGGACATGGTGACGATTCTGTTCACTGACGACAGTCATTACTGGGGCGATGCGGTGGTCACGAGCGTCCCGACCACGACCACCTTCACCTATGCCCACACTGGCATCGACATCGCTTCGCAAGGCACACCCGGCGTGGTCGCGCTGGCCTACTCCGCCATTCTTGACAACGGAGAAAACACTCACTTTATCGACCTCACTAACAACGGTGGATGGTTTAACAACTTCTTTGACATTTGGGACGACGAGAACGCTACCATTGACCACTTCAAAACTGCTGCCGCTGATCTGAATCATAGTGCAAACTGGTCGGGGTCATTTGTCTTTTCAGCGGGGAATCAAGGCGTCAGGCAGCAGATTGCCCCCGTCATCAGCCTCTTAAATTCCACCATCACGTCTTCTGCAAACGGTGTCACGGTTTACAACTCTAACGGACTCTACATTGAAAATACCATCATCCAGGGTACTTCACTGTGGCAAGTGCATTCGTCGAACGAAACCGGAAACTATCAGGGAGCTTATCTGAGGAATATCTATTCCGAGAGTACCATTGGTGCGAACCCGCTAACCCCAGCACATTCTCCTTTCCCTGGCCTTGGAATTGCGGGCTTGATTGTCGGCGGGGGCAGAAATGTTCAGATCGCTGGAAATGGCGGCGTCCTGGGAGCGTTTCAAACTGGTGGAACTGGTTCCACACCTTACTCCTACTTCATCGTAGCAAACGATACGACTGCCGGTACGCAAACCTCTCCGATGCAAGTTCTCAATTGGCTTTCTACCGGCAGCGATTCGATTCCGGTGCGCTGGCCGAGAGTGGCAAACGGAACCGACGCCATTATCTATGACGTGATTCGCATAACAACTCCGGTTGGGGTCGGTGCAGTCTATCCCTATAGCGGTGGATGCCCCGGTGGAGCTGGTGGGACATGCGGATACGTGGCAAAAGGACTTTCGCAGTCTGGGGCGTGCTCAGGTAGTTTGGTGTGCACTTACACAGACAACGGATCGTCGTCTACTGCCGCATACGCGATCAAACAAGGTGACTACGGCGGGACCTTGGTCTTCTGGCCCGGTTCAATAGTGTCGGTCCGGAATAGCGTCACGGTGGATGTGGAGGAGGCGGGCATCGTGGGAGTGGGACTGAACGGAAATCCGCTTCAGATCGCGAACCGGTGCTCGGACTACGGAACAGCGTCGCCGGGAGGGTTTACCATTTGCTTGTCCAGTATCAACACCGCGAACAACAGTGTCACGAATGCCACAGCCACGCTATTACAAGATAATAACCCCAACGGAAACGGATCGTTTTTTGCGAAAGGACGGTTGAATTTTTCTTTGCCGCCAAACGCGGTAAATATCAACCCTCATCACTTCATCACCCTGATCGACTCCCAGAACGCTTTGACTCAATCAACGTGGGGGTATCGTCCACCAGCAAGTGTGAATGATACCTGGATCGGAACGGATGTGCCGAGAGGAGGAGTGGGGCTTAATTCGGGGCAGCTTGCCTTCGGGGCTCCGGTGTCCATCACCAATTACATACGTGCGACTGGCGACGGTGTGTATCTGAATTGGCTGGAGCGGCTCACCTCGAACCAAAAGACGTTCGCAGTACCAGTAAAGATAAGCGAGGGAAACAGTTTTACTTTGGGGGATGGCTCCCCCCTGTCGCAGATGAAAATCTACAGCGCTAATAACATACCTGCGAGCCATGTGCCTCCCCAGAGTTGCGTGGATGTAGTTGGGGGAGCAAAGGGCATCACCAAATTGGATCAGATTACTAGCATCACCCCACCTGGGAGGTTAGGTAATCTGTCCCTTAACGCCTATCCTGGGGATCAGGGTGCGATCATTTTACATTTCTGTAACCCAAGCAGGTTCGAAGCGATCAGTCCGCCTGGCGCGTACTCGTTTCTGTCCGTGCGCTAAGAGGGGACACCTCAAGAAAGTCTCGTCTCACCAGCATTGATCCTGGTGGAAGAAACCTCAATCCTCTCGGAGGTAGGAGATCGCCTGATCACGGGTACGCGGGTCTTCGGCGAGAATGGAGCCGATTTGGAAGTACTACTTGGCGTGGGGCCCGTGATAGACTCGTTCCAGTCGGGGACGCGCTAGTCCGCGTCGCTGGCGATGAAGTTTTCCAGCGAGAATGTTCACATCTTCGTCTCGATCATCTCTTATGGCGCGCCAATCAGCAGACCTTGCGGAAACTCGTCGAGCAGGAACTGCTGAATGTGGCGAACGATCCTCAAATGCTGAAAGAACGCGGGTGCACTACGTCAAAATCATCCTCTGGGTTGTCGCTGTACTGGTGGCGCTTCACGCCTACTGGTTTGTTGTCTTCTGGCTGGCGTTGCGCTGGAACTTGTTTTAGCTTTGCGTATGCTGTACCGACCCCGCTACATGACTCACCTACGTTGACAAAGGGACCGAGTCACTACGAACAGAGATAGCAACCAACAAGTCCAGTTTGCTCTAGAGAGAACGCAACCAAACTCGGATTCCAGATCACGGAGGCCCGAGTCCTAGGCCCCAGCCAAAGAAAGAATGGTGCATTGGAATCGTTCGTGGGGTGTATAGTGTGGGGCTGTGGGGAGCTACAACGGAAATTCCGGTTAAGACGATCATGGATGGACAAAAGCCCGACGCCATTCCATTTGAGGCCGAGATTCATGATCGACGTCAACTTCTTGAAGAACTGGATCAGTTGGAAAACGGAAGATGAAACATAAAGCCCTCGTCTTCGCCTCTCTCGTGGCTGGGTTTCTCGTCGGATGCAGGAAGCCCACAACTGACACACCCGACCCTCAAAGCTGGTTCATCGAGTCCTACACAGATGGGGTTATTACAGTCCAGCGTGAGGGCAGGAGGTATAAAGCTAAGTGCGATAGCAGTAGGTCTTTCAACGCCGACTCATTTGCTGACCCGAACAATTTTCTTACCTTTCGAACCTGCGACTTGGTAGGCAGATTTGTAGGTCGGAACGTTCAGCCATTTGAAAGCAAGCAGAAAGACTCCAGCGGATGGACTATCACCATGCAGGAGGTCGGCAGCACGCTCGTACTGCGAAGGTGGCGTGATGAACACACTGGTTGGAAACAGGAGGAGTTCGTAATCACAGCGGTAACGAAGAAGGCAGAGGGCGAATAGAATTGGCTTTTCAATGAATCTGCGGAGCCTGTTAAACGCTGCGGGCACTGACTTGGAAGTACTCTGGAGGCAGCAGACCCAGGTACACAGCATAAGTAAAGGGCAGGTCATTGCGATCTTGAAGCAAGGCGAGGCAGGGTTAACGACGGCGAAGTTGTGTTGTCCGTCGTGGGATCACTCCGCACGTTGAAGTCTGACGCCCGTTGAGCGCTGCAAGACACCGACGAAGATTACGCCAGTGACGACAAACGCCCAAACCAAGTATCGTGATTCAGGAGACGGATAAAGCACGTAGTGAGCCACGACGGCGATCCACACTGGGACCAACAAGCCACTACTTGACGGAATCCACTTCCGAGCCATGATGCCAAGCAAGATCCAAATAGCGACTTGCGGAATGATCGTCTCGGCACTTCGGGTGGCGACCCCGAGGTATTGGGCTATACCAAAATGCGGATCAATCTCGGCGGGCGATCTGCCCCCTATGAAACTGAATTGGAAAAGGACAGGCCAGCTGTAGTTCCCGGAAAAGTGGTTAATCAAGGCAACACTGCCTGCTGAAATCGCGCCCATCACTCCCGCATCGGCAAGGGAAATCCGCTTCTGCCTCAACAGGTATCCTAGCACCGCGATGACCAGCAAAAGATTGTCAGTGCGAATCCATACGGAGACCAGCAGAAGAAGGATGGCAATCAGGAGCCTGCTCCGACTGACCGCCCATAGGCCTGCAAGAACAACAAACGTCGATAAGCCATCGGGTGTGCCCATTCGGAAAATGACCATGATCGCAGAGGACGCCAATAGCAGCGCGGAATATCCCGGCTTCCCCGTCCATGCGAGCACTAGGATGCCCACGCCGAACAGCGACAAGGCAGAAATTAGATTGATGCGGCTCTGGATCGGCAGACCCGTGAAAGCGGTAGCCTCAATGGCCTTTACGTAGAGAGGTTTTATCGCATACAGCGGCTCAAGTTGTCCTAGATGTGTTGGGCTGTCCAGGACGCTGCTTTCCTCTGCCCGCTTATTCGAATGCTTGATTATTGGATACACCACTTCGACGGTTTCATACTTTCCCCGAACTAGCGCTTCGTAAATGTATCTGTCAAAATCATCGGCCACGGGATGGCGAAAACACGCCCACGAAACGACCGCGATGAATCCGAGATAGAGACATGTTGTGAAAATACGCCAAGGGCTCATCGGCTAGGTGCCCTTCCGCACACGGACAATGTTGCCACTGGAACCCTCGGATCGGACAGTCTGCCCTGAAGCCGTTACCAAAAAGATAAAAGCCGCATTGTTCCTGAAAACCTCCTTCAAGAAGGGAGCTTCACCGAGTGCCGCAAGCTCTCGTTCTTCAGTCACAGTGAGCAAGACGAATTGGATCGCATTTTGCTGAATCAATCGCTCCCGGAATTCGTCAGAAGTTTGCGGGCCCAAGAACTGCTGTATTGCCCTGAATTTATCGTCAAAGTGGACTGCATTGTCATACCCACAAAAGACGTTGTCGTGCGTGTATTGTGGTATGAGATTGGCAATGTCGAAATCAGCAAAGATCACGTCATCAGTGCGTGAATGAGCATTCAGCCAGGAAAATGCTTCCAATAAGTGCGAATCGGCGCGAAAATCACCTTGCGTAGCCAACAGAACGGCCTGACCAGTTAGTGCGATGGAGCTGAAACTGTTCACGACCAATAGGGCTATAATGCTCGCACCTGCCCAGCGCTGATTTTCTTTCCATTCGGCAATGGGTTTCTCCAGGCCAACGAGCACAATCATGACCAGCGGCACGAAAATGTTGGTCGCGAATTGAAAAGAGAAGTGGAGCAAATGGTGCGCATGAGCAAACAGAATCGCTGTGAGCAGACAACACAGCATAAAGCGCCCTGGCTCACCAAGTCCCCCGCGTCGAAGTCTCCATGCTGAGAACGGCAGGAAGAGGAGCGTCATCCCGTAACCGAGTGCCAATAACCAAGCCGCGGGAGCAGGGTTCCCCGGAAGGCTCCACCAGCGAAAAATGGGATGTATCTTGAAAATCCAGTAGTAGTAAGTGAGGAGCGGAACGCACATCAGGATGGGGAGAGTGCGGAGTGCGAGTCCCGGACGTAGCTCGCGATGCTCCCAACACCACACGGCGAGAAATACGCTCGTTGCGACCATGAGGAAAAGCATGTCGTACGGGCGGCACGTTCCCGCGATCATGTAGCACAAACCTGCTCCAATGTAGTAGCGTGTGCGACGGCTGCGCTCTGCGCACAAAAAAAAACAGAGACCGAGGACAACAAACGACTCAGACACCAAGAAATGCGGTACTTTCAATGCCGAATAGAAAGGGAACAAATTGGCGTTTGTGAGATCGAGAAAATACGAAGAATCGATCGGGATACGAAGTAGATGCAACGCACGGAGCCAGCCGAATCCTCCGCCAGCCAAGGCTGCCACCAGAGCTACGCGCCGGATGAACGTGCTACAGGATAGAAACGAGGATAGCCAGTAGACTCCGAAACACATCAACACAAGGCACAGGAGACGGACAATATTCATCGCGAACGCCAGCGGCACGTGCAGTAAAGACGAAAGTTTGCCGATGACCAGCCATTCGATATTGAAAAACACTTCGCTGTGCGGTTCGGCAGTCATCGGATTGCGGAACAGCCACCTGCCGGAAGCCGCTTGGCGGGCATAGGCCAGATAGTTATTGGTATCTAAAGAGTGTCCTAGCACGTCGGTGAATACGGTGCCCGGAAAGGATACGACGTGGCCAGCCACGTAAGGCAAGGTGGTCACGACGCAAAGAGATAGTGTGAAGAAAACGAGAAACTTGACTTCTGAACGTGCGATGGCACCGGGCCGCGGGGATGCCGCAGGCCACGCTTTTGAGATGTCTAGAGTCCCTTTAGGCAATCCCATCCTGACGTTCTCAGTTGTAGTCATCGGCATCTTGTAAACCGAGAAGTTCCTTTTTGATTTCGGGAGACGCTGGTCATTATACCTTCCCTGGTGGGCTTTTCGGCGGACACGGTGCAGATCTACTTGGACAATAGGACTATAATGCGTGGAATCCAAGCAACGACCAGTTGGTATCCGGTGGGGTCAGCTATGCGTTTTGCTATCCGAAATTGTCCATACTGCGGAAGCGACGATGTGGGTGAGTCTCGCGTTAGGAACCTTCTGGAAAGATTATTTCGAACGGTCTTTTCGATTTGGCCTGCTAGATGCCAAAAGTGTATGCGTCGCTATTACCGACTTGGGAGAGGAACTTAGAGTGTCTTCCAGTGGAAATAGTGGAAGGTCAGACCCGAAGTCGCAGTCGATCCACTACCCCTGCAGATCTACATTTGGTGAGCCTATGTGTGCGAATGCATGTGGCTGTTGAAAAACTCTTTTCAGGGTGTTTCAACAACGAAGTTCGTTCGTAAGTTATTGAATGTTCGTTCGCCGTAGACGCCGAAATTCGCCAGAAGTGCCAAGATCGGCACGCTAACCAGAAGCGCCTCAGTAAGTGAACGACACACCTCGCCCGACCGAACCCCGTTCCGCCTCTCACGTCTCCTCAACTGGCCAACAGTTTCCAGCCGATTCTCGCAGCTTCGCCCCCAGCTTCTCGCGAATCCGCAAAGGGATTCCCAGTTCGTGCCCCATCGTGAATATCACGTACTCGAACACCCAGCCCTTCTTCCTTCGCACCTTGATCTCGCTCCATGGAACAAGCAGCGGAGGGTGCATGAACCGAAAAAGGAACATGCTGGCCAAATACAAACCCTGCGGACTGACTCCAATCGTCAGCACATTGTTGTAGTTCGCCAGCCACCGCATCTGTCCGCTCTGCATTCTCCATTTCGCTCCATTGAACGCCACCCGCGTGCGATAGACCTTCGCCAGCGAGAACCAGCCGCCAATGACGCTAATTGTCGCCGACCAGAAGCCACAAACAGAGAAAGTAGATCGGGAAGATCGCCGCAAACACGGCGGGATGCTGGTTAATCAAGCGTTGGAGATTCATGCTTGTCAGTTAAACGCTAGACCCCTGTCCGGTTCTAAGCAGCCTACTTCTGCTGCGCCTTCACCTTCGCCCACCTCTGCTCTTGATTGCTGCGTACCGCATCATGCCGATGCACGCCGATACAGGACAACGTTGCCCCCTTTCGCCACAAGTGTTATAGGTACACCATGTGCCCACCCATTGATCGGCTTGGAGAAACGGGCAAGAATGCAGCGCAATCGGCGGCTAAGCACGCCTCTGAGTATCTTCCGAGTGAACTTCTGAAACATGTCCGGGAGAACGATTACCAAGCGTTAAACATTGCGATATCCGATGGCATTCGAGAGATGTTGGGAGTTCCGGGAACTGGTGAGAGCGCCGCTGCAATACTAGGCCACATCACGCCGCGGAAGCGTGATGCGGCGGAGGGAAACTAGGCCAACCGCCGGATTTCAGTTTTACGAACTGCTGTTGTGGAAACGACAGGAGTCGTGAAACACCGGAGGGATGTACTCAGTGGAACTCTATGGACGTGTACGACGAGCAGTCTTTGTCGAGGGGAAGAGCCAACGAGCAGTAGCGCGGGAGTATGGCATCGCCCGCGAAACCGTGCGCAAGATGCTGCGTTACGCAGTGCCGCCGGGCTACCGGCGGGAACAACCGGTGAAACGGCCCCGGCTGGGGCCGTGGTTGGGCGTGATCGACGCCATTCTGGAAGACGATAAGAATCGACCCACGAAACAACGACACACGGCGAAGCGGATCTTCGACCGTTTGCGGGAAGAACACGGGTATCCGGGTGGCTACACCGTGGTGAAGGACTACGTGCACCGACAGAAGGTGCGGAAGCAAGAGATGTTTGTGCCGCTGCGGCATGCTCCCGGAGAAGCCCAAGCGGACTTTGGGGAAGCCTGGGTGGTGATCGCCGGGGTGGAGCAGAAAGCGCACTACTTCGCGATGGATTTGCCGCACTCGGATGATTGCTTTGTGGTGGCGTATCCCGCCGAGAGCACGGAGGCGTTTCTGGACGCGCATGTGCGGGCCTTCGACTACTTCGGTGGAGTGCCTGGTTGGATTTTGTACGACAACACGAAACTGGCGGTGGCCAAGATCCTGGGCGACGGTCAGCGGAAGAAGACGCAGGCGTTTTGTGAGTTGCAAAGCTACTATTTGTTCGCGGAGAAGTTCGGGCGTCCGGGCAAGGGCAACGACAAGGGAGCGGTGGAAGGACTGGTGGGCTATGCCCGGCGGAACTTTCTGGTACCTGTGCCGCATATGAGTAGCTGGGAAGAACTGAACGCCTACCTTCTGGAGCAATGCCGGAAACGGCGAGAGCGGCGGATGAGGGGACACCAGGAGACCATCGCGGAGCGGTTCGAGCGCGATCGTGCAGCGCTGTTGCCTTTGGCGACCGTGCCCTATGAAGCCTGTGAAAAGCGCACGGCCAAAGTCAGCTCGTTATCTCTGGTGCGCTACCGAGCGAACGATTACTCGGTGCCCACCGCCTATGGGCATCGCGAAGTGCTGGTGAAAGGCTATGTCCATGAAGTGGTGATTGCCTGCGGCAGCGAAGTGATTGCCCGGCATCCCCGCAGCTATGAACGGGAAGACATGATCTTCGATCCGCTGCACTATCTGGCACTGCTGGAGGAGAAGATCGGGGCCTTGGACCAAGCCGCTCCGCTGGCCGGCTGGGAGTTGCCGGAGTGCTTTGCCCAACTGCGGCGGCTGCTGGAAGCGCGGCTGGGCAAGCAGGGCAAGCGAGAGTACGTGCAGGTATTGCGGTTGCTGGAGACGTTCCGCCGGGAGGAAGTTAGGCAGGCGATCCAGGACGCTTTGCATCTGGGAACCGTTTCCTTCGATGCGGTGAAACATCTGCTGCTGTGCCGGATCGAGCGACGTCCGCCGCGACTGGATCTCATGCAGTACCCCTACCTGCCGCTGGCCCAGGTGCATACCACCCAGGCCGTCGATTACATGACGTTGCTGAATGAGGTGGGCTCATGAGCAACGCAACCATTCCGGTCACGAACGATACTCCGCAGCTTCTTTTGGAACATCACCTGAAGCTGCTGCGCCTGCCGACCTTCCTACGCGAGTACGACAAGGTGGCACGGCAGTGCGCCGACGAGAGGGTGGACTATCCGCGTTATTTGCTGCGCATGACGGAGTTGGAACTGGTGGACCGCGAGCGCCGAGCCACCGAACGGCGCATCCACCAAGCACGTTTCCCCGTGGTCAAGAGCCTGGACAGCTTTCAGTTTCTGGCCATTCCCTCGCTGAATAAAACGCTGGTGCTGGAGTTGGCGCGCTGCGAGTTCTTGCCGCGCCGCGAGAACGTCTTGCTTTTAGGAAATTCGGGCACGGGAAAAACTCACCTGGCACTGGCTTTGGGGTTAGCGGCTTGCCAGCGTGGCCATCGCGTTCGCTTCACCACCGCCGCGGCCTTGGTGCATGAGCTGATGGAAGCGCGGGACGAGAAACGTCTGTTGCGCTTTCAGAAACAGTTGGCCAGTTACGAACTGCTGATCGTCGATGAACTGGGCTTCGTGCCGCTTTCCAAGACCGGGGCCGAAGTGCTGTTTGAAGTCTTCAGCCAGCGCTATGAGCGCAACTCGACTTTGGTGACCAGCAACCTTCCTTTCCAGGAGTGGACGGAGGTCTTGGGATCGGAGCGACTGACCGGCGCTCTCCTGGACCGGCTCACCCACCACGTGCATATCCTGGAGATGAACGGCGAGAGCTATCGCCTCAAACAGAGCAAGCGCAAGCACGGCTCACCCTCGAACTCCTGACCCGACCCGGTCCCTTCGAGGTTGGCGAAGCCCCTATGCTGCGGGATTCAGGCGCCTTTCCCTCCTTCCCCATTCTTTCAGAGCGGTCCTCGCCGTCAAGGGTTCGCTACGCCGCGAAAAACACGCGCCCTTGACTGCTCCGGGCCGCTCTGAATACCTCTCCGCTATGAGGGAATGGATCTTTCAGGAAAGGCCTAATGGCCTACTCTTCTTCCACTCCTGCGGCATACTTTTAGTCCGCCCTTGACACTTCACAGATGAGGTTTGGCGCTGGGGCTATTCAGTTCTTAGAAATTATCCATTAGGGCTTTTAATTTACGGACATTGGAGTAAAACCACATGGAACTCATAGCGCTCATAAGCATCGGTGTTCTGGCGGTCGCTTTGGGCATCGCGCTTGGACGATATGTCTGGCCGACGGTTCGTGGAAAAGATCGGGATGCACTGGCGAAGGCTCAAGCAGAGGTAGCTCGGCTCGACCAGGAATGTATCGCTCTACGGAGCCGGGCGGAACAACTCGATACCGAACACAAGGCCGCTACAGCCGAAACAAAAAGCACAGGGGAGGAAGTCGCACGCTTGACCGAGCGCGTCACGGGCCTCGCGAAACAAATTGAGGAACAGGCTAAGCAGAACAGCGCCCTTGAGACGCAACGTGATGCGTGTGCAAACGAGGCAAAGGCTATGGGAGCTGAAGTCGCGCGGCTTACCGAGCGTGAAAGTGCTCTCGCGAAACAAATTGGGGAACAGGCTAAGCAGAACAGCGCCCTTGAAATGCAGCGCGACACATGCGCGAACGAAGCAAAAGCCGTGGGAGCCGAAGTCGCGCGGCTCACCGAGCGTGAAAGTGCCCTTACGCAGAAAATCGAAACGCAGACGGTGCAGCTTGCCGAACAGCAGAAACAATTAACTGTGGAATTCGAGAACATCGCAAATCGCATCCTGAAGGCGAATGTCACCGAGCTTTCAGAGAATTCCCAAAAAGCGTTGGCTGTTATCCTCGATCCGCTGCGCGAACGAATCCACGATTTTCAGAAGAAGGTCGAAACTACATACGAAGCAGAGAACCGCGAAGTTCTCGCGCTCAAAGAGCAAATTAAACTCATCGTCGAAACGAGCCATGCTATCGGTAACCAAGCGGACGGGCTCGCCAAAGCACTGAGGGGTGATTCTCAGCTGCTTGGCCGGTGGGGCGAACTCGCATTGGAACGTATTCTCGAAGCAGCGGGTCTCACGGAAGGCAGGGAGTACGTCTCTCAAGGACGCGGATTGGGCCTCAAGAGCGAAACCGGGGGTGTCCAAAGACCGGACATTATTGTCATGCTTCCAGAGCAAAGGACGATGATCGTCGATTCAAAAGTGCCTCTCACGTCCTACGAGCGCCTGATTGCAGCGAAAGACGAGACCGAGAGGGCAATTTGTGCCGATCAGTTTGTGCGGGATATGAAGGGTCATATCGATGGGCTCGCCGGTAAGCGCTACCAGGAAAATGAAAAGCTACAAGCGCACGACAGTGTTCTGATGTTCGTCCCAATCGAAGGTGCGCTGGCTGCAGCACTCACGAGGGAACCTGAGCTTTTCATATATGCGTGGGATCGTCACGTCGTACTGGTTGGTCCTCCTACGCTGCTTATAACGATGAAGACTGTTGCGTCGATTTGGCGCTATGAACTGCAGGGTCAGAATGCGCAGGCGATTGCGCGCCTGGCGGGCGATTTGTGTGACAAAGTGAGCGCGAGTCTCATTGATCTGAATGGCGTCGCCGAAAAGATCACAGGTGCGCTGAACGCTCATAACGAAGCAGTGAAGCGGCTCTCGACAGGGAAAGGTAACGCACTCTCCATCGGAGAACGCATTCGCGGTTTGGGCGTTAAGACCAAGAAACCCATGCCATCTATGCTCGTTGACGGCGTTTCCATCACGCCGCCGACCGAAGAATCCGAAGAGAGTATTTCCTCAGAGACTGATGGGTAACTATAGCAAGGCCAGAAAAGCGTTTCGGCTAGATTGGGGGAAAAAATGTTCGATTGCCATACGCGATATCATAGCGGGCATGAACGACACAATCATCACCGCAATCCGGCGCCAAGAAGTCCTCTCCCTAATCAGAAGATGAGAATGTAGCCCATGCAGCCACAAGGGCAGAAAAAGGGCAATTACGATTCCGATAGATTCCAGACAAGGACATTACGTTACTCTTTGCGCCGCGTAAGTCCATTAGATTACGTTAACTGTGGTCCTCATAACCCAAAGGTCGGTGGTTCAAATCCACCCCCCGCAACCAACCGATTCAATACCTTAGGGGCACCCGCCAGAGGTGCCCCATTCAATTTGTGCACGAATTGTGCATGTTGTCCGCCATTCGTGCACCGCGCTGGGTTTAGCCCACAGTGCCGGAGCGCCACTCTATGCCTCTAAAACCGGACGTGCTCGACCGACTTCTTCTGAGCAAATCATTCTTGGAGAAGATCAGGTTTCAGCCAGTTGCTGTGCAGGACCGGCACACGCTTGCTGCGAACATAATTGCCGCGCACGACGCTGCTGAACTGGCGATCGCCAGCATCTGTGACCAGCTCGGCTGTTTGCCGCAGAAGGGCGTCTCGTATCTCATGGACTATTTCGTGTCGTACAACAAAGCACTAGGCAAGGACCTACACGCCAGAGATTACTTTCGCAATCTCAACACTGCCCGGAATTCGCTGAAGCATCAGGGAATTTTCCCGGATGCAAAGCAGTGGTCTCGTGTTGGTGAGCTCGTCTTCCAGCACATCACCAAATGGTGCTGGGACGACCTAGCCGTTTCTTTTACGGAACTCGACGAATCTGCGCTGCTCCTGGATGCCAACGTGAAGCGACTCTACGACGAAGCAAAGGAAAGTGCAGGCCAAGGAGATTTCAAAGGCACGCTCGAAAAGCTTGCGCTCGCGTTGTCCATCGTCTTCAAGGAAAATAGTGCGTTGCGTGGATTTGAGGCCGGAAACGCAACGACCGAAGATGCCATCCGCGTTGTGGGCTTTGGCATCCATGGCAACGACTTTCTCGCCCTGCAACAGTTCCTGCCCCGCGTTAGTCACTGGGGCGCGGACGCGAACACACCGCAGTGGAAGCAATCTAAGTTCGGTCATCCCGGTAATTGGCGAGAAGATTGCGCCCAGTTCTGTTTGCGAACATTCGTCGATGTTGCAGTCAAGCTACAGGGTGCGCAATGGATTCCCGGCCCGCTCAGTAGGGATATCCTCTACGGGCAGCAGATCGAAGCCCTGAAGGATAGCGTGGAGTTCTGGCAGGATGTGCCGGACGGTACTGTAGCCAATTCATATGCCGCTATCATTATGGGTGGAAAGACAAAAAGGGAAATTAGACACGTGTTGCGCAAGGGCGAAAAGCTGAGGGCGATCGTCCGACAGGCTGCCACCAGCGCTTTTTATGGTGGTCTAGGAAGCAGCGCAATGAATGGGATGTTGTCCGTAACGCCGTTGGGGACACGCGAGTTTGAGTCTTGGAAGGTACTCGCTTCTGACGTAAAGGTAGTGTGCGTCCCGAGCGAGAATGAGTTTGTGAAGGAGTATTTTCCCGGGCTACCAGAAATCGATTGGGAACCTGAATGAGATCTGCTGCAAGGGGAACAAAAAAGCCCTCTCCCACCGGGGAGAGGGCCGTTGCAGTCGGAACCTATTTTAGTCGTCCGAGTCAGCCTTGGTAGGTGCCGGCTTGTTGAAGTCGCTCGCGGGGTGAACGGTCTTCTCGCCGGGGTAGGGGCGCATAAACCCGGTGGCTTCGTACCAGTTCAGGTGGTTGACGGTGTCCGAGTCTTCGGAGTCTGGCGTGTGCTGTTTGCCAGCGAAGATCTCCGCCTTCTTCTGCATCCAGCCAGCCCTGAGAGCCTTAACCGCAGGGCTCTCAGTCCGGATGGACTGAGCCTTGACCGCACGGGCCTCAGGACACGTGGGGATGGTCTGAGTCGGAGTCTGGGTAACGCCCGTGTTCAGCGGGAACCCGGCCGGCACGTGCGGCCACGGCAGGAAGTTGTTCGCTGGGGGGTTATCGATGAAGAGCGTCAGCATCGGCGAGGCCACGAGATCGAACTGGTTCATGGGCTTCAGGCCGAGAATCTGCTCGATCGTGCGGGTCATGTTGACCTGCGTGTAGAAGGTGCTGTCTTCGGTGACCCCAGCCCCGGTGCCATCGGAGTTCACCTGTTGCTTGACGTAGGGGCTGATGACATAGCCCGGGCTGCGGTGACCGTCCACATGGTCGACGCCGTTCTGCGCATCGTCTTCTTCGACGAAGATCGCCGAAGAGGACCAAATGGAGCTGTGGCTGATGGCGTCGACATAGCGGCCAAGGGCCAGGTCGTTGTCGGCCTGCATGACTTGCGCGGGCGGCGGGCCGCCGGTGTGGTCGGAGCTGATCCACATGAACTCCAACTGGGGCACCGTGCCGTTCGCCACGTCGTTAGCGAAGTCCTGTGACCAGATATCGAAGCGGAACTGGTCGGGGATGCCCAAGTCGAACTGCGGGTAGTTCTGGACCGTGTGGTTAATCAGGTTCGGGAGCGGGGAGTGCGAGGCGACAGTGTTGTAGTTGTAGAGCTGGGTCTCGGCGCCACACTCGTAAGCCGTTATGTCGTTGAAGAAGTCGATCCACAGTGGCTCGGTAGTCGACCCGGTCTGCTGCAGGAACGTGTTGTACTCGATGTACTCGCCGTAGTTCTTAAACGAGACGCCGGCCTTTACAGCCTGGTCCCACAGGTGGCCGACCTTCTGGTAGGCAATCGCATCGCCGCCGTTGGAGGGGTAATCGCGGAGCCAGTCCGGCGACTGGACGTCGTCGGAGTAAGGAGCCATGGCCTGGACGATCCAGTTGTGACCGTCAGCCGACTGCCGGCTGGGGTCGTAGAAGTTGTCCAAAAGCGGGAAACGCTGTACTAGCGCGTGCGCGTTTGGCGTAACCGGTGCGAGGCCGTAGTTGGAGGCTGCGGTGCCGTCGCCGAACACTGCCAGGGTGGCGTCGCCGTTGCCGCCGACCACGTCGCCCAGGATCTGATCGTAGGTGCGGTTTTCGCGGATGATCACGAACACGTGCTTGATCTCCGACGGACTGCCGATCTTCGCCGGGATTGCGACCGGCCTGGCATTCGGTTTGCCACCGGAGGCACTGAGGATATTCTCCTGCAGATCCCAATGGTTGTTGTCGTACACCTGCTGCGTCATCATCGACAGGGTCGAGCTGTTCGGAATGGGAACGATGCTCACGGTGCCGAGGTCCTCGTGGGTGTTCAAGTCGGACACGCCGTAATACTTGGCGTATGAATTTTCGGAGGTATTCGTCGGAGGCGGTAGCACACCGAAGCCCGTGGTGCCGATGCCCTTGTCGTTGGCAACGAGCAGCTCACCGTCCGCCGCGTCCAGCACGACCGAGCTCGGCGCATAGCCGACCGGGATCAGGCCCTGGACCTGGTCGGAGTCGAGGTCAACCACGGCAACCGCATTGGCATTGTAGAGCGCGACGTAGGCAATGTTGTTCACGGCATCGACGGCGATCGAGTTCGGCCCCGCACCAACAAGGGCTCCGCCCGGCACTTTGATCGGCAGCTCAAGTTTAATTGTCGCCGACACTTTGTTGGAGGTGGTGTCGATGACCGAGATGCTGTCGCTATAGGCATCGGCGACCAGGAGGTTGGTTCCGTAAAACGCCATGCCCGTCGGGTGCAGACCGACCGAGATGCTCTTGGTGACCTTGAGCGTGGACAGGTTCACCACGGAAACGGTGCCAGTGGCCGTGGAGCCGGTCGGATACTCGGCGACGACCGGGGTGCCGTTCGAGTATCCCTGGAAGTCCTTCGCGGTAGCAATTCGTCCGGCCTCGTTGGAGACGTAGGCGGTGGTGCCATCCGGCGAGATCACGACACTGTGCGGGACGTTACCGACGCGGATCTCTGGACCCTCCTTCGGCGACGGCTGCGTCAGGTCGATCTTGGTCAGCGTATCGTTGTTGTCCAACACCACATAAGCAGTCTTGCCATCCGGCGAGATCGCGATGCCCATCGGATAGGCAGTGGGTGCACCGTCTGACACAAGCGAGACGGTCTGGCCGCAGGGGATTTCGATGCTGCCTGTGGTCCCCGGAGGGCTGCCCGAGGGGGGCGTCGCCGTAGCATTGTACGGGAAGCAGGTAACGGTGGTCAGATAGCCGCCGTCATTGACGTCCAGCGAAACGCCGACATGGGCCTGGTCTGTGAGCAAGCCCGTCACCGGGTCAACGCTGGCGATGGCAACGTAGGCCGGCCCGTAGCCGCCGTCCTGGCTAAACAGCAGGTGCAAGCCATCCGACGTATAGGTGATGCCGGTGGAACTGCCGCTCGTGCTGCCGAACGGTTTGTAGTTCTGCAGGACAGCGCCGGTCTGGGTGTTGAAAACGGTAACGGCCTGTGGGGCGCCCATTTGAAGGACGGCAGCGGTGTGCGTGCTGGTATTCGGGTTCAGCGCGACGGCCTTGGCGCGGGTCGTGATGCCGAGGTAGACCATCGTACCGGCGGGGGTGAGGATCTGGCCACTACTGGCGACCCATGGGATGGTAAAGGTTGAAGGGTAGTCCGGGCCCTGCGACCCGTTCTGGTTCTCGCCTACTTGGTACGTCGGGAACGGGTTGGACTGAGCGAGCGCCGTAACGCTCAGCCCTATCGCCAGCAGACCGACGAGCAGACTTAGACGGTTGATCCGCGAACTATTGCGAGGGTTATTTCGAGACGTTTTTCGGAACATGTTTCCTCCTCTTTCGGTTTCTTCCAAATATGTGACCCGGAATCGGCCATGCAGCTTGAGGTCGTTTCAGGAACGGGCCCAGCATAGAGCCGCGAGAAGGACGCGAGCATGACGCGGAGATTACATTTTTGTCATCTTGCGCAAGAGGAACAGGAAGACGCCGGCATGTGGAGCGTGACCCGGGTGCCGTGGCCCGGCTGGCTGGAAATCTCCACATTACCGCCGTGAAGCTGCGCAATCGTCTGAACGATCGCCAATCCCAAGCCCGTGCCCCCCGAGCTCTGGGAACGCGACGAGTCGACACGGAAGAAGCGATCAAAGACCCTCGGCAGGGCTTCCGGCGGAATGCCGACGCCGGTGTCGGAGACTTCGATGCGAATCGCGGAAAAATGCTTCCTGGAAGATTCCGTGTTCGAAAAATCAGTGTTCGTGGCCAACACAACTGCTCCGCCGGGTGGCGTGTGTGCCAACGCATTCGAGACCAGGTTGCCCACTGCCCTCTGCAAGAGCGTGCGGTCCAGTTCGGCCACGACCGGTTCGCCGGCGACCGTAGTGGTGAGCAAGACTCCGCCGTCGGCAGCCGAGGCTTCGTAGTAATCCCGCACTCCGGCCAGCAATTCGCCCACATCCACTCGCTCGCGGCGCAAGTGGGTTAAAGGGCTCTCCGCACGCGCCAGAAACAGGAGGTCGCCGATGAGATCCGAGAGTCGCACAGCTTCTTCGAGGCAGGACTCGATCACATCGCGATATTCATCGGCGCTGCGCGAGCGGGCCAAGGCAACTTCTGTTTCGCCGCGAATGTTATTCACCGGCGTGCGCAGGTCGTGCGCAATGTCCGCCGAGAATCTCGAAATGCGCTCGAAGGACTCTTCCAGGCGGTCCAGCATCTGGTTGAAGGTACTGGCGAGGGATGCCAGTTCGAACGGATATCCTTCGGGAAGAATGCGTTCGCGCAGGTTCGTGGAACTGATGTGGCGCGCGGTCGTCGCTATTTCCTCCACCGGACGAATGCCCTGGCGTGCAACCTGGTACCCGACCAACGGAAAAACGACGAAGGTGGCCAGCAGGATGGCCCAGAACCAAAACCGGTAGCGTGCCAGCAACGCCTCTTTTTGCGAGATATCGATCGCAATTTGAATGGTGTCCGTTTGAGTTGCGGTGGGGCCGACCGGGGCCGAGGCACGGGTCACGCGAAAAGCCTGGCCGTCCTTGCCCGTCATTCGAAGGGTGCGATCCGGGTGGCTTTGCGTTCGACTTTCTAATTGCGCCAGGTCCAATTGATCCGCCATGCCGGGCGTCATTAACAGCGGTGTGTTTCGTTCATCCAGCAGGCGAATATAAAATTGCTCGTAGCGGCGCGCGGCCGATTCGAGTTCAACTTCCTCCCGCAATGCGTCCCAGGCATCGGGTCTCTCGCGCAACATGGTGCGTAGGACGTGCACCTTGTCGGCGAGAAACAAATCGGTGCTCTTCTCGAGTTCGCTGGCCAGCACTAAATAAAGACCGGCGGTGGCGAAAAACACCAGAAACAAGCCTGCCAGCGCGTACCCGGCCGTTAGCCGGAAGGCCAAAGTTCCCCACAAACGGGAGACCGGCGCGAGCCTACTGGTCGGATTCCAGGACATAGCCGGCGCCCCGAACGGTATGAATCAATTTGAGCGGGAAGGGATCGTCCACCTTGCTGCGCAGTCTGCGCACATTGACATCCACGACGTTAGTGTCGCTGTCGAAGTTCATGTCCCAGACCGCTTCGGCGATCAGGGTTCGCGACAGCACCTCGCCCGCGCGCCGCGCGAGCAGAGACAAAAGAAGGAACTCTTTGGAAGTCAGATCCAACCGCTGACCGGCGCGCGTGGCACGCTGGCGCAATAAATCGATTTCAAGGTCGGCCAAGCGCAGCGCCTCTTGCGCGCGGGGAGGCCCACGACGCAGCAGCGAGCGCACGCGTGCCAGCAATTCGGAAAAGGCGAACGGTTTTATCAGATAGTCGTCCGCGCCCAGTTCGAACCCTCGCACCCGCTCGTGGACGGCATCGCGGGCGGTCAGAAAAAGGACCAACGCGCGCCGCCCTTCCTTACGCAAGCGACTGAGAATCTGCCAGCCATCCAGACTGGGGAGCATGACGTCGAGAATGATGAGATCGAAGTGCAATTCCTGGGCGAGGTGCAACCCATCCAAGCCATCTTCGGCGACGTCGACGACGAAACCTGCCTCCCCAAGCCCCTTCTTCAGGAACTTGGCGGTCTTGGCTTCATCTTCGATGACCAGAATTCTCACGGCTAGCCAGCCTAGAACGTAAATCTCACCGAAAACTGCAATGCCCTGGGAAGACCGTTGGGGCTGATCTCCTGTAGCGCTCCGAAATTGCCAGGGCCCGAATTAGGGACCAGGTAGCAGGTCTGGTTGCGCGTGACTCCGTCGCCGCAGTGGGCGCCGATAGGGTTGTATTGAATTTGGTTGATGCCGTCTCCGTTTTGCACGTAGTAGTTAGCGTGGTTGAACAGATTGAATGCTTGCGCCTGGAATTGCAGTTCCTTGCCTTCGCGGATTTCGAAACTGCGGGCTAGGCCAAGGTCAATTCGCTGCAGCCAGGGGCCGTAGAAAGAATTCAAGCCGATGCCGGGCGTGGGGCCAGCCCCGTTGATGCCGCCGGCGGTGGCCGCGGTGTCCTGGTTAAAGGCGGTGTCGTTCAGGTTGTCGCCGCCGGATGCGGTGCCCAACAAACCCGCGTAGGGACGGCCGGAAGAGAACTCCATGACGCTGCTCAGGGTCCAGCCGGCGAGGAATTTGCGCCCTGTGTCGGAAGTGATTAGTTGTTCCAGCCGGGGCCGATAGACTCCGGCGAAGGTAATGCGGTGACGCTGATCTAACAACGACGGGGCATGTGTATTGCTGAAGTCGAACTGATTGTTGAAATCCATGCCATCGAGCATGATGCTCTTGGCGTAGGTGTAGCCAAATTGCAGCGAAAAGCGTTGTGACATGCGGTGCTGCACTTGCACAAACAAAGAGTTGTAGTAATTTTGCCCGGGGCTGATGAGTTCCTGGATCTGGCCGAACTGCGAACTGATGAGACCGTCGGTAAGCAGGCTGCTATCCATATTCGGCAGGACGACGGTCCTCCCGTTGCAGGACCCCGTGAGTGGGCTGGGGGTGCAGAAGATGTAAGTCGTTCTGCCTTTCAACGGCTCCAGGTTCGCGTCATAGGCGGTACCCGAAATCAGGTGCACGCCGTGATTCCACATGGCGCCCATGGTTAAGGTTGTGTTCCCGGAGATCTCGCGCTCAATCTGCAAGCTTGCCTGCTCGATATAGGGCACGCGGAACTGCGGAGAAACCAGAGAAATGTCCGGGGAAGCGCCGAACAGCGGGTTATTAGCGGCAAGAATATTGGGAAACGTGGGCGTTTGTCCGCTCGGGGTCCCTCCATTCCAACTGGAGTTCGCCTCCTCTTGCTGCGAAGCCAGCCCGTTCGAGATCACGGCGTTGCGGTAATTCAGGCCGTTCATGTTGGTATAGAAGAGGCCGAACCCTCCGCGGACCACGGTCCTTGACTCTGGCTGCCAGGCAAATCCGAAGCGCGGGGCGAGGCGGCGAAACTGATTGGGATACTGGCCGGTTAACGCGAAGGCGGGATTCTCGGCGGGTTGCGGGTAGACCTGGAAGTCCTCGCGCAAGCCCATTTCCAGCGTCAACTTCGGCAACGCGCGGAACGTGTCCTGCACGTAGAATCCGTAGTAAGGCACGGAGAAGGAAAAAGTCGGGTTTCCCGCAGCCTGATTGAAATTGATGTACTCTCCGAGCGCAAAGGCTTGCAAATTCGGAAATTCGTAGAGGCCGAGCGGCGACCCGAAGTCGATAGCCTCGTTCGGATCGGCCCCGCCATCATTGGTGTCCGCATCCCGAGTGCGGTTCAAATCGAAACCGAATTGCAAGGTGTGTTTGCCGATCACGTAATCGAAACGGTCGGACAAGGAATACTGTCTTTCGAAGACTCTTCCGATCGAGAAAGGAGCGTTGCCCAGGATGAAAGCGGCGGGACTGTCGAGAACCACCGTCGGTGTGTTCCCGGCCGAACCGGTTGGGGTCGCAATTTCGTTATCTTGCGAAGTGCCGGCGTGGAATTCGTTCAGGAGGGTGGAGGAGAATGTATGTGTCCACCCCACCGTGGCCTGGAAGGTGTGCACATGGGCGTTGGCCAGGGTTTGCGTGCCATAGTTACCGACCGTCGGGTCAAGGATGACGCCTCCGAGGGAATTGAACCGGTTGACATTGAGGGTGAGAAACAGGCCATCCCGGTTCGTCGCCTGATAGTCCAGCCGGGGTGTGATCACCCAATCGTTGCCCTTTCTGGATTTGATTCCGAAATTGGAGTTCAGCGCGTTGATGGTGTTCGAGATTTGCTGGAGGTATATTCCGTAATCCTGATCGCCGGGGAGCTGGGGTTGGGTATCGAGGTTTGGTACCGGCAAAGGTCCGCTGGGCGGAGGCAGGGCCGGGGCCTGCGTTAACGACTGCGGCGGGAAAAAATTAGCGAGCACAAAAGCGCCCAAGTTCGAAGGGTTCGTTTGCAAATCCGGGTTGATGACGGCAATCGGATTGTCGTGCAGTTGCTGCTCGTAATCCGCGAAGAACCATAAACGGTTGCGGAGGACGGGGCCGCCGACAGCGGCGCCGAATTGCTGCAAATCGTCAATCGGCTTCGGGTTGCCAGCGGCTTTGTCGAGGGCGTCGTTGGCCTCGAACGCGGAGTTACGGTTGTAGTAGAACGCGCTGCCGTGGAAAGCGTTACCACCCGAGCGGGTGATCGCGTTCACGAAACCGGCTCCGCCGCCGTAGATTGCGGTGTAGGGGCTGACCGCGACTTGAAACTCCTGGATCGAATCTTCGCCAAACAGGTAAGGGATGCGATTACGGCCGACAATATCGGAGAAGTAGTTGTTGGTGCCATTGGAGCCATCGACAGTGAAGGAAGTGGAGCCATTTCCGTTGGCGTATCCCGAGTCCTCTCCACCCTGTTGTCCGGCAATGCTGACCAGGCCGGTGTCGCCGTCATAGCTGGTGTTCGGCGTGAGCACCATAAAATTGGTGTATTTTCGTCCGTTGAGCGGCAAGTCTTCGATTCGAGAGCGGTCGATGACCGTGCTGGTGGAGGATTCTTCCGGCCGCAGCAGCGGCGTGGTTGCGACTGCCTTGACCGTGTCCGCGCCCGCGCCCACCTGCATCCGGATGTCCTGCGACGTGGTATTCCCCACCAGCACTCGCACCAAGACCTGGACGTCACGGAAGCCCTTGAGACTTGCGGTGACGGAATAGGTACCCGGCATAACCACGGGAAAGCGATAGAGCCCGTCGTGGTTGGTCTCGGCCGTTTGCTCCACGCCGGTCGCGAGATTCCGCACAGCGACCGACGCGCCTGGTACGATCGCTCCGCTCTGGTCGGTGACACGGCCGCCGATTGCTCCGGTTAGTACGACGTTCTGGGCTCGTAACTGAAGCATGCTCGCTAGGACAAACAATGCGGCTAGGAGCAAGCGGGTGGTGAGCAGATTTGATGTTGCGGTGAATCGACGGAACGTTTTCGTTTTCGAGTTGATTTTCATCGAACCGACCTGTTGTGTTGCTGCCGTCTGAATCTGGACAAGCAAATCGTCAGGAAGCAGCAGACCACGCCAGCTGAAGTGCGGTGCTGAATTCGCCGCGCAGGGTGAGAAAAACCAGGCTCGCACTCATACGGGGAAAACAGCCAACAACCTCTTTAACGTTCCTATGTTACAGAGAGGTGAAGCGGACTTGAATTTACGATGAATCGACATTCAATCTCCAACAGGCTGCGGGAAAAATCGTTGAGAGGGCAAAAAGCACACCTCGGGCGCTGAAGCGCGAACAAATCTAAACGACTTAACGGCACGACTGAAGTCGTGCCCTTCCCAAAACCTGCTCGAATCAGAGTTTTTCCGCAGCCTGCTAAGCGGTCAACTGCCTTCTCATGATCCCGTGACGGCAATCACAGCGCAGGCACTTGCGCTGGCCTATCGTATAAATGGTCAAGTGTCCCCTATGGCGGGTTCGTCTGTCATCGATTCGTCTATGGTTGGTTCGTCTAGCATCGGTTCGTCTCTCATCGAAGATGGTTTGCGCCGGCTAGCTCCGGAACAGTTGCGCGCCACTCTTGCTAACTTCCTGCCCAAAGGGGCTACGGCTGCCGAGCAGACCCGTGCCATTGAAGCCGGGCTGCGAAGTCCGGCTGGCCAAGCCATGCGGGACACGATGGCGAGATGGATCGTCGACGAGATCGTTCCGGTGGAGAGGTTAGTTCCGAAGGCTTACCTGGCGTGGCGTCCACCGGTTCGGGACGCAATGATGTTCGTGGTGGCGCGGCTCTCACCCGCGCGCCTTGCCCCCAAGCTCCTCGAGCAACTGGAGCTCCCGTTGAACACTTCCGCGGAAGTGCGCTTGCTGCGGCTGATCGCAAAGGTACCCGGCCTGCAAAAACTGGGACAAGTCATCGCACGCAACCAGCACCTGCGGCCCGCTCTGCGGTATGCGCTGGCCCGGCTGGAAAATGGAATTCGCGATGTCCGGCCGGAGGACGTAGTCGCGATCATTCGACAGGAGCTGGGACCGCGGCTCGAGAAATACGCAGTTAAGATCGCGCCGGCTATTCTCTCGGAAGCCAGCGTCAGTGCGGTGGTGCGTTTCACCTGGCGCGACCCGGGCAGCGGAAAGCGGGAACGAGGTGTTTTCAAGGTCCTGAAGCCGCACATCCCCGAGTACTTTGCGGAAGACATGGATTATTTGCAGGGGCTGGCGCAATACTTCAGCGACCAGCACCGCAATTATGGATTTCCTGCGCACCTGCTCCCCGATACTTTCAAGAAAGTCCGGCGCTTGCTGCGGCACGAGGTCAACTTTGTTCGGGAGCAGAAGACATTACTTGAAGCGTGGGAGCTCTATCGGTCGATGAAAGGTATTCGCGTGCCGCGGCTGATTAAGCCACTGTGTACATCCAGAATTACGGCGCTTACCGAGGAGCGCGGAATCAAGGTGACAAACGCGGCGGCTCGCCTGCCGGCCGCGCGGCGCAGGAAAGTTGCCGAGCAACTCATCGAAGCGCTGGTCGCGGTCCCTCTTTTGGCGGCGCAGGAAGATGCGATTTTCCACGGCGATCCCCATGCCGGCAATCTGCTCTATAACAACCGTACCGGCGAACTGACGATCATCGACTGGGCGCTGCGGGAACGCTTAAGCCGCGATCAGCGCCGGCATCTCGCGCTCTTGTTTCTCATGGTGACCTTGCGCGACCCGGTGGGTACTTGCAATGAAGTTTTGGCGCTCAGCCAGCAGCACATTAGAGGCGCTTCACCACGGGGGAAGATGGTTGCGGAGTTCATCACGCGTTTTCTCGACGAACTGCCGGTGGCGCCCAGCGGCGTGGATGCGATGGTGCTTCTGGAACGCCTCGCCATGAAGGGTGTCAAGTTCCCCGGTCCACTGATCATGTTGTCCAAGGTGATGTTCACGCTGGATGGAATTCTGGGCGACGTCGGAGGATCGAGCAGCGGTATGGGCTTCGGCCTCACCATCGCGCGTCACGTGGCCCAGCATTGGATACGCAATCGCAAAGAGTTTCGTTCGCCTCTGAAGACCAGAGACTGGATCACGCTGCAGTGTAGTGCCTTGCTTTACACCAGCCGCTTGTGGCTTCAGGGCGAACAGGCACTCTTGAACCGCGTACTGCCCGCCGGTTCGACGGCCCCACGCGCGTCAGCGTGAGACATGAGGGGCGACTGAGGCGGCATCGTTCGAGGCTTTGTCATTCCAATCCGTCTCTGCCGCTGGAGGGATAAAGCTCATCGCCCGTTCGGCGAGCGCGGTAATGGTCAGGCTGGGATTGACCCCGAGGTTGGCCGCCACTACGGACCCGTCACAGATGTACATATTCTTGTAGTGGAAGACGCGGTGGCGAGAATCAACCACGCCGCGGCTGGGAGTATCGGCGATCACGCAACCTCCGATACAGTGTGCTGTGCTCGGAACATTGAACAGGATCTCTGGAACCATGCTCATTGCCGTACCCCCGGCGAGCTGCGCGAGTTTCTGCGCGAACTGGTTGGCCTGGGGAATGTAGGTGGGCACTTTATCGCCGCGGCTGACGAGAAACTTCCTGAACGGCCAGAACCAACGGCGTTGCCAGCGCATTTCGATGTGTCCATCCAGCGACTGCATGCAAAGCAGAATCACAAACTCTTGCGCCCATCGCCAAGGTCGAAGCAGGTACAGAGTCTTGAAGGGGTGGCGCAGCAGAGAGCCGAAAAGGTTTCTTAACCAGAGTGCAATCCGCAGTGGACCGGGGCGGCCATCGGTCAGAACCGTGGTCAGAAGGCCCATGACGTCGGAGCCAGCAGGATAGCGGACCGCTTCAATGTGGGTGTGTTCGTCGATATAGATGCCGGAGCCGATAGCTATGCCTTGCGACACATCCTCGGGACAACCCGGTATGCGTACTCCAATCAGCGATTCGGAATTGGTGCGCACGTGTTTGCCCAGTTGCTTGCTGATGGCCGGCAAGGAGCCCTTTTCTTTAAGCTGAAAAAGAAGTTCCGTCGTGCCCAGTGAAGACGCGGAGAAGACCACCCCGCGGCAGGTGAAGCGGCCGGACTGCCGCTGAATCCACGCCGTGGACTTCACCGTGCATACTTCGTAGCCGGCGCCGCCATCGCCGATGCCGTCCAGCGGTTTGACGTTCACCACCCTGGTTTCGGGAAAGACCCGGGCCCCCAGTTTCTCGGCCAGGTAGAGGTAGCCAAGGTCGAGAGTATTCTTTGCGCCGTGGCGGCAACCCATCATGCAACCACCACACTCGATGCAGGTAGTTCGCGGCGGGCCTTCACCTCCGAAGAATGGATCAGGGAAGGTTTTGCCGCCATCCTCTCCCTCCGCAGCCTGGAAGATACCCACCTTGGAGGGATAAAAAGTATGTCCAGAACCAACCGCCGTAGCCACTCTCTTCAACAGATGGTCGGCTGGTCCGAGGATCTTGTTCTCAGTTACACCCAGCATCCGCGCCGCAGTTTCATAGTGCCGCGGCATGTCTTTTTTCCAATCAGCCAATCCCACCCAGGGTCCCGTTTCCCACACCTTCTGAGGGGGAGGAAGCAAGGTGCTGGCGTAGGTGATGGATCCACCACCCACCGCGCAGCCGTGGAGGATGGTCACATGCCGGAAGAACCGCATGTTGAAGAACCCGCGCAAGCCGAGTTTAGGACGCCAGACCCAGCGATGGATGGACCAACTGGTGCGCGGCAGATTGTCTGGCGTCCAGCGCCCGCCCATCTCCATCACCGCGACTCGATACCCTTTCTCCGCCAGCCGAAGGGCGGAAACACTGCCGCCGAAGCCCGAACCGATAACAATGAAGTCGAAGTCGAATTGGTTGTTGCGGGGCTCCATAGATTCCTCGTCGCTCGGTTCCAGATTTCTTGCGACGGTTCTATTCACAACTGACAGTCTCCATTTTCTTCTGCCCTCGAACCCTTGCATCAATCACTTGCCCGATCCTCCGCAGCGCTTCGGCGCTCGGCGGCGAATCGAGCCCAAACATCTGAAAGTCATGGGTCATATCCTCCCAGGTTTCGAGGACGACATCCGCTCCCTGCTCCTGGGCGCGATCCGCGAAGGCTTGAATGCTCGCGTACAGTATCTCCGCGCGGCCAGCCTGTATATAGATCGGAGGAAGTCCGCGCAGGTCAGCCCATAGCGGCGACACCAGCGGATTCCGGCGCTCGGCGGAGTCGCAGAACCAGTCCGCCCACTGCTCCAGCATTCGCTTCTCAATCCAGTCAAAGTCCCCCTTGCCGGTTAGGTCAGTTTCAAAGTCAGTTGGTGGGGAGAGCGTAACCGCCAGTGCCGGCAGAGGAAGCTTCGACTCCCGTGCCGCCAGAAGCAAAGCCAGCGTCAGATTGCCACCAGCGGAGTCGCCGGCAAAAATCAGACGGTCAGGATCGGCACCCTCCTCCAGCAGCCAGCGGTAGGCGTTGAGCGCGTCTTCAAGCTGCGCCGGGAACCGATGTTCCGGGGAGAGACGGTAATCGAGCGCAAAGGTTCTGGATTTTGCAGCCAGTGTGATCAGCGCGATAAAGTGCGCGTAGGCCTGCGGATAAAACGAGTATCCAC
Organism: uncultured Acidobacteriaceae bacterium; assembly: GCA_963773965.1. GTDB lineage: Bacteria > Acidobacteriota > Terriglobia > Terriglobales > Acidobacteriaceae > Acidiflorens. Next base: position 231,584 of record CAVZDG010000004.1, read on the forward strand.
CGCCGTGAAAATGCAGGACGCTCACGCTTGGCTCTGTGTTCTGACCGGCAAAGTTCTTGCCGGTAAACCAACTTCCTCTGAACTTTTCCTGCACGACCGGCGTGATGCTTACTGCGGACAATGCCGGAGAACTAATCACGGTCGAGTCAAGATAGCGGCGTGCTTCCTTCACATCCGCCATCCGGAAGGCAGCGAGCGTCTGCCGCTTCGCCACTTGTGTGGCCAGTTCTACGAACCAGTTCCAACCGGGCAGGCGTGGACCCTTGAGCGCTCGGCGAGCAGATACTTCGAGAACGGATTGGCTCAGTTCGGCGGCGCTGCGGAGGCGGTAGCGGAGTGGGCCTCTAAAATGTATCCGGACAGTCATACCACCAATCCTCTACGCTCACAGGGAAGCCCCGCCGGAAACGCAAACCGGGATCCGCAAGCGAACCGGCGAATGCGGGGGTGGAGCAGCGACCACGGTGCGCACGATGTTGTCCGTATGTTGCCACCAGCCGTGGAAGACCTGATTTCCGGCATGGCGATCTCCGGCACAACGGTCTTCGGCATAACGACTGCCTGTGTAACGAACCCGGAGCTCGTTCCAGCCATTGCGGTCAAATGACGTGGCGCACGGGATAACGATGACAGACCGGGTGTCGAGTCGAAGCCCTGCACGCAGCGCTTTGAGCGCGCTCTCTTTCCCGCTCCAAAGCAGAGCAAGGAGCCGATCACGGTCCGCCGCAGACGCGCGCGCAACCAGCGCTTGTTCTTCGAGGGTGAAATAGTCGGCGACGAAAGCATCGCTACGCGGCTCGATCATTTCCAGATCACAACCCATTTCCACGCTGGACATCGCCACGGCACAAGCCCCGATACCGGCGCGGTGGCTGAGCGAAATCGTGAGCGCCGCCGGTTGGTTGTCGAAAAGGACCTCGGGCGCGCCGGAGGGCGCCGGGCGTATTTCTATTTTCTTAAAGGCTTGGTAGTGGGCCGGCACATCCCGGGTAGCGGACAGGGCGCACTTCGCCGTCCAGCGTCCCAGCCGCCAGTCGGCGCGGCGCTTGGCGAAGCACATGCCACTCAGCAAGACTGCTTCGTTTGCACTCAGCCAATCATTATCGGTCGGTACATCGGCTTCGGTTTGTTCCACCCAATATACATTCATCACAGCTACCTTGGCCGAGGTTTGCTCATGGAGAGCCGGGCGGGGACGCCCGTCCCTCCACCGCATGAACTCATCGTGTGGTCACGAGATTATGCCGCTTCCGTTAGCTTGTCTTTCGACTTTGCGGATTCCGATTCCTCCTCTCTTGCAATACCGCGTTCGATTGCATGGATGAGATAAGGCCGCAGGCTCGCGGGCGGAATAATGTAATTGAGAGCGCCCACGTCGAGAGCCCGCTGCACGCTGTGCACGTGGTCAAACTCGGAGGCCATTTCGCCCAACTTCTCGGAGTGGACGATTTTGAAGAGTTCGTCCCACTGGGCGCGCAAGCGGCCTTTCTCCGCGCCGTCCGCCTGGGAGATCGCCTGGCTCAGCGCCTGCAGGCGTGCATCTTTGCGGGCCCTGGCGTCGACCTCACCGGCGAAAACCACGGCTGCTGCCGGAGCGCCGCCGATCACCGAGGCATACGTTCCCTCCAAGGCCGCCACCTCGAGATTTTCATTCAGCGCCAGCGAGAAAACCACGTAAGCGCCCCCGTGATAGCGGGAGATCACGCAAAAAACGATGGGACCTTTGAAGTTCACCACCGCCCTCCCGATCTCGGCGCCGTACTCAAGTTGCAGCCTGCGCATCGACTCCGGTGAGCCATCAAAACCGGACAGGTTGGCCAGGATCACGACCGGTCGATTATTGCTGGCCGCGTTGATCGCGCGTGCCACTTTCTTGGAGGATAGCGGGAAAAGCGTGCCGGCGCACCATTGATCCGGCCCGTCGGCTGGGACAAATCCTAATCGGGGCACTGGCCGGGATTCGAAACCGATAAGACAAACGGGATAGCCACCGAGATGGGCATCCCACACTACCGCGGTCTCCGCCGCACGCATGCCGGCCCATCGCTCCAGCGGCGCATGGTCCTGGTCTATGGCCGCCATCATCACTTTGCGAATATCAAAAGATTTCTTGCGCCCAGGGTTGGTCTCGTCCGACAGGATCTCGCCGATGAGTTCGAAGCCGTCGTCGGCATTACCGTTGCCGTTCCTGCCGTGAGGATGGACTCGGACATCTCGATCGAGGGGATCGGCAGTCGCGGCGCGCCGGGGGAAACGCTCGCCCGGGGCCACGTAGGTGTGCTCATAGTGGCGCAACAGAATGTGACAGGCTTCATCGATGTCAGGTGCCCAGTACTGCGCCTGGCCGTTGAGACCCATGATGCGATCGTAACCGCCGATCCCTTGGTTGTCCTCGGCCGAGACGCTGCCGGAGTAGTCCAACGCGCGCTTGCCGGTGAGCACCATCGCCGCTTTCGGCGTCATGACCAGAATGCCCCGAGTGTGCATGAGCATGGTGGCCTCGGCGTTCCAGTACGGCTGCGCGCCGACGTTGATCCCGTTAACCACCAGATTCACCTCGCCGCCCGCTTGCGTAAACTCCACCAAGCCCCGTAGGACGCGGGCAATCCAATCCATGTTTTCCACTCCGCTGTCCATCGAGATCTTGGCGCCGGCCGAGATGGGAAACCATTCCAGGGGAACGCCCTTCGCCCGGGCCAGATCCAAAGCTGCGAGGATGCGCCGGCATTCTGGTTCGGCTATGGCGCCCAGTTCCTTGCTCGGATCTCCCAGCACCAGAACGCGTGTCATGCCCTCGGGATACTTGGCTGTAAAGTTGCGGATGACGCCAACGATGATATTGGCTTTGTTTTGACCATAGGGACGATCGACAGCGACCAGACGGCTTTCCGAGTCGAGATCATGCTCAATGAAATCGCCAGTGGGAAATTCCGCCCGCGTGTGTTCCGGAGCGGGTGTGAGCATTTTGACGATTTCGTAAGGGTAGATGAGCCCGCGCTGGCGCATGCGGACGACTTTCTGGTCGTATTCGGTCAGCGGTTTGATTGGTTGTAGTTGGTCGGCGGGCCGGAAGGTGATGAGCATGCCGCTGCCGCCCGGGCTGGAGATGCGCACCACCATATCGCGCAACTCGCCGGTTGCCGGACTGGGAATGCGGATGCGCACAATCACTTGTTCCAACCCCAGGCCTTTGGTCGCGGGCGCAAGTTTGCGCACAAGATCGCGCAATTCATCCCGCCCAAGATTGAGCGGTGGCCACACGTTCAGCAGTATGCGATTCCAATGGAGGCGTTGATGGGTCGGGCGCCGCGACTGAAACAGCCGGATGCCGGCCAGCGCTTCGGTCAACATGCGTTCCAGATGCGGCAGTTGCACGATGCGACCGGCCTCATCCCGCACCGGAGTTACGTCGCGCACTTCCGCGCACGCGAACAGCCGCTCATCCTTCGGGTTATCGCGGGCAACGGCATGCAGGAGGTACACATCTTCGACTGACGGCAGCCGTTCAATGTTGAAATTGCTGAGCCGCCAGAGATGCAACCGTTTTCCCAGCATGGGGTGGATTCCGCGGTAGAACTTCTCCTCCGCATACGTATTCCCGCTGGGGCGATAGGTGAAATGCATGCCGACTATACCCGGGCCGTGACCGGCGCCGGCGGCTGTCGTTACGATTCGCCGGATCGGGCGCGGGAAGCCAACCTGGTTGAGCGCCGAGCGCACTTCCTGCTGCGTGGTCTCCGGATCACCCAGCTTGGCGGAATGGAAAACGTAAAAATCGATGACGATGTCGTGGTCTGCCGGGACTTCCGCGATCATTGGAAACAGCGTCCGCGCCGCGTCTCGGAGCCGGGAGTACTCGGCGTGCGTCGTGAACACATGAATGTGCTTCCCCTCATGATCGTACTCAGCCGACGCGCAGCACTGTCCGTCCATAGCCACGGAGCGAAAGTTCGTGAGCTTTCGAATCCGGTAATACCGCCAGGTCAGCGCCTCCAACATCAATTTGCGCATGGCTTCGTCGGCAGTTGCGAACCGGCCGGAGATTAGGCTGAACAGCGGCTGCGGACATTCGACCAATGCGCGGATTCTCTCATGGCGGTCCGTGGCATCGGGATTGGCAGCCAGATAGGCGAGGTGTTCCTTCATTTGCTCGTAGACCTGCTTGCGTGCCCGCTCAAACAGCGGCTTGTCGAAGTAGCGATAGCGCACTTCCCGGGCCAGGTCGCTGACCGCCGGAAAGAACCCGTTGGTCACGGAGATCATCCGGTCGAGGAGCGTCCGAAGCGACTCCTCAGCCTGCGGTGGCAGCTTCTGGACGCGCCGCAGACGTCGTTCGAGGACGCCCAGAACAGGCGCGATTTGCTGCTCCACCCGTTGATGCGATTTGTAGATCCAGAGCAAGCTCTCTTCCAGTTCAGGCGAGCGATCCAGGGTCTTCACCCCGTAGTGGGCCAGTGCCCGTTCGAGCGCGCTGACAAAGGTTGGCGGGAGTCCTTGACCGCGCGTCTCCAGCATGCGCAAGTAGGAAAACAGATAGGCCTCGGCGCTGGGCTCTTCACCGCTCGCCCGATGGTTTACCTCCGGCTCACGTTGGAACAGGGAACATATGTCCACAAAAATGTTGAGGATCTCATCTTCGCGCTGTCTGATTTCGTCGCTGTCCACGGGGCAATTCTGGCTCCATTCGGCGAGCAGCCGCGCGGTCTGCTTCGGATCCACGTCAAAGCCCAACATGAGCTGGCGGAGCTCATCCAGGCTCTGACGGCAACTGGATTGGATGGTTGCTCCGTTTCCGTTCGAAGCGCGCGACGTGCCAAAGACCACTTGCTCCGCGTCCACAACGGCATCGCCGCCGGCGACGGGGTCGATCTGCAGGAGTGGGGCTCCGGTGTCCACCTGAACGTTGGGTATGGCCATTACTTGCCGGACTTTTCCGGAAAATGGGGCTACAACCTGCGTCTCCATTTTCATAGCCTCGAGCACAGCCAGGCGGTCCCCAACTGCAACCGTGTCGCCCGGTTTGACGAGAATGGAAACCACCACCGCCGGCGCCGGCGCGTGCACCACCCCCCCGTCATCTCGATCAATCTGGTGAGATACACCGTCTACCTCGATCCGGTAACTAATTCCCTGGACTACGGAGACGACGCGAAAACGCCGCCCGAAGACGGTGAGCCAACATTCGAACTGACCCAAACGGTCCATCTGGGCATCGATGCGTGCCCCATTCATCTCCACGCGGTATCTCTGAGGGCCGAGGCGATGTGTCTTGGTCCAGTAGCGTTGGCCTCGATAGCGCAGTTCCGCAGTCAGGCCCACCTCACTTCGGACCTGCGGCCGCCCGCGCACCGCCGACGCATAAAACTGCGACTGCTCCACCGCCAACTGGGCATCGTAGGCCTCGATCGCGGCTTGAACCAGAGCCACGTCGGCGTAGCGCCTCGAGAGGTGTTCACCGGTTGCCGCCAAGTGGTCCAGCCACCCAACGTTTACTTCTCCGCTCTGCACCTCGGGGCGGTTTAGCAATTCCAGCAGAAACGCTTTGTTACTGGTTCCGCCCTTGATGACGACAACGCTCTCGCGCAGCGCCCGCTGCAGACGGGAAAGCGCTTCTTTTCGATTCTTGCCGTAGGCGATGATCTTGGCGATCATCGAGTCGAAGTCGGATGGGATGACATCGCCTTCCGCTACGCCGGTGTCAATACGCACCCCCGGCCCTGCCAGAATTCTGAACCGCTCAATCGCGCCCGGGGCCGGAGCAAAACCGTTGCCCGGATCTTCCGCATTCAGCCGCACCTCGATGGCATGACCGGTGGTGCGCGGCGGTTCGCCTTCCAGGCGGCCACCGCGCGCGACGTGAATCTGAAGTTTCACGAGATCGACCCCGGCGGTGCATTCGGTCACCGGATGTTCGACCTGCAACCGGGTGTTCATCTCCATGAACGAGAAGCGGTTGATTTCCGGTTGGTACAGGAATTCGACAGTGCCCGCGTTGTGATAAGCCGTGGCTTGACTCAAACGCACCGCCGCCTCGCGCAGCATCTGATCTTGCTCTGGAGAAAGCGCTGGTGAGGGTGCTTCTTCGAGGACTTTCTGGTGGCGGCGCTGGATGGTGCAGTCGCGCACGCCGGCAGCCCACGTCGTCCCGTAGTGGTCGGCAATGACTTGGACCTCGACGTGGCGCGCGCCTTGCACCAGTTGCTCCAGGAAAACGGTTGGGTCACCAAAGGCCTTGAACGCCTCGGTCCGGGCGCTGGCAAAGGCTTGTGGGAGTTGGGCCTCCGAACGCACCAGGCGAATCCCGTGACCGCCGCCTCCGGCGGTGGCCTTAATAAGGAGCGGATAGCCTAGGCGCTCGGCATGGCCCTGGGCGTCGGCGAGGGTTTCCACCGGACCATTGCTCCAGGGCGCCACCGGTATCTGCGCCTGCTCGGCAATTCGTTTTGAGGCAATCTTGTCGCCCACCCGGCGCATCACATCGCCATCCGGGCCGATGAACACGACGCCCAATTCGCCGCAAAGGTCGGCGAATGCGGCGTGCTCGGCCACAAAACCCCATCCCACCCAGACTGCGTCCGCGCGTGCAGCCGCCAGCGCGCGTTCGAGCCGGCCATAGTCGACGTAACTGCTCTTAAGCTGCTGCGTGTTTGGATCGAGGATCTGAGCGGGACCGAGACACACTGCCTCGTCCGCCTCACGCACAAACATGCTGCGGCGGTCAGGCTCGGTGAACAGCGCGATCGTGCGCAACGATGTGCCGTGTTCTTGATTGAAATCGCGGGCCGCGTGGATGAAACGCATGGCGGCTTCGCCGCGATTCACGATCGCCACGCGTTGAAATTTGTGGTTCATAAGTCCCCTGATCAACTGATCGTCAGGACAACCAGGTCATGTTCCTCATGCGGCGACCATTTCCAGTGAGATCGCAGCCTGTAGTGCCTTTAACCGCTCGGCATCCACTGCGTTGGGAACCGCTACCGTGCGGTAGCCGCTAAGATGCAGGTAGCGGTTTCCTTTCGTATCCACAACCTCCGCTTCGAAGCTGTCGCGGCCACGGTCGGGAGTGACCACGGCGTATAAGCGGGTCTCAGCCGACTCCGGGGTCACTAATAATAATGATGGTGAAACACGCTCAATGTGCTGCGGCAGACCCATACTGCCCTGCGCGCCCATCTCCCAGAGTCCGGCAGTTTGGAAGCAAAGCTCAATCAGACGCGGCCCTGTAAGCGTCGGCAGTTCGGACGGCAGATGGTTTGCCGGCAGGCCTTTGGCCATCAGCCCGATAATCCGGTGTCCGTCCCACCACGCCCGCTCCACAACCTGGTATGCGGGTCCGTGGAAGTAGAGGCGATAGATGTCGGCAGCTTCGATGATGTGTCTGCCCTGCAAGCCCAGCGCCAGCACGGTCACCGCTTGGGGCGTCTGTTTTGTGAGCCGCACCCGGGCGGTGAAATGGGTTGTCACTTGTGGCTCGGCCTGGTTGGGGAGCGACCGGCTGCCAGTTAAGCGGCAGTCTGCCAGCAAGGTCGAGGTCGACTTCGACGTATCGCGCTGCGGATGGATGGTCGCCTCGACCGTCACCACGCGCGGTTCGTTCCGATAGAACTTGAACGGCGCCAGGAAATTCACGTCTTCGATTGCCGCGACATGCCAGCCGGGAAGCAGGCATAGCGCAGCTTCGGCAAACGCCTCGATGCCCATGACTCCGGGCAGCACTGGGGTGCCGTCGATTTGATGATCGTGCAGAAACGGTTGAATCGCCGGATCCAGCGCCGTCTCGATTTTGAGGCCACTTTGCAGGCTCACGCCTGTCATCTTGCCGATCATTGGTCCTGACCCCGATGGTCCTTGCCCCGGTGATCCCGTCAGGATTCCCAACCCTGATGTATCCAACCCCCCAGTGGCATCCCACTCATTCATCAGAGCACCGAGACGAAGGCCGATAACAATTTCGCCTTTGGCGCTCCCAGACGTAAGTTCACGGCGAATCAAAGGAATCCCCGCCTCTGGTGGCAGCATGTCGATGCCTGCGAGTTCCATCATCTTGGGGATGGAGCCGCGCGTGGCCATGCCCATGCCACCCCATGCCGTCCAGTCGATGACGATGGCGCGTGTAGCCGGCCGCGTGGTGCGGAAGCTCGACGTGATTTTGCACAACAGATCGTTAGCCGAGCTGTAATCCGTTTGTCCTGCATTGCCGAAGCGTCCGGCAATCGAACTGAACGCCACCGTCGCCCCGAGGGGCATGTCGCCGATGGCATGCAAAAGATTGAACCAGCCGTCGCTCTTGACGTCGAAGATCAGATCGAATTCACGCGCATCCTTGTCCGGCAGAAAGTGGCTGCGCTCCGTGCCGGCGGCGTGCAGCAGCACGTCGATCCGCCCACTGCGCTCGCGCACTTGTCTGATGATTTTGGTTACAGCGTCTGCGTCGGTGAGGTTGACGCTGAAGTAATGCGCTGTACCGCCGGCGGCCCGCACGGCAGCAATCGCGCTGCCGGCTGCCTGTGCTCGCTCCAGCGCTGCCAGCTCTTTTTCAACCAGTGCCGGCGTGGCGCGCTCGCCACGCGCCTGGATGCGCGCGAACAGATCCCGTTTGAGGCCGTCTTTGTCGGTCACGAAGCGCTTGAGATCGGCATTCTCCGGATTGGGTTCGGGCACCAGATCGAGCAGGTAGAACGTGCCTCCGGAGGCGGTTGCTAAATCAGCGGTGATAGCCGATACGATACTTCCGGCCGCGCCGGTGACGAGAAACACGGTGTTACTGTCCAAGGTCAAACCCGGCTTGCCATCGGCAGCGAGCTGTTCCTGCAGCCCAACCGTCCAGCGCAAACCTCCCTTGTAGCCGATTTCGATAGCGCCAGGATCGCGCAGGGTTTCCTCAATCAGGATGTCGGCGACCTCTGACGGCTTTCTTTCCGCTTCAAAGTCGACCGCCTTGACCAGAGCGTCCATCCGTTCCCGCTTATACGTTTTGGTGAAGCCCACGACCGCGCCACCTAACGGCGCGATGGAGCCGGCATCATCGTAGCCATGCTGTCCACCCAGCCGCGTCGCCGACACAAGAAACGTGCCCGGCGCCGCAACCTGTTCGTACAGAATGCGCATGGTCGCATACAGCGATTTGACACGCACCCGCAGAGCTTCATGCCAACTGGCGAGGTCCATATCCCTGAGGTTCCCCTCATTGTCGAGCGCGGGCAGCCAGTACACTCCCTGCACCGGACCCGCGGCCAGCCAGCTCTTGAGGCGATTCGTCAACGCGTCTGCATCCAGCGTCTCGTTGCTGCGGAGAACGACGCGGAGAACTTCTACACCCATCGTCTGTAGCCGTTGCGCCAGCGCGTCTCCTACACCGGATTTGTCCGGCATAAGGACCACTCGGCAACCGGACCCGAGCGTCACACCGGTCGGCTTGCAAAGGGCAAGCGGCGGGCGCAAGTTGGGAACAGGTACGCGGCGCGGAATACGATTGGCGGCGTCGAAACTGGCGGGAATCGGACGCGAAGTCGAAACCGGCTTCGAAACCGATTCTGCAGGCACCGCCGGTTTTCCCTGCGTCGGTTCGTGTTTCTCCTGCAGGGCGGAAAAGCTTGCAGCGGGCGCTTTAGCCAAACCGAATTGCCGGTCGTGAGCGAACTTGATCACGTGGGCTAGGGTAGGGAAGTCGCGTAGCTTGAGATTCTCATCGCGCGGAATGTTGTACGCCGCTCGCACGGCCGCAAACATTTCCGCCTGTTTCACGGTGTCGATGCCGAGGTCTGCTTCCAGATCGAGATCCAGGTCCAACATGTCCTTGGGATAACCCGACTTCTCGGCCACGATGTCCAGCACCTTCTCTTTAATTGCATCGTCCGTTGGCAACGGGGCCGCGACTGGAGGTGGGGTCGGCAGAGTTGGCTCGCTGATGGTTGGTGAGGACGGAGTCGCAGGCGCTGCAGCCAGGTCCGGGCGCTTCTCAAGCACGAAACGGATGACGTGCGCTAATGTCGGATAGTCGCGCAGCTTGCGGTTCTCGTCGCGTGGAATGTTGTAGATCTCGCGGATGGCCGCGAACATTTCGGCCTGTTTGACGGTGTCGACGCCGAGGTCGGCTTCGAGATCAAGATCCAGGTCCAGCATGTCTTTCGGATAACCGGTCTTCTCTACCACCAGCGCGAGAATGCGTTCTTTGACGTCATCGTGTGCGGAGACCGGCGCCGATGTCGCAGTCGGCGCCGGTTCCTCAGCGACCACAGTGGTCTGCGGAGTGGCAGGTTTGACGTCCTTCGCAACCGCTGGGGCTGCAGCCAGGTCGGGGCGCTTCTCAAGCACGAAACGAATCACGTGCGCCAGGGTTGGATAGTCGCGCAGCTTGCGGTTCTCGTCGCGCGGGATGCTGTAGATCTCGCGGATGGCCGCGAACATTTCGGCCTGTTTGACGGTGTCGACGCCGAGATCCGCTTCGAGGTCGAGATCGAGGTCGAGCATGTCTTTCGGATAACCGGTCTTCTCTACCACCAGCGCGAGGATGCGTTCCTTAACGGCATCGCCGGCGGCAACGGGGGCAGATACCGCCGCGGGTACCGGTTTCTCAGCCGCCACAGCAGGTTTCGGCGTGGCGGGTTTGACCTCTTCCTTCGCTGCCGCCGGGGCTGCAGCCAGGTCGGGCCGCTTCTCATAAACGAAGCGGATGACGTGCGCCAAGGTTGGGTAATCGCGCAGCTTGCGGTTCTCATCGCGCGCAATGCTGTAAGACTCACGGATGGCGGCAAAGACCTCCGCCTGCTTAACCGTGTCGACGCCGAGATCTGCTTCCAGGTCGAGATCCAGATCGAGCATGTCAACCGGATAGCCGGTTTTCCGGGCTACCAGGGCCAGCACTTTCTCTTTCACTGGGTCGGTCTTTGAATCGAATTTTGAATCGAATTTTGGATCGACTTTTGCCGCCGGTTTTGCCGGTGCGAAAGGAGGAGGAGCCACTTGAACTTTGGGCGCCGGGGCAGCGACCGCGATGGGCGGTGGTGGCGCCGGTTTCGTGGTGACAACTGGTGCCGGTGGTGGTGCTTGCGTGGCGCGAACTGGCGCCGCCGCCTTTGCTGGTGCGGTTCGTGACTCCTGGGCGGCATCGGGGACCCGAACCGCCGACCCTTGGTCGCGCACGCGCAGCGTGCGGTGGACGACTTCCAGATCGGCGGCCGGGCGGCCCGCGACGCTCGTCAGCCATGCACTCCAGGCGGTGGCATCGGCGATGCGGTAGGCATAGCCCAGAGCATTCGGACTGGGGCGGAATCCGTCTTTGGTCTTCACCCAATGCAGGAGCATCATGCTGATCTGCGATCCGAAGCCCGCTCCCAGGTGTATGGCGTACTCGACGGGATAGCTACCGCCTTTCGACAGGTTCAACGGTCCCAACTCCGGATCAACTTCCTTAAAGTTGGCGACCGGGGGCACGCAGCCGGTTTCGAGCGCCTTGACGGCGACGACGTCTTCGATGCCAGTGCCCATGGCGTGACCGGTGAATCCTTTGGTGTTGGCGATCACGACGCTATCCGCGACGTCGCCGAAGACGCGACGAAGTGCGTGGATCTCGGCGGAGGCGCTGCCGCCGCGCGCGGGTGTATAGGTCTCATGGGAAACGAAAACTGTTTGCGGCGCGATCTGGCGGCGCGAAATGCCGCTTTGCGCTTCGGCTCTGGACACCAGGGTCTCCATCACTTGGCCGATGTGCTGGACATCGAGACGAGTGCCGTGGAAGGCGCTGTTGTTCGTCGTGGTGGACAACACTTCGCAGATGGGTTGTATTCCTCGTTCACGTGCGGCGGCGGCGTTCTCCACCACCAGCGCGGCGGCGCCCATGCCGATAAGCATGCCGTGCCGACGGCGGTCGAAAGGAATGGCGGCATCCGCAACCACTTCGTCGGTGGCGGCAGCTCCAGTGGCCAGGAAGCCAGCGCCCATCCACTCGATCAGATGATCGGAAGTGACGTCGTCGGCCGAGATGACAATCACCCGGCTGCAGCGTCCGGCGTGGATCCAGTCCTGTGCGAGCGACACCGCCTGCGTGGTGCTTGCACAGGCAGAGTTGACTTGAGTGTTGGGGCCGCGGGCGCCGATAAATTCGGCGAACTGCGAATGTCCCATGGACAAGACTCGGAGCAAGAAGCGCCGGTTGAAGACATACGGATCTTTGTCGATGGCGGCGCGCAACTCGTCGATACGCCGCTTGAGTTCTTGGACTAGGGTGGAATGGCCGTTCCCATCAACCGCACGGGCGAGCAGGTTTTCGAGCGTGGCCAACTGCTCGTGTCGTTCGTGGTCGGCGTAATAGCGCGCCATCTCATCGGCGAATGCGTCGTATCCGGGGAAAGCGGAGGCAAAGATCACACCGGTATCGTCGCGCAAAGTGTCGGGCAAACCCCACCGCTCCGGTAACTGCGTGCCTCTGGTCGTGGTTTTATAGCGCATCACCAGCGGGATGCCGGCGTCGCGCAATGCGTCGATGCCAGCGGCGATCGCCAGTTGCGTGACTATATCGAGGGCGCCCACGCGGTCGGAGGAAATTCCGAATTCATTTTCCAGATCAAAAGCGCCTCCACGGCCCGCCAGCTTGATAACGTCGGCGACATTAGTGAGGGTCTCAAACCTGGGGTCTCCGCTGTCGCTCTTTACCAGGCGCGTGATGTGCCTGTCGAGCATGCCTTGGCGGAACTGGGCGGGGATCAAATCGATAAACTGCTCGCCCCGCAGAATGCGGCCGATGTTGGCGTCATCGAAGATGTGCTCGGTCCCGGGCAGGCCCAAGGCCGCGCCCGTGATGACGACAGGCTCAGAAGTGGAGCGCCCATTCTTACCGCGGTAGATCTCGTAGCCGCGATCGAGAACATCGGCGAACCAACGGCCGAGTTCGTCGAAGCGATCGCCATTCGACGGCACGGCTGGCGCGGTTCGCGCCGTAGTGGCGACTGTCGCCGGGGCGGTTGCCGCGGGGGCGATTGGCACAACAGGGGCAACCGTCGGGGCGGCGGCGTCCGCCTGCACTGCCACTGGAACTGGCTTTGAGGTTTCCGCCGGCGAAGAAATAACCGTCGCGGCCGTCACTGCGGGCTCGCGCAAGGCTTCCGCGGTTCCGCGGCCGAGTCCCGCGGCATAGAGGCCGCACAGCGCCTGGTTGAACGCGACGATATCGCCGACTTTCGGATGATTGGTAAACAACGAAACCACATCGCTGTGGCCGCCCAGTACATCCTCGGCAAATCCCTGCAGCGCCTTTTTCGGTCCAACCTCAACAAACATGCGAGCGCCGACGTCGTACAGCGTGCGCAAGCCCTTAATAAACTGCACCGGAGAAGCGACCTGCTGGGTGAGGATGTCGAGCATCTGAGGCACGACGTCAGGCCCCTTTGGATAAAACTCGCCATTGGTGTTCGCGACGATTGGCAAACGAGGCGATTCGAGATGCAGGCGCTCCAGAACTCGCCGCAGGGGCTCGCTGGCTCCCGCCACAATCGTGGTATGAAAGGCGTGGCTGACAGGTAACGCAGACACGTCATAGCCAGCTTTTTGGAAAGCTTCCATGGCCTGCTCGACGGCCTTGCTCGCGCCGCCGACAACCGCCTGATGTTGGCTGTTAACGTTGGCGATTATGACGTTGCCGTTGATCGTCTTCAGAATGCGTTCGATTTCTTCGAGTGGAGCAAACACCGCGGCCATGCGGCCGTTGTCATCCATCGCCACCTGGGTCATTCCACGGCCGCGAGCGCTGACGGCTTCCAGTGAGTCAACAAAGGGAAGGCCGCCGGCCGCGACCAGGGCTCCGTATTCGCCCAGGCTGTGTCCGATCGTGAAGTTGGGTTCGATTCCGTAAGCGGAAAGGAGCCGGGTCAGCGCGAGGTCGATGGCCAGCACGGCGGGCTGAGTGATCTCGGTTTGGCGCAGATCCTCTTCGGCCTTGGCGACGGCGTTGGTGTCGGCGGGGTCAACGAAAATGAATTCGCTGAGCGGTTTGCCCAGCAACGGCGTCATCACGCGATCGGCTTCGGCAAAGGTTTCCGCCACAATCGGCTCCGTTGCCCGGAGCGGCTGAAGCATGTTCACGTACTGCGAGCCTTGGCCGGTATACATGAAGGCGACCTTGGGCGCGGGACCGTGACCGCGGAAGATGCCTTGCGCCCGCAGGGCTTTCCACACCGCCGGCTGATTGGCCGCCAGCGCTTTGAGTGCGTTACCAGCCTTGTCCGCCAGTTCGGTGGCGTTGGCGTAGTCGATGGCCACGCGCTCGGGTGCACGCAGGTCCGATTCAGCCGGGGCAGTTGGCGCCGGTGCCCGGCCTGCTTTGGCGTCCTTCTCCACCGCGTGCAGACGCTCGGCGAGTGCGGTTTCGGAAGCGGCGCCAATTACCAGTGCTCCGCGTAACGGAGCTTTATAAGAAGAAGAGTTAGAAGTGCGGGAAACACTTTCCGCATGCATAATTGGCTCTTTCACTTGCGGCGGTATCTCGCTGACCGTCACCGAGCGCTTGCCGTTTCCGTTCAGCCTGCCAGGAATGTACTCTTCGAGCACCGCGTGGAAATTGGTGCCGCCAAAACCAAAAGCGCTCAGACCGGCTCGACGCACACCATACGCGGGCATTGTCCATGGTTTCAATTGGGTATTGACATAAAGTGGAGAATGGGCAAAGTCGATGTTCGGATTGAGATGCTCGCAATGCACGCTCGGCGGCAGTACCTTGTCCCGAAGCGCCAGGGTGGCTTTCAGCAGTCCGGCAGCGCCGGCCGCTCCCTTGAGGTGCCCGAAGTTCGATTTGACCGAACCCAGCGCCACGGAGTGCGAGGGGAGATGAGAACTGTTGAGCACATCAATCATGCTTTGCACTTCGACAACGTCGCCCACAGCGGTGGATGTGCCGTGACCCTCGATCAAACTCACCGTAGCTGGCGATAATCCGGCATTTTGCCAGGCGCGCTCGATGGCAAATTTTTGGCCGGTCGGATTAGGCGCGGTGATGCCTTTTCCCTTGCCGTCGCTCGATCCGCCCATGCCGCGCAGCACGGCGTAGATCTTGTCCCCGTCGCGCTCGGCATCGGCCAGACGCTTGAGCAGAAAGATCGCCGCGCCTTCGCCCATGACGAAGCCGTCGGCTCCTTCGGCGTAGGGACGAGTGCCGGTCGCCGAGAGCGCTCCGATCTTGCAGAACTTGACGAAGCTCGAGGCGCCCATGTTGCGGTCAAGGCCGCCGGTGACTACCACGTCGTAATGGTGTTGTACCAGTCCTTCCGTCGCGGAACTGATCGCTGCCATTGCCGATGCGCAGGCGGCGTCACAAACGTAGTTGGGGCCATGGAAGTTGAAAACGTTGGCAATGCGGCCGGCAATGCAGTTGGACAATTCACCGGGCATGCAGTCTTCCGTAATTTCAGGCAGGAGCTTTCCCATCCGATCGTGGAATTGGCGCGTAATATCGCGGCGGGCCGCTTCCGGCAACGCGGCGAAAGTGGCAGATTCGGCCAGTTCGCGCGCGAATTCCGGAAAGAGCACGCGCGCTACGGTGAAATAGTGCTTTTCCCCCCCGATGGCATTGCCCAGGATCACTGCCGTGCGATCGTTGTCCAGCGGCCGCTTGGGATAGCCGTAGTCTTCTAACGCTTCGCGGGTACAGG
This sequence comes from uncultured Acidobacteriaceae bacterium, assembly GCA_963773965.1. Classification (GTDB taxonomy): domain Bacteria; phylum Acidobacteriota; class Terriglobia; order Terriglobales; family Acidobacteriaceae; genus Acidiflorens. Next base: position 247,222 of record CAVZDG010000004.1, read on the forward strand.
CAATGGCCCATTTTTGCGACTCATCCATGGCATCGACGACGCGCGGCGGGATAGGCAGGCGCCACTTCATGGGATCCCACACATGTTCACGCACCCAACCGCCGATTTTTGAGTAAGTCTTGTCCGGGGCGCTGTGATCGGGATCGTAATAAAGGGCCGGATTCCAGCGGTCGGGCGTAACCTCGCTGATGCTGTAACGACCATCCTTAACGTTTTTCCAGAAAGACGCTACATTCGGAGCATCGGGTAAAACGGCTCCGACTCCCACAATTGCTATGGCGCGATGAGAAGTGTTTTCCATGACGAGACTCCTGCAACATCCATCTATAAATGCTACGCGGCGACTTCCGCGCGCTTAGCCGCGCGGCCGTACAGTGCGTCTGCTACGTAATCCATGTCGGAGATAAGGCCCGACTGCGCGCGGTGAATAGCGGGCAGTCCCAAACTTGTTTCAAATCCTGTTATCTCAGCACCGCTGACGCCCCCCGCTCCGATGATCCAGCGCAAGCCGTCTTCGGCCACCTTGAGCGCGGCATCGCGGGCAAAGATTCGGCTGATTGCCGCCAGTGCCGTTGCGTCGAAGCGCCGGTTCGCTTTTTCGTTGAGCTTGCCTTCAGCCAAGAGCGTGGCGCGGCGGGACAAACTCCCGGCGCACTCGGCATAAGCGATCAACTCGCCCAGGCGCAGGAGAATGTGTTGATAGCGGGTGAGGCGCGCAACCCGCGCTTTTTCCATAACCTCGGCAAGCGCGTGCAAAGCCAGCGCCGCGATATCAGCGCCAACGCTCGGATGGCGGGCGTGCAACGCTTCGAATTCCCGCGCGCGCTCGTGATAGTACTGTCCGCGCGTTTTGAGATGATTCTGCCAGCGGTCGCGGCTGATGGTCATCTCCATGATCTCGGAGGTGCCTTCATAAATAGTGGTGATGCGAACGTCGCGACTGATTTTTTCCACCATGTATTCGTGGGTATAACCGTAACCACCGAGCGCCTGGATACTGGCCTCGGCGGCGGCGTTGCCGGCTTCCGTTGCCATGTACTTGGCGATGGCGCCCTCGGTGTTCAAGCTGCCTTCGGCCCCCGCGTCGATGCGCTCCGCGGTTTCTTCGATGTAAGCGCGGGCAGCCTCAAGACGCACCACGTGCGGCACGATCAGCTTGTGCGTGTATCCCTGCTTTTGCGAAAGCGGCGCCCCGGCCTGGATGCGCTTGGTGGAATAGGGAATTGCTCGATCGAGCGCAGCCCAGCCGGCGCCGAGGCCGAACGCTGCCACCATCAGGCGCGTGTAACCGAACACGGCCTGCGCTTGATTCAACCCCTGGCCTTCGACGCCACCGACTAGCCGGTCGGCGTCGACATAGACGTCATTGAACGCAAGGGCTGCCGTGTTGCTCAGGCGGATGCCATGCTTGTCTTCGGGCTCGTCGTGGGTGAAGCCCTTCGCGTCTTTCTCCAAAATGAACCAGCTCGGCCCACTGGGCGTGTTAGCCAAGACCGAGTAAGCACCGGCAATCCCGCCATTGCTGATCCACTGCTTGTTGCCATTGATTTTGTAACCGACGACGCGGCCGTTCTGGATGACCGGATCCGCCGTGGTGCGAAGCGCTCCCAAATCGCTGCCGGCTTCGGGCTCCGTGGCGCCGTAGGCGAACAACAATCCCTCTTCCGCGATACGCGTCAGCCAAAGCTTCTTCTGTTCTGGAGTGGCGCCGACCGTGATTGGATCGCTGCCCAGAAACGTCGCCAGCACAGCCGTGGCGACGCCCAGATCGATGCGCGCCATCTCTTCGCAGACGCAATACACATCGAAGGCGCCGCCACCCATGCCCCCAAACTCTTCGGGAATGAACAGGAGCTGTATGCCCAGTTGGTCAGGACTGCACATATGGCGGACGATTTCCAGCGGGCATTCGTCGCGATCATCGAGCTCCCGGAGCACCTCGTCCGGCAGACGTTTCTTGGCGAAGTCCTTGAGCGACTTCAAACTCAATTTCAGGGTCTTATTTGCGATCATTGCGATTCCTCACTTTGCTGCGACGCTCCGCATTTCACGGACTTTGCTGGTCAATTCCGGCAAGAACTCCAGGATGTCATCGACAATTCCGACATCTGCCACCTGGAAGATCGGAGCCTTCGGGTTCTTGTTGATGGCGATCAGGAACGGACTACCTTTAATGCCAGCCAGATGCTGGAAAGAGCCACTGATGCCGCATGCCAGATAGACCTTGGGCTTGACGGTTTTTCCGGATGAGCCCACCTGACGTGACTTCTCCATCCACTTGGCGTCGACCACGGGCCTCGAACAGCTCACCGCCGCGCCCAGAGCGTCAGCCAGTTCCTGCGCGATGGCCACATTGTCTTTTTCCTGGATGCCACGGCCGATAGAAACCAATACGTTGTACTTGGTGATATCGACATCACCCGCCTCGGCGGCGACCGTCTCGAGATAGCGGCGGCCCGCTGCCAGAGCGCCGACTTCGTTTGACTTGTCAACGACGGTTTTGTTGACGACAAGGCTGCTTCCCGGAGTAATCTCCACCGCCTTGAACGCGCCCGGGCGTATCGTGACCACCGCGCCCGATGAAATGTCGCAGTGAACGTGAGCGCTCACCTGTCCCCCAAATTCCTGACGGACCACTTTGAGGTCGGCGCCTTCAACCCCCGCGATGTCCAACACGTCGGAGACAAAAGCTGAATCCATCTTGATGGAAAGACCGGGCGCCAAATCGATTCCGAAATGCTGATGGGGAAGTAACACAACGCCGTTGCTCGGCAGCACCTTGACCAGGGCTTTGCGGACTAGCTCAGCATTTGGATAGGCAAGAGCTTGGTTGGCGATTTTCCAGGTCTCAGCGTAGGAAGCACCGAGGGTATTGCACGCAGCATCGAGGTCCGCGCCCCAACCGGTGAGAATGGCGGTCGGCGAAGCCGCGGGATCGATCTTGCGCGCAGCAGCCGCCAGTTCGAACGCGGAATCGTCAACCACGCCACCTTTGTGCACAATGTAAGCGAAGGTGCGAGCCATTATTTCAACCCTCCTTTGGCTGCCACTAACTCCAGAACTTTGTCGATGTTCTCTTCACGCGTGCCGCGCAGAATTTCGGCTCCCTTGCCCAGCACGGAGATGAAGTAGTCCACCCGTTTCACTTTCGCGGCAGCTTCTCCTACAGTGCCCGTGTCTAGACCCAGGTCCGCTGCGCTGAAACTCGGGATGGGGACAGAGGCCACTTGCCGGATGCCTCGCATGCCGACATAACGCGGCTCATTGATGCCGGTCTGAATCGAGAGCACACAGGGCAGATCAATCTCATTCATTTCCTTGTTGCCGCCTTCGATTTCCCGGCTGACTTTCAGCTTCCGGCCTTCGAGCACTTCAATGGAATTGACCAGAGAAGCAAATGGGTAGTCGAGCAGCGCCGCCAGCATTCCGCCGACCTGAGCACCCCCGTCCTCGGCCTGAACCCCGGTTAAAATCAGGTCGTAATGTCCCTTCTCGACCAGGGCTTTCAGGATGGTGGCGATACCCCTGCCGTCCGATCCGCTGAAAGCATCGTCCGCGATCAGCACCCCGTGGTGAGCGCCCATGGCCATCTCGCGGCGCAGGATCTCTTCGTCGTCTTCGCCACCAACCGTGGCGACCGTGACGTTGCCTCCGACTCGGGCGACGATTTGCAGGGCCTCTTCGACCGCGTAGTTGTCGGGTTCGTTGATCGAATAGACCAACTCATCACGCTCGATGTCGTTTCCGGCAGCATTGAATTCAATCTCGTTTTCCGAAGTGTCGGGCACTCTTCTTGCGCAAACTAGAATCTCCACGTTCACCTCCACAGAATTGCTTTAGCGGCTTGCGAAAAATCTCAGACCCTTGTCATTCCGAGGAACGAAGCTACGAGGAATCTGCAGTGCTGAGGGGTCCAGCGGAAACTGCAGATCCCGCGCGTTGCCCGGGATGACAAGAAATTAAGTTCGTCAACAAGCTGTTGCGGCCAACACATCTCGCACGATGTGTTGGTCTACTAGTTCCGCCAAATCGATGGCGGTCATTCTTCCTTCGAAACCTGCGACCTTGATCGCATCTTCTATATTGACCATGCAGAACGGGCAGGCGGTCACGATCACATCGGCCCCGGCTTCGGCGGCCATCTGCACTCTTCTTACGCCCATTCGTTGTTCTTCTTTTGGCTCGTAGAACAGCATCAGTCCGCCGCCGCCGCAGCAGAACGAGCGGTCGCGAGACCGCGTCATTTCGACTCTCTTCAAGCCGGGAATTGCATCCAGCACCTCGCGAGGATCGTCGTAAACCTGGTTGTGCCGCCCCAGATAGCAAGGATCATGGTAGGTGTACACACGGTTTTCGTTTTCTTTTCTGTTTGGTATGGGATTGAACTTGATCTTGCCGGCTTTTACTTCTCTGGCGATCACCTGGCTGATGTGCTCGACAGGCGGCACATCCTTGTAGTCGTGTTTCAGCGCGTTGTAGGCGTGCGGGTCAGCGGTGACGATGCGCCGGACTCCGGATGCTTTGATGGCATCCACGTTGTGGTCGCGCAAGGCCATGAACAGCGTCTCTTCGCCGAACCGCCGGACTTCATGGCCGCTGTCTCTTTCCGCCGCGCCCAGGATTCCGAAATTCTCTCCGATGTGGCTGAGGATCTTCGCCGTTGCCCGCCCGATCGCCTGCATGCGGTCATCGTAGGAGGTGATGCTGTCGACAAAATACAGAGTCTCCGCGCCATTCGAATGGTCAAGCGTTTTGACACGGCAGGTTTGCTGGAATTCTTTGGCGTTGGCCCAGTCCGCCTTCTTCTTCTCCATCTTGCCGTAGGGATTGCCGCGGTTTTCCAGCGCCTTCAGCGGCTTTTGCAGAGATTGGGGCACATTCCCGTCGTCGACCATGCCCCGCCGCAAATCGACGATCTTGTCGATATATTCCACCAGCAACGGGCATTCTTCCTCGCAAGCGCCGCAGGTGGTGCAGGACCAGATTTCATCCTCGGAATAAATGCTGCCGGAATCTTTGCTGCCAATCAGTGCCGCGCCATTGTTCCCACGTCCAACTTTCGTGTGTCCAAGAACCGGATAGTTATGGAAGCTGTAATCTCTCGCCTTGATGCCGATGAATCGAGGCGACAACGGCCTTCCCACCGCATTGGCCGGGCAATTGTCTGAACACCGCCCGCAGTCAGCGCAGGAATAGAAATCGAGCATTTGTTTCCAGGTGAAGTCTTCGAACGTCTTTACCCCGAAGGATTTCACCTGATCCAGATGCTCGTCGCTGACGCCCCATCTCACCGGCTTCAGAATCTCCCGGTCCAATTTTGCGAAGTAAATATTGAAGAGGGAGGTTTCCACGTGGAACTGGATTCCAAAAGGCCGATAGCAGAGCAAAAAGTAAAAAGTCAGTTCATGGACAAGATAGGCGCCGAAGTAGAGCCTCCCGAGAGTGGGCAAGGGAGTTGAAACGAGAACCTTCTGCAGTATCCACGGGAGCGAAATTGTTGCTAGCGTCTCAATCGACTGGCCGGGTTGGGACTGGGCGGCGGCCTTAGCGGCGGCAAAGAGGCTGTCGGCCACCATCAGGATGGCGATCAGCGAGAGGAGGAAGATGGCGTCGGCGTTGTGAGCCTTGCCGTATCTTGCCGGTACAGCGTATCGCGCAGGTTTGAAAACCAGGCGGCGAATCACAGCGATCACCATGCAGAGGAAAACAACGGTCGCGGCGTAATCCGTGACGATGTCGTAGATGGGGCCGGCTCTTCCTGAAAGGCCGGGCATGACGAAGTTCTCGGAGACGCCGACAATCAGCACCGAGAAGGCGCGAATTGCCAGAACTATGAAGCCCGCAAAAATGAAAATATGGAGGGTTCCTGCGAGCTTGTAACGCGGGTGCTTCCACTGGCCCAGCCAAAATTTCAGAAGTCTTCCCAGCCGGACCCATGGCTGGTCAAACCGAAAATCGCGTTCGGCTCGAACAAGCGGCACCAGGCGCTTCGCCACAATGTAGGAGAAACACGCGACCCCCAGAAGATGAATGGTTATGAAAAGGATTCGCCACGTGACCAACGAAGAAGTCACTTGCGCTGCTGACTCAATGCCTACCACGGCAACCACTCTCCGCTTGACGCTCCCTAGGCGATCAATTGCGTCAAGACTTTTTCCTCTGTATCTGGGGGCCCTGGTGCTATTGCTGATTCGACCGAAGCGGGAGGCCGAAGGGGAACGGGCGCGTGAACTGACACCGGCGCTGGCGCCGGTGTCGATGCAATCTTCACCTTTGCCTTCGCGCGCACCCTCTTCTCTTTCTTCTTCTCTTCCTGTGGGGGTCTGACCCCGACGGCTTCGCGCAGTTCCGTGAAACTCAACTGCAGCAGCGTTTCCAAACGCCGCAGATCCGGTGCTGCGTGCACATCTCCGCTGAACCCGAAATATGCCGTGCCGTTGTAGGTCAGGATGGCGCAGTTGAGTGCCATCTCCCCGCCGACCGGGACATAGGGATAACAGTGCAGCATCTTGTGGCCGAGCAGGTATAGCGGATACTGCGGTCCGGGCACATTAGTGCAGACCATATTAAAAGGCGTCAACGGCAACCGGCTCAGGATGTGGCCGGCCAGCGCCTGCGCTGAGGTCGGGAACATGCCGATCACACCAGCGGCCAAACTCACCAATTCGGCGGCATGCACGCGTTTGATTAACTCCGTTCTCTTATGGACGGCCGCCAGCAGCTTCCGAGGGCTGCGAACATCCAGTGGAACGGTGACCGGGACCAGGGAAATGCGGTTCCCCAATTCGCCCGGACTGTCGCTGCCGCGCAGATTGACCGGAACCATCATGCGGAGCAACCGCCGCTTGACGGAGTCGCCATGCAGTTCGAGGTAGCGCCGCACGGTCGCCGTCACCAGCGCGAGAATGACGTCATTCACGCTCGTCCCGCAGGTGCTCTTTATGGCTTTGACTTCTGCCAGCGGAACTTCGGCCCAGGCGACCTTTTGCGGTCCGCGGTAACCAACGTTGAAGCGCAGCCGCTCGGTGGCTATGGTGAGTTCCGGAAGTAGACTCGTGAATTCGTCCGTCGCCAGGTTTCCGCCATTCACGGCGAAGCGCTCCGCCATGCTCGATACGTCCGCCATTGCGGCGAGGATTCGTTTGACGAATTCAGCATAGGAGTCGACGACTCCGTTGGTTAGCGAGGTCCAGGCGCCTCCAGGCGCTGGGACTCGGAGCCGAAGCTTTCGTTTGGGCAGAGGAGGCGCCACCGGGCTCGCATCCATGATCACAGTCATGATCTCAACCCCGGCGATGCCATCGGCCAGGCAATGGTGCAGGCGGAAGACGAGCCCGCTGCGATTGCCGTTCAGCCCATGCACCAGCGTCAGGTCCCACAGCGGGTGCTGCCGGTCCATCACGGTGCTCAGAATCTTCCCCGCCAGCGTCTTCAGCTCTGCGTCGGAACCGTGCTTGAGTGTTGTTTCGCGTAGGTGGCGGTGGATGTCGAATGTCGGGTCGTATTCCCAGCTGGGCAGGCCAAGATCAAGCGGCGGCGCCACTAAACGCTTGAGGTAGCGGGGAATAAGCGGCAGCTTCGACTCGACAAACTGGACGAAAGCTTTGAAAGGGATCTCACCCTCAAACACGCAGACACCGGCTACGTTGAGGGGCATGCCCTCGCGCTCCAGATGGAGGAAAACCGTGTCCCCCCAGGATAGGCGGTCACCTTGCTGTTTAACTGTCGGCTCATGGCTCGACATGGCAGTTCTCCTATTCAGTTGTCAAACTTCAGGTGCCGGTCTTCAGCTCCCGACGTTCAATTCCCGATCTTCAGTTCCCGAGCTTCAGTTCCCGAACAATCGCGCCGCTCAGCTCACGAAAGAAAACCGCGATCCGAGCTTCACCAGCTTGAGCACTTTGTAGACACCGACGTTGACGCCGCGCAACACAACCTTGACGCCTTTGTCGTCCGCCATGCCCGCAAACTCTTCCAGCGCTCGGAGCGCACTCGGATCGATCCGGCGCACGGAAGATAGATCCAAAGCCACTTCGCCCTCGATGCTGCCCAGTTTTTCTCCGGCCTCTTGCAATGCTTGCACAATGCGTTCTTCATCAATCTTCCGCCACACGGCGATCATTGCCATACGCACCACCATCCGCTATGCGGTTTGTTGCCGAGACGTCTGTTGCTGAGATACACCGGCGACCTTCGCCAGGCCTCGCCCCTGATAAGCCTTCCAAAACAGCTGGGCCAATTCGCTCATCAGCGGCATACGAGGGTTCGACCGCCAGGACGGATCGTCAAAGGCAAGCTTGGTCAGTTCCGGCATTGCCCGCTCGAATTCTTCCTGCGAGATTCCCAGGTCGGCGATCGAACGCGGGAACCCCAATTGGTCGAGTAACTGTTCTGTCGCCGCCACCAGGTTCTTCACCTTTCCTTCAATCGTGTGGCCGCCCAGGCCCAGCAAATCCGCGATCGTAGCGTATTTCTTATGTGCGATATACCCCTTCTGGTACGGTGACGGCAGGAACTTGGTGGGCACGGACGCGTTATAGGCAATGACGTGGGGCAACATGAGCGCATTGGCCCGGCCGTGCGCCACGCCGAAGCGCGCCCCGAAAGCATGCGCCAGCGCGTGATTCACGCCCACCGACGCGTTGGAAAACGCCATCGCCGCAATGCAGGCGGCATTGTGCATCATGGAGCGCGCTTCTTCATCGCCCGGATGCTCATAAGCGATGGGTAGATACTTGAAGACCATCCGGATCGCCTGCATGGCATTGGAGTCGGTATAGGCCGAAGCGTAACTGGAAACTCCAGCTTCCAGCGCATGAGTCAGGCAGTCGATGCCGGTGTCTGCGGTAAGGGCTTTCGGCATGGACATAACAAATTGCGGATCGACGATGGCCACATCCGGGCTCAGCGAGTAGTCGGCGAGGGTCACCTTGCGTCCCCGCGCTTTGTCAGTGAGGACGGCAAAGGGAGTGACTTCGCTCCCCGTCCCGCTGGTGGTGGAGATGGCAATCAGCCGTGCCCGGTTAATCTTCTCGGTCGGGTACTGGATCACGCGCTTGCGCAGATCCAGAAAAGGCGCGGCCAGTTCTTCCAGATCGGCGTCGGGCGACTCGTACTTGAGTTTCATGATCTTGGCCGCATCGATCACCGACCCGCCACCCAGAGCGATGATTTGGTCCGCCTTGTAGAAATTGAGCGCCTCCACTCCTTGCATCACCACCTTGATCTCGGGCTCCGCATCGGGAATCACCGAGACGTGGACATGGGTTCCCACCGGAACGTAGCGCCGGACAATGTCCACGTGGCCGAACTTCTCCAGAGCAGGGTTAGTAATAATGATGGTTGACTTCGATGGGAACTGGTGCACATTCTCCACCGCGTTCATGTTGAAATAAATCTGGTTGGGAACTCGGAACCACATATGGGCTTGGGTCCTCCGAGCCACACGTTTGATATTGAGGTAGTGATAGATATTTACGTTATCGGTGGTGCTGTTGCCGCCGCCGGTGCCGCATCCGAAGGAGAAGGTAGGCGCCAGATCGTTGTAAACGCCGCCCACCGCTCCGACTGAGCCGGGCGAGTTCACCAGGATCCGCCCCGCGTTCATCACCTCACCGAACTTGCGGATGACCTCATCGTTGCGCGAGAAAATGACGGCCGTGTGTCCAAGCCCGCCGGCATGATTCACGTCGACGCACACCTTGAGCGCCTCATCGACGGATTTCGCGCGATAGACCGCGAGTACCGGGAACAGCTTCTCCACCGATAGGGGATGTTCGCGGCCTACGCCTTGAATTGGCGCAATCAGGAGTTTGGTGCCCGGCTTCACGGAAAGACCGGCAACACGGGCGATATCGGTAGCCTTCTGTCCGACTGCCATGGGTTGCATAAACCCAGTCTTAGGATCGATGACCGTGCGCGCCAGCAGTTCCTTCTCTTTCTCGTTGCAGATGTGCGCGCCCAGCTCCGCAAATTTCTTCAGCACGAGGTCATAGATCTCATCGTCGATCACCGCCGTTTGCTCTGAGGCACAGATGGTTCCGTTGTCGAAGGTTTTGGAAAGGATGATGTCCGTCACCGCCGTATTCAGGTCGGCTGTTTTTTCCAGATAGACCGGAGTGTTGCCGGGCCCTACACCCAAGGCTGGTTTGCCGGAGCTATAGGCGGCTTTGACTGCACCCGGCCCGCCGGTTGCGTCGATCAGGCCCACGTCCTTGTGCCGCATCAGGTAGGCGTTGTCTTGCAGGGTGTGCGATTCCAGGCAGGCAAAAACCCCTTCGGGCGCGCCATGCTTCAGCGCGGTCTCATACATGATCTTCACGGCCTCGGAGCAACAACGCCAGGCGTTTGGATGGGGACTGAAAATAACCGCGTTGCGCGTCTTGATGGCCATGATGCATTTGAAGAGCACCGTGGAAGTGGGGTTCGTAATCGGCGTGATGGAGAAGATGACCCCGATCGGTTCCGCCACCTCCGACAGATTGCGCTCGGGAAACTCGCGAATGATGCCAACCGTACGCTTATCCTTTATGTAGTTGTAGACGAACTCCGTGGCCACCATGTTCTTGATGACCTTGTCTTCCATGACTCCGAGCATGGTTTCTTCAACCGCCAGACGGGCGAGATGTTGAGCTTGCTCCAGGCCAGCCAGGGCCATCGGCTTGACAATGCGGTCAACGTCCTCTTGGGTGAATTGGGTAAAGACGGCGGCGGCGGTTCTGGCTTGCCTGACTAGTTTCTCCAAGTAGGCAATCCGTTCTTCACTGAGGCATTCTGCGGCAAGCGGAATCTGAACCCGCTCCTGCACTTCTTCGCAGGTGATCATGGCTACCTCCTGTAACTGTCTGTCGGCGTCCCGTGCCGGTGTGGAGGAGCACTCGTATTCTTCTGTTCCCAGCTCTCGTGCCCGTGAGGACAGTAGTGTGATCGCGGGTGGAACTTCCTTAGTTTCTACGCGTAGTCGATGGGATGCCTGGTCAGCCAGTGCTCATCGCGTACCCTGCCAATGTTCTTCAGAGCGCTGCCAGCGACGCTCGCAGTTAAGCGTCGGCTTTCCCAAGCGAGGCCTGCGCCCAGGCCGATTGCACCACCCAGCAAACCATACGTCAGCGCTCTCGTGATGGATTTCTGCCGATACCCTGGATAGCCGCCCAACACTCCGATGAACGCCCCAAGGGCGGCGGTCTTCAAGGCGCTGCGAACTGATTCGCTAAGAAACGGAGTAAGAGAGTCTCCGTTCAGAAATGCTTCCCGGCCAGAACGCGCTCCCGCTATTCCCGAATTCAAAAGCTTCCGGCCATAATCAGCATTCGACTTCGACCACTCGCGTAATTCCATCGGGATCTCCTCACGGTTCTCGATCGGGGATACCGGGTCCATTACATCACCAGGGTTGGCCTCAGTCGGTAGCAGCCGTCACACTTCGTTGTGAGCGTAATTACACGTGAGCGCCAGGCCGTGGGAGGGAGCGCTGGTGCGCGGCTCGGAACGGGAACAGGTTTGGGTACCGCGGTATGCCGCAGAGAGGTTTTTGTTCGGGTCTGTCACCCTCCGATCATTGGCCGGTTTGGATCCCACGGCCCGTTCTTTTCCGGATGTGCAAGACCTGTTGTACTTCCGCAATCACAGCTCCGGTTTCATCCTTGACGTCCACGGCAAAAATGGGCTCGATCTTCTCCTGCGTTTTCAATTCCCGGCGGAGTTCCTCGACCTGCTGGTCGGACAAGCGAAAGGCAGCGAACACCTTGCCCTTTCCCGGTTGTCGGAAACGGACGCTCGCGGACTTATCCCACACGATGTAATCCTGGCCCAGATTTTCAATGAGCATCAGCATGTAAAACGGGTCGGTCATGGCGTACAGTGAGCCCCCGAAATGAGTGCCGACGTAATTGGAGTTCCAGAAGCGCAGCTTCATCTCCACATCGACCGCCTTCCAATCGGGCTGCAGGCGCGTCACGCGGATGCCCGCCCCCAGGAACGGCGGCCAGAGATTGATAAGCCAGCGCAGGTGCGTCTTCACTATTGCCATATCGACCCTCGCCCTATGCGGAATGGCCCACGATTCCACATTGCAGGGCGCTACGCAACCGTGGTCTTCGGCGCTGTCCCATACTGTTGTCGCAGTTCTCGTTTCATAACCTTGCCGGTTCCACTCCTGGGCAAGCTTTCGAGAAATTCGACCGAGCGCGGACATTTGAAATGCGACAGCCGGGAGCGGCAGAACTCCAAGATGTCAGTTTCCCCGGCTTGTGATCCCGGCTTCAAGACCACGAGCGCCTTTGGCGCCTCGCCCCACTTCTGGTCAGGAACAGGAATTACAACCGCCTCGTACACGTCCGGGTGGGCGGTGAGCACCTTCTCCACTTCCAGGGAAGATATGTTCTCGCCCCCGCTCACGATGATCTCTTTTTTGCGGTCGACAATTTGAATGTAGTTGTACCGATCCACGACGGCTATATCGCCGGTGTGAAACCATCCGCCCTCCATCGCGGCCGCTGTCGCCTCCGCCTGGCGCCAGTAGCCCTCCATTACGACGTCGCCTCTCGCCACGATTTCGCCCATGACCTCGCCATCGTGCGGTACATCCTCGCCGTTGGGACCGACGACTCGAAGTTCCACACCGGGAATTGCAAACCCAGCCATAGCTTGGCGGGCATATCGTTGTTCTCCTTCGGGCGGAAGGTCCGACTTCATTGGCGATTTGGCGAGCGTGGGACAAGTCTCGGTCAGGCCGTATCCGGAGATGCACGTACAACCCAGCTTCTCCTCGACTTCTTTTACAAGAGTGGGCGATGACGCAGCTCCGCCAATGATGATGACTTGCAGGCTGCTTAAGTCATATTCTCGTCTCGCGGGGGAATTCACCAGAGCTGTAACCATAGCGGGCACCATGGCGCAGGTGCTTGCGCGCTCCCGCTCGATCAGGCGGAACACCTCCACCGGATTGAAGTGGTGAATCATCACGTGAGTGCCGCCGACCACTGTGATGCTGTGGGCTGTGCCCCAGCCGTTCGCGTGAAAAAGCGGAATCGTGTGCAGCAACACTGACTTGCATGACATGTCTCCAATCGTACTGGTGGAGGTCTGTCCTGCGGCGATCACTGACAAGGCGTGCAGATACACATTGCGATGAGTGAGCATGACGCCTTTCGGGCGGTCGCTGCTGCCACTGGTGTAGAAGAGTTCGGCAAGAGAGTCCTCATCAATTTGCGTAAAGTCACACTGGAACGGAGGGGAAACTGACAGAAGGTCGTCGTAATTCCTCGGCGCCAGCCAGTTCGCTTGCGGTTGACCATCTAAGAGGAAAGAGGCCTCGATCGAAGGGACGGTCGCCCGAAACGACTCCAGCAGCGGCAAGAAGGCCGGTTCCACAAACAAGAATCTTGCCCGCGCATCATTCAGAACGAAAGCAAGTTCCTGTGGGCCCAGACGGATATTCAAGGGCACCAACACGCAGCCGGCTTCCAAGACACCGTAATAGGCCTCCAGCAGCCGATGACAGTTCGTGCTGAGAAAGGCGATGCGATCACCAGGCTTTGTCCCCGCGGCGATGAGGGCTCCTGCCAGGCGCGCTGCGCGCTCGGCGAATTGCGCATACGTGAACCGCTGTTCACCACACACCACTCCGACCTTGTTCGGAAATTGTTCACGGGCATAGCGCAGGAAACGAATGGGAGTTAGCGGGATTTTCATGGGCGCCTCGCAGTCAATGACGGGTTGTCCACTCTGCCCGGCGTGATCGTTCCAGTGGATGTAGTGATTGACGCACGCCGCCCTCAGGCACCCGAGCCGGGCAGCCTCGTGATGTGCGACGCTCGTTCCGTCCGGGAAAGAAAAGGGCGCCTTCGAGTGACAGATCGTCGTTTGCTCGAAGGCGCAGACACGAACTCGCCGACGTGCCCTTGCAGCAAACAAGGGCACGTCAGCGCAGTACCTTAGGTTCCTCCCATCAGGTTTCACGCCGTCGGCGTGCGGCACCAAACGACAGAAACACGCGCCTGGTTGACGGCATCCCTTCAGCGAGCGTCAGGCGGCGGCCGCCGCCGCGTGCTTCCTTGCCGGCCGCTTCGCGTGATGTGCGGCCTTGGGAGCGTGTTTGTGCGCGCCATTCGGCTTTACCATGACGTCCATCAACTCCTTCTGGGCGTCGACGTAGCTTTTCACGCCTTCCCGCGTCAGCTCTGCCAACGGCAGGAAGGGAAATGGCCGCAGGAGTTCGAGGGTCTTGCCTGCGCTTTTCACGTTGGCGTTCATCTGCTTTCCGGCGACATCCACCAGCTTCCTTTGCGCATCGATGAACGACTCCGTGGCGTGGCGCGCAAGCTGCGACAACTCGGTCTTCTTGGCTCTCTTGGCGCCATTAGCGTGCTTGCCGCCGGTGGCTTTGGCTGTCTCCTCGGCAAGAACGTCCATGAAGTGCTTCTGGGTTTTGACAAAGTGGTCCATCGCCTCGCGGGCCAGTTCCACCACGTGCTCGGTCTGGTACGGCTTTCCGGCCTTGGCTGCCTCCACCCAGGTATGAGTTTGTTTGTCGGCAATCTTCAGGAACTCCTGCTGCATGTGGATGAAAGTCTCCACGCTGCGCCGCAGCAGGTCGGTAGCAGCCTGCGCCGGGGGCCAGTCTCCTACACGTTCCTTCACCCCGGACATCAGGATTTCGTTCTGTTTCTGCCCCAGTTCAAGAAGGATCCTTTGCCCTTCCATGAAGTTCGACATACCCTCGGCAGTCGCTTCGCTCAGAATGGCAGTTGGGGAATGATGGGGATCGGACAGTTGTTGCCGCAGAGAGTGCATCAGGCTTGCATTCTGCCGCATCGCGAGGTCCAAAAGGATCCGCTGCGTCGCAAAGAAACTCTGGACTCCCTGCTGCGCCCAACCCGACAGAAGATTCACAAAAGACGACTCCCCGGAATGAGTGCGGGGATTTACGCTTGTTGGCATTTGACACCTCCAGATATGCTGCAGTGCAGCATCAACTAAAATATACGATGTTCCTGTATTTGTGTCAATATATATTTACCTTGTGTGCGGAGCAGCACAGACAGGAACAGAATGAAGCCGACCCCAGTCCTGATCAAGAAATACGGGAATCGCAGGTTGTACGATTCCTCCAACAGCCAATACGTGAATCTCGACGATATTGCGGGATTCATTCGGGAGGGCAAAGATGTTCAGGTGGTTGACGCGAAGACGGGAAAGGACCTGACCCGGGTCACGCTGACGCAAATCATCACGGAGGATGCAAAGGGGAAGCCGACAGGCCTGCCGCTCGAACTGCTGCGCCAACTTATCGTGGCGTCCGACGAGGTGCGGCAGGAGTTCGTCATGTGGTATTTGAAATCCGCCTTTGACACTTATCAGAAGGTGCAGGATGCAGTGCAGAGCCGGCTCGGCGAGGTCCAGTCCGCCATTCTGTCGCCGGTGGACATGATGAAGAAGTTCCTGGGCGCGCCGGCGCCGGAGCAACTGCGAGCCGGGACCGAACCGGAACTCGATACGCTGCGCAAGCGAGTAGCGGAACTGGAGGCCCGGTTAGAAAAACCCGCGCGCGGAAAACGAGGCTCACGCCGGAAGCAAATGCGAAGGGTATAATTCGCAGTGGGCAAGCTTCCGCCCGCTGAGCACGCTAGAGTAATCTGCGTAAATGCTGGAGAGACCCAGGAAGAAATTGCGGCGCAAACAGAAAAAGGTTACAGGTCCATCGAAGGCGGGGAGTCGGAAGCAAATTCACAGGACCGATTTGGAAGCCGACATCTCACCGTGGACAGAAGTGCTGTTTGCGGCTGAGATTCTCATGCTGCACGCAACTCCTGTCTATTTTGGCTTCGGCGTACCCCGCGGTGATGACTCCGCGGTGGTCATTATTCCGGGTTTTCTCGGTACCGATCTTTATTTAATGGAGCTCCACGACTGGCTAAGGCGCATCGGATACCGGCCCTATTTTTCCGGTATCGGGATCAACGCCGAGTGCCCGAATCTCCTGGTCCAGCGCCAGCTGAACAAGACCATAGAAAGAGCCCTGATCGACACCGAACGGAGAATTCACTTGATCGGTCACAGCCTCGGGGGGGTGATCGCACGCTCGGTGGCAGGCCAGAGGCCAGGGGATGTCGCTTCGGTCATCACGCTGGCGGCGCCCTTTCGCTCCATCTCTACCAGCCGAACCATCCTCCACGCTACCGAAGCCATTCGCCAGCGAATCCTGCAGGAGCATGGCCAGAAGGTAACGCCCGAATGCTACACCGGGCGCTGCACATGCAATTTTGTTGGCTCGTTGAAGCGCAAAATTCCGGACTCGATGGTCGAGACCGCGATTTACACGCGCGATGACGGTATCGTGGACTGGCGCTATTGCATGACCAGGAATCCTAGAGTCGACTTTGAAGTCCCAGGCACTCACATCGGAATGGCATTTAATCCTTTGGTGTACGCGATCGTCGCCGAGCGCCTGGCGAGGGCGCAATCTGCCGAATGAGTTTAGCTCGTGTAGGGACGGCCGCCCTCGGAGCCTGCCCTGAGCGGAGTCGAAGGGTCCAAGCCGAGCGCAGCTCGGCAACTGTCGGTAGCCAGAGGAACTCTGGGTTTGCTTTAGCGGCCGACCATCTCCAATACGGCCCCGGTATTCGTCTCTAAGGTCTCAACCGCTCGACCCGGCCGCTCCAAGCGGAGTACCGCTTTTGCCAGGCTGTTGTTCGCGACCTCGAAGCTGCCCGTGCAATCGGTCTTCACGTAGGGAAGACGATGGACGCTCGGCCCGGCGCCATCGATCGCTGCTTCCAATCGGAATCCATCCTTCGTGGAACAACGAAAATTCCACCGAAATTCATCTGGATCTCTACTGATCTCCTGTAGATTCCGGAATTCGTGCTCCTTCCCATCATGCCAAAGCACCGCTTTGCGAAAGACCAGCCCGAATGGCATTTCGTAGCCCAATGCTTCCAATGTGCTCGCACGTGTGTTGGAGCGGGGGAAATGCGCATGGATCCAAGTCCAGAAGTTGCGATGCCGGTATCCACAGTTGTGGCCTTGAACTCCGACCCCCAAAGGGTTACCCGCAAAACTCCGGCCATCGAGAGTGATCTGGCCGGAGAAAAGCGCGTCGGAATGCGGCGTTCGCGAGAATCCAATCCAGCCCTTGTTGCTCAGCGTTACACGAAACGCGGAAGAGTAATGCAGGTGCCATGAAATCGCGTGCCCCCCAACTTCCAATGCTCCTCGGCAGGAACTCTCGCCGATTTCATTTTTGCCCACTCGGAAGTGGAATGGACTTTGCCCGCGGCCGCTGAGATCCAGGCCCTCCAGGGAAAATCCTTGAATGAAGCTTTGCGGTTTGCCGTCCCGCGGAAACCATGTGGCCCACACCTGGACGGGCATCCCCTGTGGGTCTTCTGCGCAACCGCGCCGGCCCGGATTCATCAGCAAATATCGGAACCACCACGCCCCGCCACCGTCCGCCAGTCCCAGACGAACAAACCAGACTTCGTAACGGCGCCGATCCGAAAGTGAGGAATAGACCTCGTTGAAAGTTCTCACTGATCAACGTCTCAAGCTCAGAGTCGCAGAATAGCAGAGATTGGAGTCTAATTATGCATGGCGGCCTCGTTTTTAATCCGTCCGTTTATACCATTCTTGCTGAACGTCTGGCCGAGGCAACTTCGCAAGCATGGGCCAGTCGTCTCGGTTCATGTTGGTGTGGAGCGGGTCGCCGGGCTGCGAGGCAGCATCACTCACGGGTGTGCACTGCGTCACAGATTTCGCCGGCTGGAAATCTGTATGCTTAGCCTCAGCCATTTCACGACATTCCTAGTGTAGTGTGGAGGTCCCGATATGATCCCTAACAAATGGCCCTGGAGTTGGGAAGAGGAAGTTGAGTGGCAGGAGGAAATACGTCAAGAGGAATTTGGGTGGTTGGACGAACTGATCGATCACATGATCAACGATGGCCTGGCCGGTTCTTCCTATGACCCCCTTCAACCACAGGAGGATTGGTCGGACGAGAAGACGGTTGTGGGCTAAATTTCGATCATTCTTGACTTCCCAGTGAGGATAACCATCCTGTACGCCAGCGGGTTGGCTATCGGAAACAGTTGCCGGGCGAAGGCTTGCATCCTAGCGTCGGAGGGCCTGGCGACTAGCCTCGAGAGTGTTGATCAGCGACTCCATGGGGAGGCTCTGGATGATCGGTTCGATAATCAATCCGAGCCCAAATGGCACTTCGCGCGTCAGCGAAATGGCGTGACACTCAGCAGGCAGACTGCCGTCATTCTCCTGGAACCGCCAGTAGGGGCTGATTAGCCGCGTCGCCACCGTTTGCTGGAGGGGAATCTGCATGGCTGAAAAACTTCTACAGTACACGTGCCGTAAGGTAATACTTTCGGCGCAGTTTTCAGTGGTTGACTACACGGGAGTTTGCACCCGGACTAGACAGAAGGGGAGTATTCAGACGGCGAGACCCAGCGAAAGGTAGCGAGCGGCCAGTTCTGGCGGTACTGGATTGTAGAAGAATCCGGAAGCCCACTCGAATCCAGTAATACGAAACATCTGGGGCAGGATTTCGATATGCCAGTGGAAGTCCTCCTCGATTGTTTTCCAGTAGCCCCCTCTGGGACGCAGGAAGGGCCGGTCGTGGAGTGACAGGTTGTAGGCTGGCCCACCTATGCTTCGATCCAACCTCTGCAGTAGATCACGCAGGATCCGAGCCAAGTTGTCAATTTGGGTTGCGCCGATTCGGCTGAATGCGCTGCTATGAGACTTCGGGAACACGCCCATCTCAAAGGGAAAGCGCGACGCAAACGGAGCAAACGCGATAAAATCTTCATTCTCAGTGATCAGTCGCTTTCCTCCCTTCAACTCTTGTTGGAGAACGTCGCAGTAAATGCAGCGCTCCTTCAAGGCAAAGTAGTCACGAGCGATCATGAGTTTCGCCTTAACTGTACGCGGCGTTACCGGGAGGGCCACCAGCTGCGAGATCGAATGATTAATGGTGTGCGCACCGGCTCCCTCACCGTGGTTCTTGAAGATCAGCACGTAGCGCACACGCTCATCGCCCTCAAGATCGAGGATGCGAGCTATGTAGGATCTGATGACATTCGAGATTTCCTCGTTTTCCAGCTCGTGCAGGCTACGGTCATGTCGCGGCGTCTCCGCAATGATCTCGTGCGCCCCCACACCGTTCATCAGATCGTGCAACGCTTCGGCACGTCTTCTTAATTGGCCTTCTATGCGCAGCCGCGGCCGGGAATTAGGCACCACCCGTACCGACCATCCCGGCCCGTTAGGAGAAGAGCCCGGATTTCGGATTGCGAAGACTTCGGGCGGCGTGGCGGCCTCGTTGCTCTCGCAGAATGGGCAGAAGCCTGTGTCCCTTTCGAATTTCTTGAAGTGAAAATCCCTCGGCTGTAACCCTTCACGCTCTTCCACAATAACCCAGCGGTCAGTGAAGATGTCCTTGCGCATTTGGGACATAGGACGCTTCTTGCGAGGAATCGCAAACACCCAGAATAGCCGGACCCGGAATCCCCTTTTTGACTTCAAACACGGCGATAAGTGTATACCCATCTCGCCCGTTCGCGACATTGTGAAACGATTGTCATCTGGAGAGCCCCTGGAAGTCTGAGAGATCTACTTTGGATAACTCAACTCTCCAGATAATGCGCCACCACCTGCAGTCAGCCGGTAATCCGCCAAAGAGCGGACCTCTTGGACATGAGCTGCAGCGTTCAGGTTGTTGCACATTTGCCGCCTGAACGGACATGGACGCCCCTCGGCCTCCGCTTACTCTGCGCGCAATTTGTCTGGGCCAGACGATTGGCAATGATGGTGTATACCGAAGGGTTAAAAGCCAGGCCGACGTGCGTGCCTGAAACCGGGAAATCGGCTTCCGGGTTATCTGTCTTGCAATACTGCCAGTCAACCACTCCGTCGTCGCGCGTGTAAACCGCAGTTTCGACCACCGACGGGGGCAGACTGCGCTGCAGGGAATCCACAAAATCGCAGGTGCAGTGCCCGGTGTAACAATCGGGAAGGACCGCACCGCCGTGCTTCTTCAGGATGCGGCGGCGGACCACTCCGGCTGCGCGCAGGATGCTGGAATGTGCCGCTGTACCGCGGAACGGTGCGCCCATCGTGATGACAGAAGCAATGTCCTGTGGCCGTTGCCCTGCGATCGAACGGGCGATAATGCCTCCCAAACTGTGGCCGATCAGATGAATCCTGCGGCCGGTTTTGGCAAGCGCCTTTTCAATGGTTTCATTAAGGCAGCGTTTAATCAGGAGGTTCGGACACTCTGCGTTGAAACTCATGCCTGAAAAGAAGGCTTGATATCCTATCCGGCCCAGCCATCTATGCAGCGGAAATAAGTAATGATCCGGACACAGGAAGGCGGGGATCAGAACCACTCCTGAACCGTCGCCGTGGGGTGTCCCTAGACCGTAATAGACGGGCGCGGCATGCAGCAAAACAAACTCGACGGTAAACAGCCCTTCACTCCAGATTGGAACATTAGCTTCCTGATAATCCCGAGTAAGAATATGGGGGCCGCGATCCGGCAATCGAGGGTGCGTTTTTCTCATTAAGCGGCCGTCTTAATGTACGCGAGCGCGCGAAGTTGCACAACTAAGGACTGCATCTACTATGCCGGGCACGGAGCGATGGCGGGAGAAAGATTCCATTTGATTCCTCACGACTTGAGCTCCAGCATCCCGCGTCTTCTATCGGCGCGAACCTGATACAAATTCGTTTATCGCAGCCAAACCCACATCTGCTTCCTCCATAACGTCGCGTTGAAGCCGTCAGAACGCGATCCGACGAATTCGGCGTACAGGCCCAACACCCACTGGATTTACGAGCGGAACGCCTCTTTTCGACAACTTGACGTTAGTCGCTATTTTGTTATAGTTACTCTCACATTTTACGGACGTTGCGGTTGGGGACGTGCCGGTAATCGATGCAGGAGGAAGAGACCATGCCTGGGGCGCTCGCGACACGGAGTGCGGCCGCAGAGACGGTTGGAGAGCAGCCCGAGGTCGGGCTTCGGGAGCGGAAAAAGGCGCGCCTGCGGCAGCAGATTATCGACACCTCGATCAAGCTGTTTCGCAAGCACGGATACGAGGACACCCGGATCGACGACATCGTGCAAATGCTCGAAATCAGCCAGCCCACTTTTTTCCGCTATTTTCCCAGTAAGGACGCGGTTTTACGCGAGGTGGGGGAACGCGGGTATGCCTGTATCTGCGAGAGACTGCGTTCGGAGCTTTCGAGCAAGGCGGGGACGGGCGAGCGTTTGCGGCGGCTGTACGTAACCATGGCTCGGAAGGTGGAATCCGACCGCCAACTGTGGCAAGCGGTAGTGCTGTCGGGCGCCATGGATCCGGTGCGGTCCGCGGAACTGCGGGGGCACGAGGAGGCTGCCGTCAGTCTGCTGCGGGAAATTCTGACGCAGGGGCAGAAGCGAGGTGAAGTGACGCGCGCGTTTCCGGTCGTGCATCTGGCGGAGTTCATGGAAGGGCTCTACAACACGGTGGTGCGGCAATGGGCGGTGGATCTGACCGGGCCGCACAAGCTCACGGACCGGGTGCGGAGCGCGGTGGAGTTTTTCTTGCGCGGCATCCGGCCGTGAGGTTTTCCGGGATCGCACCAGCACTTCTTTGTTGGTGAGGCATACCTGTTAGGGAGGGGAACGCGATGAAGGCCGCCGTTCTGCACACATTCAAGACGCCGTTATCGCTGGAGGATGTGCCCCGGCCGGAAGTTGGCGCGGACGAGGTCTTGATCGAGGTGGAGGTTTGTGGTGTGTGTCATTCCGATCTGCACGTGGCCGACGGCGACTGGACGCAACTGGCCGGCATCGTAAAGAAACCGCTGATCCTGGGACACGAGATCGTAGGCCGGGTGGTGGAGCGGGGCGCGGCGGTCCAGAGTGCGCAGGAAAGCATCCAGGTGGGAGACCGGGTCGGGGTGCCGTGGGTGCAGTGGACATGCGGGCAATGTGAGTTTTGCCGCGAAGGTAACGAAAATCTGTGTGTAAAGCAGCGCATCACCGGTGTCATGGTGGATGGTGGATATGCGGAATTTGCGAAGGCGCCCGCCAGCCACGTGGTCAAGATTCCTGAAGCGCTTTCCTCCGAGCAGGCCGCGCCGCTGCTTTGTGCGGGAGTCACGGTTCATCGCGCCCTCAAGCAGGCCAAGATTCGCGCCGGGCAGCGGCTGGCGGTCTTCGGTGTGGGGGGACTCGGCCACATTGCGGTCCAGATTGGCCGGGCTGCGGGAGCGGAAGTGACCGCGATCGATATTTCCGAAGAGAAACTCGCGCTGGCGAAGTCGCTGGGCGCCGTCCGCGCGTTGAACGCCGCAACCAGCAAAGTTGTTAAGGAAATACGCGGCTCCGGCGGAGTGCACGTTGCTCTGGTCGCCTCGGCGGCCAAGTCCGCGTACGACATGGCATTCTATTGTGTGCGTCCGACGGGGACGCTGCTGGCGGTGGGACTGCCCGCACAGGAGATCGCGTTTCCGGCGATTATGATGGCGGCCGGCGAGATCCGGATCAAAGCTTCCTCAGTGGGCACACGCGAGGATCTGCGCGAGGTTCTGGCGATGGGGGCTGCCGGGACCGTCCATTGCCAGGTGACGACGCGCCCGCTCGCCGAGGTCCAGGAGGTACTGGGGCAACTGAACCGCGGCGAGGTCTCGGGGCGGGTGGTGCTCCGCCTGCAGCAGTAGTTCCGGCGCAACTGCGCCGGGGCGACTCGCCTTCGCCCGGCAGTTTGAAAATCGGGCAAAGAGTGTATTGACGTTAGCGACTCTAATATGATATTAACTATCACTTTTGCGCGGCGTTGCCGCCCGGAAAGGCCGTTCCCGGAGTGAATGTCAAACAGCTTTTCGATCTTACCGGCCGCGTGGCCATTATTTCCGGTGGCTCGATGGGGCTGGGTCGCCAGATGGCCGAGGGTCTCGCGGAGATGGGGGCGAATCTGGTGCTCTGTGCCCGCAAGAAGGAGCGCTGCGAGGAAACGGCAGAAGCATTGCGCAGCCGGGGCGTTCAGACGCTTGCATTGGGGTGCGATGTCAAAGAGCGGGCGGCGATTCAGGAAGTCGTGGACGCGACGCTGGCAAAGTTCGGCCGCATCGACATTCTGATTAACAACGCCGGCGTGTCGTGGGGAGCTCCGGTGGAAGAAATGACGCTGGAGCAGTGGGACAAAGTTCTCTCCACCAACTTGACCGGCACGTTCCTGTTTTGTCAGGCGGCGGGCAAGGCGATGGTGACGCAGGGGTCGGGAAAGATCATCAACATCGCATCGGTGGCGGGTTTGGGCGGAGCGTCCGCGGAGCTGCAGGCGATCGGGTACCACGCGAGCAAAGGCGGGGTGATTGCGTTCACCAAGGATCTGGCTTGCAAGTGGGCGCCGCACAATATCCAGGTGAATGCGATCGCCCCGGGATGGTTTCCGACGCATATGTCGGGCTGGGTCATCGAACACCGTAAAGATTCCCTGCTGGCGAAGATCCCGCTGGGCCGCTTTGGCGGCGATCACGATCTGAAAGGCGCAGCGGTGTTTCTGGCATCGGACGCTTCGGCGTACGTGACGGGGCACGTGCTGGTCGTCGATGGAGGCCAGACGGCCTGGTAAGAATAAATTTTTATGAATCTTCCTCTGACGCCGGTGCGATTCCTTCGGTACTCAGAACAGCAGTTTCCTCGGAAGACGGCGGTGGTGTGCCAGGACCGTCGGTTTACTTATGCCGAGTTCGGCGATCGTGTGGGGCGTCTGGCGGGAGCGTTGCGCGCCGCCGGGCTGAAGGCGGGCGATCGCGTGGCATTTCTCAGCCTGAACTGCCATCGGCTGCTGGAAGCCTACTTCGGGGTTCTGGAAGCGGGCTGCGTTTTGCTTCCGCTCAATATTCGCCTGGCAGCGCCGGAGCTTACCTACATTCTGAATGATTCCGGAGCGGCGGTACTGTTCCTGGAACAAGAGTTTGTTGGTCTGGTGGATTCGTTCCGGCGGGACCTGCGCACGGTGCGCTCGTTCCATCAGCTCGAGTTCCATCAAACCGACGGGCCGCCGCAAGCCGCGTGGCTCTCCGATCAAACCTACGAGCAAATGCTTGCCTCCGCCGCGCCCTGCCGCGGAGAACTGATGGCGTTTGACGAAAACTCCGTGGCAGAAATTTTTTACACCAGCGGAACCAGCGCAAGCCCGAAGGGCGTGATGCTCACCCATCGGAACGTGTACCTGCATGCGATGAGCATCGCCTTGTACCATCACACCCGCTTTGAGGACGTGATGCTGCACACAATCCCTTTGTTCCACGCCAACGGCTGGGGAGCGGCCCATACCATCACGTTGATGGGCGGGACGCATGTCATGCTTCCGCGCTTCGTGCCCGAGGAAGTATTCCGGCTGGTGGAGCGGGAGCGGGTGCGCGCGCTGACCCTCGTCCCGATTATGGCCGCCGCGCTGGTGAACTCGCCGGCGCGTCCCAAGTACGACCTGAGCAGCGTGGAGTGGGCCACGATCGGCGGCGCGGCGTCTTCCCCGACACTGATCCGGGACATAGAGCAGACGTTGGGATTTAAATGTTTTTCGGGATACGGACTGACAGAGTGTGCGCCTTCGCTGGCCAACGCCGAACTGAAACCGGACATGCAGTGCACGCCCGAGGAGCGATACGTGCTGCAGTCCATGACCGGCTATGCCTTTCCGGGGTGTGAGCTTCGGGTGGTCGACGCGCAAAACGAAGACAAGGACGTGCCGCACGACGGGGTGACGATGGGAGAAATCATTGCCCGCAGTGACGGAGTGATGGCGGGTTACTGGCAACAGCCGGAAGCCACGGCCGAAGCTTTGCGGGGAGGATGGTTTCACACCGGCGATATGGCCGTGATCGGGGAGAACGGGTACATCCTGATCGTGGATCGCAGGAAGGACATTATCGTGAGCGGCGGAGAAAACATTTCGTCGCTCGACGTTGAAAAAGTGCTGTTGGCGCACCCTGACGTTTACGAAGCCGCGGTGATCCCAGTGGCTGACCAGAAATGGGGTGAGGTGCCGAAGGCAGTGGTGGTGGCGAAACCGGGATCGAAGCTCAGCGAAGCAGAATTGATCGAGTTTTGCCGCTCGCGCCTGGCCCACTACAAGTGTCCTCAATCGATTGAGTTTTGCGAGAGCTTGCCCAAGACCGCGACGGGAAAGGTTCTGAAAAGGGAGTTGCGCAAGAAGTACCAGGGTGGACCGGTAACCCTCGGTTCGGATGGTTGAGCGGGTCGACTTGAGCCGGTAGTGATGAGGAAAGCCGGATGGATTTGAACCTAACCGCGAAGGCGATCTCGATCGCCAATTTTACAGGAGTGCCCTATGAACAACCTCGTGAGAATCAGTAGAGATAACGATGTCGCAATCCTTACCATTGACAACCCACCGGTGAACGCTCTCGGTCCGGGGGTGCCGGAGGGGATCTGGGCGGCGATCGATGAGATGAATGGCGAACCTGCCGTCAAGGCGGCGGTTGTAATCGGCGGCGGCCGCACGTTTGTCGCCGGCGCGGACATCAAGGAATTCGGCAAAATGACGTCGGGGGGACCCCGCAGAAGCCTGCTTCCCCTGCTGCTTCACATTGAGGACAGCAGGAAGCCGGTGGTGATGGCGATTCACGGAACCGCGTTGGGGGGTGGACTGGAACTGGCGATGGCCGGCCATTACCGGGTTGCGGCGCCCACGGCGCAGGTGGGTCAGGCGGAAGTAAATCTGGGTCTCATTCCCGGGGCCGGTGGAACGCAGCGTCTGCCGCGGTTGGTAGGTGTGGCCAAGGCTGTCGAAATGTGCGCCGGGGGCAAGCCGGTTTCCGCGCGCGAGGCGGCCGCTCTTGGACTGATTGATCGGCTGATCGAGGGTGACCTGCTTGCGGGGGCGGTGGTTTTCGCACGCGAAGTCGCGGGCCAGCCTGCGCCCAAAACGCGGGAGCGAACGGAAAAGCTGGGAACGGTTACGGAGACCGCGGCGATTTTTGCGGCGGCGCGCCACGCGGCCGGCAAGAAACAACGAGGGTTAGAAGCTCCGCTGGCGGCGATCGATGCGGTGGAGGCGGCGACCAAATTGTCGTTCGAAGACGGCTGCCAGGCCGAGGCGAAACTTTTCACCGAATGCCTTTTCTCCGATCAGTCAAAAGCGCTCATCCATGTTTTCTTTGGCGAGCGCGAAGTGGCGAAGATTCCCGACGTTCCCAAGGAAACTCCGGTGATCCCGGTGAACCGCGTGGCGGTCGTCGGCTCCGGAACGATGGGCGGAGGGATCGCGATGGTGTTTGCCAACGCGGGCATTCCGGTGCTGCTGAAGGACGTGGATGAGGCGGCGCTCGAGCTGGGCATGGGCAAGATCCGGAAGAACTACGCCAGTTCGGCGCAGCGTGGGCGTTTCACCCAGGCATTCGTGGACGAACGTCTGCGACTGATCACGCCGGTTTACAACTACGATGCGTTCTCCGGTGTGGACATGGTGATCGAGGCGGTTTTCGAAGGCATGGCGCTGAAGAAAACCGTGTTTGCGGACTTGGATCGCGCCTGCCGGCGGGGAGCGATTCTGGCGAGCAACACTTCGACGCTCAATATCGATGAAATCGCCGGAGCCACGTCGCGGCCGGAAGCGGTGATCGGAACGCACTTCTTCAGTCCGGCCAACGTAATGCGGTTGCTCGAGATTGTGCGCGGAAACAAGTCGAGCAAAGAAGTGATTGCCACCTGCATGCAACTATCCAAGAAGCTGGGCAAGATCGGCGTGCTGGTAGGAAACTGCCGCGGCTTCGTGGGCAACCGCATGTTTGGACCGTATCGGCGGGAAGCGCAGTTCCTGATCGAAGAAGGGGCGGAAGTAGAGGCGGTGGACAAGGCGCTCGTCGAATTCGGCATGGCCATGGGCCCGCTGGCGACGGGCGACCTGGCGGGCCTCGACGTGGGCTGGCGCATTCGCAAGGAGTACCGCCACCTGGAAAAACCCGGAATCCGCCAGCCCTTCGCCGAGGACCGTCTTTGTGAAATGGGGCGGTACGGCCAGAAAACGGTGAGGGGATGGTACCGGTACGACGAGAACCGGCGCGCGAGCGCGGATCCGGAGGTGACCGCCCTGCGGAGGAAGTGGAGCGCGGACGCAGGAATCCCGCAGCGGCAGATTTCCGCCGCGGAGATCGTCGATCGTTGCGTGTATGCGCTGGTAAATGAGGGAGCGCGGATTCTCGAAGAGGGATACGCGCTGCGCGCGGTCGACATCGACATCATCTATCTCAACGGTTACGGATTTCCCGCCTACCGAGGCGGGCCGATGTGGCATGCCGACACGGTGGGATTGCAAAAGGTCTACCAGCGCGTTTGCGAATTCCGTCAGCAGCATGGAGAACTCTGGGCGCCGGCTCCTCTGCTGCAGCGCTTGGCGGAAGCGGGTAAGACGTTTGCCGAGTTCGACAAGGAGCAGGTTGCGGCCGCGTAGGGTTCTGAACCTGCAGGACCCAGCGCCGGCGAGAGGGAGACTCGCTGTGCGTATGACAAAGACGTAGGAGACCTCATGAGAGAAGCAGTCATCGTAGCCAGTTCGCGCACCGCTCTGGCCAAGTCATTTCGCGGATCGTTCAACCTGACGCGTCCAGATGAACTGGCAGCGCACTGCATCCAGGATGTGCTGCGCAAGACACCCCAGCTCGATCCGCGCGAAGTCGAAGACGTCATCCTGGGCTGCGGACAGCCCCATGGTCCGCAGGGACACAACATCGCGAGAGTTTCGGCCATGCTGGCCGGGCTGCCTACTTCGACCGGCGGCGTCACCGTCAACCGGTTTTGCTCTTCCGGTCTGCAGTCGATTGCGCTGGCCGCGTACCAGATCGTCAGCGGAGGCAGCGACGCGTTGATCGGGGGCGGCGTGGAGAGCATCAGTCTGATTCCACGCAACTACGATCCCAATCCCCGGCTGCTCGAGCAGATGCCGGGCGTGTACATGGTGATGGGGGACACTGCCGAGGTTGTGGCCAAGCGCTACAAGATCAGCCGCCAAGTGCAAGACGAGTACTCGCTCCTGAGCCAGCAGCGCACGGCCCGCGCACAGCGAGAGGGCTTTTTCCAGGGAGAGATCGCTCCCATGCGCGCGGTGCGCGCGACCCTGGATAAGAAGACCAACGCAGTGATCGCGAAGGAAGAGGTATGCGCGGACAAGGATGAATGCAATCGTCCGGACACGACGCTGGAAGGCCTGCTGTCACTGAAGCCGCACTTTGACCCGACGAGCGGCCAGGGTACGGTCACCGCGGGAAACTCCTCGCAGCTTTCCGACGGCGCTTCGGCCACGCTGGTGATGTCGCGGCAGCGCGCGGACCAGCTCGGCATTCCCTATAAATTGGTTTTTCGCGGTTTCCAGGTGACCGGTTGCGATTCCGACGAAATGGGAATCGGACCGGTCTTCGCGGTACCGAAGTTATTGCAGCGCACCGGCGTGAAGTTCAGCGACATCGATCTCTGGGAGCTCAATGAAGCGTTTGCTGTACAGGTCGTCTACTGCCGCGATCGTCTGGAAATCGATCCGGAGAAACTGAACGTGAACGGCGGTTCGATCTCGATTGGGCACCCCTTCGGCATGACTGGGTCGCGGCTGGTGGGAACGCTGGCCAACGAAATGACGCGGCGCAAGGCACGTTACGGAGTTGTCACCATGTGCGTAGGCGGCGGCCAGGGTGCAGCCGGGTTGTTCGAGCGCGCGGGCTGAGAGAGGGGAAGCGCATGAGCCACATTATCCTCGTGCGCCATGGACAAGCGTCTTTTCTGGGGCGGGACTATGACAAGCTCTGTGCGAACGGCGAGGCGCAGGCCAGGTTGCTGGGGGAGTATTGGTCGCGGCGGGGCGTGTTTTTTGGCGGCGTCTATTCGGGCCCACGTGTCCGGCAACTCGAGACGGCCCGGATCGTTGCCGAAGCGTATGGCAGCGCCGGTCTTTTTTTTCGAGAGACGGTGGTCATGAGCGAATTCGACGAATATCAAGCCGAGGCGGTGCTGCGGGAATGTCTTCCGCAACTGCGGCGGGTGAATGCCGAGATCAAAGAATTGCACCGCGCCTATGAAGATTCCAGCGAATCCAGCGAGTCCGGTGACCGGCGCAGGACTTTTCAGAAGTTGTTTGAGGCGGTGATTAGTAAGTGGGTGGCGGGAGAGATTACAGCAGCAGGCATTGAATCTTGGCACGAGTTCTGTTTGCGGGTGGAGCGAGGGCTGGCGCAAGTAGTGCGCGACACTACTCCGGCAGCGAGCGCGGTGATCTTCACATCGGCGGGAACGATTGGCGCGGCGATGCGCCGGGCCCTGCATTTGTCTGCCGAGGACGCGCTGCAGCTGACCTGGATGTCCCGCAACGCTTCGTTCAGCGGCTTTCTGGCTTCGGGCGAGCGTTTCACGCTGAGCACGTTCAATGCGCACCCCCATCTCGACCGTGACTCGTTGCTGACGTACCGCTAACCGGTACAGTAATTGCGATTATGGTGGCAGTTTGCGATCAAGCGGGAACGGTAAGGGCAGGCGAAGAACTCAATCTCGCCCGGCTGCGGCCGTTTCTGCTGGAGCACTTCGGCGACAGCGGACCGGTCTCCGTCGAACAATTTCCCAGCGGCCACTCCAATCTGACGTACCTGGTGCGACTGGGTAACGCGCGACTGGGTAACCGGGAAGTCGTGCTGCGACGCCCGCCATTTGGGAGCAAGGTCCGGTCCGCGCATGACATGGCGCGCGAGTATCGCGTGCTGTCGAAACTGCACACTGCCTATCCCGTCGCGCCCAAGGCGCTCTTCTATTGCGACGATCTGTCGATTCTCAATGCGCCCTTCTACCTGATGGAGCCGGTTCGCGGAACGATCGTGCGTAGCGAGCCCCCGCCGGGTGTGCCCTTTCCGCCGGAGACGGCGCGGCGATTGAGCGAAGCGTTCCTCGATAACCTCGCGC
The DNA here is from genome assembly GCA_963773965.1 of uncultured Acidobacteriaceae bacterium. Taxonomy (GTDB): domain Bacteria; phylum Acidobacteriota; class Terriglobia; order Terriglobales; family Acidobacteriaceae; genus Acidiflorens. Next base: position 277,184 of record CAVZDG010000004.1, read on the forward strand.
GTCTCCACCGCCTGGACTACGCTGCAATTGGCCTGGCTGATTTGGGCAAACCGCAGGGCTATCTCGAACGCCAGGTCAAGGGCTGGATCGAGCGCTATCACAATTCGAAAACGCACGACCTGTCAGAAATCGAACGCATTTCCGCATGGCTCACCGAACGAATGCCGGCCAGCCATGACACGGCGCTGATCCACAACGACTACAAATATGACAACGTTGTGCTCGATCCCGGCGACGCGACGAAGATCGTGGGCGTTCTGGATTGGGAGATGTGCACGCTAGGGGACCCGCTGACGGACCTGGGGACGACCCTGGCGTATTGGACTGACCCGAAAGATCCAGAAGAGCTCCAGGAAATTCGCTCCGCGCCGACCACGCTGCCGGGCACACTGACGCGAGCGCAGTTGGTTCAGCGCTACGCAGCCGCAACCGGCCGCGATCCCGGCGACATGATCTTCTATCTGACGTTTGCCCGCTTCAAAGTCGCCGTCATTATTCAGCAGATCTACTACCGGTACGCCCAGGGATTGACGCAGGACGCGCGCTTCGCAGACCTGCCGAAGAGAATCCATGCATTGCTGCGCGCCTCATGGTATTGCGCAGAAAGCAGGACGATATGAGTGAGCATTTGCTGCAAAGCTCACTGCGGGTAATACCGGATCAGCCACTCGGCGACACAGCAGGGCTTGCTGGAGGGCTGACTATCAACGCCCTGACTCTCGACATGGATGAGGAACGTGGCGTCCACAAACTCGGGCGATTCCTTCACCGAAAGCAGAGTGACGCGAGCGCGAACCTGCGAACCGGCGCGAACGGCCGAAGGAAAGCGAACCTTATTCAGGCCGTAGTTGACGCTCATCGCGATTCCCGAGCGGATATGGATTGCCTGCTTGAGAAGGTAACTCAGCAGAGAAAGGGTCAGAAAACCATGGGCAACGGTGCCGCCGAAGGGCGATTCGCGCTGGGCGCGTTCCGGGTCGAGGTGAATCCACTGGCGGTCCTCGGTGGCGTCGGCAAATTTCTGGATACGATCGTGCGTGAGGACGAACCAGCCGGTCGCGGGGAATTCGCGTCCTTCCCACTGTTTCAAAGAATTCAGATTCTCAATATCAAAAGGCGGCATAGGAGTATTCCATGACGACATTAACAGACATCCCGCGCAAAACGACAAGGGGAACGGCGTTTCTGATCGAAGAGTCGGCACCCCAAAACATTTTCACGCTTGAAGACCTGAGCGAGGAGCATCTCGCTGTCGGTCACATGGTGGACGAATTCTGGGCCAACGAAGTGGAGCCGAATCTGCCGGCGATCCGCGAAAAGAAGCCGGGCGTTGCCCTGGGTGTGCTGCGGAAATCGGTGGAGCTGGGTCTGACCGCGATGACGATCCCGGAGGAGTATGGCGGCATGGCAATGGATCTGCCGTCGCTGATGGTAACGTCTGAACGCATGGGACGGGACGGCTCTTACGGAGGCTGGCACTCGGCTCACACTGGCATCGGCACACTGCCGATCGTCTACTTTGGCAACGAGCAGCAGAAGCGAAAGTATTTGCCGAAGCTGGCGAAAGTCGAAATGCTGGCCGCCTATGCGCTCACCGAGCCGCTGGCGGGGTCGGATGCGCTGGCGGCGCGGACGCGGGCCGATCTCTCCCCGGATGGAAAACACTACATGTTGAACGGTCAGAAGATGTGGATCACGAACGGCGGCGCGGCCGACTTGTTCACGGTGTTTGCCAAGGTTGGGGGAGAAAAGTTCACCGCGTTTCTGGTCGAGCGGAACTTTCCCGGCGTAAGCAGTGGGGCGGAAGAACACAAGATGGGCATCACCGGCAGTTCCACTACGGCCGTATACCTCGACAACGTTCCGGTGCCGGTGGAAAACGTGTTGGGAGAGATTGGGCGCGGGCATGTGATCGCATTCAACATCCTGAACATCGGACGGCTGAAACTGGGTCCGGCCACGGTTGGAGCCGCGAAAAACGTGCTCGCGATTTCCCTGAAATATGCCAAGCAGCGCAAGGCATTCGGCTCGACGATCTCAGAGTTCGGCGCGATTCAACACAAACTGGCGGAAATGGCGATCCGGATTTTCGTGGCGGAGTCGATGACTTGGCGGGTGGTGGGATTGATTGAAAGTCAAATGCACGGCACGTCCCCGGAATCCGCGAAGGAGCCCACCCAAGAACTGAAGGCCATCGAGGAATTTGCGGCGGAGTGCTCGATGGTGAAGGTCTACGCCGCTGAGATGCTGGACTACGTGGTCGATGAAGGAGTTCAGATCCACGGAGGCTACGGATACCATCAGGACTACGTGGTGGAGCGCGCCTATCGCGATTCGCGGATCAACCGTCTGTTTGAGGGGACCAGCGAAATCAACCGGTTGGTGATCACGGGCATGCCGTTGAAGCGCGCGGCGCGGGGACAGTTGCCTCTGCTCGAGGCCGCCCGTGCGCTCCTGCAGCAAGCCGAGCCGCAACCCGCGAAGGCAGCGGATGATGCGGAGCTGAGCCTGGTCCACAACGCGAAGAAGATCACACTGCTGACGCTGGGAGTTGCACACCAGAAGTATGGCGCGAAGCTCGACCAACAACAGGAGATCATCATGAACCTGTCCGACATCATCATGGAAGTGTTTGCCATGGAGTCGAGCCTGCTGCGCAGGCGGAAACTGGCGGCGGCCGGCAGCGGAGTCAATGCAGCGGATGCCTGCGCCGTGTATTTGCGCGATGCCATCGCCAAGGTCGAACTCTCGTCGAGGACGGTGCTGAGCGCCTGCGCCCAGGGCGAGGAACTGCGGCGGAATCTTTCCCGCTTGCGCGCGTACGCCGGTCACGATCCAGTGAATGCGATCGCACTGCGACGCCAGATCGCAGGGCGGCTGCTGGCGAACGAGCGGTATACAGTCTGAGTGGCGGGATTCGCAACGAAGGAGGCAGCATGGCACTCACCAATCACAAGTTTCTGCTGGCGGCGCGCCCGGTAGGAATGCCAAAGCGCAGCGACTGGACCTACACGGAAGAACCAGTCGGGGAGCCGAAGGAAGGCGAACTGCTGGTCCAGGTGTTGTACATCTCGCTGGATCCAGCGATGCGCGGATGGATCAACGAAGCGCGCTCCTATATGCCACCGGTCGGCATCGGAGAAGTGATGCGGGCGCTGGGCGTGGGGATCGTGACCGCGTCGCGCAATCCGCGCTTCGCGGTGGGTGATCACGTCTCCGGATCGTTCGGAGTGCAAGAGTACGCGCTGACCGACGGCCGGGGAGTAACGAAGGTCGACCCGAGGATCGCTCCCCTGCCAAAGTACCTCAGCGTATTCGGCATGACGGGCATGACCGCGTATTTCGGACTTCTCGAAACGGGCCAGCCCAAGCCGGGAGAGATGGTGGTGGTCTCGGCTGCAGCGGGAGCCGTGGGCGCGGTGGTGGGGCAGATCGCAAAAATAAAGATCAAGAACTGCCGCGTCGTGGGCATCGCAGGAGGAGCGGAGAAGTGCCGCTACATCGTGCATGAGCTGGGCTTCGATGCAGCCATCGACTACAGGTCCGAAGATGTGAAGCAGTCGCTCCGGAAGCACTGCCCGGACGGCATTGACGTCTATTTCGACAACGTGGGCGGTGCGATTCTGGACGCTGCACTGGCGCAACTGGCGCGCGGCGCCCGGATTGTGATCTGCGGGGCGATCTCCCAATACAACAATACCGGCCCGATCGTGGGGCCCAGCAACTACCTGTCTCTGCTGTTGAATCGGGCCACGATGAAGGGGACGCTGGTGTTGGATTACGTCGATCGCTACGCGCAAGCCGGAGCGGAAATGGCAGGATGGATGGCGGCGGGCAAGCTGAAATCGCGCGAGGATATTGTGGAGGGACTCGCAACCTTTCCCGAAACTCTGCTCAAGCTTTTCAAGAGCGAGAACTCGGGGAAGCTCATGTTGAAAGTCGGCTAAGCAGGGTCTGGAAATGGCAGAGACGCGGCAAGCCGCGTCTCTACAGGATAAGTTTACCGCAAAGGGGATCGATGTCATTCGTCGAGAATCAAGGGGCAAAGATCTATTGGGACGAACAGGGCCAAGGAACACCCGTCCTGCTGATCATGGGCCTCGGGTACCCGTCGTGCATGTGGCATCGCACACGCCCGGCGCTGGCGCAACGGTACCGTACGGTAGCGTTCGACAATCGAGGCGTGGGACTGAGCGACGTGCCGCCCGGGCCTTATTCGATTGCGACCATGGCATTGGACGCAGCCGCGGTTCTGGATGCCGCCGGCGTTTCCCGCGCCCACATTTTCGGCATTTCGATGGGCGGCATGATTGCGCAAGAATTCGCGCTGCAATATCCGGCGAGGACGCGCTCGTTGATTCTGGGCTGCACCTCGCCCGGCGGACCTTCGGCGGTGCGCGCGGGGAGCAAGGTGGCCGACGTGCTGATGGCGCGCGGCATGACGCTGGAGCAAGCGCGGGAAGCCATCCTTCCCTACATGTATGATGCGACCACGCCGCGAGAGAAAATCGAGGAAGATGTCAGCCTCCGCCAGCGCTGGCTCCCCTCCCCGGAAGGCTACATGGCCCAACTACAGGGGATCCTGGCATGGGAGGGCTACAGCCGAATCGCTCAGATCACGGCGCCGACGCTGGTCATCCATGGAAAGTCGGATGCGCTGGTGCCCCCTGGCAACGGGGAGTTGATCGCCGGGCGGATTCCGGGCGCAAAACTCGTCCTGATCGAGCACGCGAGTCACATGTTTCTTACCGATCAGACCCAAGCGGCACACAAGGAAATACTCGAATTTCTTTTGTCGCATGCTGGCGGAGCGCCGGGCCCGGAAAGGGGAAGGTCATGAGCCATTTTCCGGGCGGAAGCGAGCCCAAGCCGCTATTCCCGGTAGGCATACTTCTTCATCAAAACAATTCATTTGATGAATTTCGCAAACGCGGTTACGCTCGCGCGCAACATGAAGATGCTGCGCTCTGAAACGGCAAGAGCGTAGGGAATTGTTCGTTCTCATTCAGCAGATCCAAGAAACTAGGGAAGCTCGCTCGAAAACAATTCCGGCATGGAAAGCAGTCCGCAGGTTAGAAGAAGGCGGCTGGATGCTGGCAGGCGACCGGTTCTGAGGTAGGGGGGATATGTTCGCACGGATCCAGAAGGAGAATCCTATGAAGTCACTGGCATGTGTGGTTGTGTGCTTAGTGTTGGCGAGCAGCATGGCTTACGCGCAGGGTGTGGGCGCCTCCGGCGACATCCAGGGAACCGTGACCGATCCCTCGGGCGCTCGTCTGCCGAAGGCGACCATAACAGTGGCGGACGCACAAACCGGCCTGCAGCGCACGGCAGTCACCGATGCCGCGGGTCAGTTCCGAGTGCCAAACTTGGCCCCGGCATCCTATGACGTTAGTGTGCAAATACCGGGCTTTGCCAACGCCGTTCGCAAGGGGGTGGTGGTGAGTATCGGGCAGACCGTCATCTCGGATTTCCAGTTGAAGGTATCGCAAGTAGCCACCGAGGTCGAAGTGTCCGCGGAAGCGGCTGTGGTCGAGACCGAACGGGGCAGCCAAGCAAACAGCGTGTCCGAAAGATATATAACCGACCTGCCCATTGACCGGCGCGACTACCTCACCTTCACCTTGCTGATGCCGGGCGTCAGCAATTCCAGCACCGTTGCCAGCAATGCCGACTTTCGCGTGAAGCAGACGCCACAGAGCGGACTGTCGTTCTACGGCAGCAACGGCCGGGGCAACAGCGTAACCGTGGACGGCGGCGAGGCCAACGATGACGCGGGTGGCGTCCGCCTGAACCTAAGCCAGGACGCGGTGCAGGAATTCCAGATCAACCGCAGCAACTATTCGGCTGAGCTGGGAGGGGCCAGCGGAGCCTCCGTCAACATTGTGTCCAAGTCGGGCACAAACAACGTACACGGCGGCGTTTATGGCTTCTTTCGCAATGATGCGATGGATGCCCGAAACCCGTTCGCTTTCAGTCCGGCTCTGGCGCCAGACCCGACCTTCTCTAATTTCAACACCACTTCTACCGGCGAGCCGATCAAGAATTCTCTCAGCCGCCAGCAATTCGGCGGGACGATCGGATTTCCGATCAAGAAGGACAAAACTTTCCTGTTTGCTGCCATCGAAGGTCTGCGCTCCGATGCGCAGGACTCGGTGCCTTTGCTGACCCACAGTAGTATCTTCGCTCCCACCGCCGGACAGCAGTCTATTGCGGGAGGCCTGGCGCCCCAAGGCAGCACTCCGGTTCCATGCCTGAGCGGCCCTGTGGGCACGGCGGTGGCAACACAGTTAGGACTTCCCGCGCCCAATCCCTTCACTTTCCTGCCTGCGGCCACTTGTGCGGCCGTGCTGGGCGGGGTTTTGACCGTGAACCCAGCCGGCGGTCCGTTTAACGACTTCGTCATAAATCAAATGGAGAAAGACGGCGGGGTGTTTCCGTTCCCCATCCGGCAATACGAGGGTTCCGCCCGTCTCGATCACCGATTCAGCCAGAGCAACTCGGTCTTCTTCCGCTATAGCGCTGCGCACCTCCAAGAGTCCGACCCGGACGTACAAGCTCTGATCGGTTTCTCACGCGGCACTTCCATACTTAACTGGGACAGCACTCTGCAAGGCTCGTGGTTTCATCAATTCAGTTCGAATGCTATCAACGAAGCCCGACTGCAGTGGAACTATTACCAATTTAACGTGGACACGAATGATCCTGGGGGGCCCGGTCTGGACGTTCAGGGATATGGTTTCTTTGGGCGCCAAATCTTCTTACCCAGCCACAGTACAGTGCGCCGTTATGAGTTCGCCGACAATCTCACACTCATCCGCGGCCATCACAGCATGAACATGGGCTTCTACGAGTTGATTCGCGGCAACAACACCAATTCCGACACCTTCTTCGGCGGACGTTTTGAGTTTCTGCAGTTGCCCGGTGACCTGCTCAGCCCCTGCCTGGAGTTGCCTATCCTTTGCAATCTCCCGACCACCGCTTCATCCCCCCTCAGTACTCTTCAGTCGTGGGGCTTCGGTTTGCCGGCGTTTTATGAGCAGGGCTTTGGCACGCCATCGTATACCATGACCAGGCCGTTCACTGCCGCTTACTGGCAGGACGCCTGGCAAATCCGGCGAAACCTCACGCTGACCTACGGTTTGCGCTACGAAGTGGATTCGCAGTACGGGCCTCTCAGTACCTATAAGAAGGACCTTGCTCCCCGCGTTTCGTTTGCCTGGAGCCCGCGCAACGACCAGAGGACGGTGGTCCGTGGAGCGTATGGGATCTTCTATTCGCCGATCTATGCGCAGATTCCCAATGTCGTGAAAACCCTGGGCAATGTGAATGGTACCCGGCAGATTGCCAATACCTTGGTATCAATCTTGGGCGTCTATGGAACCTCAAACCCCTACCAGAACTCCGCCGCGATCTACCAGGTCCTATTTGGGGAGGGTAAGATTCTGTGCGGCACACCTCCTGCAGGGCAGAATGCCTGTATCTCGAAGGCGGATGTAACCGGTTTTCCGTTCTATCTCCCGATCGCTAACACCGGCGCCCCCCCGCCGGGAACTGTTCTCTTCTCCGGACAACCGAATTACCGGCCGCCGCAGTCGCAGCAGGCCTCGTTCGGCATCGAGCAGCAGGTCGGAAACAGCTTGTCTGTCTCCCTCAACTACATTTACGTCCACACCACCCACCTGCCTTGGGCGGTGGATAAGAACCTGCTGCCGGGAGCGCCAATCGTTACCGGCACCGCTTGCTTTGCTGGAGGCCCGTCGATTTGCGGCGCGGACGGTCTTCCCACTAACGGCCTTCCTTTCCAGGATTGGGGAGCATCGTCTTGCTTCGCCCCTAACCAGACCTGCTTCGCCGATCCAACCCACACCATTCTTCAGAACAATCAATATTCCTCCATCGCGAGCGCGATTTATCATGGCGGCATTCTGGAGGTGAAAAAGCGCTTCAGCGACCGCTACACCTTGATCGCCAATTACACTTACAGCAAAGCGATCGACGACTCGACGGATTTCAACAGCGATTACGCGGCGTTCGATGAGGTAAAGCTCGCCGCCGAACGCTCCCTGTCGGATTTTGATCAACGGCACAAAGTGGTGGTCGCGGCTGTGCTCGACAGCCCGTGGGACCAGTCGCGCATTTTTTCCGGTTTTGAGCTTGCTCCGATCGTGAGTTACAACAGCGGCCATCCCTTTAACCTGCTGGCCGGCGCGGACATCAATGGTGACGGTCATTTCACCAATGACCGTCCGCCAGGATCTTCGCGCAACAGCGGCCTGGGTCCCAATTACGTGGACTTCGACATGCGCTTGAGCCGGGCATTCAAGTTCGGCGAGAAGTACAGCCTGCGAATCATCGCAGAAGGATTTAACATTGCCAATCGGACAAACTACGCCAGCGTGAACAATATTGTCGGCTCTGATTTCGCTCCGCCATTCAACGTGCACGGTTCGGCCAGTCTTTCGCCCAGCCAGCCGCTGGGCTTTACGGCAGCTTTTCCGAAACGCGAGATCCAGCTCGGCCTGCGGTTTAGCTTCTAGGGAGAAACAGGCGGGAAACGCCATGCGGGGCTTTGGGATCTGATTCGGTGGAGAAGCTTTCCCACGGCATCCGCGATGCGCCGCTCCTCATTCCCCATTTGCTTGGGATAATTACGGGTGGTGCGTTCGCGCCGGAGCCCCGGGCATCGACGGCTTCGCCAGCGGTCAGGCCGAGGCCACGCTCTTGGGTTTGTATTTCTTCAGTTCCAGCTTGGCAATCAAAGCGCGATGCACTTCGTCGGGCCCGTCCGCGATGCGCAGTGTGCGGATCGTGGCATACAGTTCGGCCAGAGGAACGTCGTCGGAAACGCCGGCGCCTCCGTGCATCTGGATAGCCTGATCGATGATCTCCAAGGCAGTGTTGGGCACGGCGACTTTGATCTGCGAGATTTCGCTGCGGGCGCCTTTGGTGCCGACTTCATCGAGCATCCAGGCGGCCTTGAGGGTAAGAAGACGGGTTTGCTCCAGCATGATGCGGGCGTTGGCAATGACATCGGCGTTGGCGCCCAGTTCGGCCAAAGGTTTGCCGAAGGCCACGCGATGGAGCGAGCGGCGGCACAAAAGTTCAAGCGCGCGTTCGGCCGCTCCCAGCGTGCGCATGCAGTGATGAATGCGACCAGGGCCGAGCCGGCCCTGCGCGATTTCGAAACCGCGCCCCGGTCCGGCGATGATGTGGTCGAGCGGTACCCGGACATTGGTGAAGCTAACCTCGCCGTGACCGAAGGGCGAGTCATAGGATCCAAACACGGGCACCATGCGCTCGATCTTGACGCCGGGAGTGTCGAGCGGCACCAGAACCATGGAATGACGCTGGTACTTGGCGGCAGAGCGATCGGTTATGCCCATGAAGATGAGCAGCCTGCAATGAGGATGGCCGACTCCGGAGCTCCACCATTTCACGCCGTTGAGGACGACGTGATCCCCCTCGATGAGGGCCGTGGCTTGCATGTTCGTGGCATCCGAAGAGGCCACGTCGGGCTCTGTCATGCAGAACGCGGAACGAATCTCGCCGGCCAGCAGCGGCGTGAGCCAACGTAGCTTTTGCGCTTCCGAACCATACTTCACCAGCACTTCCATGTTGCCGGTGTCGGGTGCGTTGCAGTTGAAAACCTCGGGGGCGATCGAGGAGCGGCCGGTGATTTCCGCCAGGGGCGCATACTCTACATTGGTGAGGCCGGCGCCATACTCCCGGTCGGGGAGGAACAGGTTCCACAAGCCGGACGCACGCGCCTTCGCCTTCAAAGTCTCCATAACCGGAGGCTGCTTCCAGCGGCGCCAGTCGGGAAGGTTCTGCAATTGCGCGCAATACTCCGCCTCCGCTGGCAGGACATGCTCCTGCATGAACGCCGAGAGGCGCTGGACATAGCTTTGGGCTCTCGGTGACAGAGAAAAGTCCATGGGTTAGCGCTCACCCCGCAGGCACTCTAGCCTAACGATTTCAGCAGGATTCTCCAAATGAATTCTATGAATCCTGTAATATATGCAGCGTGCATTTGAGTCAGGTCGACCTGAACCTGTTCGTGGTGCTGGAGGCCATCTATCGCGAGGGCAACATCACTCGCGCCGGCCAGCAACTGAACCTCACCCAACCCGCGATCAGCCATGCGCTGAAGAGACTGCGCGATCTTCTGCAGGACCCGCTGTTTGTCCGCCAGGGGCCGCACATGGTGCCGACGCCGTTCACGCGGAACATGATTGAGGAAGTGCGGCAGGCGCTGCAAATCCTGGAAGTGAACCTCAGCGCGAGTCACAATTTCGTTCCCGAACACACGCGGCGGAACTTTCACCTGTCGTTGTGGGAATACGCCGAAGCCCTGATTCTTCCGCCCTTGCTGCGGCGCCTGACGCGTGCCGCCCCGGGAATGTCGATCACGACGTCGCGGGTCAAGCGCAGAGATTTGGAGACCGAACTGGCGAGTGGTTCGGTCGATCTGGCCATCGACATCCCCATGACGATGAGCGATCGCATTCGGCATAAGTGGCTCCTGAATGAACCATTCGTGGTCATCGCCCGTCAGGGTCACCCGGCGATCGCGGACAATCTCGACCTGGATACTTATCTGGGGCAGCGCCATATTCAGGTCTCCTCCCGGCGCCACGGTCCCAGCCTGATCGATGTCGAACTCGGCCGGCGGGGGCTTCGCCGACAGGTGTTTCTGCGCAGCCAGCACAACTTCACGGCCTGCATGGTGGTGAGTAAGACAGACATGCTGCTGACCTTGCCGGAGCAGCATGCGCAACTACTGAACACGGGTTTGATGAACCAGGTGCATCCCTTCCCGCTCCCAGCGCCCCGTCTGGAAGCCCACTTGTACTGGCACGAGAGTGTAGAGAACGATCCGGCAAACCGCTGGCTGCGGGAAGAAATCGAAAAGGTCTTGGCCAGGGAACCACGAGCGCCGGGAGCGCCGCGCAAGGCCGGGAGCGAGCGGCATCGGGGCCGACTCGACGGTGGAATCCCGCCGGAATCAGTCCGGCTGCGCGGGTGAGTCCTACGTCAGTCTCCGCCCCAATGCCCGTAACACGTAGCGGATGCGGTCAGGCCACGGCAGACGCCCCAAGTTGGTGCGCACCACACCACGTGTGAAATACGTTTTCTGCGAGTAGTCGATCGCGACCTCCACCACGACCGGGCGCCCAGCGCGAGTCATTGTGAGCGCCTGCCCAAGAACCGACTCCATGTCGCTGTTTCGGCGCAAGGCCATGTGCTCCACGCCCACACCTCGACAAATCGCCGCCAGGTCATAGTCGGGGAGTTCGCTGCAGGATTTCCTTCCCAAAGCAACTTGCTGAAACTGGGCGATCTGAGCCAACTCGCGGTCCCGAAGAACCAACACCATCACCGGTAGGTGAAGCTGCGAAGCGGTAAGGAGTTCCAGGCCAGTCATGAGGAACGCGCCATCACCAACCAGAGAAACCACGGGACGGTTGGGGCATGCCAGTGCAGCCCCCAGCGCTGCCGGCACGGCATAACCCATGCACGAATAATCGACCGGAGCCAGGAACGCGCGCGGCCGTTGCAGCCGCAAGCACTCGACGGCGAGAAAGGTTCCATTGCCGCTATCGGTCACGTAGATCCCCTCGTCGCCCACCAGCGATTGCAGCGTGTGGAACAGATCTGGCGGGTACAGGGTCTCGGAATTAGCCGGCGCTACCCACCCCTTGCAGACCTCTTCATGGCCACAGCGGATGTCTTGTCGCAATCCTTCGTCAACGGATCGATGGGCAAGGAGAGGGAGCAGCGAGGCGACGAAGCTGGCAGCATCTGAGACCACAGCCAAGTCTGGCGCATAATTCCTTCCCAAGACCGAGGGATCGATATCCACGTGAATTAGTTTTCCGGGCGGCTGCATGCCATAGCTTCCAGTGCCGACCTCGGAGAAGCGGCAGCCGATTGCGAGTGTGTGGTCACAGGAGGCAGCGATTTTCTGCACGAAGGGTGGCGTGGCCGTGCCGAACCCACACCAGAGCCAAAGTGGATGTTTCTCATTGAATACGCCCTTGCCTTCGAAGGTTGTGGCTACAGGCGCGTTGAGTCGTTCGGCGAGAGCAACAAGATCGGCCCCCGCCTCCATCGCTCCCAGGCCAAGGTAAAGCAGCGGCCGGCGGCTGGCTTCAAGCATTGTGCAAGCCCGATCGACTTCTTCCTGTTGGGGTGATGGCCGTGCCGGTGGCGCATTCGGTGCTTGCAGTTCAGCGTCGTGGCGGAAGAGGTAATGCTCCGCGGGAATCTCGACAATCACCGGGCCTGTCGGGGCACTTCGCGCAATCTGGCAGGCGCGGCGGACAGTGATGTAGATTTCCGATCCGTGCGCAACCTGAAACTGCGCTTTTGTAACTGGCCGCGCAATCGCGAGCTGGTCCACATCGTGGAGTTGGTAGGCCCTTCCAGTGTCGCGGCGAATGCCGCAAGCGAGCACCAGCATGGCAATGCCGTCCAAATACGCCTCGGCAATCCCCGAGAGTGCGTGCGTCAAACCTGCCCCGGGAACCACGTTCACCACGGCAAGCTGGCCTGAGGATCGGGCAACTCCATCGGCCATGAAGGAAGCGCTCTGCTCGTCGGTGACGAGAATCGGGCGCACTTTCGTGGAACGAGCCAGTGAATCGTAAAGCTCGATGTTGTGTGTGCCTGGAATGCCGAAGGCAAACGCGATGCCTTCGTCCTCCAGCGCACGGACCACCAGGTCGCTGCCAGTCATCATTGTCATAACAGTGCGTGCACGTCCTTGCGGATTGTCTCCGCCACGCGATCGGCCAACGCCATGATCGTAAGGTAGGGATTGATCTCCAGCGAATTGGGAAAGAGGCTCGAATCCGCTACAAACAGCCATGGGATTCCATGCACCCGGCCAAAGCCATCTGTGACAGAATCCGCTGGACCGCGGCCCATGGCACAACCTCCCTGCAGGTGCGCAGCTGATATCGAGATCTTTCCAGGCTTGAAGTCAGGATGCTCCGCGATTTGATGGAGACGCTCAACCTCCGTGCGTTCGATGGTGGCGAATCGCGCGACCGGCAGGTGCACCCGCACGGCGTCGGCAGCAAAGAAGATTTTGGCTGACGTAATTGCACCTCGCACCAGGCTCCGCATCACTTCTGGAGTACAACGGTAATGAACTACGGGACGGCCACTACCGTCGACCGTCACGCGATTGTGAGCATTCACCTCATCACAAGCCAACACAAGGATCATCTGGAGCCGTGGAAACGCACGCATGAAGCGGCTATGTTCCTCTCCAAAACCTGCGATTGCCTTGGCTGTGATAAAGGGGAAGTACATACAGGTTTCCAGCAGGAAGCGATCGCTCTGCGCAAATTGGTCCAGGTAGAAACTCTTGGGATGGCCGACGAAGTTAGTGATGGCCCGCCCGTGCTCGGCAACCATGATGATTGCGGGATGGCAGGTGAAACCGCGTCCGAGCCGTGGCAGTCCCCGTCCCATGCGGGAGCGCAACAGTAGTGCGGGCGAATTGACTGCCCCGGCACAGACCACAATCACCTTGGCATCAATCTGGTAATCTCCCGCCTGCCAAGGGGAAGGCTCGCCCTTCCCGCCGGGTGGTTTCGCATGGACCCGCGCAAAAATCGTCTTTTCGCCGATGCGGAGCACTTCACAGCGCGTGATGACCTCCACCCCGTTACGCTCGGCTCGCGGCAGTTGCACACGGTCGGTACCCTGTTTCGCCTGGTTAGGACAGCCCAGGTTGCAGAGGCTGGACCCACGGCATCCTTTGAGATTCACAGGAAATTGTTGCGCACGATAGCCCAACTGCCGGCACCCCTCTACGAAAAGGCGATTGTTCTCGTTGATCCATTTGTCTTCGAGAAAGTGGACGTTATTCTCCGTCATGAATTTTCGCGCCCGCGGCTCCACATCGGCGAAGGTGCAGTTGGGCACATTCCATCGCTGCAGAACGTGCTCTGGAGGCAGTAGCGACGTTCCCGTGTACACGGCGGTCGAGCCGCCGTACGTGCTGCCGAAGGCCAGCGTCATGGTTCGCTCGGCATTCAGGAAGCCGCCGCCATCTTCATACAGGACCTGGGCCATCTCCAGTTCGCGGCCGGTAAATTCTTCCGCGCGCAGCTTGGGGCCCTTTTCGAGCACGGCGATGCGTACGCCATCCCGGCACAGGGAAGACAACTCCTGCGCCACCGTGCCACCACCCGCGCCCGAGCCGACGATCACAACGTCGTAGCTGCGCCGCGTCACCTCAGCGCCTCCCAGCCTCGAGGATCTGCCGCATATCCGGTGGCCTGCACACCTTCCGGTCTTCCGTAATAGCCCAGAAGGGCGAGGGTTCGCACACCCCAGAATCCGCAACGGATAACTTCGACACCATGGTCCTGCAGATAGCAGAGAACCTGCATACGTTGCTCTGCGCTCAGAGAAGTGAAGCGCCTACCATAGCGAAATACGGGTAACCACTGGATGGTGCGAATGAACAGCCGAAGCTGCCGATGCACAGCGCGGGGACGATTTTGGAGAGTTGTCTCCACCAGCGTCTCGAGTTCTCTCCAGCCTGGCTCACCCAACTCTTCTGCCGTTGGCACAACAGTGGAAACCACTGCCCGAAAGATCGAACGCACGGGCGACAACACCGTCATTGGGAGTTCACCATATCTGTTCTTCCTCATGATGCTCGGTTGGCGTGCGCGCCTGACCCCACTCAGTGAAACAACAGCTGTGTGTCCACTGTTCGTGAAGCATACTAACGGGTTCTTCGTAGCAGTTCCAGAAGAGTTGCCGCAGCAGTCGTGCGCGACCTACGATCTATATGAGCATATCCCGTGCAATCGTACTTCGGCTTTTTTCTCCCACCACTTGACACAATCAGGTTGCTGCCGCATCGACCACACTTCAAACGATTGCTGAACACCTAAGGATCTGCTCCACCACCGCATGGCCTATGTCCCTGTCTCACGACGCCACTACGACGCGCAGATTTATACGAACCATGCATCAACGCTGGCGCAGGAACTCGGCTGCGACGTGTCTCATTCCCCCGCGATTCAGCAAGAGCCAGCAGCGCAAAAGATAGAGCCCGCGCGCACAAATGAGGGTACTCAGGGTTTCGGATTAGGTCTGTGATCCTGCATGTCCCGAACGACATTCCCCGGATAGCCAGAGAGTAGCCGAGAACCAGTCTGTGTCAAGACTCTCCGACCGCGCCGTCACGCGGCGGGCTTCGCCCGGTTTTGACACAGACCCCACCGGCCCCGGCTTATCATTCTTCTATTCCGGGAAAGTCAGATTCTCCTGAAAGACTTCCGATCTCTTCGATCCTGGCATTCTCGACGCCGCAAATTCATCTGCATTCGGTCACCGGCAGTACCCCAATTTCATTGCGGAAGCAGACAGCAGTTAGGTGTGCCGCAACCACCGCACCCGCGACTTGCCGAGCTCGTTGCGCGAAATCGAGATCGTCTGTATCGCCGGAATCTAGCCCCGTTTAAGAGAGCGCTGACGCCAAGGGTCGTAGCCCACAGTAAGGCGCCCAGCGCGGAATCCTAAGGGCTTTTTGACGACGCCTTCTGCAGATGTGGCGATGCGACTGCAACCAGCGGAGGAGAAGATTAGAAACAGATTTGACGGTCGGCGACTTCCTCGCAATCTGACGTTCATTCTTCGACTCACACCGTGGCCTGTCATGGCGGCGGAGGCGTTGGAAAGATGGAACGATGGAACAGGAGATTTCTCGATGCGCTCGATGCACTGGCTTGGTCTCTCTCTGACTGCGGTATTCCTCTTTCTCTCTTGCGGATGTGGCGGCACGGGTAGCGCTCCGGCGCCGCTAACTCCCGCTCCGCTGAGCGCTGCGAACGTCAACCTGATCTTTGTGGTCAGCGAGGATTTGGCTTACCAAGACCCATCTGCCTTGGACGTCGATCCACTCACGGCCAACCTCACCAATCAGGGTCTACAGCGGTCGCTCTTGATGGCCCCGTTTCTACAAAAGAACGTGCTGGGGGGGAATAATGTCACCGGCATCTACGCGCTCCAGCCGATAAGCCATTTGCAAACCACAACCGCAGGCACTTACCCCGATATGGTGGCGCTGGAGACCATTCAACAGTTTGCCCTGCTCAACCAGATCACCGTGCCCAAGGACCCCGTGGGCCCGGCCCAATATACCGCCCACAGCTTCCCGCTCAATACCACTCTTGTCCAAATTAGGTTTTGAGCGGCGGGGGTAGAACTCTGCTACGGTTTGCGTTGCGAGACGTGAACCATAGGAAGGACACCACCGCCGTGATACGAGTATCTAGCATTTTCAGCCAGATGTTGCAGTTGTTTTCCCGCCAGGAATTCGAACAGGCGGTCGCCGAGCACCGGGCCGAGCGCCACGCTCGCGGGTTCAGTTGCTGGGGACAGTTCGTGGCCATGTTGTTCTGTCACCTGGGGCGGGCGCAGTCCTTACGCGAGATTTGCGGCGGACTGGCCGCCAGCGAAGGCAAGTTGCGGCACCTGGGGTTGCCCGATGCGCCCAAGCGCTCCACCCTGGCCTATGCCAACGAGCATCGGCCCTGGCAGTTGTACCGCGCCGTGTTTTATCAACTCCTGGGCCGCTGCCGCGAAGCTTCCGGCCCGCATGGCTTCCGCTTCAAGAACAAACTGCTGAGCCTGGACGCTACCCTGATCGAACTCTGCGCCAGCGTCTTCGACTGGGCGCAGTACCGGCGCACCAAGGGCGCCGTCAAGCTGCATCTGCTGCTCGATCATCAAGGGCTGCTGCCCAGTTTTGCCCTCGTCACCGAAGGCCGCGTGCATGAGAGCCGCGTCGCTCGCACGCTGCGCTTCGATCCCGGCGCCATCGTGGTCTTCGACCGTGGGTATACCGACTACGCTTGGTTCTCTGCGCTCGACGCCGACGGCGTCTACTTCGTCACCCGCATGAAAGACAACGCCGATTACGGCGTGGTGGAACGCCGCCTTGTGCCTGAGCACGGCCCCGTCCAGCGCGATGAGATCATCTTTCTCTACAAACTGGCCCGCGGCGGCGAACGCGATCTGTTCCTGCGCCGCATCGAGGTCTGGGACGAAGCGCAGCAACGCACCCTGGTGTTTCTCACCAATCATCGCCGCTTTGCCGCCTCCACGGTCGCCGCGATCTACCGTCAGCGCTGGCAGATCGAACTGTTCTTCAAAGCGCTCAAACAGAATCTCCGCCTCAAGACCTTCGTCGGCACCAGTTCCAATGCCTTGCAGATTCAGGTCTGGACCGCCCTCATCGCACTGCTCCTGCTCAAGTACCTGCAACTCCGTGCCCGCTTCAACTGGAGCCTGTCCAATCTCGCCGCCCTGCTGCGCCAGCAACTCTTCGTCTATCGCGATCTGTTCTCCTGGATCGATCAACCCTTTCAACCCCCGCCCCAACTCGGTCCCATCGCCCAACAAATCCCGCTTTCCTGGGGCTCCTAACTTGGACAGCAGAATGACGACCTCAACCCGTAACCCCTAACCGAGACCAGAAAATGCCCCAGTTCCCACCACTTCCGCACCTCGACTCCGGCTAATTTGGACAGCAGTGGCTCAATACAGCGTATGCGCCCGGGCCTCTACCCCTGGGAGTGGCTGCGCCATTAATCTACTGCCAGGGTTGCCAGGGTCTCGATTTCAACGACCAGAATAACGACAACGAAAGCCTCGTAATCGCCGGAACGGGCATCGGTATCATCATGTACAACGTCCCAGGCTTTTATGTGTTCTCGGCGCCTTGGGAAACCACTCAAAGCCTTTTGACCAGTATCAACAGTCAAGAAAAATATAACCTGGCTCTTCCGGCGAGCTATCAGGGTCCGAACTATATCTATGCGATCTCGATCGCGCCGTCGGGAAGCGCCAGCCTGGTTACCTTCAACAGCAGTGTGAATCCGCCTTCCACTTACCCGGTGCTGCCCCCGCCGGCGCTGACGAGCGCTCCTTGCCCGCCTACGGGTAAGGGCGCGCAGGCTTATTTCAACATCGCGCTCCCCGGAGTCAACGCTCCGCCTGGAATCAACATCAACGAAACGGTTTACATGGTGCGGCACGCGGAAGCGCATCCGACTTACTGGTTTGAAGATGGCAACTACGTCGCCGCCGGGCAATGGCGGGCTCTCGATCTTCCGAACGCCTTGCTCGGCAAACTCAATCCCGTCCCCACTCAGATTTATTCGATCGACCCCGCTCAGGCTACCCCGTCCGGTTATTTGAACTGGTCGTACGTCAGGCCATCCTTGACGGCCGAACCTTATGCCATCGCCAATCACTTGCCCATTCATCTGGTTGCGGACCTCGAGATGTTCGATATTCCGGGCGTGATTGGGCAGGAGAACCAGTTCTTCTTTAACGTCCCGCCTTACACCAGCGACCCACTATTTTCGCCAGCACCCCCATCGTTCTCCGGTCAGACCGTGCTAATGGCGTGGGAGCACAGCCACTTTCAACCGGCGGTTAATGCGCTGCTCGCCAGCTACGGCAGCAGCCAAACGGTGCCGGTCGATTGGCAGGACGACGACTACGACACCATCTGGACGGTCACGCTCGACTCGGTGGGCAACTTGACCGTGAACAACGCGCTCTGCGAAGGCATCAACTCTGCCACGCTGCCGGCCACCGCCCCCCAATTTTAGTACGCCCAAAAGTGCGGATCGCAGGCGAAATTCGACGATGCCTTCCGCAGGGGTGGAGATGCGCGTGCAGCGTCGGAAGAGAAAATTGGCCGCCCCTTACAAAGATTGACCCGAACAAAGCGTGACCCGAACAAAGCGTGACCCGAACTTGCGCCCCGCTCAACGAACGCACCTCGATCTCGACCTCCCGACCGCAGAGGAGTGAATTGTGAATATGCGCTTCAGAAATTCCGGACTATTCAAGTTCCTCGCTCTTTCTCTGACGACAGTATTCCTCCTTCTCTTCTGCGGATGTGGCGGCACCAGCCATAGCTCCACACCGATGCAGGCGCCCTCGGGTCTCACCTACACTCCTGGAACGGCAGTCTACATTCAGGGGACACCGATCACGGCGAACAGCCCGAGCAGCACGGGCGGAGCTGTGACTTCGTATAGTGTGACTCCGCCTCTTCCGGGGGGATTATTCCTGAGCACCAGCACGGGTGTGATTAGCGGAACCGCAGTGAAGGCGACTGCCACGACCATCTATACGATCACGGCGTCGAACGCGGCGGGCTTTACCACGGTGCCACTGACCATTACGGTGGCTATCGCGGCGCCAGTGGGCCTGACTTATACATCCAACCCGGCGTTCTATACCGTCGGGATGCTGATTCCAGAGAATGTCCCGACCAGCACCGGCGGTGCGCCGGCCGCATATAGTGTGTCCCCGCCCCTTCCGGCGGGACTGACCCTGAGCCAGACCGCGCCTCCCGACCTCCCTTACCCGGCCACCATCAGTGCGGGCGTCATCAGTGGAACACCGGCGGGACTGCCTTCGACGGGCACTTACGTGGTAACGGCTTCCAACCCGGCTGGCACAACTACGGCGACTCTGACCATCACGGTGAGTGCCGCGGGCGCGGGCGTGGCCCCGCCGAACTGGAACTATAGCGCCCCCGCGCCGGTCTATGCGGCAGGGGTACCGATCACGCCGAACACCCCGTCGCTTAGCCCGACCAGCGGAATAACGTACCGTGTGAGCCCCGCCGTTTCGAATGGGCTGACGTTTAGCGCCAGCACAGGTGTCGTCAGCGGAACGCCTGTGGCCATTTCTTCCACGATCGTGCCCCCGCCGCCGGTGACGATCGACTACACCGTAACCGCTACCAGTCCGGCTGGCGGCAGCACGACGGCGCCCCTGACCATTACGGTGTATAACGCGCCCCAATCGGTTCCCAATATGGGCCAATCGATTACGCCGTTGGCAACCACGGGTTCCGCTTTCCAATTTCTGGACACTGGCATGGTGGTGACCGATCCGATCGATGCGCAGGTAGCTCCGGTCGAATGGCTGGCCGGCTACGCGGCCAGCAGTGCCGTGAGTCCGGATGGCAACACCCTGCTGGTTTTGACCAGCGGGTACAACCGCGTGTTTCAGGTCGCGTTCCCATTTCTTGACCCGGAATACTCGGATGAGTATGTGTTCATCTACAACATTCAAGGTGGGCCGCCGGTCTTTGAGCAAGTGGTGCAAATCCCCAATGCCTACCACGGGATTGTCTGGGATCCTTCCAGTACGGCCTTTTACGTTTCCGGCGGCATGGGCGATGCTGCCTACGGCACCGACCCCGTCCCCTACTACTATCCCGATGGAACTTCGGGGGCGACGAACAATGGCGACAATGTCCACATCATCCAGCAGGACTCAACTACCCATATTTGGTCTGCGACCGCCGAACTGGACTTGGGCCAAGTTCGAGCCGCCCAGGGTCGCGATCCCGCCCAGACCATTTACGGCGGCCACCCCGCGGGCAATGGCCTGCCGGTACCGAACGATCACTTCGCCTCGGTAAACGCCGCGGTTTACGTGGCTCCTTGCGCCGCCGGAGTGGCGATTTCCAACGACGGCAATATGGTGGTGGTGGCGAATTACTATAACGACTCGATCACGGTATTCACCGGAGGCTTGAGCATCTGGGTGGCGCAATGGCAACCACCGCAGCCGGACTCGGGAACGCTGCAAGGATATGGACTGCTGCAAGGAACGGAACTCGACCTGCGCCCCGGCAATGGCTTACCGGGCGGCGAATATCCGTTTTGGGTAGCGATGACCAGTAATGGACCGCCCGCGACACCCTATAC
Organism: uncultured Acidobacteriaceae bacterium; assembly: GCA_963773965.1. Taxonomy (GTDB): domain Bacteria; phylum Acidobacteriota; class Terriglobia; order Terriglobales; family Acidobacteriaceae; genus Acidiflorens. The sequence goes on from CAVZDG010000004.1 coordinate 297,964, forward strand.
GGCCTACGTATCGAGCCTGCGCGACCGCGAGATTGACGTAGTGACCATGGCGGCGACTTGTGGTCACGGCAACCCAATATTTTGCACCTATACGCCATCGGTAACGGCCCGCATCCCCGTGAAGGGCCAACCGAACAAGATGACGCTGAACCGCGCCCAGACGCTCCTGTATGTTGCCGAGGACGAGTCGGATACGGTGGAGGTAATCAGTCTGCAGACGAATACGGTAGTCGAGAGCATCCCAGTCATCGCTCCCCCATCCGTATTGCAGTCTTTCTCTCTGACGCAATATACGGGCGCGAACACGAACAGCGTGACGCTGTCGGAGCCGGATGAGAAGCGTCTCTATGTGACCAATGGCAATCTGAATAACATCGCGGTGGTGCAGCTCGGCGGAACCAATAGCGGCGACCAGGTCGTCGGTCTCATTCCTACTGGCTGGTATCCGAACTCCGTGAGCCTCAGTAAGGATGGCACATGGGTGTACGTGGTCAATGCGAAATCTCCAACCGGCCCGAATCCCCACTGGTGCTATACCTACGGGCCGGCGGGGTACCCCACTTGCTCTCCGGCGAATGAGTACAATCCCCAGCTGACCAAAGCCGGCCTGCAGAGCTTCCCGCTCGCCAGCGTCACGACGCCGGCGCAGCTTCAGGCGTTGACGACGCAGGTAACCACGAACAACCGGTTCTCGAACACTTCCGCCACGGGCTCGGTGATGGCGGCCGTACATCAAGGCGTCCAGCACGTGATCTACATCCTCAAGGAAAACCGGACCTATGACCAGATTCTGGGCGATCTGGGCCGCGGCGATGGCGATCCCACTTTGGCTTTGTTTGGACAGGCCATCACGCCGAATCAGCACAACCTGGCGCAAAACTTCGTCACTCTCGACAACTTCCGCGCCAGCGCCGAAGTCAGCAACGACGGCTGGCCGTGGAGCACTTCGGCGCGCGCTCCCGACGTGGTGGAACACCAGTACCCGGTCTTCTACTCGCAACGCGGCGTCAGCCTGGACACCGAAGGTCTGAATCGCAGTGTGAACGTTGCCCTGCCGACCGTGGCCGAGCGCCGGGCCTCCGATCCAATTTTTCCCGGCGGGACCCTTTCGCTGGACGTCGCGAACGGTGAGAATCTGCTACCGGGCCAGACCGACGTGGATGCGCCGGATGGACCGGAGGATGAAGTTAATACCGGCTATTTGTGGAACAACGCGCTGCGGGCGGGTCTTACGGTTCGCGACTATGGTTTCTTCGTAGACACGACCTGCTATAACGTGGCCACCTGCCAGACTCCGCTGGTGCACGACCCGTTCTCCACCAACACCATCGTGGCCCCGTCTACGAATGTGGCTCTGACACCGTTTACCGATGTGTACTTCCGCGGTTTCGATCCCTCGTTCCCGGACTACTACCGTTTCAAGGAGTGGGAGCGGGACTTCGATACCAATTACGCGGCGGGGGGACTCGCCAATTTGACCCTGGTCCGCTTCATGCACGATCACACCGGAAACTTCGGGACCGCGATCGACCTGGTGAATACTCCGGACCGGGATCAAGCTGATAACGACTATGCGGTGGGCTTGCTGGTGCAGAAGATCGCCAACAGTCCCGTTTACAAAAACAACACTCTGATCTTTATCGTGGAAGACGACTCGCAGGATGGCGGCGATCACGTCGATTCGCATCGCACCACCGCGTATGTGGCGGGCGCCTACGTGCGGAATGCGGTGGTGTCCACGGCATACAACACCATCGACTTCATACGCACGATGGAAGAGGTTCTGGGCCTCAAGCCGATGAACCTGAACGACGCGGTGGCGAATCCCATGTCCGACATCTTCAACACGGTGCCTAACCGGGAGTGGACCTTTACCGCCACGCCCGCATCGATTCTCTACTGCACCAACCTGCCGCTGCCCCAACCGACGCAGCCGTGCAATAACCCGACGCCCGACGCTAACTACTGGGCGCGAGTTACCAAAGGAATGGACTTCACGGATGCGGACCGGGTCGATGGCGGAGTCTTCAACCGGATTCTCTGGAAGGGGCTGATGGGCGACAAACCTTATCCTGCCGCGCCCACCGGAAAGGACCTGCGCCAAAACCGCGAGAAGCTTCTCGCCGATTATCGCCGGTCCTTAACGCGGGAAGCGGCGAAGAAACCGAAGGCAGGCGGCAACTGAAAGCCGCCTCGAAAGGCATCACGTATTAAAAGGAGAAGCTTCTATGTCAAAAGTGTTCGGCTTTATGTCTCTTCTTGGGTTGGTCAGTATCTACCTGTTGTTCGGATGTGGAGCTGCGACCAACACCACCCCCATCACTCCCACCGCCAACAAGTTCCCCGTGGTTGTGTTCTCGGACCTTCATTTCAATCCATTTTATGACACAGCTCTTTTTACTGACCCAGCTGTTTGTACGAGCCTTGTGAATGAGGATGTCAGCCAGTGGCCGAGTTTCTTTCAGAACTCGACAATGAAACAAGCTTCGGCATGGGGTAGCGATACCAACTACCCTTTGCTTGTCCTTGCGCTCGCAAGCATAAAGCAGAATTTGGGAGCGAGTCCGCTCGTCATTTATACTGGCGACCTGATTGGCCATGGTTTTCCTGGATTGTTTTACAAATACTGTGAGAACAATGACACCACTCAAGTCGCAGCCATGCAGGCCTTTACCGACAAGACGGTTGCCTTTGTTACCGCCCAGATCAGGGCGTCCGTCGGAAATCTTCCCGTCATGTTCGCGGTGGGAAATATCGATTCCTACACCAGCTATGGACCGGATAGCACTTTCCTTTCCAATACAGCGGAAACTTTCTACACACAATTTGTGAGTGGGACCGTAGATCAGCAAACATTTCTTAATACCTTCACCAGCGGAGGATATTATTCTGCCCAGCCGCTTGGACCACAATTGATGGTAATCGGCCTCAATACCAACCCGTTTGCCCTTGGGGTCCCGGGCGACAATGACAGTGCCGTAGCTGCTGAACTTGCCTGGCTTGATTCAAGCCTCGCTTCAGCCCAGGCTGCCGGCCAACATGTGTGGCTCTTAATGCACGTGCCTCCCGGCGCAAATACAGTTGCAACTGCCTCAAGTGTTAACAGCAGCGGTCAGATTGTAAGTGCGGCGATGATGATGTACCAGAGTTATCAGGCAAATCTTCTTCAAATACTTGCGAAGTATCCTGGCGTTATAACTATGACCCTGGGTGCCCATACTCATATGGACGAGTATCGCATCCTGTCACCCTCTATCGTGCTTGACGAAGTGCCTGCGATAAGTCCGTGTTTTGGTGAGAACCCTGCTTATAAGGTCTTTACGTTGACTCAGAATACGTTTACACCCACCGATTATAGTTCCCTGAACTATGACCTCGCTGTTATGCCGCCACAGTTCAATAGCTATTACACTTTTTCGGCAGCTTATGCCCTGCAAGGTCCTTTGGGCGCTTCTCTGATACAACTGTATCCAGAACTGGCAACGAATGTTGCACTGACACCACCTGCATTTAATGCACAACAGGCACTTTACGAGGGGCAGTATCTTTCTGGAGACAATTTGGGCAAAAATTCCAAGGGTATTTTATGGAATCCCATTACCACTTTGAACTGGCCGGTTTTCGCCTGCGGCATTGGAAAAATGGCGCAACTGGATTTTGAAGATTGTGTGAACTCCTATTGATGTTTTGAAATCAAACAAAAATGTAGAGCCCGGAGGGAGTTCCGCTGTCTTATGTTTCTGTCTCGCGTGGACGCTACGACGCGCAGATTTATACGAAGAATGCAGCGGTGCTGGGAACGGAGGCGTTATTCTGCAGATCGCTCCCGCCCACGAACACGAATCAGATTGGTCAGGGTTTCGGCCTTGCTCGGTGACGTTGCATTCCCGAATGACAGATTGTCCTGTAGCACCCTTTCGATCTCTTCGATCTTCGATCTGAGCATTCTCGATGCGCCAAATTGATTAACTCATCTGAGTTCGGTCACCGATAGCGCCCGAAATCCATTCGTAAGCGGAAAACCGCTTCGCGTGCGGCAGACAACCGCACCGCCGGTCACCCGTGGTTTGCCCACCACGTTGCGCACGAAGTCGAGATTTACTGTATCGCCGGCATCGGGCAGTTCCGTCCACTTCGCTTCAAACAGTTCCAGGCGCCCGCCCGTATCCACCACAAAGTCCACTTCGCGGGTTCGGTCGCGCCAAAAGAAGAGGCTGCCTGTGCGCCGTCCGCGGCGTTCGCGGTCCCGAAGCTGGGCGAAAACAAACGTCTCCCAGACTGCGCCTACCGCCGGCGATTGCCGAAGAGCTTCCACGGACCGAATATTCAGCAGAGCGCAAAGCAGGCCAGTGTCAGTAAGGTAGAGTTTAGGGCTCTTGACGATGGACTTGGTTCGATTCGAGAACCACGGCTCAAGCAACACAATCTGCCCGGAAGCTTCCAGCATGGACAGCCAATGGTTCGCCGTTGAAGGGGCAATACCGACATCGCGCGCCAAATCTGCTTTGTTCAACAGGTTTGCAGAACGGAGTGCGCACGCGCGCAGAAATCGCTCGAAGTCCCGCAGGCTGCCAACATTGGTTAAGGAGCGCACGTCGCGTTCGAGATACGTCGCGAGATAGGAATTGTAAAAAGCTACAGAATCAATGTCTGGGTTGGCGTACAGCTCTGGAAAGCCGCCGCGCACGATGGCTGTTTCGATCGCGGTTTGCGGCAATGCTGCTTGAATCTCGGCAAAGGAAAGGGTTTCAAGTTCCACGATGTCGGCTCTGCCTGCCAGCGATTCGGAAACGTTCTTCATCAGGGTGAACTTCTGCGAACCAGTAAGCAGGAATTGTCCGTTGCGTGTACGGTGGGCATCCACGGCCACCTTGAGGTGCCGGAACAAGCCCGGCGCATATTGAACCTCATCAATAAGGACGGGCGGCGGATGACGTTGAAGAAAAGTGCCCGGTTCCTTTTCCGCCTGCTCAGCTTCGGCGGGGAGGTCGAGGGAGACAAACGCATATTTCGGGAACAGGCGCAGAAAAGTGGAGGTTTTGCCGGTTTGTCTGGCTCCGGTCAGCACGACCACGGGCCGCGTCTTCACGGAGCGTTGCAGGCGGGGTTCAACCGCGCGTGGAATCCACATATGCAAAATATACGATAGAATCGCATATTGTGCACGCCCAAAAGAGTTTCCCTATCGAATGGGTGGCGGCGCAGCCGAGCGTCAGGAAAGGGATGGAGCGCTCGCGGCCTGTTCGATAGCGCAAGGAGCTGAGGTACGGACGGCGACTGAAAGGCCCCGAGATGCCGACACCGAACGAGTTCAACCGCTCGGTAAAACGAGATGGCACAGGCATCAAGACGGACAAGAGGAAGGCGATGATCCGCTCTTGCCGTTTCTAAGCGCCCACGAGGGCCCGGTAAGCGGCTACTCATTCTGATAAATGGCACGACTGCGAGAAAACTGCGGTGAGGGTGATCAGGAACGCTCGCGAGGGACGAGCAATATCCACGTTTCGAAAGCCGCAAAACGAGGGGCGCCGGCCGTCAGCGTGGAGGCGCGCCTGCCACTCAGCTGTCCAATCCTGCCCGGTGGTACAGCATGGCCATCGGATTGGCGGGCCCATAACCCTTCCCAATCGCGAGGCCGGCACGGATGGCCGCGGTGATGAACTCCTTAGCGGCCGTCACGCTTTCTAGAACTGTTTTCTTGTGGGCCAGATTCGCCGCAATCGCCGAAGCGAAGATGCAACCGGTACCGTGGGTGTTCCTGGTGTCGATACGCTCAGCGCGGAACTCAGTGAATTCACGGCCGTCGTAGAGGACGTCGGCGGCGATGTTCTCCAGATGACCACCCTTGATGACGATATTTTCCGGTCCAAGGTCGCGGATCGCCCGGGCGGCCTGTTTCATTTGCGCAAGAGTCTTGATTTCGCACCCCGTGAGCGCCCCGGCTTCATGCAGGTTGGGTGTGACCACCACGGCCAGCGGCAGCAACTTGGTCTTGAGAGCCGCGATGGCATCGGGCTTCAGCAGCGGGGCACCACTCTTCGCGATCATCACCGGGTCCACGACCAGGGGTCCTAACTTGTGGCCGGAAATAGCGGCTGCCACCGCGTCGATGATGGCGGTGCTCGCGAGCATTCCCGTCTTTACCGCATCGCAGCCGATGTCGCTGAAGCAGGCTTCGATCTGCTTCACCACGAACGTCGGCTCGATCTCCAATACCCCGTAGACCCCGGTCGTATTCTGTGCCGTGAGAGCGGTAATTGCAGTCATGCCAAAGGCGCCTAATGCCGAGACTGTTTTCAGGTCGGCCTGAATCCCGGCCCCACCTCCGGAATCGGATCCTGCGATGATCAGAACGCGAGGAATCTTCATCAGTCACCTGCCTTCCTGTTGTCAAGTCGCGCCGTCATACCGGCCACCGTTCCATGTTCCAAGCCATCTCCCAGAACTGCCACTCATAGCGGCTGCTGGTGAGAAACGCGGCCTCCAGCTTTTGTAAGTCGCGCTCCGGCAGTCCCGCGGCAAGACGATCGAGCAGATCGCGGCACCACTGGGCCAGTTCGGCAAATTCTCTGGAGCTGTACATCGCGATCCACTTGGCATAACGCTTGTCGTTGGGGGCGAACTGCGCGGCCAGGCGCTGGCCGATTTCGCTGAAAGCCCACATGCAAGGTAACAACGCCGCAGCCAACTCCGCGAAATCGCCCGTCGCCGCTACTCGCAACAAGAAATCGCTGTAGCCGCGAGTGGTGGGCGCAGGGAGTTCTTGCTCAAGCGCCTCGCGACTGATCTCGAACTCGGTGGCGTAGGCCCGGTGGAGGTTCATCTCGGTTTCCACGGTTTCCTTGAGCAGCGTGGCGAAGCGGGTCATCGTCTCCAGGTCCGGACTGCGCGCGGCGGCCAGAGCCAGAAGACGCGCATACTCGATGAGGAACACATAATCCTGCCGCAGCCAGAACTTGAATCTCTCCAGACTTAGCGTTCCCTCGCCAATGCCTCGCACAAACGGGTGCTGATGTTGTGCCTCCCAGATTCCCGCTGCTTCTTGGCGCAGGCGCTCGGTGAATCGCTCTTGCATAGGTTCTCGCACCTCTCATCTTACTCGCGTGCTCCAAGCGTGACAGGAGTTCCAAGCTGCTATACTTCGGCTCGCTCCGACGGCAATCACAGGTCCTTGTGTGCATGGTCACAGTGCCAGGTATTCGATCGCGCGTATCGTTTAAGCAGGAAATTCCATGTTTTCTGATCGCTACGAAATCGTTTGCGAACAAGTCTCGGAGTTTTCCCACACGCGGCGGGGACATCTAGACTCGCTCCGGCCCCTGGTGGCATCCGACTACGCACCTTTCTTTTGGAGCGAAGGCTTCGGGCAGGGGGGCGAGTTGGATCAAGCCATCATCGCCCGTTCTGCCGAGGTCAAAGCGGCTCTTTACGGGGGGCGAGCCTTTGTGATCGTCCCCATCTATGTGACCAGCATCTGCGAGGAGCAGTGTCTCTATTGCAATTTCCGGGGAGGAAACAAAGGGATCGGGGTCGAGCGCCGGCGATTGACGGATGACGAACTCGAACAAGAGGCGCTCTATCTCATCGAGGAGAAAGGGCTGAGAGTTCTTGAGCTGGTTTACGCAACCGATCCGCGGATGCGAGTGGATGCGATGTGTCGTCACGTTGAACGGTTGCGGCGAGTGTTGGACCAGCATGGTGGCGGTCTCGTCGGCATCAGTGCCGAGGCATTGGAAGAAAGCGATTACCGTCGCCTGATCGACGCGGGGCTGTGCTGGTCGGTGCTCTGGCAGGAAACCTACGACCAGGCTCGATACGCCGTGCTGCATCCCGGCAGGACCAAGAAGGCAAACTTCGAATACCGCATGGACGCCTATCAACGCATGTTCGCGGCCGGCATTGAGCACGTCGGCATCGGAGTGCTCTCGGGCCTGTCGGACTGGAGACGGGACTGGGCCATGCTGCTGCTGCATGAGGAATACCTGCGGCACCACTGCGGAGGTGGCGCCACCATTCTCGGTACTCCACGTCTGAAGCTGGCTCCCGGAGCCCTTTTTCAAGAGTCGCCTTACACCCCCACTCGCCATGAGTTTCTGGCGACGGTTGCCCTGCATAACCTGTTTTCGCCGACGACCGCGGCGTTTGTGAGCACGCGAGAAGACTGGGACCTATGCGTTGAGCTGGCGAGAGGAGGCGGCTGTCTCTTCACGCTCAACTGTTCCACCACGCCGGGTGGTTATTCGCTTCAGCACGCTGGGTGCCAGTTCACGGCTCATTCGTACGATGCGCCGATCTACTCCGCCAAGCTAAAGTCGGAAGGGTTCGAGCCTGTTTTCCATTGGAGAGCCGGAGATTTATCCGGCGCCTACCGGCCTGACGTGGCGGTTTGCGGGGGCGCTCAGAAGCGATGAGCGGCAGCTCGATTTCTGGAGCGTGTTTCATAAATCGTTCTGGGCAGGTTTTTGGGAAGGGCGCGGCTTCAGCCGTGCCGCTACGAGCCGTATGAACACTGGGCTTTAGCCCCTGAGGGAACTGCCGGTTTCCGCTGAAACCGGTTATGAATCGCGTTCCGGCAGAGGACGCGGGGCTTTCCATCACAACACGGGCTGAGGCGAGTTGTGCGGCCTGTGTGGGGCAAAGAACATGCCGATCACCGCGAGTTGGGACAAACTGACGTCCAAGGCGAAGGAGGCGGTGCAAGCCGCCAACCATCTGGCCTCCAAGCGCGGCAACCCCGAGCTAACGCCCCTCCATGTGCTCGCCAGCCTGCTGGCGGACCGCGAAGGCAGGGTGGTACCGGTATTGAGCAAGCTGGGCATCGACAGCCAGGCAGTGCTGGCGGAGGCACGGTACCACATCGACCGCCTGCCCGCGCTTTGGGCGGGCGGCGCCTTGAAGGCTGAGCCCTCCTGGGCCGCCAGCGAAGTCCTGGAGCAGGCTTTCCAGGAGGCGGCCGACCTCGACGATGAGCACGTCTCCACCGAACACCTGCTCTTGGCCATCATGGGTCTCGAGAACGATCCCGCCCAAGCCCTGCTGGCGCGACACGGCGCCACTCACAATGCCATCTTATTGGCGCTGACCACCGATCGCAGCGCCCAGCAGGCCGCCGGCCCAAGCTCGGAAACCAGATCTGGGACGCTTACGCTCTATGCCCGCGATCTTACCGACTTGGCGCGCCGTGGCAAGCTCGACCCGGTGATCGGTCGCGATGACGAAATCCGGCGCGTGATCCAAGTGCTCTTGCGCCGCACCAAGAACAATCCCGTGCTGATTGGCGAGCCCGGCGTGGGCAAGACTGCCATCGTCGAAGGTCTGACGCAGCGCATCGTCGGCGCCGATGTCCCCGAGTCGCTCAAGAGCAAGCGTCTGGTGGCCCTGGATCTGGGTGCGCTGGTGGCCGGCACCAAGTACCGCGGCGAGTTTGAAGATCGCTTGAAGGCGCTGCTGCGGGAGATCGAGGACTCGCAGGGGCAGATCATCACCTTCATTGACGAGCTGCACACGCTGGTGGGAGCGGGAGCGGCGGAAGGCGCAATCGACGCGTCCAATATGTTGAAGCCGGCGCTGGCGCGCGGGGAGTTGCGAACCATCGGCGCCACCACCCTAAGCGAGTACCGCAAGCACATCGAGAAAGACCCGGCGCTCGAACGACGCTTCCAGACTGTCTTCGTGGCCGAGCCCAGCGTGGCGGACACCATCGCCATCGTACGCGGCCTGCAAGAGCGTTATGAGCTGCACCATGGCGTCCGCATCAAAGACTCGGCCCTCGTAGCCGCGGCCACGCTCTCGCACCGCTACATCTCCGATCGCTTCTTGCCGGACAAGGCCATCGACTTAGTGGACGAGGCCGCGGCCGCCCTGCGCATGCAGATCGACTCCGTGCCGGTGGAGATCGACCAGTTCGAGCGCCGCGCCGCGCAATTGGTGATCGAGAAGCATGCACTCGCGCGGGAAGACGATGCTAACTCGCGGGACAGGCTGCGGATCCTGGAAATTGAGCTGGCCGGAGTCCAGAACCAAGGCAACGTCCTGAAGGCCCGCTGGAAGAAGGAGAAGGAAGCAGTCAGCCGGATGCACGAGCTCCGGCAGACGATCAAGCAACTGAAGTTGGCGGAGCAGGCAGAGTCCTGCGATGCAGGCTTGCCGAAGGCGGGCAGTAACCGCCAGGGCACGCTTCGCCAGGCGGAGCAGGAGATGTGCAGGCTTCAATCCGAATTCGACCGGCAGCGCAGCTCGCGCATGCTCAAGGAAGAAGTGGATGAAGACGAGATCGCGCGCATTCTCTCTAAGTGGACCGGCATTCCCGTATCCAGGATGCTGGAAGGCGAGGTGAAGAAGCTGGTCGAGATGGAAGACCGGCTGCGCCGCCGCGTGATCGGCCAGGATCCGGCCTTGGAGCGGATGGCCGACGCCATCCGCCGTGCCCGTACCGGGCTCTCCGATCCCAAGCGTCCGATCGGCTCTTTCATCTGTCTGGGGCCGACGGGAGTAGGCAAGACCGAACTGGCGCGCGCCCTCGCCGAGTTCCTCTTTGACGATGAGCGTGCCCTGGTGCGCATAGACATGTCGGAATACATGGAGAAATATGCGGTGTCGCGGCTGATCGGCGCGCCGCCGGGATACGTCGGCTACGAGGAAGGCGGCCAGCTCACCGAGGCCGTGCGCCGCCGTCCTTACTCGGTCGTGCTTTTCGACGAGATCGAGAAGGCTCACCAGGATGTGTTCAACATCCTGCTCCAGATCATGGATGACGGCCGCCTCACCGACGGGAAGGGCCGTACCGTGGACTTCCGCAATACTGTTCTCATCATGACCTCCAACATCAACTCGCCGCAACTCACCGCCGAGTGGCTGCGCACGCCCGAGAATTTTGAGCGGGCACGCAAGCAAGTGATGAATGTGCTGCGGGCACACTTCAAGCCTGAATTCCTCAACCGCGTAGACGACTTCATTATCTTCAACCCGCTGGGCACAGCGGAGCTGACCAAGATTATCGACCTGCGGCTGGAGGAGGTGCGGTGCCTGTTGGCCGAGCGCCAAATCACCCTGGAGCTGACCGATACTGCCAAGGAACTGCTGCTGCGTGAGGGCTACGATCCCGACTTCGGCGCGCGGCCCCTGAAGCGCTCCATCCAACGACTGGTGCAGGACCCACTGGCCGTGAAAATTCTGCATGACGAGGTGCACCACGGCGACCGCGTAGTGGTGGATGTCGAGCAGGGCAAGATGAAGTTTCTGGCCAGCCGCCAGCTTGGCGAACGGCCGGAAACCCAGGTACAGGCCCTGGCCATGCCTGCCAGAGAGCGGGAGAGACCGAAAAGTCAGCCTTCAAGGCCAAGCGGAAGAGCTTCCAGAACTTCTACAGGTTGATTCCCGACAATGGGGCTGGAAGGGTGTCACCGAGGCGCGGTCGGCAAGCCTCAATGCGAACTGGCCGATTTTCTCCAGTCCTGCTTGAACTGCTCCATAATGTCATCGGTCAATATGTTTCTATCAAAGGCTGCGGATTTTGTGGTCTTCCAAATGGGTTTCTGAGAGCGACGGTCCACACGGGTCACTTCCGCAATCGTCCGCCGTACCACCTGTACGCTGCCCTCGGGAATGGAATCCACCAGAGTCAGAATGGAAACGCTGCGTTTTGGCAGCAATCACAGACAGAAGCATGCCCCGGAGCCTCCGCGTTTTCACGCGACTGCGGGACGCGGCTTGTCTTCGGGCGGCGTTTCAATATCCTCCAGTTTCTGCCTGCGATGCAGGAACACGTACGCGGCGAGCAAAGTCAGCATCATCAGCGACAGAATCATGACGAAGAGCGCGAAGGCAGCCACATTTCTGATGGGACCTGTGATCTCACGCTCTTCCTCACTAGCCACGACGATCCAGGGAAGGTTAGGGAAGGAGTCCTTCAATCCCGCATCGGCGAACCCGACGAGATAGGTCTCGCCCTTGGAAAACGTGGTGTAAAGGTATCCGGTTTCGCGGCCCCGCAGGTTCCCGAGAGAGTCGCGGATCGCGCTGTATTCCTCGGAGCGCATCTTCAGCGACGGGGTTACGCCGGGAGCGTGGATCACGGTGCCATCGTCGCGCACCAGGAACAGTCGCCCGCTACGTCCCATCTGCTGCCGGCTCAGTCGCGTAAACAGGGACGAGACATCGACCAGAGCGGTGACCGCGCCGATGAACCTGCCGGTGCCTTCCTGCAGGATGGGGTAAGCGATGCTGATGTAGGGCAGCCGGTTCTGTTCGTCATAGCGCAGATCGGCCACGTGGATTGCGCCCTGTCCTTTGGAATACAGCACCGCCCAATACTCGCGATCCGTCTGAAAGTAGTGCAGGGGCTTATCCGTTGCGGCCACGGTGGCGCCGGTGATATCCGCAACCGTGAGTTTCAGCAACCTCGGATTTAGCTCCCGCATGCGACGGAGGTGGCGGGCTAAATCGGAGGTGAGGATGTTTCTCGCCAAGGCATCGCTCTCCGAGCTGTTCCATTTCTGCTCAATGCCTTCGATCTTGCTTTGAGCGGCGTCCTCGGAAAGGCGCTCGTATTGGTGGTTTGCGGAAAGGACTGCATCAACGAGACTGGGGTCGTTGGCGATCACGCTCACGTCCCGCACCCGCCCGGCGATGAAGTCGGAGGTGAACTCAGCCGAGGTGCGTGTCAGGGAGCGGATATTTTCGCCGGCCATCTGGCGAATCTGGCTGTGTCCTTGCATCGCTACATAGAAGCCGAACACGGTGAGCGGAACCAGAATCAAAATCAGACCGATTAGCACTCTTTGGAGAGAAGTACGTAGTTCCAGAGAATCGAGGGGCATGGGAACCTCCTCTACGGCCCGACGGCCGTCGTGCATGGATTGTGGATGGACCGCACCTGCATCGCCTGAGAGGGCGAAAGAAACAGGTGCACAGCTCAACACTAGCCGGTTCAAACCAATCTGTCTGTGACTAAGCGCACAGGCCGGTACGCAGTCCCCATGTTCAATTGAGTCTTCCGATAATCTTTTCTGCAGCCTCCAGTATCTTGCCGTCCTTTGCCACCCGGGTGAGGGTGTTGATGTCGTCGAAAAGGGGCCGGTCTTGCTCAAGTTTCTTCACGTGATTGCGAACAACCTGGTACGCCGCCTCCGAGGCAGGCGAGGGTTTGACCGGCGCCCGCAGATCGAAGGCCTGCGCAGCCGCCATCAGTTCGATGGCGGCGACGTGCCATGCGTTTTCCAGAATCTGCCGGGTCTTGATGGCCGTAGTCATGCTCATGGAGACGAAGTCTTCCTGGTCGGCGGCGGCTGGAATGGAGCCGGTCGCCGCCGGGTGACACAGCACACGGTTCTCACACACCAATGCTCCAGCGGTGTACTGCGAGAGCATGAGGCCCGAGAACATTCCGGCGCCTTCGGTGAGGAACGCTGGCAGCCCTACCGACAAGTGAGGATTCAGGAGCCGATTCAGTCTGCGCTCGGAGAGAGCTGCCACCGTGGTCACGGACATGCCGGCGAGTTCGAGCGCGAACGCCAACGGAGTGCCTTGGAAGTTGGCGCCGGTGAGTACCAGATCTTCGTCGGGGAAGAAAACCGGGTTGTCGGCGGCGTGGTTGAGTTCGATCTCCAGCATGTACCGGCTCCACTGGAATGCGTCTTTGGCGGCGCCGATGACTTGCGGGCTGGAACGGAGCGAGTAGGCGTCCTGCAATTTCTTGCCGGGCAGCTTGAGCAGTTCGGATCCCGCGGTTAGTCTGCGGGTATTCTCGGCGCTGGCCTGCGCTCCGGGATAACCGCGCACGTTGTGAATTCGCGGATCGTAAGCGGCCATATTGGCGTTGAGCGCTTCCAGAGTCATCGCCAGGCAGACTTCCTGCGTCTTGATCCACCTTTCCGCATCGTAGAGCTCCAGGCAGCCCATGCCGGTGGTGAGATCGGAGCCATTGATGGTGGCCAAACCATCCCGTTCGCGGAACGTAATCGGTCGAATACTCGCGGCGGCCAGACCCTCTTTCGCCGGCAATCGATTCCCCTTGTAGAACACCTCGCCCTCGCCCATGAGCGTGATGGCCATTTGCGCCATCGGCGAGAGATCGCCGCAGGCGCCCACCGACCCCTTTTGGCACACCACCGGGGTGACGCCATTGTTAAGCATCTCGATCTGGATTTCCACGACCTCGCGGCGAATCCCGGAATGACCCCAGCAATGAGTGTTCAGGCGTGAAAGCATGCCCGCGCGCACATCTTCTTCGCGGCAGGGTTCTCCACAACCTGCGGCATGGGAATAGAGCAGGTATTTCTGGAATTGTTCGACCTGCTCTGGAGTCAGCACGACATCTGCAAGTTCGCCAATGCCAGTGTTGACCCCGTACATGATTTCGCGGGCACGGATCTTCCGCTCGAGAAGGGCCCGGCACTTGTCAATCCGTGCCACCGCGTCCGGGTGTAACTGGATTGGCTGACGATGGCGCGCGACCGCAGCGACATCCTCAATCTTCAACGAATGCCCGTCCAATACCAGACTGATTCCTGCTTGGTTCGAGCGCACTTCATGCACAACAACGGTCATACGCTACCCCCGTGGAACGACAAGTGAATCTCTCACGTCGAAGGTACCGCGCTCCTTCACAACCGGGAAGGACATGCATCACCGCTTGCCGTGATCCCCGGACCCGGGAGCGCGGGAGTGGGTTTCTGACTTCCTCCGATCTGAGGTCAGTGCATCACCAGTTCTGCCTCGTGCTCCGTCTCCTGTTCTTGCATTTCGGACGCTGCGTCTGGACCGCTCGCTCCGTCTGCGGAAGGGGAGCCTTGGCGCGAGCTTGTTCGTGGTGGGCGCCGCAGGAGCAGCAGAAACGGCAGCATTGCCAGAAAGATGATCCCCATGACCCAAAATGCCTCGACGAAAGAGAGCATGGCCGCATGTGCCTGCACCATTCCGTAAGCCGCCGCCAGTGCCTTCCGCTGAGCGGAGACGGCGTCGATCCCATGGGAGTGAAACCACCCCTGCATCCCCGCAATCATCGCTTGCGCTTTCAGATTCCCGGGTTCGATGTTTGCCACCAGGCGTGATTGATGGAACTGGGTGCGACGAGCGAGAAATGTGGTCATGATGGCAATGCCGAAGCTGCCCCCGATATTGCGCATCAGATTGAAAATGCTGGTGGCATTCCCCATCTTCTCTTTGGGGACGCTGGACATGCTCAGCGCCATGAGTGGGACAAACAAGAAAGCCAGCGCGACACCCTGCAACACTTGCGGCCAGAAAATATCCCAGTAACCCGCATTCAGATTCAGGTGGGATAAATCGAACATGGTGATGGCCCCCAGGAAGAGACCGGCCACGATGATCTTGCGCGGATCGATCTTGCTGGTCAGGTATCCCGTCAAAGGCATGGTGACCAGGGAGCCGATCCCACGCGGAGACAAGGCCAGTCCGGCATTGTAGGCGGGATATCCCAACAGCGTCTCAAGATAAATGGGGAGCAGGACCAGGCTGGCGTAGAGCACAAACCCGAGTTGCGCGATCAGAAAAACTCCAGCGCTGAAAGTACGATTGGCGAGGGCCCGAAGATCGACAATGGGTTCCTTGACCATCAACTCGCGAATCACCAGCGACACCAGGCCAACCACGCTGAGAGTGGCAAAGAAGCGGATGTAATCGGAAGAGAACCAGTCCTTCCTCTGACCCGTGTCGAGAACCACCTGGAGCGTGCCGAGGCCGAGTGCCAGCAGCCCGATTCCCCACAGATCGATGCGCCCAGCGCTGCGCCGGATGTAGGGCGGATCGAAGACGAACCGGCCGATCATCGCGACCGAGAAAACTCCCACCGGAAGATTCAGATAGAAGATCCAACGCCAGGAGTAGTTGTCCGTGATCCACCCACCCAGCGTCGGCCCGAGAATGGGTGCGAGCAGGATGCCGATGCCGAAGGCGGCCATAGCGTGTCCGTGCTTTTCTCGCGGGAACGTTTCCAGAAGAATGGCTTGCGCCAGCGGTTGGAGCCCTCCGCCCGTCAGCCCTTGCAGCACGCGGAAGAAGATGAGGCTGGGGAGAGTGGTCGCGAAACCGCACAACAGGGAAGTAAGGGTGAAGCCGCTCACGCAGATCAGCAGCAGCTTCTTGCGCCCCAGGTAACGGGCCAGCCAGCCCGACATGGGGAGAATGATGGCGTTCGCGACCAGGTAGGACGTGACAACCCAGGTGCCTTCTTCAACCGTCGCGGCCAGATTGCCGGCAATATGCGGAATCGAGACGTTGACGACGGTTGTGTCGAGCAACTCCATGAACGTCGCCATCATCACGGAGATGGTGACGATCCACGGATTCACGTGCCGATGCACTGAACCGTCCACGGCTGCCATCGGGTCCGACCAGGCGGGCCCCTCTGCAATCTAGCGCGGTGGGCTTCACGATGCTGTGACCGGAATCACTCCAGACCTGGACGCTCCAACCTCGACGCTCACTTCTCAACCAGGCAGTACGCGCCAACCATCTCGGCGTCGTCGGGTTTGTCTTGTTCCCCGCGATAGATCTCAACGTTCTTGCAGTCGTACATCCCGTGGTTCTCGGGAAGTTCAACCATCAGGTAGTTTCCGCTCGGCAGAGCCTTGCAGTTGCTCATTCCCTCGTTGCATTGCAGATCAAGAGATTTCGCGCCCTTTTGGACGTGAACAATGACAACCCCCGTTACAACCTCCGAGCTCTTTACCTTAACCGCCGTTTTATCCTGCGCGAGCGCTTGTTCCGTAGCCAGGATGACGAAAGCCGCGGTCAACACGGCAAACAGAGAAACCGTCCTTTTCATACCTGCCTCCCATGATGCAAAGGCTCTTCAAACTCCATCTCTATTCTCCGCCCTGGGGCGGTCCCCTGTCTGTGATCTCCGATCACGTGTCTGTGGATCACCGATCACGGACAGAGAATATGGGGAAGCCGGCCCCGCCAACCCCTAAGGTTCCGCGAACGAGAATTGCTTTCAACTTGGCACTCATCGCGTATCAATCCCAAATCCGATAATCGCGGTTACTTCGACCGGCTCATTCCCGCGAAATGCGGGACGGAATTTCCAGTTGTGCAACGCAGCCAGGATTTTCGAGGTGGACTCGACCGCCCCCGGTTCCAGCACTCTCAGGTCCTTCAGAACTCCCGTTCGATCAAGGATGCAAGTGAACAAGACGCGCGTGGGGCGAAGGCCATCGGGAAGGTCTTTGCGGAGAGGCTCGGGCTCGCTCAACGCTTCGCGGGAAGGATGCGTGGCGGAAGACGGCTCGGAGTATTGCATCACCGCCGTTCCCAGCGAAGTTTCGATGTAGATGGAATAGTTGTCGCCCTTCAACAGACCGTAGTAGGGCAACACGCCACCCGAGCGCGACGTCGCCACCACCGTAACTCCGGATCTTTTGTGGTCATTCACCGAGGAGCGCCCGGGGCCCGTCGATGGTGCGTCGCCATCGGGAGATCCGAAACTGGGCAGCGTGATGGTGGTGGTGCCGCCCTGCACGGATACGCCGGGTATGGCGGGCGCGCCGCTGGTGCCGGTTCCCGAGCCGCCGGGCCCGGGATACGGCGAAATCCCACCGTGTGCGTTGGGATCGGAGCCGCGTCCGGTGCCTTCTCTACCCGCGCCTGAACCTTCTCCTTGCAACCCGCTGCCCGGGCCATTGCCTTTGCCGATGCCCGATCCGCCGCCGCTGCCGCCGAGGCCACTTTTTGCCGTGCCGCTGGGCGACATGGCGAGAGCGCCACCGCCGGTGGAGTTCGGTAGTCCAACTTTTGATCCCGGTTGGTTGGACATGACGACTCCAGTGCCGGCAGCGGTCCCTCCGGCATTACTCGGTGGAGCTACAGAGGAACCGAGGTCGAGCGGACCGCCGGCGCCAGTTCCCTTGTTGCCTCGTCCGCTGCCAGAGAGGGCTTTGCCGCCGCCCAGGCCGGGCGGAGGTGGTATGACGTCAGCGGAGCCTAGGAGCGAACCTGAGGCTTGAGCTGCGGATCGACCTGCGGATTGACCGGAGCGTTCACCGCCGCTTCCTTGGGAACCGTGCCCGTCGATGCTGGCCGGAGGCGGCACAACCTGCGGGGTAAGCGTAGCCGCGCCAGATCTTGCGAGTGATCCTCCGCCGGACGCCGTGGGTGGCGGGGGCACGGGCTTTGTGCGCATATCGCCAGTGGCGGAGCTTCCCCAACTGTTGAGATCGCGGCTGACCTGAGACGGCGGCGGCGCCACGACGGCGGGAGCGGGCAGCGTCAGCCTGGGCGTGGACGACACGTCGCGCTGGGGCGCGGAAACCGGTGGCGCAACTACATCGACGGTTTGCGCGAGCGGGACGCGGGAACTGGCCAAGTCGCGCTGCGTGTCCCGTGGAGCCGGTGCGATGATCGTTTGTTCGATGAGCGTTTGTTCGATGATCGTAGGCGCGAGCGGGTTTGCGGTCCGCATTTTGTCGCGCGAGACATTCGGCGCGGGCGGCACGATTGCCGCATTCAAGGTTGGCGAAGTGCGCGTGCTGGTGTGAGAGACTTCGGGCGCGGGAGGAATGACGTTGGCCGTCAGGCTGCTCGGAGTGCGGCTTGGCGTTGAGTTTAACTCCGAATTCATTTCTGGCGAAGGCGGCACCACGCTCATCGCAGGCAGCGTTGGTGCGGTGAGAGAAGAGCGCAGCCCTTCGGCGGGCGGCGGTCCGGGATTCGGTTTGAACGCGAGCAGATTGGCGACGGCGGAATCGGAATGCGGCAGATTCACCTTGGGAGCGTCCACAACTTTCTCGCTGGGTTTGTCGCCGCGCGCTACGCGGATGGTCTGCGTGCGGTGGTGGGCTTGCTGACCGCCGGCGCGTCCGGACTTGCCGGCCTCGGCGCCGCCTCGGTCTTGCGTTCGCGGTAGTTCGTCGGCGGAGTAATAAATGACGTCGTATTGCGGGCGAGCTGGAGGGTTTGGAATCTGAAGGCTCGCAAAGCGTTCGGGGAGCACGATGACCGCGATCAGCAGCAGGCACTCCAGCAGCCAGCAGCCGAACATGCCGCGGTACGGGAATATGCCAATGGGCGCTTCTCCGGCCAAGGCTTTCGGAGAGCGGGTCAGGGCCGGGCGCAAGGCGGACTTGAACTCTTCCCATCGCGACGACCATTCCACCAGCAGGCGCGGCGGCTCCGGCCACTGCGTGGCGACTTCGGGAATGGTGGCAACTTCGGGCATTATTTCGGACTGCGTTATTTCTGGGGGATTCCTACTAGTGTAGTGTGCCAGAAGGATGCTCTGATTATCGCGGTGACTTCAGTGTTTTTTGTGCCTTTTTTTCTCTCGCACACCGGAACGGAGTTTTTCCGACGTTTCGAACGTCGAGCGTCGAGGCGAGGTGTTTACCAGTTAGTACCCCCTGCCCCCCCCCCCCCCCCCCCCCCCCCCCCCCCCCCCCCTCCCCGGTCTTTTGGAATCATTGACTTAGGGGAAAATTCCTTTCAGGTCTTTGGGGAATAAGGACTTATAGGCAAAGTATTCCGGAATAAGGAGTTACGATGGCTTCCGGCCAATTCGACGCGTCCTCACTGGCGCCCGCCACAGGAAATCAATCACTTAGCAGGGGTCTTTTCGTGCGAGTACCCAGATCGCTTCCAAAGTATTCAAAGAAATGGAGTTATTCGCTAGACGCGCGATAAACGGGTCGAAGAGGTGGGCCGCTGAAACAATGACCGATTGCAGCTTGGATTAGTTGTCAAGGAGCAGGTGGTGCTGAGGCAAATGCTTGTTTGCTATGAATCTATTTTAACAGGGGAGTCAAGTGCGTCCTGTTCCGAAACCGTTTACCTTAGAATCACTTCTGGAAAAATGTTCGAGAGGATTACTTCAATGAACGTGATCGATATACCCGATTGGGAGACGTTCGAGGAACAACTGAAGAATTTACGTAAGAAGTATGAGGATTCATTCTCGCCGCTGGTTTTTCGAGGGCAGGGCGATTCCGAGTGGGAACTGACAACTACACTCGAACGCAACCGCTGCGAGCATATGCTTTTCCGTGAGTATTACATGCTGATCTGTGGCAGCTTGGGACCGGAAGTTAAGACGTTTGCAGGCGTCGACGTGCCCGAATACGATCCCGAAGTGTGCAAGCCGTTCTTGAGACCTGAGTTGCTTTACAGCATTGGGGACATTTTCCCGACTTCTGTCTACCGCTACATGGTTTACCTGCGACATTTCGGATTTCCGTCGCCATTTCTCGATTGGTCACGATCCCCCTTCGTAGCGGCGTTTTTTGCATTCCGGGACGACCCACTCCGTCAGCCGAAAAAACGAGCCATCTTTGCTTATTGCGGGAAGCCGGCGGGAATGTCGGGAGGAACGCTCGGCAAACCGATCATCTGTCAACTCGGGCCGTATCTCCAAACCCACAAACGGCACTTTCAGCAACGCTGCGATTACACGATCTGCGGCACATACGATGAGAACTACGGATGGCGGTTTGATTCTCACCAAAAGGTCTTTGATCTGGCACATCCGCAGCAGGATTATTTGTGGAAGTTCGAACTGCCCTCGACCGAGCGGGAGAAGGTGTTGCGAGTGCTGAGCGACTACAACCTAAACGCCTATTCGTTGTTCAGTTCTGAGGAAAGCCTGCTGGAAACAATGTGGATTCAAGAGCACGTTTTGAGAAAAAAAGGCACCTAGGATCACCGATGATTTTATGGGTACATTGTCATGCCGGAGCACGACTCATCTGCTGTTGAGTGAGCCTGCCGCCTTCGTTTGCGATTGCTCCGCCCAGGTTAGCGCCCAAAGAACGGGCGCGAACCTGGGGCACCTTGCTACGGCGTCGGGAGCTTCGTGAAACGTGGGGACAGACGGCACGTTCCCCAATTTCGGTGATCTGGTGGGCGGCAAAACCAGTGAATGTCCCGTCTGTCCCGAATTTCCTCCTAATCCCCGGCATGCTCGCCCGAGCTCACCATAAACGCTATACCCGACGAGAATGTGTTTTTTTTCTGGAACGCCCGGACCTGCTGGCTGATCGTTGGATGCAAGGTAAGACCGACACTTGGGTTCACAGGGCCATAATGCTCAACGGGAACATCAGAATACATCCGAAGCTGAAGCTTAAACTGCGCGTCGAGTAGGAACCCGGTGTCTCCATAAATCACCTCGCATTCAGGAGCGTCCCCGCGAACAAGAACCCCACCTCCGGCTATCGAATCTAGGTAAGAACCAAAACATTCGATGAAGTCGCAATCGGGAGTCAGGGCGTCGAGCGCCGGGTCTTGAAGAGCCGCCCGGAAGAAGTACAATTGCGCGAGGGCTACCACCATCTTGAGCGGGATGAACGACTCACCGACCGAAAGTCTGGTCACAAAATAGATCTCGCGGAACGACGATCCGAATACCGCCGTGGTCAGAGCGTCGGTGCAATACAAACTGTAAGAATCGCTCGGTTTACGGTGGCCGAGCAGGCCCGTGCAGTCACGGATGATGAGGTTTATATGCCGTAGCTTGTGGGAAGCACCGGCGAGCTTTTCGCTCTTAGTCCGGATGATTTTAGCAACCATCGCTGCACACTCTGCGATTGATGGCACTTTCTGGACTATCGCAGGGACGTCACCGAATTTTACGGCGCCACCTGACATTATCTTTATCTTATCGACGACTAGCTCCTGACGATCGGTCCTGTGTTTGAAGGTCCCTCCTTTCAGGAGATCTCCTACGTAGCCCGGTATCCGATCTAACCTAGCCTTCGACTCGGAATGAAAGAATTCGGTCACCTCGATTCCAAAGGGCTTGTCAATCGGGGATAATCTGGCTATGAAATCTGGCTGTTCACTGTCACGGATCTTGAAGGGTTGCCGAAAGGCATAAACCAAATCCACAATTTCTCGCTCGCGTTCTTTCTTACTTTTCCTGGTCATCGCAACGGGCACGCGGTCACGGCCGCCACATTGGAACTTACCGATCCGGTAGGCAGGTCAAGCATAATACGCCATCAACTGATGCATCTTCTTGCAGTAGGGAACGAAAAGCTGTAGCAGGACATAGGCCTGCTCGCGATCGACAATTTTGCCTGTTGGATGCCCCGATTGATTTCTAAACGTCCTGATGATCGACAAAATACCGGCGAAATGCGTATCTAAGTCCTCTCGTAAATCAGTCGGCAGGGACCGAGACTGCTGATCGAGAATGTTCTTGAACTTATTCACCTTCTGAAGAATCGTCCGCTCATTCGCCACGTTGGCAAACGTCGCCGCGTGGGACGAGCTCTGCTCAATCTTTTCAAGTAAAAGCAGAAACGTGTGCTCAGTCGCGACCCCAAGCATTACCGTCGCTGCCAGGATACAGCCTGCGCGAAACGATTGCATTGCCTCCTTCAGGTAGAGCACCGTGGTGTCGTCAATGGCCGGCACTTCCGCTCTGACCAGTCGCTCATAAGAGGAAACGTCGTGAAAGAAATAAGCCTGCTGATGGGTTATCAGCCGGCGGCCAAACTCGGTGACTCGGAAAAAGGGAAACTCGCGATTTGAGTCATTCAAGCCGAGCGTAATTACTCCTTCTCGAAACAACGCCCAAAACACCTCTAGGAATAGCTCTCTGTCGTTAGACGACAGCGAGGGGCCGAAGACGCCCCCACCCTGATATCCGCGATTCGGCGGGCCACCCTCACGCCGTTCGAATACTTGCGCGACTGCCACAAGTAGGTTCTGGTATTGGGTTAGGTCGTACGGCCCAGGCTCCCGCCCCGCTAAAAGATCGAGAGCGGCAGAGCGAATTTCCTCAAAGCTATGATCCATTTGACCGCCTCGACCTAATGATACCGGGAAGTGTTATCAGGAGAAATTCGGGGACGGGGAAATCCGGGTCCAGACGGAACGTTCCCGGTAACTACTTCGAATCACGCCCCAAAGAGAAGCGCAGGGGCGGGTGGGCCACATTAACGCGGGAAGTATAACGCCGGTGTGTCTTTCAACGTTGAAACCGAAACAACTGGGGGTGCGCCACTTCTCGCGCTTTTCGCGAAGTGGCTTTGACCGCGGCTGCGGGGCAGAATCTTTCATCACCATTCGGTGGTGCGCGCCGTCCGGGGTCGGGCGTCCGCGTTTCGGTCGTCCCTACGGAGTCTGTGTCATAGCCTGGGTGCCGTCCCTAGCGGGACTCGATTGGTCCCACTTCCGCCTACCCGGCACTGACGTGCCGGGCTTTCCTGTACCGCCGCTTCGCGGCTGATGCATCGTACGGTCCACTTTTTCGATCGACCTCAAGCTATGACACGGGCTCCTACGGGACTTGGGTCGCCATGGCGCGCTACCCCGCGCTGAAGCGCGGGGCTAAGTTTGGACACCCCCTTCGACTTCCCCCTCGGCTTCCCCCACCCCATCGCGCCAAAAGCGGGCGCGCTGGGGGCCCCGGTTCGCTCGGGGCTTCGGCAAAACAGGGCAGGCTCTCCGGGGCTGCTCGGTGGACTCCGCTACAGGCATCGGAATCCGGTGAAGCGCGGGTTGGTGGGTTCTCCGGAACTGTGGCGCTGACGCCCACACATTCGCAAAAAACGCGAATGTGTGGGGCACCCAGCAGTGGTGAGGATAGGAAGTCAAAATCCCCGCCCTGTGTCTGCACAGAACGCAGACACAAGGACGGGGCACCCTCGCGGGCCCGCCCAAGCAATGCTTGGACGGGGCACCCTCGTGAGTTCAAACGATTCAGATGGCACGGGCCGCCCGCCACCCTCGTGAGTTCAAACGGGCACTCAAGAAGTATTATGGGTCAAGGAGTAGGGAGCCGTGAGGACGCGTCAATACACCAATCGTCAACCCCGTGTTCACACTCAACTCGGCCGAGCCGCAGTCCAGATCTTTGCCGCCAATGATCGCATGAACCAGGTTCTTATCGAACATCTTGACCCTACCGCCTGGAGAGCCAAACCGCCCGGCAAGAACAAAGTCCGCACCATTGCGGCGATCTTCACGCACATGCACAATGTCCGCTCGAAGTGGGTCAGGCTTACAGCTCCGCACCTGAAGGTTCCACCACAGCTCAACCGCGCGCACTGCACGCCGCCGCAGGCCCGTGCGGGATTGGCCGAGAGCGCCGCTCGCTGCGGGGAGATGCTCGCTGAAGCGCTCGGCGGTTGTGGGGGCCGCGTCGAGAAGTTTCGCAGAGACGGCTGGGCTCGGCCTTGGCCGGTGGGCATGGAAATGCTGTGCTACATGCTTTCTCACGAAGCCCACCATCGCGGGCAGGTGTGTATGCTCGCGCATCAGCTCGGATTCCCGTTGCCGATCAAGGTGACGTCCGGGATCTGGAATTGGGAAAAGCTGTGGAAAGAGTGCGGGTCGTCTGCCGGCCCCGGCTACGATTCTCTCCCAAGATGAAGGTCCGCCCTCCGGCAACGTAAAGCGGAGTCGAACGGTGCGGGTTGTCCGGTGGGCCACTTCTCGAAAAGCGCGAAAAGTGGCGCGCCCCCAGTTGTTTCGATCGACGTTGCAAAGGCAAGGTGCAAGGTGCCCCAGGTTCGCGCCCGTTCTTTGGGCGCTAACCTGGGCGAAGGCTAACCTGGGCGAAGGCTAACCTGGGCGAAGGCTAACCCTGGGCGGCGGTACCCACGATCGTGTACTTTCCCAGAGTTGCTGCGCAGCGTAAGTTCGGCTCATGCCCCGCGGTCTCCGGCGCTTTCACGAATCCGGGCAATGCCACTTTGTAACTTTTAGTTGTTACCGCCGCCGTCCCTATTTCGCAACCGCCGAGGTGTTCGATCTGTTCGTCCGATGCTTGGAGGATATGCGCCTCCGTTTCGATGTCTGCGTTTATGGGTACGTGGTCATGCCGGAGCACGTTCATCTGCTGTTGAGTGAGCCTGCCGCCTTCGCCCGCGATTGCTCCTCCCAGGCCTCCCAGGTTAGCGCCCAAAAGGCGGGCGCGAACCTGGGGCACCTTGCTACGTTGGCGGAGGCAATGCACTATCTGAAATTGTCTTTCGCTAAACGGGTTCGACGCTTACGATCCTCCTCCTCCTCATCATCATCCCAGGTTAGCGCCCAAAAGGCGGGCGCTAACCTGGGGCACCTTCCGTACCTTCCGCACCTTCCGGGATCTTTTTGGGAGAAACGCTACTATGATCGAAATGTACGCGACTACCACGAGTTTACGGTTAAGCTGCGATACCTTCACCGCAATCCGGTGAAGCGCGGACTGGTTCTGGCGCCCGAGGAGTGGAAGTGGAGTAGCTTCCGGCATTACGCGCTGCGCGAGATTGGAGTGGTGGAGGTCGAATCGGAATGGACGGCTGGAGATCGTGAACGGAAGGCGTGCGGAGGAAGTGAGAGGGTGTTCTTGCGGCCCAAGTAACTTCATCCCCGGTGATCGCACCCAGGTTAGCGCCCAAAAGGCGGGCGCGAACCTGGGGCACCTTGCAATCTCTTATCACTTCTTGACTTGGTTCAGGCGGCCTCGGTGTGAATCGGACGTTCTTCGAAAGAAATGTCCACCTGGTCGCCGAGCGCGGTCAGGGAATCGCGGACGGCGCCCGTCGGAAGTTCAAGCACGGAAGCGGCGTGGACTCGAACCGCGGCCAGGCGCCAGGGCTTGAGGTCCTCTTCAATGTGGATGACAATCCGTTCCCGGTCAAGGTAAACAGCGTCGATCGGAAAACGCATGGCGAAGGTGTGGATGCCGTGGGAAGGGCTAATCCACAGTCCCTGGCCGTGGGTGAACCGGGACGATTCCGTGGCCATAAGGCCGCGAAAGCGGGACCAATGGGTGCGCGCGACCAGGAGATTGGTCGCGAGGTAAGTGGTGCGTGTGCGGTTGAAAGCGTATCCCTTAGTCATTTAGTCATTGAATCATTTAGTCATTGAATCATTTAGTCATTGAATCATTTAGTCATTGAATCAATACCTCAATGATTCAATGATTCAATGACTCAATAACTTACCGTTTCCCCCCGGCAACCGGCATGAATATGTGCATCAACTGAATTACGGCCGGCCCGACGGTGACGAAAATCAAGGAAGGCATCACAAACAGGACGAGGGGGATGATCATTTTGACGGTAGTCTTGGCGGCCTGTTCTTCGGCGCGCTGGCGGCGCTCGGTGCGCAGGGAATCGGAATGAACGCGCAAGGCCTGAGCCACGCTGGTTCCGAAGCGGTCGGTCTGAATCAGGGTTGCGACCAGGGAGCGAATGTCATCGACTCCGGTGCGCTCGGCGAGATTGCGGAGCGCCTCGACGCGCGGTTTTCCGGCGCGAGTTTCAAGATCAAAGAGATGGAATTCAGCGCTTAGTTCGGGGTGCGCGGTGCTCAGGTCCTGGCCCACCCGCATCATGGCTTGATCGAGAGACAAGCCCGCTTCCACGCAAATCACGGTTAAATCGAGTCCATCGGGAAGGCCGATGCGAATGCGGCGCTGCCGTTCCTTCAATGTTCTCTTCAGCAAGAATCGCGGGATGAAAAAGCCGAACGCGGTCACGCCGCAAAGCAGCAGGGGCGAATCGAATCTGGTGAACAGAAAAACCGAGAAGAAACCAAGCGCGGCGAAGAGGACGCGCAAACCACGATAGATGGTAACGTGCTGCGGGCTGCGATATCCGGCTTGAATGAGCCAGGCGCGGGTTTGGGAAACGTCGGCGGGCGAGACCGGCAAGGCGCGGCTGAAGGGATCGAGGGCCTGCTGCATGCGTTCGCGGATGGCGGGTTTGGCCTGGGCTTTGGCGCGCTGCCAGCCGATTTCGCGCAGGCGGGATCCGAGCACCGACGAAGGCGCCACCGTGGCCGCGCCAAAGGCGAACACGATCACCACGATGGTGAGAAATACGAAAATGGACAGCGCCAGCGCCATAAATCAGTTCTCGGTTCTCAGTTGTCAGTTCTCAGTTGCCAGTAAAAGCCAGAGCTGTGCGACTGTCATGAATCAGACCTTGTCGAATCTTTAGTTGTTGGTTCCTAGTTCTGAGCAAAAGCCTGCGATTTGCCGGTTTTGCCGAGAACTGAGAACTGGGAACTGAGAACTCATATTTCACACCTGAATCCTGATAATTTTGCGAATGACAAAGTAGCCCAACGTCTGCAAAGTGATGCCTCCGACGATCAAAGCGTGTCCCAGCGGGTCGGTGAAAAGCGGGAGAATGAATCCCCGGTTGATGAGCAGCATGATGGCCACAATCGTGGGGGGCAGAGCCATGAGCAGGACCATGGTGAGGCGTCCCTGGGCGGTGTGCACGCGCACCTGGCGCAGGATTTTAAAGCGTTCGCGGATGACGTAAGAGAGGTTGTCAAGAATCTCGGCAAGATTGCCGCCGGTTTCGCGCTGCAACATCACCGCCGTCACGAAGAACTTTACGTCGACCAGAGGAATGCGGTCGGCCAGGTTGAGCAGGGCGTCGCGCACGGGGAGCCCGAACTTCTGTTCTTCGTAGAGCTGGCGGAATTCTCCGGCAACCGGTTCGGAGACTTCGTTGGCAATCATTTCGAGGGCGGTGGTAAAGGCGTGTCCGGCGCGAACGGCGCGAGCCAGCGTATCGATGGCCTCGGGAAACTTCTCCTCGAATTTGTGGAAGCGTCTCGTCCGCATGTGCGAGGCATAGGCGTACGGAATAAAAAAACCAAGCACAGCGCCGACCCAGCCAAACACCAGGTTGCCGCCGGCGATGAACGCGATGGCGGCGAATACCAGGGCCGACAGGGCGCAAAGCATCAGGAAGTTTCCGGCGCGAGCATTTACGTCACCCTGCGCCAGCATTTTTTGTAGAAGCGAGACTCGCTCGGAGCGGCGCAGCCAGGTGTCGAACGCAGGTATCCGGCTCATCACTTCGTCGCGCAAAAGAGCCACGGCCGGCTCGGTTTGTTCGGTTGGTTTCTGAACGGTGGAGAGGCGATCGCGGAGAATGCGAGCCTGGGCCTTGCGCTGATCAAACACAGACATGGCGGCAAAGACCGCCACGGTGACCACCACAAACACGAGCAAGGCGATAACGAAGGGCATGCGCTAGACCTCCATCCGGGACTCGAAGAGCGCGGGACTCAGGCGGCAACCGGCGGTGGCGAGGCGCTCGGCGAAATGGGGCGGCTGGCCGGTGGAATGGAAGACGCCGCGCACCTTTCCACTCTCGTCAACGCCGCTGCGTTCAAAAACGAAAATGTCCTGCAGCGCGATCATCTCTCCTTCCATTCCGGTGACCTCGGAGACGGTGAGCACTTTGCGCGAGCCGTCGGAGAGACGCGCGACCTGGACTACGGCGTGGACAGCGTTGGCGATCTGCTGGCGAATCGCACGCTCGGGAATGTTCAGGTTGGCCATGGAAACCATGTTTTCGATGCGAGCCAGGGCGTCGCGCGGCGAGTTGGCGTGTACGGTGGTGAGCGAACCCTCGTGGCCGGTATTCATGGCCTGAAGCATGTCGAAGGCTTCTTCGCCGCGCACCTCGCCCACCACAATGCGATCGGGACGCATGCGCAGGCTGTTGATGACGAGTTGGCGCATGCGAACCGAACCCTTGCCTTCGATGTTGGGAGGGCGGGTTTCGAGACGCACTACGTGTTCCTGCTTGAGCTGCAATTCGGCCGCGTCTTCGATGGTTACGATGCGCTCCGAATTCGGGATGTAACCGGAAAGGACATTGAGAACCGTGGTTTTGCCGGCGCCCGTTCCTCCGGAAATGATCAGGTTCAGACGGCCCTTGACCATGGCCGAAAGCAATTCCAGCATGGGCTCGGTCAGGGTCTTGTTGTCGAGCATGTTGCGCGCGGTGATCGGATCCCGGCCGAAGCGGCGGATGGAGAGGCAGGCTCCGTCGAGCGCCAGGGGCGGAATGATGGCGTTGACGCGCGAGCCATCCTGCAGGCGGGCATCTACCATCGGCGAAGACTCATCGACGCGCCGCCCGATGCGGGACACGATGCGGTCGATGATCTGCATTAGGTGCTGGTTGTCTTTGAACGACAAGCCGGTGATCTCGAGCTTGCCCGCGCGTTCTACATATACGCGGTCGAAGCGGTTGACGAGAATGTCGGAAATAGTGGGATCTTTTAAGAGAGGTTCGAGCGGGCCCAGGCCGAAGATTTCGTCGAGGATCTCCCGCGACAACTGCTCGCGCTCGGCGAAACTGAGAGGGACCGCCTCGCTGTTCACCGAACTGCGGATCAGGATGAGAACTTCTTCGCGCGCCGAATCTCCGGTCGTACGGCCGAGTTTTTCCAGGTCGAGGCGATCGAGGATCTTGCGGTGCAGGTCCGCCTTGACTTGCTGGTACTCGGTCCGTTCGAAGGCTTGCAGATTCGCCATAATTTTATTGAATCATTGAATCATTGAGACATTGAATCATTGAATCAATACCTCAATGATTCAATGCCTCAATAACCTACACAGTCCTAAACAGCGACCAGGCCGTGCGCTTCACATCCAAATCGTCCTTGGTTAAGTATTCCGCCAGCCCGGAAATGGAGCGGGAAATTTCGGTGTTTCCCTGCTGCATCAAGGGAACGCCGCGATCAATTGCGGTCGAGACCGCGAAGTACTGATTGGGAATCCGCCAGAGCACCGGGGCCCCGATGGCGGCCTCGGTC
Organism: uncultured Acidobacteriaceae bacterium; assembly: GCA_963773965.1. Taxonomy (GTDB): domain Bacteria; phylum Acidobacteriota; class Terriglobia; order Terriglobales; family Acidobacteriaceae; genus Acidiflorens. The sequence goes on from CAVZDG010000004.1 coordinate 327,481, forward strand.
TCCGCTTCATTGAAGCCAGCCACCTTGCGATAACGGTTCAACACCAATGCAAACCGGTCCCGTGAACCGCTTTCGCCGAGATACTGGGCCACTCTTCCCGCGCTCCACAGGGAAGCGACATCGGCGTGGGCGATGAGCAAAATCTTTTCCGACAGGTTGCTGACCAGACGAGTGGCGCTGTCGAGCCGGGAGGAAGCGTCCACGACAATGTAGTGAAACAGGCCGACCATGGTGTCAAAGAGGCGGGCAAAATCGGAAGCGGAGGGTTCGATGGCAGTGGGAGTGGCGGCGCCGGCCAATACCTGCAAACCGCGATCGTGACGAGCCATGAAGCTGTCGAGCAAGGACGAGTCCAGGCGGTGCAGATTCGTAATGGCGTCCGAGACGGTGAAGGTGGGCTTGAGATTGAGATGCAAGGCGCAGTGACCCAGGGGCGCCAAGTCCACCAGCGCCGTGCTGTGGTGAACCGACTGCAATGCCAGAGCCAGATTCACGGCGACGGTGGTCGCGCCGCTGCCGCCTTTGGCGTTCACGATGGTGAACACCTTTCCCCGTGACCCTTCGCGCCCGGGCTTGCGGCGAGTTGTCGTCAGGCGGACGAAGGCTTCCAGCAGATCGGTCGTGGTGGTGGGGCGCTCAATGTATTCGCGCACACCCGCTCGCATGGCGCTGACAATCAACTGGGGTTGAGTCATGGGGCCGACGGCGAACACGGCTGCATCGGGAAGTTCCTGGTGCAGCAACTCCGCGGCCCGCAGCGCTGAGGTGATGCCATCGCTCGCGATATCCACCAGAATCACGTCGGGCGCAAAGGTTTGAGTTCTGCGGATGACCGGGTCGTTGGCGGCCAGCGGCATGGTCGCATTGCTGCACACGGTGCGAGCCACGCTGGTGCCATCCACCAGAACCTGAAGCACCGCGCGCTGGTCGTTGTCCGTGGCGAATACGGCTACTGACAATTCCGGCATAACCCCTCGAAAGGCATTGAATCATTGAATCATTGAGACATTGAATCATTAAAAGCCCCAAGCGGATTTTCAATGACTCAATGGCTCAATGACTCAATGTCTCAGCTTTCTTGCCATCGAACTTGTGCTGATCCAGATTCGGCTCCGGCATCGCCGGACCCTTCGGCGACTGGGTACTGGGCGAAACCCGGTGCACGGTGCACAGAACCATCAATTCCGAGTTGCTCTTTTGTGCGCTCTTGCTCTTAAAGAAATTGCCGAGGATCGGGATATCGCCCAGTCCCGGAATCTTGTTCGCAATATCCGTGACCCGGTTATCAATCAGGCCGGCGATGACGAAGCTCTGGCCATCTTGCAGTTCGAATTCCGTATCCGCCTTGCGCGTGCTGATGGCGGGTATGGTGGTTCCCGAAACCGTGACGGCGTCCGCGAAGTCCAATGTACTCACCTCGGGAGCGACGCGCAGGTGGATGTTGCCGTTCGGTTGAATCACGGGGGTGAACTTCAGGCGCACGCCAAACTCGCGAAACTGAACCGTGACGGTCGAGATCCCTCCGGCGCCGGGCTGCACCACGGGAAAGGGAAATTCTCCTCCAGCCAGGAAGCTGGCTTCCTTGCCATTGACCGCGACCAGGTTGGGCTCGGCCAGGATCTGTAAGAGACTTCGTTCCTGAAGGGCTTGGATTACTCCGCCTAGATGGACCTGAGGGTTAAAGAAGAACAGGTTAAGTAGGTTCGACACCGTCATGGTAGTCGAGGCGGTGCCGGTACCGTTGGCGTTCGTCGAATTGGTGATGCCCCCGGTGGTAATTCCGCCGAACTGGCCGGTGGTCACGGTGCCAATGGTGTTCCCTGCGCCGGTGGAAAACAGATTGACGCCCATCTGAGTCAGGGCCGTGCGATCCACTTCCGCAAACTTGACTTCGAGCAGGACTTCCTCCGCCCCGACCGGGCCGAACGTCAGCACATTCACGACATTCTTGGAATACGCCGAGGCCAGCGCGCCCGCGTGCTTGGAGACGTCCTCGGTGGTTACGTGACCGGAGAGAACAATCGCGGAACGCGAAGGCGTCACGTTGATCTGCTCCTCCGGGAAAAGGCGATGCATTTCTTCCGAAGCCGCAGTGATATCGACATCCACCCGAAGATCGAAGCTCTGAGAGCGCTCCACTTCGTCCCAGATCAGCAGTGAAACCTCGCCCGGAGCGAGCCCGTTGACCAGGATTTGGGTTGGCGTAACGACCAGCGCATCCGCCACCGCGGGGTCGGTCACCGAGACGCGTTTCAGTCTTTCGGTAGTGTTAATCAGGAGGGATTTACCCACCATCACGCGCAGCGGAGCCGCACCCGCAGTAACGTTCTGGCTGGATGCAGGCGCGGTCGTAGTGGAGGATTGCGCGGCGGGCGCCTTGTCCTGGTTCTGAGCAGAAGCGTTCTGACCAGAAGCGTTCTGAGAAGAAGCCGAAGCGGTTGCCGGAGCGGCCTGTGGATGGCCGCCGGGCGCCACGGTGCGCGCGAACATCGTGGTCGCACCGAGAACCAGTGCGGCCGCGACGAGCTTATGAGTTTTCATGAACTCGTACCTCTGCGAGGCTGCATGAGCAAATCCATCGAGGGCAAATCCATCAAGAAGATGAGCGGGGGCGAATCGCGGCGATATTGTCGGCTCAAAACTTGCTGGTTTCATCCCGTTTGCTGCCACGGATCATTTCCACCGTATAAGGCGCTGGTGGAGGCGCCGGAACTTTGGCTACCACCTTGTGAGCTTTGGGCTTGGGCGCAGTCGTCTCCGGCGTCTCGCCCAGATACAGCGAACTTGTCCGCGTCGCGCGGATGCCTCCCTTTTTTGTGTCCAGCGGATTGCGCAAAGAGAGCTGAATCCGTCCTTCCTGCGAAACCAGCGCCAGCTTCTGCGCGTCGTCCGGAGAAACCAGGAGCGTAATCACCGGGGCGGTTTGCGCATCTGCGGGAGCGTTCCGGTCCAGGCTCTTGCCCACGGCGATGACCGCGACGTTTTCAAGGACGGTGGTGGTTTGACGGTCGTTACCGCTGCCTTGATTGCCGGTGGCCAGCACATCCACGCGCGTGCCCGGTTGCACGAAGCCCGCCACCGAAACCACATCGTTGACGCGCACGGAAACCGCGCGCATTCCCTGCGGGATCATCGAGGGCAGGCCGGCTCCGGCTTCGAGCGCCGCCAATTTGCTCGACAGAATAAATTCGCCCTTGCTTAGCGGCAGAATTGCGCCGCGTTTCAGGACCTTCGATGGGTCGGAGAAGGCGCCGGGTGGAACCGCCGATTGCGGCAACGTGATCACGCGGACATCGTGAGCTTCCAGCTTGACCCCAACCTGAATATTGTCCGCGGCCACCACCACCGGCACTCCGCGCTCATTGTTGCTTGAGCCCGCAAAGGTCCGCAGCTGTTTATAGACGGTCAAGCTGACGAGCAGGCCAACAGCCAGCGCCAAGCCTCCGATCATCAACAAACGGCTTCGGTTCATTCCTCTCCCTCCGGGACAACTCCGGACTGACTCGTTGCCACTGCGGACTTAGTCTCCGGGCGTGTGACGTTACTCCTAAAGCTTGCGGCGGCCTACTGTGTGCCGACTGAGCTGGCGACCGACGAGAACACGTTATTCGCATTGCCGCCGATCAGACGCACGGTGCCAATCACGAGCACCAGTATGACGGCCAGCATCACGGCGTATTCCGCGATGTCCTGCCCTTCCTCATTGTTCCACAAGAGTTTAGCCAGATCTCGCATTCTTGACTCCTTTCGGGCTTACGCTGAAAACTCCCAATACGGGAGAAATTTGGGAACCAGTCCCTGTGCGCCCTAGTTTCGCAGATTCGGGATGGCTCTGGGAAATATTCTTTCACTTTCTTGCCCCTCTGGCTACGGTATCTGGAAAATGGCAGAATTTTCGACGGGGGAGTGCGTCCGCAGCAGGAGGATCGTCTTGGCGTCGCTGAATGCACCATGCCAATTGGGGTCGAGAAGGAGGACTTGAGCCAGCGCGCAGGAAGGGGGCACCAGCACCGCCTCCACCTTCCAGCGGTCAAGAACGTCCCGCCAGCCGATCCGGAGCTGCACAGCGGTCTCAAACTGGCGCAGGAGGTCGTCGCCATAGAGGTCCGCCCGGCCGTCCACAAATACACGATATTCCGGATATAGCTTCCAGATCGCATAGCCTCCCCAGTCATAGTAAACAAAGACGTCAAACGAAGAGTCTCCGGGGCTGGGCGCTGTGGCCCGCAAGATCGCGACAGCGTTTTTGGGAAACTGCTCCGCCTCGCGGGCATCCTGGTTGCGGGCAAGACTGATCCACCGCACCAATGCAAACACCGCGATCAGAACGACAACCGCCCCGTTGAAAAGTGGCCGGAACCGCGAGGGGCCGCTCGTGTGGGGACGGGCGCCCCCGCCAGCCTGCCCTGAGCGAAGTCGAAGGGTCCATGCCGAGCGCAGCGCGGCAGCTTTTGGCGTCCACGGCAATTCTGGAATTGCTCCAGCCGCCGGGAGAGCCGCGGCGATCACCGGCATTGCCAGCAAAACGAAAATTGGTATGTGGCGGACGGCGTCCAGAGCGGCGAAAGAAGTAAGGAGCAGGGGTACGATCACACGTCCATGAGGCCGCCAGCGGGAACTGGCGAGCGCGGTCAGAAGCAGCAGCCATACGAGTAGAAATGGGCGATAGGCCCATTCATGAAAATCCGGTGAGTGCCACTCGCCAATGAACGACCGCATCCCGGGCGAGCGTAAAGTATCGAGCGGGTAACGATAGAGTTGCGCGCCGCTGGGGTTGAGTGGCACGAGCGCCAAACAGGCCACCAGAAGCAGCAGCACCCGCAGGAGGACGGGGCGTGCCTGCTGCCAAGGCGTGGCGCCGACGGCAATCTCCATAATCAGGCCGACCCCATACGCAAGCAACAGTGCGGGGCCGAGCGCGAATCCGGCGTGCAGATTCAGCCACAGCAGAAACAGTGGTGGTATCCAAAACAGGAGCCTGGGCCGATCTTTCTTAGTGCCAGCTTCGAGCAGCCATAGGAGCAGGCTGGCCAGCGCAAAGGTGAACATCTGCGGCCGCACTCCCCAGGAGGGAGCCGCAGCCAAAGCGCCGAAAGCCGTCGCTGCGGCTGCCCAGTGCCGCTTTCCTCCACAGAGAAGACAGCGCCGATAGAGCAGCATAAAGCCAGCGGTCGTAATGATTGCGGAGAATACGATAAGCGCGGCGGCGCCACCGTGTTTCCAGAGTTCGTAAAACACGACCTCCGACAACCACTCATGCGAAACCCAGGCGTGCCCGGCGCGGGTGAAGGAAAAAGGGTCGGAGTGGGGGATGTGGCCGGTTTCCACAATCCACTGCCCGGTGCGCAGATGCCACCAGAGATCGGGATCGGTCGCCGGGCGTGCCGTCATGCCGAACAACCCCAGCAGTAATACCACCGGGAACACGCTGGATAGAGAAAGCGGACTGGCTCTCACGTTGAGCGATCATACCCCAAACTCGAAAATACTCCCGGTCGCTTCCGAGATTTATTTTGTGCGTTTGCCGGCTGACGATAGAATCCAGGGTCGGCAATGATGAGTGCCAAACTCAAGGCCCGCTATCGGGAATATTGCGGCATTGTTTACCGTGAAGCTACAGTCGCCAAGTCGAGAAGCAGCGGTCCCGGAAGGATCTGCGATTGCGGAGTGGAACAGGTGGGGACGGTTCGCCCAGAACGTGCTGCTGCTTCTGACGCTAGCCGGCATCGTCTACTATTTCGCGCACAATTTTGCAGAAAGACAGAAGGGAACCGATTTCACGGATCGCTACGCCGCCGCTCGAATGGTACGCGAAGGATACGGGCACCAACTTTACGACTTCCACACTCAAGAGCAATTCCAAATTCGCTATGCCGGACGCATTGGCGAGTACTACATCCACCCTCCATTTGAGACGCTGCTATTCTTGCCAATCTGCCTTTGGTCCCCGCCAACCGGCTATCTGATATGGTGCGTTCTTAACGTAGGGGTTTTGGCATACATCGCGATAGTGTTTCAACGGCATATCTTCAAACGTTTCGCCTGGCGCGTCTTGCTGCCCCTGTTCTTTTTGTTCCCGCCCGTATTGATCAGTTTTCTGCAAGGTCAAGATTCGCTGCTGCTCCTTTTGGTTATGACGCTGGCGGTTGTTGAACTGAGACGGGACCGCGACTTCGCGGCGGGTTGTTTGCTGAGCTGTGGCCTCTTCAAGTTCAATATCGTTCTTACTCTGATTGTATTGGTGGCGTCGCTTCGAAGAAAGGGAGTCCTCCAAGGGTTTGGTCTCGTGTCCGTGATATTGCTCCTGATTTCAGTGGGCATTTCCGGATGGTCCTTCCTGACGGCATATCCTCGCTTCTTGATGACGCTGAGCAGCCGGCCGTTGGCAAGCATTCACCCGGCAGGGATGGCGAATATTAGAGGATTGGTCAGCGTTTCGGGCATCGCACCGGACACGGTCGCTCGCCTAGCTCTGATTTGGATTGGTTCGGTTTTGCTGTTCTGGCATGCGTGGAGGAGCTTTAAGGGCAGTAGATCGAGGCTCGCCGATGCTACAAATCTGGCGTTCGGGAATTTTGTTCTGGCGGCAATCCTGGTCAGCTATCATTTAAGTACCTCCGATTTGTGCATCGCGCTTCTACCCATGGGTCTGTTCTCGCAATACATGGCGGAGCACACCGGAATCCCGCGATGGGCGAGACTCACCCTACTGAGCAGTCAATGCGTTCTCTTCTTGCCTCCCTTGCATGTGATTTCGCTGGCCTTGCACGTGTACGTGTACCCGATCATTCCGATTCTCATTATGTTCTTGCTCACATCGGCTGCGATCTTTAGAGGTATCCCGAGACATGTTCACGGGAGCGCTGCCGGATCCGAGTTTTCCCCAATTGCGCGATGAGACCCAGCATTTCCCATAAGCCGCTCTGTCTGGTTCTGGCCGCTGCGCTCTGTGCAGCGGGCGTTTGGCTGTACGCCAACCGTGTGTTGATTCCGTATCAGAAATCCGACGCCGCTGCCCACGACCGGCGGCGCGGCAATCTTTCCGACCTTTATCCGAGCTGGCTGGCTGCGCGGGAATTGCTGCTTCGCGGCCGCGATCCCTACAGTCCCGCCGTGACCCGCGAGATTCAGCAAGGTTACTATGGACGCCCCCTTGACCCGGCCCGCCCCGCAGATCCAAAGGACCAGCAGCGATTCGCCTATCCTGTCTACGTCGCCTTCGGCCTTGCGCCCACCATCCATCTTCCGTTTGAGATCGTGGGCAAAGGATTCTTCTGGCTGTTGCTCGGGCTCACCGTGGTCGCGATTCCGCTGTGGCTGCGTGTGCTGCGCTGGTCCGTACCGCTGTGGACACAGGCGAGCCTGATGGTGTTCACCATCGGCAGCCTGACCGTCGTGCAGGGTCTCAAACTCCAGCAATTGTCGCTCCTGGTGGCTGCGCTGCTGGCGATCGCGATGGCGCTGCTGGTGTCGGATCGGCCAATCGCCGCCGGCATCGCGCTGGCCCTGGCCACCATCAAGCCCCAACTCGTCTGGCTCTTGTTGTTCTGGTTGACGATGTGGACGTTCGCCGACTGGCGCCGGCGCTACCGCTGGGCCGCGTCATTCCTGTTCACCATGGCCATCCTTGGCGCCGCTTCGGAGTGGTATCTGCCGCACTGGATTCCCCGCTTCCTCCACGCAATGCGCGAATACCAGAACTACACCGATACCGCATCGATCCTGGACGTACTCGTCCCCACTCCCTGGGGATGGATGGCGCGGGTGCTCGCCGGGGCGGCGACGCTGCATATCGGTTGGAAGAACCGCCGTTTTTCGGAACAAACCCCTGCTTTCGCCGGCACTGCTTCTCTGGTTTTGGCCATGACCATCATCATCATCCCGAGCTACCACTTCTATAACCAGGTCCTGCTGCTGCCCGCGCTGCTCCTGCTGCTGCGCGACCGGCTATTCCTCTGGAAGCGGAATCGCTTGAACCGCGCGCTTCTGAGTTTGGCCGCAATTCTGCTGGCGTGGCCTTGGCTCGCAAGCGCCGCCCTGGCGGGTCTTTCCTTCGTTTTGCCGCGGGAGACGGCCGAGCAGGCCTGGGCTATACCTTTTTGGACGGTGATCCCGTTCCCCGTGGCCGTCGCTGCCCTGATGCTGGTCCATGATCACCAGGGGATTTTTACTGCGTCGGCGGGGCCGGGCACGTCGTAGAATGCTTGGGGGGCCCGTGTCAGGTGCTGGCATGATGGCCCAAGGAGAGTTCAGGGTACATGTCGGCTTCGTCGCATTCGGGCATATCCAGCATTTTTCCCATCGCAATCTTTGTCCAGGGGAACGATCAGCAGACGCTCTCGCTGAATCACACTCCTTACACCGTGGGCCGCAAGGTGGATCGCGACCTGGTGATCGCCGACCCGCGCGTGTCTCGCGAGCATGCGTCCATCGTCTCGGAAAACGGCGAGTTCTTTGTCGTGGACCTGGGCAGCAAACACGGCACCTTCGTCAATGGCGAGAAGGTGGACCGCCACAAGCTGCAACGCAACGATCGGCTGGAATTTGGCGGGCGCGATCTTGCCTACCTGATCTTCCACCCGCTGCATACGACCTCGAACACGGCGCGGGAGTTTCTGAGCCAGATCTCGGGCATTCAGATCGCCCCGGAGGCCAGCGACCTCGAGAAACTCACGCTGTTCATGGAAGCGGCGCGCAAGCTGAACACCATCGGCGTGCTCGATGAAATCCTGGTTACGCTGCTCGAGGCCACGCTGAAACTGACCCGCGCCGAACGCGCGTACATCTTTCTTCGCGATCTCGACGGGACCCTGACGCTTGCCGCCGGGCGTAACTCGAAGGGCGAGCCGTTGCTCGACGACAAGACAATTTCCCGTTCGGTGCTTGACGGCGCCTTGACCGCGAACTCCGAATACCTGATCACGGACACCAGTCAGATGCTCGATGTAAAGGAGCGGAAAAGCATCGTCGCCTTCGACCTGCGAACCGTGATCTGCATGCCGTTGCGCAAGCCGCTCGTTCAAGCCAAGGGCGCTGAGCAGCCGGCCGGTGGAGAAGTGATGGGCGCGCTCTATGTCGATTCGCGCTTTGCCTCGCGCGATATCGCCGGCGTAAGCAAAGATATTCTGCGGGCGATCGCGACTGAAGCTGCCCAACTGGTCGAGAACGCGCGCCTGGTGCAGGCCGAAGAAGCGGGGCGCCGCTATCAGCAGGAACTGTCGATCGCAGCGACCATTCAGCAGCGTCTGCTGGCGGTGACTCTTCCCGAAGTTCCTTTTGCGCGGGTGAACGGACGCAACATGTCTTGTAAGGAAATCGGAGGCGATTTCTTCGAAGCCGTGAATACACCCCAGGGCTTGGCCGTTGTGCTCGCCGACGTCAGCGGCAAGGGAGTCTCGGCCGCGCTGCTCGCTTCCATTCTCCAGGGCATGGTTTACTCGCAACTCATTTCAGGAATGCCACTCACGGAAATCGTCGCGGCGGTCAATCGCTTCTTCACCTACAAGCACATCGGTGAGAAGTACGCGACCATGATCATTACCCGCCTGCGCAACGACGGAGATCTCGAATACGTCAACTGCGGACACATTCCGCCGGTGTGGATCTGCGGCAACGAAGTGCTCCGGCCATCGCACGGCAACCTGCCCGTAGGCCTGCTCGCGGATGCGACTTACTCGAGCGACCGCTGCCAGATGAGGCCGGGGGATCGGCTGATCCTGGTGACCGACGGCGTCACCGAAGCCGAGAACGCCCGCGGAGACATGTTTGACAGCGAACGCCTCGAACATGTCGCCGGGAAGAGTGCTTCCATGGAGGACGTCTTCGCCGCCGTCGCCGATTTTTGCGGAGGCACACCGCTCAACGACGATTGCACCGTCGTCGAACTGGCCTACACCGGCAGCTAATGCAGGCTCGTGTGGGGACGGGGCTTTTCCCTGTCTCAGCGGGGCAGAGCCCCGCCACCACACAACCGTCCAAGCCGTGCGCAGCTTGGCTTAAGGCTTGGCCCACGGATGAATCTCAACCGTGGACCAGGTCTTGTCGGCGGCGTGACACAGTTTTTCCAGCGCGCAATCGGCGCACTTCGGACCACGCGCCACGCAGAGCTTCCGCCCGTGCCAGATCACTTCGTGAGAAAAATCCGTCCACCGTTCGCGAGGAATAACCCGCATCAAGTCTTCTTCGATCTTTCGAGCGTCTTCCTGCTTCGTCAGCTCCAGACGCCGTGCAATTCGCGTCACGTGCGTGTCCACGACCACCCCTTCATTCTTCTTGAACCACGTCCCGAGCACGACGTTCGCCGTCTTGCGAGCTACTCCGGGGAGGCTCAGCAACTCCTCCATCGTTTGCGGGACGTTCCCGCCAAAATCCGCGACCACCTTCCGCGCCGCGCCCACCACCGACTTCGACTTGTTGCGGAAAAATCCGGTCGAGCGGATATCCGGCTCCAACTGTTCCGGTTCGAGCGCCGCGAAATCCTGGACGGTCGGATACTTTTCAAATAGAACGGGTGTGACCATGTTTACCCGTACGTCGGTACACTGGGCGGAAAGAATCGTCGCCACCAGCAATTCCCACGCGCTGCGGTGAGTGAGAGCACAAGTCACATCGGGATAGAGCTGATCAAGGCCCGCGATGATCTGACGAACCCGTTCCGGGGCCAAAGGATCATAAGTAGAGACGCGGCTTGCCGCGTCTCCCGCCCGAGACGCAAACTTCTTTTTCAAAACCGCAGCCGTCGTCGCCGTCCCGGCGGAGAGACGGGCGCCTCGCCCGTCCACGGTTGCGCGACGCGCCACCGCATTTTTCGATTGCACACCCTTCAATGGCGCACCCTTCGCCCGGCGGGCGCCTTCCTGTCGTCCGCTGCGGCTGGGTTGACGCGGCATATTTCCGCGGGGCATCGGTTTCCTCCTGAGTCGTGGTTCATGGTAACAAAGCCGCCGGCTTGCGGCAGCTGCCAATCACCAATGGTAACTCGGCTGCGATTGACGGGTTGGCGGCCGGGTGAGTAGTCTGAGAACTAAAGGAAAAACTTGTGGCTGTGAAGAGCATCAAACTCGGACAAGTCTGGCGCCAGGATGCAACCGGGCAGGATCACCTGGTCACCAAGGTGTACAGCGAAGTGTTCACGCAGTACGCGGTCCTTCGGCCTGCCGAGGTCACCGCGCCCGACGCGCCTGTGGTGAAGGTGAAGGTCGCCAAATCAACGGAGGGCGTAACCTTGCCCGGCTTCAGCTTCACCCAGGAAGGGGCGTTCTGAACGGCATCAGGTCATCTGACCATCGGGTCATCGGGTGATTGAAACCCGAAGGCCAGATGACCCGATGGCCCGATCATCCGATCACCCGATTCCAAATGACCGAGAAAATCCTCACCGTACTTTTCGTCGTCATCAATTCCCTCGTAGCGGCCACCGGCTACGCCGGTATCGCGCTGCTCATGGCGATTGAGTCCGCGTGCATTCCGCTGCCTTCCGAACTGATCATGCCTTTCGCCGGCTACCTCGTCTATACCGGCACGATGAAGTTGGTGTGGGCGGCAACGGCGGGCGCGATCGGCTGCAATCTAGGTTCGCTGGTCGCCTACGAAATCGGCTGCTACGGCGGGCGCCCGCTGGTCGAGCGTTACGGACACTGGATCCTGATGGGCCGCCGTGAACTCGACTGGGCCGACCGCTTCTTTCAGCGCTGGGGAGACATGGCCGTGTTCATCGCGCGCCTGCTGCCAGTGATTCGCACATTCATCGCTCTGCCCGCCGGAATCGCCCGCATGAAGCGCGGCAAATTCCACATCTACACCTTCCTCGGATCGTGGCCCTGGTGCTTCGCGCTGGCCTACTTCGGCATGAAGCTCGGCGAGCACTGGCGCTCGCTCGGCAAGTACTTCCACAAATTCGACGCCCTGATCGGTGCGTTTCTGCTGGCCGGGATCGTCTGGTTCCTCTGGTCGCACTGGCAGAACCGCTTGCGCCCCGACGAAGACTAGACGGATCGCGTTTCTAGCGCCGCATCTCGCCGCTCCGGGTTCCCCCTGTGTTCCTCTGTGTCCCCTGTGGTTAAGAAGATCCAAACCACAGGGGACACGGAGGGCAAGAAAATCGGAACGTCTGCTGTCATTTTTCCGCCGGTCGCGCCAACTGCGACGCCACTAATTTCCACTCACCATTCCGCTTCTGCAGGACGTCGAGGTACAGGTAGCGCACGCTGAATCGCTTTCCACCGGCCTCGACCTCGTCCAATTCCGAGCCGTGCACGACCGCAGTGTCGCTGAATACGCGAATCTTCCGCCCCGTGGAAATGATCGACGGATAACGAGTCGCCCCCGTCCGGAAATTGTTCAGCACGTCCTGCTTCGTGAAGGCCGTGCCCGACTCGTTGTACTGCACATAGTCGTCGGCGAAGATCCGCGTCAGCACGGCCAGATCCGCGCTCATCAGCGCCTTGTCCCCAGCCTCGTGCAGGGCCAGAATCTGCGCCTCATCGTTCTGCTGTTCAGTGTTCTGATTCGACATCGCCACTCCTTGCGAACTCTCCCGTAGAGACGCGGCTTGCCGCGTCTCACTCTGTGCGCCGCCGCGCTGCCACCCGGCAGTCACTTTCTCCATCTTCCACAAATGTGTAATCTCACGCTAGGCCGAGTCAGGCCTAAGATGTAAGACCGGCATGGGATTTCTGAGCTACCTTCTATACCCGTGGGGCATCATCCTCCAGGGACTGGCGATCATCCACTTCATCCGGCGGCGGCCGGATAACTACTGGATCTTCGTCATCCTGTTTCTCGGTCCGCTCGGCGCAATTATCTATCTTGTCGTGGAGGCGCTTCCCGACATTGGGCTGCTGGGCCAGTCCTTCAAAGTCTTTCCGCGCCGCAAGCGCATTGGCGAACTCGAGGCTGCGATTCGCGACAATCCGTCGGCTGGGAACTATGAAGAACTCGGCAACCTTTACATGGACGACGGCAATCTCCAGTCGGCGCGAGCCGCCTTCGACAAAGCCATCGCCGCCCGCGCCGATACGCCGGACCCCTTTTACCGGCGCGGCGTTTGCGCCATCCAGTTAGGCGACGCCGCGGCTGCATTACCCGACCTGGAACGGGTGGTCGCGAAAGAGCCCGACTACGATTTTCAGCGCGCAGCCGGATTGCTCGCCCACGCCTACGCGCAGACCGGACAAAAAGAGAGAGCCGAGGCGCTCTTCCGGCAGGTAACAGTCACGTCGACGCTGTCAGAGACTTACTTGAATTTTGCGGAGCTGCTGGCCTCCGAAGGACGCAACGCCGAAGCCCGCGAATGGGCGCGAAAGGTGCTCGACAAGAAACCCACCATGCCCGGCTACCTGCGGCGCCGCGAGCGTCCGTGGTTCCGGAGGGCGAATGAGATACTGAAGCGCCTGCCAGCGTGAAAATTCAGCATTTAGCACTTAGCATTTCAGCGCTTGGTTTTCACATTGCATTGTTTTGGCCAAGTGCTAAATGCCAAGTGCTAAATGCCAAGTGCTAAATGTTAGGTGCTAACAGCCAAAGTGCTATCCTTCCACCGATGCGAATTTCCTACCTCGAATGCACCCGTTGCGGAGAGCATCTCTCCGCTGAGCGCCCGCAGAATATTTGCCCCAAAGACGGCGGCGTGCTTTTCGCGCGCTACGATCTCGCCAGCCTGAAAGGGAAGTTTCGCCCCGAAGATTTGTCAGGCCGCGTGGCCAGCATGTGGCGTTACGCCGAAGTTCTCCCCGAATTGCAAAGAAACGAAAAGCCCGTCACGCTCGGCGAAGGATTTACGCCCATGCTTCCCAGCCTGTGTGGTGGCGGGGCGGAGCCTGCCCTGAGCGGAGTCGAAGGGCCCCGCCAGGACGGGGCGGAGCCCCGTCACCACACGAGCCGCGAGTTTGCCAATGTCTTCATCAAAGACGAAGGTTTGAATCCAACCGGATCGTTCAAAGCGCGCGGCATGTCGGTTGCTGTGACCATGGCAAAACACTATGGTCTGAAGAAGCTGGCCGCACCTTCCGCCGGAAACGCCGGTGGCGCGCTGGCGGCGTACGCGGCAGCGGCGGGCATCGAAGCCCACATCTTCATGCCGAAAGATGTGCCCATGGCGAATCGCATGGAATGCGACTACTACGGCGCGCACGTCACTCTGGTGGACGGCCTGATCAGCGACTGCGGCCGCATGGTTGCCGAGCGCAAAGACAAGGAAGGATGGTTCGATGTCTCGACCCTCAAAGAGCCGTTCCGCGTCGAAGGCAAGAAGACGATGGGCTACGAGGTTGCCGAACAGCTCGGCTGGAAGCTTCCGCAAGGCATCATCTATCCAACCGGTGGCGGCGTGGGCATGATCGGCATGTGGAAGGCCTTTGATGAGATGGAGGAGCTGGGCTGGATCGGCTCCGAGCGCCCGAAAATGATTACGGTGCAGGCGGCAGGCTGCGCGCCGATCGTCCGTGCATTGGAAGCAGGGAAGAGCGCGTCTGAAATGTGGGCCGGTGCCGCGACGTTTGCCGCCGGCTTGCGTGTTCCCAAAGCGTATGGCGACTACCTGATTCTCGACATCCTGAAAAAGAGCCAGGGCACCGCAGTCGCGGCGACCGACCAGGAAATCCTAGCGGCCATGCGGCATTGGGCCAGCGTGGAAGGCGTGTTCGCCGCGCCCGAAGGCGCCGCATCGCTCGTCGCCTATCGGAAACTGCGCGCCAGCGGCTTCTTCCGCGCCGAAGACAAGGTTGTTCTCTTCAATACGGGATCGGCCTACAAGTATCTCGACATGATCGAAGCGCAGCAAAAGAAGGCGCGGCCCGAGCCACCCGCAGCGCGCAGTATTGGTGGAATCATTGGTCCGTACTGAAGTCACGCCTTGTAGAGACGGGGCTTGCCCCGTCTCCGGAGACGCGGCTAGCCGCATCTCTACAGGAAATAAGCGGGGACGGCCTCCCCTTCGACAAGCTCAGGGGAAGCCCTCGGCTGTCCAGCCCGGAGAAAACCGGGCTGGTTGTCCGCGTTCGACGGTGTAGAGGAACAGTATCCGCGCCACAAGACAGAAGCCATGAGCTTCCCCTTCCAACGCGATTCTCTGCAGCAAGAGCGTGAAGCAATGGTGCGCACGCAGCTTGCCGATCGCGGCATCAGCGACCTTCGCGTGCTCGACGCCATGCGCAACGTGCCGCGGCACGAGTTTGTCCCGGAGACGTTCCGGCAGGACGCCTACGAAGATTACCCGCTGCCGATCGGCGAGGGGCAGACGATTTCGCAACCTTACATCGTGGCTGCGATGCTCGAGTACCTGGCTCTTGAAGCCACCGATCGAGTCCTCGAAGTCGGCACCGGTTCCGGATACGTGACGGCATTGCTTTCGCTGCTCTCGGCCGAGGTGTATTCGGTGGAGCGCCACGCGCAACTGGTGGCCTCGGCGGAAAGTACGCTGCGTCGGTTGGAATATCGCAACGTGAAGATCAGGGTCGGCGACGGCAGCCAGGGTTGGGCAGAGTACGCGCCGTTCGACGCCGTTCTTGTTTCAGCGGCCACCCCCGAGATGCCGCCAGCTCTGTTCGCTCAGTTGCGCGAAGGCGGGCGCCTGATGGCGCCGATCGGCCCGCCCTCCAGTCAGGAATTGCAATTGATCCGCAAAGTCGGCGGACAGCCCGAGGTGACGATTCTCGAAGGTTGCCGGTTTGTGCCGCTGGTGGAAGGAGCCGTGGATAATACTTAGAAAGTCAAAAGTCAGAAGTCAGATTGCAGAAGTGAAACCCTTGGGGCCCTTACTTCTGCAATTTGACTTTTGACTTCTGCAATCCTGCGATCGCGTGATGGACCACTGCTTTACAATGTCGTGTGGCTTTCCTTCGAAATCTGAAGATCACGCTGGAGATGATCAAGTGGGAACACTCAATCTTCGCGCTCCCGTTCGCGCTCTGCGGCGCCATGCTGGCCGCCGGAGGTTTGCCGGCGTGGCGGCAACTGGGGTGGATCGTGGTCGCCATGGTATCGGCGCGCTCCGCCGCCATGGCCTTCAATCGCCTGGCCGACGCCTCGATTGACGCGACCAATCCGCGCACCGCAACTCGCGCTCTGCCGGTCGGACAGTTGACGCCGTCGTTCGTGACCGCGTTTGTTCTGGTCTCGTGCGGAATTTTCGTTCTCGCCGCTTCCCAGTTGAATCGCTTGACGCTGATGCTTTCGCCGGTCGCGCTGGCGGTGATACTCCTATATTCCTACAGCAAGCGATTCACGCGCTGGTCGCATCTGTGTCTCGGGTTTGCCCTCGGGATTGCCCCGGCCGCCGCCTGGGTCGCGGTGCGTGGGTCGATCGATCCGCGAATCCTGCTGCTCACCGCCGCAGTGACGTTCTGGGTCGGCGGATTCGACGTGATCTACGCCTGCCAGGATTATGACTACGACCGCAGCCACGAACTGCACTCTCTGCCGCGTTATCTCGGAATCAAGAATGCCCTCGTCGTCGCCCGCTTGTTTCACATCGTAATGCTCGGCCTGCTGGTCGGGCTGGTCGTTACTTTCGGCTTAGGTGAGCTGGCGGTCGCGGGAGTGATCGCGGTGGCTGCGCTGCTGTTCTACGAACACACGCTGGTCCGGCACGACGATCTGAGCAAGCTGAACGCCGCGTTCTTCACGATGAACGGGGTAATTTCGGTGGTGTTCTTTTTCTTTGTGGCTGGAGATTTGCTGCTGAGGCACGGTTGAGGTTCAGTGGTCAGCAGCCACTTCTCGAAAAGCGCGAGAAGTGGCGCACCCCCAGTTATTTCGGTCAATGTTAAAAGACAAACCCGCGTTATACTTCCCCGCTAAGGTGGCCCACCCGCCCACAGCGGTGCCGAAAATCAATGAAATATTTAGTGGCGGCTCGGCTTAGAATGGGGCGCCTCTTGTAGAGGGGGCACGGGGCGGGCCATCCCCTTTCGCTGTTTCCCAGCGCCCGGAACGGAGAGAACTCCGTGACGCGTCTTTGGCGTTGATAGGGCGTAGGGGTCCTTCGACTCCGCATGGACTTCACTTCGTGAAGTCCATGTTGCGCTCAGGATGACAGCTCTTTAGTGATCTCCGCGGGGCTGGGTTATTATTGAACAGATGCCCACCGCGCACCCATTCCAGAGCGACGACCCGCGGCTGCTGCCGATCAAAGATAAGGTCCTCGCGGGGGAGCGGCTGAACGAGGCCGATGCGCTTGCCCTTTACGGGACCGGTGACATCCTGGCCGTGGGTTGGCTGGCCAACTGGGTCCGGGAGCGGATGCATGGCGACAAGGCGTACTTCAACGTCAACCGCCATATCAATCCGACGAATGTTTGCGTGGCTGCCTGTCGTTTGTGCGCCTTTGGCCGCAAGAAAGATACGCCTGGCGCTTACACCATGGCGCTCGAAGAAGCCTTCCAGACGGCCGCTTCCGGTTATACCGAGGCGGTCACCGAGTTTCACATTGTCGGCGGGCTGCATCCCGATTTGCCGTTCCAATATTTTCTCGATCTTGTTTCCGGATTGAAAGAACGCTTTCCGCAAGTCCACATGAAGGCGTTCACCATGGTGGAAGTCGCGTACCTGGCGAAGCGGTCGAAGCTGACGATCCGCGAAACGCTCGAAAAAATGAAAGAAGCGGGCGTGGACTCGCTGCCGGGCGGCGGCGCCGAGATTTTTGCCGACCGCGTGCGGCACATTATCTGCGATCACAAGATTGACGGCGATCAATGGCTCGACACCGCTCGCCTTGCCCACCAGATCGGGCTGAAATCAAACGCCACCATGCTCTACGGCCACATCGAAAACGACGAAGACTGCGTTGACCACCTGCTCAAACTGCGCGCCTTGCAGGATGAGACCGGAGGCTTCCAGGCGTTCATCCCGCTCGCCTTCCACCCCGCAAACACGCCGCTGCAGCATCTTTTTACGACCACCGGCATGACCGACATCAAGCAGATTGCGGTCAGCCGGTTGGTGCTCGATAACTTCGCGCACATCAAGTCCTACTGGCAGATGATGACGCCGAAGATCGCGCAGATCTCCCTGCGCTTCGGAGCCAACGATATTGATGGCACGGTTGTCGAAGAGAAGATTTACCACGACGCGGGCGCGACCACTCCCCAAGGCCTGCGGCGGCACGACCTGGTGCGCTTGATTACGGAAGCCGGGCGCGAACCGATCGAGCGCGACACCCTCTACCGGCCGGTGACCCGCACGGAAACATCGTTCACCGTGTCGGTGTAGGTAGCGCAACACCTGCCACGGAGCCACGAAGGAAACCGGATGCAGGGAGGAGATTCGTCCTAAATACTCTTGAGACGATATACTTGGTCGCATGGAAAGGACCCTCACCCTGGCGGACTACGAATCACTGGCGGAATTGCGTTATCAGATCCGCCGTTTTCTTCACTTCAGCGAGCAAGCTTCCCGCATGGCTGGTCTTGAGCCTCACCAGCATCAGCTCATGCTTGCTTTGAAGGGGTTGCCTGGAACGGTACGCCCACGGATCGGCGAGTTGGCCGAACGGCTGCAGATTCGGCATCACAGCACGGTTGAGCTGGTGAACCGGCTCTCTGCCGGCGGCTTTGTCCAGCGGCATCGCATGGGCGAAGACCGTCGCGAAGTATGGCTTTCGCTGACTTCGAAGGGAGAGAAGGTGTTGCGGCAGCTTTCCTTGCACCATCGGGCGGAACTGCGCCTGCGCGGGCCGGCTCTGATCGCGGCGTTGAGGCGTGCAATTCACAAGGGCAAAGGCGGCAACGGAGCCCCGGCCAGTTCAGCTTCGCGAAGCAAGAGAAAAACCTGAGGAGTTTCACCAACCGGTCGGACGAGTACGCCAGATCGACAATTACTTGCCAAATATATCGTAGTACGATATGATTGCTGCCGGAAGAATGCTTCCTCTTGACCGGCCATCACCGCTGCTGTGCGTCAAAAGCGAGCTCATCCATAAATCGACAGTCTAAGGTCAGGAGGACACCATGAAAAAGTTAGGAGCTTTTGCGATTTCCATCTTCGTCGGGACTTTGGTTCTGGGTGTGGGGTTGCCGTCGGCTTGGGGTCAGGGCGAGAACCCCCCAGCCAGCACCAAGGCAGTTGGGCAGACTTCGGGCCACGGCGTCACTCTCGTGGAACAGGGCGCCCAGAGAGATGTCGAACAACAGATCAGGGCTCTGCACGACCAAGGCCGGGAGGCGGCGTTAAAGGGCGATGCCGGCTTTTTTGAGGGGCACATGGCCGCCAGCTACTTCGGAATTGGCGGCGATGGACGGTTGCGGACGAAGGCGGAGTCGATTCAGGACCTCAGGTCGGGCGGCATCAAGTACGAAGCCATTGACGAACGCGACGTGAAGGTGGACACGTACGGGGACACTGCGATCGTGAACTCCATGGCCGCAGTCAAACTGACCAGCAATGGCAAGCCGATCGGTGGCGATTATCGGGCAACCTTCGTGTATGTGAAGCAGGAAGGGAACTGGAGAGAAGTCGCGTTCCAGGCAACGCCCGTGGCGCCAGAGGGCCGGTGAACCAGCGTGACCCAGCAGCGACCCGCGCCGGTGGAATTCGACACCGGTTGTGAAAGCGAACACTAATCCCGCCGCAGTTCTGTAGACGCTGCTGCGGCGACAGACGCACTTCGCGGAGGAAACCCCATGTTCGCACGCATGATGACCTGCACATTGAAACCGGAGAAGAAAGAAGAGTTCTTGGAAGCGGCACGCCAACTCCCAAGCGCTTACAAGAACCAGACCGGGTTTGTGGATCTGCTTACCTTCATCTCGGAGGAGCATCCTAACCGCGCGCTCGTGGTCGCTGTCTGGAGGACGAGGTCCGATTCCCAAGAGTTCTACAAGAGTCAAGCTCCGCTGCTCGATCTGAAGCCCTTCCTTGAGGAAGAACAGATCGCGCATTATTACCTCGAGACTTCGAACGTGTTCGAAATTACCAGCGGCAAGGCTGCCTGATGGTGGTCGCCCCACTTCCTGCCCTTTTGCGAGAAGTGGGGCTTCTCAGCTCACGATCGGAGGATTCTTCAGGCATAATTGGCAGCGGACAAAATCACCGTTCGCGGGCGTTGACGAGCTTCCCAATTCAATTCTCCCGATTTCCTCCGTGCCTCGGTGGTGAGAACGGTGTGGAACTTCCTGTCCGCGCAGGCATCTAACCAGCATGGCCCAAGAGCAAACGGCAATTTTCGGCGGCGGATGCTTCTGGTGTATAGAAGCGGTCTTTCAACGTCTGACTGGCGTCACCCATGTCGAGTCCGGCTACATGGGCGGACGCGCCGACCAGGCCACTTATCGCCAGGTGTGCAACGGCGACACCGGGCATGTGGAAGTGGTGCGCGCCACCTTCGATCCCGACCTGATCAACTATCGCGAACTGCTGGAGGTATTCTTCGCGGTGCACGATCCGACCACTCTAAATCGGCAGGGAAACGACGCTGGCGAGCAGTATCGTTCGGTAATTTTCTACAACGACGACGAGCAGCAGAGGATTGCCGAGAACACCATTGCGGAGTTAACGGCAGCCCGGGCATTCTCCGAACCGATCGTGACCGCGGTCGAGCCGGCCGAGGAATTCCACGTGGCCGAGAACTACCATCAGAACTACTACAACGAAAACTCACGCCAGCCTTATTGCATGTTCACGATCTCGCCGAAGCTGGCGAAGTTGAAAAAAAAGTTTGCCGAAAAAGTGAGAGCGTGAACCGGAAAGCGTGACCCCGCCCGAATTCCACGCTCGGGCGCAGCAGGCGCTTGAGGACGTTCAATTCCTTTTGGACGGAGTGCGCAGGGACTTCGCCAGAACGGGCCGAGCCCACAAAAAGATCGCGGGTTCCGGGATCTGTCAATCCCGGAACCCGCTCCAGCTTGCAGGTCAGTTACAGCTCGCGTACGTCGCCGGCCCGCCTCAGGAGTGGGTCGTGAACGTGATATAGCCGTAGTCCAGATAGTTTCCAGCCATGTCATACAAGTAGGCCTGGTACCCGATCTCCATGTAGTACAGTGTGCTGGCGGCCAGGTTCGACTTGGGTGTCAGCGTGACCGTCTTGAAGTCCGAGGAGAAGGCAAGGGTCGCGGGCACTATGTTGTTCGAGGAATCGCGCAGCGTGAAGCTGGTGTTCACGTCGAACGAGGCCGGATCCATCGCTTTGCTGAATACGACTTGGACCGTGGTGGTCACCGCAACGCCCGTTGCACCAGTCGCTGGGGTCGTCGACACGACCGTGGCCGCGGTCAGATCCGTTCCCGTTCCCGTGGTGAATGACTGCGATGCGAAGCTGGACTGAGCGTTGCCGGTAATGTCCAGGACTCCCGTTACGTTGATGGTGTACACCGTGCTGGGGGCGAGCGGCACCAGCGGCCGCAGTTGGATGCCCTGGTCGCCGTCGTACAGCGTGGTGGTGGTTGGGATGACCGAGCTGCCCTGCTTCAACGTCACGCCTCCGAGGGAAGCGCTGTCGATGGGCTTGTTGAACAGGATCATCACAGGCGAGTTGATGGCCACGCCCGTGAAGCCGCTCGGCGGACCGACCTGCTGCACGACCGGGCCGGTCGTGTCGGTTCCGGTTCCGGTGTAGAAGGTCACGCAGAAGTTGTTCTGCGGGTTGCCCGAGAGGTCCGTCATGTAGTAGCTGCACATTTCAAACTGATGGCTCGCCGTGAGGTTGGCCGTTGGCTTCAGGAAGACCGTGGTTAGGTCTGAACTGAAGCTGATCGTCGTAGTCACGTACGTGCCTAAGTTGTAGTCGTAAACAAAGACGTCAGTGGTTACGCCGCCTGGATTGACGGAGCCCGGATCCATCGGCTTGTTGAACTGCATGGCGAAGACAGCGTTGGTGCCTACGGTCTGGTTGCTGGCCACGCTGGGATTGATCACCGAGGGTGCGCTGAAATCGGCGCTCGCCAGGGTGGTGAAGTGGGTGGTCTGGCTGGCCACCGACACTCCGGCCTCGCTGGTGACGCCGCTGATGGCGATCGCCATCGACGTGCTGGAGGGTAGCGGAGCCTGCGGAATAATCATGGTGCGCTTGTAATCGGTCGTGAAGCTGATGCTCGACGGGACTTCAGTAGTCGCGCCCGCGCTCAGCTTGACGGTGCTGCCGGTGACCGACACCGGGTTGATGGCCTTGTTGAAGTCCACGCTGACGCCGGCGTTGGTCCCGATGTTGGTGGACGTGTCCGGAGGAGCGACCGACGTAATGGTGGGGGCGGCGGTATCCGTGGCCGTACCCGCTACGAAGTCGTAGACAAACGGTTGCACGGGCACGCCGTCGGTGTTGGTCACCGCACTGTTGGGACTGACATAAACCTGGTACGTCGAGCCCGACAGCAGGTTGCTTGTGGGCGCGATGTTGATGACCTGAGTGCCCACCAGCGTCACCGTCGGAGTCAGGTAACTGCTGGTGGCGTACTGGTAGAGGGTCACGCTGGTGTTGTTGAGCGTGCTGGACATCAGTGCCTGGTTGTATTCCACCTGGATGATGGTGTTGAGCGGCACATTGGTGGCGCCATTGAACGGGTTGAGCGCCTGCACAGCCGCCGCCGTATTCGTTAGAGATCCGGCCGTAGTGAACTGCCCGGAGAAGTACGACAGGTAGTTGCCGTAAATGTCCTGCGCCGTCGAGTTGAGGAAGACCTGGACGGGCGTACCTGCGATAAGCGCTGAGCTGGGCGTGAATTCGATGCTCTGCCCATTGCTGCCTACCGTGGTGGTGCCCGAGACCAGCACTCCGTTTTGTGAAACGAACAGAGCGCCGCTGAGCGTGCTGCCATTCATGGGAGCGCTGGTAAACAGGGTAATGACCGTGCTGGTGGGAACGACGGTCGCGCCATTGCCCGGGCGCATGCTGATTACATACGGCGCCGAGGTCAGAACCCCCGGCATGGTGGTGAACTGGCTGGTCGTGTCGGCCAGCGCGTTCCCGGAAAGGTCTGTGATCAGGTGCGTGGCTGTGACGGTGAGGGTGGCGCCCGCGGGCAGCAGGGCGTTGTTGTAGTTGAGGACGACGGTGCGGTTGTCGCGAGAGATGGAGGTGGCCGGGTTGATCGGCGTGTCTCCATTCAGCAGGTTGACGCTGCTGGCCGTGATCGTCGCCGGGTTAATGGACTTCGAGAACGTCAGCACGGCTTGCGTGTTCAGGCCGGCGTTGGTGGTGCCGTTCGTGGGTGTGATGGTCACTGTCGGGGCGGTGTGGTCCACGGTGCTCGTAGTCGTGAAGGTATAGGGGTACTGGTAATCGGTATTGCCGGCCTCGTCCGTCAATCCATACACCGCGATGGCCATCTGCGTACTGGCCGGGTATTGGGTCAATGGCGTGAACGTTACCGCTGCGCCACTCACGCTGAAGGTCCCCGCCACAATCTGACTGGTGGCATAGACATAGACCTCGACGGTATTGGGGTTCACCGAGGCCGCATTGATCAGGTTGGTCATGGTGACCGTGACTGGGCTGGTCACCGAGACGCCGGTGGCGCCGGTCGCCGGACTCGTCGAGACCACGGTGAACGATCCGCTGCCGTACGACGTAGTGCCTGTGGTGAACGAACTGGTAAAGGTTGTGACGGCATTGCCTTCGATGTCCTGGAAGCCGCCGACCGACACGTTGTACGCCGTGGAAGCGGTTAGCACGGAGGTGGGCACAAAGGTGAGGGTGACGCCGTCGCTGGCCAGCGTGACCGTTCCGGGGATGTTGGTGCTGCCTTGCTTGACCGTAATCGAGCTGTTGGTAACCGTCGTGGGATCGATGTCGTCACTCATCACTGCGATAATCCGCGCGTTCAGTGGCACGCCGGTCTGCGTATTTGCCGGATTGATGGTGCTGACCGTGGGGGCGCTTGTGTCCGAACCCGAACCGGTCGTGAAGGTGCTGTAGTAGGAATTGCCGTAGTTGCCGGCAACGTCGTAGTAGTACTGGCCGTAACCGATGTACAGACCGTACGAAGTATTCGGCAGCAGTGCGGATGTGGGCGTGATGGTCGCCGTCAAACGATCCGCGGACATGCTGACCGTGGCCGGTACGTACTGGGCGGTGGCGTTGTTGTACAACTCGACTGAGCCGCGGTTGTACACCTCGTTGGAGCTGCTGACGACGCTGAGCGGGTTGAGGCGCTTGTTGAAGACAATGTGCGGCGTCACGTTAGTGCCGACGCCGGTCGTGTTCGGCGCCGGATCCGAAAGGGTTACTGACGGGTGGAGCAAGTCGAACGTTGGCCCGGTCGTAAAGGTATTCGTAACCGTGCCCGCCATTAGATTGCCGGCTGTATCTTGGACTCCGGTAATGGTCAGAGTGTAGGTGGCGCTGGCGGCCAGTAACGGCAGCGTCGGCGTCAGCGTCAGCAATTGGTTGGCGTCGCTGAACGCCGCCGTGAACGCGACCGGGTTGCCGCCAGTCTTGAGCGTGATCTGGCCAATGCTGGTGGGTTGAATCGGCTCGTTGAACAGGATCTGGACCGGCGCATTCACCGGAACCAGGGTCTCGGTGTTCTCCGGGCTGGTGTTGATGACCGTCGGCTTGTTGGTGTTGGAATTGAACGACGCCGTGAAGCTGATCCCGAAGTTTTGCTCAGGATTGCCGGAGAGATCCGTCATGTAATAGCTCGCCAGTTGGTACGATTGTCCGACGGACAATGGGCTATTGGGCACGAGGAAAATCGTGGTCTGGTCGGCGCTCCATGAAACCGTCGTCGGGACGATCTGGCCGGTGGTGTAGCTGTAAACGTAAACATCCAAAGGACTGTAGCTGCCAATGTCCATCGGCTTGCTGAACTGCATGGTGAACGCGGAGTTCACTGGGACATTGGCCTGCCCGTTCAGCACGCTGCTGCTGATCACGTAAGGCGCGCTGAAGTCCGGCTGGGCGGCGGTGGTGAAGGTCGTCGTCTTGGTGGCGACCGACTTGCCCGCTTCGCTCGTTACTCCGCTGATCGTGACCGTCATCTTCGTGCTGGGCGGCAGCGGGGCCTGCGGCACGACCGAGACGCGGGTGTAGTTGGAGCTGAAGCTGATGCTCGACGGTACCTCAGTGGTCGAGCCCGCGCTCAGTTGGATGGTGCTGCCGGTCACCGACACCGGGTTGATGGCCTTGTTGAAGTTCACGGAAACCGCGGTGTTGGTGCCGATGTTAGTGGCAAGGTCGGTGGGCGCCTGCGACACGATCGTCGGCACGGCGGTGTCCGTGGTCGTACCCGCATAGAAGTACAAGCAGTAGGCCTGCACCGCCAAGCCGTCGATGTTGGTCACGGAGCTGTTGACACACACCTGGTACTCGGAGCCCGACAACAGGTTGGCGGTGGGAGCGATGTTGATCACCTGTGTGCCCACGAGCGACAGCGTCGGAGTCAGGTACTTGCTGCTGCCGTATTCGTACATCGTCACGTTCGTGTTGGTGATGGTGCTGGCCGTCAGCGCCTGGTTGTACTCGATCTGGATGACGGTGTTCAGCGGGACATTGGTGGCGCTCGGGAACGGGTTGACCGCCTGTACGGTGGCCGCCGTGTTCGTCGGCGATCCGGCCACGGTGAACTGTCCCGAGAAGCTCGACAGCGGGACATTGCTGGCACTGAGTGCCGACGAATCCAGGTAAACCTGAATAATATCGCCCGCACCGAACGAGGCGGCCGGCGTGAACTCAATCGCCTGCGCGTTGCTGAACAGTTGCACGGCTCCCGAAACCAGTACTCCGTTATCGGTGACGTGCAGGGCTCCGGTGACGGTGCCCGCATTCATCGCCATGCTGGTGAACAGCGTCACCACCGCGTTGGCCGGGACATTGGTCGCGCCGTTGCCGGGACGCATCGCGACTACGTAGGGTGCGGCGCTCGAAAGCGCCGTGGTCAAGGTGAACTGGCTGTTGGTGTTGGCCAGGGCATTGCCCGATAAATCCTGAATACCGCTGGTCAGTTCGATGGTGATGGTTGCGCCCGAGGCCCATGCGCTGCCGCCTGGATTCAGGACGATGGTGCGGTTATCGCGGGATACGGTGTAGCTGTAGCCGACCGAAGTATCGCCGTTGAACAGCGCCAGCGTATTCGCAGTAATGGTGGATGCGTTGATCGACTTCGAGAAAGTCAACACGATCTGGGTGTTGAGTCCGACGTTCGTCGCGCCGTTGGCCGGCGAGATGGTCACTGTGGGCGCCGTGGTGTCCACCGTGTTCGCGGTCGTGAACGTGCCTGCGCTGTTGTAAGCGAGATTGCCCGCCTCGTCCGTCAGTCCATAGATGTACATACCCATCTGCGTGTTGGCCGGGTACTGGGTCAACGGCGTGAACGTCACCGCATTGCCACTCACGCTGAAGGTCCCCGCCACAATCTGACTGGTGGCATAGACGTAGACCTCGACGGTATAGGGGTTCACCGAGGCCGCATTGATCAGGTTGGTCATGGTGAACGTGACCGGGCTGGTCACCGAGACGCCGGTGGCGCCGCTCGCCGGACTGGTCGAAACTACGGTGAACGTTCCGCTGCCGTACGACGTAGTGCCTGTGGTGAACGAACTGGTAAAGGTTGTGACGGCATTGCCTTCGATGTCCTGGAAGCCGCCGACCGACACGTTGTACACCGTGGAAACGCTTAGCACGGAGGTGGGCACAAAGGTGAGGGTGACGCCGTCGCTGGCCAGCGTGACCGTTCCGGGGATGTTGGTGCTGCCTTGCTTGACCGTAATCGAGCTGTTGGTAACCGTCGTGGGATCGATGTCGTCGCTCATCACAGCGATGATTCGAGCGTTGACCGGCACTCCCGTCTGGGTGTTACTGGGATTGATGGTGACGACCGTGGTGGAATTAGTGTCGGCACTGGTTCCCGTGTAGAAGGTCGAGGCAAAGCAGCCGCCGCCGTTGCCGGCAATGTCGTAGTAGCCGCAGATATACAGGAGGTAGTAAGTACTGGGCAGAAGCGGCGAACTGGGCGTTACCGTGGCAGTTAGACGGTCGGCCGAAACCGTCGTGGTGATGGGAATGGGAATACTGTCCTCGTAATAAAGGGTGACCGCGCCGGGGATGCTTAGCCCGTCGACCGGCTCGCTGAACCTCAAGTGCGGCGTGACGTTCAAACCAACTCCAAAAGTACCGTTAGGCGGATCGACCGACGTCACCGAGGGACCGGTGGTGACGGCGCTGGTCCCGGTCGTGAAGCTGAAGCTGCCCGGGTTGGTCAGCGGATTGCCGGCATCATCGGTGATCAGCGCACTGTAGCTGACGGTGTAGGTGGTGCTCGCCGTCAGCGGACTGACGGGTGTAAAGGTGACGGTCTCATCGTTGGCGGAATAAGTGAAGTTGCCCAACACCGGGGTGCTGCCCGTCACCATTGAGAAGCCGGTCTGCGCGGTGATCGGATCAATCGGTATATTGAACTGCAAAACAACCGGCGTCCCCCCACTCGCGCTCCCATTCAGCGGGATATTCGTGTCGCTATTGACGGGGCTGGTGCCGGTGAGGGTCGGGCCCGCCGTGTCGGGGCTGAAAGCGGTGTAGAAATAGAACTCGTTGCCGCCCAGGTCGTTTCCGCAGGCATCCTGCACGTACGCGCCGTAGCTCCAGTACGTGTAGAACAGCCGTCCGGCGGCCAGCGACACGCTGGGTGTGATCGTCGCAATCGTGCCCGAGGCATCCACGCTGATCGTGCCCGGTACTTCCTTGCCTGTGGTCGAGTCCCAGAAGAAGACAGTGGCAGGGGCCGTGTTCCCGAGCTGCGAGAGCGTGCTGCGATTCATGGGTTCGCTGAACTGCGCCTGGACCTGGGTATTCAGCGGGATGCCGCTGGCGGTATTGGCCGGGCTGATGTGCAGGATGGTCGGTGCGGTCGTGGTGCAGGTCTCGACATCCATTCCGTTATTCACGGTCAGAGTTTGCGATCCCGTCTGGATCTGCACCGTGCGGAAACCAGTCGCGGCGCCGGAAGTCGTCAGTTTCGCCGTTATGCTCGTGGCACTGGCGGCGACCACTGGGCCGAACGTACCTGCCGCTGCGCCTCCCACCGAGATTCCCGGGCCGAAATTGGCCGTCGTCGTTGCGGTGGTCCAGTTGGTGAACGCGCCGGTCACGGTGACCGGTGTGTTAGTCACCGTCGGCACAATGTTATTCGGGCTGATCAAGGTAACCGCCGGCACTCCGGCGATCACGGTGAACGTTGGCTTCACCACTTGCGCGCCCGTGGTGATGGTTACAGTGCGTGCCCCGGTGGCCGCCACGTTATCAATCGTGATCGGGACCGACGCGCTGGTCGGACCATTTACGGTCAGCGTGCCCGTCGTGATGTCGGCTCCAAAATTGACCGTGGTGGTCGATCCGAAATTGGTGTTGGTTCCTGTGATCACGATCGTCTCGCTCGTGCCCTGGTGCGCGGAAGCGGGATTGAGCACCGCCGCCGCCGTGATGGTGCCGGTGCCGGTGAGATCGATGATGAGCGGGTTGGGGCTGGAGGTGTTGGTCACCGTCACCGCGCCGGCGATGGCGCCGGCGATGGTCGGCGAAAACAGGACTTCGAGAGTGCAGGTCTTGCCCGCCAGCACCGTGCCGCCCGTCAAGCAGGTGGTGCCACTCGCCTGGATTCCGAAATCGCCGCTGACCGCGACGTTGTTCAGAGTTACCGTGCTCGCGCTGTTGTTGGTGATCTTGACCGCTTTCGCCGCGCTGGTCGTACCTACACCCTGCGCCGCAAAAGTCAGGCTGGCGGGGGCCACCGTCAGGTTGGCCAGCGAAGTTCCGTTCAGATAGATGACTTGCGGGCTGTCGATGTTGGGGGAGTTAACCGGAATCGCGGCCGTGCCTCCGATGGCGCCGATAAACGTAGGGCTAAATGTGATCTGAAATGTGCACTTGGCGGCGGCTGCGAGCGAAGACGTACAAAGGTTGTTGACAATCGCGTAGTCGGCGCTCGCGGTAATCGTGCCCAATGTGACCGCGCTGGCACTGGTGTTGGTCACCGTGATGGTCTGGGCAGCACTGGTCGTGCCGCTTAACGTTTTGAATGTGAGAGTGGTCTTGCTCAAGGAGATGGGGGACGTGCCGCCCGTCGCGGCCGACGTAAGCTTCACCACCAGTGGCAGGCCGTTGGGCGCATTGTCGGTAATGATGATGGCGCCGTCGTCCACGGCCGATGTGGGCGTGACCTGCACCGTCACCGTGCAAAACTTTCCCTTGGAAGCAAGCGGCGTCGTCAAACATGTTCCGGTAGTGACCGTGTAGTCGGGGGCGTTCGTCGTCGTGATGCTGGTGACGTTGACCGAACTCGTTGTGTTGTTGGTGATCTTGAAGGTCTTCGCTGCGCTTATGGTCCCGACCGTCCCGCCGGTAAAGGCGAGGGTGGCCGGCGCGGCGGTCACGGGCGCTTGGCCGGTCCCAGTGAGGCCGACAAATGCCAGCAGATTATTGCTGTTGTCGTCGATGGTCGCCGCGCCCTTAATGGACCCCAGCAGGGTCGGCGCAAACGTAATTTTCGCCGTGCAGGAACCGCCGCCTGCGATACTGCCGCTGCACGTGTCCGTCTCCGTGTAGTCGCCGCTCATCGTAATAACGATGGGCTGAGCCGACGCGCCATTGTTCGTGATCGTCACCGACTTCGCCGCGCTCGACGTATCAATCAGCTGTGCCGCGAAGGTCACGCTGGCGGACGAAACGGTGATCTGCGCCCATGAGTTCACGCTGGCGATCGCGAGCAGTGCCGAAAGCAGCAGGACTCTGTGAAGCTGTTTGGAGAAAGAAGACGCAAAAGTGTTCCGAGCGAAGGCGGTGGCGCGCATAGGGTCTCTCCTGGAGACGAGCAACAAATTTTAGTTTTGCTATCTTCCGCAGAACTCGAGGGGGAAGGCGCGTCCGCGGACCACACACAGGTCGAGGGGCATTCTATAAAGCAATCTGGGGAAATGCAATCGCGTCACGCACTTTTTTTGTGAAAAATCCAGGAAGCTGCAACATTTTGCACTGTGCCGCCAACATTTTGCACTACGCCGCCAAATGTTCGGGGCCTGCGCGCTTGAGTTCAACGCTGCCCCGCTGACATTCGGGACAGCGGTCCCCATGAATTAGCGATCGATGTGGGAACTCGCGGGAGCGTTGCTGTAAGCCGATGGCGTAGCGGAAGAATTTCAGGCTGGTCGGGCTAAGTGTTGCCTCAGGGTTTCGCTGTCCAATTCTCCCTCCCAGCGCGCCAGAACCAGCGTCGCTACTCCGTTTCCGATCATGTTGACCAAGGCTCTGAACATGCTCAGGAAACGGTCGATTCCAAGAATCAATGCCATGCCGGCAACGGGAATGGTCGGAATCACAGAAAGTGTGGCCACGAGCGCGATGAAAGATGCGCCCTGCACGCCGCTGGCCCCCTTGGAAGTAAGCACGGCTACGGAGAAAATAGTAAGTTGCTGGAGCAGCGTCAGATGGGTGTTAGTAGCCTGCGCTACGAATAGAGCGGCCATGGTCATGTAGAGGCTGCTGCCGTCCGTGTTGAAGGTGAATCCGGTTGGGACTACCAGTCCCACCAGAGACTTGGAGCAACCGAGTCTCTCCAACTTGGCCATCATAGTCGGGATCGCGATCTCTGACGAACTTATGGCCAACACCACCAGAATCTCTTCCTTAATATAGGCCAGAAAGCGAAAGATGTTGAAGCTGGCGGCCCAGGCGATGGCGCCGAGCACGATCACAACAAAAAGAATCGAGGTGAGCCAGAAAGTTCCGATCAACTTGACGAGCGGACCCAGGGAAGCAAGGCCGAACT
The DNA here is from genome assembly GCA_963773965.1 of uncultured Acidobacteriaceae bacterium. Lineage (GTDB taxonomy): Bacteria > Acidobacteriota > Terriglobia > Terriglobales > Acidobacteriaceae > Acidiflorens. The sequence goes on from CAVZDG010000004.1 coordinate 358,164, forward strand.
TGCCGACCGTGTACGCCATTGCCCCGAAGGCTCCGACCGGCGCGAATTTCATCAGAATATTTACCACTCGGAACACCACATGACTGATCGAGTCGATGAGTTCAACCAGCGGTTTGGCTCGCGCTCCCGCGGCCGACAGCGCGAAGCCGAACAGCAAGGCTACAAACACAACTTCGAGAATATCTCCCTTGGCGAAGGCGTCGACCACCGTGGTCGGGATGATGTGCATGAGAAATTCGGTGACGCTTTGCGCTTTTGCCTGGCCGGCATAGTCGGCGACCGCCTTGGCGTCCAGCGTGGCTACATTTACGTTAAAGCCGCTGCCCGGACGCACGACGTTGCCCACCACGAGCCCGATCAGAAGGGCGATCGTCGAAACAATTTCGAAATAGATGAGCGCCATGCCGCCGACACGGCCGACTTTTTTCAGGTTCTCCATGCCGGCAATTCCGGTGACCACCGTGCAGAAGATGATCAGAGTGATGATCATCGTGATCACGCGGATGAAAGCGTCACCCAGCGGCTTCATGGCAACCGCGCGAACCGGGTCCACGTAGCCCAGCACGATGGCCAGGGCCATGGCCACCAGCACTTGCACCCAGAGGACGCGGTAGAAGGGCGGCTTGCGGGATGCGGGCGCGGCATTGACCGGACCCGCTTGCGCGGGTGGAAGGATCGCCATCGTTGGTTGTCTATCCTTTAATTCTTCGTCGTTAATTCGCAGTCGTTAGATCGTGGATCCCGGAAATGGAATTGGAACGTTAATGGTTCTTGCTAGTGCCGTGACCGCGTGATTCTTACCGTTTCACCACTGAGGGTAGCGCCGTCGTCCCGGCGGCTGTCCGGCGGGCGTCCTCGCCCGCCGCGCCGAGGGCGAGACGCCCTCAGGACAGCCGGCAAGATGCCGGCGCTACTCGTTTTCCACGCCGTAATCATCATGCGGTCACGGTGCTAGTGCTTCTCTTTCGCGGGTTCCGGTTCAAGCGTGCGCACCAGCCACGGAATGATTACCTGCTTGAAGATGACGGGATCGGGCCACACTTTCACCTGCCTCCCAAGATGACCCCCCGCCGGATTGATCCATGCGGTCTTCGGCACATCGCCTTTGCTGAGGAGCAGGTAGATGTCGGAGATCGGTACCTGGGTATCGAGCACTCCGGCAAGAATGAGCATGGGCGCCATGGGCTTGCCGAGCAGCCCTTGTTGGACGAGCGACATCTTGGGCAGAACTTCCGCCATTTCGTCCACCGTCTTCACGTTGTCGAAAATCGCCATCAGTGCCGGGATCTGATCGAAGAGATATTCGCGGTTGCCGATCAAGGAATTCATCAGAAAATCTTTTTGAAAGAATGTATCGGTGGGCGGCGACTGGGCGCTCGCTCCCTTCAGGCGGGCGCGCTCTACGATGGCCATCTTCGTGGCCCAATACGCGCCCCAACTCACGCCGTGCATGGCCACGCGGGTCTTGTCGATCTCGGGCCTGGTGGCAATGTAATCGAGAACACGCGAGAGCACGCGCTCCGCATTTTCACTGACTTTGATCGGATTCTGCCCGGTGCCCGGGCCATCCACGGCCAGAAAGCCGATGCCGAACGGCAGGATCGCGCTGAAACTCTCGGACAAATCCTCCTTGCGGCTGTCCAGTCCATTTACGGCGAGCACGAGTGGCACCGGCCCGTTCGCATTTTTCGGCAAGCGCAGATAGCCGATGATTTCTTTTCCTTCGAAGGGAATTCTCACGATCTCGAGCGGTGGATCCCAGAAGCGCGCATGTGCCAGAAAAGCCTCAATTGCTTTTTCATACGAGCGCTGCTTGCCCGGAGAGGCGGGGATGGGCCAGCGTCCGAAAGAATAAAGCCGCCACGCGCGGATGTAGTCGGCATTCGCCTTCGCCGGGTCGGTTTTCTCCAGCGACTTAGCCTCATTCATGTAGCGATCGGCGACTCCCATAAAGCCCGCCGCCCACTCGTCTTTATCGCGAGTATGGATGGAGTTGAAGGCTTCCTTCACGTCGCCCGGATCGAGTCCGATGAGCGGATACATTCCGTTCTCGGCGCGATGGATGGCTTCGCTCTTGATTTCATCGAGCGTGCGCTCGGCGCGCTGCTCGGAGAAGGCAACGGAGCTCATCGTTACCGTGATAACAGCAATGAGTAGCAGGACACGGTTTTTATCGCTTGGGACTTGTTTCGGCACGGACTTTACCTTTCGTATCGCACAGGGTTGGGATGGTTGAGCATCGGCGTGGGTCTTCCGATGCTGAATTCAAAATGCTGGACGAACCACAACCTGCAACCTCAGACTTCGAAAATCGAGGGGCCGGATCGAGATCCGGCCCCGCCGCGGGGGAAGGCGGCTCGCCTAAAAAATAAGCTTCATGCCAAACTGAACCGAGCGCGGGCCTCCCGAACCCACGGCCGGGTTGGCGGCGGCGACGTCGGGAGTGGCGCAGCCGCAGCCGAAGCCACCCACGGAAGGATCATTGAAGCCGAAACCATTCTGGCCGCCGTATGGATTGGCGAAGTTGGGATGGTTGAAAATGTTGAAGAACTCAGCCCGGAATTGGGCGCGGAAGCGCTCGCCAAAATGCCAGTTCTTCGCCACCGAGAAATCCAGGTTTTTGAAGCCGGAATCGGGAAAAATGTTGCGTCCCATGGTACCGAAGGTTCCCAGCGCCGGAGGAATCATGATGGAATTGCCCTTGGCGTAGCAGCCGTGAAAGGCCAATGATTCAGTTGCCGCGCCCGGGGATCCTCCATCCAACGCTAGAGCTTTTGCATTGCAGGCCGCATTACTGGTCGGGGCGGTTGGACTATCGTTTCCGGAGAAGAATGGAATGCCTGTCGGCCCCGACTTGAAGTCGTCGGGGTTCCCATAGAAATTCCACCGGATGGGGCTGTTCGCCGGGGGGCTGACGGGCAACGAACCGATGCCGGCAGCATCGGTTCCTTCATCCATCGCCCCCCAGTGTTGCGGACTTTGCAAGGTGACGATCGAGTTGAGTTCCCAACCTTCCAGGGTCTGTGCGTAGCCCTTCTTGCCGGGGATCGCGTAGGTGAGCGAAAGCGTGAGGCGATGCCGCACATCGAAATCGCTGTTGGCGTATTCCGCGCCCGGGTTATAAGCGTTTTGCGGCAGTCCCGATCCGTAACCGAAATCCCAGTTTGCGCCCACGTCATCGATAGCGTGTGAGTAGGTGTATCCGGCCACCATGCTCAAGCCATGGAAATTTCTGGAGTTCAACGTCACTTGCAGGCCGTTGTAATTCGACCGATAGACGTTCGCCATTTGGAAGATGTTGCTTAGATATGGGAACTGAGTGTTGAATGGTCCCACCTCGGCGGCGGCTTGGCAAGGGGCGCCATTGTTGAGAGTGTTATTGACGTCGTAAAGTCCATTAACCAGGTTATTCGTACAAGTAACGATGTTAGCGGCCGGCCAGCCCGATCCCACCGGCGGCTGATTAATGTCGCGAATGCCGGTTAAATTCCCACCGTGGTTGCCGACGTAGGCCACTTCCAACGTAAGGTTCGGGGAAAACGCGTGTTGCATACTGAGGGTCCAGTTCGCGACGTAGGGCGTGGTCAGATTGCGATCCACGGTCATGATGGGGCATGGGCTGTTAAAACAATTGACGGTGGGGCTGCCGTAAACCGGTGTGTTGTCCCAGGTCTGCCCGGGCGCGTTCAAGAAATTCTTTATGGTGACGTTTCCGGTGGTGATCGTGCCGCCGGAGGTATCGCCAGCAGCGTCAATCGGGGCCCCCGTTGGAACGCTGCCCGGCCCGAAGGCATTGTTGAAGGCGATGAACGACTGCCAGTTCACGGTTTCGTAAACCAGCCCGGCGCCGCCGCGGATCACCGTTCGTCCCGTACCAAATACGTCCCACGCAAAGCCCGCGCGCGGGCCGAAGTTCGTGTGGTCAGGTTTATAGAGGCTGCTGATCTGATGGGCGCCCGTGTTCACCTGCACTAAGCCGACGTTCGGGTCAAAGTTACCCAGGAGGTTGTGATCTTCCTGGGGGACAGTGCTGAACTCGTATCGCACTCCGAAGTTCACAGTCAGATTTTTGGTGGCCCGCCAGTCGTCCTGGAAGAACAACCCATAGGCCCAGTTATGGAGTTGCAGCGTCGGATTTCCCACCTCCAACGTTGACTTAAAGGGCAAGCCCGCAAAGAAGTCCTCGAGTGGGGTCGAAGTGGTGCCGTTCAACACCGAGCCCAAGAAAGTAATGCTGCCTCGCGCATTCCCGTACGCGGCGTTCCTGACGTCGTTGCGATGCAGTTCGCCACCGAACTTCAGCGCGTGCTTGCCCGCGGTGTAGGAAACGTGATCGATGAACTGCGTGATGGAGTCGGGTCCCTGGAACTTGGGCCATTTGAAGCCACCCAGGCCGGGGAAGAAATATCCGCCAAACCCGATGCGCGGCAGTCCGCCCGTGAATGGACCCGAGACGCCGGTGTCGAGCCCGTAACTGGACGCGGGTGTGGCGAGATCGCCCGGCAATGTCGGCTGGTAAAGGCGGTTATAGCCAAAACGCGCTTCATTCACCCAACGGGGACTGGGAGTCCACGCCCAGCTTCCTCCAACCACCTGGGCGCGGGTGTGAATGTCCGACCGCCATTTCGATTGCAACTCCGGGAAGTCTTCGACCGTCCCCGTGTTGTTCCCGAAGAAGTACATCCCGCTGATGCGGTTATTTTGATTGACGTTGAAATCCACTTTGCCGATCGCATTGTAAACGGTGACGTCGTTGGCGAATCCATTTGGAATAGCGATGCTTTGAGTGTTGTTTATGGGGAAGCCGGTTCCGTTGCATGTGACCCCACTGCTGGTGAGCGCGCAACCGGCGATATTCAAGCTGGCGGGGCTCACCGGCACTCCTCCCGCCTGGAGATCCGCTATCACGTTGGGGATGCTGTTGGCGCAGTCGCCCGTCATGGTACCGAAGAGACAGTTTGGGGTGGAGGGCGTGGGCATGGACGCCATGGATGGGCTGGTGACGCCGCCGAAAGAGTTTCCTACGTCATAGATCTGCCCTTCGTAAGCCCCAAAGAAAAAGACCTTGTCTTTGACGATCGGTCCGCCGACGCTGCCGCCGTATTGCTCCAGCGTTCTCTGGAGCTTTGAATTCGGCACGGTGTTGAAGAAGTTCCGTGCATCAAACGGGTCGCCGTCGCGGCCAAATGCAAACGCGGTCCCATGCACGCCATTGGTGCCGGACTTTAGACCCACGTTAACCACCGCGCCCGGCTTCCAGCCGAACTCTGCCGGTGCCAGTTCTTCTACGTTAAACTCCTGAATCGCGTCGATGGGCAGAATGGTCGCCGAATCGCCGGCGATACCGGCGCCGTTGATGATGGCTTGGCCGGAGTAGGGCTCGCTGTTGAACAAGCCCTCAACGAAGTAGGCGTTGTCTTCCGCGCGCAGTCCGTTCGTGCTCGTCGTTGAGAATCCGCCGCCGGGATATCGTTCCACACCGGGCCGCAACTGCAGCAGGTTCTCGTAGTTGCGGCCGTTCAGCGGCAGATCGTTGATCTCCGCGTTGCTCAGTGTGCCGCCCAAAGTGGAGGATGTGGTGTTGACCAGCGGAACTTCCTCGGTCACCACCACCGTCTCGGAAATTTGTCCGGTCGGGAGCGAAATGTCAACGCGCACGTCCCGCGCGACTTCCACGACGATGTTTATGCGGTCCACGGTTTTGAAACCCTTTGCTTCCGCACGGACTTTGTAAACTCCGGGTTGTAGCTGCGGGGCGACGTAGTTTCCGGAGTCATCGGTGGCGACCGCGCGGGTCGTGCCGCGCTGAACATCGCTGATGACTACCGCGGCTCCAGCAACAGTGGCGCCGGACTGATCGCTGACGGTGCCCAGAATGCGGCCAGTGGTGGTCTGGGAAAGCATGGGGACAGAGACGGCGAGCACCAGGCAGACAATGCCTAAAACCCGAATGCCATTCAACGGAGAATGCATTACGACCTCCAAGAGGTTGAAACAGTTTTTTGGTCGGACAGCTCGCGACCGTTTTCGATCTTGGAAATAAAAGATCGGGTGATTTGAAGGTATAGCCTTGACGTGGCCTACCCGTCAAGTAGTATTGTGGTCTGACCACAAAACAGCTGGCCGCCATAGGCTGCTGGTTGTGGCTTGGGACAATTGGACTTTAGCTAGGAAACGAAGGGGAAGAAATTAGCATGGCAATAGCGACCACCAATCCTGCGACGGGCGAAGTCGTGAAGACTTTCGAGCCTCTTACCGGGGCGCAAATTGAGCGGAAGTTGCAGTTGGCGTCTTCCGCGTTCCGAACCCATCGGTGGACTTCGTTCGCGGAACGTGCGAACAAGATGATGCGCGTGGCCGAGATTTTGGAAAAAGAAAAAGACGAGTGCGCCCATTTGATGACGCTGGAAATGGGCAAGCCTCTGAAGGCCGCCGTGGCCGAGGCGCTGAAGTGCGCTACGGGGTGCCGCTACTATGCGGAAAACGCCGAGAAATTTCTGGCGGACGAAATTGTGGAAACGGGAGCGAAGCGCAGCTTCATCCGCTATCTGCCGATTGGTCCCATCCTGGCCGTAATGCCGTGGAACTTTCCCTTCTGGCAGGTGTTTCGTTTTGTGGCGCCCGCACTGATGGCGGGCAATGTCGGGCTGCTCAAGCATGCTTCTAATGTTCCGCAGTGCGCGCTGAAGATTGAGGACATTGTTCGCCGCGCCGGTTTTGCCGAAGGCGTGTTCCAGACGCTGCTGATCGGCGCGGGACCGGTCGACGGCATCCTGAACGACCCTCGGGTCGTCGCCGCGACTTTAACCGGCAGTGAGCAGGCGGGGATTCAAGTCGGAGTTTCCGCCGCTAAGCGAATCAAGAAAGTGGTGTTGGAATTGGGCGGCAGCGATCCTTTCATCGTGATGCCCAGCGCCGATCTGGATGCGGCTGTCGCCAGTGCAGTCGAGGCGCGGATTCAGAACAACGGCCAGTCGTGCATCGCGGCCAAGCGCTTTATCCTGTCGGAAAAGATTGCTGACGAGTTCGAGCGCAAGTTCGTCAGACGCATGCAGGACGTGCGCGTGGGTGATCCCTTCGATCAGAGCACTCAACTCGGTCCGCTGGCCAGCGCCGACGCTGTTGCTTCTCTTGATGCCGATGTGAAGAAAACCGTGGCCGCGGGTGCGCGTCTGCTGACCGGTGGCCATCCCCTGGACCGTCCCGGCAACTTCTATGCCCCGACGGTGCTGACCGACATCCCGAAGGATTCGCCGGCTTACAAGGAAGAATTCTTTGGCCCCGTGGCGTCGATTTTTCGCGCCAAGGATGTGGATCACGCCATCCAAATCGCCAACGACAGCCCCTTCGGACTGGGTGCCAGCGCTTGGACTAACGATCCGGCGGAAACCGAAAGGTTCATTAACGAACTCGAGGCGGGCATGGTCTCCGTGAACAAGATGGTGGCGTCTGATCCGCGGCTGCCTTTCGGTGGCGTGAAATGTTCAGGCCACGGGCGCGAACTCGCCGAGAATGGAATCCGCGAATTCATGAATATCAAGACGGTTTGGATCCAGTAGTCAGAAAAGAGACGATTGTGGCGATCTGTGGTTTATGGTATAGTGGTTGGACCACCATACCTTAATGAGCCATCGTGACCCGCGTCATTGAGGTCTTAATGAGAAATGAAGCGCTAGATTCCCTAGCCGCCAAGCCGGTGTACCGGACGGTAAAGACGTCTCGCTTGTACGAGCAGATTGTGCAGCAGGTGGAAGACTCTATTCTGAAGGGCCAGCTCAAGCCTGGGGACCAGTTGCCGGCGGAGCGCGATCTTGCCCAGCGATTTGGGGTCAGCCGCACCGCGGTGCGCGAAGCCGTGAAGACCTTGCGTGAAAAAGGCCTAGTCGAAGCCTATTCCGGGCGCGGCACTTTCGTGACCAACGGGACTTCCCATGCGATTCGGCAGTCGCTGGATCTAATGATCCGCATCAACCAGCAGGAAGGGTTGGCGAACCTGGCCGAGTTGCGGCTGGTGCTGGAGCCGGAGATTGCCGGCCTGGCCGCTTCCCGAATTGAGGAACAACTGCTGAGCACCATGCGGGAAGCAGTCGCCGTGATGGATCGCAACCTGCACGACCCCGACGCCTACGTGGAAGCGGATCTCGATTTCCATCTAGCCTTGGCTGAAGCGGCCGGCAACCCCCTGATTCTCTCGCTCCTGGATTCGATTGTCGGCCTCTTGCGCGAGCAGCGCAGCCGCATTTTCGATGTGCAAGGAGGACCGGAGCGGGGGCAGTTCCATCACAAGCGAATCCTGGCGGCCATCGAGCAGCGCGATCCGGAGGCGGCGCGAGAAGCCATGCGCGCCCATCTCAAGCAGGTGCTTGCGGATTCGTCATCGTAGGTCAAGAGACGCAGGGCAAGAAGTAGTTTGCACTTAACAAAGTGCTGAAAAGCTCGTTCTTGGGTTTGATTTTGGGTGGCGCAGCGGTTTACCGCTGCGATAAGTACCCTGCTTTCGGCCTCGGCTTTAGCCGCTGAGGGCTGCGACGTGCAGCACGAGTTTTTCGGCAATCTGTGAAGCCGACTTCATAAGCGAAAGGGAATTGTTGTATGGCAAAACTAGGATTCATCGGTCTTGGTGTGATGGGCGGCAACATGGTCGCCCGCCTGCTCGAAAAAGGGCACACCGTCACCGGCTACAACCGCACGCGCTCCAAGGCGCAGTGGTTGATCGACAAGGGCATGAAGTTTGCCGAGTCTCCCAAGGCCGTGGCGGCGGCGTCGGATGTGACGTTCACCATGGTGACGAACGCCGCAGCGCTTGCGGCGGTGACGGACGGTCCGGACGGATTGCTGGCTGGCATTGCCGCTGGCAAGTTCCACATTGACATGAGCACCGTGAGCCCCGATGTGAGCCGCGCGCTGGCTGCGAAAGTTCGCGCGAAGGGCGCCGACATGGTGGACGCGCCGGTTTCAGGCAGCGTCATCACGCTGCAGCAAGGCAAGCTCTCAGTGATGGTCGGTGGCCGCAAGGAAACTTTCGAGCGCCTGAAGCCTTTGCTCTTTGATATCGGCCCGAAAGTAACGCACGTCGGCGACAACGGCGTGGCGTTGTCAATGAAGATCGCGCTGAATCTCCAGTTAGCGGTACAGATGCTGGCGTTCTCGGAAGGAGTGCTGCTGGCGGAAAAGAGCGGAATTGCACGCGAGGTCGCCGTGGACGTAATGATTCACAGCGCGATCGCATCACCGATGATCGTGTATCGCGGTCCTTTCGTGTTGCAGCAACCGGAAGAAGCGTGGTTCGACGTCAACATGATGCAGAAGGACATGCTCCTGGCGATGGAGTTGGGCCGCAAGCTCAATGTTCCCGTTCCGACCACCGCCGTCAGCAACGAGTTCCTCACCGCCGCCCGCGGCATGGGCTGGGAGAAACTGGACTTTGCGGTTGTGTTCGACGTTCTGGCGCGCATGTCGGGAGTAACTAGCGAGGGCCAAAAATGACAACGGTCACACAGCCAAGAGAAGCTTCAGAAAAAGTCGATTTGTGGCTCCGGATGTACCGGCAAATGGTCGCCATCCGCCAATTTGAAGCGCAGGTCAACGAACTTTATACGCGGGCGTTGATGCCCGGCTTGGCGCATCTTTACATCGGTGAAGAGGCGGTCGCGGTGGGCGTATGTGAAGCGCTTGAGCCGACCGACTACATCACCAGCACGCATCGCGGTCATGGACATTGTTTGGCGAAAGGCGCTTCTCCCGATCGCATGTTCGCCGAACTGCTGGGCAAGAAGGCCGGATACTGCAAGGGCAAAGGCGGTTCCATGCACATTGCGGACCCGGCCACCGGCAACCTGGGAGCGAATGCGATCGTCTGCGGCAGCGCCGGCATTGCCACGGGAGCCGCCTTTTCGGCTCGGTGTCTCGGTACCGGCCAGGTGTCGGTATGTTTCTTTGGAGAAGGCGCGCTCGGCCAGGGTGTGCTCTACGAAGAGATGAACCTCGCCCAACTTTTCAAGCTTCCGGTGATCTACGTCTGCGAGAACAATCTCTATTCGGAATATACGCATTACTCGGAAACCACGGCCGGAGACATTCTGATGCGGGCGACGGCCTTCGGTTTGGAAGCCGCCCGCGTGGACGGTCAGGACGTGCGCGCCGTTTATGGCATCGCAAAGCGGTTGGTGGAACGCGCCCGCCGCGGTGACGGTCCCGCGTTTCTCCTCTGCGACACCTATCGCTACCACGGACATCACGTAGGCGACATCAACCGCGAATATTACCGCTCCAAGCAGGAAGAACAGACATGGAAGACGGAGCGGGATCCGATCGCGAATTTCGGGAAGTGGCTGGTCGAGCAGAAACTCGCCGATGTGGCGGCGCTTGATCAAGTGCAGGCTGAACTTGAATCTGAGATGAGAAAGGCAGTCGACTTCGCAGTGGCGGCGCCGTACCCGGCCGTCAATGAAGTGGACGAGGATGTGTATGCCTGAGACCCATCTTCACGCGAAAAACGATCGCGAAATAACATTTGCTCAGGCGATTCGCGAGGCGCTGGCGGAAGAGATGCGCCGCGATAAAACCGTCTGCATCATGGGCGAGGACGTGGCCGAGGCGGGCACCCCCTTCAAAGTTCTCTCTGGCCTGCTAGAGGAATTCGGCAAAGACCGCGTGCTCGATACGCCGATTTCCGAAGCCGGCTTTACCGGGCTCGCCGTGGGCGCAGCCATGACCGGAATGCGTCCGGTGGTCGACATCATGTTCGGCGACTTCATCACGCTGACCATGGACCAGATGGTCAACCAGGCCGCCAAGGTTCATTACATGTCGGGCGGAAAGTGGCGAGTGCCGATGGTGATGCGCACGACCATGGGAGCGACTCGCCGCTCCGCCGCGCAACACTCGCAGTCGCTGCACGCGTGGTTCTGCCACGTTCCGGGTTTGAAGGTTGTTCTGCCTTCGACACCCTACGACGCCAAGGGACTGCTGAAGGCGGCGATTCGCGACGAGAATCCCGTTGTCTTCTTCGAAGATAAGATGATGTACAAGCTCAAAGGCTCGGTGCCCGCGGACGACTACACGGTTCCGCTCGGCGTCGCGGATGTGAAACGGGCAGGCGAGGACATCACTCTGGTCGCCACCAGCAGCATGGTGCAGGTGGCGCTGGGTGCGGCAGCGTTGCTGGAGGAAATCGGAATCAGCGCCGAAGTGGTCGATCCGCGCACCATGTGGCCGCTCGACGAAAAAACTCTGATTGAATCGGCGAAAAAAACGTCGCGGGCAATTGTTCTCGACGAAGGCTACGAACGCTATGGCGTCACCGCCGAACTTGCGTCGGTGATCGCTACAGGCGCATTCTACGATCTGGACGCTCCGGTTAAACGCATGGGCGCGATGCATGTTCCGATTCCGTTCTCGCCGCCTTTGGAAGATGTCACCGTGCCCACCGAGCAGACCGTGTTTGAAGCTGCCCGCGCACTCTGTGGGCGGTAAGGAAAGTCAGAAGTAAGAAGTCAGATTGAAGAAGTGAAAACCTATGGACCTGCGTTTTGAAGGTTCTTACTTCTGCAATCTGACTTCTAACTTCTGACTTGTTCTCTGAAGCACGCTGCACAAAAGGAGATATTTATGGCTCTACCTACTTATGGAACGATGGCGGTGGATTGGGAACAGAGAATCGACTTCGACCGCCTCCGCCGCGAACGCCTGGCGCGCGCCAAGGATCTTCTCGTCAAGTCTGAGATGGGCGCGCTGCTGTGCTTTGACATGAACAATGTCCGCTACATTACCGCGACCCACATCGGCACCTGGGCGCAGGACAAGGCGAATCGCTTCACGCTCCTCCCGCAAAACGACGATCCGATCTTGTGGGATTTCGGATCGGCGGCGAAGCACCACCAATTGCATTGTCCCTGGCTCGGAGAGCGCTCGCGTGCCGGAATTTCCGTGTTGCGCGGCGCCATGACGCCGGAGATGGGGCGCGCCGAAGATGTGGCCAGGAAAATTCGCATCGAACTGGAAATGCGCGGCCTGCACAAAGAACCGCTGGGCGTCGACATCGTCGAATTGCCGGTCCTGTTCGCTCTTCAAAAAGAAGGAATCAAAGTCGTCGATGGCCAGGCGCTCATGTCGGAAGCGCGCCTGATCAAGACGCGTGATGAGATCGCTCTGCTCAACCACTCCGCCATGATGGTTGACGCTGCGTATGATGAACTCTATCGCGCCATGAAGCCGGGCGTGAGCGAAAACCAGGCGGTGGGCCTGGTGAGCAAGGTGCTCTACGATCTCGGTTCAGAATACGTCGAAGCCGTAAATGCCATCTCAGGCGAGCGCTGCAATCCGCATCCCCACGTTTTTTCGGACCGCGTGCTGCGTCCGGGAGATCCGGTGTATTACGACATACTCCACTCCTACATGGGATACCGCACCTGTTATTACCGCTGTTTCACCATCGGATACGCCTCGCACGCAATGAACGACGCGTATAAGCGGTGCCGGGAATATCTCGACGCGGCGATTGAACTCGTGCGCCCGGGCCGCACCACGGCCGAGATTGCCGCTGTGTGGCCGAAGGCGCAGGAGTTCGGTTTCCCGAACGAGGAAGCCTGCTTTGCGCTGCAGTACGGTCACGGCATCGGCCTCGCCATCTGGGAGAAGCCAGTGATCAGCCGTCTCGTCTCGCTCGATCACCCCTGCGAAATCAAGCCGGGCATGGTGTTTGCGCTGGAAACTTTCTGGCCCTCGACGGATGGCTGGAGCGCCGCGCGCATCGAGGAGGAAATCGTGGTCACCGAAACCGGCCACGAGGTCATCACGCGCTTCCCGGCCGAAGAGCTTCTGGTTGCCGGCCGGCACTATTTCACAGTGGATGGTCCGCTTCCCGCAATCCGGGAAACCGAATCGAAACCGAGCACCCGCGTGCGCGAGATGATCGAAGCAAGCTCCCGGCAGGAACGAGTCGGCGTAGGCGACTAAACAAGTTTTCTGTAGAGACGAGGCTTGCCTCGTCTCAGCCGCTGAGAAACTCTGATTCGCGCGGGTTTTGGGAAGGGCACGACTTCAGTCGTGCCGCTCAACTCCTCAACAAACGCGGGCTTTAGCAGGCTGCGGAAAAACTCGATGTAGCATTTGATTTTGGGTGGCGCAGCGCTTCAGCGCTGCGATAACTAGCTTATTTTTCGGTACCGGCTTTAGCCGCTGAGGTCAGATGCCGGCGCAGAAAATACTTTTTCCGCAGCGTGTTAGCCCCTGAGGGCGGCTGCGGCGCCAGCAATCTGAGACGCGGCAAGCCGCGTCTCTACGGACAATTCCCAGACCAATGGTTATCCAATTCTATGGCGATCAGTGTCGTTATGCCCGCGCTTGAAATGGCCCAGGAAACTGGCAAGCTCATTTCGTGGCTGAAAAAAGAAGGTGAGTCCGTGGCCAAAGGCGAGCCGCTGCTGGAGGTCGAAACCGACAAAGCGGTGATGGAAATCGAATCCCCCGGCGACGGCGTCCTGGCCGGTGTCAAGGTCCAGCCTGGGACCGAAGTGCCGGTTGGCCAAACCATCGCCTGGATTGTGCGTCCCGGAGAAGTGCCTCCGGCGGATGAAGTCGCCGCGACATCGGGACGAAAAACCACGGCTGCAGCCGTTCCCGCGTCTTCTGCGATCTCAACTGCGGCATCCGCAAATCAACCCGCGCCTTCGGCGCAATCCGCAACCCAGCCCAGCAAGATTTCCCCCAAAGCGCGACGCCTCGCCAGCGAACGCGGCGTCAATCTCGCCGATGTCCGCGGATCGGGCGCCGGCGGGGAAATCCTCGCTTCCGACATTCTCGCCGCTGCGGAATCCAAAGCGGAATCCAAAGCCGGTGCGTCATCCGCTGCGGTTGACAGCGGCAGCCCCGTCTCCCGGCTGATGGCGGAACGGACCACCGAGAGCTGGACGACGGTCCCCCATTTCTTCGTCGTCCGCGAGGTGGATGCGGGCGCTCTGAACGACGCGCGGCAGAAGCTCGGGCCAGAGATTGAAAAATCGCGCGGAGTGAAGCTCACGCACACCGATCTTCTGGTAGCGCTGGTTGCGCGCGTCCTCCTGAAGCACGCTCGCATGAACGCAAGCTGGACCGGTGCCGGCGTTCGCGCCAATGCCGAGATCAACATCGGCGTTGCCATGGCGGTGGACGATGGAGTGGTAGCGCCGGTGATCCAGAATGCCCACCAAGCCGAACTGGGCGAGATCGCAGCGCAGCGGCGCGACCTGGCGGAACGGGCTCGCGGCGGCAAGTTGCGTCCGGCCGATATCGCGGGCGGCACTTTCACGATCAGTAACCTCGGCATGTTTGGGGTGGACGCATTCACCGCGATCATCATTCCGCCTCAGGCCGCGATTCTCGCCGTCGGAGCTATCGCCGACCGAGTCGTGCCGGTCGGTGCCGGTCCCGATGCTCGTCCCGGCGTCCGTCCCATGATGACCTTGACGCTTTCGAGCGATCACCGGGTAGTGGACGGCGCGCGGGCAGCGGAGTTTCTGCGGGACCTGGTCGAGGCCATCGGCAGCCCACAGCAATGGCTAGGAGATCGCAGGGCTTGATCCGATTTGAAATCACCCGCTGGCATTCTTGCGTGGGGAGCCTAAGGGTCTCAGCCCGCAGACTCGCAGCCCCGCTGTTGCTCGCGATGCTGGCCGCGCTCGCGCTGCCGGCCGCGGCACAGGGAGGGCCGCCCTTCATCACCAACGACCCCGGCACTCCCGGCGACGGCAATTGGGAAAACAACATCATGACTTACAGCGAGCGCCATCCTACCGCGCGCATCTTCAATGCGCCCATTCTGGACCTGAATTATGGCCTCGGTTCTCGCATCCAGCTCACGTACGAGGTGCCATATCTCGTGGTTGGTACCGACGGCGGCCCGACTCGCAGCGGCCTGGGCAAGTCGGTGGCGGGCGTGAAGTGGCGCTTCTATGACAGCGATGAAAAAAAACTCGCGATCTCGATCTTTCCCCAGCTCGAGTTTAACAATCCCACATCTTCGTTGCAGCGCGGACTCGTGGGCTACGGCACCAGATTCTATCTTCCGGTCGAGGTCTCCAAGAAGGTTGGGCCCATTGAGGTCAATCCCGAAGCGGGCTATATATTCGCCAGCGGTAAGGGCGCGGGGTGGTTTACGGGTTTAGTCGTCCTCAGGGAGGTCAACAAGCGCATGGAGTTGGCCACCGAACTTTATAACAGCGCCAACACCGATGGAACCAACCACTGGGACACGCTTGACGGCGGAGGCCGCTACAAGCTGGCAGAGCACTTCGTGCTGCTGTTCATGGCCGGCCGCAGTTTCCGCGCCGCGACCGGCAGCCAGCCGCAATTTTTCGGCTACTTGGGAATGCAGTTCCTGTTTTCCATGAAGCACAAGAAAGAAAGCCCGCCTGAGACCAGCCCGTAACCGAGCCGCCATCCAATGCAATGCAGATCGGGTATCCTTGACGTTCAAGAGAAGACTCCCATACATTCAAAAGCTGGGATCGATCCGATCCGCAAGGCATTTTGCGCATTCCAACAGATTCTTGACGAGGTACCGGTAGCATGACGATTAAGAAGAACGCGGTCCGCAAAACGGCGCTCAGGCAAAAAGCGCAGTTGATGTCGGGTTCGGAGATTGAACGCACGCTGGTGCGACTGGCTCACGAAATCCTCGAAAAGAACGGTGGCGTTGACGGTTTGGGACTGGTCGGAATCCGCCGTCGCGGAGTTCCCATCGCCGAGCGGCTGGGCAAAATGATTCAGCAGGTCGAAAAGAAGAAAGTCCCCGTCGGCACGCTCGATATCACGTTCTATCGGGATGACCTGTCTACACTGGGCCACACGCCCGTAGTGCAGGAGACGGAAATTGGTTTTCCCGTCGAGGGTAAGAAGATCGTGCTGGTGGACGACGTGCTCTATACCGGCCGCACCACGCGCGCGGCCCTCGATGCGCTTTTTTCGCATGGCCGTCCCAGCCTGGTGCAGTTGCTGGTGCTGATTGATCGCGGCCATCGCGAATTGCCAGTCGAGGCCACGTTCATCGGTCGAATCGTGCAAACGACCGCGAGTGAAGTGATCGAGGTCAAGTTGACCGAGATCGACGATGCGGAGAAAGTCTTGCTGATGGAAAGGTGAGATTTTGCTCGTGTGGGGACGGGGCTGTGCCCCGTCCAAGCCGAGCGCAGCTCGGCCTACCCCTTACTTCTGCTAGCCCACTCCGCGTCAAACCGCGCCCGGTCATAGAAAGATTTCTGGGTTCCCACTCCCGTGGTCGAAAGGCCGGCGTAAAGGTTGGCGCGCTTGACGGCTTCCTGCTCCGGTAGGCCCTCGCCAAGAAGGGTAGCGAAGCTGCCAATAAAAGCGTCGCCGGCTCCGGTCGAATCCACGCTCTGCACGGTAAAGGCGGGCACGTGCTCCATGCCTTCACTTCCGGCCAGCAGCGAACCATTCGCGCCCAGAGTGATAATCACTCGCCGAATACCGCTGGCCAGAAGCTTGCCCGCACAGCGCCTGGCATCGTCGAGATTGCGCACCGGCATGCCGGAAATCGCCTCGGCCTCACTCTCATTGGGAACAAAGTAATCGAGATCCGCTATCGCCTTGATGTCGATGGGCTGCGCCGGGGCCGGGTTCAAGATGCAGCGGATACCATTTTGTCGAGCAAACTTGATGGTGTAGTAAACGGTTGCCAGCGGAATCTCGAACTGGAGAACGATACAGTCGGCGCTCTTCAGCGTATCCCCCGCGGCATCCACGTCGGCAGGTTTCAATTCGTCATTCGCGCCCTTGACGACGATGATCCGATTCTGCCCGGAAGGATCGACGAAGATCGGCGCCACTCCGCTCGACACGCCGCTCACCTGGCGCACATGCGTGGCATCGATACCTAGTTTTTCAAAGTTTTTGATGGTTGACGGGCCGAACAGATCGTCCCCGACCCGCGCCACCATGAAAACGTCGGCTCCGCAGAGCCGGGCGGCCACGGCCTGGTTCGCGCCTTTCCCACCGAACCCCAGATCGAACTTCTGGCCAAAGATGGTTTCCCCCGGCTTGGGAAACTGGTCCGAGAACGTGGTCAAATCGACATTGGCACTACCCACAACCGCGATGCGAGGACGCTTTGCCATAATTTTCTCATTGCAGCCAACACGTTCAAGCAGCAGGCACGAATTTGAAGTAAGGAAGGCAGAGTTTAGTCAGGCGATCGGGGCGTGTCAACCGGCGCGCCCGCCCGCGAAAACGATAACCAAAGGGAGCACAGGGGTACACGGAGATTCCCCGGTGTAACTCTGTGTTCCCTGTGGTTGAGAATTTTTTGACGCTGCAATCTCATTCATCTGGCATCCGCCCACGCTCTTGAGTATTCTCTTGAGCATGGCCACCGTCTCGTTGACCGAACTGTTGGGCTCGACCGTCTATGACGTCTCCGGCGTCGCCAGCGGCCGAGTTCGCGAGGTGGCCCTCGCCCCGCAGGAGGACCGCTCGCGCGTTGCCCTGCTGATCGTCAAAACGCCCGCGGGAAACCGCATGTTGCCCTTGACTGCCGTTTCCACGATCAATGGCGGCATTCGCGCCTCCACTGCGGCCGCGGACTGGACCGCAGCCGATGGCTCCGAAGGACTCTTGCTGCTCAGTCGCGACCTCCTTGATCAGCAGGTGATTGACGTACACGGCCGCAAAGTGGTGCGCGTGAACGACGTGGACTTTAATCACGAGATCGCGCAGAATCGCCCCGTTTTAAAAGTTGGTGGTGTGGATGTGGGCGCGCGGGGGGCAGTTCGCCGCCTCCTCAAAGGCATGCTTCCAGCCGCTATCCTTCGGTCCTTGCTCCTGCGCGTTCCTCCCCGCGACATTCCGTGGGACTTCGTGGATATCATCGAGACCGATCCCGCCCGGCGCGTCAGGCTGAAGATTTCGCATGAGCGGCTGGGCAAACTCCATCCCGCGGATATTGCCGACATTGTGGAAGAGTTGGCTCCCGATGAGCGCGAAGCGGTCTTCGAGACGCTGGACGAGGGCGTCGCCGCCGGCGCGTTGGAAGAACTCGAACCCAAGGTGCAGAAATCGGTTTTGGAATCGCTCGATTCCGACCGTGCCGCCGACATTGTCGAGGAGATGGAACCCGACGCCGCCGCCGACCTCTTGGGTGACCTGTCCGATGAGCGGAGCGAGCAAATCCTGGTGCAGATGCAGCCCGAAGAACGCCAGGAAGTCACTGACCTGCTCGAGTTCAAAGAGAATACGGCCGCTGGCCGCATGACCACCGAGTACATTGCCCTGCCGGTGACGGCCACATCCAACGACGCGATCGAGGCCATGCGCACCTTCGAAGGTCGCATGGAAAACATGAGCACCATTTACCTGACGGATTCTCGCGGCACCCTGGCGGGCGCGGTCCCGCTGGTGAAGATCGTTCTGGCGCCCTCCTCGACTCCGCTCCTGGCTTTGGGCCAGGAGCCTCTGATTTCCTGCCAGGAAGACGCGAAAGAGAAGGAATTCGCCGAACTCTTTGACAAGTACAACCTGCTGACTCTGCCGGTCATCGACGAGCAAAGTCATCTCACCGGCGTGATCACGCCCGACGACGTGATCGCCATGCTGCGCGCAAAGCTGTAACCATTCTTCCCACTGTAGAGACGGGGCTTGCCCCGTCTCTTTTGGGCGCGGCAGGAGACGCGGCAAGCCGTGTCTCTACGAGAGAACTTTCTCAGTCTTGCAGATTCATCTACCCAGACTGCGCTTTCAGCATTTATGCTGATCGTTCTGTTTTGCCAATTTGATCGTGCTCGTGGCCTGTGCGCATGAAATTCCTGAGAAGTTGGAAGTTCCGGCTCCTGCTGTTCTTTGCCGTCGTGGGACCGGGCTTCATCACCGCGAATGTGGACAACGATTCCGGCGGCATCTTTACCTATTCGGCTGCGGGCGCGCAGTTCGGCTACACCCTGCTGTGGACGATGATCCCGATTACCATTGCCCTGATCGTGGTGCAGGAGATGTCCGCCCGCATGGGCGCGGTGACGGGCAAGGGCCTGAGCGATCTGATCCGCGAAGAATTCGGTCTGCGGATTACGTTCCTCATGATGCTCGGCATTCTGATTACAAATTTCGGCAACGTCATCGCCGAGTTTGCCGGCATTGCGGGAAGCATGGAGCTGTTCGGAGTCTCAAAGTACATCTCGGTCCCGGTCTGCGCCGTGATCGTCTGGTTGATCGTAGTGAAAGGGCAGTACAAGAGCGTTGAGAAAGTGTTCCTGGCGGCTTCGTTTTTCTACATCACTTACATATTTGCGGGGGTGCTCGCCAAGCCAGCGTGGATGGAGGCCGTGACGGCTACCGTGAAACCTCCGCAGTTAGCGGCCTTCAAGCACGACTCATACCTCTATATGGTCATCGGCGTTGTGGGAACTACGATTGCGCCCTGGATGCAGTTCTATTTGCAGTCGTCGGTCGTAGAAAAAGGAATCACGCGGCGGCAATACAAAGCTTCACGTCTCGACGTAATTGTGGGCTGCATCTTCACCGACGTGGTTGCCTGGTTCATCATTGTGGCCTGCGCGGCCACGCTCTACCTGCATGGTCATCGGGACATTCGCGATGCTGCCGACGCCGCCCAGTCGCTCCGTCCCCTGGCGGGCGACTACGCCTATATATTGTTTTCGCTGGGGCTTTTCAATGCCTCGCTGTTTGCCGCTTCCATTCTGCCGCTTTCGACGGCCTACACGGTTTGCGAAGGATTAGGTTTCGAATCGGGGGTGGGACGCAAATTTTCCGAAGCCCCCGCCTTTTACTGGCTTTATACGGCGCTCATCGTCGCGGGGGGAGCCGTGATCCTGATCCCGCGGATTCCGCTCGTGAAGATCATCGTGTTTTCGCAAGTGATCAACGGCGCAGTCTTGCCCTTCGTGCTGATTTTCATGTTGTTCCTGATCAACAAGCGGGAACTTATGGGCGAATTCGTGAACAAACCCACGTTCAACATCATCGCCTGGGCGACCACCGTCATTATGATCGGATTGACGGTGCTGCTGGTGTACGGAACCGTGCGCGGCGGGACCGGGTAGTTCAAAAGCATTGAACCGCGGAGATCGCAGAGCGCGCAGAGGAATTCAGAAGAGAATCCCATTGTTCTCTGCGTACTCCACGATCTCTGCGGTTAGATGCTTTGGCGCTTACAGGATTTTTCCCGCCGCCAGATCGTTCACCAGTCCCAAGTCGGCTTCGAGGAAATCCAGTTCCAGCAGTTCCTGCCGCGTCACCCACCGGATTTCGCGAAAAATTCGGTTCTCAATTTCACCCTCGTAGTTGCGCACCTCATAGAATCGGAGTTCCACCGACCCGCCGCCCGGGTATTCATGGAGGATGCGGGCGACCTCCACGCCGACCTCCGCCACGATCCCCAGTTCTTCCTCCAGTTCCCGGCGCATGGCATCGCGAGGCTGTTCGCCTTCTTCGATCTTGCCTCCGGGAAATTCCCATTTGAGCGGCATAATCTGGTGCCGCGTTCTCTGGCAGGCAAGGATGAGGTCATCTTTCAGGATCAGCGCGGCTACGACTCGTTTCATGATGTTTAGAAATGCGGGACCACCTGGCGATGGCTTATTTGTTCTCCAATCGCTTGCCAACGAGCTGAGCGCAATATTCAACCAATTCACGGTCTTCGGCGGCGAATGCCGCCAGGAAGTGACTATCAATATCGAGTTCGCCGGCCACCTTGCCGCGCACAAAGACTGAAACTACGATCTCCGACTTGGTTTCGAGCGAGCAGGCAAGATAGCGTCGATCCTTCTTTACGTCGTCCACAACCACCGTCTTCCCCTTCGATGCCGCCGCGCCGCAGATGCCCTGGTTCAGAGGAATGCGGGTGTGCGGAGTCATCGCTCCCCGATAGCGTCCCAGGACCAGCACCGGAGGATTGGCTCCAGGTTCCAGCATGTAGAAACCCACCCAGTTGTACTTCAGCATTTTTTTGTTCAGTAGAAGCGTGATGCCTTCCGTCAGTTGATCTGCCGACCGCGCTTCGGAGTTCAAGCGGGCCGCTCCCTTGCGCACTTCGTCGATCTTGCGAGGATTGGATGTGGTGGCCATGATGATAATCCTAAACTATCCGGCCGCTGTTCATCTTTTCCCCGAGACTTCCGCAAGAGAATACGGCCGGCGCATTACAATCGCTCTGTGTATTCCGCCGAACTCCTCGACCATTTTCAGAACCCCCGAAATGCTGGTGAGATTGAAGCTCCCGACGCCGTCGCGCAACTGGAGAACCCCGCTTGCGGAGACATTCTGGAACTCGCCCTGAAATTGGAAGGGAAGCGCATCGCCGAAATTCGCTTTCGCGCCAAGGGTTGCGTTCCGGCGATGGCCTGCGGTTCGGCCATCACCGAATTGGCGAAAGGCAAGACTGTAGACGAAGCGCGGCAAGTGAGCAGGGAAGAGCTGGTTCGCAAAGTCGGCGGCTTGCCGCAAGCTTCCGCCCACGCCAGCCACCTGGCGATGGACACGCTCGCCGCGCTCTTGCGGAACCTCTGAGTGAGCGTCTGGAGCGGACACGCGGCGGAATCCCACTCAGCGCAAAGTGCGCGATGAGTGGGGTACCCGGCCACCGTGACTCAACTCCTATTTCGGCATTACTTCGTGCGCCAACTTACTCATGACCACTTCGCGTATCTCGTTGCGTTTCTTGCCCGCTTCGAGCATGGCCTCTCGCGATCCGTAATGCTTGGCGATGATGGTGGTTGCTTTGGCGTCTCCCTGATCGAGCGCCGCCCAGTTCGGAAACATCAGCCCCAGGGCAACATCCCAGTCGTTCGGGCCGTCGGTGGTCACGTTCGTCCAGAGTTTGTAGCCGCTGATAATGCCTTCCGTCTTCAGCGCTTCATACGTCGGCCTCAGGTTCTCGCGAAAATCTTTCCAGAATGCTTCTCCCTGGCCTGGCTTGATGTGGTAGTAGACGACGCGCCACACCGGCCCGGGATCATAATTCGGACTCTGCGCAAAGGCGGGGAGCGCGGTTAGTAGCGTCGCGACAAACAGTGTGGTCCATAGAACTTTTCTCATCTTTTCTCCTTGTTGTTTTCTGGAATGGATGGATTTGGCTCAACTCACGACGCCGAAGGGTATCATCCGAAGCGACCGTTTACAAATCGCTGTGCCGGGCGCCCCATCCTTATTCACGCACGTCTGCCCGCACGTTTTCCCGCACTCCGCGAAAAGGATGGTGATGCCCCGAACATGATGCCCCGAACCTGGTCCTTGTCATTCCGATCGGAGTCGTGGAGCCTCAGCGCTCGACGAATTTCTTTCCTGCTCGCCTCCTACGTCGCTGTTCCGCCGGTCCAGAAACCCCGGATCAAGCGCCACCCCGTCGGTCAGGCGCTTCAAGTCCGCCATAAACTCTCGGGCTTCGTTCCCCGCGTCATCCTTCTCCACGTCGTCTTTCTCCAAATCGTCCTTCTCCGTCAAATCGTCGTACTCGCGTCCCGCGACCGCCGACCATGCCGAGGCCCCAATCGGACGCCGCTCCACGCACTCGCGATCAATCACCACCCGCGTCGGCGCCGGCTCAAACGAGGTGTGTTTAACGTTGGCTGACGCCGTCTGCAGTGTGTATAGCATCAGCGCTGCGGTCCGATGATCAATCTGGTTGGTCGCCAGCAGCCGCAACATCTCGGCCAGTGCTACCTGGACAGAATTCGCGTCCTCAAGCG
This sequence comes from uncultured Acidobacteriaceae bacterium, assembly GCA_963773965.1. Taxonomy (GTDB): domain Bacteria; phylum Acidobacteriota; class Terriglobia; order Terriglobales; family Acidobacteriaceae; genus Acidiflorens. The sequence continues at coordinate 380,852 of CAVZDG010000004.1, forward strand.
TCGGCAGCGATATGGTCCCCCGCACGTTGTAATTCATGTTGACGTCCATGCTCTTGTGACGCCATTGCATGTGAAAGTAACAACATTTCTCCTCGCGCAGCGCCGGCGAAGCGCACTGCGTCCCGTTGACTTTAATGTGCTGACACCGACGGATACTTATTGGGTATGAAGGCATTTTGCAGCTCCTGTTTCGTGTATGAAGTGGTATGAAATTCCTACTCGTTACTCCGAGTGTATTAACCAGTTAGTACGGGTACCCCCCCCTCCCCCCTATCTTTTAGAATCATAGGGTTAGGAAGAAAATCCCGCAAAATCTTTGAGTTTAAAGGACTTACAGGTAAAATATTTGAAAATCAATGACTTAGCGACGATTTTGCTTCGCTCAGGGGTTCGGCAGCGGACTGACGCCCGCTAAGCGCCTCAACTTTCGGTTGTCAAAGAGCTCACGATTGGGATGGTGCGGCCGGGGTGGCCTTGGGTGGGGTGTGGCACACCTCGGCTGCGACACATCGTCATTATTGTCGCGCCGAATCGGGTAGGAAGTCTGTGATGGCGCACACCGGGCGTTTGTGATGAAAAAATCGGCTCAGAGGGAATCGAATTTCCAGCGGACCGCCGCAGTCCCAGGTTTCGAAAACCGCGAAACGTGGGGCACCCCCGTTTCTTCCTTTGCCGACACTAGCTAAGTCGGTGCGCTATCGTATTGCCGAGATGTGGGCGACCCGCCTCTGATCAGATGGAGTATCCTTAAGGCAGATGCCTGCGCAGGCCGACATCATCGTCAGCAGCCCCGACTCGACGGAGGTCAAGCTCGTCGTCGAAGCCAAGCTCCAGGTTCCCAGCCTGCGAGAAACCGAGCGTCAGCTAAAGAACTTCATGCTGCAGTTGCGGTGCCCGCTGGGGTTGCTGATCACGCCGAAATGTCTTTGGGTTTACCTCGACCGCTTCACATCATATTCGGAAGATTCCATTGAGAGCCTGGGTGAGTTCGATGTCGAGGGGCTGATCAGGTTCCATTTGCCTGCAACTGGAGGCGGCGTTGCATTTGAGAACGCAGTACAGTCTTGGCTTGAGGAACTTTCAAGTGATACAACGCGAGGCCAGGTGAAGGATCCAAAGCTTCGGGAAGTCATCAATCACTACATCGTACCTGCTGTTGAAACCGGAATCGTACGAGCTGCGGGCCCTCGGTAATACCCGGCGGGCATAGATGAGACATGTCTTCGTTGAAACGAATTGGGTCGTCGACTATTGTGCTCCCGCGCACCAACGCACTCTAGCAGCGATCAACCTCCTCGAAGCAGCGAAATCGGGAACGATCCAACTTCATCTGCCGGCACCGTGCCTTGCCGAAGCACGCTCGGTCATCAGGACTAAGTTTCAGCCGAGAGAGGCCGATAGGCTTCGCGAATACCTCAAGTGGGCCAAAGTGAACAGACATGTTCAAGCCGAGGCGGAGGAAACAACCCGCCGCGTGCTCGACCAGTTCGAAAGTCTCGTGAAACGGGATTTGGATAATTTGGGAGTAAGGCTTGAAGGAATGAAAGCAGAAAGGGGATTGCACGTTTTCCCGTTAAGCGCGGATATGCTGGAACAATCAGTCTCCCTTTTTGAGAAATTGGACCTCAGGCCGTTTGACAATTCGATCCTGGCTGCAATTCTGGTTCGGGCTCATGAACTGGGCAAAGAGGGCGAGAAGGATCTGGCATTCTGCGAACTGGATGGAGATTTACAGCCGTGGGACAAGAAGGGCAATACCAAGCCAGTGCTGGCTCGTCTCTACGACGGCGCTCACGTTTGGGTCTACGGCGACTTCACGATGACCACTCCCGAGCCTCCGGCGAATTGGTGATTCGGGAAGAGTGCGCGTGCCGGGTGCTGCGCTTGGCCTCGGTAGAGGAGGCCTGCCCCGACTCAATCCTTGCCCGCGGCTGCTTTCTTTGCGTCCTCAAACTGGGTGATCTCGACGGTTCCTTCGGGGAACTTGGCGGTGATTTTTAGGTCTTCGCCCATGGCTTTGACGAAATCGTGGAGCGTGCTTAGGTACATATCCGCGCGGCGCTCGAGTTTGTTCCCTCAGGGGCTAAAGCCCCCATTTTCTTGGCCCTTAGCGGCACGACTGAAGTCGTGCCCTTCCCAAACCCACGCGCTCTTCACGCGAGAAATGGGACACGCGCTAGCGGCCCGAGTGGTTCATGTCCGGCTGATAGACCGTCCAGCGGTTGGCGAGGGCGATCTCTTTCAGATCCGGATTGGGGTTGATCGCGAAGGGATGCTTGGACATGGCCAACATCTCACGATCCCAAATCGCGTTGCCGAAGGCGCAATCGGGCCTGTGATCGGGAGACGACTTGAGCACGGATCGAATTGCCTCGGGCTTGCCGGTCCCGCTGGGCACTCGAATTAGGCGGTCGGTGATTATGCCGTTCTCGACCGCCGCTTCGGCGGCCAGAATGCGATTTTTCGGGATGCCGAAGTAGCGCATGGCGGAGCGGATGATCCACTGGCAGGAAGAAGAAACGGCCCAGACGTCGCATCCGGAGGCGCACAGGCGCTCGACTAATTCGCGCATCTCCGGAAAAATATTGGGGGCGATTCCCTCGGCAAAGTAGGCGTCACAGGCCTGCTGCACTACTTCTTCTTGCAATCCGCGGTGCATGGTGACCATTTCTCCGCACATGACCTCTTCGGCAACGTGGCCCGCTTTGTAGTCGGCATAGCGGGAACGGGCCCATTTCACGATCTCTTCCGAGACCAGGCCTTGTTCCAGTTCCCAGGAGAAGAAGCCTTCGCCGGCGTCTGGGGACCAGAGGGTGCCGTCGCAGTCGAAGGCGGCGATGAGCGGTTTGAGGCTGAGTACACTTGCGACGAATTCGGTTTGCAAAGATGTGAGAGGGGTCATGAAAGATTGCGTTCCCGAGCAGAAAGTATGACCTCAGCGGCTAAAGCCGCCATTGATTTTGCGGCACTTACGGCGCGGCTGAAGCCGCGCCCCTTCAAAACAAAGTCAAAACCCGCAGCTTTCCGCGGTCTTTTAACTCGATGGCAGAAGCTCTGGCGGCAAAGCAGCATACTGCTCCGGCGTATCCACGTTGAGCGCAACCAGCGGGTCGTCCACCGGAACGTATTCGATTTCGCTTTGGTGCGCGTGCTCGACCTCGCGCGCATTCGATGTTTCCGGAGCCCTCAGAAACGCTTCCATCATCTCGCGGCCCAGCAGAATGGGATGTCCGTGTTTGCCCTGGTATTCGGGGATCACCGCCCATTTCCTGTGGATACTTGTGGTTGCTCGTTGAAACGCGGCTTCGAGCGTGGCCAGCGTTTCCGCCCGAACCGGCGGCCGGTCAACGAGCGTGATCATCGCGGCATCGCGGCCGCGGCTCAAAACCTCTTGCAGGCCGACGCGCAACGAGCTGAACTGGCCGCGCGCCGGATCGGGATTCACCACCAGCGACGCCCCATTGGCATAGACCACAGGGGCCAAGGCGGCTTCATTCTTGCCGGCTACGACGAGCACGACATCAACGTGGGAAAAGAAGAGCCGAATGGCCGCGGAGAGGAACGTGTCGGTCGTTCCCAAACCTGCGGCCGAACCTGCGGCCGACGGAGGCCACGGCAGCAGCGCCTTGTCGCGCCCCATGCGGGAGGAATCACCTGCCGCAAGAATTACTCCGCAAAAAGCCGGGGTCTGCCCCATAAAGGGACGATAACAAACTGCTACAACTCTGCCAAGGAGGAGGGTCACAGAGATGCGTTCTTAGTTCTTCGGCAAGGGGAGACGGGGCAAGCCCCGTCTCTACAGGCCGAGTTCTCTAACTGAAGGTCGGCAGCTTGACCAGGTCGTCATGGGGAACTCGCTCCACCGGGTGCCCAGCCTTGCGCCAGGCACGCAGGCCGCCGGCGATGACGAAAACTTTGAGTCCGAGCTGCTGTAATTGATGCGCCACCCGGGCGCTCGTGGCTTCGCGTTCTCAAGTACAGTAGAGATAAATCTCTCGATCCTTGGGCAGGTTCTTGATTTCTTCAATGAGGTTGTTGGGTTCGATGCGGATCGATCCGGCAATGCGTTCGGAGTCGGCGTCGTAGTAACCGTGGCTGCGGACATCGGCGATGAGCATGTTCTTGGCCGCATCGGAGGCCAGTTTGCGGGCGAGCTCTTCCGCCGGGATGCGGGGAATCACGTCGAGCAGACGGTACTTGCGGTAAACCGAGATGCGATAGACGGCATAGGCAACGAGTCCGACGCCGAAGATGACCTCAGCGGCAAAGCCGGCAGAGCGCAGTCCGCGAGTGATGGCCCGCAGCGCGTCGCTGAAGAGATATCCCGCGACGGAGTACGCGCCCACGTACAAGGCCGCGCCGAGGGAATCGTATTGCAGAAAATCGCGCAGCCGCATTTTCATGCTTCCGGCGAGGGGCGGAGACATGGCGTTGATGCCGGGGATAAATTTGGCAAAGAGCAGTGTCTGCTTGCCGCGGCGGTAAAAATATTCAGCCGATCGCAGAATGCAAGTTTCCGGATTCGCCGAAAGCCGGCACAGAAAGCCCAACAATGCCCATCCGCTGACTCTGCCGGCGAAATAGAGAAGGATATCGCCGCCGAGCAGCGAGAGTAGGGCTATGCCGAACACGAGATAGAGATGCAGATCTCCGAAGGCAGCGACTGCACCGGCAGTCAGGATGGCGAGCGCGGCGGGCAGCGGAAGACCGACGGCCTCCGCGAAGCACACGAACGCCAAGAGCAGGTAGCCATGGTGCGAAATCAGTGAGAGCAAGTCGTTCATCGTTAAGAGAGGTGTTTCCAGTATACCAATCGCGATGCGGAGCTATTCCGGTCCACTTGGGCGAAAGAACTCCTGCTAAAGTAATACGACTTCAGGTGGTGCGAATTCAGGAGGAGCCTTTGTCAGCCGAGAGCCGCCGCTACATCAATGTTCCGAATCGTCCTGCCGGTCTTCCGTTCAGCGACGGCGTGCTGGTGGGCGATACTCTGTACATCTCCGGACGGATCGGGCTCGATCCGGCGACGGGCGAGGCGCCGCATAGTGTTGACGCCGAGCTGGCGCTCTTGTTCGACGGCTTCCAGGCGGTTCTCCGCCAAGCCGGCATGACCATGGATGACCTGGTGTGGGTGCAGGTGCATTCGCCCGACGTTTCTTTGTGGCAAAAGTTCAACACTGCCTACGTGAAGCGGTTCTCGCGGGAGTTTCCCGCTCGCGCGTTTCTGGGATCGGGGCCGCTTCTGAAAAAGGGGCGTTTTGAGATGCTGGGGATTGCGGTGGGGGGCTAGCGTAGGGTCACGAAAATCCGCAGCACACTGTCATCCTGACGGAAGTAAAGGACCTATGGATTTGCCGGCAGCGCGGGAATGCATAGGTCCTTCGCTTCGCTCAGGATGACAATCTAGTCGGCTCTATTTCTCTCTCGCCACCACGAACTCGGGCGCCCACAGCAGCGCCCGTTTGATCTCCGAGTCGGGAAATATGCAGATGGCGTTGCGCGCGGATTGGGCGTAGCGGGCAGCCTCTTGGGAGGCGAATTCGAGAGAACCATAATGGTTCAGGATGGTGAGGATCTCGGCATGAGTGACGCCGTTGAAGGCGCGGTCGTGCAGGATGGTTTCGATTTGGCGGCGCTCGGTTGCGGTGCAACTGCCGACCGCATGAATGACGGCCATAGTGGCTTTGCCTTCACGCAGGTCACTGGCCACGGGCTTGCCCAGCACACTCTCTGAAGCCGTGAGGTCGAGCACATCGTCCACGATTTGGAAGGCCATGCCCAGATCGCGTCCGTACTGGCCCAGGCGTTCCTCCTCTTGCTCGGTGGCGCCGCCCAGGATGCCGCCGATGCGCATGCACACCGAGAACAGGCACGCCGTCTTGCGATAGATGAGATCAAGATGCTCCTGCAGAGAGATCAACTGGCCGAGCTTCTCCATCTGGAGCAGTTCGCCTTCGACCATCTGCTGCGTCAGTTCGGTGAGCACGTCCAGAATGCGGAAATTGCGCTCCTGCACCGCGATCTTGAAGGCCTGCATGTAGAGCCAATCGCCGGCCAGCACGCACATTGAGTTGCCCCACTGCGTGTTGGCGGCGGGACGGCCGCGGCGGATCTGAGCCTCGTCAATGATGTCGTCGTGGACGAGCGTCGCGGTGTGGATGATCTCGACGACTGACGCGAGCTTTACCGCGCCATTGCCCTTGTAGCCGAGGAGCTTGGCCGAGAGCAGCAAGAGCGCCGGACGGATGCGCTTGCCGCCGCCGGCGCGCAGGTATTCGCCGATCTCCGTGATGGCTGCGACATTGGAGACCGTGTCGCGACCGAATTGTTCTTCGATCGCGACAATGTCGTCACGCAGAAGATCAAAAATTTCTTTCCCGTTGATGGAGGTGGTTGTACTCAACAGTGATCCAATCCTTGTAAACCCGTTAACCGCAGAGATCGCAGAGCACGCAGAGAAGATTCATTTCTAAGGTGTTCATCCTTCAAGTGTTTCTCCGCGGCCTCCGCGTTCTCTGCGGTTAAAGCCTTCCTAGTTCGTCCGGTAATTGGTGAACTGCAAATCGATGCCAAAATCCTGCTGCTTGACCATCGCGATTATTTCCTGCAGCGTATCGCGATCCTTGCCGCTGATCCGCACAACGTCGCCCTGGATGGAGGCTTGCGCTTTCTTCTTCGAATTCTTGATCAGCTTCACGATCTCCCGCGCCTTTTCGATTGGGATCCCCTGCTGCAGGGTGATCTTCTGTTTCACCGTGCTTCCGGCGGCTGGTTCCAGCGCCCCGTAGGTCAATCCTTTCAGCGGGACGCCGCGTTTGACCAGCTTCTGCTGGAAAACGTCGTTCACTGCCTTCATCTTGAATTCATCGGCGGAGTGAAGCAGGATCGCGTCCGTTCCTTCCATCGCGATCTGGGACTTCGAGTCCTTCAGATCGAAGCGAGTGCTGACTTCCTTCATCGCCTGCTGGATGGCGTTGGAAACTTCCGCGAGGTCGATTTTGCTGACGATATCGAAACTGTTATCGGGCATGGAATGTCACGGTCAAAGTCTGTGACGGACTTCTAAAATTTTCAGATTGTCATGCTGAGGGATGATCGCTCGAAACTCAGAGCCGCACGGATCACTCACCCCAAACATGTACTCCTGAGGGTAACAGAAGAGGCACCGTCTGCGAAGGCTGGGCGCCGTGGACAGACTCGGGTCCGACTTTTCATAAATTGTCATCCCGAGCGAAGTGAGGGATCTGCATCTTGCGGCGGACTGCAGATCCCTCCCCTTCGGTTGCGCTCAGGGTCGGGATGACAAAGTTCTTATGGGGAGTTTAAAGAGTGGGCTCTGGAGGGTCCGGCGTGAGTCCAAAGAACTTGTAGAAATTCTGCGCGGTTCTTGAGCCGATCTCTTCCGCGGCCAAGTTGCGCAGTTCGCCGATCTGGCGGGCCACCTCCCTCACGAACGCCGGTTCGTTGCGTTGTCCGCGATGCGGAATGGGCGCCAGGTAGGGCGAGTCGGTTTCGATCAACATGCGGTCGAGCGGAACCATTTGTGCCGCGTCGCGGATGGGCTGCGCCTTGGGAAAGGTGATGTTGCCGGCAAACGAGATCATGAAACCCAGATCGAGTGCGCGGCGCGCATGCTCGACGCTGCCGGTGAAGCAATGCAGAATGCCGCCCAATCCGCTGGAAGTCCAGTGCTCGGCGATCATCTTAAGGCAGTCGTCCCATGCGTTCTCGCTATTGTCGGATGGGCGGCAGTGAATGATGATGGGCAACTTCGCCGTCCGCGCCACTTCCATCTGCTTGATGAAAACCGTCTTCTGTGTTTCCCGTGGCGAGTGGTCGTAAAAATAGTCGAGGCCGATTTCTCCCCAGGCGATCACCTTGGGATGCCGCGCCCATTGCAGCATTTGGGAATCAGCGGCATCGTTCGCAAGATTTGCTTCGTGAGGATGAATTCCCACGCTCGCCCATATTCGCGGATATTCGGGTTTCCCGTCGTATTTTGCCGCCAACCGAATCCCGCAGTCGGCAGTTTCCGGCCCGTCGCCGTTGCCAATGGCAAGGTAGGCTTCGATCCCATTCTGTCTTGCGCGCGCCAGCACTTCGTCACGATCGCTGTCGTAGCGCTTGCCTTCGAGATGGGCGTGAGAGTCGATGAACACGGTCGTTGGTCGCTGGTCGTCAGTCGTTGGGAAGATCGTGTGGGGACGGGCCTCTGCTGTGTGCGTGAGGACTTCGGTCGTCCCTCCGGAGTCTGTGTCATAGCCTGGGTGCCGTCCCTAGCGGGACTCGATTGGTCCCACTTCCGCCTACCCGGCACTGACGTGCCGGGCTTTCCTGTTCCGCCGCTTCGCGGCTAATGCATCGTACGGCCCACTTTTTCGATCGACCTCAAGCTATGACACAGACTCCTCCGGGACTTGCGTCGTCATTCCACTTTACCCCGCGCTGAAGCGCGGGGCTAAGCTCGTTCGCCCCTCCGGGGCTGGATTCTCGGGCATTTCATTCCACCGGGTTGCCCGAAAAGGAGTTTTCACGCACACACTCCGGCCCGTCCAAGTTTCAGCGCTACTTCAGGCGCGTGCCTACCGGCACATCTTCGAGGAAGCTTGCCAGCACGGGTTTGCCGTCTTCGGGCGAGGCGGCGACGATCATGCCGTTGGATTCCAGTCCGCGCAGCTTGCGGGGCGCGAGGTTGGCCACGATCACGACCTTGCGTCCGATCAGTGTTTCCGGCTCATAAGCCTCGGCAATGCCAGCCACCAGTTGGCGCACTTCGGTGCCGAGGTCGACTTCCAGGCGCAGCAATTTGTCGGTGCCTTTTACGCGCTCGGCGGTCTTTACCTGCGCTACGCGCAATTCTACTTTCGCGAAGTCGTCGATGCTGATCTTGCCGTCGGGGATTGCGCCTGCTACTTTGGGCGCGGCTAACTGCCGAGCTTCGCTCGGCTGGACGGGCGAGGCGCCCGTCCCCACACTCGCACTTGCGCTTGCACTCTGTTCTTCCATCTGCTGCATCCTCTCGACTGTTGATTTGTCTTTCCGCGGAAAGACTGCCTGCACCTCTCCCAATTTTGTTCCCAGGTGCAGTTGTCCCCACTGCAATTGGGTCAGGTCGAATTTCCTGATGTCTCCGAGTCCCAACTGGGCCCATATCCTGGCCGTCGCGTCCGGCATCACGGGATGCACCAGCGCGGTCACAATGCGCAGCGCTTCAGCGCTGCTGTAAAGAACCGTGGCCAGTTTCTCCCGGCTTTCTTGATCCTGGTTTTCACCCAACGCCCAAGGTTCGTTGTCAACGATGTACTTGTCTACGGCGCTGACCAGTCCCCAGGCGGTTTCGAGCGCCCGCGAGAACTGGTACTGGTCAAAAAGTGTGCCGCAGCCGGCGATCGCTTTTCTTGCGGCATCCGCAATCGCATCATCGCCCGCGGTGTGCGCGGCGTGCGAGGGGTAGGGCACTTCTCCCTTGAAATAGCGCGCGATCATGGTCAGGGTGCGGCTGGCGAGGTTGCCGAGGCCGTTCGCGAGATCGGAGTTATAGCGCTGCACCAGGGCATCGAAACTAAACGATCCATCCTGTCCGAAGACAACTTCGCGCAGCAGGAAGTATCGCAGGGCGTCGGTGCCGAGCACATCGACGATGGTTTCGGCGCGCACGATATTGCCGCGCGACTTCGACATTTTGCTTTCTTCAAACAGCAGCCAGCCGTGCGCCGTGATGCACTTAGGCAACGGCAATCCGGCGGCGAGGAGGAACGCGGGCCAGTAGACGCAATGGAAGCGCACAATCTCTTTGCCGATCATGTGCACGTCAGCGGGCCAGTACTTGTCGAATTTGGCGGTGTCGCTTGAACCATAGCCGAGCGCGGTAATGTAGTTGGCGAGTGCGTCGAGCCAGACGTAGACGACATGCTTGGGATCGTCCGGCACAGGGATGCCCCAGGAGAACGTCGAGCGGCTGATGGAAAGATCGCGCAGGCCGCCGCGCACGAACGAAAGCACTTCATTGCGCCGCGTCTCGGGGCGGATGAAATCCGGCTGCCCGGTGTAAAGACGGATCAACTGGTCCTGGAATGCCGAGAGCTTGAAATAATAGTTCTCTTCGTGGACGGTTTCCGTCGGGCGGCCACAATCCGGACAAGGAGCGCCCGGCCCGACCGCATCCACGTAAAGCTCATCGGAAACGCAGTATTGACCGGTGTAGGTTCCCTGGTAGATGTATCCGTTGTCGCGAATCTTGCGCCACAGCGCCTGCACGCCCTGCTTGTGGCGCTCAGAGGTTGTGCGGATGAAATCGTCGTGCGTCAAACCCATGCGCTCCCAGAGCGCGCGGAATTCCGCGGAGATTTCATCGGTGAACTGCTGCGGCGTCTTGCCCGCGGCCAGGGCTGCGCGCTCGATCTTTTGACCGTGCTCGTCGGTGCCGGTGAGGAACCAGGTGTCGTCGCCCAACATGCGGTGCCGTCGCGCAATGGTGTCGCAGGCAATCGTGGTGTAGGCGTGTCCAATGTGCGGATGCGCATTGACGTAGTAGATCGGGGTCGTGATGTAAAACTTCTTGCTCATGATTTCGATTTCGGTCCAAGTCTCCTGTAGAGACGCGGCTTGCCGCGTCTGCGGCAGTGTCGCGCTGCTTGAGACGGGGCGAGCCCCGTCTCTACACGAGGCGCAGGTTTACGCTTTTCGCTCGCCTCGAAGATACTGCTGAATCGCTTCCTGCATCACGGTGCGGAGCGGCACATGTTGCGTTTCAGCCAGCACCCGGCAGTCTTCGTATTCCGGCGCATAGGTCGAGAGCGTGCCATTCATGTTGGCGATCTTGATGCGCACCGGACCCCATGTCGTGTCCACCGTTTCCCAGCGTCGCGAGAGCGTCTGTCGCTGTTCCTCGCGCCGGCGGACGCCCAGAGTTGTGGTCTCGGCAAAGATCGTCCTGGTCAAGCGATTTGCGTCTTCCATTTTCGTGAGCACGGTGAGCAAGGCGCCGGGACGGCTCTTCTTCATTTGTACCGGGACGCTGAACACATCCAGCGCGCCTTCCGCCAGCAAGCGCTCCATGGCGTAGGCCAGCACCTGCGGGCTCAGGTCATCGAGATTCGCTTCGAGCACCGTGATTCTGTCATTTGATTCATTTGGCGATATACTCGCGCCGTCGGGTGCCCCATCCTTCCGCGCACTTTGCGGAAGGGTGGGCGCAGCTTCTCCAATGGTTAGCCGCAGCAGGTTCGGGTGCTCTGGGAAATCTCGCGCTCCCGCGCCGTATCCTGCTTTCTCGATCTTCATCATCGGAAACGACGCGAAGCGCGCGCTCAGTGTCTTAACGATCGCCGCGCCCGTGGGCGTTACCAGTTCGACCTGTGGTCCCGACGAATATACCGGTGCATCCCGAAGTAACTTCAGCGTCGCCGGCGCCGGCACGGGAAGCGTTCCGTGAGCGCACTTGACGGTGCCACCGCCTACGTTCAGCGGCGAGCACACCCATTGTTCGACCGCAAGAGATTCGGCTCCCACGGCGGCGCAGACAATATCAACCATGGCATCGACGGCGCCGACTTCGTGAAAGTGGACTTGCTCGACGGACGTATTGTGAATCTCGGCTTCGGCGTTGCCGAGCGCCTCGAAGATGCGAATCGCCGTTGCCTTCGCGGTGCTGCTGATGGCGGCCTTTTCGATGATTTCTCGAATTTCCTTTAGTCCGCGTGCGTGTTCGTGGTCATGTTGTGTGGGGAGGGGTTGTGTGGGGACGGGGCTCTGCCCTGTCCGGGGCGGGGCCCTTCGGCTCCGCTCAGGGCAGGCTCCGCCCCGCCGCCACACGTGCGAGTCTTCATGGTCGTGCCCGTGCTGCGCCCAGAAAACTTCCCGCGGCAGGTCTTTTTCACCGTTGGAGTACACATCCACTTTCGTCGCCGAAATTCCGCCCCGCAGCACCCGGGAAATCTCCAGCCGGGCACCGATATCGAGCGCCGCGACCGTGTCTTCCAGAAGCTTTGGAGACACCCCGGCGTCCACCAGCGCGCCCAGAAACATGTCGCCGCTGATGCCGGAAAAACAGTCGAGGTAGGCTATGCGCATGACAAAAATCGCTATTGGCTCTTAGCTCTGGGCACTTAGCTAAAGGCCAACGGCTAAGAGCTAAAAGCGACTTTCACGGTTCGTTTCTTGTCGAGTTTTCATCATAGGTGCCACTCGCATTGCCGTCAAACCCGTCGCCTGTCGCGAGTTTGTTAGAATCATTTTCTTCAATAGTTTAGAGGGCATCCTTGTATCGACATCTGGAACGCCGGCTGGTCGAGCATTTACGCGAGTTTCTGCGTCGCACTTACGGCTTGGAAATAGCGAACATCATCGTCGAGCAGCCGCCGAAAATTGAATTTGGCGAGTATGCTCTGCCGATCGCTTTCGAGCTCGCCCGTAAACTTCGCAAGGCGCCGCGCAAGATTGCAGAAGAAATCGTCGCCGGGGTCGCTGCGATTCCCGGCTTTGAAAAATTCGAGGTGGCTGGCGGCGGGTACATCAACGTGCGGGTAAGCCGCGCCGAGTTGGCCGCCTCGCTCGCCGCTGGTCAGATTCCGTCGTCGGAGATCCCGTCCGGCAAAGTTCTGGTCGAGCATTCGAGCATCAATCCCAACAAGGCGGCGCATATCGGGCACCTGCGCAACGCCATTCTCGGCGATACGTTCGTTCGCCTGCTGCGCTTTGCGGGCCGGGAAGTAGATGTGCAGAACTACATCGACAACACCGGAGCGCAGGTTGCCGACGTGGTGGTGGGATTCCTGCACATCGAGCAGAAGTCCCGCGCTCAGATTGAAGCGCTCGCCGCCGCGCCCCGGTTTGATTACCTCTGCTGGGATCTCTATGCCCGCGTCTCTCATTGGTATGAAGAGGACGAGTCAAACCTGCAGGCGCGCGCTGCGACGCTGCACTTGATCGAGGAAGGGAACAACGAGACCGCGGCGATTGCAGACTTGATTTCGATTGCCGTGCTTAAGCGCCATCTTGAAACCATGGACCGGCTCGACATTGAGTACGACTTCCTGCCCCGCGAGAGCGAAATTCTGCACCTGCACTTCTGGGATGCGGCGTTTACCAAACTGAAGGAAGCCGGGGTGCTTACCTACGAAGCGGACGGCAAGAATAAGGGTTGCTGGATAATGCGGCGCGCGGGAACGGCGGCGAAACCCTTTACCACAGAGGGCACGGGGGACACAGAGGACGGCAAGATCGACGACGGGAAGATCACGGAGGAAGATCAGAAAGTCATCGTGCGCTCCAACGGCACGGTCGGCTACGTCGGCAAAGACATCGCTTACCACATGTGGAAGTTCGGCCTGCTGGGGCGCGATTTCGGCTATCGGAAATTCTATCGCTATCCGAATGCCCACGACTGCTGGATATCAACCACCGACGGCGCGAAAGATCATCCCCACTTCGGCGATGTGGCCGAGATCTACAACGTCATCGACGCGCGCCAGTCCGAGGCGCAGAACACGGTGATCGAAGCTTTGCGTGGACTGGGCCACGGCGAAGCCGCCGATCGCTACACGCACTTCTCCTACGAGATGGTCGCACTTACTCCGCGCTGCGCCGCCGAACTCGGCTACACACTGAGCGAAGAAGATAAGTCGAGAGCGTGGATCGAGGTTTCGGGCCGCAAGGGCTTCGGCGTGAAGGCGGACGATCTCCTGGATGCTCTCATCACCTCGGCTGGCAAGGAAGTGGATGCGCGCCATCCCGAGTTGAGCGAAGCGGAGCGCGCCGGCATCGCTGCGCAGATCGCCATTGGGGCGCTGCGCTACTTCATGCTGAAGTTCACGAAGACGTCGGTGATCGCTTTCGATTTCAAAGACGCCCTGAGTTTTGAGGGCGACACCGGCCCCTACGCGCAGTACGCCGTTGTCCGCGCTTCCAACATTTTCCGCAAAGGTGGATTCGACCCGGAGAGCTTCTGTAGAGACGTGGCTGGTCGCGTCTCTGTGTCCACGAGCAAGGCCGCTGCTGGCGGAGACGCGGCAAGCCGCGTCTCTACAGAGGAATTTGCTAAGTACCTCAATGGCGAGCCTGGCCACGACATCTGGGAACTCTGGCTGGCGGCCGCGAAAACTTCCTATGTCGTGGGCCAGTGCATCGCGACCACCGAACCTGCTTATCTCGCCAAGCACGCCTTCCAACTGGCGCAGCTTTTCAACACCTTCTATCACCGTTATCCAATACTGAGCGAAGCGGATGAGAGCCGAAGAAAGTTTCTGCTGTCAACGACGGCCGTGGTGCGCCGCGAACTGATTCGCGTTCTCGCAGCCATGGGGATCAGTGTCCCGCCGGTAATGTGAGCTAGTCGCCCCACATTTCCTGGTTCTCGTACGTGTTCTTCACCGCCGAGACGCCGAGGACGCCGGGAAAATCTTCTTTGGGGATTCGGAAGAAAAAACATTTCATCCCGGGAGGGGGCGCCTGGCAGGATTATTCTCTGCAAAATGAGTTTCATCGTCGATCGGGGTTTTATGTGAAGAGCCAGGTGCAGTATGAGCACATTTCGCACTATCCATTACTTTTTAACGGACGGCAGCAAAATGTGACCGCAATTGTTGAATTGGGCTTTATGCCGGGCAACAAGAAGCACGAACCATAACAGAGTTCCCTCGTGAAATGCGCAATGCCTGCCGAAATGCAGGGATTCCCGAATTTTCAAGGGTGGCACGTCTTCTCCGAGTCGATGGCCCGAAAGATTTCGCTAAGCGGTAGTGCAGTCATTTGCCAGGGTCTATAATCCGCTGCCAGAAAGCAAACAGTATAAAATTTCTACGGTTCATATCGCGATTGCCTGGGTGGGGGTTCGTGTGTTTCCCACAGCCGATTTCCAAGGCGTTGACATATAATGACTTATACGTTTGTTTCGCGAATACGGAATGGCATCCCCCGTGCATCGACAGGGGAGCAGGTCCGGTTCACAGACTTTTACCGGGATCTGAAACGAATTTCAAACGCAGAGCAATATTTGCGCAAGGAGCCCTCAACTTTTATGAATCGCACGTCATTGAAATTGACCCTAATGCTGGCGGCGACACTGGTTGCAACGATCGGATGTTCAACCAAGAATTACGTGCGTGAACAGACCACGCCGCTGATCAACAAAACCAATGAACTCGACGACCTGACCGCGAAGAATTCGAAAGACATCAAGGACGTCGATCAGCGTGCCCAAGCCGGAATCCAGGCGGTGCAGGCTCGTGCCGCAGAGATAGACCAGAAGGCTCTGGCCGCGGGAAGCGAGGCCGATAAGGCCCAACTGGCGGCGAACGGCGCGTCCCAGCGTGTGGATGCTCTGACCAATGCGGTCGTCAACCTTGATAACTATCGTCCCGTGGTGGAGACGGCGGTGCATTTCGGATTCAACAAGGACAATCTGACGACGGAAGCCAAGGAAGCCATTGACCAACTTGCCGCCAGCGTTGCCACGACGAAGGGATACGTCATCACGGTAGAGGGCGCTACCGACTCGGTGGGCAGCGCGGAGTACAACTACGATCTGAGCCAGCGCCGCGCCAATGCTGTGATTCAATACCTGGCTGCGGAGAAGAGCGTTCCGGCTTACAAGATTTATCCGATCGGGCTGGGCAAGGATAAGCCGGTCGAAACGAATAAAACCGCCGGCGGCCGCGCCAAGAACCGCCGCGTGAATATCCGCCTGATGACCAACACGGAGACCGGAACGACCCCCGCGCAGAAGCCCAGCAAGCAGAATCCGACGGCGAGCGCGAATCCGCCGTCGTTGTAAGGCCGTCGTTGTAAGTATGAGTTTTGCCCTCCTCCCCGGAGGACTTTGCCAAACCAGGCCGTCCCGTATGTGGGCGGCCTGGTTTTTTGCGGGCCCTTGTCTCCGGTTTACGCTCATCGGTCCTTCGCTCACGGCCGGGTGAATGAGGGTAAAGGCGATGTTTCGCCAACTGAGACCTAGCTCGTGTAATTGACTGATTGCCAATTGCTATTTGCTAATCGCTCTAGCAACACATCATCGAGTCCCACCCTCTTCATCATTCATAAACTTTCACAAATACCGATTCAAAATCGCTCTGCTGCGGGCAACAAAAAGTGTGCATTATTGCTCAGTCCGCAACCCTTCGGTTTCTTATAATTCGCGCTCAAGAAATCTGTGGAAACAACAAATTGGAGGCCTGACATGCGCATTGACCTTTATACGAAGACGATCCTCACACTCGTCGCTTTGCTGCTTGCGGTGAGCGTACTGAAACCAATGCTCCAACCCCAGTCCGCCATGGCGGACGGACCCTACGGCAGTATCCAATTCTCGTATAGCGGGGGTAACCACGCGTTCTTCGATACCCGCAGTGGCGACGTTTGGGAATATGGCGACCATGGCAACTTTAAACAGCACTACAAAGTCCATGAACTAGGCAAGGATCACGATCACGGGCGTTAAAAGGAATGGGGCCGGAAGCCCTTCTCGTTGCACTAGTGGATAGCCACGTTTTCGGAATGAAGGTTGTCCTTGCCAAGATGGGCGGGCAGCAAGAGAATCCGGGCGAACGCTGGAGGAACAAGTATGTTTCACTTAGTCTGGTATATTCTCATTGGGCTAATCGCGGGGGTTATCGCGAAATCGGTGATGCAGGTGCATATGACGATCTTCTGGACGATCGTGCTCGGCATCATCGGATCGATCATGGGCGGCGCCGTTACGCACATTTTCTCGCGCCCGACAAATGAACGATATCATCCCGCCGGCCTCATTTTTTCCACACTAGGCGCGATCCTGGTTCTCTTCATTTGCTATAAGCTGAAGATTCATTTTCCCCAGGTCAACCCGTTCTAGGCCATCGACGACTAACCTCGTATCCCGAGAGGACGGTCACGTCTCGGGCTCGTGGAGCCACGAGAGTACTCATTTGGCCCGGTTGTGAGCGATTTGGCGATTTATCAACAACTATACGGGTCGATGCCCGCCGAAGATTTGAAATCTAGTCCTCTGGACGCTAGTATTTCCTTCGCCCTTGGAGGGGGATTCCGATGCCCGTCAAACAACACAGTCACAAACATCCCGAAGTCGAACACCGCGTGAAAGCACTCGAAGCGAAAACCAAAAGGCTGGAGAAGGCAGTGCGCGACCTTCAGCACAAGGTAAAGACGCACGATCATCCCCACACCCACTGAGAATCACTCGATTAGTCATGACGAAGATCAAACTGGTACTGGTCTGTGCTGCTCTGACGTTCAGCGTCATAGCGGCACAGGATCGTGCAAAGCGTGAGCCCATGACGTTCGCCTTGAACTGTGCCGGAGGCGACTGCCCATTATTAATGGGAGCACCGCAAACAAGCGGGATGAGGGGCGGCTCAGTGAAGCTCAAGCCCGGTGAGAGTGTGGGCTGGCACTCGACTTCTGGGAATGAAGAAGCTCTTGTGGTCCTTCACGGAAGTGGTGTTGCGAACATTGACGGTCATCCCGATGTCCCGCTCACGGAAAAGATGCTGGCGTACATTCCGCCAGCGACGAGGCACAACGTCACGAATACAGGAACGCAAGTCCTCGAATATGTCTGGGTTGTCGCGCCGACTGGTCGATGACTGATATGGCGATTTTACGTCGACAATCCTCGTGCGGTGCTGCCAACGCCACGGCTTTCATTGACTTGCCCATCTCGCAGACGTAAGATTTCGCACCAGTGATCGGCCAAACCATCTCGCACCGCCGCAGCGGCCCGAAAATGTTGGCGGGTTTATGGTCCGATGATTTGGTCGTCACCAATCCGCTGAACAAGTTCGTAAATTCGATTTCTGCGCTCTCCGAGGAAAAGGCTTGTTCACGCCACATCCCAATCTGAGCGATGACGTGAATCGCAACGTGATCGAGTCGGAAACCGAGGGTGGCGTGTTCCTCGACCGGTTACAACCGCACTGCGTGCTGCTGATCGAAACTCAGCACCGCTGCTACACGGCAGTGATGCTGGGAGGAAGCCAAGCGTTAATTTCGGGTCATCCAAAATACTGCCCGGGACCGACCCTGGTTGCCATCGCAGGATCAACCTGGGGCGGTTCCATGCTGAAGCGGCGTTTTGTCGGTCGTGGTATGCACCTGGAGTTTTGTCATCCGGAATATTCGACGCCCATTGTCACGTCTCGCGTGCAGGAAATCCGGGAGTGTGCAGAGCGTGCGCCCGTCTTGGATCAGGCAGCGGAGTATATAGTCGCGCACAAGGCGGTTCGGTGATCGGCCAGACGATCTCGCACTACCGCATTGTCGAGAAGCTCGGCGGCGGCGGGATGGGCGTGGTCTATAAAGCTGAGGACACGCGGCTGCATCGCTTCGTCGCCCTCAAGTTCTTGCCGGGAGAAGTTGCCCGTGACGCGCAGGCACTCGCCCGTTTTCAACGCGAAGCCCAAGCCGCATCCGCACTGAACCACCCAAACATCTGCACGATTTATGACATTGGCGAGCAGGACGGTCAGGCGTTCATCGCCATGGAGTTTCTGGACGGCGCGACGCTGAAGCATCGCATCGCAGGGCGTCCGCTGGAAATTGAAACCCTGTTGTCGCTCGCAATTGAGATCGCCGACGCGCTCGATGCCGCTCACGCAGGAGGCATCGTCCACCGCGACATCAAGCCCGCCAACATCTTTATTACCAAGCGCGGCCACGCCAAGATTTTAGATTTCGGGCTGGCGAAGGTCGCGCCCACGGGCAGTTCCCCCAGCCAGATTGCATCGGCGAGCACGACGGCCACGATCGACGAACAGCACCTGACCAGTCCCGGTTCTGCGCTCGGCACCGTTGCCTATATGTCGCCGGAGCAGGCGCGAGCGAAGGAACTGGATGCCCGCACCGATTTGTTCTCGTTTGGAGCAGTCCTCTATGAGATGGCCACCGGGCAGCTTCCCTTCCGTGGGGACAGTACGGCAACCATCTTCGAAGCGATCCTGAACCGGGCTCCGGTAGCTGCGGTGCGGCTGAATCCCGACGTGCCTCCGGAACTGGAACGGATTATCAACAAGGCTCTGGAGAAAGACCGCAATATGCGCTATCAGAGCGCGGCGGAGATGCGAGCCGACCTGCAACGGCTGAAGCGGGATACGGAGTCCGGTACATTACCCGCCGGAAGTGGTACCACCAGCCTGCGCGCGCCGGTTTCGACGAATCTGCTTGCCGGACCCAAGAAGTACATCGCACTCGCTTTCGCGGTAATTGCTCTAACCGTGGTGGGCTACTTCATCCTTAGCGGAGGCAAAAGGGTCGTCTCTGTAGGGATTACGACCATCCCGCCCGACGCCAATGTCACAGTGGGTGCGCAGAAGTGTCGCGCGCCGTGTGATCTGCCTTTGCGGCCGGGAACGTACGAATTGCGAGTCGAACGGGACGGCTACGAGCCGGTCACACGGCAGGTGTCCGTCGCCGCAGACACTAAGTCGTTGCCAACGGTGAGGCTGGACGCGCACGAAGCACAAACGCCACCAGTGCAAACGACTCCTCCAAATCCACCCCCGCCTGCTATCGACCAGGGTACTCTGATCGTTCGCGCCAATGTGGGTGGGGCGGAAGTTTACGTCGATGGCAACCTAAAGGGGCTTACCGACGTCAACGAGAAATATGAAGGTAAGTTCGACGTCGGTAACCACGAGATCATTCTGCGCAAACAAGGGTATGAGGACTCGTCGGGACAAATCGAAATTGCAAAGGGAGAGATGTCCACAACTACATTGAAACTGAAGGAGCAAGGCCAAAAACCGGCACCATCACCGGCGCCGGCTTACTTGGTCGTGGAGGCCCGGCCTGGAGCAGAGGTTTTTATCGACCAACAACCTCGCGGAACCGTTCCGCCGGAAGGCCGCCTGGTACAGAAAGTGGATCCGGGACGCCACAGTATCGAAGCAAAACTGGATGGCTATGAGCCGTGGTACGGGAACGCCACTGCAGAATCAGGCAAACAGGTTTCGGTCTCCGCGGAACTCATGGAAATTCCTAAGCCGAAGCCAGTGATTTCCTTCTTTACTCCCAGCGAATCCTCGATCCAGCCAGGCCAGCCGGTGCAATTGCGCTGGCAGACGGAGCACGCGGACGAGGTCTCAATCGACGGTGGCCGCGTCGAGAAGAACGGCTCCAGGCAAGTCGAGCCGAACGGTCGAACCACGTACACTTTGATGGCAAAGGGTCCGGGGGGGACCGATTCAAGGCAGGTGATAATCGACGTCGTTCGCACTTTGGTGGCAGGGGGTCCGGGCGGGGCCGCTTCAAGGCCGACGGCGGGAGGCGCCGGTGTTCCCGGCATGATGGGAGAGGCTCCGGGCGGGACCGATTTAAATCGGGGGGGAAACGCCAGTGTTCCCCCCGCTGCGCCAACGACGACTGCGCCAACGACGACTGCAAGTTCCGAGGCAAAACAGTGCATCGACCGTTTTAAGGATGCCTACGAACTCAGGAGCACCGGCGAATTGACTAAGGTCTGGCCTTCGTTAGCTGGCAACACTAAAGCAAAGAATTCGCTCGAAGCCTTCTTCAAATTAGCGCAGAAGGTGGTGCTTCAGGATCAGTGTGTTGAACCTCCTTCTGTGTCAGGAGATACGGCCCACTATCAGTGCACTGAGACCGTGACATACATGAGTGGCGGAAGGACGCACAAGTTCCCAACACAGGCCGTTGAATTTGTTTGTAGGAAAACCTCCACCGGCTGGGTCGTTGCCAGTCGCTCCAGTCGCGCCGCAAAGTAGAACTTGGCAGGCCAGACTCGGCTTCCTGCTTATTACCCGCAAGGCAAAAGCTGCGGCTAGCGGGGCCGTATCGGGCTAAGGATGGTCAACAGTTACCTCTTAGCAGCCGGACAGTTCAATGCTGCCGCCGCCGAGTTGCAGAAGATTCTCGACCACAGCGGGATCGTGTGGAACTGCTGGACGGGAGCGTTGGCGCATCTGGGAGTGGCTCGTGCCAACGCCTTGCAGTCGAGAACCTCGCAGGGAGCGGATGCCGACCTCGCCCGCGTCCGGGCGCTCGCCGCCTACAAAGATTTCCTCACGCTCTGGAGAGACGCCGACCCCGACATCCCCATCCTGAAGCAAGCCAAAGCCGAGTACGTGAAGCTGCAGCAGATGGCAGTGGCAGGAAACAGTCATTCCACATCGCTCACTGTTCAGCGATAGTTGCTGTTAACAGGCGTGGGTGTCGAAAAAGGAACCAAATAAGTAATTTCAGTGAATTTCAGCGCCTACGGCGAACGAATATTCAATAACTTGCGAACGAATTTCGCCGGTGAAATTCCCCGAAGAGAGTTTTTCAACAGGCACAGGCGTTAGCGCTCATTGACCCGTCGGTGAGTAATATCGACGATTTATCAACAACTATGCGGTTTTGAGTCTCTTACGTGAGCTTCAGCCAAGTACTGCCCTCGGCGTGTGGAGCCAATTTAGGCGGAAACACGCACAGAACGAAAGCTTGAGCAACAATCCCCGCAACAAAGGCAAACGGCAGCCCCGCGAGGAGCCATCCATTAGCATCCGGCCCGCCGCCTTTGCATCCTGCGTACATGACGTACCCAGCAGCACACAGACCTACGGCGACCAGTAAGACGCGATACCAGTAGGGGTAACCCAACGGCACTTTGCAATGAGGACACGCTCTGCCAGCACGTTGCAGGTGGCGGAAGGAAAAACGAAATGAACACAACGGGCACTTGAGGGGCCGACCCAGATTTTGTGCTTTTTGACGAAGCTCAAGCCAACGCAGGTTCGTCATCGGTTTGTTTCCCTAGCGGTAGGTATTTTACGCTCGTTTGTCCACGACTGCTGTAAACAGGCGGTTTTGTTAACTAACGTGTCCGCTCATCGGCCCTGCTCCGGCCTGTCCCTGAAACGATACAATAGAGACGTGCGTATTCGATTCCCGATTATTTTCCTGGCGCTGCTGACGGCGATTTCGCTGGCCCAGGATTCGTCAGACAAGGCCGCCTCGGACAAGGCTGCCGCCCGCAGTCGCGAGGCGGAGGAAAGCTCCAGCCACGATACAAGAATCGATATCAGCCCGCCCAAGGACGACGCCAAGAGCCATCCCGCCAGCAAGGCGGCCGTCGCGGATCTCGACGTCACCGAAAACCCAGACAGCCCCGACACTTCCGGCGTGCAGGAGTTCCATCCCTGGAACCCGATGAAGGCGTTGAAAGACCTTGAGGTCGGCGACTATTACTTCAAGCGCAAGAACTACAAAGCCGCGCTCGAGCGCTATAAGGAAGCTCTCTATTACAAGGATGGCGACGCCCTTGCCAGCTTCCGTCTCGCCGTGTGCCAGGAAAAACTCGGAGATAAAGTCGAAGCGAAGAAATTCTACGAGCAATACCTGAAGATTCTGCCCGAAGGCCCGTTTGCCAAGGAATCGCACGCTTCGCTGGACCGGCTTGCGAAAGCGCGGTAAGCGAAGGGGAGCTGGTAGTGTCCTAAATCGGCTGTGATCCGCGATCTCGAGCAACACCCACCACGGAGGCACAGAGACACGGAGGAAGGCTTTTTCATAGACTCATTGTCGAGTCGTAGTTGCCTTATGAGCGACGGAATCATGAACTTGCTTTTCTCCGTGGGTCCGAGCCTCCGTGGTGAGTTTCTGGTTTGTGAACGGCCCGGAGATAGCAGCTCGAAGTTGAATTTAGGAAACTACCGGGAGCTTAGATTGCTAGGCCGCCACAGGTGAGGAGTTTACGATGACGGTATCTGTCTTTATCGGGACCAGCGTCGACGGCTTCATCGCACGGCCGAATGGCGATCTCGACTTTCTTCCGGCGGACGGCGGCGAACCCCACGGCTACGACGAGTTTATGGCAAGCGTCGATGCGCTGGTGATTGGTCGCAAGACCTTCGAGACGGTTCTGACCTTTGCGGCCTGGCCATATGGTGACAAGCGCGTGGTGGTCCTGAGCAGCCGACCCGTCGACTTGTCCGCGGCGCGCAGAGGCGTTGTGGAACAAATGGCCGGGCCGCCGGCTGAGATCGTTTCGAAACTCGCTGCGCGTGGCGCTCAGCACCTCTACGTCGACGGAGGGATCACGATTCAAGGGTTCCTGCGCGCGGGCCTGGTTCAACGTCTCATTATCACTCGTGTGCCTGTGCTCATTGGAAACGGAATTCCTCTCTTCGGCGCCCTCCCGCGGGATGTGCGGCTGCATCACGTAGCGACGAAGCACTATCCGAGCGGCTTGGTTAAGAGCGAATACCGGGTTGCCGCCTAGCAATCCAATTGCCCCTTCGCTTCGGGCTACGAGCCGCGAGCTTCGAGCAATCGGTTCCTGTTCGCTCGCAGCCCGAAGCTCGCAGCCCGGAGCAACCTACATCTCCACCCGCGAAAACTCTCCGGTGGATGCGTTCACGGCAACTCGCAGTTTGGCGGTGTCGCGGTCCGTCCCGTAGATTACGTGCCACAGTAGTTGGTTCGTCTGCCGGTTCCAGTCGAGCACATAAAGAACAGGCGTGTCGGGTTCCTTCTCCAGCAGCTGGTCACCACCGTGCTGCTGGGCGACTGCGAAGGCCTTATCGGTATCCGCTTTCAGAAACTGAACATTGAAAATCTGAGTGCTGGCATTCGCCGGGCTGTAAGTGTCGTCGACGCCGTGAGAAATATCGCCGTTTGCCCAGGTATAGAATTTGGTCGCGCGCAGCGACGGCGAAGCGAATCCGGCGCGCCACTCTCCCGCCTTGCCGTCCCGGCCCTTGGAGCTGGCCGACTCCACGCGATAGGGTTGAGCATCGGGCGCCCAGCCGCGGGCGGAGATGTAGCACTTGTAGAACGCGCTGCTTCCTGTGATTGCCTCCGGAGCCTTCGGCTTGGGCGCCTCCGACGTTGCGGGCTTGGCCGGCTCCGAAGAGCACCCCGCCATCAATCCTGCTGCTAGAATCATGACGAATAGTTTTGTCATCTAACGATTTTCCGATCAGGCTTTCTGTAGTAGTTTGCCGATTCGCGATTCGCTTCGTGAATCATTGTACTGAAGCGGCGCCATGGATTCCTATCTCGAACGTTTGCGGCAGGAACTCGAAGATGCAATAGGGGGTGCCAACCCGAGCGCCTTGGCGCAGGCTCCTGCTGGAAAGTGGAGCGCCGCCCAGATCCTGGAGCACCTTTTCCTTACGTACAAGAACAGCAACCGCGGAATAGCAAAATGCCTGGAACAGGGTGCTCCGTTGGCTACGCGCGCTACGCTGAAGCAGCGCTTGGCCGCGCTGATGGTGGTGAAACTCGGGTATCTCCCAGGAGGCCGCAAAGCCCCGGAACGTCTCACTCCGCGCGGAATGCCGCCGGAAGAGGTGCAGCAAGCCATCGCGCCTGAGCTTCAGAGGATGGGCGGGGGCCTGGACGATTGCGAGCGGAGGTTCGGCGCCCGGACGAAAATCATGGACCACTTGTTTCTTGGACCTTTGACGGCCGACGAGTGGCGCAAGTTCCACTGGGTCCACGGGCGGCATCACGCGCGGCAAATTCGGGAGCGAATTAGGAAATCCTGATGCCCAGGACAGCGAACAAGATCCACTCGTGATCTCTACTATTTGTCCTTGTCGTTGTCTTTGTCCTTGTCCTTGCTGTCGCCGTTGTCCTTGCTGCTGTCTTTGTCGTCGGCCTGTTCCTTCTCTGGAATCCCGGCCTGGTGCGCCTGCTCCTGCATCTCGTCGAGTTCCTGGCGGGCGGTAGCAAGCGCCTTCTGCTTTGCGTCGAGGTCGCTCTTGAACTGCACCCGGTCCTTATCCCACTGGACATTGCGCGCGCTGACGGTCGGATCGGCATAGATGGCGGCCGCGCGCAGACGAAGTTCGCGCTGATCGAGGTCGAGCTCGTGATTCAGGGAAGCGATTTTCTCTTTCTGCTGGTCGAGCTTTTCCTTCCATTCGTTCGCCGTCTTCTGGCGTTCGGCAGCGGCCGCAGCGGGATCGACGGCAGCGGTTGCGGCTTGCGTGGATGGTTGCCCGGCGTTGGCATCGCCGGCCGACGGCGGTCCGACCACGCTCAAAGCGTTGCCGGTAGGAAGATTGTCATTATCGAAGTGGCGGCTGGTCGAACTCGGCTCGGGTTTGTTCTTGCGAACCGCCCGCGCGTAATCCCCGAGTGACTGAGCGGCGGCGGCGCCGATCCCCAAGAGGAGCAGGGTGCCGATTGCCATGAGTTTCATGTTCTTCATGTGATCATCCTTTCGCAAGTCAGTTGCCAGTACCCAGTTGCCAGTAGCCAGTGCCCGTACCCAAAGATGCCAAGGCTGGCAACTGGCAACTCACGTTCAAGAACTTGTGGTGGCCGTCCGGGCGCCTCCCAGGAAACTGCCAATGGTCCGGTCCAACTGGGCCGCTTCGCGGGCGATGCCGTCGGCCAACTGGCGCGCCAGTTCCGGATCCCGGCTGCACGCCAGTTGCTGCGCATATCCCGCGATCGTCGTCAGGGAATGGCGCAGCCCGAGTGCAAGTTCTGAAGAAACTTCGCGATGCACCTTTTGATCGTGGCGGATGCGCTCAATATCGGTCTTGTCGGTGAGCACAAGAGTCGTGCCCATGAGACTCGCGTCTTCGGCCAGAACCGGAGAGGCCGTCACTTCGAGTACATGGCTTGCTCCATCCCGCGCGAAGTAATTCACCGCCAGCCCTCGAACCGCGGACTTCCCCGCCAGAGCGGGAGCAAGGGCTTGCTCGACGCTCGATTGTGCAACCGAACCTGAACTCGGACTTGAACTCGAACTAGGGTTTTCCGGGCGCAGGGTTGCGGCGCGGAAGAGATCGGTGACATGCAGGCCCACCGGCGAGGCGAATCCCAAAAGCTTGCGCGCCGCCGAATTGGCTTGCCGCACCAGACCGCTGGTATTGAAAAACAGCACGCCGCAGGAAAGGGTCGAGAGGATGGTCGAACTCAGCGTGTCGGAGGCCTTTGCCTTTCTGCGCTCCGAGAGTTGCTGGGCGGTCAGTTCGTATTTCTGCTGCTTCAGTTGCTGAATGACGGCGTGATAGGCATGCACGGGCAATCCTTCCGCCGCCAACGGAGTGTAATTCAGCGATGCGGGCTCCGGCACGAGATTCTTTCGCAGGCGCCGGATCACGAATAAGCCCAACCCGAAAGCCGCGAGGCCAGCGAACAGAAGCATGCCCATGCGCAGCGCCATCGGATCCATCAGCAGCTTCACAGCGCCCTCCAATACCAATGCAGGAGGCGGTTTCCAAACAGGAACGACAAAATCGCCATGCCGCCGAGAAATACGCCAAACGGCATTTCGTAATAGCGGAGCGCCAGGCGTGCGGATTGCCAAGTGCGCCGTCGGGCTTCGATCCGGGCCTCGTCCCAGGAAATGTTCGGCGTGCTGGTCGAAGAAATGCGCGATAAGTTGGCGGGCGCTTCATTGCGACGCCTGCGTTTCATCCAGACCGCGAGAACCGTACTCAGTCCAAAAAGCGAACCCGCCAGCGACGCGGCAAAAATGGTTAAGACGGTGAGCTTGGTTCCGAGGAACGCACCGATGAACGCCATCAGCTTGACGTCGCCGAATCCCATTCCTTCGACACCGCGGGCTCGCAGGTAGATGGCTGCCGCGCCGTAAAGAAACGAGGCGCCGACCGCCGCTCCCAGCAGCGAGTCAGACAGGGACCACATGCGCCACGAAATCTCGGTTCTGAGGGCAGGCGATACCAGACCAGGCATGATTCGCGAAGCCAAGTCATTCACCGGAACCACCAGGCTGAACAGAATTCCGAGAGCCAGCCCGGGCAGAGTCATTGCGTCGGGAAGAAGTTTGGTTTCCGCGTCGGTGAAGATCAACCCCAGCAGCAGGTATCCGAGCACGGCGCACTTCAGCGCCGGCAACGTCAAGCCAAAATGGGCGTAACAGCCGAGAAAAAGCAAACCCGTGAGGAGTTCGATGACAAGGTAGCGTGGCGATATGGGCTGCTTGCAGGAGCGGCACTTTCCCCGGAGAATCAGCCAGCTCAGTACGGGAACGTTGTGATAGAGCGGGATCATGTCTCCGCAGTGCGGACAGGCGGAGCGCGGCGCTACCACCGACTTGCCCTGCGGCAACCTGTAAATACACACGTTCAGGAAGCTGCCCCAGCACAGCCCAAAAGCGAAGATCGCAACTGCAAGAAAAGGTTCCACGTCGGCTAAGTGCCCAGTCTGCTTGGACTTGGATGATTATAAGCCGCTCGGGCGGGGGCTTCTAAGCACGAAGGTCACTGTACTTCTGCGGCCTGCAAGTCATTGTGAGTAATGAGGAAAGTGCTGTCACGCCACCCGGCTGATTTCGTGCCGCTGGGGCAAGAAGATCAAAAACACCGTTCCGGTCGTGCGCCCATCTGTCCGGCTGCGCACTCGAATCGATCCCCCGTGTTTCTGCACAATGCCGCGCGAGACCCACAATCCCAGCCCAGTCCCGGTGTCTTTTTTTGTTGTGTAAAAAGGCTCGAAGATTTTGCGCAGATTGTTGCGGGGAATCCCACTGCCGTTGTCGGCCACGGTGATGCGAACGCCCTCCCTTCCGTTGGACCAGTCGCGGCCCAACGCCACGCGGACTTGCAGAGAACCTCCGTGCGCCATTGCATCCACGGCATTGACCAGAAGATTGGCGAGTAACTGCCGCAGTTCGCCGGAATAGCCACTGATCGCGCAAATGCTGCGGTAGCGTCGCGTCACGCGAATGTGCCGGCCTTCCAGTTTGCGGGAATACAACTGCAGAATCTCGTCCATGATGGCGGCGGGATCCATCGCACTGGGAGAACTGGCATCGCGGACAAACCCCAAAGTTTGTTGGGCCAACTGTGCCACGCGGCCCACCTCTTGCTCGGCCAGGGTCAGATACTCTCCGGCGTGGCTGGAGTCATGGCGCGCCAGGTAAAGCAGGTTGACGACGGCCTCGAGCGGATTGTTGATCTCGTGCGCGATGGAAGCGGCGAGGCGTCCGGCAGTGGCGAGCTTTTCGCTGCGGCGGACGGCTTCTTCGGACTGTTTCTCGGCGGAAATATCGCGTGCGATGGCCGACGCTCCCACGATTTGGCCGCGCGCATTTCGAAGCGACGACACCGTCAGCAGCACCGGCCAGCGGGAGCCGTCTTTGCGCATGCGCTCGGTCCGATAGGACGCCACATTCCCGCCGCTATTCAGGATCTCAAGGTTGCGTTCCACCTCGTCGCGGCGTTCCGGCGGCGCCAGTCGCGTTACCGGCAACCCGACCGCCTCCTCGGCGGTGTAGCCATAGAGATGCTCGGCAGCGCGATTCCAGCTGGTGATGGTGCCGTCCGGACGGGTGCTGTAAATCCCGTCACCGGAGTATTCCACGATGGCAGCCATCTCGCGGGTCGTGTGCTCCGCGCGCGATTCCGCCAATGTTTTCTGCCGGGCCATACTCCCGGCGAACATGGAAATGGCCAGGAAAACCATCAGCTCCTCCAGATCGGCGACCGAACCGAGGCGGAAGCTGAAGTAGGGCGGAAGTACAAAAAAATCAAGGCAAGCGGTCGAAACCAGCGAGCAGAAAACCGCGGGGCCAAAGCCGAGGAAACGAGCGGTGAAAAGCACCGCCGCCAGGAAAACTGTAAACGGATGGCGGTGCAGCACGGTGGAAAGAGTCCAGAGACTTAGCGCGACCCACACCGCGAGCGCCGATCCCAGGTATTGCACCCACGCCGAATACCGATTCCGCGCGACCCAACTCTTCAGATTGGGACCAATTCCAGACATTTCTTAAAACGCTCCCTGGTCCAGCTAGCGGATCTAGCGGTGTTAGACCAGGGTGGGCAAGACTGCCTTCGACGTCCTAAAAAAACTTTAGCAGCAGCAGCGGCGCTCGGCAACCACCGCACGCATGATCGTCAAGCGCGCAGGGACGGGGCTTGCTCCGCCTGGGAGACGCGGCAAGCCGCGTCTCTACGGGAAGGGCCGTTTCGTTACTGGGGAGCATCCAGCTTCTGACGACCTGAGTCAGGGCCCCTGTCAGCCAACGTCACAGTCAACGGCGATCGCAGCGTAAAGCTCAGCACCGTCTCTGAGGGCAGGTGAATCTGCTGTCCCTTGGTGGCAGCCTGCACGCCGCCGCCGAGGCCGCCACCGGCTGCCGCTCCGATACCCGCGCCCTTGCCGCCGCCAGCGATGCCACCGATGATGGCCCCAATCACCGCACCCGCTCCCACCTTCTCCGCTGTATTCGTCGTGCGATTACTACCCTGGCGCCGGTATGGGTCCACCTCGATGCCGTAGGACCTGCCACTGACCAAGATCGAGTCCAGTTGCAGAACCAGTAATGATTGCCCGGCAAATTTTCCCGCGCTCTTTACGTCCACGATGTGGCCCTTCACGTCGTATCCCGAGGGTACTGCGTCTCCGTCGGAGGGCAGAGGCGAGTCCAGTGTCGCCCGGAACGTCTGTCCAGGCTGCGCTTCTTCGGAATCAATGGGATCGAGCAGCCGAATCGCCACAGACGTTCCCGATGGCACCGTCACTTTTCGCGGAGGGGGAGGCGGAGGTGGGGGCGGCGTTGCCGGAGCCGGCGGCGGCGGCGCGGGCTGTGCCACCGGGGCAGGAGCGGGATTCTGGTCCGCCACCTTGTCTGCCGCTGCGGGCGGCGGATCGTTCATCGCCATCTCTTGGGAATCCCGTTCTGTCCGATGACGCGGCGTGCTCGGGCGAGGCTTGGCCGAAGGAGGTCTAGCCGAGGTCTTCTTGGGTGCTGGCGGCGCTGCCTGCGCCATCTGGTGCGGGGCGAGTGTTGCTGGCGCCGACGCAGTCTGCAGATTGTTCACCACTTCTTTGATTCCCGGGATCGCGGACGCATAGCGGGCCGCCGCCGTGCGCTGCGTTTCATTCTCAACCGTTCCGGAGAGCGTCACGACCCCACCCGAGGTCTGCACCGTGATCGGCTTGCCGTGCAGGCCGGAATCCTCGTTGAGCTTGGACTGAATCTGGCTGGTCAACTGGCTGTCATCCGGCGCTTTGGTGCATGCCAAGCCGACAGCCAGGATGCTGGCCAACAGAATCGCTGAAGAACATCTACCTGCCCTGAGCCTCATAAACGCTCCCGATCGATGAAAGATCACTATGGCTAGTTTAGACGCACGCAGGCGATCGTTGTGGGAAAAATCGGAATGATAGGATGATGCGGACCCGGAGCGCACCTTGTTCACGAGAAGCAGCGTTCACGAGAAGCAGCGCGCGGCATGTGTCGGCTGGGCCCTGGGGCGGGGCTTACGGACCCAGTCCCCTCGCGTTCAGGCGCGTTTCGCGGGTCAGTCCTTGTGGAGAAACTTATAGTCGAGGATGGAGGCCGCCAGCCCGAAAGCGTCCTCAATATTGTCAATCGCGTCCTTGATACGAATCAGCCTCCCCTGGCAAAGTACGTTGCTGTTCTTTTGGCCGGAGATTTCTTCAGGCATTTCGAAGATCAGTTCCACCAGCGCATTCGCCGGCAGTTGCTGCGGGCCGTGAAAGAGCACGCCCGACTGGCTGATGTTTTGGATCAGGCCCTCGTACCAGGTGGTGAGATTCTTCCCGCGATATCGAACCGGAAGCTTCGACCGCAGCCGCCGTGCCCGGGGCATCCAGGTCGGTTGCTTTTTACCGGAGCGGCGCCGGACGGTCGTGGTATCCGCCATCGGCTCGTCGACGCGATTTCCGCGACGCATGGTCTTCCAATCGTACTGGTAAGCGGATGCGCACACTAGGCAGACTTGGTAGTACTCTCCATTCGCCGCGCGGCGCGGCCAGGAAAACTCGTGCGAACAGCGTCCCAGCATAAGAACATCCATGAGTTTTTGCGGCATGATGACGAGTAGAGCCCCCGTACCAATCGGACACATCCATCTTCCGACGGCTTCGCCGTTCTGGGTAGGTTACTTTCGTGTATCGCGGTTCAGGCCTTATGCTTTTCCATATGGGACGGACCGAACGGTCGCGTGTGGGCTTCCTCCTCGCCGGCGGGAAGAGTTCCCGCATGGGCATGAATACAGATAAAGCCTTTCTGGAGTTTGGCGGCCAAACCCTTCTCGATCGCGCGCTCGCGGTGATGGGCGCGGTCTGCGACCGGGTGACGATCGTCGGCGATCCGGCGAAGTTTACGAAGTACGTGTCTTCTAAATATGGATCTACGAAATGTGAATCAGTTGTGGCCGACATTTTCGCGGGATGCGGTCCCCTCGCCGGTATTCACGCCGCGCTCGTGCATTCCGCTGCCGAGTTGAACCTGATGCTCGCCGTGGATATGCCGTTCGTCTCCGGGGAGCTTCTCGCCTTTCTTTTTACGGCGGCCGAAGACGAAGATAACCACGCCATCGTCACCGTGCCTCGCACCAGCAAGGGACTTCAGCCGCTCTGCGCCGTCTATCGACGCGACTTCTCCCGTGCCGCCGAGCAGGCGCTGCGGGCAGGGAAGTACAAGATCGATGCGGCGTTTTCCGGCGTGGCCGTCCGGGTGATCGAGGAGGGCGAACTGGCAGCCGCCGGTTTTTCCGAGCAGAGCTTTTTCAACCTGAACACCCCGCAAGACCGCCTGGCAGCCGAGGGCGGCTGTCCCTAAGCTTAGGGCTTGAGCCGCACTGGCATCTCATGCCATGCTGGTAGCCATGAGTGCAGCGGACACACTATCTCCCTACATCGAGTTTAAGAACGTCTGCAAGGCATTTGGAGATCGGGTCATTCTCAAGGACGTCAGCTTCGACGTGTTGCCGGGTGAAATGATCTGCATTCTCGGCCGTAGCGGCGTCGGAAAATCGGTGGCGCTCCACAACATCATGGGCTTCCTGAAGCCGGATTCAGGCCGGATCATGGTCGCCGGTCAGGACATCACCGACTACAACGAGGTACAACTCGAAGAAATCCGCAAGAAAGTCACCATGGTGTTTCAGAACGGCGCCCTCTTTGATTCCTTAACGGTTGGTGAAAACGTCGCTTTCCCCTTGCGCGAAAAGAGAGAGCTTTCAGAAGAACAGATTTACCAGGTCGTCGATGGCCTCCTCGAAATGGTCGGAGTCAAGGAGATGCGGGAGTTGTTGCCTTCCGACCTTTCCACCGGCATGAAACGTTCCGTCGCCATCGCGCGAGCATTGTCGGCTCAACCAGAGTGCGTGCTCTACGACGAGCCCACCACCATGGTCGATCCGATGATGGGGAATCTGCTCGGCGATCTCATCGCCAGGCTCAAACTGCAATTGCACCTGACATCGGTCGTCGTTACGCACGACATGCGCCTGGCCAAGAAGCTGGCCGACCGCGTCGTCTTCCTCTACGAAGCCCGTGCGATCTTCTTCGGCCCCTACAAGGACATGGAGAAATCCACCGAGCCCATTATTCATGAGTTCCTGGAACTGGATGAATTGAAAGTGGAAGCGTAGGAGCAGTTCTCAGTTCCCAGTTCTCAGTGAGTGTCGCCGGGCTTCACTGAGAACTGGGAACTGGGAACTGAGAACGGCTTCTAAAACCCTTGCTTCACCAATTCCTCGACGGTGATCGAACTCTGCGCCGGCTCGCCTTTCATCAGCTTTTCCACATACTTCGCAATCAGGTCGGCTTCCAGGTTCACAGGGTCTCCCGGCTTCAGCGATCCGAGATTGGTCATCTCGACCGTATGGGGAATGATGGCGATCTTACACGTGAACGCCGAGCGGTTCCGTTCGAGCTTGGCGACGGTAAGGCTGATGCCCTCGATCGAGATCGATCCCTTGAACACCGTGTACTTCTCGACCTCGGGTGGAATTTCGATGTACAGCCACCAGTTCTCGGAATCCGCGATGCGCTCGAACTCGATCAGCTTACCGACGCCATCGACGTGTCCCTGAACGATGTGGCCATCGAAGCGCCCGTTGGCCTTCATCGGCAACTCCAGATTCACCAGCGCCCCTGCGTGCATCCGTGAGAACGAAGTCCGCACCCACGTTTCCGGAGCCAAGTCGGCGCAGAACGATTTTGGTTTGATGTCCAGCGCGGTCAGGCAAACGCCGCTGACCGCGACGCTGCGGCCGGTTCTCAATTCTTTCGGCGCATTTACAGCCGCGATAGTGATGCGGCGGTTCTCACCGCGCTGCTCGATCTTTACGACCTTGCCCACTTCCTCGACAATTCCAGTAAACATAAGAGTTCTACCTCTCCGTGTAGTGTCCCGCAAAGTAACATAAATTCACAGTGTGGCTAATTCACGCGACACGGCACCAGTTGTCAGCTATCGGCTTCCCGGCTGCGGTTGCGTCATGCAGTGCAGGGCGCCGAATCCCCAGATCAGGTCGCCGGAATAGATCGGTACGATCTCGCGAGTCGGGAACACTTCCGCGAGCGTGTTGAGCGCAATGCGATCGTTCGGGTCGTTGAAGACCGGCGCCAGCACCGCGCCATTCGCGATATAAAAATTGGCGTAGCTGGCGGGCAACTGGCGGCCTTCGAATACGACCGGACGCGGCATGGGAATTTCGACGATTTCGAGTTTCTGTCCGTCGGGAGTGCGAGCGGCTTTCAGGCGGCCCAGGTTCGCATGCAGGGCCGCGTAATTTTCGTTCTGCTCATTCTGCTCGATCATCGTGATCACGGTATTGGGAGCGACGAAGCGGGTGATGTCATCGATGTGGCCGTGAGTGTCGTCGCCGGCGATGCCGCTGTCGAGCCAGATGACAGACTGCACGCCAAAATAGTCGGCGAACAGTTGTTCATAGGCGGCGCGGTCCATGGGCGGGTTGCGTTGTTGGGTGGTGGAGAGCAGGCATTCCTCAGTGGTAAGCAGAGTGCCGCAGCCGTTGACGTCGATCGATCCGCCTTCGAGCACGACGCGGCGCTTTTCATTCAGCGGATCCGCAACAACAACGGTCGGTTGCACCACGCGCGCGCCGACGGTCTTCGCCATGCGCTCTCCAACTTTTTCGTCGAAATTGTAATTCGAGTACTTGGCCCAGGCGTTGAATTGAAAGTGCAGCGCGAGCAGCGCGGAGTCTGCATTATCAGCGGAAGGCGTCAGGAAAATGCAGCCGGAGTCGCGCGTCCATACGCGATTGGTGCGCCAGTGGTGAAAGCAGACATGATCGGCAAGACGACCCGAAAGCGCATCCGCTTTTTCGAGCACCGCGCGGGCGCGCTTCTCCCAACTTGAGTCGTTGACGATGACGTCCACGCGTTCATGCCGCGCCAAAGTGCGGACAACCTCGGCATAGACCCACTGGATCGGCTCGAACTTGCCCGGCCAGTCGCCGCGAAGATGCGGCCAAGCAAGCCAAGTGGATTTGTGCGGCTCCCACTCGGCGGGCATGCGGTAGCCCTGTGCGGCGGGGAGAAGCTTGGCGCGCGCGGCGGACGGCTTGGCCATTTTTCGTCGGGTCATTCTAGGTGCAGTCACCTTTCCGTTTTCCGTCCTGTCATTTGTCGTCAATCATGCGGCTGGTGATGGGTGCGTAACTGTCTATACGGCGGTCACGCAGGAAGGGCCAGTTGCGGCGAATGTCTTCCAGGTGATGCAGGTCCACTTCGCCGAGCAGAATTTCTTCTTTGTCGTGCGAAGCTTCGGCAAGCACGCGGCCGAAGGGGTCGCAGAAGAACGACCCTCCCCAGAATTCGAGGCCTTTGCCGGGCACGGAATTGCCGCGAATGTTGCCGGTCTCAAAGCCGACGCGATTCACCACCGCGACATAAACGCCGTTCGCGATGGCGTGCGCGCGCTGGATGGTGCGCCAGGCATCGTGTTGCGCTTCGCCGAATTCGGCCTTCTCCGCGGGGTGCCATCCGATGGCCGTGGGATAAAACAGAATGCTGGCTCCTTGCAATGCCGTGAGGCGCGCGGCTTCGGGATACCACTGATCCCAACAGACGAGCGTGCCGAGCTTTCCGGCGGAGGTGTCGAAGGCCTTGAAGCCGAGATCGCCGGGAGTGAAATAAAATTTTTCGTAGAAGAGCGGATCGTCAGGAATGTGCATCTTGCGGTAGATGCCGACGAGCGCGCCATCCGAATCGCCATCGGAATCAAAGACCGCGGCCGTGTTGTGATAGAGGCCCGGTGCGCGCTTCTCGAAGAGCGACGCGATGAGCACGACTTTATTCTGCCCGGCAGCGGCGGCGAGCTTCTCCGTGCCCGCGCCGGGAATCGGTTCCGCGAGATCGAACAGGGCGGCGTCTTCGCGCTGGCAGAAATACTGCGTCTGGAAGAGCTCGGGCAGGCAGACGACGCCGGCGCCCTTGCGTGCAGCTTCCGAAACGCGGTCGAGCGCCTTGGCCAGATTGTCGGCAGGCTCGGGGCCGCACGACATTTGGACCAGGGCGACGGTGAACTTGTCTCGCACTTTCTCTCCGAACTCAGCGGAGACGCGGCAAGCCGCGTCTCTACGGATGTGTTATCGCGCTCTAGAATACCAAAGTGCTCGATGCGGACGTGATGATCGCAAGAAAACGGCAGCTGGCTGTTTTGAAATTCAGCGTGGTTTAGCGACAATCAGAGGCAGGAGATACATGATCGATAGCAGAAATAAGAACACACCAACAATCCGAAACATAACTGTCATGATCTTGGTATTCCGTGCGCGCCATTCCGGAGTTGGCGGCGGGTTGACGTTGGGATGACGTTCACGCAGACCAGTAGTCCAGGCGTTGTAGCGAACGGACAAGGGCGCAGCCCAGAGAATTAGAGCAAGCCCGATGACGGCATATACAACACCTATAATCAAATTCACGCTGCCACTCCTTGCACCTTAGCCTCCGATAATCGCACCAATTCTTCCAATCTCCAAACCCAACCGCAAAAGCACCTCCCCGCGTTTCCCTCACATCTAGTAAATTGTTTCTTCGGTCACAACAGGTTTTCATTCTGGAGGTTTGTCCTTGAAGCAAAAAAATATCTTGAACCACAGCCATCATCACGAGGGCGCGGGCATCGACCGCAAGCTGCACGATCCAGTGGCCGACCGTCTTATTCCGCTGGAGCCGCTGGATCTCCGCAAGACTCGATCCATCGACGACCTCGTGCGCGCGATGTCCAAAACCGCGTTCACCGGCCGCCAGCTCGGAGAAGCCGCCGACGTGCTGGAGGCCATGGCGCGCGACAAAGAATGCTTCGTCGTCATGACGCTCGCCGGCGCCATGACCGTGGCCAAGCAGGGCCTGGTGATTGCGGAGTTGATCGATCGCGGCATTGTGAATGCGATCGTTTCCACCGGCGCCCTGATGGCGCATGGTCTGGTCGAAGCAACCGGGTGCGCTCATTTCCGGCACAATCCCGACCTCAGCGACGAGGAGCTTTACGAGGCGGGATACAACCGCGTCTATGACACGCTTGAGCCCGAGCAGAACCTCGACGACGTGGAGCGCGTGATGGCCGCGGTGTTCGGCGGCTGGGACGCGGACGAAGCGATGTGCTCGTATAAGTTGAACCGCGCGATTGGGGCGCATCTGGCGAAGCACGCCAAAGGACAACGCGGCATCCTCAAGTCGGCCTACGAGAAAAATGTTCCGGTATTTGTACCCGCGTTCTCCGATTCCGAGCTGGGGCTGGATTTCGCGTTGACCAACCGTGAACGCGACAAACAAGGCAAGGCACGATTCCGCTTCGATCCCTTTGAAGACCTGGAGCACTTTGCCGCAACCCTGCTCAGTCAGAAGCGCCTCGGAATCTTCACCATTGGCGGAGGCGTTCCGCGCAACTGGTCGCAGCAGTTTGGGCCGTTCATCGAATTGCGCCATCGCCGGGGCGGGGAAGACCTGCCGCTGAAGCGCTATCACTATGGAGTGCGCATCTGCCCCGAGCCGGTGTACTGGGGTGGGCTTTCGGGCAGTCCCTATAGCGAGGCGGTTTCGTGGGGGAAGTTTGTGCCTCCGGCCGAAGGCGGGAAGTTTGGGGAAGTTTTTGTGGATGCCACGGTGGGACTGCCGCTGATCGTCGCCGCCGTGCTGGAGCGGCTGAAGAAGAAACCGGCCGGGAAAAAGACAATCGTCGTGTAGGGCGGACACTCATGTCCGCCGCCTTTGACCTTGGATTTTGATTCCCTCGGGCCGCAAAAAACCAACGTCAAAAGCAGCGGACAGGAGTGTCCGCTCTACACACGAAGCTTAATCAGTCAAAGATGAGAACAGCCGACGCGATCACCGTGGTCCACAGGCCGCGCTTGTCGCCTACCGCCGACTGCGTCACGTTAGCCGTTCTGACGATCTTGTTCGAGATGCGATAGATTTCTTTTTTTTCGTCCCACGATCGGTCGGAGTCAAACTCCACGTTCAGTGTTGTGGCCAGCATTTCGGCGGCGAGTTCTTCGGCGTAATCTCCGGCAGAGTCTTCGGTCTCGCCGAAGGAGTGGTGCTCGCTTAGATAGCCGTAGGTGTTGCGATCGGCGGGGATAGCGACGCCAATCGAAGCGGCCAGCAGGCGGTGCGGCTCGTGGGTGGAGTTTTCGGCAACCACCGCAAATACGACTTCTCCGGGGGACAGATACGTGAGTCCCTGCGAGCGTGGAAGCAGCTTGCAGTTGGGCGGAAAGATGGAAGAAACACGCACCAGGTTTTGCGCCGCGATGCCGGCGTCGCGCAAGGCGAGTTCGAAAGAGGTGAGCCGCTCCCGATGTTTCCCCACTCCCTTGGTGAAAAAGATCTTCTTGGGGACCATGTCCTTGCCCAATTCAGTTTCCTCCAGGAAATTTGAGTTGAGCGGCAAATCTAACACAGCGATTTGTTAAGTTTGTATAAAAAAGAAGGAGACGCAGTATTTTCCCGCTGGGCGCGCGGTGAGCCGCCGTTGGCCATCAAGACGGCAGCCGCCTGGCGCCGGGAATCGCACCGCCCCGCGGCACTCAGGCCGCGTGAATATGGGCCTTGCCTGCGGCCAGCGGGATGATTGCCGGTTTCACCAAATTGCGGAAATCGGCAAATTTCATGCGCACCAGTTCACGGTGCGAGCCGGCGTTGAAGGCGATTTCGTTGTCCTCGGCCAGGGACTGGTCCACGAAAACATCCATACCGTAGAGATTGCCAAAGGGTGGCATGGACCCGGTTTCGCAGTCGGCAAAACGATCGCGAAATTCGTATTCGCTGGCCAGTTCCACCGAGTCTGCCCCCAGATATTTTTTCAGCCGGTACAAATCCACCCGGAACGAAGCCGGCACCACGGCCATGGCGAGACGACCATCGATCATGACCATGACAGTTTTCGCCAGCTCTTTACCCGGTGTGTGGGTGAGGGCGGCAATCCCCTGGGCCGTGTAGGCCACCGAATGCGAGATCACCAGGTATTGAATGCGGTTACGATCCAGGAACTCCCGAAGCATGGAAAGAGGCACAGGCACCTCCCGTCCGAACCGCAAGCGGGAACGCTTCTCAAGGGCCGAAGCATGCTCTGCGGATCGGCGCCGATTCAATTATGCGCTTTCCAGAGCTCGGGGAGCTAGTGAAATTTTCCCGTCAAAATGCGGTAACGCTGTCAAGCGCTCTAAATTTTGGCGGCGCCGCCCCTACGATAGTAGACTGTGGAATCTCCCAATCCCCGGGTATGAAAAAGAACCTGATGAGGAAGCTCGCGGATGGCCATGGCTTCCTGTCGATATTGCTGAATCTTCGGAGAGTGGCCGACGGCAACCAGCCGATTTTTCTCGATTACAAAGTCGAGGCTGTTCCTCGTTACGGTTACGGAAAACCGCCGCATCCCGAACTCGCCCGCATCCTCGCTGCCCACGAGGACGGTTATCGCCATCTGCTCTCGCAATTCTTAAACTTCTCAAATGACCTGCTGCGCATACCCCTGCGCCAGCCTAGCTCGTCTCCGGAGCCGTGTTGGATCAACGAATGGCTGGACGGATTGGACACGTTCACGCTGTATGGATTCCTCGCCACCCGCAACCCCGCCCTGCTGCTGGAGGTAGGATCGGGGTACTCCACCAAGCTCGCGCGGCGCGCCATTCGCGATCGCCAACTGCGCACTAAAGTCATTTCGATTGATCCCCGGCCGAGAGCTGAAATCGATCCACTATGCGACGAGATCGTGAGGCAACCACTCGAAGCCTGTGACCTCAGCGTGGTCAACCGGCTAGGATCGGGAGACGTCTTGTTCATGGACGGGTCGCACCGTAGTTTCATGAATTCGGATGTGACTGTCTTTTTCCTTGAGATTCTTCCACGACTTCGGCCGGGCGTGCTCGTTCACATCCACGACATCTTCTTGCCCCTCGATTACAAGCCCTGGTGGCTGCAACGGTTTTATCCGCACCGCTATTGGTCGGAGCAGTACTTGCTGGCGGCGAGTTTGCTGGCAGGACACAGCAGCTACGAGGTGATCCTGCCCAATCACTACGTAAGCATCACCCCGCATCTCGCGAGTGCTCTGGACGTATTCTGGAGAGAGCCGCAACTCGCCGAAGTTTCCCGCAGTGGTTCTTCCTTCTGGGTCCAAGCTCGGTGATCGAGTTCTCTCCTCAACGCACTGCTTGACTGGGCAGGTCGAGTGCACAATTGCGGAAATTTCAGAGCAGGCCGGCGGCTGACCCAACAGGGGAAAACGCACAGCAAAAGCTGGGGGAGGCTAGCGAGGAATGTTCACTTTTGGCCGCGAACTGCGTCAAAATGCGCTGTGGGGGGACAGCGGTCCTTACGCGGCCTCTTTCGTAACCAGGGAGTGCGCGGCCTCTCTTGCCTGCGATCCCACGATCTTCATTTCTTGCCAGTCGTAGCGGAATTCTTTGCCGCAATCCAGGCACGCGACGTAGGTGCCCGTCCGTTGAGCCGTCGGGTTGCGACGCGAACCGGCGCGCACCGTGATCGGAAAACTGTAGCGGGCGTGCCGGCAGCCAAACATGGCGTCCATCAACTTAGAAAACATCGGGAACCTCCACAGAATTAAAAGCGACAAAACTGGCTCATCCCCTTCGCCCTAATGTTAAGACGAGCTCTAAGTAGTTAGATTCCTGTAGTGCGGAAAAGGTTCGCGGCCACTGATAGCACGGCAGGTTCACCCCATAGGAGCTCTGGAATGAAGCACTTGCGAGCATTCAGAGGAACGACCGGATAGAACGACAGGAAGAGCACGAGGAGCACGAAGAGCGAGCTCCGCTCTCAGCTGCTGGGCGGGTCGGATTTCTTGTGCCCCGAACAACACTTGCTCATGATGGCCGACCGGAGCCGCACGCGCAGATCGTCAGGTAACTCGTAGAGTTCCGAGCCGCGGTAGATTTCGATGGTCTTGCGAGTGGTATCGCAAACGACGTAGCAATTGTGGCACCACGCCAGATGATCGTCGAGTTCGGACTTGGTCCGGGCGTCCAGCGCGCCATCGAGGTAGTTGGTCAGTTCTTTTAGAAACTCAGAACACTTCACTGGTCGCCATCTCCACTAGCCCGTTTCTGAAAAAAGCGGCTTAGCCGCTCGCGCAATTGCAGGCGCGCGCGCAGCAAACGCGACTTCACCGCCGGGATGCTAAGCTCCAGCGCTTGGGCCGTCTCTTCGGTCGAAAGGCCTTCCACGTCACGGAGCACGAACACCGTCCGGAATCCCGTCGGCAACCCCTGGATGGTGCGCGTCAAAATGTCCCGCAACTCCGATTGGTTGTACATCTGCTCGGGATTGGGGCTCCAATCCGCAACCTCACGGGGCAGCGAGTCATCCTCGGTTTTTACTTCTTCGTCCAGAGAGACCGTGCGTTCCGGTTTTCTCCGGCGCAACTTCATCAGTGCTTCGTTAACCGCAATCCGCACCAGCCAGGTATAAAACTTGGACTGTTCCTGGAACTTCGCCAGGTTCCCATACGCCTTGAGGAACGCTTCCTGAACCACATCTTCAGCGTCCTCGCGATTCTGCGTAATGTGCTGTGCAATGCGGAAAACGTTGCGATCATAGCGCCGCACTAATTCTTCAAACGCTTGATCGTCGCCGCGCTTGGCACGCCGGACCAGCGCCATTTCTTCGCTGACCGGTTGCTCTATGTTGGGTTGGATGGTACTCATTCGTAACTTGATGCAGATTTTTCCGACTGCTCGACCGAATCCGCAGTGCTATTGTACTTGGTGGCCGCGGTTTTCGGGGTGCTGTTTTGACGCGTGCTTGCCAGAAACGATTCCCCCGGTTGGTGATGGGTGCCTCAGGTAACCCTGTAGGGCAGGTACCAAGGTGTTCCAAGAATGTCTGCAAGGGGCCATATAATCAGAGGTTAGAAGGGTTACGCCCTTCGTTCCCCACAAGAGTTTTACCAAAGAGCTTTACCCCGGAGCACGCATGAAGGAGCGCGGTTGGATTGAACCAATTGTGGAACGGGTGGTTGGCCAGGTTTTGGACATCCATGCGTCCCAACTACGCGCCGAGATTGTCCGCCGGGTGATGGATGAGATCGCAGCCGAACCCACCCACGATGCGGCTTCTTCGTCTGGTCCGGCGGATCTGGCACGCGCCGTTGCCGAAATCCAGTTGGGTTCCTCCCAGCGCGAGATTTTGCGAGCCTTGCTCGATGCCAGCGCTCGCTATGCCGCCCGAGTGGCCCTTTTTGTGGTCAAGGGCAACCATGCCGCCGGATGGCAGGGACGGGGCTTTGCCAATAACGATGCGGTGAAAGATTTCGCTCTCGATGAAAACGCTCCCGCCGTGGTTCGAGCGATCGGCCGGGCCATCGGCGATCGGGTCGCGGCGAGCGCGCCCGTTGCCGACCTGGACTCGCGCTTCCTACAGGAATTTGGAACGCCGGCGAACGGGGAAGGCCGGATTCTCCCTCTCATTTTGAAAGACAAAGTTGCCGCGCTGCTCTACGCCGACAGTGGAACCGGCGAGGCGGGTGTGCTCGATGCCGGTGCGCTCGAACTGCTCGTGCTCTCGACCAGCGCTTGGCTAGAAGTCAACTCGCTCCGCAAGCAAGCGCATGCGCACGCAGACAGTCACAGGGCAGG
The DNA here is from genome assembly GCA_963773965.1 of uncultured Acidobacteriaceae bacterium. GTDB lineage: Bacteria > Acidobacteriota > Terriglobia > Terriglobales > Acidobacteriaceae > Acidiflorens. The sequence goes on from CAVZDG010000004.1 coordinate 422,653, forward strand.
CGTGGCCGAGACCCAGCCACCGCCGCCAATGCACCCGGCGGCTTTCAACGATCCCTTCGCCTCGCATGCCCCTGCGTTTGCTTCCGGCCATGCCATGGCAGCAGCGGCGTCAGCGTCAGCGGGCGAAGCGTCGGCAACAGTCGCCAGCGCCGCAGTTGAGGCTCCAATTCCAGCGATAAGCGCCGAAGCCCAAAGCGCGACCTCCGTAGTTCAGTCTGCCGTGGTTGACTTGGAGCCGGCGCTGGCCGAGCCGCTGCCGCTTGGTCAGGCCGAGACTAAGGCAACATTCGAGACGCCGCCGGTTGCCTCGATCTCGTCCGAGGATCAGGAAGTTCACCGCAAGGCCCAGCGTTTTGCCCGCCTGCTGGTCGACGAGATCAAACTCTATAATCAGGCCAAGGTTGCGGAAGGCCGGAAGAATAAGGATCTCTACGACCGTCTGAAAGAAGCGATCGAGAAAAGCCGTGGGACGTACCAGAAACGTTACGGGAACACGGTTGCAGCTTCCGCCAATTACTTTCAACATGAAATAATAAGAAGTCTCGCAGAAGACGACCTTTCGATCATGGGTGCCAACTTCCGGCACTAGGTAGGGTTTGAGTGCGCCGTTTTGCAGTTGTGGTTTTCGCTGGAGCTTTCTCCCTGCTCTGGCTCGGCTTTTTGCCCCCGGCAGCCGCCCAGTCCAACTCATCTCCGCCAGTTCAGAGCGCGCCCGCTAAGCCCACATCGGCGAAGAGCGCGGCAGTCAAGAGCGCGCCCGCTAAGAGCGCGCCGGTCAAAAACGCGCCGGTCAAAAAAAAGACGGCCGCTTCCACCAGCAGCAGGAAAAAGCATAAAACCATCTCTCCGCGTGTGCGCCGGGTGCGCCGGGCTTTTGTTGCCTCCGCCAGTCTTCGTCCCATGGCGCAGCAGTTGTTGCAGGACCGCACTCCCACCGCCTATGCCGGAGTCGAAGCCTATGCGCGCCGTCACGCCAGAGAGGATGCAGATGCGGGAGCGCTTGCCTGGCTCGTAGTCGGCTATGCGCACACGCTCGATCACGACTATGCCAAAGCCATTGACCCGTTCAACCGGGCCAAGGCGGGCGCCGGCGAACTCGGAGACTACGTTGCCTGCTACCTGGGCGACGCTTACCTGAAAACGGCGCACCGTGCCGAGGCGCTTTCCACGCTCGCCGATTTCAGCAAAAACTTTCCCGATTCGCTTCTGATCCGCGATGCCGGCCTGGTCTATGCCAACGCGCTGCTCGAGGAAGGGCGGGCGCAGGAAGCAGCGGCTCTGCTGGAAAAAGAACGTGCGCCGGTGCGCAGCGATGTGGAACTCGCCATTGGGCGTGCCTACGAAGCAGGCGGCGAGAATCGGAAGGCCGCGAGCGCTTTCCGCAACCTTTACTTCAACCTTCCCACCAGTTTCGAAGCGGACGTGGCGGGAACGGAATTGCGCAAGCTCGGCATCTCCGGCTCTCTTGCCGAGCGCCGCACGCGCGCCGATCTGCTGTTCAAGGCCAAGCGCTACAGCGACGCGGCCCACGATTACCACGATCTCGCCGGAGAAGTCAGTCCGGCGAACCGTCCGGAAGTGCAACTGGCGCTGGCGGGAGCGCTCGAAAAAAGCGGCGGCAGCAACAGCAAAGAGGCCCGCCACATTCTGCTTGCCATGGGAGTGCAGAACGCCGGCGACGCTGAAGCCGAGCGCCTCTACCTGCTGAGTGAGACCGAGCGTTCGACCAGCGATGAAGACGCTGTGCAACGGACGCTCAACGAACTGCGGCAGTTTGGTCCGGCGAGCCCGTGGCTGGAACAAGCGTTGTTTTCGGCGGGCAACATGTACCTGCTGAAGCGCGACTATGATCGCGCCATCGACTACTTCCGCGAGTTGCAGCAGCGCTTTCCGAACGGCGGGCGCGCGCCCTATGCGCACTGGAAGGCTTCCTGGCTGAGCTTCCGGCAAGGCCGAACCGATGAGGCCCGGCAAGGTTTCGAAAATCAAATTGCGCTCTATCCCGATTCCGCGGATATTCCTGCCGCGCTGTACTGGCGCGCGCGTCTCGCCGAAGAAGAAGGCAACCCGGCGATGGCGCGGGCGTTTTATCAAAAACTCTCCGATCGCTTTCACAACTACTACTACGCGGAGTTCGGCCGGCAGCGCTTGAAAGGCTTGCCAGGCGCGGGTGACGCATCGCAGAAGGAAAGCTCGTCGAAGCAAGGCCCGCCGAAGGAAAACGCGCCACACTACGCGCTGCTCGACCGCGTTCCTTCGCTTTCAACCGCGGGAAAAATTACCGCAACCGACCCTCCCGATGACAACCTGCGGGTCGAACGGGCGCGTCTGCTCGCAAACGGCGGCCTGGCGGATATGGCGGTGCGCGAGTTGGAGGCGGCCGCGAGTCAGGAGGGTGGAACCTGGGCGCCGCCGGAGATGGCGCGCGTTTATAAGGACATCGGGCGTTACGATCGCGGCATTGAGATCATGAAGCACTCGACGCCCAACTATTTCGCCGTGGACATTCCCGACCTGCCGCGCCCCTACTGGGAAGCGCTTTTTCCCAAAGCCTATTGGACCGATCTGCGCAAGTATTCGGTGCTCAACGGGCTCGATCCCTACCTGGTCGCATCGCTCATCCGGCAGGAGTCCGAGTTCAATGCGCTGGCTCTCTCCCGCGCCAACGCCGTGGGCCTGATGCAGCTTCTGCCGGTCACGGGCAAGGCCGTTGCGAAACGAGTCAAGCTCAAGGGCTATAGCGCGCCGCAACTCTACACGCCGGCCGTGAACCTCCAACTCGGTACGCGCTACTTCAAAGACATGGTCGACAAGTACAACGGACAGTTCGAGTACGCCCTGGCTGCCTACAATGCCGGCACCGACCGCGTGGGAGACTGGCTGGGACAGGGCCACTACCGCGATCCGCAGGAGTTCGTCGAGTCCATCCCCTTCACCGAAACCCGCGAATACGTGCAAGCCATTTTGCGCAATGCGAATGTGTACCGGCAGCTTTACGGGACGCCGTAGCGGACCAGTTCTTAGTCTTCAATTATCAGTTGTTAGTTTGCGGCTGAAGAAGAATTTCCCTGTGTTTCCCCGTGCCCTCTGTGCTCCCTGTGGTTAAGAACTTTGCCCATGCAAATGAGAATGAGTAGGTCTCTCGGTTCGCTCAAAACCGTATGCCAACTCGCCCGTACGTTATGATGGAGAGCCAGACATTTGAGCCGCGATTGCGGTCCAGGTCGTTTTTCTAGCACAAATCAGGGCAGGCGTCCCAAACCGCCGACAACCCAGGAGGCAACATGGCTCAAAATCATTACACCAGTAAAGCGAAACGACGCCCAAAAAACAGCAACCGCAAAGACCCCTCCGCAGCTACCATGGCGGCCTTGCGCCAACGCGAAGCACCCGCAAAAAAGTAAGTGACAACTGTTTCTCCCCTACAACCTGCCCCGGGACTAAGCCGAGCAAAAACAAGTGCCGCCTACTTAACCGGCGTGCCGGTGCTCAGGCACGTGGCTGCGCTGCCATCGGCCGAAGAACGGATTGCTCCAGATTGGTCGGCGCAAAATGCGCGACGACCGTAACTGTCTCCGATGGGTGCGGCTGTGAGACGGAAACTGGCGGCGGGCGTGCCGGCGCACCCTGATAGCGAAAAGTTGAACCCCTGATGCTTTCCGCTGGCCAGTCCGCTGCTGATGAGCATGGCTTGGTGTTCATTCGCTTCGGAAGCGCCGAAGCCATCGAGATCGGAAAGTGTGCAAGTGTACCCCAGGGCCGGATAAGTTGCGGCGTAAGTAGTCTCCGCCGTGAGAATCCTGCGCACGGCCGCCAGCGCGCTCGCATCGCTCCCGAGGGTGCCAGTGGGAATCTGCTTCGGACCCTGCCCCATGCCCTGCCCGTGAATCTGTGGACTGGCAACAGCCGCGCTCGCCTTCATCCGGTCGGAGATGCCTTTCAAGAAATCGGGATCGGCAAGCGGCAGGTTGATGGTGAAGGCAATCTCATTTAACGTCCAGAGTCCCGATTCCATCTTCATCGAGAAGACGACGCGGGGCATAAACGGAGTTCTTTGCGCCTGGTTGTCTTTGTAGGTGTGGAACGACAGTTCGATGTCGTCCTGATCGCTTCGCAGGGAGTCGTTGTCGACGACGATCTCAACTTTCTGTCCAGTCTTAGGATCTTCGGTGGCGAGCATTACCGGCCCCGCCTCAAAAGTCTGAAACCTCTTTCCTTGTGTTTGCAGCTGTCCGGCGAGCACGGAATACTGCTGCAGGCTGGCCAGCGCTCCCGAGTTTTCGAGTGTGGCGCGGGTAGCCGCCGGCAAATGCTTGAGGAAGGTTCCCGACTCCTTGCTGAAAAACATCTCCATCAAAGCCTGCCGGGCAGTTTGTGAAGCTTCCTGAGTTCCGTTCTTGGCCCACAGGCCAGCGCTGCCCAAGATCAGAGAGAGAATGACGGCCGCGAGTTGTCGCATGAAGAGCCTCCTGCCAGGTATTGCCAGATGTTGGCATTAGGGCGGGGGAGACTCCAGTTACCAAGGTAAGCTTTCCTAAGCCTGGCGGGTGGCGCAGCCAACCTTGTTGTCCCAACTCATTCGCGTTCTTTGCGAATCAGTGCGGGGGCGCCTGTCCCTACACGATCAAGACCTACGCCGACTGATGGGTGGGGGATTTTGTGAACAAGATTTCAAACACCAGCAACCCCGCTCCCACCACAATCGCGCTGTCGGCCACATTGAAGGCCGGCCACTGGTGTGGGCCAATATAGAAGAGGAGAAAATCCACGACGTGCCGGCTGACCAGGCGGTCCCACAAATTGCCGACCGCGCCGCCCAGAATCAACGCCAAGCCGATTCCGGTGGTGGTCAGGCGGTGGCTGTTTTTCCAGAGCAGGAGGGAGACGATCAGCAGCGCAACTATAGAAAACAAAATCAGCAGGCCGATTTTCCATTCGGAGGGAGAATCCGCAAAAATACCAAACGCGGCGCCCGGGTTTTCAGCGTGGATGATGCGAAAAAATCCTGGGATGACCGGAATGCTGTCATGCAGGGAAAGCTGGTGCGAGATCGTCCACTTGGTGGCGCGATCGAGAGCGAGGACGAACGACGCGATCAGAAAATGATATTTGCGCATGACCCGGAAAAACTTCTTGTGTTCCTCTCTTATTTCGCGTCCCGTAAATTCGCGACCTAAGGTTAAGTTGTCATCCTGACCCTGAGCTAGTCGAAGGGGAAGGACCTGCTTTCTTGTTAGTGCACGAGACAGCAGGTCCTTCGCTTCGCTCAGGATGACAATTCATGAAGGGTGACACTCAGGCACTGCTACCCGACTTTCACCGCCGACTCTTATCTAAGCTTATCGCGTTTGCGGAAGTCGTGGTCACGCCCCTGTAATTTCTTCAAGCACGGCGCTGCAGCGCTCGCATACTGTGGGATAACTTTTGTCTTCGCCTACGTGAGTCGAATAGTTCCAGCAGCGCTCGCATTTTTGGCCGTCGGCCTTCTTCACTTCGACCTGCACGCTGCCCGTGCCGTTGCCTGGGTCTTGCGCGAGTTTCACAGCGGAGACGATGAAGAGGTAGCGCAGCTGGCCTTGATATCGCGCGAGGACCGCATATGCAGGGTCCGCCGCGGTGATCGTCAATTGCGCCTCCAAACTCTTTCCAATCCGCTTGCTGTTACGCTCTTCTTCGAGCGCTTTCATCGCCTGCTCCCGCAGCGCGAGGAGCGTAGTCCAATCTTGCTGTTGCCGCGGATCCTCCTGCGGAATCGAAGCGTGGCCGAGCACGTCGGCAGCGGTGGGAAACTCCGCCAGATGAACGCTCGGGACGCGGTCTCGCGTCTTCGGCAAGTGCTGCCAAACCTCTTCACAGGTAAAGCTCAGAATGGGCGCCAGCAGACGCACCATCGCCTCCGAGATGCGCCAAACCGCAGTCTGAGCCGAGCGGCGGCCGAGCGAGTTGGGTGCGTAGGTGTAGAGGCGGTCCTTGATGACGTCGAAGTAGAAGGCGCTGAGATCGACCACGCAGAAGTGGTTCACGCGGTGGTAGATCTTGTGGAAAGCAAACTCCTCGTACCAGTTGCGAACGTCGCGGGCGAGGGCCCAAGTCTGGCGCAGCATGTATTGGTCTAGCGGGTCGAGCTTTTCAAACGGAACAGCGCTGGCCTGCGGATCGAAATCGTACAGATTGCCGAGCGCGTTCTTGAACAGCTTGTTTCGAATCTCCCGGTAGTTCTCCGCCACGCGCTGCATCAAAGTTTCCGAGCCAACGACGTCTTCGCGGAAATCGACAGATGCAGTCCACAGGCGCACGATTTCTCCGCCGAGGCGGCCGGCGATGTCCACCGGGTCCACATCGTTGCCGCGCGACTTTGACAGAGCCTGGCCTTTTTCGTCGAGGGTCCAGCCGGGCGTGACGACGCCGCGATACGGGGGCGTGGCGTGCGTGCCCATGGCGCAGAGGAGCGATGACTGGAACCAGCCGCGGTATTGGTCGCCGCCTTCGAGATAAAGATCGGAAGGCCAGGGATAGTGATAGTCGGGTTCGTCCGCAACCAGGGCGAGATAGCTCGCTCCGGATTCCAGCCAGACGTCGAGGATGTCGGTTTCCTTTTCGAACTTCGCGCCGCCGCAATGCGGGCACTTGGTTCCGGCGGGAACAATGGTGTCGGGTTCGGAGGTAAACCAGGCATCGGCGCCCGAGCGGGCGAACAGTTCGACGACCTTGCGGTTGATGGCGTGGTCGTTGAGCGGCTTGCCGCAGCCTTCGCAGAGAAAGACGGCGATCGGAACTCCCCACACACGCTGGCGCGAGATGCACCAGTCGGGGCGGGTTTGAATCATGTTGGAGAGGCGCTCTTCGCCCCAGGCCGGATCCCACTTCACGTTCTTGATCTCGTGGAGCGTGCGCGTGCGCAGCGTGTCGTCTTTCCCTTTACCGCCGGGCATGGGCGTTTCCATGGAGATAAACCACTGGTCGGTGGCGCGGAAGATCACGGGATTGTGGCAGCGCCAGCAGTGAGGATAGGAGTGCTCGGTCTTTTCGGTGTGCAGCAGGGCGCCGCGGCTCTTGACCAGATCGATGATGGGCTGATTGGCGTCCCAAACGCGCTTGCCGTCGTATTCGGGCAGGCCGTTGCACAGGATACCTTTTTCGTCCACGTTGCTGGTGGCGTCGAGGCCGTATTTAACGCCGGTGGCGAAGTCTTCCGCCCCGTGCGAGGGCGCCGTGTGGACGACGCCGGTGCCGGTGTCCATGGTGACGTAGTCGGCGAGCACGCCGAGAACTTTGCGGTCGAGGAACGGGTGCTGGAAGTTGAGGCGTTCAAGGGCTCTGCCCGGAAAACGCGCAATGATGTTGTGCGTGGAGGCAGGACGGCCATCCCAATCTTTTAGCCCGCATTTAAGAATCGTTTGCCCTGCAAGTTTCTCAGCGACGATGGAGGTCCCATCAGGGAGGTCCAGGGCAACATACTCTTCGTCAGGATGAAACGCCACAGCCATGGACGCAGGCAGCGTCCAGGGAGTGGTGGTCCAGATGATGGTGAAAACTTTCTTGCCGGCGAGCGCGGCGTCGAGTTTTGCGGGATCGTCGAGCAGCGCGTATTTCACCCAGACGGTCGAGCTGGTGTGGTTTTCATATTCGACTTCGGCTTCGGCGAGCGCGGTCTCGTCGTGCATGCACCAGTAAACGGCGCGCAGGCCTTTGTAAACGAACTCATTTTCATAAAAAGAGTAGAAGGTTTGAAGCACCACCGACTCGTATTGCGGCGTCATGGTGGCGTACGGCTTGTCGAAGCGGCCGAAGACGCCAATGCGCTTGAACTGCTGGCGCTGGAGGTCGAGGAACTTCTGCGCGTATTTGCGGCACTCGGCGCGCACATCGGTGGGACGCATCTGAAGCTTCTTGCCCCCGAGCTCTTTGTCGACCTTGATCTCGATGGGCAGGCCGTGGCAATCCCAGCCGGGGACGTAGGGCGCGTCAAAGCCGGACATGGTTTTGGATTTGACGATGAAATCCTTGAGGCACTTGTTCATCGCTGTGCCGAGATGGATAGGTCCGCTGGTGTAGGGCGGACCGTCGTGCAGGATGTACTTTTGCTTCCCCTTACGGGCTTGGCGAATGCGCTCGTAGAGGTCCATCTGCTGCCAGCGCTCCAGCATTTTGGGCTCATTCTGGGGCAGTCCCGCCTTCATGGGGAAACCGGTTTTGGGCAAATTGATAGTGGATTTCAGGTCGATCGGCACTCGCAAGGTTCTCCCAACCAATTGAATCTTTTCATTATATAGGGGAGTGCGAAAGGACACGTCTATGAGGGCTGGCGCACGGGCAACGAATTGAAAAAGTACTGTTTGCCGTCCGGGAAAAGCGTGTACAATTTTCAGCAGAGCGAAGCCTGCGCGCATCTAACTGACTGGGAACAGTTGGGACGGTAAGGTTTGTCCATTTTACAAGCTTTACAAGCGGCCGTTGGGGGGCGCTCATGCATCTAAATCAGCGGCTCCACGTCCTGTGAAGTTGGGGTTACTGCTCGGGAAAATATGGCAGAATTTGAAACACCGCAGAATCTGCAAATGCTGGGTCCAGAGCCCGAGTTGCACCTTCTCCTAAGCACTCAGACTCTGGACGAGCCTCTGTGGAAATCCCTGTTTCGCAACCTTGACGACTTCTTCTTCCCCAAAAAGCTTCCTCCGCTGGTCCTGACCTCGAAGCCCATCCCGGTGCGCGACATTTGGGGCTTCTACAACTACAAGGGACGCGGAGCCGCTGGCTCAACCGTCATCCACGTGCTGGCGCTGGCCCTGATCATTGCCGCTACCTACCTGGGAAGGAAGATAGTCGACGTCGCCAAACCGAAAGCACTCGTCGAATTGATTATGCCCGATGACATGCCTGTTCTGCCGGTTTCGAAGACCCAGAGCGGTGGCGGCGGTGGTGGTGGCGATCGCGACAAGCTGAAGGCATCGCCGGGGCGTTTACCCAAGCAGTCCATGCAGCAGTTCACTCCGCCCGCAGCAGTGGTGCGCAACTTGGACCCGAAACTGCCAATTGCCCCGACGATCGTGGTTCCCCCCGATATCCACCTGCAGCAGCCCAACCTGCCCGACCTGGGCGATCCGCTTTCGCATCTGCCGTCTGTGCCTTCGAATGGAACCGGCTATGGCGGCGGCATTGGCTCCGGTAGCGGCGGCGGCGTCGGTTCGGGCGAAGGTCCAGGATACGGCCCGGGTCACGGTGGGGGCACCGGCGGTGGAGCGTTTAAGGTTGGCGGTGGTGTTTCCGCTCCGAAAGCGATTTATGCACCGGACCCTGAGTACTCGGAGGAAGCCCGCAAGGTTAAGCACATGGGCACCGTCGTACTGTGGCTGATCGTTGGCCCGGATGGTAAGCCGCGCGACATCCGGGTGGCTCGCACTTTAGGTTTGGGCCTGGATGAAAAAGCCATCGAAGCGGTAAGAACATGGCGCTTCGATCCGGCCATGAAAGATGGCAAGCCCGTGGCCGTGCAGATTAACGTTGAAGTCAATTTCCATTTGTACTGAACCCGGCTGTACTGAAAAGTTTGGGAGCCCGGAAGGCGGCCGCGTAAGCGGCCGTTTTCTTTAAGTCGATATATTTCAGGTAGAGACGCGGCTTGCCGCGTCTCCGCTTGCACTGCCAGTTCTCCGCTTGGCAGCGGGAGACGGGGCAAGCCCCGTCTCTACACCGAAGCACGAGTTTTGCCGCCGCCTATTCCTTTAAGTCCACGTGCAGCACATCTTCCACCGGAAGCCCGAGAAACCGCGTCCCCATCTTCCTGAATTTCTCCGCGGAATCCGTCGCAAAGAACTTGAGCTGGGGAACGGTTCTACGCTTGCTCCTTGTTTGAGCTGAAGACTTCTGAGCTGAAGACAGCGGCTCAATCTGCAGTTGACGCGCCACGTCCTGCGCGGTCGACTCGGCCGAGTCCACGATTGCGATGTGCTCCGGAGCCACCCGCCGCAACAGCGGCTTGATCAGCGGATAGTGGGTGCAGCCGAGCACCAGCACGTCGGCATCGCTCGCATCTTCTGAAAAAGCTTCCGACAAATAAATCCTTGCCACCTGCTCGGTCACCGGATGTTCCACCCAACCCTCCTCGACCAGCGGCACAAACAGGGCGCAAGCCTTCTCGCGCACCGCGACCTTGCGGGCTTCGAGCGCGCGCCGGTAGGCATGGCTGCTGATAGTCGCCTCCGTGCCGATGACGACCACCTTCCGCTTACGAGTGGCGGCCGCCGCGGCATCCGCTCCCGGTTCGACGACGCCGATGACGCGAACGCTCGCTGCCGCTTTGATCTCGGGCAGCGCCAGCGCGGTGGCTGTGTTGCAGGCAATCACCAGCAACTCCGCTCCCTGATCCTGCAGATAACGCACCGCCCCGACCGCGTAATGCGCTACCGTGGCCGCGGACTTCGATCCGTAGGGAAGGCGAGCCGTGTCGCCGAAGTAGAGATAGTCGGCGCCGGGGATGCGGTCGACCAGCGCCCGGAGAACGGTCAGGCCACCTACGCCTGAGTCGAAGACGCCGATCTTTGGCCTGCGCGGCCTGCGTGAATTGGGCACAGTGGACAGAGATCACCCTTCCGCGGTGGTTGGACCGATGACCGACCGGATGGCGGAGATTCGACTTGCTGGAAAACCTCCCTGGCGGGCGTGTTCGCGGACCATTTCTTCATTGGGTGCGATATAGACGCAGTAGATCTTGTCGTCGGTGACAAAACTTTCCAGCCACTGAACCTGCGGACCAAGTTTCTGGAGAACGCCGCAGGATTTCTGCGAGATGGCCTGGAGCTCCTGCTTCGTTAATTTGCCGGCGTTGGGAATCTCGCGCTCGATGACATATTTCGGCATAGTGCACTCCTAAGGTTGCGCTCCTGCTTTTGAAGTTCCGCCTGCTGCCACTGCGAACCCGGATTCTAGCACTGCTCGAAGTTCCGCAGACACCACAAACTTTTCTACCGCGAAGGGCTAGCTTTCCTTGGCGTCGCGTCCCCATCCTCAAACGAGAACGCGATCGAAACATTCGGATATTCTTTCCCGCCGATCTCCACATACGGATAAACAAAATAGTTCAGTGGCGCTCCCTCCTGCGCCGGCGCGAGTTTCAGATCGCGTCCCGCGGTGAACTGCACCCGATTCACATCGTGCGCGCCGAAAAAGTAATCATGTTTTTCCGGATGCTTCCATGCCTCCGAAATATCAACCGGGACCCAGCCGGTCGAATCCAGATAAAACTCCGCCCAGCAGTGGTATCCGGGAATCTCGGCGGAGTGTTTGTCGGCCGGGAGCGGAAAACCGATCTGAAAGCGCGCCGGAATCTTCTCAGCCCGTGCCATCGAAATAAAAACCGAATGAAAATCGGTGCAGTTGCCATGCTTCGAATCGCAAGCCCAGAGCGTGTCACCGTGTCCCCAGCCCGTGCCGCTCTTGTCGTACTTCATAGTGCGAAAAACGTATTCGTAAATGTCCCTGGCTTTTTCAAGCGGCGTGGCCGCGCCTTTTGTTTCCTGCGCGGCCAGTTGCGCCGGAATTCCCGTGACCGGCACCAGCCGATCGGCCTCAAGAAATCGCGCCAACTCGACTCGCGGCACTTTTGCAGACGGCGTGTCCGTAACTGGTTTTCCGTTTACCAGCACCACGTGCTCTCTTCGCACCACGGCGTAGTCCACCGAGAACCTGTACTCGCCTTTGTCCGCCTTCGAAGTCTCGGCGTACAAAACCTCGTTCCCGTATTCCGGCTGGTGAACCTGCTTGAGCGGCAAATCCCCGCTGTGGGAAGCGACCTTCACGTCCTGGAAGTCGTCGGAGTGGGCCATCGGAATCCAGACCCGCACACGCTCGCCGGGGCTGACATTTTTCACCGTGAACACGTAGTGGAAGTTGAAGTGGCGTTCTGTCTGGGCCAAAGCAGGCTGGGCAAGAGCCGGCAAAGACAACAACACAAGCAGCAGGGCAAGCAGAGACCGACGCAGCATGACGCATCCTTTCCACCAATGATTGGTCGCTGAGAAACGCTTACTGACGAGCAGGGAAACGGCCGACGGACGTTTTAGGCGGGACTATCGTCAAGTAAAACCACGGCCGGAGAGTCGAGGCGCACACCGCATAGTTCGGAGTATAGTTTCGCAGTCTGCCTGTTCGAGCAGCGTCCTGTCAAATAGCCCCAGTTGTCGGTGGTGTCCTAAATCGGCTGTAATCCTCCGTCCCGAGCCACTTCCACCACGGAGACACGGAGGCACAGAGGAATTCATAAGGATGGGAAAAACCATGGTTTTACAGATTTGACGGTTTGCTCCGTGTCTTTGTGCCTCCGTGGTGGATGTTGCTCCGGATCGCGGATCACAGCCGATGTAGGACGCCGCCCCAGTTGCCTGACCCAACCACCGCCCGTTATCCTTCTGGCCATGCCCAGCACTCTTGTCGAATGCGTTCCTAATTTTTCGGAAGGCCGCGACCCGGCCAAAGTCGATGCCATTGTCGAAGCGATGAAGGTCCCTGGCGTCTATCTGCTCGACCGCGAGATGGATTCCGACCACAACCGCTCGGTGATCACCCTGGTCGGCGAGCGTGAAGCCATCCAGGAAGCGGCCATTCGCGGCGTAGGGAAGGCCGCCGAGTTGATCGATCTAACCAAGCATCAGGGGGCGCACCCGCGCATGGGAGCAGCCGATGTCGTGCCCTTTATCCCGATTGATGGGGTGACTATTGAAGACTGCGTCGCCATGGCGCGCCACGTTGGAGCCGAGATCTCGAAACGCTTTCAGATCCCGGTCTATCTTTATGAAGCGGCCGCAGCCACGCCCGAACGGCAGAACCTGGAAAATATTCGCCGCGGTCAGTTCGAAGGAATCCGTGCCGACATTGCGACCAATCCCGCGCGCAAGCCCGATTTCGGCGAGCCCCGCGTGCATCCCACAGCCGGCGCCACGGTCGTTGGTGCGCGCAAGTTTCTGATTGCCTACAACGTCTTCCTGAATACGCCCGACGTCGAGATCGCCAAGAAAATCGCGAAAGCCGTGCGCTTTTCGGGCGGCGGCCTGCGCTTCGTCAAGGGCGCCGGGTTCCTGGTGCGCGGCCTGGCTCAGGTTTCGATGAACCTGACCGACTTCGAGCAGACTCCGATCCACCGCGTCTTCGAATTCGTGAAACGCGAAGCCGCGCGCTACGGCGTCATTCCGGTTTCAAGCGAGATCGTCGGCCTGATTCCGAAGCGGGCTTTGGAGCAGGCCGCGGAATGGTTCCTGCAAGTAGAAAATTTCGATTCCTCGCTCATCCTCGAAAACCGCCTGACCGCGGTGATGGGCGGCAAAATGGCCGTAGGCGGACTGCGCGCCGGAGTCGAGCCCTTCATCGAACAACTGGCCTCTCCCACCGCAACTCCCGGAGGAGGCAGCGCCGCCGCCGCCAGCGGCGCCATGGCCGCCGGACTGGCAAGTATGGTCGCGTCCATGTCGCGCGGCAAGAAAGCATACCTGCAGTACGAGAGCCAACTCAGCGAAGCCATCGCCCGACTCAGCCAGCTACGCGAACAACTGAAGTCCGCAATTGACGCCGACGCCGAGTCCTACAATCTCGTGATGAAGGCCTACAAATCGGTCAAGGAATCGGCACATGGCGATGCCGCGATTGCGACCGCACTCAAGCAGGCGACTAGCGTTCCGCTGGGAGTGGCGGAGCGAGTGGTTGAGGTAGCACAGATTGCCGAGAAGCTAGGGCCGATTACCAACCCCAATATGAAGTCTGATTTGACGACAGCGGTGGCGCTGGCGAAAGCAGGACTCATGGGAGCGCTGGCGAACGTGGAGATCAATCTGGAGTCGCTGAAGGACGAGGGCTTTGTGGCAGAGACGCGGAAGAGAGCGCTAACTCTGAAGGTATAACCATGCTCAGAAAATCGATCCTCGTGCTGATGATTGTCGTCGGACTCGCCGCCATCGGCAGTTTGTTTATTAACCCGCTGCGTTATTCCCGCCACGACATCAAGTCTTGTTTCGACGATGCTGGCGGCCTTCATGCCGGCGCTGCAGTTCGCATTGCTGGAGTCGATGTGGGGACGGTCCGCAGCGTTCGAGCCAATCCGCAGAACAAGAATTGCCCAGCGGAAGTCGAGATGGCGCTGGCGACAACTTATGAAATCAGGATTCCGAAGGACTCAATCGCAGAAGCCAACACTGCGGGGCTGCTAGGTGAAGTCTACGTGAACATCGACACTACGCAAGCATCAGGTGCACCGATTGAGAACTATGGCTACCTGAAAAGTAAGCCCAGCAAGACCACCCTGTCCTTCGCAGACCAACTCAAGGCAGCAGATGTATTGCTCCGCTTAGTTCAGACTTTTAAGGAAGGAGCGAAAGAACTCCCTAAGGATACTGGGGTGGACCCCTGCGCTGAGACAATCGAATAAGACACTGTTGACCGTTCGCTGAAGAATTCTCGACCGGCAGGACCACTGTAGCGCATTCTGCGCCTGGCTGGTGAAGCGGAAGCGGGCGCTGCCGGAGGGCAACCCGCCAGGAATAGCCAGCCGGAAACTCATCGTGCCGATGAGGCCGGAGCGGTCGCACCCAGACCGCTCCGGTGTTTTTCCTGTCACCATCGGACGATAGATTTCCCTATGCCTCAGAAAACTCATATCGCAAGCTGACGCACCGCCTTAGGGCTGGGTTGGGCGAGCAGACCGCGCTCGAACTCCGCCGGAGGCAGATAACCGAGCGCCGAGTGCAGGCGTTTCTGGTTGTAGACCTTTTCGAGAAACGTGCCGATGGCGGCGCGGGCCTCGTCCAGATCCCGGTATTCGCTGCGGTACACCTCTTCGTACTTGAGGGTCTTCAAAAACGACTCGCAAGTGGCGTTGTCGTAGGGATTCCCGCGCCGGCTCATGCTGATGGTGATGCCGCGGGCCTGCAGCAGGTCGGTGTAATCGGTCGAGGCGTACTGCACGCCCTGATCGGAGTGATGCACCAGTCCGGGCGCCGGACGACGACGCCGGAGCGCCATCTGCAACGCTTCGATGGTCAACGACGCTTCCAGCGTGCGGCGCAGGGCCCAACCGATCTCCCGGCGAGAGAACGCATCCAGAATCACCGCCAGATAAATGAACTCCAGCTCCAGCCGGATGTAGGTGATGTCGGCCAGCCAGAGCTGGTCCAAGCCGGTCAACACCAGGGTGGAAGCCAGGTTCGGATACACCGGCAAGTCGTGATTCGAGTCGGTGGTGATCACGAACTTCCGCTTCCGCAGGCAGAGCAGGTTGTCTTCCCGCATCAGGCGCTGCACCCGCTTGCGATTCACCTTCTGCCCCCGCCGCTGCAACTCGGCCGCAATGCGGCGGCTACCATAACAGGGAAATTCCAGCGCGATCCGCTGGATGGCATCGCGTACCGCCACATCCGGGCCGCCGACCGAGGACGGGGGCTTCTGCCAACGATAGAAACCCGCCCGGCTGACCTGGCCCAACTGGCACAGTTTCCCTAACGGGAGCGGAGTCGCCAATCTCATTTGCTTTTCCAAGTGCGGATAGACGAGCCGCGGGTAGTGAATGCTTGCAACTTCCGCTGCTCTTCGACATGTTGCAAGCATCCCCGCAAAAAATCGATCTCCAGCGCCTGCTGGCCGACCTTCCGTTCCAGCGCCGCCACCCGCTGCTCCTCCGCCCGGCTCCGCCCCGGCCCGGAGAACGCTTTTCCGCCGAAATCCCGCACCTCGCGCCGCCAGCGGTGCAGCACGTTCGGGTTCACTTCACAGGCCCGCGCCACTTCCGCGACGGAGGCCCCCAACTCCAGCCGCCGCACGGCGGCTTCCTTGAACTCCCGAGTGAACTTCCTGCGTGACAATCCCATGACACAATTCTCCATTCGCTGAAAATTGTGCCTTATTTGGTTGTCTCAAGATTGGGGTCCAGTCCATACTGTCGCTCCTACCCATCCTTGATTCGCTAGGGCAAGGGGGACAAGGCGCTTGCGGGTGAGACGCGGAAGCGCGCAGCGGCGCTGAAAGGCTAGAACCTATCTCATCTCATGAATCCGCTTCCAAATTGCTGGTAAAATAGCAATTTTATGACAGTCACCGACAAAGCCAAGCTCTCACACTCACTTCGGCGCCGCTTTTTCAGACGGTGCGCTTGACGCGTCAAGGAATCAGGAATAGATTCGCATCGACTAAGCTTTAGATCAATCCACTTAAGTGAAAAGGAGAAAGAGATGAAGAGAACGATAGCCGCGATTGCGCTCTGTTTGGTAGTAGCTTCCCCTCTGTTTGCTCAGAAGAAAGAAGATGAGCGTTTAGCAAATTCCGCCACAGTGATGAAGGAGATACTCGGAGAAAAAGGCCTCTCGACGAGTGTCCTCAACCAGGCCATGTGCGTCGTTGTCTATCCGAGCGTCAAGAAAGTTGCGGTTGGTATCGGCGGCAGCTACGGGCGCGGCGTGCTCGAGTGTCGTCAGGGCCCCAAGATGAACGGTGCCTGGGGTGCGCCGGTGATGTATGCGCTGGATCAGACCAGCATTGGTGTTCAGCTCGGTTCTACAGCAACTGATTTTGTGCTGGTGGTCATGCACAACAAGGGTGTCGATGCGATCCTGAACGGCAAGGCGAAACTGGGCGCCGATGCAGCGGCGGCCGCTGGTCCAACGGGCGCGAAAGCGACCGGTTACAATGCTGCGGATATGAGTTCGGACGTTTTGACCTATTCGCGATCCAAGGGACTCTTTGCCGGGGTGTCCCTTGAAGGTGCGTCGATAGAACCGGACAATGACGCCAACAAGAGGCTGTATGGCAAGGAAATCGGCGCCAAAGAGATTGTGACCGGTACCCAGGCGGTTATCCCCGCGGCCAAACCGCTGGTGAATCTACTCGACGAAACGTCGCCTGCTCGCATGTAGCCCGCGCGTGCAGAAGTAGTTTCATCGATGCCAACTCGCGGCCGGGCGCATAGGTCTTGCCCTAAATCAACCCGTTGCATGCGGGTATAGGGATTGGTGCGCTTGGCTGCAGGGGGGGTGATCTGCCTCGATTTCCCCTCATCCATGTAGAACTGTAGAACTGAGGATCTCAGCGAAGGTTAAACCACTCGATTCGCGGATAGCCAATACTTACACCGCTGCGTCCACGATTAGCGGCAGTCGGATAAGTGTCGCAACCACGTGATTACGCCAACGATTTTTCCCCACGATCTCAACGAGATCGCGCATTCAGGTCCCTTCGGCGCTGACCTTTTTTCATCACAACCAACCACTGTGCGCCATCACAGACACCGAACCCGCCCGATGCGGTAATTTTCCCGGATGAGGGCCAGCAGAAGTGTGTCCGTCTCCCAAGACGACCCTTGAAGGGAGTATGACCACCCAAGTTGAGGCGCCAAGCGTGCGCCAGCAGCCGCCAAAATCCTAAGAATCCTGGGATTAAGAGCTAAGTCCTTATTCCGGAATACTTTGCAAATAAATCCTTCGTGCTCTAGATTTTGGCGGTATGACGCCCCTAACCCTGTGATTCTGAAAATCAGGGGGTAGTCAGCCACACGGGTTAATAGCTTACTAGTAAACATCCAGGAAATGAGGAAAAAAGTGCCACCGGAGCCTGGATCAAACCCGCTCTAGAAGTTATCTGAACTATCGCCCGAAGTCAGATCGGACCTGCCGTAGTGTCCAGTGTCGAAGAGAGACAACGCACTCCGCGCAAACTCGTGCGATTCAAGCGTTCCTAGACCATGCGAGGCGGAAGCCCTTTAGTTATGGTACTCCTCTCGAGATTAAGGGCTAAAATAACCGGAGAACACTTTAGACTGCCCAAGATCACCAACGGATGGTTTGCGTCTCGCATCTAAACGATGCAGAACCACTGTGAGGACGAGCTTTTGAGAACCACGTCTTGAGGCGTTCAATTTGAGGACTTCTATGAAGAATTTGTGTTTTGCGGTTTTACTTCTGTGCGCAACGGCTGGCTACGCCATGCCGATCGCATCGTCGGCGCGTTCCATGGTGCCTTCTGAAACTCAGCAACTGATCGGCGTAGACTACCGGGCGCTCAAAGACTCGCCGACCGCGCAGGCGCTCAAGCAACAAGTGCTGCCCGACAATCTGAAGGAACTCGAGACGGCGTTGAAAGGCATCGGCATTGACGCCGACCACGATCTCGACCAACTGAACTTCGCCTCCTTCCGTACCGAGAAGAAGGGCATTCAAACCATTGGCGTGGCGCAGGGATCGTTCTCCGCCAAAGCCGTGCTCAAGAAAATGAAGCTCAAGAAGATCGCGGCCACCAAATACGGCACCACCAGCATTTACCCGATGGACAACGGTCTGGTGATGACCTTCCTGGACGACAACACGCTGGCCTTCGGCACTCCCGCCTCGCTGCACAGCGCTCTCGATACCCGCGACGGCAAGCGCCCATCGCTCGATTCCAATTCGGTGATGACCGACCAGATGGCCGCCGTCGATAGCGCGCCGCTATGGAGCATCCTCGACCAGCAGGGAACCCAGGCCATGATGTTCTCGGTAATGGGCGATGCCGCGAAGATCGCCGACTACGAGAGCCTGAAGAAGCGCATTCTGGCCTCTCGCTACACCATGAGCTTCCAGAGCGGGGTGAATTTCGATTTGAGTGTGCTCACGGCCGACTCGATGACGGCGGCTACGCTCTCCACGGTCGTCAAGGGCGTCATGCTTTACAAGAAGCTCAATGCCAGCCCGATCGAAAAGACTGCTATTGACTCGACCACCGTGGATTCCGACAGCTCGAATCTGCAACTCCACTTCAAAAGCGACGATCAGAAATTCCAGTCCTTGTTGCACGCGCCGCTGTTTGCCGCCGTTTCGCACTAGCGTTTCGCGCGCATCCGAAGCGCAAAAAGAAAACGTCCCGGAGAAAATATCCGGGACGTTCTTTTTCCGCTGAGCCCGATCGGCAACGCCTGCCGCCCTCGGAATCGGCCCGATTGCGATCCATGATTGCGATCCATGGATGATTTAAGATGCTGGTTATGATCAATCTGCGCTTCGCGCGCAGATGCATTCTGCTGTCCTGCGGTCTGCTCCGCGGTCGATGGGGTTGGCCAGATAGTCTCAGAGGTCGCCTGGGAAATGGGTGCGAATCGAATGAGAGTTCTAGTTACCGGGGGAGCGGGTTACATCGGCAGCGTGGTTGCCGACGAGCTGTTGCAGGCAGGACATCAGGTTGTCGTCTTCGATAACCTGAGTCGCGGCCATCGCCAGGCAGTGCCGAAAAACGCTGAGCTGGTAGTCGGTGACTTGGCGGATCGCGATTGCCTTGACCAGCTATTCCGGTCGCGCGCGATTGATGCCGTCATGCATTTTGCGGCGCTGATCGAAGCGGGCGAGTCGATGAAGGCTCCCGAAAAGTTCTTCCGCAACAACACCGCGAATGCGCTGACCCTGCTCGAAGCGACGCTCGCCGCCGAGGTAAAGCGTTTCGTTTTCTCGTCGACAGCGGCGCTCTACGGCAATCCCGAGCGCACTCCGATTGAGGAGAACGATCCCGTGCATCCGACCAACGCATACGGCGAATCGAAGCTGCTGGTGGAGCGCATGCTCGCATGGTTCCATCAGATTCACGGCCTGCGCTATGCCAGCTTGCGATATTTCAATGCGGCGGGCGCGTCCCGTCCGGACAAGGGGGAAGCGCACCAGCCGGAGACGCACCTGATTCCCCGGATTCTGCGGGTCGCTCTCGGCCGCGCCGAACACGTGAACATTTTCGGCACGGACTACCCTACGCCGGACGGCACCTGCATCCGCGATTACATACATGTCGGCGATCTGGCGCGCGCGCACCTGCTGGCTCTCGAAGCGCTCGGGAATGGGCTGGAGAATTCCAGGCCATTGATCCACAACCCATTGATCTACAACCCATTGATCTACAACCTCGGCAACGGGCAGGGCTTCAGTGTGCGCCAGGTGGTCGAAGTGGCGCGGAAAGTCACCGGGCATCCGATTCCGGTGATCGAATCGCCTCGGCGCGCGGGGGATCCAGCGGTGTTAATCGCCAGCTCAGAGAAGATTCGGCGCGCCCTGGGTTGGCAACCGAGATTCCCGGATTTAAAAGCCATTGTGGAAAGCGCGTGGCAGTGGCATCGAACCCATCCTGACGGATACCCAAAATCATTGAATCATTGACTTAATGATTCAATGACTCAATGACTCAATTAACCCACGGCCTTCAACCCATGAACTTCTCCGATCTCACATCGCATCCGCATCGCCGCTTCAATCCGCTGACCCGGGAGTGGGTGCTGGTCTCACCGCATCGCACCGCAACGCCCTGGCGGGGACGGGTAGAAGACGTGCCACCGGAAGCGGCGGCAACTTACGATCTCAATTGCTATCTTTACCCCGGCAGTGACCATCGCTGGCAGAATGGAATTAGTCTCCCGGACCGCCGCCCGCCGGTCCCAACAAGGGATTCACCTGCCAAGTGCGATAGGGCGATCGCGGCCTATCCACAAGCGGCGGAACTTCATGCGGCGCACCGGCTGGGCGCGGGTTTAACGGCATAATTTCCGCGCTCCCGGCCTGATCCGAACCCGCGTAGGTGAACTGCGGTACGATCTGCTGGAGTTGGGCGAGGATGGAAGCTCGCTTGCCGAGCGACATGGCGACATAGAGTTCGTCCAGACTACGCTTCAACGCCGGCCACGCGAGCCTTACACTTTCCGTGCAGGCTATCTTGGCACAGGCGCTCGGCAAGACCCGCTCGTCGGGATAGAAGAGTTCCTCGAAGAGTTTTTCGCCTGGACGGAGTCCGATGAACTTGAATTCCTGATGGGATTTGCCGGAGAGGCGAACCAGAGTTTTCGCCAGGTCCGCGACCCGAACCGGCTCCCCCATGTCGAGCACGAGGATGTCGCCGTTCCGGCCGATCGCGAAGGCCTGCAAAACCAGGCTGACCGCTTCGGAAATGGTCATGAAAAACCGGGTTATCTCCGGGTGAGTGATGGTGATGGGCTGGTTTTGACGGATCTGTTCCTGGAATAGCGGAATCACGCTGCCGTTCGATCCGAGGACATTGCCGAAGCGGACGGACACCGAGCGCATCCGCTTCCCGGGCCAGGCGGCGAGAATCAATTCTCCCACGCGCTTGGTGCAGCCCATGACATTCGTCGGGTTCACGGCCTTGTCGGAGGAAATCATCACGAAGGCTGAGCAATTCGCACTCTCGGCCACGTTCAGCAGCGTCAGCAGGCCGAAAACGTTGTTGCCGACCGCCTCTTCCACATTGGATTCCATTACCGGCACGTGTTTATACGCGGCGGCATGGAAAACAATCTCGACCCCGTAGGTCAGGAATATTTTGCGCATGCGCTCCGGGTTGCAGAAGTCGGCGACACAGAATGCCTTGCGGTCGTCGCCGGCGTCGCTCCGGGCAAGCTGATGCTCCAGGTGAAAGATCCCGGTTTCATTCTGGTCGAGGCACAAAAGAAGCTTCGGTTTGTACGTCCTGATTTGCCGGCAGAGTTCGGAGCCGATGGATCCCGCGGCGCCGGTGACCATGACCACGCGGTTCCGAATATGCTCGCGCACCGATTCCAGATCGAGGTCGACCGGGATGCGCCCCAGCAGATCCTCGAGTGAAACTTCCCGAACCTGCTGCAGGGCGACTCGACCCGCGATCAATTCCGCCATTGCGGGAACGGTGCGGAAGGCGGCGCTCGCCTCTTTGCAGATGGCCACCAGGCGGAGCATTTGGGTCTGGGTAGCCGATGGAATTGCGATGAGGACTTCGTCGATTCTTTGCTCGCGGACTATTTTCGCCAGCGCCTCGACGGGGCCGAGCACAGGCACGCCCAGAACCCGCAGCCCCTTTTTGAGCGGATGGTCATCGACACAGCCGATCACGCGATAGCCGGTCCCCACTTCCTGGGTTTCGCGAATGATCATTTGGGCGGCGTGTCCCGCACCCACCAGGAGCAAACGTTTCGATTTCGAGTCTGCCCGCACGGTTTCCGCCAGCAGGCGGGAGGTTACGCGTACGCCGGTCAAGAGCGTAAAGGTGATCAGCGCCTCCAAAACATAAATCGACAGCGGAAAGGCTTTCAGTCCCATCCCATAGCGCACGATGACCAGGAACGCGAACGAACCGCTGAGGATGGCTTTCAAGACGTCCACCGCATCGCTGATTCCCGTGGCCGCGCCGTAGGCCAGCAGTTTAGTTAACGGTCCGGGATATTCGTGGGCAATGACGCTCGCGATCGACCAAGCGGCGAGGGCATGTTCGGAGGGAAACGAGGCGCCTCCGGCTCCGAAGTTGCCGGCGTTCACGGCGTTCGGACGCGGTCTCTGGAAAGCGAGTTTCATGGCTTCGGCCACGATTACACCGTTCACCGCCGCTTCCCCCGCCAGAAAACCGGTTTCGCGGCTGTGGTCGTCGCGGGTGGTTGTCCCGCGCAGGTACAAGGTAGCGGCGCTACCGGCCATGGCCGCGAGTCCGTAGTTGCCAAAACTGTTGCTGTGCGCAACCGGGGTGCTTCCAAAATGCCGCATGATGTCCTGGTCGGCTGCCACCAGGCTCAAGATGGCGACTCCGAAGGGTACGAGCCAATTTTTACCCTGGGACTGCAGATGGGACTCGAGATGCAATGGGCTGGTCCAGATCGTTTTCTGATCCGACAGAAGATTGTGGGCGAGGTAGCCCGGGCAGAAACCGGCCGCCACGCCTTTCTTTTCCGCTCGATTTCTTGCGGCAGGATCCGTTTGGGGCGGCTCCGCGGACTGGTTGTCCTCTTTCTTGCCAAGACTTTCACCGATACTTTGGCTTGTCGTTTGGCTGATGGCGGGGCTGGCACTTTCGTTTTTGCTCTGGCTGGTACAGGGTTTCAGAGTTTCGGGATTGGATGCCCAACTGGCGCTTATTGCCCAAGCGACAAGCAGAGCCACGGCCACGGGCGGGCAGAAATGCCGCCGGAATTTGTCGAGAAGACGCACGTTCTAGAGTGAACCGCACGCCCGGGTTTGCGGGCTCGGTTGACCTGCGCAGGCGGGCGGCAGGACTGCGCGCCCAGCGTAGTTCGCCGCCGGTTCCAAATCGTCCGCATCGACCTCCACCGCCACGCTTTGCATAATCACGTCGAGCGCGAGTACAACCCGGAAGTTGTTTTTCTTGCGGACCAGCACGCCTTCGAGCCCCGTCATCGGTCCGGCGTTGATGCGCACCCGCTCACCGACGACGAGGTAGGGGTGGGGCTCAATCTTCCGCTGTCCGACGCCGGCGCGGAGCGTCTCGATTTCAAAATCGGGGAGCGGCGCCAGGGTTCGTCCAAAACCAACCAGCGACACGACACCCGGCACTTCGAGCACGCGCCCGCGCTCGCGGGGATCGATGTGCACAAACACGTAATTGGGAAAAAGCGGCAGCTCGAGGTTCATCTCGCAACGGTTCTTCCAGCGGTGGCGTGCTGCATACAGGGGCAAGAACGATTCGATCTGGCGCCCGGCAAAGTGCGACGCCACCCGTTTCTCGTGATGCGAATGGGTGTAGGCCGCAAACCAGTTCGCCGAAAATTTCTGCGCCGCGGCCAATCCCTGCATCTTCTGTTCTCCTGCTGGTTGTCTTGCTTCGAAAACCGTCTGCATGATTCCCGTTTCCATTCGAGCGAAGCTTCGCTAGCCCCGCTTAGCGAGGTTCCTTAGAACTCTCATATTTTGGGGTGACTGCCTACGTCCTCTATTGCAAGTGCCCTGCCAACCATGCCGCGCTTTCTCGACCTGTGCTTGTCTTTCTGCTGGATGAGGTTACGAGTTCGTTGGGGGCCATCTTTCCTGCAATTCCCGGTGTGGGAACCGGAATCGGGTTTTCCGTTCTAAATCAGAACCCGTCGCTTGGAGGTACAGCCTTTCGGGGCGCACGCGTTCACGGATTGACCTCGCAGCCGTCACCGGATCGGGCGGCGAGTCCGGCGGTTCCGTGTCCGGTGGCCGTGAAAGCACGTCGCTATGAAAGAACCAGGACTCCGCCTTATCCGCCGGCAACAGCATGGCCAGCAACCATGAAATGGATGGTGCGGAAATTTCGATTCGTGGAATAGAAATTATTGATCCAAAACGGTGCCGAAGTTTGTTGACCGCAGGAGGCGTTCAACCTAGAATGCGATTCACCATGTTGAGCCAGAATCTCCAAGCCATGTGCATGTGCACCGGTTGTTGTTGTGCATTCGTGTGCTCTGGCGCGGGGAGGCTGCCGACCTAAAGGATTTGTTCTAAATACCGGCACTTATAACCCACCGCCAGATGAATCTGGCGGTGGGTTTTTGTTTTCTGGGACAAACCATCTGGGGCAAACAGTCTGGGGTAAACAGTCTATGACAAACACGGCGAAAGAAACCAAGGCACAGAGAGTCGAGCGTCTCAAGCGCTCCAAGAATCCATGGGAAGGGCTGGAAGAGATTCGACGTTTTGCGCGCGAGGGTTTCGCGTCCATTCCGCCGGAGTGGCTTGGGACCTATTTTCGCTGGTGGGGCGTGTACACGCAGGGTGATGGCGCGGGTGTTACCGGCGGTCAGGGCGGGGAAGGCCGGGCTCTGCAACGCTTCATGGTGAGAATCCGGGTCCCCAACGGTCTGCTCGGTTCCGAACAACTGCGAACCATTGCCAACCTCACCCGCCGCTACGCTCACGGAATTGCCGACATCACCGTGCGCCAGAACATTCAGTTGCACTGGGTCACGATCGAGGCGCTTCCGGATCTGCTCGAAGCGCTCGCGCAAGTGGGACTGAACACGACCGGCGCCTGCGGCGATGTCACGCGAAATGTCACCGGCTGCCCGGTGGCGGGAGTGGACGCGGACGAGATTTGCGATGCTTCGCCTTTAGCGCTTGAAGCGTCGCGAATGCTGGCGGGGAACGGCGACTTCTACAACCTGCCCCGCAAATTCAAGATCTCGATCGCGGGATGCCGCGTGTGGTGCCCGTATCCGGAGATCAACGATGTGGGATTGACCGCGACGACTCGCGTGCTGGGCGGCACGCCCGAGGTCGGGTTCTCTCTGCGAGTTGCGGGAGGGCTCTCAACCGAACCCTACCTGGGGGCGCGCTTGAACGCGTTTGTCCGTTGGCATCAGGTGCTGCCCGCCATCAAGGGGATTGCCGAACTGTTTCGCGACTCGGATGTGTTGCGGGAACATCGCGAGCGTGCGCGGCTGAAGTTTCTTTTCCTGCGACAGGGATGGACAGCAGAGAGTTTTCTTGACGAACTGCAGCGGCGGATTGGATTCGCATTCGATCCCGCCGTCGAGGAATTGCCGCCTGCGGATGTTTATCGCGACCACGTGGGAATTCATCCGCAGAAGCAACCGGGTTACTGCTACGTGGGAGCGGCGGTGCTCCGCGGGCGAATTACCGCCGAGCAAATGCACGCTGCCGCCGATCTGGCCGATCGCTTCGCGGCCGGCGAGCTACGCACGACCAACATGCAGAACCTGCTCATCGTGAACGTTCCCCGGCTTCATGCGGAGGACTTGGCCAAGGAATTGGGCGGGATTGGATTGCAGGTTGGCGGCTCGCCGTTCTGGCGCGGCACGGTCGCCTGCAGCGGCACGGAATTCTGCAAGCTGGCGATCACGGAGACGAAGAGCTTTTCCCGCTGGCTGGTGGAAGAAATGGAAGAGCGTCTGCCCGGTTTCGATCAGCACCTGAAGCTGCACGTTACGGGATGCCCGAACAGTTGCGGACAGCACTGGATTGCCGACATTGGCATTGACGGCAAAAAAATGAAAGTCGAGGGAGGTCTCGTCGATGCCTATTACTTCTGCCTTGGCGGCGCACTCGGTCTGCATCAGGCGACCGCGCGGCCCGTGGGATATCGCTGCCCGGCAACTGAGGTTCCGGATGCGATCGAAAGATTGCTTCGGCAATATCTCGCCACGCGTGAGGCAGGCGAGAATCTGCGTCAATTCTTTGCCCGGCACACGGACACGGAGTTGCGCGAGTTTCTTGCTGGCGCAGCGGTGGACGCGGTAGCACGCGATCTGCCACCGGTAAGTACCTCAAAGACTTTGTTGCAATCCGCCGGAGGCGACGGTGACTAATCTCTTCCCAATGTTTATGAAGCTGGCAGGCAAGCGGTGCCTGGTCGTCGGCGCGGGGAAAGTCGGCGAGCCCAAGATCGGCGGCCTCATCGACACGGGCGCGAGCATTCGCGTAGTTGGGATTGAGGCCAGCGACACAGTCCGCCAATGGGCGGACGCAGGGAAGATCGAGCTGGAACTGCGTGCTTTCTCGGGGGGCGATCTCGACGACAAGTTTCTTGCGGTGGTGGCAACGGCTTCACGCACCCTGAACGAGCTCATCTATCGCGAGGCGCAGCGGCGCGGAGTGCTGTGCAACGTGGTGGACGTTCCGGAATATTGCGATTTCTTTTACCCCGCGGTTGTGCAGCGCGGCGACCTGCAGATCGCAATTTCAACCGCGGGGCAGAGTCCATCGCTGGCACAGAAACTTCGGCAGCAGCTGGAACGGCAGTTCGGTTCCGGATACGCGGCGTGGGTGGAGCAACTGGGCGAGACCCGGCGCCGCATTCTCGCCAGCGATCTCGATAAACAGACCAAGTGGGAGTTGCTGCACTCGCTGGCGAGCAGGGAAGCGTTCGAAGCGACACTGGCTAAAGTCCCAGAAATGAGCACAATGAAAAAGATGAGCGCGACAATGAGTGCGCGAAGAGAGGGAGCATGAAGGGAAAGGTTTATCTGGTAGGCGCCGGTCCGGGCGATCCGGAGTTGCTGACCGTGAAGGCTCTCCGCCTGCTGCGAACGGCGGAAGCCGTTTTGCACGACGACCTGGTCGCGCCCGAAATACTGAAGATGATTCCGTCCACCGCCCAGATCCACAACGTGGGCAAGCGCTGCGGAAAAAAGAAAATCCTGCAAGGGGAAATCAATTGTCTGATGGTCGCGTTGGCGGCTGCGGGGCTGCGCGTTGTCCGGTTGAAGGGCGGCGATCCGCTGATATTCGGACGCGCCGGGGAAGAGATCGAATCCCTGCGCCGAAACAACATTTCTTTCGAGATTGTTCCTGGCGTGACCTCGGCTCTGGGTGCGGCCGCTGCGGCCCAGATTCCGCTGACGCATCGTCGAGCATCCGCCGCGCTGGTGCTCCTTACCGCCCATCGAGCTTCCGGAAAAGACGCCTCCGAAAAAGATGCGACGGATTGGAGCAAGTTTGTCGCGAGCGGAGCCACGCTTGTGATTTATATGCCGGGACAAAACTACTCGGATATCGCGAGGAGGCTGACGGCGGCCGGGCTTGCCGGTGAGACGCCCTGCTCCGTCATCTCGCGCGCCACCACCAAGTTTCAGCGGACGCATCATACGACTGTGCTGGATCTGCATCGCGCGCCGCAACTCGCTTCTCCAACGCTGCTGGTTGTCGGGGAAGTCGTTCGTTTGGGGGATCCTGCAGCCGTGGTGGAGGAATTTGGAGTACCAGACCTGTCGCCGGGAAAGGACCGTGTTCTCCCGGCGGCGCTGTTCAGTACAATTCTCTCGCAGGCTCCGCACCTGGGAGCAGATGAGGAGCCGATGGCGTGAAAGACAAGATTGCAGAAGTGCAGTTGAACGCAGAGAGTTGGAGTCCGCAGCGGGTGCTGGCCTGGGCGTTTGAGACCTTCGGGAATGAGGTGGCCATCTCCTCGGCGTTTGGGGCCGAGGGCATGGTGCTGATTGATATGGCTTCGCGGGTGCGCAAGGATTTTCGGGTTTTCACGATTGATACCGAATTCCTTTTTCCCGAGACCTACAGCCTGATCGACAGAGTCGAACAAAAGTATGAAATCAAAATCGAGAGAGTTTTTCCACTGCTGTCGCTCGAGAAGCAGGAGCGCGCCCACGGCCCGGCGCTTTGGGCCCGCGATGCCGACCAATGCTGCGACCTGCGGAAGGTTGAGCCGCTCCGCCGCAAGCTGACGGAACTGGGCGCGTGGATCACGAGCATTCGCCGCGACCAGACCTCATTCCGTAAGGGCGCCCGCAAAGTCGAGTGGGACGCGAAATTCGGGCTGGTGAAAGTGAATCCGATCGCCGACTGGACTTCGAAACAGGTCTGGCGCTATATCCGCGAACACGGCGTGCCTTACAACTCACTCCATGACGAGAACTATCCCAGCATCGGCTGCACGCATTGCACGCGAGCCGTCCGTCCAGGGGAAGATCCCAGGTCGGGGCGCTGGCCGGGCACGGCCAAAACCGAATGCGGCTTGCATGTCATTGAGATTGAGCCGGTGGTGCGATTGCCGGAAGCGGATGCGTAGTTCCTGGCTGTCAGCTCTCAGGTGTCAGTTCTCGGTTCTCAGTTCTCAGTTCTCAGTTCTCAGTTCTCAGTTCTCAGTTCTCAGTTCTCAGTTCTCAGTTCTCAGTTCTCAGTTCTCAGTTCTCAGTTAGAGCGCCTCGGGGAGGGTGTTTCCTTGTTTGATATGGGGGGTACCCCTCGGTCTTTTGGAATCATGGAGTTAGGAGGAAATTCCCGCCAGATCATTGAGTTTAAAGGACTTAGAGGTAAAGTCTTTGAGAACCAACGACTTACGAGATTCGTTCGCTCCTCCACGCCATCGCGCCAAATGGGGACCCCGGTTCGCTCAGAATTTCGACAGCGGGTTCCCGCTTCGAGAGCTGTCGCCAGAGACGGGGACAACAATGAAAAAGGGTGCGAGAGGACTCCGCACCCTTTTCTTACTCTCTAGTTTTATTATATCAACTTCGCCCTACCCACCCCGACAAGTTTCCCAACTTTATTTTCGCCGCTCATTCATCGACTTACCCGGAAAACGGTCAAAACAGGGGCTTGACAAGATTTCCCCGAAATCGAGAGACAAGCACGCAAGGGTCCACCACCGTATTCGCGTACCACTTTGGCGCCACTGGACGATATGCCGCGTTCGCCGCCCAAACATCACGTCGCATTTACGCGGCGCCATCAGCACCCACGTCTCAAAAGGCGCGAGACGAAGGGCACCAAGCCTCTTGCCAAAAACCTCCGTTCGGTTTTCGTAACAAAAATCTCGCTCCCCAGCCAACGAAACGGGCGGCATATACGCTTCGTGGTGGGCGCGGCGTTCTTTCCACGCGGGAAGGAGAGTTCTGGGATTAAAGCCGCAGGTCTCCCTCTAGGGTCTGCGTGCCCTCCCCCCGGTAACTTCTCGACCCGGTCGGTACCCAATCCGGCCCGCACCCTTGTGGGTGGTACAATCTGCCTGCCCCGACAAGTTTCCCAACTTTATTTCCCCTGCTAATTCACCGACTTTCCCGGAAAATGGTCAAAACAGGGGCTTGACAAGATTTCCCCGAAATCGAGAGATAGGCACGCATCTGGTAGGATTCACCTCGTCATTCACTATTGTGAATGCTCGTCATTGCGTGGCGGACAATGCCACCTCGAAGGAAACGAATTTCTAGAGCTTGTTTCGTAAACCGGTTTCAGGTGGAACGGGCAGTTCCCTCAGGGGCTGAAGCCCGGTGTTTATGGGGCTCGTAGCGGCACGGCTGAAGCCGTGCCCTTCCCAAAACCACGCTGGCCAAGATTCCTGGGCGGTCGGAGACGGGGCACGCCCCGTCTCTACGCGAGTTTGCTGATGGCGAAAGGACTGCTGCTGTGGTGAGCAACGAAAAAGCTGGCTACAACCGGTTCCTGCTGCTGGTCGCGGGACTTGGCGGATTGCTGTACGGCGTGGATGTCGGGATCATTGCGGGGGCTTTGCCTTATCTGGAGGCCACCTCGGGGTTGAATGCGGGCCAGCTTTCCATCGTCGTCGCTGCCGTGCTCCTCGGCAGCGTGATCTCAACCCTGTTTGCCGGCGCGCTGGCCGACTGGATCGGGCGCAAGC
The DNA here is from genome assembly GCA_963773965.1 of uncultured Acidobacteriaceae bacterium. Classification (GTDB taxonomy): domain Bacteria; phylum Acidobacteriota; class Terriglobia; order Terriglobales; family Acidobacteriaceae; genus Acidiflorens. Next base: position 452,479 of record CAVZDG010000004.1, read on the forward strand.
CGCTGATGATGCTCAGCGGATTGTTGTTTGTCTTCAGCATTCCCATCATTGCGCTCTCGCGTGGCTATGAGTCGTTGGTTCTTGGCCGCCTGTTACAGGGCATCAGCGCCGGCCTGATTGGTGTCGTTGTGCCGCTGTATCTGGCGGAGTGCCTGGCGGCGTCGAGCCGCGGCAAGGGGACGGGCATCTTCCAATGGCTGCTGACACTCGGCATCGTGACCGCGGCCGTGGTTGGCATGTTCTTCAGTTTTCGCGTCGAAGAGGTGGCGAAGCTGGGCGATCCCGCGAGACTGTTCGCCTTCAAAGACACGGCCTGGCGCAGCATTTTCTGGGTTTCGCTGCCACCCGGCATCTTGTTCGTGATCGGCAGCCTCATGGTGTCGGAATCCCCGCGCTGGTTGTTTCGGCGAGGGAAAAGGGATGCCGCCTACGCCGCGCTTCTCCGTTCGCGCGCCACCGAGCAGGCGGACACCGAGCTTGCGGAAATGGAACAAACCGCCGCCGCTGAAAATGCGAAGACCGCAACCGGGGCGAATGTCCAGGAATCGCTTTTGCGCCGCAAATACGTGATCCCGTTTGTGCTGGCCTGCGTCATTCTCGCCTGCAACCAGGCTACCGGGGTTAACTCCATCATCGGCTACAACACCAACATTCTTTTGCAGAGTGGGCTATCCGATGTCCAGGCGCACTGGGGCTACGTTCTTTTCACGATCGTGAATTTTCTGATGACCATTGGCGGCGTGCTGCTGGTGGACCGCAAGGGACGGAAGTTTCTGCTGTCGGTAGGCAGCGCGGGCATCATCGTGTCGCTCGTCTGCACCGGGGTACTGTTCCGGCGGACGGAAAGGTTGCGCGTGGATTCTCGCGACGCGGTGCAGTCCATGGTTGACGCCGAAGTTGACGCCGGCCAGAAGGTCACGTTGCTTTATGACGAGAAGGCTGCGGATGCGCTTCTCGCCGCGAGCGGAAACGCGGGCAAGGCGATCGGCAACCGGCCCACATCTCTGGTCGTCATTTATTCGTATGGAGGTTTTCGCGCGGCGACCAAGGTTGCACGTTCCGACGACAAGGCGGCCAAGCCGATTGAGATCACGCGCGAAAGCTGTGTGCCGGCCAATAAAGTAGTAGCGTTTTTCTCGAATCCGTTCAGCGATCTCGATGCGTCGCGCAAGGCTCCGCTAAGAATTGACAATGCGCTGATTACTCCTGTGCCGGCCGCTCGCAATGGGTGGCTGGTGGCCATCAGTCTCTTCGTGTTCATGGCGTTTTTCGCGATCGGTCCTGGAGTGTGCGTGTGGCTGGCGCTTTCGGAGTTGATGCCGACCCGCATTCGCTCCAACGGCATGAGCATTGCCCTGTTGATCAACCAGGCCGTTTCGACGACCATTGCCGCGATGTTCCTGCCGGCCGTCGGCAAGCATGGTTACTCGACCATGTTTTTTGGTTTTGCCGCCTGCACCGTAATTTACTTCATCACGGCCGCGGTGTTCCTGCCGGAAACGAAAGGGAAGACGCTGGAAGAAATCGAGGCGCATTTTGAGGGAGCTGGGGGAAAGCCTGGTCTCTCCAGCGCGTGAATCTCCCCTCTGCCGATAACTGCGACGGCGTGTTTCATAGACGACTTTTGAGAATTCGTTTTACGTCCCGATGGCCGTGAAGAATGGAAACAACTTGCAGGGGCTTCGTCTCCGGTCGGTAGACGATAAGAAATGAGTAGACTGGGAAGAACTTCACCGCTTCATCCTTCAAGTTCTTGCGCCAGTGTCCCGCGCCCGGTGTTCTAGCCAAGAAAACAATTCTCTTGCGGATGACCGATTCAACGCGGTTCGCCATCTCGACGCTGCTTTGCTTTTTGATGTGGCGCCAGATTTCGACAAGATCAAGCGCCGCTTCGGCCGCGAAAACGTAGCGAGCGCTCATTCAGGCTTGGCTTTGAGTTCCGCCAGGTAGGTGTCCAGTCGGTCTTCGGGAATTCCCTCGCCCCGGTCGAGTTGCTCAATTCCGCGCCGAATCTTCGCGTTGTTCGCTTCCCGGTTTTCCAAAAGCCAGCGATCCTGTTCCTCCTGGGTCTCAAGCAGGCGGAGCAAGACCTCCTCGACGCTGCCGGAACCGGTGGCTTGGAGTTGTCTCTGGATTCTAGCCTCAAGGGCTGCGTCGCGGATCTCGATGTTCATCCCCAGCTCCTGCGTCCCGGCGATTCCGGCTTTCTTGCATCGTAGCGGACGGGCCGGAAATGTCAACAGCCGGTTCTTCTGCGAGGACATCGGGCGGGATAGATTGTTCAAGGCCGCATGATCGCGTCCTTAATTCACTCGCCGCGCAAGGCATTTCATGCCTATCGACTGCTTGCCAGCACGTGCGCCAGTCCCTTTACGGCTCTCATGTACTGAGCGCGCTCGAAGGCTGCGGGATCGGGGCAGCGGAGCTGGCTCATGCTGCCTTGCATCTGGTGCACCGATTCATATTCGTGATCCGCCATCCACTGCTGAACGCCTTGTTCCACATGACGAAGATGCTCGATGCCATTGCGCAATAGAGCCGAGCACATCATCGTCACATCGGCGCCGACCATGAGCAGTTTGATTACGTCTTCGGGGCCGTGCACCCCACTGGTCGCGGCCAGGCTGGCCCGGATGCGGCCATAAAGAATGCCAATCCAAGTCAGGGGCAACCGTAACGCCTGCGGGCCGCTGAGCAGCACGTTGGGCTTAATTTCCAATTCCTCCAGGTCGATATCGGGCTGGTAGAAGCGGTTGAACAGCACCAGGCCGTCTGTGCCCATCTGGTCCATTCGCTTTGCCACATTGGCCAGATTGCTGAAAAAGGGACTGAGCTTGGCGGCTACTGGAATGTGAACCGACGTCTTTACTTCCCGGAGAACGTCAAGGTAGGCCTCCTCGACTTCGGAACCCAGGATTTCCATGTTTGTCGGAACGAAGTAGAGATTGCACTCGATGGCGTCGGCTCCGGCTTGCTCGACCTGCTTGGCAAACTTGGTCCAACCGCCCAGGGTCGAACCGTTGAGGCTGGCGATAATCGGAATGTCCACTGCCTCCTTGGCTTTGCGAATGTGATTCAGATAGCCTTCGGGTCCGGTGTGGAATTCATTGGTTTTGGGAAAGTAAGTAAGCGACTCGGCAAAGCTCTCGGTGCCGGCGTTGAGATCGCGTTCCAGTTCCAGGTTCTCCTGACGCAGTTGCTCTTCGAACAGGGAATAGAGCACGACGGCCGAGGCGCCGGCATCTTCGAGGCTGCGAATGTGGCTGATTTCCTGGGAAATGGGGGATGCCGAGGCGACGAGCGGCGTGCGCAGCTGCATGCCAAGATATTTCGTGCTTAGATCCATGATGTTTCCTTTTGCGAGCGGTTCTCGTGACCGTGTTTAGTGCCCTCAGCGGCTAAAGCCGCCGTTGATTTTGCGTTACCTACGGCGCGGCTGAAGCCGCGCCCCTTCAAAGCAAAGTCAAGAACTCGCGCAGCGCGCAAAAATCTCACCTCAAGCGCTTAAGCGCAACACATTGGCTCGGTTTACGGCACGACTAAAGTCGTGCCCTTCCCAAAACCTGCGCAAAACCACAGTAACCTGCGCAAAACCACAGTTCTTCAGCAGCCTGAGACGGGGCAAGCCCCGTCTCTACGAAAGCGTTACTTTTCCGTTTCCACAGGAGCGGCTGGAACCGCGGCCGGCGCTGGTTTGCGCTGCGCTAGATACTCGTAGAAGCGATAGCGCGTTTCGGCATCCTGCTGCGCCTGCTGCCACAGCCGCTTGGCGTCTTCCGGTTTACTCTTGAGCAGCATTTTGAAGCGCGTCTGCTGCTGCAGGAAGTCCCGGACCTTGCGCGTGGGGGTGCGGGAATCGAGTATTAACGGATTCTCACCGGCGAGGGTGCGCTCCGGGTTATAGCGATAGAGCAGCCACTGACCCGAGTCAACCGCGACTTTCTGGTCCGACATGGCCGTGGTCATGTCGATGCCGTGCGCGATGCAGTGCGAGTAAGCAATGATGAGGCTGGGGCCGTCGTAGGCTTCCGCTTCCAGAAACGCCTTGAGCGTGTGTTCGTCCTTGGCGCCCATGGCAACGCTGGCCACATAGACATTGCCGTAACTCATGGCCATCATTCCGAGGTCTTTCTTGGGCCCCGGTTTGCCTCCCGCCGCAAACTTCGCCACTGCTCCCCGCGGCGTGGATTTTGAGGCCTGGCCGCCGGTGTTGGAATAGACTTCGGTGTCGAGCACCAACAGGTTCACGTTGCGACCGCTGGCCAGCACGTGGTCCAGACCTCCGTAACCGATGTCGTAAGCCCAGCCGTCGCCGCCGACGATCCAAACGCTCTTCTTTACCAGCATGTCGGCGACGGCCAGCAGTTGTTTGGCGTCTGGGGAGTTCGAACTCTGCAGCTTTTCCTTCAGCAACTCGACGCGCTGCCGCTGCTCGAAAATGTCTGCCTCGTCTTTCTGCGGCGCCGTGAGCAGAGCGGCTGCCAGGTCTTCACCAATGGTTGCGGCGAGCCGGTGTGCCAGTTCACGGGCGAATTCGGTCTGCTTGTCGATGGAGAGCCTGAATCCCAGCCCGAACTCGGCATTGTCTTCAAACAGAGAATTCGACCAAGCGGGCCCGCGGCCGTCGATATTCTTGGCCCAGGGCGTGGTCGGGAGGTTCCCGCCGTAGATCGAAGAGCAGCCGGTGGCGTTGGCAACCACGGAACGGTCTCCGAAGAGCTGGGTAAGCAGCTTCAGATAGGGTGTCTCGCCGCATCCGGAACAGGCTCCCGAAAATTCAAACAAAGGCTCCTGCACCTGTTGCTGGCGGATATTCGTGACTTTGATTTTTCGGCGATCCAGCTCTGGAATTTTGAGGAAGAACTCCCAGTTCTCGCGCTCCGGCGCGCGCAGCGGCGGCTGCGGCACCATGTTGATCGCTTTCAGGCGGGTCTCGCTCTTGTTCTTTACAGGACAGATATCGACACAGATTGCGCAGCCGGTGCAGTCTTCGGGCGCAACCTGGATGGTGTACTTCTGGCCCAGCCAGTCTTTGTCCTTGTCGCGCACGTCGGTGGACTTGAAAGTCGTGGGTGCGCCCGCGAGCTGCTTGGAGTCGTAAACCTTGATGCGGATCACGGCGTGGGGGCAGACCATGGCGCACTTGCCGCACTGTATGCAGATCTTCGTGTCCCAGGCGGGAATCTCGAGCGCGATGTTGCGCTTTTCCCATTTCGCGGTGCCGGTGGGAAAGGTCCCATCGACTGGGAACGCGCTCACGGGGATCTCGTCGCCGTGGCCAGCGTAAATTACGCTGAGCACATCGCGCTCAAACTGGGGCGCCTGCGGAGAGAACGCAGGGGGCATTTCGATTTGGCTCGTCACCTTCCCGGGAATGGCGACTTCGAACATGTGGGCCAGGGTTTCATCCACGGCGTGCAGGTTCTGCTGGACGACCTCGTCACCCTTCTTGCCGTACGTGTCGCGGATGGACTGGCGAATGGCTTCAATCGCTTGCTCGCCAGGCAGGACCTTGGAGATGGCGAAGAAGCAGGTCTGCAGAATGGTGTTCATGCGCGAGCCCATGCCGGTGTCGCGAGCCACCTGATAGGCGTCAATGATGAAGAAGCGGGCCTTCCTGGCGATCAATTGCGTTTGGACTTCGCGCGGCAGATGGTCCCAAACCTCGTCCTTATTAAAAGGGCTATTGAGCAGGAAAACGCCGCCGGCAACCAGGGCGCTGAGCATGTCGTAGCGCTCGAGGAAGATCCATTGATGGCAGGCCACGAAGTTGGCCTTCGAAATCAGGTAGCTGGAGCGGATCGGCTGCGGGCCGAAACGCAGGTGCGAAACGGTCATCGCGCCTGACTTCTTCGAGTCGTAGACGAAATATCCCTGCCCGTAGTTGTCGGTATTTTCGCCGATGATCTTGATCGAGTTCTTGTTCGCGCCCACGGTGCCATCGGCGCCCAGGCCGTAGAACATGGCGCGCACCACGCTGTCGGGCTCGACGGAAAATTCGGGATCGTAATCGAGACTGGTATGGCTCACGTCGTCATGGATGCCGACGGTGAAGTGGTCCTTGATCTTGGGACTGGGCCTCGCGAGGTTGTCGTAAACGGCTTTGACCATCGCGGGGGTGAATTCCTTGGAAGAAAGACCGTAACGTCCGCCGACGATTTCCGGCGCGGACTTCAGCGTTCCATAGCCCAGCTTGATGCCTTCGTGAATCGCGCTGACCACGTCAAGATAGAGCGGCTCTCTCCCGGCGCCGGCTTCCTTGGTGCGATCGAGGACGGCGATCTTGCGCACGGTTGCGGGAAGGGCTTCGATGAATCGCTTGACGGAAAACGGGCGGTACAGGCGGACTTTCAGCAAGCCGATTTTCTCGCCGCTGCGGTTCAGGTGCTCCACCGTTTCGTGAGCGGTCTCGGCGCCGGAGCCCATCATGACAATCAGGCGCTCGGCATCGGGCGCGCCCACGTAATCGAACAGGTGATACGAACGTCCCACGACCTGGGAAAACTTGTCCATTACCGCCTGGACCTTATCCGGACAAGCATCGTAGAAAAGATTGCCGGCTTCCCGCGCCTGAAAGAAGACGTCAGGATTTTGTGCGCTGCCGCGCAACACGGGATGGTCGGGAGAAAGCGCCCGCTGCCGGTGTTCGAAGACACGATCCATGTTGATGAGGGCGCGCATGTCGTCTTCGGTGAGCATCTCGATCTTGTTGACTTCATGCGAAGTGCGGAAACCGTCAAAGAAATGCAGGAAAGGGATGCGGGTTTCGAGACTGGCGGCATGCGCGATGAGCGCCAAGTCCATGGCTTCCTGAACGGAGTTCGAGGAAAGCATGGCGAATCCCGTGGTTCTGCAAAACATCACATCCGAGTGGTCGCCGAAAATCGAGAGGGCATGGGTTGCAACGGTGCGCGCGCTGACGTGAAATGCCGTGGGCGTAAGTTCGCCCGCGATCTTGTTCATGTTCGGGATCATCAGCAGCAGGCCCTGCGACGCCGTGAAGGTCGTGGCCAGGGCGCCGGTCTGCAGCGCGCCATGAACCGCTCCAGCGGCGCCGCCCTCGCTTTGCATTTCGATCACGTGGGGGATGGTGCCCCAGATGTTGGGCACATCTTCCGACATCCATTGATCCGCCCATTCGCCCATGTTCGACGAGGGCGTGATGGGATAAATGGCGATGACCTCATTGAGGCGGTATGCGACATACGCGACTGCCTCGTTGCCGTCCATGGTCTTGAACTTAGGCTTCATGACATCCCCTTCTGGACTTCTCCGTAACCTCGACGGACCGCTCTGACGGAACGGTCATTAAAGCATGACGGAACTCTGAGGGAACGGTTATATAAAGCATGACGGAAGCAAGTGATATTGTCGTGAATCCGGCTCACAGGGACGTGTGATCCTCGTCACAAAGGAAAAGAGTGAGAAACGGGAACGATGGAAACATAGAATGATGCCGATTTCGGTTTCTGTTATCTCGATCATAATCGCCTAAATCGTTCAGAGGTCCAAGAAGGCCCGGACCGAAGTGAGATCTTCACCCGGGCGAAGACGAAAGCCAAGGCGCTTCATGATGATCTGCATCGCCCGGTTGTCAGACAAGATTTCTCCGGAGACGGCGCTTAACTTTTCATCCCGGGCAATCTGGACGACACGACGGAGTAATTCTTCTCCCAAACCCAGATTTTGATACTGATCGGAAACCAGCACCGCGACTTCCGCTTCATTCCTCGCGTGAAGTTTGTTCATACGGCCAACGGCGATGATGCGGCGCTCTCCCGTAGCGGGATCGGTGCGCTCGGCGACCAGCGCCATTTCGCGGTCGTAATCGCCGAAACAGATGCGCAAGAGTCGTTCATGCGCCACACGCCTACTCAGGCTGAGGGAGCAGAAGTAGCGCAAATAGACGCTGCGATCGGAAAGCGTCTCGTGAAACTTAGCAATCAGGGGTTCGTCTTCGGGACGGATGGGGCGAATCGCGACCTGATTTCCATCCTTCATTGTCCAGGACGAGACATACTGCAAGGGATAGGGACGGATGGCGGGCTTGGGCAACTGGTCGAGGGTCAGGGCGGGCCCGTGCAACACGATTCTGGCATCGAGGGCGAGCAGGCGCTCCGGCGAAGCCAGCAGAGGATTGATGTCAATTTCCGCAATCCACGGCTGTTCGAGCACGAGCTGACTGAAGCGGACTAACACGTTCTCCAGGGCCGCCAGGTTGACCGGCTTGCGTCCGCGGATTCCCTGAAGCGCGGTGAAGATTCGTGTTTGCTCCATCATTCTTTGCGCCAGCGTCGTGTTCAGCGGTGGAAGCGCCAGGGCGCGGTCGCGATACACTTCGACCAACTGGCCCCCGGAACCGAACAGGATGACTGGCCCAAACTGCGGGTCCACGCTGCTGCCGAGAATTAATTCGTAGCCATCCAGCTTTACCATCGGCTGCACCGTGACGCCGGAGAATTGGCCGGGGCCAACTTTCTCCGCCACCGAAGACTGGATGGCGCGATAGGCAGAGCGGACGGCCGCTTCATCTTGCAAGTTCAGTTTGACTCCGCCCACATCCGTCTTGTGCGCGATGGTTTCGGAAAGGACTTTCAGCACAACCGGAAAGCCAAGTTGGGAAGCAATCGTGGCTGCCTCGTCCTCGCTGGCCGCGGCGCGCGTCTCAATGGTGGGGATACCGTAAAGCGACAACAACTGCTTCGATTCCAACTCGGTGAGCAGAACGCGGCCCTGCTTTCGCGCATCGTGAATAATTTGCTCGACTTGATTGCGTGCTGCGCCCTCCGGCTGAGATTGGTCAGTCAATGTGGGAGTCTCGTATAATCCGCGCAGGTTGTACGTGTACCGCCACATATAGGTGAAAGCCCGCGCGGCTGCGTCGGGATAACGAAAGGTTGGAATGCCCGCTGAATTGAGGGCGGCTTCGCCGGCGGCAATGCTGTTCCCTCCCATCCAACTGGCGATCACGGGCTTGCCATATTGTTTGGCGTAAGGCTTCAAACGTTCGGCAATCTGCGAAGGGTCGGTTGTTCCTTGCGGGGCACAGATGACCAGGAGCCCATCGCTGTTTGCGTCCTTCGAAGCAATTTCGAGGGCGCGAGCATAACGCTCAGAATCGGCATCGCCGAGAATGTCAATGGGATTGTTATGACTCCAGTGGGCAGGGAGGAATTCATCCAGGCGCCGCAGGCTTTCTGGGGAAAGCTCAGCCAGTTCTCCACCATTGGCCACCAGCGCGTCCGTGGCCAGGATCGCCGGTCCGCCGGCATTGGTCAGGATGGCAAGCCGCGGACCCTTGGGGCGGGGTTGCCTGCCGAGCGCTTCCGCCATATAGAAAAGGTCCGCGATATTGTGTACGCGCAAGACTCCCGAGCGGCGGAAGGCTGCCTCCAGCACTTCGTCGCTGCCCGTGAGCGCTCCCGTGTGCGAGTCCGCAGCGCGCGAAGCCTGTTGCGATCGGCCGGCCTTGATCACGATAATCGGTTTTGTGAGTGCGACTTCACGGGCTGCGGACAAGAACGACCGCGCGTCTCCCACCGATTCCATGTAGAGCAGGATGCTCTTGGTGTGGGGATCGTCGCCAAAGTAGTAGATCAAATCGCCCCAACCAACATCCAGCATCGAACCGGTCGAAACAATTGCGCTGAATCCCACTTCTTCGCGCTGGCTCCAGTCGAGGATCGCGCTCAAGAGTGCTCCACTTTGACTCAGGAACGCGACGTTGCCCGCATGGGGCGCCTCTTTGGCGAAGGTGGCATTCAACCCGATGGCCGGGTTCATCATGCCCAGGCAGTTTGGGCCAATCAAGCGCAGGGAACCGCGCCGCAACTGCTCTTGAATCTGCTGTTCGAGTAAAGCGCCTTCCGCGCCATGTTCCCTGAATCCAGCGGAAAGCACAACCGCGGATTTGACACCGGCATCCACGCACTCTGCAATGAGCTGCGGGACCGTCGCTGCCGGAGTGGCAACTACAGCCAGGTCCACCGGGCGGGGGATGTCGCGAATGCTCCCGTAGGCTTTGAGCCCCAGCACTTCTGGATGCCTGGCGTTGACGGCATACACTTTCCCTTGAAAACCGCCGTGCAGCAGGTTCTCCAGAACGGTTCGGCCTACGGTGCCGGGACGACTGGTCGCACCGATGACGGCCACCGAGCTTGGAGCGAACATTGCCTCCAGGCCGTATCTCTCCGGCGCTGCCGGTTTCTCTTCATGCGGCGGTCGTCCTACGAGACCAGCGTCGGTCGAACCCATAAAAGCTCCTCGCCCCTCAATCTTGCCGCGGCGAAACCGCCATCTCAAGGATAGATTATCGGCGAATGTTTAGAGTAGTCCAGTAGAGACGGGGCTTGCCCCGTCTCCGGAGACGCGGCACGCCGCGTCTCTACTATTGGAAATCGGAGACCCCTCAGCAGCCTGCGGAAAAACTCTGATTCGCGCGGGTTTTGGGAAGGGCACGACTTCAGTCGTGCCGTTAAGTCAGCCCTTTAGGGGGCTGGACTTTGAAGACCGACTGCGGCTTACTTGGTCGATCCGCCACGCACGGTAAGTACCGGGCACGCAGCCTGAGTCAATAGCCGGGCCGTGGTGCTAGCCAGGTGTGTGCCCAGCCCCAGGTTGCCATGCACGGGGCGCGCACCGAGAACAAGCAAATCCGCAGCCTGATCTCCCGCGACTTCCAGAATTCGCTCCGCCGGCGGGGCGAACGGCCGGCCGAAGTCAAGCAAGCATTCCGCATGACACCACGGCTCGGCTTCCGCTGGCACCAGTTCTTTGAGGCGGCGCATCAGGGACGCCTTGACTTCCTCCAGGTCCGCAATGCCTGCGGCGGGTTGCTCGACCACGTGGAGCAGCGCCAGTTGTGCCTGATCTTCCTCGGCCAGGGAGACGGCATAGGGTAACGCGGCCAGGGAGTCTTCACTAAAATCGGTTGCGAACACAATATGCTGAAATTGAATCTCAGCGTGCGGTTTGCAGGGCACATGAGGTCCCACGCTCAGAACCGGACAAGTAGCGCGCCGGAAAATTTCCTCGGCGACTGATCCCAGGAATAGTTTGCGAAGGCCTGAGCGGCCGTGGGTGCCGAGCACCAGCAAATCAATCTCACGCTCTTCGATGATCTGGGCCAGCACATCCGCGACCTGGCCTCTCGACATAAGTACATCGTGGGGGAGTCCTTGGAACTGCTTCTCAAGCTGGTCGGTATATCCTTGTATCCTCTTGTCTTCTTCCTCGAGCACCGCCGGCCAGTTTCCCGGCGGCATGAATAACAGCTCGGCCTCGTCGGGCATGACATGGGCCGCATGTAACGTTGCTCCATAGCGGCGCGCGACCGATACGGCATAGGGTAGGGCTGCATTCGAGCATGGTGAAAAGTCGGTGGCAAACAAAATGTTATTGAGGGCGATCCGCTTACCCGCTTCCACGGGATGCATAAGACACCTCCAGAGAAACGTTTCTGCGGGAGAAGGCGGCCGCATCGCTGGGGGCTGTCACCTTCCCGGTGATGGCCAAGTCGTCGCAGCTCCGGCAAGCACGACAACCATTGCGCTTACGTGTTTCATCTATAACCGTTCCCTTTGTCGGAAACTGGCAAAGGTTGGCTAACCTCCACTCGTGCTTCACCCACCTGCACGCGTGGTTCAAATCGCTGTTCGACCGAGAGAGCGCGAGACACCAGACATAGCCCTTTGGCCTTATGTAAGATCTTGAGGGCCCGTGCCCGCTCCTCTTCTTGCGGAATCGTCAGATTCGCGCGAATGAACACTTCGCCAAAGCTGTAGCCGGTGTCAGCCTTGCTGATCGCGCCTTCCACTTCGACCTGCAGGTCGGTGTACTCAAGCTTCGAGTATTCTGCGAGCGTCCGAAAGGTAGTCGTATAACAACTGGCGATGGCGCAGAGCAGTAGGTCTTCTGGCGTCCACCGGCCTTCCAAGCCGCCAAAAGCAGGCGGCGAAGTGAAATGGATGGCATTGGGGGCGGAACTGGACTTGGCCAGGCCAGTCCGGCCAGAGGCCCACCACGCAACTACTCGAAACTGATGTGCTTCTTCCATGGTGTTATCACCCTCCTTGTTCCCGGACTTCAAAGTCACAGCCGCATCAAGACCTCAGCAGGAAAGTTCGCAATTCACCGTGATCGTGGTCTCCACTTCCACCGGTTCACCATGCAGCAGGAAAGGACGGCAGCGCCACTTTTTGACCGCTTCCATCGCCGCCGGCGCCAGCAGGGGATCCACAGCTCGACTGGCTTCTTAACCTCGGCTCTCTGACTTCGGTTGCGGTGCCCATGGAAACCTCCATCTGCTCAGCTTCCATATAACCCACCCGCGCACCTAGATTGTTGCTCGCAGAGAGCTTTGCGGGCCATGTTTGAAGTCACAGCCTCTCGTGATTCTGATCACGGCGCGATCGGTGATACAATTTTTGCGGAAGACGATTCCGAATGCGCGCTCCCTACGGGCTGAACATCCTCGACAACTGCCTCACCTGCCCGATGCGGGAGGATCATCTATTCTGCAATCTGCCAGTGGCCGCGGTGCAGAGGTTGAACGAGATCAAATCCACCGCCGTCTACCCAAAATCCGCGATGCTGTTTATCGAGGGACAGCAGCCCCGTGGGGTCTTTGTGCTTTGCACGGGAAAAGTGAAGCTTTCGACGTCATCGTCGGAGGGCAAGACCGTCATCACCAAAATCTCGGAAGCGGGAGATGTTTTGGGGCTCAGCGCCACGATTTCCAATCGGCCTTACGAAGTGACCGCCGAGATGATCGAGCCGGGCCAGGCAAATTTCATTACCCGGGATGCCTTGCTGCACTTCATGCGTGAATATGGAGAAGTAGCGGTGCGAGTGGCGGAGCAACTCAGCCGCAATTACTACTCGGCGTATGAAGGGATCCGCACCCTGGGACTCACCAACTCCCCTTCCGAGAGATTCGCAAAGTTGCTGCTGGGATGGTCCAATACACCGGGCAATGGCGATCCTCTGCAGGTGAAGCTGACGCTGACGCATGAGGAAATCGCCGAAATCATCGGCACGACGCGGGAAACCGTCAGCCGCCTGTTCTCGCAGTTTAAGAGGAAACAAATCGTGCAGTTAAAGGGCGCGACCCTGACCATCCGCAACAAAGCCGCGCTGGAAAAAATGGTCAACTCCTGACCACCGGGACTTTCTGTCCTCTACTGGCGTTAGTGTCCAGAAGTTCTTGCAGCACACATTCCACGAGCTGCGGCATCGCGGATTCGAGCGCCGGAGAAAGATTGCTCCCTGCCTCGAAGTTGTGCGCTTCGACTCCGTAAACGATCAATTGCCGGGGCAACTGTTGTAAAGCGCGGCTCAGTTCGATTGCCTCGGGGAGACTGAAGGCGTGGGTTGAACCTCGAAACACGGATGCGGGCAGCGGATGCAGGGCAGCATCGAATCGGCGCACGGTTCCCGGCGCAGCGCCGGAACGCGCGGCATCAATCACAACGACGCGGCCGGCGTTCTTCCACAATTCCATCAGAGATGTGCCTTCCCCCGCGTTTTCAATGACCGAACAGTGCCCGGAAACCCGCTCTTTGATTCGCCGGGCCGCAATCAGCCCGGCCGCATCGTCGCTGCGATAGGCATTGCCAATTCCGATCACCAGAGCCCCGGGTGGCCGGGGATATTCATTTGCCATAATTTCACGCGCAGAATCCGAATCGACGAAAGCTGGAATCTATACCCGGTCGATCTCCAGCCGGAGAAAATGAGTAGCACACGAGATGCACGGATCATAATTTCGTACTGCCTGCTCGCATTGCCAAAGGAGATCCTCTTGTGGGAGGTTCAAGAACCTGGGGACAAACTGCCCCAGATCTTGCTCGATGGTTTTCTGGTTTTGTGAGGTCGGAGGAACGATCTTGGCGTCGAGGATGGACCCCTCCTCGTCAAGGCGGTAGCGATGATACAGAATGCCTCGTGGGGCCTCGGTACAGGCATAGCCGGTGGCGGCGCGCGGATGAATCTCGATGGCTGGTTTTTCCGGCCGCTCGTACTGCTCGATAATCCGCAGAGCTTCATCGCAGGCGTAGACGATTTCCACGCTGCGGACGATGATGCTCTTGAAAGGGTTCCGGCACACCGGCCCGAGCCCAGCTTCCCGCGCTGCTTCCTGGGCCAGGGGAGACAGCCGGTCAAAGTTCAGGCTGTAGCGAGCGAGCGGTCCAACAAAGTACGCGCCCTGCTGTTTGAGCACGGAGTGCAGGGCATTGGAGTGTTGAACATGTTCCTCAGTGAAGTTGGCTTCGTACTCGCTGACAGGGATATCCAGTCCGCCGTTTGAGACCAGGCGACCTTCGTTGAATGGATATTCGTTGATGGGATGACCGTCGGGCTGCCGCAGAGCGACAAAAATGTAATCCCGCTCAAAGTCCGGAAAAGGCAGGCTGGCCACAAAGCGCACGGTTTCAAGGGCTGCGTCCCGCGCCCACTTCAGGCGTTCCGCCAGGGCAGCGAATTCGCTCCGTAGGGGCAGTTTGTAGAAACCTCCGACGCGAACATTCAGGGGATGGATTTCTCTTCCACCCAGCAAAGTGACGATCTCGTTTCCGGCCTTTTTCAATTGCAGGCCGCGCTGGACCACGCCGGGATGGTCTTTGGCCATTTGGATCGCGTCCTGATAGCCAAGAAAATCGGGCGCATGCAGCATGTAAACATGGAGCGTGTGACTCTCGATCCACTCCCCGCAGTAGAGGAGCCGCCGCAATGCCCGTAGTTGCCCGTCAACCTTCACGCCGAACGCGTCTTCCATCGCGTGTACCGCGCTCATCTGGTAAGCGACCGGGCAAATGCCGCAGATTCGGGCGGTGATATCCGGCGCTTCCGCGAAGTTGCGCCCGCGCAGCAAGGCCTCGAAAAAGCGCGGGGGCTCGTAGATCTTTAGCTTTACGTCCTGAACCTGATCGCCCTTGAGCTTGATGTAAAGCCCACCTTCGCCCTCGACTCGGGCCAAAATGTCAACCTTGATCGTTCTGGCCGGTTGCTTGCTCACGTCCGCTCACTCTCCTCGCTCGCCTTTCGGAACTGCCAGGCCCAGGCATTGAAGCTGCGGAAGGCGCGTGTGATCTCCGCGTTGTTCCGGCCCAGAATGCGCAACTGATTGCTGAGCGACTCCGTATTGGGGCTCTCCATGGGACCGAAGCAGCCGTAACAGCCCCGGTCAAAGCTCGGGCAGAGCGCGCCGCAACCCGCGTGGGTAACCGGTCCCAGGCAGGCGACGCCTAGCGCCACCGCAATGCAGACGTTGCCCTTGCGTTTGCACTCCAGGCAGACACTGTAGGTCGGAACATTGGGTTTGCGCCCAGCCAGCGTGGCCGTGATCAGCTCGATAAGCTGGTGCTTGTTGATGGGGCAGCCGCGCAGCTCGAAATCCACGGGCACATGTTCGGCGATGGGGGTGGAGAGTTTCAGGGTATTGATGTATTTCGGCGTGGCATACACGATGCGAATAAATTCATCCACATCCTTCCAGTTGCGCAGGGCCTGGATGCCACCGGCGGTGGCACAAGCCCCAATGGTGACTAGGGTCTTGCAGTGGCGCCGGACTTCCTGGATTCGTTGGGCATCGTGGTGGGTAGTGATCGATCCTTCCACCAGTCCGATGTCATACGGGCCCTTGAGCATGGCACGGGAGGCCTCGGGAAAATAGGCAATATCAAGCACAGCCGCAACGGGCAGCAGTTCATCTTCGGCGTCGAGCAAACTCAACTGACAGCCGTCACAGGAAGCAAACTTGAAGACCGCGATGCGTGGCTTGCGCCTGACTTTAGATCTCATATTTGTCCAGTAGCGGCCGCATCCGGTCATAGGGAAAGATGGGGCCGTCCTTGCAAATGAAGTGCGGGCCATACTGACAGTGTCCGCAGAAACCGACCCCGCACTTCATGTTTCGTTCCATGGAAAGGTAAATATTCTCCCGGGCGAGTCCGTGAGTTTCCAGATCGCGGGCGACAAACCGCATCATGATCTCGGGACCACAGGCGAAGGCCAGCGAACGCGCCGGTTGCAGGCGCGCATACTTGAACAGAGTCGTGACCACGCCCACATTTCCGCGCCAGCTCAACCCGCCATAGTCCACGGTCACCAACACTTGCGTCTCGCGTTGCCGGGCCCAGGCGGCCAGTTCCTTCCGATAGAGCAGGTCGCGGGGACTGCGCGCGCCATAAAGAACCACCAGCCGCCCATACTTTTCGCGGTTATGGAGAACCTCGTAGATCAGCGGGCGGAGCGGGGCTAAACCGATTCCACCCGCTATCACAAGAACGTCCCGGCCCTCGGCTTTCTCCACCGGCCAGCCGGTGCCAAATGGACCTCGGACGCCAACCGCATCGCCGACTTCGCGACTCACCAGCGCATGGGTGGCCTGACCGACGGAGCGCACGGTGTACACGAGCCGGTCGCGCTCCGCCGGGTCGCCGCTGATGGAAATTGGCAACTCGCCGACGCCAAACACCCACAGCATGCTGAACTGTCCCGGCTGGAACCGGTTCCGGCCCGCTCCGTTCGGCGGTTCCAAGGTCAGGGTAAAAGTATCGGCAGTCTCCTTGACGACTTGCCGCACCGAGTACGGCTGCGGGAGCATGGCATCGGTCGTGGCTGCTGTGAGCATCGTCATCGCCCAACCCTGTAAACGTCGAGCAACTGGAAATGCGTGGCCTCCAGCCGCTGCTCCATAATTTGGGCAAAGCGTTTCAACATCTCATAACCGAGATCGTGGTTCTCCTCGCACTTTGTACGCAAACACTTGCCGTCCAGGGCAATCGCACGGACGGTTTCGACGGCGCGGGCGTGAAGCTTCCATTGGTAGGGCGGCAGCAACCACGACCAGCCTAGAATCTCTCCCTCACCCAGGGTTGCCAGCATGATCGGCTTGCGTTGCGGTGCGAAGATCTCCAATGCCACCTTGCCGGCCCGGATCAGGTAGAACTCGTTGGCTTCCTCACCCTCCTTGAAGATGTAAGTGCCGGCGTCAAACCGCACGTTGGAGGCGCACCCCGTGAGCAGGTTCGTGTAATACGACTCAAGACCGGCAAAGAAGGGATGTTCGGCGATGATGTGCTCAAGGGTTTCCATGGCTGCTTTCCTTCGAAGAGGACGGCGTTTCCTGGATGGCGCGAACCTCCTCTGTGATATCAATGCCCACCGGGCACCAGGTGATGCAACGGCCGCAACCCACGCAGCCCGAGCTGCCAAACTGGTCAATCCAGGAGGCCAGCTTGTGGGTCATCCACTGCCGGTAGCGCGACTTGGCGGAGCTGCGGACACTGCCGCCGTGAATGTAGGAAAAATTCTGTGAAAAACAGGAGTCCCATTTGCGCCAGCGCTCGGCGTGCGTGCCGGTCACATCGCTGACCTCCTCCACGGTCGTGCAGAAGCAGGTTGGACAGACCATGGTGCAATTGGCGCAAGTGAGACAACGCTGGGCGACGTGGTCCCAGCGGGGATGATCGAAGTTGGCGTAGAGCAAGTCCCGAATGCCGTTTGTGTCCAGGCGGCGCTGCATCTGGGAGGCGGCGCGCTCGACCGCAGCTTCCGCTTCCCGACGGACCGCTTGCGACGCCACGGATGGCGCCGGCGCCAATTCGGCCAGCACCTCAGCGCCTGCGGCGCTGCCTGCCTCGATTACAAATTCATGCTTGCCCGGCCCGGCCAGCTCCGTAAGAGCCAGGTCGTAGCCTTCCCGCACCCGCGGCCCGGTTGCCATGGAGGTACAAAAGCAAGTCGGCGCCGCTTGCGTGCAGTTAACAGCCACGATGAAGATCTCCTCGCGGCGCGCGGCATAGATGGGGTCTCGATAGCGATCGCCCAGCAGGACGCGATCCTGCACGGCGATGGCGGCCAGTTCGCAGGCTCGAACCCCCAGGAACGCCCGCCGGGGCGGAGCTGGGTCGTTGTTCAGGATGCGAAACGTCTGACCGCTGCGCTCCGCCGTCAGCAGACGGACTTCGGCGGGGTGCAGGTATTTCTTCCAGCTTTGAGGACCGACCACGTAGCCGAACAGCGCCTCGTCATCATTATTGCGGCGCCGCAGGCGGTAGCGTCCGGCTTCCTGTTCATCCGTCCAGCCTGCCGGGAGATCGGAGAGACTCTCTACGACGTCATAGACGATGGCGCCATCGCGCACGGTGGGTCCCAGTACCGAGTAACCCCTCTTGATCAACGCGTCCAGGAGTCGCTGGAAATCTGTGTCTGCGAGCACGTATTGGTTGACGGTCTCTGTCATCACCATGGCTCGTGGGGGTCGAAACCTTGGACTGATCGCGCAACTTCATCGCCCTGGGCCAGAGCCTCTTTCACAGGCCTAGATTAGAGCAGCTTGCATCGAGTTAGTGTGATTCCGGTCACAAGCCAACCGTGACAAAAGGGTACGTCCCCCAAATGTGAAACAAAGGGATCATCCCTCCGCGATATCCGGTGGCTTATCGAAAGCCAGTTCCTTGCTGAGCGTGTGTAGAAGCGATAGCGGAATCCGCATGCGTCTTACGCTGCCGGACCTGCGAGTAATGCCTTCCACCGCGAACCCATCGCCCTCAGGAATGGGGTTCGAGATCAAATGGAATTCCTCTCCCTACAGCCTTATGGGGGTTTGCCAGAAAGAACAGGGCTGAATGGGTTTCAACATGGATGGGCGCGAAGCTCCCCGCGTTTCAACCAATTGACCAGGAACAGCGCGGCGATGACAAAGGCTGGCCCAGCGATGGTGAGAATCCAATTCAGTTTGGTTGCCGGGGGAATTGGGAGCGGCAAGACCCAGATGACGTACAGCATCCCAGCGGCGGCATAGATCGCCGCACCGATCCACTCCCACCACCATGCCAGAACCAGGACGGCGATGAGAACGAAGCTCGGAATGAGATGGATGGTGAGCGCGACGAGAGTCCGCCAGACGCCATAACCCTCGCTGAAAACATCGAGAGCAAACAGACTCAGAAAGGCGATGAACGCAATCGAGAGCACGCGCGGCGCCCAGAACAACGCCCGCCTGGAGAATTTAGTCATGGCGCCTCCCTGTCCGAACTTATATTTTTTTCCGGTGCATAAGCGAGTTCCCGAAGCCTTTGGCAAATAGTCTACCGCCTATCATTTCGAATTGTCATGGCAGGACCCGGCGTGCGGTCGCTCCTTCGATGGGGCAAGAACTGCGGCCGTGGAGGCTAAATTGATGGCTTCGCCGATGCCGCCTGCGGACGGTGCAGCCATCTCGTCTTTTCGCAGTATTCGTAGAGTTCTTCGCGGAAGCTTGGATGCGCGATCTCAATCAGTGCTAGAGCCCGCTCCCGGATGGTCTTGCCATGCAAGTAAGCCACGCCATACTCCGTCACCACGTAGCGGACCAGACCCCGGGAGGTGACCACGCCCGCTCCCGGGCTCAGCATCGGGACGATTCGTGAAATCGCGCCATTCTTGGCGGTCGAGGAGATCGCAATGATCGGTTTGCCACCCTTCGAGCGCGAGGCTCCGCGAATAAAGTCCACCTGCCCGCCAATCCCGCTATAAAACTGGGTTCCGATGGAGTCCGAGCAAACCTGGCCGGTCAAGTCGATCTGCAGGGCCGAGTTAATGGCCACCATGTTGTCGTTTCGGGCAATGAGGCCGGGATCGTTGCTATAGGCCGTGGGATGGAACTCGAAAATCGGATTGTTGTCGACGAAGTCGAACAGCTTTTTCGTCCCCAACGCAAAACCGAGTATGATCTTGCGCGGTTTGAAGTTCTTGCGCGCGCCCGTGATCACGCCCGCTTCGATCAAAGGAATCACGCCGTCGGAAACCAGTTCGCTGTGCACCGCGAGATCCTTGCGATCCATGAGAAACGGCAGCACGGCATCGGGAATTCCGCCGATGCCCGTCTGCAGCACGGCCCCGTCCCCGATCAGGCCCGCTACGTTGCGCGCGATGGCCTTATGCAAGTCGGTGGCTTGCGGTTGCTTCATGACGCATAGCGGCCGTGACGATTCCACCAGCGCATCGATGTCACTCACATGGATGAAGCTGTCGCCATAGGTTCGCGGCATGTGGCCGTTGACCTGCGCCACAACGCGGCGAGCACACTTGGCTGCCGTAAGCGTGGTGTCCACGCCCACGCCAAAGCTGCAATAACCGTGCGAATCCGGCGGAGATACCTGTATGAGCGCGACGTCAATCGGCATGGCGCCGCTCTCGAAAAGTCCTTCAATCTCACTCAGGTAGACCGGGGTGTAGTCGGCCCGGCCTTCGTTGATGGCCTCGCGCACATTGCCGCCGATAAACATTGCGTTGTGCCGGAAGTGTCCTTCCATCTCGGGAGCCACGTAGTCCGCGCCACCCATGGTCATCATGTGGACGATTTCCACATCGCGAACCGAAGGGCCGCGCCGGATCAGGGCTTCGACCAGCGTTTCCGGTTCGGCGCACCCCGGCTGGATATACACCCGCATTCCCGACTCGACGGAGCGCAAGGCTTCGTCTGCTGATTGCACCTTGTTTGCGTATTCAATCTCCCATGACATATCTTGCGACCTCCTATTTTCTTTCGGATGGTGCGCTGTTTTCCTTTAGAGATTGGTCCGCGACCTCCAGTTCGTAACCCACCGCGGCATAGTAAATTGCTCGATCGAAGAACTGCTCCAGTAACTGCAGCATTTCCAGTTCGCCGAACACTTCGACCGGGCGTTCCAAAACCGCTTCCTGCTTGATGAAATCCCAGAGGTTCTCCTTTGTCAAAACGATCACCCAAATGACTTCGCTCAGAGGCACCTTTTGGCAGGCCCGCCGGGTTCCAATCTGCAAATAGCGTTGCTCAAGATAAAGTTCATCCTTACCCATGAGCCACTCACCCAGATGACGGTAGATCTCGTACACCCGTTCTTTCAGTTCATCAGGGGGGACGTTTTGGTAGCTTTGGGTCAACTTGGAATTCTGGACTCGATCAAGAAGGCTAGCGGCCAGCGATTGGGAGTGGGTCTCGATCAGCCGAACGAGACGATACAACATCATCATGACTGTCCTCCCGTCCACACTTGTTTTCAGTTTCAACGCCCGCAGTATCTGCAGCCATGACGGACGGTACGGTGGTGTGTGATGAGAATCACAGCTCGCGGACGTTGCCACGGCCTGATCCTGGCGCTGCCTGGCAGACGGCGCGTAATGAGCAAACGAGCACTGGTGCGACGACGAAAGGGCTGGATTGGAATGGCCGGCCCATGGCCGCACCGAATGCCAGAGACCACAATGTGCCAGCGTCATCGACGATCAACAGTTCGACGATCAGCAGTTCGACGATCAGCAGGTGGCAGGCGTTTTCTCGCGCCCTGGCTTTTAATTTTGTCACATTTTTCCTGTCCAATCGTCACAGACGGCCGCACGCGATCTTCAATACCATCGGGCGGTTGATGCAAAGGCAATTCACGCCGCAACCGGAGAGTAACTGACCAGCACGGAACTACAGCGCGGCGGGACAAGCACTGAAGATTCCGTCAGAAAATGGGGGAGATGTCGAAGCCGGTTCAAAAAGCTCAGTTTAGAGCGTGCGTTCCATCAGTTACCTATGTTGAAAAGACGATGGATCAGGAGGAGATAGACAAATTCCAAGCTGCAAGGCTGGAACCTGACTCGACACGTACCTTACCCCGCAGCCTACCCTGAATGTGCACTGGGGCTGTCTCTCTTTGATGGTTGCATCGTGTGCAATATTGAACAGTTTGGCATTTTGACTCGCTATAACATCGTGTGTTTTTCGAAGAGATATCAATGACAACCGCTGAACTCGAACTGGCGAATGCGAGTGCCGCAACTCCAGACACCAGCACCACCATGAAAGCGCTGGTTTATCACGGTCCGGGCCAATGTGCATGGGAAGACAAGCCGCGCACTGTCATCCAGGGTCAGGACGATGCGGAGTGACGGGCCCGGTTGAGGAGGTAGGACTGGTAGAGGTGATGAAGACGGAGACTTCAAACCTGTGAGCCACAAAATTCTTTGGTTGCACCTTCATGACAAACCGCGCCTGTCGAGGGGGGAGTGCGAATGCTAATGCCAGAAAATTCCAGAGCCAGTCGAGTTCTTCTGTTCTCAATTCCATGTCTCTTCATATTCGTCGCCTTTGCTCCAGGCCAGGCTCGCCAGCGGGTTGCCGGCAACAGCGCCCAATCCACGAGCGACGTCTCCAAGTATGTGGGGGCGGAGACCTGCAAGACCTGTCACGAGGATCTTTACAACGCCTGGGAGAAAACGCCGCACTGGAAGACCACACTAAATAAAGAGGGCGGCCCCTCGCACCAAGGTTGCGAGGGCTGCCATGGTCCCGGGGCGGACCACGTGGCGGGGGGCGGCGACAAAACCAAGATCTTCGTGTTCGAGGAGCACTCACGGCAGGAGACCAGCGCTCGCTGTCTGACTTGCCACGGCGAAGGTCATGAGCAGTCGCATTTTGCCGAATCCGCCCATGCCAGTAGCGAGGTCGGCTGTCTCGATTGCCACTCTCCCCATCACGCCAAGGAAAAGCAGCGCCTGCTGGTTCAGAACCAGCCCCAGTTGTGCTACGGATGCCATACCTCGGCCAAGGCGGATTTTGCCAAACCCTATCACCACCGCGTCAACGAGGGTTTGGTGCAATGCATTGACTGCCATAACCCTCATGGCACGGCGACCGTGCGGCAGCTGCGAGCCCTGCCGGGCGGGGATGCCGTCTGCTACAAGTGCCATGTGGACAAGCAGGGGCCCTTCGTTTACGAGCACGTCCCGGTGAAGACCGAGGGCTGCACCGCTTGCCATACGCCCCACGGTTCCACCAATCCTCGGCTCCTCAAAGTGAGCCTGGTGAACATGCTCTGTCTGCAGTGCCATACCTTCCCGACTGTGAGTCCAATCGGGCCCGGACACAATCAATCCGCGAAGTATCAGGCCTGCACCATGTGTCACAGCCAGATTCATGGGTCCAACTTCAGCGCTGTCTTTTTCAAGTGAGGGAGAACCGATGCCGTCGCCAAGAAAACTCGATCCGCAATCTTTCCCCGGCTCTTCTGTGACCGAACCGGTCGCGCTGGTGGAGAGACGGGGGCCCTGGTCCGTCCGCGTAGGGACAGCCGAGCGCGGCGCGGCAGTCCCACGCCGTAACAACCACTCAGGATTCACGCTGGTTCACATGGTGCTGGCTGCGGTCTTGATGGCATGGTTACCGGGGTTGCTCTTAGCGCAATCTTCCGGCGCTGGCCAGAATCCCTCCGGGGAGCCGGAAGGCGTCACCAGCGGCGGTTACATGATCCACTCCTCGGTCGAGGTAGGCGGCCGGTACAGCAGCGTGACCGGCAGTGGCGATATGTACGACACCTTGGTGAATCTGCAGAGCGGCCCGCGGGTTCTCGACGAGACGCTTTCGATGCAATCGCTGGATCACCAGGGCATGCTGTTCGACGATCTTTACATCAACAGCTTTGGCTGGGGAGGCGATCCCAACAACGCCTTGCGGCTGCGGGCAGACAAGAACAAGTGGTACAACATTGCAGGCAGTTTCCGTCGCGATCAGAATTTCTCCGACTTCGACTTGCTGGCGAATCCCCTGAATCCCGGGCCTCCGCCCGCTATTGGGGGATCCACTCCGTCGATTCAGGCACAGAACTCGCCCCACTTATTCGATACAACGCGGCGCATGAGCGACGTCGACCTCACGCTGCTTCCGCAGTCCCGAGTGAGCTTTCGCCTGGGGTTTTCGCGCAACAACATGACCGGGCCTTCCTACAGCAGCATCCACGAGGGTACGGAGGCTCTGCTCCTGCAAAACTGGAACACCACCATGAACTCCTACCGCTTGGGGGTGGACTGGAAAGCGGCGCCGCGAACGGTTATCAGTTACGACCAATTTTTCAATTACTACAAGGGAGACACGGACTACGGACTGGCTCCCTTCGCGCCGGCGCTCCTGTCCACCGGAGTTCCCGTCGAGTTGGGCTTGTCCATCGACACTAAGAACAGTGAGCCGTGTGCCGTGAAGGCGCCGGCAACCAGTCTGATTAATTCCAGTGGAGTCCTGACCAACAACAACTGCAGCGCCTACTTCAGCTATTCGCGGAACCAGCGGATTCGCACTTCGACACCCACGGAGCGGCTCAGTTTGCGCAGCAATAACATCGAGCGGTTGGACCTGGTTGCTTCCTATGCCTACAGTTCCGCCGACATGAACACGCCCTTGGACGAGAATTTCGCTGGTCTGATCACGCGTACCCACACTCTCGCCTTCAAGGGCACAGGCACAGGCAGCGCGAAGCGAATTTCCAACGTACTCGATGCCGAGGCCACGCTGCACCTGACCCAACATCTGCGCCTGGTTGAGAAATTCTATTTTTGGGCCTACCGCATTCCGCAGAATGGCAATTTCACCGAGGTCGACAGTGATTGTACAGCCGCAGTGATAGCTTCAAAGGCAGGATGCACGCTGCTGACTCCGCTGAGCGCTACCGCGCCAACCAGCGTACCCACCCTGGCCCAGTCCTCCTTCAACCAGACTTGGAAGCGAGAGCAAACCGAACTAGCCTGGGACATTTCGAAAAAAGCGGGAGCCCGCATCGGCTTCCGCTATGGCGACCGGGTCTTCGACCTCTTCAACGATTATTCAGGAAGCGAGACCTTCAACGGTTTTTCAACGACGGGCGAGGACCATTTCGTGGTCAACGAGTTCACCGCTCTCCTGGGTTTCTGGGCCCGGCCCACCCATGCCTTGCGCTTGAATTTCGATCTGGAGCACACCAACTATGACAACGTGATTGTTCGCATGGCTCCGCGCAAGGAAGCGCGCTACCGCTTCCAGGCGACCTATACACCCCGGCCGTGGGCGGTCATAGGCGGGTCCATCAACCTTCTGCAGGATGCCAACGCCGACGCATTGACAAATTACAAGGGACACAACCAAAACTATGGGCTCACCGCCTCGCTCGCACCGCGCGAACGCTTCGGGCTGGATTTGGCGTACAACTTCAACAGCGTGATCCAGAATGCCCTGATCTGCTTCGCCGACACGCCTCCAACCGGGGTGAGCCTTCCCTTCGTGACCAATGCCACCACCGGCCCTGGGACTTTCTGCACAACCAACGAGTCGGCCAATCCTCTGCTGGCCAACTCGTACTACACGAACCACACTCATTTCGGAATGACCACAATCAGGTTCAAGCCCGAGAAGCGGGTGACGGCCAATCTCGGCTACAGCATCACCAGTGTTGACGGCAGCATCCCGCAGTTCAACATTCTCCAGCCTCTCGGCGCGTTGCAGTACAAGTATCAGCAGCCGGTCGCCAACCTGAGCGTGGATTTGGGCCATAAGCTGGCGTGGAATACCGGCTGGAATTATTATCAGTACAAGGAGGGTTCGTTTGTCGGCCCCACGGCGCCACGCTATTTTCACGCGAACTCGGTGACCGAGTCCCTGCGTTACGCATTCTGATGGTTCTTGCCTTTCCGGCCGGAGCGAGGATGCCGCGTCCTTCGGAAGTCCTCGATCTTGCTGAGGTCTGCGGGAACGACCCGTCGCGACGCGATCAGTCTTCGTGCGGCGACAATCACAAGCGGAGTGTTACCTGCAACCTTGACCAGGAGCTCGGCATCGATATCAAAACCCCTGCCGAGAACTTCTCCAGCGAGTGCCAAGGCCTTGTACGGAAGAATTGCAAATCTATTCGATTACCAACTTCTACTGCCCGCAAAGTAATGCCGGTGTTGGAACCTTGATCGTTGAAGATGTGGTATCCCGTTCGATGTCGAACTTCACTTCCGTACCTTCCCCTTGCAAGCAGTTAGAATCCCAGCGCTTTCCGGCCTAAACCTTCCCCAGGCGGTGCCAGCCTCGAAACGACAGTCGGCCGCGATTGCATCGCTAGCCGATCGATAACAAATGTTCGGCGGCATCAGGCTGGCGATCTGTTCCCTATCCGTGGACTGAAGCTGGGAAGCGGACCAGGCGATTCACCGAATATTCAACAAACTGTCATCAATTATTAACAAACGGCGGGCTAGGCTGACAGTTCACCAACCATGAAACACGAGTTGAAAATGTTCCCTTGACCACTTTGTCTGCTATCTAAAACGCTTATTTCTCAGGAGATGAAAACAATGAAACGAATAATGGCTGTGGTGCTGTCGATGGCGCTCGCAGGGAGCGTGATCGCGGCGCAGGCCCAGCAAGGTACGGCCACTGCAACCACCACGAAGAGCCCGCGAAAGAAAATGGTTCCCAAGAAATCTGAGCTGACTGTTTCAGAGCAGCTCAGTGAGATGAAGCAGGCGATTGATGCGCAGCAGCGGCAGATCAAGCAGTTGAGCGATCTGGTTCAAAGCCGCGATCAAAAGATTCAGCAACTGGAGCAGCGGCTCGATCAGAGCCAAACTGTGGCTGCGCAGGCGCAGACCAAGGCGGATACCGCGGTGGCTCAAACCACCGAGCAACAGCAAACGGTCATGGCGCTCAAGAGCGATGTCACGGATTTGAAGACGACCGCCACGAACTCCGCGCTGACTCTGCAAGAAACACAGAAAAGCGTAAAAGAGGCGCTGGAGAGCCCGCTCGCCATCCACTACAAGGGAGTCATGATCACTCCCGGCGGATTCCTGGCGGGTGAATCGGTGTATCGCAATCACGCGTTGGGCGGGGATGCTACTCCCTTTAACAGCGTTAACATGCCCGGAAGCGGCCAGAACGCGGTTTCAGAATTCTTTGGCTCCGGCCGCCAGTCGCAAATCACGATGCGGGCTGACGGCAAGATCGCCAGCGCCAAGCTCACCGCTTATTACGAAGCTGATTTTCTTTCAGGTGCCGTGACTTCAAACAACAATCAGACCAACAGCTACGCCCTGCGTCAAAGGCAGGCTTGGGGCCAGGCGGCCTTTGACAATGGCTGGAGCATCGTTGGCGGTCAAATGTGGACCCTGTTGACAGAGAACAGGAAGGGAATCGACAACCTGAGCACAGCCAGGCCCATGACCATCGACCCGAATTATAATGTCGGCTTCAGTTTTGCGCGGCAATGGGGTGTCCGCGTGGTCAAGAACTTTGACAATCGCTTCTGGCTGGCCGCATCGCTGGAGAATCCTCAGACCACCTTCACGGCAAGCAACGCTGCCTCGAACTTCGCCCTGGGCAGCCCCGGTGTTGGCGCCGGTCTATATCCCAGCACCGCCAACTATTCGTTCAATGCGATGCCGGACGTCATCCTCAAGGCAGCCTATGAACCCGGTTTCGGCCACTACGAAGTCTTCGGCATCTTGAGCCGGTTCCGCGACCGCGTTTACCCCTGCGCGGAGGCAGCGCAAGACCCGGCATTGTGCGGTACCACCAATTCCGTCCTCGGAGCCTATAACTCCTCGAAGAATAGCGGTGGACTGGGAGGGAATGCCCGTGTCTCCGCCTTCGACAAGCACGTGGACTTCGGCCTTCACGCCCTTTATGGCAACGGTGTAGGCCGGTACAGCGCGTCGGGTCTGCCGGACGCCACGGTCACACCCTTTGGCACGCTGGCGCCGCTGCGGAGCTATCAGGGTCTGGCGACGCTGGAATTTCACTATCCCAGGTTGGATGTGTACTTCAATGGCGGCGAGGACTATGTGGGACGCCGCTTTCAAACCGACCCCGGTGACGGCAAGGTGGTGGGGTACGGATCGCCAACCTACGTTGACTCGGGCTGCTACACCGAAACCGTGCCCGGCTCCGGCGGTTACGCTTTTGGAGCGCCCGGTAACTGCAGTGGCCAGACCCAAAGAGTTATCGAGGGCACGTTCGGGTTCTGGATCAAACCCTATAACGGTTCCAAGGGCAGAATACAGTTCGGCCCGCAGTATTCCTATTTGATCCGAGATGCTTGGACGGGAACGTTCGCCGCGGCAACGTCGACAACGCCGGCAGTCTACAACGCGCCGCACGGAATCGACAACGTCTTCTTTACGTCTTTCCGTTACTACTTTCCGTAGCGGGTGCCGTACCCTCGCCCCCCACAATTCTTTCCTTTTGCCAAAAGGGGGGCGAGGGGTTGCTTCGAAGCCGGAACGGCCTCTATCGCTCTACTGTGGGAACTCCCCATATTGGAGCGATTCGCCTTTTACGCGGAAGGGCGGGCGAATGAGCGGTGGAGGCGGTGGGAGTCGAACCCGCCACAACCAACTCAGGCCCGCTGATTCCAAAGAACTTAGGTCGGATCGGTCCACGATTTAGCCCCGAAAAAGGCAAAGTTTGAGGCGTTGTGCGGAGAAGTTGCGGCGAGAAAAATTGACTCGCCAGTGATTGCAAAATTCTCGGTTGGTGCTACCGCCTGTGGCTGTTGAAAAACTCTTTTCGGGGAATTTTACCCACGAAATTCGGTCGTAAGTTGTTGAATGTTAGTTCGCCGTAGGCGCTGAAATGCACTGAAATTACTGTTTTGGTTCCTTTTTCAAGAGCCACGCCTGGTTACGTCAACTATCGTGGAACAAGCAGTGTAGGAGTCAACGCGGCCGGGGCTAATCCGGGGGACTCCGTCCTTCCCTCGCGACTACTGGCGAACCGTCGTCCCCTCTGCCTTCACCGTGCGAACCGCCGAGCCACTTCGTCCGTTAGCCTTGAGAGTGGCTGGGATTGTCTTCACTTGCCGCGTGAGCCGGGCGATCTGCGCTTGCTGCGCCCGGATCTGTTCTTGTTGTTGGTGGATCAGCGCCTGCTGTTCCTTCGTCGCCTCGATCAGCAGCGCGGTGAGCCGGCCATAATCGACGCTCTGGGCGTCCTTGCCGTTCTTCTCCCAGGTAACCACCTCGGGAACAACGGCGCCGACTTCCTTGGCGATGACTTCGACGCTTCCACCAGCCGCCAAGAGGCCGAAGCATACTGACACGCACGCGTGGCCATCGGGAGAAGCTACTGCCTCTCAGCGTTCGGCGAAGCTGCGGGCGCGTGGTAGCTGATCGCCTGCTCGGCGGCTGCGCCGAATAGTTCGGGATGCAAGTAGCGTCCTTGCTCCTGCGGCGGCTTTTCTACTTCTACCTGAATGCGGTGGGCGTCGGCGTACGCGTCGTGGCGAATGCCCGTCACTTGCCACGAAACCTCCACGTTCGGCCTGCTCGTGCGGATGACGAAACGATTGTGTGCAATCTTGCGCGCCACGATCGCTTGCGCGAACTGGCCGATCACGGTGAGTTGATACCGAAAGTCCTGGTTGAGGGCTTCAAAGTAGTCGGGCAAAGTCACTGTGGCGACTCCGCGCTGGTTGGTGACGACGTTGCCGTTGTAGACATTCATCATGTCGGGAGATTCGACAAAGGAGTGGTAGAGATACTTGTTCGCGGGATCGAGCGGGTGGTCAATCTTGAATGAGCCGCTGTTTTTGGTGAGGCTGCCGCTGATGTTTACATTGCCCTCGAGGTCGATCGTGCTTTTCCCGGTAAGGTCCGTAATCCCCAGGTTCCCTGCTCCTTCGCCGTTGGCCCCGCCCGCCGAAAGTATGTTCCAAGTGTGACCGCCAGTGCTGGTGTTCCCCAATTCCAACCAGGTTCCGAAACTGCTCGAGCTCTGTATCAGCACCGGCTGATAGGTGCTACTGCTCACGACGTGCAGTGTTGTGGTAGGCGCAGTCGTGCCGATGCCGACGTTCACGTTGGAGGTGGCACCGTTGACGCCGTTGATGCTGCCCAGCACCAGGGCGTTGCTCTCACTGACCTGTGCGCTGGCCCCGATCGCGGTGGCATTACTGAGGCCGTCAACGCTAGCGCCGCAGTAGTAGCCGATGCACGTGAGGTAGTTGCCCGTGGCGTTGAAGAAGAGCGCGTAGTAGCCGCTGGCGGTGTTGTTGCTGCCCGTGGTGTTGAAGTAGAGCGTCTCGGCGCCGCTGGCGGTGTTCTGGGAACCTGTTGTGTTTAAGCCGAGCGCGTATGTGCCACTGGCGTTGTTATAGCTGCCCGTGGTGTTGAAGAAGAGCGTGCCATTGCCACTGGCGGTGTTGTAGCCGCCCGTCATCGTGGAATTCCCTGCGCCGAACCCGAAGTAAGCGTTAAAGTTCGAGACAGAGCCGAAGGCAAAGAGGTTGCTTCCAAATCCGAAGCCGACAGAGGAGTTGATGATTCCATTCACGTCGAGTGGATGTGCCGGAGTAGTCGTGCCGATGCCCACGTAGCCCGCATTGGTGATTCGCATCTTCTCCGCCCCACCTACTCCCAGCGTCAGGTTGGTCGCCACCGAAGGGCCGAAATACGTATGCTTATCGCTCGCCCCCGGCGCGCTCACGTTCACCTGCAGGTCCTGATCCGACAGGTTCGTCGCGTTCAGCACGGTTCCTCCCGCCGGCGCCCCGATCACCAGCCGCTGCTGCGGGTTGCTAGCCCCAATCCCCACATTCCCCGCACTGTTGATTCGCACTTTCTCCACCCCGCCTACCCCCAGCGTCAGGTTGGTCGCCACCGAAGGGCCGAAATACGTATGCTTGTCGGTCGCCCCCGGCGCGCTCACGTTCACCTGCAGGTCTTGATCCGACAGGTTCGTCGCGTTCAGCACCGTTCCTCCCGCCGGCGCCCCGATCACCAGCCGCTGCTGCGGGTTGCTGAACCCAATCCCCACGTTGCCCGCCGTGCTCTGATAGATAGTGGAGTTGCCGATGTCGCCCGTACTGTCGGTGAAGATGGGAATGTAGTTCGTTGTACCGGAACTCGTAAACAGAGGTTCTGCCTTGGATTTGGCTGCTGTGGATTTCGTACTGCCCGGCGCGCTCGCACCCGCACCCGCATCCGCACCCGCACCGGTCGGAGCCAGAACGAAGGCCGAGGCCGGCTTTCCGCCCACCGTGTCCGCGTCCGACGCCTTCAAGGCATAGGGCACGCTCACCAGCGGCACCCGCGGCTGCTCCACTTCTCCCGGCAACTCCAGCTTCGCTCCCAGCCAGCGCGGCTCGCCGGTGGCGAACAGATCCAGAGGCAGGCCGGCGCTCTCGGTGCTGCCCAGCAGCACCGCGTAGCGCCCCTGCGCGTCCAATGCAGCGTTCTGCGTTTCCATCCAGAGCGTCGCGCCGCCCTGCTGCTCGGCGTAGATGGAGAAGGTGATTCCCACCGTGCCGCTGCGCCGCTGGCCCGAGGCGTCTTTGGCCACCCCGCTGAATTTGATCAGGCGGGGGACGGGCAGCGCCGGGACCAGTTGGGACGGGGAGGACACAATCTGTCCCGCCGCCTGCGGTTCGGCCGCCACCGCGGTCGTGGCTACGCTCTTCGGCGCGGCTGACTCTTGCCCCGACAGGGCTGGCGTTGGAAGAAGGAAGAACAAGCTCGACACGAAGATTCCCAGAGAGCGGATGCAAAAGTTCATAGAACCCCCCGCGCAAATAGGAGCGAAATGGAAGCACGAAGGAGCGCGTCGTGTCAATGAAGAACTGGGTCACAGCTTGATGTACGGCGATCGCCAAGAGCCACCGCGCAAAACCCGGCCAGACCTTTGCTGTTGCAACATCGCCATTGCGCTCATTGACCGGGTTCCGATTCCAGCCAGTGGGCTGCGGCAACCGCAGAGCTCTGCGGCGTTTTGCGGCGAAATGCACAGGTAAGTGCTTGATCTGTACGGGGTGAAATGGTGGAGGCGGCGGGAGTCGAACCCGCGTCCGAAAATGTTACTGGTCAAGAGACTACATGCTTATTCACGTTCATGCCCCGGGCATTCGGCGTTACCGCTTAGTCCCAAGACGTTCGCGACAGCTGCTCAGAACGGACAAGAAACAGTTGGCGCTAGCCTGAGATCTTAGCTTCTCTGCCCAGACGTAGCAGAGAAGAGCAGCCCGCTGTGTGACGTTCGCTCGCAGCCCACGGGCAAAGCTGCGGAGAACGGCGGCCTAACGAATTAGGCTGCGTATGCCATCTGTTGATTGGCAATTATCATTTTGCACGCGATTACGGGTGTGTGCACCCCGGCATGCCTCCTGGCCGCAAGCATCTCCGTCGAAGCCGTGACGCCCCCACTGGTGGGATGGGCCTGCAAAGAACTACCTCTATTCTGCGGAGGAAGTGACAGGAAGTCAACTGCCGATGGAGGCAGACCGCCAGTTACCGGCCCTCGCCTGTCACATCTCAGCTCTCAGAACAGGCATGCTTGCAGAGGTGGCTGCCAGATTCATCTCTCCGGATAGATGCCCGTTATCCGGCCGTGGCGTAAATGAGGTTCGCATCAGGGCATGGCTTACGCGGTTCAGGCGTGCCCTGAGTCCTGTTTGATGAAAGCGCCTTCCGACGCTGAGGCCGGAGATTCGAGTTTCACCACAGGCTGCTAGGGGAGGCCAGTGGCGCCCCCCCTAGTGATGTGCCCCTAGTGATGTGCCGAAACGGAGCGAGCGGCTGCGAGTGAGCTCGCCACGGCATTGAGGTCGGCTTGCAACTGGGCGAAATTGAAGCCAGGCGCAAAGCCGGCCTTCTCGGCTTCCGGCGGGAGGATGGCGTACGCCTCGTCCACGCACTCATCCCACCAGCCCCAGGTGGCCTGCTGTGTATTTCCCCAAGTCAGCACGGTCACACCATTCTGGTCGTACGCAACGGCATAGACCGCGTGGCCGTCATTGGTCAGCGGACCCGGCGTCCAGGGTTGATGGGCGTCGAACTCCTGAACGCAGTTTTGCTGCACCTGGAAACCCAGGTAAACGCCGCCAAAGAGCTGGATCGCCTGTTGGACGTGGGTGTGATTTTTCGGTTCGATGCTCACGTAGTTGATGATCTTGTCGCCGGAAACCGGGTTCTGGCGCCAATAGTTCAGCACATCAAGCTCATTCAGGCCCGAGTCCACACCCCCCGTCAAATGCATGTACAACTTGACCGCGGCTTGCTTCGACATGATTGTCTTGGTGCCGGTCATCCCGTGATAGACCGTTTCCGAGTGCGCTAAAGCCGCGATCGTACAATCGCCCAGCGTATCGTTGCCGTCCATGGGGAACAGCTTCGCTGCGTCCGTCGTCTTCAGTTTCGGATAGACGCTGGTGGTTAGAACGTTGTAGGCCGCCGGGGGCGCGGCGATGGCAGGTGTCAGATAGTTCTTGAAGCGCAAAGTGCGATAGTCCACCTTCGGTGGATGCTTCCCAAATCGATAGTTTGGCATTCGAAGATACTCCTCTCGGGGATGACCCCTACACGATAGTGTCGAAGACGCCCCATTCGTTTCAGCCAAAGCGATGCAGTATGGTTACCCTGTGTAAACGGGACTGGTGGTTCCTGCTTAACCGCCTGCGAAAGGTTGAGATCACGATCGGGAGTACGCTGCGTCTCTGGGAGTGCTTCGAGTTCCGGCAGCGAATGGGCAGCGCATGGCGCACAAGAACAAGTATGGCCGCGAGTATGATGAACCTGCGCCGCACAACTCTTTCCAGGAGCAGCAACGGTAAGATGCTGATTGAGACGCACGTTTGCCAATTTCTGACAAACTGCAGATCCCTCGCTTCGCTCGGGGTGACAATTTTTGAGTTTGGTCAATAAGCTGCCAAAGAAAGTTACTTAACGTGACGCCATGAAAATCGACAAATTGCTCAAACGCTACCGTATCGAAGAGGGGACACAATTCCGCCTCAAGGATCACGACCCGGCGGATACGCACGGGCTGGAGTCGGAACTGAAGCCGCAGGCGAAGGACCTGCTGGCGGACGGCGTCAAAGAATTGAGCCGATTGCAGGACATTCTCGCGGCGCAGGACCGTTGGGGCCTGCTGCTGATTATTCAGGCCATGGACGCGGCCGGGAAAGACGGAACCATCAAGCACGTCATGTCGGGGGTGAATCCGCAGGGCGTGCAAGTGTCGTCATTCAAGGCGCCCTCGGCGGAGGAACTGGACCACGGCTATCTCTGGCGCTGCATGAAATGCGTGCCGGGGCGAGGGCGGATCGGCATCTTCAACCGGTCGTATTACGAAGAGGTGCTGGTGGTGCGCATCCACGCCCAGATTCTCGAAAGCCAGAAACTGCCGAAGGCGCTGGTCACGAAACATATCTGGCAGGAGCGCTTTGAAGATATCAATAATTTCGAGCGCTACCTTACACGGAACGGCATTGCGGTGGTTAAGTTCTTCCTCCATGTTTCAAGAAAAGAGCAGAAGCGCCGGTTCATGGAACGGCTCGACAATCGGGACAAGAACTGGAAGTTTTCTGCGTCCGATGTGAAGGAACGCGAGTTCTGGGACGACTATCAGGAAGCCTACGAGGATATGATCCGGCACACAGCGGCCGAGCACGCGCCCTGGTACGTGGTGCCGGCGGATAACAAGTGGTTCACACGACTGGTGGTCTCGCACGCTGTGGTGGATGCGTTGGAGGGTATGAATCTGAAGTATCCGAAGGTGAGCGGCGCCGAGCAGGCTGCCCTGGCGCAAGCGCGTCAACAACTCGAAAATGAGTGAGGCGCGGGGAGTGCGGCACAAACCGCAACTGTCGTCCTTCGCTTCGCTCAGGATGACAGCGCAAGAAATGTCGCGAATTTACAGGACACGACAAGAGCAGCGTCATTTCAATACTACGGGCAGCGCCTGGTCATAGGGTTGAATCGTGACCGTCAGGGATTTGCGCTGATCGAAAGCTTCCCGGGTGACCTTGAAACTGACAATGATGGTTCCTCTCCGTTCGGCTCCGGCTGGCAGCTTGGTTTCGGGCGGAAGCGGCGGCTCGGAACTTTCTTTCAAAGCCGGGAACGCCTGGAAATAGCGGTCGAGATCCACGGCCGAAGCGGCGTCATCGTCGAAGGTTTTGTCGTCGGCGGTGGTGAGCCGCGCTTTGAGCGTGTGAATCCACAGCGCTCGGTCCGCCGTATTCCGCAGGGTGAGGGTGATGGCGGCCAGGATCATGTTCTGGCCGGGCACTTCGGTCGCGGCCACGAAATCGATCGCACCCGCGCCCTGCGGTTTCGGACGTTCCTTGAAAGCCAGGATTCCCACAATGACAGCGACCGCAGCGATGCAGATCAGGACAATGCCGGCGGGCGGCAGATTGCGCTTGGCGGTTCCGAATTCGTCGCCAATGTGAAACTCGGTGATCGGCTGGGGTGGTGATGGGGACGGCGGCGGAGGCGCTGGTTGATCGGACATGGGATCGGACATGAGGTGATTGTAGATGACCTCTGACGTTTGCCGTCGCGGCTTCTGCCATAGCGCTCGATGGGTACGCGACGGGACAGAGGCTCACGTCCTTACAGTTCAGTGACTTTGGTTACCTTGCCTGGTGTGACGGATGCTGCGACGATGCGGAAGATTTCCTTTTGGAGGTACTCGGCAGTGAACCGTAAAACTCTCTTTGCCGCGTTAGCTTGCGCGCTGCTGGTGTTCAGCATGCTGGGCTGCGGAACGACCAACAATCTTCAGTCCATTCAGCTTTCCACCTCGTCCACAGCCGAGGCCCCGATGGGTACTCTCGAGGTGAAGGGCGTCGGCGGTACGCTGCAGTTGTATACATGGGGAAACTACAGCAGCGGGAAGCAGCTGCTTCTTAACGATCGGAATGTTGCGTACCAGATCTCGATTACCCCGGGTAGTGCGGCTTGGACCGGCTTCATGGGCGACCCGAACGCCACTCCGCCGCAGACTCTCCAGTTGAGCCCGAACGGCCTGCTCACAGCCGTGACGCCTTTTGCCTGCACATTTATAAATGAAGCGCAAACCCCCGCGACCGCCCCGGCCTGGGCGCTAGATGGTACGTATTCGGTCACGGCCGTATATCAGGGGTTCACCTCTCCAGCGGCATTCGTTGCCGTTGCTTCCGAGGCGGGCATCGCCGGTACCACCAACCCGACCGGAGCATGCGGTCCGTAGCCGACGTCTTAGGACGTCCGGCATTTGATCTTTTGATCCGCGGGGACGGCGGTATGGCTGCCGTCCTTGTCTTCTTTTTACAACTCCTCTGCGTCGTCGAAACCGACGATTTCCAGCGCCCCGTTTGAGCGCCCTGCCCGCAACCTCTATAATCCTAAGTTTGGCCGTGAACGCAATCGTTGCCTATGCTGGTCATTCCTGCAATTGACGTCGTGCTCGGATGAAGGTTCGCACCGGAATTGAAGTATCGAGCCAGTCCGACATCGGCTGCGTGCGCCAGAATAACGAGGATTCGTTTGGCTATTGGGAGCCGGAGGACGACCAGCAGTTCCTGCGCAAGGGGCGGCTGGCGGTGGTAGCCGACGGCATGGGCGGCTACGAAGGCGGTCAGGAAGCGAGCCGGCTGGCGGTGGAGACAGTGATGGCGGCCTATCGCGATTTTGCCGGCGACGACCCACAGCAAGCGTTGATCGAGGCTTTGCGGGCGGCCCACGAGCAGGTCCGGCAATACAGCTTTGCCCATCCGGAACTGCGTGGCATGGGAACGACCTGCACGGCGGCGGCGATTGTCAGGGGGGCGGACGGGGACGCGCAATATGACGCGCTCTACTACGTCCATGTTGGCGACACGCGCCTCTATCTGATTCGCGACGGCCAGATTACGCGGGTAACCCGCGACCACTCCTATGTGGGACGGCTGGTGGAGTCGGGAATCATCAGCCAGGAAGAAGCGGAGCATCATCCGCAACGAAACATTCTGACCGCAGCTTTAGGCACCAACCCCGATCTCATCATGGACTCGCCCGGACACCCGGAGCCTTTGCGCCCGGAGGACGTGCTCCTGATCTGCAGTGACGGATTGTGGGGGCTGGTACGCGACTCGGAGATTCTTGACGCCGTGGAAAACAAGAGCGCTGCACAAGCGGGGCGGGAGCTGATCGAACTGGCACGGGAACGCGGCGGACCGGACAATATCACGGTCGAGATTCTGCGCTTACGCTGAGACGGTTCCGGCCCCGAAAAAGGCCGCGGGCAAGGGAAGTCCCACCTAAGGAAAGTGCAAAACCTTGCGCAAGAACCACCGGTCTGCGTTTCTCCTCCAGCGGTAACTTGCTGAAATCACAAGACGAGCGCGAATCCTAGAAATTAGCGCTTTGGCAATGCGCTTGCATTTCCTATAATGCCTATTAGTGACATAGGGATAGTCGGGGCGAGGCGCCATGAAGGTTTCCCAAAAAGGGCTGTATGCGTTGCTGGCGATGATGGTGCTCACCCGGCGCTATACCCAGGGTGCGATCCGGATCCGCGACATTGCCTATGAAGAAAATCTCCCGGAAAAATTTCTCGAGCTGATTCTTCTCGAACTGAAGAACGCACGCATCGTGGAAAGCGTGCGCGGCGCCAAGGGCGGATACCGGTTGCGCCGCGCGCCATCGCAGATCCGGTTGAGCGAAATCATCCGTTTGATGGACGGCCCACTGGCGCCGTTTGGGGATGCGGAGGAGTTGCGCACTCTGATTGATCGCGAGCCGCACCATAGCGCCCTGTACAGAGTGTTTTTGGAAGTGCGAGATGCGGCCGCCAGGATTCTGGAAAATGCGACGCTGGCCGACCTGATCAGCCGTGGACCTGCTGCCGATTCCCATCCGAACATGATCGACCGGAAGAGCGGCAACCGGAAGAGCGGCAAGAAGAAGAAAGCCGAGCCTAATGTGCTGCCGATATTGGCGGAAGGCGAGGGGCATGACTAAGCGAAGTTTCTGCGCTTCCGCCTGGTTGCTTTTTTTGCTGGGCGCCTGGGCGGGGGCGCAGACCGTGATTCGGGTGGGCGCATTTCCCAACATCACGCACCCGCAAGCCATGGTGGGCAAGAACAACGGGTGGTTCGACCAGGCGATGGGGCCCCAGGTCAAGATTGAGTGGAAGAGTTTCAACGCCGGACCTTCGGCGATAGAAGCCTTATTTGCCGGGGCAATTGACATGACGTATATCGGCCCGAACCCGGCTATCTCCGGCTACGTTCGTTCCAATGGAGAAGCACTGCGGATTGTCGCGGGTGCGACCACGGGCGGAGCGGCTCTGGTGGTGCGTAACGATTCCGGCATTCAGAAGCCGGAGGATTTTCACGGCAAGAAGATCGCTTCCCCGCAAATGGGCAACACCCAGGACGTTGCGCTGCGGGCGTGGCTAAGAGCGCACGGCATGAAATCCACGGATAAGGGCGGGGACGTGCAGGTAATTCCGCTGGCGAATCCCGACCAACTGACGCTGTTCATTAAGAAAGAGTTGGATGGCGCGTGGGCGCCCGAGCCCTGGGCGACACGGCTGATCAAGGAAGGCAATGGCCGCTTGTTCCTGGACGAGCGCACGCTCTGGCCGAACGGTGAGTTTATTACCGCTCACCTGATTGTCCGGACGCAATTTCTGAAGGAGCGCCCCGATCTGGTGAAGAACTGGATCCGCGCGCACGTGGAATTGACGGACTGGATCAACGGGCATTTGCCCGAGGCAAAAAAACTTCTGAACCAGCAGATCGCGAAAGAAACGGGGAAGGCGCTGCCCGGCGCCGTGCTGGAGGAAGCTTTTGGGCGCATGACGGCGACCTATGATCCGCTGCGCGGGTCCCTGATGAATGCCGCCAAGTCCGCATTTGACGCGGGTTTTCTCGGACACCAGATGCCGGATCTGTCGAGTTTGTACGATCTTTCGCTCTTGAACCAGGTCCTGGCGGAAAAAGGGAAGAAGGCAATCCAATGAGCACGAGTCCTCAAAATGCGTATCCCGCGGCAGTCCCAACGGGTCCTCGCACTGGAGTGCGCGCGAATCGGTTTCACGGCAAACCGGCTTCCTCGCTAACCACGTTTCCGCTGCGCCCGGCGTCCGAGATGGTCGTCCCCAAAGTCGCGCTGGAGGGTATCTCGCTCAGCTATAAAACGACCTCGGGTAACCGTTTGCTGGCGCTCGACAATATCAGCCTGGAAGTGAGGCCGGGAGAGTTTCTTTGCATCGTCGGTCCTTCGGGATGTGGCAAGTCCACGCTGCTGCACTTGATCGCCGGGCTCCAGCCCCAGACCTCGGGGAAGGTTCTGGTGGATGGCACGCCGGTAAGTGGGCCGGGGACCGATCGCATCCTGATCTTCCAGGAACTCGGCCTGTTTCCCTGGCTGACGGTCGGCGGTAACGTCGAGTTCGGCATGAAGATGAAGAACGTTGACAAAGCCGAGCGCGAGGAGAAGGTGCAGTTCTATTTGCGTCTTGTCCATCTTTCCAAGTTCAGGGACAGTTACATCCATCAACTCTCTGGTGGCATGAGGCAACGAGTCGCATTGGCGCGAGCGCTGGCCCCTGAACCCGACGTCCTGCTGATGGACGAGCCGTTTGCGGCGCTGGACGCCCAGACTCGCGATCTGCTGCACGACGAGTTGGAGCGCATCTGGGCCGAAACCGGACGCACCATCATTTTCGTTACGCACAATGTACGCGAAGCGGTAAGGCTGGGAGATCGTGTGGCGCTGATGACGTTTCGCCCGGGGCGGGTGAAGCAGGAATTTTCCGTGAACCTGCCGCGGCCACGTCACATGGAACAAACCGACGTTGCGCGTACGGCGGGGGACATTCTGAATTGCCTGCGCGACGAGATCGACAAATCCCTGGAAGTGGAGTACGCCGATGAAAAAGTTCGCTAAGCAGGTAATTTTCTATTCCGCTCTTCTCGGCATCTGGGTTCTGGTAGCGAAACTGCGTATCTGGCCGCCGTACCTTTTTCCTCCGCCGTGGGGAGTCGGACACGCGTTGTGGGACGGCTTTGCCGACCACAGCTTCTGGATTGGCATCGCAGTGACCATGAAGCGCATGCTCATCGGCTACAGCTTGTCGGTTGTGCTCGGGATGATTCTGGGTCTGGCCGTTTCGAGCAACAAATTCCTGGAAGAAACTCTCGGCGGTTTGCTGGTGAGTTTGCAATCTTTGCCGAGCATCTGCTGGATTCCGCTCGCCGTTCTCTGGTTTGGACTGACGGAAAAAGCCATCCTGTTTGTCGTCCTGATGGGCTCGCTGCTTTCCGTGACCATCGCGATGGAGGACGGCCGCAAGCAGATGCCAAAGATCTACGGCATGGCTGGGCGCAACTTGGGAGCCAGCGGCTTCCATCTCTTCTGGTCCGTGCTGTTGCCGGCGAGTTTGCCATTTATCGTGAATGGAATGAAGCAAGGGTGGGCGTTCGCGTGGCGCTCGCTGATTCAAGCCGAAATGATTTTTCTGAGTCTCGGACTGGGCCAGTTGCTGATGATGGGTCGCGATCTCAGCGATATGAGCCAGGTCATGGCGGTGATGATCCTGATCATCATCCTCGGCTACGCGGTCGACGGCCTGATCTTCCGCACCATGGAGCGGCGTCTGCAAGAGAAATACGGGCTGACGCCGGCGTAGAGAGGCAGGTCTTAGTGCAGGTCTCAGGTCTTAGGTCTTAGGAAAACCTGCTTTCTCTCCTGGCTGTGAGTTGGCTGTCGATGGCTTGGGTTTTCCTGAGACCTGAGACCTGACACCTGACACCTGCTTCTCGTAAGATTCCCTGTGCTCGTCTTCTGGATTCTCTTCAATCTGTTTGTGGTGGCGATGCTGGCGCTCGACTTGGGCGTGCTGCATCGCCGCTCCCACCGCGTCGGCTTTCGCGAAGCGCTTGCCTGGTCGGGAGTCTGGATCGCGCTGGCGGCCACGTTTGCGGTGGCGGTGCTGTTCTGGCACGGACGGGCTCAAGCGCTCCAGTTCGTGACCGGCTATGTCATCGAACTGTCGCTCAGCGTCGACAACCTGTTCGTATTTCTGGTCATCTTCCGCTATTTCAAAGTGCCCGACCTGTACCAGCACAAGGTGCTGTTTGGGGGAATTCTCGGGGCGCTGCTTATGCGGGGTGTATTCATCGTGGCGGGTGTGGGCCTGATCCACCGCTTCAGTTGGATCACTTACGCATTCGGCGCTTTGCTTGTGTATTCGGGATTGAAGCTGCTGCGGCAGGGCGAAACGGAAATCCATCCCGAGAAAAATCCTGTTCTGCGCCTCTTCCGGCGAATTTTTCCAGTGACGAAAGAATATGTGGGCGGGCAGTTCTTTATGCGGCGATTTTTGGAGAAAGGGAACGGACTTTACGCGACTCCGCTGCTGGTGGTGCTCGTGGTGGTCGAGACCAGCGATATTCTTTTTGCGTTGGATTCGATCCCGGCGGTGCTTGCCATCACGCTGAACGCCTTTATTGTCTATACCTCGAATGTATTCGCCATTCTCGGCCTGCGCTCGATGTACTTTGCGCTGGCGGGAATGATGGACCTGTTTCACTACCTGCATTACGGACTGTCGGTGGTGCTGATTTTTGTTGGGCTCAAAATGCTGGGGTCGCACTACGTGAACATTCCCACCGGATGGGCGCTGGCGGTCGTGCTCTTTGTTTTGGGAGCTTCCATCCTCGCCTCGCTGCTGGATCCCCCAAAGGACGTGAAAGAGTAGCGTGTGGCGCGGACACTCTTGTCCGCGAAAGCGCGCACTACGCAGAACGTCCGCGGACAAGAGTGTCCGCGCTACATTTGCGCTCTCTCACTATCAATAAAGGAAGTGCAAAGCGCTCCTGCGCTATGATGAATGTTCATGATTAGCATTCCAGTCGCCACGCCGTCGCGATCCTACGAAGTGCTCATTGGAAGCGGCCTGCTCGCCCGTGCCGGAGAATCGCTCGGCAAGTTTCTTGAAAACCGCCGCGCGTTTGTGGTCACCGTCCCGCCCGTGAGCCGGCGCTGGGCAAAAGTTCTGGTGAAATCGCTGTCGGCCTCCGGAATCGAAACCGACCTTCTCGAAATGCCCGATGGCGAGCGCTCGAAACGTCTTACAACAGTGGAGAAGCTGGCGGAGAAACTGGTAAAGCAGGGCGCAGATCGCGGGGCAACGCTGATTGCGCTGGGCGGCGGCGTGGTCGGCGACGTGACCGGGTTCCTGGCCTCGATCTATATGCGAGGCGTGGATGTCATCCAGGTGCCGACGACCGTATTGGCGCAGGTGGATGCCGCGATCGGCGGGAAAACGGGCGTCAACCTAGTGTCGGGAAAAGCGTCGGGGAAGAATCTGCTTGGGACCTTCCACCAGCCGCGCGCTGTGTTGGTCGATCCCGCCGTTCTGGAGACGCTGCCGTCGCGCGAATATTGCGCCGGCCTGTACGAGTCGCTCAAGTGCGGCATCATCGGAGATCCGGGGCTGTTTCGGCTGTTTGAAGACCGGCGGCGCGCGATTCTGGATCGCGACCCGGTGGTGGTTGAGAAAGTGATTGCCGATTCGGTGCGCCTGAAGGCGTCGGTGGTAAGTGCCGACGAACGCGAAGGCGGTTTGCGGCAAGTGCTCAATTTCGGCCACACGATAGGCCACGCGCTCGAGGCCGAGACCGGCTATACGCAGTTGCTCCACGGAGAGGCTGTGGCCTGGGGCATGATCGCGGCCACGCACATCGCGCTCTCCACGGGCAAACTGGACAGTGTGACGGCGGGACGCATTTCGAACTCGGTGATTGGCTTTGGCAGGCTGCCGCGCATGAAGTGGCAAACCGCGAGCGTCGTGAAGCGCTTGCGATCCGACAAGAAGACGAGGCAGGGTGTGGTGCATTTTATTCTGCCGCGCGAGATCGGCAAGGTTGAGATCGCGAGCGACGTGCCGGAAGCAATCGTCCGCTCAGCGGTCGACGAGATTCGGAAACTGGCGCGGAATTGAGCGCCGCAAAAAGGAACGGATTTTTCGTGAACGGCGAACTAAAGAAGCGACGCACTAGAATTGCAATCTTGCCGCTATTGCTTTTGAGCAGCACTCTCCATGCAGCTAACAGCGACACCAACCCAAAGGTGCCGCCGCATGTTTTTGTGGATGTTGGAGCCTGTCCATTCGAATGCTGTACATATCGCCAGTGGACGGTTGCGGAGAGGACTACGCTTGTGGATCGACCAAACGGAAAACGAGTCGTGAACACACTGCCCAAAGGAGAGGTCGTTACGGGGTTGACGGGCGAAGTTATATCCACGCCTATTGCAACTAAGGCCGACCGCGACATTCCGGAAACGCCGATTCACAAGGGCGATACCTTCTATGTGCTGCATTATGACGGAGAGGGGTACTGGGACGCGTGGTTTCGTGGAAGGATTACTTTGGTTCACGAAAGTGTTTTGGACTTCCCTAAGCCGAAAGCGAAATGGTGGGTCAAGATTAAAGACTCCCACGGAAATCTTGGCTGGGCTCTGTCTCACCGGAACTTCGCCCATCAGGACGCGTGTGAATAATCGAACGCCGCGGAAGAAGACGTTGTCGCCATGAATCGAGAAATGAACGAGCGGATCGTAGGCGCGGCTCCCGCCGGTGCGCGAGACCGCGAGTCGACGGCGGCAGCGGTCCGGGAGATGTTCACCTCGATTGCGCCGCGCTACGATCTGCTGAATCACGTTCTTTCGTTCAACATTGACCGCTTGTGGTGGTGGCGCACCGCGCGCAGGTTCGATGCGATTCTGAAGCGTCCCGAGGCTCGCGTTCTGGATCTTTGCTGCGGCACCGGAGACATGGCTTTCGCTTTACGCCGCCGCGCCGGCTCGCGAGCTCCGCGGATTCTGGGCGCGGATTTTTCTCACGCCATGTTGCAGCGCGCGGCGGCGAAGGGAAGAGGTACGACGCTGCGGCCCATAAAATGGATCGAAGCGGACGCGCTTCGTCTGCCGTTTCCCGATGGACATTTCAATCTGGTGACATCGGCATTCGGTTTTCGAAACCTGGCCGACTACGACGCGGGATTGCGTGAAATTGCGCGAGTGCTCGCTCCTGGCGGAGAATGCGGCATCCTGGATTTCGGAGAGCCGGGCGGCTTGATCGGACAGTGCTATCGCATCTACTTCAAGAAAGTTCTTCCTAAGGTGGGGACGATGATCTCGGGAGTGCGAGGTCCATACGCGTACTTGCCGGCGTCAGTCGAGCGCTTTCCGGCGTCTGATGAAATGCTCGTTCGCATGCGTCAGGCCGGGTTTCGCGATGCTTCCTGGACGCCTTACACATTTGGCATTGCGGGGCTGTACCGGGGAGCGAAGAGCGTTTAACCGCCGAGACGCCGAGGTCGCCGAGGAATTTTGAGAAAGAACCAAAGATTCCCCTGTGTCCTCAGTGCCCCCTGTGGTTCAAGATTTGGATCTTCTCGGCGTACTCGGCGTCTTGGCGGTGAATAATTTCTCAGTTTTTCTGGAACGAATCGGCGAACGCTTCGAAATTAGTTTTCTCAATCACCCGCTCGTAGTCGGCGCCGAGAAATTTCTTCAGCCGCTCGGTGTTCATGATGTACTGGCCGGTCATGTAAGGGGCCGCGTCCGGCGGGATCGCCGAGATGTTCCAGTTCCACAAGAACTGCAGAACGCGGCGCATGCCCCACT
Source organism: uncultured Acidobacteriaceae bacterium (assembly GCA_963773965.1). Lineage (GTDB taxonomy): Bacteria > Acidobacteriota > Terriglobia > Terriglobales > Acidobacteriaceae > Acidiflorens. The sequence goes on from CAVZDG010000004.1 coordinate 496,660, forward strand.
GTCCGGGGACGCGCAGCAATTTGGCGTGCGCCATTTCGATACACTGCCCGAAGGTCAAGGGATCGCCACGTCCGGCAACGTTCAGGATGGTCAGCCGCTGCGCTTCCGGTTCCCGCTTCAGGATCCACGCGATCAGCCGGGCCATGTCGTCGACGTGGACGAACTGGATCTTGTTGTCCAGATACTTCTGGCCGAAGGGCAACATGCAGGGCAGGCGTTTTGCCGACTGGCGCATGCGGGCGGCGCGCGCCCCCTTCCCGTTGGGCGTTCCGCGGAACGCTCCCATCAGGTAATTGTCGACGGTGGCTCCCGCAAAAATGTGGGGACGCAAAATGAACACTCCGCACCCGCGCAGGGAAGGCGCGCGCTGCTGCACGACAAGATCGCTTTCTTTCTTGTGGATCGCGTAAGGCAGCGTGTGTGCGGCGAGTGGCGAGTCTTCCGCGACGGGCGCGGGCAAATCGGAGCCATACGCGGACACGCTGCTGGGAAAAATGAATTGCCGAATGGTGGTTCCGGTATTCCGGTTGGCTTCGGCAATGGCTTCCATCACCCGGGCCGTGCCGGCCACGTTGATCCGCCACATCCGGTCGACGTCGAGAACGCCGGAGCGCTGGGGATCGATCACAAACGCCAGGTGCACAACCGACGTCGGCTGCAACTCGCGCAGCAGCAGGAGCAACTCGCGCGTGGATTCTTCTCTTCCCAGGTCGAGCGCTACAAAGCGGTCAACCGGCGAATGAGCGGGTGGCGTGACATCGACGCCCACCACCGTGTAATCCGAGAGCTGCGGCAGGAGCCGCTGCCCAAGATTGCCCGAAGCGCCGGTGACGATGATGGTTGGTTTTGCCGTTTCCATTTAGTCGGGGTCTTCCGCCTGTTGCGCAGGCGGCTTTGCTCCCCTTGGAGGTGGCGGCATGGCAGGATTTCGCGTGGGGCCGAAGTAGGCATCGTTCAGATCAACATTACCCTGAAATCCCTGCATGCTGTCGCGATAGCGCTGACTGGAAATTACGTTGCGGATCTCCGGCTTTACGGTTTCCAGAGATAAGGTCTCCTTGCCCACCAGCTTGTAGATGTAGGAGCCGCTGTTGGGATCGGTGATCACTTCCGACACTTCGCCGGGCTTCAAATCCATGACCCCCTGATGGTTCGCAGGCAGCGTGGAGCGGCGCACTTTCTCCATCTTCGTGTCAGGGGCATTGCCCTTGAGTCCCGCGGCGGCGTAGGCCTCCTTTTGCAGTTTGTCGGGGTCTTCACCCTGAGCGGCGCGGCCGCGGACATCGGCGGCGATTTTCTTCATCGCTTCTTCAGCAGCTTTTTTTTGCGCCTCGGTTGGGGCTTGATTCGTACCGCTTGTCGCACTGGCCTTCGCACCTGCCTTCGTATCGGCTTTGGGCGCTGCGACGGGATTTACGATTTGCTTTGCGCGGGGAATAAAAATCCGCGCAAAGGTGGCTTGCTCGTAGGAGACTTCGTTCTTCTTGTAATAGTCCTCGATATCGCTGTCGGTAACCTTGGCGGAATCTTCCTGCAGCGCGCGGCTCAGTTCCTGGGAAAGAATTTGCATGCGCGCAAAGTGCATCTTTTCTTCGAACGAGGGTCCTTTGTCGAGGCCGCGTTTTTCCGCCGCGGTGGACATTCTCAGCATGCGCGTATAGGCGGTTGCCAGTTGACGACGAATGGCGGGTGACATTCCCGGCTGCAGCGCTTCGGCGAGCTTCTCAAACTGCGCCTTGGTGACCACGGTCTTGCAGGCGTCGCCTTGTTGGGCGGCATCGGCGCAGAAATTCTTCAGCGTGATCACGGTATCGTCGGGCCCAACCTGTACTTCGGGGGCCTTAGCGGTCGTGGCGGAGGCGCTTGGTTCCGCCTTTGCTCCGGCGGCGGGAGGTGTAGCCGGTGGCGCAGCTTGTCCGTAAGCCAAGCCAGCGAACAGAAGACACACGAGGCACTGCAAACGCATAAATCAGAATCCTCCAGAGAGAAATTGCGACAAATGTCATCGTAGCATGTCCCGCCGGAGACCAGGCAAGGGGGGGCAGCGGTCTATTTTTGTGTTTGCCGAGCAAGTACGCCGCGAGCTACGAGCTGCGGGCAACCCGTTTGCTCGAAGCTCGCAGCTCGCGGCTCAGCAACACGGAATTAGACTACTAGCCAAGGAGGAGGGGGTTGGCGGCGGGCGAATCCAAAGCGATAATGACGTTTATGCCAGAAGTTCGGGCCACCTTCAGTTCCGGGTCCATGCGCCGGGAAAAGCGAGCCGTTGCCGGGAACTCCGTGCTCGCGGCTCTGGTGATCACCAGCCTGAAAATTGTTGTGGGGATCACGACGGGTTCGCTGGGAATTTTGTCTGAGGCGGCGCACTCGGGATTGGATCTGATCGCGGCCCTGGTGACTTTTTTTTCGGTGCGGGTTTCCGACAAGCCGGCCGATGCCGATCACCAGTACGGACACGGCAAGATTGAGAACTTTTCCGCCTTCATCGAAACCGGTCTGCTGCTGATGACCTGCGTCTGGATCGTCTATGAAGCGGGAAAGCGGCTGTTCTTTCACAGCGTGGAAATTGAGCCGAGCGTGGCTGCGTTCCTGGTCATGTTGCTGTCGATAGCCGTCGATGCCTGGCGCTCCCGCGCACTGGGACGCATCGCGACGAAGTACGACAGTCAAGCGTTGGAAGCCGATGCACTGCATTTTTCCATGGACATCTGGTCGAGCGGGGTGGTGATCCTGGGCCTGGCGCTGGTTTGGCTGGGGCGCAGCAATTTAGGCCGCAGCTATCGGGTTGCGTGGTTGCGCCAAGCCGATCCGATCGCCGCACTGTTCGTGGCGGGCGTGGTGGTTTACGTGAGCTGGCGCCTGGCGCGTAAGACGATTGATGCGCTGCTCGATGCGGCGCCGGCCGGCGTGCGCGGCCAGATCCTCGACAGGATTAGCACCGTCGATGGCGTACTGGAAGTCGAGCGGGTCCGGTTCCGGAAAGCTGGGGACCGCTATTTCGCGGACGTTTCGTTGGGGTTGGAACGCAATTTCACGTTCCAGCGCTCGGAGCAGGTATCCGATGCGGTGACGTCGCGGGTGCGCGAGGTTTTGCCCGATGCGGACGTGATGGTGCACTCGGTGCCGCGCGCGCGGCGCAGCGAAAATATTTTTGACCGCATCCGCGCCGTGGCTACGCGCCATAACTTCAATGTGCACGACGTCAGCGTCCAGGACCTGAACGGGCTGTTGCATGTGGAGCAGCATCTGGAACTCGATGAGCAACTCAGCATGAAGCAGGCGCACGATGAAGTTACGCGGCTGGAAACGGAGATGCGCGGTGAGATTCCGGAAATTGCGACCATCCTGACACATATTGAAAGTGAGCCGGCGACCATTGAGACGGGAGAGGAAATTGTGCGGGAGCAGGAATTGGAACAGCGGCTCAAGGAGATTGTGAAGGAGTTTCCCGAGGTGATGGACGTGCACGAATTCCAGTTCAAGAAGGTGCGCGCGCGGCTGTATGTTTCCTGCCATTGCACGCTGCCCGACGATATGCCGCTTTCGCGAGTGCACGATGTTCAGACCTCGCTCGAGATTCGCTTCAAACACGATGCGCCGGAGTTGTTCCGGGTTCTAATTCATCCTGAGCCGATGACGGACAACCGGCGGTAGGCGGCTCGTGGAGCGCCGGGTGCTCCACCGTATCAATCGTCGCGCGGTAGCGCTGGTAAACGAGGAAAGCACCATGATTGAAGCTTCAGTGAACTGGACGGACAAAGATCGATACGTAGGGTCGGCAACTTCACGGCACTCGATCGTGATGGATACGGCAACCGAGAAAACCGCCAATACTCCGATGGAGTTGGTGCTGCTCGGTTTGTGCGGTTGCACGGCATCGGACGTAGTGGGAATTCTCCGCAAGAAACGCGAGCCGTTCACCGGGCTCGAAGTGCGGGCAGAGGCCGAGAGAGCGGTCGGCTATCCGGCTGTCTATACGTCGATTCACTTGACCTATCTCGTTCGCGGACCGGTATCGCAGAAAGCCATGGAAGACGCGGTGAATCTTTCGAAGGAGAAGTACTGCTCCGTTTCCGCCATGCTGGAGAAGACGGCGAAGATCACCTACTCCATCGAGCACGTTCGGTGAAGACCGGTCTTCATCAGGCTGGCCCCCATCCGCTGCGCGGTTACTTCTATATTGGAAGTGCGGCCCTTCTGTGGGGAATTTCGGCGACGCTCGGTCGCGCGGCATTCACGGGGCATCTGCTGCCGGGCGCGCTACTAGGCGAGTCATTAAAGAAGATCGATCCCCTCATCCTGTCGCAGAGCCGCGCAACCTTGTCGCTGGCGGTGCTGTTTCCGGTGCTGCTGGCGCGCAGAGGAGCGTCCGCACTGCGTGTTCCCGGGCGCGACCTGGTGCGGTTTTTCCTGCTTGGAATTTTTGGAGTCGCGGCCTCGAACTATCTCTACTACCTCGCGATTCAGCGGACGAACGTGGCGACGGCCATCATCCTGCAATACACGGCGCCGGTCTGGGTGCTGCTCTATACGATGGCGCGCGGAGCGCAGCGGCCCTCGTTGCGGAGAAGCGCGGCGGTGGGACTGGCCGTCGTGGGTTGCGCCCTGGCCGTCGGCTTTGTCGGCTCGGGTGGCTTCCGCATGGACGCGGTCGGAGTCACGGCTGCACTGCTGGCTGCATTTTCCTTTGCGTTTTACAACGTCGGCGGACACAGTGTGCTGGCGCGTTACGACCGCTGGAAAGTGCTGCTGTGGGTACTGGTGGCTACGTCAACATTCTGGATCTTTGTGAATCCTCCATGGAAGATTGTTGCCGCTCACTATGGCCGCCAGCAGTGGGGATTCATGCTGGTGTTTTCGCTGGTTTCCGTGCTCGGGCCATTCTCCTGCTACTTCGCCGGGCTTCAGCACCTGGAGCCGACCCGCGCCATTGTGGCCAGTTGCCTGGAGCCGGTGTTCAGTATCGTGATCGCGGCGCTTGTGCTGGGAGAGTTACTGCGGCCGATGCAGACGGTTGGAATCGTTCTGGTGCTGGTGGCGATTGTGCTGATCCAGTTGCCAGAGCGGGCGGCTCGGGGCGAGGAGTTGGTGGTCGAGCCGATGGAATGAGGGCAGTCGTTGGTCGATAGTCGATAGTCGTTCGCGCAATGTCTTGCCAACTACTATCGACTAACGACCAACGACCGAGTACTACTCCAGCCCCTTCCCCTTCGTCTCCGGTAACTGGGTTGCCATCAAACTCGCCAGAAGAAAAGCTGCGCCGCACAGATAGAAGGCCCAGCTTAGCCCCTTGGTCTGGCCGACGCGTCCAATTACATACGGGGCGATCGAGCTCATGGTGCGCGCGCCGTTGTAGGTGAAGCCCAAAGCACGCGCCCGCACGCGGGTAGGGAAGATCTCGCTACCGATGAGGCCGGAGCCCGAAAAGAATCCCGTCCCAAAGAATGCGACCGCCGCGCCCAATACGAGCAGTACGGCCTGCGAACGCGCCATGGCGTAGAAAGGCACCAGAAGGGCGGCGGCAAAGAGATACAGCATGAAAGCTTTACGCCGGCCCAGATGGTCGGCGACCCAGCCGAAACTGATGTATCCGGGAAACATGCCAAACAGGTTGAGCACGAGGAGCAGAGTAGTGGTGCCCATGATGCCGAAGCCGCGCCCGCCTTGTGCGACCGGAAGCGAAAGATAAGGCGGAATCCAGGAGAACAGTCCCCACCAGGCAAACAATCCGAAGAAGTTGAGCAGGAGAAGAACGATGGTGCTTTTGCCATAGGGCGCGCGGAAAATGAGGAAGAAGGAATCGTGTGGCGCGGACACTCCTGTCCGCGAACCGCCGGCAGCATCCGACGGCTGGGGCGCAACGCCCGGAATCACGGGGTTTGTCGCGTCATGGCGATCCAACCACATCTGCGATTCCGGCACGCGGTTCCGTATCCAGAGCGTAACCAAGGCGGGAAGAATTCCGACGAAGAACACCATGCGCCAGTTGGCGTAACGCAGGACGATGCCCGCTACCAGCGCGGCCAGCGCATAGCCGATTGCCCACGAGCTCTGCACCACGGCAATCGCCTTGGCCCGCAATTCATCGGGCCAGGTTTCCGCGACCAGGGTCGCCCCAGTGTTCCACTCGCCTCCCATGCCTAGCCCGAGGATGAAACGAAACACCGCCAGCATGAGCACGGTGGTCGAAAGGCCGGAAGCAAACGAGCAGACCGAATAAGTCAGGATGCTGAGCATCAGGGCGCGCTTGCGTCCGATGCGGTCGGCAAGGAAGCCGAAAAACACGCCGCCGATGCCGGAGGCCAGCAGCGTGAGCGTGTACAGGAGGCCGGAGGTCGCCTTCGACATGCCCAGATCGCGCATCACGTACGCGAGAACCAGCGCGTACAGCATCGCGTCGAACGCGTCCAGCATCCAGCCGAGAGCCGCCGCCAGCAAGGTGCGTCGCTGTCCGGGGCTCGCCTGCTTCAGCAGTTGGAGGGGGCCGATGACCATGCGGGGAGCGATTGTATCAGGGGATCAGGGATGGTGGTGTAATCGGCTGTTGCGCCAGTTGTCGAGCAGCTCTGGAATTGGGTTCTTCCCTCGGAGTAGAGTTGCACCATGAAGGTAGCAGTCATCCTGACGGTGCTGTTGCTGGCGCTTCCACATCCTGTAATTGCGAGTGAGTTCATTTCCGTTACGTTTGTGGTTGACGGAAAACCCATCGCTTGCGCTAACACGGTTCAATTGCGCCTGGATGGCCGCACCATCGTGCCAAAGCGCACAGATCGCGGTTTTATTGTCCCAGTCGTGTTCAACAAGAAGCCCTCGGAGTGGTCCCCCGATAAGAGAGTGGAGGTCACTGTCAGTTGCGGTGAGTACACGTTGATCTTCCCGAAACTGGAACCTTGGTGGGTTAGGCCCGGTCAGTGGGAGGCGGGTATTGCGTATCCTCCATACTGGATTGAGCGATTCGGGTATCTCAGGGCCGTTGAGCAGGGGACATGGCTAAGTTATCTTCAGTTCGAGTGCACCGGTTGCGATCCCGGCGTTTTTACGACGATTTCCCATCCAACTCCACCAGCGTCGCTGCTCGCAAGCCTACGTCGCGAGCAGCCTAGCTCTTCTGGAGAGCATGCCAGGGATATTGCTTATGCGCTCGCAGTGTTCGACACCGAATATCAGCGAAACCGTGGTTACCTATTGGAGTCGCTGAACGCCTGTCTTTCCAGACCGAAAGAGTCGCCCGAAAATGATGTTTGCGACGGCAAGTTATTGGCTTATGTGACCAATCTGTATTGGCGTGGTGATAGCGCGTTGCTAGAACCCCTGCTGCAATTGGCGGAGTCCCGCAAGGATGTGATTCTTGAAATCGGAAGATTCTATGCGGACCTGCTGGACCGTCGCACGGCAATTACTCTGGAGGGACTACGCAAGCTTTCTCCAGAAAAGCAACGGGTCATCTGCAAACTAGCGGGCGAAGATGAATACAGCATTGATGAGCCGAAGCTCGAACGTGTGACAGAACACCTTCATGCAATTGGGGGCGAAACAGCGGATCAATGCCTGCGGGTAGCCGAGCAAGCGGCGAATGATGTGCCGTGGCGTCAAAAACGGAAGTAACTGAGTTGCTGCTGGATAGTCGGCGATAGATCGCCATTGCACCCAGCAACCACTGCACAGGCTATTTACGGTATAGGTTCTGTCAGCTAGGAACGAACCCCCGTTTACCCCAACCTCCGCAAATACCTCTGCGCCTTCCGCACATCGCGCCCGATCTGCTCTTTCAGAGCTTCGACCGACGGAAACTTGATCTCATCGCGCAGACGATCCAAAAAATGAATTTCAACTTCCGTTTCCGCCGAAAGTTCGATTGGATGAAAATTCAGCAGGTGAGTTTCAACGGCAAAAGAATCGGCGCCGAACGTGGGCCGGTTTCCAATGTTCGTGACCGAATCGAAGCAGTCGCCGTTGCCGATTCGCGTACGAGTGATGTACACGCCATCTTTGGGCACGAGTTCTTCATAGTGCGCCAGATTGATGGTCGGGACGGTATATTTCGCCCCATATCCCCGGCCGCGCCCGGCGGTCGAGAGCAGGTTGAACGGACGAGCCAGCAGGTGCCGCGCCCGGCTGACCCGGCCTTCCCCCAGCAATTTCCGGATGTGGCTGCTCGAAACCGGCTCTCCGCGCAGGCGCATCTCAGGATAGTCGTGAACTTCGAACCCCATCTCGCGGCCCAGTTCGCGAAGCGTATGAATGTTGCCCGACGCCTTGCGGCCGAAGTGGAAGTTGTAGCCTTCATGAACTTCGCGGGCGTGCAGGCGCTTCTTGAGGATTTCATGGGCGAACTGGTGGGGCGTCATCAACGACAGATCGCGCGTGAAGGGCAGCAGCAGAACAGCATCCACGCCGGTCGAAGCGAGCAGCCGTAATTTTTCCGGAGTCGGAGTCAGCAGCTTCAGGGTGTTGTCGGGACGCAAAATCCGGATCGGGTGCGGCTCAAAAGTTACAGCGACTGACTTTGCGCCCTCCGCTTTCGCCCGCTGCACAATCTCGCCCAGAACGTGCCGGTGGGCACGATGGACGCCATCGAAGTTGCCGACGCTGACGAGCGCTGGGCCGAAGTCGCGGGGCACATCGTCGAGTTTGTGGAAAGTCAGCATCAACAAGGTCCATGTGGGGCGGGTGCCCTCGCCCGCCTGCGGAGCGAAGCTCCGCAGCTTACTCCATGCGCACCGGGAACATCGGCGAGCTTCGCTCGCCTGCCCGGATGAGGGCGTCCGGGTCTACGTGTTCCTTCTAAATCTCAAACTCCAGTTTCATTCCGTCAAACGCCAGCCGCACGCCAGGCGGTAACGCGGCGTTGGTCGCCTCGTGCGGCAGGTCGTGGCAGATGTGCGTGAAAAACGTGCGCTTCGGTCTCACCGCGTCCACGATCTTCAGCGACTGCTCGACGGTCGAATGCGTGGGATGCGGCGTGTAGCGCAGCGCGTCCAGAAACAGGATGTCGAGGTCCCGCAACTTCTCCAGCGTTTCGGCCGGGACCTCGCTGTGATCGGTCAGGTAGGCGGCCGATCCGAAACGGAAACCAAGGATCGGGGTTTCGCCGTGGATCACCGTCACCGGCTCGAAGCGCGCGCCGAACAATTCGACGGGACCTTCGATCGGATGCAGGTCCACCAGCGGCAGTCCGCCAAACTTATACTCGGCTTCAAAAATGTAGCGGAACATGTTGCGCAGGAATTCGCAGGCTCGCGGCGTGGCATAAAGAGGCAGCTTGCCCGGCTTGTGCTTATAAGTCAGCGGGCGCAGGTCGTCGATTCCGAGGATGTGGTCGGCGTGCGTGTGCGTGTAGAGCACGGCATCGAGCTGCGTAATGTTTTCGCGCAGCGCCTGTTCGCGAAAGTCGGGCGTGGTGTCGATCAGGACGTGCCGGCCGTTGTAGCCGATCATCACCGAGGGACGGGTGCGGCGGTCGCGCGGGTCCGGCGAACGGCAGACGGCGCAGTCGCAGCCGATCGTGGGAACTCCCATCGACGTGCCGCTGCCTAATACCGTCAGAGTCGCGTGCATCAGCCGTTTGTACCTGTAATTGGGCCGGGCGCCTGCGGAGGATGCGCGAGCGCGTTGGTCACTTCCACGTAGGCCATGCGCAGTTCATAGAGGCAGTTCTGCAGGAATCCCTGCTCCTTCGGAGTGAGATTGCCCTTGGTTTTCTCGGCGATCATGCCCAGCGTGTCGATGGTTTGCCGCGCACCGATCAAATCAACTCCTGGCTGGCCGCCCTGTTCGTGCATCAGGCCGAGTTGCATCATGGCGGTCATGTAGAGCGAAGCCATGAAGCGCTCAAAACTCATTTCCAGTTCTTTCGCCGAGTGTCCGCTCAGTTCGACTCGCGCATCCAGATCGCGCGACGACTGTTTGTAGGCATCGTGCTGCACCTGCTGCTCGGAGGCGGTGGGAGGGGCGGGGATATCCGATTCGGGTGCGGGTGCCACGGGTGTGGACGCGGCTTCTGGGATCGTCGAAACGGCCGGCATCGAGGGCCGCCGTCGACTGCCGGCGCAGCCGCCGCCGCGACTGGAGGAGGCGCTTGTTCTTCCGCGGAATCGGATCGAAGTTCTCCGTCGGAGGTGAACAAGCGCTTGTCGCTTACTTTGAATTCGCTTTCTTCTTTTCTTTTTTGCGCCATATTTTCGTTCCCTTTTCTGAATGTGTAGCGCGGACACTCTTGTCCGCGCTGCATGTAGCGCCGCGTCGCTGCCGCGCGGACAAGAGTGTCCGCGCTCCACGATTCTTACTGGATCGGAATCCGCGCTGGCGCCAGCGTTGCCGCCCCAGCGTGTAGTTCTTTTCCCGCAGCCTCGCGTCGCAGATAGCCCAATGCGACCGGGCGATCTCCGCCGGGCAGAGGCAGAATCGCGCCGCTCGTGATCTCACCCACTTCTTTTTCGTCGGCCACAATCTTTGCGCCCGGTTCGGGCAGCGTGCCCTCAACCATGAACGCGGCGAACTGCCGGTGCACGGCGCCGCGCGAGCGGATGCGTTCGACGATCTCCTGACCGAGGTAGCAGCCTTTGGTGAAATTCAAGGCGCGAGTCTGCCCGGTTTCCTGCGGCAGATCGCGCTCGCGGATGTCCTCGCCAAATTGCGGAATGCCGCGCGAGATGCGGAACAGATTCAACGCAGTCGTGCCGGTGGGCCGCGCACCCGCCGCGAGCAGCGCCTCCCAGAGCTCACCCACGTGCTCAGGGGCAATCCAGACTTGCCAGGACTCCCGCGCCTCCTCGCCCGAACGCAGGAGCGTGACCGTCTTCTGCTGCCAGGCAACGTCGGCGAACTGCAGGTGCGCGAGATCGGGAACGGCGATAGCCGGCGCGTTCGAGAACATGGCGCGATTCGGGACCGGTCAGGCCAAGCGCGGTGAGTTTGTCGCTGATGTCGGCGATCTCAACATCGTCGGCGATGATGTAGTGATCGAACAGCTGCAATATCTTGTCTCGCTGCCCGCGTTCCGTATCCACCAGCAGCGAGTCGCCGCGCTGGAAGGCGTAGAGGTCGGCCTGAATGCGGCCCTGCGCGTTCAGCAGGAAGGCATAGACGCCGTGGCCGGGGGCAAGATCGCGAACGTTGTTCGTGGCCATGCCGTTCAGCCAGCGGACGCGGTCGCCGCCGGTCACCGCGATCTTGGCGCGCCAGCTCAGGTCATAGAGGCCGCAACCTGAGAGCAAGGCCTGGAACTCGGCGCGAGTATCGCCGAAGTCGGGCGCAGTGGTCGCGCCGCTGTGCTTACTCGGGTTCGCCCCGGAAGTGTCGTCGAAGTCATAGGCTCAACTTCCGATTATAGCGAAGTGCGCACCCGGACTGACGCCTGACAGATTTCCTGTAGAGACGCGGCTTGCCGCGTCTCGCCTGGCAGTGAGACGGGGCAAGCCCCGTCTCTACACAAGCACGGGTTTATGAATGGTTCAGCGCTGTGCTAACGTTTCGAACGTGAGCGCTACGAAGCGTATTGCCATAATTCCCGGCGACGGCATTGGAAAAGAAGTCATTCCGCAGGCTGTCAAAGTCATGCAGGCCGCTGGCGCTGCCGTCGAATTGACTTCGTTCGACTGGGGAGCCGACCGCTATCTCGCCGACAAAGTTACGGTCCCGCCGGACGGCTTCGCCACCTTGGCCCGGGATTTCGACGCCATCCTGGTCGGCGCCTTCGGCGATCCGCGCGTGCCCTCCAACATTCATGCCAAGGAAATCCTGCTGGGCATGCGCTGCCAGATGGACCTCTACGCCAATGTCCGGCCGGTGCGATTGATGGATGCGTCGCTTTGCCCGCTCAAAGGCATCGAACCAAAAGACCTCGATTTCGTGGTGATTCGCGAGAACACCGAGGGCGTTTACGGCGACCTCGGAGGAGTTTTCAAGCAGGGAACGCCGGACGAAGTTGCGATCCAGGAAGACATCAACACGCGCAAGGGAGTCGAGCGCATCGTCCGCTACGCGTTTGAATACTGCGCGAGCAACCGGAAGCTCGATGGCTCTTCCGCGGCGGCGCGTGCTGATGTGCGACAAATCGAACGCCATGACGCACGCCGGCGGCTTGTGGCAGCGCGTGTTCAAGGAAGTCGCCGCAGAGTATCCGCGGATCGAGACGCAACACATGTACGTGGACGCGCTCTGTATGCAAATGGTGCGCGATCCGCGCGGGTTCGATGTCATCGTCACCAACAATATGTTTGGCGACATCGTCACCGATCTCGCGGCAGGATTGCAGGGCGGGTTGGGGATGGCCGCGAGCGGCAATCTGCGTCCCGGAGACACCTCGATGTTCGAGCCCGTGCACGGTTCCGCGCCGCCGATTGCGGGGAAAAACATTGCCAATCCCTTCGGCGCGATTCTGACGGCGGCAATGATGCTGGCGCATGTGGGGCTGGCGGGCGAGGCGCAGAAGATCGAAGCTGCCGTGCTGGAAGCGGTGCGGCAGAAAAAGACGACGGCCGACATCGGCGGAACTTTGGGGACGCGGGAGGCGGGCGAGTGGGTGGCACAGAGGGTCGCCGGTCGCTAAGAACCGCGCGATCCTTGATCCTTGATCATTTTTTCAAGATAGAGGGAACATGAAGTTGTGGAAGTCCACCGTAGTTATCCTGCTATTTGCATTGGTGGTTTGCGGAGCGTGGTCGCAAGGCCAACCGCAAGCTCCGGCAAACAACAAGAACGTCGATAACCTTGGCGTTCAAGTTCAAGATCAGAATCAGAATCAAGATCAGCCGCAGACCGCGCCTGCCCAAACCCGCACGGGCGAGGGCGCCCGCGCCACACAATCCACACCTGCCACACAAGAGACCACCATTTCGCCCAAAGAGGCGAAAGAACTTTTTCGCTCCGTGGACGAGATCTTGCAGTTTGCCAGCCAGGACACGGGGCTGCCGATCGAGCACAAAGTGAAGCGCCGGCTGACTAAGCGCGACGAGGTGCAGTCCTACATCGAGAAGAACATGAAGGAGGACAAGGACGCGAAGCGGCTGGAGCGGTCGTCGGCGGTGCTGAAGAAGTTCGGATTGCTGCCGCGGAACTTCGACCTGCCGAATTTTCTGGTGGCGATGCTGCGGGAGCAGGTGGCGGGATACTACGATGTCAAAACGAAAACTGTGAATCTGCTGGATTGGGTGGACGTCGAGCAGCAGAAGCCGGTGCTGGCGCATGAACTGACGCACGCGCTCCAGGACCAGTCGTTCGGCATCGAGAAATGGATGAAGGGCTCGACGGAAGACGCTGATAAGAAAAAGGATGATCCCAGTCCCGCCGATATCGAAAACGACGAGGAAACGTCGGCGCGGCAGGCGGTGGTCGAGGGCCAGGCGATGGTAGTGCTGCTGGATTATTCGCTGGCGCCGACCGGGAAGACGCTGCTGGATTCGCCGCAGATTGTCGACGCGCTCAAGCAGGGCATGCTGACGGGGACGGCGGATTCTCCGGCGTTTCGCGATGCTCCGATCTTTTTGAAAGAGGAGCTGACCTTCCCGTATCGCTACGGCCTCGACTTTACCGGCGCGCTCTTGCAGGCGGGCGGGAAGGAACTGGCTTATGCGGGCGCGTTCAAGGATCCTCCGAAAACGACGCGCGAAATCATGGAGCCGCGGACCTATCTTGCGCACGAGAAGCTGGAGCCCATGAAGATGATCGACATGGAGCGGGACTTCAAAGGCTACGAGCCCTTCGACATCGGCGCGATGGGAGAGTTTGACGTTGATATTCTGGTTGAGCAGTATGCGGGCCGGCAAGAGGCCGACGCAATGTATCCGGCGTGGCGCGGCGGGTATTACTTCGCCGGCAAGCCAAAGGCAGACAAATCGGCGCCGCTCGGAGTGCTGTACGTTTCCCGCTGGTCGAGTGCGGCAAAGGCGGCGGAGTTCGCGGCGGTGTATGCCAAATCGCTGGCCGAGCGGTATCAGAAGCGGCAGGGCCTGGGGAGCGATGGCAAAGTTGCGGAGGACGCGCCGCCGGTCGATTCCTGGCGAACCTTGCGCGGACGCCATGCCTGGCTGACGGAAGAGGGAGTTGTAGTGATTGAAGTCCGCGGCGACGCGGTGCTGATCAGCGAAAGTCTGGATGACGAGACGACGAAGCGGGTGGAGGGGGACTTCTGGCCAGAAGAGAAGGCCGCGCCCGCGAAGCCATGAGTTTCCCTCTTGTATAATCACAGGTTCCGCAGTCATTCCCAGCGTGGAGTTGGTTTCCATAAAGGCGGAGAGCTGGTTTCCATCAATCGGTTTTGGGTAGGGCACGGCTTCAGCCGTGCCGTTCAGGGCTGAGGAATGCGGGCGTTAGCCCCTGAGGGACGTGCCTTCCGATGTGAAAGGGATTTATGAAACCAGCCCAATCAGGAGCGCACTTGCAGCAGGCAGAGATTGGCATTATAGGCGGCAGCGGTTTGTACCACATGCCGGGTTTCAGCGACGCTCACGAGGTCGAGCAGCAGACTCCATTTGGAGATCCTTCGGATGCGTACGTTCTGGGGACGCTTAAAGGTCGCAAGGTGGCATTTCTCGCGCGCCATGCCCGCGGGCACAAACTTCTGCCGAGCGAACTGAATTTCCGGGCGAACATATACGGCTTTAAGCAGTTGGGAGTGGAGCGCATTGTTTCGGTCTCGGCCGTGGGGTCGCTGAAGGAAGAGCACAAGCCGCTTGATTTCGTGATCCCGAACCAGTTTTTCGACCGCACCCGGCACCGCGTGGATACTTTCTTCGGCGACGGCATTGTGGCGCACATTGGATTTGGCGATCCGGTGTGCGGCGAAATGACGAAGGTGGTTCGCAACGCGTGCCAGGCTGCAGGCGTAACCGCGAAGCTGGGGGGCACTTACATCTGCATGGAGGGTCCGCAGTTTTCCACCAAGGCCGAGTCGAACGTGTATCGCAGTTGGGGCGCGGATGTGATCGGCATGACTAACTTGCAGGAAGCAAAACTCGCGCGCGAGGCGGAGATTTGCTACGTCACGATCGCCATGGTGACCGATTATGATTGCTGGCATCCGCATCATGGTTCCGTGACCGTGGAGCAGATTGTTTCCGTGCTGGTAAAGAACGCGGAGAACGCCGCGAAGGTCGTGAAGGCCACGGTGTCGGCGATGCCGAAGGCGCGCTCCTGCAAGTGCGGGCGGGCGCTGGCGAATGCCATTCTGACCGATCCGGCCAAGATTCCAGCGGCGACGAAAGAGAAGCTGCAATTGATATTGGGAAAGTATTTGAAATAGGTCGTTGGTCGATGGTCGTTAGTCGTTAGCACCAATCCGCGCAAGCTCGCCAACGACCGTCGACTAACGACTGACTTACGGAGACTCATGAGCATTCTGGTAGTTGGTTCGGTTGCCTTCGACACGATCGCCACGCCTTCCGGCCGGGTGAACGACATTCTCGGAGGGGCCGCGACTTATTTCGCGCTGGCCGCAAGTTACTTCACCGAGGTGAGGATGGTGGCGGTGGTGGGCGACGACTTTACGCCTGAACACGAAGCCGTGCTGAAAAAACGCGGCGTGGACACGCGCGGCATCGAGCGCACCGAGGGGAAAACCTTCCGCTGGGGCGGACAGTATCTCGACAACCTGAACGAGGCCAAGACCGACTTCACGGAACTGAACGTGTTCGAGAAATTTCAGCCGCGCATTCCAAAAGAATATTTGGACACGCAGTTCCTGTTTCTCGCGAACATCCACCCCACACTGCAAGCGGCGGTACGCCTGGAGATGAATGGCGTGCGCCTGACGGGCGGCGACACCATGAATTTCTGGATCCAGGGCACGCCCAGGGAATTGGCGGAAACGTTGAAGCTGGTGAACGTTCTCCTGATCAACGACACCGAGACCAAGATGCTGGCGGGGGAGAAGAATCTTCCGCGCGCGGCGAGAAAAGTTCTTGCCATGGGACCGAGCGCGCTGGTGGTAAAGCACGGCGAGTACGGAGCGACCATCTTTTTCCGCGAGGGAGCCTTCGGCATCGGATCGCATCCTTTTCGCGCGCCGGCGCTGCCGATTGAAGAAGTAAAAGACCCGACCGGGGCCGGCGATTCGTTTGCCGGCGGATTCATGGGATACATCGCGTCCCAGGGCGAGATGAATCGCGAGGTGCTGAAGCGCGCCTTGTTTTACGGTGGGGTGATGGGATCGTTTGCCGTGGAACGTTTCGGGACGGAGCGGCTGCAGAATCTTACGCGCGGGGAAATTGACGCGCGCTTTCAGATATTCCGCGAACTGACACACCTGGAATAAGGCAATTCAGAAGTGGGCGTACAGAAGCAAATATCATTCGCGGCCACCGTCGCGGTTGTCATCGAATTGACGTTACCGTTTATCCTCAAGTCATGACAGGACGCACTGTGAGCGCAGAGTGAGCGTCGAGTGACGGCACCGGCAGCCCCCGTTCGGAACCGCAGTGCGGCCCGCGTGGCCGGGATTGCGGTCCTTGTGTCTTTGTTTTCTTTTCTTTATTACTTTCAACGGGGCGATCTTCTGTTATATGGCGACGCGGTCGCGCACATTAATATTGCGCGGCGCGTGTTCGATTCCGAGACGCCCGGTCTGCTGCAATTGGGGACGGTATGGTTGCCTCTGCCTCATCTGCTGATGATCCCGTTCATTTGGTCGAAGGCCATGTGGCGGAACGGCGCAGGCGGTTCGATTCCTTCGATGCTCGCCTACGTGCTCGGGGTCATGGGAATATTTCGCCTCGTGCGGGGCATGTTGGAAGCCGATCTTTGCAAGAAAGCGGGCACGAAACCAGTGGCTGCCGTGGGCGCATGGGCTGCCGCATTCGCGTATGGCGCCAATCCGAACCTGATTTACGTACAGGCAACGGCCCTGACGGAGTCAGTCTATCTTGCGCTGTTCATTTGGGCCGTTGTGTACTTCGCCGAATTTGTCCGGAGCCTGCGAAACAATGGCCTGCGAAACAATGAGCTGCGAAACCATGAAGGCGCAGTTGGACGACTGGCAGCGGTGACGCGCACTCCGCTGATGCGCTGCGCCTGCTGTCTGGCGGGCGCGGAACTCACGCGCTACGACGGATGGTTTCTGGCGGCTGTGATGGGGGCGGCGGTCGTCGTCATCGCCCTGCGGCAATGGCAGAATCACGACTTAGACGATCTCGCCCTGCGGCGGGCTGCAGTGAAGTTCCTCCTGGGCATTGCCGTGGCTCCGGTCCTGTGGCTGGCGTACAACGGGGTGGTGTATGGGAACGCATTGGACTTTGCTAACGGTCCCTACTCGGCGAAGGCGATTGAGCAACGCGTGGGCGCGCCGAATCCGGCGCTCCATAATGCCGGGGTCGCGGCCATCTATTTTTTGAAATCGGCGCAGTTGAATATGGCGGATGGGAACTGGGGCCGATTCTGGCTGGCGGCGGCCTTTGTGGCGTTGGCCATCGCAGCATGGAAACTGCGGCTGCAATCGGCGTCGATGTTGTTGCTGTGGCTTCCGCTGGTGTTCTACGCGTTCTCGATTGCGTACGGCTCGGTGCCCCTTCATGTTTACACCTGGTGGCCCTTTGCTGCCTTCAACCAGCGCTACGGACTCCAATTGCTGCCGATGTTCGCGGTTTCGACCGGAGTGCTGACGGCTTCTGTCTTTCTACTGGGCGCGGGTGGGCGGCACGGTGGGAAGCTGGTAGCTGTGATGCTTGCGCTGGTGTTGGTCAGTTATGCATCGGTGTGGAAGGCAGAGCCGCAATGCCTGAAGGAGGCCCGGAGGAACTGGGAAATCCGGCATACTTTGAATTCCGCAGTGCAGCGAGTGGTTGAGGAATTGCCGCGGAACTCGCGGTTCCTGATGGACATCAGCGAACATGTGGGCGTCATGGAGCAGGCGGGTATTCCGCTGCGGCAGGTGGTGAACAACGAAAATCACCGCCCATGGAAGCGGCCGTCGGATCCCGAGGGCCTCTGGGAGCGCGCGCTGGCCGATCCGCCGCGCTACGTGGATTTTGTGATTGCCTTCGATGGCGATGCGGTGGACCAGGGCGGGAATCTCGGCAATCTCACAATGCTGGCGGAGATTCACGCGACCGGACAGCCCCATGCGCGCATCTACGCGGCGCGGAGCGCCCGGAATCAACCGCGTTAACCCTTCCCGGCAAGCGACACAGAAAGCGCCCGGACGGCGGTGATAGAATCCGCTCCGGGGTACCCAGACCGCGCGTTTTTCGCGGGCTGGGGTGGTCGAAGCCGGGGCGCTGCCATGAACTCAATTCATCAGATCATCGAACTGCTGCGTAATGAGCTGGGCGTGGTGTTGAGTTCGACTCTGGCGCGGCTGCTGCTGGCGGCGGCGCTGGGCGGCATCATCGGCCTGGAGCGGCAACTGCGGCATAAGCCTGCGGGCCTGCGCACGAATATGTTCATCTGTTTTGGCGCGGCGATGTTCACGGTTCTATCGCGGCAACTCGCGGGCACGCCGTTGGACAGCGCGCGGATCGCGGCGCAGATCATCCCTGGCATCGGCTTCATCGGCGCGGGCTCGATTCTGCACGCGCGGGCATCGGTGACGGGGCTGACGACGGCGGCGACCCTGTTTGTGGTGGCGTCGGTCGGAATGGCAGCGGGCGGCGGCCTGTATCTGACGGCGGTCTTCGCCACGGTCATCATTCTGATTGCGCTGGTGTTGCTGGGACGAATGGAGGCCGCGTTCTTGCTGAAGTCGTTTATTACCACCTACGAAGTGACGGGCCGCAACGTGGATGCGATGTTGCGGGAAGTGAACCGCCTCCTCGACGCCGAGCGACTCACCATGCAGAGCGTGCACATTGCGTCCGGCGATCCGGATTCTCGCATGGTGTTCGCGGTGGATTGCGAGCGCGAACAGCAGAGCGTATTTTCCGTCCGCTTGCACGAATCGAACGTGTTTGGCAGCGTGACGTCACTCGGGATTACGGAACACGAATGAGCGCGCCGCGGAACCAGGGCCATCAGAACGAGGTCCAGCAGAACATGGGCGAGCCGAACACCAGAATTCCTTTTACGAAGGCGTCGGCTTGCGGCAACGATTTTCTGATGGTGGAAGGCGCGCACGCTTCCGGCGGCCTGGGCGCGCTCAGCCGCCGCTTGTGCGATCGCCATCGCGGAGTGGGCGCCGACGGCGTGGAATGGCTGTTTCCTGATGCGGAAGCTGACGTGAAGGCGCGCCTGATCAATGCGGACGGTTCGGAGGCGGAAATTTCCGGCAATGGCACGCGCTGTGTGGCGGCGGAGATTTGTTGGCGAGCGGGCAAAACGGAAGTTGTGGTTCGCACCGGTGCCGGGCTGAAAACCTGCCGCCTGACCGGTCGGCAAGGTTCCACGTTTGAGTTCGAAGTTGAAATGGGCCAACCCGAGGTCGGCGGCCAGTTGGCGCTTGAGACGATGTGGGTGCGGGCGGTGGGGACGAAAGTGTCGATGGGGAATCCGCACTTCGTAATTTTCGTGGAGAACTTTCAGGATGGATGGCAGCGGCAGGCGGCGCTGATCGGCACGCAGCCGCAGTTTCCGCAAGGCACGAATGTGGAGTATGTGGTGGTGCGCGGTGCCAATGAAATCGAAATCCGGCTGTTTGAACGCGGCGTGGGAGAGACCGAGTCTTCGGGCACGGGATCGTGCGCGTCGGCGGTAGCTGCGATTGCGAGCCGGCGGGTTGCTTCGCCGGTGACGGTGCTTGCGCCCGGCGGTTCGCAGACGGTGCGCTGGGAGAATCAAGTTTATCTGCGAGGTCCGGCGACTCTCATCTGCCACGGAGAATTCTTCGTTTAAGATCGAGCTAAGGAGGCCGCTGAAAACTCGATGTCGCGCTCGGTTTTGGGTGGCGCAGCGCTTCAGCGCTGCGGTCACTGCGTTAGTATGACTGCGGCTTTAGCCGCTGAGGTCAGACTGCGGGTGGACACGCCGGAATAGGAAATTTCTGCGGTGGTGTCTAACCTCGGCGGCTGAAGCCGGTATTGAATCAGCCAATAATCGCAGCGCTGAAGCGCTGCGCCACCCAAATCAAATGCAACATGGAACGTTTCCGCGACCTGCAGGATAAGATCGATTCCACATGCTTACCGCTTCCCAGAATTCGCGAATCAAGCCGCGCGCGCTTCGTCCGGGCGACAAGGTGGGAATTGTTGCGCCCGCGTCGAACGTCAACCGCGAAATGCTGGAGGCGGGCTGCGACGGCCTTTGCCGTGCCGGCTATGAGCCGTTTTATTTCGAGTCGATCCTGGAACGCGATTTGTACTTTGCCGGTTCGGTGGAGCGCCGGGCGCGAGAACTGGAAGCCATGTTCGCCCGCGACGATATCCGCGCCATTATCTGTGCGCGGGGAGGATATGGGTCGAACTATCTGCCGCTGACGCTTGATCCCACGAAGATCGTCCCGCATCCCAAAATCCTGGTGGGCTACAGCGATATCACGACGCTGGTGTGCTGCATCGCGGACTCGGCGAACTTCGTGACCTTCCATGGCCCGATGGTGACCAAGGATTTTGCCGTTGCCGACGGCGTGGACCTGGCTTCGTGGCAGAACGCGGTGGGCGGAGCGGACGAGTGGAAGATCGGCGAGGAATCGGGCGCAAAGCCGCTGGTGGCGGGCCAAGCGGAGGGAATCCTCTATGGCGGATGCCTCTCGATGCTGGTGGCGTCGCTGGGCACGCAGCACGAGATTCGAACCGCGGGCACGATCCTTTTCCTCGAAGACGTTGCGGCCAAGCCTTTCCAGATCGACCGCATGCTCATGCAACTGAAACTGGCAGGCAAGCTGAACGATGTGCGGGGAATGATCTTCGGCGAAATGCTGGATTGCCGGCAGAGTCCGGATCAGGATTACACGCTCGAGGAGGTGATTCTGCGGATTGCGGACGACTTGCGGATTCCGGTGGCCTTCGGCCTGCGGTCGGGGCATGTCTCGCGCGCGAACATCACTTTACCGATTGGAGTGCGGGCGAGACTGACGGTGCAGGACTCAGTGGAACTGCGGATTCTCGAAGCGGCGACGGTGAAATGAAAAGTCAGAAGTAAGAAGTCAGATTGCAAAAGTAAACTCCGATCCCGAGTGTCTCACTTCTGCAATCTGACTTCTGCAATCTGCAATCCCACGAGATCAAATGACCCAGAAAAAACACATTCACCTGATCGGCATTTGCGGGACGGCGATGGCTTCGCTCGCCGGAATGCTGCAAGAGCGCGGCTTTCGCGTCACGGGCTCGGATGCGGCGTCATATCCGCCGATGTCGACTTTTCTCGAATCTTTGGGCATCCCCGTCGCGCAGCCGTTTGCCGAGGCGAACCTTGGTTCTCACTCCGATCCTCGGCCCGATCTTGTGGTCGTCGGCAACGCGCTTTCTCGCGGGAACGTGGAACTGGAGCGCTTGCTCGATGAGCGCATTCCGTTCTGCTCACTGCCGCAGATTCTGCATGACGAATTTCTGGTGGGGAAAGACGTTCTGGTGGTTGCCGGGACTCACGGCAAAACGACGACAACGTCGATGCTGGCGTGGATTTTCGAAACCGCTGGCCTTCAGCCTTCGTTTCTGATCGGCGGCATTGCGGAGAACTTCGGCCGCAGTTTTGGCCTTGGCGATGGCAAGCACTTCATTCTGGAAGGCGACGAGTATGACACCGCATTCTTCGATAAGGGTCCGAAGTTTCTGCACTACTTTCCCGATTCCGTGATTCTCACCTCGGTCGAATTCGACCATGCCGATATCTACAAGGATCTGGACGCGGTGGAAACGGCCTTCAAGCGGCTGGTGAACCTGGTTCCGCGACGCGGGCGCATTGTCGCCTTTGATTCGGGGCAGAGCCCAGGCGAGAGCCCAGCCGAGAGCATCGACCGCTGTCTGAAGAAAGCATTCTGCCCCGTCGAACGTTACGGCGCGTCCGCTCGCGCGAACTGGAAAATCGCAAATCTGAAGTTGAACGCGGAACGAACTTCCTGGTCGGTACTCCGCGATGGAAAACCATGGGCTGACTTCGAATTTCCGCTCGGCGGCGAATACAACGTCTGGAATGCCACGGCAGCGGCGGCGCTGGCGGCGAATTGTGAAATTTCGAAAGATGTAATTGCACGGGCTCTCCAAACGTTTCGCAGCGTTAAACGCCGGCTGGAAGTGAAGGCCGAGGTCAACGGGATTACGATCATCGACGACTTTGCGCATCATCCAACGGCCATCGAGCAGACGATCCGGGCGTTGCGGGCGCGCTATCCGCAATCGCGCCTGTGGGTGGTGCTGGAGCCGCGCTCGAACACCATGCGCCGCAACGTGCTTCAGGATGCGCTGGCCCGCAGCCTCGCGCTCGCCGATCGGGTCGTGATAGCAGCCATCTTCAAGTCCGAGGCGATTCCGGAGACGGAA
Source organism: uncultured Acidobacteriaceae bacterium (assembly GCA_963773965.1). Taxonomy (GTDB): domain Bacteria; phylum Acidobacteriota; class Terriglobia; order Terriglobales; family Acidobacteriaceae; genus Acidiflorens. Next base: position 519,000 of record CAVZDG010000004.1, read on the forward strand.
CGTCTCGACCTGAATCGCGTGATCGGCGAGATCCAGAAACGCGGCAAGCAGGCGCGCATCTTCGCCGATGCCGATGCCATCGTGAACGCCATCGCGCCCGAACTGCGGGAGCGGGATGTGGTTGCCATTCTCTCCAATGGCGGATTCGGCGGCATTTATGAGAAGCTACCCCAACGATTGCGCGGGCTCGGAGTGCAAGCGTAAAAAGCATCTCGAAACTCAACGGATAAAGTTGCAGATTCATCGTCGCTTCGCTCCTCGGAATAAAATCGGAATGAGCGAGTAGCGGACGACGCATCCAAACGGGAGACCTGCCTCGGTGTTTCGCACCATTCTCATGCTGTTGTTTTGGGCTGCGGCGATGCCGTTCGCGGCGCTTCTGGGGTTTCCCTGGACTTATCTGACCAAAGACATCACCTTCTTGTACCGCACCTGCATGTGGGCGGCATTCACCGGCGTGCGCATCGCGGGCGTGAAGGTGCGGACGCTGGGGCTGGAAAAAATCGATCCGGCGCGGACCTACGTCTTCATGTCGAATCACATCTCCAATCTCGATCCGCCCCTCACCCTGCCGCTGATCCCGCGCCGCACCTCGGTGATGGTGAAGAAGGAATTGTTCAAGGTCCCACTTCTGCGACAGATCATGCTGATCGGCTCGCTCGTGCCCGTGGACCGCGGAAATCGCGATGCCGGCCTCGCGGCGGTGCGCGACGCGCTCAGAGTCATTCACCAGGGACTGAACATGACCATCTACGTGGAAGGGCACCGCTCCTTCGATGGCAAGCTGCTGCCGTTCAAAAAAGGCCCCTTCTATCTCGCCGCGGAGTGCAACGTGCCGGTCGTGCCCATCACGATTTCAGGCACCGAAGCAGTCATGCCGAAGGCGCGGTTTGCGATTCGTCCGGGGACGGTGACGGTCGAGTTTCACGATCCCATCGAGCCCGCCGATTTCGGAGACCGCGATTGCCTGATGGCCAAAGTGCGAGCGGCAATCAACAGCGGCCTTCCGGCGGAGTTGCAAGAGTAGCCGTTCCTGCAAGGGACGGGAGCAGCCGCTGGTTGTGTAGAGCGGACACTCCTGTCCGCTGCCTTTGATTTTCGGTTCCAGGCCGGTGACCCAGGTTTTGATCTTGCTGGCACAACCAGCACCGTGGGTGCCCCATCCTTCGCGCACTTTGCGAAGGGTGGGAGTGGAAATGTTCAAACAGCGGAACGAACTCATGTCGTATCGGCGGGGGCTGGGGCAGCTTCGAGGGCCGTCCTGGTTGACGGGCACAGCTCGACCCTGCCACACAGGTCGATCACCATTGTCGCCGACGGGCGGTTAGAAGGCTGTGATGGTGCTCACGGTGTGCTTGTGATGTAAAAGCGTAGCTCTGTCGGAATGGATGCGACAGCTCGGGCCACCGCCTACCTGCCTTATCCTCCCGACTTCCCCGGCTCGTCAGTGTAAAGGTCGGAATATCCCATCTGGAACATCACCTCGATTGACAGGCCTTCTTGATTCGTGATTTCCGTCCAACCCGGCACCTCGCCTCTTTCGATCTTACTCGGTTCAATCCAGTCGGTGCGAAGCTCCTTGGTTATGATTGCCCCTGTCTGCGCATTCTCAAATCCCTTTACATGGATCGGGAGTGGCCCAAGATAGTATTTCCTGCCAACGACCACTGACGCAGAAACATCGAGTTTCGATCTGAACCCTTTAAACTCAGCGATGACTCCTGAGCCGATTACCACCTCATGCACTCCGGCTTCGTGAGGAATCTTCTGTTTATCCCATTTGGAGTGCAAGATGTGTTTTACAGTTCCCAGATTGGTCCCATCCTCCGAATGCAGTTCGAGATTCGCTAATGCCTCAGTGGACGAAGGCAGATGGAAAGGTCCAATCCCCTTGAATCCCATGCTGAAGCTCTTGAGATACGATCTCTCCAAGAGAACTGGGATGGTGACGTACGTTTTCCAGTCGACTCCTTCCGTGTCTAGCATTCTGAACGTGTCTATACCGTGGTTCTTCGCCACGTTCTTGGCAGCTTCCGTGAATCCGTTGCTGGAGACGATCGCACCTTTGTTAGCCCGGACATCATGTGCCAAGCCAGCGAACTCTTCCACGCCTTTCACATCAATCGGCTCGCTGTAGTCCTTGCAGTCAATGACAACAAGTATTGAGTATTGTCCGATCTGCTCTCGGATGCTGATATCAATCTGGCGAGATACTTTCGAGTCCACGCCAACTATCGAGTCGTTGAGAGTGACTTTGGCGCTCGCTGTCATTCCCTTTTGGATCTCGCAGACGAGTTTCTCAAAGCGCTTCCACTTCGGCTCGTTCTTGTTGGGCTCTTCGTCCAAGTCAGCCTCGATTGGCGCAGCCGGGCGCCCGACTCGTCGCGCGGTCTGCGATGAGCGGGATTCCACTGGCGGGTGGAGCGGGTTACATGGACACTCTAAAATACCCAATCGTAAAGTGTGGGCCGCGTGGTGTTCAGCCGCACCGTGATCTGCAAATAAACATCGTGCCTGTCCAGTGGCTTCGATTCGGGCAGCCGCAATAGCTGATCCGTGTCCACGCGGACTTCCGAGATAAGAGTGTCATCCTTCAGAAGACAAAAGAACGGGTCTTCGTCGGCACCCGGAGACACCTTGAGGGGAAGTTCGTTCTTGTCGGCGATACGAAGCGCATCGAACAAGGCTTTCAAGCGTCCATCAATATCCCCGCCCTGCAAGATGTAATTTTTCTCCTCTGCCCGCAGAAATAGAATCTCCAGACTGCAACGAAGGCAAAGCTCTGCCGTCACTAGGGGAAGAAAATTAAAGCCGCCTCGGCTCCAATTCGCGCCGAGCCCATTTAGGCCTTTCTGGACAGCGAAATTCTCGCTCAACGTCGGCGGGTGCGTACTCCATTTCGCCTTGAATGCGGGGGGTATCGGCTCTTCTGCAAATAATCGTCTCCCCTCCATTTCCGCCATCCGACGCAGATTCGGATGAGTATGCCAGAGCCGTCGCAGTTGAGAATGGAACACTTTACGAATGGCGTGTTTTTCTTCACGCGGTCCATGATGCCCGCCACTATGCAGAGGCCCACTGTAGAGCAGATGGAATTCCACGAGGTTCTCCGCCTCTATCGGCTTGCCGGAGCCGATCTCGACAAATTCATGTCTCACCGATTCTTGCAGATTGTTCATATATTCGTACACTCCTTTATGGCTTTTCTTTCAGCCCCTCTTGTGCCCCACTCATCGCGCACTTTGCGATGAGTGGGATTTCACTGCGGCTGCTTTCCTTACGTCCTCAAACTGGGTGATCTCGACGGTTGCTTGCGGGAAGTTGGCGGGGATTTTTAGTTCTCCGGGCAGGGGTTTGAGGAAATCTTGGAGCGTGGTCTTGCTAGCGGCGGACTGCAGATCCCCCCTTCGACTTCGCTCAGGGTCGGGATGACAAACGACTGCGGGATGACAATTTATGGGTCGGCGGACGTGGAATCCCGCCTTTCACAAAACTACCGGTGGCAACCGGCTGCCAAGAATCAAAGTCAAAGGCAGCGGACAGGAGTGTCCGCTCTACACAACCCTCGCCTGCTTTCTATACGTCCTCAAACTGGGTGATCTCGACGGTTGCTTCTGGGAACTTGGCGGTGATTCTTAGTTCTCCGGGCAGGGGTTTGACGAAATCTTGGAGCGTGGTTATGGAGTCAGCGAAAAATCCCAAGCGGTGAGCGGACGTGGAATCCCACCCGTCAAGAAACGAAGGGCGGGGCGTCGTCCTTTCAGCCCGTCTGCCTAGAACGGAATCGTGCCGATCTGGTTGATCCATTCCTCCGCTTCGGAAGTCATCCAGACCAACAGTAGCCCGCCGATGGCAGCAAGCAGGTCTGTCTTTTGGGAAACAATAAAGAGGCCCGGACTCACCTTCGAGCGCACGAATGCCCGTGGCATTGTCCGGCGATCGTGCGAGACCAAAACACGACCCTCGCGGGCCGCCAGAGTCAGAACTTCCAAATCGGAGAGAAGGCGCAGACCCGCTCTCGTTGCGGTCTGAAAATCAACTCCTGGTTCCCGGCGAAGAACTCCCGCGACGATATCTTCCTTGAGGTCGGCGTCCGCCTGGAAGCGTACCTTCACAGCCGCTGTTTTACTTCTTCGACCTTCTTGGCTTCTTCGAGCCTCTTGTACAGGCCAGGATTTACCTGCCGCGCCTGGGCGCGCAACGTGTCAAATTCCCGGTCATTCTGTCGCAGATAGGAGTTCACGTCCTCCTGGTGGCCGAGGTAGTAGGTTACTGCCCCGTAGACTTCTTCCAATTTGAGGACAGGGAAGGACTGCGCGATGCTTTCGGGTGCCGCGCCGCGGAGAAATGCGTAAACAATGGAATCCAGCGAAACCCGCGTGCCAGCGATCCAGTAACCGCCCTCGCGCTGCTCCACATACTCCCGCGCCATATGCAACTCCCCTGCTTATTTTAGCCTGATGAGGCGCCAACCTGTGATCGAAATCCATTGACATAAGACCCGTCGTGCGTGAAGATAGAGATCTGATTGGGGCAGTTCCGAGGTGCGCCCGTTGACCAAGACGGCCCTCGAAGCTGCCCCAAACCCATTTTCAGCGCTCTTTGAGGAGCTAAGTCCTTATTCCGGAATATTTTGCATATAAGTCCTTTAAAGTCAAAGATTTTGCGGGATTTTTTGCGTAACTCTATGATTTCAAAAGATCGAGGTATGCGTTTTTTTTTAGGTTTCCACTGGTGTTAACTAGTAAGTAAACAGCAGAAAATAGGGGAGCGTAGCCTCACTCCCGCTCCGACAACCTTCTTACCGCCTTGGCAATCTCGGGCAGCTTGGCGTACGCGGCACAGCACTTCAACCACAATTTGTGATCGATGGCGGGAGCGCCGCTGACCATGGCTCCGGCGGGAACGTCGTGGGGGATGCCGCTTTGGGCGATGGCGATGGCGCCGTCTCCGATCTTGACGTGGCCGGAGACGCCGACTTGTCCGGCGAGAATGACGTTGTTGCCGACGTCGGTCGTACCGGCGAGACCGACCTGCGCGATGAGCAGCGTGTCGTGGCCAATCGTGCAACTGTGTCCGACCTGGACCAGGTTGTCGATTTTCGTGCCGCGTCCGATGCGGGTCTCGCCAACGCTCGCGCGGTCGATGCAGGTGTTGGCCTGGATCTCGACATCGCTTTCGATGGCCACGTTACCGGACTGGACGATTTTGTGCCAGTGGCCGTCGTCTTCATTCTTGGCAAAGCCGAAACCGTCGGAGCCTACAATGGCGCCGTTTTGCAGCAGCACGTTGTCTCCGAGTTGGCAGAATTCGCGCACCACGGCGTGGGCGTGCGCGAAGAAATTGTTGCCGATGGTCACGCCGCGATAGATGACTACGTGGGCTAGCAGGACTGCGTTGTCTCCGATTACGACATCTTGGTCGATGACGACGTAGGGGCCGAGGTGCGCATTCTTGCCTAGCTTGGCCTGGGGATGAACGACCGCGGTGGGATGGATTCCGGGGGCGTAGCGCGGCGGCTGGTAGAAAAGTTCGATGGCCTTCGCCCAGGCCAGATAAGGGTTCTTGCTGCGCAGCATTCCCGTGGATATGGCGGGAAAATTCTCGGCGACAATGACCGCTGAAGCTTTGGTGGTCCTGGCGGCGGCGTTGTACTTGGGGTTGGACACGAAGGTGAGTTGGCCGGGGCCGGCGAGTTCGATGCCGGCCACTGCGGTGATTTCGGTTTCGGGGGAAGCGTTTTCCAGGCGGGCGTTTAGGGCTTTGGCGATGTCGGCTAGTTTCATAGTAGAGTCCCGGAGAATTGTAGCGGAAGGCGTGCGTGGGGGTGCGGCGGGTTGATAGTCCGCGGCGAGGACCGAGCTTCGCTCGGCTGGACGGGCGAGGGCGCCCGTCCCCCCACAACCTTAGGATTCAAACAGAGTGACTTGGCGCGTATCGGGTTGACCGCCTTTGCGGCGGCGGTTTGCCGCACCTATGACGGCTAGCACCGTCACCGACGTCAGCGCTTCGCGGGGTACGAACACCCGCTGCGTGTTTGAGCGCAGGTCGGGAGGGTTCACCAGGAATCCTTCGGCGGGATTCTGTGTTAGGTCGTTGGGCAGGATGCCCTCGATCACTTCGCTGTCCTTGAACTTCAGGCGCACCCACAGGCCTTCGGTGCGCGGGCGGGTGGTGAAGGTCTTGCGAAGCATCAAGTCGGTGTCGGAAAACTCACGGACAAAATAAACGGCCTTGATGTCTCGCAGGTCGATGGCGACCACGTTGCCGGAAGTGTTGAGCAGTTCGAGCTTGCCCTCCACCACGAAGTTGGCGGGAGCGACGAAGCCGCTGACCGAGTCGCGGTCGTGTTTCCGCACGATTACTTTCTTATGGGTCGAGGGCATGGGGTTCGGGACGCTTTCCGGTTCGTAACGACAGAGTTATCAGGCCCGCGGCTTGCTGTGCCGGGGGGTCTATGTTTTCGCGGACAAGCACGCGGGCGCGGGCGCCCGCGCCACACCTCCAGATGGGATTCTCGCACTTTCCCGATGAATTCGGACAGATTGTGCCTTCACAGTAGCCAAACGGTAAACCTTGTGTTATTTTCGGTAGTTTACTGAAATGTAAGTTTACGGTATAAGTCTAATGTTTAGAGGGAGTTAGATTCCGCCCGCTGGGCAGCTCGCCGAGTTGCGAGCAGGGTCCCCTGTGGAAAACCTGTGAATCACGCCCCGGTCGAGCCCAGTGACGGGCGACCGCAAGGCGACTAGGAAGGCATGGCCGATTACATATACACGCTCGAAACCCGGCTCTCACCGGCCCAACAAAAGGCAGTCGCCCTCGTCCTAGACGCCGCCAAGGCGGCGGGGATGAACCTGTATCTTACCGGCGGCGCCATCCGCGACATGATTACCGGTTTTCCCATCCGCGATCTGGATTTCACGGTTCAGGGCAACGCGCTCAAGCTGCAAAAAGACTTGGAGCGGGCGGGAGCGGTGGTGGGGGGCGCCGACGAGGAGACGCGGGCCTTGCTGCTGACGCTGCCTGGTGGCGTTCGCGCCGAGATTGCGATGGCGCGCTCGGAGCGCTACGACAAGCCCGGCAAGCCTCCGCAGATGGCTCCGGCCACGATCATTGAAGATCTTCGCCGCCGCGATTTCACCGTGAACGCTATGGCCCTGTCGCTGAATGAAGGGTCACGCGGGCTGTTGATGGATCCGTTCAACGGTGCGGCGGACATCGAAGCCAAAGTGATTCGCGTGTTGCACAACTACGCGTTTCTTGAGGATCCGTCGCGCATGATCCGTGCCACGCGCTTTAGCACGCGGTTTCACTGGCCGCTTGAGGAGCGGACACAGGCGCGTTATGAGTCGGGAAAAGAAAGCGGCTACATCGAGTACATCCGGAGTTCGAGCATCGGCTACGAGATTGAACAGTTGGCCTACGAGGACGATCCACACGGCGTCCTGAAGGCGTACGAAAAAGAGGGATGGTTGAAGGTGCTGAATCCGCGCTGGACCACGGCCAAGGTGGACACGGCCGGATTGGGCGCACTGATGAAGACGCGGCAGCAAATGAACGAGCTGGGCTATACGCCGGAGGTTGCGCCGGCGGTGCTTTATTTCCTGACGGAGCGGCTGGGCGACAAGGATATAGCGGATTTGCGGCGGGCGATTCCGCGCAAAGATCTGGTCGAGGCCTGGAAGGATCTGGATTCGAACGCCCACAGCCTCGCCAAGCGCTTGACGGGTAAGGAAGCGGCCACGCCGTCGCGGGCGTGGCAATTGCTGTCGTCGGCCCGTCCCGGGATGATTCTGTTTCTTGCGATCACGGCGCGGCAGCAGGCGGTGGCACAGAAGATCAAGAATTTCTTCACCAAGTGGCGGCAAGTGCAGCAGAAGATTCCGTTGCCGGAGATGACGGAATTGCGCATTACGCCGCAGATGCCGGAGTATCCAAAGATTGCGAACGATGTGTTCTTGCTGTTGTTGGATGGCAAGCTGCGTTCGCGGACGGAGACGCTGAAGTTTCTGAAGCCGCTGGCGCCGCCACCTCCACCGCCTCCACCGCCTCCACCGACAAAGCGGGGCAGAGGAGCTAAGGCTGCGGTCGCCGCTGCTGCTGGTGCGGTTCCCGCAGCGGCGAGCGGCCAGCCGGGCGCTAAGGGGAAGGGAAAAATTGCGGCGGCTGCGGCACCCCCAGTCACCAGCGTCAAAGTGAAGTCCGCCGCGGCGGTGAAGCCTGCGGCGCCTGCGAAGCCCGTGGCGGCTGCAAAGGCTTTGCCCGCAAAGCCTGCGGCGGCTGCCAAGGTGACCAAATCAGCCAAGGCTCCTGCCAGGAAACCGGGCAAACCCGCCAGACCTACGAGGCCAGCCGCTAAAGCGAAGGCAAAGGCCAGCGCCAAGGCCAAGAAAAAGGGTAAATAAGGAGGTTCTGAGGCGGGATTAACTGCGACCGGGGGCGTTATTCTCCGGCGGCCGAGCACACTTTCTCCTCAGAAGACAAGTCAAAACTGAGCTATAATGTGGCCATGCGGCGCTGGCTGTCCATAGCGACGTTTAGCCTGATCTTGCTTGCGCTGCCCATGTGGGCACAACGGCACGCTGGCGGTGGTGGCCACGCTGCTTCTCGGGGCACCTTTTCCTCTCACTCCGCTGGTTCAGTTCGTAGTTCTTCAGGCCATGGTTCATTAGCCCATGGTTCATTCCGCAGCGTAAATTCTGGACGCGGCGGCAGCATTAACCTGCGAATCGGAGACCCATTCCGCCACCGTAGGGCCTTCTACGGGCGCCGGTCTTACTATCCGTACGCGGCCTATTATCCTTATGGCTATTACGGCTGGTACACAGATCCTCTGTACGATACTAGCGATCAGGATTCTTATGCCGATGCGTATCAACCCGCGCCCTACCGCGAGGACAGCGGAGTGCAGCGCGACCTCGATCAACTGAATGGAAAAATCGACCGGCTGCAAGCAGATGTAGAAGCGCGCAATCGGTCGAAGCTAGAGCAGGAACCCGCGACCGCCCTGGTTTTCCGCGACCAGCATGTGGAAGAAGTACGGAATTACGCGATTGCGGGTGGAACGCTCTGGGTGCTTAACGACCACCAAACCGGGAAGAAGATTCCACTTGCCCAGCTCGATCTTAAGGCCACAGTCAAGATGAATGACGATCGGGGCGTGGATTTTCAGGTGCCGAGATAAGCTGCAACGGTGTGGCCACGCGGGCGAGGGCGCCCGCGCCACACGAAATTGCACCAGTTTCTGTCATTGCGCGAATTCCTCCAGCCGGTAGAATGAATCCGATCCGCTATTCTCGTGTCCCGTAAATTCGCCACATATGTATAGGCTGTCGTCTTGAGCGGAGCGGAAGACCTAAGCATTGGCGCGGTCAACTGCATAGGTCCTTCGCTTCGCTCAGGATGACAGTGTGGATTTATGCCACGAAAAGTGTTCGATGCCAGATTAAGAGCCAAGGGCCAAGAGGTTCATGAGCCAAAATCAATTCGTCCATCTGCATCTGCATAGCGATTACTCCCTGCTTGACGGCGCTTGCGACGTCGAGAAACTCGTCGATCGGGTTCATGAACTTGGCATGCCTGCTGTGGCTATGACCGACCACGGCAATATTTTTGGCGCGGTGCATTTTGTAAATGCCGCGCACAAGGTAGGCGTCAAACCGATCGTGGGATGCGAACTCTACATCTGCAAGAAGGACGACCACGACATCTCGCGCACTCCACCCGACGGCGACACCTACAACCACCTGCTGGTGCTCGCTGAAAACGAAGAAGGCTACCGCAACCTGGTGAAAATCACCTCGGAAGCCTCGCTGCACGGCTTCTACTACAAGCCGCGGGTCAGCAAGAAATTTCTGGCGGAGCATGCGAAGGGGCTGATCGGACTTTCCGGATGCCTGAAGGGTGAAGTGGCCGAACGGCTGACGGAAGGGAACTACGATGCGGCGCGTTCGGCCGCCGGTTTCTATCGCGACCTGTTCGGCAAAGAGAATTTTTTCCTCGAGATTCAAGATCAGGGTCTGGAGATGGAGCACCGCATCCATTCCGGGTTGTTCCAACTGGAGAAGGATCTCGGGCTGCCCATGGTCGCGACCAACGACAGCCACTACCTCTGCGAAGACGACGCGCACGCCCAGGATGTGATGTTGTGCATTCAAACGGGGAAGTCCATCCAGGACACGAACCGGATGAAGTTCGAGGGCACGCAGTTCTACGTCAAGAACGGCGACGAGATGCTGCGTGTGTTCAAGGACGCGCCCCAGGTGCTTTCGCGCACGCTCGATATTGCCGAGCGCTGCAACCTTCGGCTGGAGAAGGTTCCCAGCCCGTTTCCGCACTTCGACGTTCCGGACGGATTCACGCTTGACAGTTATTTCGAGCACATCACGCGGCAAGGATTCGCCCGCCGCATGGAGAACCTGCGCAGCGCGGCCACGAACGGGCGGCTCAAGCATTCACTGGCGGAGTACGAACAAAGACTGGCGCGCGAGCTCGCCATCATCCAGCAGATGAAGTTCTCCGGCTATTTCCTGATCGTTTGGGACTTCATCCGCTACGCGCGCGAACGCGGCATACCTGTGGGCCCGGGGCGGGGATCGGCGGCAGGCGCGGTGGTCGCGTATTCGCTGGGGATCACCGACATCGATCCTCTGCAGCATGAACTTCTGTTCGAGCGTTTCCTGAACCCGGAACGCATTTCCATGCCGGACATCGATATCGATTTCTGCATGAACCGGCGCGGCGAAGTGATCGAATACGTCACGCATAAATACGGGCGGGAAAATGTGGCGCAGATCATCACCTTCGGCACCATGGCGGCGAAGGCGGCGATCAAGGACGTCGGCCGTGCCATGGACATGCCGTACAGCGACGTGGACCGCATCGCGAAGATGGTGCCGACGGCGCTGAATATCAAGCTCGCAGACGCGCTCAAGGAGTCCGTGGCGTTGCAGGAGGCGTACCAGAAAGATCCGCAGGTGCGGCAGTTGCTCGATACGGCGCGCAAGCTCGAAGGGTTGGTGCGGAATTCCGGCGTGCATGCGGCGGGGGTGGTGATTTCGCCGCGTCCGCTGATTGAGCTGGTGCCGCTGCACAAGACCAAGAACGACGAAATCGTCACCGCGTTCGACATGGTGGCCATCGAAAAGCTGGGCCTGCTGAAAATGGATTTTCTGGGGCTGACGACGCTCACCATTCTCGACGACACGCTGAAACTGATCGCGCAGAAGGGGATGACGCTCAAACTGGATGATATCCCGCTCGAAGACCAGGCGACGTACGAGAAAGTGTTCCATAAGGGATTAACGTCGGGCGTGTTCCAGTTTGAATCATCCGGCATGAGGGACGTTCTGCGCCGGTATCAGCCGAACTCGATCGAAGATCTGACCGCGTTGAATGCGCTTTACCGCCCCGGGCCGATTCAAGGCGGAATGATCGACGATTTTATCGAGCGCAAGCATGGGCGCCGGAAGATTGAATACGAATTGCCAGAGTTGAAAGAAATCTTGCACGAAACGCTGGGCGTCATCGTTTATCAGGAGCAGGTGATGCAGGCGGCGAATAAGCTCGCGGGCTACTCCCTGGGAGAAGCGGACCTGCTGCGGCGGGCGATGGGCAAGAAGAACGCCGAGGAAATGGCGAAACAGCGCGAGCGCTTTGTGCAGGGAGCGACGCAGCGCGGCTTTCCGCCTAGGAAGATCGAGAAGATTTTCGATCTGATGGCGCAGTTTGCCGGTTATGGGTTCAATAAGTCACACTCGGCGGCGTACGCGTTGCTGGCGTATCACACGGCGTATTTGAAGACGCATCATCCGCTCGACTTCATGGCGGCGTTGCTGACGTCGGTGACCGGCAGCACCGATGATGTGGTGAAGTACATCAACGAATGCCGCGAGATGGGCATTGCGGTTGAGCCCCCGGATATCAACGTCAGCGATGCGAACTTCACGCCGCACGGGCAGGCGATCCGGTTTGGACTGGCGGCGGTGAAGAACGTGGGCGGGAATGCAATCGAATCCATTGTTGCGGCGCGCAAGAGACTCGGCCGGAATTTCAAGTCATTCTATGAATTCTGCGAAGAAGTGGACCTGCGATTATTGAATAAGCGCGTGCTGGAGTCGCTGATCAAAAGCGGCGCCATGGATGGTTTTGGGCGCCGGTCGCAGCTCATGAAGGCGCTCGACACGGCCATCGAGCAGGCCCAAAAGACGCAGCGGGACGCGCAATCGGGACAGCACGGGCTGTTTGGCGTGTTTGCGGATGAAACCGCGCAGCAGGCGAGCGACGCGCTCCCCAACGTGCCCGACTGGGATGAACATACGCGACTGTCGGCGGAGAAAGAAATCCTGGGATTCTTTATTACCGGGCACCCGATGGAGAAGTACAAAGAAAAGCTCGCCGACTTGAATGCGCTCTCCACCGAAGATATTGCCGCCATGAAGAAATCTACCGCGAAAGATGAGAACATCACGACCGCGGGTTTGATTTCAGGACTGCGGGTCGCAAAGTCAAGAAGAGGCGAATTGTGGGCACAAGCCGCGCTGGAGGACATGTTCGGGAAGGTTGAATTGCTGGTCTTTCCCGAGGCCTACAGAAAGCTCGCGGAGAAAGTTAAGCTCGAGGTTCCGGTTCTGATCCGCGGCGGCGTGCGCATTGAAGAAGGCGCAAATCCGAAGGTCACGGCCAACGAAATCATTCCGCTGGACGAAGCTCGGGTGCCGTTGCCGAAGGCGCTCCGCATACGGATTCCTCTGGGGAGCGCGACCGGCAGCACGGTCGATGCGCTGCACGCGCTCTTTAGCGAGCGCAAGGGCGAGGCGAAAGTGCTCTTCGACCTGGAGCGGGAGGGCGATTTCATGGTGGTGATGGAAGCCGAAGGCTATAATGTGATGCCGGACCGCAATTTCCTGGGCCGTGTGGAAGAGTTGTGCGGGCGCGGCAGCGTGCGTGTCATTAGTTGATGAGTAATGTGGTGGAGCGACGGGCGTCTCGCGAGCCTGCCCTGAGCGAAGTCGAAGGGTCCGGCCGGGCGGGGACGCCCGGCTCTCCACCGGCAAAGCTTGAACCGATGCGGCCGATGAGACGAGCGAAACTAAAGCGGGCACAAAAGTCGGATCCTAGCGCGAAAAACGGCGCGGAGAATCCCGCCATCGCCGGTACGGACTTTATGCTCTCGATAGTGGAAGCGCATCAACCGCGAAAGAATGGGAACGTCATCAAAATGGATTCTGGACTGAAGGCGCAGCAGGAACTGGAAAAAATCGAGCAGCAGATTACGCGCCTGAAGGCGCTGGAGGGGCAGAACGCGGAGACGCTCCGCCAGATCCAGCAGTTGCACGACCGGGTGAACGACCTTCGCCGCGAGATTTCTTCGCACCTGAACGCGTGGGAGCGCACGGAACTGGCGCGTCATCCGCAGCGTCCCTACACGCTGGATTATATCGAGCGCATTCTTACCGACTGGAGCGAGATTCACGGGGATCGCGGCTTCCGCGACGATCCCGCGATTGTTTGCGGGATGGCTCGCTTTCACGGCGAGGAAGTCGTCGTGGTGGGGCAACAGAAGGCGCGGGACGCGAAGCAGCGCGTCTATCGAAACTTTGGCATGCCGCACCCGGAAGGCTATCGGAAAGCGCTGCGAGTGATGAAGATTGCGGAGAAATTCAAACGGCCGATTCTTACCTTCGTCGACACCGACGGCGCCTATCCCGGACTGCACGCCGAAGAGCGCGGGCAGGGAGAAGCCATCGCCCGCAACCTGCTGGAGATGGCGCGGCTGGAAGTGCCGATCGTGGCGACCGTGATCGGTGTCGGCGGCAGCGGCGGGGCGCTGGCGATTGCCGTGGCCGACCGCGTGTTGATGATGGAGAACTCGGTTTACTCCGTGATTTCGCCGGAGGGCTGCGCGTCGATCATGTGGCGCGATACCGCCAAGAAAGGTCTGGCGGCGGAGGCCATGAAGATCACAGCGAAAGATTTAAACGAACTCGGCTGCATTGATGGCATCATCCCGGAACCCCCCGGAGGCGCGCATACCGACCATGCCCAGGCAGCGGAGTTGCTGGACCGAGCGCTGCAGCAGCATCTGGCCGCGGTAAAGCGCCTGCCGGTCGGCGATTTGCTCGAAGCCCGCTATCAAAAATTCCGCAACATGGCGCAGTTCTTCCAGGTGGAAGCGTAGAACAGCAACGTCCTATGGCGCTGGTGTTTAATGGGACTCGCGCAAAGCCTCCAGACCCGTGTTCGTGGACCTGAAAAATCCCCCCTTAAAAACGCGCACTTGCATCGATTCCCGCTATGTGATATCATGATATCATTAGAATGCCGGGAGGATGCCATGGCTCAATTTGTCGTCCGCAATATCGAGAACGCCGTCAAAGCTCGATTGCAGCGCCGTGCGCGGAGGAATGGACGCAGTATGGAAGAGGAAATACGGGATATTCTTCGCAGCGCTGCGGTTGAAGAGCCTCTTCCATCCGGCGGGTTGGGGAAAGAAATAGCTGCCCTGTTCACCAAAGTCGGCCTCGAAACTGACATTCCCGAACTGCGTGGACACGAGGTTGAGCCCTTCGAGTTTGAGCTGTGATTATTCTCGACACGAATGTGCTTTCCGCGCTGATGCGGCAGGTACCGGACCAGAAAGTTGTCGCTTGGCTTGACCATCAATCCCGAACGTCGATATGGACCACTTCGGTGACGGTTCTCGAAATCCAGTTTGGATTGCAGATTCTGGCGGCGGGACGGCGGCGAACGCTCCTGAGCCAGGCGTTTGAAGAGCTTCTCGCGAGAATTGGCCAGCGTGTGGCGACGTTCGATGTTGCGGCCGCGGGGCAGGCGAGCGATCTAATGGCAGCGAGGCACAGGAAAGGCCGCCCCGGTGATCTTCGCGACACGATGATTGCCGGCATTGTGCTCGCGCAACATGCCACGCTTGCAACCCGCAACACCGCCCACTTTGAAGATGCTGCAATTCCAATCGTCAATCCCTGGACTGCATAACGTTACGCCATCTAACGCTGCCCTGGAAATGAAGTTGCTCTGTTACAGAATCGGCAGATGCAGACAGGGCTGCACCAGGAAATCGAGCGAGTTGATTTGCTGTAATGCCCGCTCCACCAGCGACGCCTTGCATTCCTCCAGCGTGATCAAAAAGGGCAGGTGCGATTTCGGGCAGCCCGGTTTCTGAAGCACCGAGTCGATGTTGATGCCGCACTCGGAGAGAATTGTGGCGAGGCTGGCGATGATGCCCGGCCGATCCTTCACCAGAAAGCGCAGATAGTGCTTGGTGGTGAAATCGGAGGTGACTTTTGCAGGGACTACGGGCGTTTTCTCGACCGGCTGTCCAGCGTAACTCATCCCGGCTTGCTTGGAGCGAGCGATGGCCATAATGTCGGAGACGACCGCGACGGCGGTTGGGTGTCCGCCTGCGCCGTGGCCTCCGAAGACGGTCTCGCCACCGTAAGTACCGGTCGCCATCACCAAGTTTTGGCTGCCTTCGACGCGCGCCAAGGGCGATGCGAGATCGACCAGCGCCGGCTGGACCGCAGCAAACAGATTGTCACCTTTTGACGCTGTTTCTAGCTCTGCCCAGGAAATCTGGCGAATGGTGCAACCAAGCTGGTTCGCGTATTCAAAATCAACGGAGTCGATGGCTGAAATCGAGCGCGCCACGATGCTCTCCGGTCTGACGTTGCAGTGCAGTCCGACTCGCGCCAGGATGGCGAGCTTGGCGCGCGCGTCCAGGCCCTCGATATCTTCGGTGGGATCGGCTTCGGCGAAGCCAAGTTTCTGCGCCTCGCGCAGAGCGGTGGCGAAGGGAATGCCGTTCGTCTCGACCTGGCTGAGAATGTAGTTGCAGGTGCCGTTGAGAATGCCGCGGATCTTGAACAGTTCATCGCCGGCCAATCCCTCGTGCAATCCGGAAATCACCGGCACGCCGCCCGCCACGGACGCGCCAAACTGGATCTGCTGTTTCATCTGGCGGGCGAGGCTGGCCAACTCAGGACCGCAACGCGCGATCAACTGCTTGTTGGCGGTGACCACGGATTTGCCCGACTCGAGCGCGCGCCGGATCCAGTCTTCGGTGGGCTGAAGGCCGCCCATCACCTCGACCACGATATCCACGTTGGAAGATAGAACGTCGTCGATGTTCTCCGTCCACTGCACCGAGGAGGGAAGCCAGTCCACTTTTTTCCGCGCCACGTTGCGATTGAGGACGTGCGTCAGGCGCAGGTGGGTGTTGGAGCGCTCGCAAAGAATTCTCGCGACCGAACTTCCGACCGTGCCGAAGCCAAGGAGGGCCACGTTGCAGTTTTGCGCGCCATTAGCAGCAGTGTTGCCGGTGGCATTACGTTTAGAAAGACCAGTCATCGTTCTATTATCGCCGAAGCAGAATTGCGGCTGCTTGGCTTTGCGGCGAATTCCTAACAAATTCCCGCCCAAGCGGAGCCGGGTGCCCCACCCTTCGTTTTTTTTTTTGAAGGGTGGGATTCCACGATCGTCTCGCGGGTGGGATTTCTGGCTGACTCCTGCAGTGCCGTCGTCCATAATGCACCGATGGTCCCCATCACCCACCCTTTTCGCAAAGTACGCGAAAAGGATGGGGCCCCCGCGTCCACCCACCCGACTTACTCAACCTGGCTGCACGACTCACGCGCATGCTCCGTGTAGCACGCCGGGCAGAACGTCTCGGCACAACACTCGCAAAACTCCGAGTGATGCCCGCAGATTTCGCGGCGGCACTTGGCGCACTGAGCCAGATGCGGACGCACACATCCGGCGACAGTGCATCCCCCCACCGTGCCGACTGTGGAGTCCTGGTCTCGGGTCGTCATACATCGCTCCCGTGACGGACATGTCTCATGCTGGAGCGTTGGAGAAGAGATCGCTTTCGATGCCTCCAACTATTGCTTCTTGAGCGTTGTCCTGTCAGTGATAAGTTTAAGCCCCAAGGCACGGGCGCGAGTTTGCTGCCAAACCTGGTCCCTCGTCTGTGACGGAGGAACAATTGTGATGTGCGAAGACCCCGCCCAAGCGAAGCTGGGACGCGGCGCGCTGAAGAGCCATTGCCGCGGAAGGCCCCACTTCTCGAAAAGCGCGAGAAGCGGGACACCCCTGTTTTCTTCTCTGCCAGCGTTAAGGGCAATTTGCGTTATGGTTGCCCGCCGGAGATGTGCGCCACCCGCCCGCTCGCGAAGACCGGCTACTACGCCCACCGCATCGGCTATATCAAAGACTCCGCACTAGCCAAGGACGAGGTCGAGTGCTAACCTTACTGGCAAAATAAGCATCGTCATCAAACGCGCCTCCGAACATGGCAATTCCAGCCCAAGTCCCGGGGCTGCTTAGCTCCCCCGCCGGACGCACGCTTCTGCTCTGTCTGCTATTGATGAGTGTCACTTTGACGTTGTATATTCCGGTCACTCACAACGCGTTTATCAATTTTGACGACGAAGGTTACATCACCGACAACGCGCATGTCCAGGCCGGACTGACGTGGCCTACGGTGAAATGGTCGTTCACCACCTTCGAAATGGGAAACTGGCATCCGCTGACTTGGGTGTCGCATGCGCTCGATTATGAGTGGTTCGGCTTGAATGCCGCGGAACATCATTTCGTCAGCGCATTCCTGCACGCGATCAATGCTGCGATTCTCTTCCTGCTGCTGCAGAGCGCCACCGGATTCACCTGTCGCAGCCTGATGGTGGCTGCGCTGTTTGCGCTCCATCCTGTCAATGTCGAATCGGTCGCGTGGGCCGCGGAGCGGAAGAATGTGCTCAGCATGCTCTTCTTTCTGCTCGCTCTGCTCGCTTACGGATGGTATGCGCGTCAGCCAAAGCTGCGCCGCTACGGAGTAGTCTTTCTTCTGTTTTTGTTGGCGCTGATGAGTAAGCCACAGGTGATTTCCTTCCCTTTTCTTCTTTTACTCTGGGATTACTGGCCACTACGTCGAATGGCCACACAGCCGCAGACGCAGCTGCAGAAAATGACCGCCGCGGCGCCAGAGCGTCCGGAAGCGCCGCGGTTTTCGTTCGCCTTTCTCGTGCTGGAAAAGCTGCCCCTGCTTCTTCTTTCAGTCGCGGACGCGGTCGTGACGCTGATGGCCCAGCACGCGGCGCATGCTCTGCGGCCATTCGCCGGTTACCGGATCATGCTCATCCGGATCGAAACTGCCCTGATTTCTTATGTGCGTTACGTGGCCACGTCGATTTGGCCATCGGGTCTGACATTGCTTTATCCCCATCCCACTAAGTTGTTTCCAGCCTGGCAAGTTGGCGCGGGGGCGCTGGCTCTCGTTTTCGCGACTGCGATTGTGGTCTCGCTGTGGCGTCCACGGCCCTATCTGGCCGTCGGATGGCTTTGGTTTCTCGTCTCGATGGCGCCTATGATCGGGCTCGTACAGGTGGGCCAGCAAGCCAGGGCCGACCGCTATGCTTACATACCATTCATCGGGCTGTTCCTGATGGCGGTGTGGACGGTGGCGGACTGGGCACGCCGGGGTCAGGTTCCGCGCGCCTGCGTAGCTGTTCTCGCGACTGTGATTCTGATCGCACTCAGCGTGGCGACCCATCGTCAGATCGGTTTCTGGAGCGACACTCCCACGGCTTGGTTGCGCGCGCTTGAGGTCACTCAAAACAACTTCGTCGCGCACACCGGTTTAGCCAGCTACCTTGATCAACAGGGACAGACTGAAGAGGCTGCTGTTCATTTTCGCGCGGCGCTCGCTATCGATCCAGATCATCTTCCCGCCGTCCTCGGCCTCGGCGCCTACGAACATCAGCGTGGCAACCTCCCAGCCGCCATCGAGCGTTACAAAACCGTGGCTCTTCACCACGGGGATCCAGCTCTGCGGGCCAGCGCCTACAGCGGTCTAGGATCCGCGTACCGGCAGATGGGCGACTATCCAGATGCGAAACAGTGCTACCAATCGGCGCTGCAGCTCTCCCCCGGGCGTCCAGAGGCGCTCGTCGGGCTAGGCATAGTGGCGCAGCATGATGGCGATTTGGCCGAGGCCATCCAGCAATTTTCAAACGCGATGGTGGTGGCGCCGAGTGCTATCGGGTACCTGCTGCTCGCCCACGCGCTAGAACAGGCTGGCCGTTCGACGGAAGCGCATGCCGCTCGACTAAGGGCGAGTTTCATGTCCCCTAACCTTGACGAAGCACAAAGGCAGGCGGACGCACTGCTGGCGGGTAGATCCTAACTGTCGAAACATTGCCATTTCACCAGCAACCAGGTCGTTGGTGTAAACGCCTGTGGCTGTTGAAAAACTCTTTTCAGGGAATTTCACCAACAAAATTCGTCCGTAAGTGATTGAATGTTCGTTCGCCGTAGGCGCTGAAATTCTCTGAAAAAACTGCTTTGGTTCCTTTTTCAACAGCCACGCCTGTTTACGTCAACCATCGGTGAACAGTAAGCGACGAGGCAGGACTTTTTCCCAGCTACTCCAGCTTCGCATACTCCGCCTTGGCTTCCTGCAGGATGGGGATGCCGAGATCGGCGAATTTCTCACCGCGTGGCTACTGCACGACCAAAGTAAGCTTCGTAGTGTGAGTCAACGTCGTCGAGCCTGATGTGAAATTGCCGGACACCGCCAGGTTGTAGGTGCCGGGTTGGATCCCACCGGTGCCACCGCCGCTTGATCCGCTGCCACACCCGGAAATGGCCATTCCGATACCAAGCAGGCAAACGGACGCCAGCCCGTAAGCCCAGGGCCGACGCCACTCACGACGCCAGCTTGCGAAGCTCAGTACACTCGCTATCCCCAGGGCTCCAAACCACCACAGCCACAAACCATAGGCATCGCCGGAAGGCGGTACGAACCGCGGTTTCGTCAAGCCCGCCGAGGCTCTCACCGTCGTTACCGTGACCGCCACTGGCTGCGACGCCGAGCCGTTCAGTGCGACCGAACTCGGTGACACGCTGCAGTTGGACTGCGCCGGCGCCCCTGAGCAACTTAGCTGGACCGTTTGGTTGAACCCGCCGCCCGGACTCACGCTGAGAGAGTAAGTGGCTGTTTGGCCAGGTGATACGGTCTGACTTGATGAAGCAGCGGTCACGGAGAAATCTTGGCCCGTTCCCGTGAGTACCACGCTTTGCGGGCTACCGCTGGCGTTATCCGTGATAATCAGGGTCCCGGTTCTGGTGCCCGATGTGGTCGGGTCGAAGAAGACCCCGATCGTGCAGTTCGTGTTCGGCGGGACGCCATTTGTGCAGTTGCTGAGTGTGCCGAAGTCGGCAATGCTGGTCGTTACGTTGGTGATCGTGAGTGTAGAGTTGCCCGTATTGGTTACTGTGGCCGTCTGCGGCAGCCCGGAGGTCCCAACGTACTGGCTAGGGAAAGTTACGGTTGGCGGCGACACGCTCGCCAGGGCTCCAATCCCAATGCCAGTCGCGGCGACATTTAGCGGACCAGCGAAATTACCGGTGATGGTGATTGCGGCACTCACGGTTCCCGGCAGGCTCGGGGTGAGGATCAAGTTCACTTGACAGCTCGCACTGGGTGCCAGGGTTGCCCCGCAGCTGTTGGTCTGGGAGAAACTACCGGCGTTTGCGCCCGTTATGCCGATACTCGATACGTCGAGGGTAGCATTGCCCGTGTTAGTCAAGGTAACGGCCTGCGGCGCACTCGAAGTGCCGACATTCTGCTGAGCAAAACCTACGCTTGGAGGGACAGCAGCGAGCGCGGGCCAGGTTCCTTGCAACAGTACGAGAAGGTTGGCGACGCTAACTTGAGTAACCGTCAGATCGGTCTGGCCGTCGCCATTAAAGTCACCCACCGCTAAGGCAATAGGAATACCAGAATCAGGCAACGTATCTGTGGGGAAAGTCATTGGGCTCTGAAAGGTACCATCTCCGTTGCCCAGCAGAATCGAGACCGTGTTGGCGCGGTAGTTGATGGTCGCCAGATCCAACTTGCCATCCGCATTAAAGTCGCCTTCCGCCCCGCCGACCGGAGAACCCCCTCCGGTCGAATATTCAACGGCCGGCTGAAACGTGCCATCCCCATTCCCGATCAAGACGGAAATCTGTGGAATATCTCCTGCCTGTTGGTCTGGGGCCGTCACCAAGTCAAGTTTGCCGTCGCCATTCAGATCGGCTGCGAACATCCAGCCGCCGCCGGCTTCCGGCACGAGGACGCCATTTGCGACTTGGAAGGTACCATCACCATTGCCCAGGTAGATGAAGAGCTGCCCGCCTCCACCAATTATGCCGCCAATTGTGACAAATGCAACGTCCAGCTTACCGTCACCATTGAAGTCCCCCAACGTCAACGCTGCAACCGAAAAGGCTGCGGGTATTGGGTAATCCGTGTGCGTTTGAAATGTGCCGTCGCCGTTGCCGAGAAGGACTGATATGCTGCCGCCGTTGCCGCCACTGCCGCCGCAAGCTACCGCGAGATCGAGTTTTCCGTCGCCGTTGAAATCGCCAGCGACGACTGAAATTGGACCTGAATCCGTGGCAAGAGTCTTGGCCGTTTGGAAGGTGCCGTCGCCGTTACCCAGCAAAATGGAAACTGTGCTGTCCCCCGCATTGACTACCGCGATGTCGAGCTTTCCGTCCCCGTTGAAATCGCCGGCGAACAGCCAGAAAGGATCGCTCCCGACAGGATATTGGAGAGGTGTTTGGAAAGTGCCGTCGCCATTCCCGAGCAGAACAAAGAGCACATTCGGATTCTCCGTCACCGAGGCTAGGTCAAGCTTTCCATCGCCGTTGAAGTCAGCAGCAATTGTTGCATACGCGCTCGCACTGAAACTGCTGTAGAAGTTGGAAAACACCAGGCTGGCAACCTGGTTCGCTACATCGAAGTACATCACATTTGACATACCCCCACCGGGGGCGGGATTCGTGACGGTGACGGTAGCCGTGCTGGCCGTCGCGATGTCCGATGCAGGAACTACCGCGGTCAACTGCGAGCCGGTGACAAAAGTCGTCGCCAGCGCCGCGCCATTCCAGTTCACGACCGAACTAGAAACAAACTCCGTGCCATTGACTGTAAGTGTGAAGCCAGACCCACCAGGTGCGGCGGTCATGGGCGCAAGCGGCTGATTAATCAATGGGACAGGATTCGTTTGCGCCAGCGTCGCTGTGCTGGCCAGAAGCGCAAACAGCGAAGCAAGATAGATGGATTTCGTGGCCGTCCTCCGGCACAATTGTCCTCCCGGCCAGTATGACCAGTCAATTAGATGAAGAGTTGGCGTAACATCGCCATTACACTTATTGACCACGGGACGGGGGTTTTGAGCGTAAACGCCTGATAACAGTTACGAATTTCCAAGTGCAGAGGTAAAGCGGATGACGGCCCGAAAAAGAATGGCTGCCATGGCTACTGCAGCTTCGCGTACTCCGCTTTGGCTTCCTTCAGGATGGGGATGTCGGGGTCGGCGTCTTTCCAGAGCGTGAAGAAATCCTGATTTGCAGCCTTGGCTTTGGCGCTGTCGCCAGAGAGTCTTTCGTGCGAACGACAAAGCGTCTTTCGAGCCGCGCCAGTTTGTCCATAACCTCGCTGTATTCGAGTTCGGCCATGGGGAGCATGGCCGCACCGCTGAAGCCTTGGTGCCGCATGTCGATCGCTTTGCGGCTCACAGTTCGGTCGCGAACAAAGACGACAAGTCTTTATCCACCCAGGCGATGATCGCGCCACCCTGCCCCTGGGCAGGGAGTCTCATTTTATGCAAGCCTGGTTGGCGGTGCCGAACACATCGCTCTTGTATGTATTGCTTCCGCAGTTGAGGTTCGAGTCGCTGATGTCGAAGAGTCCGTTGCCAAACGCGACGTTGCCGGAGAAGTGATCGCTGACGGTAGGGCTTTCCAGACCAATGCCAGCATTTACATTATTGTTCGCCTGATTACCCACAACCGTATTCCCGGTCGCCCCGTTTCCGCCCGCTCCTCCGAGGCGGATTCCATCGACAAAGTTGTTGTTGCAGACGTTGCCCTGCACCTTGTTGGCCGCAGCCATGGCCAGCCATATGCCACTGCCCCCCGGTGCGGCCGCACCGTTGTTGCTGGCGTTGTTGCCGACAATGGAGCTCATGTTGATCGCGCTGCCCTGGATGCCATTATTGACGTTTAGCACAATCTGATTCTGGGTAATCAGCAGGCTTTTCGACTGAATGCCATTACCATCGAAGTTCGCTATGAGGCCATTGCCGTTGTTGCTCAGGGTCAGGTCAACGGCGCCTCCACCAGCTGTACCCAAAAAGAGTATTCCCGCGGCGAAGGCCGAGATGGTCCCCGGTCCGACAATCTTCACGTTTTTCAGCCCGAATCCCCCGGGAGAGACGACCAACACTCCCGTCCCAGAAACAGGTCCAGGCCCGGTAATGGTGAAACCGTTCAGGATCAGAGTCACGTTGTTGACTTGAATAGCGACGCCGAGTGCGCTGCAGTTCAGGTTGTTGGCGACGGTCCACGTGCCCGGCTTGGCGATCACGGTTCCGCAGGAGGTGACAGTATTCGCCGCCAGCAGCGTGGCTGGGAGTGCCAACGCAAGAAAAGCAGCAGTGACGACCGCAGAAAAATTCGTCCTCATGGGATCACCCCTTTGTTTGTGATAAGTGTTTGAATAAGCCGGAATTTGCTTCTTGACCCCAAAAACCGCTGCTATTGTCCTTCCAATCCCTGTTCGCGTCAATGTGAAACAATTTGCATCACCAGCGAGCGTACTTCTGCGGTGGGTTGTTGTTGAAACATCGCCATAACACTCATTGACCATGTTCTCAGCGCTCAGGCCTGCTCTCGACCGCCACTCTCCCCATCCCCGCTCCGCACACCTCGTCCGCGCTCCCGCCCCCCGCCCCGGTTCCCAGGGGCTCGCCTGTCCACCGAGTGGTTACGTGTAGTAGTTTTCCCGTTCTAGACGGTATCCCCCCAAATAAATGACCCTCGACAATCACGCCCGTAAAATGGTGCCACCGCAGGACAAACGCGGTGGGTTCTCCGAAACGCCGAGTGCCCCACCCTTCGTTTTTTGAAGGGTGGGATTCCACGGTGCGTCTCCCGCGTGGGGTTTCTCGCTGACTCCTGTGATGCCCTTGTCCTTAGAGAGCGCCGATGACCGCCATCACCCACCCGTTTCGCAAAGTACGCGAAAAGGATGGGGCACCCGCCCGTCCAATGGTTGCAGCACTGCGAGTTACTTCTCCTCGTAACGGTTGTAGCGGTTTCTGCCCAACTGACTTCGGCTCGGCAGTCGCAAGAAACGGCCACCATCACGGGGGCCGGTGTCTACGAACTGGCAGGTCTGTTCAAGCAGGCTGACACCGTCGCCCTTGTGAAGGTCGTTTCGGGAGATACGGAAACCTAGAGTGTCCACCTTCTTGTTCGTGGTATGATGGCTGCCTTACCGCGGACGTGCTCTCTCAAGGAGGTCCGTCATGTCCCACCGCTCAGTGTTTTTTGTTTTGGTAGTTCCGATTGTGTCCTTGTGCCTGTTCGCTCATGGTGTTCAACTGCAAATCACCACCGGGAGTCTTCCCCAGGGCCCGCAAGGGAACCTGTATAGCGAAATATTCAACGCGACCGGCGGAACCACGCCTTACAGTTGGAGCACTTCGGCAGGCACTCCTCCAGCCGGAATCGCGATGAATGCGAACGGGTATTTTACCGGCATGCCGACCACCGTCGGCACCTTCAACTTCACGGTCATGGTCGCGGATGTCAACAGCAACACTGCCAACGGCAATTTCAGCGTCAACGTTGCTGCCGCCAGCGGTTACGATGGTCCGGCGCAACTGCCGATAGCGACCGTTGCCAGTTCGATGGCGGAAACGCCCGCGCCAGGATCCGTCATCAGCGTCAATGCCGGCGACGACCTGCAGGGAGCGTTGAACAGAGCCCAATGTGGCGACACGATCCAACTGCAAGCCGGCGCAACTTTCACGGGAACCTTCCGATTCCCGGCCCTGAATTGCGATAACAACCACTGGATTATTGTTCGCACCAGTTCTCCTGACAGCGCTCTGCCGGCCGAGGGGCAGCGCCTCACGCCTTGCTATGCGGGAGTGGCGTCCCTGCCGGGACGTCCGCAGTATTCCTGCGACAATCCGCAGAATGTGCTGGCCAAGCTTGTTTCAGGAAAGGTCGGCGCAGTGATCTTCCGGACCGGAGCGAATCACTACCGACTAATCGGATTGGAGCTGACGCGGCCGACAGGGACCAAGGGACATGTGATCCTGATATCGGTCGACAATGGAGGCACGGCGAATCACATCGTGCTGGATCGGAGCTGGGTGCACGGGACGACGCAGGATGAGACCAAGAATGGTTTCAAGCTCTCCGGCACGAATTACGTGGCCGTCGTGGACTCCTACTTCAGCGACTTTCACTGTACCGCTATCACCGGTACGTGTACGGAAGCGCACGCGGTGGGTGGAGGTACCGGCAATTATCGGGATGGTCCTTATAAGATCGAGGACAACTTCCTGGAAGCCTCGGGCCAAGCCATCCTGTTCGGCGGAGGCGCGGCGACCACGACTCCAACCGACATCACCATCCATTTCAATCACTTCTTCAAGCCGTGGCAGTGGATGAAGGGGAACTCGCCGTTCCAGGGTGGGGATTCGGGCGAGCCGTTCATTGTCAGGCACCACCTGGAACTCAAGAATGCCGTACGTGTGCTGGCAGAAGACAACCTGATGGAGGACGTCTGGGGAGGTTTCACCGAGAAGGGCTATGCCATACTGCTGACTCCTAAGAACCAGCACACTAAGTCAGGCGACAACGTCTGTCCGATCTGTGAGGTCACAGACGTCACCATCCGATACACGCACATCATCCATGCCGCAGGGGGTATCACGATCGCCACCTCCCTTTCTGGAAATGGAAAGGGCGGCGGAGCACCCGCCACGGCAGGAACCCGCTTTAGTATTCACGACGTTGTCATGGATGACATCAGCCGGAAGTACGTTGGTGGGGGCTGGTTGTTTTCCGTGGCAAACGGGTGGCCGGCGAATCCGGTGAATACGATCACGATAGATCACATCACAGGGTTCCTGGATTCCAAGGGCGGCGTCCTGATCCTGGGGAACCAGAGCTCGAATCCAGCGATGTACGGATTCGTCTTTACTAACAGTATTGTCACAACGGGCGTGTACCCGGTATGGGGCGCGGGAGGCGGTTCCACCAGTTGCGCCTACAAGGGCACGCCGGCCTTCAAGATC
The DNA here is from genome assembly GCA_963773965.1 of uncultured Acidobacteriaceae bacterium. Taxonomy (GTDB): domain Bacteria; phylum Acidobacteriota; class Terriglobia; order Terriglobales; family Acidobacteriaceae; genus Acidiflorens. The sequence goes on from CAVZDG010000004.1 coordinate 545,165, forward strand.
GCCAACTGTTTCGCCACTTATACGTTCGCCAACAACGCCCTGATTGGGACTCCGTCGGCTTTTCCGCCATCTTCCTGGCCGGCAGGGAACATGTTCGCGCCCGATCCGAACACTATTTTTGTCCAGTACAACAACGGCAACGGCGGAAACTACCAGCTCCAGTCCGGCAATTCATACATCAACAAGGGTACGGACGGTCGCGATCTGGGAGCCGACATCGTTGGGCTGAACGAGGCTCTTGCGGGAGTCGAGTAAGATCCGAGTCTGATTTTGATGCTGAGGTCCGCGGCCTGCCGCGGGCCTTTTCTTCTGCGCCGCACCCGCACTTGGAGCAGTGAGCCAGATGCGAACGCACACATCCAGCGACACTGCATCCCCCCACCGCGCCGACTGTGTAGTCCTGGTCTCGGGTCGTCATAGATCGCTCCCGTGACGGACATGTCTCATGCTGGAGCGTTGGAGAAGAGATCGTTTTCGATGCCTCCAACTATTGCATCTCGGGTGCTGTCCGGTCAGTGATAAGTTTAAGCCCCAAGGCAGGGCGCGAGTGTGCTGCCAAACCCAGTCCCTCGTCTGTAACGGACGAACAATTGTGATGCGCGAAAAACCCCGCCCAAGCGGAGCTTGGACGAGGCACGCTGAAGAGTCATCGCCGCGGAAGGCCCCACTTCTCGAAAGGCGCGAGAAGTGGGGCAACCTCTTTTTCTTCTCTGCCAACACTAAGAGCAACGCGCGTTATACTTACCCGCCAGAGATGTGGGCACCCGCCAGTCGAGTCAGTGACCGACGAACACCCCCGCCCAAGCGGAGCTTGTACGGGCCACCCGCCAGTTCTTCCTGGCGGCCGCTGCCCAGAACATCAAGCGACTGGTGCGGTTCCTCAGCCAAGGCTCACGGTCAATCCTACCCGCGACCACATAGTTGAATTGCCCGCCAGAAGAAGCCGCACACCAAAAGCACTCGAAAGGACGAAAAGAATACTTTCCAGACGCACTTTTTCAACACCCACGCCTGGTTTCGTCAACTATCGCAAAACAAGCAAGAAAAAGAGTCACCTGGTGCTCAGCCGGGTGACTCCCCCGTTCCCTCGCCATTACTGACGAACCGTCGTCCCCTCTGCCTTCACCGTGCGAACCGCGGAGCCACCTCGCCCGTTCGCCTTGAGAGTGGTTTGGATTGTCTTCACTTCCCGAGTTAACCGGACGATCTGCTCTTGCTGTTTCTGGATCAGCGCACTGATATCGCCCGTCTTATGGCCTGGCCGGAGCCTCCTCCCCTTTGGCGGCGGCCTTGGCACGCGCTTCTTTCCATCGTTTCATAGCCTTCGGAGCGGTGGCCCACAGGACGCCCTTTTCTTCCGGTGCACCGTACAACTCAGGATGGAGGTAAGAGCCGCGTTCAAGCTCCGGTTTTTCCTCTTCGACGGGAATGCGATGGGCGTTGGCCCAGGCATCTTGCCGGATACCGGTGACTTGCCAGGAGACCTCCACATCGGGTTTATCAGTCTTAATGGTGAATTGGCGATTGGCGATCTTGCTGGCCACCATGGCTTGCGCAAACTGGCCGATGACGGTGAGCTGATAACGGAAATCACGGTTCAGGGTTTCGAACCATTCCGGCAAATGAACTACGGCATCGCCCTGCGCATCGGTGGTCACGTTGCCGTTGTAGATGTTCATCATGTCGGGCGATTCGACGAAGGAGTGGTAGAGGTATTTGTTGGCGGGATCGAGCGGGTGATCGATCTTGAACGATCCGCCGCCCTTGGAGAGATTGCCGTCGACTTCCACATCTCCGTTGAACCAGCCAGCGTAGCCGGCGGAGCTGCCGGCGAGAACTCCGGTGGCGCTTCCAGTGCCGAGGGCATCCACGGCCCAACCGGTTCCGGACTGGGCATAGACTCCGGCGTTGTCGGAGCTGATGCCGGACACGCCCACGCCACCCCCGTTGTTGATACCCACGACGCCAAAACCACTGCCGCTGGTGGTCGCGCCGTAGACTCCATCGGAGGTGTCATCGGTGCCATAACTGGCGCCGACGACGCCGATGTGAGTGGCACTGTGGCCCCAGACCCCGTACACCCCGTCGCCGTAGACTCCGGTGTGGTTGGGGTTGACACCCCAGACACCGTTGCCGGAGCTGTCGTCGCTAAAGCCGTAAACACCGTTGGCGCCAGTGGCGTAAACACCGAACCCCGTAGCTGAGGAGGTAATCCCTCCTGCACCAATGCTGCCATTCACGTCCAACGCGTAGGCAGGCGTGGTCGTGCCGATGCCCACACGGCCAGCATTGGTGATTCGCACCTTTTCCGCCCCACCTACCCCCAGCGTCAGGTTGGTCGCCACCGAAGGGCCGAAATACGTATGCTTGTCGCTCGCCCCCGGCGCGCTCACGATCACATTCAGGTCTTGATCCGACAGGTTCGTCGCGTTCAGCACCGTTCCTCCCGCCGGCGCCCCGATCACCAGCCGCTGCTGCGGGTTGGGGTCCCCAATCCCCACATTCCCCGAACTCGTGATTCGCATCTTCTCCAACCCACCTACTCCCAGCGTCAGGTTGGTCGCCACCGAAGGGCCGAAATACGTATGCTTGTCGGTCGCCCCCGGCGCAGTCACGATCACATTCAGGTCTTGATCCGACAGGTTCGTCGCGTTCAGCACCGTTCCTCCCGCCGGCGCCCCGATCACCAGCCGCTGCTGCGGGTTGCTGAACCCAATCCCCACGTTGCCCGCCGTGCTCTGATAGATAGTGGAGTTGCCGATGTCGCCCGTACTGTCGGTGAAGATGGGAATGTAGTTCGTTGTACCGGAACTCGTAAACAGAGGTTCTGCCTTGGACTTGCCTGCTGTGGATTTCGCACTGCCCGGCGCGCTCGCACCCGCATCCGCACCCGCACCGGTCGGAGCCAGAACGAAGGCCGAGGCCGGCTTTCCACCCACCGTGTCCGCGTCCGACGCCTTCAAGGCATAGGGCACGCTCACCAGCAGCACCCGCGGCTGCTCCACTTCCCCCGGCAACTCCAGCTTCACTCCCAGCCAGCGGGCCTCGCCGGAGGCGAACAGGTCCAGCGGCAGGCCTTCGGGCTTGGTCACGCCCAGTTGAACTGTGTAGTTGCCCTTGGTGTCGGCCTTCACGTTCTGGGTTTCGAACCACAGCGGAGCGCCTTCGGACTGATCTTTGTAGATGGCGAAGGTGACCCCGGCAATTCCGGAGATCGCCTTGCCTTGCGTGTCCGCCGCTTTGCCGGAGAAATTCACCAGGCGCGGGACCACGGTCGACGATGGGGAAGAGACCGGCTGTTGAGCGTTTAGGAGGGAACAAAACAACCAGCTTCCCAGGCAGGCAGCGAGCAAGCATCGAGTGAAAGACATGGGCACCTTTCTTGTTCAGTCGCTTGTTTCTGCGAATTTTTGCAAGGCCGCGCATAGTGCCTTGACTGGCTCCCAGGGTCAATAGTGGAGGTCTGTCGGACGTCTTAATTTTCATGTTCCCGTAAGTGGCGGACAGCAATGTAGATGCTGCGAAACGCGAAAACCGGGGTAGAATAACTCCGCCGATGTGGGGAGCCACTGTGTCGTTGGAGCCAACCACAGTCCGGGATTCACTCAGATTCGGGGACGATTTCGAACTCGATTTCGGTGGCGGCAAACTGCGCCGCTCCGGTCGTGTGCTCAAACTGGAGCGCATTCCCATGGAAGTTCTTCTCCTCCTCGTGCAGCAGAGGGGAGAGTTGGTGACCCGCGAACAGATAGTGGAGAGGATCTGGGGCAAGGACGTCTATCTCGACACCGACAACAGCATCAACGGCGCGATCCGCAAAGTCCGGCAAGTTCTGAAAGACGACCCCGAGCAACCTCGTTTCATTCAAACCATTACGGGAAAGGGATATCGTTTCATCGCACCGGTCGTTGATGCAGCGGTCATGGATCCTGGCACGGAACCAGAGCCGGTGATCGCGGTGTCCCAATCTCCCGTCCGCGAGGACGCCGGTGTCTGGTTCGCGCGACGCCGGTGGCCGGTGCTTCTCGTGACGTCGATTCTCGGGACAATGATCGTCCTGATCGCGGCTGTGGGCGCCTACTTCCGATGGTCCGAGTCTCAAGCCCGGCCCCTGCGGTCTGGGGGACGAACGATGCTGGCGGTTCTACCCTTCGAAAACCTAACGGGAGACGCAGGTCAGGAATACTTCAGCGACGGCATGACGGAGGAAATGATCACGCAGCTGGGCAGCCTCGATCCCGATCACGTGGGCGTCATCGCCCGCACTTCAGTCATGCACTACAAGCATAGCCAGGAACAGCTGCAGCAGATCGCCCGTGAGCTCGGAGTGCAGTACGTACTGGAGGGGAGCGTAAGGCGCGATGCCGACGAGGTACGAATCACCGCCCAGCTCATTCAAGTAAGAGACCAGTCCCACCTTTGGGCCCGGCAGTATGACCGTGAGCCCAAGGACTTGTTGGTGCTACAGAGCGAGATCGCGCGGGAAATTTCTGACGAGATCCAAACCGCTCTTGGAGACCACAAGCCGATCACTCCCGTAGTTCCGCCGACCCTCTCTCCTGAGGCTTATGAAGCTTATAATCTTTGTCTCAAGGGCCAATACTTCTGGAACAAGAGGACGGTGGAGGGATTCCAGGAGGCAATCAGCTACTTTCAGCAGGCTACGGCCAAAGATCCCAGCTATGCGCGGGCCTACGCTGGTTTGGCTGACAGCTATGCTCTGATCGGCACTTACAGTGGGACTCCGCCGGCCGAATTCGCGTCCCAAGCACGTGCTGCCGCGCTGCGAGCGCTGCGGCTGGACGACAGCCTGCCGGAAGCCCACGCAGCGCTGGCTTTGATCGTCCAAAACCATGACTACGACTGGCAGACAGCGGAGAAAGAATTCAAAAGGGCCATTGAATTGAACCCTAACTACGCCACCGCCCATCATTGGTATGCCGAGCACCTGACCTGGCGGGGCCGTTTCGATGAGGCTCTCCGCGAAAGCGAACGCGCGCGCCAACTGGATCCACTTTCTCTGATCATCGCAGCCGACAACGGAGCAACTCTGTACTACTCTCGGCAATACGACCGGGCCATCGCTCAGTTCACCGCTGTTCGCGAGCTGGACCCCGACTTCCCGCGTGCCAGTATGATTCTCTATGCCTATGTGCAAAAAGGAATGTTCGCAGAGGCGCTCGCTGACACCCAAAAGCAGTTCCCGGGCGCCACTCCCTGGTGGTGGTCGGCACGGGCCTACATCTACGGTCGCGCCGGCCGGCAGGGGGAAGCAGAGCACGCGCTGAGGAAATTGCTGGATTTGAACCGGCGACAACCCATGGATCCGATGGTGATCGCTTCAGCATACGTCGGCATGGGGAACAACGACCAGGCTATCGCCTGGCTGGAAAAAGCCTATGCACAGCATTCCAGTGGTCTGACCGTGCTTAACGTAGACCCTGCTTACGACCCGCTGCGCGGCGACCCCCGGGTCCAGGATCTTCTGCGGCGGGTGGGTTTCACCCAGTAGCTCAGTGCCCATTCGGCCTTGGTACTCGCGTGCCCTCCGGACCCCCGCCCGATCGCCCGCTCGCCGCGCACACGCGCACGTTAACTCTCGAGTACCTTGGGGGGGTAACTAGGAAGGCAGGAGGGAGCATTTTGCCGTCGCCATACACTACACCCTCAAATGAATGACCCTCGACAATCGCGCCCCTGGAATGGTGCCACCGCAGGACAAAAGCGGTGGGTACTCCGAAACGCCATTTGCCGAGTCCCGAAATTCCGGAGATGGGTCCACCGGACTCTTTCGTGTTGATGTTCTGATTACCCCGGCGGCCTGCGGACGCGTATAATAACGGGTATACTAAAAGGTTTTCACTCTTCACTCCGCTAGACTTCCGGGCGAATGGGGTTTGCCCGGTCAAAACTTTATACGGTTCAGACAAGGAAGGCACAGGGATGGCCACTACTGTTGTCGTGCCCCAGGAATTGTCCGGGCGATTGGGGCAAAGACGTGTTGTTAATGACATGAGCATTCAGGTTGCTACGGTGAATGGCTCGGGGTCGCAGAGTTCCAACACAGTTTTGTTGCGCAGCATTTTCCAGATGGGGGTGCCGATTTCGGGGAAGAACCTGTTTCCTTCGAACATTGCGGGGCTGCCGACCTGGTACACGATCCGCGCCAATAAAGATGGGTACATCGCGCGCAAGAAAGAGATCGACCTGCTCATCGCGATGAATGCGGAGACGGCGCAGGACGACGTGAAGACGCTCGGGGCGGGGGCGGCCGTGCTTTACGACGAGCCGCTGGCGCTTGAGCGTGATAGTCAAAACAAGCTGCGCGACGATTTGATTTATTACGCGGTGCCTTACGACAAGCTGGTGGCGGCGGTGTGTCCGGAAGCCAAGCTGCGCAAGCTGATCAAGAACATGATCTATGTCGGGGTGGCGGCGCAATTGCTGGAAATCGATTTTGCCGAGGTGGAGAAGGCGATCCGCAAGCAGTTCGCGAAAAAAGTAAAGGCGGCGACCTTGAACCTGGCGGCTGCCAAGGCAGGCCACGATTATGCCGCGGCGAACCTGAAGAAGCGCGATCCGTTCTACATCCAGCGCATGGACAAGACGAAAGGCAAGATCATCGTGGACGGCAATTCCGCCGCGGCCTTGGGATGCATGTTTGCCGGGTGTACGGTGGTGACCTGGTATCCGATTACGCCTTCGTCATCGCTGGTCGAGACCATGATTGAGTACATGAAGGAATACCGCGTCGGGCCGGATGGCAAGGCGACTTTCGCCATCGTGCAAGCCGAAGACGAACTGGCGGCGATTGGCATGGTGATCGGGGCGGCGTGGGCGGGTGCGCGCTCGATGACGGCGACGTCGGGTCCGGGCATCTCGCTGATGGCAGAGTTCACGGGACTGGCGTATTACGTGGAAATTCCGGCGGTGATCTGGGACATTCAGCGGGTTGGGCCATCGACCGGCTTGCCCACTCGTACGGCTCAAGGCGATTTGCTCTCGACGGCATTCCTGAGCCACGGGGACACCAAGCACATCATGCTGTTTCCGGACTCGGTCAGCGAGTGCTTCACAATGGCGCAGGATGCTTTTGATTTGGCCGAGCGATTTCAGACGCCGGTGTTCGTGATGTCGGATCTCGACCTGGGGATGAACAACTGGATGTCGGATCCGTTTCCTTATCCCGATAAACCGATCGATCGCGGAAAAGTTTTGAGTAAGGAGGATCTGGAGAAGGCGGGCGGTTTTGCCCGCTATCAAGATGTGGATGGCGACGGCATCGGCTATCGCACGCTGCCGGGCACGGATCATCCCGCGGCGTCGTATTTTGCGCGTGGCAGCGGCCACAATGAAAAGGCGCAGTACAGCGAACGTCCCGACAATTTCGAACGAAACATGGAGCGGATCAGCAAGAAGTTCGAGACGGCTCGGTCGTTTGTGCCGCGTCCGGAGCTGGCGGGCCATGGGAAGTCGAAGATCGGCATCCTGGCTTATGGCACGACGCACTGGGCGATCATCGAGTCGCGCGATCAATTGTCCAAAGAACACAAACTGGAAACGGATTATATTCGCGTGCTGTCGTATCCGTTTACGCGCGAGGTTCACGACTTCATTGAACGGCACGAGCGCGTGTATGTGGTCGAGCAAAACCGCGACGGGCAGATGGCCAGCCTGCTCAAGCTCGACATCAAGCCGGAGTTGACGCCCCGCTTGCGTTCAATCTGCCATATCCACGGATTGTCAATCGACGCGCGATCGGTGACCGACGAACTCATGACGATGGAGGGTAAGTAAGATGGAGACGACAACCAGCAACACGCCGGCACCCGCTCCCGCTCCAAAGACTAACCGCATTGGGCTGCAAGTGGTTGACTATCGCGGCGGGAAGACGACGCTCTGCGCCGGTTGCGGGCATAACGCGATTTCCGAACGCATCATAGACGCGATGTATGAAATGGGTGTGAAGCCCGAGCGCGTGGCCAAGCTCAGCGGTATCGGCTGTTCCTCGAAGAGTCCGGCTTATTTCATGAATCGCGCGCACAGCTTTAACTCCGTGCATGGCCGCATGCCTTCGATAGCGACGGGAGCGATGCTGGCGAACAAGAACTTGATTGCACTGGGTGTGACCGGCGACGGCGACACGGTTTCAATCGGCGCCGGACAATTTGTCCACCTGATGCGGCGCAACCTGCCGATCATCTACGTCATCGAAGACAACGGTTGTTACGGTCTGACGAAGGGCCAGTTCTCCGCGACCGCCGATCTGGGGTCAACGCTGAAAAGTGGCGTGGTGAACGACCTTCCTCCGATTGATACCTGCGCCATGGCGATTCAGTTGGGCGCCACGTTTGTGGGGCGCTCGTTCTCCGGGGACAAGCGGCAGCTTCACACCATGCTCAAGGCCGCCATCGCTCACAACGGCACGGTAATGCTGGACGTGGTTTCACCGTGCGTGACCTTCAACGACCACGAGGGCTCGACCAAGTCTTACAAATACATGCAGGCCCATGAAGAGCCGCTGCACGAAGTCAGCTTTGTGCCGTCGTTTGAGGAAATCAATGTTGACTACGACCATGGGACGACGCTCGAAGTTACGATGCACGACGGATCGAGCCTGCGGCTGCGGAAGCTGGAGCGGGAGTACGATCCGACGGATAAGATTCAGGCGGTGAGCCGGTTGATGGAATCGCATGCGCAAGGCGAAGTGCTGACGGGCGTGTTCTACATCAATGCCAATGCACCGAGCTTTATCGACATGCTGAACGTGGCGGATGAGCCGCTGGCGACGTTGCCGGAATCGGTAACGAGGCCGAGCAGGGAAGCGCTGGCGAAGTGCATGGAAGAGCTGCGGTAGAGTTCTGCGAAAGATGGCCGCATTTGAGCCGGCTCCACTCGGGACCGGCTCAAATTGTTTATAGCGAATCCAGGGTTGCTGTGACCACAGGCAGGCGGCCGAGCTGCGCTCGGCTTGGACGGCCGGGGGCGGCCGTCCCTACGGAACCCTGGCGGGCGAGGACGCCCGTCCCTCCATTGTTTAACTGTTCGCGATGCTAGCCCGTTTTCTTCGACTCTCCTTCGAACGAGTGCTCGGGGCTGTGACCGGGCTCGGGGAAATCGCTGTCGGCGCCGTCCATCATGGGGTCGGGGTTACGGTGCGAAAGCTGGTTCTTCAGGGAGTTGTTGCTGGTTTGGTTGCGTTCGTCGGGCTCGAGGGAACCTTTCCCGCGGTCGGCATCGTTGAGAAGATGATCGCTGATGCTTTTCGGCATGGCAGGCCTTTCATGGGGCGCGCTAGGGAACGTCTGATTAAGTCTTCGCTGGCAAACCGGACGTCGTGAAGTGGCGACCCTCAGCGGCTAAAGCCGCTTATAGGGCGGGTTCTAACGGCATGGCTGAAGCCATGCCCCTTCAAAGCAATCCCGAACCAACTTAATCAGAGTCCCTTTAGCAAAAATGATTACAAGGTTAGGCTACGCCGAAAGCCCGCAGCGGGCAACAACCTGCCGGTGTCCGCGTCCCCCCGCAAGTTGTTGTAATAGCTGCGATTGGTAAATTTAATCGTCGATTAACGTGGTCTTGAATCTAAAATAGAACATGGTTAGCAAATTTCGGAAACATTATCTGTTTGCCAGCGACTTCGATCAGACGTTGACCTTCAACGATACGGGTTACGTACTGAGCGAGTTACTCGGCATTTCTGTCGAGGAATTCGAGCGCAAGACCAAGGGCATGGCGAAGCTGAACCTGGTTCAGCAAGGCGCCGAACTCTCTTATCTGCTCTTGCACGATCCCGAATTCCGTTCGCGCGTGCGGCGCGACCACCTGTTCGAAGTGGGCAAGCGCATTCGCCTCAAGGAAAACATCAAACAGATTTACGAGATACTCGACCGGCGGATCGACGGATTCCACTTTGATTTCTATGTGCTCTCGGCGGCGCCGGTCGAGGTGATTCAGTCGGCGCTGGAGGGGATCGTGCCGCGAGACCACATCTTTGGCACCGAGTTCAAGTACAAAGCCTCGGGCGAGATCGAAACCCTGGTGCGGGCTACAGCCGGTTATGGAAAAGTGACGCGGCTCGATCAGCTCGAAGAAGAGCTCGACGTTCCGGCGGACCATATTGTTTACGTTGGCGACGGCAGTTCCGACATTCATGTGATGCTGCACGTGAACCGGCGCGACGGTTTCACGATTGCCGTGTCAGAATCGAAGCTGGTAGCGCAGATCGCGAAGCGGACGGTGCTGGGCGACAACGCTTTGGCGACACTGGTGCCGATTCTGGAAGAAATTGCCGGCTGGCAGCGGGCGCAGATTCGGCAGTTGTTCGAATCGTACGGCTTCCTCATTCAGGGATGGGATCGTGTGCAGACCGATTGGGTCACGCTGCGGCCCAGCGGCGTGATGGTGGAGAAGGTGACTGCGGCGGACGTCGTCTGAGGCTGGCGGGGATGCCTCCAGGATCAGCTGGGATCAGGGTGCCAGTTGCATGAAATAGCTGTAGGAATCGCTTTCGCCCACTACCATCCAGCCGCCGCCCATGAACTTGGTCGACATGCGGAAATATCGAACCGGGCGGCCGTCCGGCGGCGGGCTTCCGTCTACCGTGATTTCGGTTCGAACGAGGGTCACCGGTCCACCCATCTTGCCGCGCGCTGCCATGGAGGTAAATTCCACGTCGCGCTGAACGAGCGGCTGCACAGGTTCGACTGGCGAGCCGGCGCGCGCCTCCGCGACCAGACGCGCAACATCCTTCGGGCCGCGTCCTGAATATTCGTTGAGCAGTTCGAGACGCACAGCGTCGCGCATCGCGTCGTCCACCGGGCGGACGTTCAGGTACATCTCAATGCCCCAAAAGCCGAGCACTAATGGGAGTGCGATGAGAGCCTGCCAGCCTCGCAACTGAAAGTTGTATTCGGCCATACCCAAACCTTCTGTGCCCGCAATGAGCGCTCGCAGAAACATTCTAATGCGGCCGAAACGGCGTTCCGCGCTGGTCGCGCAGTCGAAAGGTCAACAACTAAGGGTCTGGATTCCGGTTTCATGCAACTAATATCCCCGCGCCGGGTTCTTATTGGCCTAGGGGTTCTGTGCTCACGGGTTGGGACAGGCCCCGTCTAACGATTGAGGCGCTCTATGAGATTGTACGGCATTGTTCTTGTTGTTTTGATCGGCATTTCTACAGCCACATTCACCGAGGCGCAACCGCAGCACGAGTGGATTCCCCGGGGTATGGAGGCTCTGCGGCAAGGCGCGTCGTCGAAGACCGAGTTCACGCTGGACCACTCCATGCTGGTATTCGCGGCCAAGCTGGACCCGGACAACGAGGACCTTCGCCGCGTGATCGCGGGCGTGAGTGGGGTCTCGGTCCACAGTTACCATTTTCCGGGGGCCTGGATGTACGATCCGCAGGCCCTGAGCGCGGTGAAAGAGGAGTACCGCGCGGCGGGTTGGAAACAACTGATGAACAAACAAGAGAAAGATGGAGGCGCAGGTGAGAGCGATCTCTGGATTCGCCTGGAGAATAATGCGATCAGCAACATCGCGGTTCTCATGGCCAAGTCGAATGAGGTCAACTTTATCGTGGTTTCCGGGTCCATCAGTCCGCTCGACCTCTCCCATCTCGGCGGGCATTTCGGTATCCCGAAGATTGAAGGCGGAGTGATCGTGCCAAATAGGGAGCGGCGCCCGTAACGTGAAGGTGTGGCGCGGACACTCCTGTCCGCGAAAAGTATGCAGCGAATGCAGCCTCGGGGTAGACGATTGTTCGAGGCTAAACCTAAAAGCAAGTGCAACGGCAGCGGACAAGAGTGTCCGCTCCACACGGCATCTGCACTCGCGAAGCTAATGGCTTTTTGGCGACGCTCCCACCTTGCGCAATCTCTCACGGGCTTGGGCGGCTTCGGTGGTGCGTGGATAGCGCTGGATGACGTGCTTCAATTCTTGCGTGCCCTCGTCTGCTTTTCCGAGTTCGAGGAGAGCGTATCCCTTCTTGAGCTGGGCGGTGGCAGCCTTGTTTCCGCTGGGAAAATTCTGTAGAACCAGATCATAGTTCGCGACCGCTTTCTGGTAATCGCCGGCCTTGAACTGAATTTCGGCTAGATAGAAATATGAGTTGCCGGCCAGGTCGGTGTTGGGGTAGAACTTGATGTAGTCGTTGAATTCCTGGACCGCCAGATCGTTTTTCCCGCCGTTGTAATCGCGCAGGGCGTTGTTGTAGAGCACGTCGGGCGGAGGAGCCTGAGCCATGGCCTGGGCTTGCTGCTGCGCTTGCGCCTGCTGCGCGGCCATGGACTGCTGCGCCGCTTGCATGTCCTCGAACTGCTTGCTCAGCTTGGCGAACCGGACCTTGAGCTCGTCCATGGTGTCGTTCAGCGCCTGAATCTGTCCGGAGATCTGGTCGAGCTGCGCGGCGCGATCCTGCTGCTGTTTGTTGATGGAAGTTTGCAGGTCGCCGATGGCGGCGGTTACTTTGTTGGCGGCGTCGGTGTTCTGCTCGAGCAGACTCTTCATGACGCCCATGCGCTCGTCGAAAGATTGCTTCATCTGCGTCATCTGCTGCTGTAACTGTTCGACCCGCGTTTGCAGTTCGATGATTTCCTTGCTGGCGCCGTAGGCGGGAGCGATCCCGATAATGAGGAAGAGCGCCAGGAACAGCGAGAGAACGAGCGAAATGCGATTGGATTTCATAGTTAACCTATTGGATGTCAAAAACGCGCTGAGCGTCCAGCGGATGGAACCTGAGACATCAAGGGCGGCCGCACAGGCTGGGGGGAAAAATTTTCTGCGCCGCAGCCTGACCCCCAGCGGCTAAAGCCGACACTGAAAAACAGGCCAGTTATCGCAGCGCTGAAGCGCTGCGCCACCCAAAATCAAGGCCAAGATTGAGTTCCTCCGCGGCGGCTAAAGCCGCCCTTTATTTTGCAAGGCTTACGGCGCGGCTGAAGCCGCGCCCCTTCAAAACAAACTCAAACCCCGAGTTTTTCCGCAGCCCCTAAAGTCCAGCGGCCCACGTCTCGAAAACCGCGAGACGTGGGCACCCTGGCATTATTTTTCGTACACGAAGTGTCCGCGGCGGTTTTGCTGCCAGCAGCTTTCGTTGGACTCGGTGCAGAACGGTTTTTCCTTGCCATAGCTGATGGTCTTGATCCGGCCGCCAGCAACTCCAGCCTGGATGAGCGCGTTCTTCACGGTGTCCGCGCGATTGGTGCCCAGAGCCAGGTTATATTCGGTCGAGCCGCGCTCGTCGCAGTGTCCTTCGATCGTGATGTGGATGTTCGGATGCTGCTGCAGGAACTGGGCATCGGCCTGCAACGAGCCCTGCTGGTCGGCGCGCACATCGTACTTGTCGTAATCGAAGTAAATGTCCTTCACGTTTTGCGCGAAGAGTTCCTCCTCGGTAATGGAAGGCGGGGGCGGGGGCGGCGGTGGCGGCGTGTTGACGGTGACGCGAGCGCTGGCATCCTGAGTTCCTCCGGCGCCTTTGGCGACGAGATGATAGGTGGTCGAGTCGCTCGGCGTAACCCAACGCGAGCCGCTCGTTTCCACCGCGCCAATTCCGTCGATGCTGACGTCGGTTGCGTTCGTGGTCTGCCAAGTCAGGGACGTCGATTGGCCCTTGTCGATAGTATTCGGGTTCGCCGACAAAGAGGCGGTGGGAGCGGTTGGCGCGGGTGGCGGCGGTGGCGGCGGCGGAGCGGCCTTCTTCGCGCATGCGCCCAGGAACATGATCGTGCCGAGTGTGAATACCAGGGTGCCCCATTTCGTCATGGTGGGTGTCATTTTCATTGCGTGCTTCACCTGATTCCTCCAGTTTTCTGTGCGCCCGCATTGTGGCGTGCAATTTGCAGATTCACGGCAGGGCGCACTCTGGGCCAGCCGCAAAGCCGTTTCTTTTCTTAACAGCTTATTGTGAAACTCCAATCTCCGGCCTCAACGCCTGAACACGCTGCGGAAAAAGTCGATCTTCGATGCCCAGCCCCTAAAGGGGCATCTGATTTCCAAGAACTTACGGTATCGCTAAAGGGATACCGTGATACGAACCGGCGTTTTTTCGCAGCCTGTGACGGCGTATCCGTAACGCTGCACTTGTGGCACGCCGGAAGGCGTGCCCTGATACGAACCGCACTTGCAGCACGGGCAGCTAAACCAGTACCGTGACCGCGTGATTTGTACCGCTTCACCACTTGAGAGTAGCGCCGCCGTCCCGGCGGCTGTCCGGCGGGCGTCCTCGCCCGCCGCGCCGAGGGCGAGACGCCCTCGGGACAGCCGGCAAGATGCCGGCGCTACTCGTTTTTCACGCCGTAATCATCATGCGGTCACGGTACTAGTTTACTTCCAACTCCAGTTAGGCTGCGTGTTGACGCCGGTAAAAGTCAACTGCTTCGCATTTGTGCCGTCCGCCAGCATGGTCCATATCTGGTCGCTGCCGGAGCGGTGGGACTGAAACACAATGTGCCGCCCATCCGGAGACCAGCAGGGAAAATCGTTGCGTCCCGCGTCGTGCGTGAGTTGCACCCACTGCTTGCTGGCGACGTCCATCAAGTAAAGATCGTTGGAACCAGGCTCTCCGGGCCCGTACTTGCGCATCCAGGAAAAGGTCAGAAACTGTCCGTTCGGCGACCAGTTGGGAGAAACCGCATAGCCTTGATCGGTGACCCGCTGCACATTGGTGCCGTCGGCTTCCATGGTATAGATCTGCGGCAGGCCAGTGCGTCCGCTGACGAAGGCGATCTGGGAGCCGGTCTTGCGATTCCAGGTCGGAGAAACGTCCGGGCCCTGGTCGTTGGTTAAGCGCCGCGAGTTTCCGCCGGACTGATCCACGACAAAAATGTTGGGGTAGCCGTTGCGCGAGGACGAGAACGCAATCTTGCCATCGGGGGACCACGACGGCGAAAGATTCATACCGCCAAAACGCGGGAAGCTGACCAGGCGGTTGAGATCGGAGGAATACATCATGATTTCCCAACCACCTTTGTTGACGGAGCTGAAGGCCAGACGCGAGCCATCGGGCGAGATGCGAGGCGACAGGGAAATGCTTCCCAGGTGCGTGATCTGCTGCTGATTGGCGCCATCGTAGTCCATCATCCAGATTTCTTTGTGGCCGGTGCGTTCGCTGACGAAATAGATCCTGGTTTCGGCGATGCCGGCTATACCTCCGCCGAGACGGAAGATGATTTCGTCGGCAAACCTGTGCGCGATAACGCGCACCGCATCGGTGGTCGCGTTGTCGGTGTACTGCTTGCCCAGCACTTGCGGCGACTTTTCATTCTGTACGTCGTAGAGCCATCCCTGCACGGTGACTTTGCCGGCGGCTGCGCCCAGGTTGCCGAAAGCGAGCATGGAAGTTTTCGGTGGCGGGGAATTCCACGCCGTGAAGTTGACTTCGGAGGGTTGCCCCGGCTCCTGCAGCGGATAAAAACTCTTGGAGACGAGATCGAAGATTCCGGCGTTGTCGAGGTCGTTCCAGAGCGTGTCGTTGAAAGTCTTCAGCAGGTCGGCGTTCTGGGCGTCGGTGGTCGAAGGCTTGAAATCGGATGCGGCGAGGCGCACGCGCTCGACGCCGAGCCCGGTGCCGGTGCGAATCCAGTCCTGGGCGGAAGTGGTGGATGCCAGCAAGATCAGCAAGGCAACGGCGATTAAAGCGTGACGACGAGTTGGTCGAGCCGAGTTACTCAATTTGCGCTCCCTTTGCTGATGGAGCGCCGGGCGTCCCCGCCCGGCCGGACGGGCGTCCCCGCCCGTCCCTCCATTTGTCTTCTATCTCTTGTAATCGAACCAGAACTCTACCGACACTTTGCTTCCCGAATAATCCGGTGGCAGCGCGCCGAAGGTATCAATGCGCTGGATCGCCCTCGTGGCCGAGATGTCGAGCGACGGCACACCGCTCGACTGCTCGATCTCAACATGCGAAGGGTGGCCGTCACGCGCGATATCAAATGTCAAATAAACCCGCTTTGCCTCCGTGATTCGCGGATCAACTTCATACTTCAACCAGTTTTCGGTGACCTTCCGCTGCACGGCTTGGACGTACCACGAAAACCGGCTGCCAAAATCGCCACCGCTTCCGGTAAATCCAAATCCGCCCTTGGCGCCGCCCGCAGTCATAGTGTAGGGGCCGCTGACTGGACCACCTTCGCCATACGGAATTTGATTCGACTCGGGTGGTTCCGGTTCCGTTTTCCTTTTTGTGGCGCTGGTTACAGGTTTGGGTTTGACCTTCGTGTGCTTGTCGGGAATCGGAATCGCTTCCGGTTCCTTCTCCTGAACCGTGGGCTCGGACTTCGAGAGACCCTTGGACTCGGTTGCCAGCACGTTCTCTGTCTGCGCGGGATTGGCGGGCAATGGAACCGCGCTCACGAGCGTTGCTCCCATGGCATCCCCAGTGCCGCCGCTGCCCCAGCCTTCGCCACGGATGCCGTTAACAAACGTCGCGTAGAGCACGACGAACGCTGCGAATGCCAAATGCAGGCCGAGCGACCAGGCCAGAGGGCGGCGCAGTTGCGCGTGCTCGGAATAGATATCGATATCAGTGATGGCCGCCATGGGTATCCATCGGCTGCGTAACGATGCTCACGTTGGGGATGCCCGCCTGCTTGATGGCGTCCATCACGGTGGCGAAAGCGCCAAACGGAACATCTTCATCGGAGCGCAAATAGATCGCCTGATGCTGCGGGTCGCGAATTTTCTGCTTCAGGCGCGCTCCAATCTGGTTGATGTTGATGGGATCGTTGCCCAGAAAAACTCTTTGCGATTTGTCGATGCTGATGACGAGGCGCTCTTCGGTGATCTCTTTGACGGTGCGGGTGTGGGGCACGTTGACTTCGATTCCGGACTGCAGCACCGGCGCGGTCACCATGAAAATGATGAGCAGGACGAGGACGACATCGACGAGGGGCGTGATATTGATGTCGGCGAGCGCGGTCTGGGTGCGTCCGTTGGCGGAGGTGAAGGCCATCAGCGGCGCGCCTCGGTGACATGGGGCGGCGGCTGGCGGTCTGCCGCCGGCGTCTGGCGCTCAACCAGATTAAGCATCTCCAGGGTGAAGTCGTCATTGCGCGAGGCCATTTCACGAATGGAGCCAATGATGAGGTTATAGGCGATCACCGCCGGAATGGCCGCAGCCAGGCCGGCGGCGGTGGTAACCAGAGCTTCAGAAATTCCCGGAGCGACCGCGCGCAAAGTGGCCGCACCAGCCGTGCCCAGTCCGTGGAACGCGTCGATGATTCCCCAGACCGTTCCAAACAGTCCGATAAACGGCGTAACCGCGCCTGTAATTGCCAGCCATGGGACATTGCGTTCGAGGCGGGTGATCTCCTCGGAAGATGAGATCTGCATGGCGCGCTGAATGGCTACAAGGTTGTGGATGCCGCCGGTCATGCCCATCTGGCGTTTGAACTCCGCGACGGCGCCCTCAAATACGCCCACCAGCGGGCTGGGACGGAACTGCTCGGCGACCGGGGCAATGTCCTGTATGCGCTGCGCCTTGCGGAAAACGTGTACGAAGCGTCCACTCTGCCCGCGAGCGCGGCGGATCAGCCGCCACTTGGCAAGAATCACGGCCCAGGAAAGCACGCTGAACGCGATGAGCAGGAGAAGCACGGACTTCGCGACCGGACCGGTCTGAAGGACGAGATCAACGATTTCGCCGCCGACAAACAAGAGGAGAGCGGAAGGAAAGTGCATTGGTTTAGGGAGAACCCTGATTCGAATTATAGACCAGAGCGGTGGCGTGTCCGACGCGGGTACCGCATCGGTCAATGCAGAGTTTCCGTTGTTGATTGTGAGTCGCCAGTCGTTGGCAAACCATCCGAACGACTGGCGACTAACGATCAACGACGGGCTCTAGCTATGGGTTCGGAATCACTGCCGTCCCTACATTTGAATAGGCGCTTTCCTGACCTTGGGCATTCACCTCAGTTGCCACGTAATAGTAGGTCGCCCCGGAGACGACCGTATAGTCCGTATAGTTGGTCGAAGCATCCAGCGCGGTATTGATTTGCTGGTAGGGGCCTGCATAGGCGGTGCCACGGTACACGTTGTATCCCACCGCGTTCGCGTCTCCCGGATTCCAGGAAAGGTAGACGTTATGGGAACCATGAGCCACGCCCGTGCCGGTCAACGGTTCGACCGTGGGTGAGTTCGCTGCATTGCTGATGAACCCCGCTTTGGAGGAGGCTTTGCCGGAGGCGTTGGGCGTGAATTGAAACGTGACTAGGACGCTCTGTCCAGCTTGAATCGTGACCGGCAGATTCAGCCCGAGTATGGAAAACTCCGAACTCAGCGACTGGTCCGACGAAATGGTTACGGCAGCGTTCGAGGCCGTGAGCCTGACCTGCAGGCTGGCACTCGATCCCACCGTGACGTTCCCGAAATTGAGGGGTGCAGGCGTCACTCCCAGTTCCGGGTACACGCCGGTCCCCTCGACATCCATTGTAAGCCGAGGATCCTTGGCGGTACTCAGAAGGGTAATGACGCCGGTGGTGTGTCCCCTGGCAGTCGGCTTGAAGATAACGGGCAACTCGAGGGTCGCCCCGGGCTTGATCGAGACGGGTACAGGGAATTTGCCGAAGGAGAAAGCGTTCCCCTGTATCGACTTGGAAGTGATCCGCAGCGTTTTGCTCCCAGTGTTCGAGAGTTGGATGGAGTAGGAACTGGAATTGCCGACCTGCACCTTACCGAAGGCATGACTGCAAGGCTTACATTGAAGTTCCTGTGCCCAGGCGGACGGAGGCGCCAGCCCGCAGAGCAGCCATGCGATAACGATCAGGGGAAGGGATCGCATGGATGAATGTTCACCAAGCGGGCGCTTTCGAAGCAAAATCGGAAGTGCATTCGTCACAATTTCTGGTGCCGCTTTGGGAACGGGGCGGCGGGATTCGCGCAACCGCGCTGGGCGGTCTGTGCTATGCTGCGCGTAAATTACAGATCGTCGTATAGAGTTGAAAGGCCGCGGACGAGGGCGTCCGCGCCACACGATAAAGATCGCAGGACCCTTGTGCTGGCCGAACTTCGACTCGAAAATTACGCGGTGATCGACAATGTCGCGATCGAATTCGCGTCCGGTCTGAATCTTCTGACCGGCGAGACCGGGGCGGGGAAGTCGATTCTGATTGACGCGCTGGGGTTGCTGCTGGGCGAGAAAGCGTCTTCGGATGTGATCCGCACGGGCGCGGAGCGGGCCGTGGTCGCGGCCGTGTTTGAGAGCGACGGAGCGGCTGCGCGGTCGATCGAACACATCCTGGAGACCAACGGCCTGGACGCGGAGAATGGCTCGCTGATTCTGCGGCGCGAGATTGCTCCCGGCGGCAAGGGGCGGGTGTTCGTCAACAATCAGCCGGCGACCGTGGCTGTGCTGAAACAAATTGCCCCCCACCTGGCGGTGATCCACGCCCAAAATGAATCCATCATAAACTTCGACGCCGCGGCACGCCAGGACCTGCTGGATGCTTACGCCGGAGTCGAGTTGAAGGAAGTGTCCGGCGCTTTCGCAAACTGGAAGCAGATTCGCGGACGCATCGCCGAACTCGAACAGGACGAGCAGGATCGTATGCGGCTTCTCGACTTGTGGAACTTCCAGTGCCGTGAAATCGAAGAGGCGCGGCTTCGGACAGGTGAAGACGAACAACTCGAGGCCGAGAAGCGCGTCCTGGCCAATGCGGAGAAGATTTACGGCGCGGCCATTGGTGCCTTCGACCTGCTCTATGAGGGCAACGCTTCCACCTCGTCGAGCCTGCGCGCCGCGCAGAAGCACCTCGAAGAACTGACTCGTTATGAGCCGAAGTTTCAGGAAGGGCTCGCGGCGCTGGAGTCGGCGCGCATCAGCGTCGAGGATGTGGGAGCGACGCTGCGCGATTATGCCGGAGGAATCCAGGCATCGCCCGAGCGTCTCGCCGAGATCGAAGAGCGGCTGGCTCTGCTGGATCGCTTGAAACGCAAGTACGGGCCTACGCTTGAGCAGACTATTGCCTTTGGTGAGGATATACGGCGCAAGTTGTCGGAGATGGAAAATAAAGATCAAGTATTAGTTGAACTTCGGGCGATGCTGACTGTGGCTGCCGAGGAGTATCGCAAAGCCACCCGCAGCCTTTCCCGAAAACGCCTGGAGGCGGGACGAAAATTGGAAAAGCTGGTTGAGGCGGAGATCAACGACCTCGCCATGCGGGCCAGCTTTCGCATCGCGGTGGAAGAGAATGAAGGCGAAGAGCATTGGACTTCTTCGGGCATCAACCAGGTCGTCTATCGCATTTCGACCAATACGGGCGAGGCGATGCGGCCGCTGGAGCAGATTGCCTCGGGCGGCGAGCTTTCGCGCGTCATGCTGGCGTTGAAGGCGAGCGTCGAGGCGGGGACGAATCCGGCGGGCAAGAAGAAGTTGGCGGCCGCTCAGCGCACGTTGGTCTTCGACGAGATTGATAGCGGCATCGGAGGCCGCGCCGCCGAGGCCGTGGGGAAAAAGTTGAAGGCTCTCTCCAAGGGCAATCAGGTGCTCTGCGTTACACACCTGCCGCAGATCGCAACCTTTGCCGATCACCACTACCTGATCGAGAAACGCGAAGCTGCGGGCCGCGCCAAGACTACTGTCCGGCAGATTACCGGCGAAGAGCGCACCGAGGAAGTGGCTCGCATGCTGTCGGGAGCTAAGCTGACTGAGACTTCGCGGAAACATGCGGAGCAGATGATTCGGGCTAATGGGTGAGGCAGCAGTCGGTGGTTAACTTGCCTACAGAACAAGCACATCGGAACCCCGTGATAGAAGCGCGCGGTCAAAGGTGACGAGCTTTAGGCCTGCAACCGCTGCGAAGGCCAGAACGTAAGCGTCCGCCCAAACCTTAGGGGACCGGCTGGACAGCCGAGAGCGCGAGCGGAACTTCTTTTCGAGATCATCCGGTTCTGGCAGGAAGGCAATGCGAGTGTCGGCCCAGATCCGGTCCCATAAACTCCAGGCTTCGGACATGGTCTTCGTGTCCGGGCCCATGATCTGATCGGTTGTGAGGAGCCGCAGAACGGTTATCTGCGTGAAGCGGCAGAAAAAGAACTGTTCTTCGCCCGCCTGCTCGAACCAAGACCGGGCTCTTTCTGAATGTACGTGCCGACTCCAAACCAGCGCCAGCCACAGATTCGCGTCAAGGAAATTCAACGTGTTCATAGATTTGTTCGTTGGTCAGCTCGACCTTGGGGCCGTCGGAGACGATCAGCGGAAACTGCACCCTCTTAGGGCGCGGGCGCTGACCTTGCAGGAGCACGGTCTTAACACCCGCCAGGACCAGTTCGCGCACCGAACGTCCGTTTGCGGCCGCTTGCGCTTTTAGCCTCCGGTAGAGGGGAGCTGGAATGTCAACGGTGGTGCGAACCGAGTCCTGTTTCATAAACACCATTATCCCACGCGTGCCATAAATATGGAAGTAATTCCCGTTGCCTTAGCTAAGTAAAATTAGCTAACATTAGGTTCATGGAAACCATCACCATCCACAAGGCCAAAACCGAGCTTTCGCGGCTGATTGAGAAGGCTTGCCGGGGCGAGGAGATCGTCATTGCTCGCGGGAAGAAGCCGGTGGTACGTCTAGTCGCGATCGAGGACAAACGAGGTCAACGTAAGCCTGGCGCCTTGCGCGGGAAGCTGAAGGTCGGACCCGAGTTTTTCCAGCCGTTTCCTGCGGAAGAGCTTGACGCATGGGGGCAATAGCTTGCGCCTACTGCTGGACACCCATGCTTTGCTCTGGTGGTTCAGCGACGATCCGGCGCTACCCAAGTCGTGCAGAAAACTGATCGCCCAACCGGACAACAGCGTTTTTGTTAGCGCGGTTTCTGCTTGGGAGATTTCCACGAAGTTTCGACTAGGAAGGCTGCCGACCGCTTCCGAGCTAGTACAAGACTTCGGAGGCTATCTTGACCGGGAAAAGTTCCTGAGTTTGCCTGTGTCGTACGACCATGGAGTTCGTGCTGGGATGTTGCCTGGACCCCACCTGGATCCGTTTGACCGCATGCTGATGCCCAGAGCCGAGGCTGAGAAACTGTTCATTGTCAGCAACGAGAAGATACTTTGATCAGTACGGGGTGCGCCGCGTCTGGTGAAGCCCAGCTCTGCGAGCGACCGCCTTCCCGTTCACCCGCCCGTTTTCCCTGCCCGCTGCTAATCCCCACACCCTCAAAGGCTTACATTGACCTTAGGGTGCATCTTTCGATACCCTTAGAGCATCTTAAGTCCAACAAAGACGTGTACCCTAGTGGGTGGGGGATGCAACTTGTCTGAGGCCAGGAACTTGCACACGAAGACCTTATTGCTGTTGAAGCCGCGCGGATTCTGCGCCGGGGTGGTGCGGGCGATCGACATTGTGCGGATTGCGCTGGAGGCCTTTGGGCGGCCGATTTATGTGCGCAAGGAAATCGTCCACAACCGCTTCGTGGTTGAGGAACTACAGGAGAAGGGCGCTATTTTTGTCGATAGCGTGGACGAAGTGCCCGAGGGCGAACGCGTCATCTACAGCGCCCACGGCGTTTCGCCGGAAGTCCGCGAGGCGAGCAAGGCGAGGAAGCTGCGGGTGATCGATGCGACGTGTCCGCTGGTCACCAAGGTGCACGTGGAGGCGGTGAAGTTCGCGAAGGAAGGCTATTCGCTGATTTTGATCGGCCATCGCGATCACGACGAAGTGATTGGCACGCTTGGCGAGGCGCCCGCGGTGACTCAGGTAGTCGGGTCACCTGCGGAAGTCGCGTCGGTGACGTTGCCCGACCCCAACCGGGTGGCGTACCTGACGCAGACGACGCTTAGCCTGGATGAGACGCGCGACATTATCGGCGCGCTCAGAAAGCGGTTCCCGAATATCAAGGGTCCGGCGGCGCAAGACATCTGCTATGCCACGGAAAACCGGCAGGTTGCCGTGAAGCACGTGGCCTCCGATGCCGATTTGCTGCTGGTGGTGGGCTCCGACAATAGTTCAAATTCCAAGCGGTTGGTGGAAGTTGCTCGCAGTTTGGGCACCGAGGCGCATCTAATAGATGATTGTCGCGACATTCGGCCGCAGTGGTTGAATAGCGTGAAGACCGTGGCCCTGACTGCAGGAGCATCGGCTCCCGAGCATCTGGTGCAGGAAGTGGTGCAGTATTTGGCGGGACAGGGCTTTGGCGACGTGCAGGAGTTGGAAATCATGCCGGAAAATGTGCGCTTTGGATTGCCGCCGGAGATCGTGGAAACGATTGCCGCGGCACCGGCCGTAGCCGTGGAGTTATAGTTGGAGCCATTGATGGAAGAATCCTCCCCCTTTAGTTCGGCCTCTGTGCCGCAGATGCGATTTGGAAAGATTGACGACCTGGGGAGCCGGGTCGCGGTCGCCGTCGATGCCGCTCGCAAGTATCTTTTCTCGCAGCAGCACGAAGCGGGTTACTGGTGCGGAGAACTGGAAGCCGATACCACCCTCGAATCCGATTACATCCTGCTCCACGCGCTGCTCGGCACGGGCAGCCAGGAACGTTTTGACAAGGCCGCTCGCTACATCCTGAATCACCAGAATGAAGATGGTGGCTGGAGCATCTACGCCGGCGGGCCTTCCAACATCAGCGCTTCGGTGAAAGCCTACTTCGGACTGAAGCTGGCTGGATTCACGGCGGATCATCCCGCGCTGGCACGCGCCCGCAAAAAGATTCTCGAAATGGGCGGCGTGACCGAAGTCAATACATTCACCAAGATCTATCTCTGTTTCTTTGGGCAGTACGATTACGATGCGGTGCCCGCGGTTCCGCCGGAGATCGTGCTGTTTCCCAACTGGTTCTGGTTCAATATCTACGAAATTTCTTCGTGGTCGCGGGCCATCCTGGTGCCGCTTTCGATCTGCTACGCCAAGAAGCCATTCAAGAAAATTCCTGACGAAATGGGAGTGGAGGAGCTCTTTGTCGGCGGGCGCGACAAGTCGCGCATGCATCTGCACTGGGCCAAGAAGCGGATTTCGTGGCGCAATTTCTTTTTGGTTCTGGACCGTCTTACCCACTGGGCAGAGCGTGTGCACATCCGTCCGCTGCGTTCGCTGGCCCTGAGGCGGGCCGAGAAGTGGATGCTGGCGCGCTTCGAGATGAGCGACGGCCTGGCAGCGATCTACCCTTCGATGATGAACGCCATCATCGCGCTGCGCTGCCTGGGATATTCGGTGGACGATCCGCAGTTTATCCGCGCGCTCGACGAGTTCGAGAAACTGGGAATCGAAGAGGGCGACACGTTCCGCATGCAGCCCTGCATGTCTCCGGTGTGGGATACGGCCTACGCGCTGTTTGCCCTGGGTGAGGCGGGAGTGCCGGCAAGCGATCCGCGGCTGGTGAAGTGTGCCGACTGGATCCTGCAAAAGCAGGTGCGCAAGCCGGGAGACTGGAAGATCAAGAATCCGAAAGGCGAACCGGGCGGCTGGTACTTCGAGTTCAACAACGAGTTCTATCCCGACGTGGACGACAGTGCCATGGTCTGCCTGGCGCTGAGCCGGGTCGAGCATCCGAACGGACGCTATCAGAGCGAGTCGGTGCAGCGGGCGATTGATTGGATCTTGTCGATGCAGTGCAAGAACGGAGGCTGGGCTTCGTTCGACAAAGACAACGACCGCATGGTGTTCCAGTACGTGCCCTTTGCCGATCACAACGCCATGCTTGATCCTGCCACCGTGGACATCACGGGCCGCATCCTGGAGTGTCTTGCGACCTATGGATACGACCAGAACCATCCGGCGGTGAAGCGGGCGATCAAATTTATTCGCAAAGAGCAGGAGCCGGACGGAAGCTGGTTCGGACGCTGGGGCGTGAACTACATCTACGGCACGATGCAGGTGTTGCGCGGTCTGGAAGCGATGGCTGTGGACCGCAACGACCCCATGATCCAGCAGGCGGCGGAGTGGCTGCGCTCGGTGCAGAATGCCGATGGTGGCTGGGGCGAGACGGTGGGATCCTACGACGATCCGGATCTTCGCGGGCAAGGCGACAGCACGGCTTCGCAGACGGCGTGGGCAATCATGGGACTGCTGGCCGTCGGCGACACGCGCAGCGAATGCGTGGCCCGCGGCATGGCATATCTTCTGCGCACGCAAAACAAAGACGGTTCCTGGGACGAGGCTTTCTTCACCGGAACCGGTTTCCCGCGCGTGTTCTATCTGATGTACCACCTGTACCGCGAGTATTTCCCGCTGCTCGCGCTCACGACCTATTCGAAGGTGATGGCGGAGAAGAGTGCGAGCTAGTTCTCAGTTCTCAGTTCGAGTAACTAGCGATGAGATGTAGCTGGTCCCTTGGGTTCTTACTGAGAACTAAGAACTAAGAACCGAGAATGTTTGAAGCTTTTGTCACCGGCGCCACGGGATTTCTGGGCAGTCATGTTGCGCGCGTTCTGGCGGAACAGGGAGCCGAGTTGCGGCTGCTGGTGCGGCCTACGAGCGACCTGCGCAACCTTGAGGGCCTGATCGCGGATCGGGTGGCCGGCGACCTGCGCGACGCGGCTTCGATTGAGAAGGCGCTTGCCGGCTGCGAGGTGGTATTCCACGTTGCCGCGGACTACCGGCTGTGGGTGCGCGATCCCGACGAGATGTATCGCTCGAATGTCGAGGGCACGCGCTCGTTGCTCGAAGCGGCACGGAAACAAGGCGTACGGCGCGTGGTGTATACGTCGAGCGTGGCGACCATGGGCTTAACGTCGAACCACGCAGCTGCCGAGCTGCGCTCGGCTTGGACGGGCGGGGGCGCCCGTCCCACACGAGCACGCCCCACACAGCGCACTGGCGGATGAAAACAGTCCGGTGTCGCTGGCGGACATGATCGGGCACTATAAGCGTTCGAAGTTCATGGCGGAGCAAGTGGCAGTCGAGGCGGCGAGATCTGGAGTCGATGTGGTGATCGTGAATCCCACGACGCCGATCGGCGAGCGCGATATCAAACCGACTCCGACCGGGCGAATCGTCGTGGATTTCCTGAAGCGGAAATTCCCGGCGTACGTGGAAACGGGCTTGAACCTGGTGGATGCGACGGAGTGCGCGCGCGGCCATGTCGAGGCGCTGGAGAAGGGAAGAGCGGGCGAGCGCTACATCCTGGGCGGAGAGAATCTTACCCTGAAGCAGATTCTGGATCGGCTGGCCGCGATTACGGGCTTGCCGTCGCCGACCGTGAAGCTGCCTTACATTTTTGCGCTGTTGGCTGGGGTGGTGGACGAGATGGTGACAGGTCGGGTTTTGGGCCGGGAGCCGCGCGCGACGATCGACGCCGTGCGCATGGGACGCAAGATGATGTTTGTGAGTTCAGCGAAAGCGGAAAGGGAACTGGGCTGGCGGACGGTTCCGGTGGACGGAGCGTTGCGGCGGTCGGTAGAGTGGTTTCGCGCGAATGGATATGCCTAGCAGGCTGCTGAAAAATTCGAGTGAGGATTCGGGATCCCTATCAGGGCATCGCCTTTGGAGTTTCGTATCAGGGCATCGCTTTAGCGATGCCGCAAGCGCTGGGAAATCAGCCGCCCCTTTAGGGGCTGCAGTGGCCGCGGATGTCTAGGATTGCCATCATCGCCGCTATGGAGCGAGAGGTGCGACCGCTGATCCGAAACTGGAAGGTCAGGACGATGGAACACGACGGGCGGCGATACCGTCTTTTTGAAAATGGAGAAGCAGCTCTGGTATGCGGCGGAATTGGAGCCGAGGCCGCGCGCCGTGCGACCGAAGCGGTGATTCAGAAAATGCGGCCGTCGCGGGTAGTTTCAGTCGGATTTGCGGGTGCGCTGGTTTCGATGCTTAAAGTAGCCGACGTCTTCGAGCCGCGCACAGTAGTGAATTTCGCGGACGGAGCTCGGATTGAGACGCACTCGGGAAAGGGAACGCTGGTGAGCTACGGGGCGGTGGCGTCTCGAGGCCTGAAGTACCATTTGGCGACCGCGTACGGTGCGAGCGCGGTGGACATGGAAGCCGCCGCCGTGGCGCAAGGAGCGCAGGCGCGGGGAGTCGAGTTTGGAGCTTTGAAAGCCATTTCCGACGCCGCCGATTTCCGCTTGCCGGCCATGGATCGCTTTGTGGGCAACGACGGGAGTTTTCACTCCGTCAGATTTGCATGTCATGTAGCGCTGCGCCCGTGGCTGTGGAGGACTACCATGGCGTTGGCGCGGAACAGTTCTAAGGCGAGTCATGCTCTTTGCAACGCGCTCGCCAGTTACCTCGGGCGAGGGGTTTTAGGCTCTTCCACCTGTAGAGACGGGGCTTGCCCCGTCTCCGCTGCGGTCGAAGACGCGGCGAGCCGCGTCTCTACAAGTACTGGCTTCGGGAATAGATAGGAGAAGACTAAAGGCTGCAATGGCAATTGCTCGGACATCGACGTTGGCCGTTGAAGGCGCCCGGCACGAGATTCCTTCCACGATGAGGGCAGCCGTGTATCGTGGCGTGAACGATGTGCGCCTGGAAGAAGTGCCGGTGCCGGAAGTTGGGCCCGGGGAAATTCTGGTTCGAGTCCATACCTGCGGGATCTGCGGGACCGATCTTAAGAAGATCGCTAGCGGCTCGCACTCCGCGCCGCGCATTTTTGGTCACGAAACTTCGGGTGTTGTCGCGAAAGTGGGGGAAGGCGTTCGCAAGTTCACCGTCGGCGAACGCGTTGTTGTGTTCCACCACATCCCGTGTGGAGAATGCTATTACTGCCGCCACAAAACCTTCGCCCAGTGCGCCATCTACAAGAAAGTTGGCTGCACGGCTGGGTTCGAACCGTCGGGCGGAGGATTTGCGGAATACGTCCGGGTGATGGACTGGATTGTCGAGAAAGGAACGGTGGGCATCCCCGACGGCATCAGTTTTGAACAGGCAAGTTTTGTCGAGCCGGTGAATACCTGCATCAAAGGTATTGAGACCCTTCGTTTGGAAGCCGGGGAGACGGTGCTGGTGATTGGGCAGGGTCCCATTGGTCTGATCCTGGCGATTCTGGCGAAGCGGGCGGGGGCTCGGGTGATTACTTCCGATTTGTATCCGGCGAGGCTTACAATAGCAAATAGCTTCGGCCTACAACTGACCATTGACGCTTCCCAGGATGACGCCGGACAAACGGTGCGCGGAATGACGGAAGGGCGAGGGGCCGATGCCGTAGTATTGGCAGTCGGCGCGAGCGGCATGATCCGGCCTGCCATGGATGCGACGCGTCCGGGAGGTCGTGTATTGCTGTTTGCGCAGACGGTGCGGGGCGAGGCCACAATTGATCCGGCCGCAGTGTGCGTGGACGAAAAGGCTTTGCTCGGATCCTACAGTGCATCGGTTGAATTGCAGGAGGAGTCAGTGCGGTTCGTTATGAACCGTGAAATGGATATGGAACGGCTGATCAGCCACCGTTTCCCGCTCGAAAGCGGTGTGGAAGCGCTGAAGCTGGCTGCCCATCCTCGACCGGACTCGATGAAGATTGTCATCCAGCCGGGCAACGCGTGGGAAGGACATCAACTGTGACCGGCAAGATGACGGCGGCCGTCCTCTACGGCAAAGAAGACGTCAAGATTGAAAGAGTGCCCATCCCGCGTGTGGGTGAGGGCGAAGTTCTGGTCAAGGTCCACGTGGCGCTCACCTGCGGCACCGATCTGAAGGTGTATCAGCGGGGCTATCACGCCCGCATGATTGTGCCGCCGGCGTTGTTCGGGCATGAACTGGCGGGCACGGTCGAGGAAGTCGGAGAGGGCGTGCGCGGCTTCAAGAAGGGCATGCGCGTGGTCGCGCTCAACTCGGCGCCCTGCGGCATGTGCTTCTATTGCTCCAAGCACCAGTTGAACCTTTGCGAAGATCTGCTGTTCAACAATGGCGCCTACGCCGAGTACATCCGGATTCCGCGGCGCATTGTGGAAGGCAATATGCTCGTCGTGCCTTCGAATGTCAGCTTCGAGGATGCCGCGATGACCGAGCCGCTGGCCTGCGTTCTCCGTGGGCTGCATGAAACTGGCGTCGAGATCGGCGACACCGTGGCGGTCATCGGCGGCGGACCGATCGGTCTGATGTTTGTGCAGGTGGCCAAAGCCATCGGTTGCAATGTGATCGCGGTCGTCAAGCGCGATTCGCAGGTCTCACTGGCGCGCAAGAAGGGCGCGCACGAGGTGGTGCAGATTACCAAGGTGAAAGATCCGGTCGAGGCAGTGCGCGAGTTAACTCCGGAGAGGCGCGGCGCCGATGTGGCGATCGAAGCCGTAGGCCGCCCGGAAGCCTGGGAGTGGGCGGTGCAGATGGTTCGCAAGGGCGGCACGGTCAACTTCTTCGGCGGGTGTGCTGCGGGAACCAAGGTGCAGTTAGATACCAACCGCTTGCACTACTCGGAAATCACTTTGAAGGCGACTTTCCATCACACCCCGGAGACGGTGCGCCGGGCCTTCGGTCTGATTGCCGAGAAGAAGGTTTGCGGCAACGACTACATTACCGGCGAAGCGCCGCTCTCGCGATTGCAAGATGTGCTGCGCCACATGCTGAACCGCAACGGAGATATCAAGACTGCGATTATCCCGGGTCACTAGCGTATCCCGCAGGTTCGTGGCATAAATCATACTGTCATCCTGAGCGAAGCGAAGGACCTATGCATTCCACCGCGACAAGCAAGTACACAGGTCCTTCGCTTCGCTCAGAGTTTGTGACTTTTTTAAAATCGCCAAAAATCAGCGCTGCAAACAATACAGTTACGGCGACAAAATGGTCGAAAAATCAAAAAAGTCACAAACTCTCAGGATGACAACTGAAACCTATTTAGCGAATTTGGTTAAGAATTCTTGATGACTGCTGCCAGCCATCCCCCGACGGCGCCGCTCTCCTCCGCTTGGAGTGCGCTTCCGCCGGAGTACAGCATCCCCGATCATGCGCCTTCGGAAGCCGAAGCCCGCGAATATTGCCGCCGCCTGGCGCGCTCGCATTACGAGAACTTTTCGGTCGCGTCCTGGTTTCTTCCGGAGCGGCTGCGCCAGCACTTCTTCAACGTTTATGCGTATTGCCGCATCGCGGACGATTTGGGCGACGAGGTGGGCGACAGCGCTGCATCTTTGCAGTTACTCGATCAGTGGGAGATGGAGCTAAACGCGTGCTACGACGGTGATCGTACTCGGAACCCCCGGCATCCCGTATTTGTCGCGCTCGCCGAGACCGTGCGCAAGTTTGAAATTCCGAAACATGAATTCTCGGATTTGCTGACCGCTTTCCGGCAGGACCAAAGCATCCGCCGCTACGAAACCTTCAACGATCTGCTGGGCTATTGCCGGTATTCGGCGAATCCGGTCGGCCACCTGGTGCTGTACCTTTGCGGATGCCGCGATTCCGAGCGCCAGTTGCTTTCCGATACCACCTGCACCGCGCTGCAGCTGGCGAACTTCTGGCAGGACGTGAGCGCGGACTTTGGCAAAGGACGAATTTATCTTCCGCTCGAAGACCTGCGCCGCTTCGGGGTTAGCGAAGATGCGATACGTGACGGCGAAAACACTTCCGCGTTCTGCGAGATGATGAAGTTTGAAGTCGAACGCGCGCGGGAATGGTTCAGGCAAGGCATGCCGCTGATCGCGAAAGTCGATCGCGCACTGGCAATTGACATCGAGCTATTCAGCCGCGGCGGGCAGGAAATTCTGAACGCAATCGAGCGCCAACATTACGCGGTGCTGGGCAGGCGTCCGGCAATTTCCAAAACCCGCAAGCTGGCCCTGGTCGCTCGTGCCGCGTTGGGGAAGCTGCGATGAGCACCGCCGTGGGAAACGCTCCCGTGCAGTTTGCGCCCACCGCTTCCCAGCTCGATATGGCGTATTCCGTCTGCCGGAGTATCGCGCGCTCAGCCGCCAAGAATTTCTACTACGGGTTTGTGGTCCTTCCACGACGGAAACGCAATGCATTGAGTGCGGTGTACGCCTACATGCGGCGGTGCGACGACATCGCCGACGACAACACAATAAGCCCCTATGATCGTCATATCAAACTGGCGGAATGGCTGGATACAGTACACCGCGCTTTGGCGGCACAGCCAACCGACGATCCGGTGCTGCTGGCGCTGACCGATGCGCAGCGCGCTTACCAGATTCCCATTGGCTTTCTCGACCAACTCGCCTTTGGTACGGCCGCAGATCTGGATCCCGGACAGGTGGTGCCTTCCGCCGCGGCGCCGCTGGCCGTGCGTTACCAGACTTTTGAAGAGTTGCGCCAGTATTGCTACGGGGTGGCATCGGTCGTCGGTCTGGTGTGCATCAGGATCTTCGGATATCGCGATCCCGCGGCGGAGCCGCTTGCCGAGCGCTGCGGGCTGGCATTTCAGCTTACAAATATTATTCGCGACGTCAAAGAAGATGTGGCCATGGGCAGGGTTTATCTTCCGCAGGAGGACCTGGCGCAGTGCGGCCTCTCGGTCGCCGATCTGGCCGCGCCGAATATTGATGTTGCCCGGATCCGTCCGCTCCTGGCGATGGAGGCCGACCGCGCTCGCGAGTGCTATCGCGCCGGAGAAGAACTGATCCCGCTGGTGAATGAAGACAGTCAGCCGGCGCTGTGGGTCCTCATTACCATCTATCGCCGTCTGCTCGAAAAGATTGCTTCGAACCAGTACGACGTCTTCCGAGAGCGCGTCCGATTGACGGTTCCCGAAAAGCTCTCGGTCCTCGGAAAAGGAATTTTGAAGCGTCTGGTGTGATGCCGCCATCGACACAACAGCCTTCTACAGTCGCTATAGCCGGGGGCGGGTTGGCCGGCCTGGCCGCGGGATGCGCCCTGGCGGAAGCCGGTTTTCGCGTGTCGCTGTTTGAGCGTCGCTCCTATCTCGGCGGGCGCGCTTCTTCTTATCAGCATCCCGGCACCGGCGAAATTGTCGATAACTGCCAGCATGTGTTGCTCGGCTGCTGCACCAACCTACTCGATTTCTATCGTCGCGCGGGAGTTCAGGACAAAATTCGCTGGTATGAAAAGCTGACGTTTCTCGAGCCCGGAGGACGCGCATCCGTGATCGCCCCATCGGCGCTGCCTGCTCCGCTGCACACCGCGCTGGCATTTCTCCGAGCCGACTGTTTGAGTTTTCGCGACAAACTGGCCATCAGCCGCGCTATGGCGGCGCTTGCTCCTTCCATTCCGCCGGATCGGGGTGAGTCGTTCCTCGACTGGCTCAAACGGCAGCGGCAAACCGAGCCAGCCATCGAGCGTTTCTGGAAGACAATCCTGGTCAGCGCCTTGAACGAAGATCTCGATCAGGTTTCCGTCCCCTGTGCGGCCCAGGTCGTGCGCGAGTCGTTTCTTAAATCGGCCGCTGCCGGACGCATGGGAATTCCAACCGTGCCGCTCACCGACCTGTACAGCACCGCCGGAGACTACATCCGCGCCCGTGGTGGAGAGATCCAATTTCGTGCCGTCGTAGAGTCGTTTCGGACAGTGCCATTTGCGGTAAAGGTGACGACGAATGGGCAGGAAGAGAAATTCGACTATCTGGTGCTGGCTGTCCCTTTTGATGTGCTGGGGCGCATGTTGCCGGATACGGCGTCGGCCGCGCCTTTGGCCGCGGCACTCGGGCAGTTCTCGACCTCACCGATCACCGGCATCCATCTCTGGTTCGATCGTCAAATCAGCGACCTCGATCACGCCGTCCTGCTCGACCGCACCATCCAGTGGATGTTTCACAAATCGCGGCTCATTGAAGGTCGCGGGAACGGCAGCGGTAGCTACGTTGAACTGGTTGTAAGCTGCTCCCGGAGCCTGGTTGAAAAGTCGAAGGCGGAAATCGTTGAGATGGCGATGAGAGAAGCGCAAGAGTTCTTCCCCGGCGCGCCCGAAGCGATACTGCTGAAATCGACCGTGATCAAGGAAGTGCACGCGACATATTCGCCGCGTCCGGGAATCGACCAGCACCGGCCAAAACCACAGACGGCATGGCCGCGAGTGTTTCTGGGCGGCGATTGGACCGCGACCGGCTGGCCCGCGACCATGGAGGGCGCGGTTCGCAGCGGCTATCTTGCGGCGGAAGCGGTGGCGCGGTTCGAGAGTGGCAAGACCGCGAGCTTTCTCGTCCCCGATCTTGCCCCGCGTGGCTTGATGAGGCTGTTTGGCTGAGATTTGCTGCGACGACTTCAATTACTTCGGTTTCGAATCCTGCGTTACCTTGATGCCATGCTCAAGAATTCTCGCTCGACATACGATCTTATAAACATGGCTGAGCGCAATACCGCAAACAACGATCGCCGCCGTAGTCCACGATTCAGCTGCGACGGTCACGCGAAGATCAGTCGCCTTCCATCGGACGGCATCTCTGTTCCGGGGAAGGTCCTCGACCTGAGCCTCCACGGATGCCGCGTCGATACGACGCTGCCGATTGATTGTGGTGTGCGAGTTGAAATCGTCGCGCGCGTCAACGCTGCTTCGTTCCGGGTCGTGGGTGATGTGAAGGCGATTCGGGGACGCTCCGAAGCTTGCATAGAGTTCGTTCACTTGAGTGCTGGCGCACAAGAAATGCTCGCCGACCTGGTCGCGGAGTTGGCGAGGTTGCAGGCGGTCCTGAACGACCTCAAGTCTGCCTGTCGCGATACGGATCCGGAGGCGTTCCGCAGGCAAGTGGATTACCGAAGACTTCAAGCGGCGATGTTGAGCGAGCGCTTTCCTTTTCTGGGGACAATTCTGCCCGCGGAGAGTTCGGAACCGGACCACGTTGCATCCGCTGGCAAGGAACTGAGCAAGGAAGGGCAGGCGCTTCTGATTCCCGACGATTTATTCGATTAGTGATGGTCTGATTAAGTGTTCGTTGGCGAGGTGGGATGCTTTGAGAGGGCGGGCCTCAGCGGCTAAAGCCGCTTGTATGGCGGGCTCTAACGGCACGGCTGAAGCCGTGCCCTACCCAAAGCTATCCGGAAACGAACTTAATCAGAGATTCCTTAGTGCAACTCAGATCGCCATCAGCACTACGCCACCCGCGACCAGCAACGCCGCAATCCAACGCCGGCGGCCCACGCGTTCGTGCAGGAATATGCGTGCGGCCACAGCGTTGGCCACAAAGGTGAGCGAGGCCGAAGCGGGCACAACCAAGCTGAGGTTTCCCCACGACAGGCCAAAGAGCAGGCTGTAGAACGCGATCCCCATCGCCATCAAGCCGAGAGGAAACGTGGGCGTCGCCAGCACGCGCCCGATAACTGCCAGCGCCCCGCGCCGCTTCCAGAGTTCACCGACGTGGCCAACTCGTTTCATGGAGTAGGAGAGCAGCACGTCTCCGGTGGTCGAGGCCAGTATGATGAGCCCAATCGCGGCCCAGGCGTAGATCTCATTCATGACTCGACCTCTGGGAAACCGTGCCGCGAGAAAGGTCACGGGAATCCTGGCGTTGGTGACTGGGCGTAAGCGAGGGGCCGGCGGCCACGGAGCCCACGCCGGCGGCGATCAGCGCGATTCCAAGCCAGCGCGTCAACGAGATTACTTCATGAAAACCGAAGTGAGCCACCAAGGCGACGAGCACGTATCCGAGCGATGTGGCGGGCAGCACATAGGTGAGGTCGGCCCACGAAAGCGCGGACATGTAACAAGCGAAAAACGCCAGCAATAAAATGATTCCCGCAGTTACCCAGGGATTGAGGATGGCCAGCAGCAAACCGGAAAGGTTGTGTAGGGAAAAGCCGCCAAGTTCTTTCATGCCGCGAGCCAGCAGGGAATCGCCCGCAGTGCTGAAGACGGTGATTCCCGCCAGGACGAGGTATTTGCGAAAGGTCACTTAATCTCCGGGTGATTATGATTGCGATGCAACGTAAGCCCATTATTTCACATCGGTTTACAGTTCCGGGCGAGGCGGCCGGACCCGCTTCTAGTGTCCGTTCACTGTCCCGAAAACGGTGTACAATGCTGCTGCGTCGGGAGGTATCAGCCGCATGCAAAACGTACCGGTACCGATGTCCCAAATGGTAAACGCACCGCGTGGTTCTAGTAACACGCTGATTTTGGCGTTTTACTACATCTTCAAAATCATACCCATGCTCGTTGGAGCAGTGTCCATTTTCCTTGGTTACCGCTTGTTTATTTTGGGCGTGACCGGCCAGGCCAGCTTAAGCCTAGACAGCAGAACCGTCAGCGGACAGCTCCTGAACGCGGCGCCCGGGCTGTTTTTTGCTGTAGGGGGAATTGTGACGAATATAGTCGCCGTTTGGAAAGGCGTGCAGATCAATTTTAGCTCGGAACACAACCCCGCTTCATGAGGGATGCCTTTATGGCTTCGGTCCGGTCTTCGCCGCGGCCTTCGCTTGGCTAACCGCCACGATGTTCTTCAGCGGTTCCTCGCGGTCATGCTTGGCGATATACCAGTCTTTCACTAGCAGTTCAATCAGTCCGATCAAAAGCTGCGCCTCATCCGGATCGACATCCAAAATAACGTTGATGTCCTTTTCCATGTGCGCGCCGATGTTGCCGATCTTGCGGACCGCGTCGATCGCATCCCACGTTAGGGTGTCGGTTTTATCCTTGATCGCGTCGATTTCGTCCACGAGCCTGCCCTTCGATACACCCCAAAAGTTTCGGATCATACCCTGCAAGCATCGGCGTGACAGCGTGGCCGAAGCCTTGGGACTGAGATCCTTAATGAGGCACGCTTCGACGTAGTCGTCGCGGACTGGCTTCGGGACGTAGTCTGGGAACACCTTGGCGTTCGACGGCGGGATCAGGTTCCATGTTTGAAGCAGTTTCCCGACCTTCCAGCCACTGTCGAAGCCATACTCAAACATCTCCAGAGCGAGCGTGAACTTCTTGCACTTCGGGTTCGGACACACGATGAGCATAGTCTTGAAATATCGGTAACCGTCCGAGCTCCAATGACCCAGCGAAAAACTACTCCGTTCGTAGTTCGAGTCAGTGACCGTCGTATCCCGGTCGCAGAACGGACAGGTCCAGTGAAAAACCTCTGCCATACGCGGGATTGTAGCAGGCATGACACGAGTAAATCCGCTGAACGTTTTGGGGGATGCTACCGGTCAGCCGATGTTCTGGTAAAGCGTCTGAGACGTTCCTATCGCAAAGTTTTGAGCGAATTACGCTACCAAATTGAAGTCTAGTGTCCGTTAAGGTGTCCGTTAACTGCCGAATGAGGTAACTTTGGGTGATCTTGGGTGATCGAAGGCGAGTGTAAGTTATTGAGGTTACGTCGCATCGCGTCAGTCTGGCGAATTTCGAAAACGTCACTTACGATCCAACTCCAGCGGCATTGAATCATTAAAAGATCGAATCATTGAGACATTGAATCATTGAGACATTTTGAAAACCCAGGAGCCTTCGACGTTTAATGATTCAATGTCTCAATGATTCAACGCTTCCCCTAGGCCTTGGCCGGCGCCGGGGCAGGCGCTTCTTCCTTGCGGTGATCCTTGACCCACTTGTGGCGCTGCGCGCGCAGCTTCAGGAAGGCCCGCGCTTCTTTGTACAAACGCTTGCGTTCTTCGCTTTTGAATATGGCTTTTCTCAAGATGCGGTACGCGGCCTTGGGACGGAAATAATACTGGTCGTAAAAGTGATGGACTGCCTCAAGAACTTCGGCGGCGGGCAGGCCGGGATACTCGATCTGCACCATCTGGTGTCCGCCATCGTCCACCATTTTCGACTCGCTGGTGACAAAGCCGTTCTTGATTGCGTACTCGTGCAGTTCCGTTCCAGGGTAGGCGTGCGCCACGGAAACCTGGATCGTCTCCACGTCGAGTTCCTTGGCGAAGGCGATCGTGTTCTTGATGGTCTCGCGAGTTTCGCCAGGCAGGCCAAGGATGAAATCACCATGAACCACCAGTCCCAGCTTGTGGCAATCCTTGGTAAACTGGCGGGCGCGCTCGATGGTCGCGCCTTTCTTGATGTTTTTCAGAATCTGCGGATCGCCCGATTCGTAGCCCACGATCAGGAGCCGGCATCCCGCCTCCTTCATGGCCTTGAGCGTTTCGAAGTCGGTTGTGACTCGCGATGTGCACGACCAGGTCAGGCCCACCGGTTTCAGCTTGGCGCACAATTCGACGGTGCGGGCCTTCTGTAGATTGAAGGTATCGTCGTCGAAGAAAAATTCCTTCACGTAGGGCCAATAGTCTTTCGCCTTGGCCATTTCACGCGCCACGTCGTCGCTGGAGCGTTTGCGCCAGGGGTGGCCGCTGAGCGTCTGGGGCCAGAGGCAGAAGGTGCACTGCGCCGGGCATCCGCGCGAGGTGTACAGCGCCACATAGGGGTGGAGCAGGAAGGGCACCGTGTAGCGGCGAACATCCAGGTCGCGCCGGTAAACGTCGGTCACGTGGGGCAGGGCGTCAAGATTCTCAATGGTCGGACGGTCGGCATTGTGCACCACGTGCCCGTTCTTGCGGTAGGAAATGCCGAGAATGTCTTCGATCGGCTTGCCCTGCGCGTATTCGACGATGGAGTAGTCGAATTCCTTGCGGCAGGCGATGTCAATCACCTTTGCCTCCATCAAGGATTTCTCGGGCAGCACGCTGACATGGGGTCCGACGAAGGCGATCTTGATGTGAGGATTGCTGTCTTTGATGGCCTCCGCGATGCGGACGTCACCGGGGAATCCCGGAGTGCTGGTGAAGAGCACGAGCAGTTCGTAGTCCTTGCAGGTTCGGATGGTCTCTTCCGCCGTGATGTGGTGAGGCGGAGCGTCCAGCAACCGCGCGCCTTCGAGCATTCCCGTGGGATAGGCGAGCCAGACCGGATACCAGTACGATTCGATCTCGCGCGTAGCGGGCCAGCGCGAACCTGCGCCCCCATCGAAATTTTCAAACGAAGGCGGATTCAAAAACAGTGTTTTCAATGGCATATTGGGAGTCTCTATTTTAGCACTGTTACGTGCGCACACACCCCAGCCGACGCTACCATTCAGGTTCGTTCCAACCTGCGTCGAAAGCGTGGAAACCGTTTCCTAAGTGTGCCTTAGCGGGGCCCAAACCGCAAAAGAACCGCGCCGAACGTCGCTTTGGCGCATTAAGACGCGAGAATCGGGTGCCGGCTGGGATTAATTTATGTGGTGGCGGGGCTCTGCCCCGCCCAGACGGGGCAGAGCCCCGTCTCCACACAACCCAGAAGCGTGTGTCGCCGTGAGCGTTCTGTGGGTCATTTTGAAGCGGGGTACTGTGAAGCCGTGCCGGGCAGCGCCCAATTCTCCAAGTCTCCAGTGGCCCGCAGCAGCGTCATGCGGACACGCTGATACTCAAAATCAGCGTCCTGAAAAAGCAGATAGCGCTCTGCTGCTTGCGCCCGCGCATCGGCCAATTCGTGCAAAGTGCCAGTTTTGGCGTCGATCCGGGTTTGGGCCGCTTCAAGGCCCGACTGGGCCAGTTGATATTCCAACTGCGCCACCTCGCGGGCGGCTTCGAGTTGCTCGGCGGCGCGCTGTAATTTCAGTGTTTCCTCAGCCACCTGATTGCAAGCCGCCTCCGCTAGCTTCTTCGCTTTTAGGGCTTCCGCCTCGGCCGCGTCGGCTCGCGCGCGCTGGCTGGCATTGAACAGCGGGATGCGGAAGGCAAAGCCGATGGTGGCATTGTCGCGCTGGAAGGTGCCCACCGGAAAGTATCTGGTGTAGTTATTGAAGGTGGAAAACCGCGCATACTGGGCGGAGAAATCGATGGACGGCAATAAGAAGCGATGCTCGCCCGAAGCCCGCATCGCTTCCGCCAGAGAATGCAGCTCGGCAATCTTGATGGCGGGGCTGAAGGCAATCGCTTTCTCCGAAAGATCTTCTTTGGCAGCGACAGGCGGTAAAGCCGGAATTGTTTCGGGCGCGAGTTCGATGGAGAAAACCGGCAAACCGGTGAGCGTTGCCAGGTGGCGCCGAAGGACATCGGCGTTGCCACGCGCCTCAGCCCGGTGAAGACGAACGCGGGCGGCGGTTAGCTTCGCTTTGTTCAAGTCCACGGCGCTGTCCACGCCTTGCTGCAAGCGCTCGGCTACGGCTTGTTCCATTTGCTGGGCCTGGGCCTCGTCCTGCTGCAAGCGCACCAGTCGCGCCTCCCACTTCGCCAGTTCCGCGTAGGTCAGCGCGACGTCCTGAATGACGGCATTGCGCTGGTCCCTTTCCTGAAATTCGGAAGCATGCCAGTCACTTTTCGCCGCACCCAGGAACTGCCGCTGCGCCGGATTGAAAACCGAACTTTGCGCAACGACATTCACCAGTGCGGGCGCCGACCCTTCGATGCTGAGGGGGTATCCATAGGTCCAGCCGAGCCCCGAACCGGCGGTTACCTGCGGCACGAAATTATTGCGGAGTTCACGGTAGGAGGCAAAGGTCCGCTGCACGTCGGCATTCGCAATCGCCGACCTCGTGCTGTGCGCGAGCGCGAGCCGAAGGGCGCGCTCCAGAGGCAGTGGCTCAGCCTGGCCCCGGGTTGCGATCGTCAGTACGGCCGCAAATAAGGCGAGCAGATTTGTGCAGTGGAACCACCGCGGCAATCGGAGTTTCATCTCGTCACCTTCATCTCGTCAGCTTCATCTCGTCACCCATGCATCAGGCCGCGGCTCCGCCGCGACGCACAAATTGTAGAGCGCCAGACGCGCGCCGGGCAGTAGCTTTGAGAATTACTCGGAAAAGTTATTTGGGACGCCACGAAGCGCGGGAGCAATCTCGCCACCCTCAGTGGCCCACTCGGTTGAGTGCTTGCTGGGCCATGCCGAAGTTCCGGGCCAATGACAAGGAAGCGCGGTACTCCTGGGCCGCAGCTGCTTTGTCGCCTTGCTTTTCCAGCAGCAGGCCCAGCAGATAGTGGGCTTTGAACGCGGGAGCCGCCTCTACCGGACCAGAGGCGAGATAGCGGCGCAGCAGTTCCTTAGCGAAAGGATAGCTTCGACCGGCGCGATACAGTATCTGGGATGCCTCAACCAGAACATCGAGTTTAGGCATCGGCGCCTGGCTGAGCTTGACGATGGCTTGCTCCATTTCATCGAAGCGCTTCTGGCGACGGAGAAAAAAAGCGAGGTTGAGCCACGGTTCCGCGTCGCCTTTGCTGAGGTCGATACTCTGGTGATATTCCCGTTCGGCGGCGGCGGCGTCTTTTTTCTGTTCGGCGATGCGCGCGTAAACCCAATGTTCACGCGCAGGGTTCACGGTCGCAATGGATTGCGCTTGCTCGCGGGCCTTCTGCTCGCCGCCGCCCATGATGGCGGGCGCTTCCAGATAGAACTCCGCCAGATCGAGCCGGGCATCCAGGTTGTTCGGATCCAGTTGCACCGCGCGCTCGAATTCTCCGCGGACCTTTCCAGCCAGGATCGCTGCGGCCAGGAAACTTGCCCGATCCGCCTTTTCGCCGTACACGCGCCCCAGCCACAGATGGAAGCGGCTGTTGTCGGGATCGAGCGAGACCGCCTTTCTGCAGGAGGATTCCGCACGATCCCAATCTTCGAGCGCGAAGTAAGCGCGGCAGAGCAGGTTGGACGATTCCGCGTGCGCCGGCGCGGAAGAGAGACGGCCATTCAATTCGGTGATGGCTTCATCGATCCGGCCGGCCGCCAGCATGTCCTTGGCGGAGTCGGCCACGCAGGCGGTCGACGCCGCCATGAGCCCTAGCAAAGCGAGCAAAACTCTGGAAGCGCGCGTGATCATCTAAAACTTGACCTGGGTTCGGTCACCAATTGGTTTGCCATTCGATGAATTGATCGCAACCACGTCCTTGGCGGAGAGGCCACGCGTGATTTCAACCTGCGTCAGATTGGAAAGGGAAGTCTCCACATCCCGGCGCTTGAGTTCATGCCCGGCAACCTGCAAAACGTAGGGCTTGGCGTCGTCCATCCGAACCGCCTCTCGCGGCACTACCAGCACGTTATCGTGCTCGGCGGCGACGATCGTGACTCCGACGTTGATATTCGGCAAGAGTTTCAAATCCCTGTTATCTACGATGCTGGTCGTCTCGCCGACGTTGCGCGAACCGCGCAACTTTACCGTCGATGGGATGGCAGTCACGGTGGCCCGCCACACGCGTCCAGGAACGGCGTCCCACGTAATCTCAATCGGATTTCCGGGAGCCAGCCGGCCCACGTCGGGTTCATCGACGAAAGCGCGGACCAGCACTTTTCGCAGATCCGCCAATTGCAACAGAACATCTCCAGCCGCGACGAAGCCGCCTTGCCTGGCGGGCAGCGAGTACACGATGCCATCAAAAGGAGCGCGGACATTTAATTTCGCGAGCACGTCCTGCGCGGCATTATAGGCAGCCTGCGCTTCAGCGCGCTGCGCTTCGACGCGCGCCAAGTCCGCATTCGAATATCGTTTCGTCTGCTTTTGCCGGAGAAAGGTAAGTTGGGCATCGGCGCGGGCAAGAGCATTTTCCGCTTCTTGCACTTCTCCCGCCGAGGCCGCGCCCTGCCGCTCCAGTTTCTTCAGCGCTTCGAAATTCCGCTGTGCGGAATCGCGGTCGGTACTAGCTTTCACCAGTTGGGCGTCGAGGCTCAGCACTTCTTCCCGGTTCCCGCCTCGTTCCGCGGCGCTCAGGTCGGCCTGCGCCGCTCGCAATTGGGTCTGGGCTCGAGCCGCCTGGGCCCGCGCGTCGGCGTCATCCAGAACGACCAGCAATCGGCCTTTCTTAACGGAGTCGCCTTCCTTGACAAAAACGCGCCGTACACTTGCAGAGACCGGAGCGTGGGCTTCGAAGTTGTTGACGGGCTCAATTTTTCCATTGGTGGAAACCAGGCTGCGGATTCCGCTCTGCTCGACGACGGCGGTTCGCACCGGGACCCCGTTATCGTGGCGGGAGACGAACGCAGCCAGCACAATCACCGCCGCCAGGATCGCAAGCGCCGTTGCCCACCAACGCCGCGGCTGGCCGCCCGAGCTGTTTCCATTCAATGGCATGTAGAGAAAAGCGCAAGCCTCACTGTATATCATCCACGCGCTGCGGGGAGCAGGCAAATGCTCTCCTCGGACTTACCTGTTTAGATGCGTCACACCGTCCGTTTGCGACAGCTAGAGCGCGGAATTTGCACAGCGGCGCGAATGGCCAGGTACCCGCGATTAGCGACAACAGGCTAGGTACAATAGACGGATGCGAAAGTCTCCTCGATCCACATCTCCCCGTTACACTGCGGAGCACGCCAGCGCCGGGCTCGATTACGATTTCCCGGAAATTGAAACCTGGCCGAATCAGTTTCCGGCATACGAGATTGTTGTGGATGATCCCGAATTCACGTCCGTCTGCCCGAAGACGGGCTTACCGGACTTTGGCAACATCGTGATCCGCTACCAGCCCGATCGCCTGTGCCTGGAGTTGAAATCGCTAAAGGAGTATCTCCAGGCGTATCGCAACCTCGGCATCTTCCAGGAAAACATTGTGAATCAGGTGCTGGAGGATGTTGTGCGCTGGGCCAAGCCGGTATGGGCCGAGGTGAAAGGCGAGTTCCGTCCGCGCGGAGGGATTTCGACGGTCGTGATCGCGAAGTGGCCGCGTAAGAGAAGTCAGAAGTAAGAGGTCAAATTGCAGAAGTAGACCCGACTCGGCCTGCTTTGATTTGACTTCTGCAATCTGACTTCTGACTTCTGCAATCCTCCGCCGTGCTATATTCGCTCGACCTGTGCCGCAAACGAAGCTCCACGCCCGCACCGCGCTGCTCGTGCTGACCGCGCTCAATCTGCTTAATTATGTGGACCGCAATGTGCTCTTTGCGGTACAGCCTTTGGTGCAGGACGAATTCCATCTTAGTAAGGTTCAGGTCGGATATCTCACGAGCGCGTTCCTGGGTTTTTACATGATCGCGGCGCCGTTTGTGGGGCCGCTGGCGGATCGCTACTCGCGCAAGCTGATCATCGCTCTGGGCGCGATCTTCTGGAGCGGGCTTACGCTGCTCACCGCGTTCACGCACACTTACACAGAACTGCTGATCCGGCACACGCTGGTTGGCATTGGCGAAGCGACCTTCGTTACCATCGCACCGACCTTTGTGGCGGATCTATTTGCGGAGAAAATGCGGGGACGAATTCTGGGCGTGTTTTATCTGGCGATTCCGGTGGGATCGGCTGCGGGCTACCTGCTGGGGGGCAATCTGGCTTCGCACTACGGCTGGCGCTTCCCCTTCTACATTGCGGCGGCGCCGGGATTCCTGCTGGCGATTGCGGTGCTCTTTCTGAAGGAGCCGGAGCGGGGGCAATTTGATTCCGTTAAGGAAACTCCCGAGCGCGGCACGATCTTTGGTCTAGCGCGCAATCCGGCATTTTTGACGGCGACTCTGGGAATGGCGGCGATGACGTTTTCGCTAGGCGGTATTCAGGTCTGGATGCCGCAGTTTCTTTACAGCGAGCGTCACTACTCGCTCGCGCAAGCCAATTTTGTTTTTGGCATCATCATCGTCGTCGATGGGATTGTTGCCGCGCTGGCCGGCGGATGGTTGGGCGATTATCTGCTGCGGCGGATGAAAAGTTCCTACTACCTGGTTTCAGCAGCCAGCATGGCGCTCGGCGTGCCGGTAATGATTGTGGCTCTGTTTGCGAAGGGCCACGTCATGGTGCCGGCGATTGGGGCAGCGGCTTTCTTCCTGCTGCTGAATACGTCACCACTGAATGCGGCGGTGATCAACTCGGTGGGCGCCCATATTCGCGCCACGGCCATCGCCGTGAACATTTTCATCATTCACATTCTGGGCGACGTCCCCTCGCCTACTATGATGGGATGGGTAGCGGACCGGCATTCGCTGCAAGCCGCGTTTGTATTGCCGGTGATTGCGATGATGATTTCCGCGGCGATCCTGTTTTACGGCATGCGATTTGCGCCACCACTGCGGGTCAGTGAAGAAGCAGCGGAATCGCAAGGTTCCTCAGGAGCATCTCCCTAAGCAGAATGCATTGGCAAACCGTTCACTGGATTGCAGGCGGCATCCTCGCACTGGCATGGTTTTCGCGCATCGTGGAGGCGGCATTCGGTATGCCGCGTGTTGCCGATATCGCGCGGCCGGAGTGGGACCGCCGGCCAGCGACTCCAAATGGCGAGCCTAGAGTCAGCATTGTCGTTCCGGCGCGCAACGAGGAAGAAGATATTCGCGAGACGCTCCGGCAACTGCTCGCCCTCGA
This sequence comes from uncultured Acidobacteriaceae bacterium, assembly GCA_963773965.1. Classification (GTDB taxonomy): domain Bacteria; phylum Acidobacteriota; class Terriglobia; order Terriglobales; family Acidobacteriaceae; genus Acidiflorens. The sequence continues at coordinate 589,100 of CAVZDG010000004.1, forward strand.
TTATTCCAACTACGAAATTATTGCCGTCAACGACCGCTCGACGGACCGCACCGGGCAGATCATGGATGAGGTTGCCTCGTGTAGCGCGGACACTCTTGTCTGCGTGTCAGCAGCATCTACACTGCAGACAGGCGCGGACAAGAGTGTCCGCGCTACACGGCTGAAGGCGATCCACGTTTCGGAACTGCCATCGGGCTGGTTAGGAAAAACGCACGCCATGTGGACGGCCGGCCAGCAGGCGAGTGGAGACTGGTTGCTCTTTACCGATGCCGATGTGCTCTTCAAGCCCGATTCGCTGAGGCGCGCCGTCGCCTATGCCGAAGCGGAGCGCGCCGGCCACGTAGTCCTTTTCCCGCGCATGATCATGAAGCGGCCGGGCGAGAAAATGATGATCGCTTTTTTCCAGGCGCTCTTCGTTTTCGTGCACCGCCCGTGGAAAGTTGCCGATCCCAAAGCGCGGGACCACATGGGGGTGGGCGCTTTCAATCTGGTCCGGCGGTCGGTCTATGATGCGATCGGCACGTATCTCGCCTTGCGCATGGAAGTGCTCGACGACATGAAACTGGGCAAGTTGATCAAGAACGCGGGCTTCGCTCAGCGCAATGTTTTTGGCGAGGACCTGATTTCCCTCCACTGGGCAAAGGGCGCTTTCGGCATTGTCGATAATCTCACCAAGAACTTTTTTGCCGTGCTTTCTTTCCAGTGGCCGCGAACGGTGATCGCCATCGTGGGTCTGGGTTTTCTGAATCTCGGCCCATTTCTCGGCGTCTGGCTGGCGCATGGATGGGCGCGAGTTCCTTACGGAATCGCGCTGGCATCGTTGTTTCTGATTTATTACGGCATGTCGCTCAGGTCGCCTGTCCCGCCATACTACTTTTTTCTGCATCCGGTCAGCACCAGCCTGTTCATGTACACACTGCTGCGCTCCATGGTCCACACCCTCTCGAACGGCGGCATCGTGTGGCGAGGGACGAAGTATCCGCTGGAAGAGTTGCGCAAGGGCATGGTGTGAAGTAAGTCACGAGTAACTGTGATGATTTGCAGCGATCGCCGTGACTTTTCGCACTGCATTTCTCTCGACGCCGGAGTCTAATATTAGACGAGCTGGAGAGTGCATTTCACATATCTGAGACTGGTGCATGTTGTTTGAATGGAAAGCCTTCCCCACAACCAAAACGAAACAGGCTGAATTCAATTTGGCAAAGGAGCAAAGTATGAAAAAGTTCCTCATTCTACTTGTTTTTGTGAGCCTCCTCTCGGTGCCGTTGATGGCGCAGGATAATGCCAAAGTGGAGGTGTTCGGCGGTTATCAGTACCTGCACACGGGCAGCATCACTATAAGCGGCACGACTGTCCCCAATAGTAGCGAGGACTGGAATGGTTGGGACGCCGCCGCATCCTACTACTTCAACAAGTATTTGGGTGTGACGGGGGATTTCAGCGGCAACTATAAAACGATTAGCGGAGTTTCCGGTCACGTTTACACTTACACCGGTGGGCCGGTGGTTGCCTACCGCGAGGGTAAGCTCAATCCATACGTACACGCGCTGTTTGGAGGAATCCACTTGAGCGGCTCGGCGCTTGGGACTTCCGCTTCCATCAACGGCTTCACAATGGCGTTTGGCGGTGGCGTGGACTACCAAATCCAGAAGCACGTCTCGCTTCGCCCCATTCAGGCCGACTGGATTTACTACCATTTCGGGAGCCAGACAGTCGACACAGTGGCAATCCCCTCATTCAGCCAAAGCAACAACGTGAGGATCTCAAGCGGTATCGTTTTCCGCTTCTAAGTCTTGAAGCAGGCGACAAAGGGCTGGTTGAAGCCGCCAGGCTTGAAGCAGCCCCTTTTTCACGGCTCTCCTGGATCTTCGATCGAAACCGGCGCGCCCTGCTTTGTATCCGTCTTTTTGGCAGCCTTGGCATGGGTAGACTTGCCGGCACGGTAGTGGCCTGGACGCTCGACGTCGTAGTCCGTGGGCACCGGAGGAAACAGCCGGAAAGCGCTTTCGCCCAGTTGTTGAGTGTGACGCAAGATGATCTCTGCTCGTCCGTCGTAGTCCTGGACGGTTCCCTTGATTTCAATCTGGCGGCCTTCGAGTTGGCGAAGGTCGCCCACCTTCTTAAGATCGGCCGGGAACACGACTACGGTGAAGGGACAAGTCTTGTCTTGGCAGAAGTTGAGGAACTTGGTGCCGTTGCGGCCATCTTCCACGTGCAGCACGGTTCCGCTCACGCACTGGGTCGTGCCCACATGCTTGCTGGCTTCGGCGAATGCGACGCAGTTACTCGGTGAAGCATTGCGCGCGGAGCAAATACCGCTCATCGCAAGAACAGTTCCAAGAAAGAAAGTGGGAGTAAGAAAACGCATAATGACTGAGGCGCTGAGAAGTGCGTCCTCAATTTTATTGTAGGCGTGGAGGAGAGATCCTACGCCAAGCAGGGCGGAAATTTTCGCGGCGACTTCCCGAAAGGGGAACTTGCAGCGCCGGGGTCCCCACCACGCCCGGTTTTGGCGTGATGGGGTGGAGCGCCGGGGTCCCCACCACGCCCGGTTTTGGGGTGATGGGGTGGAGCGCCGGGGCCGAGCCCCGGCCTGCCACAGTTCTCGCGGCCACAAGCACCGCGCGTCCCGCTACTTGCTGAAAGACTTTATGCCCGCTGCTTCGTCGTCCTTCACATCGAAGACGGTGTAGAGCTTGGTGATCTGCAGCAAGTCGTGTACTTTTTTGGTGAGGTTAAGCAGCTTGAGTTCGCCGCCCTGGTTCTTGGCAGTGGTGAAGGCGCTGACCAGCTCGCCGATACCTGAGCTGTCGATATAGTTCACCTCGCCGAGGTTCAGCAGGATCTTTTTCTGCCCCTTGGAAAGCAGGTCGCGCACCGTTTCGCGCAGAACTATGCTGCCTTCGCCGAGGGTGATCCGGCCGCTGAGATCGACAATGGTGACGCCATCCACCTGACGAGTGCTGGACTTCATGGTCACTGAGGAGCCTCCTTGGAGTCCGCGGGGTTGCCGTGGACGTGCTTGATCATTCTAAGTTCGGTGCCCGTTTTGGAGGGGTGGATTTCCACCACATCCATGAACGAGCGTATCAGGAAAATGCCTCGCCCTGATGTCTTCATCAGGTTGTCCGGCGCCAATGGGTCCGGAATCCTGCTGGCATCGAGCCCTTTGCCTTGATCGCGAATGACGATGACAAAGTCGTCGGCTGTACGTTCAAACGCAAGTGTAACTTTCTTGCTCGGGTCGTAGGCATTGCCATGCAAAACTGCGTTAACGGCGGCTTCCCGCACCGCCATGGAGATCTGCATGATCTCCTCGTCGTCAAAGCCGGCTTCCGCCGCCATGCGGCCAGCCGTCTCTTCGGCGTTGTTCACCGTCTCCAGCGTCGAATCGAGCGTATAGGAGACGCGGTCTGCGGACATAGAGTGAACAGTTCCTAAGTCGGCCTTCGCCTCGCTCGCGGCGGTGACGCCAGGCCCATCGTGCTGCCCGATTGCGTTGGACGGGCGAATTGAGAGTTTGCCTGTAGGGCTCGCAAAAGTCAACGCGAAGTCTCTTCCTTGTCATACCACATTAGAAATGTCCCCGTCTTGTCCACAATAGACAATGTCCCCTGGTTACGGTTTCCCGATGCCCCGGAAAAGGCGGGGTTTCAGCCGGTCACTGGCGCGCCTGCAGACGGCGCACTGCGGAGAAGAACCGCTTCAGCTTGGTCGCATCCAGCTTGCCCTCGGTGCGCACGCCGGAGCACACGTCGAGTCCGAACGGGCCCACCTCTTCAATTGCCTGGGCTACGTTCTCCGGCGTGAGCCCTCCAGCCAGAAACAGCGGGATGCCGATGCGTTCCCGAATCGCACGACTCAGGCTCCAATCGTGAGTTCTGCCCGTTCCGCCTAATTCCTTGACCGCGAGTTTCCGGTTGCCGGAATCGAGCAGGATTGCATCCACATGCGGCGCCACCCGCGCGGCCTCGTCGACGGACTCGGGACCGGTCACGTGGACAACCTGAACCACGGAAATGCCAGGCAAAGCATCCTGCAGATCGCGATGCGTGCCGACAGCGAGATGATCGCAGATCTGGATTGTATTCGTCCGGCAAAAGCGTTGTTGCTCGATAATGTCGGCAACCCTTTGCCGCGAAGTCAGCAGGAATGTCCCGATCGCCGGTGGAACGGTCGCGGCAATTTCCGCGATCCGCTCCTCGCTGATGACGCCCGGCCCGCTCGGCATGTTTGAAACCAGTCCCAGGGCGGAGGCTCCGCACGCGACGGCCAGAGCCGCTTCGTCAACACTGCCGATGCAGCAGATTTTTACTCGTGGCGTGTGGGTTGGTTTCATGAGGGCTTTTCTGATTTCCCGTAGGAATCTGTGTCGTAGTCTGGGTGCCGTCCCTAGCGGGACTCGATTGGTCCCACTTCCGCCTACTCGGCACTGACGTGCCGGGCTTTCCTGTTCCGCCGCTTCGCGGCTAATGCATCGTACGGTCCACTTTTTCGATCGACCTCAAGCTATGACACAGACTCCGTAGGGACGCGGCTTGCCGCGTCTCCTGCCGCGGAATGAGACGGGGCAAGCCCCGTCTCTACAGATACCTACTCGCCGTAGGGAACCCAGATATTCTTGACCTGGGTGGCGTGCTCAAGAAACCAGCGGCCCTCGGCCAGTTTCGGGTTGAACCAGTCGATGGCGCGGCCTTCGTTCGTCCACACCTGCTTCAGATTGCCCACCGACATCGCCTTGGCCGCCGCGGCGCTGGCTTCATCGCCAAAGCACCAGATGGCATCAACATCGTCGTGTTCGGCGAGCGTCTTCAGAAGCTGCGACGTGTATCCGGTCACAATATTCAGCGCGCCGCCGGGCAGATCGCTGGTGTCGAAAAGCTGATAGAGATCGCCAGTAATCAGAGGATAGGCTTCCGAGGGAACCGCGATCACCGTGTTTCCCACCGCGAGAGCGGGCATCACGAGAGAAAGAAAACCGAGTAGCGGCGCCTCCCGCGGACAGACGACGCCAACCGTCCCAATGGCCTCGTTCATCGCGATCGCGACATTCCGAAACGGAGGATTGTGCACCGCGCCATCAAACTTGTCGGCCCACGCCGCATACGAGAAGATGCGCTCGATACTGAGATCTACTTCCGCGGCAGCCTGCTTTTCACCGACGACGGCGGCCAGGCGATGCGCAATCTCGTCGCGCCGTTGGGAAAGATTCTCCGCGCTGTAGTAAAGAACCTGGGCACGATTGTGCGCGGTAGCCTTTGCCCACGCTGCCGCCTTGCGCGCCGCCTCGACGGCGTTGCGAATGTCTTTGCGATTGCCGAGCGGTGCTTCACCCAGCAGTCGTCCGTCGGCCGCGCGCACTTCCATGCTGTAGCCGGAGTCGGGACGCGCCTGCTTGCCGCCGATGTAGAGCTTGACGGTTCGATCGATGGCAGAAACATCAATGGCAGAAGCGGTGGAGTCTTCGTCCGATTCCAGCTGGGGTGGCGCGATCGTCTTCTCCGCGGGGAGCATGGGCGCGTTCTTGAACCATGCCGGCTCCAAATATTCGAGCAGTCCTTCGCGTCCGCCCTCGCGACCGTAACCGCTCTCGCGGTAGCCGCCGAAGCCGCAGGAGGCGTCGAACAGGTTCGTGCAGTTTACCCAGACCACACCCGCTTTCAGTTGCGCGGCAACATGCAAGGCGACGTTGATGCTCTCGCTCCAAACGCAGGCCGCCAGGCCATAAACCGTATTGTTCGCCAGTTCCACTGCTTCCGCGGGCGTGCGGAACGTCATCGCCGCCAGCACCGGTCCGAAGATTTCCTGCTGCGCGATAATCGACGTCGGGTGCACGTTGCTCAAGAGCGTCGGCGGATAGTAGAACCCGCGCGCAGGCAGGGTAACCTGCGGCTGCCAGCAGGTCGCGCCGTCCGCCACACCCTGGTCCACCAGCTTGCGGATGCGGTCGAGTTGTACCTTTGCCACGATGGCGCCGATATCAATCGCCTTGTCGAGCGGCGCGCCGATGCGCAGGGTGCTCATTCGGTCCTGCACTTTGGCGATCAGAGGTTCGGCGATGCTCTCCTGCATCAACAGCCGCGAGCCCGCGCAACATACCTGGCCCTGATTGAACCAGATTCCATCCACCAGGCCTTCCACCGTGCTATCGAGGTCGGCGCCTTCAAACACGATGAATGGAGACTTTCCGCCGAGCTCAAGCGAAAGGCGTTTGTGGGTCGCCGCCGTGGCGGCGCGAATCGCGCGTCCAACCTCGGTCGATCCGGTGAACGCGATCTTATCCACGCCCGGATGCTTGACGAGCGCCTCGCCGGTTGCGCCATCTCCGGTCACGATGTTGACCACACCAGCGGGCAAGCCGGCTTCCTGGCAGATTTCGGCGAACACGAGCGCGGTCAGTGGCGTGAACTCCGCCGGCTTCAAGATGACGGTATTTCCTGTGGCCAGAGCTGGCGCAATCTTCCACGCCAGCATGAGCAGCGGGAAGTTCCAGGGGATGATCTGGCCGACGACCCCGCAGGGCACGTATTCGGGGAACTCCTGCTCCAGAAGTTGCGCCCAACCCGCGTGATGATAGAAATGTCGCACTACCAGCGGAATGTCAATGTCGCGACTCTCGCGGATGGGCTTGCCGTTGTCCATCGTCTCAAGCACCGCCAGCAGACGGGAATGCTTCTGCACCAACCGCGCGATCGCATAGAGATAGCGCGCGCGCGAATGCGGAGTGAGCGCCTGCCATCCAGAAGACGCCGCCCGCGCGGCTTTGACCGCAGCGTCAATATCGGCCGCCGACCCTTGCGCAACCGACGCGAGTCTCTCCCCGTTCGAAGGATCGACGGTGTCGAAGTACTCTCCCACCGCCGGCGCCTGCCATCCGCCGCCGATGAAATGTTGGAAGCGGTAGCCATGGCGCTCGATCCAGGCTGTTGCTTCTTTCGAATCTTCTGGAGCCGGCCCGTATTCCATGCTCACGAACTTTTCGGCAATGCTCATTGGTGTTTGCTCCAACCTCGACACCGTATCCCAAATGCGTTTTGAAGGGGCGCGGGGTCAGCCGCGCCGTTAGAACCCACGATCCTGTAGAGACGGGGCTTGCCCCGTCTCGTCCGCTACCAGAGACGCGGCAAGCCGCGTCTCTACCGAAATGCCAGAACTCATGCCATCGGATGCCGATAGTCAGCGGAATAACGCCCGGTGGCATGATGCTCCAGTTGCCGCTCGATGTCACCCAGCAAACCGCTGGCCCCGAAGCGGAACATTTCCGCCCGCATCCACGACGGGCCAAGCTCCTCTTTGATCATCGCCAGCCACTCGATCGATTGCTTCGCCGTGCGGATGCCGCCCGCTGGCTTGAAACCCACCGCCATTCCGGTTTGCTGTGCGTATTCGCGGATGGCGCGAGTCATCACCAACCCCACCGGCAAGGTCGCGTTCGTTGGCTCTTTGCCGGTGGAAGTCTTAATGAAGTCAGCGCCCGCCATCATGGCAACCACGCTGGCGCGCCCCACGTTGCGCAGCGTCAGCAAGTCCCCGGTTCCGAGGATCACCTTCATGTGCGCCGATCCACAGGCTTGCTTGAAAGCCGCCACCTCGTCATAGAGCGCCTGCCAGCGTCCGCCGAAAACATGCGCACGGGTGATGACGACGTCGATCTCATGAGCGCCCGCCTCCACCGATCGGCGAATCTCAGCGACGCGTTCCGCCAGCGGCGATAGACCGGCAGGGAAACCGGTGGACACGGCGGCGACACGCACTCCGCTCCCTTCGAGCGCGTGCAGTGCCGTTTCCACAAACGTATGGTAAACGCAGATGGCCGCGACCTTAATTTGCAATTCCTCGATGCCGAGCTTCCGTTCCAGTTCCTGCTGGATGGGGTGCCGGCCCTTCGCGCACAAGCGGCGAACGCGCTTGTCGGTGTCATCGCCGGAAAGAGTCGTCAGATCCATGCAGGTAATCGCCCGCAGCAGCCACGCCGCCTGCCATTCTTTTTTGACGGTTCGCCGCGCGGTATGAGACTGCGCGCGACGCTCGACCGCGCTGGTGTTGACGCGCACTTCGCGGACCCAATCCAGGTTGAGAGGAATGCCGACATTTGGCAGCAGAGGCCGCCCGGAGAGAATCGCAATCGCACTGCTCGTGTCGTTTGAAGCCCGATGCACGACGCTCCGAAAGTCGTTGTGTTCGACCGGCATCAAGTGATCCACTACAAATGCGGGCTTCGCAGCTGCTCCGTCTGTAGAGACGGGGCTTGCCCCGTCTCACTTTGCGGCGGGAGACGCGGCAAGCCGCGTCTCTACGGGATGTTCAGGGGCTGGGCAGCGACATCCGAAGTTTCCGCAGTTCGTCCCTTGCCGTTCGATTGTACGGCAGATACGACGAAAGATGAATTCCGGTTTCGTCTTGACACTCGGACTCTGCACGGCTACGCTACGGCGCGATTCCGACCTAAGGAGAAGCGATGTTCACACCCCACACTCTGGGTATTGCACTGTTCATGATGATCACGAGCGCCATCTGCTGGGGATCCTGGGCTAACACTTACAAGGGCGTCAAGAATTATCGCTTCGAGTTGTTTTACTGGGACTACGCCGCCGGCATTTTTCTGGTGTCGCTGATCCTCGCCTTCACCATGGGAAGCACGGGCAATGACGCCGCGAGTTTTTTGAACAACGTGCGTTCCGCCGACACCAACAACATCGTTTCCGTCATGATCGGCGGCGCCATTTTCAATCTGGCAAACCTGCTCTTGGTGGCCGCGATTGATATGGCCGGGCTCGCCATTGCATTTCCGGTTGCCATCGGGATCGCGCTCGTCGTCGGCGTGATTTCGAGCTATGCCCTCCAGCCGAAAGGGAACGCGCTGCTTCTTGCCGCGGGTGTGCTTTGCGCCCTGATCGCCGTCGTCTTGGACGGAAAAGCCTACGGCAGTCTGGCGATCGCTGGTCGCTCGGTTTCGAAAAAGAGCATCGTCGTTTGCGTAGTCTCGGGGGTTTTGATGGGCCTCTGGGCGCCCTTTGTAGCGCGAGCGATGACTAACGGCAACACCCTCGGTCCCTACAGCATTGCCGTCTTTCTCACGCTGGGCGCGCTGCTCTCGTGCCTGATCTGGAACATTTATTTCATGAAGAGGCCACTGGTTGGTGAGCCCGTAAGTTTCGCCGGCTATTTGAGCGGGCCCTTTTCCGGTCACGCGCTTGGGCTGCTCGGCGGATTCATCTGGGGCATCGGCATGGTTTTCAATCTCGTGGCCGCCAGCTTCACCGGCGTAGCGATTTCGTACGCCATCGGGCAATCCGCGCCCATGGTCGCCGCGCTGTGGGGTGTCCTGGCCTGGAAGGAATTTGCAGGCGCACCCGGCAAAGCGAAGATGTACCTGGTCCTCATGTTCGTCTTCTACTGTCTGGGAATTTTGCTGGTGGCCAGGGCAAATGGCTGAACAGGCGACGAAAAAGCTCCTCCTGTAGAGACGGGGCTTGCCCCGTCTCCTTTGGACGCGGCGGGAGACGCGGCAAGCCGCGTCTCTACGGGAAAGCCTCTAAACTCGCGCCCAGAGCCCACCGCAGGTTGTAAGATTCTCCCTAAGAAGATTCTCCCTGGGACACGGACTCATGAATCGCAGGCTCGCCGCGATTGTTGTCACACTGTGGGCACTCACACTTTCACTCGCAGCCGCGCAGCAACGCTCCGTATTCACAGCCGCGGCTTCGAAGGTAGAGCAACCCGCGCCGCCACTCACATCTCCAAAAGTTAACTTCGTCGACATCGCGGAACGCGCCGGCCTGACGGCCAAAACTGAGGACGGAGGCGATAAGACCAAGCGCTACATTATCGAAACCACCGGCAGCGGCGCCGCTTTTTTTGACTTCGACAACGACGGCTGGCCTGACATTTTCCTGGTCAACGGCAGCCGCCTGGAAGGTTTTCCCAAGGGTCATGAGCCGACCAGCCATCTCTACCGCAACAACCGCGATGGCACGTTCGCAGACGTCACTCAAAAAGCCGGCGTCGGACTCGTCGGCTGGGGACAGGGAGTCTGCGCCGGCGACTACGACAATGACGGGTTCGTGGACTTGTTCGTTACCTTCTGGGGCCACGACGTTCTCCTGCACAACAATGGAGACGGCACCTTCACCGACGTCACGCGCAAGGCTGGCCTCTGGCACGACGATGTGCGCTGGTCCACCGGCTGCTCCTTTCTGGACTTTGACCGCGACGGCCGCCTCGACCTCTTCATCGCCCACTACGTTGACTTCGATCCTCAGCACACGCCCGAGCCCGGCAGCGGTGCCGCTTGTCTGTTTAAGGGGATGCCTGTATTGTGCGGTCCGCGCGGCCTGAAGGGGACGCACAGCGAGCTCTACCACAACAACGGCGATGGCACTTTCACCGACGTCAGCGAAGCGTCCGGGATCGCGAAGACCGACGCTTACTACTGCTTGACCGCTCTCACTGGCGATTTCGACAACGACGGCTGGCCCGACGTTTACGTCGCCTGCGATTCCACTCCCAGCCTGCTCTTTCACAACAACCACGACGGCACCTTCACCGAAACCGCCGTCGAGGCCGGCGTCGCCTTCAACGACGGAGGCCGCGAGCAAGCCGGCATGGGAGCCGATGCCATCGACTACGATGGCGAGGGCTGGCTCGACATCGTCAAAACCAGTTTCTCCGACGACACCGCCACGCTCTATCACAACAATCACGACGGAACGTTCACCGACGTCACCTCCGCCGCCGGACTCGGCAAGAATTCACAATTCCTCGGATGGGGCACGCTCTTCGTCGACATCGATAACGACGGCTGGCCCGACCTGTTCATGGCCAATGGCCACATCTATCCCGAAGTCGACAACAAAGGTGTCAACAACACCTTCCGCGAACGCAAAATTCTTTACTGGAACGAACACAACGGAAGATTTCGCGACATCTCACTCGATTCCGGCGCGGGCATCACGACTCCGTTCAACAGCCATGGCGTAGCGGCCGCCGATTTCGACAATGACGGAGCCGTCGAGATCCTGGTGAACAACAGTCATGATCGTCCCAGCCTGCTAAAGAATCTCGGCGAACACGGAAACTGGATTCTACTGAAATTGGAAGGAACGAAGTCCAACCGCGACGCCATCGGCGCCAAAGTCACCATCCGGGTGGGCGATCACCAGCAGACGCAGGAGGTTCGCAGCGGCGGCGGATACATCTCGCAAAGCGACTTCCGCCTGCACTTTGGGCTGGGCAAAGCCACCAAGGCCGATGCCGTCGAGATTCGCTGGCCGAGTGGCCTCGTGCAGCGCCTGGAAAACGTCGCCGGCAACCGAGTGGTAAAAATCCGCGAAAGCATAGGCATTATGGAAAAGTGAATTCACCACCTCGCCGCAGGGTATTCACGGCGTTGCCACAAAAACGCTTGACTTTGCGTATCTAATCTATTTATATGACCCATCAATAAGAATAGTGACGCTCCACGTTTCCAGCCACGAGGAGTTGAACCCAAATCGCCACTCGTTGTGAAGACGAAGGGTGGCCGCCAAGGTGGGAGACCGATGCTGAAAAGAAAAGCCCTGTTCGTAGCGGTTCTGTGTTCCGTGCTTTCCCTCTGTCCACTCCTTTACAGCCAGGCGAATGGCAGTCTCTCCGGAACGGTTGCTGATAGAGCAGGGGCAGTCATCTCCGGAGCGACGGTGAGAATCACCTCACAGGGTACCGGTCTCACTCGCGAAGCGAAGACCGATGGGTCAGGACACTACCTCGTGCCGCTGCTGCCGGTATCGGTTTACACCATCCGAGTGGAGTCCCACGGTTTTCAGACCACCGAACAAAAAGACGTTCGTCTGCAAGTCGACGAACAGCGCGAGATCGATTTCACGCTGAACCCCGCTTCGGTCTCCTCAACGGTTGAGGTCACCGCCACCGAAGTCGCCGTCGAGACAACGAATCCCACCCTCGGTCAGGTCATCACCGCCGAGGAAGTAGCCGACCTCCCATTGAATGGACGCAATTTCGTCCAGCTCGCGACGTTGACGCCGGGTACAACTTCATCAACGAGCCCAGTCAGCTTCTTCACCAACGCCGCGAGCAGCGAAGCGGCCACGCGCGGCTCCTTTTCGCTCTCGGTTGGCGGGTCGCGCGAACAGAGCACTGACTGGCTGCTCGATGGCAACGATAACAACCAGCTCGATGAGGGCGGGATCGGGATTTTCTCTTCCATCGACGACATCCAGGAGTTTAAGGTCCTAACCTATAACTACTCTGCGGAATACGGAGAGCGCGCAGGTCCGACCGTTTTGGTGACGACCAAGTCCGGGTCGAACCAGTTTCACGGCACGCTGTTCGAGTTCTTCCGCAATACCGCTCTCGACGCATCGACTCCGTTCGTTAACACCGTAGGGAAATTCAATCTGAACCAGTTTGGCGGATCGCTCGGCGGCCCGATCCAGAAGGACAAGACATTTTTCTTCGCCGATTATCAGGCTAAGATGCAACGCAAAGGCGTACCTTTTACTGGGTACGTTCCGACCGCTGCCATGGTCACGCCGGACGCCAACGGCAATTACAACGAGAGCTCTAATCCCTTCGGCACGCAGCTTAACAACCCCTTTCCCTATGTTTTCGGTACCACGTCCACCATTTATCCCTTCATATGCAACATCGCGACCGGCCTTCCCGTGACCCCGAATCCCATTGGAAGCCCCAATGGCGCCGGAAGCCAGGGACCGCCAGTAACAGGCGTTAGCCAGCCCTGCGACATCATTCCGGGGCCGGGATCCGCTGTCAATTTGATCAACCCGCAAGGTGCGGCCGTGGCTGCGCTTTATCCGGCGCCCACTCCCGGTGTTCCGAGCACTGCCGGTTTTAACTATGCCAACCAGCCCGTGCGCAGACTCAACGAAGCAACATGGGACATCCGTGTCGATCACAACTTTTCCAGCAAGGACTCAATCTTTGCGCGCTTCAGCTACGATCAGGCAACCAACTTCGTCCCAGGCGGTTCGCCAACCTGGTCGGAACAAAACGCCTTTGGCAGCAACCAGCACATCGAGAACCACGGGCGCAACGCGGCCGTGTCTGAAACGCACGTTTTTTCCGCGACCACCATCAATCAGTTCAACGCTGGTTACAACCGGATTTTCAACCACATCAATTCTTTCGGCACCGGCTCCTGTGAAGCCGCAAAGCTGGGCATTCCCGGCGCGGACCTGGGGGCAGCGTGCGACAGCATAACGGGCTACCCTGCGAGTCTGAACCAGTCACCAAAGGATTGCGTAAGTTGCGGCCTGACTTCGTTCCTGATGGGCAGCTATTTTGCGATTGGTGATCGCGGATACGCGCCTTATCAGGGCGGCACCAACGTCTACTCCGTTGGCGACACCATCGACCTGATTCGCGGCAAGCACGACATCCGGGTCGGCATGGTTTATCGCGCCAATGAGATGAATGTGCGAAACAATGCATTTCAGGATGGTTTCGTCGTGGACTATGGCACGCAGACCGGCGACGACATTGCCGATCTGCTCCTGGGCAGCATGGGTGTTTTTGCGGCCCACGACCAAACCTTCCTGGGAGCCACGACTGGCCGCCGCTTCAAACTGATTCGCCCCTTCGTTCAGGACGATTGGCGCATCACTAGCAATCTGACGTTGAACATCGGCCTTGCCTGGGCTCTGGTGACGCCCGAAACCGAAGTCAAGAATCGCCAGGCGAACTTCGATGTTACAAACCTCAAGTGGTACGTTCCGGCAGGCAGCCCGGCCATCGCCGGCTGCACGAATTGCGTGATTACCGATGGGCGGGTCGGCATTCAGTTTGATAAGACCGCATTAGAACCCCGCATTGGACTGGCCTGGAAGCCCTTTGGAAGCGGCAAGACTGTCGTTCGCTCCGGCTATGCCATCTACCATGATTCTTCCTGGGATCAGGGCGGACAGGGCCTGTGGCAGAACCCGCCATACTATGCGGAAGTGGATCCTTTCCCGACGTTTTGCACTACGTTCGGAACTCCCGCTTGTGGGCTCTCCAATGGCTTCCTTGTCAATGGTTCGCCTCTAACCTCACCCGTGAGCCCGGGCGCTTACACCGGAACCATTCAGTCCCAGAATCGCAATTTCAAACAGGGTGTGATCCAGCAATTCAACCTTAATGTTGAGCGTCAGTTGCCCGGGAATGTGGTGCTGACGGCAGGCTATGCCGGAACGCGCAGCGCCCACATTCTCACGAGCCAGCTGAATGAGAACCTCAATGAGCCCAGCGCGTGTCCCGGCGGCAGCAACTACGTGTCCGGCTCCGGCTACACGCTGGGATGCGGCTTTGGAACATTCCCGTATGCCGGGTTCTTTCAGAGCGTAGACACCAACAACAGCATCGGCCAAGCCCGCTATGACTCCCTGCAGATCAAGGCTGAAACCAAGAGCGCTCGGCATGGACTCTACGCCCTGCTCGGCTACACCTATTCCCGCAATTTTGACTCGGGTATGCCGGACGGCCTGGGCACCAACCCCGGCGCGCTGTACTATCCGCTGCCCGGAACCAAGAAGTTGGATTGGGGCCTTTCGGAGCTAAACCTCAACAACAGCTTTACCGCCAGCGTCCTCTACGACCTCCCCTTCGGCAAGGGTAAGCACTGGGGCGGTGGCTGGAGCGATCCTGCTGACGCAGTTCTTGGACATTGGCAGGTAGATCTGATCGAGAGGGCCACGTCAGGATTCCCGCTGTACGTGGTCGACAGCAAGGACGAATCGGGCACATATTTCTCCTACAACGGCAACACCTTCCAGCGTCCCAACCAGGTGGGGGACCCCAACAAGGCAGGACCGGAGGGCGGCAGGACGGATTGCCCAGCTCAAATACACACGATCTCAAACTGGTTCAATCCCTGCGCGTTCGCTTTCGCGCCCGCCGGAGAACTCGGCACCGGAGTCCGCGCGCCGGTTTACGGTCCGCGCTTCGTGAACACAGATTTCTCCATAATTAAGGACTTCCCATTGTCCTTCCGTGAGGGAATGAATCTGCAATTCCGCGCTGAGTTCTTCAACCTCTTCAACCATCCGCAATACTTCCTGCAGGGTGCTGGAGGAACTGGAGAGCAGGACATAAATACGCCCTCTACTTTCGGAGTGATCAACAACACCGTGAATAACCCGCGCCTGGTTCAGTTCGCTCTAAAGCTCAAGTTCTAGGGGCGTCCTGCGTTGTGGGTTAGCTTTCGGGCAGACTGGCAAACTGGAATCATTCAGCGGGCGCTCAGTTTGCCCTTACCTTTCCACATCATGGCGAGGCGGGATTCTTGTTCCGTAGTGAAATCACAAACTGCTGAATCTCGCGACGCTGGCGTTCCGTATCTTCCTTTGTTTTCTTAGATAATTGGTCGTGGACTTGAAGTTGCTCTTGAGCCCTTGCTTTGTCGCCGGTTCGCTCGTAAGCCTGCGCCAACCGATAGTGCGTCTCTTCCAGCGCCTCCTCGAGTTGCGGATTAGCGACTTGCAGACTAACCTTTTCCCCACTGACTTCGATCGCTTTTTGATACGTCGAAATTGCCCGCGAAAAGTCCTCGCGCTGCGCATAGAGAATGCCCAGTAGCAGATACGCGGCGCCCAGCTTCGGATCGAGATGCACTGCCTTCAGCAGCAGCGACTCCACGCGCCCTGAACGCTCAGTGTCATCTGAACCCGGCGACTGTTTCCAAAGGCCGACGGCGTAGTAGTAGTTTGCCAGCGCATTGTCCGGTTGCAGTTGCGCGAATCGCTCCAATCTCTCCAGTGACCCTAGTGATGGAGTGGTCTCCACACTTTGCATTCTCCCCAGAAACAAATACGGAGTCGGATTGCCGGGAGCGAGATCGGACGCGCTCGCAAGACACTGCGCCGCCCGATCGTAGGAGCCGCGTGCGTACCAGGCTACGCCGAGCGCGACCAGCATTCGCACAGAATTCGGAAACAGGCGGTTGCCTTTTGCGAAAACCTCGGTGGCCGGTTCCAGCGCGCGATGAGTCAGAAGCTCGGTTCCCCAATCGAACAGATTCGGTTCGCTGGGGTCAAGTTCCGCGGCGCGCTGATACTCGCGAACCGCCTCCAGTGGATTGCCGAGCTTCTCGTTGACGTCGCCCAGCAAGTGATGGGATTCGGGGTCTCCGGGGTTGAGCCGGGAAGCCCGCTTCAGGAAGGGAACTGCTTCAGCGGCCTTTTCATTATCGGCGAGAAATTCTCCCAGCCGCCGATTCGCCTCAAAGTTTTCGGGGTCGCGTGCCACCGCATCGCGTAGAGAACTTTCTGTCGCGGCGGATGTTGCCGCCCTGGAAGTCCCGGCCGATTCCTTGCTCAATGAAACCGTTGCCCGGGCGAGCGCTTCGGTAGTTCGCAGCACGATATCGGAACCGTGTCCACCCGAATTGGTGGCTTGAGTCACGCCCGCCACCGTGAACTGAGGTTCGTCAAAAAACTCGGGCGCTTGTGGGCTCGGTTTTCCGGTTGCCGCTGTTCCAGCAGGAGCGCTTTGCGGTTCAGAGGCCTTCATGGAGACGAGAGCGAGATCAATCTTGAGCGTCTGTTTCTGCGCCAGGTTCACGGGACCGACGATTGCCTCATCGTATCCGCTCATTTCCGCGCGCAGAGTGTAAGCGCCCGCTCGAAGTGCCGCAAAGAGATAGGCTCCTTCGGAATCCGTGTGTCTGATCTGGGCCGGTGTTGCGGGGGTCTCCGTGCCAGTCGCGAATTGTAAGACGACGGTCGCATTCACCACCGGCCTGCTACTGGAATCGCGCACATAGCCCTGTAAGGAGCCGCCCGCCGGTTCTTGAGATTGAGCCCGGTCGGGAGCGAGCGCAGTCAAGACTGCTAGAACGCAGACAGCGACATAAATTCCAGTCTGTCTGAAACGCCATGGGGTCACGCGAATCGGCTCCTGGGAGAAAGGGAGAAAGCGGCAGCTCCAAAAACGAGATAGAATCAGCCGTAATCGTTGATCGCCATTCTATTCCCGGTCAACCTCATCTGCAATCGATGACCTTAAATTCCGAAATTCTGGGGTGCATGAATGAAGCTGGTCCGGTTCACGAGTTTCTTCGCGATCACAATCGTAATTCTAATGGCGTGTCTCCTGTCCCAATGCCAGGACAAGCGCAAGGTCATCATCGATCAGGACGCGGCCGGACCCGCCGGCACTGACCAGCAAGCGATACTTTTGCTCATCCAGTCTCCGCAGACGGAAGTGTTGGGCATCACCGTGGTGACGGGCGTTGCGTGGCTGACCGAAGAAGTCGCACACACCCTGCGCATGCTCGAACTCATCGGACGAACCGACATTCCCGTTGTGCCCGGAGCCGAGTACCCGTTGGTGAGAACTAAAGAAGAGACAGAGGAGTCGGAGCAGCTCTATGGTCTCGTGGATTTCCGGGGGGCGTGGACTCCGAGCCTATATCACGCGCCCCGCGAACTGGGAGCGATGCCGGAAGGGAAGCCCACCACCAAGCCCGCCGACGAAGATGCTGCCCATTTCCTGGTGCGCATGGTTCGTAAGTATCCGCACGAAGTTACGATCTACGAGGGCGGGCCCATGACTAACCTGGCGCTTGCGACCTCCATCGACCCGGAATTCCCGAGGCTGGCCAAAGAGTTGGTGTTCATGGGCGCTAGCCTGAATCCGCAGAGCGACGATCCCGAGTTCGCCAACGCGCCCCGCCACGAATTCAACCTTTGGTTCGATCCGGAAGCGGCTCATATTGTGCTGCGGGCGCCGTGGAAAAGAATGGTCTGCACCACGGTCGATATTTCCCTGAAGACAAGAATGACCAATGATCTGATCGAGAAGATCAAGGCCGGAAATACTCCATCCGCGCAATACATCGGCAAGTATGGGCGCGTGCGGGGCTCCTACGACTATTTGTGGGACGAACTCGCCTCGGCAGCGTGGCTTGACCCATCGCTGATTACTAGGAAAGAAAACCGCTACATGGATGTGAACCTGGATCGCGGCCCTGGCTACGGAGATACGCTCACCTGGACAGATCGGGATAAACCCAAGCGCGATGTCCAGTCGGTAGAAGTGCAGTTCGACCTGGATACGGATAAGTTCTACAAGTTGTTTGTAGATCTATTGACCGCACCGACGCCACAGCCGGGCAAGCCGCAGAAACCTTAGCGACGGCGTGCCCTCATGCAAAATTGCACTGCGGTATCTGAGCTGTCATCCTGAGCGAAGCGAAGGACCCATGCATTCCGGCGCTGCGAGCAAATGCATAGGTCCTTCGCTTTGCTCAGGATGACAAAACTGAGTTCAGGGTGACAAAACTGACGTAGGTTACGAATGCGGGGAAAACTGCCTAACGCCCCAACTGCTCCAGCATCTTCTTCGCCTGCTCGTGCCCCGGATGCTGCTTAAGCAGTTCGAGCAGCACGGCGCGAGCTTTGTCCGGTACGCGCTCTATCGCGTAGACCCGCGCCAGGTTCAGGTAAGACTGGTCGAAGGCCGGCGCCATGCGGATGCACTCCTCAAAGCTTGCCACCGCCTCATCCCGCCGCTGCGTACGCAGATAGAGAATCCCGAGGTTGTTCAGCGCCTCAGGGTAAACCGGCCGCAGTTTCAGCGCCTTCTGTAGAGAGTCGTAGGCTCGCGCGGTGTCATCATTTTGCGCAAACACCATCCCGAGACCGTAGTTCGCCTCCGCATCGTTGGGGCTGACTTCCAGCGCGCGCTCATAGGTTTTGCGAGCATCGTCCCAGCGCTTCTGTTGGCGATAGGCGCTGCCCAGGTTATCGAGCGCAATCAGATGGTCGGGACTTAGTTTGAGCGCCTCTTGAAAGTAGCCGACCGCTTCGCCCGTGCGTCCTTCGCGCGCCGCCAGCAAGCCGAGATTGTTCCAGGAATTTGCCAAAGTATCGGGATAGCTCGCGCGAAGCTTAATTGCGCGCTCAAAGCTCTTCCGAGCTTCCGCCGTCTTCTGCTGGTTCAGATACACGCTTCCAATACCATAGAGAGCTTCGGCGCTTGCAGGATCGTCGCGCAAGGCAATCTGGAATGAAGCTCCGGCCTGATCCATATAGCCGCGCTGAAAAAACACCGAACCGTAGGAGAGATAGTTGCGGCCAAACTCGATCGTGTCCGTCACGCCGGGAAAGGGAAGTGCTCGGGCTAATCGTTCCGGGCTGGTTTGGGGGATGTGGCGGAAGTCGTGTTCAACGTGGTGCGGGTCCACCGGCCCCTGATAAACCTTGACGATCTCTCCATTGGCGTCGATGAGAAATGATGTTGGAAGTTCGAGATCGCGATGCCGGTCAAACAAGTAGCGATAAAGAATGTTGTAGATGCCGGCCACGTCCTCGGACCCGCGCAGGATGGGAAACGAAAGGCGATGTTCCCGCACAACTGCCCGGACGCTTTCCGCATCGGAGGGGCCGTCGAGATTCACCGCAAGCAACTGAAGGCCCTGCGCCGCCCAAGGGGCATGGCGCTGATTGAAAGTGAGCCAATCCTGCTTGCAGCGCTCGGCTCCGGCCGCCCACAAATTAAGCAGCACCGGCTTTCCGCGCAGCGAAGAAAGACTGAGCGAAGAAAGCGTTCGTGTCTGCCCGCCGAAATCGGGGAGAGAAAAGTCGGGCGCTTCGACCGGCGCCAGCAGCCAAGTCTCAGCCGTGGTGGGCAGGGTTTCGATTTCCGGCGGCTTCGCATCAGATGGCTTAACGCCGGCGAAATGGTCTCGCCCCGCTGACGTTTTGAAGGCCTCTATTCGGGACGGTTCAGAGCCTTCTTCAACCCACACCCGGTGGTTGACCGGCAGATCGTGGAATTCCTGCACCAATCCGCTTGGCCAGCGAATCGAGGCGCGCACCGGGCCGTTCGCCGCTCCCAGGCCAAAGAAGACATCTTTGCTGTGCTGCGAAAGAAATCCCGATCCAGCTTGCAACGATCTACTTTGCAACGTCCGGACTTGCAACGACCGGGTCTGGCGGCCGCGTTCAGTTTCCACCGTGACGACCGCGCCAATGGCGTCGCGATTGCTGTTCGTACCGCGCAGGCGGAAGGCGATCGATGGAGGCAAAGTCTCCATGACGTTCTTCAAAAGCCGCAACTGCGGACCGTTGCGATTCTTCAGAAACACTTCCTGACGGCCATCATGATCGAAATCCGCGAGTGCAAACGCCCGGCCGTCTTCCAGAAAATCCAGTCCCAGCACGCCCGAAACATCGGAAAACGTTCCATCGCCGTTATTCGCGTAGAAAATATTTCGTTCGTATCCACTCCACGTGCCATCGGCCCGGATCAACTCGTTAATCGCGCTCCATCCCTGCTCGTAGTTGTGAGATGGCTTGGCCTCGTCAGGCGAATACGCAACTACCTGCCGCCAGAAAAAGCTGTTGAGATCTTCGCGCGAGGGACCGCTGACCATGCCATTGGCGATGTAGAGATCGGGAAAGCCGTCATGATCGAAATCCCAGGCGTCGCTCGACCACGCCCAGCGCCCGATTCCGACGCCGGCGGCGCGCGTCGCATCCTCGAAAGCACCGCCGCCATTTCGAAAGAGCGAGTTGCCCATAGCGTGTTGGTGATAGAGCGAGCGCGTCTCCTCGGGAGCGTTCTGCTTAAAGATGTTCTGCATCGTGATGCGTTCGCCCGCCGCCGTCCACATGTTTGCCACGTAGAGGTCTTCGGCGCCGTCATTGTCGTAGTCAAACCAGCAGACGCTCATCCCCGCGCCGATATCTTCCACTCCGGCTTGCGGAGCGATGTCGGCAAAAGTTCCGTTGCCGTTGTTGCGGTAGAGATTCTTCCGCCCGAAATCATTTACTACGTAAAGGTCGGGCCAGCCATCACGGTTGAAGTCGCTCCAGCCGCAGCAAAAGCTGTAGCGCGTATTGTTCTGGTTGAGCCCCGTCTCGGCAGTTACGTCGCGAAACGTTGCGTCCCGGTTGTTCCGCATCATGAAATTGGGAGGCCCGTTCTCCGCGTCATAATAAGGAGACGGATACTTGTACTGGTCCGCGCCCTGGTAATAGACGTAGAGGCAGAAGTAGATATCCAGCCAACCGTCGCGGTCGTAATCTGCCACGGCCGCTCCCGTAAAGGTCCCTTGGGGCGGGGTGGCAAACTGAAACGCGTCCGCCTTTTGGCGAAATTTGCCGCCGCCTTGGTTCAGGAACAACATCGGGCCGGTTGCACGCACGACGATCAAGTCCTGCCGCCCGTCATTATCGACGTCAACAAAAAGCGCGCACGCTGTGTTTTCTATGACGCCGACGCCGGAGGCTTCCGTGATGTCCTCGAACGTTCCATCGCCGCGATTTCGATAGAGCCGGTTCGGAAGACCGCCCGGCTGGCACACATAGAGGTCGTCAAATCCGTCGCCATCGATGTCGCCAATCGAAACGCCATTGTGCCCGTAGATATCGATGCCGCAAGCGCCGTCGAGCACCGTCCGCCAGTAGTCGGTGCCGTGCAGAAGCTGCGAAGAATAGGACGCATTGCCACCGAGCGCCGCAGCCGTGATGTCGACATAGGCGGGGCCGGTGGAGAGGCTCTGTGTTTCATCCAGCGCCTGCCAGTTCCGCACTCGGAACTCGCCCGACGATGACTGTTCCCAGGCAAGCTGCCAGTAACCCACACGTTGTTCACGGTAGAAGTTGTGGCCGATGGCCACCAATTCATATCGGATGCGAGTCTGCAGCTGACCGGGAGGCAGCGCCGCCGCTGGCATGGAACCAGCATCAATACCCGTAACCTGAAATTCAGCCGTGAGAATCTTCGAAAAGCCGCTCAGGGCAGACCGCAGTTCCTGCAGAAATCCATCCCGCCGCAGTGCAGTTTCCCGCTTGAATGTATTGTGACGAACCTCGATCGCCGGGCCTGGGCGCACAACGCGGGATTCAACCGGCCGCGGAGAACATCCCGAGAAAGCCGGTAGAAGAACTTTCTCAACCGCTCTCAGATCTTGCGGGGATTCCAGCAGGCCAGAACTCCACTGCGCGAGAATGGTTGCGATCTCGTCCGCGTATTTTTCAGTGACAAAATCGTCGAGGCCAGCCTGCGTCTTAAGGAGTAAGGCATCGAGGGGTCCGGGCATCCGATAGTGAGGATGGACGTGGAATTCACGACTTGATAAGTCTGCGTCGGCAGAATCAAAACTGTAGAGAGAGGGCAGGCCGAGACCGCGCAGGCTTGCAGGAATCAGCGCCGCCGAGGCTCCCTGGCAGCACCGAATCAGAAAGTCGCGCCGACGAACGTCCACGGGGCCCGGGGCAGATGAATTCCGCATCTTCTCTGGTCGACTCAGAACGATGTCTCCCGGATTCCCACGTGTGGCCTGAAATTAACACTCGCACCCACGACCGTCAAGATTGGACCGCTATAATGATTCGGTTTGGCGATGAGACCCAGCCCCCAATTCATCACAACTGGATACCGACGCCCGTGGATTCTGTTTGTTCTGGTCGCGTTGACGGCGCCGCAGCGGGCGCACCAACTCAATGCGCAGGATCCTGCGACCGGCGATCTGCTCTACCTCGCGACCCTCTCTCTGGCCCGCAAAGCTCAGAGCGCCCGCCGCTATCCCGAGGCGCTCCGCTATTTTCATGAGGCGGCAAAGCTAAAATCGCAGGAGCCCGCGCCGCACCGCGGCCTCGCGGACATTTATAAGGTCACCGGTGGTTCGGCGCAGGCAACTCGTGATCGCCAGGAAGCCGACCGGTTGGCTAAGAGCTTCGAGAAAACGCAGTAGCCGGAAACTCACTACGGAAAGCCATGCGAACCAATCACGACATGCGTTGGCCGAAATTGACAGGCAGTCCGGTGCTCGACAGTATTCATCCCGTGATCGGGCGCTCCCGCGACGTGCAAACCCGCGTCGAAAAAATCGTTGAAGTCGCCGGCTGGATGGCATATGAAGAGCTAGCGATACCCGACTACGCTCTGCCGTTCGGCATCGGCGCGGGCGACGTCAACGAAACCATCGATTTCATCCTTACCGCTGCCTGCATCGACACCGCCTTTACCGATTTCTCCAGCCACATAAAATTCCAGGTGGACTACGCCGGCCGCAACTGGTCAGACTCCGACGCGCTGTTCGCGTGCATGAAGCGCGCTCTCGACAAAGGCATGCCCGTCCTCGACGGTGCGTTCCTCGCGAAGGTTACGCGCGCGGAAATGGAAGAGCTGTTCGCCGGCAATATCGAACTCCCCATGCTCGACGAAAAGACGCAGATCTGGCACCAGGTTGGAGCGGTGCTCGCTCGGCAGTACAACGGCCGTTTTCACAACTTGGTTACGTCCTGCTCAGCGAAGCTCTACGACAACGGCAACGGCCTGGTAGATCGGCTGGTAAGCGACTTTCCGCGCTTCCGCGACGTTAGCCTCTACGACGGCCACACCATCAAGTTCTACAAACTGCCGCAACTGGCCATCTGGTTTCTGTACACCAGCCTTAGGAAGACGGGAAAGTTCCGGCCCGAAGATCTGGAAACGATGTCCGCCTTTGCCGACTATATCGTCCCGGTTGCGCTCAGGCTGCTCGGAATCACGAGTTATTCCGTCGAGCTCGAAAACGCCATCAGCTCGTACCAGATGATTTCGCGGGACAGCCCATGGGAGGTCGAGATTCGCGCTCATTGCATTTATGCCAGCGCTTTACTAACCGAGGAGATCAACCAACTGCGCCCGCCCGATCGGCAAATCATCAACCCGCAGATCGACGCGCGCCTGTGGACCCACTATCACACCACCTGGTGGCCTCATCATCTGACGAAGACCGTCATGTACTAATAGTGACCGCGAAAATCTCTACTGCGCGAAGCCGGTCAAGCGTTACAATTGCCCACTTAATCTTCAGCAAAATCGGTTTGGGTATGGAAACAACAAAAGTGCCGGCTGCCATGCGCGAACGCCTGCTCCGTTCGGCGCGCAAAGTGATGAAGAACGCGTACGCGCCCTTCTCCAACTTTAGAGTGGGCGCAGCCATCCTCACCTCGAAAGGCCAGATCTTTCTGGGGTGCAACGTCGAGAACTCTTCTTACGGAATGACCAACTGCGCCGAGCGTACCGCGATCTTTTCTGCCATCGCTAAAGATGGTCCAGAACTTGAGATTCACGCCGTCGCTGTCGCCAACGATCACGGAGTGCCGTGCTCGCCCTGTGGCGCCTGCCGTCAGGTCATCTATGAATTCGGGCCGCGCGCCGTCATCTTCTATCAGGGTGCAGAAGGCCCGAAGCAAAGTCTGATCGCCGATCTCCTGCCGGAGGGTTTCCGCCTCAAGTGAGCGAGCCGAGCGTTTCGCAATCGTCGTTCCGCGTCATCGATCTCATCCGCAAAAAGCGCGATGGCGGCGCACTATCCGCCGCTGAAATCAAATACCTCGTCGAGGGCTGCACCGACGGCAGCATTCCCGATTACCAGCTTGCCGCGTGGCTCATGGCCGTCGTGCTGCGCGGAATGACGCGCGAGGAAACCGCCGCCCTCACGCACGCCATGCTGCATTCCGGCGAAGTTCTCGATCTCAGTTTTCTTCCCGCAAAAAAAGTGGACAAGCACTCTACCGGCGGCGTCGGGGACAAGACCTCGCTCGTGCTTGCGCCGCTGGTTGCTGCCGGCGGGCTCTTCGTGCCTATGATTAGCGGCCGCGGATTGGGCCACACCGGAGGCACGCTGGACAAGCTTGAATCCATCCCCGGATTTCGCGTGGGGCTCGCGGTGCCCGAGTTTCATCGTGTTCTCAAAGCCTGCGGATGCTCGATGATTGGGCAGACGGAAAAAGTCGCTCCCGCGGATCGCAAATTGTACGCATTGCGCGACGTCACCGGCACGGTCGAGAGTCCGTACCTCATCTGCGCTTCGATCATGAGCAAGAAACTGGCTGAAGGCACTGACGCGCTCGTGCTCGACGTGAAGACCGGCTCTGGCGCGTTCATGAAAAAAGAGGAAGACGCCGTCTTTCTCGCCGAACTCATGGTCGAAACTGGCGAGCGCATGGGCAAGGAGATGGTGGCGCTCATCACCGACATGAACCAGCCGCTC
Organism: uncultured Acidobacteriaceae bacterium; assembly: GCA_963773965.1. Classification (GTDB taxonomy): domain Bacteria; phylum Acidobacteriota; class Terriglobia; order Terriglobales; family Acidobacteriaceae; genus Acidiflorens. Next base: position 614,085 of record CAVZDG010000004.1, read on the forward strand.
GGCCGCATGGTGGGCAACGCACTCGAAGTGCAGGAGTGCATCGAGGTATTGCACGGCGGGGGGCCAGCGGACCTACGCGAGCTATGCCTTGATTTGGCAGCCTGGATGCTCTATCTGGGCGGGGCATCGAAGACGGTATCGCAGGGCAAGCAACTCTCCGAGCAACTCATCGCATCCGGGAAAGCCTTCGAGCGGTTCCGCCAGATGGTCGAGTTGCAGGGAGGCGACATCAGCGCGATCGACGATCCGACCCGCCTCCCGGGCACCGATCACCGCGTCGATGTGCCGAGTTTACAATCCGGATATGTGACGGCCATTCTGTGCGAACAGGTCGGCACCGCCTGCGTCATTCTCGGCGGAGGCCGCGAACGCAAGGAAGATTCCGTCGATCCCGCTGTCGGCATCGTCGTTCATAAAAAGACAGGCGACAAAGTTTCTGCGGGCGAACCGCTCTGCACCATTCACTGCCACTCCGACGCGCAGGCCGCACGCGCAAAGACATTGCTGGAGGAGAGCTATCAGATTGCAACTGCTCCGCCTGCGCACAAACAATCTTTGGTTCATCGCGCGATTCATAAAGGGGAACACTAGAGTGTGTTTCATAAATGCCTTTCAGCTCCGAGAGGTCGTCCCTGAGGGGCTAAAGCCCCCATTTTTCCAGGCCCTAGACGCCACGGCTAAAGCCGTGCCCTGCCCAAAACCGATTTATGGAACACGCTCTAGTTTACAAAGGGGATAAAGATGGGACGTTTTACTGGCATTCTCGGTCTGCTCACCATGTTGGGCCTTGCCTACGCCTTCTCCACCAACCGCCGCGCGATCAACAAGAAAACGGTTGTCTGGGGCCTGGGCCTGCAAGTTGTGTTTGCCATCTTCGTGCTGAAAATTGAGGTCGGCCGAATACTCTTCCAGAAAGCCGGAGAGGCCGTCAACCGCTTGCTAAGCTACGCCTTCGAGGGATCTTCGTTTGTTTTCGGCGCGCTCGGTGCGAAGGGCTCGCCGATGGGATTCTTTTTCGCGTTCCAGGTGCTGCCGACCGTCATTTTTATCGCCGCTTTTTTCGCCGTGCTCTATCACTACGGGATCATGCAATTCATCATCAAGCTGGCCGCGAAGGTGATGACCCGCTTCATGGGCGCCAGCGGCGCTGAGTCTCTGAACGTAGCGGCGAGCATCTTTATGGGCCAGACCGAAGCTCCGCTCACCATCCGCCCGTTCCTTCCTGAACTCACTCGCTCCGAACTGATGACCGTGATGACCAGCGGCATGGCCCACGTCTCCGGCGGGATCATGGCCGCCTATATCGCCTTCGGCATCGAACCCAAGCATCTGCTGAGCGCGGTGATTATGACCGCTCCCGGCACCATCCTGATGTCAAAAATGCTGGTGCCGGAGACGGAGGTTCCGAAGACCGCCGGCCGGGTGGTCATGAGCGAGGAAGAAGTGGGTGCGGAGAAAAGTGAAAACCTGCTGGGCGCGATTGCGCGCGGCACCACCGACGGTTTAGGCCTGGCGCTTAATATCGCCGCCATGCTGATTGCATTCCTCGCACTGATCGCCCTTGCCAACGGCCTGCTCGGAGGCATTCACAATCGGCTTGGAATCATGTGGTTCCCCTCCAGCCTGCAACAAATCTTCGGCGTACTGTTTGCCCCCGTCGCATGGGTCATCGGAATCCCATGGCATGACTGTCGCGCCATCGGCAATCTCCTCGGCACCCGCATGGTGCTGAACGAACTGGTGGCCTTCTCGATGCTCGGACCGCAGAAAGCCATGCTCGATCCGCGCTCTTTTACGATTGCGACCTTCGCGCTCTGCGGTTTCGCGAATTTGAGCTCGATTGGAATTCAGTTAGGCGGCATCGGAGCGCTCGCGCCCAACAAGCGCGGCGAACTGGCCCGTCTCGGTATCCGCGCCATGCTAGCCGGTACCATGGCCAACCTGATGTCGGCTTCGATTGCCGGCATGCTTCTGTGAGGGAGCTTCTGTGACCGTGACGATCAGGCGTGGGTTTGAGCTACTCGTTCGAGGATTTCGTCGGTTGTAACCAACTTTGCTCCCAGACTCTGAAATTCAGCAAGTGTTTTGTTCCCAACCTCCGGCGCCAGGGTTTCAATCGCATCGCGGACCACCGCAACCCGCCGCTTTCGCTTCAATAACCCCTTAACCGCGCAACTGACGCAGTACTCCGTCACCACTCCAAACACCACGAATTCCGCAGCGTTCCCCAACCGTTCCACCAAAGCGTTCGCATGGTGAGTCTCAAAAATATCCAGCGTTTGCTTCTCCAGGATGATCTGCCGATACTTAGAAAGATCTTCCGGCAACCTGGCCGTGACGTCGTTTTCTACGCGAACAACATTCTCCACCAGCGCTTCCGGAACAAACTCCGCGCCAGCCGAGCCTTTCAAGCAATGCGGCGGAAACTGCTTGAACTCAGGATCATTGCCCGGATGAAAGTCTCCATGCGAAACCAGAAACACTTCACCGCGCCGCGCCGCGTCCGTCAGTTTGCGGATGTTGGGCAGAAGTTTCTCGGCTCCGGGAACGTAGAGCCTGCCGCCGGGCAGCATGAAATCAGCCTGCACATCCACTTCCCAAAAAATGAAGTCGCGAGATCGCATTCCGCCCCCGTCTCGATGTTTGTAACACATTACTCCATCCAGTGTTCTGGGCTTGATACGGGAGGTTTGATCTACAACGATTGAGTCCGCACAGTGAGGTTCCTGGCCGCGTTAGAATGTAGGATGTTCGCCATTTGTATAGCAATCGCCCCGATGTGCACAGCACTTGGCGCGCGCTCCGGCCGTGCTCAATCGCATCCAGGCAGGGTCGGCGGGGCACCACTCCCGGCAACGAGTTGGCGCACAATCTATTTGCTCCGCGATTCGCGGTGTGTAATGCTGTTCAGCTGTTCAACGCAACCAGATCGAACAACACCGGGAGAGTGCTAATGCGAAACAAGCTTTTTCTTGCCCTGATTGTCCTTTGCTCGCTGACCCTCTGTGCCACCGACAAAATCACGGCCCTCAATGTCAAGGAGGGTCTGTGGGAAGTTACTGTGACTCATTCCATGAGCGGCATGCCAGCCACTCCAAACATCCCTCCCGACGCTCCTGCCAAGATGCCGCCGGAGCAACGCGCTCGCGTGGAAGCCATGATGAAGGGTGGGCCAAGCACCGACGTCCGCAAGGAATGCATCACCAAAGAGAAACTTGAAAAGCACTCCGCTTTTAGCAACAACCGCGGGGATTGCACCCGTACCGTCGTGAATTCCACGGGCAGCAAGCTGGAGGTGAAGCTTCATTGTGAAGAAAAGCAAACGTCGTCCGACGGAACTCTTCTCGTGGAGGCCATTGGTTCCGAGAACGTCAAGGGCACGATGCACTTGGTTACCAACTCCAACGGTCGTACCATGAACATGGACTTCACCATTAGCTCCAAATACCTCGGCCCGTCCTGCGGAGATGTCAAGTAGAGTCCGCGAAGATGTGATGGTGCGTACAGCCACTCATCGCAAAGAACGCGATGAGTGGGGCACCCGTTGTCAAACATGTTCGGCGGCAAAAAAATGCGCGCAGCCGGCAGGCTGCGCGCAGGAAGAAAGCTTCGCGGGTTAGCGACCGGCAGCCATGGCCATCGCTCCTGGCTGTGTCTGTTCGGCTCGGCCCACGTACATTTTGTACGACTGGTATACGGCGAAGAGCACTGCCATCAGAGCTGCCAGCGTTGCCAGTCCGCTGATGGTGCCGAAGGCGGAGGCGATCGCCGTCAATCCCGCGCCAATTACATAGTTCGGGAACGACCACAGAAAGACCTTGTGCCAGAGGGCAAAAGGATTGCCGCCTTCGGTCAGACCGATGATGCTCGCTACCGGCGCTGTGTTCGCCAGGAAGTAGGTGGCTGCCGCCAGGACCAAAGACACCGTGTGTGCCGCCGCGTGGGCCCCAAAGACCTGGCGATGATAGACCAGGTAAGCGAGTCCGGACGCGTTCAGCAGTGTGCATGCGTTGAATACAAATTGGATTGGTTTGGTTTTATTCCCGCCGGAATAGGATTGCGCGATCGCCGCCGTTACGGCTACGAGCAGGCTGGCGAACAATCCTAGTTGCGTGACTCCCAGAAGAATGACGGGCAAATTTCCCGACATCGAACTCGTCATCCCAGGCAGCTTCACCTTGAAGCGCGAACTCAGTGTGGCTGCCGCTAACAGGAGCAGCAACTGTGGCCAGGCTTGCGTTTGCCATCTGACTACGCCGAACGACAGGGCGCACAGACTCGCGACGGCCACCATTCCGATCATGACTTTGGCTTTAATTGGTAAAGTATTTGTCATGGCAGTCTCCGAATAGGGTTGCAGTCGGTTGTCTAGTCGTCCCCCGGGTCGCCGTCGCTAAGTGCCGTGGTCGCGCTTTGGACGGAAGAAGTTGCACCCCAGACTACGCTGTAACCGGAATCGGAGGTCGCTCCCCAGACCACGCTGGTGGCGCCCCACACTACTGAATCGGCGGAAAGGGCGTTCGAACCCCAAACCACGGAGTCTCCCCAGACCACTGAAGTAGCACCCCAAACGACGCTGCTGCCGGCAAAAACTGAGTCGGGGATAGTATTCATGATAGTGACAGTACCGTTCGCGTTAAGGACCGCGGTCTTGGAAAGCGCTACTCCCGTCGCGAGGTCCGTGTTGCTAAGAGCGGCGTTGATATCCAGATACCCCGCTCCATAGGTGAAGAGGTCGTACTCGTTGTTGTATTGGTTTCCCCAGCTGTCGTGGGAATATGTGAACCGCCCGATGTTCTTCCACGCGGTCTTCATTAAGCGTGCTTTCACTTGATCAGGGGTCAGCGATGGGGTCTGTTGCAGCATCAGCGCTACCGCACCACTCACGACCGGCGTTGACATGCTGGTGCCGCTCAATTCATAGTACATGGCGGTTCCGCTGCTCGGGGCAATTTCATATTGCGGAAAGGTTGTGTCGAGCGTGCTGCCCGCAACCCGCAAGGAAACCAGCCGGTTTCCCGGCGCGACCAGGTCGGGTTTCACGATGTGATCGAGCACGGTCGGACCTTTGGAACTATAGCTGGCAATCTGGTCGTCGACCCGCGTCGGCGTCAGCTCAGTCATCGTTGCTCCAACCGTGATTACGGCAGGATCGTTGGCCGGAACGCCGATGGTGGCGAAGCCGTTGGCCGCCCCCGAGCGCCCGCTGTTGCCCGCAGCCACCACCACCACAATGCCGGCCCGCCAGGCGGCTTCCACTGCCTGGTCAACCGGATCGAGCGTGTAGCTCTCGAACACCGGGCGTCCCAGTGACATGTTGATAACGCGGATATTGTAGGTGCTTTGCAGCGCAATCGCCTGCTCAATGGCGGCGATCACCTGGCTGTCCGTGCCCGATCCGTTCTGGTCCAGCACGCGCAGGTTGATAAGGTTGACGTTGGGAGCCATGCCGGCATACGTCGCGGCGTAGCCATTGGCTGTGCCGGAGCTGGCGCCGGTGCCACCGATCAGGCCCGATACGTGCGTTCCGTGTCCGTACTCGTCGGAAGTCGTGGTGTCGCCAGCCACAAAGCTCTGGCTATAGACCACGCGGCTCGTGCCACTGGCATTGTTCAGATCGGGGTGAGCGGCGATTCCACTGTCAATGACGGCCACGCCGACGCCGGTGCCATCCAGCGCATACTGCGATGCCGCGACATCCGCCTCAACTGCGGTCACAAACTCTTCGGTCTGAGGGTTCGCAGTCATTTTCTGCGTACGGTCTGGTGTGATGTAGGCGACATTGGGATCCTTCGCCAGTTCCGCCAGCATGCTGACGGGCACACGCATCGTGACCGCGCGGATCGAGTGCAGCTTCGACTTGATCGTTGCGCCACGGTTCTGCATGGCCTTCAAATGCGCGCTCGTGGGCATCTGGCGATGTTGAACGATGACGGTCACCATGCCGTGCGCACCTGCTGTCCGCTGCTGGAGATCTGCGGAAAACTTGCCTCTGGCTGTGGGTGCGTTGCCGTCCAGAATAGACCTGGCGCCCGCGTAGGACGGCATTGCCGAAAGCACCAGCAGTGCCAGTCCAAGAGCCCGGCCCCAAGCCGCGCTGAGCGCTGGGGAGTTAAGCGGACGGCCTTCGCGTCTGTTTGTGATCTGCGATTTATCGTTGTTGTTCATAAGTATTTTACTGGCGGCGTTTCGATGGACGTACAGCACGTCCTTCGCGCCTGGCCTTTAATGGGCAATCGCGAGGCCAATCGCAATGGTGTTAACTCCAGTATGTACAACGACTTACACATGGGTGGCGGCCGGGCGCGAAGGGACAACTTGGCCCAACCATTGAGACCCGTGCTGCTGCCAGGTCCGTAAGTCGTATGAAACAAAGGCCGGGCGGGCAGAGAAGCCTGCTTTGGGACAAAGTGGCCCGATTCGAAGGGTCAGTTCTCAGTTCTCGGTTCTCAGTAACAGCCCAAGTTCTTCAACTGAGAACCGGGAACTGAGAACTTCCAAGTGCGCGCCGCGCAAGCTGACGGCAACGACTGTTATGCGTGCGATCGACTGGGACCGAGCACGGGACGCAGGGGCTCACGCAATCCGCGCATCACGCGCTCGAACTGCAGAAGGTCGAGCGACTGCGGCCCGTCGGAAAGCGCGCGCTCCGGACAGGGATGCACCTCGACGATGATGCCGTCCGCACCCACCGCAATGGCGGCGCGCGAAACAGCCCCGATCAGGCTCTGCGTGCCGGTGCCATGCGAGGGATCGGCCACCACCGGCAGGTGCGAGAGCTCTTTGGCGAGGGCGATGGCCGCGAGGTCGATGGTGTTGCGAGTGGCGGTTTCGAAGGTCTTGATTCCGCGCTCGCAAAGGGCGACCTGATCGTTTCCGCCGGAAAGCAGGTATTCCGCCGCCAGCAGCCACTCCTTCACCGTGGCCGAGGGCCCGCGCTTGAGCAGAATCGGCTTTTTGACGGTCGCCAGCCTTCGCAGCAACGCAAAGTTCTGCATGTTGCGTGCGCCGACCTGGAGCATATCGGCGTACTCGCAGATCAAATCCACGTCTTCCGTACTCATAACCTCGGTCACAACCGGGAGACCAGTAAGTTCGTGAGCTTCGCGCAAAATCTTCAGCGCTTCAATTCCCAGGCCCTGGAACTCATACGGGGAGGTACGGGGCTTGTAGGCTCCGCCGCGCAGCATGGTAGCGCCGGCGCGCTTCACCCCTTGCGCGGTCTCCAGCATTTGCTCGCGCGATTCCACGGAGCAGGGACCGGCAATCACGACCACTTCTGGTCCGCCGATTTTTACGCCGCCAACGTCGACTAGCGACGGCTGCGGCCGGGTTTGACGGCTGACGAGCTTAAAAGGCTGGGCGATCGCGACCACGTTGTCGACCCCGGGCGCGACCGAAAGCGCCTCAATTTCATGGCGGCGCCCACCGCTGCCGACTGCCGCAACGATGGTGCGCTCGGTGCCACGCGTGACGTGAGGTTGGAATCCGGCTTCGCGGATGCGTTGAATGATGTGGTCGATTTCTTGTTCGGTAGCGCTGTCGGACATGTTCACAATCATGGCGATGACCTTTCTATTTGGCGTCAAAAACAAAAGCCGCGATTCTATCGCGGCTTTGGCGGAATCCTTGAGCTGTCTCTATACCCTGGGCGACTGGCTCCGATCCTGCACCTCCGCCGCGAATGGAAACCAATAGCGGCTAAACAGCCGGAAGGTGCTCAATCGTGTCATAGAGATGTTGAACCGTAACCTCTGAAATACCGATTTCTTCGAAAACTGGTGGAACTGGGATTACTGCGTCCCTAGAGAACTGGCAACACTGGAGAACGCGTTGTTGGCGTTGCCCCCGATTAGACGCACAGTGCCGATCACCAATACCAGGATAACGGCGAGCATGACGGCATATTCAGCAATGTCTTGCCCTTGTTCGTCCGTGCAAATATTGCGAAGAAACTGAATCATACATCCTCCGGCTCCAGGAACAAACTTCCCGGCGAACTTGTGTAGCTAATAATGCCGACTTAGACGGCGATTGTCAATCGCAGTCGGAGCTGGTTTTTCCACCGCTGGCACTTACGGCTGAAGTCGGAAACTGAGCCACGGGCAAGGCTTCTGAGCCTGTCACAAATCATGTGCTTGCGTTTTATAGGAGCTCCCGTGCGGGACCGTGCCAACCTTACTCTGCTTCCTTGCCAAATGCAAATTACTGTTCTGTCGCGAGAGAAGCTGCCGATGCCCTCGGGGCCGCTGTATCGCTCACGAGTTGGCGGGCGGAATAGGCGGCGTAATCGAGCACCCGTCCCGGCAGCACTCCCAGGTAAAGCGTGAGCAACACGCAAACCGCAATGGCGAGCGCTGCCGCGGCGGGCACGGGAGTAACAGGAACCTCGCCCCGTGGTTCTCGCATGTACATCATGACAATAATACGCAGGTAATAATAGGCGCCCACGGCACTATTCAGCACCAGAATGATGGCCAAGCCAACCAGATTCGAATGCAGCGCGGCAGTCAGCACGTAGAACTTCGCGAAGAAGCCGCCAGTGATCGGAATACCGATCAAAGACATCAGGAAGAATGTGAAAGTCGCGGCCAGTACGGGGGACTTCCTGCCGAGGCCCGCGTAATCTTCGAGTGTGACGTACTTTTCGCCCGCGTTCGCGATGTGGCTGACGACGGCAAACGCACCTACGTTCATCGCAGCATAGGCGGCGGTGTAGAACATCGCCGCGGACGCGCCCAGCGCCGGTTGTGCCGCAAACGCAGCGAGCAGATATCCGGCGTGGGCGATGGAAGAATACGCCAGCAGGCGCTTGACGTTGTTTTGCACCAGCGCTCCCAGATTTCCCAGCGTCATGGAAAGCGCAGCCGAAACCCAGATCAGCCAGAAGCGTCCAGGGGCATTCGCTTCGAACATGACGCGCAGCAAAACCGCGAATGCCGCCGCCTTGGGGCCGGTCGACATCAGTCCGACGACCGGCGCCGGGGCCCCTTCGTAGACGTCAGGAGTCCACACATGGAAAGGCGCAGAGGCGACCTTGAAGCCCAAGCCCACGAACATGAGCGCCGTTGCAACATACGCCAGAACCGGCACAGGTACGCCGCCGGAATGCAGCGCCAGACTGATCGCGTCAATGTTGGTGGATCCGGTCGCGCCGAACATGAGCGCGACGCCGTACAGGAAGAACGCCGTGGCGAACGATCCGAGCAGAAAGTACTTCAGCGACGATTCGGTGCTCGAGGCGTCGCGCCGCCGGAAGCCTGCCAGCACGTACGTCGAGATCGACGAGATTTCCAGCGCGATGAAAATAAGCACGAGCTCGATCGCGGACGACATCAGGCACATGCCAACCGTGCCGAACAGGATGAGCCCGTAGTACTCCCCGGCGCGGATGCGCTGCACCTTCAAATATTCGAAAGAACTGAGGATGACCACCGCCGCAATCGCGATGACGAGGAAGTGGAAGAAGACGCTGAAGCCTTCCACCCGAACCATGTTCCAGAAAGCGGTCCCGGGATACTGCGCCATCCAGAACGTCGATGCCAGCGCGGCAAGAGTACCGATCAGAGCGATCGTGCCGAGCGATTGGTGACTGCTTTCTTCGTCGAGCAGGGGGTCAACGATCATTACCAGCATGCCGAAGATCGAGAGCACGAGTTCCGGCAGAATGCGCATGTAGTCGGCAGTTTGCGGCAGGGAAGTGTGCGCCTGCGCCAGGAGAACCGGTAATGAATGCGCCAACGCCGTCAGCATTGTCGTTGGCCCAATCATCATCATTGCCCCACCACCTTGCTGGCCAATTGGGTGAAGGGGGCGAGAGCCGCTTGCACCGCCGGATCGATCGCGGTGAGCCACATCAGGGGGGCAACGCCCATCACCAGAGCGGCAACCGCAATCGGCCAAAGTGCAGCCTTCTCACGGAGGTTGAGGTCGGGCAGCGTGTTATTGACTTCGTGCTTCACCTTGCCAAAGAAAACGCGCTGATACATCCACAGCAGGTAGCAGGCGCTCCAGATCACACCGGTCGCGGCCAGGATCCCGTAGATCGGGCGCGCCTGGAATGCTCCGCTCAACACCAGGAACTCGCCGATGAAACCGTTCAGCAGCGGCAGTCCGACGGAGGCCAGCACGGTAATCATGAAGAACGTGGCGTACTTGGGCATGGGTGTTGCTAATCCGCCAAACTCGGTGATCTCGTAGGTGTGGCGGCGTTCGTAGAGGATGCCCGCCAGCATGAAGAGCCCGCCGGTGGCGACCCCGTGCGCCAGCATGACGAACACGGCTCCGTTCAGGCCGGCCGTGGTGAAACTGAAGATTCCGAGGACGACGAATCCGAGGTGACTGACCGAGGAGTAGGCGATCAGCTTTTTCATATTCGGCTGCACCAGCGAGACCAGCGCGCCGTAGATGATGCCGATCAGCGCCAAAAACATGATCCAGGGAGCGTTGCGGCGTGCCTGCTCGGGAAACAGGCCGACGTCGAAGCGCAGCAGGCCGTAAGTACCCATCTTCAGCAGCACGCCAGCCAGCAGCACCGATCCCGCGGTGGGCGCTTCCACGTGCGCGTCGGGCAGCCAGGTATGAAGAGGGAAGAGAGGGACCTTCACCGCAAAGGCGACGAAGAAGCCAAGGAAGAGCCACAGCGAGGCCTGTTCGAAACCGGGCACACTTCCGTTGCGAATCGCGTTCTGAACGACGGCAAAATCGAAACTGCCAGTCTTGGCGTAGAGCCACAGAATCGCGGCCAGCATGAACATCGAGCCGATCATCGTGAACAGGAAAAATTTCACCGCGGCGTAGATCTTGCGTCCGTGGCCGTACATGCCGATCAGCAGCGCCATCGGGATCAGCGTCGCTTCCCAGAAAAAGTAGAACAGGAACAAGTCGAGCGAGGTGAAAACGCCGATCAGAGCCGTCTCCAGGATCAGCAGCAGGATGAAGAATTCCTTCACCCGCTCGTGAATCGAAGTCCACGAAATCAGCACGCACAGGGGCGTGAGGAACGTAGTCAGCACCACCAGCCAGACGGAAATTCCGTCAATGCCCATGTGGTAGTGAATGTTGGGGGACGTAATCCAGACTCTGTCGATCTCGAACTTGAAGAGGTTGGGATCGCGATGCAGATATACGGGCAAATGCAGCGAGGCTACAAATGCCAGGACGGAGATGACGAGGGCAAATACCTTGATGTCGCGATCACGGCGCGGGATCAGCAGAATCAGCAGCCCGCCCACGGCAGGAATGAAGGTCACCAAAGAAAGAATGATGGGACTGAGGCTTTCCATGTTCGTTGAAATCATGTTCACCGAACCCATGTTCATCGCACTCCCATCCAGACCATGTAGGCGATTACAACTGCGCCGCCAGCGGCCACCCATCCGGCATACGAGCGCAGATTGCCCGACTGCATGTGGCGCACCGTGTCAGATACGTGGCGCGCAGCGCTGGCCGAGTTGTTGACGGTGGCGTCGATCGCTCCCTGGTCAACGCCGTGCCAGAGAATTGAGGTCGAGCCGTCGACAACCGGATTGACGAAAAGGACGGCATAAAGCTCGTCGATGTAGTACTTGTTGGCGACTGCACGGTAGAGACCGCCGAGGCTGGCGGCGATGCGCGCGGGCAGTTGCGGGCGGCGGCTGTAGAGCAGATATGCCAGCAGCCATCCGAGTCCGGCTACGCTAATGGAAACACCCATGAGCAGATGCTCGAGTGTGCTGTCAGGGGCTTCGCGCGAGGTTTCTTGCGCGACTTCCCTGGCCGCCCCCTGAAACGCGGGAGCCAGAAAATGTTCGAACCGATTTCCGTACCCGACAAATCCCCCAACGACCGAGAGCACGGCGAGGATCACCAGCGGACCCAGCATTACCCAAGGGCTCTCATGCGGCTCTCCGTGTCCATGACTGGGAGCAGCGTGACCATGCGCTTCTTGCGCCGCGGCGCCCCGGTACTCGCCGCCGAAGGTCATGTACATCAACCGGAACATATAGAAGGACGTGATAAACGCGGTCACTACGCCTATCAGCCAATACACCCAGCTCGCGCCAAAGGCTTTCCAAAGAATCTCGTCTTTCGACCAGAAGCCAGCCAGCGGCGGAATGCCCGCGATGGCGAGCGTGGCAATTCCCATCGTCGCAAACGTCCAAGGCATATACACACGCAGCCCGCCCATCTTTCGCATGTCCTGCTCGCCGCCGACGCCGTGGATCACCGAACCGGCCGCAAGGAACAACAGGCCCTTGAAGAAGGCGTGCGTCATCAGGTGGAAGATGCCCGCTGAGAACGCTCCCACGCCACAGGCCATGAACATATAGCCGAGTTGCGAGATGGTGGAGTAGGCCAGCACTTTCTTGATGTCAGTCTGGGCAATGCCGATGGTCGCCGCAAACAGAGCCGTGAGCGCCCCAATGATCGCGACCACCATCATCGCCATCGGCGCGCGCTCGAAGATCGCGGAGGAACGCGCCACCATATAAACGCCCGCCGTTACCATGGTTGCCGCATGGATCAATGCCGAGACTGGAGTCGGGCCTTCCATGGCGTCCGGCAGCCACACATAGAGAGGAATCTGGGCCGACTTGCCCGCCGCGCCGACCATCAACAGCAAACCGATTGCGGTGAGCAGCCCTGCGCCGGTAGTTTCCGGCCCCAGCGGCCGCACCGCACTAAAGACCCGCGCGAAGTCGAGCGATCCAAAATGCTTGATCATCAAGAAGAGCGCAATCAGGAATCCACAGTCACCGATCCGGTTGACGATGAATGCTTTCTTGCCGGCCGCCGCCGCCGAATCTTTTGTGAACCAGTAGCCGATCAGCAGATACGATGACAGACCCACGCCTTCCCAGCCGATGAACATGACCAGGTAGTTTTTCGCCAGTACCAGCGTCAGCATGAAGAACATGAACAGGTTCATGTACGACATGAAGCGGTAGTACCCGTCGTCGTCCCACATATACCCGACCGAGTAGATATGAATGAGGAAGCCGACGCCGGTGACCACGAGCAGCATGACCAGCGATAACTGATCGAGATAGAAGCTGAAGTCGACTTGAAAGCTTCCGGAGCGGATCCAGTGTCCGAGGTCGAAGTAGTAAGGCGCGGATGCCGAAGAGAAACCCCAGGCAACCAGCAACGCCACGAAGAACGCAGCACCGCAGAAGACGAGCGCGACCGCCGATATCGCTTGCTTCGACGACCGCCGGCCAAAGAAGCCGTTGATCGCCGCCCCGGCCAGGGGAAGAATCGGGATGACCCAGAGATAAGGATTCAGCGTCATAGCTTGAGCAGGTTCACCTGGTCCACATTTAAAGTTTCACGCGTGCGATAGACGGCAATGATGATGGCCAGGCCCACCGCGGCCTCGGCGGCGGCCACCACCATCACGAAGAAGACGAAAACCTGTCCACTGAGCGCGTGCCAGTGCGCGGCGAAGGCGACGAACGAAAGGTTCACGCCGTTCAGCATCAACTCGATCGACATGAAAATCGTGATGATGTTGCGCTTGATCAGAAACCCGAACACGCCACACACGAAGAGGATTCCGCTCAACAGCAGATAATAGGAAAGAGGGACCATCTTTATCCTTAACCTTCGTCCTTTCTCGGGCCACGGGCCACGGCTTGGGGCCGGCTGGCGAGCACGACCGCGCCCATGATGGCGATCAGGATCAGCACCGACGTGACTTCAAAGGGCAGCAGAAAATCGCGGAAAAGAAGCCGGGCAATATCGCGTGGATCGCCCTTTAACGCGCCGATGGGGACCGTCGCCTGCATGTTGGACCGATGGAGAAGCGTCCAGGCGACGAGCACTCCGCCGATAAGAACGCCGGGGATGCCGATCAGGGTCGCGACCCGGCTGCCCTTGCTGCGCTCTTCTTTGCCGGCGTTCAGCAGCATAATGGTAATCACAAACAAAACCATGATCGCGCCGGCGTAGACGATCACTTGCACGGCGGCCACAAATTCCGCGCCCAATAAAAGATACTCGGCGGCGAGCGAAGCCATCACCGCGATCAACGACAGCGCGCTGTTGATGGGATGGCTCTGCACCAGCAGGTTCACCGCCCCCGCCACGCAGATAGCTCCGAAGAATAGAAATAGAATTAGATGAAACATTCTTGCTAGCTCTCAGCTTTCAGCTCTCAGCTCTCAGTAACCCCAGATCAAAACTGGCAACTGAGAACTGGGTACTGCTTTCAAGCTCTCCACGCCACGACCAGTGCTGTATACACAATGTTGGCAACCGCCAGGGGCAGCAGCACCTTCCACCCGAACGCCATGAGTTGGTCATAGCGAAAGCGGGGCAAGGTCCAGCGGACCCAGACGTATAGAAACATAAAAAAGAAAACCTTCAGGCAGAACCAGACGACCGGCATCACGTCTTGCAGAATGGGCGGACCGAAGATGGGCCCGTGCCATCCGCCCAGAAACAGCAGCGTGGCCAGGCAGGCGACCGTCACCATGTTCGCGTACTCGGCCATGAAAAACATCGCGAATTTCATCGCGCTGTACTCGGTGTGATATCCGGCCACCAGTTCCGACTCGGCTTCGGGCAGATCAAAAGGAGTACGGTTGGTCTCCGCATATGCGGAAATCAGATAGATGAAAAACGCCAGCGTCTGCCCGTGAAAGACATTCCAGCGCGGAATGAAATGCCAAAACACTCCGCCCTGCGCATCCACGATCTCGCGCAGGCTGAGGCTTCCCGCCATGATCACCACTCCCACCAGCGAGAGGCCGAGCGAAACCTCATAGCTGACCATCTGGGCGCTGGCCCGCAGTCCGCCGAGCAGCGAGTACTTGTTGTTCGAGGACCAACCGGCAAGCGCCACACCGTACACGCCCATCGAGGTAATGCCGAGAACCACCAGCAGGCCGATATTCAAGTCGGTGATCTGCAGGTAGGTGCCCCAGGGACCGATGTTGACCCAGTTGCCAAACGGGATCACCGCAATGGATGTGATGGCGAAGACCATCGCGATCATCGGCGCCGCGATGTAGAGCGGCTTGTAAACATGCGGCTGGGTCAAATCTTCTTTGAAGATGAATTTGACGCCGTCGGCGAGCGGCTGCAGCAGGCCGAAGGGTCCAACCCGTGTGGGGCCCCAGCGGTTCTGGATGTGCGCCGACACCTTGCGCTCCAGCCACACGCTGTACGCCACCGCCGTCAGCAGAACACCGACCACGGCGAGCGACTTGATGATCGAAATGATGATGAACGTCGTTATACTCATCGAGTGTGTGTGGAGCGGGCACTCCTGCCCGCTGCTCTTGATCTTGTTCTTGATCTGCCTGTTTGCTAGTTCGCTCTAATCCGCCGCGACTTCCGGCACCGCAGACTTGTTTTCGTAAACTGAATTCAGAGTCTTCGAATACTTGCCCAGCGTTCCCGAGCTGAATAAATCGTCATGAGCCGGGACGATGAGCGCTGGTGGTTGGATCAAGCCTGGCCCGCTCTCGGCAATCTCAAGATGCTGATCGTTGCCCGCCAGCAGATTGACCCGCGAAACATTGGCCTGCGAAATATGGTACCCGGCAACCACGCGTTGGATTTCATCGAGAATCGCCATAGGGTCGAACGGTGTCATCTTCGGTTCCAGGTTGTGCGCTTCGAGCCAAACCGCGTGACGATCCGCCTCGCCCGATTGCGCGCCGCGCGTCTGGCCCATGTCGGAATGAGTCCCGCTTCCGAAAGGCACCAGAGCGCGTACGTCGAATCCCATGGCGTCTGCGATGCGAACGATCATCTCGAAGTCCGGCTTGGTGTTCGTGACTTCGCCTGCCTTCTTCACCAGTTGCAGATCGCCGCAGGTGTTCGTATACGTTCCCGTTTTCTCGTACGCGTTCGCCGCGGGCAAAACCACGTCGGCCATGGTCGCGGTTTCGGTCAGGAACATGTCCTGCACCACCACAAAACTTTTCGAGAACACAAAAGGATCAATGGCCAAACGGCCCACCGGATTGGATCCCACCACGTACAGCGCTTTCAGTTTGCCGTTCTTCGCCGCTTCCACCATCTCCGGCAGGCTCAGGCCTTTCCCGGCCGGCAGCTTGCCCCATTCCTGCCGGAACTTGTCGGCACCAGTAACGGGCTCGTATCCGGGTAGAAGATCCGGATAAAGCCCCATTTCGCTGGCTCCGCGGGAATTCGCGTAGTCGCCCAGGCAGATCAGCTTTGCTTCGGTCAACGTCGAAGCGAAGCTCACCAATTTCTCGATGTCATGGCCGCGCAGTTCAGAACCGAAGACGATGACCATAGTCTGTTCGCCGCGAATTTTCTCGCGCAGCGCGGTCCAGGCGTCGCGGCTCGTACCGTCGCTCACCAGCGAATCGAGCAGGGAATCGTCGCCGCCGAGGAAGGCAACCGCTTTCGCTTCCGCGCCCGCCGGAAGCAATCCGAATCCCGCCGCCTGCCGGCGCAACTTGATAGGCGCAGAGTTGATGACATAGAGCCGCGCCCGGCGCAAGCGGACGTTTGTCCGGATCTGCCATGCCAGCAGTGGATGCTGATTCGTCGGATCGTTGCCAATCAACAGAATCGCGGGCGCATTCAACACGTCGCGCATGGAAGCCGTTTTTCCGCGCTTGCCGTGGAGCGCCGCCGCGAGGGCAGGGTAGTCTGCCGTGCGATGGTGATCGACGTTATCGGTCTTGAGGACGACCCGGGCAAATTTTGAAAGAAGATAATTTTCTTCGTTGGTCGTGCGATTGGACCCAATCACGCCGATCGCGCTTCCGCCTGCGGGAGCTTCGTTGTCAACTTCGTCGCGAACTTCGTCCCGAACTTCGCGAAACCGTTTGCCGATCAGTTCAAAGGCTTCTTCCCAGGTCGCAGGCGTCAGCTTGCCGTTCTTGCGAACGAGCGGCTGCGTGAGGCGCTCTTTGTGATGCGTAAAGTCGAAAGCGTAGCGGCCCTTGATGCAAAGGAAATCGTTATTGATCCCGCTTTTGTCGCGGTTGTCGCCGCGAACGATCTCCATGCCGGTGTCCGAGCGACGCACGCCCAGCGTGGTCTTGCACCCGTCCCCGCAGTGAGTGCAGATCGTGCCCACGTGGTTCATCTCCCACGGGCGCGTCTTGTAGCGGTAGGCGCCGGAGGTGAGCGCGCCGACCGGGCAGATGTCGATACACATGCCGCACTCTTCGCATTCGAGATGATCGCCTTCGTTGGGCGCGATGATCGAATTGACGCCGCGGTTCTGCACGCCCAGCGCCCACACGTCCATGCCTTCGCCGCACACCCGCACGCAGCGGTAGCACAGGATGCAGCGCGGGCGGTCGAAATACACCACCGGAGACCACTGCTGTTCTTCGCGGTGGTTCTTGGCTTCCATGAACTTCGATTCGGAGGCGCCGTAGGAGAACGTCATGTCCTGCAGTTCGCACTCGCCCCCGGCGTCGCACACCGGGCAATCGAGCGGATGGTTGCCGAGCACCAACTCGAGCATCGCCTTGCGGGCCTGACGCACTTCATCGCTGTCAGTTGAAACGATCATGCCCTCCATCACTCCCGTCGTGCAGGCGGTCTGAAGCTTGGGCATCTTCTCGATCTTCACGACACACATGCGGCAAGCGCCCTGCAACGAAAGCCCGGGATAGTAGCAAAACGAGGGCACTTCAATGCCCACGCTCTTGCAGGCTTCGATCAGCAGCGAGCCCGCAGGGGCCGTAAGTTTCTTGCCGTCGACGGTTAGATTGACATCAGCCATGATTTTTGTAGCGCCGGTGTCTCGCCGGCTGTTCGGCGGGCGTCTTCGCCCGCCGCATCTCCTGAAACTTCTGTAGCCGTTGTACTCTGAACCACTGTATGTCGGGCGGGCATTCGCCCGCCTATCGAGCCGGCGAGACGCCGGCGCTACACCAGTACCGCTTCGCCCGCCTTCTCAAATGGGCAGGGCTTGCCATCCAAATGGTCTTCGAACTCTTTTCTAAACTTCTTCACGAATGCCATGGTGGGCATTGCCGCCGCGTCTCCGAGCGGACAGAATGTCTTTCCCAGCATGTTTTCGGCCAAGTAATAAATGTTGTCGATATCCTTCTTCAGTCCTGCACCGGCATGGAAGCGCGTCAGCGTCTTCTTCAGCCAATCGGTGCCCTCGCGGCAGGGGATGCACCAGCCGCAACTTTCATGCTGATAAAACTTGATGGTGCGCAGCGCGAACTTCACAATGCAGGTCGTATCGTCGAGCACAACCACCCCGCCGGACCCTAACATCGTTCCCGCTTTTGCCAATGAATCGAAGTCCATCGCAACGTCAATCTCCTGGGCAAGCAGCACGGGGGTGGACGATCCGCCGGGAACCACCGCCTTAAGTTCGCGGCCGTTCGGAATTCCGCCGCCGACCTCATAAATCATCTTCCTGAGGTTGTAGCCCATCGGAAGTTCATAGACGCCCGGCTTGTTGAGATTTCCCGACAGGCAGAACAGTCGCGTTCCGCCATTTTTCGGCGTGCCAAGTTTCGCGTACCAATCCGCGCCGCCCAAAATGATGTGCGGCACGGCGGCCAGCGTCTCCGCATTATTAATGACCGTCGGGCCGCCCCACAGGCCGACAATGGCTGGGAACGGTGGGCGGATGCGCGGAATGCCGCGCTTGCCTTCGAGCGACTCCATCAGCGCCGACTCTTCGCCCACCTCGTATGCGCCCGCTCCCCCGTGCCAATAAATATCCAGATCGTATCCGCTGCCGAAGATGTTCTTGCCGAGGAAGCCCTTGGCATAGGCATCTCTAATGGCTTTCTGCATGATCACCGACAGATAGCGATACTCGCCGCGGATGTAGATGTATCCGGTATGGGAACCGACCGCGAGCGCGGCAATCATGACGCCTTCAATGACGGAATGCGGATCGTGTTCAAAAATCAGGCGGTCCTTGCAGGTGCCGGGCTCGCTCTCATCGCCGTTGCAGAGCACATATTTCGGTTTGGCCGATTGCTTCGGCACAAATGACCACTTCATTCCCGTGCTGAACCCGGCGCCGCCCCGTCCGCGCAGGCCGGAGTTCTTCACTTCATTGATGAGGGCGTCCGGTTGCATGGCGAGCGCCTTCTGCACGGCTTTGTAGCCGTCCAGTTCGAGATAGCGGTCGATATTCGTAGCGCCCTGTCCAAAGCGCTTCGAGATAACGCGTACCTCGTCGGGATGGGAAACGAGAGAAGCCATTTATTCATTTTGTCATTGAGGCATTGAATCATTGGCGCATTGCCAAATGATTCAATGACTCAATGATTCAATTTCTGTTTGTATTTGTCCAAAATTTCATCCACCTTCGCGTTCGTCAGGTTCTCATGAAAGTCGTAATTCACTTGTGCTGCCGGAGCCCAACTGCACGCGCCGATGCATTCCACTTCTTCCAGCGAGAACAAACCGTCTTCGGTCGTGCCCTTGTGGCCGATGCCCAGCTTCTTCTTGCAATGGTCGAGAATTTCCTCGCCACCGCGGAGCATGCATGCGATATTGGTGCACACCTGCACGTTGTATTTTCCCCGTGGTTTCGTGGTGAGCATCGAGTAGTAACTGATCACGTTGCGGACTTCCAGTTCGGTTAAATCGAGCCGCCGCGCCAGTTCCGCAATCACCTCATCGTTCAGACTGCCAACCTCATCCTGCGCGTAGAGCAGCGTAGGCACCAGCGCCGAACGCCTGGTCGGATAGTGCGTCAGCATCTCCACAAACCGCGTCTCGAATTCGTCGGAAAACTTCATGAATTTGTGATTGGTAATTTGTAATTTGTAATTTTAACGTCTCAACTACGTTTCCGAGTCGACTGTTGCGTCGCGGTAAAGATTGCTGTCAACTCTTTTGACTCTTGCAACAGCTCTTTCAGCAGCGAAAGGCGGACTATTTCTGCCTCTGCTAGCATCTCCAACCAGAACCCGCTCTCGTCCGCCTCTTCCGCCACGATGCCAATTCGCGCCGCAAACTCGGCCCGCGACCTGGCGCGGCAAGATGCCCGGTAGTTCGCGGCTACGGAAGTCCCACATCGCAGAAGCTGCTTCCCCATGACCTGTGCGTCCGCGGTTCGTGGCAACGAGCGATAGAGTTTCACCACTCGGAGCGCAAACGACTTCGTCCGCGCGCGCAGCTCATCCGGAGTCATGAGTTTTCCAATTACAAATTACAAATTACCAATTGCCTACCGGTCTATATCTCCCAGCACCACATCAATGCTTCCAATGGCCGCGACCACATCGGCGATAAGCCCCCCTTCGCACATCTTGGCCAGCGCCTGCAGATTCGCGTAGGACGGGCCGCGCATGTGCACGCGATATGGCTTCGCCGTTCCGTCGCTGACGATGTAGTATCCCATCTCGCCGCGCGGCGATTCGATCGCCTGGTAAACCTCGCCCGCCGGAACGGTGAAGCCCTCGGTGATGATCTTGAAGTGGTAGATGAGGGCTTCCATCTGGGTCTTCATCTTCTCGCGGTCGGGCAGCACCACCTTGGGCGCGTCAGCTTTAATGGGTCCTTCGGGCATTCCCGCCAGCGCCTGCTGTACCATGCCAATCGATTCGCGCAACTCCTCAACGCGGCAAAGATATCGCGCGAACACGTCGCCTTCGGTGCGCACCGGCACGTTGAACTTGAAATTTTCGTAGCCTGTGTAGGGAGCATCGCGGCGAAGGTCGATGTCAACTCCGCTGCCGCGCAACGTTGGCCCGCCTGCGCCCAGAGCAATCGCGTCTTCCGCGCTCAGGCGGGCGACGCCCTTGGTGCGCATCATGAAAATCGGATTGCCCGTCAGCAAGCCTTCATATTCATCCACGTTCCCGGGGAAGCGGTCGGCGAACTTTTTGACCTTCTCGAAAAATCCCAGCGGTGGCTCCAGCGCCAACCCGCCAATGCGGAAGTACGACGTCATCATCCGCTGCCCGCTGACCATCTCGAAGAAGCGCAGAACGTCTTCGCGTTCCCGGAAGCAATAGAGAAAGACGGTCATCGCGCCGAGGTCCATGGCGTGCGTTCCCAGCCAGACCAGGTGCGAATTGATGCGGGTCAACTCATTCATCAAAACCCGCATCCATTGTGCTTTCGGCGGAATCCCCAGCCCCAGCAACTTCTCCACTGCCAGGCAGTAGGCAAGATTGTTGGTCAGGGGACAGAGGTAGTCGATGCGATCCGTCAGAGGCACAACTTGCTGGTAGAACTTGGCTTCGCAGGTTTTCTCGATGCCGGTGTGCAGGAAGCCGACCTCCGGCTTAACCCGCACGACAGTTTCCCCATCAATTTCCAGCACCAAGCGCAGCACCCCGTGGGTCGAGGGGTGTTGCGGCCCCATGTTCAGGACCAGGGTGCGATCGCCCGAGGTAGTTTCCCGGCCCGGTTCAGCGACAGTAGGGGGGAATTGCGTCATGCGCTACCGGTAACCCTCCACCGGGTAGTCCTTCCGCAGCGGATGGCCTTCCCAATCATCGGGCATCATGATGCGTTCGAGGTTGGGATGTCCGGTGAAGCGAACGCCAAACAGATCGAACACCTCACGCTCATAGAAATTGGCTGCGGGCCAAACCGACGTGACCGATTCGATGGCCGGACTGGAGCCGTCAAGGCGGGCTTTCAAACGCACCCGCTCTTTTTTCGGAATCGAAAGCAGATGGTAAACGACCTCAAACCGCGGCTCTGAGGGATACCAATCCACGCAGGTGAGGTCGCACAAATAATTGAATGGCCAATCGGTGGAGTCGCGCAAGATGGCGCAAACTTCGCGAATTGCACCCTTCTCGACCCAGATCGTAAGCTCGTCGCGATCGAATTTCACCGCCGCCACCACGGAGGCGTTCCACTCCACCAGGCGGGCCAAGGCGGGATGCGACTTCAACTGCTCGATATCGGTGATGGGGGGAGCCAGCGGCATCAGACATCTCCCCGCTTGGCGGCCGTCAGACCCCAGTCGAGTACGCCTTTTTTCCATACATAGAAGAGGCCAACCATCACGATCGCGATGTACACCATCATTTCCCAGAAGCCAAACATCTTCAGTTCGCGCAGGATGACCGCCCAGGGGTAAAGGAAAACGGCTTCCACGTCGAACAAGATAAAGAGCATGGCAACCAGGTAGAACTTGACGGAGAATCGTCCCTGAGCATCGCCGATGGGTTGAACCCCGCACTCATACGGCGACATCTTCGCCCGACCCGCTTTATGCTGGCCCACCAACTGGGAAAGGATAACAATCACTCCCGCAAGGGCCGTGGCGATGCCGAAATGCATCAGGAGGGGCAGGTAGCGAGCGAAATAATTGTCCGGCATAGGAGGAGCTATATATAATTTCGGCCAAGCGCAACCGTGCAACAGTAAACGCTCTAGATTAGTTTTGGCTGGCGGAAGTGTCAAGCAAAGTACGCGTTTTAACACTAGTTTCATCCGGCGGAACCTGTCTTGACAGGGCCGGGGAGAGCCTGAACCGCATGATTTTTGGTTTCAATACCGACATTCGGCACGAAGACACGATCTACCACGTGCAGAGCGAAGCCCGCGAAGGCGAGCACTTGCTGCAGACGCAAGTCTTCGTTCGGGGCCGCTGCATCGGGAAGCGCGCGGTTCCCTATGGCACCAGCGCGGCGGAGGGCAAAACCGGCGCTCCGGGCAGATCTCCGGGCAACGATCAGGATGAAGAGAAGATGCTGCGCGAACTGCATCGCGAGATGCTCGACGCCATCCGCGGAGGCAAGCTCGATTCCATCTTCGACAAGCGGGATACACCGGAAACGCTGGCGGCGGTGAAGGAGCTGGACCTGGAGTGGATCAACGCCACATCCGTTCATTCGAGTGGCGCTTTGACGATGCACATCCGGGTCACCGAAGGAGGCGCCACGGTCCAGGGTGCCCGCCTCACCCTCCGCTTAGTCCGGCCAGACGCCGCGCCCTACTACGCGCAGGTTCTCACCGACGCCAGAGGCAGCGCCGAGATGAACGTTCAGGTGGATGAGAAATCACTCGCTGATTCCTCCGTAGTCGTGCAAGCGAGTTTCGCCGGACGAACTGCCACCCGCAAGTTCCAACTGCGCGCCGCGTTGTAGAGACGGGGCTTGCCCCGTCTCAGCCCGCGCGCAATCCCATCCCCCCGGAGACGCGGCAAGCCGCGTCTCTACAGGAAATTTTGCTTACCCTTTTAGCATGCGACAATGGAATCGATGAAGCTCACGATCAATGGCGAAACGCAGGTCTCTTCCGCCGAAACTCTGGGCGCGCTCGTCGCCGGGCTCGGTATGAAGCCGGACCGGGTGGCGATCGAACTGAACCGCGAGATCGTGCCCCGCGACCAGTGGCCGCAGACTCCATTGCACGAGGGCGACCAGCTGGAGATCGTCCATTTCGTCGGCGGCGGAGCGGGATTCGAACATTTTATGAATTGTCATCCCAATTTATGAATTGTCATCCCGAGCGAAGCGAGGGATCTGCATTTTGCGGCGGACTTCAGACTTACCGCGGGTTTGGCAACCCGTTTCGCAACCTGCTAACCTGATTTCCAGTGGCCCCGTCGTTCAACGGATAGGACTTCAGTTTCCTAAACTGAATATGCAGGTTCGATTCCTGCCGGGGCTACCAGGTGCCAGCCCGCGGGGCTCGCTTCAGCCGTCCGCAAAGCCTTTCACATTGACCATAAGCCTGCACGAGAGGACAATTATCCCGTCCTAGACTGCCGCGAAATTCCCTTTCCTGATCGGCAGCCAAGTCGGGCCTGTTTCTCTCCATGGATTAGTTAAGGGGGCTTATGAACAGTGCACCGCAACATCGGATCGGCATTCCTGGAATACGCGGGCGAGCGGCAGGCTCCGCCTTGTCGTTAGCAATACTGCTTGGGCTCGCGGTCGTTGCGGCCCCATCGGCGCAATCTCAGATCTTCGATGCTCCCGGCGCGGGCACGGGCCCCCTTCAGGGAACCGTCGGTGTCAGCATCAACACGGCGGGGGACGTCACGGGAATCTACCGTGATTCGAGCAATTTGGCTCATGGCTTCGTGCGCTTGGCCAATGGCACGATAACCCCCTTCGATGCTCCGGGCGCAGGCACGGGCCTGAATCAGGGGACCTTCCCGACGAGCATCAATGCGACGGACGCTATCGCGGGAATGTACTCTGACACGAACAATGTGTATCACGGCTTCCTGCGCGCTGCCGATGGCACGATAACCCCCATCGATGTTACGGGCGCAGGCACGGGCAAACATCAGGGAGTCCAGGCCCCCCTCAGCATCAACACAAACGGGTTTATCACGGGAGCCTACAAGGACGCGAACGACGTGTATCACGGCTTCGTGCGGGCTCCCAACGGCACGATAACCCCCTTCGATGTTGCGGGCGCAGGCACGAGCATTTATCAGGGAACCAAACCCATCAGCATCAACGCGGCCGGGGCGGTCACGGGAGGCTACTTGGACACGAGCTATCTGTATCACGGCTTCGTGCGGGCTCCCAACGGCACGATAACCCCGTTCGATGCCCCGGGCGCAGGGGGCACGGGCTCGTATAAGGGAATGGGGAACGGAACCGAACCGTTCAGTATCAACACGGCGGGGGCGATCGCGGGAAACTACACGGACGCGAGCGGTGCGCGTCACGGGTTCGTGCGTGCTGTCAATCGCGCGATCAAGGAATTCAACGCTCCGGGCGCAGCGACTGCCGGCATGAGCATCAACACGGCAGGGGCGATTGCGGGAGTCTACGGGGATTCGAACACTTTGCTGCACGGCTTCGTGCGCGCCGTCAATGGCACGATCACCACCTTCGACATTCCAGGCGCAGCCGCGGGTGTGTTTATTGGGGGAACCGGCGGCTTCAGCATCAACACGGCGGGGCAGATCACCGGAGCCTACTCGGACGCGAGCTTTGTGTTTCACGGTTTCGTGCTCACCCCGTCCACGACTACGCTCTCGTCTTCACAGAATCCGTCCGCTTATGGACAGGCGGTGACCTTTACCGCGGTGGTCGCCTCCGCCGCGGGCACACCGTCGGATGGAGAAACCGTCACGTTTATGGACGGCACAAAGACATTGGGAACGGGGACCTTCAGTGGCGGCTCGGCTAGCCTTACGACCTCGACTCTGAAGGTGGGTACCAACGTTATCAAAGCCGTGTACGGCGGTGACTCGAGCTTGCTCGGCAGCACGTCGAAGACGGTGAGCCAGGTGGTAAGCAAAGCCACTACCACGACCGCCTTGGCTTCGTCGCCGAATCCGTCGAACGTTGGGCAAGCTGTGATCTTTACGGCGAGCGTGACGCCGCAGTTCAGCGGGACGCCCACTGGGAAAGTTGCCTTCTACAATGGCACGACGCTCCTGAAGACTGTGGCCCTGAGCGGAGGCACGGCGAAGTTCACAACTTCGAAGCTAGCTGCGGGCTCGCACACCATCACGGCAACATACAACGGCAGCACCAGCTTTGACAGCAGTTCGGCTTCGCTGATACAGACGGTGAATTAGGGATCGGCGAAACTACGGGTGCCCCAGGTCTCGCGCTTTTCGGGACCTGGGCTTCCGCGCCGTGTCAATCTTGGGGTTCGGCTTGACGGGGTAGTGAGTCTCCGCGATTTTTCACCAGGCCCAACGGCGATGCTGCTGCATCAGGAAATCCCGCCCCTTGCAGAGAACGCAAGGAGCGGGCTACCCCTGCACATCAAAATCAACACCAAGGTCAAAGGCGGCGGACAGGAGCACATCAAAATCAACAGCAAGGTCAAAGGCGGCGGACAGGAGTGTCCGCCCTACACGCTACGCCCCAGACAAGTCACTTCGAAAGCGGCGCTCCGTTGCCGTATAATCAAAACACTGTGCTCAAGTACTCAATCGTAGTTCCTCTCCACAACGAGCAGGAGAACGTCACCGACCTGTACGCGCGGCTTAAGTCCGTGATGGAAGCCAGCGGCGAGACCTTCGAGATGGTGCTGGTCGATGACGGCTCAGCCGACGGCACATTCCCCTTGCTGCGTGAGATTGCCGCCGTTGACAGCCGCGTGACCGTCGTCAAGCTGCGCCGCAATTTTGGCCAGACCGCCGGCCTCGCTGCCGGATTTGACCATGCCCGCGGGGAATACATCATCGCCATGGACGGCGATTTGCAGCACGATCCCGCCGACATCCCTTTGTTCCTGGAAAAAATTGCCGAGGGCTACGACATCGTCAGCGGCTGGCGCAAGCATCGCGTGGACAATTTCTGGCTGCGCCGCATCCCTTCGCGCTGCGCGAACTGGCTGATGGCCAAGTTGAGCGGAGTGGAGATTCACGACTTCGGCACCACCTTTAAAGCTTACCGCCGCGAAATCCTGGGGCAGGTTCCGCTTTACGGCGAGCTTCACCGCTTCATCCCCGCGCTGGCCTCCTGGCACGGCGCGTCGATCGTCGAAGTCCCCATCAAGAACGTGAACCGGGAACGCGGCTCTTCGCATTACGGAATCTCACGCACCTTCCGCGTTTTCTTCGACCTCATCACCATCCGCTTCCTGCTCAAATATCTTTCCCGTCCCCTGCACTTTTTTGGCACGTTGGGGATGTTCAGCATTTTCGCGGGCTGCTCAATTTCCGGCTGGCTGATTCTGCAAAAGCTCCTGCACCAGACCGATGTCATGTACCAGCACGGTCCGCTGATGATATTCTCCGCCGTCCTGTTGCTGGCGGGCCTGAACATGCTCGCCGTGGGCCTGCTCGGGGAAATGCAGGTGCGCCATTATCACGAGCCCACTCAACGCGCGCCCTACTCCGTCGATCGCATCCTGCGCGCGCAGAGCGAAGAGAGCACGATCTCGGAATAAAGTCAGAAGTAAGAAGTCAGATTGCAGAAGTCAAACCTTCCGGTCGCAAAGATCTGTTTGCACGAAGGGGTTTTACTTCTTCAATCTGACTTCTTACTTTTAACTTCCCGTCAATCCATCACAGGTCGTCGTGACCTCCGCAATTGACCCATCGCCGTCAGTAGCATGACAATCGAATACGGGCCAAGCCAGCCTCCGAGGCGCTATAATGCCATCCGCCACCATGCCAACCACTCAACTCGAACTACGTCTTGCCAGTCGGATGTCGCGGCTTGGCACCGAAACTGCCTTTGAAGTCCTGAACCGCGCCCGCGCGCTCGAAAAACAGGGCAAAGAGATCATCCACCTCGAAATTGGCGAACCCGACTTCGACACGCCCGCCAACGTCATCGCGGCCGGTGTCGACGCGCTCCACAAGGGATGGACCCACTACGGCCCCTCCGCCGGCCTGCCCGACCTGCGCCAGACGATTGCCGACTATGTGAGCCGTACCCGCAACGTCCCGGTCGCGAGCGAGGAAGTGGTTGTTGTCCCCGGCGGCAAGCCAATTATTTTCTTTACGATGCTGGCGTTAATTGAGGCTGGAGATGAAGTCATCTATCCCAATCCCGGCTTCCCCATCTACGAATCCATGATCAACTATGTTGGCGGACGCGCGGTGGCAATTCCGCTGCGCGAAGAGCGCGACTTCTCCGTCGACGTCAAAGAACTGGCCTCGCTGATTACCGACCGGACCAGGCTGATCATCCTGAACTCGCCGCACAACCCGACCGGCGGCACGCTCACCAAAAAAGACATTTTCGCAATCGCCGAGGCCATCGGCGACCGCAACATCATGATTCTTTCGGACGAAATCTACAGCCGCCTCATCTTCGAAGGCGAAGACTTCTCCATCATGAGCGTGCCCGGCTTCAAAGAGCGCACCATTCTGCTCGACGGCTTCTCCAAAACCTACGCCATGACCGGATGGCGCATGGGCTACGGTGTGATGCGGCCCGATCTGGCCGTGCACATCGCGCGCCTCATGACCAACTCGAACTCCTGTACCGCCAGCTTCACGCAGGTTGCCGGAATTGAAGCGCTGCGCGGCGACCAGTCCTCCGTGGACAAAATGAACGCTGAGTTCAAGCGCCGCCGCGACGTCTTCGTCGCCGGCCTGAACAAGATCAAAGGCTTCTCCTGCCGGCTGCCGAAGGGCGCGTTCTACGCCTTCCCCAACATTACGAAGACCGGCTGGCCTTCGAAGAAACTGGCCGACGCGCTGCTCGAACAAGCCGGTGTCGCCTGCCTCTCCGGCACCGCCTTCGGCGCCTACGGAGAAGGCTATCTCCGCTTCAGCGTAGCCAATTCGCTTGAGAACCTGAACAAAGCCCTGGCTCGAATCGAAGCCTGGGTGGGGAAGAACCTGCGCTAAGCTTGAATGCTCGTGTGGTGGCGGGGCTTCGCCCCGCCGGGACGGGGCGAAGCCCCGTCACCACACCAATGCTTCTGCTTTCATCTCCCGTTGACAATCCACCAGCCGGATTTGGTGTAAACTCTTGCCGCTATGACAAACATCGACAAGCACCCTGCCGGCTCCTTCTGCTGGATTGAACTCCACACCACCGACCAACCCGCTGCCAAGAGCTTTTACAACGCACTCTTCGGCTGGGAAGCCCACGACAACCCGATGGGCCCGAACGGTTTTTACACCATGTTCAGGCTCCAGGGCCGCGATGCCGCCGCCGGATGTACTCTGCGCCCCGACGAGCGTGCGCAGGGCGTTCCTCCGTACTGGATGATTTACATCACAGTCGACAACGCCGACGCGGCCGTCGCCAAGGCGCAGCAACTAGGAGGCAAAGTTCTGGCCCCGGCTTTCGACGTCATGGATGCCGGCCGCATGGCGGTCGTGCAGGATCCCACCGGCGCGATTTTCTGTCCCTGGCAGGCAAACAGGAACACCGGAATCGGAATCGCCGAAGTCGCCGGCACGCTCTGCTGGGCCGATCTGAGTACGCCCGACGCCAAACGCGCCTCTGACTTTTACTCCGGCCTTTTCGGATGGCAGTTGATCACGGACCCGAAAGATCCCTCCGGCTACCTGCACATCAAGAACGGCGAGCAGTTCATCGGAGGCGTTCCCCCCGGACTTTCCAGCAAGACGCCGCCCCACTGGCTGGCCTACTTCCAGGTCGATGACGTGGACGCTTCCGCGGCCAAGGCCAAACAGATGGGCGCCAATCTCTATCTGCCGCCCAAGACGATGGAGGGAGTCGGCCGCTTCTCGGTGGTCGCCGACCCGCAAGGCGCGGTGTTCGCGATCTTCAAATCGGCGCGCTAGGCCTAAGGAGCCTGAATCATGCCTGTGAAACAAGGAGAACTCCAACTGTTGCAGCACCCAGTCTCGAGGGAACTATTGCAGTCAAAAATTCCTGCGCGTCTGGCCTATGTCTGGACCGACGGCACTCCGCGGGTCGTGCCCATCTGGTTCCATTGGAATGAGCGGGAATTTGTGCTTGCGACTCCACCAAAGGCGCCCAAGCTGAAGGCGCTCGCGAAGAATCCCAAAGTGGCCCTTACGATTGACGACAACACCTTCCCCCACAAGGTGCTGCTGGTGCGTGGTAGCGCGCGACTCGAAACCGTGAAAGGCATCGTTCCCGAATATGCCGTAGCTGCCGAGCGCTATTTCGGAAGCGAACAAGGAAAGGCCTGGGTCAAGCAGCTAGGTTCCCTGATTCACGAGATGGTGCGAATCACTGTTACCCCGGAGTGGGTGGGTCTCCTCGACTTCCAAGCCCGCTTCCCGAGCGCTCTGCCGCTGTGAGCTTCTGCGACGTTTGGGATGGCTGATCGGGAGTTCCTGCCTGACGGCCGGCGCTGCGAAATCTGCGACAAATAGCAGCCCCCCCTGATCCCAGGCACCGCGTGGTGGATGGGTGAGCGCCTTCCCGTTTGCGCGACCAGCAGAGCGGATGTTACAAACCTCCCGAGGGTCACAGCTCGTGAAAAAGTACGTGAAAACAATCGCCGTCGTCTCCCTCCTCGCTGTGTCCGCTCTGCTTGTCGTGTTCGTGGTCGCACGCGCCGCCGACCGCTCGCGCCGAATCAATCTTCCGACCAGCAAGAGCCTCACGCTCCCGGTCCCCGGATATCTTGCCCGCACCAACCGCTTTCCCGCGACCATCGCCCTCAGTCCCGACGGCCGTTACGCGGCGCTGCTCAACCAGGGTTACGGTACGCAGGAGACGGGCGCGCGCCAATCGATCGCCATTCTCGATCTCAGCAATAATCAACTGCGCGACTTTCCCGACGACCGCCTGAGCGACGATTATTCCACTCGCCAAAGCTATTTCATCGGCCTCACTTTCTCGAGCGATGGCAAGCATCTCTATGCCTCGATGGGCTCGATCACCGACCCTACGGGCGAGAAGCCGAAGAGCACCGGCAATGGCATCGCGGTGTACAAATTCGCAGCCGGACAAGTCACCCCCGAACGTTTCATCAAGATCGCTCCCCAGCCTATCGCCGGAGGTAAAGAAGTCGCGTTCGGCGTGCGCAAAACTCCCGCTGGGACCGCGCTCCCATATCCCGCCGGGCTCGCCGTTCTTTCAGGCGTCAAGGGTGACCGCCTGCTCATCGCCAATAATCTTTCCGACAACGCCATCGTCCTCGACACCAGCTCCGGCAAAATCCTGCAGTCGTTCGATCTAAGCCGCAGCCGCTACATTCCCAGCGCATATCCCTACACGGTGATTGCCAACAAAGCCGGAACCAAAGCGTGGTGCAGCTTGTGGAACGACTCTGGCATCGCTGAACTGAATCTTGAGACAGGTACGGTCGCACGCTGGATCGCCTTGGGGCCGCTCAACTCCATCGAGCCCAGTTCGCATCCAACGGCGATGCTGCTGAGCCCGAACGAGGAGACGCTCTACATCGCTCTCGCCAATGCCGACGTCGTGGCTGCGGTCGATCTGAAAGTCGGGTTCGCTTATCGCCGTTATCGCACCAGTCTCAAGAACCCCGGGTCCGTCCTCCAGGCCATCGCTCTCTCGCCCGACGGGAAGCATCTCTATGCGGCCAGTGCTTCGCTCGACGCGATCGCCGTGTTTGAAGTCAAGGATTCCCCAAAACTGACCCCAGGCACCATGACTGCCTACGTGGAGCGTGACAATCTAATCGGTTTCATCCCCGCCGAGTGGTATCCGAGCGCGCTCGCAATTTCCGGTAACGACCTTCTCATTGCCACTGCCAAAGGCGAAAGCAGCGGCCCCAACAACATGCAGAACACGCTGAAAGGCGAGCGCAAGAGAAAAGAACATCCCTACATTCCGACTCTGATCGGCGGCTCCATCCAGCGCCTGAGCCTCGCCGACATCGACAAGAATCTCGCCGCCTACACGCGTCAAGTAGAAGAAGACAATCTCTTCCGCTCCGATGGCGGCAAGTTTGAATTCGCCGGCGGAAGCAATCCCATCCGCCACGTGATCTACGTGCTGAAGGAAAATCGCACCTACGATCAGATCTTTGGTGACCTGCCCGCCGGCGACGGCGACCCGTCGCTCACCATGTATGGTGCTGACATCACGCCCAACCAGCACAAACTCGCGCTGCAGTTCGGCGTGCTCGACAATTTCTACGACAGCGGCGAAGTCTCCGGCGACGGCCACCTCTGGTCCACCGCCTCCACCACCTCCGACTACAACGAGAAAACATGGCCGATCGGTTATCGCGGCAAAGAGCGCACTTATGACTCGGGCGGCAGCGTGGCCGAAGAATTCCCGCTCGAACAGGGAATCCCCGACGTGGACGACCCCGCCACCGGCTTCCTCTGGGACAACCTGGCCCGCAGGGGCCTCACCTATCGCATCTACGGAGAATTCATCGCCGCCGTGTGGTGCAAGAGTGAAAAAGCAAAACCACCGAAGGAAGGCACGCTGTCTCCCTCGTCTGCAGCCTGCCCAGTGGCTGAGATCAACAAAGGAGAGCTTCTACCGCCGAACGTCGGCAGCCCGCGCGGCGGGCCAAGCCCGTGGCCGTGGGCAATTCCGCAGATGAAGCGCATGCGTCCGACGAAAGCCGCGCTGCGCGATCACTACGATCCGCAATTCCCCGACTTCAATACCGACTATCCTGATCAACTCCGCGCCGACGAATTCCTCCGCGAATTCGATGGGTTTGTGAAAGCGAAGGGAAGCGCCAAAGAACTTCCACAGTTCACCCTGCTCTACCTGCCCGACGACCACACCGGAGGCACGCGTCCCGGCAAGCCCACGCCGCAGGCCTCGGTCGCCGACAACGACCTGGCACTTGGCCGAGTCGTCGACGCCGTTTCTCACAGCCCCTACTGGGACGACACCGCCATCTTCGTGGTCGAGGACGACGCGCAGGACGGCGCCGACCACGTCGATGCGCACCGTTCTACCGCCTTCGTCATCAGCAAGTATTCGCCACGCACGCCACAGGCGTTTGTCGACCATAACTTCTACACGACCGTGAGCATGATCCACACCATGGAAGCTCTGCTCGGCCTCGGGCCAATGAACCTGTTCGACGCACACGCCCCGCTCATGGCGCCGCTGTTAGCAGGCCCCGGAACGCAGCCGCCGTATCAGGGCGACGACAAAAATCTGCGCAGCGGCCTCATCTATCAGATCAACAAAAAGAATGCGCCGGGAGCGGAGGAATCGTCGCAGATGAATTTCTCCCGGCCCGATGCGGCCGATGCGAAGAAGTTGAACGCGATTCTCTGGCAGAATGCCAAAGGCAACCTCCCGATGCCGACGCTCCAGCACGCGCATTCCACGCCTTGAGAGCGGTGGGGAAAGCCATGTCTGAAGTGCCGTTCGAGCGATACCTTTCATGAATTGTCATCCCGAGCGAAGCGAGGGGTCTGCAGTTCACCGCAAAATGCAGATCCCTCGCTCCCCCGCCCCATCGCGCCAAAAGCTGGCGCGCTGGGGACCCCGGTTCGCTCGGGATGACAAAATCTGGTGAGTTGAGAATTTGAGTTGAGAATTGAAGAGCGGGCTCACTTTCGCTACGGGCTCATAGCGACGGCTGCGCTAAAATGCCCCAGTGGGGCCGACAACACAGACAACAATCGAGTGTGCCAACCTGCGCAAGACCTACGACGGCAAAGTCGAAGCCGTCCGCGGCCTCAGCCTGCAAATCGAAGCCGGCGAATGCTTCGGCCTGCTCGGTCCAAACGGAGCAGGGAAGACAACCACCATCGAAATCCTCGAGGGCCTGCTCGCACCCACTTCCGGAGAAGTCCGCATCTTCGGTCACACCTGGAACCACAACCCGCGCCAGTTGCGCGAGTGGATCGGCATCTCGCTGCAGGAAACGCGCCTGTCGGAAAAACTAACCGTCCGCGAAACCATCGAACTCTTCGCCAGCTTCTACCGAGAACCCTGTTCCACCGCCGGCATCCTCGAGGAACTTCAGCTCACTGAGAAATCCGGCGCCTGGGTCGGCAAACTTTCCGGCGGCCAGAAACAGCGCCTGGCCGTAGCCACTGCTCTGGTCGGCAATCCGCGCATCCTCTTTCTTGACGAGCCCACCACCGGCCTCGATCCCCAAAGCCGCCGCCAGCTCTGGGACATCGTCCGCGCCTTCCAGAAAAAAGGTGGCACCGTCCTGCTCACCACTCACTACATGGACGAGGCCGAACGCCTCTGTGACCGGCTGGCCATCGTCGATTACGGTCAGATCATCGCCGAAGGCACTCCCTCCGACCTGATCGACCGCCTGGGCGGCCATCACGTGGTCGAGTTCCAAGTCAGCGGCAACTCAAACGGCAACGAATCAAACGGCAACGGAACGGATCTGTGGGGCGCGCTACCCAGTGTCGAATCCGTCCGCAACGAGGAAGGTACAATCTGCCTCAACGTGCGCGAGCCGCATCTCACCATTCCCGCGCTGCTCGAAGCGGTGAATCGTCAAGGGCGGCAACTCAAACACCTGAGCACGCGCCAGGCGAGTCTCGAAGACGTCTTCGTCAAGTTGACCGGCCGCCATCTGCGGGAGAATTAAATGGCAACGGAAACCACTACACCACCGACTCTGAAGCTCGAAGGTCGACCGCCAGTCCCCGCCGCTCGCGCACGCCGCAATGGCCGTTGGTCCGGATACCGTCACCTACTCTGGGCGCGCATACTTGAACTCAAGCGCGAGCCGGAAGTCGTATTCTGGGTCTTCATCTTTCCGCTGCTGCTGGCGGCAGGCTTGGGCATCGCCTTTCGCAACAAGCCCGCGGACATCACATCGGTCGTGGTGATCGCGGGCGATGGCGCGCAGAGAACGCTGGCCATGCTGCAGAACTCAGCCGAGAAAAGCTCGTCCGACAAAAGCTCGGCTAATAAGAATTCCACCGTCCGAGCCACTGTGCTTGATCGCGAGGCCGCGCTCAAGGCCTTCCACTTCGGCAAGTACGATCTGGCGATCGAGTCGAATCCCGACGGCAGCTACACTTATTATTACGATCCTGCGCGCCCGGAGAGCGTGCTCTCCCGCGCCGAAATTGACGCCGCGCTCCAATCCGCCGCCGGACGCAAAGATGCGCTCACCACTTCCGCCCAATCTTCCAGCGAAGCCGGATCCCGCTACATCGACTTCCTGATCCCCGGACTGCTCGGGATGAACCTGATGAACTCCGGCATGTGGGGAGTAGGCTTCGCGCTGGTAGAAATGCGCCAGCGCAAACTGCTGAAGCGCTTCGTAGCCACGCCCATGCGCCGCAGCGATTTCCTTCTAGCCTTAACCAGCAGCCGCCTGGTCCTGATGGTGATCGAAGTAGGACTGCTCTTAAGCTTCGGCGTGTTGGTCTTTCACATGCCGGTACGGGGATCGATTCTCTCGGTCATCCTGCTCGGTTCGCTCGGAGCGGTAGCCTTTGGCGGCGTCGGCCTGCTAACCGCTTGCCGGGCGCAGAAAATCGAAACCGTTTCCGGCCTCATCAACCTGGTCATGATGCCGATGTGGATCTTCTCCGGCGTCTTCTTTTCGTACCAGAGATTTCCCGCGATCACCCATCCCTTCATCAAAGCGCTTCCGCTGACCGCGCTTAACGACGCGCTGCGAGCCACGATACTCGAAGGCGCTTCGCTGGGATCACAGTCAGGGCGACTGCTCGTGCTGGCAGTCTGGGGCGGAGTGTCGTTCATTCTTGCGCTGCGCTGGTTTCGGTGGACGTAGGCGAGCTCTTAGCTGTTAGCTTTTGGCTTTTAGCCCATTGTCATCCTGAGCGAAGCGAAGGACCTGCTTTTTTGCCCGCGCCGCCCGCCAATCTAACGGCGGGGACACAAAGAAGACACAAGGTCGTGTTGACCATCGATTATGCGACGACGGACACTTCGCCGTGGTTCTTGCGGGCCGGCCTCACCGAAATCTCTACGTCTTGCCCCAAGGCGGTAAGAAAATCCATAAGGCGCTCGACGGAGAGACTACCCGAGCGGTTGCGCATCAGCAAAGAGACATGCGGCTGCTTGATGCCAAGGATTTTGCCGGCCTCGGCTTGCGTCAGGTCGCGTTTCTTGACGAGGCGGTAAATCTGGAGCGTGAGCTTTGCCTTTAAGAGTTCCAGTTCGGAATGCGGAAGGCCGAGGTCCGCAAAAACGTTGCCGCTGCTTTTTTCAGCCCTCCTAGGGCTCTTCTTTCTCGTGGCCATGTCAATTCTTTCCTTTTCGGTGGAGTCGTTCTGCCTCAGCCAGGCGCTGGTGGATGAGGTCAATATCCCGCTCGTCAACGACTCTTCCATTGATTGAACAGCGACTTGAGGCTCTTCAGAAACAGTCCGAAAGAGGGTTCCCGTGTTTCCACATACCCAAGGTCCATGGCCATCACGATTTCTTCGGCATACTCTTCGCCGCCGAGCGGCGCCTCGATCCCGCTCTCCCGGATTTCCTTCCGCAAGAGTCTCTTGTACTCATCCTTGGCACACTTGATTGCAGGTAAAGTGCATCCCCTGCCAAAGACGGATTGAAAGGCCTTCGGGTCAGCCAGCATCCAACGTTCAATATGGGGATCGGGAATCGCGTAGGAGACGATCTGCTGGAACCGCGGGTAGTTAGCGAGCGAACCATCCATCAGAGTTTTGCGTTCATTGTGTCCAATGCAATTTGCATCTACCACGACGATCACGGAATCCGGCAACTGCTGCCGATCTCTCGCCAGGTCCCGGAGAAACTCCCTGAACTCACCAGCCATTCGCGGTAAGCCGCCCTGCGAACTCAAAAACCTAGATGCAGCGCCTAGACCGTAATGTTTCTCGAACCGCTTCAGGAGTGCGCCTATGAACTTTTCATGAAAGGAGTCCTCACAGAAGAGGGCGATCTCAGGCATCGAAGTCACCCCTAAGCATGCGCTGGGAAACCGGCAATTGTGCGGCACCTTCATCGAGTGCCTTGTCGATCTCGCCCTGACGGAAAAGTGGCCCCCACGTCGCGAACGGCTCAATAACCGTTGCGCCTCCCTTCTTGCGACAGACGAACAGCGATTGGGGCGGAACGTGATCTGGGAGGATAGGCGAGTGGGTGGTGACAATCAACTGAGTATCGCCAGACTCGGCGCGGCTTACCAGTATCTTCGCTATGTCCCGGATGCGCCGCGGATGGACGCCGTTTTCGGGCTCCTCGAAGCCAATGAGGGCCGGGGGTTCCTTTACTCCGCTCAGAGCAAGTAAACCCAGCGCCCGGAGCGTGCCTTCGGAGACAACTCGCGCTGGCATGGCCACGTTGCCCTCCATCAGGCTCAACTCGACTTCGCCTACCTTGTTTACCTCAGTGCGAATTCCAGTGACCGAGGGGATCAGGCTGTGCATCGCTTTTTCCACGGCTTTAAACTGCTGCGGGTCGAGATTGTAGAGGGTGTTCAGAAAGGCCGCTAGCTCCTCTCCCATCAGTCCGATATGACGGACTTCCTTGACGCTGGTAGCTGCCCGCATGCGTTCGCGGGGCTCGAAATAGTAAAAGAACCAACTTTCCAATTCCTTCTTGAACGCCGTCAGGTGAGGGTAGTGCGGGGCATAATGCGGACGAGAAACGATCGCGTAATCGAGATCTAGATCAAAGTAGGTAGGGTGCGACTGCCCCTCCATGCGCAGGTGGATTTTCTTGTTCTTCTGCTCCAAGAACGCTTTCGGGCTAGACTTCGGCTCGCCGTCTTTTCCCAGCGGCACTAGATACTCATCGGCTACGTGGAGCACTCCGGATCGCGGAGTAATGCCAACTTCGATGCGGTACCTAAGACTGGTATGGTGAATCGGCTGGTTGGGCTTCCGGGGCCCTCCACCGTTGGTGTCCTGTGTCTGGCGGCGCTTTGTCTCCAGGATCTCTTTGTTGACAGCCTTAATTACGGCGGGCGAGAGCTCGATGTCGACCTCCATAGAAAAGGAAGCCGAATCGCTTTTCATGAGCCCTTCCAGACCGGTTTCGCCGAAGGAGAAGGACTCCATCGGCTTGCCGCGATAAGGGGGATCGAACGCCTCCTTGAGGCTTCGGCTTCCCACGATTCGCGACAGAAGCTGAAGGGCATCGATGAAGTTGCTCTTTCCCGCCGCGTTCGGCCCGAAAAGGACTGCGAGCGGCGTGAGTTTGACTTCCAAATCGCGCAGCGACTTGTAATTCCGAATTCGTATTCTCCGAATCATCTACTGGCCCTCATCCTTCGACCGGGCAAGCTGGCGGCGTTGCTGCCTCCAAGATCGTGGCTGCCCGTGCATGGTAATGCGCAATTCGCGCGACCGACTCCCAGTGTAATCTACTTTTCGGCGTAAGATTCGTACAAGGGCGCTCTCAAGAACTGCCGCTCCGCACGGTTTGCTGATTCCAGAGCACAGTCGATGAAAACCGCATTTGAAGAGCTCATGGCTGGACTGGACGAGGTTCAAGCTTTTCTCGCAGGAGAGCGGAAAGGTTTCAAGGTGCGTGTGCCGGATGAAGTGGATGTGAAGAGCATCCGCAACAAGCTCAACATGACTCAATCCCGCTTTTCCGACACTTTCGGCTTCAGCCTGGATGCTATCAAGCACTGGGAAGGCGGACGCCGCACGCCGGAAGCTCCAGCCCGCACGCTGCTCACGGTGATCGACAAGAATCCGGCCGCAGTCATCACCGCCCTTCATCCCGAAGCTTTGCCGAAAGCGACTGCCAAGAACGCCGCTTGATTTCGCACGAAGAAGAAGCGGGCGATGGCGGCTAAGGCAGGGGGCGGTAGTGGCGCTCGCTCATATCCGAAGAATGGATAGGGCGGCCGCGGCGGGGCCGAGCTGCGCTCGGCATGGACGGGCGAGGCGCCCGTCCCCACACAACCTATCCCCACACAAGCCGTCCCCGCACAGGCTGTCCCCACACGCGCTACGCACTTGACTTCTTGTACTCGTCGAACGCATCCAGGAAGCGGTCAATATCCTGCCTCGACAGGTAGTACGGCGTGGAGAGGCGCAGCTTGTGTGGATCGGCTCCGCGGATTCTGATTTTCTTTTCCTTCCATAGCCAGTTTTCGAGGTCCATACGAACGATTGGCGGCACATTCACCGTTGCGATCGCGCAGCGCATCGAGGGATCCGGAGACGTCCACGACGTCGCGCCGCGTTTGACCATGGCGTTTAGGATGTAGTCGCAGAGTTGGCGGTGGCGGCGTTCAATCCGGTCCATGCCGATGTCGTTGGCCAGTTGAATCGAGGCGCGCAGTCCCCACAGGGCGGGGACGTTCGAACTGCCGATGCGCTGGAAGCGTTCGGCGCGGAGCTTCACGTCGTCCCAGCCTTCGGTTGCGATTGTGTTCCACAGGCGGTCGATCATTTCGTCGCGCACGTACAGAAATCCCGAGCCCTTGGGCGCTTGCAGCCACTTGTGCGGGCTCGAGGAATACATATCGCAGCCCAGATCGTGCAGGTTGAGGCGCATCATTCCCGGAACGTGCGCTCCATCGACTGCGGAAATAACCCCTTTGCTCCGGGCCAGCGCACAAAGTTCCCTGGCCGGCAGCACCACTCCGGTAAACGTCGTGATGTGGCTGAAGAATAGAACCCGGGTGCGCGCGGTAATGTAGGCGCCGATGAGATTCAAAACTTGATCGCGATTTATGATCGGCTTCGGCAGCGTGATTTTCTTCACCACGATGCCGTAGCGTTTCGCCCGCAAATTCCACGGATGCTCGCTTCCGGGATGCTCCTGGTCGGTCATGAGCACTTCGTCGCCCGGCTTCAGATCGATGCCGTTGGCAATGTAGCTGTTGGCCTCGGTGGCATTTCTGAGAAGCGCGATCTCGTCGCGGTTGCAGCCGACAAAGGCCGCCAGCGGATCGCGGAACTGGTTCCACGAGGCATATCCCCAGATGGGATAGTCCTCGGGATCGGACTCGTTCAGCTTTTCGCACGCCTCGTAGCCTTCAAACACGGCGCGCAGCACGGGCGCGGGGCTCGATCCGACGGTGCCGTTATTGAGGTAGATCTCGTCCGCCGGAATCAGGAACTGCTTGCGCAGTTCGCGCCAGTAGGCGTCTTCGTTCGAATCGAAAAGGGAGCGGGCGGGCAGTTCTGACGGCAGCGATTCGAGCTGCGCCCATAAATCTCCACGCCATAAGTTTCCGCGGGAACCCAGGCCAGCACCCACGGCGAGGGACGAAGCGAAGGACGACGATAGAAAACTGCGACGGTTCAGCATGCACGGTTCCGCCTTTCCAAAAGTCGCGCCATGTTACACCGGCGATCAGGAAGACGGAAAGGGACCTGCACCGACGGCTGAGGAAAAGAACCTCAGCCGCAAGGTTTTGTGAAAATAACGGGTAACTTTCCGGCGCGAGCCAGCGTCGAACTAAATGGGAAACTCTGTTCACACCGACTTGCTATCGGGGGTATAATCTTCTCAGCCGACCGGGTTTCCGCGGGGTGTCCAAATGTCGTTCCGTAAATCACTGATTTTCCTGAGTTTACTAGCGCTGATGGCGGTGCCTGCTTGGGCGCAGGAGCAAACTTCCCAGGCTCCAGGCGCACAGCCGCAGGCCTCGCAAGCGCCAAAGGGTCAGACGGCGCAGACTCAGAGCACGCCACCCGCGAGTGGTTCACCGTCCAGCACAGCGACTAGCTCAGCGCCAGCTCCCTCGACAACCCCCAGTTCGACTCCGACTCCGCCCGCGGACTCCTCTTCGAGCAGCAGCGCCGGCAGCGACGTGGCGCCTACGCCTAGTGGGCCGCCTCCCATCCAGGAGCCCGACGACAGCAAGGTCAAGCACGACGGCAAAGAGGACGATGTCGACGCCATTGGCAATCGCAAGATCGGCGGACGCGGCTTGGGCAACTGGTACTCGCTCGAAACCGAAATCAGGATGGGCAAGCAATACGCGATGCAGGTCGAGAATAGCGTGAAGCTGGTTCAGGACCCGGTAGTGAACGAGTACGTCAACCGCATCGGACAGAATCTGGTGCGCAATTCCGACGCGCAGGTGCCGTTCACCATCAAGGTGATCGATTCCGACGAAGTGAACGCGTTCGCGCTACCCGGTGGATTCTTCTACGTGAACTCCGGCCTGATTCTGGCGGCCGACGAAGAGGCCGAATTGGCCGGCGTGATGGCGCATGAGATTTCGCACGTTTGCGCCCGCCACGCGATGCGTCAGATGACGCGAATGAATTGGGCGCAAATCGGCACCATTCCTCTGATCTTCGTCGGAGGTGGCTTAGGCTACGGAATCTACGAAGCAAGTGGTCTGGCCTTGCCGCTCACGTTCATGAAGTTCCAGCGCAATTTTGAGGCGGAAGCGGACTACCTCGGCCTGCAATATATGTATAAGACGGGATACGATCCGCAGGCTTTCATCAGTTTCTTCGAAAAAATTCAGGCGAAAGAGAAGAAGAAGCCGGGCACGATCGCGAAGGCCTTCGCTTCGCACCCGCAGACGCCCGACCGCATTGAGGCGTCGCAAAAGGAGATCGCGACCATTCTTCCGGCGCGCGCGCAGTACATCGTTACCACCTCAGAGTTCGATGACGTGAAATCGCGGTTGGCCACCATCGAGAACCGGCACAAGGTGATCGAAGAGAAGGATGGGAGCAAGCCTAGCCTGCGCCGCACGTCCACCAGTGACAAGTCCGCCGGCACCGACAAGAGCGGGAGCGACGACGATCGCCCGACGCTGAAACGCCGGGACGACAGCCAGAACCAGAATCAACAGTAACGGGAATTGCGGAGACCACAAGAAACCGGCGGGCAGCCCGCCGGTTTTTCATTGCAGTTGTCATGCCAGGGTTGTGTTCCGTAAATTCGCGAGATAAGTTCGGGTTGTCATCTTGAGAGAAGCGAGAAGACCTGTGCATCGCGCGTGCAAATACATAGGTCCTTCCCCTTCGGCTGCGCTCAGGGTCAGGATGACAGGGTGTTACGATCCCGCGGCCACCGACTTTACCGTGATCGTGGTGCCGTCTACTTCTCCCGTCACCTTTGCTTTCGCTCCCGCCAGATCGTTCAGCTTATTGAGCGCGGCCTTATCCGAGGTCTCCAGGATGTAGACTTTATCCCCAACCACGAGCGCGTAATTTGCTCCATGCTTAATGCACACCCGCGTGCATTCCGCGGGCTTGCTGGGCATTTCTTCATGTTTCGCCCCGCACATGGCGTCGCTCACTTCGCCGGTCAAGGTTTGGCTCTTGCCGGCAGCGAGCGCCGGAACCGCCGCCAGCCCGGCCAACATCTGCATCCCAAGAACCGCAGCCGCAATTCGATTAGCTTTCATTCTGCTTTCGTCTCCTGTGAAACGGGGTGATAGAAAAGTGGACACTCAATGATGCCACAATCATGATGTCACAGCTATGTCGTCAATATAAAGATTCGCACGCAAGCTGCCGGTTACAAAAATATTTTGTCTTTTACAAGGCGCAGTTTTCAGCGCTACAACCGGTCTCATCAATGTCTCCGGAGGGGAAGTGAACGTCCCTCAGGGGCTTGTATGTTCGATTTGTGGTAAAGAGGCATGGGGCACAAGGCACCCATGTTCCGGGGAAGGCCGATCAGGGGCGAGGCCCGATTTTGTATCGGAAGCCTGGGCTTTAGATAGGCCCCCCGCCCTCTTCTCCAAGGTCGAGGAGAATCTGAGGCGTCGTTGGCACGACAGCCTGCATAGACAAGCTCTACCGGAGACGATGCAGGGTCGGGGAGCCGGAACCAGCCTAGTCCCAGGAGGAAGGCATGCACAACCCCGATGTTTGTGGCCTGGACGTCAGCGCCCAAGAACTGGTCGTGATGGTCCGCCGCAGCGGCAAAACCGAACCCTGTCGCTCGTTTCCCAACACCCGCCAGGGCCATCAGGAACTGCGACGGTATCTCTCCCGCCCACCAGAGCGGGTGCGCGTCTGCATGGAATCGACTGGGATGTATGGTCTGGATGCCGCCTTGGCCTTGCGGGCCGACCCGCGCATCGAGCTCATGGTGGCCAACCCGCGGGCGGTGAAAAGTTTTTCGCGCGCGTTGCTGCAGCGCAGTAAGACCGATCCGCTGGATGCATGGGTGCTGCTGGAATATGCGGCGCGCATGCCCTTCCAGCCCTGGCAACCGCCGCCGGCCGAGGCGCTGCAGATAACGGCTCTGGCGCGTCGCATTCATGCTCTCACCCAGCAGTGCACCATGGAGAAGAACCGCCTGCACGCCGTGGCCGCGACCGCGACGACCCTGCGGGTGATCGTGCAGGATTTGCGGCGCAGCGTGCGGGGGTTGGAAACCGCGATCGCCAAACTGAGCCGGGAGGCGCGCAAGATCCTGGCCGCGACGCCGGAGCTCGAGCGCCGCTTTCTGCGGTTGCAGAGCACGCCCGGGATCGGTGCGGTCAGCGCTTTGCAACTGCTGGGCGAACTGCTGTTGATCCCCGCCAATTGTGACGTGCGGCAGTGGGTCGCCTACGCCGGACTCGATCCCCGGCACCATGAGTCGGGCACCTCGGTGCATCAAAAAGCGCGCATCAGCAAGGTGGGCAACCGGCATATTCGCCGGGCGCTCTACATGCCCGCCCTCACTGCGGTGCGCTTTGCTCCTCACCTGCGCGCCTTTTATCTGCATCTGCAAGCTCGTGGGAAATGCAAAATGG
Organism: uncultured Acidobacteriaceae bacterium; assembly: GCA_963773965.1. GTDB lineage: Bacteria > Acidobacteriota > Terriglobia > Terriglobales > Acidobacteriaceae > Acidiflorens. The sequence continues at coordinate 656,886 of CAVZDG010000004.1, forward strand.
TGGCCCTGGTTGCCGTCATGCGGAAGCTGCTGCACGCGATTTTCGGCATGTTCAAGCACGACGCTCCCTTCGATGGCGCCAAGCTTTGCCCGGCTCTCACCCTCGCCGTGCCGCCCGAGGTCGCCTGTGCCGCTTAACCATTCCCCCCTCATTCTTAGGAAGGTTTTGACTTTTTTTGCTTGCGCTTCAACAGAGAATCTAAAGCCCGCCATTTATGCGGACCTGGGCGGCACGGCTGAAGAGGCTGCGGAAAAAGTATCTTCTGCGCCGCAGTCTGACCCCAGCGGCTAAAGCCGACACTGAAAACAGGCCAGTTATCGCAGCGCTGAAGCGCTGCGCCACCCAAAATCAAGCCCGAGATTGAGTTTTTCCGCAGCCTGTGAAGCCGTGCCCTACCCAAAACCATTTATGGGACCAGCGCTACTGCTGCTTGAAACGGATCTCCACGTCCACGGTCTTGTCCTTCGCTTCCGGGGTTTCATGAATGCTCACGGCCCACTGCACGCCGCGGGGAACGAGATCTCTGGTATCGTGCAGAAATTTCCTGGGGTAGTCGGCGTTGTAGGGCTGGCCTTCGCGCAGCGTCCACGCTGCCTGCATACGAGCTTTGGCTTGCGTGTCGAGCCCTAAGATCTCCAACTCTCCCATCTTGTAAAGGTCGCCCTCGAGGATGTTCAGGTCGTAGTGCACGGTGCTTTTCTCTTCGTCGAACTGGGCGTCGGGCTTGATCTGAACCATCATGTAGCCGCGGCTGCGGTAAAGCTTGCCTAAGTTTTCTATGTCGTGGAGAAGACGCAGGGCGTCGGCGGGCTGGCCGGTTGGCAGGTGGAGGAGGGGCGCGACTTCGGCGGTGGTGATGGCAGAGTTGCCCTTCCAGGCGACGCTGGAAGTTGAGTAGACCTGGCCCGGCTTTACGGGGATGATCGCGTCCACCTGGAGTTCGGCGGGGCCTTGCGCATCTGCCGTGGGAGCAGTCTGAGGCAGTACACGCGCGTCGGACGGCCCAAATGCGGCCTTCAAATATCCGCGCTGGAGGTACACGGGGAGCAAGTCAAAGCTGGCGGCTGCGGCGAGAGTAGAGCGCCCGTATTCCGCCCCCGTGAGGCGGCGGGCGGCGGTTGTGAGCAGAGCCGTCTGCTCGGGCGAGGCTCCCGGGAATTCGACGCCGCGGATCCGGATGCTGACTTCCTCGACCCGGTAATCGATTGCGTTCAGGGCACCGCTCGGCTCTTCTGCATTGCGCAGGAAATCTACCCGCCCGGGAAAGCGCTTTTCGGTGAAGATGGCTTGCAGCGCCTCAGAAACGCGGTCGGGAAGATTGCCTGCAATCGGCAGCAACTGCTTGAACAACGGAACGCGGCGTTGCAAGGCGGTGAGCAGTTCGTCGTCGGTGAACCAGACGAAGTTTTCGAAGCGCGCGGGAACGAGCTTGTTCTTGTCGGTATCGGCGAGCTGGAGTTCGAGTCTTACGCCCGCGCCTGAAGAGGAATACGAATAGGCAACTTCGCTGAACAGGCCGGAATCGCCCAGGCGCTGCACCGCCTCTTTGAAATCGCCGTCGGCGGCGATCTGGCCCATTTGCAGGCCGCTCGCGGCGAGAATTTCTTTGTCGGTGTAGCGCGCCGTTCCCGTGACTTTCAGCGCGCTGAGCTTGTAGGCGGCGACGGAGGAAACCTTGCCGCCGACGGGCTGCTTCTGGGCTGCGGCGGGCGAAAGGAGCAGGGACAAGCAGAGCACAAAACGGATGACCTCCTTCATTTGGGTCGCTTCCCAGCCCCGGCCGTGGAAAAATTCTTTTGTTTTACCGCGATGTCCATGAAGGCCTTGGCGGCGCGGCTGAGAGATTTATCTTTGCGGAATACGATCGCAAGGTCGCGCCGGATTTGGGCGTCGGCGAGCGTGATTGCGACCAGCGCCTTGGCCCGGATATCCTCCTCGATATTCGACCGCGCGATAAATCCAACTCCGACGTCGGCGGCCACAAAGCGCTTCAGCAGTTCGCTCGAATCGAGCTCCATGGCCAAGTTCGGCTTCAAGTGATGGTCATAGAACAGAGCATCGAGCGCGTCGCGGGTGTGGCCCAGTTTGGGCACGACCAGCGGATAAGCCGAGACCTCAGCCACGGTGACGCTGTTCTTCGCCGCGAGCGGATGATGCGGGGCGGTAATCACGACGAGTTCGTCGCGATGAATCATCTGCGCTTCGAGCCGGTTGTCGGTCACGGGCAGCGAGACCACCCCAAAGTCCACCACGTTTTCGATGATCGACTCGAGAATCCTGGCGTAGTCGGAGCGCTTGATGCTCACGGCGACGTTGGGATAGTCGCGTTTGAATTGCGCGAATACCTCAGGCAGGATGTGCAGGCAGGTGCCTTCGTTCGCTCCCACGACAATTTCGCCGCGGGGCACGCGCTCGGTCTCGGCGATCTCGGTGAGGATGGTTTTGCGGCGCTCCAGCGTCTCCTCGGCATACTTGAAAAACAATTTGCCGGATGCGGTGAGCGAGACGCGGCCTCCGGAGCGGTCGAGCAGACGAGCGCCCACTTCTTCTTCGAGCGCACGAATCTGGGATGAGATGGCGGGTTGGGTGCGGAAACGCTTCTCCGCCGCGCGGGAGAAGCTGGAGAGGCGCGCCACTTCCAGGAAAATTTCGAGCTGATCGAAGTCCATCGTGTGCTGGCCTCAGACACTATAGCGAGGCTGGGGCAATCACGGAAGGGAAATCAGAAACTGCGTATGACGCCCAAGCGGCGAGGTTCGTGTGGGACGGGGCTTTGCCCCGTGTTGGCGGGGCGTAGCCCCGCCACCACACAACCCAACTTGCCTAGACGTTGATCACCGCGATGAGTTCTTTCACGGCGGCGGCGCTCTTGTCGAGGGCCGCTTTCTCTTCCGGGGTGAGTTTGATTTCGATAATCTGCTCGATTCCGCTGGCGCCGAGTTTCACCGGGACGCCGACAAAAAGGCCGTGGATGCCGTACTCTCCGTTGAGGTAGGCGGCGCACGGGAGAATTTTTTTCTTGTCTTTGAGGATGGCCTCGACCATCTCGGTGGTGGCGGCCGACGGGGCGTAGTATGCCGATCCGGTCTTGAGATATTTGACGATCTCAGCGCCGCCATCGCGGGTGCGCTGGACGATGCGATCGATAGTGGCCTTGTCCATGAGTTCAGTGATGGGAATGCCGGCGACGGTGGAATAGCGAGGAAGCGGGACCATGGTGTCGCCGTGTCCGCCGAGGACAAAGGCGGTCACGTTCTCGACACTGACGTTGAGTTCCTGCGCGATAAAGGCGCGGAAGCGGGCGGAGTCGAGAATGCCGGCCATGCCGATGACCCGCTCGCGCGGAAAGCCGCTCATCTTGTAGGCAGCCTGCGCCATGGCGTCAAGGGGATTGGAGACGACGATGAGGATGCAGTTCGGCGATTGGTGCACGACCTTGCCGACTACGTCGTTCATGATTTTGTGGTTGGTATTCAGAAGGTCATCGCGGCTCATGCCGGGCTTGCGTGGAATTCCGGCGGTGATGACGACAATGTCGGAGTTGGCGGTGTCGGCGTAGTCGTTCGTGCCGAGAATTCGGGAATCGCGCTTCTCGACCGGCATCGCCTCGAGCAGATCGAGACCTTTTCCCTGGGGGACGCCTTCAATGATGTCGATGAGGACGACATCGGCTAGTTCTTTCGATGCGATCCAATGAGCGGCGGTGGCGCCCACGTTTCCGGAACCGACTATCGTTACTTTATTGCGCATGAAATTTCCTCAGGGGCTAAAGCCCACACTATCTTGTGATCTAACGGCGCGGCTAAAGCCGCGCCCCTTCAAAACAGAGTCAAAACCGGAGCTGTTTCTCAGCTGGCAGAGACGGGGCAAGCCTCGTCTCTACAGTAAAGCGATTTCTCAGTCGGCTGCGACTGCTACGCGCATGTTTTCGATCATGCACGTGGCGAATTCGCTGGTTTTCACTTTGGTGGCGCCTTCCATCAGGCGCTCGAAGTCGTAGGTTACTTTCTTCTGTAAGATGGTGCGCTCCAGGCTCTGCTCGATGAGATCGGCGGCTTCGGTCCATCCGAGGAAGCGGAACATCATGACGCCCGAGAGAATGACGGAGCCGGGATTGATGACGTCTTTGTCGGCGTACTTGGGAGCGGTGCCGTGGGTGGCCTCGAAGATGGCGTAACCGTCGCCGATGTTCGCTCCGGGAGCGATGCCGAGGCCGCCAACCTGCGCGGCGCAGGCATCGGAAATGTAGTCGCCGTTGAGGTTGGGCGTGGCCAGAACGCTGTATTCATCGGCCCGGGTCACCACCTGCTGGAAGATGGAGTCGGCGATGCGGTCGTTGATCATCAGCTTTTTCTTCCATGCGCCTTTGCCGTGCGTGGCGTAGATGGAATCGAGGCAGTCTCTTACCTCTTTGTAGATAGTCTGGCGGAAGTCGTCCTGGGCGAACTCAAGGCCGGGTTCGATGAGGCTCGCGTTTTCCTCGACGGTAATATTGGGATTCTTGTCCTTGTTGCCGATGATCCAGCTCTCGCGCTCGGTGACCACCTTGTCGCGGAACTCTTCGGTGGCGAGTTCGTATCCCCACTTGCGGAACGCGCCTTCGGTAAACTTCTGGATGTTGCCTTTGTGGACGAGCGTGACCGCTTTGTTCATGTTTGCGAGAGCGTGCTGGATGGCCATGCGCACCAGGCGCTTAGTGCCGGTCACGGAAATGGGCTTGATGCCGACGCCAGAATCGAGGCGGATTTGCTTCTTGCCGCCTTTCAACATGTCTTTATTGAGGAATTCGATCAGCCGGGCACAATCGGGCGTGCCCTGTTCCCATTCGATGCCGATGTAAACGTCTTCCGTGTTTTCGCGGAAGATGACGATGTTCATGCGTTCGGGATGCTTCACGGGCGAGGGCACGCCGGCGTAGTACTTCACGGGACGCACGCAGCCGTAGAGATCGAGGGTCTGGCGCAGGGCGACGTTGAGGGAGCGGATGCCGCCTCCGACGGGTGTGGTCAGCGGACCTTTGATGGCGACGCGAAATTCGCGGATGGCGTTGACGGTGTCGTCAGGGAGCCAGTTCTGGAAGCGAGCCTTGGCTTTCTCGCCGGCAAAGATTTCGTACCAGGCGACCAAGCGCTTACCGTGGTACGCCTTTTCGACAGCGGCGTCGAAAACGCGGACGGAGGCTTTCCAAATATCGCGGCCGGTGCCGTCGCCTTCAATGAAAGGGATGATCGGGCGATCGGGAACTCGGTATTTCCCGTTGCTGTATTCGATCTTCTGCCCGTTGGATGGGACGGGGACTCCGTTAAACGACGCCATTACACTTGCCTCCGAAAGTTAAAAAGGGACTTATCATTATAAAGAATATTGAGAGAAGGGAAACTAGGCCGGCGGTCACAGGAGAATGTGACGAAACTCACTGCGGCGTAGGCGTGCGGAGCTGAATTGGAACTACACTGCCGGGTTGCCGACCGCATTGCCGACCCCCGCTCCCAGGCCTCGCAAGGCGCGAGACCTGGGGCACCCTGCAGGACGGGCGAGGGAGCCCATCTCTCCACTTGATTGCACTAGCGTTCGATTTTTACCGACTTCACTACTACGTCTTTGTTGGGACGGTCCTGGCGGTTCTTGGCGGCTTTGGAGATTTTTTCCACGACCTCGTATCCTTCGACTACCTCGCCGAAAATTGTGTGTTTGCCGGTGAGCCAGTCGGTGTTAGCGACGGTGATGAAGAACTGCGATCCGTTGGTGTTGGGGCCGGCGTTGGCCATCGCCAGCTTGCCCGCCTTGTCGAAACGATGCGGCGAATCTTTGGTTTCGTCTTCGAACTGGTAGCCGGGACCACCGAAACCGGTGCCCATCGGGTCGCCGCCCTGGATCATGAAGTCGGGGATTACGCGATGAAAAATGGTTCCATGATAAAGCGGATCTTTGGTCTTCTTGCGGGTGGTGGGATGCGTCCACTCGCGCTTGCCTTCGCTGAGTTCGACGAAGTTCGCGACCGTCTTGGGGGCGTCCTTTTCAAACAGGCGGCAAACGATGGCGCCCTCGCTGGTTTCGAACACGGCATAGGTTCCGGGTGTGCGCGTCATAGTCTCCTCGAATTCCTAAATTAATCTTCCTAACATGGTTTCCTTCCTGCCAACGGATGGTTTGGGCCCGACCTAGGGCTTGGCCGTGGAGGCGCCGGCGCCATGGATATCGATGTGATCGATCTTGATGGGACGGAGCGGGCGGTCATTTGAGTCGCGCGACGTGCGAGCGATTTGCTTCACGATTTCGACGGCCGCGTCATCGCACTGGCCGAAGATGGTATAGCCGCCATTGAGGCTGGGGTAGGGAACTTCAGTGATAAAGAACTGCGAGCCGTTCGTGTCCGGTCCGGCGTTGGCGTAGGCGAGACGCCCGGGGCGATCGAACTTGACGGTGGGCGAAGTCTCATTCTTGAATTTGTAGCCGGGATCGCCGGTGCCGTTTCCGGCGGGATCTCCACCTTGAATCATGAAACCGGGGATCACACGGTGAAAGGTGGTGCCGTCATAAAGCGGGACGCCGTGTTTCTTGGCGTGAGAGACGGGGCTGGTCCAGTCCTTGGTGCCGTCGGCGAGGCCGATGAAATTCTCGACTCCGATCGGGGCTACCTTCGGGAACAGCGTGCAATGCAGGTTGCCGGCGGAGGTGTGGATGATGGCCGTGGGCTCGGCCTGTGCGGCGCCGAGCAGGGACGTGGAGACGATCAGGACAAGCGTGTGCATTAGAGTTCGCATGGATGCTCCTGTAAGGTGTTTTGGCAAACTTTGATTGTACGACAAGGATTGTACGACAAGGATGCTATTTGGCTTGCATCTCGCGGCTGACTCGTTCGGCGTCGCGGAAGACGCGCAGCAGATTTGCTCCTAGAATTTTGCGGATATCGGCGGCGCTGTAGCCCCGGTCGAGCAGGGCTTGCGTGATTTTTGGCAGGTCGGCGGCGGAGTCGAGGCCTTCGGGAGTTGCGCCGCTGACGCCGTCAAAATCCGAGCCCAGGCCGACGTGATCGATGCCGGCGACTTTGGCGATATGGTCGATGTGATCGATCAGCGAACTCAAGGGAGGGCGCGGAATTTTGGCGGCCCATTCGCGCTCGATGCGGTCGGCGTCGAGATAGGTAGCGGTTTTACCGGCGGCCTTGAGTTGGCCGGTGTAGGCCTTGACAGCGGCGTCGCGGTCTTTGGCTTGCGCTTCAGCGGCCTTGCGGTAGTTCTCGTCGATGAAGGCGTTGTAGAAATTTACCTGGACGACACCACCGTTCTTGGCGACTGCGCGGAGCATGTCATCGGTCATGTTGCGCGGATGATTGGTGAGGGCGCGCGCGGACGAGTGCGAGGCGATGAGCGGAGCTTTGGTGACGGCGATGGCGTCGTAGAACGTCTTGTCGGCGACGTGGGAAATATCCACCAACATGCCGAGGCGGTTCATCTCGAGGACGATCTGCTTGCCGCCTTCGGTGAGGCCGTTGTGGTGCTCGACTTTAGGATTGTCGATGTCGCCGGAAGAGTCGGCCCACTCGTTGGTGTTCGACCAGCTCAGGGTCATGTAACGAACGCCGAGGCGGTAGAAATCGCGCAGCAGGCGGACATCGTTTTCGATGGAATGGCCGCCTTCGATGCCGAGCAGGGCGGCAAGCTTGTGCTCGCGGTGGGCGCGCTCGATGTCGTCAACACTGAAGGCCATCATCATGCGGTCGGGATGGCGGGCAGCCTGCTCGTAAACCGAATCGATGAGATCGAGCGTGTGGCGGGCGAAGTGGCCCTGGTTGGTTTCGGGTTCGACCCAGATGGAAAAGAACTCGGCGCCCAGGTTTCCGGCCTTGGCCTTAGCGAGGCTGATGTGGCCGGGATCTTTGGGATCGGTCGATCCGATGTCGTATTTTTCGTCGAGGAAGCGCTGCGGGGTGTCGGCGTGCGTGTCGATGACGATGGCGGAGTTGTGGATCTCGCGGGCCTTGGCGGAGACGGCGGTCTGCGCGTAGGCAGGGACGACGCAGGCAAATGCGATGGCAACAGCGAGATTACGTTTATTCATGGTGACCTTTAGGTTGACCCAGAATTCTATACGATGCGCTCTCAGAACGATGCTCGTGTGGTGGCGGGTCTTCGACCCGTCTTGCGCGGGGCGGAGCCCCGTCACCACACAACAAAAGTTGCGGGCCCTATTGCTCTTCGTAATTGCCGATACAGGATGCATTCAAAGCACCCAGCGCTTGTTCGATGCACTTCTCCAGCGGTTGGTCGGTAGAGATCGTCGTTTTGCGATATGTGATGGGCTCGAACCTCGCTTGCATTTCCAAGTAGAGCGCGAAGGTTCGGTTGTGCGCGGGGTGCAAAAGATCGGGCGAGAGGTCGAGACGGCGGCGAGCGGATTCATCGGAACAGGCGCACTCGACGATCGTCCAGGGCTGGGCGAGTTCGCGGGCGAACTGGAGAACGCGGTCAATCTGGTAGCGGCGGGAGAAGGTGCGGCCGTCGAGGAAGATCTTTCGAGTGGGAGTATTTTGCAGCAGGAATCGGGCCGCTTCGAGCATGACCTCCATCACGAAGTCGTCTTGATTGACCGAGTATTCGATATCTTCCGGCGAGAACAGTGCGGCGCGGATCTCGTCTTTGCTAAGAATAGCGCCAGCGCCTTGAGTGCGGTGGGCCAGTTCGCGAGCGAGCGTGGTTTTGCCGGTACCGGGAAGACCGGCCATCAGAACGATCATTCTGTGGAGAGTGTAGCGGAAGCAGCGTTCAGTTGGAGGCTCAGTTGGAGGCGGTCATTGCGGCGATTGCCGTCACTGGTGCGGTGACAGGCTGTTCCACTGGCGGAAGCGGGAAAACCGTCTGCGTCTGGCGCCAGTCACTGTAGTGGTCGGAGACCATCACGTGGAAGCACCAGTGGCGGCGCTCTTCTTCGGGTTCGACCAGACCGAGCGCGTTCAGATAGAACAAGTAGTGCTCGACGAAGCGAATCTGTTCTTTCGTCATGCCGCGGCGCTGGAGATCGACCGTGATGCCGGCGAGATGAGACGACGCCGTGTCGCCTTCCGCCGGAGCCGCGTTGCGATTGTGGCGGCGAAGCTTCCTCTGCGTCTTCACGGTGCGCACCGCGGAATTGACCTGTATCTGCGCGTGGAACTGGCGATAATAAACTTCGGAAAGGTCCTGCACGAAATCGCGGGTCCAGGGACGGCAATAGCGGCGCGAGGGATCGAGACCGCGCTCAATCTTCAAAGAATCGCTTTCCAGGATGGGCACCAGCGCTCCCGAGGTCTTGAGCGCTTCCAGTTCAGCGTCATTCTGAATACGCGGCAGATCGAGGCGGTCGATTTCTTCGTTTTGGCGGAGCAGAGAATCGTGCGACGGGCGGAACAGCGGGTTCCAGAGGATGCCACGGAGCCCGCGATACACGTGCAGAATTCGGTGGTGGCGGTGGACGCGCTGCAGGGCAAAGGCGGTCTGTGGCGCTGCGAGGGCAACGCAAATTGCAAGCGCGATCAGGGCCATCAGCAGCGTTCCCGGCGGTTTGGAGCTTGGCTTCATCGTGATTGCATCGTCAGCTTTGAACGACCCCGGGGCTGTGGGAAAGTAGCCCACTTCCCAGAGGATCGGTAATTGTAAACCACAGATGAACAATTATGCGCAACATTTGCGTCTAAGCCCAGTTACGTAAGGGATTTACCGGTGGTTACCTGAGGGCCACTTGCTGGTTTCGGGGCAAGTGCTGGAAACGGCGGGCCTTTTGGGAAGAGTGCGCCGGGCTCGATGCTCGCCCAATTCCCCGTAGAGACGCGGCTTGCCACGTCTTGGCCGTGGCATGCATGGAGACGGGGCAAGCGGAGACGGGGCAAGCCCCGTCTCTACGAGAGAGAAACACCGTCATTTTCGCAAGAGGTCGGTGAAAGCTTGCTTCATGACTTGGCCGCCAACTTCGGCAATCGACGTGGTCAGCGGGATGTCCTTGGGACAAATCTCGACGCAGTTTTGCGCGTAGCCGCATTCCTGGATGCCGCCGTCGCCCATCAGTGCCGACAGTCGCTCGCGCTTCAGGGCCTGGCCGGTGGGATGCGTGTTGAACAGGCGCACTTGCGAGATGGTGGCCGCGCCGACGAATCCTGTGTCTTCGTTGAATTGCGGGCAGGCTTCCATGCAGCAGCAACAGGAAATGCAGCGCGAGAGCGGATAGGCCTTTTCCTGGTCCTCGGCGCTCATGCGCGGGCCGGAGCCGAGGTCGTAGGTTCCGTCAACCGGGACCCAGGCTTTGACTTTCTTCAGGTTCTCGAAGATCACGCTGCGGTCAACCGACAGGTCGCGCACGACGGAGAATTTGGAGAACGGCTCGAGCTTGACCGGCTGATCGAGATGATCGATCAGGGCTGAGCAGGCCATGCGGGCGCGTCCGTTGATCAGCATGGCGCAGGAGCCACAGACCTCTTCGAGACAATTCGAGTCGTAAGTGATGGGCGTGGTCTTCTTGCCGTCGCGGGTGACGGGGTTGGCCGCGATCTCCATCAGCGCCGAAGTGATGTTCATGTTCGGCTTGTAGGCGATCTCGAATTCTTCCCACGACGGCTTGGCGTCGGGAGTGAGTTGGCGTTTGATCTTTATGAGGACGGATTTGTTATTTGCCATTAGCTTCTAGCCTTTAGCCCTTAGCTCGACCTTTGTCATCCTGAGCGAAGCGAAGGACCTGCTTTCTTTAGCTCGAAAAATCTATCTCCGGCTCTTTCGCATCCTGAACCAGCCCATACCGGAACTGAGCAAGAAGACAACTCCATTTGCTAGCCACACCAACGAGAAAATATGGTCGTCGTGCCGAAGTTCAGAATGGATGCCCAGCATTAGATTCAAAGCCCCAAGAATGAGCCCTACCCACACCTGCCACATCGGCATCTTCGGTTTGCTGTCATCTAGTTGCTCGAACACGATTTTGCCTTCATCTCTGCTTTGCGTTCAGGATGACAATATAGTTAAAGTCATCGGGCATTACGTCTCACTTCAGTACTTCCTCGGCCGCGGCGGAATCAGTGCCGCATCCACCGGGTCGAACTCGGATTTCCTTGTCATCTTCTCGCTGCTTGCCGACTTAGCCTCAGCGGCTAAAGCCGCAGTCTGGGAACGATTCTAGCGGCACGAGTGGAACTCGTGCCCTTCCCAAAACCGAGCGGAACGGTCCCGAGAAGCCACTCCTCAAGACGACTTTTTCCGCAACCGCTGAAGGCGTGTCCTTCCCAACTCATCTTTTCCCAAAACGAAAAACCATCGTAAAAAAATCACCGGGAAGGGCACGAGTTCCACTCGTGCCGATTTAGGCTTAGAGAGAAGGTGCGGCTTCCAGCCGCTGAGGTAACTCTTGCGGCCTTCACGGCTCTTTTCTCCTCCCGGAACCTATTTCCTGACTTTCTCGACCTGGCACCACCGCCGCTTGTTTCCCGTCGAGGTGTATGCCCGGTTGTTCCTCAAAACTCTTTTTCACTACCGCCGCGAGGGCCGTTATCTCCTGCACGCCTTCGTCCTCATGCCCGATCACGTCCATCTCCTGCTCACACCTGCGCAGGATGTAACCATCGAGCGCGCCGTCCAGCTAATCAAGGGCGCGTACTCGCATGAACTTGGCACCCTCATCGGGCGCAACTCCGAAATCTGGCAGCGCGGGTTCACCGATCATCGGATTCGAGATGCTCAGGACTTTATTCATCATCGGAATTATGTTCATCAAAATCCTGTTGTAGCCCGACTTGTCCTCGATCCCTCGGAGTATCGCTATTGCTCCGGTTTCCCGGGATTCAAACTAGATCCCTGGCCCCCAGCGGCTGAAGCCGCAGCCCTGGAGAAAGCCTCAATCGGCACGAGTGGAACTCGTGCCCTTCCCGGTTCCTCAAACCACCCTGGGAAGGGCACGGCTTCAGCCGTGCCGCTCAATCCCGCCAAACATGCGGGCTTTAGCCCCTGAGGGCCGCCGCATAAGGGCGTATACATTACCACTTCAGTACTTCCTCGGTCGCGGCGGAATCAGCGCCGCATCCACCGGCTCGAACTCGAACTTCGGCTCGTCCAAATCGGGCGCGAAGGTTGCTTTCGTGGTCTTCATCCAGTTCTTGTCGTCGCGCTCGGGGAAATCGGGCTTGTAGTGCGAGCCGCGAGACTCGTCGCGCATGGCCGCTCCCTGCGCGATTACCCGCGACAACTGCAGCATGTTGTAAAGCTGGCGTGCGAACGCAATCGTCGTGTTCGCCCACTGCGAGCGGTCGCTCAGGTTGATCTTCTGGAAGCGTTGCAGCAGTTCCACTACTTTGGCGTCGGCTGCCTCACACTTCTTGCTGTAGCGGATGACCGTACAGTTCGCGGTCATGGTTTCGCCGAGTTCGCGCCAGAGCAGGAACGGATTTTCGTTTCCGTCGGCTTTCATCAGGCTGGCGTTGATTTCTTGCTGGCGTTTGCGCTCGGCGTCGAAGTGGCCGTTGCCGGGCGCGGCCTGCAACCCCTGCGCGTACTTCACGGCGTTCGGGCCGGAGACGAAGCCTCCAAAGATGCACGACACCAGCGAATTAGCGCCCAGCCGGTTCGCCCCATGGTATTGGTATTCGGCCTCGCCCGCGGCATAGATGCCGGGGATGTTCGTGGCCTGTTTGTAATCGATCCACAGGCCGCCCATGGTGTAGTGCATGCCGGGAAAAATCTTCATGGGCACGTCGCGCGGATCGACGCCGACAAACTTCTCGTAGATTTCGAGAATTCCTTCCAGCTTGCGGTCGAGCACCTTGCGGTCGATATGCGTGAGGTCGAGATATACCATCGGCTGGCCGTCGATGCCGAGGTTGTGCTTGTAGATGACCTCGAAGATTTCGCGGGTGGCCACATCGCGCGGGACCAAGTTGCCATATTTCGGATACCGCTCTTCGAGGAAGTACCAGCGCTCCTTTTCCGGGATGCTCTTGGGATCGCGCTTGTCGCCCGCAGTACGGGGCACCCAGACGCGCCCGCCTTCGCCGCGCGCCGATTCCGACATGAGGCGCAGTTTGTCTTCGCCGGGGATGCAGGTGGGGTGCACCTGGATGAATTCGCCGTTGGCGTAGTAGCAGCCCTGCTGGTAAAGCGCAGACTGCGCCGATCCGGTACACACCACCGAGTTGGTGGACTTGCCAAAGATTGCGCCAATGCCGCCGGTGCAGATGATGATGGCGTCGGCGGGGAAGGTGCGCACTTCCATCGTGCGCAAATCCATCGCGCAGATGCCACGGCAGACGCGGTTTCCGTCGAGCACAGCCGAGAGGAACTCCCAGTGCTCGTACTTCTTCACCTTGCCTTCGGACTCGTAGCGGCGGACCTGCTCGTCGAGCGCGTAGAGAAGTTGCTGGCCGGTGGTGGCTCCGGCGAAGGCGGTGCGGTTATAGAGCGTGCCGCCGAAGCGGCGGAAATCGAGCAGACCTTCGGGAGTGCGATTGAAGGGAACGCCCATGCGATCGAGCAGATCGATAATGCCGGGAGCGGCCTCGCACATGGCCTTTACCGGAGGCTGATTGGCCAGGAAGTCGCCGCCGTAGATCGTGTCGTCGAAGTGGATCCAGGTGGAATCGCCTTCGCCCTTCAGGTTCTTGGCGGCGTTGATGCCTCCCTGCGCGCAGACCGAGTGCGAGCGTTTAACCGGGACGATCGAGAACAGGTCAACCTCACCGCCCATCTCGGCGATCTTAATGACAGCGGCAAGGCCTGCCAGGCCGCCGCCCACTACGATGATTTTCGGAGTTGCTGCCATGCTGTATGAATCCGATCTGCCGGGCCCTCAGGGGCTAAAGCCCGCGGTCTTATTGGCTCTTAGCGGCACGGCTGAAGCCGTGCCCTTTCCAAAACCAATTGGTGAAACAAGTTCTGCTACAAACTCATGCAATCTCTATCGCATTACAATATTTTCCGACGCATTCGAATCCAAGGGCTGCAGCGGCGTCTTCAAAAATCCGTACATACTGGCCGCTCCGATCGAAACCAAACCGAGAGCGAGCGCGAGGCAGAGGTAGCCAAAGCGGCGGCGCGCCCTTTCGCCGGTCGTGATCCCCCACTTGGCGGCGAACAGCCACAGGCCGTAGCTGAAATGCCAGGAAGCGGCAATGATGCCGACGGCGTAGAAGGCGATCATCCACGGATTCTGAAATTCTCCCTGGACTTTAGCGAACGACTGCATGGGGTGCGTCGGCAGGTGCACACCGGTGAAGCGGAGGTAGTAAGTGTGCTGCACCATGTAGATGAGGGCGACGATGCCCGTCCAGCGCTGCGAGGTGTAGAGCCAGTTACCGGTCCACGGGTAATCGGCGACATTGGTGTCGCCTTGATACCAGATGTAAACGCCGTAGAGGCCGTGGTAGAGGATCGGAATCCAGATGAAGAACAGCTCCAGCAAAAAAACAAAAGGCAGGCTGTTCAGAAACTCGACTTGCTTGCCGTAGGCCAGCGGGCCTTTGAAAGCTTCGGCGTTCGAGATGAAGTGTTCGAGAAGGAAGGCTCCGATGGGCACGATGCCGGTGATGGAATGCAAACGGCGCAGCAGGAACGAGGTTCCCTCGCCGGCGCGCAAGGGAGCGACGCCCGCTTTGATTCTGGGAGCGACGGGACTGGCAGTTGACGCCACGATGACTGCTCCTTACGAGGTCCGATGTGCAAACCCGTTATTATCCGTGTGCATGGGAACGGAAGTCAAGGAGAGCTTGAACCTTGAACCGCTGGGATCGCAGAGCCCGCAGAGGAACATTAAAAATTAGCGATCGATATGCGGAGTTCGCCGCGGACGAATGGCTGTCCTTCAATTTCCTCCGCGATCTCTGCGTACTCCGCGGTTAACGCTCTTGATCGCCGGCTCGACGATACCACTCCAGGAATGCGCGAAAGGCCGCGCCACGGTGGCTGTACTGCGCTTTTTCTGCCGCGCTCAGTTCGGCAAAGGTCCTGCCGATTTGCGGGGAATAGAACAGTGGATCGTATCCGAATCCGCGGTGGCCTCGGGGCGCGTCCAGAATGATACCCTCGGCGGCGCCGCGGAAGGTGTGCAGCGCTTGGCCGTCGCGGGCGGCGGCGAGTACGCAGATGAAACGCGCGGTGCGTTTATCTTCTGGAATCGCTTTTAGTTCGCGCAGCACTCTCGCGTTGTTGGCTTCGTCATCCGTGTTGCACTCTGCGGAGTACGGTTGGTTGGCCGCATAGCGCGCAGAATGGACTCCGGGAGCGCCGCCGAGAGCGTCAATCTCCAGGCCGGAGTCGTCGGCCAGGACCAGTTCGCCGGGAACGGCCAGACTGTAGGACTCTGCTTTCTTGCGCGCGTTCTCCTCGAAGGTAGTCCCGTTTTCGACAACCTCGGGCAGAGAAGAAAAGTGCGGGATGCTCGCGATCGTGATGCCGAAGGGCGCGGCGGCTCCGGCGAAATCGCGGAGCTTGCCGGGATTTGAGGTTGCCACCAGGACGCGACGTTGCATGGTACGCGCTCTCAACAGCCTTTCTCTGTGTTCCTCTGTGTTCACTGTGGTTATAGGCTTTTTCTGCAATCACAGGGAACACAGGGGATTACATCTGCTGCCCTGGCTGGGGCTTCGGCTGCGTCTTGATCCACGCGACAATCAACAGCCCGAGGCTGATCAGCGATACGACGTTTCCGACTACACGATCGATCGTGCGGCGAAAATAGATGCGCACATCGTTGTCTCCAGCGGCCATGGGAATGACAATCAGGCCGCTGTCATCGGTTTTCTGCGTTTCGGTGGGTTGGCCGTTCACGACGACCTCCCACGCCGGGTAACTGAAGAGGCGCACGGTTAGATTTTGCGCTGCGGCAGCATGCACTGTGAAGTGTTTTTCCGTCTGCCCCCACGCCAGTATCTCGCTGCGGACCGGTGCCCCGGTATGGTCGCTGATGCGGGGCAGGCTTTTGTTCAACTCGTAGGCGTCGGCTCCGGCTGGAACGTATTCGTCGGTGCCCTCGTAGCCAGTGCCGTCGGCGACGGCATCGCTCATCTCGCGGATATCGCCGGCTCTGGCCCACCAAGGGGGCTGGAAGCGATAGCCGGCGAGGGTAACCGCGGCCAGCAGAACGGCAGACGCGACTAGGCGCGAGGTCCAGCGTTTGGCGGCCATGGGCAGAAGCATGGCCAAAGCGGCGTTCATGCAGAGCAGCCAGCGGAAGGGAAGTTGCACGAAGCGAAACTTGGGCAAGTGCTGCCAGAGCAAATTGCTCACCGAAAGCAGGAGGAGCGCGCTGATGGCGCCCCAGGCGGAAAGCAGGGTCCACGGGCTTTGGTCAGCGGCTGCTCCGTTTGCGGTGTCGACGACCGCACGGCCGAGAGCCTGCCCTGAGCTTGCCGAAGGGGCGGCTGTCCCTACGTCCTGCTTCCGCCAGTTGCGCGAGAACCAGATCGCGCAAGCGAGGATGCCGATTTCGGTAACGGCTACCGTCGAAACCAGAAGATTGAAGCGGTTGTGATCGGGATCGGCGATGGTGGTGAAAAGAAAATTGTCCTGGGGACGGACGCCCGGCGACAGCACTTGGCTGAGGTTGATCCATCCCTGTTCGTAGATTGCCGGGAGCAGATAAAACGAGGCGAGGCCGGCTCCGAGGAGCATCGCCAGCGCCGTCCAGAGGAGGGGACGCCAGGTCTGTGGATCCCGCGATCGTGTATGGGCGGCCTGACGCGCGGCAAAAATCAAAGCCAGCCCGGCGATTGAGTAATAGATCATCACGGCGGCGGGCACGTTTGTGAGCCAGGCTGCGGCCAGGGTGAGACTCAACCACAGCACCGGACGAAAGCTATGTTGGCCAGGCAGGCTGCAATGGCCCTCAGCGGCTAAAGCCGATGCTTTTGCCGAATTTATGGCACGACTGAAGTCGTGCCCTTCCCAAAACCCGCGTGACTTGGGAGTTTCTCCGCCGCCCGCAGAATCAGGATGGTCAAAAGCGGGCTCCTTGAGCCGCAGAAGACAAAGCAGCAGAAGCGGCAGCAGGGCGGCGGCCAGCAGTTCGGCGTAGGCGCTCCGCCAGTACACGATCAACAAGTGATAGGGATTCAGCGCATAGAACACGGCCGCAAACAAAGCGTCCGGGGCCGGGAACCACTCGCGGGCGAGCCGGTACATGGCCGCTCCGGCAAGCGTGAGCGCGATCCAGCAATACGCGCCCGGCACCATCTTCCAGGGCAGAGCGGCACCGAGCGTGGCGCCCAGAGTCCAGGAAGCGGGCGGATAAAACAAGAAGCGAGCCTCGCCGTATCCCCAGTACCCGAGCGCCGCCCAGCGCGGATATGCGATGCCATGCTTCCATTGGCCGAGGACTTCCATCCACGAAAACATGTGGAACTCGAAATCATGCCCGGAAGGACTGCCCCACCAGAAAAACGGAGTGATGGCCACGAGACAAGCGCCAGCCAGCACCAATGCATGCGAGATCGGATTTCTGAGCAAATGGCCCTTAGGTTACGTTGAAGTGGCAGGCTGCGAAAAAATAGAACGTTAAAACTCAGCCCCCATCTGCATCTGATTTCCCGTAGAGACGCGGCTGGCAAGGTCTCCCGCGTCCCCGGAGACGGGGCCAGCCCCGTCTCTACAGGCAGAGCAATTCTATTGCATCAGAAAATTCTCGGAAAATTAACTGAAACGAAATCATTCGGAAGGGAGTGTTGAGGTAGTCTGCGGTCAACGAGGTGGAACAGACCGCCGGGGACTGGGCCGACACTAAAGACGGGGTGTCGATCTGGTTCCCGGTTTGTACTGGGATCGTGGTCGTTGGAATCGGGGCGCTATTGGGCGAACGCCGATCGGCTGGTTGCTATTGGCGGAAGTTTATAGGTTGACGCTTATTGGTTGACGCTCGCCGGAGTTCGCTGGCGGTGCAGTTCGGCGAGAAACGCGTCTTCCTCCAGCGCGTTGCCGGTCCGCAGCAATTCCAGGAGTGGGTCCTCCGCGTCGCTGGCGGCGCTGCTGGTCTGGCTGAGGTCGACCACGTTGGCGACCAGAGAACGAGGAGAAGTTTCCAGTTGCGGAGTGGCACCGGGCTGGCCGGTGAGGAACTCGATGAACTCGCCGACGCTCTTGCGCTGCTCCTCTGTGCGGGCCGGGAATTCAATGCCCATGCCGTGTCCGGGATGCATGACGCGGACCAACCCTTCCGCGTGAATCTCCATGCCGGCAGCTCGCAGGCAGAGGTCAACGGCGGAAGACTGCGGGAAGGGAGATTCGGTCTGCACATAGCAGCCGCCCAGACTAAGATCCGTCAGTTTACATTGGCTGATCGCATCCGGTTCCTCGGGCAAAGCATCGTGAGACCGGGCAGCCAGCCACTCGCCCATTTCCTCGCGCATCTTTTCATCCATGTCGAGAAAGCGGAGGCCGGTTTGACCGTTGGCGGTGCTCCAGGCAACTTCCGCGTCACCTTCAATGCCAGCGCCGCCATCGGGAAGCTCAAAAAAGACGCGAACCGTGGCTTTGGATGGAAGTGGCTTGGCCGCCAGCACATCCATGCCGCCGGTGCTCAAGTCGAGGAGGATGCCTTCCACAGGATTGCTCTCGTCGATATGAATCGAAACCGCCGCCTGGACGGCGACCCGCAACGATTGCCGTCTTTCGCGCTTCAGCAGCGCCGTGGCAGCGCGCAAGGTGTTTTGAGCCTGCTCGCGGGCGATGGGCTTGGTAAGGATGAAATGAGCGCCGGCGCCGAGGATGGAGCGAATCTGCGAGGCATCGTGGAGCAAGGCAACGGTAACCGGCGGATGGCGGTCAGGGCCCAAGAGACGGCGGCAACCTTCGAGCACCAGAGAGGCCGCTTCGGGATCGTCGAAGTCGACGATGACCTGATCGAAACGCTCCTCCGCCAGCCGCGTCACGGCGACATCGGCCGCACTAGACCGATCCACCGCAACCCCGAACTGCGCCAGGACCTGAATCAGCGTTTCCGCCGTCAGGTCGTCCTTTGACACCAGCAATGCCTGCAATATCATGCGACCAAACCTCCCGCCTCGCGCTTTGCCTGTACCGTCAGGCTTCTACGGCCAGCGCGGAGTTACGCTACGCCCTGGCTTGGACGCGGCCGGCGCGGGTTGAGCGCTGGCCTTGGCAGCCATCGCATTGGAGTTTTCGTCGTCCACTTCCGTCAACACTGCGCTATCGTCCTCGACGTCAGTTTCGGCTAGCAAGGGCGCGACTTCGCGCAGTTTCTCGGCAGCCTGCTGCAGCATCTCAATCTGCTTGCCCAGTTGCGTGTACTGCGCCTGCTTGCGGCGCAAAACCTCATGGATATCCTTCATACTTCCCCCTGCGCCTGACTCTAGGTTTGGACACAGATAAGGTCAACGGCAAAGCCATCGCGGGCCGTTACGGCAGTAACCGCACAGGGAAGGGAGCGGGCTTTAAAGCGGGGTCGAATCAGGCTCGGCGGGACGCCAAGCACTTGAAACCGTCCGGCGAAGGGCGCGATGCCTTATTCACGTTTTGGGTCCGCACTGGCGAGGCGCTGCCGTTGCCGGTGTTGTCACCGCGGTACAGTGCGGCGATTGAATGACCGCCAGAGGCCAGCACTATTGTCTCTCATCCCGTTCCACAATGGCGACGCCTGTACCGTGCGCGTCTTCCTCACAGTGGGTTAGCCGGTATCCTGCGCTTCGTAGATACTCGAAGAGCGTGTCCTTAGCGTATCCAAAACGCGCAGGGACTTCATGGTATTCGAATTGTATTCGCCGTATGGAACGTAGAACGGACACCGGCGTCGAATGCAGCACTTCCCATTCGCTGCCCTCAATGTCCATTTTCAGCAAATCGATCTGTTTCAGCTTGTATCGATCGATTAACTCCGCAATCGTAATGGATGGCACCTTGACGGCTCTTTCGCCATCGGTTTCCAGGTCGGCGGCGATCAAGCTGCGCCGCTGCGATTCCGCCGCGACCGGCATCAGGCGTTCTCCAGACTGCGCCGCCAGAGCCAACTGAACCGATTCAACGCGGCTTCCAAGCTGGTTCATCTGTAGATTATGCTGCAGTTTGGCAAAGGTCTCGGGGAAGGGTTCGAGAGCCAGAATGCGTGATTCTGGAAGTTGCCGGGCTGCCCAAACGGAGAACACTCCGATGTTGGCCCCAGCGTCAACAATAGTTTTGCAATCGGCCCAGAGACGATAGCAGCCGTGTATGAATATCTGCCAAAAAACCTTTGCCTCCCCCCGGCTGCACACCCGTACTACTCCTCCGCCACGGAGGGGAATCTCAAGGGGAAAGCGGGGAGCCCCAATATTCAGGGCGCTCGCTACCAGCTTGTGAGCTACAGGAGTCTGCCGCCAGGCGACCAGCAGTTCGTGTGATCGAGTGAAGCCTTTGACGAACGTCGACGGTGTACTCATGGGTGTCTAAAACCGGAATTTTCTTCTTGCTGATTCCGATGGTCGACCTCTCGGCAAAGGCGCCATCAATCCGATCAAGTAGCTGGTGTTGAAAATCGAAAGCCCCGCCTTGCGGCGGGGCCATGAGTTGAGTGTTCTGGGCGAAACTGCAAAGTTAAGTTTATGCCCCAATCAGCTTGCGACGGAACATTCCGGCGATACCTACAAGCCCTGTTCCTAGAAGACCCAAAGTCCCGGGCTCTGGGACGAGGAGGGTCGAGCTGCCCACATGGATGTGTCCGATACCCAGGGCGAGCTGCCCGCCAGTGGTAGTGAACGTCTGGATGGTCGATCCAGTCGTCGTGCGGCCGTTCCACATCGTGCCTTGGAGCGCGCCGCTGAGATTAAAGGTCAGGGGATGGCCACCCAAGGCAGCCCACGTAATCGGACCGACGAAGCTGCCGGTGAAGAGTGCGCAACCTGAACCGCATTTCATCCCGGTTAACGCGTTTGCCCAAGCGCCGACGCCTTTCACGACAAAGCTGCCGCCCCCCGCAAACGTTCCGCCGCCTGAGAGTGTGCCGGCGGTCAGAGCGCCGGTCGTGAAGCTTACCGAACCGAGAGAGTATCCCGGAGAGAAGCCGCCGAAGCTCCTCAGTTGCGACTGAATCGAACTGATCGTTGTTACGCCGATTGTCCCCAGCCCCCCGTTGGGAGCCGAAATCGAAATCGTGCCAAACTGGTTCGTGAGAATAATGTCCGCCGAAGCAGCGATCGGCAACGCCAATGCCAGTAACGCTAGAACTACCACTCGCCTCATGTTAATCCCCTCCCAAATTTTCTTTCTTTCTGTCCAAAATTCGCCTTGAAACTTGTGTTCAAGGTATAGGTCGCCGTTGTGAGTAGAGCACTTGTTGTTCCAAAACTACACAAGCTTACTTCCTGTTATGCATCAACAACTTACCAACATTTACCGTACCTGTTCCGAGTCTCGGGATGCAATCTGCTGCACACTAGCAACAATCCGCTTTCCCTAGATCGTCCAGAGGCTCAATCCCGCAGGCGGTCTAGCCGGCTGCGAAACGGAACAACTGTAGGTCCGGAATCGGCAGGGGGGAATCTCGCCCAAAAAGAAAACCTTGAACCTGGGGAAACCGCTTCCAGAACCTGATGCGACTGTGAGTAACCAGTCGCAAGGTGACCGATGTTAGCACAGACCCGGCGTTCACCAATGGCTCTTTGGTGCCATGCAATCGCACAAGAGTGGTATTCCGCCCTCGGGCCAGGTGCCCTATCTTTAAGGGTGAGCAGTTCTGGGGAAGGCTGTTCAGGCGTCCCGTGGTTCTTTGGATCCGGGACGCTTCTTATTTGCGGTGAAGTTTCCCAAAGAGCGTGCCCCGGTAGGGCAGTCCCCAAGTCTCCACACGGTGGCGCTGGCCTGGAAGGATTACCTCCCAGGATCGTCTGCGAAGATCGGCACTTCTTCACTTTTTTCCGACGACAAGCTGCGGTAGGCGGCGTCCAGAATGACCTGGTTTTGCCAGCCTTGCCGGCCAGGCGCTGGAAACACTTCCCGGCCTTCGACGGCGGCAGCGAAACTGTCTGCCTGCCGCGCGTAGGCAAGCTGGTTGGAAACGGTTTCTTCAGCGACCCGTTGTCCGTCGCGCCACAATTCCAACTGAAGCGGCCGTTCAACATTCAGCGCATCCTCGGCCCGGAGGACACCGGCGTCACCGACAATCTCCAAGGGCGTGCGATAGTGGGCACGAGTTGAAACCAGCACCGTGGCCAGCGTGCCCCTCTGAAACTCCAGCGTCAGGACGGCCGCCGCTTCCACGTCGCCCGATTGTTCGTCTGGGCGGGCGAGAGCGGTCACGCGCCGCGGCTCATCCTGCAGGATGTAACGCAAGGCATCGACGCAATGGACGCCCACGTCGGCGATGGGGCCGCCTCCCGCTATCGAGCGCTGGTAGAGCCAGGTGCGGGCATGGCCCAAACCGGGATAGGAGAACTCCGCCCGCGCAAAGATGGGGCGGCCGATGTCGCCAGCGGCGACGCGTTCGCGAAATCTTGCCGTGCTTTCTTCAAAGCGAAAGACTTGCGCGACGCCGAGGAGAACGCCGGCGTTGCGCGCCGCTTCGACCATCTGGCGGCATTGGTCCGCGTCCATGCCCATCGGTTTCTCGCACAGCACCGGCTTGCGGGCAGCAATAGCGGTGAGCACGTCCTGCAAGTGGCAGGCATTCGGAGTGGTGACCAAAACGGCGTCGACCTCGGGGCAGCGGCAGAGTTCTTCGGTGGAGGCAAAGGCAAAGCCATGCGGGATGCCATACTGCCGGGCGGCCTCGCGTGCTTTATGGGAGTCCCTGCGCGACAGGGCGACCACTTTACAATTCTGGGCAAGAGCGAAGCCCGGCATCAGACGCCGCACGGCGTGCAAACCGAAACCTGCGATACCAAAGCGAATCATGTGAACTTCACCCGCTCGAAGGCATTCTACATTTGCCGCCGACAGTCCCCTGTGGCGGTTCCCTGTGTAGCCCTGTGCTCCCTGTGGTGATAGCCGTCCGCAGCGCAAAAGCGAAACCACTGGGGACACGGAGGTTCACAGGGAAAATCCTGACTCCGACTGCGCAGTGCTCTAGAGATGACACAGCTCGGCAAGCAGTTTGGGATCGATGTTGCCGCCGCTGATCACGGCCACGTTGATCGACGTCTTCGGCAACTCATCGGCGTGGAAAAAAAACGCGGCCGGGGCTACGGCGCCACTCGGTTCGGCCAGCGTTTTCGCGTTCACGCTTAGAGCGCGCATGGCCTCGAGAATCTCGTCTTCGGTCACGCTGACGATGTCGTCCACATAGGCGCGGATGTGTTCGAAATTGATGGCGCCGATGCTCTGGGTGCGAAGACCGTCGGCCAGCGTCCGCGAAACTTGCTCCGCCGGGAAGGAGACGAGGCGACCGGCGCGCAGGCTGGCTTGCGCATCGGCGGCAAGTTCGGGCTCGACGCCAATGACCTTCACCTGGGGATTCCTGAGAGGATTGCTGAGCTTGATGGCGGCCGCGATGCCGCTGATCAATCCACCTCCGCCGACCGGGACCAGCACGGTTTCAACGTTGGGCAGGTCTGCATTGCGAAAGTCTTCGAGGATTTCAAGCCCGACGGTCCCCTGGCCGGCGATGATCTTTTCGTCGTTATAGGGAGGCACGATCGCGTAGCCGCGCTCGGCGGCCAGTTGTTCGGCGCGCAGCCGGCGCTCTTCGCTGCCGGGACCGACGGTGACGATCTCGGCTCCGAGAGCGGCGGTGGCTTCGAGCTTGTTCTTCGGAGCATTGCCGGGCATGACGATGATCGCCCTCACGCCCAGCGCCCGCGCCGCATAGACCACGCCTTGCGCGTGATTGCCGCTCGAATAGGAAATGACGCCGCAGCGGCGTTCTTCGTCGCTAAGAGATGCGATCTTGTTATAAGCGCCCCGCAGTTTGAAAGCGCCGATGGGCTGCAGGTTTTCGAGCTTGAGGAAGAGCTTGCGCTGATCCGCCGCGCCCGTCCATTCGAACAGGGGTGTGCGGACGGCGATACCGTGGAGGAGTTTTTGAGCGGCACGAATGTCGTCAAGGGTGACCATCGCATTTGAGCGTGCCCTGTCCGAGCATTTTTTGCAAGAGCGGCTATGTAATACATCATGATGTTATGTAGATTGACATCATGATGCCTAATGGTATAGCATCACAACATGAGGACAACCCTTTCGCTCGATGACGACGTGGCCCAGTTGCTGAAGAAGGAAGTTCGGCGAACTGGCTCTTCTTTCAAAGAGGCGGTGAATCGATTTCTGCGGATGGGATTGACGGCTTCGAAGCAGCCCGTCCGGAAACCGTTCCGCGTGAAGCCGTGGAATCTGGGTCTGCCGCCGTTTGAAAAAGTTGAAGAGCTATTGGAATACCTGGAAGGACCGGATCATCGGTGATCGTCGTTGACGCCAATCTCCTGATCTATGCCTACGATCTCGATTCGGCCCACCACAAGAAGAGCCTTTCTTGGCTGGAGGAACTGCTTTCGGGAGTGGAAGCAGTAGGACTTCCCTGGCAAAGCGTATCTGCGTTCCTGCGGGTTATCACAAATCGACGACTACCGGGAATGCGTGTCGCCCTGGAGCAAGCCGTTCAGGTCGTAGATGAGTGGCTACTACAACCGAATGTACAAATACTTGTGCCGGCGGATCAGCACTGGTCGGTGTTGAGGCAAATGATCCGGGAGGGACAGGCCTCAGGCCCGTTGGTGAGTGATGCGGAGATCGCGGCGATCACGATTGAGCAGGGAGCTGTGCTGCACACCACCGATCGCGACTTCGCCCGCTTTCCGGGGCTGCGGTGGAAAAACCCGCTGGGCTAGGCTCATGTTGTTTCCAACGACGGTAAAGTGCTATAGTGTTACGAAGTAACACCAGGGAACACCCGCGATGGCAGCACCCTCTACCACCAGTCTGAAGCTCGATGCCGAGACAAAAGAGCGCATCCAGCGTCTCGCTGCGGCCCGTCGCCGGTCTGCACACTGGGTCATGCGCGAAGCGATCGAGCAGTATGTGGAGCGCGAAGAGAAGCGCGAGCAATTCCGGCAGGACGCGCTTGCCGCCTGGACCCATTACCAGACGACCGGCCTGCACGCGACCGCCGAGGAAGCCGACGCCTGGCTGGCCAAGCTCGAAGCGGGTAAGGACTCCGCTCCCCCTAAATGCCACGACTGAGGTGGTCGCAACCGGCCCTGCTCGATGTGGCCCGTCTCCACGCCTTTCTAGCTCCCAAGAGCCGGGATGCAGCCAAGCGCGCCGTCAAAGCGATCCGGCAAGGAGTAAGAGCGCTCGGCAAACACCCAGAAATTGGCCGTCCGGTCGAAGAAATGCCGCTGGAGTTCCGCGAGTGGGTGATTGAATTCGGAAGGGGTGCGTATGTCGCGCTGTATCACTACGACGGGAAACAGGTCGTGATACTGGCGGTCCGCCACGGCCGCGAAGCGGGGTACTGATCGAATCGCGCTGCGTCGTGACGCTTGAGTGAGATGTAATCTATAAGTTACAATGGAATTATGAAACGCAAGGCGAGCATATCGCACGATGAAGCCACGGTTCGTGAACTGCGCGACAATTCCGAGTTTGCCGCCGAGTACCTCCGCGCCGCTTTGGAGGATGACGACGAGCCGAGCGTGCTTCTGCTCGCCCTGCGCCGCATCGCCGAGGCGCGCGGCGGCATTGCCAAAGTAGCCAAGGCCGCTGGCATTGAGCGAGAGAGCCTCTACCGCGCCTTGTCGGCTCGCGGAAACCCTCGGCTTTCCACGCTGGTCGCGGTGACTAAGGCGGTGGGGTTAAAGCTTACGGTTGAGGCCGCGCAATAAGGGGAAGGGCACGCGTTTAGGAACAGCCCACATCTCGAAAACCGCGAGATGTGGGGCACCCGGCCGATCCGGCGCGTTACCTTCGCGATCGAGCGCCGTGACACAAGCCACGTCGAACCGGCCGCGGTATGCGGTCATATAATGAGCAATGGCCCGAAAACTACCCTTGTCCGACTTCCGCGCTGTTCGACACAAGCTCGAGCCCCATGAATTTGCAATCAGTGAAGGACAGGACGTTGCACCGACACACCTAATCGATGAAGCGACCTGGGCCGGCATCATTCATTTGCCGGATGATGTCGCAATCCGGATATCGGACCATAGCGGTCATCGGCTCGCATTGCTCTACAGTCTGTGGGGAGACTGGATCACAGCGACCGGCGATCCTGAAAAGCCTGACGAGCTTTTCAGCTGTATGCTCGATGCAGGTGATGCACTCCAATGTGCCAACTTTCTTTTCCTACATGGCTACTATCGGGCCGCGATGGCCGAACTTCGCGTTGCGCTGGAACTGGTCATGATCGGCGCATACGGAAATCTAAGGCCTGACGACCCCGATTATGTCGTCTGGAAAACCAGCGGATCGGAACTTGGCTTCACGCGCTTTAGAAAGCGTATGTACGGCATGCTTCCCGGCAACCATTGCAAATGGCTTGTTGCTGATGAAGGATTCCCGGATAAGACATTTCGCCAACTATGCGATTTCACGCACTCGCGCCCAAACTCAAGCGACGGTGCGCTTTGGCAAAGCAATGGCCCCGTCTATGCGCATGAAGCAGTGATGCTAACATTTTTTACAACGGTGTCGGTTTACGCGATCTGTTATCTTCTTGTACGCATCGCGCGGCCAGGCTTTGCCCTTCCCCCGGATAGTCGAATCCTTTTCGAGGAAGATTGGGTGCCAAACCGAGAAGGTATTGCGAAGGCTTTCGAGCAACTGTACGGAGAGTGCGCCGCTGTTCGCCCGCGCTAGCCATTAGATACGTCTAAAGCGGCGTTAAGCCGGTCGCGGTGTTTCGCTTCCCATTCTGTTCTGTTCTACCCACTCCGGCTACCTTGGCCGTCGTATTGTCTGAGGTGTACTCTTTGGGGCAGCTTATACGAATGCTGGAGGAGCGATGACCGAGTTCGAGGTAATTCTGTTCATTCTCCTCGCATGTTGGGCGCTTGGGAAAATCCTTGAAATTGTCCAGCACCTCAAACCCGAGCACCCCCGGCCACCGGCCCTATTCATTCCGCCGCCCTCAAAGGCAACAAAGATTGAGGAATTCGGCGGTATTCCCAAAAAGCAGGTTTCGCCGGACCCGGACAGTCGTTGCGAGATTTGTGAAGGCGGATTCGGAACACAGACGGCATTTCACAGCGGAATGGCGAATGATTTAAGACTTGTATGTTCGACCTGCCGGGATTTGATGATTTCGGCCTCTCGCCATTCACATGTACAGAACTTTCACAACGCGGATGGATCGCGATGATCGAGTTTTGAACTAGCCACGGAGCTTTCCGCTCTTGATGAGCTCCGCCTTCACCTTGGCGAGCGGGATGCGTCTTTCATGCCGTCGCGAACGGGAAACCAGCACGTCCTCGATATCCTCCCAGAGCGCCCGGTGCTTCTTGAGGTCGATTACGACCGCCGTCTTGTGGCCCGCTTCGTCGGTGATGAACTGAATTCCGGTCATGGGCAGTAGTACTCCTTCGGCTGTATGACGCCTGTTCTCAACTTAGTTTCGACAGATTGTGCTGTCAACCGGAAGCGCCACATGACTCAGATCTCCAGTATCACCGGCATAATCAGCGGCCGGCGCTGCGTTTGCCGCGAGATGTAGCGCTTCAGGTCGGTGCGGATTTTCTCTTTGATCACGCCATAGTCGGCTTTCTCTTCGGCGCTGGAGGCATCGAGGGTCTCCATGACGATCTCGCGGGCGCGCTCAAGCACTCCGTTTTCACCGGGCGAGAATCCGCGGGTCACAATCTCGGGGGCAGTTTCGACGCGTCCGGTGTGTTTATTGATGGCGATGATTGGCATTACAAAGCCGTCTTCGCTGAGGTGGCGGCGGTCTTTGATAACCAGGTCTTCGACTACGTCGGTGCGCGAGCCGGAATCGATGCAGACGCGGCCTATGTTGACCCGTCCGGCCTTGCGGGCGCCGAGCTCGTCGATTTCGAGAACGTCTCCACTCTCGATCAGCATCACGTTGCCAACCGCTCCCGTCATGGACGCGGCCAGTTCGGCATGTAACTTAAGCTGCCGGTATTCGCCGTGGATCGGGACGAAATACTTAGGCCGCACCAGGTTGATGATGAGCTTCAATTCTTCCTGGCTGGCGTGTCCGCTGACGTGGATCGGCGGGTAAGAACCGTCGTCGTAGATGACGAACGCTTCGCGGCGGAACAGATGGTCCACCATGCGGAAGATGGCTTTTTCGTTGCCGGGGATGATGCGCGATGACAAAACGACGGTATCGCCTTTTTCGATTTTCGCGTGCTTGTGGTTATCCACTGCCGCCCGTGACAGCGCCGACATGGGTTCGCCCTGCGTGCCGCTGATGAGGACGCACACTTTCTCCGGGGCGAAGTTTTTCATTTCGCCGGGATGGATCAGCAGGCCATCGGGGATCTGGACATAACCCAGGTCTTCGGCGATTTCGGAGGAATTCTCCATGGAGCGGCCGATGAAGCAGATCTTACGGCCGTGCTCGCGCGCCATATCGACCGTCAGCTTGATACGGTGAATGGAGGACGAGAAGCAGGAGATGAACAGACGCCGCTGGGTGCGGGCAAACACCTCCTCGAACTTGCGGCGGACGGCGCGCTCGCTCGGGGTGTAGCCTTTGCGCTCGACGTTGGTGGAATCCTGCAAGAGCGCCAGCACTCCCTCTTTGCCGTACTCGGCGAAACCGTGGAGGTCGAAGAGGCGGTTGTCGGTGGGCGTTGGGTCAACTTTGAAGTCGCCCGTATGCAGCACGACGCCGAGCGGCGTCTGAATGGCGAGCGCGACACAATCGACCAGGCTGTGCGTTACCTGCAACGGATGAATGGTGAAGGGTCCGACCTTGAAGCGCTCTCCGGGACGAATTTCGCGCAGGTCGGAGTCGTCGAGGAGCTGGTGTTCGTCGAGCTTATCTTCGACGTAGGCCAGCGTGAACTCCGTGCCCCAGACGGGAACATTCAGTTCGCTGAGAATCCAGGGCAGAGCGCCGATGTGGTCTTCGTGGCCGTGCGTAAGCACGATGCCGCGTACATGCTTGCGATTCTCCAGCAGGTAAGAAATGTCGGGGACGACGATGTCGACGCCCAGCAACTCGGCTTCGGGGAACATCAAGCCGGCGTCAACCACAATGATGTCGTCGCCAAAGCGGACGGCCATGCAGTTCATACCGAACTCGCCCAACCCGCCTAGCGGAACAATATGCAGTTTTCCTTTTGACATTAGACAAATTGATGCTAGCACAGGGAGAGGTTGGAATAGAGACGGGGCTTGCCCCGTCTCGGTTGGTCGCGGCGGGAGACGCGGCAAAACGCCACCCTTTCAGTAATTGTCATCCCGAACGAAGTGAGGGATCTGCATTTTGCGGCGGACTGCAGATCCCTCACTTCGTTCGGGATGACAATCTAATTGAGAGCAAAGGTTGGCTGATACACTCATACTCGAAAATGACCAACGACAAACAATCGTGGATGCGACGGCGCGTCGAAGGCGCGATCCGCGGTGGCCTGACTCGCGCCTACGACACGATCAAGGTCGATCCCGGACGCTTCCTGATGCAGCTGCGCGTGGCGCACGGGTTGCCGATAGCAACATTTCAGGGCGTGTACACACTGCCGGTGGAGCGTCTCGACGATGTAGCCGAGTCGGTGATCCGCGGCGGCATGAAGCTGGCGGCGGCAGAAGGAGCCGGTTTGGGTCTGGGCGGAATTTTGACCATCGTGCCGGACCTCGGCATTCTTTCCGCCATCACCATGCGCACCATCCAGAAGCTCAGCCTGATTTATGGCTTCGAGTTGAACACCGACGACGAAATCGCCGAGCTTTGGATTGCGGCGGCCAGCGCCGCCGGAGTCGACATCAGCCGCGAATTGCTGGAGAAAGAAGTGGTCAACCGCTTTGTGCCGCGCGTGATCCAGCGGATCGCGGTCAAGGCCGGCGCCGATGTGGTGGAGAAATGGGCGGGACGCCTGATTCCGGTTGTCAGCTCGGCCATCGGATGCGCGCTGAACTATTATTTCGTGCGGGCGTGGGGCGAACGGGCGCGGGCGCATTTCCGCGCCAAGCATCTGGAAGCGCGGCGCAGGTTTTTGGCGGAACAGAGGCAACTTCCGGGCGCGCCTTCGCCGATGCTGCCGTCGTGAGCCATGAGTACAGCGTCCCGGCCACGAAGGCGGCATTTACAGAAGATCGTCCAGAACCAGCGTTTGAAGGCCTTCGACGCGTTGAAAGACGGGATCGTTCGTTATTAAACCGGCAGCCTTCGCGTGGACGGCGGTTGCAGCTTGCAGAGCGTCGGGAGTGCGCAGGCGATGAAGAGCGCGAATCCGCGCGGCGAGGTCCGCAATCTCAAGGGTCGGTGCAATCCACTCCAGATTGGGATAGGTGGTGAGCAAGCCATAGAAGTCGTTTGCCCGTTGTTCGTCGCCTTCGCGATACGGCAATACCAGCAGTTCCGTCAGCGTTATTGTGGGCGTGATCGCCTTGGATTCCGGCCGCTCAAGCCAGGAAAAAATAGGGTCGGTGTATGCGAGATACTTTGGGTTGGGTTCTAAGTGATAAATGAAGATACTCGTGTCCAGAGCGATTCGCCGGTGACGCCGGAGAAAGGCGCGGAGCCGCTCTACTCCCAACTCTGGCGCTCCTTTTGCAGATAATCCTTTGGATATTTACCGCGAGCTAATCCACGGATCGCGGCACGATAAGATTTTGGTTTCTGCAGGACCAGGACTTTCCCGTCCCGCACCACCACGAGAATCTTGTCGCCGGGTTTCAGGCCCAACGCCTCGCGGGCCTCGCGCGGAATCACAATCTGGTTCTTGGTCGAGAGAGTCGCTTCCGTCATCGCTTTACATTATAGCACAAAGTAAAGGGAAAGCCAAAATCGACGTTCTCTTTCTTGACCACAGAGGACACTGAGGAACACAGGGGACAGCTCAAAGTCCATCGATCTCCTCTGTATTCGCCGGTGGTGTCGCTTATCGGTTCACGGCAGACGCTCGACTTCTACCGCAGCCACTCTTCCAGTTCAATCCCGCGCTCGGTTTTCTCGTCGCGATACTTCACGATCACGGGCGTGTAGAGCGAGAGGTTCCACTCTGCTCCCTTGCCTTTTTTCACCGCGCGCGAGCCGGGAACGACAACCGCGTTTTCTGGGACTTCGAGCGGGTGCTCGGCGGTTGCGCGGTAGATTTCTCCTCGCACCAAGTCATAGAGCGGCGTGGATCGGGTCAGTATCGTTCCCGCTCCCAAGACGGCGCGGGCGCGGACCAGCGTGCCTTCGTAGATTCCGCAATTGCCGCCGACCAGCACGTCGTCTTCGATAATCACGGGGGCGGCGTTGACGGGTTCGAGCACGCCTCCGGCTTGCGCGGCGGCGCTCAGGTGCACGCGCTTGCCGACCTGCGCGCACGAGCCGACGAGGGCGTGCGAGTCGATCAGGGAGCCTTCGTCCACATAAGCGCCAACGTTGATGAACATGGGAGGCATGCAGATCACCGACGGCGCGACGTAGGCCCCTTCGCGGATGGAAGATCCGCCCGGCACAAGACGAATGCGATCGGAGAGAGTCAGGCGGCGTGCGGGGAAAGTGTCCTTGTCGACAAAGGAGAGTACGTCGCCGTCCGACATTTCCTGTAACTCGCCGAGACGGAAGCCGAGCAGGATACCTTGCTTCACCCAGGCATTCGTGGTCCAGCGGCCATCGATCTTTTCGGCGGCGCGAACTTCGCCGCGAGTCAGTGCGGCGCGGAAGTTGTGGAAGGTGCGGCGCGCTTCGGCGGCGTTGCCGATCGTTTCGCTGGCCGATAGACGTTCGATGGACGATCTCAGTTGGAATAGCGATTCTGTCATCGGATATGCAGTTGCTGAAAATCCTAAGATCGCAACAATCGTGGAATCCCACCCTTGCGCACAGGACGCGCAAGGATGGGGCACCCCAGTGTCATGCAGGGTTCAAAGTTCGCTAAAAGCCAGAAGCTAAGAGCTAGAAGCAGATTCTACGCCACGCACTTGCATTCGCTGCGGATCAGAACCCCGGGCATCTGATGGGTCGCCTCGCGCGCTCCGGCGAGATTGCTGTACGGTCCGTGCCAGCGCGAGTGATTGGGATCGTGCCCGGAAGGGCGCCCTTTGCCGGAACTGCACTGTCCACAGGATGCGCGGTGCAGAATCGCTTTGTGCGGCCCCGCTGCCCAGTTTTCATAAATATAGAATTCGGTGGCAGCGGCCGGCGGAGCCGCAGGCCGGGTAATCAATCCGGCATCGGTCGCGATCTTCTGCAGCTTCGATCGTGTGTCGCGCCGCATGGGAAGCAAGGGCAGGCGATAAACCTCTTCGATCTTGCCCATCATCGCGAGGACGGCCTTCACGGGCAGCGGACTCGACTCGATGAAGTTGGCCAGCATCAGCGGAAGATATTTGCGATGGATGGTGCGCGCCGCGGTCCAGTCGTTCGCGAGGGCGGCGCGAGTCATCTCCGCCATTTCGCGGGGAATTTCGTTGGACGCAACCGAGATGACGCCTACACCGCCGAGCGCGATCAACGGCAAAGTGACGGCGTCGTCGCCGGACAGTACGAGGAAGTGCTCCGGCACCGAGTTCAGTACCTCGGCGATTTGGGTCATGTTCCCGCTGGCTTCCTTAACGCCCGCGATATTCGGGACCTCGGTCAACCTCGCCAAGGTTGCTGGTTCGAGATTGGCGGAGGTGCGGCCCGGAACGTTGTAGAGGATGACGGGCTTGTCAACCGCTTCGGCGATGGCGCGGAAATGACGGTACTGACCTTCCTGCGTCGGCTTGTTGTAGTACGGCGAAGCGGTGAGGATGGCGTTGACGCCCGGCCGCGCCGCTACTTCCTTCGCCTTGGCGACAGCCTCCTGCGTCGAGTTGGAAGTTGCGCCTGCGACGATTGGCACGCGTCCGGCGGCGACTTCGATGGTCAGGTCGATGACGCGAAGCCACTCATCGTGGGTGAGCGTGGGAGTTTCTCCGGTGGTGCCGCAGGGAATCAGGAAATCGATGCCCGATTCAACCTGCCACGCGACCAGATTGCGCAGTGCGTTTTCGTCGACCGCACCGTCCTGGGAGAACGGTGTGACCAGAGCGGTACCACAGCCTCGCAGTTGCATGAGCTAAGGATAACTCTTCTCGCACGCGCTTGCATTTGCCAACCGTGATGCTGGCGGAGGGCCGACGGTTGCTCCTTGCTGCTCAGCTTTGACAGTTCCGCGATGGTTGCCTTGTCGTCGTAGACCCCGGCGGAGGTAATTAACCCCCGCGGTACTGTTAAGGAATTATCCCGGAGGAAACCAAGTAGGGGGTCCCTTTGGCACTCAAGTGATAGCTGAGCTTGTGGGATCCCTCCTTCTCGCCGGGCTTCGGCCACCAATAGTCGCTCCAGATGCCCCGGCGCGTCTCCTGCGCTTTCTTGCAGAAGAATTCCGGGTCCGGGTAGAGGCTTTTCCCCCTCGTGTCCTTAATCGACGTGAGGTCTTTGCCTACCAGCTCCGGACGCATGGGGTGAGCCGCCATGACCTTCTTATCGCAGTCCTCGACAAAGATATAAGCGTTTTTCCATACCCACGGACTCTGCTTCTGATTAAACTGTGCCACATCACCCGTCTTCGACAGGATGCTGGCCGCTTCCCTTACCTTGGCGACGACCTCCTGAGCGGTTGCCTTGTCCTGCCCTACGGCGACAGTGCACAGGGCGAGGTTGAGGAGAGCCACCGTCACACCGGCGAAAATCTTGCTGTTGTTCATTCGAATCTCCTTTTCGACTTCAAGAACGGCACCACTCTATACTCATCTCGCCCGTTCGTAACATTGCGAAGTGATTTTTCATCTGGAGTGCCCCTAATCGGCATGCAATCCGGACAAGCATTGCCTAAAGCTCTCGCCAGACGTTGCGGAACTCGAAGAAACCTGTTTTTCCGGCGAGCCACTCGGCCGCGCGCACGGCGCCTTCCGCGAATCCGAGGCGCGACTTGGCGTCGTGACACAAATAGATGCGATCGCCGGCAGAATTGAAGACCAGTTCATGTATGCCGACCGCGTCCCCCTCGCGAAAGGAGACGATCTCAACTTCCTGGCCTCCGGATTCGCGCACAATCTTCTGGAGCGTGATCGCAGTTCCCGAAGGGGCGTCTTTTTTTTGCGCATGATGACGCTCGAAAATCTGTCCCGAGTAATCGTATTTCAGAGCAGCCCCCGCGGTCGCGACAATCTCGAAAAACAGGTTCACGCCGATGGAAAAATTCGATCCGTAGAGGAAGCCCGTTTTTGCCGAGAGCACCATTTCGCGCATGCGCGGCAATTGGTCGTACCAGCCGGTGGTTCCGACTACGATGTTCTTCTTGCCGCGGATGCAGGCTTCGGCATTGGCGACGACAGCGGCGGGCGTGGTGAAGTCGATGGCGACGTCGAAGGGGGCAAGAAACGCGGGAGTGAGGGCGCAGGCATTCGCGTTTTCGTCCACGTCTATACTGCGGACCTGATGCCGCCGCTCGCGCGCCACTTCCGCGACCAGCGATCCTGTTTTGCCGCGTCCGAGAACTAAGAGATTCATGGGGAAACCCTATCACCGCCGAGACGCCGAGGACGCAGAGAAAATCTGGGAAGCAGGGTCTAACTCAAGTTCTTGTTCTTCTCCGCGTGCTCGGCGTCTCGGCGGTGAAAATGACTTTACGCAAACACTTCCGGATCGGCCTCCGCGAAAAATGCGTGGTGCAGGCGCCGGACCACCTCGGCTGCGTCGTCTTCTTCAATCACAAAGGTCAGATTAATTTCGGATGCGCCCTGCGAGATCATGCGAATTTTCACATCCTCAAGAATGCCGAAGACTTTGGCGGCGATTCCGGGTGTGTCACGCAAATTCTCGCCCACCAGACAGACGATTGCCTTCCGCCCCTCGTATTTTACGTCCGCAAGTTTCGCTAGATCGGCGGCCAGCGCCGGGATGGCTTCGTTGGTCTCGGCCGTCACCGAGACGCTGACTTCGGAGGTGGAAACCACGTCCACCGCGATGTCGTGCTGATCGAAAGCCTCAAAGATGGACTTCAGATATCCATGCACCAGCAGGCGGCGAGGTGAGGCGACCTCTACCAGCGTGATCTTTTTCTTGAGCGCGATGGCCTTGAAAATATTCGCGCAGCGCGGGGCGCGCGCCGTGACCTTCGTCCCTTCGCAGGCCGGGTTCAGCGAGTTCAGAACATAGACTGGAATGTTCTGCTGAATCGCGGGCAGCACGGTTGCCGGATGCAGAACCTTGGCCCCGAAGTAGGCAAGTTCGGCGGCTTCGTCGAAGCTGATAACCTTGATGCGGCGGGCATCGGGACAAAGGCGCGGGTCGGTGGTCATCATACCGTCGACGTCGGTCCAGATTTCGATGCGCTCGGCATTGAGGCTGGCGCCAAAAATAGCCGCGGAAAAATCCGATCCTCCGCGGCCGATGGTGGTCGTGATGCCGGCGCGATTCGAGCCAATGAACCCGGCCATCACCGGAACCTTACCGGCCTCGACCAAAGGCTGCACCCTCTTACGCAGGCGCTCGGTAGTTTCTTCGAACTGAGGAACCGCGCGGGTATAGCTGCTGTCGGTCAGCAGACATAGGCGCGAATCCACGTGCGCACCGGGCAATCCGCGGGCGACGAAAGCGGCAGCCACGATCTTGCTCGAAAGCACTTCGCCGAAAGAAGCAACGTAATCGTAGGTGCGGGGAGTGATTTCGCCGACCGCGCCAATGCCGCGCAGCAATTCGTCCAGATCTTCAAAGTCGGCGCCGAGGTCGCCGTGAAATTCAGTGAACAGGGCAGTGCCGAGCAGTTCTCCAGCGGTGTCATAGTGGCGTTCGCGCAAGGCGCGCGCCATTTTGAGAGCGGTCTTGCGATCGCCGCCACCGGCAGCCTTTCCCATGGCGAGCAGAGAATCGGTGACCTTGGCCATGGCACTGACCACGACCACGGGACGGTCCGCCAACCGGCCCTGGACGATGTGGGCCACGCGCTCGATCGCTTTCGCGTCTTGTACGGAAGTCCCGCCGAACTTCATGACGATCATGGGCGAGGAACCTCCTTCGCGTCCGCAGAACACCCACGACGGAGGCACGGAGACACGGAGAAAACCTGGGGGAAAAGCTGTCGTTTCGCGGGCCTGTCGGCAATTGCAAGTCTTCGGAAACCGGGCTTGTGCGCAACTCGATCGGCGAGGAGCGGAGCAAAACAGAATTGCCCCCTTTTCCCTCCGTGCCTTCGTGCCTCCGTGGTAGGTGTTCCCCTCACCCTAGGTATCCCTTCGCTTTGAGCAACTCTGCATTCAGCAGGGCAGCGCCGGCAGCGCCACGAATGGTGTTGTGCGATAGGACGGTGAACTTCCAGTCGAGGACGTTGCACTTGCGCAAGCGGCCGACCGCGGTGGTCATGCCCGCGCCGAGGTCACAGTCGAAACGCGGTTGCGGACGATCCACCGCGGTCATGTACACGATAGGTTGCTCGGGTGCGCTGGGAAGGCGCAGTTGCTGCGGTTCGCCGCGAAAATCGTTCCAGGCGGCGATGATCTCCTCCGGCTGCGCTTTCTGTTTCAGCCGAATCGCAACCGACTCGGTGTGGCCGTCTTCCACGGCGACGCGATTGCATTGCGCGCTCATGGCAAAGGGAGCGGGGTCGACGCGTGAACCGTTCAGCGTCCCCAGCAACTTTTGTGTCTCCTCTTCCATCTTCTCTTCTTCTTTGGCAATGTAGGGGATGACGTTGCCGAGAATATCGAGCGAGGGCACTCCCGGATATCCGGCGCCGCTGACCGCTTGCATGGTAACCGCCATCACCGACGCCAGCGTGAAACGACGATGTAGCGGAGCCAGGGCGATTGCCAGCCCAATGGCCGAGCAGTTGGGGTTGGTGACGGCAAAGCCGCCGAATTTGCGTCGCCAGGGTTGGGTTTCGATGAGCTGGATATGATCGCCGTTGACTTCGGGAATCACCAGGGGAACGTCGGCCTGCATGCGTAACGCGCTCGAATTGGAGACGACTGCACAACCGGCGGAGGCGAACTGGGGCTCCAGTTCGCGGGCGATCGCCGCATCGAGGGCGGCAAAGATAATTTTCGGGGCGCCTTCGGGCTTGGCGGGCGCAACCGTCATCCTGGCGACGTTCGCGGGGATGGCAGTTTTCAAACGCCAGCGCGCGGCTTCTGCATAAGGCCGGCCTTCCGAACGATCGGAAGCGGCAAGCCACGACACTTCGAACCACGGGTGATGTTCGAGCATTTGGATAAATCTCTGCCCGACAATGCCGGTGGCACCGAGGATTCCTACAGGAAGTTTGTTCGACATGATAAGTTGTGATTTTATACTAGCGAAATTTCGGCGGGAATGCCGCCGCTGATCCACGGGCGAATTGGATGTGCCAGACGCGGGAATTCTCGTGTGGTGACGGGGCGGAGCCTGCCCTGAGCAGAGCCGAAGGGCCCCGTCCAGCGGGGCAAAGCCCCGCTCCCACACGATACGACCCTCGGTGACTGTTCGATTCTCGAACGTGGATGTAGGCTTTGACTAGGAGTGACTATGCCTGAACTGCGCCAGAATTTTGCCACCAAGGAATGGGTTGTGATCGCAACCGAGCGAGCCCGCCGTCCGGAAGAAATGGCGCGCCACAACGAGCGCAAGCCGGCGGCATCGTTTGTCGCAAACTGCCCTTTTTGTCCGGGAAACGAGAAGCTGACTCCGCCGGAAATTCTGCGGGTCCCGGCCTCGATGGATGTTCCGTGGCACGCGCGAGTGGTGCCGAATAAATTTGCGGCTCTTTCCCGCGAAGCGCAGCCGACACGCACTGTACACCGGTCGCGCCGGTCGGTAAATGGCTTTGGGGTTCACGATGTGATCATTGAGACGCCCGACCACTCTCAGGTTATGGCCCTGATGTCCGATTCCTACGTGACTGAAATCCTCCACATCTATAAGACCCGCTACGATGAGCTCAGCCTGGACCCGCGCATCGCGCTCATTACGATCTTCAAGAATCACGGGATCGACGCCGGCACGAGCCTGGAACACCCGCACTCCCAGATGATCGCAACTCCAGTGATTTCGCTGCAAGTGCGCGAGCGCTTTCAACAAGCTTTACGACACTATGACGACTTTGGCGAGTGCATGTTCTGTCAGGTGCTCGAAGAGGAATTAGAAGAACAAACCCGCATCGTCTCGGTTTCCGAGCACTTCGTCGCGCTCGAACTGTATGCCTCGTCGGCTCCGTTCTCTACCCACATCTATCCGCGGCGGCACATGGCCAGCTTCGGAGATGTAAACACTTCGGAGATGAACGACCTGGCGCGCATGTTGCGCTCGACGCTGGCCAAGCTCTACCACGGGCTGGCGAACCCGGATTTCAACTTTACGATTCGAAGCGCTCCTGCCGAGAGCGTCGGCGTAAAGTACTTTCATTGGTATGTGAGTGTGATCCCGCGGCTGACGCGAGTGGCCGGATTTGAGCTGGGCTCGGGAATGTTCATCAACACGGTGCTGCCGGAAGCCGCGGCCGAGTTTCTTCGCAAAGTCGATGTGGATACCGTGAAGAACACAGCCACGTCTGCCACGTCGTAGAGGTCGCTCGCGTAGGGACCGCCGCCCTCGGCTGTCCAAGCCGAGCACAGATCGGCAGCTGCCGTGGCCATAGCAACTCTGGCTTCGCTCTAAAGGCGCACCCGATTTCCCGTAGAGACGCGGCTGGCCGCGTCTCTTGCCGCGAAGTCAGACGGGGTAACCCCCGTCTCTACGGGACTCTTCTAGATTCTCCCCTTTCCCAACTCTTGCGGGAACGAGTACTCGGTGAGCGGTCCAAACTTGCGTTTTTCGGCGTAGATGCGCCAGCGACGCCAAACAATCCGCAAGCTGGCCATCACCGGGATGGAGAGATAGACGCCGAGTATTCCTGCGATTTCGCCGCCCGCAAGAATGCCGAACAAAGCGGCCAGCGGGTGCAATTCCACGCTGACGCCCATGACGCGGGGAGAGATTACGTAGTCCTGCACCATCCGCCAGGCCAACAAAAATAACAGGAGGTAGGGCCAGTGCTGGTATCCCGCCAGAACGGCGACGACCAGCATGGCAGCGCCCGCCAGCAGCGGTCCGGCCACGGGGACGAACTCCAGCGCGCCTCCGGCGGTGCCGAGCGTTAGCGCGTACGGTACTCGCATTGCACCCAAGAATGCGGTGTACGCCACGAACGAAAACGCCGCCAGGGTCAACTGGGCGCGAATGAATTGGGCGAGCATCTGGTTCAGATCCTGGAACACATCCTGGAGAAACTCACGCTGCGTTCGCGACTGTACCAGCGAAAGCAACACTTCATGGAAGCTGCCGCCGTCGCGCAGAAAGAAAATGGCCAGGATGGGTACGAGGAACAGCACCCACACATCCTGCGCCGCTGCGGCGGCGCGAAGGCCGAAGCGCTGCGCCAGGCGCGACAAGTCTTCCCGGTGACTCATCAAGAAATCCTGAATATGTCTCTGGGTCGGTTCGCTCCAGCCGTGCTGGCTCCCGATCCGTTCGGCAAGCTGGCCGATGCTGGCCTTATCCATCAGTCCGGGCAGCGACTCTCCGAGGCGGGCGCTTTGCCGGGCAATCCTCGGGCCGACAAGAAAGCCGAACACCCCCAGAGCGCTGAGAAGCAACAGGTAAATGATGGTGATCGCCCAGACGCGGCTGCGGACCACTTTCTCCAGTCTCCCCACTGCGGGATTAATGAGGTAGGCAAAAAAAATGGCGAACAGGAAGAGAATCAGCGTGCGCCGCGCCGCGTAGAGAAAGCCCAGCCCCATGGCGAACAGCAAAGCCGTGAAGAGCACGCGCGACGTGCGTGAATCGAGAATCGTCAAGAGTTATTCCTGCCGCTCTGGTCGCGCATGGGAACGACTGCTTCTCAAGCGCCCGCTTCTATCGTATCGCTGGAATTGAGAACGATCCAATTCCGAAAGGGGCTGACCTTCAGCCCTCTGTGGTTTTGCGCGTCCTGGCTAATCGCGCTCCACTACGGTGTTCTCTCCCACAATGGACATCCGAATAACCTTCCATTGATCGTCGAGCCAGAGTTGCCACGTCCCCGCGTCGTTCTTCAGCTCCACTTTATTCAGTTCCTGCGGGCCACTCTTCAGGGTTACCTTTTCCCGGCCGAGGGACTCCGCGCTGAGCGGCGCCGAAGAATGTTGATGCGGGTTCATGGTTCCGAACTGGGCCCGCTCCTTGAAGGGGCACTGCACTTGCCCTTTTTCCTGTTTGCAGGCTGCGGCTAGAAACTTCCAGGCCAGCACTTCGCGGTGGATGAAGAAGTAGTCGTCCAAAATGCTGGTCGAAACCGGCAGCAGGTAGGGCTGTTCCTGTCCTTTTTCCGCGGGCCCAGTGCTCCACTTCTGATTCAGAAAATCGGCGTTCGGAAGCACCACCGATTCCGCCTTTTCCGGGCTCAGCTCCTTCCACTCGTAACGCCGGATATCCCCATTCGCGGTAAGCTGCATCTCGGAAGTTTGGACATCCTGGGTGGGAGAATTCTCCGTCTTGAACTCGGACTGGATAACGCTGCCGTTGCCGGTCTGATAGATCGAAAACGTCTCGGTTCCTACACGATGGCCATTCTGAAACACGCCAAAGGAGCCGGAGTCGACGTTCTTCCCCTCGTGCTCCTTTTCCTTCTCTTTTGGCATAGGGGCGGCCGACGCCGCAATGCACCAAACGAGCGCCATCATGAAAGCGAGCAGCCGATAAGACAACTTCACTGTGATTCTCCTGTTCCGAAATGGTCGCGGAGTATCTGAGATGAGTCCGCGGGCTCAGTCTCCTCCCGAAACTGCAAGGTACGCTCGATCTCGGCGCAAAGGGACGCCAGATCTTTACCTGAGGTTACGACAGTCACGGTCGCCTGGGCGTAGGAAGGTCGGCGCTGCCAATACAGACTTTCAAACTCGGCGCGGTCATCTTTTCGCAAAGGCCGTTTCGTCGCATCCTCCCGAGTGCGCCGCCAAAGTTCGTCCAATGGAGTATCCAGGAATATAGAGTGCCAAGGCCGCAGCAACTCAAAGTTGCTTAGCTGCGCGAACGTTCCTCCCCCGAGCGCGACCACGGTATCGCGCTCCAGCGATTCCGTCAGATCGCGAAGCACGGCGGCTTCGACAAGACGAAACTCACGTTCCCCCCGTTCCCGAAACATCTCCGCAATAGTCTGCTGCTCGCGGGACTCGATTTGGGCATCCAGATCCACAAAATCCCAGCCCAGCCGCCGCGCCAGCTCCTGCCCCACGGTGGTCTTGCCGGAAGCCATGAATCCCACCAGAAACACCGCGCGCACTCCCATGGCACTCCATCAAGGTCTTAGGTCTCAGGTCTCAGGAAAATCAAGACCTTCCCCAGACCTGAGACCTGAGACCTGAGACCTAAGACCTGACACCTGAGTTCAGCGTTGCTTGAGGCGGATTTTACCACTGAAAGACCGCAGCACGACTTCCGATGCTGCCTGACCGGTCGTGCCAATGAAGGAACGTCCCACTTCCTCGGAAAACCGGGAGTGCCGGGGTTGGAGAGGAAAGTCGTGTTGCACCCGGCCCAGCACGGAGTGCGCTCTGAAATCGGCCGAGACATCCGCGGGCACCAGGGCCTCGATATCCCCGGTGTGGGTGGTGAACTTATAGTCGCCGCCAGAGCCGAAATCGCCATCGTAGAAAATCTTTCCTCTGCCCGAACTCGCCTGTACGAGCGGCCCAGTGACCGACTTCAAATGGACGTCGCCGCTGATGGAAGCGAGTTCAACGTGGCCACTGCGAACATCGGTCAGCGTGATCGGCCCGCCCATCGTCCGAACGTGCACATGGCCATTATTTACGCTGCGAATATTCACCACCGCATCCGTGCCTTCCAGCGTCAGGTCTCCCTGCAAGCGCTCCGCCGACAGCGGACCGGCCGAAGAATGGAGATTGAGGGTGGCGTCGGGCGGAATCAGCACTTCGTAGTCAACCCGGCCCGTTTGCTGGTCCGCGCCTTGCAGCAGGTACGACGCGATTTCAATTCGGTTGCCATTTTGCTGCTTGTCGACCTCCACTTTGTCCGACCGGAGCGTGGCCGTCACCACGACCTGATTGCCGCTCCCAGGCTTTACCGAAATCGCCCCGTACTGCGTATCCACGGAAACATTGGCGTTGGGACCGACCGTGAAACGGAATTCCTTCTTGGTCTCGGCGAAGGCCGCCGAAGCCAGACAGGTTGCCAGAACCAGGGTTACGACCGTGGTTTGCCGAAGACTCGCTTGCTGAAGACTCTCCATAAAACGTCGCCCCTGCGGCCGGGAATGCCGGTCCGCCTTTCCACTACTGAATACGATCCAACGCGATCTGGTAAAGAAGTGCTTTTTGTTGATACGCTTCCATCAGATGCTGCCGGGCGTCTGCATCCCCCGGATTCCGATCCACGTATGCCTGCGTTTCCCGGATATCGGCATTCACCGCCTGCAGTTGACTTTCATACGTGGCCCTCATCGAAGGGGCACGGGTGGAAACTGCACTTAGAAACTGTTGATCTTCCTCGTTCGGCGCGGGTTCTGTCGTAGGTCCTGCCGCAGGTCTTACTACGTCCGTTTGCTTGGCGGACTTCTGTGCCAGTTGCTGAGGAGCCGGGGGAGGCACGGAAGCGGGGGCAACCGCCGGGGGCTCGGCAACCGCCGGGGGCGCTGGAGCCGGGGACGTAACCTGAGTTCCCGGAGCTTGCTGCTTCGCCACTTGCGGGGCCGGCTTATGGCTTACCACGTAAGAGCCTGCCACCAGCAGCGCAGCCGCAACTGGCGCCAGCCACCATGCGCTCCATCGCCGTCGTGGAGAAGTTGGGACAAAGATGGGCCGGGTGGGCGCGGAATCGGGTTCACGGATCGCCGAGTCAGAGATCAGCCCTTCGGCGCGTAATTCATCGGCAATTCGCAGCCACACCCGCGGCGCCGGTTCTTCGCTTGCCG
Source organism: uncultured Acidobacteriaceae bacterium (assembly GCA_963773965.1). Taxonomy (GTDB): domain Bacteria; phylum Acidobacteriota; class Terriglobia; order Terriglobales; family Acidobacteriaceae; genus Acidiflorens. Next base: position 699,814 of record CAVZDG010000004.1, read on the forward strand.
CCAGTTGCCGGGCTTCGCTCGCGATCAGCTTCAAGTCCGAAACCAGCTCCGAGCAAGCTGGACAGGACTTTACATGAGTTTCAAAGGCAGTCTGAAACTCACCGTCCGGAGCGCCCTCGAGGAGCTCCGGCAGAACTCGCTCTACATCGGAACACGTCATAGCCAACCCTCTCCCCAATACCGCAACTTCCGCTACCCCGTCTTGGCCTTTTCGGCTCTCATGAACTTCAGATAATCCCGCAGCTTCAAGCGTGCCTTGTGGAGCTGCGACTTGCTGTTGCCAATCGAGCATCCCACCATTTGGGCAATTTCGTTATGCTCGAACCCTTCCACATCGTGCAACACAAAAACCGTTCTATAGCCCGGCGGCAGCCGGTCAATCGCCCGCTGCAATTGCAGCCGATCGACGGAGCCCGTCAGCCTCACGTCCTTGGCGCCGAATTCTTTCCTGGGGGCTTCGTCGTCGGCTTCCAGAGTTTCTTCGAGCGACACCACCGGCAGGCCCTTCTTGCGCAGTTGCATCAGCACGACGTTGACCGTCATGCGGTGCAACCAGGTGGAGAAGGCGGACTCGCCGCGAAAGGTGCCGATCTTGCGGAATAGCTGAAGAAATGCTTCCTGGGCTAGATCTTCCGCCTGCACGGGATTGGAGACCATGCGCAAACATAGCGAGTACACGCGGCGCTTGTGCAGATGATACAAGACTTCGAAGGCTGGCTCGTGGCCCTGCTTCGCCTGCTCAATAGCTTCTGCTTCGGTGATGCGTTGCTTCGGGTCGGTCAAATCGCCTTTTCCGGCCGCTACTGGTTCAGATGCGGCTTCAAACTCTTTTCGTTGTACAAATTTGCCGAGGGAGTTGCGGAAGCGCTCTCGACCGTTCCTAAGTGGCCAGAATACCAAAAACCGTAGCTCGCCGGATGATCTATCCGACCAAAGTAGCCGACCAGTCAAGGCTACAGATCACTTTCGTAACCTGGCTCGTGTAGCGCGGACACTCCTGTCCGCGTGTCGGCGCCATAGCAGACGTTTGCGCGGACAGGAGTGTCCGCGCTACATGGCCTACCCCTTTGCCGTGATCGTCTCCAGCCCATGCCCGTGGGGCCCGGTTTCGCGAATCCGTAGCAGAATGGCGAAGGTAAGCCCAACGAAGCCAAGGATGGAGAAGATCAACATGCCGAGCCCGTATCCTCCCGGGTTATCCAGCCCGGCATGGGAGTAGTCGTTTGCCGTGCCGATCAGCAAGTTCAGCATGAAGAAGCCGATCTGCTGAATCAGGGTCATCAAGGCGTAGGCAGTGCCCAGCCGGTTCTGCTCCACGATGTAGGCGACCGAAGGCCACATGACCGCCGGAATCAGCGAGAAAGCCACCCCCATCATGCAGACGGGCAGGTAGAGCGAAACGTTGGTGTATCCCATCAGCAAATAGACAGGCATCAGCAGGATGGAGCCGAACATCATCAGGAATGCACGCTTCCCGATTTTATCGGAGAGCAATCCGAAGAGCGGGGTCGCGATCATAGCGGACAAGGGAAGCAGACTGTTGAAGAACCCCGCCCGCTCGTGTGACAGGATGCGCATGGCTTCCGTAGCGCTCACCCCACCGTGGGCTGCCAGAATCTTATTGGTGAAGAAGTCGATGGCAAACGTTCGGAAGGGAAAGATGGCGGAGTAGAAGGTGAAACACAGTCCCACGACGAACCAGTACGATGGATTAAATCGGAAAAAGTCTTTAAGCGCGCGCCAGATTTTAGGAACAGCTTGCCCGAACAGCAATCCGCGGACGCGAAAACTCTGCCCGAACTCCAGCTTGTCTATGGAACCAGCCTGTCCAAGTTCGTAGCGCCCTTCCGCCCGGCTTTCGAGCAACCAGTAGATTCCCGAGCAGAACACGGCCAGGACTGCGGCGCCTACCGCGATGAATAACGGCCCTTGCCAGCTTGGTTCGCCCGTGGGTCCATGGGGATAAAACGCTCGGTGAGCCCAGGTCGGCGAGTTGTCCGCCGCCACCGATGCCAGACGGGCAATGGTGAGGTTAATCCCGAAAGCGAAGCTCAATTCTTTGCCCTTAAACCACTTGGCAAGCACGGTGGTGACCGCAACGATCATGGATTCGGCGCCCAGACCCAGCACGGTGCGGCCGGTGATCATCACCCCAGGCCGTCCGCGCGCGGCGGTGAGCACGGCTCCCAGCAGGCAAAGGCCGGCAAAAAACGTAAGCGCCTTCTTTGTGCCAATCCGGTCAATGACGATGCCGCCAATCAGCAGGGTCAAAACCGCGGCCACGCTATAGGATGAGTTTAACCACCCGAAAGCCGTGGCAGAAAAGCCCAGCTTGTCGATAAAAATGCGTTCCAGCGGGTTGATACTGTCATAAATGTAGTAGTTTCCGCCCATCGCCACGCTTACGAACAGCAGCACGGTCCAGCGATAAAGACGAGACGGTTCCGGACGCGCAGCGTCCACCCGAGCACGATCACCCATCGAGGCACTCATCCCCGGCGCCGACGGGCGCCTGCCGTTCATTTGTGCAGAAGAGCAACCGCAAAAGATAACAGATTGGGGAAGGGAACGGCTCACTAACAGACGGGAGCTGCGTGAACGGGGGTTCGGCTTCCAGTTTTGTGTTGGCGGGTGACGCGGAGTAGAATCTCCCCAGAAGTCCAGAAAAATCAGCCGATGCTTACCGTAAACGAAGTCATTGCGAGAGATCCGGAAGTGCTCGGCGGGACACCCGTCTTTCGCGGCACACGCGTCCCATTTCAGGCGCTGCTCGACTACCTGGAAGGGGGACAGACACTGGTCGAATTTCTGGATGACTTTCCTACCGTCACCCGCGACGCCGCCATCTCTGCCCTCGAACAGGGAAAATTGCTTCTGGTTCGCCAGCTTGGATAAAAAAGGCCCCCAGTCGTCGACACAAGGCCGCGATCAAGAGCCGAAAAACTGAGAGCCGACAGCTGAGAGCCGCTTCTTACATCTTCTCCGTCTTGCCGACGTGCTTCACGGTGCCGTTTTTGTCATTCTGGCGGGTGACGTCGTCGTTGTTATAGACGTGACCGGCCTTCCTGGAGCCCTTCGCTGCACCCGCCGCTTGTACCGCGCTCGCGGTGTGCTCGCGTCCCGTGAAATACGTCCAGCCGCCCCGCGCTTCTTCGCGTGGGCCATGTTCTTCCTGCAAACGCCCTTCGCGTGACCGTTCTTCGCGCATCGCGTCGTGCATAATGTGACCTTCGCGTCCAACCGTCTCGGGCCAGAGATGGACCTGCGGCGTCATCAGCGCAGCGTCGCCGCCCTGGTACCACACGGCCACGGTGTAAACCGAGTTCGTCGATCCCTGAATCTCGGAAAGCGTCGAGTTGGTCGCGCCGGCGATTAATCCCGTGGTGGCGTTGCTCGCTCCCACCGGATTCGGCGAAAACTGTTGCAGGGAAATCTCTGGCGTGGTGAGGCGCGGAACATACGGGCCGCATCCATACCAGCAAGCGCCGGGGTAAGGAAAGGGCGATTGCCCAAAAGCCGCTGCTGCCATCAAAACTACCGCCATCGGAACCAAATAGGGTCGCATACTTCCTCCACAGGGGACGTACAAATCCATTGTAGAGACGGGGCTTGCCCCGTCTCCCTCCCCGGTACCAGTGCAGTTTGCTGGCCAGTTCCCGCTGGGCCAAAGACAGCCAGGATGTCGGGAGATTCGCGGCGCTCTCGGCTAAACCACTGAAATTCGGGCGAGGCCAGTCATCGAGGCTGGTGAAAACTGCTGCGCACAACCTGCAATCGATTGCCGATTTTAGCTGCCCACGTATCGGGCGTACAGACTGCGCGCAAGGGCCGGGTCGGTCGTTCCCTTGATGATCGCCCGGCCGTCGGGAAACAGCGTCATTTCGTAGGGCTCGCGCCAGAACTTCAGCACAAACTCGTTGTGGCGAACGCTACCGAGAGGCTGAAGGCGCGTGCTCAGCTCCACGAAGTCCACGGGCCGCTCGCGCTCGTGGATCTGGACGGAATTCCTGCCGCACAGCGTAATGTGAGGCCGCCCTTCACCCGCCAGATGAATAAAGTCGCGCAAGCAGGCTCGGCAGCCTGCCCGCGGATGAGCCGCCGCTAACTCGGCCCGTTCGTTGCTCCAGACATCCCAGGAAACGAGCGTCCGGCGCATCTTCGAACGGGCACCCACCAGAAACTTCAAGGCCTCGGTAGCCGCAACCGACGAGACCAGGTTCACGGCTGAATTCAAAATGCCGGCGGTCTCGCAGGTCTCCACGGTCCCGCGCGGGGATTCTGGAAAGATGCACGCCAGGCACGCCGTTTCGCCGGGCAGGATGTTCATGGTCACGGCATAACTCGCGACCGCTGCGGCGTAAATCCACGCCACGGAATTCTTCAGCGCATAGTCGTTGATCAGGTAGCGGGTTTCGAAATTGTCGGTACCATCCAGGATGAGGTCGCAGCCGCCAAGCAGGGAATCGACATTCGCCGGAATCAGGTCGGCGACATGGGGCTCGACCGCGATCTGCGAGTTGAAGCGCGCAATTTGCCGCGCCGCCGCGATCGCCTTGGGCACCGATTCGCGCGCATCGTTCTCGTCGAACAGCGATTGCCGCTGCAGATTGCTCGACTCGACGTAGTCGCGGTCGAGAATCCGCAGCGTCCCAACGCCCGAACGTGCCAGCAACGAAGCCAGGGCGGAACCGGTGGCGCCGCACCCGACGATCGCCACGCGGGACTGCGACAGCTTTTTCTGGCCCTCCGCTCCGATCTCCCGAAACAACACCTGCCGCGAATATCGGTCGTCCATTTCCAAAGCAATAACCTTAGAGATTACCTTTCCCGGGCTTTCCAACCAGTATTATAGGTTCCGGTCATCAAACTTGTTCTTGCGAGCAACGTGTGCGGTTTTGCGATTCATCGAACCCGAAAGGCTTCATGGTTGAGCAGCCGGAATTTCGGGAGGGAGTGTTGCGGCCAGCAGCCCGTGGCGAAAGTGAGACCCCGCTCTCAAGCCCCCAGTCCTCCAGACTTTGTCATCCCGAGCGAAGCGAGGGATCTGCAAGTTGCGGCGAACTGCAGATCCCTCGCTTCGCTCGGGATGACAATTCCTTCAGTGAGTTGCTCGTGCGCCGCTCCGGACCTGACTTTCACCACCGACTCCTAAGCGGCGCCACTCGGGTTGCGCTGGCACTTCTGTTTGTACTGGCGCTCGCGCACCGGGCAAGTTGGGCGCAGGGTTCACCCCCCGCCGCGCAGCAACCTGCGGAATCGCCCGCGCAGTTCGGAGCAACGTTCGGAGCCATCGCGCCTTATCTGGGCTTGGCAGTCGACCAGATCGAGTTGCCGGGCGTTCCGCCGGAAGAAGCGGCTTCGCTGCTGGCGGCCACGCCGCTCAAGATTGGCGAACCTCTTACGCGGGAAACACTGCACGACGCGTTGCAGGCTCTTTTTGCCACCGGGCGGTTCTTCGATATTCAGGCCGAAGCGGAGCGCAGCGGCACCGCCGGCGTCAGGCTGCGCTTTCTGACGGTCGCCAATTTTTTCGTGGGCATGGTGGCGATAGAAGGAGTTTCCAGCAATCCGTCGGCAAACCAACTGGCCAGCGCCACCCGCCTGCAACTCGGCGAACTCTACGCTCGGGAGAAAATCGACCGTGCGCTGGCGGGCATCCAGCGGGTGATGGAAGAAAATGGATTCCACCAGTCGAAACTGACGACCTCCGAACAGCGCGACGAGCGGCAACACCAGGTCAACATGACCTTCCATGTCGTGCTCGGGCCGCGTGCCATAGTGGGAGAGATCACGCTGGAAGGCGACGCCGGCTATTCCATCGGAGAGATCAAGGAGATTGCCAAGCTGCATCCCGGCGATCCGGTCGTCGCGAATCGCATTACGCGCGCTCTGCAACGAATTCGCCGTCGCTATCAGAAGCAGAACCGTCTGCTTGCCCAGGTCTCGGTGGCCAGCCGCACCTACCATTCCGAGCGCAACACGGTGGACTACGTCTTCAAAGTAGATCGCGGTCCAGGGGTGGAGATTGCCGCCGAGGGCTATAAACTCAGCCAGCGCATTCTCAAAAGGCTGGTTCCAATCTATGAAGAAGGCGCGGTTGACGACGATCTGCTCAACGAAGGCCGGCGCAATATCCAGAACCATCTTGAAACCCTGGGTTACTTCGAAGCCACCGTCAGCGTGAGCCAGCGCAGCGCCCAGGACGGCAAGAATTTGCAGGTGGTTTACGCCGTCAATTCCGGGGACCGTCACAAGCTCGCTGCCATTCGTATTTCCGGCAATCGATTTTTTTCCGACGAACTGATTCGCTCCCACATGCAAGATCAATCCGCCGGACGCCTGTTCAGTCACGGGCGCTACAACGAAGCGTTGCTCGAAGAGGATGTGCGGAATATTCAGGGTCTGTATCGGGCGAGTGGTTACCGGCAGGCCGAAGTCACCGGCAAACTGGTTACAAAGTACCAGGGTGATCCGTCGCGACTTGCCATCGAGATTGCCGTCAAAGAGGGCCAGCAGACACGCGTCGCGTGGGTCCGCATCGAGGGCAGTTATACGCTTCCGCAGGAACAGCTTCCCGAAATTTCCACTTCCGAAGGACAGGGCTTTGATGAATCGAGTCTGGCGGATGATCGCGACACGATTCTGGGAAAGTATCTCGATAATGGTTTTCCCAATGCCACCGTTGACGTCGCCTATGTTCCGGTTCCGTCACCGGACAACTTGCCGCGCGTTGGTGTGAGCTTCTCGATTCATGAAGGCGAGCAGTTTTTTGTCAATCAGGTTTTTCTCGACGGCTTGCACTACACCCGCCGCGGAGTCGCGAACCGGGAAATGCGGGTGCAACCGGGCGCGCCATTCAGCCAGCAGGATATGTTGGAGAGCCAGCGCCGCCTGTACGACCTCGGCCTTTTCAAGCAGGTGAACACGGCCATCCAGAACCCGGACGGCACCGAGTCGCGCAAGAACGTGCTGGTCACGGCGCGCGAGGCGGAACGCTACACCTTCGATTACGGCGGCGGTTTTGAGTTCCAGACCGGACAGCCCTCTTTCGGAACCAACCAGCCACTCGGGCAGACCGGCGTCAGCCCCATGGTGTCTCTCGGCGTAAACCGCATCAACGTGGACGGCCGCCATCAGACCATCACCATGAAGGGTAACCTCGGTCGCCTGCAGCAGAAAGCGCTCATCAGTTACGACATCCCTAACCTACTCAACCGGGACACCCTTCGTTTCACCGCCACTGCGCTTTACGACAACACGGTGGACGTCTCCACCTTTACCTCGAAACGTCTGGAGGGCACTTGGCAAGTCTTGCAAGTGCTGAAACGAGATTCGACAACCGGCCGCGAACTGACGACGTTCGCCTACCGTTTCAGTTACCGGCGCGTGGAGGCCAGCAATATTCAGGTCACCGCCAACCTCATTCCGCTTCTCTCCACGCCCACGCGGGTTGGAACGCCTAATTTTCTCTACATTCGAAACCGGCGCGATAACGACTTGGAAAGCACGCGCGGCAACTACACGACGGTCGAAGGCGGCGTCGCCTCCAGCTATTTTGGCTCCGAGGCCGACTTCAGCCGGTTACTGGTAAAGAACTCCACCTATCACACGTTTTTTCGCAATCGCAGCACGGGACAAGGCTTCGTCTTCGCCCGTTCCACCAGCGTCGGGATTGAGAACCGTTTTGGAAGCACGTTATTGGTGGATCCGGCTTACACCTCCCTACGCGTCGCCCAGGGCTTGCCGCCAGTGCCTCCCGGCGCAACCTTTATTCCTCTGCCGGAGCGGTTCTACAGCGGCGGGGGCAACTCCCATCGCGGGTTTGGCTTAAATCAGGCAGGACCGCGCGACCCGTTCACCGGATTTCCCGTCGGCGGCAGCGCGGTCTTCCTCAACAACCTGGAGATGCGTTTTCCAAACGTTACTTTGCCTTATGTTCTGGAAAGCATCGGCTTTACGGTTTTTGAAGACATGGGCAACGTTTTTGCGCGGCCCCAGGAAATGCTCCCCAGCCTGGGGCGCTTTCACCAGCCCAATCAGGATTTCTGCTTCCATGAGGACACGCACCTGCAGTGCAATTACAACTATGTTTCGCACGCGGTCGGCGTCGGAGTGCGCTATCAAACGCCGATCGGACCCTTGCGCTTTGACTTCGGTTACAATTTGAACCCGCCGGTGTTCCCCAGCTACACTAACATCACGACCGACACGGTAACTAAGCAATCTGTCGGGCAGTTTGGATACCAACGCGCCGGGCATTTTAACTTTTCCTTCAGCGTCGGGCAGTCTTTCTGATGAAACTCCGCCGGATCAAACTCGAAACGATCGAACTCGGAACGATCAAACTCGAAACGATCAAACTCGGAAAACATTGCGCTCTGGCGCTGGCGCTGAGCATGGCGCTGGCGATCTCATCCGTGGGCGGTCAGATCGTTGATCGTGTGGTCGCCAACGTGAACGGCCACGTGGTGTTGCAGAGCGATTGGGAACAGGAAATAGCCTTCGAGGCCTTTTCCAATGCCCGCGATCCAGACTCGTTGACCTCGACTGAGCGCAACGCAGCCCTTGATCGCCTGATCGATCGGGAATTGCTGCGAGAACAGCTTCGGCCGTCTCAACCCGCTCCCGCCGAGCAGGTCGTTGCCCGTGTTGCCGAAGTCCGCAAGCTCCATCCGGATTGCGACACCGACGAGAGCTGGCGTGCCAAGCTGCAACGATATGGGCTCGCCCAAAGCGCGTTGGAGAAACGTCTGAGCGACGAGATTCAGCTCATGAAGCTGGTTGAGGACCGCCTCCGTCCCTCAATCCAGATTGATCAGCACGCGGTAGAGACCTATTACAACAATCAGTTGCTGCCCGATATGAAACGGGCCGGCAGTCGCGCAACTCCGTTGACCGAAGTCTTTGGCCGAATCAAGGATTTACTGGCCGAGCGAAAAATGAACGAACTGCTCTCCGGGTGGCTGGCGAGTCTGCGCTCTGAGAGCCATATCTTGAGGCCTGAACCCAGCGCCGGAGAGCAGAACCGTTGACCGAACCGTTGACCGAAGCGCTGACCGAGCCTGTTCCTCCCGAGCGCCGCCGCATCCTGTGGAAACTCTTTCTGGCATTCTGCGTTTTCAGCCTGGTCGGATTCGGCCTTCTCGCCTGGTACGTCACTACCGATTCTTTTCAGCAGATGGCCCGCCGCCGAGTGGTCGCGTCGGTTGAGAAAATCACCGGCGGCCGCGTCGAACTCGGCGAACTTCACACCATTCCGTTCCGCCTGCGCGTGGACGCTCGCAATTTGACCATCCACGGTCGCGAAGCTTCCGATCAGGCTCCATTCCTGCGCGTCGATCGCCTGCAGGCGGAATTGAAAATCATTTCGCTCCTCAGCACGACCATCGGACTGCGTTCTCTGGTGCTCGAGCATCCGGTCGTCCACGTCATCGCTTTCCCCAACGGCGCCACCAACGTTCCGGCGCCGCACGTGAGCCTTTCCTTGGACCAGGGGCCGGTAGAGCAACTCATCTCGTTTTCGGTTTCGCGCATCGAGGTGCAGCGGGGCGAGCTCCTGTGGGAAGACAAGAAAATGCCGTTCGATTTTGACGCCCGCGACCTGGCGCTGTTTTTGAATTACTCCTTGCTGCGGCGGCAATACGAAGCCCGGGTACTCGTGGGAAGTGTGGCAACGCACGTTCAGCAGTATCCCTCGTTTGTGTGGGGGGGCGATGCTTCGCTGGTTCTGGCTCAGGGACGCGCCGACATCGGCAGTTTGACTCTCACATCGGGAAAATCTGAATTTCACTTCGCGGGCCGCCTGCAGGACTTTCACAACCCCCAGGTGAGCGGTGATTATCATGGCGTAGCGGACCTCGGCGAACTCGCCTCCCTGTCGCGGCAGATGCAAGTTCGCACCGGGTCACTCCAGAAAGGTATGGCCCAGTTCGAGGGCAAAGGTTCCTGGAACCTGCAGGATTTTTCCACCCAGGGAACGGTGCAGGCCAAAGACATCGAATGGTCGAACGGTAAGCTGACGATGCCGAATGGCCGCATCACCGCAGGCTACTCCGTTACCCCGGGCCGCTTCCGCGTTTCCTCCATCAAGGCAAACCTGTTCGGTGGCGACCTCGTAGGCGATGCCGATGTGACGAACTGGCAGAGTTCGCTAGAAGCGTCGCCGGTTCCAGGGCAGCGGCACGTGATCGGACGAGTCCCGCCGGGAAGTCTTCAGCGCGGCTCGGTACACTTGCAATTGGCGGCCTTCCCGCTGCTCCCGGCCCTGGAATTGCTGAGCTCAACAAACCTTCCACTGGATCGCCTTGACCTCTCCGGAAGGGCGAGCGGCAAGGTTGAGATGCTCTGGGTGGGCTCGATCGGTGACGCGGAGACTCGCCTGAACCTTGACATTGCGCCACCGCTAAAGGCGGCGCCGGACGAGATCCCCGTGCGCGGCCAGATTGATGGCATCTATCGCGGATCGCGCGACGAGTTGGAAGTGAGCCAGCTTCACCTGACAACACTAGGATCTGAAATCACCGCCACGGGCAATCTGGCCGTGGCCTCGTCCTCATCCCTGCGATTCTCGTTCACCAGCCACAACCTGAGGGAGTGGACACCGCTGCTCGAAGCGGCCTACGGATCCCGGGAGTTGCCCTTTGCCGTTCACGGCTGGGCGAGCCTTACCGGCAACGCCAGCGGCAAACTCTCGGCGATTGCCGTCAACGGAAATCTCGAAGTCTACGACTTTGACACTACCTTGCCGGCAACCAAACGAGTCTCCTCTCGATTTGTCCACTGGGACGCGCTCTCCACCGCCATCCAGTACTCCAGCAATCATTTCGCTGCGCACAATGGGTCCCTCATCCATGGCCACACCACTGCCCGCTTCGACACCAGTGCCGAACTCACAGGGGGGGTACTTCTGGAGGGCCTTCCTTTTACTCTGCATTTTGACTTGCGCAACGCCAACGTGGCCGAACTCGCTCAACTCGCCGGACTGACGCAGCCTTTCGCTGGCACTCTGAATCTATCGGCCACGCTTTCCGGCACGCGCTACGATCCCCACGGGGATGGAAACCTAGAACTGCACAATGGAATAGCCTACGGAGTGGGCGTTCCTTTGTTGAAGAGCGATCTCCGCCTCGCCGCTGGCGAACTGCAGTTCAACAACATCGATGCCAGTGTTTACGGTGCCCAACTTTCCGGGAGCGCCGCCGTCAGCACGGCGAATATCAGTACGTCAAACAACGATTTGTCGAAGAGCGAGTTTCGCCTGAATCTTTCCGCACGTAACCTCGATCTCGCCCGCTTCCCGCGCTTCGAGAGCAGCCGGTTCACGGCGGATGGCGTCGCCGATTTCACCCTGCGAGTCAGCGGCACTCCCGAGCAGTCTTCGATCGAAGCGCACGTCCATCTCAAGGACCTCGCCTTGGACAAGGAGCGCGTCGGAGATTTCTACGTTGACGCGGTCACTCATGGACGCGACCTCGATCTCAAGGCCCACTCGGACTTCGATTTTGATAAAGATAAAAAAGATAAAGCTGATTTGACCATTCAGGGTAGGGTTGGATTAGACCATGACTTCCCCGCGGATCTGAATCTTGTCTTCCATCATCTGGATGCCGATTGGCTGCTGCGCAGCTACTTGCCGGGAAAGATCACGGGACACTCTTCTCTGGACGGGACGCTGCAAGTTCGCGGTCCCTTGCGCACGCTTCACGATTTAAAGGCGACAGCCGAGATCCAGTCGTTCAGCGCTGAAGTCGAGCACGTGCAGATACAAAGTGTCGGTCCCATTCGCTTCGAGGTCGCGGACCAGGTCCTGCTCGTAGAAGACCTCCACCTGGCAGGAAGTGGAACCGATTTCACCGCCCACGGCCGGGCGCATTTAAGCGGCGCTCAAGAGCTCGATCTCCGTCTGGACGGCTCGGTCAATATGGCGCTCTGGCAGTCTCTCAACCCCAAAATCCTGGCGCGCGGCACGGTGGGCGTAAACCTCAACGCAAGCGGTACGCTCTCCCAGCCCGTGCTGCAAGGACGTCTGGAGGTGAAGAACACCTTCGTCAGTCACAACGACTTTCCCAGCGGCCTTAGCGACCTGAATGGCGTCCTGCGGTTCGATCGCAACCGCATCCAGATCGAGAGCCTCCGCGGCAACACTGGCGGCGGCAGCGTGGCGCTGACCGGCTCCGCGACCTACCAGAGCGGCGTGTTCCTCATCGATTTGGGTGCGACTGCGCATGACGTTCGCCTGCGTTATCCGCCGGGGGTAAGTTCCACCGCGAACGCAGATCTCCGGCTGACCGGCAGCACGAATTCCGCACTGCTCAGCGGTGATGTGGTGGTCACCAAGCTGGCCGTCACTCCAGGATTTGACTTCGGGGCCTATATCGAAAGGACCAGGCAGGCAACCGTCTTGACGCAGAGCGATAGCCTACAGAGCCGGCTTAGGCTGGATGTTCACGTGGCGACGACTCCTGAACTGCAGATGCAAACGGCCGTCGCCAGACTCTCTGGTAACGCGGACCTCAGGGTGCGGGGCACCGCCGAGCGTCCGGCAATTTTGGGAAGGGTGGAAGTTCTGGAAGGAGAAATTTCTTTCAACGGGAACAAGTACAAGCTCGAGCGCGGCGATGTTACTTTCGCGAATCCGGCCAAGACTCAGCCCATCATCGATCTGCAGGCTACCACGCGAGTGCGCGATTACGACATCACGGTGCAATTCCGCGGTGACGCCAGCGTTGCCAACGGCTTGAAAGTCACCTGGCAATCCGAGCCTCAGCTTCCCGAAGCCGACGTCATCGCGCTGTTAGCTTTGGGCCGCACGCGGGAAGAGTCGGCTTCCGCGGCGTCCAGCGGAACCTTTGGTTTTGGCGGTGACGCCTCCAACTTGCTCATCAATGAGGCTCTGAACAGCACCGTCAACAGCCGCCTGCAGCGTTTGTTCGGCGCCAGCCGCGTTAAGATCGATCCCCAGGGACTGGCCAGTGAAACCAACCTGGTTCGAGGGCCACAGGTCACCGTCGAGCAGCAAGTGGCCAGCAATCTCACCCTCACCTACAGCACCAACGTCTCTGTTTCTACCCAGCAGATTATCCAGGTGGAGTACAACATAACGCGGAATATTTCTATCGTGGCGCTGCGCGACCAGAACGGAGTGGTCAGTTTCGACTTTAAGATACGGCGCCGGAAGAAGTGAGCGCCGGATTAGGATTTTGTAATTTGATAATCGGGTAATTTAGTAATTTAATAACAGTAGAAGTTTTGCCTTCAAATTACCAAATTACCCGATTACAAAATTACAAAATGGATATCCGCCTTGACATAATTCTCCAAACCGGCAACTCTATTTGTTTTTGACTACACGCCCTGAGAAACAACGACAAGCGGGTAAGGAAAGCCAATTTGCGAGTGCGGGTCTTTTATCACGACAAGTGTTTTGACGGGGCTTCGTCGGCCGCCTTGTTCTCCCGTTTCTACCGGGAACGAATCCGCAGCGATGTGGACTTCGTGTACTCCGGCCTGCTGCATCGTGCCGGCGCTCTTTTCGACGAGAAGCAGTTCGACGGCGACGAGAATGCCATCGTCGATTTCAAGTACTCCAGTTCGCCCGACATCACCTGGTGGTTCGATCACCACGAAAGCGCTTTTCTTTCCCCGGCCGATGCCGCCCACTTCGAGCAGGACCAAAGCAACCGCAAGTTCTACGATCCCGCGTTCAAGTCCTGCACCAGTTTCATTGCGATGGTGGCGGAAGAACGCTTCGGCTTCGATCCGCGCCCGGTGGCGGAACTGGTCCGCTGGACCGACATCGTGGACGGCGCCATGTACGACGACGCGAAGTCGGCGGTAGAAATGCAAGCTCCGGCCATGAAGCTGACCATGGCCGTCGAAGCCTCCAGTGAGCGGGACTTCGTCAAGAAGCTGATTCCTCTGCTTGCTTACCATCCTCTCGCCAAGATTCTTGAGGAGCCATTCGTCGCCGCCGTCCTGCCGCCGCTGCTCGAACGTCACCAACATTCCATCGAGATTTTGCGGCAGCGCACGCAAGAAAAAGACGGCACCATTTTTTTCGACATCACCGACCTCGACCTCGAAGGCTACAACAAGTTCATTCCGTACTACCTGCATCCCGATTCGATCTACAGTGTCGGCATCAGCAAGAGTTCGTTCCGGGTGAAGGTTTCGGTCGGGTCGAACCCCTGGTCGAAACGCGAGCCCACCGTCAATCTGGCCAGGGTCTGCGAGCGCTATGGCGGCGGTGGCCACGCCCGCGTCGGGGCGATCTCGTTCGAGGTTACCCAGAGTGACGCCGCCCACAAAACCGCTCTGGAGGTCGTCGAGGAGTTGCGCGCCAGCGTCCGCCAGACTTGATTTTGGGTGGCGCAGCGGTTTACCGCTGCGATCGCTGCATTGCTTTGAAGGGGCGCGGCTTCAGCCGCGCCGTTTGCTTCGAAATCAAATGCCCCTTTAGCGGCCACGCTTTAGAATGAATCCGCGATCAGGCGCTGGATAAACAGTTTTCACCACATGCATCCCCATATCCACGATCCCGGACACATCAAAGGCGTGCGCACCGTCGCCACCATTGAGTTTACGAAAGGGGTCGTCGTCGTTTTCGCGGGCCTCGGTGTGTTCTCCATGCGGCACAAAGACATTTGGGGGGTGGCCGAGAGCTTCCTGGAATTTTTTCATGTAAACCCTTATCGCCACTACGTCGGAGTCTTTATCGACCTGGTGTACCAGGTCAGCGACGTTCGCCTGTGGAAGATCGCCCTGGTGGCGGCCATCTACGCGATCCTTCGCTTCATCGAGGCCTACGGGTTGTGGTACATCCGCCCCTGGGCGGAGTGGATGGCGATTGCCTCCGGCTCCATCTACATCCCGTTCGAGGCGGCCGATCTGTTGCGGCGGCCAGACTGGATTCGCTTGCTGATTGTCGCCGTCAACGTAGCGATCGTGCTTTACATGCTGATGTTGCGGCTGGAAGCAGCAAAAAAGCGCCGCGCGGCGCGGCACTCGGCAGAATCCGGATAAATCGCGCGTGTAGAGACGGGGCTTGCCCCGTCTCCCGTAAACCCGCGCCATCACGATAGCAAGCTGCGGAACAAAGTCGCGGTAGCCCTTGATTTCGGTGTTGCACTTGATTGTGGAACAAGCAATGTAGGAGTCACCCCGGCCGGGGCTAAGCCGGGGGACTCCGTCCTTCCCTCGCGACTACTGGCGAACCGTCGTCCCCTCTGCCTTCACCGTGCGAACTGCGGAGCCACTTCGTCCGTTAGCCTTGAGAGTGGCTTGGATTGTCTTCACTTGCCTGGTAAGCCGGACGATCTGCGCTTGCTGCGCCCTGATCTGTTCTTTCTGTTCGCGGATCAGCGCCTGCTGTTCTTTCGTCGCCTCGATCAGCAGTGCGGTGAGCCGGCCGTAATCGACGCTCTGGGCATCCTTGCCGTTTTTCTCCCAGGTAACAACCTCAGGAACGACGGCGCCGACTTCCTCGGCAATCACACCCACTTCGTGTTGGCCATTCGCCTTCAGGTCGTAGGAGACGCCGCGGAGCTGTTCGACCTTTGCCAGCGCATCGTGCAGCGTGTGGATGTTGGTCTTCCAGCGGCGCGAGCTGAATGTTGCCCAGCCATCACTAAGCGGCTGGCCCGCACCTTGCGCGATGGTAAGGACATTGGAGGGGGTCGCCGTGCCGATGCCCACCTTCACCGCATACTTACCGGTGCCTCCCAGCACCAGGGCGTTACTCGCACCGACCACGGCGTGAGCGCCGATCGCAGTGGCATTACTGAGGCCGTCGCCGGAGGGTCCAGACTCGTAACCGATGCAGGTGAGGTCATTGCCCGTTTGGTACCCTTCGCATGAGAACGCGCCGACGGCCGTATTCTCGTCGCCCGAGATGTTTTCGTCGAGCGCGCCGTAGCCGCTGGCGGTGTTGTAGTTGCCCGAGTCGTTGGAGGAGAGCGCGTAAGCGCCGTCGGCGGTGTTGGAGCTGGCGTTGCCGTTGGAGGTGAGCGCGTAGTAGCCGCTGGCGGTGTTGTACCAGCCCGTGTCGTTGGCTTGGAGCGCCTCGTAACCGCTGGCGGTGTTGTAGTTGCCCGCGTTGATGAGAAGCGTTCCGTAGCCGCTGGCGGTGTTGTACGAGCCCTCGGTGTTGACGAAGAGCGCCGCTGCGCCGCTGGCGGTGTTGTACGATCCCGAGGTGTTGTACTCGAGCGCGCCTTCGCCGGTAGCCGTGTTGGAGGCGCCCGAGGAGTTGTACTCGAGCGCCTGGAAGCCGCTGCCCGTGTTCCAGCTGCCCGTAGTCGTGGTATTCCCCGCAAACCCGAGAAACGCGTTGTACTTTGCATACGAGCCGAAGGCGAAGAGGTTGCTTCCAATTCCGAAGCTGCTGCCCGTCACCAAGCCCGTCGCGCTCAGGTTCCCGTTCACCGTCTGATTGCCGGTGAAGGTATTCGCATAGTTCAGCTGTGGAACCTTGGTGATGTCAATATTTAGAGTCAGCACTCCGCCCGTGCCGCCCCCCGTCAGGTCCGTGCCGGCTGTGACCCCGGTGACCACTTTGGTGGTGTCCACGTTCAAAGTGACGTTGCCGCTGCTGCCACCGCCGGTAAGATCGGTGCCTGCGGTCACTCCCGTGATCGTGCCCGCTCCGGGGAAGGTTTGACCGGAAGCAAATTTCACCAGGCCGGTGAAGTTGCCCGTACCGCTCACGTCGAGCGTATACTGCGGCGCCGTTGTTCCAATGCCGACGTTAGTGCTGGCGGTTGCGCCATTCACCCCGTTAATGCTGCCCAGCACCAGGGAGTTGCTTTGCGTCACGTCTGCGAAGGCGCCGATCGCGGTTGAGTTGGTGAGGCTCGGGGAGCTTTGGTCCGATCCGGCCAAATAGCCCAGAGCGGTGTTGAAGCCTCCCGTGGTGTTGTGCTGCAGCGCGTCGTAGCCGCTGGCGGTGTTGTTGTAGCCCGTGGTGTTGGAGTAGAGCGCACCCCCGCCGCTGGCGGTGTTAGCGTACCCGGTGGTGTTGGAGTAGAGCGCACTTGTCCCGCTGGCGGCGTTGTTGTAGCCCGTGGTGTTGGAGTAGAGCGCTTGGTTGCCGCTGGCGGTGTTGAGGTCGCCCGTGGTGTTGGAGTAAAGCGCGCTTTGGCCGTCGGCGGTGTTGGCGCTGCCCGTGGTGTTGGAGGTTAGCGCGAACACCCCGCTGGCGGTGTTGTTTGCGCCGGTGGTGTTGGAGTAGAGCGCACCCCCGCCGCTGGCGGTGTTAGCGTAGCCCGTGGTGTTGGAGAGTAGCGCGAACACCCCGCTGGCGGTGTTGCCGGTACCCGTGTTGTTGGGGCTGTTGTTCCCTGCAAACCCGAGAAACGCGTTGTAGTTTGCATACGAGCCGAAAGCGAAGAGGTTGCTCCCAATATTGAAGGCGGCGCCCGTCACCAAGCCCGTCGCGCTCAGGTTCCCGTTCACCGTCTGATTGCCCGTAAAGGTGTTCGCACCCAGTGTGGCCACTCCCGGAAAGGTCTGCCCACCGGCAAAGCTCACCAAGCCGTCGAACTTCCCCGTCCCATTGACTTCCAGCGTGGCGGCCGGAGCAGTCGTGCCGATGCCCACGTTGCCCGCATTGGTGATTCGCATCTTCTCCGCCCCGCCTACCCCCAGCGTCAGGTTGGTCGCCACCGAAGGGCCGAAATACGTATGCTTGTCGCTCGCCCCCGGCGCAGTCACGATCACATTCAGGTCCTGATCCGACAGGTTCGTCGCGTTCAGCACGGTTCCTCCCGCCGGCGCCCCGATCACCAGCCGCTGCTGCGGGTTGGGGTCCCCAATCCCCACATTCCCCGAACTCGTGATTCGCATCTTCTCCAACCCACCTACCCCCAGCGTCAGGTTAGTATTCGTCGAAGGTCCGAAATACGTATGCTTGTCGCTCGCCCCCGGCGCGCTCACGTTCACCTGCAGGTCTTGATCCGACAGGTTCGTCGCGTTCAGCACGGTTCCTCCCGCCGGCGCCCCGATCACCAGCCGCTGCTGCGGGTTGGGGTCCCCAATCCCCACATTCCCCGCACTCGTGATTCGCATCTTCTCCGACCCACCTACCCCCAGCGTCAGGTTGGTGTTCGTCGAAGGTCCGAAATACGCATGCTTGTCGGTCGCCCCCGGCGCGGTCAGCACCACCTGCATGTCCTGATCCAGGAAGTTCGACGCGTTCAGCACGGGCCCTCCCGTCGGCGCGTCGATGACGTAGTTGCCCGGCTTGCTCTGATAGATATTGGAGTTGCCGATGTCGCCCGAACTGTCGGTGAACATGGGAATGTAGGTCGCTGCACAGGTTGTGCCGCACGCTGTATCAGGTTTTACGCTGGATTTGGCTGCTTTGGATTTCGCACTGCCCGGCGCGCTCGCACCCGCACCCGCACCGGAACCGGTCGGAGCCAGAACGAAGGCCGAGGCCGGCATTCCACCCACCGTGTCCGCGTCCGACGCCTTCAAGGCATAGGGCACGCTCACCAGCAGCACCCGCGGCTGCTCCACTTCCCCCGGCAACTCCAGCTTCGCTCCCAGCCAGCGCGGCTCGCCGGTGGCGAACAGGTCCAGAGGCAGGCCGGCGCTCTCGGTGCTGCCCAGCAGCACCGCGTAGCGCCCCTGCGCGTCCAATGCAGCGTTCTGTGTTTCCATCCAGAGGGTCGCGCCGCCCTGCTGCTCGGCGTAGATGGAGAAGGTGATTCCCACCGTGCCGCTGCGCCGCTGGCCCGAGGCGTCTTTGGCCACGCCACTGAATTTGATCAGGCGGGGGACGGGCAGCGCCGGGACCAGTTGGGACGGGGAGGACACGATCTGCCCCGCCGCCTGCGGTTCGGCCGCCACCGCGGTTGTGGCCGCGCTCTTCGGCGCGGCCGACTCTTGCGCGGACAGGGCTGGCGTTGGAAGAAGGAAGAACAAGCTCGACACACAGATTCCCAGAGAGCGAATGTAAATGTTCATAAGATCCTCCGCGGGGGAGGGGAGCACGAATGACGCGTCCTGTCAGTGAAAAGGGTCACAGCTTGATGTGAGGTGATCGCCAGGAGCCACCGCGCAAAGCCCGGCCAGACCTTACTGAGAACCGGAAACTGCGAACTACTCTACTCGTTCAGCGAGCAACTGCAATCCGCTGGCGGAACGTGGGCCTTCAGAAAGTCGGCCACTCGCTTGTAGGCGTCAATCTGGTTTTCGACTTTCGCGAAGCCGTGGCCTTCGTTCTCATAGACTTTGTATTCGACCACGCCGCCGCGCTTCTTGACCGCATCGACCACCTGCTGCGCTTCTTCCTTGGGGCAGCGCGGATCGTTGCCGCCAGCCAGCAGATACAGCGGCGCCTTGATCTGGTCCACGAAGTTAATCGGCGAACGATCTTCGTACAGCGCCTTGTTCTTCTCGAGATCGCCCATGGTCGCAAGGTCCGACTGCTGCAGCACGGGGTCTTCGTTCTGAATCTCGGTGAACCAGTTCACGAACGGCACAATCGGAACGCCCGCCGCCCACAGCTCCGGAGCCTTGGTGACGCCCATCATCGTCATGTAGCCGCCGTAGCTCGCGCCCATCAGAATGAGCTTCTTGGGATCGACGTAGCCCGTCTGTTTGATCCAGTCGGCGGCTGCGAGCACGTCCTGCAAATCGCCGCCTCCCATATCGAAAAGATTCGCCTGCTGGAATTCTTTTCCGTAGCCGGTCGATCCGCGATAGTTGGGCGCGATCACGATGTAGCCCTGGTTGGCTACGAACTGTACGAAGCGATTGAACGTGTTCATCGTCTGCGCCGTAGGGCCACCGTGAACGTACACAATCGCGGGGTGCTCGCCATTGCGGGGCAGGTTGTAAGGCACATAGACGAACGCGGAGATCGTCCACTTACCATCCTTGCTGGGATAGTGGACGAGGTGAGGTTCGACCATGTCCTCGGATCGCACGCCGCCCACCAGCGAGTGCGTGAGTTGCTGCGATGGGTCGTGCGGCGCGGGCACTCCCTTCGGCAGGCTCAGGGCAGGCTCTGCCCGCGTGCTCTTGATCTTTGCCGTTTCATCGGAAATGGTGTAAACCCACAAATCGCCGGGAGCGGTCGGGCCGGTGTGGTAATAAAGCAAGCGCGTGTTGTCGCGGGTGAAGGGCGAAGTCCTGCCCGCAGCGTAGTTCACTCCTTTGGGCAAGGGCAGCGCGTGCGTTTTTCCGGATGGTACCTCATAGAGGTAAATGTCGGTGTTGCCATCCACGTTTGCGTCGTAGGTCAGAAACTTGCCGTCGGGAGAAAAGCGCTCACCAGAAATTTCCCATTTATCTTGCGTGAGCCAGCGGATTTTCTTCCTCGCGATATCGAGCAGTCCGACGTTGTCGTAGCCGTTGCCGGCATTGGAGGTGATCAGAACGTGTTTGCCGTCGGGTGAAACGTCATTGGCCGAGTAAGTGTGTTCGCCATCATGCGGCGTCAGAAGCGTGCTCTGCGCGCTCGCCACCTCAACCAGAAACACATTCGAGTCCGTCCCTTTCGACTGTTCCTGCGTGTAGACGATGAACTTATCGTCCGCCGACCAGACGGGCGCAACGTTCATGCGGTCTTTGGCGGTTCCCGTGGTCAGGTGTTTCACCTCGCGCATGAGCGTGTCGTAAACGTCAATCTCGAACACCGACGACGTCTTCGGCTTGACCATGTAGGCGAGATAGCGCCCGTCATGCGACCACGTGGGACTTTCCTCCGCGATCTCGCGCGTGTTGGTCAGGTTCACGACCTGTCCGGTCTTTGGCGATACCAGAAAGATGTCCCATTGCTCGTCGCCGTCGTAATCGGACATGTAGGCGATCCACTTGCCGTCGGGCGACCAGGTCGGACTGGTCTGGCGCTCATTGCTCACCGTGAGTTGCGTCGGCCATCCGCCTTCGGACGGCACCAGCCAAAGATTATTGCGGCCGCTCAGGTTGCTGACGAAGGCGACCGTTTTCCCATCCGGCGACCAGGTCGAACCTCCCACCTGGCGCGTCATGTAAAGCTTCTCAATGGAAAGACTCTTTTCCACGCCGGCATCGGGCTTGGAGCTGATTTGCTTGGGATCGGTTATCGCCTGAGGTGCAGGCAGGGTCTGGGATGTCGTCAGGACAGTCATTACTACGACCATAACAAACGGGCTAAGAATGCGCATGGGACCTCGAAATGAATTCGGGAACGTGGAAAGTTTAGCAGCGTAGATCGGGAGGGGGATGCCCGAGGTCTGTAGTCGAGCCGGTGACCAACGACCACCCCGGCCAATCGGTGTTTGGAGGGGCCCCCTCGAGAGTTTTAGGATGGATGGGGACAGGTGACAAACTCAGCTCCTTCCAGGGGAGGGTAGATGCACACCGTAAACAAACCCGACTTCTTCATCGTGGGAGCGCCAAAATCTGGTACCACGGCACTCTATTCGTACCTAGCCGGTCACCCTGACATAGGCATGTCAAAGAACAAAGAACCGCAGTTTTTTGCCTCCGATATTGTAGGCCACCAGAGACGTTCAGCAACGCTGGCGCAGTATTTGACCAATTTTGATCACGCAACCGGAAAGAGCCGAATCGGGGAAGCATCCCCAGTGTACTTGGCGTCTCGAAGAGCCCCTCAAGAAATTCTCGACTTCAATCGAACCGCTCAAGTCATAGTTATTGTGCGGAACCCAATTGATGTCATTCATGCTTTGCATAGTCAAAAGGTGTTCACCGGGATGGAGCACATCACCCGATTCGAGTTGGCGGTTGATTCTCAGGAAACGCGATATTGGCAGTCAGGTGCCTTTCGGGGTGAACCCGTTTTGCAATTGGGCTATCGCGAGACAAGCAGATTCTCGGAGCAGATTCAACGATACTTTGATGCATTCGGCAGGGAGCGGGTTCACGTCATCTTGTTCGATGATTTCGCCAGCGCTCCCGGCATTGCGTACGAGAATGTCCTCGCATTCTTGGGACTGCCTTCGGACGGAAGGCGTAACTTCAAGATCATCAATGCTAACAAGCGTATGCGCTCTCCAGCAGTGCAGAGGCAGTTGAGGCATCTATCCAAAACACTTTGGCGACTCGAACGTTCGTTTCCGACCTTGTGCCGAGAAGTTAGAGCGATTGCGGCGCAACTTAACTATGTCTATGGGCCCCGTCCCGCCATCGAGGCCGAGTTTCGACAACGATTGGAGATGGAATACGCTCCCGAGGTGCGCAATTTGGGGAGGTTGCTAGGTAGAAATCTCGATCATTGGCTGGCCCGGCCCAGCCATTCGAAATCTGGAGGGTGCCGTGTCTGAATTCCGCTTGGACGGGTGCCCTGAAGTGTAACGTGGCCCAGGAGCTGCGCCGCGCCCCTACTCGACGGTTACCTGATAGTCTCGCCCTTCCCACCGCACGCTATTCTTCCAGTAGAACGTGAAGATGATTTGTCGGCCTGCGGCGAGAGTTTCTGTCGGTAGATCGACGTGCTGAAGATTCCACCCGCTGTCTTCGGACTCGCTGTCGTGACTGGTTTGCCAGTTGTCAAAGCTCCAGTGCACCATGGCTGGTTCCATCATCAGAAGGCGCAGCTTCTTTCCGCACGGTAGCGTGCGCGGCTTGTTGTTGAAGCGCCAGTTGAAGTACTGCGCGGATACTTTCTTTTTTAAGTAACGCTCTACCGTTTGCGGGGGCTGATCGAAAATCTTGCCGTCGACGAGCGATCGGCGCAGCTTGATGTATTCGGAGTGCGCCCAAACCAGCGGGCACGCCGACCCCGACCCTTTTCCCGCGAACAGTTCGCGCTCCGGGATGTTGTCCGCATCCCACACCTGTTCGGGAATCAGGCGGCTCGCTCCGGTTGAATTTTCCAGCACGCCCAACAAGGCCTCGGCGGAAGCGGGGCGTCCGGCGGCGAGTTCGTAGTGGGCTCGCTCACCGGCCAGCAACGGCCAGGGGCGGCCAATCCCAGTGCCGTCGAATGGAGAGCCGTCCTCGTGCTCTCCGTAGCCGTCGCAGTTGTAGCGATACCAACCCGGACCTTGGGGAAGGTTTACGCGCAGCAGTTCGTCGATGACCTTGATCGTGTTCACGATTCGCGGATCGTCGGGCGCGCGCAAGCCGAAGCGCACCAGAGCCAGCGCATCCGGGCTGACGATTTCCACTGCCGGCGCTTTCGAATTGCCGATGGCCCGATTCTTGATGGGAACGAATCCTTGCAGGGGCGAAGCGGCTCCGTCTCCGTCCGCAGGCGTGACGCGCACGTAGTATCCTTCGACTCCGACCTGCCGGGCGAGGTCGCTCTTCACCGCGTAGGTCCAGCGTTCGATGTTGTCGTTCCATGTGTCGGCCATCTGGCGCAGAAATTCGGCAGGCTGGGTCTGGCCCATCGACTGCGCGAGATCGGCGGCAACCAACAGGGCAGAGACTTCGGCTGCCAGCGTGAACGGCGAATAGCCGCCGTCCTCTTCCCAGCGGTCTTGCTGCGTGACTGGGCCGTTGGCCACAATGAATGCCGCCGCTTTGCGCACCATCGGCCACCAGCGATGGCTGTCGCCGAAGCAGCGCGGTGATTCGCGGCGCAGCAGATCGACCAGCAGAATCGGAAAGGCGGTCTCATCCATCTGCGAGCCGCTCCAGTACGGACGCCCATCCAACCACATGTTCTGCGCCCAGTGTCCGTCGGCTTCCTGGGTGGCCTCGAGGTAGTGCAACACGCGAAGAGCGTCGTCGTGAGCGCCCGCGGCCAGCAAACCGCCGGCGTTCTCGACCAGATCGCGCGGCCAGATGAGGTGGTAGCCTCCGAGGTCCTCGTCGCCCTTGTTGAAGCCCCACGGAATGGAGAGGCTGGCGATGATGCCGCCGAGGAAGTCCTTGGACTCGTGCGTGCGCAGAACCGCCGTGCTGGCCCGGTACAAGTCATTTTCGCGCGGCTTCTCGTCGAGCTTCTTCAGCGTTCGCTGCCAGTTCTGCCAGTGAAAGACGTAATCTTTGCGGATCGTTTCATAAGAAGTGAGCAGGGAAGAGACGGCTTGCTGACCGGCTTCCGCCCAGATTCCGCCAAATCCGAGGGCGAGGATGAACTCGCCGTTGCAGGCGGGCAGGTCAATTTCGGCGGTCAGCGCGACGTTCCCGTTTTCCGCGCGGTCGTACTCCCGCGTCATCTGAAAATGTTGCGACAGGTCCTGCCAGCCATCCGATACGCCGGCAAATCCTACTGAGCGTTTTAGCCACGGCGCGGAGCAGGCCAGGGCGAGCGCGCAGGAATCGCGCTGGGCAAAGAGCATCGGCGTGCCCTTGTAATCGCCCGCCCAGCCGGTATTGCCATATCCCATATTCGCCAGGTGCGAAGCCAACAGCGCGTAGAGGCGGTAGTCGCCGAGATTTCCCTGGAGCGGCACGAACCGAATTTTCTGCAACACCACGTTTCGCCACGGATCGGTCAGCACTTCCTTTTCGATCCGGTACCGGCCTGTCATGCACGTATTGGTCAGCTCGTAGGCTGGCACTCCCGGTTCGATCGGAAGGTTTTGGAAGTTACAATGGCGTTTCTCTTCCGAGAAGAACTCGCGGCCGTCGGTGACCATCAGGCCGAAGTCGCGGGTGCAGGCTTGGTCCACACGGGGAAAATAAATTTCATTGAGAATGCCATGACTGAGCGTGAACCAAACCCTGCTGTGGAGGTTCAGCGCGGTGCCCGCGCCCGTCTTGGCGCTCGAAGTCCAGCGGGGTTCGATTCCGGGCCAGCCCGGGGCATAACGAAGATCGTCACTCACAAAGGGTCGTCCTCACCGCCAAGCAGTTTGCCAGAAGATGCGGATTCGTGCTCGATTTCAAATCCAAACGCGGGAAAGGAGCATCTAACGGCAAATATGTTTGGATGCAGAGTCATTCGAGTTCGACACCGGTTTGGGTCTGGTGCAAAGGGGATCAAGATCGGACTCTCAGAGCGGGTTGCAAGCATGGTTTTGCGGGCTGAGAAAAGCGGCCCTCAGGGGCTAAATCCCGCATTTAGGGCGGTCTTGGCGGCACGGCGAAAGCCGTGCCCTACCCAAAACCGGCTTTTGAGACCAGCGCTAGCCACGGCCGCTTTCCTGCTGCTACTGATTGTTCCCCCGGCGTTTGCCGATCTGCCCTCGGCGGGGCTCGATCGCGGATTCCGCCGGCTCTACGATCTGGATTTCGCTGGCGCGCAAAAGGAATTCGAGTCCTGGGAAAAACTGAACGCCGGGAATCCCATGGGGCCGGTGAGCGAAGCGGCGGGCATCTTGTTTTCCGAATTCGACCGGCTGGGCGTGCTGGAAGCGCAGTTCTATGAAGACGACTCGATCTTCGCCGCCCGCAAGAAGTACGAAGCCGGCCCGCAACAACGCGCACGTTTCGAGCAGCAGCTCAGCCGTGCTGAAGACCTGGCAAAGTCCAGGCTGAGCCGAGACGCTCGGGACCGCGACGCGCTGCTGGCGATGACGCTGGCCAATGGCTTGCGCTCCGACTTTGCCGCGCTCATCGAGAAGCGCAATCTGGCGTCGCTCCATTACACCAAGGAGGCCACGGCCTGGGCCGCGCAACTGCTCGCGGTCGATCCCAGTTGCTACGACGCTCACCTGGCCGGCGGCGTCAGCCGTTACATCGTTGGATCGATGGCCGCGCCGGTGCGCTGGATACTACGCATTGGGGGCGTGTCAGGGGATAAGGCTGGCGGCATTGCCGAACTCCAGACGACGGCGGCACAAGGCTATCTGCTCGCCCCATTCGCGCGCATCCTGCTGGCGATCGCCTACGTCCGCGAGAAAGAGCTGCCGCGCGCTCGCGAGCTCCTGCTGGCGCTGCAACGAGACTTCCCCGACAACACGCTTTTTGGCCGGGAACTGACGCGACTCGACCAGAACGGCAGCCGCTAGCGAGTTTTCCGTAGAGCGCGACTTGCCGCGTCTCGGACCGAACCTAGCATTTTGGGGGCGGCACGCAGAGACGGGGCAAGCCCAGTCTCTACAGACGGAAGTTGCTAAGTTCTTGCAAAACAAAGTGCGTTCATCAGATATTTACTCCGTTGTAACCTTCCTTTAATACTTTGCCCGTAAAAGAAACTTGCACACCTAAATTAGCCTGAGGAGGACTCATCGAGTGATACGACACGTCGCGCTGCTGTTGGCAGGTCTTGTGCTGGCACTGCCGGTCTTGGGGCAGACTCAACTGAACGGAGCAGGGGCCACTTTTCCGTATCCGATGTATTCCAAGTGGTTCAGCGAATACAACAAGCTGCACCCGGATGTGCAGATCAACTACCAATCGATCGGCAGCGGCGGCGGCATCCGCCAAGTGTTGAATGGCACGGTTGATTTCGGAGCAACCGACGGTCCAATGACCGATGAACAGCTGAAGGAAGCCAAAGTCAAGATCTTGCACATTCCCACGGTGATGGGCGCGGATGTCCCGGCATACAACGTTCCCGGCGTAAGCGGAGAAATCAAGTTTACCCAGGAAGTCCTGGCCAATATATTCCTGGGCAAGATCACAAGCTGGAACGATCCCGCGATCGCAAAATCGAATCCCGGTGTGAACTTCCCGAACCAGCCGATCGTCGTGGTTCACCGCTCGGATGGAAGCGGCACCACTTATATCTTCACTGACTATTTGTCGAAGATCAGCAAGGAATGGGAAAGTACTGTGGGGAAGGGCACGTCGGTCAAGTGGCCGATCGGCCTGGGCGGTAAGGGCAACGAAGGCGTGGCGGGACAGGTCCGGCAGTTGTCGGGATCCATCGGCTACGTCGAGCTGATCTATGCCGTGCAGAACAACATCTCGTACGGATCGGTCAGGAACGCCGCCGGCAATTTCGTGAAGGCTTCGCTGGATGGAGTGACCGAAGCGGCGGCCTCGGTGAAAACCATGCCCGCCGATTTTCGAGTTTCCATCACGAATGCGCCCGGCAAGACGGCGTATCCCATTTCCAGTTTCACCTGGCTACTGATTCCGGTGCAGGCCAAGGACCCGAAGAAAGGGAAGATCATCGCCGATTTTCTGGACTGGATGGTCAACGACGGTCAGAAGATGACGAACCAGCTCAGTTACGCGCCGCTACCGGCGAACGTGGTGGAGAAGGTCAAGGCGGCCCTCAAGCAGGTCCACTGAGAGTAGCGCCGCCGTCCCGGCGGCTGTCCGGCGGGCATGCTCGCCCGCCGCGCCGAGGGCGAGACGCCCGGCTCTCCACCAGCAAATTTGCGAAGCCGATAAACCAACTGGTCCCGCGCCGAACTAGAGACGCGGGACCAGTTTGGTCTTACGGCAAGTAGTAGCGGAACGAGGTGAAGACCATTCCGTCCAGTCCATTCGGCGATCCGCCCGCTCCCGACCACGTATTGCGTGTGACATAGGAATACTGCGTGCCATACTGAAACCTGCCCCTGGGTCCGCTGTAGAAGCGGTACCAGAAGCCGACGGTTCCCTCGATCAAAGCACGTGTATCGCCGGTGCAATTGGCGAGGCCACCCGGAGAAAATCCACCCGAACCGGGCGCGCTTTCGGTGTAGCAACCGGTGTTGAGGAACGTAGGCGCGCCGTAGCCAACATTGGCTCCTGCGTCTTTGTTCGCCAACCGATCGAAGTTATACGACCGAGCGGCGTACTCGATGCCGCCGTAACCGTAGATGTCAAACTTCTTGCTCTTCCACTCGAGTGTGCCCAGTCCTTCGAAGTTCTTGATCAAATGAATTGTGCCGTCGGCGTTGATGGAGGCATCCGAAAGCCCACCTGGAGCGTAGCGGCCGACTCCGCTGCCGCCGAAGCCTTTCAAACCAAAAGTAACCTGCTTGGCAATGGTCCAACGTGCGCTCGCCCCAAAGCCTCCGCCTTCTTTCGAGGCGTTGTAGGCTCCCGTCGCGGACGTGGCGCCTTTGGCAGTGCACAGCGCCGAGCCGGAAGCAAATTCGACGCAGGGGAAAACACGGTCCGTGAAGCGGTCGACAAGCCCGAAGATCTCGTAATGTCCAAAGCCGGGATCGAAAGCGATCTTGGCGATGATATCGGGTGCGGGGTTGAAGGAGTACGTCGCAGTAGTGTTATAGCTATTGCTTGCGCCAGACTCGCCGAGCAGGTAATTACTGGCGTTGCCGTGTGTGGTCAGCGTGGCCTGGGGATTTTCCAGTGCGAACGCGACGGCAACCTTGCCGCCGAAGCTCTTGGTCAAGCGGATACCATACTGTCGCGCGAAATTGAAGCCGACGTTATAGGACGGGTCGATCGTCTTCGGCCGAACATCGTTCGTTTTGCCCATATCGTCGTCGGGGGCGATTCCCTTTGCGTCCTCCGTCACCAGGCTCCAGGTCTGGCCGCCGAGGAAGCTCCAGCCGTTATCAAACTTGGCCTGCGCCCACGCCTGGCGGAGACGGAGAGTGTAACTATTGGTTGAGGTAGAGGTGGAGGTGACGCCGGCAGAGAGGAAGTCGGCAGAGACGTAGCTGGAAAGATCCACGTTCTTCACGCGGCCCTCAACAAAGGTGGTGATCTTCGACTGACGGCCTGAGCCGAAAAACTCCGACAACTGGCTCTGGGATGCACCCGGCATCGTCAAGGAGTTAAAGGGAGTGGCGATGTCCGCTCCCAGCGCTCTCGACCGCCGCACAAATTCGGCAGCCGCATATCCGCCCGGCGTAATGTTGATGCCTCGGAAGCGGATCGTAATCGGGCTCTCCATCTGTTTGTTGAATACCTGTTCTGGCTGCTGGTTGGATGTCTCTGGCGAGTCCTGCAACGAAAGAACCGCGTTCTTCAATACCGCGCTGTTCGATGCCGTACTATTCACAGACCTCAGGTCCGCCACATCACCCTGCAACGCGACCACCGCTTGCTGCTGTTGACTGGCCTGGGTCTGAGCGGCACTGGCCTTGCTGGCAGCGTCGACCGCGGCGGCCTGCGCTTGCTGCCAACTCTGCTGCGCCTTTTGTAGTTGCTGGGTCAGTTGCTGGATTTGCTGCTGCTGGGCGGCCAGGGCGTCTTTCAACGCCTGAACGTCGGCAGGCCTTACCGACGGCTGCGCTGGCGCCGTTGCTGCGGGCTTGTGCTTCTTCTTTGGAGCCGGCGGGGTTGAGGTTTGTGCCCAAGCGCCGGCTGAAAGTGCCGCCAGCACCAGGACCGCGAGAAACAGGGGCTTGGTTGACTTCATAAAATGCACTTCTCTCCTTTTTGAGTTCTAGTCGAATAAAACATTCCCGGGGGCAACAGAAAACTTTTCGCAATCGAAGGCCGCAGCGTGGCGACCTTTGTGTTTTCGCCGGCGTTTGGCGAGTACCGCCTCGCCATAGCCGACTGTCATTATTATCACAATCAACTTACTGGCATTTCGAGAACAAATTTGCCCTCCGGTTTCTTTATTACGTGAGTTCCTGAATCGCGCGAAAAACCGGGGGAGAGCATTATGCCATAAAGTCCAGTGTACTAATCGACTTTATTGACATTAACGGGACAGCATTCACTGTTCCATCTTCGCGGGTACCGGAAGGACACACTAAACCTCGTGCTTTTAGCAGCTTACCGGAATTGCTGCAGGTTTACGGCAAGGCAACAGTGTGCATCCAATTGCAGTTCGAAGAACGAAAGATTCTCCGGCGCGCACGGATTTCCTCAGGGGGCTGGGTTCGCTACGAGCCCCAAGCTGCGAGTTCGTAGCTGGCGGCCAGATTGGTATACTATTTTGGGCCGGTTGCCGCACCAAGTTAACTCCTGGACCGCAGTAGACGTTCCACCTTGACGATATGGTTCAACAAACTCTGAGCAATCGCGCGCCCCTCCTGAACCGCGAAGCATCGTGGCTGAAATTTAATTGGCGCGTGCTCGAAGAAGCCGGAGACCTCCGCAACCCGCTGCTCGAACGGGTTAAATTTCTGGCCATCTCGGCTAGCAATTTGGACGAATTTTTTGAGGTTCGGGTGGGCGGCCTGTTGCAGCAACTCGAAGACGGCCACAACTCCACCACTGCCGACGGGCTCACCATGGTGGAGGAGCGGGAACTGATCAAAGACGCAACGCACGAGTTTGTCGAAGAACAATATTCCTGCTGGAACGAGCGCTTGCGGCCGGAACTGACGGAGCACGGAATTCGCGTTCTCGGCATCGACGAGCTGGATGAGACGGCATTGGCATTCGCCGACGAGTACTGCGCACGGGAGCTCGATCCGTTGCTCACGCCGGTAACGGTGGACCCGGCGCATCCTTTCCCCCGGGTGATCAACAAGGCGCTGTGCGTGGCGCTGTTGCTGCGCCGCCGCCGGCGCTCCTCGCTCACCTATACCGGAGTCATAACCGTTCCGCGGGCGCTTCCGCGCCTGGTTCGCCTGCCGTCGCAGGGGACCATCGATTTCATTTTTCTTGCCGACCTCGTGCTCCATCATGCGGCGCGGATGTATCAGGGCTACGACATCGTTTCTTCCGCCGCCTTCCGGGTCACGCGCAACAGCAACCTCTACCTGCAGGAAGAAGAATCGCGCAGTCTGCTGGAATCGGTGCGCGCGGAATTGCACAACCGGCGCAGGGGAGACGCGGTGCGGATGGAGATCGAATCCGAGGCCGATCCCGAGGTCATCGAGCGTCTGGGCACGGTCTTCGAGCTTGACCCCTGGCAGATTTTCCCGGTCCACGGGCCGGTGAATCTTTCGCGGCTGTTCAACATTTACGACGCAGCGGAGCGACCGGATTTGAAGTATCGCCCCTATGTGCCGCGGGAGTTGCGTTTAACCGCCAAGTCGCACGATCTGTTTGAAGAGTTGCGCCGCCACGACATTCTGCTGCACCATCCGTACGATTCTTACGATGCGGTCATGTCCTTCATTCGGTCGGCCGCCGAAGACGAGCGCGTGCTCTCCATCAAGCAGACGCTTTACCGGACCAGCGAGCATTCTCTGATTGTTCCATCGCTGATGGCGGCGGCGGAGCACAAGGAAGTCACCGCCGTGGTGGAACTGAAAGCGCGCTTCGATGAAGCGTCGAACATCCGCTGGGCGCGCGATCTGGAAGATGCCGGGGTGCAGGTCTTCCACGGGCTGGTGGGCCTGAAGACGCACTGCAAGCTTTGTCTGCTGGTGCGGCGCGACCCCGATGGCGTAACCCGCCGGTACGCGCACCTGGGCACGGGAAACTATAACGCGACCACGGCCCGCATCTATACCGATCTCAGCCTGCTCACGGCCGACCCGGAGATTACGAGCGCGGTGCACGATGTTTTCAGTTTTCTGACGGCTTACGCTGAACACCCCAACTACGGCCCGCTGCTGGTGGCGCCTCTGGATTTGGCCGAAAAGTGCATGAGCCTGATTGAGCGGGAGGCTGAGCATGCCCGACTGGGGCTTCCGGCGCGCATTGTCGCCAAGATGAACGCCCTGCTTGAAGTGAATGTTATCCAGGCGCTGTACCGCGCTTCGCAGGCCGGAGTGGAGATTGAGCTGCTGGTGCGGGGAATGTGCGCGCTGCGGCCGGGGATTCGTGGTATCAGCGACCGCATCCGAGTGCGCAGCATTGTGGGCCGGTTTCTGGAGCACAGCCGCATTTTTTACTTTGAGAACGGCGGCGAGCCTGAAGTTTACGTCGGCAGCGCCGATTGGATGAATCGCAATCTGCACGAGCGCGTCGAGGTTCTGTTCCCGATCAAAAACCCGCTGCTGCGCGACCGCGTGGTGCATGAGATCCTGGCCGCACACCTCGCCGACAATATAAAAGTGAGAATCCTGCAAAAGGACGGCCGCTACCTGCGCCCATGGCAATCGCCAAAAGGACGGAGCGGAAGGCCTCCGCGAGGCGCTGCCGTCTTCAGTTCGCAGGATTTTCTTGTCGGTCTCGCAGAGGGCACCAAGACGCTCGAGGAGATTCCCGCCCCCGTCCCGCGGCGCGCTTCTCGAGCCGTGACCGGACGAGCGTCTGTTGGACGAGCTTTGATCGGAAAGGAATAGTCACTCCGAAATGTTTCTCTATTTTTTGCGCCACGCCAGCGCCGGGCAACAGTTGAGTTCCGCGAAGAAGGACGAAAAGCGCGGCCTCGATAAAGACGGCATCGAGCAATGTGGATATATCGGGCGCGCCCTGGCCTGGCTGGGCGTGCAGGTGGAAATCATCGTCTCCAGCCCGCTAAAACGATCCACGCAAACCGCAGCTTTGGTGGGCAACGAAATGGGGCACGAAGGCAAACTGGTGATCGAGAACGCGCTGGGCCCGCAGGCAAGCTTCTCGGATTTTCAGAAGATGCTGGAAAAGTACGCGCGCCAGGATTCCATCCTGCTCGTGGGACACAACCCGAATCTGCGTGAATTTCTCGGACGCGTGATCAGCGACAGTGGATGCGAAGCCGTGGTTGAGCTTAAGAAAGGGGCAGTGGCCAAAGTCGAAATGCGGCGCAATGCGGGGTCGCTGAGTTGGTGCATCACGCCGCGTATTCTGCGCACGCTTCACGCCGCGGCCACGGAGAGTTCGCGCCCGAAGACTTCGCGGAAGTAGGATCGGTCCTTCTCAATCGCCCATACCTCCAGGTCCACGCTGGCCTTTCCGCGCGCAGTCAGTTTCATGGAGACTCGGCCACTGCGCGCCGAGACGGCAACCTTCCGCACGGATTGGCTCCTCCCCATATTCAAGGCTCGCGCGAGGCGAAGCAGTACCGACGCTTTCTCCACATTTTCCTGCTCCTCGGGGCTTAGGGCACTCATGGGGCCGTCGCCCGGCGTGGGGCGCGACTTTCCCAGGTAGCGCGCGATCGAGCCAATGATCCGCCGCTGTTGTGGCGTGTAGCCCAGAATTTCCGAGTTCGCGATGATGTAATAAGTGTGGCGGTGGTGGCCGTTGCGGTTCACGTAGTCGCCGACCTCGTACAGCATGGCCGCGGCCGCAAGCCATTCGCGATACTCCGCCGGAAGCTGGTGTACCGATTTCAACGAGGAAAACAGCAGCAATGCCGCGTCGCGCACATGCAAAGCATGATGCAGATCGACCCGGTAATGTTCCACGGCGCGCTTGATCGACTCCCGCCGTTCCGACTCAATCGCTCGGCCCGATCGCGTGCTGCGATCGTATTCCGCCGCCATCTG
This sequence comes from uncultured Acidobacteriaceae bacterium, assembly GCA_963773965.1. Classification (GTDB taxonomy): domain Bacteria; phylum Acidobacteriota; class Terriglobia; order Terriglobales; family Acidobacteriaceae; genus Acidiflorens. The sequence continues at coordinate 732,831 of CAVZDG010000004.1, forward strand.
GGCCAGGATGCCGTCGCGCAGCCCCAGCGCCGAGTAGCGAAAACCGGCAAGATGGCATCGCTCCAGCAATTCCGCATACACCACCGCCCCGGCACAAATGATTTCCGCGCGGCGCGGACCGATCCCGGGAACCTTGCGTCGCTGCTCCAAGGTTTGGCGCGCGATCTGGTTGGCAATGCGGCGCATCATTTCGCGGGTAGCGTAGGTCGCCGGCCGGCGCTTCCTGGGCGGCGACAGGTGGCTGGCGACGCCCACCAGTGCGGCGGCGGTGCCGGAGGTGGCGATCACGGCGCCCACCCGTGCGGACTTGATGCGATCTTGAATGCGCGCAATCTCCCGCGCCACAAACTCCTGGAGCCGCTTCAGTTCGCTCTTGCGCGGCGGATCGTGCTGCAGGAATTCGCCGGTCAGGCGCACGGCCCCGAGCGGCAAGCTCACCGTATCGCGGATTTGGCCGTCGCGCGAAAGCGTGAGCTCGCAGCTGCCGCCGCCCAGGTCCATCAGCAGAACGCTGTGGGCGCCCAGGCGGCTGGCGGAGATAACGCCCAGGTGAATGAGGCGGGCCTCTTCCAATCCAGAAATGACTTCGATGGTCCAGCCCGTTGTCGAGCGCACCCACTCCAGAAACGTGCGTGAATTGCGGGCATCGCGCAGCGCCGCCGTGGCCACGACCTTTACCTTATCCGTCCCACATTCCTGCACCGCGCGATTGAAACGCCGCAACACCTGCACCGTTTGCGACATCGCTGCCGGCGAAAGCAGTGCGCCACTGAAGACGCCTTCGCCTAATCGAGTGACTTCGCGGTCTTCGTGGATTTCTTTCAGCCGCCCGGCTTGCAGGCGCGAAATTTTCAGCCGAACCGAATTCGAGCCGATGTCGATGGCGGCAAAGGTGGGCATCGAGTGACGATCGAAGGTGAACCATCAGTATTCTCACACACGGGTTGATTCGCGCAAGCTTGTACGCTCCCCGGTAGTGTCCTAGTTTGCCTTTTTTCACCACGGAGGCACAGAGTCACGGAGAAACCCAACTGCTTGGCAAAACCTCGACCCGCCTCTTCAACCGACTAGGCAGGCAGCTGAGATTCACGCGGCGACAGTCGAGGTTTCGGTAAATGGAGGTACGACCGGCCCGGTGTTTACTCTTTGGTACCCCCACCCCCCTCCCCCCCTGGCTCATGGAATCATGGGCTTGGCGGGAATTTTCTGCTTTGGTCTTTGAAAAATAAGGACTTATATCAAAGTATTCCGGAATAAGGACTTATGAGATCCGTTCGCTTCGCTCAGGATTTCGGCAGCGGGCTCCCGCTTCGCTCACGCCCGCTAATCGCCTAAACTTAACGGAAAATAGCTTTGCCGCGCTCCCAACTTGGGAACAGGTGGAGAGCTTTCAGGTGCTATCTGGGTTTTCAAAGAGCGCTCGCAAATGGCTCTCGTGCGGCAGCTTCGTGCGGCATCAAGGTCCGTCTCTGGAGACGGGCACAGTTCTGCCTTGGCCAATCCGATTTCATTTTCGCGGATAGCGCGCGGGATGTCTGTGAGAGTGATCACTCGCTGGATGTGATGAATCCGTGGAGAGCGCTTACGATGAAGATCCGGTGTCGGCGGTTCGGAGAATCCCGCCCTCGCTTCGCGATAGGACGGGCCAGCCGCGGACGATTCTGGGGTTGTGAGTGATATCGCGATTTAACGCCAATTGAGACGATTGCCTACCAGTTGGAGGCTCGGATTACTTCCTGTTTGGCGACGACTAGCCCAGTACACATCACCTGACGTTTCCCACAACTCCGTATGGATATATTCCTGTTGCCCGACCAACTGTCCACAACCGGCGGCATACCTTGTCGCCAACTATTGGCCCGGCACCGGTGACGAGGGAACGGCCCTGTGGCTCGATGTCGTAAGTCTCTCTCGCGTGCTGAATGTTCTGGCGGTTCTTCCGCGAAACATGGATACCCCGTTACGGTCCGGATTCCACGGCAAGCACGATACTGGTCGAGTCATAAGTGACCGTGAAGTGCTCCTTGGAATTGATGTGAGTGCCGTTCACGGTCGAAAAAGTGCCGCTGATCCCGGACGGCGCGTTAAGAATGGTGAATGTTTGTCCCACCTGCGGCTTGAACTTGTTAATTACTTTCAGATTCAACGTGCCCGCGAGGTTGACCGGACCGGTCACATCGAGCTGGCTGTATTGCGAGCCCGCAGTGGTGCCGCCGAGCTGCACGTCCATTGCGCCCGTGGCAAGCTGCGTGTAATCCTTGGCGACTGAAACGGAGGCCGACTTCTTTGTGCTATCGCCAATAATAAAGGTGGCCGCAGCGCCGGACGCATTGCCGACTGAGACATCTCCGTTAAGAGTGTCCGAAGCTGCCAGCGTGCCGCCCGTGATGTTGGCCATGCCTCCCGCAGGAACGGTCAGGGTTCCATCCACCGTAGTGCTGCCGCCGGTCTGGTTGTAATTGGTGCCGCTGCCGCCAATACTGAACGCGCTTTCCTGTCCAACGACCAGCGTGCCTGCATTAGAAAATGTTCCGCCGGTTGTGAAGCTCTCGAAGCCCGATACAGTAAACGCGCCTTTGGAACTGTTTTCGTTGAAGTTCAACAAGCCGTTCATGCCGTTCTGGTTGACGATCTGGCCATTGGCCGACAGAGTGATCTTGGCAGCGTTGATAACGAGATTCGCATTGTCGAACTGGAAAGTCCCAGCAAAGTTATAGGCGCCGCCCGTGAGAGTGTTGGTCTTGGTGTTGTAGTTGCCAAATTTCCCGATGATCTGAATCGTCCCACTGGGTGAGGTTTCTACCAGCGTGCCCAGATTCTTGAAGGTGTTATTGGGGCCGACATCAAAAATGAGCGGATATCCTCCGTTGTTGGTGACGGTGGTGTGCGCGGAGATGGTGATTCCCATGGAGCCATCCCCGATAGTTCCTGAGGCCGTGAACGAAGGGACATTGATGGTCAGCGTGTTCTTCTTCTTCCCCATAAAACCGCCAATCTTGTTTTTTGGACTGTTCGACGTGGTGACCTGACCGTTCCCGTTCAAAGCGACCGGGCCCTCAATCACGACCAGCATGCCGAACTCGGCGGAATTGAGAAAGAGTTCGCCCGGAGAGATCAAATCGAGCGTCCCTAACAGCGTCAGCTCGCCGTTATCGTCAATCTCGATGATGGTCTCAATTGTGATCACGGCAGTGAACCCGTCCAGAACGGCATTCACCACCAGCACGACGCCGCCACCAGAAAGATCGACGCCGGAGAGTGTGACTCCGCCGGTCAAGTTGATGGCGGCATTGCCATCGACGACGATCTTCCCATTTGTAACCACACCGCCGTTGAGGAACAAGGTGCCACTGCCGACGCTGATGATTCCGTTCGTGTTGTTAAAGGTCGTGACCTGAACGTTGAAAGCGCCGGAGGAGCTGCTGAGTGTGCCCTGATTGTCAAACTGGTTGACGATGAAATTTTCTCCTCCGCTGGCGCTGAAGATGGTATGTGTAGTTCCGTTGGTCAGGGGGCCCATTCCGGTCAAGGAGGCGTCGGCGCCCGCGAGGCTGACATTTCCCGTACCCGCCAGCGTGACCGCTCCTGGGACCATGAGCTCCGCCGGTTGCGTCCCGGGGGGACCGGTGACCTGAATCGCCCCGTTGTTAGTAATGTTCCCCACCAGGGTTGTCCCGGCGGTGTGGGTCGCATCGCTGGTGATGAAGTAGTCGCCCGTGATCGTCACCCCATTGAGTGTGGGTGCGCCACTGACAGCGGCCCGCGCGCCGGAAACGCGGGTTGCCCGCTTGCCGGTGCGTGCGGCGCTTGTGGCAACCGGCACGGCATAAGCCTGCCCCGCGAGCGTCCCTCCAATGATCGTGCAGCCATTCAGTAAAGCCGATCCTTCACCTCCGACGATCGAGCCGCCTGCGTTCTGGACGGTGTTGCCGACAAATTCAACCGCTCCGAAACTTTGAGTACCAATCAATCCGGAATTCGTCACTGACCCGGTGAACATGAGCGGGCTGGCTGACGAGTCTCCCAAAATTTGTCCGCCCGGGCCCTGATTCTGCAGGGTAGCCACGGAGATGGTTCCTTGCCCCACAATCGATTGCTGGTTGATAAGCGTTCCGGGTCCGGAAATAAATGCTACGGAGGATGCCAGTTGCGTCAGGCCGCTGCCGGAAAGAGTCGCGGTGTTTGTGATTTTCAGGATACCTCCGCTGCCGCCGCCATTCACGTCGATGCCCAGGCTGCCATTGTTAGCGATAGTTGTGCCTGTAATCGTCAGTTGGCTTCCCCCGGTGATGTTGAGACTCTCTTCCGAGTCTATTTCCAGGTTATTGATGGTTGCGGAGACGTCCATTGTAGGTTGGGGCGGTCCAATGACCGAGATCACAACGTTATAGTTGCCGTTGGGACCGCCCGGCGCAGTAGGTGGAGCCCAGTTGTCGCCAGCACTCCAACAGGTGGGGCAGTCCGTGTCGCCGCTGGTCCAGTTCTCCATGGTTGGGCCTTGGGCGAAGGCGTGCGACTGCAGGCAAGCCATCAGGTAAACAAGCGCCAGCGCCTGGACGGATAACACGCGGATTGCGGCAAAGCTGCACGGCCTCACTCTAGTCATCGAAATTCTCCTGACAAATCAGCGTCTTACGCCGGTTTGCACTGGCTTCCGGCGATGATTGAAATCGGGTCGGAACAGGGCTAGAATCGTTCCAATTTAGCCTCTGGACGAGCAATATCCCCCAAATGCCAGGTTTCGTCCTTAGGATTCCCTGAAGAAGTTATGAAGAGACCCTGAATGCGCCATGCCACCGCGGGTTAAAACCACTTACGAGTTCGGGCCCTTCCGGTTGGACCCCGCAGCACACGTGTTGCTGCGGGGAGGGGAGCCAGTCTCGCTGCCACCCAAGGCATTTGACACGCTGCTGGTGTTGGTACGGCAGCGGGGAAATCTTCTCGCTAAGGAAGAACTGCTGAACGCGGTGTGGCCCGATTCGTACGTCGAAGAAAATAATCTGAATCAGTACATCTCGATGCTGCGGAAGGTCCTGTGCGAGAACGGCAGCGGGCCGAAATATATCGAAACGATTCCGCGCCTGGGGTACCGGTTCGTGGCCGAGGTCGAGGAGATTGGGACGGAAGAATGGGAATCGGTTACAGCTCGAACATCCACTCTTGTAAAGGAAACCCAGGCGCCCGGCCCAGAACAACAGACGTGGGCTTTTTTGAAGCGCCGGAAATCCCGGGATAGGCTGGTAATCATCATCGCTGCCGGATTGGTTTCAGTTCTGCTGGTGGCGGCAGGAATCTACCGTTTGTACTGGGAGAAAGCGCCGGTGGTATCGGCGACGACGCGAACATTGGCTGTGCTGCCGTTACGCAACCTTAAGCCGGATCCGGAAACTAATTTCCTGGGGATGGCCTTGACGGACGCGATCATCAATCGTCTGGGATATGTGAATGAATTGACGGTCGAGCCGCTATTGTCTGTCGCCAAGTACCGAAACGCGGATGCCGATCCGCGGCAGATTGCGCGAGAACTCAAAGTGCAGAGTGTCCTGACTGGCAGCTACGTGAAAGAAGGCGATTCGGTACGCATTACGACGGAACTGATAAGTGCCGACAAAGGAGCGCATCCGTCGCGCGACAGCATCGAACTGAAGTACGAGAAACTGATGTCGGTGCAGGATCGGGTGGCGGCGAGCGTAATCCATTCGATGGGGCTCGAACTCCAACCGGAGGAACTCGATCGCCTCCGAAAAGGACTGCCCACCGATCCAGTGGCATACGAATACTATCTGCGAGGATTTGACGCATCGTTTAACTCCGACTTCCAAGGCTCGATGAAGCTGCTGGAGAAATCAGTTGCCCTCGAACCTGGAAACGCGATGGCGTGGGCGATGCTGGCCAACGTTTACCTCGGTTATGCGAGGGTTCAGGGTGGTGGCGCGGACTATGCGGATAAGGGATTTGAGGCATTTCAGCGAGCCATGGCGCTGGATGCGAGCAATCGATACATCGTGGACCTAATGGCGTTCCAACTGATTGAAAACAACAAAGCGGATCAGGCAATCGCGGCACTGCGGGAATCGATCGGTCAAAATGGGCACGATTCCTTTGCACATTTCTATTTGAGCGAAGCTTACCGTTACGGCGGCGCGCTCGATCAGTCCGTGACCGAGGGGGAGCTCGCGCTCAAGCTAAACCCAAACGTGGGTCAAAACCTGCTGCTGACTTATATTTATGTGGGTCAATATCAGAAATTCTTAGAGAGTCTTCCGAGGGATGAGACGAATGCGCGGAACGTTTTCTATCGCGGGCTGGCCTATTACTACCTGAAGGATCTACGTCGGGCGGCGGCCGAGTTTGACCGGGCATTTGCGCTCAATCCTGACTTACTGCACGCGCAAATAGGACGAGCGCTCAACTATGCGATGGCCCATCAGCAGGCGCAAGGACTCGATCTCATGGGGAGGGTCGAGCGTGCGAATAGCGCCGACGGCGAGATGGTGTACAAGATGGCGCAGGCATATGCGCAGCTCGGAGATAAGCGATCTTCGCTGCGGTTGCTGCGCAAAAGCATTGAGCTGAATTTCTATCCGTATTCGTATTTTCTGCATGACCCAGAGCTTGAACCGGTACGCAGCGAGCCGGAGTATTCCGCAGTGATAGACCTGGCGCGCCAGCGTCAGGAAGCGTTTCTGAAGCGATTCTTCTGACGCTTTCCCGGGGATGTCGGGGTCGGCGTCTTCCAGAGGGTGAGGGAGCCGATCCTGAAACAAGCCCAAGCCGAGTCCGCCAACCTGCAATCGCTGACGAGATCAGAAGGTGCGCGAAACGTCGGACGTAGGGCAGCCAATGTCGGAACGTCGGCCACCCATAACTGTTGTTAACAGGCGTTTACACTCAGAACCCCCGTCAATGAGTGCTATGGCAATCTTACGCCAGCTAAGCGATAGTTTCCGGTTTGCCGACCATTTGCCGACACGAAGTGAATGGTGATGGCAGGCCAAATTCCTTTTCCAAGGGTTAGGGACATTTGATGTATAGCTTGAAGTAAATACCGCCGTACTCGCTCACGAAGTCTTTGAGCGCCGCGACGCTGTGAAGATCGCGGCCTTCATAGAGAAGCAGTGGAGGCTTTTTTTGCGCCGGTCGTTTCCCGTAGCGCACAGGCACTTTGAGAACCCAATTATGACTGCACTTGTTGCGTACGGTGTTCAAGATGACAAGTCTTTCTTTTGTTTTGCTGTTGATAAGGGGGCTGGCCCACCCTTTCCACCATTCTAACCCTCGCGGGTGCCCCGCTTCTGTCGCGTTTTCCGCGACGGGGCGGGGACTTTGACTCTGACGGTCAACGTATGGGGTCATGGGGATAGGAAGTCAAGATCCCCGCCCTGTGTCTGCAAAGAACGCAGACACAAGGGCGGGGCACCCGCTTGACTTTCCCGATTGCGGAAGAATGATCAGGAATTTTAACGGCTGTGGTCTTCGCAGCCGCAGCTCCGGGGTTACGATGCTCTCATGCCGTGGGGCCTCAAGCGCTTTCAGGAAGCACGCTGTCTGCACTTTCTGACATTTAGCTGCTATGGACGCGTCCCGCTTCTGGCCACAGCGCGCGCCCGCGACATCTTCGAGCAGACTTTCGAGCAGATGCGGCAATGGTATGGATTTTATGTCTCGGGATACGTGGTCATGCCCGAACACGTTCATTTGCTGATCTCATTTGCTGATGAGCGAACCGGAACGGGCAAAGCTTTCCGTCGCGCTGCAAATGCTCAAGCAGAATGTGGCGCGGCGCTTGCGCTCGCCGGAGGGCGGTCTGCTGTGGCAGCCGCGATATTACGACTTCATATTACGACTAGCAGGTTTGGAGCGAGGCCAAGCGGATCGAAAAGTTGCGTTATATCCACCGTAATCCGGTGAAGCGCGGTCTGGCGCGGAGTCCGGAGGATTGGGCGTGGAGCAGTTTTCGTCACTATCTTTCAGGCGTTGAAGGAGTGGTGGAAATTGAGTCGCAATGGACGGCGCGGAAGAGAGAAGAGAGGGGAGTCGTGCTGGGGATAGGAAGTCAAAAGCCCCGCCCTGTCGCGGAAAACGCGACAAGGGCGGGGCACCCTCGGGAATGAGATGCGAGAAAGGGTGGGCCAGCCCCCGCGGAAGAGAGAAGAGAGGGGAGTCGTGCTGGGGATAGGAGGTCAAAAGCCCCGCCCTGTCGCACAAAACGCGACAAGAGCGGGGCACCCTCGGGAGTAGAGATTAGGGAAAGGGTGGGCCAGCCCGCCACTTCTCGGCCAGTACCCTCGCGCCGTTCACCCTCCACCCAGGTTAGCGTCCAAAGAACGGACGCGAACCTGGGGCACCGGCTACTACCCCTGCCACTTTTTAACGGATTTGTAACAACCGTCTGATAGCCTCAAGCGGAATGTCCAATCAAGCCCTGCCCCGGCCGCGTTTCAACGCTCCCGAACCGGAGCGCGGGCCAAAGGCCGCCCTGAAAGTTGAAGCCAGAACGCCGCCGCTGTTGCAGGGGAAGGTCAGTGAAATCCCCGACGCCGCCTTTGGCTGGGCGATGCGCCTTTGCGGCTTGGCGGTGGTCGCGCTGCTGGGCTTGATCGTTTACCAACTGGTGGTGGGATCCGAGCTCTCCTGGCATGCATTTGGCTGGAAGTTCTTTGGTCAATCGGACTGGAATCCGGTGTCGGATCAGTACGGCGCGTTGCCGTTCATCTACGGCACCATCGTGTCCTCGCTGCTTGCGCTGGTCATCGCCGTGCCGCTGTCTCTCGGCGTAGCTGTTTTCATTACCGAGATGTGCCCGGTCGGACTGCGCGGAATTCTTTCCTTTACCACCGAACTCTTGGCCGCCATTCCCAGCGTTGTTTACGGGCTTTGGGCAATCTTTATTCTGGTGCCGGTACTGCGCGAATATGTTCAGCCATTTCTTGCCAAGACGCTCGGCTGGACAGGCCTGTTCAGCGGGCCTCCCTACGGCATCGGCATGCTGGCCGCGGGCGTGATTCTGGCGATCATGATCATTCCGATCATCTCGTCCATCACTCGCGAGGTGCTCACCGTGGTTCCACAGCACCAGCGGGAAGCGGCGCTGGCGCTGGGAGCGACGCGCTGGGAAATGATCCGCATGGGTGTATTGCGCAATGCGCGGGCCGGAATCATGGGCGCCGTCATTTTGGGCCTGGGCCGCGCGCTCGGTGAAACCATGGCGGTCACCATGGTGATCGGCAACCGTCCGGAAATTGCCAAGTCGCTGTTTGCTCCCGGATACACCATGGCCAGCGTGCTCGCCAACGAATTCACCGAAGCGACCGGCGATCTGTATCTTTCCGCGTTGATCGAGATTGGCTTGGCGCTGTTCTTTGTCACCATTGTGGTCAACGCGCTCGCACGGCTCATGGTGTGGAGCGTTACTCGAGGTCAACCGGCGAGAAGCATTGCCTGACACGAATTCCAATACGGCAGCGGTATTCCTTCCGCCCATCAGCTGGCGGCGGCGTGCGGTGGACCACGCGATGACCGGCCTCGCCGTGCTCACCGTCCTCCTCGTGCTTTTGCCGCTCTTCGCCATCTTTGCCTATCTCGTGTATAAAGGCATCGGCTCGATCAACCTCGCCTTCCTGACCCAGACCCCAAAGCCGGTAGGCGAGCCCGGTGGCGGCATGGCGAACGCCATCGTCGGCTCGATGGTCATTCTTGGGATCGCCAGTCTGCTGGGCGTGCCGCTCGGAATCGGCGCGGGCATTTTTCTCTCCGAGTACGGCCGAAACCGCTATGGCGATATCGTGCGCTTTGTGTCCGATGTGCTGAACGGCGTGCCCTCCATCGTGATCGGTATAGTGGCGTATGGGCTGGTCGTGATGCGCCAGAAACACTTTTCCGCGTTGGCCGGCGGCGTCGCCCTGGCCATCATGATGATTCCGACCATCGCGCGTACCACCGAGCAGATGCTGCTCCTGGTTCCGCAGGCCATCCGCGAAGCCGCATACGGTCTGGGCGTTTCCCGCTGGCGCACGACGCTCTCGATTACGCTGCGCACGGCCACCTCCGGAGTGATCACCGGCGTCATGCTGGCCTTCGCCCGCGTTGCCGGAGAAACCGCGCCGCTGCTGTTCACGGCATTTGGAAACCAGTTCTGGAATTGGAAAACGGACCAGCCGACCGCAGCTCTGTCGCTGCAAATTTTTACTTATGCCATTTCGCCCTTCGATGAATGGCACCGGCAGGCATGGGCGGGCGCGCTGGTTTTGATTGTTCTCATCGTCAGCGCGGTGGCCGCGGTTCGCATCGCGGTACGGCACGGGACGTTGGCAGGAGCTTAAACAGGGCAGGAGCTTAACGATCTATGGGCGTCGGAATTACAGTCGAGCACCTGAATGCGTTCTACGGCAAAACTCAGGCCTTGTACGACATCAACATCACCGTGCTCGCCAACCACGCGACTGCGCTGATCGGTCCTTCGGGCTGCGGGAAATCCACGTTCATTCGCTGTCTGAACCGCATGCACGAAACCATTCCCGAGACGCGGGTCGAGGGCAACGTGCGCATCGGCGATCTCAGCGTATATAACGGAACCTCAGCCACCCTACTGCGCCGCCGCGTGGGCATGGTGTTTCAGAAGGCGAATCCGTTCCCGACGATGTCGATCTATGACAACGTGGCCGCCGGGCTCAAGCTGAACGGCTTTCGCAACCGCAAACAACTGGATGAGACCGTCCAGAAATCTCTGCAAAGCGCCGCGCTGTGGGACGAAGTGAAGGACTCTCTGCACAAGAAGTCCGGCGCCAGCCTCTCCGGCGGCCAGCAGCAGCGTCTGTGCATCGCCCGCGCCCTTGCCGTCCAACCGGAAGTTCTGCTCATGGATGAACCCTGCTCGGCGCTCGACCCGATCTCCACCGGCAAGATCGAAGAACTGATTTTTCAATTAAAAGAGCAATACACGATCGTGATTGTGACGCATAATATGCAGCAGGCCGCGCGGGTGGCGGAGTTCACCGGGTTTTTCTTGCTGGGCAAGATGATCGAGTTCGATAAAACCGAGAAGATATTCACCAATCCTTCCGACAAACGGACGGAAGACTACGTCACAGGCAGGTTCGGATGATGCGCACGCGCTTTCAACAGCAGATGGAGGACCTGCGGGAGAAACTGCTCCGCATGGGCGGTCTCGCGGAACTGGCGGTCGATCGGGCCACCCAGGCATACACCGAACGCGATCTCACCCGCTGCCAACTGGTCCTCGAAAACGAGAGCCTCATCAACGCCGCCGAGCGCGAGATCGATGAAATGGCCTTCGACATCCTCGCCACGCAGCAACCGGCGGCCACGGATCTGCGCTTCATTCTGGCGGTGACCAAGATCAACGCCGACCTCGAGCGCGTGGGCGATCAGGCGGTAAATATCGCCGAGCGCGTCATGGACATGATTGAATTGCCGGCCGTCGAGTTGCCGGTTGACATCGCTCGCATGGCCACCGCCGTCAGCGCCATGGTGCGGCGCGCCCTGGAGTCGTTCGTGGAAGGCAAAGCCGAACTCGCGCAGGCGGTGCTGGAAATGGATCACGTCGTCGACCGGATGCGCGACGAAGCTTTTATCATGCTCGTGCGAAAGATGAACGAAGAGCCGCAAGTGACTCAGCAGGCGCTGGATGCGCTCTTGGTGGCGCGCAATCTTGAACGCGTCGCGGACCACGCCACCAACATTTCCGAGGATGTCATCTTCTGGGTTCTGGGGGCCGATGTCCGTCATCATGCGCAGGCAGCTTCCGTGGCTCCGCGGCCGGAAAGACGCGAACAGTAAATTGCTTTGTGGTGGAGCGACGGGCGTCCCGTGAGCCTGGCCTGAGCGAAGTCGAAGGGTCCAGTCGGGAGGTGACGCCCGACTCTCCACCAACGGCATCGGTCCTGCGATACACTGTTCGAACCCCCATGAGCCAGAGAATCCGCGTTTTTGCCACCTGCGACATCGGAGAGGCCCTCAACATTCTTGACCACAAGGGATACGACCTGGAAGTCTATCCCCACCCCGAAGCCCCGCCGAAAAGCTTGATCATCGAAAAGGTGAAGTCCGGCGTGGATGGCCTGATCACCACGCTGCGCGATCCGATCGACGCCGAGGTTTTCGCTGCCGGAAAAGGCACGCTCAAAGTGGTCGCGCAGATCGCGGTCGGATTTGACAACATCAACCGCGCCGACGCCAACCGATACAAAGTCCCGTTCACGCATACCGCCGACGTCCTGACCGAAGCGACCGCGGAGTTTGCCTTCTTCCTGATGGGCGCGCTCGCCCGTAAACTCTGGTCCGCCGAACATCTGACGCGTGAAAATCGCTGGAGCTATTGGCATCCCCACCTGCCGTTTCTGGGCGATGAAGTCACGGGAAAGACCGTCGCCATCATCGGCACCGGGCGCATCGGCCTCGCCTTGATCAAAAAGTGCACCGGCTTCGACATGAACATCCTGTGCTTCGATCCGGCCTATGAGAACCAGGACTACATCCGGGCGATCCAGGAGATGAAGGATATGCGCTTCCAGCGCGGGATCAGCCGCGAGAAGACCTCAATCCGTTACACCACATTACACGAAGCGTTGAGTGGCGCGGATTTCATCAGCCTGCACGTTCCCCTGGTGCGTGAGGGCGAGAGCACGACGCCGACCTATCACCTGATCAACGAAGCCACGCTACGCATGATGAAGCCCACCGCCATGATCGTCAACACGTCGCGGGGCCCGGTGGTGGACGAAGCAGCCCTGGCCCACGCCTTACGCGAGAACTGGATCGCCGGCGCCGCTCTTGATGTTTACGAGGAAGAGCCGCTGCCTGCCGATTCACCGCTGCGCGATCCGGCGATCGCCGACCGCTGCCGCCTTACGCCGCACTTCGCCAGCGCCGCGCGTATCACCCGCTTGTCTCCCGATCCCAACAAGGGCATGGCCGGCCGCTGCGTGCAAGGGTTGATCGACGTGCTGGAAGGGAACTACGGGGGCGACATTACCAAGATGCCGTATGTGGTCAACAAAGAGGCGTTTGCGAAGTAGATGGTGTGGGGAAGGTTGTGTGGGGACGGGCGCCCTCGCCCGTCCAAGCGGAGCGAAGCTCCGCAGGCTTTATTCCGCGAACGTGGAGTATGCCGGCGCTGCTCCCCCCAAACTTGTCGCCGCCGATCTCACCTGCTACTCTCGCCATTCACTCACACCATGAAAATCATAAGATGGATTTTCGCCTGCCTCGCCTGTCTGTCGCTCGCTTCTCGCGCCCAGGTCAATGACGGCGTCCGCGCGCTCAAGATTCTGCCCGCCCCGAAAGAAGTCCGCATGGCCGAAGGCAGGATGGTGATCAAGGCCTCGACCACCATCCTCATCGGCAACACCGAAGACCGGACGGCGGCCGAAACGCTGCAAAAAGAGATCCACGAGCGCACGGGTATGAAGCTGTCCATCGAAGCCGTAACCGCCGCTCCGAAAACGACGGGGCACATTTCCCTCGGGCGCCTGACTGACCGCGGCTTGCGCTCCTATCTCGAATCGCAAGGAGTGAACGTCGATGAGCTTGGTAGCCATGATCTTGACAAACAAGGCTACGTGATCTGCGTGACTGGCTCCGGAGTGCTGGTCGCCGGCCGCACCGCGCAAGGCCTGTTCTACGGCGTGCAGACGCTTCGCCAATTGCTGCGCCCGGAAGGCCCAGCAGGAAAGACGCTCGCGGTGCCGGCTCTGGTCGTTCCTAAGTTAGTCATCCGCGACTGGCCCAGCATGGAATGGCGGGGCGTGTCGGACGACATCAGCCGCGGTCCCATCCCCACGCTCGATTACTTGAAGCTGCAGATCCGCACGTTGGCCGAGTACAAGATCAACCTGCTCGGGTTCAACATGGAGCACGTTTTCGACTTCCACACCCAGCCGCTGGTCCCACCTAAAGAAGTTGCGCCCAAAGAAGCCTCGTTAACACCCTACGAGATCAAGGAACTCGTCGACTACGCCAGCAAGTACTACATCACGCTCCTGCCCGAGCAGCAGGGCTTCGGGCATCTTCATCAATTTCTGAAGTACGAAATTTATTCCGATCTCGCCGAAACGCCGCATGGGCACGTACTCACTCCTACCAATCCCAAGACCTACGATTTTATTCGGCAGGTTTACGGCGAAATCGTTCCCTTGTTTCCCGGCCCGTTCTTCCACATCGGCGCCGACGAAACTTTCGAACTTGGGCTCGGCCAGACGAAAGCTCTCGCGGCCCAGCAAGGACTCGGCCGCGTTTATCTCGAACACCTCCAGAAAGTCTTCGAGATCATGCAGCCTTATCACAAGCAACTCATGTTCTGGGGCGATATCGCGGTCAAATATCCCGAACTGCTCACCATCCTTCCGAAAGACATGGTCGCCGTTCCCTGGGACTACGATCCAAAGCCCAGCTACGAAAGCATCATCACTCCATACACCAACGCCGGCCTGCGCGTGGTCGTCGCGCCCGGAGCGGGCAACTGGAGCGCGATCTGGCCGGACCTCGACAGCGCCTTCGTGAACATCCGAAATTTTGTTCGCGATGGCCAAAAGCATCAGGCCATCGGCGCCCTCAACACCACCTGGAACAATGACGGTGAATCGCTCGTCGATATGACCTGGCCAGCGTTGGTCTTTGGCGCAACCGCCAGTTGGCAGCCCGGCGAGTCCAGTATCGATGATTTCAAGAGCAGCTATGACTGGGCTTTCTACCGCAATAATGATGACGACAGCATTTTTGCCGGAGTGATCGAGAATCTGGATCGCCCCAACACGCTCCTCGCCGGAGTGAAACTGGACAACGCGAGCAACGAGCTCTTCTGGTCCGACCCATTCAGCGAAGCCGGCGCCAACACGGCCGCTAAAGCGCTGCCGGTTAGCCACGATCTGCGCATCAGCGCTGAACGCGCCGCCGAAACGCTCCTGCTCAATCGCGCTAAGGCACGCCTCCACGCCGAGACTCTCGACGACATGCTCTTTGCCGCCTGGCATCTGGACGCGCTGGGCTTGAAGATCCAGTTCACGTCCGAAATCAGCCGCTACTACTGGGACGCTTATCAGAATCAGACTGACAAGATACGGGTGCAACAGGACCTCGACGAAATTGTTGACATCAACGGGAGATTAGAAAGCCTGCGTGACGAGATCACCGAGACGCGCAAGATGTACGCGGAAGGCTGGGCGCGCGAGAACCATCCTTATTGGCTGGACAACGTTCTGGTTCGCTATGACAATCTGGCGCTGGAGGTGCAGGCGAAAATCGTCGCCGTGCAGGCAGCGCAACGTCAGTATTGGAGCACCAAAACCCTGCCAGCGCCGGAGCAGTTGGGATTTTTTCTGAAGTGATTCGTCGTCAGCACGATCTAGTGTCGTGTCCCGGGAATTCGCGACAGAGGTATGGATTGTCATCTTGAGCGAAGCGAAAGACCTATGCATCGGGGCGGATTCAAATTCATAGGTCCTTCGCTTCGCTCAGGATGACAGTTTGGATTCATGCCACGAACTTGCGCGACACCACGCTAGCAGTCACCGGAATTTATGTTCTCGCACCGCACAAACTGGCGGCTCAGTCCGAACGCTCTCACACGCGCGATCGAGGAAGCGCGCGCTTCGGGACAGGAAATTCTGGATCTCACCGTCTCGAACCCGACCGAAGCTGGCGTCCGCCCCGATCCTGAAAGCGTGCTCGCCGCGCTGGCGAATCCCGAAGCGATGCACTACGACCCTCAGCCCCGGGGTCTGCTGGAGGCGCGCCAAGCCGTGTGCCGCTACTATCGCGAGGCGCACGAGGTTTTCGATCTCGATCCCGAGCGCCTGATTCTGACCACCAGCACCAGCGAAGCCTACTCGTACGTCTTCCGTCTGCTCTCGAACCCCGGCGACGAAATTCTTGTACCCAAACCGAGCTACCCGCTGTTTGAGTTTCTTGCCGATCTCGCCGACGTTAAACTCGTTCCCTATCCACTGCTTTACGATCACGGTTGGCAAATCGATTTCGATTCGCTCTACAAAGCAGCCACCGCCCAGTCGCGCGCCGTGATTCTCGTTCATCCCAACAACCCGACCGGATCCTATGTCTCTGCTTCGGAAACCTCGGCGCTCAATGCTTTCTGCCGTGACTATGGGCTGGCGCTGATTGTGGACGAAGTTTTTCTCGACTACGCGCATGACGGCGCGCTTCGCAGCAGTTTCGTGGCCAACGCCGACGCACTCACCTTCACTCTCAGCGGAGTTTCCAAGATCTCCGCGCTCCCGCAGATGAAACTTGCATGGGTGGCCAGCAGCGGCCCGCAAGAAGTGGTCGCCGAAGCAGGAGCGCGCCTGGAAATCATCGCCGATACGTTTCTCTCGCTGAACGCTCCCGTGCAGTTGGCCGCGCCGGTGCTGCTCGATCAGCGCAAACAGATCCAGCCCATTCTTCTCGATCGGTTGCGCGTAAATCTCGCGGAACTCGATGGCCAACTCCCAGGCCGTCCCTCCTGCACGCGACTGCAAGTCGAAGGCGGATGGTACGTTGTGCTGCGGGTTCCGGTACTTGGCACTCACGAAGATCTGGCCATCGATATCCTGCGGAAGATGGGCGTCATCGTCCATCCCGGCCACTTCTATGATTTTCCAAGCGAAGGCCATCTCGTGCTGAGCCTGATCACCGAACCCGAGGCGTTTCGAGAAGGCGTGGCGCGGCTGCTGCAGTGCGTTGGAAGCTAGAGCTCATCTCGCAAACGTGCCGGTTGGGCGTTGTTAGTGAAATGGCGATTTTGCGCCAACAACCACATAGTTTTCGTCTTTACCGACCATTGCTGCCCCTGTCCCATTCAATTGTAGCGGCGTCTGTACCAATCGTTCTGCCTCTCGGCCCAACTTCCTCCGTAGTCCCTGTCCACAGTTTCCTGCGATTCAACTACGAATTGTGCCAATGGAATATCTGTCCCCGGATAGCCAGCGTGAAGCAATATAGCTCGAAAGTTTTCCATGAGATTGCTGTCTGGCCATAGCTGATCTCGCTTGAGCTGATCTCGTTCGTCGTCTTTTCTGGTTTTGATCCAGAAAACCGGATGTACGTCCTTGCCGCCCCAAGTGGACACTTCGGCGGTTGGGAGACGCTGACGAACAATCTTTTGAAAGTCCTCGCGTGCCCGGCGAATCTGTCTCAATGGCTTGTTGTCTAGAACCCTCAGTAGTATTCCCACTGTCAAACCCGCGACTCCTCCTACCGCAAGAACAGACACATAGCCTGACATAGGAATTTAAGTGTAAAGGCCGCGTCAAGGTTTTTGCGCCTCAATTGTTGCAATCAGGTCTCTAACAATTACACCAACTGAGAAATGGCTGTGTGCGATCTGGCAACCGTGGGTTCACCGCTCGGTCCAGGCATATACTTGGACTGGCTGTCGGAAAGGATACATCTTATGAATCGCAAGAGCCTTTTACTTACCGTGATCTTGACTCTGGCTTCTCTGGCGTGGGCGCAGACGCAGAGCGCGCCGCCACCGGCGCCTCCTCCCAAGGGCGGGCCCAGCCAGATGGGCACGGAGCACCACCACAAGATGATGGAGATGGACAAACAGCACATGGAGGCCATGAAGGCCGACGTGGACAAGATGAAGGCATCGCTTGAGCAACTGAAAGCCAACGTGGCCAAGATCAGCGAACCGGCTGAGAAGGCGCGCTGGCAAAGCAACGTGGATATGTGGACGGTGATGGTAGGCCACATGGAACAGATGATGAAACACATGGAAGCCATGGGTCCCGAGGGCATGACGCATCCCGGCATGAGGCACCACGGCGATATGGGGGCACCGCCTTCGCCTCCGCCAACCGAACCGAAACCGCAGTAAGCTCGCGTTGGGTTGAAATACGCTAGTGCCGTGACCGGATGATTCAGCTCTTTCCATGGCTTTGTTCCGTGCCTGCCGACTGTAGCGCCGCCGTCTCGGCGGCTGTCCGGCGGGTGTCTCGCCCGCCGCGCCGAGGGCGAGACGCCCTCGGGACAGCCGGCAAGATGCCGGCGCTACGGTAGTCATTAAGAGGTAACGGTACTAGCTTCCAGCGGCTTCTCTACCTATTGGAGCACCACGGAGTAGCCGCTCAGAGCAGTTCCACCAGCGAGCGCCAATCCACCTTCGTGGTATTCTTCTTGCCGTTTCCTGGTGGAGCACTCATGTCGATCACTCGTCGAGGATTTCTGGAGTCCGCCGTCGCCGCATCGCTGGCCACCGGCTTAAGCGCACAGGGTAAGGATGAAAGCTCGCGCCCTGGCAAGCGGCCGATCATCATCAGCGCCAACAATGGCGTCAAGTACCTCGACGACGCCTTCATTTTTATGAAGAACGGCGGCGACACGCTCGACGCCGCCCTGCGCGTTGTGAAGGGCCCGGAAGACGATCCGAACGACGATAGCGTTGGGCTGGGCGGGCTTCCGAATGAAGAAGGCGTGGTCGAACTCGATGCCTGCTGCATGCACGGGCCCACCCGCCGCGCCGGATCGGTCGGCGGAGTCCGCAACATCAAAAATGTTTCACTGGTCTCTAAAGCGGTCATGGAGCACACCGGCCACGTCATGCTCGTGGGTGAGGGCGCGGAACGATTCGCCGTCGCCTTGGGTTTCCCGCGTGAAAATTTGCTCACCGAACGCTCCCGCAAGATCTGGCTGCTCTGGAAAGAAAATCACTCGACCGATGACTGGTGGGGACCGGGACTGGCCGACCCGCAATGGAAGCCGCCTTCGGTCCCACCAACGACATCGCCGCAAAGTGAACTCTGGGAAGAGCGCATCCAACGCCTGGAAGAGCGCGCCGCCCAGTTGGGCATCGAGCCGGAATTCCGCATGGCCGCCATCCGGCGCGTTCTTTCACCGCCGACCGGCACCATCCACTGCTCCGCGCTCAACGAAAAGGGTGAAATGTCCGGTGTCACCACCACCAGCGGCCTGGCCTTCAAGCTTCCCGGGCGGTGCGGCGATTCGCCGATCATCGGGGCCGGCTGCTACACCGATCAGGATGTGGGGTCGGCGGGCGCCACCGGCAGCGGAGAAGAGAACATTAAGGTTGCCGGAGCACATACCATCGTCGAGAACATGCGGCGCGGCATGTCCCCGCTCGAAGCCGGCCTGGACGCCCTCAAGCGCATCGTCCGCAACTACAACAACGACATGAGCAAGCTCAAATTCATCGACATGACTTACTACATCCTGCGCAAGGACGGCGCCTACGCCGGAGTCTCTCTCTGGGAGGGTTCTTCGAAGAAACGACACCAGATCGCCGTGCACGACGGCACCAGGCGCTCCGAGGTTACAGTTTCGTTGCTCAAAGGCATCTCGCATGAATTCCCGCCGTTCCCGGTCAACATGCCAAAGGAGCTAACACAGGATTCGGTGTACGTGAAATAGCAGCCGCGAGCTTCGAGCTACGAGCTTCGAGCAAACCGGTTGCGCGCAGCTCGCAGCTTACGTGTTGGGCAATTCAGTCCACTTTCCAAACTTCGCTCCCACCCCTTGCCTGCGGGTGTACAATTTTCTTGTAAGGACCGCAGCTTCACGGGAATCTTCTCCCGCGTTCGAGGCTTGAACAATGAACGTTCACGTCAGTTACAAGGTCCACAAAACTCCCGACATCGAAAAAGAAATCAGCCACCAGATCGAGAAAATCCAGAAGCGCCTTCAGGTCTTCCGGCCCGAACTGGTCCATGTGAAAGCCATTATCGAGCAGAATTCGGCGCGCGAGGGAACGCTCGTCTCCTTGAACCTGCGCTTGCCTTCCGGTCAACTGGCTGTCCAGGAGAAAGCTCCCAGCCCAACCGCGGCCATCAAGGCTGCCTTTGACGATCTCATCCAGCAGATCGGCCGGCATAAGGAACTGCTCCGCTCCAGCCACAAATGGCGGCGCTGGCGAGGAGGGCCACATGAATCTCCCGAACCCGGCGTTCCATTCGAGCAGACCCTGGCAGCGGTTCAGCCGCTCACCATTTCCGCCGATGACATCGGTTCCTATGTAAATGCCAATCTTTCGCGCCTCGAACGTTTCGTGGACCGCGAACTCCACTTCCGCCGCGCCGACGAGGAGATTCTCGAGGACGCTCTCTCCACCCCCGAGGTCGTGGACGAAGTCATCGCGCGCGCTCTCGGCGACCACGACCGTCCGGAAAAACTGTCGCTCGAACCGTGGCTTTACCGCCTTGCCCTCGAAGCGATGAACGAGATGACGGCGCGCCTTCATGAACTGGAGTCTCCCGTTCATTTGGAAGCCAGCCGCCGCCGGCAAAATGTGCAAGCCTCCGACGAAGCCGGGCTGCAGTTCCATCAGTCCGACGAGGGTTGGACCCGCGAAAGCGTCATCCCCGATCGCCGCGTGTCCACCCCCGAGCAAGCCGCGTACTCCGACGAAGTGATCGCCCTGGTGCAAGCCGCACTGCGCGGCGCCGAGCGCACCGACCGCGAAGCTTTTCTCCTCTACGGTATCGAGGGCTTCTCCCTCGGCGAAATTGCCGCCATCACCGGGCGGCATCCGGAGGCCGTGCGCGAGTCCGTGCAGCGGGCGCGCGACTGCGTGCGCAGCGCGCCTTCCATAGCCAGCGAATTCCACCATGAACTCTTAATCAAGACTCGAACCTAAATATCAGAGCACAAGGAGAGTGGAGATGATGACCCGGGACGAAATCCGTGAGTTGGCGGCTTTTCAGGCGGACGAAACCAAAGGGGCGTGCGCCCTGAGTTTTTACTTTCAGCCCGATCCTCCCCAGGATCGTTCCCATCGCCGCGAGGCGATCGTCGCCAAAGATGTCGTTAAGCAGGCCCTGAAAAGTGCTGTCGCTAGCGGTAAGAACGGATCCCTACATGCCGACCTTGATCGCGTCCTCGATCTGGCCACGAACCTGCGGGGCAATGCCCGGGGGAGGGCAGTCTTCGCCTGCTCGGCTCAGAATTTCTGGAAGGAGTACGAACTACCCCCGCACCTCGGAACCACCCACATTTATCTCCAGCCCCAGTTTCAGTTGAAACCGCTGGCAGCTTTGCTGGGAGCGCAACCTGCCCTTTGCGTTGCCATGGTCGACCGCCAGCGCGCCCGTTTCTTTGATCTTCGTTTGGACGACCTGCGCGAACGCGGAGCCATCGTTCACATGCTCTCGCGCAACGCCTCGAGCTACGGCTACAACGGCTACGAAGGCGGCCATGCCGAACGCCGCGTCGCCGAGGAAGCGCTCCAGCACTTCAAGGGAGTTTCAGAGCGGCTGCGGACCGACTTCGAGAAAGGCATCTGGGAACGTCTCATCGTCGGTTGCCAGGATGCCAACTGGCCGGAGTTCGAGTCCCACCTCCACCCTTACGTCAAACAGCGCCTGATCGGCCGATTCTCAGCCGATGTTGCCAGCGTCTCGAATGAAGAGATTCGCGATCACGCGGGTGAGGTTCTGAATCGATGGATCACAGAACGAGGCTCCAAGAAAGCCAGCGAAGCGGTGGACTTCGCCAAGTCCCACGGACGCGGTGTCACGGGCCTCCGCCGCGTGCTGCAAGCACTGGAAACCGGGGAAGTGCAGACCATCTTCCTCAGCGAAAACTATTCCGCTCGCGCCGTTCATTGCCCGAACTGCGGCCACCTCGACACCCACCTGGTCCCATCGTGTGTCGCTTGCGGACGCCCCACTCGCGAACTCACCGACGTCTGCGACGCCATCATCCCCATCGCCATCCGTCGCGATATCGAATTGTTCTATCTCAAGGGGCACGCAGATCTGGATCGGGCCGGCAATATCGCGGCGCTGCTGCGCTTCCGCTCGGATCAGAGAACGGGGCAGATTGCGGCGGCATCGTAGGGGGCAAGTCAGAAGGCAAAAGTAAGATTGAAGAAGTAGAACATTTAGATCCCAGCAAAATAGGTGAAATAAGGGAGATTTAACTTCTTCAATCTGACTTTTGACTTCTGACTTCTCTTTTTCTGAGCGACAATTGAAGCGCATGATCCATAAGATCCTTCCTGTCGGCCCGCTGCAATGCAACTGCTCCGTCATCGGCGATGAGACCACGCACGAAGCGATGGTCATCGATCCGGGCGACGATATTGAAGACGTGCTCGCCATCGTCCGCCAGTACAAGCTGGAAGTGAAGCAGATCGTCATCACCCATGCCCATATCGATCACGTGGGCGGAGCCATGAAGTTGCGAGCGCTGACCGGCGCGCCAATCCTGCTCAATCAGAATGACTACGCGCTGCTGAAGATGATCGACGTACAGGCTTCCTGGGTCGGCATGGCTGCGCCCGGCGAAGTTGCAATCGAAGCGAGCATCGGAGATGGCGAATCATTGCGAGCGGGTAACCTGACGGCGAACGTGCTGCACACTCCCGGCCACACCGAGGGCAGCGTCTGCCTCTATTTTCCCGCGGAAAAATTACTGATCGCCGGCGACACCCTGTTCGCCCGCAGCATCGGACGCACCGATCTCCCCGGAGGATCGTTCGAGAAAATCATGCGCTCCCTGCACGACCGCGTCCTGACCCTGCCCGATGACACCCTCGTTGTTCCAGGCCACGGCCCCCGAACAACCATAGGAGAGGAAAGGGAAGAGAATCCGTTCCTGAAAGCAAGGTCTTAGGTCGCAGGTCTTAGGTCTCAGGAAAAACAAAATCGTGCGAGCTCGGTTGTCGAGCACGTGGGACCAAGGTCGGGAACCTGTTCCTAAGACCTGCGACCTAAGACCTGAGACCTCTATTTTTGTGGCGCCTGGTTTTGCGGAACGGTCGGCGGTGCGGAAGGCGCAACCGGAGTCGCTGGCTGCGATTTCGTCTGCGTCGGCTTCACGCCCGAAAGCACGGACGTGGGCCCCGTTCGCCGCGCTGCGAAAATCGAAAGCGTGATCGACGTGAGCATAAAAACGATCGCGGACCAAGTCGTCGCCCGGGAAAGAACGGAAGCCGCGCCCCGCGGGCCGAACGCTGTCTGGCTGCCCTGTCCGCCGAAAGCCGCGGCCAGATCACCGCTCTTTCCGCTCTGCAGCAACACGACCGCAATCAGGAACAGGCAAACAATAACGTGAATCACTGTGATCAAAATGGTCATTGCAAAAAAACTCCGTCCGGACCGCGGCCCGATTCAAATTCCGATCTTCAATCTAATCAATACGCGTCAACAATACGCAGGAATCAATACGATGGTGCGGAGGGGGGATGTGAACTACTCCATCACATTGATAACACGTAACTTATTGATTTTGCATCCGGCCGAAAGGCCCAAATGCCCCACAATCCCGCTTCCAGTGTACGTTTATTGTACGGCGGACGCGCGCAGAACCGAAACGGGCGCCAAAGCGCTCTCTCTCAATCCTGGCAGCAACAGTTTGACATCCGCCCCTCCCATCGGTCAAGGCCATGTTAGATGGGTGACACTTGTCTCGTTGCAGGTTGTCCACAGGATGACCGGTGCGACACGCACGTATTACTGGGATTGCTGGCGGAAGGGCATCTGCACCGGCGTCGATTCCGGGCGATGCTGGGCCAGATCGCTACTATCGGTATCGGCACGGTAGAGAGCGAGTTGCCCAAGCGGAATCTGTCACAGGGAATTTGTTCAAAAGGGCGTGAAGGAAAAAAGGCCCGGTTGTCGTTCTAGTGGGTGACGCTTAAATTCAGTACGTCGTTGGTCGCAACTACCAAATCGGTCGCCGCATTTTTTCTTACTTCCTTTTGCTTGATACGGTGAAACGCTGACCTTCTTTCCAACACTATTCGTACGAATAGGAAGACTGCTGTGGGGAAGCGGTAGATCCCAGCTGCTGATGCTTCGCGGTGGTCATAATAGCGTGCGCTAGAATACCGGCGGTCCACCAATTCGCTGATCCTCAGCTTGGGAGGTAAATCCGTGGGGGTTGGGTGCCCTTGGCAAACCGCAGATGAGTTACGTCGCAGCTTTGGCGAGCTGGGATTCGTCACCGGCTCCGACGCGCTGGCACCGCTGTTGCGCCAGGCATATAAGGCTGCGTGCGTCAGCGACATCACGATCTTGCTTGAGGGAGAAACGGGCACCGGCAAGCAAGTGCTGGCATACGCGATTCACAGGCTCGATCAGAAGCGCCGGGCGTTTCCTTTCGTCACGATGCACTGCGGTTCTCTGAGCGAAGGGCTGGCCGAGAGCGAATTATTTGGCCACGTGAAGGGGGCTTTCACCGGAGCGGCTAATCATCGCAAGGGACTTTTTTACTCCGCGGACCGGGGCACGCTGTTCCTGGATGACGTCAATGACCTTCCCTTGCACGTGCAGGCCAAGCTGCTGGATGTGCTGCAGAGGAATACGATTCGCGCGATCGGTTCCGACCAGGAAATGCGGGTGGACGTGCGCATCGTAGCCGCCTCGAACCAACCGCTGAAACCACTGGTGCTGCAGAATCGATTTCGGGCGGATCTTTATCACCGGCTGAACGTCGTGTCATTGAGTCTGCCACCCTTGCGGAATCGGATGCAGGACTTGCCAGCGCTAATGGTGGCGTTCGCCCAGCGGCACCGCGAAATTTATCAGCCGATTGAAAACGTTGAGCCGGAACTTACCGCGCTGTTGGAGGCGCAGCCATTCCCCGGCAATGTGCGGGAACTGGAGAATGCCATCCAGCAGATGCTGTTTTTAAAGGCAGGCGGAACGTCGCTGGGTTTGACCGACTGGCATGGACGTTTTAGTGAGGCGAGAACAGAGGAACACGCTGATTTACTGGGAGAGGCAGCGGCCAATGTATGGCGGGCCATTTCTCTCGGCATGCCGTATGCACAGGCAATTCAGCAGATTGAAAAACGGGTGCTGGAATCGGCTCTGCGTGATGGAACTGCGACGCGGCGAGAATTAGCACAGCGCCTGCACACCAGTGAGCGTACTCTCTACCACAAGATACGAGCCTATGATTTGAGAAAGCCAGCGTAGGTAGGTCATCACCCCGAAGGCCGGCCCCGCATCCCGCGTTGCCTTATCGAATCCACAGACTACTGAAGAAGTTGGCATAGAGGGTTGCAGAACTTTCCGGATGGCTCGTCTCTTCGACAGAATTACTGCGCTGGCTTTGACTCGTCTTCGGTTCGGATCAAGAGCTGGATCCATAGTTCTGCCTATCGGCGATTGAGGAACTATGCCGATTGTTGCAGGCCGAGTCTCAAGGCAAATCATCCCGGAGCGGTAAATCGGAAGCGACTGCAGTTCTGCTTGAAGAGAGTACGTCCTTACGACTCTGTCACTTCCACGGTGGGAGCCTTTCCATCGAACCAACTTCGTTCGAGGGAACGCGTCAATGGTCTGGCAAGTGCTCCTATGAAAGACAACGAGTATCAGCCTGCCTGCCGACTCGGGAAGTGTGGGGTGCCCCACGACTAAAGGTGATTGGGTGCGCTTTCAGGTCTCCGAGGTGTTTCTGGCAAATCAGGAAGCCTGGCTGAGCGCACCTGCCGGTGCGACAGAGATGAGAGGAGTGATTGTGGGCTTCTCCGACTCCGGCGCGAAGCTTCGGGCCTTTGCCGTGGTTGAACTGATCGAAGGGCAAACGATCGTGGTGCCGGTGGAGAAACTGACGTTGGATTGAGGGCCGGGTTTAAGTCGAAGAAGACCTCAGGGGTAAAAACCCTCCGAGGAAAGAAAGCTTTATCGCAG
Source organism: uncultured Acidobacteriaceae bacterium (assembly GCA_963773965.1). Lineage (GTDB taxonomy): Bacteria > Acidobacteriota > Terriglobia > Terriglobales > Acidobacteriaceae > Acidiflorens. The sequence continues at coordinate 758,444 of CAVZDG010000004.1, forward strand.
CGCTCGAAGCGCTGCGCCACCGAAAGTGATGGTGGAAGCAAGGGCAGAGAACACGCGAAGGAAGTTCCGATTAAGTGTCCGAAGAAACCGGGAACCACAGAGGACACGGGGCGCGGAGGATCGCCGAACACTTAATCAGAGGTTCCTTAACTAGTGAATGAAGGAGATGACCTATGGCAGTAACTCCGACTTATCCTGGAGTGTATATCCAGGAGCTACCGAGTGCCGTCCATCCGATAACCGGGGTTGCGACATCGATTGGTGCGTTTGTAGGCTACACCGCCCGGGGCATCGACAACCGCGCCGAGCATATCTACAGTTTTGCGGACTACGAGCGGCTGTTCGGCGGACTCGCCTCGGACAGCGAGCTGAGTTACGCCGTACAACAGTTCTTCAACAACGGCGGCACGGAAGCCTATGTGGTGCGGGCGCCGCGAGCGAATGCCAAATATGCGGGGGTGAAATTCGGTCCGTCGGCGACGGTGAACCTTGTATTTGCGGCGTTGAGCAGCGGGCTGTGGGCGAACGGGGAACTGATTCTCGACGTGGACTACAACGGCCTAACGGAAGCCGTTGCGGGCACGATGACGATAGCGGGCACCGCGGTCACGGGAACACTGACCTCGTTTACCACCGCGCTGCAGCCAAACCAGTGGCTCGTGTTCGCCAAAGACCCGTCGCAGACGCCGTACCAGATTCAAACCATAACCAGCGATACCAGTCTGACGTTGGTCACCGCCTATGGAGGCCCCTCTCCGACCACGGCGACGGTTACCGACGATCCGACGGCGTTTAATCTCACGATCACGAATCTGGTGGACGACACGGTGGAACCGTTTCCGAATCTGTCGCTGAACAACAGTCTCAACAATTACATCACCAACGTTGTCAACGATATCGACAACGGCTCGCAGTTGGTGGGCGTGACCGTCAACGGGAGCGCCACCGCCGCGCCGGCACAGAGCGGGATTGTAGGGACGGCAATTTTTGCGGCCACGGTCGCCAGTGCGATCGCGGGATCGACGGCCGTGGCGAATCCGGTGACGGTGACGTACGGTTCGAACAAGGTTACAGGAACCGCTCTGACTGCGTTGGTGATTGGGCAGGTGCTGATGTTCGCTTCGGACCCGACCGAGACGCTGTACACGATCGCCAGCATCGATAGTAGCGGAACCTTCCTGAACCTGAGTTCGACCTACACCGGCGCGAATGCTGCGGGCACCACGGCGACGGTGGTGAAGACGGCTCCGACGGCGGATTGGGGCATCCAGTTGAGCACATCTTCGCCAACGATCGCGCCATTACCGCTGCCGATTTCACTCAAAGTATTCGCGAATGGGGCGCCGCTTCCGCTGACCGTCGCGGGCTTGGCGGCCCAGTTGCAGCGGGCGATCAACGGTGCGCTGGCGGTGCAGATGCCGGGGGCAAGCGTGGTGTGCACGGTGTCTGGCATTGGGGTAAATCAGGCGATCCGGGTGAACGCCATGCTGCCGGAATTTCCCGACGCCGTGCTGACGATTGGGGCCCCTTCGGGGAGCAGCGGGTTCACGGACGCTTCCGGCGACCTGGGCCTAAGTGCTCCCGCGGTTGTGAACGTAGCGCATTATGCGCTGGGAACGAACAACGGCAACACGATTAACGGATGGGGCGGAACCCAAATCAGCTCCAGTCCAGGCTCGGACGGAACGGGCCTGCCGGATTCGAACAGCCTGATCGGGGATCCCGGACTTTTCCACGGCATTTATGCGCTGGACAAGGTCGACATTTTCAATCTGCTGTGCATTCCGGAGGCGACGCGGGCGGCGGCGGGAAATCCTTCGATGCTGGACAGCACGGTTGATCCGAATGCGATCTACAGCGCCGCCATTTCATTCTGCGACAACAAGCGGGCGTTTCTGCTGATCGATTGTCCGCCGTACGTGAACACTCCTTCGTCGGCGGTGGACTGGATTTCGACGGGGCTGACGGTCAGCGACGCGAATGGAGCGGCGTTCTTCCCGCGGCTGCGGCTGCCAGATCCGCTGAATAACTATCAACTGCGCACGTTTGCCCCATGCGGGGTGGTGGCCGGACTCTACGCGCGCACCGATGCTTCGCGTGGAGTGTGGAAGGCGCCGGCGGGAATCGAGGCCTCGCTCAGCGGGGTGCAATCGCTGGTGTACAAGATGAGCGATGCGGAGAACGGGACACTCAATCCTCTGGGCTTGAACTGCTTCCGAACTTTTCCGGTGTACAAGTCGGTGCTGTGGGGGGCGCGAACGCTGCTGGGAGCGGACGCGTTTGCCAGCCAGTGGAAGTATGTGCCGGTACGGCGGGTCGCTCTGTTCCTGGAGTCCAGCCTTTACAACGGAACCCAGTGGGTGGTGTTCGAGCCGAACGACGAGCCGCTGTGGTCGGCGATCCGGCTGAATGTCGGGTCGTTCATGCAGAACCTATTCATCCAGGGTTATTTCCAGGGACAGACTCCGGCACAAGCGTACTTCGTGAAGTGCGACGATGAGACGACGACGCAGACCGACATCGACAACGGAATCGTCAACATCGTGGTGGGCTTCGCTCCACTGGAGCCTGCTGAATTCGTGATTATCCAAATTCAACAGATGGCCGGGCAAACCTCGAGCTAAGGAGGAGGCGTATGCCTCAATTTACGGTTAACTCGACACGTCATGATCCCTACAAGAACTTCAAGTTCAAGGTGAAGTGGGACGGAAAGTACGTGGCGGGCATCAGCAAGGTATCGGGGCTGAAGCGCAGCACCGAAGTGGTGGAGCATCGCGAGGGCGGCGATCCCTCGGCCAGCCGGAAGTCGCCGGGCCGAAATAAATATGACCCGATCACGCTGGAACGCGGCGTCACTCACGACGTGACGTTTGAGCAGTGGGCGGGAAAAGTCTGGCAACTGGGCGCCGCACTGGGAGCGGAAGTCTCGCTGGCGGATTTCCGCAAGGACGTGATTCTCGAGCTCTACAACGAGGCTGGGCAGAAGGTGATCGCCTACACCATTTATCGGTGCTGGGTGTCGGAGTATCAGGCCATGCCCGATCTTGACGCCAACGCCAACGCCGTCGCCATTCAGCATATCAAACTGGAGAACGAGGGGTGGGAGCGGGATATCGCGGTGGTCGAGCCGACTGAGCCGTCGTTTACGGTTCCGAGCTAACGATCATGCGCGCCTTCTCGGCTGCAGAGCTGTTGAATGCCTGGGAGGAAGGGTCGGCGAAAACTTCGGCGGAACGGGCCATGGAGCTGCTGGCCTTGGTCTCTTCCGAGACTGCAAGAGAACGCCTGACCGCATTCACCATTGGGCGGCGCGACGCTGCGCTGCTCACCCTGCGCGAGAGGCTGTTCGGCTCGCGGATGGTGGGGGTGGTGGTGTGTCCCGATTGCGGCGAGCGGCTGGATTTGACATTCGATACTCGGCAGATTCGTGATCGGCATCCTGCGTCAGATCAGGAGTCGGATCAGGAATTGGACCCCGAAATTGCGGTGAGTGTCGAGGGTTACGAGTTGCGCTGCCGTCCGGTGAACACTGGAGATGCGTTGGCGATCGCGGGTCAAACGGTGGCCGTGCAAACGGATGGCGTTGAAGGGGCTCTGGATTTCGCTCGCGGGCTGCTGCTGCACCGATGCTTGCTTTCGGCAAATCATGCGGGAGTCACCATCGAATTGGAGGAGATTCCACCCGAGGTTACCGAGATCGCGGTGCAGCGGATGGCAGAGGCCGACCCCATGGCGGACATTCAATTGGCGATGACGTGTCCGTCGTGCGCTCGGCAGTGGAGCGCGGCGCTCGACATTGTTTCATTTCTGTGGAGCGAGATCGAAGTATGGGCGTGGCGCTTGCTGCACGATGTGCATACGCTAGCGGCGGCCTACGGCTGGTCCGAGCGGGACATTCTGACGATGAGCGCGAATCGGCGGCAGTGCTATCTGCAGATGGTGTGGCTATGAGCAACTTCCTGAGCAAGCTGGTGGGACACAGCCTCAGCGCTTCCGAGGCGATCCAGCCGCGCGTGCCCTCGATCTATGAGCCTTATCGCAGAGGAAGCGCTCCGCATGGGGCAGAGTTCGCGGGGCGCGAAAGAAGTACAGAGCCAGGGGATCAAATCGGAGCGGAAGCGAACGCGGCGGTACCGAGCGTGAAGGACGAGAGCAGCCGCGCTGCGGAGTCTCGTCCGCAGGAAGTGCGTAAGGAGGATCTGGCTGGGGAGGAAGTGCGTGGGCGCTCGACTCTGTCGCGGCATCCCGAGGTTGCTCAGGAGATGCAGGCCGCGGACGAAAGGGAACGGCCGCTGCGGTTGGCACGGGCCATACCGGTAGTGTCTGAGCGAGAGCGAAGCGGGCGTCCCGCATCGGAATCGCACCCGCTTTCTGCCGTTGTTCGGCGGCCTCAGGTCGAGGGAGTTGCAGAGGGTGAAATCAGGCAGAATCGGGGCCGCGCCGGCGCGACGTCCGGTGCATTCCTTCGTCGATTGCCGAGCGATACGATCTCTCGCTCCGCGCCCGCCGCGACCACTGGGCCGATTTCCTCGAGTGGGGTCCGCGAGCGTCGGGTCGCGCCTGGCGCCAACGCGAACCCCGTCACCGCAACAACCGCAGCTAGGGAAATTCGCGCTGGCGAATTACCGAACGACTCGGCGTGGCGTCAGTCACGCCGAGCAGAATCTGCGAATGCCGACGTTGGAATTCTGAGTGAATCGTCTCTTCGTGAAACGTCTTTTCGTGAATCGCTCGTTTCCTCTCGAATACAACCTGTAACGATGCCGACGCAAGCGATGCCAACGAGAACGATCCCTGCCGCGGTCGCGACTCAGGGTTCCAAACCGATTGATCTTGCGAGTGCCCGCGGACCAGCGAATCACGCGACTGATTCCGAGCCCGCGATGCGGGTAACGATTGGCAGAGTCGAAGTGCGGGCGGTATTCCCCGCTTCGGCACCGCGCCGCGCTCAACCGGCAAGGCCAAGGCCCACGTTGTCACTGGACGGCTATCTGAAGCGCGATTTGAAGCGCCCGGGGCCGCGATGAGTAACTTTCTGGCTATCGCGACTGTGACGGCGGCGCTGCAGCAGCTTCTGCAGCCTCCTGTGAACGCGGCTGTGACTGGCGCCAAAGTTGGGTTTAACCGGCCTGATGGATCGGGAGGCGGGACTCCATCTCCGGGCGTGAATGTCTACCTGTATCAGGTGACGCCGAACTCGGCTTTTCGGAATGTGGATTTGCCGACCCGGCGTTCGGATGGAACGCTGGTTCGAAAGCCACTGGCCGCGCTGGATCTTCATTATCTGTTTACGTTTCAGGGAAACGATGCCGCGCTGGAGCCGCAGCGCATGTTGGGAGCGGTAGCCAGCACCCTGCAGGATCAGCCGCTGCTTTCCACCGACGATATTAATACGGCCGTTTCCAGTAATTCGTTTCTAACCACTTCGGACCTGGCGAACCAGGTGGAGCGAGTGCGATTTACTCCGACGGCTTTGACGCTGGAAGAATTCTCGAAACTGTGGTCGGCGTTTTTTCAAGTCGAATACAGTCTTTCGGCGGCATACCAGGCGTCGGTGGTTCTGATCGAGAGCGAGGAAGCACCGCAGGCAGCGCTTCCGGTTCAGGCGAGGAATCTGTATGTCTCCCCCTTCCAGTATCCGACGATCACGCAGGTGGTTTCGCAGGCGGGAGCAGACCAGCCGATTCTGCCGACGAGCACATTAGTGATTCAAGGAACGAACCTGCTGGGAGCGGTGACGCTGGTGCGGATTGGGAGCGTGACGGTGACGCCGCCGACGGTGACGGAGAAGGCAATCATTATGCCGGTCCCGGCCAACGCGCAGGCGGGTGTGCTGGGGCTGCAGGTAATCCAGCAACTGGAACTGGGAACGCCGCCGGTGCCGCACTCCGGTTTCGAATCGAATGTGGCTGCGGTGGTGCTGCATCCGGTGATAGTTCCGACGAGCGCGACTACGGCCCAAATTGTCGTGAGTATTACGCCGCCGGTGCAGGCGCAGCAGCGGGTCACGCTGTTGCTCAACGAGGCGACCACTCCGCCGCCTCCCGCGCCGGCGGCCTACAGCTTTTCGCTGCCGCCGGTGACGGCGACCACCAGCAGCCTGACCTTTACGATCAGCGGCGTGGGAGGCGGCATAACTTACTTCGTTCGGGTGACAGTCGATGGGGCGGAGAGCCCGCTGGATCTGGATCCGACTAGTCCCACGTACGGTCCGACGGTGACGATCTGATGAACGCAACGCCCACGCTCGTGTGGAAAGAAGCCAACCAGGCCTGGCTCACGGCCGCTTTGTCTGAAGTGCGGGTTGCGCTGATGCGGTTTCTCGCGATGCCGGAAGAGCCGGAACCGCGGGAAGAGCATTCTGCAGGAGCGGGAGTTGCAACAGAGGAAGTTTCGTCCGAGGAGGTTCCGGAGACGGAGAACGCGCCTTCGGCGCTGGACACGCTTTGCACGATATTTGGTCTCTCAACTTTCGAGCGCAAGGTATTGCTGATGACGGCAGGGGCAGAATTGGATTGGCGCTTTGCGAGTCTATACGCCGCCGGCTCCAGGGACGCACGCTGCAGCCATGCGACCTTCAGCCTGGCGCTTTCTGCCTTCGAGGATGCGCATTGGAGCGCGGTGCTGCCGACGCGTCCGTTGCGGTATTGGCATCTGGTGGAGGTTGTATCCGGAGACGGGCTGACCACCAGCCCGCTGCGCATCGACGAACGAATTCTTCATTATCTTGCGGGCATATCGTGCATTGACGATCGCCTGCGTGGTCTGACCGAACCCGTGCGCGCCGCGGGCACGTTGCCGCCGTCGCAGCGAGCCGTGGCGGATCGGATGGCGGAGAGTTGGTGCCGCGCCAACTGGCAAGCTGGCGGGCCGGTCTTGCAACTGTGCGGCACTCAAGTGAATGGCAAGCGGGCGATGGCGTCGGCGGCTTGCGCCCGGCTGGGCCTGAATCTGCGGGTACTCGCTTCGAGTGCCGTCCCCCGAAGCGCCGCCGACCTTGACCTGTTTATTCGGCTGTGGGAGCGCGAAGTGGCGCTGAGTCCAACCGCGCTGCTGGTGGAATGCGACGACAGCGAAGCCGCGGAGGCTGCGGTAGAAGCCGCGCTGAAGCGACTGCTCGAGACCCTGCGCAGCCCCTTGATGGTGGCGGTGCGCGAGCGAAGAAAACCACTGGAGCGCGTTCTTCTGGCGTTCGATGTGCCGAAGCCGACATCCGGCGAGCAGCAGCAGATTTGGAAAGATGCGCTGGGTGGGCGCGCACTGGCGTTGAATGGAAGTGTTGACCGGCTGGTCGCGCAATTCAATCTGGACGCGAGCGAAATTTATGCAGCGGTGGCCGGCGCGGTTTCCGGGAAAGAAGAAGAACGTATTGCAGAGAAGGACGCTTCCAGCGACGGTGAGCGTGGAACGGCTGATGCGGGCGCCGGTGAACGAGACTTCGGCAAAGCAGTCTCCGGTGAACGACGCGCCGCGGGCTCAAACAGCGCTGGCTCGCGCGCCAATGCCGACTCTGCCGCCAACTTGGACACAGACCTTTGGGAGATGTGCCGGGCACAGTCGAGGCCGCGCCTCGAAGGATTGGCACAGCGCATGGAGCCTGCCGCGGCTTGGGACGATCTCGTCTTGCCGGAACGGCAAAAGCAGACTGTCAGCCAGATTGCGCTGCACCTGCGGCAGCGAAATAAGGTTTATCAGCGTTGGGGATTTGCCGCGAAAGGCTCTCGCGGGTTGGGGATCAGCGCGCTGTTTGCCGGTCCCAGCGGGACGGGCAAGACGATGTCAGGAGAAGTGCTGGCCAACGAATTGCGGCTCGACCTGTACCGCATCGACCTGAGCCAGGTGGTCAGCAAATACATTGGCGAGACGGAAAAAAATCTGCGCTCGGTATTTGACGCAGCGGAAGATGGCGGGGCGATTCTTTTGTTCGACGAGGCCGACGCGCTGTTCGGCAAGCGCAGCGAGGTCAAAGACAGCCGCGACCGCTACGCCAACATTGAAGTGAGTTACCTGCTGCAACGCATGGAGGCGTATCGCGGCCTGGCGATTCTGACCACGAATCGGAAGGACGCTCTGGATCAGGCTTTTCTGCGGCGCATCCGTTTCGTCGTGGAGTTTCCGTTTCCCGAAGCGGCGCAACGGGCGGAAATCTGGCGGCGGGTTTTTCCGCGGCAGACGCCGACCGAGGGATTGCGCATCGATCGACTGGCGCGGCTAACCGCGGCGGGCGGCCATATCCACAATATCGCGATCGGTGCGGCGTTTCTGGCGGCCGATGCGGGCGAACCGGTGCGCATGTCGCATCTGCTGGCGGCCGCGCGCAGCGAATTTGCCAAGCTCGAACGGCCTCTGACGGACTCGGAAGTTGCGGGGTGGGCGTAAAGGTCTGCGCCACTGGAAGGATGGCTTGAAGATGACACGACAGGTCGATGGGCAAGGAGATGCTGGTTCGCCGGCAGTGAGTTCTTTGTCAGTGCCTCGTCGCGCAGTCGAAGTGCGGATTGAGGAACTCGTTCTGCACGGTTTTGCTCCGGGGGACCGGCATGCGATCGCCGATGCGGTGCAGGTTGAACTCGCAAGGCTGATGCAGGCAGGGGCGCTTCTGGTGCGCGGTCAGAATGAGCTTGCGTTTAAGCGGATGGATGCCGGGGCATTCCAGGTCAAGCGCGGTTCGAAAGCTGAAAGCAGTGGGACGCAGATCGCGCGGTCGGTGTTTCGCAGCTTGCGGCAGCAGATCAGGGCTGCAGTGGTCCCGCAGGCGATTCAACGTGCAGGAGGAAGCAAGCGATGAACACGCGAATGCAGATTCCCGCGAAACCGATGAGTGCGCCTGCGCGGCATCTCGCGTCTGAGTCTACTGGGATTCTGCGGAGGAAGTGCGCTTGTGGAGGATCAGGACGCGAATGCGCGGAGTGCCAGAAAAAGAAGCTGCAGCGGCGTGCCGCCGGCAGCGGACCCGAGACAGCGCCGCCAATCGTCCATGAAGTGCTCCGGTCGCCGGGGCAGCCCCTGGATGCGCAGACCCGCGCGTTTTTCGAACCGCGCTTTGGGCACGATTTCAGCCGCGTAAGAATTCATTCCGGAGAGCAGGCGGCCGAATCCGCTGCCGCAGTCAACGCTTTGGCGTATGCAGCGGGACCGAGGATCGTTTTTGCTCAGGGCCAGTATCGGCCGGGTACGCTAGCGGGGCGCGAGCTGCTTGCACATGAACTCACACACGTGGTGCAGCAGCAAGGTGCGACAGGAAGCGTGAGCCGAATCGGGGCAGCGAACAGTTCGCTCGAAAGAACCGCTGATGCGGCCGCAAAGGACGTCCTGAATGGCAATCGTCCCCCAAGCGTTGCCGCGCTCCCGTTCACAGGCGCACTCCAACGAAAGGTCGGAACAGTCACTTGCCCGGCAAACGTCTTCGGGGCGCCGGCCGATCCCAAGGGCGCCCTTGAAAAAATCGACCCAATGGTCCTTGACTTAGCTACGCGAACTGCCACCAAGGTCGCCGAGGATGCGACGACGGTTAAGGGTGGGATTGCGGCGGCCGAGGCGTCGGCAACTTTTCTGGAGTATCGGAATCATTTCGGTTTGCCCAATAAAGTTGGCACGGGTTTTCTGAATCGGCTCACGGGGATTGTTCGTCCCTCGCAGACGATCGCCGCGAGTGAAGAGCTTTCCATTTTATCCAAGCGCTTTCAGCTTGTGGCCAAGCTTTTTCAGGGGACCATGAATTATCGCTGCCCGGGCAATGACCCCGACTGCGCCGGCGGGGATGCGTTCTCCTCCAGAGGCGACACAACGATCAGCCTGTGCGCCGGCTTTTGGGGATTCGCGCGCGACGATGAGAAGGCCGCCATTCTGGTTCACGAGGGCCTGCACGTAGTGTTTGGACCGGAAACCCCTGGCAAGCCCCAGGGAGCGATCGAAGAGGGCCAGCAGCGCGGCCCGGGGAGAAACTTTAATGTTGCGGGCTGTTACGAATTCATCGTCGACTCCGTAGGCGGCGGAATTAATTCGCAGGCCACCTGTCCCCCGGTTCCAGCCGGATGAACTGAATCTAGGAGGATGACGTCGGCAAAGTAGTTCGAATTATGGGCACGCGAGTTCAAATCCCGATGAAAGCTCCGGCGTTGGCGCCGCGATCTCTCAGACCTGTCCTGGCCGGACAGGCACAACGGAAGTGCGCTTGCAGAGGATCCGGAACTTCAGGCGGCGAGTGTGCTGACTGTAAGAAGAAGCAAGTCCAGCGACGCGCCGACGATGGCGCGGAGCCTGCGGCCGTGCCACAGATCGTAAACGACGTCTTGCATTCGCCGGGAAGGCCGCTGGATTCTTCCATTCAAAAGACGATGGCGGCGCGATTCAGCTTACTCCGCGATCAGCCGTTGCGAAGCATGGCCAGAAATGCTCCGGCAGCAAGGTTGGCGGTGAACCAGCCCGGGGATCGGTATGAGCAGGAAGCCGATCGGGTTTCAGAGCAAGTGATGCGGCGAGCTGATGCAGCCCCGGCGCCCGGCGGGAACACATTCGGCGATGTTTGCGTTCACACGGACGCTCGAGCTGCCGAGTCGGCGCGGGCCGTGGGCGCTCTGGCCTACACGGTCGGCAACCACGTCGTCTTTGGCCCCGGGCAATATTCACCCGGAACCAGCGGCGGCCAGCGTCTGCTGGCTCACGAATTGACCCACACCCTACAGCAAGGTGGCGGCGACGGCCGTCTGCTCATGGGCACATGGGACCCAGCCCCTGCCGACGGCGTGGTCGCGAACAAATGGATCGACAAAGTGATCGTAAATCAGGAAACGCCGCAGAGCGTGACCCTGCACTGGTCTGACGGTGGGACTGAGTCCGATCAGTGTTCCGCGGGCAAGGGACATTGCTGCGTCGATGACAAGAATCCTTCCGGAGTGGCCTGCACGACCGCAGGGTCGCAGAGCGACGGGAGCAACTGCACTCCGATCACGCAGCGCATGGGTTTCCCGGTGAAGAACCGGGTGCTCGACCACAAAGGCATCAATTTCTGGACCGAGTTCGTGCCGGCCAGAGCGATTGCGTTGCACGAATACGCGCCCATCGACGGGACGCCGCTTTCTCATGGGTGTGTCCGGCTGCACACCGACATGGCGAAGAAACTTTTCAGCAACGTCCGCCAGGATCAGACCTGGGTGCAGGTGCAGGGCTTTGCGCGCCCGCAGTGCAGCAATGCAACGTTGCAAAAAGAGTGGTTACAAGATTTTGCCACGGGAGGGCGTGACCTCTCGCAGGCGGATGGGGATGACAAGGCGAATATCCAGGAAACGCGGAAGGAATTGAATGCGGCGTTTGGGCGCACGCTGACTCCCGATGAGATGAACAAACTTACGGCGGCGGATATACCTCGCTGTTCGGGGACCGCACCGCTCCCCAAGCCTGCGACGCCGCAAGGCTCGTCTGGAGGGGGATCGTCTGGTGCGGGGCAAGGCACTGGCGGGGGTGGGCATGAGTGAGCGGATCACCATGACTCGAGAGAGCCCGATCGCGAGAACCGCGCCTGCTTTGCAACGGAAGTGCGCCTGCGGAGGGTCGGGAAGTTTAGGGGGCGAGTGCGCGCAGTGCAAAAAGAAAAGGCTGCAGCGCCGGGCGGCGGGAAGCGGAAATGGGCCGGAGACAGCGCCTCCTATTGTGAACGATGTGCTGCGCTCTCCGGGGCAGCCGCTCGATGCGCAGACCCGCGCATATTTCGAGCCGCGATTCGGACATGACTTCAGCAAGGTGCGGGTGCACACCGATTCCAGAGCGGCCGAGTCGGCTCGCGCGGTCAATGCGCTGGCGTACACCGTGGGGTCGCATCTGGTATTTGCCGACGGCAAATATACTCCTGCGACTCAGCCGGGCATGCGATTGCTTGCGCACGAGCTTGCGCACAGTGCGCAAAATCCCGGAGGAGTTCAAATTCACCCTATGCTGCGGCTTGGGCGGTCCGATGATCCGGCCGAGTTCGCAGCCGATCGCGCGGCCGATGCTGCGATGGGCGGGGACCGAGTGGCGGTTCCCGCAGGCGAAGGTGGAGTACTTCGACGACAACAGCAGAGTGCCCCACCTGACCTCGGGAATCTTTTCGGACCGCCTCTTCCGGTGGCGGGGGGGGCGGCCGCCCAGCCCCGAACTTGCTCTGCCGAGGCCGGCCCCGACAAAGACAAGCGAAAAGTGACTTGTAGCGATCACTCCACTTATGAAGTAACGATGACCACGACGACCGAGCCTGGCCGCCCTAAAACGGACGTATCGCTTGATCCCGGATGGAACAACCAGGACATCTGGCTCAATCTACGCATCTGCCGAGGCGAAACGGAAGTCGAGGTCGGGCCCACCGTCGACCTGCCACAGGCAGTAGTTCAAGCCATGGGAAACATCCTCTCCGGCTCACCGGCCCTGCAGAATGTGCAGCTTCATCCTGGGTTCAACGTCAAGGTGTACAGGGACAAAAACTTTACGGTTGTGGCCGAACCCTACGTTACGGCAGACGAGAGAGGTGTGCACGGCGGCGGCCTCAGGGTCAACGTAGGGACCAAAAAAGTTACGGTGGGTGTCGGAGGGGAGTACGACACCAGGACACATGGAATTACCGGCAATGTCTCTGTTTCGCAAGGGAGCACTCCAGAAGTGCACTGCTTCGACCGTCCCAAGCAAAAGCTTACCTTTGCTTGCACTCAAATCAACCACATAGAGGGACACCCAGCTGTTGATCCTTTGTATCTTCCCGTGACAGAAACCCGGTACATGTTCTTCAAATACGCGAAAGCAGAGTTGAACCCTCAGGTTAAGATTTCGCAGGTCAACACCGTGCCAGACATTCCAACTTTGCATAGCCTAGGCTTCCAAATAAAAACGATCGAAGGATTCACCTCTCCGGAAGGGCCGCGCGGGCGCGAGCACGAGCCCCTATTCGAAGGCAATATTGCGTTAGCCGAGAGGCGTGCACAGGTTGCAAAGAACCTGTTGCTCATAGCTTGCCCCGATTGCACGGAACTGAAAGACCTCAATCCCGCAGGCAAGAGTGAGCTGCCACCGAAACTGGGAGCGGAGGAGCCAGAGCCCAAGGGCCCAAAGATGGAGCAGAGAGCGGTCAAAGAGTTTCTCGGCACAGACGACGAGAAGAGCACTCCCGATCCGCTCGCGCCGCACGATCCTGAATCTCTTGCTGCATTCCAGAAGCTTCCCGAAAGGGAACAACGAAATCAGGCATTCGATCTGATGCGCCGTGCAACGATCACTCTGGAGAAAGAAAAAGGTGTCCAATTGCGCCGGGGGCAATCCGAAGTCAAGGAACACGATGAGCCCAACAAACTGACTGACTGCCCACAAGACGTTGCCAGCAAAGCGAATGAGTCCTTTGGGTTTACGCCCTTCAATCTCAATATCCAGAAGAAGTAGAAAAGGGGGAGTTTGAATGCCGAACATTTCGCCGAAGTTGCTGAAAGGCGCGATCGTCTCAGTCGATCCCAACATAGGGACTCCGCTGGGGGTGATCACTTTTCAGTACAACCCGGAGCAGATGGCGCGAACCCTTGCGCCGCAGAGCGTGGGCGATGAGCCCGACCGGACGGAAATCCTGCGGCTGAAGGGGCCTCCGATCGAGACCATCCACTGTACGGTTGAGATCGATGCGACCGATCTGCTCGCCGCGTCCGATCCAACCACGATGCAGTATGGAATTCAGCCGCAGCTTGCGGCGCTGGAGTTACTGGTCTATCCGTCGAGCGAGGTGCTCAACGCCAACGAGGTGCTGTCGTATGTGGGGACAATCGAAATTCTTCCCATGCAGTCGTCGCTGACTTTGTTCGTCTGGAGCCAGACGCGGGTCACGCCGGTGCGCATTACTGACATTGACATCACGGAAGAGGCATTCGACCCGCAATTGAATCCCATACAGGCCAAAGTGTCTCTGGGAATGCGCGTGCTGAACGTGAACGACGTTGGATTCATGACTCCGGCGGGCGCGCTGTACATAGTGTACCAGCTGCAAAAAGAAGCGCTGGCGACACTTTCACCTTAGTTATCGAGTGAGTGGTCGAGGACTGCGCTTCATTTCCGAAAGGACGGTTATGGATCAAGCGATGCAATCGATGGTGATGGGCGCCGCTGGCACCGGAGCGCCGACCAATCCGAACAGCCGCTACTACGGTTTTACGGTGGAGTTCTTTACTCGCGCTGACGGCACCCATGTGGCGTACTTGCAGCGGCGCATCATTCCGCAACCGGATGTCTACACCGCGACGCAGAATTATGCGGTGGTTGATGGAGATCGTCTGGACAATCTGGCGGCAAAGTATCTGGGCGATCCTCTTCTTTATTGGATGATTTGCGACGCGAACGGAGTTAACGATCCGGATGAACTGACGGCGCAGGTGGGGCGCACGATTCTGATCCCGCTGGCTTCGGGGATTCCCGCAGGAGCGCGGAATGGGTAGCAGTCCTCTCTATCTGACGCTGCTGGTCGGTCCAGTGGAGGTTGCGCCGGCGCCGAAGCCGATGATGGATGCCCTGACTTCGGCGGAGGTGCACGTATCGGCGACGGGGAAGAGCGGATTTCAACTGGTGTTCACGCTGGCCAATAGTTCGCCGTTGCAGACATTTTTCCTGCTGGCGCAGAACGCGCCGGTTCCGCTGATCCGCGTGATTCTGGTGGCGAGTTGCGGCGGACTTCCGCAGGTGTTGATGGATGGAATTGTGAAGAACACGGAGGTCGTGCCCGATGCGATGAGTGGATCGTCGCAGCTTAGCGTGACCGGTGAGGACCTTACGGCGCTGATGGATCTGGTCGACTTCTCGGGGCTTCCTTACCCCGGGATGCCACCCGATGTCCGCGTGGAAACGATCCTGGGGAAGTACGCCATGTTTGGAATTGTCCCGAACACGGTTCCGGTGATCACGCCTTACGTGGATGCGCCGACGGAGAGGATTCCGAGCCACAAGGGCAGCGACCTGGCCTACATCCAGGACCTGGCGAAAGATGCGGGCTACGTGTTCTACATTACGCCCGGACCGATGCCGGGAAGGAGCGTGGCGTACTGGGGTCCGCAAATCAAGATGGGAGTTCCGCAGCCGGCGCTGAACGTGAACATGGACACCTGGACGAACTGCGAGAGCTTGAACTTTCAATACGAACCGCAGACTGCCGTGATGCCGATCGTGTACATACAGGATCCTAATAGCGACGCGACGATCCCGGTGGGAATTCCGGGGGCGAATCCGCTGGATCCGCCGCTGGGTATTTTTGTGCCCATCCCGCAGAAGGTCGAATACATGAAAGACACGGCGAAACTGCCGACGGCGCAGGCTCTGATGCTCGGGATGGCAAAGGCGGCGGAAACGGCCGACGTGGTTTCGGGCAGCGGGACGATCAATGTTTTGCGTTATGGGCAGATTCTGCAGGCGCGCCAGTTGGTGGGAGTGCGGGGAGCGGGGCCGGCTTTTGACGGCTTGTATTACGTGGACACGGTGAAGCACAACCTGAAGTTCGGCGAATACAAGCAGAGCTTCACGCTGAAGCGGAACGCGTTGGTGTCGAATCTGCCGGCGGTTCCGACGATGCCGTTCTGAGATTGGCTGGAGGCGAGTTGTCGTGGGCTCTTTTTACGGGAAGTATCGGGGCACGGTGATCAACAACGTCGATCCCATGCAGATGGGGCGGCTGATGGTGCAGGTGCCGGACGTTTCGAACGTGCAGTCGTCGACGTGGGCGATGCCGTGCCTGCCGTTTGCCGGATCGCAATCCGGCATGTATTCCGTGCCCGCGATTGGAGCAGGCGTCTGGGTGGAGTTCGAGCAGGGGAACTCAGACTATCCGATCTGGGTCGGCTGCTACTGGGGATCGGGCGACGTGCCGTCGATGGCGCTGGCCGGGCCTCCGGGGGTGCAGTCGATTGTGATCCAGAGCACGGGCGGGAACACATTGATGATCAGCGATGTACCGGGCGAGACGGGAGGAATCCTGCTGCAGTCGAGCAGCGGGGCGAGCATTGCGATCAACGATGTGGGGATAACGATTACGAATGGAGACGCAACCATTGAACTCACGGGGCCGAGCGTGAACGTGAACGATGGGGCGCTCGAGGTTACGTGATGCACGTTGGGAAAGATCTGATTAGGAGTCTGAAGAAACCTTGAACCACAGAGGTCACAGAGGATCGCCGGGCACTTAGTCAGAGAGTGACGAGGAGGGTTTGCTATGGGGGGATTCTTACTGCATCAAGGGGCAACGGTTCTGTGCAGTCATGCGGGGCAGGCGATGCCGACGGCGCCGAATGCGAGCGTGACTGTCGGCGGACAACCGACGGTGACACTCTCGGCTCCGTGGACGGTGGCGGGATGTCCGCTGGTGCCGCCGCCGCTGCCGCCTTGCGTTACGGCGCAGTGGGTGACGGGAACGACGCGGGTGACTTCGAACGGCGAGCCACTGGTGGTGCAGTCGGGGCAGGCGATCACGGTGCCGAACGGGACGCCGCTGCTTCCGGTGGAGATGCAGACGCGCGTCACGGCGATGTGAGGCTTTTATGAATGTGCAGTATCCCTACGGATTCGACGGCAGCGGGCACACGGCGCAGGACGACCTGCCCACGCACATCCTCGACATGGTCGAACAAATTCTGCTCACCGCGCCGGGCGAACGGGTGAATCGGCCGACATTCGGCTGCGGGGTGAATCAACTGGTGTTTGCGCCCAACAGCGACGCTTTAGCTGCGGCGCAGCAGCAGGTGATTCAGGCTTCGCTGCAGCAGTGGCTTTCCGATCTGATCAAAGTCAATTCCGTGAGCGTGTCGGCGCAGGATTCCACACTGCTGATCACGATCAGCTACACCATCATTCAATCGCAGCAGCAACAGACGCAGCAGTTCGTTTACGGCGGGGCGGCCTCATGATTTATTTCTGCTCTAACAAGAATCGCCGGGCCCTGGTGCTGCAGAGCACGCTGAACGGGATCGATTACCTCGAAGTAGTGAGAACCGGCCCCGACTGCGGCAAGCAACTGTCGCTGACTTTTCTGAACGACGCGCGCAGCATCTCGCTCAATCCGAGCCAGGTGCAGATCACGGGAGGAGCGTCGTCCGCGGCACAGGTGACGGTGCTTTCGGTATCGCCGGGAACGAACGCCGCGCCACGCGTGGTGACGGTGGAACTGGACAAGTCCGGAGATTTCTCGACCTACACGCTGTCCATTGTGGCCGGGGCAGGAATTACCGATCCGCCGTCGTGGCTTGACCCGCAGCTTTCCACTGTCTGCTTTTCATTCAAGGCCGGGTGCCCGACGGTGGCGGATTGCGCTCCCGACAATTGCTGCCCTCCGGACACTGGTCCCGCGCCGGACATTAATTATCTGGCGAAGGACTTTGGCGGATTCCGGCAGGTGATGCTGGACCGCATGGCGGTGCTGGCTCCGACGTGGAGCGAGACGCACGCTTCCGATATCGGCATCGCCATGGTGGAAGTGCTGGCTTACGCGGCCGACCATCTCAGCTACCAGCAGGATGCGGTTGGCACCGAGGCGTATATCGGGAAGGCACGCAGCCGCATTTCGCTGCGCAGACATGCGCGGCTGGTCGATTACAAGCTTAACGAAGGCAGCAATGCGCGTACATGGTTGTACGTATACGTTTCGCAGGATGCAGTCTTCATTCCCGGCGGAACGAATGTGTATCCGTATGTTTCGGGTTTTCCTCCGGCGGTTCAACTGGGAACGCAGCAGGGATTCACACAAGCCGCCGCGCTTGCGAACAGCCCGCTCGGCTTCTCGACCATGCAGCCAGCTTTGCTTTGCAAGGAGCAGAACGAAATTCAGTTTTACACCTGGCAGGATTCCAATTGCTGTCTTGTTCCCGGCGCCACGACGGCGACTCTTGTTGGCCATCTCACGACGCTCTGCCCGGGCATGGTCCTGATTTTCGAAGAAGTGGTGGGGCCGAACACTGGAGATCCCGAGGATGTTAATCCGAACCACCGCTGGGCGGTTCGGCTGACGGCGGTGCGAAACCGGGATTATCAGGGCAACGTCTTGGTCGATCCGCTGACGAATCCCCTGGTGGACCCTGCGGCCAACCCTCCGCTCACGCTGCAACCGATTACGCAGATCTCGTGGGCGGCGGAGGATGCGCTGCCCTTCCCGCTATGCATCTCTTCGACCACCGACTCCAGCCACGGCTCCCGCGAGCTGACGGCGGTCAGCGTGGCGCGCGGCAACATCATCCCGGCGGATCATGGCGTGTGGCAGCAGCAGCCGTTGCCCGGCTGGGTCGCGCTGACCCACGGCTCTGCAACCGTCAACGGAACCGAAACTGCTTTCACCAGTACGCTGCAGGTTGGTCAGTGGCTCGTGTTCGACGTGGATGCGACTCAGACGCCATACGAAATCGTCAACATAGAAAACGATACGACCCTGATTTTGGAGCAAGGCTATGAGGGCGACACTATAGCTTTCGCAATCGCCGCCGCGATCGAAGATCTGGGGACGGTTCCAGGCCCACCTCCGGCGCCGGTCTTGGAAATGAGTTGCAGCTGCAGCTCCGGGAGCACGCCGGCCTCACCGCTGCCTCGATATTATCCCGAGCTTGCGACCTCGCCGGTGACCTTCGCATGGCCGTTCGACCCGACCGCTCCCGCGTCGCAGTTCATGACGCCCGCTTCGGCCAATCCTCCTGCCCCCGCCAATACAGTGCAGGCGATTGCGGGGGCGGTTACGGTAACCAACGATTCACCTGGAGTCAGTGGAACAGGAACATCATTTACCAGCGCACTGCAGGTCGGCCAATGGCTGGTGTTCGCTTCCGATCCAACCCAGAGGCCGTACCTGATTCAATCGATCGCGAGCGACACCAGTCTGACCCTGGCGACCGAATTTACCGCGTGCGTGAGCGTCAGCGGGCAGGTCACCACTGCTTCGATCATTACGATCTCAACTTCCAGTCCGACCGTAGCCACTCATGCGCTGCCTCAACTTCGGGTGCAGGACGACGAGGGCGAAAGCTGGCCGGTGCTCGACGATCTGTTGTCGATCAATGGTTCGCAGCGCGCCTGCGTGTTGGAGATTGAGCACGACGGCAGCGCTTTTCTGCGTTTCGGCGACGACCAGTATGGCATGGCCCCGGCTCAGGGCGTGGATTTCCAGGCTCACTACCGCGTTGGCAACGGGAGCATGGGAAATGTCGGACGGGATTCGCTGGCGCACCTGGTGGTCAATCCCAAGATCACGACCAATTCGCAAGCCATCGTCCAGGTTCGCAATCCGCTCGCTGCAGTCGGGGGGACGGACCCGGAAACGATGGAGCACATTCAGCAGGTCGCTCCATTTGCGTTTCGCACGCAGCTGCGCGCGGTGATCGAAGACGATTACGGAACCATGGCGGAGAACAATCCCGCCATCGAAGCTGCGC
Source organism: uncultured Acidobacteriaceae bacterium (assembly GCA_963773965.1). GTDB lineage: Bacteria > Acidobacteriota > Terriglobia > Terriglobales > Acidobacteriaceae > Acidiflorens. The sequence goes on from CAVZDG010000004.1 coordinate 777,838, forward strand.
GAGGCACGTTGCGCTGGACGGGGAGCTGGTACACAGCGTTCGTCTCGCTCGACACGGTGGCGCAGAGCGGCCCGGACGCAGCGCTGATCGCCGAAACCAAATCGAGTTTGAACCTGTTGCGCATGATGGGAGTCGACCTGCAAGTGGAAGGCGCGGTAATTGTGGGACTCGACATCGAGCTGAATATCTGCGTCGATCCGGACTACTTCACCGCCGATGTGGAAACGGCGCTCATGCAACTCTTCGTGAGCGGCAACCAATGCTCGGGCCAGCCGGGTCTGCTCAATCCCGAGAACTTCACGTTCGGGCAAACGATTTATACCAGCCCGTTCATCGCCGCGGCGCAGGCGGTGCAGGGTGTGGTGGCGGTGTCGATGGCGGTGTTTGAACGCATGGACGATCCCTCGATCGACGGTGCGGCGCAAGGCTATCTCACGCTCAACCGGCTTGAAATCGCGCGCTGCGACAACGATCCGAACCGGCTAGATTGGGGCAAGTTTGTATTGCATATGGATGGTGGCAGATGAACGGTTCTTGCGAGATTCCCGACCCGCAGCTTTGCGGCTGCTGTGCGGGCATCGAAACGGAAACACCAGAGCCGATTACAAATCGGCCGGGGCTTTCCGCGATCGCATATCGCGTGGGCACACAGGTGACCTTCAAGGCCAGCCTGTTGGCGGCGTTGTCGAGTTCCGATCAGCCAGCCTTGGCGGGCTTGCGCACGCGCGACGATTCGGATTTTTCCATCGCCCTGCTGGACGCGTGGGCCACCTGCCTCGATATTCTGACTTTTTATCAGGAGCGCATCGCGAATGAATTCTATTTGCGGACGGCAGTCGACGCGGCCTCGGTCATGGGACTCGCGCAACTGGTGGGATATAAGCCGTCGCCAGGGGTTGCGGCATCTGCATTTCTGGCGTTCACCATGAACAACGCGCCAGGGTCTCCCGACAATGTGATGATCCCGGCGGGCACGCGGGTGCAAAGCGTCCCGGGGCCTGGCCAGACTCCTCAGGTGTTCGAAACCTCAGCCGATCTCACGGCCGTGATCGAAGAAAATGCGATCCCGCCGCAGACGACGACTCCCTGGACACTTTTTGCGGACATCACTTCGCTCTGGTTTGAGGGAACCAGCAACAACGTCAAAGTAGGAGACATACTGATTTTTGTAAGCAAAGGTCTATACAACACTGCAGCCGGCGCTACGGTAGCGACTCCAGTTGCCTTCGACTTTCATTACGTCACCGCCGTCACGATTGATTCGACATCGGGGAACACGCAGATCACATGGGATAAGGCGTTGGCTTGGAACGCCGCGACTTATGGCGAGTTCGGCTACATCTACGTGTTTCGCAAGAAGGCGGCGCTGTTTGGCGTTCAGGCTCCGGACCCCATGTCGCTTCCGGCTCCCAGTTCCACGAACAACATTGCTTTAATTACCGGCTGGCCGTCGCCTATTGCAGCTGGCGTTGATTGGGATTTCGCAAAGAGCTACACTGCCGGCAGTTCTCAGATCAAGCTGGATGCCATCTATCCTGGCCTGAATCCCCAGGGAAATTCGCCCGCGTGGGCGCTGCTCATTTCTCCGGGCACAGGCGACCATGCTCTCTTTCAGGTCACTGCCGCCGTCGATTCCGGGTTCACCGCCTACACACTGAGCACGAAGACGACCCAGCTCACACTTGCAAACGGGTGGTTTCTGCTGGGCGGCGGATTATCCGACACGAATCTCCAGCAGATCGTGGGCGATACGCGTAAGGTAACTGTCTACGCGCAGTCCGACGAATTGACGCCGGTCGATTCTCCGTACACGACCTGGATTTACCAGGGCCAATATCCGCTGCAACCCGGAGTGCTCGCGCCGGTGGAAGGATCGACTCTCAGAATCGTGACCAGTCAAGAGCTTAGTAGTGGACAGCCGGTCGCGGTCTCGGGACAACGCATACGGTTGCAGATCACGGGAAATGTTCAGGACGATGCTGAGGCAGCGTTCGTTCCCGATGGTTCAACCAGCAGAGTGCTGTTAGCTGCGGGCCAGACATTTCTGGTTGATGCATTTCCGCCAATGAAAGCGCCGACTGGCTCCGACATGCTGTGGTCGGTGATCACCACCGATGGTGTGGCAGGAACGCTTCAGATCAACGACAGCAATGTGCTTCTGATCCCAGCGGATCAGAAAAAAGATCCCGTAGTGGGTGAAACCGTGGTTATTAGCGGCACACCGCTTGTTCTTGGACCGAATGTCTTAGTCAGTGTTACGCCCGCGCTGCAGCGCATCTACGACCGCAGCACGGTGGCGGTGAACGCGAACGTAGTGGCAGCTACGAACGGCGAGACCATGTACGAAATCATGGGCAGCGGCGACGCCACCAACGACACACTGCAGTTCACTCTGAAGCAGTCACCGCTGACCTATGTCCCCTCGGCTTCGGCGACGGAGATGGGGGCCAGTTCCACGCTGCAGGTTTGGGTGAACAACATGCAGTGGCATGAAGTCGATAATTTTCTCGACTCCGGGCCAACCGACCGCGTGTTCGTTACGCAGATGAACGCGAGCGAGCAGGTCACGGTGCAGTTCGGCGACGGGCAAGACGGAGAACGCACGCCGACCGGGCAGATGAACATCCGGGCGGTCTACCGAAAAGGCATTGGCTCTGCCGGCAATGTTGTCGCGGGGCAGTTAAGTCAGGCGCTCGACCGCCCGCAGGGATTGAAGGCTGTGACGAATCCCAGCCCGGCCACGGGAGGCGCGGATCCGGACTCGGCGGCCACTGCGCGGGTGAGCGCGCCGTTGCATGTGCTGACGCTCGATCGAGTGGTGTCGCTGGACGATTATCAGAATTACGCGTTGGCTTTCGCCGGCATTGCGCAAGCGCTGGCCACATGGACGTGGGTGGGGCGCACGCGCAGCATCTTCCTGACGGTAGCCGGCGCGAACGGGCTGGTGCTCGAACAGGACCAGGCGCCGATCACGGATCTGATCAAAGCTCTGCGCGGCGCGGGCAATCCTTACGTTCCGATCACCGTGTTGTCTTACGTCCCGACCTATTTTGAAGCGGGCGCCAACGTCAGCATCGATACCGACGACTATGACGCGGCGCTGGTGCTGGCGCAGGTGTGGCAAACGCTGGCGACGGCGTTCTCGTTCGCGCAGCGGCAGATTGGGCAGGGCGTGGCGCAAAGCGAGGTCATCGCTCTGATCCAAAGTGTACCTGGGGTCATTGGTTGCGACTTGACTGTATTCAATCTGCAGGGCTACTCGGCGACCACCCTTCCTGATGTTCTGCAGGCTGCTTCGCCGGTAGCCGGCACGCAGGGAATCCCGGCGCAGGGAGCGCAGCTGCTGCTGCTGGATCCGGCGTCGCAAAGCAACTTCCAGGAGTGGTCCCCATGAGCCTGACTGCCGACCAACTCTACGCCTTGATGCCGGCGATTTATCGCACGCTGGATGCGAACAACGGAGGACCGCTCAACGCGTTGTTCTCCGTGATCGCCGCGCAGGGCGCCATTCTCGAAGAAAACATCGAGCAGTTGTACGACGATGAATACATCGAGACCTGCGCGGAATGGGTGATTCCGTACATCGGCGACCTGGTGGGATGCACTCCGATTTATGAAATTGACGGAGTGGCCACCGGTCGGCGCGCGGAAGTCGCCAACACTATCGGCTATCGCCGGCGCAAAGGCACGCTGTTGTGCCTAGAGCAAGTGGCGATGGACGTCTCCGGGATGGACGCCGCGGCGGTGGAGTCGTTCAAGCGGCTCATCACCACCGAAAGCATGCACCACATTCGCCCTTGCCACGAGGCATGGGTGAATCTGCGGAAAGGCGGCGCGCTGGAGCGGATGAGCACCGCCTTCGACACGCTGAACCGCACGGTGGACGTGCGGCGCATCGCGCCACGGGTTCGCGCGGTTGCCGACCCGGATCCGACGGCACTCGATATCAACCTGCACAACGGAAAATTCAATATTCCCAACGTGGCCGTGTATCTGTGGCGCTGGACGCCGTTTCAGGTAACGCAGGCGCCCGCTTTTCAGCTGGACAACTTCCGCTACATGTTCAGCCCGCTGGGGCAGAACATTCCGCTGTTCAATATGCTGCTGCCGCGCGAGTCGTTCAGCCGTTTGACCGGACGCATGGACGTGTCGCAGCCGATTTCGCGACGGGAGTTCGAGCGAAATATCAGCCAGTTCTACGGGCCGGGCAACAGCATCGTACTGTTCGCCGACGGCGTGGCAATTGATTCATCCGATATTTGCTGCCTCAATCTTTCGGATTGCCCGCCCGACACGTGGCCGAGCACGCTTGCGGGAAAAATCGGGATTGATCCGGTTCTTGGCAGAATCCAGTTCGCCGCCGACTACCCGGTGCCGGACCAACTAGAGGTCAGCTATTGTTACGGCTTTCCTGCTCCGATCGGCGGCGGTCCTTATGATCGCAGCGCAAATCTTACGTCGCCGCTGGTCGTGGATCCTAACTTCATCGCCGTGGTTGGAACCACGGTGCCGACGCTTGAGGAGGCGGTTGCGCAGTGGAATGCGTTGACTCCGGGATCGAAGGGTTTGATTATTCTTCCGGGCTACGAATCGTATGACGTGGATCTCACCGGAGCGGCCGCGATTCAGATGACCGCGCTGAGCCAACTGTGGATTATCTCTGCGCAGGTGCTGCCCGGTGGCGGCAATGTGTTTACCTATGACGATGCCTGCGTCACGCTGCGCGGCAATATTGAAGTGCAAGGACTGGCTTCGTCGACTGGCGCCAACGATCCTCAGCCCGGTCAACTGTCGCTGAGTGGCCTCTGGATTTCCGGTTCTCTCCATATCAGCGGCCAAGCCTCAATTGTGCAAGTGATGGACTGCACGCTTGTTCCCGGCATCGCGCTGACGCGGTGGGGAAAACCTACGATGCCGGGAGCGCCGAGCATCGTCGCGTCCGGGGCGGAAGTGAAGTTGGGCCTGACTCGCTGCATCAGCGGTCCCATTGGCACTTCGGTGGGCGGGACGACGCGAATCTGCTCCAGCCTGGTGGACAGCGGCTCACGCTGCAGCGTGGCTTATGCTGCAATCGACTTCGCCTCGGAAGGCGCGGATCTGCACATCGAGGACAGCACCGTCATCGGCAAAGTTCATGTCCGGCTGATGGAGATCGCATCGAACACCATTTTTCTGGCGCGCCTGGCGCGCAATGATTCCTGGAGTGCGGCCTTGTGGTGCAGCCGCAAACAGGCTGGGTGCGTCCGGTTTTGTTTTCTTCCGGCTACCGCGATTACGCCGCAGACTTTCAAATGCCTGCCGCCGGATTCGACGCAGGAAGGTTTATTCATGCCTCATTTTGTTGAGCTGGAATACGGACGGCCTTCTTACGGAATGCTCAGCGGGGATACTCCGATGGCCATCTGGACCGGCGCCGACGATGGCTCGCAGATGGGCGTTTACCACTTTACACAGGAGACCGAGTCGGTCAGCAACGTGCAACTGCGAGCGCCGGAGTATGTGCCATTCGGCATGGAGGCCGGAGTTTTTCTGGTGCCGTCGCAGCCGGTCGTGAAGCTGCCGTGCATTGGTTACGGATACGGCTACGGGAACTTTGCCGACCCGTGCGGCGATCAAGAGGAAGATCTCAGATTCATGAGTATCGGTGCTGCTCTCATCTAGCACGCCGTGTGGAGGTTGGAAGTAGCGTGAGTTCGAAGGAGAAACTTTTATGAGGGGCGATTTCAGTCGACTGCGGTTCGAGCGCAGCAAGAATTACGTCTCCGTTCTGCAGCAACAGGGCCGGGTAGCGCTGGACGCGGATGCGAACGAGCAGTGCGCCATCAACGACTACCTGCGCGAAACCGAGACGGTGGATGTCATTGGACGCTGGGGAGGACCGCGATTCGACTACGGCTTCAAGATCAGCGTGGAGAACGGCGGCATCCAGATCGGCAAGGGGCGCTATTACGTGGAAGGGATTCTGTGCGAAAACGATGAATCGTTGGCCTACTCGCAGCAATGTCATCTGATTAATCCGAATCCGACGGACGCGGCGCTGCTCGCGAACCTTCAGCCGGGCGGCAACAATCCGAATCCCATCAACGTCATTCAGGTTTATTTGGAAGTGTGGCAGCGCATGGTCACGGGACTGGACGATCCCTGCCTGCTGGAACCCGCGCTCGGCCAGGCGGATACGACGGTGCGCCTGCAGACGGTGTGGCGTGTGGTGGCGGAAGGGTTGAACACCGCCCAGAAAACTACTGCGCCTGCGGGCGCTGCCAAGTCCGCGGTAGTACTCGATCCGACTCGTGTGAGTTGCTGCAAAGACATGACCAATCTGTCTGGCCCGAAGACCACTGGAAAAATGATGGTGCCGCCGATGGCCAGTTCCGACGATTGCGCGTGCCAGCCTACTCCACCATCCGGTTATCGCGGCGTGGAAAATCAACTCTATCGCGTGGAGATTCATGAGAGCGGAGACGAAACCACCGCCACGTTCAAATGGTCGAGAGATAACGGATCAGTCGTGGTGGCGGTCAACAGCACTTCGGGCACTACGGTGAATGTAAACAGTCTTGGCTCTGACGCCAATCTCGGATTCGCCGCCAACCAGTGGGTCGAGATCAGCGATGACACTTACGAGTTCGGGCAGACTGCGAACGCGCCAGGAAATTTGTATCAGATCCAGGGCACAACCCCGGAGCAGCTCTACGTGACGATGTACCAACCAGTGCCGGCAGGCACAGTGGATGCCACCAGGAACGCGCGGATGCGGCGCTGGGATCAGTTTGGCTCGTCGGCGACCACCATGGGCGTGCCGCTTTCCGTGGGATCGCCGATCCCATTGGAAAATGGGATCCAAGTTCAGTTCACGAAAGGGTATTACCAGTCAGGCGATTACTGGCTCATTCCGGCGCGAACCGCGACCGGCAATGTGGAATGGCCGCCCTGCGGGAGCGACGGAAACCCCTGCCAGCCGCCGCACCACATCGAAGTGTATCGCGCGCCGTTGGCGTGCATTCAATGGGACAGCCAAACCGGCATGGCTCACGTGCAGGACTGCCGGAAACAATTCTATCCGCTCAATGAATTGTCGCCGTCGTGCACATCGACCTGCTGCACCTACCGGGTTGGCGATGGCGTGGAGAGCTTTGGGGATTTCACATCGATACAAACCGCCATTGATCGTTTGCCGGCCGAGGGTGGAGAGGTTTGCATTCTGCCCGGTCGCTATTACGAAAACGTGCGCATTCTCAATCGCCGCGACGTTGTGATTCACGGATGCGGCTGGCAGACGCGAGTGGCGTCTCTGTCACTGAAAGAGAATAACGCGCCGATTCTCGATCGAGCAGCCACTTTGGAAGCGCCGGTCAATCCCATCGCCGCAGTGTTCTCCATTGTCGCGTCACGACACATCCAATTGCGATCGTTTGCTATCGAAGCGGCGGACGATGAAGCGGGAATTCTGATGGATGGAACAGAAACGTCTATTACGAAAGACCAGACGGCTGAACTAGCGATCGCGGCAGTCCGTTTGCGCGGCGTCATCGACGTCACCATCGAAGACATGGTATTCACGGCGGCAACTTTTCCGGCAGTTCTTGCCGAGCAAGCGCAACTGTTGCGCCTCGACCGCAATCGGGTCGCGATGAAAAACGTTCGAAGCCAATGGCCCGCAATTTATGCGAGCGGAACCGAAATTCATATTGACCAGAACTGGGTGGGCGTTCAATCCGCAGCGAATAATGTTGAATGGCTTCCGTACACCGTCACTGAGGACCTAAGCAATGCAACTACCAACAACACAGTTTTGAATGGTGTGGTCTCCGGCACAGCGACGACTGGGGGATTGGCCCCGACCCGCGACTTCGTCGATGCCTTCGGACTTGGTCTTACGTCGGTCGAGGTTGCCTTGCACCCAGGAAGTATTCAGATCGGCGGCCCTTCGACCGACGTTTACATCATCGAGAACGAAATCGTCGGCGGCAGCCGCAATGGCATCACGCTCGGCAGCCTGGATGTGCTGAATGCGAACGGCGGCATCACCGGCATCTGGACCGGGATAACCACCACCAGCGTAAACATCGACTGCGATTGCACGGGGACGCTGCAAACTTCCCCCACTTACACCGGAACAACCGGATACACGCTGGTCGCCGGCGGCATCCTGACTAATGTACAGATTCATCGCAATAGCATCCGCAACATGGGCCTCTGCGGGATCGGGCCGGTGGCCTTTTTCGATTTGAGCAAGACGCAAGAGATTATCAGTATCGTGGGCCTTAATATTTCCGCGAATAGCATTTTGCGCACCTTGCTGAGCGCGCTAACGGATACCGATTCGACCACCTCGGTTGGCTACGGTGCTATCTGCGTCTCGGATGTGCAAAACCTCATCGTCCGCGACAACACGATTACAGACTTCGGATCGAAGCCAGGAGTCTATGTCTGCGGCATCTTCGTACTGCACGGCGAGTTGATTGATATCAGCCGCAACCAGGTGCTCGAAACCCGCGACTGGAACGAGGGCAGCGAGGAAGCGCCCGCCTCGACCGGCTCCTTGCGAGGAGGCATTGTCATCGTGCTCGGTACGCCGCCAACCTTTACACAGCCGCTCGATAACTCCGTGTGGATCGCTGCGGGTGCAGTGGCGAATGCTGACTCGACTCCGATTTATGAGCCCGGGCTACCTGCGGTGCGCGTCGAGCATAACGTTGTTCGCATTCCCATGGCGTACACGCTCTTCATCGTGGGATGGGGGCCATTCAGCATCGTCAATAATCACCTCGCCTCTGGCGGCCTGCTTCTTGCGAGAGGCGCGCTGCTGGCGCAGACAGTGCTCATTATCAATCTCGGAACCGCGATTGAAGTCACCACCGAGGCAAGCTTGCCCAGCGCGGTTTATCATCGAGCCAACTCTGCCGAGACTGACATTGCCGACGAGCCTTCGTCTAATCTGTCATGCGGCACGGTGCTCTTTGCCAATAACAGTTGCCAACTGGAGGCCAGCGCCAGCCGGCAACGCGGCGACACATCGGTCCTGATCGTCACACCCGATCACCTCACTTTCTCGGGCAACCATTGCTGGCTCGATGCCTCGCGTTTCAGCGTGTATTTTGATGCGTTGCTTCTCGCTGGCACCATCAACGTCATCGGCAATCGCTTCCAGGAGAAATTTGAAAGGGTGCTGTTCTCTGGACTGACTTTTGGCGTGGCCAATGTCACCTGCGAGAATATTTCGACCAACTGCCTCAAAGCTTTAGGCGTGTGGGTCCAGGACGCCAACAATATTTCCATCATCAACCGGCTCTCTCCGGATAATGGTTTCTGCGCCTCATTGTGGAAGGACGTGTCGGCAGCTTTGGGATAGATGCCAGCGCACGCTGGCCACATCAAGGGAGGGAACGAACACTTATGGACGCGACAACAGGTAGCACTGCAACTGGAACGACCGCGACGAGCACCACCGCAACCGATACGCCCACGGCAGCGCAGGGCGCCGAACAGTTGAAGGCGACGCTTGCCGCCGCCGACAGCAATGCGAATCAGCAAGTGCAAACCTTGGGGCAGGTGCATCAAGCGCGGCTCGCCCAGGCGAATCGCACTGTGACGGCGCTTACGGCGCAATATGGCGCGAATGATCCACGGGTCAAGGCTGCCCAGGCAGCGGTGACAGCGACGAAAACGACAATTGCCAGAGTTTCAATGGTGAGCCAGCAGCTCGCGGCTCCGAGCGTTCAAGTATCAGCGACGGGATGGGCTCTTCAAGGCCGGGTGCTCGATGCGCAGTTGCAGCCAGCGGCGAAATTTACCGTCTTCCTGGTGGACGCAAACAAGATATTCCTGCAGCAGTACGGTTTTGCTTACACCGACGACACAGGATACTTTCTACTCAACTACGCGGGTGACAGCGGACAAGCGCCAACCGCGCCCACGGCGCCGCCAGCGGCGGCCCCTGCGCCGGGAACGACGGCGGCACAACTCTATCTCGAGGTAGCAAATACCGACGCAAACCCGGTGTACCTGAGCACAACTGCATTTCAACCCGTGCTCGGCACGGCAACATTTCAAAACGTCGTTCTGCCGGCAGGAGGTCAGCCGATTGGTGATCCGCCGCCGGCGATTCGAGCAGTGGCTTTGCCTAGCAAGAGCACCAAGGCACAATCGGGAACAAAATCGTCGAAGCAGTCAAAGTCCTAGGATGCAACCGCGCCAGCGAGTCGCAGCTTGAACGTGAAAATCAGTTGCTAGGTTGCCTCGCGACAGCGCCATGGCCAGTAAAGAGAAAGAAACGAGGAGAACCAAGCGATGCGCGCTGTCTGGTCCTTCTGGAGCATTCCATTTCTCGCACGCCGGAGCCTTAAGTGGTGCGCTCCGTTGCACCATCTGCTCGCATGGGGGCTTTCCTTCCGCCTTGCCAGCCGACACTATCCCGAGACCATGCTGGTCACCGACCGCGTTGGAAAGCGGTTGCTGGTTGAGCAGCTTGGGTTACCGTTCACGAACGTTTCCACGGAGCTGGAGCAACTGGCTTCCGTCGATCCCGGTTGGTGGGCGCTGGGAAAGTTTCTTGCCTACGGCATTCAAGACCGGCTGTTTGTGCACATCGATACTGACGTTTTTCTTTGGAAGCCCCTGCCGAGGGATGTCGCGCAGTCTCCGGTCTTTGCACAGTGTCCGGAGTTTTACCCGAATGACAGCAAGCCTTCTCTTCGTGAGATTGAATGGGCGTTCAAAGAAGGGGGCGCGAAGCTTCCCGACGAGTGGGAATGGGCGCGATCGAAGGGCGACACTTATTTCAGGGAAGAAAATTGCGGCATCCTGGGCGGATCCGACATCGACTTCATCCGGCACTATTCGCGGACTGCGCTGGACCTGGCGTTGAATCCGAAGAATGGCCCGGCTTGGTCACGCCTGCCGGACAAGATGAGCCACAACTTCACGCTGGAACAGTTTTTCCTGGCGGCGTGTGTTGACTTTCACAACTCGCATCCGGGCTCGCAGTATCGTGGCTTGACAGTAAGGCACTTATTTTCGTCTGTCTCGGAGGCCTGCGATATTCGCTGCGCGGCAAAGGCGGGCTTTACGCATCTGTGGGGCGGCACAAAGTCGCATCCCGCTGTTGGCAAGCGACTGGAAGAGCGTATGCGCAGAGAAGATCCGGTATTTTTTCGGCGATGCGAACGAGTGGCCGCCTCTGCAACGTGAGAGGCATTGGCGGCCACTAGAGTTCACGGCTGCACCCCAATCTCAAAGTTCAGGGTCGAAAGCGACAGCCTGTATCGATATTGCGGATTTACATAACCTATTGGCTGCATCGATTTGCCCGCAACTGCCCCTGACATGAGACGCAGGCTAGTGGTCGGAACCTTCGGATGTGCACGCAACTCTCGGCAGCTTTGGTACGGATGGAGAGACTCGAACTCTCATGGGTTTCCCCGCCGCCCCCTCACGACGGTGTGTCTGCCAGTTCCACCACATCCGCACGTCAAGAACTGGCGACACAACCTTAGAATGGATTGGGGAATTTGAACTACTGCATCACATTGATAACACGTAACTTACTGATTTTGCATCCGGCCTAAAGGCCCAAATGCCCCACAAGCCCGATTCCATTGTACGTTTATTGTACGGCGAACGCACTGTGAAAGAGAAAAGAGTGAGACTATTTTCTCTGGCAGCTTGTCCATCCGCGGCTAGCGATTCGAAACTCGCAGGATCTTCTGAATTCCTTGCGCATGAGAAACCGCCGCTAAAAGCTCGAAGATGAGAACTGTGCTCTTTCCCCAACACAGTTGGACATCCGACCCTTCCAACGGTCAAGGCCAGCGTGCAGGCTGGCGTCCGGAAAACTTATGCCACGCCTTGACCAGGCCCCGATCTATGTCAGGAATCTGATCGAGATCCCCGGATCCTACATCCTCGTAAAGAAAACCGAAAAGTCGCCAACAGCTGGGCGACGCTGGACACCGACATCGGTTCCGAACAAGCCTGTGTTCGTGGTCGGCCAGTGCGACTCAGTGCAATTAACCGTGGAGCGCGGGGTGAGGCCAGCCGCTCATGCACGGCGTCTTTCGGACAATCCCCAAACGGGTTTGAGGAAGATTGCGTTACACTCCAAACTACACTGGGAACGCCCTTAAGGGAGATGGTCAGGAGCATTCTGGCTCTCCTGCTGGTGTGAGATGCTGAATATTAAAAGGATTCTTCTGCCTGTTGATTTCCCGAATACCTCACTGCACGTGGTTCATCAGGCTGTGACGCTGGCTCACCATTTCGATTCTGAGATCGTGATGCTGCACGTCGTGACCGCCCAGAGCCATGCCGCCGGTGTGCCGGAGGACGGCCCGGAGCTCGCTGGCTGGGATATGCTCGCGGAGATCACTAGAGAGGCCGAGAAAACCCTGGACCGGTCTCTCGGGCAGCCGCGAGACGGTCTTGCCATCCGACGTGTGTTGGTCCAAGGCGATCCGGCCCGGGCAATTGTGCAGACGGCTCAGGTGGAAAGAGCCGACCTGATCATGATGCCGTCCCATGGCTACACGTTCAATCAGTTTCTGCTGGGCTCTGTGACGGCGAAAGTACTCCACGGGAGCGAGTGCCCGGTTTGGACCGGCGCCCACGTGGAAGAATTACCAGTACAGGGGTTTGCGATCCGCAACGTCCTGTGCGCGGTCGATCTCGGGCCCCGTAGCCACAAGACTGTATCCTGGGCCGTGCAAATGGCCGCCGAATTCGGTGCCCTTCTTACGCTCGCCCACGTCACTGCGTCGGTGGAGCTTTGGGGGCCTGGCGGCAGCTATGTTAATCCCAGGTGGAAAGAGGAGCTAATCGGCGACGCTTCTCAGCATCTGGCAGAGCTTCAGCAAGACTTGGGCACCAAGGCGGACATATTAATCGGCAGTGGTGACGTGCCTAAGGTGCTGAGCCAGGCTGCGAAGCAGACGAAGGCGGATTTGCTGGTTACCGGGTGCTACCCTTACGGCGGCAACCTACGAATCCACGGCTACGCAATCATTTGCGCGGTGCCAATTCCAGTTCTGAGCGTGTGAGGGCCGCGACTCGGAGGCGCGTGGTGTCCTACTGTAAGCGCAAGCGACAGAATGCCTTTTACTTGGTTTTCTGCTCGCCAGCAGTCTCCTCCTGCTGGTCCTCAGCCTTTTGCCAACTGGAATTGGGGTTGTATTCCTTCATGGCCTTGGCGAGAACATCGGTCGGCTTCGACGACTCGCTCGGGAAACGAGGACGCCGCCAGGATCTGTGCCACCAGCGAATCCGGATATAGAGCAATCGGCGCGACCAACTGCTGCATCTGTTCGGCGGTCTGTTGCGTGTATGGCGGCGCCCCGATCGTTAGAACATGGTGCGTGCCGGTGCAGGCGCGTCGCTCGCTCGATGATCGGCACCAGCCGTTCCGGCAGTTCGCTCTTCATCACGTATTCATCCACCAGCCACAGGATCCGCTCTGGCATCTCGGAGTGCGCCGAAAGCAGGATGATCGGCAGGTTGGGAAACCGTTGTTTGATATGGCAGGCTAGGGCCTCCGCGTCTATACCTTCCTGCTTGTACTCCAGTAGAACCGCGGCGACCGGCGTTTCCTCCAGCATCTTCAACGCGGGGTAGCCGCTAGATGCGATCTTGACGCAATAACCACGAGATTCAAGAGTCGCTTTGCGAAGCTCCAGGGCTTGGGGAAGGTCGTCGATGTAAAGCACAGTGGGGGAGTCCATGGCCACATCTCCTCATGGATAGTTACACGCTGGATTTAGCTCGCCGTTGCCCGACGTGCATAACAGGCAAGACACGGCATACCGGCCACGACTTGGTGACGCACGCGAATTGAAACAGCCTTCCCTTAAGGCTCGATCGTGATCATAAAACTAAACAACCAAAACACGCCTGTCTGTTCAAAATTGGCCACTTTCGCGCAAGCTGCTCCACGGTGTGGCCACTTTGGAATGGAGAAAGATAATTGAGGTCCGTCTGCCCTCGCTGGGCGCATCTTCTCGGTGCGCTGTCGAGTTGGCCCGAAGCGGCCGCAAACGTGTCCGTCTCCACAGACAGGTCGTCGGGTTCGTGCATAAACTGCTTTCTGATCTATCCATCACGCTTGTTCAATCCCTTTTTGAAATACTGTGCAGAATTGCTCACTTCGGAAACTCGCTGGGCAGGGGGCAAATGGGAGTCACGATTGCGATTTGAAATGCCTTTTCACGGCTATAATTTTGAACGATTCGGAGCCGGCATAAGGAGATCCCCTTTTGATCGTTGACGCGAATGAACATCCCCACCTCGAGCGTGGCCATCAACTCCCGGCCCACGGGTCGACATTTCACCGGCATAAGGTAATGTGGGTCGTCATATGGATTCTGCTGTTGCTCGCCCTTGTGCTTGCAGCCGTACTGATATGGCGCCGCCACGAGGCCGCGAAGAAACCTGCACCCGCGCCGCCGAAGATCACGGTTACGAGCGCGACGGCAACGAAAGGTAACATCGGCGTTTACCTTGACGAAATCGGTACGGTCACTCCGGTCTATACCGATTCGATCACCAGCCAGGTGAATGGCCTGGTGGTTGCCGTGCACTACCAGGAGGGTCAGCTGGTACGTAAGGGCGATCCACTGGTTGACATCGATTCGCGTCCGTACCAAGCGATCCTTTTACGAGCGCAAGGCGCGCTGGAACGGGACCAGAACCTGCTCGCCCAAGCACAGATGGACCTTGAACGCTACCGTGCAGCTTGGGCACGGAACGCCATCGCCAAGCAAATCTTGGATGACCAGGAAAAGCTTGTACTACAGCAAGAGGGCACAGTAAAAAACGACCAGGGAACGGTGCAGTATGACGAGATTCAAGTCGCATACTGCCATATCACTGCAGCCATCGCTGGCCGCGTGGGTTTACGGTTGGTGGATCCGGGCAACGTGGTGCAATCTTCGGGTAGCGCAACCCTCGCGGTCATTACGCAACTGGAGCCCATCACTGTAATTTTCACGATACCGGAAGACAGTCTCGGCCCGGTTGAGGCGCACCTCCGCAAGAAGGCCACGCTCCCCGTCGATGCCTTTGATCGCACTGCGCAGACGAAGATTGCCAGCGGGAAGCTGTTGACGCTCGACAACCAGATTGACACTACAACGGGGACAGTGAAAGCCCGATCACTCTTTGACAACAAAAATGATGCGCTGTTCCCGAACCAGTTTGTCAACACGCGGCTGCTGGTGAATACGTTGCAGGGAGTGACGCTGATTCCGGCATCCGCCATTCAGCAAAATGGCCAAGCATCGTTCGTATATGTGATTCAGAACAATGTCGCTCTTATGCGCAGCATAAAGCCGGGAGTTACAGACGGTGGTATGACGCAGGTTGACGGCATCAATCCGGGAGACGTTGTCGCTAACAGCAGCTTCGATAAGTTGCAGGACAAGACCGCGGTCGTCATTGCGAACAAAGCTTCTACCACGCCTGCCGCGGCCAACACGAGCGGGAGCAACGCCCCGTGAGTCCATCTCGTCCGTTTATCTTGCGGCCAGTTGCGACCTCTTTGCTGATGGCTGCCATCCTTTTGGTCGGTATTGTTGGCTATACACAACTTCCGGTCTCCGCATTGCCGCAAGTCGACTATCCGACCATTCAGGTACTCACGTTCTATCCAGGTGCAAGCCCGACGGTAATGGCGACGACGGTGACGGCGCCACTGGAGCGCCAATTCGGCCAACTGCAGGGTTTGAGCCAGATGACTTCCACCAGCTCCGGAGGCACTTCCGTTATTGTGCTGCAGTTCAACCTCAGTCTGAATATTGATGTAGCTGAGGAAGAGGTGCAGGCTGCCATCAACGCGTCGCAGAGTCTTTTGCCGTCCATTCTTCCCTCGCCGCCGATCTACAGTAAGACGAATCCAGCCGATGCCCCTGTGCTCACCCTGGCCATCACCTCAACTTCCATGCCGCTTTCTCAGGTCGAGGACCTTGTGGACACGCGCCTTGCGCCTAAGATCTCGCAGCTCACCGGCGTCGGTCTGGTAACCATTAGCGGCGGCCAAAAGCCCGCCGTCCGCATTCAAGCCAACCCCACGGCTCTGTCATCCTATGGCATCAACCTGGAAGACCTGCGCGCGGCGCTGACCCAGGCCAGTGTGAACGCCGCCAAAGGGAACTTCGATGGGCCGCGCCAGGATTACCAGATCGACGCCAACGATCAGCTGGTCACCAGCGACGACTATAGGAAGGTTGTCATTGCCTACCGTAACGGTGCGCCGGTGATGCTGACCGACGTGGCAAACGTCGTGAATGGCATAGAGAACAATAATCAGGCAGCGTGGATGAATCAGACTCCCGCGGTCATCGTGAACGTGCAACGCCAGCCCGGGGCCAACACCATCAGCGTGGTCAAGAGCATCAAGCAACTGATGCCGCAGCTTCAGGCCAATCTGCCCACGGGCATTCAGGTGACCACGCTCACCGATCTCACAACCTCCATCGAGGCATCGGTTTCCGACGTCAAGTTTGAATTGTATTTGACGGTCGGACTCGTGGTTATGGTCATCTTCCTATTCTTGCGGAGTGTCTATGCCACCATCATCCCGGCTGTGGCTGTGCCGCTGTCGCTGGTTGGCACCTTCGCGGCGATGTACATCCTCGGTTACAGCCTGGATAACTTATCGCTGATGGCGCTGACCATCTCCACCGGCTTCGTGGTGGACGATGCCATCGTGATGATCGAGAACATCTCGCGCTACATCGAAGCGGGCGATCCACCCATGGAAGCGGCACTCAAGGGTGCGGAGCAAATTGGCTTCACCATTCTCTCGCTGACCGTGTCACTCATCGCCGTGCTGATACCGCTGTTATTTATGGGCGACGTGGTGGGGCGCCTGTTCCGCGAGTTTGCCGTCACCCTGGCCGTCACCATCGTCATTTCGGCAGTGGTCTCGCTTACGCTCACGCCCATGATGAGTGCGCGCATCTTGCGGCGTCAGCCAAAAGAGCAGCGGGGACGCATCTATAAATTCACCGAGCGTGCTTTCGAGGGGATGATCGCGTTCTACGGCCGGACGCTGAAAGTTGTGCTTCGCTACCAGACGATTACGCTGTTGGTCGCGGTGTCCACACTGCTGCTTACGGTTTTCCTTTACATCATCATCCCCAAAGGATTTTTCCCGGTGCAGGACACGGGCGTCATCCAGGGCATATCGCAGGCGCCGCAGACGATTGGCTCCAAGGCCATGGCAGAGAAGCAGCAGGAGCTTACAAAAGCAGTTCTGGGCGACCCGGCGGTGGAAAGCGTCTCGTCGTTTATTGGCGCCGATGGAACCAATACAACAACCAACAGCGGCAGGATGTCGATCAATTTAAAGCCGCTCGACCAGCGCAAGATCAGCGCGACGGACCTGATCCGCAGGCTCAATTCCAGAGTAAACCAGGTTCAGGGAATCCAGTTGTTCATGCAACCGGTGCAGAACATTACCGTGGATGACCGGGTGAGTCGTACGCAATATCAGTACACGCTCGAAGACCCCGATGCGAATGAATTGAATGACTGGACCAATCGTTTCGTCGGCCGGCTGAAGCAGTTGCCGGAGCTCGAAGACGTCGCCACCGATCAACAATTGGGAGGGCTGGCCGTATCTCTGGTGATCGACCGGGTCACCGCCTCGCGATTTGGCATCGCGCCGACGACCATCGATAACACTCTGTATGACGCCTTCGGTCAGCGGCAGATCAGCACGATGTATACGCAGGTAAATCAGTATCACGTTGTGCTGGAAAGCGAACCGCAATTTCAGAAGGACCCGAACAAGCTGAACCATCTCTACATTCAGTCCAATGCGTCTTCCGGCGCAACCGGTGCCGGAGCCTCTTCTTCATTCGCGTCTTCCGGATCGTCGTCCGCGGGGTCGAATGCGCTAACCGCCTCCGCACTGTACACTCCGGCGGCAAATACTCTTGCTCCTCCTCTGAACGCGCTTTCCGCAAGCACCTCTACTTCGACGTCGAGCAAGGGAGCCACTTCCGCCGGCGCCACCAGTTCGGCCACAAGTAATGCCGTGCCGCTGAGCGCTTTCTCGCACTTTGAAAAGACGACCGAGGCGCTCTCCATTAACCACCAGGGTCAATTTCCGGCTATCACCGTATCGTTCAATCTCGCGCCCAATGCCGCGCTGGGGGACGCCATTACTTCGGTCGACAAAACGCAGAAAGACATGCACATGCCTCCCAGCCTGCAGGCCGGTTTTCAAGGCACGGCGGCATCGTTCACGAATTCGCTAGCCAATGAGCCCTTGCTCATTCTGGCCGCGCTGGTCACGGTGTACATCGTGCTTGGTGTTTTGTACGAGAGCTTTATCCACCCGATCACCATTCTGTCCACGCTACCGTCAGCGGGTGTTGGCGCTATCCTCGCGCTGCTTATTTTCCGCCAGGATCTAAGTGTGGTCGCGATCATCGGCATTGTCCTGCTGATCGGCATCGTGAAAAAGAACGGCATCATGATGGTCGACTTCGCGCTGGAAGGCGAGCGGAAGCACGGAAAGAACGCGACAGATGCAATTTACGATGCCTGTTTGCTCCGCTTCCGCCCCATTATGATGACGACGATGGCCGCGCTGCTGGCGGGGCTGCCGCTGGCACTCGGAACTGGTTTCGGTTCCGAGTTGCGCCGGCCGCTGGGCATCGCCATGGTGGGCGGACTGCTGCTGAGCCAGGTGCTCACGCTTTACACCACGCCCGTCATCTACATCTTCTTTGACAATCTGGCACAGCGCTTTGCGCACAAATCGAACCAGCGGGAAACCGGAGGCGCAGAACAGGCAGGGCCCGCATGAGCATCTCCGAACCCTTCATTCGCCGGCCCGTGGCTACCACCCTGCTCACGGTGGCGATTGCCCTCGCCGGTGCGATTGCCTTTGAGGTGCTGCCAGTAGCGCCCCTGCCGGAGGTCGACTTTCCGACCATTTCAGTCGGTGCCGGCTTGCCGGGCGCCAGCGCCGACATTATGGCATCGTCCGTCGCCACTCCCCTGGAGCGGCAGTTCGGTCATATTGCAGGGGTGACGGAGATGACCTCCGCCAGCACGCTCGGCAGCACATCCATCACCATTCAGTTTGACCTCAGCCGCGATATCGATGGCGCGGCGCGTGACGTGGAGGCTGCCATCAATGCGGCGCGAAGTTATCTGCCCGCCAACCTGCCCGGCAATCCGACCTATCGCAAGGTCAATCCCGCCGATTCGCCGATCATGATCCTTGGCCTTACCTCCGACAAATATGGTCCAGATAAAATATATGACGAAGCCTCCACCGTCCTCGCGCAAAAGTTGTCGCAGATCCAGGGCGTAGGGCAGGTGTCGGTCGGAGGCGGCGCGTTGCCGTCGGTGCGTGTGGACGCAAATCCCACACAATTGGCCGGCTATGGACTGACGGTTGCGAATTTGCAGTCCGTGCTGAGCCTGCAGAACGCCGACCTGGCCAAAGGCCAAATCTCCGATGGCACGGTAAGCGCGGACATCCTTGCCAACGACCAGATCTCGCACGCGGACGACTACAAACCGCTCATCGTCGGCTATAACAACGGCGCGGCGATCCGCCTGTCCGACGTCGCTGAGGTGACGGATTCGGTGCAGAACGTTCGTGCTGCC
Organism: uncultured Acidobacteriaceae bacterium; assembly: GCA_963773965.1. GTDB lineage: Bacteria > Acidobacteriota > Terriglobia > Terriglobales > Acidobacteriaceae > Acidiflorens. The sequence continues at coordinate 797,455 of CAVZDG010000004.1, forward strand.
GGCTATTTGAACGGCAAGCGCTCGGTTACGGTCATCATCTTCCGCCAGCCCGGCGCCAACATCATTGAGACTGTCGACCGCGTCCGCGCGCAACTTCCGGTTATCAAGGCGTCCATTCCACTCGGCATCGATACCACCATCGTTCTTGATCGCACCATAACCATCCGCGCCTCGGTCAGTGACGTGGAGAGGACGCTGCTCATTTCCATCGGCCTCGTTATCCTTGTGGTGTTTGTCTTCCTGCGCAACGGCCGCGCAACGCTCATTCCCGCGGTCGCGGTGCCGGTCTCGCTGGTCGGCACGTTCGCCGTGATGTATCTGTTCGGATACAGCCTTGACAACCTCTCGCTGATGGCCATGACCATTGCCACGGGATTTGTGGTCGATGATGCCATCGTGGTGATGGAAAATATCGCGCGCCATCTGGAAAACGGCATGGCGCCCTTTGCCGCGGCGCTGAAGGGCGCGCAAGAAATCGGTTTCACCGTCTTCTCCATCAGCATTTCGCTCATTGCCGTCTTTATCCCTCTTCTGTTGATGGGCGGAATCGTGGGCCGTCTCTTCCGCGAATTTGCCGTCACTCTCTCGACGGCCGTTTTCGTGTCCATGCTCATCTCTCTGACCACGACGCCGATGATGTGCGCCTACCTGTTGAAGAACGAGCGCGCGGAAAAGCATGGCCGCATCTACATGGCCAGCGAGAAGTTCTTTGACTGGGTGCTGTCCGTGTATCGCGGCAGCCTGCATTGGGTGCTCGACCATCCGACCCTCACCCTCGTCGTACTCTTCATCACCATTGCGTTAAATGTGGTGCTGATCGTCAAGATACCCAAGGGCTTTTTCCCGACGGAGGACACGGGAGCGATCACCGGTAGCGTGCGCGGGTCGCAGGATTCATCCTTCCCGGCGATGAACGATTCCATTCAGCAGATCGGCCGCGTGATCAAGAATGATCCTGCCGTCGAGAATGTGATTGGGTTCACCGGCGGCGGCGGGGCCACCAATGGCGGTTCCCTCTACATTGCGCTCAAGCCGCTGGCGGAGCGCAAGGTCAGTGCGGCTCAGATCATCGACCGCCTGCGCCCCCAATTGAACCGTTTGCCGGTGGCTTCCGCGTTCCTCCAATCCGTGCAAGATCTGCGCATTGGAGGCCGGTCCAGTAATGCGATGTACCAGTACACGATCCAATCGGACACGGTGCAGGATCTTTCCCAGTGGGCACCGATCATACTGGGTGAGATGCAGCATTTGCCGGGTCTGCAGGACGTGAGCTCAGACCAGCAGAATGGCGGTCTTGATGAACTGATGACCTATGATCGGGTCACGGCGGCAAAGCTCGGCCTTACCGCACAGTCGCTGGACTCGGCATTGTACGGCGCATTCGGCCAATCGGAAGTGTCCATCATCTACACCCAGTTAAATCAGTATTATGTGGTGCTGGAAGTTGCTCCCCAGTATTGGCAGAGCCCGGAAGGATTGAAAGACATCTACCTTCATACCTCCGGCAGCGGTAACATTCCGCTGCTCGCGGTGGCCAAGGGCCAAGCCAACACCACCCCACTGTCCATCAACCACACGGGCTTATTCCCCTCGGTCACACTATCCTTTAACCTGGCGTCGAACCTGTCTTTGAGCGATGCCACTTCGAGCATTACCCAGATGCAAAAGCGGTTGGGCACGCCTTCCACGCTGCAAGGATTTTTTGCCGGCACGCTGCTGGCCTACCAGCAATCTCTGGGCACCGAGCCCGTGCTCATTCTGACGGCGCTACTAGCGGTGTACATCGTTCTCGGTATTTTGTATGAAAGCCTGGTGCATCCCGTGACTATCATCTCCACGCTGCCTTCGGCGAGCGTAGGCGCGATGCTCGCGTTGATGCTCTTTAAGCAGGACCTGAACATCATTTCCATCATTGGCATTGTGCTGCTGATCGGAATCGTGAAGAAGAACGCGATCATGATGATCGATTTCGCGCTGGAGGCAGAACGCCAGGAGGGAAAGAACACAACCGACGCGATTTTTGAAGCCTGCATGTTGCGCTTCCGTCCCATCCTGATGACGACGATGGCTGCGTTATTGGGCGCTTTGCCGTTGGCGCTGGGGACGGGCACGGGCTTTGAGCTCCGCCGGCCCCTGGGCATCACGATTGTGGGAGGGCTGATCTTGAGTCAGTTGCTCACGCTCTATACCACGCCGGTCGTCTATTTGGCGTTCGACCGGCTACGGCTGCGGATGCAGGGGAAACAGCGCGACATCCTTCCCGGGGCTCAGGAGGCCAGCTAGCACGGTGGACTGAGATGAATGGTTGGTTAGGGAGCAACGTATGATTATTTCCAGCGAAACCGAGCGGCTTGCGCGATTTGGCTGTGCGCGGCTGCGCTCTTGTTAATGCTGTCAGGCTGCGTGGTCGGGCCGAAATACCACCCACCCGCGGCGCAGCCGCCTGCCGCGGCTTACAAGGAATCACCCACCCAGTTCAAAGAGAGTGAAGGCTGGAGGGTCGCGCAGCCTGCGGATGCCATGCTGCGCGGCAAGTGGTGGGAGATCTTCAACGATCCTGAATTGAACGCCCTCGAAGAACAACTGGATATCAACAACCAGAACATCAAAGAATACTTCGAGAACTTCATGGCAGCTCGCGCCGTAGTGCGCGAGGCCCGCTCGCAATACTTTCCGACGCTGGCGGCTGTCCCCTCGGTGAGTTGCTGGTGCGGAAGGGGGGATTTGAACCCCCACGCCTTTCGGCGCCACCCCCTCAAGATGGTGTGTCTGCCAGTTCCACCACTTCCGCTTTAAAGTCAATCTCTTGCAGGCCGTCTGAGGGAGACCAAAGTCTGGACGGCACACGCGGGACGCTACACTGCGTCCGGCATCGCTTCCTAAGCCTTTATACACGGTCAAACGAGGCGGTTCAAGTTCGCCGCTGATTCGGCCCGAGTGGTCCAAGTCAGGACCCGAGCTTAAGCAGCGCTTCCCGAAACCGTTCGTGCCGCTGCGTGAGGTGAAGATAAAGCATCTCGTCGGCTTTGGACTTGCTGCGGATGATCCGCACCAGCGCCTCTTTCTCCTCGCGCTTCCAGGACCGAAGGTCGGGAACCATAGCCAGGAGCACTGCAAAATTCTCGAAGCTGGCGCGCTCGGAAGACGTCCACGAAGACGTATCCACACTAAGAATCCGCGCGACGGAGCGCACCGATTCCTTGCGCATGCGGCCGCTGTCGCCTTGAAATTCCCGCGCCATCCTCCGATTCACTCGCAGGCCAATGTTACGCGTGCTAAAGCTGTCCCACGCTCCCACCTCGCTGCCCGGCAACTCGTAGAACACGTGCCCACTTGCCAAGCGGCGCAACGTTCTGGCGGGTGTCCGGTATTTCGGATCGGCGGCGATTCTGGCTTCTTCGCGTTCCGCCAATCTTTGAAGATCCGCACGTCCCGGCCTGAAGCCCAGCTTGCGGTAAAACCAGAACGCGCCCGATTGGACCGCCTCCTCGTTGTCATGGCCCAGTTGATACGGGTAAACCGAGACGCACGTCGTCCCCATCAGGTGACACAGGCCACGCAGAACTTGCGCGTAGATCCATCCAGCTTCGCCGCCGCGGAATGTGTAGAAGGTGTTGAAGCCGACCTCCATCCACTCGCAGAGGCCGATGGCTTCGATGTAGTTAACCGGCACTCCATTCTTCAGCGTCAATCCCGCGACATACGCGCGCAACGGCAGACGGCGATCCGGTGGCAGGTTCCAGAGATAAATCGAAACGCCGCGGCCAGCTTCGTCGGTGCCACTATCAGCCCGCACTTCGGACCGAACGTCGAACCGCACCACCGACGCCGGATCGCCCAGCGTTGTGCCGTAAAGTTCGCGGTAGCGCACCAGCATGACCTCGCGGATCAGGTCCATGACCTCGTCGCCCTGCTTGCGCGAAAGCCTCGTCAGGTGCGGTGGAAGCCGCGCCA
>CAVZDG010000005.1:0-989134 GCA_963773965.1 uncultured Acidobacteriaceae bacterium
ACTCGACGGCCAGCGACACCTGGCTGCGGCTGATCAGCGATTCGCTGTGATAAAAAACGCTCGGAACCGGCTTCCAGTTTCGTGTTCGCGTAATGGCCGAATTTTCGAGACTCCAACGCAAGGGCACGCGCAGCGATTCGTAGAGCTCAGCCTTTTGCTGCGACGGCAGCGGCAAATGCTCAAATCTTTCAATCAGCCACGCCGTCTCGTGTGGTGACGGGGCTCTGCCCCGTTCCGGCGGGGCGGAGCCCCGCCGCCACACAACCTTGGCATTCTTCTTGCCTCCAGCCGCTTCCAGCCATCGGCGCCACGGCGTGTCGGCCTCGACATACGCGTCGTCTTCAAGCAAGGGGATGAAGCGCGGGCCGGTGGCGCCTAACTCTCGTCCTGGTTCGTAGTTTTCCCAGGCGATTCCGACTTTGCCGGGCAGGCGCTGGATGAGCCAGCGAGCAAGATCGAAGCTGAGCGTATCTTCCATCTCGGTGCCGGCAATGCCGGAGACTTCGATGGGCTCGAAGTCGTCCATGTCGGCGCCGCTTTTGCGTAATGCTTCCACTTTCTTGTGGAAACGATTCAGAATGCGCTCGGTGGCGCGAACCACGGCTGGGCCTTGAGGAAAAGCGCGGAGAAAAAGCAGCGCTTCGTGGAAGCGGATCAGAGAAGCCGAATCGGGGAAGCGGGCGGCGTCGAGACGGGTCAGCAACTTTACGACGCTTGCGGCTTCGTGGCGGCCGAAGCGGTAGCGGCTGGCTTCGAGTTCGGTGAGTTGGCGATCGAGAGCGGTCGCTGCCATGGCAGATTCCCCACAAGGGTACCTCATGGCTTGGCTTCCAAGCGTTATATTGCTGGTGACCCGGCTCGGAACAAATCCCTAGTTTTTTGACCTTAGTTACCATTGCGAACGACACAAAGGTCGTATCGGCGGCATCGCGGCCCACCCCTTCGACTCCGCTCAGGGCAGGCTCTTGCAAAGAACGCAAGGATGGGGCACCCTCAGTTATGGTGGCGCAGGCGAACATCGTTCAAGGGGTGGGCCGCCCGCCATTTTTATTGACCTTGAGCGGCACGGCTGAAGCCGTGCCCTTCCCGTTCTTGCTCGAACATAATTCATGTGAGGGTCGAGACGGGGAAAAGCCCCGTCACCACACGAATCCAGTCACCACACGGATTAGGATTTTGCCGCAAGCTGTGAAGCCGCGCCCTGACCAAAACCATTTGTGAGGCGAGTTCTGCTCGGCAGACGCGAAAAACACGGGCGGCGCCCTCACCCACTCATTCGCACAGAACGCGAATGAGTGGGGCACCCGGTCCCATGCTATAATTTCACTTCGCCTGAACGTGTTGACGTCGAGGCTGATCTGTGATTTCCTCCGCGGGCGGATCCATCATTCCGAGAATCAGCGCCTTTCGAGTATTCTAGAGATGAGGTAGAGCTATGTCCGGGCATTCGAAATGGGCAACCATCAAGCACAAGAAAGGCGCGCTCGACGCCAAGCGCGGCAAGATCTTCACCCGTCTCATCAAGGAAATCGCGATGGCGGCCAAGTCGGGCGGCGATCCCGACATGAACCCGCGGCTGCGCACGGCGATCCTGGCGGCGAAGAACGAGAACATGCCTGCCGACAACATCAAGCGCGCCATCCAGCGCGGCACCGGTGAATTGCCGGGCGCGAGCTATGAAGAATTTGTGCTGGAGGGCTACGGCCCCGGCGGCGTGGCTTTGCTGGCGGAAATTTCGACCGACAACCGCAATCGTACCGTCAGCGAAATCCGGCATGTCTTCGGGAAGAACAACGGCAACATGGCCGCAGCGGGCGCCGTCGCGTATATGTTCCATAAGAAGGGCGACATTATCGTTCCTAAGTCGGCGGCCAAGGAAGACGATCTGATGAACATCATCCTGGAAGCGGGTGGTGAAGATTTGAAGGACGATGGCGAGACCTGGGAAATCCTGACTTCGCCTTCCGCCTACGAAGGCGTGTTAGAGGCCGTGAAGAAGGCCGGCATTACGCCCATCTCCTCAAGCATAGGCATGATTCCCCAGACCTACATCAAGCTGGAAGGGCAGCAGGCCGCGCAGATGATCCGCCTGATGGAGGCGCTCGAAGATTGCGACGACGTGCAGAGCGTCCATGCCAACTTCGATATCGACCAGAAGACTCTGGAAGAAGTTGCCGGATAATCGGGTGATCGGGTCATCGGGTGATCGGGTCATCTGAAGTGCAAGACTGGGTAGTGGGCTACTTTCATTGGCGTTATGGGGATTCCCTTAGCTCTAATCGAACTGGCAATACTTCTTATCGCCGCCGGCGCTTTCCTCGGCGGTGTCTTTCTCGCTATGACCTTACAAAATCAAAGTAGCGCACTACCCCAGACTGCTCCGCCTCTCATTCGTGACCTTGCTTTTCGATCACCCGATCACCCGATGGCCCGATGCCTTTCCTCACTTTTCAACACCTCAGAGGAAAAGTTTGTGGAAAAGCGGGAACTTAATCTCGTAACCTCCTGTTAATAAATCGCGTTCAACATTCTGCACTGCATCGGGTGCTAGACGCATCGTCGGGATTGGATTTTTCGATACTGGTTTTTTGATATTCGTTTTTCGATACTCCGTGAAGACACGTCTCGACAAGTTGCTTGTGGATCGAGGGCTGACGCCGTCGCGCGAGCGCGCCCAGGCCCTCATCCTGGCCGGAAAAGTTCTCGTCAACGAGCAGAAGATCGAAAAGGCGGGCGCACTGATTGACTCCGGCTCATCGTCGGTCTTGCGCCTGCTGGGCGAAGATCTCCGCTACGTCAGCCGGGGCGGGCTCAAGTTGGAGAAGGCTCTCGAGCATTGGCGAATCGATCTCCATGGCAAAGTTTGTCTCGACATCGGCGCCTCCACCGGAGGTTTCAGCGATTGCATGCTGCAGCACGGCGCCGCCAAGGTGATTGCCGTGGACACCGGTTATGGCCAGATGGATTTCGGCTTGCGCAACGATCCGCGCATGCGGCTCCTGGAAAAAACCAACGCCCGCTATCTCGATCCCAGTGACATTGGCGAGCCTATTGACTTTATTGCCATGGATGTATCCTTCATCTCCGCCACCCTGGTGCTGCCGGCGGTGATTCGCGCCGCTTCTTCTTGCGCCAGCCCGACTCCCAACCCGATTCGGCAGATTGTAGTGCTGGTGAAACCGCAGTTCGAAGCGGGCAGGGAACTGGTAGGTAAAGGCGGAATTGTGCGCGACGAATCGGCACAGCGAGCGGCCGTGGCCAAGGTAGAGGCGGCGCTTTTAGACTTGGGATGCGTGCGCGCCGAGTGGATCGAGTCTCCCATCCTCGGCGGCGAAGGCAATCGTGAATTCCTGCTCCACGCCGAGTTTTCGCGGCCTGTCATCGAGTGATTCTGTACAATCGGAAGTCCGATGTCCGAAGAGATGCCCGAAGAGAAGTTCGAAGACATGCCCGAATCTCCCCAAAGTGCGGCTCGCCAGAAAACAGTTGCCATCATTTCAAAGCCGGACCGTCCCGAGCTGCGCGAAGTATTGCCGGCGCTCGAAAAATGGCTGCAGCAGCGCAACTACGCGGTGGTGGTGGACGAGGAAAGCGCAGCCTATTTTTCAGCGTCCGCCGTGGTGCCGAGGAGCGCGTTGGCCAAGCGGTCACCGGATCTGGCTCTGGTGCTCGGCGGCGACGGTACTTTGCTTTCGGCGGCGCGCGCGGTTGCGAAAGCCGGAACGCCGATCTTCGGGGTCAACCTCGGCACGCTCGGATTCATGACCGAAGTCCCATTGGCTGATCTATATCCCGCCTTGGACGCGATCGAGCAAGGGCACTACATCGTCGACAACCGCTCCATGCTGAGTTGCTCGGTGGTGAGAGGCGGCGAGATTGTCGCCACTCACGCCGCTCTGAACGAGCTGGTCGTGAGCAAGAGCGCCATCGCCCGCTTGAATTACTTCGAGCTTTTCGTGGACTCGGAGTTCGTTTCCAGTTACAGAGCCGATGGTCTGATCATCGCGACGCCGACCGGTTCTACCGCATATTCTCTCGGAGCAGGCGGGCCGATCCTCAAACCGGATGTGGATGCCTTCGTCATTACTCCCGTCTCGCCTCACGGGTTGACGCACCGTCCGGTGGTAGTGCGCGATACGGTCGAGATCGAAATCCACGTCAAGACTGGGGACGAAGAAGCGTACCTGAGTCTCGATGGACAAGTCGGCATGCCCATGCGAGACGGCGATATCGTGCGCTGCGTCAAGGCGGAGCATCCGGCCCGGCTGTTGCGTTTTCAGAAAACATTTTTCGAAGTGCTCGCCACCAAACTCAAGTGGGGAGAACGCTGACGTGGCAGCCGCGGAGACGCGGCAAGCCGCGTCTCTACAGCCGCGAACCGGTGACTGTTGTGAGCGAAAACCATTCAGCTCTCGTCGAGCGCACGTTCGATACCGGCGAAGTTCAATTGAACTATGCCGAAGGCCCTGCCCACGGGCCGCCGCTGGTGCTGCTGCATGGACTCGGCCGGCGCTGGCAGGTATTTCTGCCGGTGATTCCGGCGCTGAGCCTGCGCTGGCATATCTTCGCGCCCGATCTTCGCGGTCATGGCAAATCCTCCCACGTTGCCCGCGGATACCGTGGCCCGCAGTATTCCGAAGACATTGCCCGGCTTTTGCGCGAGCGCGTTTCCGCTCCCGCCGTTCTCTTCGGGCATTCGCTCGGTGGCATGCTGGGCATGTGGGTCGTTTCTCATCATCCGGAACTGGTGCGCGCGCTGATTCTCGGCGACAACATGATTGTCGCCCGGCAGCTTTACAACTCGATGTACACGTCCCTGTTCTCGGGATTGCGCGATCTGGCGCGCAGGGGCGGCTCGGTCGAGCAGATTGCCGACGGCATCGGCAGAATTGTACTGCCAATTCCGGGCACCGGCAGGTCCGGTACAATCCGCGAACTTCCTGGCAACGATGAGGCCTACCTGCTCTCCTGGGCGCGCTGCGTGCAGCAGGCCGACCCTGACACCTACGACATGACGCTCGACGGATCGTCGCTCGAAGGCTGGGACGGCGAGACGGTGTTGAGCGGAATTGCGTGTCCAACGCTGCTTCTGCAAGCCAGCCAGGAATTAGGCGGCCTGATGTCCGACGCGGATGTGGCGCTGGCCCCGCGCTTGTTGCCCCATCACGCGCATGTGAAGTTCCGCAATCTGGGGCACGCGCTGTTTATCCAGCAGCCTGAGCCGGTGCTGCGGGCTGTGACGAACTTTTTGGAGTCGCTGTAACTCGTTAGTGGAGGGACGGGCGCCCTCGCCTGTCCAGCCGGGCGGGGACGCCCGGCTCTCCACAAGCAAACTTGGATCGACAGCGTAACAATCACGCGGTCGCGGCACTAGTCGCCGTCAAAACTTCTCCGTCCTCAACTGATCCTGCAAGCTCTCTCGCCGTCGTATCACTCTAGCTTTCGCACCATCCACCAGCACTTCCGCCGCCCGGCCGCGGGTGTTGTAGTTCGATCCCAGCACCGCGCCGTACGCGCCCACGTCCAGAATGGCGAGAAGATCTCCCTCGCTGACCAGTGGAAGTTTTCTAGCGCGCGCAAAAAAGTCGCCGGTCTCACAGATGGGACCGACCACATCGGTAATCTCGGTTTCCCGCGACTGGCGGCTCACCGGAACAATCTCGTGATACGCACCGTACAGCGAAGGACGCACCAGATCATTCATCGCCGCATCGACAATCAGAAAGCGCTTGTGATTATTCGTTTTCCGGTAGAGGACGCGCGTCAGCAATACGCCCGCCGGTCCTACGATGGAACGACCCGGCTCCAGCAGCAAATGCAACTTTAACTCGCGCAACGGACGAAGTACTGCTCTCGCGTAGGCTGCAATCTGTTTCTCAAAATCCCGCTGCGCTCCTTCGTAGGAAATTCCCAGACCCCCGCCGGCGTCGATATAGCGAACATCGTGCCCCTGCTCGCGCAGCACGCGGACCAGATCGGCCACGCGCTCAATCGCCTCCTGAAAGGAACCGACATCCGTAATCTGCGACCCGATGTGGACGCTCACTCCGGCCACTTTCAGATGAGGGTGCTTCGCGGCCTGCGCGTAGAGCGCGCGCGCCTCGGGAATCGGCACGCCGAACTTGTGCTGATGCAAGCCGGTTGAAATATAGGGATGAGTTTTTGCCGAGACGTCGGGATTGACCCGCACCGCTACCGCCGCCCGTTTCTTCAGTCGTGTCGCGGTTGCGGAAAGCAAATTCAGTTCCGAAGCGCTTTCAATGTTGAACAGCAATATGCCAGAGCGCAGCGCAAGTTCCATCTCCGCCGTGGTCTTGCCCACGCCGGAGAACACAACCTTGGGCTTGAGCGTTGTCTTTGCCTTCCGGCTTACGCGCAGAACTCGGTGCAGTTCTCCGCCAGAAACCACGTCGAAGCCCGTCCCCGAACTGGCCAGCAGTCGCAGAATCCCGAGCGTCGAATTGGCTTTGACGGAGTAGCACAACGTGTGCGGAATGGAATGAAAAGCGTGAGCGAAGGCGTTCAGTCGGGCGCGGATCATGGCCGCGGAATAAACGTACAACGGAGTTTCATAGCGCGCGGCCAGGCTTTCAAGCGCCACGGCCTCGCAGTAGAGTTTCGTGGCACGCGCTCCCGCAGCCGCGCCCTGATACGCAAACGCGGGTGGGCGTAACGTCTGGGATTTGCGGGTGCGCTTCACTTGCGTTTGCCCGGGCCGGCTTTTACCTTGATGGCGACCACCGTCTGATCGTCGAACGCATCCACACCCGCGGCGTGCTCGGCAACCGCTTTGAAGATTTCGTTGACCACGCAGTCTGCCGACTTGCTGGCGCAGCCGGCGACGATCGCGGCCACACGCTCCGGCCCAAAAGATTGACCGTGGCGGTTGCGCGCGTCGAGAATACCGTCGCTGTAAAAGACAAACAGATCGCCCGGCTTGGCTTTGAAACTGAATTCGTCGTAATCGGCTTCGTCGAACAGTCCCAGCGGCAGCCCGGTCGCCTCGATGAACTCAATCTTGCCGTCGTGACAATAGATGGGCCTCGGCAAGCCCGAATTTGCCACCAGCAGCGTCCGCCGCGCGTCGTCCCACACGGCGTAAATGATCGACACAAACTGCGCGGCGATCCTGCGGTCCGCCAGCGACAGATTCACCGCCGCAAGCATTTCCGCCGGGCCCGGCTCGAGCGGCGCATGAGAACGCAGAATGCCGCTGACCAGCGCGGCATAGATGGCCGCCGGCGCGCCTTTCCCGCTTACGTCTCCAATCGCGATCCCCAGGCGCGACAACGAATAAGGAACGAAGTCGTAGAGATCGCCGCCGATGGCGCGGGCGGGTACGAACTTCGCCTCGACGTCGAGATGCTGCATTTTCGGAAGTGAATGCGGCAGCAAGCGAAACTGCAGTTCGCGCGCCAGCGCCAGATCGCGTTCCAGCCGCCGCTCTTGCCGGGCAATCTCCTCGTACAAGCGCGCGTTTTCGATGGCGATCGCAAGCTGCGCCGCGAGCGTGGTCAGGGTCCGCATGTGATCTTCAGTAAAATATCCGCGCTTGGTGTGCTCCAGATCGAGCACTCCGATTACTTTCTCCTGGTAGATCAGCGGAACCGCCAGTTCGGAGCGCGTTTCCGGATTCACCGCGATGTAGCGGTTACTCTTGGCGACGTCAGGCACCAGGACCGCCTCCTTGGCCTGCGCGGCGTACCCCACCACTCCGCGGCCCAGCGGGATGTCGTGCTTCAGATGCAGTCTTTCCTCGAAGCGCTGCGAGAAACGGTGCTGGAGTTTTTCTCCCGTCTGATCCACCAGAAGGATGCTGAACATCTGATACTCGATCAGCCGGCTGAGCAACTCGGCGATGCGCTTGAGCAGTTCGTCCAGGTTGAGAATCGACGTGAGTTCCCGCGCAATCTCGTTCAGCAGCAGCAGCGTTCGAGCCTGGCGTGTTGTGCGCGTGTGCAGCCGCGCGTTCTCGATGCCCACCGCCATGCGCGACCCGATCAGCGTCAGCAGGCGTTTGTGTTCTTCGGTGAAGTAACCCTTTTCGCGCGCCTCGATGTCGATCACGCCAATCACGCGGTTCTTGACAATCAGCGGGATGGCCAGTTCCGAGTGAACGTTGGGCAGGGCCTCAATGTAGAAATCTTCCTGCGTAGCATCGGCGACCAACACCGCTTGACGAGTCTCGGCGGCGCGTCCGGTAACGCCCTGGCCCACTTTCACGCGCAAGCGGTCGGCGATGCCCGGTGGATATCCCACATGGAAGCGGACGTACAATTCCTGACGCTGCTCGTTGAGCAGGAGGATCGCGAAAATTTGGTAGTCAATGACCTTACGAACCAGTTCCGCCACGCGCCGCAGCGTGGTTTCCAGGTCGAGCGTGGTGTTCACCACGTCGGCCACTTCGAGCAGAAGGGGTTCCACCTCGGAAGCGCGTTCAGTTGGCGAGGCGGTCATTTTCACAAGCTTCATCTTAACAAGTTCTCAGTTCCCAGTTCTCAGAAAACCCCAATACCGTACGGTTCCCACTGAGAACTGGGAACTGAGAACTTTTACATGTTTTCCAGCACGCAAATATCGGGAAGATTGCGGTAGCGTTCCGCATAATCCAGGCCGTAGCCGACCACGTAGGCATCAGGAATGGTGAAGCCGATGTATTGCGCCTGGATCGGCTGCTTGCGGCGTGAAGGCTTGTCCAGCAAGGCGGCAATGCTCAGCGACCTGGGTTGATGCGCCTCGACCAGCTTCGAAATGTAGTTCAGCGTCAGCCCGGTGTCGAGGATGTCTTCGACCAAAATCACGTTTCGGTCGGCCAGCGACTGATCCATGTCCTTGGTCAAACGGACTTCGCCCAGCGAATCCCACGCCGCATGGCCCGCCGGGTCTTCTTTGGCGGTGGGGCGGTTTCCGTAGCTCGAAACCCCGATAAAGTCGAAGGTGGCGTCGAGCGGAACCTGACGCGCAAGATCGCTCAAAAAAATGGCCGCGCCTTTGAGAACGCCGACAAAAATAATCGATTGGCCGCGAAAATCGCGCGCAATCTCTTCCCCCATCTCGGCAACTCGCTTGGCAATGGCTTCGCGTGACAGCAACACTTTGAGGTTGGGCATTGAGCACCATCTTATACACGAGTTTGGGCGCAACCGGAATGGTTTAAATCATGCCAATATTCTCGCAGGCTGCGATTGCTCGTTGCGCGCTTTTCTCCATGTCACTAGAATGCTACTTCGCTGTATGAACGGCAATTCGAACCATGGCCCGCGTGCTCGCAGCCAGAAGCTAGCGGCCCGTTACCTCGGGAGGGTTTCATGAATCTTCAAGGAATCCAACTTACTTGGCTTGGCCACTCCACCTTCCGCATCCAAACGCCGGAAGGGAAGACCCTCTACGTCGATCCGTGGATTGCCGGTAATCCCGCGTGCCCGGCGAGCGAAAAGAACGTCAAGAAAGCCGACGTGCTGATCTGCACTCACGGGCATGGCGATCACATCGGTGATGCGGTCGACGTGGGCAAGAAGCTGAATCCGATCGCGGTTGGCATCTTCGAGCTCTGCTTGTGGCTGCAAAAAAAGGGCGTCAAACAGATCGCTCCGATGAACAAGGGCGGCACGCAAACTATCGCCAATGTGAAAATCACCATGGTTCACGCGGTGCATTCCTGCGGCATTCAGGATGGCGACCAGATCGTCTACGGGGGCGAAGCCTGCGGCTACGTGCTCGAGTTCTCGAACGGAGTCAAACTCTACCACGCGGGCGATACCAACGTCTTTAGCGATATGGCGATCATCCGCGACCTCTACGCGCCGAAGATTGCCATGCTGCCCATCGGTGACCTTTTCACCATGTCGCCTCGCGAGGCTGCCTATGCCTGTAAACTGCTGCAGCCGGAAACTGTCATCCCCATGCACTTCGGTACGTTTCCGCAGTTGACGGGTACGCCTGGCGAGTTGCAGAAACTGGCGCCGAACGTGGAAGTATTGGAACTGAAGCCGGGGAAGACGATTTCGTAAAGGACGATTTTCTTAACATGATTTCTTCAACCACGATTTATCCAACAATCATCTCGTAAGCCGCGGCGAATCGCGGCAGCTTTGCAGCACAAGGAGCAACATGGCCAATCAACCCGCAATCGCCGAGTGGCGCATGGGCGGAATTACAGTTCCTGAAGTCGAAGACTACCTGTACGCGATGCTGCCGCCGCGCGACGAAGTTCTCGCCGAGATGGAGGCTGACGCCACAAAGAACGACTATGCCATCGTCGGCCCCGCGGTTGCTCGGGTGCTGTATCAACTGGCGGTGATCAGCGGCGCGAAGAAGATCTTCGAAATGGGCTCGGCCATCGGCTATTCCACCATCTGGTGGGCGCGCGCGGTGGGCGAAGGCGGACGCGTCGTCTACACCGATGGCGACCCCAAGCGCGCCGAAAAGGCACGCCGCTACTTCGATCGTGCCGGCGTCAGCCAGCGCATCACGGTGCGCGTGGGCGACGCGCTCGAGTTTCTTTCGGAGGAGAAGGAAACCTACGACATCATCTTCAACGACGTCGATAAGACCGACTACCCACGCGTCTTTCGTCTAGCGCTCCCGTGCCTGAAAAGCGGCGGCCTTTTTATCACGGATAACGTTCTGTGGAGCGGCAAGCTCCGCCAGCCCAACCCCGACGCCGAAACCAAGGCCATCCTCGAATTCAACAAACTGATCTGCGAGTCGAAAGATGTGTTTACGACCATCTTGCCGATCCGCGATGGAGTTTCGGTTTGCGTTAAGAAATAGGGAATCGGGCGCACCGTTCTCGTACCGCAGAGTGCTAGAATTGTGGTTTTCCATAACACGCGATGAAGGCCCTCACACCCTTGCCCGTCGAACAGATTCCGGAAACTCTGGCCCGCGCTCAGGCGCAGGCGCGGCCCGGCGCCTGGGCTGACGTTCTGGTGGTGGGCGCAGGCCCCACCGGCATGGCCTGCGCCATCGAGGCCCAGAAGGCCGGCTTCAAGGCCATCGTCATCGATAAGGGATGCCTAGTTAATTCCATCTATCACTATCCGACCAACATGGTGTTCTTCACCACGCCGGAGTTGCTGGAGATTGGCGATGTTCCTTTCACCACGGCTCTGGCGAAGCCCACCCGGCTCGAAGCGCTCGAATATTACCGCCGTGTCGCCGAACACTTTCACTTGCACATCCGCCAGTACGAATGGGTGAAGACGATTACGGGTGAGGACCGTAATTTTCGGGTCACCACCACCAACCGGCACGACGCCATCCACGACTACCGTGCGCGCAAGATCGTGGTCGCCACCGGCTACTACGATCTCGCCAACCAACTGGAAATCCCGGGCGAAGACCTGGACAAAGTCTCCCACTACTATCGGGAGCCGCATCCTTATTTCGACACCGACGTGGTGGTGATCGGGGGCAAGAATTCGGCGGCGGAGGCGGCTTTGGATTTGTGGCGGCACGGGGCGCGCATCACGCTCGTCCATCGCGGAGCGCAGATGCACGACCACGTCAAGTATTGGGTGCGCCCCGACATCGAGAACCGCATCAGGTCTGGGGAGATTACCGCGCACTTCAACAGCACCGTGCAGGAGATTGGCGCCGACTACGTTGCGCTGCGAACTCCGTCCGGTCCGCTTCGTTTGAAAAACGATTTTGTATTCGCTCTCACGGGGTACCATCCCGACTACGATTTTCTCCGCAGCGTGGGCATCGAACTTTCCCCCGAACAGATGCGCCCGGTCTGCGATCCGGAGAACCTGGAATCGAACGTTCCGGGAATCTACGTCGCCGGGGTGATCGTCGCCGGATCGAGGACGAACGAAATCTTCATCGAGAATGGACGGTTCCACGGCAAACTGATCGCCGCTCACCTCAGCGAGCAGCTCGGCGGCGGAAACCAGAATTTCCCTCTTGACGCGACTTAACGTGTAACCGTAACAGGAGCACGCCCGCGAAATGGGCAAGGTCTCCGGTAAGGTCCCGAATAAGGCGCCTCGCAAGCACAAGTAAATCTTTGGAGGAATCTATGAAGCGATTTCGGAATCCAGTTCGCAGCATCGCTGCCGTCGCCGCGGTCCTGGTCATCGTCCTCTGCGCCAGCTTGGTTTTGGCCCAGTCGGACGCGCACAAGTCGTTCGACCTGCTAAAGGGATTGGAAGGGAACTGGGCAGGGAAGAACCAGCAGGGCCAGCCTGTTCAAGTGACTTTCCGCCTGACTGCGGGCGGCTCCGCGCTCATGAGCGAGATTCTCGGGCGCGGACCGGAGAATATGATCACCATGTTCCACATGGATGGCGACCGGCTTTTGATGACCCACTACTGCGGGGCCGGCAACCAGCCGCGCATGAAGGTCATTTCGTCGGACGCGAAATCCGTCAGCTTCGAATTCATGGACGGCACCAACATCGGCCCCGGCGACGGACACATGCAGCACGTGACCTTCACACAGCCCGACGCCGATCACCATATCGAAGAATGGGTCTTCCTCGATCACAGCAAAGAAATGAAAGAAGTGTTCACGCTCGCGCGCGTGAAGTAGAAGCCTCAGGGGCTTGTATGTTCGATTTGTGGTAAAGAGGCATGGGGCACAAGGCACCCATGTTCCGGGGAAGGCCGATCAGGGGCGAGGCCCGATTTTGTATCGGAAGCCTGGGCTTTAGATAGGCCCCCCGCCCTCTTCTCCAAGGTCGAGGAGAATCTGAGGCGTCGTTGGCACGACAGCCTGCATAGACAAGCTCTACCGGAGACGATGCAGGGTCGGGGAGCCGGAACCAGCCTAGTCCCAGGAGGAAGGCATGCACAACCCCGATGTTTGTGGCCTGGACGTCAGCGCCCAAGAACTGGTCGTGATGGTCCGCCGCAGCGGCAAAACCGAACCCTGTCGCTCGTTTCCCAACACCCGCCAGGGCCATCAGGAACTGCGACGGTATCTCTCCCGCCCACCAGAGCGGGTGCGCGTCTGCATGGAATCGACTGGGATGTATGGTCTGGATGCCGCCTTGGCCTTGCGGGCCGACCCGCGCATCGAGCTCATGGTGGCCAACCCGCGGGCGGTGAAAAGTTTTTCGCGCGCGTTGCTGCAGCGCAGTAAGACCGATCCGCTGGATGCATGGGTGCTGCTGGAATATGCGGCGCGCATGCCCTTCCAGCCCTGGCAACCGCCGCCGGCCGAGGCGCTGCAGATAACGGCTCTGGCGCGTCGCATTCATGCTCTCACCCAGCAGTGCACCATGGAGAAGAACCGCCTGCACGCCGTGGCCGCGACCGCGACGACCCTGCGGGTGATCGTGCAGGATTTGCGGCGCAGCGTGCGGGGGTTGGAAACCGCGATCGCCAAACTGAGCCGGGAGGCGCGCAAGATCCTGGCCGCGACGCCGGAGCTCGAGCGCCGCTTTCTGCGGTTGCAGAGCACGCCCGGGATCGGTGCGGTCAGCGCTTTGCAACTGCTGGGCGAACTGCTGTTGATCCCCGCCAATTGTGACGTGCGGCAGTGGGTCGCCTACGCCGGACTCGATCCCCGGCACCATGAGTCGGGCACCTCGGTGCATCAAAAAGCGCGCATCAGCAAGGTGGGCAACCGGCATATTCGCCGGGCGCTCTACATGCCCGCCCTCACTGCGGTGCGCTTTGCTCCTCACCTGCGCGCCTTTTATCTGCATCTGCAAGCTCGTGGGAAATGCAAAATGGTGGCCCTGGTTGCCGTCATGCGGAAGCTGCTGCACGCGATTTTCGGCATGTTCAAGCACGACGCTCCCTTCGATGGCGCCAAGCTTTGCCCGGCTCTCACCCTCGCCGTGCCGCCCGAGGTCGCCTGTGCCGCTTAACCATTCCCCCCTCATTCTTAGGAAGGTTTTGACTTTTTTTGCTTGCGCTTCAACAGAGAATCTAAAGTGTGTGCGCGAGAACTACGGTCGTCCCTCCGGAGTCTGTGTCATAGCCTGGGTGCCGTCCCTAGCGGGACTCGATTGGTACCACTTCCGCCTACCCGGCACTGACGTGCCGGGCTTTCCTGTTCCGCCGCTTCGCGGCTGATGCATGGTACGGTCCACTTTTTCGATCGACCTCAAGCTATGACACAGACTCCTCCGGGACTTGAGTCGTCATTCCACTTTACGCCGGGCAGTCCGCCTGTAGCAGTCGCCTACGATGCGCCTTTCACGAAAGCAAGTGTGGTGGTGGGCATAGAGACAGTCACGTCCCCGGCGATCACACGGCGTGCGTGGAAGTTCCTGAGCTTGGAGAGGAGCGGCGAAGTGACCTCCTGGCCTTTGGCGACGAGCAACGCTCCCTCGCCGGTGCGGACCTCCTGTTGGATGATCATGCCGAGCGCAAGGTCTTCGATCCGGCACTTTCGAATCTCGCCTTCTTCGGCGTTTGGATCCAAGGTCACCAGTGCGTGGAAGAAGTCCGTGCTGAAGTTCTTGTTTTGGCGAGCCAGAGTGTGTGCCGCCTCGGTTCGCGAAACGCCTTTGTGGATGAGTTTTTCATAAGCCAAGGTGATCCGGAGTATTTCCGCACCCAGCCGCATGTCCGCCATCCCAGAGTCGCCGGATCCGAACTCGTCGACTGGCCGGTTCTGGTGCTTGACCATCCACGCAATGGGCTCCAAGCGGGGGATTTTCGAAAGCAGATCATAGGCGACACTGGGGTGTGCGTCATATTGCGCCTGCTCGTCCGGTGAGAGCTTCTGACCGCTGTACACGGCCTCGATCGTTTCGGGAGCCAGAGTGACGCAACCGAGTTGGGACATCATGGCGGCAACCTCGTATTGCCAAGAGTTTCCCAGCGACATGGCGGTTACGATGTGGCGGATGTAGCGGCGGGCACGCTCGGCGCGGCTGAAGGCTGCGGGATTGACCAGGCTGAGCACTTCGGTCAGCACTTGAATGCTGCCGCTCAGGGTCTGCTCCAAGAGTTGCTTCTCGGCCGTGACCAACCGGTACTGCACCAGCGCCGCGGTCAGGGTTTTCGCCATCACTTCCTTGCTGCAGGGCTTGTTGAGGAACCGGAAGATGCTGCCCTCGTTGATGGCGTTGATAGCCGTGTCCATGTCGGCGTTGCCGGTAAGCATGACGCGAATGGTGTCCGGCGATTGGGCCTTGATGCTGCTCAAGAGCTGGATGCCATCCATTCCGGGCATTCGCATGTCGGAGACCACGACCGCGTAGGGTCCGTTCTCAGCCGCGAGTTTCAGGGCTTGCTCCCCGCCCATGGCAGTCTCCATCAAAAACTCGCGGCCCAAACTGCGCCGATACCCGTCAAGGATGTTGCAATCATCGTCCACCAGAAGGATCTTTTCAGCCATGGCGACCTCTTTACTAATTTCCAATCGATTTTCTTGACATTGTTTCTGCCGGACACTTGCACGCTCTGCAATGAGCCAGGAACGGCGTGGTCATTTCATCGGCATAGTGTGGTCAACGAATTAGGTCCTTACGATACCTCCCAGTCGGACGTGTGAGGGTCAGACAGTTGAGAGGAATCTTGCCAAGAATCTCAAGTCAACCTGGTCTTGTGCCGATGATTCTAAGGCTAGGCGCTTGCCGCCAAGGTGGCAGCGTGGGATAGAGGGGGCGGGAAGAATTCCAATCCATGCCGGATGACGTATCCCAAACCGAGGAACGCCTTCACTCCCAGAACACGCAGTGCGAGGCGAAACACAGCGGCGCTCTCCCATCTCGCTCCCCGCTAGCCCCGGGACAGGTCGTGGTTCGTTTGGGGCTGGCGTTCAGCCTTTTGGTTGCCCTCTTGATCGGCGTCGGCGATCTGGGGCTACGCCGAACGGACCAAATCAACGCCGAGCTGCAAGACATACTGGGCAGACAGTGGACCAAGGTGCGCCTGTCACGAGAGGCGGTGACCTACTCCAATCGCAATAGTCGCATAACGATGCAAGTATTCCTGCTCGAGGATCGAGAGCAAATCAACTCACTGCTGGCTGCCCGGGCGGAGAACACCAAGAGAATCTCAACCTTGGTCGCCGAACTCGAAAGCCTCTGCAAATCAGAAGAAGAGAAGCGGTTACTGGCTGTCGTTAAGAACACCAGAGGCCCATATATCGACAGCTACCTGCGAGCCCTACACCTCCTGATCGATAAAGACAACTACGATGCGGCTGCAACCGTCATGGTCCAGCAAACCGCCCCGGCTTTGCTCAAGTACCACGCCGCCTGGGATGATTTCGTGCGCTTCCAGGGAGATCAACTTGAGCTGGCAGCACGGCAGAGCAGGGCGCACTATGCGGCGGCGCGCCGTCGTGCCTTGTTCATTATTCTAGTCGCCGTGGTGGTGGCTGTTGCTATCGCGCTGATCGTCACAAGACGTATGGTCCGAGAGATGACTATCCGTCTGGGAGACGAGAAGGCAGCACTGCGGACGGCGCATCAGGAGGCGGAGGTTTTTATCAACGCGGTGCCATCGATTCTTATCGGCATGGACCAGGACTCGCGCATCACACGCTGGAATTTCAAAGCCGCCAATGTGTTCGGCTTAGCTGAGGCTGAAGTGGCTGGAAAACAACTGACAGACTGCGGTATCAGGTGGGTGCGGCCGGGCATGCAAGACGAAGTCCGATCCTGGTGTTCTGAACGGTGCTCCCGGCGATGCGATCAGGTTCCGTTTGAGATGAACGGGGAAACGCGTCTGCTAGGACTGACGATCACACCGGTTCACATGGCCGATGAAAACTTGACGAAACTACTCGTCATCGGTTCAGACACCACCGCCCGAAGCGTCTTGGAGGAGCAACTCCGCCAGGCGCAGAAGCTGGAATCAGTAGGGCAGCTCGCAGCCGGGATCGCACACGAGATCAATACTCCAACTCAGTACATCGGAGACAACGTTAGGTTCTTGAGAGATGCTTTCCGGGACCTGAAGAGCCTGCTGGGGAATTACGAACGGCTGTCGGTAGCGGGGCAAGGCAATTCGCTCTCGCGCGAAGCAGTGCAGGAAGCCGCGGCTGCGGTGGAACAGGCGAACGCGGACTATCTGCTGGAGGAAATTCCAAAAGCCATCGACCAGACGCTGGAAGGCGTGACCCGAGTGTCTACGCTGGTGGGTGCAATGAAGGAATTCTCCCATCCGGGGACAAAAGGAAAGACGCCACTGGACTTGAACCACGCCATTCAATGCACGATTACGGTAGCGCGCAACGAGTGGAAATATGTGGCTGACATGGAAACCGAATTCGACCCGTCACTCCCTCCGATCTCTTGTGAGCCTGGCGAATTCAACCAAGTAATTCTGAATCTGATCGTAAATGCCGCGCATGCGATTGGCGATGTCGTCGGAAAAGGAGGTTCAGAAAAGGGAAAAATCAAGGTGCAAACGCGGAATTGCCCGGAGTGGGCGGAAATTCGAGTTCAGGACACCGGCTCGGGAATCCCGGAAAAGGTGCGCGCCCGTGTCTTCGATCCCTTCTTCACTACCAAAGAAATTGGCAAAGGAACTGGACAGGGCCTGGCCATCGCACGCTCCGTGGTGGTTGACAAACACGATGGAACCATTCACTTCGAAACGGAAGAGGGGAAGGGCACAACCTTTATCGTTCGCCTTCCCAAGGAGGGCAAAGCTGCTGCCGCCAGGACGGTGTCCGCGTGAAACGCATCTTGTTCGTGGATGATGAAAGTAAGATTCTGGACGGCATCCGGCGTATGCTGCATGCGGATCGGGAACGATGGGACTTGCAGTTTGCGGTGGGCGGCGAAGCGGCCTTGCAAGCCTGTGAGGCAGGCAGTTTCGACGTGGTCGTTTCCGACATGCGGATGCCAGGCATGGATGGCGCCACGCTACTTGGTCACATTCGGGATCGCTTTCCGAGCACGGTGCGAATTGTCCTGTCGGGATATTCCGACAGCGGGTTAGCGACACGTGCGGGTCACGTGGCACACCGCTTTCTCGCCAAGCCGTGTCAGGGAGCTGAACTGCAAGGGACGATAGAGCGTGTGTGTATCCTGCAGGACCTGTTGTCCACAGCCGAGCTTCGCCGAGTCGTGGGATCAATCGGTGAACTGCCTTCCCTTTCAAGTACGTACACCTCGCTTCTACAAGCGGTGAGGAACCCGAACACCTCCATACTCCAGGTAGCGGAAATCATCGAGCATGACATGGGCATGTCTGCCAAGGTCTTGCAGTTGGTGAACAGCGCTTTCTTCGGCTTGGCACAGACCGTGACCACGCTGCAGAGTGCCGCGACATTTCTGGGGATGGAAACCATCAAGAACCTGGCTTTAGCTTCCGAGACCTTCAGGGTCTTTGCGCCTGACTCGCGCATTCCGCAATCGTTTTGCGAGTCTATACAGCAGCGCGCGCACCGCACCGCCGCCATTGCCGGCACGCTCCCGGTGGCCAAGAAAACTCGGGATGTTACCGTGGTGTCCGCACTTCTCCACGATATTGGGAGCCTCATCCTGGCCAGCAAAATGCCCGACAAGTTTTGCGCCGTACTCTCCCGCGCCAAAGAACGCGGGTGCGAGCAGTTCGAAGCCGAAGAGGAACTGCTGGGGATTTCACACGCGGAAGTAGGCGCGTATCTGCTGGGATTGTGGGGCTTCCCCAGCCTTGCGGTGGAGGCTATCGCACACCATCACCGTCCTACTCGCATACCACACTCCGGTTTTGACAGCTCAGTAGCCGTGTATGTAGCAGACGTATTGGACCACGAGTTGGAGGCTCACCCGGAGGATTCGACAGGATCTAAACTCGATGAGACGGCGCGAACTAGTCTGGAGACGTTGGGGATTTTGCCCCGGTTTGCCGAATTCCGTGCGCTTGCGATCCAAGGTCGCGATTGAAATCGCGATCTCGGGCGAGAAGACTGAGATTCTTGCCTGTTTACTCTTACGGAGCCTTCACTCTTATCGAGGGGCCCCCGGCCAGTTTCCCGGCCTCTTCACCGGCCTGCTCAAGGTAATACTTGGATCGTCGCGTTGGTCAGATGCGGATCGTCAAAGTTGCTCTTGTCACCAGCGTGTTTATCCTTCACGGG
Organism: uncultured Acidobacteriaceae bacterium; assembly: GCA_963773965.1. Taxonomy (GTDB): domain Bacteria; phylum Acidobacteriota; class Terriglobia; order Terriglobales; family Acidobacteriaceae; genus Acidiflorens. Next base: position 18,986 of record CAVZDG010000005.1, read on the forward strand.
AAGCAGGCGAGCGGTCAACGGCTTGTGCCACTTGGAAGCGAGCGCAGCCACGTCTCCCAGAATGCGCGCTATCTGCTCCTCCGTCACATCGCCGGGCAAGGGCACAGTGTCCAGTCCCGTGGCGCAGACCGAAGAATAGGAAAGGAGCGCGTCAATCGAGAGCTTGCCTTCCGACCAGCGCTGCGCCAGTCTCCCATCTTCGAGCACAGGCAGCATCAGTCCCGCATAGCCCACTTGCTGCACTGGAACGGAACGCACGGCAGTGGTGATCAGGAAAGCAGTGCTGAGGGTTCCGCTGCTGCCGACGGCATGTCCCGTGTAGGCTTCGATCGCGGCCCCGATCGAGACATCTCCTGCCGGCGCGGGCGTCGGGTCCAGGCCGAGGTAATCCCAGCCGCTCTCCCGAGCGAAATTCTGAGCGATGGCTTCCGCCTCTTGAGCGTAGCGCGATAGTTCACTGCTGAGCTTCGCGGAGGCCGGTTGGGGCATGCCCTCGGTTTCGGAGAGAACCCGGAGCACGACATTCGCGGATTCCAAACCGATGGCGAACTTGCCGCCGCCGGCGGTGTGATAGGAGGCGGGATAGAACGGTCCGTAGGGAGAAACCATGGCGGTGGCGGCAAACCTGAAATTCCCCTGCCCATGAGGGGTGTTCTCCGCAATGTATTTCACGAGATGAGCCACGCGCTGAATGGTTTGCCAATGAATGCCGTCTTCCGCGGCGATGACGGCGCTGGAATTGGTAACTTTTGCGCGCGCCAGAAATTCTGCCGCCAGATCGACCATGGACGGGTCGTCAGAGTCCTTCATCATTGCGGGGCCGACGTTGAATTCGTAAGATCCGGCGGCGAGGTTGTCCAGTTCAAGCAAAAGTGCCGACGCTTTATCTCTGGGCAGCCCGCGGACAAATTCTGGAAAAGGCTGGGTCGTAATGCGAGTCGTTTCGACGACCCAACCGCTTTGTTCGAACTTCTTTTTGGCGATGTTCAGGGTCTGGGCGGTATCGGCGAGTTGCCGCTTATAGTCTGAGGGGTTCAGACGGATAAACGCGGTGATTGTGCGGACCTTGGGACGATTTTCTAGGCGATCCTCTGGACGATCATCCGCCGATACCGGGCCGGACACGAGCAGCGCGATACACAAGAGGAGAGAAAAATGAGGTCGCTGCAACTTACACCATATCTTAACTGATTTCTAAAGATGGAATGGGTCTTATGAATGATTGGTCGGGCGTGATGTCTGGTTGGACACGACCGAAGAGGGCGCGGACAGGGTCCACCCCGGGCAAGAACTGTGACCTTAGCGGCTAAACAGGCTGCGGAAAAAGTATCTTCTGCGCCGCAGTCTCACCGCAGCGGCTAAAGCCGGTGCTCAAAATAAGCCGGTTATCGCAGCGCTGAAGCGCTGCGCCACCCAAAATCAAGCGCAACAACGACTTCGGCCAGATGTCTTCCATTCTCGCGATTCATGTCAGGATCGGTTGGGGCCCACGCCGCGAGGACCCTGCCGCTTTCGCTGGTTTATACTGAACAGATGTCGGAGAGCGGCGACAAGACGTTTTACCTGGAGACCTTTGGCTGCCAGATGAATGCGCACGACTCCGAAAAGGTGGTCGGGACGCTTTTGCAGCAGGGGTATCGGCAGGTTCCTACGGTCGAAGAGGCGGGGCTGGTGCTGTATAACACGTGCTCGATTCGCGACAAGGCGGAGCAGAAGGTCTTCAACCGGCTGGCGGATTATAAGAAGTACCGGGCGCAGGGGAAGCAGTTTGGCGTCCTTGGTTGCGTGGCGCAGCAGGAGGGCGAAAGGATTTTTGAGCGCGCGCCTTATGTGTCGCTGGTGTGCGGTTCGGCTTCTTACCGCAATCTTCCGCAGATGCTGGTGCAGTTGGAGACTGGGGAGGCGCGCGTTACCGGGCTCGACGATCGCGCCACGGACAAGTGCTTCGAGACCGAGTACACGGCTCGCACCAATCCGCATCGCGGGTATATCACGATCATCGAGGGATGCGATAAGTTCTGCGCCTACTGCGTGGTGCCTTATACGCGCGGCAAGGAGCGCAGCCGGACTTCTTCGTCGGTTCTGGACGAAGCGCGGCAGCTGGTGGACCTTGGCTATACGGAGATTCAACTGCTCGGGCAAAACGTGAACTCTTACCGCGATCCTGATGGAAAGAAAAGCTTTGCTGAGATGCTGGCCGCTGTTGCCTCGGTCGCGGGGATGCGGCGGGTGCGCTTTACCACCTCTCATCCGCGCGATTTCGGACGCGATATTGTTGACGTCATCGACGCCGTGCCGACGCTCTGCGACCACGTGCATCTGCCCGTCCAGAGCGGATCTACGCGGGTGCTCGATGCCATGCAACGGCTTTACACTCGGGACCAGTACCTGGAGCGTATTGCCTGGATTCAGGCGGCGCGGCGTGATATATCGATCACGAGCGATCTGATTGTCGGATTCCCGGGCGAGACGGAACGCGAGTTTGAAGAAACGCTGAGCTTAATGGACGAAGTTAGGTATGACAGCGTGTTTACTTTCAAGTATTCTGCGCGTCCGAACACGCCGGCCTTGCGGCTGGGGGACGCGATCCCCGACGCGGAGAAGGCGCGGCGGCTGGCCGTGCTGAACGACAAGCAGAAGCAGATCGGGGCGGAGCGCAATCGGCGGCACGTTGGGCAAGTGCTCGAGGTCATGGTGGAAGGGAAGAACCCGGCGCGCGGACAGTGGATCGGGCGGACCTCGCAGATTAAGGTGATGAACTTTACGGTGCCGGGGGGAGTTGAGCTTACAGTTGGGAGCTACGTTCGCGTGCGCGTGACGGGGAGTTTTCCGAACAGCTTGGTGGGGGAGATGGCCAGCGCATCGGGTGATTGTGGTGGTTCCAAGAAAAGTGCAGGCCGAGGTGCCGCAGCGGAGATGCGGTAAGAGGGAAGAGCTCGAACCACAGGGGGCACAGAGGAGCACAGGGGAAACCCTGCCGGGCGGGGACGCCCGGCGCTCCAGTAGCGAGGGTTTATTTTGAGGTACTCATGGAAGTCGAAATGAAAATTCGCGGACTGATGATGGATCCGGTTTCGAACATGCCGATTGTGCTGCTCAAGGATGTCGGCAGCGACACGGTGCTTCCCATCTGGGTGGGCGTGTACGAAGCGAATGCCATCGCGCTCGAAATCGAAAAAGTCAACACGCCGCGGCCCATGACGCATGACTTGATCAAGAACGTGCTCACCGGCCTTGACGCGCTGGTACACAAAGTCGTGGTCACCGAACTGAAAGACGATACCTTCTACGCGGTGATCTGGCTGGAGAGGGAAGGGCACGTGGTGAGCATCGACTCCCGTCCGTCCGATGCGCTGGCGCTGGCGCTGCGCGTGGATTGCCCTATCTTCGTAGAGGACGAGGTTCTGAAGAACTCGAAGCATGCGGCGGCCAATCCCGTCCCCGCGGTAAGCAGCGAGGAACTGCGCAAGTGGCTGGAAGATCTCGGCGATGATGACCTGGGCAAGTACAAGATGTAAAGACAGTTCTCAGTTCTCAGTTCTCAGTTTCGATCTGACTTGGCGGGAGAATCGGGCACGGGATGAGATCGTTATCAACTAGGTTATTCGCGGTCCTCGTCTTCGCTGGGTTCTCTGCTCGGTTGCCGGTTGCGCAAATCAATGCGGCGACGCCTGATGCGCCCGCCAGGATTCCGGCTTCAGGATCGAGCATCTCAGGATCAACCATCTCGCTGCACGCCACCTCCACCATGAACGTGGCCTCGGAGATGGGCGGAGCGTTCATGAATCCCTCGAAGTGCGATGCCGACGGCAATCTCTACATCCGCAAATACGCGATAGACCGCCCGCTGCTCAGTCCGGTGGTCAAGATCGACCCAGAGGGCAAGCGCACCGCGCTGTTTGACGCGAGCGCATTTTCTCAGCTTGCGCTCGACCGCGCCGACACCTTTTCGCCCGCGTCCGATGGCGGCATGTATCAGATCGCGCAGAGCGGCGTCTTGAATCCGCGCATCTACGTGCTGCATTTTTCTTCCGACGGATCGCCTTCCCCGCCGACGCGTCTTGACGCCGACTTCGAGGTGTATACGTTCGCGGCGTTTGCCAGCGGGAATTTCCTGCTCTCGGGCGTGCAGCGCGATGTACAGAATAAAAACGATCGCGGCCGCAACTTCACCGCGGTTTTTTCCGCCGATGGAAGGGAACTGGCGCAACTGTCATTTCAAGAGCCCCAGGGATCCGCGAAAGCAGGGGGGAAAGCAGATGGAGGCGGGCGTCAGCAGGGAGCCCGGAAGGACGCGCAGAAAGGAACCCAGAACGATGCTGAGAAGCCGGCGCCCACGCTCGATCTGGCGGATGCGGAAGTCGGAAGCGATGGCAACCTCTACGTCATACGATCTTCGTCGCCCGCGCTGGTCTATGTGATCGCACCGAGCGGCAGGATTATGCAGACGCTCAAAGTCGCCGCGCCGCTGCCCGGAGCCGTGCCCAGTGGGTTTCATGTTTCCGGAAATCGGCTGGCGATTGCGTTCTGGAAGGCGGCAGGCGAGGGCCAGACGGTGGTAGTCGCAGACGCGCAGACGGGCCGGGAGATCGCCAGCTACGACGACGTCACCGGGCTGGGAACATCGTTTGCATGCTATGCGGCCAACGAAGGGGTTTTCACCTTTCTAAAGCTGGGAGAGGGGAATGCGCTGGAAGTCATCCGGGCCGAAGCGCAGTAAGGGGCGCTCGCTGAATGGCGCTTAAATTGGCTTTTCCAAATTACAAAATTGCGAAGTTACAAAATTACCAATTCTCCTCATGCCTGAGTCCTCCGAACAGCTCCAGCGCCTTTACCTTGCGGGATTCGAGCTCCAGACCTTTGAACGCTTTCCGAAGTGCATTGGCGTGATGCGCGAGAACTGCGTCGCCCTGCTCGTGCCGGGCGTGGACGGCCTGCAAATCCTGGGCACGCCCGGCTGGCGCATGGGCGAAGTGATGGGCGTGCTCACGGAAAGGGAAGGCCGCAAAATCTTTCAGGCGAAGAGCGAAGTGGTGGAGGCCACGCCGGAGCGGCTGGCGATACTACAGAAGTTCCGCCTCGACCTCGCAGAATTGATGAGCAGGGCGTGATGTCGAGCTCGCCGCATCGCATCATTGACCTAGAGTGATGCGTATATAAGCATATTGACATCATACATCTTGTTGTGACATCATTGCCTACATGCGGACAACGCTCAGTCTCGATGATGATGTTTTTCAGGTCGTCAAGACCTACGCCGAAAATCGGTCGCTTGCGATGGGGAAGGCGCTCTCGGAACTGGTGCGTCGCGGCCTCAGTGCGCCGGTGAAGACGCGGGTCGTGAACGGCCTGGTGGTCTTTGACGTTCCCAAAAACAGTGCGCCGGTCACGTCCGAGCTCGTGAAACGGTTGGAGGCCGAGGAGTAGTGAGCGCCATCTTGCTGGATGTAAACGTGCTCATTGCGCTCCTTTGGCCTCCGCACGAGGCCCACGCACGTGCGCAGCGGTGGTTCGCGAAGAATGCCGACCAGGGGTGGGCGACCTGTGCCATGACGCAGGCTGGCTTTGTGCGCATTGTTTCGAATCCAGTTTTCTCGCGGCGGGTTGTTTCTCCCCGGGACGCGCTGGAGGTGCTGCGTGGCAGCCTTAAGCATCCGGCACACCGCTTCTGGACGGAAGATATCGGAGTCACCGAGGCCCTTGCTCACTTTGGACGGCGCCTGTTTGGCCACCAGCAAATCACCGACGCATACTTACTCGGACTCGCGATTCACAAGAAGGGAAGACTGGCTACTCTCGACGCCAGTGTTTCGTCGCTGCTGCCAGAACAGAGTGCCGCGAGGACGCGGCTCGTGCTTCTCTAAAACATGGCCTTCATGTTGAAGAGGTTTCCGCTGTTCGCCATCTCAGGAAGCGGCGAGTACCACGTGCAACCCATCTTTGTGGACGATCTAGCGGAACTGGCGGTTGAGGGCGGACAGCGTTCGGACAACTACACCGTGGACGCGGTGGGCCCGGAGAGTTACGCGTACGCAGAACTGGTGAAATTGATCAGGGACGCTATAGGAAGCAAGTCGTTGATCCTTCACTTGCCGCCGACAATCGTACGGTGCGCTTCCGGAGTTTTGGGGGCGATCCTCAAGGACGTAGTTCTTACAGAAGACGAGATCAAAGGACTCATGGGCGACCTCCTGGTCTCGCATAGGCCGCCGACAGGGCGAACGAGTTTGGAAGGGTGGATCAAGTCCCACGCCGAGACGATCGGGAATAGCTATGCATCTGAACTCGCACTCCACTATCTTTCCGGGAACTCAGGGAAGAATTCGTGATGGGCGAAGAAGGGCAGGGGAAATCCTTGACACGGATATACCAACGTATATACTTTGATTTGAGGGGACGTTATGGCACGTGCCAAGGCACAACTGGTGAAGTGGGGCAACAGTCAGGCGGTCCGCATTCCTAAGAGCATCCTCGAACAGTGCAACCTGCGGGGAGGCGAAGAGCTCGAAATTCGGGTGGAAAATGGCCACATTTGGCTCGAGCCGTTGAGCCAGCAGCCAACTCTAGAAGCGCTGGTCGAGAAGATCACTCCTGAAAATCGACATGGCGAGCAGGATTGGGGCAAGCCGGTGGGTAACGAGGTATGGTAGATCCTGCATACGTTCCCGATAAGGCCCACATCATCAAAGTCAATTTCGATCCTCAGGCGGGACACGAGCAAGCGGGCTGGCGTCCCGCGTTGGTTTTGTCTCCCGCGGCCTATAACAAGATTGGCCTCGCCATCCTGGTGCCCATTACAAACCAAGTGAAGGGCTATCCCTTCGAGGTTCCAGTTCCGGCAGGCCTCGCGACCACGGGAGTGATTCTCTCCGATGCCATCAAGAGCGTGGACTGGAAGGCGAGGCGGGCTCGTTTCATTGAGATCATTCCACGCGCGCCTATGAAGGCGGTTCAGGGGAATCTGATGTTGTTGCTCAGCTTCCCCAAGACTTAGGTCTAAGAAGCCTTTAGGCCGTGCTACTTGGCGGGGAGAAATTCGATCTCGATTGTGCCGGATGGGACGCTTTTGAAGTCGTAGTCTGCGGTGACCAGCGTCGCGTTCTCCTGCAACGCCAGCGATCCTGCAAAAGCGTCGACAAATGGAACCTTAAAGTTGTACTTGAAGATGGCCGCGCCTTCGGCGAGATCCTTGTCCGCCGCAACGACCGTTACCGGGAGGGCAGCGAGGTTTGCTGCCAGACTCCCGACGTTCGTCAAGGCCGACGCCGACAGGCCGCCGGCTCGCTTGTACAAAGCACCCACGATTTCGCCCCAGTTCACTGCGCTTAGCAGAAGGTCGACGTCGCCCTGGGCGGCCTGGATGAAGAGGTCGCGAACCCGATCAAACCCGGCTTCCTTGTCGGTGAACCGGAGGATGGCGCTGGCATCGAGGACGTAAAAGTGGTCATCGGTCATCGGGCGTTGTCCTTGTCATCGTTCCTTGTCAACACGGTGCATCGCGTCACGCAGCTTGCCCAAACCTTTGGTCGAGCCGCACAGGCTGTCGATGAACTCGGGGGTGATCGGACGCAGGATGAGTGTCTGGCCGTCGCGCTGGATCGACAACTTGGTGCCGACCGATAGTTTCATCTGCTCGCGGATCTCGGCGGGGATGATGATCTGGCCCTTGGTGCTCAGGGTAGTGTATTCGGCCTTCATAGGGAAATGGTAGGGAAGTGTAAGCGTAAAGTCAAGGTCGGCTTACGTTTGCCAGAGTGGTCTTACTCTCAAGCCCAACCCAAGTTCTGCATGATCGGAGGCTCATTTCCATTACTTTACATAATACAAGTTATCGGACATTACGCAAATTACGCACGTCCCTAGGCCGGAAAGCGGCGACGCCTTTGAGGGGAGTCGCTCGCCTGACTCACCTCTACTACATCACCGCAAACAAGACAGCTGCGGTTCCCTTGGGTGCAACCGACACCCTCTTCTCCCATCTGTGCCTCGACGTTCTTGGCGAAGCATTTCACACAAAGCGGTTGGTCAAGGCGGTCTTGGTGGTACCGGAAGGGAGTGAGAAACACATAGTCGTCACTCTTGAATCGCAGCTTCTCTCGAAGCTCACGGTTCTGGTCTTCCAGTTCTGAAGCCGACTGCTTGAGATCGCGGAGCGTTACCAGCATCTCCTCTACCTGACGTTTCTCGTTACGATCACTCAGGCCCTTCCCAAAGTCGATGAGCTTCTTTATCAGCTCGCCAGCGGTTTTTGCGATTGTCAATGCTGAGGTGACTGTTGTGATCGGTTCCATGAGTCAGATCGTACACTATACACCTAGACATTGCGCCAGTTGCGCAGGGTCCAGAGCCCCAAAGTCCCCGCTCTTTGCATTTTGACAGCCACACCCCGAGGGTGGGTCAGCCTTGCTTCTCCAAGATCGCGACAACGACGACCGTCCCTTGGGGGATGGTAGTGGCGGGGGCGGCACTGGTCAATAGGATCGGCTTCCAACCGTCAGAGGCGGCTGTCAAAAACTCTGTCTCAAAGTTAGCCGTCAACTTGGCGGAAAAAACTTTGTACTGCGTGTGCGGGGCCATACCTTTTCGTCTCCAAGGCAGAAGTGATTAGGAACACTCAGAGTATAAGCGGGCGTGTTGGCGAATGGAGAGCCTCATTTCTTTCTTCCGTAGAGTGCCTTGAGAGCAAGGTTCACACCGTCGGCTTGAGTCAGCTTCCAGATCTCGGGATGCAAATCAATGTATTTACAGACTGCGTCTTTAAGCTCGCCTTGTGTTTCAGGAAGATCAAGAACAGTAGGCGTGGCAGCGGCAATCCCGGTTACGAATCCTAATAGGTAACCACTGTCGTAGGCATGCTGAATTAAAGCCTCATCGGAAGTCTCTCTCCTAGCCCGTGCTTCGCAGATATCATGTATATCCCTCGTCGTAGTTATCGTAGTTATCGTAGGTTGCGCCCATACCGATGCACAAAACATCAGTCCCAGCAGAGTCGTTGCAATCGCTTTCATGGCCCCTCCTTGCCGTGCGGCGATTCGGTGATGCCAAGCTCGGAATAATCCATCACCGTTTTTCTTTTCGGAAGACGACATCGCGAGAAGTGTTCTTTGATGCGCTTCTCGGGTTCTGAGATTGTTTGCCAAACAAGATGGGGAAACCGAACTACGTAGACAAAGCGTTTGCTGCCCTCCCAAATCTTCACCTCATCATCATGGGCAGCTAGGAACTGACCGCCTTCACTCGGCTGCTGTGTCTCTTGAACCTCTATCTTCCTTTCCATTGCAAAATCACCCCCTTACCGTGCGGCGATTCTAGCATCTATGACCGCCGCTCTAAGCAGCCCCAAGCACGTACACCGCCCAAGGCGCGATCTGCACCTCACTCGCCCAGCTGTACGGCTCGTTTCCCCGCGCCAACGGCTCGTATTTCTGTAGCAGCCGCAGCCGGGCTGCTTCGAAAACTTCGCGGTAGGACTCATCGGTCCACAGAATGTCTTCCACCGGGCGCGGATCAGCGTGATCGGTCACGACGATGCGCACTTTGTCCCCCGACTTCGCCAGTTGGTTCTCGGGAAAATCCTTTGTCGAAAACGACGCCCACTCGTGGGTGTAAATTTCCGGACGGGAAACGATCAGCACAAGCTTTCCGTCCCGGTTGAGGAGGCGGCCGAGGTCGCGCAGGATGCGGACCCTGTTGTCGTTGTTCTTGCCCGCGATGTTGTCGAAGGTGAAGGCAGCAAGAATCAGATCATAAGTCCGGGATGGAAACGAGCGTAAGTCGTCCCCGGGACCGTCGTCGCTGCGAATCAGGCGGTAGTCGCCGGAGGGGTCGAGTTCGCGCGCCTTGCGGATCATATCTTCGGCAATATCAACTCCCGTGACCTCGAAGCCGAGTTGGCGGAGGAAGCGCGTAGAGCGTCCGGTGCCGCAACCGAAGTCCAGACTCTTGCAACCGTGAACATGCGCGCCGAGGATGGCGGGGATGTCCCGATACGCTAAGTGGTAAGTGTTCTTGAACTCCAATGTGGCGTAGGCTTCGGCGCGGACGCCATCTTCATAGCAGTTGGCGAAGGTCAAGGGGTCCCCTTCCGGCGAGGACTCAACTGGTCCCGCTGCGCGAGAGTATACTGCGCAACCAACTCCGCGTCTGTGACGAGCGATCGGGGTTCTCACGTCAACCGGTTTCAGAGGACGAAGCAGTTCCCTCAGGGGCTAAAGCCCAGTGTTTATGCGGCTTGTGGCGGCACGGCTAAAGCGTGCCCTACCCAAACCCGATTTATGAACCACGCTCTACTGGGAGTTGTTCTCAGCGGAAAACACAATCCTAGGGTGGAACAGCGTGCCTGCGATTCGGGTCGCGATGGCGATCAGGTCGCGTTGGCCGTAGAAGACCTTTACCTGTGGGGCGCGCGACATTTCCGGCAGATTCACGGCGCGGCCACTGCGGATGAGGGCGGCGCTTTCTTCGCTTGCGGTGACGCTCGGCAACTGCGGTACCAACTTTCTGGGATGGACAAATAACGACTCAGCAATTCCCTGCTGCATCGCGGCTTCTAACGCCGGCAGCGTGTGGGCGTCTTCGATTGCGAACTCGGCGACGGCGGTCCGCCGCAGGCTGGCCAGATGAGCGCCGCAGCCCAGCTTCCGGCCCATTTCGTGGGCCACCGACCGTATGTATGTGCCGGAAGCTACGCGCGCACGGAAGGTGGCTTGATCGGCCGTGGTGTCGAGAATTTCGAATTCTTTAATTTCCACTTGGACCGGCTTGAGCGCGACCTCCTGCTTTTTGCGAGCTAGCTTGTAGGCGGGAACTCCGGCAATTTTCTTGGCGGAAAACGGCGGGGGCATCTGCTCGATGGTGCCCTGAAACTCGGCAGCCAGGGCTCGCACTTCATCGCGATTTATGCGCACGTCTTGAGGCGGCGTGGTGGGCTCGCCATCGGCGTCGTAGGTGTCGGTCGAGAAACCGAAGCGAATCACGCCTTCGTACGTCTTCTCGGAATGGACGTAGAACTGCGCCAGGCGGGTGAGGTTGCCGAGGACAACCGGCAGGACTCCGGTGGCCGCGGGGTCGAGGGTTCCGAGATGACCGACCGAGCGCTGACCGAGAATTCTGCGCACGCGATTGACCACGTCGTGCGACGTCAGCCCGGGCGGTTTATCGATGACTACGACACCGTTCATGGAATTTTGTAATTTGGTAATTTGTAATTTGGCAATTTGCGGACGGCGACTGCGGACGAGATTCACCGTGCCCTCTCAAATTACCAAATTACAGATTACACAATTACCAATTCCCCATGATTCCTCTTCGCGACGATCAGCCCACTTTCTCGACGCCGTTCGTCAATTATTTTCTGATCGTGCTGAACGTGGTGGTCTTTCTGTGGGAGCTTTCGGTGGGGATGCAGAGCCATCGCGCGCTGAATTCGGTCATGGCCGAGTTTGGCGTGGTTCCTCGCCACACCCTGGCCGTGCTCACTGGACACTCCTACGCCGGGCTGGCTACGGCCATTCTACCGTTGTTTACCTCGATGTTTCTGCACGCTTCATTCTTACACGTGGCTGGAAACATGCTCTTCCTGTGGATCTTCGGCGACAACATCGAAGACTACCTCGGGCACTTCACGTACCTGGTGTTTTACCTGATCAGCGGAGTGGCGGCCGGCGTCACGCACATTCTGCTGAACCAGGGCTCGCGTGTGCCCAGTGTTGGCGCAAGCGGCGCGATTGCGGGAGTGATGGGCGCGTACTTTATTCTGTATCCGCGGGCGCGAGTGCTGATCTGGTTTCCGCCGATATTTCTATTTCACGTTCCGGCGTGGTTGATGCTCGGCTACTGGTTCGTGGGAAATTTTCTGAGCGGTACGGCTACCGCGATCGCCGAAACCAGCCAGACTTCGGGCGGAATCGCTTTCTGGGCGCATGTGGGAGGCTTCGTCGCGGGCGTGGTCATGGTCAACGTATTCCGGGAACGACCACACCGATACCGGTACGGGACGTGGTAGACAGGGCTCAGTTGTCAGTTATCAGTTGTCAGTTTTTAGTTATCGGCGGCGTGGTTCTGGAGCGGGACCGGGAGGCAGAATCTCCGGGTCTTTGGAATTGGAACTGGAATTGGAATCAGAATTGTAACTGTCCTCGGGGTTGGCACTCAGCCTTTGGCGGGTGACGAACCATACGGCGGCGGTCCAGGTGGGAAAAAGATCTGCGCCGGGAATGAGTTTGGCGGCGGCTGTCGGCAGGAAAGCCCAATGCCATCCAAGCAGGCGAATCATAACGAAGGCGACAAACAGGTCGAGCACCGAGTCTGCGGGGGACATGGCACCCTCGACGAAGAATGGGAAGGCGGCGATCTGGAGCACGTCGGCGGCGATGGCTACGGCCCACGCCAGGCGGTGCTCCGGCTTCAGCGAGTTGAAGTAATCGAGCAATGACATGGTGTTTTTTCGGTCGTTGGTCGCTGGGATTCAGTCGTTGGTCGCTAGTCGCTGGTCGTTAGCGAACGGCGAACGACGAAGCCCACTTTTCATTAGATGCTCATGCAAGCCCCCGGGTCGCCATAGCAAACCTCGGGAAAACTCCGGTAGAGACGGGGCTTGCCCCGTCTCCCTTCGCGGCCGAGACGCGGCAAGCCGCGTCTCTACGGGAAATCATCGGCCGCCCCCCGAGTATTACAGTGTGCCGATTGAGGGCAGCACCACGACTTTTTCTACGGTCGTGTTTTCGGGCAAGAGCAGGGCGTTGATCACCGTGCGGGCGACGGTTTCGGCGGACATCATTTTGCGCCTTGGCGCCTTGGGCCACAACGTGTCCCAGAGCGCGGTATCGGTTGCGCCGGGCATGAGGGCGATCACGCGAATGCCCTTCGGCCGCAACTCTTCGCGCAATGTGTTGGTAAAGCCGAGGGCGCCATGCTTCGACGCATTGTAGGCTGCGGACCCCGCGAAGACGCGCTCGGCGGCGATCGAGAGATTGTTCACGATCGTGCTGCCGCGTTTCATCACCGCCAGCGCCGCCTGCGTCGTTAGGAACAAGCCGTTGAGGTTGGTGTCGATCACTTCCATCCAAGTGGGGTACGGCAACTCGCTGACGGTGCGATGGGGATGTCCAATGCCCGCATTGTTGATGAGGATATCGAGGGGCTTGTGCAATCCGCGAACGAGCGCGAAGAGATAGTCGACCGAGTCGGGACTGCGAACATCGCAGGCTTGCGCCAGCACCTGAACTCTTAGCTTCTCCAGTTCAGTGTGCGCCCTGGCCAAGGCACGCTCGTCGCGGCCGGTGATGATCAGATGGCATCCTTCACGCGCCAGGGCGCGGGAGATGGCGAGACCGATGCCACGGTTGGCGCCGGTGATCAGAGCGAGGCGGCCGGTGAGCTTGGGTTCGTGCAGTATTGGTTCGCGAAATCTGAGTTTGCGCTTCGGCATGCGGTGTTGTTCAGCTTATTCCAAGCGCCGCCATCTTTCGAGCAGGGAGTTCACAGTTCGGCAATAGCGCTATCACGAATCCAGAGTTGCTTTGGCTGCAGGCAACTGCCGAGCTGCGCTCGGCTTGGACGGGCGAGGGCGGCCGTCCCTACGCAGGCATTGCCCGTCCCCACACGCGCAGCCTTTCAAATCACACGACATTGGTGTGTTGGCGGATCAGCGACAGGAATTCGGTTCGTGTTTCTTCTTCGTTGCGGAAGCAGCCGAGCATGGACGACGTTACCGCCGACGAATGCTGCTTCTCGACGCCACGCATCATCATGCACAGATGCCGGGCCTCGATGACCACGCCGACGCCCTGGGGCTCGACGGTGTTCTGGATCGCCTCGGCAATTTGTGTGGTCAGGCGCTCCTGGATCTGCAAGCGGCGCGAGAACATTTCGATGAGGCGCGGTATTTTGCTCAGGCCGATGACTTTTCCGTTTGGGATATAGGCGACGTGCACCTTGCCAAAGAACGGCAGAAGGTGGTGCTCGCACAGGCTGAACATTTCGATGTCTTTCACGATCACCATCTCGTCGTAGCTGACCGTGAACAGCGCCTTGCGCAAGAGCGTTTCAGGGTCGTCCTTGTAGCCCTTGACGAGAAATTGCATGGCTTGGCGCACGCGCGCGGGTGTGCGCGAAAGGCCTTCGCGATCGGGATCTTCGCCGAGGCGGACAAGCATTTCGCGCACCAGTTCTTCATAACTGGCGCTGGTCAGGGTGTTCGATTCACCAGTCGATTTCATAGGTACCTGGTCGTTAGTCGTCCGTCGTCAGTCGATGGTCGTTGGCAAACTGCATCCAGGAACGACCATCGACCAGCGACTAACGACTATCTTCTCCCGCGTATTCAAACGAATTCATCATCGTCTCTTCAATGCGTATCTTTTCTAGATGCGCCTTGTGGAAGCCGCGCTTCACAATTTCGTAGATCGCGATGCAGAGGTTTTCCGTGGTCGGAACCTGCTTCGCGAATTCTGAAAGCAGGTTCAGATTCTGGTGGTCGTAGCGTTCGAGGATCTGGGTGAGCACGAAGCCATCGAGATCGACGAGATTGCAAACCATACCGGTGTGGTCATCGACCGGTCCACTGACGGTGACCTCGACCGTGTAGTTGTGTCCATGTCCATAAGGATTATTGCACTTGCCGTAGGTCGCGCGGTTTTCTTCCTCCGACATCTCGTCGCAATGCAAGCGGTGCGAAGCCGAAAACATGTAGCGGCGGGTCAGATGCGCCTTCATGCTTCTCGTCTTCATGCTTCCCCAGGGAAATCTTCGCCGTAAAAATCGACGAACAGGTCGGGCGTTTCGTAGACGCGCACGCGATGCAACTGCGCCGCGTTGAGTTTCGGCGCGAGGCGCTGCCAGATGGCGATGGCGAGGTTCTCGGTCGTCGGAATTCTTGTAAGAAACTCGGGCACTTCCTTGTTCAGGAAGCGATGGTCGAGCGCGTCGAGCACTTCCCTGCTCATGACGTCCTTCAATTGCTTCAGGTCAACGACAAATCCCGACTTCGGATCGACGGCGCCCTTCACGGTCACTTCCAGGGTGTAGTTGTGCCCGTGCCCGTTGGGGTTGTTGCACTTGCCGAAGACGCGCTGGTTCTCCTCCGGAGTGAATTCCGGATTGTGATAGAAGTGCGCTGCGGAAAATTCCGCTTTGCGTGTGAGATAGACCATAGAGGCAGTTCTCAGTTGTCAGTTGTCAGTTGTCAGTTTGTGGTTCTCCATGCCCGGAATCGGTTTTGCAGCTTGCATTTCGGCAGGCTTACTTCTACCTGGCGCGCCGGTACTGTAGGCCCGGCCCTTCCATAATACTTGGCCATTGGCGTGGGCCTTCTTCGAGCGCACCAGCAGATAGGTGAATATCGGCAGACCGAAAGCCATGGCAACCAGGTTATTGGGGGTCGCGAAATGCGCGACGCGAATTCGCTGATATACCAACAGCCAGAAGGCGGCGAACCCAATCCTCACGAAGTGGTGGCTGGCTGCGCCAGAAGCGGCTATGGCAAGCGTCGCCCATGCCATGAACCACAATAACAAACTTTGGAGCGCCAGCCGTTCCGGTTGAGGGAACAACAGCGCAAGATTTTTCGTCCATCCTTCGCGAAGCTGAGCCCAGTTGCGGTACATGCGTGTGCGCACGGCGTCTCCGCCATAACGAAAGTACACACGCAGGCCGGCGCTGCGGAAAAGCCGGGCCAGCGCCACGTCCTCAAGTATTTCCGAGGCCACCAAGGCGTGCCCGCCCAGGGCGTCGTAGGCGGCGCGGCGGACGAGAATGTACTGGCCGTTCGCAGCTATGATTTCCGAACTTTGTCCCGAATTCTGTCCCGAACTCCGCTCGCGCACTTTCCGGGGCGGGTAGTGCGCCGCCAACTCTGCGAAGATTACGGGCATCACGGCCCTCTCGGCGAAGGTGACGACCACCTGGTCGGGCGAGTACGACAACAAATCGGCCCGCTCATTTTTGGCTTCGTTCAAAGCCCGCGCTAGTGACCCTGGCAGATGCACGGTGTCGGCGTCGGTGAACAGCAGCCAATTCGCGCGTGCTTCTTTGGCTCCGGCAACCACCGCGTTATTCTTCCCCGTCCAGTTCTCATGTGCCGGCCCGGGGGGAATCACACGCACTCCGGCAAAACTCTGTGCGATCTCGCGGGTGCGGTCGGTGGAGCCGTCATCGACCACAATGATCTCGAAAGCCACGCCGGTTTGGGCGGTCAGCGATTCCAGACAATCGCCGAGGCTGGCCTCTTCGTTCCGGGCGGGAACGATTATCGAGACCTCGGGAGTCGGGAAATGGGGCGGCGCGGCTGGAAGTGGACGATCCATCATGAACTATCCATCAGTTTTTCGCTATTATAACGGGGTGAGACGAACGCTTCTAACCATGCTTCTGCAGGCTATGGAGAAACTGGTCGAGGGTGCAAAAAGCGCACCTCGGGCGCTAAAGCGCGGACACAGTTTCACAGACTTAACGGCACGACTGAAGTCGTGCCCTTCCCGAAACCGCTCGAATCAGAGTCTTTCCGCAGCTTGTCTAGCCATTGGATTGCTGGCCGCCCTGATCGGATGCTACAGCGGGAGCCATCCCGCGCGCATCGGCTCGAATGCCCCGGACTTCACGCTGCAGGATTCCGACCACAAAGTCACGCTCAGCCAGTTTCGCGGGCAGGTGGTAGTGCTGAATTTCTGGGCGACGTGGTGTCCGCCGTGTGTCGAAGAGACGCCATCGCTGGTTCGGATGCAGACGCGTCTTAAAGATAAAGGCGTGGTGGTGCTCGCGGTCAGTATTGACGCTGACGACGCGGCGTATCACAAGTTCCTCAAGGACTACAGCGTCAACATGGTCACCGTGCGGGATGAAGCGAAGAAGGCGAGTTCGCTCTACGGCACGTTTGGCTGGCCGGAAAGCTACGTCATCGACCGCAACGGAGTCATCCGCCGCAAATTTATCGGGCCCGTGGATTGGAACAGCCCGGAAGTGACGGATTACCTGAGCAAACTGTAAGGCAGGTCTCAGGTCTTAGGTGTCAGGTCTCAGGAAACGCGAATGAGCCGATGACTTTAGCTGATCGTTGTGGTTCCAGCAACGTGGTCGATTTGATTTTCCTGAGACCTGAGACCTGTCACCTGAGACCTAAAGTTTCACCTTGCGCAATCGCAGCGAGTTCGTGATTACCGACACCGAGCTGAAGCTCATCGCGGCTGCGGCCAGGATCGGGCTCAGCAGCAGTCCGAACACCGGATAGAGCACGCCCGCGGCAATCGGCACTCCAATCGAGTTGTAGAGAAACGCGAAGAACAGGTTCTGACGGATGTTGCGCATCGTCGCCTGGCTCAGCTTGCGGGCGCGCAGAATTCCTTCAAGGTCTCCTTTAAGGAGGGTGATGCCGCCACTTTCCATGGCGATGTCGGTACCGGTCCCCATGGCAATTCCGACGTGCGCTTGCGCGAGCGCGGGGGCGTCGTTGATGCCGTCGCCGGCCATGGCCACTATGTGGCCTTCGTTCTGCAGGCTCCTGACGATTTCGGCTTTTTGCGCCGGCAGAACCTCGGCTTTGAAGTCTGTGATGCCGAGGGTTTGTGCGATCTCCTGCGCCGTTGCCTGGTTGTCGCCCGTGAGCATCAGTAGGCGGATTCTCTGGAGTTTCAGTTTGGCGATTGCATTGGCAGCGGACATCTTCGCCTGGTCCCCAACTGCAATTGACCCAGCGTACCGATTGTTGATGGCTACGAAAACCGAGGTGGATCCGCCGGGCCGAGCGTAGGTGAATGCCTTTCGCTCTCCGAATGCGCCCACTTGTTTCAGCAGAGCAATGTTGCCGACGGCTACGGTCTTGCCGTCCACGGTACCGGTTACGCCTTGGCCCGGCATGGATTGAAAATTGACGGGATCGCTCAACCTCAACTTCTGTTCCTTCGCCTTCGAGACAATCGCTGTTCCCAGCGGATGCTCGCTGGCGCGCTCCAGACTTGCTGCCAAGCGCAGTAGTTCGTCTCTTGAAATTTCTGGCGGATTGCCTTGCGGCAAAACTGCCACTACTTTTTGTTTGCCCTCAGTCAGTGTGCCGGTCTTATCGAAGACGACGGTGTCCACTTTCTCCATCGTTTCCAGCGCCTCGGCATTCTTGATGAGCACACCCGCATGGGCGCCGCGTCCGGTGCCGACCATGATTGCCATCGGCGTCGCGAGGCCGAGCGCGCATGGACACGCGATGATCAGGACGGCCACGGCGTTCACGATGGCATGCGCGAAACGCGGCTCCGGTCCGAAGCTTACCCACACGATGAATGTCACTAGCGCAATCGCGATCACTGCCGGAACAAACCAGCCAGCAACTTTATCCGCCAGCCGCTGGATGGGGGCGCGGGTGCGCTGCGCCTGGCTGACCATTTGCACGATCTGCGCCAGCATGGTCTCGCTGCCGACGCGCTCGGCGCGCATCACGAGAGAGCCGTTGCCGTTCACGGTCGCGCCGATCACGCGCGAGGATGCCGTCTTCTCCACGGAAATGGATTCGCCCGTGATCATGGACTCGTCCACTGTGCTCGACCCATCGAGCACCACGCCATCGACCGGGATCTTTTCTCCCGGACGTACGCGCAGCCGGTCTCCCGGCTTCACATCTGCGAGCGGAATATCGCGCTCTGACCCGTTTTCGCTGATTAGGCGCGCCATCTTCGGGCTTAGATCGAGCAGCGCCCGGATCGCGCTTGACGTCCGGCTGCGGGCGCGCAGCTCCAGCACTTGTCCCAGCAATACGAGCGTGACGATCGCCGCGGCCGCTTCAAAGTACACATCCGGGCGATCGCCCATGCTGCGGGTCATACTTGCGAACGACGCGGGAAAGATCCGCGGGAATAGTGTTGCGACCACGCTGAACAGATACGCGACACCGGTGCCCATGGCAATCAGCGTGAACATGTTGGTGCTGCGATTTACCAGCGATGTCCATCCGCGCTGGAAGAACGGCCAGCCACACCACAGCACGACGGGCGTGGCGAGCAGCAGTTCGAGCCAGGGCAGGCCCCAGGTCCAAGGCGACGCCATGAACGCGTGCGGCCACAACATGCTGCCCATGGCAATCGCCAGCAATGGTGCTGTGAGTGTCAGGCTGATCCAAAACCGCCGCGACATGTCGCGCAGCTCGGGATTGTCTTCTTCGACCGTCACCGTGCGCGGCTCGAGTGCCATGCCGCAAATCGGACAGCTCCCGGGCTCGGCGCGCACGATTTCGGGATGCATCGGGCAGGTGTATTGGGTTTTGGTCGCGGGGAGCGCGGGCGACTCGGGATCGAGCGCCATTCCACACTTGGGACAGGGGCCCGGCGCGCTCTGCCGCACCTCCGGACACATCGGACAAACGTAGGCCGGCGTGTCTTTTGCTGAGGCGCCCGCCAAGTGCGCATCGGGGCGGCGAACAGGTTGGCCCATGCTCAGCGTTGGCATTACCAGAACCGGAGTCCCCCGCGACACCAGTCCCGATGTCATTGTCATTGTCATTGGCTTGGGAGGAGAGGACAGAATTTTCTCGGGATTTGTCTGGAACTTCGCGAGACAACCGGCGGAGCAGAAGAAATACTCTTTCCCATGGTGCGGCGTCTTGTAGCGAGCGGTCGCGGGATTTACATCCATCCCGCAAACGGGGTCTTTCTGCTTGGCGGGGGACGGTGCGGCGTTCGAGGGGTCGGCAGGGTCCAGGTGGTCCATAGTTTCGTTGCCAGAAGTCCTATATCCAATCCAGTTGCCGTGACTACAGGCAGTCGGCCGAGCTTCGCTCGGCTTGGACGGCCGGGGGCGGCCGTCCCTACGCGAGCTTGGACGGGCGCGGACGCCCGTCCCTCCACGAACTGGTTGCCGATCGCGCTTGGCGGAATCCAGCCCTTATTAGATACTCATATTTAGATACACCAAGAGTAATCCTCGAACCTTATTTTAGGAGAAATGAAATGACCTACCTCGAAGTCGTCTACCGCTACCAGACTCCGCCCGGAGAAGCTGAGTTGCGGGCCATAGACAGTGTCCGCGAGGTCTATGGCATCCAGCGCATCCAGTTCAACGAGAAAGAACGGACGGTGCGGGTGCGGTTCGACGCCTCGCGAATGAAGGGCGACGCGGTCGCCAAGTTGCTGCGTCAGGCGGGCATCGACGTGCAGGATCAGCTTGTTCTTGCCTGAGAGTTTCTGCTGGGAGGGGACAAGGGATTTGGCGGCACTCCGCCCCTTTCCCTGCTAATCCTCAACTTCCAGGAGGACGCTCGGGGAGGGCCGCCGGGAAACTGGGCGGAGCGCCATGGCGACAAACGGAGGCATTGCAAAGGGGCATTCGGAGAGACCTCTGGCCGAAGTAATCTCCGAAATGCCCCGTTGCGCGCCACTTCGTCTGCGTTAAGGACAAGCATGTCGGTAGCCATCGCTAAGGCATTGCCAACATGCATTCATAGTACGCTGGGGCGGGTAGGTTTTGCGCTGGGCTGGAAACTTTTACGCAAATTTACAAATCTTCTATTTCGGCCAGGCCGCGATTTCCACAGCCGGCGCAGGATGTGGCGCGGATCGGAAGCGCAGTCGAACTCAGCTCAGGGTTTCCCCCTACGTTGATTACGGCGATTCGGGTTGGGCGAAACGATTCTGTTTCCGTTATAATTCAAGCACGCAATTCTGCCGCGCTGCGCCCGTAGCTCAATTGGATAGAGTGCTTGGCTACGAACCAAGAGGTTGGGAGTTCGATTCTCTCCGGGCGCACCATGCTTTCGATCCTGGTCCGCGCTGGAAGTCGAACTTTACCTCTCGAAACCTATAAGGAGGGACGCCATGAAAAGCATTCTCTGGGCCGTGTGTCTGCTGGCGCTGGTCGGTTCCGCGGCCGATCTCAGCGCCCAAGTCAATCCCTATAAAGACGGTACCCCTGGGGTCTCGGGGTATCGATCCGAAGTCCTGGCTGAGGTGATGATCCAGGAAGACAAGTTCCTGCGTTTGGCGGAAGCTGTACCTGCCGATAAATACACTTGGCGTCCGGCGGGCGATGTGCGCTCCTTCGCCGAAGTATTTCTGCACGTATCGACTGCTAACTACAACCTCTATAAGCTCGTTGGAACACCCGCGCCGGCCGGCGTCGATGTGAAAGGGCTGGAGAAGTCCACCACCGACAAGGCTAAGGTAATTGCCACGCTCAAGGACTCATTCGACCATGCCCGCAGGGCGATCACGGCCATGCCCGACGCCGACCTTGACAAGAGCCTGGACTGGTTCGGCGGAAAGAACACCCAACGTGGCATCCTCCTGTTTATCACCCGCCACGCCGCCGAACACCTGGGCCAGTCGATTGCCTATGCGCGTTTTATTGGAGTGGTTCCGCCGTGGACCGAAGACGCCCAGAAGCAGCAGAAACAAAAAACAGAGGCTGCGCCCAAAACCAAGCAGCAATAATCGCGGACCGCACAAGTCTCGGAGCCATGGCAAAAGCCGGAATTCCGGCCCTCGGCTGCTAGCCCTGCTTTAGCTTCAACTTGCTCTTGTTTTCTTCAATAAAAACCTTAAGTTCGGGGACAGCATCGAGCAGCTTTGTCCACTGTTCGTAGTAAAGCGTCACCGGAAAGCGGCCCAGTCCGTAAACGCTGACGCCGCCCTTCTCACTCACGCGGAACTCTATGGCGCCGCTTCTCTTTTTCGTTTCCACCTGCTTTTCCAGATCGGCAAGGCGAGCTTTCAATTCTTCGTAACTGGGTTCTGTCATCAATTCACCTCGAATGATTCTTTTTATGATAGGGTGGCAGGGCGCTTTCGTCGAGGCGGGTCTCCTCAGCGTGTGGTTGCGCATTCCACACCTTCGCCAGCTTCCCTTTAGTGAAAAACTCTTCACATCATCCCCGTGAGCGAGGACTGCTCCGCCATCTCTCGCTGCCACAACCTCTTGCGGCCTCTCCCTGAGCCGGGAATGGAAGCGCAAATGCTACACTAATTCAGGCAACAAATTCCGAGTGGAGAACATAGAATGGGGAGATTACTGAAGAATGCACTTCTTGAGAGCGTACCCATGCTGGTGTTGCTGGGTCTGCTCGCCGGCGCCGTGGGAGGCCTGGGAATCGGCCTGATCCAGATGAGGGCCGCGTCGTCGTCCGCAACCAGCACGGGCAAATAAATTCTGCTCCCCCGTTAACTCCGCTGCGGTTTGATGGAGCGGGAGACGGGGATCGAACCCGTGACATCCAGCTTGGGAAGCTATAGTCAACCCTTCGGCCAACGATAAATCATGCACATAGAGCGGGTCCATAGGGGCCAAGTGCGGCACTGTTGGCGCGTATTGAACACAATTCTGAACACAACAACGGTCCACCTTGGACGACAATCAAAAGCCATTGGTTTTTGCGCGGCAATCTGGTCGCCGAGAGAGTGGGATTCGAACCCTGCCCCGCCCCATCGCTTCCATAACTTGTAGATTCTACATTGCCACGCATGCCAAATTTACCACCTTCGCCGCGCACCCTTGCACGCTGGTGGCCACGCACTCTGCTTTTCCGTGCGCCAAACGAAGCCAATCCTGTTTTTCGGTTGCAAGGCAGTGGGCAGCCTCAAAGAGCAGCTTCGGCGGCTGTTCTTGAGCGAGCGCACTAGGGCGTGTTAACACTAAATAGGTTTTTATGGTATTCTCCTTTTATGGAGATTACCGAAGCGCAGTACGGTCGCATCGAGTCCAGTCTTCCGCGTCAGCGTGGCAACGTGAGCCTGACCAACCTCGCGGTGCTAAACGCGATTCTGTATGTGGCTGAGCAAGGCTGCAAATGGCGCGGACTTCCCAAGCGTTTCGGCAACTGGCACACCATTTATACCCGCATGAACCGCTGGTCCAAGAACGGCGTACTGGACCGCATCTTTGAGCAGTTGCAGCGCGAGCAGATCGTGCGCATCCAGATCACGGCCCTCAAACTGGACTCCACCATCGTCAAAGTGCATCCCGATGGCACCGGCGCGTTAAAAAAAACGGCCCCCAGGCTGTCGGCAAGTCCCGCGGCGGATGGACCACCAAGATTCATCTGGTTGCCGCGAATGCTCGAACGGCGATAAGCTTCGCTCTTTCTCCCGGTCAAGCCTCCGACGCGAAGCAGGGCCGACTCCTGCTGGGCGGCATCGGACCGCTCCCCGCGCCCCTGCATCTGATCATGGATCGCGCTTACGAAGACAACGAAACCCGGCAACTGGCGCTGGATTTCGGCTTCATTCCGGTGGTTCCTCCCAAGAGTAATCGCTTGGAGCCATGGCAATACGACAAGGCCCTTTATCGCAAGCGCAACGAAGTGGAACGGCTCTTTCGCCGGCTCAAAGGCTTCCGGCGCATCTTCTCCAGATTCGATAAGCTCGACGTCCTCTTGCTTTTCCTTGGATTTCTCAACTTCGCCTTAATCGTCGAAGCCTTACGTAGTGTTAACACGCCCTAAGGCTAACACAACTTAAGAGAAGAACCAGTAAGCGTTTCATAGTTAAAATCACTCTTGTCCAAATTAGGTTTTGAGCGGCGGGGGTAGAACTCTGCTACGGTTTGCGTTGCGAGACGTGAACCATAGGAAGGACACCACCGCCGTGATACGAGTATCTAGCATTTTCAGCCAGATGTTGCAGTTGTTTTCCCGCCAGGAATTCGAACAGGCGGTCGCCGAGCACCGGGCCGAGCGCCACGCTCGCGGGTTCAGTTGCTGGGGACAGTTCGTGGCCATGTTGTTCTGTCACCTGGGGCGGGCGCAGTCCTTACGCGAGATTTGCGGCGGACTGGCCGCCAGCGAAGGCAAGTTGCGGCACCTGGGGTTGCCCGATGCGCCCAAGCGCTCCACCCTGGCCTATGCCAACGAGCATCGGCCCTGGCAGTTGTACCGCGCCGTGTTTTATCAACTCCTGGGCCGCTGCCGCGAAGCTTCCGGCCCGCATGGCTTCCGCTTCAAGAACAAACTGCTGAGCCTGGACGCTACCCTGATCGAACTCTGCGCCAGCGTCTTCGACTGGGCGCAGTACCGGCGCACCAAGGGCGCCGTCAAGCTGCATCTGCTGCTCGATCATCAAGGGCTGCTGCCCAGTTTTGCCCTCGTCACCGAAGGCCGCGTGCATGAGAGCCGCGTCGCTCGCACGCTGCGCTTCGATCCCGGCGCCATCGTGGTCTTCGACCGTGGGTATACCGACTACGCTTGGTTCTCTGCGCTCGACGCCGACGGCGTCTACTTCGTCACCCGCATGAAAGACAACGCCGATTACGGCGTGGTGGAACGCCGCCTTGTGCCTGAGCACGGCCCCGTCCAGCGCGATGAGATCATCTTTCTCTACAAACTGGCCCGCGGCGGCGAACGCGATCTGTTCCTGCGCCGCATCGAGGTCTGGGACGAAGCGCAGCAACGCACCCTGGTGTTTCTCACCAATCATCGCCGCTTTGCCGCCTCCACGGTCGCCGCGATCTACCGTCAGCGCTGGCAGATCGAACTGTTCTTCAAAGCGCTCAAACAGAATCTCCGCCTCAAGACCTTCGTCGGCACCAGTTCCAATGCCTTGCAGATTCAGGTCTGGACCGCCCTCATCGCACTGCTCCTGCTCAAGTACCTGCAACTCCGTGCCCGCTTCAACTGGAGCCTGTCCAATCTCGCCGCCCTGCTGCGCCAGCAACTCTTCGTCTATCGCGATCTGTTCTCCTGGATCGATCAACCCTTTCAACCCCCGCCCCAACTCGGTCCCATCGCCCAACAAATCCCGCTTTCCTGGGGCTCCTAACTTGGACAGCAGAATGACGACCTCAACCCGTAACCCCTAACCGAGACCAGAAAATGCCCCAGTTCCCACCACTTCCGCACCTCGACTCCGGCTAATTTGGACAGCAGTGAGTTAAAATGGATCATTGTAGATGTACATGTACCTCGGTGGACGGCCATTGTTGTTGAACGGCCCGTAAGAGTCGTAGACCGTTTGTCTGCCCGTTCCGACGGGCCGGCTGCTAAGGTCTTGGGCACTTGTTCCGAAGTAAGTCCGGCCCTCTACCGGATCATCCCCTCCAGTGGCTCTATTGAAATATGCTTCACGCATGATCTCTTTGTCTTGTTCGGTAGCAGTTCATCACGACAGGCTGTTTGGGAGAACTCAGTACGACCATGGAAGAGACTTAAACTGGGCACCGTCCCAGTAGAACAGGAGCGCCTGCGCTTCAAGCTGAACGACGGCAATGGCATCAGTTGTTGTCTTGATTTTCTTGCTGTCGTCGAAACTACTGTACCGTCCGGGAGGCAACTTTACCAGCACATTAACAATCGCAAGCTCTGTTGGTGACACCAGCACGGTAGCTCTCAGTTCCGTCCCCAGTTTCTCGAAGAGAACAACCTGTTCCCGGAGCATAGGTCTCGTTGCTCGTTCTTTCACAAGCGCAACTGCAAACGATTCCCGCCCATCAACAAACCTGCCCCGTAAGATTCCGGGACACTCCTTGGGGTGCATGGATTCCCATGTGCTGCGGTCATCCTTGGTCAGTGTGCCAATGGTAACAATTTTCCATTCGGCATACTTCTTGTCGAGTTCAGTCCTCAATTCTTCTGGTGCCTTGCATTGCGAAACCGCAAACGACGACGATGCCGCAATCAGACCAAGGATGATGACGACCTTCTTCATCAGGGTTAACCTCATGTTTGCTCCAAACCTTCATTCTCAGCCTTAAGTTATGGCCGCCACGGTTGTGGCAGGACACCCCTACTTCCTCCGGGGAGCGGGCGGGTCGATGTGTGTACGTGTCCAGCCGTAGCGAACCTTGAGCGCCTGACATATTCATTCAAAGCGGACTGGGCACCACAATTTGCGCTGCACTGCAGGTAGTTATTTATCTCACCTCTTGGGATTGTCGCATCAATTGCTTGGTTCTCACCGTGCGGGTCTGGGGGCGCATGAACGTTGGCACCATTGCTCCGTGCGGTTATGACGGGCTCATTGGTGGACGTTACTCTAATCTGAACAGGGAGACAGTTCTGCGTGCATTGCAGCATTCGATCTGCGGGCGAGTTGGCGGGCGGCGGCGGGACACCATCCTTGTAGATCGGGTGGAGCTGTGGCCCCGGCAGCTTCGGCGGCGCAGGAGGTGCCGGCGCTGGACCCTTTATGAGGTCGATCACCTGTTCTGCCAACGGTTCTTGCGCCGTTTCGTCTTGCGGCGCCGTATTTTGCGCCAACTACTGCATCCACCACGATTCCAGAGCAACACTCCCGCTATCTCCAACGCGAGTTTCCACTTAGCCCACTCTCAGCCCTGATGCAATGCGTTCCCAAGAAGTCGAAACCCCTGATGCGAGTTTTCGCTTAGCCGCGCGTTTCACCAGCGGCATCCCGTTTGTCAAAGAGCCACACCACAGGCACCCGTTTGAGTACCCGGCATGATTCTAAGTCAGCGCGAGACAGCTTGCAGCTACTCTTTTTTGTCAGTTTGTTCGGCGGGTTCTTCGTTCTCTTCTTCAGCCTCGGCGTCGAGCGCGGCGAACAGCTCCTGCTGGGCCTCGGCATCTGCCGCTGTCGTTGGCTGCGCGTGTTCGTGATCGAGCGCCGCTGCCGGATGCGTGGCCGTGTGCACCTGCTTCAACATGCGGATGGAGACGTGTGTGTAGATTTCCGTGGTCGAGAGTTCCGCGTGTCCGAGCATCTGCTGGATGAAACGGATGTCGGCTCCGCCTTCCAGCATCAACGTCGCCATCGTGTGACGGAAGAGATGACACGCTCCAGTCTTGCCGATCTTCGCGTTGAACACATAGTCATGGACCGTGAGCGTGAGATGGTCGGGACTGATTTCTTCTCCTGCACCCGACAGAAACAGCGTACCGTGGTCCGGCTCCACCACGAGTTGCGGGCGCGCCTCGCGGATGTATTTCTGCATCCACGCGATCGCGCGCTCGCCGATGGGCACGAAGCGGTCTTTCTTGCCCTTGCCCTGGCGGATCACCAGCGTGCCGCGTTCCGGGTCCAGATCGTAGAGTTTCAGGTGGATCACTTCCGAGCGCCGGATGCCGCACGAGTACAGCACTTCCAAGATCGCGCGGTCTCGCAGTCCGAGAGGACCGTGGATATCGGGTTGCTGCAACACCTGCTCTGCTTCTGAGATGGTGAGCACGTGTTTGGGCAGGCGGCGACCCATGCGCGGCAGTTCCAGTTCTGACGCCGGGTTGTGCAGGATCAGGTTTTGCCGCGTGAGCCAGCGGAACCAGCAGCGCAGCGCCACCAGGCGCACGTGCTGGCTGCGAAAGGTCATTGGCTCGCCGTCGCGTTTGCGGTAGTGAAACAAGTGCCGCTGATAGCGTTCCAGCACGGGCCGCGTGATCTCCGTTGGCTCCAGCAGTGCGCGTTCAGCGCACCACTCTAAAAAGAACCGGATGTGCGAGTAGCGGTTGCGGATGGTGTTCTCGGAGAAGTCGCGTACACGTAAGGCGGTCACGTACTCGGCCAAGCGTATGGCGAGCGGCGTTGGCGCGAGTCGCGCGTCCAGTGTCGATTGTCGTCTTGCGCGCGCCATCACTTCACCCCGGCGAGAGCAGCGCCATTCGTCTTAGCGGCGACGATGGGCGGCACGATTACGACTGGATTTTGCTCATGCTCCCAGGAAGTGTTTTTCTCACGATCTGCGTAAAAATCGCTTTCCGCCCGCGTCGTTACTGGCGATCTCCGACCCGCGCCACCCCCGGACACCCCTCGAACTTGGGCCAGACTTGACCCGGACTTCTGGCCTTCTAGCCCAGACTTCTTTCCGTCGTACTCGCATCCAGAGAGCTTTGCGATCTCGATCAGACCCGGCAGTGCGGGCCGCGCGCTGTCCTCCTGACGCTCGAACACCAGTTCGTAAACCATGCTCTGGCCGCGTCCGCCCTGGTGCACCACCAGATATTCCAGCTCCTCCAGCCGGTGCAGATGCCGCTTCAGTTGCGAGTCGCTCCATCGGGCGAACG
This sequence comes from uncultured Acidobacteriaceae bacterium, assembly GCA_963773965.1. Classification (GTDB taxonomy): domain Bacteria; phylum Acidobacteriota; class Terriglobia; order Terriglobales; family Acidobacteriaceae; genus Acidiflorens. The sequence goes on from CAVZDG010000005.1 coordinate 46,902, forward strand.
CGCGCACGTCCTTGCGGCTGAAGCGGAAGTCCTGCCGCTCGATTTTTTTCTGCTCGCAGCCCTGGCGTACCATTTCGTCCACCAGCAGCAACAGTCGCCGCGTCTGCGGCGGCAACTCGTCGAGTGAGCGGCCCAGCACTTCATGCGCGAGACGGTTCGCCATTGCGATGTCGTCTTTCGTGACCTCGATGTATTCGAGCGTCTGACCGCGATGCACCGTGGTCTTGCGTGGCCGCTGGTGCTGATAGAGAAGCGCAATCGAGCGAATCAGCGTCAGGTACTTCATGTGATCGCGCCGCGTCCGCGTTTGCGCGTCGAGGAACGTCAGCTCGCACGCGTAAGGGTTCACCACCAGCATGGGCTTCAAGAGGCGCTGCGCGTTGCGATGCGTGGCCAGCAGTTCGTTGCGGTCGTGTTTGGCGAGCAGTCCTTCGAGCGTTTGCGCCTCGCGCTGCTTCTGGTGGATCGCCTGCGTCTGCGCGCGGTCCTCATCGACGGTCAGCACCAGACAGCGATTCAGCAACTCCTCGTCCAGATCGATTGCCGTTGTGGTGAGGAAGATCATCACCGGGCCTTCGACGCGGTACTGGTGCGTGATCAGTCGTCCCGTGGTTGCGTCTTTTCCGGTTGAGGCGATGGTGAGCACGCCTTCCGATTGCAGCAGCTTCAGCGCGTAGGCGGCGCGGAGCGCGCCTTCCTCTTCGACGATGGCGAGCACCTTGTGTTTCAGATCGTTCTCGCCCATGTAGAAGAGCGACTGCCCGGTCATCGCCGAGTACTGCACTTGTTGCTCTTCGGGCACCAGAGCGAGCACGGCTTCCATCAACGCCGATTTGCCCGCTGCGGAACTGGCCTGCACCAGGATCGCGAGCGGCGCGTCGAGCAGGCGGGAAGTCACCGCCAGATAGCTCACCAGCTTGTTCGTCTCCTCGCCCACCATGCCGCAACGTTCAAGGTCTGCGAGGATACGGTCGAGCAGGCGCGGATCGCGCAGCAGTTTCATCGCTGCCACACGTTCTTCTTCGCCGATCGGGATTTCTTTTTCTTTCGGCTCTAACGTCTGCTTGATCTGCTGATCCTGCATCGCCTCCAGTTGCAAGAGCACGTGGCCGAGATCGCGGCGGATCACATCTTCCTGCACGCCTAGTTCTTCGCTCGCCTGCTTCAGGAACACCGTGCGCTGTCGCGCCGAGTACAGATCGAACGTGTCCACGTGGAAAGCACTCTCGCCGTGCGTGTTCTTGCCCGATACGAGCAGATTGATTCTCAGCAACTCGTAGCTCATGTTTTTCGTAAGCCCGCGCACACGATAGCGGCGGTCGCCCTGGTGGATGACGATCTCGTCGCCGTGGATTTCAACCGGCGCATCGATCACCGGCCACTCGCTGCGCGCGGGCGCTGCCAGCGTCGGAGGAATCGGCGCGGGTTCTTCGCTGCTCTGGGTCTGCGGATCGGCGGCTAAAGGAAAAACTTTTTCTGATTCCTCGATAATCGGCGCAGCAGGGAGAGAGGCTGGCAGCGGGATTGCATTTTCTTCTTTAGCTGCGGGTTCGGTTTTTTCTTCTGATTGTTCTTCGACGATTGGTGCGGCGGGCGGCTCGGCAGTTTGTTGTTGATGAGTCTGCGCTTCGATCTGCGGTGCTGGCTCTGGTGGCGGCGGCTCGATCTTCACCGGCTCGATCTTTGCTGGTTCGGCTTTCACTGGTTCGATCAGTGTCACTCCGGGCCGCTCGCCTTTGCCCAGCCATGCGGCGCGATTCAGCATGATCCCTAAACTCTTCGACGCGGGCTGCACCTTGAGCGCGTATTCGTTGGCGTCCATGCCTTTCGGAAACTGCACCCGGAAACATTCGATGCCCATCTCCATAAGTTGCGCGGCGTGCTCCTGGGCCGCGCCTTCTCCGGCCTCGTCCCGGTCGTAGGCGATAAAAATTCTCTTCGTGCCGTGCTTTCTGAACGCCGTGCGGTGTTCCTCGGTAAAGCCGTTCACTCCGTAGATCGCGGTCACGTTGCGATAGCCCGCGCACCAGAAGGTCAGCGCATCGATCAGCGCTTCGCAGAGGATCACGTCTTTCGACACGGCGAGCGCCGTTTCGTTCCACACTCCGCGATGCGGTCCAGGCAGGTACAAGTGATCGGGTGTTCCGGCGCGCAGATTCGGAGTGATCTTGCGTCCGTACATTTGCGCCACCTGGCCGCTTAGATCGAAGATTGGAATCACCACCGAACCGTTGAAGTGCTCGTGTCCGCTCTCGCGGTAGATGCCGAGCTTTTGCAGGCGTCCGCGCAGCTCCGCTCCCGCCACACGGTTTTTCTCCGGCAGCCGGTAGCCCAGCGTGCGATTGGCGAAGCCCAGCCGAAACGTGTCGATCATCTCCGCCGATTTCAGGCCGCGGCTCTCCAGATATTTCAGCGCATCGGGACTCTGCTTCAACGTTTCTTGGTAGTAGCTCACCACCTGCAACAGCAACACGCGGTCGTCGGCTGTGCGCTCGACCGGCGCGGGCAGCTTGGGCACGGTGGAGAGGCGCGGCGCTTTGGCGTTTGGATTGATCGCCAAGGGAAGACGATCTTCGCGCAACAGTTCGACGGCATGGCGGAAGCTGACTCCTTCGGCCAACATGACCCAGTCGATGACGGTTCCTCCACGGCGGCACGCTCCCAGACAGTTCCACAGATTTTTCCCTGGCGTGATGACCAGCGACGGCTCGTGATCGTCGTGGAAGGGACACAGCCCGATCAGGTCCGCGCCGTGGCGTTTCAGTTTCACCCCGCGCGCCTCCGCCAGCCGTTGCACCGAGATTTCCCGCTTCAACCGCTCGATCTCGCTCTCCGCGATCCGCGCCATGCCCTGGACCTCCTTTTGCTCTTTTTCAGGGTCTTTGCAGAAACCCTGTCAAGAGGGTTTTGCTGTTTTTTATGGTGCCTATAATCGTGATTCGTTATACAGTAATTTACTATGTCGTGCAACACTGAATCCGCCTCGACAACAGGAAGCTGCCTTTACATTGAGGTCATGCCTGCAAAGTCGAAACCGAAGTCTGCGAACTCTGAGAAGGAAACGCTAGGACAACGCCTCGCGCGGATTCGGAAGGAACGGGGCTTTACTCAGCAGCAACTCGCGGAACGTTCTGGCCTCATTCAAGTGCTGATCTCCGACTACGAACACGAGAAGCTGCGTCTTACTGCGGAGATGGCTGTCCGCTTTGCCGATATTTTGGGAGTCAGCACGGACGAACTGCTGCGCGGAAAGAAGAAGAGCGTTGTGTCATCAAGACGGCAGCCCAGTCTCAAGCTCCTGCGGCGGATGGAACAGATTGAGAACTTGCCTCCGTATCGGCAGCGGGCTCTGCTGACCACCATCGACGGTTTTCTCGCATCGTCACAGGACAGATAACTCCTCCCATTTTTTCTTCTCATTTTTTCCTAGCTGGAAGCAACACAGGAGCGGAGAGGGAGGTTAGTCAAGGCCGCGCGTTTTTGGCGCGTTCATCGGAGCGAAGCGCAGAGCCTTGACTGGCCTCCCGCGCTCCGTATACTCCCTGCGGAAAAAATGAGAGACGCACTGGGGGACGGCGATTCATTCTCCCACTCAGTTGCCGCCACGCACACGCCACCACTTGCGGTATAGCTGGATTGATCTGAGGCGAGTGAGATGCTTCACCCTCCGCTGCCGCTGGACGAGGCCCGCCGATTGTATTTCGTACACGGCCTTCCCCAGCTTGAGCGCGTGATTCACTTCTTTGCCGACTCCCGCTGTGATTTTCCCCAAGAGGCAGCTATAAACAACGATGTCGCACTTTGCCACGAGTCTCAGGCAGAACTCGACATTGTCCCTGCGCTTTTCCGGGTGGTCGCTGTAGCGTGAGGGATTCACGATTCTGCATTTTCGGAACCTGGCGCGGATCGCCTTCAGTTCCTTCTGTTCACACGGAGTGCCGTATACGCAGAGCGCATGGGCGTAGTAGATGCTTTTCATGGTTACCTTTTTCAGGAATGTACATCGTACCGAGTCGATTCGGAAGAGAGTAGTTAGAGTCCCATTCCGAGGCTGTGGCCGTGGTCTTGCGTTTGCTCTGGGGCTTCGTGCTGCGCGGCAACTGGTTCGATCTTCTGCGCCATTGATGCTGGCTCCTGGCTCTCGGTGGCCGTGCGCTGCGACACATCACGGCTCAGATCGCGCGCGAGTTCGCTTTTGTCGTTGGTGTAGATTTCGGCGTCGTGTTGTCCGCGCGAGACCGACACGTAAGCCATGCGGCTGTTCACCAGTTGCTCGCCTAGCTCCGTGTCCACATGAACCAGCACGCGGTCGGCAGTCTGGCCCTGGCTGCTGTGGCTCGTCACCGCGTAACCGTGATCGACGTGCGGATGCTCGCGGATGTTGAACGCAACTTCGCGGCCTGAGTCCACGCGGATTTGGACGTCGCCGGCGTCGTTGATTTTCTCGATGGTGCCCAGTTCGCGATTGGCAACATGCAACTCCCTCGACGGCGCTGTGAACTGCACACGGTCGCCTTCGGAGAACGCGCGCTCAGTTTCGTGATAGACCGTCACGCCTGCGAGTCGGCGCGGATCGTAAGTCTGATGCTCGCCATTCTCGCGTTCGATGGTCACGCGATTTTCTTTCTGGTCCACGCTCTCGACGCGCGCATATTCTCCTGGCTCGATGCCCAGCACTTTGCTGCCGCGCGTGTAGCGCACCACGTCGCCCGCTTCGTATTGACCAGCCCACTGCCGATCTGCGCCCGTCATCTCCTGCCGCGAATCGAGGACGCGGATTTTGTGCTCGTCCTGGCTCACGTCGCCACGCTCCTGCATTTCTCGATGGATCAGCCCATTCAACTCGCGGCGGCTTTCATTGTCTGGCGAGATGACAAGCGTGCCTTGCGGCTCTCGCGCGTACTCGCGCGCGATTTCACTTAGCCGCTCTTCTCGGCCCACGATCTCATGCACACGGCCCTGGCCGTCGAGATTTTCTATCGCCGCTCGGACGTCGCCGCAGGCAAGCTGCTCCACGGCTTCCTTGAGCGCCGGGTCTTTCTGCCGCACGATCTCATCCAGCCGCGCGGTTTGCATTCCCGCTTCTTGTAGCTGCTGGTACGGCCTGCCCGCTTCGACGGCTTCATGTTGGCGCGTGTCGCCCACCAGCAGCACGCGGTCCTCGCCGTGCAAACGATGCAGGAACTCGTTCATTTGTTTCGTGCTGGCGAGGCTCGATTCGTCGAGGATGTAGAGCCGCTTTTCTCCTGGCTGCTCCTCATGTCGGAGATGCCGCTGCAACGTCTCCGACTCGACGCCGGATTCTGCCAGCTTGTGCGCCGCGCGCGACGTGGGCGCAAGGCCACGCACTTCGTAGCCTTCATGCTCGGCGGCTTCACGAACAGCAGCTAAAGAAGTAGTTTTGCCCGCACCGGCCACACCCTCAAGACCCGTGATCCTGTCCTGGCTCGATAGGATTTGCTCAACCGCTGCGCGCTGGCTCGTGCTCAGGTGCGCGTGCTTCTCTTCGACCTCGCGCCACGTCTCGGAACTCACCAGCGGCTCGTGCTGATTTTGTCCCGCGCGCATCGCGGCGATAGTGTCCCGCTCGTAGCCAATCATTTCGCCCGTGGTGAACGCGCGGCCTGGGCTGCGGTTTTCTACTTCGATCAGCTCACCCGCTTGCACGCGATTTTCAAACTGGTTTCGCACCTCGGCGAAGCTGGCCTCGCCCATCGAACGTTTCAGCGAGTCGCGCATGAGTTCGCGTTCATCGGTCACCGCGTGGCGCTCCAGATTTTTCTCCCGCGCGTAGGTCAACGCGGATTCGATGCTCTGCTGCTTGTGCTCTGGGTTTTGTTGTTCCACTTGGCGGGCCTGCGCCTCACGCATTACGCGCTCCGGTTGTTGGCCGAACTGCACCGCCATTTCCCGATGCCGCTGCTGCATTTCTTCGTGCGTGATCGCGGGCAGCTTGTCGTCGCGCGTTTGGTGCGCGGCGATCTGTGCCGCGCCTGCGCCTCTCACGCCTTGCTCGGCGAGATGTTCTTGGATTTGCTGACGGCGCGGACTCGACGCCTCCAGATATTCGCGGCTGTAACCCTTGATCTCGGGCTGCCCGCTTTTTCCTTGCTCGATCTCGTAGCCCTGATCTTTTAATCGCAGCGCCAGCTCCGAGCGATAGATCGCCGTCGCGTATTGCTGCGAGCGGTACAGCTCGCGCGGTTGCAGCGAGCGCGTCTCGCCGTTCTCAGTCTGCGTCAGATTGAAGAACACAACATGCGTGTGCAGTTGCGGCGCCGCGTAGCCGTTCACGGGCCGCGCGCTGTCGTGCTCGAAGCTGGCCGCAACCCATTTGCCCGTGGTCTCTGCCGGATGGTTGCCGCCGATCCGCGCCTGGACGTATTTCTCCATTTCACCGAGCGCAACCTTCACGCTCTCGCGGTGCGCCTCGCGCACGTGCTCGTCACCGCCAACGAGCGCGGTCAGCGACACGCTCTTTGGCGCTGAGAACGTGGCATCCCAGCCCGCGCGGTGTTCCATCGTGCTCACCGTTTCGCCGCGCTCGTTCGTGTATTCCCGCGCGGCCTGATAACGCACCAACTGCTCTCCGCTGATCGGATGCTGCCCGTTGGCGAGTCGCGCGAAGTGCTCCTCCTGCACGTCGCCGCGCAAGCCCCACTCCTCGGCCAGTTTCCCGTGCCACTCGCCGCGTATCCGGTCGCCTTCGCTGTAGTAATTCCCCTGCGCGTTGGCAAACTCCTCTTTGTGGTACGCCTGCGCTTGGCCCGATGAGAGCGGCTTTGATATCGTCAGCATCTATCCCCTGAGGCTTTGTATTGCCAGCTTTGCAAAACGGCGTGGCACCACGAACTGCGTCCGATTTGCGAAACTGTCATCGTTGCTGGCTCCGAACACCAGGACGGAGATTCTGAAGTTGTCTTCAGTGTCGTAAACGGCATAGCGTATTTTGAAGCCTTGTTCTTCGATCTTCTGTACTTCGGCGAAGAACGAGCGGCAAGCCTCCAGTTTTTCTACGTTGGTTAGATCGGACCAGATGTCTCCCCAGTCTTGGAGCTGATCTCTCAGCGCTGCAATCTGGTCTGCCATTTCTTCCGGCAAGGCGCTATCGTGAACGATATTCCCATCGCTTCTAAGGATTGCCTCGCAGTCCTTTATGCTGCTGAGGCTGTGTGCTTCGACGGGCATGCGTTCCTTCCGCGTTTGTTCGAACCGTGCTTGCAGTTCTTCACCGGTGGGCATATAGCACAGTTCCAAAAACCCCTCTTCCGGCACCTGAAACGCTTTTGCGATCTTCCGCAGCGTGTCGTCATCTACTTTCTCACCGCGCTCGATGCGCTGCACTGTGCGCTCATTGACTCCGGCTTCTGAAGCCAACGTGAACTGTTTCCAGTCCATCATTTTGCGGAACATTGCAACCGTGGAACCGATCTCTTGCGGCGTCAGGCGGCGATATTCACCTTGCTTTGTTGTGTCCGTCATTGCTGAACCTCCTTTCGTGAGATTCGCATGAAGTGCTCGCAGCGCGAAACACTTTCACCCGACAGCAACACGACAGCGCCGTGCTTCTCACTGGAAGTACGGCTCCTGCCCGGCGGCGATGTCTTTCGATCTCTCCGGCTCGCGTGGCTTGATCTCCTGTGCTGGTGTCGCACTTGGCTTTGACGGCCGCTTTCCGATCTCGACCACGCGCGCCGTCGTCTCACGCGGAATGAAACCGGGCTGCGCCTTCACCGGCGCGAGATACGGAAAGCTGAACGGCACTACCAGATTGTCCACCTTGAGCAAGGCGTTCAAACGCGGAAGGCCACTGATCTCCGAGGCCAGCACCAGCGGTTCCACGCGGCGTTCCGCGTGATAGCTCCTCGATCTCGCACTGCGGAAAAACCGCCCGGTATTCACCGTTTCTTTCATCCGCTCCATTTCCACTTCGCCGATCGTCTCCGAGATCCACTTCGACGCGCGCGGCTCGCTCGTGTGCAAAAAGATTTTGGTCGCGGGCTGTGACAGCATGGCTTCCGCTTCGTGACCGTAGCGCGTTTCCAGTTGACTGCGGCCCTGGAAGCCGATCACCACAGGATTTCCCGATTTGCGATTCTCGGTCAGCGCCGTGTGCAACTGCGGAAGTTTTTGCAGGCTCGCCAGTTCGTCGAGCACGAACCATGCGTGCCGCATCGCGGGATCGCCCTGGTTCATCAAGCGCAGCACCAGCGTGTCCAACCACAAGCTCATGAGCGGCAACAGCCGCTCGCGAAAGCGAGGAATCGAAGTCAGAAACAGCCAGCCGCTTTTCTGTCGCGCCCATTCTTCCGTCGCCCAGCGTTGCTTCGTCTCGCTCTGCTTCGGCAGTAGCTTCAAGCTGTCGGCTACCATGTTGAGCGCGCCCAGCACGCCGCCGCGCTGCGGGCCTGCCCCGCGATAGATAAACGTCGCCAGCTCCGTGCCTTTCAGCAGGCGGTCCAGTTCCTCCTCGTGACTCATCCACCACACCAGTTGCTCCGGCGTCGGCTTGAGCGTCAGCAAGTGCGCGAAGATTTTTCGCGGCCCTTCGATGAAAAAAGTATTCTCATGCGGCTTGTCAGGAAACAGCGACGTTGCCAGCGTCAGCGCCTCGGCCTCGTGGATCACTTCGTCACACGGTGACCAGTAGGGGCAGCGCGCGTCCAGCGGATTCAAGATCAGATCGCCGCGCGCGGGATTAAAAAATTGCGGCGTGTATTCGAGCGCCGGATCGTACACGATGGCCGTTTCATTGCGCTCGGCAATCTGCATGAGCACCCGGCGCTGCAGGATGCTTTTTCCCGTGCCCGTGTCGCCCATGATCATCACGTGGCTCGACTCGAACGCGCGCGGAATCGAGAGCGTTTGTTTTCGCTCCGTGGTCGCAAAGCCGATGCCGTTCCCGCCGCTCCACTGGTTAAACTCCTTCACCGTGACCATCTGCGGACCCTTCAGCCGTCGCCCGTGTTCCATCATCCGCACCCGCGCACGGTCGCGCGGGATCGCCAGCACCAGACCGAGCACGAAGATGCCCAGCGCGCCCAACCACGCGGGCCGGATCAGGTCGTCGGGCGTCTGGCCCTCGTAAATCCACTCGGAGAGCATCTGATTCATTTGCGCGCTGCCGTAATGCACCGTGTCCACCTTCAGCGCGACCGCTCCCGACTGCCGCGCTTTTTCGGTAAGCGCAAACGAAAACGGCGGCCAGCCCTGCTGCGGACCGGGCACCACATCGGCATCGACCGCCATGCGCTGCTTCCCGTGGCTGTCCACTTTCGCCAGCAGCCGATAGTCGCCGCGCGCGCTCGGAAAGCTTTTCGTGCTCAGATATTCGACCCAGTACCATTGCTGCAACGGCGTCCACTTCTCGACGTTGCGGTACGTCAAGATTCCTATGCCCGCCACGACCGCAAGCAGGAAAGCTCCCAGACTCGACACCGGCCACTTCGTCGCCCAAGGCCGTGACTCTCCGCGACCCAACACCTGGCTCATCACCTACACCGCCCCCTACTTATTCTAGGAACCCAGAAACCGGAAAAACGATCAAAATATTTTCAGGATTTCTCTCCCGGCTGCCCTTCCGACTCTACCGCCTGCGCCAGCCGCTCCCGCGCCTTCTTCAGCTTGTCCGCGTCCGCCCGGTCGATCAGCCGTTGCATCTCCTCCGCCGTCGGCTTTTCTCCGTTCGCCAGCTTGAAGAGCACGTTGAGCAGGATCGCCCGCAGCGCCACCAGCTCCGCCATGAGCGCCTGGTCGGCTCTGCCCGGATCGGCGGATTTCTCCTCCTGGCCGTTCACGCTCGCCAGCAGAGTTTCCCGGCACCACTCGCTCAGGGTCAAGCCGCGTTCGCTGGCCGCTGCTTCTAGCTGCGCGAACTCCTCCTCGCTCACCTTCGTGCCCAGAGTTTTGGTGCGGAGCGGCGGCTTCACCACGCAACACCGCCAAGGCAGGAAACGACCGACGACAAGGGGAGGAACTTCACAGTTCTTCTATGGTGAGCTATCGAGCCAAAGGAATCAACAAGTTCACGTTCGTTAACCTGCGGTTGCTCGGCAGCAACCGGCCCAGAGGGATTTTTCTCTTAGCTGCTCTGGTTTCAACAGGTTCACCGACAGCAACCGCAGGTTGCTGTGCAGCACCCGTTCCGGGGTGACGTGTCGTAGCGTCAACCCGATGCCGTAGGCAGCGTGCTTGCACCACCACACTGGCGGGGCAGGTAGGGCAGTCGGCATCGAATCTGGCAAGATGCAGCGAATGAAAGAGTCGTACGGCGAAGGCCTAGCCAGCCACGCCGGCTCCGAGTCTTGCGGGCACGGTCGCAAGGCCGGATACGAAGCGTAGACAGGAGGAACTACGGGCCAGGTTATTGAGCCGCGAAATACCCCTAACTTCAGGACGCCGACGCCCTGACACAACGCGGAAGGCAACATCCTGCCAAGCGCCATCGCGAGCTTGGCGGGAGTCCTGCGCGGTCTATGACCCTGGCACGTAGGGACGCATCTTGCACGGAAGTTGAGAGATCCCGGGTTCCCCCGAGAGCGACCAGCGCCCTCGGGACGCATCGGGAAGTTCAAGGACAGGAGCCGATGATGAACGAACACGGGAAGTCGGACAGGCCCATAGTACCGGGGAAGTCTCCGAACAAAACCAGAACACCGGCGGCGGAGGAGATGGAGGGAAGGGGTCTGGCCAAGGGAAACCTGGGCCAGCAAAACGCGTTCCGGACTCAGAGCCGGGTAGACGCGCCGAGTGAGTTGGCGCAGGTACGACAAACGGCAACATTGAACAAGGATGTGAGGTTCACCGCTCTGCTGCATCACATCTACCGGATCGACACTCTGCGGTTCGCCTACTACCAGTTGAAAAGGCACGCGGCAGCCGGTGTTGATGGAGAGACGTGGCAGCACTACGGCGAGGACCTTGAGCAAAATCTCCAGGACCTCTCCCATAGGCTGAAGCGCGGAGCGTACCGGGCGAAGCCGGTGCGTAGAGTCTACATTCCGAAGGCGGACGGGCGGCAGCGACCGCTCGGCGTCCCGGCGCTCGAAGACAAGCTTGTGCAACGAGCGACGGTGGAAGTGCTCAACGCGATTTACGAAACCGACTTTCTCGGCTTCTCTTATGGGTTCCGGCCAAGGCGACACCAGCACAAAGCGCTGGACGCCCTGTTCTGTGGACTGCATGAGCGACGTGTGAACTGGGTGCTGGACCTGGACGTGCGCAGCTTTTTCGATCGGCTGTCGCACGTATGGCTGGTCCGGTTCCTCCAGCATCGGATAGCGGATCGGCGCGTCGTGCGGCTCATCCAGAAATGGCTGAACGCGGGCGTGCTGGAAAAGGGAACGCGAACGTTTGTGGAGGCAGGTTCGCCGCAGGGCGGAAGTGCATCGCCATTGCTGGCGAACATCTACCTTCATTACGTCTTTGATCTCTGGGTTCAAGCATGGCGCAAGAAGCGTGCGCACGGCGATGTGATCGTGGTGCGGTACGCCGACGACATCGTGGTTGGATTCGAGCACAAAGACGAGGCCGAAAGGTTCTGGGCGGAACTCAACGAACGAATGCAGAAGTTCCAACTGGAACTGCACCCGGAGAAGACGCGGCTTATCGAGTTCGGACGCCATGCGGCGGCCAACCGAAAGCGCCTCGGTCTGGGCAGGCCGGAGACCTTCGATTTTCTCGGCTTCAAGCATATCTGCGGGAAGACGAAAAAGGGACGGTTTCTGGTGCTGCGGCAGACGGTTCGCAAGCGAATGCAAGCCAAACTGCAACAGGTGAAGATCGAGTTGCGGCGGCGTATGCATGACCCTGTTCCTGAAGTTGGCGAGTGGTTGAAGTCCGTTGTGGGTGGGCATATCCGATACTTCGGAGTGCCGGGCAACCGGTACGCCCTGGCCCACTTTCGTTTCACCGTGAGCAACCTCTGGCATCGAACGCTGTGCAGACGAAGCCAACATGGTCGCGTTCTGTGGGAACGAATGAATCGGCTCATCCGCCGCTGGCTGCCTCCGGCCCATATCTGCCATCCTTATCCTTCGCGCCGTCTGCGCGTCACGACCTGAGGCAAGAGCCGTATGCGGGAAATCCGCCCGTACGGATCTGTGCGGGGGGTACGGAGCAATCCGTATCCCTACCGCGACATGCGTAAACCCGATGCCGAAGGCAGCGCAAAAACACTCAACCCTAAAACCACCTTCCGGGAGGGCATGAACGTCACGCCCACCGTGCCCGATTCGCCACACTCCCCGGTCAGGAATCGGCGGCAGGATCGGGACCGCAAAGCGCCGCTAATCGGACCTGGATCAGGGCACGGATCGGCGGCTCCTCACCCCACGGAATCAGGATCGGGATCGGCACCCGCAGACGGCAAGGCCGCGCCACAAACCCGGCGCGGCCCACACCCAAACCCACAGCTAAAGAAAAAACTTTCAGAACGCCCCGGAGGACCTGCCCTGACCCTCACCCGCTCCCGGATCGCACGCCCTGCCCGCCCAGAAACGCCAACAACAGCTACTCTGCTCGGCGGTTCAGATCAGCGAGTCGAGCACAGCCGGTTCACTACTTTTCACCCTTCTTCGGTTGAGGGTCCGTGTACGACTCGCAAACCAGGGAAGGATCGGCAGCGAATAGGTCTTTTACGTAAAGCGCAAACCTAGGCTGCTTCTCGATCTCCTTGATAGCCGATGCAAGGTGCTCCTGCGTCCACGTACCGCCGAGTGGAGGATTTACAAACGAAACACCGATCGGCTCATCCTTGGACAAAACAAAGCTGGCGTTGTTCTGGATATTGAAAGCCTGGTGGCCGTCGTGTTCTGTTAGGAAGATTGCAAAAACCAACCCGTTCGACCGGGCCGGAGCGGCATAGTTGACCAAGTAGATGACCCTGTCAGGCGAATAGGATTTCTCATCGAGAAAGTACCCAAAGGTCAGCTTTGTTGCTTTCGAGGACGGCAGGAACTGCTTCGCCTCAAGGCACTGAGCGGTGTGCAGCAACAGTTGCGGCGATTGCTCCTGCGAGTAGGCAGTTGCGCTCAAGCAAAACAGTAGCGATATCGCTAGCGTGATTTTCTTCATAGCCGCTCCCGAACCGCTCGCCCTGGCCGCCCAGGAACGTGAGCAGCATCTACGCTGCTCGGCGGGCAGATCGCAAGAGCTATGGCTTTTTGCTGTGGGCCAGGCGGTATTCCCGATCCGAGAAACCAGTTCGAGCTTTTTGACGTTGCGCTGCCTCCTGAATCCTCTCGGGGCTGGGAGAATCGTCCACGACGAAGAACTCCTTGAGCCAGTCATGTTTCATCTGGCACACCTCGTCATCGTCCATATAGACGGTTTTTGTGCTTGCTTCCTGTGTAGGCGGGAACCCATTTTGCGGGTTGCCGGAGAGAACGACTGAACCATCTTTTCGGATAACAAAGTCGCGCAGCACCTCGCCGTGCGGCATCAGCTTGTAGATTACGCGAGCCCCTCCGTCTTCTGCGTCAACTTCGGGTTCAATGTAAATCCGTATACGGCTGCGAGGAGCATTCGGCGATGTGCCCACATCTTTACCCATCTGATAGAACTGCTTTTGGTACCCATAGTCGTAGATTTCGTCCTCGACTGCTTGAATGATGGCCTTTACATCAGACTCCGACACCTTCCGCTTCTGCGCCTGCGGGCTGGCCGGGATCGACAAGCTGAGAAGTGCAAGCAACAACGTTAGGAGTTTCATGTATGCGTTCCTCTCTTTTTCACGGCGCAAACACAACCGTCTCCCGACGGCCAATCGTGTTTATAAATGGGCCGTAGACGAAGTTTGTATCTTTGCCGTTTATTGGTCGATCCGGACTGACACTCCGGGTGCGCAGGCGGTACTGGGTATCTCCGCTTGTGTTGTTCGCGCCCCCGAGAGCTTGCCGCGCTGCCGCTAGAGAAGCATTGTGAGCATTGATTGCATCAGCGTTCCCAGATGATAGGGCTCGCCTGTCTTTATCGTTGAGTTCAGATGGGGCTACTCGTCCCGGATGTCCGCTGTCAATGACGCGGTTGGCGACCTCTGCGACTCCCTCTCGCGCGTCCTGCAGCGCTTCCGCACTTCCTCCCTGACCCGGCTTCGACTTTGGGTCGGGACGAAGACTGGAAGTCTCGTTGTACACGACATTCGAAAGTCTAGCCTCTGCTTCGTTTTGAGGATTCTGGTACTGCGGCGTCGTATTTTGCGCCGTTGGATCTTGCGTCCCGTTTTGCCCTCCGTTTTCCGAGAATATGATGGGGGGACCGGTGCAGGTGGTGAGGTTAGCGCACTGAGACGGTGGAGCGGGTAAAATGCCACCTACGGCTCTTGCGAACTCCCCTCCGGCAAAGGCGGAGACTAGGTTAAGAAGGGCATGTCCCAAATCGTCCCAGAATCCCTGGCCGCTGGGATCGGACAAGTCGATGGGGTCGTTCTCGACGTAGGCATAGCGGTTCCAGGACTGCGGGTCGCCGACTGCGCCTTCCAAGGGGTCGGGAGCCAGGAAACGTCCCTGGTTGCTGGCATAGGAGCGAGCCAAAGCGTAGTCATTGCCACTTTCCTGATCCCGCTCATACGAGGTGAAAATCCACTGAGAGGTTTGGCTGTTGCTGTACCAAGATTCGCCGAAGGCGAAGGTTCCCTGTTCGCCCACATCGTTGCCGTTGACATCGGTATACAGGCGCGGAGAGAGATGATCGCGATGCTGATAGATAATCGTCCCACCTGACCCTGATATGCTTCCCGTCACAATTGCCAGGAGATTGTGGCCATAAAGATACTCACGTGTCGGCGAGTTCACAGCCACACCGTTGTCGTATTCGGCAATGACCTGGCCACCTGAGCGTACAGAAACCGTGGGCACCCCGTTTGCCACCTTCTGCACGCGCAGGTGGTTGCCGTCGCACAGGTAAGTAGCGCTGTTGCCGTTTCCGGCGAATCCGGTATTGCACTCTTCGCCGTCGTAGGTGTAGCTTGCACTCAGCGGAGACGGCTCGGAAATTACGTTGCCAGCGGCATCATACGTGAAGCTTGTAATTTGGTTGTTGACGGGATTAATGGTGAAAGAAGGAGCGGGCGCGCTTCCAGCGGTCACACTCTGCGTGGCGCGATTGCCGTACCGGTCATACGTTTCCGCAATACCCCACGCGGCATAGGAACCGCCGCCCGCTGTGGTTGCGGTGCTCAGCCGCTCGAGTTGGTCATAAGTATAGGAGACGCTCCGCGAGGGCTGGACAAAATCGAAGATGCACTGGATCTGTCCATTGTTGCCGACGGGATTGCCAGTCGGACATTTCGTCGATTGTTGTTGATAGTAATAAATTAGGCCGAACAGGGGTGTACTGCCCTTCGCGTACCTGATACTCGTAAGCTCAGAGGTCAGCGGGGAATAAGCAGCGGTCGCCACTACGCCGTTGCCATACGTTGCACTCAGAGGCCGACCGGCGGCATCATAACTGCCGCTCGGGAGAGTGAGGTACGGAGCTGTGGAGTTGCAGCCGCCACTCACGCTGGTTGCCACCTGGCACAAATGGCCGACGCTGTCATAGTTGTAACCGACGACTCGCCCCGAAGGATAGGTAACGCTTGTTAGTTGATCCCCGGCGTTGTACGCGTACTGCATGGTGTAGGGTGTACTGCCGATCGTCTTGACCACTTTCGTGACCCGGCCGATCTGATCGTAGCTGTATGCCTCGGACCCGGAGGGGTCCGTCATGGTTGCGAGGCGTCCGATCATGAAGGTTGTCCCGCTGCCGCCGCCACAGCCGCTGCCATAACAATAGCTCTCGGTTCCCGTGGTATCGGAATGAGTCTTTTGCGTTAGCTGGTTGGCGGTGTTGTAGGTGTAGGTCGTGGTAACCGTAGCTGTGCCGGTCTGATTGGGGGCGGGCGCTATTCTGCTGCAGGGATTGGATGGATTGCCGCTGCACAGCGCTCCTGATGCGGCCACGTACGATATGTTCACCGTTCCGGCTTCAGCAGTGATCTCTCGGGTCAATCGGCTGAGGCCGTCGTACTGCCAACTCCGCGTCTGTGCCCCTTGCGTAACCCCTGTCAGATTGCCCAGCACGTCATAGGTGTACGTCGTAACGGAGGGCAAGTACGTTATCCCTCCGGTTCCTCCAGTGAACGTCCCTGACGCAGGAGTGGCTATGAAACCGGCCTTGCTGTAACTGACTGAAAAAGAAGGTGCGTATCCCACGGCGGTCATAGTGACGGCTGTCCCATTGACCGTCGCTGCGACGGGTGACAGCGCAGAACCTAACGCAACGCCAAGGCTCGCAGCGACCGAAGCAGCCGTTGAACTCGCGCACCAGTAGGCCGTTGCGGCGAATCCGTTCACCGTGACAGTGATGGAACCCGAATTCCCCGCCGCGCTGCCTGAAATCGTAATGGTAGCCGTGGCAAGTACGCCAGTGTTAGTGCTGGGCTCGTCTACCTCGATCACTCGGCCAAAGCCATCAATCCATTCCTGTTTCTGTTTGCCAGCTTCATCCACCGAAACCACTGGGAAACCGTAGCCGTAGGTGGCAGCGGAACTCTGCTGACTTGTGAGACCGCCGAGACTGGCGACCTTGGCCCCATACGCCGATCGGGCGACTTGGCTGTCAGGATGCCGAGTTGCAATTGCCCGTCCGAGCCCGTCATAGTACATAGTTTCGGACACGTTATTCGGATCGCCGGTCCCAATGTGAGGATGACTGCTGGAACTAACCCGGTTCAGTCCGTCATAAACGCTGGTGACGCTGACTTCACCCGCAGGATTGTTGACAAGATTTCCGGTCACTGCGCGCCCAAGTCCGTCTAGCAGCGCTTGCGTATGAGTGCAAAGAGTGCAACTCGCGGACCCTGTGCCGCCGGTGTCGGCTACCGCAGCGTAGGAGTCAATCTCTGTCTGCTGGTTTGACGGTACACCGTAAACATTGAGCAGCCATCCAAATCCAATCGGATAGTCGGTTTTCGTCGGCCGATCAAACGGGTCCACGTAGTGCCCATATGTCGTTACCCCGTTGTAGTCAGTTGAGAGAGCCGTCTGTCCGCTTCGGTAGTAATATCCCATCGAAGTTGATCCAATGGCATCCGTCACCGTAGTCACATACGCATTTGTCGTCGGTGCACCACTATGAGCGGCAGGAGGATCAGCGCCATTATCATCATAGAAACTGTCTGTGTACGAGTACGTTGTCTTGTTCAGATTTGGGTCGTACGCTTGAATAACCTGCCCGGTTGTATCGTAGGAGAGGTATGTCGTCAGATAAGTCGTCCCGGCCACCCATTTGC
Organism: uncultured Acidobacteriaceae bacterium; assembly: GCA_963773965.1. GTDB lineage: Bacteria > Acidobacteriota > Terriglobia > Terriglobales > Acidobacteriaceae > Acidiflorens. The sequence continues at coordinate 64,174 of CAVZDG010000005.1, forward strand.
TGATCTGAGTTGCGTTGCCTCTAGTCAGGTATGACGTTCCATAGGTGGTGTCGTGGTTCGTGGTCGCCGTCGGCGCATTTTGCAATGCTAATACGTTGCTGCTTCCATATCCGTCGTACGTTATCGTAGTTTGCGCAACCGGGGTTCCACCCCCGGTACAACTGGAGTTTGTACCCACGTTGTTGCACACGATTATGGACTTCGGACGATTAATGTTGTTGTTGCCCCCTATCGTCGCGTAGGTTGTATATGTAGCTCGATCGGGCACAGCGGGGAATGTAGGCGCCGTCCCGTTTTGATATTTCCACTCCTTGACGCTCGTAACGTTTCCCGTTTGCGGCGTGTCGTAGGTGTAGGCAGTTTGTTTCGTGATGCTCCCCCCTGGCACGGGAAGCGTTGTGGATGTGCTCGACTTTCGAACGTACTGGTAGCCATTGCCATCACATAGATTCAGCGTACAAGGGGTAGAGAAATTCCAGGTATTATTCACTGTCGAAAGTAAAGTGGCACCGTCGGTGTCGTAGCTTAGAGTCGTTTGCGGCCACGAGCCTCCGAATGGATCTACAATGAATGATGTTATTTCTTTGGAACCATCTGGCCTTTGCACAGTTGTTTGCATGCAGCCAACCTTATAGCTCCCAGAGAGGCAGGAGCTGCTCGGCGCCCCCGCAGTTACCAACGGAGTGTACGACCAAGTTCCAGCGCTGGAAGACTTAGATGTAAGCCAACGGCTCGGGAATTGTTCGCCCTGCCAACTTACTCCCTCGAACATGGAATAGACATAGTTTATCGTCGCGCCCGTAGGTAGAGTCATGCTGGTCAGCGTGCCGTAGTAGCCGCTCTGGCCGCCAGGCGAATTGCATGCGGCCGTTTGCCCCGCCAGTGTCTCGTCGCAGTCATACAGGAATGAGTAGCTGGAGCCGTCGGGTAGTCCTATGCTGGTGATGACGGCCACTACACTGCTGTAGTAGTTCGCACCACATCGATAAGGGTATCTGCATTCAGTTACTCCGCTCTGCCCAAAGTTGGTCTGGACTGCTATGGTTGTAAAATTTACGACATAGGCTGAGACGCCGCCTTCCGAGTTCATAACCTGCAATGTTACGGGGCTGATGATATTACCACCCGACATGGTGATAATCGGGTTGACAATCGTGCGCCCAAGCGTATCAACAACCGGATTCGAAAGACCTGGTAATGCTGTTGTGTTTGTCAAACTGAAATAGTTACCATTTGAGTCTTTCCCAACAATGTTGGGAGGATAGCCCTCGAACCCGTTGTCATCGGCTCCGTAAACTTCGGTACCGTCAGGCGCATAAACATCCCCGGAGGCTAGCGCAAAGTATACATATTGACCAATCTCTCCGGGTTGAACCAGCATAAGGCCGGAACCATCCGTAGCATAAGCGGTTCCGCCACTGCATCCGTTAGCGTTAGGAGTGCCCGGAATGTTGAAATAGTGCTGCGTGCCGGTTTGATCCAAGAGCATATAGTCAAGATTGCAACCGTTCCCACCTGCATTATAAAGGCCGAGAGGTACCCCTTCGGAAAGACCCCAAGTTTGGACTGCGAGTCCGTATACTTCTCCGAATGGTGCCCACGAGAGGCCGCTGATGACGTCCGGCACCTGTGTCCACATGTGACTGTCGTACGTCAGTTTTGGTACCAGAGCACCCCCTCCCCGTTGCGGGAACGAGCCCAGCGGAATTTCCAGATGGAGATTGCCTGAGGCTGCATCGACTGTTCCCATCTCAACTGGGTAGGGCATGCTGAAACTCGACACGCCGGTGCTCGTCAGGTAGCTCTGCGCGCTGAGAACAGCACAGAAAGGTCCGGCGACGCACAGCGCACAGATCACGCTCCAGAATGAAAGACTCCGCATGACATTCAGTCCGTATCCCAGTGAGAAACCGCTGATTTCATCCCGTGTAATTTTCATCGACTCCATCCCTTCGAACTCATCGGCTAAAATGGCAGGTGTTCGGCGTTTTCGAAACGAGAACTAGTTCTTGAAATCTGCAGCGCTGAGATCGTTATTGAACGCAACACTGGTCAGGTGAATACTCAGCGTTGGTTGCCCCATGACTTTCATGCTGATGGAGAAGGGTACGAGCACGCCGGTCACTGTGCGGAAATCACTGAACTCGACTGCACGTGAGGGCTTATGGGAAGGCTTACCGCCGAACTCGTACGTCTGGAAAGGACGGTCTTCCACGCTTAATATGCTGAAATTCAGAGCATCAATGAGCAGATCCTTCACCACAGGCAGGCTTGAAATTGGCTTACTACAGAGCCCGAGCCGACCCTTCACGCGCAACCGATAGATTGACCGGCCATCTCTCTTTTCAATTCCCACCAGCGAAATGTCGGTCCTGGCATCCCCAAGAACCGCCGCAATTTGGGCGATCGGAAAGGTAAGATTTCCAAGACTAACTGGATTTTCGCCGGAAAGTGGGAGAGGTTTCTGATCCGCCTCTTTCCTAGTGCCGTTTCCATCGTTTACCAACCAAGTGCGTCTTCCTTCGGGGAGGTCTGCTTCCATGCGGAAATGGTTCCCCCCAATAGCTTGAATCCTAACCGGCCCCGCATGCCCTTCTCCCCAGTGGAACGTGATCTCACCAGACTCCGTGAGGCCATGGACGGCGGCTAATGCCTGAGCGCCGCCGGCGGCATTCACGACACGCGCAAGGACATCGAGCAACATGGGGTCTCGCTGAGGCGGCTTGGGTAGCACCTGACTCAACAGGGACGTGCAAGTAGCGATCACTGTTAAGAAAACAATCGAACGGATGACGGACATATACCCTCCGGGAATTCTCAGTAATCCATCACTTCGAAATCAGTCACTTCAAAAACGACAGACAAACTTTTCTACTTACTGCAACGTTACCAGCACTTCGATCACACCAGTACCAGAATCCAGTGTTCCCAACGCCTTGCCAATCACGGCTCCGGTCAGCAGGCTACGGTCTGTGCCCTTCATGGCCCGGCCCAACGTGGACGAAGCGACCAGAAGGTCCCCGGTCTTGATCGGACCGTTCTCCGCGCTGACCTTGGTCGGAACAATGCCCACCATGGCCATCGGCACCTCGGTCGTACTGGTTTTGGAGTCGGTTGTCTGCCGTCTGCCGATCACTCCGGGCTTGGTTGAATAGATCCCCGCGACCAGCGTCGAATACGCCTCATTGGCCTTGAGGAACTTGCCAGGAGCGCCTGGATCGATCACCAGGACATCGCCGGGTTCATAGCTGGTCCGGTTGCCGGAAACATCGACCGACTCGGCATAGTCGCCGCCGCACGTTCCGCCAACCCCTGTAAACGCCGTACTCTGTACGGTGCCGTCGGCGAAAGTGATCGAAGCGCCGCTGCCGCTCGTCAGCTTTACATTGCCATTGACTTCCAGCCGGGCCCCTGGCGTCGTCGTGCCTATGCCGACGTTGCCGCTCGGCTGGACCGCCAAACCGTTAACACTACCATTGATGTCTGCGCCCAAATACAGGTTACCGTTTGCTGGTGTCATCAGTTCATAGGTGCAATACGTTCCCCCGCACCATTGCACTGGAGACGCATTCGTTCCGTTGCGTAATGTTAGGGCAACACTACTATTGACGCCCTGGATGTGGACAAGAGCCGCTGGGCTGGTCGTGCCGATGCCGACGTTGCCACTCGGCTTAACAACCACATCCTGCGCGCAGAGAGAGGAGCAATTGCTGATATTGAAATCGCCGGCCGCGGACCTGCCTTGTTCAACGCGCCAGTCGGTGCCGCCTGCGGCGGTATTGTCAATCTGAACCCCGAATATGTCATTTACGGTCGAACTGCGGACGCTTAAAAGGGAATAAGGCAAGCCGCTGTTGAGGAGAATATTGCCGCCGTCTACCTCCAGTCTTGCCCCTGGCGTCGTCGTGCCGATGCCGACGTTGCCGCTCGGCTGGACCGCCAAACCGTTAACACTACCATTGATGTCTGCGCCCAAATACAGGTTACCGTTTGCTGGTGTCATCAGTTCATAGGTGCAATACGTTCCCCCGCACCATTGCACTGGAGACGCATTCGTTCCGTTGCGTAATGTTAGGGCAACACTACTATTGACGCCCTGGATGTGGACAAGAGCCGCTGGGCTGGTCGTGCCGATGCCGACGCCGCCATTCGACTGCGTAATGAGCGAGTTGCCAATCGTAGAACCTCCTGTAAAGAGCGGTACGGTGTTCGCCGTGCCGCCGGTGGTAGTCACGTTCGTCTGCGCAGCCGCACTCGCGGCAAGCAATACAAGGAAAAAAGCGAGTTTCTTCATCTGCTTGTGCATGGTTTTCATCCCTTCGTTTCGTTCCTGGCCTCTCCGAATTTGCCGCTTACTGTAGCGCGCCCGCCACTGCAATTACTCTCGTGCCGATCCTTGTTGCATAGTTTCCAATCTTCATTGTTAGAAATTTGTAAGCAATTCGTATTCGTGAAAACTCGCTGTTCGACTGCGGCAGACTCGTAGCGCAGCACGTCGAGTGTAGGAGCATTGCTCATTCGTTCTGTTCCGATCGAGGAGGGTGGCAGCGCCCGTCTCGGGAGTTGCTCCGCCCGACCACGTGACACTGCCGGTGAGCGCTACATCATTGATAGCCTTTCCACCGGTCAACGCCTCGATTGATTGGGACGCGAAAGACACTGCCTGAGGATTGCTTTGTGGAGGATTCTGCGCGACTGCTACAGATGCGAGGAGCAGGATTAGGGGCACACCGACTACGAAGCGAGCCATTGGCCCACCTCCAAGTGGTTTTCGGTTGGCCCCCTCGAATCAACCGTGGGCGCACTCTATAGAACTTCCTCATCGGTGTCAAGTTAATAGACAAAGAATAGACAAAGAAAAATGTACTCACACTCACTCTTGTCCAAATTAGGTTTTGAGCGGCGGGGGTAGAACTCTGCTACGGTTTGCGTTGCGAGACGTGAACCATAGGAAGGACACCACCGCCGTGATACGAGTATCTAGCATTTTCAGCCAGATGTTGCAGTTGTTTTCCCGCCAGGAATTCGAACAGGCGGTCGCCGAGCACCGGGCCGAGCGCCACGCTCGCGGGTTCAGTTGCTGGGGACAGTTCGTGGCCATGTTGTTCTGTCACCTGGGGCGGGCGCAGTCCTTACGCGAGATTTGCGGCGGACTGGCCGCCAGCGAAGGCAAGTTGCGGCACCTGGGGTTGCCCGATGCGCCCAAGCGCTCCACCCTGGCCTATGCCAACGAGCATCGGCCCTGGCAGTTGTACCGCGCCGTGTTTTATCAACTCCTGGGCCGCTGCCGCGAAGCTTCCGGCCCGCATGGCTTCCGCTTCAAGAACAAACTGCTGAGCCTGGACGCTACCCTGATCGAACTCTGCGCCAGCGTCTTCGACTGGGCGCAGTACCGGCGCACCAAGGGCGCCGTCAAGCTGCATCTGCTGCTCGATCATCAAGGGCTGCTGCCCAGTTTTGCCCTCGTCACCGAAGGCCGCGTGCATGAGAGCCGCGTCGCTCGCACGCTGCGCTTCGATCCCGGCGCCATCGTGGTCTTCGACCGTGGGTATACCGACTACGCTTGGTTCTCTGCGCTCGACGCCGACGGCGTCTACTTCGTCACCCGCATGAAAGACAACGCCGATTACGGCGTGGTGGAACGCCGCCTTGTGCCTGAGCACGGCCCCGTCCAGCGCGATGAGATCATCTTTCTCTACAAACTGGCCCGCGGCGGCGAACGCGATCTGTTCCTGCGCCGCATCGAGGTCTGGGACGAAGCGCAGCAACGCACCCTGGTGTTTCTCACCAATCATCGCCGCTTTGCCGCCTCCACGGTCGCCGCGATCTACCGTCAGCGCTGGCAGATCGAACTGTTCTTCAAAGCGCTCAAACAGAATCTCCGCCTCAAGACCTTCGTCGGCACCAGTTCCAATGCCTTGCAGATTCAGGTCTGGACCGCCCTCATCGCACTGCTCCTGCTCAAGTACCTGCAACTCCGTGCCCGCTTCAACTGGAGCCTGTCCAATCTCGCCGCCCTGCTGCGCCAGCAACTCTTCGTCTATCGCGATCTGTTCTCCTGGATCGATCAACCCTTTCAACCCCCGCCCCAACTCGGTCCCATCGCCCAACAAATCCCGCTTTCCTGGGGCTCCTAACTTGGACAGCAGAATGACGACCTCAACCCGTAACCCCTAACCGAGACCAGAAAATGCCCCAGTTCCCACCACTTCCGCACCTCGACTCCGGCTAATTTGGACAGCAGTGACTCACACTGGTGCGTGACGAAACTCACTTGGCTACTGCAACCTTACGGCGTCATCTGGTGCGCCTGCGTGCAATAGTGAACTCGCCAACGCTTCAACAACCAACCGTTCGCAGCACTTGATTTGGTTTACATCGTGTGAAGTTGACTTTCTGTGGACTCTTCGCGTTTGGCGAATGGTAGTCAGTCTGTGAGCTGTCCGATGACCCAAGCAATACCGTGGCGCGACGTGGCCCCCGGGTATGCATTCCACGTCAGCGTACAGCGTCGTTTAGAACTGGGTGAGACCGAGACAATCCCCTCTGGTTCCGGAATACGCTGGCGGCCGGAATGAGGTCCTTTCTTAGCCGCCAATCCCACCGCTTCTGCCATGCCCATGTGGGGCGGGGCGCTTGCCGTTTTACCCTGCCGATGAGTTGCCGATGGCGGGGGGGGAATGGGCCGCCGATCTGCACGGTGATCCTGGGTCCATTTCGCCGTACTTCCCGCGCTCGATTCGCGCTCTGATTCCGACCCGATCCGCCACGCTTTGCGATGCCGATTTGTGGGTTGGTCGTGATCCGATTCGTCGCGCTTTGCGCGCCCGATTCGTGCCCTAGTCCCGGTGCGATTGGCGGTGCTTTGCGCTGGCGATTAGCCTCCCGATTGGCCATCATTTCCGCTCCCCATTAGTCCGTCGATTCGCTGCCCGAAAGCGAGGCGATTCGGAAGCAGTCGGTGTGGCGCGAGCGCGGCGGATTGATGCTTCCGGAGGCCGAGGCGGAGTCGGTTTCGCTGGGATGAGGTGTTGGAGACGGGCAAAGTCAAAACCCGCGGTGCCTGCGGCACCGGGAGGAGGGTGTCGCGGTAGGGATACGGATTGCTCCGTACCCCCCGCACAGATCCGTACGGGCGGATTTCCCGCATACGGCTCTTGCCTCAGGTCGTGACGCGCAGACGGCGCGAAGGATAAGGATGGCAGATATGGGCCGGAGGCAGCCAGCGGCGGATGAGCCGATTCATTCGTTCCCACAGAACGCGACCATGTTGGCTTCGTCTGCACAGCGTTCGATGCCAGAGGTTGCTCACGGTGAAACGAAAGTGGGCCAGGGCGTACCGGTTGCCCGGCACTCCGAAGTATCGGATATGCCCACCCACAACGGACTTCAACCACTCGCCAACTTCAGGAACAGGGTCATGCATACGCCGCCGCAACTCGATCTTCACCTGTTGCAGTTTGGCTTGCATTCGCTTGCGAACCGTCTGCCGCAGCACCAGAAACCGTCCCTTTTTCGTCTTCCCGCAGATATGCTTGAAGCCGAGAAAATCGAAGGTCTCCGGCCTGCCCAGACCGAGGCGCTTTCGGTTGGCCGCCGCATGGCGTCCGAACTCGATAAGCCGCGTCTTCTCCGGGTGCAGTTCCAGTTGGAACTTCTGCATTCGTTCGTTGAGTTCCGCCCAGAACCTTTCGGCCTCGTCTTTGTGCTCGAATCCAACCACGATGTCGTCGGCGTACCGCACCACGATCACATCGCCGTGCGCACGCTTCTTGCGCCATGCTTGAACCCAGAGATCAAAGACGTAATGAAGGTAGATGTTCGCCAGCAATGGCGATGCACTTCCGCCCTGCGGCGAACCTGCCTCCACAAACGTTCGCGTTCCCTTTTCCAGCACGCCCGCGTTCAGCCATTTCTGGATGAGCCGCACGACGCGCCGATCCGCTATCCGATGCTGGAGGAACCGGACCAGCCATACGTGCGACAGCCGATCGAAAAAGCTGCGCACGTCCAGGTCCAGCACCCAGTTCACACGTCGCTCATGCAGTCCACAGAACAGGGCGTCCAGCGCTTTGTGCTGGTGTCGCCTTGGCCGGAACCCATAAGAGAAGCCGAGAAAGTCGGTTTCGTAAATCGCGTTGAGCACTTCCACCGTCGCTCGTTGCACAAGCTTGTCTTCGAGCGCCGGGACGCCGAGCGGTCGCTGCCGCCCGTCCGCCTTCGGAATGTAGACTCTACGCACCGGCTTCGCCCGGTACGCTCCGCGCTTCAGCCTATGGGAGAGGTCCTGGAGATTTTGCTCAAGGTCCTCGCCGTAGTGCTGCCACGTCTCTCCATCAACACCGGCTGCCGCGTGCCTTTTCAACTGGTAGTAGGCGAACCGCAGAGTGTCGATCCGGTAGATGTGATGCAGCAGAGCGGTGAACCTCACATCCTTGTTCAATGTTGCCGTTTGTCGTACCTGCGCCAACTCACTCGGCGCGTCTACCCGGCTCTGAGTCCGGAACGCGTTTTGCTGGCCCAGGTTTCCCTTGGCCAGACCCCTTCCCTCCATCTCCTCCGCCGCCGGTGTTCTGGTTTTGTTCGGAGACTTCCCCGGTACTATGGGCCTGTCCGACTTCCCGTGTTCGTTCATCATCGGCTCCTGTCCTTGAACTTCCCGATGCGTCCCGAGGGCGCTGGTCGCTCTCGGGGGAACCCGGGATCTCTCAACTTCCGTGCAAGATGCGTCCCTACGTGCCAGGGTCATAGACCGCGCAGGACTCCCGCCAAGCTCGCGATGGCGCTTGGCAGGATGTTGCCTTCCGCGTTGTGTCAGGGCGTCGGCGTCCTGAAGTTAGGGGTATTTCGCGGCTCAATAACCTGGCCCGTAATTCCTCCTGTCTACGCTTCGTATCCGGCCTTGCGACCGTGCCCGCAAGACTCGGAGCCGGCGTGGCTGGCTAGGCCTTCGCCGTACGACTCTTTCATTCGCTGCATCTTGCCAGATTCGATGCCGACTGCCCTACCTGCCCCGCCAGTGTGGTGGTGCAAGCACGCTGCCTACGGCATCGGGTTGACGCTACGACACGTCATCCCCGATTGGGAGCTGCACAGCTACCTTTGGGAGCTTATTGGTTACCACAGAAAACAAAGCAGTTGGAGGACGGCGGGAACTAATGGGTTCCCGCCGGGCGCTGTAGGGCGCTCTGCGCGTAAACGTGTTGATCCGTCGAGGGTTGCGCGTAGATGCGGAATCGGGGCCGTTGCCGCCGCGTGTGCTGCTGTCCGGTGTGCGTCCGGGCTTTGTCCGAGGGTCTGTCCGGTAGTGGACTGAGGCCCGAAGGGATACTCTCGCGGCAAACTGCGAGCAAAGTTCGCGATGGAATACGACCAAGACAAAGTGGACGAGATGGTGCTGGCTCTGCTCTCCCTGACGATGTTCGAGGATGACCAAGATGGGGCGAGAGCGTGGAAAGGGTACGACTGGGTCGCAATGGATCGGCTGCACGCGAAGGGCTATGTCTCCGATCCCAAGAGTAAGGCCAAGTCGGTCGTGGTGACCGTGAAAGGCGTGCAGCGATCCCGCGAGCTGTTCGAGAAACACTTCGGCAAGAAAGAACCGGACGCGCGACAGCGGTAGGCTTCGCGGCGACAGGAACCGAGCCATTCCGAAGCGGGAAGAGAGTACGGGCGCGGATCACGGCCCGTCAAGCCCCGTTCCGCAAAGAGCGCGGAACGCCTTGCGGCTGCGCTGCGCTCCGGGGCGTTGACAGGCCGTGCCCACGCCCGTAAAGGCCGTCCCGCTATGTTCGGAATGGCTCTCTCTGCCCCAGCGGGGCAGACCCTTTCAGGGCGGCGATCCGAGTCCAGCGAGGACCTTTCTAGCATCCGTGCGGCTTAACAAAACGGCGTTCAATCTCGCTCGGCTTCACAGAGATGCGCGCGCAGGATACGGCGAGCAGTTCCCTCTCAAGGTTCGCTTGCCGTCGCGCACGAACAGGCAATGCGTACTCGCACAGAAAGGACAAATCGGTGGGCATCACATCGACGCCCCTACGCCACTCACAAGGGCTGGTATCGCCTTCGGATTTCCAGCGGAATTGGAAGGCGGATCGGTACGGTATCCTGGGGCAATTGCACTCTCAAAGTGGCTTCTTCAATTGGCTCAGAAGTCCCCGCCAACGTGGGCCAATGGACTCGCCAACTCCATCGCAATCTCGAAGCCAACCGCACCCTTATTAGCAGGTGAAACCAGACGCGATCATACACCGCATTCGGCGACTATCGCGCCACTTTCTGCCGCAGTACCGGAGGCAGATTCGAGTCCGCAACCGGATGCGAAGACACCACTATCTAGCCTTCCGAAGCAGGCCACCGAAGGCGGACGATCTTTCCAGGAACATCAAGGCAAAGGGCTGGGAATGAGAAGGCCGAAGGCTGAGACGAATCGCAGTGGATCGACTGAGCTAATGGCCGCTCTAATCGCAAGAGACTCAGCCCGAACAGACGGCACCTATGTGCTCTATTTGCAGGACCCCGAACCACGACCTTGACGGCTGACAAGCGCGCCCATGAAGCGCGGGCCAGCGTGCCTGATAAGGCGGTGTAACTTCCATCCACTTCCAGTTATTCCCGGTAAGATACTCGCTATCTATGTACCCCTACTTAGCCTCGCGAATCATATGCTTTCCTGCTCGCAATGAGCAGTGTCAATAGATACCGATGCCCAGCGTTTTGGCCTTGCTTTTGCCCTCGATAAACACTACCGATGAGCGTGCTGTCGCGTACCGATTCGGATCGCTATTGTAAGTCCAATCACTGCCGCGAAGGCAAGATAGCTACAGAAATGTAAGTTTTCCACATGTAACAACCTTGAATAATACAGCAACAAATAATAAAACAGTGAGCGTCTCTTGCGAGGCTTAGTTGGTCTAAGTTAGAAAACAGGAGCCGAGATATTACCGCACTCGTTGCAGAGAGCTGAATCGCATGTTGACCATCTCCAAAGCATTATCGGCAGGACAGGCGCGAACCTACCATGCGCGCGAATTTGTGTCGGAGAAGCAGAACTACTGGAGCCGCGACGCACAGGTATACAGCGAGTGGCAGGGAAGGCTTGCCCAGGAGTGGGGACTGCGCGGTTCTGTTGGTGCCCAAGAATTCGCGCGGCTGAGCGAAGGAGAGCATCCTGAAAATGGCGCGCAGCTCGTAAAGCACCAGCCCGTAAAGACCTACGAGAACGAGTATGGGAAGGAAATCACTAGCGTCGAACATCGCGCCGGGTGGGACGCGACATTCTCCGCGCCGAAATCCGTTTCTCTGACCGCGCTTGTGGGCGGCGATGAGCGTGTCCGCGTGGCGCACCGCGAAAGCGTCCGCGTCGCACTTGGCGAATCGGAGCGGTATACGCAAGCGCGCATCGGCAATATCCACGCGCCGGAGACCACGGGCAAGTTCATGGCCGCCAGCTTCGAGCACGACACTGCCCGCCCGGTGGATGGCTATGCCGCGCCGCAACTTCATACTCATGCCGTCATTTTCAATCTGACCGAGCGCGAGAACGGCCAGACGCGGGCGCTTCAGGAGCGCAGCCTTTTCCAATCGCAACAGTACGCGACCAGCGTGTATCGTTCCGAGCTTGCGATGCGGCTACAAGGGCTAGCAGCCCGTGGTGCAAGTAGCGGATTTCCTGCAAGGCGGGCGACGTAGCCGGGCACGCGATCTCACGAAGCACTTGGCAACGGACGCGGAGATTCGACTTCTGCAAAGCCGATTCTGCTTTATCCGACACGTGAAAAGTAAATAGACAAGCAAAACAAGCCTGCCGAAGCGGTTTCGCCACTCCCGCGGTGTGCCCGCGCCCAGCAGCTTGCGCAGAATTAGACTCAGATTGAACGCGCCCACATGGATCAGTTGCCGCTTCAGAATGTTTTCGTGCCCGCGCAGATGCGTGCGCCGCATGCCGCCCGTCTCATAGCAGTGCGCGAAGCTGCGCTCGACCAACTCGCCGCGCCGCCGCAGTAAACTCTTGCCGTACTCGCCCCGCACCCGCCGCCGGTTTGCATACACCGCTTGTTGCTCCTCCAGTTTGCCCGCCCAGTTCCGCCGCCCCTTCTGTTTCTTCTCCGGAATGTAACTGCGCACGCCGTACGCCTGCATCCGCTTCACCACTGCGCCGCTGTGATAGCCCTTGTCAGTCACCGTCTCTTCGATGCCGGCCACGTTCACCTTCGGCGCTTCGTTGGGCCGCAAGTCCGCCTCGCGCCCCACCTGCTCCGCCACCGCCATCCCCGCCTCGCATAGCGTCTCATCGAGCGTCGCCGTGTCGCCCTGATCGGCGTCTTGCAGCGTGACCGCCAGCACCGCGCCCGTGTCCAGATCCACCGCGTGTTCGGCCTTGTGCGCCAGATGCGTGCGCCCATCCTTCATCTTCGTGATCCGCGCATCTCCGTCCGCTGGACTCTTCCACTCCTTATTCGACGTGCGTTTCTTGCGTTTGCGATCCAACCGCGCCAGGTCTTCGCGCGTCGGCGTCGCGATGCCCGACGCCTTCGCCAGCCCGCGTAGAAACTCCTCGTAACTCTCGCCCGTGTCCCGCCGCACGATCGAACGCATCGCCGCGTTCGCTTCCAGCGTCGTCGCATCAATCGCGATCCGCTGGCCTTGCAGGAGTCCGCGGTCGGCCAGCACGCCCAACACCCAAGCGAATACGTCGCGATGGGTGTCCAGATCGATCAGCCGCCGCGTGCGCGAGATCGTCGAGTGGTCCGGCGTGTACTCGTCCAGCGCAATGTCCACAAAGCGCCGCAGCGCCAGCGAGTCCGCCAGCCGCCAGGCGATCCCGCGCTCCGCCCCGATGCCCTCGAAATACCCGATCAGCAGCGCCCGAAAGTAAATCCCCGGCGTCAGCGACGGACGCCCGTTCCTCTCCGCATAGAACTTCGCGCACCGGCTCTCGACAAACTCGTCGAACTTCTCCGCCTCCAGTAACTCATTCAGCCGCTGATAAAACGGATGCCCCGGAGCCGATGCCAACTCCTGCTGCGCGATCCACAACCCCTCTTGCTTCTCTCGCTGCTTGCGCGTGCCCATCGCCATGCCTGAAGTCTACGAACAAAACCTGTGGATACCCCAGAACTTTCCACCCACGAACCCAGACTTGCACCACAGGCTCCTAGGCTATGAAATTGAACGCGGCAAGCACGGACAGCCGGAGATCAAGGGCTATACGCAGGAATATTTGGATGCATCCAGTCCAAGGCGAGAACAGATCAAGAGGCACTTGCAGGAGATTGGAAGAGAGGGCGCGGGCGCGGCACAGATTGCCGCCCATCGCACGCGGGACGGCAAGGAGATTCATTCCCCGGAAGAGGTATTACAGCGGCACCGCGAACTGGCGGGACAGTACGGCCATCAGGCGGATCGCGTCGTAGCCCAGGCGCGCGAACATACACAGATCCATGCGCTCCGCTCGGACAGAACCGAACAGCAAGCCGTTACCTATGCCCGCAATCATGTCTTCGAGCGCTCGGCCGTTCAGGATGAGAGAAGCATCTTGCAGGCGGCAATCAGCCGCAGCATGGCGCAAGCAACCTACGAACAAGTACGGCACGAGTTTGCGCAGCGCGTCCAGCGCGGAGAGTTTCTCGCCGTCGCCCCGGTTGAAGGAAGAGCCGCGCCGCTCTATACCACTGCCGAGATGGTCCGCATGGAGCGGGAGATCGTCGGATGGATGCAGAGCGGTAATCAACGCACCTACAACGATCCTATGCTGGTTTCGCCTTCGCTGCGGATCGCAACCGAGGACCGTCATACCGAGTTGAGTCGGGCGCAGCGCGAGGTGGTCGATGACATCTTTGTGAGCCGCGAGAAGATTGTCGGCTTGGATGGCCTCGCCGGTACGGGCAAGACAACGACATTAGCGGTGATCCGGGAAGGAGTGGAGGCCGAAGGCTACAAGGTCGAAGGTTTTGCTCCCACGTCGCGCGCGGCGCAGAAGCTGGCCGAGGCGGGAATACAGACTTCAACTCTACAACGCCATCTCGCGCGGGGACAGCAGCCGGACACAGGTGAGAAGAAACTCTATGTACTCGACGAGTCTTCACTCGCCTCGACGCGCCAGATGCACGATTTTCTGGAACGGCTTCACGCGAGAGATCGGGTTTTGCTGGTCGGCGACACGCGGCAGCATGAGGCCGTTGAAGCAGGCCGTCCCTTCGCGCAACTTCAGGAAGCCGGGATGCGGACGATGCGGCTCGAAGACATCGTGCGGCAGAAGGACCCGGAACTGAAGCAGGCCGTCGAGCAATTGGCGCGTGGTCAGGTTGGCGCGGCCATCGACAGCCTTGACCGACAGGGCCGCGTGCATGAAGTGAAAGGGCATGAGGAGCGCATCGCGGCCATCGCGCGCGAGTATGCCAAATCGCCGCAAGGTACGCTGGTGGTATCGCCGGACAATGTGTCACGCACAGAGATCAATCAGCGCATCCATGCCGAGCTGCAAGCGCGCGGCGTCGTAAGGAGAGACGAGCACTCCGTCCAAACGCTGGTGCCGCGTCAGGAGATGACCGGAGCGGATCGCAGTTGGGCACAGCAATACCGAGTTGGCGACATTCTGCGCTACTCGCGCGGTTCGCGGGAGACCGGCATTGCGAAGGGCGATTACACGCGCGTCAAGAGTATCGACGCGCAAAGCAATCGGCTCACGGTGCTACGCGTGGATGAAAGTGTAACGACCTATGACCCTCGCCGCCAGATGGGCGTCTCAGTGTACAGCGAACAGGAGAGGGCATTCTCGGTTGGAGACCGCATCCAGTTTACCGCGCCCAATCGTGAGTTGAAGATTGCGAACCGTGAACTGGGTACAGTGGAAAACATCGCGTCAGACGGAGCGATGCGGCTGAAGCTCGATAACGGGCGCAGCATAAATTTCGAGCCGCAGCGCCATCCGCACCTCGACCATGGCTATGCCGTCACCAGCCATTCGAGCCAGGGACAGACCGCCGACCGCGTCCTCATTCACGTAGAGACGGAGCTGGCGGCGAAAGACCTGCTCAATAGCCGCATGGCGTATGTCTCGGTTTCGCGTGGACAGTGGGACGCGCAGATTTTTACAAACAACCGCGAGAAGCTGCCGCAGGCTCTTGGTCACGATGTCTCGCACCAGAGCGCAAATAAGCCAGAACAGGCGATTGCACCAATGCAGCATCAGGAGGCTGCCAGGTCACAACAGCCAGGGCAGGATCTGGGTATGGGTATGGGCATAGGTTTGGGCTTCTGATTTTGACCGGCAGAATCGACGATAGTTTCACGACGGAAGGCAGTGATGGGTGCAGAGTCACTCGGTAAAAAATCAGTCCAGAACGCGAGCCAGGCGACACCGGCAAAGATGATTCTAGGGAGGCCCCAACTCGTTAACCAAGCTACGGTGGCACCACTGCTCACCCTGAACGACGTAGCGTCAATGCTGGCTGTATCAAAAGCTTGGGTTCGTGATCACGCAACAAGGCGTAACCCGCGAATTCCGGTTGTGCGCTTTGGCGGGCGGCGCGCGGTATTGCGTTTTCGTCGGGAAGATGTCACTCGGTTCATCAGTGAGCACTTGGTTTCCACAGAAGAAAGGGGTATATAGTGACAACAAATCCCAAACTGCGGAGAAGACAAATGCGCATTCGCCATCAGGACGGTTGGGTTGAGGAACGTGGCAGCCGTGTGAAACGCTGGTACGGCCACTATTACCGCTACCTGATCGACGAGTCAGGCAAGGAGACTCGTGTCCATGTCGGCGTGCAGCTTGGCGAAAAATCGAAAATGCGAAAGTTTGAGGCGGCAGACAAACTCCGCAAGATCATTACCAGCGTCACGAAAGCACAGCCGAAGCCAAGCGCACAGACCCTTCTGTGGTTTGTACGCGAAAGATTCCTGCCCATGCGTCAGGCTCAGTGGGCGAGTTCTACGCGGGAAACTAATCTTTATCATCTGGAACGGCACATACTGCCGAAGCTCGGGAGTCAAGCACTTTGCGAAATTGAAAAATTCCATTGCCAAGTCTTTCTGAATGGCCTGGCAGAAAAGGGCTTCTCGTTCACAGTGGTTGACCATTGCCGCACCATGCTAAAAGCGGTTCTTGAGGAAGCGCTTGAGGCGGATCTGATCGGCAAGAACCCAGCCCGAAAGTTGGTCAACCCGGAGACGCGGGAATCGGAAAAACCTGTACTGCCAAAGTTGCAAGCACGCGAGATGCTCGAATCCCTTCCCTTTCGTGACCGCCTTATGGCGATGATCGCCGCTTTCTGTGCCATGCGACCCGGCGAGATATTCGGCCTTCAATGGTCATCCTGGCGCGGCGACCACTTCCAGATCGAAGGAACAGCTTGGCGGGGTAGCTTGAGACCAGGGAAGGCGAAGACGAAGGGTAGCAAGGCACCGGTGACCGTCCCGAATCTCTTGGTCCCCTTGCTCCAAATGTGGAGAGAACAACACGCGGGTGCCTCTCCAGATGCCTTGATGTTCCCGAGCGAGAAAGGCACGCCGATGCGTCCGGAAAATTGGTTGCGCCGTAGAGTTAAGCCCACAGCAAAAGCTATAGGGATGACCGTGCCTGTAAACTTTCAGGTTCTACGGCGCACATTCGCAACAAACGCCCAAGGCCAAGGAAATGCGAAAGATGTGCAGGCCCATCTGAGACACACCGATATCGGGACAACAATGAACGTGTACACGCAAGCCATTCCAGAGAGCGTGCGCAAGCTTGTGAACGCCGTGGCCGACGACGTGATGGGCAGTACTCCGGAACCGATCAGCGGGCGGATACAGTGAAACCTCCGGGGTTCTGAACACAAATTAGCACACAACCAAGAAGGCCCCATCGCTAACTGACTGGATAGATGGAGCGGGAGACGGGGATCGAACCCGTGACATCCAGCTTGGGAAGCTGGCGTTCTACCGCTGAACTACTCCCGCTCAACTTCGTTAGACTACCATTCCGCTCCATGCAAGACAACGCTTCCTGACAACGTTCCCTGCGTTTGGTCGGGACGCGGCGCCGCTGCTCCAGGAGCAATTCGGTCACGCTGGTGGTTACCGTCTTGCCTCCGAGATTGCCGGCAACGTCGCAAATGTTGCTGGCGCTCTGGTTCCGACCTTGGCCATGTCATACATACTTGTCGCACCCTACGCCGCCGATACCAAATGACTTCGAATTGTCGACAAGTTCTTTGCCAACGATTTGAAGTCGCTCGCGGCAGGCAAGTCCGAACTCGTCAGAAAGCTGACATGGATCGCCGGGGTTGCCCCTAGGATCGACGTTGTCCACTCGCCAAACTCGCCTTCGGATCGAGCGAGGTCGAGCCCTTGCATCCTCACTCCCAGCCAGGGAGCCACGCCTTGCCAGTTGCGCGCTGTCTCAGCCTGCAAGGGCAAGCATAGCGCGCACTCCCAGCTATGCCCTCGGACTAGTTCCATATCCCCGGGCGAGATTGCGTTTTCGAACAGCAAGACCGGCAATGCTTCAAAAAATCGGATCACGTTGACCACGGGATCAAGCAGGGATCGCCACTGCTCGAAATCGCCCGCGGACTTCATGGGCAGAGAGCTCTCCGCCAGAAGAACCACGTCCGCGCCCGCCTCCAGATAACCTCTCACCAGCGACGCCGTAACATCTGCGGCAAACTCCAGCATGTCGTTGTGCGAGAAGTAGGGCGAAGAATCGGGCGAAGAGTTGGACGAGGCGGTCAGTTGCGTCGCCAGGGTATGCGGCCCCGTCACCCTTGCCATCAGCGCCGGCTCGTCCTTCAGCATCACCTTCAGCCGCTGCAAAACTTCCACCGCGACTCGAACTCGGCCCATCTTCGAGATGCCGCCTGCCGCTTCCACGGTCTGCCGCAGACCATCCCTATTACTGCCCACGATATCCGCTCTAATGAGCGCTCTCGACCCGTCGGATTTCCGTTCCACGTTGCCACCGAGCATTTCGACCTCCAGGAGCGGATCCCAGTAGCAGGTCAGCCCGTCGATTTTCAGAGTGGAGCGAACCTGCCGCAATGCATTGGCGATCTTCGTCGGATTTCCCAGGAAATCGCGCAGCGGCAGATTCTCCAGCCGTGACCCGAGCGAGAAAACCACCGGCAGCAGTAGCGGGCGCACGAGTGCCACGCCACGCACCAACGCCTTCACCATCTGCCGCGGGGTGCGTTGCTCTGCCATGGTCATCGCCTGAAGATTACGGCCTGAAGACTAGTACCGTGACCGCATAATTTGTACTGTTTCACCGCTGAGAGTAGCGCCGCCGTCCCGGCGGCTGTCCGGCGGGCGTCCTCGCCCGCTACGCCGAGGGCGAGACGCCCTCGGGACAGCCGGCAAGATGCCGGCGCTACTCGTACTAGGGCCTGAAGACGGGCCCAGTGGACTTGGCGTCCGGCCACGTCCCGTAAAATTGCAGAATTTCTGGCGGAGGAGATTTCTTCTCCCACTCCGCCACAAACTTGTCATACGGTTGGCCGCGCGCGATCCGCGCCTTCCGCTCTACAGTTGTGCGTCGCGCAGCGCGTTTGCATCCCGATGTAGACACAACAACTGGTGGCGGCCATCTTGTCCGGGTTGAGAATAATTCCTTCCGGAAATACGAAATCAAACGGGGCAAACGTCGAACTGCACACGGGCAGATCATGGAAGAAATATTCGTACATGAAATTCGCCAGGTGTCCCACCACCGCCTGCGTGTGCACGTTGTACGACGATGGATTCTCAGGCGAAGTCCCCGAGAAATCGAAGGTGATGCGATCGCCCTTCTTGATCAACGTCACAAAACAGGACAGCACCAGCGCCGGAGTCCAACCGATCGCATCATTGTCGCCCCGCAGCGTTTCCCCGCAATAACAACCACCCCTCGAAAACTTCAGCAGCCTGTGGTGAAGATTGGACTCCGAGATCCAGCGCCTAAAGGGGCTGCGAAAAAACGCCATGTGGCGAGGAAAAACGACCACAGGGGCTGGAGCCCTCTCTGATTCCATACAGATTACGCGGCCCTGAAGGGCCGCTCTTCCACAGTGATGCACACATTCGTGACCTTTTCCGCAGAATGTAAAGGCGGATTCATTCTAGAAACGCTTTCGGCACGCTTGACACGGACTTCTCCCCTTGCATACAGTCTGTGGATTCAAGAACGGTGAAAAGGACAAAAATCATGAAACGCGTTGCAGCTTATCGCGCGCCGTATCCGGGAACCCAGCCGAATCATCTGCATCCGTCATATGTGTCTTCAATCAAGCGTGCGCCAACGAAACCGCAGGTACCAATTCCCTACACCTTGTCCGAGGTCACCGGGCCATCATTTGGAGCCGAAATGGTCGCGCCCAAGGCCAGCGATTTGACGCACAAGCACCATGGGGAGCCGCTCGGCGAGCGGATCATTGTGAGCGGGCGCGTGCTCGACGAAAACAGTCGTCCCCTGGCGAACACACTGGTGGAAATCTGGCAGGCAAATGCGGCGGGCCGATACCTGCACGAAGTCGATCAACATAAGGCGCCGCTGGATCCGAACTTCACCGGGTGCGGACAAGCCGTCACCGACGCCGAGGGCCACTATCGCTTCGTCACGATTCGTCCGGGCGAGTATCCCTGGCGCAATCACTACAACGCCTGGCGGCCGGCCCACATTCACTTTTCTCTCTTCGGTCCGGCGTTTGCCACGCGCCTGGTGACGCAGATGTACTTTCCCGGCGATCCGCTGATTCCGTTTGATCCGATCTTCAACTGCACGGCGGATGAAAAAGCCCGCAACCGGCTGATCTCCGCGTTCGATTGGGAAACTACCATGCCGGAACACGCGCTGGGTTACCGCTTCGATCTCATCCTGCGGGGGCGCGAAGCCACGCCGATGGAGGAATAAATGAGTTTGCAGGCGACTACGTCGCAGACGGTTGGGCCGTATTTCAAGATTGGTCTCCAGTGGCTGAACCGCGATAACCTGGTGGGCGAAGGTGTCTCCGGCGAGCGCGTGACCATTCAAGGGCGAGTTCTCGACGGCGACGGAGTTCCGGTACCGGATGCGATTCTGGAAATCTGGCAGGCCAATGCGCACGGGAAATACGACCATCCAGAAGACACGCAGGACAAGCCTCTGGAGCCTGGTTTCAAAGGATACGGTCGAATACCAACCGACAAGCAGGGCGTTTTTCGCATGGCCACGATTAAGCCGAGGCCGGTGCCTGGCCCCGATGGCAAGGAGCAGGCGCCGCATCTGGTCGTCTCGGTGTTCATGCGCGGACTGGAGCGGCGACTGGTCACGCGAATTTATTTCCCCGATGAACCGCGCAATGCCGTGGACTTCATCCTCAACCTGGTGGAACCGGCGCGCCGTTCGACTTTGATCGCGAAGAAGACCGCTGGCAGTCCCGGTACGCTGGAATGGAATGTTGTTTTGCAAGGAGCGGACGAAACGGTATTCTTCGACGTGGGATTGTAACCACTCTGGATGGCCTTGCTAGATCCACTGTTCGGCACAGCGGCAATGGGCGAAGTCTTCTCGGACGCCGCACGTCTCCAGCGCATGCTGGACTTCGAGGCCGCGCTGGCGCGAGCTGAGGCCCGCTGTGGTGTAATCCCTGCTGCCGCAGCCCAAACGATCGCTTCGAAGTGCAAGGCGGACCTGATCGACGCGAACGCACTCGCCACCGCGGCCGCCGTTTCGCTTAATCCCGCGATCCCCCTGGTCAAGCAACTCACAGCGCTGGTCGCGAAAGACGATCCTGAGGCAGCACGGTTCGTGCACTGGGGCGCAACCAGCCAGGACGCGAACGATACCGGCCTGGTTCTGCAGATCCGGCAGGCTCTCGACATCCTTGAAGCTGATCTGGCCGCCCTTCGCAGGGGCCTGAGCGAACTGGCCCAGAAGCACCGTTCCACGCCCATGGCCGGCCGCACGCTCATGCAGCATGCTCTGCCTACGACTTTCGGCGTCAAGGTTGCCGGGTGGCTGGACGCCATGAATCGTCACCGCGAGCGCTTCGCGGAAACCAGGGCACGGGTGCTGGTTTTGCAGTTTGGCGGCGCAGTTGGAACGCTGGCGGCTCTACGAGAAAAGGGATTGCAGGTGGCCGAGGCGCTGGCGGCAGAACTCCATCTCGGGCTGCCCACCATGCCCTGGCATACCCAGCGCGACCGGGTGGCGGAGGCGGCGACCACGCTGGGCCTGTGCACCGGCACTTTAGGTAAAATTGCACGCGACATTTCCCTCCACATGCAAACCGAGATCGCGGAGGTGTTCGAACCTGCGGGAGAGGGCCGAGGCGGTTCCTCGACAATGCCGCACAAGCGCAATCCCGTCAGTGCCGCAATCGTGTTGTCGGCAGCGACGCGGGTTCCCGGCCTCGTCAGTACGATGCTGAGCGCCATGGTCCAGGAAGATGAGCGTGGCCTTGGCGATTGGCACGCGGAATGGGAGACGCTCCCGGAAATCTTCCGTCTGACCGCCGGAGCGCTTCATCAAATGGCGACGATTGTCCCTCATCTCGAAGTGGATGCGGCGCGCATGAGGCGCAATCTCGACGCGACGCAGGGTCTGATTTTTGCCGAAGCCGTCACCATCGCCCTGGCAAGCCATATCGGCAAAGCCGCCGCTCATACGTTACTGGAAGGGGCGAGCCGGCAGGCGCGCGAGTCGGGAAAGCATCTCCGCGAAGTGCTGGCTCAAAACCGGGCCGTAAGCGAGCTTCTGACTTCTGCGGAACTGGATCGCCTGTTCGCTCCGGAGAACTACCTGGGCGTCGCCGAAGAGTTGGTGGACCGTGTCATCGATGGCAGTCGCAAGCATCGATCGTTGTAAGTACGGATCGCTGTATGTTTGGATTGTCATAAATTTAAAATTGTCATCCTGAGCGAAGCGAAGGACCTATGCATTTCGCCTGCGCCAAGAGAATGCATAGGTCCTTCGCTTCGCTCAGGATGACAACGTGAATTAAAACACAAACTCGCGGAAGCACTAGAAAGGCCAAGCAATGCCGTTTGTCGATGTCGGAGAACTGCGGATGCATTACGCGCTCACTGGTGACAAGGGGCCCGTGCTGGTATTTTCCAATTCGCTGGGCGCCGATTTTTCCATGTGGGATCCGCAGATGGCGGAATTGCAAGGGCGTGTCCGCATCCTGCGTTACGACACGCGTGGGCACGGACAGTCTTCAGTTACACCAGGCGACTACACAATCGAGCAACTCGGTCGCGACGTCCTCGGTCTGCTGGATTCGCTTCGCCTTGACCGTGTGCATTTTTGCGGGCTCTCGATGGGCGGCATGATCGGCATGTGGCTGGGAGTTCATGCGCCCGACCGACTGGATCGTCTGGTGCTATCGAACACGGCGGCTCGCATCGGCACAAAAGAGATGTGGAACGCGCGCATCGCAACCCTACGCAAGGATGGAATGAAGTCCGTGGCTGCCGCTGTCATCGAGCGCTGGTTTACGCCGGAGTTTCGCGCGTCTTTTCCGGAAAGCGTTGCCCGGGCCGAGCGAATGCTCGAGAACGCGTCGCCCGAGGGTTATGCCGCCTGTTGTGCTGCCATCCGCGATATGGATCAGTGCGAAACGATTGCGCAGATCAAGGCCCCAACGCTCGTGATCTACGGCGGGAGCGACCCGGTCACACCCGTCTCCGATGCTCAGTTCCTCACCGACCGAATCAGGGGCGCTGTAAAGGTTGAACTCCCCGCTGCTCACCTCTCGAATGTCGAGCAGGCCGACGCGTTCACGGAGGCAGTGAGTTCCTTCCTTGCCAGGTGAGGCGACGGACGATTTATGACACCAACGGACGACACCAATGGATGACAGCAAACGTTACGAGCAGGGCATGAAACTTCGGCGTGCTGTCCTCGGAGATGAGTACGTGGACCGATCCGTGGCCACGACCACAGACTTTAACCGCGATTTCCAGGACTTCATCACCCGCAACGCCTGGGGAGAAATATGGACACGACCCGGTCTTCCCCGCCATACTCGGAGCCTGCTGACACTCGCAATGATGGTCGCGTTGAACCGTGGCGAGGAATTCCGCATGCACGTGAAGGCCGCCTTTAACAACGGGGTCACCCGCGACCAGATCAAAGAGGTGCTGCTGCAATCCGCCATCTATTGCGGCGTGCCGGCGGCGAACTCCGCTTTTCACATCGCAGCCGACGTTTTCCGAGAGATGGACAAACCAGAGATGGACGGCAAACCCAGGACAAATTCCAGGAAGAGGAAACGGCCATGACTGAAGTACAGCTTCTCATCGGCGATCGTGATGCCGCCGCAACCGGTGCGGCAACATTTGTCCGGCAAAACCCGATCTCGGGCGAAGTTGCCACGCGGGCAGCCGCCGCCGGCGCCGACGATGCGACCGCAGCCGCGGAAGCCGCCGCTGAGGCCTTTCCTGCCTGGTCCACGCTTGGTCCTCACGAACGGCGCAAGAAGCTTTTGCGCGCCGCCGACTTGCTCGAAGCGCGCACACCCGATTTTATTTCAGTCATGATGGACGAGATCGGCGCCACCGCCGGATGGGCCGGGTTCAACGTTTACCTCGCGGCCCAAATGCTGCGCGAAGCAGCATCGATGACCACCCAAGTCTCCGGCGAAGTCATCCCCTCGGAGATTCCCGGGAGCCTCGCATTCTCCATCCGCCAACCGGTGGGCGTCGTGCTCGGGATCGCGCCCTGGAACGCTCCCGTCATTCTCGGAGTGCGTGCGATTGCGGTGCCGCTGGCCTGCGGAAATACAGTCGTTCTGAAGGCGTCGGAAATCTGTCCTGCGACGCATCGCCTGATTGGAACGGTCCTCCGCGAAGCTGGGCTGGGTCACGGAGTGGTCAACGTCTTGACTCACGATGCCGCCAGCGCTTCGACGATTGTCGAAACCCTCATCGCCCACCGCGCCGTGCGCCGCGTGAACTTTACCGGTTCCACGCGTGTGGGAAAGATTCTTGCCGTCACCGCGGCGAAGCATCTGAAACCGATTCTCCTCGAACTCGGAGGCAAAGCTCCTCTCATCATTCTCGACGACGCCGACCTCGACGCCGCCGTGGATGCCGCTGCCTTCGGCGCATTCATGAATCAGGGACAGATCTGCATGTCCACGGAACGCATCATCATCGATGAAAAAGTGGCGGATGCCTTCGCCCAGAAATTCGTCGCCAAAGTGAAAGCTTTGCCTTGTGGCGATCCGCGAAAAGGCGAGGTCGTGCTCGGCGCGGTCGTCGGCATGCCCACGGTAGATCGAGTACGCGCACTCGTGAAGGATGCGGTGTCTCGCGGCGCGAAAGTTCTTCTAAGCGGCGACCCGCAAGGCACAATCATGCCCGCCGTGATCGTCGACCACGTCAGTCCCGAAATGCAGATTTTCCGCGAAGAGTCCTTCGGACCTTCGGTTTCCATCACCCGCTTCAAAACCGTCGAAGAAGCGATCAGGCTGGCAAACGATACCGAGTACGGACTTTCGTCCGCGGTCTTCGGCCGCGACATTGCCCGCGCCGTGGAAGTCGCCAAGCGCATCGACTCCGGAATGTGCCACGTGAACGGACCGACCGTGCACGACGAAGCGCAGATGCCGTTCGGAGGTGTGAAGGCCAGCGGCTACGGCCGTTTTGGAGGAAAGGCCGCGGTGAATGAATTCACCGAGCTGCGCTGGATCACGATCCAGACCACCCCGCGCCACTACCCGTTTTAAAACCTATACAAGAACGGGAACGAGAGAATTTGCCGATGAGCCACGGAGCGGAAGATGTTCCGCTGCAACCCTCCGATCAGAATCAATGGGAACGTATTGCTGGCAGCGAACAATTCAATGATCTGCCTCAACTCAAAAAGACAGTCATCGTTCCGGCTTTCATTTTCTTCCTCGTGTACTACTTCGCCTTGGCTGTCCTGGTAGGATATGCACCCAAACTGGCTTCCACGCGGGTGAAAGGTATCGAGCGACTGGCGCTTTCCCGCCTCGAGCAGCACCACCTTGATGCCGCGACGAGTCAGTTCGTGTGCCCGCGTTCCACCACCGGCACCAGCACCGATGATTGCAACCGCGCTTTCGTCTTTGAGATCGATTTTCGCCATAGATGTACGGTCCCCTTGTCCATCGGCCTCCTCTTCCGCAATGACTTGGCAATTCTCAACGATAGTTTGGCGGATGGACCGACTGGTCCATTCCCATGCACTTCTGTCCGCCCTTGGCCACGTTGACGCTGATCAACCGGGGCTCGTGCGCCGCAAACGCCGCTCTCAGCGCGGGCTCAAGTTCTTCCGGCCGATCCACTTCTTGCGCGGCCACGCCGTAGCCTTCGGCAATCTTCACCAGGTCGATGCCGGGGATATCCATACCGGGAACGTTTCGGCCAACCTGAGTGAAATCGCAAAACCCTTTCAAAGCCGAGTAGTCCGAGTTCCGCAACACGATGACGATTACAGGCGCGTTGTTTTGTACCGCGCTCCATAGCGCCTGGATTGAATACTGGATCGAGCCGTCGCCGATCGGACACACGATTCGCCGTTCCGGATGCGCCATTTGCAGGCCGACCGCTGCGGGTAAACCAAATCCCAGCACGCCATTCGGAACCGAGTAGAACGAACCTGGCACATCCAACACTAGATGACGGTCGAGGTCGCCCTTCGACGACGGACACTCCTCGGCGATCACGGCGTTGCGCGGCATAACCCGGTTCAGCACAGCGAACAAGTGAGCCGGCGCAATGGGATGCTCAGGCTTCGGTTGCGGCGGCGGAATGAACTTTTGTGTCGAGCGTGGCCTCGCCTTGCTATGTGCGCGAATGTATTCCGCGGATGTGGCGAGGTTGCCTACGATGCTGGTTCCAGCGCGGGCCGCAGCAGCGTCGATCGGCGAATTGGTGATCTGAAATAGTTTTGTCCCGGACTTGATGAGATGACCCGGCACGTGGGCATAGTACAGAAAAATCCGAGCACCCAGCACGACGACGACATCATGCTGGGCCAACTGATCCGCGAGTGGTTGCTGCGCGGGCAGCAAACCTCCCCGAAACTGGGGGTGACTGCGGGGGAATGTCCAGCGTGGCGGAATCGGTTCCTGGTAGACATCGGCGTTGAGGTGCTCGGCCAAGGCGACGACTTCATGCCACCCGCGGTCTTCTTCGATCTGAGAACCGGCGACCAGCGCGGGGTTTCGAGCTGAATCCAGTGCGTCCACGACCTCGTCGAGTGCAGCCGGATCCGGCAGAACCTTCCGGCCGACTCGGCGAGCAGGCACGGGCAGGCATTCGTGAGTCCAGTCGTCCATGGGGATGGAGAGGAATACCGGTCCCATGGGAGGTTGCGTTGCCAGGTAGTAGCCGCGCGCAATCGCAGCGGGTACATCTTCGGCGCGCAGCGGTTCGTAGGCCCACTTCACGTAGGGCCTCACCGTCTCCACGGCGCGGCTGGCGAGAAACGGCTCAGCCAGGAGATGCCGTCGATCCTGCTGGCCCGCGGTAATCACCAACGGAACGTGCAGGTACCACGCATCCTGGATCGCAGAAAGACCGTTACCCGTGCTTGCAATGGAATGCAAGTTCACGAAGACAGCATCTTGTGTTGCCAGTGAATAACCCAACGCCATGCCGGCCGCCACGCGCTCATGCAGGCCGAGGACATACTTGAAATCCGAGGGCATGTCCCGCAGAAAAGGTAATTCGGTTGAGCCCGGGTTGCCGAACATAACCGTCATCCCCAGGTTGCGCAGGACTTCGTAGGTCACTTCTCGTACCGTGCTCACAGTTGGCTCCGGCTCCGATCGAGTTGTGGAAAGTTATACCACTTCGTTGCGATGCGCCGTCGAAGTGTTTGGCAGCGGTTGGGTTGAATTCACCTCTCGAAGGATGGTATTGTCTGTCACCCGGCAGAGCGGTGGATGGGCCATGCTTGTCAAATCCCTATGTCTGCGAAGATCTGCATTGTGGGCTGTGGCGCACTGGGCAGCGTGATTGGCTCACATTTGGCGCGCCTCGACGATGTTGAGGTTTACGCGTACGACGTCTCCCGGGAACACGTTCGCATGATCCGCGAGCGCGGATTGCAGATCAGCGGCGCGGCCGAGTTTACGGCTAAGATACGTGCGACCACGGAGGCGAAAGAGATTCCAGCGTGCGATTTTGGAATCTTTGCGACGAAGAGCACGCACACGAGGCCCGCGGTGGAATAGACAGCACACATTTTCGGAGACTCGAGCGCGGTATGTTCGGTGCAGAACGGCGTGGGCAACGAAGAAATCATCGCGGAACGCGTACGGCATGTAATTCGTGGCGCAACGACGATGGCAGCGCACCCAATCGGGCCGGGTCATGCCGGATTCGAGTTCTACAGCAATCCGTGGATTGGCCCCTTCGAGCCTTCCGGAACGCCGTTTGAGCGCGTACAACAACTCGCGGACCTGCTGAATCGGTCAGGGCTTCGCGTCGTTCCACTCCAGGACGCCCGCGGTCCGCAGTAGACCAAACTCATTTTCAATTCTGCTGTCAATCCCGTGGGTGCGCTTACCCGGCTTCATCACGGGGCCGCTCACCGCGTACCAGCAACCGCCGCGCTGTACGAAGCTCTCTTGCAAGAAGGAGAGGCGGTGGCGAAAGCGCTGGGAATCATCTTGCACGGGGACGCGCGGGAAATGATCACGGAAGGAGCAAGAGCGCCCGGAAAAAGAAACGTGAGCATGCTGCAAGACATCCTGGCGCAGCGCCAAACCGAGGTGGACTTCATCAATGGCGCGATCGCGGATCTCGGCAAAAAACTTGGAATCCCGGTGCCGTTGAATCGCGCTCTCGGGCAATTGGTAAAGGGACTGGAACACTCCTGGACCAATCCGTCATGATGGTTGCTACGGATTTCTACTGGTGGATTCTCGTCCCGTCAACTTTCACACGGAACAAGACGTATGGCGGTTGACGCAGATCCTGGCCGTCGTGGAATCCGGCTCCGCGCTCGATCTGATTCGCGGTGAAGTAGAGGTACCCATCTGCCGCCAGGGACAGTGTATCCGGCCATAACACGCGCGGGTCGTGGACAAGCGTCTCGATTGCGCCGGTCGTGCTCCATCGACGAATGCCGTCGTGCTCGTAGTCGCTGAGATAGACGCGCCCCTGCGCATCAGACTCGAGACCATCACCGGCTCCGCCCTTTTCGCCAAGATCTTTGACCGTGGCCGCAACCTCGGCATCCGACCTACTTCGATCGGCAAGCGCGTCAATGCTCACACTGTAGAGATGCCTACTGGTCAGCGGGCAGTAGTAGAGTGCCTGGCCGTCGGGACTGATAGCGATTCCATCAGCGCCGACAACAAATCGCGCCGGCGGTTGTCCCGGCAGTCGAAGTTGCAGAATCTCTCCTTCGACGACGGGAACAAACGCCGGATCGGGTCTTGTCGATGGGTGGTCGTTGAGGCGGCGCCAGCTTTTACCCGCAGCCAGGTCCACCACGATGATGCCGTTCGGCCCATTCGATGTGGAATCGGTGATGAAGGCCATGCCTTCGGTGCTACGGTGCAAGTCGAACCTCACGTCATTGAGATAACTTGCGGGCAGAGCCACATCTGATGGAAAAATGATCGTCTTAATGACCTTTCCGGTATTCAGATCGATGGCGATCAACTTCGGACCGCCAAAGCTGGTAGGTCCGAATCCAATACTGCCGGTATCTAAAATCCACAACCGGTTTCCACCGGGGTCAACGACCACACTCTGCACTGAGACCAGTTTATTTGCCTGATTGTCGCCACTCTTGTACCGATTCATATCCGCGTTCGGGTAGGGGATGGTCGTGCCATCTTTCACTTCCGCCACGGTGTATTCGACATTGTCACCCCATTTGGGGAAGTTCACGAAGATTCGGCCGTTGTTCGCGACCGTGACCCCGGTTGGCATCGGACCGCTAAAAGTTGCGACCACTTCCAGTTTGCCGATAGGGTGATCCTTGGCAAGGTCCTGAGACCAGCCTATTTCCGAAAGAAAGTAGAGAAGAATCAGAGTCGCGAGCCGTTTCACTGTTCGCCGTTTCATGGAAGAAGACTAGCAAGAATAGACCGCGCTGTGGAGTGGAATAGCAGCGGTTCAGTTACGCCGCTTCGCCCACGGTGCTGACGACTCACGCAGGCTGCAGAGTGGAACGGCGGCGTGTTTGCTATCATGCGACCCCATGGACTCCACGAAGCGTTACGAAAATACGCTGGTTGCAATTCTGTTTTTCACCTGGGGTACGGTTTTCCTGGATCGCATGTCGCAACTGTATCTGGCCCCCTACTTTGCGCCCGAATTTCATCTCAGTCGCGAGCAGATCGGGACATTGGCTTCGGCTCTGGCAATCGCGTGGGCCGCCTCAACCTTGTTTTTCGGCGCTCTATCGGACCGCGTGGGCCGGCGGCCAGTATTGATTCCCGCGGTGTTCGCGTTCTCAGCCTTGTCGTGGATGTCGGGCCTGGCGCACAGCTTTCACCAACTGCTGTTGATCCGCGCGCTGATGGGCGTTGCGGAAGGACCGACGTGGTCCATCATGACGGCCCTGATCGAGGAATCATCGCAGGCCAAGCGGCGCGGACGAAATATTGGCTTGGTAGTGAGTGCCGCTGCGCTCGTCGGTCTGGCTGCAGCGCCGGTATTGACGACGCAAGTGGCCAGCCGTTGGGGTTGGCGGTCGGCCTTTTTTGTTGCCGGCGTTCCGGGATTGCTGGCCGGTTTCTTGATTTGGAAGTTCGTGAAAGAGCCTTCCGCAAATGGGGAGACAACACACCGAAAACCATCTCTACGCGAGTACGTTTCCATAATGCGCTATCGCAACATCTGGCTATGTTGTCTGGGTGCGACCGGTTTTATGTCGTGGTTGTTCGCCTTGAACGTATTCGCGCCGCTCTACATCACGGAGGTGGCGCATGAACCTGCGACGACAGCCGGGTTTTTATTAGGCGCCAGCGGATTAGGCAGCTTCTTTCTGGGCTTTCTTCTGCCTTCGCTCTCCGATCGAGTGGGGCGCAAACCGGTTTTGCTGCTGATGGCCGCGCTCTCCGCAGTTGTACCACTCGCTTTTCTCGTTCCGGTGTTGTATCTGTATCCGCTCCTGCTGGCGGCCATCGTTTTTGCGGCCAATACTGGTCAAGGCATCGCGAGCCTCATTTTGGTGCTGATTCCGACCGAGAGCGTCCCGCCGCAATTCCGGGCTACTTCCATTGGCCTTACAACTCTGGCCGGCGAAATCATGGGTGCGACCGGGGCGCCACTCCTGGCGGGCGCGCTGGCAGAAAAACACGGCCTTGGTTTGACCATGGGGTTGGCGGCGAGCGGAAGCGCGGTGCTGTTTCTCGCTGCCCTGTTTCTGCACGAACCTAAACGCAGCCCAAGCGCTGCTTTGGTCATCCCGTCGGCGATTGGCGCTGGTCCGCAATGACAGGGGTGCGCGCCTGAACTACTCTGCTGGCCGCGTCAATGGACTTCGCGGTCCACGGTTGCCCAAAACTGTTTGCGCATCGCTTTGCGATCGAACTTTCCGGCTGGAGTCTTGGGAATTTCTGCTAGGAATTCCACCGACTTGGGACACTTCACGCCGCCGAGTTTTGCCTTGCAGTGAGCGATGACCTGACTCTCGGTGAGCGATTGGCCGTCCTTCATAACAACCAGAGCTTTCACCGCCTCTCCCCACTTGTCATCGGGCACGCCGATGACGGCGCACTCCTGAACCTGCGGCAGGGCCATGATGCCGGCCTCGACCTCCGCGCAATAGACGTTAAAACCGCCGCTGATAATCATGTCTTTCTTGCGGTCCACGATATACACGTAGCCATGTTCGTCGATGTATCCGACATCGCCGGTGTGATGCCAGCCGTGGCTGCGGATTTCGGCGGTGGCTTGCGGCAGGTTGTGGTAGCCGCCGGTGACGAGCGTGCCGCGGGCTACGATTTCTCCGGGCTGGTGAGGAGGAAGGATACGGCCGGCATCGTCCATGATGGCGAGACGAACCGACGCCGTCGGCGTTCCGCAACTGCGCAGCCGTTCCGGATGATCGCCGGCCGCGGCCGCAGCCACAGTACGCGCATCGAGAAAAGTGAGGAGCATGGGAGCTTCGGTCTGTCCATAGGACTGGCACATGCAAGGGCCGAAGACTTCCACCCCTTGCTTGAGTTTGTCAGGCGAGACGGGAGAACCCGCCAGCAAAAACACGCGCAGACTGGAGTAATTGAACCGGCTCACGTCCGGATGGGCGAGCAGTGCGTAGAACGCCGTGGGAGGAAGGAAGAGGTGCGTTACGCGATACCGCTCAATCGCGTGCAACACCTGCGATGCGTCGAATCCGGACAAGACGACATTAGTCCCGCCCAGAGCGAACATCGTGAAGGCGACGACGCCGGCGGCGTGCGAGAGAGGAGCGGTGCAGAGACAGACAGGATTGGCGGCGTCGCCTCTCCAATAGTGAATTGCCATCTCGGTCATCGCGCCCCAAGCCAGGTTGGTGACGCGGACACCGCGCGCCGGGCCGGTCGTCCCGCCGGTGGGAACGAGGCCCATCATCTGATCGAGATTTCCGTGGGGATCGGCCCACTCGCGATCATTGTCATGGCATGCGTTTCCCCGTTCCATGAAGTTTGCGAGTGCAGGGTGTTCGCCGTCCGGGCCGTCGATACAAATCAGATGCTGCAGGGAGGGAACACGCTTGCGGATCTCTTCGACCTGCTCCCGGAAGCGACTGTGATAGAAAAGCCAAGCCGTTTCGGAGTAGTTCAGGAAATCCACGTTGGCGTCGGCGGCATTGCGAAAGTTGATCGGGACCCATGCGGCCCCGGCGCGCAGGATGCCCAACATGCAGAACAGAACCGCCGCGTGGTTGTGGGAGTAGATGGCGGCGCGCTGCTCCCGCTCGACGCCGCAGGCCCACATCCCGCGAGCGATGCGCTCGCTGAAGGTGCGCGTTTCAGCGTAGGAATAGCGAGCGTCCCCATCGAGGATCGCGATCCGGGCGGAGTGGAGATCCGCGCTCTTGTCGAAATAGTCGATGGCTCGCATGGTCCCCTATGAATGCCTGGCGTCCAACAGCCCCTAAAGGGGCGGTTGATTTCATAAAAGTTGCGGTATCGCTAAAGCGATACCCTGATACGAGTCGGTCGTTCTTCCGCAGCCCGGCTAGACGGGGCAAGCCCCGTCTCTACAGGCGTGCACCTGCTTAACAACTAAGACGACAGCTTCGCCTTGGAAAGACCGTGCGTTTCCAAAACGCTGAGGATTTCGCGATGGCCAAAGGCTTCCGCCGCGGACGCGAAGCCCACCTTGCGCGGAGCCGCGTGTACCAGGTTGTGGGCCGCGAACGCCTGAATCAGTGCGGTCTGGCGATAGCAGCATGTGCCGAATACCACACACTGTACGGAATCTGTGCCGCCACGGCCGGCGATCACATCAATCGTGCGATGCTCACGTGGATTTTCCCGCGGCGGTGTACCACCCTGCACCGAACTCGCCATCTCACCGAGCTTTCGTTCCTGTTCGGCGGGGGGCAGTGGACGGATCTGCTCCTCGAACAGTTTCTCCGTCGCCGCCACGCCTTCCATAATCTGCCGGTCGAGCAGTCCGCCAAACGATCGCACATTGGCTATCTGGGGATGATCCTTGTACCAGACCGGATGGGGGAAACCTCCCCACGCCAGAGCGAGCTGAGTTTGGACGCTGCCGGGTATGACGACGTCATAGCGGGTGGCCCGCGGCCAGGGTTTGTACGCGTTCTGCTCCAGGTAGTAAGCGTCGGTTTGAATGACGGCGAAGATCGTCTGGGTCGAGCCGAAGGTGGGGTTGCCTTTGAACATGGTGAGCACTTCCAGCGTGTCAATGCCGCGGTTGCTCTCCAGGCACATCCGAATCGCGGCGTCGCTCACCGCCGACATGAATGCGGTGGCGGGAGCCGAGAGCAAACCGCGCTGGGCAAACTTACCGCTCCATTTGTCCTCCACTTCGCGCAGCCAAGCCTGTTCCCCGCTAATGTCCAGATAATGACAGCCCGCATTCAGCGCAGCTTCGATCACACGCGGGCCGTTGTAGATGAAAGGCCCGGCTGTATTGCAGACCACTTTCGCGCCGGCAAAAACCTGCGTGAGCTCTTCGACCGAGCCTTCGGTCTCAACGATTTCATAATTGGCAGTTTCGATGCCGGGCACGTGCTTCATCACGTTTTCAAGCCGTGCGCGGCTGCGGCCGGCGGCAATGAACGGCACGTTGTATTCACGAAGAAATTCCGCTATCAAGCGGCCAGAAAAACCATTCGCGCCATAGATCACCACTGGCTTTTTGTCGCTCATTCTGTATGTGGCCTCGCGCTGGAATCGTCCCCGCGATGGACCCCGATACAACTACTTCCAAGTCGACGCCGAATCAGGTATCCTTCCGGGACCAAGGGCTAATTCTAGGCAAAAGTAACTATTACGCTAGTAGGCACGTTTCGGTAACCTGATACCTGCCAGGGGACTATCCGATGAATCACTCTAATTGCCCTGTAAAGTTGACGGCTTCCATCATTGGCGGAAAGTGGAAACCGTCGCTCCTGTTCCACCTCGAAGGCCGAACCCGCCGGTTCTGCGAACTGCAAAGGCTCATCCCCGGGCTGACCAAGAAGATGCTGACCCAGCACCTGAGGGAATTGGAGCGCGACGGAATTGTTCACCGGCAAGTGTATGCCGAGGTGCCGCCGCGCGTAGAGTACTCACTCACTCGTCATGGAGAAAGCCTGAAGCCGATTCTGAAGCTGATGTCGGCGTGGGGAACCAGGCATCGGGCGCGATATGGTTTGACCACTGCCCGCCCGCAAAAGCGTGAAACGTCTTGCAACCCCGTGGAGACAACAGTGCCGGGCGCCCCGGTGAATTCGCCCCTGCCGCGCCTCGTCGTCGCAGGCCAGGAAATCCGGGACAGCAAAGCATCGTTATGAGTTCTGGCGACAAAGCCCTGCTTTCGCGTTACGACGACGTCTTCCTGCTCGATGGCGTGCGCACTCCCTTCGTGGAGTACAACACGGATCTTGGGCTGGTGTCTCCCACCGACCTCGGGATCAAGGCGGCGCGAGAGGTCTTTCGGCGAAGCAGTGTGCCGCCGGCCGATGTGGACATCATGGTGGCCGGGAACATGGCCCAGGCCTCCTTCGATGCATATGTGCTGCCACGGCACATTGCGCTTTACTCCGGAGTCCCAATCGAGGTGCCCGCGCACCTGGTGCAACGAGTTTGCGGCACCGGCATGGAAGCCATTCTTCAGGCCGCCGACAATATCAAGCTGGCGAAGGCCGACTTGGCGCTGGTCGTGGGAACGGAGTCCATGTCACGCAATCCGATCGCCGCCTACACTCACCGCGGCGGATTCCGCATGGGCGAGGTGGAGTTCAAGGATTTCCTGTGGGAGGCGCTCCTCGATCCCTGTCCGAATGAAACCATGGGTGGAACCGCCGAGAAGTTGGCGAAACAGTATGCGATCACTCGCGGAGATGTGGACGAATTTGCGGTCGAGAGCTTCGCGCGGGCACTTGCGGCACAAAAGAGCTGCTTCCTGAGCGGCGAGATCGCGCCGCTGGTGAGTGAGGTCTTCGAGCTTGCTGGGTATTCATCGCGTGGAATCAGGCTGCCACGCGCTGTCGAGAAGTTGAGTGAGGATACTCATATCCGGCCCTCGTCGCTGGAAGTTCTCTCCAAGCTCAAGCCAGCATTCGGCGGAGTGCAGACCGGGGGAAACAGCTCTGGAATCGTGGACGGAGCGGCGGCGACGCTGGTGGCTTCCAGCGCCTATCTGAAGCGGCACAAGAAAGACCCTTTGGCGCGAGTGGTGGCCGGGGCCGTGGTTGGCGTTCGTCCCGAAATCATGGGCATCGCGCCGGTGCCGGCAATTCAAGCTCTGCTGGACTTGGCGGGCCTGAGGCTGCCGCAAATCGATCGTTTCGAAATCAATGAGGCCTTCGGTGCGCAGGTTCTAGCCTGCCAGCGCGAGCTTGGCCTGGACCGCAACCGCCTCAACGTCAACGGAGGCGCAATCGCCATCGGGCATCCGCTCGGAGCCACGGGAGTCCGGCTGGCCATCACGATAGCGCGGGAGTTGAAGCGCTCGAGCGCGCGCTACGGCGTGGCCTCGGCCTGCATCGGAGGTGGACAAGGCATCGCCGTGCTGGTCGAGAACACTTCAGCCGTCGGCTAGAGAGTGTGGGGACGGGGCTTTGCCCCGTCCGAGCGGGGCGGAGCCCCGCTCCCACACCGGTCGCCGGCTCACCCTGGCCGGGGAGTCGGGGTGGTGCAAATCCCGCCCAGGAATACATCTCCAATTTCGCGGGCCAGGACTGTCGCGTCGCCGTCGACCTGCGGGTTGTACCAGGTGTAGATCTAGTTCATCATTCCGAAGAAGCGGCGGAGCCGGGCAGAGGCGATGTTGGGCTCCTATATTGTTCGAGCGCACGTTCGTTATGCCGCTTCATCTTACGCATCATCCTTATTCTGTGGCAAGAACCTATAACCGGCTTCAGAAGTCTTGGCTCCCAGACGCGCTTAGCCCTGACTGATGTTTTATCGGTAGAGACGGGGCTTGCCCCGTCTCACTGCAGGTGGAGACGCGGCAAGCCGCGTCTCTACAACGATTTTGGAAGGACCCACATGCAAGGAACCATGATGCACTATCCGCTGACGCTCTCTCACAGTCTGGAGCGCGCGGGAAAATTCTTTTCGAATGCTGAAATCGTTTCCCGGCGGCCAGATCATGCGCTCCACCGTTACACGTATGCCGACCTGCACCGGCGAGCGCGCGCGCTGGCGGAAGCCCTGCAGAGAGCGGGTCTGGAGCGCGGCGATCGTGTGGCGACACTGATGTGGAACCATCACGCGCATCTGGAAGCCTACTTTGGCATCCCGATCTCGGGCGGTGTATTGCACACGCTGAACCTGAGGCTGGCGCCGTCAGAGATCGCTTACATCGCCAATCACGCGCGGGACCGTTTCCTGATCGTCGACGACGTTCTGCTCCCCTTGTATGAAAAGCTTCGAGACTCGGTCCAATTTGAGCGCGTCATCGTGGTCGGCTGGCCGGGCCGCGGCGCCGCATCGGGGCTCGAAGGCCATTTCGATGACTATGAGGATTTCCTGAGCACTGCTTCCGGCAATTTCCGTTATCCCGACCTCGACGAAAACGAAGCCGCGTGCATGTGTTACACCTCGGGCACGACGGGTGTCCCGAAGGGAGTCGTGTACACGCACCGGTCCGTGATGTTGCACTCGTTTCTGCTCACCACCGTGGACAACTTCGGCATCTGTAACGCCGACACCGTGTTGCCGGTTGTTTCCATGTTTCACGTCAACGGCTGGGGGCTGTCCTATGCCGCAACGCTGGTGGGAGCGAAACAGGTTCTGCCCGGTCCGCACCTCAAGGCGGAGAGCCTGTTGGAGCTTTGCGAAAAGGAGAGTGTCACCGTTGCCGCGGGCGTACCCACGGTCTGGCACAGCGTTCTGGAATGCCTGGATCACAATCCCGGCAGATGGAAGCTGCCGCCCATGCGAGTTCTCGTGGGCGGCGCGGCGCCATCCCTCGCGCTCGTGCAGAGACTGCGGCAGCATGGATGGAGCCTGGAGCAAGGCTGGGGGCTGACCGAGAGCAGTCCACAAGCGACGACCAGCCAACTCAAAGCGCACATGAAGAATTGGCCCGAGAAAATGAAATGCGAAATCAAGGCGCAGGCCGGAATTCCGGTCCCGTTCGTAGAAAGAAGGGTCGTGAACGAGCAGGGCGAAGTTTCGTGGGACGGAGAAACCATGGGAGAAGTGCAACTGCGCGGGCCCTGGGTAGCCGCCAGCTACTACAACCTGCCGGAGGAAAAGGACAAATGGACCGAAGACGGATGGTTCCGCACCAGCGATGTCGGTACGGTTAACGACGAAGGCTATCTGAGAATCGTGGACCGGACAAAAGACCTGATTAAGTCGGGCGGCGAGTGGATCAGTTCCGTGGACCTGGAGAATGCTCTTATCGCACATCCGGACATTCGCGAAGCGGCGGTGATCGCAGTGGCCCATCCGAAGTGGCAGGAGCGGCCCGTGGCCGTGATCGTGGCGCATGAAGGTGCGACGTTGTCTCCGGAAGCGCTGCGCGAATTCCTGTCGCCGAAGTTCGCAAAGTGGCAGTTGCCGGATGCATTTGTTTTTGTGGAGGAGCTGCCGCATACGTCCACGGGGAAACTACTGAAAGCAGAACTGAGGCGGCGGTTTCAGGATTGGAAGTGGGAACGCTAGGACGGCTTCACGAAGGTGTGCATTCGGGTCCCGATCCTGCTTGTGTGGGGACGGGGCTTCGCCCCGTCCAAGCGGGGCAGAGCCCCGCTTCCACACGATCCGGCGCCGGGACTACTTCACCTGCAGCGATTCCAGGTAGCGATTCAGATTCGCGATGCGTTGCTGCACCAGCTCCTCGTGGCCTCCACTCATGCGCCAGAACACCGGGCCCCACACGGGCATTTCCTGATCGCCGTGAGGTACCAGATTGGTTTGCCCGCGCAAAATGCTGGTCACCTTGTCCGAAGGATACTTCCCGCCATTGCGCTTGGCCAGGCCCGTCAAATCGGCGGGCAAAGCTTTGAGCGAGGTGGCAGCCGGGCCATCGCCTTTCGCGTCCTTGCCGTGGCAGGAGGCGCAGTAACTCAGGAACATTTCCTTGCCGGATACGGGAGAGGTCAGCGGCGCCTCTTGATGCTTGACTTGAGTCTTTGCTTCCTGTGCCGTGGCCAGGGCCACACCTGCGAAGACCAGCGCAACCAGGCAACCGAAATAGCGCATGCTCATAGACGCCTCCTGTGGTCCGCGAGGGTTCTGTTTCGCTATGCCATCCTCGCGCGACCATGCTTGAAATAGAAAACTAAAATAGAAGCCATCTCATAATGAACTGAAGGAGTAAATTTCGCATCCCTCAGGGGCTAAAGCCCTCGTCGTTATTGGTTCTGGGCGGCACGGCTGAAGCCGTGCCCTTCCCAACGCGATTTATGAGATAGCTTCTTAAAACGACAGCCACGCCAGCCGCTCAGGATCGGACGGCCAGCGTTCCCCTTCAAAACGAAAACTTCAGCGAGAACTGCAACTGCCGCGGGTTGAACATAGTTCTCGGCTTGCCGAAATTCGGATTCGGAGAATTGGGAATCCCGACCGGCAAAAGCCCGTCGCCAAGCCAGGCCAGCGGGTTTCCGGCTGCCTGCTGCGTGGCGCAAGACACCGACGCCGCGCCCTGCTGGATGGCGAGCGTCGTCGCGTCGTTGTAGTGCTTGGGTATGGCGGGACTGGCCCCACAGAAAGCCGGGGAGCCGTAAACCGAACTTACTTCATCGACGTTCGGGTGGTTGAAGAGGTTGAAAGCGTCCATACCCAAGTTGATCGCCATGCGCTCGCCGATTCGGAAATTCCGCGATAGGCGGAGATCCACGGAACGCAGCGGGGCGCCGGTGTAGGTGTTTCGGCGGACGGTCGTGGTGCAGTCCGTGATGGAAGGACAATTACCGACGAAGGGCGCGCCACCGACACGATCCGTGCTCAGACCCGCGACGTCGCCAAACGTATTTTGCCCGACGAACAAGGTGAAGGGCCGACCGGACTGGAGATTGATAATGCTGCTGAGTTCGAAGTTGCGGAGATAACTGTGCTCGGGTGCGGTCGCGGTGAAGTTCGCCACCAGATTGTGACGAAGATCCTGGTTGGAGTTGGCCCGCTCGTTGGCGTAGTCGAACTGGTTGACTGGCAAGTTGATGAAGGTCGTGAAATTCCCGTTGTCGATGGTGTGGGAATAGGTGTAGTTGGCGGTCATGCGGAAATACTTGACGCGTTCGCTGGCGGTGAAGGTGAGGCCGTGGTAAACGGCGTTGGCCACGTTGTTGTTGTAGTCGAGCAGGCCGCCACTTAGGGTTGGGGGAGCACCGGGTGCGCCCGGCACGCCAAACTCCAAGCCACTGGGGTTCACGGGAAGAAGGGGGTTGAAGATGGGAAGGCTGGGATTGGCGGCGGGACCTAGATAAGCAAAAAACGGGCCCAAGCCAAAGGGCCCCAGAGCGGGAGTTCCGCTGCAGGGCGTGAGCGAGCCGTCGGGATTGAGCAAGCCTTGGGCGTAGTAGGGGTTGGCAGACTTGGCGGTGCCGTAGGGGCAATCGATATTGATGTTGTTGCCGCGAACCAATTTGTGGGCGCCGACGAAGAGATAACCCACTTCAACGGTGAGCCCCTTGCCGATTTGGCGATCAATCTGGAAGCTGGCCTGTTCGGCATAGGGAAGGCGGCCGTTTTTCTGGATGCCGCCGGAACCGACGCCGCATGCGCCAGTCGGTCCCTGCGCGCCGAATGTGCACGGCCCGGTCAGACTCTGCGTAGGGTAAGAGCCGGGGCCGCCGGCGAGGATGCTGAGAGCCTGGAGAACTTCGACGCTGATTTGTCCGCCTGGGCCGGTGCAATCAACTGCAGGCAAAGGTGGACAGCCAAGTGCGGGCGTGGCCGGGAAGCCAGGGGAGGCGGAGAGTTGCCAGCCGCCGTTCTGCGCTCCCTGGTGGATCATGGGAACGACGACACCTTGCGAGAATCCGTTGGCGGCACAATTGGGGTCGGCGCCCGGGGGATTGCAGAAATAGCCGGGAAGGGCCTTCTGGTTTCCGGTGGTGAAGAAGAAGGTCAGGTTGTTGCGATCATAAAACGTTCCAAAACCGCCGCGAATCACGGTCTTGGAGTCGGGCGAGTACGCAAAACCGATGCGCGGCTGGAAGGCGCGGTAGTCGGGGTTGGCGGTGCTCGACAATCCCGATTCGAAATCCCAGCGCAAGCCGTAATTTAAGGTCAACTTGGGATTGAGTCGCCATTGATCCTGGGCAAAGAAACCCCAGTAGCCGTGGTTGAGAGTGTAGGCGTAGTTGGAATACTGATCTGTCGGAAAGGCGTTGGGCCAGCCGCTGCCGAAGCCTCCGCCCGTCGCGGGGGCGGGCTGGTAACCGTTGGTAAAGCCGGTGCGCGGAAGGGCCACACCAAAGTAGATGAATTCCAACCCATTGGCTTGGGGCGGGAGCGGGCAGTTCTGAGGAACCGATCCATACGCGCCCGTGGTTAAAAGGCTGATGGTGTCGGCGAAGGCGAAGGCGCAATCGAGATCTGGAAAGAGCAGCCGCTCGGGGGTGAATCCCGGATAGTTGTTGTAGCTCCAGACGTAATTGCCGTCGAATCCAAACTTGGCGACGTGGTCGCCTTTGACCCAGTAGATGGAGTCGGAGTATTGCGCGCGGCTCTCGTAGATCGCGTCATAGGTGCCGAAGTTGTGTCCAAAACTCAAGTCGTTGACGACGTCCAGGTTCGGCTCGCCGGTGGCTCCGGGGAAGTTGTAGTGGCGTCTGGAGTACTGCCCCAGCACGGTGTTGACCAGGTTCGGTCTAAGCACGGAGTTCAACGTGCCCACCACCGATTGGTCGCGGATGAAAAGATTGCGCGCCCCGCTTGGAGTGCCGATGCCGCCGCCATCTTCCGTGTTGCCGATCAGTTCTCCCAGGTCGCGCGCATCCTCGACGACGTAGCGCAGCGCGAAGCGATTGTTGCTATTGATCTGATGATCGAGTCGGGCAAAACCGTAGTCGTTGTCGACCGTCTTCAGAACCCCCTGGAGATAGGAGAACGGCGTGCCCGTGCATTGTGCAGGCTTAAGACTGCAGCCTTCGGGCGAAAGACCCAGGTAGCCCTTAGCCTGATCAATGGCCGCAATGTTCGCGAACAGACTTGGGGCGTAGGTGGGCGAAGCACCGCGTCGTTTCGCCTCGTAGTTCAGGAAAAAGAACGTCTTGTCTTTCTGAATGGGGCCGCCGAGGGTACCGCCAAACTGGTTCTCGCGCAAGGCGTGAGGCAACGGCGCCGGCTGCAGCAGCGAGCGTGCGTCGGTGGCACTGTTCTGCAGGTAGTCGTATAGCGAACCATGGAGCTCGTTCGTGCCAGATTTGGTCACGATGTTGACAATACCGCCGAGCGCCCTGCCGTATTCCGCTCCAAAACTGTTGTTCACGACGCGAAATTCCTGTACGGAATCCTGCGGAGGCGTGGCGCGCTGCACACCGCTAATCGTGTTGACGAAATCGGCGCCGTCCACCGTGATCTCATTGCTGAACGAGCGCATGCCGCCGAAGGAGATTTGCGTGATCTCGAACTCGGTGAAGGTCGTTCCCAGACTGGTTCGGCTGGTGGCGACGCTGGGCGTGAGCAGGGCGAAGTCGGTGAACAGCCGGCCGCTGATGGGCAGATTCGCGATCTGCTTCGTATCGATGACCTGGCTCACCTCGGAGCGGGTCGTCTCCACGATTGGGGCCTCGGTGCTAACGATAACCTCTTCCTTGGTCCCAGCCACCTTGAGAGTCACGTTGATGGTGGCGGTTTGACCAACCGTCAACTCCACGCCCGTGCGCGTGTATTTCGCGAAGCCCGCGTAGCTCACTGCAAGTTCGTAGCGCCCGGGCGGAAGGCTGGGCACCGCGTAAGACCCGGAGTCGCTCGACACTGCGGTGAAGGTCTGGTTGGTGTCCAGCGAGCGGACCGTGACGGTGGCCTTGGCAACGGTTCGCCCCTCCTCATCCGTCACGGTTCCATTCAGCACGGCATAGCTGATCGTGGCCTGGGTTGCACTATATTGAGCCAGCCCCAAGGTCAGGAACAGGCCACACAAGCAGGCAGATAACCGACGTGATTTCATAGATCTCCTGTATGCGAGCGAACGTACGTTCGATTTGACGACCAAAAGACACCCTTGCTCAAGGGGTTTGCGCTTAAGCCAGATCATAATTAGATTCTTACCCAACCCCACCGTTCCGAACCCCAATGCCGCTGCCCGCAGGCGGATGTTCCAATGCGCAGGCCGCGACCCCACCGATTTCCTCAAGCACTATGCGCAAATGGGACGGACTTGCCCCACACTTCTTGCGCCGTTTCGGCCACCAGGCGCAGCTTCGCTTCCTGGTCCGCAGCCGTGACGGCATTGCCTTCCATGGTGGAGGCGAAACCGCACTGCGGACTGAGAGCCAACCGCTCCAGCGCAACAAAGGCGGAGGCGGCCTCAATCCGCTGCTTCAGTTCGTCCTTGCTTTCCAGGTTCGGCTTCTTGGAACTCACCAGCCCGAGCACCACCGTGCGGTCGTCTGGCACCTGGCGCAGCGGCTCGAAACCGCCGGAACGCTCGTCGTCGTACTCCAGCAAGAATCTTTGGAACTTGGTATTGCGAAACACTCTTGTGATCGGGCCGTAGTCGCCGGCGGCGTAGAACTTGCTCTGGTTGTTGCCGCGACAGAGGTGCAGGCCGAAGGTGATGCCGGGGTGATCGCCGATCACCGCATTGTCCATTTCGATCGACAAATCCAGCAGCCGGTCGGGATCGCTGCCGCGCTGGCGATATCCCTGCCGCAGCTCCGGATCCAGGAGCGCGGTGTATTGCGGCGAGTCGATCTGGATGTAAGTACAGCCCAGGCGAATCAACTCTTTCACTTCATCGCGGAGGATATGGACCAAATCGGCGAGGTAGGCATCAACGGTCGCATAAGCCCCGGCGGATTTCTTGCTGTCATAGTAAGCCGCGGCCTGCTGCACGCTGATCATGGTGGTCTTGGCTGGATGCTTGGTGCGCGCGCGCACGTAAGTAAATTCTTCGGCGCAAAGAGGCCGTTTGCGACGCAGCTTGGAGACGACCACCGGGCGCGGCAAAACCAACTGCTCGCCCTTTTCGTCCCGGAAAGGGATTGCCCAACCGCCGTATTTGTCGAATCCTTCGACGGCATCAATCAAGTGTCCGTAGAAAGCGTAGCGGCGGACTTCGCCGTCGGTGATGACTTCAATGCCGGCGCGAATCTGCAGGTCGATGCATTCATCGACGGCCCGGTCTTCCACTTGCTTGAACGCGGCGTCCGTGAGCTTTCCCGCTGCGAACCGGTCGCGAGCTTCCTTCAGATACGCCGGACGCAATAGACTTCCGACTACATCACTGCGATACACGACTACCTCCACGAACGGCACATCATCCAAACAACCTGGTTCGACGGCCCCACCCGGCCTCGTCGTGGTCCACGAGGGCAACGAAGCGGCCATCACTGTATCGAAGTCCGGGCCAGACCACAAGTAAAAACTAGTGTCCTTGGAATTGGTATGTCGCAAGATATTTGGTTACTTTTCCGTGCCCTTATGAGGTTACTTTGAAGTGCCTTTTATAAAGGGGCTCTGCTCGGGAGTATGATGACGCTCCATCGGGCAGCTGCACCGCGAGCCAGGAGCCGACATGAATCCGAATATTAGACCTACGGTCGTGGGAAGTTGTCCGGTGCCCTCGTGGCTGGTCGGTAATACTTCATATCTCGTGGAGTTAGCGGTCTTTCTGAACGCTGCCCAAGAAGCCGGGCTGTAAGACGAAGCGCGGAAGCAGTCCGCGCCACAAAGTGAACTCTGGGGGTTCAAATGTTCTTGCAAGACTACTGGTATGCGGCGGCTTGGGATCACGAGATCAGACGCTCTCCTTTCGGACGCATCGTTTGCGGTGAACCCATCGTTCTCTATCGTCAGACCAGCGGGGCGCTCTCGGCCTTTGAAGATTGTTGTCCCCACCGGCTGCTGCCGCTCTCCAAGGGCTTTTTGCAAGGCGAGCACCTGGTTTGCAAGTACCATGGGCTGC
Source organism: uncultured Acidobacteriaceae bacterium (assembly GCA_963773965.1). Lineage (GTDB taxonomy): Bacteria > Acidobacteriota > Terriglobia > Terriglobales > Acidobacteriaceae > Acidiflorens. The sequence goes on from CAVZDG010000005.1 coordinate 107,800, forward strand.
GCTTCGACCAAGGTGGCTACTGCGTTTGGATGCCCGGCCAGGAAGGGATTCACAAAGAGGCCAAGCTGCGTATCTACCCTGTGGCTGAGAAGCACCGCTTCGTCTGGGTTTGGATCGGCGACCCGGGGTTGGCCGACGAGAAACGAATTCCGGATCTTTCCTGGTGCTCGGACCCGAACTGGATTTTCGAAGGCAGCACCTACCACCTCAAGTGCAACTACCAACTCCTGGTGGACAACTTGATGGACTTATCGCACGAGACGTTTGTGCATCCCTCCAGCATCGGCCAGCACGAAATTCTCGAAGCTCCGATCAAGGTCACGTCCGACGCAACTTCGGTGCGGGTCACGCGCTGGATGCACAACATCGATCCACCGCCGTTCTGGGCGGCGAATCTGCGGTCGTTTGCGAAGTGCGACCGCTGGCAGATTTGCAATTTCAATTTGCCGGCGAACGTCATGATCGACGTGGGAGTGGCGCTGGCAGGAACCGGTGCGGAGAACGGCGACCGCTCCCAAGGCGTGACCGGAATTGTGGTCAACCTGATGACCCCGGAAAGCGAAACTTCCACCTGGTATCACTGGGGCATGGTGCGCAATTTTCAGACCGAGGACCGCGGCCTGACCTTTCGCATTCGCGACGGACAAGCGGCGGTGTTTGCCGAAGACACGGAAATTCTTGAAGCGCAGCAGGAGAACATTTTGCGGCAACCGGATCGTCAGTTGCTCAACTTTAAGATCGATGCCGGGGGCGTCCATGCACGGCGGATTATTGAGCGCGAGTTGGCACGGCAGGGTGCGAAGTAGGGGAACGTAAAATGGTGAGCCGGGCGATCTGCGCTTGCTGTTCCCTGATCTGTTCTTTCTGTTCACGGATCAGCGCCTGCTGTTCTTTCGTCGCCTCGATCAGCAGCGCGGTGAGGCGGCCGTAATCGATGCTCTGGGCGTCTTTGCCGTTCTTCTCCCAGGTAACAACCTCGGGAACCACGGCGCCGACTTCCTCGGCGATGACTTCGACGCTTCCACCAGCCGCCAAGAGGCCGAAGCATACTGACACGCACGCGTGGCCATCGGGAGAGGCTACTGCCTCTCAGCGTTCGGCGAAGCTGCGGCCGCGTGGTAGCTGATCGCCTGCTCGGCGGCTGCGCCGAATAGTTCGGGATGCAAGTAGCGTCCTTGCTCCTGCCTCGGCTTTTCTACTTCCACCTGAATGCGGTGGGCGTCGGCGTACGCGTCGTGGCGAATGCCCGTCACTTGCCAGGAGACTTTTCCGCCAGGCTTGCCACCAGAAATCCTGAAGCGGTTGCCGGAAATCTCTCGGGCCACATAAAGGCTCGGTTGCGGCCTGCCGATCGAAGTAAGCTGATAACGGAAATCCTGATTTAACGCCCCAAAATACTCTGGCAATGTGATCCAGACTGAGCCTCGCGCATCCAGCGTGACGACGCCGTCATAAATGTTCTTCACGTCGGGCGATTCGACAAAGGAGTGGTAGAGATACTTGTTCGCGGGATCGAGCGGGTGGTCAATCTTGAATGAGCCGCTGTTTTTGGTGAGGCTGCCGCTGATGTTTACATTGCCCTCGAGGTCGATCGTGCTTTTCCCGGTAAGGTCCGTAATCCCCAGGTTCCCTGCTCCTTCGCCGTTGGCCCCGCCCGCCGAAAGTATGTTCCAAGTGTGACCGCCAGTGCTGGTGTTCCCCAATTCCAACCAGGTTCCGAAACTGCTCGAGCTCTGTATCAGCACCGGCTGATAGGTGCTACTGCTCACGACGTGCAGTGTTGTGGTAGGCGCAGTCGTGCCAATGCCAACGTTGGTGTTGGCGGTGGCGCCGTTCACCCCGTTGATGCTGCCGAGTACCATGGCATTGCTCTCGGCTACTTCTGCGTTAGCACCGATGGCGGTGGCATTCGTGATCGAATCCAATCCGAACTCGGCGTAGTACCCCACAGCGGTGTTGTTGGACCCGGTCAAGGGATTACTATCGGTCGTTTGCCCGGCATAATAGCCGCTAGCGGTGTTGTCGTTGCCCGTGGTGTTGGAGTAGAGCGCCTGGTAGCCGCTGGCGGTGTTGTAGTTGCCCGTGGTGTTGAAGAGGAGCGCGTCGTAACCGCTGGCGGTGTTGCCGCCGCCCGTGGTGTTGGAGTTGAGCGCGATAGCGCCGCTGGCGGTGTTGTAGTCGCCCGTGGTGTTCTCGGTCATTGCACCTTCGCCAACGGCCGTATTGTAGTAGCCCGTGTTGGAGAGAAGCGCTTCAGAGCCGCTGGCGGTGTTGCAGCAGCCCGTGGTGTTGGAGTAGAGCGCGGCTTGCCCGCTGGCGGTGTTGCAGCAGCCCGTGGTGTTGGAGAAAAGCGCGTGGATCCCGCTGGCGGTGTTGACGTAGCCCGTGGTATTGGAATAGAGCGCCTGATAGCCGCTGGCGGTGTTATAGCTGCCCGTGGTCGTGGCATTCCCCGCAAACCCGAGAAACACGTTCTTGTTTGCGTAGGAGCCGAAGGCGAAGAGGTTGCCTCCAATCCCGAAGCCGGCCAAGGAGTTGATGATTCCATTCACGTCAAGTGGATATGCCGGTGTGGTCGTGCCGATGCCCACGTTGCCCGCATTGGTGATTCGCATCTTCTCCGCCCCACCTACTCCCAGCGTCAGGTTGGTCGCCACCGAAGGGCCGAAATACGTATGCTTATCGCTCGCCCCCGGCGCGGTCACGTTCACCTGCAGGTCTTGATCCGACAGGTTCGTCGCGTTCAGCACCGTTCCTCCCGCCGGCGCCCCGATCACCAGCCGCTGCTGCGGGTTGCTGTCCCCAATCCCCACATTCCCCGCACTGTTGATTCGCACCTTCTCCACCCCACCTACCCCCAGCGTCAGGTTGGTCGCCACCGAAGGGCCGAAATACGTATGCTTGTCGGTCGCCCCCGGCGCAGTCACGATCACATTCAGGTCTTGATCCGACAGGTTCGTCGCGTTCAGCACGGTTCCTCCCGCCGGCGCCCCGATCACCAGCCGCTGCTGCGGGTTGCTGAACCCAATCCCCACGTTGCCCGCCGTGCTCTGATAGATAGTGGAGTTGCCGATGTCGCCCGTACTGTCGGTGAAGATGGGAATGTAGTTCGTTGTACCGGAGCTCGTAAACAGAGGTTCTGCCTTGGATTTGGCTGCTGTGGATTTCGCACTGCCCGGCGTGCTCGCATTCGCACCCGCACCGGTCGGAGCCAGAACGAAGGCCGAGGCCGGCATTCCACCCACCGTGTCCGCGTCCGACGCTTTCAAGGCATAGGGCACGCTCACCAGCAGCACCCGCGGCTGCTCCACTTCTCCCGGCAACTCCAGCTTCGCTCCCAGCCAGCGCGGCTCGCCCGTGGCGAACAGATCCAGAGGCAGGCCGGAGCTCTCGGTGCTGCCCAGCAGCACCGCGTAGCGCCCCTGCGCGTCCAATGCAGCGTTCTGCGTTTCCATCCAGAGCGTCGCGCCGCCCTGCTGCTCGGCGTAGATGGAGAAGGTGATTCCCACCGTGCCGCTGCGCCGCTGGCCCGAGGCGTCTTTGGCCACCCCGCTGAATTTGATCAGGCGGGGGACGGGCAGCGCCGGGACTACCTGGGACGGGGAGGACACGATCTGCCCAGCGGACTGCGGCTCGGCCGCCGCTGCGGTTGTTGCGGTGCTCCTCGGTGCGGCCGGCTCTTGCGCCGACAGGGCTGGCGTTGGAAGAAGGAAGAACAAGCTCGACACACAGATTCCCAGAGAGCGAATGCAAATGTTCATAAAATCCCCCCGCGCAAATAGGAGCGAAATGGAAGCACGAAGGAGCGCGTCGTGTCAATGAAGAAATGGGTCACAGCTTGATGTGCGGCGATCGCCAAGAGCCACCGCGCAAAGCCACGCCAAACCTTAACTGTTGCAAAATCGCGTCTCTAACAATGTCGGCAATTACACAAACAACCCTGTGGACGGCCGGAACTCAAGTCAAGCTACCGTGCCGAGTCTACGCCGGTGGCTGTGTTGGTGCAGGGTCCGAAAGTCCAAGCAGATAAACACCCGGTTATCGCAGGGCTGAAGCGGTGCGTGAGATCTTCAGTCGTCCCTCCGGAGCCTGTGTCATAGCTTGAGGTCGATCGAAAAAGTGGACCGCACGGTGCATCAGCCGCGAAGCGGCGGTACAGGAAAGCCCGGCACGTCAGTGCCGGGTAGGCGGAAGTGGGACCAATCGAGTCCCGCTAGGGACGGCACCCAGGCTATGACACAGACTCCTCCGGGACTTGCTCGGTCTTCCCACTTTTCCCGGCGCTGAAGCGCCGGGCTATTCTCAAACGCCCCTCCGGGGCTGTGTTCTGCCGTGCTTTGTTCCGCTCGGTTGCGCGAAGACGAGTTCTCACGCACACGCTGAAGCGGTGCGCCACCAAAAATCGAGGAGCGGCGTGCTCCGCCGACGGGCGGGGACGCCCGTCGCTCCACTGATTCCGGAGGCTTACGCTTCAGGGTTTAGCTTTCGCCTCGTTCAAGCTCTCGTTGGCACGGAAAATAACATAGGCCCGAATGTCAGCCGCATCTTGTTGCGATACTTCCTTGCCGAACGGCACCATGCCCAGCGATTGATATGCGCCGTCGCGAACAATCTTGAACCAACGCTCGTTCGCCAGCGTCGTGGAGTAGCGAAGATCCGGCAGCACTCCACCGCTGACCGCGACATCGCCGTGGCATCCGGAGCAAAAGCGCTGGTAGACCGCCTCGCCGTGGTGGATCGCCGCCGCGCTCGCAGTCGAAGCAGGCGGATTCAAAACCGGTTCTTCAAACGGCGGCAACGGCGGAAGGCTCGCCTTCCTATCCAGCTTGAACGTCAGCATCCGGCTGACATTGCGCACTCGTCCTGACTTGAACGAAACCTCGCCCGTCACCAGCGGGAAAACTCCGCCCCAACCGGCAAGCACCGCGACGTACTGCTCGCCATTCACGGTATAAGTCACGGGGCCTGCCATCACTCCGGTTTGCGCGTCGAACGACCAAACCTTCTCGCCGGTATCGGCGCGATACGCTTCAAAGCGCCCAGCGGCCGTGCCTTCAAAAACGAGATTCCCAGCCGTGGCCAGTGTCCCCCCATTCCACGGTCCCGGCCGCTCCACCGCCCACGCCTGTTTCTGCTGCACCGGATCCCACGCCACCAATTTCCCTTTCACGCTGTCGAGAATGGCCTTCTTGATCGTGGGATCCTGCGGCATTCCCGTGGCTACCATGTCGAGGCCGAGATTCAACGCCAAGTTCTTGAACTCGAACTCTTCGGGCGACTTGTAGTTGAATCCGACGTCATTGACGGGAATGTAGGTCAGCCCCGTCAACGGACTGTAGGACATGGGCTGCCAATTGTGCGCGCCCAAAGGCCCGGGAACGATCGGCGGTGAGTCGACTCGAGGGTAGCGCGCCATGTCACTTTCAATCGGGCGGCCGGTTTTCATATCGACCCCGGTGGCCCAGTTGATAAAAGTAAAGGGCTTCGCGGAGATCAGCGCCCCGTTCTCGCGGTCGATGACATAAAAGAGGCCATTCTTCGGAGCGTGCAACAACACTTTCCGCGTTTTGCCTTCGATGGGAATGTCGGCCAGAATTATCTGCTCCGCTGAATCGTAGTCCCAGTCGTCAGCCGCATTTTCCTGATAATGCCAAACGTATTGCCCGGTGTCCGCCTTGAGCGCAACCACGGAGCAAGTGAAAAGATTCTCGCCGCCCTTGGGACTGCGATACTTCTCGTTCCACGGTCCCCCGTTGCTAACGCCGATGTACAAAAGATCAAGCTCCGGATCATAGACGATGGCGTCCCAAACCGTGCCGCCGCCTCCGATCTTCCACCATTCGCCAGTCCATGTCTTGGCGGCCTGCGCGAGAATCGGCTGCTCGAACGGTTTCGCGGGGTCGCCGGGCACGGTATAAAAGCGCCACGCCAGCTTGCCTGTCTGCGCGTCGTAGGCCGACACGTAGCCGCGCACGCCGAACTCGGCGCCACCATTGCCGATGATCACCTTGCCCTTCACGATGCGCGGCGCGCCCGTGATCGTGTAGCGCCATTGCGGGTCGATGGTGAGCTGTTCCCAAACCGGCCGGCCAGTAGCAGCATCCAGCGCGATCAGCCGGCCATCGAGAGTCCCAATGTAGATTTTCCCTTGCCAAACGGCGACGCCACGGTTCACCACATCGCAACATGCGTTTGCGCCCCACTGCCGCGGCACTTTTGGATCGTAGGACCACAGGCGAGCGCCGGTCGCGGCGTTCAGCGCAAATACCTTGCTCCATGCGGTGGAAAAGTACATCACGCCATCGACAACGATGGGTGTGGCTTCCTGCCCGCGCTTGGTATCGAGATCGAAATACCACGCCAAACCGAGCCGGCCTGCGTTGTGATCGTTGATAGCGTGCAGCGGACTGAAGCGCTGCTCGCTATATGTGCGCCCGTACGTCAGCCAGTTTCCCGGCTGATTCTCGGCTTTCACGATCTGTGCGTCACTCACGCCTGCCGATGCCGCTGCCCGAGACTTCGTTTCTCGCGCAATGGAGAGGTTGTGTGCCTGGAAGATCAGAACGCCAAGAACAATTATGACTGCTCCAAACCGAAGCTCGCGCATGCGAATCAACCCTTCCGTCCTTTGCGTTGGTCAGGCCCAGCAGATTGCAAGAGTGTGACCTCAGCGGCTAAAGCCGTTCCTCAAAACAAGCCGGTTATCGCAGCGCTGAAGCGCTGCGCCACCCAAAATCAAACATCGAATTCTTCAGCAGCCTGCTAAGAATCTGTCTTTACCTTTGCCATCTTGGGGCGCTTCTTCGTGGCCGAGAGTTTCCGGATCACGTCCTTTGGCAAAGGCACGCTCTTCATTCGATGAGCCTCAGTGGGGTGGGCGGCCGCCCACACGTGCGTCTCCCAGCCTTCCATGGCCAACACACCATCGCGCAGGAATCTGTGGCTGACTACAAAACTGCTCTTTCTCCATTCGGTGACCGAGGATTCCGCCACCAGTTCGTCGCCATAGGTGGACGGGATGATAAACCGCGCCCGCGCCTCCACCAGCGGAATGCCGACGACACCATGGGATTGGAACAGTTGCCGCAGAGGAAGTCCGGCCGCATGAAACAGCGCCGATGTGCACTGATCGAACCAGCGGAAATAGTTGGCGTAGAAGACGATGTCGCCCGGATCACAATCCCCGAACTCGACCAGGATTCGAACACGATTCACAAACATAATCGACGCTGCCCCCAACAGATCTGCATTTGGCGGCGAACTGCGGATCCCTCGCTTCGCTCGGGATGACAATTCATAAAGGGTGTCGCTCCCTGTGCACCCTCCCGCGACTTTCATCCACGGGTACCTATGGCTGCCGAGCCTCGACAGGCATTGCCGTCTCGTACGCCCTTTTCACCAGTTGCCCTTTCATCTCGTAGCGCGGCAGCTTGCCTGCACGCACCAGTTCGACGGACGCCGAAACGCTCAGCGTCGCTTTGACCTTGCGCTCAATCGCCAACTTGAGCGCAGCCCAAGCCGCAGGCTCGCCGCAACACTCCGCGACGACCTTCAGCGGCGGCTCGACTCCAGGGCCCGGCTTGTCAAGTACGATTTGAATTTCCCCGGTTGTCGCCGGATAGAAACTCGAAACCACATCCTTGATCGCCGAGGGAAAAACGTTCACGCCCAGCACGATCAGCATGTCGTCCATACGCCCGATGCAACGCAGTTTGAAACCGGTACGGCCACACGCACAAGAAGTACCCAACACCTGAACCCGGTCGCGCGTGCGAAAACGCAGCAGCGGAACGCACTCCCGCTGCAAGCTGGTGTACACCAGTTCCCCAGTTACGCCCGCTTCGTGCGGAAGGCTCTCGCCGCTCTGCGGATCAATGATTTCCACGACCACACTATCCGGTCCGTTGAAGTGCATCCCTGACTGTTCCGGGCATTCACTGAAAATGATGGGCGCCATGTCGGCATTTCCCAGTCCTTCCGTGACTCGCGCGTCCCAGTCCTGCTCCAGCTTGGCGCGTATGGCAGGGATACCGGCTCCAGGCTCGGCGCCGCAGAAAAGTTTCTTCAATCCCAGTGCTCGCGGATCCACGCCCGCTTCCCGCACGAAATCGGCGAAGTACGCGGCATAGGACGGCGTGCAATGCATCGCATTCACGCCCAGCAACGGAATGATCGTGAGCGCCTTCTCCGATGCACCCGTGCCCAGGGGAACAAACACCGCGCCCACCGATTCGATCGCATCCTTCGAAGTCAGGCCCGCCACGAACAGCGCAAGTCCCGCCGCGTGAACCACCACATCCGTTTTCCGCAAACCCTGGGTGTAAAAAGATCGCGCTGTTAGCCTCGTCCACACCTTCGCATCGCGGCGCGTGATTCCGACGAAGCTGGGCTTGCCGGTGGTGCCGGTCGAGCCGTGAACGCGAATCACGTCACGCCAGTCGGCGGCGATGTGGCGTCCCAGAGGCGGATGCGCCGCCTGGCTCGCGCGCAACTCTTCCTTGGTCGTGAAGGGGAAACGGGCCAAGTCGTGTAACGTGCGGAAGTCCTTGCGACGAATCCCGGCGGCACGGAACTTTTCCCGATAGAACTCGGAGCGACCAAATAAGTAGTCGAGTTGCCGGGCGAGGAGTGCCTGTTGCAGGCTGGCGGTCTCTCTCGCGGTCGCTGTCTCGATCTTGCGATCCAAGTAATCGTTCGCTCGCATAAGCCGGTCTCATAAGCCAGGGCGTCGCCGGGTCGCGTCATGGCGAGGAGCGCGACAAATTCTATCGAACGTCCGTTCCACTCCGCAAGCCTTTTCCTGTGTTTCGCTTACAAGGGTGACCTCCGCAAACATGTTCTCAAACTCATACGAGATCTTTGAGTTCAATAATAAGGATGCTGATCTCCAACGGTCCCAGGTTCTCTACCGTGTGCGGCGGCAGTGGTTGCATCCACTGGGCGCAGGGGATGTTTGGCGCGTCTCCCGCCTGGCGGCTATCGAACAGAATCTCGCCTTTCTCATCCCGCCGGATAAAATGGCTGAAGCTGAGCAGGTAAGCGACCCCACCGCATCGATGAGTGTGCAGCGGAACTATATCTCCCGGAGCAATGCGGGTGTGAAGAACGCGCACGCGCTGGTCTTCCAGCAACAGTCGATGGTGGGCCGGCGCAGCTACGAGAGCATCGAGCGAGTCCGGCCACGGCGCGTGTTTCGGGTTCGGAAGAGCAGGATTTTGGCTCATGGTTATGGTCTCATGGCCCGCAAGTTCGCAGCATGAACTCCAACTGTCATCCTAAGCGAAGGACCTCTGCATCGCGAATTCAAAAACACAGGTCCTTCGCTTCCTTCAGGAAACACAAGACCCTGGAGGTTGTTCGTTGGGCCACGCGCGGAGTTTGAAGCGCCGTATCTTCCCGGTCGCCGTCTTCGGAAGCTCGGGAAGAAACTCAACCCAGCGCGGCCGCTTGAAGATGGGCAGCCGGCTGGTCACAAACTCCTGCAGCTCGCGAGCGAGTTCAGGCGTGCCTGCGGTGCCCTCACGCGGCACGATGCAGGCAACCGGCTTCGCCAGTTGGTCTGCATCCTTCCGGAAAACCACCGCCGCTTCCTGCACGGCCGGATGCTCGATCAGGACGCTTTCAATCTCGATCGGGCTAACCCAGACGCCGCTCACTTTCAGCATGTCGTCGGATCGTCCCGCGTACCAAAAATATCCATCCGCATCCTGGTAATACTTGTCGCCGGTTCGGATCCAATGGCCCTCGATTGTATCTTTGGTCTTCTCGTGCTGATTCCAGTAATAGGCACACGTAGAGTCGGCCTTGACCAACAGATTGCCGGTCTCCCCTGGCGCCACCGCACGGTCATTGTCGTCCACGATTCTGGCGTCGAATCCGGGGATAATCGTGCCACTGGAGCCAGGGCACACAGCGCCCGGACGATTGGAGATCATCATGTGCAGCGCCTCGGTTGAGCCGATCGCGTCGAGGATTTCCACTCCGAAGCGCTCTTTGAAGCGATGGAATACCATTGCAGGCAAGGCTTCTCCGGCGGAAATCGCATGGCGCACGCAGGAGAGATCGAATTCTCGTCCGTCCGGCGAGGGATGTGAGAGAAGCTTGGCGTAGTTGGATGGGACTGAAAAAAACAGGGTCGGGCGGTGGCGTTCGATGACTTCGAAGACGTCCTGCGGCCTGGGTGGACCGGGCAGTAGGATGCTGGTGGCGCCTACGGCTAGTGGGAAGTACAGTCCATTCCCCAGCCCGTAAGCGAAGAAAAGCTTGGCGACACTGAAGCAACGATCATTCTCCGAGAGGTTCAGGATCCTCTTGGCATAGCGCTCTGTACTCACCACCATGTCATGCTGAAGATGAACGCAAGCCTTCGGCGGACCCGTGCTGCCGGAGGAGTAGAGCCAGAAGGCGGCATCATCTTTGCTGGTCGGCTCTGGATCGAGCACGGGAGAACTCTTCTGGGTTAGTTCCTCAAAGGTGAACATGCCCGCCCGCGGCCCAGCGCCAACAACGACGATTGTCTCCAGATGGCGCAACCGATGCGTGGGAACGGCCTGGACGAGAGAAAGCAATGACTCACTGACGATGGCCACGCGCGCGCGCGAATTGTTCAGCAGGTACTCATAGTCGGCGGGTTTCAGCAGAGTGTTGACAGGGACCGGAACTGCTCCGATCTTGATCGCACCGAAAAAGCTGGCGGCAAACTCGGGCGTATCCAGCAGCAGCAAGAAAACGCGCTCTTCGATGCGCACACCAAGATTTCTGAGTCCGTTGCCCACCTGGTTTACGCGTTCAAAAAGTTGGCGATAGCTGACCTGAACATCCTCGCACTCAATTGCTATCTTTGCGCCGCGACCCTCTGTAATGTTGCGGTCGATGAAGTACGCGGCGGCATTGAATTCGTCCGGAAGTACGATCGGAGGGGGCGAGGTCATGGCAAAGTCAGATTCTACAGCCAGAGACAACGTTATACAGGCTCTCAGCGAGGGTCACTAGATCTCGCATTTTATCCTCACCCGTCTTCCACCACTCCACCCGGACTCGGGAGATGCTGTCCCGGCTGCGCACGATAAGCCGTCGTGTCACCGATCATAGTCGAAGTGATCCTGGCGTCTTTCAGTTTTTCGGGCGACTCCGTCAGAAGGTCACGAAAGACGACATCCGCCAGAACCGCGGCAGTGCAGCCGAGAAGCTAGGATTTCTTGGGCGCGTCATTCACGGTGCGAATCCGAGAGTCTGGCTCAACGAATTGCGACGACGTTGGGGAGAGTAGCCCATGGCGGGACGACGGCAGGAGGTAGAAGCCGCCACGGCAGCGCAACACCGTGACTGAACCACAAGATATTGTCATTCATGCATGTCGTCGAAGAATGTCTTTAGTTCGCGGCAGCGCGAGGGGTGGCGCAGCTTGCGCAGAGCCTTGGCTTCGATCTGGCGAATGCGCTCGCGGGTGACGGCGAACGCCCGACCAACCTCCTCCAGCGTGTGCTCCGAACCGTCCTCCAGACCAAAGCGCATCCTCATGATCTTCTCCTCGCGCGGAGTCAGAGTGCGCAGCACCTGCCCGGTCTGCTCCCTCAGGTTCACGTTAATGGCAGCCTCGTCCGGTGCGAGCGCAGCGCTGTCTTTGATGAAGTCGACGAGATGGGAATCCCCCTCCTCACCAATTGGCGTCTCCAGCGAGATCGGTACCTGCATGATCTTGCGCACTTTGCGCACCTTGGCTGCGGGAATGTCCATACGTTTGGCAATCTCTGACGCGGCCGGTTCGCGGCCCAACTCCTGGACCAGTTGCCGCGAGACGCGAATCAGCTTGTTGACGATCTCAATCATGTGCACTGGAAGCCGGATGGTGCGCGCCTGATCGGCAATGGCTCGGGTGACTGCCTGGCGAATCCACCATGTCGCATAGGTGGAAAACTTGTAGCCTCGGCGATACTCGAACTTGTCCACCGCCTTCATCAGGCCGACGTTTCCCTCCTGGATCAGGTCGAGGAACTGCAGTCCGCGGTTGCCATACTTTTTAGCGATGGAAACCACGAGGCGCAGGTTGGCTTCAATGAGCTCGTGCTTGGCCCGCTCCGCGTCCATCCCGCCCCGGATGATTTCACGCTGCGTGCGCTGCAACTCCTGGAACCCCACGCCGGCAGCGCTTTCCAGCCCTTCCAGATCGGCGCGATGCTGCCGCTGGGTCTTGCTGTACGCCTTCTTGAGTTCTTCGCTGCGCGTGCTCTCAACCTTCTTATCCAGGTTGCTGATATGGCGGTCGAGCGATCGCATTACCTCAATGGTTTTGTTCACTCGATCGATCAGGCGTTGGCGCTCGGAGTTTGTGAAACCGCAGCGGCGAATCATGATTGACATCCGCACAATCTCGCGGCCCAGCTGGCAGCGGCAGCGACTGTGTTCACGTGCTTTCTTTTTTGCCGGGATCGTCTGCAACTGTTCGGCCAGGTGGCTGGCTCTCTTGTAATGCTTTCGCAGCTCGTCGATGCGGCGGGTGACGTCTTTGACGCGGTTCTGCAGGATCTCCTCGGTGATCTCTTCCTCATCGAAGACGACAGTTTCCCTGATCGAGCGCACGCCGCGCCTCAAATCCTGGCCCATGGCCAGGACCTGCCGGATCACCATAGGCGAGCGGGAGAGTGCTTTCAATGTGCGCAGCTGTCCACGCTCGATGCGCTTGGCGATATCCACTTCCCCTTCTCGGGTGAGCAGAGGCACCGCGCCCATCTCGCGCAGGTATATCCGCGTTGGATCGTTGGTCTTTTCAAGGGCGCCACCGGTGGGATCAAGGTCGACTTCGCTGCTTTCCTCCACTTCCTTATCAAGCTTTTTTTCGAAGGCCGAGAAACCAAGCGCGGGCTGCCCAACAAGCACATCAATCCCCTGCGTTCCGATGGTGGTGAGCAGGTCGTCCAGATCCTCTGGGGAATGGACGTCGCGCGGAATCAGGTCATTCACCTCGTTGTAGGTGAGATAGCCCTTTTCCTTGCCTGCATCAACGAGTTTCGTAATGTCGCCAATAGACAAGTGAAATCTCTCCAGCGCCGTCTTGCCATGGAAGCGAGACTCTGCGGGGAACGAGCAACTGACTACTTCTGCCCTCGCGGTTGTAAGACCACGGAAGCGGAATTGATTCGAACCGTCGCGTGAGCGAAGGTTCGGCATCAGCCCAGCCCACATCCGCCGCGGCAAGGCTAGCGAGGTACGGCGGTTTCATTATGCTGGTTGTTCGCCTTTGACCCACCCCGGAAGTCGCCGCCGGCGCATTTTCCGAAAGCCCCACCGCGAAACAGACAGGCCGCGAGTTTCCTGTTGCCAGTCAGTCACGCAGCCCAAACAACTCAGAGAGTTGTCGTGTTGATGATACGCGATCAGCAGCCAAGTTGCTGTGAGAAGTCGGCAGTGGTTTGAAATCCACAGGGCTAGCGTCAGAGTCCGGCCTGTGGGAAACTGTCCACATGGCAAACAAGCGTACAAAAGCCGATAAAGAACAGCGCCAAGCCAGTCAACTGGAAAAGAGAGCAGACACCCACCCAGAGCAAACGCCTAAGAAGCCCAAAGCCCGGGAGGACTTCAGCCCAGCCGCTGCCCGGATCGTGAGAGGAGCTACCGAACAAAAGTAAATTCCATCTGCGGTGATCTCTTACATAACCGCGCGAATTTCTGTCTAAAATCCTCCATGTTCTCGCACAATTTCATAATTGCGACCACTTTTATTGACATGAACAATACTCACCGGCGCCCGCTCCAGACGGGGTTGCCTTTCTCGTCTCGGAGCACCACGGTATCGTTCCCCCTCACCACTTCGCGTGCCAGCATGAGGTCGGCTTCACCCTGCTTAACTTTCGAACCCGTGAGAGAGATCTCGTCTCCCTTGTTGAAGCTCACGTCCATCTCCGCCAGAAAGGACTGCGGGCAGAGGTAGACATCGACGGTGTTCGCGCCGCTCTTGACAAGCAGATAAGCAATTTCCTTCTCACTGCCTTTTGGCGGCAGTCTCACCTCCTCGATGGTGCCTTTCAGCTTCGTCTCGGCCTGCAGATCATATTTGGGAGCGCTTGGCGGTTGCTTGTTTTGCGCAACCAGCGACAAGGCGCAGAAAAGACATGACAGAAGAAGAATGTTGCGCAAGCCGAGTGACGCAATGGGCGTGATCCGATTACGCATGGCTCCCCTCTTTCAAGGAGCAACCGGGAGGCTCGGTGCGGTGGAGAACCAACATAGAAACGACCGGCTCGCGGTCTCCTCATGTGCTAAGAATGAAGCCAGCTTTCTCGCCCCAATAGTAACTCTCTTTTCAATACGCGAGATGAACAGTTTGGTGGAGGGACGGGTCGCTGTGCCAGGGTTTGCCTTTCTCTTTTACTCTGCGTAAGATTCCCGCTCGGGACTTGCATCCGAACTCATCCCCTGTCGCAGGAGCGTTGATGTCTACCGATTCCCTTCCCCCGAAGTACAACTCGCGCCGCAATTTCCTTCGCGCAGGCGTGACCGCCACGCTGGCCACCGCCACTTACCCGGCGCTCGGCTCGGCTCATGTTGTCGATTCCGCGCCTGCGCCCGGGCCGGCCGTCGGAGATTTCGTCACGGACTTCGAGCTCGACGAGATCACCATTGACGATGTCCAGAAGGTGTTCCAGTCCGGGCAGTATTCCTCCCGCTCCCTGACTGAGAAGTACCTGAAACGAATTGGCGAGATCGACAAGACCGGACCCATGCTTAACTCCATCATCGAGCTCAACCCCGACGCCCTCAGGATTGCCGACGCGGTCGACCAGGAGCGCCAGTCGAAGGGGCCGCGCGGGCCGCTCCATGGCATTCCGGTCCTCATCAAAGACAACATCGATACCGCCGACCGCATGAGCACAACCGCGGGCTCGCTGGCGCTGCTGGGATCGCGCCCTGCGAACGACGCTTTCGTCGCCGCGCAGTTGCGCAAGGCCGGGGCCGTGATCCTGGGCAAAACCAATCTCAGTGAATGGGCTAACATTCGCTCCAGCCATTCCACCAGCGGCTGGAGCGGCCGCGGCGGACTTACTCGCAACCCCTATGCGCTCGACCGCAATCCGTGCGGATCGAGCTCGGGAACGGGAGCTGCTGTCTCCGCGAATCTTTGCGTTGCCGGTGTGGGCACAGAGACGGACGGGTCGGTCGTCTGTCCTGCTTCGGCGAACGGGCTGGCAGGGCTTAAACCTACGGTTGGACTTATCAGTCGCAGCGGCATCATTCCGATCTCGCACAGTCAGGACACGGCTGGTCCCATGGCTCGCACGGTGCGGGATGTCGCCATTCTTCTCGGTGCCATGGCGGGAGCGGATGCAGAAGATTCCGCAACTGGCGATAGTCAGGGCAAGCTGTTTGCCGACTACACAAAGTTCCTCGATCCCGCAGGACTCAAAGGCGCGCGCCTGGGAGTGGTGCGTAAGTATTTCGGCTTCAACGATGCCGTCGACCAGCTCATGGAATCGCTCCTCGGCGAAATGAAGCGTGCTGGCGCTGAGATCGTCGATCCCGCCGACATTCCCACCATCGGCAAGTTCGACGACAGCGAGCTCACCGTCTTTTACTACGAACTCAAGGCCGACCTTGCGTCCTATCTCGCTCGCCGCGTCAGCTCTTCGGTTAAGAGTTTGAAGGATGTGATTGAGTTCAACGAGCGCAATCGCGGCCGGGAAATGCCCTACTTCGGGCAGGACATTTTTCTCAAGTCGGAACAGAAGGGCCCGCTCGACTCGAAGGAATATCTCGATGTGCTGGCCCTGAATCATCGGCTCACCCGCGCCGAGGGCATCGACTTCGTCATGGACAAGTTCAAACTCGACGCGCTCGTCGCTCCCACGGGAGGGCCGGCTTGGCTCACCGACCTGATCAATGGCGATCACGTGGCCGGAGGCAGTTCGAGCGCCGCCGCTGTCGCCGGCTATCCCAATATCAACGTGACCGCCGGATATCTCTGGGGACTGCCGGTCGGAATCTCCTTCTTCGGACGCGCCTGGAGCGAACCTACGCTGCTCAAGATCGCCTATTCGTTCGAGCAGTTGACGAAAGCCCGTCAGAAGCCGCGCTTCCTGCCGACGATTGTTGTGTAGAGACGGGGCTTGCCCCGTCTCCGTATGCGCTCTGCACGAGGCCGAAGACGCGGCAAGCCGCGTCTCTACTGGGCAGTTGGGCTTGGAGTCACGGGTGCGGCGGGAGCAGGTGGAATTACGGTCGGCCCGGGCGCAAGCGGCGGCGGGTTCGAGTCCGGCGCGAACGGTAATGGCGTGGCAAACAGCGGCTCTTGCAGCGAATCGGGCGCCGACTGCGCTTGCGACGGCCGGATTCCCTTGGCTTCTACGATCGACCAGCGCCAATCTTCATCGGGGCCGGGAGTGATCCCGATATTTTCGTGAAACGTGGTTGTGCTGAAGGGCTTGGCTTCGGCCTTGAGGTGATAGAGGAGGGTTACGTCGGAACGCCGCTCGACGGCAACTGGTGCGATGCCTTCGGCGGCGGGAATCACACGCGCGCGCGCGGCCACTTCGGCGCTCTCTCCAGGCTTGCGTTCGAGCGTCAGGCCGATGGTGATTTCGCGAAGGTCCCAGTCGGTGCCATTGAATACTTCCAGTTGCAGACTTTCATCCTGAATGGAACCCGGGCCGTCGAGCTTGAGCAGTTCGGTGAGTGGCAAGTCTTCGATCAGAACCGGCTTGATCAGCAGCGAACTGGCCCGGGCGTTGAAGGAAAGACTGCAGGTTACATCGGGCGACGATACTTTGAGGGTATTGCCGGAAGGATCAATGGAAAACACGGTCCTGTCTTGTTTAACCGGCCTTGTTTTCCTGGCATCCTCCATGACCTGGGCCAGATTGTCGTTATCGATCACCGTGCGGTCTGGATCCGTCTGTTGTGGAGGCGGCTGCTGCAATTTGTTTTTGCGCAGGTCGCGCGCAAGGTCGCCGAGCGAGGGGGCATCGTCTTGCGCCGAAGCAGCCCACGGGCAGAGCAACACGAAGAGCAGCACACAAGGCGCAACCAACCGCAGGCTGGGGAATTTACATCGCATGATTTCGGTCGCTGAGAAGCGTGGACGGACTCCGCCGGTCCACATGGAAAGTCTAGGCGAGATGGAACGGAAAAGAAGTTACCGAAGGGACACGGTGGTACTAGCACTTCCAGAAATGGGGAAAGGGACCTGGACGCGCTCAAACGGAGCGACGCGCAACGGGGGCGCGCCCAAGCCCTTCTCACCAATCGCTACTTACAGCAGGCCAGAGGTACGAAAACGGGCGATCGGATCGGTTACCCGCATTGGTTGACGCTTAAAAACCCAGCGCGCCACCGCAATCCCCAATGCCGCATAACACAGATGCCAGAATTTCATACAATCGCTCCCCACGCCGGACCTTATACGGGGAGAGACTACGAAGGTCCCGTCGTGCCCTAACCCTAACTCTGCTTCATCGGCAGGTCTAGGCCACGAAGGTGCTATAAATTTGCGCAAAAGTAATCGTGGGTAACCAATGCGAAGTAATCATGCAGTGGAGGGACGGGCGCCTCGCCCGTCCAAGCGGGGCGGCCGGGAGCGGAAGCCCGGATCTGCAATATCAGCATGACCGGTATCCATTGCCCACGCCACGGGCGTGCCCATATTGTCTGCCGCATTGACATCTGCCCTATGCGCCAGCAGGAGAAAGCCACATTTTCTTAACGCATTTGGGCTTCGGCGGCGGAGTTTCCCCTATTCGCGTTAGCGCAAGCCGGATAGCCCCTGCCGATGTCAGGTCGCCTTCAAGACAATCTACCTTGCGCAACAGATTCAAAAGCGCTGGGACGGCAATTCGCGCGCGAGGTCCAAGATTTCCCAAGGCTGCTGCTACCAAGCCTCGTACCCCGTCATCATCGGTGTTCAGCAGAGACACTATTTCCGTTAAAGTCGCATCATTCACCTTTTTGGGGTCGATGCTTTGTGTGAAGGCTGCAAGATTTGCAGCGTTGTTTGCCCTGACTGTCGAATTTTTTTCCGTTCGTATTCTCTCTATCGTTTCTGCGAATTGTACCTTTGACACAGCGCTGCCCGTAGACTGCGCCGCAGAGCATAACGCGCAAATCAACACCAGCATCGGGAGCCACAGGAGGGATAATCCGTTCTTTACTACAGTTGTCATTGTCGTCCTCAGGGCCACGTCACAACAACGGGCAACGTGGCGTTATTCGTCGGGAGATTTGGGATTTCCATTAGCCA
Organism: uncultured Acidobacteriaceae bacterium; assembly: GCA_963773965.1. GTDB lineage: Bacteria > Acidobacteriota > Terriglobia > Terriglobales > Acidobacteriaceae > Acidiflorens. Next base: position 126,026 of record CAVZDG010000005.1, read on the forward strand.
TTGCTTACCGCGTCGAGTCTTCGATCCACCCGCCGCCGACAACGACGTCACCATCATAAAAGACAGCAGCTTGCCCGGGGGTGAGCGCGCGCTGCGGCTCGTCAAAAATCACGCGAACCGCATCCGGCCCGGCGGATTCAATAATGGCTGGTGCAGGTTGATGTTTATGCCTTATCTTCACGGCGACCCGCATGGGCTGGCGCAGCTCGGCCATCGAAATCAGGTTCACCCGGCGAGCGCGGAGAGTGCGCGAGTAAAGCTCCTCGTCCTTGCCGACCACCACTTGCCGCGTGTCGTTCTTGATTTGAATCACGTACAGCGGCGAAGCGGTGGCCACACCGAGGCCCTTGCGCTGGCCGACCGTGAAGTTGTGCACGCCGGCGTGCTCGCCGATCACCTCGCCGTCGGTAGTGACCATCTCGCCGGCAATCATCTCTCCGGCAATCATGTCGCCGGCAATCCGTGCCGGCCTGTCTCCCTGCTCGGCGAGATAGGCTTCGAGAAAGCGCTTGTAGTCTCCGCCGGGGACGAAGCAGATTTCCTGCGAGTCGGGCTTTTCCGCGATCACGAGGTGGTGCTTGCGGGCAAGTTCGCGCACTTCCGGTTTGGTCATGCCGCCGAGCGGAAACAGAGTGCGGCTCAATTGCTCCTGCGTAAGGCCGAAAAGAAAGTAAGTCTGGTCTTTGGATTTGTCGGCTGGGCGCTTCAGCAGCCAGCGGTTGAGCTGCTCATCAAAGGCGACCTGGGCGTAATGGCCGGTGGCAATCCGATCGGCGCCAATCTGCCTTGCCACAATAAGAAGCTGGTCAAACTTCAAGTGATTGTTGCAGAGGCTGCAAGGGATCGGCGTGCGCCCGGCAAGATACTCCTCGACGAATGGCCGCACCACATCGCGCTCAAAGCGCTCTTCGTGATTGACCACGTAGTACGGGATGCCGACGGTCTCGGCAACGCGGCGAGCATCGTAAACGTCGTCGATCGAGCAGCATCGGCCCTGGACGGATTCCGGCATGCCTTCGTGTCCGGCGAGACGGCGCTGGTTCCAGAGCTGCATGGTCAGGCCGATGACGTTGCGCCCTTCGGCACGCAGCATGGCCGCAACGGCCGAGGAGTCCACTCCTCCCGACATGGCGACGGCGATGGTGGAGGAATCAGACATGTCAATCGTTCAACCTGACTTGCCTTGTTTTATTAGTCTCCTGAATTTCTATTTTGTGCTTCTTTCCATCTGCAGAAGGTGTCGCAGTTACCCCGTCCATCGATTCGTATTTCAGCCCAGATTCTAGCAAACTGGCAACCTGTCGATCCGGCGTAAACAGCATCCAATACTCCTCATCAGCAGCGGCGTCGGCGTATGGCTTACATCGTAGGCCTAGATGGTTATCGAAAACAAACTCCGTGGCGGCCCGCTGCGAATCGAAGGAGAAGTCCGTTAGCTTAGCGCCATTTAGATTGTCTATTGCCAGCTGCATCACCCTCTTCTTCGACTCCGAGTGGGCCAAACATCGGCCGTTTGAATTCAAGCTCCACTCGCACTGATAGAGCCAAAGATGCCAGTCGCCGTGGTAATGGCGGTGGTAGAGACGCTTGCGCCCGAATTCTACCGTGACGAAACTCCCCCACCCGACTGACGCGCCCCAAGCCTTCTTCCCTATCAGGGGTCGGAAGAGTGCCTCGATTTGTTCCTTTAGCTGCATGTTATCTCGGAAACATTGCTAAACCCCAATCCTTGATCTCGTCGATCTTGGTTAGGTGTTGTTTTGTGATCTCGTCGTGCAATCTTCGCCGCTCAGCTGGGCTGAGCTTTCTGCGCCGGTCAGTTGGGCGCTTTGCGCAACTCGACCTCGATCCGACGGACCGCTTCGTCAAACTGTCGCTTCTGTTCACGATTCGTCAAGGGAAGCCGCTGATCTGTACACCGGACTCAATTCTCTCAGCCGGGCGACAGTTTCCACCACCAGCCCCAGTGCGTAGTCAACATCCTCGGTCGTATTTTGTTTACCGAGACTGAAGCGAATGCTGGCTTTCGCGCGGTTGGGACCGAGGCCCATTGCGATGAGCACGTGCGATGGTTCGATTGCCCCGGAAGAGCACGCCGCGCCGGTCGAGACGGCCAGTCCCTTCAAGTCCAGCGCAATGACCAGCGCCTCGCCTTCGATGCCATCGAAATAAATATTGGTCGTATTCGGCACACGCGGAGCGCCTTCGCCGTTTAGGCCTGTAGCTTCGATCTCGAGCAGTTCCCTTTCCAGATGGTCGCGTGCAGCGGCCATCTTAAGATCATCGCCGCGTTCAAAGCCAGCGATGGCCAACTCGGCTGCCTTGCCTAGACCAACGATGCCCGGGACGTTCTCCGTCCCGGCGCGACGCGATCGTTCATGACTCCCGCCATAGAGCATGGGCTCAAGCACAATTCCCTTGCGCACGTAGAGCGCGCCCACCCCCTGCGGCCCGTGAATTTTGTGGCCAGAGATGGTCAGCAGATCGCACCCGATTTTGTTGACATCGATCGCGATCTTCCCCGCCGCTTGCACGGCGTCGGTGTGGAAGTAAATGTCGGCTTCGGCAGCAATCTTTCCGATCTCAGCGACGGGTTGCACGACGCCGGTCTCGTTGTTGGCGAACATGATCGTGATCAACGTGGTATTCGGCCGAATTGCCCGCTTCACATCCGCCGGATCCACCAGGCCGTGGCCATCCACCGGAACGTATGTGACTTCGCATCCCGTCGTATCGCGATACTTGCCACGATACTTGGCCAGATGCTTGCAGGCGTTGAGTACGGCGTGATGTTCGATGGTCGAGGTGATGATATGGTCGCCCGACCGCGCCAGGTCAAAGCTCGCCAGCCCAAATATCGCAAGATTGTCGCCTTCCGTACCGCCGCTGGTAAACACGATCTGGGAGGCGCGACAGCCCAGCAGCGCGGCCACCGATTCGCGCGCACGCTCGACCGCAGCCCGCGTCTCCTGTCCATGATGGTGGATAGAGGACGCGTTGCCAAAGTGCTCGCCAAAGTAAGGCCGCATGGCCTCCATGACCTCGGGTAGCACCGGAGTCGTTGCATTGTTGTCGAGATAGACCCGTCGCATCATGCTGCTTCTATTGTACTGATGTTGTAGTGACGTTCGGTGCGGGAAGTAGAGACGGGGCTTGCCCGAGGCTCGGGAGACGCGGGAAGCCGCGTCTCTCCAGGGAATCAGTAGGCCCCTTTAGGGGCTGGGCATCGAAAATTAATGTCCTTGAGCCATCTGCGGTGTGCGTTCCCCGAGGGTGAAATTCACGTCTGCCCTCCCATGGGGAAGAACCTTGACGGGTTTGCTCCAGAATACGGGATCGGAGAAAATGGGACGCTTCACCCGGACTTGGGTCGCAATGTCATAGAGCGCGGTCTCACCAACCACCCTCCATCCTTCGTGCCAGGCGACGATTTCGTAGTCGCCAGGCGGAACCTGTGTGAGCTCGAAGTTGCCCTCCTTATCGGTCACCGTATAGTAGGGATGCGGCGCGACTATCATTTCGCTATTCATCCAGACATGGACGTTGCAGCGCAGGTCTACCGTGCCTTCGCGGGTCATGGGACGCGTGATCTCCTGCCCGTCAAGAACAAAGGGGAGGTTGTAATCCGCGTTGCCCGACATCTGCACCGTGTGCAACAAGGGATCGCTGCTCTTCACGGTCAGAGTCGCTTCCACCGGCACCAGCAGGATGTGAGGTTCGTAGCGGCAGTTCTTCTGGTTAAGGAAGCGGCGCGCCGCGGGCAGATCCATCGCTTTCCCCCGAGTGATGTTTCTGAGAAACACGACCGTGTTGGCCACGCCGCGGTTCGGGGCAACCAGCAACCGTTCAAGGTCGCGGCGCTTCTGCCCCAACGGATCGCAGACCTGCGGGTCTTTGTTGATTTCGGAGGCCACCAAGTGAGGCACGGTTCCCTGCCATTTCACGGTTCCCTTGATGGTGCCTCCGTCTTGGACGGAAATGACCTCGTAATCCGCTTGTCCGGCAGAAAGTTTTGGCGCGAGCGCGATCACGAGCAGTGCGAGCAAGCGAAACATGTACTTCATATAACGGCTCCTTGAAAAGGCGTCGCCTGGGGCAGACGAGCCGGCACAGCACGGTGGGAAACATAGCCATGGCGAGGATGCCAAGCGGCTGTCAAATATCGTTAACTTGGCGGTTCCCCACGTAACCGCGCTGCTTGATTACGACCATAGGCCATATCCTCAAGGTCGATCAAATAACCAGAGGACAGAGACTATCGGGGATGACGCGGAGGCGTCCGATGCGCCTCTTCCGCCTGTAGAGACGGGGCTTGCCCCGTCTGCGCAGACGCGGCAAGCCGCGTCTCTACGGGACATGACAGGCCCCCTTTAAGGGCTCGCATCGACATGCGCTTTTTTCCCTTGGCGGCGCCTATTCCGGCCACAGCGAGGCCGCCGTCTTGCTCAAGATCTGCTCTCGCATCTCTTCGCTGATGGGCAGCGCCTTGAATTCCTCGAGATTCCGCTTGACGTCCGGAACGCCCGGGCCCGGCCAATCCGTCCCAAACAACGTCTTGCGCGCGATCTCCTCCAGCCGCGGAAAATACTTCAGCAACGTTTTCGGTGGAATGCCGCTGATGTCGAGATAAACGTTCGGGTGCCGGCGGAGGAGAAAAAACGCAGTGTGCATCCAGAGCGGCCGGCCGCCGTGTGCCAGCAGGATTTTGAGCTTTGGGAAATCGACCGCAACGTCGTCAACGTAGATCGGGTCGCCGTATTTATTGCGCGCGCCGGGGAAAATCGACGTCCCAGTGTGGAACATGACGGGGATCCCATTGGCTTCGGCAGCCCGGTAGATGATTTCGAGTTCCTTCACGCCGTGCAGATAATCGTTCGGAAACAACAGTTGATGCGGCGGATGGATCTTGATCATGCGAAGGCCGAGGCGCAGGATGTGCTCGACATCCGCCATGATGTTGGTGGTGTGCCGCGGATGCAGGCTGCCACAAGAGATCAGACGCTTGGGATCGTGCTTCGTGTAGTCGGCGACGAACTGATTGACCTCGGCTGTAAAGCCGATCACTTCCGGCGCCACGTAATTGATTAGCGCGGCACGGTCAACGCCGCAGCGGTCCAGGTATTTCAGGAAGGCCTTGGGCGAGCGGCAATATTCGGCGATCTCGTCGAAATTGGCGCGCTTGTGCCTCATCAGTTCAAGCGCATGCGGCTTGAAGAGTTCGAGCGGCTCGATGTGGATGTGACAGTCGGTGATCAAAACCGTTCTCAGTTCTCAGTTCTCAGTTCTCAGCCAGACGGGATGCGAGCTATAGGCTTTGAGCACGCCCGCTCGTAGCTCGCGGCTCGTAGCTAGCAGCTCAATACAACGGCACCTTTGGATCCACCGTCCGCGCCCAACCGTCGATCCCGCCGCGCATGGATTGAACTTTTTCGTATCCCTGCTGGCGGAGCCAATTGGTGACCGTCAACGAGCGCACGCCGTGATGGCACAGGACCACGATGTGGTCGTCGGGGTCGAGTTCCGGGTGAGCGCGCGTCGGGATGTCGCCCATTGGAATGTGCTTCGCCCCTTCGATGTGGGAGGCTTCATATTCCCAGGGCTCGCGAACATCAAGCAGCGTAAATGCTTCCCCGCGCTGCTGCAGCGACTTGACCTGCCCGGGAGAGATTTCGAAGTCCATCGTTAAGTCCTTACGTGTAGAAACGGGGCCTGCCCCGTCTCCGGCGACGCGGCAAGCCTCGTGTCTACGGAAAATCAGACGCCCCTTCAGGGGCTGAGCGCAGGAAGACCGAGCCATCCACAGATCACTGCGATCTCGCGCCCTTCCTCCGCAACTCCGCCGCCCTTCCCAGCGTGGTCAGACTCACCAGCGCGGCCACCGCCCAGAGCGCGCCGGTTCCAATGCGAGCGGCGCGTACATCGGCGGACGGAATGTTACTCCACAGCGTCAACCCACAGCCGGCTACAAAATTGATGACGAGCAGGCCGAAAAACAGCCGTTCGCGCAGGCAGCGCGTGTCGACCGCCAAGCCGGCCAGCAAAATGATCCACACGATGTAGGTCGCGGCCGTCCAGGCGTCGTGCGGCCATTCATACTCGTTGCGAGTGACGTGGCTAAACGAAATCCACGCGAAGTAAGCGCAGCCGAGGAAGCCGGCCACGCCCCACAATGGCGTGCGGCACATCAGGTGGCTGGAACTAGAGGGCTGCTTCGCGCCGTTCTCCACCCTCACCTTCGCATTTTCTATTTGCCGGTCCATTTCGGCGCCCGTTTGTCGAGGAAGGCCATGATACCCTCGCGCGCGTCTGCGGTCGAGACAAGTTTATCTTCAACTCTCATTGTGGCGGCAGTGGCCGTCGTCAGCAGTAATTCCTTACCCCAGGGGACACAGAGGAGTGCGAAAAATCCCTTTCTGCTTTCCTCCGTGACTCCGTGCCTCCGTGGTAAGTTCAGGCGGGCAAGAGTGCCCGCCCCACACGAGCTAGATGTTAATCGCCGACTTGCGCGGCTCGCCAATGGTGGACAGCGGATCGCGTGCGCCCACTTTCTCTTTGATCCACTTCTTTTCGTTGCGGATGATGTCGAGCAGCAGCGCTTTATCCTTCGCGCTGGGAAGATTCTCTTCACAGTGCTGCTCGTAGCTGCGGTCATCCAGCGGTTCGCCGGTCTCGCAGTGGTACTTCGTTCCTGCCCATTGTCCGATGTTGCGGTTGAAGTGGATGTCCGGTGTGTAGAACTTCTTCTCGCCCGGCTTCAGGAACGTGTTCAGCCGCTCGACCAATCCCGCGACTTCCTGCCGATATAAATGGCGGCTGTAGTCGTTCAGGTCGTCGAGGTCGGCGGTCCTATCGTTTTGTAACTCGTCGTACCGGCCTTTGATTCCCCAGACGTAGGCCCAGTGCGCCGAGGAAGAATGATCCGTGCCGAAAAGGTCGAATGAACTCGAGATCCACTTGTTGAGGTATTTCTGCATCAGCCACCGCGGGATCACGCCCGCCTCGACCACGCGGCGCAGCCCGTCGTTGCCGGTTCCCATGTGGAAAGCTTCTTCGCGCAGCATGTAAGACGTCGAGCGTCCGAGCGGCGCAAACGCGGAATACTTCAGCATCTGAAGCTGGAACTTACCGTCGCGATCCACGAAATCGGTGTAGGTAAAGAAGTCCAGCCAGTTATCGACATCGACGTTGAAGGTGCCCAGCAACCGTTTGTTCTCAAACGCCCGGCGCTCCAGCATTTTCTGGGCTTCCACCTTGCCGGAGGACCCGAAGAAGTCGATGAGCAGCGCGCACATTTGCCAGCCGTGGCGCATTTCTTCGATCATGACGCGAGTGAGCGCGCGGCGATCCCATTCCGTCGGCGCGGTTTCAAACAGGTTGCGCTGCTGCTCCACGCTGGCAAATTCGGTGTCGCCCTGATAGACGATCATGTTCATGAGCGCGTCCCGCATCTGCTGCGTGGGCACCTGGCGCAGGTTCTCCCACTTGTTGCGGCCTTTGTAGGAACCAAACTGGATCTCCCCGGTCTCAATCGCTCCGTAGAGTGTATCGAAGTGAAACGCCTCGACGTCGCCTTTATTGACGCCAACTTCCTTGCGCCATTCGTTGAACAGGCCGACCCAGTCACCGAAGCTTCCGATTTTCGCTACTTTGCCTGGCATAAGACCTCAAGGGCTAAAGCCCGCGTCTTTATTGGCTCTGGGAGGCACGGCTGAAGCCGTGCCCTTCCGAAAAACCTAATTGAACCAGAGTTGTTCAGCAGCCTGAGACGGGGCAAGCCCCGTCTCTACGCGGCCGAAATTACTTCGCCGTAAATACAGCCGGACGCTTCTCGACGTACGCCGCCAAACCTTCTTTGGCGTCATCGCTCTGGAACAGGATCTGCTGATTCTCGCGCTCGACCGCCAAAGCCGATTCCATGGGAATCTCCCAGCCAGTCTGCACGGCCCGCTTGATGCGTCCCACAGCCTTCGCGGCCTTGTTCGGGGGAGTGAACTGGCGCGCGTACTCCATGATGTTCTCCATGAAGCCATCGCGTTCGAAAATGTCGTTCACAATTCCGAACTCCTGCGCTTCTTCGAAAGAGAACGTATTGCCGGTAACCATAAGTTCGATGGCCTTGCTCTTCCCGACCAGACGGGACAGGCGCTGCGTTCCGCCGGTGCCGGGGAGCACGCCGAGGTTAACCTCGGGCAGGCCGATTTTGCCCGCGTCTTTGCGAGCAATTCGGAGGTCGGCAGCCAGCGCGATCTCGAGGCCTCCGCCGACGCAATGCCCGTTGATCGCGGCGATCACAAGTTTCGGCGTGTGCTCCAGCCGCAGCAGCATTTCATTCGCGTGCAGGCAGAAGTAATACTTGAACGTGGGATCGACCGAGGCCAGCATCTTGATGTTCGCGCCGGCGGAGAAAAACTTGTCGCCCACGCCCGTGAGCACGATTACGTGCACATCGTTATCCATGCGCGCCTTGAGGATGGCCTCATCGAGCTGGCGGTTCATTTCGTAGGTGTAGGTGTTCGCCGGAGGATCGTTCATCTCGATCACGGCCACGCCGGCATCGGCGCGATAGTTGATAAGCTGCTTGGTGGTTTCGCCGGTGATCGGCTGCGTCAAGGTTGCCATAAATTGCTCCTTATTGCTTTCGCGTTAACTTGTTCGTGTTAGCTTGTTCGCGTTAATTCTTTCTGCGCGGTTTGCCGCCGTGCACAATTCCGTTGAGAAAAATGTTGCCCATCTGTTGCGCGAGCGCTTCTGCGTTGCCGTCGACGCGCGGGTTGTACCAGGTGTAGATCCAGTTGATCATGCCGAACACGCTCATCACCGCGGTGCGAGTATTGAAATCGAGACCGCGTTTGCGCCGGAGCTCATCCATCAGTCCGAGGCAGATGCGGTAGTATTCGCGCTTGATGCCAGCGATCTCCGAGCTCAGTCCGTTTTTCAAAGACTCGTCTTCATGCGAGAGCACCTTCAATCCCTGCTGATTGCTGACAAAATACTCGAGGTGATTCAGGATGAAGATGCGGATGCGCTGCTCGGGATCCGCGACGCTCTTGAGCCGCGCTTTAAGCTTTTCGAGAATGGTGGTAAAGGTGTGCTTCTGAATCAGGAACAGCAGGCGCTCTTTGGACTCGAAGTAGTAATAAAGCCCCGCCAACGACATGCCGGTGGCGCGGGAAATGTCTCGCATGGAGGCGCCTTCGTATCCCTTGAGGCAAAAGACTTCCGTGGCATGGTCGAGAATATGTCCGAGGCGCCGGTCGAAACGGGTCACAGGCGCTCGACTGGACGTTTTCCTGGGACGCCGGGAAGCGCGGGTTGCGGGCACGGTCGCCATACGTTCGAACGTTCGTTCCAATTATAGAGCGACGTGAGGTACATCACAAGAAGGTGTGACTTGGCTGCGCCCGCTCAGTTTGCCGGATCGCGTTCGGTCAAGAGGATGCGCTTCACTTTGTTGCGGTCCAGTGTTTGTATTGTGCCTGCCACGCGAACCCGGATCTCCATCCCGCTGACGGAGACCAAGTCACCGCTCAGGACCGATCCATCGCGGAGTTCCACCGTGTCGTGAGCGGAAGTGCCGAGTTCGTAGCTGACGCTGCCGCCCGAAACATCGTCAGGACCGATCTCAAGAGGAAACGTTCCCGTGTTGAACCCTTCCTTGGCGAATCCGAGGCTATGCTTGCCTACGGCCACCTGCACCAGTTTCGGAGTAGTGCCAGCCTCGACGCCATCCACCGAGAGCGTGGCCCCTTGCGGAACGGAATTTACGGTGATGGACACCTTTTTCGGCGGGGCGAGCGGCTGCAGTTCAGCGGGTACAGAATTGGCGGCAAGTTCGACAGAAGCAGGTGTGCCGAGGGCATGAACCGTAGTCTGGAACTTGACGGATTGCCCCGGAGGGATGTTCTCGAGCGTAATCCAACCGTCCCAATCCGGACTTTGTTCTTGTTGTAGAGGTAGAGATTAAAGCCGAGGTGCGAGATCTTCTTGCTCCACAAGTTCTCGGCGGTGGTGTCGATCACATAATTGTGCTGCCCGGCGACAGAACTGATCTGGTTGAACTTTCCCAGCGTAATGCGGACGACGGGCGAGCCAGTCTGCGGCCAGTTGATCACCTGGGTTGGCGTATCCTTCGCCACGAGGGAGCAAGTCACAAACGCCACAAAGAAAGCAGCAGCAATGATCTTGGACATGTTTTTCCCTGGGTCGTCTCCGCATCCTGGCAACGTAAAGCGTGTACTAACTGCGGATTCCCGCCATCAGCTTCTCGATCTCGGCTTTCTGCTCGCCGGTGAGCGGCAGGAACGGCAGGCGCGACGGGCCGCCATAGTATCCATTTAGCTCCATCGCGTACTTCACGCCGGGGACGCCGCGGTCGCCGACCACGCGCTGGGCAGCTAATTTCACGCGCTCTTGCTTTTCGCGGGCGAGCGCGCCGTCTCCGTCTTTGAATGCGGCGTAGATTTCGTAACATGCGGTGGGCGCTGGACAGGCGAGCGCTAGAATGGCGCCGACCGCTCCCAGTCCGAGCGACGGTTCGAGCTGGTGAGCGGCGCCGACCATAACCTGGAAGCCGACTTCTTTCTGCCGCGTCTTCAATTTGCCGACGACGGTCACGGCTGAGGATGACGGCTTTGCGACGCGTATCCGCGTAGACGGGCGCCTGCGCGATTGCCGGCGAGACTCCAGCGCTACTTTCGGCGGGGCTCGCGAGCGAGGCCACGCTGACTAGTTCCCTGCTCTGCTTTTCGCTTTCGGCAGCGGCCGCCTTGAGCATGCGCGGGGTCACGGCGTCGAACGTCTCCGTCACGGTGACCTGCCCTCTCACGTGGCGCGTGCCCCCGACCATCTGTTTCACTTTGTCCAGGTTGCCGCTCGATTCCTTGATGGCGGCGATGTTGGAATGGCCGGCAAGTTCGATCACGACTTCGGCGGGAATGTCGTATCCGGTGGCCTGCGGGAAGTTGTAGATGATGATCGGGAGCGCCGACCGGTCGGCGACCGTACGATAGAAAGCGAGCAGGTTCGCCGGCAACATCTGCTTCTTGTAGTAGTGCGGAGTGCGCACCATGGCGGCGTCGTAGCCGAGTTCGGCGGCGTATTCCGTGAGCCGCAGAGTTTCATGCGCAGACTCGATGCCGGTGCCGGCGATCATGACTTTATTGGGCGCGGCGGCAGCCAGCGCTGTCTTCAGCACGTCGCGGCGTTCCTGGTCGGAGAGCAGGATCGCCTCGCCGGTTGACCCGAGCACCACGATACCGGCGACCGGAGTGCGCGAGTAGCGCTCGACATTCGCTTCGATCTTTTTGTAATAGACCTCGCCATCAGGATAGAAGGGCGTCGTGATGGGCGGAAAGATTCCGGACAAAAGCATGGTGGACCCCCAGTTGATCGTCGATAGTTGCCACTCGTTGGTCGTTGGTCGCTAGTCGTTGGACGTTTGCCCTCAATTATGGAGCCTGGGTTCAAGTTTGTCATCTTGAGTTTGACAAGGATGTAATGAACACGAGCAGGAAAAGACATCCGTCAACGATGACGACTGTGGATCCGATCCAGATCAGCGCAACCGTCCGCACTTGTTGCAGGGAAGGCGTGGTGATCCCAATCGTTTTGTGCAAATAGCCGAGCATGTTACTGACAAGTTCCGGGGGCACAACTCGGCTCATGATTCCCAGACCGAGAAGCAACATCACGATGTGGAAGGCAACGATGGCGATCATTGCGCTTTCCGCCTGCTAACCAGGCCAATCGTAGCATTCCGGCAGTTCAAAGTGTTGTGATCGCTGGCAACTGGCGAGCTGCGCTCGGCTTGGCGGGCGGGGCGCCCGCCCACACGTTCACTCGCAGGCGGGCGACTTCCCAGTGGGGTCGACTTCGTGGCGATACTGGTCTTCGGTCCCGACAAAAAAGCGAGCGAACGGCGTGGAACTGTCCTTTCGTCGACCATGGTCTCAATTTGCCAGACCATGCCGCCCTTGCAAACTCCGGCGTTCGAAAGCGGCGTGCGGTGGTCGCCCGCGTAGTAGAAAAAATCGTCTTTGCCGTGGCCGGACTGCGGATCGGAGGAAGTTTGCAGCGTTCCGTGCGCATCGAGTTTGAGCAGAATGCGGCCATCTTCCATGGGCAATGGCGGCGCGCCTTTCTGGCGGAAATCGACGCGCACCCAGCCGCTGTATCCGGCCGGAATCAGAAAGCGCTCTGGGGGTCGCCGGTGGAAAACGATATCGAAAGCGGCCGGGCCGAAGACGGCGGCGGCGATGAAGAGGGGAAGGCCAAGGACTGCGATGAGGATGAAAGGGGCTCTGTTCATGAGCAGTTATTTCGCAGCGACTCGCTCCGCGTGCAGCGCCTGCAGAGCTTGCACGCGCGCTTCTCCGCGTTGCAGGGCGGCGATGCCTTGCGCAGCGGCTCGGGCAGCGGAGAGCGTCGTGATCGTCGTGATGTGGCCGCTGACAGCGGCGCGGCGGATCGCTTTCTCGTCGAAGTAGGGGTCGGGGCCGTGTGGCGTGTTAACGATCAACTGGATGCGATCGGCTTTGATCAGGTCAACCGCGTTGGGACGTCCCTCTTTTACCTTGTACACGCGCTCAACCGCCAAGCCAGCTTCTTCCAGGGTGTCCGCCGTGCCATGCGTGGCCACCAGTTTGAATCCCATGTCAACGAAGCGATGCGCGACCTCGACCACCTGCGGCTTGTCATGGTCGGTGACGCTGATGAAAACCGTGCCCTGCGTGGGCAGTTTCTGGCCGGCGGCTATTTGGGCTTTGGCGAAGGCTTCGCCGAAATTGTCAGCGATGCCCATGACTTCTCCGGTGGAGCGCATTTCGGGGCCAAGCACCGTGTCCACGCCGGGAAATTTCGACCAGGGAAAGACCGGCGATTTCACGTAGAAGCAGCGGCCCGTGTCCAGATCGGTGCCGCGCTCGACGTATTCCGGAAGAAACTCGCGCAGCTTGCGTCCGGTCATGAGTCGCGCGGCAATCTTGGCCAGGGGCACGCCGGTAGCTTTTGAAACAAAGGGCACGGTGCGCGAGGCGCGCGGGTTTACTTCGAGCACGTAGACCTTGCCATTCCCGCTGCCGGTGTGGAGGCGGGTCTCCGACCCGCCTGGACGGGGCCCTTCGGCTCCGCTCAGGGCAGGCTCCGCCCCGTCCCCACACGAACTAAACTCGCTGCGCGGGATCGCGAACTGCACGTTCATCAGGCCGATCACTTTGAGCGCACGCGCCAGCTTGAATGTGTATTCGCGCATGCGCGTGAGCAACGGCTCGGGGATGTCAACCGTGGGCAGCACGCAGGAAGAGTCGCCGGAGTGAATGCCGGCTTCCTCGATGTGCTGCATGATGCCACCGATCACGACGTCCTCGCCGTCAGAGAGCGCGTCCACGTCTACTTCAATCGCGTCTTCCAGAAATTTATCGATGAGGACGGGGCGGTCTTGCGAATACTCGACTGCCTGCTTCATATACTGCGTGATGGTGTCTTCATCGTAGGCGATGACCATGGCTCGCCCTCCGAGTACATACGAGGGGCGGACCAGCACCGGGAACCCGATTTTGTTCGCGGCTTCGACGGCCTCCTCGACCGAAGCGACCATGGCCCCGGGAGCTTGCGGAATGTCGAGTTCCTCCAGCAGTTTTCCGAAGCGCTTGCGGTCTTCGGCGAGATCAATCGATTCGGGCGTAGTGCCGATGATGTTGACGCCCGCCGCCTTGAGCGGCAGCGAGAGATTCAGCGGCGTCTGACCGCCAAACTGCACGATCACGCCGACCGGCGCGCCGCCGGAGGCTTCGTGCTCGCAGACGGCGAACACGTCTTCGAGCGTGAGCGGCTCGAAGTAGAGGCGGTCGCTGGTGTCGTAGTCGGTGGAGACCGTCTCCGGATTGCAGTTGATCATGATGGTTTCGAAGCCGTCCTCGCGCAGCGCGTAACTGGCGTGGCAGCAGCAGTAATCAAATTCAATTCCCTGCCCGATGCGGTTCGGACCGGAACCGAGAATGACGACCTTTTTCTTCGCGGTGGGCGCCGCCTCGTCTTCTTCTTCGTAGGTGGAGTAGAGATAAGGTGTGTAGCTTTCGAACTCCGCCGCGCAGGTATCCACACGCTTGTACACCGGCTTCAGTCCGTGCTTCTTGCGGAAGTGGCGAACTTTTTCCTGGCCGCCTTTGCCGTCCAGACGCCAGGTCCCGGCGAGACGTCCGTCAGAGAAGCCCATGCGCTTGGCTTCGCGCAGCACTTCCGTGGGAATCGATTCCATCGGGTGCTTCTCCAGCTCAAGTTGCATGTCGTTAATTTCTTTGAGCTGGTAGAGAAACCAGGGATCGATCGACGTCATCTTCGCGATCTGCTTGATCGTGTGCCCCTGACGGATTGCGTACTGAACGTAGGTCAGCCGCTCGGGATGCGGTGTGACCAGCCGCTGAGTGAGAATTTTGGGCTCGATTTTCTGGGACCCCACGCGCTTGCCGGTATCGAGCGCGCGGATTCCCTTCTGCAAGGCCTCCTTGAAGGTGCGACCGATGGCCATCACTTCGCCGACGGATTTCATCTGCGGTCCAAGCGATTCGTCGGCGCCGGGAAATTTTTCGAACTGCCACTTCGGAATCTTGACGACCACATAGTCAAGCGTGGGTTCGAAGCAGGCTGGAGTCTTGCGCGTGATGTCGTTCGGAATCTCGTCGAGCGTGTAGCCGATGGCCAGCTTGGCGGCAATTTTCGCGATCGGAAAGCCGGTGGCTTTGGACGCGAGCGCCGACGACCGTGAGACGCGCGGGTTCATTTCGATCACCACCATGCGCCCGGTCGATGGATTGACGGCGAACTGGATATTCGACCCGCCGGTCTCGACGCCGATCTCGCGGATCACGGCAATCGCCGCATCGCGCATCACCTGGTACTCGCGGTCGGTGAGCGTCTGCGCCGGGGCAACGGTGATGGAGTCGCCGGTGTGCACGCCCATGGGGTCGAAGTTTTCGATCGAGCAGATGATGATGACGTTGTCTTTCGTGTCGCGCATCACCTCGAGTTCGTACTCTTTCCAGCCGAGCACGGATTCTTCGATCAGGCACTCATGCACGGGCGAGAGGTCGAGGCCACGGGCGAGCACTTCCATCAGTTCTTCGCGGTTGTAGGCGATGCCTCCGCCCGTGCCGCCCAGCGTGAATGACGGACGAATGATGACCGGGAAGCCGATCTTGCCGGCGAATTCGATGCCGTCTTTCAAGTTGTTGACGAGCGCCGATTTCGGCACGTCGAGCCCGATACGCTGCATCGCGTCCTTGAAAAACAAACGGTCTTCGGCCTTCTTGATGGCGCTGATCTGCGCGCCAATCAAACTCACGTTGTACTTTTCGAGCACGCCACTGTCGGCAAGCTCAATGGCGAGGTTGAGCGCGGTCTGCCCGCCCACCGTAGGCAATAAGGCAAAGCCCGCGCCCGGCGCCATCTCGCGCTCGACGCGGATGATCTCTTCGAGATATTCGCGCGTCAGCGGCTCGATGTAAGTGCGGTCCGCCGATTCGGGATCGGTCATGATGGTGGCCGGGTTCGAGTTCGCCAGCACGACTTCAAAGCCCTCCGACTTGAGCGCCTTGCAAGCCTGCGTGCCGGAGTAGTCGAACTCCGCCGACTGCCCAATGACGATCGGGCCGGAGCCGAGGATTAGGATTTTCGAGATGTCAGTTCGTTTGGGCATTATGCGGTTTTGGCCTGGCTTTGAAAGGTTGCGGCGTCAGTTCTACCTTTAAGCGGCGTGGCTTCGGTCGTGCTTTGAAACGGAGCACCTTCGGTTTGGCTTTGAAGGGGCGCGGTTTTAACCACGCTACTTGTTTCAACTTGATTCGAGTTTTTGCTTTGAAAGGGCACGCCTTCCAGGCGTGCCGCAACAGGCTCACCTAAGACTTGGGGCTTTAGCCCCTGAGGGACAGCGTCCAGCTCAAATCCAGTATGCGCGGAGGAATATGGAAATTCATCGGGGCGTTCGCAGAAACGCTCCTTAACGGGATTGTGGCGGATATACGCGACGTGCACGGCATAGTCGCTCGCGTCGCGAATGCGATGGTCCTGAAATCCCTTCTGCCAGACTTCCATATTCGAGCCCAATTCCTTCTTTGCTCGATAAGAAAATCCGCCTTTGATGAATTGCACAGCCTTTTCAAGACTCGTCTGCGGAGAAATGAGCGCGTGAAAATGGTCGGGCATAATAACGAATTCATGTAGAAGGTAGGCGGTGCCTCGGTAGTGATAAAGCGTGCCAATCAAAAGTCTTGCCCAAGGTTCGGCCTGAAAGAGAGAGCGCCGTTCCCATGTGGAAGAGGTGACCATATAGGTCTGGGCATTATTCGTCGCATGTTCTCGTTGCGGCTTCATTGGTGCTGCTAGCAGTCCCCCAGCGGCTAAAGCCGCGTCTTTATTGGCCACTTACGGCACGCCTGGAAGGCGTGCCCTTTCAAAGCAATCACCTCTTGCACTCCTCCATCATCTTCACAAAGTCCTTGAACAAATAGTGCGAATCGTGCGGGCCTGGCGCGGCTTCGGGGTGGTACTGCACGGTGAACAGCGGCAGATTCCTGTGGCGCATGCCTTCTAACGTCGAATCGTTTAGATCCATGTGCGTTAATTCGACTTCGCTTTGCGGGAGCGAATCGGGATCGACGGCGAAGTTATGGTTGTGCGCGGTGATCTCGATCTTGCCGCTGGCCAGTTGCTTCACCGGATGATTTCCACCGTGGTGGCCGAATTTCAGCTTGAAGGTCTTGCCTCCGAGCGCAATGCCGGTGAGCTGATGTCCCAAGCAGATCCCAAAAATCGGCTGCCTTCCCATCAATCGCCGGATGTTATCGACCGCATAGGTGCAGGGCTCGGGATCGCCCGGCCCGTTCGAGAGGAACACGCCATCGGGTTTCAAGGCAAGCACGTCCTCGGCTGTAGTCTGCGCCGGGACGACCGTCACTTTGCAGCCTTCTCCCCGCAGCTTGCGCAGGATGTTCTGCTTGATGCCGAAGTCGTAGGCGACCACGTGGAAGCGCGCCGGCTCGTCTTTTACTCCGACTACTTCGTCGGGCAAGTGCGAGCGCTCGCCTGTCTCCCACACGTAGGTGTGATTGGTCGAGACGACTTTGGCGAGATCTTGGCCGTCCATTTTCGGGATGGCGCGCGCCTTGGCGACGAGTTTGCCGGAGTCCTCTTCGAGGGTCGAGATCACGCCACGCATCACACCGTTGGTGCGCAGGTGGCGCACCAGCGCGCGCGTGTCAATCTCGGCGAGCACCGGAATCTTGAACTGCTCCATGAACTCGTCGGTCACCTGCTGCGAGCGCCAGTTGGAACTGACCTTCGAGAACTCGCGCGCGATCAACCCCTCAATGTACGGACGCACGGCCTCGTTGTCTTCGGGATTGGTGCCGTAGTTGCCGATTTCGGGGTTGGTCAGGACAACGATCTGCCCTGCATAGGAGGGGTCGGTGAAAATTTCCTGGTAGCCGGTAATGGAAGTATTAAAAACGACTTCGCCGGAGCACTCGCCTTTAGCGCCGTAGCCTTTGCCTCGGAAGACTCTGCCGTCTTCGAGCGCAAGGATCGCTTGCATTGGAACTCCTGGGAGTGGATTTTATAGAGTGTAGCAGGAGAGAAGATTTGAAGAAAGGTCTTAGGTGTCAGGTCTTAGGTCTTAGGAAAATCGTCCGCGGTCACCGCATCGAGGTTTTCCTAAGACCTAACACCTGAGACCTGAGACCTCGTTTCACCGCAGCCTTCCCAGCTTCTCCATCGGCCAATATCCGAAGACGGCTTTGCCGTAGATGTAGCGTTCGTTCACGGCGCCGAAGTCGCGGCTGTCGTTCGACATGGTGCGATGATCGCCGAGGACAAAGAAGCTGTTCGGCGGGACCACAACTTCGCCATAAGATCGAGGGTCCGCGTAATCGTTGGGGACGTAGTCTTCGTCGAGCGCCGCGCCGTTCACGTAAACCTGGCCGGTCTCGATGCGGATTCGGTCGCCGGCAACTCCGATGACGCGCTTGATGTAACTTTTCGAAGTGTCGCGCGGGTAGCGGAAGACGACGATGTCGCCGCGCTGGATGGGCTCCCAGCGATAGACGAACTTGTTGACGAAGATCCGCTCCTGGTCTTCGAGCTCGGGCATCATGCTGGTGCCTTCCACCTTCACCGGCTGGTAGAGAAAGATAATGATGAAAGCGGAGATGGCGAGCGAGACCAGCAGATCGCGTGCCCAAACCGCCACCACGGGCAGCGGGCGCGCACCGGATTCTTGTGGAGCCGCCGGTAGCGGCGGCTGAGGGCTCCCCACATCAGGCATCGTGGTCCTATTTTATACGCAAGGGGGCGAGAGGTGAGCGAGGTCAGAGGTTAGAGGTCAGATTGCAGAGGTAAAACCCTACCTTGATCTTCACCTCTGCAATCTGGCCTCTGGACTGGACCCCAATCTTGAGACAACCAAATAAGGCACAATTTTCAGCGAATGGAGAATTGTGTCATGGGATTGTCACGCAGGAAGTTCACTCGGGAGTTCAAGGAAGCCGCCGTGCGGCGGCTGGAGTTGGGGGCCTCCGTCGCGGAAGTGGCGCGGGCCTGTGAAGTGAACCCGAACGTGCTGCACCGCTGGCGGCGCGAGGTGCGGGATTTCGGCGGAAAAGCGTTCTCCGGGCCGGGGCGGAGCCGGGCGGAGGAGCAGCGGGTGGCGGCGCTGGAACGGAAGGTCGGCCAGCAGGCGCTGGAGATCGATTTTTTGCGGGGATGCTTGCAACATGTCGAAGAGCAGCGGAAGTTGCAAGCATTCACTACCCGCGGCTCGTCTATCCGCACTTGGAAAAGCAAATGAGATTGGCGACTCCGCTCCCGTTAGGGAAACTGTGCCAGTTGGGCCAGGTCAGCCGGGCGGGTTTCTATCGTTGGCAGAAGCCCCCGTCCTCGGTCGGCGGCCCGGATGTGGCGGTACGCGATGCCATCCAGCGGATCGCGCTGGAATTTCCCTGTTATGGTAGCCGCCGCATTGCGGCCGAGTTGCAGCGGCGGGGGCAGAAGGTGAATCGCAAGCGGGTGCAGCGCCTGATGCGGGAAGACAACCTGCTCTGCCTGCGGAAGCGGAAGTTCGTGATCACCACCGACTCGAATCACGACTTGCCGGTGTATCCGAACCTGGCTTCCACCCTGGTGTTGACCGGCTTGGACCAGCTCTGGCTGGCCGACATCACCTACATCCGGCTGGAGCTGGAGTTCATTTATCTGGCGGTGATTCTGGATGCGTTCTCTCGCCGGGAGATCGGTTGGGCCCTGCGCCGCACGCTGGAAGCGTCGTTGACCATCGAAGCGTTGCAGATGGCGCTCCGGCGTCGTCGTCCGGCGCCCGGACTGGTGCATCACTCCGATCAGGGCGTGCAGTACGCCTCGACCGATTACACCGACCTGCTGCAGGCCCGCGGCATCACCATCAGCATGAGCCGGCGCGGGAATCCCTACGACAACGCCACTTGCGAGTCGTTTTTGAAGACCCTCAAGTACGAAGAGGTGTACCGCAGCGAATACCGGGATCTGGACGAGGCCCGCGCCGCCATCGGCACGTTTCTCGAAAAGGTCTACAACCAGAAACGCCTGCACTCGGCGCTCGGTTATCTGCCTCCGGCGGAGTTCGAGCGCGGTCTGCTCGCCCAACCCAGCCCTAAGGCGGTGCGTCAGCTTGCGATATGAGTTTTCTGAGGCATAGGGAAATCTATCGTCCGATGGTGACAGGAAAAACACCGGAGCGGTCTGGGTGCGACCGCTCCGGCCTCATCGGCACGATGAGTTTCCGGCTGGCTATTCCTGGCGGGTTGCCCTCCGGCAGCGCCCGCTTCCGCTTCACCAGCCAGGCGCAGAATGCGCTACAGTGGTCCTGCCGGTCGAGAATTCTTCAGCGAACGGTCAACAGTGTCTTATTCGATTGTCTCAGCGCAGGGGTCCACCCCACTCTAACCTCTGACCTTCCTGACCTCTGACCTTGCCAATGCGCTCCATTCACCGTACAAATAGAC
Organism: uncultured Acidobacteriaceae bacterium; assembly: GCA_963773965.1. Classification (GTDB taxonomy): domain Bacteria; phylum Acidobacteriota; class Terriglobia; order Terriglobales; family Acidobacteriaceae; genus Acidiflorens. The sequence goes on from CAVZDG010000005.1 coordinate 146,050, forward strand.
TTCCACCATGACCGACTACTCAATCTTCCCCAAGATCAATGCGACGCTGAACGGATCGAGCGCGGTGCTGCTGGTTACCGGACGTGTACTCATCGCGCGCGGCAAGATGGCGGCGCATCGCGCGGTGATGCTGACCGCGTTGGCCACCTCTTCCCTTTTCCTCGTGTCGTATCTCTACTACCACTATCACGTCGGTTCCGTGCATTTTCGCGGCACCGGGTGGACGCGGCCCCTCTATTTCACCATCCTGATCTCGCACACCACCCTGGCCCTGGTCATTGTGCCCATGGTGATCATTACGCTCACCCGCGCGTTGCGTGAGCAATTTGACCGGCATCGGGCCATCGCGCGCTGGACGTTTCCGCTCTGGCTCTATGTGTCGGTGACGGGCGTAGTGGTCTACCTGATGCTGTATCAGATCTTTGTGTAGAGACGGGGCTTGCCCCGTCTTACTCGGACGCCGCCGGAGACGCGGCAAGCCGCGTCTCTACAGGGGAGTTGGGGCAAATCGGCCTTCCCCGACGCCGCCCCGATTCATCACATATTTTTAGTACGGGCGACACTGCCTCTGGGCCACCCAATTCTGCTATAGTGAGCATCTTGAAGGAGCCCGCAGTCATGAGTGGAAAAAGCGTAAACAAAGTCATCCTGATTGGAAACCTTGGCAAGGATCCCGAGATCAAATACACGCCGCAGGGTAAGCCGGTAGCGAAGTTTTCCCTGGCTACCAACGAGCGCTACAAGGACAAAGACGGCCAGTGGCAGGACCGCACCGAGTGGCACAACATCGTGCTCTGGGAGCGGCTGGCGGAGATCGCCGGAGAGTATCTAAAGAAGGGCGGCAAGGTTTATATCGAAGGCCGTATCCGAACCGACTCCTGGGACGACAAGCAAACCGGCCAGAAGAAATACATGACCCAGATCGTGGGCAACGATATCGTCCTGCTCGGCGGGCGCGGCGAAGGCGGCGGTGGCGGCGAGCACGCCGGCAGCTCGCACGGAGTCGCGGCTTCCTCGGGCGGGAACAACTTCGACCAGAGCGCGCCCGGGCCGGAGCACGCGCCAGTCGGGACTTCTCCGATCACGGACGAAGACATTCCGTTCTAGGGTTAGGTTGTGTGGGGACGGGCGTCCTCGCCCGTCCAAGCCGAGCGCAGCTCGGCCCCGGCTTCGGCCTTGGGAACATCGGAGACACCGAGAGAAACCCATGCTCGCGGAGCGAAAATGTGTTCCCTGCCACGGCGGCGTGCCGTCGTTGAAGGGAGAGAAACTCGCGGAACTCCATCGTCAGCTGGCCGACCCTGCGCAGTGGAATATCGTCAACCAGCATCACATCGTGCGCGCCTACAAGTTTCCCGATTTTAAGTCCGCCCTGGCTTTCGTGAATCGCGTTGGCGAACTGGCCGAAGAGCAGGGCCATCATCCCGACATTTTGCTGGGATGGGGGAAGGTCGAGATCACGACCTGGACGCACGCGGTGGACGGGCTGACGGAGTCCGATTTCATCCTGGCAGCGAAGATTGAAATGATCGGGTCATCGGGTGATCGGGTCATCGGGCCATCTTCAAACCCATGAATTTCAGATCACCCGATCACCCGATCACCCGATTCCTGATTGTCAGCCCCCACAGCCCCGCCGGAATCAGCATCAACATGCCCGCAACGCTGGCGACGTGCCGCGCGGCGAACCCCCAATCCACGAAGCGTCCGGCAAGATATGCTCCCGCGGCAATCGTGAACATACAGAGGCCGAGGTCGGCGGCGAACACGCGCCCGCGAAACTTGTCGTCGCTTTGCATCTGCAACAGCGTGGTCGAGAACACCCACACGATCGAACCTCCAAAGTGCGCCAGCATCACGCACAAACAGGCCTGCCAGAGGTGTCCCGATACACCCAGCAGCGCGTAGCCTGTGGCGGATGCCAGGTATCCCCAAAAGATCGCGACTTCCAAGCGATGTTTCCAGTGGCCCGCCCACGAAGCCGTTAAAAACGGCCCGAGCAGCGCGCCCAGTCCGCGGGCGCCAAGCAGCAGACTCATCCCGAGAAAGGCGCCGCGTTCGGGCGCCATGCCGTGCCAGCGGACGGCAAATTCATTTTGTCCCATCACCGTAAACAGCACCCAGCCCGGGCCGATGATCAGGTTTCCGAACTTCACAAAGATCGTCGAGCGCAAACGAACCTGCGACCGCACGTAGCGGATGCCGGCGAGGATCGGCGAAAAATCCACCAGCTCTCGTGCCCGGAAGGGATGGCCGCTTTCGGCATGGGGCTCGGCGAAGCGCATCCTCCAAATCAACGCGGCGGAAACTACGAACGACAGCGCATTCAGCAGGAAGACGGCATCGCGGCCCAGCAGCGCCGCGACCACGCCACCCAAAGTCGCGCCCACCATCAGGTTCACCGACCACGTGGACGAGGAGAGCGTGTTCGCCACCACAATGTCTTCCCGTTCCACAATATTTGGGATCACAGCATTGCGCGCCGGTTCGAAAAAAGCGGCCAGCAACGTCTCCGCCATCAGCAGCGGATAGACCAGCCACACCATTTCCTTCGAGCGAATCAGCAGCATGCAGAGCACGATTGCCATGCGTCCCATATCCGCCGCGATCATGACGCGCTTGCGTCGCAGCCGATCGTTCACCACGCCCGCCGTCGGCCCGATCAGAGTCTGCGGCAGAACTTGCAGCACCAGCGCCAGCGCCACCGATCCCGCGCGTCCGGTGAGTTGCAGCAGCAGGTTGTAGATCGCGAGCGTGTAAAACCAATCGCCGATTTCACTGACGACTTGCGCGCTCCACAAGCGGCGAAAATTCCGGTTCCCGCCCAGCAGACGTGCGTACGACGCGAACGACACACGGCTAACTTCCAGCTCAGGAGCAGGTTCCATAGTGGCTAGATTGCGAAGTCTGACAGGATACCGGATCGGGCCAAACCCCGCACCCTGAGCCCGAAACGGGCCACTCATTGGCAAAGCTGTGCAAAGCGTTGCACACGACAAAAGCCAGGCTCCGGAAAACCGTCGGACTTTCAACCTTCAGGGCATAGTTTGCCCCAAAAACGCCCTCTTTGAATTAATTGTGAAAATCGATCGGTTGGAGAACGGCTTGCCGCGGTTTAAGGCGAAAGGAGTTTCATCCTGTGCGAAACTTGGGCCCTGTCGTTCTGCTAGTCCTGATCCTGGCTGCGAATTCTTTTGCCGCACCTGCCGTTGTACGATCCTCGGTCATCCCGGAACCCGGTCTCCTCGCCATACTCGGAGGCGGATTGGTTGGCTTGGCCACCTTGATTCGGCGTCACCTGAGCCACTAATTCCTTCTTCTTCCTGCCGAGAGCCCCCTCGGCACTCCCTTCCCCATCCTCGCGCCCTAGCGGCGTCAATCACTCTTCCGAATGTTTTCCGTTCGCCACCAATTCCAGAAAGTATTGGTGAATGCGCCGGTCGTCGCTCAATTCTGGATGGAACGTCGCCGCCAGCGTCTGGCCTTTGCGCACCAGCACCGGATCTTTGCCTTCGGTCGCGATCACTTCCACGCCCTCGCCGACGCGCTCAATCTTCGGAGCGCGGATGAACACCATTTCGATGGGCTCGTTAAGAAACTGCCCTTCTCGGATGGAGCTGTCGATCTGGCGTCCGTAAGCATTGCGGCGCACGGTGATGTCGAGCGCGCCCAGGCCAGCCTGCTTCGGATTTTCTACTTCTGCCGCCAGCAGGATGCATCCCGCGCAGGTGCCAAAGGTCGGCTTGGCGCGGACGAAATCATTCAGCTTCCGGAATCCGTCTTCACCGAGCAGCTTGAGGAACGTGCCCGACTCGCCGCCAGGAATCACCAGGCCGTCGATCTCGTTTAGTTGCTCCGGCTTTTTCACCAAGACGACTTCCGCGCCGAGTTCTTCGAGACGGCGGCGGTGCGCGTCGAAATCGCCTTGAAGAGCGAGAACTCCGATTTTCATGGTTGTCATTGGTCGTTAGTCGTTGGTCTTTGGCCAAAAACGATGTGAGCTGATTTTATACGACGGCTCGTGGCGATTCTTGTTGGCAGTGGATGCAAAGCCTATAACAAACGTTCCAAGTCTCGCGCGCCGTGTACCACGCGGAGGACGAATACCTCTCCGGAGTCAAACCTGTAGAAAAGCAGATGCTTGGGGAATCCTCGAATCGCCGTTCGTCTCACATTGCGGAGTTCCGAAGATTGAAATGTGCACGGCGCTCCTGTTGTCGGGCGACTCACCACGCGCAGTATGGCGGAAGTTACTGCCCTCTCCCAGCGCCCGGCGAGAGCATTTCCAGACTGCGCCGAATACCACTCGGCCTGTTCGACGATGTCAGCGACAGCCCCATCGCTGAGCACAAGACGGTTCTTTTTCACGGCTTACGGGCGCGCTCGCGGAGAGCGGCAATCAAGCCCTTGCGGCGGATTTCGGCTACGGGCAGCTCAATTTTCGGCCCCTTGGCGGCAGCGACGAGTTCCTGTTCAAGATTGCTTAGGCGCCGCTCCTTGTCTTGCCGAATCAGTTCGCGGACGTACTCGCTCGGCGTTCCCCAATCCCCCGAGGCGACCTGCCTTTCGACGTATTGTTTCAGCGGTTCGGGGAGGGAAATGTTCAGCGAGGTCATGGCCATGGCTTCATAATATGGCAGTTTATGAAGGGATTCAAACAGTTCTTGAGGTGGGGGAAGGCCCGCCCAATCGGAGCTTGGACGGGGCACCCTCGGGAGTAGAGATGAATGAAAGGGTGGGCCAGCCCCCGACTACTCGTAGACCTCTCGGCGGTGAGCGACGCGGGTAACGCTCACGCGCTTAGCTTGATCGTCAATGATGTACACCACGCGCCAGTCGCCCACGCGGATGCGCCATTGGTCTTTGTAGCCTCTGAGCTTTTTGCATCCAGCGGGGCGGGGATTATCTGCCAGCGCTAGAATTTTGCGGTCGATTCGGGCAAACCGCGCATGGTCGAGCGCGTCCAGTTCCTTCGCGGCAGAGGGCTTGATTTCGAGGGAATATTTAGCCACGCTGACGATGGCCCTTCAAACGTTTGGCCCGGTATTGCTCGTAGGGAATGCCTTTTTCCTTGCGGCGCGATTCGGAAACCAGGCCATCCCAGAAGTCCTCCCAAATGGCGTGGTGTTTCTTGAGGTCGATCAGCACCGCCGTCCTGCGGCCTTTCTCATCGGTGACGAACTGGATTCCGGTCATGCTTCGATTCTCCCTGCAAGAATATCACTCGGCCACCGTACCGCGCCCCGGCGTTCAGGTCAAGGTCTCTACGTGTGACCAGCGAGGGTTGTGATTTTGTTCTCACGGGGCCCCAGCGGAGAATTCACCGAAATCCGGTGAAGCGCGGTCTGGTGCGGAGTCCGGAGGATTGGGCGTGGAGCAGTTTTCGTCACTATCCTTCTGGGATTGAAGGAGTGGTGGAAATTGAGTCGCAGTGGACGGCGCGGAAGCGAGAACAGATGGGGGTCGTGGTGGGGATAGGAAGTCAAAATTAGCGCGGGTGCCCCGTCCTTGTCGCGTTTTTTGCGACAGGGCGGGGACTTTGACTTTCATAATCGCGGAAGAACCGTGAGAAAATTTTAGCGGATGCAGTTTTTCGTCACTATGTTTCGGGCGTTGAAGGAGTGGTGGACATTGAGTCGCGGAAGAGAGAACGGATGGGAGTCATGGTGGGGATAGGAAGTCAAACTCCCCGCCCTGTGTCTGCAAAGAACGCAGACACAAGGACGGGGCACCCTCGGGACTTGAGATGAGGGAAAGGGTGGGCCAGCCCCCACCCTCGGGAGTTGAGATGAATGAAAGAGTGGGCCAGCCCCCAGGCCCTCAAAAATAAATGCGGGACGACGAGAGCCGGGACTAGACTCTCAGCATGTTTTGTTCCCAGTGCGGCCAAGAAGCTTCAGGAAAATTTTGTTGGAATTGCGGCGCGCCTCTTCACGCCGACGGCGTATCTCAGCCAGCGTCCCCGGCGGTCATCCCGGCCCCGGTTCCTGCAGACTGGAGGGACGAGATCGATTACGAAACTTTAGTTCGCAATCCCGAGGTCCGCGACCTTCTAGCGAAGCAGAAACCCGCCGCCGCTCGCATGACAGGCGAGGAATTCGGCGAATCGTTCGGAAAGATCCTCAAATTGCCAGTCGCGCTGGGCCCAGTCATGACAATCATGCAGGAAGTCTACGGTCGACTCGGAGTCCATACGGGCAAAACCCGCTCGGAGCTCTATCACCGGCCGGTGGGTCAGGTTATGGTGTTTGCCTTGTGTGCCCTCGCGAGAGGCGGCTACAAATTGCAGGACGTGCGCCAAGCGTCCGATGGCTGCATGATGATACATGAAATCCCGTCTGACATGTTCAGCCTCGCGGGGCAGCTGCTGGTCACGATTCAGCGGGTGCCAGGGGGTGCGTCGGTTCACGCGGATACACATATCGAAGGGCAGCTTTACGATTGGGGCAAGAGCAAACGCTGCCTCGATCAGCTGTTCAACGGAATTGCGTCGGGTACCTGAGCGATTGGTTGCACGACGGTAAGCTGCCATTGAAAAGCCCCAGCGCTACTCAGCAGTTCAGCAAGACTTCGAGGGACTGCCTCACCATCCCCGGGTCTGCAGCAGCTGCGCTTCATCCAGCGTAGACACGGCCAGCCCCTTCATAGCCCCCGCCAGATCTTCGCTGACTTCAAGTAATACTTTAGGGTCTTTGAAGTGCGTCGCCGCCTGCACAATCGCCTTCGCGCGCTTCTCGGCTTCGGCGGGATCGGCGAATTCGGTCGAGTTTTTCATGAAGATGCCTGAACCGACGAACACCGCCTCTGCTCCGAGCTGCATCACCAGCGACGCATCCGCCGGGGTCGCGATTCCTCCCGCCGAGAAATTTGGCACGGGCAGCTTGCCGTCGCGCGCCACCATCCTCACCAGTTCGTAGGGAGCCTGGTGCTCCTTGGCTTTCGCGTAGAGTTCTTCTTCGCCGAGCACGGTTAGAATCTTCATCTCCTGCACAATCTGGCGAATGTGCCGGACGGCGTGGACTACGTCTCCGGTGCCAGCCTCGCCCTTGGTGCGAATCATGGCCGCGCCTTCGGCGATGCGCCGCAGAGCTTCGCCCAGGTTGCGGGCGCCGCAGACGAATGGCACGGTAAACGCGTGCTTGTCCACGTGATGCGCTTCGTCGGCGGGCGTGAGCACTTCGGACTCGTCAATGTAATCGACGCCCAGTTCCTGCAGGATCTGCGCCTCGGCAAAGTGTCCGATGCGGCACTTGGCCATGACCGGGATCGACACGGTCGCCATGATCTCGCGAATCTTTTTCGGCGAGGCCATGCGCGCCACCCCGCCTTCGGCGCGGATCTGTGCCGGGACGCGCTCCAGCGCCATCACCGCCACCGCCCCGGCGCGCTCGGCAATCTCGGCTTGTTTCGCGTCGGTTACGTCCATGATCACGCCGCCCTTGAGCATTTCGGCAAGCCCGGTCTTCAGGCGGAGGCTGGTGCTGTTGTGTCCGTTGTTCTGCGACATAGGTCTACTCTCTTCCTGAGCATCATTTTACAGCCCGTGACCGAATCGCGGTACCCGGTTTTGCTCGTGTGGAGAATTGTGTGGTGGCGGGGCTCTGCCCCGCCAGGACGGGGCAAAGCCTCGTCACCCCACGATTCTACTCAGCGGTCCACAAACCGCGCGAACATGCGGTACGGATCGATCACAATAAACAAGCCCCGCCCGCGCGCCAAAACTTCCCCTTTTTCGTTCAGGATCTCCGCCATATTGATGTGCTTCCGGCCCTTCACCTTAACCTCGCGCGATTCCACGCGCAGTGGCTGTTTCAGCGGCACCGGCTTCAGGTAGTTCACGGTGATCTCGGAGGTCACCGCTACCACATGACGCAGTTTGTTCACCTTGCCCATCGCTTCATCGAGAATCGTCGCAATGATGCCGCCGTGGGAGTGTCCGGGCGGCCCGGTGTAGCGCTTGCCCAGCCGGAACCGGCAGACGAAACAGTCGCGCTCCTCGTCGTAGGTGAAGCGCAGCCGCATCCCGTCGGGGTTATCCTTGCCGCAGGCGAAGCAGTAGTTCTTCTGTAGTTGTACGTAGCGTGTGTTGTGTCCAGCTTCGTGCTTCTTACCAGCCATCGAAAGATTCTATCGCGAGCTGGCAGCGGAACTGTGTATCATGTCGTGCGAATTATCGAGTGCCCAGGAGGTCCCCATGTCTCCCGCCAACAAAACCCTCGGCCCCTACGCCGTTCATCCGGGCGTTGCCATGGTTCAGAAGTGGATCAAGGAACTGCCGGAGAAAACCGGGCGGTCGCTCGAAGAATGGATCGATCTCACCAAGAAGTCCGGTCCGCCGACAGAGAAAGAACGCCGCGAGTGGCTGAAGAAAGAACACAATCTGGGCACAAATTCCGCGTCGTGGATCGCGGAGCGCCTGGAAGGCAAAGGCACGGAAGAAGACTCGCCCGAGGCTTACCTGAAAACCGCCGCAGAATGGGTGGAGGCGCAGTACTCCGGTCCGCGCGCCGCGCTGCGTCCGCTGTATGAGCAGTTGCTGAAGCTCGGGTTCTCTTTGGGCAAAGATGTAAAGGCTTGCCCGTGCAAGACGATGGTGCCGTTCTATCGCAATCACGTGTTCGCCCAGATCAAGCCGTCGACGAATACGCGCATCGATCTCGGGTTCGCGCTGGGAAATATGAAAACGCCTAAGCGCCTGATCGATACCGGCGGCTACGAAAAGAAAGACCGCATCACGCGGCGGATTGAGGTCAAGGCAAAGGACGATATCGACGATGAGGTGAAGCACTGGTTGAAAAAAGCGTACGAGATGGACGAATAGGAAGGAAAGTAGTATGATGGTAGTATGAAGGAGAAGACCTCTATCACACTGTCCCGGGACCTTTTGATTGGGATCGACCGCCTGGCCGGGTCCCATGGTTCACGCTCCGCATTTATCGAACGCGTGTTGCGGCGGTATTTGCGGGAGCAGGTGCGAGCGCAGGCTAATGCCCGCGACTTGGAGCGCATCAATCGGGCAGCCGAGCGGCTGAACTCCGAGGCGGCCGACGTACTCGACTACCAAGCGGCGGAGGATTGACTTGAAACGCGGAGACCTGTACCGGGTGCACAAGCCGCACGGCGACCCGAAGTCTTATCGGGTCTTTGTCGTAGTGAGCCGGCAAGTGCTCATCGAATCCCGCTTCTCCACTGTGATTTGCGCTCCCGTCTTCAGCACCGGCGAGGGGCTCTCCACACAGGTTGCCGTCGGACCGGGGGAAGGACTTAAACATTCCAGTTGGGTCATGTGTGACAATCTGGTCAGTCTGCGAAAAGCCGACCTCACCCAATACGTCGGTTCCTTACCCAGAACGAAGATGGCGGAACTCAATGTTGCCTTGAGGATGGCCCTGGACCTGACCTAGTCATTTGCACTTGGAAGACGACCGAGCCTGCTATCATCGATCCGAGATGGAGTTAAAAGATCAATTTCGCGAAGGTTATGCCGCTGGCAAAGACGCTTACAGCACGGGCACGACGAAGGGACCGTGGTGGGATCGGCTGATCTTCTCCGCGGTTCCGATTGGTGGTCTCTGGGCGACCGAAGACTGGCTCGCTCATCACAGCTCACTAAGCTTGGGTCGGCGATTCGCAATTGCGGTAGTGGTGGGTTGTCTTCTTGCGGTCTTGTGCTCGCTTGCGCTGGACAAGCTGCGCAAACTCTCACGTCGCTAAATAACTCCCCTTATCTCCTGAGGTCGGAATTAGGACGGGCCAGAGGCCCGTCACCACACAAGTACTCCTCAGTCGTAGTACTCCAGCCCCAGATGTGTAATCAACTCTTCGCCCTTCAAGTGCCGCAGAGTGTTCTTCAGCTTCATGAGCTGGATGAACAGATCGTGCTCCGGATACAGCCCCGGCGCGGTCATCGGCGACTTGAAGTAGAAACTCAGCCATTCCTGAATGCCCAGGCGGCGTAGCTCTGGCGCGCGCTGCGCGAGATCGAGGAAGAGCACCAGGTCGAGCACGATCGGCGCCGCAAGAATCGAATCGCGGCACAGGAAGTCCACCTTGATCTGCATCGGATACCCGAGCCATCCGAAGATATCAATGTTGTCCCAACCCTCTTTGTTATCGCCACGGGGTGGGTAATAGTTGATGCGGACTTTGTGGAAAATATTGCCGTAGAGCTCCGGATACAAAGCGGGCTGCAGAATGTGCTCCAGCGCTCCCAGTTTCGATTCTTCCTTGGTCTTAAACGACCCGGGATCGTCCAGCACTTCGCCGTCGCGGTTGCCGAGGATGTTGGTCGAATACCATCCGCTCAGCCCGAGCAGCCGCGCCTTGAAGGCGGGAGCCAGCACGGTCTTTAGCAAAGTCTGACCGGTCTTAAAATCCTTGCCGCAGATGGGAACTTCGCGCTCCCGTGAAAGTTCGTGCATCGCCGGTATATCAACGGTCAGGTTCGGCGCGCCGTTCGCGAAGGGCACGTCCTCCATGAGCGAGGCGTAGGCATAGACCATCGAGGGCGCGATGTTCTCGTCGTTCTCTTGCATCGCCTTTTCGAGCGACTTCACACTCTGATGAATGGCCTTGGGCTTAATGAAGCTCTCGGTCGAGGCGCACCAGATGGTGATCAGGCGGCTGGCGCGGCTCGACTTCTTGAAGTCGCGGATGTCCTGACGAAGTTGCTCGGCCAGGTCCAGCTTGTTCTTGCCCTGCTTCACGTTCGGCCCGTCGATCTTCTTGACGTAGTTGTGATCGAACACAGCCTTCATCGGCGTGATGGAGCTGAGCCGCCGTTTCACTTTGTCGAGCAGGTCGCGCTCCAGCACGCCGGCATTGCGGGCGGCCGCGTACATGTTGTCTTCGAAAATATCCCAGCCCGCGAAGACCAGATCGTTGAGCCCGGCCAGCGGAACAAACTCTTTAATCTTCGGCGAGCGGCCATCGGTGCGCTTTCCCAGACGGATCGTTCCCATCTGCGTGAGCGAGCCAATGGGATGCGCGATTCCCTTGCGCACCGCTTCGACGCCCGCCACAAACGTCGTAGCGACTGCGCCCATGCCCGGGATCATCACGCCCAGCTTGCCCTTGGCAGGTTCGATCACACGCTCGTGCCCGTCGTCGTGGCGTGTTCTGCTTGAGGATCTCATCTCGACGGACTTAATCTCGACGCTCGCCTTGTTCACGTCTTTCGTGGAGGACTCTTTCACCTTTGCCATATTTTTGGCTGCTTCCTTGTAGGAACAACGGGATGTGTGCAAACCAAGTATGTTCTCGTATCCGGTGAGCTTTTTGCAAACGGGCGCGCCTGAATCCGCAGGAAAACCACTTCAATGGCGTCTACCACGCATTGGGTGGTGTTCGCGAAGGGCGCCAGTGAGTTCTCAGAATGAAATCTCGCCCGCCGGTGTGACCGTTATGGAATGAGTTCCCGCGGCGAAGCCGTCGAGGAGGAGGTTGTGGTGCGCTATGATCTGCGCGGCTGTTAGAACCGGAGTATCGCTGGTCAGATGCGCGTCGGCTGCGAGCGTCACATCGTGGCCCAGCGTAACCGCGCGGCGGCAAGTCGTATCGACACAGTATTCGGTCATGCCACCCACGATGATGAGATGGCTGATTTTTCTGGCCTGAAGTTCTTCCGCGAGTCGCGTCTCGAAGAAGGAGTCTGATGCCTTCTTGCGGATGACAGGCTCTCCACTCCTCGGAAAAATCGCAGGATGTATCGCCCACGCCGAGGTCTCTGCTTCGAGAGGATGTCCCTTGGGGCCGTCGTGCTGGATGAACAGGACGGGTATTCCAGAAGAGCGCGCCTTGCGGAGCAGAACCGCGATGTTCGACAACACACGATCTTGCACGTCGGGCGGCGTAAGCCGCACCAGACCAACCTGGACGTCGATGATCACCAGGGCGGATTTCAGACAGCCCTCCGTACCCATTTATCTTCTATCTTCCGTCCAGCTATCTTCCGTCCAGATCGACGGTCCTGATCGGCAAGTCCCAATGTCCGTCGAGGATTTCGAACCGCCGCTGCTCTTCCTTCGCGTACGTGGCCTGGTCGGGCCAGAGCTGCTTCTTCAGCGCGTCTTCGTCGAACGGCTCATTCGCGGCCGCCGAATTCTTGAACACGATGGTCACGCGATAATCCCAGCGCCCGTCTTCGGTGGTGTGGTAGCGCGGCTGGTCCATCCAGACCTTGAGCATGCGGCCCATTTCCACCTGCTTCTTCAGCAGCGGGTAGTGGTTCTTCTTGAAGAGCTGCAAAAACTCATCTGCATGTCCCCACTTGGCCTTGTAATAGTATTCGACCACGAAAGGCTTGCCCGTTTCGGGCCCGGACTGGGCCGGGAGCGAGATCGGAGACAAAATCAGCAACAGAAGAAGGAGTCGAAGTTTCATGGTTACAATTTATCGCATAAATCGCCTCTTGGCGCAGCCAGTCACAGTCAAGCCGACAGGCCGACCGCCGCCCTCCATCCAATGTTAAAATTATCTGTGCCCGCCGCTTCGCTCCGCCTGATCGCCATTGATATTGACGGCACCCTGCTCAACCCCGAATTTCAGATTTCCGAAACCGATCTCGCAACCCTCCGGCGCGTGCACGCCCAGGGCATCGAGGTCATCCTGGTCACCGGACGCCGCCACACTTTTGCCCTGCCCATCGCTCAACAACTGGGATTTGATCTCTGGCTGATCAGTTCGAATGGCGCCGTTACCCGGTCGCTTGCCGGAGAAACTTTCCACCGCGACCTGCTCCCCGAAACAACCTGCCGCGAACTGGTCCGCGTGATGCAAGAATTCCGCGGTCAGACCGTTCTGACTTTTGACAGCAATGATCTTCACGGCGATGCTTCGGGCACCATCGTGATCGAGCGCCTGGACAAGCTGGAAGGGAGCATCCGGCGCTGGCTGGAGAAAAATATTCAGTACATCCAGTTCGTGGTTCCGATCGAGGACGCGCTCACCATCGATCCGGTGCAGGCGATGTTTTGCGGTCCGGTCGCGGACATGCAGCGGGTATTGCACGTCCTCGCAAGCTGCGGCCTGCCCATCACCGTTTTGCGCACTGAGTACCCGGGCCGCGATCTTTCGATTGTCGATGTGCTCAACGCCGGCTGCTCCAAGGGACACGCGCTCGAGCGCTGGGTCAATCACCGCCAGATTACGCGCGACCAGGTCATGGCCATTGGTGATAACTATAACGATATTGAAATGCTTGCCTTTGCCGGGCACCCCTTTATCATGGGAAATGCATCGGAAGAGCTGCGCAGCCGCGGCTGGAAGCTTACCCGCTCGAACGCCGAAAGCGGGGTATCCGCCGCCATCGAGACTGTGCTCCATGGAAAAGAGCTCGAAGCGGTGGTCGTTGACCAGATTCGCGGACCACTGACTGGCGAACGAACGACTGGCGAACCACCGATCGTGGGCAGCTTGTGATCATTTGAAGAAGATGATTCGAAGAAGACTATCGGCGACAGATCGGGCTCGGAGAATCGCGGCGAAGCAGGCTGCGGAAAAACCGGGCCTCGTATCAGGGCATCGCTTTAGCGATGCCGCAAGCTCTTCGAAAGCAGACGCCCCTTTAGGGGCTGGGCGTTCCGCGGTATGGAAAGCCACCGCAATTTTCTTTGCCGTCGCCTTAGCCCTTCTCGGTCGTCCCGCATCTGCCGCCGAGTTGGCGATCCTCCGCAACGGCTTCAGCATCCGCCACGAGCATCGCCTGGTGATGGGGACAATCACTCGCCTCTATCTTGGTGCCGACGATTCCAGCTTCACTGACGTGCCCACCAGCGAAATCACCGGCTACGAAAAAGATCTGTCGCTAGCGTTGCCGGCGCCCGCGGATGCGCACGCCTCCATCGCCGCCCCGCCCGCGAAATCCGAGTCTGCGAAATTTGGACCCGCGCCCGCTCTGAATCAAATCGTGAACTCCGCCAGCGCCGTCTATCATCTCGATCCCGATCTCGTGAACAGCGTCATTCACGCCGAAAGCGGATTCAACGTGCGCGCCGTTTCCGCGAAAGGCGCCCGCGGACTCATGCAGCTTATGCCCGGCACCGCCAACCAACTGGGCGTGAGCGATGCCTTCGATCCGCAAACCAATGTCGAGGGCGGAAGCCGCTATCTGCGCGAACTGCTGGAGCGCTACAACTTCGATCTGGTCAAGGCGCTGGCCGCTTACAACGCAGGTCCGCAGCGCGTCGAGCAGTACCAGGGAGTGCCCCCATTTCGCGAAACCCGCGCCTACGTGGCCCGCATCGTGCACGAATACAACACGAAGAAGATCGCCCAGGAAAAAGAGGCGAAACAAGAAAAGGAATTGAATCATTGAGTCATTGAAGCATTGAGCGATTGAATTCAATGTTTCAATGTCTCAATGATTCAACACCTACCGTTCTTCCAAACCCGCAGCTACCACCGTCGCCGCCGAGTCTCCGCGTTGATCGTCCTGACGTTGACCCTGCCTTATTCCTCATTTACCTTCAAGTGGGGCCGCGCTCACCACAAGTGTGCCTCTCTGTGACCTCGCATCGCATGAACAACAAAAAATACGCAGCGTACGCGGTGGTTTTCGTCGTGCTGGCCGTGCTGGTTTATCTGCAGTTCCGCACTTGGCGGAACTTCGACTGGGCTCGGCTCTTTCAGTACGAACTGAATTGGCGCCACGTTTTCCACGGAGTCGCGCTCATCTACCTCGCCTATTTCCTGCGCGCGGTTCGATGGAAAATCTTTCTTCGACCGGTGCGAAAACAAGCGTCCATCCTGGGATTAGTCCCACCTACGTTGATCGGATTCACCGGACTCGCCTTGCTCGGTCGTCCTGGCGAATTGATTCGTCCATATCTGATTGCGCGCCGTGAGAACCTGCCTTTCGCCTCGCAAGTGGCGGTCTGGGCCGTGGAGCGCATTTTTGACGTTGGCGGTTTCACCGTCCTGATGGTGGCCGCTATTTTTCTTCCCTCAAAACTGCGCGCCTTCACGCTCGCCGCCCCGCCCGAAGTCAGGCACTGGATTCATCTCACGGGATACGCCCTGATCGCGCTCGTACTGGGATTGCTTTCCGGAGCTGTGCTGATGGCTTACCGCGGGACTGGAGTCGCCCAGTGGGTCGAAGGCCGTTTTTCCCATCTTGCCGAAAATTTGGGTCACCGCATCGCTCAAAAAATTCGCGAGTTTACCGTCGGGCTCAATACCATTCACGGTCCATTCGCATTCCTCCAATTGTCCGCGGTGTCGGTGGCGATGTGGTGGGTCATCGCCTTGGCGTACAAAGAAGTGACCCATGCCTACGGCGCGCCCATGAATACCATGAGCACCACCAAAGTTCTTCTTCTCATGGGCGCCAGCATGATCGGCTCCATGGTCCAGTTGCCGGGGGTCGGCGGCGGCTCCCAACTGGCGACCATCAGCGCGCTCGACCACATCTTTGATATTGTCCCCAAGGAGCTCACAGTCAGCTGCGGCATTATGCTCTGGCTGGTAACGTTTGTCGCCGTCGTTCCCGTCGGACTGCTGCTGTCGCATCACGAGCGCCTGTCGCTGCGCAAGCTTTCCGCCGAGACCGCGCAGGCCGAGGAAGTCGCAACGGTTGAGGAAGCATCGTAAGTCGCCAGTGGCGGGTCAGTTTCCGAGCTGCCGACAATCCTCCCAGTGACGAGCCGATTCTGGCATTGTGAGTGAAATCGGGATTTTCCGCCAACTACCGACTGGAGCCTTGTTTGAGCCGCGTGCTACGATTCCATCGTGTTCAATCTCGGCAATCCGAAAACAGGTGGCGACTGGACCGTCCATATTGCGGGGGCAATCGTTGCGATATTCCTTGTTTGGTGGATGCTGCGACTCTATGTGCTGTAGCGCCCGCCGCCGTGCTCGTAATAACCAAATCAGTCGATACACCGGGCGCCCGAGTTCTGAGTGTAATCGAGATGTTTCAACAACTATGAGGGACCTTTAGGTGGAGGAGTTTGAGTATTCGCATGCGTCTCAGCCCATTTGCGACAACGCTCCTGCACTTCTGAAAGTTGGGCGGCTGTCAGCGATTTGCCGATGTTGTCGCGATTTTGTCTGACAAACGCTTGCTCAAGGGATGATGCCGCAATGTTTATCCAGAAGTACGCTTCGACATCATCTTTTGTTACACCTGTGCCAGAGTGATAAGCCAGTCCAAGGTTGTATTGAGCTTTTGCAATGCCTTGTTCAGCAGCCTTCTGCCACCAGCGAGCGGCCTCGGCGTTGTCCTTTGCGACGCCATCACCTAAGCTGTACGCTTGTCCGAGGTCGTACTGAGCTGCTGCGTAGCCTTGGTCGCCAGCCTTGCGATACCAACGCAAAGCTTCAGCGATATCCTTTGTAACCCCCACACCAGCGTAATACGCTGCTCCAAGCCAAAACTCAGCGCCCGCATTGCCCTGCTCGGCGGACTTGCGGAGCCACTTGACGCCCTCAGCCTCGTCCTTCGGGATTCCCGTGCCGTAGACGTAGGCCATTCCGAGACTGAACTGGGAAGCTGCGCTGCCGTTTTCGGCAGCCTTGGTGTGCCAGCGCACACTCTCAACGTCATCTTTCGGAACGCCCGTTCCCAAGCCATACGCCGTTCCGAGATTGCCTTGAGCCGCTATGACGCCTTGCTCGGCGGCCTTCCTCCACCAGCGCACGGCTTCGGCGTCGTCTTTTGGAACACCCAGACCCAAGTGATAAAGGAGTGCAAGGTCGGACTGAGCCCCGCCATTGCCCTGTTCGGCAGCCTTCTGCCACCAGCGGGCTGCTGCGGCATAGTTCTTAGGGACTCCCGTGCCAAAGTTGTAAGCGATTCCAAGATTGACTTGCGCGGCCACATCGCCCTTTTCCGCAGCCTTTTCCCACCACCGCACGGCTTCGGCGTCATCCTTCGCCACTCCGTCACCAGAGTGATATGCCTTACCGAGGGCCGATTGTGCCTGTACATCACCCTGCTCGGCCTTAATCTTGAGTCCGCGGATGTCTTGTGCATATGCAGCGGGAGTGATGGCAAGCGCGAGGAAAACGACTACTAGGAGAACTTCACAGCCTGCGACGCGCATGAATGCGGTTGTTCTCACGCTCAGCAGCTTACCTCCAAACTTGTTTCAACTCCAGATGGCTGCTGTTAGCAGGCGATAGCGCTCACGACTGGGGACGGGTGGTCCGGATTCTGGTTGTGTCACGGGCTACCCGGAAACTAGTCCATCATAATCGCCCCATCCCCCGTCGCTTGTCGACGCGCCTGCTACAATCGTTTTTACTCAACCAGCATAGCCAAGCGCATGAAATGCCCCTTTTGCGGGTTTGAAAACGACAAAGTCGTGGATTCGCGCGAAAGCAAGGAAGCGGATTCGATCCGCCGCCGCCGCGAGTGCCTCAAGTGCGAAAAGCGTTTCACCACCTACGAGCGCATCGACGAAATCCCCTACATGGTGGTGAAAAAAGACGGACGCCGCGAGCGTTTTGACCGCCAAAAAGTCCTCAACGGCCTGATGCGCGCCTGCGAGAAACGCCCGGTGCCGATCAGCAAGCTCGAGCAGATCGTCAATGAGGCCGAGAGCTTCGTCATCGAGTCCGCCGAGCGCGAGCGCAAGACCAGCGAAATCGGCGAGCTCATCATGAACCGCCTGCGCCGCTACGATAAAGTCGCCTATGTAAGATTCGCCTCCGTCTATCTCGACTTCAAAGACGTGCAGGAATTCATGGCCGAACTGAAAGACCTGCTGAAAGCCAAAGACGCGCCCGAACCGAAGGGCAAAGGACATTGAATCATTGAGTCATTGAATCATTGAGTGATTGAATTCAATGATTCAATGTCTCAATGATTCAATGACTTAATAGCCCCATGAACTCACTTGAGAAAGCGGGGGAGTTGAAGAGGCGGACGAAGATCTTCGCGATCCGCATCGTAAACCTTTTTCGTTCTCTGCCTCACGCTCCGGACGCACAAACTTTGGGAAAGCAACTCCTGCGCAGCGGCACGTCGGTTGCCGCGAACTATCGGGCAGTCTGTCGGGCTCGTTCCCAGGCCGAGTTCATCGCAAGAATGGGTATAGTGGTCGAAGAAGCCAACGAAGCCGTCTTCTGGCTCGAACTTCTGGGCGAGACAGGAGTAGTTAGTCCAAAGAAAACACTAGACCTGCTGAAAGAAGCCAATGAGCTAGTAGCCATCTTCGGAGCGTCTTTGCGCACGTCCAAGCATGGTGTTAAATGATTCAATGTCTCAATGATTCAATGTCTCAATGATTTAATGACTCAATGATCTCTCACAAAGTAACGCTCATTCCCGGCGACGGCATCGGCCCCGAAGTCATCCAGGCCACGGTGCGCATGCTCGAAGCCACCGGCGTCAAATTCGAATGGGAAAGCTTCGCCGCCGGCGCCGAAGCCTTTGAGAAATACAAGGAATACATCCCTAAAGAACTCGCCGAATCCATCGAGCGCACGCGCGTCGGACTGAAGGGCCCCGTAACCACGCCCATCGGCGGCGGCTTTGCCAGCATCAACGTCGAACTCCGCAAGCGCTTCGAACTCTTCGCCAACTTCCGGCCCATCCGCAACCTGCCGCATATTCCCACCCGCTACCCCGGCGTGGACCTGATCGTCGTGCGCGAAAATACCGAAGGACTTTACTCCGGCATCGAACACGAAGTTATCCCCGGAGTGGTCGAGAGCCTGAAGATCATCACCGAGAAGGCTTCCACCCGCGTCTCGCGTTTCGCCTTTGAGTATGCCCGCAAGAACAAGCGCAAGAAAATTCATTGCATCCACAAAGCCAACATCATGAAGTTGTCCGATGGATTATTTCTGCGCTGTTCGCGCAGTGTTTCGAAAGAATTTCCCGAGATCACTTACGGCGAGCACATCGTTGACAACACCTGCATGCAACTGGTGATGAACCCGTACCAGTACGACATGCTGCTGCTGGAAAATCTCTACGGCGACATTATTTCCGATCTGTGCGCGGGATTAGTCGGCGGCCTGGGCCTCGTCCCGGGCGCGAATTTCGGCCACGAGTGCGCCATCTTTGAAGCCGTACACGGCTCCGCACCCGACATCGCCGGGAGGAACATCGCCAATCCCACCGCCGTGTTGCGATCCGCCCTGCTCATGCTGCGCCATCTGGGCGAGCACGACGCCGCCTTGAAGATCCGCAACGCCATCGACGAGGTCTACCGCGACCGCAGCAAACTCACCCGCGACGTGGGCGGCACCGCCGGCACCTCGGAATTCGCCGACGCCATTATCCAGGCGATGGAAATACAGAGTGCTACGGCGGCCGTTGAACAGCCGCAGAAGTAAACATGCGTAAACCGTCCCGTGCGGCCATTCATCTGGTAAACTGATCCGTTTCGGGGAACCTACCCGGCGACGCTGCATCGCTCGTTTTCCATGGGGGCTATCCTGAAGGGCATCGAAATTCCGTACCATCGCGGACTGCACTGTTTTGCCGTCTTCACCGCCTGCGCCACCCTCGTCCTCATCGTTGCCGGAGCACTCGTCACCAGCAATGACGCCGGATTATCCGTTCCCGACTGGCCGACCACCTTCGGCTCCTTCTACAAAATGCCGCAAATGGTCGGCGGCATTAAATATGAACATGGCCATCGCATGGTGGCAGAATTCATCGGACTGCTCACCATCATCCTGGCCGTCTGGACCTGGCAAGTCGAAAAACGCCGCTGGCTGCGCCTTCTGGGCCTAGCCGCGCTCGCGACCGTAATCATCCAAGGCGTCCTCGGCGGGCTGACCGTCTTATTCTTCCTGCCCGCACCCATCTCCAGCGCGCACGCCGCCGTGGCCCAGACCTTTTTCTGCATCGCCGTCGCGATCGCCGTTTTCACTGGCCGGCGCTGGGTCGAAGAGCAGCCGCGCACCGAACTCGACCAGCGCCGCCCCGCTCTTTTCACTCTGACTCTGCTCTCGATTTTTGTGCTTTATGTACAACTGATCCTCGGCGCCATGTTTCGCCACCATGGCTTGAGCTGGTGGCCGCACGTCATCAACGCAGCCGTCGTGGCCATCGTCCTCTCCTGGACTGCGGTTCGCGCCATCTCCGTCTACCCGCAAGTGGACGCCGTCCGCCGTCCGGCAATCGCCATGCTCGGCCTGATGGTCGCGCAGCTCTGCCTCGGCTTTCTGGCTTTCATCACCCGCGTCATGTGGGGGAGAGACGCCGCGCAGCCTGAACTGCCCATGGTGATCGCGACCGTTGTCCACGTCGCCGTTGGAGCGCTGCTTCTCGCCACCACCGTCGTTCTCGCCATCCAGGTCTGGCGCCACGTTCCGGTTGCTTTCGAAGAGCGCGTCCCCGGCCAGAACCCCGTCGCCGCGTAAGTGTTTTGTAACTTCTTCCCGACTGTAGAGACGGGGCTTGCCCCGTCTCCCGTGGCGCCGTGAGATCCTATCGACGCGCAGAGAGACGCGGCAAGCCGCGTCTCTACGGGAAAATCCGGGGCCCCAGCGCTGGATCGGCCTCCCCCGGATGATAATCCCCTCGTTCCCGGCGTAGAATATCTTGTGACTCCGAACTCAACCGCCATCGACTTAGCTCCCCCCGCCCAGCCTGCCGAACGTGCCGGGCAGCCCATCATTGCGGTTCACGACCTCGTCCACCGCTACCAGGACCGCACCGCGCTCAATGGCGTCTCCTTCGACGTTCGCCCCGCCGAACTCTTCGGCCTCCTCGGCCCGAACGGCAGCGGCAAGACCACTCTCTTTCGAATTCTTTCCACCCTCATGGTTCCCACTTCAGGCAGCGCGACGATCGCCGGCTTCGACGCCGTTCGCCAGCCCGGAGCCCTGCGCCGCCACATCGGCGTCGTCTTCCAGGCCCAGAGCGTTGACCCCAAGCTCACCGCCTACGAAAACCTCTGGCATCAGGGACACCTCTACGGCCTGCGCGGTTCCGAACTCAAAACCCGAATCACCGAGATCCTCACCCGCGTCGGATTGCTCGACCGCCGCGCCGATCGCGTAGAGACTTTTTCCGGAGGCATGCAGCGCCGCATCGAGCTCGCCAAAGGACTGCTCCACCATCCCGAGGTTTTGCTTCTCGACGAGCCCACCACCGGCCTCGATCCCGGCGCCCGGCGCGACCTTTGGCAATATCTCCAAATTCTCCGCGATCAGGAGCGCGTTTCCGTCATCGTCACCACTCACCTGATGGAAGAAGCCGAACGCTGCGACCGCCTCGCCATCCTGAATGAAGGCAACCTGGTAGCGCTAGGCACGCCCGAAGCCCTGACCCGCGAGATCGGCGGCGACGTAATTCTGCTCGAAGCGCGCGACCCGCAATCTCTTGTCGACCGCATTCGCACCAAGTTTCAAGTCGATGCCACGGTCATGGACAAGCAGGTCCGCCTCGAAATTGAAAATGGACATCGCTTTGTTCCCGACGTGGTCGAAGCCTTTCCCGGAGAAATCCAATCGCTAAGCGTGAGCAAACCTACCCTCGAAGACGTCTTCATCCATCGCACCGGCCACCGCTTCTGGAACGAAGACGCCGAACCAGCCCCAAAAACCGGCAAGAAGAAAGCCAGGAAGAAACCCTCCTAAGGAAGCGGGACTGATGCTGCGGCATACGTGAACCTGCGTGAAATTTTCTGAGCGGGAGAAGAAAATTGAGAAAAGCGTGTAGTCTTAGCCTCGTCCTGATCGTGATGGCGGCATCCGCGATACGAGTGTGTGGCCAGAACAATTCCCCTCCTTCAGGTGCAGTGCCGCTCGTTTTGACGGGAGCCGTTCCCCTGCCGAATGTCAAAGGGCGGATTGATCACTTCGGTTTCGATCCCGCCGGCAATAGGCTTTTTGTTTCCGCGCTCGGGAACAATACGGAAGAAATTATCGGCATCGGCGCGCAGACAGTGATTCACAGCATTCCCGGAATCCCGGCGCCGCAAGGCGTGGTCTATTCGCCGGAGACGAATAAGTTATTTGTAGGCAGCGACCAGGGCAAGCTCTATATCTACGACGGATCTACATTCGATTTGATTACATCCATCGACTTTGGGGATGATGTTGATAACCTTCGCTATGATGCGGCGGAGAAGCGAGTTTACGTTGGATATGGGGATGAAAAGAGCGGCGCAATCGCCATGGTCGGTGCGGCGGCCAATAAGCGTCTCAGCGACGAGTTCAAGTTGGGAGCGCATCCGGAATCATTCCAGTTGGCAGGGTCAGGTCCAAACATATATGTGAACCTGCCGGACTTGAAGCAGATCGCAGTCGTCAATCGCAACACGCATTCGATCACCCGGTGGCCGTTAAGTTTCGAGAGCAATTTCCCGATGGCGCTCGATGAACTCGGCCATAGGCTGTTTGTTGCCACGCGGGCGCCGCCTCAACTGGCTGTGTTTGACACCAACACGGGCCGCTTGGTTGCTGCGCTTCCGACGGTTCAAGATGCGGACGATCTGTATTTCGACTCCGCCCGCAAGCGCGTGTATATCCCGGGTGGAGAAGGATACATCAGCGTGTTCCAGCAGGAGGATGCCGATCATTACAAACCTCTCGCCAAAGTTCCTTCCGCCTTGGGCGCACGCACTGCCGGGTACTTCGGAAAGGGCAGGAAGGGATTTGACCGTTTCTATCTTGCCGTCCCGGCTCGCGCCGACCATGGCGCTGAAGTTTGGATCTATACGGTACAAGACTAGGACGATGAAGTGGGCGCGGTTCGGGCGGACCGCAACTCCCGGGTGCCCCAGGTCTCGCGGTTTTCGAGACCTGGGTTCACTGCTAAACTAAAAACAATGTCGACCCAAAGCGCGACCTTCCCCGCTACCGCTCCCGCATCCGCCGGAGTCTTGCTGCCCGCCTTCACGCTCTGGTGGCGCGAAGTCGTGCGCTTCTATCGTCAGCGCGCGCGCGTGGTCGGCGTCATCGCCTCTCCGCTCTTGTTTTGGATCGTCATCGGAAGCGGTTTCGGAACCTCATTTCGTTCCGGACAGGCTGCTGGCCAGCAGCACTATCTGAATTATTTCTATCCCGGCACGCTGGTCATGATCGTGCTCTTCACCGCCATTTTCACCATGATGTCGGTGATCGAAGACCGCAATGAAGGCTTCCTGCTGTCGGTGCTGGTGGCGCCGGTGCCGCGCGCGGCCATAGTTCTTGGAAAAGTCCTGGGCGGCACCACGCTGGCCACCGCCCAGGGACTGATTTTTCTGGTCTTCGCGCCCCTCGTCGGCGTGCACATGACGCTCGCCTCGTTCGGACTCATCGTCCTCACTGTGTTCCTGGTGTCGTTTGCCCTGACCGCGCTCGGCTTCGCCATCGCCTGGCCCATGGATTCGACGCAAGCCTTTCACGCCATCATCAATTTATTTCTGATTCCCCTGTGGCTGCTTTCGGGCGCGCTCTTCCCTCTTTCCGGCGCCTCGGGATGGATTCGCTGGCTCATGTACGCCAATCCGCTGACCTATGGAGTCGAGGCGCTGCGCACGCTGATGTATCCCGAAGCGCCCAGCGCATTTTCGCTGACGGCGTCGATTTTGACGTTGGTGTTGTTTGCGCTCTTCATGTTCGGCTTAGCCTTCGCACTGGCGAATCGGCGCACGACGAAGCCAGCAGCGTAGAAACGGTCGTTGGTCGATGGTCGTTAGTCGTTGGCATACTAGAATTCTGAGGAGCCGCATGGACGCCGCAATAGCCAACACGGCGCGAACGACCAACGACTAACGACCAACGACGCATTTATGCCCCTAGACATTCTCGCCCTGGCCGCGCACCGCGACGATGTAGAACAAACCTGCGGCGGAACTCTGCTCAAGATGGCCGAGCGCGGATACCGCACCGGCATCCTCGACCTCACCCAAGGCGAAATGGGGACGCGCGGCAACATTGAAGACCGCGCGCTCGAGGCGGAGGAGGCGGCGCGCATCCTGAAAGTTTCCTGGCGCCACGCGCTCGATATTCCCGACGGTCGCGTCGAAAATACCTGGGAGAATCGCCTGGAGGTCGTGCGCGTACTCCGCGAGCAGCGTCCGCGGGTGCTGATCCTTCCCTACTGGGAGGGCCGCCATCCGGATCACTACGCGGCCTCGATTCTCGGCTACGAGGCGGCGTTTATATCGGGACTCGCCAAGTTGCCGCTGGAGGGTTCCCCTCATCGTCCTTTCAAGATTATTTACGCCAGCCTGTACCGCGATGTGCGGCCTACGTTTGTTGTGGACATCACCGGCCAGTTCGAGACGCGATTCACAGCGCTGATGGCGTACAAGTCTCAGTTCACCGACCAGCAGGCCGGCAGCGGAATCTTTCCCGCGCAAAAGGAGATTCGGGCGCGCATCGAATCCATGGCCCGCTTTTACGGCATGATGGGCGGCGTTACCTATGCCGAGCCGTTCGTGCAGAAGGAAGTCGGGCTGGTGGAGGATGTGATGGCGATTCCGGTGAAGTCAATCTGACAACGCGTACTGACTCATTTTTCTTTCTGGATTGAGAATTCGCGATGGGAAGTGCTTAAGATGAAGGTCCGACCTCCGGCCGCGTAAATCGGAGTTGGAACGGTGTCGGCGGTTCGGCAGGCCACCCTTCGACTATCGCTCAGGGCAGGCTTTCTCGAAAAGCGCGAGAAGTGGCGCACCCCCAGTTATTTCGGTCAACGTTAAAAGACAAACCCGCGTTATACCCTCGCTTAAACGTCCCACCCGCGCCGGATCTCCCGGCGAGCGCTCGCGAGCAGCAAGTCAGGCGTCCCCTGCGGTCCTCGCCAGGATAATTGCCATCGTCCAAGCCCGAGAGCGTTTGGGTACAGTCGCTGCTAGCATTGTTGTGCTTGCAAACCATTGTTTCTAAAACGGATAGCTATGAAGGCTGGAACGGCGGGAAAATGAAATAAAAAACACTTGCATTTGATATAGTGTTATAGTTAACTATCTCACTAGATGTCGGTCAAAGGTGATTGCTCGCAGTTGAGTACGCGAGGGAGAACCCTGACCCCGAAAGTAAAAGAAGCTTAAGGAGAATGAAACATGAAATCCCTTTGTTTTATGCTGTCCGTTGTTCTGCTGTCGCTCTCCACCGTGGCTTTTGCCCAGTCTGACGCGCAAAAGTCGTTCGACAGAATGAAAACTCTGGCGGGTACCTGGGAAGGCCACGTGACAACCGTCCCGCCGCAAGCCGACATAGAAGGCACGCTCACGCAGGTCTCGCTTCGCGTGACTTCCATGGGTCACACGCTCATGCATGAGGCGAGGGGATCTAAAAGACCCGACGACCCGATCACCATGTTCGTTGTGGAAGGAGATCGCCTGCTGCTGACCCATTATTGTGACGCGGATAATCGGCCTCGTATGGTAGGCAGGATGTCGCCGGACGGGAAGATGGTGGAATTCGATTTTCTCGACGTTAGCGGCAATCTGCAGTACGGACACATGCAGCATGCAGTGTTCACCATCATCGACGCGAACCATCACATCGAAGACTGGACTTACATGGAGCCTGGGGACAATCCGGTCCACGCGCACTTCGATTTGCAGAGGACAAAGTGACGGAAAACTTTAGAGAGAAACTCTTAAGGAGAATGAAAACATGAAATCCCTTCGTTGTATGCTGTCCGTTGTTCTGCTGTCGCTCTCCACCTTGGCTTTCGCGCAGTCCGAGGCGCACAAGATGGACGCGCCAAAGGCCGCCGCGCCGAAGTCCGACGCGCAGATTTCCTTCGACACCATGAAAACCCTCGCGGGAGAGTGGGAAGGGCCCGTGACCACCGACCTGTCGGAAGCCATGAAAGCCCAGATGGGCGTCAACCCGAACCCGCTCCACGTCTCGCTGCGCGTGACCTCCAGGGGGAACGCGCTCGTGCACGAGATGCAGGAAGCAGGAACGCCGTTGGATGCGACTAAGTACGACCATCCGGTCACGATGCTTTACGTGGACGGAGACCAGCTCACGCTGGTTCACTATTGCGACGCGGGGAACCGGCCGCGCATGACCGGCAAGATGTCGCCCAACAGCAAGACGGTCGAGTTCGAGTTCAAGGACATCAGCGGGAGCATGGACTACCACATGCACCATTCGGTGTTCACCATCATTGACGCCAACCATCACACCGAGGATTGGACGTTCATGATGAAGGACAAGCCGATGCACGCGCACTTCGACCTGCACAGGACGAACTGAGGCGTGCGGAATCTCTGGTAAGGTCTGGTACGGGCTATTTTGGAACCCATGATGGATCGTGAGTGGAACGACAGTCAGCCGATTTACCGCCAGCTTCGCGACCGCGTCGTCGCCATGATCCTCGACGGCGTGCTCAAGGAAGGCGATCCGCTGCCATCGGTGCGCAATGTCGCAGCCGAATACCGGGTCAATCCGCTCACGGTTCTGAAGGGCTATCAACAACTGGTGGACGAGGGGCTGGTCGAGAGCAAACGAGGCCTCGGCATGTTCATCAATGCTGGTGCACGCAGTTTGTTGCTGCAGGGCGAGCGGCGGAAGTTCCTGGGCGAAGAGTGGCCGAGGATCCAGGCCACCATCCAGCGGCTTGGCCTCAAGGCGGAAGAGCTCCTGAATGGCTCGCGCCCGTCGTCGCAGGCCGCGCCGTCGAAGCCCGCGAAGCCGGATCCCCCGGAAGAGGAGCGCTGAAACCATGGCATGCATAGAAGCACGCAGTCTCCGCAAGGCCTTCGGCACAACCGTCGCGCTCGACGGCGTCGATCTGCGCGTCGAACAGGGTCGCATCCTCGGACTCATCGGTCCCAACGGCGCAGGCAAGACCACCGCGCTCAATGCGATTCTCGGCCTCACCCCATATCAGGGTGAACTGAAGGTGCTCGGACGCGATCCCTGGACCGAGCGCGATCAGCTCATGCGCGATGTCTCGTTCATCGCCGATGTCGCGGTGCTGCCACGGTGGATCAGGGTTTCGCAGGTGCTCGACTACGTCGCCGGCATCCATCCGCGATTCGATCGCGCGAAGGCGGAAGGCTTTCTGGCCAGGACCACCATCCGGCACGCCCGTAAGGTCAGGGAATTGTCGAAGGGGATGGTGGCCCAACTGCACCTCGCTCTGGTCATGGCCATTGACGCGAAATTGCTGGTGCTGGACGAGCCGACCCTCGGCCTGGACATCCTGTATCGCAAGCAGTTCTACGATTCGCTGCTGAACGACTACTACGACCGCAGCCGCACCATCGTCGTGACCACACATCAGGTGGAAGAGGTCCAGAACGTGCTCACCGATGTCATGTTCATCGACCGCGGTCGAATCGTATTCGATTGCAGCATGGAAGAGTTGGAGTCGCGCTATGTGGAAGTGATGGTGCATCCCGAGCAGGTCGCCGCAGCACGGGCGCTCAAGCCGATTCACGAGCGGCAGGTGCTCGGGCGGAGCATTTTACTTTTCGATCTGATGACACTCGATAAGGTTGACCGTCAGCAACTCGCCGCGTTTGGCGACGTGCGCACGCCCAGCATCGCCGACCTGTTCGTTGCCGTGATGGGCAATCAAAGTGTCGTAACCCAAGGAGCGGGTCAATGAGTACTCAATCCAACGCGATGTCCGAATCCTTCCAATCGCAAGGCATCGCGCCGGCAGTCATCCCGGCGTCTCGAGTCTTGTACTGGTCGGTACAACGCGAATTGTGGGAGAACCGTTCGATCTACGTTGCGCCGCTGGCGGTCGCTGGAGTCGCTCTGGTTGGCTTCTCTCTCGGCTCGATTGCGGGTATCTGGGAAAAGCCGCTGCGGCTCAATCCGGCGCAACCTCAAGCGCCGTACGACATGGCGGCAGGTCTGATGATGCTTACCGGCATCGTCGTGAGTGTGTTTTATTGTCTCGACGCACTGCACAGCGAGCGCCGCGACCGCAGCATTCTGTTCTGGAAGTCGCTGCCGGTGTCCGATGCCACCACCGTGCTTGCGAAAGCGAGCATTCCGCTCGTTATTTTGCCACTGCTGACCTTTGCGATCACCGTCGCCATGCAGTGGCTCATGCTGCTGCTGAGCAGCGCAGTACTGCTGGTGAGCGGTCTGAGTGTGGCGACGTTGTGGACGAAGCTATCGTTTTTGCGAATGTCAGGGTTGCTGCTCTACCACATTCTCACAGCCCATGCGCTCTGGCCCGCACCAATTTATTGCTGGCTGCTGCTCGTATCCGGATGGCCGCGCCGCGCGACATTTCTATGGGCGGCCTTGCCGCTGGTAGCGATCGCCGGGGTCGAGCAGATTGCCTTCCACACTTGGCATTTCGCCGCCTTGGTGGGGTCCCGATTGATCGGCGGCGGCGCGCCCACGGTCGCCTCGACATCACCACATATGTTCCCAACCGACCCCATGACACATATCGCCCCGGCTCATTTCCTGAGCACCCCGGGTCTGTGGATCGGCCTGGCCATCGCCGCGGCATTCCTCGCGGCAGCGGTCCGGCTGCGCCGCTATCAGGGACCGATCTGATTCGCATCGCCTTTGATGGCAATTCCTCACCCGCTTCCGCCTCGTTCCCCTCTTCTGGTAAGGGTGAAGGAGTGGGAAGTGCTTAAGAGGAAATGCGACCTGCGACCGAGCGCCCGCCAGGGTGGATGTTTACTACTTGGTACCGGTACCCCCTACCCCCCCCGGCTAATGGAATCATGGGCTTGGCGGGAATTTTTTGCTTTGGTCTTTGAAAACTAAGGACTTATATCAAAGTATTCCGGAATAAGGACTTAACGGAAAATAGCTTTGCCGCGCTCCCAATTTGGGAACAGGTGGAGAGCTTTCAGGTGCTATCTGGGTTTTCAAAGAGCGCTGGCAAATGGCTCTCGTGCGGCATCAAGGTCCGTCTCTGGAGACGGGCGCAGTTCTGCCTTGGCCGATCAGATTCATTCTCGGGCAGGGCGAGTGGGGATGTCTGTGTTGGTGATCACTCGCTGGATGTGATGAATCCGTGGGAAGCGCTTACGATGGGGATCCGACCTCCGGCGGCGTAAAGCGGAGTCGAACGGTGTCGGCGGTTCGGCAGGCCACCCTTCGGCTGACGCTCAGGGCAGGCCCTTTGGCTATCCCCCTCGGCTCCCCCACCCCATCGCGCCAAAAGCGGGCGCGCTGGGGGCCCGGTTCGCTCGGGGCTTCGGCAAAACAGGCAAGCTTTCTCGAAAAGCGCGAGAAGTGGCGCACCTTTGTTGATCAGTGGAATCTACCGGGCCGCGACTTCGTCCAGTCGTGCCAGCGTGTCAGGATAGCGGCGCACTAGGAGCACTAGGGCCGCCGCCTGAGGATTTGGTTTCGCGCGCCCCTGTTCCCATTTTTCCAGCGTTCTTTCGTTGATGCGCAGCTTGCGCGCAAACACGGCGCGCGAAAACCGTAGCTTCTTCCGCGTGTCCTTGATGAGCTTCGAATCGACCTTGGGGAGCGGCGCCGCCTCGATTTTGTAGCTCCGCAACGTGATCTTGCCTTGGCGGTAGTCCTTCATCGCCGCCACGCCCTCCATCAACTCCCGAGCGATGCCCCTCTTTGCCATTGCCATTGCCGATCCTCCCTTACTCACCTGCGTTATCCACCCGCGTTATCGTTAGCTATGCGGCCGGGCGCCTCGCTTCGCCGCGCGTGCCGCCAATTCCCTTTCAATCGAAACCTTTAGCGCCTTCTTCTGCTGCCCTGTCAGGTCAGAAGCCTCATCCTTACCGTAGAGAGTCATCAGCCAGATTTGATGATCGGAGGAGAAGTGGTAGTAGATAATCCGCAACCCGCTTCTGCGGCCTTTTCCGCGCCGTGCGTCCGCCCATCGCACTTTTCGAAAGCCGCCCGTCCCTGGCATCAGATCGCCCACTTCAGGATTCGCGCTAAGACGGGCCTGCAGTTCTCGGTAACCATCCTCATTCAAATACTCGGAAAGATGGCGCGTAAATGGAGGCGCTTCCACAAACTCCATAGTCGTAGCATACGCTAATAGCGTATATACGACTGACTGTACTCTATTGGCGTAGGGATGTCAACGTAAGAGTGAATGAGTGGGAAGTGCTTAAGATGAAGATCCGGCCTCCGGGCGCGTAAAGCGGAGTCGAACGGTGTCGGCGGTTCGGGAGGCCACCCTTCGGCTATCCCCCTCGGCTTCGCTCGGGGCTTCGGCAAAAACAGGCAAGCTTTCTCGAAAAGCGCGAGAAGTGGCGCACCCCCAGTTATTTCGGTCAATGTTATAAAGACAAACTCGCGTTATACTTCCCCGTTAAAGTGGCCCACCCGCCTAAAGCGGACGGACAACCGGGGAGTTGAATGCGGCGCACCCGCTATACCTACGGCGCTCGCGGGTGCGTCAAGGGCGAAACGCTATTTCATACTGCCGGTCGGCATGGGCATGTCCGAGTTGAAGATGTCGCACTGAGTCTTCCATGTCCCATTCGACTTCTTCGACACGTTCATCCACTTGCCATGGTCAATATGGGAGCCGTCGGCAGCGGTGATCACGTACGTCCCCGTGCCGTAGCCCAGATCGCCGCTGCTCTCGGCGGCAGTGACGACGATCTTAACCTTGGCAAAGCCCCGATCCTTGCCGGCCTTGAGCTGGGCCAGAATCGCTTCGCTGCCATGTACCGCTTCCTGATTGGGCGGCATTCGGCAGCCATCGGTGGCGTACAACGCCTGAACGGCCGCAAGGTTGCCAGCGTTATACTCTTTCTCCCAAACTGCGGCGCGCGCCGCCATGTCCGACTTGTCAGCAGCCGCTGCCGGGACGGCGGCGAGCACAGCGCCCAGCATCAGAACTAGTCCACAGCAGACAACTCTCTTCGTGAGCATGTTTCCTCCTCTTCAAAACGCAAGCGGATACTAAAGGACCGGTTGGGAAAAGGCAAAAGCGAGGATTCCCGTTCTTCGCCATCGAGAAGGGCCCTTTCGGACTGTTCGACAGTGTAGACCGATTGTTGACGTAATCAGGCCCACTCATCGCAAAGTGACGCGATGAGTGGGGCACCCTCTATAACCCTGTCGGCGTTGTCAAGAGACACTTCCAGCGAGCCAGTGGCGATACCGCTGCCTTCGAGCCGTTCCGCCTCTGGTTTTGCTTTTCCCTTAGTAGAAGGTTTTGCTGTTGCTTTTGTTTTTTGCTCATTCGACCAAGGCTCGCTTTTAGAATCGCGCGGTGGAAAACTGGTTCCACCAACCATCTATCCGATCACTTACTTCCGACCATGATTCGTTGTTCGAACTCCCCGACTTTTTTGGGGAGGCAAGGCGCCCAATCAGGCCAACGATGTCTTACGGGCCCACCAGGGTGCCCCTCGGGCTGCCTTGCATGCGAACCAACTGCGCATAACTCGCCGGGCTGCGCAGCATCCAATACATTCGTACCGCCAACTTTCTGGCTATCGCTACTTTTGCCACCCCACTGCCACGCCGCAACTTCAGCCGCTGGTAGTCCTGTCGCAGTTCGACATCCAGTCGCGCTGCCGTGTGTCCGGCTTCGACCAGCAGCGAGCGCATCATGGGATTGCCTTGTTTCGAGATCGCGCCCAGTCGCTGCCGTCCTCCCGAAGAGTGCTCGCGCGGATTCAACCCCAAGTAACTCACCACTTGCTTGCTCCGCTCGAAACGTCCCACCGGACCGATGGTCAACACGAAGGCCAGCGAAGTCACCGGCCCGACTCCGGGATGCGTCATCAGCCGTACTGCGTCCGCATTCTGCTCGGCCTGCTGTTCGACCGCCTGGTCCAGTTCGTGCAACGATGCGTCCAGTTGGTCCAGCATCGTCAGCAGTTCTTGCCGGCGATGACTGGCCCACGGACCCAGCTTCAGGCCTTCCAACTCGACTCGGCCCTTCTTCGTGAACAGCTTCTTCTTCCGGCATACCCCTTCGCCCATGGCCAGGGCGTGCAACTGGTTGCCCACCGCATTCCGCATCCAGACCAGCTTCTGCCGATGCCACACCAGTTGGCGCAGATCGCGCTCCTGCAGCGTTGGTCGCCAAATGCGCGGAAAACGCTCGCTCAACAGCAAGTCCAGCACGTGCGCCGCGTCGCGCGCATCCGTCTTCTGTTTGCGCACCACCGACGCCCGGATCTCGGCCGCATCCCCGATCCACAACTCGTGCCCCAACTCGGCCAACATCCGTTCGAACCAACGCGTGTGCCCGGTGGCTTCGATCCCTACTCGCACCGGTGCCGACAAGGCTGCATAGAACGCGCGTGCCTCTCCGTTCTCGTGCTCCAGCCGACGCTCGATCAACTCGCCCGTCTCCTGGTCCAGCATCGCGACCTGCTGGTAGCGCGTATGTAAATCACACCCTACAATCTTCATGTGCTCGGCTCCTTTCCTCCGAGCCTTGGTGTTTATGAGCGATACCAAGTGTACTCGGCGGCTTGGAGCCGACACGGTTATCTAATCAGGCCTCGTTCCCCTCTTCTGGTAAGGGTGAAGGAGTGGGAAGTGGTTAAGAGGAAATGCGACCTGCGACCGCGCACCCGCCAGGGTGGATATTTACTACTTGGTACCGGTACCCCCCTCCCCCCTCGCTAATGGAATCATGGGGTTGGCGGGAATTTTTTGCTTTGGTCTTTGAAAAATAAGGACTTATATCAAAGTATTCCGGAATTGGGACTTAACGGAAAATAGCTTTGCCGCGCTCCCAATTTGGGAACAGGTGGAGAACTTTCAGGTGCTATCTGGGTTTTCAAAGAGCGCTGGCAAATGGCTCTCGTGCGGCATCAAGGTCCGTCTCTGGAGACGGGCGCAGTTCTGCCTTGGCCGATCAGATTCATTCTCGGGCATGGCGAGTGGGGATGTCTGTGTTGGTGATCACTCGCTGGATGTGATGAATCCTTGGGAAGCTCTTACGATGAAGATCCGGTGTCGGCGGTCCGGAGAATCCCGCCCTTCGCTTCGCGATAGGACGGGTCACCCGCGAACGGTTGCGTTTGATGAAAAGATCAAAGGCCCCGCCCAAGCAGAGCTTGGACGGGCCACCCTCCAAAGTTTTGAAACGGTAGGGTGGGCCATCCTCATGAGTGTTTTGATTTACGTTCGGCCACCCGCCCCGCCCCACGTTGTTACTTGTCCCAATGTTAGAAGACAAACCCGCGTTATACTTCCCCGTCAAAGTGCCCCACCCGCCGAGAAGCGGCGCACCCGCTTCTGAATTCCGAACACCTATAAAAAACCGAGGCATGCCGGCATTCTGAACGTATAATAGTCGATTGCGTCTTGGCACTTCTCCTTAAATTCCTTAAATTCCTTCCGAGCGAACTTACTGCTAAAGTCCTCTGTTCTTGCAGGGAAGCAATGCGCGAATTGCGTAGTGTCACGTTGCTGTTCCGAAATCAGAACAGATAGCTAGAGGCGGATATAGAACAGTTCCCGTGGGATATAAATCCACGTTTCTTGCTGTGCACCATTAAGCACAAGGAAACCTTCCGATGGCGAATCCACGTTCGTTATGGGAAAAGAAGAACGGAACGTGGGGAAGTCTGGGCCACCCGCCAGAAAACATTAGGATCTTAAAGGAGCGATATGCCAGTCGACCCCGATCCGAACGCTGCAAAACCGAAGCTGACAGGTCAGACTTTGCTTCAGTCCCTACCGACCCTAGTGTACGGGCTTATCGCACTCACCATTCTCGGCGTGATCGGCTGGGGCCTGTGGGACAAAGGAGGGTTCCTTAAGAGTCTGCAGGAGATACCGGTGGCGAGGGGCCTTATCACCTTTCTTATCGTTATCACGACGATGGGAATAGCAATTATGTTGGCCATGTCCACCATTTTTGGGGAAGCCGGACCCGACCAAGATAAGACCTTCGACAAAGGGAAGCAGGTGCTTGGCGTACTGATTGGCCTACTGGGAACGATAGTCGGATTCTATTTCGGATCGCCTGACACCAAGCCTGGGTCGTTAATGCAATCGCAGGGTCTGACGATCGCGCCCGCGCGTGTCAACAACCTCCAACCGAAGAAAGGCGAGACCTTTACGATCTCAGACTACGTGTACGACGGAAAACCGCCGTATATCTACTCAATTACGTTTGATCCTGCTGCTATTCCGCCAATCAAGGACATAAGGTCGGAGAACGGCGTTCTCGAGCAGAAGATCACAGTGCCCGACACTCTAGCAGCCGATACCGATGTCAAGTACCAAATTCATGTTACGGACAGCGACAACAAGTCCGCCGACTACAACAAAGACGGTACCCAGAAAATCTCGTTGAAGGCCAAATGATCAATTTTCGATAGGAATATGAGCGTCAAATTCCAGTAAAAATAATAAGGAGGCCACGTGGGATGCATGTTAAAGCAACACGGTAATTCTCCCTATGAATTTACGTCAAATCCCGGAACGGTAACCCTCAAGATCCTTCAACCTAGCGCGGGCTCCGTTCAATTCCTAAACACATGCGCCATAAAAGACCAAAACAGCCAGACAGTCAGTTACACGCTCTCGAACAATAATGAGACGCTTTCGTTCAAGGCCGTGCAAGGAAACAGTTATTCCCTCACCCTTCCGTACGCATGCCTGCCGAGCTCGTGTTATGGCCTCCTGGAGGAGGACTGCAACGGAAGCGAGTTGAGTCTGTCTCTGATTTCCGTGAACGCATCTGCTGAAATCTCCATTGCATGCTGAAAGGACAATCCATGCCGTCGAACAAGTGTCGATCGAGACGTCCTGGCGGGAGGGCAATCGCCGTTGCTCTCGTCCTGCTTTCATCTGGCCTGTTCTGCTACGGGAAAACCCCAACAACCGCGGAGGACCAGTGCAAGCAGATAGAACTCTACAGGGCCGAGGGGACCCTGGACAAGAATGACCGCGGAGGGTTTGTAATTCAAGCGCAGAAGATACCGGACCACGCCAAAGCTATTCAACACATCATCACTGCGTTCTTTACCGCAGACCACGAACGAGGTTGCCAGGCGATCATGTTAGCCAGCGCCGAACCGCTGATTATGCGGTCGTTGGCGTACAAGCTTTTTTTCGGGCAACTCAAAAACCTTCAGCAAGCGGGCGGCAATGCTTCCAGCAGCGGAACCACAAGTCTGGTATCTAAGAACTTTACTTCGCAACTTCTTTCCATCGCATCCGAATATGGTGGCATGACGCAGTCAACCAGTGGGCAGACCACAACCATCAGCGGCTCCTTGAGTGGTATACCTTTAGCCGTTGAATCTAAGACGGGTGCCCCGTTCCTTGCCGAGTGTTCGGCAAGAGGTTCGAAATGCTTTCCCCCAAGCCTGATCGAAGGACTGAGTCGCTTCTCTTTCTCCGTAGGGGTAAATTCCAGCGGAGGGAACGCTGGCTCCGGGACGGCAAGCGGCGGTCAAGGGACAACGCAGCCGGTTGCCTTGTCGAGTGCTAGCTCTTCCTCAAATTACAGTCTCAACCAGGTAACGGCGAAAATTGCCATTCTCCGCAAATTACCCAAGCCGTCAGATCTCAATACCGCGATTGGAAAGTTCGACAAAACCGTTCTCGATAACATGGACAAGCAGGCCCTGGGGCTCACCACCCTTCTGTCGGCTATCTACGGCTCCACAGACGCCGACGTTAAGAATGCCATCGCATCCGCCGCTGAAGCCTTGTTGAATGGCAATACCGCAACAGCAGACTCAGCCTGGCGGGAAGCAGCACGGCAACTCGCGGCGGCAGCCAAGCTCGCGGCCGCCCACAACACCATAGATTCCAATTACGAAAACAGCATCGCCAGTTACCTCCAGGCCGCCGCCGAGGTCAGTGCCCAGGAAGATATCGCTTATACCAGCTCCATAAAGCCAACGCTGTCAGTAGAGTACGACCTCAATACCCCAGCAAATCAGCCCACAAACTCTGTCTTCAAGGTGATTGGCGCTTGGGTTCCCGGCAATTGGACCCTCACCCTCAACGGCGCGGCTTCTATTTATAACAGTCAACCCTCATCTTCAATTCCGTCGGCCAGCAGAATCAGGGACTTCCAACTAGCTGCGGAGGCGGACTACAAGATGTCGAAGTCCTTGCCTATAGTTGGCCAGCCAACCTTCAGTGGAGCATTTTACTACCAGGACCAAACCAGCCCTTCGATACTCAATGTACCAATCAACGGGCTTCCGATCACAGG
Organism: uncultured Acidobacteriaceae bacterium; assembly: GCA_963773965.1. Taxonomy (GTDB): domain Bacteria; phylum Acidobacteriota; class Terriglobia; order Terriglobales; family Acidobacteriaceae; genus Acidiflorens. The sequence continues at coordinate 182,024 of CAVZDG010000005.1, forward strand.
GCTGAGCTCTAGTACAAACCAAGTCTTTACAACAAGGGGGCCGATTGATATTGGGCAATTCAAGATTTCTTTTGGCAACTCGAAATCCGGCATCAGCGTACCGCTGTCCATGACAATCGCAAATCGTACCGAGTTACTCACTGGGATGGACGTAAGAGGGCAGATCGGAATCAGCTATGATTTCAGCTCGCTCCTGTCCAAATAGACGGCTGGCTGGCGGCCCGCTCTACGGCAAGTCATTTTTCAAAAACCCAAAAGGTGGCGGGTGGCCCAGCCTTCCGATGGCGAACCACACAGTGGGTGCCCCATCCTTCGTGTCTTGTTGCGAAGGGTGGGCGGCAGACTGATTGCATCATGGGCTTTGCCTTTCACGCCGCCGTATAATAATCAGTTCCTCATACCTGCCGAAGGGCCTGGCTGGTATCGCTCCAGTCCAACGCCCGGTGCATAGGAGATTCCATCATGGCTGCTCTTACCGAAGTCCCGCCTCAAGTGAAGACCCGCATTGAATCCGACAGCATGGGGAAGATCGAAGTCCCGGCGAATGTTTACTGGGGAGCGCAGACGCAGCGCTCGCTGCTGCATTTTGATATTGGGCGCGACGTCATGCCTCCGGAGCTGATTCGCGCCTTCGGCACGCTCAAGAAGGCCTGCGCGCTGGTAAATCAGGACCTGGGCAAACTCCCGTCCGACAAAGCGAAGCTCATCACGCAGGCCGCCGACGAAGTCATCGCCGGCAAGCTGAATGACCAGTTCCCGCTGCGCATTTGGCAGACCGGCAGCGGCACGCAGACCAACATGAACGTGAATGAGGTCATCTCGAATCGCGCCATTGAAATTGCGGGCGGCGAGATGGGGTCGAAGAAGCCGGTGCATCCGAACGATCACGTCAACATGTCGCAGTCGTCTAACGACACGTTTCCGGCGGCGATGCACATTGCGGCGGCGGAGCGGGTGAAGAATGCGCTGATTCCGGCGATCAAGACCGTGCGCGATGCGATCGCAGCCAAGGCGAAGGAATTTGAAGGCATTGTGAAGATTGGCCGGACCCATCTACAAGATGCTGTTCCGTTGACCATTGGACAGGAATTTGGCGGGTGGGCGAGTTTGCTTGATCGCGACATCAAGCGGCTGGAGCAGGCGCTGGATGGACTTTACGATCTGGCGATCGGCGGGACGGCGGTGGGCACGGGGCTGAACACGCATCCGGAATTTGCCGAGCGCGCCGCAAAGAAGATCGCCGAACTGACGGGACTTCCCTTCCGCTCCCATCCGAATAAGTTCGCCGCGCTTTCGGCGCACGATGAGATCGTGTTTGCGCAGGGCGCGATGGCGACTTTGGCTGCATCGTTCATGAAGATTTCGAACGATATTCGGTGGCTGGCATCCGGTCCGCGGTGCGGGCTGGGCGAGTTGGTGATTCCGGAGAATGAGCCGGGATCGTCCATCATGCCGGGCAAGGTCAATCCCACGCAATGCGAAGCGATGACGATGGTGTGCGCGCAGGTTCACGGCGCGACGGCGGCGGTGGGATTCGCCGGATCGCAGGGCAACTTTGAGCTCAACGTATTCAAGCCGGTGATGATCTACAACTTCCTGCACTCGGTCACGCTGGTCACCGACGCCTGTCACGGCTACGTGGAGTACATGGTCAAGGGCATTGAAGTCGATCGCGCCAAGGTGGACTGGTATGTGAAGAATTCGCTGATGCTGGTTACGGCGCTCGCTCCGAAAGTGGGATACGACAAGGCGGCGCAAATCGCGCACACGGCGCACGTCGAGCACTCGAACCTGCGCGAGGCGGCGGTGAAGCTGGGATATCTGACGGGTGAGGAATTCGATCAGCTCGTCAAGCCGGAGAAGATGACGCATCCGTAGAGATCATGTGGTGACGGGGCTCCGCCCCGTCCTGGCGGGGCAAAGCCCCGCCACCACACGACTTCTAGGCAGCTTAGTTCTTCTTCAGAAATCGCCGGCGGTTCAGGTGGGTTGTCGCGGTCGGCTCGATGTCGTCATACTTCAGCACGCTGATCGAGCCGTCCACTTCGAGCACCGCGAGCGCCGCTTCTTTATAGGTGCCGACACCGTGCTCACGGAGCGCGCGCTGCAGTTCATCCATGCTGACATGCTCTTTGGCCATGTGCGCCTGGATGATCTCGCCGTCGTGCACCAGCAGACTGGGCTGTCCCTGAATATATTTTCGGAAGCGGCGATTTCCGCCCGAAACCTCGGCCACAAGGTAGTTGAGGATGAGCAGCGTGGTGGCGGCAATCGCGCCACCGGCCAGGGAGGTGTCGGGGCCAGTCATCGCATTTTGCACGGAGTTCGAAAGCAACAGGAGAAGCACCAGATCGAACGGAGTCATCTGGCCGACTTCGCGCTTGCCGCTGATGCGAATTCCGATCAGCACGAGGCAGTAGATGACTCCGGTGCGGAGTGCGATTTCGAGGAGCGTGTGCGCGTTCGCGGGCAGCATGGGAAGGTCAGAGGTTAGAGGTCAGATTGCAGAGGTGAAATCCCGGGATCGCCGACCACCGTTTGTGCGATGGGTTTTAACCTCTGCCATCTGACCTCTAACCTCTGACCTCATTACTACAGCGGCCGCTACTGCGGCGTAGCGGTGATCGGTATCGGCGCATTCTTCGGAGTGCTCAGGTAGCCGGTGATCTTGTTCTTGGCCACGGTCCAGACCACGAGTTCATACAGCATGTGATCGCGTCCGGTGTAGAACTGCACCGGCTCGCTCTGGCTCCTATCTTTTTTCTCGATGGTCTTATCGTCGGCGGTGACGTTCAGCGTGTACTTGCCCTTCTTGGGATCGGTCTTCTTAAGCTGCAAGGCCACGGTCGAGAACGCCTGCGGCTGCGCCCCCTTCAATAACGTGAACTCGTAGTATTGGCGGTCGCCCTTGTGTTTGAGGGCTTCCAGGTCGCCGCGCGTGTTGGCGATCAATCCGCTCTGCACGCCGAGATCGCCGATGGTGTTCTGCAGTTTCGCGATGGTCGCCTCGAGCGATGCCTTGGTGGCGGCCACGTCCGTCTTCACTCCTCCGACCTCGGTCTTCACCGATCCCACTTCTCCGGCAACGGCGTTGACATCTTTCTTCTCTTCTGCCGCCTGCGCCGCGATGCGCGCCGATGCGGCTTGTTGCTCACGCTGCAACTCGCCAGCGCGCGCCGTCAATTCTTTCTTGGTCATGCCCAACTGCCGGGCCAGGGTCTCAGAATCGGCTTCGGCGGACTGCATGCGCTTGCTCAGATCGCCAATTTGTTTTTGGCTGGCGGTTTGATCTTGCGTGACCTTTTCGAGCTTGCCGTGCTGGTCGTAAATGAAAAACGCCGACGCTCCGGCGTAGGCAACGGCCAGCACGATCAGAATCCATTTGCCGACATTGCTCTGCGGCTCGGGGTGGTAAACGGTCGGTTGCTCGCCTTCAGACATAAGGGTTTGGTCTCCGGTTGAATGTGGACTGTAGAGCTATTGTTTGTGAGATGCGGGTTGCTGTCAATTGCGTTTCAGGTTCTTGGGCGGAGGGAGATGCGGCTAGAATATAGGCGTGAAGAGTTGGCAAGGTTGTGGACGATGTGAAGAATTTGGCCACGCAGCCCGCGATCGATGCCAATAAATGGGTAGTCCGACGCGCCTTGACACCGAATGATGTCCGGCAGAGACGCGGCAAGCCGCGTCTCTACAGCGCAGGCATATCCGGTATATACTGAAACGTTTTCGGCGATCACTTTTTTCGGCAATCATCTTAAATTAAGTATGCGCGCCCAGCGCGCCAGAAAGGCACCAGACTATGGCTTCCCCCGCAGTCGATTTTGCCCGCAATAATCAGCCGCGTTTTCTCGACGAGCTGAAAAACCTTCTCCGCATCCCCAGCATCAGCACGCTGGATGAGCATAAGGGCGACGTGCTGAAAGCGGCGGAAGTTGTGGCCGCTGAGCTGCGCCGCATCGGGATGGACAATGTCGAAATCATCCCGACCAAGGGACACCCCCTGCTCTACGCCGACTGGCTGCACGCCGATGGCAAGCCGACGGTTTTGATGTATGCGCACTACGACGTGCAGCCGCCCGATCCCTTGGACGAATGGAAGACGCCGCCGTTTGAACCGACCGAGCGCAACAACAACATTTACGCGCGCGGCGCGGTGGACGACAAAGGGCAGCTCTGGATGGAAGTCAAGGCGCTCGAGTCCCTGATGCAGGCCAATGGGGGCAAGCTGCCGATCAACGTCAAGGTTATTTTTGAAGGCGAAGAAGAAACAGGCGGCGAATCGATTGCCGAGTACGTCCGCAAACAGAAGGCGAAGTTGAAAGCGGATTTCGCGCTGGTCTGCGATACGGAACTGTTCGCGCCCGACCTTCCTACTCTGTGCGTCGGGCTGCGCGGGCTGGTGTACACGGAGATTGAAGCAGTTGGGGCCAAGAACGATCTGCACTCCGGCATGTATGGCGGCGCGGCGCCGAATCCATTTTTTGCGCTGATTGAGATCATCAGCAAGCTGAAAGATTCGAAGGGGAAGGTACTGATCCCGGGCTTTTACAAGAACGTGAAAGCGCCCAGCAAAGATGAGCTGAAGGCCTGGAAGCGGCTGCCGTTCAACGAAGAGCATTATCGCAAAACCGAAGTCGGCTCCAAGGTGCTGACCGGCGAGCCGGGATATTCGGTGCTCTACCGGACATGGGCGCGTCCGACGCTCGAAGTGCACGGCATGCCGGGCGGTTTTGTGGCTCCGGGGGCGAAGACGGTGATTCCGGCAAAGGCGTCGGCAAAAGTTTCCATGCGCATGGTGCCGAACCAGGACCCGGACGACATCCTCAAGCGCTACGCGGCGTTCGTCAAGAAACTCACGCCCAAGGGGATTGAGACAAAAATCAAAGTCTGGAGCAAAGGACCGGCCTGCGTAGTCGGCACCGACAACCGGTTTATTAAAGCGGCGACCGAGGCGCTGCACGACACGTTCAAGAAAGAGACCGTGTTTATTCGTTCCGGCGGATCGATTCCGATTGTGACCGATTTCCAGGACGTGCTGAAGATTCCCTCGGTCATGATGGGCTTTGGGCTTCCCGACGACAACCTGCATGCTCCGAATGAGAAGTTCCACATCCCGAATTTCCATCGCGGGATTGAGACGATCTGTTTGTTCTTTGAGAAGCTGGGGTAAACAGATTGCGGCATCGCTTTAGAGTAGAGACGGGGCTTGCCCCGTCTCTCTCCACAGCGGGAGACGCGGCAAGCCGCGTCTCTACGGAAAAGCGTGGCTGAGGTGGTTGTATGAGCGACCATTACGGATTCCTTTTAATGGCAGTCGTGTTGTTCCCTCTAGGACTGTATGCCGTGGTTAGTCCTCATCGAGCAAAAAAGGAACGGGTTGATTTCGAGAGCTACGCGAAGACGTTCTGGGGCAAGTACTTCGATATCCGCTATATCGAATTTGGTCTTGCCAACATGCCGCTTGGGTTTTTTAGGACAATCGGAATCGTGACCGTGGCAATGTCGGGTTTCTTCGCGTATATGTTTTGGGCACACTGAATTCAAGCCAGGTTATTATCGGTAACCCACCCGGTAATCCCCAATCCCGCGCCTTCAGGTAAAATATAAGGTTGAGGTTGAATGGTCATGCGTACACGGGTTTTCGCGTCGGCGGTGCTGTTTCTGATGGTCACCGTGGTGTCGGTGCCATGGCTTCGATCCGAAGCCGACCAGGGAGTTCCGCATTTCAACGCGGCGCTTCCGGCCGCGGGCAGCGCGCTTCCGCCGATCCTCACGAAGGATCAGCTTTGGGGAGATAAGGCGCGGTCCCCCTATCAGATTCATGCCTATGAACTGGCGGCGAAGATTCCGAAAGTTATCTACCAGCAGCCCTGTTACTGCTACTGCGACCGCGGCATGGGACACACCAGCCTGCACAGCTGCTTTTCAGGCACGCACGGCGCGCAGTGCGGAACCTGCCTCAAAGAACTTTATTACGCTTACAACATGCACAAGCAGGGCAAGACGGCGCGGCAGATTCGCGCAGGAATCATCAAGGGCGACTGGAAGCTGGTCGATCTGGCGACAGCGGCCAGCATCAATTGAGTGAACGTTGAAGAACCTGAAACCACAGGGCACCCTTCGGCTTCGCTCAGGGCAGGCTCCGCGGTTCACAGGGGAGAACCCACGGCGAAGAGCAAAGGATTTTTGTGGAAAAAGGTTTTCTCGGCGCACTCTGCGTCTCGGCGGTGAAAGGCTTCTGAAGCAATGCGCGCTCGAAATTCGACGTTTCGATTGCAAGGTGTTCGAATTCAATTCTGAACTGAAGGCGGTTTGATGCCATTGAAGGTAACCCCCAAGAAACAAGCGACCGAAGATCCACGACACACACAAGCGGTACAGAACTACGAGTCCGGGCTGCGCGCGTTGCAGGAGCACAAGTTCGAGAAGGCCAAAGGCCACCTGCAGAAAGTGTTGAGCGGACCGAACAAGTCCCTGGTTGACCGGGCCCAGGTGCACATCCTCACCTGCGACAAGCATCTCGATACGCCCGCGTTGCAGTTCAAAACCACGGAAGAGCATTACGACTATGCCGTGTCGCTGATCAACACGGGTGACTATGTGACGGCACGCGAGCACCTCGAAAAACTGTTGAAGCAGCAGCCCAACGCGGAGTACGTTCTGTATGGGCTGGCCGCGTTGGATTGCCTGACCGGTCACGTCGAAGAATCGCTCAAGACGCTCAACGAGGCGATTCAGGCGAAACCTTCGCTGCGCTTCCAGGCGCGGAACGATACCGACTTCCAGAATCTGGCGGAAGATCCGCGCTTCACCGAACTGCTTTATCCGGATCCGGGCGCCGAAGAATCTGAGCCGCAGGAAGAAGAAGCGAGCGCGTACTAGGGCCCGCACTAGCTGCCAGCTTAACTTCGATTGAGTCATTGAATCATTGAGGTATTGAATCATTGAAAACCTAAGTTCCCAGCGGGTTACCCAATGAATCAATGATTCAATGATTCAATGATTCAATATTAGGGCGGTATGCTTCCCCAAGTGCGTACGAACTCATCCGAAACCGGCAAGGCTGGCCCCGATCTGCGCGTGGTCGCAATCGGCGGCGGCACGGGCCTCTCTACGTTGCTGAAGGGGCTGAAGCGTTACGTCATGACGCCGGCGCTGGCCCCCTCCGATCAGCCCACCATTCGCGAATTGTGTGGCGTGGTGACGGTGAGCGACGATGGCGGATCGAGCGGACGTCTGCGCAAAGAGCTCAATATGCTTCCGCCGGGCGATGTGCGCAATTGCATCGTCGCCCTCTCCGAAGACGAAGCCCTGCTCTCCAGACTGTTCCAGCACCGTTTTCAGAAGGGTTCTGGCCTGGAAGGCCACAGTTTCGGCAATCTTTTTCTGGCGGCGCTCACTTCGATCACCGGAGACTTTGCCGAGGCGGTGCGGCTGTCTTCGGAAATTCTGCTCACGCGCGGGCACATCTATCCGGCAACCATGTCGAGCGTGGAACTGGAAGCGTCACTCGAAGACGGGACGCGAGTGCGCGGCGAAACCCGGATCACCGCGAGCAAGGGCAAGATTCGAGAACTGTGCCTGGTGCCTTCCGACGTGGAGCCGCTTCCACAAACACTGGAGGCTATCGCCAGCGCCGACCTGATCACCATCGGCCCCGGTTCACTCTTCACCAGCCTCATTCCGAACTTACTGGTGCGCGGAATCCCCGAGGCAATTCTGGAATCTCCTGCCGTCAAGGTATTTGTCTGCAACCTGATGACACAGGTCAATGAAAGTCTTAGTTTAACTGCGGCGGATCACATCCGCGCGCTCAATAGCCACGCTGGCGTCCAGTTGTTCGACTACACCCTGATCAATCGCACGACGGCATCGCCGGAGATGAAGGCGAAGTACGCCCTGGAGGGAGCTTCGCAGATCGTGGTGGATCTGGAAGCGCTCGAAGCGCTGGGCGTGTGCCCGGTGCTCGGAGATTATCTGGAGGAGGGCGCGGCGGCGCGGCACGCTACCGACCGCGTCGCACACGACCTGATGGCGCTGATGGCGCAAGCGCCGGATCGGCAGACGATCCGCAGTTGAGAATTAGTGTAGAGACGGGGCTTGCCCCATCTGGGGCTGCTAAGAACCCTGTGCAGCTTACGTCTGGGAAGGGCACGACTTCAGTCGTGCCGTAACTGGCGCCGAACACAGCGGCTTTTAGCCGCTGAGGGCAACCGCCGCGCGCCGCTAAAGTTTGTTCGGCAGTCTGAGACGCGGCAAGCCGCGTCTCTACGGTGGGTTCGCGGTATAGTGGCTGAGCATGGCAAAAGCGCCAAAGACAAAGACGAAGACCAAGTCGAAGTCTTCTCGATCAAATCCGCAGTTCCCGCGCGTCGCCATCGCCATTATGGCGGCGGGCAAGGGCAAGCGGCTCAAATCAAAGCATCCCAAGGTTCTGCATGAAGTCGGCGGCAAGCCGATCCTGGCCCATGTGATTGCCACGGCGGAAAAAGTTGTGCCCGCCGAGGACATCTTCGTGATCATTGGCCATGAGGCGGAGCGTGTGCGCGAGGCGGTTGCCGGCACCGGCGTGAACTTCGTGCTGCAAGCCGAACAGCGTGGCACCGGACACGCGCTCATGGTGGCGCGCGAGGCGCTCTCGGGTAGTAAGGCAGGCAATAAGTATGACCAGGTCATCGTGCTCTCCGGAGACGCTCCGCTGATTACCGCCGGAACCATTCGGAAGCTCGGCGAGTTCCACTCCGCTCAGAAAGCGGCCATGACCGTGCTCAGCGCCGATCTCGACAACCCTGATGGATATGGGCGAGTGATTCGCAAAGGCGCACGAGCTGAGGTAATGGCGATCGTGGAAGAAAAATCCGCGACCGCGCTGCAGAAGAAAATCCGCGAGATCAATTCCGGATTCTATGCCTTCGACGCGGCCGCCCTGTACGAGTACATTGACCGTCTTTCGACCGCGAACCCGCACGGCGAGTACTACCTCACGGATATGGCGGGAGTGTTTCACCGTGCGGGCAAGAAGGTGGTCGCGATCAAGACCTCCGATGCGGGCGAAGTGCTGGGCAGCAACACGCGGGCGGAGATGATGGTTCTGGATGTGCGCCTGCGCATGGCGAAGTGCCGCGAACTGCTGGAGGCGGGTGTTACGATCTTTTACCCGCACACCTGCGTGATCGACCGCGAGGTGGAGGTTGGCGCCGACACCGTGATTGAGCCCTTCGTGCAGTTGCTGGGGCATACGAAGATTGGCGCGGATTGCCGCATCCGCTCCTACAGCGTGATTGCGAATTCAGTCATTGGCGAGCGGGTCACGGTGAAGCCGGGGACGATCATGGAAGATTCGCGCGTGGGCGCGGGCGCCATCCTCGGGCCGTACACTCACATGCGCCCTGGAAGCGAGGTGGGCGAAGGCGCTCACCTGGGGAACTTCGTCGAGACCAAGAAAATCAAACTGGGCAAAGGTTCGAAGGCGAATCACCTCAGCTATCTGGGCGATGCGGAAATCGGAGAAGGCGTCAACATCGGTGCAGGCACCATCACTTGCAACTACGACGGCGTGAACAAGCACCAGACCGTCATCGAAGATGGCGCGTTCATCGGCAGCGACTCGACGCTGGTGGCCCCGGTAAAGATTGGACGCGGCGCCTACGTCGCGGCGGCAAGCTGCATCACGGAAGATGTACCGGAGGATGCGCTGGCGCTCGGGCGCGCGCGGCAAAGCGTGAAAGAGGGCTGGGCGCGGGCCAAGCGCGAAGGGCAGAAGGAAAAGAGTCGCTAGTGGAGTTAGTGTGGTGACGGGGCGGAGCCTGCCCTGAGCGGAGCCGAAGGGCCCCGTCCTGGCGGGGCAAAGCCCCGCCACCACACACGCTATCCCGTCCCTTCATTTGAATTGGAATACACTAGACCGGAAGCGAAATCATGACGAACACACCTCCAACGCAGGAAGCATCTCCGGTCCGCTACGACATTTCCCTGCTGACCGCCGAAGATTTTTATTTATTCAACGAAGGCAGCCACTATCGCATGTACGAGAAAATGGGAGCGCACCTTGTGGAATCCAATGGAACCACGGGCACCGTCTTCAGCGTCTGGGCTCCCAACGCCCGAAAGGTGTCGGTGATCGGCGGCTTCAATGGATGGAACCCGCAATCCCACCAACTCCAGCCTCGTGGCTCGTCGGGAATCTGGGAAGGCTTTATCCCCGGCGTCGGCAAGGGCGCGTTGTACAAGTTCCATATCGGCTCCAATAAACACGGGCACGAGACTGAAAAAACCGACCCGCTGGGACTTTTCGCGGAGAAACCGCCGCGCACCGCTTCCGTGGTCTGGGATCTCGACTACACCTGGAACGACGCCGCCTTTCTTGAAAAACGCGCCGCCGTCAACTCGCTGCACGCGCCCATCTCCATCTACGAGGTTCACCTCGGCTCCTGGATGCGCATCCCCGAAGAGCACAACCGCCCGCTCACCTATCGCGAGATCGCGCCCCGCCTCGCCGACCACGTGAATCGGCTGGGATTCACCCACGTCGAGCTGATGCCCATCATGGAACATCCCTTCTACGGCTCCTGGGGATATCAGACGACTGGTTACTTCGCTCCCACCGCGCGTTACGGCACGCCGCAGGACTTCATGTATTTTGTGGACTACCTGCACCAGCACAACATCGCCGTCATTCTCGATTGGGTCCCATCGCACTTCCCTTCCGATGGCCACGGCCTCGCCTTCTTCGACGGCACCCACTTATTCGAGCACGCCGACTCACGCCAGGGCTTCCATCCCGATTGGAAGACGCACATCTTCAACTACGGCCGCACCGAAGTGCGCAGCTTCCTGATGTCGAGCGCCATGTTCTGGCTGGACAAATATCATGTTGACGGCCTGCGCGTTGACGCCGTCGCTTCCATGCTCTATCTCGACTACTCGCGCAAGGAGGGCGAATGGATTCCCAACCAGTTCGGCGGACGCGAGAACCTGGAAGCCATCGACTTCCTGCGCCGCTTCAACCTCGAAGCCTACAAAGAGCACCCCGACATTCAAACCTATGCCGAAGAGTCCACCGCCTACGCCATGGTTTCGCGGCCCACCCATCTCGGCGGCTTGGGATTCGGCTTGAAGTGGGATATGGGCTGGATGCACGACACGCTCAGCTATTTCCAAAACGACCCCATCCATCGCCAGTATCACCACAACCAGTTGACCTTTCGCATGCTCTATTCGTTCCACGAAAATTTCGTTCTGCCCCTGAGCCACGATGAGGTGGTGCACGGAAAAGGTTCTCTGATCGGCAAAATGCCCGGCGACGAATGGCAGAGATTTGCCAACCTGCGCCTGCTCCTGGCCTACATGTTCGCCCAGCCCGGCAAAAAACTGCTGTTTATGGGCTGCGAGTTCGGCCAGGTCAGCGAGTGGTCGCACGATCGCAGCCTCGACTGGAACGTGCTGGAATACCCGGTGCATCGCGGGCTCATGAGCTGGGTTGAGCAACTCAACCGCCTCTACCGCAGCGAATCTCCGCTGCACTGGTACGATAACGATCCCAAGGGCTTTGAATGGGTGGATTGCAATGACGCGCCTATGAGCGTCGTCTCGCTGTTGCGCAAGGGCAAGGATGGCGAGAACCCCATACTTATCGCGTGCAATTTCACGCCCGTGCCGAGGCTGGGATACATGGTGGGCGTGCCCACGGGCGGCTACTGGAAGGAACTTCTCAACAGTGACGCCCGCGAATATGGCGGCAGCGGCTCCGGCAACATGGGAGGCACCGAGGCCCTGCCCGAAGAAACCCACGGCCGCCCCTATTCCCTGCGACTGACCCTGCCCCCACTGGGCGCGCTGTTTCTAAGAAAAGCGTAGCGGCGGACGGAGAACACCGAACTCAGGGGACGCTACGTTCTCTGCGAACTGGAAAGAGATGCCCCAGGAGAAAAACTTATGGAGAAGAGCGTTCTCGCGATCACGACAGCGCTGGCGGCATTGCTGATGCTGCCTGCCATCGGTCGTGCGCAAGCGCCGCCACAAAAAAGTGGATCAGTGCCGAGTGGATCAGTGCCAAGTGGATCAGTGCCAAGTGGAATCCTGCCGAGCGGAACATTAACGGTCACGGGCTATACCGGCCAGGCGCCGATTTTTCAGCTCAACGGCAAGTCCTGCGTGGAGCTCGAACAACTGGCGCGCCTGACACAATCATCCCTCACCTTCAAAGCCAATCAGATCATCCTCACCCTCTCCCCGTCTTCCGTCCACACGCCAGCGGAAGAGCCCAAGTCCAAGCAGGGGTTTTCCAAAGGCTTCCTGCAAGCGGGCATCGAACAGATGGGAGTCATCCGAGAATGGCGAATCGGCATTGTCAACGCAATTCAGAATGGCTTTCCATTGCCGGAAGAGTGGTTTTCGGCGCAGCGCAGGATCGCCGACAAGAGTCTTGCTCTGGTCTCCGCCGCCATGTCGACGGACGACGACCGAAAAGCCTTCCCGCTGCTTTCCGCCGAACTCAACGATCTGCAGAAGTTGAGCGACCACTATCTGGATATGCGGAAGAACGCGGAGTACATAGCGCCCGGCTCGCTGGATAACGATCCGCTGGATCAGCAGATTCTCAGTTGCTCACGCGGCCTCGCCGCCATGGCTGCCGACAACAAGTTTCAGGATGAGGCGGCCTGTCACTGAGGCCATCGCTGGAGAGCGTCCGGGAGCAAGCGAGACTTAGCGGATCATGAAGAGTCGTTCAACCGGGGGCTGAGCGCACGCCCTCACGGTTTCCACACTCCCACATTCTCCACCATTTCCTCTAATTTCGCGTTCTTCAAAATTTCGCCCACCGCCTCGTGATCGATGTGCGGCGCGATTGGCGTTTCGCTTTGTGCGATGGCGTAGGCGGTCACGGCCACAATCGCTTCCCCGGCCTTGAAGTCCAGCGCATCGACTTTGTCGAGCGTGTCGCCCGATTTGTGATGGATCTCCATGTAGTGCGTCATGTCCACCCACAAATCCAGCGCCGGAATGCCCTGCAACACAAACGGACCGTGGTCGGTGTTGTACGTTGTCTCCAGCGAAAGGTCGCCGCCGTTCAGGTCCTTCAACAAGCCGTCGCTCCAGGGCTGCATCGCCTTTTTCAGATCCTCGCGGCCTTCCACTTTCCATCCCTTCGGATGCCCCGCGCCATTATCGGTATTCAGAACGGCCACGCACTTGTCCAACTCGCGTTTGTGCGTCTGCGTGTAGGCATACGATCCGAGCAGCCCCTGTTCTTCTCCGCCCCAAAGCGCCAGCCGGATGCTGCGCCGCGGCGCTTTCCCCAGCAACATCAGGGCGCGGCCGATCTCGAGGACGCTGACCGACCCGGTGCCGTTGTCCTGCGCGCCCGTGCCGAAGTCCCACGAGTCCAGGTGCGCGCCGATCAGGATCCACTCCCCGGGACGCTCGCTGCCCCGAATCTCCGCCACCACGTTGTTGACGGTCGTCTCTCCCGACGTCTGGTTCTCGATCGTCAATTGGATGGTAACCGGCCCGCGCTCCAGTTCTCGCTGCATGAGCTTGGCATCTTCCATGCCGACTTCGACCGCCGGCAGCGGAAGCAACTTCGCACCCCACAGACTGTCGTGCGCATTCAAGACATTGCTCTTCTCGCGATCGGGCGTGATCACCGCCAGCACGCCCGCCTTCTGAAATGTTGGCCACGCCGACTCCAGCTTCGGCAAAGCCTTCCCGTAGCCTTCCGCCATGATCTTCGCCGTATCCAGAAAAACAATCTTCCCGCGCAGTTCGTCTTTGCGGGATCGCAATGCTTCCGGCTCCACGTCGGCAACCATCACAACCGCGCCTTGCACTCCTCCCGCCGGCGTCGACGGCGCCCACCCCAACGATGCCAGGTGCAGCGGACGCGACAAAGGCGCCAGCATTGCCCCGCTCGCTGTCCCGCGCTGCCAGCCCGCTGGAATCGTGAACGGCTCCAGCCGCACGTTCTCGATCCCGTAGCTGCGAAACTTCGCCGCCGCCCATTCCGTCGAGCGGACATAGGCCGGAGAGCCCGTCAACCGACCGCCAATACCATCCGCGAGTTCCCCGAGAGTCGTCATCGACGGCCCGTTGTAAATCGAAGCCGCCAGCCGGTCCGTCACCGGCTTCATTTCCGATGGCGGCTGCGACCACGCCAGCACTGGGATCGCCCACCACAACGCCACTACAACTGCACGACGTAAATTCATCTTTCCTCCGGCCCAATAATTCTCAATCCCGCTTCGCGAGGCGAAGGGGCATTCTCTACGAACCGTGCCCGCATTGCAAACCCGGCATCCCCTAAGCACCCTGATGACAACGTTGCGGTGCCGTGGCACAATTGTCTGGGTGAAACTAGATGAGCTCCCATATCACTAGCCCCAATACTGAAGCGGCGATCCTGGCCCGCCTCATCCAGATCGAGCAGCAGGAGTTGTCGCGCGGCGCGGCTGAATACCTGCTGTCGATTCGCTTCGGCGATCGCGACACCGCTCGCATGAACGAATTGTCCGAATTGGCTCGTCAGGGTAAGCTCACCGACGAAGACCAAGCTGAACTCGACAGCTACCTCCACGTCGGGAACCTTCTCGCTGTCATGCAGTCCAAAGGGCGGCGCGCCTTGCAGCGTTCGGCTCAATAATCGGGGAAATTGAACGCAGATCTCATCCGCCAGGTTTGGCAACGAGCACGAGCACGCTGCGAATATTGCCAATTGCCGGCGGAATTTCACCCAGCGCCGTTCCAGATAGATCACATTGTTGCTCGACAACACGGCGGAACCTCCACTGTTGATAATCTCGCCCTGGCTTGCATCCATTGCAATCGGTTTAAAGGTCCGAACATTGCCACCGCTGATCCGGATAGCGGCGAGATCGTTCGCCTGTTCCATCCCCGGCGGGATGTCTGGACGGAACACTTCATCTGGGATGGGCCTGAATTGGAAGGGCTAACCCAGGTTGGCCGAGTAACGATTTCGCTGTTGCTCATTAACGACCCAGAACTTGTCGCAGTGCGGAAGGCTCTCCAGGAAGAAGGCGTTTTCGGAGTATAGTGGGCACTCACGCTGGTTAGACGTGCGGAACTGGTTCCTGACCCAACCCGGCACTCCCCCACTGCCGCTCTCATGCTAGACTCGCAATGAGTCAACCAACCTTGCGGATGCGCATCCTCACCCGCTACATTCTGCGAGAAGTCATCTCCCACGCCTTGATCGGCGCGGCGGTTTTCACTTTCGTTCTTTTCACCCGCGACCTCGGCCGCATCCTCGAACTGGTGGTCCGCAACAGCGCCCCGCTGCCCAGCGTTGCGGAAATCTTTTTTTTCACTGTCCCCGTCGCGCTCACCTACACCATTCCCATGGGCGTGCTCGTCGGCATCCTGATCGGACTCAGCCGTCTGGCCGCGGACAGCGAAATCACCGCCATGCGCGCCAGCGGCCTGGGCGTATGGACCTTCCTGCGCGTGATCTCAATGTTCGTGGTGGTGGCATGGTTGCTCGCTCTCGCTAACAGCGTCTATCTCGCGCCCCGCTCGCTCGCCGCCCTGGGAAAGCTACAGGACAACCTCAAGTCTTCTCAGGCTTCTTTCGAAGTCCAGCCTCGCGTGTTTTACGAGGGATTCCCGAAGATCATCCTCTACGTGCAGGACGTTAAGGCCATGTCCGGAGGAGCCCTCTGGAAAGGTGTGTTCCTCGCCGATTTGACCGACCCATCCGCTCCCCGCATCAGCCTGGCGCACGAAGGCCTGCTGGTCAGCCAGGGGCCCGATACTCTGGACTTGCATCTCACCAACGGTTCCACGCACGAAACCCCCGATCCCAAGAATCCGGACCAGTACCAGATCTCCACCTTCGAGACCACTGACATCCCCATTCAGATCCCTGCGTCACAGAACAGTCAGGAACACGAACCCACATCGCTGGCTGAGATCAAATTTGCCGACCTCCTGCGTGTCGCACCAACCGCCGACCCCGTCATCCGCCGCTGGCACCTCATCGAATATCATCGTCGCCTGGCGCTGCCGACCGCCTGCATCGTCCTGGCCCTGGTTGGCATTCCTCTCGGCCTCTCGTCGAAGAAAGGCGGCAAGTCCAGCGGATTTGTCGTGACCATTCTGCTCGTGTTTCTCTACTATTCGATTTCTTTGATCGGAGTGTCTTTCGCGCGCCAGGGACGCCTCTCCCCTGCCGCCGGTGTTTGGCTCGCCGACTTCGTGTTTCTTGCCGGAGGAGTTTTTCTGCTCTGGCAATCGGAACGCCGCCCCATCGAACTGACTGCGCTCCGCTCCTGGTTCAGAGATCCCTGGTTCAGAGATTCATGGTTCAGAGATTCATGGTTCAGAGATTCCTGGTTGCGGGCGTCTAAGTTCACATCTTCGGCCTCCAGCCAGCCGGCGCTGCAACCGAACGGTGAGTCCTCCCGCGCCGCCCTCCGCGAAGCCATCCTGTCCCACGAGCCCAGGCGCAGGCGCTTGTTCAATCTTCATTTCCCCACCATCCTCGACGACTATGTGCTGCGCGATTTTGCGCTCTACTTTGCAATGATCGTCGCCGCTTTCCTGCTGCTGCTGCTGGTCTTTACCCTGTTCGAGTTGCTGAGCGACATTCTGCGGAATCAAGTCTCCCCACTCACCGTGGGCGAATATCTGCTGAACGTAGCGCCATATTTTCTTTACAGCACCACGCCTCTCAGCATGCTGCTGGCGGTGCTGGTCACCTTCGGACTGCTGCAGCGCTCCAACGAAATCACCGCCATCAAGGCCACCGGCATCAGCCTGTACCGCATCGTCGTCCCGGTTCTGATCGCCTCCACCCTGGTCGCCGGCGTGCTCTTCCTTTCCGACCAGCTCTATCTTCCCTACACCAACAAGCGGCAGGACGCGCTCCGCAACCGCATCAAGGGCAAACCCGCGCAAACCTACCTTCGTCCCGACCGCAAGTGGATCTTCGGCCAGCACTCTGACATTTATTACTATCAATTCTTCGATCCCGACCGCGATGTTTTCGGCGGCGTCTCCGTGTTCCAGTTCGATCCCCACACCTTCCAGATCACGCACCGCATCACCGCCGATCGCGCGCACTGGTCGGACTCCATGGGCCGGTGGGTTTACGAGCAGGGATGGGAGCGCAGCCTGAGCGGCTCCGCCATCGAGAGCTACCGCAAGTTCGATGCGGCGACCTACCCCGAGTTGGCGGAGGCGCCTGCCTATTTCAAGAAGGAAATCAAACAGTCTTCGGAAATGAGCTACGAGGAACTCCGCCGCTACATTCACGATCTTGAGCAGAGCGGCTTTGACGTGGTGCGCCTGCGCGTGCAGCTACAAAAAAAGATTGCCTATCCGCTGATTACGCTGGTGATGGCCATCCTTGCCATTCCCTTCGCGCTTTCCGCCGGCAAGCGCTCCGCCGTGACCGGAGTTGCAACCGCCATCGGCATCGGCGTTGTCTATTGGACGATCTCCGGCCTGTTCGAGGCCATGGGCAACTTGAGTCAGCTGCCGCCCGCGGTCGCTGCCTGGTCGCCGGACCTGGTCTTCGGCTTCATCGGAGGCTATTTGATTCTTCGGATGCCAACGTAATCAACAGCATTGAGTCATTGAACCATTGAATCATTGAGTCATTGAATCATTGAGTCATTGGAAAACCCGCTGGAAACTTAGGGTTTCAATGATTCAATGACTCAATGATTCAATGACTAAATAACTCACCGCGCCGTCATCCCGCTCGGCGCCGCCGGGGCGATCACCGTGATCGGACTGCTCATGGATCCGCTCGTCGTACTCAGCGTAAAGCCCGTAATGTTATCCGAGTTAGTGTTCGACGTGTAGAGAAACTGGCCGGTGTTGTTTACGCTGGGGTGCAGCGCCATCGAGACCGGCTGCGATCCGGTCGGCTGGTCCGCCGGGGTTAGAGCGCTCAACGTGCCCGCCGTCGTGTTGATGCGAAATGCAAAAACCTGGTTCGAGCCTTGGCTCGCAACGTAGAGGAAATTGTTCGTCGGATCCACCAGCATGGCAACCGGTTTCAACCCCGCCGAAGTTGGCGGCACGTTGTTGCAAGGTGGTTGGGAACACGTTTCCCCCAACGGAGTCATCAGATTGCTTCCTACATCCTGCGCGGTGCAGACCGCATTGACCACCGTGCACAGCTGGAACGGATACAAATGGCCGCCATTCTGGTCCTCATTGCCCACATACACAAACAGGCCGCCCGTATTCTGTGCCGCCGGGTTCGTGTTGACCGCCAGCACCGAGATGGGATCGATCGCGGAAATGATATAAGGAGAATTCACTTGCTCGGTCAGGCTGCCCGATGAACTCACGGCATACAAGCTCACCGTATTGTCACTGTGCGGGGGGAGAACGCAGTTGGCAGTACAAATGTCGGAATTGTTGGTCACGAAGAGAAGTTCCTGGGACGAAGCGCCGGCAGGGGTGGTTGGGGTGAATGTAATTGCAGAAAGCGCGGTTGGAACCTTGCTGAGGTAGAACGGACTTCCACTGGCCAACGTCAGAGTGGTTGAACCTGGCTTCATGGCAAACACCGAGATCGACGGACACACGTCGGTAGCACTGGTGGGAACATGCGGACAACTCGGATTGGTCGGCGAAGGGGTCGGATATCCCGGCGAAGGGAAGGACCCCTGATCGATCACGAACAGGAACTGTCCCGCGGCATCCCGCACCATGGCAATGGCCGTATCGCCGGCCATCAGAGACGGAGTGGGGACGACCGCCGGTGTTCCGAGGCTCCCGTCGGAGTTCACTGTATAGGCGTAGATCGTAGGCGCCACGCCCGCCGAAGGTACACCCTGATTCAGAACGAACGAGGTCGCGCCCGTAGGGTCCAGCAAAATGTCCAGGGGAAGTCCGCACGGTTCGGGATTGGTGGTACTCGCCGCCGTCGTGCACGTGCTCGCATTGTAATTGACCAAAGACAGGTTCCCGCTATTCAAATCCATGGCAAAGGAGCTCACGTTGTTGCCATAGCCGTTGATCCCCTGGGTCAGCACATACAAGACTCCCGAGGGCCGGGACGAGGAACTGCCGCAGCTCAGCAGCAACAAACTCAGGGCGCACAGGCCCACGAGCGCAACCACTCCGCCTATCTTCTTCGACATCTGTTCTCCCAGAAATTGTATCGGGCCATCGGGTGATCGGGCCATCGGGCCATCTAAGGTCAAAGGCACTTTACCTTCGATCACCCGATGGCCCGATCACCCGATGATCATTGATTTGTGTATCAGGAATGAGCGGGAAGAGCAAACCCCTAAGCAGACGCAACCGCCGGAATCCGGATTTCCATCTCTAACCCACCCTCTTTCCGGTTGGATGCGCGAAGTTGCCCACCATGTCGCCTGATGGCCCGATCCGCGATCGACAGTCCCAGACCCGCCCCCCCGGTCTGCCGGTTGCGGGCATCGTCCAGCCGATAGAAGGGTTCAAATATCTTGGGCAGCGCTTCGACTGGAACGCCGGGGCCGGAATCAAGCACGCGAACAATAATTTCTTCTTCGCCATTCGCGGCCTTCTGCCGCTCCAGTTGCACATCCACCGTCGTGCCTTCAGCAGTATAGCGCGTTGCGTTCCTCACCACATTCTCCACCGCGCTCCGCAGCAAGTCAGGGTCGGCTTCCACCAGAAACTCATCCGCGGCATCGGCCTTCGCCGTGACCCGGCAGCCCCGTCCCGGCGTTTCGTACTCGGCGTCGCGCGCTACCCGCTCCACCAACTCCCGCAGCGATAGCATGGTCTTTCGCAGGCCATCGGTGCGCGACTCCAGCCGCGCAATTGTCAGCAGCCGCTGGATCAGTTGATTCAACCGGTCGGCCTCCAGTTCGATCCGGTTCAGCGCGCTTTCAAGTTCGGGCGTGCGCCCCGGCTCGACTTCCCGCCCGACCTCGGACGCCGCCCGTTGCCGCGCCAGCCCCAGCGCAACGCTCAGCCGCGCCAGCGGAGATCGCAGTTCGTGCGAAACATCCTTCAGCAGCCGCGATTGCGAATCCACCAGCCCTTCGATCCGTTCGGCCATGCGATCAAAATCGCGCATCAACTCGGTCAGTTCGTCGCGTCGGCCACTCGCTGGCGCGCCCGCGCGCGCGCTCAAGTCGCCCGCCGCCAGGCTCTGCGCCGCCTTCCGAAGACGCGCCACCGGACTTGTCATCGACCATGCCAGCAGATAGCACATCAGTCCCGACGTAATGACCGCAATCCCTATCCCCAGGCCCGGGATGTCATGCGGCCCGAAAAATACTCTCGGCCCCGGCGGCAACTCCAACACGATCGTGTACCGTTTTCCATCCAGCGTCAGTGCCTGCCGCAGGATGCGATCGGGAAGCAGATTGTCCATCCACCCACGGTGGTACAGCGGGCCACCGCGCGCTGTACCGCCCTGCCGGAGATCTTCGATCCAGGACGGCACTTTCCGGCCAGAGAGTTCATGGCCCGACGGATCAAAAACGAATGCCCGCACGTGCTGCGTGTGCCAAAGTTCTTCCAGATAGTCGTGGGCGTCGCGCTCTCCACCACTCTGGTACGCGTTCACCACCTCCGCTAAAATTTGCGGACCCTGACTCTCGATCCCGTGCCGCGCCGGACGCAGCGCGATCGTCACCAGGATCGCCAGCACCAGAAACAGTGCTTGCGCAGCCCAGAACGACAGAAAGATCTTTAGGAATAGGCTCTTCATTGGGTTATTGAGTCATTGAATCATTGAGACATTGAATCATTGAGGTATTGAATCATTGAGTCATTGATTTTCAATGATTCAATACCTCAATGATTCAATGTCTCAATATTTCTATTTCTTCGCCTTCGCCGCCGGCCGCGCAAACATGTACCCCACTCCTCGAATCGTCTTGATATGGTCTCCGTCCTCTTCGGAGTCGCCCAGCTTCCGCCGCACTTTGCTGACGTGCATGTCAATGCTGCGATCGAACGGCATGAACTTCCGGCTAAGCACGGCATTCACCAGGCGCTCCCGTGTCACCACTCGCCCCGCCTCGCGCAGCAGCACTTCCAGCAGATTGAACTCCACCGAAGTCAGCTCGACCGGTTGCCCCGCTCGCTGGACGCTGCGCGTCGCCGGATCCAGTTCCACGTCGCCCACGCTCAGCAGTTCCGGCACCACCTCCGCCCCCCGGACCGGCTTGGTGCGGCGCAGGATCGCTCGGATTCGCGCCACCAACTCCCGCGGGTTAAATGGCTTCGGAAGATAATCGTCGGCGCCGATTTCCAGCCCCACGATGCGGTCCACGTCCTCGCCGCGCGCTGTTAACAGCAGCACCGGAATCTTCGACACGCTGCGAATCCGCCGCAGCACTTCGAAGCCATTGATCCCCGGCAGCATTACATCGAGCACCACCAGCGCATACTCGCCGGTCAGCGCCTGTTGCAGCCCTTGTTCGCCGTCATGGACGGCCTTCAGGCTGAACCCCTCGGCCGTCAGGTACTCCTGCACCAGAGCGCACAATTCGACGTCGTCATCCACCACCAGTACGTGATCCATTCTTCTCATCATCACACCTTCGTCGGCATCCATGTGGTAAAGATTTGTGATTTGTAGGGATCGGGTCATCGGGTGATCGGGTCATCGGGCCATCTAAAGTCAAAGGCCCTTGATCTTCGATCACCCGATGACCCGATCTTTTCTAAATCAACTGCGTGCTGTCCTTTGGGATGCGGCAAAGATTGCAACAAGTTCATTTGCCTCCGAAAGCAGATCGGCGAGTAGATCCGGCTTAACAATTCCTGATTCGATCAGACACTCAATCCAGAAAACGGTCTCGTCCGCCTCTTCAACGACAATGCCCATCTTCGAGATGAACTCCGCTTTGGACCTCGCACGTCCCGCCGCCCGATGGTTTGCTCCGATCGAGGTTCCCGAGCGCAGAAGCTGTTTGCCCAAAACCTGGGCCTCCGCAGTCCGGGGCAAGTGCCGGAACAACCGGATAATCCGAAGCGCAAATCGCTTAGTCCGATTCCGCAACTCCTCCTGCTTGCTTAGATTCTGTTCCATATGCAATCGCCCAAACCCTCGCGATCACCCAGATCATAGATCACCCGATGGCCCGATCACCCGATGACCCGATCTTTACAAAACTTTACCGCGATTGACCGACTCTTTACCCCAGGCGTTCGAGAACAGTGTTCTTATCGGCATAGATGTTCGGGCTGCCCCCGGACCCCACGAGATCAATACCAGGTCAAAAGGAGAACCGATGAAATCTACTCGTATCCGCATTCTCTCCATCGGCGCCGCTGTGATTCTAGCGGCGTCAGCAGCCGCGATTGGGCAGGGTATGCACGGTCGTCGTGGCCCGGATGGCGACTTCGGCCACAGGCTCGGATTTTTCACCCACTATCTCGATCTGACCAGCGCGCAACAGGACCAGGTCAAGGCGATCTGGGCAAAAGAGAAACCCACCCTTCGGCCGCTGACGCAGCAGATGCGCCAGAACCACAGTGATATGCGCGCCCTCGAGGCCAGCGGTCCCTTCGACGAAGCCAAGACCCGCGCCCTCGCCACGCAAAACGCACAGACCATGATCGAACTCCAGGTCCAGCGCGCCCGCATCAAGGCCGAAATGATGCAGGTCCTGACCGCCGATCAGAAAGCCAAGTTCGCTCAGTTTGAGGCCAGGCGCGAGGCACGCATGCAAAAGCACATGGCGCCTCCGCCCGCGGACTAACTCCGCCTGTAGAGAAGGGGGCTTGCCCCGTCTCGTTTTGGACGCGGCCGCAGACGCGGCAAGCCGCGTCTCTACAGGAAATCAGACGCCGGGCTGGGCATCGAAAATCGAATTGTCCGCAGCCCGCTAAAGTCTCTCTCCAACCCGGGTGGGAACGGAACCGCCAACCTCCGTCCTCGCCCGGCTTTTTCACCGGCTTTTTGCAACTGGAGAAACCGAATGGAACGCGCCGACCTGCTCTACTCGGGATTGCTGCTCGCCGCTGGCATGTTGTCCGTCTGGACCGCACTCCTGCTCACGGCCACCCTCGTGGGCCTTGCGCCCTCCCTCCGAAAATCCGCACCCACCGCTGCTACAATCTCATCTACAAGACCTCATGGTCCAACCCATCATGACGCCGAAGAACCTACGCCCCCTCGTTCCCTATCTGAAGCGCTACCGCGGCGGTCTCGTCTGGGGCGGGCTCTGCGTCTTATTGAATAACGGAATCTGGATTCTCTTTCCGCAAGTGATTGGCCATGCGGTGGACGCTCTGCGTCACGGCGTAACCCGCCAGAAACTTCTCACCTACTCCCTGCTCATTGTCGCCATCGCGCTAGCCAAGGGAATCTTCCAGTTTCTGACGCGCTGGGTTCTCATCGGCATCTCCCGCGATATCGAGTTCGATCTGCGCAACGACCTGTTCGCGCACCTCGAACGCCTCTCCTACTCCTATTACCAGCGCAACCGCACTGGGGACATCATGGCCCGCGCCACCAACGACCTCAACGCCGTCCGGATGCTGCTCGGCCCCGCCATCATGTACTCGGCCAACACCATCGTGTTCACCGCCGGCGCTCTCGGCTTCATGCTCGCCATCAGCCCCAAACTTACTCTCTACGCCTTTCTGCCGCTGCCCATCACCAGCATCGTCATCCAGTATTTCGGCCGCCGCATTCACGAGCGCTTCGAACGCATTCAGGCCATGTTCTCCGACATCTCGGCCCGCGCCCAGGAAAACTTCTCCGGGGCCCGCGTCATCCGCGCCTACGTGCAGGAACAGGCCGAGATCGCCGCCTTCGAGGGCGCCAACCAGGAATACATCCGCCGCAGCCTCGGCCTGGTCCGCCTGATGGGAATGCTCTGGCCCACCCTCGAACTCATGCTCGGCGCCGCCGTAGTCATCGTGCTCTGGCTTGGCGGACGAGAAGTCCTGCTCGGAAAGATTTCCGTCGGCAAGTTCGTCACCTTCAACACCTACATGATGCAGTTGACCTGGCCGGTCATCGCCCTCGGTTGGGTCATCAACATCTTCCAACGCGGAACCGCGTCCCTGGTGCGTATCGAAGAAATCCTCTCCCAGCAGCCCGAGATCGCCGATGAAATCGGGTCATCGGGTGATCGGGTCATCGGGTCATCGAAAGACCAGACCCCAGCAACGCGTGATTTTGCTTTTCAATCACCCGATGACCCGATCACCCGATCACCCGATCTTCTTGGCGAAATCGAATTCCGCAATCTCAACTTCGCCTACAACGGCACCGGTATCCTAAAAGACATCAACCTGCGCATCCCCGCCGGCTCCAGCCTCGCTATAGTTGGCCCCACCGGCTCCGGCAAGACAACGCTCGTCAACCTCATCCCCCGCATCTACGACGCCGAGCCCGGCGCCGTCCTCATCGACGGCCGCCCCGTCCGCCAATTCCCTCTCGACTCCCTGCGCCGCCACATCGGCTTCGTTCCCCAGGAAACATTTCTTTTCAGCGACACCATCCGCGAAAACATCGCCTTCGGCGTAGCGCATGAAGCCGGCGACGCCGCACTCGACCAGATCAAAGCCGCCGCCGAAGCCGCCAACATCGCCCAGGACATCGAAGGTTTCCCCGAAGGCTACAACACCACCGTCGGCGAGCGCGGCATCACGCTCTCCGGAGGCCAGAAGCAGCGCACCGCCATCGCCCGCGCCCTGCTCCGCAGCCCCCGCATTCTCATCCTCGACGACGCCCTCTCCAGCGTTGACACCCATACCGAAGATAAAATCCTCAACCATCTCCGCGAAATCATGCGCGGGCGCACCACCATCTTCATCTCCCACCGCGTTTCCACCGTCCGCAACGCCGACTCCATCGCCGTCCTCCACCAGGGACGCATCGTAGAACAAGGCACCCACGACCAACTCATCGCCCGCAACGGTTATTACACAGATCTTTACAATAAGCAGTTGCTGGAAGAAGAACTCGCCGAGGTCTAGGGAGCCTGCGCTTAAGTCTAGAAAATCTTTGTCATCCCGAGACTCTTTACCCTTGTCATCGTCATCCCGAACGAAGTGAGGGATCTGCATTTTGCGGCGAACTGCAGATCCCTCACTTCGTTCGGGATGACAATTCGTGAAAGGTGTCGCGCAGAATAGCTGCGAGCTTGGTCCCAAAAAAGCCAACTAACAGTTCCCCGCCATACAACCCCACGCGCATGAACTTGATCAGACAAGGAGAAAGCATTGATAATGCTATAGGGTCCTGACAATCCTGCTGTGCCACGGAGTGACCATGCGACGTACGCCCTCGACCTTGCTGTCCTTGTCCAAACTCTCGAGCTCCAACCTCTCGACGACCAATCTTCCAATGCTCATCTCCTGCATCTTGATCTGCACAGCGCTCAGCTTCGCCGCCGCGCCGGACCGCATCACCAGCTCGATTGGCTCCGGCCAGATGGTCGAGCTGGCGAGGAGCCTGCACCCGAGGGTGCAACCGCAGTACGACCAGGGCGCGGTGGATCCGCAGTCCAGGTTCGGCTATGTCACGTTGCTGACCTCACCCTCGGCCAGCCAGCAGAGGGCGCTCGACAAGCTGATGGCGGACCAGCAGAACCCCTCGTCGTCGAACTACCACAAGTGGCTCACCCCCGCGCAGTACGCCGATCGCTTCGGTCTCAGCCAGAACGATATCAACAAGATTACGGCGTGGCTGAAAGCGCAGGGGTTCACCATAATCAGCGTCGGAGGGGGCCGCAATTCGATTATCTTCAGCGGCACGGCTATGCAAATCGAAGCCGCGTTCCAGACACAAATTCACCGTTACAACATCGACGGCGAAGAGCAGTTCTCCAACGCAACGCCCGTGAAGATTCCGGCGGCATGGTCGGGCGTGGTAACCGGCGTGCGAGGGCTAAACAGCTTTCACTGGAAAGCGATGGGCGTCAAAAACCAATTGCACCGGAACTATTACTTCAGCGACCTGAAATACTCATCCCAGTTTATCGCGCCCGGCGACGCTGCCACCATCTACGACATCAACCCGCTCTACAACGCGTCCACCCCGATCGATGGCACGGGACAGAAACTGGCGGTTATTGGGGAGACCGACATTTATCTCGCCGACATCAACAATTTCCGCTCCGGCTTCGGGCTTAACCAGATCAGCGGCTGCACGACCAATACGAACGGCGTGGTTACGGCCTGCAACTCCACTAACTTTGGGTATGTGTTGGTGGGCACCGATCCGGGCGCGCCCAACACCTGCGGCGATCTGGCTGAGGCGGACCTCGACATCGAGTGGTCTGGTGCTATCGCACGGAATGCGCAAATCGTCTACGTCAACGCCCCTGCCATTTGGAATTCTCAGTGCACCGCCATAAGCGGCGGCGGAGTGGAGAATGCGCTGGCCTACGCGATCGCCCCGCCGAGCGGTCCGCCGGTCGCTCCCGTAATCAGCATGAGTTACGGCGCCTGCGAGTTGTATGCCAACGTTGCCGATGAAACCGAGCTCCAGCAAGCCAATGTGGAAGGCGTGACCATCCTGAACTCTACCGGGGACACTGGGGCGGCCGGGTGCGACAACTTCTATACACCAACCAGCCCTCCGAACCTGGCGTTGTACGGGCCGGCGGTGAACTATCCGGCCAGCAGCCAGTATGTGACGGGAGTCGGCGGAAGCGAGGTTCCGTTCACCGATTTCACCGGAACATACTGGGGCACGCCGAACCCAAACCCTGCGGATGGCCACTCGGCGCTTGGGTATGTCCCCGAGGAAGCCTGGAACGATGACTATGAATTTGGCGCGTACTGTGCGGCGAACCCATCGGATCCGTTCTGTATTTCCTACGGGATCAGCTCGCAGTTAACGGCGCAAGAGGCCCTTGGGCTCGGCGCTAGCGGTGGCGGGCCGAGCAACTGTTTCACGGTCAACGGGCTCGGCCAGTGTACGGGGGGCTTTCCCCAGCCTTCGTGGCAAACGGTGACGATAACTGGACAGGCAAGCGCGCGGTTCGTACCGGACGTTTCCTTGCTGGCGACGCCGAACTTTCCCGGCTACATCTTCTGCACGCAACTTTCAGAACTGGGCCTCAGCGGCACGGGGAGCACTTGTGCCCCTGGCGGCGCCGCTGGCATTACCAATGCGCTTAGCCTCACCGATACCAGCGGCAACCCCTTCCCGTCCGTCGTTGGAGGCACGTCCGTTTCGACACCAGAGTTTGCCGGCATGGTGACGTTGCTGAACCAGTATTTCCAAGGCGCTGCGTCGCCCGGCTTGGGCAACGTTAACCCCATGCTGTACAAGCTGGCGGCAGTAACCCAAACGTCTGCCGGGAGCAATGGCTTCTACCAACTGACCACGGGAAACAACCAGGAATACTGTGTGGTGGGACAGCCGTCGAACCAGCCGCTCGCGTGGCAGTGCCAAACCGGGATTCTCGGCTTCCTCGCCTCCAACTCCGACACGCACACGCCGACGACGGGGTACAACCTGGTCACCGGTCTCGGCTCGGTTAACTTAAACAACCTGGTAACCGCCTGGGCCGCTGCGCGAACGGCATCCACCATCACCATCACCGCCAGTCCGACCAGCATTAGCGCTGGTCAGAGTGTAGCGCTGACGGCGACCGTGGTTCCTTCGACAGCTGTTGGGCAAGTGACCTTCTACGTTACCGGCGCTCCGAGCTCCCTCGGCCTCGCACCGTTAAACAGCAGCGGTGTCGCCACCTTAACCACGGCCGGATCCTCAACCACTCTGCCAATCGGCGCCGACAGCATTAATGCCTTCTTCCCCGGTGACGGCTACAACATGACATCCACAACCACCACGCCTGTGGTCGTGACTGTCGCGGCGCCCGCCTTCACCTTGGCCAACACCGGTAGCGCTTCGCATACCGTCCTGGCCGGACAGACGACTCTCACCTATACCTTCCTCGCCACACCCACCTCGTCGGCCACCTTCGTCAATGCGGTAACTTTTGCTTGTGGTTTCACACCCACGGACACGACGCTGACGAGTAGTAGTTGCGTTTTCAATCCGCCGTCGATTGCAGCTGGCGCTTCCGCAACTACGGTTTCAATGACCATAACCACCGCAGGCCCGAACTCCGGGACGCCAACGCAATTGCGCTACCGAGCTGACAACCGCTCGCCGTGGCTCCCACTGACGCTGCCCGTCGCGGGCGTGGTGATGCTGGGCCTAATGCGCGGGAAAGTAAGCAGGAAAGCGTCGAAGCGCTCGGCAATCGCCCTCTTGTGCTTCTCGCTCGCGCTGCTTGGGTTCATGCTCGCTTGCGGCGGAGGAAGCTCGACGACGACGACACCGGTGAGCGTGACCGTCACGCCGAGCTCAACCGTGCAGCTCTATGCCAACGAAACCGGGAACACGTGGAGCCCGGCTCTGACTCAACAACAATTCTCAGCCACGGTCAACAACTCCACCAATCAGAATGTGACATGGGCGGTCGCTGCGAGCGCGGATGGCACGGTAAGCTCCACCGGACTCTACACCGCGCCAGCGACAGTACCCAGCCCGGCAACGGTCTCCGTAACAGCCACGGCAGCTGCCGACACGACAAAGTCGGGATCGGGCACTGTTGACATCCTGACCCCGACTGCCGTGGGCACGTTCACCGTTACGGTAACGGCAACGGAGGCCACTACGTCGGTTCCGGCGACGCCGGCACCGAAGCTAACCGTGGATTAGGGGATCTCGTTAGAAGCTAATTCGTACGAGGGCGCGGAGAGGTTTCCGCGCCCTTTCTTCATTCCTAGCCCGCTCTACTGTCCTGGCCCGAAGTTCATTTACAAAATAGGCAGCATTGAAAGGGTGCGGGCGCGCCGTTCGCTCATAACTCCCAGTTGACACCCACGATGTCCAAAGGAAATTTTGGCGCGCCCAGGCTCCATCGGAGCGCGGAATATCAGCCCTCCAAGGTGGAGACATCTCCCGCGTCAGCGCCGCGCGTCCCCAAAAAGCTTCCGGGTCTTCCTCCCCTTCATCGCTCCACTTTTGCACTTTTTTGCACCATTTTTGCACTATGGGATTGACCAGGCTCACTGTCTTCTCCCTCTGCGAGTGTGGCGTACCACTAATAGAATGGCCCAACATATTGCTCTGTTTATGAGTCGGTAATCAGTGACGCAGATCACAGCATGGTGTGCCCTGGCAACTTGACATTGTCGGGAAAACGACGTAGCGTTGGCCCCCATGTTCTGGGCCAAGGCCTGAGCCGAGCCGGAACGAGGAGGACACCGTCTATGTTGAAGCTGAAAGTGTGGTTGTCGAGCCTGCTGGTGCTGGCCGTCACGGCTGTGCCCGTCATGGCGGGAAACAACGACGCAAGAACGGACAATGCAAACGCAGCGAGCGCCAGCGCAGAAGCTAGCCCTGCTGCGGCAAGCCCAACCCCAAGCCCAAGTCCAAGTCTAAGCCCAACCTCAACCACGAGCGATGCGAATATCGCGGCATTGATCGGTGCACTCGTGACGAAAGGTGTTCTGGCCCCTACCGAGGCCAACGCCATTCGAAATGCTGCGCCCGCAGCTCAATTTCAAGCCCTGGTCGAAGCGCTCGCGCGGAAGGGTGTAGTGAGCGCAGCGGATTTGTCCGCGGCCGCGAACCCCGCAGCGCAACACTCCGTTTTCGCGGCGGCTCCGGTTGCGGTTACGGAAGCCGTCTCCCTCGCCAGCCCGGAATCCGCGTCCTCGTCGCAAGCTGCCGCTGCTCCGCCGGCACCGAAGCCCGCGGCACCCGCGGTGATAGCGGCGGTTGCTCCGGTCCGGGTGCTCCCCATCGACCCGCCCAAGACCGGCGGTCTCAGTGGTCTAAAGGTGGGCCCAATCACGCTTGCGCCTTACGGCTTCATCAAGGCAACGGCCATCCATGACAGCAGCGACCCCAATGGCGATGACTTCCCGTTTCCTGGTCTGTTTCTAACGACACCCCAACTCGTCAGCACCGGCCCAACGACGGATCCGGAGTTCCACGTCAAGGCGCGCGCCACCCGCTTCGGGATGAACTTCGAATGGCCGGATATTTCGAAGAGCCTGACGCTGACCGGCAAGATAGAGGCCGACTTCGAAGGCAACTTCAGCGAAGTCGATAACCGCGACGTTTCATCGATTCGCAGCAATATGCCGAACCTGCGCCTGGCCTTCGTCCGCATGGATTACCACGCCAGCGAGTCCACCGACATCTTCTTCGTAGGTGGACAGGACTGGACGCTTTTTGGATCTGGCGCGCTGCCCAATCTTCTGGAAACCACCTTCCTGGGCGCATTTTGGGGCGACATTTACACCCGTTCGCCGCAACTGCGGGGCGGCTTCGTGCAGACGCTGAGCAGGGAGCACAACATCAAGTTCGAGGGTCAAGGTGGGATCATGATGCCCAGCTCAGGCCAAATCCTGAAGCTCGGATCGCTCGGTCTCCCGGGCCAAATCGGGGAAGGCGAGCGCCAGGGCGCCGATTCCGACCGTCCCGAGTGGGAAGGCAGAGCGGCCTTGAGTTTCCAACTCGACGACGCCCCGGGCGTCGCCCCCGCGCAAATCGCCTTGGCTGGATTCCGTGCCTCGCGCAAATCGATCGTTCCCAATGCGTCGTACGGTCCAAGCCTCCCGGCGAACTATCTCGCTGCCTTCCCGAACGGCTTTACCGCTTCCAGCAATATGTATGGCGGCCAAGTCACGCTGCAATTGCCCACCCGGTGGTTTACCTTGGTGGGGAGCGCCTATCGCGGAGGTGACATGCGCTTCTACTTCGGCGGCCAAATCAACTCTTACGCCACCGATGTGGCTGGGCTGACGAACCTCCAAGGGCCCTTCGTCACTCTCGATGGCGGTCCGATGCTTGCTGCCGGGGGCGCCGTCCTCGGGACGAACGCGTCTGGACAGGTTGTGGTTGCGCCGCAGCGGCCCATCCGGTCGTTTGGCGGGTTCCTCAACCTCGGGCTGCCGCTTTCACGCTGGTTCAATGCCGACCCGAAGGGTCACAACGCGGGCTGGCAGCTTTATTTCGACGTGGGCAAGGACCAAGTGGTGAATCGTGACCTGAATAATCCTGGCTATGTTGCCGCCTACAACGGCGGTGGTACTTCCCCATTGCCGATGGCGATGGGCAAGATGGCTGCCGTAACCCTGTACTACAAAGTCAACCCCTGGTGCCAGTTCGGCCTCGAGCAGTCTATCTATGCCACCCGCATGTTGGACGGCCTCCCCGTATACACAATTGCTGGGGTTAAGTCCAACGAATGGCAAGATCACCGCACGGAGATCGGGCCGATCTTTACGTTCTAGACCGGATCTTCCATCCCCAGTGGGCCAAAAGCGGGCCCGCTGGGGATGACAACGCGGCTGGCGCCCGCCGGCAACACGGCCGACGCCGGCTGACAGCACTGAAAACGGAGAAAAGGGGGACGGACTCGAATCGGGCGATGGCCCGAAGGTGAGTTTGTCCTCCCGAGTCTCCTCCAGCAAAAAAGCTATTGTGCGGGGCAGGCCAAGGGATCACAATGTGCCGGATCTGCGAAACCCGCTTGCAGAATTATTTCGGAAAACCGGGGATGCAAAAGATACATCCGCCGTATTTGGAGGAGTTGGTTAGATGAGTATGCGTAGAATGGCGACCCTGCAGGCCGGTCTTCTGTTGGTGGCCATGTTCGCCAACGCCGCGTCGCGGAACACGATGCGGATCAAGGTTCTGGACTCTGAAACTCGATCGCTGAACCTTGACGACAACGGCGTTCCCAGGAATTGCGACCAAGTCACTTTCGACGCATATTGCCGTTCCACTAGAACCTCGCCAATGGTGAATACCTTGCTGGTGCAGGAAGGCAACGAGGCGCCGTTCCGTATCAGTTGCACCATTGAGTCAAAATATTCCCGGTGCACACCGTTGCCCAAGGGCGAAAGTTTCGACGCCAGGAGAGAGAGACACGGCGTTACCGTGTACTACATAGATGACAATGGCAAGGCGCGAAAGCAGTTGTACACGCTGGTAGATACGGGCGGAAAGGCCGATCGGCCGGCGACTGTGGCTGCGGTTGCAACTCAGCCCGCGCCGCACGCTGCCGTGCCGCCACAGAATTCACCGGCCCCGGCGCCAGTCCCGCAAACTGCGACGCCGGTGCAGAATTCACCGGCCCCGGCGCCCGCCCCGCAAGCTGCGGCACCGCTGCAGAATGCACCGGTGCCCGCGCCAGCCCCGCCACTTGCCTCCGCGCAGGGCGGTGCTTCGCAGAAGGTAAAGTGCAATTTCAGTTCGACGCCCTCCGGTGCGGAAATCTCCATTGACTGGAGATACGTGGGTAACACGCCGTCCGAAATCAGCCTGAGCACTGGGACGCATGTCATTGTCATTTCTATGCCGGGCTTTGCCGAGTGGAAGCGGGAGCTTACGGTAGCGGCGGATTCCGTAGTGAATGTAACGGCTAGCTTGCAAAAGACGCAGCCGTGAGCCGGGTGGCTGTTGCAGGACAAATTTGAGGTAGCGCCTAAGGTTGGACCGCTGTATGATGTCGCGCGAAAGTTGTGGTTTGTTTGATGAGGCAGCACGCATATGCCGTACGGGCGTCGCGGTGGTTGTGGAGAAAGACCGGCTCCCGGTTCTCATTTCACTTTCTGTATGTAAAGGAGAAAAACTGTGGCTAACACAAATGTTGCATCCACCCACCTAAATCGTTGGTGGCACGTGGTCGGTGGGATGTCCATGAACCTGGCACTGGGCTCGCTGTATGCCTGGAGTGTGTTTGTGGCCCCACTGGAGAAAGAATTTGGCTGGAAGCGGACTGATACTTCCTCGGTGTTCACCTGGGCGGTCGTTGTGTTCGCACTAACGTTTATCGTGGCGGGACGGCTGCAGGACAAGTTCGGCCCATTCTGGGTTTCCCTGACTGGTGGCGTACTGGTCAGCGTGGGGTTCTTCCTGTGCTCTTACACGCACAGCTTGACCTACCTGATTGTGTGTTTCGGGGTGATTGGCGGGCTGGGCAACGGATTTGGCTACTCCACGCCGATACCGGTGATGGCCAAATGGTTTCCCGACAAACGCGGCCTCGCCGTAGGTCTGGCGGTGGCCGGATACGGGGGAGGGTCCGCAATCTTTGGGCCGTTGGCGAACCTGAAGCTGATTCCCGCCTATGGTGTGCACACCACGTTCCAGATACTGGGGGGGATCTTCCTGGTCATGACGGTTTTCGGCGCCTTCCTGCTGCGTAATCCACCGGTCGGGTACAAGCCCCCCGGTTGGACACCCGCGCCCGCCTCCAAGTCTGCCGCGACCACCTATGAATTCAGCCCGGGCGAGACGTTGCGCACGCCCGCGTTCTACCTCATGTGGGTTGCCTACGCGCTGGGGACCTCGGCTGGCCTGATGGTCATCAGCCAACTGGTGCCATTTGGCAAGAGCGTGCACATTCCCAGCGCTTCGCTGATCACGATGAGCTTGGTCGTGGCCGCAATTGGCAACGCCTTGGGCCGCATCCTGTCCGGCTGGATGTCGGATGCCATCGGCCGGCTGAACGTGCTGCGACTTATGATCGCCGTTTCGATGATTGCCATGCCCATTCTCTACCAGGTGGGCAGCAATGTGACCCTGCTCTACATAGTGGTGTTCATCGTGTACTGGTGCTACGGAACGCAGCTTTCGGTGAATGGCGCGACGGCGTCGGATTTCTGGGGTACCAAGAACGCCGGCATCAACTACGGAATGCTGTTCACCGCATGGGGCGTGGCTGGCATCATTGGTCCCCGCATCGGCGGGGTGCTGTTCGACAAGTACAAGAACTATCAGATGGCGTTCTACTGGGCGGCGGGCCTGGCGTTAGTTGCTCTGCTCTGTGAACTGGCAGCCAAACGCCCGACCGCGCCGGAAGGCCTGGCCGGACGGAAGTCACCGGCGGCAGCCTAGTTTCCAGAAGCTGTTGCACGGTGGCACAGGACGTTGCATCACAATGGACTTGAACGGAGCGTGAGGGCGCTCTCAACCGCGAGCGCCCACGCGCCCCAAGGTCCGGTGATTGAGTTCTGCAACTCGGCAGCCGCCTGTGGCCACAGCTACTCTGGATTGGTTCGAGTTCTTACCGCGTCCGCTTCTTTTGTTTGCGGGGCCGCCGACCTCGCACGAACGCTGCGTCAGGTGGGGACGCCCAGCTTCGGCAGAATCCATTGCGTCAGCAGGAGCCAAGCGACGATCAACAGCGCGAGTCCAAACCATTGATTCATAAGCATTCCTAGTATAAGCACGGGGCCGGTGAACTTCTACCGGCACAATCTTCCACGCGCTTCCAGAGCCCGGCGGTCCTGCCTGGCGATCGCGGAACCGCTGTCGTGCCCGCGGGTTAAGTGGTGGGCAGTGCAGGGCTCGAACCTGCGACCTCCTGCTTGTAAGGCAGGCGCTCTAACCAACTGAGCTAACCGCCCGCATCCACGTGGATGCGATCACGGCGCGTTTCATCCCCGCCGCTCGCGAAACAACTTCCGCAGAACTTATGCTGAGAATACTGGACCCTCCGCTTGCCGGTCAAACCGTGCCTGCGGCAGGTGGTTGGCCCGCGTGGGTTCGGCGCGCGGGCGAGGTGCGAACTCGCCCGAGACCAAACACTGCTGAACTCACCCGGCGCGGCTGTTACACTTTCTGCGTGCGAAAGTTAATCGTCAACGCCGATGATTTTGGTCTGACCGCGGGAGTCAATCGAGCCATTGTGGAAACCCATCTCGGCGGAGTCGTGTCGTCAACCACATTGATGGCCAACGGCTCTGCCTTCGCGGACGCAGTGACGGCGGCGCGCTCGGCGCCGAATCTCTCCGTGGGATGCCACGTTGTATTGGTGGACGGGACGCCGGTATCATCGGCGGGGGCAGTGGATACGCTGCGGGCGATTCGCTCGGCAGAGCCGGATAAGTTCTATTCCAGCCTTTCGGCCTTCGCCGCGCGCGCCATGTTGGGAGGCTTCGATCGCGACCAACTGGTCGCGGAAGTCACTGCGCAAATACGGAACATTCAGTCCACCGGTCTGCACGTGACTCACCTCGACACGCACAAACACTCCCACATCTTTCCCGAGATTCTCGCAGCCCTGCTGCGAGCCGCGCGCATTTGCGGTGTGCGTGCGATCCGCAATCCCTTCGTTCCCGTGAAAGCGATGCCCGCGCGGCTATTCAAACGCAAGCCCGATCTCTGGAAGCGTTATGGCCAGGTGCGCATGCTGCACACCTTCTCGGGGCAATTCCGCCAGCGCATCAAGCGCGCTGGACTGCTTACGCCCGACGGCGTGATCGGGGTGATCGAGACCGGGTCGAGCGCTAGTCCTGGCGACAGTTCCGGCTATAGTTCCCTGCTGCGCCAGACGCTCGCGAGCCTGCCCGAGGGGACATGGGAGTTAGTCTGCCATCCCGGCTACCACGACGCCGACTTGCGCGCAGCCCGCACGCGCTTGCTCGATTCTCGCGAGCAGGAGCGGCGTCTGCTGACTTCAGCGGAACTGCGGCAGTTTCTCGAAGAGCAAGAGATTCGTGTCATCGGCTATCGGGAGTTCGCGGAACAAATCGCGGAAAAACGCCCCTGAAGACGATTGGCAGGTGCCGAAGGTGGTACTCCGCTCGTTACTGTAAAGGCTAACTTTGTAATATCTTAGCGCGTCAGAGGGCGGTATTATCGCATCAAGAGATACGAGGACCAGGCATGGCTGACCAGCAATCCGAACCTCGCCTAAGTGTGGACCTGCCGGTGCGGATATGGGGAATGAGCGCCGACGGACGCCCCTTTTCGCAACATGCTCGCGCTCAGAACATCACTTCGGAGGGCGCGCTGATCTCGGGCGTCGAGAGCGAACTGAAAGTGGGTGACGTGATCGGAGTGCAGTGCGAGGAGAGAAAAACGCGCTGCACCGTGATCCGGGTGACGAACGCCGGCCCGATCAAGAAGAATCAAGTGGGAGTAAAGTTGATCGCCGATCAGGAGTGCCCGTGGAAAAACTATCTGCCCATGGACGGCGCGACGGTGAGCATTGCACCCTCCAACCGGCGGCGCTGGCATCGGCACAAGATTTCGCTTCCCCTGGAACTGCGCGACGAGCGCGTCAATGCGCTAATCCGCATCAATGCCACCGACGTGAGCGGCAATGGATGCTACGTCGAGAACATGCTGCCTTTTCCGCTCGGAACTGTGCTGCGGCTGGATTTCTGGCTGGATTCGGAGCACATCAAAATCACGGCAGTGGTCCGGACGTGCGATCCGGGCGTGGGCAATGGAATCGAGTTCACCGGTATGCCCGTCGACGGCAAGGCACGCATGCAGGCCTACCTGGACGGGATTGACCCGCCGATGGGAGTCTCAGCTCCCAAGCCGGAGTAAAGTTCACGGCTGTACCAACCCTGCAAGAGAACCCGATTCCCCGTAGAGACGCGGCTCGCCGCGTCTCCGCTCGCACCGCCAGTTCTCTGCCTGGCAGCGGGAGACGGGGCAAGCCCCGTCTCTACTCGAAAGGTTCCGCGTAGCGGGCGAGCACAATCGCGCGAATCAATCCCCCCATCGTGAATTCGCGGGTCTCAATTGCGACCGGCATCTGCAATTCGCCGAGCGTCGCCGAAGTCACCGGACCAATCGAAGCAAACTGAACATCCCTGAGCGATCCTGCCTTGAACTTGCCGAGCAGTTCGGCAAAGTTCTTCGCGGTGGAGGAACTGGTGAAGGTCACGATGTGCGGGCGACGAGCCGCATTTTTCATCAGCGCTCGCAGACGAGCACGCGATTTCTCGGGTACTACGGTTTCGTAAGCTTCGACCACATCGACTTCGGCTCCGGCAGCACGCAACTCCTCTGGAATCAGGTCGCGCGCGACTTTGGCTCGTATCAGCACGACGCGCTTGCCCTTGACCTTGTCGCGCAGCCCCTGCACTACAGACTCGGCGACGTACTCCTCGGGAACCATCTTGACCCTCAGGCCATGCTTCACGATCGCCTTCTTGGTGGCAGGGCCAATGGCCGCGATCTGGAGATGCTTGAGATTCCGGCGCGTGATGCGAAGTTTTCGGACGCGCTCCCACATCGCTTCGACGCCGTTGGCGCTGGTGAGAATGAGCCAGTCGTAGCTCCGGATATTTTTCAGCGCATCGTCGAGCGGCCGGTACGATTGCGGCTTGCGAATCTCAATGAAGGGGATTTCGATTACAGACGCGCCCAGGCTGCGCAAGCTGGCGGAAAGACTGCCGGCCTGGTGCCGCGCGCGTCCGACAAGAATCCGGGTTCCGGCGAGAGGATGTTTTTCGTTGGGCTTCATGGATCAAATCTTAGGTAGCGCCGCCGTCCTCGGCGGCTGTCCGGCGGGCGTACCCACCCACCGAGTCGAGGGCGAGACGCCCTCGAGACAGCCGGCAAGATGCCGGCGCTACATGTTTATGGTTGTTGCGGCAACGCGAAACCTTCGCCATAGACTTCTTCTAAAATAACATCGCCGCCCCGACGCAGAAGGGTTTCGCCGACTTCCTGGCCCAAGCGCACAGGGTCATCGCCCTCGCGGGTTTCACGCAGAACTTTTGTTCCATCGGGATGAGCTACAAGCGCGTTCAGGCGAATGCGGCTTCCTTTGACTTCGGCGAAAGCTCCGATGGGGACCTGGCAGCCGCCGCCGAGTTTGTTGAGCAGGGCGCGCTCGCAGGTGGTGGTGGCGCGGGCGGCACCATCGTCGAGAAACGCCAGGAGCGCCCGCGTTGCCGTGTCGCCGTTGCGAATTTCGATTCCCAAGGCGCCTTGTCCGGCGGCGGGGGTCATCACTTCCGCGGGGATAACCTGGCGGACCAGTTGCGTTTTGCCCAGACGGTTCAGGCCGGCGGCGGCCAGAATGATGGCATCGTAGTCGCCGGCTTCGAGCTTGCGCAGGCGCGTATCCACATTGCCGCGGAGCGGGTGAATCTGAAGATCGGGACGAAGCGCCTTCAACTGGGCCTGGCGGCGCAGGCTGCTGGTGCCAACGTTCGCCTGCCGCGGCAGCGCTTCGATGCTGGCAAACTTTACGGAGCAAAAAACGTCGCGTGCATTTTCGCGGGTGGTGATGGCGGCAATTTCGAAATCGGCGGCCAACTCGGTGGGCAGATCTTTCAAGCTGTGGACGGCGAGGTCAACCCGGTTTTCGACGAGGGCTTCTTCGATTTCCTTGGTGAACATGCCCTTGGTGCCGACTTTCGCGAGCGCAACGTCGGTGATTTTATCGCCGGTGGTCTTGATGATCTCAAGTTCCACGGTGTGGCCCTGCGCGCGCAGCAGATCGGAAATGTGATGGGCCTGCCAGAGAGCAAGCTGCGAGCCGCGGGAGCCGATGCGCAGGCGGGCCATCAGTCTTCTGCTTCCGGGCGACGGGCGGACTTCGAAGCGGCCGCTTCCTTTTCTTCGTCTTCGTTATGCAAGTTGAAAAGGCGACGCACAAGGTCGATGACGGTGGTGGATTCGGGATCGCGCGCAGCCGTCTTCAGGGTGCTGATGGGAGTGTGCATGATTTTGTTGACGATGCCACGAGTGAGCGCTTCGACGGCAAGTTCCTGGTCGGTGGTCATGGAACCGAGGCGTCCCCGAACGCGATCAATCTCGGCCTGACGAATGGTTTCCAGATGGTCCTGCAAGCTGACGATGGTGGGAACCACGTCGAGAGTCTGCAGGCGAGCGTGGAATTTCGCGACCTCGCCATTGACGATCGCCTCCGCCTTTTCGGCTTCCTTCTTGCGGTCGGCGACGTGCGAACTGACCGCTTGCTGCAGATCGTCGATGTCATAGACGAAAATGCCATCGAGCTTGTTGATCTCCGGGTCGACGTCGCGGGGAACGGCGATATCGATGAAGAACATGGGCTTGTTTTTGCGCCGCGCCATGAGTTTTTCGCCGTGTTCGCGACGGAAGATGAAGTGCGGCGAGCCGGTCGAGGTAATCACGATATCGGCGCGATCGCAGGTGTCATAAAGCCGGCTGAACTCGATCGCCTGTCCGTCAAACTTCTGCGCCAGCCGGATGGCGCGGTCGTAGGTGCGGTTGGCGACAAACAGAGAGGCGGCGCCGTGCGCCAGCAGATGCCGGGCCGCTAGCTCGCTCATCTTCCCTGCGCCCACCAGGTACACACTCTTGCCGGCTAGGCTCCCGAAGATTTTCTCCGCCAGTTCGACGGCCACCGAAGCAATCGAAACCGACGAAGATCCGACGGCGGTTTCAGTACGGACGCGCTTGGCGACGGCAAACGCCCGGGTGAGCAACTGATCGAGCTGTGCGCGCACCGCTCCCACGGCGCGAGCGGTGGCGTAGGCTTCCTTGACCTGCCCCAGGATCTGGGGCTCCCCGACAACCATGGAGTCGAGGCTGGAGGCGACGCGGAAGATGTGGCGGATGGCCTCATCTTCGCGAAATTCATAGAGATGACTTTCAAACTGGCTGAGATCCGTTTCGAAATACTCGCGCAGGAATTCGCGAAGGTCGCCCGTACCGTTCTTCATGTTGGCGATAAATTCGACGCGGTTGCAGGTGGAGACGATCATTCCCTCGGCAACAGCGGGATGTTCGGACAGTCGCTTGCAAGCCTCCGGCAGGCGCGATTCAGGAATGGCCAGGCGTTCGCGCACCTCGACCGGCGCGGTCCTGTGATTGACGCCGATGAGCTGGAATTTCATGACGCGATAAACCTGTGCATTCCGCTGAAGTAGTTGGCGATCCAGGCCACGATCGCCGCGGCGAAGGCTGCACTGGCGAGCATGGCGGCGCGGCGCCCGCGCCATCCGGCCGTCAGACGCGTGAACACCATCAGCAGGTACACCGCCCACATGAGGACGGAAAGCAGAATCTTGGGATCGAAAAAATCAATGCGGCCGTAGGTGGCTTCGGCAACCACGGAGCCCGCGATCAGGCCCAGAGTCATGAAGGGAAATCCGAGCATGAGGGAGCGGTAGCCGATGTCGTCAATCACCTGAAGAGCGGGCAGTCGCGAGAATAGGCCGCTAGAATTCTTGGCTTTCAGAGCGCGCTCTTGCAGGAGGTACAGAATGCTGGCGCCAAAGCTGAGGAACAGCGCCGCATATCCAGTGAAGATCATCAGGATGTGTACCGCCAGCCAACCGTGCTTCACGGCGACCGAGGCGAAGACCAGCGGTTGCTGCCCGGTGGCCGCCACGAAGGTCAGCAGAAAAACCAGCGGGAAAACCACGATGCCTGGGGTAGTCGTCTTGTACACCAAATAGGCAAGCATGAAGACGACCATGATCAGGAAAGCCAGCAGCGATTCTGAGTTGTGAACCGACGCCGAAGCGAGCTGGCCGGTTTGGACGACGGCTTCGGTCAGCGAAACCAGATGAAACACCATGCCGAGGTAGGACGCATGGAGCGCGACTTTGCTGAGGATCTCGGACGTGCGAGTGAGCGCGACCAGCGCATAGAGCAATCCCGCAGCGTAACAAACAAGCGCAACCCGCAGCCAAACCAGAGTCATCATTATTCTTGGGTGCTTCCGCAGGCCGGTCTGATCCCTCCCCACCCCGCTTCGGTGATTATAGTGTGCCGGGCGGAGGGGCGCGGAGGAAACGGAGGCTATCACAGGTGGTTGTGATCTGTGTCACATGGGGCAAAGGCTAAAAACCTACCACGGAGGCGCCGGATTATCTCGTCGCCTGATCGTGCGGAGCCTACGTCGCTGCTGTGTGGTCGTCCGAAACCACGAGAGGTACATACGCTTCGATCTGCCACGGCCCCTGATAGTTGGCAATGAGGCCGTCCTTCGGAGCCTCCATGCCGGCGATGGTAGCGATCTGCCCGAGGCATCGACTCAGGTGGCCCCGCAGGACTTCCAGCCCGTCAAAGTACGCCTGTCTTGTGTCCGGCGGACGGTGAAAGTCCCGGAAGCGTGGATGAAGCCGGGAGTCATCGCTCCTCGTCAGAAGCTCCTCATAGGTGAGAAACTGCCGGATGCCGATCAACATCGCGTCGATGAGAAGATAGAGAGGGCCATCCTGCGCATCGGAAAGCTCTACCTGTTTCCCCACGAGGGTCTGCCGCACGTCCTGCAAGGATGCGAGCGAGCGGTCGATGCAGTCGTCACAGCATTCCCAGGCTGAGAGCACGCGACGGTCCTTGAGCCGGACTACGATCTCCCGCGCGATGGTCCGCTCGCGATCTTTCGGACTGACCGCGATGCTGAGGAACGGTAGGTTTAGGGTCACGTCGCCGAGTCGGCCACCTACTTGCCGCCGCGCCCGTGCCAGCAGTTCCGACAGGTCGAACTTGAACGGGATCGTTCCGCTTCTCATGAGGCAACTATAAGCTCAACTGGGCCACAATTGCTCCCGTTTCCATAAACGACTTTCCAGGCATCGTAGGGACTGCGCTACCTTGGGCACGGCGCCCCTCGTATCGCAGGCACCTGCGAATCTATTCCACGCCCAACGACGCCAGCGCTTCTTCCAGAGACTGCGAGTCGATCCGCAGCTGCCGGCCGTGCGCCTGCATGTCTTCCAGTTCGTCGAAGGCGCGGAAAAGGCGCATCTTGACGGCGGCGTACTGCTCGGAATCGGCGAGCGAGCGTCCATGCGATTCAGCCCAGGCAGCGATGACGCGGTGCGGCAGGAAAACACTGACCGCGTAGGTCAGTTTGCGGTCGGAGGTGACGTCGAAGATGTATTCGTTCGCGTCGGACTCATGGGCTTCGGATGCCGGGGCGGAGCGTTTCCCGACAAAGTAGTACTGGTAAACGTAGCCTTGCGATCCGGTGTGGGTTTTTAGGCGACGGATGGTCATGGGGCGGTCGATGGTCGTTCACTGGCTACGAGCTTCGGGCTACGAGCGAACACGAATTGCTTGCTCGAAGCTCGCAGCTCGTAGCTCGAAGCTTATCGCCTGCTTCAGATCTTCGCCTCCCGCAGCCGCTTCACCGCCGTCTCCGACGTGACCGGAGAATAATAAGTCTCTTTGAAAGTGTAGGACCTTGCCTTCGACTCAATAATGGGCAGAATCTCGATGTGCCAGTGGTAATCGTCATCGAGTGTTTTCCAATATCCGAGTGTTGCCGAAGGATGCTGGCTGTTGGGCGACGTGTGCAGCACAAGGTGGAAGGCTTCCGTGACGGTGCGGATACGTTGCAGGGTGCGCCGCAGGAGCGCCGCGAGATCGGTCACGATACCCACGCGCGATGAACCGGTGCGCTCAAAGGAAGATTCATGGCTGCGGGGCATAATCCAGGTTTCGTACGGGGTGCGCGGAGCAAAGGGGCAGAAGGCCACGTAGTCTCCGCGAAGTTCGACGAGGCGCAGGTTCTGACGCTCCTCCTGCGCCAGAATGTCGCAGAAAACGCAGCGTTCTTTGCTTTCGAAATAGTCGCGTCCGGCGCGGAGTTCGTAGAGCACGCGGCGCGGCACGAAAGTGGTTGCGGTCAACTGGGAAGTGGGGTGGTCGAACTCCTGTCCGGCTCCCGCACCGTGATTCTTGAAAATGCTGACGTACTTGAACCGGCTGTCGCGCTTCAAATCCTGAATCCGCAGCGCGGCCAGACGCAGGAACTGTTCGACTTCGAAATCGCTCGCCTTCCAGAGATGGCCGTCGTGACGGGGATTTTCGATCAGAACTTCGTGAGCGCCCACCGATCCCATGCGGTCGTAGAGGCCGTCACCGCGGCGGGTCGCCTCGCCTTCGACGTGGTAGAGCGCATGGGGATGGACCACGGAGCGCGCCGACCATGCGCTGCCATCCACGCCGGGCAGGTTGGCGATGACTTGGGCGGGCTCGGCGGACGGACCGCAAAAGCGGCACGCTTCGGAGCGTGGAGTGGGCTCGATGACATCGTCCCCGGTGATCACCCAGGAACGGGTGATGGGATCTTTACGGAGTTCCATGGCGTAAGGAGAGCAAAATCGACGCAGGGAGTCAAATGGAGAAATTTGTAATTTTGCAATTTTGCAATTTAAGAACCTTGGCGCAGGATAGAGTAGTAGATCTGAGCCTGCGACGCATGAAACACCTAAACTCTCGTGCGTGTACAAATTGCAAATTACCAATTTAGAGATTACAAAATTACCAATTCCTCTATGTCCGAGCCCTCGACGCCGCTGATGCGGCAATATGCCGCCATCAAGAAAGAGCATCCCAACGCTCTGCTGTTTTTCCGGCTGGGAGACTTCTACGAGCTTTTCTTCGACGACGCCGTGCTCGCGGCGCGCGAGTTGCAGATCACGCTGACCTCGCGCAACAAAGAAAAGGGCGTGGCCATCCCCATGTGTGGCGTGCCTTACCACGCCGCCGACGGCTACATCGCAAAACTGATCCGGCGCGGGTTCAAGGTCGCAGTCTGCGAGCAGGTCGAAGACCCGCGCCTGGCGAAGACGTTGGTGCGGCGCGAAGTGACGCGCGTGGTCACGCCGGGCACGGCGGCGGATTCGTCGTTAAACGCGGAGGAGAACAACTTCCTGGCGGCGGTGGCAACGGTCGGGGATCGCGTGGGTTTTGCGGCGCTCGATCTTTCGACGGGCGAGTTTCGAGCGACCGAGTTCGGGGGCGAGTCGGCCGGGCGCCGCATTCAAGAAGAACTTGAACAATTGCGGCCCAAAGAAATGCTGTATGGGTCTTCGGCTCCGCTATTCGAAAAGAGAAATCGTGGAGAGACGGGCGTCCCTTCGGCAAGCTCAGGGCAGGCTCTCGCCCGTCCCCGCGGGGACGCCCGTCCCTCCACCGGCACGGGGCCTGTCGCTCGGGTTTCCGCCGGTGGCTGGGCAGAGACTCCTTTGGACGACTGGATCTTCGCTCCCGACCATGCCATTCCGCTCCTGGAGAATCACTTCGGCGTGCTCTCGCTGGAGGGCTTCGGGCTGGCAGGCAAGCAAGCGGCGGCTTCGGCGGCTGGTGCCATCCTTTATTACATCCGGTCAACCCAGCGCGGCACGCTCGATCATGTGGACCGGATCGGCTTCTACGAGCGGCAGAATTGCCTGGTGCTCGATGCGGTGACGGTGCGCAACCTGGAACTCATTGAACCCCTA
The DNA here is from genome assembly GCA_963773965.1 of uncultured Acidobacteriaceae bacterium. Taxonomy (GTDB): domain Bacteria; phylum Acidobacteriota; class Terriglobia; order Terriglobales; family Acidobacteriaceae; genus Acidiflorens. Next base: position 225,926 of record CAVZDG010000005.1, read on the forward strand.
TTCGCGGGAACCGATGCCGGAGTGACTCTGTTCCGCTGCCTCGATGCAACCGTGACGCCGATGGGCAAGCGGTTGCTGCGTACGTGGATGCTGCGCCCGTCTTTGGATCGGGCCGAGGTCGAGGGCCGTCTGGATTCGGTTGAGGTGCAGGTCAAAGACACGGTCAGGCGCGAGGAATTGCGGCGGTCGCTCGATGGAATTCTGGACCTGGAACGCCTGTTGAGCCGGGTCACGCTGGAAACCGCAAATCCACGCGACGTGCTGGCTCTGGCGGCGTCGCTCGCAAGAATTCCCAAGGTGCGAACGGTGTTGGCTGAGTTATCGGAGTCACGACTGTCCGAATCACGATTGGCAGCGTCGCGGCTGGGCGCGCTGCACGGCGCGATCGACGAACTCGGTGATCTGCGGGAAAAGATCGATGGCACGCTGGTTCCGGAGCCGCCGCTCACGCTGAGCGATGGCGGGGTAATCGCGGCGGGCGTCGACAAAGATCTGGACGAACTGCGCGACCTGAGCCGCAACTCGAAGCAGTACCTGGCGCAAGTGGAGCAGCGCGAACGGGAACGGACGGGGATTGGGTCGCTCAAAGTAAAGTTCAATTCCATTTTTGGCTACTACATCGAGATTTCAAAGGCGAACCTGCACCACGCGCCCGCTGACTACGAGCGCAAGCAGACGCTGGTGAATGCCGAGCGTTTCACGACTCCGGAGCTGAAAGAGTACGAGTCGAAGATTCTCGACGCGCAGGAGAAGATTGTCGAAATCGAGCGGCGGCTGTTTGCCGATTTGCGTTCCGCCATAGCGGCCGAGGCCAAGCGCATCCGGCAAACCGCGCTGGCGCTGGCGGAAGTGGATGTGCTCGGATGCCTGGCGCACATCGCGGCGCTGCGAAATTACTGCCGGCCGCGGTTTGAGCAAACTTTCGACGAAGTTGAAAAGGCCGAGAACGTCGCTGATGGAGCGCCGGGCGTCCCCGCCCGGCCCCTTGATCTGGAAATTGTCGAAGGTCGTCATCCGGTGATCGAACTGCAGGAACTCGCGGCCGGGAGCGAGCGCTTCGTTCCCAATGATCTGTTTCTGGATTCCTCAACGCACAATATCGTCGTGCTGACCGGGCCGAACATGGGCGGCAAGAGCACCTATCTGCGGCAGGCGGCGCTGATCGTGATCATGGCGCAGATGGGCTCGTTCGTTCCGGCGCGTGCCGTGCGGCTGGGCATTGTGGATCGCGTGTTCACGCGCATTGGAGCGAGCGACAACGTGGCGCGGGGGCGCTCGACGTTCATGGTCGAAATGACGGAGACGGCGGCGATTCTGCACACGGCGACAGCGCGGTCGTTGATCCTGCTGGACGAAGTCGGCCGCGGCACTTCCACCTATGACGGGCTGGCGATCGCATGGGCCGCCATCGAGTATCTTCATGCGCATGTGCGAGCCAAGACTCTATTTGCCACACACTATTTCGAGCTAACCGAATTGGCGGAGCAGTTGAGTGGCGTGAAAAACTATCACGTGTCGGTCAAAGAGACCGGCGGAAGCGTCGTTTTTCTGCGCCGAGTCGAGCCTGGCGCGGCCGACCGCAGCTACGGAATCGAAGTCGCAAAGCTGGCGGGACTGCCAAACGAAGTCGTGGTGCGCGCACGTGAGGTGCTGGCCGAGCATGAATCGTCCGAGCACCGCCTTTCGGGGCATCTGACGCCGGGCAGTTCCACAGAACCGGAGCGCCCCACGCAGTTGACCATCTTCACCCCGCTTTCGCAGCCAGTGCTGGAAAAGCTGCGCGAAGTAGATTTAAACCGGCTGACGCCGCTGGAAGCGCTAAACTTGCTGGCGGAGTTGAAGAAAGAAATCTAACCGCCGAGGCGCGGAGTACGTGAAAATGCGGTCAAATCGCTATATTGACAGCGCTCGCGAACCTTCCTAGACTGTGACCATGGAAGTACGTCTTCAGCCCGAAAAGGAAGCTCAGCTTGCCCAAATCGCGGCGCAGCGCGGATTGAAAACCGACGAATTGGCCCAGCAGGTCATAAGCCGCTATCTGGAGGACGACAGCCGCTTCATTGAGGCGGTGAACCTTGGGCTGGCCGCTGCGGATCGCGGGGAGTTTGTGAAGCACAGCGAAGTCGGAGCCAAGCTTAAGCAGATTCTGCGGCCATAATGCGCCTGCGCTGGACCACTCCCGCCACGCAAGATCTCTACAATATTGTTCTCCACATTCAGCAAGACAATCCTGACGCTGCCGGCAGGGTGGCACAGACTCTCTACGATGGTTGCGGCAAGCTGGAAAACTTTCCTCGTCGCGGCCGCAAGGGGCGGATTGAAGGCACGCGGGAACTGGTCTTCGCTGGCTTGCCTTACCTCGTTGTCTATCGCATTCAAGATCAAGATCTGGAGATTTTGCGCATCTATCACGGCGCGCAAGACTGGCCTTGACGTCAGCGGCCAAAAACGGTTCGCTTGAAAGCTCGGTTTTGTGTCCACGCTCTTGCAGCCCGTGCTGGAAAAGCTACGCGAAGTGGATTTGAACCGGCTCACGCCGCTGGAGGCGCTAAACTTGCTGGCGGAGTTGAAGAAAGAAATCTAACCGCCGAGACGCGGAGCGCGCCGAGAAAGGTCGTTCGTCGTTAGTCATTCGCAAATCGCCGGTCAGTCGACGGAACAGAGAATGAGCCAGAAGACTAGTTGGTGGCGCAGTTGGGAGATCACGGTCGACAGCAACTGGATCATGACGATCGGTATGGTTCTGCTTTTTGCGTTTATTGCGTTCCTCTTGGGCTGGAGCATCCGAGACCTTTTGTCCGATAAGGTCGACTACAGAGTCTTGCAAGGCGCTCGCAATGGATGGTTTGACGCGCTTACGTACGCTCTCGGGGCTGTCTATTGCTTCGTGTTTGCTTATTCTTTCCCAGGAAAACATCTAAAGGTCGCCTTCTTGTTGCTGGCAACTGAATACACGGTTCGCTTCGCCATAGAGTATCTCCATGTCGCAGCTGGCGTGCATCACTCCGCTGCGGTCGCAGGCTCCATTGGCTGTCAAGTCGCATACACAATACTTCTTGTCGCGATTATTCAATGGTTCAAGTCTGTGGTTCGGTGGATTCCACCATCCAATCCTGGAGCGGGTAGCTAGTGCCTACGCGCATGCAAATCGGCCAGCTCCTCATCATCGGCTTCGACGGGACCGAGATGTCTCCGCGCCTCGCTTCCCTGCTCACGAAGATTCAGCCGGCGGGGGTGATCCTGTTTGCCCGCAACATTACCGGAGCCGCCGAGACGCACGCTCTTCTGCGCGAGTGCCAGAAGTGCGTGGCCACGCCGCTCTTCACTTGCGTGGACCTTGAAGGCGGCACGGTGGACCGTTTCCGCAACGTGATTGGTTCGACGCCTTCTCCGGCAGAGGTTTTTGCCACGGGCAGCCGGACGCTTTTTCGCAAGCATGGGCGCGTGATCGGCGAAAACTGCCGCGCTCTTGGCTTCAACGTGGACTTCGCCCCGGTGCTCGACTTGGCTTATGAGGCTTCGCGCTCGGTGCTGAGTTCGCGGGCGGTTTCGGACGATCCGAGGCAGGTGGTTGCCTACGCGCGCGAATTTCTGCGCGGACTGGGCGATGCCGGCGTGCTCGGCTGCGGCAAGCACTTCCCCGGACTGGGCGAGGCCACGCTCGATACGCATCATGAACTACCGAGCGTGGACAAGCCGCTGCGCAAGTTGTGGGAGGAGGATCTGGTTCCCTATCGCGTACTGCGGCGCGAGCTGCCATTTGTCATGGTTTCTCACGCCGCATTTCCGGCAGTAACGAAAGAGCGGACTCCGGCATCGCTCTCGAAGAAGTGGATCACCGGCATTCTGCGCAAGAAAATTGGCTATCGGGGCCTGATATGTTCCGACGATCTGGAGATGGGCGGCGTGCTGGCGGCGGGCCCGATCGAGCAGGCGATGATCGAACACATCCGCGCCGGGGGCGATCTTGGCCTGATCTGTCATCACGAAGATTTCATTCTGCGTGCACATGAAGCGCTTCTCCGCGAGGCGGAGCGCGACAGAAAGTTTGCTCGCCGTGTGCAGGAATCGGCGCGGCGCGTGCTGGCATTCAAATCGAACAAAACACGCGGGCGGGGGCGCCCGCGCCACACGGTTCCCACTTCCGCACGAGTTGAGAAGCTGACGCGCCAACTCTGGGAGTTCGGCGAAGAGATCCGGCTGGATACGCTCGATCGCGCAGACAAAAAGAGGGAACGCGCATGAGCATGATTGTTGCCGGCGTGATGAGCGGCACTTCGGCCGACGGAATCAATGCGGCGCTGGTGCGGTTCGCCTCCGACGGGCCTGGACGGGCCAGAGGCCCGTCCCCACACAAAGGCCCATACTCAGATTTCAAACTTCTTGCGCACGCGGAGTATCCGTTCCCTGCCCCGGTTCGGCGCGCAATCCTGGGAATGATGAACGCGGAATTGGCCCACGTTGCGGACCTGGCCCGGCTAAACTTTCTTCTCGGCGAACTGTATGCGGAGGCAGTGGCAAAGACGGCGGGCAAGCATCGCGTGAAACTTGACCTCGTCGGCTGTCATGGGCAGACGCTCTATCACCAGGGAATGGCCGCACGATTTCTGGGGCGAAAATTAGCGGTGACTTGGCAAACGGGGGAAGGCGCGGTGATCGCGGCGCGGCTCGGTGTGCCGGTGGTCTCTGATTTTCGTCCCGCGGATATAGCGGCCGGGGGAAAAGGCGCGCCGCTGGTGCCGTTCCTCGACTATCTTCTCTATCGTGATCAAGGGCGCCATCGTCACCAGAAACGAGGGGTGGGGCGAATTGCGCAGAATCGCATTGCGCAGAACATTGGCGGAATTGCGAATCTGACGGCGATTCCCGCAGGCGCGTCGCTCGGCCAGGTGCTTGCTTTTGACACCGGCCCCGGCAACATGGTGATTGATGCGGTAATGGCAGAGCTGTTCGGACGGCGTTACGACCGCGACGGCAAAGTCGCTGCCTCGGGACGCGTACTGGATGAGGTGGTTGCACAGTTGTTGCGCGCGCCCTTTTTCCGGCAGAAGCCGCCGCGGACGGCGGGCCGCGAGGAGTTTGGCCGGGAATACGTCGGCCGACTTCTTCGGATCTGCGGCGGCGCAAGTAAATCCGACGTGGTGGCCACGGCAACGGCGTTGACGGCGCGAACGATTGCGGACGCAGTCGAGCGATTTGTATTGTCGAAATTCGGTGCGCGACGGCAGCAGCGTCACCAGATGATTGTCTCCGGCGGAGGGGCGAAGAATCCCACGCTGATGGCCATGTTGCGCCATGAGATCGCGCCCCTGGGGATCGGACTGCACTTCTCGGATGAGTTCGGCCTGCCGGCGGAAGCGAAGGAGGCCGTGGCGTTTGCCCTGCTCGCGCATGAGACGTGGCATCGGCGGCCCAGCAATGTGCCGTCGGCTACGGGAGCGAAGCGGGCGGCGATCCTGGGAAAGATCTCGTATGCGTAAGGCGGCGGGGCGGGCGCGCGCAACAAGCAGGTCCTTCGCTTCGCTCAGGATGACAAGTTATTTCAGAATGACAATTCTTTTCAGAATGACAACCTTTTTTTTATTGCTTGGGGGATGGGTGCTGCCGCTCCTCTCCTGCTCGCAAGCTCCCGACCCCAACACGCTGGTCATGATCATTGAAAGCAGCCCAACGAATCTCGATCCGCGGGTGGGGATTGATGCGCAATCGGAGCGCATTGGCGAGCTCCTCTTCGACGCGCTGCTCACCCGCGACGAGCACTTGAATGTTCAGCCCGGGTTGGCGGAGCATTGGGAGATTCCGGATCCGCTGACTTACGTTTTTCACCTGCATCGCGGCGTAACCTTTCACGATGGGCGTCCGCTGACTTCCCGCGACGTTAAGTGGACGTTCGATTCCCTGCTCGAGGGAAAGATTCGCAGCACGAAGTCGGCGGCGTACCGTTTCGTGGATCATATCGACGCGCCGGACGATTTCACCGTGGTATTTCATCTGAAGGAGCCCAACGCGACCTTGCTGTGGAATCTCTCGGAAGGCGCGATTGGAATTGTGCCCCATGGGTCGCTTGACGAGATCACGCGCAAGCCGATCGGGACGGGGCCATTTAAGTTTGTCAGCGCCGAGCAGGACAAAGAAATCGTGGTCGAGCGCAACGCCAGTTACTGGGGGACGAAGGCGCGCCTGGCCAGGGTGCGCTTCACGGTCGTGCCGGACGCGACGACGCGGGCGCTGGAATTGCGCAAGGGCAGCGCCGACGCCGCGATCAATGCACTTACTTCCGACACCATCGTGGCGCTGGAGCGCGAGCTGAATTTGCAGATTGAGCGCGCGCCGGGCACGGTGCTTTCCTATCTCGCGTTCAACCTGCGCGATCCGACCTTGCAGGATGTGCGGGTTCGCCGGGCGATCGCGTATGCCATTGACCGCGGTCCGCTTCTCGAATACATCTGGCGCGGCTTCGCGCAACCGGCTCTGAGCGTGCTCCCGCCGCAAAGCTGGGCGTATGACCAGAACGTGGCGGCCTATCCGCACGACCCAGAGAAGGCTCGCCAGATGCTCGATGACGCCGGCTACCGGGTTCGCGACGGCGTTCGCTTTCACCTGACCATGAAGACGTCGACGGAGGAGTCCACGCGGCTGTTGGCGGCGGTGTTGCAGCAGCAATTGCGCGATGTGGGCATTGCGCTCGACATTCGCACGTTCGAGTTCGCCACATTTTTTGCCGACGTCACCAGCGGCGCTTTCCAGCTTTATTCGTTGCGCTGGATCGGCGGAAACGAAGATCCGGATATTTTTGAATACGCCTTTCACTCCAACCGATTCCCGCCCAATGGCGCCAACCGCGGTTTCTATTCCAATCCGAGTATCGATGGCTTGATCGATCAGGCGCGCCGCGAGACGGATCAGAATGTCCGCAAGCGGCTATACGCTGAAGTTCAGGAAGTACTGGCCCGGGATGTCCCGTATATCAACCTGTGGTACTTCGATAACGTGCTCGTGCACACGCGCCGTGTGCGCAACGTGACGCTGAATCCGTCGGGGAATTACGACTTTCTAAAGACGGCGGAAATCAGTACCCAGTAGCCAGTTGCCAGTACCCAGTCCGCGAAGTTCGCAGCAGCCCGTGCAATCCGGCGCGGTTTTCAGCGTGATAACATCAACGTTTGGGCTTTCGCTTGACGGTTAGCAGCGTTGCCTGAGACCTAACACCTGACACCTGAGACCTGATCTCTTGAAAATTCTTTTTATCGGTGACATTTTTGGGCGGCCTGGGCGGACGATCGTAAAAGATCGGTTGCCGGAACTGCGCAAACAACACGCCGCGGACCTGGTCATCGCCAACTGCGAAAACGCCGCGGCTGGGTTCGGAATCACGCCTCCGCTGGCGGAAGAGCTTTTCGATCTGGGCATTGACGTGATGACCACCGGAAATCACGTCTGGGACAAGCGCGAGATCATCGAATACTTCCACATGGCGGACGGCAACCCCCACAGTCCGGCGCGCCGGTTGTTGCGGCCGGCAAATTTTCCGCAGGGCCTGCCCGGTTGGGGAGTGTACGAAGGCCAGAAAAACGGCACCGGTTATGCCGTCGTGAATCTTCAGGGACGCGTGTTCATGGGGTCGAGCGACGATCCCTTTCGCTTTGCTGATCGGCTTCTGGAACAGATCAAATCGAAAATCGTATTCGTGGATTTCCATGCCGAGGCCAGTTCCGAAAAAATTGCCTTCGGCTGGTACCTCGACGGGCGCGTTACCGCCGTAGTGGGCACGCACACGCACATTCCCACCGCGGATGAGACCGTCCTGCCGAAGGGCACGGCCTACATCACCGATGTCGGCATGACCGGGCCCTACGACAGCGTCATTGGGGTGAAGAAAGAATTGGTGATCGAGAAGTTTCTCAGCGGGATGCCGGCGCGCTTCGAAGCGGCCAACGGCGACGTTCGCCTGTGCGCCGTGCTGGTCGAGTGCGATGACCGGACCGGCCGCGCCACACGAATGGAGCGGCTGATGCTGCGGTGAAGACTGGCAGTCATCCGTAGAGACGCGGCTTGCCGCGTCTCAGCAATGCCGAGGAGACGGGGCAAGCCCCGTCTCTACATGCGGTGAACGGCACCCTGGTATGACCCGTTACGACCGTAGTTCCCTACCGAGTATTTCTCTTGCAAGACAGCAGCAGCCGGGCATTCTATAGTAAGTACTATGCGGTGGCTGCCAGTAGGAATTGTTTTGATGTTTGCCGGAGTGTGTTTGGCCGCAGACACTCCCCCGGCGGCTGCGCCTTCGCTCTGCGCGAACTCCCCGGGTGCGCCGACCTGCCTCGCTACTAAGGGAGACCTGAAAGCCGCCCGCCAGGCCTTTGCGCGCGGCCTCAAACTCGAGAAGTCACGCAACGAGAATTTGCAAAATCTCGACCAAGCTTTTTACCAGTTTGAGGAAGCGGCTCGCCTGGTTCCGCAAAACGTGGCCTACGTGACCGCGCGGGAGATGACGCGGCAACATCTGGTCGAACTGCATCTGGACCGCGGAAACAACGACCTGCTCGATGGACGGCAAACGGAGGCGCTGGCGGAGTTTCGAACCGCGCTGAACCTCGATCCGCAGAACGAATTCGCTCGGCAACGCATAAGCGACTCCCTGGGGCCCGTGGCGGTTCATACCGCGGCCCCACCGCAAGTGGTCGCCAGCGCCGACGCGCTGACCGCCAAACCGATCGACGGGCACCATGACGTCCACTACCGCGGCGATTCCCGTGGTCTGCTCACGGCGGTCGCCGCGAGCTACGGGCTGACGATAGTCTTCGATGAAAACTTTCCCAGCCGCCGCGTGCGCTTCGATATTGAGAACGCGGATTTCGCAACCGCCATGCGGGCGGCATCCGCGGTCACGAAGAGCTTCAGCGTGGCACTGGAAGACACGGTCCTTTTTGCCGCCCTTGACAATCCCGAAAACCATCGCTTCTACGACCGCATGGGCCTGCGCTCGTTTTACATCCCTGGCGGCAGTACTGCTCAGGAGTTGAACGAGTTGATGAACTCGCTGCGGACGCTCTTTGAGTTCAAGCTCGCAAGCCTCAACGCCGCCTCGAGCACAATCACGCTGCGCGGACCGCAGGCGGTATTGGAAGCGGCCACCCAGTTTCTGGGACAGATGAATAGCACCCGCCCGGAAGTGATGCTCGATCTGAAAGTTTTCCAGATAAGCCACACCTACGCGCGGAATATCGGGCTGCACGTCCCGAACACTTTCAATCTTTTCAACATTCCCGTGGCCACACTCGCGGCCCTTGTCGGACAAAACCTTCAGCAAGCCAACAGCCAGACCATTGCCGCCCTCCTCGCACAATTGCAAGGCCAGCAAAGCTCGATCTTCAGCCAGCCGCTCGCGACCTTCGGCGGCGGGATCACGTTCATGGGACTTAGCCTCGATCAGTTGTCCGCCGCGCTTTCCCTGAATGAGAGTTCCGTCCGCTCGCTCGATCACGTCCACCTGCGCGCTTCCCAGGAGAAGGAAGCCACGTTCAAGCTGGGATCGCGCTATCCCATCCTCAACGCCAGCTATGGGCTGGGTATCAGCAATCCGGCCATCTCGCAAGCCATCGGGAATCTGTCGTTGGCCGCGCCTTTTCCTTCCGTCAGTTACGAGGACATCGGACTCACGCTCAAGGCAAAGCCGCTGGTTCACAACAACTCCGATGTGGCCCTCGAGCTGGAGATCCAATTCCGCACTTTGGGAAGCGTAAACTCAAATGGCATCCCAATAATTTCCAATCGTGAGTACAAGGGGGGAATTCTGCTGAAGGAAGGAGAACCGGCGGTGGTGGCGGGGATGATCACTCAGTCCGATCAGAGGAGCCTGAGCGGCCTGCCTGCGTTCTCCACGATCCCTGGCCTCGGCGTCCTCACATCCCAGAGTTCCAAACAAGAAGAGGACGACGAACTCCTGATCCTGATCACGCCCTACGTCATCCGCGGCCCGGAGCGGACCGAAGCACCGGAAATCTGGATGGGGAAATAAGAAATCGGGTGATCAGGTGATCGGGCCATCGGGTGATCTAAAACCTGAAACCCGAGACCCCAGAGCTCTTGACTTTCGATCACCCGATGGCCCGATCACCCGATCACCCGATCTTATTTGTCGCCTTTTTCCTGGCTCGCCTGGAAGTCCACAATCTTCTTCAACATATCGAAGGGCGCCCCACTGGGTACGTTACGTCCATTGACGAACAAAGCCGGCGTGCCATTCACGCCCACCGACTTTCCAAGCGCAACGGAGGCCTCGATTCTGGCTTTCGTATCCGGCTGGGCTGCGCAGGCGGAGATCTCGTCGCCATTCCCGCCTGATGCGGTCGCGATGGCTTTCAGCTTTTCATCGACGTTAGCCTCAGTGATATTGGCCTGCTCGTCAAACGTCTTGTGGATAAATTTCCAGACTGTCTCATTCGCAGCACCCCCTGCCGAAGCGCGCCCCACGCAATCGACATAGCCGGCCGCTTTCTCCGCCCAGTTGTGCGCGGGCAACGGAAAATTCTGGAAAACAAAGCGGGCCTCGGGCTCCAGCGCAAGTAGCTGATCAATCGTGGACGCGGCCTTCTGACAGTGCGGACACTGCATATCGCTGAACTCGACAATCGTTACAGAAGCCTTCGCCGGGCCCTTGGCGGGGCCGTTCACGCCTTTTTCCAGCTTGGCGCGAGCATCGTCGAAGGGCTTCGCACCGAAGGGCAGAATGTCGCCGACGATTGCACGCTTGCCGTCAGAACTCACCAGCAACCGATTCGGGTTCGAGCCCTTCTCGCTGGTGATAACAACTACAACCTCCGCCAATCCCGGCACCTCGGAGGGACGAATGTCAGTCACCTTCCACGTCACCGTGGGATCGTAACCAAACGTCTGAAACAGGAACGAGTTGACCGTGTCTTCGCTGGGGAGAACCGTCGTTCCTTCCGCCGCGGCCGAAGCAGCCGCTGCTCTGGCTGCCGGTCTTGTCTGGAGAGTGGGTTCGGTTTGAGCGATGGCAATGCCGGACAACAGAAAAACAGCGAGCAGTGTGCGATGCATGCGTGTCATATTTTGAAATTCAATTGGAATTCGATTGTTACAAAAACCGGCGAAGTTGTCATTCCCGTATGAGAGCAGTAGTCGTTGGTCATGGGTCGATAGTCGTTCGGCGACCTTGATCTATTCCGGCATGCCGAACCACCAACGACTAACGACCGACGACTGACTACGACTAAAACTGCCGATCACAACACTACCTCGTCGTTGCCGCCTAAACCTCCGCCTTGGCTGCGATTGGAAATCTCCTCCCATAGCCGAACGCCTTGGCGGAAATCTTGATTCCGGGCGCCGCCTGTTGCCGCTTGTACTCGCTGCGCTCCACCATCCGGATCACCCTCCGCACCAGATCTAAATCGAAATTGTGAACGCGGGCAATCTGCTCGGCCGAGCACGATTCCTCCACAAAGTCTTCGAGGATCGCATCGAGCAACTCATAGGGCGGGAGTGAGTCCGAATCCTTCTGATCTGGCCGCAATTCCGCCGACGGCGGCTTCTCGATCGTCGCTTGCGGAATTACTTTGCGCCGCGAGTTCACGTACGCGCTCAGGCGGTACACCAACGTCTTCGGCACATCCGAGATGACGGCCAGTCCGCCGACCATATCTCCGTAAAGGGTGCAATAGCCGGCGGCCAATTCGCTCTTGTTGCCGGTCGAAAGCACCAGCGCGCCGAACTTGTTCGACATGGACATGAGCAGCAGCCCGCGGGCGCGCGACTGAATGTTTTCTTCCGTGACGTCTTGCGGCATCCCGGCAAACACCGGCGCAAGCGTCTGGCGCGCGGCCTCGTAGATTTCGTTAATCGAGAGCAGTTCGAAGCGAATCTTCAGGTTTCTGGCCAGTTCCCGCGCGTCGTCAATCGACCCTTGTGACGAGTACGGCCCGGGCATGCCGACGCCGATCACGTTTTCAGGGCCGAGCGCAGCGGACGCGATCGACGCGGTGAGCGCGGAATCGATGCCGCCGCTGAGCCCGACGATTGCCCGCTGGAAGCCGCATTTGTGGACGTAATCTCGCGTGCCCAGAACCAGCGCTTCATACGCGCTGGCTTCTTCACCCACGACTTGCGGGTGCAGGTCTCCACTGATCTTCTGAGAATCGATCTTCTGGGAGTCGAGTTTGTCGGAATCGAAATAGATCAGGTCTTCCTCGAACGACTTCGCTTGCGCGATCACCCGTCCGTCAGGCGCAATCACCAGGCTCGATCCGTCGAAGACCAGGCTGTCGTTGCCCCCGACCTGGTTCACCATCGCGACCGGAACTTTCTGATTCCGGGCGATCGCCGCCAGCATGTCCCGGCGCAGTTCGCGCTTGCCCAGCCAAAACGGCGACGCGGATATGTTGAGCACGAAGTTCGCGCCGGCTCGGACCAGTTCTTCGACCGGGTCGATGCCATACAGCCGCCGGTTCCAGAAGCGTTTGTCGTTCCAGGCATCCTCACAGATGGTCAAAGCCATCTGCTTGCCGCAAAAGCTGAACAGTTGCTGGCTCTTGGCGGGAGCGAAGTTGCGCATTTCGTCGAAGACGTCATAGGTGGGCAGCAACATCTTCGACTGAATGAACTCGATGCGTCCTTCGCGCAGCAGCACGGCGGAGTTCATTACTTTCTTGCCAGTGTCCGCTTTGGCCGCGGTCACCACCCCGCAGATGACGGCGATTCCCCGCGTTTCCGCAGCGATCTTCTCGACGGTCGCGCGATTGCGCGCCACAAACGACGGCCTCTCGACCAGGTCGCGCGGCGGGTAGCCGCAGACGGCAAGTTCCGGAAACAGAATCAGGCCCGCGCCCGCACTTCGAGCCTGCAGCGCAAACTGGATGATCTTGGCAGCGTTGCCAGAAAAGTCCCCTACGGTGGGGTTAATCTGGCCCAGGGCAATCTTCACACTCATAGTTTAGAGGGTTAGGTGTAGAAGGTCGAGGATTTGGGGGCTATTTGGGCTTTATGCGAGTTCTGCAAAAGGAACGCACACGCACCCTTCTTCAGCAAGCAGACGGACGCGCTTTCGCAGGAAGTTTGTCAGGCTGATTGCTTCGCTCAGAATCATCATAAGGTCATGCCCGTTCATCACGAAAAATGAAGGTGCCTTACCTCGCGTGATGGCATCCCGCGCTGGCAAACTGACATCGTTCAGTGCAATAAAAACGCCGCGCGTAAAAGTGGACTTGCCCTCGATCTTGCCCCTGAAAATGAGCAAATCCGCCTCGGGCAGCGCGTGCTTTTCCCACTTCGATTCCAACAGGTAGACTTGGCCGTCTAGCTCAAAGGACCCATCGATCTGTTCTCTTATGACTCGGAAAGGCTGACGAGGTTGGAGTTCAAATATCTCGAACAGCCGATTCAGGAGCCTTTCAAGAGCCAGCCCGGCACTGTTCCTGTCGCGCTCGGCTGCGAGCCGAATAAAATCTTCCTTCAATTGTCTAAGCACTTGAGATCGGCGCTGCTGTTGCGATGATTGCTCCTTGTGCTGGGAACCGGTGTCCGCTTGGGAACTGTTTTGCAGAAGGCGCGCAACGATGACGCGGCATTCCTCTTGCAGCGCCCCCGTTTTGCCGCCGAGGTCGAGCATGTCGCTCATGAGCTTTCCGACCACGGCATTTTCTTCCTTCTGCCAGAAGGCGCGTAGCCGATTCGCCTTCGATCCGCTTGCGTAGGCGTAACGCGAGTCGTCAATATCGAGGCCCGTACTGTCGAGGACGAACTCAGCAAAACTTCGGTTGCTAAATTCCAACACGTACCCGCTGCTCATTCCAAGGAGTTGCTCAAACTTGCGCTTCTCCAAAAAAGTGAGATTGGACATGCTCAAATCCCGATCCTCTCCACCTCACCCTCGCTCACGTCGTCATTGAGGGTTGAAGGGGATGAACTCGACCCTTAGAGTTACGGCGCGCTGTATCCATTTGATCCTCGCCCCGCCCCATTACCAAACCGTCTTCAGGCCGGTGGCACGGATGCGCCGGTCACGGCTGATAACCGGCACATCGAAATAGACGGCAGTGGCCGCCACCATGCGGTCTGGCATGTCCGGGACTTCGGCGCGTGACACCTGCCGCATGGCTTGGACAATGGCAGCGGTAAGAACGGCTTCGGTAAAAACATGTTCGGGGTCGGCCAAGGCTTGCGTCAGTTCCTCATACGCCGATGCCGGCAGACGGTTCTTCTCGATCAAATAAACCACCTCGGCCAAGCTTATGGTCGAAATGGCGATCTTGCGTCTGGCGGTCGCTGCATCGTTGATAGCGGCTTCGGCGGCAGCGGACAATCTCTTGTCGTCGAACAAATGCCAAAGGGCCGTGTGGGTGTCGGCAACGGCAGCAATCATCAAAAATCTTCACCGAAGTTCCGAAACATATCGGCGCGGTTGGCATCGATTTCCTCGGCAGATGGAGCCTGCCCGTACTTAGCGAACATGCCGCGCCCCGTTTTGAAAGGAATCCCCGATGATTGGCCTTCGAGTGAGGGCGCGAGATCGCGTTCAAGAACCTCACACACATAACCGGCGGGCGAAACGCCATGGGCGTTGGCCCGGATCTTCAGGGCCGCTTCAAGCTTCTCTGGAAGTTCAATCGTCACGGCTACTTTCCTTTCTCTACTACCAATTGTAGCGATTTGCTTGGCGTGGTCAAACGGGAAAAACAAGGCAAAACGCACTCGAAAGGAGGAAAACCGCCGATTTGATCGAATGTGGTCCGCTTCCGCCGGTAGGCCACGAGAAGGCCGTTGCCCACTTCATAGAACCACAAGATAGGAACCACTGCGCGTTTGCTGGAAAGGCTTGCGAGGACACTGAGGCCATATTGCCGTCCGGCCTCGTCTTCCAGAAACCACTGGAGCGTCAACGAGGCGTCCAGCACCAGATCGCTCACAGGCGGTGACCTTCGTGGATCAGTTGCTTAACAGAGACGCCCTGCAAGGGAGTGCGGTTTTTCTCGACAAAGTCGAGCATTTCACGCACGGCATCATCATGGTGGCCATTGCTGGCTTCGGCAGGCGATCCGGCAAGCGACGAGCGTTCCTTTTCCCGGAGAGCAACGAAGGCTTGGGCAATCACTTCCTCCGCGGATCGAAAGTGACCTGACTTCAGCTCGTTGTTGACGATGCGTTCCTGCTCGGGAGTTAGATTGATGTTCATGCGACGAAACCCCTGGGCCGACAATCAAATCATAGCAGTTTTCCTGGGCGGCCCGCCCCGCTTATACATCCCTCTGCGCTTCAGGACAAACTCCAGTTGGGGCCTGGGTCTGAACCGGGGCCGGTCGGTTGCGGCGCGCCCATCGGTGGCGTTCTGGAAGGGTTGGCAGGATTCGACTCCGGCATCTCTTCTCCGGGACGCCGCAGCGTCGGCGCGTTCGCTGGGCGGCCTTCCTGTTTCTTGGCAACGGTTGGAGCGCCCAGATCGACTTCTTTTTCGACGCGCACGATTTTCTGGCCATCCACCTTCATGGTCTCGACCCGCACGACCTCTTCGCCAACGAAGCGCACAAAATCCACGTCCTCGGGAGGCGTGCCGTAGATCCATTCTTCGTACTCGACTTTGTCGGCAGTATCTTTGTCGGCAGCGTCGAGGTTGGCAGTCTCGCGCACTTTCTTTGGCGGACGGCCCTTGGCATAGATCACCATCTCGTGGTTCATTCCCACCAGCACGTGGTGATTCTTGATGGCATCTTTGACCTGGGGAGAAACGGTTTCCAGGTAGGCATCAAGAGCGGATTTGGCATCGAAATCAAACACCGGACGCAGCAACTGCTTTAGCTCTGGCCCGGTCATCTCCGGAACATAGTTGTCGAAGTAGAGATCCACGAAAGAGCCGCGGGCATTCGCGGACGAATCTGACGGCGCAATCGGCACCGATGAGCTCGCCCCTGAAATCTGGATGTGCTGATACCACTTCTGCTTCTTGATCGGTCCGCCGTTGATCTCAAAGCGAATGTGGTCGTCCTTGATGACGACATCGCTGATGCGCGCGCGATCGCCGGGTTTCGCGGCCGGGCCCCAGAGCGCCATCAAATGTTGCAGTTCCGGACCGCTGGGGGTTACGGTTCCGTTTTTGAGTTTCAGTCCAGTCTTCCCCATCGGAAAATTCGTGCGGATGTAAACCAGTTCTGCATCGAAGGCGTGGACAATTTCTTCGCGGGTTTCCTTGGAAATCCGGGGGGGAGCGGTCTTCTCAGCGCGTGTCCACGAGGAAAAGACCAGAACTATCGCCAACAGCCGATAACAAACGGAGCAACCGTGGAAGGACCGCATGCAGCACCCCGGGCCGACTGACTTTATTATAAACCGGCACAAGAGCAGTTCCCAGTTCTCAGTTCTCAGTTCTCAGTTCTCAGTTCTCAGTATCTGGAGCCACCTTCATGAATCGGTTTTGGGCAGGGCACGGCTTCAAGAGCCTGCCCTGAGCGAAGCCGAAGGGTGCCGGTCAGGGCCTGGAAAAATGCGGGCTTTAGCCCCTGAGGGAAGGGCCTTCCGGGCTGAAAGGCATTTATGAAGTCAGATCTAATCCCCGCGCTTCTCACTGAGAACTGAGAACTGGGAACTGAGAACTGAGAACTCCCGAGACCGCGGTCACCGGCGGTGTGAGTACTTCGGTAACGGTGAGCTGTACTTTAAGCACCTGAGGTCATCACTCGAAACCAACTTAGAATGGATACAGGACGGACCAGCTCATCCCCGCGCTTGGGCCGACAGGATTGCCTTTTGCCCTTGAAGCTTCCCATTCCCGCGCGCGTTCCGCTGCTGTACGTCATCCTGGGCGTGCTGTTGGCGATCAGTGTCCTCCCCATGTACTTCTACTCGGCGCAGATCGAGACCATGAACCGGGAGCGCCTCAAGACCAACGAAATGCTGCTGCAGAACACGGTCACGCGTTCGCTGGCCGACGATATTTCGCAGCACCAGGAAGCGTTGCACATGATGCTGGCCAATTTGTCATCGTCGATTCAGGTAATGATGCTGGCCAGTCCGAGCGGGAACGACCTTAATGCTCAGAAACTTCTGACGCCGGAGCTTCGGGCCATGCTCGAGAATTTTGTTTCGTCGTCGAATGACATTGCGTATGCCACGCTGCTGAATGCCGATGCCAAAGGAGTTTCCGCCGGGCGTATTGAGCCCGACGCCTTTCTGCAGCGGGAACTGGAGCGCGCCTATCAAGCCGCCCGCGAAGGACGCGTCTACAGCGGGCAGCCCTTGATGGTGGGCAGCGGGAAATCCGCACGCACCGTCATGTTGGTCAGTTCGCCGATCATGTATGACAAACGTTTTCTCGGGATGATCGGGTCCGTGGTCGATATGGACTACCTGATCCGCCGGCTGCAGCAAGTCAGTCTCACCGGGTTGATGCCGTACGTCGTGGACAGCCAGGGAAGGCTGGTGGCAGCGGCGACTGCGCAATATGCCACCGGACAGGACATGAGCCACTTCGAGATCGTCCGCAGCTTTGTCGATGAAGGCGCGAAAGCCCAGTTGGCGGCGACCCGCGAATTCACGCTTAGCGATGGGAAAGATAGGACTGAGATGCTGGGAACATACAGTCCGGTGACTTCGCTGGATTGGGCGGTAGTGGTGCAGAAACCGCGCGAAGATGCGTATCGCGGAATCTACGAGATGCAGCGCACCGGCCGCTTATTGGCGTGGCTGGCGGTGTTTGTGAGTGTCGGCCTGAGTATTTTCTCGGCGCGGCGGATCACCAGCCCGCTGCAAGTGCTGGCGCAGTCCAGCCGGGCGATTGCGCGCGGTGACTTTTCCCAGCGCGTGCACCTGAAAACGCGCACCGAGATCGGCGAACTGGCGACGACGTTCAACACCATGTCGGATGAACTGGAACAGTTCGTCGAGGACCTGAAGCGCGCCGCGGATGAAAACAAGAACCTGTTCATGGGGTCGATCCAGATGCTGGCCGGCGCCGTCGACGAAAAAGACCCGTACACCCGCGGCCATTCCGACCGCGTTACGAAATACTCGCTGATGATCGCGAAAGAGATGGGGCTGGGCCCGGAATTTCTGGAAATCCTGCGCGTGTCGGCGCAACTGCACGATGTCGGAAAAATCGGCATCGAAGACCGCATCCTGAAAAAACCGGGCGCTCTCACTCCGGAAGAATTCGAAATCATGAAGACGCACACCACCAAGGGCGCGAACATTCTGCGTCCGGTGCCGCAGTTGCGCGAGATGCTGCCCGGAATCGAACTGCATCATGAGGCGCTCAACGGGCGCGGATATCCTTACGGTCTAAAAGGTGACGAGATTCCGCTGCTGGCACGCGTGATTGCGGTCGCCGACACCTTTGACGCCTTGACCACGAGCCGTCCTTATCAGCAGGCGCACGATCCGATGGAAGCCCTGCGCATCATTGAGAATCTTTCGGGACAGCGCCTTGACCCCAAGGCGGTGACCGCGCTCATGGCGGTGTTTTACCGGGGAGACATCCGTATTCAGAAGTCGCTGGCGCAGATGATCCCGCTGGAATCGGCTGTACCCGCTCCGGCGCCGCTCCACCCTCCCCTTCAACCCGTCGATCCTCTCACCGTCGAAATCACGCGGACCTGAGACAAATCGGTAATTTGGTAAGAGGCAGTCGTTGGTCGTTGGTCGCTAGCCGTTGGCAAGCCTTTGACTCGTGATTGCTTACAGTCTGCCGAAGCGAACGACGAACAGCGAACGACCAGCGACTAGCGACCAACGACTGCCCCTTACACAATTACCAATTCCCTCCGGTGGATTCTCCTATAATCGTTGTCGGACACCTCATGATTCAAACCCTTTTTGGCAGTCTGGACGAAGAACAGAAACCAAGTTTTATTGAGCGCATGAAGGAGGCCGTCTCGCGCACCCGCGAGAACCTGGCCGAGCGCATCGAGGATGTCGTCTCCATCGGCAAGGAGATCGACCGCTCCACGCTGGACGATCTGGAAGCCACGCTGATTGGCGCCGACCTCGGCACCACCACCACCCATGAGGTTCTGGAAAAGCTGCGCGAGAAGGCCGATCGGAAGCAGATCAAGGATGTGAATGAACTCAAACGGCTGCTGAAAGAGGAATTGCTGGCGATTCTGACGTCGACCGGTGCACGGCCCGTGACCAAGGTGGATGGCACGCCGGAGGTGATCATCGTCGTGGGCGTGAACGGCACGGGCAAGACGACGACGATCGGAAAATTGGCGCAGGTGTTTCGCGCGCAAGGAAAGACGGTGCTGCTGTGCGCGGCGGACACCTTCCGCGCGGCGGCGATCGAGCAACTCGAAATTTGGGGGCAGCGCACGGGAACGGAAGTGATCAAGACGAAAGCCGGGGGCGATCCATCCGCCGTGTTGTTCGACGCGCTGCAGTCGGCAACGGCGCGCAACATCGATTACGTGATCGTCGATACCGCCGGGCGCCTGCACACCAAGCAAAACCTGATGCTCGAGCTCGAAAAGATGACGCGTACCGCACAACGCATCGTGCCCGGCGCGCCGCACGAGACTCTGCTGGTGATGGATGCCACGACCGGTCAGAATGGATTGCAACAGGCGCGGCAGTTCACGCAATCGTCCGGAGTCACGGGAATTGTGCTGGCCAAGCTCGATGGCACGGCCAAAGGCGGCGTCGTGGTCGCAATTTCGCGGGAGTTGGGACTGCCGGTGCGGTATGTAGGAGTGGGCGAAAAGGCAGGGGATTTGTTACCGTTCGATGCCAAGGAATTTGTGGAGTCGCTGTTCTCCTGAAAATCCACCACGGAGACACGGAGCCACGGAGAAAGGCATCTGATGGGTGTCTGGTGGCAACTGGCGATTGGTGTCGTTGTCCTTTGGTTGGTTCTACGCTTCGTGGGAAAACTGTTCAGTTCCCGAGAACCCTCCGAATCACTTGATGATCCTTTGGTTGAAGATCCTTTGGCCGGTGTACCATCGCCGAAGAGACGTGGTCCGCAGAATCGATCTGGCGCGGTGGCATTGGCGGAGCCCGATGAGGACGACGGGAATAGCAGTTATCCCCCTCGCAATTTGTGAATTGTTTTTTCTCCGTGTCTCCGTGCCTCCGTGGTGGATTTTCTCTTTCCGTGGTGAAATGATCCTTTCATGACTGGTGATGAACTCCACATGCGGCGCGCGCACGAGTTGGCGCGAGCGGGCGTTGGGCTCGTGTCACCGAATCCGGCGGTGGGCGCGGTGGTGGTGGACGCGTCGGGCCGCGAAGTTGGGGCCGGCACGCACACGTACGACGGCGTCAAGCACGCCGAAGTTCTCGCGCTGGAGCAAGCGGGGAATGCGGCACGCGGCGGAACTCTCTATCTGAACCTGGAACCATGTTCCCATCAAGGGCGAACCGGGCCGTGTGCCGAGGCCGTGATCGCGGCCGGAATCCGCCGCGTGCTCTGCTCCATGGAAGATCCCAATCCACAAGTGGCGGGTCAGGGATTTGCGAAGCTCCGCGCATCAGGGATCAAAGTGGAGGTCGGCCTATTCGAGGCGGAAGCGAAGAAGCTGAATGAAAGTTTTGCCAAGTACATCCGGCTGGGCAAACCGCTGGTCACGCTGAAATCGGCGATGACCCTCGATGGAAAAATCGCCGACGCCACGAAACCAGGCACGGAGCGCAGTTCGGAAGCTCGCTCGGCTACGCCTGCGTCGGAGGGCGCGCGCAGCGGCTACCACTGGATCACCGGCGAAGTGGCGCGCGCGCATGTGCAGCAACTCCGCCATCAGAATGACGCGATCCTGGCCGGCGTAGGGACGGTGATGGCGGACGATCCGCTGCTGACCGACCGCAGCGGCCGGCCGCGAAGGCGCAAGCTGCTGCGAGTGATCCTGGATTCTTACTTGCGCATTCCGCCTGAATCGCGAGTGATCCAGACCGCTGGGAACGATGTTCTGGTGCTGTGCTCCGGCGCCGAGGAACAGACCAGGCGGGCGCTGGAAGCGAAGGGGATTCGCGTGCAACAAATATTTTCGGCAAACGTGGAGGGACCGCCCGATTTCTCGGCGATTGTCCGTTGCCTGGGAGAACTGGAGATCGCCAGCCTGCTGATCGAAGGCGGAGCGCTGGTGAACGGGGCGGCGCTGGCGTCGGGCGAGGTGGACAAGGTGTTCCTCTACTACGCGCCAAAGATTTTTGGCGAGGGGGCGGTTCCCTTCATCGCCGGGGAATCTTTGCACGGGAGGGCACAGTGCGTGCAGCGCTTCGAGTTGCACCGCTTTGGCGAAGACTTCGCCCTGGAAGGTTATCTCCGCGACCCGTACTCGGGGCAGGCTTGAGTTCATTACCGTGCCCCTGATCTTCGCACCACGAATATGGCCGTTCATCTTGACCCTGAGCGGAGCCGAAGGGGAAAGACCTGCGCATGTGCTCGTAGCGCCGGAATACATAGGTCGTCCGCTTCGCTCAGGATGACAACTGATAAAGATGACAACTAATAAAGGCGACCGCATCTCCTCCATCATTTACACTTTTACCCGTGAACGCCGAGATCATCGCAGTTGGGTCTGAGTTGCTCACTCCCCATCGTCAGGACACCAACTCGCTCTACCTCACCGAAAAACTGAATGAACTGGGCGTTGAAGTGCGCTTCAAGTGCATTGTGGGCGACGACCGCGAAGGACTGACCGCGGCCGCCAAACTCGCCATGCGGCGTTCCGGCATCATCATTTTCATGGGCGGCCTCGGCCCCACGGAAGACGACTTGACGCGCGAAGCGGTGGCCGACGCGCTGGGTTTGAAACTGCAACGCGATCCCCAGATCATCGCGAAACTCGAAGAGCGCTTCGCCAAGCGCGGCATGAAGATGTCCGCCAACAATGCCAAGCAGGCCGACATTCTGACCAGCGCCACCGTGTTGCCGAATTCCCTCGGCACCGCGCCCGGCCAGTGGATCGGCGGAAAGTATGACGGCCAGGAACGGCTCCTGATGCTGCTCCCCGGCCCTCCCTACGAGCTCAAGGCGCTGTTCGAAACGGAATGCATCCCGCGGCTGCGCCCCCGGATCCCGCCCCAGCACATCGCCACTCGCACGCTCAAAATGGCGATGATGCCAGAATCGCAAGTGGACGCGCGGGTCGCGCCCATCCACAAAACTTATGCCGACATCGAGACCACCATCCTGGCGGGCGCGGGCGAGATTCAGCTCCACCTGCGCTGCCGCAAGGATTCGCAAGCGGAGGCCGAGGCGCGCGTCGAAGAGCTCGTTGAGAAAATCGAGGACGAACTTGGCGACGCCATCTTCTCTCGCAAAGGTGAAACCATCGAGCAGATCGTCAGCTATCTGCTGCAGATGCGCAGTATGACGCTGGCTGTGGCCGAATCTTGTACCGGTGGCTTGCTGGCCGAGCGCATCACTTCGCTCAGCGGCAGCTCGCGCTATTTTCTAGGCGGCGCCGTAGTTTACTCGAACGAACTGAAAACGCAATTCGCCAATGTTCCTAAAGCCCTGATCGACCAGCACGGAGCCGTCAGCCGCGAAGTGGCGGCGTCGATGGCCGAAGGCATTCGCAAACGCTGCCTCGCGAGCTACGGAGTCGGAATCACCGGAGTCGCCGGCCCGAGCGGTGGAACCGAGCAGAAGCCCGTGGGCCTGGTTTACATCGCACTCGCGGGAGAAGAAGGCACTCAGGTCGTTGAGCGTAATTTCCCCGGCGACCGCAAGCGCATCCGCCAGTTCGCAACGCAGCAGGCATTGGAAATGATCCGCAGGGCGCTGCTGTAAGGCGCCTATATTAATGGTGTGGTGACGGGGCTCCGCCCCGTGTCACCACACAACCAGAAAGATGCGAATATTCATCGGCATCGATCTCGACCCTGAAGTCCGCGCGCGGATCTCGCGCTTCCTCGAAGGCGTCGAGAGTTTTGCGCCCCATGCCCGCTGGGTGCGGCCGGAGTCGCTGCACATTACGTTGAAGTTCATCGGAGAACAAGCGCCAGAGCGGGTCGAGGCCATCACCGAACGTTTGCGGCGAGTTGAAAGCAGCGCGTTCGCAATTCGCTCGGGCGGATACGGATTCTTCCCGACCGCAAAGGCTCCGCGCGTATTCTGGATCGGGATTCACGCCGGTCCGGAACTATCCGAACTGGCCGGGAGAATCGATGTGGCCGTCGCCGAACTCGGCATTCCGCGCGAGGACCGGCCCTTCAATCCGCATCTGACTCTGGCGCGCGGCGGCGGCAGATCGGGATCGCCGAAGAGGCGCAAGGGTGACGGTCCAAACGCAATGTTTGCAGTGCTCGAAAAGCGGCTTGCCGCGACGTCCGAGCTTGATTTCGGCACAATGACGGCCCGCGAGTTTATTCTCTATCAGAGCCAGCTTTCACCGGGAGGATCGAAGTACACGAAGTTGCAATGTTTCCCGATGGGACCGCCTCAACGCAGCTGAATAACTAGTGACCGCGTAATGAGTCATACGGTGGAGGGACGGGCGTCTCGCCCGTCCAGCCGGGCGGGGACGCCCGGCTCTCCACCAGCAAGTTTGGATAGAGAGCAACGAACATGAGTCCCTACCTCATCACCGCCGCCGTGAGCTACCTGCTGGGGTCCATCCCGTTTGGTTATCTGCTGGTGCGGATTCTCAAGGGTGAGGATGTGCGCGCGAGCGGCAGCGGCAACATTGGCGCGACGAACGTGGCTCGCAAGTCGCCTGCGCTTGGGGTTGCGACTTTGCTTCTCGACGCCGCCAAAGGTCTGGCTGCGGTTCTAGTGGCGCGGGTGCTGTTCGGCGGACCGCATCAGCAGCTCATCATGACCACGGCGGCGTTCTTCGCCGTGCTCGGCCATCTGTTCCCTGTCTGGCTCAAATTCCGCGGCGGCAAGGGCGTTGCCACCAGCCTTGGCGCTTTTATCCTGCTCACCCCGAAATCTATTTTGTCCATGGTGGTCCTGTTCTTGCTCATCGCTGTCGCCTTCCGTTACGTCTCGCTTGGGTCCATCGCGGTGGCGGCGGCTTTTCCGCTGCTGGCCTGGGCCTTCCACGAATACGCGGACGCGCGGCAACTGGTTTTGATCGCCCTGGTTTCGGCGCTCGTTATCTGGAAGCACCGCCAAAACATCGGCCGTCTCGCCAATGGAACGGAATCGAAGTTAGGAACAAAGTCAGAAACGTCAGGAGCAACCCGCAGATGAGCCGCATTGCCATCATCGGAGCAGGCGCCTGGGGCACCGGCCTGGCAATCGTCCTGGGACGCAAAGGGACAGACCATGTCCCGCACAGTGTCCGGCACCATGTCCGGCTCTGGGCCAACGAACTGGAAGTTTGCGAGAGCATCGCAAAAAGCCGAACCAATGAACGCTTCCTGCCGGGGTTCATCCTGCCGGAATCGGTCGAAGCGACCAGCGATCTGAACGTCGCGCTTGACGCCGCGGAGATCGTGGTCAGCGTGATGCCCTCGCAGCATTGTCGCGCTCTATTCGAACGCATGGCGCCAGCGCTCCGCCCGGAGATACTTTTCGTCAGCTGCACCAAAGGACTCGAAGACGGGACTCTGTTGCGCATGACGGAAGTGATTGGCGACGTCTTGCGAAGCCGCAAGTTCACCGCTCGCGTGGCAGCGCTCAGTGGCCCTTCTTTTGCCAAGGAGGTAGCGCGGGGCGATCCGACGGCTGTGACCGTGGCGTCGGTCGACGGAGAAGTGACACGCGCCGTGCAGCAAGCCTTCAACGATTCCCGCTTTCGCGTCTATACCAACGACGACGTGATTGGCGTGGAGTTAGGCGGCGCGTTGAAGAACATTATCGCCATCGCCGCCGGTGTCTGCGCTGGCCTGGGCCTCGGCCACAATTCGGTAGCGGCGCTGATCACGCGCGGTCTCGCCGAAGTGGCGCGCCTGGTCGTGGCCTGTGGTGGCCGCCTCGATACCATGGCTGGACTCGCCGGGCTGGGTGATCTGGTTCTAACCTGCACCGGAGATCTCTCGCGCAACCGCAGCGTCGGCGTCGAACTCGGCAAAGGCCGCAAACTGCCCGACATCATCGCCAACATGCACGGTGCAGTCGCGGAAGGGCTTTTCACCACCAAAGCCGCGGTTGGTTTAGCCCGCAAGAAAAACGTCGAGATGCCCATCACCGAACAGATGTTCGCCATCCTGGAAAACGGCAAGTCGCCGCACCAGGCCATCGAAGAACTGATGACCCGGGCAGCGAGGTCTGAAGTCTATTGAGTGCAGAGGGTAAAGCAACCAGACTTTGATGGTGCCCGGAGACGGAATCGAACCGTCACGGAGCTTTCGCCCCTCGGGATTTTAAGTCCCGTGCGTCTGCCAGTTTCGCCATCCGGGCAATCGTTCTATTGCACTGATTGTACAGGTCTTACTGGAATATTCCCGCTGCCACGATTGTTGAGATTTTGCCCTGGTGTCAGTTGTGGTGTCAGTTGGTTTTGCCTCCCTTCTGGTGTCAGTTGCTTCTCGACTTCCCTGCCCTGTTCAATCTTGAGCGCTGCGTCATGGAGATCAGCCTCGCTGACGATGTTGTAGCGATCGAACACTGACCGAGTCTTGTGGCCTGAGATTTTCATCGCAACGGTTTCCAGAACGCCACGCCGCACCATATTCCGGACGGCTGAGCGGCGCAAGTCATGAAAGATCAGACCCCTCCAATGTGGTTTCTTGTCTTCGCCCCGCACGAATTTCCCGAGGCTGGCCCTTTCGCATAGGCTATACCATGCCCCACGGAAATTCCGGACCCGCTTTTTGTCCGAACGCGTGAAAAGATAATCATCTGCTGCCTTACCCGCAAGGCAGCCACACAACAGGCCACGAACTTCCTTCGTCATCTTCACCGACCGGCCCTCGTCATTCTTCGTGGTCCCGGCGTAGAGGCGAATGGAATTGTCCTTGAGGCTAACCTGGCCGACCTTGAGGTTTAGCAGCAACTCGCTTTTGCGAAAGCCATACGTATAGGCTACCGCGAGGATCGCCTTCAACCACAGCTCTTCCGCGTGCTGGACTAGGCTGGAGTATTGCTGATCCTCGACAAACCCCTGGCGTGGCGGGTTCTCTTTGAGGCGAGGGAAAACGGGCACCGCGCGAACTTTCGGCGGCGTGCTCGTTCGCGCGAGGCTGTACATTCGCTTCAGTGCGGCCATTTCTCGGTTGATCGTACCATTTTCAGCCTGCTCTTTTTGGCGCGCAGCAATATAGGAGTTGATCTGGTCGGTCCCAACTTCGTTCGCGGGCATCTCGCCAAAGAACGGGAGCACATGCTTACGCAACCGGCGCTCTACGGAATCCAGGGACTTTCTTCCGTTGACCTCGTAGTCACGCAGCAGCGCGGGCGCAAGGTCCGCGACGTGGAGAACCGATCTGAGATTTTCCGGGAGCTTTACGCCCTCCAAAACTTGGATCTTTCTTTTGCTGTAGAGAGTGATAGCCGCGCTCTTGCTCCCCGCCTTCTCGCGGCGCAACTTGCCCGCCGCGTCGGTATAGCGAACCCACCAAACGCCCGAGCCAGGCATCTTTTCAAAGACTCCACGCTGCTTCTTCACTCCGGGCTGCTTCTTGACTCCGCGCTGCTTCTTCATTGTTTCCTCGCTTTCACCCGAGCCCGTCGCTTGCTCCCGGTTTCGTTCCACCACGCCAGCTTTTGCGCCTTTCTAGACTCCCCCGTACAGCGGGTGGAACAGAAGTTCCGCCGAGGTTTAGTCGCTACAAAAAAACGCCCGCACTGTGGACAGACCTTCGCCCGCCAGCGGCACCGCATGAGTTCGTAGAGTGCTTGCTGAAATTCGCAGCCGAACTGCCAACGAATCTCGCCCGTCACGCCGTCAACTGTGGACTTGCCCGGAGGCAGTCGGTTGATGGATTCGTAGAACGCCTGTTGGAGATCGCGGTTGGATTTCCAATCGACTTCTGCGGCCGCAAAGCTGACGACAGGTTTGCCCTCTGGGAGTCCAGAGGAGCCCCGAACAAATTTGCTTAGGTCGCCAACTTCGCTCGGGCTAACGTGTCTTGCGAGCATTTCGGTATAGACCTCTCCAGGATGCTCCGCCCCAGTCTTCTTCGCTTCCTGGTCGAACCCAAGAAGAATTGCCAGATTGTAGCCGTGTCGATCATTACTCGCCCAAACTGCTCGCAATCGGTTCCGGTACCAAAGGAGTGGAGGCAGCGGTCTGCGATCCTCAGGCAGGCCGGCGAATTCCCTCTTCCATTCCTCGGCAAACGCGTACATCCATTCGGCCAGATTCTGGAACCCCGGCTTGGTGATTCCCGAGGGGGTTGTAGGAAAGAAGGTCGGATACATAAGCCGAAAACGCCGCCAATCCTCTGGCGCGTCACCCATGTTCGCGTAGGCTGCGAGAGCCTCGAACCCCGCCATCTTCTCGGATGCTAGACGATTTGAACGACTCACAGGGCCATATCCTAGCTAGATCAATTGCTAGAACATCTAATCATATGAAGTCGAGCAAGTCAAGGACTTCTTGTGAAAGGAAAGGCACCCATGAGCATGGAAGCGGTACTAGCTGTTGGAACCGCGGAAGCGGCACGGCGCCTCGGGGTTTGCGAGCGCACTATCGTCAACTTGGTTCGCGCGAAAGAACTTGTCTCCAGGAAGATCGGTCGCCGGCGCGTGATTCCGATTTCTGCGCTGGAGGCGTTTCTGCGGCGTGACCACAAGATCCCGGCAGCCAAGTCGATCGCTGAGGAAGCAGAAGTCAAGGCGGCGTAAGTAATTCGGGCCGTCTCGTCGGCGGCCCGGCCGAGCCGCGCTCGGAAGAAAGGAGCCAGTGTAATGAAGCATTGCTACATCCCGAAGAAGTTCTATAAAGAAAACGCCGAACTGCTGGCAAAGTGCGATGCGATTTGCACCACCTATAAGGAAAAAGGCTACACGCTCACCTTGAGGCAACTGTTTTACCAACTGGTCGCGACGAACGTGATCGCCAACACCGTCCGGGAATACAAGAACCTCGGTGTAGTGGTCACGGACGGACGCTACGCCGGCGTGCTCGACTGGGAGCACATTACCGATCGCATCCGGGTAATCAAGCGGCAACCACGATGGCAGGATGTCGAGGACTTCATAACCTCAGTCGGCCCGCAGTTCCGCGTGGACACCTGGCAGAACCAGCCCTACCGACCGGAAGTTTGGATTGAAAAGGACGCGTTGATCGAGCTGGCGGAGGAAGCCTGCGAGGAACTAGACGTTCCGTTCATCGCGGTCAAAGCCTACAACAGCGCGAGCGCCATGT
This sequence comes from uncultured Acidobacteriaceae bacterium, assembly GCA_963773965.1. Taxonomy (GTDB): domain Bacteria; phylum Acidobacteriota; class Terriglobia; order Terriglobales; family Acidobacteriaceae; genus Acidiflorens. The sequence continues at coordinate 254,131 of CAVZDG010000005.1, forward strand.
GGGAGGCCGCGAAGCGTTTCCGGGAATACACACGAGACGGCCAAACGCCCCTAATCCTGCACTTGGGCGATCACGATTACACTGGCGATGACTGCTCCCGATTTCTGCAAGAGCGTATGGAGTTAATGACGGGCGGCACCGTCGAACTCAGGCGGCTGGCGCTCAACAGCGACCAAATCCAAAAGTACGAACTGCCGCCCCAGCCCGGAAAACAGAGCGACCCGCGGTTCAAGGGGTATCTGGAAAAACATCGGACAACCGACGTGTGGGAACTGGACGCGTTGGCCCCGGATGTCATCGTCAAGATTATCGAAGACGGCATCCGGGAAGTGCTGGACGAAGACTTGCGGGAGCCATATCTGGCCGAGATCGCAGACAGCCGGGAACTACTCCAGGGAGTTTCAGACCACTGGGACGAGGTTAAAGAATTTGTGAGCCAGTGAAAATCGACCGTAGTCGAAATTGGGTGAAGGCGGAAAGGAAAGCGGCATGAGGATCACGGAGTTTGCTTTGAAGTACCGCTTGCGAATCAAGAAGGACGAACTCGGCGACAGCATCATCCCCGGTCGCTTCGGCGAAAGTCACATTTTCGAGAACGAGGATGAAGAGGGACGGTTAGGTTTGTGTGTCATGTTCCTTCGTCGTGGACAGTTTCCCAAGACCTTCGCCGGCGTCACTCGCCGCTGGCACCGCGCGAAGGCCGAACTGCTGGCTGTTGGTATGGAGCTTGGGCAGGACGGCGACTACGAAGGCACCGCCGTGTTCGATGGCGGGAACGCAGCCCAGGCCAAGATCGCCATTCGCATCGCCGGGGTGCGCCGGAAACGGCAGATGTCGCCAGAGCGCCGGGCGCAGGCGGTTGCCATCCTTCGTGAACACCGGCTAAAGGGGGCCGGAACCGTGGTAAAACCCCCGTCTGGAGAGGCTAGGAACGCGAGTGGGGGAACGGATGGGCTCGCAGGTCAGAGAACGGCCCAGGACGAGTTATCTGTATCACGGGCAGAATTCCATTAACTGGACAAGAAAAGAGGAAAGCATGAACCAGATCGCAACCATGACGCCCAGCTTCCTCGCGCAAGCTCGGCTGGAAATTCGTCGCATCCTCACCGACCGCCGATGCGAACAGGCCGCGAGGGAAGTTGCCTGGCAGGCAGAGGGCGAGGCCAAGCGCAAGGCGCAGAGGCAGCGCAGCCGAGAGGAGCAGGTTGGGGTGATTCGGGATTTGATGACGGACCTACTAACTGGAACTGGAGCTTAGCAGCGCGGGCGCGAGGCGGCTATGGTGAAAAAGAAAGTCGATCCGATCCCACCAGCGGAAATCGACCGGACGAACGAAGATTCTGCCTATTGGGAAAAGATCTTGGCATCCTATGGCCTCGGCGTCATTCGCGGCTCGCTGCGCGAGGTCCAGGTAGGCGGGCCAAACGATGCGGACGACGTTGCCGCCGCCCGCGCCGTGGACCTGAAGTGGAAACGGAAACTGCCGAAAGAAGCGGCAGAATCGGCAGAGGAAGATGTTTACTAAGTAGTAACCATATTGGCAGAACTGAGGCCGGTTGGCAGAACTGAGGCCGGTAGGGATATGTTTACTAAGTAGTAACCATATTGGCCGAGCTGACAACCCGGCTGAGCAATAGGCCCAAGGAAGGTTGAGCAAAGCTCAAAAATGAACGTCAAGCCAAGTCTCGCCCAGCTCCGCCGCCTCATCCGCGCGCTGGACGGCGACAAGGCCGAGTCTGCCCTTGCCCACTTGCTTTCGGAGTTGGTCACCGCCCGTGCGGTTCGAAGCGTGCTTGGCAGCGGGACGCCGGTCAGCGCCGCCGAAATCCGCCAACAGTGGCGTAAGCAACTGGCGAAGGAGATCGCCCGCCAGGAAGCTACTGTAAACCATATCTCGGTGAGCAGGCCGAGAGCGAAAAAGCTTCTCCGCCGCGATCCTGTAGTCCAGAAGTTACACCGGCCCGAACCCGAGCTGCACGCCAGCCTCTTCGCACCGTCCCGCAAGACTGAGGATCTGGCTGCCATTGACGCCTTGCGAAGTTCCTTCCACATTGGCAAGGCTCCGTCCGCTTCGGTTCGCGCACTCATTCAGCGCCCTGTCCCGGAGAACGTAAAAGCCGTCAGCCGCGGACTCGATGCTCTACTGGATGGCGTCGAAGGCCCACTACCCTGGAAGCTGCGCCAGTTTGTCCGCATCGGAGACGACTACGTTCGCCGTGGTGGCAAGAACATCAAGCGACTCGCCAAGCAAAACAAAATCTCCGAATCCACGTTCTACCGGGGTGTTCGCTACCTCAAGCAGCTCGGAGCCAATAAGGTCGTCCAGTAAATGGACAGAATTATTTTCAAAAAAGTTGCCCAACGTGCAAGCCGCGTAGTTTCTTGCATATAAGCCATGTTATGACAGTGAAATGAGAAAAGGGCATGGTATGGGTGTAAGGGGATACTCACACCCTTCACTTAAAGCCGATTTCGGCCCACGGTCCTTGCATGGCATCTGCCCGAACAGGACCGGATTCCTAATGCTCAAGCTCTCTTTTCGCCGGTCTCGCGACGGAAGGTAGGGTAGTTCGGTTCCCATGAAAGACTTTCACGGGTCAGAGCCCGCGAGCTGTGGTCTGGCTCCAGTTGGTAGACCGGGCAAATCTGCGAGACGAAAAAACGATTCCCGGCGAAAGGCAGGCAGGCCGGGGATTGGACGCTCTCTAAGAGAGCGCGGGCTGATGGCTGGCCCGAAGCAACCTGTTTTCCTCGGCCCAATCTTTCGAGACCCGGATTGGGAAAGCTCCCGACTCTACCAGGCGGAGCGCAGGGCAATCACAAGGGACTCTTGGCGCGATTCGGTTTTGTCCCGTTTCGGTCGAGTTTATTTTGTGTATACCTAACAGCTATACACAAACAGGAAAAGGTCGCCGCCATGACGCGGAGTACACCACCACTGGTTTTTGCCGGTGATGTTGGGGTAGCTGGAGACAAGAGAGTGCTGTTGCTCTCGACCTGAAGCGCGGTTTGGTTTTTGGTTCGACGATTTTGTTTTTTCTCTCTCGAACTCGCTCCAAGTGCCGTGTTTTGTCCTGCTGGGTGGGTGCAAGACACAGGCAACTGCTTGAAACAGCCACTAAAGTCTACTTAAGGTCAAGAGCAAAAGCTCGTTCCCGCGGGGCTAGTATGCCCTGCCTTAAGGGTCTCAGGAGAAGGTGGTTTACTAAAGAGTAAACACTCTCCCCGGCGAGAACGAACCGGCGAGAACAAACACAAACACCCGGCGCGAGCGGTTGCCGCCGACGAGTAGGAGTTTGACCATGACGAAGCGCGTGACAAAGACGAAAGCAAAATCCCTAAAGTGGGCGAAAGACCCTGATCTGTCCGCGCCCATCGAACTGTCTGGACTCATTGCCGACGGACTAAACCTCCTCATCGGCGAAGAGCAACTCAAACCCGAAGACGTTGAACCGCGGACGCTAAATAGAATCTGGAAGGAACTGCTCACCCATCGCTACCAAGTCGGCGCCCTGCCCGTGCCCGCCGATATGGTTGCCTTCATTGAGATTCTGTTCGCGTTGAAAGTGCTTGGCGGGTACGGTCCAGCCTGGGGAGAGGGTCTCGCAGAAAGTTTGAACCTCCAGCGCCAAGGCGTCGTCCGCCTGCTCGAAGCCGCCGCCAAAGAAATCGGGAGTAAGCGGTTCCAGCACGAATGGGAAAGGCCGATAGGCGCCGCTCCGCAGCAGTATGCCGAGTTGGTGCCAGTCGATCCTATCGTGCCCACCACAGGGAAAGAGCGCACGCACGCGTTTAAGAAACCGGAACCGCAGTCTTAAAGAACACACCCGCGAACCCGCCCGCGAAATCTGAAAAAAAGGAAAACCAATGAGTGAACTACCCAAGTGCGACCTCTGCCACCTAAAACCGGCGCTCATCAAGTTTAGCGACTGCCCCGGATGGTGCCTAAACTGCGCCCTGAAACTTTCGCAGAAGCTGAGCGCGGCTTTGTGCGTTTACCTGACTAACGCCCGCGAGGAAAAGGAAACCCCATGACGAACTCTGACAACGAACTCATCACCCTCACTCCCAACCAGCAAAATCCCGGCCAAGCCCGAGGTGAAGACTTTATCGTTCACCGCGCCGAAGGCCAGCAAGCGGACCTTGTCCAGTAAATGGACAGACACTAACCACAAACACAGACCGTCCGGGAAATGGACTGAAATGCTACCCAGCGCACCGATAACCAGCACGACCAGCACCTCCCCGACCTTGACCACGGCGGAGCTTGACCAGATGGCACGCGACATTGCCGAGTACAGCAACCTTGTCCGGTTAATGGACACCGATGCAAGCGACCAGGACCATGCCCAGACTAACACTCCGAAAACTGACTGAAACCGAAGAGCAAGCGCTGGCCGGCTTCGTCTCGCCCGCGTCCTTGACCCTGATGGTGGACTCTGCCGGCATCCCGCGCCTTGCCATTAGCCTTCACCCGACCGCAAGAAGGCACGCCCCGGCTGTGGCGGTGCGGCTGGCGTTCGACCAAAACGACGGCGAGATCCCCGACCTAATAATGGAAACGTTTGCCGTGGTGCGGGAGGTACTGAGACGGGAAGGAATCAGGCACGTGGTCGTTGGGAACATCGCGCCTCAGTTTATCGGGCTTTGCAAGGCGCTGGGGTTTAAGCGGGACCGGGCAGGGTACGTTGCCAAGGTCTGAGGCGGAGGTCTACGATGGTGACCATGCAAGATACCTGTTTGATCTTCGACGAACGCGACTTGGAAAAAATCGGCATCGTCTGTCCACATTGCGGAACGGAATCGGTATTCGATCTTGGCAAGGACCAGACCGCCAACCAATCGAGAGACTGCCCCGGTTGTGGTAATCCTGAGTTCCTGGCGAGTTTTACGACCGAAGCGTGCCAGCATTACAACTGGATTACGTACTACAAAAAAGCGCGCGATCTCAACAAGAACGTGGGAATTCGGCTCTATCTAAAGAAAAGCTAACCAGGGCTAACCGGGAAAACAAGCCCGGCCAGCCTTGACCTCACCCGGCAACGGCGGTTTCCGGTGCCCACGTCGAGATCACGAGGGCATCAAGCCGCATCTGGCGTCCCCTCACCCACGGCGCGTAACTTTTCTCGGTGGTTTTGATGCTGGCATGGCCCAGGAGCTTCGAAACGTCCTGCAAAGCGATCCCGGCTTTGAGCCATTCCACGGCCGCAGTGTCCCGTAGCTGATGAGGATGCCCTGCGAATAATCCAGCGGCATCGAATATTACGCGCAGGATCGCATTCCACTTTTTGACCGCCGTGCGGAGCTTACCCTTGCCTGAGTTCCAGAAGAAGTAATCTGGATGCTCATTCGTCACTGCGGCAATCTCCCGCGCGATCTCGGCAGGTATCGGCACACAGACATCGACGCCCGTCTTCTCGCGAGAAGTGACAACGCGGTAAAGGTTCTTGTCTGGATCGTATTTCAAGCGCGACCGTTCAAGACCAACAGCGTCCGCAATGGCAAGACCCGTGTAACGCATGGTCAGAATCAGCCCACGCGCCCGCTTCGCCTTGCGCTCATCGTCGAACACGGCGCACGCCGCAACCAACCGTTCGAACTCGGGGCGGTGTGGTGAGTCCCGCGAAGCGTCGGGATCAAGGGGCAGGGTTGGGACGTGCTCACTCTTGATCGGCGACAGGGCATTCGCCGGGTTGAAAGAGATCACGCCGGCGCGCTGCGCAAACAGAAAGAAGCTTTTGAGCCGTGACTGTGCCTTGATCCGCGTAAGCGACGACTCGAAATGCTCGATCCAAGTCTTGCGAAACTGAGTGAGCAGCACCAGGTCAACATCGTGCATCACGGAGCACCCGCGCTTCTTGCACCAGTCGGCAAACTCCGATAGCTGGCGCTCGTGGTCTTTGATGGTTTCGGCTGCAATGTTCTCGCCCCGCTTGGAGTCGAGGTACATCTCCACGGCATCGGCAACCGATAGGCGCGCGTAATCCTTTCTCCGACCGTCGCGAGTCCGGCGATAGCTTTCCTCGACTGCGGCGCGAACTTCGACGGCGCCCGCCCACGACCGTGATTTTGTGGCCTGGGTGAATCGCCGGCCTTCATGTCGCCAGCGGAGGTGCTTCCAACATCGGCACCGCTGGTACAGTTCACCCTCGGCCTGACTCGGGCAATCGGCAGTGTGGCGAACGAAAATTGAGATGACTGGAATTGTGTACACGGCTAGATTCAAGCCTCCTTCTTGAGATACAGGTCAACGGCACGCCGAAGGAGTTCTGAGAGCGGAGCACCAGTCTTGGCGGATAGCTTATCGAGTTTTTCCTTCTGCTCTGGTTTCAAGTACACATTCACACGTTCGTTTTTTGTCATTAGCCCTCCGACACTACAAAGCACTACCGTACACCATACTGGAGTAGTTCGCAAGCTCCGATGCTAGTTGTATCAATCGCGGCCTACTGCCGAATAGGCCGCCAATGTCGCACTAGGCCATCATGATCTCAACCTGTAATTTGTTGAGAGCCTCTCTGATATTGTTGGCGCTGTCTTTGACTATCCGGGCGAAATCGGGACGCTCGACCGGGTTATCAGTCTCAGCGTCCCACACTCGCGCCAGGAGGTCCGCTGCGTCCTTGGCGATGCCGTAGCTGGAGAACTCCAGCACAGTACAGCGGGACATGAAGCGGGTTTCCAGGTTGGCGGTATCGTTCCCCGTGAATATAAAAATCGTATTCGGTGGCCTGGACGTACCATCCAAGATGCTGAGAAACGCAAGTTGAGCGGGGTAAGACATCTGATCGGCTTCATCGGCCAAGACAACGTGCATCTTGCAAGGCGTCCAATCGTTTGCCATTCGCGGCATGTAGTGGCACTGTTTGGTGATCTCTTGAACCGTTTGCAGCGTGCATTCCTTCGAGGCGATGTGATGCAGTTCAGCAGGCATCAAAGCGGCTAAGGTCAAAGCAAGCCGAGTCTTGCCAGTGCCAGATTTTCCGACAAAGTAGAAGTTTGACGGAAACGGTTTCGCTGCAAGTTTCGCCATGACCGTTTTAGGCCGTTCAAGGCCGATGAAGTCAGCAAAGGTTTTCGGACAATAGCGCTCCGTCAATGGTTCCGGGAATGCAAGCGCCGTTTGCAACTGGACGGCGGGCATCTCGAAGAGATTAGTTGCCATAGGTCACCGCCTGTGCGGGTAGCATGGAAACCAGATTCTCAGGGTTAACGTGGATTCTAATTCCCACGTCTTTCCCGCAAAAAATTGAATGCTCGACACAGATCACACCGGCCGGCAACGTCACAGACTCCGCCCCACGAATATCCTTGTCGAAGGCAGACTGTGCGGGCATCGGAGCAACCGCGAACGTGTCCAGGCGGACAAAAGCAAAGTAATCGCGAGATCCGCCTTCCCAGTAGCTTTTGCAATTTAGGGGATACCGCTGGAGGACAATGCAAATCTTCCGACCGCGATAGCTTGGAAATGTGACCTGTACGATGCGCCGAATCAGCGGATCAGTCACAGAGACCTGAATTGTGTTTGTGATTGTCATTAGCGTGAACCCCCGTTCTTTCCACATTTGCCTGCGATGTAGTCGAGCCATCTCTCCCGCTTGAAGGCACAGTTTTGGGCACGGCAAAAGTTGGCGAGGTGTTCAAGTTGGGCGGGAGTGAAGGATTCACAGTACCCCTTGGTATCCCGTAGATATTCGGCTAGTGCGATGAAATCTTTTTTGCTCACGTTGTTTTCCTGTGCGCTGGTTGCGCTGGGTCACGATACCACTATCCTGCACTACTCTGCACTCAGTCGCACTACATGCAATTGAAAACAAACACAAAGACAATACTTGACACGTTTTCTGCTTTTCGGCGAGTAATTCGACCGCATAATAGATACAAGCGCAGTTTTCTAACTTGCACTTCCGTCGCTAATCGGCATCTAATCGGCCATAACTCCGCAACCAATCACGTGACCCCCCCCGCGTGACTAACATGCAATGAACGTGGATCAGCGAACGGTACTTGGCGTTTTTCACCGGCATACAGAATTGCACCATAAATGGTGCAGTGGTTTTGTCGAGTGCTATGACCAGTATGGAATCAGGGGACAAATGACTTATCGCCCGCTTAATTGTGAGCTTATTCAGGCTCTCGCACAACGAAATGACAGCAAATCGACTTACTGTCTGAGTAATGGGATACTAAGTCAGTAGGATGCGAGTAAGTGGGACAGTTGTAACAGAACGGTATCCACCAAAAAGCCAGCAAAATCGAGGGTGAGAGTCGGCAACGAAACCACATCGGCATAACATCGGCAAGGCAATCGCCGAAGGTTGCGAAATCGACGCCGGGAGTACGCCCAGGTGCTGGTTATCTCGCTGATTTAATGGGCCTTAGTGGGGGTGGCGGGGCTTACTACTACTTTGCGCTTTTGCCTTGACCGCCCCTCCGGTCTTGCCCCCTCAGCGCGCCCGCATCCCGCGCGTTTACCGGGTGAGTAAGGGTTGTTGTTTTGAGGTGAGGTTAGCTGTGTTCTTTCCCTTGCTCTTACCACCTTAGTTCCGTCGCGTTGACTTTCTCTTGCTTACCCAATCGCCCTGTCCGACCAATGAACCGCCCATAGACCGCCGAAAGACCACAAAGGAGCCAATTGCGAAGAAGACAGACCCGGCCCCTCCGTCATGCAGAACCGAGTCCTCATTTTGAAGCTCTCCAAGGGACGTTCCGACCGCTTATTCGTTTCGTGGATCGCGCCTGGCTTGCTGCCCATGACCAGCCATGGGGTGTGAGGTTCGCGGTGGCGACTGAGGGTGCCGGGAAAGAGCAACCTTGTTCGAAAGGAGAAGTTCATGGCTAGTCCAAATCAAATTACAGGTGGAGCGTTCCAGGACGCACTCGGCAATCGACTTGCCTACGGCAAACTGGTGATGGAGTTGTCAGCTGAGTCTGCCTACTCCGGCGCTCAGATCCTAAGCGGTCTTGTCCTTACCATTCCACTGGACGCGAACGGCAACGTGGCTGGCGCTCCGCTGGTTTACCCTAACGATCTCATAACGCCCGCGAACACAACCTACAAGGTCAGCGTCTTTGCGGCAGACGGCACGCCGGTCTGGCAGAAGCCGCACTACCAGACGGTTCCTTCAACGCCAACACCTTACAACATAGGTAACTGGATTCCTTCGCTCTAAAGCGAACCTTCCCTCTAAGGAAACTATGCCACAAATTCAAATTACCGGGGGCGCCTTCCAGGACTTCGAAGGCGGGCGACTGGCTAATGGCTACCTGACCATGGCGCTTTCCCACGACGAACAAGAGCCGAGCGGCCCTAGCCAGGTTGCGGGCGCGATCGTGCGAACCATTCCATTAGACGAAGAAGGAAACATTTCCGGCACGGTCGCCATCTGGCCGAACGACGTGCTCTCTCCAGCCAGCTCCTACTACATTGTCAACGCCTACAAGGCGGACGGCGTGCGGGCGTGGCACGCTCCACAATACTACACCATTGCCAGCAGCCCGAACCCGCTCAATCTCGGCAATGTTGTTCCAACCAACCCTCCGCCCGTTACCTCCACATATTTCCCTGGTCTTACACTCCAGACCAATTCCGTCAACAATGGTTCACAGACAAAACTGAATCTCATCAACGGTGCGAACATCACCATTACAGACGGTGGGACAGGTGGGGTTACGATTGGCGCAGGAGGAGGATCAAGCTCGCTCGCCGGAGACTCTGACGTAAGTATCAGCTCGCCGGCCGACTGCGACTTGCTGACCTACAATGCCTCGGCCAGCAAATGGAAGAACAAGCAGCTGACAGCGGGCACGAACGTGACGATCACCGAAACCTCAGGCGCGATTACCATTGCTGCGTCAGGCGGCGGTTCAAGTACCTTGGCGGGAGATTCCGATGTCTCCATCTCATCTTCGTCGAACGGCCAAGCTCTCATCTACAACGGTTCCGCTTGGGTAAACCGTGTTCTAGCGAGCGGCGACATTCCGAACAACGCCGCGAATACGACAGGAAGTTCAGGCTCATGCACGGGTAATGCCGCTACAGCAACCACGGCAGCAAACTTGTCAGGAACTCCTACCCTTCCAAACGGAACGCAAGCATTTACACAGACAGCAGGGGACACCTCTAACGATATAGCGACTGATGCTTTTGTGGCGTCTGCTTTGAGCGCGTATGCTCCACCAGTGCCTTCGTCTCTATTCACAAGAACCTACTATACATCTACTACACGGGCATTGGGAACTGTCTATAGAAACACCACTGGACAGCCGCTTGTCGTTATAGGATGCGTCATCTTGAGCGTAACGAATGCGTTGACAGCATACGTCAGTTCTAATTCCACGCCATCTACGGCAAACTCGGGGAGCGGGGGATATTCTCCTATAGTAAACGAGCAGGTAGGGGTAAGTGGCGAGCAGGCATCGTTTATGTTTGTGGTCCCAAACAACTATTACTATGAAGTTGTGGCGACTTCTGCTACTTGGCAAAATTGGATGGAGTTCAAGATAAACTCGGGCTCAGTTACCTTCTCAGGAGATTTAGGCTCGTCAGGAGCGAGTACTAGGGCACTCAGCGGAGTGTATCAAAACACCGGCACCAATGCCATACTTGTAGCTGTGGATTTTGCTGGTACCACGGGCAACTCCGCTGTAACTGGATACAGTGACCCTTCTCCATCCCTTTCACCCGTGAACTACGCCATCACGAGCTGCACCACTAACAGCGGGACATCAGCCACGTTGGCGGTTGCCAACACCACTGGCTTTACCGTGGGCGCGCTGGTATTTGTGGCCGGGCTGAGCGCCGCAAACAATGTGCAACTAAACGGCGCGTGGGTTATTGCGTCAATTTCGGCTGGCGTCAGCATCACGATAACCGGCTCGGGGTGGACGGCGCATACGGCCACCGGTGACACAGGTACGATCACTCAATCGAATGTTGTGTGGCTTTCAGATGTCATGAACATAGCGTTCAAGGGTATGGTATGGATGATAGTACCTGGGGGTCATTACTATGAACTTTCTGGGGGAGCGGCAGTTACTGTCTCTCACTGGAATGAATACACCCTTCCGTTCAAGGCAACCAGATCGTCTAACTATGCAGGAACATTGCAAAGAGCGTGGGGCACAAGCACTACAACAGTTGGGGGTCTCACTACTGCCATTTGTCCTATGTACCAAAATACCAATGGGGCTGATTTATTTGTAACTGTGAGCTTTGGCCAGACTTCAGGAGGTGGAACCCAAATTAGCGGTTATGCGGGTCCAGCTACTTTAGCTCTAAGTACTTGTCTGCAAATGTTGACTGCTACAGCAAACACTTCTTACATAGCACAAGTAGGAATGATAGCATTACCGACTGAGTTTTATGGGGTTTATGTGCCAACAGGGGGCCAAGTAGAAGAACACTGGTGGGAGTACACGCTCGGCTAAGATGGCCAGCTCTCTCACGGTATTGTGCTCGCACCAACTACTACTGGAGGACAATAACACATGGCTTTGGTACTTCTCACCGGCGGGGCCTACCAGGACTTCGGAGCCAATCCGCTCGCAAACGGTTACCTGACCATGGCGCTTTCGCATGACGAACAAGAGCCGAGCGGCCCTAGCCAGGTTGTGGGCGGCCTTGTACTCAAGGTTCCACTGGATGGAAACGGCAATGTGAGTGGGACCGTCAACATCTGGCCCAACGATGTTCTCTCTCCAGCCTGCTCCTACTACGTCGTCAACGCCTACAAGTCCGATGGCACCCAAGCTTGGAAGGCTCCGCAGTTTTATACGATCGCCAGTTCTCCAAACCCGCTCAACCTCGGGAACATTGTTCCGAACAACCCTCCGCCTGTTTGCGCCACCTCTGGCCTCACGCTTCAGACTAATAGCGTCAACAATGCCTCGCAGATACTGTTGAACCTGACTAACTCCGCGACAGTTACATTTACAAACACGGGGGGCGGAACCGTTTCAGCGGCATCATCGGGTGGATTACCTCAGCCCGATACGGCACGCTTTGCTTTGTGGGAGCCGGGGCTTAGCTCTTCTACGTGGTTTTCAATCAATGACTCTCTTGGCTATCTGGACAGCGGTGCGGCTATGGCGCTTGTAGCACCGACTTCTACGTCCGGGCTTGCTTTATCCGTTACAACAAACGCAGCTAATCCCTCGTCATGGCATGGATTTGAAGGTTTCTCTCTGTTCTACGGTGTAAAGAACCTTGTATTTAAAACGAAAGGACAAGCCTCTAACACTTATGGAGCTACGCATATATGGATGGGACTTGTCACAGACGGAAACGGCGCTGACATAGGACAAGTGGATACGCCTGTTGCCAGAAGCCTCCTGATGTTTAACAAGAACGCAGCCAGCACATATTGGCAGTGCGTGACCGGAGACGGCACCAACAACAACGTCATTGTTACAACTGTCCCGATTAACACAACCAATCACAAGTTCGAGATTGATTACACATCTGGCGTCAGCGCCGTCTTTCTAATCGACGGCGTGGTGGTTGCCACAAGCACAACGAACCTGCCGTTAAACAGCGACGCGATGTATCTCTGGGCATCTATTGGAAATAGTGCCTACGCGGCAGGCACATTTGCATGGGAATACGTCTACGGAAGTAGTGCAGCATGACGACGATCAGCGCCGTCATGGGCTGATGGAGGTGTCCAGTGTCCTATCCGAGCAGTGACCAGCTCATGTGCCAGCTCATCGAGAACAAGAATCTCCCCGTGGCCGTCCGTCTCAAGGCTTTGACAGATCGGAATTACCGGCCCACCTTGGCGATGCTGCTGAGATTGATTCGCGATAAAGACACACCGGAACGTATGCACGCGGCGGCCATCCTGAGATACAACGAACTGCTCGCGCTGAAAAAGGTGAGACGAGATGGAAGAGAACGTGAGAAGCGAAATACTCCGGGTCCAGAAGCTCCTTTCCGGCCCGCTGAAGAAGCGCGAGAAAGCCGAGTTGGAAGCGCAGCTTTCGGCGCTGAATCGCCAACAAGCCCAGCAGCAGGCCGAGAAGAACCGGCAGAAATCGTCATCGAAGCGTAGGCCCGCCCCGCCGCTCCCAGGCTCACCCTTGTCCTTGACGTGGGGACGGCCAGCGGTTATCGAGGGTGACCTAGCCGAGCCAAAGCCCGATCCTGCTTCTGCTTCTTCTTCTCCGACCGTAGCCGAGCCGCCCGCGCTACTCGCACAACCCGCGCCAGTAGAGCCGGAGCCTGAGCCAGCAGATCCCGCGGCAGATCCCGCGGTTGTGGAGGACTTGGTGGCCGAAGTGAAGGCCACCGTCGATCACGTCTTGTTTCTCAAGGCCGTTTGGGCCACTTCACTTTCACAAGATGTTGGCCGGCAAATTGAGGCTTGGCTTCGCAAGCTCCAGAACCTCGCTTCAAAGCTGCGGGCGCTTGCAGGGAATGAGTTGGTCGAAGAAACGATGGCGGGGCATGTTTATCTTTTGTCTTCCCTGGTTCGCAACCTCAGCCGCTACATTCCTCAACAGCTTCAAGAATCTATTCTCCCGCCCAGCGTTCCTAACAGCGCAACTCCGTGGAATGCCGATGTGTATTGGATGATCCGAGAACCGCGCCGCACGCCCGAACCGGAACGGCCCGCTGGCTACGTCGCGGACGGATTACAAAACCTTGTGGCCTGATGACTCCCGAACCGACAATCACCGCCGTGGAACGCATTTACCGCGACCTGAAAGAAAGACCGGCGCAGGCGAAGCCCGACACGCCCGTACCAACCCCGCCCGCCACCACGCCGCAGTTGAAGCTGACCCGTGCCGACGCAGAAGATTTTGTCCATGACCGCAGGATGCCCAGCCTGGCAGAAATCGAATGGTTGCTTCAGCACCAGCGCGATTTTAAGCTGCGATTGACTACGCTCGAAGTCGAAATTCTACGCAATCTCGCATCGCGCCTTTCAGCCGCAGCCCGCACAAGGGTATCTCGCCCCGTGGACGAGTTTCTGACCCTCGTCCTCGGCATTTTACCCACGGACGCCGGGCACCTGGAACGGTCAGAAGTTGCATATCTCCGTTCTATTCACCTGCAAGCGGCGCGTGCCATCGCAGACTGTAAGCATCACTCTCCCGAACACTGCCCCTGTTGCCGGGACGCGAGAGACGAACTCTTTAACCTTCGCAGTCGCGTTGGTGAACAGAGCGCGATGGGTTTGGCGGCGTTGCGTGTTTGGGACCAACTGGACGAACTATCCGCCTCGCGTTCAACCTCGCGTTCATCGCACGAAGCGCCACAGCCGCAGACAGAGACACCGTTCCGTCGATGGGACTGGCGTTATTTCCAGCATTCCTATGACACCGATCCAAACCGCCCACGCAAGCTGACCGAGTTAATGCCCGGCTAAAACCCACGACCCATAAAGTCAGACCCACGTAAGTAACCCCACCCTGAATTGGCAAGCGTCTATCTCATAACGAATCTCCTCAACGACAAGTCCTACGTCGGCAAGACCGGCGCGACCGTGGCCAAGAGATGGAAGAGACACCAATTGGACGCCCGTGCGGGAAAGCTGAAATACTATTTTTGTCGTGCTCTGCGAAAGTACGGGGTTTCAGCTTTCTCCGTACAAGAACTCGCTTCCGGTCTGTCTGAAGAGCAGGCCGATAATCTTGAGCGTGTTTGGATTATTCTTCTGCAAAGCCACTTATCTGACTTCGGTTATAACCTGACGCTGGGGGGCGAAGGCTACCGTGTTAGCCAAGAAACACGGCAGCGTATTGGTTTAGCGCACCGCAACCCCAACATTAAAGACGAAGAAATTATTCCTCTTTACAACTGCGGCCTAAGCTGTAGAGAAACTGCAGCTCGAATTGGTATAGGGGAGAGGACAGTTAGCCGTCGTCTGCGTCGTGCTGGAATTCGCTTACGGGCACAGCGCGACCCCAATATCAGAGACGAAGAGCTTATTTCTCTTTACAACGAAGGACTGACCACGGCAGAAATTGCAACTCAGATAGGCCAATCGTCTAACGGGGTTAGGTACCGTCTACTTTGTGCCGGGATTACTCTGCGCCCCGCTGGTCCCCGCCCAGGAATTAAGGTTAAGGACAACAATCCTAACTACCGTAAAGACATTTCCAACAAAGAGATTGCTTCTCTTTACGGCAAGGGCTGGAGCATGGCCGCGATTGGCAGACGACTGGATACGACGGCCACACTGGTTCACCGCCGCCTACGTCGCGCCGGAATTCATTCACGTCCCATCGAGCAACGACGTGGGAGATGTACTCGCGAGAACGGTCCATGTTATCGCAAGGACGTTTCTACCGAAGAGATTATCCATCTAAGGTCCCTTGGTTTGAGTGCAAAAGAGATCGGGAAACGACTGGGTGTACATCGCTCAACCGTTTTCGACCGTTGCCGCCAGGCCCGAATAAAGTCGAAGTCCAGCTCCAGCTTTAGTTCACAACAACCACCACGAAAACCAAAACACCAGAAGGATAAGAGTGACTCCAGATGATGACACCGCAACAGATTGCCGAAAACGAACGCGCCTTTTTAGACTCCAACTTCAGCCCGCTAGACATATCGGGGTGCCCGTCCCTTCAGCCGCTCCCCAAGGAAGAGAACCAACTGGAAGATAAGGACGGGTTCAACCGCGTAGACACCTTCGGTCCTGGTCCCGGTGACCTGAAGAGAAACCTAGCGCAGATCGCCAACGAACCAGAGGTTCTTGAGGAGATCGCCAAAGACAATCCAGCCGCCGCCGATGCCTTGGCCGAGGCCAAGGACATCGCCGCCGGGAACGAGAGCCGGAAATTTATGGAGGCCAACCAGGACTATGAAAAGCACGACGATAATATGTTCGCGCTTGTTTCCGTGTTGGCTCATAACTGCCTTGGTGTAACTGAGCGCGAAATTGAATCCGCCGGTCTAAAAGAACTTAAAGCAATGCAGCATGATCTTATCGAGCGAGGTTACTGGACTCAAGGCTGGTTGGAAACCGCCTGGGATGCCTTGCGCCGTCATGGTCTCGCTGAACTGCGGCCCGGCTTGGTACGCGAGTTGAGTGCGGACGAAAAGCTGACCGTGATTAGGCAAGCTCAACGTGGCGTCAATCTCGGAGACCCGAACGCAGTGCTGGAGGCAGTGGGGCTGTATTGCTCCTACGCTTTGGACCTTGATGACCTCGACGACCTCGATCTTGATGACCCCGCTTACAGGCCGGTTGTCGATGCCGCGGTGTTCTTCTGCTGGGAGCAAACGGAACCAGCATACAGCCCAACCCCGGAAAGACGCGCCTGGCTATTGGACTACTTCAAAAATCGCCCACTTTCATTCCCGTTGGTCGCCCAAGCATTCAAGGCGCTCCAGCAGGCCGAAGCGAGAGGTTATACCAACCAGCTTCTCGCTCCGAAAGAGATTTCGACTTCCGGGAGCTTAGATGACTTATCGGATGAGCAGGTCAATTCGCTTTACGCGAACACCAGAAAGTACGTCGCTCGCACACCGGGCGTCCTTCAATAAGTTTCGCTGAACTGGCGAACACGGCATGGCTGCCGTGCGCGGGTGTTCCAGCCCAGGTTGAGCAAAGCTCAAAGGTTGAGCAAAGCTCAAAGCCGTCCATCCGGCCCCTTCAAGAGCACCCGCACCTTCCTTTGCGCTTTCAGCGCAACCTTTTACCATCCCCGATCTGACCACGCGACGGACAAAGATCAGTAAGGCTAAGTAAGTACGAGGTAACAACAATGGCATTCGTCTACACCAAACTAATCATCGACTGGGACGGCAACGTAATCGAGTGGGCTGGCTATAACTGGTCTGGCCCAGTTGCGGAGTGCTGCGGGTCAAGCTCGACCCCAGGCCAGCAGCAGATTGCCGCCCAGCAACAACAATTCTTCAACACACTCACCTCGAACTACCAACAGCAATTCGCGGGGCAGACGGCGATCCTGCAGAGCCTCACGTCAGCATTTTCACCAATTTTGGCTGGGGGAATTAACCAATTCGGCTACTCGCCGCAGGAGACAGCCGCGATGCGTACCCAAGCCGCACAAGGCACCGCGCAGGCTTACTCGCAGGCGTCACAGGCTGTAGGGTCGCAGCTTTCAGCGCTCGGTGGCGGGCAGGAGTTTTTGCCCAGCGGCGGCATGGGACAGATCGAAGCGCAGTTAGCGGGCAGCGCGGCACTCCAAAACTCCCAGGAGCAGCTTGGCATTACCACTGCGGGTTATCAGCAAGGGACGCAGAACTTTTTGAATGCAGCGCAAGCGCTCGGCGGTGTCGCTCAGCAGTACAACCCGACAGCTTACGCAGGTCAGGCAACCGCCGCGGGCAATGCGGCGTTCGGCTCGCAGACGCAGCTCTTTCAACAGCAGCAAGCTACTAACCCTTGGAATGTTGTGGGTGGCGTGCTCGGCGGCGCGGTAGGCACTGGTTTGGGAATGTTCACTGGCGGGCTTGGGCTCATGGGCGCGCAGTCGCTCGGTAACTCGATGGGCTTGATGAATTGGAAGCAAGGTGGTTAAGGAGTAATCAATGGACGGACAGTTCGATAGTTTGATCTCACCCGCAGCACCGCCGCAAGGTCCACCTATGCGGCCTCCAGAGGACACTCCACCGGCTTTTGTGCCCGGCACAACTGCGACTCAGGCTGGGCCTGCGGGTGTTTCTCCGGCTCCAACGATGCCCAATGTACCCGGTCGCCCCGCTGCCACCGTGCCTCAGGTCGATCCTCGCCTGGTCGCGCAGGCGCAAGCGGCCCAAGCCCATCACTCGAAACTTGCCGCTCTGGGTGGAGCTTTTCACGCCATCATGGGTACGGAGACGCAGCCGCAATACAACCCGGACACTGGCCAAATCGAAACCGTGCCGGTCAAGCAGAAGCCGGGGAATCTGTTCCGCAGCCTCCTTGCGGGCGCGTTGCTGGGTGGTGCGGTTGGAGCTGAACCTGTTCACCACGCTAAAGACGGCGAAGAGAAAGGCGCAGCTGGTGGCGGCGGCTTCTGGGGCGCGTTTGCTCGCGGCGCTGGTGCTGGTGCCGAGCGCGGCTCGGAGATGGCAGCCAGGCGGCAGCAGGCGGCTCAGTCAAAGGCGCAGCAGGCGCAGCAGCAGGACAAAGAAAGCCAGCTCGCAGCGGCTACGGCGGCGATTCATAACATCAACGAGTTAAGCGTCATTTCTCACGCGGACATGCTGAGTCCTGACCTAGTAATGAAACACAACAACAGCAGCGAGCAAGTGCTGGGCGCGCTGAAGAATGTAGGTGCGATACCCGCGCGGTTGACAGGCGCGGATGGCGCGGACTTAAACGACAAACTCGGCAACGCCACCGCCTTGATGACGATGCACAACAAGAACCCAGAATCTGTCATGCAAGGTCCCGATGGATACCACCGGGTTGGCATTACCAGAATTGATACCAGCGGTCTGACCATGAAGCCCGGTGGCGGCTGGCAGGACGCCAGCGGTAAGGATGTCGATGTCAACAGCCGTTTGCGAATTTCGCTGGTCGATGTCCCCATTTCCGCTTGGAATAAACAAATCACACTCACCAAGGGCGACATCAACGCGGCGTCGGGTTATCCGGCATATCCCAAGGATCAAGAAAGCCAAACCGTCAGGACAACCATTGGTGGCGTTTTTGCTGCCAAGCAGCAGAACACCGCCGCGCTGCACGATGCGCGGTTAGCGCAGTATCCGCACATCAAGAACGAAGGCGAGTACAGCGACGTTGTGGCAAAGGCTAACGGGGTCCTCAACGATCCCAACTCGACCGACAAAGAAAAAGAAGCTGCGACCTCGACCAGGACATACGCCGACAACTGGCTAAAAACTAACGTCGGTGCGGTTGGCCAGGTGGCGAAGGCGAAAGAAGCCGCGAAGCCGCCGAAGCAGACGATGGAAGAGCAAGCCTTCGCGAAGGCCCAGGAAGACGACCCCGACCTGACGGCCACGGACTTCCACCGCAAGTGGCTGGGAAAGACCGGCAGCCCCAAAGTGAAGACGGCGCTTGATGCGAATGAGAGGGACAAAGCAAACGCCTTCGCCAGAATCCAGAAGAATTACCATGATCGCCAAAATGCCGGCAAAGTTAGCGAGGAAGATGCGCTAAGCCAGTACCATGACGAGTTACAAGACGCTCAAGACAACTACGAACATCGCATCGAGACGATTACCGGCTTTGCGGTCGGGCATAACGACGTAACGACCTGGGATAAACCGCAGCTTCCCGGCGCTCCCGCTCCCACGGCAGCTCGACCAGCGCCCGGCACAGCCCAGCGACCACAAGGCGGCGGACAAGCACAAGTATTCTCGCCAACTAAGTGGAAGGCTGCCAACCCGAACGGCGACGTAGCAGCGGCCACGGCCCAAGCAAAACAACAAGGGATGCAGATCGCGCAGTAAAAGGAAGACATGGCACTCGATCTTAGCGCCGGATTAGTGGACGCAGGCGGCGGGTCAGACAACAAGCCTGACCTGTCCGCTGGCATCGTCTCGCCTAAACCGTCGCCGATGTTGAGCATTCGCTCAAAGACGGCTCCAGCCGCTATTGACCTGTCGGCGGGGATAGTCGGCGCGCCACTTACAGCCCGAGCTACAGCGCCAGCCACAACTCCAGCTACAGCGCCAGCCAGCGCCCCGTCTCCACGCATTATTGATCTTTCGGCGGGGATCGTGGGAACGCCCGTGGGTGCGTCCGCGCCTAGCCCTCGCCCGGTTGGCGCTCCGGAGAAATCAACGTGGGACAAAATCAAAAACGTGTTTTCCGATGAATACCTCGGCGGCGCAATCGGCGTCTTGTCCAAGGGTGAGCGAGCAATTGACCAGCCGATAGAAAAAGCAACGCAGTACGCCCATCAGAAAATCGATGAAGGCACTGACTGGCTACTCAAGCCTCGCCAAGAAATGCGTGATCGGCTTGCTGCGTCCGGTCACGAAAACGCCGCGAAGATTTTGAGTTACGGTGAGGCCGCAGATCCCGCAAATTGGACGCGAGAAGGTTTGAAAATCGCCAGCGGGGTCGTAATCGATCCAAAGAATTGGCCGTTGCTGCTAACCGGCGCCCCAGAAGTTCGCCCAGCGTTGAAGGTCGCAGGAAGTGCGCTCTTTACTGCTATCCAGCAGACTGGCGCGGTAACAGCCTTACGGAATCACGACTACGCCAGCGCAAGCCTCAACGAAGCATTCGCTCTCCTTGGACTTCGCGACCTTCCCGCAGGCGTCAAAGAAACCCTTGGCAGGGAAGCGGCCACGCACGCCGAAGGCCCAGCCGCCGTGGTCAAAGAGCCAGCCCCTAACGTGGTTCTTGCCGATACCGCTGCCGAGAAAGCACACATTGAAAGTCAGCACACAGTCGGCACCGCCGAAGGTGCAGCTCGCGACACCGCGTTGTTCGAACAGGCTAAGAAGGAACTTGGCCCGACTGCCTCGTTGTCTGACATTGCCAAGCGCGCGCAGGAGCTAAAAACACAGGGGGTGGAAACACAGAACCTCACCCCGCATGGACCAGGAGCCGTGAGTGTTGAGGAGTTACAGCGGCCCGGCCTCAATTTCGTCGTTACCCGACTTGGCAAGCTTAGCTATCTCGGAAAGCAAGTCGATGTCACGCTCAAGCCCGGCGAGGCGCTAGTCGCGGTAGATCCAAAGTCGGGTGCTTGGGATGTCCGCGGCGGCAACAGCGACACTGCGAAGATGCATATCGAGAAAATTATGTTCGCGGCAGGCGGCAAGAATGTACGTCCCGAGCCTGGATTTGGGGAACCTGGGTTTGGGGCTGGGCCGGTGGCTCGCGTCGTAGCCGAAGAACACATCCCAGTTGTAAGTAAGAGCGAGATCTTAGCAGAGCAGGTCCATACCATCCTTGACCACTCAAACGAGCTGAACAAGATCGGTGTCGATCCGCTCAAGTTCCGAACGGCAGAGGATGTGAGTGCCGGTATCAACGCCGTCGCAGATCACCTTCGTACGAACTTCGATCCGCGTGCCAGGGCTGTTATCACCTTCGACGAACAAAAACAGTTTGCTCAAGAACTGGGCATGACCGAGGAAGAATTCCTTAAACGGCCATCGGGGACAGCCTACAACGCAGAGCAACTCATTGCCGCCAGGATGATACTTAGGGACTCAGTTGGCAGAGTGCAGGAATTGGCCAAGGCCACGTTGAGCGAAAGCTCAAAGCTAACCGGCGACAAGGACGCGCAGCGGTTGAGCAAAGCTCAAAGGGCTTACATCGAAGCCATTGACCGCGTGCAGATGACGACAAATCAGATCAAGGGAGTTACAGGCGAGGCAGGCAGGGCGCTAGGTTCGCTTCGAATTGAAGAAGGAGAGCTGCCACGTGCCAGGGCAAAGCTGGCAAACCTGCTCACCGGGATGTCCGACGAGGCTAAGCTGAAGAGCGCGCAGCTACTGGCGAAGACCGATCCGACGAGTGTCCGGCAGATCAATGAGTTTATTTCGAAGCTGACTCCATCGACCACCGCCGACCAGGTGTTTGAGTATTACAGGAATGCCCTTTTGTCTTCGCCCAAAACCGTCACCGTGAAGGCCGCGTCAGAAGTGACAATGCTCGCCCTGGAATCCATGAAGAAGGTTGTGGCTGCCGGGCTGAGTAAAATGGGCGAGCCCTCCGCTGAACGGTTCGCTTCCGAAAGTTACTACTACGCAAAAGGCGCTCTGCAAGCCTTGCAGCACACAAAAGAGATACTATCCGGCGAGTTCGACCTGAAAGACGCGCCTGGCTTCGAAACTTACGGGACACAGGCGATCAAGGGGCCGCTCGGCACCGCCATCCGCCTGCCTCAAAGAGTCATCGAGCGCCAGACCAACCTCATGTACGCAGTGAACTACTTTGGCGAGATTCAGGCACAAGCCGCGCGAGTCGCGATCAAGGAAGGACTAGCGGGGCAAGAGCTGCACGCTCGACAACAGTACCTCAGCGAAAATCCGACCGACGTGATGCGGGCAGCGGCGAACGAGCTTGCGACCACGAACACGTTTCAATCCGAACTCGGCAAGTGGGGCAAGAAAGTCCAGTCCCTCATCAAGACAGATCCTACCGGGCTCTTGCGCTATGTCGCTCCCTTTTTCCGCACCCCAGTTAACCTTGTCAAACAGTCCGCATACTTCTCGCCCTATGGCCTGTTCAAAGGTCTCGTTAGAGGGGACATTGACGCGCAAGCCAAAGGGCTGATCGGCTCCTCGCTGGCCGCTGGTATCGCCGCACTCGCGCTCGAAGGCTACGTCACGGGAGGCGGGCCGACCGACTACAAGAAACGGCAAACACTGGAGGCCACCGGGTGGCAGCCTTATTCGCTCAAGATTGGCGGACGATACTACAATTACCATCGCGCGGAGCCGCTTGGCCTAACCTTTGGCATTGTCGCCGACGCGGTACATGGGATGCAAACGACCGACAGCGAAGTCGTCGTGCAATCCAAAGCCGACAGTGCCGTCGCGCATCTAGCCCGAAATGTGGATGACTTCCCGTTTTTGATGAACCTGTCAAGCGCGATGCAATCTATTCACGATCCCAGCGGGAAGCGGCTGGACAGCTTCATCGCCCGCGAGGTCGCTGGTTTTGTCCCTGCAGTTGTGGCGCAAACTGCACAGGCCGTTGACCCGAACGTGCGACATCCGGGTGGCGGGGATACGGGTTTCCTCGGCACGATGGGCCAGACATTGGAATCTCGCACTCCAGGGCTCACGCAACGCGTGCCAGCATCAATCGACATCACTGGCAAACCGCTACAGCGGCCCGCAAGTGAGCTGGGTGGTATAAATCCTTTCTATTGGCGCAAGGCCAGCGACGATCCCACAGTGAAGGAGCTGGCGCGTCTTGGCATCTCCACCCCCATCGTGCCGGCCCAGATCAAACTCCGCGGCAAACCGACGCAACTCAGCCAGGCGGAACGGCAGCAATTGGCCCAGCAAGAGGGCGCCGACTTCAGCGGCCGCGTGGGCAAGGCGATCTCTTCGGGGCGCTGGCAGGCTCTTAGCGACGATCAGAAACGCACTCGTATTAGCGAGATCCGCCGCGCGGTAGACGATTCACGTCAACAGAGGTTGCTGCGGCTGCGGAAACAAATCCAAGCTAAACTCGCCCGCAGCAGTCTTTAACGGTCTCATTCAAGCCCACGCCCACGCTGGCCCTGACGAACAGCCAGCCATCGAAAACGGGATCTACAAGGCGTATCGGGGCCTACTGAGAAAGGTCAAGGCTGGCGCGATTGGCGAAGACGAAGCCAACGAGCTGAAGCGGAGATACGTTACTTACAGTAACGACCTATATCGAGAGTCGCGCGCAAGCGCAAAGGCAATGTAGTCACGTTTTTGAGCTTTGCTCAACGCGCGCAAGCGCAAAGCGAAACAGACAGGCCAAGTAGTAACGCTGCGCGCACAATGCGGTTGTTTCCTACGGGGCGCTTTCGAGCGCCCCTTTTTTTGTGCATGAAAACGGCCACGCGCCCCAGATCGGCGCGCAGCAGCCACCCGGCTGTCCAGCGAATCACGTCTCGAAAATCGCGAGACGTGGGGCACCCGGCTTGGAGCCGACACGGTTATCTAATCAGCCAAAGCATGTGATTAGAGCATCAGTATTTGCGTAACGGGTAATCCTTGCCAGCCGCCTCAATGACTAACACCTTTGCATCTGGATTGTCCAGTACCCTCCTAAGGCCTGCGGTGGGTGCAACGTCGTGTTGAAGTGCGGTCATAGTCACCCAAAATTGTTGATGGTCGCTAGAAACACAGTAGTAGATGATACCAGGACGCTCTGATAGATTGTTCATCCGTGGGCCGTTTGCGTCTGTGACGACCACGATTTCGTAGGGCAATCGCGTTCCACTTCGAGAATAAAAACTGGCTGCCGGAGGTGATTGTACGCGATACTGCCACACCGCTGGCCCTCTCGTTAGCGCTTCCCTGAACTCATTTTCGTTAGCGGGAAACTTATGATTCGCTTCGTACCACACCCGCAAAAACGAGTTCACGCTCGACAGGTAGTTCGCGTCGGCTATCCCGCTACGCTTGACGTGTGGATACGCGTCTGGAATGAGTACCAGTGAAGCCAGTCCGAACACGACCGGAAAACAAAACAAGAGCCCATAAAAGCTCCTACGCCACGCCCCGTACAGCGTGGACAGAATGCAGAGCGTTCCCACACCAATCAAGACGAGAGCTGCCGGCAGGTATGGGTATTCAACATAATAGACATCGGCTGTGTGAATTCGGAACCAGCAGCCGAGCAGACGTAGACCGAAGATGAGCGGAGGTAAGGAAAGCAAACCAAAAACTGCAGTGAGTGCCACTCCGATGCGAACTCTCCCGTAACGGTTCATTTCTCTCAGTTGCTCCTCTCCTATTGAACATGTCAGAACGGTCACGGGCACAATTCTTGCGCCCCTTTGTTCTGAGGACCACTCCGACGAGCGCTACCGCGACCGTGCAGACTAGTCTTTTTCATGGGTTAGTTGGAAGGTTCGGTGTAAAGGTGTTGTACAGTGGATCCATCGTTACCGAGGGGTCCATCGGATTGGAGGAGGTCCCAAGGACCCAAGTGTGGACGAAGTCGTCTTGAAGGCTAAACGTCCAATTGTCGTCGAGAGAGTTTGCTGCGGCATTTTCTGAATTTAGTAAAATAAACGACTGCCCGGTGCATGCTTGGTAGCCTTCCCACCAAGAAAAAAGGTTGTTCAGCCAACCATTGATCTTGCCCGTGCCGGGTCGCCGTTGGCCACTTTGGTTCATTCGATTAATAGCAGCATTAAATGTGTTCTGAATCCGCTGCAAGTCGGCGGCGCTAGCCAACAGCACACCACCGTCCGGAACCCACACTGGGTCAGCCAGAGTTTCCCCGATCGCTTGCCAATGTACGTCTACGTATATAGTGCCGTCCGCCCCAACTGAATTACTATCGACATACCCGAAATCATAGCTTGCCACGCCCTGCTCCCAATGACCGGAGCTTGCAAATTCCAAGGCACCACCGCTGCCGATAGACAACACTTCGTTGAAAAAGACAGAGGAAACTTGGACACCGTTAATTGTGTAAACGTTATCAAGCCCGGCGAGCGCTGACTCAGAAACAAAGCCGCCACCAGCACCACCGGTTGGGATAGCGAGGTTCCACGGCACCCTGCCGCACGTCGCACAACCAACGGTGTTGTACCATCCGGTGGATAGCCCACTCGGATCAGTTTCCCCCAGCGGGTTCGTGGTATATGCGTAAGCATTCCACGAAGCGTGCGCGGGGTCAGGCGAAATCCAGCGGCCCTGAGTAGTAGACAGTTCTCGGTTTGGGGTATCCATCAACGCATTTGTAGCCGTGCCGGAAAGCAAGTCTTGCACGTATCCAGCAAAGCTTGCTTCAGTCGCATATCCCAAATTGTCGAAGCTTAGATACACCTCGCCAAAAGGAGCAAAAGCTTTGTCTTCTTCCCATGCCCTTGCTAACCGCGCCGATACAAGTCTGGACGAACCTATCCAATCCTTATGCCAGAACAGGTTATTAGGAGCCTGCCCTTCATTCTGCCGTAAGTTGAATGTACTTCCTCCGGGTAGAGGGATACGATACTCATTAACAGCGCTGCCCGACGTAGTACCTATCATACCAATAGCACTCACCAACCGTTGCGTTGTACCTGCAATCTCCACCAATGTACCACTAGCGTCGTAGGCATTTGTGGCCCCACCATTTACGGTTAACGGGTGGTTGTCCTGATTCCATGTGTAAGTGTTGAACGTGTCGTTCTTTAAGTTACCGTTGGCGTCATAAGTAACCCCGTTTTGATACTGATTATTGCCCTGATTGTATCCCGGTTGCCATGCAATCCCCGTGTCACCCGATGGAACCGATTTTGTCACATTTCCAAAAGCATCGTAAGTGAACTGCTGGCCCCACACATTAGTACCGCTAGTGTTGGCACAAACCGCAGATGCTAATCTTCCTTGCTCATCATAGCCGGGAGCTGTGGAGGTTCCATAATTACAAGTTTGTGTTCCTCCTGCATTGAAACCGTCAACAACGGAGAGCGAACGTAATGTTCCGTTTGCATTCCATACCAGAGTTCCGGCATCCGTTATTGGGGTTGCGCCCACAGAAAAGGAGTAACTTAACATCCGACCTGTGTTTGTGTCGTATCCATAAGTGTCCGTATCCCCCAAGCCTAGTGTGATTACTAATGGCTGGTCGGCAGCATTGTATGTGGTGCTGCCAACTAGGTTTGTGGACGGGTTTTGAATGGCGCTATACGGCCTCCCTTTGCCATCCACAGTATAAGACCATACGATGCTGTTAGCAACATCACTCAGCGTAGCGAGTGCGCCATTACCAAAATAACTGGCGCTAGTGTGATAGTACCCACCAGAGTGCGGAGTGCTTTCATACACATCGGATATTTCCCCATGGGCAGTGTAACTGAATCCTTCGTCAGTGACTCTGGTCATACTGGCTAGACAAGTGGACACTGTGGAACAAGACGGCCCCGATCCTGTCACTTGCTCGGCTAAACGACCGGCGGTTTTTTGCATCAGTTGCCCATTTACGGTGGCTGAGTCATAAACATAAATAGTAAATAGCCCATCGCTGTTGGGACCGTATGACCCCTTCACTATCATCCGATTCAAGGAATCGTAAGAGTACATGATAGTGGTGCCTGTTGCGTCAGTCTTGTAGGTAAGTAACCCTTTTGTGGGGGTAGACCAACAGCTAGTGCCATCATAAACATATGTTGTTGTTCCGCTCTCAGGATAGGTTGCTGTCAGTGTCCTCCCAATAGCATCGTACGTAAAGGAGTGCGTCTGGGAGCCTCGAACGACCGAAGCGACCGTTCCGTCAGCGTTGTAGTTATAGGTAGTCAAATAGCCCGTGCCGCCATTAGCCTGCCCACACGAAGTAGTGCCCGTAGCTGAGGACAATTGGCACAGTGACACGAGTTGACCCAACCCATTGTATTCTTTCTGAACCTGCTTCACCACTTCCCCGGCAGGTGCAGGTCCGAGAACAGTCAAAACATCTTGCTTGGTGTAGGTGTTGGTAATGGTTCCCCCACCACCATCCGTGACGACGAGAGTGCGACCGAGGGCATCATGCGTGGCCGTAGTTGTGGCCGTAGAACAGCCAGCGCCCTTCGTAGTAGCGCAGGGCATTGTTTTTGTTGTGGCGCGCCCCGTAGTGTTCCACGAATAGCCCATCTGGCTTGTGTCCCAAGACCCGCCAGGACCTTCAATCTGCTGAGCATATAAAGGTCGCCCCAGAGCATCAGCAGTGTTGAAAACATCGAAGTCCGAGGAACCAAAAGTCATCTGGGATTCAACCGTGAGCGGAGAGTACCCGTAGCTAATATTCATCGTGTTGTTGAGTTGGTCGGTCTTGGAGGTTGCTCTCCAAAACGGATCGTTGTAGGTGGCGCTTACGGAAAAGCCGTTGGGATCAGTAGCGGACATCATCTTCGCGCCGTTGCAGCCAGGGTCCCATGTGTATTGAGTGTCCAACGTGGATATGGGAGGCACGATCTTTGTCACAAAGCCGCTGTTACAGGCGCCCTGAGTGTACGTGGTCTTGTTTCCGTTGACGTCAAAAGATGCAGCCATGGTTCCATTGGCATTGTAAGTTGCTGAAGTAGTTAGATATGTGCTGCCACTAGTCAGGACTGCTTTCGATAAAAGACTGCCGGGATTGGTAGTTGTTCCGTACTGAATGTACGTATTTCTGAGTTGCGTTCCAGATCCGTTCTGCAATTGTACTTGGCACGGTTTATTATTCACTCCACTGCCGATGGCAGTCGTGCATGTAGGAGAAGTGGTGGACCCATTCCAAGTGTAACCATAGGGTCCGGCCACGGTTTGCCGCGTCGGTGTGCTCGCTCCGAAATCATAAACAGCCCTTTTCGTCACGTTCATGTAGCCGTCAAACGTCGTTGAGACACGGGAGGAAGTGCTCATGCCCGCCAGAGTTGTATACACATCGGTCTGGGTCAAAGGAAACGTAGGAGCCGTGGCCGTAGCGCAGCTAGTTTGGTTGCCGTTGTAACAATACACCCTTGTACGCAGCGGGGTGCTGCTGCCTTGGTTCTCTACCGATTGGGTCAAGAACATCGCTTTCGGGGAACCGGCCTGCTGGGAGAATGTATACACATTTGTATTTCCAGCAGGGGAAGGACCGACTAAAGTGGTCGTCAACCAAGTGGTTGTGTTTCTGCTGTAGGTATAAACACCGTCACCGGACACGGTTCTGGTTAAACCAGCTGCGGTTCCGTCGTTGCAATTAACTCCGTTGTTGGGTCCGGTGTACTGATAGCTGACCGTCTCTCCGGTTGGGTAGGTGATGGATGCTATTCTGCCTGTAGTTGTGTTCGCAACTTGGCTCTCATAGGTGAACGCATAGCTTGATCCGTCAGGCAGGTCAATCGTCGTTGGAAGATAAACGGTTCCTCCCGCTGCGTAATCTGCTACGCCTGAACATTGGAAGAGCGTACGCGGTGTGTACGCCGTGCATTTCACAGTAATAGTTGCAGTGCCTGTTGAGGTTGGGTACGAATAGGTAGCGTTGGCATTACCGGCCTTACACCCCCACGTATTTGTTAGTTCTGCCACGCCAAGTGTGTCAGTGACAACAGAATTTGTTGTGTTAACGTCTGTTATCGTATTTCCGTTAACATCAACGGCAGAACTACTGGTATTGTCAAACGAGAGAGGTGTTATTACTGTCCCATTCGGCAGTGTGACTGTGCCGCCGACCGTGCCGCCGACGGCATACACGTTTACCACTAACCCAGAGCCATCCGTGAGTGCAGCTGTGGCGCTGCCATTTCCGCAGGCATAGTTCGGAGTGACTTTCAAGGGCTGAAAGAAGTGCATGTTGCCGCTACCGTCGATGTAGTACTCGAATGTATATTCCCAGGGGCCATTGGGGCATGTCACCTGTGAGACAACGGGGAGAGATCCGTATATGAAGGAGCCTTGAAGTCCGGGACTGCCCCACCCATTAGCCGTGGGTGTTTCTGCTGCGGAACCCCAAGTTGAGCCGTCGATTCCCCACACATTGCTGTTGTAGTGGAGCCCGAAGGACAACGGCATTCCCACACCCGTTTTGTTCACGAGTGGAATGTCCAAGTGGATGTTGAGGGTGTCGAGCGACACTTCTCCATTCGTGGCTTCTGTGGGCTGTACGCCGCTCCCGCCGACGTTTTGAGTGAAGCCCAGAGTTGACATCAACAACATGAACGGCAACAGAAGTTTTCTCTGTGGGTTTTTCAAGGTCTCCTCCAAAAAGAGACGACCGCACTCCGCGAGGCGTCTACATGCACGATTCGCGGCCTCGCTTTCGGCGCTCGATTATCGGGCCGCGCTCCAGTTGCGGGGAAGCGCCACCGGAGCACTTACCGCAAATACTCAACTGATGGCTCTCGACCTTACCCGTGTTACGGTGTGCTGTCAAGACCTAATAAGTTGGTGTTACGAAATCCGAACAAAGCCGTTAACGAAAGCCGAATAAAACCACTTGCCAAGCGACCTGGCGTATGTTACCGAATTCACAGTTCAATAAGATCAGCGTCATTTCACAGTGAGTTGTGACTTACGTCACATGCGTCGGTGCCTATCTCCGGCCAGCAGCAAGCCTCCATAATCCTCTATAACGACTTTGGCCATTCAAACCCTTCACCGCTTCGCCGTTTCTCCTGCCACACGCATAGACTCATGAGTGTCATCGCCTAGATCGAGACCACAAAGCGCGCATTTTCCAGATTCAGAGTGGAGATAGCTATGGTCGATGCGAAGCTCTCGGAGCAAAACGCGCGCATCTTCGCAGTACCCGCAGGAAAAACCGCAACATGAGCATGTCTGAAGTTGGTTTTTAACCAATCGCGCAACACGGTCACACCACACGATCTCGTCAGACGGCGACTGGACAAGCTCACCACTGGGATTTTCATTGTTGTCCATGCTCGCCCTCACTGTATCGCCAGCTTGCCGTTTCTCTCGCCACGACGCAGTGCCTTACTGCGGGCCCAGAGCATTCCCGACAGCGCTGAATACGTTGTTTGCCTTACCGCCGATTAGCTGGACCGTGCCGTATACGATTATCAGGATTACGGCCAGCATCATGGCGTATTCCGCAACGTCCTGGCCCGTCGTCTCAGTTACCAACCGACTGAAACCCAGGCGCATCTTGCTGAAAGGGACGCGATGCAACAGGAAGAGCAACCCGCCGACCAAAAGTACAATGTCGCCAATCGAGAAGAAAGAAAGGCCAGCCTGGTCAGCTAGGAATGGGAATTTCGTATCGGGGCCTCCCGCTTGCCAGGTGGAATTGATCGGCTGAATGCTGCCCATCCCCATGACCGGCATCGCTCCGTTGGCGCGGATCACAGCCAGGTTCAGCACTACGCCGAGCAGAATGAAAACAACACCGATGCGAGCGTGGCGGGTATCGAACTTCCGAACTACCGCACACAGGACTGCCATCACAGCAGCAAACCACAGAAGCGGGTGTTCGATTACTGCGAAATGCTTAACAGCGGCGAAACTCAGTGCGGTCATTTTTGTTCTCCTTGTTTTGGTTCTTCGTCGTTCGAAACAAAACTCGTTCACCTCCCGCTCGGAAACAGGGCAACCCTGGTCCAAGGCTGTTTAACGTCACAGAGGACGGATTAGGTTGTGTGCTTGTTTAACGTCGCAGGGACGCTTTTCTCGCTGACTGGCGCTTTTACGTCCTTGGGTGGACGGGATGAAACTGCGCCCGCGAGAAGATACTTCATGATGATTATGGCGCGAGGCGGAAAAGGGGCAATGGCCCAAAAGTGCTAGTCAGTTCGGTGCGTCTACTGCTGCTTCTTCCCGTCAGTGCGGCGAGTTGTGCATGTTGAGGATGCGCCAGCGCGTCCCGCTTTTGCGACACATGGCGAAGCCATGTCCGGCGAGATGCTCTTTGGGCGTGTCAATCGAATAGTCGTAGGAATACCAGAGCGCGTTGCCGAATGCCTGCACCTCGTGCATTTTCATTTTGTAATAGAGATCGGGAGCGTACTTGAAAAATCGCTGGCGTAGATATTCTAAGACTTGCGCGCGCCCGACGAATTCTCCGTCTGGGGTGTACAGGACAGCTTCCGGGTCAACACAGTCGCCAAACTCTGCCACTTTGCCCTCATTGAACGCCGTGCCACAGGAACGCATCGAGTTTTCCAGTTCCGCGTATGCGCTCTTCGGATCGGCGATCTTCGGATCGGCGATCTTCGAATCGGCGATCTTCGGATCGGCAGAATCCTCGCCAAGCGACGCGACCTGGCGCTTGAGGTCGATGGTGACCGCCATTTTGTCGAGCAGGTCCACGCCGAGGATGCCGTCGATGGGACCACCGCAGGTATTGCCAATGGGGCTGAGGTCAACGGCGGGTAGTTTCAGGTCGCGTAGATGATGACTGCCGAGAGTGAGTTCGGAGATGGAGACCTCGCGCGCACTGGTCGTGGCAGTACCAGACCAAGAATGAATCTGAATCTCTTCGCGGCGACCGCTGCTGAAAGATTTGAGATTGAGTATGGTCGTAGAGGCAGTATCGACGAGAAAACGCATCTCGCTGGAGCCGATGCGGACTTTAACGACGGGGAGGCGGTCGCAGCGTTCGATGGGGACTTCGTTAGTCGCGGGAGCGGACTGTGCGAAAAGCGTGGCAGGGAAAAGCGAATGCGTCATCGCAAGGAAGCCCACGATGAGGATTCGAGCATCCATATTTGACGACGATACACTGTTTCAAGCTGAGTTGCCGGAACAGCCTGGCTCGCCACGCCAGAATTGGCAGTTCAGAAGTACGGAGTGAAAGAAAAAGGGGCTCAAGAATCGAGCCCCTTTCTGCTGCCCGTGGGGAAGTAGTCCGTGGCGGTGGGCAGGTTATTTCAGGCGCGTACAGGTTAGATTATACGCGCAGATCCTTTTAACCCCTATGGTCCCGTCCTGGGAAGATTTTCCTGTTGTCGTCCAGCGCAGCCTCTACCACGGCATCTACGTCTGCTTCTAACTCTTCCGGCAGAAACGAATGGGTAATAACCTCGTCGTTAAGCTCCACCTCGACCAGTTCGCCAGGTACGCTATCCACAACCACGGTCCCAGTCCGTCCTCGACACCAGGTTTCCATCACCGTTTGTTTGACTCGCACTCGCTCGCCACGTTTCATTGCTGCCTTCTCCTTGCCGAACATCCCGGCGCGGACAGATTACTAGGTGGCCGGAGGTGCCGGATAGGTCACCGAGGTAATGAGGCCGGGTCACGGTTCCAGGTTGCGCCTCTACCCGAAAATCTCGTTTACCTAGCCGGTAGTGGGTCAGCACGATTTCCACAGGGTAGGGCTAGTGGCCTGTCGCGGAGCAACCGTTACCAGACTCCCCATCTGCAGTTACGGTCGTCGAAGCGAACCCTTGCTCGCTCAATAGCAGCGTTCGGCATCAACAGCATCGCCCTGCTGCATCGGCAGTAATGAACTCACTGCGACAGGCCACTAGGAAGCCGTGAAAGTGATAGACGGGGACTCCAAAATTTTGTCCGCTAAGAGCTGCCTATTCACTTGGAGTTCAATGTTAGGTCTTTCGATCGGAATGCTTCGTTCTTTGAGCAGTTCTTTGAGCTGGGTTGGCATCCGAGATTGTGGGGGGAAAGTGAATGTACAATTTACAAAATACACATTCTCCATCACCACCCGACTGCCGTAATAGCGAATGTTGACGTTGCGGAGAATGACGTTCTTCATCTCCAGCCCGTCTAGTATCAGCTCGTCGCCTTCGAGAACAATGAAAGCCGCACCCATAGGCCGTTCTAGATTGAAATGTTCTCCAATAAAATCGAGCATGGCAGATTGAGCTGATGGTACTAGGCCATAAGTTGTAATCCTGGGTTGGCTCGTTCGACTGCGATTCCCAAATTTGGTATGCGCTATCTGGGAGTCCGGACCTAAATAAGGTTCTGGCAACAGTGGTTGTGCATCCACATTCAAGAATGATCGGTAATCTAGCAGCGCTGGAAGCGTTGTCCATGCCATGCCAGCAGTGATGGGGTTCTTGCTGAGGGAGCCAACCTGCTTCTCATAATTGGCTACCAACTGCGGATTTAGCTTGATGTTCTCTGATTTTGCCAATTGCAGAAGTTCATTTGCACGCTTGAAATCTTCTTTTAGTTCGGCTTTTGTCGCCGTAGATGCAGGCTTCGGGAATGCTCGCTCCAGAGCATCCTTCAGTAACGTATCTATCCTCTCATTTGTCTTCCCTAGCCCAGTTTCTAGACGGGAAACCTGCGTCTTCATCACCCCAACATCCGTGCTCATGCCACTGATGGCAGATTGTATTTCGGATTTGACGGTGTAAATGAATATGCCCCATAGCGCTGCCAAGACAACGATTACAGGCAATGCAGGCGCGATATACTTTGTGATGAACGCGAGAACCCGCTCAATCCGTTCATTCGACATAGCCTGATCCTGTGCTTACCGATAGCCTGCTCGACAATGCCCCGAGCGACTTCCATGAAATCGCGCTTCGAGCTTGAGCGTTTTGGCATGGCTCCATCATGCCACGGATTAACGGACGGCGGAAGCCCTGTGGAAATCAGACTGACCCACTACCACCTAGCCCGCATGGCAGTCTGCTCTTTGGGGTACCACTCTTCAGCCAGTTCAACCTTCGCAGTCACATCCACCATACATTTCGGCAGCGGTGTCGCACGATGGATACCGGAATTGAGTGCAATCGGCGAGATGGTTACACTGCCTATGCTCTTGCCGAGCCTGTAATTGTAGTGAAATCCAGTGCGGGCGTCGCCAGTCCGGCTGAGGATCTGAGCCATATTCCCGGTAAGCTGCGCCGCCAGGTCATCGTTGAGAGCCGTCATGAGAGGAATGAAGTCGTCTGGCTGCATCACAAAAAACCAGTCGAAGCTGGCCTGGTGGGAGACGAAATCTCTCTCCGCGCCGCCGCTGCGGCCGGCCCCGTGGGATGAGGACTCGTTGCACTGGAATCGCTCAATAACGTGCTGGGGTGTGTAATTCTTGAGAAAGGCGCTCTCAGTTTCGGGTGTGACGTACAGCCGGTGCGAGCTGTCCCAGATCACCCAAAACGCACCGGCACTGATAATGAGCAACAGGACAAACAGGCAGGCCCGCATGGCAAACCTCGCGCGTCCAACTATATTCCCGTTGCCATAAACCATGTCAAGCGAACAGCAGATTTATAACCCGCAAGGGGCACGCGACTGGATGCCCCTTTTTACTTCCTCGCTGCTATCCTAAACGCCATGGCCCCGAAGCGACCCCTCGGCAGAGAACTAAAAGGGGTGCTATACCCTACCATTATTATCGGGTTAGTTTGGTGTCAGTTGTGGTGTCAGTTGGTTTTTCATTTTTGTGCCCTTTGATGCCGTCCGATGCAACGCCAAGTACGCTCGACTTGTGCTGTAACATGCTTTATTTTCTATCTCTTGCATAATCTTGCCCTTCTGTTCCCTTCCCTGCCGTTTTTGGCTAGAATGGATTTTAAGTCCCGTGCGTCTGCCAGTTTCGCCATCCGGGCAACGCAATGCAACTACTGAATTCTACGATAATCGCGCGAAACTCTTTGAACCATTCCATACAACTTTTCGCGAGCTTCCGGGTTCAATACTATGTAGGGATGTGATTGTCTGGAGGACACCTTGAAAGCATCGCGTTTGTTTCGTGAAGCAATTGGTTGCGGGTTGGCGGCGAGAGCCGTTCTTTTGTCCTTTTTGATTGGCGCGGCAGCCCTGGCTTGCGCCCAGAGCGGCGCCATGACTCCTTATCAGGGCGAATCGGATGGCGTCAGCGCCGGCGGAAAATGGCTGGAGTTCCACTCCACCGACAAGATGACGGGCGCGAAGAAGGTGCGCTTTGAGATTCAGTCGGATAATTATTTTCGCGAAGACCCGGAGTACAAGCCCAGAGTGGATCTGTTTTGCCATGACGGCAAGCTCAAGCTGGCCGACTTCAATCCCGGAGTCCGACTGGCTCCGCCGAACCGCCCCGGTTTCTGGGGACAGCCCCAGTTGGAAGTGATGGTCCGCGTTGATGACGTGCACTACTTCAAGGGCTGGAACTGGATGCGCGGCCACTTCCTTTCCATGGACAAAGGCACCGTTCGTGGGATGATCGGGGCCCAGGTTTTCAAGGTGGAACTCCCCACGCGGAGCGGCCGGCAGATCGCGGAGTTTTCTCCCGGCGGGCTGAACGTGGATCGAATCAAACAAGCCTGCGATCTGACGCCGAAGAAGCCGAGCAAGGACTAGGGATTGTCTGATTCAGTCTTCGTGGCAAGAGTGGATGCTCGTTATGCTAGGGTCGAGGCCGAGCTGCGCTCGGCTTGGACGGGCGAGGCGCCCGTCCCCACACGAGCTTGCCCGAGAGGCCCCGGGC
Organism: uncultured Acidobacteriaceae bacterium; assembly: GCA_963773965.1. Lineage (GTDB taxonomy): Bacteria > Acidobacteriota > Terriglobia > Terriglobales > Acidobacteriaceae > Acidiflorens. Next base: position 289,506 of record CAVZDG010000005.1, read on the forward strand.
AACCAGCGCAATTCGACTGCCCCGCTCCTGCATCCCCAACCCTTCCCGCGAATCTAATGGTGATATCGTGGGAGGCGCATGAAGATTGGCATCACCTGTTATCCAACCTACGGCGGCAGCGGAGTTGTGGCCACCGAACTGGGCCTTGAGCTCGCTCGCCGGGGCCATGAGATTCATTTCATCTCCTATTCGCAGCCCATTCGACTGACCGGGCCGGAACCTAACATTCATTATCATGAGGTCGAGGTCACGCGCTATCCGCTGTTTGAATATCCTCCGTACGATCTGGCGCTGGCGACGCGGATGGCCGAGGTCTCCCAGCTCTACGAACTCGATCTGCTGCATGTGCACTATGCGATTCCGCACTCGGTGAGCGCGATGCTGGCCAAGCAGATGCTGGCGGCAACTCCGCCGCGGCGGCATTTGCCGTTTGTCACCACCCTGCACGGAACCGACATCACGCTGGTCGGGCTCGACCGCTCGTATCTTCCGATTACGCGTTTTTCCATCGAGCAGAGCGACGGCGTGACGGCGATCTCGCAGTATTTGCGCACCCGCACTCTTAAGATTTTCGACGTCAAGAACCACATCGAAGTCATCCCGAACTTCGTGAACTGCGACGAGTATCTGCGCAAACCGGAATGGCTGGAAAAGCGCGGCGAGTACGTCCGGAACGACGAGCGGCTGCTGGTGCACCTTTCCAACTTCCGGCCGGTGAAACGCATCCTGGATGTGATCGAAATCTTCGACCGGGTGCGCAAGAAAATCCCTTCCAAGCTGCTGCTGATTGGCGACGGGCCCGATCGTTCCCAGGCGGAATGGCTGGCGGTGCAAAAAGGCATTCACGAGCAGGTGCTGTTTCTTGGGAAGCAGGATCAGATCCGGGAAAAACTGGCCATCTCAGACGTGCTGTTAATGCCGAGCGAACTGGAAACGTTCGGACTCGCGGCGCTGGAAGGCATGGCCTGTGAGGTCGTTCCCATTGCCACGCGCACTGGAGGAGTGCCGGAATTGATCGAGCACGGTGTGACCGGATTCTTGGCCGATGTCGGCGACGTGGAGACCATGGCGCGTTACGCCATCGATCTGCTGAGCGATGAATCGGCTCTGCGCGCGATGGGGAAACGGGCGCGCGCCGCCGCCATGGAAAGATTCTGCGCCAGCAAAATTATTCCGCTTTACGAAGGTTTTTACCGAAAGGTGCTGGCGCAATCGTCGAAGTCGTCATGAGCTCTTCCGGATTGGGCAGAATGGGCAGGCGCAACCGGATCACCGTGCCGCCGCCTTCGCGGCTTTCGATCATCATCCTGGCAGCATCGCCGTAGAGCACCTTCAGACGCTCGGCGATGTTGGCCATGCCGATTCCCATGCCTCCAAAGCCGTCGGCTTGCTCGTGCTCTCGAACGAACTCTTGGGCCGACCCCATGCCCACGCCGTCATCCTCCACCTCGATCACGAGCCGTGATTTGGTCACGCGGCTGCGCAGGGTAATGCTGCCGCCCTCAACTTTGGGAGAAAGTCCGTGCTTGATGCAGTTTTCGACCAATGGCTGCAGCAGCATGCTGGGAACCATGGCTTCGAGAGACGCCGGATCGAGATCCTTGACGACCTTGAGCTTGTCCCGTCCAAAGCGTACGACTTCAATGTCCAGATAATTGTCGATGAACTCCACTTCTTCGCGCAGCGGAACGAACGAATCCGTACTGTGCAGCAGGCGGCGAAGGATGGTAGCAAGCTTCAGGACCATCTCGCGCGCCGTGTCGGGATCGAACCTCACCAGCGACGAAATGGAATTCAGCGTGTTGAACAGGAAGTGCGGGTTGATCTGATTCTGCAACGCCGCCATGCGGGCCTGCAGCAGCAGTCGCTCCTGCTCTTCCAGCTTGATCTGGATACGGACGCTGTTGAAGATCTTCAGTTCCGTGCCCACCACCATGACCACGGCCAGGTAGATCGCACTCTCCACCAGATACGCGTTCGGTGTCGCCGGGGCGCCGGGCGTCCACAGGCCAGGGCCTTCCAAGCTGAAGATGGAGTTTGGCCAGAAGTGCCAGATTTCTGTCTGCAGGAAACGCAAGCCGACGATGGTCGCAAAAAAATATATCTGCCAATCGAACACGCGCGGCCGTGGCAGATTGCGGCGAATCATGCGATAGAGGGTGAGATCGATGAAGGGCGAAAACGACCAGATGTCTTCCTGTTCGGGGGCGAACCGGCGCAACTGCCCGGCAATAATTCCGGCAAACACGTTTAAGGGCAAGCCGGCCCACTCGCCGTGCAACGCGGCGGGCAGCGACATCAGCGCTCCGCCGAGGCCTCCCGACAAGCGTCCGCCCATCACGCCCAGCAGTAACGCGGTTTCGAGCGAAAGGTCGCCGGCGAGGAAGTTCCTGGCGCTGAATCGTATCCACACGCCGAGGGCGATGGGAATCGCCATCCACAACGCCAGATAAATCTTGTGCCGTGTTTCGCGTTGCTCGCGAAAGATCAGACTCTTGAATTCTTTGGATCGCACCAGGGCGCTCGACACAGCCGCAGCCACGCCCAGCTTGATCAGGAGGTTGACGAGTATCAGCCGCGGTTCCAGCATCGAATCAAACCAGCCCCGGAGGGGCGAACGAACTTAGCCCAGCGCTCGAGCGCTGGGAAGAATGGACCTGATCATTCAAGTCCCGGAGAGCCTGCCCTGCGCGAAGTCGAAGGGACCGAGTTCGCAGATAGACTGTTTGCCCGTGTCACTGTTAGATCAGGCCTCGATTGTACCCGCTGCCTGCCGCAAAAGCTGCTCAACGTTGACATTGCAGTCCAAAGGAACTCCGCCCTGGGCGAAATCGCGGCTGCCACCACCGCGGCCTCCAACCGATGACAACACTTGTTTCAGCAACGCGCCCATGTCGGCGGTCGAGCCTGCCTGCGCGAAAACCAGGCCCGGCGGATCCACCGTGCTCGCCACCAGCGCGATGGCCGGCGTCCCCGCCCGCGTCACCTTCTGCGCAAATAGTTTAGCGAAGCTGATGTCACGATCGGAAAAGACGCGCACAATGATCTTGCGCCCGTTCGTCTCCGGTTGATCATGGAGAGCCGCCAAGGCCATGACCCCGGCTAGTTGATCGAGCGCATCCTCCTTCTGCTTGCGCAACAGCTTGCTTTCTTCGATGCCCTTGCGGATCTGCTCCGGCACATCCCAGAGCTGGGCTGAGAATAGTGCGGCCGCCTCAGTGAGCGCGCTATAGTCACGCCGCGCCATGCGAACTGCGCGACTGCCGCAGACAAACTCCACGCGCGTTCCCTGCCGCACTTTCTCGGTCTTTCGCAGCAGAATCGAACCGATCTGCCCGCTCGAGCCGACGTGAGTTCCGCCGCACGCCGACAGATCGAAATCCGCAACCTCGATGAGCCGCAGTTCGTCGCGCTCCGCTGGAGGCATTTTGCGCAGGCCAAGCTTCTCCGCCTCCACCCGCGAAACATAGCGAACCCTCACGGGACGGTCCTCAAACACGATCTGATTGGCCCGCTTCTCAGCCGCGGCAATCTGCTCAGGATTCACCGACGGCGCCGCCAGATCAATCGAGCAATAGTCTTCGCCCATGTGGAACGAGACGGTCGGCATCTGGTAAAGCTCGACAAAAGCCGCCGAGAGAACATGCTGTCCCGTGTGTTGCTGCATGTGGTCGTGGCGGCGTTCGGGATCGATGCTGCCGTGTACCGCGGCGCCTGCAACCGGCAACCTCGCCGACGCTTCCAGGTAGTGGACAACCCTGCCGTCTTCCGCCTCCGCGACTTCCGTGACTCGCAAGCGGTCGCCGCCGTCGAGCGTGAGCGATCCGGTGTCGTGGACCTGACCGCCGCTGGTCGGATAGAACGCGGTTTCCCGCAGGATAATGGCCGGGCGCGATTGCTCGGGCGAGGCAGGCGTAACGTCCACGACCACGGATTCGAATTCGTGAATCTCAGAACTGTCGTAATAAAGACGCTTGGTCATGATGAAGGGCTTGGTGCTTGGTGCCCCAGGTTCGCGCCCGTCCTTTGGGCGCTAACCTGGGCGATTCCCCGGGACAAACAAAAAGTCAGGCACCGGCGAACCACTGCACACGAAAGAGCCCGTTACCGTTGCTTCCTTCCGGACCTGGCGGGGTTGGCGGGAAAACGTCGCGCGGAACCGATGCCTGACTCTTTATATTAGCAAGAGATCGAGGGAAACAGGAAAAGACCGATACCTCGTCGTAGAGACGCGGCTTGCCGCGTCTCGGCAACCCACGGAGCTTTTCAATTATCATCACGCTATGGTCGAGTCTGCATGCGCAGCCTACAAACGACTCAAAGATCGTGAGACCAGCGCTCACGCAGCATGGACTTCTTTTCTATACCGCAATCAAAACAAGCCGAAGCTCTCCGAGAGAGCAAACCGGAAGCAGCAGAAAGAAAAAATGGAAGCCTACGAGCAGGCCCACAAAGCCCGCCTGGCTCACGTGAAGACTTGTCCGATCTGCACGTCCAATCTGTAAGCATTGCAGCGGTCGCAAACGAGCCAACCCTGAAAGGGCCGTGGCACGATCTGAAATAACTACTTGACATGGGGAGTTATAATAGAACTCACTCTTGTCCAAATTAGGTTTTGAGCGGCGGGGGTAGAACTCTGCTACGGTTTGCGTTGCGAGACGTGAACCATAGGGAGGACACCACCGCCGTGATACGAGTATCTAGCATTTTCAGCCAGATGTTGCAGTTGTTTTCCCGCCAGGAATTCGAACAGGCCGTCGCCGAGCACCGGGCCGAGCGCCACGCTCGCGGGTTCAGTTGCTGGGGACAGTTCGTGGCCATGTTGTTCTGTCACCTGGGGCGGGCGCAGTCCTTACGCGAGATTTGCGGCGGACTGGCCGCCAGCGAAGGCAAGTTGCGGCACCTGGGGTTGCCCGATGCGCCCAAGCGCTCCACCCTGGCCTATGCCAACGAGCATCGGCCCTGGCAGTTGTACCGCGCCGTGTTTTATCAACTCCTGGGCCGCTGCCACGAAGCTTCCGGCCCGCATGGCTTCCGCTTCAAGAACAAACTGCTGAGCCTGGACGCTACCCTGATCGAACTCTGCGCCAGCGTCTTCGACTGGGCGCAGTACCGGCGCACCAAGGGCGCCGTCAAGCTGCATCTGCTGCTCGATCATCAAGGGCTGCTGCCCAGTTTTGCCCTCGTCACCGAAGGCCGCGTGCATGAGAGCCGCGTCGCTCGCACGCTACGCTTCGATCCCGGCGCCATCGTGGTCTTCGACCGTGGGTATACCGACTACGCTTGGTTCTCCGCGCTCGACGCCGTCTACTTCGTCACCCGCATGAAAGACAACGCCGATTACGGCGTGGTGGAACGCCGCCTTGTGCCTGAGCACGGCCCCGTCCAGCGCGATGAGATCATCTTTCTCTACAAACTGGCCCGCGGCGGCGAACGCGATCTGTTCCTGCGCCGCATCGAGGTCTGGGACGAAGCGCAGCAACGCACCCTGGTGTTTCTCACCAATCATCGCCGCTTTGCCGCCTCCACGGTCGCCGCGATCTACCGTCAGCGCTGGCAGATCGAACTGTTCTTCAAAGCGCTCAAACAGAATCTCCGCCTCAAGACCTTCGTCGGCACCAGTTCCAATGCCTTGCAGATTCAGGTCTGGACCGCCCTCATCGCACTGCTCCTGCTCAAGTACCTGCAACTCCGTGCCCGCTTCAACTGGAGCCTGTCCAATCTCGCCGCCCTGCTGCGCCAGCAACTCTTCGTCTATCGCGATCTGTTCTCCTGGATCGATCAACCCTTTCAACCCCCGCCCCAACTCGGTCCCATCGCCCAACAAATCCCGCTTTCCTGGGGCTCCTAACTTGGACAGCAGAATGACGACCTCAACCCGTAACCCCTAACCGAGACCAGAAAATGCCCCAGTTCCCACCACTTCCGCACCTCGACTCCGGCTAATTTGGACAGCAGTGAATAGAACTATAGCCCAATCTGGCTGTAGGCGTAGTTAGCACTAAGTTCTTTGACATTTAGATTGTGCGCGACTTAGTAAGTCGTCACCTGATCTTAAGACCGGCCACAACTTCGGGCCGCCCCTAACTCCTTTGTTATCTAGATTTTGACTTTAACTCCTTTAAACCCCTAGATTTTGGTCGTTTTAGCCTGTAACTCTGTGATTCCAATAGACAGGAAGGGGGGAGGGGGGTACCCCTGGCTAGCGCACCACCAGCACTTCCCGGATGGAATCGCGGGCCAGGAAAAACTTGATGGAAGCGAAATCGCGGAAGAGGTTCTCAATGTGCCGGTTGTTGAACACGCGCTGCAGGCGCGGAGATTGCTTGTCGGCCGGGGAACGGCCGGGCGGTGCGAACTTCACCTCTTGCATCTCCAGCATGTCGGCGCCGGTCACGTGATAGCGATAGCAGGTCGAGTCCGGGCCGGCGTCGCGCGTGTGAAAGAACGCCAGCAGCAATCCGCCCGGCTTCATCACCGACCACAAACGATCGATGGCCGGCTTTACCAGGCTCTCTTCCAGGTAATCCGGCAGATTCCAGCACAGCACCACGTCGAACTGAGCGTTCGCATACACCAGGTTCTCGTCCAGGAACTTCTTGCTGTCCACAACCGAGTTCCCCGCGCTGTCCTGAATGCGCAGCGCAGGGTCGAGGGACGACCGCAACAAATCCTCGCTGTAATTCTTGTGTCCCTTGCCAGTAAAAAAGCGAATGTTGTTGGCGGAGGTCGCGCCCAGGTCGAGCACGCACAGCAACTCCTGCGAATTCAGCAGCCGGGAAATTTCCCCCATGCCGCTCGACCGGCGGGTTAGCTTCTGCGGGACTGCGGCAGCCGCGGTCCGGTTCGAAGAACTCCGAAAGAATTTCATTACGTTGTCAGAAACAGATGCCATGGATTAGTAACCAATGACCAGTGACCAGTGCGCCCGGTCGCGCGTCCGAGCCCGCCATTGCTTACGCAGACGCGAGCCCCGCCGCTCTTCCGGCCTCTTTCTGAATATCCACCTTCCCTTTCAGGAACGCGCCCTCTTCAATGGCGATACGCTGCGTGGTCACGTCGCCGGTTACCACCGCCGACTTTCGCAACTCCACGCGATCGGAGGCGTTCACGGTCCCCTCCAACTTGCCCTGAATCACCACCGACTTGGCGCTGACGTCGGCCTTGACGTTTCCGTTCGGCCCGACCGTCAGGCTGTGGTTACGCAGCTCAATTTTGCCTTCGACGTTGCCATCCACGTACAAGTCTTCGGATCCCGAGAGCTCCCCCTTGATTACGACCGACTTGCCGATGTGGGCTAACTCTCCGGTTTGCGGAGCATCCATGCTTTGGCCTCCATCTCCTCGCGCTCTGTTCGCCGCGAATGCACCGATTGTAAATCATTCCGCCCGCTTGCGGCTCGTCTTGGGGCCGGAAAGCATTCTCCATCAGGAACTTAGAGCAGCGGCCGGAAGCACAGCTCGCGTACGACCTCCGGTTTGCTACCATGGTCCAAACGGGATCGAAGCGCCTACTCCCGGCATCATCATGGCGATCGTCAACTCTAACGCGCGCAAGCCCCTCGCTCACTCCATCGTCCACGCCGGCGCTTGGATTCTGCTGTTCAACGCGGCCAGCTTTGCCGGGCAGCAAGCGACAGTTTCTTTGTATCAGGATGCGGCGGATCTGGTGCGCAAAACAGTGCAGAACGAAATTAAGGCGGCCAATGACGACACCGCCCACTTCCTGTTTCGCGGCACCAAGACCACGCCCAAGGGATCCACCACAAAACTCTATGTCGAGACCAGGGAGGCTACTGCCGGCTTGGTCGTCGCCTACAACGGCAAGCCTCTGACTCCCGAACAACGCCAGGAGGAAGAGGCGCGCGTCGAACGTTTCATCCACCATCCCGAAGAACTGAAAAAGAAACGCGAGCAGCAGCGCGAGGACGACGAGCGCAGTATGCGCATCGTGCGCGCACTTCCCGATGCCTTCCTGTTTGAGTACGCCGGAGAAGAACCGGGCTCGGAAGGCATGGGCCGGGCCGGCGACCGTCTGGTCAAGTTGAACTTCCGGCCCAATCCCCGCTACCGACCGCCGTCGCGCGTAGAAGAGGTCCTGACCGGGATGCAGGGCTACGTGCTGGTGGACGTCGTCCGTTACCGCCTTGCCAGCATTGACGGCACGCTCTTCAAGACAGTCGGCTTCGGGTGGGGAATTCTCGGACACCTCGATCGGGGCGGCCGCTTTGTGGTTCATCAGCAGGAGGTTGGCGACAATGTCTGGGAGCTTTCAAGCATGAGCTTGAGCTTCACCGGAAAGATCCTGCTGTTCAAGAATCTCTCCATCATCTCGACGGAGATTTTCAGCGGCTTCAAGCGGGTTCCGTCGGACCTGACGTTCGCGCAGGCTCTGGAACTGCTGAAGAAGGAGGAATCCTCCGTGGCCGCCGACAAGTTCTGCTGCCAGCCAATTCGCCCCATCAGTGAATAGCGAAAGACGCTAAGCTTGTGTGGGGACGGGCGCCTCGCCCGTCCAAGCCGAGCGCAGCTCGGCACCTGACTGTGGTCGCCACAACTGTCAATTCGCGCTAAGCTTTCCCTGCGCGAAACGTTTCTTCGCGCACGGTGAACTTCCGCACCAGGTCTTGGCACACCTGGTAGCCCGTTCCGGGCTCGTCGCTGACGACGATCATTCCGTCGGCGCGGACTTCCACTTCAGGCTCGATGATGTCTTCCTTCCAATAACGCTTCGATGCCGACACATCTCCAGGCAAGCGGAAATTTTCGAGCGTGGACAAAGCGATATTGTGCGCGCGCCCCACTCCCGATTCCAGCATTCCGCCGCACCACACCGGAGCGTTGTGGCGCACGGCGACATCGTGTATTTTCTTCGCCTCGCTGAAGCCGCCGACGCGGCCCACCTTGATATTGATGATCCGGCAGGCACCGATGTCGAGCGCAAAATCGGCGTCTCGCGCATTAAGAATCGATTCGTCCAGACAAATCGCTGTCTGGATGGCTTTCTGCAGCCGCGCATGAAGATAGATTTCGTCGTTCCACAACGGCTGCTCGATCATGAGCAGGTTGAAGGCGTCGAATTTGCGCAGGTGCTCGACCTGGTCGAGCGTGTAGGCGGAATTCGCATCCACACTGAGAACAGTATCGGCCCAGCGCGCGCGGATCTTCTCCAGCACATTCAGATCCCATCCCGGCTTCACCTTGATCTTGATCCGCCGGTATCCCGCCGCCAATTCAGTCTCGATTTTCTGCAGCAGCTGTTCCGGCGTGTCCTGAATGCCGATCGAAACGCCGCAGGTGACCTCGCGCCGCGTTCCTCCCAATAATTTCCAGAGCGGCTGTTGTTTCTGCCGCGCCTCCGCGTCCCACACCGCGTTTTCGAGCGCAGCCTTGGCCATGCGGTGGCCGCGGACTCTGGCAAAGCGCGCCGCACAATCCCGGCCCGCAGATAATTCACTCTGCAGCAGCAGGGGCGCCAGATAACGTTTGATTGTGGGCCAGGCGGTTTCGGTCCATTCCGGGCTGTAATACGGATCTTCCCCGGCGACGCACTCGCCCCACCCGCGCACTCCATCGGCCTCGACGCTCACCAGCAGAATGCGGCGGCTGTAAACGCGGCCAAAGCTCGTTTCAAAAAAATGCACGAGCGGCATATGTAGTTCACGCAGAGTTACTGATTCGATTTTCATGACTTAGTTATCGATGAGCCCAGACTTACCCTTCGGCAGGCAACCAGGAGTAAGACCCGCAAGTATAGAAGGACGCAACCGGCAAGAGCAAGCGTGTGTGCTGTAGAGACGGGGCTTGCCCCGTCTTTGGTGGACGCGGCGGGAGACGCGGCAAGCCGCGGCTCTACGGGAAATCAGACGGCCGCAGCGCCCTAATAGCGCCAGGCTTCGTCCCAGTTTCCCAGCAGGAACCGGCCATTTCCGTGTCCCTCGCGCTCATAGCCGAGCACACTTAGTCCTTCGGCAAACGCCCGGGTGAACCGCTCGCGATTGCTTCCCTGCACCGCCAGCGCCTGCGCACGCGTCGTCGCCTCGGCCTTCCATTTATAGATCTCCGCCGGCACATCGATGCGCGCGCGGCATTCGAACTTCGCGCGCGGAGCATCCGCCAGCACCGCTTCGACCCGCTTGGACTTCATCCACCACTCCGCCACCAGCCGGTCGGTGGGCAAACCGCCCTGCAACGGCGACGATGTAATCCCGTACTGATCCACGTTGTAGCGTCGCGCGATCGCACCCAGCTTCTCGATATTCAAATACGCGTTCTTGATCTCCAGCGGGTCGAACGTCCACTCCATCAGTTCGAAGCCCCGCGCCAGAGCATCTTCCCGCTGATAGAGCTTCATCCGCCTGCCCAGTCCGCCATTGCGATATTGCTGGCGGACGGCCAGCATGTGCGAGTGCAGGTAACAGTGCCCGTTCCGCATTCCCGGAATCGCGAGCGCAAAGCCGATCAGTTCCTTTTCGCCGTCCGTTTCGTTGTCCCTTTCGTCGTCCCTATTAACGAACGCCCCAATCACCTGCCCGCCGATCTTCGAAGCCACAACAAACATTCGCACCGGAACCAGGTCCGCATCCGCGAACTTCCATACTTCCTTCTGCAGCGCAAAGCAAGCCCGCATCTCCGCCAGCGCTTCACACTTGCGGATGGTCAAGTCGCCGGTCGTTTTTCCGGTTGTAGTTCCGGTTGATGTTCCGGTGGTCACTCCGGTCACGCGTGTTTTTCCCGCTGCTTCGCCTGTTGCCATAGTGTTTCCAGTTCATCCATCGACGCCTGCTGTGGCGCTCGCCCGCTGGCGCGCAGGCGTTCCTCCATCCATTGAAACCGGCGCTTGAATTTGCGATTCGTCTTGCGCAACGCCGACTCCGGATCGAGCGACAGATAGCGCGCAATGTTCACCAGCACGAAGAACAGATCTCCAACTTCATCTTCCAGGCGCTCGCGCAGTTCCGGCGGAACCTGCGGCTTTCCCGACCCGGCAATCCCTGTCCCAACCGGTGGACCCTTGAAAGGGCGCACCGGCACAGCCTTCAGCTCCTCCCGCAACTCCACCGTCTCTTCTTCGAGCTTGGCAAAGAGCCCCTCAATCTCCGGCCAGTCGAATCCCACGTGCGCCGCACGCGAGCTTAGTTTATAAGCCTCCATCAGCGCCGGCATTTTTGAGGACACGCCCGAGAGCACCGACTGCGAGTCATCTGTGTTCTCCGCCTTCTTGCCTCCGCGCGCCGCCAGCCGTTTCTTTTTCTCCTCCGCCTTGAGCGCCTCCCAGTTGCGCAGAACTTCGGCAGGAGTGTCTGCCTTCACTTCACCAAACACGTGCGGATGCCGGTCCACCAATTTGTTAGAAAGCCGGTCCAGCACATCATCCACCGAGAAGTGGCCTTCCTCGCTTGCCATCTGCGAATAGAACAGCACCTGCAACAGCAGGTCGCCCAACTCGCCGGTCAGTTCCGGCCAATCGCGATTGTCGATGGCTTCGAGGACTTCGTAAGTCTCTTCCAGAGTGTAGGGCTTGATAGTGTCGAAGGTCTGTTCGCGATCCCACGGGCATCCGCCCGGAGCCCGCAACCGCGCCATGATCTGAACCGCTCGCTCGAATCGTTCGCCTGTGCTGGACATCCTGTTCAATGTAAATGAGACGAATTCCTGTAGCAATGGCGACGATGCAACCAGCGAGGGTGAATCTGACGAATGGCCCCAACAAAGAGCGCTGCCGAGCTTCGCTCGGCTTGGACGGCCGAGGGCGGCCGTCCCTACGTGACTACCGAGCGCACTAGCAATTCCGTTTCGTCCGAAATGATCGCATCCACGCCCCACTCTGCGAACTCACGCATGCGTTCGGCGCGATTCACCGTCCAGACCATGATTCTTTTCCCTGCCGTATGAACCAGTTCGACCAATTCCCCATCCGCCAGCTTGAACTGCGGAATCACCCACTCCGCCGGCGTTTGGCCCCAGCCTCGAAGCTGACCCTCGGTCTCGCAAAGAAATCCCAGCGGAATCGCCGGGTTGAGATCGTGGATTGCCGTGAGCACGTCGGGAAGAAACGACGAAACCACGTATCCTTTTTGCGGCGGATGCTTCAGCAACTCCGCGAGCGTCTGCGGCCCCAACCCCGCCACCTTCAACTCGATGTCGAGAAATGCCCGATCCGCAAATTGGCGCAGAACAGCTTCCAATGTTGGCAACGGCAGGCTTTTCGACGCCGCGTTCTCAATCTTCACTCCGGCAATCGTCGCGTCGTGGCGGATCACAGCCTGCCCGTCGGCGGAACGGCGCACGTCGAATTCGAACCCGTCGCAGCCGTGCCGCAAGCAAACCTCGAACGATGCCAAAGTATTTTCAGGGATGTGTCGGCAAGCGCGCGCCCCACGATGTCCAAGAAGCAAAGGTTTAGTCATTCAAGGTTTGCATTTCTCGGCGTACTCGGTGTCTCGGCGGTGAAAAAGCAAAATCAGTCCAGATCGAAATCCCGGATCGGCCTTCCCGTGTCCGGCGTTTCTTTGGCCTTCTTCACCGCCTCCTGGAATTTTTTCTCCAGCAGTTCCGAGGCATGCTTTTGCGCTTCCATCGATTGGCGGAAGATCGAGTCGCGCCGGCTGTCCTGTTCTTTCATGGCGCGAGCCGCTTCTTCCATGTCATTGAAGGTTTTCGGCTTGACCGGGGCGGTGTGCGCGATGATGCTGCGCGTCGCCGCGTCGATCTTCATGACCGCGCCGCAGCAGGGGCAAGTCACGTCAAAATTGGATTCACGAAAATTGGCTTCGCGTTTCGCCACACCGCGATCATACCGCAATCCGGGTCAGCGCGGCGTGAGGCGAATCGGCAGAATGTGGAACAGATACAGCATCTCCCAACCCAGCAGGACGATCGACACCAGCACCACCAGTATCGCCAGAATCTCACCAAAGGTCAGACCAACCTTTTCCTGTTCGAAACGGCGCGCCCCGAGGCTCAAAATATTCAGCGTGGCAAAGCCGAACACCAGCGCCCAGAGAATGTTGTAAATTTCCTCGCGAGTCGATCGCAGAAGGAGCATCGCGGGCAGAACCCCGGCCGCGAGCGCGTGGAGCGCACGGCCAGAGAACTCCGCCCAGCCGTGGGCCTGCCCCATGGCAACAAATAACGATGAACAACTCCGAGCCGCGGTGAAGGGTCGAGGCAGTCTCATGCGGAAATTTGATAGTACCGTGTTTGCCTTCCCAAAGTCAGCCCGGCCACAAGCGATGCACCCCGCAAGTTCACTGCGGTTGATTTTCTCAGGCCTGTAACAGAGGATAGTACGCGAGAACGCAAGCGATGATCGTCAACTTCGCCGAGCGGGCGCACAACCACAACTGGGAACTGGATCCGGTCACCCGATCCCTGCTCGATACCGATTTCTACAAACTGCTGATGCTCCAGTTCATCTGGAAGCATTACCCGAAAACCCGCGTGTCGTTTTCTCTGTTGAACCGCTCCACCTCCGTGCGCCTCGCCGACATGTTCCCGCGCGAAGAGCTTATCCACCAGATGGAGCACGCTCGCCGCCTCCAGTTTCGAAGGTCGGAACTGGTCTGGCTTGCCGGCAACAGGTTCTATGGCCGCCGCGGAATCTTTGAACCCGCCTTTCTGGAATGGCTGGAGCGCGATTTCCGATTGTCGGACTATGAACTATCGGTTAAGGACGGACAGTTCCAGCTCTCGTTCGACGGCCTTTGGACCGAGACCACGATGTGGGAACTCTATGCGCTCTCCATCCTCGACGAGCTCAAGACCCGAGCCGGATTGAAAAAACTGCGCGAGTTCGGTCTCGACATCCTTTATGCGCGGGCGAAAACAAAACTGTGGAGCAAGATCGAGCGCCTGCGCGGCGTCCCCGGGCTTGCCGTCGCCGACTTCGGAACGCGCCGCCGCCATAGTTTCCTCTGGCAGGAATACGTAGTCAACGCCATGGCAGCGAATCTTGGCAGCGCCTTTACTGGAACCTCGAACGCTTTCCTCGCCCACAAGCACGATCTCGAAGCCATCGGAACCAACGCGCATGAGATCCCCATGGTCATGGCCGCGCTCGCGCCCAACGACGATGCCATGAAGGCTTCGCAGTACCGCGTCCTCGAGTTGTGGCAGGCCACATACGAAGGCGCTCTCCGCATCATGCTGCCGGATACTTTTGGAACCGCGCAATTTCTCGAAAATGCCCCCGCCTGGACCGCTGACTGGACCGGTCAGCGCATCGACAGCAAGAATCCCTACGTCGCCGGCGACGAATATATCGAGTGGCTCAAGGGGCGCGGTCGAGACCCGCAAGACAAGCTCATCATCGCCTCCGACGCCCTCGACGTCGATGACATCCTCGGCCTGCACGCCTATTTCGGAGGAGCGCTGGCGAGCGGCGTCACGGCCAGCAGTGTTAAGAATGACTTCCGCAGCGCCGCCGATTTTTTCGATCGCCAAAAGTGGACCCCCGGCCGCCGCATTCGTTTCAGCGCAGGCTGGGGAACTTTGCTGACCAACGATTTCCGCGGCTGCGATCCGGCCGGCGGCAGCGACTTTGACCCCATCAGCCTGATCTGCAAGGTATCCACTGTCGAAGGCAAGCCCGCGGTGAAGCTCTCCGACAACTACGCCAAGGCGCTGGGCACGCCGGAAGAAATCGAACGCTATCGCCGCCTGTTCGGCACCGCAGGAATGAGCAACACCCCCGTGATCACGTGAGCCCGCAAATCGCTTGCTACCCTTAAGCTGTGATAGCCAAGACTTCACCTCGCACAACACGCTGTCGGACGTGGCCGCCGTCAGACAAGACCCTTGGTGGGCGGTTTTGAGCGTTAACGCCTGGTTACATTAACTATTGCAAAACAAGCAAGTGTAGGAGTCACCCGGTGCTTAGCCGGGTGACTCCGCCCTTTCCTCGCGATTACTGACGAACCGTCGTCCCCTCTGCCTTCGCAGTGCGAACCGCGGAGCTATTTCGGCGGCTCGGGAATCGCGACGCGCTGCGGCACAGGCGGTCTCGTCCGCGGCGCTGCGGGAAGCGTAGGTTGCTGCGGAAGCTTTGGCGTTTCCAGCTTCGGCGGCTCGGGAACCGCGGCTTGCTCCGGAGGCTTGGGCGGATGTTGCAGCCGCGGCGGATGGGACGGGCGCTCCGCAAGATTCTTGCGCATGGTTTCCGCCGCCTCATGGTCGGTGCTCACCACCTCCAGGCGCAAGCTTTCGAGCCCTTTTCGCTTCGCCACAATGCGATAGTCGAAAGCCACGCTCGATTGCCCGCTGCCCAACTCTCGAACCTCAAAGCCGGTTGCGGTTTCATTGGTGACATAGAGACCTTTGCAGTCTCCCTTGGGTGTCAGGAATACGTGATACTCGGTCCTAGTATTTACGGTTTGTGCAAAGGTGGCGTCGAGCTTGATGATGCCGACGCCGCCCTCCAATCTGCCCGAGCCGAAATCTTCATACCAGTTTTCCGGACTCTCCATGCTGTAGAGCAGCACCGCACGGTCATCCGGCAGCACGGCGATGCCTGACTTGCTATAGCCCTCTGCAACGGCGAAATTTCCGTCGGAGAATACGGCTAATGTATCGCTTCTTGCGGTGCCGTACACGCCGTAGAAGATTCCATTGCCGTACACACCCGTGGGTCCGCCGCCCCACACGCCGATGGAGTTTGCGGTGGCATCGCTGTAGCCGTACACGCCGTAGGTGGCTCCGACGCCGGCCACGCCCGCGCCGTTGGTGCTGCCACCCCACACGCCATAGCCGCCGCCGGAGCTTGAATCCCCGCCAGACACGCCGCTGCCACCGTTGGTGCTGGTGGAGCCGGACACGCCGTAATTGGTTCCGTTGCCCCACACCCCGGTGGGTCCGTAGCCATACACGCCGTAATTGGTTCCGTTGCCCCACACCCCGGTGGGTGCGTAGCCGTACACGCCGTAGCTGCCTCCGACGCCGGCCACGCCCGTGCCGCTACTACCGCTGCTGTAGCCGGCCACGCCGGTGGGTGCGTAGCCGTACACGCCCGCGCTGGCGCTACCGGTGCCGGTACCGTACACGCCGTAGGAGTGTACGGCACCGGTGCCGGTGCCGTACACGCCGTAGGAGCTTCCGGTGCCGGCCACGCCGTAGGAGCCTCCGGAGCCTGACACGCCCGTGGTGCCTCCGGACGCGGACAGCGTGATTCCCGACGCCGTGATGGTCACGTTGTTGTTAATCGTTTGCGCCCCCGTAAAGGTGTTCGCCCCCAGCGTGGCCGTTCCCGGAAAGGTCTGCCCACCGGCAAACGTTTGCAGGCCCGTAAATGTGTTTGCCCCCAGTGTAGCGAAAGGCGAGCAGGTGAACGGCAGAGCGGTCAGCGCGTTGCCCGATGCACACGTATTAGTAGCGAGGCCGAGCGTGACGCTGCCGCTGCTGCCTCCGCCGGTGATCCCGTTAGTTCCGCTCACGCCCGTGATCGTGCCCGTGCCGGGAAACTGCTGGCCGGAAGCAAAGCTCACCAAGCCGTCGAACTGCGCCTTCCCATTCACTTCCAGCGTGGCGGCCGGAGCGCTCGTGCCGATGCCCACGTTGCCCGCATTGGTGATTCGCATCATCTCCAGCCCGCCTACCCCCAGCGTCAGGTTGGTCGCCACCGAAGGGCCGAAATACGTATGCTTGTCGCTCGCCCCCGGCGCGGTCACGTTCACCTGCAGGTCTTGATCCGACAGGTTCGTCGCGTTCAGCACGGTTCCTCCCGCCGGCGCCCCGATCACCAGCCGCTGCTGCGGGTTGCTAGCCCCAATCCCCACATTCCCCGCACTGTTGATTCGCACTTTCTCCACCCCGCCTACCCCCAGCGTCAGGTTGGTCGCCACCGAAGGGCCGAAATACGTATGCTTGTCGGTCGCCCCCGGCGCGCTCACGATCACATTCAGGTCTTGATCCGACAGGTTCGTCGCGTTCAGCACCGTTCCTCCCGCCGGCGCCCCGATCACCAGCCGCTGCTGCGGGTTGCTGAACCCAATCCCCACGTTGCCCGCCGTGCTCTGATAGATAGTGGAGTTGCCGATGTCGCCCGTACTGTCGGTAAAGATGGGAATGTAGTTCGTTGTACCGGAACTCGTAAACAGAGGTTCTGCCTTGGATTTGGCTGCTGTGGATTTCGCACTGCCCGGCGTGCTCGCATTCGCACCCGCACCGGTCGGAGCCAGAACGAAGGCCGAGGCCGGCATTCCACCCACCGTGTCCGCGTCCGACGCCTTCAAGGCATAGGGCACGCTCACCAGCAGCACCCGCGGCTGCTCCACTTCTCCCGGCAACTCCAGCTTCGCTCCCAGCCAGCGCGGCTCGCCGGTGGCGAACAGATCCAGAGGCAGGCCGGTGCTCTCGGTGCTGCCCAGCAGCACCGCGTAGCGCCCCTGCGCGTCCAATGCAGCGTTCTGCGTTTCCATCCAGAGGGTCGCGCCGCCCTGCTGCTCGGCGTAGATGGAGAAGGTGATTCCCACCGTGCCGCTGCGCCGCTGGCCCGAGGCGTCTTTCGCCACCCCGCTGAATTTGATCAGGCGGGGGACGGGCAGCGCCGGGACCAGTTGGGACGGGGAGGACACGATCTGCCCCGCGGACTGCGGTTCGGCCGCTGCCGCGCTTGTGATGGTGCTCCTCGGCGCGGCCGCTTCTTGCGCCCACAACGCTTGCGTTTGAAGGAAGAACAAGCTCGACACCAGGAACAACAGGAACATCAGCAGTGCCGCTCGGCGGGACAACTGGACGAAAGAAATAGAAGAGCGCATATATATCTCCTTGGTAGATCGACATTGGAGAAGCCAAAAGCCGGACAGTGGCCTGGAGCGTGCGGGCCGAGAGTTCGGCCACAGAACAGACGAGAGAGCAAGAATTGCTCGGGGCTACTGTAAACAAAAGGCTAGGGAAGGTTCAGTGACAAAGTTCACATTCCGAGGTGATGGCACGGCAGGCAAGCGCGATGTTTCCTCACCGCTCAGTGAGCGGAAGGTCGGCCCGGACATTTCGGCCAAAAGGTGTGTCAACTCATCTGTGTAAACGACCAGGTTTAGTTTTTGGGGATGGGTGCGCGAGGGAAGGGGGCAATTTCCCCTTCCCTCGCCCAGCGATGTAGAAGGATTCTGCGATTTCATGACGCCACCCTCTCCAGGGCCGGCATTCGTTCCGGCCACAGAATCGTGAAATGGTTCAAGGCTTCTCGCCAGTGATGAATCGGCATCGTCCACTTCTTCGCCGCCTGCCGCAACGCGAGAAACAACAGCTTCAGCGCGGCTTCTTCGTTGGGGAATCCGCCCCGGGTTTTAATGATCTTGCGCAGTGACCGGTTCAGCGATTCCACGCTGTTGGTGGTGTAGATGGCGCGGCGAATCTCCGGCGGGTAGTGGAAAAATGGTGTGATCCGCGCCCAGTTCCGCCGCCACACCTGGCCGACGCTGGGATAGGCTTTCCACTTTGCTTCCAACTCCGCCAGGTACTGCTCGGCCTCGGCTGCCGTCGCCGCTCGATAGATCGACTGCAGATCGGCCACCACTGGCTTGCGCAGCTTCCAGGGTACGTAGTTCAGCGACGCCCGTACCAGATGCACGATGCATAACTGCACCTCGGTTCGCGGATACACCGCCTCGATGGCTTCCGGAAATCCTTTCAGCCCATCCACGCAGGCGATCAGGATGTCCTTCACCCCACGGTTCCGCAACTCGGTCAGCACCTGCAGCCAGAACTTCGCTCCTTCCGACTGTGCCACCCACAGTCCCAGCACTTCCTTCTGCCCCTCCAGGTTCACGCCCAGAACCACGTAGATCGCTTTGTTCTGGATGTGGCCCTCATCGCGCACCTTCACCATCAGCACGTCCAGGTACACGATCGGATACAGCTCTTCCAGCGGCCGACCCTGCCACAGCTTCACTTCCTCCATCACCGCGTCCGTCACATTGGAAATCAGCGTCGGAGAAACTTCGATCCCGTAGATCTCTTCCAGGTGCCCCTGAATCTCACGCGTGGTCATGCCCCGCGCGTACATCGAGATGATCTTGTCGTCGAAGCCCGTCCAGCGCGTCTGCCCTTTGGCCACGATCTTGGGATCGAACGTGGCTTGGCGGTCGCGCGGAGTCTCCAACTCCAGTTCGCCGAACTCGCCCTTCAACGTTTTTTGGCTTTTCCCGTTGCGCGTGTTGCCCCGGTGGTGGCCCGCCGGATCGTGCTTCTCGTAACCTAGATGATCCGTCATCTCGGCTTGCAGGGCTCGTTCCAGGATGGCTTTAGTCAGTTCCTTGAGCAGTCCGTTCTCCCCGATGATATCCTCGGGCTTCTTGTAGTCGGTGAGCAGTTGGTCGATCAACTTCTTGTCGATTGCCATGGGGCCTCCTATTTTCTTCCTCCCATGGCCGTTTACACAGTTCTATTTACACCCTCCGGCCAAACAGAACTGACGCCTCAATTGGCGTTATATCGCCATTACACTCAAAACCCTCAATCGGGTCGGTCACCTGGGCAAAACGGGGCTGCTGGGGGAGGGACAGAATATTGCCTCTGTGCGATACATGGAGCCTTGCCAAGGCTGTCCGCAAGGTCGAGTTCAAACTATTCCCCTCAGGCCATCCCGGTGTTAGCCAGCGCTTCCGCCGCTTCCCACGTCGTGCCAAAGGTCACGAAGAAATCCTTCACCTTGGTGATTTCCAAAATCTTGCGCACCCGCGGCTTCATCCCCGTCAACACCAGATGTCGCCCCGTCTTCTGATGCGATACGTACGCCGCTACCAGCGACCCCAATCCCACCGAATCAATGTAAGGGACATCCGACAAGTCCAGAATCATCGTCTCCGCGCTCTCGTGGCGCACCGCGCGCTCGAATTGCGGCGCGGTTTCCATCGTGATCGGCCCGCGCAGCAACAGAATCCGCTGATCGTCCCCCACTCCTTCATAGCGCTCGATGGTGAGTTCCCGCGATCCCATGGCAGCCGATTGTAGGCCACCCGGCTCTCCCTGTCACCTCCCATAAATATAATTTTCCCTCCACTTCCCGCGTCCAGCGCCTTATTGCGGTTTCTTCTCGTCCCCATGATTCTCGTACACCGAGTACTGCCCGCCCGGATGTTTCAGCTTCACCGTAAGCTCCATCTCCGGCTTGTTGATCTCGTAGTCTTCCCCAAAAGACTGGAAATGCGGCGCCAGCACTTGCACTCGCAGCGGACCATACGGAATCCCGTCAACGGTCGTCTTCCCCTCTGCATCCGTTTTCAACTCCATTTCTCCCTTATCCTGCTTGCCCTTGCGTTTCACTGGATGCAGGACCACCTCCGCATTCCTCACCGGCTTACCGTCGGAGTCGCGCACCACCACAAACCGCAAACTCGACGTTGGCCCCGCGTCATCCTGGGCCCAAGCCAACCCGATCATGCCCGCCCCAAGCACGATCGCCACCACCATCAAAACATTTTTTTTCATATGCATTCTCCGGTCTCCGCCTTCGCGCCGTCACTGCGGCGGCTTTTGCTCCGGCGGTTTCTTGTCGTCCGTTTTCTTTGCGTCTCCACTGTTCCCGTAAAGCGAGTACTGCCCGCCCGGACGCTTCAGCTTCACCGTAATCTCCAGTTCCGGCTTGTTGATCTCGTAGTCTTCCCCAAAAGTCTGGAAACCCGGCGCCAGCACCTGCACTCGCAGCGGACCATACGGAATCCCGTCAATGTTCGTCCGCCCATCGTTGTCCGTCTTCAACTCCAATCCACCCTTCGACTGCTTTCCCTTCCGATCCAGCGGATGCAGCACCACCGCCGCATTCCTCACCGGCGTGCCCTTGTAGTCGCGCACCACCACAAATCGCAAATCCGACATCCGCCCCTCAGCATCCTGAGCCCCCGCCAGCCCAACCCAGCCCAACCCCAGCACGATCGCCACCGCAGTCACGATCAAGAAACTCTTCTTCATATCACCCATTCTAGTGTGGCGGGGGCGCTCCTGGCCGCGTCCACCTTATTACTTCATCCCCCTAACCACATACACCTGCGACAGCCTCTGCACGTAGAGATAGGCATACGCGCCTCCGTCACCCGACCGATAAGACCCGCCAACGCTCACGGCCCCCGCCGCCAAGCCTTCCCCGAAGGTTTTCCACGGCTCCATTTTGCCGGTAACTGTATTGACCCGAGAAACGTTCCGCGTCTTCTCGCGTTGCCGGGTGGAGACGACGTACAGCGACTCTCCATCCGGCGACCAACCACTCACGCGGTAGTTGGAGTCCAGCCCCGGGATGGGGCGCATAGCGCTTCCATCCAGCGGCCAAATGCCCCATTTCCCATCCGGTCCCTGCACCGTCGTGTTCCGGCCGTCCGGAGACGGATGCACACCACCCACACCTTCTGGAGTGATTGGCCTCGAACTACCATTGTTGACTTCAATCACATAGTCGCGCACACCCTGTCCGGCCTCAATCCCGCTCGCCAGCAACTCCTTGCCGCCAGCCAACCACCGTACGTCCTGGTAGCTCACGTTGTCGTGCGTCACCTGCCGTGGCTCGCCCGCTCCCGTCGGCACCAGGCTGAGCGGCCCACCCTTCGCCGGTTGCGTGATCACCCACCTGGCATCCTGAGAAATCGCTAAGCCGTTTCCCTCGCCAATTCGCACCGGCGGCGACCCGTCGGTATCGCGGACAAACACGGTGTAATTCGGTCCGCCACCGTCGCCCGCCTCTTCGAATAAAACCTTGCGGCCGTCCGGGGTCAGATCGCTCAGAACCGACCAACCGAACCACCCCAGTTCGCGCTCTTCTTTTCCACCCGGCGGCACACCGCGAATCCCGATGCGCTGCTGATGCGTCACCATCAGGGCCACGCCGTTCCGCATATCTTCCAGCCACATTCCTCCCGGCACATTCGTGATCGGTCGCACCTTGCCCGAGAGCGTCACCGCCCCGGGGTTCCCGGCGCTCCCGCTGTTGGAGGCCGTAAACCAGATTTCATCCCCCGCCGGCGACCAGATCACCCCCTGCAGTGTTTTCCAGCCCGCGGAAAGTATCTTCTCCTTGTCATTGTCTTTTTCTTTGCCATCCGACCCAATCACTGCGACCGAACCCTCATCGTCGCCGTTCACGTTTTGATGATCGGCAAATGCGATCCACTTCCCGTCCGGCGATATCTTGGGATGGCTGATCCAGTTGATGCCCTCGAACCGCACCTTCCCGATCGGATACTCCAAACGCCAGTGACCGTTCTCCGGCATGTAACGAACCACCGCCATATTCTCGCCGTCCGCCGCCCAGTCCGCGTCCTGCACATTGTCCAGCACTTCTCGAGGGGCTCCTCCGCTCATGGGAATCCGCGCCAGCGTTCCCACCACCGCATAACCGCCCAAGCTCGCCGAGTTGAGCCGAACCGCCAACTCTCCGCTCTTCGAAATCGACAGCAGTTCCGCGTCCTTCACTCCGAGTTCGCGCGCGCCATGGTCATCCGTGCGCCCGATATACAACTGGTTTTCGCCTTCGTCCCACGAAGCGCTGTACACAATGCTGCCGTCCGGCGTAAAGCGCGCATTCCCGATGGAACCGGTGCGAAACGTGATCGGTTGATACTCCGCCAAAGGAGCGCGCCCGCTGCCTCGGCCCAACCACCAGCCGACCCCCATCAGCAACGCCGCCAGCACCAGCGCCCCGGTCAGTCCAAACAGTTGGCTGCGCGAGGCAACTTCTTTTTTCCGCGCGGTCGTCTTTTCTGCAACCGCCGCCTCTGCAATCGCCGTATGCGCGCTCGTCGTTCCCACCACCGAACTATCCGTCAGCGCTTCCAAATTGAAAGCCAGATCTCCCGCCGACTGGAAACGCTGTGCCGGATTTTTCTCCAGACAATGCCGCACCATTCGTTCCAATGCCGGCGGAACATTGCGCGCCGTTTCCGAAAGTTCAGCGGGCTCTTCCTTCAGAATCGCGCTCATCGTGTCGGCCGGAGTTTCTCCCCGAAACGCGCGCTGCCCCGAAAGCATCTCGTACAGAATCGACCCAAAAGCGAAGATGTCCGAGCGATGGTCGGCCGCCTTTCCCCGCACCTGCTCCGGCGACATATACCCCACCGTCCCCATAATTTGGCCCGGCTCGGTGTTTACCTGCACGGTCGGCGCGTCTGCACCCGAGTCCGTTTCCGGACGCGTCAGTTTCGCCAGACCAAAATCGAGAATCTTCACGCGGTCGTCGCCGGTCAAAAATAAATTTTCCGGCTTCAGGTCGCGATGCACGATTCCCTTTTCGTGCGCCGCCGCCAATCCCCGCGCCACCTGCAACGCATAGTCAATCGCCTTGCGGCTGGAAAGCGGTCCGTTCCTGATGCGCTCCCGCAGCGTTTGCCCTTCCAGCAATTCGGAAACGATATAGGGAGCGCCGCGCTCCTCCCCAATATCGAAAATCGAAAGAATGTTCGGATGATTCAATGCCGCCGCCGCGCGAGCTTCCTGCACGAATCGCTGCAGCCGCTCCGTATCCGCCGAGTAAGACGTGGGCAGAACCTTGATGGCCACAATGCGATCAAGCCGCGAGTCGCGAGCCCGATACACCTCGCCCATACCTCCAGAACCGATCAACGACTGGATGTCGTAAGGGCCGAGTTTCGTGCCGGAAGTGAGTGCCATCTGAAGCTGTGGATTATATCGGACTCGAGGGTGAGCCGTTACGGCTCGAGTCGCCGGAAAATCGGAAACTGGCGCACTGCAAAATTCGCCATCACTTGGCTCGGGGATGAGTCTGATCGTAAACGTTCATCACGTGCTTGACCGAGAGCTGCGTGTAGCGTTGCGTGGTCGCCAGCCGCTCGTGCCCGAGCAGTTCCTGGATGGCGCGCAGATCGGCTCCCTCCTCCAGCATGTGGGTGCCGAAGGCGTGACGCAGAGTGTGCGGATGAACCTCGGGCGATAGTCCCCTGGCAACCGCGATGCGCTTGACGATGCGGCCCACGCTGCGCGTGGTAAGCCGTCCGCCGCGCTGGTTGACGAGCAGCGCGGGCATACCTTTAACCGGCATCGAATTCTTCGGCGTGTTATTCGGTGTGTTATTCAACGCGATGAGCAGTTGTTGCCGCCACGGCAAATAGACGGCAAGCGCCGCCAGCGCCGACCCTCCAAACGGGACGTAGCGTTCCTTCTTCCCTTTGCCACGAATCAGAATGGCTTCGTTGCTCAGGCTGATGTCATCGAGATTAATGCCGACCAGCTCCGAGTTGCGAATGCCGCAGCCGTAGAGCAATTCCAACATCAGACGATCGCGCTCGGGAAACGATGCGACCTCCGGCATTTTGCCGTCGAGCACAAAATTCATTTCCTCAATTGTCGGAACGCGCGGCAATTTCTTCGGCAGCCGTGGCGTGGAAACCAGCTTCGCCGGATTGTGCTCGACCACGCCTTCCTGGGCCAGCCAGCGATAGAGCGACCGCACCGCGGCCAGCGCCCGAGCGACGGAAGTCTTGCTCAACCCTTTGTCATACAGATGCGAGAGGAACCCGCGGATCGCGATGTGGTCGATCGTCTTCCAACCGCGCGAACCGATGTAAGCGGCAAAGCCGTCGAGATCTCCGGTGTAAGCCTTGATCGTGTGCGCCGAGGCATTGCGCTCCCGCAAGTGGCGGAGGAAGTCATCGGTAGCGCGCTCGACGATGGTGCGCGAGTTGTTACCAGCTACGCTCATGCGGGAGGAAATTGGTAATTGAGTAATTTGTAATTTTGTAATTTGAAAACCCAGATCAAGGCCGAGACGCCGAGTGTGGCGCGGGGCGCGGTTTCAAATTACCAATTACAAATTACCGAATTACAAATTGCTCCTCGCTTTCGCTCGCGGATGATGTTTCGCGTACACGCTCTTCAGCCGGTCGAGCGCAACGTGCGTATAAATCTGCGTGGTCGAGATGTCGGAGTGGCCGAGGATGGTCTGCACGGTCCGAAGATCGGCCCCATTTTCCACCATATGCGTCGCGCAGGAGTGCCGCAGCATGTGCGGACTTACGTGTCGTCCTGAAGGAAGTCCTGAAGCAAGCCCCGCTTTCCCGACCAACTGCCATAGGCGCTGACGGGTCAGGCGGCGGCCTCCCGTGCCTAAGAACAGGAGCGGAGAACTTCTTGTCTTTACAATCACTTCCCTGCCGCTTTTCAAGTATTGCTGTAATGCCCGCTGGGCCGGCACTCCCAGCGGCACCATGCGCTCTTTGTCGCCCTTGCCGCGCACCAGGATGTATCCCATTTCCAGCTTGAGGTCTTCGAGGCGGGCGTCGGCAACTTCCGACACACGCACTCCTCCGGCATAGAGAAGTTCCAGTATGGCGTGATCGCGGAGCGCGAGCGCCTGCCCCCGCGCCGTTTGATTTCGCGGCTGCGTTTTCGCCAGCATAGTTTCGGCCAGCATGGCTCCGACTTCGTCGCGGCTCAGCGCCTTGGGCAGCACTTTCCACTGCTTCGGCAAGTCGATGTTCAGGGTCGGATCCTTGTCGATCTTTCCATCGAGCAGCAAATGCCGATAAAGATGCCGGATGGCCGAAAGCTTACGCCCCACCGAGCGCCCGTCGAGCGAATTCGAAAATAATTCCTGGATGTATTCGCGCACGTCCTCGCGCCGCGCTCCGCTCAGGAACATGTGCCGCGTCTCCAGAAACTCAGCGAACTGTGTCAAGTCGCTCGTGTACGCGGCAATCGTCAACTTCGCCGATCCGCGCTCGACTCGCAAGTAGTCGAGAAAGGCGGAGAGCGTCCGAGCGTTGGCATCCGAGGCCATGCGATGAGTATGGGATGTCAGGGAGAACCGGAAAAGTAACGAGGAGGATGCGGGATGGATTCAGCAGTTCCCGATGACTATAGCGAATCCAGAGTTGGTGTGACCGCAGGCAGCTGCCGAGCTGCGCTCGGCTTGGACGGGCGAGGGCGCCCGTCCCCACACGGGCGGGGTAGAGCAACGCTGAATCCGCTCTAGATCGAGAGATCGGTTCTAGCCGGTCCCTTCGGCGCCCGCTCGCAGCAAATCCAACGCGTACAGGGCGCCCTCGGGCGTCTCTTCGTGCTTGAAGTACGCGAACACATCGCGGCCGCTGGCGAGACGCTCCCGAATGCGACCGCCCATCCTCTTGCGTTCTCCGGCGGTGTAGCTGGGTTTGCGGTAGCGGTAGTAGGAAAAATCGGCAGTAACTACGTCGGGAGTGCTGCGGTCTTCCGTTTCGGCCACACAGAGTGCGATGTTGCGCTTGCGCAGCGTGCGCCAAGTAGCATCGGTGAACCAGGATTCGTGGCGGAACTCAAACGCCGCGCGCACACTTCGCGGCAAGTCTTTCAGAAACTCGGAAAGCAGTGCCTGGTCCGCTTTGAAATTCGGCGGCAACTGAAAGAGCAACGGGCCCAGCCGCCCGGCGCGCTTTAATGCTTTCAGCGTGGCGAGAAAGCGCGTCAAGGATTTTTGCGCGCCCCGCAATCGCTTGATGTGCGTGAGCGACTGGTGCGCCTTGATGCTGAAGCGGAAATGCTTGGGCGTTTCGGCAATCCACGTCTGGACGGTCGTCTGTTTTGCCCATTGGCGGAAGGTGTAGTTGACTTCGACGGCATTCAGTTTCGAAGCGTAGAAGTTCAGAAAGTTTTTCTGCGCAAGTTTCTCCGGATAGAAAACGGGCTTCCATGTCGGATAAGCCCATCCGGAAGTGCCCACGTAAAGGTGCGCCATAATGGTTCGGTGCTGCGCGGCTGCGGCCCTCAGCGGCTAAAGCCGCAGTCTAAAGCTTGCAGTCACCGCAGCGCTGAAGCGCCGCGCCACCCAAAATCAAAATGCAAGATCGAACTCCCCGCAGTCCACACGCGCAAGCCGCGATTATAACTTGCGGCGCTTTCCTGCTGCTGAGTTCTCTTTTTTCTTCTTCGGGCGCGGCGGCGCTTCGGCTTGGGCGGCGATGCTGATGGCTTCGTCGTCTTTCTCTTCCGATTCTATTTCCGATCCGGCAGCCAGTCCCGCCAACTGCGGCAGCTTCTGCTTCAGTTTCAGCACGGGCTCGAACAGGTCGCCCATCTTCTCGACGCGTGCGAGCACGTCTTTCGCCTCGAACACCAGACGCCCGGCATCTTTTTTCTTCAGCGCCTGCTCGACTTCTTCCCAGGTAACCGGCGTCGACACCGTCGGATG
Organism: uncultured Acidobacteriaceae bacterium; assembly: GCA_963773965.1. Lineage (GTDB taxonomy): Bacteria > Acidobacteriota > Terriglobia > Terriglobales > Acidobacteriaceae > Acidiflorens. The sequence continues at coordinate 316,608 of CAVZDG010000005.1, forward strand.
CTCACGCGCGCGCAGGGAGTACACCGAAATCGTTGTCTTATGCTCGTCGTTCTGGCTCCAGTCGACGAAAACTTTATTGGTGCGCACGGCCTTTTTCATATCCGAGACAACCAGTTCGGGATGCTCCTGCTCCAGCAGACGCGCGACCGCGTGGGCAAAAGACTTGGTCTGCTCGTAGCTGGTTTTCGCAGGCAATATCGCCGAGTTCAATGGGACATAGATCTGCATGCCCTTCGAGCCGGAGGTCTTAGGAAAACTCTTTAGCCCGAAGTGATCGAAAATCTCGCGCACCCAGAGGCCAACCTGCGCGCACTGCACGATGTTTGCCGGAGGTCCGGGGTCAAGATCGAAAACAATCATGGTCGGCGTCCGGATGTCGGCGGCCAGCGAGAGGGACGGGTGCAGTTCGATCGACGCCAGGTTCGCGATCCACACCAGCGTGGGCAAATCGTCGGCGAGAACCAAGTGGATGGTGCGGTGGTTGCTCTCGCTCCAAATTGGCGCGGTCTTCACCCAGTCGGGCCGATGCATGGGCGCGTTCTTTTCAAAGAAGAATTCCTGATCCACGCCTTCCGGATAGCGCTTCATGGTGAGCGCCCGTCCCGCAAGATGCGGCACCAGCGCGGGCGCAATGCGAACGTAGAAATCCAGCACCTGTCCCTTGGTGAAACCGGTGGCGGGATAGAGGACCTTGTCAAGATTCGTGAGCTTGAGCTTGCGGCCCTGCACTTCGACGATGGTGGGAGCGGACATGGCGGTTGGTTCGTCGTTGGTCGTTCGCTACGAGCCGCGAGCCACGCGCTGCGGCTTCGAAACGGCTTCCAGTATAGTTGGCGGCGAAAACAGTTGGCACGCAGGGGTATGGGGGAAACTATTTCTTGATTCTTACTCCATATTTCTAGTATTATCGAAACATGGTCAGCGCCGCCAGCAAGCTCCGCACGAATAGTGAACGCGTCGCCCGCTACGCCGACATGTTTTCCGCCATGGGCACCGAGCCGCGGCTGCGCATCATGCAATTGCTGCTCTCCGCGCATCCCGAGGGGCTGGTGGTCAGCGAGATTCAGGACGAGCTTGAGATCCCCGGCTCCACGCTTTCTCACCATCTCGACAAGCTCAAGAATGAAAGCCTGGTGCGGGTCGAACGCAAGGGCACGTTTCTGCGTTACACCGCCAACACCGAAGCGCTGCGCGAAATTCTGCAATTTCTTTACGCCGAGTGCTGCACTCGGAACCAGGCGCTCAAGCCGCAAGACCTCGTTCAACTGTGTAAATAGGAGACACCATCATGCCCGACACCAATATTAAGGAAGTGGTAAGAGAGAAATACGGACAAGCCGCTTTGCGAGTCACGAACAAGACCGGCGCTAGCAGTTGCTGCGGAGCGGCGGCGGCCAGCGAACTCTCTTGCGATCCGATCACAGCGAATCTTTACGACGAGTCGCAGGCTCAGCTAATTCCAGAAGAGGCGATGCTGGCCTCGCTCGGATGCGGGAACCCAACCGCCCTCGCGAAGCTGCGCCCCGGCGAAACTGTGCTTGATCTGGGCTCGGGCGGCGGCATCGACGTGTTGCTCTCCGCCCGGCGCGTTGGACCTACCGGCAAAGCTTACGGCCTCGACATGACGGACGAGATGCTAGCGCTGGCAAACGAGAACAAGCGCAAGGCCGGCGCGGAGAACGTCGAATTCCTGAAAGGCGAGATCGAAGACATTCCCCTGCCCGACAACACGGTCGATGTGATTATTTCCAACTGCGTGATCAATCTTTCCGCCGACAAGGACCGGGTGCTGCGCGAGGCATTCCGCGTGCTCAAACCTGGTGGACGGTTGGCTGTGTCCGACGTGGTCACGCGCGGCGAAATCGCCCCCGAGGTCCGTCAGAGTGTGCTGTTGTGGGTCGGTTGCATCGCCGGCGCTCTGGAAGAAAACGAATATCGCGGCAAGCTCGCCGCCGCCGGTTTTGAGCAAATCGAGGTTGAGCCGACGCGAATCTATCGCGTTGACGACGCCCGCGAGTTCCTCTCCTCCTCGGGCATCGACGTGGACGCCATCGCGGCGCAGGTCGATGAGAAATTCATGAGCGCTTTTGTGCGTGCGGTGAAACCGAAGCAGGCGCAGAAGGCGTGCTGTGGGCCGACTTGCTGCAACTGAGACGCGGCAAGCCGCGTCTCTACGGGTAGCTCGCTGAAGACGAACTGGAGACTAACCGTGGAAACTCGCTACAACGTTCTGTTCCTGTGCACGGGAAACTCGGCGCGGTCGATCATGGCCGAAGCCATCCTCAACCACAAAGGAAAGCCCGCCTTCACCGCCTACAGCGCCGGGAGTCATGCCTCGGGGACGGTTCGTCCCGAAGCGCTGAAGCAGCTTGAGATGGCTCGCGTCTCCACAACCGGCCTGCGCAGTAAAAGCTGGGACGAATTCGCGCGACCGGGCGCTCCCGAGATGCACTTCGTCTTCACGGTTTGCGACAACGCCGCCAAGGAAACCTGCCCGCTGTGGCCGGGGCAGCCGATGACCGCGCACTGGGGAGTTCCCGATCCCGCCGCGGTTCACGGAGACGCCTCCGAAATCGAACGCGCCTTCCGCGACGCGTTTTTTATTCTCGACCGGCGCATCAGTCTTTTTCTCGCGCTCCCTCTGGCGGCACTCGACCGCCTCGCGCTGAAAAAAGAAGTGGATCGCATCGGGCGGCGGTGATAGCGACTAAGGATGAAGAGGCTGCGACAACAATTAGTTCCCGAGGAAAATGTGCCCGCGGCGGCTAAAGCCGCCGTTGATTTAGCAACACTCACGGCGCGGCTGAAGCCGCGCCCCTTCAAAACAGAGTCAAAACCGGAGTCTTCCTGCAGCCTATGAAGACATCCCGCCGACTCAGCTTTTTTGACCGTTATCTCACCGCGTGGATCTTCGCCGCCATGGTCACCGGGGTCGGCTTGGGGTGGCGACTGCCGGGAATCGTGCCGTTCCTGAATCGCTTCAGCATCGGTACAACTTCGATTCCGATTGCGGTGGGACTCATCGTGATGATGTATCCGCCCTTCACCAAGGTGCGGTACGAGCAACTGCACGAGGTTTTCCGCAACACCCGTGTGCTTGGTCTATCCCTCATCCAGAACTGGGTGGTCGGCCCGATCCTGATGTTCGTCCTGGCCGTGGTGTTTTTGCGCGGTTACCCCGAATACATGGCTGGACTCATCATGATCGGACTGGCTCGCTGTATTGCGATGGTCATCGTCTGGAACGAACTGGCGAGCGGCGATACCGAATACGCCGCCGGCCTGGTTGCCTTCAATTCGCTGTTCCAGGTGTTCTTCTACTCGCCGTACGCCTGGCTCTTCATCACGGTTCTGCCCGCAAAACTTGGCCTCCAGGGCGCTATCGTCCATGTCTCCATCGGGGAAATCGCAAAGAGCGTTTTTATTTATCTTGGCATTCCTTTTCTTGCCGGGTTCATAACTCGCACGCTGCTGCTGCGGATTCGAGGGCGCGAGTGGTATGAGCGCAATTTCGTTCCCCGCGTAAGCCCGCTCACGCTGATCGCTTTGTTGTTCACGATTGTGGTGATGTTTTCGCTCAAGGGCGCCTACATCGTCCGGCTCCCGCTCGATGTGCTGCGGATCGCGGTGCCCTTGCTGATCTACTTCGTGGTGATGTTCCTGGTGTCGTTTTACATGGGGAAGAAACTCGGCGCCGACTATTCGAAGACGGCCACGCTCTCGTTCACCGCAGCCTCGAACAACTTTGAACTCGCGATTGCCGTCGCGGTTTCCGTTTTCGGCATCAACTCCGGAGCTGCATTCGCTGCCGTCATCGGCCCCCTGGTCGAAGTGCCGGCGATGATTATGCTGGTCAACGTAGCGCTTTACTTCCAGCGACGCTATTTTCCCGACGCCGCTCGTTTGACAACCTTCCCTGCCTCCACGTAAGGTCGATTTTTTGGGTGTTTCGTTGTTTAGGCAGACCGACGCCACCGTTTTACTTCGTAGGGCGATGCTCTCTCCAGCGCAAGTCGCGGGGCGACACTTCACAACTCGAGGCAAGTATGACTCGCATTTTCTGGGTTTTTTCTTTGCTGCTGACCGCTGTACTCTGTTCGGGCCAAACCAGCCCGTCCTCCGCCGTTCCCCGGGAAATCCCCGCCTTCGACGTCAACGCCATCGATAAGTCCATCGATCCCTGTGTGGACTTCTATCAATATGCTTGTGGAACCTGGATGAAGAACAATCCGATTCCTCCGGACAAGCCGCGGTGGGGGCGATTTGACGAACTCGCCGACCGTAATCTTTATATCTTGCGGGACATACTGACCGGGGCGCAGGCTCCGGGGAAACACACGCCGACGGAGACCATGGTGGGTGCCTACTATGCGTCGTGCATGGACGAGAGCGCGATCGAGAAAAAAGGGAATGCTCCCCTGACCCCGGAACTGAAACGGATTAACGGCATCAAGACGAAAGCGGATCTGATTCGGCAGGTTGCTTACATGCACCGCAACTCGACGCCGGCACTGTTTGCTTTCTCCCCGCAGCCCGACATGCACGATTCGGCCGAAACCATTGCGCTTCTCGACCAGGGCGGGATCGCGCTGCCGGATCGCGACTACTACTTGAAGGATGATCCGAGGTCGGTGGAGACGCGGCAGAAGTATGTGGAGCACGTGCAGAAGATGTTCGAACTCACCGGGGACAAGCCGGAAGCGGCCGCGGCTGAGGCCAAAACCGTGTTAACTGTGGAGACGGGGCTGGCGGAGGCGTCGATGGACCGCACGGTTCGGCGCGATCCGAAAACTCGCGACCATAAAATGACGGTCGCGGAAATCGCTGGCGCGGCTCCAAATTTCGACCTCACGCTGTACTTTTCCGATAATGGCTCGCCGAAGTTCACGTCTCTTAACGTGGGCAATCCCGATTTCTTCAAACAGGTCAACGAGCAGCTCAACACCGTGCCCCTCGAAGACTGGAAGGTATACCTACGCTGGAAAACGATCAACGAGTACGCGCCGCTTTTGACCAATGCTTTCGTCAAAGAGGATTTCCTGTTCAATGGCAAGTACATGTCGGGACAGCAAGAGATGGAGCCGCGCTGGAAGCGCTGCGTGAAGTCTACCGACGCGAAGCTGGGGATGGCCCTGGGCAAGCTCTATGTCGACCGCACATTCGGCGCCGAAGGCAAAGAGCGCACCTTGAAGATGGTGCAGGCGATCGAGAATGCAATGCGACAGGACATTAGCCAGCTGACCTGGATGTCGGACACGACGAAGAAGAAGGCCTATGAGAAGCTCAAAACCATCGTCAACAACATTGGCTATCCCGACACGTGGCGCGATTACGGCACTGTGGCGATCAAGCCCGACGATTATGCCGGCAATTCGGTGCGCGCCGGCGCGTTCGAGGTGCAGCGCCAGTATAAGAAGATCGACCGGCCTACAGACCGCAAGGATTGGGGCATGACTCCGCCGACGGTCAACGCCTACTACCGGCCTCCGATGAACGACATCAACTTTCCCGCGGGCATCTTGCAGCCGCCGTTTTACGGCAAGCTAATGGATGACGCGGTGAACTATGGCGCCATCGGGGTGGTGATCGGACACGAGCTCACGCACGGCTTCGATGACCAGGGTCGCAAATACGATGCGGAGGGCAACCTCCGCGATTGGTGGACGGCGGAGGACGCCAAGGAATTTGAGCAGCGCGTCGATTGCACCGCCAAAGAGTATTCGAGCTTTGTCTCCGTGAAGGACGACAAGGGTGAGGTCAAGCTCAATGGCAAATTGACGCTGGGTGAAAATACCGCCGACAACGGAGGGCTCAAGCTGGCGTACATGGCGCTGATGTCCATCATCGGCGATACGCCGGTGAAGCCCATCGATGGGTATACGGCTGCACAGCGATACTTTCTTGCGTATGGGCAGGTCTGGTGCCAGAACGTGACGGATCAGGAAGCGCGAAAGCGGGTGCTGACCGATCCGCATTCCCCGGGACGCTGGCGGGCGAATGGCGCGGTGCAGAACTCAGCCGCCTTCCAGCAGGCCTTTGGATGCAAGGCGGGACAGCCCATGGTTGCCGAGAACGCCTGCCGCGTCTGGTAGGGATGTTTCATGTCTGAATCAGAGAAGCCGAGTTTGACAAGCTTCCCTGCCTCCACGTAACTTCGGTTTTTGGTGTTCCGTCGTGGAGGCTGTATGAAAGTCCGCTTAACTTCTATACAAACAATTGTCGCCTGTTTCGTGCTGTGCTCGCTTACTCTGGGCCAGGATCTGGCTTCGTTCGAAAAGCGCACCACGGTGAAGAAGCTCGCCAATGGCCTCACCATCATCATCTGCGAGCGGCCGGAGGCGCCGGTGTTTTCGTTCTTCACGCGTGTGGATGCGGGCTCGGTGCAGGATCCCATGGGCAAGACTGGCCTGGCGCACATGTTCGAGCATATGGCCTTCAAGGGAACGGACACGATTGGGACGCGCGACTATGCCGGCGAGAAAGTGGCGCTCGCGAAAGTCGAAGAGGCTTATGCCGCCTACATTGCCGAGCGCGACAAGCCGGTGGACCGTGACGAACAAAAGCTCAAGCAGCTTGAGCAAAGCTGGAAGGACTCGATTGCCGCGGCCGACAAGTTCTCCGCTCCTTACAACAACGAGTTCGGCAAGATCGTCGAAGGCGAAGGCGGCGAGGGCGTGAACGCCGAAACCAGTTACGATGAGACCGAATACTTCTATTCGTTCCCCATCAACCGGCTGGAATTGTGGGCCTATCTGGAATCGGAGCGCTTTCTGCATCCTGTGTTGCGGCAATTTTATAAAGAGCGCAACGTGGTGATCGAAGAGCGTCGCATGCGGGTCGACAGCAATCCCACTGGGCGCTTGCTCGAGCAATTCACGGAAGAGGCATTCGCGGCGCATCCCTATCACCGGCCGACGATCGGGTGGATCTCGGATTTGAATTCTTTTTCGGCCAGCGACGCGCAGAAGTTTTTCGATACGTATTACGTGCCTTCGAACATGGTTGTCGCGGTGGTTGGAGACTTAAAAGCTTCGGAAGCGATGCCGATTGTGGAGAAATATTTTTCTCGGATTCCGACGCGTCCGAAGCCGGACACGGCGACTACGGTTGAGCCTCCGCAGGACTCAGAGCGCACGGTGGTGCTGCACGAGCAGGCACAGCCACTTTATCTCGAAGGCTATCACCGTCCCGATTACCGCAGCCCGGATGACCAGGTCTATGACGCGATCGCCGATTTGATGTCGAATGGACGGACTTCGCGACTTTATCGGGCGCTGGTCCGCGACAAGCAGATTGCTTCGGACTCGGCGGGATTTACCGGGCTTCCGGGGAATAAGTATCCGCACCTGTTTGCGTTTTATGCGGTGCCGATTCCGGGCCACAAGCCGCAGGAGATGGCCGACGCGATTCACGCGGAGATTGAACGGCTGAAGAAAGAAGACATCTCGGATGAAGAATTGAAAATGATCAAGACGCGGGCGAAAGCAAACCTGATCCGCTCGCTGGGATCGAATGAGGGGCTGGCGTCCGAGCTCGGGCTGCATCAGGCGCGCTATGACGATTGGCGGGAGCTGTTCCGTTCGGTCGACCGGATCGAAAAAGTTACCAAGGCAGACATACGGCGGGTCGCGAATCAGACCTTTGTGCCCGATAACCGGACGGTGGGGATTATTGAGTTTGCGCCTCCACCGCCCGGACCACCCGGAGGACAACCGAGCATGGTTACGCCACCGCAAGGAGGTGGACAGTGAAGCGTGCAATCTTTTCCTTCTTCGCTCTCGTCCTGTTCTTCAGCGGCAGGGTGCAGCTGCGGGCGCAGACGCAGCCCTGGCAGCAGATACCGGTTTCGAGGTTGCCGGCGTTTCATCCGCAGCAACCGAAGCGCATTGAGTTGCCAAATGGCATGGTGGTTTTTCTTCAGGAAGACCACGAGTTGCCGACCATTGACGGCACGGCGCGCATTCGCGGCGGCGAGCGCTCGGTTCCCGCGAACAAGATCGGGCTGACCGATATTTACGGCGAAGTGTGGCGAACCGGCGGCACCAAAACGCAGACCGGCGATCAACTGGACGACTATCTGGAGCAGCGCGCGGCCAAGGTCGAGACCGGCGGAGGCGTCGACTCGACGACTGTGAGCTGGTCGTGTCTGAAAGAAGATTTCGACGACGTCTTTCGCGTGTTCGCGGACCTGCTGAAGAATCCGGAGTTCCGCGCCGGCAAAATTGAAATTGCGCAGAAGGGTTTGTACGACGGCATCTCGCGGCGCAATGACGAGCCCGGGCAGATTGCGGGACGGGAAGCGGCGAAGCTGGTGTACGGCGCAACGAATCCGTATGCGCGAGTTGCCGAGTATAGAACGGTAGCGGCGATCACGCGTCAGGATCTGGTCGAGTGGCACGGCAAGCACGTTCACCCGAACAACATCATCCTCGGCGTAGTCGGCGACTTCGACTCGGCGAAGATGGAAGCTCGCCTGCGCGAAGCGTTTGCGTCGTGGCCCCGTGGCCTTGCGGTGAACGATCCGGAGATCAAGCCGGATCCCGCGAAACCGGGATATTACCAGGTCGACAAAACCGACGTGAATCAAAGCAACCTTCAAATGGTGGCGCTGGGCATTACGCGCAAGAATCCGGATTATTTCGCGGTCTCGGTGTTCAACGAGGCTTTCGGCGGAGGATTTTCGTCGCGCCTGTTCGGCGACATTCGCACCACGAAAGGACTGGCATACGCGGTCGGCGGCGGAGTCGCCGCGGGCTGGGACCATCCCGGCATGCTGCGGCTGATCGTGCTCACCAAGAGCAAGACCACGATCGAATCCATCCAGGCGCTCGATGAGGAAATCGCGGACCTCGCCAAGCATCCTATTAACGATGAGGAAATCAAACGCGCCAAGGACGCGATTCTGAATTCTTTTGTGTTCCGTTTCGATTCACCGGCGAAGGTTTTGCAGGAAAAAATGGCGTACGAGTTTTACGGCTATCCGCTGGATTTTCTGGAGAAGTTTCAGGAAGGGGTCGAAAGAGTTACGAAAGAAGACGTCGCCCGGGTAGCGGAGAAGTACATCCACCGCGAGCAGATGGCGGTGCTGGTGGTTGGCAACGTCGGCGAATTCGACAAGCCGTTGTCATCGCTCGGGACAGTGAACAAACTGGATATTACAATTCCGGCGCCGCCGCCGGGGCTGGTGCCGGAGCAGGGCGAGCATCCGTAGGCTGCGCTCTATAATGTTTGCTCCGCCATGGCCTCTCCTAAGCAAGCCGTTCCGCCACGATCTCGATTCAAGGACGATGCCCGGCAGTTCTGGCATCGGGTGACCGAGGGGCTGGCTGTGAACCAGCTCTGGTCGCAGGTTGTAAAGGACGCGCGCTCGAGCTACCGGCTGTACTCGGCAGGACTGGACGATCTGCAGACGGAAGGGTCCAGACTACGTCGGGGCTGGCAAATCGCGAAGGCGGTGTTCTGGGCGATTCTGGAAAAGCTGACCCCGGCGCGGCGCGTGCTGCTGCTGCTGGGGTTGATTCTGCTGTTCTTTTCCTCCGGCGGGTTCTCCTACACCAACCGCGCCGGACATGTCGAGATCTTTGAAATCGACTTCCACGTCTGGGGAGGGTTGCTGTTGTTGCTGGTGCTGCTGCTGGAGTTGGCGGATCGCGTCGTGATGAAGCGCGACCTGGAGATTGCCAAGGACATTCAGGCATGGTTGTTGCCGGGCGCGCCGCTGCAGATTCCGGGATATCAGATTGCTTATGCGACGCGTCCGGCAAACACGGTGGCGGGCGATTACTACGATGTGATCCTGCGACCGGGGCCGAGGTTGAGCGAAGACCGCATTCTGTTTGTGGTGGCCGATGTGGCGGGAAAGAGTATTCCGGCGGCCATGCTGATGGCGACCTTCCAGGCGAGTCTGCGGACGTTGTCGACGACCGGCGTCGCGCTGGCGGACCTGGTGGCCGGCGTGAATCGCTATGCCTGCTCAAACAGCATGGGCGGAGTTCGCTTCACGACCGCCTTCTTTGCTGAGCTGGATCCGGCGACCGGAGACGTGGTTTATGTCAACGCTGGGCATAACGTTCCGATTCTGCGCAAGAAATCGGGCGCAGTGGAGAGACTGGAGGCGGGAGGCATGCCGGTAGGGATTTTTGCGGAATCGCCTTACCCGGTGGGAACGACCCGCCTGGAAGGCGGAGACTGGCTGGTGATTTTCACGGATGGGGTCGTCGAGGCGGTCAACGGGAAGGATGAAGAATACAGCGAACCGGAATTGATACGACTGGTGGATCGCGAGTCGGGGTCCGCTCCCGCGGAACTGCTGCGCGCCCTGCTGGCGGATTTGGACGGGCACGTGGGGAACACTCCGCAGCACGACGACATAACATGCCTGCTGCTAAAGCGAACCTGAGTCCTACCGCCCAGATGCCGAGGGCGCCGAGAAGAGGCGAGGAAAGTCAAAACCTTCACCACCGGGGACACAGAGGTACACAGGGTAAATCGAAACCTTGAACCCCCGGGCGCTATCGCCAGCGCGAGAGAGGGGGGGAATTTCAGGTTCCGATCCCAAGTCAAGATTTGGTCCCTTGCAGCCTGTCGTTTCCCCCAGCTTTTTCTCGGCGCGCTCGGCGCCTCGGCGGTGGAACTTTCCTACGGCTGCGCGTTTACAGCGGCTTTAGGCCGGCAAAGGAGAGTAACTGTCCGGCCGCGATTTGCGCCTGGCCTAAGTCCGGGGAAATCTTCCGGACTTGCGCGGAAGCGGAATCGGCCTCTGCCGGACGACCGTCGCGGCGCAGAGCTTGCGCGAGAAGAAGGACATTGACATCGCTGGGATCGACTTTCACCGCGTGTGTTAGCTGAGTGACCGCCACGTCGGGCCGCCCCTGACGCAGCGCGAGGAGGCCCGCGCCAACCAGCGCCATTGCATTCTCCGGATTCAGGCGCAGAGCGTTCTGGTAGCTCTCGGCGGCCTGATCGTAGTGGCGCAACTGCAAGTGAGCTTGACCACGCTCGCTCCACGCGGCGGCCTGAACCTTTGGATCGGCGGAAGCGCGCAGCACCGAATCGCATTCCTCGATCGCTTCCTGGGGATGCCCGGCACGCAATTCGTAGAGGGCGAGCGCGAGAATTTGCCCGGGCGGATACTTGTGCAGGGCCTTAGCGGCGCGGAATTCGACTACCGCTTCATCCGACCGTCCCGCCTTCGCCAGAGCGAGCGCCAGATTGTTGTGCGCCATGTAATTCCCTTCGGTGACACTCAACGTATAGCGCCAGAGGGTTTCATCGTCGCGCCAGTAACCGAGCTGGCGATAGGTGAGGCATCCCAGAATGAAGACCACAAGAACGGCGGCACCGGTGCGCCACATGCTGGGGATTCGATGCTCGGAAGCCACCGCGTCCAGGGTCCACACGACGGCGACAAACAAGCCGATAAAGGGGAGGTACGCGTAGCGGTCGGCCATCGACTGCTCACCGACGGTTATGATCCCGATCATCGGGACTAAAGTCCCGAGAAACCACAACCATCCTACGAGCAAGTAGCGCCGTTCGCGCCAGCGCAACACGAGCCCGGAGAACAGAAGCAGCAGCACCGCAGCTCCCACCACTTCCCAGCCGGGCAGCGAATTCCCTGGGCGCGGATACATGGGAGCGAGCCGGGATGGCCATAATATCTTTCCGATATAGCGCACGTAGGAGACCAAGACGTTCTCCAGCCGCGCCGAGACCGAGACTTCAGTAACAGTCCGTACCGTGTTCCCTGCGCGCTGCGCAATCACCGTAACGACCGAATCCGCTGCGGCAAGAACGAAGAGGGGTAATTTTTCCATGACCAGATAGGTGAACGAGCGTGGGGTGGAAGCCGCAGGTAAGCCGTCAGCCGGGGATCCCGCGCCCATTCGCTGGAGTGGCCAGTAATCCCAAAGCAGCAGCACGAAAGGCAGAGTGACGATCTGCGGCTTCGCCATCAGGCCAAGAGCAAAAAAAATGGTTACCGACAGATAGAGATAACGTCGGCCCGTCCGCGCATATCGGTCGTAAGCATGCAGGGCGAGCAGGAAGAACAACATGCTCAGTACATTCTTGCGCTCAGCGGCCCAGACGACGGATTCAACATTGCAGGGGTGCAGCGCAAACAACGCGCCCACCACCAGACTCGGCCAGGCAAGTCCGGTCGCCTGCCGCAACAGAAGAAACAGGAGCACGGCGTTGGCCGCGTGCAGCAAAAGACTTGTGTAGTGATGGCCAGCGGGATTGAGGTGAAAGATCTGACAGTCCAAGGCATGCGACAGCCAGGTCAGCGGATGCCAGTTTCCTTCGCGAAAAGTCGTGAACGACCACTTTACCGTTTTCCAAGTCAGGCCGACCTGAACCTGAACATTTTTCAGGATGTAGGACGAGTCATCAAAGTCGATGAACCGATTATGGATGATGGGATTGTAGAAAGCGAGAGTGGCCGCCACCAACAGGAGACAGAAGATGACAACGCGCATTTCACGGGACGCGGACATGTCGGTAGGTGGAGACGGCTTCGTGGGCCGAAGGTTCGCTCCTCCTCGACGATATCGCGCCCGTCCCTGCCGTAGCCGATTCTAGCGCGATCCGTGTTGACTGAGTCGATTCTGTGATGCTCAGGGCAAATCGACGGTAACTGGCTCTCCCGACACTACCTATGCCGGCATCAGTTCGCGGTACATCTGGTGGAAGGCGTGGACGCCTTTTTCCTGCTTCACGCTGTAGCGGCCGCTGTGGTAGCTGCGGGAGTGGAGATTCTTCTGAACGATCTCGCAGATGTTGGCGTCTTCGACCTGAATCTCGTCGCTGAAGGCTAAAGCTTTGCGGGCGGCTTCGCTCTCCAGATCTTTCTCCGGCAAATACCATTCAAAAATTGCCCGTGTGCGCTCGGGCCCGAGCGGCAGGATGATGTTGAGCGAGATGTTGTCGGGATAGCAGTTGAGCGCCCAGTTGGGAAAGACCCAGAAATAATCGGCGGTGAGGTCATCGCCAGACTGCTGGTACCGGCGCGGAGCGGCGTCTCCGGGCTGGGCGCCTCGGATCGGAGTCCACTGGCGGACGTACTGGGGATAAGGCTCGACGGTGTAGGCGCTGTAGTTGATTTCGCGATTGAGCGCGGGATGGACGCTCGGCACGTGGTAGCCCTCGAGATAGTTGTCGATGTAGGTCTTCCAGTTGCAGTTCATGTCGTAGGTGCGGCGCTCGGAGAACTTCATGCTGCGGAAATCGAACTTCTCGGCCTGGGCGGGCAATTTGCCCAGACTCTCGCGCAGCGGGCGGGCCTCGGCATCGAGATTGACGAAGATAAGGTTGAACCACTCCTCCAGGCGCACGGGGGCGAGGCCGAAGTCCTGGGGATCGAAATCTTCGACGCCATCGAATTCGGGGGTGACGAGCAGAGCGCCGTCGAGGCGGTAGGTCCAGCCGTGGTAGCCGCAACGGAAGAGTTTGCGGTTTCCACAGCCGGAGGCAGGGTTGCCGGCGCGGTGGCGGCAGACGTTATGAAAGCCCCGGAGAACGCCGTCCTCGCCCCGGACGATGAGCAGCGGCTCGCCGATGAGATCGAAGGTAAAGTAGTCACCGGGGCTCGCGGCCTGGTGAACATGTCCGACGACCTGCCAGGTGGCGGCGAAGAGCCTGGTTTTTTCATCTTCAAAGGTTGCTGGACTGAAATAGAGGGGTGCGGGCAGAGTGGAAGCGCGAGCGATATCGCGATCGGCATCTAATCGAAGGTTGGGCATGGGCGATCCGGCGAGCCCCATTCTAGCGCAGGAGGCGGGGCGTTCGGGACGGCGCGAGCTTAGTTCTCACCGCCGAGGCGCCGGGAGCGCGGAGAAGCCAGTTTTCAGTCAAGAGTTCTGGAGCATTGTCGTGGGGGTGCAATTACTATAGTGCTCATTGGGTGTCCGCCAGTCTTCGTGCTTGCCTTCAGAGGCTGATACCCTGCAGTGAAGCAGGTCTCGCTCACGAGGCCGCACGACTATGAGCCAACTCGAAAGTCATACAGCCAGTGCCGGTGGAGCTTGGACGGGCAAATTGCATCGCGCCGACCCGATAAGAACGGCCCTTACGGTGGCGCTCCTCGCCATCGTGTTGGCGCTTTCGTTGAGCGCCGGTTTTTACACCTCCACCGTGATCGATCCGTACATGGCCCTGGAGTTTGCCGGCGCTCTTGTCATATTGCTGGTGGTGCAACCCTCATGGATCAACTTCGCCAGCGTGTCTGTGGGCAGCCTCATTTTAGCGGGACTCGACTATCGTGTCCTGGGGTTCCAGCCCAGAATCATGGCGGCCTTTTCATTTCTGGGGTTGAGCAGCCTGGCCGTGCTGGGCACGCGAACGATATGGGCACGCAAGCAAGACCGCACGCTCCTTTTCTGCGCATTTTTTCCCGCGGTCCTGTTCGTGGCTTCGTACTACGTGGCTCCAACTTTGCTGGATTACACCGGAGCGCTCCATCCCAAAACCTTCGATTTTTACTTAAATTCCTTCGATTGCAGCCTGCGCGTGCAATTCAGTTTTCTGATGGGGCAAATATTCGCGCGCCACTACTGGCTCCATGCCGCCAGCTTAGTGTTCTACGTTGCTTTGCCGCTGCCGCTGGCGCTGGTCTATGCCGCCCAGCTCCGCCTAAGAAACAAGAACGCTTTGCCCGTAATGCTGGCGTTCCTGGTGACCGGACCGATAGGAGTGCTCTTCTACAACATGGTCCCGGCAACTGGGCCGGTCCACGTTTTTGGGGCACTCTTTCCCTGGCACCCCTTGTTGACGTCGCAAGCCATGCACCTGGTGTTGGAAACGGTACCCGTCAAGGGCGCGCGCAATGCCATCCCGTCTTTGCACATGGCTTGGGTGCTGCTGGCATGGTGGAATTCCAAAGGACTCGCCCGGTGGATGCGCGGCATCGCGCTGGCTTTTGTGATTTTCACCGTTCTGGCAACCCTGGGAACCGGCGAACACTATTTCGTGGACCTGGTGGTCGCTTTTCCGTTCGCATTGATGGTGCAAGCTTTATGCCTGTATCCTTTGCCGTACCGATACGGTTCGCGACGCGTGGCATTTTTGTTCGGTACCTTTGCGAGTCTCGCCTGGATGGCGCTGGTCAGCTTTGCAACGCCGCTTCTTTGGATTTCACCGGTCATTCCATGGGCGCTGGTGATTGCCACAATTTCCATCTCCAGTGTGCTGATGCATCGCTTGCAGAACGCGGAGTTTACGAATCAGCGAGTGCACTGGGAA
The DNA here is from genome assembly GCA_963773965.1 of uncultured Acidobacteriaceae bacterium. Lineage (GTDB taxonomy): Bacteria > Acidobacteriota > Terriglobia > Terriglobales > Acidobacteriaceae > Acidiflorens. The sequence continues at coordinate 331,848 of CAVZDG010000005.1, forward strand.
ATCGCAGCCGCAGCGCGTCCCCTGGTAACGACGGGGTAGAACTGCCAGGTCTGGGCGGTTTGCGTTATTCTCCCATTCTGATCGCATGCCTGGTTGTTACCGCCGAGACGCCGAGGGCGCCGAGAAAAGGCGAGGTAAGTTCACCACTGTCGCGATCGCCAGCACGAAAACAAAACTTTCGACATCTGATCCCAAGCCCTGACTGGGATCTTTACAGTCTGTCGTTTTTCCCTGATTTTTCTCGGCGTAGTGGGCGTCTCGGCGGTGGAGATTTCTGCTGCCGCAAGAAAAGCAGAGGCGAGCGTTCCCAGGATGGGAGTTGCGGCCTCTGACGGGCGGTTTGAAGTGAAGATGGAGACGAGGGGCAATTGTCAAAATTTGTCATTCTGGGCCCCGAAAGTGCCATACTGGAGGAGTGGACGGTGAGTGAGGAGGTGACTAGCCCGCGGAAGGGCGCTGAAAACATTGAGTTTTCGTCCAGAAGGACATCTGACTTCCGTCACTTGGTCCTCTGGCCCCCAGAGTGCGACAGTGCAAGCGAGTTGGTCATCCAACCAAAATAGTCAAACGGAGACGAGGACAAATTAAATGCGGAAACAAAAGGGCTTCTCACTGATCGAACTGCTGATTGTGGTGGCGATCATCCTGATCATCGCCGCGATTGCTATCCCGAACCTGTTGCGCGCGCGCATTGCGGCCAATGAGGCGTCCGCGGTGGCGTCGATTCGCACCATCAACACAGCACAGATTTCATACAACTCCGCCTACCCGACGGTGGGCTTTGCCAACGGCCTAGGTTTACTGTCGGGCACCTGCACGGGTGCCACTCTGCCCACCTCGGCTCTCGCTTGCTTGATCGATACGCAGCTGGCGTCGGGCTCCAAGAGCGGCTATACGTTCGGTTCGACGGCCTCGGGCGGCCCCCCACTTTCGAGCTATGTAGCGTACGCAAACCCGCAGACTCAGAACACTACGGGCGTGCGCACCTTCTGCTCGGTCGCGGATGCTGTGGTGCGCTACACCACCACTGCGGAGACCACCTGCGCCGGAACCGAGACCCCGCTGCAGTAAGTTTGGATTTGGCAAAGTACCTGGGGGAGGGTACAAACCGGAAAGAAGCAGAGGAGAAATCCTCTGCTTTTTTATTTCTCCCGAGTTTTCCAATTTCTCGCTGCGAAGATTGCATAGCGACTGAAACCATTTGGCGGAGCGATCCAGGAAAGCTCCGCCAAATTTTGTCAATCTGGGTCTCTAAAAGTGGCATATCTGGGAGAATCGAGGGTGACCGAGGAGGTGACTATCCCGCGGAAGGGCGCTGAAAACACTGAGTTTTCGTCCAGAAGGACACCTGACTTCCGTCACTTGGTCCTCTGGCCCTTGGAGTGCGATAGTGCAAGCGAGTTGGGCATCCAACCAAAAACAGTCAAAGGGAGACGAGGACAAATTAGATGCGGAAACAAAAGGGCTTCTCACTGATCGAATTGCTGATTGTGGTGGCGATCATCCTGATTATCGCCGCGATTGCTATTCCGAACTTGCTGCGCGCGCGCATTGCGGCGAATGAGTCGTCCGCGGTGGCGTCGGTTCGCACCATCAACACAGCACAGATTTCATACAACTCCGCCTACCCGACGGTGGGCTTCGCCAACGGCCTGCTCTTACTGGGGGACGGCGGCACTGCCACGAATTGCACAGGGGCCAACCTACCCACCTCGGCGAACGCCTGCTTGATCGATTCGCAGTTGGAGTCGGGCTCCAAGAGCGGCTATACGTTCGGTTCGACGGCCGCGGGCGGGCCCCCACTCTCGACCTATGTAGCGTACGCAAACCCGCAGACTCAGAACACTACGGGCGTGCGCACCTTCTGCTCGGTCGCGGATGCTGTGGTGCGCTACACCACCACTGCGGAGACCACCTGCGCCGGAACCGAGACCCCGCTGCAGTAAGTTTGGATTTGGCAAAGTACCTGGGGGAGGGTACAAGCCGGAAAGAAGCAGAGGAGAAATCCTCTGCTTTTTTTATTGTGGGGCGTTTTCTTGTGGGCGTGTTGAATGATGGCTCGATCCCGGGCCCGGAAATCCACTGACAGAAAATGTCATTCCCCATGTGGAGGAATGACGAAAACAGCGAACGCGAGAACGGGGCTGCGAATTGTATTGCATTCCCAAGGACTTACGGTGCGTGTGGAGGGACCGGGTCCGGCATGCAAAGTGCAACAGTTCTGCTGGATCTGGATCGGATGTGCTCATCCGGGATCGTCGCCCGGGATTGAGGAGATGCAATGCGAAGGACCCGAGGATTTTCTCTCATTGAACTGTTGATTGTAGTGGCCATCATTCTGATCATTGCGGCGATTGCCATACCCAGTTTTCTGCAATCGCGCATGGCGGCCAACGAATCAGCCGCAGCGTCAGCGCTCCGGACCTTGAACACGGCGCAGATTTCATACAACTCCACGTACCCGACGGTGGGCTTTTCCGCTAACCTGACTAATCTGGCGGGCACCTGCACGGGGGCCACTGTGCCCACCTCGGGTAGCGCTTGCTTGATCGATTCGCAGCTGGCGTCGGGCCTAAGGAGCGGGTACAACTTCACGCTGATCAATGTAACCGGCTCACCGAACTCGAGCTACAATTTTATCGCTGCCCCGGTATTGGTGAATTATTCGGGAATCCGCTATTTCTGTTCGTTCGAAGACGCGGTGGTACGCTACAGCATGACGGCGATCACGACCTGCGATGGCACGGTCGGTCCGCTACCGTAGCGTTGAGCGCGGCGCCAGATTTTGAGGACCAGCCCTAGTCCCAGCCGACGGTTTACCTTCGTAACCGCTCGGACAGTCGGACACCCGCATGGCGCGCCCGCATTGCTTATAATTCTCTTCATCGGATTCCATATCAAACTCCAGGCAAGGGGCTCGGCGTTGCGCGCATAGCTATGGCTGCGATTGAAATTCTCGACCTGGAAAAAAGCTATCCCGTAGGATTCTGGCGCAAGCGGCGGAAACTTGCGCTGCGTCCGCTCCGTTTGACGATCGAAGAGGGAGAGGTGTTCGGCTTCCTCGGTCCGAACGGCGCGGGCAAGACCACTACGCTCAAGCTGCTGATGGGGCTGGTCTTCCCGACGGCGGGAACGGCGCGGATTCTGGGCATGGCCATGGACGATCCGGGGGTGAAATCGCAGATTGGATTTCTGCCCGAGCAACCCTACTTCTACGACCATCTGAGCGCGAGAGAACTGCTTGACTATTATGGGCAGCTTTCTGGGGTTCCGGCAAAAGGGCGCTCGGCGCGGGTGGAGCGGATGCTCGGGCGGGTGGGATTGAGCGATTCGGCGGGGATGCAGTTGCGGAAGTTCTCGAAGGGCATGTTGCAGCGGGTGGGGCTGGCGCAAGCAATCCTGCACGATCCCAAGCTGGTGTTTCTGGATGAGCCGATGTCGGGACTGGACCCGATGGGGCGGCGCGAGGTTCGGGACCTGATCCAGCAACTGCGGTCGGAAGGCAAGACGGTATTTTTTTCGACGCACATTCTGTCGGATGCGGAGGCGCTCTGCGACCGGGTGGGGGTCATCCACCAGGGTGAGTTGCGCGGGGTGGGGGCGGTAGCGGAATTGACTTCCGAGACGCAAGGCAAAGTCGAGATTATTTTTTGCGCCCAAAAAGTGCCGGCGGGTTTGACGAGCCTTGGAGCTGAGGCACGGGTTTGCGGCGACATGGTGAACGCGGTGTTGCCGGAAGAGCAGCAGGATGCGGCACTCGAACTGCTGCGGCGCGAGCACCTTAAACTGATTTCGCTGACGCCGGTGCGCAGTTCGCTGGAGGAATACTACATCCAGAAGCTGCGACCTGCGGAAAACCGCAAAGGAGCGGGCGTATGAACTCGCGTGTCGGTTATATCGCCTTCAACACTTTTCGCGAGGCGGTGCGCGACCGGGTCCTGTACAACCTGATCGCGTTTGCGCTGCTGCTCTCGGGGGCGGCGATTCTGGTGGGAGAAATTTCGATCGACATCGAGCGCCTGGTGGTGGTGAACCTGGGGCTGACGGCGGTCTCGCTGTTCGGAGTGGTGATCGCCATCTTCATCGGCATTGGCCTGGTTTCGAAAGAGATCGACAAACGCACGCTGTACACGGTGCTGTCGCGACCGGTTCGCCGGTGGGAATTTGTGGTCGGCAAGTTTCTTGGGCTCACGGGGACGCTGGTGGTGAACACCTTCCTCATGGCGATCGGAGTGTTTCTGGCGCTGCTCTACGTCGCACACAAATTCGAGAAGATGGACGTGTGGCTGCTGGTCGCGCTGTACTTCATCGTGCTGCAGTTTCTGATCGTGTGCGCGCTGGCGCTGTTTTTCTCCTCTTTTTCGACGCCGCTTATGTCGGCGGTCTTCACCTTCGCGCTGTTCGTGATTGGAAGTCTGGCGGAGGATCTGCGGGGCTTTGCCAGAATCACGCGGGGGGTGGGGGGCTGGATCGCGACTGCCATCGCCTATCTGGTGCCAAATTTCTCCGCTTTGAACGTGATCAGCCAGGTGGCGCACGGGGACGCCGTACCCGGGCGCCTGATTCTGTACAACAGCGTGTATGCGCTGCTGTATTCGGCGATGGCCATCTCGGGAGCGGTGCTGATCTTCCAGCGCCGAAATCTGAAATGAGTGCCAGGCGACGCGCGAACCTGGTGGCGATCGCTGTACTGTTGTTTTCCATGGCTGGCGCAATGGCAACGCTCTATGCCATCGACCACCTGCGGCGGGGATCGGTAGCGCAGGAAGCGCTTTATGTGCGCTCTTCCAGGGTGCTGCGGCGGATGAGTCTCGGCTACACCGGTCTGCTGGCCGACATTTACTGGACGCGCGCGGTGCAGTATTTCGGCCGACAGCATCACAGCGGTTCCGGCGATTTCCGCTTGCTGGCGCCGCTGCTGGAAGTCACGACGGAACTGGATCCAAGACTTTTGCCAGCGTACCAGTTTGGGGCCAACTTTCTGGCTCCTAAACCGCCCGGCGGCGCGGGCTTGCCGGGAGCGGCGCTCGCGCTCATGAAGTACGGAATCGAGCACAATCCCGACCAGTGGCGGCTCTACTACAACCTGGGATTTCTGTACTACACCGAGTTGAAGGACTACGGCAAGGCGGCGGATGCGTTTGCGCAGGGAGCGAAGCTTCCGGCGGCCAACCCATTCATGCCCATCCTGGCGGCACGGATGGCACAGCATGCCGGGGAATTCGACACGGCGCGCATGTTGTGGTTCACTACCTACCAGAGCACCAAAGATGAACTGATCCGGCAGAACGCGGTTGACCATTTGCTCGCTCTGCAAGTGGATGAAGACGTGACGCGGCTGGAACAGGTGGTCGAAAAGTATCGCGATCGGACCGGACGATTGCCGGCCAGCATGGGCGATCTGGAGCGCGCGGGGTTTATCCATGGAACGCCTGCCGATCCGAAGGGGCACCCCTACAAGCTGATGGCGGATGGGCGGATCGAAGTGCAGGATCCGCAGAACATTTACTACATCACCAAGGGCCTTGCGCCGGGCGTGGCGCCGCCGCAACCGCGTCCGGTCAACGCGAGTCATTGAGACATTGAATCATTGAGACATTGAATCATTGAACCAAAATGACTAAATGATCCAATGACTCAATGACTAAATGCTTCAATGATTCAATTCTGGAGCGGGTTACGAAGCTGGTGGCGCGCGCAGGCGAGAGAGAAGGGCGCTCGCAGCGCGAGTTCCCTGCTGGCGCGGAATCTATGGACCTTTGTGCGCGAGTCGACGCCCGAGCGTCGGCGACAGCGCTATGGCGACATGGAGTTCGACTGGGAGCATCGCGTCAACACGACCAGCGGCACAGTGGGCTGGCGCGCCCGGCTGCTGGGATTATTTTATTCCCCGTATCAGCCAACCGAGCCGGCTCTGTTTCGGGAGATGATGGCGAGCCTGCCCATCGAGTTCGATCAATTTACCTTCGTCGATCTCGGTTCCGGCAAGGGACGAACGCTGCTGATGGCCTCGGAGTATCCGTTTCGGAGGATCGTGGGAGTGGAATTGATGGCCGAGCTGCATCGCGCGGCGGAGGCAAACATCCGCGACTATCGGAGTCCGACGCAGCGTTGTGCGCAGATCGAATCCATGCTCGCGGACGCGCGCGAGTTCGAACTCCCGCAGGAACCGCTGGTGCTGTACCTTTTCAATCCGCTGCCGGAGGCGGGATTGCGGCGGGTGCTGCGAAATCTTGAGCAGTCTTTGGGGCAATCGCCGAGGCCGGTTTGGATGGTGTATCACAACCCGGCGATGGACAGCGTCCTGGCGGCGTCGCGGGTACTGGTGAGAGCCGGCGGAACGGGGCAATACTCGGTGTTCACCGCAGAACCAGGTTTCAAGGTTTCAAAGTTTCAAGGTTTCAAAGACACGAGCCAGTGTAGTCACCAACCTTGAAACTTTGAAACCTCGGAACCTGTAAGATCGAAGGATTGCGGAATCTATCCGACGTGAAGAATGGACTGTTTTGCTGGCTGGTGATGGTGGCAGTCGCGCAGCTGGGCTTGAGCGCGTTCGCTCGCGCACAGGATGTTCGTCAGCTCGCCCGTGCCGTGGACGACCACTACAACCACCTGCGCAGCCTGCAATCGGACTTTACCGAGATCTACCGGGGCGAGGGCGCGGAACGAGTGGAATCGGGCACACTCTGGTTGAAAAAGCCGCGCAAGATGCGGTGGGAATACCGTTCTCCGAAAGAGAAGCTGTTTATCAGCGACGGCCAGGCGGTGTGGTTCTACCTGCCGGCGGAACGGCAACTCAGAAAGACGACGCTCCGGAAGCTGGACGACGTGCGATCGCCGTTGGCATTCCTACTTGGTAAGACCAAGCTGGAGAATGAATTACGAGGACTTTCGAAAGTGGTGGATCAATCGCCTCTGGGCGCGGGTAACACGCTGTTGCGAGGGGTTCCACAGGGCGTCGTTCTGCAAAGCGGGGTGGGACAGGCGAACGAGGTGCAACTGGAGATCACGCCCTCCGACCAGATTGTCCGCATCGTATTAATGGAGGCGGACGGGGCGACGACGGAGTTCCGCTTTGCGGGCTGGAAAGAGAATCTGGAGTTGAGCGACAGCCGGTTTCAGTTCACCCCTCCGCTGGGGGTGGAGACGGTGGAAGGAGAATTGGGACCGTAGCTTTACCGTAGAGACGGGGCTTGCCCCGTCTCCGCCCGCGGCAAGAGACGGGGCAAGCCCCGTCTCTACAGCAGGTTACTTGCGTACCACACGGATGAACAGGTTGCGGTAAGCGCTTTGGGAACAGAATGTTACACTTGGGCTAAGACGCTCGATCGCGGACCTTTATAGCGAACCTTAAATTTCTGTGTCCGCCGGAAGCTCTCGCTCGGCTAGGCGGACGAGGGCGTCCGCCCTACACGAGCGGACGATAGCGAATGGCACAATTCCTGGTCAAAGTCGCCGACGAACAGGGCCATCTGAGGCAGCAGGTGGAGCACGGGTATTCCGAAGCCGAGGTCCACGACCGGTTCACGCAGCAGGGATACCTGGTGTACTGGGTCAAGCCCCGGACGATCCTGAGCACGGGCGGGGGCCAGTTCGGGCGGCGCGGCAAGCTGCGACAGTCCACGTTTCTAATTTTCAATCAGCAGTTTCTGACGCTGATTAAGGCAGGACTGCCGGTCCTGACGGCGCTGGATCTTTTGATCAAGCGGCAGCGGGACAAATCCCTGCTACAGCTGCTCGAAAACGTACGCGAGCGGGTAAGAGGCGGCGAGTTGCTGTCGGATGCGTTTGCCGCCCAGCAGGTGTTTCCGAAAATGTACACGACCACGCTGATGGCCGGGGAGAAAAGCGGCGGCATGGAAGAGGTTCTGAGCCGCTACATCGCGTATCAGCGGATGGTGCAGACTTTCCGTAAGAAGCTTCTGGTGTCACTGGTGTATCCGGCGCTGCTGGTTTCGACGGTAACGCTGATGCTGATTTTTCTGATCACCTTCGTGGTGCCGAAGTTTGCCGACCTGTTCAACAACCTGGGAGCGGAGCTGCCGGCGATCACGGTGTTCATGCTGTCGCTGGGCCTGAACGCGCAGAAGTACGGATGGATTGTGGCGCTGGCGCTGGCGGCGGCAATTTTTCTGCTGTGGCGATGGAAGCAAAGCGATCATGGGGCGGAACGCATTGACCGGTTTCTGCTGTCGCTGCCGCTGATCGGGGAAATCCGGCTGAAGTACCAGGTGGCGAATTTCTCGCGCATTCTGGCGACGCTGCTGCAGGGCGGGCTGCCTTTGGTGCCGGCGATGGAAACGGCCGGCGAATCGATGAGCAGCCGGCAGATGTTGAACGGGGTCACCGCGGCGGCGGAGCGGGTGAAAGAAGGACAGAGCCTGGCGCATAGCCTGGAAACGCAAAAGTTGTTTCCCGATCTCGCGGTGGAGATGCTGGAGGTTGGCGAATCGACCGGCGCGCTGCCGGCGATGCTTGGTTCGGTGGCGGAGTTTTACGAAGAAGACGTGCAGACGGCTCTGAGCGCAGCCATGGCCCTGATTGAGCCGATGATCCTGATCGTCATGGCGGTCTTTGTCGGCGGGATCTTGATTTCCCTGTACATGCCGATCTTTACCTTGGCAGGGAGCGTGCACTAAGGCGCCGGGCTGCCTGTGTAGAGACGGGGCTTGCCCCGTCTCCCGCTGAGGGCGGAGACGCGGCAAGCCGCGTCTCTACAGAAATGCTTGGGACGAGGCTGTAAACTGGAATGGGCATGGCGGATAAGAAAACAGCACTGATACACGGCGGGAATGGCGGGAAGCTGGTGCCGGAACCGGCGACAGTTCCCGACGAACTGGAACGCGCGCGGGATATCGCGCGGCGCTACCGTTGCGAATTCATCGATCTGAGCGACTTCCAGCTGCACCACGATCTGTTCGCGAAGATCCCCGTGCACCTGATGTTCCGCTATAAATTCGTGCCCCTGGAAGAAGCCGAAGACGGGCGACTGGCGATTGCCATTGCCGATCCCAGCCAGTTGATGATGATCGACGAGATCAGCCTGCTGCTCGGCAAGCGGATCGTCACCAAAGTTTCGACGCTCAAGCAGATCTCCGACATCCTGCAGAAGACCGAGCAGTCCAAGCGCGTGCTGGAAGACGCGAGCGAGGGATTCACGCTCGACGTGATCCGCGAGGACGAAGCCGGGAACGACGAGACCATCTCCATCGACAAGTTGACGGCGACGGCGGGCAGCGACATGAGCCCGATCATCCGGCTGGTCGACACCACGATTTTCACGGCGTTGCAGCGGCGGGCGAGCGACATCCACATCGAGACGCGGGACGACTCGGTGGTCATCAAGTTTCGTATTGACGGCGTGCTCACCAACGCCATGCCGCCCATCGGCAAAGAGCACCACTCGACCATCATTTCGCGCGTCAAGGTCATGAGCGAGCTCGACATTTCCGAGCGCCGCGTACCCCAGGACGGCCGCTTCCGCGTCAAATACAGCGGGCGCGCCATCGACTTCCGGGTTTCGATCATGCCCTCGATCCACGGCGAAGACGCCGTGCTCCGCGTGCTCGACAAGGAGTCGATGAGCGAAAAGTTTAAGCAGCTGACGCTCGACGTGGTCGGGTTCGACCCGGACGATCTGCGCCGCTTTCGCGGCTACATCAAGGAACCGTACGGCATGGTGCTGGTCACCGGGCCGACGGGCAGCGGCAAAACGACGACGCTCTACGCCGCCGTCAACGAGATCAAGACCGACGAAGACAAGATCATCACGATTGAAGACCCGGTCGAGTATCAACTGCGCGGCATCACCCAGATTCCGGTCAATGAGAAAAAGGGTTTGACCTTCGCCCGCGGCCTGCGTTCCATCTTGCGTCACGACCCGGACAAGATCATGGTGGGCGAAATTCGCGACAACGAAACCGCCCAGATCGCCATCCAATCGGCGCTGACGGGCCACCTCGTGTTCACCACCGTCCACGCCAATAACGTGGTGGACGTGCTGGGGCGCTTCCTGAACATGGGCGTCGAACCTTACAACTTTGTCTCCGCGCTGAACTGCATTCTGGCGCAGCGGCTGGTGAGGGTCATCTGCGATTCCTGCCGCATGGCCGTGCATTATCCGAACGACGTGCTGGAGGCGAGCGGTCTGGACCCGCAACAGTGGTCGCAGGTTCCTTTGTACGAGGGGCAGGGCTGCATCGAGTGCGCGGGGACGGGGTTCAAGGGACGGACGGCAATTCATGAACTTCTGGATTTGACCGACCGGATCCGCGAGATGATTCTGGAGCGGAGGCCGACCTCGGAGATACGGAAAGCTGCCCGGGAAGACGGCATGCGCTTCCTGCGCGAATCGGCGCTGGACAAGGTGCGCGGCGGATTCACCACTCTGAAAGAGATCAACAAGGTCACCTTTATCGAGACCATGCGCTGAGAGTGGGAACCAGAGACTTTCCGACCGCGTGATAATTTCGGCGTGGAAAACGAGTAGCGCCGGCATCTTGCCGGCTGTCCCGAGGGCGTCTCGCCCTCGGCGCGGCGGGCGAGGACGCCCGCCGGAACAGCCGCCGGGACGGCGGCGCTACTCTCAGTACTGGTTACTGTCTGTATGGCCGAAAGTCCAGTCCGGCATCCGCAGAGGTAACTATTCTCTCCATGAAAGTGCGGGATATCATTAAGTTACCGGAATGATTCAATAGCGATGACTTCCAACTCCAAACACCTTCGGCGTCCGACGCTGGCCTGCGAAATCGCAGCCGACCGCGTTCTGGCGGGCCGCGCGGCCGATGCCGGGCGAATGGTGGAAATAGCATCGGCGCGGGAACTGGCGCCGGGCACGGTGGTACCCGATTTGATGGAAGCGAATCTGCGGGACGGCGCGGCCATCCGGCAGGCGATCGAAAGCGCGCTGGGCAGCGTCGGCGGGCGGTCCCGCGACGTGATCGCGATTCTGCCCGACATCTCGGTGCGGGTCGTGCTGCTGGATTTCGAAACCCTCCCCTCGAAGCGGGACGAGGCCGAAGCCGTGGTCCGCTTCCGGCTGAAGAAGTCGCTGCCTTTCGATCCCGACGATGCCCGGATCTCGTATCACGCGCAGTCCACCGGGAAGGGTGTGCGAGCGGTGGCGGCCGTAGTGTTGAACACGGTTCTCGAGGAATATGAGTCGGCGTTTCGCGACGCGGGCTACAACCCGGGAATGGTGATGCCGTCGATGCTGGCGGCGCTGGGAGCCGCGGACGCGGAAAGGCCGACGCTGGTGGTCAAGGTGGACGCGCGCACCATCAGCATTGCGATTCTCGATCAGGAGCAATTGCTGCTGTTTCGGACGCTCGAAAATTTGCGGGGCGTGACCATCACCGGCGATCAACTGGCGGAAGACGTTTATCCCTCGGTGGTGTTTTTCCAGGACACCTACAGCCTGAACATTGAGCGCGTGTATGTGGCGGGCCTGCCGGAAGCGGGTGTCGCCGAGCCGGCGCTGAAGAACCAGTCGGGCGCGCACGTTGAGGAACTGGTGGCGACGTCGCAGATCGGGTCCACCACGGGGACGGTTCCGCGCTGGCGCATGGCGGGAGTGGTGGGAGCTTTGATTTCGTAAAGCGCTGTTAGCTGCTGGCTGCTAGCTTCTGGCTACTAGCAATCAGCCTGCTCGCCAGCAGCTAGAAGCGTTTTTTCAAGAATATGCGTCTCGATATCAATCTCGCGACCAGGCCGTATGAAGATGCCCGTGAATTCTGGACGCGCTGGGGATTGGGAGTGGGGCTGCTGGGCGTTTTGACGCTGCTTCTGCTGGGCTGGGCGGTGCGGGGCTGGACCAACGCCGGAAGAGATCGCCATAGCATCGCGCAACTGCAGCAACAGATCGCGGAACGCGACCACGAACGAGCGCAGGCGCAGGTCCTCCTCGACCTGGCCGCCAACCGCAGCACGCGGGACCAGTCGCAGTTCCTGAATGGACTGATTCAACGCAAGGCATTCTCGTGGACGCGGGTGTTCGAGGATCTGGAGCGGGTCATGCCTCCGAATCTGCACGTGATCTCGCTGCGGCCGGAATTGAATGAACAGAATCAGATGCAACTGGACATGAAGGTGGCGGGCGACACGCGCGCCGCGGCCGTGGAACTGGTCCATCGCATGGAAGGCTCGAAACACTTTCAGGGAGCGCAACTGGTGCAGGAAGCGCCAACCGGGGAAGCCGGATCAGGCGTGGCCGCTATCGTGGTCGCGATTTATGTTCCTGACTCGGCCGGGAGGAGCGAGAAGTAATGCCCGACTTCGGGAATTCGCGGCGCAAGTTGAAAATTGCGATTGGGGCGATGCTGGCTGTCGATGTGGTGGCAGTGGCAGTTTTGTTCTCGCCGCTGGTGGGTTCGGCGGATTCGCGGCGGCTGCAATTGAACCAGTTGGCGGTGGAATTGCGAAAGAAAACGCGCGAGGTAGAACCGCTGCGCGGCATGGACAACAAGATTGTGCTGGCGAAGGATCAGATCGGCGGATTTTACAAGCACCGCTTTGCCGAGAAGGATTCCGATCTGGCCAACGAACTGGGGAAGCTGGCGTCGGAGAACGGGGTCCGGATCCAGCAGGCGAGATACAAGGAAGAGGATGCGGAAAGCTCCGGCATAATTCCGGTCGCAATCGAGGGAAGTTTTTCCGGAGACTACCTGCAACTGGTGCGGTTTATCAATACGCTGGAACGGTCGAAGCTGTTTTTTACGGTGGATAGCGTGGACCTGGCGGGCGAAAGCACGGGGCCGGTCCGGCTGGAAATCACAATGCACAGTTATTTGCGGTCGGGTGCCTGAGTGAAACTGGGAATCGAAAACCGGAAGGAGGTCATCGCGCTGGCGGCGTTGGGCGTAATCGCACTGTTGATGCTGGGCCGCGAGTTCTGGCCCTCTCCGCCGGCAGCGGAGCCGGTAGCGGCGCAGCCGACTTCGACCGCGGCCCGGCCCGGAGTACGGCGAACGGCTTCAGGAAAAGTGGCGCCTGTGGTGGAGCCGCGGCTGGATCCTACGCTGGACTTGCAACTGCTCCGCCAAAGCGAGGAAATCAAGTACGCGGGCAACGGAAGAAACATTTTTGTCGCGGGGTCCGTGCCCATCGAACCGCCTAAGAAAAACGGCACCACGGATGCACAGGCTGGCGGCGTTCGGCCGCTTCCGGCAATTCCACCGCCGCCGCCGATCACGCTCAAGTTTTTTGGTTTTGCCAACCGGCCCGGGGAAACGAAGAAGGTTTTCCTGTCCCAGGGCGAAGATATTTTTATCGCCGCGGAGGGCGACATCGTCAACCGGCGCTATCGCGTCTTGCACATCTCGCCGACGTCAGTGGACTTGGAAGATATACTCAACAACAACCGGCAGAGCCTGCCCTTAACCCAGGGATGAATTTGGATTTTGTAATCTGTAATTGGGTAATTTGAAGACGAGTGAGCCGTTATGCAGCGCAGTTCCAAATTACGAAATTGCGAAATTACAAAATTACCAAATCCCCAGCGCGGCTACATGCTGATCACGCTGATGCTGGCCCTGGCCGTAATCGCGATGGCCCTGCTCACCGTGCTACCCGAGCTTGGCCTGCAGATCCGCCGCGACCGTGAAGAGGAGATGAGACATCGGGGCACGGCATACATGCGCGCCATTCAACACTTCTACAAGAAGTTTGGCCGGTATCCAATGCGCGTCGAGGAGCTGGAAAATACCAACAACGTTCGTTTCCTGCGCAAGCGCTATACGGATCCGATGAATATTGACCGGTCCACAGGCAAGGAGAAGGACTTCAAACTCCTGCATCAGGCGGACATCAGCTTGAACAACGGGCCGGTTCTGGGACCAGCGCCTGGGCAAAGTGTGCTCCCGGGACTAGGCGGCCTCGGCAAGGCCGCGCAAGGAGGGTTGGGTGGGCTACAAGCGGGCTTGGCGGCTGCGGGAGCGCAATCGGGGGCGCTTCAACAGACGGGTGGTCTCCAGACTCCACCGAGTGGCGATTCTAGCGCTCCCTCTTCCGGCAGTCCATCTTCTGGAAATTCTTCGGATGCGGAGGGGAATGCGAATTCGCCGGGATCGTCGTCTTCCAATTCCAACACAGGTTCCAATTCCGCCTCCGGCTTCAACGGACCAACCTTCGGCGGAGGGCCGGTACTCGGGGTTGCCAGCACGAGCAAAGCGAAGAGCATTCGCGTGTTCTACGAAAAGAACCACTACAACGACTGGCTCTTCATTTACCTCCCGATGAACGACCGCGGCGGCCTGCTGACCGGGCCGGTGAATCCAGGTATGCAAACTGGGAACTTAAACGGACTCACTCCGGGACAGATGGTTAGTGGGCAAGGGCAAGGTCCGATGCCGAGCAGCGGCCAAACTCAAGTCGTGCCGACGCAACCGGCGCAGACGCCGCCCCAGCAGTAGACCCGCGCATGTAGAGCGGACACTCCTGTCCGCTGCCGTTGACCTTGATTTGTTCTCAATACGAATCGTCGAAGAGCACCGCAGAATATCTGTAACATAGAACAGCAAGACCAAGAACAAAAGCAAGGTCAAAGGCGGCGGACAAGAGTGTCCGCCCCACACGAACGCCACTCTGCGGTTTCCGTGCAGCAAAAAGCCCCGCGTCGAAAGCGGGGCTTTACGTGAAACCAGGGGCTCCTAACAGTTCCGTACGAAACGTGAAAGCTTAAACGTTGAACGAAGAGCCGCAGCCGCAGGTGCTCTTCACGTTCGGGTTTTCGAACTTGAACCCGGCGCCTTCCAGGGTCTCGACGTAATCCACATGCGCTCCGCCAAGATACATCAGGGAAGTGGCATCCACGTAAACCTTCAAACCGTCAAAGTCGAAAACCTTGTCCATCATGCCGGCGCCGTTCTCGAAGGCCATGGAATATTGAAAGCCCGAGCAACCGCCGCCGACTACGGACAAGCGCAATCCCGACGGGAGCGGCGTCTGCGCGGCCATGATTTCTTTGACCTTGGCAATCGCGCTGGGGGTCAGGACTGGTGCCGCGGTTTTGGGTTGTACATCGGGTGTGGTGGTCGTCGCCATCTGTTTATCTCCTTGTAGGTGCGTATTATAACAAAGGTTGGAGCCGGCTCGGCAAGGTTTTTAGGAGCCGGTCCTTCTTCCTCAATCTGGTCTTTAGATGCTTCGGGCAGGCAAGAAGTCGCACCCCCTCTTGCCAACGGGTCTATAATCGTGCGCAGTAGAGTAGGGGCCCGTACCCGGACGCCGGCGGATGGCAGGACAGTTTTCGCTGGGGCTTAAGGCAACGTCGGGAATGGGCTCGATCTCAGCTCCGAGGTGGCGTATGTCTCCTATGTTTGGGCTGCTTGTCGCGTGGGGTATTCTGACGGGGATCCTCATCATCCTCCTGATCTATAAAAGCACCCTCACCATGCACGAGAACGATTCCATCGACCTGCATGAAACCGAATCCCAGATGCATAAGGATCAAATGGAAGTTCTGGTCAAGATGAGAAAGATCGCACCGATCGTCAAGGTGCTCGGCGCCTTGTCGGGGGTTATGATCCTGGTCATCGCGGGATTGTTCATCTATCAGGGGCTGAGCGGCGCCACCACGCTGCAGTGACCGGTACGCTCGCGGATTCGCGGGAATCCTCGCCCACCCCGGCTCGGGGAGAACTGGCAAGAGCGGCGGCGGCGTGTGGCTGCCCGCTGGCGGGTCTTTCTCCTGTGCGCCAACATGCGTGACCGGCTGGAGACGCGGCAAGCCGCGTCTCTACGGTAATTGCGACGAGGGTAATTGCGACGAGCCACTGCCTCTGACAAACGGCGTCTGCCCAGTTGGTCAGGCGGCCTTCGCCTGCATCCCCTCGATGTCGGCGAGCAGCACTTTCTCGTGGCCTTCCGGGTTCACCTTTTCGTACACCTTGCGGAGTACGCCCTTGGGATCGACCACGAAACTGGTGCGCTCCCACAACTTCATCCCTTTCCATTCCGCCTGGCCGATGCCGAGGGTCTTCATCAGATTGGCATCGGTGTCGGCAACCAGATCGATGGCGAAAGCGAACTTCGTGTGGAAGTTTTTGTGCGAGGTGACGTTGTCGGCACTAACGCCAATGACTTTGATTCCGGCAGCGTCGAAGTCAGCTTTGGTCGCCGTAAACGACTTGCCCTGGACGGTGCAGCCGGGCGTGTCGTCTTTCGGATAGAAGTAAACGACGAGCCAGTGTCCGGCGAAGTCGGAGAGCTTGATGATCTTGCCGTCCTGGTTGGGAAGCGAGAAATTCGGAAATGGATTGCCAGCGGAGAGCATAGAGAGATTTCCTTTCTAAGGTTGTACCTGCAATTGTACGAGTGCGCGAGACCGGACTGAGAGGTCAGAGGTTAGAGGTCAGATTGCAGAGGTGAAAACCCCTGAAAACAACAGTTCTTACCTCTGCAATCTGACCTCTAACCTCTGACCTCTCAGAGCCACAAGCCAAGAGCGGTCGTCAAGCCGCCTTCATCGCCTTCTTCGCGCGTTTCTCCATCTCTTCGGCGGAGACGTCTTCCTTGTGAGTCGCGACGCCCCAGAAATGTCCGAACGGGTCCTGGATGAAACCTGAGCGGTCGCCGTAGAACTGGTCCGCGACCGGCTTCAGGATTTTTGCTCCACCGGCGGCCGCCTTCTGGACAACCGTGTCGCAATCGGGGAGGTACACAAGCAGACTCACCGGAGACGCTCCGATGGTCTCGGCGCTGCGGTAGCCCATCTCGGGACATTCGTCCGCCAGCATGATGCGCGAGTCGCCGATCTGCAGCTCAGCGTGGCCGATCCGGCCGTCGGGAGCAGGCATACGCATGACTTCGGTGGCTCCGAAAACCTCCTTGTAGTAGTCGATCGCTTTCGCGGCACCCTTGATGACAAGGTACGGCGTAACGGTGTTGTAGCCCTTGGGGATGTAGCTGACTTTTTTCATGATTCTTCTCCTCTGGTGTTCCGCTCATGGTGTTCCGCTCAAAGATGAGGTTAAGGGTTGAGGTTAAGGTGCGCCCGCGAGCCCCCACGGCCCGCGCTGATAGGGATATGAGAACACAAGTTGGGTGGAGGCTCAAGGCCGAACTTCCTGTGTGAATTCTGGTGGCGCGGGACGGCCCGCGCTCCGCTCTCCGTTCTTTGCTCTTTGCCCGCCGCTCAGTTCTCGACGGATTTCTTTTCCTGCTCGCCTCCGAGGCCGCCAACCCTCTTGTCCAGAAATCCCGGATCACGCTCCACCCCGTCCGTCAGGCGCTGCAAGTCCGCCATAAACTCTTGGGCATCCTTCGACAATCCTTCCTTCTTCACCTCTTTGTCCAAATCGTCCTTCTCCAAGCCATGGTTCTCCAGATTGTCGTACTCGCGCCCTTCGACCGTGGACCAGGCCGTAGCCCCAATCGGACGTCGCTCCACGCACTCGCGGTCAATCACCACCCGCGTCGGCTCCGGCTCAAACGTCGTATGTTTCATATTGCCCGAAGCCGTTTGCAGCGCATATAGCAAGAGCGCCGCGGTCTTATGATCGACCTGCCGCGTCAGTATCAGACGAATCACCTCGCCCAGCCCCATCTGTACCGAATCCGCATCCTCCAGCAGCGACAGCGTCACGCTCCACCGTTCCCGCTGGGTATTCATGTTGATCTCCATGTTCTTCCGAGTCCATTGCATGTGGAAGTAACAATGTTTCTCATTGCGCAGCGCCGGCGATCCGCACTGCGTCCCGTTGATCTTGATATGCTGACACCGAGCAACACTCTCCGGATATAAAGACATTTGTGAACTCCTGTTTCCCGCATGAAGTATGAAACAAAAGATAAAACCGCCCGTAGAGACGCGGCTCGCCGCGTCTAACCGCGGGCGACCGGGGACCTAGCCGCTCTCAAAGCGACATTGTCCCAATTACCATGATTCCCCGTCGAACCGCCACTTGTAAGTGAACCCCATCACACCCCGTTTGTGATGAATTCGTGAGGGCGGGGTCCGTGGAAGGCCACGGATTCAGCCGTGCCGCCCAGAGCCAAAAAACGCGCGGGCTTTAGCCACTGAGGGAGCAACCACAAGCGCCGCGCGGATATCTACGTAAGCACGCTCCAGGATTTCGTCAAAGCCCTGGGGGAGAACTAAAAATCACCGCCAAGTTCCCCGAAGGAACTGTCGAGATCACCCAGTTCGAGGATGTTAAGAAAGCAGCCGCTGGCAAGGATTGAACCGCTGCCAGCTAATCCAAGGCCCCAGTTCCCAACAGCTCTGTCATCCTGAGCGAAGCGAAGGACCTGCTTCCGATCCTCCTAAAGGATGGGCAACCGGCGGGCCACCAGCCGTTCTCCTCTATCACAGGTAAATTCCGACAAACTCCTCGAAACTTATGAGCGTTATCCCCTCCCGTCCGTTTACCCGCGAAATAAATCTTCCATCTGTGGTCACAATGGTCTTATTCTCACCGACGCAGGCAACCTCGACCAGGTAAACATCCTCCGGTGGGCAGCTCTGTGCTAGTTCGGATGGGAGAGGCCGAATCTGAGACTCTTCCACGATTCTAACTCGCCCGGGGTCCCGCATCAGCCTGTGGAACCGGCGCAGCAGATTCTGTGGAACAGAGCTGTAGAGCTTAGACAACGAATAGTGTTTCGCGGTGAAAGGACAGATACGTCTCACTAGGAGAACATCGCCCTTAGCCTCAAGTGAATCGATAATCCGAGATACGGTCAGTTCATTGGCGTGCCCTGGAACCATGTACTCCAGGAACCATTCATTGAAAACCCACTCCAACTATTTCTCCTGCGGAACTCGGACGAAATCGCGGATCTGTTCAAGCTCGGACTCGTAGAATCCCTTTAGACCGCCCTGTATTTGACCCTGCTCCGTTACCTGCTGAGCCTCAATGACCGTCCGAGCTTTATCTCGTTGGAGAAAATAGATACGTAAATCTTCCGGCGAAACTGCCTTATTAGCCACGCGGTTCAACAACTCCACAACAAGGTGCTCGCTATGCGTCGAGATTATGAATCGCTTGTTGTGATCGCGCGCGATCTCCAAGAGAACTCTCATCAGTTTGATCAAGGCACCGGGGTGAACATGAATCTCAGGCTCCTCGACACAGACAAGCGTTTGCTCTCGCCGAAGCGCCTTCGTGAGCAGATAGACCAGTTCGTTCGTGCCGAAACCGTCGTTCACCAGATCACACAGGAAGCCAGTCTTGCGGTCCGTTGTCTGCAAATAGAAATTGGCTGTTCCCAGTGTTGGACGAACTTGAAAGTTCTTATCGACGATCTTCTCCAAGTAGAAGTTTACCGACGCCTCCAAATCTCTGTCGTTTGCGACGAATGTCGCAATCTCGTCTTCAGTTAGCAGTTGAGGCTGCAGCGGAACCGACGAAAATATTGGCTTGGTAAAACCCCTTTTGAGCGGCACGAAATCGACGCCTCTGATATCGACAATGGGCAGATTGAGCGCTCTTGCGATATCGCGAGCCAGTTGCTTCGCCTCAGGACTGTCGGCGCCCCCACCCGCGGTAGAGGCAGGCGCGGCCGCAGGGGGCGCGGAGGGGGGTGATCCGGCAGAAGGCACGGCCGCTGGAGCAGCGGCCTCGACAGACTCAACTGTAATCGTTGGAGTAATTCCGTTCCATGTAACCTTGATAGCGAAATTCTTGCCGACTACACTCGCTCCGGCCGTCACGTTTAGAGCATATGGAAAAGTCACGTCAATGCCGAGGGCTACAGCAGTCGGCTTTTGCACTCTTGCGGTGAGCCGCGACTGGGCCTTACCGATTTGTGCGGTGTAGCTGCTTTGGATATCTCCCGTGGTGCATTCAATCCGTAATTCGATCTTGCGACTGTCGTCTTGTTTAAGGTGAACGCACTCCTTGAACCCTCCCAGATTCATGAAGACGAAATTGAAAAAGCTATCGAGCGGTTGGTTCGGATTGCCGATCACGTTCTTCAGGGTCAGCAGCCCATACATAAGACTCGACTTGCCGCTATTGTTCGCGCCGGTGAGGATTGTGATCGGCGCAAGCTCCAGTTCGGCCTCGTCGATGCCCCTGAAATTCTTAAGGTACAGTTTGTTAATCAAGGCGTCACTCCATTCGACCGATTAGAATATACGTTCACGGGCCAATCGAAAAGCATTGCCGCAGGAACAAGCGGCCCAGCTTATCTTAATCCTTTGAAATCCGGAGGATGTCTCCTCCAAGCTTCGCTTGAACGGGGCCGTCGACCCTTTTCATCACAAACGCCCGGCCCACCCATCACAGACTACCAGCCGCCCGTGCGCGACAATATTCCCTGATCTGTTGCAGCTGCGGTGTGCCAACCCCAACCAAGGCCACCGTGGCTGCTCCAGGCCAACCGTCAGTAACTCTTTGATAACCATAAGTTGAGGCGATGAGCGGGAGTCAGCCGCTGCCAAAACTATGAATTTTGAGAGAATTAAGCGAAGAATCGAGCTAAGTCCTTATTCCGAAATATTTTGAAAATAAGTCCTTTACGCTCTAGATTTTGGCGGCTCGATCCCCCGTAACCCCATGATTCGAAAGATTAGGGGGAGGGGGGGTAGTGGTAAACAGGGGTTAATACCTCATGAGTAAACAGGCAAGAAAAACCGGCAGTACGCGGAGAATTCCCTGACGCGTCCCTGCTGCGTGATGACGTGAAACCGAACCAACCTGGCAACTGCGCGAGAGGCAGCAGCACAGTCGGAATAGCCAGAAGGATCAAGGATAGATGACCAGCATCCTAGCGCGCGGCGGAAAGTTCCGTGCCAGTTGCTCTTCTTGCCCGCGATACCGCCCGCGGCCTGATCTTCTTGCCCACGCCGCTGCCCTCCGCGACTCGCAGATCGTAATCGTTCTGCAGCGTAAGCCAGAACTGCGCCGGCAACCCGAAATACTTTCCCAGACGGATCGCCGTATCGGCGCTGATCGCGCGATCTCCGCGCACAACCTCATAGATGCCGGGAAAACCCAGCGCCTTCGCCAGGGCGTACGCGGTCACTCCCAGAGGTTCCATAAATTCGGTCTTGAGAATCTCTCCCGGATGAACCGCGAAAGCCTTACTTCTCTTCTTGGTCATGTCCCGCCCCGAAAACTGCTGACGCAATGAACACTAACGCAGCACGGTACTATCGTCAAACGTTAGTACTCGACCCCCAATTCTTTCGCCAGCGCCTTCCACTTGCCATCCACCAGCGCCCGGGTTTTCGCGTCCATCACGATCTCGTCCGGCCAGGGACGCGCGAAGCCCTCGGTTGACCACTTGCGCGTGGCGTCGATGCCCATCTTCGAGCCGTAGTTTGCGAGGCGCGCGGCGTGGTCCAGCGAATCCACGGGCCCGAGCGTGAACTGGATGTCGCGCTCGGGATCGATGTTGTTCAGGACTTTCAAGGTGACGTCGGCTATATCCTGCACGTCCACGTCTTCATCCACCACGATGATGCACTTGGTGAACATGGCCTGGCCCAGCGACCAGATGGCGTTCATCACTTTGCGCGCCTGTCCGGGATAGGACTTGCGAATGGAAACGAGCATCAGGTTGTGGAACACGCCTTCGATGGGCAGGTTGATGTCCACCAGTTCGGGGATGGTCAGCTTCATCAGCGGCAGGAAGATGCGCTCGACTGCTTTGCCCATCCAGGCATCTTCTTGCGGCGGCTTGCCGACAACGGTCGCGGCGTAGATCGGGTCTTTTCGGTGTGTGATGCAGGTGACGTGAAAAACCGGGTACTCGTCTTCGAGCGAATAGAAGCCGGTGTGATCGCCGAACGGGCCTTCGGTGCGGAGTTCGTCGAGATTGACGTAGCCTTCGAGGATGATCTCGGCATCGGCGGGAACTTCCAGATCGACGGTCTCGCACTTCACCAGTTCGACCGGCTTCTGCCGGAGAAATCCGGCGATGATGAATTCTTCTACGTCGGGCGGGGCGGGCACTATGGCGGAGAAGGTGAGGGCGGGCTCGGTGCCGATGGCCACGGCTACATCCATTTTGCCGGAGGGGCGGTCGCCGGGGGCTAGCATTGCGCCTCCTGATGAGCGGGCCATGATGTCTACCGCCGCAGAGTTCCCACCCAAGCCAAAAGAAGGCTTGGGTGGGGCACCCTCGAGAGTAGTGGCTCCCATGCGCATGTGGTCGCGGTAATGTTCCGCTGCTACTTTCTGTCTTTGCCAGTGCATGCCGGCCGTGCGCTCGTCATAGACCTGCATGCGGTACATGCCTACGTTGCGCTTGCCGGTTTTCGGGTCGCGCGTGATTACGCAGGGCAGCGTGATGAACCGTCCGCCATCTTTTGGCCAGCATTTGAGGATGGGGAAATCGAGCAACGAGAAATTGTCGCGCTTGATCACTTCCTTGCATGGGCCGGTGGCGACGGTCCTCGGAAAAAACTTGCCCATCTCGGCGAGCATGGGCAGCATCTTGACCTTGTCGAGGAAGCCTTGCGGAGACTTCACGTCCATGAAGCCGCGGATGCGGTCGGCGATTTCGTCGAGGGAATCCACTTCGAGCGCGAGCCGCATCCGGCGGGCTGATCCGAACTGGTTGATAAGAAGTTGCGAGCCGGGGTAGCCCTTTAGGTTCTCGAAGAGCAGGGCTTTGCCGCCGACAGTTCCCTGCCGGTCTTTATCTTCATCTTTATCTCTATCTCTGCTTTTTGAAACCCGATCGGTAATTTCCGTAATCTCCAAAATCGGGTCCGCTTCGGTGCGGATGCGCTTGAGTTCTCCGGCGCGATCGAGTGCTTTGATCCAGTCCCGCAGATCGTCGTAGGCCAAAATTCCTCCCAGAATGAAAGACGATTATATGACGGCGCTGACCGAAACCTTTACCACAGAGGTCACAGAGGATCACAGGGGAAATCTCGTGTCACGCTTCCACATTTCGTGCTCGGCGACTAGGATATGGAAATCAAATCTGCGGCTTCCGTGGTTGAACGGGGAACAAATGATCCGTTTTAGAGTGAACGGGAAAGAGAAGACGTTTGACGGCGATCCCGACATGCCGTTGCTGTGGTATTTGCGCGACGTGGCTGAACTCACGGGAACGAAGTTCGGGTGCGGCATGGCGTTGTGCGGCGCATGCACTGTGCACCAGAATGGCGCGGCCATCCGCTCCTGCGCGACTCCCATGAAGGAGGTCGGTGGCGCCGAGATCACTACGATCGAAGGCATCGCGGCCATGCATCCCGTGCAGAAGGCGTGGATGGAGATACGGGTGCCGCAATGCGGCTACTGCCAGACCGGCCAGATCATGCAGGCGATCGCGCTTCTGAAAGACAACAAAAATCCCAGCGACCAGGATATCGACACGGCCATGTCCGGCAATCTCTGCCGCTGCGGCACCTATCAGCGGATTCGGGCGGCGATCCATCAGGCTGCGAAGCATCAGGCCGCGAAGCATCAGGCCGCGAAGCATCAGGCCGCGAGGCATCAGTCTGCGATGGAGACGGCATGACGCTCATTGAGAACGTCAGCCGTCACATCAGCCGACGAGGATTTTTGCACGGAGTTTTGGCGGGCGGCGTTTTTGTGCTGAGCGCGCGCTTGATCCCTGAGCCGCTGTGGGCTGTGGAAGGCGAAGCGGCCGCACCGGCGTTTGAACCCAGTCTGTGGATGTCGATCGCATCGGATGGCACCGTGACCATCGTCGCCCATCGCTCGGAGATGGGATGCGGCAGCCGCACGGCATTGCCGCTCGTGGTCGCCGACGAACTTGACGCCGACTGGTCCAAGGTCAGGATTGATCAGGCGATTGGCGATCCGAAATATGGTGAGCAGGATACGGACGGGTCGCACTCGGTTCGCAGTAACTTCGACTTGATGCGCCAGATGGGCGCTACCGGACGCTTCATGTTGACCGGCGCCGCCGCCGCGCAATGGAATGTCTCTCCGAAAGACTGCACCACCGAGCCCCACTTCGTTGTGCATCGCGCCAGCGGACGCAAGCTGGGCTATGGCGAAGTTGCCGTCACCGCGGCGAAGCTGCCGGTTCCGAAGACAGAAGACGTCCCGCTCAAGAAACGCTCCGAGTGGCGCTACATCGGCAAAGAAAGTAATTCCCTGTTCGACCTTCCGGATATCGTCACCGGCAAAGCGGTGTTCGGCATGGACGCGGGCTTGGGTTCGACTATGCCCGGCATGGTCTACGCGTCGGTTGAGCATCCGCCCGTGCTCGGACAGAAAATCAAGTCGTACGATGACAAGGCCGCGCTCAAAGTGCCGGGTGTTCAGAAGACGCTGACCATCGACACTTTTAAGCCGCCGCACCAGTTCCAGCCTTTGGGCGGAGTCGCCGTGATTGCCGACAACACCTGGGCGGCATTTAAGGGACGCAAGAGTTTGAAGGTCGAATGGGACATTAGTAGTAGTCCGCACGCGGTGTACAACTCGGCGCCGTTCCGCAAGACGCTCGAAGCAACTTCGCGGAAGCCGGGCAAAGTGGTGCGCAACGTGGGCGATGTGGATGCGGCATTTGCCAAGGGGGGAAAGATCGGCTTCAGGATAATCGAGGCCGAGTACTACACTCCGCACCTGGCGCACGTTTCCATGGAGCCGCCGGTCGCCGTCGCTGAGTACCGCGACGGAAAGGTGCTGGCCTGGGCCCCGACGCAGAATCCGCAAGCGGTGCAGGAGACCATTGCCGGCGTGCTCGGCATCAAGAAAGAAGATGTGACTTGCCATGTCACGCTGCTTGGCGGCGGCTTCGGACGCAAGTCGAAACCCGACCAAGTGGCGGAAGCGGCCGTGCTTTCCAAACAACTCGGCAAGCCGGTCAAGGTGGTCTGGAGCCGCGAAGACGATATTCACTTCGATTTTTTTCACTCCGTCGCCGCGATATACATGAAGGCGGCAATTGGGCCGGATGGCAAGCCGACTGCGTGGCTGCAGCGCACCGTGTATCCGCCTATCAATTCAACTTTCGACGTTTCCGCCACTTATGCCGACGATGAGATGGGGCTGGGATGGAACAATCTTCCTTTCGATATTCCCAACCACCGCGCCGAAAATGGCCCCGCCGACTACCACGTGCGCATTGGATGGCTGCGCAGCGTGGCGAATATCTATCATGCGTTCGCGATTCACTCCTTTGCCGACGAACTTGCCAAATCGGCCAACAAAGATTCGGTCCAGTATCTCCTTGAGCTGATTGGACCGCCGCGCATCGTCAGCCTTGACCTCACGGGGGACGAAGCGGAAGACGCCAAGAATTATCCGCTCGACACCGCGCGCTTGCGGCGTGTGGTCGAGATCGCGGCCGAGAAATCCGGCTGGGGCAAGCGGCCGATGGGTAAAGGGCGCGGCATGGGCATCGCCGCGCACCGAAGTTTCCTGACCTACGTTGCGACCGTGGTTGAAGTCGAAGTCGACAGCCGGGGACAAGTGCACATTCCGAATGTGTGGACCGCGGTCGATGCGGGCACAGTCGTCAGCCCCGACAATGTCCGCAACCAGTTCGAGGGCGCGGCTGTGTTTGGAACCAGTCTGGCGTTGTTCGGCGAGATTACGGCTACCAACGGAATCATCGACCAGAGCAATTTCCACAATTATCAGATCGCGCGCCTGAACCGCGCGCCACGGCACGTCGAGGTGCACATTGTGGAGAGCGAAGCGCCGCCGGCCGGCGTCGGCGAGCCCGGCGTGCCGCCATTTGCGCCCGCTCTGTGTAACGCGGTGTTTGCGGCCACGGGCAAGCGGGTGCGCGAGTTGCCGTTGTCAAAGATGAAATTGGTGTGACGGGCCGCAATCTTCCGCATGTAGAGACGGGGCTTGCCCCGTCTCACTCCGCGGCAGGAGACGCGGCAAGCCGCGTCTCTACGGGAAATGAGACGCCCTTTAGGAGATGCTCGGAACATCTACGATGAGAAAATTGCTGGCGCTGCTTCTCGTGTTGACAGGAGCTTTCGCGGCGGGCCAGGAAATTACCGTGGCCGCGGCGGCGGATATGAGTGCTGCCCTTCCGCAACTCGTCGCAGGCTACACGAAGAAGACCGGGGAAGCGGTGAAGCTCTCATTCGGCTCGTCCGGCAATCTTGCCAATCAGATACGAAACGGCGCGCCGTTTGATGTCTTCTTCTCGGCCGATGAAGACTACCCTCAACAGTTGATCGCCGAGGGGTTGGCTTCAAAGGATACGCTTTACCGTTATGCCGTCGGCCGGTTGGTATTGTGGGTGCCGGGCGACTCGCCACTGGACTTATCGAAGCTCGGCATGAAGGCTTTGCTCGACCCTTCGGTCAAGAAGATTTCGATCGCGAATCCCGCACACGCGCCGTACGGGCGCGCAGCCGAGGCCGCGTTGCGGCACTTCGGAATTTACGATCAGGTCGCCAGCCGGCTTGTCCTGGGAGAAAACGTGTCGCAGGCGGCACAGTTCGTCGAATCGGGCAACGCCCAAGCAGGGCTGATCGCGCTCTCCCACGCGTTCGCGCCCACGCTTAAAGACAAAGGCCGCTATTGGACAGTTCCACTCGATGCTTATCCCACGCTGAACCAGGCAGCCGTCGCGCTCTCGCGATCCAAACAACAAGATGCGGCCCGCAAGTTCCTCGATTTTTTGCGCAGCCCCGAGGCCACTTCCCTGCTCACCGGTTACGGTTTCAGCCTGCCTGCGGAGAAACGTTGAATGGAGAAGCACCCGAGGCCATCTCATAATGAACCAAAGAAGCAAACTGCGGACCCCTCAGGGGCTAAAGCCCGCGTCATTATTGGCTGCGGGCGGCACCCTTCGGCTTCGCTCAGGGCAGGCTCTGAAGCCGTGCCCTACCCAAAGCGATGCTCTACACAAAACGATTTATGAAATGGCTTAATGGTTTCTAGATATGGAGAAAAAGTGAAATGAACTGGGAGGCGTTCTGGTTGACGGTGCGTCTGGCAGCGATCGTCTCGACGCTGCTGATCGCCATCGGAATTCCCATCGCCTACTGGCTGACTTACTCGCGCTGGCGCTGGAAATTTCTGGTCGAGGCCGCGGTCGCGCTTCCCATCGTCCTGCCGCCGACGGTGCTCGGTTTTTATGTCCTGGTGGCGCTCGGTTCGCGCAGCCCGCTCGGCCGCTGGTGGGAGTCCCTCACCGGCCACACACTGGCCTTCACTTTTGAAGGGCTGGTGATCGGGTCTTTGTTATACAGTCTACCGTTCGCCGTACAACCGTTCGCGGCGTCATTTGGCGCGGTTGATCGCACGCTGCTGCAGGCCTCGGCTTCGCTTGGCCATTCGCCGCTGCAGACTTTTCGCCGCATCGTGCTTCCCCTCTCAAAAGCGGGGCTGGTTACGGGATTTGCGCTCAGCTTCGCGCACACGCTGGGCGAGTTTGGAGTTGTGCTGATGGTGGGAGGCAACATTCCGGGCGTGACGCGCACCATCTCGATTGATATTTACGATCAGGTGCAGACGGCAAATTATTCGAACGCGAACCAAACGGCACTGGTGCTGCTGCTTATTTCATTCTTTGTGTTATCGGTCGTGTACGGCTTGAACCGGCGTCCATGGGTGGTGGGGCCATGGCGATGAATACTTCTCTCGCGCTGCAAGCCGCGCCAGAACTTGTTTCATAAACTGGTTTCCGAGGGGGCTGGAGGTTCCCTCAGGGGTAAAGCCCAGTGTTGATACGGCTCGTAGCGGCCCGGCTGAAGCCGGGCCCTTTCAAAGAACCCTTTATGAAACGCGTTCTACAAACATCGCCACAGCCAATCTCCGCCGATCTCGAAGTCCGCATCCGCAAGCGCTTTCCGAATCCCGAGGGCAGCTTCAACCTGAATGTCCATTTCCGCGCGCTGGCCGGCTTCACGATGCTCTTCGGCGCTTCGGGTGCGGGAAAAACCACGCTGCTGGATTGCATTGCCGGACTGAGCGATCCGGACGATGGACGCATTGCCGTTGGCGGTGAAGATCTTTACGACTCGGAGAAGAAGCGGAACGTCGCGGCCTGGAAACGGCGCATCGGTTACGTACATCAGGACCTGGCACTCTTCCCTCACCTGACCGCCGAGGAAAACGTCGCTTACGGTCTCCACAGGCTCAGCGCGGCGGAGCGACAAAGGCGCAGCCGCGAGATACTCGAGGCGTTCCGCATCGACCACTTGCGCGACCGGCGGCCAGAGCAAATCTCCGGAGGCGAGCGCCAACGCGTTGCCCTGGCGCGCGCCCTGGTGACCGAACCGCGAGCGTTGCTGCTCGATGAGCCACTGGCTGCGCTGGACCGTCCGACGAAGTCGTCTCTCGTCGGCGATCTGCGCCGGTGGAACCAGCATCACCGCGTCCCGATTCTCTTCGTCACCCACAATGGCGAGGAAGTGTTTGCCCTCGGCGACGAGGTCATTGTGCTGGACGCGGGAAGAATCGTGGCCCAAGGGCTGCCGCATGAAGTTATGCGCGCTCCGCAACTGGAAACCGTCGCTCACCTCTCAGGATTCGAAAACATCTTCGACGCCACGGTGCTGGCGCTGCACGAAGATCGCGGCACGATGACATGCAGTCTGGGAAGGGGCGCAGTCGAGTTAGAAACGCCGCTGGTTCGGGCAGAGGTTGGCTCGCGCTTGCGCGTGGGCGTTCGCGCTGGCGATCTGCTGCTGGCAACGGAGCACCCGCGCGGGCTGAGCGCTCGTAACGTTTTGGCGGGAACGATTCGTCGGCTGGAGCAGAGGGACGTAATCATCTCGGCGATGGTGGATTGCGGCGGCACGGAGTTCGAGGTGCACTTAACGCTGGCGGCACGCGACGCTCTCCGACTTGGCCCCGGCAAGGGCGTCTGGGTTGTGGCCAAGACGCATTCGTGCCATTTGATGGGGGGGGTGAACACGACTTCTGGCCGGACAATTATCGCGAATCCAGAGTTGCTGTGACCGCCGGCAACTGCCGAGCTGCGCTCGGCTGGACGGGCGAGGGCGCCCGTCCCCACACAACCCGGGACGGGGCGGAGCCCCGTCACCACACGAGACTACCGCTCCAGCGCAATTACCGCGATCCACTGGCCGTTTTGTTCCTTGCGATAGGAAATCGTTCCGCCTAGACGTTGCGCAATATCTTCGGGCAGCAAGTCGCGATGGTAGCCGAAGAATTTTTCCTTGATGCGCCGCCACGCATCCCAATTTTCAATTCCAAAGAGCGGATGCGGCGGCTGGTACTTCGTGGAGAAGACCAGGGCCACGTCGAAGTGGTCGCGAGCGCGGGCAGCCACGTCGATCTGCGCGGCTGTGAAGTCCTCGATGCGCACGACGCGGAAAGGCTGACTGGCTTCAACATAGCCGAGCCAGGGCCGGGTGAGTTCGTCCGACGCGGGCCAGGCGGTGAGAACGCGCTCGCCCGGATATCGCATCGCCAGGAAACGACTGGCTTCCGCATGCATCACGATGTAGTCGCGATAGGCCAGATTGTCTTCGAGAGAAAATCCGTACGGCGGATTGCTGAACAGGCCCGCGACAAATGCCATTGCCACCGCGCCCACAATCAATTTCCAATGCCGCGCGCGACGCCAGAGAGTCGAGACCAGCGCCAGAACCACGAGCGGGACGACCGGCAACATATAGCGAGCCAGCACCGCGCCGCCCACTGCCGACATAAACGCCAGGTAGGCGAGCAACACGGAACACAATGCTGCCTGCGTCCAAATTGGAATTCGCGGACGGGCAACACCGTCCTCCATCTTTTTCTCCGTCTTCTCTATTTGGGGCGGACGAAGCATGACCAACAGTCCCGCCAGCGTGAGCAGATAAAGACCGAAATAACCGAAGAGCTGCCAGAGCCTCATTCCGAGAGCGAGCGGGACGCGCAGAGGACTAAGCGTGGCGGCAACGTTGTAGCGAAAGAATTCTGGGTTGCCCAGCAGGAAGCCCGTCTTCGAGTAGTGGTAGGCGTACCAGGCCGCCAGCGGCAGGACGGGGAGCAGCAAATGAAGCAAGCGCGTTCGTCTGCCAGCAGGCGGAAGAATTTCTTTCCAACTAATTTTTTTCGAGCTTCCTTTAGCAGGATGCTGGAATAATGTTTTCTGCGCCGCCTCCTGACCGCAGCGGCTAAAGCCGGCGCTGGAATCAAGCCAGTTACCGCAGCGCTGAAGCGCTGCGCCACCCAAAAACAGGCGCGAAATCGAGTTTTTCCGCAGCCTACTGGAACTTGGGCGAATGAAATACGCGAGCAGTTCCCAGCCAAACAGCGCCAGCGGAGCCAGGATCGCAGTCTCTTTGGCCAGCGCCGCCAGCGAAAACCAGACCACTTGCTTCCACGGACGGTCCTCTATATAAGCGGCCAGTGCCCAGAACGTAAATCCGGCGGCCGGCAAGTCCACTTGCGCCAGGGAACTCTGCGTGAAGAACACCGGATAAAGCGCCACTAACGCGGTTGTCGCGCACGCCACGGGCAAGTTGGCGGCGGTACGCGAAAGCCGAAACAGTCCCAGCAGCGAGAATGCAGTCAGCGCCAGCATGGCGGTGCGCGTGACCAGCGTGGAGTATCCGGCGACGCGCCAGGCCAGCGCCAGCCACGCCATCACCAGCGGAGGATGCGCATTCGATAGCGTGGACTGTGGGATGAGCGTGCCGGTCAGAAATAAATCACGCGCCGCCGGAAGGTAATAGCCCGCCTCGTCCCAAAAATAAGGAAGGCGCAGAAGTGGCGCATGCAGGAGCATCAATCCGGCAAAGAACAGCGCGAACAGGAGAAACTGCTGCGCCCACGCGGAGAATGCCGGTTGAGATTTTGTTTTCAGATCGGAGTGCGCCGCCGGCCGCGCAGCCATTAGTGGATTTGTCCACCCGGGGCTCGCGGATCAAGTTTGATCTCGCCGAACGCAGACTCGTAGTTCGCCACGTTCTGCTGCAAGAGCACCATGAGGGCTTTCGCCTGTTGCGGGCTGAGATAAATCCCCTGGAAGTTCCGCAGTTCCACCTGCGTCTCCGAGCTTTGCTGCATCGTTCCGAAAACGAGGAAGAAATCCCAAACATTCACCCGGATTTGCACGCTGTTGGAGTAGGCCTCGCGGTAATCGGGAGTTTGTACGAACTTCACATTCGGTTGGTTCGCTGTATTCATGTCTCGCAGTGTAACGCGTGAGCAGAGTGCAGAGCAAAACTAGAAGCCATCTCAGAAATGGGCCGAAGGAGTAAACGCGGCCTCCCTCAGGGGCTAAAGCCCGCGTCATTATTGGCTGCGGGCGGCACGGCTGAAGCCGTGCCCTTCCCAAAACCGATTTATGAAATAGCTCTTAGTACTGTGACCGCGTGATGAGTCATAGGATGGAGCGACGGGCGTCTCGCCCGTCCAGCCGGGCGGGGACGCCCGGCTCTCCACCAGCAAGCCTGGACCGACAGCGGCGGCGGCGGTGGCACTTGCGGTGGGAACACGCGTGTTGACCAATCAATCCAAATTTTTCCAGGGCTGGTTTCACAAATGCCTTTCCGCTCGGAAGGCACGACCCTCAGGGGCTTGTATGTTCGATTTGTGGTAAAGAGGCATGGGGCACAAGGCACCCATGTTCCGGGGAAGGCCGATCAGGGGCGAGGCCCGATTTTGTATCGGAAGCCTGGGCTTTAGATAGGCCCCCCGCCCTCTTCTCCAAGGTCGAGGAGAATCTGAGGCGTCGTTGGCACGACAGCCTGCATAGACAAGCTCTACCGGAGACGATGCAGGGTCGGGGAGCCGGAACCAGCCTAGTCCCAGGAGGAAGGCATGCACAACCCCGATGTTTGTGGCCTGGACGTCAGCGCCCAAGAACTGGTCGTGATGGTCCGCCGCAGCGGCAAAACCGAACCCTGTCGCTCGTTTCCCAACACCCGCCAGGGCCATCAGGAACTGCGACGGTATCTCTCCCGCCCACCAGAGCGGGTGCGCGTCTGCATGGAATCGACTGGGATGTATGGTCTGGATGCCGCCTTGGCCTTGCGGGCCGACCCGCGCATCGAGCTCATGGTGGCCAACCCGCGGGCGGTGAAAAGTTTTTCGCGCGCGTTGCTGCAGCGCAGTAAGACCGATCCGCTGGATGCATGGGTGCTGCTGGAATATGCGGCGCGCATGCCCTTCCAGCCCTGGCAACCGCCGCCGGCCGAGGCGCTGCAGATAACGGCTCTGGCGCGTCGCATTCATGCTCTCACCCAGCAGTGCACCATGGAGAAGAACCGCCTGCACGCCGTGGCCGCGACCGCGACGACCCTGCGGGTGATCGTGCAGGATTTGCGGCGCAGCGTGCGGGGGTTGGAAACCGCGATCGCCAAACTGAGCCGGGAGGCGCGCAAGATCCTGGCCGCGACGCCGGAGCTCGAGCGCCGCTTTCTGCGGTTGCAGAGCACGCCCGGGATCGGTGCGGTCAGCGCTTTGCAACTGCTGGGCGAACTGCTGTTGATCCCCGCCAATTGTGACGTGCGGCAGTGGGTCGCCTACGCCGGACTCGATCCCCGGCACCATGAGTCGGGCACCTCGGTGCATCAAAAAGCGCGCATCAGCAAGGTGGGCAACCGGCATATTCGCCGGGCGCTCTACATGCCCGCCCTCACTGCGGTGCGCTTTGCTCCTCACCTGCGCGCCTTTTATCTGCATCTGCAAGCTCGTGGGAAATGCAAAATGGTGGCCCTGGTTGCCGTCATGCGGAAGCTGCTGCACGCGATTTTCGGCATGTTCAAGCACGACGCTCCCTTCGATGGCGCCAAGCTTTGCCCGGCTCTCACCCTCGCCGTGCCGCCCGAGGTCGCCTGTGCCGCTTAACCATTCCCCCCTCATTCTTAGGAAGGTTTTGACTTTTTTTGCTTGCGCTTCAACAGAGAATCTAAAGCCCGCATTTTTCCAGGCCCTCAACGGCACGGCTGAAGCCGTGCCCTACCCAAAACCGATTGATGAAACCAGTTCTACATCGATGTTTCGCCTATTTGCGCTGTTCGAGCTTGACCGATGCCGTCAGCGGCTGGCCATCGCGCAGCACCTTGACCTCGATCACATCGCCTACCTTGCTGCGGCGAAGGGCATCGGTGAAGTCGTAAAGGTTCTTGATCGGTTTATCGCCGAACTGCACCAGAATGTCTCCCGCTTTCAGTCCTGCTTTCGCCGCGGGCGATCCTGGTTTCACATCCGAGAACCGCACGCCGGTTTCCACCTGGCCGAAATCCGGAATCGACCCGAAGTACGGTCCGTAACCCCCACCGCCTCCCGACCTGCCTTGGGGCTGGTCTTCCGCGACCACAATAAAGGAAGGACGCTCGTCCGCATCCGCCAGTTCCTCGCCCGTCTTGCCCACCACGCCAAGCAACCGCGCCGCCGATTCCGGATCGATCTTCTCCCAGGTATCCGAAGGCTTGTGATAATCCGAGTGCAACCCGGAGAAGAAAAACAGCACCGGAATTTTCTTCGAGACAAACGACGTGTGGTCGCTCGAGGAATATCCGCCCGGCGAGTACTCGATCTTGAATCCGGAATTCGCCTGCGCCTCGCCGACCACAGCTTTCAGCGTCGAGCCGGTGCCAACGCCTCCGATGTAGACTTTTTGATCCTTGATGCGTCCGATCATGTCCATGTTCAGCATGGCCACGGCTTTTTCCAGCGGACGCGTCGGGTCCTTCACCCACGCCGCCGAACCCAGCAATCCAAGCTCTTCGCCGGCAAAGGAAGCGAACAGAATTCCCCGCCGCAACTGGCCTTTCTGCGGCGCCAGCAATCGCGCCAGCTCCAGCACTCCCGCCGTGCCCGAGGCGTTGTCATCCGCTCCCGGATGAATCTGTCCGATCTGCGAAGGCGCAAGAGAATCGAAATTGCCTCGCCCGAGGTGATCGTAGTGCGCGCCGATGATCACGTATTCGTCCGTCTTGCCCGGCAGATAAGCCAGCACATTGTTTACCGTGGCCCGGGTGGTTTCGATGCTCACCGTCAGCGCCGCGGTCTGGTTTTCCGGGAGCGCGAACGATGCGGGCTTGGACGAAGCATTGATCTGCTCCTGCAATTCCACGAGCGACTTGCCCGCCTCCTTGAGCCAGCCCTCCGCGACCGCATTCTTGACCTGAAGAAAAACGATGCCGGCATTTTCCGGCCCGCTCACGCTGCCGAATCGTGTAAGCAGGTCTTCTTCGCCGTCTCCCAGCTTTCCGTTCACCAGCACGAGCGCCTTCGCACCGTGGTTCCTGGCGTTGATGGCTTTGGTCACCAACTGGGAATGCTGCGTCATGACCTGATTCGTCGGAGCATGATTGCCGCCCTTCACGCCGAACGAAGGAGGCTCATAGCGCAGAACGACCACAATCTTGTCCTTGACGTCGATGCCGGCGTAGTCGTCGTAGTGAAACTCGTCCGCCGAAATGCCGTAGCCCACAAACACCAGAGGCCCGCGAGCCGATCCCGAGGCGGAAAAACTGAACGGAACAAAATCCTGCTTCGGCTTCAACTCTCGCTTCTGCTCCCCGGTCAGCACCGCGAAAGCGTTCTTGCCTTTTAAGCGCGCGCCCGTGATTACCGTGAAAGGCTGAAAATACGAGTTTGTGCCCGCAGGTTCGAGCCCCAGGCTCTTGAACCGCTTCTCGATCAGGTGCGCGGCCCGGGTCAACCCTTTCGACCCGTCGCCACGTCCCTCCATCGCAGGAGTGGTCAGCGCCTTGATGTCATCCAGGTAGCGATGCGGATCGGCAGTGGAAATTGCCGGCGGCGCCGCCAGCGAGAGAAATGTGAATGCGAGCAGGGTAAAGAGAATTGCGACGCTCTTCCTCGCGATGTTTGTTTTCGCTGCGAGGCCCCTCGCGTTGCGCGCACGAACTTGACGGCAGTAGTAGCTTCTTAATTTCCGCATGATCTCGCAAATCGTAGGTTGCATGAAGGCTCGTGTCAAATCCTGGCTGCCGGGCAGCGTGAGGATATTTCCGTTCGGCACGAAAAAACAGGAAATGAAACGGGCGAGACCAAACAAATCGGGGATGACGCAGTCAATCGGTGCGAAAAGTTGGTAGTGTCCTAATTCGGTGGTAACATTACGCCCGGACGTTCTCGTTGGGAGATTCAAGGAGTTTCGGGTCGTGGATGCACGCTACTATAAGCCCTGGAAGGGCAAGAAATTCGGCACTACAAAGCTGTTGATTCTCAGCGAATCAGCCTACAACTGGTGCGATAACGGAAAGGTATGCGCTCCCTCGCCCGAACACCCCAAGAGGTCGCTTCTCTGGAACATTAAGAACTTCGGCAAGGTCCGGTATTTTACTCAGATGAGTCGGGTGCTCTGCGGAAGCAAGAGCCCCGCAGTTGAGGAGATGTTGACGGCGTGGAATGAATACGCCTACACCATATATGTACAGGGTACCGTCGGTTTCGGCGCTCGAAGCAGGCCTACCCCAAAACAGTTTCGAGATGCTGGACCTCACTTCCTCAAACTAATTGAGAAAACTCACCCATTGAAAGTCATCGTCACTGGAAGGACCTTGTGGAACCACATGCCACCCCCCTCTGTCCACCATCGGGATCGAAAGGCGTATAGGCTCTCAGACGGAACCCTAGTTTGGTGCTTAGCCATTCCACATCCAGCAAATCGGATCACCGGGTTTAATTGGAGAAGGCTTAGCAAGCGTATCCGCCAGTTCAGGTCAGCCAAATTTCCACGGCGAAATTAGGACACCACCGAAAAGTGGGGACTTGACCATCGGATGGCATGGAACGAGCCGGTCACCCGCTATAGGACGATATGGGCTCAGACACCGAACCCTGAGGTTGCGCCGCCGGTACAATGGGGTTATGTCTGAGCTTGATCATTCTGCAATGCTGGGGGTGGCGCTGGCCGAAGCCCGCAAGGGGCTGGCGGAAGGAGGTATCCCTATCGGAGCCGCGATCTTTGATGGCGAGGGCAGGCTCGTCGGCTCGGGCCACAACCGTCGCGTGCAGAACGGCGATCCTTCCCTGCACGGGGAGACCGATGCGTTCCGCAATGCGGGGCGCCAACGGAGCTATCGCGGCCTAACCATGGTTACCACGCTGGCGCCGTGCTGGTACTGCAGCGGACTGGTCCGGCAGTTTGGCTTCGGCACGCTGATCGTAGGAGAGAGCCGCACTTTTCAGGGCGGCATCGATTGGCTCCGCTCGCTTGGGGTGCGGGTCTTCGATCTCGATTCTTCGGAGTGCGCCTCGTTGTTGGGCGAATACATTCGCAGAAATCCCGCGGTGTGGAACGAGGACATCGGAGAAGAGTGAAGTTCACTGTTGTTGCTCTTGTCCTACTCCAGATTCTTTAGGGAAGCTCTGATTAAGTGTCCGAAGAAAAGCTTGAACCACAGAGGACACGGGGGTCACAGAGGACGGCGGCCCGGTGATGGCCGCCGTTCTTGTGCCGGGATTGTAGTTTGACTGGAGCGTGTTTCGTATATGGGTTTGCTGGGGAAAGGCTGTTTCCTCGGGGGCTAACAGGCTGCGGAAAAAGTACTTTCCACGTCGCAGTCTCACCGCAGCGGCTAAAGCCGACTCCGGAAACAAGCCACTTGCCGCAGCGGTGAACCGCTGCGCCACCCAAAATCAAGTGCAACACCGGCTTTTTCCGCAGCCTGCTAAAGCCCCTGATTCATTTGCCTCTAAACGGCGCGGCTGAAGCCGCGCCCCTTCAAAGAACTATTTGTGAAACACGCTCTAGAAGCTGAGGCTCAGGGACATCTGGATCTGCCGCGCGCTGCCGATGGTCTTGTTCGTGATGCCCAAGCCACTCAGGGTCGGGCAGACGTACAGGGCGGTGTAGGTTGTGTCGCAAGGATTCAACGCTGCGGGCTGACCTACGTAGGGAAAACCGTTGAAATTGATGTTCTGGCTTATGTCGTCGATCGGGATATCGAAGCTCGCAGTGTTGGTCAGGTTATAGACTTTGAGCATGTACGTCAAAGAGTACCGCTCCGTGATCTGGGTTGCCTTGATCAGGGAGATGTCCGCGCGGTTCTGCCACGGTTGCCGGAAGATATTGCGCTGGCCATGGTCGATGAAGTTGGTCTCGTAGGGGTCGTTGGTAGGAATCGCGCCATTCAATGCGCCTTCGCTTAGCAAAGGAAAGCCAAAACAGTTGGGGTTGAGCGCGGGGGCGCCTGCTTTCACACCTGAGGCCCCGGTGACCGCCTGCTTAAGCGTGCAACCGGAGAGGGGGACGACCGGATTCGTAATACCGTCATTCACGCCGTAGAATACGCTGCCGACGGCACCAGAGTAATCGATCACGCTGTACGGCTGCCCACTCTGGATGACGGTCAAACCCGAAATCGCCCAGCCATCGGCCACCTTGCCCTTCAATGAAGATACCGAGAAAAATTTGGGCAGTTGGTAGGTGTAGGTGAAATTGATCACATGTTTGCGATCGTAGTCGGAGAGACCGTAACCGGAGCGCAGATTCAGAGGATTGTTGCCGTTGTAAAACAGGCCCATCGCGCTTTGTTCGTCGGTCGCGTGCGAGTAGGTGTAGGAGAAGCCAACTTGAAAGCCATGGCTCATTCGTTTTTCCACGTGGGTCTGAAGCGCGTTGTAAGCTGAGATGCCCGCCGCGGTATAAGACTCGGACTCGGCGGAATAGCCGATGTAGGGAACACGGAGGTCGACATTTCCCCCTTCAAAGGTTTGCAGGTATGGTTGCGTACCGTTGTTGATGTTCGCGGGCGTGAAGCCGCCTGGCTGAGTGACAATCGAATAACCGTAGGTGTAGTCCTGCTCAAACGGCGTGCCGGGCCGGATGGGATTGGAGGGCGAGGCAATCCGCGCCTGGTTGAAAGGCAAGGGAACGATTTCATGACGGCCGAGATTGCCGACGTAACCGATCTCGATGGCGAGATCGTGCCGCGGCTGCCATTGAATGTTGAGGGTCTGGTTGAGGGTGTAGGGGAGCTTGTTGGCACGGTTGTAGTCGGCAAATGAGAATAGCTGCGCTCCCGTTGCGATTGCGGCCGCATGGGGGAGAACCAGATCCGCGGGATTGCCGCTGGGGGGCGGACCGAGGGACGCGCCCCAGGGGTTTTCAAATCCGCCGGGGCAGTTGGAGTACGCAGTGGCACAGACTTGCGAATTCACCCACGGCGGAGTTTGATTGACGCCGAACGGACCACCCGCAATCACTCCGGACGCAAACCCTGGGGAAAGGTAGGTGAAGAGTTCGCCGCGATCGTAGTACATGCCCCAGCCCGCGCGCACGACGACTTTGTCGTTAAACATCCTGGGGCTCCACGCCACGCCAAAGCGCGGCGCGAGGCCCCACTGGCGTCCGGTAAGAGTCGAATTGCTGACACCTTTCGTCGGAAAGAGAGGATCGTTGCCGGCGACGATGAAGCCGTTCGAAACGATCGTGTCCGAGGCCGCGTCGTAGTTATAACTTGACGGATCGAAATTAAAAATTTTCCCGTATTTTTCCGTCAGGCCTCCGTGATCATCGAAGCGCAGACCGGCGCTGATGCTGAGATTGGGGCGGATCTGAAACTTGTCCTGGAGGTATAGGCCGTCTTCGTTCGAGCGGTAGTAACGGTTCGCATTGCCTTGCAAGAAGTTCGTGGTAATAAATCCGTCCGCCGTATAGCCGATGGGCGTGCCGGTCAGGAAGTCGGCGAAGTTGAGGAAGCCGATCATCCCTGAGTTGGTTCTTCGATCGCGCGCATTGAGCTGGGAGTAGGAAAAGCTGCCGCCGAAAGAAATTGTATGTTTGCCATGGTTCCAAATGGCGTTGGCAGAGGGCATCCAGCGGTTTTGAAAAACTCCGGTGAAGGCGCCCTGCGAGGCCGCCGTCGATCCGATATTCAAGCCGGCGTTGTAAACGAAGTTTGCGTTGTTGGGGGAGGCGTTCCCTAAATCGTCCACGATGGTGATTCCCGGGAAGACTGAAGAACCAAACGCATTGATGTTCATCTGTTGAGGAGTGAAGGGCTGCCCAATCGTGCTGTAGATTTTTTCACGAATGAACCCGAATACCTCCGTGAGGCTGAGGGTCGGTTTGAGGGATTGCGTGTTTGTAATGCTGGCAACCTGGCTGCCAGCGTCCAGCTTTTGGGTAAAACCCTGGACCGAGGAAAACCCGAAAGGCGCCGTGGTGGGATCGTGCTGGTAGTAATACTTCAATGCCAGCGTGTCTGTGGAACTCACCAGAAAATCGAGATCGGATACGGCCTGGTCGGTGATGAAATACGCCGGCTGCGTGATGAAAACATTTTCCGGAAAGTTAAGGGTCGGCGTGAAATTAGGGTTCGCTGAGGGGATCATGTACTGGCCGTTCGGCAATTTGTAATTCAACATGGCCAACGCGACCGGATCCACGCTGCTGGCGGTAACACAGGCCGGCTGGTTAGCTCCGCCGCAAGGCCAATTATTATTGGCGACGGCAGCCAGTGTCGCGGCGCTGCGATCGTCGGTAAGCCCGAACGGCACGGCCGTGCGTGAGGTTCCAATCTCCAGATCGGAAACATGAGTGTGCTGGTAGCTGAGAAAGCCGAAAAGCTTGTCCTTGATGATCGGGAAGCCCAGCGTTCCACCAGCCGTGTAACGATGCAGTTCAGGCACTTTCTCGTTGCCGGGGATGTTTTCATCCTGGTTGTAAAAAAACGGAGCGGCGTTCAGCCAGTCGGTTCCGCGGTGCCAGTAAGCCTCGCCGTGAATTGCGTTGGTTCCAGACTTTGTGCTCATGTCGATATGCGCGCCGCTGGTGGAGCCTTGTTGGGCATCGTACATCGAAGTGTTCACGCGAAATTCCTGAATGGTCTCCGGTGCGGGCGTCGGCAAGCCCTGGCCGATGGCCAGATAGGGCGACGCCGAACTCTGAATTATCTCCGCTGTGGTGCTGCCAGCGCCGGCGACGCCGGTATTGTTCACGATGCGGGCCGACGCCACCGAACTCGTGGTCTTGCCATTGAACAGAGTGCTGGCATCGACGCCATTCAGCAGGAAGGTGTTGCTGGTATCACGCTGGCCGTTGGCCCATATCGGCTGGTTGCCCAGGCCAGCGTTGGCGCCGGTGCCGCTGGACAGTTCGGCATTTACACCGGGAGAAAGAATGGCGAGTCCGGTGAAGCTGCCCGTGGGCAGCGGAACGTCATCAATCTGATCTTGTTCGAGGATGTATCCGTTGGTGGTGTCGACGGCGTTCATCATCGGCTCCGCTTGTACCTCGACAATCGTTCCCACCTTGCCGACCGGCAGTGCCACGTTGATCGTCGCCGTGCGATTTGCCTGAACCGTAATCGAGGGGATCCTCTGCGTCTCGAAACCGTCATGGGTGAAGGTGAGTGTGTAGGCACCGATGGGCAGGTTGACGAAGTCGTAGATGCCATTGGCATTGGTCTTCTGGGTGCGCGTGAGTTTTGTCTGGTCACCCACGATCGTCACAACCGTATCCGGCAGAACGCCGCCGGTCTTGTCTGCGACCGAACCCGTGATGCCACCGAGCGTCTGCTGCGCCTGAGCGTACGGTGTAAAAGCAAGCGGCATCCCCAGGGATGACGCGGCGAGGAGAACGACCAGTCCGATTCTCTTTTTCATTAGCATCATCAGCATCAATGACCTCAAGTTCAATGACCTCGTAGATCTTGAATACATTTTTGCAGCGCCGCCTGCCGGCGGGCGAAGCTATTTTTTGGTTAAACAATATTCGCGACAAGGCTGGGTTGCACGCGCGTCCGCACGCAAAAAAACGATGGGATGAATTTACGCGAGTTGGGTACGGAATGAAAGCGTTCCGTCTAGTAAAAATTTCTTTGACACGGATTAGATATTCTTATGGCGGCGGAATCCGCGAGGTGGTTGCCGCTGGTCGCGCAACCGGACGCGGAGGGGCAGACTTAACTCTCGGCCAGCGCCGCGTCTTTATTGCGCCCGCGAAACACGAACCACAGCAGTCCTGCCATCAAATAGGCGAGATAGACGTAGGGCAGCTTGCCATACGGTCCTTCGGGCACGGGGTATAAATTCCCAACCAGCGCGAGCAGCATGGCGGCGCCAGCCAGCCAGGGAACGATCTGGGCTCCCGGACGAAAAACACCGCGGTCGCGCAAATAGCGTGGCAGTGCGACGCAAACCAAGGCATAGGCCACGATAAAACCATAGGTCGCCAGTGAGCCCAGCCAGCCGTAGACATCCAACCCGCTGGCACCGCGGGCTGCCAGTATCGCTACGGGCAACAGCGCGGCAACCCCAGTGATGACGACCGCACGGCTAGGAGTTCGGTTGCGGCGATGCGTGGCGCGCAGAGAGTCGTGGGCAAGCCCGTTGTGGGCCATCAGCAGCAACACACGTGCTGCCGCCGTAATGCAGGCTAAAGTTCCGGCGAACAAGCTCACGAGTGCGCCGATATCGATCAGCAGTCCCAGCACCGGGACACCGCCGACTCGGGCGAGCACGTACATCGGAGCCTGGCTAGCGCCCAAATCCTGGCCCGCAGCGTGGAAACCCAACACTTCCACATAGGCGCAGACGGTGAAGAAAACTCCGGCGAGAATGGCGCTTTGGATGACCGCGCGCGGAATCGTGTGCAGCGGATTGCGCGCCTCGGAGCCGAGCGTGGTCGCGCTCTCGAAACCAACGAAACTGAAGAGCGCGAGCACCAAGCCGAGGCGCAGGCCGCTGCCACTCATGCCGCGGAGATGGAGTTGTTCCGAATCGCCGTGCCAGCCATGGCGGACCAGCAACAGTGCGACTAAGATCACAATCACGGTGACGGACGCGGCCTCGATCCACAGCATGAGGCGCGCGGAGATCTTTACGTCGCGGTAGGCAATCCATATCGAAACGCCGGTGACCAGCGTGGCCAGCAATACGGCCGAATAGACATGGCCCGTGGCATCGCGCAGCAGCAGGTTCGCGTAGTGGTAGAAGCCGCCAATGACGCTCGATCCCGTGGCCACATAAGCCAGCAACAGACTCCATGCGACGGTGGCGCTAAGCCAGGGAGGCAGGGTCATCGAAGCGTAGGTGTACAACGAACCAGGCGACGCGGAATGGCGAGCATAGCGGCCGATGCAAAGCGCGACGAGCAGGACGGCGGTGGTCGCGAGTACATAGGCCAGCCAGGTGCCATTGCCGGCGAGCGTGCAAACCAGCGGGATGGTGGCCGCAGGCGTTGTCGTGGGAGCCATGGTGGAGACTGACTGGGCCAACGTTTCCATCGGAGAGAGAATCTCGCGACGCAAACCATAGTCGGTTGTCGGGGAATTCTCTGGGGCGGTTTGTGTCATGCGCGGCGATTTTTCCTCAAGTTGTAGTGGGGTGGGATTGTACAACACCGGCCGCGCAGGCGATGGAGAGAGAATCCGATCTGAGAGGCGGTGTATGATCTTGCAACGTTTTACCTGCTTGGTTCGGCACTGCTGCTGCAGAGAGAAAAGAACATTCGATGAAATTCGATAGAGAGTTATTGCGGAGTCTTCCCAAAGTCCTTTTGCACGAGCATTTGGATGGCGTGCTGCGACCGCAAACTGTGATTGAGTTGGCAAGCGATGCGGGATACGCGGGACTTCCGAGCGCCGATCCCGAAGCATTAGCGCAATGGTTTCATCGCGGCGCGAACCAGGGGAGTCTGGCCAAATACCTGGAGGGCTTCACCCACACCATCGCGGTCATGCAAACGGAGGAGGCTTTGGAGCGTGTCGCTTATGAAGAGGCCGAGGATCTAAGCAAAGATGGCGTGGTTTACTTTGAAACTCGCTTTGCTCCAGTCTTTCACACTCGGAAAGGATTGACTCACCAACAAGTAGTCTCGGCTGTCTTGAAGGGACTGGAGCAAGGCCGCAAGGATTTTGGAATCTCTTCCCGTGTGATCATCTGCGCCATGCGCAATATGGACGTGTCGCTTGAAATGGCGGAACTTGCCGTCGATTTTCGCGCGCGTGGAGTCGTCGGCTTCGATCTTGCCGGAGAAGAAGGCGGTTATCCTCCCAAAAAACATGTAGAAGCTTTTCACTACATTCAGCGGGAGAATTTCAACATCACGATTCACGCCGGGGAAGGCTATGGAAAGGAATCGATTTGGCAGGCGATTCAGTACTGCGGGGCACACCGGATCGGACACGGGACACGGCTGATCGACGACATCGCCGTCGCGAACGGCAAGGCAGTGAAATTAGGCGACCTTGCCCAGTACGTGCTCGATAAAAGAATCCCGCTGGAAATTTGTCTTCTCAGCAACGTCCATACCGGGGCCACGCCCAGCCTGGGTGAGCATCCTTTCAAAATTCTTTATCGGGAGAAATTTCGCGTCACCCTCAATACCGACAACCGATTGATGAGCAGCACCAGCATGACCCAGGAGTTCGAGGCCGCGGCGGATACCTTTGATTTGTCCCTGGATGATTTCGAAAAGATCACCATCAATGCAATGAAGAGCGCTTTTCTGCCCTACGACCAGCGCTGTGATCTCATTTACTCGATCATCAAGCCGGGCTATGCCAAAACCCGTAAGTCCATGAACCCGCCGGCTTACTCCGAAGGATTGTCTGATTAAGTCTTCGCTGGCGAGACGGGATGCTTTGAGAGGGCGACCCTCAGCGGCTAAAGCCGCTTGTGTAGCGGGTTCTGACGGCATGGCTGAAGCCATGCCCTTTCAAAGCTATCCGTGAACCGAGTTAATCAGAG
This sequence comes from uncultured Acidobacteriaceae bacterium, assembly GCA_963773965.1. GTDB lineage: Bacteria > Acidobacteriota > Terriglobia > Terriglobales > Acidobacteriaceae > Acidiflorens. Next base: position 375,323 of record CAVZDG010000005.1, read on the forward strand.
TATCCCTAATAACTACAAGCCATCTCCTCATAAACCGAAGGGGTAAACTGCCGGGACAATCAGGGGCTAAAGCCCGCGTTTTTATTGACTCTGGGCGGCACGGCAGCATCTCATTCACCGCCGCCACAGTGGGAAGACAATTCCATCGTGCCCAGCTATCACTTATGCCGCCTTCCCGCTGCCGCGCAGTTGCTCGAGGAACTCCGCGACCAGATTGCCAGCCACAGCCGAGCGGTATCTCGCCGTGGATCGAATGTCATCAATCGGCTGGATGGCGGCGGCTGCCGTCTTTCTAGCCAGATGCACAAGCTCTGGCTCGATGGACTTGCCCTTCACGATTTGTTCCATCTCCGTCAAACGAAGTGGGACCGGCGCCACACTGCCCAGGGCAACGCGAACTTCGTCAATCGCACCCCCAATCACGCCGACCCGAAGCCGGCCCAACGCGGCCATGCATACTTTCGAGATGGCCTGAGCATTGCGAGCTCCCACTTTCCGCGCATAATGAAAATACCCCGAAAAAGTTCGCTTCAGACAGATGGCTCGAATCAGCTCATCGGGCGCCAACTTCATTTTTTTGTAGCCGGTGTGGAAGCCGAGGTAAGGCACCCGGCGCTCGCCGCGCACCGACACTAGAATCAATTCCGCTTCGTACACGAGTAGTGCCGGCAAGGAATCGGCGGCGGGCGATGCATTGACGATATTGCCTCCCAACGTTCCCCGATTCTGGTTCGCGATTCCGCCGGTCCAGCGAGCCGCGCTCGCCAGCAACGGGAATTCGCGCGCGATGATTTCGTGCTCACGCAGTTCGGTATAAGTGCATCCCGCCCCTATCGTGATTTCGTCCGGCAAAATCTCGATGCCCCGCAGCTCCGGCAAATTCCAAATGCTCACCAGTTTGTGCGCCAGAAGTTTCCCGGCCGCGTACTGCACCATGACATCGGTTCCTCCAGCGATGGGGAGCCACTTGCCCGGTTCCTCGGCCAGAAGCGACACAACCGCCTGCAGTTTGCCCGGTGCAATCAGCGCATAATCCGCCGGATCAGACCTCATGCGGGATTCCTGCGGCGGGCCGCTTCCGCGACCGCATCGAAAATCTGCATGTAACCCGTGCAGCGGCAGAGATTGCCGGCCAAGGCTTCGCGAATGTCGTCAACGCCAGGCTCGGGCTTCTTGCTCAGTAGTTGACAGGCGGCCAGAATCATTCCGGGAGTGCAGATGCCGCACTGCGCGCCACCGCATTCCAGGAAGGCTGCCTGCAGCGCACTCAACTGCGGACCTTCAGCGAGGCCTTCGATCGTAGTGAGACTTGCGCCCGCCGCGTGAAGAGCCGGGATGAGGCAGCTGTTCACCAACTCGCCATTCATCAAGACGGAACAAGAACCACATTCGCCCTCTCCGCATCCTTCCTTCGTACCGGTCAACCCAAGCTCGTGCCGCAGGACATCCAACAGTCTCTCCATGGAATAGACTCGAACGGTTGTGGGCTTGCCATTTACCGTAAAGGAAAGCTCGCATTTGGCGCGGCGCTCGGAGGAGTCGGTCATCGTCATTGTCATTGCTCTCCATCGGCGGAGACGGCATCGAAGATATCCTCCGGCAAGAGTGGGACGGAATCGAAGCGAGTTCCAAGCGCATCTTCGATCGCGTTGACGATGGCCGGGGCTGGACCATCCATCGGAAGTTCGCCAATCCCCTTTGCGCCATATGGCCCGTGGACGTTGCCCATCTCTTCGAAGAAGACGCGAATCCGCGGCAAGTCAGCGGAAGCGGGCATGATGTAATTTGTCATCTGACCGTTCTGCATGCGGCCATTTTGCCAAACGATTTTTTCATACAAGGCAAATCCGATTCCCTGGGCAACGCCGCCCGCGATTTGGCCCCTTGCCAGAACGGGGTGAAGAACTCTGCCGACTTCCTGGAGGGCCACGAAGTCATCCACTGTGGCGCTGTAGGTCGACAGGTCCACGGCAACTTCCGCAACATAAACTGCCCAGGCATAGGCCGCATATGCTTCGCCTCGATATTTCCGGTCATCCCAGAAAACGTCCTCGGGAGGGTCGTAGCGCGCGAACGACTGGAGTTCGCCGTGCTCAGCAATATGGCGGCGGCAGGCCTCGCGAAATTCTTGCGGTGAGTACAAACTGCCCAGGCTGCCGCCTGCCATCAGTGTTTGCTTGATTCCTACCGCGGCCGACCGCACGAGATTTCCGACGACCATGGCAGTGCGGGAAGCAACTGTTGGCCCGCTGTTCGGCACTTGATTCGTATCGGGCTGCGCGATTCGAACATCCTCATAGGGCAAACCCAGGGCTTCGGCGGCGATTTGACAGAGCACGGTGTTGGTTCCCTGCCCGAACTCGGTGCTCGAAACCAGCACGCGCACCGTGCCGTCGGCGCAGCCTTCCACCCCCACCACGGAAGCCAGATAGCGCTCGCCCGAGCCGGTAAATCCCGCGCCATGCAGAAAGGCGGCGATTCCCATGCCCTTCTTGATTGGTCCCACCGCGTTCACTTGCGCGAACCGGGTTTTCTTTGCGGTGTAGTCCGAGAGTTCCAGCGCCCGATCGAGAAGCTTTCCCAGATCGATTTCTTCGCGCACGGTTTGTTCGGTGGTCGTGGTTTGACCCGGGTTGAGGAAATTGCGGCGGCGGACCTCTACCGGAGAGATTCCCACGGCTTGCGCAATGCGGTCCATGTGCCGCTCCATCGCGAACAGACTCTGCGGCGCTCCAAAGCCCCGAAAAGCTCCGTGGGGCGGGGTGTTGGTCGCCACCGCCTTCCCGCGAACGCGGACGTTGGGCCAATAGTAGGGCCCGCCGGCGTGAATGGTGCCACGCGAGAGGACTACGGATGACAAGGTCGCGTATGCGCCGCCGTCAATCGTGAAGTCGATTTCCCCGCCCAGAATCTTGCCGTCTTTGCTCAGCGCCGTCCGGTGACGGGTGCGTGAAGGATGCCGCTTGGTTGTGGCGACCATGTCCTCCATGCGGTCATAGACGATTTTCACCGGCCGTCCAGACTTCATGGCCAAGAGCGCCGCATGGCCAGCGATCATCGACGGATAATCTTCCTTGCCGCCGAACGCTCCACCCGTCTCCATTTGCACAACGCGAACCTTGTCCTCCGTCAAGGCGCACAAGGCCATCAGCGCTTTGTGCACGTAGTAGGGACACTGCAACGAACCCCACACCGTGATTCCCTGCCCGGCATCGAAGGCCGCAATCACGCCGTTGTTTTCGATATAGAGTTGCTCCTGCGCGCCGGTGGTGTATTCGCCTTCGACAATGTAGGCGGCCTTTGCCCAGAGGTCATCGACATCGCCCTTCGCGATCAAAAAAGTCTTGAATGTGTTGTCCGTTCCCCAGATGACTTGGGAGCGCCGTTCGCTCTCTTCCACGGTGAAAAGCGCGGGCAGCGGTTCGTATTCGATCGAGACTGCATCCACCGCCTTCCGCAGGACATGCAAGTTCGCATGCGCCAACAGCAGAATCGGCTCCTCGGGATGATTGACCTTCCCATCCGCCAGGCATGGCTGATCGTCTCCGATCAGAGCGATGCAGTTCTTGCCCGGAATATCCTTCGCCGTGACGGTTATAAATTCGCTCCAGTCGAACTGCGGATCAAACGAGATTTTCTTGATGACGCCGCGGGGAATCTGACTGCGAACGGTGGCGCCGAAGAGCATTCCCGGCACGGTCATGTCATCGATGTAACGCGCCGCGCCGGTTACTTTGTCGCGGCCTTCCTTGCGCGGCACCGGCTTGCCGATGATGTGCTCTTCCGTCATGCGATACCTTTTATTTATGCGTTGTCACTTTTGTGTGTTGTCATCCCGAGCGCAGCGAGGGATTTACAGTTCGCTGCAAAATGCAGATCCCTCGCTGCGCTCGGGATGACAAAATTTCGCGGGTCCGAACCTCGCCACAGTCTGCCGGCGGTGAACCTCGGCATCAGCGGGCACCCGATCAGGCCCGAGCCTATCCTGCCTTCTCGTCTTTTTCAACTTGCGCGCGTCCGCCGAGAAAAACTTTGCGTATCTCTCCGCCCCGCTTATACTTGCTCTCTTAACCACGGCTGCGAAAGAGTCCATGTCGACCGATTGGCGCGCAGATGCACGGGCCGCTAAGATCGGCACGCCCTTGACGATTACGCGATGACGGAGCCAAGCCACATGGACAACGCTTTCATGGCCCGCGCCATTCAACTCTCGGTCGAAAATGTCCGGTCCGGACGCGGTGGGCCGTTCGGCGCCGTCGTCGTGAAAGATGGCGCCATCGTCGCCGAAGGCGTAAATCAAGTCACGGCGACGAACGATCCCACGGCACACGCTGAAGTGCTGGCCATCCGGCAGGCTTGCCATAAACTTCGCGTTTTCGAACTCCGGGGCTGTGACCTCTACACTTCCTGCGAACCGTGTCCCATGTGCCTGGGTGCAATCTACTGGGCTCGGATTAACAAAGTTTACTTCGGCAATGTTGCCGCGGACGCCGCCAAAATCGGGTTTGACGATTCCGCTATCTACGGAGAACTCACGCAGCCGCACTCGCAGCGTGTGATTCCCATGATTCAGATGATGCGCGAGGAAGCACTGGCGGCATTTCGAGCGTGGGAAGAGAAACCCGGTAAGATTCCTTATTAAAGTTTTCAGTTCTCAGTTCTCAGTTCTCAGAATCAAGTTTTTTCATCATTCAAAGAATGGGTTTTTACTGAGAACCGAGAACTGAGAAGCGAGAACTATTCGAGGAAGACGATTGATCGATCGGTACTTCAAACTCGCCGAAAACCAAACCACCGTTAAACAGGAGATGCTGGGCGGCCTGACGACATTTGTGACGATGGCCTACATCATCGTCGTGAACCCGCAGATCCTCGCGCAAGCGGGAATGCCGGCGGAAGGCGTCGTATTTGCGACCTGCATTTCGGCTGCCGCCGCCACGCTGGTGATGGGTCTCTACGCCAACTACCCCATCGCGCTGGCGCCGGGAATGTCGCTGAACGCTTACTTCACTTATGCCGTCTGCCTCAACATGCATGTTCCGTGGCAGACGGCGCTGGCGGTGGTTTTCTTTTCCGGCGTGTTGTTTCTGCTGCTGACGGTGACGCGCGTGCGCGAACAAATCGTCAACGGCATGCCGGACTGCCTGAAGCACTCCACGGCTGCGGGCATCGGAATGTTTATTGCCTTCGTCGGGCTGCGCAATGCCAAGCTCGTGGTGGCGAACCCGGCGACCTTCGTCGGCTTGGGCAACTTCTCCGATAAGGAGGTGCAAACCGCCTGCTTCGGCATCGCCCTGACTCTGGCGCTCATGGCGCGGAAGGTCAATGGCGGAATTTTGATTGGTGTCTTCGGAACCACGCTGGTGGGAATTCTGCGCGGCATTTCCCATTGGCCCTCCGCGATTCTGTCCCTTCCCCACCCTTCATCCACTTTTCTGAAGCTGGACTTTCGAGGGGCCATGCATCTTGGCCTCCTCGAAATTTTGTTCGCATTCCTGTTCGTCGACCTGTTCGACAATGTGGGCACACTGGTAGGCGTCTGCGAACAGGGCGGATTCATTAAGGACGGCAAGATTCCCCGCGTGGGCAGGGTTCTGGTCGCCGATGCCGTGGGTACACTGTTCGGCTCTTTGACGGGCACATCCACGGTCACCAGCTATATCGAGAGTGTGGCCGGCGTCGCGGCCGGAGCGCGTACCGGCCTGAGCAATGTTGCCGTCGCCGGTCTCTTTTTGATTGCCACCTTCTGCTCGCCTCTCGCCACCGCGATCCCGGCCTACGCCACCGCGCCCGCACTGATCCTGGTGGGCGCGCTCATGACGCAATCGATTTCGCACATCGAATGGAGCGAGTTCAGCGAGGCGGTCCCGGCCTTCATCACCATGCTCGCCACTCCGTTGACCTTCAGCATCGCCACTGGAATCAGCCTGGGGCTGATCTGCTATACCGTGGTGAAGATCGCCGCCGGCAAAGTTCGCGAAATTACCGTGCTGATTTGGATTCTTACCGCGCTCTTTATCCTGCGTTATATCTATCTCGCCGCAGCTTAGTCAGGGGTTTGCCGCGAGCTGTCAACGACGGTTTCAAGTGGAGACTGGCAAGCGTCCGAAGTGACCAAAATCACGGATTGGCGCCATTTACCGCGCCTGCTCCATCGCAATCGCTCGCGGGAAGAGGATGTTGTTCTCCAGGTGAATGTGCCGATGCAGGTCAGCCTCGAATTCAGATAACGTTTTGTAGAGCGTCTGGTAGCTGACGCAGGCGTCGAGAGGAGTAGCGTAACCATTGCTGGCCTGGCGCATGGCGCGCAAGGCAGCGCCGGCGGACTCGTGCTCGCGCTCCATCATCGCAACCGGGTTTTGCACGCTGCCGAAGGGCGGTGGCAGCACGGGCTCATGCTGGATGACGGCTTCCTCCATCCTGACGATGTAGGGGAACAGCACCATCTCTTCCTTCATCATGTGCATGGTCAGTTCCTGCGCCAAACCGGCGAAGCTGGCGCGAACGTGCATCAGTTCGGGATGGTTCTGGCCGTGAACCGAGCACACTTTCTCAAATAAAGGACCGAGGCGGGCAATCTCCTCGCGCGTGTACTTGTGATGAGTAGTCTTGATGTGCGCGACCAGATCGCCCAGCGGCTCCCTCTGCCAGTCATGGACCGGCTGCGCCGCCCGGGTTGTTTGTTCCGCCATTTCGAGGGAATCCAGTACCTGATCCACCCCCAGATTCGCCGCGCGGCAGGCTTGTTCCAAAGACTGATTGCCGCCGCAACAATAGTCGATGCCCAGCTTCTCAAAAACGCGGGTTGCGGCAGGGTTTTCCAGGGCCAATTCCCGCACAGTTTTCTCGGTGGTCACGCTCATCGCATCCTCCTCGGCAGCGCCGCTCCATTTCTCTTTCTTTCTTGTTGCGGCGCGCTTGATGTTCTGAAGTTAGCGGAGCGGCGGCGGCCCGGCGATGACTTTTGTCACGGCGACCGTGAGCAGCCGTTAGACTTGTGGTTGGAAGTCCGGAGAGACCTACTCGGCCGGCTGGAGTTCGGCTTCCAAAGCCTTCAGATCGTGGATGATCACGCTTCGTCCATCGATCTTCACCAATCCTTCGGATTGGAAGCGGGAAAGGTTCCGGGAAATCAGCTCGCGCACGGTTCCGATCTGCGACGCCAATTCCTGGTTGCTGGCCGGCAAGGTGACTGCCACTCCGTCCGCCGTGCGCTTGCCTTCGGTTCGGGCAAGGCGCAAGAGGAACGAAGCCAGGCGGTGCCGCACGGTGGTAAACGAAAGTTCCTCGATGATTCCCACCAGCCGTCGCAGCCGGGCACCGACCACGCGCAGCACTTTGAGCGCAACCTGAGGATGAGCCAGGCAGAGCGCCTGAAAGTCCTGCTTGCTGACAAAGAGGAGCGCGGCATCATCCACTGCGGTGACCGAGGCTGGGTAGTTACCCCCATCGAAGACGGGCAGCTCTGCGACGGAGCTGCCTGGCCCATCGATGCTGAGTACCTGCTCGCGTCCGCTAGCCGAACTTTTGAAAATGCGGACGTGTCCGGACTCAACCACGTAGAGCCCGGCGCAAGGTTCGCCTTCACCGAAAACGGTTTCGCCAGCTGAAAAGTGGCGCGGCACCGCACGCTTGGCCAGGAAAGCGAGTTCAGATTCCGTGAGCCCAGAGAAGATCTGGACCTTCGCCAGCGTCTGAGCGTGGTCAATTTTGATTCCCGCCACGGCGGCTATTGTACTGGACCAGACCTGCAGGAGCGCGGTCATGCCGTCCGGTGGGTATTCTGGCGACTACCGGGCGGTCAATGGAAAGGGCGCAGTCAGCAGTTTTGTGCGGCGGGGAAAATGAACCGAAGGGGTAAACTGCCGGATCCCGCAGGAGCTAAAGCCCGCGTCTTTATTGGCTCTGAGCGGCACGGCTGAAGCCGTGCCCTTCCCAGAACCCGCGTGAATCAGAGTTTTTCCGCAGGTTGGTAATCAGGTTTCAGCAGCGAGCGAAAGAAGCGCGCGTTTCGTGAACACACGGATCATCTCGCGGCGATACTCAGGAGTCAGGGCCGAGGTGGTCAGCGGTTTGGCGGTCTGGGCTGCGAGAACACCGGCGGCTTCAGCCCACGCTTCCGTCATGGGCTTCCCAGCCAGGAGTTCGGTGGCGCCTTTCACCAGCACCGGCGCGGGATTCACGGCGGTGAGTGCGACGCGTGCGTCTTCGATGTGTCCGCTGATGTGCCCATTCGACCGCTTCAGAACCACGGCGACTCCGGCCAGCGGGTAGTCAATCGAGCCGCGGATGCGCAGCTTGCGGTAGGCGCCGCGATAGCCGGCCGAAGATGCAGGCAGGAAGACACGGGTCACGAGTTCGTCGGGCCGCAGTCTGCGGTAGTCATCGCCAATGCCCGTGTAGAAGTCCGCGAGCTTCACGCGGCGCACGCCGGAGGCGCTGGCAATCTCGATTTCGGCGTCCAGGCAGAGCAGCACCGCCGGAGTGTCTCCCGAAAAAACCGCCCAGCACTTGGTGCCGCCCGGCGCTACGTGGCAGAGATCGCCATCTTTCTTAATGCAGAAGGCGCAGGATTTTCGCCACTGCAACGACTGGTTGTACCAGAGGCAGCGCGTGTCGAGACAGATGTTTCCTCCGATTGTGCCCATGTTGCGCAGCACGGGGGAAGCAACGGTCTTTGCGGCCTCAGGAAGCACGGGGTAGTGCCGACGCAGTACGTCAGAGTGCTCGATGTCGGTGAGTGGGGTGAGGGCGCCGATTTCGACAGCGCCGTTGGGTTGCGGGCGAATGCCTTTCAGTTCCGCGATGCGGCCGACGTCGAGCACGTATTGCGGCTCGAACAGCTTTTGCTGCATCGAGGGCAGCAGGTCGGTGCCGCCAGCCAGGATGCGGATGTTACCGGCGTGCTGGGCCAGCAGTGCGATCGCTTCCGCAGTGGTGCGCGGACGCAAGAGCTTAAATTCGGGGAGGCTCAATCCGCACCTCCCGGCTGTGCCGGTTGACGCGCGGAATCGAATTCGTGCCGCTTTGGGCCTTTGCCCTTGAAACACAACTCGCCCCCGTGTTCGCGAAATTTTGCCGGGGCGGTGGGGTCCACGCCTTCGGTCAGGTTGAGCGGCTTGGCGTTTCTCTTCGCGCGCAGCGCGGCCAGCACGCGCTCCGGAGTGAATGGCGACTCGTGCAGACGGATACCGGCCGCATCGTAGATGGCATTTGCAATCGCGGGGATGGTAGCGGCGAGCGAGCCTTCGCTGGCCTCCTTCGCGCCGAACGGACCTTCGGGATCGATGCTTTCGACAATGATCGCTTCGACTTCCGGCGACTCGACCGACGACGGGCTGCGGTATTCGAGCAGGCCGGGGTTCATGAGCAGCCCGTCTTTCCAGATCATCTCTTCGGTGAGCGCCTGGCCCATCCCCATCCACACCGAGCCGATCACCTGGCCTTCGACGGAGACCGGGTTGAGCGCGCGCCCGCAATCGTGCGCCGCCCAGACTTTGTGGACGGTGACTTCGCCCGTGTCTTCGTCCACCGTGACCTCTGCCACCTGGGCCGAATAGGAGTATGCCGGCGAGGGTCCAACGCCCGCGCCTTTGTGCTTGCCGCCGCGCGCTTCCGGCGGAGGCGCATACGAACCTGTGCCGCTGAGAGCACCGTGGAAGTCGATCGCAGCGACCACCGCTTCCTCGAACGTCATCGAATCTTTTGGGCCTTCGTCCTTACGTTTTTGCTGGAGTGAGCCACGGAGAATCTGGCCTTCGACGCGGCCGGAGACGGTGGCCGCTTCGGTGCGGAGCTGCGCTCCGCCGGGACGGGTCAGAGACCCGTCCCCACACGTGAGCCGGTCGTTGCGGAAGACGATGTCTTCGGGGGCGCAGTTCATTTTCTTTCCTGCGGCGGCGGCGATTTGCTTCTTGACTTCCTGGGCAGCGCGCATCGTTGCATTGCCATTCATGAAGGTGACACGGCTGGAGTAGGAGCCGATGTCAATCGGCGTGAGGTCGGTGTCGGCGGCGACCACCTTCACGCGGGAGAGCGCGCAGCCCAGAGTTTCCGCCGCCACTTGCGCGACCATGGTGTCCGAACCCTGGCCGATATCGGACGCGCCGGTGTAGAGGACGACACCGCCGTCGCGGTCAATCTTGATATTAACGGTCGAGTGCGGCATGTCGGAACGGATAATCGAGTTGGCCGCACCGCTCACGTAGTGGCTGCAAGCGATGCCGAGGCCGCGGCCTCTGGGCAGTTTTCCCTGGCGCTCGTTCCAGCGCGAGCGCGTCACTACCTGGTCAATGCATTCCGGGAGACCGTAGCTCTGCACGCGCAGGCCGTTGATCGTGATGCAGGGAGGTTTGAGCAAATTGCGGCGGCGGATTTCAGCCGTGTCCATCTTAAGCTTGGCTGCAATTTCGTCGAGCTGCGATTCGAAGGCGAAGCGGACGTTGACTGTGCCGTGTCCGCGCATGGCGCCGCAGGCCGGCTTGTTGGTGAGCACGCGATAGCCGTCGTACTGGATGTTGGGAATATCGTAGAGTGCGCCCAGCAGCGCGCCCGAATAAAGAATAGTGACCACGCCGTAGGAGCAATAGGCGCCGCCATCCTGCACAACGCGCGCTTTGACAGCGGTGATGCGGCCGTCGTTCTTCACGGCGGTTTTCAAGTCCACGATGGTGCGCGGGCGGCCACGGTGCGCCCAGAAAACCTCTTCGCGCGTGTAGGTGATTTTGACCGGCTTCTGCGCCGCGCGAGCGGCGATGCCGGCAATAATTTCGATTGGGATCACTTCACTTTTCCCGCCGAAGCCGCCGCCCACGAGCGGCTTGATCACACGGATCTGCGACATCGGCATCTCGAGCACCAGCGCCAGCTTGTGTTGCAGGTAATAGGGGACCTGAGTGGAGGACCAGACCGTCAGGCGACCGAGCTTCCCGGTGTGCGGGTCGAGTTCGAATGATGCCAGCGTGGAGTGCGGCTCCATGGCGGCGTGGGTGACTTCGTTCGCGAGGAAGCGGCCTTCAGCGACATAGTCGGCTTCGGCGAAGGCCTTTTCGGGATCGCCGAAGACGTGGTGGTAGTCCTTTTCGAGGTTGTTCGGCTTGTTGTCGTGGATGAGATTCGTCTCGGCCTTCATTGACTCTTCGGGATCGAAGTACGCGGGCAGAAGCTCGTAGTCCACAGCAATCAATTCGAGCGCCTTCTCGGCGATGGCTTCGGAGACCGCAGCCACGCAGGCAACGTTGTCGCCGACGTAGCGAACTTTGTCGAGAGCGAGAGCGTGCTCGTCGTGGCCGACGGGGAGGATGCCGAAGGGGTTGGGAGCGTCCTTGCCCGTGACCACCGCAATCACACCGTCGAGCCGCTCGGCCCGGCTGGTGTCAATGCTCTTGATGCGGGCGTGAGGGTGCGGCGAATGCAGAATCTTTCCATAGAGCATGCCGGGGAGGGAGAGGTCGTCGGTGTATTTGCCGCTGCCGGTGGTTTTGCCGGCGGCGTCAACCATGGCGATGGATTTGCCGATGATGGAAAAGTCGTTGGTCATTGGTCGTTGGTCGTTCGGCATGAGTTCTCAGTTCCCCAGTTCTCCGGCACCGCAAAAAAACTTGTCATCCTGACCCTGAGCGTGCCGAAGGGGAAGGATCTGCTTTCGCTGCGATCAATCATCACTCCAGTACTCGGCCGTCCAACGACTCGCCTCAGAGACGCGCTGGCGGGCTTCGCCCGCTGATTGGGCCGGCGAGACGCCGGCGCTACACATTCGCCATTCCCTTCTTCTCAGCTTCGATGGCTGCCTTGATTGCCTGGTACATTTGCGTGTAGCCGGTGCAGCGGCAGAGATTGCCGCTCAACGCGCTGCGGATCTCTTCGTCGGTGGGCTCCGGATTCACCGAGAGCAGATGCTTCACCGTGATCATGAAACCCGGTGTGCAGTATCCGCATTGCGCGCCGCCCCAATCTCCGTAAGCCTTCTGAATGGCGGCCAGGCTGCCGTGCTCGCTGATGCCTTCTACGGTAGTGATCTCCTGCCCCTCGCAACTGAAGGCGAGTAGTGTACAGGCGAGCATCGGTGTGCCGTCCACGAGCACCGTGCAGGCCCCGCAGGAGGAGTCGTCGCAGCCGCGCTTCGAGCCGGTGAGGCCGAGATCGCGGCGCAACACGTCGAGCAGCAGCGCGCTCGACTCGATGGCGAGCTCGTGGGTAAGACCGTTAACGCGCAGTTCTATGAGTTCTTTCTTCACCGTGATTCAGCTTCCAGCTGCTGCCGCGTGGCCGGAATCATTCGCAAAATCTCTAGAACATGTCGCATAAACCGGTTTCATAGGCGGCGGGCAGTTCCCTCAGGGGCTAAAGCCCAGTTTTTATGCGGCTCGTAGCGGCACCCTTCGGCTTTGCTCAGGGCAGGCTCTTGAAGCCGTGCCCTTCCCGTTCGTGCTCGAACATGGTTCCGTGACGGGGCAAGACGGGGCAAGCCCCGTCTCTACACGACATTTTTTATGAAACACGTTCCAGCAAAAAGTATCCTACGAAGTCACATTTTCAAAGCGCCGCACTATGGCCAGGATTTCCGGTTCCTGCAGAATGCGGTTGGATTCTTTGGCCGCCAGCAGAACGGCCTGTATGAGTTCATGGCTGGCCACGATTTCCCGCTGCGATAGATAGAAGATAACGTTCGAACCGCCCGACATGGGCCCGATCTCAATTTCCTGATGTCGTCCGATGAGGCTGGCCGGGACTCCGGAATAGACGTAGTCGGTCAGCCAGCGATCGCCCTTCTTCTGGGCTTTGATGATGGCGGCCGCGTGGACGCCGGTGGCGGTGCGGAAGGCATCGCGTCCGATCATCGGAGTATTGGCGGGAACTGGAACGCAGGTCGCGGCCGAAACCGCGTCCACATACGCCTGTAGAGAAGTGAGGTCGTCGTGCCTCATGCCGAGCAGGTTGAGATTGACCAGCAACTGCTCCATCGGCGTGTTGCCCACGCGCTCGCCGATGCCGAGCGCGGTGCCGTGCACGCGCAACGCGCCCGCGTCAATGGCGGCCAGCGTGTTCGCCAAATCGAGGCCACGGTCGCGGTGGCCATGCCAGTCGATGCCGAGGTCGGCGCCAGCCTCCGCCAGGAACTTCTTGACCCAGGACACCAGGTTCCAGACCGCCTCCGGACTCGCAGCGCCACACGTGTCGCAGAGACACAGCCGCTTGGCCCCAGCCTCGATCGCTTCGGCGAACAAGATGCGCAGGTGCTCGGGCGAAGATCGTACGGTGTCCTCCGTCACGTACATCACGTCGAGGCCTTCGCTTACGGCAAAACGGATGGCTTCCCGGGTGTGGCGCAGGATTTGATCAATGGTCCATTCCTCCGCGTACTGGCGGATGGGACTGCTGCCGATAAACAAAGCAGCCTCAATCGGCACGCCGGTCAGTTGCGATGCCTCCGCGATGGGACGAATGTCCACCATCATGGTGCGGGCGGCGCAGTTGGGGCGTATGCGCATCCGCTGGGCGGAGATCTCGCGGCAAAGTGCGAGTACAGCTTCGCGCTGGCGTGCGCCCGCTCCGGGCAGCCCGACATTCACGCTTTCAATTCCGAGACTTTCCATGAGATGGAGAATCTCGACTTTCGCCGCCACGGGCGGATCGGTAACAGAGGGGCTCTGGAGACCGTCGCGCAGCGTCTCGTCGTCAAGCATGACGTGCGCCGGCCAGGAAGTAAAATGCGGGCCCGCGCCTGCCCAGTCGAAGATAAGGCCGTTTCCCTCGGAGATTGTCATGCCGTATTTCCTCGTTTACCTGCGCGCTTCGGATGCCGCCGGGTGCAGCTTGCCAAACTCACCCGCGCGCCGCAAAAGCTCTTCCGCTCCGGCATTGTCACCCTGCGCCCGACGGATCAGCGCCAGGTGGAACAGACTGCTGAGTTCGTGAACTCCCTCTTCCAGGCTCCGTTCGAACTCCCGGCGAGCGATCTCGGTCGCGCCTTCGCGCTCGTGAATCACGCCCAGGTGATAGTGGGCCATTACGTATTCGGGGGTGAGCGCCGCCGAAAGCTCAAAGTGCTCGCGGGCGGTTGCGAGCTGTCCCTGGTGAAACAGCGCCAGCGCCAGCTGGTAGTGGGCGGCGTTGTAGTTGGGATTAATGTCGAGACAGCGACGGAAGGCGGCAGCCGCCTCCGGCATATTGCCGCGATGGTAGTAGGCGACCCCGAGGTCGTAATAGGCCAGCACAAATGTCGCCGAGGCCGTCACCGCCCGGCGATAGTGTTCGATGGCCAAGTCCAGCAGACCTTCGTGGAACAGAAGGTTTCCGAGTTGGTGGTTGCCGAGGACGTTGTCGGGCTCGGCGTCGAGCAAGTGCTGGAGTTCCTGCCGCGCCTCCCGCCCCCGTCCCTCGCGTTCATGCACCAGGGCCAAAAGAAGCCGCTGGTCAATCGAAGAGTCGCGGAGAAAACGTCCGCACTCGGCACAGAACTTGTCCGCCGTGGCGGCCAGCCGACCGCAGCGGGGACAACGTACCGGGCCATGAGTCGCTTCTGACATACGATCCTCCTAACGTGCGCATTCGAGTGTGTTTCATAAATGCCCTTCAGCTTGGCGGCTCGTCCCTCAGGGGCTAAAGCCCGCATTTTTCCGGCCCTGAACGGCACGGCTGAAGCCGTGCCCTACCCGAAACCGATTTATGAAGCACACTCTACTCCAAGCGTGTGGGGTCGAGCGCACAATCCAGGCAGAGACGGTGCGCCGGGGAGAATCCTTCTTTCTTGAAGAAGGCGAGAAGATCAAAATCATCCCACGCTACTTCGGTGCGCAGAGCTGTGACCCGGAGAGCGGATAGATTCAGCCGCAACTGCCGCAGCAAGGCTTTGCCCACGTGCTGGCCGCGGCTTGCCGGATTTACCCCAATCGCATCCAGCGAGGCTGTTGGCTCGCTGACCCCGTATTCGCCATAGTATAACGAAGCGATGACGAAGCCGACTACGCGCCCGTCCACGTCTGCGGCCAGCGAGACTTGCAGCGCCGCTTGTTTCACCGCCCGTTCCAACATGAGTTCGAAATAGCGGGGACGCCGCCGGCCGCTGGCGGTTGCGTCAATGGCAACGACCGCTTCCAGGTCATGCTCGTTCATAAGACGCACCAGGATACTGTCGGTTTCCAGGATTCCCGGCTCTTCCAGAGGTTTGGTGCTCATACGAGCCTCCTCTCTCAAACACTCCCGAGCGACTGTCCGCCTCCACCGCAAGCTTCCATACTACCGCTTCGCGGGAGACTCCTGCCGCGTGTACTACCAGATCGAGGCGGTCACGACGGCAATCTTGTTTTCGAGAACGCGCGTCACGCCACCACCTCGGTACGCCGCGCCAGCACGCGATGGCGGTAGGCGCCCCAAAGCGCGGCCCCGATCGCTCCAGCATAGATCGAGTCGGGGTGAGTACGCACGCGCATGGCAAGTTTTTCTTCGACGATTTTCTCTTCCAAGGCGCGGCACAGGCCGATGTCGGCGGCCAGTCCGCCGGTGATCGCCACGTCGCCGCACGCATTGATCGAGCGCAGAAGCTTCGTGTAACGTCCCGCCATCGACAGGTGAATTCCTTTCAGGATGTCGCTGCGAGAAATGCCGCGGCTCACCATGTTGATGACGTCGGTCTCCGCCAGCACGGCGCAGATGCTGCTGACCGATTCCGGATTCTTGGCTTCGCAAGACAAAGGTCCGACGTCCTCCAGCATGATGCCAAGGTAGCGGGCAACGTTCTCGAGAAACTGTCCGGAACCGGAGGCGCACTGGCTGGTCATGCGGTAGGCCAATACGCGGCTGCGCTCGTCCACCCGCATGGCACGCGCGTGCAGGGCCCCGATGTCGATCACGGCGCCGGCGCCGGGCATCAGGAATACCGCTCCGCGCGCGTGCGTCGTCATTCCGTAGAAGTGGCCACGGCGGAAATCCACCAACTCTCCTTCCCCGGTGCTCGCGGTATAGGCAATCTCGTTCTGGCGCACTCTCGCCGCTTCCAGGAGCGCCTCATAGCCGTCGCGAATCACCTTCCGCAGGTCGCGCCGGCGAACGCGCTCGTTGTGCAGAGCCAGCACGGTCTCAGCCCCGTCTGCAGCAACCCGCGCCAGCGCAAACTTGACGGCACTCGAGCCCACGTCGATGCCAGACGCGAGGATGCTCTCTTCGGACTTAGTGTTCATGCCGCATGTCCTCCGTCGGCAGCGCGCTGTGCGAATAACGCCGCACCCAGCGCCCCGGTGTAGATGGACTCGGGAGAGATATTGAGTTTTCGCACGCCGTAGTTTTGTTGGACCAGGCCTTGCAGGGCGGAAACCGCGGCGGGGTTACGGGCCACTCCCCCGGTAAACGTGAATTCGTCGGAAATTCCTCCGGAACGCGCCAGCAGCGACATGGCCCGCAACATGATCGCGCGGTGCAGACCCGCCAGGATGTCGGGCACCTTCTGCCCCAGAGACAGGCGATCCCGCAGTTCGGCTCCGGCAAAGACCGTGCACGTGCTGTTGATCTTTACGCTGCACGTGCTCTCCTGTGCCAGCCTGCCGAGTTCATGCAGGCCGAGGTTCATTTCGTCGGCGATATATCCTAGATAGCGGCCACATCCCGCCGCACACCGGTCATTCATCTGGAAACTGGTGACGATGCCGGCGCCATCGACCTGAATCGCCTTGGTGTCCTGGCCGCCAATGTCGAGCACCGTGCGCGTGCCGGCGAACATGGCATGGGCGCCCAGACCGTGGCAGAGGATCTCGCTGCGGATCTGTTCTTTCGGGAACGGAAGCCGTTGCCGGCCATAGCCCGTACCGACCATTCCAAGCACCCGGAGTTCGGTCGATCTCACCGACTCAACAGCAGAGCGCAGTCTTGCTTCCCGTTCGCGAATATCCGGCGGCGCAGTGGCCAGCGTCCGCTCGAGTGCCGGCCCGGCGTGCCGTTCAAATGCCCCGTCGCCTGCCGCATTCTCGACCACCAGGATGGCGGCGTCGAACAGGCCACACAGGACGTCGAAGGAAGTGCGCTTCGCATCGCTGAACTGCTCCGCGGACTGCATGTAGTCGGCTGCGGCCAGATCGCGGAAGAAATCGCTTTTCCGCACCGCCAGTTCGCTGAAATGGCCGGGAACGCGCGACCGCATCGCCTGGCAGATATGATTGAGCGCT
The DNA here is from genome assembly GCA_963773965.1 of uncultured Acidobacteriaceae bacterium. Lineage (GTDB taxonomy): Bacteria > Acidobacteriota > Terriglobia > Terriglobales > Acidobacteriaceae > Acidiflorens. The sequence continues at coordinate 392,479 of CAVZDG010000005.1, forward strand.
TCCTTGACTGCTTCCCGGTTGGGCGCGTATCGGGGCGCATCGGCACAACGGTCGAGCGCCGACTCCAGCCACTCCAGTTGTTCCAGGTGTTGCTGCCGGCGGAAATTGCGCACCAGAGTTCCAATAAACTTGCTTTCAATTCCCGAGAGTTCCGGATCGGCTGCCATTTCATGCCGCACCAGTTCAAACCTTGATTGCACGAGCGCTTCGTCGCGAACGATCTGGGAAGCGACTTCATAGTTGCTGCGCGTGTTAGTGATACCGCGGCCAATGATCCGACCGGTTCGATCGAGCGCGACGGCCTTGGTCGTGGTCGAGCCCAGATCGATACCGAGCAGAACTTCCACCACGCTCATGCCGTCACCCCGGCTCCGCGCTTTTGTTCGAGCATCTGCAGGTAGCTCTCGATGCGGTTCTTGATGTTGGCCGGCGAAAAATATCGCGGATCGACGAGATCGCTCTCGATGAATCCGCCGGGCACACCCGTACGCTGCTCGAGTTGCCGCAGCATCAGCAACTGGCCGACGCTGAACGAATTGCAACTCTTGACGCTGTTGATCATGAAGCCGTCGGCGCGGTATTCGCGGATGTAGCGCTCCAGCAGATCGACGCGCGCCGGCAGCCCGAGGTTGGTGTAGCAGCCCAGGCAGTATTCCGCCAGGCTTTCGAGCGGGCGGTTGGGGTCGTGGCGGAAACCGCGATCATAGAGTCCACCCACTTTGGTATAGCTGCTGGCAACGACGACAGCGCCTTCGTCGTAGAACATCTTCCAGAACTCGCGGAAGCTCGTCCAGTTGGGCGGGCCTTCCACCACCAGGCGATAGCGCTGGCGCTCCATCGTGCCCTCGGGAGTGACCGGACCAAGTCCCAACCTGATCCGTTCCGCAATCTCTTCGCGCAGCACGCGGTAATACTCGACGCCCTCGCTCGTGCCTCGGAAGGCGGTGAAGATCGGGCCAATGTAATACACGCCGCCGAAGTACGCGTCAATCGGGGAGGGCTCGTTCTTCGCGCTCTCCAGCACCCACACGAAATCGTCCTCTGCCTTGGCGGAAAGAGCCAGCATCTCGGAAAGTCGAGTTTCGTCGTAGCGCCGGCCGCTGACCTGCTCCAGTTTCGGGATCACCTCGGTGCGCAACTGCTGCACGACGTAGTCGACATGGTGGGGTTCAATGCGTCCGTTGGGCAGGTAGGGCACGTGCAGCATGGCCACCGGGCATTGATATTCCTGGCGCAGCAGTTCGAACCACTTGAGAAACGTGAAGCATCCCGTGTAGGAGAGCAGCAGCAGGTCGGGATTGGGGAGTTTTACGCCGGTGGGCCCAATGTTCCCGGACTTCAACATGCCGATGTCGCATTTCACATAGGTGCAGACATCCTCGCTGTGGCCTTGCTTCTCCGCCTCCGCAATGTAGTTGGCGGAAAGCTTGCGCATGCCGGACTGGAGCGCGTTGATCTCCGGCAGGATCGGGAGCAGATCGAAGGACCGGAGCAGTTCGGTCAAATTACCGGGAACAAACGTGGAGACGACTCGCCTTCCCTCTTCACGCGCCCGTCCCAGAGACTCGTAGTAGTCCCCGATGAGTTGCTTTTGCAGGACCATGCTCTGCTCTTTTTGCACGGCCCGCACGGTCGATGCCTTCACGGTGTCTGCGCTCATGCCTCGCTCCTCATGCTTCGCTCCACAAGCGTATGGAATCCGAGAAAGTGCCAGCCTGTTCCCGGATGACGGCAAATTGTCCCGTATCCTCGGAGTACTTGAACTGGGTGTGGGGAATGTGTTCGCGCTCCAGGGCGGCGACCAGCATGGGCTGTTCCAGCAGCGCGGGATCGCAAAAACTGGGAGCGCAAAAAATGACGCCATCCGCGCGATTCTGCCGCACGGCATCCACCAGCCACCGGCCGCGTTGCCCGTCGGGCGCATAGCACGAAGCGGTCGCCACGCTTTGCGTCAGGTAAGCCTGCGCCAGGTTTTCGATCGCGTCGCCCTCCTCGGGCACCTCGCCTGTGAACCAGCGCAAACCCAGCAGCAGGTCGTCGTCCACGATCCAGCAGCCCGCGCGTTCCAGCGTGATCAGCAACGCCAGCGGAGGCTGTTCACAAAACATGCCCGTTAGCACGACCCGGCTGCGATCTTCTGGAACAGCCGTTCCCTGCGAAGCCATCTCGAGATAGCGACGCACCATCGTGGTGTGCTCCTCCGGCGGCAGCACACTGCCTGCGCGCAGTACGGCATAGACTTGCGCGATGGGATAGAGCCACGGTGCCGCACTGCGCGCCTGGTAGAGATCCCGAATCGCACGGCGGTTCTGGTTGTAAATCCGGATGCTGTTTCGGAGATTCTGTTCGGTGATCGGTCCGCTCGCCAACCGCGCCATGTCCTCGCGGATCGCCGTCAATTCCCGCCGCCAGAATTCACCTCCAACGCGGGCGTCGTAGTTCTGGGGAAGATCGACATAACGCACGTAGCGTCCGGGAAAGAGCATCGTCCACATGCCGCTCAGGTTGCGGATGACATCGCAGATCGAAGGGAACAACATGCCGTCCAGCACATCGAGCCGTCCCGATAATGCCAGCTCGATCGTGCTGCGGGGAATGTGGCAGATGTAGCTCTGGAAGTAGGCGTCGCCACGGATGATTTCCAGCCGGTCGCCTCCGCCGAAGATACCGACAGGCAACATTCCAGCCGCATGAATCAGTTCTCGTGGAACATAGATTGGCATGTACCCGATCGCTCGGCGAGCGGGCGCGCGGGATTTCCATTCCGCGACTGCCTTGTAGTCAACGTCCTCGTACAAGGTCTGGGCGCGGCTGAGGATCTGTTCGAGCTCAGGATTCACGCGAGCTCTCCTCTCTTCTCCCGGCTTTTCTCCCGGCTCTTCTCCCAAACCGGCTCACGTTTTTCCATAAAGGCGCGGAGTCCTTCCACGGCGTCGGACTCGGCCATGAGTTCGTCAAGGTACATGCGCTCCAATTGCGGCAAGTCCTCTTGCATTGCTCGCCGTACCGAGAAGCGCGCAGCGCGCACGCCGTAGCGCAGTGCGACCGGCGAACGGGCGAGAAAGTGTTCGCGGATCCAGGTTTCGACGGTCGCTTCCAGTTGTCCGTGCGGCGCGGTTCGCACGATCAATCCCGCTTCCGCAGCTTGGGCGACGTTCCATGTATCTCCGGTCAACACGAGTTCCGCGGCGCGACTCGCGCCCATCCGGAGCGGCAACAGCACAGCCGCGGCGGGCGGGAAAACTGCCAGCTTGATTTCGGGACAAGCGAAGTGGGCGCCTTCTTCCGCGACGATGAAGTCGCAAGCCAGTGCCAGCTCAAACCCTCCGCCCAGGCACTGCCCGCGCACGGCCGCCAGGGTGACCGCCGGCAGTTCGAGCATTTGTCCAAGCAGCCGGCTGAACCGCGGCAACATGGTCCTGACCTGCTCGGGCAGGTGCTCCTGCACGCTGGCGCCAAAACTGAAATGCGGGCCTTCCGCGGCGAGAATCATCACCTTGAGCTGTGGCCGATTCCGCAGGTCGTCGAAGGCCTCGGCCAAAGCCGTCATCATTGCCTGGTCGACGATGTTGGCCTTGGGCGCAGCCAATGCGACGCGGGCGACCTGGCCATCGTGTTCGAAGGAGAGTTTTAGGCTGCTCATCATTTTGCCTTTGTCGTTTCCGGAACTGCCCAGGGCGCAATCTCGGCGATCAACTCCTCACTCCAGCGCGCGCCTTCCGCCAGACGCTGGCGCAAGCGGACGAAGTCCACCTCGCGTTGCTGCCGGGTGCCGTAGTGGAAAGCGCGAAAACCGGCATTGGCCTCCGTCATCATGTTCAGCGCCAACCAGGCGCGGTTGGTTTCGCGGTTGCGGTCCCAATGTTCCAGTTTGTGTTTCCTCACACTCTCGACCGTTTTCGTCAGGCAATCGGGCATGGTGTGCAGCAGTTTCGTGCAGAGTCCCTCGACCGCTTCATCCAGCAATGAAAGATCAATGGCGCCTCTGGACATCAGAGCTTTCCCCGCTTCCCGGGCTTCTCCCGTCTTCCAGTCTCCGAAAACCATGCGGCCAAACTCGTCGTACTCGCGATCGCTCACGACCAGCGGGTTGGACACATATTTGCCGTCAACCTTGAGTGCCGGAACGATCTGCGTGAGCCCCCCCAGACGATAGAAGCGGTGCGCGCTCCACGGTTCGCATAGCGTGGCGCTGAGCATGGCGTGCTCTATGCCCACGAACAGCGGCAGGAAGTCGGTGCTGCCGCCATCGGGCGCGGAACCGTGCCGCGGTCCGGCCTGGCCGAACACGGCAAGGTCGCTGGCCACAGAAAAATCGCAGGCCATTCCAATCTCTTGCCCACCGCCGACCCTCATGCCGTTCACGCGGCAGATCACCGGCTTGTCGCAACCGAGGACGGCGCTGACCATATCATTGAACAAGCGCATGTATTGCCGGTACTCGCCCGGGGCCCCGGCATAAATCTCCGCATACTCGCGCGTGTTGCCGCCGGTGCAGAAGGCCTGCGTGCCCGCGCCCGTGAGTACGACAGCCACCGCGGCGCGATCGTTGCTGGCTTCGCGCAGCGCGAGGATGACTTCCTTGATCGACGTCGTGGTGTAGCTGTTCAGTTCGCGCGGATTGTTCAGGGTGATCCACACATTGTGCAGCCCGTTCACGCTCGTGCCGTCGCGATCGCGCGCGGGCCTGCGCTCCAACAGGATTTCGCTGGGGGAAAACTGTTCGACCAGGTTGTGATTTTTCATGGCCAGGTTTTGATCTTTCATGGCTTTGTTCCTTGTTGTATGCCCCGCGCCTGCGGCACCAGCACCGCTCGCCTGCGGAGTTGGTGATGATGGACCGCCTCCAGAACTTGCTGGGCCTCCTCGAGTGGGTGCATCTCGACAAAGGGCTGAATATGAATTTTACCTTCGAGCACCATGGCCAGCGCGTTCGGGTACTGATCGGGAGGGCATCCCCAATTTCCGCGCGCGGTGGCATCGAAGGCCATCAGATTGGACAGGCGCACTTCAGTTTTCTGCGCGGTGTAGCCGACGATCGCCAGATGAGCGCCGTGGTCGAGCAGGCTGAACGCAGTCTGCTGGCCGGCGGAGGTCCCGCTGGTTTCGAAGATCTTGAGGCCGATCCCGTGGCGGCCGCTCTGTCTGGCGAAAGACCGCACGGCCGATTTCACATCCGCGCACTCGCGGGCGTTCAGCGCCAGTGCGGCGCCGTGCGCCGAGGACAATTCCAGCCGGTCGGCGTCCACATCGATGGCCACGACGGCTGCGCCGAGCGCAGCGGCAATTTGCACTCCGAACCCCCCGATCCCACCGGCTCCGACAAACACCGCGACATCGTCGGCGCCAAGACCGGAACGGCGAATCGCCTCATGCGGAGTCGTGACCGCGTCGGCGACGACCGACAGCATCGCCAGGGTGAGTCCCTGGGGAAGTTCATCGGGTACCGGGCACAGGCCGCGTGCCGGCACCCGTACGCAGGTCGCAAATCCGCCATCGGCGTCATTGCCCGGCATGAACTGTTTGCGGCAGATGGTCGGACGCCCGCCGCGGCAGGCAGCGCACTCGCCGCACGGAATTACGGCAGGCACAATGACCGAGCGCCCGATCCAGTTTCCAGCGCGCTCCCCGGCCAGCACGACGCGGCCGGCGATTTCATGCCCCAGGATCAACGGCAGCGCGTGGCGGGTGGGAATGCCCTCGTAGGCAAATCCAATGTCCGTGTGGCAAACCCCACAGCCTGCTACCTCGACGATCACTTCGCCAGGTGAGAGTTCTCCCGGAGCCGTTTCGGTCCAGTCGAACTGGCCGCGGGCAACCAACGTCAGGCCCTTGCTGGTAACGGGGGCGGAGCATGCGCGTTGCGCGGGCAGGGTTGTCGTCATTGGAAGCCTCCTCACCCAAAAATTCGAACGATCGTTCGAAAACAATGATCCAAGGTAACTTGGTTGGGGGAATCGAGGATGTGATTGCAATCACGTCCGCTTGTGATTTGATGGCGGGAGGGCGTGCTCCCGAAGATGCGCTGGCCGTTCTGGTATTTCACGTCCAAGGCCGAATCACAGACTGCATTTCTCTCCGACATCTTTGCCGGCACGTAAACGGAAACTACCCACAAACTTGGGCTGGGGAGAGATCCTTAACCGGAGAGATCGCCGAGGACGCAGGGTAAGACTCAGCTTCTTGATCGGGAATTGGCGTCCGCGGTTTTGAGGGCGTCCAAGGTCTCGAAGTTAGTATCCCTTTTGCTTGTCCACAACGGCCAGCAGCGGCTCGCCATTCAGATAGCGGCGCAGGTTCTGGGAGAACAGCGCGTAATGGCGCTCCCATAGCTTGTCGGTCAGCGCCGCCGTGTGCGGAGTGATCAGTAGATTCGGAACATCCCACAACGGCGAGTCGGCGGGGAGCGGCTCTTTCGGAAATACGTCGAGCGCCGCGCCGCCAATTTTCCTTTCACGCAGAGCGGCGGCGAGCGCGGGTTCATCCACCAGCGGGCCGCGACCAACGTTGATCAGGCAGGCGTCCGGCTTCATGAGCGCCAGGCGATCGGCGTTCGCAATTGCTTTCGTGCTGGCCGTGACCGGCGCTGCCAGCACGATGTAATCCGCTTGCCGAAAGATTTCGTCGATTTGAGCCGGCCCGAATACTGCGTCCGCGCCTTCACTTCCCTTCTCCGGATGCTCGCGAACAGCGATCACCCCCATGGCCAGAGCTTTCGCACTCTTGGCGACCGCGCGTCCGATACTGCCGAGGCCCACCATGCCGACGGTTGCGCCCGCAATTTCCCGGATTCGCGGCAGTTCGTCCCACAGGATCTGCTGCCCCCAAACGTGCCTCTGCTGCAGGCGCACCGAGCCCGGGATTTTCTTCGCCAGCGCAAAGATGAGCGCGATGACGTGCTCCGCCACCACCGGCCCGTGCACTTCGCGCGCGTTGGTGAGAATGATGTCGCTCGTGACCAGTTCTGGAAATATCAGCTGATGAACTGCCGCCGCCGGAGAGTGAATCCAGCGCAGTTTCTTTGCCGCTGCGATCTGCTCTGGACGGATCGACCAGGCGACCAGGATTTCAGCGTCGACGATTTCTTCATCCATGCGCTTGTAGTCGGGAAGGTGAACGACTTCGATTTGCGGGAACTCGCGCCGCAAGCGCTCGGCAAACCAGGGTGGCGCGTTCCACTGGTCAAAAGGGTGGCGAACGCAAATCAGAAGCTTGCGCATCGAGTGATCGGGTGATGGCATCATCGGGTGACCTGAAGATCTCTGGGCGTCCTCTGCCAGGCTTGGGAATCCTTCGCGCTTCCGTCATTGGGGCAGTGCGTTCTTAATCGAGTGGAAACAGATAGCCGGGCGTTTTCATAGCCCCTCCGAAGACGGCCTCGTCGAGTGTACGCATGTCCCATGCATACCAGCCTGTGGGCGTCAGCTTCAGGGTGATGTCGTCCATTGCCGCCATCATGCCACCCGCGCGAGGGTCGGCCAATGCAGCCTCGCTCATGTAGCGACCGTGGATGCGAGCGTTGATTACTTTTGAGCTTTCGCCTGCGATAACGTCGACGGTGCAAACGGCCACCAGACCTCGCTCCGATGCGGGTTTTCTGATGTCCACCATAAGGGAAGCTTTCGGCCGGGTCGCCACATTGCGAGCTTTGCGAGTCTGCGAAGAAGTGGCCACATAAAAACGGCCACCGTCAAACAGATACCAAACCGCCGTCAGGTGTATGGAGCCGTGTTCGTTCTCCGTGCCCAAGCTAGCGATGAAGCGTCCCCTCAAAATTTCTTCAGCCCCGGATGGCATAGTGCTTTGCATAGGTAGCGGAACCTCCCGACCCGCAAATAATACATTACACTTTCTTGTTCGTTCGACTGCCTGGGGCCGAAGAAGTCTCGGCGGTTTAAATTTTCAGAGGCTTCCGCAGATCCGAGCCCGTCATTTCTTTCGGCTCGGTGATGCCCAGCATGCCGAGCATCGTCGGCGAAATATCGCGCAGCGAGCCGTTCGGCTTCAGCGTGTACTGGCTTGCATCTTCCGCCATCACGATAAACGGCACCGGATTCGTGGTATGCGCCGTATGCGGACCGCCGGTTGCGGGGTCGATCATCATTTCGGCGTTGCCGTGGTCGGCGGTAATCAGCATGGCTCCGCGTTTAGCGCGTACCGCTTTCTCGATCTCGCCCAGGCAGGCATCGACCGCCTCGACCGCCTTGATGGTGGGCTCGATCTTGCCCGAGTGCCCGACCATATCGGCATTGGCAAAGTTGACAATCATCACGTCGAACGTGCTCTCGTTCACTGCTTTGACAACCGCCGCGGCAACGCCGGCGGCGCTCATCTCCGGCTTTAGATCGTAGGTCGCGACCTTCGGCGACTGCACCAGCACACGTTCTTCTCCCGGAAAGGGCTGCTCCACGCCGCCATTAAAAAAGTAGGTCACGTGAGCATATTTCTCCGTCTCGGCCACGCGCAGGTTGCGCATGTTCAGCCCGCCCATGACATCCGCGAGAATATTCGTCAGCGACTCCGGTGGAATCACGACCGGCAGGTCGAAGTTCTTGTCGTAGCGGGTCATGCAAACGTACTTCAGGTTCTTCGGCGCGCGGTTGCGCGGGATGGTTGCGTCAAGATCGGCCGCGCCCGGCAAATCGCTCCCGCCCTTCGCGTTCAGCCCGCTGTTGCGGCACAGGGCGCGCGTGATCTGGCGCACACGGTCGGCGCGAAAGTTGAAGCAGATGCAGGAATCGTCGTCGCCGATCTTGGCCAGGCCGTTCTTCGCCAGCGGCTCGCCGCGATTGCCGGTGCAGACGAACGGCACCACAAACTCGTCGGTCACGCCTTTGTTGTAGGACTCTTTCATGCCCCGCACGGCATCGGAGTACGTACCGCCCTCGGCCTTGCCCTCGACCATCGCGTTGTAGGCCTTGGCGATGCGCTCCCAGCGGCGGTCGCGGTCCATGGCATAGTAGCGGCCGTTGACGGTGGCGATCTTGCCGGAGTTGTACTCGCGCATTTTCTGCTGAAGCTGATCGAGATAGCCGGCCCCGTTGGTGGGCAACGTGTCGCGCCCATCCATGAAGGCGTGCACGAAGACGCGATCGACTCCCTGTTGCTTGGCCATCTTCAGCAGCGCATACAGATGCTCCTGCCGCGAATGCACGCCGCCGTCGGAGAGAAGTCCGAAGAGGTGCAGTTTGCGGCCGCTGGTGCGGGCATGCTTCATCGCTTCGAGCAGCACGGGGTGCGAGAAGAATTCGCCGTTCAGGATCATCAGGTCGAGGCGCGTGATGTCCATGTGCACGATGCGCCCGGCGCCCATATTCAGATGGCCGACTTCGCTGTTGCCCATCTGGCCTTCGGGCAGCCCCACAAACGGGCCGCTGGTGTGAATCAGAGTGTTGGGATACTCGCGCAGCAACCGGTCATAGGTTGGCTTGCGTGCAAGCGCGATGGCGTTGGCCTTGGTTTCGGCTCGGTATCCCCAGCCGTCGAGAATGATGAGAACGAGAGGTTTAGGACGGGGCATAAATCAGCTCTTAGCTCCTGCCTTTTGGGTCTTGGCTTCTAGCTCTCGGGCGTCAGCTATTAGAAAATTCTTTTCCACGGACGAGCACGGATTGATTAGTCCAGCGGATTGTGCCTCAATCACCGTTCGAACAACTCCTGCGCCAATTGCGACCGATCTTTCTCCAGATAGTTCGCGACCGCTGAAATGATTGCGGTGAGTGTTCCCAGTTTCAGCGTTTTGTGGTCTGGGACGGTTACCTGATGATGGGTGCCGCGAAGGTTTGACTTCAGGCGAATGTGACTTCCTGTCTGCCTAATCACTTCATATCCGTAACGGCGAAGCATCTTCGCCAACTCGTGACCAGAGAGATCACGAGGCAATCTCAAGCGGGGATGACCTCGTCCTTCACCGTGTGCAACCGGATCACCGCAGGAGCTGAACCCTCGTCAAAATGGCACCGGACAGCATCCCGAACCATCTCGCGAAGTTCTTCCATGCTCTCGGCTTGGGTGAAGATGTCATGGCCAAGTGCCCGGGCTTCATAGCCGCCCTCGGGCGACTCTTGGACGGAAAAAATGATCTCAGTTTCTGCCATATCTCTGCCGAAGATTATACTCTGCCAGCCTTTCACCTTTGACGGGATGGCGCCGCTGGTTCACTCGGGATTGATTGACAGGAGGCCTTATAATCGATGACTCGGAGGAATCGATGCCTATCAGCGAACTTTTACTGCCGGAATTCGATGAAGAAATGAAGAAGACGCGCACCATGCTGGAGCGCGTTCCGGAAGACAAGAAAGACTTCGCGCCGCATCCCAGATCCATGCCGCTGAACAGGCTCGCGCCTCACGTGGCGGAGTTGGCCGGCTTTGGTCTCACCGTGCTCACAACTCCCGAACTCGATTTCTCGCAAGGCAGCTACAAGCCTCTGCCCTTTGAGTCGGTGGCGCAATTGGTCAGCGTTCTTGATGAAGGCGCTGCCAAGGTGCGCGTTGCCCTCGCGAGCACTCCGGATGCAGCCTGGACGCAGCCCTGGAAGCTGAGTTTCGGGGGTAAGCCTATCTTCAGCGGCTCGCGCTTTCTGGCATACCGGCAAATGTTCCTGAATCACCTGGTGCACCACCGCGCTCAGCTCGGCGTGTACCTGCGATTGACTGGAAGACCGGTGCCGGCGACTTACGGGCCTTCGGCGGACGACACGCTGGGGTTCTAGCTTTCAGTCTGTGAGCTCTCAGACAACATCTTGTTGAGTTACCAGATGACATCAACCGGATAGCGTGAGAACCAGGGATCAGCCGTGACGATTGGCCATCCTTCTTCGATACTCTGCGCGATCAGCAGGCGGTCGAACGGATCGCGATGGTGGAGCGGCAGGGATTCGACTCGCAAAACGTGGCCTAGGCTGACGGGCAGCACTCGAACATGATTGGCGCTAAGTTCGCTGGTCAAAAAGGGACCGGCTGGCAACGGCAGCGAGAGCTTTCCCGCCTGCGCCTTTTGAATCGACTCCCACAGGCTCACTACACTCCACCATAGCTCGGAGGAGGCCATCAGACGCCGCACTCTCGGAGACAGCCTTCTCTCGTCGCTGACCGCCCAAAGAAAAGCGTGGGTATCCAGTAGGAGTTTCATTACCAGAAAAGGTCTTCGATCTCTTTCGGAAGAGGATCGTTGAAGTCATCGGCAATGACAATTTTTCCCTTGGCCGATCCAAACTTGAACCCGCGAGTTGCCTTCTTGACGGGCACCAGTTTGGCCACGGGTGTTCCGGCCTTGGCAATGATGACCTCCTCGCCCATGGCGACCCGCGCCAGCAGGCGGGAGAGGTGGGTTTTGGCCTCGTGGATGTTGACTTCCATGGAGCCATTATAGCTTAGTCATGAACTTAGTCAAGTTGCGCTAGGCGCGTCGTCACAGACTATATCGTAAGCGGAAAATCTATTGGCTGTGTTTCTTGTCTGGATTGGCGCCCTGAAGTTCATCTTCCGCGAGTTGTGCCACCTTCGTCTTGAGTCGCTCCTCCATCTCGGGAAGCTTACGCATCATAATGTCTTGGCCCGCTTGCATACCTTCAGCCATCATGGCTGGTTGTTCCTTCAACAGCCTCTGTCCTACAGGTGATGAATAGAACGCGATTACTGCCTCCAAGTCGGATTTGGTGAGGTGCTTTTGGTATATGGGAACCATTGCATCGATGATCTCGTCGATAGGAAAGTCTTTGAAAACGGCATCCGTAACAAGATTGAGCTTCGCAAGTTGTTCTGGAGTAGGAGCAGGAATTTTCATCTTGAAACCCGCTTCTGCTCCTTTCTTCATTCCCTTCTTCATGCCGTCCATTAACTGCTCCATCTGCGCATGGAGATGCATCAAATCCATAAACCGCAGAACGTCATCTTTACTGGGAGCTGCATCTACACTCGTCGCCTGCTGCGCGAACGTAGCTGCTGCAAAGATAACTACAAGACACAAGTGCACGATTGATTTTTTCATCGTCTCCCCCGTCGGAGTTTACTATAGCCCTTGCTGTTTCGTCATAAGTCAACCGCGGTAGTTCAGCGCCTTCACCCCTAAAAACCGCGCCGTGCCTCCCAACTCCTCTTCAATCCTCAGCAACTGGTTGTACTTGGAAATTCTGTCCGTCCGCGAGGCCGAGCCGGTCTTGATCTGTCCCACGCCAGTGGCCACCGCAAAGTCGGCGATGAACGTGTCTTCGGTCTCGCCGGAGCGGTGCGAGATCACTGAGGTGTATCCGTTGCGGCGGCCGAGGTCGATGGCGTCGAGAGTCTCGCTGACCGTGCCGATTTGGTTGAGTTTGATCAAGATTGAGTTCGCGATTCCCTTCTCGATGCCCTCCGCGAAGATCTGAATGTTGGTGACGAAGATGTCATCACCCACAAGCTGAATCTTGCCGCCGAGTTCTTTGGTCAGCAGCGCCCAGCCGTCCCAGTCGTTTTCGGAGAGGCCGTCTTCGAGGGACACGATGGGGTAGTCTTTCACCCATTTCGCATAGTAGCGAACCATGTCTTCGGAACTCTTTGCCGACTTGTCGGATTTCTTGAAGACATATTTTCCGTCCTCATAGAACTCGCTGGCCGCCGGATCGAGCGCAATCGCGATCTCCTCACCCGGCTTGTAGCCCGCCTGCTGAATCGCCTCCAGCACGACTTCAATGGCCTCCACGTTCGACTTCACCGACGGAGCAAAGCCGCCCTCGTCGCCAACCGCCGTGTTGTAGCCGCGCTTTTTCAGCACGCCCTTGAGCGTGTGGAAGACTTCTACACCCCAGCGCAGCGCCTCGGAAAACGACGGCGCGCCAACCGGCATCACCATGAACTCCTGGAAGTCGACGTTGTTATCGGCGTGCGCGCCGCCGTTCAGGATGTTCATCATCGGCACCGGCAACGTGTTCGCCGCAGCCCCGCCCAGGTAGCGATAGAGTGGCAGTCCGCAAGCGTTCGCGGAGGCCCGCGCCGCCGCCATGGAAACAGCCAGAAGCGCGTTCGCCCCCAGTCGTCCCTTGTTGGGCGTGCCATCCAGGTCGATCAGCCTGGCGTCGAGCGTACGCTGGTCGGCTGCGTCCACCCCACTGAGGGCTTCCGCAATCTCGGTATTCACGTTCGCCACTGCCTGCAGAACGCCCTTGCCGAGATACTGGGTCTTGTCGCCGTCGCGCAATTCGACGGCCTCATGCTCACCGGTGGACGCGCCACTCGGCACAATGGCCCGCGCGCTGGCGCCGCCATCCAGAAAAATTTCAGCTTCAACGGTCGGATTGCCACGCGAGTCAAGCACCTGGCGTCCGCGGATATCGGCAATGCTGGTCATAGGCATAAGTGCGTCCTTTATTCGTCGGATTGAATTAGAAACGTCGTCACTAACTGTAGAGACCCGGCTTGCCGCGTCTCCTGCCTGCGAAGCGGAATTATAGAGGATATTGGAGCCTACTTTTTCTGCGACACTGTGATCACTGTCATATCCCGAATGTCATGGTATTCCAAATTGTCGTCGATCGAGCCGATAAAGGGCCGCTGAACCTGCGCCCAACTCTTGGACGTGGTCAGGTCCTTCGCCCCGTCGAAGATGAAATAGGTCTGCTTCAACTCCTGGCCGCTGGGTAGTTTGCGGCCTTTGGGCATGCCAGGCATGGTGTATTCCCGGGCAAAGCCTTTGTAGAACGCCACCACCTTTTCGAAGGAATCGTTGCTGAGATAGACGGTAGATGTGGTGCCCGGTGGCAGGGCCTTCATCACCTCGCGCGTCTCTTTCGTATCTGGTGGCGTGTACTTGGACGCGCCCGGATAAATCTTGAACCCTTGGCCGGCCATCACTGTTGTTACAGCTAAAACGGCAATTGCAACGCATGTTAGTCTGATTTTTTGCATCGTCTGCCTCCTGAGAATCACCCAACGTTTCTTCACTTCCGTGCCGACAGATCGCGTTGAATCGCCAAACCAAAATTATATCGGACGCGGAAGGACCCGGTCAGTGCGCCGGGACATACCTCGTCGAATTGCTCGCCGGGGCATCCCCAGTACCCTATCCGTTATTGTTCCCGATTTCCACCTCGCTTAAAGTCGAACTCAACATGAGGAACCGCACCGAAACTCTGGAGATCGGTTCGCGCGCCCCGGACTTTTCCCTGGGAGCGGCCAACCGGGAGGGCACATTCACTCTCGGGGGCTTGCTTGCGCGGGGCACGCTGATTCTCGAGTTTCTGCGCGGCACCTGGTGACCGAACTGCGTGAAGCGCATGACTCAGTTCGAGTCGCGGAGACCTGAAATTGAAGCAGCGGGAGCACAGTTGGCGTTCATTGCCGCCGAAAAGCGGGACGGCGTGTGGAAGCCGGGAAAATTCCTGGAGAAGCATCCCATCTCCAGCGTCTTTCTGCTCGATGAGGATCGGGCCGTGACCAAAGCCTACGGGCTCCATCACGCGCTCGGCGCCGATGCAATCAACATCGCGCACCCGGCTACGCTGGTGATTTGCCGAAACGACGATCGCGGCGGTCTGGTGCGCTATATCTATCGCGGCGCGAACCAACTCGACCGCGCGCCGCTGGATGAGGTGCTTGGAGCTTTGCAAGAGATCGGCAAATGAATTTTGGAGGCAAGACTTACATGAAAAAAACATTTTCGCTGACATCGCTCATCCTGATGGCCAGTTTCGCGTGGGCGCAGACTGCCCTGCCCACCGGCACCGCCGTCAAGATGAAACTCGAAACCACGCTCGCAACCTTCAGTTCGAAAGCCGGAGATCCGTTCTCGGCAAGAGTCACTGAGCCGGTCGTAGTGGACGGCAAGACCGTGATTCCCATCGGCGCCACCGTCGAGGGCCGGGTCACCAAGGCGAACGAGCCGCGTCGCATTGCCGGCAAACCCACGATCGCCATCTTCCCCGAAAACCTGGTCCTTCCAAATGGAGACAGGTTCGTGCTGAATGCCTCGCTGGTTGACACCAACGCTCGCCACGGCACCGACGTCAACACGGAAGGGCAGTTCAAAGGCGCGGGCCATGACGCGAAAGATCTGACCGAAGTCGGCATGGGTACTGGCGGCGGAATGCTGGTCGGTGGATTAGCGGGCGGCGGCAAAGGCTTTCTTATTGGCGGAGCCGTCGGCGCCACCGTCACCGTGGCGCACTGGCTCGGCAAGCACCGTTCTGCGACGCTTCCCGCAGGCACAGAGCTGGTGATGGAATTGAGCCGCCCGATGACGATGACCAGCGCCAGCAGCGGCCAGTAGCAATCGTTGGAGCGTGTGGGGACGGGGCGGAGCCTGCCCTGAGCGGAGCCGAAGGGCCCCGTCCAAGCGGGCCAAAGCCGCATAAGCGCTAACTTAAGCCACCTGGCCTAAAGCTCGACGTTCAGCATTTGATGGCGGAGGTGTGGCGGATCTCTGGACGGTAGCTTCCGCGCAGTCGACGACTCGCCAAGTGACCAGCCGATTCTGGGGTTATGAGTGCTATGGCGATATTTCACCACTTGAGTCGGTGTAGGTAAGGTGCTAGTGCTAACCTGATACCTCCAAGTGAAAGGTTCCCTTGATAGTACCGGCTGAGGGGAGGACTCATGGACACGAACGCGACATCCGACGATGACGTGAAGGCGATCAAGAAACTAGGGGAACAGTTTTTCGCGGGAGTAAACGCGGAAGATCTGGACAGGCGGATGGCAACGATGGATCCCGATGTAGTTATCATGCCCCCTGGCCGCCCTTCCATCGTCGGCAAAGAAGAGGTCCGTCGTCTCTCCCACGATTACGCCGCGACCTATGAAGAAAAATGCAGCCTGGTTTACGATGAGGTTGAGGCGGCAGGGCATTGGGGGTTTGCGCGAGCGACTGTCAGCGCCACACGAACATCTAATTCGGGCGGCGGGGTTGAAAAGATGAGCTTGAAGAACCTTTGGATTTTCAAAAGGCAGGCCGACGGCGAATGGAAGTTCTGGCGCATTATGTTTAACAGTACAATCCCCCCGCAGACGAGCTGATCGGTGCGGTTTTTTTCATCACGCGAAACGTGGGAGCGGTAACTGCCGTTATCAGGCGTTAGCACAAGCTTGCGCCGTCTGTTCGCCCCCTCCGCGATTTTGAAGGGGGATTTTGAGTGTAATCGGGATATTACGACAACAATCCGGGTGCCTTACCTGACGGAACGAAAAGAATGCAGCGCTGGCCTGAGCCTGAGGCGATGGTCCACGTCGGCTTGACCTCGCTTAGTGAACTCCTGGATCGTGCCCGGATCATACGCCCCTGAACTCCTGCTTGGAGCGATTTCACTTTTTAGTGAGCACCGCCGCCGCGTTGACCATGATTGTGCCCACGTTGAAATAGGAGTTACTGGGTGCGAACCCGGCAGGAACCTGGTCGAGGCCGACTCCCGCGTCCATGATCGTGTTGGAATGCACATTGCCATCAGCGAAGCCGTTCAACTCAATTCCGAACCCGCACCAGGTGATGGTATTGTGTTGAACCACAGGCAAGGCCGAGTTCACCGAAATCCCCGCGTTACTGCTCATGAAAATGTTGTTGGAGGTCGCAGACACTCCACCATTCCCACTGATTGCAATTGCGGTACCATCAGCGATCAATGTGTTCTTCAGGATTGAGCCAGCGGCGCTCTCCGCCGCGATAACCCCCGTTATGCCACCGGCAAGGTAGTTGTCACTTACCGTGGTGGTTGCTCCCGGTCCCATCGCGATGTCAAAGTTCGCAATCACACCGCTTCCAAAACCGCCGTTTACGTCATTGTCTTTTATCGTTGCGGTCAGTTCGGAGGCGGCGGCGTTGGTCTGCGTCCAAATGCCGATGTCATCGAAGGAGCGGATGCTGCTGTTCTCGATTGTGATCGCCGGGAGCAGCAAACCTCCTTCGATCCATATCCCCACCCCACCGGCGCCGCCCATCTGATTCCGAGTCGCGACGTGGTTCACGGTTCCAGGGGTGTTCTGCAAAAAGATACCGACAACATAGGCGGTAGCTATGACCTCATTATTGGCAGCATCCAGCGTGATATCGCTGATGTTGATGGGGCCTGGATTGGCCGCGACATATACCTGCGCGGCGATCGGGTCTCCGAGATCATCCCTCGCGTTGACCACAAGACCGTTGGGTGGGGAAGCAATGATTACCTCGCCCGAGTTGCCGCTGATCATACCCTGCAAAGTGACAGCATATGTAATGTTGACCTGCTCGTTGTAGGTGCCCGGGCAAACCTTCACAACGTTTGGTTGCGGTGTGGCCGCGAGTGCTGCCGTAATCGTTGCGAAGGACCGCGGCCTGCAAGCCCCCACATATTGATAGACGATCGTAGCCCACAGCTCATTTGACCCTATGAGCCTGTGGTGCAAGTCTGGGTTCGTGGGTGGAAAGTTCTGGGGTATCCACAGGTTTTGTTCGTAGACTTCAGGCATGGCGATGGGCACGCGCAAGCAGCGAGAGAAGCAAGAGGGGTTGTGGATCGCGCAGCAGGAGTTGGCATCGGCTCCGGGGCATCCGTTTTATCAGCGGCTGAATGAGTTACTGGAGGCGGAGAAGTTCGACGAGTTTGTCGAGAGCCGGTGCGCGAAGTTCTATGCGGAGAGGAACGGGCGTCCGTCGCTGACGCCGGGGATTTACTTTCGGGCGCTGCTGATCGGGTATTTCGAGGGCATCGGGGCGGAGCGCGGGATCGCCTGGCGGCTGGCGGACTCGCTGGCGCTGCGGCGCTTTGTGGACATTGCGCTGGACGAGTACACGCCGGACCACTCGACGATCTCGCGCACGCGGCGGCTGATCGATCTGGACACCCATCGCGACGTATTCGCTTGGGTGTTGGGCGTGCTGGCCGACCGCGGACTCCTGCAAGGCCAGCGGATCGCGATTGATGCGACGACGCTGGAAGCGAACGCGGCGATGCGTTCGATCGTGCGGCGGGACACGGGCGAGAGTTACGAGGAGTTTCTACGCGGGCTGGCGAAGGCGTCGGGCATCGCGACGCCGACGCGCGAAGACCTGGCGCGGTTGGATCGCAAACGCAAGAAACGCACGTCGAATAAGGAGTGGAAGAGTCCAGCGGACGGAGATGCGCGGATCACGAAGATGAAGGATGGGCGCACGCATCTGGCGCACAAGGCCGAACACGCGGTGGATCTGGACACGGGCGCGGTGCTGGCGGTCACGCTGCAAGACGCCGATCAGGGCGACACGGCGACGCTCGATGAGACGCTATGCGAGGCGGGGATGGCGGTGGCGGAGCAGGTGGGGCGCGAGGCGGACTTGCGGCCCAACGAAGCGCCGAAGGTGAACGTGGCCGGCATCGAAGAGACGGTGACTGACAAGGGCTATCACAGCGGCGCAGTGGTGAAGCGGATGCAGGCGTACGGCGTGCGCAGTTACATTCCGGAGAAGAAACAGAAGGGGCGGCGGAACTGGGCGGGCAAACTGGAGGAGCAACAAGCGGTGTATGCAAACCGGCGGCGGGTGCGGGGCGAGTACGGCAAGAGTTTACTGCGGCGGCGCGGCGAGTTGGTCGAGCGCAGCTTCGCGCACTGCTATGAGACGGGCGGCATGCGGCGCACGCATCTGCGCGGGCACGAAAACATTCTGAAGCGGCAACTGATCCATGTGGGCGCGTTCAATCTGAGTCTAATTCTGCGCAAGCTGCTGGGCGCGGGCACACCGCGGGAGTGGCGAAACCGCTTCGGCAGGCTTGTTTTGCTTGTCTATTTACTTTTCACGTGTCGGATAAAGCAGAATCGGCTTTGCAGAAGTCGAATCTCCGCGTCCGTTGCCAAGTGCTTCGTGAGATCGCGTGCCCGGCTACGTCGCCCGCCTTGCAGGAAATCCGCTACTTGCACCACGGGCTGCTATGGTCAGCAGCAGCACTGCAAGCAGTTTGACGAAACCGATTCGCGACATATCGTTCTCCTTTTAGGGGTCGATCCTGATTATGGTTCGAGCCTGAGGATCGGCCTGCCCCCACAGTGAGTGACAGAATGCGCGCGGATAGGCGATTTGTCAAAGGCCCTGGCCTCCGACGCCGGGCAGGCTCAACTGATGAGAACAGGCGCTTACACTCATTGAGAACTGGCCGATCTGGTCAATGAGTGAAATCGGGATATTACGCCACCCGCGGCCCGCGCTGCATGTGGGAGGTGCGGGTGGTGAACTCCTCCGCTGCCGCGCTCGGTCGTGCAACAACCCAGATATGCTCGCCCAGATGGAATCCGGGTAGCGGTTCTTCGGAAGCAAAACTCCCGCGCGGGCCCGAAGCGACTTCAGGTTCGGAACTTCGACAATCAGCGAACCCTGTGGGTTCATCGTCGAATGAATTTCCCGCAACAGTTCCCGCGGGTCGGCAAGATGCTCCAGCGTGTGGATCAGCGACACGACATCCGGACGGAACCCAGACGCACGGCATTCGGAGAGGTTTGCGTAAGCCGCCAGCCCGCGTTGACGCAAGCTTGATCGAGCGAGGTCGCCTACTTCGACACCCCTCGCGTCATAGCCACGCTCCCGAGCCGCTTGCGCCAGGGCGCCCCACCCGCAACCGAAATCGAGCCAGCTTCTGTACTCCGGATTGGCGATCCGATTGAGAGTCAGGCTCGGCTTCGATGCGCCTTCCAGGGTATGGCAACGGTACCCGGGAAGCGAGTAGAACCCGTCAACTTCTCCGGAGTGGGACGCGGCATCGTGATGTGTGCCGAGCAGTTTTGGCAGGCGCTCACCGCCAACTTCCCGCGGAGCGATTCGAAATACTGCCCTCCAATCCAAATCGCTGGTTCCGTGACCCGGCGGAACGGGCCAGGCCACTCGCAGATGGGACAGGGGAAATCAGTTTCGACTGACCTACCCCCTGCATTCGCGCACGAGATCATACGACAGTTTCCGCCTCGCGGTTTGCCACTCACGTTGCGTTCTTGGGCAAATTACGAGTTTACACCAACCTTGAAAATAAACCCACGCCCACAACAGCCAGGGTTTCGACGTGATCGGGACTGCATCTCGAAGTCCGAGATTCACAAAAATGGATGCCAGCTTCCCATTAGCTGTGCAGAGGTAGGGTTCCCAATTGTCGGTCATTGCGAATGAACATGATAGCTGTTGTAAACAGGCGTTTACACTCATTGAGAATTGGCCGATTCGGGTCAATGAGATCGCGGTAGGGACAACCATTGCTGGTTGCCCCCCGCACGGACCCGGACGGGCGCTCATTAGCGCATCCGGTTCTTATCTCGGATAAGTAACGGCCAAGCATACAGCTTGTCCGCACACTCGCCCACCCGTGGAACACGTGCAGACCCGCTCTGTGTCGGGTACGTGTCAGATGGAAGAGTGTTCTCCTCGATCAGCAGCCTTCCCTCCTCCCTCTCCGCCGACGAACGATCCGTCTTTGTTCGAGTGACTCATCGGTACTATGCCGCTGTGTGACTCCTCGGAGACGTACACGCGGGCCGTACGGCCTGAGCCTTCTCCCGCCGTCCTGCGGCTAACTTTCACCGCAGGCATCCCCGAGGTCTCCCGGTTCTCGTGCATGAAGTTTCTAGGCGTGCCTGGGGTCTTCGACTACGCCGGACCAAACAGGAGCTCGCGTTATCGCGCCTGTTCATGTTGCCTTCCGCGCATTACAAGGACGTCGGCGTCCGGATTCCATCTTTTCGGAGCTCAATAGCCCACCCCGCCTATCCCCTATCTACGCTTCACTGCGTCCCTCACGGTAGCAGCGCAAGACTCGGGGCCGAGCGGATCGCTACTCCTTACTCGTAAGGCTCTGTCATCCTCTCCTTCATGCCGGTTTAGCCCGGCGCACTGTAATCGCGATGTTACGACAGTCAGCGCGGATGGCCTCGCCTTTACCATGAACCAGTGGGACAATGAGGCTATCCGAGCAGCCCGTTCGCACTACAGACGGTCATTCGCCACCTGGGCCAAAGAGCCGAAGTCGTGGTAGAAACTTCACCGTGGGTGTGGTGGCGGTTCTCGGGACTTTTCTGCTAGCGCTGGTGCAGGGGCATTGCTCACCGCGAACCGAGGTGACAGATCGAAGTGTCACCTTGCAAAGTGCAGTTACTGGGAGGACAATTCTGGGCGGAGGTAATCCCATGAGTCCCAAGACTCCTATCCCAATCAGACCCAAACCACCCGATGCCGAAGTCGAAGAACAAATTCGCCAACGTGCGTATCAGCTGTATGAAGAACGTGGCCGCCTGGATGGAAACGCAATGGAGGACTGGCTGATAGCCGAAGAAGAAGTGTTGGGTTCCAGACAAGCCAAAGCAGCCACGGTAGCGTCCTAACCAGATTCTCGTGTTCTTCTCGCCGCCCGCCCAGCCCGGGCCTTTTCCTTTGCATCTTGACCGCTAAGGAAAGAAAACGTTTTTGGCTCACCTCTCCGAGAAGCCGACTCACCGAGGGCCTGCCCCAACAAGGTTCCTCTCAGACCCCTGTTAGTTCCCAACAACTGCTCCAATGTCAGACGTACCATATTGGTCTATCCCGCTCGCGGGCATACCGCGCTATGTTTAACGCAAGCGTTTGGCGCGGTCCTGTCAGCGCCAGTGAGCCCCCGAGTCGCGTTTATGAATCGGGTGTTGTGAGGAGAGCGGGCTCGATTTGCTTTCTAAGGCCGCTCCTGGAGACGCCTGATGGCACGTTATCTCTGTGTCCATTGTCACTTTTACCAGCCGCCGCGTGAAAATCCCTGGCTGGAAGCGGTCGAGCTGCAGGATAGCGCCGCTCCCTACCATGACTGGAACGAGCGCGTTGCCGCCGAGTGTTATCTGCCCAATGGCGCCGCGCGGATTCTCGACGAAGCGGGCCGGATCGCAAAGATCGTCAACAACTACGCCCGCATCAGCTTCAACTTTGGGCCGACGCTGCTGTCGTGGATGGAGCACAACGCGCCGCACGCCTATGAGCGGGTGCTGGAGGCCGACCGCCAGAGCCAGCAATCGTTCTCGGGCCATGGAGCCGCATTAGCGCAGGCCTACAACCACATGATCCTGCCGCTGGCAAACTCGCGCGATAAGGCTACGCAGATCGTCTGGGGCATGCGCGATTTCCAGCACCGTTTCGGACGAGACCCGGAGGGCATGTGGCTGCCGGAAACGGCAGTGGATCTGGAGACACTCGAACTCCTCAGTTCGGTCGGCCTCAAGTTCACCATTCTGGCCCAGCACCAGGCCCGCCGGATGCGCCACCAGCCCTGGGAGGAATGGATTAACCTCGAGGGTGCTGGCATCGATCCCACGCGCCCGTACGCCTGCCACCTTCCGTCCGGCCGCAGCATCAGTTTGTTTTTTTACGACGGCCCCATCTCGCACGCGGTCGCGTTCGAAAGATTGCTCGTCAACGGACCGAACTTTGCCAACCGCCTGCTCAGCGGCTTCAATGACGACCGCCCGTGGGCGCAATTGGTCCACATCGCCACCGACGGCGAGACCTATGGTCATCATCATGCCCACGGCGACATGGCTCTCGCCTATGCGCTCGACTACATTGAGCGCAACCAGCTGGCAAATATCACCAACTACGGTGAATACCTTGCCAAGCACCCGCCATCTCATGAAGTGGAAATCATTGAGAAGAGCTCGTGGAGTTGCATGCATGGGGTGGAGCGCTGGAAGAACGATTGCGGCTGCAACTCCGGCGGATGCGGCTCCTGGCGCCAGCATTGGCGGCAGCCTCTGCGGGAGGCAATGGACTGGCTGCGCGATGATCTCGCCAAGTTTTATGAACTCAGCGCGCAGGAACTTTTGCGGGATGCCTGGGCTGCGCGCGACGATTACATCAACGTCGTGCTGGATCGTTCGCCCGGCAATGTGGACGCATTTCTTGGCCGCCATGCGGTGCGGGACCTTTCCCTCGAACAACAAGTGCGCACTTTAAGACTGCTCGAAGCGCAGCGCCATCTCCTGTTGATGTACACCAGTTGCGGCTGGTTCTTCGACGAACTGACCGGGCCGGAGACGGTGCACGTCCTCCAATACGCCGGCCGCGCGGTGCAACTTAGCGAGCAGCTCTTCGGCGAATACCGAGAGGAGGAATTCTTGTGCCGCCTGGAAGCGGCTTGGAGCAACATCCCTGATTACGGGAACGGACGCCACGTTTACGAGCGCTTCGTCCGACCCGCCATGTTGGACCTGTTCGGGGTGGGCGCACATTATGCCATCAGCTCGCTGTTTAACGGCTATCAGGGCTGGAGCTCGATTTACAGCTACGGTGTGGACCTGCAGGAAGCGCGCGAATTGGAGTCCGGTAAAACAAAACTTGCTCTCGGTCGCGCCCGCATTGTCTCGAACATCACCCGCACGCGCTTGACCGTCGGCTTCGCCGTGCTTCATTTCGGCGATCACAACCTGAGCGCTGGGGTTCGCCCCTTCCAGAGCAAAAATGCTTTCCGCGTGGTGGTCGAAGAAGCGAGCCAGGCTTTTTCCAGTGCTGACTTGCCGGAGTGCCTACGCGTGATCGATCGCCATTTTCGGGGCGCGACCTACTCACTGAAGTCCCTGTTCCGCGATGAGCAACGGCGCATTCTTAGTCAAATCGTCAACTCCACCATGGGCGAGGCCGAGGCCGTGTACCGCCAGGTATACGAGCACCATGCCCCGTTCATGCGCTTCTTGTCCGAACTTCACATGCCTCCGCCGCCCATCCTGCGCACCACCGCCGAGTTCGTGTTGGGCAACGCGGTGCAGCGCGCCTTGACGGACCAGGAATTGGACCTGGATCGTATCAGGATGCTACTCGATGCCGCCCGGCACGATGGCATCAATCTGGACATATCCTGTCTGGAGTCGGCTCTGCGCCAACGGCTGAACGCGGAGGTGGAGCAGTGGGCGCGGAAACCCGGTGATCCGGAGGCGCTGCAGATGGTGGAGGCTTTGGTTTCGCTGAGCCGCGTGCCGCCCCTGGAAGTGGACCTTTGGAAGCCGCAAAACGTTTACTACCAGCTGGTCGAGGCGCTTTCCGGAGCTAACCAAATGCGCATGAGTGGCGCTTGGTTGGACCACTTCCGCGGCTTGGGAAAATGGCTGGGCGTGGCCGTTCCTCAACAGTCCCCGGAATTACCCTGCAGGCCGCAAGACAAACCGCGTGACCGCATGCTGGCCAACTGACGGCCACCCCGGGGTCATTGGCTTATTGGAGAGTGGGAGACGGATTGTTGTCGTAAACGATTACGACGGGGCGCCGCCTTGGGAGTAGGTTGCGAGCGCAAGCATCACATCATCAGGGAAAAGGAGCACCCTGGTGAACAGTGTCTCGGCATTGTTCCCGAGTCACGGGCAAACCGGAAGTAATTTGCCTTGGACGAAAACGGGCTCCAGAACAAGGTGTGCCGGTGGTTGACGTTAACAGGTGTGGCTGTTGAAAAACTCTTTTCAGGGAATTTCAACGGTGAAATTCCTTCGTAGGTTATTGAATGTTCGTTCGCCGTAGACGCTGAAATTCACAGAAATTACTGTTTTGGTTCCTTTTTCAACAGCCACAGGCGTTATCACTCATTGAGAATTGGCCGACCCGGTCAATGAGTGTAATGGGGATTTTCCGACAACAATCATTTGGCGACAGTGCCAACTCCACGGCTTTCATTGACTTGGACGTTTCACCCACGTAAGATTTGCCCCGAATGATCGGGCGGACCATCTCGCACTACCGCATTGTCGAAAAGCTGGGCGGCGGCGGGATGGGTGTGGTGTACAAGGCCGAGGACACGGAACTGGGCCGCTTCGTCGCCCTCAAGTTCCTTCCCACTGACGTTGCCCAGGACTCGAGTGCTCTGGAACGGTTCCGCCGGGAGGCGCGAGCCGCATCTGCTCTCAACCACCCCAACATCTGCACGATTTATGAGATCGGGCAGTCGCAGGGCCAGCCATTCATTGCGATGGAACTGCTGGAGGGGCGAACGCTCGCGCGCCAGATCGATCGCAAGCCGCTCGAGATCGGACAGCTGCTGCGAATTGCAGTGGCGATCGCCGATGCCCTGGATGCCGCGCACAGCCGTGGAATTATCCATCGCGACATCAAGCCGGCGAACATCTTTGTAACCGAGCGGGGCCACGCGAAGGTGCTTGATTTCGGCTTAGCGAAGTTGGCGTCACACAGGCAGGTTGCGGGTGCAGCGGTGTCATTTTCGGCTCAGCCGACGATCGAGTCGCACCTGACCGAGTCCGGAATAGCGGTCGGCACGGTAGCCTACATGTCGCCTGAGCAAGCGTTAGGGGAAGAACTCGATGCCCGCAGCGACCTATTTTCGTTCGGAGTGGTTCTGTACGAGATGGCCACTGGAGTAGAGGCGTTTCCCGGCAGCACGGCAGCGGCAATATTCGACGGCATCCTTCACAAAGATCCTCCGCCTCCAGCGCAATTGAACCCTGGAATTCCGCGTGAGCTGCAACGGATCATCAACCAAGCCCTGGAAAAGGAGCGCGCTAAAAGGTACCAATCGGCAGCGGTGGTCAGAGACCATCTCCAGCGGCTGAAGAACGAGCTGAGTTCGTCCACTGGGGTGCCGGTGGCTAGCTTGGTGCGAAGGCCGAGGGTTGCGATTCCGCTGATCGTGGCGGCGCTGGTGATCGCGCTGGCGGCAGTGTGGCTGGTGAGGCGAAACTCCAAAATCCATTGGGCGAGAGAGCAAGCCCTTCCGAAAGTTATGCAACTGGTGGAGAAAAACCAAAATCCTGAAGCCTTTGCGCTGGCCCGGGAAGTCGAACGTTACATCCCCAACGATCCCGTACTGGCGAAGCTATGGCCTCAGATGTCGCGAGTAGTACGCATCCACACGGAGCCCGAAGGGGCGGACATCAGTTTCAAGCCATATGGAGCAGTCGAAGCGAACTGGCAGTTTTTGGGTCGGTCACCACTTGAGCAAGAGAGGATACCTTTGGCCTTTCTCCGATGGAGGGTGCAGAAGGGAGGTTATACAGATCTCGAGAGGACGGTTTCGGAGGATGAATGGTGGGCCCTGCGGACTTCCAATACACAAGTTGGAATCAACTTTGTACTGACTCAGACAGAAAAGGCTTCGGAAGGAATGGTGCGTGTTCCGGGCGGCAGCTTCTCCCTTGATTTTCCAGGGTTCAATGACTTGCCAGCAGTGCAGTTGCAGGACTATTGGATCGATCGACACGAAGTGACTAATCAGGAATTCAAGAAATTCCTGGACGCGGGAGGTTACACGAACCCGCGTTATTGGAAAGAACAGTTTGTGGAGAACGGTCGAACCCTGTCCTGGGAACAAGCTATGACGCGCTTTCGTGACAAGACCGGCAGGCCGGGGCCGGCGACATGGCAACTGGGGGAATACCCTGAAGGACAGGCGGACTTACCTGTGTCGGAGTCAGTTGGTTCGAGGCAGCGGCCTATGCTGACTTTGTGGGCAAGAGCCTGCCCACCGTGTACCACTGGGATAAAGCAGCAGGCATTTGGGCACTGAACTGGATCGGTCCGCAAAGTAATTTTTCAGGACGCAGCCTCGCCGCAGTGGGCACCTATAAAAGTCTCGGTCCCTACGGCACTTCCGATATGGCGGGAAACGCCAAGGAGTGGTGTTGGAATGCCGGTTGGGACAAGCGCTATCTTCTCGGTGGTGCGTGGGATGAGGCCGTGAAGATGTTTGCTGATCCGGATGCACAGTCTCCATTCAGCCGCGCTCCGGATTACGGTTTCCGACTCGCAAAGTATTCTTCGCGCCTAGCTAAAGAGACACTGCACCCCATTGAGTGGACTCGCAGGGATTTCAACAAGGAAAAACCTATTTCCGATAACGTCTTTAAGCTCTATCGCAGTGTTTATGCATACGACAAAGCACCGCTGAACGCTGTTGTTGAAACAACAGACGATACTCCGCAGTACTGGAAAGAGCAGAGGGTCACGATCAATGCCGCTTATGGCAATGAGCGGCTCACGTTGTATATATTTCTGCCAAGGAACCGGCGTGCACCGTACCAAACGGTAGTTTACTTTCCCGGTTCGAATGTGCTCGACGAACGCTCGAGCCAAAATCTTTCGCTTCATGGGCCGGCAGCGCTGGACCTCATCGTGAAGAGTGGGCGCGCGGTAGTCTATCCCATTTACAAAAGCACGTACGAACGTGGTGACGGCTTGAATTCTCCATTTCCTCAGAGGACCAGCTTCTATCGCGACCACGTCATTGAATGGGCCAAGGACCTTGGACGGACGATCGATTACGTTGAAAGCCGCACTGACATAAACCGTGAAAGCATAGCGTATTACGGTTTTAGCTGGGGAGGAGCATTGGCGCCCATCATGCTCTCGACTGAGAATCGGATCAAGATGGCCGTGCTGCTGAGCGGAGGATTCCAC
This sequence comes from uncultured Acidobacteriaceae bacterium, assembly GCA_963773965.1. Classification (GTDB taxonomy): domain Bacteria; phylum Acidobacteriota; class Terriglobia; order Terriglobales; family Acidobacteriaceae; genus Acidiflorens. The sequence goes on from CAVZDG010000005.1 coordinate 419,782, forward strand.
CTTCAAAAGACACTGCCGGAGGTGGATGAGTTTAATTTCGCTCCTCATGTGAAAATTCCCACGTTAATGATCAATGGCCGGTATGACTTTATCTTTCCGGAAGATTCGTCGCAAAAACCTATGTTTACGTGGTTGGGAACACCGGCGAAAGACAAACGATATGTCCTCTTGAACACTGGTCATGTTCCATCAAATGACCTGATGATCAAAGAAGTATTGGACTGGCTGGACCACTACTTGGGACCGATCAACTAGAGCGCCACTCGGAAGGACGCCGATTCCGACATCCCCATCCTGAAGCAGGCCAAGGCGGAGTACGCGAAGGTGCAGTGACTTCGTCCCTGGTTTGCACCCAGTTGTTGAGAACAGGCGTGCCTGTTGAAAAACTCTTTTCAGGGAATTTCACCGGCGAAATTCGTTCGCAAGTTATTGAATGTTCGTTCGCCGTAGGCGCTGAAATTCACTGAAATTACTTATTTGGTTCCTTTTTCAACACCCACAGGCGATTACACTCAAAACCCCTCAGGAGTGTGATTCAGCGGAAATGCCCTTTCGGCCTCGCGTTCAAACTTCTTCATCAGGTCCGGTCTATTGTTGCGCATCCACTTCAAAATCGCCTTCCGAACGTGGCACGTACGCCTGTTATAGAGCGCAACAATGTCGGGATGAGTTTTCCGGTAGTCTACGGAAGCCTTTCGCCACTTCGCTTTTTGCTTCTCGGTGCTCATCCTGTTCCAAGGAGGGGTCAACGGCCCTGTTACTTTTCTAGCCTACCGGAATGCGTTTGTCGGAGTCGAGGAGAAGGTGCCGTTCGGCGGCCCGTTTAGTGACATTATTCCGACGCACCGGGCGTAGTCGGCGTAATCAGGCGTTATCACTCAAAACCCCGGTCAAATGAGTGGAGTCGAGAACAGGCGCAGTAGCGGTAGTCTCCCGGTGGCATTCGTAAGCGCTGCTTTCGCAGAGCGCGCCTCAATCCGGTTTGGCATGGCTCTGTTTCCTGTTCTCGCTCATCGAACCGGACAGGCGCATCTCGCGCATCCGGCTCTCGGAGAAAGTTTCACGATTTCGCCCACGGAAGGCTGCTTGTCCGAGTAGTAAGTTCGACAAGGCCCAGCACCTGATGCAGGGTAGTGATTGAAAACTGCTTGCTTGCCTGCCCTCGCAGCTTGTGCTTGGCGCACAGCCACTGTCGCAGCCTCTGGCGAGCATGTCTTTCGACAGCTCGATAAGCAGGACTGACTGGTCCCAAACAGAAATAGTTAGCCCACCCGATCATGATTCGATTGAGTGTCGTGATTACTGTTTCTTGGGCCAGCAGGGTCCTGTTCCGTCCGGTTTCCTGGCTGATCGCCTCACAGACGCGTTGCACCCGTTTCTTCGACGGAGTGCTGCCTAGATAGGCTCGTCCCGTCTTTGGCGAGTAGCATCGCCCGAACGTGTACCCTAAGAAGTCGAACTTTTCTTCCGGCAGCTTGCAGACCCGCGTCTTCGTCTCGTTCACCGTTAACTTCAGCTTCGTCATCATGCCCCGCATCGTGACTAAAGCCTCTGCGGCTTTGTCGCGACAGCAGATCACGAGGTCATCGGCATAATTAACGATGTACGCTCTCAGACGCCTCTCGTGCCCCAATTTCTTCCAGCCAAGCACGAACCGACGCATGTACAGGTTACTCAGCAACGGACTGATCGGAGATCCTTGCGGACTCCCTCGACCTTCGTCCCGATTACGCGTGCTTCGACGCTTGTTTCCACGCTCGTCCGTTTCTTCGACTGGAGCTTCCAGCCACATCTTGATCAGATGAAGCATCGCTCCGTCTACGACGCGACGAGCTACCGATTTTAGAAGCTCGGAATGCGGAAGAGTATCGAAGTAGGAACTGAGATCTGCGTCTACAATTTCTCCATGGCCAGTGTTGATCAGCTTATGGACGTGTCTTACAGCATCCAGTGCGCTGCGGTCTCGCCGATAGGCGTACTGCTCTAGCGGTAGATCGGCCTCGAAGATTGGTTCGAGAACCAGAACTGCTGCCATTTCCGCTGTCCGATCCCGGATAGCGGGCACTCCTAAAGGCCGCTGTTTCCCGTCCGGCTTCGGTATATAGACACGCCGCACAGGAAGTGGTTGATAGGTTCGGTTCTTCAGCTCTTGCGCCAGTTCGTCCAGCCAGCGCCCTTCTCCGTACGTCTCGATGTCCTCGAACGTCTGATTGTCCACTCCTGCCGCTCCGCCATTGGCTTTGCAGCACGCGTAGGCGAATGCCAGAACGTCCTTGCGGTACACCTTGTCGTACAAGGCGTAAAAGCGGAAGCTGGGCGATTCCTTCGCTTTGTCGTGCAACGCCGTCTGCAATTCCTGAACGCTTGCTGGGGTTGTTAGGTTCGACACCAATCCCTCCGTCTTCGTTGCTTCTTGCGTTTCCTTTCAACTGAGGCCCCTTCCCTCCACCGGCATTACCCGGCTTCATCAGTACTACGGGCCTCTCCGTCACCCCATACGGCCCGGCCTGTCTCTCACGAGATGCCGGTTGATCGCATCCGCGATCACCGCTGGGGCTTCCCGTGTTGCTACTGTTCAACTTTGCCTGCTTGTCGTCGCCATTACCCCGGCAGGTCTGATGGAACTCGTTCGCTCGTACTGTCCCATCAACGGCGGCCCGCCCACAAAACACGGGGGGAGGGCTCCTGCGTTAATCGTTTCGAGGCCTGCTCAGCGTTCACTTCACGTTACGGCTTGCATGCTCGCCAAGTCGCCTAAGCGACCCTCTACACCGGAGGCTCCGACGGCTTCGTTTCCTCCACCGCCGCTCCGATTGCTTCCGGGTGGAGCGAACCTAGTTCCCGGGCGGGACTTTCACCCGCAGTCGACCAGCGCCTTTTCACGGCGCACGTGCTATCGGGATTTATCGCCAGCAACCGGCACGGGCGCATCTCCTGCGAATCGCCGGCACCACATAACCCACGGCAATGCCGTTGGCGGGCACTGTTGACTCGGGAGAGGGTCAGGTGTACATTGGCCGTCGCTTAGAAGCCCACGGGAAACCTGTCTTAAAAATCACATGGAGGATACGCCCATGAAGAGGTTACTGGTGTTAGGACTGGTGACTGCGCTGCTGGTTTCCGTTCCGGCACTCGCGCAGAATGCCTTTAACGGTACATGGAAGTTTAATCTCACAGACGCGCAATTCCCTAAGAAGCCCGACGTTTATCTGCTGCAAGACGGTATGTATCACTGCAAGACGTGCGCGCCTGCGATTGATGTAAAAGCGGACGGTGCGGACCATCCGGTCAGCGGACACCCTTACTACGATAGCGCCAGTATCAAAGTGGTGGATGACCGAACCATTGAGGAAGTCGACAAGAAAAACGGGAAGACCGTCGCCACCGCCAAAACCGTAGTGTCACCGGATGGGAAGACGGCGACTTTCGAGTTCAGCGACAGCAGCAATACGAGCGCCGCCCCGGTCACCGGAAATGGAAGCATCACACAAGTGGCCAAGGGCCCGGCGGGATCGCACGCGATTTCCGGTTCATGGGTGACTTCGAAGATGGACACTCTGTCCGAAAACGCGCTTCTAGTCACCTTCAAGGTGGAAGACGGTAGCCTGAGCATGACCAGCCCAACCGGGCAGTCCTATGTCGCGAAACTGGATGGCACGGAGGCGCCCTACAAGGGTGATCCCGGGATCACCAGCGTCTCCGTGAAAAGCATGGGCAAGAACACGATAGAGGAAACCGACAAGCGCGACGGGAAGGTGATCAGCGTCGCGCGTATGACAGTAGCTGCCGGCGGCAAAGTCATGACCGCCAAAATCGAGGACAAGTTGCGCGGAACCAACAGCCAGTTTACCGCGGCGAAACAGTAGGGCTGGCCCAGCGCGGCAAGGCCGCAATTCGCGCAGAGCATAAGGACCAGACTGTTCACGAAATCGGGCGGTGGCGCTCACGACGGGTCAATGAGTGAGATGGCGATTTTTCGCCAATTACTACAACCATAATTCTCGTTCCCCTTTGACTCATGTCTGCGGCTTTGCCATTCTCCGCAACTCCCCACACCCTTTGAGAACGAGTCATCTACTTCTACTTCGCTCGCTTCACCGCGATCCCCATGACCTCGAAGCGCGCGCCGCCGATCAGGCTTGCGACCCCGAGAAAAGCCCGAGCGGGGAATTGATCGTGGAAGTACGTTCGATAGACGCCATTGAACGTGTCATAGAGGGTGAAGTCAGTGCAGTACACCTGCACCGAGACCAAATCATCCATGGCCATGCCCTCGCTTTCGATGACTTGCTTGAGGCCGTCCATGGCAAGCCTGGCTTCCTGTCCTGGGCTGGCCGGTGGCTTGCCGGTCGTGGTCTCGAAGCCGACGGTGCCCGCGACGTAAAGTGTGTTTCCCACCAGCACGGCATCGCTGAACGGGAAGGCGCTACGCGTGGCAGACGGACGCAGAACCACGTGTTTGCGGTCAGGCTCCACGGCCGACGACGACATTGAAAGTAACAGGAGAAAAACGAGCCCGAAGATCCGCTGTTTCATGGGAGCCTCCTTTGGTGGATTGGCAATGCGGGAGCAGGTTACCAGTTTGGCGGTCGGAGTGACAAATGCAGAGCCTGCAAAGCAATTATAGGGCGAGTCGTCGCAAACCAAATCAGGATCGTTGACGATAACAGATGGGATGAGAAGGCCGGTCTCCGACGGGATGCGATAGCGCTCACAACCCGTCAATGAGTGGAGTCGAGAACAGGCGCAGTAGCGGTAGTCTCCCGGTGGCATTCGTAAGCGCTGCTTTCGCAGAGCGCGCCTCAATCCGGTTTGGCATGGCTCTGTTTCCTGTTCTCGCTCATCGAACCGGACAGGCGCATCTCGCGCATCCGGCTCTCGGAGAAAGTTTCACGATTTCGCCCACGGAAGGCTGCTTGTCCGAGTAGTAAGTTCGACAAGGCCCAGCACCTGATGCAGGGTAGTGATTGAAAACTGCTTGCTTGCCTGCCCTCGCAGCTTGTGCTTGGCGCACAGCCACTGTCGCAGCCTCTGGCGAGCATGTCTTTCGACAGCTCGATAAGCAGGACTGACTGGTCCCAAACAGAAATAGTTAGCCCACCCGATCATGATTCGATTGAGTGTCGTGATTACTGTTTCTTGGGCCAGCAGGGTCCTGTTCCGTCCGGTTTCCTGGCTGATCGCCTCACAGACGCGTTGCACCCGTTTCTTCGACGGAGTGCTGCCTAGATAGGCTCGTCCCGTCTTTGGCGAGTAGCATCGCCCGAACGTGTACCCTAAGAAGTCGAACTTTTCTTCCGGCAGCTTGCAGACCCGCGTCTTCGTCTCGTTCACCGTTAACTTCAGCTTCGTCATCATGCCCCGCATCGTGACTAAAGCCTCTGCGGCTTTGTCGCGACAGCAGATCACGAGGTCATCGGCATAATTAACGATGTACGCTCTCAGACGCCTCTCGTGCCCCAATTTCTTCCAGCCAAGCACGAACCGACGCATGTACAGGTTACTCAGCAACGGACTGATCGGAGATCCTTGCGGACTCCCTCGACCTTCGTCCCGATTACGCGTGCTTCGACGCTTGTTTCCACGCTCGTCCGTTTCTTCGACTGGAGCTTCCAGCCACATCTTGATCAGATGAAGCATCGCTCCGTCTACGACGCGACGAGCTACCGATTTTAGAAGCTCGGAATGCGGAAGAGTATCGAAGTAGGAACTGAGATCTGCGTCTACAATTTCTCCATGGCCAGTGTTGATCAGCTTATGGACGTGTCTTACAGCATCCAGTGCGCTGCGGTCTCGCCGATAGGCGTACTGCTCTAGCGGTAGATCGGCCTCGAAGATTGGTTCGAGAACCAGAACTGCTGCCATTTCCGCTGTCCGATCCCGGATAGCGGGCACTCCTAAAGGCCGCTGTTTCCCGTCCGGCTTCGGTATATAGACACGCCGCACAGGAAGTGGTTGATAGGTTCGGTTCTTCAGCTCTTGCGCCAGTTCGTCCAGCCAGCGCCCTTCTCCGTACGTCTCGATGTCCTCGAACGTCTGATTGTCCACTCCTGCCGCTCCGCCATTGGCTTTGCAGCACGCGTAGGCGAATGCCAGAACGTCCTTGCGGTACACCTTGTCGTACAAGGCGTAAAAGCGGAAGCTGGGCGATTCCTTCGCTTTGTCGTGCAACGCCGTCTGCAATTCCTGAACGCTTGCTGGGGTTGTTAGGTTCGACACCAATCCCTCCGTCTTCGTTGCTTCTTGCGTTTCCTTTCAACTGAGGCCCCTTCCCTCCACCGGCATTACCCGGCTTCATCAGTACTACGGGCCTCTCCGTCACCCCATACGGCCCGGCCTGTCTCTCACGAGATGCCGGTTGATCGCATCCGCGATCACCGCTGGGGCTTCCCGTGTTGCTACTGTTCAACTTTGCCTGCTTGTCGTCGCCATTACCCCGGCAGGTCTGATGGAACTCGTTCGCTCGTACTGTCCCATCAACGGCGGCCCGCCCACAAAACACGGGGGGAGGGCTCCTGCGTTAATCGTTTCGAGGCCTGCTCAGCGTTCACTTCACGTTACGGCTTGCATGCTCGCCAAGTCGCCTAAGCGACCCTCTACACCGGAGGCTCCGACGGCTTCGTTTCCTCCACCGCCGCTCCGATTGCTTCCGGGTGGAGCGAACCTAGTTCCCGGGCGGGACTTTCACCCGCAGTCGACCAGCGCCTTTTCACGGCGCACGTGTTATCGGGATTTTGCGACAACAATCCACGACAGAAATACTATCGTTGGTTATGAAGATTGTTTCACGTTGACGCAAAAAGGGATGGGGGCAATGGCAGCCGCTTTTGGGGTCAAAAAGGAAATTCCGGGTAAGATTGTTTGATAGCCGAAACACGCAGGGCCTTGTTCCTCGCTATACTGTTCGCCGAGAATCCACTCGCATGTCCTATCCTCATACAGCGGCGCTGGCCCAGGATCTGCTCTTTCTGTTCCTGCTTGTCGTCACGCCGCTTTGGGATTATCGCGACACGCGCCGACTGAAGCAAAGCCCCAGCTCGGCGGGGAAAATCCGCTACTACAAGACGCTTTGCGCGTGGTTGTGGACTGCTACCACAGTGGCGTTGCTGGCCGTGGGCTTCCGTCCGTTGTTCACCATCAGCCCAGCGCCGGATGAGGCCTCCTGGCTGTTCGAGCACGCCTGGATTCGCTACCTGGTTGGAGGAGTGCTTGCCATTTTCATGGCTTCAATTCTGCTGCCGGCCGCTGTGGCCATCTGGAAGAATGTGACGAAGAGGCCGCGCAAGTACTCCTCGGCCGATGCGGTGAAATCGCTCAGCTACTTCTTCCCCGCGACGTGGACCGAGCGCCGCTGGTATGCCTTTCTCTGTGTCACAGCCGGAATCTGCGAAGAAACTCTCTTTCGCGGCTTTCTGCTGCACTACCTGCACGTTCTTCCTTTCTCGCTGAATCTCACTCTCGCGCTGCTCATTTCGTCGGTGATCTTTGGACTGGGACACCTCTACCAGGGCGTCGGCGGAGCGGCGTCAACCGTCGTGATTGGCCTGCTCTTCGGCCTCCTGTTCCTGTTGACCGGGAATCTGCTGTTCCCCGTCGTCTTCCATTCCGCGATAGATCTGCGGATGTTGTTTGTGCTGCGTCCTCCCGCCGCCGCGGAAACGGCGTAGCTGCCAGTTTGTTCAGTCAGAAAATCGGGGTGACGCGATAGAAAGAAAGCCTGCTTGATTGTTGATGCAAACAGGCGATGTCACAAGCTTGCGCCGTCTCTTCGCCCTTCCAAGGGGATTTTGAGTGTTATGGCGATATTTCAACAACTACGAGCCGCCATTCCGTCGCTGCAATGCTGCAATGATTGCGAACGTCGCTTCCCTCGGCGCGGATCCTATCCTCTGAACTGAACAGCAAGAAGAAAAGCGCCCAGCAAGATGAAATGCCCTACAAGGACTGGACCGCGAGCGAACCTTCGAATCCCGGGATTCTTTTCACGATTTTTCCTGTAGACTAATACGAACTCGCCAATTCTCTTTCTTGTTCCACAGTTTTCTCGTTTGGAGGTTTTGCTTCTTGAAGACTATCGTCGTACTTTTGTTTTTTTCTGGCCTCTTTATCTTTGCACCTGTCATCGTCAGCAGTTCCAGCCGCGCTGCCGATTCCTCCGCCTTGCAGGAGCATCATCTTCGCCTTTATCACACGCATACTGGGGAGCACATTGACATCGTTTACCGTCGCGGCGATCGTTATCTTCCGGAGGCGGAAGCGCAGCTCGATCGTTTTCTACGCGACCATCGTACCGGCCAAGTAAAGCACTATGATCCTCATGTTTTTGACATTCTTTCCGATCTCGCTGCCGCTGTGGGTCATCCGGATGCGGAGATCGACATCATCTGTGGGTATCGCAATCCCTCGAGCAATGAATTCCTTCGTGCCCGCTCTCCTGGAGTGGCCAAGAACAGCCAGCACATGCAGGCTCACGCGATTGACATCCGCATCCCAGGAATTGACACCTTGACGCTGTACAATGCTTCGATTGCGCTCGGTCGGGGCGGCGTCGGCTATTACCCGCGCTCGGCCTTCGTTCATGTCGATACGGGCCGCGTCCGCACGTGGTGTTACGGCTGCTCCTCCTTCCACACAAACGCTGAATAGCTTCCGGAAGTGGAAAACAAATCGCGGCGCGCTTCAATTTTTTGACGCGTAAGCCTGCTCAAACAGCTTTCCCATTGCTTTGTCGTACCCGTAGATATCTTCGAAGAAGAATACCTCGCCATTCTCCTTGGCAATCGCCGTGCCATAGACGATCAACACGGGAATCTCGTGTGCCAGATTTACCTGTTGTTGCTTTTCTGCCTTAAACGCCGCTTCAATCCGTTCTCGCGTCCATCCCGGATTATTTCGCAGCACCCATTCCGCCAAAGCCTTGGGATCCTCTACGCGAATGCAGCCATGGCTGAAATCGCGCCGACTCTCGCTGAAGAGCGACTGGGACGGCGTCGAGTGTAAGTAAACGTTCTGATCGTTGGGAAAGATAAACTTGATCAGGCCCAGCGCGTTCTTCGGTCCCGGTTTCTGCCGCACCATCAGCTTCCCCGTGCGCAACTGTGCCAGCACCTCTTCGCTCACCACTCCATCGGTCACCACTTGCCCGGAATGCGTCGCCACTTCAAAATTGTTTTTCTGAATATACGCCGGATCCTTAGTGATCTTCGGGATGATCTCCGCGCGCAAAATGCTCGGCGGCACATTCCAGTATGGCCAGAAAATCAGATACTTCATGTCTTCTTCAAGCACTGGTGTCTGCGTCCGCAGGGCGCGCCCCACCACCACCCGCATCATCAGCGCCGGCCTCCCCGGCGCGTCGAGCGAGTCGAAAGCTCGCAGAACAAATTCCGGAATATTCACGAGGATTGGCGGCTGTGTGAAGTTGTCTGGTATCCACCGCCAGCGCTCCAGGGTTAGCCGAAGCGCTTCCACGCGCTCACTCATCGGCCGGTTCAGCTCCGTGATGGTTTGTGGTCCAAGCTTGCCCGACGCTTCCAACCCATGTCGCGTCTGAAACCGTTTCACGCCCTCGACCACATCGCCGGAATATGATTGCGAATTCTCCGGCACCTGCAGCGCAGCCGGCAGATCTCCCAGAAATTGCAGCCTGCGCACAAGTTTTCCTGTGCCTTGGTATTCTTGTCCGGGCGCGATCGGCTTTTTCACCTGCGGCAGGGGATCGGGCACTTCCTCCTTTGCCATCTGCATATACTTCTGAAGCGCCACCAGTGTCCGCTGGTAACCCGGGTACGGCGGTTCGATCGGGTCCACCGCATCTTTCACGCTCCGCGCCCCCACCACGCTTTTCCAAAGGAATTCTCCCGCATTATGTTTTTCGCGTTCCGGGTCGAAATCCTTGTGCAAGATTTTGGGATCCACCTTTCCCAAGTGCAGGTCGGTACCATAACGAATCGCAGACACGGTCAGCGCCACATCAAATTTCACCAGCGCCGATTCCGTCGCCCCACCCGGGCTTTGCAAAGCTTTCAACCGCTCCGGCCACTTCACGCCGTCATAGTCTCTACTGTCGAGTCCCTTTTGATCTGCCTTCTCCAAGATTCCAATCGTCTCTATGGCCTGTGGCGTCGGCTTCCCGCCACGGCTCCATCCCAGCCGGTCGCCGGACTCATCGTAGAATTCCTTCACCGCCGCGCTGTTTTCCGAAAAATTGGGCCACTGCAGATCAGCTAATCTCCCGCTTGCTACGATGGCCCGCAACTCCTGCTCCCCCGCAGCGCTGAGAGACTCCGGTGTGCCCAAGTTCTGCGCTTCAACCGTTCCTTTCTGCACGTTAGAGGAAACTGTCCCGCCAGAGCATGCGGTTAAGCCCAAGCCGATTGCCAGAAATAACACCAGCTGCTTTTTCATGGGATAGCTCATTCCTCCGCTCCAGTTCCGGGACTGTATTCCACTGAGAGTTTACTCAGCTCTTGCCTTTTTGGACTAGTTCCACGGGCATTTGGCTCAGCTTGGCATAAGTCCGACTTCGTCGCAGGAGAGGCCACCAATCGTAAAGATAGATCTGCATCGGTCGCCACATGGCGACCCATCCGGCAATCGTAAGGCTCTCCCGCACTATGGCAGCCCAAGTGCCCGCTTCACGACCTAACAACATCTTGCTGAGAAGTAGGCACACGGCCAAAAACAGCAGTCCGATGAAAAGACTGGTGCGGCCTTGCCGCAAGAGCCGCTTGAACTCCAGGTCAGTAATTTGGGCACCATGGGCAAAGTGATTGTGGACCGCTGTCCTGATCAGTTCTTTGGGGTCTTCGGCCGGCCACTGGTCCAAGTAAATGCGCAATTTGACCGGAGCGTTATGGGGGAATTCTTGGGCCCAGCTTACGATGAATTCTTCCGCGTCGTCGTCGAGATCCTTTTCAATGAATGGAGAAGGGTCCATCGAATTGAAGAGCTGGTTCATGTCGCGCAGTTTCAGACTTATGGTGTGCGGATGACCCTGGTCCGCAGCTGCGGTGTGTGGTGATGAAAAAAGCATACGACAATCTTCGCTGTGTTCAGGTTCTACCAAGTACAACCGGGTCAATGAGTGCTATCGGGATGTTAGTGCGCCGGGATAAACCGACATGAAGTAGAGGATGAAAGAGCCTTACAAGAAAGGAGTAGCGATCCACTTGGCCTCGAGTCTTGCGCTGCTACCGCGAGGGACCCAGTGAAGCGTAGACAGGGGATAGGCGGGGTGGCCATTGAGCCGCGAAAAGATACAACCCGGACGCCGACGCGGTTAATATGCGCGGAAGGCAACATGGACGGGAACGATAGCGCGAGTTTCTGTTCAGTCCGGCGTGGTCGAAGACCCCACGGCACGCCTAGAAACTTCATGCACGAGAACCGGGAGACCTCGGAGACACCTGCTGGCAAACCAGACGGCAGGTCGGCGGGTGAAGGCTCAGGCCGCACGGCCCGCGTGTACGTCTGCGAGGAGTCACACAGTGGCGTACTACCGATGAACCATTCGAACAAAGACACGAGATTGTCGGCGGAGAGTGGGGAGGGAAGGCCGCTGATCAAGGAGAACGCCGGTCAATCTAACACGTACCCGACGCAGAGCGGGAAGGGCGTGTCCCAAGGGTTGGCAAGCGTGCGGAAAGCAGCACGGGAACACAAGGAGATGAAGTTCACCGCCTTGCTCCACCACTTGACTGCCGATCTACTCCGGGAAAGCTTTTACTCGTTGAAGAGGAAAGCGGCACCGGGAGTGGACGGAGTCACGTGGCAGGAGTATGAGTCCGGCCTGGAGGATCGGCTCGTCGACCTTCACGGACGGGTTCATCGTGGAGCGTATCGAGCGCTGCCCTCGAGGAGAGTGTACATACAGAAAGAAGATGGGCGGCAACGTCCATTGGGGGTTGCGGCCCTGGAAGACAAGATCGTCCAACAGGCCGTGATCATCATCCTCAACCAGATTTACGAGGAAGACTTTCTGGGATTCTCGTATGGGTTTCGCCCGGGGCGTAGCCAGCATGATGCGCTGGATGCGCTGTCGTATGCGCTGCTGAAGAAGAAGGTGAACTACATACTGGACGCGGACATCCGCGGCTTTTTCGATAACCTCGACAAAAGCTGGATGATCCAGTTCATGGAGCATCGCGTGGCCGATCCTCGCATACTGCGGCTCATTCGAAAATGGTTGAAGGCTGGAGTGATGGAGGAAGGCCAATGGTCGGAACCGCAGACGGGTACGCCGCAGGGCTCGGTGGTTTCACCGTTGCTCGCCAACGTGTACCTGCACTACAGTTTCGATCTCTGGGTAAACGTCTGGCGCCAGAAGTGGGCGCAAGGCGAGGTCGTGGTCATCAGATATGCCGATGACACGATTTTGGGATTTCAGTATCAGACGGACGCGGATCGCTTTCTAGAAAATTTGCGAGAGCGATTGGCCAAGTTTGGACTGGAGTTGCACCCAGACAAGACGCGCCGGATCGAATTCGGCAGGTTTGCCGAAGAGAACCGGAAACGTAGAGGAGAAGGGAAGCCGGAGACGTTCGACTTTCTGGGCTTCACGCATATCAGCGGGAAGAACAGTCTCGGGCGCTTCATGGTACGGCGCAAAACGATCCGCAAACGCATACGAGGCAAGTTGCGAAAGGTCAAGCAGCAGCTTCGGATGCGCATGCACGATCCGCTGCCCCAAACCGGAAGATGGCTGCAGTCGGTCGTCCAAGGCCACTTCAACTACTACGCGGTACCGGGAAACCTCGCAAGTCTGGGGGCGTTCCGTGACCGGGTGCTGGCGCTCTGGTGGCGTACTCTCCGCCGCCGGAGCCAGAAACACCGGATCTCGTGGACGCGTACTCTTGCCTTGGCTCAGCGCTGGCTTCCGCAACCGAGCACGCTTCATCCCTTTCCAGATGCACGCTTTGCCGCCATTCATCTGAGATAAGAACCGGATGCGCTAACGAGCGCTCGTCCGGGTCCGAGGAGGGGGTCGTGAGTCATCACGATCCCTACTCCGATCGCCAACAACCGCATAGTTTCCGCTTTGCTGGATCACGGCACAGGAAAATCGTTCGCGGAAGTGCAGGTTTTGGAGTAGACTGCCGCACTCGGCCACAAACGGGAATCCGGTCTTCAAAGAGATTGAAAATGGAGGAAGCTTGAAAACAATTCTACGGTTGGTTCTATGTGTGGTGGCGCTGTCGTTCTGTGTTTGCCCGGCGCAGGCGCAGACCAAGGACGCCACAGGTTGCAAGGACTCGACGCTGATTGGCCGTTACCCCGGCACCTTCATCAAGTCCTGCACCGATAAAGCCGACGAGAGCCATGACTTCGAGATGGGCGACGGGAAGAAGCCTATGAAGCTCGAAGGTGAATTTCACGAGATCAACTATTCGGCTCCCCCAGACGCGAGCAAGGCTCAGGTGATTCGCAATCTCCGCACCGGGCTGAAGAATGCCGGTTACATTTTCGATTACGACTCCGGGGATTACGGGGATATTACCGTGCATCTAGGCAAGACCTGGATCGGGGAAAGCGTAGGCTCGGGGGGCCACTACACGCAGTCGATTCTGATCGAAACGAAGTTGACGCAGGATGTGGTGGCGACGGCAGCGGCGCTTTCGAGCGGCCTGGCCGCCAGCGGTCATATCGTGGTCAACGGCATTCTGTTCGATACGGGGAAGGCTGAGGTGAAGCCGGAGTCCGGTGCCGCGCTGCAGGAGATCGTCAAACTGTTGAAGCAGGATGCCAAATTGAAGCTCTATGTCGTGGGCCATACCGACAATGTCGGGGTGCTGGCCGCGAATGTCGAACTTTCCAGGCGGCGCGCGGCCGCCGTTGTGCAGGTGCTCACCTCTCAGTACGGCGTGGATGCGGGAAGGCTGCTAGCTTATGGCGACGGCCCTTACGCGCCGCTGGCATCGAATGACTCGGAGGACGGGCGCACGCTCAATCGCCGGGTCGAACTGGTAAAGCAGTAAATCGTTCAAGCCTGCTGCCTCAGAGAGAATGCCACAGGCGTTTCCACTCATTGACCCTTTGGCCGGGGTTTTGAGTGTAATCGGGATTTTTCACCAACTGAGACATTGCTGAGCTAAGATGCGGGCTGTGATGACCTCTCCGCCCCAAAACGGTGCACAGAAACTTAGCGACTCTGGAATAACGCGAGCCAAAGCAGCGGCAATTTGGCTCTATCTCGTCGCTGTGGCCACTATTCTCAATTCGCTGATACTGTTCAAGTATTCTCGTTTCATCGACCTCTTCATTGGGCTCTCATTTACACAGTTCATCGATGCGATTTTCGTGGGTATGCAACTGGAACCGCCGGGAGCGCCTTGGTGGTACACCGCTGGACCTGCATTGGTGTTAGACATGCCATTTGTCTTGGTGTTGTTGGTGCTTGCTGCGAAAGTTTCGCATCAGCGGCATCGTGCTACTCAGGTCAGCTTTTGGCTATACGCAATTGACACCTTCGTCATTACGCTCAGCCTCGCAGCAGCGATTGCCATATTTCACTCACCCGTTCGCCAACTTGCGTGGCAAAGTTTGACTCTCATTGTTCATGCCGTCGGCTTGTTAATCCTTTCCCGAGCACGGCGGCCTTCGGTGAGTGCACAAATTCCTGCATAACTGGCGAAACCAGGCGTTATCACTCATTGACCGGTCAGTGAGTGCTATTGCCATGTTGCGACAACAACCGGACAACTTCCGAATAGCCGACCATCCCGGGGTGCTGCCGTCGCCTAATCCAAAACAGCCACAACTTCGCCCACGCTGAACGAACTGAATTACTTCTTTCAACAGACGACACCCACTCGACCCGCCACAAGGTCTGGTTCACGCCGAACACGAGATTTTGATTCTCCTATACTTCAAGAAGAGAGATCAAAAGTGAAGCTCCAACGGAGATTGCTAGGCTCAGGTGCTCGTCGGAATGGCGCACGATCTGAAACCTTTTCCTAGGTGACTTTCGTTACCTGCCTGTAGTCACAGCGTTGGACTACAGTGGGCCATGAGAAAAACAGCGCGGTATCTCTAATCTGTAGCACAGCTTTCTTGAGGAGACGAAATGCAAGGGGTTACGAATCGGATTCTGGTTCTTGGATGCAGTTTGTTCTTGGTGATGGGTGCGCGTGGCTACGGGCAATCGGGAACCCCCACCGATCAGTCCACGGCGACACCAACAACGGCCACGGCAGCAGCAAAACCTAGTGCGGCTTTCGAGGGCAGCGGGAGGATCGGCGTGGGTGTCAAAACCTCCATGCTGGGAGGCGGCATTGAGGTAGCGACGCCGGTAACCCACCGCACCAACTTCCGTGCCGGTTTCAACATGATCAGCTATAGCCGCACCTTCAACAAGGATGGCGTTGCCTACGCTGGTCAGCTTGGCTTTAAGACCGTCGAAGCGCATTACGACATTTTTCCTTTTGCGGGGCGTTTTCACATCAGCCCGGGCGTCCTAGCCTATATCGGCGACCCGATTACCGCGACCGCCGCGGTTGCCGGAGGGCAAAGCTTCACGCTGGGCGGGGTGCAGTACTACAGTTCCACCCAAGTGCCGATTACGGGTACCGGGAAGATTGATTTTGATCGGGCCTCCCCGACGATCACGCTGGGATGGGGCAACCTGGTTCGCCGCGATAGGGGGCACTGGAGCTTTCCATTCGAAATCGGCGTGGCGTTCCAGGGATCGCCGAAAGCGACGTTGAATCTGGCCGGGGATATATGCAATCCTCCTGCTCCGGGTATTGGCTGTGGTCCGGTCGCTCAAAATCCAACCGCGCAAAGCCAGATTGTGTCGGAGCAAACGAAGCTCAACAACAGCATGTCGTTGTTCAAGGCGTATCCGATTATTTCGAGCGGAGTCGGTTACAAGTTTTAGGCCGCTCGAAGGCCAGACGCGAAAATGCCCGGGATTCTTGCTAATCTCGGGCACTTTGTTTGTGCATAGAGATCGTTGTCGCTACCTAGACAGCGGTAATCAGTTCGTCCAAGGTCACCGGAAACATCGTCGTCTGCTCCCGCGCCTCTCCCCGGATATACGCCATAAAAAATGCCCCCGCTCACCCGAGGGCATTTTCTCATTACTTATCCGGGCCGCCTAGTGTTTCGTAACAGACTCGACGTCTGGGTGGCTTTTCTTCTGCATCACGCGGAAGGTGGAAGCGGTAATTGATGTAACCAGGCGATTACACTCATTGAGAATTGGCCGGTTCCGGTCAATGAGTGTAATAGAGATATAACGCCAATTGAGGCGTCAGTTCTGTTTGGCCGAAATGTCCGGGCCGACCTTCCGCTCACTGAGCGGTGAGGAAACATCGCGCTTGCCTGCCGTCCCATCACCTCGGAATGTGAACTTTGTCACTGAACCTTCCCTAGCCTTTTGTTTACAGTAGCCCCGAACAATTCTTGCTCTCTCGTCTGTTCTGTGGCCGAACTCTCGGCCCGCACGCTCCAGGCCACTGTCCGGCTTTTGGCTTCTCCAATGTCGATCTAACAAGGAGATATATATGCGCTCTTCTATTTCTTTCGTCCAGTTGTCCCGCCGAGCGGCACTGCTGATGTTCCTGTTGTTCCTGGTGTCGAGCTTGTTCTTCCTTCAAACGCAAGCGTTGTGGGCGCAAGAAGCGGCCGCGCCGAGGAGCACCATCACAAGCGCGGCAGCGGCCGAACCGCAGGCGGCGCGGCAGATTGTTTCCTCCCCGTCCCAACTGGTCCCGGCGCTGCCTGTCCCCCGCCTGATCAAATTCAGCGGGGTGGCGAAAGACGCCGCGGGCCAGCGGCGCAGCGGGGTGGTGGGAATCACCTTCTCCATCTACGCCGAGCAGCAGGGCGGCGCGACGCTCTGGATGGAAACACAGAACGCTGCATTGGACGCGCAGGGGCGCTACGCGGTGCTGCTGGGCAGCACACAGAACGCCGGCCTGCCTCTGGACCTGTTCGCCACCGGCGAGCCGCGCTGGCTGGGAGCGAAGCTGGAGTTGCCGGGAGAAGTGGAGCAGCCGCGGGTGCTGCTGGTGAGCGTGCCCTATGCCTTGAAGGCGTCGGACGCGGACACGGTGGGCGGAATGCCGGCCTCGGCCTTCGTTCTGGCTCCGACCGGTGCGGGTGCGAATGCGAGCACGCCGGGCAGTGCGAAATCCACAGCAGCCAAATCCAAGGCAGAACCTCTGTTTACGAGTTCCGGTACAACGAACTACATTCCCATCTTCACCGACAGTACGGGCGACATCGGCAACTCCACTATCTATCAGAGCACGGCGGGCAACGTGGGGATTGGGTACAGCAACCCGCAGCAGCGGCTGGTGATCGGGGCGCCGGCAGGAGGAACCGTGCTGAACGCGACGAACCTGTCGGATCAGGACCTGAATGTGATCGTGACTGCGCCGGGGGCGACCGACAAGCATACGTATTTCGGCCCTTCGGTGGCGACCAACCTGACGCTGGGGGTAGGCGGGGTGGAGAAGGTGCGAATCAACAGTGCGGGGAATGTGGGGATTGGGGACAGCAACCCGCAGCAGCGGCTGGTGATCGGGGCGCCGGCGGGAGGAACGGTGCTGAACGCGACGAACCTGTCGGATCAAGACCTGCAGGTGAACGTGAGCGCGCCGGGGGCGAGCGACAAGCATACGTATTTCGGCCCTTCGGTGGCGACCAACCTGACGCTGGGAGTAGGTGGGGCGGAGATGATGCGCATCACCAATGCGGGCCGCGTGGGCATCGGCACGAGCGCTCCGGCCGCCACGCTGGAAGTGAATGGGAAGGCGCAGTTCGACGGCTTGGTGAGCTTTGCTTCCGGCCAGCAGTTTCCCGGCACGGGCACGATCACGGGCGTGAGCGGAACTAACGGGATCACCGGCGGAGGCAGCAGCGGCAGCGTCACGCTCGGCCTCGCTACTAATACGTGTGCATCGGGCAACGCGCTGACCGCTCTGCCGTTCACCTGCTCGCCTTTCGCTACACTGGGGGCAAACACATTTACGGGCCTGCAAACGTTTGCCGGTGGGCAGACCTTTCCGGGAACGGCCACGCTGGGGGCGAACACCTTTACGGGGGCGCAAACGATTAACAACAACGTGACCATCACGGCGTCGGGAATCACGCTGTCCGCGTCCGGAGGCACCACGGGCGTGTCAGGCTCCGGAGGCTCCTACGGCGTGGCCGGCACCGGAAGCTCCTACGGCGTGTACGGCACCGGCACCGGTGCCGTACACTCCTACGGCGTGTACGGTACCGGCACCGGTAGCGCCAGCGCGGGCGTGTACGGCTACGCACCCACCGGCGTGGCCGGCTACAGCAGCGGTAGTAGCGGCACGGGCGTGGCCGGCGTCGGAGGCAGCTACGGCGTGTACGGCTACGCACCCACCGGGGTGTGGGGCAACGGAACCAATTACGGCGTGTATGGCTACGGACCCACCGGGGTGTGGGGCAACGGAACCAATTACGGCGTGTCCGGCTCCACCAGCACCAACGGTGGCAGCGGCGTGTCTGGCGGGGATTCAAGCTCCGGCGGCGGCTATGGCGTGTGGGGTGGCAGCACCAACGGCGCGGGCGTGGCCGGCGTCGGAGCCACCTACGGCGTGTACGGCTACAGCAATGCCACCGCAAACTCCATCGGCGTGTGGGGCGGCGGACCCACGGGTGTGTACGGCAATGGAATCTTCTACGGCGTGTACGGCACCGCAAGAAGCGATACATTAGCCGTATTCTCCGACGGAAATTTCGCCGTTGCAGAGGGCTATAGCAAGTCAGGCATCGCCGTGCTGCCGGATGACCGTGCGGTGCTGCTCTACAGCATGGAGAGTCCGGAAAACTGGTATGAAGATTTCGGCTCGGGCAGATTGGAGGGCGGCGTCGGCATCATCAAGCTCGACGCCACCTTTGCACAAACCGTAAATACTAGGACCGAGTATCACGTATTCCTGACACCCAAGGGAGACTGCAAAGGTCTCTATGTCACCAATGAAACCGCAACCGGCTTTGAGGTTCGAGAGTTGGGCAGCGGGCAATCGAGCGTGACTTTCGACTATCGCATTGTGGCGAAGCGAAAAGGGCTCGAAAGCTTGCGCCTGGAGGTGGTGAGCACCGACCATGAGGCGGCGGAAACCATGCGCAAGAATCTTGCGGAGCGCCCGTCCCATCCGCCGCGGCTGCAACATCCGCCCAAGCCTCCGGAGCAAGCCGCGGTTCCCGAGCCGCCGAAGCTGGAAACGCCAAAGCTTCCGCAGCAACCTACGCTTCCCGCAGCGCCGCGGACGAGACCGCCTGTGCCGCAGCGCGTCGCGATTCCCGAGCCGCCGAAATAGCTCCGCGGTTCGCACTGCGAAGGCAGAGGGGACGACGGTTCGTCAGTAATCGCGAGGAAAGGGCGGAGTCACCCGGCTAAGCACCGGGTGACTCCTACACTTGCTTGTTTTGCAATAGTTAATGTAACCAGGCGATTACACTCACGAACAGGATGGCCGAGTGCGGGTTCTGGTCGTATCACGGGCCGCTAGGAAGGAATTCCGCCGTAAGTTAGCGCATATTGGGCAAGGCCCCGCTTCCGCACATATCTGAGCTATCCACTATCCACTGGCTCTATCCGCTCGCGGCCAGCAGATCCGCTTCCGCCAACAATTCCAATTCGATCCATCCTTCCACCGGCAAGGCGTCCACCGGCAGGTGGTTCTGCAACAAACTGAAGCGGAGGCGTAGCCGGACGGTCAGCAGATCCGAGCTTTTCGGTCCTCGCACTTTGTCAATCTCCAGCGGAGCCGCGAGCAGCCACGTGAGGGGCAGGCGAAACTCAAAATTACGGACGAGCACCACGCGCGCAATATCTCTCGCATCCGTCGAATCGGCGATCGTCTTGTCCCCCTGCGTCACTTTCCACGACTGTATGTGCCCTTCATCCACCTCCGCGCCCAGCCGCAGTTCGCGCCGGGGCTTGGCCGCATGGTTGGCCCATGACTCCAGATTCACCACCACTTCGAATGCGTATTCCGGCACTTTGCCGGCGAAATCCAGCCGCCCGTACACATATTGCTCGTCAATCCCGGCAAACACTTCATCCATCAGAAACTGCTTGCCGTGCATGGCGCCCGAGCGCTGGTCAGCCGTGTAACACGCCGCCCCCAGCCACTCGAAGTAGCGCACCCTGTCGCCGGATACTCGGGGATGGACGTAGGCGCTCTGCGGCGTGAACAAAGACCGCGCCACTCCGCTAATGATCGGGTGCGCCAGATAATCTGGCGGCGTGCCGCCTAACGCCTGGTAAACATTCGACAGGTGCTTGCGGTAGAGTTCGTCGAAGTCGCGATCGTTGGCCGAGTGGTGCTCCGGTCCGTACCACCAGTTCCAGTCGCTGCCTTCGGCGATCAGGATCTCTTCAAACGCGAGCTTGCGTTGTTGCTCAGTTGCGCCCGGCGCCGCCTGCGCATAGAAATTACGCGCGTGATACAGGTAGTCCCAAGCCTTGTTGTCCTCCGGCGCTCCGATCCAAACATTGAAGTTCGCGTTGATCCACGACCCCGGCACCAGCGACTTCAGATGACTGACGTTCTTGTGGCGCGCAATCGCCTCCGTCACCGTCACCGCTTCCATCCCCGGATCCCTCTGCAAAGCATCGTAGAATCTTCGCAAAAATTCTCGCCCCGAGCGCGGATAGTATTCCCAGGCATTCTCGCCGTCCAGAATGATGGGGACCACGGCATCTTGCCCGTTCGCAAGAATCGGCTTCGCCGATTCCTTAATCTTCTGGATGAGATTGGTGGCAGCCTCTTGCGGCTGCATTCCCGAATATACGAATCCGATCAGGTCCGAGAGCGTGTGGTCGCGGAAGAGCAGATTCATGCGCGTATCGGCATTGGCGTTGGCATTCTCATAGCGATAAATTGTGTACAGTTGCCGCGCTCCATCCGCATTCAAATAACCGTAACCGTCGCGTGAGAAATTTATCCCCAGACTTCGTCCCAGCACGCCTTCGTCGGTCGCCATCCACTGCACTCCCAGCTTGTGGGCAATCGCCACAGCCTCTTCGGAAACGCTGCCCTCTGACGGCCACACTCCCCGCGGCCGCATCCCAAAGACTTTCTTGTGCAACTCCAGTCCGCGCTGCAATTGCTCGCGCGCATCCTCGGGATGGCGATAGCGGTTCTGCGGCAAGGGCAGCCCCGGCGAGGAAACCGCCCCCAGCTGCGAGTCGCACACCAGGGGCAGAATGGGATGATAGAAAGGCGACGTCGAAATCTCGATCAGGCCTTTCTTTGCCCCCTCCGCATGCACCGGCAGAACCCGGCCGAGCAGTTCACGCTCCCGCTCGACCACAAAGCGCTGGTCTTCGAGCGTATAGTTCCGGCCTTTGCGGATCAGTTCCGCGACGTCTTTTTCCGCCAGAAAATACTCGTCGAACCATCCAATCTGCGAGAGCACCTGCAAGTCGGTGAAATCCTGAACCTGAAAATATTTCTGGGCTCGTTCCGGCGACTCCCCCGCCCCGTGAAATTTTTCCCACAGCTCGCGGTACCGCGGATAGCGTCCGATTACATTCACCGGATTTGCCTGAAACAGGTATTGCAGGGCAAACCGCCGCTCCCCTTCGGTCAGGTCTTTCGCGGGCTTGCTCGCAACTTGCAGAAAAGGGTCGTGAGCCTCGCCCGAAACGTAATCCTGAATCTGCATGATCAGGGAGGGCACCAGATTGAACGTCTGATGCACCCGGGGGAACTCGTCCAGCAGCTTCACCATCCCGTAGTAGTCTTTCAAAGCATGGAGGCGCGTCCAGGGCAGGCGATACTGCCCCGTCACCAGGTCTTTGTAGAACGGCTGGTGCTGGTGCCACAGGATGACAACTCGCAGCTGGGCCATGACTTCTACTTCCACTTAATCCATCGGCAATTTTTTAGTTTAATTCATTGGGCAATTTTTCCGCACAGCAGCGCCAGTTGCGGCAGGGCGCGTCTGTCTCACGGCTCTCCCGCATTACAATGGTTCTCCCATGAAAAGCATCCGCCTATTGATCTTCTTGATTCCGCTTTGCGCGTTCGCCGAGCCCGGCCAGAAGGCGGACCCCGTCCGTGCCGCCCACAAGGCTCTGGCTGCCGTGTCCGGCCAACTGCGGGCGCCGGGACTCGAGCGGCCCGTCGACGTTCTGCGAGATCGCTGGGGAGTTGCCCACATTTACGCGCGGACCCAGCACGATCTGTTCTTTGCCCAGGGCGTAGTCGCTGCCCAGGATCGCCTCTTCCAAATGGAACTCTGGAAACGCGCCGGCCAGGGAAGGCTCGCCGAAATTCTCGGTCCCTCCGCACTGCCGCGCGATGTGAAGGCCCGCGCCCTGCGCTATCGCGGTGATATGCAGGCGGAATATGAAAGTTACTCGCCCGACACCAAGGCAATTCTGACGGCGTTTACCGACGGCATCAACTCCTATATCGACAGCCTGACCGCTCCAGGCGGCCCGGGCTTGCCCGTCGAATTTCAAGTCGCGGGATTTTCGCCCGACGCCTGGCATCCAGAAGACTGTCTGAATCGCATGGCCGCGTTTTCCATGACCGGCAACGCGCTCAGCGAACTCGAACACGCCCAGGCCCTGACGGAACTCGGCGCGGAGAAAGCTTCGAAGCTGTTCGACTTCGATCCGGCGATCGCGCTCGATCCCGCTCCCGGGCTCGATCTCGCCGGACTCTCTCCCGAGCTGCTGAAGAACCTTGTCGGCAGCGATCGGCGCATTGAAGTTCCGGCGCATGCACTCGAAGGGAGCAACAACTGGACCATCTCCGGCGCGCTCACCGCCGGCGGTAAACCGCTGCTGGCGAATGATCCTCACCGCGTCATCGCTCTGCCATCGTTGCGCTACATGGTTCACCTCGTCGCTCCCGGATGGAACGTCATCGGCGCAGGCGAACCCGGCCTGCCCGGCGTCGCGCTCGGCCACAACCAACACATTGCCTGGGGATTCACCATCTTCGGCCTCGACCAGCAGGACCTCTACCTAGAAGAACTAAATCCCGCGAACCCTCTTGAGTACAAGACGGAAGGAGGGTGGAAACGCATGGAAGCGCGGCGAGAGGTGTTTTTGGTCAAAGGCGCGGCGGCTGCGGAAGTCGATCTGAAATTCACGCGCCACGGCCCCGTGCTCTGGGACGACGGCAAGCGCGCGCTCGCTTTGCGATGGGTCGGAAGCGAGCCAGGGACGGCCGGTTACCTGGCTTCACTGGCAATTGACCGCGCGCAAAATTGGGGCCAGTTCGAATCGGCAGTGGCACGCTGGAAGGTTCCTTCCGAAAATCTTGTGTACGCCGATAACGCCGGCAACATCGGGGAGCACTCGGCCGGGCTCGCGCCCCTGCGGAACTGGACTGGCCTTCTGCCCGTTCCCGGAAGCGGCAATTACAACTGGGCAGGTTTCGTCCCCACTTCGGAGCTGCCACACTATTTCAATCCGAAGGAAGGCTTCGTGGCCACCGCGAACCACAAGATGATTCCGGAGCACTATCCCTACAGTGTCGGCTTCGAATGGGCGCCGCCGTATCGGGTCACGCGCATCCGATCCGTGATCGAGAACGCAAAGCAGGACCACCACAAGTTGACCATGATTGACATGGAGTCGCTGCAAAACGACGACACTTCACTTCCCGCGCTGGAGTTTCAGAAGCTCGTCCGGTCCACCCCGCTGAAAGATGAACCTGCGCTCGCGGGATTTCTGCGCTGGGACGGGAAACTTGGGCGCGAATCGTCGGAAGCGGTTCTGTATGAAGTCTGGTTCCAACAGATCTGCCTCGCCCTCGGGGAACGCTTTTCCAAAGAACACGGTGGACGTTACGACGATCTGGAGCCCAACACGGTTCTGCGTCTCCTCACGAATCCTGACAAGGGACTCTTTGGCGACAATGCGGTAGCGGGTCGCGATCAGGTTCTGGCGGACTCGCTACGAGCGGCCGGCCAGGAGTTGGTGAAGCTCCTGGGCTCCAACACATCGGAGTGGTCGTGGGGCAGGTTACACACCGTCCACTTCCGCCACGCGCTCGACCAGCAGCCCGGCGCGAAAGATTTGTTTGACCTCGGCCCTCTCTCCCGTCCGGGTGACGAATACACGGTGAATGCCACTGGCGCTTATGGCGATTCCTGGGAACAGGTTTCGGGCGCGAGCTATCGCGAAATTCTTGACACGAGCGACTGGGATCAATCGGTCGCCGTCAACACGCCCGGCCAGAGCGGCCAGCCGGGCAGCCCGCACTATTCCGACCTGTTGCCACTGTGGAGCACGGGCCGTTATTTTCCGCTACTCTATTCGCGGAAGGCCGTGGAAGATGAAACCACGGACAGGTTGGTGCTCGAACCCTGACATTCCTGTAGAAACGGGGCTTGCCGCGTCTCCCGTTGCGCCGGAAGAAGACGGGGCAAGCCCTGTCTCTACAGCAAAACCTGTTCACCTATGCGACTCTCATGAACTCGGAAGTCAAAGTCATCTTCTTCGACGTTGGCAACACGCTGCTGTTCCCCAATCGCGAGCGCATACACGCGCCGCTCGCCGAACGCGGCATCGTGCCCGATGGCGAGCACCTGCGCGATCTGGAATGCCGGACCAAGAATCGGTTCGACCGAATGATGACCAGAAACGGCCGCATTGACCACAGTTTTTGGGAGATGTTCTATTCCGAGTTACTCTCCGAGATCGGACTTAAAGACGACGCAGTCCGCGACCAGCTCGTCGCCAGCATCCGCGACTCCGGCAACTGGGACACGATTCGTGCCGGCACCGCCGAACAACTGCGTGAGATCGGCGAGCGCTACCGGGTCGCGGTCATCTCCAATGCGGATGGGAGAATCGAAGACGTGTTGCAGAGGTGCGGCATCGCTGATTGCTTCCGCACCATCACCGACTCCGGACTCGTCGGATACGAGAAGCCGCACCCGGAAATCTTCCGCCATGCCCTGAAGAGCATGAACGCCGCGCCGGAGGAGAGTCTCTATGTCGGCGACGTCTATTCCGTGGACTACCTCGGCGCCACCGGCGCAGGCATGCAAGCGATGTTGATGGACGTCCCGGGCGCCTACCGCGACCAGGGAGTGCCGCGAGTGGAATCGCTCGAAGAGTTGCAGATCGTCCTGCGAGATCTCCTGTAGAGACGCGGCTTGCCGCGTCTCCGGCTACGGCTAATGAAGACGGGGCAAGCCCCGTCTCTACAGCGCAATCACCTGGTGATCGTGGCAATCGGGATGGATCTTCTGATAGAGATCCGCGAGCAGTCCCGGCCCATAGCGCGCCACAAAGCTCACTCCTGCGACCTCGCGCTCCTGGAGCACCTTGTACGGAAATAGGGCGTGGCTCAAAGCATCCGCGTGCCGCGAGATGACCTCATTGCGCAGCAGCTCCGCGCGTGACGCCCGCCGATGCAGCCGGTTGATTTGATACCAAATTCTCGTGCGGGCGCGGTCAGCCGCCTCGACGAGGGTTGAATCCAGTTTGCCGATCGATTCGCGAACCGCCGCCATTGACTGCTCAGCACTCGCGTAGGCTTCGGTAAAGCGGGCCTGCAAATCCGATGGCAGCGAACGAGCGGCAATGGCTTCTCGAACTTTTTCCGGGCCGTGGAACAAATCGGGCAAGCCCAGTTGGTAACGCGTCAGAATGCGCTCGGGCTTGGCTTCGAGCAACGTCGCCGAAAAACGCGGCAGGATCGGGGTCACTCGTCCGAGCAGTTTCTCGTAGACCACGGCGGCCTGCGCGAAGTATGCGACTTCGGCCGCTCCGCCGGTATAAACGAGCGTCGGCAGCAGGTAGTCCTGCACCACGGGACGAAACAGCACATTCGGGTTGAACTTTTCCGGAGCCTTTTGAATGCTGCCGAGCAGCTCTTCACGCGAGATCCGCTCCTCACCCACCGCGAAGTCACCGACATTGCCGTTGGCGCCATTGGTACCATTATTTCTACGCCGCACCACGGTGCGAGCGCCATTCTTGACCTCAAAGAGCAGCGTGCTCGCCGAAGTCACTTTCACCTGCTGGTGATATCCCGCCGCCTCAAGCGCCTTGCCCCGCGCCAGCAGTGCCTCATCGAGTTCGGAGGCCCGTTCGATCGCCGCGCGGAACAGCGGCTTTGCGAGGTCATGGAAATCTTTGCCGGCGGGATCGAGCAGGATGACGCCCCACTCCGCAAACATCCGCGCAAAGAGCAGGGCAAACGCACTGCCCAGAGCTTCTCCCGGACGATACGCCTGACGCAGCCATGCCGTGACTTCGGAAGCTCCCAAGAGCGTGGCGGCGCGCTCGACCGCCGGATCGATTTCCGGCCCGAACTTGACGGCGCCGACAGGCGCATCGGCCACGGCCTTACTTTCAAACGCGCGGCTTTCCACCGCGAATCGTTCCGGCAGGCCGTGCTCAGAGAGCAGCGCCACATGGTTGACCTCGGCCAAATCGTGGTCCTCGGTCGCCAGCCAGAAGACCGGGACGCAGTCCACTCCGGCGGACGTCGCCTGTTCCGCCAGCTTGACCGCCGTCAGCGCCTTGAAAATCGAAAACAGCGGCCCGCCGAAGAGACCGACTTGCTGTCCCGTCACCGCCGCCAACGCTCCGCGCCGGAACCGCTCAATATTGGCCAGCGTCTTCGGAGAAGCGCCCCACGCGCGATTCTGCCGCTCGAGAATTTCGCTCACCTTGCCGCGACGCGCGGCGTCGTAGCCGACGCGCTGGGATTCTTCTTTCACCCACTCGGAAAAAATCGGCGAGCGCGGATACATCCCGCGAACCGAAGGAGTGTAGGAAAGATAGTCAAGGAAGAGACGTGTGCTGTGCGGAATCTCCTGAAACGGCAAACACTGCGCCTTCATCGGCAGCTCTCCGCGCATCTCTCCGGACATCTCTCGACACAGCCGCGAATTTTTTCGATCCGCATAGGTTCTCAGTCTCTAGCAGCCTGCGGAACAACTTACGACTGCCTGCATCACCGTGAAAGAGCGGCCCTTCAGGGCCGCGTACGCCTTGTGAAATCAGCGCGAGCTTTAGCCCCGGTGGTTCGTTCTCCCTCGGCGGATTGCATTTTCCCGCAGCCTGCCAGGAAGCCAACGCGCGCGAGTCCTCGCGAGCTTTCAAAAGTATCATTTCCGAGGCAGCCAGCGCCAAGCTCAACTACATCAGATGATGCGGAAGCGTTCCGGTTGCAGAGAGTAACGCAGAATTCGGGGTTGGGGCGCGATGGTGAACGGCCTTTCTTGGTCCGCTTTGATTCTACTGGCCATCTATCGGTCGTTTCGGTTGGCTTATTGTTGTAGACGGGTTTTGCGCTCACGACCCCATGGTTGGTGTACTTGCGATATTTTGCCAACAACTCAAGTGCCCACGACTTTACCGAGCCGGAGCAAGTCAAACAGGAAACTCCGGAATAATGAGGTCATCCCCCATTCTCTTGGGTCATAGGCTTGTTCTTGATAGTGTTAAAGTGATGGTGTTAGAGTCTCGTGCGATGAACATTCATAGCTTCTATAGCTTCATTTCCAAGCGGTACCGGAAAGGCAGGATTGCAAGATTCAAGTCTGTCTTTCGCGGTGGAAGGGTCGTGGATTTCGGAGGGTCGGCGGCGATGTGGGACCAGATCGGAGATGGATACGATGTGACCCTGCTCAATAACTTTCCAGAAACCAATGCCGGGAAATGCCGAATGATTATTGGAGACGGATGCCGTGCCCCGTTTGCCTCCAAATCATACGACATGGCCTTCTCTAACTCGGCGATCGAGCACGTTGCGACTGGGAGGCCCAGAGGCGTTTCGCTGATGAGATGCAACGGGTCGGGCGCAGGGTTTTTTGCCAAACGCCCAACCGCTGGTTTCCAATGGACCCCCACTCTTTGACACCGTTTCTTCACTGGGTGCCTCAACAGCTGCAGACTCGCTGGATGTTTCGCTTTTTCGGCATAAGGTTCTGGTTCTCACACGTTCCCGAAGAATTGGAGCCAGCCCAGATGCTCTCCAGGCGCAAGATGCAGGAACTGTTCCCGGACTGCGAGATTATCACAGAGTACGCCTTCGGCCTGCCAAAGTCGTTCATTGCATTAACTCCGCAGCGCGCCGAAAAAGCAGAGTCACAAACCCGGGCACGATCATAAGCAAGATCCACAACAGCCTCCAGTCGCCGTCACCGCCTTCCGCGTGAACCGGCAGCATCGCCGGAACCCGACACCCCCAGTATGTGGTAACTGTTTTAAGCAGGCCTTTACACTCACGACCAGGAACGGGTCCGCTTTTGCCGCTGCCGCCCAATATCTAACGTCTCTCAAACACCATCGCGACTTTGTCTTCGTATGCGACCCGCCAATCTCGCGGAAGTTCGCGGAGCAGGTTGGCTAGGGTTGAGTCGGTGGGCAAGAGCGCCGTCCGAATCTGCCAGTCTTTCGACACGTTTTGCCATCCCGGCTCGGCTTGGGTCAGGATCAGGTACTGGCGCATCCGGCCCGAGCCATAGAGATCGTGCCGGTCATCTACTACGACCTTCCGCTCGGGATACATCCGCCCGGGGTTCATTCGATAGATGAGATATCCTCCCCAGGCATCGGTCGAGAAAACCGGCTCCGTGCTCGGCTGCTTCCCCTGGAATTCTTTCTGCAGGAAAGTCACCGCGGCGACCGGCATTTTCTTCGGATCGAATTGCGCATGAATCAGATGCCGCGAGCCGAGCCATCCCCCCTGAAGACAAATCGCCAAAGCAAGGGCCACCGAGACAACGGGCCATAGGTGCCCGCGAAGCTGCATTTCCTGCGCACCCATGCGATCGGAGAAGCTGGAAATTCGGGCGGTGCCGTTGCGCACCCATTGCCAGGCACCCGGCTTATCCGCCAGTGAGGCGATGTTTTCCCACAGAAGCGGCCCGGCCACCAGCACCAGCAGCATCGAAGAAACGGGAAGATTACGCGACGAATAGAATCCCGCATACACCGCCAGCAGCACGACCAGCAGGTGACTGAGCCGCAGCTTCCTGCGCTCGACCGAAAGACGATTGCCCGCGAATGCGATCAACACAAGCACCAGGATGACCGCAAATGAGCGTTCGGCCCAG
Source organism: uncultured Acidobacteriaceae bacterium (assembly GCA_963773965.1). Classification (GTDB taxonomy): domain Bacteria; phylum Acidobacteriota; class Terriglobia; order Terriglobales; family Acidobacteriaceae; genus Acidiflorens. The sequence continues at coordinate 448,813 of CAVZDG010000005.1, forward strand.
CCATGAAAATCAGGCGAGCGGAATTCGTCGATGCGATTCATCAGGTAGCGATCGCTCAAATAGCGATAGATGTGCGCGTGCAGCCGCCAGCCAAACGGATTCACGAGCGTAGCCACCGCTGAAGCCACCCAAACTAAGGCCATGGCACGAGCCTGATGCGCCGCGCGAATCGCGGCAAACGCATCATTCTTCCGCGCGCGTACTCTCTCTACGAATGCAGCGACGGTGTAGATTCCGAGCAGCGCCATGCCAAAGAGCCATCCGCCATGCAGATTCACCCAGAGCAACATCGAGGCCGGAAAGAACCACGGCGTCCATCGCGGCAGGCTTCCGTGCTCGCATCGTTCGCAGCGATCCCAATTTTCCAGCGCCACAAACCAGAGCAGAGAAAAAAGCCAGCTCACAATGTGCGGGCGCGCGTAGAGATGAATCGCCGAGGCGGCCTCCGCCAGCAGCATCAGCACGATCGCCAGCAGCAGACCGGTCCCGCTCCGCAGTAGTTGCGAAAGCAGCAGCGCGAAAATCGCGGCGACCAGCAAGGCGCACAACCAAACCACTCCGTTCAGTCCGCAAGCTTGATGCAGAAGGCCGAGCGGAATGTCGTACAACCACTCCCAGGCAAACCAAGGCTGGCCTTGCATGGTGGAAGAAAACGGATCGGTGCGGGGAAGGGAGTGCGTCGTTAGAATCTGCTCGCCGGTTCGGATATGCCATCCGATATCCGCATCCGCCAGCGGCCGATTCGACAGGGATCCCGCCAGCAGCGACCAGAAAAGAAAAATGAAAACGATGTCCCGAACGGAAGGCAAGAGAAAACGCAGGGCTCGCGAACTGGGCTGCGCCGGGGTCATCAAAGTCCGAATAAACAATGGGTGAAGAAGCAGTGTATGCGGAGGGTGGGCGGAGAGGCCAGCGGAATGCTCGCAAATCGCCGAGCTGCGCTCGGCTGGGACGGGGCAGAGCCCCGTCCCCACACAAGCCGATATAATCGAGTTGTCGTGAAACGCGCCTCTGTTTTCGCCTTTCTGGTTGCGCTGCTTCTCTGCCCGGCGCTTCGCGCCCAGGACAACGCCGCCTCCGGCTCAACTGTGGCCGGCCGCATCCCGGTCGGCCGCATCGTGGTCGGTCACACCATGGTCGTGATTCCCTTCGAGAATGCGTCTCCGACACCGGGCCTGGAATGGCTCGGTGAATCCTTTCCCGAAACCTTCCACGAGCAACTCAATTCTCCGGTGCTGTACGTGGCCAGCCGTGACGAGCGGCTCCGAGCCGACGATCGCCAGGGCATTCCGGCCGGTGTTCATCCTTCACGCGCCACTCTCTACCGTCTCGCCGAGCAGATGGACGTCGATTACGCCGTGCTTGGCTCCTACAGTTATGACGGCGCGCGCCTGACTGCAATCGCCCAGTTGCTCGACATGCGGGCCCAGAAACTCTCGCCCGCGGCCACAGAGTCCGGGCCACTGGCCGATCTCGGCAGTCTGCAATCCGCGCTCGCATGGGACTTGCTCCGGCTGATTCGAAGCGACTTCTCCATGCCCAAGGACAAGTACATCGCGAGCGCCGCTCCCGCGCGCCTCGACGCCCTGGAAAATTACATTCGCGGCATACTGGCCACTACGGCTGAAGAAAAAGTGCGGCACTATCGCGAAGCGGTCCGCTTCAATCCGGATTATGCGCAAGCTTGGCTGGAACTGGGTAAGACTTACTATGCCCAGCGCGCTTACGAAGCGGCGATCGCTGCGCTGGGCCAAGTCCAGCAGTCTTCTTTAGTGTCAGGCGCGGTCGCCCGCGAAGCGAATTTCTATCTCGGTCTCGCCGCCTACGCTCACGGAGACTTCGCGAAATCGGAAAGCGCCTTTGCGTTTGTCGCCGCCCGCCTGCCTCTAGCCGAGGTCTATAACAACCTCGGGGTGGTCGCCGCCCGCCGCGGCCAGAAAAAGGCCGCCGACTATTTCGAGCGAGCGATTCAGAACGATCCCAGCGATCCTGACTATCGCTTCAACATGGCAGTGACCCTCACACAGGCTGGCGATCGCGCCGGCGCGGCGCGCGAACTGCACACCGCGCTCGATCATCGCCCGAACGACGCCGAGGCGAAAATGTTGCTCGACTCTCTGACGCCGCCTGCTGGCGCTGGCGGTATCGTGCCCAGCAGCGCGACGTTGAAGGCGCCACTGGAGCGCATCAAGCGCGACTACGAGGAAGACGCCTTCCGCCAGATGACCACGCAAATGGGGAGCTGGGCCGAAGAGCGCTTCGCTCGATCCGACCCTCGCGCCCACGCGCGTTTTCACGTCGAACTCGGTAAAGAACTCCTGGCCCACGGATTCACCGCCGAAGCGGAGGCCGAATTCCGCCACGCCGCTGCGGTCGATCCCTCGAGCACTGCGCCGCTCACCGCCCTTGCCGAAGATTACGACGCTCGCGGCGACGCCCGCGAAGCCCGCGCCCAGGCCGAGGCCGCCCTCCGCATTCGCGAGTCGGCTGAGGCCTACCTGCTTCTTGCGCGGCTCGATTTGAGAGAAAATAGAATAGAAGCGGCCGCCCAGAACATCAATCGGGCGCTGCAACTGGAACCCGGCAATCCCGCCGGTCAGGACTTGAAGCGCACCCTAGCAGCCAAGCTCGCGGAGAAAGCGCAGCCGCTGTCACAACCATGAAACCGTCTAAACCAGTTCTCAGTTCTCGGTTCTCAGTTCTCAGAGGTAACCTAGCGTCGCGTTTTTGGTTCGCCGTTCTTGCCTCTGTATTTATTGCGGCCTCTTGCTCCGCCGACGTCCTGAAGATCTCAATCGACGACCTCATCCAGCCTGTCACCGCCGAATTCATTGGCCGTGCGCTCGAGCTCGCAGCCGCCAACCACGATCAAGCCGTCCTGATCGAGATGAACACTCCCGGAGGACTGGTCGATTCGACGCGCGAAATCATCGAAAAAATTGTGGCCTCGCCGGTACCGGTCATCATCTATGTGGCGCCCAGCGGCAGCCGCGCGGCATCGGCCGGCTTCTTCATCCTCGAATCCGCGGACGTTGCAGCCATGGCGCCAGGAACCAATACCGGCGCCGCGCATCCCGTCATCCTGGGCGGCAAGATGGACGACGTAATGAAACAGAAAATGGAGAACGACGCCGCAGCCCTGATGCGCTCGGTCGTTGCCAAGCGCGGTCGCAACGTCGAGCTGGCGGAGAGTGCCGTGCGCGAGTCGAAGTCTTTTACCGACCAGGAGGCGCTCGACAAGAAACTGATCGAGTACATCGCTCCGAACGAGCAGGACCTGTTCCACCAGTTGAGCGGGAAGAGCTTCAAGCGATTTACTGGCGAGACGGTCACGCTCAGCCTGGACGGCCAACCGGTGCGCGACTACCGGATGACGCTCAAGCAACGCATCCTCTCCTACCTCATGGACCCGAACGTCGCCTTCATCCTGCTGGCCATCGGAGCGCTGGCGCTGTACGCCGAATTCAATCACCCCGGCGCGGTCATTCCCGGAACCGTGGGCGTGGTCTTCATCCTTCTGGCGGCGTTCGCGTTGAACTTGCTGCCCGTGCGCTTCGCGGCGCTTGCCATGATCATCGGCGCCTTTGCTCTGTTCGCCGCGGAAGCCAAGTTCGCCAGTCACGGCGTGCTCACCACCGGCGGGATTGTGCTTCTAACCCTCGGCGGCCTGTTCCTGGTGGACGCTCCCATCCCCGAAATGCGCGTCCGCCTCGCGACCGCGCTCGCCGTCAGCATTCCGCTCGGAATTATCACGGCCTTCCTGATGAGCATCGCCGTGCGCGCCCGCCGCAACAAGATTGTCACCGGCAAACAAGGCTTGATCGGCGAAATCGGAATTGCGCAATCCACGCTGGCACCTTCTGGAAAAGTGTTCGTGCATGGCGAGCTTTGGGACGCCGTCGCCTCGGTCCCCGTTCCCGCCGGAGAACGCATCGTCATTCGCCAAGTCGATGGACTCACACTGCGAGTCGAGCCTGTGGCAGCGGCGAAGGCGGTGATGGCGTAACCACTTGCGCCGCGACCCGAGCTGGTGCATACTCTCGCGAAATGGGGGTGTCCTATGTACAGAACGGCATTGCTTATCATGGTCGCTCTGCTCGGGGTCAGCGCCGGCCATTCTTCTCAGCCGGCGGATTGGGCGATCAACGCCACCGCAATCGAGGCATGCAGTTGTCCACACTTCTGCATGTGCTATTTCAACGCGCATCCCGCGGCTCACCATGAGAACGGGAAGACCGAACACTACTGCAAGTTCAACAACGCCTACAAAGTCAACAAGGGCCATTACGGGAGCACCGACCTCGGGGGCGCCAAGTTCTGGCTGAGCGGCGATTTGGGGAGCGATTTCTCCCGAGGCCAGATGGACTGGGTTTTAGCCACTTTTGATAAGAGCACCACACCAGAACAACGGCAGGCACTCGGAGAGATTCTGGGCCACGTCTTTCCCGTAAAGTGGAACTCATTTCAGACGGCCGTAGGGAATATCGATACCTGGACCTTCGATAAGGACCAGGCGCATGCCACCCTCAATGGTGCCAAGACCGCCGAGGTCAAGCTGAAGCGCTTTCAGGGAATGACCGACGAGCCTGCGGTGCTAAAGAACGTTAAGTACTGGGGTACGCCGCGGAACGACGGCTTTGTCATGATGCCCAATGAGTTGGAAACGTACAAAGAGGGACCCAAGGCCTTCGAGTTCAAGGGAACGAACGGGTTCCTGCTCACCTTCGACATGACCTCAAAAGACGTTGCGCCTCAGAAAGGCTCAATGAGCTACTGAAGAACTTTCAGCACTTGCCACCTGATGCGCCGGAATATTCTGGCGCATTATTTTTTTGCGCTGCCTGGCGGGAGCCCCATCCTTTTCGCGATTTTGGGTGGCGCAGCGCTTCAGCGCTGCGGTAAATGGCCTACCCTTAACGCCGGCTTTAGACGGGTCCCCATCCTTTTCGCGCACTTTGCGAAAAGGGTGGGTGATGGGGATCATCGGTGCACTCTACGGTCGAGGGGGCTGCAGGAGTCAGCGAAAGATCACCAGCGGTGGGCGCAGAATCCCACCCTTCAAAAAACGAAGGGTGGGGCACCCGGCTGATTTCTTTTGTCACAAACCATTTGTGTGCACCATCACAGACTTCCAATCCGCCATGCGCGATAATGGCGATCTGATCGGAGCAGCCAGAAGTGTGCCCGTCTCCGAAGGCGGCCATGGAATCCGCCAAAATCCCAGTTTGGGAAGCTCTTTGACAACAAGACAGCAAAATCGCTGCTAAGTCCTTAGTTCTCAAAGACTTTAGCTGTAAGTCCTTTAGAATCAAAGACCGAGTGGAAATTTTCCTCCTAAACCCATGATTCCAATAGGCAGGGGGGAAGGGGGGTACCGTACCTCCAAAGTAAACAGGTAAGAACTCCATCTGGCAGGTGGCCGTAGTCCAACGCTTGCGCACCGCCGACGACCATGCTACGTTAAACATGTTAAACAACTATGCTTGGCATTCGGCTGGAACCTGAACTCGAAGAAAAACTGGAGTCCCTGGCGAAGGAGACTGGCCGCAGCAAGAGCTATTATGCGCGCGAGGCCATCCGGCAATATCTGGAAGACCGCGAAGACTACTTGAAGGGCATCGCGGCGCTGGAACGGCAGGAACCCACCATCACGCTCGAAGAGTTGGAGCGGCGGCTTGGTTTCCGAAAGTAGAACGCCGCCGGGCGCAGGCTGGCGGGTTGAAATCAGCCGCAGCGCCGAAAAACAAATCCAGAAACTAGACCGCACGGCGCAGGGGTCGATCATCCGATTTCTGCGGGAGCGGGTGCAGGCGGCGGACAACCCTCGTCAATGGGGCAAGCCGCTCCACGGCGACAAAGGCGGATTGTGGCGGTATCGCGTGGGCGACTATCGCCTGATTTGCGACATGCAGGATGAGCGCGTCACGGTGTTGGTGGTCAGGGTTGGACATCGCAAGGATGTGTATCGCTGAGCTTCTGTTACTAGTGTGGTTTTCGTGATGGTGTATAGTGCGTACCCTCAGCGGCTAAAGCCGGAACCCGTTGTAACTCCTGACGGCACGGCTGAAGCCGTGCCCTTCCCGTTCTCGGCTCGCTCTACAGCAACCCGAGAACTGCTCTAAACTCTTGTCGCTGAGCGCCCGCATCTTCCTCAACAACTGCGCGGGCATGTCGTCACCGCCGATAACCGCTCGCTTGCGCTACAATCCGCTTGAGACTCTGAATAACGAGTTGCGTGGAGGCATATATGGAGCTCGGGTTCCCGGTAGTCACCGTTGCCATCGTCATCATCATCATCTACCTGCTCAGTTCCATCAAGATCCTGGCCGAATATGAGCGCGGCGTTATCTTCCGCCTCGGCCACCTGCTGGGGCATTCCAAGGGCCCGGGCGTAATCCTGGTGTTCGCCCCGGTGGACCGCATGGTGCGCATTTCGCTGCGGCAGGAAGCGCTGGAAGTTCCGCCGCAGGACATCATCACCCGCGACAACGTCACGTTGAAAGTCAATGCGGTCATTTTCCTGCGCGTGATCGAGCCCAATAAGGCCGTGGTGGAAGTTTCCAATTACGTTTACCAGACCTCGCAGTTTGCGCAGACGACTTTGCGCTCGGTGCTCGGCGAACAGGAACTCGACGAGCTCCTCGCGCATCGCGACAAGATCAACCTGCGCCTGCAGAGCATCCTCGATCAGCACACCGCGCCCTGGGGAGTGAAGGTCAGCAACGTGGAAGTCAAACAGGTGGATATGCCCGAGTCCATGTTGCGCGCCATGGCCAAGCAGGCGGAGGCGGAACGCGAAAAGCGCTCGAAGATCATCCACGCCGAAGGCGAGTTCTCGGCCGCCCAGCGACTGGTGGATGCCGCGCACCTGCTGTCCTCCGAACCGATCAGCATCCAGTTGCGCTATCTGCAAACGCTCACCGAAATCGGCGTCGAGAAGAACACGACGGTCGTGTTCCCCGTGCCCATCGATTTCTTCTCCGGCTTGCAGAAGTTGCTCGCGGGCGTGCCCATGCCCGCCGCGCCGGCTGGAAAGTAGAGGTCAACACTGGTTACGATGCCCACGGCGCAGCAGGATACGGAGATCATCCTCGGCACGGGCCGCATGCTGGCCATTTTTTTCAGCTTTGTCCTGGTCTGTGCTTTCTTCTTTGCGATCGGCTTTTCGCTCGGCCGAAGAACCACCATGGCAGGCGCGGGCAGCTTGCTGAGCGCTCCCATTGGAGTTCCGGCAACCATCGTTCGGCCCTCGGCCGCAAGAAACGACGCTCCCCAGCCCACGGCGCAGTCTGGCGATTTTAGTTTTTACAAGGCCGTAGGCGAGAAGAAGGCTGACGCCGCGCTCATCCCTCAGGATTCGAAGGCGCCACCAGAGGCCTCAACCGCGGCGGCCTCGACCGCGGAAGAACCGTCAAAAGCCGCCGCTGACGCTGTAATCGCGACACCCTCAAGCGCCGGTTACTACGTGCAGGTCGCCGCGGTTAGCCGGCAGGAAGACGCCGAATCGCTGGTCGAGGCTCTGAAGAAAAAGCAGTATCCGGCGTTCACCGCGAACAATCCTTCCGCCGACAAGTTCTATCACGTTCAGGTCGGACCCTACGCCGACCTGAAGGACGCCGAGGCCATGCGTGCCCGCCTCATCGGCGATGGCTACAATCCGATTGTGAAAAAATGAGCTACGCGCTTCGAGCCGCGAGCTTCGAGCAGACCGTTTGCCCGTAGCTCGTAGCTCGAAGCCCTCGCCGCCTTTCTGTTACCCTTCCTGATCATGGCTCACGCCGCTCCCAATCTTGATCGCTTCCTGCACGCCATTGCCGACCCCACTCGCCGCCGAATTCTGCGCGCGTTGAAAGAAAAAGGCGGATGCTCGCTCGACAAGGAAACCGGGCTCTGCGCCTTCGATATCGAGCAGCGCGTGAAGCTGGCGCAGCCAACCGTTTCGCATCATATGCGAATTCTGGAAAGGGCCAGCGTGGTGGAGGCCAAGAGAGAAGGACACTGGCGCTGGTACCGGCGCAACGAAAAATTGATTGCGGAAATGATGCGCGGACTGAAGGGGGAACTTTGACGTAGTTTTCAGTTGTCAGTTGTCAGTTGTCAGTTGTCAGTTTTCGGTCGTCAGTGCACAAAACTGATAACTGAGAGCTGACAGCTGACAGCTATTTGCGGCTATGCTCCCGCGCCCGCCATGGAGGCTTTTTCTTCGTTCTTATCGTTCGTCTTCATGGCAGGTTTCCCTTCCCTCTGGCTCAGCCCGCGGACGTGTGAGATCAGGTCCGCCACTTCAAAGGGCTTGGCCAGCGACGGCACGCCGTGTTCCTGGAGGAAACTTCGAGTCTGCGGGTCGGTCACACTGGAGAACGTCAGCAGCAGCCCTTTCTCCAGCCCGGGGCAGTTTTGCGCGATCCACTCGTACATCTCCCGCGCGCTGCATCCGCCGGGCATCCGCCCATTCATGACGATCACGTCAAAGGAGCCGATACGGAGTTTTTCTTTCGTGTCCTCCAGGCTCATGGACGCAGTAACCTCAGCTCCGGCACCGACCAATACGTCTCGTTCAAATTCCATCACCGCTTCTTCGTCTTCCACCAGGAGGACGCGCCCTGCCAGCACGAACTCACGGCGCGTGGGCGCCAATGCGTCGGGCAGCGCTGGTTTCTCGCTCGCCAGCAACCGGACCTCAATGGTGGCGCCGCCCTCTTCCCGGTTGCGCGCCACGATTTCCCCGCCATGTTCCTTGACAATCCCGTAGCAGATGCTCAAGCCAAGGCCGGTTCCCTTGCCCACCGACTTGGTGGTATAGAAGGGATCGAAAATCCGGCTTGGATCCTTGATTCCCGGACCACTGTCCTCGAACTCCACGCACACGAAGGCGTCTTTCTTGAACACGCGCACTTTCAAGACGCCGCTGCCGCTGCCCTCCACCATGGCATCGAGGGCGTTGTTGATAACGTTCAGGAAGACCTGCTCCAACTGGTGGGGATCGGCCACGACGGAGGGCAGGTCATCGGGAATTTCGCGTTCCAGCGAAACGTTGTTGACCTTCAAGTCGTATTCGCGCAGCGTGAGTGACTCTTCCAGCACCTTGCGCAAGTCCACTTCCTGCTTCTGGGGCTTGCGCTGGCGGGCAAAAGAAAGAAGATTCTGCACCACCCGGTGCGTCCGCTGGGCCTGCTTGAACAGCTTACGCACATAGTCGGCCGAACGGTGATCAAGGCCCGCGCCTTCGAGCAGCTGCGCGTAACCCAGGATCGCGGTCAGCGGATTATTCAACTCGTGCGCCACGCCGGAAATCAACTGGCCGACGGCCGACATCTTCTCGCTCTGCAGCAGTTGCTCCTGCGTCCGCCGCAAGTCCTCGTACGCCCGGCAAGTCTCCTCGTAGAGCTGCACCTTTTCGATCGTAGTCGCCAGTTGCCGGCTGATGGCGACCAGCAGATTCTCATCGTTACTGGAATAGTGCCGGTCTTCCTTGCTGGCAATACCCATGATGCCGATGGGCTTGTCCTTGCTCCAGAGCACAACCCAGATCCAGTAGGGCAGCCGGTCGGCGCACACAAACTCGACCACTGCCGGTGGCAGGTGCGGCATAAAATCCTGGGTCACTACTTCCGCACGCGAGCGCATCACCAGATCGCCCAGACCTTCCGGAAAAATGACTTCGGCCATGCGCACGCGCGCCTCGCTTCGTGGGCCCCAGCCGGCGCGCCGGCGGTAGGTGCCATCCGGTTCTGCCGCCAGATAGACCGAGCCGGTCTCCGCCCCAAACAGCGAGATCACCTGGCGCAGCGTGAGGTTCAGAATTTCATCCAGATCGAACGACTGCGTCGCGATGACGGCCATGGCGTTGAGCGCGTTCAACTCGCGATTGCGCCGGCGCATTTCGTCTTCCGAGCGCTTCTTCTCCGTGATGTCGAGAACGAAGCCCTGATAGCGTTCAATCTGGCCACGCGAATCGCGGGTTGCAAAGCAGCTCTGCGCCACCAGCAATAGCGTGCCATCCTTGCGCCGCACCGTGATTTCAAAATTGCGCACGTAGTTGTGCGCCTCGATTTCCTTGCGAAAAGCCTCTCGCTCCTCCGCCACCGAGTGCAGCACGCTCCCCATGTCGAGCGCCATCAACTCATCCCGGCTGCCGTAACCGAGCATGGTGACAAAGGCGTCGTTGCAGTCGAGCAACTCGCCATCCGGCGTGGCTACGAACACGCCTTCCTGCGCCTGCTCAAAGAGCATGCGGTACTTTTCTTCCGCCACTTGACGCGCGGTCGTATCGTGCACCACATGAATGGTGCCCTTTTGCCGGCCTCCCTGCTCGGCATAGGATGAGGTCGAAACCACCGACTGCCCGCCGAAACAGGGATCCATTCCTTCCGTCAGCCCCGAACCGCGTTCGCAGTACGGGCATCCGCTCCAGGCGCGCTGTTGCGGCAGAACCTCCTCACAGAGATGGCCCAATACATCGGCCGGCGCCTGTTCCAGCCGCTGCAGCAGCGCTTGATTTGTCTTGAGGATGCGGAAGTCCGCGTCGTGCGCCAGAATCAGATCCTGAATGGAATCGAAGGTATTCATCCACTGCCGCTGCGAGCGCAACACCTGCTCCAGCAACCGCAGATTTTCCACTGCAATCCCCAGCTTCTGCGCCGCCGTTTCCAGGAACTCCAGTTCTTCCCGAGTGTGGCGCCGGCTGCCGGAGCAGCCGAGCGACAGCATCCCGATCACCGTTTTCTTGCCCAGTACCGGCAGCAGCAGCACGTGATGAATGCCGTGCCTCCGCAGTTGTTCCCGCTCCGGCTCCGACATCTCCGAGAGTTTCATCACCGCGGCCCGGTTTTCCTGGAGGACGCGGGCCGCGATTTCATCGGTCCCGACTTGCGCCATCCCTGCTTGGCCCATCCCTGCTTGACCCATGGCTCGCAGAAATTCCGGCGACAGGCCGGCGTGCTGCGTGGGCACCAGATGGTCGCCTTCCATCAACTGGAACCAGGCTGCCTTCGCCCCGACTACGGCTTTCAGTTTCTCCAGCGCAGTCTGCATCATCGGGGCGTGATTCTGGCCGCGCGCAATCGTGACCGTCAACTCGTTCAGCACCGTCAACCGGCGCATACGCAGCCGCGAGTCGTCCAGCACCACCAGCAGAATGCTCGAGCCGAACAGCACTTCCGCCAACAGGTAACCTTCACTCGGAATATGACTGGTGAACTTCGGCCAGTTCAGATTCAACGTCAGCAGCCCGGCGCCGAACAGGAAAGGCCCCAGCCCAATACGCCCGAACCGGTAGCGCAGCAGTTCGACGGCTGCCCCGACCGCAATCAACCGGCATGATACTTCCAAGCCCAGACCGAGGGCCTTCGCATCCGGAAAATACAGGGGCCGCATGGCGGCGCAAACCATCAGCACCCACGAAAGCGCCACCAACGCCGTCAGCGCCCGCCGCGCCTGCGCCGAGATCAGCGCCGCCGCCGCCAACAATCCCATCGCCAGGACAAAGTCGGCCTGGGCGAATGCCGCCATCGACTTCGACGCGCCGTGCATCTCGCCGGCGCCCGCTACCCACAGAAACGCTCCATAGGCGACCCAGCCCGCTCCCCACGCCAGCAGGCATCGCTCCCGAAACACCCGGAAGAAAAGCAGACTGACGACGACCACGATCAGGGCGGCCGTTTCCCGCGCCGTCAACCAAGGGCCGGTCAACACGCCAAGCGAATTCCCAAACAGGCCGGCAGTATCCATAGATAAGCGCACGAAAGATAAGCGCACGAACACCTAAGCTTTTAAATATCATGCCAGCGGGCCTTCGTTACCGGATTTCCGTCTCCGGTTGGTTACTTTCGGAATGTGCAGTCGTGGCCTAAAATGAGCGATACAGACACTTAGCGCCATGCCAAATAACCGCATTCTCGTAGTGGACGACGAGGAAACAATCCGCGAGATTGTTTCCTCCATGCTTGGCGGAGCCCATTTTGAGACTCGCCAGGCCGCTAGTGGCGTCGAAGCCCTCGCGATTCTGGAATCGGGTGATGAATTCGATCTCGTCCTCTCGGACCTGATGATGGCCGAAATGGATGGGATGGGCCTTTTGGAACGCGCCAAGGAACGTTACCCCGACATGCCGATCGTCATGGTCACTGCGGTGCACGACATTCAGGCTGCTCTGCAGGCCCTGCGCCAGGGGGCATACGACTACGTGCTTAAGCCTTTCGAGCGAGAGCAGTTGCTGCACACGGTCCGCCGTGCGCTGGAGAATCGCCGCCTCAAGCGCGAAAACGATGCCTATCGGACCAACCTCGAGGCGCTGGTTGCCGCCCGTACCCAGCAATGGAAAACGGCGCTTTCCAACCTGGAGAAGTCCTATGACATCACGCTCGAAGTCTTGGGCGATGCGCTCGACCTCAAGGACGCCGAGACCGAACACCACTCCAGACGCGTGACCGCATTCACCATGGCCATTGCGAGAAAAATGGGTCTGCCAAAAGAGGAGATCGAGGTGATCGCCCGCGGAGCCTTCCTGCATGACATCGGCAAGATGGCCATTCCAGACGGCATCCTGCACAAGCCCGGCAAGCTCACGGACGACGAAATGGCCGTCATGAAGGAGCACTGTTACCTCGGCTACAAGATCATCTCCCGAATCCCCTTTCTGGCCGAGGCTGCCGAAATCGTCTACTCCCACCAAGAGCGCTACGACGGGACCGGGTATCCCCGTGGCCTGAAGGGCGAGGAGATCCCGCTGGGCGCACGAATTTTCGCGATTGCCGATACGCTGGATGCCATGAGATCCAAGCGTGATTACCGTGATGCCCAAACCATTCAGGCCGTCCGCAAGGAAATCAAACTCTGGTCCGGTCGCCAGTTTGATCCTCAGATCGTCAACGTATTCCTCGAAATGCCCGACGATATCTGGGAAGACCTGCGGAACAACATCAATGAGCAGAGCCCGTCTTTCCTCCCGAAGGTGTAACCACGGACACCGCTGGCTGAGCGCGCAATGGTGAGCGTCCAACTCTGACCAGCATTTCCCGCCAAGCGCCAGGCATCGTTTTACCCTCATCGCCTCATCGAACCGGACAAGTGAAGTCAATCCAAACGGCCCCCACCACGGTCGTGTTCCGCCGTTTTGGGGTGAACTAACCGGTGCCCGCCAGAATGTGCCTGTTTCACATTTGGCGGGCGGACCGGGTTTTGTTTTGGTGCGCCCGAAAATCTGCGGAGGTAGTCGTGAACCAACTCTCGTGGTGGGTGGGAATGCTCTTTCTGACTGCCACAACGTCCTTGCTGGCCCAGACCATCGATCCAGCCACAGCGCCCATGGCTGACGCTCTCAACTGCCCGACTTCCCGGTGAGACGCGGCTTGTCGCGTCTCCCTCGGCGCCGTCCTTCTTGCCCCGCAATTTTTCTCGTTTCACTTCCTTCGAGTGCAACTCGGGAAGCTTGCCGCGTTCTAATACCAGAGGTGTATAACGGAAACTTCGGTTTCCACATCCAGCTTCCGAGATGCAGCTTTCAATATCCAGGAGACATCCGATGAAAACCACCCTCGTCACTGTTTGCGCCGTTCTCGTTCTGAGTACTCTCTCGATCGCGCAGAGTGCCACGCTCAATCCTCTGCCCAACACCATTTTCGTGGGCGCCGATGGCAAATTTGAAACCGCGCCGGATACCGCGCTCATCCAGTTCAACATTTCGGCCCAAGCCGACAGCGCCAAGGACGCCTACGACCAGGCCGCCAAACAAGCCGAGACCACGCGCCAGGTTCTGCGCGCAAACGGCATCGATCCCAAGTCGGCGGAAATCGGCTTCTTCTCCGTGAATCCCCAGTACGACTGGAAAAACCCGAAGCACAAAGTCATTGGCTACCAGGTCACGACCAGCGTCAGCTTGAAGCTCAAGGATTTTTCCAAGATTGGCCCGGTCACCCAGCAACTTGCCGACGCCAGCGTCGTCGGTGAAAGCCAGTCTTTATCTCTCAGCTACACGCTGGACTCGACCGACGAGGCCAAGAGCAAGGCCGTCGCCGACGCCTACCGGCGCGCCCGCGCTTCCGCGCAGTCCCTGGCCACTGCCAGCGGACGCACGCTCGGCGAACTCTCCTACGCTTCCGTCGATACCTTCGAGAACATCCGGGTGCTCGCGCCCATGCCGCGCCGTGCCATGCTGGGGGCGATGGCAGCACAAGGCCCCACCCCGACCGAAGAGTTCTCGCCTCAGAACGTGACGGTCACCGCCCACGTGAATGCTATGTTTGTATTGAAGTAGCTCGTGTGGCACGGACACTCTTGTCCGCGAACGATGGGCGAGAAACGAAGGTGGAAGGGAAGCTATTTACCGCGCTAGCGCAAGCGATTTCTCAGCCCTTCCACAAATCCCTTTGCTCTGGGACCGGAGTCCACAGCAATCATTAAGAGCATCAGCACACCGAAGATCGGTAAGATGATGGCCATTATTCTGAGAACGCTAAAACCGAAATGCAGAAGTGCCACAGTTGCAATAACTGCACATGGCACCAATGACCTTTGAACCCATTCGTTTATGCGGTGTCCCATTTTCTTTTCCTGGCAGGCTGTCCGGCCCTCAGGGGCTAAAGCCCGTATTTTTATCGGCCCTGAACGGCACGGCTGAAGCCGTGCCCTACCCAAAACCGTTTATGAGACCAGTTCTACTCGTTGCGGACAATGACCTCACGTCGCGAAGTGATCCGGCTCGCATCCACCGTCACTTCCCGCTGGATCTCCATCTCGATCGAAGTCCCCGGCTCCAGCCTCACGTCGGCGCCCCGCGACAACATTGCTACCGCCAGCCCAGCCACTCCTCCAACTCCCGCTCCGATCCCGGCTCCCTTACCTCCGTTGGTTATCGCACCGATCACCGCTCCCGTGGTTGCCCCTTCCGCAGCGCTTTTAGCTTTTCTCCCGGCGTCGCTATCCTGGCGAATCGTCCCTTCCGAATCTTTCATCGACGTCTTCTCCGCCCCAGGCGTGTTCTCGACCGAGCCGCCGAGCATCACCGTATAGCCGTTGGGATAAATCATTGATGTAAAGTGGATCAGCACCTCAGCTCGCCCCTTTACGTGCCCACCGCGCTGCACGCGCTCGATCTTTCCCTGGATGTAAGTGCCCGCCGGAATCACGACCCGTTCGTTGACCACAAACGGAAAGGCAGTCTCCGCGTACACCGGATCTCCGTCCTTAGCCGTCTTCGTCGAGATCGCCTGCTTCAGCGATAGTGGAAGCCTCGTTCCCGCAGGAATGGTCAGCATAGGCTTCTCAGACTCCACCGAAGGCGCAGCCGGTTTGGGTGTCAAAGACGTCTGTGCCGCCGCGATCCCCGCCAGCAGCAAAACCAGAATAGAAGCAGCACGAATCCTCATCGAAGGCCTACCACTTCAGGACAATTTAGTAACACGCTTGCAATCTCAGATGCGCCGACCGGAGTTCCCGGTGAGCTGAGGAAGGCTAGCTGAAAAAAGTGCGTAGAGCTGGTTTCATAAATGCCTTTCCGCTCGGAAGGCAGGTCCTTCAGGGGATAAAGCCCGCATTTTTCCTAGCCCCGAATGGCACGGCTGAAGCCGTGCCCTGCCCAAGACCGATTTATGAAACCAGCTCTAGCTATTTCTTCCGCCAGCAAACTCTAACTCTAACCACTGCTTCTCCGTGTACGGTTCTCGATTACGTTGCCCATAAACTGCGACTGCAGTTTCTGCGCGCACCCCTCGCCGCAAACATGCATCGCGCCTTCCTGCACTGCCAGTTTTTCGTCCCACGGCGCCAAATGCATGACCGGCAATTCGTAATCGCCGAAGGAACTCCACATTATCCACCAGCGGTCGCTCCCGCCTTTTAGCACCCCACAATTCGGGCCGGCGCAACGGTAAAACGGACTCGGAATGAGAAGCAGATTTTCGGACATGGCTAACCTGGTTACCCCGGCTCATTGTAGCTGAGGAGTCGGCGCGGGACCACAGGGTTGTGAGCCATGTCGTGGTAGGTGCGATGAAAGTTATGCGCCCGCTACTTGTACAACAAATACTTTTCTCGCAGACGCACGAATCCGTCCAGCCGCTCCTGCCAGTCCTCGGCAATCCGCCTCGGATCCTCGCCCGCCCCGATCGCCTCAAACACCGCCTGATTTACCAGCAGATCCTCCATCCGCTCCAGCTTGAAGCCGCTTGGATACAGCTTATGCAGCGCGGACGCCAGCTCAATCCCCAATTCCGGCGAATCCAGAGTATTCCGATCCAGAACAATCAGGTTGACGCCTTCACAGCGTTCCCCGGCAAAATTACTCGTTGACGGAGTAAAAACAATGGGCACGAACCGCACACTCTGAATACTGCGCCCGTTCAAGTAAGACGCCAATTCCCTGCTCTTGATCCAAGGCGCGCCCACCACTTCGAAGGGCGTATCCGTTCCCCGCCCCACTGAGACATTCGTCCCTTCAATCAGCGCCACCCCAGGATAAAGCGTCGCCTCCGTCAAACTCCGCAAATTGGGCGAAGTATTCACCCAGCGCAAGCCAGTCGAATCGAACCAGTCCCCCGGCTGCCAACCTTCCATCGCAACCACCTCGAGCCGCGCCCCGATGTGCCGCTCAGCATTAATCATCTTCGCCAGTTCGCCTAAAGTCATCCCGTGGCGCACCGGCTCAGGAAAGTAGTTCGTAAAACTTTCCCGCCCGTCATTGAAATTGGGACTGGAATCGGATACCGGCCCCTGCACAAACGAGCCCGTAATCGGATTCGGCCGGTCCAGAACGACCACTTCAATTCCCGCCTTCGCGGCCGCTTCCAGAAAATATCCTGTCGTAGCTTCGTACGTGTAAAACCGCGCGCCCGCATCCGCCAGATCGATCACCACCGCATCCAACCGCTTCAGCACGTCCATTGGCGGACGCCGCGCCGCGTCGCTCGCCCCGTACACGTTATAGACCGCAACTCCGGTCGCCGCATCTTTCGTATTCTTGACGTCCGTCGTGTCCAGCGTCCCCGTCACGCCATGCTCGGGACTAAAAATCGCATCCAGCGAAATCCCGGGCACGTTCGCCAGCACGTCAATCGTCCGGCGCCCTTCCGAGTCCACGCCGGTCTGATTGGTCAGCAGCCCAATGCTGCGCGGAGCCGCGCCCCGAGCCGGATGCAGCGCCGCGAACTTCGTCGCCTCGAGCACGTCAATTCCCGTCTTCACCGTTCCATTCCGCACCGCCAGCTTGCGCGCCGCGCTCTGCATTTCGTTGTAGCCGGTGATCGTTGCCACTCGCATCTTCTCCGCTTCCGCCGGATCGAGCGCCAGCGCCGCCGCCACCGCGGTTGCCACCTTCGTCCGCAGCGAGACCGCGCTTCCCTTTTCTTTTGGCGGCACCACGTTCATGTGAACAATGTTCATGTGAACAATGTTCATGTGCACCGCGTTCGTCAGCAGCAAGATATAAGTCTTCGTCGTGGGATCGATCCACAGCGAAGTTCCCGTGAATCCCGTGTGTCCGTAACTGCCCACGGGCAGCAGCTCTCCGCGGTTGCTCGAAAGGGGAGAATCGATGTCCCACCCGAATCCGCGCAAGGTCGTCCCGTTCACTGGCTGCTGCGGCGCAGTCATTTTTGCAATCGTCGCCGGAGTCAGCACGCCACGCCCGCCATCGAGCAGAGCCTGTGCAAAAAGCGCCAGATCGCCGGCGGTGGAAAATACTCCCGCATGACCCGCCACGCCGCCCATCCGGCGAGCCGTGGGATCGTGCACTACTCCGCGCAGCAGGTGATGATTCTCATCTTCTTCGGTCGGAGCGATTCGCGGCTCCCACGAATGCGGAGGAAGGAACCGAGTCTCGTTCATACCGAGCGGCGCAAAAATATGCTTCGCCGCATATTCATCGAGCGACTCGCCCGAAAGGCGCTCTGCGAGCGCTCCCAGCACCACGAAGTTGATATCGCTGTAATGAAACGCCGACCCCGGGGGCCGGTCGGGCGTGACCTCAAACGCCATGCGATACGCGGCGTCCTTGCCCTCCCACTTCTTCACCAAGTCGACATCTTCCGGCAGCCCCGAGTAGTGCACCAGCAACTGCCGGATGGTAATATCCTGCTTCCCGTTCTGCCCAAACTCGGGAAGGTACTTTGCGACGGGATCGCTCATGCGAAATTTTCCCTGCTCCCAAAGCTGCATCAGGGCCGTAGTCGTCGCCACCACCTTCGTCAGCGACGCACAGTCAAACACCGTATCGAGCGTCATCGCTTCCCGCCGAGGCTCAATCGCCCGGCTGCCATAAGCCTTGCGATAAACCACCTGCCCGTCGTGCCCGACGACGAGCACCGCCCCTGGAATCTGTTGCTGGGCGATGGCTTCATTAATGATGGGGTCGAGAACGCTGAGGCGCGAATCCAGCGAAGTCTGGGAGAACGCGGCGGCGGAAAACAGGAGAGCGAAGAACAGCAGATTGTTCAGTAAGTGTTTCACGTCTGCTGTCACTCTACATGACCCCGGAGACGCTGCTCAAGGCTGAACGTTACAAACGATGCCCTCGGAGTAACTCCCCGTTTGCCTCCACCCTCCGCCTTTGCTATAACCCCATCAGTTCACAAAACACCCTTGAACCTGACGCTGCCGAATCGAGAATCCGGATTTTCATTCCTCGCACGCAATTTCGCCGCGCAGGATGACCGGTTTCGCGCCGCTTTCGGCATCCTCGAAAAAGCCATCGCCGCCCGCGCTTTCCCCGCCTGTTCGCTCGCGGTTACCTTCCGCGGAGAGCTCGTCGCCCACAAAGCCCTCGGCCGCTTCACCTACGATCCGGCTTCGCCCGAAGTCGCCACTGCGAGCCTCTTCGATCTCGCTTCGCTCACCAAAGTTGTGGCCACGACCGCCATGGCTATGATCCTCTACGAACGCGGCCTGCTCGATCTCGAAGCCCCGGTCACCGCCATCGCCCCCGAATTCGCCGGCCATGACTCGGGCGATGATCCTCGCCGCCGCGAAATCACCCTGCGCATGCTGCTCGCGCACAGCTCCGGCCTGCCCGCCTACGAAAAGCTTTCCCTGCGCGCCCAGACTCGTGAAGGCCTTCTGCAAGCCGCCTTCACCACGCCGCTTGCCGCCGCTCCGGGTGCACGCGCCGAATACAGCGACATCGGCTTCATCATTCTCGGCGTCGCGCTCGAACGCCTCGCCGACGAATCGCTCGACGCGTTCTGCCAGCGCGAAATCTTCGGTCCGCTCGGCATGACCCACACGACCTTCAATCCCACGCAAGCCTTAAAGGACTCCATCCCGCCAACCGCCGACGATCGCAGCTTCCGCTACCGTATCGTCCAAGGCGAGGTGCAGGACGAAAACGCGGGCGTCCTCGGCGGCGTTGCCGGACACGCCGGCCTGTTCTCGACCGCCGAAGACCTGGCCATCTTCGCGCACGCCATGCTCAACGGCGGACACCCTATCCTCCGCTCCTCGACCATCGAACTGTTTTCGCGCCGGGAATCCGCGCCCGCAGGCACTTCCCGCGCGCTGGGCTGGGACACGCCCGCGGCGCCCTCGCAATCGGGAAAATACTTCTCGCCCCGTTCCTTCGGACATCTCGGTTACACCGGCGCATCCCTGTGGATCGACCCAGACCGCCAACTTTCGATAAGTTTGCTAACCAACCGCACCTGGCCCGACTGCCAGAACCAGGCGATCAAGCAGGTGCGCCCGGCGTTCCACGACGCGGTGATGGAAACTTTGGGAGCCTGTGGTGAAACTCCAATCGCCGCCCCCAGCGCCTGAAGGCGCATTTATAGCAGCACATACGGCACGCCTGAAGGCGTGCCCTGATACGAAACGCACTTACACCACGGGCTGTTTAGGGATGAAAGATTGAAACGCAAAGCCTTGAATCGCAAAATCTTGAAGCGCGGAACAACGAGCGCAGAACTCCGCCGCCTCGTTACCGAGAAAACAAACTTCGCCTCCACCGATCTCGATCGCAAGTCCGCGCTCGAAATCGCCCGCATCATCAACCGTGAAGATGCCAAAGTCGCCGCCGCCGTGAAGGGCGCTCTCCGGCAAATCGCGCGAGCGATCGATCTAATCGCCGCGGCGCTCTGCCAGGGCGGGCGCCTCATCTATGTCGGCACCGGCACCAGCGGACGCATTGCCGCCCTCGACGCTGCCGAGTGTCCGCCCACTTTTGACGTCTCCCCGCGCATGGTCCAATTCATCATCGCCGGCGGCCCGAAAGCGCTGGGCGAGGCCGTGGAAGGCGCCGAAGACTCCCGCGCGCTGGGCCGCAAAGCAATCGCGAAGAAAAAGCCCACAAGAAAAGATGTCGTCGTGGGCATCGCGGCCAGCGGGCGCACTCCCTTCACCATCGCCGCCATCGAATATGCGCACGCGCACGGCGCAAAAACCGTTGCCATCGTCTGCAACCCGAAATCCCCGCTCGGCAAAGCCGCACAGGTAGCCATTGTCGCGGACGTCGGCGCGGAAGTTGTGGCGGGTTCCACCCGTATGAAAGCGGGCACCGCGCAGAAGATGATCCTGAACATGCTCACAACCGGGGCGATGACGCGTCTCGGCTATATTTACGGCAACCTGATGGTCAACCTCCACACGAAGAACGAGAAGTTAGTCGAACGCGGAGTAGGCATCCTGGAAAAAGCCGCCGGACTCGACCACCGAGCAGCGCGCAAGATCCTCGCCGCCGCAGGAGGCCACGTCCCGGTGGCCGTGGTGATGGCAAAAGCGGAGGTCAGTCGCGTGCATGCTACGGCTGCGCTGGAGAAGTCCGCCGGCCGTGTCCGAGAAGCCATCGTATTCGCAACAACGCGGGATCTTCGAAGCCGGGATGAACGCAAAAGTTAAGAGGAGGAAACCTTGGACGAGTTGGATCAAGCTGCTTTCGAGATTTCTAAACTGCTGTACGGTCAGGGCCTCATACACAATCCGCTGGAGTCGCTCTCAGCCCGCATACTAGGCATTCAGAAAGGATTGTCGGCTGAAGCGGAGTTTGCTGCTACCGTGACATGGTTGGGGAACTGCGACGCGATCTTCAGAATTGAGACTAATCCGACAACCATTCGCGCCGGAAGCGGGCTGAGAGCTCCGGACTTCATAGCATTTCCGTCCGTGAAAGGCCGAGCCACCCCGGTCCTAATCGAGGTGAAAGCGAGAGCGCACGAACATCTCAAATGGTCAGAGAAATATCTTTCGTCCCTGACCGGGTTCGCCAAATTGCTAAATCTGCCTCTTCTCGTCGCCTGGAAATACAAGGGCCTTTGGCTTCTTGTCGATCACTCGCACTTCGACAAGAACGTTACCGCATTCAGGCTCACGATTCAGAAGGCCGTCAAGGAGGATTTGATGTCGTTGCTGTTCAGAGACCTTAGGGTCGCATTGAATCCCAAACTTCAAATGTACATCGACTTCGAGATCCTCGATGCGACAGTACCAGCAGCCGAAGATGCCGTCCCAGATGAGTTCGACGCCAAGATCGTCAACGTCGGTTACGCGCACGAGGGTATTCGGCTCGAACGAAACAAACGCGAGTATTTCTACCTTCAGCTTTCTGCGCCTGACGAGGTCCAGTTGGTGCGAAATGGCGAGCGCCGAGTTAGGCAGATATTTCGGCCCACCGAGAACACGCTATTCTCATTGTCAAGAGCTCTGATCACAGAGTTGTCTCTAGGTCGAGACAAGCCGGATTGGCACGACTTGCTGCGCCGCGGCTCCTTCCCCGGGTCGGGCACGAACTATCGGAGATTGCTGCCTGAGGCGGTTGAAGACGGGGTAGTCCTCAGATGGTTTGACATCGAACCTTCTACTACCCCGAGCTTCCTATAGCGGTCAGGGACGCCCCAGTTCCTACACAGATTTCCTTCGGGCTCTTGCCGCCAGCCCGTGCACTCCTGATTAACCACCGCCCACCCGCTTCCCCGCTAGAATGAACTCATCGGCTTTATGGACTCATATCGATGGACAAGCTCGTAATCCGCGGTGGCAACCCCTTGCTCGGCACGGTGCGAATCAGTGGCGCGAAGAACGCCGCCCTCCCTTGCATGGCGGCAGCCCTGCTGACCGACGAACCGGTGATTCTCGAAAACATCCCCCAGGTGCGCGACATCGAGACTACGCGCAAGCTCCTCGCCGCCATGGGCGCCGAAGTCGAACTCGGCTACGGACGCGCCCATCACCGCACAACGATATGCGCGCGCACGCTCGCCGCTCCCGAAGCATCGTATGAACTGGTCAAGACCATGCGTGCCTCCACGCTCGTCCTGGGAGCGCTCGTCGCCCGCTGTGGCCACGCCCGCGTCTCGCTGCCCGGCGGATGCGCCATCGGCGCACGCCCCATTGACCTGCATATCAAAGGTCTCGAACGTCTGGGCGCCAAAATCACGCAGGAGCACGGCTACGTCGAGGCAGTCGTTGATCCGCTAAAAGGCGACCGCCTCCGCGGCGCCGAAATTGTCTTCGACAAAATTACCGTCACCGGCACCGAGGACCTGCTCATGGCCGCCACCCTTGCCGAGGGCGAGACCGTCATGCAGAACTGCGCCCGCGAACCGGAAGTTGCGGACCTCGCCACGCTGCTTAATACCATGGGCGCCAAGATCCAAGGCGCGGGCACGTCCACGATCCGCGTGCAGGGCGTCACCAAGCTCCATGGCGCGAAGCATCGCATCATCCCCGACCGCATCGAAGCGGGAACCTTCATCATCGCCGGAGCCCTTACCGGCGGGGACGTCAACGTCGCCGGATGCGATCCCGCGCACCTCACCGCCATCCTGCAGAAGCTCGCGGAAACCGGTGTGAAGACCGCGGTGAAGGCCGACTCCGTCCGCGTCATGGGCGATCAGCCGCTCCAAGCCGCCGACATGAACACCGAAGAATATCCCGGTTTCCCCACCGACATGCAGGCGCAATACATGGCGCTCGCCACCCAGGCCGAAGGCACGTCGATCGTCACGGAAAATATTTTCGAGAACCGCTTCATGCACGCGCAGGAACTGGTCCGCATGGGCGCCAACATCAAGATCGAAGGCCACCGCGCCATCGTCCGCGGCGGAACTCCGCTGAGCGCCGCCGCCGTCCTCGCCTCGGACCTGCGCGCCTCCGCCTCGCTCGTGCTCGCCGCCCTGGTCGCTGACGGCGAGACCATTATCGACCGCGTGTATCACATCGACCGCGGCTACGAAAACATCGAAGAAAAACTGAAAGCCGTGGGCGCCGAAATCCGCCGCGTTGGCAACATCTTCCCCAAGAGAACCGCAGCGCCCGTGGGAGGGTAGCTGCTGTCCAATCGCCGAAGGCTGAGAAGGGCGGTCCCGAACTCAGTCCAGCAGTGCCAAATTCTCCGTCCTCCCTGCTGCCGGAGGTAACGATAGTAACCTTCCAAGACAAGACGGCAACATGCTGGCTGACCACGCTATGTTGACTTAGTATCTGCACCTTGCAGCCCCAACGGTGCTGCTCAGATCTTTCTTGCTATCTGCTTAGAGCGTGTTGCATAAACGTCCTTCCGCTAGTACTGTGACCGCATGATGATTACCCCGCGGAAACGAGTAGCGCCGGCATCTTGCCGGCTGTTCCGAGGGCGTCTCGCCCTCGGCGCGGCGGGCGAGGACGCCCGCTGGACAGCCGCCGGGACGGCGGCGCTACACGCGGTAAAACGGTAACAATCACGCGGTCACAGTACCAGGAAGGCACGTCCCTCAGGGGCTAAAGCCCGCATTCTGCTGGGCCCTGAACGGCACGGCTGAAGCCGTGCCCTACCCAAAACCGATTTACGAAACACGCTCTAGCCACGAAAGAAAACCAACCAGGCGACCCTTACTCACCATGTGACTCGCAGCCCCGTCACTAGCCTTTATGGGTGACTTTCGTAATCCTCTCTTAGTGGTGTCCGTGTGCGATAACTTAGCTGCGGCCCGAGGTTCGGAAGAAAAAGCAAGAAGCTGCGAAGCGCTGGCGCGCGCGGCTGCGCTGCAAGGATCCAGTTATGAAGGTTGTCGTTCTGTGCGGTGGATTAGGCACCCGTCTCCGGGAGGAAACCGAATTCCGCCCCAAACCCATGGTTGAGATCGGTGGCCGCCCCATTCTCTGGCACATCATGAAGATCTATGCCCACCATGGAATACGTGAGTTCATCCTCTGCCTCGGTTACCGCGGCAACATAATCAAGGAATACTTTCTGAATTACGAGGCGATGAATAATGACTTCGCCATCTGCCTCGGCCGCAACTCCAAGATCGAGTACAAAAACGGCCATCGCGAACAAGGCTTCCAGGTCACGCTTGCCGATACCGGGCAAAACACGATGACGGGCGGACGGGTGAAGAGGATTGAGCAGTACATCGGTGAAGATCTCTTCATGCTGACCTACGGCGACGGTGTGGGCGATGTGAACATCCGCGAGCTGCTGGAGTTCCACAAGAGCCATGGCAAGCTTGCCACCGTCACCACCATTACTCCGAGTTCCCGCTTCGGAGTGATCGAGGCGAACTCGATCGGCCGCGTGACAAAGTTTACAGAAAAGCCGAAGACCAGCGGCCGCGCCAGCGCAGGCTTCTTCGTCCTCGATCGCCGGGTGTTCGACTATCTCGGCGGGGAAGACTGCATTTTCGAGAAGGAAGCTTTGGAGCGGTTGGCCGACGACGGACAGTTGATGGCGTACCACCACGATGGCTTTTTTTACGCGATGGATACATACCGCGAGTACGAATACTTGAACCAGTTGTGGAGCGCGAAGCAGGCGCCATGGAAGGTCTGGCAGGAATGAAGAACGGCTTCTGGCGCGACCGTAACGTCTTTATCACTGGCGCCACCGGACTGTTGGGCGGCTGGCTGACCAAGCGCCTGCTGGAGCGGGGCGCGTCGGCGACGGCGCTGGTGCGCGACTGGGTTCCCGCCAGCGAATTTGTGCGCCAGGGACTGGCCGAGCGCGTCAACGTAGTCCGTGGCGGCCTGAGCAGTCCTTACCTGCTCGAACGTGTGCTGGGCGAATACGAGATCGAGGTCGTCTTCCATCTCGCGGCACAGACGATCGTGGGGATCGCAAACCGCAATCCGCTCTCGACTTTTGAGAGCAACATACGCGGAACGTGGAATCTGCTGGAGGCTTGCCGGCGTTCGCCCATGGTGAAGTCGGTCATCCTAGCGTCCTCGGATAAGGCTTACGGCGACCAGCCCGTGCTTCCTTATAAAGAGGATATGCCGCTGCAGGGGAAACATCCCTACGACGTAAGCAAGGCGTGCGCGGACCTGATTGCGCAGTCCTACGCGCGCACGTTGGGCGTCCCGGTGGCGATCACGCGCTGTGGCAATTTTTACGGTGGCGGCGACCTCAACTGGAACCGCGTGGTGCCCGGCACCATCCGCTCGGTGATTCGCGGCGAGCGGCCCATCATCCGCTCGGACGGCAAGTACGTGCGCGACTACTTCTACGTGGAAGATGGCGCTGCGGCGTACATGCTTCTGGCGGAGCGGCTGATGAGCGATCCGAAGCTTCGCGGCGCCGCTTATAACTTCTCCAATGAAACGCAGATCGGCGTGCTCGAAATGGTGAATGCAATACTGGCGAAAATGGGTTCGAGGTTGAGGCCCGAGACCCAGAACCGGGCGTCGAATGAGATCCGCCATCAGTTCCTGAGCGCCGAGCGAGCGCGCACCGAGCTGAACTGGAAACCGTTGTTCACACTGGATGAAGGCCTGGACAAGACCATTGCGTGGTACCGGGAGGCGTTGAACTAGTGTCACGAGCAGACCAGTTGCGCGAGAGGATCCGCGAAATGGTGGGCGAATACTACCGTGAGGCCTTTCCCGCGCGCTCCTTCGTGCCGGGATCATCGCATGTGCCCGTTTCCGGCCGTGTCTTCGACGAACAGGAACTCGAACTGCTCGTTGAATCAGCGCTCGACTTTTGGCTGACCAGCGGGCGCTTTGCCGAGCAGTTCGAACGCGAGTTCGCAAAATTCGCCGGTGTGCGGGAGGCGGTGCTGGTGAACTCGGGCTCGTCGGCGAACCTGCTGGCGCTCACCGCGTTGACTTCGGAGAAACTGGGCGAACGGCAACTGAAGCCCGGGGACGAGGTCATCACCCTGGCCGCGGGATTTCCAACCACGGTCAATCCGATCGTGCAGAACGGGCTGGTTCCCGTATTCGTCGATGTTCACATTCCAACGTTCAACGTGGACGTCAGTTATCTCGATGCGGCTCTGTCCGAGCGTACACGCGCCGTCATCTTTGCGCACACGCTGGGCAATCCGTTCGATCTTGATGCCGTAACGTCATTCGCAAAGAAGCATGGCCTGTGGCTGATCGAAGACTGCTGCGACGCACTCGGCGCCACCTATCGCGGACAGAAAGCCGGAACTTTCGGCGATCTCGCCACCGTCAGCTTCTATCCGGCGCACCACATCACCATGGGTGAAGGTGGTTGCGTGTTGACGAACCAGCCTCTGTTGCGCACGCTGGTTGAATCTTTCCGGGACTGGGGCCGCGACTGCTGGTGCGCCCCCGGCAGGGAAAACACCTGCGGTAAACGCTTTGGCTGGCAACGGGGAGGCTTGCCGCACGGCTACGACCACAAGTACATCTACTCGCACATCGGCTACAACCTGAAGGCGACGGATATGCAAGCCGCGGTGGGCGTCGCGCAGCTAAAGAAGTTGCCCGCCTTCATCGCGGCCCGGAAAAAGAATTTCGCGGCGCTTCGGGAAGGTTTTGCCGATGCGCAGAATTATTTCGTGCTTCCGGAGACGACGCCGAATTCGGATCCGAGCTGGTTTGGGTTCCCCATGATGGTCCGCGAAGACGCGCCCTTCTCGCGCCAGAACGTGGTTGAGTACCTCGATTCGAAAAAGATCCAAACCCGGCAGCTGTTCGGCGGCAACCTCATACGCCAACCGGCGTACAAGAACATTCGTCATCGCGTTATCGGCGATCTGAAGAACAGCGATCGCGTGATGAACCAGGCATTTTGGATCGGAGTGTACCCGGGACTGACGGGGGAAATGATCGAGTACATGTCAGAGACGTTAGGTTCGATTCTTGCGAAGGGAGTTTATAGCGATGCAGCAGGAAAATAACAACAGATCCGCAGCAAACGCCGCACAAGTCCGGCTGGGTTCCAAGGTAGTCGGAGCGGGACAGCCTTGCTATGTCATCGCCGAAATCGGAATCAACCACAACGGCGACATCGATCTTGCCAAGCAATTGATCAACGTCGCGGTGGGCGCCGGTTGCAGCGCGGTCAAGTTCCAGAAGCGGACCATCGATGTTGTCTACTCCGCCGAGGAATTGGCGAAACCACGCGAAAATCCATTCGGACCGACCAATGGCGATCTGAAACGTGGGCTTGAGTTTGAGATCGAAGAATACAAGGAAATCGACCGTTATTGCAGGGAGGTGAAAGTCGATTGGTTTGCCTCCTGCTGGGACGAAGGGTCGGTCGATTTCATCGCGCAGTTCGATGTCCCCTGTTTCAAGATCGCCTCGGCCTCCCTGACGGACGACAATCTGTTACGGCACACCCGAGCAACCGGAAAGCCGATTCTCCTGTCAACCGGCATGAGCACGCTTGACGAGATCGACCACGCCATCGAAATCCTGGGCAAGAAGGACTTGATCCTGCTGCAGGCATGCAGCACCTATCCGGCGTACTACGAAGAACTGAATCTGCGCGTCATCGGTACGCTGCTCGACCGCTATGGACTGCCGGTCGGCTATTCCGGTCACGAGACGGGTTTGCCATCGAGCGTGGCGGCGAGGGTTCTGGGAGCCTGCGTGATCGAGCGGCATATCACCCTGGACCGATCGATGTGGGGTTCGGATCACGCTGCGTCGCTCGAGCCCAACGGAATCACACGCCTGGTTCGTGACATTCGCTTGATCGAGAAGTCCATGGGGGATGGAGTGAAGCGCGTGCTCGAGCGGGAGCAGCCGGTCATCAACAAATTGCGCCGGGTGCGCGCGGCGCATGCGTAAGATCAAGGCCATAGCGATGGATGTGGACGGCGTGCTCACCGACGGCGGCGTTTGGTGGGGACCGAACGGCGAAGAGTGGAAACGATTTTGTTTTGCCGACATTATGGGGCTCTCGCTCGCCCGCAAGGCCGGATTCGTACTGGCCTTGATTTCTGGAGAGGACAGTCCTTTAGTCAGTCGTCTGGCCACGAAGATGCACATCGAGGATGTCGCGTTGAATTGCAAAGAGAAGGCTGCCGCGTTGACTGAATTCGTCAAGCAACACGATCTTGCGCTTGAGGAAGTGTGCTTCATGGGCGACGACGTGAATGACATTCCGGCCCTGGAAATCGCCGGCCTTTCCGCCGCGCCGTCCAACGCACAAACGGCGGTGCTCGCCAAATGTAAGTTTGTCACGAAAGCTTCCGGCGGCAATGGCGCGGTCCGCGAATTGGTCAATCACCTGTTGGCCAGTCAGTACCGGCAAGCATCGTCGTCATCGACAAATTGATACCCGATGAAACTCTCTGACTACGTCATCCATTTTGTCGCCGGCCTCGGAGTGAAACATGTGTTTCTCGTTTCGGGGGGCGGCGCCATGCATCTGAACGATGCTCTCGGACGGTGCGGCGACATTCAGTTCGTCTGCAATCATCACGAGCAGGCCAGCGCCATAGCCGCGGAAAATTACGCTAAGGCGACGAACCATCTCGGTGTAGTTATGGTTACAACGGGACCCGGCGGGACGAACGCGATCACCGGCCTCGCGGGGGCATGGTTCGACTCCTCCCCCTGTCTTTTTCTCTCCGGACAAGTCAAGCGCCCTGACCGGATGTTCGAGGCTGACGGCACACCGCTTGGAGTGCGGCAGAGGGGGATTCAGGAGCTCGACATTGTTTCGGTCGTAAGATCGTTGACGAAATACGCCGTTACTGTAACCGATCCGAATTCCATTCGATATCATCTCGAGAAAGCGATTTACCTGGCGCGTTCCGGCCGGCCCGGTCCAGTCTGGATCGACATACCCATCGACGTGCAAGCCGCCCCGATTGACGAAACATCGCTGAGAGGGTTCCAGCCGGCGGAACTCGAACCACTCTTTGACAAATCCGTATTGCCTTCCCAGGTAGCGATAGTGATCCAGCATCTGAATAAGGCCGAACGGCCGTTGATTCTTGCCGGAAACGGGGTTCGACTGGGTCGCGCCGAGAAGAAATTTGAGGCAGTAACGGCCCGATTGGGGATCCCCGTTGCGACCACCTGGGTCAGCTCCGATCTCGTGTCGGAAGACGATCCTCTGTTCGTTGGCCGGCCCGGAACGCTGGCCGCGCGTGGCGCAAACTTCGCGTTGCAGAACTGCGATTTCCTCCTCATCGTCGGCGCACGAATGGATCTCCCTTTGACCGGCTGGGAGCCCTCCCAACTCGCCCGGGCTGCGCACAAGGTGATGGTCGATGTCGACGCATCTGAAATCCGAAAATTGGGGAGTTTGATCGACACTCCCATACACGCGGACGCAGCCGCGTTTTTCGGTGAACTGCTGCAACAGAGTTCGGCTGTCGTGCCCAAGGATCGTCAAGGTTGGGTCAAGCGCTGCCGGGATTGGAAGACACGCTATCCCTTGATTCAGCCCGAGCATCGGAAGCCCGGGCCTGTGAGCATCTTCCACTTTGCGGAAGTACTGGCAAGCGTGGTTGACGACGATGACAAGATTGTCTCGGGCAGCTCGGGATCGGGCATCGAGACTTTCATTTTCTCCTACCCCGCCAGAAAAGGCCAGCGCGTCTTCCACACCGCCGGGCTTGGAGCCATGGGCTTTGGAATTCCCGGCAGCATCGGGGTTTGTTTTGCGTGTGACAAGCGGCGGACAATTTGCGTGGATGGCGATGGCGGATTCCAATTTAATATCCAGGAATTGTCCACCATCGCCTACCACCAATTGCCCATAAAATTCTTTGTCCTGAACAACGACGGCTACGCTTCCATCCGGGCTTCCCAGACGAACTTCTTCGGGAAACCGAACATCGGATGCGACAATCGGACCGGCATGCGTCTGCCAGTCCTGAGCAAGGTCGCGCGGGCATACGGTATAGCTTCGGCGGAGATTTCAGAACAGGCTGATTTAGCGGCACAAATTCGGAAAGTTCTGGAAACTCCAGGACCGGTTGTGTGCGATCTGAAGGTCATCGCAGATGAGCTGCGTTGTCCACGCGTCACCTCGGTGCAGCGTCCCGACGGCTCATTCGTCTCAAAACCGCTGGAAGACTTGTGGCCTTTCCTGGACCGCGATGAGTTCCGCGCGAACATGATCGTGGCACCAATCGAAGAAGGTTGAAATGACGACCGAGACATACTTGTCGAAGTTAGAAGCGATTCTCAGCGAACCCGTCGCTTTGGTGACAGCACGAGAGGCACAAACTCTCGACCGGCAACTCGCCGAGTGTTGCGGACGTGTCGTTTTGTTCGGAGCGGGCAGTCTTGGAAAAACCGCCCTCAAATGCCTTCGGAGTATCGGGGTCGAGCCCTTGGCGTTCTGCGATAACAATCCAGACCGATGGGATGAAATGGTGGAAGGCGTGCCGGTACTTTCTCCGAAGGATGCTGCCGGGAAATACGGCGGCTCGGCCTTGTTCATTGTGACGATTTGGTCCCTGGGACATCGTTACGCGGAAACGAAAGACACTCTCAGCAGGCTCGGCTGTAAGGGAGTTATCCCGGCATCGAGCCTGCGCTGGAAATTTGCAGATATCCTGATGCCCTACTTCTGCCAGGACCTCCCGCATAGAGTTTTCCAGGATTCCGAGAGCGTCTTCAGCGCCGCATCGTTGTGGTCGGATGACAGCTCCAGGGAAGAATATCTTAGGCAAGTTGAATGGCGGGCCTCCGGCGATTTTGGGGTCTTGAGTGAACCCGACCGGGAAGAGTCCTATTTCCCATCCACTATCTTCGACCTCAAGAGCGACGAGTTCTTCGTTGATTGCGGCAGCTACACGGGCGACACGTTACAACAATTCCTGGTGAGAACTGGAAGCGAGTTTGCCGGCATCGTTGCGGTAGAGCCCGACCCCAAGAATTTTTCGAAGCTGAGAAACTGGACGGACAGATTGAACCCAGAAGTGCGCAATCGAATCCAGCTCAATGGAGTAGCTGTTGGATCAAAGCGCGGTCAGGTTCGATTTGCCGCAGATGGAAGTGAGGGTTCCAGCGTCCGCAAGGACGGGGATATTGTCGTGAACTGTGTTCCTTTGGACGACTTGCTTGCCGGCGTCCGCCCAACCTATATAAAAATGGACATTGAAGGCGCCGAGCCCGACGCCATCGCCGGCGCGCAGAAGGTCATTCAAAACCACCACCCGGTCTTATCTATCTGCGTGTATCACACCCAGGACCATCTCTGGTCGATTCCCACCTTGATTCACAAGCTCGCCCCCGACTATCGGTTGTTTCTGCGCCCCCACGATGTCGACGGCTGGCAATTAGTTTGTTACGCCATTCCCGACAAGCGCAGCAAACTTAGGGAGCTGAATCAATGATCCGGATATTCGTTACCGGAAGCTCGGGGTTCATTGGCAAGAACCTGGCGGAGACCTTTGCAGGCCGCTATGAGATCCACGCTCCGGCTTCGACGGAATTAGACCTGCGGGAAGAAAACGCCGTCCGGCAGTATCTGGAAAGCAACAAATTTGATGTGATTGTCCACGCGGCGACCACCCGCTCCAATCGCCGTTTAGGCGCTCCCTCGGACATGCTCGATTGCAACTGCCGGATGTTTTTCAATCTCGCTAGAAATGAACATTCGTTCGGCAAGATGATTTACTTCGGCTCCGGCGCCGAATACGACCGGCGTGGACTGCTTCCGCGCGTTTCTGAGGATTACTTCGATACTCGCGTGCCAGCCGATGCTTACGGATTTTCCAAATACATATGCGCGAAATATGCCGAAGGGCGCCCCAAGATCGTCAATCTCCGCTTGTTTGGAGTATTCGGGAAATATGAGGCGTGGGATGTGCGATTCATCTCGAATGCCTGCGCGCGCGTAATCTGTAACCTGCCGATTGTGATTCGGCAAAATGCCGTCTTTGACTATCTCTATGTCCAGGATTTGGCGAAGATCACGGAATGGTTCATCGAGAACACGCCGCAACAAACGACTTACAACGTGTGCACGGGCAGGAGCTGGGAACTGCGCCAACTTGCCGAGACCGTGGCCGCGGTTTCCGGACGAAAACCGGAGATCCAGTCGACGAATCCCGGGATGGGAGCGGAGTACACTGGCGACAATTCCCGCTTGCTAAGGGAGATCCCAGCGCTTCAATTCGAACCCATGCAGCGGGCGATTGAAGCACTTTACGGCTGGTATGAAGAGAACAGAAATGCCATTGATCCGGCGAGGTTGCACCACGACGGCTGAGATCGGGAGAGTCCATTGAACGCTACAGGGTTTGCAACGTCCGCAACGCAGCTGAATCACTTCTTCGCGAGTGTCCATGCCGAACCTCGCGACCAAATGATTGCCCGGGAACGGAGCACGTTCGATCGCTTAACCTCTCCCTTTAGCGATTCCATTGTTCTCTTCGGCGCCGGGCATTTGGGAAAGTACATCGCCACTGGACTGGCGAAGGCAGGTATTCGCATACGGGCATTCGCGGATAACAACCCTAAGATGTGGGGGAGGCATGTTCGCGGTTTTCCAGTTTTGAAACCGGAAGACGCTGTTCAGGAATGCGGCGCCGATTCGAGCTTCGTGGTTACTATCTATCATGGTTCGGCGGCACGGAAACAACTAGCCGGTTTGGGGTGCAAGGTCGTGGTTCCGTTTGTACCGCTTTGCTGGAAATATGGGGAGATTTTCATTCCCGAGAGCGGACTCGATTACCCTCACTCTATCCGCGACAACGAAAAAAGCATCCGCGATTGCTTCCATCTCTTCGCGGACGAGGCCTCGCGCAGGGAATTGGTGGAGCAGTTGAGATTCCGTTACTGGCTCAACTCGGACAGTATGACTCCTTCGAAATTACCGAAGCAGACATATTTCCTGGTACCGGCCCGCAAAGATGAAGTGTTCGCGGACTGCGGAGCCCTGGACGGTGACAGCATCCGAGCGTTTATCGAACACAGCGGGGGGCAGTTCGAGCGCGTGATCGGGTTCGAGCCAGATCCCCACAGCAACAAACTGCTTTCGAACTATCTTGCGAGTCTGCCAGAGCCGATGCGATCGCATGCGACGGCTTTTCCATACGCCGTCGGGAGCCGGAACGAGTGGGTTGAATTTAATGTCACAAGTTCGGCCGCTTCAAGAATGACGACAGGCGGCTCGGCAAAGGTCGAGTGCCGCAAGCTCGACGACGTTCCGTGGCCAGAAACTCCGACCTACATCAAGATGGATATCGAGGGCGCGGAGCCCGAAGCGCTGGCTGGCGGAAGTCAACTGCTGGCCTCCAAGCTTCCGGTATTAGCTGTGTGTGTCTATCACCGCAGCCGGCATTTATGGGAAATCCCGAGTTATATTCATTCGATCTCGGACGACTATGATATTTTTCTCCGCCGCTATGCCGAGGATTGCTGGGAACTGGTGTGCTATGCGGTGCCGCGCAAACGAGTGCATACTGACGGACTTCTGCACTGAGGCAATATGAAGAAAACCATCTCCATCATCACGCCATGCTTCAACGAAGAAGAAAACGTGCGGGAGGTTTACGAACGCGTCCGCGCGGTCATGAGTTCTCTCGGAAGTTATGACTACGAACACCTCTTCATTGACAATGCTTCCACCGACAATACGTTTGCGATCCTTAAGCTCATCGCGTCCTTTGACAACAACGTAAAGATCATCCGAAATGCGCGGAATTTCGGCACCGTACGCTCCCCGATGCACGCCCTTTACCAAACGTCTGGAGACGCGGTGATCGGAATCGTTGCCGATCTGCAAGATCCTCCGGAGATGATCGTTGACCTGGTTCGACAGTGGGAGCAGGGTTTTCCGATCGTAATCACTGTTCGGGAGTCGGCCGATGAAAACGGTCTGATGTTCTGGGTCCGCAAAAGTTATTACAAACTGGTGAACCGGCTGTCAGGAATCGAAACCTACGAGAACTTTACCGGCTTCGGTTTGTATGACCGCAGGGTTGTCGAGTTGATTAAAGATTTCAACGACCCCTATCCCTATTTTCGGGGCATTATCGCGGAGATTGGACTGCCGCATGCCGAGATTCGTTTTCACCAGCCCCTGCGGAAGCGGGGCATTACGAAGAACAATTTTTATGCGCTGTACGACATGGCAATGCTTGGAATCACCAATCTTTCCAAGGTGCCGCTGCGCATCGTGACACTGAGCGGCTTCGTTGGAGCCGCGATTTCGGTTCTCGCAGGGCTCGCGTACTTCCTGTACAAGTTGCTCTTCTGGAGCAACTTCTCGGTTGGCATCGCACCCCTGGTGATTGGGATGTTTTTGATGGGGTCGCTGCAATTGGTTTTCCTGGGAATCATTGGCGAGTACATCGGACAAATACACACTCTGGTGCAGCGGCGGCCTCTAGTTGTTGAACAGGAGCGTCTCAACTTCCACCACCCCCCGGGGAAGCCCCTGGCGGAATCGCCCTTTGGCAAAGAATCCCAACCGGTCTAATCGATTTGTGGCGATTGGAATGAGAAGTTTTTGTGTCCCAGAAATCCCACTACGACATTCAAGCCTGTAAGATCTGCTCCTGCGATGTAGGGAGCAGAGGCGTCAAATCCCGTTGAGTGGCGCAGCGCATAGACAAAGACTGGCAGCAAGAGTATCCCAATCACAATCCCCCAGCTGTAGACCAGCACGCAGCGACGCCACTCGCGCAGGTAGTTCCCCTTGGTCTTGAAGATGAACCGCTTATACCCGAGGAAGGCAACCGTGATATTCAACAGGCTGGCCAACACGCCCGCAAACATGTAGGCATAGGGCACGTGCGGCGTGAGGAGGGCGGTGAAAGCCGCGTAGGTCGCATATCCGAACAGGGTGTTCCAGACGCCAACAAGAAGGTAGCGACCGAATTGGGCCGGCGGTATGTGCCGCGTAAGTCGTCCGAGGAGGGCAGTCTGCCGAAGACTTTCAGGCACCGTCTATTCTCCGAAAAGTTCCGCCTCGACGAGTTCCGCGAGAATGTGCCCGGTGAGGATGTGAGCTTCCTGGATACGCGGCGTTTCGTCGGAGGGGATCCGGATGCAGTGTTCGGCGGCGGTCGAGAGTTTGCCGCCACTCTTACCGGTGAGCGCGACCGTAGACAACATCATGCGTCGCGCGACCTCCATGGCCCGCAGTACGTTTCCAGCATTGCCACTTGTGCTGATACCTAGCAGCACATCTCCCGCCTGAGCGAGGCCCTCGATCTGCCGCGAGAAGACCTCCTCGTAAGAATAGTCGTTGGCGATCGCGGTCAGGGTCGAAGTATTGGTGGTGAGCGCGATACCGGCCAGGCTGGGGCGCTCCTTCAGGAATCGCCCCGTCAACTCAGCGGCCAAATGCTGTGCGTCGGCGGCACTCCCACCGTTAC
The DNA here is from genome assembly GCA_963773965.1 of uncultured Acidobacteriaceae bacterium. Lineage (GTDB taxonomy): Bacteria > Acidobacteriota > Terriglobia > Terriglobales > Acidobacteriaceae > Acidiflorens. The sequence continues at coordinate 484,260 of CAVZDG010000005.1, forward strand.
CACAGAAGAAGATTCGGCCACCATGGCTCAGCGATCCGGTCATAACCAATCCGACCTCAGCCACAGAGGCCAGATAAGCCTCATCTTGAAGCAGGAGTTGCTTGACCGAAATACTGGCAAGGACTTTCGCCGAAATCCACGGCACCAAGGCCGAAGCCTCCGAACGTTTCAGCCGCCTGCTTAGTTGAGGAGTGGACATGTAAGGTTCTCCTGCAGGATAAAGTAGCTGTCGTGTCTGGGACTGCTGCGAAAAGGCGATAGGCATTACTCATGTAACTACGTTCCCTCACCTATCCCGCCAACACTCCGTCGCTCAATGAACTCATCGATCACCGGGACCTGCCCGCCGGCACCTATGCCGGCAGGTTGGAAGAGCATGACCTCTATGAAGTCAGCGTGCCGGCGAATCTTTGTCGTTTTCTCAGCCGTTTTCTCATAGACAGATCCGCACCCTTGCACGCCGGCCCACCTGCAATCTGACTTGGGCCTGAGGTCCTCCTACTGCTTCCAAAATACCTGGAAGGGTCCGAAGCCCGTGGTATGAGGAAATCTCTTCATCACCTCGGCCCACACCTCCGGACTTGTCTGTGCCGAGGAGAAGTAGGGGGATTCAAAGATGACCACAACCTTGACGTCGGTTGACTGAAGCGCCTTCAGCACTTCCTCGGGCGGCGCCCCGGAATCATCGCGGGTAACGTTGTTCAGTCCCGTTAGAAAGTAAAGCTCCGGACAGTCATTGCCTGCGTACATCAAGCCGTTCGGGGCACGCTGCTGCAAGAAAATCGTCAAGGCCTCGAAAAAGGGCTCGTCTTCAATCTGCAGGCCTCCGCGCGGTACGCGGAGCACGTCCCTGTGGCCGACGGCATGCGAATATTCGGCGATATGAAGCGGAATCATGCTCACCACTGCGAATGTAAGGTAAAGCCCAACTAGCGAAGCCAGAACGTAGGTTCCGCGCTGCTTCCGGACTGTGGTCACAATGGCTACCAAAGCCAGCAGGGTTAAGGGCAACGCGTAGCAAAGATAGATGGGGACGGGAAACGGATACTGCACCAGCGTGCAGGTCGCGGCCAACGCCACTAACAACACCAACCGCTCTCGCTGGAGCTTGGCGACGCCATCTCGCGAGCGCAGCGCAAGGATCGAGGCCACACCCGCCACAACCACCACTGGCGTCAGCATCGCCACCGAGAACCACACCCCCGAGTAGACGGCCGTGGACCGCGTAGCTCGCACGACGACCACCACGGCGAGCAGGGCGACGGCCGCACCGACAACCCGTCCCTGGAACTGCTTCCAGTACATAGCAGCGGCCAAGAGCGCCACCAGTGGCAGGACGGCCACAATGTACTGGGGCGGTGCTGGCCGAGCCTGGGCTAAATTTATAGCGTGGGCGATGGCGCTGGAGGTGACTCCAGAGAAAAAGCCGACCACCGAGCCCGCCAGCGCATACGGAATCAGGAAGACGACGATGGGAATTACCGCACCGCAAATAAATGGAATCACCAGGCGCAGGAGTGCGGCCAAGCGCTCCCCGGTTCCGGCACCAGCCTTCCGTTCACCAAGCAGAATCATCCCAACCACTGTGAGCGACGGCAGCAAGAAATGGTAGAACTCTCCGGCCGCGAGCCGCCTGTGCAACACGTAAATCAACGTACCCAGAAACGCGAGCAATGCGCCCGCACTGAATACGCGGTAACCCCAGGCGTTTTTCTCCGTTCCCGGTTGCGCATTGTCGCTGTCGCTCTGCTCTAGAAAAACCAGGAACAGCAGAACGCCGGCGATGTAGTAGAACCCGATCACCTTGATGAGAATTGAGATTCCGCCGCAGATCCCCGCGATAAACAGCCAACGCCTGATGCGTACTTCGAGGTAATAGAGCAATGCCGCCGCACCGAACGTGGCGAAAAACAGGTTGTACCAGGACGGCATGGCGGCCTCATAGTTCGGAAAGCTCCAAGCAACCGCCAGCAGCGCAACCATTCCCGCGGTGAGGGGAGGTGTGAAGCGCAGGGCAACGTAATAGACAGCGGGAACCCATGTCAGAAAAAATAAAAACACACAAATCCGCAGCGACAGCAGATTGACTCCGAATACACGAAAGGCGGCGGCATGAATGAAGCTGAGACCGCCCGTATAAATTTCAACAAAGTCACTATGTGGAAGCTGGCCTTGAAGAACGCGGAGAGCACTCTGGGCCAGAGTTCCATCATCGACTGCAATCCAGCTCTGCTTCACTCGGACGCCCACGTAGGTTCCGGCGATGACCATTACAAGGCAGAGAACGAGTAGGCGAGCCGGCGAGTCATTTCTTGAAAACATCGCCAGCCCGGCTTCCCAAGCCGTTGTTGCTGGCTTGTCAGAGTCCGCCTCCCGAACCCTTACTTCAGCACTCGGAAGCGTTTGCCTTGGAGTGCGGCGGGACTCGTCTCCAATCTGGTGACCTTGGATCTGGTTGTCTTCGATCTGGTTGCTCACTTTGTCTCCAGCGCCGCCAGCCGCACCTTTGCTTCTTTACTGTCCGGGTTCAGTTGCAATGCTTGCCGATACTCCGCCCGCGCGGCGGATATATTCCCGCTGCCTTCAAACGACACCGCCAGCCAATAGTGGTAGTCCCAAACCTTCGCATCCATGGCCACCGCCTGCAGCAGGTAAGGTTGTGCCTCCGCGTTCCGTCCATCCTGCAGAAGCGCACGCCCGAGAAAATGTTTTGGAGCCGCCTGTTCCGGCACTAACTGCACCGCGCGCGACAGCAACTGTTGCGCGTCCCGGTACTGACCGTCCACCAAGTGAACATTGCCGCAGTTGTAGAGCGCCGAATAAAGATTGGGTTCCTTCTGCAAAATCTCCGAGCAAAGCGCGAAAGCCCGCCCGTAGTCACCCATTTGTCCATAGAGCCCGGCGACTCCCGCCATCCCCACCTCCGACTTGGCGTAATCCGGATTCACCCGCTCCAGCCACAGGCGGCCTTCCTCGAATCGACCGGCGTGGATGTACACTTCCGCCAAGGTCAGCGGCCCATAGCCATACTCCGGATGGTCCCTTACCACCGACTGCGCCAGTGCAATCGCGCGATCGTGCGCGCCCCGCTGGCTGTACTCTTTCGCCAGCCCCGTCACGGCATAGGGATTCCCCGGATACAGAGATTGCCCGCGCGCCAGGAGCAGCAGATCGTTTCCCCAGTACACCTGCTGTGCGATCGATGCGCCCACATAACCGCCGCACAGCGCGAGCACCATGCACCCCTGCACTGCCTGCGCGCTCCATCCCTTGATGGACGGCAGCCGCCGCAGCCCCATTGCCGCCAGAATCGCAAATCCGATCGACGCCAAATACATGTAACGGTCGCGCACGAAATCGCCGTTGTCAAAGTTTCGCAAATACAGCGCTGGCGCCAACCCGACCAGCAGCCACAACCCCGCAAACGCGACGGTGGAATTTCCTTCGCGCCGATTCCAATACCACAATCCAACCAGCCCCGCCCCCAGCACCGCCACCGGCGCCACCACTTGACTGAGGATTGCACTCGTCACATAGGGTGTGTAATAAAGCCCCGTGATGCCCACCGGCAGCAGTAACTGCCGCAGATAAATGGACAGCACCAGTGGCAAAGTCCGAACTACGTCCATCATCCCGTGACTGGGGTCAAACTGCCCAGTTGCGTGCAGCAGCGCGTGCTTTCGCAGCAGCACGTAGGCTAGCGTCACCACCGCGTACGGAGCCGCCTCCATCACCGCGCCAAGAACCCTCTGCCCCGGGGACGCCTTCTCTTCCTCTTGCGCCGGGTGCAGCCAGGCGTAGATTCCCACCAGTGCCAAAAACATCACCGCCATTTCCTTCGTCAGCAGCGCACAGGCCAGCAGCACCAGGGAAGCGATCCACCATGCCGCTCTCTTCTTTCGACCAAGGCTGCGCTCGCGATTGCGCTCGCGATCACGCCCGTTAAGAAACGCCACAAAAGCTAATGCGGCGAACATCGTCACCATCGAGTCCGAAGCTGCGGAAACCCATGTCACCGGCTCAATGTGAATCGGATGCAGCGCGAAAATCAGCGCCGTCAGCGCCGCCGTCCAGTATTCCAATCCCAGCCGCCGCGCCAGCCAAAACACCGCGGCCACCGTGCCCACGTGCAGCAGAACCGCTCCCAGGTGCCATCCCCACGGCCGCAGTCCGAACAATGTGTAATTCAGCATCGACCAGGCCACGAACAGCGGCCGGTAATAAACCTGGTGCCGCGCCACGTGGTACCACAAGTCGCTCCCGAACGCCCGCGGCAGATTGCTCCACGTCCGGATGATCGGACTGTTCACAATCTGCGGCCAGTCATCCCATACGAAATCGAAAGACAGCGAGCCGCTGTAAACCACCAAGGTGACCAGCCCAAGCAAGGGCAGCAGGACGCTCGGCCGTCGCAGATACTTGGCCAGCAATTCCGATGCGCTAGGTTCCAGATGCGCTTGTGTCTCGTCCATGTGCTTGGTGTCCAGAGGCGATCACGCTGCTCCAGATCAGCTCATACTAACCTTCCGTCCCACCCGGCGCATGTTACTCAGGTTACCTAGGTGTGCCACTTATTCCCGCATTTCGCCCGCCCGTTTATGCGACGATCATCCCATGGGGTCTGTCACAGGAGCCAAACCCGCCAAGGTACTGTCCCCGGTCTTGTGCGTCGATCTCGACGGCACTTTGATCCGAGGCAACGTCCTTTGGGAGTGCGTCCTCGTCCTCCTCAAAACCCGCCCCATCGCGATACTGCTGCTTCCCTTCTGGTTGTTTTCGGGACGAGCTGCCCTCAAACGGAAGCTGGCTGCCAGGATCCACCTCAACCCCGCTTGTCTTCCCTATCGGCAGCAAGTTCTTGATCTTCTCCAGCAGGAAAAGGCCAACGGCCGCCGCATCGCGCTCGTAACCGCCGCCGACCGCGAGCTTGCCGAAACCATTTCCAGTTATCTGGGCCTCTTCGACGAAGTCCACGCCAGCGACGGCAAGGTGAATCTCAAGGGAGCGAACAAAGCCGCGCTTCTAGCCCAGCATTTCGCCCAGACCGGCTTCGAATATGTGGGCGATTCCTCCAACGATATAGAAGTTTGGCGCAACGCTTGCGGCGCATACGTGGTCGGCACCGAAGCCCGCGCCGAGCAAGCCTCCGCCGTAACCAAGCTCAAAGGCACGATCCTGGAACCGCGGGCATCATTCCGCATGTCGTTCCGAACATGGATCAACGCTCTCCGCGGCCATCACTGGGCGAAAAATCTCTTGCTCTTCCTGCCCCTCGCCCTATCCCACAACCTCGCGGCGGAGCCCATTGTTCGCACTTTCTTCGGTTTCGCGCTCTTCGGCTTTTGCGCCTCCGGACTTTATATTCTTAATGACCTGCTCGATCTCCATTCCGATCGTGAACATCCCTGGAAAAAGGAGCGCCCCTTCGCCGCCGGCGATATCTCGATCCCCGAAGGTTTGGTCGCCTCGTTTATCCTGCTCGCCTCGGCACTCGTCCTGGGGCTCCTCCTCAACGTGCAATTCGGCCTTGCCCTGGCCGGATACGCCACGCTTACCATGTTGTATTCGCTTTATCTCAAGAAGATTGCTCTGCTCGACGTCTTCGTTCTTTCCAGCTTCTACAGCTTCCGCATCCTCGCCGGGGCCCTGATTTCGGCCACGCCACTCTCGCAGTGGTTTGTGGCGTTCTCGATGTTTTTCTTTCTTAGTCTCGCGATGGCGAAACGTTATTCGGAGTTACTCCACGCCAGCAACTTAGTCAGGGCCGGTAACTCCGGACGCGGCTACCATGCCGGCGACCGCGAACTTCTGCTCTCGCTCGGCGTCGGCAGCAGTTTTTCCGCTGTCGTCATCCTCAGCCTCTACGTCCACAGTCAGGATGTACGCCTGCTCTACTCCTCGCCGGAGTTTCTCTTTTTCCTTTGCCCCATCGTTCTTTATTGGCTTAGCCGAAACTGGCTGCTGGCGCATCGGGGAGAATTAAAGGAAGACCCGGTCACACTTGCCATTCGGGACCCAGTCAGTTACGGGGTGGCCCTGGCCGCGGCGGTCGTCATCGCCGCGAGCATGATAAACATGAACTGGTAGGGTGATGAGATACGGAGGCAATTGGCCTTCGAAGTTATTGAACTTGCTTTCGGCACATTTAGTATGCCCGGTCAATCAGCCGCAACTCTAGGCAAGCAACCCGCAGATCAGCCGCCCATCAAGCGAATGTTGTCGTGGGGCCGCTACCCGAAGACCGCGCACCATCGCGTCCACAAACCAGCGTGGAACGACCAGGTGGCGGACATTCTCAGATCTGCCGCGCCCGGCTCCCTGCTCCCCTATGGCCTCGGCCGCAGCTATGGAGACTCTTGTCTCAACGCCGGCCGCGAACTGATCGACTGCCGCCGTCTCAACCGCATCCTTGGTTTCGACGAGGCCACTGGCATGCTCCGTTGCGAGAGCGGCGTCAGCCTCTCCGACATCCTCGACGTATTCCTCCCTAAAGGATGGTTTCTTCCCGTCACGCCCGGCACCCGCTTCGTCACCGTCGGCGGAGCGATTGCCAACGACGTTCACGGAAAGAACCATCACTGCGCTGGAACTTTCGGCGCTCACGTCCGCCAAATCGGCCTGCATCGCTCGAACGACGGCCTCGTGATTTGCAACGCCGGACAAAATTGCGACATGCTGCGCGCCACCATCGGTGGTCTTGGACTAACCGGCGTAATCGCCTGGGCGGACATTCAACTCAAACGAGTGGCTGGTCCCTGGATCGACGCCGAGTCCATCCCCTTTCAATCCCTGAACACTTTTCTTGACCTGAGCCGCGAAAGCAACGACCGCTTCGAATACACCGTGGCGTGGCTCGACTGTTTTGCCGGGAAGAACGCTCGTGGCATCTTCTTTCGCGGCAACCATGCCGGCGATCGTGGTAAGGAATTCCATTCCAAGCGCGGCCCGAAACTGCCCTTCGCACTGCCGGCGTGGATGCTCAACCGTTACTCGGTCAAGGCCTTCAACACCGCCTACTACAGGATTCATGCGGCCAGGAAAGGCGTAGCCGCCGTGCCTTACGACTCGTTCTTTTACCCGCTTGATTCCGTTCGGCAATGGAACCTGCTCTATGGCAAGCGAGGTTTCCTGCAATATCAGTGCGTAATCCCGGAAACCAACGTCGAAGGCGTCGAGGAGTTACTCGATCGTATCGCGCGCTCGGGCATGGGATCCTTCCTGGGTGTGCTGAAGCAATTCGGCTCCGCGCCACCGGCCGGCATGCTCTCATTCCCGCGCCCCGGACTCACCATCGCGCTCGATTTCGCCATGCGCGGAGAGCGCACGCTCAAACTTATGCAGTCACTCGATGAAATTGTCCAGCAAAGTGGCGGAGCGCTCTACCCCGCCAAAGACGCCCGCATGAGCTCCACTGTTTTTGAAGCCTCGTTCCCGCGCTGGCGCGGCTTTGTTCCCTACATCGACCCGAAAATGTCGTCTTCATTCTGGCGGCGCGTGACTGGGGCCCAATGAACGCAGCCGCCATGAAGAAGGTCATTATCCTCGGCGCCACTTCCGGCATTGCGCTGGAAGTTCAGCGCCAATTGGCTCACCAAGGTTGCGAGTTACTCCTCGTAGTTCGCTCACCCCAACGCCTCGCCGAGATACAGGCCGACTTAGCGGCCCGAGGCGCGCAACAAGTCTTCACTTACGCTGCCGACTTGGCCTCCATTCAGCAGCATGCCGCTATCTTCGAATTTGCCCGCCGCGCTTTCCCCGACTTTGATACCGTGCTCCTCGCTTATGGCTCGATGCACGACCAGAAAGATTCCGAAACTGCGGTTGACGTTCTCCTGGAAGAATTGCAAGTCAACTTTGTCAGTGCCACCGCGATCCTCACGCTGTTCGCCGCCGATCTGGAACGCCGGCGCACCGGATGCCTGGCCGCCATCACCTCCGTCGCCGGAGATCGAGGACGCCGCTCTAACTACGTCTATGGTTCTGCCAAAGGCGCGCTTTCCCTTTTCCTCCAGGGACTTCGCAGCCGCCTCCATCCCGCCGGCGTCCGTGTCATCACCATCAAGCCCGGACCGGTCCAGACTCCCATGACGGACCACCTGCGGAACGCTGCGCGCTTTGCCGATGCGGAGCAGGTTGCCCGCGACATCGTGCGTGCGCTCGAACGGCGTTCACCGGACGTTCTCTACACGCCGAAAGTCTGGAGGTACATCATGACCGTCGTCCAACAGATTCCGGAGACCATCTTCAAACGCTTGTCGTTCTGACAATTCTCGGGTGACGCAGACGTTTCTGTCCGCGTGCGTTTGCAAGTCTTTCGGCACCTGGCGACGAAGCAAACCCAAATAGAAAGGGCCGCATCGCTGCGGCCCACTCTTACGATTATCAGGAACTCATCACGACCGGAAGCATGGCCGCACCATCAGGGGCTAAAGCCCGCTTCTTTATTGGCTCTGGGCGGCACGGCTGAAGAGGCTGCGGAGAAAGTCGCGTTGCAGGCTACGGCCTCCCTCAGCGGCTAAAGCCGGTGCTGAAAACAAGCCAGTTACCGCAGCGCTGAAGCGCTGCGCCACCCAAAATCAAATGCAACATCGAGTTCTTCCGCAGCCTGTGAAGCCGTGCCCTTCCCAGGACCGTGCCCTGTCCAGGACCGTGCCCTGTCCAAAGCGATCCTACCTTCTTCCGCGTCCACCGCCGCCGGAGTGGCCACCACCGTGACCTCCGGAACCGCCGCCTGGGCCGCGACCGGGACCACCGCGACCGCGACGACGACGATTGCGATCGCGATCGCCGCCGCCGGGACGTCCCTCACGCGTACCTTCCGGACGCGCGGCGCCTGCCTCGACCGACGCAACTACTCCATCCACGCGGTTGAAGTTCGGCTCATCATCTGGATCGAACTCCGCGCCGCCTTCGATCACTGCCGTGGGTGCGCCCTGGGGCACTGACGGTGCCGGCGCCTCGTCCGCTGCCTCGCCTGTTTCCGGAGGCGGAGGCGCGCCGCCCATTTTGGCGCGCTGCTCTTTCAGAATTGCTTTCCGCGACAGCTTGATGCGGTTGCCTTCGACGGCCAGAACTTTCACCAACACCTGGTCGCCTTCTTTCAGTTCATCGCGAACATCCTTGATTCTGTGTTCGGCGACTTCGCTGATGTGGAGCAGGCCGTCCAGGCCGGGCAGAATTTCGACGAACGCCCCGAAATCCGCCAGCCGGCTGACCTTGCCGAGATAAGTTTTGCCCACCTCGGCCGAAGCCGTCAGATCGCGGATAATCTGCAAAGCCTTATTGGCCGAGACTTCATCGTTCGAAGCCACGTTGACCTTGCCGGAATCTTCCACATCGATCTTCACGCCGGTCTGCTCGATAATGCTGCGAATCATCTTGCCGCCGGGCCCAATCACGTCGCGAATCTTGTCCACCGGAATCTGGAGGGTGTAGATACGAGGCGCGTAGGCCGAAACCTGCACGCGACCTGCGGTGAGAACCTCGTCCATCTTGCCGAGAATGAACAACCGCCCGCGTTGCGCCTGGGCCAGCGCTTCCCGCATGATCTGCGAAGTGATTCCCGCAACCTTAATATCCATCTGGAGCGCAGTGATGCCGTCTTTGGTTCCGGCAACCTTGAAATCCATGTCGCCGTAATGATCTTCCGCGCCGGCAATGTCGGTCAGGATGGCATACTGATCTCCTTCCTTCACCAGTCCCATCGCAACCCCAGCCACCGGAGCCTTCAAGGGCACGCCCGCATCCATCAGCGCGAGCGAAGCGCCGCAAATCGTGGCCATGGACGACGAACCGTTCGACTCCAGAATGTCGGAGACGACGCGCATGGCGTAAGGCCAGTTGTCTTCGGTGGGAAGCACAACCGAAACGGCGCGCTCGGCGAGGGCACCATGGCCGATCTCGCGTCGTCCGGCGCCGCGCATGAAGCCGACTTCTCCCACGGAGAACGGCGGGAAGTTGTAGTGCAGCATGAAGCGCTTCTTGGCTTCGCCTTCAAAGCCCTCGAGACGCTGCATGTCGTCGCTGGTGCCGAGCGTGGTGGTAACCAACGCCTGAGTCTCACCGCGGGTGAAGACCGCGCTGCCGTGCGCGCGGGGCAGAACCCCGGCCTCGATCCAGATTTCGCGGATCTGGTCGAAGGCGCGTCCGTCGGGACGGCGCTTGTGATCGATCACCTGATTGCGGAAAATGCGCTCACGCAGGATCTCGTAGTACTTCTTGAGTTTCGCCTTGCCTGCTTCGTCATCCTCGGGCAGAGCGGCGAGCAGTTCCTTCTCCAGTACCCGAACCAGTTCGTAGCTTTCGGCTTTCGGATGTTTTGCGGTGTCAAGAGCATCCGCCAATCGAGCACCGATCTTCGCTTCCAGGGTCTTATAGTAAGCCTCGTCGAATTCCGGAGGCGTCACCTGGCGCTTCGGCTTGCCGACCTTGCTGCGCAGCTCGTTGATGGCGGCACAAATCTTTTTGATTTCGGTGTGGGCGAATTCGATCGCGTCCACCACCGTCTCTTCCTTTACTTCTTTGGCGCCGGACTCGATCATGACAATCGCATCGGCGGTGCCTACGACCATGATGTTGAGCAGGCCGTCACGCATTTCGGTATAGGTGGGATTGGCGATGAAGCGGCCATCGATGAGGCCGACGCGCACAGCGCCGAGCGGGCCGAGAAACGGAATATCGGAGAGGGTCAAGGCAGCGGAAGCGGCGTTGATGCCGCAGACATCGGGATCGTTATCCGTGTCGGCGGAGAGGACAAGGGCGATGACCTGGGTCTCGCACTTGAAGCCTTCGGCGAACATCGGACGGACCGGCCGGTCAATCTGGCGGCAGGTGAGAGTCTCCCGCTCGCTCATACGCCCTTCGCGCTTGATAAAGCCGCCGGGGATGCGTCCGCCGGCATAGGTGTACTCGCGGTAGTCAACGGTGAGCGGAAAGAAGTCGATGCCCTCGCGGGGGTCGGGATTGGCGGTCGCGGTGGCAAGAACAACGTTTTCGCCGAAGCGGACAACGGCCGCGCCGTGGGCCTGCTTGGCAAGTTTTCCGGTTTCGATGGAGAGTTGTTTGCCGCCTGCGAGTTCGACGGAAACTTTTGTGGCTTCAGGCTTCATAGGTCATCCTTTGTATGGGCAGAAGGGCATGCGCGCGGGCACGGAGTTCGCGTGGACAGGCGGATGCCAGGCGGCGGTTGGGAACGCACTTTGCTAAGGCTCTCAAGGTGGAACCGGCCCCACACGGAGCCGGTCGCGCTGTTATTTGCGGATGCCGAGCTTGGAAATCACGGTTTTATACCGTTCCGAGTCGTACTTCTTCAGGTAATCGAGCAGACTACGACGCCTGCTTACCATCATGAGAAGTCCGCGGCGCGAGCCGTGGTCTTTCTGGTGCGTTTTGAAGTGTTCCGTCAACTGACCAATGCGTTCGCTCAACAGCGCGATTTGAACTTCGGGACTGCCGGTATCGGTCGGGTGCGTGCGATACGTGTCAACGACGGATTGTTTTTGCTCTCTGGCTAACACTAACCTGTTGCACTCCTGTCTCTTCTCGTTTTCGTAACGTGTTCGATGGTAACACGTGGCTGTCGAGGGTGGCAAACCGACCGCAGTTCTGGTAGAGCCTACCCACATCGTATCCCTCTGGCGGCATTGAAGTGTATGAGTGGGAAACGGTGTCGAGAGCTGGAGGATTGCTTATGGGCTCGGTGAGAAAACCCGCAGCCGCCGTCGGGGTGGTGGGAAAGTGGAAATCTCGCGCCCTTTCTTTTTGCGGGATTTCCACTTTTCCACCACCCGCTTTTCTCCCCATTCGCGCCGTACGATGCCTCCAGCATGTCGGCCCCTTACTTCAACTTGGTTCGTGAAATGCGCGACGCTTACAATCATCGCTTGCGTCTGGTGCAGTCGGCGCGACAACGCGGCATCAAGCCCACCGCGCGGCTGTTCGAAACCACCGTCCCCACCGTGCGCAAGTGGCTGCGACGTTATCAGCAGCAAGGTCCGCGCGGTTTGATCGAGCTTTCCCGCGCCCCTCATCACCAGCCCGGCAAGACTCCTGCCGACATCGAGCAACAGGTCGTCGCTCTGCGTCAGCAACTGTTCACCTTCGGAGCGCGCCGCCTTATCCGCGAGTTCGATCTTCCGCTCAGCCATCGCGCCCTGGAACGCATCTGGCGCCAGCACGGTCTGCTCAAAAAACGACAGCGCAAGTATCAACGCAAACAAGACCTCGCCCACATCAAAGCCACTTGGCGCGTCTTTCAGCAGATCTCCGCCGACACCAAGGACCTCGACGATATCCCCCGCTACTGGCCTCAGGCCCAGGCCCTCGATCTGCCGGCCGTCGAGTACACCGCCCGCGAAGTGCGCAGCGGCCTGCTGTTCTGGGCTTTCGCGCAGCGCCGTTCCGCAGCCGCCAGCTCCGTCTTCGCCGCCCGCATTCAGCAGCATCTTGATCGCTGCGGCATCTCGCTGCGCGATCTCGTCTGGCAAACCGACAACGGTTCTGAGTTCATCGGCGGCCATGATCGCAGCGGCCATCCCACGGGCTTCCCCACCGCCTTAGGCGACAGCCAGCATGTCCGCATTCCGCCCGCCGCTCCCACGTTCCAAAGCGACGTAGAAACCGTTCACCGTCTCGTCGAAGATGAGTTCTTCGACCTGGAAGCGTTCTCCAGCCGCGGCGACTTCCTTGCCAAGGCCTTTACCTATCAGCTCTACTTCAACCTCGTCCGCCCCAACTCCCACAAACAAAACCTCAGCCCCTGGCAGATCGTCGAGCAGCTCCAACCTCGCTGGCCTCTCCAACTCTGCTTGCTTCCACCTGTCTTCTTGGATTATTACTTGGACCACTCCGGGGGATACGATGTCCCTAGCAGCCCGTGGTGCAAGTAGCGGATTTCCTGCAAGGCGGGCGACGTAGCCGGGCACGCGATCTCACGAAGCACTTGGCAACGGACGCGGAGATTCGACTTCTGCAAAGCCGATTCTGCTTTATCCGACACGTGAAAAGTAAATAGACAAGCAAAACAAGCCTGCCGAAGCGGTTTCGCCACTCCCGCGGTGTGCCCGCGCCCAGCAGCTTGCGCAGAATTAGACTCAGATTGAACGCGCCCACATGGATCAGTTGCCGCTTCAGAATGTTTTCGTGCCCGCGCAGATGCGTGCGCCGCATGCCGCCCGTCTCATAGCAGTGCGCGAAGCTGCGCTCGACCAACTCGCCGCGCCGCCGCAGTAAACTCTTGCCGTACTCGCCCCGCACCCGCCGCCGGTTTGCATACACCGCTTGTTGCTCCTCCAGTTTGCCCGCCCAGTTCCGCCGCCCCTTCTGTTTCTTCTCCGGAATGTAACTGCGCACGCCGTACGCCTGCATCCGCTTCACCACTGCGCCGCTGTGATAGCCCTTGTCAGTCACCGTCTCTTCGATGCCGGCCACGTTCACCTTCGGCGCTTCGTTGGGCCGCAAGTCCGCCTCGCGCCCCACCTGCTCCGCCACCGCCATCCCCGCCTCGCATAGCGTCTCATCGAGCGTCGCCGTGTCGCCCTGATCGGCGTCTTGCAGCGTGACCGCCAGCACCGCGCCCGTGTCCAGATCCACCGCGTGTTCGGCCTTGTGCGCCAGATGCGTGCGCCCATCCTTCATCTTCGTGATCCGCGCATCTCCGTCCGCTGGACTCTTCCACTCCTTATTCGACGTGCGTTTCTTGCGTTTGCGATCCAACCGCGCCAGGTCTTCGCGCGTCGGCGTCGCGATGCCCGACGCCTTCGCCAGCCCGCGTAGAAACTCCTCGTAACTCTCGCCCGTGTCCCGCCGCACGATCGAACGCATCGCCGCGTTCGCTTCCAGCGTCGTCGCATCAATCGCGATCCGCTGGCCTTGCAGGAGTCCGCGGTCGGCCAGCACGCCCAACACCCAAGCGAATACGTCGCGATGGGTGTCCAGATCGATCAGCCGCCGCGTGCGCGAGATCGTCGAGTGGTCCGGCGTGTACTCGTCCAGCGCAATGTCCACAAAGCGCCGCAGCGCCAGCGAGTCCGCCAGCCGCCAGGCGATCCCGCGCTCCGCCCCGATGCCCTCGAAATACCCGATCAGCAGCGCCCGAAAGTAAATCCCCGGCGTCAGCGACGGACGCCCGTTCCTCTCCGCATAGAACTTCGCGCACCGGCTCTCGACAAACTCGTCGAACTTCTCCGCCTCCAGTAACTCATTCAGCCGCTGATAAAACGGATGCCCCGGAGCCGATGCCAACTCCTGCTGCGCGATCCACAACCCCTCTTGCTTCTCTCGCTGCTTGCGCGTGCCCATCGCCATGCCTGAAGTCTACGAACAAAACCTGTGGATACCCCAGAACTTTCCACCCACGAACCCAGACTTGCACCACAGGCTCCTAGGCACCCCTAACCGACCGCAGTTCTCAGTTCCCAGTTCTCAGTTCTCAGAAAAACCCAGGAACCATCCGGTTTCCACTGAGAACTTCTTGCGAGGCGCACTTTCTTTTCGGGCACTTCACCGTCTTGCGCGATAGTGCTGTCGCTGTGCGGCAGAGCCGGTGTGCGTCACGACTCGGTTCGAGGTTATACTAGAAACAACACGTAAATTAACAACGGATGCAGCAATCCTCTGGTTGACGCCAGGGACAAAAGCTGGGCCCACCCTACAGAGCCTTCATGTAGCCGGCCATAATAATAAATTACGGGGAGATTTCGAATGCCACGAGGCCGATCAACTTTTACCAAACGTCAGAAAGAACAAGCGCGCCAACAGAAACAGCGGGATAAGAACGAGCGCAAGACCCAGCGCAAGCAGGATCAACCGGAAGGCGTTGTGGTGGACGAAGCGGAGGAATTGCGTCAGATGCGCGAGCACGCCGCTGAGCAAGCCGCGCTGTTCGGCATCGGCAACGACGACGAACCCAGTTCCAGCGAGCTATCCGTCCCGCACGGCAGCAAGGCAAGCGATCGCTAAGCACCTACAAATTTCCAGTGGAGGGACGGGCGTCTCGCCCGTCCGGCCGGGCGGGGACGCCCGGCGCTCCACCAAAAAACTAAACAAAGACCTCACCCGGCAATGCGGTTAACGTCCGCGATGCCAGCGTGTTTTGCACAAAGCGCTTGGGCCGGTCGTTGGCCGAGGCCGACGCATTCACCTGCTTGCGTTCGATGCGCAGCTTCAAGGTGCGCTCGATATTGCGCAGGTCCAGAACCTCCACGCCCGTGACCAGAGTCGACGCTCGCCCCTGGGAGCCCATCCGCCCCGTGCGTCCTACGCGGTGAATGAAGTCTTCCGCCATCTTCGGCAGGTCGTAGTTGATCACGTGGGCGACGTCATCCACGTGCAGGCCACGGGATGCGACATCGGTTGCGACCAGTATCTGGTAGCGTCCTTCCTGGAATCCGCTCAAGGCGGCGTTGCGCTGGGACTGCGTGCGGTCGCCGTGAATCATGATGGCCGAGAAGCCATCGCGCTCGAGTTCCTTGGCCAGCCTTTGCGACCCGCGTTTGGTGCGCGTGAAAATCAGGGTCTGTCCCTTTTCCTCATACAGCAACTGCCGCAGCACATCGAGTTTCTCGGACGGCCGCACCTCATAGGCTTCGAGTGACACGCATTCCGCCGGCTTCAGCACCGAGCCCAGCGCAATCCGCACCGGCTCGTGCGTGTAGTCACTCACCAGCGACGCCACCGACTGCTCCATGGTGGCCGAGTAACAAAGCGTCTGCCGGCGCTGTGGCAGAATTTGCAGGATGCGCCGAATCGCAGGAAGAAAACCCATATCCAGCATGCGGTCGGCTTCGTCAAGCACGAGAATCTTCACGTGACGCAGGTCGGCAAACTTGCGGGTGATGAAATCTTGCAAGCGTCCCGGAGTGGCGATCACAAATTCGCAGCCTGGGCGCAGACTCTGAATCTGCCCCTTCTCGGCTACACCGCCCATCACTAACGCCGCCTTGGGCATTTTCTTGTCGCGCAGCTGTTCGTACTGCTCATGAACCTGCATGGCGAGTTCGCGCGTAGGCAGAAGGACGAGCGCGCGGATGTGCTTTGATGTTGCTGTTTCATTTTTCGATGATTCGGCGCGCAGCATCTCGATGATCGGAATCAGAAACGCAAGAGTCTTGCCGGTGCCGGTTTGGGCGGTGCCGATGACGTCCTGGCCTTCAAGGGCAGGAGAAATGGCGCGTGCCTGGATGGGTGTGAGGGTAATGAATTGAGCTGCCGCCAGTTTCTGCTGTAACTGAGCAGACAAGGGCAGTTCCGTAAATGTGGTCATTCGATGGTTTTCTTTCTGGAGGGGCTTACTTTCAATTTCTCAGACACAAGTCCGAGTTCGCATGCCGCTCGCAATGAAATTGGCGCTGGAACCAAACGGCGGGCAGGAAATGCGGAGGTGATGCGGATCCAACAGGATCCCCGCGTGACGAGCAAACCGTAGCAAAAGCGTTAATTAAGAGTATAGCAGAAGAAGCCTCCGCGCGTCGTTACGTCGGTCATCAATATTGGACAACTAAGCACTTGGAGGCGTAGCGCGGGCGTTCTTGGCCACGCCACCGAAAAAAGCAGGCCGGAATTGCTCCGGCCCGCTCGGGTTTGAGATTGAGTTACTTCACCGCGGCGGCAACGGCCGTGACGAAGCTGGCGCCGTTCGGCGTGCCTAATCCGGTGACGTTGTCCCATCCTGGGCCCGTCGTCAGCGAACTGTCGGTGCCGAAGCTGATCGCGTACCAACGGGTAGAAGTTCCGTTGTACAGCGCACCCACGAACTCGGTGCTGTTTTGCACCGGAGCCAACAACTCCGCAGGAGAGTAGAAAACTGGCGTAGTATGCGGGGTGTGAGTGGTGCCACTGACATTGTCAGGTCCGTTTACGGCGAGAATGTCGGTGATTGCGCCGGCAGGCAGACCGTAAAGAATCGGAGCAGCCTGCCCGAGCCATGTCCCGGCAGCCTGAGTGGCGATCGCCCAGATACCCGAGAACGTAGGACAGGCAAGGCTGGTTCCGCCGACGACTGAAATGAAGGTCTGTCCGCCTTCGGTATCGATAAACTCGACACCGGTGTACGGATCGGCCACCATTGCGATGTCAGGAACGAGCCGCCAGCTACCCCCTAGGCTCGCCTGGTACGGCGGTAGCGGCCAAACACCGCTCGTGCCGCCACCCGCGCCAAAGTAGAAGCCAATGAAGTCCGGCGGAATAATGGGCGGATTGGGAGCGACATCGGCGATGCGGGTTAAGTTGGTGCCCCAACCCGTCTGCAACTTTAGGGTGTGGTCGCCATTCAGGAACAAGCTGGTTCCGCCGACGCCGGTAGCGTAGGGAGCAGCGGCCGGCATGGAAACAGTAGTCACCCCGTACACAAGAAAGAAGTCTCCGTCGTCGCCGCTCGAGAAATTAGCTGAGATGCCGAGCGCGGCGGCCAACTGGGTGAGGCTGTTCTGAACCACGAGCTCGGAGGGGTCGTAGACTTCGAGAACAATCTCGCCGAGGCCGTAGCTGTTGGAGATCACCGGACCAAGCTCGTTGTCGAGCGCGTAGAGAATCGACAGATCAAGGCTGCTGAAGGAGTTGTCGAGAGCCAGGACAAGGGCAATGTTAGCTCCTGGGGCAACCGAGTGCGACCACTCCACGTCGAGACTGGTCTCCACATCCCAGCCACAAGTATTGCCTCCACAATTGGTGGGGCCGGTGGGGTAGTAGATCGTGAAGTTGCTGGAAGTCAACGGGGGAAGGCCGTTGATCTGCGCGAAAATATTGGCATCGCTCGTAATCGTATCGGAACCGTAGGCATCGACGATGACCACGGTTTGGCCGGTGCCATCGAGGTTCGCTTTGTAGAGGGAATCGAGGCCGTAAGCCTTATCCACCTGCGGTGCATCGTAGCCGCACGGGGGAAGATTGGGGGGACCTTCGGTGATATTGCCGCCGTAGCGAGTGCCGGAGTAGATGGCGTAGGGGCCGCCGCCACCGGTCCTGAAATCCTTCGTCTGCGCACCATGGAGGCAGTTGGCGTTAAAGTACTTCACGGCCGGGCCGACTTTTGACAGCGGAATCGCAGCGATCGGTTTGCCGGTGTCGGGGTCGATCGGACGTTTCGCATAGTTTTTGTACGTCAAATCGGAAAGGCCCTGGACGGCGGAAACCAGCTTGCCGGCCGCCCCGGAGACAACGGGCTCTCCGCTTGGCACGCGATGCACCTCGCCGTTCATCGCGATCCGGTTGAGTTGCACGCCGGTAGCGCTTTGCACGTCAGCGACGGTTCCACGCGCGGTCACGTAGCGATTGAATTTGTCGGTGGCAACCACGTGGAGATTATTCGCAGCGAGATGCCGCTGAACAATGGCCATATCCCCAGCGCTCGGCACAAACCGGGCCCTGTACTCATTCCGCGTGAGCCAATGATGGTAGTTAGGCGAATTTCGGTCGTACATCTGGCGGACCAGCTCGTCGAAGCCGGCTTTGTCGCGCTGGTTGAGCCAGAACGTAACTGCAATCTGTTTGGACTGATCTTCGGCACCCAGCATCTGCGCATTCGGCAAAGCTCGGATGCCACTCGCTGACTGCGCGAACGCCGGAACGGCAATCAGCAGAATAACTAGGCTGGCAAGCACCACAACGGGAATCATCCTTCTTGTGTTTTGGGACATAAGGTGACATCTCCTGAAGGAACGGTCAGTTTGCCCGCCAATGCGGGACGTCGTACTCCGGCCTAAGCCGGACTGGGATGGACAAGGGTCATAGGTATTCTCTGGTTGCAGGCCGCCCGATCTCCCATCGTCGGGCCAGTGTAATCACACGGTCGTCGCAACTGAAGAGATTACCAACTGTCAGGGTTGAATAATTACGCCGTCGGTGTGCCGCTGTCAACAAGGGTTTTCGGTAAGGAAAAATCTTGCAGCGAAGAGGCAAAATAGTGACATTCGCGGATTCTAGCGTCTGTCACGGCCCTGTGCCCCACGTCTGGCGCTATCCGAGACGTCGCGCGCCAGCGCTCGGCCAGGGACCTCGGGCGCCCATTCGAGTATTCATCCCGCCGTGACCTAGCTCACAGACGGTCGAGAGTAGCCCCGGTTACAGTTTGAGAGAATTATTATTTTCTAGCGGGGGGCTCTGTAGATGCCTAGTATTGTTTCCTCCACCACGCGTGTTTTGAATTCCACTCTGGCGCAAAGGATCATGAGCGCCGACGAAGCTGCGGCTCTGATCAAATCCGGAGACCAGGTCGGAATGAGTGGCTTCACCGGGTCTGGTTATCCCAAGGCCGTTCCGATTGAGCTGGCACGCCACATTGCCGATGCGAACTTCCGCGGGCAGAAGTTCCAGGTCAGCGTCTTTACCGGGGCTTCCACCGGCCCTGAACTGGATGGAGCACTCGCCATGGCGGGGGGCATCCACCTGCGCCTTCCCTACCAGTCGGATCCAGAAACCCGCAAGCGAATCAACGCGGGCGAAATGGAATACATGGACATTCACCTCAGCCACGTCGCGCAGTTTGTCGAATACGGATTCCTAGGGAAGCTCGATGTCGCGCTGATCGAAGTCACCGCTGTACTGGAGGACGGACGGCTGGTGCCAAGTTCCTCGGTCGGCAACAACAAGACCTGGATCGATCAAGCCGAGCGTGTGATTCTCGAGGTCAACTCGTGGCAGCCGGCGGCGCTCGAGGGCATGCACGACATCTATTACGGTCTCAAGCCGCCACCGAATCGCGGACCGATTCCACTGGTGAGTCCCGGCCAGCGCATTGGCACGCCTTACCTCGAATGTCCCGTGGAGAAAGTTGTGGCCATCGTGCTCACGGATTCTCCCGACCGCAATAGCGCCTTCAAAGCGCCCGATGAAGCTTCCAAGCGCATCGCCGGCCACATTCTCGAGTTCCTCGGCTGGGAAGTAAAGAAGGGCCGCATGCCGGAGAATCTGCTTCCGCTGCAATCCGGCGTCGGCAACATTGCCAACGCGGTTCTGTTTGGGCTTGAGGAAGGCCCCTTTGAAGGACTGACTTCCTACACGGAAGTCATTCAAGACGGCATGATTCGTCTGCTGAAGTCGGGCAAGTTAACTTTCGCCTCGGCTACGGCATTCTCGCTCAGTCCGGAGATGCTGACCGAGGTGAATGCCGACATGGCCAGCTACCGGGAGCGTATCGTTCTGCGTTCGCAGGAGATCTCGAACCATCCCGAGATCATTCGCCGCCTCGGCGTAATCGCTATGAACGGCATGATCGAAGCCGACATCTACGGCAACGTCAACTCGACCCATGTCATGGGATCGCGCATTCAGAACGGCATTGGCGGGTCCGGCGACTTCGCTCGCAATGGATATCTCTCGATCTTCATGGCTCCATCGACCGCGCAAAAGGGGACCATCTCGACCGTCGTTCCCATGGTGTCGCATGTCGACCACACCGAACATGACGTGCAGGTCATCGTGACCGAGCACGGACTGGCTGATTTACGCGGACTCTCGCCGCGTCAGCGGGCGCACCTCATTATCGAGAAGTGTTCCAGTCCGGACTACAAACCTCTGCTTCTCGACTATCTCAACCGGGCAGAGCGGCTGTCGTACGGCAAACACACGCCACACCTGCTCACCGAATCGCTAGGCTGGCACAACCGTTATCTGCGAAGCGGAAAGATGCGTCCTCAGGAAGAGAATTAAGGGGCCGCAATCTTTCCACGAATCACCACCACTGACGCCGCTGGCAGATCGTAGATCGTGTCTTTGGTCCCATTCAGCTTCGAACGCAAGATCGGGCCATCGGGATCAGCCTTACCATTCGTATAGGCGACGACGGTGGGGAAAGCAGCGATTTCGGCGTGCGCCATGAAGCGAGTCCGCGGCGGGTTCCACTTGTACTGAGCGCTGCCGAAGGTTGCGATCTCAACCGGCCCTGCAAAACTCGCAGCCGAATGTGCATCCCCACGAAATGCAATGCGGACGCGATGAGCGTTCTCCTGGTCGCGATTGACCACGAGCAGTGACCAATTGCCATCGGGACGCTCCAAAGCGTAGGCGGTGACCAGCTCGCGGCCAGCGCCGTCGTCGATATCGGATTTGGCCGAATAGATCTGATGCTCTCCGCCGCCAGGCTGGGCCCACTCCAGGTTGATGAGTTGCGCCACAAAGAATTGCGCCAGCGGCTGCTGAATATTGTAAGAAGCGTCCACCGTGAACATGCCAAAGGTGCCCGGAGAACTGTTGCAGCCGGGCTCCATCTGCAAGGGCAGATAGTGGAAGTAATAAACGCCCTTGCCTCCCGCATCGAGCAAAGATCCAATGTAATCCGCCAGCCAGAGACCGGAGAAAATGTCCTGATAAGTTTCGCTCGCGCCTGAGGAAAGATTTCCCTCGGTGACGAACATCGGCATGTCAGCGGGGACGCCATCTTCATGCCACACCTGAATGATGTGGCGCATGAGTTCGGGCTCGTCATAAAGAACTCCCCACGGAGTTTTGCAGGGGTCGTAGGGATAGTGCTCGAAGGAGAAGAAGGCGAGATCCTTCATGCGCCCGTGCTGCTTAAGATATTCGATGAAGCGCCCGGTCCAGGAAACCCGGCCGTTCGAGTCGGGCCAGACTTCGATGTCCTTGTTTTCGCCGGTGAAGGAAGGACCGCCCAGTTTGAGCGTCGGATCGAGGCGATGGAGCGCGGTCGCCCACTGCAAATAAAGGGCGGCGTAATCCTCGGGCAACATGTACTGCCCGTCGGCCTCCTCGCCCATCTCGACGTAGGAGATCGGATAGTGGCGGTGCTCCAGGTAGGCGATCTCGGCGACAGCGTTGTCGGGAGTGTCGTAGAGGAGCGCGACCGGAATCATGGCGGGCAGTCCGCGGGTGACGCCGCTGGTGAAGAAGAAGTCAAACCCCACCTGGGCTTGGCGCGTGGAGCTGAGGTCGGAAGGCTCATGCCAGGGATCGACGGAAGAGCAGTAGGTAGTCGTCTGCTCCTGATCGGCCGTGTGGCGCAGGGAGTCGTGGAAAGCGCCGTCGGCCGTGGTGGTTCCAAGGTAGAGTTCGCGGATGGAGTAGCCGACGCAGTTGCGGGGATCGGCGGGGCCGTCGGCATCGCAGGTGTTGGAAGACTCGGTCATCCAGATGCGAACGAAACGCACGGCGAGCGGGGCTGTTACGAGGCGAACGGCCGCAGTGCGGCCCTTGCCGGCGGTGACAGTACCCTGCGGGAAAGTTTGCCAAACGCCGCGCGTGGGCAATTTGACGGGATCGTCGCCGGTCCAATACTGAACGACGTAGTGAGTAGCGTACGGCTCGCCCCACGCGATGCGAATGCTGTTGACGGGCTGAGGCTGCGCCAGATCGAGGACGATCCACTGCGGATGAAGCGCGTCACTTTCGCCGGTGAAATGTTCGGTGAGATAGGGATTGCTCTTCCAGAAAGTGTTGAGGTCGCCGTCGGTGAGGCGGGAGAATCCGACATTTTCGGTACCGTCGTTGCGGGTGAAACCGCGACGGGGAAGCGCGTATCCGTAGGAGTAGCGCAGGCTTTCGGTGGGAACGGCAGCGCCCGTGAAATAGCCCTTGCCGGCGGGATCGCTCCCATCGCTCCATGTTCCCTGGGGATTCCAGTGCCAGGCCTCGACGGCCAACTCGGTATTCTGGCGGTAAGACACCGTCTGCCAGCCCGAGGCAAGCGTTGCATCGAGCGATGGTGGAAGCAGATCTTTGTCGATGGCCTCGGCGGGAATGCGGTCGACGCCCGCGCCCAGAGTTTCACTAGGGACAAAGTGGTTGGTGGAGTGCGAGACGTCAACGGTGATGGTTTGGGCGGCGGCGACAGCAATGAGAATCGTGATGACGGCGAGAACGATGGGCGGAGTTTTCACGGGAACGCCTCCAGGTATCCAAGAAAGTCGTATATTAAAACGATTGAATTATACGATTTATGCGACTCGGGGACGAGCAGTTTTCGACGTGCTGTGGAAAATCGCGCGCAGGCAAGATTTAAGCTTCTTCCGGGGCGACAGGCTTGGTGAGGGAATGTTGCCAACTTCACTCACCTTATTTCCGGGCGCCCCTAAAGCGGCAGCCAAGTCCCAATTCCCTTCCCTAAGGCGCGCTCGTAGATCAACGGCGCCACCGCGATGTCGTCGAGCGCGATCCCCAAGTTGCAGGCCATGGTGCGCTCTTCCGGTTTCTCACGGCCAGGTTTGCGCCCGGTGACAATCTCTCCCAGATCCGCGTGGATGGGCGGGATGTCCTGAAAATATCCGAGGTCGCGATAATGATGAAGCTGCGGCACGTCGTCGGTGCAGAACTTATCGGCTTCGCGCAGGGCGCCGGGATGCCAGTAGGAATCAAAGTCCACCAGCGACGCAAACGCGCCTTCGCGAAGCCAGCCGCGTTGAATGGTGGCGTGCGGAGTGCGCAGAATCGGGCCCGCGGTGACAACCACATCGCTCGCCACCACCGCCTGCCTCGGGTCGCTCACCGGAACAACTTCGATTCCCAACTGCCGGCTCATTTCCTGCGCGTAAAGAACGGCGCAATCCGCGTGCGTGTCGTAGGCATACACTTTTTTCAGCGGGAACAGAACGGTCAACGCTTCCAGATTGCTGCGCCCCTGCACTCCGCAACCGAGAATCCCGACCGTGCTCGATTCGGACCGCGCCAGATATTTTGCGGCGACCGCCGTGGCCGCGCCGGTGCGCTGGGCGGTGATCCATGTGCAATCCATGAGCGCAACGGGGACGCCGGTTTCAGGATCGTTGAGGATGAGCAGTCCCGTGATGTACGGCAACCCGCGCTTGCCGTTATCCGGATATCCGCCGACCCACTTCATGCCCGCAGCCTTCCGCACCGGAATGAAAGCCGGCATGGCGTGGAGAAACGCGTCGGGCATGGTGTGGATGCCGATTTTAGGCGGCATCTCGGCACGCCCTTCGCCTTTCTCGCGAAACATACTCGCCAGCGCCGTGATGATTTCCGCCATGCCGAGTCCGGCGGAGGCAACGTCGGAGTGGGAAAGGTAGAGGAGTTCTTTCCCGAGCTTTTCTGGGCCGAGCCTCGAATTCATGTGTGAGTGAATATGTTGCTCCAAATGTCGCTTACTTCTTCTTATCGCTCATTTTCTCGGCGAGCGCGGTCGCATCATCCAGCATTTTGTCGATGCGGCGGGCTTGGGCATCCGGAGTTCTGTAGTAGAAGATGCCAAACAGGTGCCCGCGCCGGCGCGAGGCCGACATTCGATCCCAACCTTCGCGGGCGTGGGGATGGCGCGCAAAAGCTACCTGCAAAATGGGTGGCAGTTCCCGTTCCGCATCCATAACGGCGAGCAGGCGTTCCGCAATTTGTTCCGCACGGCGCAAGCGGGCTTCGCCGCTCTTAGGTTCGGTGACCCACTTGGCGATGTCGTTGCGTGTGGAGTAATTCAGTTCGTCATACCAGCGCCGAAGCGCGCGACCATCACTGGGAATGCGGCTGAGAATGCGCTTGATCTCATCGGGGATGGTCACGATCCGTTCTTCGCTGTCGCGCTCCATCTGGAAACGGGCGACGCTGCCCTCGACGGCTCGCGCTCCCTTTTGCATCCGCTTGTTGACCAGCAGAAGGTGCCCGCCCCCGCGGGTGGGAAACAGCGAAGTGCGGAACGTGAACCCGTTGATTTCGCCTTTCACTTTGATCTGGCCACGCGTCCCCCAGACTTTGGCGGCATCGAACGGCACGCGGATAATGACCCAGTTGAGGCGGGAGCGCAGGCGCTCGAGTCTGGCCTCGAAACCTTTCGCGGCGGGTGTGGGCTTGGCGCTGGAGGCTTTCGGCATGGGCGGAAACCGCGTGTTTGCATTCTAATATGAAGGGACGAACCGAATGACATCGCTGGCACAGGTTAAACTGTAGGAGAGGACGTTCGGAGAACCATCGTGATCTGCCCGAAGTGCGGTGAGAACAATACGGACAATTTCCGTTTTTGCGGAATGTGTGGCACCTTGCTCGAAGCTCGGCGGGCGGCGGGCGCGCCAGCATCGAACCCACTAGCAGCGGTCCCGCCGCCGGTCCCAGCCAAGATAGCGAACGCGCCGGAACCGCTGCGGCCTCTCGTCGTGGAGAACGCGACCAGGCCCGCGAACCAACCGGTGCCGGCGATCAGCGGACCCTCGGTGCTCGGCTTAAGTCAGCCCAGCCCGAATCACCCCAGCATGGACACGCTGCGGGAAAAATCCTTCTCCGGCTTAGATTCTTTTTTTGAACCCGAGCAACCGAAGACCGGCGGACGGCGAATCCTGTTGCTGGTGGCGCTGCTTGCGGCATTGGGCGGAGCAGGCTGGTGGACGTACACAAACTATCTGAGCGCGGCAGAAAGTCGAAAGCCGGAGGTCGCGACTTCGAGCGCCGGCGAATCTCCCGCCGAGAAGCCATCGACGAAACCGGCGGTCAAGGATGCAGTTCCAGCACTCGATGCGGGCTCGTCGCAGGCGGTGGTTCCGTCAGCTGAAGTTCCTGAGAGCCACGCGGAGAACACAAGCGCTGCTCCTAACTCTACCCAAAAAACCACGGACGCGGAGGCCAAGCCCGCAGCGAAGCCGGCGACTCCGAGGATCGCGCTGGGCGACAAGAGTGCGGAGGAACACGAGCCCCGCATAACCTCGGCCAAAACTTCGAAATCGCCCGCGCCCGCCGCGGCTGACACCGGCGACGCGGCTTTCCGCAAAGGCGAGGCCTATCTCTACGGGCGAGGCGTGCCGGAAAACTGTGACGAGGCAGTGAAAAATCTGAAGGCCGCTGCGGCCAAATCCAACGCCAAGGCGCGGAGCGCGTTCGGAACCATGTATGCCACCGGCCACTGTGTGCCGCGCGATCTGCCGACATCGTATTTATGGTTTGCGCTGGCTCTGCGGGTGGATCCGAATAATCAGATCCTGGAAAAAGATTTGAGCGCGGTCTGGAACCAGATGACGCCGCCGGAACGGCAGATGGCGACCAGAATGAAACAGTAAAAAGAGCATCGGGTGATCGGGTGATCGGGCCATCGGGTCACCGAAAGTCAAAGGCTTTTGATCTTCGATCACCCGATGGCCCGATCACCAGATGACCCGATCTTTTCCTACTCGCCGCTCGGGACCAGATTCAACGCCTTCTTCACCGTGCCGCGCTCGATCATGATTTTTTGTTGCAACAGCGTGATCGCGTAAATCAACTGCTCGGGACGCGGCGGACAGCCGGGGACATAGATATCCACAGGAATAACCTGATTCACGCTCTGCACCAGCGCGTAATTATTGAAAACGCCGCCGGAAGTCGCGCATGCTCCCATCGAAATGACCCACTTCGGTTCCGGCATCTGCTCCCAGAGCTGGCGAATTACGGGAGCCATTTTGTTCGAAACGCGGCCGGCAATGATCATCAGGTCCGACTGCCGCGGCGATGGCCGGAACACTTCGGCGCCGAAGCGCGCGATATCGAAGCGCGACGCGCCCATCGACATCATTTCAATCGCGCAGCAGGCGAGGCCGAACGTCATCGGCCAGATCGAATTCTTGCGCATCCAGTTGACGGTCGAGTCGAGCGTGGTCATGACGATGCCTTCGGGCACGCCGTCTCCGAAGACAAGTTCCTTAACCACCTTCTTGCCGTTTTCGATATCAACGTAGGGGCCGAAACTGAGCTCTTGCGCCATGGGTTTATTTTAACCGCAGAGGGCGCAGAGTGCGCAGAGGAAACGGAGGACAATCGGGAGCCTGCAGGAAAAATCGTTCGCGGTTAGCCTCTGACGGCGGCCGCCCGCAGGACGGCCTTTTCCGCCGACTCAGGAAGTTGCACGGCGACGAAGTATTCTTCCGGATAAAGATAGTCCTCGCCGGATTCGTCGATCACGCGAATCTGGCGGAGCTTTGCCGCCGTTTCATCGGAAACCGCCTGGTAGAGCTTCCGCAACTCTAGCGAAGCGGCATAGTCCTTGTTCTTTACACAGACAACAAATCGCGGCTCAGTTCGCTTCATTGGATTTCCAAAATGCGCTTGATCTTAAACTCTTTTGCGCCAGTGCCGTGCGCCTCATACCAGTGCACTTCGGCATGACATATCGTACCATCCGCGAGCTTGACCGCTGCGGTTCCCTTCAGCTTTCTCCAGCGCTGTCCGCCATAGAGCTTTCGTAATCGCCGGCGCTCCCGAATGCCCTTGCCCGTAGCGATCGTTTCAACATCCGAGATGCGGCCAATGATTTTGAAGAACACGCGGCCCTGATTGTACTCCCACGCTAGCGGGGCAAAAAATGAATGCTCCTACGGGTTCAGCACGATCTTGCCGAACATCTGGCTCTTCTCCATGTACTCGTGGGCAGTGCGGATTTCGTTCAACGGGAACGTATGGTCGATGACGGGCTTGAGCCGTCCGGCGAAGACGTGGCTGAGCACTTCATGGAGTTCGCTCATCGTGCCCATATACGACCCCAGCAACGCCAACTGGCGCGAGAACAGAAACCGCAAGTCGAGTTCCACCTTCGGTCCGGTAGTCGCACCGCAGGTGACGAGCGTGCCTCCGGCCTTGAGCGACCTGACACTCTCGTCCCAGGTGGCGTGCCCAACGTGCTCGACGACGATGTCAACGCCCTCGAAGTTGGTGATCTTGCGCACTTCCTGCGAAATCTTCTGCTGATAGTGGTTGATGACGAAGTCGGCGCCGAGTTCGCGGGCGCGCTCCATTTTGCGCTCGTCGCCCGCGGTAGCGATCACGCGCGCGTGGAATAATTTCGCGATCTGGATGGCGGCAGTGCCCACTCCTGAGTTCGCGCCCAGCACGAGAACGGTTTGTCCCGGACGAATCGCGGCGCGTCCCGTGAGCATGTGCCACGCGGTGAGAAAAACCAGCGGAACGCTGGCGGCCTCATTGAAATCGAGCGCGTCGGGGATGGGGATGACGTTGACGGCCGGAATTGCGAAGAGTTCGCAGTTGCCGCCGTCGACGCCGTTGCCGAGCACGGTGAACTGGCGGCACTGGTTCTGCAGGCCAGCAACACACTTTGCGCAGTGATTACAGAAATGCATGGGAGCGACCAGCACGCGCTGTCCGGGCTTGAGGTCGGTGATGTACTCTCCGACTTCGACGATTTCGCCGGCGATGTCGCTGCCGAGGATGTGCGGCAGGTTGACGCCGGGCAGTCCTTTGCGCGCGAATAGGTCGAGATGGTTCAGCGAGCAAGCGCGCACACGGATGAGGACCTGATCTTTGCGCGGCTTGGGATCGGGAACATCTTCGTAGGCCAGAACTTCCGGCCCACCGAACTGATGAATACGAACGGCTTTCATGGGGGCTCCTGGAGCGCGGACAAGAGGAATTTGAACCCTACAAGCTAGCACAAACGCTTTGCCTCTGCGAAGGGACAACCGCCCGCGCGTAGGGACGGCAGCCCCCGACGGTCCAGTCGAGCTGACACCTACAATTGACCTTCCCCGCTCCGCGAACCATAATCATCGACATGGACATCTACGAGGAGATCGTCCGCTTGCGAAAAGACGGGCGGCGCGGGGCCGTGGCGACCATTGTGAATGTGCGCGGGTCGATTCCTTCGTTCAAGACCGCGAAGATGCTGGTGCGGGACGATGGCTCGATCGTCGGGACAATCGGCGGCGGCTGCGTTGAGGCCGAAGTGTGGCAGGCGGCGCGCGAAGTGATGGAATCGGAGCGGCCGCGGACCCTGACATTTGATCTGAATCAGGATCCGAAATACGACACCGGCCTCGTCTGCGGCGGGACACTGGAGATTTTTGTGGAGCCAGTTTTGCCTCCAGCAGATCTTTACATTTTTGGCGCAGGTCACGTCGCAGCAAGCCTCTATAAAGTGGCACGTATCGCCGGATTCGACGTCACCGTAATCGATGATCGCGAAGCCTACGCAAACCGCGAGCGTTTCCCCGAGGCGCGCCAGGTGATTGCCGAAGATTTCGACAAGGCCGCGGCGCAGCTCGCGCCGGGCGAGTCTTCGTACATCGTTATCGTCACGCGCGGGCACCGCGACGATATGCGAATGCTGCGCTGGGCGGTGCAGACTCCGGCGCGCTACGTCGGGATGATTGGGTCGAAGCGGAAGACGATCACCATTTTCAAAGAGCTGCAGCAGGAAGGTCTGCCCGCGCATTTATTCGATCGTGTCCACGCCCCGGTTGGTCTCGATATTGGCGCGATTACACCGGAAGAGATTGCGGTGTCGATCACGGCGGAACTGATCGCAAAACGGCGAAGAGTGGAGCGCGATCTGCCGCACATGAGCTGGTTCCATCGCCGGGAGCGAGAGTCCGAGGCCGAGCCGAAGTCTTAAGAGCCTTTCACCGCCGAGACGCAGAGTGCGCCGAGAAATACTTTGGCTGGAACTCCTCAGATCCGTAGTGAATCATCCCTTCCAGCTTTTCTCTGCGTCCTCGGCGTCTCGGCGGTTATGATTTCGGGATGCCGAAAGAAATCGAAATTAAATTTCGAATTGAGAACCTGCCCACGCTAATCAAGGCGCTGAAGCAAGCGGGCTTCAAACAGCTCACCCGCTCCACCCATGAGATGAATGCGCTCTACGACCTGCCCGGCCAGAAGCTGCGCAAGCGAGGAGAAATGCTGCGGCTGCGCAAGTACGGCGAGACCTGGGTGCTGACGCACAAGGGAAAACCCACCCTTGCGCACAGAACGCGCAAGGATGGGGCACCCAAGGCCGGCCGCCACAAAGTGCGCGTTGAACTGGAAACGCGTCTGGAGAACGGCCAGCAGATGGACGCCATCCTGCGCACACTGGGGTTC
The DNA here is from genome assembly GCA_963773965.1 of uncultured Acidobacteriaceae bacterium. Lineage (GTDB taxonomy): Bacteria > Acidobacteriota > Terriglobia > Terriglobales > Acidobacteriaceae > Acidiflorens. Next base: position 513,984 of record CAVZDG010000005.1, read on the forward strand.
ACGCCTACGTTTCGCTATGAAAAATATCGCGCGGAGTGGGGCGACGGCACGGGCCACGTGGTGCTGGATGAAACCCCGATCGGTAACTTCGGCGAGATCGAAGGGCAGCCGCGGTGGATCGACCGCACGGCGCGCGCGCTGGGGATTGGCCGCGGCGACTACATCACGCAGACCTACGCCCCCATGTTCTTTGCATGGAAGCGGCGCACGCATAGCACGGCCACGGAAATGACGTTTCGTGCGATCGGCAAGAAATCAATTCCAGAGTTGCGGTGACCACAGGCAGCTGCCGAGCTGCGCTCGGCCCGGACGGGCGAGGGCGCCCGTCCCCACACAACCGTCCGCTGAATCGGCTCTCTGGAATTTACGAATTTGCCCCGCAACACTTCTTATATTTCTTGCCGCTTCCGCAGGGGCAAGGATCGTTGCGCCCTACTTTAGCCCCCGAGCGCACCACCTGCTGGACTTGCATGTCGCCGGCCCCGGCCATGCGCGCTTGTTCCAATTCCTTCTTCTTCTTGCGCTGGAAGGCTTCTTCGATTTCGTCCACGGAGGTAGCGACCTGGCGCGGCGGGCGTCCGTTGCCGCCCCGACCGCCGGTGATGACTGAAGGTACGCCGGCTTCGAGCCCTTGGGACAGATCGTCTGGACTGCCTCCGGGAGGTCGGCCGCCCGGCCTCGCTGGCGCGTCCGGCGGACGCTCCATGATCTGCATCAGGTACAGGTAGCGAACCGTTTCTTCCTGAAAACGCTGCATCATTTCTTCGAACATGTCGAAGGACTCGCGTTTGTACTCGACCAGCGGATCGTGCTGGCCGTACCCGCGCAGGCCGATGCCCTCTTTCAGGTGATCCATCGAGAGCAGGTGATCTTTCCACTGCGCGTCGATCACGCTCAGCATGATCATGCGCTCGTGATAGCGCATGGCCTCGGCGCCGATCAGTTTCTCTTTCGCGTCATAGCGCTCTTTGAGTTTGTCGAAGATGGCGTCGCCCAGTTCCTGGCGGTTCATCTGCTCAGGCTTGAGGCCTTCGGCGTAGATGTCGACGCCGAAGCGAGTGAAGATCGCGTCTTTCAGAGCTTTGAGGTCCCAGTTAGCGACGTGATCTTTGGGCGGACAGTGCCGTTCGAGGATGTCGCCGAGGATTCCGGAGACGTAGTCTTCGATGATGAGATCTTTCTGGTCGAGGCCTTCGAGCAAACGGCGGCGCAGGCCGTAAACCGCTTCGCGCTGTTTGTTCATGACGTCGTCATACTCAAGCAGGTGTTTGCGGGCCTCGAAGTTCTGGCCTTCGACCGCTTTCTGCGCCGCTTCAATTCGCCGCGTGATCATGCGCGATTCGATGGGAACGCCTTCTTCCATGCCCAGGCGCTGCAGCAGGTTCGAAACCCACTCCTTGGCGAAGATCCGCATCAGATCGTCTTCAAGCGAAAGATAGAAGCGCGAGGAGCCGGGGTCGCCCTGGCGTCCGGCGCGCCCGCGAAGCTGATTGTCAATGCGGCGCGCTTCGTGGCGTTCGGTGCCGAAAATGTGCAAGCCGCCTGCCTCGATCACTTCCTTATGTTCCTGGTCCGTGTCGTTCTTGTAGCGCGCAAAGATCTCGTTCCACTGATCGGTCGGGACCGCGTATTCATTGCCGGCGTAGTACCAAACCGTGCGATTGGGATCGTCAACCTCGGCTTCGATCTTGCCTTGCGCGGCGCGGATCGGCTGCGCGATTCCCTTCTTCACGCATTCCTGCTTGGCCATGAATTCGGGGTTACCGCCAAGCAGAATGTCGGTGCCGCGGCCCGCCATGTTGGTGGCGATGGTGACCATGCCCTTGCTTCCGGCCTGCGCGACGATTTCCGCTTCGCGCTCGTGATACTTGGCGTTCAGGACGACGTGCTTGATTCCCTTTTTCTTCAGCAACTCGGAAAGGCGTTCCGACTTTTCAATCGAGGTCGTGCCCACCAGCACCGGCTGGCCGCTCTCGTGCAGCCTTTGGATTTCGTCGGAGGCCGCGAAATATTTCTCTTTCTCGGTGCGATAAACGATATCTGGATTCTCTTTGCGCAGCAGCACGCGATTGGTCGGAATGACGAGGACTTCGAGCCGGTAGATCTTGTCGAATTCCGCCGCTTCGGTTTCCGCCGTACCCGTCATGCCGGCCAGCTTTTTATACATGCGGAAATAATTCTGGAACGTGATGGTGGCGAGCGTCTGATTCTCGCGCTCGATCTTCACATTCTCCTTGGCTTCGATCGCCTGGTGCAGCCCGTCGGACCAGCGGCGGCCCGGCATCAGGCGCCCGGTGAATTCGTCCACAATCAGCACTTCGCCGTCTTTGACCACGTATTCGACGTCTTTCTTGTAAAGCGCGTGCGCCTTGACGGCGGTCTCCACGTGATGCTTCAGCGCCCAGTTTTCCGGGTCGGCGATGTTGCCGATCCCCAGCAGTTTTTCGACTTTTTCCCAGCCGTCGTCGGTGACTGTGCAGTTGCGGTGCTTCTCGTCGACCACGAAGTCGCCTGTCATGATCTTGGGCTCGCCCGGCTGCGTGTCGATTTCTTCGCCCTTTTCGAGCTTGGGGATAATGCGATTCACCTTGTAGTACTTGTCGGTGGACTCTTCGCTGGCGCCCGAAATGATGAGCGGCGTCCGGGCTTCGTCGATCAGGATGGAATCGACTTCGTCGACGATGGCGAAGTTGTGTGCGCGCTGCACGCAATCGCGCAGGTCGAACTTCATGTTGTCGCGCAGATAGTCGAACCCGAATTCGTTGTTGGTGCCGTAGGTCACGTCGGCGGCATAAGCGGCGCGGCGCTGCTCGTCATCGAGGTCGTGAACGATCACGCCCACCGTCAGCCCGAGAAAGCCGTAGAGCTTGCCCATCCATTCGGAGTCGCGCTTGGCCAGGTAATCGTTGACGGTGACCACGTGCACGCCGCGTCCGCTCAGCGCATTCAGATACACCGGGAGCGTGGCGACCAGCGTTTTGCCTTCGCCGGTCTTCATTTCGGCGATGTTGCCTTCGTGCAGAACCATGCCCCCGATCAACTGCACGTCGAAATGCCGCATGTTGAGCACGCGCCGTCCGGCTTCGCGGACCACGGCAAACGATTCCTCGAGCAGTTCGTCGAGAACTGCTTTGAGCACCTCGCTGCGCTCCGCCTCGATTTCTTTCTGGCGGTCATTATCCCGGAGATCAAAATCGGCTTCCGGGTCGTCGGCGATGGAACTGAGACGCTCCTGAACGCGGGCGCGAAATTCCGCCGTCTTGGCGCGGAGTTCGTCGTCAGACAGCTTTTGTATCTCCGGCTCGAGCGCGTTGATAGCCTGCACGCGAGGCTGCAGGCGCTTGACCTCGCGCTCGTTCTTCGTCCCGAAAATCTTGCCTAATAAAGTGTTGATCAAAACGGAAATCCTTCAGAGGACACGCGTCCCAAAGTATCAATAAAGCCTAGCACATTAGATGCGGGAGGGATGGCGAGGGACGGACAGCACAAAGATCTAACGCCGGCGTCCGGCCAGGCTGTCGTCAATTTGGCCAGCCGTAGTACCATTGTCAGCGAGTTCTTTAAAGGTGAGAAGCACGCCATGTCTTCAACCAGGGAGCGTCGGGCGTTCGCAATGCGGTAGACGGGCTTTGAACAAATTAGCGGAGGTGTTGTCATGCCTGTGGAGAGCGTGTGACATCGGCAACTATCAAACTTTTCCTTCCACTCGGAGACGCGAAAAGTCTCCGCACCGCTGAGATTTCCAATTGGACCGGAAAGGCCATCGCCGCTCCCCGCACCGAACTCGATGAGCTTCTGGCTCGCGAGGAACTCGACAAGGCCGGAGTCTATATACTTATTGGCAACGACCCTCAAACCAACGCCCCCCGCGCTTACATCGGCGAGGCGGAGGTCATTCGCGACCGACTCAAGCAGCATAAAACAAAGGAGTTCTGGGTATCGGCCATCGTCTTCATCAGCAAGGACGAGAACCTGACCAAAGCCCATGTGAGATATCTTGAGAACCGGCTTCTCGCCGATGCGGCTCAGATCAACAGGTTCACACTCGATCAGAATCAGGCTGGGGGCTCAAAGCTTCCTGAATCGGACCGTGAGGACATGGAGGTGTTTCTCGCTCGCATTCGGCAGCTCCTCCCCGTCCTAGGCTCCGACATCCTCGCGCCGATCGCTCAACCGGCCGCTCAGCCCGGCGGCGTACTCTGCTGCCGCATCAAAGGTGCTGTAGCGCGAGGCCAGCGTACGGCGAATGGTTTCGTCGTATTCAAGGGCTCCACCGCCGTCTTGGAGGAACGCCCATCCGCCGAAAGCTATCCCTACGTCGTAGCCCAGCGCAAGCAGCTCATCGCCGATGGGACGCTTATCGACCAGGACGGCTTCTTGGTCTTCACCAAGGATGTGGAGTTCTCCAGCCCATCTGCGGCGGCGGTCGTGATACACGGCGGGAGCGCAAACGGACTTACTGCGTGGAAAACTGAGGGTGGCAAATCCCTTAAACAGCTTGACGAAGAGGCCTAACCAGCGGTTTCTGCGAATGGCTGACAGCCGCCGCAGAGCAACAGTGAAAGTGATAGCGCCGGAGTCATCTCGGCTTATAAGTTAGCGCCTATCCCGTCCCGCCCCCACCGTGCGGGATTGGCTATCGCCGCTCATTCATCTCTTCGCGCGTAAACTTTCGGCCGGCATCCACATACCGTAATCTCTCCATCAGGGCTCGACATTCTCGCGCCCGCTCCTGGCCCGCAGCTACTTCTCGTAGCCAGGCGCGGAACAGCTCGTCCAGCGTCGTATTCCGATGGCTGGCTGCCTCCCTGGCCAGTTCGATGTCGGCTCTGTCCGCGCTAAGTGTAATCCTCTTCATTACCATTGCATTGACCTCAGATTGATGTCGGCCAACTTCCTAGTTTTCCCCAGCTGTCTTTAGTATATTCACCTCGGACATGCCCACTTTCTACCAGCGGTTTCAGGAAACGGCCCGGAAGTTCCCCGACAACGTTGCCCTGGAGATTCAGCGGCCGCAAACGGTGGAGCGAGTCACCTTCGCGGAGCTAACCCGCATGTCGGAGAGCGTGGCGCACTGGCTTTCGACGCGGGTTCCACGGGACGCGCGCGTGGCGATTCTGGCGGCGAACCATCCGCGGTGGGTGGCGGCATATTTAGGGATCATCGCCGCGGGCAGAACCGCGGTTCCGCTCGACACGACTTTCCACGCCGCCCAGGTGAAGAAGTTGTTGATCGACAGCGGCGCTTCCCTGTTGTTCTGCGATGTGAGGCATCTTCCGGTTGCGGTGGAGGCCGTCGCAGGACTCAACGTGGTTTTGGTAATGACTTCGGGGGCAGCGGAGCGGGTCGGGACGACTCCGACAACTACGAATCCCACTCATCGCACAGAACGCGATGAGTGGGGCACCCAGGGTTTGAGCCCGCTTGGTACAGAGGTTCTGGCCGGCGATCTCGATTCCATCTTCGCCGCCGGCCCCGCTGGATTTCAGCCCATCGTCCCCGCGGAGAGCGACCTGGCGGCGCTGCTCTACACCTCCGGTACCACCGCCGATCCGAAGGGCGTCATGCTCACCCACGCCAACCTTGTCGGCGAGGCGAATTCGGTTTTCGCGCTGCTCAAGGTTGGCCCTGAGGATGCGCTGCTCGGAATTCTCCCAATGTTTCACGTCCTCGCGCAGATGGCGAACCTTTTCCTGCCTCTATTCAACGGCGCGCGCGTCGTGTACCTGGAGACGCTGAACACAACCGAATTGCTGCGGGCTTTGCAGGAACGCGACATAACCGTGTTTTGCGTTGTGCCTCAATTCTTCTACCTGATCCATGAGCGCATTTTCAAAGAACTGAACAAACGCGGCAAGTTCACTCTGCGGCTGGTGCGCACGCTGATGGCGTTCAACCGTGCGCTGCGGCGAGTTGGAGTCAACGCGGGCAAACTTTTCTTTGGACGGATTCACGCGACCTTCGGCGCACGTATGCGCTATCTGATCACCGGCGGTTCGCGATTCGATCCGGCCATCGCCCGCGACTTTTATTCGTTTGGCATCGACGTTCTAAACGCATACGGACTGACCGAAACCACCGGCGGCGCCTTCATCAACCCTCCGGGGCACGTTGTATTTGGCTCGGTCGGACGGCCTTTCCCTGGAATCGAAGCCAGGATTGTGGATCCGCAACCCGTAGAAGAAGGCGCGCCGCCGGCGGGTGAGATTGCGATCCGGGGCGCGATCGTGATGAAAGGATATTGGAATCGCCCGGAGGCCACGGCGGAGGCGCTGCGCGACGGCTGGCTCTACACCGGCGATCTGGGCTACTTCGATTCCAACGGCAATCTGTTTATCACCGGGCGGCGCAAGGAAGTCATCGTGCTTGCCAATGGAAAAAATGTCTATCCCGAGGAGATCGAGGTGCACTACCAGCAGGCGCCTTACGTGAAAGAGATGTGCGTGATGGCACTGGAGGCGCGCCCGGGAGATCCGACGACGGAGCGGCTGCATGCCGTGGTCGTGCCCAATTTTGAACTGCTGCGCGAGCGCAAGATGGTCAACTCAAAAGAGGCGATCCGCCTCGACCTTGAAGCGCTCTCCCACAAGATCGCTTCCACAAAGCGTCTGGGAAGTTACGACATCTGGCAGGACGAACTGCCGCGCACGACGACCCGCAAACTAAAACGCTTCCAGATTGAAAAGAAGGTTCGGGAGCTGAAACAAAACCACGGCGGCGGCGATTCGGAGGTTGGGGAGGAGAAGCCGCTAACCGGCGACGAGCAATTGTGGCGGGAGCGTGAGGATGTGAAGCGCGCCCTCACGATCGTGCGAGAATCTTCGCGCAACCAGCTCGGCGCGATTCATCCCGCCCACAATCTGGAACTCGATTTGGGACTGGATTCCATGCAGCGCATTGAATTGCTGACCGCACTCGAGCAGCAACTTGGCGGCGATGTACCCGAGGCGCAACTGGCGGAAATTTATTCCGTGCGCGACCTGGTCGACGCCGTGGTTTCGAGCGCGAGCCGCGGCGAGGGCCAAGCCAGCGCGGCAGCACCGGGTTGGTCCACAATTCTAAGCGAGCCAGTGACCGATCCTGAGATCCTCGCACTGGCGGGCCACAATATTTTCGCTGAAGTCTTTTTCTTTCTGCTGGGGAAGCTGATTTATCTTTTCGCGCTCGACCGCTTTCACCTCAAAACCCGCGGACTCGAAAATCTGCCCCAAAAAGGCCCGTACCTGATCTGTTCGAATCACCAGAGCTATATCGATCCGCTGGTGATGGCGGGGGCGCTCCCGTATCGCCTGTTTCGCGATACCTTTGCGGTGGGCACGAGCGACATTTTCGGTAAAGGATTCATGCGGCGACTGGCGCGATGGCTTCGCGTGGCAGTCGTCGATCCCGACGCGAACCTGATGCCGGCCATGCGCGCCGGGTTCTTTGGCCTCAGCCAGGGACACATTCTGGTTCTTTATCCCGAGGGCGAGCGCAGCAACGACGGCAACCCGGCCGTATTCCGCAAGGGCGCCGCGATTCTCTCGATTCACGCGCAAGCCCCGATTGTTCCGGTCGCGATCGAGGGCTTCTATGAAGCCTGGCCACGCCACAAAAAGTTTCCGAAGTTCAAGGATCTGCAACTGGTATTCGGCAAGCCGATTCAACCCCCGCCGGTGAATGCGGCGAGCGAAGCCGCGTATGAAAGGCTGACGTCAGAGTTGAAGTCCAGAGTGGTGGCGATGTGGCAAGAATTGCGAGAGAAAGAATTGCGAGGAAGAGGTTCGCCGGGGCTGGAAGAGAATGCGAAGAGTTCGGCGCTGGCTGAAACCGCACCCCGTTAATTTTATGTACGCGCGATCTTATGCCCCGGCGCCCTTAGCTTGCGCGTCCAAGATTTTTGTGAAGGCGTCCACAACGCCGGCGTGGAATTTCTGGCCCGCTCCCGCCAAAATCTCCTGCTCGGCCTGGTAAGGCGAGAGAGCTTTTCCGTTAGCGCCGCTAATCAATTTCTGATACGCATCCGCCACGGCCAGAATGTGAGCCTCGATGGGAACGTTGGCCGAACGTGCTCCCTGATCCTGCAAAATCTGCTGCGCGACGATGATCGGAATCACCCGCCGCAGCGAATTTCCGACGGCTTGGGCGCGGGCATTGGCCTTGCGCGGCTTGCGGAAACTCGCCACCACCTCGTCGCGGCTCATATCGGCGGCCTTGTAGAGAATGTCGTTGGTGATGCCGATCTTGCTCAGATCGCGCAGCAGCACCGCCGACCGCAGCAACTCGACGCGATCCGAACCCAGGCCCATGGTCTCCGCCATTCTTGTCGACGCCTCCACCAACCGCTGATTTTCGCCGACGCCGAGCTTCTCGTTGGCCATGAAGTGCTGCAAAACCAGCAGCAGCCCGCTGAAACTTTCCCGGATGTCGGTGGTCATCGCCTGCTTGCGCTCGTAAAGTGTGCCCATCACGTAGCCGACAACCGCCAAAACCCCGGCCCAGATGGCAAAGTTGAACAGCCGCTCCCCAGGCAACGACACCACGCGGTGACCGGGCATCAGGTTGTTGATGAAGTCCAGCAGAACCACCAGGAATATGCAGGCAAAGGCGGTCAGAGTCGCGTGCCGGCGTCCAAAGTAGTAGGCCGAGTACAAAGTTGGCAGAAAGTAAAAGCAGAGCGCCATGGGCAACGACTGGGCGAAGAATTGCACCGTCGCCGCAATCAGGAACAGCGATAGCAGCAGGACAATTTCCTTGGCGGTTTTACTCATCTTCATTGCCCCGATCGTTGGCGTGAACAAGGAACGCGCTACTGCCATGTTGGAGCAAGGGCGCGCCCCCTGCAAAGTTACCGGGGTAATGACTTCCTTTCCACTGTGGCACGGCGGAAATGTCTGGAACCGGACTCGATGGCACGCACCCGGGAAACTCAGGCCTGCCGCAGAAAAAACCGGATCAAGCAGAAGGTCGCCGCGGACATGACCGCCGCCGCAGGAATGGTGACCAGCCACGCCCACACAATTCGCGTCGCCACTCCCCAGCGCACCGCCGACAAGCGGTGGACAGCACCCACGCCCACAATGGCACCGGTAATGGTGTGCGTTGTGCTGACGGGAATTCCCGCCAGGGCAGTCGCGAACAGAGTGATGGCCCCGGCGCTCTCCGCGCAAAAACCGCCCACCGGTTTCAGCTTCGTGATCTTCTGCCCCATCGTGTGTACGATGCGCCAGCCTCCGAAATAGGTTCCGGCGGCGATGGCGGCATGAGCGGCAAGAATGATGGGCCAATGCAGGTGTCCCCAACTGCCGAGCATGTCTTCCTTGCTCATGAATCCGGCGGTATAGAGAGCGCCGGCGACGATGCCCATGGTTTTTTGCGCGTCGTTGCCGCCGTGTCCCATGCTATAGGCGGCCGCCGAGAGCAGTTGCAGTTTGCGGAACCATTGATCCACCTGTTGCGGCGCTTTGTTTCTCAGCAACCAATAAACGGCGACCATGAACCCGAAGCCCATGACCAGTCCCATGATGGGCGCGACCACAATGAAGATCAGGGTCTTGTACCATCCGGCGGCGATGATCACTGATGGAGCCGAACGCCATCCGGCATGGATTGCCTCATGCGTCATGGCGGCGCCAGCGTACCCACCAATTAACGCGTGCGACGAGGATGTGGGCAGACCCCACCACCAGGTCAGCAGATCCCAGACAATGGCGCCGAACAGCGCGGCCAGCACCACGTACTGATCGACTGCATCGAGCCGAATCATGCCGCGGCCAATCGTGTTGGCCACAGCGATGCCGAGCAGAAAAGCGGCCAGAAAGTTGAATGCCGCCGCCCACGCGACTGCCAGCTTGGGAGAGAGAACACGCGTCGAAACCACCGTGGCGATGCTGTTGGCCGCATCGTGAAACCCATTGAAGAAGTCGAAAATCAGAGCGACCAGAACCGTAATCACTACCAGCAGGACTTCCGCGTTCACCTGGATTCGCTCCTTTGCGGCAGTGGCATCTCAATAGGTTTAACAGCCCGTGGTGCAAGTGCTTCCGCCTGTAGAGACGGGGCTTGCCCCGTCTCCCGAGAGGCGGCAAACCGCGTCCCTGGGCAGGGACGACCCAGTTCTCACGCCCACTCCTCAGGGCCTATGCGCTCTTCAGCACGATCGCTTCCAGTACGTTGGCCGCATCTTCGGCCTTGTCGGTTGCGGATTCGAGCAGTTCGTAGAGTTCTTTCATCTTGATCAGCTGGATGGGATCTTTCTCGTTTTCGAACAGCTCTCCAATGGCCTTGCGGCTGACTTGATCGGCTTCGTCCTCGAGCCGGTTGATTTCGTCGCAGTGCTGCATCACCTTGCCATTTTTTTCGAGCAGCGAAACGCCGCGCGCCAGCTCTTCGGTTTGCAGCACCAGGATTCCCGCCAACTCCGCCGCCGCCGCCGTTGGCTGCGCGATTTTGTACATCACCAGGCGGGTGGCGGCCGTATTCATGTAGTCGAGAACGTCGTCCAGCGACGACGCCAGATGATGAATATCCTCGCGATCGAAAGGCGTAATAAAGCTCTGGTTCAGCTTGGTCATGATCGCGTGGATCGCCTTGTCACCGCGATGTTCGATGGCTTGCATCTGTTCGACCCGGGCCTCCAGGTCGTGGGGATCTTCCAGAATGCTGCGCAGCAAGCGCGCACCCTCGCTCATGCTGGTGGAAAGCTCGGCAAACAGATCGAAAAACTTGGTTTCGCGCGGAAGAAGACGGATCATGACACCGTTAGCTGGTCAAAGTCGGGAACGGTGTACTATCTCACGCCAGGCGAGCAAGGCGCAAGGAAACCGGCCACGAGGGAGTGTCCTAAATCGGCTGTGATCCCCAAGCAACACCCACCACGGAGACACCCTTCGGCTACGCTCAGAGTTTGTGACTTTATTGACTTTCGGCCATTTTAGGGGCACTTAAGTCTTTTTCTTTCAAAATCGGTCCTTGAGAGAAATTAGAAAAGTCACAAACGCTCAGGGCAGACTCCGACACGGAGGAAGGCTTTTTCATAGGCTGAGGCCGGGGACAGGAGTTTCAGCACGGACTTCTAAGCGCCGACCAGGTGCTTCAGGGCCGGGTGGTTATGGATAATCAACATCGAGCCCTTCAATTCCGCCATCTCGCTTCTGCGGAACTCGGAGAGCAGGCGGGTAATGGTTTCGCGGCTGGTGCCGACGAGCTGTGAGATTTCTTCATGGGTCATCGCCAGCCGGACGCGCACCTTTCCGTGGTTGACCTGGGCATCGGCGGCGGTTTCAAGCAAGAATCGGGCAAACCTCTCCGACACCGAGTGTGACAACCCGATGGTGCGCACCACGCCATAGGCGTCCGAACAGTCTCGAGCAAGATGCTGCGTAGCATGGAGAGAGGCGTCCGCGTGCTCTTTGAGGAAGCGCAGCATGTCTTCGCGGCCCACGAAATTCAGTTGGCAGGGCTGCATGGTTTCGACCGTCAACTCGTACGGTCTGCCGGTAACCACCGCGTGCAAGCCCAGAACTTCACCGGGTTCCGCGATGCGCACAATTAACGTTTTGCCATCGCGCGAAGTGGTACAGAGCTTGGCGCGTCCCTGGCAGAGAATAAAAACTGCGCAGGGACTTTGTCCCTCGACAAGAACCACCGCGTGTTCAGGGAAAACAGCGGCATGTTTTATCTTGTTGAACGCCTCCATCGAGTCCTGGGAGAGGGCGCAGAAAAAATTGCGGGAACGCAGATGACAACTAAGACAGCTTTCAACGCAGTTCAAACCGGACATCATGGCGCTCCTCCATCCCCTCGCATAAGCACGCGTGAGCCGGGTTGGTGAGCAACGATTGACAAGCATCGGTGTGTGAATCTCGTGGCTAGCCAGACCGCCCCTTGCGGAAGGGGATACCAGAGTGATGCACGCCGACTGCCGTTCCATTTTGGGTCTGAAACTCAATGCTTGCAGCATTGGTCCTGCCAGCGTTAGCCAAGACTAAGCCGGGGGACTGGCAAGGCTGCCGATGGTTGGGCGACACTGGCGGCTGTCAGCTTTCAGCTCTCAGTTGTCAGCTCTCAGCTCTCCGCGAAACCGGTTCGTGAAGGGACGGGCGTCCCTTCGGCAAGCTGAGGGCAGCCTCTCTCCCGCAGGAGGGTGCGAAGCTCCGAAGCGGGATCTATTCTTGCCTGTTCACTCCGAATATAATAACCAGTTAGTATGGGGGGTACCCCCCTCCCCCCCGGTCTTTTGGAATCATAGGGTTAGGAGGAAATTCCCGCAAAATCATTGAGTTTAAAGGACTTATAGGTAAAATATTCCGGAATAAGGACTTACGGGCGAAAAAGTCGGCCGCGCTCCACTCTTCGCACTTCAGCGACGATTGCACTCCTACCCCGTTTCCCAGATTCCCACCGCTCCCACCTGAAAACGGAGACCAAAACGAAGGGCGTCGCCGGTGGCCACGCGCTGATCCTTCGTCGAGTTGTCCGCTACTTTTTCGTCAGCGGTTTGGAAGCTGTAAGCTTATCTTTTTCCTCATTTTACTTTTGCATAGTTCTGCGGGCTTTCGCAGTGATCGCCTTCACACTGCGTTTGTGATGAATCCAAAAACCCCGCAACGGCAGGCAATCTCAGGGTAGCGGCCCGCTCAGCTTAATGCTTGACATTATTAACGACACACATTAAACTTTCTTCGTGATCAAGTCTTTCGCAGACAAGAGCACGAAAGAGTTCTGGGACACGGGGAAGAGTCAGAGAATGCCCCCGGCGAATCTGCGAAAAGCTTCCAGGAAGAAACTGGCCATGCTCAACTCAGCCACCAGAGTGGAAGATTTGCGAATTCCTCCCGGCAACAGACTGGAAGAGTTGCACCATGACCGGGAGGGCCAGCACAGTATTGCCATCAATGACCAATTCCGCGTGTGCTTCTTCTGGCGGGATGGCGATGCCTACGACGTGGAGATAACGGATTACCACTGAATGCAGTGGGCCGTACGGTTTGGGCAGCGCAGTTAAGGTCCCACGGACCTAGAAAAGAGGAGCAATCGTGAGTATCAAGAATGAGGGTCCGGCGGGGTGGGCGGTACATCCGGGAGAAATTCTTCGGGAGGAGTTTCTGGAGCCTATGAACATCTCCGCTTACCGGTTGTCGGTGGAGCTTCGCGTTTCTCCTCCGACCGTCAACGACATTGTTCGGGAGAAGCGTGGAATTACTCCCGAGATGGCCGCTCGGCTCGCCAAGTATTTTGGGACTTCCGAGCAATTCTGGCTTAATTTGCAGGATGCCTTTGCGGTTCATCAGGTCAAGGAGAAGTATGCCAAGGAACTCAAGGCCATAAAGCCTCTCGCCGCGGCTGCGGCCCGATAGCAGGGCCACTGACTAAGCCGAGGTATCAACAGATGCAGGTTGTGGAGCTATCCACGCGTACCGAAAGATTGCGAGAGGATCTTCAAGATGATTTATACGGACATCTATGTCCGTGTCCATCAAAACGCCGTAATATTTGCGGAACATGCATGAAATTGTTTCAATCGCGCGAGTCAACTCCCGATTGATGGGGGTGTCCGCAGTCGGCGTCCGCTCGTGGTGGGCGACGAATTGATCCGCATATTCTTTGATCTTCTTCGTTGCTTCTTCCACCGCTCGAATGTCATTTCCCAGATCAACTCCCGTAACTTTCCCATCGAGCAGTCCCGGATAGTCAACCAGATCCTTCAACAATCGCAGCAGGGAAATCGTACGGCGATCTGTGTCAACGATCCGTCGCACACGAAGCGCGGCCGAGTGCGCGAAACCATCGTTCATCATGTCAAAAAAGCTGCTACGTGTGCTGAGGAGCTGAACGTTGCTTTGGATTACACCCTGCACCTTCCAGTAGATGTCGTGGTCTTCTACCAGCTCGAGCACTTCGTTCCTGAGTTCTCGCAGCTCACAAGTTGCACGTTCGAGGAAGTTCCTCTGGCTCAGCTTAGGTAATTGTTTCGCGGCTTGCGTTGGCATACGGCGATTCTAGTCCTTCAGCTCAGTGCGAAAGGGCGGGCTTTGACTTGTCTCTCGGAAGCGAACCGTCGCATGCACTCCAAGCTGCGGAGACGGGGCAAGCCCCGTCTCTACCGTGGAGTCGACTGCGTCTCCACGGGAGCTTTATGGCCACCGACACGCGGGCGGGGGCGCCCGCTCCACACGGGCAAATCCCCGGACGACGGTGCCGAAGAGGTCGGATGTCGCTGCCTGGCCAACGAAATCCCACGCGGCGCACGGCTGTGGAATCCCACCCTTGGCCAAGAACGCCAAGGGCGGGGCACCCGCAGCTATGGAATCCAACCATTCTATTATGTTGATTCTAGAACGCTTACTCGCTACTTCGTTAAACCATTGACAAGCACCCGCTCACATTCCTATAATTAGCACTCGTGACGTTCAAGTGCTAACAGTCCTCGATTCTGGGGCAATTCTGAATTCGAATCGACCTACTTAACAACTCTGGAAAGCTACTTAACCACTCTTGAAAGGAGTACGCAACTATGGCTACCAAATTCACCCCGCTGCATGACCGCATCCTGGTCCGTCGGGTAGAAGAAGCCGATACCACCCGCGGCGGGATCATAATTCCCGACTCCGCGAAAGACAAGCCGCAGGAGGGAGAAGTCATCTCCGCCGGCAAAGGCAAGATCAGCGAAGAAGGCAAGGTTCGGCCGCTGGATGTGAAGGCAGGCGACCGCATTCTGTTCGGCAAGTATTCCGGCACCGAGATCAAGATCGATGGCGAGGACTTCGTCATCATGCGCGAAGAAGAAGTACTCGGCGTGCTTACAGGTGCGACCTCGGGCGCAGCCAAGAAGGAAACTGCTGGAGCGCGCAAGTAATCAAGCTGTAGAGACGGGGCTTGCCCCGTCTCAAGACGCGGCAAGCCGCGTCTCTACCACAAGAAGCTTTCGCAGGCACGGCCTGCACCAAAATTTCATTTAGGAGCTGAAACATTATGGCAAAACAAATTGTTCACGGAGAAGAGTCGCGACAGGCCATTCTCCGCGGCGTCAACCTGCTGGCGGACGCTGTGAAGGTTACTCTTGGCCCCAAGGGCCGCAACGTTGTCATTGAAAAGAAATTCGGTGCGCCGACCATCACCAAAGACGGCGTAACCGTCGCCAAAGAAATTGAATTGCAGGACAACCTGGAGAACATGGGAGCGCAGATGGTCCGCGAAGTCGCCAGCAAGACCAGCGACGTCGCCGGCGATGGCACCACGACTGCTACGGTTCTGGCCCAGGCAATTTATCGCGAAGGTGTGAAGACGGTTGCTGCTGGCGCCAATCCGATGGCGATGAAGCGCGGCATCGAGAAGTCCGTCGTCGCCATTTGCGGCAGCCTCGACAAGGAAGGCAACCGCATCAAGGGTGAACTGGACAAGTTCTCCAAGCCCGTCACCGGCGAGATGATTGCGCAGGTGGGGACGATCTCGGCGAACAACGACGAGACCATCGGGAAGATCATTGCCGAAGCGATGAAGAAGGTCGGCAAGGATGGCGTCATCACGGTGGAAGAGTCGAAGACGCTGGAGACGCAACTGGACGTGGTCGAAGGCATGCAGTTCGATCGCGGCTATCTGTCTCCTTACTTTGTGACCGATCCGGAGCGGATGGAGTCGGTGCAGGAGAATGCTTACATCCTGATCCACGAAAAGAAAATCGCTTCGATGAAGGACCTGCTGCCGCTGCTGGAGCAGATCGCCAAGGGCGGCAAGCCGCTCCTGATCATCGCCGAGGATGTGGAAGGCGAAGCGCTGGCGACTCTGGTGGTGAACAAACTACGTGGCACGCTGCAAGTCGCGGCCGTTAAGGCTCCGGGCTTCGGCGATCGCCGGAAGGCAATGTTGCAGGACATCGCGACGTTGACCGGCGGCAAAGCCATCACGGAAGATCTGGGGATCAAGCTGGAGAACGTGCAGCTGGCCGATCTCGGACAGGCCAAGAAAATCACCATCGACAAGGACAATACGACGATTGTCGAAGGCAAAGGCAAGCCGGGTGATGTGCAAGGCCGCGTGAAAGAGATTCGCAGCCAGATCGACAAGACCACCAGCGACTACGACCGCGAGAAATTGCAGGAGCGGTTGGCGAAGCTGGTCGGTGGCGTAGCCGTGATCAAAGTTGGCGCCGCGACCGAAACCGAAATGAAAGAGAAGAAGGCGCGTGTGGAAGACGCCATGCACGCGACGCGCGCGGCGGTCGAGGAAGGGATTGTCCCCGGCGGCGGCGTGGCCCTGGCGCGTTGCGTTGCGGCTCTGGACAAGCTGAAGCTGGAAGGTGACGAGCAGATTGGTGTGAACATCGTGAAGCGCGCTCTGGTGGAGCCGTTGCGCCAGATCGCCGAGAATGCCGGCGAAGAAGGCGCGATCGTCCTGGGCAAGATCATCGATTCCAAGGACCAAAACTATGGCTTCAACGCTCTGACCAGCGAGTATGAAGACCTGGTGAAGGCGGGCGTGCTCGATCCGACGAAGGTGGTGCGCACGGCACTGACCAACGCGGGCTCGATCGCGGCGCTGATGTTGACGACCGAAGCGCTGGTGGCGGAGATCCCGGAAGAGAAGAAGGGCGCTCCAGCTCCCGGCGGGCACGGCGGCGGCATGGGAGATATGTACTAAGTTAGCTGTCAGCTGTCAGCTCTCAGCTGTCAGCTCTCAATAAGAACAAAGGCCCCGCTCTTGCGAGCGGGGCTTTTTTCTTGTGGCTTGCGCGGGGGCGGTACAATAACGGCTCTTATAGCGAATCCAGAATTGCTGTGACCACAGGCAACTGCCGAGCTGCGCTCGGCTTGGACAGCCGAGGGCGGCTGTCCCTACGCGAGCAGGATACAGCAGTGGTGAATTCGCTCTATACGGCAGCGCGGAGGGTTGATGGCGAAGGGGGGAATTTTTTCGGGGGTTAGCCGGGCTTCTCTGGTGGATTCGGTGCGCACCGCTTTTGCGGCGGTGGCTGCCATGCTGCTGGCTCGTCTGTTGAAACTGCCGGAATATTATTGGGCTCCGATCTCGACGATTGTGATCATTCAATCCACGATCCCCCCGCTGACGCTGGGGTGGCAGCGATTTGTGGGGACGGCGCTGGGAGCGGTGCTGGGGGCGGCGCTGGCTACGTTCTTCCGTCCAAGTGCGATGGTCTATGGTCTGGGGATTCTTTTGTGCGGGCTGCTGGCGTGGTTATTGCGGGTGGGAAGCGCTTACCGGTTTGCCGGAATTACGCTGAGCATTATTTTGCTGATTCCGCGGGCGCACGCTCCCTGGATCATCGGGTGGCACCGGTTTCTGGAAGTGTCGCTGGGAATAGCGGTGGCGCTGGTGGTGACGACGGTGTGGCCGCGAGGTAAGAAGACGGCGTGAGCGGGGCGAGGCGCTCGCCTGCGATGCAACCGGCTCCGGGTTGTACTGGGCACAATCTTGGGCAGGGAGAGGTTCCGCGCCCTTTTTTTTGTATTGGGCGCCCTGCTGGTTAGAGCGGTTTTCGTGATGGTGTATAGTGCGTACCGTCAGCGGCTAAGAGGCTGCGGAAAAAGTCGTTGAGAGGGCAAAAAGCACACCTCGGGCGCTGAAGCGCGAACAAATCTAAACGACTTAACGGCACGACTGAAGTCGTGCCCTTCCCAAAAGCCGCCCGAATCAATGTTTTTCCGCAGCCTGTGAAGTCGTGCCCTTCCCAAAACCCGTGTGAATCAGAGTTTTTCCGCAGCCTGTGAAGTCGTGCCCTTCCCGTTCTCGGCTCCTTCTACAACAACCCTAGAACTGCTCTAGCGGAGTGGGCGGTTCCTCGCCGCACACGGCTGCATTCGACTCCTACCTTCCTCAATCGTCGTCCGGGTCCTTCGGCGGCGTTTTGTCATTCTGAAAATACTGCGCGTTCAAAGGCGCCGCGATCGTCTGAAAGGGCAAGGGCGTTTGAGTGAAGTCGAAGCAGTCGGAGAGATCATCGGCCCGGGAATCCGCATATCCATCCCCCGGTCCCACCGTGGTCAGGCTAAACATGGTCTCGATGAATTTCAGGATGCTGCCGAAATCGTGGTCTACATGCGAAACGTAAGCTGCCTTGGCATACGGCGATATCACGATGAGGGGTACGCGGAATCCGTATTCATAAGAGTTGAAGACCTTCAGGGGCGGCACGTGATCGTACCAGCCTCCCCAGTCATCCCAGGCGATGATGATCGCGGTATCGCTCCAGTACGCGCTCGTGCCAATGGCATTTACGATCGACGCCACCCACGATGGCCCGGTGCCGGTGTTGCCACCTCCGGGGTGATCGGAAGCGTTGCCATTGGGAATCACCCAGCTCACGGTCGCGAGTTGTCCGGCGGCGATGTCGTTGAGGATTTGGTTCTGCTGTCCTTCGATCACGACGTGGTTGGTCCACTCCGGTGCGGTGCAGGCGGTGGCGTTCGGCGGGGCGACATTGGGCCCGCACATGTGGTTGATCGCATCCGGTCCGGTCCAGATCGAACCAGCGGAAGGGGTGTAGTACTTCCAACCGATCTGGGCCGCATCCAGCAGGTCGGTTAAGGTGGGATGCTCAAAGCACGGGTATTGTGTCTGGGTTTCGTTGGTGGCAGGGTCCGGGTTGGTGGTATCAATGATGCTCACGAGTGCGCCCGGCGGCGCAATGCATCCCGCCAATGAGGATAGTGGATTTTCCGAAGCGTCGAAAATGCTTCCTTCGGCAATCGCCGACGTCCCTGAAATGATGTACTGATGCGCCGGGAAACTCGGCCCCTGGTTGGTCTGGAACATGCGGTCGCCGAAGGTGTAGGTCTCAGCCATGGTGAAGTAGGGCTGCACATCGGAGGATTGCACATAGTAGTACTCGGGATTAGCCGGCGCGCAATTCGGTTGTGCCGGCGGGCAAGAAACGCCATCCAGATTAAAGCCATCCATGGCGCCATTGTCCCAGGAGGTCAGGAAACTGTGATGGGAGTGACCCATGTCCCAGGCATCGGCCAGCGGGGCGGGCAGGAGCTGGACGGTCTGCCCGGTGGAAATCTTTCCACTACTGGCGATGTCCGCCCCACGGCTGATAAGCACGGGATCCTGGAAAAGATTATCCGGAGTGCGGTTTTCCTGGAAGATGATAACCACGTGTTTAATCTTTCCAGGCGGTGGTGGAGGCGGCGGTGGAGGGGTAGAGCCGCCACTGCTGCCGCAGCCGTTGA
Source organism: uncultured Acidobacteriaceae bacterium (assembly GCA_963773965.1). Classification (GTDB taxonomy): domain Bacteria; phylum Acidobacteriota; class Terriglobia; order Terriglobales; family Acidobacteriaceae; genus Acidiflorens. The sequence goes on from CAVZDG010000005.1 coordinate 533,153, forward strand.
GGTTCACGAGCGTGCCTGCCATGGCCAGCACAACGATTGCGAGTACTAAGACGCGAAGCTGGCTCATGGCGGACGTGACCTCGGGGGAGCGAGGTAGGTTTTCACTGCTCCAGAGGATAACCCCGCCGCCCGGCTTTATACCCGGATGGTTCGACAAATTCTTGCCGGCCCAACGGGCGAAGCGGGAAAACCCGGTACGCTTCGTTGGATGCGGGCAGGGTCAGCATTGCTGCCCGAACGGATCTACCCTGGTACAAAATTCGCCGGTCAGGTCAGGGTATTCGCGCAGAACTCCGAATGTGCCGTAGCCGCTGCCCGGATTCACCACCCAGGCGGGCGCGCAAGGCATGGAGGCGAATCAGCGGCAAAGTGATGGGCAGGTGAGAAATCTCGAGCTGGTTTCATAAATGCCTTTCGGCTCGGAAGGAACGTCCGTCAGGAGCTTGTATGTTCGATTTGTGGTAAAGAGGCATGGGGCACAAGGCACCCATGTTCCGGGGAAGGCCGATCAGGGGCGAGGCCCGATTTTGTATCGGAAGCCTGGGCTTTAGATAGGCCCCCCGCCCTCTTCTCCAAGGTCGAGGAGAATCTGAGGCGTCGTTGGCACGACAGCCTGCATAGACAAGCTCTACCGGAGACGATGCAGGGTCGGGGAGCCGGAACCAGCCTAGTCCCAGGAGGAAGGCATGCACAACCCCGATGTTTGTGGCCTGGACGTCAGCGCCCAAGAACTGGTCGTGATGGTCCGCCGCAGCGGCAAAACCGAACCCTGTCGCTCGTTTCCCAACACCCGCCAGGGCCATCAGGAACTGCGACGGTATCTCTCCCGCCCACCAGAGCGGGTGCGCGTCTGCATGGAATCGACTGGGATGTATGGTCTGGATGCCGCCTTGGCCTTGCGGGCCGACCCGCGCATCGAGCTCATGGTGGCCAACCCGCGGGCGGTGAAAAGTTTTTCGCGCGCGTTGCTGCAGCGCAGTAAGACCGATCCGCTGGATGCATGGGTGCTGCTGGAATATGCGGCGCGCATGCCCTTCCAGCCCTGGCAACCGCCGCCGGCCGAGGCGCTGCAGATAACGGCTCTGGCGCGTCGCATTCATGCTCTCACCCAGCAGTGCACCATGGAGAAGAACCGCCTGCACGCCGTGGCCGCGACCGCGACGACCCTGCGGGTGATCGTGCAGGATTTGCGGCGCAGCGTGCGGGGGTTGGAAACCGCGATCGCCAAACTGAGCCGGGAGGCGCGCAAGATCCTGGCCGCGACGCCGGAGCTCGAGCGCCGCTTTCTGCGGTTGCAGAGCACGCCCGGGATCGGTGCGGTCAGCGCTTTGCAACTGCTGGGCGAACTGCTGTTGATCCCCGCCAATTGTGACGTGCGGCAGTGGGTCGCCTACGCCGGACTCGATCCCCGGCACCATGAGTCGGGCACCTCGGTGCATCAAAAAGCGCGCATCAGCAAGGTGGGCAACCGGCATATTCGCCGGGCGCTCTACATGCCCGCCCTCACTGCGGTGCGCTTTGCTCCTCACCTGCGCGCCTTTTATCTGCATCTGCAAGCTCGTGGGAAATGCAAAATGGTGGCCCTGGTTGCCGTCATGCGGAAGCTGCTGCACGCGATTTTCGGCATGTTCAAGCACGACGCTCCCTTCGATGGCGCCAAGCTTTGCCCGGCTCTCACCCTCGCCGTGCCGCCCGAGGTCGCCTGTGCCGCTTAACCATTCCCCCCTCATTCTTAGGAAGGTTTTGACTTTTTTTGCTTGCGCTTCAACAGAGAATCTAAAGCCAGCATTTTTCCCAGGTCCTGAAGGGCACGGCTGAACACGCTGCGGAAAAAGTCGTCTCCAGGCGGGGAACTTGCCTCAGCGGCTAAAGCCGAATTCAAAACAAAGCACTTACCGCAGCGGTAAACCGCTGCGCCACCCAAAAACAACCGCAACATCGACTTTTTCCGCAAGCTGTGAAGCCGTGCCCTTCCCAAAACCCGCGTGAATCGGAGTTTTTCCTGAGCCTGTGAAACTGCTCCCTTCTCGTTTCTGGCTTCGCCATACAGCAACTCGAGAACTGCTTTAGATCAGCGTCTATGACGGGTGGGGGGATTGGGCGCACACAGTTTTACGCGGGCGGGGGCGCCCACGCCACACCAGCCTCCGCGACCACACATGTGGGAGGCTATTGGCCGGTTTCGGTGAAGACGGCGGGGGTGGCTAGTCCGGTGGCGGTGGCGTTGATGGTAACGGGTCCGGCACTCGGGGGGAGCGTGTAGAGCTGGGTTGCGGTTCCATTAGTGCCGGTGACGACGGGATTGGCGTTGGAGAAAGTGCCTCCGGCGCCGCCGTCAGAAAAGGTGACGCTGTTGCCGGAGATGGGATTGGCGTACTGGTCGGTCACGAGCACGGTGAGGGCCAGGGGCAATTGCGATCCGGCAGAAGCCAACTGATTGTTGCCGCTGGTGATGGCGATATTGGCGGGGGGTCCGGCAACGGAGTGCTCGGGGAAGTTGATGCTCTTGAGTCCCGCGGAACTGGCCGTGAGCGTAACTGTGGAGACGGTGGTGGGCAACTGAAGAGTCGTACTGGCCAAGCCATTGGCGTCGGTGACCACGGAAGACAGAGTGGGAACGGCACCCTTGTTAGCGGTGAAGTTGACGGTGACACCAGGGACACCGTTCTTGTAGGCGTCCTGGACCTGGGCGACGACGGGGTTGGCGAGGGAGGAACCGGCGGCGGCGGTCTGGTTCGCTCCGTGGTAGGAAATCATCTTTATGGCGAGGCCGGGCAACGCGGTGGCCGTGGCGGTGGCATTACCGAAGGTAGCCGCGGAGATCGTCAGGGTATAGGCGCCAGCTTTTTCGGGAACGGTATAGAGCGCGGAGGCGTTGCCGTTGGAGTCGGTGACGGCGGAGGGGGGATTGAATGAGCCACAGGTGGTGGCTCCGACAATTTTGCAGCCATCGCTGAAGTTGACGGTGACGCCGACGTCGGGTTGTCCGGTGTATGGGTCCCCGGCTTGGACCTGGATGGGCGCGGACAGCGCGGTGCCAATGGTAGCACTCTGGGCGTTGCCGCCGGTAACGCTGAGGGCGTGAAACAGTCCGTAGGCTTCGAGACTGGTCCGGGTCGGCACATAGACCTTGCCGTTGGCGACGGTCGGAGTGACAAAATGGCCGACGGTGGGCAAGGTGTCGCGGTTGTTGGGGGCCTGACTCGTAGTGTAGAGCAGTCGCAGGGAAACGGCGTCAAAGGCGAGGAGGGGACCGTTGAGACCGCCGATGACCCAGGCAATTCCGTTGGTGTTGCCATTGGCGGAAATGGATGGGGAGTGACTGCCGGCATATTTCGCGGCAGTCGTAACCGGAGTGCCAAGCAGTCCGCCGGACAAGGGGTAAGCCTGAACCGGAGAGGAAACGGGGGCGAAGTACACGGTGTTGTTCCAGTAGGCGGGGCCACCGTATTCGACGTCCCTGAGCCCATAGCTGGTGTCCCCCGGAATCAGGGGGAATTCCTGGAGGACCTGACTATCGTTAACGGAGTAACCTCCCATGTTGTCGCGATCGAGAACATAGACGAAGCCCTGCTTACCGCTGGCGATGACTTCATGGCCCTGCTGCGAGGGGCCGCCGACTTGATCGGGAAGGACGAGAGCTCCGGAAGAACTCAAGTCAAGATCGTTGGCGTTGAGGAAGGCCACGGTATACGGGCTAAAATAGCCGGCAACCGTAAGATCGGGGGCAAGCTCCACCACGCTGTTGCTGTAGGTCTGGCCGCCGCTTGGAATATCGTAGCAGGAAGCGCAGGATTCGGCGGTCTCCACGAAAATGTTGCCCGCCTCGTCGGCGGCGAGACCGTTACCGGACTGCCAAATGGAAGTGTATCCGTGGTCGGGCGAGGTGTTGAAGACAGCGAGTTGCGAGAGGGTGGCCTCGTCGTAGGAAAGGACCCAGCCGCTGTTGCCGTCGTTGCAGCCGTTCGAGCCGAAGCCCAGGTAAACGATACCGTTAAGCAACAAGAGTCCGGGGCGGTTCTTCTGGTGAAGGCTGTTGAAGTTGTAGACGCGTCCTGGATTGACGGTGCCGGTGGCGGTGCTTTGGGCGATGATCTGGACGGGGCTGCCCGCTTGGTCGTTGCCGGTGGTGATGTCGAGAGCGTGGAGATCGTGGCGGACCGTGCCGTTGAGAACAGTCTTGGCCACCAGATACATGGTGTTGGTGGTGGGATCGATGACGGGGGTTCCGACGATGCCTTCCTGGGTGAAACCCGTAGTGGGACAGAACAGCGTCTTGTCGCTGAGTTGGGCGGTGGTGATCCCCTGATCAGGGTTGGTGAAGTTGACCCACCAGAGCTGGGCGCCGGTGTCGGCGTCAATGGCGTACACCGAATCCGCCTGGGTGACGACATAGACGACGTTGTGGGTGCCCTGACCGGGGATGGTCACGTTGGGCATATAGAGGGGCTGGGCCATCACAACATAGTCGACAGGAAAGCTGAAGAGGCGGCCAAAGCTGTTCTTGTTGACGTTGGCGGGGGTGAGCAGAGTTTCACTGGTACTGGCGCCGCTGCGGGCGTTATCGCCACGGCTGGTTGGAAAACAAAATGAGGTCGGGCTAGTGGCGTCGCAGGGCTGCTGCGCGAACGAAGACGACAGCAAAGCAAGCGAGACAACGAGCAGGGTCAGGCAAAAATTGCGGACGGGCGCGGCATTGGGCGTCGAGCTCAACATCGAACGATTCATGGACCGGGAAGATGCTCCGGAACGGATTTTCTCAACGTGATGTGACAAAAAATGGCGCATCGCCCAGTTTCCTCCAAAATACAAACCGCCAGGGGTCTATCCTGGTAAATAGCACTTGGAATACCGCGCAAAGGGGACGGTGAAGAGCAAACACTTAACGCAACTGTAACAATAATGGGGTTGTATACACCTGCAAGCGGTGGAATCACAATGCCACTTTTTGGTAGGCGCAAAGTCTTGCACATTTTGCGCTTTTCTCTCCAGGGGGAAGCTGGGCCTTTTATACGGCATATTCGATGCCCAGCCCCTAACAGCCTGTGGTGAAACTCGAATCTCCGACCTCAGCGCCTGAAGGCGCTTTCATAGCGCAGGACTTACGGCACGCCTGAAGGCGTGCCCTGATACGAACCGTACTTGCACTACGGGCTGCTAAGAGGCGTCTGATTGCGCAGAACTTGCGGCATCGCTAAAGCGATGTTGTGATAACAATCTGTATAACGATGTCATCGGACCGGACAGCTATAGCGATACCCTGACCTGCGGTGGAGTTTGCCCGGGCCATGAAGAGCCTGATGGCGAGGGGAAATCGCAGGGCAGTAGTGGGAAAAAGTTTGCCCACGGCGCAGGCGATTCCCTATCCCTTTGGTAACCAACACCGGCGCTTTTCGCGCTGAGCCCACGTGTAATCAATGGTATACAGATATTGGATTCCCGCGACTTTGGGCCCGATGTTGCTCCTTGAAACCGCGGTTGACTTCCACCCGTGACTCCAGCGATTCGTCCAGGTCGGCGAGCGGCGTGAAGTTGTTAGAATTCTTTGGGGTGAAGTTGTAGCAACATTAAGGGAACGGCATCACGAATTGTAATTCCCCTGCAACCAGAGGTATTTAGGCTGGCGTGGCAGCCGGAAAACGCATGGTTAACAAAAAAGTTGTCATCATTGGAGGTGGGCCGACGGGGCTGGGCGCGGCCTATCGCCTGCGCGAACTCGGTTACGACAACTGGGTGCTTTACGAAAAGTCCGATGACGTGGGCGGACACTCTGCCTCGCATGTGGATCCGCAGGGCTTTGTCTGGGATGAGGGCGGACACGTTATCTTTTCGCATTATCCCTATTTCGACAAACTGATCGACGAGATGCTGGGGAAGGAAGTGCACGAGCGGATACGGGAGAGCTGGGTGTACCTGAAAGATGTCTCGGTGCCGTATCCGTTCCAGAACAACCTGCGGTACTTGCCGAAGCCGCTGCAAGTAAGTTGCCTGATGGGCGCGGCCAAGGCTGCGGCCAGCCGGAACGGCGAAGCGGCAAATTTCCGGGAGTGGACGCTGCGCACATTCGGCGAGGGCATCGCCGAGACTTTCATGTTCCCTTACAACGCCAAAGTCTGGACCACGCCGCCGGAGCGCATGTCGAAGGGATGGATCGCAGAGCGCGTGTCGGTGGTGGACTTCAAGCGCCTGCTGGAAAATGTCCTCTACGAAAAAGACGATGTGGCGTGGGGCCCGAACAATAAGTTCCGCTTCCCGCTGCACGGCGGCACGGGGGAAATCTACCGGCGCATGGCGCGGCGGTTTCCCGACAAGGTGCGGACCGGGAAACAGCTCGCCGAGGTGGACACGGCGCAGCGCAAAGTTTCATTTGCCGACGGCACCGGCGACAGTTACGACGTGCTGATCTCAACCGCGCCGCTCGATTTGCTGGCGGGCATGCTGAAGCCCGCCGACATGAAACTGCGCGAGGCTGCGGCGTTGCTCGAACACAACGATCTGCTGGTGATGGGGATCGGATTGAGAAAGAAGATCGACACCGGAAAATGCTGGGTGTATTTTGCGGACCCGGAAATGCCGTGCTATCGGGCCACGTTTTTCTCGCATTACTCGCCCTTTAACGTCCCCCATGGCGACACCGAACAGTACAGTTCGCTGATGTGCGAAATGTCGGTTCCGTTGGGACAAACGGTGGATGTGGAGCGTGCTTATGAACAGACGCTCGCCGGGCTGATCCGTTCGAAAATACTCGAGGAGGCAGACCGTTCGTGCATCACTTCGCGCTACCACCGGCTGGTGAGGTATTCCTATCCGATTCCGACGATCGATCGCGATCGCGGACTCGCCATTCTGCAGCCAGCGCTGATGCAACAGGGGATTTACTCCCGGGGACGCTTCGGCGCGTGGCGCTACGAAATCGGAAACATGGATCATTCGGTTATGATGGGCGTGGAAGCGGCGAATCACGTCGTGAATGGAGAAAAGGAACTGGTTTTTTACAGTGCTTAGGCGATTTACCCGGAGTCCGTGCTGGACAGGAAAAGAGCCGAACCACAGGGGACACAGAGGAACACAGGGGAAACCTTAGATGCGAAGTGCTGGGTCTGAATGGCCGAAAGCGGATGCAGTCTGTGCTATCGGTGAAACTTAGATAGTGGAACCAACTATGGAAAGCGAGCAGGCACAACGAGCGCCGCGGGTGAGCATCGTCATCCCGTCGTATAAGACCGCTCATTTGATCGCGGCGTGTCTGGATTCGGTATTTGCCCAGACCTTCCAGGATTTCGAGGCCATCGTGGTCAACGATGGTTCGCCAGATACCGCGGAACTGGAGAAGGCGCTGCAGCCCTACCTCGATCGCATTGTGTACATCAAGCAGGCCAACAAGCGCGCGGCGGGAGCGAGAAACACGGCGATCGCGAGAGCGCGTGGCGAGTTTCTGGCGTTCCTCGATAGTGACGACACGTGGTTGCCCAACCATCTGGAATCGCAGATGAAGCAATTCGAGGCGGACCCGGGGCTCGGCCTGGTGTATGCCAACGCCGTCCTCACCGGAGACCCTACACGGCACATTGAATTCATGGCGAGGTGCCCTTCTGCCGGGGAAGCTGGTTTTGAGTCGCTGGTGGTGGAACGCTGCCAGATCCCGGTTTCGACGGTGGTGGCACGCAAGGCAGCGATCGTGAAGGCGGGAGGGTTCGACGAAAGCCTGGCCCGCTGCGACGACTACGACATGTGGCTGCGCACCGCGTTTTATGGCGGCAAAGTCGGCTACAACCGGCAGGTACAGGCACGGCTGGCCGACGGACGGCCGGGGTCGCTCGGGATGTCGCGTGCGAGGATGGCGGAAGGGTACTGGTTGATCCTGGAGAGAGCGGACCAGAAACTGCCTTTGACCTCGGCGCAGCGGAAACTAGTACGGGACCGAGCGGCGGAGATTCGTGCGCAGTACTCGCTCGAAGAGGGAAAGAACCATCTCTCGGCGCGAGATTTTCCCAAGGCTCGGGAACGGTTCTCCGAAGCGAACCGCTATTTTCGCCAGACGAAATTGAGTCTTGTGCTATTCGGGCTGAAGGTGGCGCCGAATACGACCAGCCGGCTGTTTACATTCTTGACGCATTGGAATAACGGAGCGCCGGCTTGAGGCAATTAGCGATGTGTGCTGTGCAGTTGGTAATTGAGGGGTGCGAATGATTCGGTATCTGGTAGCGGGTGTGAGGCGCGTGTTCGGGCTGCACCGTCCGGGGCAAAGGCTTCCGGTGCTCCCCGATGACATTTTGCTGGCTGCATTTCCGAAGTCGGGGAATACGTGGATGCGATTCCTGATTGCGAACCTCGCCTTTCCGGATCGAGAGGTGGGCTTCGGCACTCTGCACCAGCTGATCCTCGAGCCCGCGGGTACCCTGAAGCGAGATTTCGACCGGGCGCCGCGGCCGCGCTTCATCTGGACGCACCGCAGTTTCGATCCCCGCTACCGGCGGGTCATCTATGTGGTTCGCGATCCCCGCGACGTGGCCCTTTCGCTGTACCACTACCTGCGCAAGGTGCGGAGAATCGACGATGAGCTCCCTATGGAAGTCTTTATCGAGCGATTCCTTACGGGGGAATTCAATCGTAATATCGGATCGTGGGGAGAGAACGTCGGCAGTTGGGTGGCAGCACGCTCCCGCCATCCGGGCTTTCTCTTGTTGCGGTATGAAGATCTGCTCGCCGGCACGGCGCTCGAATTGACGCGGGTGGCTGATTTCGCAGGATTTCCGGCGACTCCCGAGAGAATCGCGCAGGCAGTCGAACGCAGCTCCGCCGACAAGATGCGGGAGAGCGAGAAGGCGCAAGGTCAGCGCTCGACGCTGATTAAGGGCAGTCGCCAGGACATCCGGTTCGTCCGATCGGCGAAGTCCGGCGGCTGGCGAAGCGATTTGCCTGAGCCGCACGTGGCGCGCATTGAAGCGGCATGGGGCGACATCATGACCTGCTTCGGCTATGAACTGGTGACTCGCGATTCGCGCCGCGCGCTTGCGTCCAGCCTGATCGGGTTGCTGACGGCTGGAACGGCCGGGAGCATCGGCGAGCGCCGGGAGGGAGTCTTCGCCGGCCCTACTTCCGCCGGGTCAGTTTCTCTCCCAGAAGGGACCACGATTCGATGATCCAACGCCTTATTAGTGCGACGAAGCGAGTGCTCGGATGCACCAGTCCGGGGCGTTATTTTGAAGTGTTCGACGACGACACGTTCATCGTTTCGTTCCCCGGATCCGGGAACACGTGGACGCGATTTCTGATCGCCAACCTGTTGCATCCGGAAGAGACCGCCAACTTCGGCAATATCGACCGGCTCATTCCGGAATCGGAGGGTCTGACGAGAAACCAGCTGGCCCGCGTACCGCGACCCCGCATCATGAAGAGCCATCAATATTTCGATGGGCGTTTCCGGAAGGTCATCTACATCGTGCGTGACCCGCGTGACGTTGCAGTTTCTCAGTTCCACTATGAAAGAAAACGCCGGCGTATCGGCGACGACTATTCGATCGAGCAATTCGTCACGCGCTTTGTGGCGGGGGAAACGAGCGACTACGGCTCCTGGGGGGACAACGTTGCGAGCTGGCTGGTCACGCGGCAGAACTCTCCCGGCTTCCTGCTGCTGCGTTATGAAGACATGGTGGCGCGGACGGGCGCGGAATTGACTCGGGTCGCTTCGTTTCTGGGCGTGCGCGCGACGCCAGACCTCGTAGCCCAGGCAGTGGAACGCAGTTCCGCCGATCAGATGCGGAAGCTGGAAGGCGCCAACGCAACCGCGTCGGTAACCAAGAACACGCGCCCGGATATTCCGTTTGTGCGCGCGGCCAAGGCCGGAGGCTGGAGGACGGGTCTGCCGGAAGCTGCGGTGGCGCAACTGGAAGCCGCGTGGGGACACCTGATGACGTATCTGGGATACGAACTACGGTTCCCGGCAGGGACAACGAATTTCGACTCGCGGTTTGTGGGGACCATGCTGAACGAACCGTCACGATGATGTACGGGATGAAGCAGGTATTCAAATACGCGTTGGGGGCGGGACATCGCGGGTGATTTATATCGTGCGCGATCCGCGGGACGTGGCTCTTTCCGAATACGATTTGTTGCGCAAGTACCGGCACATCGAAGACAGGTATGCGCGGGAGCGCTTCATCGGGGATTTCGTGGCCGGGACCGGACCTTTAATTTCGGCGGGCTGGGGCACATGGGGAGAAAACGTGGCCAGTTGGGCCTTCGCCCGCGGTGCGCGGCCGGGATTTCTGCTGCTGCAGTACGAAGACCTGAAAGCGCGTCCGGAGCACGAACTAAGGCGCATCGCCGAGTTCCTGGGGATCGATGCAACCCCCGAACTGGTGCAAACCGCTCTCGATCGCAGTTCGGCCGACCGCATGCGGGAGATGGAAAAGACGCAGGACCAAAGACTGGGGTTCGACCAAGTACAAGAACAAGCGCAGCGATATCCCATTCGTCCGCACGGCGTCGGTGGGCGAATGGAAGACGAATCTGCGGACGGAATCGGTGGCGAAGATCGAATCGGCGTGGGGGAGCCTCATGGCACAGTTGGGATATGAGCTGGTCAGGCGCAAAGCGGAGAGTGAAGAGACTCAATTGGCAGCCACGGCGATCCTTGGGGAGCAGCGGGAATGACGGAGCCAATCCGGCTGGCCATTCTGGGCTGCGGAGCAATCACCGGCGGCGAGCACATTCCGGACGTCAGCGCACATCCCGGCGTGCAATTGGTGGCGCTCGTGGATACCGGCCTGCCACGGGGCAATGCGCCGATCCAGAATCGCGGGCATAGCTGTAAGGCAGCCGCGGATTATCGCGAAGTGCTGGGACCGGTGGATGCGGTCCTTAACGTGCTGCCCAACCATCTGCACGTGTCCAGCAATATGGATTGCCTGCGGGCGGGCGGAAGAATACGCCGACCGCCGCCCTGCTCGTCGCGACACGGCACAGAAACCAAAAGCCCCGATGCCGCGCATCTACAACCTCTCCGGCCGCCCCGCTTTAGCGGCGGTTACTTAAACGGCAATGGGGGTGACAAAGTCTCGTTGCAGTTAATACGACATTTTCTGGCTGCAACAACAGCTGTCACCAAAATCCTTGCTCTTCGGCGGCAACCCGGTGTAGGATAACTGGGACCGCTGCCCGACAGTTGATCCTTCCCCCCGGGGGCAACAGAATTCCAGTTCAAAGTAAGCCTCGGAGCTAATATGTCCTGCAACACTCTCAGCGGGGATAATCGTTGTCCTGAGCTGCTGGCTTTCGGCCGTATCCTACCGTCCGATCTGCGGATTTTCCGCTCGCTCAGCTGCACACGCCCGTTCACTTCTACCGCCATTGCGATTTTTCTTTTCGTGTTTTGCATTTCTCCGGCCTTCGGCCAGACCGCCGTCTTGACACAGCATTACGACAATGCGCGCACCGGTCAAAATACTAGTGAGACGATTTTGACTCGTGCCAACGTCAATCCCAGGCAATTCGGAAAGCTCTTCGCGCAAAATCTGGACGGACAAGAGGCTGGCCAGCCGCTCTATGTTGCGGCTGTTTTCATTCCGGCGGCGAATTCCACCCACAACGTCGTGTACGTCGCCACGCAGCACGACAGCGTTTACGCATTCGATGCCGAAAATAATCAGGGCAGCAATGCATTGCCTCTTTGGCAGGTGAATTTTCTCGATCCGGCGAATGGCATCACGACGGTTCCGGTGGCGGATGAGCTGTGCTACGGCGTAACCGGATACACAGAGTACGGCATCCAGGGCACGCCGGTCATTGACAAGACTGGGAATGCCATTTATGTGCTGGCCATGACCAAGGAGAATGGCGCCTATGTTCATAAGCTCCATGCCTTGGATCTGGGCACGGGAGAGGAACTGTTCGGCGGGCCCGTCACCGTGACTGCCTCGGTCATAATCGACAACCAGCTTTATACGTTCATCGACAAATACCAGCAGCAGCGCCCCGGGCTGTTGTTACAGAACGGCGTTGTCTACATCGGCTTTGGCAGCCCCGGTTGTAACATCAAGACCGAAAACGGCTGGGTCATGGCCTACGACGGAGGGACGCTCCAGCAGGTTGGGGTGTTCGACGCGTCCCCCGGGGTTATGGCTTCGGCGATCTGGTTGTCGGGCGGGGGACTCGCGGGAGACGGAGCTGGGAACGTCTACGCCAATACCGGGGATGGTTTGTTCGACGTGAACACTGGTGGAAGCCACTATGGAGATACTCTCCTTAAACTCAACCAAGGCGATGGCGTTCTGAACCTGGCGGACTACTTCACTCCATGGAACCAGAAATATCTGCAGATTAACGACCTCGACCTTAGTTCCGGTGCGATTCTGCTTTTGCCCGAAGGGCCCGCCGGCAACTTCACGCTCGCGGTTGATAAGAACGGAACTTTGTACCTAGTGAACCAGAATGACCTGGGTCAGTACAATCCCTTCGGCGACACCCAGATCCCGCAGGAACTAGCGGCCCCCGTTCTAGGAGAGGTTCACGCCGGTCTGACATATTGGAACAACACTGTCTATCTCGCCGCCAATGGCACCCCGGTCATGGCGTACTCGTTCACCAATGGCCAGCTTTCGTTGCTTCCGATCTCGCAAACCCCGAAAGCGACTGCGAATCCGACGGCGGGCATTGTCTCCTCGAATGGCGAGAGTGATGGGATATTCTGGTACGCCACTTTTCCCAGCCGGAAGCTTTATGCTTTCGACGCGACCAATCTTGCCGTAGAGCTTTACGACAACGCGATGGCAGGTTCACGCGATGCGCTCGGTCCAGTGGTTCACTTTGAGATGCCGATCGTGGCCGATGGCAGGGTATACGTTAACGGCCAGACCCAGCTAACGGTCTTTGGCCTATTGCCGGTCATCACGGCTGCGGGTGGCAACAACCAGACTGGAGAGGTGGGGACGACCCTGCCCATTCCTTTGCAGGCTGCGCTTCAGGATCCCTACACCGGTAACCCGCTTCTGACTCCCGGCGTTCCGGTGACTTTCACCGCGAGCGGGAAGGCTGGCTCGTTCTCGAACCCAAACGCCAGTACCGACAACTCGGGGACTGCCACCACGTCCTACACTCTGTCAGCTAAATCCGGGACCTACACGATTACAGCGTCCAGTCCTGGATATGCCAGCGCGACATTCGTAGTAACGGCGAAGACGGGCAGCCCTGCTACCTTGTTGATCGCCTCTGGGAATTGGCAAAAGCAACCTGTGACATCGCTGTTGCCCCTTCCGTTGAAAGTCAGGGTCAAAGACGCGTCGGGCAACGGAATTCCCGGAATCCTGGTGAGCTTTTCTGACGGAGGGGCTGGCGGAACGTTATCGTCGCCGACCGCCACCACGGACTCTTCCGGCTTTGCGAGTACTTCCTACACCACCGGTACGAAATCGGGTGTGGCGGGGATTACCGCCTCCGTGGCGGGATTGACTCCGGTGGTTTTCAAAGAAACTGTGCAGGCCGGGCCGGCAGCCGCCCTCAACATATATTCGGGCAACAATCAGACAGTCAAGGCGGGAACTGCCACGCCGAAGCTGTTGCAGGTCATCGTCACAGACGGGTATGGCAATCCGGTGCCGGGGATTTCAGTGACGTTCGACGACGGGGGTGCCGGAGGCAGCTTTTTGCCTGATCCGGTGGCAACGAACCCGAAGGGAATCGCTGGAACACGCTACACGGCTCCTCTAAACGTCGGGACGGTGACCGTCACGGCATCTTCGGCCGGCCTCGGCTCCGTTTTGTTCACGGTTAACGTCGATTGAGAACGGCGGGAAAGGCTTAACCGCGGAGCGCCAACGCGGCGGCAGCGGGCGGCGCGAAAACCATACTGGCGGCATCCCCGCCTCGCGTTGAGCCTGGCCTGAGTCGAGGCCCGCACCAGCCACCCACGAGAACGGAATCCAATGCACGCTCAGAAGTTGCAAATCATCCGGAACGTCGGATCGAGCTGGTCGGCGCTAGCCGTCAACGTGCTGGTCGGCATTTTTCTTTCGCCGTTCATCCTGCATCGTCTGGGGGACGCCGCGTTCGGAATCTGGGTGCTGATCTTCTCCGTCACCGGCTACTACGGTCTGTTTGACCTGGGAATCCGTTCCTCCATCATCCGCTACGTTTCCAAGTACACCGCCACGGGCGATCGGGAAAAACTCACGCAGTTCGTCAACACGGCCCTGTTCAGCTACACCGGCATCGGCGTGGTGAGCATGGTGCTGACCGCCCTGCTGAGTTCGTCCGTTGAACACCTCTTTAAGATTCCGTCGGAAATGCATTCGCAGGCCCGCCTGCTGCTGTTGATGGTCGGCGCCTCGGTCAGCCTGGGCTTTCCGCTGGGCGTCTTCGGAGGCATGCTCGAAGGTTTGCAGCGCTTCTACATTCTGAACTGGACCAGCATCGGCACCACGCTCGCCCGCGCCGCTTTGATCGTTTATTTTCTGAACCGCGGATACGGTCTGCTCACCGTCGCCCTGCTCACCATCGCCTTTCCGATTCTTTCCTCGATTCTCCGCGGCATCATCGTATTCCGCTTGTGCCCCATGCCGCTCGGCCCGCGGCATGTGAATCGCGCCGCGTTCCGCCACATGGCGAATTACGGCAGCACCACCTTCCTGGTGCTGGTCGCCTCGCGCCTGCGTTTCCGCACCGACGCACTCGTGCTCGGCACCATGATGTCCACCGTCGCCGTCACCTACTTCAACATCGGCTCCCGCATCGTCGACTATGCCCAGGAATTTGTCTCCAGCCTGGCCCAGATTTTTGTGCCCATGTCGAGTCACTCGGAGGCCACCGGCAACCTCGATCGCGTGCGCAAGATTTATATCGCCGGCAACCGCGCGTGCGCGTTCCTGATTCTTCCCATTACCGCCATCCTCATCCTCCTCGGCAAGCACATTATTCGCATCTGGATGGGTGCCCGCTACATTCCGCACAGCTACCCGGTGTTGGTGGTGATGATCATTCCTTCCGCGCTCATGCTGTCGCAGGCCGCTTCCACGCGTGTTTTATTCGGCCTCGGTAAACATCAGATCCTGGCGGCCATCGCCGTGATCGAGGGTATCGCCAACCTCATCCTCAGCATCTCGCTCGTCCCGCCGCTTGGAATTGTCGGCGACGCCCTCGGAACCGCCATCCCGCTCACCTTTACTTATATTGTGTTTCTGCCGCGCCACATGAAGAAGCGGATCGGCGTTCCCGTCCGAACCTTCCTGCGCGAGGCTTATACGCTGCCCATTCTCTTGAACCTCCCGTTGGTCGCAGTGCTTTGGATCGCCAACCGATTCTTTTATCCGCGCAACCTGATCCAGTTGACGCTCGAAATCCTGGCGGCAAGTTCAATCTACGGGGTCGGCCTGCTCTGGGCCTATCGCACCAACCGCGCGTTCCATGTCGCCAAGATTGCGGGCTTGACGCAGCCGACACCTCCCGAGCCGCCGCCGCAGGCGGTGGTCTCGGTGGAATATCAGAATGAGCAATAGGGATGGAGGCGCACTTTCCTTGCCCAGGTTAGTTCTGGGGACTCTCGAAACTCCTGCCGCACGGGTTGTGGAAGAAACGCCTTCAGCATCCAGCCCGCCGCCGCGCGCGGCGCGTGCTCGGAAACCGCGCCCGGGATGACCCGCGCAGTCTTGCGGGGAGAACCCCGGCAGTCACCACATCGTTGGTTATTTTAGTTTCCCCCGCTATCCGGCTCGTTCTCCGAGCCCTGGTGCAATCGCGTGATCGCCCACAGTGCCTGTCCCGCGCCTGTTTTCATCTACTTTCGCACCCACCACACCGATGGACACTGGCGCCATGCGAATTCGTACATGTCGCGCCCCCATGTACTAACGGGTCCCAGACACGTCCTACTGGCATCTGGGAGGCCTTGGCCCATGGCGCTAGATTCAGCGTGTGGACAATCGACTAGTCCCCCATTTCGTAGGGTCGAGGGCTCGCAATGTTTGAAGCAATGGCAAGGTTTAAATCAGAAGATGCCTTTTTAAGATGTCATTCCAGATTTTCGCCTGGGCTCGCACAGCGCCTGAGCCTTCTGATACTCCTGCTGGGGGTCGCGCTGCTGACCACTTCGTGCGGCTCGCTGGCACAAGCCAACAGCAATCAGAGCAACACCCTGAATCTGTCGGGAAATTTCCCCGCCGCCACGGTCAATCAGTCTTACAACGCGGTGCTGACGGTTAGTGGCGGAAGTTCCCCCTACCAGTTCTCGGTGAAAACTGGCGTCCTGCCCCCGGGCATCAGTTTGAACCCAGCCACGGGGGCGTTTTCGGGCACGCCTACCACGGCGGGCAACTTCTCGTTCGAAGTGATTGTGACCGACTCCCCGCACCCCGATCTGGGGGACAAGACGTTCGCCGTTGCCGTCGCGAATGGCAGCGGGACGGTCACGGTCAGTGTGTCTCCGCCCAGCGCGACTTTACTTTCGAATCAAACGCAGCAGTTCACCGCCGTGGTCAGCGGAACTTCCAATACCGGGGTGACATGGTCGGCGACGGCAGGCACGGTGAATGCCAGCGGTCTTTACACCGCGCCGGCAGTAACCGCGGAAACCGACGCGGTCGTCACCGCGACCAGCAATGCGGACACTTCCAAGTCAGCCGGCGCAGCCGTCACCGTTGACCCGGCGACTAGCCAGGCGGTGCAAATCACAACCGGGAATCTTCCCCAGGGCCAGCAGGGAAACGCTTATAGCGAAGTCTTCACCGCGACCGGCGGGACCACGCCTTACAGCTGGAGCATTTCGGCGGGCACTCCTCCGGCGGGAATCGCGATGAATACAAACGGGGATTTTGGCGGCGTGCCGACCACCGTCGGGACATTCAACTTCACGGTCAAGGTCACGGACGCCGCCAACAAGACTGCGACCGGCAATTTCGGCGTCAACGTCGTTGCCGGCAGCAATTTCGATGGTCCCGCGGAACTGCCGCGAGTGACCGTTGCCAGTGCGATGGCCGACACGCCGGCGCCGGGCAGCACGATTGCTGTTCCGGCAAGCGGAAATCTGCAAGCCGCTCTAAACAGCGCAAGCTGTGGGGATACGATTGCCCTGGAGGCGGGCGCAATCTTTACCGGCCACTTCACTCTGCCGGCCAAGGGCTGCGATATCAACCATTGGATCATCATCCGAACCAGCGCTCCGGACAGCGCTCTACCCGCCGAGGGACAGCGGCTGACGCCTTGCTATGCAGGAGTGGCTTCCCTGCCGGGGCGTCCGCAGTACCCCTGCACCGCCGCGCAGAATGTGCTGGCCAAGCTGATTGGTTCAGGAGTCACGGACGGTCCGGTGATCTTCCAGTCCGGAGCAAATTACTACCGGCTGATGGGATTGGAGCTGACGCGGCCGGCCGGGATCAAGGGAGATCCCACCCTGATCTCCATGGCCCCTGGAGCCACCGCTGAGTACATCGTGGTGGATCGGAGCTGGCTGCACGGGACAGCGCAGGATGAGACCCGGAATGGTTTCGGCCTCGCCGGCACGAATTACGTGGCCGTCGTGGACTCCTACTTCAGCGACTTCCACTGCACCTCAGTCACCGGTTTTTGTACGGACGCGCATGCGGTGGGTGGAGGCACCGGGAATCACCAGGATGGTCCTTACAAGATCGAGAACAACTTCCTGGAGGCCTCGGGAGAAGGCGTCATGTTCGGTGGAGGCGCGGCGGATGTAACTCCGACCGACATCACCATCAGGTCCAATCACTTCTTCAAGCCGTGGCAGTGGATGCCGGGCAACGCGAACTTCATCGGCGGACCGGACGGTCATGCCTTCATCGTCAAGAATCACTTTGAACTCAAAAATGCGGTTCGCGTGCTGGTCGAAGCCAACCTGATGGAGAACAACTGGGGAGGTTTCACGCAGCACGGATTCGCCATTGGGCTGGGCCCGAAAAACCAGTACAGCGCTAGAACGGGCCAGAATTTGTGCCCCCTGTGTCAGGTGACCGATGTGACGGTTCGCTACACGCACATCGCACACGCCGGAGGGGGGATCATACTGGCAACCGCTCTTTCCGACGGCGGAGGTGCGGCGCTGGCGGGAACCCGCTGGAGCATTCATGACGTGGTCCTGGATGACATCAGCCGCCAGTATGTGGGCGGAGGCGCCCTGTTCGAAGTGGGGAACCACTGGCCAGTGAACCCGCTGAACACGTTCACCATCAACCACGTTACCGGGTTTCCGGATCCCAAGAGCCACCTCCTGACGCTCGGGAAT
Organism: uncultured Acidobacteriaceae bacterium; assembly: GCA_963773965.1. GTDB lineage: Bacteria > Acidobacteriota > Terriglobia > Terriglobales > Acidobacteriaceae > Acidiflorens. Next base: position 551,379 of record CAVZDG010000005.1, read on the forward strand.
TTAGATTCCCTTCCGCCAATGTATGGCTTCGTCTTCACCAATAACCTCGTGGTGACGGGCTTGTACCCGGTATGGGGCGCGGGAGGCGGTTCCACGACCTGCGCTTTCAATGGCACGCCGGCCTTCAAGATCGCCAACTGTTTCACCACCTATACGTTCACCAACAACGCCCTGATTGGAGCTCCGTCGGCTGATCCGCCATCTTCCTGGCCGGCAGGGAACATGTTCGCGCCCGATCCGAACACTATTTTTATCCAGTACAACAACGGCAACGGCGGAAACTACCAGCTTCAGTCCGGCAGTCCATACATCAACAAGGGTACGGACGGTCGCGATCTGGGAGCCGACATCGTGGGATTGGATGCGGCTCTGGCTGGAGTCGAATAGGCGAGATTTGCTTTCAGCCGCGCCGGTAAGGACAGCCGCCCCTGGGCTGTCCTTACCGGCGCGGCTGAAAGGTTGCTGCTCGGCCGCGGCAGCCGGTACTGGACTAATTTAGTTGTTTCACCACAGAGTCACGGAGACACACAGAAACCCAACTGCTTGGCAAAACCTTCCCCTTCTGGTTTTTTGCAGGTCCACAGTGTTTCTCCGTGACTCTGCGACTCTGTGGTGAAAAAGGCAAGCTGGGACACTACCCGACAGTCCGGCGATTTCGAGGGCGCGGCAGCCAGTGATATACTGCTCGTTGATTTTGTCACGGGTATACCGCAGCCCGGTGGGCGGTGTTGCGGTTGAAGCTGCACGGGAAGTGCGGCAAGGAGCTTTCCCGTCGTGACTCCGCATCTTCTGCTCTTCTCACTCCAGCCCCGCTTGGCCAGGAACTTCCCTCTGGCGTGTCTGATCTTACTTTTTGTCGCTGCCGGTTCCGTCCGGATGGCCGTAGCCGCGGCTCCGCCAACTGGAGAAAACGCTTACTGCGGGAAGGGCGACGTGCCGCAGTTTGGCGGCAAGGACGGCCCGGCGGAGCCTCCCAGGACCTGCTACTACACAGGAATGGATGGAACGCCGTCTCCAGGAAAACAGATTCGAGTTTCCGCCCAGGCAGACCTGGGCGCCACGATGGGCGAAGCAAAATGCGGAGACACGCTGCTGCTCCCGGCAGGAGCATCCTTCGAAGTGAAAGAGTTGCCCCGGAAGAACTGTGACGAGCAGCACTACATCACGGTAAGAACCGACACACCGGACTCGAAACTTCCTCCGGAGGGAACGCGCATCACGCCGGCCTGGGCAGGTGTCGCGAGCCTTCCCGGACGTCCCCAGTATGCGCAGCCTGCCGGTGGTGCGGCGAAGTTGATGGCAACCCTGATGGTCACGCGGCCGCCGGGTGCAGTGGTGGGGGATCATATCCGCTTCATTGGCGTGGAGTGGACCTCGGATCCGGCCCTGAACATTTACCGCCTGGTGAGCGCGGAGGGCGCCGACCACGTGATCTTCGACCGCAACTGGCTTCATCCCGGACAAGGCGCTGAGGTAGGCAAGGGTGTCGCAGTATCTCAGGGCGCTCGCTTTATTGCCGTGATCAACTCCTATATCAGCGGACTGAATTGCGTGGCGCGCAGCGGAAAATGCACGGACGCAACCGCCATCGGCGGTGGCAACGGCGACCTCCCCACCGGAACTTTCAAGATTGTCAATAATTTCCTGGAGGCTTCCGGGGAAAGCATACTTTTCGGCGGAGCCGCTGCCACGGTGAACCCCACGGATATCGAGATCCGCCGCAATCACCTGTTCAAGCCTCTGACGTGGAGGAGAGGTGAGCCGGGATACACGCCGGCTCCTTCCGGAGATCCCTACATCGTTAAGAACCATTTCGAGTTGAAGAACGCGCAGCGGGTGCTGTTCGAGGCCAACTTGCTGGAGAACTCCTGGGGCGGTTTTACGCAGACCGGATTCTCTGTCGGCCTCAGCCCAAAGAACCAGAGCAACAAGTGCCCGAAGTGCCTGGTAACCGACGTCACGGTCCGCTATAACCGCATCCGCAACGTAGGGAGTGTGCTGGCGGTTGCGAACGGACGGTCGGATGCCGGCGGCACTACCATCGATGGCGGGCGCTACAGCATTCACGACCTCATCGCCGACAATGTGCAGGGCCGGGACTACGGGGGATTCGGCGCCTTTGTCGTGATGCTGGTGGCGGATCCGCCTCTGCATGATGTGCAGATGGACCACATCACGGCATTCGTTCCCGGCGTACTGCTGTCGCTTCTGGCAAAGAACAGCAAGATCGACAACTTCAGCTTGACGAACAGTGTTTTTTCCGTCGGCGACCGCCGTCCTCCATTCGCCTCAGCCGGCGGCGGGCCCGACAACTGCGCCACCAGAACCCAAAACCAAGGTGTGGAGGCGGTTCTGAAGGAATGTTTCAGCAGCTACCGATTCGATCACAACCTCGTCATTAACGACAACGGCCGTTGGCCGAGGGGAACGATCGTGGCTTCTCCCGGATCGGCGGGCATTCGCGACTTGAAAGACGGGGTAGCTAAGGATCCGCGGCTCTGCCGCGAGAAGACGTCCGGCTGTGCCAGGGTTTCGCCCGGAGCCGGCGCTGCCCCCGGCGGCCTGGATTTGGGGGCAGATGTGGAAGCCGTGGAAGCCGCGCTTGACGGCGTCGAATAGGGCTTTGAAACCCCGATAGAGTCGTGTACCATAGTTTTTTCGTGAGCCTCTCCGATCGACCAACGCTGGAGTATGCCTTAAAGTTGCGCCGGGGTGCGCCGATTGGCGCCGGCGCCCGGGAATAGACCCTCATGGGGCCCTCAGCGGACCGCGGCCCTTTCTTCGGACACGCACTCCTGGCTCTCACCTGCCGGCTGCGCCGGTTCGACAGGCTGGGGGTGTTGAAACAGATTGAGGGCGCTCCCTTCCGCTCTGCGGAAGAAGTGCGTGAAAACCAGTTCCGCGACCTGCGCGCGCTTCTGGCGCACGCCGAAGCCCACGTCCCCTATTACAGAACTCTGTTTCGCGGTCTCGGGGTGCACAGTCAGGACATTCGCAACTGGGAGGATTTCCGCCAGCTTCCCATCCTCACGAAGGACGTTATCCGGGAAAAGCTGCGTGACCTGGCCCGTGAAGATGTGCCGCCGGAAAAGCTGCGCCCGCATTTCAGCGGAGGATCCACGGGCGTGCCGCTGAAGTTCTTCCGCAGCCGCGATTACATGGTGGCCAGCGATGCCGGAACCTACCGGAACCTGAAACAGTGCGGCTGGCATCCGGGGGAGATGATCGCTTTCATCTGGGGTGGGAACGAAAAGTTGTATGCCATGTCCCGCGTGGAATTCGAACTGCGGCAGTTCGCGCGGCGAACCTACCAGTTCGACCCGTTTTATTCGGGAGAGGCGGAAATGGCCGGCTGGGCCAAGCGCTTCCGGTGGGTGCGGCCGCGAGTGATCCTCGGATACACATCCACAATCGCGCGTTTCGCCGCGTTTCTCGAGCGCCAGCGGCAGTCCGTCGAGCGGATCAAGGGCGTTTTCACGACCGCGGAGAAACTCTACCAACCGCAGCGCGAAGTGATGGAGCGCGTGTTCGGGTGCAAAGTGTTCGACTGTTATGGATCGGCCGAAGTGCAGAATATCGCCGCCGAGTGCCCCGAGGGCCGGATGCACGTCAACGCCGACTTCGTCGTGCTGGAGGAAGACAAGGCGGTCGATGACGGTCCCCGACCGTTCCTGGTGACATCGCTGCGCAACTGGGCCATGCCGTTTATTCGCTATCGCAACGAAGACTGCGGCTATCTTTCGCAGGAAGTTTGTTCCTGCGGCAATCATTTTCCTCTGATGCGACTGGAAATCGCACGCACCAGTGACAACTTCGTGTTTCCGGGTGGGCGCGTCGTTCACGGAGAATTCTTCACGCACCTGATGTACGGGAGTGAAGGAATCGCGACTTTCCAGTTCCATCAGACCGCGCCGGATAAGATCATCCTGTCGATTGTGCCGGGACAAGGCGACCGCCAAGCCCGGGCTGAAAGAATCCAGGAAGCGATTCGCCAGATCCGAGCGGTCTGTCCCGGGCAAACCATAAGAGTTGAGGTGCGCGAAGTGGATGCGATTCCTCTATCCGCCGCGGGAAAGCACCGCTTCACTCGGTCGGATGTGAGTTCCGCGGCCGAACCAGCGCGGGGTGAGACGGCAGCAGAAGTGAGTTCTTGATCTATAGACACTCCGCCGAATCACACTAGTACCGTGACCGCGAGATTTTTACCGCAGGCTGGTAAATTGTAGCGCCGGCATCTTGCCGGCTGTCCCGAGGGCGTCTCGCCCTCGGCGCGGCGGGCGGGGATGCCCGCCGGACAGCCGCCGGGACGGCGGCGCTACAGTCATAGCGCATCGGCCGACTCTGTAGTAGAGATCACGCGGCCACGGTACTGGCGTGCCCCAGGTGGGAATTGCGCGGCTTCCATCGACTTCCTATGCCGCCGGACCCGAGAGTGACCACCCGGTCTCGCAGGCCCTCCGCCGCCTGGCAGATGCGCTGCGCCGGTCCGATAAAAAGGCTCCTGCATCCTCACTGTCTTCCGTGAGCCAGTGGGACGCTTGAAGAAGGTTCTACCGTACTCCGATCGGTTACCACCGGGGTTGGACACGTGTGAGAATTACCGATAGAGTTCAGCCAGAACAACTTGGTCGTGCAATTCTGGATTCCAGTTTGCTGCCGGAAAGGTTTTCTGGGCCGGACGCAGAACGGCCCGCAAACTACTTTCGCGGCCCGACAAAAGGATGGGTCATGAATTCGGTACCTCAAGTCATGGCAGAGGGTTCAGCCAATCAAAGCATGGCACGTAGTGCACGCTCAAAGGCCCCGGTGTTTGTGCTGGGTTCGGGACGTTCCGGGACCAAACTCCTGTATCACATGCTGCTCTCTTCCGGCGGTTTTGCCATCTACCATTCGGAAAGCAACGTGTTCAACCTGCTTGGACTTCGTTTCGGCAACCTTTCCAAGCGTAAGAACCGTCGCGAACTGCTGGACCACTGGCTGAGGAGCCCGCTTTTTTACCGCTCTGGCCTCAGTCGAGAGGAAATCGAGCCCAAGATCCTCGAGGAGTGTCACAACGCCGGCGACTTCCTTCGCATCCTGATGGACGCAATTGCCCATAAGCAGGGCGTGGAACGGTGGGCCGAGTGTACTCCCAATCACCTCCTCTATCTGCCCCTGATCAAGAAGATGTTTCCGGACGCGCTCATTGTTCACATTGTCCGCGATGGGAGAGATGTTACCGTCTCCCTTCAACGGATTGGTTGGATCAGGCCCCTGCCATGGGACCGCAAACGAGCGCTGTTTGCGCCGGCAATCTTCTGGCACTGGATTGTGAACAAAGGCCGCAAATACGGCAAGCGGATGGGCGGGGATTACATGGAGGTGCGTTACGAAGACCTGGTCCAGGACCCTCGCGCTACGCTGGCGCGGATTGGCGCCTTCATCGATCACGATCTCGATTACGACCGCATCCAGAAGAACCCATTGGGAGCGGTGCAAAAGCCGAATTCGTCGTTTCGGGGCGATGGAGGCGAAAAGGAAAGCAAGGCGCTGGGCCGCTGGAAAACGGTGTTGTCGCCCGAGGAGACCGCGCAGATGGAAAGCATTATCGGGGACCTGTTAACCGAACTGGATTACCCGCTGGCGACCCCTGCCGATCGAAGGAATAAGCATCGCAGTCTGCCCATCAGCTTTATGCGCTGGTTTTATCCCATTTATTACGATGTGAAGCTCTGGCTGAAGACTTACACGCCACTGGCCAGAACGGCGGCCATCGGGATCATGAAAATCTCCGACCCTCCTGGAGGCGGCGCCGCGTCTTAGCAGCCTGTGGTGAAACTCCAGCGCCCAAAACCAGCGCCTAAAGGCGCATTCCTAACAGGGCACTTACGGTATGCCTAAAGGCATACCCTGATACAAATCGTACTTGCACCACGGGCTGATAGTTTTTGTCGTTCTCAGGAAACGGAGGGCTGCTCATAGCCTGAGCATCCCAGCACTTGGCCAGCAGCGGCCAGCGCTGCTACGTGCCTGGGAGCCAGGAAGAAGTAGTTCTGGCTGCGGTGGGCCGGTTGGCGCGGGATCAGCGTCTTTCCATCGAACCAATAAGGGCTAAATCCTTCCGCACGCAACAACTCGAAAGTTTCGAATGCGGTCGTAGTGGGGTCATCCGGGTTGGGGTTGACCTCGATCAGCATCGCCGGATGCGAGGCACGAATTGTTCGCATACCACCCCGCAAGACTGCAAGCTCATGAAAGTTGGCGTCGCACTTAAGGAAGGTAATGGGCGGAGCGGAGCCACGTTCATCGAAAAAGCCATCGAGTCTTCTGCTTCGCACCTGAATTTCTCGCCAACCGGGATTGGCCTTGTCCGTCTTGACCCGAGCGTCATACCAACATTCGGCTCCCCAACGATAAGTCGGGATGACCATGGTTGTAGTTTCTTCGGCGTCTGAAAGAGCAAAATTCAGCAGTTCGACATTGCTGAGACCTAGCTTGCGCATACAATTACTCAGAAACTCAAAGGTCTGAGGAATTGGTTCGAAGGCGAACACGTGCCCTGTCGGGCCGACACAGCGCGACAAAAACCGGCTGTATTGTCCAATGTTAGCGCCGATGTCGAGGACGCTGTCACCTGGAGAAATCAAATGCTTGGCAATGAAAGCGTCTCTCTCCACCCAGTCCTCCGGGGTGTGCTTCATGAGAAACGCGTAATAGCTCTTCTTAAAGCGGTGGAGCAGACTCTCGGGGAGAACGCGGACCGCTGCGCGCCCGATCATTACCTTAGGATTCCACTCCGACTCCGTGCTCAGTAGCTTTCGTAAGATCGACTTATTCTGATTTGCCATGTCTTCCCTGACTTCACTGCCTGGCCCGGTCTTATCCGAGATTTCCCTTCTTGATTTGGAAACAACCATCTTATTTTACATCCGTTTTGCCGACTACTGACTCCCGACTACCGCCTGCTTCCTCACCATTCCCCGATACACCTTAAGCCACTGCCCGCGTATGGCTTCCCAGGTGTACTTGGCGGACTCCTGGTGAGCATTCTGCGCCAGCCGGGCCGCCAGCGCCGGATCGCGCAGCAAGCGGACCACGCTCGCGGCCAGGGCTTTTTCGTCTCCGACCGGGCAGAGAAGGCCGGTCTGTTCGTGTTCGACCAGGTAAGGAATGGACTCGGGCGAGGTGGTCACCACCGGCGTCCCCGCAGCGAAAGCTTCGATGATGGAAACCGGCATATTGTCTAGCCACGACGCATTGATGAAGATGTCCGCATTGTCGTAGTACTTGCCGATCTCCTGGCGCGAGGCTACTCCGGTGAAATTCACTCCCGTGAGATTCAAATCGGCGACCATCTTGCGGACCTCGCCTTCCAGGGGTCCGCCGCCGACCAGATCGAGCCGCGCATCTGGACAGGCCTTCTTTAGCTCGGCAAAGGCCTTCACGACGACATCGACGCTGTAGTACGTGGAGAATCCCCGCGTGCAGACCAGATGTGGCCGCAGCGGATTGCGCTCCCGATATCGGAATTGGGAGAGATCGACGAGGTTGGGCACGATGGCAGCTTTCAACCCAAACTCACGGAAAACATCGACCAGGTATCCGGAGGGAACCACGATCTGATCCACGCGCGACAGAACGAATTTTCCTGACCGGAAACGCCGCAGATGATCGCGCGCCTCGCCGCTGCGGTAGTTGATCAGCGTCTTCGCGCCGCGCAGCCGCGCGAAGAACCACGCCGGCGCCGGGGCGAGCAGGAACGACCAATACGAGGCAGAAAAAATGTGGGCAACATCGATGCCTTTCAGCCCTCGCCACAAATGCCAAAAATAGATTGGTTCCCGAAGGATCGTCCTCAACCCCGGAATGCGTTCCGCCCAGGATAAGAGCCGGGAGAGCGGCGGATCGACTCCAATAAAACTGACCTCCACATCAGGATCGCCTGGCCACAAACGCATCAGCAGGTCAGCCTGCACGGCCTGTCCCCCGACGTAGCGCAGGCTGGGCGCGATGATGGCGACCCTAAGCCGATTCCTGGAGGTTTCCACCCTGGTCTGTTTCATGCCGCCGCGATCATTGAACCTGCTCCTGCCACCGGCAAATATATCTTATATGGAACCGTGCGCTCTTCGGTCTGCGGCACGCTGCGTGGCCCGTTTGTAGTTTGTGACACCTGCTACAATGACGGGTATTGCTCTCTCGCCACTCCTCACGACCCAGGGCTTACGACACGAATGTGCGGCATAGCCGGCTACTTCAACCTCAACGGTGCAGGCGCAGAGATTGGCGTCCTCACCCGCATGATCGACATCCAGCGGCATCGCGGCCCGGACGATCAGGGGATGCGATTGTTCTCACTGGCGACGGGGACCTCCGTCGAACTGGGCAAGGACAACCGTCCGCCCGAGGGTAGTTTCGAGGGCGCCCTGGGCTTCAACCGCCTCAGCATCCTCGACCTCTCTGAGCATGGCCACCAACCGATGGAGAACGCCGACGGCTCCATCATCATCGCCTTCAACGGCGAAGTCTATAACGCCTTCGACTACACGGAGGAACTGAAGGAATCGGGTTTTCAGTTTCGCAGCCACAGCGACACTGAGGTCATTCTCTACCTCTATGAAAAGTTCGGCCTGGATGGAATGTTAAGCCGCCTGAACGGCATGTTCGCGATCGTCATTGTGGACCTGCGCACGAGGGAGGTCCATATTGCGCGCGATCACCTGGGAATCAAGCCGCTCTATTGGATGATCGCTGGATCAACCTTTCTGTTCGCCTCGGAAGTGAAGTCATTTTTCCCACACCCGGAATTTCGGGCGGAGGTCGACCACGATCATATCGACGAATATCTCGCATGCAAGTATGTGTGTGGTGAGAACCATCTGCTCAAGGGAGTCCGGCAGCTTCGACCGGGACACAGTCTGCGGATCACGAAAGGCGGTGTCACGGTCCGCAAATACTGGGATATTCCGGATGTGGTGGAGAAACTGGATATCTCGACCACAGAGGCGGAAGAGCGTGTCAAATCGCTGCTCGCGAAGAGCGTTCAATCGCAGCTTCTCAGCGATGTGAAGGTGGGGTGCCAGCTTTCCGGTGGCATCGATTCTTCTCTGGTCACTGTGCTTGCGCGGTCGCACTTCAGGGCCGAAATGGACTCGTTCTCGATCCTTTTTGACGATCCGAAATACTCCGAGGAACCCTGGATCTCGCAAGCGGCCCTCGCCGCCAATGCCGACAGCCATCGATTCATTCTTACGGAAGAATTCTTTTTCGACACGCTGGAGAAGGCAACCTGGCACATGGACGAACCGATTGGCCATCCCAACTCGATCGCGATATGGCTGCTGGCACAGAAGTCTCGTCCGCTGGTGACTGTGCTCCTCAGCGGAGAAGGAGCAGACGAGGTTTTTGGCGGATACGCGCGGTTCTACTACGCCAACGTGCGGCGCAAAGTGTCTCCGTGGCTCCCTCTGCTAAAGTGGGCACCAAAGATCGGCACTCGCCTCGAACGCCAGTTCGGTGGCGACCCGGTCGACAGCTTTATCGGTGCCTCGTTGTTCCAACGTCCCGAAGCCCTCGCCGCGCTGCGGCCACAGACCGACTTCGAGAAAGTGATGCTCCGCCGCCGCGCAATCTTCACGGAAGGAACAGCCGATCATCTGTCCAATTGCCTGAAGTACGACATGCAGACCTACATGGTGGACTTGCTGGTGCGGCAGGACAAAATGACGATGGCACACTCGCTGGAAAACCGCGTGCCGTTTCTCGACTTAGACCTGGTGGCTTTGGCCAGGAGTTTGCCCACACCATGCCTGGTCAGCGATTCGATTGCGCTGCGCAACAGCAGCATGCGCGGCACCAAGGTGATGCTCAAGAATCTGGCCCGCCGGACGTTCGGCGAGGAGTTCGTGTACAGGGGCAAAGCGGGTTTTAGCATACCCCTGACTGAGTATTTTGCCGACAAGCGATTTGAAGCACTGATGGAAGACCAGTTGCTCCCTGGGATGGCAAAGAGAGGCTGGCTGCGCGCTGAGGTCGTGCGGAATACCTGGAAAACCTTGCCGAAGCTGGCGCCCGGCGCGAGCGAAACCGTCTGGATCGCAGTCGCGCTCGAGCTTTGGGCACAGCAGTTCGTCGATCGGCAATCCGCGTAGTTGTCAAAAGACTCGTCGACTTGAGGTTCCCGCGCTGGCCTGCATCAATTGGCGGCGATTCCTGGACCTTTCCTCTCCAGCAACAACTGGTAGAGTTCTTCGTAGGCACTCCGCACGCGTTGCAGGCTGAAATTTTCTTCCGCGAAGGAACGGGCGTTGCGCCCCAGCGTCTCCCGCAGAGCCGGCCGTTCCAGCAGTCGCACCACGGCCGCGGCAAACCTCTCCTCTCCCCCGGCTCGAACGATTTCGCCGCGGTCGGCGTTGACCAGTTCCGCATTCCCGCCGACATCGTAGGCGACCACTGGCAGGCTGGCGGCCATGGCTTCCAGAATCACATTGGACAAACCTTCGGAGTCCGAGGTCAATACGGCCACGTCCAGCGAAGCCAGTACGGCGGTGATGTCGCGCCGATCTCCCAAGAAAACAACGCACCTTTCCAGCCCCAGGCTTCGCGTCTCCTGTTCCAGTTGAGGCCTCAGGGGGCCGTCTCCGGCTAAAAGAAACTCGACCTCCGGGAAGCTCTGGTGGATGCGGGCCGCGATACGAAGGAAGCCTGAGTGATTCTTGCAGCGGTCATTCATGCGCGCCACCATGCCCACGCGAGCTACTCCCGGACGCCGGGCCACGGCCGCGCCGACAACGGCAAACGTCTCTTTCGGCAGGGCGTTCCCAATGACGAAGAGCTTGTTCCTGGCCATGCCGTCCGCTGCCAGCCAGTCCGCCCCAGCCTGGGAATTGCAGACCACGGCGTCGCACCAGCGGAATGCCACCGCCTGGCTTCGAAACTGGGCGGGCCTCATCATGTCCCCAAGCTGGCGATAACTTCCAATCACAACTGGCACACCCGCGAGCCGGGCTGCCGGAACCAGAGTGAGCGTCGTATAGAAGTCGAAGGCATGAGCAATCTGCACGCGATTGCGTCGCAGGTGCCGCGCAAGGCGAATCCGCGCGCGGAGCGACTTCCACCCGTACAGACTTCCTCCCAGGCGAAACTCCGGAACGCTTTCGAAGCCCACGGCAAAGGAACCGTCGCGGCGAAGGCAGCCCAAATGAAGGTGGAAGCGCTCCGGGCTGAGATTTCTGGCCAGGATGGCAAACTGGCGCTCGGAGCCCCCGGTTTCGAAGGTATTGGTCATTAGAAACAGGCTTACGGGCTGATGCGTGAGATGAGTGAGATGACTCCGCTCCGGTCTGGCCTCGTTCCCCGTTTCCACCAAATCACTCCCCCACCGGGGCTGGCGCCATCTTGAGAGACGAACTGGCAGTCCTTGTTCCCGAATCTACCGTGAGCGGGAGCGAGAACAACCCTGCCGGCTTCGTGAAGTTTTCGAGGAAACTGCGGTGCCACAACTCGAACATCAGCAGACGCCAGATGCGGCCGGTTTCCTGGCCTTTCCGCAGGTGGGCGTTCATCAACCGGCGAATCCCGTCCGCCTCGAAATACCCGCGCTGAAGCGTGCGCGGTTCCAGCAGAATCAAAAGCAGTTCTCTGAGCTCATTGCGCATCCAGTGCTTGAGGGGCAAGGCAAATCCTTGTTTCCGGCGATCGAGTGCCTCCCGAGGCACGCCGACGCGCTCGGCCAACTTGCGGAGAATATACTTCTGAGTTCCCCCGCGCAGCTTCCACTCCGCTGGCAAACCGGTGACCCATTCCACGAACTGATGGTCGAGGATAGGGACGCGGACTTCCAGGGAGTTGAGCATGCTCATGCGGTCCACTTTGGTCAAAATGTCGGCCGGCAGATTGGTCTTGGTGTCGAGATAAAGAAGCTCGCTGACCGGATCGTGTGCGGGGGCCTTCGCGAAATAGCGCAGCAATGCGTTCTGGGGATCATCGCTTTTGCGCAGCACCTGGCGAAAGTCGTCGGAGAGCAGCGGAGCATCCCGTTCGAATTGGGGCACAAAGGAAAGTCCATCCACATATCGTTCGCGCCAGGGCAAGGTAACGTTGTAGCTGAATCGCCGGCCCTGCATGCCGTTGGGCAGACGGGGAAAAACGCGGTCGCGGTAGAACTTGCGCGCCCACTCTGGAACATACTCGAAGAAACGGCGGTTGGAATGAATGCGGTAGCGGTCGTACCCGGCAAAGAGCTCGTCCCCGCCGTCGCCGGAAAGAGCGACGGTCACATGCTGGCGCGCCATCTGCGAAACGTAGTAGGTGGGCAGCATCGAAGAATCCCCGAAGGGCTCTTCGAGCGAGCTGGCGAGATGGTGGACAGTGGCGACCACATCGGGCTCGAGGATCATCTCGTGATGATCGGTGGCGAATTTCCGGGCCACCATGCGGGCATACTCGGCCTCGTTGAAATCGTCTTTCGTGAATCCAATGGAAAAAGTCTTGACCGGCGCCGAGCTGGCACGGGCCATCAGTGCGACCACGGTGGAGGAGTCGGTGCCACCGCTGAGGAACGCTCCCAGGGGCACATCGGAGATCAGACGTATGCGGGTCGCCTCGAGCAAACGGTGTTCCATTTCTTCCAGGCATTCTTCTTCGTTCTTCGGTGAATGCGTGCCGTACTGTGGTAAGTCCCAATACTGGCGGACCCTGATCTCGCCGTTCTCGAACTCGAGCAGGTGTCCTGGCGGAAGCTTGTGGATTCCGGTGAACGCGGTAATGGGATCGGGCACGTAGCCGAAATACAGGTATTCGAGCAGGCCCTGCGCGTTCACTTCCGCCAGTTCCGGAGCCACCGCAAGGATGGATTTGATCTCGGAAGCAAAGTACAGGTTGTCTTTTACCCGGGCGTAGTGCAGGGGCTTTTTGCCCAGCCGGTCGCGGGCGAGAATGAGTTTCCGTTTCCGCTTGTCGTAAATGGCCAGGCTGAACATGCCGCGCAGCTTGCGCACGCAGTCGGCGCCCATTTCTTCGTAAAGGTGGATGATGACTTCGGTATCGGTTTTCGTGTAGAAGCGGTGGCCGCGGCTCTCCAGTTCCGGGCGAAGTTCGGGGAAATTGTAAATCTCCCCGTTGAAAACCACCCACGCGGTGCGGTCCTCATTGAAGACGGGCTGGTGGCCGCCGGAAAGGTCAATGATGCTGAGGCGGCGCATCCCGAGTCCGGCGCCATCCTGGACGAAGATGCCTTCGTCGTCCGGACCGCGATGGATAATGGGGTCGCACATCTGGCGCACGAGGGCTTCGGTGATGTTGCTCTCTCGCGTCGCGCTGACGGCTCCAGCAATTCCACACATGCGTTTTATCCTCTCACATCGACCGCGGAACTTCGCCTGCCCGCAGAGAGCGGCCGCTCCACGAAACGCTTGAACCGGTAATCCCGGTAATCTCCGGGATTCCCTTCTCTTCCGTCACAGGCCGCCAGAATGATGTTGGTCATCTCGCGCGCGGTCACGAAGTGAAGAGTTTCGTTCCGCTCCCCAGCGCCATCGACCAACTCTTGAAGAAACTTGCGCATGGGCGCCCCCAGCATCTCCTCTTTCTGGGTGGGGTCCATGCCGTGGCAATGCAACTTGATGAACAACCAGTCCGGCCGTCCGCGCACATGGATTCGCGCTTGTTTCCAAGCCGAGAGCCGCTCTAAAGTCATCGCCCGGCCCCTGGTGATCGCCGCGGATTCCAGGGCAGCTCGTCGAGATCGCAAGCTTCGCTTGAAATCAAATACCAGGGGTCCCTCGACCAGGAGCGGAAATATCTTGGGCTTACGACCCACCTGGAGGTCCTTCCCTCTCCGGTGCGGGGCCGTTTGCTCCAGGGGCAGGCTGCACTCGTACAAGGAATTGATTTTTGCAATCTGTGCCGGATGAAAGGGCGCCGCCGGAAAAGTGAAGTCGGCGTAGCAACCGGTGTCACCAAGAATCTTCATTTCTGAGTCGACACCGCAGAAACGCCCTCCGGCACAATTGGCCAGAGCGAAGTCCCCGTGAACGAAGGCGTAGCGGGGCTGGTCCGATCCTTCTTCCACCGCGAGGCAGTGGTGCCGGTAGGCCAACCGATCCCTGAGTTCGGTCAGCAGACGGCGGGTATTTTCCGGAGTATCGGGACGGGAATTCCCGTGGTGCAAGTGCACTTCCAGCTCGCCCCATCCGTCATGGCAAAACTCCGCCAGAAGCTCGAGCAATCCTTCGTCGTATTGCTCAGCCGGATAAAAATAGGTATGGACGAAGGGGCAGCCTTCATGATCCCGATAGCGCTCGGCCACCTTGGGATACTCCCGGCACCAGAATTGCACGCGCTGTTCCTGCTCCATCCGCGGAGCGCGCTTCTGTCCGTCCGCCGGGTTGATGGCAGGCTCGAAATGGTCTGCCAAAGCAAGGATCAGGTGCACCGGTCCGCGGGGGACCGGGAGCAACCCCTGCCAGAAAATGCCGGGCAGTACTTTGCGCGCGTATCCGAGTCTTCTTCTGAAACTCATGGTTACCCAATGCGGCCATCGCAGGTGGGGCTGCCCAAGATTTCGCCGCTACCCACGATGGTCCGGCTTGCGCCCACGGACGGCGATCGAAGATTGACCGACGTGCATATCTTCCATGTGCATATCTTCAAACCAGCGAAAAACCTGTTCGTACGTGTGCTTGGACTGGTACTTGGGGGAATACCAGTCGAAGGTATCGAGCAGGCGCAATTCCGCATCTTTCTGGCGGTTCACTGGAAAAACGTATTGGATCGCTCCCGCCACAGGCCTTCCCACCAAAGGCACCCGGCGCAGACCCTGGTTGAGATGATGAAAGAACGGAACCGCAACCTTCAGGATGCGGTGGAGTGTTGTCGGCTTCATTTTGTGCGTGTACTTCCGCCAAACATCGCTAAAGCGGTACCATTTGTTGTACCCGCTATAGAGCCATACCGCCAGGATTCCACCGGGTTTCAGATACCTGTCCAGTACCTTGACCGCGGCTTCGCAATCGGGAGTGTGATGCAGGACACCGACGCTGTAGATGAGGTCAAAACTCTCGGGCGCGAAGGGCAGGTTGAATACGTCTGCCTGCAAGGCGACAAAGTTGCGGTCGGCAAGATTCCTGGCTGCGACTTCGGCGGCGGCACTGAGGTCGACGCCCACCACCCGCGCACCCCAGCGGGTTGCCACCTCGGCGAACCGGCCCATGCCGCAGCCTACGTCGAGAACGAGTTTGCCGCTTAGCTCCGCCGGATTGAGGGCGGTTTTGACCCGGAAATTCGCATCCGATTCCCGGACCTCATCGTGGTCGAGCTGCGTCTTGGGATAGCGGTGCCACTGAAAACCGAAACTGGCGGCATAATCCTGGGCAGCCACAAAACGCGCGATGCCCTGCACGTTGGGAAATTCGCGCTTGCAGGCCGGACAGACAAAGCCTCCCGCCTGGTCACTCTCCAAGCTCGCGTTGCAATTCAAACAACGCAAGATCGCCTGCAAGTCAGCGGACAGGCGTGATAGCGTCTGCTCGTCCATAATTGCCATAAACCTCCAGGAAATGACGCGGTTTCTTCGGCGGCGGAGCCGGCCCGGGCTCGGCGGCCTGCTCTTTGTATATCTGCAACAGGACTGCGGTAAAGGCCACCGCGAAATAGGGGAAGAACTGGTAGGCTTCCGGAGCGAATAACGCTCCCACAACGAAACCTACGAGGGAACTGTGGAGCGCCCCGACGAACAAGACCATTTCGGGATCGAGTTTCTTCTCCGCTTTGCGCAAGATGCTGAGGTTCTTGAACGCCCGCCAGAAAAACATCAGATAAAGGACGATTACCACAATGCCGCCTTCGACCCAGATCTGGAGATAAGTCATATGCACCTGGTGCCAGATCCGCGAGTAGGTCACGAAGTTCTGAACTCCGATCCCAAAAATCGGATAGGTTATGATGCCTTCCACGGATCTTTCCATCAGATACTTGCGGGCCTCGTACGATTCGTACGCGGAATCCTGGGTAGCGTTGTTGCCAGACAAGGCGGCAAAGCGGTCGTAGAGCTTGCCGCCCGCGGTCACCATGAGCAAGACGCCGATGAAGCCGGTTGCGACAATCAGGTAAAGCCGCCGCCCCCGGACACCGAAATGCCAGAGAGTCACAGTGCCGGATATCATGAGATTGAGAAAGCCGGCCCGCGAGGCGGTAAGAACCAGCGCCAGTCCCATGCCAAGCATGCCTATGATCCAGGCCACTTTCGTTATGCCGCTCCGGCTGGTTAAGAGGAAGGCCAGCGCAAAAGGCAGCGTGATCACGATCGAAAACGCCAGATCATTGGGATTGGAATAGATTCCTCCCAGCACGCCCTCCAACCGGGGGGTGTTGTGGCCTTTAATGACGGATACAAAACAAACGAGGGCTACGGAAGCGGTTTGAATGTAGATAATCTTCTTCAGACGCGAAAAGGTCGTGATCAGCAGGAAAGTCAGGATCCAGGCGATGTAAACTTTGGAAAAGTCGATGGTATGGGAAACCGCACCACCCTTCCACACTGGCGACAAGAAGCCGCTCACAAACAGCAGGCCGATCATGGCCAGGAGCAATTTTCCTTCGAGGGGGATATCCTTGAAGGTGCGCTTGGTCCGGCCCATGGCGTTGAAAAATGCCCACATGGTCAGGAGGGCGGTGATTTTGGCGAGCGGGAAATAACTCAGACCGGGAATCCAATCCTCCGGGCGGGCGCAGTAGACCAGGAAGAAAGCGGATAGCCAGAAGAAGGCTTTCTTGGTGGGATCCACGGCCTGCGCGATTTTCCGCCTGCCCAGAATGTCCGTCGCTGGTACGGTTCCGCTATCGTCGATGGCCACAAAGTCCTCTTCTTCTTGTAAGCATTCTTTTCCGCCAGGCGTGCCGGAAGGGCGCGCGCCGCAAGAGATTTTTTTCCGCTACCGGCTGCAAGACTTCGCTGAAATGCTCACCGATCACCGGCCAGTCGCATCGGGCGGCGGTCTCGGCGGCGGCCTTTTCGTAACGGCGGCGCAGTTCCGGATCGCGCAACAGCACGATCACCGCCGGAGTGAGCGAACGGGCATCGTCGGCCAGCATAATGTCGCGGCCGTGATGAACGTCCAATCCTTGAGCGCCGACGGGGGTTCCTCCATAGTAAGAGTAAAACGTAAGCGGATGCCGCGCGGACAGATATCGCAAGACGTGGTACGAGCGGATATTGCCGCGATTCGGCACGGGGAGGAGCTTATCGGCTTTGACCCAGAGAATGCTCATGGCGAGATCAGCGATCATT
This sequence comes from uncultured Acidobacteriaceae bacterium, assembly GCA_963773965.1. Lineage (GTDB taxonomy): Bacteria > Acidobacteriota > Terriglobia > Terriglobales > Acidobacteriaceae > Acidiflorens. The sequence continues at coordinate 568,645 of CAVZDG010000005.1, forward strand.
GTTCGGCGATCATTGTTCGGCGATGATTGTTCGGCGATGATTGTTCAGCGATCGTCATTCAGCGAACCCAGACTGCCTTTCTGCCCCGGACAAAGTTGATGAAGGCGACCATGGCGGCGGAATTGAGGACGACGAAAGTGCGGGCAGGATCGGCAATGCGCGAGAGCGGGCCGATCTTGGCGCCCGCCAGCGCGGCCAAACTGAGCGCGTAAAACGCAAGCTGCGCCCCGAGCGCCGCACGATAGAACGGCTGGGGCAGGAACATGGACGCGGTCAGAAGCGCCAGCAAGGCAAAGGGCACGGCCAAGCGCGAGAGTTTGTGGCTTACGAATTGAAATCGAATCGCGTTTTCGGAGCTCAACAGCCAGGGAGCAAGCTGCAGGAGTTGATAGTTGCCGCTCAGGGTGCGAACCTTGCGGGAAAATTCACGGCCTTCGCCCAAGTCGGGCGAATCCCAGGCGCGGGCGCGGGAGTCGAAGATGACGCGAGATCCCTGGCGCACGATCTGCATGGGCAACAGGACGTCGTCGAGGATGGTGCCCTCGGGCAACGGCGACGTGTCGAGCAATCTCCGGCGGGCACAGTAGATGGCGCCGGTGGCGCCGGCGACAGAACCGGAGGCGGACTCCAGTTCACGAATCTTCTTTTCGATGCGCCAATAGAACCCCATTCCTTTCCCAGTTTCTCCGCTGGTGGGATCGCCGAGCATCAACTGGCCACTGGCGGCGCCGACATCGGGGTCCGCGAAATTCTCGATCAGCAAGCGCAGGGCGCCGGCTTCGATCTGCTGGCGGGCGTCGGTAAACAGCAGCACTTCCCCGGTCGCCAGCTTGATCGCATCATTAAGGCCGGCGGCTTTGCCCTGGGATGCCGGTTTCATCAGAGTCCGCACCCGGGTTCGTGCGCTGTTTTGGACGGCGGAATCGCGGGCATAGCCGGCGAGAATGGCGGGGGTGCGATCGCTGGAACCATCGGAGACGACGACGACGTCCAGCTTGGCCGGAGGATAGTCGAGGGCCAGCAGGTTATCGAGCTTGCGAGCGATCACGGCTTCTTCGTTGCGCACAACCATCACGGCGGAGACCGCGGGCGCGGCGGGGCTCTCGACAAAACCGCGGCGCACCGGACGCGGCGACCATCGACTGCGCAGCCACAACCACGCCGGATAGCCCAGGTAGGAGTAGCCGACGAGCGCAGTCGCGAGCCAGAAGACGTATTTCATCTTCGTCATTGTCATTATTGCGCCCCCCGGCGCAATAGGACGGTTTTCACCGTCTGGAACATGATCAGCAGATCCAGACCAATGGAAGCGTTCTTGATGTAGAACAGGTCGTACTGAAGTTTTTCGCGCGAATCTTCGACGGTGCTGCCGTACTTGTACTTGATCTGCGCCCATCCGGTGAGGCCGGGCCGCACCATGTGACGCACCTCCTTGTAATAGGGGATCTCTCTCGAGAGCATCTCGACGAATTCCGGGCGCTCGGGACGCGGGCCGACGAATGCCATATCGCCTTTGAGCACGCACCACAACTGGGGAATCTCATCGAGGCGCGAGGAGCGGAGAAACTTGCCGACGCGGGTCACGCGGGGATCGTTTTTATCCGCCCACTGCGCACCGTTGGCGGCTTCGGCGTCGTGGCGCATGGTGCGGAACTTCACCACCTTGAAGAGGTGCCCGTTCTTGCCTACTCGCGTCTGGGTATAGAACACGGGCCCCCTGGAATCGAGGCAGATGGCCAGCATGATGAACGGAATCAAAGGCGCCGCGAGGATGAGACCGATCAGCGAGATGATCACCGAGAGCGTGCGCCGAATCACGACGAAGAGGGTGCTGCGGCGAAAGCCCTCGCCAAACACCAGCCAGCTGGGATACAGATTCTCGACCTCGATCTTGCCGGAGATTTTTTCCAGCCAGGTGGTGGCTTCCTCGATCTTGACCCCGTTCATGCGGAGGTCAAGCAGTTCCTTCATCGGGATGGTACCGCGGCGATCGGGCATGGCGACGATGACGCGACGAACTTTTTGTTTGTGGACGGCTTCCATCAGGTGCGCCGCCACGGACTCGCGGGTTACCGCGCCTTCCATCTTGCCCGTCCAGTTGGCGATCTCGACGCCGATTTCAGGATTCTGGCGCAGGCCTTGCACCAGGCGCTGCGCGCGCTCGCCCGTCCCCAGGACGTAGACGCGCTCGACCAGAATGGGCAACTGGACCAGCCAGGTAAAGGCGAGCCGCCATCCGATCAGCGCGAATGTGAGGATGATCAGGCCGACCTCTGAAGGCCCGAGCCGGCCAACCTCCGAAGGACCAGCCCCCAACAAATAGTCAGGCCGAACCAAAGCGACGCCGGCGAGAATGAAGGCCAGCGCGGCGAGAACCATGAGCAAGCGGAAATAAAGCTCACCTTTGGTATTGAGGCGCTCGGTGTCGTAAAGGTCGGACCAGTGCGAACACAGCAATACCAGCGCTGTCACGCCGAAGATCTTGTAGACGCCGTGCTCATAGAAGAGCGCAATGTAGGTGTCTTGTTGACGCACCAACACGACCCCGAGCAGGAACGAGGTCCAAACGATCAGGGCCTCTCCCAGCAGCAGGACCAGAGTACGGACCGGATAATAGACATTGAAGAGCCGGATCAACGGGGCCTCGGTTCGTCTTCCTCTTCCTCTTCGATCTTAGGCTTGGCTGTTCACGGCCTCGCCATAGTAGTACTTCGACTGTCTAAGCTTTCCGGAGCGGGCTCCGTTAAGCACAACTCCGAGCAGCAGCTTGTCGGGGAATTCTTCGCGGGCCCGGCGAGCCAGATCGGAAGGAGTCGCATTGGAGCGCACGACCATGACAACGCCGTCGCAGAAACTTGCGACCAGTGTGGCATCGGACACGGGGATGACGGGCGATGAGTCGAGAATGATCCAATCGAACAAGGGCTCGACGCGCTGTAGGAACAGCTTCAGACGGCCGTTGGAGAGCAGCTCGGGGGCGCTCGGAACGCTCCGGCCCGCCGGCATGAAGAACAGGTTTTCCATGGGCCCGCGTTGCAGGGCGGTGAACTCATCGCATTCGCCCAACAGGTATTCGGCCAATCCCGGGGACGGGGGCGCTCCGAGGTGACGGTGCATGCCGGGGTTGCGCAGGTCGGCGTCGATCAGGAGGGCGCGGCGTCCGTGCTGCCGCACCAGGACCTGGGCTAGATTGGCAGCCACGAAAGACTTCCCTTCTTTGGGAAGCGCGCTGGTTACGAGCAGGCGTTTCAGCGGCATCTTCTCGCGGATCTGGCAGAGGCGGGAGCGCAGGGTGCGGAACTCTTCCGCGCCGACGCGACTGTCATCTTCCTGGAAGAAGAGCATGGTGCGCGCATCCGGACTCCATTCGGTCTGGGGGCAGCGGGCCAGCAGCGCTTCGTAACTCAACCCGGAGGCCATGGTGGGCATCGCGGTGGCTCCCGCTGGTGGCAGCGAAGGCATGTTCTCGCGTCGCGCTTCGGGTTGGTCGAAGGCGGGCTGGTCGAAGGCGGGCTCGACGTGCGTCCCCGTGAAGGTTGCTCTTTCCTGTTCGGCGCGTTTTAAAGCGTCATGGATGCGGCTCATAGTTTCCTTTCCTTGGGGAGATCCTGTTGTTCTGATTGGCGCAACCGGTCGGCCAGTGTCGCCAAAGTGCGTAAGGCTTCGACCAGATCAAACTTTTCGGATGTTGGAACCGGCGCGGTCATGGCAGCGGCGGCGTTTCCGTCGGCGAGATCGAAATCGCGGGCGACGGAATCGACGACTTCGGCGGCGATGGTCTTGTTCTGATCGACGAAGGCGCTGACCAGGCAGTGCTCGCAGAGCAGGTTGATGATGCGCGGAATGCCCAGGGAGTAACGGAAAATGGCGACCGTCGAGTCGGAATCGAAAATCGGGTCACCGTTCGACCCCGCGATGCGGAGGCGCTGCTTGATATAGGACTTGGTTTCCTCAAGATTGAAAGGATGAGTCTTGGCGCGCAGGGTCAAGCGCTGACGCAACTGCCGTAACTGGGGCTGTTTCAGACGCTGTTCAAGTTCCGGCTGTCCGACCAGAACGATTTGCAGGAGCTTTTCGGTGAAGGTTTCGAGATTGGTGAGCATGCGGATCTCTTCGAGCACTTCGTCGGAGAGGTTTTGAGCCTCGTCGATGACCAGCACCGCAGTCTCACCGGCGCGATAGCGATCGAGCAGCCAGTTATAGAGGCGCTGCAGGATCTGGCTCTTCGACTTGGCATCGCAGGGAATGCCGAAATCGGCCATCATGAAATCGAGGAGCTGAGGCACGTCCATGCGCGAGTTGAAGATGAAGGCGGTCGCCACCTGCTGCAGGCGGAGCCACTCCATCAATTTATTGATCAGCGTGGTTTTGCCCGTCCCCACCTCGCCGGTAAGCAGCACGAAGCCCTTGCGGCTTTGTATGCCGTAGGTAAGGCAGGCTAACGCCTCTTCGGTGTGCCGCGTGAGGAACAGGTAACGCGGGTCCGGATTGACGTTGAACGGGTTGGCGCGGAGTCCAAAAAAATCTTTGTACATAGGCTTGCGCTAGACCTCGACGTTCTCGTGATCTTTTGCCGCGGCGGCATCACTGCGGCCCCAGAAACGGCGGCGCGCCTTGCCATGGCCGTTGGCGGCGGCATCCTCCTCGTCCTCACCCAACCAGGGCACGGAAATCAGGAGGGGCAGATCCATGATGGCGGCAGCATCTTTTTCGGTGCGGATGGACCTGTCACTAAACTCCAGCCACATGGCGATGATCAGGCTGAGCGCCAGACCGACACCCAAGCCGCCTGCGGCAAAAATCGGGCGGTTGGGGAAACTGGGAGAATCGGGCAGGCCAGCCGTGGCCAGAATGTGCATCTGCTCGCCCTGCTGCTGGTTCTCCATGCTGGTGCCTAGTTCGGCGGAGCTTTTCTTGGACAATAGCTCTTTGTAGAAGGCCTGGGCGTTATCGTTGTCGCGGGTGAGCAGCTTGTATTGCTCCTCGACGCCCGGGCTCATGGCGGTGCGGTTCTGGTAGACGTTAATCGCGCTTTGGAGCCTCTTCTGGTCGAGGCTGGCCTGCTCGATCACGCCCTGGTACTGGTGAATCTGCAGACGGAGCTGGCGAATTTCAGGCGGTTCGGCGGCGCTGGCCTTATCGCTGCCGTCGGTGGTGCTGGCGGATGCGGCCGCGGCGTTGATCTCTTTCAGCTTCTTCTCGATCTCGGCGATGTCGGCCTTGGTTTTGATCACGTCGGGGTGATCGTCGGTATAGCGCGCCTGCAGTTGCAGCAATTGCGCCTGCAGCTGGGCCAATCCTTGTTCGAGAGTCTGAGGATTGGTGCTGGACTGCGAACTCTTCCAGGTGGCCATCTGCTGCGCCAGCATGCTTTCGGTGTAGGTCTTATCCTGCTGGGCGCGGCTCAGGGTCTGGGTGGTGGCATCGAGTTGCGAGTTGAGCGCCATCAGCATGCGCATGTTGTTGTCGGAGTCACCGGGCAACTGACCCATGTATTGCTTCTTGAAGGCGGCGAGCTTGGCATCCTGCTCGTCGAGGGCGCGCTTGGCGTCTTCGACCTGACGGCTGAGAAAATCGGTGGTGCCCTGGGCGATCCCGGCGCGCTCGCGCAGGTTTTCATCCACGATCAGCGAGGTCATGGCATTGCAGATTTTTTGGGCGCGGACGGGATTGCTGTCGCTGTAGTTGACCGTGAAGCCGGGCAGCGGCTCGTTGGTAGCAGAGGGTTTACTTTTCTTGGCGCCGGGAGAAGCGGCCGCGGCCGCGCTCATCGAGGTGATCACCGGCTCGACCTGCATATTCTGCTGGATGTCGGAGATAAGCTTGGCCTCATCGTCGGGCTTGACGAGGGCGAGGCTCTGAATCACGGGACGCAGGCGGCTGGGGCTCACGACCTCCTGGCTGAGGGTCTGCACGCGCTGGGTAAAATCGGCGGTGATGACCGGCATGACGTAGTTGTCGGGCACCTTCTGGGCTTCCACTAAGACCGTGGCCTGGGAGGTATATTTCGGCGGGAAGACATACGAGACCCCGAAGCCCGCGAGCGGGGCCAGCAGGGCCGGGATCAAAATGACTTTAAGGCGCCGCCGTAGCATCGCCAGATAATCGTCCATCGTCAGTTCGCGATTTTCACTCATGCTGTTCACCAATCCGGCCGCCTGGGGCGGCCCAAAAAAATTATTCGATACGAGTCGGCTTGGGGTGCCATTCCACCCCAACCGTGCCGATTTGCCGCTGAGCAATCCTGCCGGAGGAGCCACTCAAGGTAACCGGAACATTGAAGGCCATCTCGCTGAAGCCATAAGCCACAAAAACGTCGTAGGAACGTCCCATGTGTTTGCGGAACAGAGCTTCGGCAGAACCGTTGTTGTAGCTGCCCGCATTCACGCCCAAAAGCGCCAGATTCTGGAGTTTCGTGTTATGGGAATAGTCCAGAACGCCATGGAACTCCCAAGTGCGTCCCAGTGGACGCAGATACCCTAACTGCGCAGCCTGAGTATTGGCGCCGGCGAAGAATCCCGATCCTGCCGAAGTGAATTTTTCGTAGGCTGCAGAGAGCGACCCATGGCCCATCTTGTAGCGCAGCTGAACCCGCGCGCTCACCGACCAATGAGTGACGGCGACACCTTGTTGCAGGTCCATGTACTCCGGGCCAACTCCGGCGACAAGGCTCAACCTGCCGGTGATGGTATGGCTCCAGCGCACATTGACCACGTGGATATAAATCTCGCCGCCGGTGCTTTGGGGAAATTGAAAGAGCTGAAAAGCGTAGATGGCGCCGATCTGATCGTGACGGGAAAATAGACGGCTGTACCCGCCTTCCAACGTGCCCTGGTCGCTGTTGATCAGGGTGTTCGTGGGGTCGTAGAAATGAGCGTTGTTGAATCCACCCGCCACGGTGATCGCGGAGAGCGGACTGAGAGCCTGAACCGCATCGAGAATCACCGTGTTCGCGAGCCGGGGAATGTTTCCCACCCCACCGAACTGACCGGAGCCGAAGAGGTGGCTGCCGGGCAAAACGCCCCCCGCCAACCCGGCGCCGGAGCTGGTGGCAAGACCCAACCCTGGGGCGCCCCCAAAGGTGCCGATTTGGAAGGAACCGTCGGGCAGGTAATTGAAGGTGTCGCGCAGCTTCATCTGGCCAGTTCGCCAGCGGGTCACGGCCTCCAGGCCGGCGGCTTGCAATTGCTGCACGTCATAAGGGCTGGGGTGGAACGCTCCGCCGCCAAGGTACTCGAGAAAGAGATCGCTCTTGGGCCAGAACTGCTGGAGGTCGAAACCTCCGAGAACGTGGGAGACAGGTTCTAAATCGGTGCTGCCGAACTGATTTTCTCCATTCGTATCCGCCGATTCGCTCACCTGCAAAAACGGCGAGATGAAGCTGCGGGTGGCGGTACGCAGTTCGAGCCCGGGCTCGTCCAGGCCAGATACCGGGGGGTTCTCCGGGTTCAGCACGGGCGCGTTCTGGCCGAAGGCCGGCGCCGGAGTGGTCCCGGTCTGAGACGGGGAACTGGTCTGCGCGGCGGCGCAGATGCTCATGCCGAACACCAGCAGCGCCCACCGGATTGTTTGCGTTCTTGCCATGCTTTTGACCCGTAGATCGCTTACCGGACCGCGTTTCCTTTACGGGACGACAATCGTATCTCCCGGCTGCAACACATAATTCTGTTCGATCTCACCTTTGACCAGCTTGCGATAGTTCACTGGCAGTTTTGTTTGCTGCTTGCCGTTCTCGGTGCGCAGGACGTAAATGCGCTTAGTGTTGGCAAACTGGTTTAATCCGGCGCTGGACAAGGCTTGGAGAACAGTCATGTTGGGCGACATCGTCATAGGCCCCGGGTGCATCACCTCACCGTTTACGTAAATCCGCTTGCTGTTGATCGCAGTCACCACGACGGTGACGCGCGGGTCGGCGATGTATTTTTTCAGCTTTTCGGTCACGGAGTCGGCCAACTGTTTGGGTGTGAGGCCAGCGGCCTGCACATCGTTGAGCAAGGGAAGAGAGATCTTGCCATCCGGACGCACCGGCAAAGTGGCGCTGAGGTCGGCTTCTTTCCACACGGCGATGTGCAGCACGTCCTCGGCGCCGATGACATATTCAGGCGCGACTTGGCTGGTGGGAGCGGCATTCGTCGCCTTGTCGGAGGCGACCGCGTCGGGAGCAGACTTGTCGGGGGTCGGGGCAGCATCATCCTGGGCCAACGCGATGCCGCTGATCAAGACCAGTGCCGCAACCACCGCTTTCCATGCTGATTTCATAGCGATTCCTCTTAGCTCAGCTTTCAGGGTTTCAAGGTTGAATCATTCTGATTCTCTTGCTCCTTGAAACCTTGGAACTTTGCAACTTTGCAACCTTGCAACCTTGCTCTCATGCCCCATACTCTTCGTACCCGATCTGCTTCAGCTTGTAGAGAAGCGCTTTGTAACTGATCTGCAATTCCTGCGCGGCGCGGCGCCGGTTCCAGCGGGTGCGGGTCAAGACCTGAAGAATGATTTCGCGCTCGGCCTCGCGGGAGGCGGCGCGCGCCGCGTCTTTCAAAGAAATTTTTTCGCCGTTGCCGCCGCGATCGACGCGCCGCAAAAGAGAGCGCAATCCTCCCATGGCGAGGGCTTCATCGCCGAGCGCGACAATGGCGCGCGCGGCGTCCTTCAGTTCGCGAATGTTTCCCGGCCAGTTGTATTCCAGAAAGAAATTTTGGGTTTCCGGACTGAGCAAGGGTACGGTTCGGCAAAAATCACGGGCAGCGGCCGAGAGAAACCAGTCGCGCAGAACGGGAATATCTTCTTTCCGCTGGCGCAAAGGAGGCAGACGCAAACAAACTCCGCTGATCCCATAATAAAGGTCTTCGCGGAACTTGCCGGCCTTGACCTCGGGCTCCAACTCGCGCGAGGTTCCGCAGATGAAACGCGGCACACGGCGCTGCTCGGCGCCGTTCAAACCGATCTGGCGAACCAGTTCCTTCTGGGCCGCCGCAGGGAGGTCTCCCACTTCCTGAAGATAGACGGTTCCACCTTGCCCATCGCGAGCAGCCAGAATTCCTTCGCTCGCTTCACAACCCTGATACACCTGAAACGGCTCCGAGGCGCGGCTGGAAAGAACATGAATGCGCGCCGCCGCTGCCGCCTTGCCGGAACCGTGCTCGGCCACCACTAACACGGGAAGATCATTCTGCGACAGCTCGCGGATCACGGCTTCGACGGTGCGCATGCCGGCGCTGACGCTTTCAAGCCAGACACGGGCGCCGCCGTTCTGCGCTGCTCCTGCACTTGCCAGGATTTCGGTTCGATCAAGATCCATAATAATAATATTCCGCTTCACTGTTTCGCGGCCAAGACAGGGGGGAGACGTCTTGGACAAAGGCTTATACAGTGTAGAGCAAATGCGCTGCCAATCCGGTCAAAAATGGTTGCGATTAACTGGAACAATATATCCTTATGTTTCAATGACTTGCGATTGCAACCCTGTATCGCGACGCGACCTATACGGTACCACATTGCGGACAAATGGGAAAATTATTGCCCACATCTTGGGTAACGTGTGGGGATTACTTTCCACCGGTCTTGAGGATAAAGTCCTAACTCTCCGCAAGCAATAACCAATTGGAGTAAGGGGTCGATTTGCGAAACCCTTAACCACCAAGGACACGAAGGTACACGAAGGAAACCCTTGAGACGAAAAGCCTTCGTGATACTTCGTGGCCTTGGTGGTTCATGTTTTTTCTCCGCTATATTGTGAAACTGATCCACCACCCCAATTGGTGTCTGCCTAAAAGGGACGATAACCTCTGCGATTGCCTGGGATGGAATGGGAAGTGTTTTTCCATTTTTGTGGCACACGGCGCCCGCCGGTCGAGCGCCCGAGCGGAGGCGACTGGCTCGAAGGTCACTTCTGCTCGTCGTCCGGAGTGCTGGCCCGAAGTGCTCGTTTTACTTTGCGCGAAGACCCACTTCTCGCATATTCTCAAATGCAAGCGCGCCATATGAGTAACTCAGTAGAGGCAGCTCCGCTCCTCTCGACGAGGGAGGGTCGCTTGTCGTCCAGTTTGCCCCGTTGGCAGGGAGTGGCGCTGCTGCTGTTGATCGCCTGGCTTTACGCCTCGATTCTCGCCCGCCTTTTTCTGCAGTGGGTCGGGCCTTCCCGCGATCCGAACTTCGAGCACGGGATCTTTGTCCCCCTCTTTGCTTTGTTTGTTCTCTGGCACGACCGCAAGAAACTGAAGGCAATTGCCTCGGCCCCAGCATGGGCCGGTCTTCCGGTGGTGGTGCTGAGCCTGCTGATGCTGGTTGTGGGAGTCCTGGGCGCGGAGTTGTTTTTCTCGCGGGCTTCGCTGCTCATCCTGCTGGCGGGCCTGATCATTCTTTTTCAGGGATGGAGGTTCTTTCGCGCGGTCCTGTTCCCCTGGGCTTTTCTGATTCTGATGATCCCGATCCCGAGCCTGATTCTGCAGCAGGTCACTTTCCCCCTTCAGTTGCTGGCCGCAAAGCTCGCCACCGCACTGCTGGAACTGGTCGGCGTTCCGGTGTTGCGCCAGGGGAATGTGATCGTGCTTGCCTCCATGCCGCTGAACGTCGCGGAAGCATGCAGCGGAATCCGGTCCCTTCTAACGCTGGTAACGCTGGCCATCATCTACGGGTACCTGATGGAGACTCGGATTTGGGTGCGGGTGACGCTGGCATGCTCGGCGGTGCCGATCGCCGTGGCGGCCAACAGCTTTCGCATCTTTGGCACAGGGCTGCTGGTGCAGTACTGGGATCCCGACAAAGCGGAAGGATTTTTCCATGGCTTTGAGGGATGGCTGATCTTCGTGGTGGCACTGATCATGTTGTTCGCTGTGCACCGCGTAATCTCGCTCCTCTGCATTTCGAAGAGCGGCCCGGAGGCGAAATCCGCATGAATGCCGGGTCGCTTCGCTTCGGGATTGCGGCTGTGCTCATGTTGGCCACGGCGCTTGTGCTCCAGGCCCATTCGCGCAGCGAGTATTTTCCGCCGCGAGCGTCTTTGAGTTCCCTGCCCTTGCAAATTGATGGTTGGAAGGGAACCGAAGAAGCCCTCGACCAGCAGACGCTCGACATCCTCGGGCCGGGCGAGTTTCTGGTGCGCGATTACGAAAAGGCAAGCCCGTCGCAACCCCAGCCGGAACCCCAGCAGGAACCATGGATTAATCTCTACATCGCCTACTTTCCGACGCAAAAGGCGGGCGATACGATCCATTCGCCGAACCACTGCCTGCCGGGCGCGGGATGGGTTCCGACCTCGCGAGAGTTGGTTCAGATTACGCGCCCCGACGGCTCTTCGTTCCCCGTCAACCGCTACGTGGTTTCAAAATCGGGAGAGCGGCAACTGGTGCTGTACTGGTTTCAGGCCCATGGCCGCGTGGTTGCCAGCGAGTACTGGGCCAAGTACTACCTGGTGTCCGATTCGGTTCGCATGAATCGCAGCGACGGCGCGCTGGTGCGCCTGATGACCCCGATGCTTGATGGCGAGTCTCCCGATGCCGCCCAGGCGCGCATGATGAGGCTCGGGTCGCAGTTGCTTCCGCTGCTTGACAGTTACATTCCGCGGTAACCCTGGTTCGTACCAGCTTCCGCCTGTAGAGACGGGGCTTGCCCCGTCTCCCTTGACTATGGCGGTTTCAGGGAAGGTGTAGTCCAATGTGGCTCAGATGGGGTTGAGGTAAAAGGGAAAAGCTTGAACCACAGGGGGCGCAGAGGATCACAGAGGAAACCCTGCCGATGCGAAGCGCTGGGTTTGGAGTCGGCAGCCCCTCCCTGGTGCCGATGTCAGCCTACGATATCTGTGAAACGGGCTAAGACGCGGCAAGCCGCGTCTCTACGGGAAAGCAAACTCCCATTCGAGCCTGTCAGGCGTGAAAGCGAATCTCCTCAGATTTCCGATTCCGTGTCTCGGCGAACGCCTGGGGCAGGAAGCGCACCAGGTCGGTCGCCACCAGAGAATTCTCGCCGACGGATTCAGCGGCCAGGTCCCCCGCCAGTCCATGAAGATAGACAGCGAGAGCAGTCGCTTCGAGCGCATGTTGCGGATGTTGCGCAATTAGGCCAGCGACCATTCCGGTGAGGATGTCTCCCGTGCCTCCGGTGGCCATGCCCGGATTGCCGGTGGGATTCACCCAGACTGTGGCATCGGACGCTGCGATTAAGGTGCGGTGTCCCTTGAGTACAACGATCAACTCATGCTCGCGGGCGAAGTTTCGCGCGACTTCCAGGCGGTTCGTTTGAATTTCGGCGATGCTTAAGCCGGTCAAGCGCGCCATTTCTCCCGGGTGCGGGGTGATGACGACGGTGCGTCCGCGGCCGTTCAGTTGGCCGGCCGATCCGTTCGTGTGGGGACGGGCGCCCTCGTGAGCCTGTCCTGAGCGAAGCCGAAGGATCCAAGCCGAGCGCAGCTCGGCAGTTGCGAAGGCGTTCAGCCCGTCCGCGTCCACCACGATCGGCGTATCGTCACTCGTGCGCTTGACGATCTCGCGCACGAATTCGGCGGTCTCGGAATTACGCGAGATACCGGGACCAATCGCGAGCGTCTTGCGTTCGAGCAGCGCATCAAGCCCTGTTCCGAGCGCCCGCAACGAGATCGTGCCATCCTTGGTTTCCGCCAGCGGCTCGGTCATCAGTTCAGGATGAAAAGCCGCAACGGTTGCGAGCACGGATTTTGGCGTGGCTACTGTCGAAAGACCGGCGCCCGCTCGGAGCGCGGAGAACCCCGCCATGGCCGCCGCGCCCGCTTTGCCGAGCGATCCACCGATCACCAGCACGTGTCCGTAGCTACCCTTGTTGGCGTCACGCGCTCGGGGCAGGAGCAGCGGCGCGAAATCGGAGGGAGTACTGAGATGAAGTCCGAGCTCGGAGACAATTGCCTCTGGCGGTGAACCGATGGGCGCAATCACGGTGGGCCCGCTGGGTCTGCCGATCAGTGCGGCGAAAACGTGCGCCGGACGCGGCGCGGTAAAGGTCACGATGGCATCGGCGCGTGCCTCGTCACCTGCCTCGTCACCGGCTCCGGCACGGGAGGGGGTCGCGCTTGGCGGCCGCATGGCGTCGGCATCGGCGCCGGAGGGAATGTCGACGGCAACAATTGGAGCCGAAGCCGCATTCATCTTGCCGATCGCCGCCGCATAGAGTGGGCTGACTGGCGGACGAAATCCTGTGCCGAGGATGGCGTCCACGATCACGTCCGCGGCGAAGATCTCCGCCGCATCCAAGGAATCGAGCCAACTCGCCTCGCGCACGATGAGGGGCGCGATGTTCATTGGCCGGAGCGTCTGCAGCATGTTTTGAAACATGACCGCAGCATCCCCGCGAAGCTCCGCGGGATCCGACAACAGCAGAATGCGAACGGCGCGGCCGGCTTCGACGAGCTTGCGGGCGACGACGAATCCGTCGCCGCCGTTGTTGCCTTTGCCACAGAGAATGCCGACGCGCTCCGCTTGCGGGTAATCGGAGAGGACGAAGCGGGCGACGGCCGCGCCGGCATTCTCCATCAGAGTGAGGGAAGGAACGCCGAAGCGCTCCGAGGTGGAGCGATCGATCTCGCGCATTTCCGCCGCGCTCACGATTTTCATGATTCGGACCCGGCCGTCTGTTCGAGTTCGCGAAGTTGTTGCGGCTCGCCCATGGCGATCAGAAAATCGCCGGCTTCGATGCGATCGTCGGGCGCGGGATTGAAGCGCATGCCCGCCTCGCGCTTGATGGCGAGGATGATGACGCCGCGGTCCTGGCGGATGCGCGAGGTCTCGATGGTGGTACCGGCAAACGGGCTGCGCGCGGTGATCGGTACTTCGCCGATCTCGAGATCCATGCCGAGATGTGTGGTGGCGGTGTCCAGGAAACTGACCACGTGCGGACGCAGGAAGGAATGGGCGATACGCTGTCCGGCAAAAATATAGGGACAGACGACCGCATCGGCGCCCGCGCTGCGCAGGTGCTTCTCCGCCATGTCTTCGCTGGCGCGGGCGATTATGCGGAGGCTCGGATTCAGACTGCGGGCGGTCAGAACGATATAAAGATTGGTGGCGTCGGTGGTGGTAGCGGCGACCAGACCGCTCGCGCGGCCGATCTGGGCGTCGCGCAAAGTCTGTTCCTGGGTGGCATCGCCGATGAGCATGAGCCAATTCTCACTGGCAAATTTTTGCGCCTTAGACTCGTCGTTTTCGACAATCAGGAACTGAGCGGGGCGGCGCGCCAACTCGCGGGCGGCACTGCGGCCGACGCGTCCGGCGCCGCAAATGATGTAGTGACCACTGAGACGGCCTATGTCGCGCTCCATGCGGCGCCTTCCAAAGAAGTTCTGCAGCTCGAATTCTAGCAAAGCCTGGGTGAGGGATCCGATGGCCAGAAACACCAGCGAGACTCCACCCAGGATGATGATGACGTTGAACACGCGCCCGGCGTGCGACAGGGGATGCGTTTGATCTCCGATGGTGGTCAGGGTGGTGATCACCATGTAAAAACCATCGAACCAGGGCCATCCCTCGATGTAGTGAAAGCCAACCGTGCCGAGGCCAACCACGAAGGCCAGCGCGGCAGCGAGGAACTTGAGATTGCGGGAAGTCCTCATGGATCCATTGTTTCGGCGTTCCGTGCCGGGCGGGATGGGCGATCCAGTTTCCCGCGCGACAGCCGAGTATAGCTCTGGCGGTCATTGGGTGCAGTGACGATCAGTTTGCATTATCTGCAACCGCGCGAATGTGGCTTGTGCCGTCATAACAATCCGCAGCGGTTGGCGATGTTACGCCAACGACTGCATAGTTTCCTGTTTGCCGACCACTCATCCAGAATCGTAGGCCCCTCGTGCAGCGATGAAGGCACCATCCCAGGTTGTCTCGTGCACAAGTTGCCCAGCCTGGTGACGCCGGGTTATTGTGCAAAATCAAACGGGCGTAGAATGTTCGCTGGCTCATACCCCGGAAGGAGCGCGCGCTTCCATGAAAAAGTCTGTATGCGTTTCCCTTGCGATCTTCTCGTTGACCTTGACCGTTCTTGCCCAGGTGCCGTCCATCCCCGCGACGCCCAAACGCCCCGTCGCCGAGGAATACCAGGGCATCAAGGTCACGGATGACTATCGTTGGCTGGAAGACGGCAAAAATCCCGAGGTGATTGCGTGGACACAAGCCGAAGATGCACGTGCTCGCGCGATTCTAGATGCTTTGCCGATACACGCGGAAATACAGCAATTCCTAAGGAAACTGGACGAAGCGAGTTCGCCAGGTTTCCACGATCTGGAGCTTTGCGGCGGGGTTCTGTTTGCTATGAATTCGCAGCCCCACAAGCAGCAAGACATGCTGGTCACACTGCGCTCGCCGGACGATCTAGCGTCCAAGCATGTGGTGCTGGATCCCATGCAGATTGATTCCACGAATTCGACCGCCATCCAGTTCTACGTGCCCTCGAACGACGCCAGCAGAGTCGCCGTATCGCTGGCACAGGGTGGAACGGAATCGGGGACGGTGCACGTGTACGACGTTGCCACGGGCCACGCCCTCTCCGACGTCGTACCGCGGGTCACCGCCATCGGCGGCGGCAGTCTGGCCTGGGACGCCGACGGTAGCGGCTTCTACTACACCCGCTATCCCCGCGAGGACGAACGCCCACCGCAGGACCTGAACTTCTATGTCCAGCTGTACTTCCACAAGCTTGGTACGCCGGTAGGCGAAGACACATACGTACTGGGCAAGGATTTTCCGCGCATTGCCGAGATCACGCTCAGTACAAGCGAGGATGGCAAATATCTGCTGGCGATGGTGGAAAACGGCGACGGAGGCGATTACGAACATTTCCTGTGCGGTCTCGATGGAAAATGGACGCAGATCACCCACTTCGGGGACGGTATCAAAGCCATCGCTCTCGGCAATGACGCGCTGTATCTGCTCTCGCGCGATCATACGCCCCACGGCAAGCTGCTCCGGGTATCGCTCTCCGCGCCGGACTTGAAGGAGGCCAAGACGATCGTCCCGGAAAGCAAAGCGGTCATTCAGGATTTCCGCTTCTCGCTCGCCGGACTGCAGCCCAGCTTCGTTCCAACTCCGACCCGCCTCTACGTAACGGAACTTGCCGGCGGCCCCACTGAGATTCACATCTTCGATCATGACGGTCGCGACCTCGGCACGGTTCCTGCCGAGCCGGTTTCGACCATCACGCAGATACTCCCGCTGCAGGGCGAGGAGATCCTTTTCGGCAATGTCAGCTACGTCAATCCGATGGCGTGGTTTCGATACGATGCTGCTTCGAAGAAGGTCGTCATCACCGCCATGCGCGAGAGTTCGCCGGTCAGCCTCGCCGATGTTGAGGTGGTGCGCGAGTCCGCGGTTTCGAAAGACGGAACCAAGGTCCCGGTGAACATATTTCGGCGCAAGGGGACCAAACTCAATGGACAGAACCCAGCAATCCTCACCGGCTACGGAGGATTCGGCATAAGTATGACGCCTTTCTTCGATCCCGGCATTCGCACGTGGCTAGATGCCAGTGGCGTTTTGGCCATCACTAATCTGCGTGGCGGGGGTGAGTTCGGCGAGGATTGGCACAAGAGCGGCATGCTGACCCAGAAGCAGAACGTCTTCGACGACTTCATCGCATCCGCCGAGTACCTGATCAAGGCGGGATATACAAATCCTGCCAAGCTAGGCATCGAGGGCGGCAGCAACGGCGGTTTGCTAATGGGCGCAGTGCTGACCCAGCGGCCCGATCTGTTTCGCGCTGTGGTTTCGGTGGCAGGAGTCTACGACATGCTGCGCTCGGAGACGACGCAGAATGGCCAGTACAACACCACCGAATTCGGCTCGGTGAAGGACCCGGAACAGTTCAAGGCGCTCTACGCCTATTCGCCCTATCACCACGTACGGGACGGCGAGAAATATCCCAGCATTCTGTTCCTGGTGGGCGAAAATGATCCACGGGTGGACCCTTGGCATTCGCGGAAATTTACGGCGGCGCTGCAAGCAGCGACCGCTTCGAAAGACCCCATACTGCTCATCAGCTTCTCCAATGCCGGACACGGCGGCATTGGTTCCGCTGAAGACCAGCGCATCGCGATACGCACCTACATGCGGGAGTTCTTGTACGACCAGCTTGGAGTGAAGTGGGTGGCGCCAGAGATTTTGAAATAGCCCTGGGTCAACTCATCTCACCTGCCACACGACCTTAGGGTCATCGGTGTCGTAGAGTCGCGCAAGACTGGACGGAAACCGGTCTATAACAAGCTGGATGCGGATAGTTGATGTAACTAGGCCGATTTCACCAGCGATCCTCGAAGATGCGCGAGACCGACCGATCGCCAGATACCCTAGCTTCTAAATACCCAGCCGCGAGTACACCGTTTACAATCGTGATGGATTCAGGAGGAGTCTCGCCGTCAATCGGCGCGCCATGAAACTTTCCGTCGTGATGCCGGTGTATAACGAACGCGCCACGCTTCGGGAGGTGGTCCGGAAGGGTCTCGCGGTTCCCCTGGAGATCGAGTTGATCCCGGTGGAGGACGGCTCGCGGGATGGCTCGCGCGAGATCATGGCCGAACTGCACTCTGAAGGTCCGCAAATCCGCGTCGTTCTTCAGCCGCACAACATGGGTAACAACATGGGTAAAGGAGCAGCGCTCCGCCGTGGCATTCAGGAAGCCACGGGCGACTTCGTCATTATTCAGGACGCCGATCTGGAATACGATCCGGCGGAGTACTCGCTGATGATCGAGCCCTTGATCCAAGGCAAGGCAGACGTAGTGTTTGGCTCACGCTTTCTGGGCGGCGCGGCGAAAACTGCGCATCGATGAGGTGGGAAGCAGTTGCTGTGGGCGCACCTACGAGGAGGGTAAAAAGATTGGACGGAAAGACGGCGTTCGAGCCTTGTATTGTCTGTTGAAGTATTCCCTCAAAGAACCCACGGCGAAAATTGTCGCGCAGGCAGTTCCGGCACCGGCTCGCTCAACCGTTGCGCGATGAATCTCGCGCGCACCGGTCTCTTTCTTCTACAGGTGAGCTTCTATTGGCGAACGTGTTTCTGCTTGAGCCGGCCTTTGTAAGGATTCGAACCTTGGCTGGTCGTTCCCGCACTTTTGCCGCTGCCCGCAGCGCCGAAGTTGATCGGAGGATTGGGCTTATCTTTTACCGGCTTCAGCGCCGACGCCGTTCTGGGCGTCTTGTTTCCGGCAGATCGAGACGGCGCTGACGATTTGGCGGTTTGGTGCTCCAGAGCTTGCAAATCCTTGGCGTTGGCAGCGGAAGCCGTTGCCGGACTCGCTGTCTTGCCGATGGCCACGGGCGCGCTTTTTTTGGGAGCCTTTTCAGCGGGTGAAGGCTTAACCTTGAATGTATTGTTTTGCTGCGCCCATCCGCTCACACTGATACCCACAAGTGCGGCCGCAACCGCCAACGAAAATCTCATCTTTGAATCCTCAATCCTCTGCTCCAGAACTTCGAGCCACTGTTTATAGATGCACGCACCCTGCCATACGGCGCTCACACTTGCCCTATATTAAACCCGCCACCACGGGAATGCACTCGCGAGAACCGAAAGAAGAGTAACGGGTTAGTCGGGACAGCGGCTCGATGCAACGCGGGTGATGATGAGCTGAATACGGGCGATGTGCAATATTCTGCACATTCCGGTCGAGTTCCTTGGCGTCTCGCCAGGTAAAATCTGCCCAAATGTGACCCCCGGCTGGCGTACGCGATCACATGGGAAGACAGAACGCTGGCGTCAGAGCCTGCTTTCGCCGTGGTTCCCATTCGCGGGAAAAGGGAGACGCGGCAAGCCGCGTCTCTACGGATAACTTAGCAGGTGGTTCGACTCCCCGGCGAGCAAAACCGCGATTCGTTCGCCCGCGTGTCCATCCCAAAGCGGCGGCACAGTTCCCTTCTTGGCTTTGCCGGCAAGCACTCGCGACAGTTCCGTGCGCAGCTTTTCCGGATCGCGGCCGACCAACACATTGGTCCCCATGGAAACCGTAATCGGGCGCTCGGTATTCTCGCGCACCGTGAGACAAGGGACACCAAGGTAGGTGGTCTCTTCCTGAATGCCGCCCGAATCGGTGATTACGACCGTGGCGCGCGATTGCAATCCCAGAAAATCAACATAGGGAAGAGGATCGAGCACGCGCAGTTGCCCGGCATTCAATCCAAAATCAGCAATTCGTTGGCGCGTTCGCGGATGGGCTGGAAACACCACCGCCAAATCCCGGTTGACCTCGAGCAGCGACTCCAGGATCCCCTTCAGCGTCCCGCTGTCATCGACATTGGCCGGACGGTGCAGCGTGACCAAGGCATACCGCTCCGGCAGACCATCGGTCGCGCTTTTCTGCGCCAACGGCAACAGGCGCACGAGCGAGTCGATCATCACGTTACCGACGCGGAAGATCTTCTCCGCCGGAATTCCCTCGCGCCGAAGATTCTCGTCCCCGTCCTCGGAGGGCGTAAACAGCCAGTCGGCAAGCCGATCGGTCACCAGGCGGTTAATCTCCTCCGGCATGGTGCGATCGAACGAGCGTAGTCCAGCTTCGACGTGCCCTATTTGAACGCCCAGCTTGGCACAAACCAGTGCGGTGGCAACGGTCGAGTTCACGTCCCCATACACGAGGACGATGTCGGGCTGGCGTTCGGCCACAACCGGTTCCAGCCGCATCATGATCTCGGCCGTCTGCTTCGCGTGCGTGCCCGAACCGGCCGCCAGGTTCACATCGGGGGCCGGTATGCCCAGTTGCTGGAAGAACACATCGGACATATTGACGTCGTAGTGCTGACCGGTGTGGACGAGAGTCTGCACCACGTTCTCCCGCTCCTGCAGGGCATTCAGGACCGGAGCGACCTTCATGAAGTTGGGACGAGCTCCAACGATGTGAACTATGTTCAAAAATTCTCCAGGAACGCGAACCACCAGCTTAATCGATTTGAGGAAATCGCTGCCCCTGCCGGTCAAAGCTGCATTAGATTGGATTGCAGCTTCGTGTATCCCTGCCTCTGGGCCCACAGGTCGAGCGGGATTGACGCCATCTCATCCACGATGGGTTCGGCGAGCCCGCTCTTCGTCATGTCCACCGTCTTAATGTAGGTCCGGCAACTATCGCAACCTTCCACGCGGACGTGCTTCAGTTCCTCCGCCGTGTAAACCGGAAGCTTCGCGTGGTTCTCTTCCCCGCACCCCGGACAGACGATCCGCCGGAACTCCCATTCCGCCAGGCAAAAGGAACACACCAAAGAACGCTGGCCGCCATCTCCCAACGAACGCAGAACGCCCAGACCCGGTTTCCTTTTGCAAAACGGACACACATACGGCGTCGGCCCGCTCCAGCGCATCCTTGACCGCGAACGAATGCCTGCCGCGTAAGGCTGAAGAAAGGCGCGGGCGAAAAAATCGTTAGGACCCGGCGGCAACGCCCCGGTCTCGCTTCCATTCCAGAAAGCCGTCAGCAATTGGGAATGTGAGTCTGCGCCGCCGTCCCGCAACTCACGCGCGGATTCCCGAAGCGGAGCCGGACCGTTCTGTTCGACCACCGAAAGAAATTTCCCGAAACGGCGGGTCAGTTCTGGTGGGAGCGGCCGCGCAAAGGGCTCCGAGTCTGATGCGACATCACCAGAGCCAGCGCTCAATCTTTCGAGCGACCTGCCGAGTTCCTCGTAGAACTTTTCCTGAAAACGCGCGATGGCCACATAGAAGCGCAGGATTTCCGCCGCAAAGCTGTATTGGGCGCCGAGTACCTCCGCCCGCGCAATCCGCCGCTGCCATTCATTTTGCGCCACGGTGCGATTCGACATGGTGCGATTAGCCATGGCCCGATTATCAGTCCCAGGCTCCGGCCGCGCAATGCCGGAGCAGATCAGGCCGAGCTCGGGGCCCGAATCGGTGGCGCGTAGAGAAGGCCGGCAGCCGCAACCGCTTCAGGCTGGTTGACCAACTCCCATAAATATGGGAACATGTTTTCATGAAGACTACGCTGGAAATTCCCGATGCCATCTTTCGTCGCGCCAAGACGGTGGCGGCCGAGCGCGGGATTCCATTTCGAGCGCTTGTCTCGGAGGCGCTAGCGGACAAACTACGGGCGCAAAGCAATCGAGATAACAAGCCCTGGATGAAGACGTTTGGCAAACTCCGTCACTTGCACAAGGAAACGGCGAGAATTAACCGGGTCATTGAAGAAGAGTTCGAGCAAATCGAGACCGAGGATCAACAGTGATCCTGGATACCAATGGACTGTCAGCCGTCGCAGATGGCGATGCCGCACTGGAGCCGATCCTACGCAAAGCAGCTGAGATCGCCGTTCCTGTAATTGTGTTGGGCGAATACCGCTATGGAATTCAGCAATCCCGGGACCGGCAGCGCTACGAACAATGGCTGACCGAATCGATTCGCACCTACCGGGTACTCGATGTGGATGAAGAGACGGCACTGTCCTACGCGACTCTTCGATCCGAACTCAAGAGAGCCGGGACTCCAATTCCTTCCAACGACGTTTGGATTGCGGCGCTTTGCCGTCAGCATTCTTTCTCCCTCTTAAGTCGGGACCGCCACTTCGATCTGGTTCGCGGAATCGAGCGGATCGATTGGTAACCTCAAGATGCAGCCCACGAGCGGCGAGCTTTTCGGAAGTTGATCCCATCGAAGTTTTCCCGGCCGTTTTCCCGATTGACGTCCCAGTCCGAGCGGGGGTATAGTTCTTCGCATTCGCGCAGCAGAAGCTGGCCGCTCTCGTGGGCGTCCTCAACCATTCACCTCCGTAACTTTCTGGAAAGCGCAGCACGGGGGCAACAAAATGGAGTTCTCTCGCAGGACTTTTCTCAAAGGCACCGTCCTTGGCGGAGCCGGTTTCTCCGCCCTCGGCTTTGATCTGACTCCGGTTTACGCCCAGACCCAGTCCCTCAAGATTTCCCGCGCCAGCGAGACGCGCAGCACCTGTCCTTATTGTGCGGTCAGTTGTGGCGTGATCATCTACACCCTGGGCGACAAGGCCAAGAACGCGATCTCCCAGGTCGTGCACGTCGAGGGCGATCCCGACCACCCCATCAACCGCGGCACGCTCTGCCCCAAGGGATCATCGCTCGAGCAAGACATTCTCAACGACCGCCGGTTGCTGAAGCCGCAAGTGCGGCGTCCGGGAGCGACCGAGTGGGAAGACATTTCGTGGGACCAGGCCTACAGCGAGATTGCGCAGCGGGTCAAGAAAACGCGCGACGACACATTCCTGGAAAAAGATGCCGCCGGCCACACGGTGAATCGCTGCGAAGGCATGGCCTTCACCGGCGGCTGCACCGACACCAACGAATTCAATTATCTGGCCGTAAAAAGTATGCGCAGCCTGGGGGTCTGCTACCTGGAAAACCAGGCCCGCGTTTGACACGGCCCCACGGTCTCCAGTTTGGGGCCCACCTTCGGACGCGGCGCCATGACCAATGGCTGGATCGACATCAAGAACACCGACATGATGTTGATCATGGGCGGCAATCCCGCCGAGAACCACCCCTGCGGCTTCAAGTGGGCGATCGAAGCCAAGATTCACCGTAACGCGAAAACCATCGTCGTCGATCCGCGCCTCACCCGCACCGCCGCGACCGCGGACATGTACGTGCAGATCCGCGCCGGCGCCGACATTGCCTTCCTCGGCGGCGTCATCCGCTACGCCATCGAAAACAACCGCATCGCGAAAGACTATCTCCTCAACTACACCAACGCCGCCTTCATTATCAAAGACGGATTTAATCTGCCCGAGGACGGCTTCTTCTCCGGATTTGATCCCGAAAAAAAGGTCTACGACAAGAAGACCTGGAATTATGAAGAAGGTGGAGACCTGACCGGCAAGCCGGTCGCGGGCACGCCTCCGGAAAAGACGCCACCACCTTTGAAGGCGGGCACACCTCCGCCCGCGCCGGCGCTTCCCCCGAAGATTGCGTTCGACCTCTCGCTGCAACATCCGCGCTGCGTCTATCAACTGCTGAAGAAGCAATACGAGCGCTACACGCCCGAGATGGTCGAACGCATCACCGGCATCCCGAAAGAACAGTTCCTCAAGGCTGCCGACCTGTTCACCTCCGTCCGCAAAGATGGCGACATGAAAAAAGTCGCCACCATCATTTACGCGGTCGGATGGACGCAGCACAGCTTCGGCACGCAGATCATCCGCACCGCCGCCGTCCTGCAAATGCTGATGGGCAACGTCGGCCGCGCCGGCGGTGGAGTCAACGCGCTCCGCGGCCACTCCAACATCCAGGGCGCCACCGACATGGCCGGAATCTTCGACATACTCCCCGGCTACTTGAAGATGCCGAATCCCAGCGATGTCGATCTCGCTACCTTTCTGAAGCGCACTACGCCACTGCAAGCCAAGCCGGATCCGTGGGATTCGTTCAATTACTGGTCGAACACGCCAAAATTTACCGTCTCACTCCTGAAAGCGATGTACGGTCCAGCGGCCACTAAGGAAAACGACTGGGCCTTCCACTATCTGCCGAAGATCGACCGCAACTATTCGTGGGTGAATATCTGGAACGACATGTATGAGGGCAAGATCAAAGGCATCTTCGCCTTCGGCATGAACGGCGTCATGATCGGCCCGGATTCGAATAAGAATATCGACGCCCTGAAAAAGGCCGACTGGCTGGTGGTTTGCGAGATCTATCCCGACGAGACGAGCGAATTCTGGAAGGCTCCTGGAATTACGGCCGAGGACCAGAAGAAGATCAACACCACCGTGTACCGCTTGCCGGGCGCAGGTTTTGCCGAAAAAGACGGCACGTTCGTGAACTCCGCGCGCTGGCTGCAATGGAAGAACGTCGCTGTTCCGCCGCCGGGGCAGGCGCGGCTCGACCAGGAAATCCTCGCGACCATCTTTTTGAAAGTTCGCGAGCTCTATAAAAAAGATGGCGGCAAGTTCCCCGATCCCGTTCTGAATGCGACGTTCGCGTACACAAACCCGTACAACCCGTCGCTCGCCGAGGTCGCGAAAGAAATCAACGGCAAAGCGCTCGCCGACATCACCGATCCGAAGACGAACATTACCATCAAGGCCGGCCAGCAACTCCCGGGCTTTGCCTGGCTCAAGGACGACGGAACAACGCTTTCTGGAAACTGGCTCTACTGCGGATCGTGGACCGAAGCCGGCGCCATGATGCAGCGCCGCGGAACGGAAGACCCGTCCGGTCTCGGCATTTATCCCAATTGGGGATGGTCGTGGCCGGCGAATCGCCGCGTCCTCTATAACCGCGCCTCCTGCGATCTCGAGGGCAAGCCCTGGGATCCTTCGCGCCGCCAGGTTTGGTGGGACGAAGCCAAGCAAAGCTGGGTGGGCGTCGACGTTCCCGATTTCAAAGTGGATTCCGCACCCAAAGATCACATGGGCCCGTTCATCATGAACCCCGAGGGCATCGGACGTTTGTTCGTGCCGCTCGGCCTCAACGACGGACCATTCCCGGAACACTACGAGCCCCTTGAGAGTCCGCTGGTGAACCCGCTGCATCCGAAGCAGTCCACGAATCCGATCGTGAAACGATATAAGACCGACATGGACAAGTACGGGACGGTGGACCAGGGCTACAACGTCATCTGCACCACATATCGACTGACCGAGCACTACCACTACTGGACAAAGAATAATCCGATGAACGTGCAGCTCGTGCCGGAACCGTTCATCGAAGTTCCGGCCGAACTCGCCGATCGCATGAACATTCGCGGTGGCGAAAAGGTAAAAGTCACCAGCGCGCGCGCTCACTACATCGCGAAAGCCATGGTTACGCGCCGCATCCGGCCGATGAAGATCGATGGCAAAGAGACGTTCCAGATCGGCATCCCGATTCACTGGGGCTTCCGCGGCATTGTGGAAGATGAAGACCGGACCGCGAAGACCCTGGCGAATCAACTGACGCCGACCGTGATCGATCCGAACGCGTTTACGCCGGAATTCAAGGGCTTTTTGGTGAAGATCGAAAAAGTCTAACTGCGGGCCCGCCCAAGCGGAGCTTGGACGGGGCACCCTTTTTGAGCAAGTGAGGACGGGTTGATGGCGGACCGCAAGGCACTACAAGCCGAAATGATCTCGGGCCATTCCCTCTCCTCGCCCGGCCTCGGCATGCAGCGCGACCTCGAAGTCTGCAAACTGGTTGACACCACTACTTGCATCGGCTGCAAAGCCTGCGAAGTAGCGTGCGCCGAGTGGAACGACTTGCCGTTCTCTCTGACCACCTTCGACAACACTTACCAGACCATGCCCGAGACGCGCTGGAATTTCTGGAATCTCATCAAATTCAATGAGCACCAGAATCCCGACGGCACGATCCAGTGGCTGATGCGCAAGGATCAGTGCATGCACTGCGCCGATCCC
This sequence comes from uncultured Acidobacteriaceae bacterium, assembly GCA_963773965.1. GTDB lineage: Bacteria > Acidobacteriota > Terriglobia > Terriglobales > Acidobacteriaceae > Acidiflorens. The sequence goes on from CAVZDG010000005.1 coordinate 593,950, forward strand.
GGCTGCCTGGCGGCTTGTCCGGCTGACGGCGCCATCGTGAAATACGCCAACGGCATCGTCGACTTCAATCAGGAAAACTGCATCGGCTGCGAATTCTGCGTTTCCGGTTGTCCCTTCAATATTCCGCGCTTCAATCCCGAGACCAAGCGCGTTTACAAGTGCACGCTGTGCTCCGACCGCGTCGGCGAAGGACTGGAACCGGCGTGCATCAAAGCGTGTCCGACCGGATGCCTGAAATTCGGCACCAAAGACGACATGACGTTCATCGCCGGGGAGCGGGCGAAACAACTGCGCGACCATTTCGGCTGGAAGAACGCCGGCGTCTACGATCCGCAATCGGTCGGCGGAACGCATGTGATCTACGTCCTGCACGACGCCACCGATCCCGAGCGCTACGGCGGCCTGCCCAGCAATCCGCAGATTCCGTGGAGCTACACGGTGTGGAAGTGGCTGTTCAAGCCGGTGCTCGGAACTTTTGCCCTGTTCGGTTTTCTCGGCGTCGTCGCGCACTATATAACCTCCGGCCCGCGCCTGCCGCAACCGGAACCACCGGCAAAGGATGGCACCAATGGCTAGCGGAGCGATCGAGCGTTTCGACGACAAAGCTCGCGAGACTTTCGAGCATGTGGGCAAAACCACCGTCTATCGCGGAGAGTTGCTGCGGCATCCCGTGTACACGCGCGTGCTCCACTGGGCGGTCGCGCTGTTTTTCTTCCTCGCGCTGTTCACCGGCTTCAGCATTTATTTGCCGTGGCTGTTCCGCTGGTTCACTCCCATCTTCGGCGGCGGACCACTCAGCCGCGTCATGCACCCCTGGTTCGGCGTGGGCTTCCTCTTCTTCTTCGGATTGCAAGCCCTGAACTGGCTCGAGCCGATGATGTGGACCGCAGCCGATTCCAACTGGTTGCGCAACATAAAGAAGATCGTCAGCGGCGAAGAGAAAATGGATCCGCCCGACACCGGCTTCTTCAATGCCGGACAGAAATTTCAGTTCTGGGAGATCGTCGGCGGCTGCGTCGTGTACCTCATCACCGGCATCATCCTGTGGGCGGGCGCAAGAACTTTCGGAAGAATCTCCGTCGCTATCAGCTATGTCTTGCACGACATCTCCGCGCTCATTATGCTCGGCGGAATCTTCATCCACATCTATGAGAGCACCGTCGGCCAGCCCGGCACCTTCCAGGCGATGATTCGCGGCGCCGTGAGCGAAGCCTGGGCCTGGACCTTCCACCCCGCCTGGTACAAGCAAGTCACCGGGCGCGACCCGCAGCAAGCCTGCGAAGAAGCGCGCCGCCAAATGACCACGGGCAGCAAACCATAGATCTTGTAACAAACCTCTTCTTATACCAATCCAACGGGTCAAAGCGGATAACTTCCGGGTTGCCCGTCACTCGACCGGATTCCTTGGCAAGCACTTAATGCAACGGCCCAGCACCCCTGGTTCGCAGAATGGGTCCTATTCGCTCAGTGGCGCCCGTCATTCGTCAGTCCTTCCAGCAGAACGATGTCGGAATCCCCCTCGGCGACCGCGGCCAGGACAGAGTGCCCGTCTGACGACCAGGACACGCGGCGGGCGATGAACGTCGGGCGTTTGCCGAAATCCGTAATCTGACGCCATTCGCCGGTCGTCGTCGAGAGCGCCCAGAGGTTGGTGGTAAACCCGTCGGTCAGTGCTTGCGCTAGCCATTTCCCGTCGGGCGACAGCGCGGGATTGACGATCTGCCAGATCGGCACCCGCGAACCTGGAATACGCGCGAGCACGCGAAACGGCGCATCCTCGGGGGTGGCGGCCCGAATTTCGAATTCCGGCGTGCCGTCGACGAGCGGCCCCTCGAAGAGATAGTACAGAGTGGCGCCATGTAACCCGATCACGTTGCGCAGCGGCTCCGTCGTCACGGTAACGGGCGGCCCTCCGTCAACAGGCACTTTTTTCAGCACGACAGCTGTGCTTGTCGAGCCGCCCCGCGTCGAGTAATACACCCAGCGGCCGTCCGGCGACCAGGCAAGGCCAAGACCTGGGTTCACGAGGTTGCGCAGGTTGCTTCCATCCGAATCCACCAGCCAGACTCCGAACGTCAACCCCTGGTTACCGCGCGACGAGACGAAAGCGATGGTGCGGCCATCGGGCGACCACTCCGGGACGCCCACGGCTACGTTCGGATCGCGCTCGTGAGTGATCTGGCGTAGCTCACCACTCTCCGTGTTCACGACCCATAGGTTTGCATGACCGCCGCTGTCGGATAGAAACGCGACCTCTTTGTTGTCGGGGCTGGCCGTGGGAGTGAGAACCTGCCCGGTCTGCCGCGTCACACGAGTTCCGCGGCGCACGTTCTCGATGGGCAGCCCGTCGACCGGGAACTTCCAGATATCGGTTTGCAGCTTCATGCGGCTGACCAATATTGCGCCACTCTTAGAAATGTCCGGACTCATGTACGACGTCTCGCCCGATGTGATCCGCCGGACCCTTCCATCACGCAATCTCACCTGCCACAGGTCTAACGTCGGCAAGTAAGGCATCGTGCCGCCGCGGCTTGAGCTGTAGACGATGCCCGTACTGTCGGGCAGCCAGGCAAAACCGCCCATCATGTTGTTGTCACGCGTTAACTGGTGCGGTTTCCCTCCAGTTGCTGGCGCCACGAAAATGTCGAACCGGATGCTGTCTCCCCGCTGAAAGGCAATCCATCTACCGTCCGGCGACCAGCGGGGATACAAGTAGTACGTGGCGGGCGCGAACTCGGCGACCACGTCGAATCTGGAACCGTCCGTTGGCGCAGTCACCAGCTGGATGCCTTCCTTCGCCAGCCGGAAGAACGCAAGCCGCCCATCCATCAGGCTGACGTCGCCAGCTCCCACGCTGTTGACAACCCGTCGTGGCGCGCCGCCGAGCGCCGGGATCTCCCAGATGCTCCCCTGGGCCTTTCCTGATGCCGCCGGCGAGAAATACAGAATTGAGCTCGAGTCCGGCGACCAGCGAGGGCGCTCGTGATCGACTGAATCGCGTGTGATTTGCAGCGGCGCGCCCCCGGCAATGAGCTGCACGAAAACCTGTCGCTTGCCGCCCACGGTGCCGGTGAATGCCACCGACCTCCCGTCTGGTGAAATGGCCGGAGACTCCGCGAGGCCGGGAAGATCCGTGAGACGTATGACGCGAGTATCCGCTGGCGATGGCTCCGCCGCCGGCCTTCCGAACCTGTCGCGCGCCGCCCACAACAAGAAGAAGAAGACGAGGGCTATCGCAATCCCGAGCGACAGTGCCGAGACCACCCCGCGGGACCACCGTCGCCCAGTCGGAACTGGAGACGGTTCGGCCGGCGTGGCCATCTCGTCTTCGAGTTCGATCCGCGCGTCTGCGATGTCGTGAAGCCGACGCCTAACATCTTTCTGGAGGCAACGGGCAAGCAAACGTCGAATCCTGCCCGGCGTATTGGCGGGGAGCAACTTCCACTCCGGTTCGTCGCCAACGACGGCGCCGATGGTGTCCGCAGTGGTCTCGCGTGCGAAAGCAGAAGAGCCCGTTAACATCTCGAAGAGCACGCACCCGAAGGCCCAGATGTCGGTGCGTTTATCGACTGGCTGACTTCGCGCCTGCTCCGGGCTCATGTACGCGGCGGTGCCCAGAATCACTCCTCCGAGCGTCCCGCCGCCCGAAATGGTCGGGGACTGCGACAGATCCGGAGCGGGCCCTTCGGCCGCGAAGGCTTTTGCGAGACCGAAGTCGAGCACCTTGACCACGCCGTCGGGAGTGATCTTGACGTTGGAGGGTTTGAGATCGCGATGGATGATCCCGGTCCTGTGGGCGGCGTCGAGCGCGTCGGCGATCTGTTGCGCGATGGCCAACGCCTCCGAGATAGGCAACGGCCTCCGGCGCACGCGTTCGTCCAGCGTGTCGCCCTCGACCAACTCGAGCACCAGGGCCGGCACGTTGCCGGCGTCTTCGAAACCGTAGATTGCCCCGATGTGCGGATGATTGAGCGATGCGAGCAGCTGTGCTTCGCGTTCGAGGCGGGACACGCGCTCGGCGTCCGCCGCAAACCGCGGCGGCAGGATTTTCAACGCGACGTCGCGGCCAAGCTTGGTGTCGCGCGCCCGATACACCTCTCCCATCCCGCCAGCGCCGAGTGGTGCGACGATCTCATACGGCCCGAGTTTCGTACCTGCGCTAAGGGCCATCGGTGCACGTAATTATAGCCCTCGGAATGTGTCCTTCACGTTGAAGTCGAACGGCCTATGGGCATCTTTGATCGGGTATTCTTGTCGGTTTGGTAGAAGAAACAGTTCGCTTCCTGTAAGACCTACGTTGGATGACTCCCGAGTAGTCGGCAACTCGGAAACTGGAGTCTGCTCATGGTTGGCGCAACATCGCCACTACACCAACAGTGCGATTGTGAGTGTAAACGCGGTTTACAACATCTACCACTTCCCAGGCCGTCACTCGGACGCAATCCCGAAAAGCCCCTCGGGGTGAAGCGTGCGCCCACCTATTTGTGTCGAATGTTTTCCGGGGCCCGGGTGCGATCCAGGGGGGAAACTTGCAGCTGCCACTTGACCGGGACGGACTTTGGCAGGAAGCACTCGGTTTTGTTGCACGCCTGGTATTCAAGCTTCCCCGAAATTTCGAAGACTTTCCCGTCCTTCCCAAGCGAGCCCCAGAACTCTGCCCCGGAGCTGACTCGAACATCCTGGCTGATGCGGAATGTCCCCTCGAAGACGGGCACGCGCTCCTTGATCGCGGGCATGTAGAGGATTTTCGATGCTGGGAAAACTGCCGCTTTTAGCTCCAGCTGTGGGATTGGATCCATCACCAGTTTGAGGGGCTTATAACCCTGGGCGCCGGGCGCATAAACATGCACATCCGGGGGCAGCCGCACTTCGGCAACGAGGGTGACGCGCGTGCCGGGAACGCCGATGCGATCGGATTGTTCAAGCGCCAGTTGAAGATTCGGGGCTTCGACTGTTTCGATTACCTCCTGGCCTAATTCCGGAAAGAGCTTGGAGATAATACTGTTTCCGGTAATCCGCTCCCGGTATTTCGCTTCGAAGAACTTTTCTCGAATGATGCCCTTCGTATCGATGAAGAAGTATCCGGGGCGGGCAAAGCCTTTCTGCATCCCCGTAGCTTCCGGATTGAGGACGCCATAAGCTTTGATGGTCTTCGAGTCCGGGTCTCCGAGCATCGGGTAGTCGATCTTGTGCCGGTCGGCAAAAAATTTCAGGATTTCTTCCGAGTCATAGCTGATGGCCGCCAGCTTGACCCCTTGCTTCTCAAATCGCGGAAACGCACTCTGCAGCTGGACCAGCTGCCCTTTGCAGAAGGGTCACCAGTCCGCCGAACGGAAAAACAGAAGGACGGTGCCGTTCGATCCTTTCAAGGTATCGAGGGTTTGTACCCGGCCAGACTGGTCGCGAATCGAAAAAGCGGGAGCCTTCTCGGCGACCGCGAGGCCAATCGACATCGGCTCGATGGAACCGATCTGAATCGTGTCGCCATCAAGTGTTCCGCGGACGGTCACCGCGTCTCCCAGGTGAGCGGTTACCGATGCCTGCGGCTCAAGCCGGTACATGACCCGGCTCGTATCGTCATACAGCGAGAGCTTCGCCCCCGGCACGTTCTTGTAGCACTCGGGAGATTCGTTAAAGGCCTCGTCGGCGTTGCAGGCGCTGGACACGAGGATGCCGGACCACGAAACGGAATTGGCTGCAATGTTCTGCCCGGCCAATCCGAGGTGGACCGTCGAAAAAAACGCTGCCAGAAAGACAAGGAGTTTCGCCGCTGAACCAGATCGAATCAACATCTATTCGAGACCTTCGTTTCGCTGTGGAATGCGCCGTACTATACGCCTGACAACCACGCCTGACAATCTCTGCGCACAAGGTTTGCGAGCCTAACGCTTCGCGCGCACCGCAGACACTTCCGTCCTCGCCCGGCTGAAGGCGAAAGTCAGCCTCCATTCGCTCGCGCTCTGCTCACCGGCTGGTGCCGGAGAGAACTTCCAATCCCGGGCGGCTTCCAGTGCGACGCGCGAAAAATACTTGCTCGGCCCGCCAGATTCGAGCTCCACCGCCTCCACGTTCCCCGCCGCGTCCACTTTAACTTTCACTCGAACCTTGATCTTGCCTTGAATCGTGCGGCGCGCGCCCGGCGAAACCTGCGGCATCACCCGCTGTACCACACCGTTCCCACTCTCAGCGTTCGCCGACGCTTTTTCATCTCCGCCCGCCTCTGGCGTCGCCCCTTCAACCTTCGTATCACCGGCCTTTGCCTCTCCCGGCACCGCGGCACTCGGCGTTGGCGTCGTCTGTCTCGGGGCCGGTGCGGACTGGGAGTTTTCTGCCGCTGCACCTTGCTGTGCCGGCGTCGATGGAATCTCCGCCGGAGGGTTTGCCGGTTTCGGTCTCGCAATCCAGAAAAAGGCGCCCGCAACCACCGCCGCCAACCCCAGAACGTAGGGCCATTTCGCAGATGCTTTCTGCCGACCCGCGAGCACTGGCGTAGAAGCCGCCTTTTCAGTCTGGGCTGACGTCGGTCCCGGCCGCTCCGCTCCCAAGCGATCGCTGAGCTCCGCAATCGTCGATCGCTTCCGCGCATCAACCTGCAAGCAGCGGCCAGCAATTTCGCGGAATGGCTCCGGGACCGCCGCCGGCACTTCCGGCGCGCTCGGCCGCGTGCGATCCCAGACCGGCAAGCGCTGCGTCAGCACCTCGACCAATGTCATCCCCAACTGCCAAACGTCGGCAGCCGTCGAAATCGCTCCCGTCGCCGCTTCTGGCGGATCGTAGGCGCTTGTCTTCCGCACGCTGGGCCGCTCGCCCGGCACGCCGAGAACATCGCTCGCCAGTTTTACCTGGTCTCCAATGGCCAGAATATTTGAAGGTTGAATGCGCCCATGCGCGAACCCCTTGTCGTGCACACATTGCAGAGCCCGCAGAACCGGCGGAAGCATCGCTCGCGCCTCCTCTGCCGACAGAGCGCGCTCGGGAAGAACCTGCGAAAGGTCCTCCTCGGCAAACTCCTCCACGACATAAAGCAGCTTCGTGCCATCCAGTTCGCAGCGTCCCGCCTCGAAAATCCGAATCAGATTCAGATGATTTAGTTCGCGAGCCGAGTTCCATCGCAGCAGTTGCCGCTCCGCGTCCGCCGGGCCGGCGGGAATCAACTTGATGGCGGCTTTTTCGGAATCGCCCGCGCCGCGTTGAATAAGAGTAAGGAAGACGGCACTGTGATCGGAGCCCCCTAAGTAGCTCTGTAGCGGAAATCTCCCCTCGACGGTGCGGCCCTCCCATCGTTTCCACGTTTCGCTCATATCGTCTCGTTCAGTTAGCCGGAGCCTCAATAGCCCGCTATTGTATGTGACCCCCGCACCGTCCGCGGAAATCTTGCAAAGTCGTTCGTGCATGACTATAATGACTATGATGACCCTTAGAAGGTCTGGAGGATTCGCTATGAGTTCGCAAAGCTGGACCGTGGCTGAAGCCAAGGCAAAATTCAGTGAAATTATCGAGCGGGCAATGTCGGAGGGACCGCAGACCATTACTCGTAATGGGCACACCGCCGCGGTGGTGGTGGGGGCGGAGGAATGGCAACGAAAGACAAAGCGCGTCGGCAACCTGGCAGAATTCTTTGCGGAATCTCCCCTGCGAGAATCGGGTCTGAAGATCGGTCGAATTAAGGAACGGCCCCGAAAGATGAATCTATGAACTTTCTTCTGGATACAAATGCGGTTTCGGAATGGGTCAAGCCGCGGCCCAATCCCGGTCTCATCGGTTGGATGGAATCGGCGGATGAGGATCGCATTTTCCTAAGTGTCGTCTCGTTGGCAGAGCTTCACTGCGGCGTGGAGCGCATGGCGGCGGGAAGCCGTCGGAACCGGCTTGAACAGTGGCTACAGCACGAATTGCCGTTGAGATTTGAGAGCAGAATTTTGCCTGTCGATACCAACGTGGCGGAGGCTTGGGGCAGAACGGTGTCACGCAGCGAGGCGGCGGGACGTCCGATAAGCGCAATGGATGCTTTCCTGGCGGCAACAGCAGAAACCCATCAGTTGACGCTGGTGACCCGCAACGTTTCAGATTTTCCGCTGCTCAAAGCGGTCCTCAATCCCTGGACTTAGGAGACGACCTGGCTGGTGGAGAGCCGGGCGTCCCCGCCCGGCTGGACGGGCGAGACGCCCGTCCCTCCACATGCTACCTCCCGCAAGAATCTTTCGCAGCACTTACAATATTTTCATGGCTACAATCCCCGCAGAAATCCACGGCCAGCGCTACATCAGCCTCGCGACCTTCCGCAAAAGTGGTGTCGCGGTTTACACTCCCATCTGGTTTGCCGAATATGACGGCAAACTCTACTTCATGACGAGCAGCAAATTGGGAAAGTGCAAGCGCATCCGCAACAACCCGCAAGTGAAGATCGCCCCTTGCACCATCCGCGGAAAAATCACCGGCCCCGAATTCCCCGCGACCGTCCGCGTCCTGCCTCCGGAAGAGTGTGCTCGCGCCCGCCAGGCGATCAACGCAAAATACTGGCTCGCCCGTGTCCCACTCATTTGGCGCAACACCGACACTTATCTCGAAATCACGCCCGCATCTGCATGAATCAAACTTCGCCACCGGGCTCGCCGCCCGCTGCGGCGAGTAGTGTCCTGATTCGGGAAGATCAGGACGGCATCCTGTGACGCATGACATTTACGCTGGCTGCTCGACCCTGTTACCATCGAAGGTCGTCTAGGGCTCCTGCGTTTTTTAGGCAATTCGAATTTCTTTGGGAGGCATCATGGCCGTAAAAATTGGCATAAATGGATTTGGACGCATCGGACGCAACGTTCTCCGCACCGCGCTCGCCGACAAGAACCTCGACTTCGTCGCCGTTAACGATCTCACCGATCCCAAGACCCTGGCCCACCTGCTCAAGTACGATTCGATTCTGGGCAACCTGCCGCACAAAATCACCGCCGGGGCCGACAGCATTTCGATCGACGGCAAGACCATCAAAGTCTTCAAGGAAAAGGATCCCGCGGCCCTGTCCTGGGACTCCGTCGGAGCTCAGGTCGTCATCGAGTCCACGGGAAAGTTCACCGACGCCAACGAAGCGAAGAAGCATCTGCGCGGATCCGTGAAAAAAGTCATCATCACCGCCCCCGGGAAGAACGAGGACCTCACGGTGGTGCTCGGCGTGAACGAGGAGAAGTACGATCCTGCCAAGCATCACATCATCTCGAACGCTTCCTGCACCACGAATTGTCTGGCCCCGATCGCCAAGGTCGTCAACGACAACTTCAAGATCGTCAGCGGCACCATGACCACCATCCACTCTTACACGAACGATCAGGTGATCCTCGACTTCCCGCACAAGGATTTGCGGCGAGCCCGTGCGGCCGCGCTCAACATGATTCCGACCACGACGGGCGCCGCCAAGGCCGTTAAACTCGTCATCCCCGATCTGGCCGGCAAACTCGATGGCTTCGCCATGCGCGTACCCACGCCCAACGTCTCGGTCGTCGACCTCGTCGTCTGGGTGGAAAAAAAGACCACCAAGGAAGAGGTCAACGCCGCGCTGAAAAAAGCCTCCGAGTCAGGCCCGCTGAAGGGCTACCTCGGTTTCGAGGAGAACGAACTGGTCTCGTCCGATTTCAAGGGCGACTCCCGCTCCTCCATCGTCGACGCGCACATGACCCTGGTAGTCGCTGGCAACTGCGTCAAGGTGATCTCCTGGTATGACAACGAGTGGGGATACTCGTGCCGTGTGCGCGACCTGATCAACCTGATGGCGGCCAAAGGACTGTAGGTTCTTAGCGCGTGGAAGCAGAGATCCCCCTGTGGACCTCTGTGTCCTCTGTGGTTTCAAAAAGGTCTTTACCACAGAGGACACCGGGTTTCGCAGGGCAGGTCCCATGACGAGCGATCAGCGTCTGACAAGGGAGACTTTTGTCATGTCTAAACTTTCGATTCGCGATCTGCCTCTGAACGATCGCCGCATCTTCATGCGTGTCGATTTCAACGTTCCTCTCGACGACGGCCGCGTCATGGACGACACCCGCATCCGCGAAACGCTGCCTACCATCGAGTACGCTTTGCGGCACGGGGCGCGCCTCATTCTCGCGTCTCACCTCGGCCGTCCCAAAGGCAAGCCCAATCCAAAGCTGAGCCTCAAGCCGGTTGCCGAGCGTCTGCGCATGGTGCTCGACAAAGAGCTGTCGCGCGGCGAAAACGTGGGCTTCTGCCCCGAGTGCGTTGGGCCCGAAGCCGAAGAAGTGGCGCTCAAACTTGAGAAAGGTCAGGCGCTATTGCTCGAAAACCTTCGCTTCCACGCCGAGGAAGAAAAGAACGACGAGAATTTTTCCAAGCAGCTCGCCAAGCTCGCCGATTTCTACGTCAACGACGCCTTCGGCACCGCCCACCGTGCCCACGCTTCCACCGTTGGCATCACCCGGTTCGTGCAGAAATCCGCCGCCGGTTTGCTCATGGAAAAAGAGTTGCAATATCTGGGCCGCGTCCTGCAGAACCCCGAGCGCCCCTTCGTCGCCATCCTCGGCGGCGCCAAAGTCAGCGACAAAATCGGAGTCATCCAGAACCTGCTCGGCAAAGTTGACGTCCTCGTCATCGGCGGGGGCATGGCCTACACCTTTCTCAAGGCGCAAGGCGAATCGGTCGGCAAGAGTCTGGTCGAAGAAGACAAGCTCGCACTCGCCCGCGACCTTCTGCAGCAGGCGAAAACCCACAAGCTCAAGTTCCTGTTGCCCACCGATCATGTCATCGCCGACCGCATCGACGCCAACGCCTTGGTCAAGTTCGTCGGCCATGGCGAACCGATTCCCGCCAACATGATGGCGCTCGATATCGGCCCGCGATCGATCGAGGCGTTTTCCGAAGAGGTAGCCCGCGCCCGCACCATCGTCTGGAACGGCCCCATGGGAGTTTTCGAATTGCCGCCCTTTTCCAAAGGCACCTTCAAGATCGCCCAGGCCGTGGCAGAAAATCCCGGAGCCACTTCGATCGTAGGCGGCGGAGATTCCGTAGCCGCCGTCAAAGCCGCCGGCGTAGCCGACAAGATCACCCATATTTCAACCGGCGGGGGCGCCTCGCTGGAATTTCTGGAAGGCAAGAAGTTGCCGGGAGTCGAAGCGCTGACGGATAAAAAATAGGTCTCAGGTCTCAGGTCTTAGGTGTCAGGGAAAACCGTGATGAAAATGAAATTGATTTTGCCTTTCCTGAGACCTGACACCTAAGACCTGACACCTTTCAGCTATGCCTGACTTCGCAGCCCGACTGACTTTCGCCAACGGCAAGACGCTCGAACTCGTTGGCCCCGCCGACATCACCAAGGAGACCACCGAAGCCATCGTCAACGCCGCCAACTCCTCTCTGCTCGGTGGCGGAGGCGTGGATGGAGCCATTCACCGCGCCGGCGGCCCGTCGATCCTGCAAGAGTGCAAGCGCATCGCGGCAAGAATGAAGACCGGCAGCCTCCCCGCCGGCAAAGCCGTCATCACCACCGGCGGACGATTGCCCGCGAAATATGTAATTCACACCGTCGGCCCGGTCTATCCAGGAGGCCAACAGCACGAGGCCGCAACCCTCGCCAGTTGCTATCGTGAGTCCATCCGCACCGCCGATGATCATGGAATAAAATCCTTGGCCTTCCCTTCGATCTCGACCGGAGCCTTCGGTTATCCTGTTGACGAGGCTGCTGCAATCGCAGTTCGCACCATTATCGAAGCTCTGCCGCCCTGCGCCCATGTAGAACACGTCCGTTTCGCGCTCTTCGACATGGCCACCGGCAAAGCCTACGTCCGCGCCGCCGAGAAATTATCCCAGCAGCCGCTCGCAATTTCCGCTATCTTCGAGAAAGGTTCTTGGAATCATGTTCAGGGTTGACATCCGTAACGTAACGCGTTACTGAAAAGAGGCCGTGCCATGCCGATGAAGAATCCGCCCCACCCCGGCGGTTTTGTACTGCGCCAATGCATTGAGCCTTTAGGGTTGACCATCACGGAGGCCGCCGCTGCTCTCGGAGTGACGCGCACGACTTTGTCGGAGCTGGTGAACGAAAAGCGCGGCATCTCTCCCGAAATGGCCGTAAGGCTATCTAAGGTATTTGGCGGCAGCGCCGAAAGTTGGCTTGTGCAGCAGGCACAGTACGACCTCGCACACCTACACACTAGCCATCTGAAGCTCAAGCGATTGCAACTTGTTTAAGTCAGTTTCCTGCCTCCGCGTTGTTTCAAGAAAGGTGCTTCATGAGAAAAAAACTCCTCGCCGCCAACTGGAAGATGTACAAAACTCCCGATCAGGCCCGTGACTTCTTCCGCGATTTCCTGCCCCTGGTCCACGGCCACGACCGCGACGAAATCGTCGTCTGCCCGAATTACCTTGCGCTGGATGCCGCCGTCACTGCGGCCAAGGGATCGAACGTCGCGATCGCCGCTCAGAATCTCCACTGGGAAAAGGAAGGCGCCTTTACCGGCGAGATTTGCACCAGCATGTTGCTGGCGATCGGTGTCACCCACGTCATCATCGGACACTCCGAACGCCGCCAGTACTTCGGCGAGACCGATGACACCGTCAACCTCAAGCTAAAATCCGCCATCGAAGCCGGACTCATCCCCATCGTCTGCGTGGGAGAAGTCCTCGAAGAACGCGAAGCCGGGCTCACCGACGACGTCCTGCGCCGCCAGTGTCTGCGCGCCTTCCACAAAGTCTCGGCCAAAAAAGCCGTCCGCCTGGTGGTCGCCTACGAACCGGTCTGGGCCATCGGCACCGGAAAAACCGCAACTCCGCCAATGGCCTCCGACGCCCACGCCATCATCCGAAGCGAAGCCGCCGAATCCTTCGGCCAGGAATTCGCCGGCAAGCTCCGCATCCTCTACGGCGGATCCGTCAAACCAGAGAACGCCCACGCCCTAATGTCAGAAGAAGAAATTGATGGCGCGCTGGTAGGTGGAGCATCGCTCGATCCCAAATCGTTCGCCGCGATTGTAAAGTACTAGAAATTGTGAGGTGTCTATGCTGCCGATCAATTGGAATACAGCGATTCAGTATGCCCTTCTGGTCAAGATCGCCGAATCAGTCGCGCCGGCCGGCAGCTACGGCCCAGGTGAAATAACTGCGATCAAGAATGCCGGCTACGCCTTCCTTCAGACGCTTTATGGCGACGATCTGGCAACCGACATTGATCGTCATGTAGGAGACGTCGTAACTTTCGGCTTCTTGGCCGTTTCCGACGCGAAGGAATTGGTGGCTGTCATTCGCGGCACGGACACGCTCTTGGAATGGCTGCATGATGCATCGTATTTGATGATGCCGTCTCCGATTGCCGGTTCTCATGGTTTTACCGAAGATGGCTTCACGGCCGTGTACCGGTCGCTGAGAATTGGGCAAGGTAATGGGAGCTTGTCCGCGAAGGATTCGATAAAAAGCTGTATCGAAACCGGGGCTGCCACCAGTGTAACGGTCTGCGGGCATAGCCTGGGCGGCGCGCTGGCAACGTTGTTGACCCTCGACGTGGCATTGAACACGCCGTGCCACGCTCCCACGGCGTACACCTACGCGAGCCCGCGTACCGGTGACCACATTTTCGCGGGCTCATTCAACGCCGCGATTCCTTCCTGCTGTCGAATTGCGAATCGCCAGGATTTAGTGCCGAAGTTGCCGCCGATTCTGCCTTTACCCTATGAACACGTCAATACGCAGTACGAACTCAATCCCCCACCCGGCCAGATCAGTCCCACGATCCCTTGCATGCATCACCTGACCACGTATTTGTGGCTCATGGGCCAGCTCGCGGGAAGCAATGCGTACGCACTCGATGCGGACTGCCTGGCGGTCGCGACCGCTCACATCTAGGCCGAGTCTTAATTTTGATCTGACATCCGCGCAACCCCGCGCGTCGCAGTAGAATCTCATTAGGTAGGAGCGCGCCCTCCTTCCCCATGGGCTCCTCGCTCGAAGGTGCGCTGCCTCGATCGGAGGTACGGGTTATGAGCCGATTTGGTGTTCTCAGGTCCCTCATCGCATTTGCTGTTTTCATCGGTCTTGCTCTCACGCCAGATGCAGCCTTCGCCCAGCACGGTGGCGGCGGCGGTCACGGCGGCGGAGGAGGAGGGGGCGGTTCCCATGGCGGCGGAGGAGGGGGCGGCTCCCCTAGTGGCGGCGGAGGATTCGGAGGCTACCATGGGGGTGGTGGATCCTATCGCGGTGGTGGCGGATTTGGTCGCGGTGGGGAGTTTCGTGGTGGCAGCGTCGGAGGCGGCGCGCGATCTTTTGGCAGAGGAAGTTACTCCCGCGGCGGCGGGTCCGAAGCGGGCCGCAACTTCGGCTCGTCGGGAAATCGTTCGTCGAATCTTCCTGCCGCCATCAACGATGGCCAGTGGCATTCTTTCGGGAACGCCGGCAGTTCCGCGCGTTCCAGTGCCGGGAGTGGCGCGCGTGCCAGTGAAGGACGCAATTCCGGAGGCGCGGCGAACTCAAGCCTCACCGCTCGTAACACCGGAATTTCCGATGGCGCTTGGCACTCCTTTGGCCGCTCAAGCAGTGGCCCGTCAAGAGGCGGGTCCGGTTTCGCCGGCGGAACTTCCCGCGCGACGCCGGGCTTCAACCGGGGCGGTTACGGTTGGGGTTGGGGCGGTCGGGGTTGGGGCGGTGGCTACGGTTGGGGTCGGGGCTGGGGTTGGGGCGGCTGGGGCTGGGGCTTCGGATGGCCGTACTGGGGACTTGGCTGGGGGTTCGGCTGGAATCCTTGGTGGTACAACCCTTACTGGTATGGCGCGTGGCCGGCGTACGGCTACTACCCGTACTACTCGGATTACTGGTACGACTGGTCCGACGACCCGCCACCGTACAGGCCGGATTCGTCGTATGACAACAACTCGCCGACAAGCTACCTGAACCGACCAAGCCCAGACAACGACCACTTCAATCTGAACACTGGTTCGAGCATGGGCAACAGCGGCTCAGTCCAGAAAGGCCAAACGCCGCAGCCCGAAGCTGCGCCGAACCGTCCGGCTCCAACGGCCCCGCCGCAGCCGAGCTTGGTCTCCGAGCGGCAAACCTGAGTTGTGCAGCTCTAGCCTCTAACTGCTTGCGCTCCGGCGTAATCGCTGTCCTGGCGCTAGCCTCGAACTGCTTTTCTGGGTCTTCCGCCGAGCCTGCCATTTGCTTTAGAAGCCGCTCTCTTGGCTCTGCTTTTGGATTGTCCGCCAAGCTGACCGAGCCTGGACGCCATCCATTTCTTTGAGCCGAGAAAGCCTTCCAGGAGGCCCGGCACGTAGAGATCGGCATCGAGCTTCGGAAAGTGAATTCCGAAGCCGGATGGAGTGATCTCAATTTCGTCGAGTTGCGATGGCTTGGCGTTCTCCAAACCCTGCGCATCGCGCGGCGAAAAACTCAGAATCAACTTTGAACTGAGCTCGATTACGATATGGCCGCTTTTGCGGTCGTAATGCGCCGAGACAGCCTTGGGAATAGCCTCTTGCAGTTCCTCAGCCCGCTGGTTCGCCACTTCGAAATCGTCATGCAATGCCATGAATTCCCTCCCATGCTCGGCAAAGCTCATCCAAGTGCTCCGTCAATACATTATGGATGTGCGTGACTTCCCGTCTTGAAAACCTGTAAATCTCCCGCAGTTCCAGCGGTCCCGTCCGACAATTCAGGTTGAATACAGCTTCACAGCCCCGTGCAATCACATGGACATGCGCCGGCCTGTGATCGTTTGGATAGATCACGACGCGCAGTCCATCAAATCTGAGAACTGTCGGCATCTGTTAGAATTCTACCATATTTCCTAAGCGCTTGGGTTAATCGGCGCTATTTCCTTGACCTCGGAACAGGGGCTTGTCACCATAGACAGCCACGCCACGGTTGCCACATACTTAACTCGAGGATTTCGATGAAATTTGGCGTTATTATTTTCCCCGGATCGAACTGCGATCACGATGCTTTCTGGACCATCCAGCAGGTCGCCAGGCAGCCCGTAACTTTTCTCTGGCACGACTCGCACGACCTTGAGAATAGCGATGTGGTCATTGTGCCGGGAGGCTTCGCCTTCGGCGACTACCTCCGCACCGGCGCCATCGCCAAGTTCTCGCCGGTGATGGAATCCGTCCGCAAGTTTGCCGCCGGAGGCGGACTGGTGCTCGGCATCTGCAACGGCTTCCAGATTCTGTGTGAATCGGGATTGCTGCCCGGAGCGCTGATGCGCAACATCGGTTTGAAATATGTCTGCAAGCCGGTGCAGGTGAGAGTCGAAAACAACGAGACCCCGTTTACGAACGCGTGCCGCAAAGGCGAAGTGCTGACCATCCCCATCGGCCACATGGAAGGCAATTATTTTTGCGATGAGGCGACACTCGCCGAACTGAAGCGCGACCATCGTATCGTCTTCCGCTACTCGAACCCGCAAGGCGAAATCACGCCCGAAGCGAATCCCAACGGATCGCTGGATAATATCGCCGGCATCTGCAGCCCGGGACGCAACGTGCTGGGCATGATGCCCCATCCCGAGCGCGCCGCCGAAGCGGAACTCGGCGGCACCGATGGATGCAAGATTTTCGAATCTCTGGTAGAAGCAGGTGTCAGAGGTTAGGTGGCAGGTCGCAGGAAAAACCAAACCGACCAATCTCCTCGTGACGAGTATCACAGCAATTACTCTGTTCCGTTTTTAATCTAGTCCCGAGAAATATGTGTCTGGCAATTATCGCAATCTGATTGCGTGGCAAAAGGCGAAGAGCTTGGCTTTGAGCATATATAGGTGTACTCGGAGGTTTCCGAAGGACGAAACTTACGGGCTCACCTCCCAAATGCGGCGGGCGGCGGTATCCGTCCCCAGCAACATTGCCGAAGGCAAAGGACGTTATTCCCACAAGGATTTTGTTCACTTCCTATATCAAGCCCGTGGATCGCTGCTCGAGTTAGAAACACAACTCCTAATAGCACGTGATCTCGAATACATCGAACAACCCGTATTTGCAAGCCTGGAATCGGAAACAGAAGAACTAAGCAGAATTCTGAACGGCCTGATCAATCGTTTTCAAATCTCAGCGCCAAGGGCTACCTGAGCAGCTAGGTGACAGGTGGCAGGGAAACACGATTGTCTTTGTTTTTCCTGCCACCCGTCACCTACGACCTGCCTTAGTACGCCCAGCGCAGCAAAGTCGCTCCGCTAGTAAACCCAGCGCCCACCGACGCCAGCAGCACCAGGCTTCCTTTCTTCAATCTGCCTTCCTGGCGCGCGGTTTCCATCGCCAGCGGAATCGTTCCCGCGGTTGTGTTTCCGTACTGCTCGATGTTGATGATCACGGCTTCAGGACGCATATCTAGGCGATCGGCAGTCGCGGTGATGATGCGCTTGTTCGCCTGATGCGGGATGAAGGCGTCGATCTCGCAGCCCTTGATGTTGTTGCGTTTGAGAATTTCTTCGCAGAGCGACGCCATCTTGCGCACCGCGAACTTGAAGACCGCTGCCCCGTCCTGATGAACGAAGTGCAACTTCTTGTCCACGGTTTCGTGAGTTGAAGGATTCAGGCTTCCGCCCCCAGGCATATACAGCGCGCATCCTCCCGATCCATCCACTTCGTGCAGAAAGTCGATGAGCCCGACGGACTCGTCTTCCGTCGGTTCGAGCAGGACCGCGCCCGCGCCATCGCCAAAGATGACGCAGGTCGCGCGGTCGGTGTAGTCGATGATCGACGACATCACGTCAGCGCCGATCACGAGCACTTTCTTGTGGGATCCGGTAGCGACGAACTGCGCTCCGGTTTGCAACGCGTAAACAAACGCCGAACAGGCGGCCGAGAGATCGAATCCCCAGACATTCTTCGCGCCGAGCTTATGCTGGACGAGACAAGCGGTCGAGGGAAAAAACATGTCGGGCGTAACCGTCGCCACGATAATCACGTCGAGATCGGACGGGTCGATGCCGCGCTCGGCGAGCGCTTTCTTCGCCGCCTCGACCGCAAGATCGCTGGTCGCAACCCCCTTGTCCACGATATGACGCTCGCGGATGCCGACGCGCTCCATGATCCACTGGTCATTGGTATCGACAAGTTTTTCGAGGTCGGCGTTGGTGAGAAGGCGGGGCGGAACGTAGGTGCCGAGAGCGCTGATCTTAACGCGCTGAAGCTGGCTCAATGAGGTCTCCTGGGATGCAGAGTGAATTGATTATTTTGAACGATGAGGACGAGAACGGCAAGGTCTCAGGTCTTAGGTGTTAGGTCTTAGGAAAACCCGTACCGACGAACGGGAATGATCCTGCTTTTCCTAAGACCTAAGACCTAACACCTATTTCAGGCGCGCCGCCAGTTCGCCGAACAGTGGCAACTCGAAGCGCTCGCCCTCCCATGCCTTAGCCGTCAGAACAACCCACAAAAACAACATGGCCAGCGAAGCCAGAATTCCAAACAGAAGAAAAACCATGGCGACAGCGACATTCGAAAGGAAGAGCGCCGCGATGGTTAGAACGAAAAAGACTCCCCAGAGCAAAATGCTTTGCCAGGCATGAAAGCGGACAAAGCGGTTGTTTTGAAATGCCGGCAGAAACAAGATCACTGCGCCAGCGACGAAGGTGAGATAAGCAACCGCCGCGGCCGCCCGTTCCGCGGGAGCAAGCGGCGTCATCGACCATCCGCATCCCGGGCAGAAGGCCGCGTTCGCCGGCATCACAGTTCCGCAATGGGGACACTTCACGGAAGCTTGCGCGGGATTCGCCGGGCTTTTCTCGGGATTATTCGCTGGACTTTTCTCTGCACTAGACAAGTCGGCGTCCATTCCTCTTCTTTCGGCATTCTTCGCAAACGCCATAAATCTGAAAAGTGTGGCGGGTGGTAACGTAACGGTGCTTGCGTCCGATCTCCTGCTCGATTTCTCCGACTTTCTCCGCGAAAAATTCGACCGAAGCGCCGCACTCGGTACAGACCATGTGGTGATGACTGCGGCGGTTGTACTGGTGTTCGTAACGAGCGATGCCGTCGTGAAAAGCAACTTCGCTGGCCAGGCCGCAACCCGCCAGAAGCTTCAGCGTGCGATAGACGGTGGTGAAACCGATGCGCGGGTCGGTTTTCTTGACCAGCCGATGCAATTCGTCGATCGAAAGATGTTCACGAGTTTCCAGGAAAGTCCGCAGAATTGCGCTGCGCTGTTCGGTCTGCTTGAGCCCGACGCGTTTGAGATGCTGCAGGAAAATTCCTTCAGCCTCGCGGATGTTCTCCTGCGAGATGGTCGGCTGATCGTCGATGCGCTTCTGCAGCATGTCAGGCGGCGCGGACACTCAAGATGATAATGCACGCCGAGGGTTCCAGACATGATACCGGGGGAGCGCGGGTTACGCCAACCGGCTTCTCCCGCTGCGGTCTGTTAGGACAATTCTTTACGGTTCGTTATTTTGATTGTCGATGGCGTGTCTATCGGGCAGCATCCGTTGATGCAGGATGCGAGAAACCAAAACACCCGCGCGCTCCTGGCGGTAGAACACCACGTGCTTCCCATGCTCCAGACGGTGCAAACCAGGGCGAACGTCGTCACAGAGCCGGCCTAACGCCGGATTGTCGGCAAGCATCCGGCAACAGGCCTCAAACTCGCCGATGTAACGGGCGGCTTGGGCTTTGCCCCATGTGCGAAGGGTGTAATCGCCGATGTTCAGCAAATCGGCCTCAGCGCGGTGCGAAAATCGAAACGCAGCCACGGCTAGCGCGACACGGGAAGTTTGATGGCCTTACGGACACGCCCGAAGACGTTGCCCCCGGCAATACCGCTGGCGTCGCCTTCGTCAATCGCCGCCCGGAGCGCGGCGAGCTTCGCCTCGTACTGCTGTTCCTCGCGCTCCAAAGTCCGCAACCCGGCGCGCACAACCTCACTGGCGTTTTCGTAACGCCCGCTCTTGACCTTTCTGGCGACGAAGCGGTCAAGATCATTGGTCAAATTGACGTTGCGGGTAGGCATAGCGGCGGCCCTTTCAAGGGATGTGAATTGCGCGTTTATTATAACTCGATTGGCAAAGATTGCCAATCGTAAATTTCATGGTTTCTCTGCCGCTGGAACCAGAACCACTGTGGTGCTGACCGTCGGGAGGCCCACTTTTCGAAAAGCGCGAAAAGTGGGGCACCCCCGTTTTCTTCTCTGCCAACATTAAGGGCAACGTGCGCTATACTCACCGCCGGAGATGGGGGCCACCCGCCACTTCGTGGTTGATGATTCACGCGACCACCGGGCTTTTGGCGAGCGTGGAGACGGGGCAAGCCCCGTCTCTACACACGCGGTTGTCAGGGGCGAAGAGCGCCCCTACAATCGTGAAAATGTCTTCTACTGCTTCCTTGCCCGAGGTCCAGCGGCGCAATCCTGCGCTGCGCATCCTGTACTACGCCGTCTGCGCGCTGCTGGTGGCGCTCATCGCTGGCGTCTGGTGGCTCTACTGGATCGCCCATTCCGCTGTGCCGCAACTGGATGGCAGCGTCGCGGTGCCTGGGATTTCGTCCAAGGTGCGAGTGGTGCGCGATGGACAGGGGGTGCCGACGATTGAGGCGGCTACGCTCGAGGACTTATTTTTTGCCCAGGGCTATGTCACCGCGCAGGACCGGCTGTGGCAGATGGACATAATGCGGCGCGCCGCTGCCGGAGAGCTTTCGGAAGTAATCGGCGAAGACACGGTGAAGATGGACCGCGAGGAGCGGATTCTGGGGCTGCGGCTCGCGGCCGAACGGGCGGAGAAGAACATGTCGCTATCCGTGCGCGACCGGGCTTATTTTGACGCTTACGCCCGGGGAGTGAATGCGTTTCTCGAATCGCATCGCGACCGGCTTTCGCTCGAATTCCGCCTGCTGAAGTACACGCCGCGGCCGTGGACGGTGACCGATTCCCTGCTGGTGGGCGCGCGCATGGTGCAGGATTTGAATCACTACAGCAACCCGCCTGCGCTGACGCGAGAAAAAGTTCTGGCGAAGCTGGGACCGGAACTGACGGCCGACCTGTACGTGAATTCTTCCTGGCGAGACCGTCCGCCAGGCGATGTGCGGCGGATGGAAGAGGAACCCGCGGCGAATAGTGGCGATAGCGATGACGATGACGACGAAGAGGTTGATCCGGAGGGTGGAACCGGACGGCTGATTTCTGGGCTGTCCAAGGTTGTCATCCTGAGCGAAGCGAAGGATGACAATACTCTCTCTTCCTCGCGAGCTTCCGAGGTCACTTCTTCGTTGCCTTTTGCGTTGTCCTCTAATTTCACTCTGGAGCAGGCCGATTCCTTCCGGCCGGGTTCGAACAACTGGGTGGTTTCCGGTCAGCATACGGTTTCGGGGAAGCCGCTGCTCTCGAACGATATGCACCTCGACCACCAGATGCCGAACCTGTGGTTTGAGGCTCATCTAAAAAGCGGCAACTTCGACGTGGCCGGAGTTACTCTGCCGGGAATTCCGTTCGTTATCGTGGGACACAACCAGCGGATCGGCTGGGGATTCACCAACGTTGGGCCGACGGTGGAAGACGACTTCATCGAGGAGTTCAACGCGCAGGGGCAGTACAAAACTCCGGCGGGATGGCGCGATGCGCAGCACCGGCAGGAGACGATTCACATCAAAGGAAAACCGGACGTGACGCTCGACGTGGTGACCACGCGGCACGGGCCGATCATTACTGAATTGCTTCCGGGCGAAACGCGCAAGATTGCCTTGCGCTGGACGTTGCAGGACGGCATGGGACTGATGTTCTTTGAGGTGGACTCCGCCGAGAACTGGGATGAATTTCGGAAGGCCTTCTCAACTTTTGGCGCGCCGGGACAAAACGTGATGTACGGCGATGTGGACGGTCACATCGGTTATCAGGCGACGGGGCGAGTGCCGATCCGCACGGCGGGCGATGGCACCCTGCCGGTGAGCGGCAGCGACGATGCGCACGAGTGGAAGGGGTGGATTCCTTTCGACGAGATGCCGCATGTTTATGATCCGCCGTCGGGAATTCTGGCGACCGCCAACGGGCGCATTACGCCGAACGGTTACAAATATTCGATCAGCACGGAATGGGAAGCGCCGTGGCGGACGGATCGCATTTACCGCGTGCTCGAATCGGGCAAGAAGTTTGCGCCTGCGGATATGCTGACGCTGCAGATGGATGTGTCGTCCACTTACGACCGGTTCTGCGCCGACAAGTTCGTGTATGCGGTCGATCACGCCGCGAACGCCTCAGACCGGGCGAAGCGGGCAGCGGAAATTCTGCGGGATTGGGATGGACGGATGTCGGCGGATTCGGCCGCGCCGACGATTGAAACGAAGGCGCGTCAGGAGCTGGCACGGTTGCTGCTGGAACCGAAGTTGGGCCCGGCGTCGTATGGACCCAATCGTGGCGAGCTGAGTTGGAAGAGCTATCACTGGGCGATGTCGTCGGTCTGGCTGGAAAATGTGCTCACCAAACAGCCCGCCCGCTGGCTGCCGCCAGGATACTCGGACTACGGAAGTCTGCTGACGGCTGCGGTGGAGAACGTGGTGAAACATCCCCAGGCGGAAGTCGCTCTAGACAATCCTTCAAGAGTCGGTTCGCGAGCCCCTGCCGACCTTAATCAATGGAAATGGGGAAAGAATTATCCGGTTGAAATCGATCATCTGGTGCTCAGCCAGCTTCCGGTGATTGGGCGCTTCACGGGGCCGGGATTGCATCCGCTGAGCGGGAGCAACTACACGGTGAAGGCGGTGGGCCGGGGGTTTGGGCCTTCCGAACGGCTGACATGGAACTTTGCGAACTTTGACGAAAGCACGCTGAACCTGGTGACGGGCGAGAGCGGGATATTTCTCAGTCCGAATTACATGGACCAGTGGACGGCGTGGTACGGAGGCTCGACGTTCGCGTTTCCCTTCTCGCAGGCTGCGGTCGAGCGGCGCCGCGCGCATCAAATGACGCTGGTGCCGAGGTAGGCTGTTGGCCCAGACCCTAAAAGGCGCGCCTGATTTCCCGTAGAGACGCGGCTCGCCGCGTCTCCCGCGGCGGAGACGGGGCAAGCCCCGTCTCTACACACAAATTTGTTTCTAGAAATCGACTGTCTTGACGTCGATGAACTGGCCGGTAAGGCCGAAGATTTGACCGGGGTTATTCGGATTGTTCGGGTTGTACTCCAAGGCATCGATGGTGGCGTCGTAGATAGAGAGTGATCCGCCCTGGATCACATACACCACGTCGCGCGTGGCGATGGGCTGGATGCCGGTCACGTCTCCGTTCGCGGGAGGGATTACGACGGCGCCGGGCGGAACGCTGGCCACCGCGGTGCTCAGCGTGTTGTAGATGGAAAGACAACCGCGGACCTCGGCTCCGGCCGGCGGCGGGACGGGCGGAACGATCTCGGTGCAGGTGCGCGCGCCGATGAAGAGCTGTCCGTTGGCGCCGAGCGACAGATGGGTGTGATAGCCGTCGGTGATGACGATGGGGGCGGTATTGGTGACGGTCATGCTGTTAAGGTCAACCACGGTGAGCAGTCCGCACGTGGTCGCCGCAGTGTTCTGTCCGGTGCAAGGCTGCGACGGAACTCCGCCGGAATACGGGGTGCCCGCCAGATACATGGTCGAGCCATTTACCAGGGCAACGGTGGCGGCGCACTGGGTTGGATTAGGGGTACAGACTGCGACGTAGGAGCCGAGAGTGCCATTGGCCAGATTGAGTTGCTGCACGCTGGCCGTGGTTCCGCCGCACTCGGCGCCGCAGTTCACCACGTAGGCGGTGCTGTCGTCGGGGCTGAAGAAGGCCTGGATCGGACGGTCGAAACCGCCAATGTAGGTTACCGCATTGCCGATCCCGATATTCGACGGCGTGATCACCGCCACCGCATCGGAGTTATCGCTGAAGCCAAGAATTCGGTTTCCACTGTTGTCGATCGAAAGATAGTGAACCGAGGGAACGTCGGCCTCTCCGGTGACCGTGCCGCTGCCCAGCGAGATGGCCTCCACTATCCCGGGAGACTGGCCTGTCACCGGCGCGGTGGGCACGGCAACGTAGGCGGCGGAGCTGTCCGGGGAAACGACGAAGCTCTCCGTCATGCCGGGTACCGTCACGTGCGCGGCGTTGGATTCGCTGGCGTTGTTGATGATGCTGAACTGGTTGTCGGAGGATTGCGTACCGTTACCGCTGAAGACGAGGGTTTGGGCCCGGTTGGGCGTGAGCACCATCATCCCCGGAGTGTTGCCCGCGGAGATCGGGGATAGGGCCGGGTGCACATCCGTTTCAGCGTTGACTATATACACACCGGCAGCCCCCGTACCAGCTGTAACGCTATTCGTAATGAAGGCACGGTATTTGAGACCGCTGGTTTTTGTGCCGCTGGGGGAAGAAGCGCCGCCGCAGCTCAGCCACAGCAGACTGGCGGGCAGCAGGAATAACAGAAGAATCGGGACTCTTTTCAAACCTGGGACTCCAACCTCATGCCGGATAATCACTTGGATGCAGGAACAAGGATTATAGCAAAGGAAGAAATTGCGGTTGGGGGAACGGAAAGGTCTCAAAGTTTCAAGGTTTCAAGGTTTCAGGGGCGCACGCTCTACTTTGAAACCTTGCAGCTTTGAAACCTTACCTGCGGGAAGTGATGTTAACGAGGCATGCCGTGCTTGCGGCGAAACTCCTCAAAAAACTTTCTCGCCGGGCGAGTGCGTCCGTGGGCCACGTCGGCCAGCCCCTGACGGATGCCTTCTTCGGCATCGGCGCTGGCGGCAATGTCGACCAGACGCTGATAGGCTTCGGCATCCTGCACGATGGCCGCTGCTTTCCCGTTCACCGTAAGCACAACGGGGCGCTTGCTCTTCTTGAGCTGTTTCATAAAGTCGCCGGAGCGGCGGCGGAAGGTCGTCAGCGATTGGATGTCCTTGGTGATGTCAAGCATGGGGTCCGCTCCTATTGAAAGCACCTAATTAGATGCTATCAGAATACTCTACCCCGGCAGATGAAGAAAGTCCGGCCGGGACGAGGCGATTCCCTGCCTGGCGGATGCGAAGACCTCGTTGCTTCCTGTATTCTCCAATAGATGGCGCAGAACTTTATTGAACGTCTGAAGCATTCGCCGGTGCTCTGCGACGGAGCGATGGGAACGCTTCTTTATGCCAAGGGCATCTTCATCAACCGCTGCTATGACGAGCTGAACTTGTCGCAGCCGGAGCTGATCCGCGGCGTCCACCACGATTATCTGCAGGCCGGCGCGGAGATGGTCGAAACCAATACTTTCGGCGGGAACAGCTTTCGCCTGTCGCGCCACAGCCTGGCGGATCGCGTGCGCGAGATCAATGTGGCGGGCGCTCATGTGGCTCGGGAAGCGGCCAAGAGTTTCGGCGCTTGGGTGGCCGGATCGATTGGCCCGCTGGGCGTTCGCATTGAACCGCTGGGTAAGACTTCGTTTGAAGAGGCTCGGACGGCGTTTCGCGAACAGGTCGCGGCTCTGGTTGAGGGTGGCGTGGATTTGCTGATGCTTGAAACCTTCGGCTACCTCGAAGAGTTACATCAGGCCGTGCTGGCCTGCCGGGACGTGAATGCGAAGATTCCCCTCGTCGCCCAGGTCACGATTGACGAAGACGGCAACTGCCTCGATGGCTCCGACCCCGAGGCCTTCGCCGCCCGGCTGACGGAATGGAACGTGGACGTACTCGGCATCAACTGCAGCGTGGGTCCGGTCGCGATGCTGGATGCGATCGAGCGGGTGCGAGCGGTGACTTCCCTGCCCCTGGCCGCGCAACCGAACGCCGGCATGCCGCGCTCGGTTGAAGGACGGAACATTTACCTCTGTTCGCCAGAATACATGGCGAGCTACACGCGAAAATTCGTGGCGGCCGGCGTGCAGCTGATCGGCGGATGCTGCGGAACGACGCCGGATCATATCCGCGCCATGAAATCGGCGTTACGTGTGGGCGAAGCGCGCGGCAAGACCGCGGTTACGGAGGCGATTCATTCCGGAGCAACGACCTTAGCCCCGGCGAGCATTCCGCTCGCGGAGCGATCCAAACTCGGCGCAAGGATTGCGGCCGGGGAATTTATCACCATGGTCGAGATCGTGCCGCCGAAGGGCATCGACATCCGAAAAGAGATCGAGGGCGCGAAGTTCGTCAAATCGGTTGGCGTGGACGCGGTCAACATCCCAGACAGCCCGCGAGCCTCGGCGCGCATGAGCAACCAGGCCTTGTCGCTGCTGATGCAGCAGGCGGTTGGCATTGAAGCCATCCTGCACTACACCTGCCGCGATAGAAACGTACTCGGCATTCAGTCTGACCTGCTGGGGGCGGCGGCGACCGGAATCCGCAACCTGATCTGCATCACGGGGGACCCCCCGAAGATGGGGAACTATCCCGATGCCACGGCGGTGTTTGACGTGGATTCCATCGGACTGGTGAATATCGTCCACAACCTGAACCGTGGACTGGACTTAGGCGGAAACCCGATCGGCGCCGGGACCAGCTTCGTCATTGGGGTGGGTGCAAACCCGGGGTTGCCGAACCTGGACGAAGAGATCAAGCGCTTCGAATACAAGGTGCAAGCCGGCGCGGAATACGTGGTGACCCAGCCGGTTTTCGACCTTGGGCTGCTGGAGAATTTCCTGAGACGCATCGAACACTGCCGAATTCCTGTGGTGGCCGGAATCTGGCCGCTGGTAAGTGTGCGCAACGCTGAATTCATGAAAAACGAACTGCGGGTTTCCGTGCCTGATGAAATTCTCAACAGGATGACCCGGGCCGCGAGTCCGCAAGCGGCTCGCGAGGAAGGCGTGGCCATCGCTCGCGAGATGCTGGCCGCGGTCCGCGACCGGGTGCAGGGGGCACAGATCAGCGCTCCCCAAGGCCGATATGCCTCCGCCGTGGATGTTCTGGAGGCGCTCGGCTCGAAACCTGCCCGGTAGAGACGGGGCGGGGCTTGCCCCGCCTCCGCTGGCAGCTTCCAGGCGCTGCCGGAGACGCGGCAAGCCACGTCTCTACCCGCAGGACGTGCATCTGCAGGAGGCAGTTCAGTTTTGAAACACCATTGTAAAAAAATTTACAACATTAGAAAATTTCACTGGACATTTTGCATCAAAACTTGCATTACAATAGAGTGTAGGAGCAATTGGATTGGTAAAGTTTGAAGATTGCCTCGAGCGTCTCGAGAAGATCGTTCAGGAACTGGAAAAAGGGGAGGTTCCTCTGGAGAAGTCTCTGACGCTGTTTGAAGAAGGCATGCAACTTTCCGCAACCTGCAGGAAACAGCTAGAGGAAGCGGAAGGCAAAGTGGAGATTCTGTTAAAACAGAACGGAAAGCTGCAAACTGAACCGTTTGAGCCCCCGGCCGAGAAAGCGTTGCGCAAGTAACGCTGTCGCGTTCGGAAATGATAATGGCTGTGGTGGCAGTTTGCTGTCGCAGCCAAGGCCGCCGCGAATCGCGGTGAAGTCAGGGGCGTGTATGGAACAACTCTGTGTAGTCCTCTATCAGAATGACCCCAGAACTGCACAAACCCTGGCGGTCAGTCTCTCCCAACACTTCGATTCTGTTTATTTGGCCGGCACTTACCAGGAGGTCCGTCCCGCAGTATCCCAGCACCGCGCCGAAGCGGTGGTGCTGGATCTGGAAACTTCGGGGCCGGACGAAGTTGAGCGCTTGCATCAAGAGTTTCCCGACCTTTGCATTGTCGGCACGCACCGGTTGGCGGACGACAAACTATGGGCCGAGGCAATGAGTCTGGGCGCGTCCGACATATGTGAGCCGCGCAACGATGACGTGGTGCGCTCGGTGTTGCACCATCTCCCACGCCGTTTGGCGGCTTGATCGACTAAGTGTCAGGTGTCAGGTCTCAGGAAAAACAAAATCAACCAAGAGCTTCTTGAGACCTGACGCTTGATACCTGCGACCTGCCCTTCCGGGTTTCCTAACACCTAAGACCTGAGACCTGCCCCTCACCCTTGTTATACTGCGATGCCATGCTGAAACAAGTTCTGGAGCAGGGACGCGCAGCCGCCGACGCGGCCCTCGATCAACTTTTACCGCCGGCTACCCAGCATCCAACCTCCATCCACCAGGCCATGCGGCACAGCGTGTTTGCCGGCGGGAAGCGCCTGCGGCCGATCCTCTGCATGGAAGCGGGGCGCATGATCGGGGCGGCATCGTGTGGTGACGGGGCGGAGCCTGCCCTGAGCGGAGCCGAAGGGCCCCGTCTCGGCGGGGCAGAGCCCCGCAACCACACGACCGGCTCGCTGCCGGCCGGCATCGAGCAGGTGGGTGCTGCGCTCGAAATGCTTCACACGTATTCGCTGATCCATGACGATCTGCCCGCGCTCGATAACGACGACCTGCGGCGCGGGCGGCCCACCTGCCACAAGGCCTTTGGCGAGGCCATTGCCATTCTTGCCGGAGACGCACTGCAGACGCAGGCCTATGAAGTGCTGGCGCAGATCGCTTGCCCGGCCGAAGCACGCGTCGCCATCATCCGGGAAATCGCCCACGCCACCGGCACCATCGACGGCATGATCGGCGGCCAGGTGGTTGACCTCGAAGCCGAACACAAGAAGCCCGACCTCGCCACCCTCGAATACATCCACCGCTCGAAGACTGCGGCGCTGATCACTGCCAGCGTGGTCAGCGGAGGAATCTACGCCGGGGCAACAGATGCGGATATCGCCCGCCTGCGGACCTATGGGCAATCGATCGGTCTGGCGTTCCAGATCGTGGACGATGTGCTCGACCTGACCCAGACCTCCGAGCAACTGGGGAAGACCGCGGGCAAGGACGCGGCGGCGGAAAAGGCAACGTATCCGGCATTATTCGGAATCGAGGAATCGCTCCGCAAAGCCGATGCCCTGGTCGATCAGGCATGCGCGGAACTTGATGAATACGGCGAGGCCGCGTCAACGCTAACAGACCTCGCCCACTACCTCGTCGAGCGCAAAAAATAATTGCCCGCGCCCGGGATTTGTCGCTCCGCTGGCACCTGATGGTGCGAGCGTGATTCGTATCAGCACATCCACTTCGGCATTACCGAAAGTGCAAGGGTGATTCGTATCAGGGCATTGCTTTAGCGATGCCGAAAGCGGCACCCTCTGGCCGCGCCTTTAGGCGCTGCGGAGGCGGATCCAGCTCGAATCCTGAATGTGCCGACGAATAGGGATAATCCGCGTTTGCTGTCACTAGAAACCGCTTCACCGGATTCGCATGAATATACTCGCTCATTCCTATGTAAGCATCCCGCTCATACACCCGAATTTCCGAGAATCCTTTCTGCCAAACCGGAGCGCGGAACCCAAGTTCGCGTCCAGCGCGAAAAGCAAAACCGCCCTTAATTAGCTGAACCGCCTTCTCCACGGTCATCTCCGCGCCCACCGTGATCAGCACATGGAAGTGGTCCGGCATAATCACAAACTCGTGGAGAAAATATTTCCGCTGTTCGCGATAGTGATAGAGCACGTCGATCAATAGCCGGGCGGCACGATCGGATTGCAGAAGTCCGCATTTCCCCCAAGTCGAGGAAGTCACGAAGAAGGTGCGCCCGCTGGCTATGACACGCAATCCATCGGCATTGCGAATGGGAACCGACATGAAACCCCAGCGCCTGAAGGCGCTACCTCTTTTGCGTGCGTTGGCGTCATCGCTAAAGCGATGACCTGATACGAATCTCACACTGTCGGCAATCATGCAGTGATGCTCGAACCCGCCGGATGTGATGATTCCCTCGGTGGCATTGCGGCTCCTGGCAGCCCGCCGCGAAGGCGATTCGCCTGCACAACCAACCCTTGTATCTGCTTCCGTCCAGCGATACTGGGGTGGACCCCTGCGCTGAGACAATCGAATAAGACACTGTTGACCGTTCGCTGAAGAATTCTCGACCGGCAGGACCACTGTAGCGCATTCTGCGCCTGGCTGGTGAAGCGGAAGCGGGCGCTGCCGGAGGGCAACCCGCCAGGAATAGCCAGCCGGAAACTCATCGTGCCGATGAGGCCGGAGCGGTCGCACCCAGACCGCTCCGGTGTTTTTCCTGTCACCATCGGACGATAGATTTCCCTATGCCTCAGAAAACTCATATCGCAAGCTGACGCACCGCCTTAGGGCTGGGTTGGGCGAGCAGACCGCGCTCGAACTCCGCCGGAGGCAGATAACCGAGCGCCGAGTGCAGGCGTTTCTGGTTGTAGACCTTTTCGAGAAACGTGCCGATGGCGGCGCGGGCCTCGTCCAGATCCCGGTATTCGCTGCGGTACACCTCTTCGTACTTGAGGGTCTTCAAAAACGACTCGCAAGTGGCGTTGTCGTAGGGATTCCCGCGCCGGCTCATGCTGATGGTGATGCCGCGGGCCTGCAGCAGGTCGGTGTAATCGGTCGAGGCGTACTGCACGCCCTGATCGGAGTGATGCACCAGTCCGGGCGCCGGACGACGACGCCGGAGCGCCATCTGCAACGCTTCGATGGTCAACGACGCTTCCAGCGTGCGGCGCAGGGCCCAACCGATCTCCCGGCGAGAGAACGCATCCAGAATCACCGCCAGATAAATGAACTCCAGCTCCAGCCGGATGTAGGTGATGTCGGCCAGCCAGAGCTGGTCCAAGCCGGTCAACACCAGGGTGGAAGCCAGGTTCGGATACACCGGCAAGTCGTGATTCGAGTCGGTGGTGATCACGAACTTCCGCTTCCGCAGGCAGAGCAGGTTGTCTTCCCGCATCAGGCGCTGCACCCGCTTGCGATTCACCTTCTGCCCCCGCCGCTGCAACTCGGCCGCAATGCGGCGGCTACCATAACAGGGAAATTCCAGCGCGATCCGCTGGATGGCATCGCGTACCGCCACATCCGGGCCGCCGACCGAGGACGGGGGCTTCTGCCAACGATAGAAACCCGCCCGGCTGACCTGGCCCAACTGGCACAGTTTCCCTAACGGGAGCGGAGTCGCCAATCTCATTTGCTTTTCCAAGTGCGGATAGACGAGCCGCGGGTAGTGAATGCTTGCAACTTCCGCTGCTCTTCGACATGTTGCAAGCATCCCCGCAAAAAATCGATCTCCAGCGCCTGCTGGCCGACCTTCCGTTCCAGCGCCGCCACCCGCTGCTCCTCCGCCCGGCTCCGCCCCGGCCCGGAGAACGCTTTTCCGCCGAAATCCCGCACCTCGCGCCGCCAGCGGTGCAGCACGTTCGGGTTCACTTCACAGGCCCGCGCCACTTCCGCGACGGAGGCCCCCAACTCCAGCCGCCGCACGGCGGCTTCCTTGAACTCCCGAGTGAACTTCCTGCGTGACAATCCCATGACACAATTCTCCATTCGCTGAAAATTGTGCCTTATTTGGTTGTCTCAAGATTGGGGTCCAGTCCATACAGTGTTTATGCTCCGCGGCCTTGCTCCTTTGGGCGGGGTTTGGCCGAATGGTCGGACAACACAAGGGATCGGCCTCTACAGAAGGCGGTTAAAATGGGACCGTTATTAATTGCAGCCTTCGTTGTGGCGTTTGCGATTCTGAGCCTCTACGACCCAAGACTGTATCGCAAACTGCTCGCGCCTCTGTGCTCGATGCGCGAGGACGATCTACCTCCATTTCCAAGAGCAGCGGCCTTGGCTCTGCTTCTCTTTTCTGGGATTGTTGTCCTTGCGCCTGGAGTGTTAAGAGCGGTGGGGTCCTACATGTGGATTTCACAGCGATTTCTGGATTGGGTTGTTGCGATTGCCTTTCTCATCGTTGGCTTGGGGCTGGCGATCAGCCCGAGGGTGTGTCTGCACATCCTCAAATGGCCTCAACGCCAAGGTTCCAGTTCGGTTGTCGTTACTAGAGTCGTCGGCATATTCTTGCTGGTCGGATCTGCTCTTTTCACAAGGTCGGAAATACTGCGTCGGTGAGACAGGCGGCCCGGATTACCGTCGCGATCTTTTCTCAAGAGGATGCTTCCTGCACTGCCTGCCCTTGAATCTCCTTCAGTTCAGCGGTACAGTAAATAGGCTCTCGCGGTCTCCCGCCTTTCTTATTCCTCACCGGCAATTCGCGCGTACTAGCTGTAGTGTCTGTGCAACTAAAGGCGGTCGTGGGACCGGTACCACCATATGTGGTGTTTTATTACTTGACCCGTCCCTGCATTCGCCGTTAGAGTTGGTCAAAAGCGTGGGTGACGTTCTTGATTCAGGGGGACGGCATCCAATGATGCGACCAGCGAGGAACCTTCGGAGTCAACAGCGAAAGCTGCCCTCCGGATCCTCGCCATTTGCAGCGCACTCCAGCCCGCGCCAACCGAGTCCGCGGACCGCAATGTCCGCCTACGGAGGAGTTACTTTGCTCAAACTTAAGAAGCTGCAAATTCTGGGATTCAAGTCGTTCTGCGATCGCACCGAACTGAAATTCCATGGCGAAGGCATCGCCGCCATCGTCGGGCCGAACGGCTGCGGGAAGTCGAACATCGCGGACGCGATTTCATGGGTGCTCGGCGAGCAGTCGGCCAAATCGCTGCGCGGCTCGCGCATGGAAGACGTGATCTTCTCCGGCACGCGCGACCGCAACCCCACCGGGATGGCGGAAGTGTGCCTGACTTTGATTGACCCTGAAATTTATGGTGGGCCGGACACGAACGCGCCTACCGAGATCGAGATTCAAGACGACCTTCCTGCGGCGGGATTCAACGGCAACTCCGAGGACAATTGGGATGAGGCGGAAATCCGCGCCCAAGCCGCCGCAGAAACCGAGCGGGCCGTCGAGGAAGCCCAGCCTGGCAGGATCGAAGAGGTTGAAGGCGAAGCCACGGCCGAAGCGCCGGCTAACGAATCGTCAGCTAGCGACAGCGCCGTGGCAGTGCTTGCGCCACAGGTAGTTCTGAAAATCCGGCGTCGCAAATTCAATCAGCAGCAAAACCACGCCGGAGAAATTTCGGTGACACGCCGCTTGTTCCGCAGCGGCGACAGCGAGTACCTGCTGAATGGAAAACTGTGCCGGTTGCGCGACATCCAGGAATTGTTCATGGGAACGGGCCTTGGGCCGGAGTCGTACGCGCTCATCGAGCAAGGACGCATCGGTCAGATTCTGAGCAGCCGTCCGACGGACCGCCGCGCCATCATTGAAGAGGCGGCCGGGATCACGAAGTTCAAGACGAAGAAGCGTCTCGCTGAGGCGCGTCTCGAAGACGCGAAACTGAATCTGAACCGCGTGAACGACATTTTCGAAGAGGTCACGCGGCAGATGAACTCGCTCAAGCGCCAGGCCAGCAAGGCCGAGCGCTATGCCAGGCTGCGCGACGAAATGCGCGCCAGGCTGCGGGTTGTGCTCGCCAGCAAGTTCACTCAGATGGATCAGGAAAGCGTGACGCTCGACACCCGGATCCATCAACTGGGCGAGGAAATTCGCCAGCAAAGCGAGAGCGTGCACGAATCGGAAAAAGACCACTCCGAGCGCACGCAGCGTGGATACGCGATCGAGACCGAGACGCGGCAAAATCGCGAGCGGCTCAACCAGATCGCAATCGAAGGGGATCGCGACAAGGCACGCATCCGAACCAACGAAGAGCGCTGCGCGGAATTGATCGTGCGCACGGCGTCCGCGGAAGCGGAACTGGCGCAGGCTCAAAATCGGCTCACGGCGCTTGAGGAAGAACGCAATGGTCACCAGCAGGTGCTCGACTCAGCGGCTGCCGATCTCGCGGCGGCCCAGCAGGAGCTTGCGCTCAGCCAGCAGGAAACGGCCTGCGCCGCCACCAACCTGGCAATGCTCGAACAGGAGCAGGAATCGCATCGCGCCGCCATTCTGGAGGCAGTCGGCGGAGCTTCGAATCTTCGCAATCAGCTTACCCAGTCTCAGGAGCGGCTGGCGGGCATCGGCCGCGAGGAGCAGCGTCTGCGGGCCGAAATCGCAACCGCTTCGTCCCAATCGGAAACCTTCGGCGGACAACGCGGTCAGATTGCTCTGGAATTTGAAAGCGTTTCCGAGCGGGCCAGCGGCCTGGCCGCTGAGATCGCGAGCCTGCGTGAGGCCACCGAGACGAAGCGTTCTGCCGAGAATGAAACCAAGAAACACCTCGACTCCATCCGCTCCGAATACGCTACGGCACTCGGCAAGAGGGGGTCGCTTGAAGCGGTCATCGCCGAGCACGGTTATTCCACCGAGTCGGTGCGGCGGCTGTTTCAATCGGGCGCAATGCAGGGAGGCAACACTCCCGCCGGTGTGCTCGCCGATTTCCTTGAAGTCGAGCCCCGCTATGAGCGCGTTGTCGAAGACTTCCTGCGCGACGAATTGAACTTCGTCGTGGTCAAGTCCTGGGACGCCGCCGATGAAGGCTTGCGTCTGCTGCGCTCCGACGTCAACGGGCGCGCCACATTCCTCGTGCATCCCGAGGACTCGCAGGCAAAGTTCTCGTTCGTCGCGGATGAAAGCCATCACTACGCTCCTCTCAGCGACACGGTCCTCCCCCTGAAGAACTCGATTCGAGTGTTGAACGGATTCGGCAAGTCGCTCGAAGTGATCCTGCCGAAGCTGGGCAATGGCTACATCGTGCCCGATCCTGCCGTGGCGCGCGAACTCGCGCTCTCCAGCCCGGACGCGTTCTTTCTCTCGCAGAGCGGGGAATGCTTCCACAATGTGACCGTCACGGGCGGCAAGCAGCGCAGTGAGGGACCGCTTTCGATGAAGCGCGAGTTGCGCGACGTGGTGCGCCTGCTCGAGGAGTTGGAGCGAGCTCTGCGCGAGAAGGAAATACTCACGCTCACCTTGGGGCGCGAAATCAAGGAGTACACTTCCCTGCTCGACCGCCTGGAAGATGAGAAGCGCGAAGCCGAGAAGCAGGCGATGACCTCCGGGCATTTGCTGCGGCAATTGGACGGCGAGATGTCGCGGGTGCGCGAGCGCATTGCGATCTGCGAACGCGAAGTGCAGCGGCTGGCGGCGGAACGGCAGGAGCAGGAAAGCCTGATCGCATCGCGCCAATCGGAGCTAACCGCGATTGAACAGGCGCGCGTGCAATTCGAAATGCAGCTTGCCGCCGGGCAAGACCGTCTCGCCGCTCTGCGCACCCAGCGCGACGCTGCCGCCGAAACCACCTCGCAGCGTGCCGCTCGCGTCGCCACGCTCGAAGAGCGCCACCGTTCGGCCACCACGCTGCTTCAGCGCATCCAGACCCTTGTGTTCGAGATGCGGGAGCGGGCGGGCGCTTTGCAAACGCAAATGGAATCGGCGAGCGCCGAAATCGCGCAACGGCAAAACGAGAACCTGCAACTGGCCGCGCAACTCGTGCAGTACGAAGCCGAGCGCAATGCTGGAGAAGCGCGCGAAGGCTTGCTGCAACTCGAGTCCGAGCAAGTGCGGGCGCGATTGGTTGAGATTGACGAGCTGCTTCGTAACACGCGCCGGCAGCTCGATCTCGCTCGCGACCGCCGGGGTGAGCTATCGGCGACGGCAGCCAAGCTGCAATCCGACCTGCAACACCTGGCCGACACCTGCCTGAATGAACTCGGCATTGAACGCCCGGTTCTGATCGCCGACACGACGATCCCTTTGGTCACTGCGGATGAACTCGCCGCCGAAGATCAGGCCCACCGTGAAATGCGCGCCCGCCTCGACGCCATGGGCCCAGTCAACATGATGGCTCTCGAAGAGTACAAGGAAACGGCGGAGCGCCATCAGTTCCTCGCAACTCAAAGAAAAGATCTGCTCGACGCCATCGCCGACACCGCGGCCACCATTCGCGAGATCGATCAAGTCTCGCGGCAGAAATTTGAAGAGGCGTTCCACGAGATTAACGAGAACTTCCAGTCCACGTTCCGCAAGCTGTTTGGCGGCGGACACGGCTTCATGCGGCTCACCGACCTGGAAAACAGCGCGGAGAGCGGCATTGACGTGGTGGCGTCGCCTCCCGGAAAGAAACTGCAGAACGTGCTGCTGCTCTCCGGCGGCGAAAAGGCGCTCACCGCGCTCGCGCTGCTGGTCGGAATCTTCCAGTACACACCCAGTCCGTTCTGCATTCTTGACGAAGTCGACGCTCCGCTGGACGAAGCCAACATCGCGCGCTTCACGGAACTGGTGAGCGAGTTGAGCGTGCAGACCCAGTTCATCCTGATCACCCACAGCAAGCGCACTATGAGCATTGCCCCCGTGCTCTACGGCGTGACCATGCAGGAGCCCGGCGTCTCAAAGCTCGTGTCGGTTAGGTTCGGGGCGGCATAACGGATGCCTCACTCAAGAAAAGAAACTCGCGAACTCGATGCGCTGGAACAGTGGCAAATTGAGGAAATCAAGAAGGGCCTAGAAGAGGCCGACCGGAATGAGTTTGCCAGCGATGAAGAAGTCGAGCAGACGCTGAAACGCTTAACCCGCTTGCATCCCACAGGCAATTGCCGATTCAGGACGCACAACGGGAAGAGGTAGTGCCCAAGTTGAATTAGGACACCACCGAAAGACAGCACGCTGAGGAAAGGGGCGCTGGCGTGCCTGAGAAAACACCGACTGAATAGGCGCCAACCGCACTCCAGCGAACGAGGAGGGAAAGATCCCACAGCATGCGAAAGAAATTAGCGGCTTTGGTCGTTGCCTTCGGGTAATACGCGAGTACTTCGGCGGTGGTAGGGTTTATTCGCAACCGAAAGACTCTATCGTCTCCTGGTGGCTGCTTGGGGCTGGTGTTGCTGTCGCCATAATTTACGGCCTGCAATTGAATGCCATGCTTGACTCCAACAAGATCAACCGCGAATCGCTGGAATCGGTCCAAAGGGCTTTTGTAGTCTTTTCCCCCAATGCCGAGGTGGGGACTACGGTTGATCAACACCGTAAGGTTGTTGCGTGGCAGGCCCATGTACCGATGAAGAATGCTGGCTCCACGGGCACGAAACGGTTGCGGGATAACATCAGCTTCCATACGTCCAAGACTCCCCTGCCGGAGAATTTCAGCTTTCCCGACACCAGCGACGTTATGGGCGGTGTGCTTGGACCGAAAGATGAGGTTCAATTGAGGACCAATGATATTCCAATCGGCGACGTTATTCTTGCATCGCAGAAACTCGCTCACATCTACGTTTATGGCTGGGGGGCATACAGGGACGTATTTTCGCAGTCCGCTCAACACCTGACGATGTTCTGTTATGAACTTTTTCCGAACACGATTCCTGGTGATCTGACGAGCGTAGATTACAAGCTCACTGGCAGCTTTGTGACCTGCAAAAAGCACAATTGTCAGGACGAGGAATGTCGCAACGAAGCGCTGCCAACCGGAGTAGAACTTCCAAACTAGGACACTGCCCGGGAAAGAGTTGCATTGACAGATCGGCGGCTTTTTGCTTTCTCGGCCCCAGAAACCGCCTCCTTTTTTTCCAGAGCCTTCCTCAGTTTTTCCACATCCCCACCCCTCGAAAACCAGCCATGGACAAGGCTTCTGGCTTACACTTGAACTGTCAACACTTTTCGGCGTGACGGCGGTTGGCGTAACCGGGCACGTGTGATTGTAGTCGTTGACAAATTTCCCGCGACAGTTAGAATACGCAAAGTTTTCTCCCGGTGATTTTATACATGAGCCCCCAGATTTTAGATCCTGTTCTCCTACGAACCGACTATTCCGAATTGGAGTTGCACGCCAGCGGCAAGGTCCGCGACGTCTATTGCCTCGACGGCGACCACCTGCTGTTCGTGGCCACCGACCGCATCTCAGCCTTCGACTACGTGCTGGCGACGGGCATTCCGCACAAAGGCCGGGTGCTGACGCAGATCTCGCTGTTCTGGTTTGACTTTCTCAAGGATATCGTTCCCAACCATTTTGTCACTGCCGACGTGAGCCGCTACCCGGCGGCGATTCGCCCGCACGCCGACGAACTCCGCGGCCGCTCCATGATGGTGATGCGCGCCGAGATGTTTCCGGTCGAGTGCGTCGCGCGCGGCTACCTTTCCGGCTCCGGATGGAGGGAATACAAAACGACGGGAACGGTCTGCGGCGTGAAGCTTCCGCCGGAATTGAAAGAATCCGACCAACTGCCGGAGCCTCTGTTCACGCCGGCAACCAAGGCCGCCACCGGGCACGACATCAACATTTCATTCGAAGAAATGTGCACCCTGGTCGATCCCAAGTTGAGCCGCCAACTCCGTGACATCACGTTGCGTATCTACAAAAAAGCCGCGGATTATGCGCGGCAGCGCGGCATCATCATTGCCGACACCAAGTTTGAATTTGGGCAAACCGCCCAGGGCATCACCCTGGCGGATGAAGTACTCACACCGGATTCCTCGCGCTTCTGGCCGGCCGACACCTATCAACCGGGCAAGGCGCAGGAGTCCTACGACAAGCAGTATGTACGGGACTACCTCGAAGAAATTCGCTGGAACAAGCAACCGCCCGCGCCAGCCCTCCCCCAGGAAGTTGCGCTGCGGACAAGCGAAAAGTACCTCGAGGCATACCGTCAGTTGACGGGACGCGAGTTGGAGATTTAGCCCGCGTGCGCTGGGATCATTGCATTCGGATCGCAGAGTTTCGGATGCTTGAACCATGAGCATTGCGGACTGGATCATCCTCGGCTTTCTGGTATTCTCCGTGACTGCGGCAGCCAGCGAAGGCTTCTTCCATGAAGCCTTCAAGCTGGCTGGCTTGGTCGTGGGATACCTGCTGGCCGCCTGGCAGTATCATCGCCTGGCGGACTGGTTCGCGCCTCATTTGAAATCGCCGTGGTTAGGCGAGATCGCTGGTTTCCTTATTATTTTTTTCGCGGTCCTGATGGTTGCCGGCTTTGCCGGAAGGATCGCGCGCTGGGCAATGAAGAAAGCCGGTCTGAGCGCGATTGACCGGGCTCTGGGAGCGGTATTGGGCTTATTGCGGGGCGTCCTGGTGGTGGCGATCGTGCTCACCGCCATGGCCGCTTTTGCGCCCGCCGCGAAGTGGCTGGCGGAATCGGAGTTTGCTCCGTATTTTCTGGTAGGCGGAAGAGCAGCGATCTGGCTCGCGCCGCCGGCATTGCGCCACCGCTTCTACCAGGGCTTGGATTACATGCGGCAGGTGCATTCGGCAACGGAGACGGTCCAGCCGCAATCGTCCGGGCCGGCAAAGTAGTTCTTGTTCGAACGGGTCTCAAAGACTCGGCTTTCTAAAGACGGGGCTTGCCCCGCCTCAGACTGCCGAAGGACTGTGGTGTACATAGGCTTTTGGAAAGGGCCCGGCTTCAGCCGGGCCGCTACGAGCCGTATAAACACTGGGCTTTAGCCCCTGAGGGAACCGTCCGTCCCCTCTGAAACCGGTTTATGAAACAAGTTCGAGCGAACTTATCGGCAAAAGATTCTCGGGATTGTGCAGGTACGGAAACGAGGCCGCAGGTGAAAGATCAACTGGAAGCACTCATTCTTCAGATGTACAAAAGCAATATCCTCTATTCGGAAGCGGTCCGTGAGTTTAAGAAGCGTTTTATCGTGACCGTGCTCGAAGAAAACCGGGGCAATCAGTGCAAGGCGGCGCGGCAATTAGGCATGCACCGGAACACGCTCAGCCGGACCATGCGGGAACTCAAGATTGATGTGCGTCCCTTGCGCGCCGACGCCAAGCGTCCGCCCCGCAGCGCGCGTCCGCTTACGCTGGAGAGAAAACAGGCTCGCTGAAGGTGTCAGGTCTTAGGTCTCAGGAAAACATTGGCTGGGCGGAATCTCGAACAAAAATAGGGCGACCCGGATCGGGCCGCCCTGTTTCTTCTTCCCAAATTCTCCAGCGTAGCGGTTTTCCTCAGACCTAAGACCTGACACCTGCGACCTTAACTCTAGTGTGCGGCCGGCTTCTTGCGGGCGGGCGGCTTCGGCGCCGCCTTCACCAGCAAAGCCCCATCGTTCATAGTCATCACAAACGGCTTCGCCACGTAGGAGACCGGCGTTCCTTCGAACTGGAAGTCGCTATCCTCCTTCGGCATCTGCTTCGCCGGGATCGCCGCCCCCATAGTCAGATCGATGTCGGCACGTTTGGCGTCGATATCGTCCGAACTGCCGGCCAGTTTCAGTTTGGTTGCGGTTTTGCTTGAGGAATCGATACTCATGACGTGAGCGACCATCTGCAGCGGCTTCCCTTTCAGTACGCCCCACACCTTGTCGGCATCCTCAGGCTTGCCTTCGGAGAGGCACAATTGCCACTCCGCGAAGCTCATCTCTTCCACTTTCTTGGTCTTCAATAGATCGGCACACTGCTCGGCGGGCGTTGGCGGCACGTACTGCTTGATCGTGAAATTGGCCGGGGGCAGAGTCGTGGTGGCCGTCAGCGCCAGCACATCGCTCCATCCCTCTTCGCTGCCGTGGTACTTGTTGTATTTGCTCTTGCCGAACTTGGCGATCTGATCCTTGCCCGCGCCCTGCGCCAGGTTCGAAGCGCGTGCGATGAAGAAAAGTCCATCCACGTCCTTTTCAGCCGCTCCCGCCGTCAGGTAAGCGAGCGCCAGCGGATAGACGTCGCGCAGGTTGGCCGGATCCCCTTCCACCGAAGCCCGCAGAAACTGCTGCGCCTTCGCGTAGTCCTTGGCCTGGTAGGCGCTTATGCCCGCCGCGCCGTTGAAGATCACCGCCGTCTGCGCTTTCAGTTTCTGGAAATCCGCAGCCGGCGTGCCATCCGGCTTGCTCGCCGTCTGCAGGCACTGCAAGCCTTTTTCACCGTACTGGCCGGCGTCGGTAAGATTCTGTTGCGCGCTCTGGCCCGCTTCCGCCATCGCCCGCTTGGTGTAGGCGAGCAGCGCCAACGCCCGGAGATTGCACGGGTTCACCACTAGAACCTTCTGCGCCGTTTCCAGCGTCTTGGCCTGATTGCCCGTCTGCTGATAGGCGCCCATCAAAAGTTCCAGCGCGTCTTCCTTCATCACGCTATTGGGATACTGAGTTAGAAACGCTTCCAAGCCGCTGACCTTGGCCGGGGCGTCCGTTTGCTGTACCGCGCCCACGTAGGCGTTGTACTCGGCCGGGTCTTTGATCTCTTTTTTCTGGGGCGCTGCCGGAGACGGCGTGGGGCTCTGC
The DNA here is from genome assembly GCA_963773965.1 of uncultured Acidobacteriaceae bacterium. Taxonomy (GTDB): domain Bacteria; phylum Acidobacteriota; class Terriglobia; order Terriglobales; family Acidobacteriaceae; genus Acidiflorens. The sequence continues at coordinate 634,796 of CAVZDG010000005.1, forward strand.
TGTGGGGCGGGTTGGGCTGGCGTGGAAGCGGTTTGAGCGAGGGCTGTAACCGCGGCTACCAGCAACATCGCGAGAACAATCTTCTTCATTCCTGTGGCTCCTTAACTCTTCGGGGAAGCTGGAGTTGACATCGTGCCCGATTCCACTCAAGCCTGGTGTCGGGCTTGCACCATGAACTAGCACTGACACGCACACGGACTGGTCCAGAAAATCATGCGCCGCCTGTCGATATGCCGCGGCTCAACATTATTCCGGTGAGCGGATTATAAGGATGTAGTCCCGCTAAGGCAAGCGGCTTGCTCGCTGAATCGGTCCTGTCGGTTTCCTTCCGTCCTGTAGAGACGGGGCTTGCCCCGTCTCCGCGAACCCGGCAAGCCGCCCAGCGTAGATTCCCTCCAACCCCTTCCTTTGAGGCAAAATAGAGTAACGATGCCAATAGAATAATAATGTCTCTCGGAGGAACCTATTTTGACGAACACCGCATCGCACCCGCCACTGGCCGGCCAAGTGGCCGTCATCACCGGCGCCGGACGCGGCATTGGCCAAGCCATCGCCGTGACCCTCGCCGAACTCGGCGCGCACACCGTCCTCTGCGGACGCTCGCGCGCAGCCCTGGAACAAACCGCCGCCGCCATCCAGACGAGCGGCGGTCAGAATTCCGGGAAGAGTTCCGGGAAAAGTTCGGAGAAAAGCTCGGACAAAAGGTCCGTGATCGAATGTGATGTCACCGATCTCGATTCGGTCGAAGCGCTCGCCGAGCGCATCGAGCGCACCTTCCACCGCCTGGACATTCTCGTCAACAATGCCGGCATCAGAGGCGTCGCAGGCCCACTCCATCAGATCCCGCCCGACAATTGGGACCGCGTGCTGAACACGAACCTGCGCGGCGTGTACTACTGCATCCGCAGCCTCGCCCCGCTCATGATCAAGGCTCGCAGCGGACACATCGTCAACATCTCGTCCCTGGCCGGCAAGAACGCCTTGCCCAACGCAGCCACCTACGCCGCCTCGAAGTGGGGATTGAATGGCTTGACCTACTCGGTAGCCGAGGAATTGCGAGCCCACAACATTCGCGTCTCGGTCATTTGCCCGGGATCCACGCACACCGAGTTCAGCCCGCATGAGGGAAAGAGTGCCGAAAAGATGCTGCAAGCCGCGGACGTGGCCCACGTCGTAGCCATGCTCGTGACCCAGACGCCGCAATCCTTCGCCAGCGAAATTTTGCTGCGGCCAACGCAGAAGCCGTAGCGGACTGCGGAAAAACCGATGTTGCACTTGATTTTGGGTGGCGCAGCGGTTTACCGCTGCGGTCTAGGCGTTCAATTCCGACGGCTTTACAGACAGATGAAAACCTCAGTTGTTTCTGATTTTGGGTGGCGCAGCGGTTTACCGCTGCGATCTAGGCGCTCACTTCCGACGGCTTTAGCCGCTGAGGGACTACATCCAGCGCCAATCCAATTCCTGCGGAACCATACGGATATTCCTCGGGAACCGCCGCCAGTCCTCTCTTCACAGGATTCCGATGAATGTATTGACGGAATGCTGAATACTCCTCCCAGTCCCGGACCCGTCGATCATGGAAACTTTTCTCCCAGATCTCGCCGTGAAAGCCGAGTTCCCTCTTGGCCCGAAAAGAAAAGCCCCCTTTGATCAGCTGCAGCGCCCGCTCCAGCGTCAGGAGCGGCGTGATCAGGAGATGAAAGTGATCGGGCATCAACACAAATTCATGCAGCAGATATTTCTCTTGCGATCGGTAGCCAAGCAGAACATCAAGTAACAACCGCCCCATCCTGTCCGATTGAAGTAGTTGCTGCTTCTGAAATGTGGCGGCTGTGATGAAGTAAGTTCCGAATCCAGTGTTGCCTCTGCGCGGAGCAGCCATCCACGAACCCCAGCGGCTAAAGCCGTCTCTCACTCACGACAGTATCGCAGCGGTAAACCGCTGCGCCACCCAAAAGCGCCTCGGACACTGATGATCGTTCCGTTTCGGCACAAACCGCAAAGACAAGAGCATCCCACGTTTTCTCAGAAGAAGTGTTCTACTGATTTTGGGCGGCGCAGCGCTTCAGCGGTGCGGGCGAGGTTCCAACCCTTTTTCATCACAAACAGCCGGCCCACCCATCACAGACTTCCAGCCCGACCAGCGCGACAATGTTCCCTGATCTGTCGCAGCCGAGGTGTGCCAACCCTAATCAAGGCCACCGCGGCTGCGCCAGGCCAATCGTCAGTAACCTTTTGATAAACATGGGTTGAAGAGATAAGGGGGTCAGCAAGCTGTCAAAACTATGAAGTTCGGGAGAATTGAGCGAGGAATCGAGCTAAGTCCTTATTCCGGAATATTTTGAAAATAAGTCCTTTGGGATCTATATTTTGGCGGCTCGATCCCCCGTAACCCCATGATTCCAAAGATTAGGGGGAGGGGGGGTAGTAGTAAACACGGGTTAATACCTTAAGAGTAACTAGGCAAGAAAAAACCGGCTGCACGGGGAGAATTCCCTGACGCGCCCTTGCTGAGCGAAAGGATGCAGGGTTCCTTCTCTCCGCAGAGACTTCATTTCGTGAAGTCCCTGCTCCGCTCAGGATGACAACTTGGATAGGGTAACTGAGAACTGACAACTGAGAACTCACTTCAGTCTTTGAACAGATTGTCGAACGCGGCGCGCGCGTCGTTTGGACGCTGGCTGGCTTTGCTGGAGGTTTCTTTTTCGACCATCACGCGGATGGAATAGAGCGGGCAGTCGTTGCGCTTGTCTTTGGGAGAGATTCTGACGGGAATCGGTTGACTGCATTCGAAGCGGCTCGACGGGTCAAAGTGTTCGCACTGTTTGCAGGCGTGCAGATCGAACTCGCACTTCGGGCACTGCCCGAGCGGAGCCGTGAGATTTTGCAGCAGCGCGCCGCATTCCGCGCAGCGGGAGACGGTCCGCGTTCCCGGCATGTTGATCGGGCGCGGCCCGAAGGTATTCTCTTTCTTCGGGGCCGACGGCTTCTCGAACTCTTTCTTCGCGCCACTACCCGCACCGGAATCCTGGTATCCGCGTTGGCGATACTTGCGGTCGGACAAAAAGCGCCTCCTCGAAAACGCCTCATTCTCCGCCTTTGGCGCGTCCGGCACAAGCGTTTCTTTGCTACCGCGGCGCAACCTCGCTGTGGAAAACCTGCTCTCGCTTGGAGTGCAAGCGCGGGCGCTGGTCGATCCGATCACGTTTGGAGTCTTGAGGAAATCGTGCTTCTGGCACAGTGCGGAGAGAAAAACATTTGGATAAGAATAATGAGAGCCCACCAAGAGGGGCGGTAGGCTCTCATGGGGAAGGATGCAATTCTGCGGCATTCTATTGTGGTTTGCCCCGACAGTAATCAAACCGTTCATCTTGTTACGATTTCAGGAATGGCGGGGAGCCGGCCGGCGACTCAATTGAAACTGAGACAGCACCCGTGGACGCGGTGAATTGTCTTTCACATATCAGGGTGCTACCATCCGATATGCAGAGAAACTGAGGAGGTAGTTATGGCGGATCGTGACAGCAACGGCTTTTTATGGTTCCTGGCGGGTCTCGGCGTGGGAGCGGTGGTGGGTGTGTTGTACGCGCCGCGCTCCGGCGATGAAATGCGCGACGTGATTCGCTCCAAGGCGCAGGAAGGCGGCGAGCGCGCGCGTCAGACCGCTCGCCGGGCACGCGAACAGGCGGGTGACTGGGTGGATCGCGGACGCGATGTGCTCAACCAGCAGAAAGAACAGTTCCGCAACGCTTACGAGGCGGGCCGCCAGGCATATAACGAGACGACCACGGCCGGGGTGGAACCGCCGAAAAACATCTAGCGGCGCGGGGAGATTTTGATAATCCCACTCATTCGCAAAAACCGCGAATGAGTGGGGCACCCGGCACCCGGCCTGAAGCTACTATGATGGAGCAGCCATGACCATAGATGACAATCTCCTAAGATTATTCATCTTCATAACGATGTTTGCCGTCGTGATCCAAGCCGGAATTCTCGTGGCCCTTTACCTTTCGGCGCGCAAGAGCACGGCGAAGATGGAAGCTCTGGCCACCGAAGTGAAGAGCAAAGCTCTGCCCACGATGGACACGGTGCGGAGCACGCTGGAAACGGTACAGAGCGTGCTGGTGGAACTGCGCCCGCAGATCGCAGTCATATCCGTCAACCTCTCGGAGTCGAGCAACCTGGTGCGCAATCAACTGGGCCGAATCGACGCCACGCTTACCGATGCTCTCGACCGCACGCGGCTGCAAGTCATCCGCGCCGATGAGCTGCTGAATCGCACCATGGACAGGGTGGAAGAGACCAGCGATGCCGTGCACAAAACCGTGCTCTCTCCGCTGCGCCAGGTCACCGGACTGATAACCGCGATCAGCACCGGAGTCGAAGTCTTCCTCGGGCAGAAAAGACGCCAGCCGAAAAACGGCGGGGGCGTGCCGCAAGACGAGATGTTCATCTAGGATTTCCTGTGTGGGGACGGGGCGGAGCCTGTCCTGAGCGAAGCCGAAGGGCCCCGTCCAAGCGGGGCAAAGCCCCGCTTCCACACTATTCTTCATTCTTCGCTGCGGCCCTGCACCCGCTCACTTCTGACATCGGGCACATAGATGGAGTGGACGTTTTGTTCGGCGGCCAGCTTTTGAAAGCTGGTGATATCCGCATTCCGCACCTGCTCCCAGCGCGCCAGTAATTCATCGGCCTGCTTTTTCAGCTTGTCGAATTCCTGGTACTCAGATTCGGTCGGAGCAGAGTCGGCGAAGCCCGCCACTGCCATGGAAAGAAAGGCCAGCCTGGCGTCGATCCCGGGCGCGTAGGCGAGGGAATCCTCGCTGGCGCTGATTTTGAAATTAATCAACGGATCGCGAACCGCAATCAGCTTGGCGTCCAGCGCACTCGCGCCATCGAACAAGGCTTTCGTGGAAGCGCCCGGCAGCAGGCGCTTCTTCAGCCCGTCCAACTGCTCACGCACGTCCTGTATTTGGTTCACCGCGTCGTAAACGCGATTCAACTGCTCGCGCACGTCCATCTCGAGCTTGAACTGCTTCTCCTGATCGCTCCCGGAAGTGGTGACTCGCGGATCAATCTTCACTTCGAACGGAGCGGTTACACTCTTGCCATTGGCGGTAAGCCGTACTTGATAGTTGCCCGGCAGCGCCAGTGGCCCTTTCGCTCCTTCGTTGTATTCCCACAGAAAATAGCCGGGGACGCGGTTGGCCGCATCGTAATGCAGGTCCCACACGAAACGATTCAGACCGGCTTCAGGTTTTATCTGCTTCTCCGGCTTCTTGTCGTCGGGGTCGAGCGGTTCCTCGAGCGGCTCGTTTTTACTGCTGGAGTACTTGCGGATTACACTGCCGGCCGCGTCCAGGATTTCAATTTTCACTTCCTGCTGCGTTTCCGGCTTCGGGGCTTGCTTCAGGTAGTAATAGATCACGGCGCCGTTGGGCGGATTCTTTCCGGAGAAAACGAATCGCGCCGGAGCATCTCCGCTATGCACGCGATAGGCGGTCGCGGGCTGGTAGAGATGCATGTCTTCGGCGGCAACGGAATCGGCGAACTGGCGCAGCGGCGAGACGTCGTCCAGTATCCAGAACGAGCGGCCGTGCGTCGCCACTACCAGATCGTCGTTCTTGATGACAAGGTCGTGGACCGGCGTGATCGGCAGGTTGATTTGCAGCGAGCGCCAGTGCGCTCCGTCGTCGGAAGAGACAAAGACGCCGCGCTCTGTGCCCGCATAGAGCAGACCTTTTTTCTTCGGGTCTTCTCGAACCGCGCGCACAAACACTCCGTCGGGAATTCCGGTTGTGATCCGGCTCCAGGTGGCTCCGTAGTCGGTCGTCTTGTAGATGTAGGGCGCGAAGTCGTCATTCTGATGGCGGTCAACTGCGACGTACGCCGTGCCGGCATCATGCGGAGACGCTTCAATCAGACTGATGCGGCTCCATTCGGCAAGATCCTTGGGCGTTACGTTCGTCCAATTCTTCCCTTCATCGCGGGTGATCTGGATCAAACCGTCGTCCGTGCCCGCCCAGATCAGGCCTTTCGCCAGCGGCGAGGGAGCAATCGAAAAAACGGTGTCGTAATATTCGGTGCCGGTATCGTCAATCGTGATCGGGCCGCCCGAAGGCTGCTGCTTCGATTTGTCGTTGCGCGTCAGGTCGCCACTGATCGCCTCCCAGTGCGTGCCACCGTCGGTGGTTTTGAAAACGCGCTCTCCTCCGTAGTAGATCGTGTTGGGATCGTGCGGAGAGGTCACGATGGGCGCCGTCCACTGAAAACGGTGATCGAGCCCGGCGGCACCGCGCGCATCGCTAAGTTCGGGCCACACGGCAATGCTTTTGACCTGGTTGGTGCGCCGGTCAAAGCGCGTGATGTTGCCCTGATAGTCGCCGGCATACACAATGTTCGGGTCGGCCGGATTGGGCGCAATATATCCCGCTTCCCCGCCCCCGACCGGGTACCAGTTGTCGCGGCCAATCGCGCCGTCATCGCTGCGGCTGGCAATGGCCACGGTGGAATTATCCTGCTGCGCGCCGTACACGTAGTAAGGAGTCCGCGTGTCGGTGGTGACGTGGTAGAACTGCGCGGTCGGTTGGTTGTCCTCGCGCGTCCAGGACTTGCCGCCATCGAGGCTGACCGTGACGCCACCGTCGTTCGAGGCGATCATGCGCTTCGTATTCTTCGGATCGATCCACAGACCGTGATTGTCGCCGTGCGGAACTTTGATTTTATTGAAATTGCGCCCGCCGTCGGTGGACTTGAAGAACTCCACATCCGCCACATAGACCGTATTCGGATCCTGCGGATCGGCGATTACGTGCATGTAATACCACGGCCGCTGAAATAGTCCGTGGCTGCCGTTTACCAGATCCCAAGTGTCGCCGCCGTCGTCGGAGCGGTAAAGTCCGCCCTCCCTGGCCTCGATCAACGCGTAGACGCGCTCGGAGTTCGCCGCCACCGCCAGTCCGATGCGCCCGTAGGGGCCCTTCGGAAGACCGTGCTCCTGCTCCTGCAGCCGTTTCCACGTGGCGCCGCCATCGGTCGAGCGATACACGCCGCTGCCTGGACCGCCGCTGGAGAGCGACCATGGAGTCCGTCGAGCCTCCCACAGCGAGGCAAATAAAATGTTGGGATTTTGCGGATCGAAAACCACATCGATCGCTCCCGTGTTCTCGTCTTTGTAGAGAACCTTGTCCCAGGTCTTGCCGCCATCGGTGGTGCGGAAAACGCCGCGTTCCGCGTTCGGACCAAAGGGATGACCGAGCGCGGCCACAAAAACGATATCGGGATTACGCGGGTTCACGATGACTCTGCCAATCGCGCGCGAATCCTTCAGGCCAATGCTCTTCCAGGATTTTCCGGCGTCCACCGACTTCCAGACGCCGTCACCGTGCGAGATGTTTCCGCGAATGCAAGCTTCGCCGGTGCCTACATAAACGACGTTTGGATCGGACACAGCGACCGCGATACTGCCGATTGAAGGCGCACCATCCTTGTCAAAAACCGGGGACCAGGTGTTCGCGCCGTCGGTGGATTTCCAGACGCCGCCACCGGTCGCACCGAAGTAGTAAGTGGTTGGGTCGCCGGGAATTCCGGCTGCGGTAAGCGAGCGTCCGCCACGAAAAGGGCCGATAGAACGGTACTTCATGCCCTTGAAGAGCGGGTCACCTTCGTTCTTGTCGTCTTTGTCCTTGTCGTCTTTCGTCGACGGCGCGGGCGCGGAGGGCGCGCTTTTTTGTGCGGCATCCAGCTTGCGATTCCGCTCTTTTTGCTGGGAGAAAGTTAGCGTGACGGAAAATAGGACGAACAGCGCAACGAGCACATGCACTTTTCGGATCATCAATTCATTTGGCCCCGGAAAAAGAATTTGTTGTCCGCTAATGTTAATGCCAAGAGCGCGAAACGCACAAACGGACGGCCTCACGGGTACTGTCCTAATTTCGTTTTTTCTCACCACAGAGTCACAGAGACACAGAGAAACCCAACTGCTTGGCAAAACCTTCCCCTTCTGGTTCTTACGGGTCCACAGCTTTTCTCTGTGACTCTGTGGTGAAAAGAGGCAAATTAGGACACTACCCGCTTTTGCGTGTGCGTGAGAACTTCGGCCGTCCCTACGGAATCTGTGTCGTAGCCTGGGTGCCGTCCCTAGCGGGACTCGATTGGTCCCACTTCCGCCTACCCGGCACTGACGTGCCGGGCTTTCCTGTTCCGCCGCTTCGCGGCTAATGCATCGTGCGGTCCACTTTTTCGATCGACCTCAAGCTATGACACAGACTCCTCTGGGACTTGAATCGTCACTCCACTTTACGCCGCGTTAAAGCGCGGGACTAAGTTAGGACGCCCCTCCGGGGCTTGCGTTCTGATTGCCTTACTCCACTCAGCGCACGAAGCCGAGCTTCGCTCGGCTGGACAGCCGGGGGCGGCTGTCCCTACGTGCGAGCAGTACCCGCATAGTCAACAGAGGAAAGGACGAAACGTGCTTGAATTCTGCCGCCACCGCCTAGAATGTTTCAAACATTTCTCCATTTTGTTGTTTGAAACAGAACGTGCTCAAGATGCAGCGACAGTTCACATCCAACGAAGTGATCGCCCTGACCGGAATCTCCGCCCGCCAGTTGCAATGGTGGGACGAACGGGGCATCGTGGCGCCCGGCCGCCAGGGGCACCGCCGCATCTACAACTGGGACGAACTGGTCACCGTGGCGGTTATCTGCCAGCTTCGCCGGCGGGGCTTCTCGCTCCAGCGCATGCGCAAGGTGATTGGGTTCCTGCAACAGGAATTCGGCACCACGCTGGCCGCAACGGTCGGCGCGTCGTCGGAGTGTCACCTTCTTACCGACGGCACTCATCTTTATCTGCGCACCTCGGCGCGGCAGGTCGTGGACTTGTTAAAAAACGCCCGGCAACCAATGTTCGATATCTGCCTGAGCGACGAAGTCCGGCGGGTTCGAGCGGAGATTCAGTCGCGGAAGAAATCTGTGGTTTCGGAACGAGTTCGGCCGGTACGGCGGGCCCAGAGGGCGTAAAGCGGGAGCGTAAACGGAAAGCGGGGAGGCATGATGATCGGTGAATTGAGCATTATCAACGAGTGGATTCCCGAGCAGATGGAACCCGGCACCGTGTTCGTGCTGGAGAACGCAGGCGAAGTGGGAGAGCGAGAGGATCCCTATTGGGCGGTGCTTTCCTGCCCGTCGTGCGGCACGCTGGGGTTGATTACGCGCAAGCAGATGGCGGGGCTGCTGCCGACGATTTGTGGATCCTCTATATGCTCGGCGCAGTTTTTTATTAAGGACGAGGAGATTACGCCGCGGAAACCATTCTAGTCGTAGAGACGCGGCTTGACGCGGCTCAGATTGCGGAGATGGCGACGTGCAGCCCCTGAAGGGGCATCTGATTTCGAAGAATTTTTGGCATCGCTGAAGCGATGCCCTGATACGAATCCGGACAGCGACTCCAAAATGGCTATGCCCACAGTGAATTGCCGAGCTGCGCTCGGCTTGGACAGCCGAGGGCGGCTGTCCCTACGCAACCTCTCCCTACGCAGCCTTGGACGGGGCGGAGCCCCGTCACCACACGAGCACATCTACGATTTCGGGACTGATAGCTTTACTGGGACCTGCTCTACTATCTCGATGTCGAAGCCTTCCAGGGCGGCTACTCTTCTGGGGTGATTGGTCAGGAGTCTAATTCGCTTTAGGTTCAGGTCGAAGAGGATCTGAGCTCCGAGGCCGATCTCGCGATGCGTCTTGCGCTCGCTTTCGGGGAGCGATGGCAAACGGCGCTCGCGATGAAAGGTTAGAAACGACTGGTCGCCGATTTTTTCTGCGGTGAATCCTTTGGAGGTCTGGTGCAGGTAGATCAATGCGCCCCGATTCTCCGCGGCGATAATCTTCAGCGAAGCCTCGAGCGTCTGATGGCAGTCGCATCCGGTGGCGCCAAAAACGTCGCCCAGCAGGCAGTGCGCGTGCATGCGGACCAGAACGGGCTCGGACGAATCGCCGATATCGCCACGGTCGATCTCTCCGCGTCCGATGTCTCCGCGGATCAGGGCCATGTGGGATTCGCCGCCGTGCACTTCGCTCTCATAGGCGATCAGGCGGAATTCTCCGTGCTTGGTTTCGACCATCGCCTCACCCACACGATGCACGTAGCGCTCATGCTGCATGCGGTAGCGGATCAACTCCGCCACCGTGAGCATCTTCATTTCATGGGTGCGGCAGAACTCGATCAGGTCCGGCACGCGGGCCATGGTGCCGTCGTCTTTCATGATTTCGCAGATGATCCCCGCCGGGACCATGCCGGCCAGCCGCGCCAGATCGACGGAAGCTTCGGTCTGTCCGGCCCGCACCAGCACTCCACCCTTGCGCGCTCGCAGCGGGAAGACGTGCCCCGGCCGGGCCAGATCCGATGGCCGCGACGCCGGATCGATTGCCGTTTTGATGGTATGCGAACGATCGTACGCCGAAATTCCCGTGGTCACGCCATCGCGCGCGTCGATCGCCTCGCAAAAAGCAGTCCCGTATTGCGATGTGTTTTCGCTGGTCATGGGACCGATGCGCAGGTGGTCGAGCCGTTCTTCGGTCATGGCGAGGCAGACGAGGCCACGCCCGTGCTTGGCCATGAAGTTAATCGCTTCGGGAGTAACCTTCTCGGCGGCGAGGGTGAGATCGCCTTCATTCTCGCGATCCTCGTCATCCACCACGACGATCATTCGTCCGGCGCGGACCTCTTCGATGGCGGTGGGAACATCGGTAAAGGGTAGATGAGGTGTCATAGGGGTACGATGCTTGCGACCCGGTCTCTAAGAAGCAGAGTATAAAGAGGAAAGGGCCGCCGGCGGCGACCCTCCCAATCAACGTCGTTCGGTAAACGTCGTTCCGTAAAACCGGGTTCAGTAACACCCGGTTCCCTGGGGTTACAGGATGGATTCGATTTCAAAGCCCCAAGCTTCCAGCAATGGCTCGGGAATGTACTTGGAATTCTTGTTCCGGCGCGCCCATTCCCGGAGCCGTGTAGAACGCAAATACTGGTCGGGGGAGAGCTTGTACTCGTGTACCACCTGCTCGAATTCCGTGATGGTCGGAACCACTGGCCCGATCGGTTCGGGCTTGCCCCAGTTGGGGTTTCCGCGTCGCTTAGCCATGAAAAATATACCCTCTTATGGAATAAGAACTTCTTCGTGATTCGCTATTGCTTTGATTCCAAGGAGGGCCCAGGGGATTCACCCGTAAGAAGGAAAGCCAGTACCAGAGAATTCCAGCCCCTCGGCCTCTATGGAAGCTATTGATAATAATAGGTTTTTCTACGTAAGTCAATAGAAAAATTGACTCCGTCAGGTCCGTTTGGAGATCCCCTTTGTGCAGAGCCACTTGCAGCTAGCCGCGCGGGAACATGCCCTAGCAGTCCGTGGTGAAACTCCAGTCCTCGGCCTCAGCGCCTGAACAGGCTCCGGAAAAAGTACCTTCCGCGTCGCAGTCTCACGTCAGCGGCTAAAGGCGACTCTAAAAACAAGCCAGTTATCGCAGCGCTGAAGCGCTGCGCCACCCAAAATCAAGGGGGGGATCGAGTTTTTCCGCAGCCGGCTAGAGAACCGCGCTCACCCAGCCGATAAGACTAGCAAGGGCGTCGTCGCGGAAATGCGCGGGGCCAAAGGTGACCAGAGTAACCGGAAGGCCAGGCCATGGCGTTGACCAAGGCATATCATAGACTTAGAGTGCGAACGGGGAGTGGAACCGCGATCGCCCCATTCGGGACCGGGCGGCGGACGCGAAGCGCCCCGACCGAGCGCAGGATGAGCTTGAAGTCTCTACTATTGAGTTCTGACGAAAAGACGGTGCGTATCCTGCGCCGGGTCCTCAGCGACCTAGAAATTACGGTCGAATACTGCTCGACTGCAGGACGATGCCATCCGCCGGATCACCCGTCAGCGTTTCGAAGCCATCATCGTAGATGGGGCGAATGCGGAGGAAGCTGCCAACGTGTTGCGGGGAGCCAAAGCTTCTCCCGTCAACCAGCGCGCCCTGGGGATTGTGCTGGTGGAATCGGCCATCGGCCTCAAGGGCGGTTTCGAAATGGGGGCCCATTTCGTGCTGCACAAACCGCTCGCGGTCGAGCGCGCCAAAGCCAGCTTTCGCGCGGTTCGAGCCCTGATGAAACGGGAACGGCGGCTGCAACTGCGGGTCGCGGTGGAAATTCCGCTCGAGTGTTACGGCTCGGGCCAGTACAAAGCCAAGACCCTCGACCTCTCCGAGGGGGGGATGGCGGTCCAGTTTTCCGGGCGCGTCATGAAGGAAAAGTCGCTCCGCTTCTCGCTCGACTTGCCGGGCATGGACGGGAGGCTCGAAGTCGAAGGAGAGCTGGCTTGGGAAGGCAATGGCCATCAGGCCGGGGTCCGTTTCAAGAACGCCACCGAGGAGCAGCGCAACACTATTCGCCAGTGGTTGAACACCCAACTTCCTGAGCCCGAGAAGGACGACCCACCCGTGAATTGCCGTCTCACCGACCTCAGCCTCGGGGGCTGCTATCTGACGACAAACTCACCCTTCCCGAGGGGCACGCGGATTATCCTTTCGATCAAGACCGCCGATCTCGAAGTCCGCGCCGGAGGCGTCGTACTGGTGGCGCATTCGGAATTCGGGATGGGAGTGGAGTTCCTCCAGACCACGACCGAGCAACACGATCGGGTGCACCGCATGATCACGACTCTGCGCGCCAACGGAGATAAATCTCCCGCGATTCAGGTCGAACCCGACGGACTGGAAACGCGATCGCAGGACGAGGGCTTGGCTGAGTTCCAGACTTCCGCAACCGAGGTCTCCGGAACCGAAGACACACTCGTCGATCTGTTCCGGCAAAAGTTTCAGGCACCGGTCGAAACCTTCCTGCAGCAGATGCGCGAACAGCGTCAGGCTGCCGAGTCGGGCTCGCGCTGCTGAGCAAATGCGAGTTGCGGTCTTCGGTAAACCTGGTCTTGCCCCGCAGCTCGCGCTTGACGACTCGGCTAACAGGCTAAGCCTGCTACCATGGCTAAGGGCTGCTTCTCTTTTACACTTCGGGAATCAGGTCGCTCACCGTGCCACGCTGGAGCAAATACGCTCCCGGACCCTGCTGTCCGCGAATCGAACGGCAGAACTCGGCCACGAAGAATCCCGCTTTCACGGCCTCGCGGAACGCCCAGCGCGTCGCGTCGCGCCACTCTCGCGCCAATCCCATGTCGGTGCGCTCGACCTCCAGAATGTCGCCCGGGATTTCAATGCTTACGCGCTGCCGCGCGAGTGACTCCGCGAGATCGGCCCGCCCCGGTTTGCCGCTGGGATCGAAGCGCACCAGCGGTGCCAGCAGTTTCATGGCATCGAGCGTTTCCACTCGCCCATTCTTACCCGCCAGCCGATCCCGCACCCGCCGCGAATTCAGTATCCAGCGCACCCACAGCCGGTCGGTTCCGTTCCGATGCAGCATGCTGGAAGTTTCCGGCCCGTAGAAGTCCACCTTATAAGTATCGGAAACCACGCCCAGCTTGGAAAAGTTGAAGTGGGCGTTTCGACTTTGCAGCGGATCGAAGGTCCACGTCATCTCATGAACGCCCATGGCCATGGCCCGCTCGCGCTGCGCCTGCTTCAACCGCGAGCCCAGATCCAGATGCCGATACGCATCGAGCACGGCCAGCATGTGGGAGTGAAGCGTGGTCTGCCCGTGCTCGCGGCCGAGAAATCCGAAGGCGAAGCCGACCAACTTGTCCTTATTTTTTCCTTATCCTTATCGAAGGCCCCGACGAAAATATTGCCCGCCGCCTTGAAGGCAATGGCCAGCGTGAGGGGCAAGGCGTCCTCGTCCGCCATTCCCCAGACTTCTTTCTCGACTGCTTCAACTGGCGGAGGTCGTCGATGCTCTTGAGGTCGCGAATCGCAATCTGCTGCGCGGCGCCGCGGGACATCATGGGCGGGCCTTCGCGCGCTTCGAGTTCTGTTCTCGCGCATGGCGATCTCCGCGCAGAAGTCCGGCGCTGAAGAGACACAACGGTGTACAGCACCGGTTGCGTGCTTGTCAACAGCAAGGGGCGTTTGTTGCTATTCTCTTTGTTGCTATTGTCTTTGTTACGATTCTCATTGTTGCGATTCTCACGGAAGCGCGCAGGAGCGGATTTGGAAATCAGAGAGGATTGAAATGGACATTGTCACGCGGCTCGAAGCGGCGAGGAATCAAACGCTCGGGTACTTTGACTTGAGCAACGAGCAACTCGACCGAAATTACGGAGCGGGCAAGTGGTCTCCGGTCCGGTTCATCTTGCACCACCTCGCCGATGCGGAGACAGTTCTAAACGACCGCATTTGGTTGGGAATTGGTGAGACTATAGGCAGGCCGCCGGGTCCTCAGCGAACCCAGACAAGTGCTCTGGGCATTTAATCAGGATGCATGGGCAACGGGACTCGACTATTCCGGCTGCCCCATCCGATTCCCGGCGAATCTACGATGGTGTGGACTCTCGCCGTTTAACGTGCCCAGTTGTGTTTGCTAGTTTTTATCCAGTTCGGGCGGGGTTCTATTCGGCTCGTCTGCACTATGACCGAGATGGCCACCGTGAGTTCGTCCACAGCGAAACGGGCGTTCGGCAGCAACTGAAGGCCGAATTCGACAAGGTCGCTTCCCACAACGAGCTCTTGAACAGATTGAATTGGCGTTGAAGGGGTTCGGAACATAACGCCCATAACGGAAACGTGGTCGGCCGGGTTAGGAATGGATGATTGGCTCACTGAAACTGACCCACCAGCCAAAGTCGAAGCCCATTCCGCGCATCCTAATCTGCATGCTACCCTCGATTCTGGAGACGAACGCTGCCGTGAAACCGATACCAAAGCTACTGCATTTGATCGTCCTGATGGTGCTGGGAAACTCCCTGCTGCTGGCCGCCGATCGCGGCACCCTGATCCGCGAAGCGGTGGTCTACCTGTCTCCCGACACGAGTTCGAGCAAGCTCGCGCAGGTCGAACGCGGGCGGGAACTGATTCTGCTCGGCAAGAGCCCGCAGTGGCTGCACGTCGAAGCTATACTCGGCTTGACGGGTCGCGATCCGGCTTTCGTTATGGACGAGGAGGACGAGGGCAAGACCATCAGCGGCTGGGTGCTCGACAACGGTGTGGTCTGGGCATCGACTCCCAACGGCGACCGCATTCTGTTCGGCGCGGCCGTCGATTCTGAGGACGAGGCCAGCCGCCGACATGGGCGCCGCGGCGCAGCTCAGGACGCCTTGCGCCTCTATCGCCAGGTCTATGACATCTTCCCGACCGCTCCGCTGGCCGGTGAATCGCTTTACCGCGCGGCCGACATTCGATGGCAGATCGATAAATCCGACGCGCAGTCGCGCCCGTCGGCACGCGAACGGGATCCCAACCTTCGCGAAGGCATCGATGACGAGTCGATGAAGCAGGTGATGAAGAAGTTTCCCGACAGCAAGTGGGCCCAACTCGCCGCCTTCCACCTGATCGACAACAAGCTCTGCGGAGACTGGCAGGGCTCTTCCAAGTGTCCCGACAAGGAAGCCGATATCTATGAGAAGTACGTAAGAGAGCACCCCGAATCTCCCGCCGCTCCCGAGGCGCTGTACAACGCCGCCACTCGGCGAGCTGCTTGATCGAGATTTACAAGACAGAAGATCAAACAAAAAAATCGGAGCAATCGAAGAGCCAGGCCATCGCGCTCGCTCAGCAGCTGATCTCTCAGTATGCGCAAAGCGATTGGTCGTCGCGCGGACAAACCTTGCTCTTCATGCTGCAGCAGGGTGTGCCGACCTACGGAAACGCGATCCAGTAGGACATCGACTCGTGGGGCGCGCCGCCGTCACCCGCAGCGGCTAAAGCCGACACTGAAAATAAGCCAGTTATCGCAGCGCTGAAGCGCGGCGCCGCCCAAAAGCAAGAACAAAATCGAGTTTTTGATGAACCGCCTCGAAAAGGGAAACCTACTGCATTTCGGCAGTAGCGTTCATAGTTGCGGTGCCCGCCCCGCCGATCAGGCCATCATTTCCGGAATTTCCATCAGGCCCAGGCGGAAGCAGGTTGAGAAAGCGTCTACCACCCTGGGGTCGAAGTCCGAACCACCGGCTTTGACGATGGTTTCTTTGGCGTCGAACGGGGACATGGCTTTGCGGTAGGGCCGGTCGCTGGTCAGGGAATCGTAAACGTCGGCCACGGAGAGAACACGCGCCTCGAGGGGGATATCTTCGCCGTGGGTTTTGTGGTATCCGGTGCCATCAAACTTGTCGTGGTGCGCCAGGACGATCGGGATCACGCGCGACAACGGGCCGGCGACTGGCTGCATCATCTGTACTCCCAAATCCACATGCTGCTTCATCTCATGGTATTCGTCGTCGGTCAGGCGCGCGGCTTTGTGCAGGATTTCACGGCTGACCTCCAGCTTTCCCAGGTCGTGAATCAGGGCGGCGGCACGAATGTCCTCAATGGTATCGGTGGGCAACCCCATTTGCGCGGCGATCTTGGCGGCATAGACGGAGACCCGGTAAGAATGGTTCTGGGTGTATTTGTCTTTCGAAATGAACTGGCTGAGGATGATGAGCACGCCATGGTAGGTACTGCGCAACTCGCGGAAGTGCTTCTGTTTGTGCTCGTACAAAGTGCCCATGGCGTAGGCGTTGACCAGCAGAATTCCACCCCACACGATAATCTCAAACCATTTCTCCGCGATCGGCAGTGGAGCTACCTGACGGCCGAACAACACGGGGTTGAAGTAGGAAATGAGCACCACCAGCAGCACACTGCTCAGGGCAGTCAAGGTGGCGTGGCGCCGGCCATACACGTAAGCCGGAAACAGCGTCGGCAGCGTGTACAAGCGAGAGCAGCATGTGGTGGGAGTCCAGCAGGGAATTCAGCAGAGCCGTCAGAACGAAGATGAGAGCAGGAGCCAGAGCTCGCGGTTCGCTTCGGTGATGCGGCGTAGCCCCTCGGACCGCAGACGCTGCAGCCAGGGCGTGGAACGCGCGGCGGTGAAACGGGCAGTTGCCTGCCCGGGTGCGACCGAATCGATTTCCATAGCGACCTACTTATGAGCGCGGCCTGTTACCGCCCAGTACGACAGACTGACTCGCAACCGCGAGAAATAAAGAGAGCTGTGGTTTGGTGATGTCTAATGTCAGGTACCTACTTGGACGATCGCAAGTTACTGCCGTAACCCGGGAGCATGGCTGCCGCATTGACCGGTGATTCCCCGTACCTCCATTGCCTTCAGGGGGCCGGATGGGAAGAGGTTCTCCGAAATTAACCTCGAACCTGTTTCTCGCAGGCAGATAAGTTGGAAGCGGTTCCGTCGTCGACGGATCGCACCCGACTCCGTCTCGGTACTGCATGACATGACTTCCCTCCACGCCGCTTCCTGTTATCCTAGAAACCTTCGCCCTGTGTGGACATTATGAAAACCAAGTCATCACCTTTACTGCTCGGACTGCTGCTCGCGATCTCCGCCGCAGCCCAGACCGCTCCTCATTTTGACGGCCAGACCTGGTGGAATCACATCAAAGTTCTGGCCGACGACAAACTCGAAGGCCGCGACACCGGCAGCCGTGGCGAACGCGCCGCGCAAGCCTACGCCGTCGAGCAGCTCAAGAACGCGGGCGCGGAACCCGCGGGAGTAGACGGCTTCTACCAGCCCGTGAAATTCGTCTCCCGCCAGATCGTTGAAAAGGATTGCAGCCTCAGTCTGATCCGCGACGGCAAGCGCGAGCCGCTCACGCTCGGGGAAGATGCCATCATTGGCACACGCATCATGCCCGCGCCCGAGGTCGAAGCGCCGCTGGTCTTCGTCGGCTATGGCCTCAAAGTCCCCGAGAAAAATTATGACGACTTCGCCGGCGTCGACATCCGCGGCAAGATCATCGTGATCCTCTCCGGATCGCCCTCCGAGATTCCGGGTGCGCTCGCTTCGCATTACCAGACCGCGGCCGAGCGCTGGAAAGTGCTGCGCGCCGCCGGCGCCATCGGCATCGTTTCGTTGATCAACCCCGCCTCCATGGACATCCCGTGGTCGCGCATCGCGCTCAACCGCGCCCATCCCACCATGGATCTCGACTATCCCGAGTTCAACGAAACCGAAGGCGCGAAGCTCGCCGTGACCGTCAATCCCGCCAGCGCCGGGAAATTCTTTGCCGGCTCCGGCCACACGTTCGAAGAAATCGCCGCTCTGGGCAAAGATCGCAAGCCGCTGCCGCACTTTCCGCTCACCGTTTCGCTCGCGGCGAAAACGAAAGTTGAAGTCACCAAAATCGAGTCGGCCAACCTCGTTGCCAAACTCCCCGGCAGCGATCCCGGCTCTGAAAGATGAATACGTGGTGCTCTCCGCCCACCTCGATCACATCGGAATTGGAGAACCCATCAACGGCGACCGCATTTACAACGGGGCCATGGACAACGGCTCCGGCAGCGCCCTCGTCCTCGACATGGCCGCCAGCTTCAAGAAAAATCCCGAAAAATTGCGCCGCTCAATTCTGCTTGTCCTCGTTACAGGCGAAGAAAAAGGGCTGCTCGGATCAAAGTACTTCGCCGCTCATCCCACGGTCGCGCCAAAATCGATTGTCGCCGACGTGAACGTCGATATGTTTCTGCCCATCGTGCCCCTGAAGCTGCTTACGGTGCTCGGCCTCGACGACTCCGATCTGGGCGATCGCGTGCGCGAGATCGCGCAATCGCTCGGCGTAAGAGTTCAGCCCGACCCCGAGCCGTTGCGCAATCTTTTCGTCCGCAGCGATCAGTACAACTTCATTCGCCACGGCGTACCATCGGTGATCATGAGCGTCGCTCCCGAGCCCGGCTCGTCCGAGGTCAAAATTTTCAAAGACTGGCTGACCCAGCGCTATCACGCGCCCTCGGACGACGTGGACCAACCGGTCGACCTCGCGGCCGCCGCGAAATACGAAGAGATCGTCAGAGCCTTGCTCATCAACGTCGCCAATGACGACCATCGCCCCGAGTGGAAGCCAGATAGTTTCTTCCGGAGATACGCGCAGTAAGGTCTCCCTTGTGTACCCCTGTGACCTCCGTAAGAGCTTGAACCACAGAGGACACATGGGTACACAGGGAAGATCCTGCAGATTTGAGACAGATTGTGGCATCGATTCAGCTATGGCCGTAGTCTTCTAAATCTGATCCGCACTGAGACGCGGCAAGCCGCGTCTCTACATAATGATTTTGGAGAGAACACTTGAACGATTATCTTTTATCCGTGCTGCTGGGAATTGTCGAAGGCCTCACGGAGTTCCTGCCCGTCAGTTCCACCGCTCATCTCCGCATTTCCGAAGTCCTGTTGCACGTGCCGCTGTCGAGCGGCTATTGGAAGATGTACTCGATCGTCATCCAATTGGGCGCGATCCTGGTTCTGCCAATTTATTTCCGCAAACACATCGCCAAGTCATTTCAACCTTTCCCGAAGGGGAGAAGAAAGACTGCGACTACCTGACGCATCCGCTCAGTCTTGTCATGATCGCGTTCGTCGTGACCGCGATCCCGGCTTTCCTGCTGACCAAAGTGATCGGCAAGAACCTTGAAAATCTCTACGTGATGGGCGCAGCGCTGCTGATCGGCGGCATCGTGATGTGGGTCATCAACGCCATGAAAGCGCCGTGGGAAAAGGCCGGGCCGGGGAGCGGCCGGCTCTCCAATTCACACCTGGCAGATGGACTACATCCACGGCGGGCAAGCCATCTGGATCGGCGCCTGCCAGATTCTCTCCGCCGTTTTCCCCGGCACCTCGCGCTCCATGTCCACGATTGCCGCCGGACAACTAATGGGAATGTCGCGCGCCGCCGCGCTCGAGTTCTCCTTCTTCCTCTCCATGCCCACGATGATGGTGGCCACGCTCTACACGCTTTTCAAATCGCTTTCCGGCAAAGATGAAAACCCCATCGGCGTCGCCGAAATCACGCCTCACGAGTGGGTCATCCTCGCCATCGGCTTCGTCGTCTCTTTCATCGTCGCCTACGGAGCCGTCGCCTGGTTCATGGGCTATGTCCGCAAGCGCGGGTTTGCTCCGTTTGCGATGTATCGCATTGTGCTTGGAATTGCGGTGCTGGCCTGGGCGGCGGGGATGATCGGAAGATAGCAAAGACGAACAACAGTCATCGCGCCCCCAACTTTCGTGTGTTTCAAAAGAAAAGCCGCCCAGACGTCGGGCGGCTCGTCAGTAATCTTGGAGCGACCAATCGCAAACCTTTTCGGCCCGGTCCTTTTCAGTTCACCACCTGGGTCACGGTCGCCGAAGCCGAACTGTAGTCCGCGCTGCCCGCATACGCAGCTGTAACGACGTCCGATCCCTGCGGCAGCGTTGTCGTCGAGAACGTCGCCACGCCCTTGCCGCTGACCTTAGCCGTTCCCAGGGTCGCGTTGTTGTAGCTGAACGTGACGGGCTGCCCAGACGGCAAGCTGCCATTGCTGGTCAACGTGGCTGTGAACTTGACTGATTTGCGGAAAGTCGACGGATTTGGGGTTGAGGTCAGCACCATACTGACTGAATCCTGACTTACGGTCTGCGTGATCGCTGCCGACGCACTTTTGCCGTTCCAAGTATCCCCGTTGTAGGTCGCTGTCAACGAGTCCGTCCCAACCGGGATCTTTGCGGTGGTCAAAGCTGCAACTCCGCCGGCACTGAGGGTCCCAATACCCAGCGTCGCGGATCCGTTCTTGAATGTCACTTCCCCGGTCGGCTGATATGGCCCGGTCGGCGTAACTGTCGCGGTGAGGGTCACTGCCTGCCCATAGTTCGAGGGATTGAGACTCGAGTTCAGGGTCGTTGTTGTCGTGTATTTATTCACCACCTGCTTAACCGACCCGATACTGGGTTCAAACGTCGCATCCCCGCCGTAGGCAGCCTTGATGATGTGCGTCTTCGCCGCGAGCGAGGAAGTAACGAATGTCGCAACGCCACTCGCGGTCGCACTGGTTCCAATCGCGGTCGTGTTGTCAAGGAATGTCACCAGCTCGCCGTCCGGAATTGTTCCGTGGGTTGACGTGACAGTTGCGGTGAACGTCACTGGCTGGTCGACAAACGAAGGCGACCCCGACGTAGTCAGCGTCGTCTTCGATAGGAAGCCTTTATTGATTTGCTCCATCAGCGTTGCGGATATGCTTCCAGTATTGCTCGCATCGCCGGAGTAGGTGGCCGTTATCGAGTGGGTGCCCGGCAGGCTGTACTTTGTGCCATACGCCGCCTGGTTGCCCACCACGGTCACCGTTGCGACGGTTGAGCCTCCGTCCTGGAACACGACTGTTCCCGTGACCGCACCGCCGTATTGGTTGGTTACAATCGCGGTGTACGTGACGGACTCGTTGACAAGCGCCGGGTTCAGCGACGATGCCAGTGAGGTGGTGGTGGTTTCAGGATTCACAACCTGATTCAGTGGCGGTGAGGTGCTGGGCACGAAGGTGCCGACGCCTTGGTATGCGGCAGTAATCGAGTGCGAGCCTTCCGACAGCGATGACGTGGACAGCGATGCGCTGCCGTTTGCCAGCGTCACGCTGCCGATTGCGGTTGAGCCGTCGTAGAAAATGACGGTTCCGGTTGGCGTTCCCGATGCCGCACTCACTGTAGCCGTGAACGTAACGGACTGCCCATAGGCGGCCGGGTTCAGTGAGGAGACCAGCTTAGTCGTGGTAGGGTTGCTGTGCAGCAGCACGCCCACTGCTGAGCTGGACGAGTTGTCCGCGACGAGTAGGTCGGGCATACCATCGCCATTTACGTCCGCGACGGCTACTGACCATGCCGCCCCCCCGCCTGAGTCAAAGGTTTGAGCCGGCTGGAAGGTCCCATCGCCGTTACCCACAAGTACGCCCACTACGCCGTCTGTGCCACAGCCGGCGCTAGCGCACCAATTTGTCACCAACAGGTCGGGCTTTCCGTCGCCGTTCACGTCCGCAATCGCTATCGAAGTGGCGTACAGCCCACCCGAATCGTAGGTTACAACCGGTCGGAAGGTACCATCGCCGTTGCCCAGCAAAATACCTACTACTCCTGTCCCCCCGCTCCCGCCAAAGTTGGGACAAGCGAAAGATCCAGTGGGTGCACAATTGGCCACCGCGACATCAAGGTTGCCGTCGCCGTTTACGTCCGCTACCGCGATCGAATAGGCGAGAGTCCCGCCGGAATCGTAGGCCACTGCTGGCTGGAAGGTGCCATCGCCGTTGCCTAGCAGCACCCCCACCGTACCGCTGCCCACATCCTGATCGCTGGCTACCCAGTTCGCTACCAGCAAGTCCGGCTTGCCGTCGCCATTCACGTCCGCTACGGCGACCGAATACGCCTGCAGTCCACCTGAGTCGTAGGCTACTGCCGACTGGAAGGTGCCATCGCCGTTGCCCAGCAGGACACCCACTAATTTGGTGAGGTAGTTTTCGCTGCAATAGTTGGTGACGATGAGGTCGGGCCTGCCGTCGCCGTTCACATCGGCGATCGTGACTGCGTCGGGACACGTCGCACCCGAACCGGCCGCGCTCGATGGGTAAGTTACTGCCGGACGGAACGTACCATCGCCATTGCCCAGCAGTACGCCCACCGTGTTGTTCCCGGAGTTCGCCACAACAATGTCCGGCTTGCCGTCACCGTTAACGTCCGCCACGGCGACCGAATACGTGTCCGGTCCACCCGAATCGTAGGCTACTGCTGGCTGGAAGGTGCCATCGCCGTTGCCCAGTAGCACGCTCACTGACCCGTCGCCCACACAACCGACGCCACAGTAGTTGGCCACCACCAGGTCCGGCCTACCGTCCCGGTTCACGTCTGCCACCACAATTGAGTAGGGATTGCTCCCGCCGGAGCCGTAGGTCACCGCGGGCAGGAAAAGAGGATTCGAGCCCATCGGGCGCGCGCTGTGCCGTTTCGTCTGCGAGCGGCCTACCGGGAAACGCCCAACGCCATTCATCGAAGGTGTTAACCGAACCTCCTCTGGCGCCGGCGCGGAGACTCCCGCCGGAGTCAACACGGCGTTTGCCTTGCCAGACGTCTGACCTGCGCCTGACATTTGCGCCAGCACGGCGGCTGCGATCAAGAGAGTCAGAATTGCGATGAAAGGAGCAACAACACTGAGAGAATAATTACGATTGAGCTTGCGCGTCATAGGAGACCTCCTTCACGGATGGAAGCGGGGCCATGGCCGAGGTCGATCATTGGCGGTCGATCATTCCGCTCGATCACGCTACCAGCGTTCCGATCTCGATCTGCCAGGCCCAACGAATCTTCACCGACAAACCAATTGCTAAAGGGGCCGACGTTCAAAGCTCTCGCCTCAGGGGGTGTGCACACCGTGGGGGGACCTGCTCTTCAGGAAGACGAAACGTATTGATGAGACACGAATGAGCGCGTCTTGTCAGTGAGATTGGTCACGTCTTGATGTGCGGTTATCGCCAAGAGCCACTAAACGACTTAACGGCACGACTGAAGTCGTGCCCTTCCCAAAACCTGCTCGAATCAGCGTTTTTCCGCAGCCTGTCAAGTCGGGGCTGAAAGCAAGCCAGCTATCGCAGCGCTAAAGAGTGTGCGTGAGAACTTCGGTCGTCCCTCCGGGACTTGAGTCGTCACTCCACTTTACCGCGCGCTGAAGCGCGGGGCTAAGCTCGTTCGCCCCTCCGGGGTTGGATTCTCGGGCATTTCATTGCGCCGGGTTGCCCGAAAACCAGTTCTCACGCACACACTAAAGCGCAAGCAAATCTAAACGACTTAACGGCGCGGCTGAAGAGGCTGCGGAAAAAGTCGTTGAGAGGGCAAAAAGCACACGTCGGGCGCTGAAGCGCGAGCAAATATTAAAACGACTTAACGGCACGACTGAAGTCGTGCACTTCCCAAAACCCGCGTGAATCAGAGTTCTTCCGCAGCCTGTTAGGTTCTTTGCGATTAAGCTCTTCTTTCGACCGCGCTCGCGAGCCGTTGCATCCGCACATTTTGCCGCCGGTACCCAACTCGCTACCCCGGCCCTTTTCCCGCATTGTAGGAAGCGCCGCTTCTTGTCATAATTATTAGGCTCTGGCCTCGTTGCGGCGCTGTCGGGTGAGGTTTTGCCCCAGCAACGCCGTCGCTGCCACATGACAATTTTCTCGAAGATTTTTACGCCTACCCGGAACCGGCGTCTGAACGAGCTCGTCGGATTCGTGTTGTGCGTCTCCGCACTTCTCCTTTTCCTCGCGCTGGCGTCCTATTCGCCGCTTGATCCCTCGCTGAACAGCGCCTCCATCCTCACCGGATCGCACGCTGCCCGCAACTGGATCGGCATCTTCGGAGCCTATCTTTCCGACCTCATCCTGCAATTCTGGGGAGTCGGATCATTTCTGCTGCCCATCTTCATGGCCATGCTCGGAGCGCGCTGGTTCCGCTCGCGAGCCGTGCAATCTCCGGTGGCGAAGACGCTTGGCGGAATCTGGCTGCTCATGTTCGTGCCCGCGCTGCTCGCCATCCTGCCCGGGCACCTGCGCTGGATGGGCGCGATCCCGATCGAAGGCCTGGCCGGCCGCATCGTCGGCGATGTTTTAATCCATTACCTTAACGTTGCCGGCGCATATATTGTCTGCACGACTGTTCTGGCCGTCGCACTCTACCTCACTACCGCCTTCTCTTTTGCGGCGATTGAACTCTGGGCGCCCACGCGCTTCGCCTTCGTTCTGGCGCTCAGAGATCGCGTTAAAGACTGGCAGGATGAGCGCGAGCGCAAGCGTCAACAAAAGGAACTCGAAAAGCGCCGCGCCGAAAAACCAACTGTCACGGCACAGCTCGTGCCTGCGCGTCCGCCGACAGCATCGCACCCCGATGCCTCGCGCTATGAGGCAGCCGCAGCCGCGCCGACCGCTACCCCGCGCACCGGCATCGAACGCATGATGGCGGAGGAAGAAGACGACTTCGCCGTCACCCCGCCGCCGCAGGATGGGCACGCCGCCTCCGCCGAAATCGCCGTCGAAGTCACTGACCGCGCCGACGCTGAGCACCGGGCGAAGACGATCCTCCCCAAAATTGCGGGCAGTTACAAACTCCCGCCGTCGAGCCTGCTGCACCGTCCCGACGAGCAGCAATCGGTCCACGAAGAAGAGCTCAAACTGATCGCCCAGGTTCTGACGGCGAAGTACGCGGAGTTCGAAGTCCTCGGGCAGGTCACTCAGATCAACCCCGGGCCGGTCGTCACCACCTTCGAATTCAAACCCGAGGCCGGCATCAAGTACAGCCGCATTGTCAGCCTCACCGACGATCTCTGCCTGGCCCTGCGCGCCGAAAGCATCCTTATCGAACGGATGCCCGGCAAGAGCACGGTCGGCATCCAGGTGCCGAACCGCGAGCGCGAAATCATCTGGCTGCGCGAGAACATCGAGTCGCAGGAATTCCTCGGCTCCAAGTCCAAGGTAACGGTCGCCATGGGCAAGGACATCAACGGACGCATCGCCGCCGCCGATTTGGCAGGCATGCCTCACCTGCTCATCGCGGGCTCGACCGGCACGGGCAAGAGCGTTGCTATTAACTCCATGATTATGTCGATTCTCTATAAATCGACACCCGATGAAGTGCGGCTGGTGCTGGTGGACCCGAAGCGGCTGGAATTGGGCGTTTACGAAGGCGTCCCGCACCTCTACACGCCCATCATCACTGAGCCGAAACTTGCCGCCAACGCTTTGCGCAACGCCGTCCGCGAGATGGAGCGCCGCCTCAAACTGCTGGCCTCGAAAGGCGTCCGCAACATTGACAGCTACAACCGGCTGTTCGACGACACGCCTAGCCTGTTCAGCGAGCAAGCAATCGCCGACGAGGGGCGCATTCCCAAAATCGTCATCATCATCGACGAGTTGGCTGATCTAATGATGCTCGACGGCCACAACGTAGAAGAATCCATCACCCGATTGGCGCAGATGGCCCGCGCCGTTGGCATTCACCTCGTGCTCGCAACACAACGCCCTTCGGTGGATGTCATCACCGGCCTCATCAAGGCAAACTTCCCCGCCCGCGTCTCGTTCCGCGTGGCGACCAAAGTGGACTCGCGCACTATTCTTGACGCCAATGGCGCTGAATCGCTCCTCGGACGCGGCGACATGCTCTACCTTCCGTCCGGCTCCGCACGCGTGCACCGCCTGCACGCTCCTTATGTAACCGAAAAGGAAATCGCGGCCGTGGTGGAGTTCTGGAAGGCCCAGGGCTCGGCGCAATACCAAGAGAAATTCCTTGAGACTCCAAAAGAAGATCTGTCTCCAGAGGGTGCCGGCGACGATTCCGGAGAAATCTCCGCTGACGACAACGATCCGCTCTTCAACGATGCGGTGCGCCTGGTGATCGAGTTCGGCAAAGCCTCCACATCGCTCTTGCAGCGCAGGCTGCGCATCGGCTACGGACGCGCCGCACACCTTATCGACCTCATGGAACGCGACGGTATCGTCGGCGCCGCCGATGGGCCCAAACCTAGAGAAGTGCTGAAACGCCCCAACTGGATCTCGGAAATCGAAGAGTCGATGCGGTGAAGATTCGACCTCCGGCCGCGTAAAGCGGAGCGGAACGAGGTCGGCGGTTCGGAAGGCCACTTCTCGAAAAGCGCGAGAAGTGGCGCACCCCCAGTTATTTCGGGTCAATGTTAAGAGACAAACCCGCGTTGTACTGCCCCGTTAAAGTGGCCCACGCGCCCGCGGTTGACTTTTGGTTTTGACTTGGATTCTGTCGACGAAGATCAACCCCAAGAGCAAAGGCGGCGGACAAGAGTGTCCGCCCCACACAGAGGCGGCTAACATTTGCCGCCATGACAACCCCTCCCCGTGGTAAATCTGGAAGCATGAAGTTCCACACCGAGTATCTGACCCTGCACACGAAAACCAAGCGCGCCTACATTCACCTGACGCCGCAGGTCGAGAGCGCCCTGAAAAAGTCCGGAATCAAGGACGGGATGATTCTGGTCTCCGCCATGCACATCACCGCCGGGGTTTACGTCAACGACAACGAGAGCGGGCTTATCCAAGACATCGACCAGTGGCTGGAAACGCTCGCCCCCTTCCGGCAGAACTACCAGCACCACCAGACCGGCGAGGACAACGGAGATGCGCACCTCAAATCGCTGCTTATTCACCACGAAGTCATCGTCCCGGTCACCAACGGGAAACTCGACTTCGGACCCTGGCAGCAGATTTTCTACGCCGAATTCGACGGCCAGCGCGACAAACGAGTGATCATTAAAGTGATGGGAGAATAGGCAATTTGGGTTATCCTCATAGATCGTCGTAAGCGTAACGAGTTTTGCGGTGGAGCGACGGGCGTCTCGCCCGTCAGCAGTATGGCGGCCGGGCGGGGACGCCCGGCTCTCCACCAGCAAGTTTAGACAGGAGCCCGATAACATGAGCGATGAACTCCAGGAATTGCAGGAGCACGCTGAACACACCCGAGAGCACCCCGATCTCGCACCAATAACGCTCACCATGGCGGTGCTGGCCGTGCTGGTGGCAACCGTGTCGCTGCTCGGGCATCGCACCCATACCGAAGAAATCATTTTGCAAAACAAGGTCACGGACCAGTGGGCCTACTACCAGGCGAAAAATATCCGCCGCCACACCGACGAATTGTTCGCCGATCTGGCCACCGTGATTGCCAGCAAAGACGCGGAAGCCACTGCCAAACTGCACGAGAAATACCGAGCCGAAGCAGATCGTTATAAAGATGAGCAGAAGGAACTCGACACCAAGGCCCGGGAACTGGAAAAGGAAGCCGAACTTACGCGGCGCAAAGGTGACCGGTTCGATCTGAGCGAAGTCTTCCTGGAGATCGCGCTGGTGATCACTTCAATCACCCTGCTCTCAGGCCGCCGAATGTTCTGGCACCTCGGCCTGTTGATGGCGACTGTCGGCGTTCTTCTCGCCGCCTCGGCCTGGATCGTGCGCTAAAGCGGTTTTCGCGATGGTGTATAGTGCGTACCTCGGCGGCTAAAGAGGCTGCGGAAAAAGTGCAATCTGCCGAGGACCACCGACCACCGGGGCTAAAGCCCACATTGATTTCACAGGGCTTACGCGGCCCTGAAGGGCCGCTCTTCCACGGTGTTCCACGCATTAAGGAGTTTTCCCGCAGCCTGTAAGCCGGAGCTCGTTGCAGCCCCTGGCGGCACGGCTGAAGCTGAAGCCGTGCCCCACCTGTTCCTGGCTCCCTCTACAGCAACTCGAGAACTGCGCTAGAAGATGAGCAACCGGCCTGTGATCCGAAAGACGCCTGACGGGTATCGTCGAAATTGACGATCATTCGTCGGGCGTGCCTGCTTTCCGTCAGCAGCACTCAGCGCGGCGTGATCCAGACTCCTTCTTCACCATCTAACATACTGTAAGCAAAGCCAAATTATTTTTAATGGGCTCGCCGGCGCTTCGGCCTTTTGCGTGCACAATCCTTGCAATCTCTCTGGCCAAAATTCCACAGAAGAGAAGACTGGACCCAGCCCAATGCTCCATAAATGCGCAAACCCGGCCTGCACGGTACCCTTCCGTTCCCTTCGCGAAGGCAAGCTGTTCCTGGCGGAAACTCTGCCTTCTGACCTCAGCGGCGCTTTCGACAGCAACCGGCGGAAGCTCCGCCGACGGGAACATTTCTGGCTCTGCAACGCCTGCGCCTGTCACTTCACGCTCCATTTCGACCCCAACCTCGGGATGCTGACCGTTCCCCTCAGCGAGCGCGCAAGTCCACGCTTCCCCACCCGCGCCGCAGCCCACGCTTGATGATGGTCAAAAGGGGCCCCGATGGATTACCCAATCACTAAACGGTCGCCTTGCTCGGTTTGCGGACTCGACACCTTTCGCCACACCGGATGGTTTCTCGTGGTCGAGAACCGCTGGCTCGACCGTCTCAAGATCCTCTCCTGGCATGCCTCGCTCGCCTCGCAGAAAGACATGAAGAGCGTGTGCTGCCGGCAGCATCTCAAAACCCTCGTCGCCCACTGGCTAAACCAGGCCAGCCTTCGTCTTCCTCCAGCACACAACCCTCCGCTCCCCATTGGCAGCGATCCGAGTCTGCCCGATGTCGATCTCGGCCACGACTCGGTTGGCCGCCTGGTCGGCGAATTGGCGGTTTATCGGGAGTCCTTTTCCCGGGTCTGGTCAGGTTCCCCTGCGGCCCTCGAATGCATCCTCGACGCCCTCATCACCATCGGAGCTGAAAACAAACCTCACGCACTGGAGTGCCAGCTTCTTCGACCTGCCACCCGAGTCCTCGCACGGACTTTCGCTCCAATAAGGCGCTGGCAGAGTCTAGCTCTGCCAGCGCTCCCTCCACGCTCGCCAATCTTTCTCCATCGCGTTTGCCATCGCCTGCGCCGCTCCCACCAGCCAGTTCCCTTTTCGTCCGCGCAAGTCTTTCAGGATCGCCCTCCGCTTTTCTTCCGTCCCCACATGAATATTCGCCGTCTCTTTCCCCATCGCCTCCAGCAGCCGCAGTTCCCCTCGGCTGGTTCCGAGCGCGTCCAGTTCGATGCGCGAACAATGCGGCGACAGCCGCCGCACGATCCAGTGCCCCCGCATCTGCACGTACGGATCGGGACAGCGCACTGCCCGCCTCAGAATCGCCCCGTAGAGAATCTCGGCCGTCGCCCGCTTCGAATTCAGCCAGTGCAACGCCGATGGCAAGAGCGCCTTCGCTTCCCGCGCCACTCGCCCGCCTTTCCACTCCGCGATCGCCACCAATCGCACCCGCCCCAGGCTTCCCAGCCCCGCCACGCGTCGCGCCAACCGGTACCGCATGCCCCGCTCCGGCAGCAGATGCTCAATCGCCTCGCGCGCGCTCTCCGGGATTTCTCCCTTCACCGTCGGAAGCCGATCCATTTTCCCCCAGAACACGACCGGATCCCGCAGCTTGCTCTCCGCG
Organism: uncultured Acidobacteriaceae bacterium; assembly: GCA_963773965.1. GTDB lineage: Bacteria > Acidobacteriota > Terriglobia > Terriglobales > Acidobacteriaceae > Acidiflorens. The sequence continues at coordinate 664,625 of CAVZDG010000005.1, forward strand.
ATCGCCCGCAACCGACTCATGGTTCTCGCCCAGCACAAACGGACGCCCGCCCTCCTCCATACCGCGCTCGTATCCTGCCAAAATCGCCGCCGCCGACTCTTTCGGCTTCATCGTCAGGCGCTCTTCCCGTGTGGCCAGCAACGCGCTCGCCGCCAGCCGCGCCAGATCCATGGTGTAGGGATACAAACACGCTTCATCAAAATCGTTAATTCCCCACACCAGCCGCCCATCGGTGTCTCGCCAGGTGCCGAAGTTCTCCACGTGCAGATCGCCTACCGACAAAATATGCGGCACTCGGTCGAGGTCCGCACACACCTCCGGCCACACCTGCACCCAGCGATAGAAAGTCGCCCGCAAGAAGGGGAAAGGGCCGCCGCCATCTGCGCGTGCTTGAAGCGCAAATCGGGCTCAACAATTCGGATGCGCAGCCGCAGCCAATCCTCATACTTCTTTGTAGCCTTAACTATGTTCATAGTTGGTGAGCAACAACAGCGGTTAGCAACGATAAGAAGATAGTCACACTCTGTCAAGGCTCGTCGCTGTAGGTCTCCCGCCGCTCACTTAACCGCCGCCCGCAACTCCTGTTATGATTTGCGGCACTCATGTTCTTGCGTTCTAATCTGTTGGGCGGGGACAGGACGCCGTCACCTGTCCAAGCCGAGCGAAACGGGCAGCTGCCCGTAGTCACACCAACCCTGGATTCGCTGTAGCCATGGCCCTCCTCGCCCCGCTCGCGATTTCCTCCAGCCTCCGCGCGCTCCCTGTCCCACTCTGCCGCCCGCTCTGCGCACCGTCCGCATGGTCCAGCAATCGATTCCCGATGCCGACGGCGTCCACCTTTCCGCCACGCTCTACATGCCCGATAACGCCAAGCCCGGCGAAAGATTTCCCGCCCTGCTCGAATATCTCCCCTATCGCAAGGACGACGCCACCGCCGCTCGCGACTATCCCATCCACGCCTGCTTCGCCGCCCACGGATACGTCAGCGTCCGCGTCGATATCCGCGGCTTCGGCGCCAGCGAAGGCGCGCCCACCGACCGCGAATATTCCGAGCAGGAGCAACTCGACGGCGAGCAAGTCATCGCCTGGTTAGCCGCTCAATCCTGGTCCACCGGCAAGGTAGGAATGTTCGGCATCTCCTGGGAGGCTTCAACTCCATCCAACTCGCCATGCGGCGTCCGCCCGCGCTCAAAGCCATCCTCGCCGTCGATGCCACCGAAGAACTCTTCCACGACGACATCCATTACATCGACGGCATGATGCACTTCGACGAGTTCGAGCTCAACATGGACCTCGCCCCTTCCATGACCGGAGCCCCCGGCTACTCGCTCGACGAAAAAATCCTCGGCCCACGCTTCGAATCCGCCTCCCTGGTCGCTGCTCTATCTCAAGCATCAACGCGACGGCCAGTTCTGGCGCGCCCCGTCCGCCCGCTAAGCGAAATCAAAATTCCCTGCTTCTTAATTGGAGGTCTGCTCGACGGCTATCGCGATTCCATCCCGCGCATGCTCCAGCACGTCAAAGCGCCGCTCAAAGCCATCGTCGGCCCCTGGAATCACACCTTCCCCCACGACGCCGAGCCCGGGCCGCAAATCGAATGGCGAGATCAGGCCCTCCGCTGGTGGGATTACTGGCTGAAGAACCGCAACACCGGAATCATGGAAGAGCCTCCGCTAGCCATCTACATGCAGGAGTGGCACGCCCCCGATCCGCACCTCAAAAACGTTCCTGGAAAATGGCGCGGTGAAGTTGGCTGGCCCCCGAGAAACGTAGCGAACACGACGCTCTATCTCTACGAAGCCCACGTCCTCTCCACCGACCCCGCCAAACCCGCCGTCCACCAGACTGGCTACATTCCATCCGTTGGCGTGGAAGCCGGATTCTGGTGGGGAGAGCTGCTCACCGACCAGCGCCCCGTCGACGCTTTCAGCCTCACCTACGATTCCGCTCCGCTCAAACAAGAGCTCACCATCCTCGGACGTCCCCACGCGCTGCTCCAGGCAAGTTCGTCCGCCCCGCAAGCCAACTGGTTCGCGCGCCTCTCCGACGTAGCTCCCGATGGCACCGTCACCCAAGTCACCGGAGCGGGACTCAACGGCGCGCAGCGTAACTCCTCCTCTGACCCCATAGACTTAGTGCCCAATCAGACTTACTCGCTAGATATAGAAATGCACTTAGCCACCTGGACTTTCCCCAGAGGCCATTGCATCCGCCTCGCAGTGTCGAATGCGCTCTGGCCCATGATCTGGCCAACTCCCTATGCGATGACGACCACTCTTCAACTCGGCGGCGACACCGGATCGCGCTTGACCTTGCCGCTAGTCCCACCCTCCATGTACGCCGCCCCGCAATTCGCGCTCCCCGAGCCCTCCGAACAACGCAGCGACATGCAGTCCGCAGGCTTTCCCTGGCCCGGCGATTGGAAAACCGAGCGCGACGAACTCAACGGAAAAGCAAAAGTGACCTGGACTGGAAAGTCCGAAGAAACTTACCCGTGGGGGAAGGAAACCGACTTCGAAGGAATCACTTACCTGGCCGATGACAACCATCCCGAGATCAGTTCCGTCCAAGCAGAAGCTGAAATCGTCATGGCCCTCAAGCAACAAACACTGATCTGGCAAGGCCACCTGACCCTAACCAGCGACGCCCAAAACTTCTACTACAAATACACCCGCCAACTCTTCAAAGACGGCCAGTCCCTGAAACAAAAAACCTGGGAAGAAACCATCCCCCGGGACCACCAGTAAGATCCCGGCGCACTCCGCCGGCCCCTGTGATCTTCTGTGTCCCTGCGGTAAAGTTTTTCTCAGCGAACTCCGCGACCTCTGCGGTTAGAACTCACCACAGTCGACACGACGCTTGCCCCAACCCACTCTTCAAATCCGCCGCCAGCAACCGATGAAACAACTGCTCCCCCGCTTCCCGCCGCACCGCGAGCCGCCCCGCTCTGTAAGCCCGCGACTTCAGCCCTCTCTGCACCGCCTCGCAGATCCCCAAATCCTCATCTTGCACCCGATTCCCCACCGCGACACTCTGCTCGTTGTAAGCGCGCGCCGCCTCGCTCACGTCGCTGAAATAGAAATCGAAAATCACCCGGCAATGATCCACATCAACCGGAATCACCAGATTCGTATCCATATACCCCTGGTAGCAGTTGAACATGAAATTCGGATGCAGCCAGAAATACCAGGCCCGGTCACCCTTGCGCGTTGTGCCCGTCGCCGCATCCTCATCCGAACTCACCATCGGACTCGACTGCAAGCAATACCGGCCTTCATTCTCGATCGTGTACTGCTTGTAATCCAACACAGAACTAAGCGCCTTATGCAGATGGGGCACGTGATATCCGCCGTCCAGGTAGTTATCGACAAACACTTTCCAGTTACAGTGAATGTCATAACTCCTGGTGGTAAAGTAGTGCAGCTTACTCAGTCCCAGGGGAGCCACACGTTTCACGATTCCGCCAAGACACTCAGCCAGCGGAGCCGCTTCCGCATCCAGATTCACAAACACAAACTGCTCCCAGGTCTCGACTTTCACCGGAACCAGCCCATTGTCCTTGCGTTCGAAGTTCCTCACCCCATCGAACTCCGGCATCCCCTTGAGCGTCCCATCCAGCCCGTAATTCCAGCCGTGATAAGGACAATGCAAAATCGACGCCTGCCCACACGACTCGGTCACCACGGCCGCCGCATGATGCCGGCACACGTTGTAAAACGCCCGCAGCACGCCATCATTGCCCCGCACCGCCACCAGCGGCTCTCCCGCCACCATCGCCGTCACAAACTGTCCCGGCTTTTCCACCTGGCCCACTCGCCCCATCACCTGCCAGGACCGCGAGAAAACCGTCTGCCGTTCCAGTTCCGCAATGCGCGCATCCACATACCACGGCGCCGGAATCGTCGAAGCTTCCGTCAGCGGCGCCGCCTCGTCATAACTCGCAATAATCTGCTCTATGCCCATCCCCGTATTCATGCTTTCTTCCCCGGCACTTGCACTTTCTCCGACCCAATCGCCCGCCGCAACAATTCCACAAACTGCTCAATCCGCCTTTCTTTCTCCTCCGGAAACGGTCCCGTCTTCCGGAACAGTCCCGGATCCAGCTCCTCCGTCAGGAGCGCATCCTGAAACCGGTCCATCGTCCATTCCAGGATCGATCCGATCATATCCGCATCGAGATCCGCCCTTAACTCTCCCCGTTTGACTCCGAAGCTCACAAAGTCACGCCACCCGTAAGGATCCTCCGCCACCAGAAACCGGTTGATTTCCCGCCGCAGCGCCAGATCCGTCCCATAGTTACCAACCAGATAGATTCGGTACGACGACCAGTTATCCCGCACCATATTCTCCGTGCGCCCCAGCCAGTAGCGCAGCATTTCAAAAAATCCCCGCTCCTGCACCGCCGCCGGAGACTGCATATATTTCGGGAACGACTGCACCGCCTTCTTGTACGCTTCGAAGAACAATCCGTCCTTGCTCTTGAAGTGCTGAAACACCGATCCCTTGGCAATGCCTAACTGCGCCGCGATATCTTCCACGCGCGCCGCGCTATACCCGCGCTCCGCAAAATGCCGGATGGCTGCCTCCACAATCTGTGCCCGTTTCGCTTCCGAGCGCGGACGCGGCTTCCCGTCCCGCCTCATCTTCGCCGGTTTCGCCAGGCTGCTCGCAATGCCTTCCATAGCCCAAGTCCTCCCAGGTTCTTTGACCTTCGGTCAACGAAAGATACAGTACTCCGAAAGCATTTTTCAATGGCTTTTTTCATGGGCTTTCGTTAGTTCTTCCAGGCGGGGTCTTTCTTGCTTTTGACCATGGGTCAGCGGCATGTCTAGGGGCCAAAATCGGTGTATGACGCCGTCATCGCCGGCGCCGGCTACAATGGCCTGACCGCTGTGGAGGTGCGCCGTGAATTTTTCATCCACCTGGTTACTTCTCCTCGGTGTCCCGTTGTTGCGAGCCTCGGAAAACAACGGCATTAAAATGACGATCAAGCACGACCTTGCTCGATTCTCGAGCCAGCGCACCATCTATCTGCAGGGAGACCGGAAGCGAACGGAATTCCGGAATTCAGCGGGACAGAAGAAAGCAGATGGGTCACTGCAACCGATCTACGGCCCGCGCCTTGTTGCCCTCATACGGTGCGACCTTGGACAGTACTTCGAATTGAATCTTGACACCTCCGAATACACCTCAGGGCCTTATCCGCCGAAGGCGCTGAACAAGGAAGAGAAGGAGAGGCGCGGATTACAGAATCGAACGACGCAGGTGCCGGAAAAACCGACGTTGCGAATCGAAGTAACGACCACCGACACCGGCGAGCGGAAAGAGATCTTCGGGCACATGGCGCGCCACGTCATCACGACCAGAAAGCAGACTCCGCTCGAAGGCTCCCGCTCCGAGCCGCAAGAATCGGTGACGGACGGATGGTACATCGATTCCGCCGACATCGATCTCCACCAGCGGCTATCCTGCGATCGCAAGTGGCCTGAGGGAAAGAAAGGTTACACTCTCGCTTACTGGCATGCGGCCGGTGGGAACCAACCAATAGACAAACCTGAATTCGTCACGATTGGAGAACCGGAAACCGGGTTCGCTCTGCATTCTGTAATGACATCGAAAAACACGTACACACTGCCGGACGGGACCAGGAAGCAGTCAGATTCGAAGAGTGAAACGCGAGTGACACAGTTCGAGGAAGGCCCTCTCGATCCGGCACTCTTCGAGATTCCTCCGAGCTTCAAACATGTGGAGCACATCGAGCGCAACCCGGCAGCGTCGGCGTTTGCCAGCCCACCAAAAGATTTCTGGCAACGATTTAGGGCCAGGGTGGCGGGCCTGTTTAGCCGTTAATAAGCGGCTGCAAATTAACAATTACTAGGAGTCATCTCATAATGAGCCGAAGGAGTAAACCGCCAGATCCCTCAGGGGCTAAAGCCCGCGTCTTTATTGGCTCTGGGCGGCACGGCTGAAGCCGTGCCCTTCCCAAAACGATTTATGAGATGGCTACCAATTACAAATTACCCAATTACCAATTCCCTCACGAGCTCCCAATCCAAATCCCCACCGCAAACACCAGCACTCCTCCCACCACCACCTGAAACGCGGCCGACAGCAGCGGAGTATCCATATATCGCTTGCGAATCCAGGCAATCGTCGCCAGCTCCATCGCCACCACAATCACTGCCGCAATAAACGCCACATGAAAATCTTTAATCAGGAATGGAAGCGTATGTCCAATTCCGCCCGCCGCCGTCATCAATCCCGTCACCGCGCCGCGGAGCACTGGACGCCCGCGCCCCGTCATCGATCCGTCATCCGACAACGCCTCCGCGAACGCCATCGAGATGCCCGCTCCAATCGATGCGGCGAGGCCCACCAGGAAGGCATCGCTGCTGCTCTTGGTCGCAAACGCCGCCGCGAACACCGGAGCCAGCGTTGACACCGATCCATCCATCAGCCCGGCCAGCCCGGGCTGCACAATTTGCAAGACGAACAGACGCCGTTGCGCCTCCTCCTCGGTCTTCTTGACCGTCGGAGTAATGCTCTCCGACATCGCCTCCGCCGTCGCCTGGTGTTTGCGCTCGACCTCCTCCAGATCGCCCAGCAGCTTCCGGACCCCCGCATCCGTCACCTGCCCGATCGCCTTCTGGTAAAACTGGCGCGTCTCCAGTTCCATGATCTCCGCCTGCTTGCGCACCTCCGAGATCTTCAAAGGACGCGTCAGCCAGAACGGCCGGCGCTGCACAAACCCCTTCACATCCTGCCGCCGGATCAGCGGAATGTGCTCTCCGAAGCGCTCCCGATAGGTCGCGATCAGCGACGCCCGGTGCTCCGACTCCTCCGCCCCCATGTCGTCGAACAGCTTGGCCGTCGCCGGATACGTCTCGCGCAGGCCCTCGGCAAAATCCGCATACACTCGTCCATCTTCTTCTTCCAGTGAAACCGCGAGCGCCAGAATTTCGCGCTCCGACAAATCTTTGAAGTTTCGCGCCATGCCGACAAGTTTACTGTTTCTGAATTCGGTTTCAAGAATTGGGTTTAGGGAAACTCTGATTAAGTTGGTTCCCGGAGAGCTTTGAGAGGTCATGGCTCCACAAGCTTGCTGAACTATCGAGGGCGTAAAAGCGCCCCTCAGACGCTAAAGCGGGAGCACAGTTTCGAGGGCCTAGCGGCACGACTAAACAACTTGCGGAAAAATGCAATCTTCCGAGAAAGAACTACCACCGGGGCTAAAGCCCGCGTTGATTTCGCTCGGCTTACGCGGCCCTGAAGGGCCGCTCTTCCACGGCGACCCGCACATTCGCGGCTTCCCTCACATTCACGGCGACCCGCACATTTTCGAGTTTTTCCGCAAGTTGTAAAGTCGTGCGCTTTGCAAAAACCTGTGTGAGTCAGAGTTTTTCAGCAGCGCCCCGGCAACTTTTGCCTCCACCAGCCTCGGCACGTTTTGCCCATCCGCCCCGCACCGCGCCATCTCGCCCAGCGCGATTGCTCGCAACCGTCACAAAATGCTCCAACATTTCTTGCGCACCATTCCCCGCGCCACATGGAATCGAGCGTGCTTCAACACCGCCAGGTTCACTCGGAACTTCGCCACGGGCCAGCCTCAATTTTCCGTGGCGAATTCCCCGCCGAACGCTTCTTCAACTTTTACATCGAGGTACATCAATGTCGATCTCCGGGATTTTAAGCAGCAGCTTCCTTCAAAACCAACTCAGCGCCGCCAGCGCTCCTTACCAACAGGACATGCAACAGCTCAGCCAGGCTCTCCAGACCGGCAATCTCTCCGCCGCGCAGACCGATTTCGCCGCCTTGCAGAAGGCCTTTTCGCAGTCCCCCACCAGTACTGCGTCCACTTCTACGGCCTCCACCTCCAACCCCGTCGCCCAAGCCTTCAACCAGCTCGCCACCGATCTCCAGTCCGGCAACCTTTCTGCCGCGCAAAAGGATTACGCCACCCTGCAACAGGATCTCCAGAGTTCGAGTGGTCCCACAACTCACTTGCACAATCACCACCGGTTCAGCGCCGGGGGCCTGTTGGGTGGCACAAGCAGCACTGGAAGCGGAGACTCAAGCACCCAGAATTCCCTAATCCAGGACCTCAACCAGATCGGCCAGAGCCTCACGGCCGGCAATGTTTCCGGCGCGCAACAGGCCTACGCTACCCTGCAACAACAACTGCAACAGTTCGCCCTCGGCGGCGGAGCCCTCTCCCCGTCGCAGTCGAGCACGCTGCTAGCGCAGCCGCCCGTCTCGCTGGAAGCCTGACCGGCTCGTGTGGCCGCGGGCGCCCCGCCCTTGCCTATAACCTGCCTGGCGCGGACACTGCTTGTCCGCGCCCGCTGCGAAGCGCCCGCCTTCGCTCGGGTGTCCACGGGAGGATGTGCGCAGCAAGAAGGCGCGGGAACAGGCCCGCGCCTATTTCTTACAACAGCAAAACGGCCATCAGCCGCCAGTAAGGCCCACCTGACGGCTGATGGCTGAAAGCCGATAGCTGACAGCTTCTATCGCGCTGCCCGGATCGCCTCGATGGACTCGTGCAGCTCGCGCTCCGCCGCCCGCAGATGCTCTTCCGCCCTCGCGCCATGCCCAGCCATATCGTAGTGGTTGGCTTCGCGAGCACGGTCCAACGAATGGATCGCTTCTTTGACATGGTTATGGGCCGCTTCCAGGTCCGCCCAGTCACGAACCTTATCGGCAAGCGCGATCCCGGTAACAAACGACAGACAAACAGAAAGAACGGCAACTGCAATCGTTTTCTTCATAATTTTCCTCTCCAAAGTTTGTGAATTAGAACATTTTCACCGATCGTGTAATCCCAGACATTTTCACACTTGCTGTTGGCCTCGCCGCCGACAATCCCACCGGGGCTAAAGCCCGCGTTGATTTCGCTCGGCTTACGCGGCCCTGAAGGGCCGCTCTTCCACGGTGACCCGCACATTTTCGAGTTTTTCCGCAAGTTGTGAAGTCGTGCTCTTCCCGAAACCAGCCGCGGCTTACAGTAACCCTGAAACCGCTCTGAGTTTTCCCCGCACGCACGGACACCCGCCATTTTCCCCGACCCGAAACCTCTTGTCAAAACCAAACCAGCGCCTCCCAGTGTAATGGCAGGTTCGTGTGGCGCGGACACTCTTGTCCGCGGCCTTTGACTTCGTCCCAGCCGAAGGTCCCTCGAAGAACCACGAACACGGCCAAGCCAAAACGTTCCTCCGCGGGCACCCCACGTCTCGCGGTTTTCGAGACGTGGGTGCCGACAGGGCAATCGTTCTTTACCGCCGCGGCCCAGCATGGTTCGCGCCTCGCGTGATCTGGATCACAGCCTGAGGTCCGCCGATTCCGGTAGAGTTGTAGATACGCATGGGCGGATTTTCCATTCTCACCAACCGTAAGCGCGCCATCGTAGCACTGGTGCATTCCGTCGTGTTCCTCCTGATTGCGGTCCGGCAGATGGTTGCCGCCAATGCCGCCGCCGGTATCTGGGTGCCGTCCACGGTGTCGCGAGGCACGTGGATTCTCTGCGGAATCTTTAGCATCGTCTCCGCCATTCTTTTGTGGCTCTTACTCATTTCCCGCGGATGGATGGAAAGAATCTATTTCGGATTCTGCACCGTCAGCGCCACCTCGGGCCTGCTTCGGATCGCTGCCGGGGACCAGGCCTTTCACGCCGGCCTCTACATCCGGGTGGTGATGCTGGTCAGCGCGGTTCTGGTGGGACTGCTGATCGTTCGATTGCACTCGCGCGCGCACTCCCGCGCGCAGTCGGAGTACGCCGAAGGCAGTTAGATCGCCGGGTGCGGGCGCCCCGCGTCGCAGCGCATCTCCGGCTCAGGACCCCAGCCGCGCGGTTCGTTCAGCACGATGAGAAACTCCCTGCCACAGTGCGTACACTTCGCCGTGGTAAAGAGGATCATGTTTCCCGACCAATTGTGTACAGATTGCTCTTGGCAGTGCGGGCATTTGATCAGATGTCTATCGAAACTAAGATTGATAAGGTCGCCTTGACAGTATGCTAAAAGTAGCATAGTCTACGCTTGCACAATGACAGCCACTTCGATGAAGCCGCTACGGTTCATGGGGGATTCGCTGGAGGTGCTGCGCGACCTGCCGGAAGAGGTCAAGGACGAGATTGGGTTTGCGTTGGAGCGCGTCCAGAGGGGCAAAACGCCGGAGAACGCGAAGCCCTTGAAAGGTATTGCGCCGGGTGTTCTGGAGATCGTTTCCGACTTCAGGGGCGATACGTTCAGGGCCGTCTATACGGTGAGGTTCTCGAAGGCCGTTTACGTTTTGCATGTGTTCCAGAAGAAGTCCAAACGGGGCATCGCGACGCCGAAGCATGAAATTGATCTGGTAAAGCAGCGGCTCGCGCAAGTGGCGGAACTGGAAAAGCTGAGCGGAAAAGGTTAGGCACCGGAAGAATCACGCTAGACGAATTACGCTAACAGGAATGAATCAGGATGAAAAAGCATGGGTACGTGGAAGGCACTGGCAACGTCTACGCCGATCTGAGGGTTGTCAATCCCCAAGAGGCACGTGCGAAGGCTGATCTGGCTCACCGGATCGTTGACATCATCGAAGAGCGCGAACTGACACAGGTGCAAGCCGGGAAGGTGTTAGGTGTGGATCAGCCCAAAGTCTCCGCCTTGACGCGGGGCCGTCTCACTGATTTCTCCATGGAGCGGCTTCTTGGCTTCCTGCTCTTACTCGGCCATGACGTGCGGATTACCGTCACGCCCAAACCACACTCCAGCCGGAAACCACCAACCTTGGAAGTGAACGCGATGCGGGCTGCTGCTGCTCGCCGCTAATGCCCCTTGTCTCGCGCCTTTCGAGGCGTGGGTGCTGGCGGTGCACACACCCACACATTCGCAAAGAACGCGAATGTGTGGGGCACCCGGCGGTGAATCGCTCTATCTATACCACAAAATACTTCGCCCCCGGATGATGCACCACTATCGCCGAGGTACTCTGCTCCGGCTCCAGCAAGAAGCCGGAAGTCAGCCGCACGCCCACGTTCTCTTCCGGCTTTAGCAGCGCGAAGAGCTTCGTCTGATCCTCCAGATGGGGACACGCCGGATAGCCGAAGGAATAGCGGGAGCCGCGATACTTCTGATGGAAGAGGTCGCGAATGTGCGGCGAGTCTTCGGCGGCTATGCCTAACTCTTCGCGCATCTTCTTATGGTGAAACTCGGCCAGGGCTTCGGCGGTCTCGACACTTAGGCCGTGGAGATAGAGATAGCGGGTATATTCTCCGCCTTCGAAGAGGCGCTGCGTTTCGGCCGATGCCTTCGGACCGATCGTGACCAAGGACAGGCCTAGCACATCCATCTTTCCCGAGGACGGCGCGGCGAAGAAATCGGAGATGCACAGGCGGCGACCTTCTTTTTGGCGCGGGAAGGTAAAGCGGAGGATCTCTTTGCCATGCGTGGAGACGGGGCCTTGCCCCGTCTGGGCGGGGCGGAGCCCCGCCACCACACGGTTCGGCTCATAGACTACTACGTCGTTGCCGTCGCCTTGCGCGGGAAAATACCCGTACACTGCCTTCGGCTCGAACCAGCCCGCGGCCAGCACATCCTCTTCCAGCTTCTTCTTGATCGGACGGTACTTCTCCTCCACCAGGCGCGCGTAATCTTCCTGCGACGCCGTCTTCAACTGCCACTGGTTCTTGAACAGCGCCGTGTCGTTGATGTAATTGAAAATCTCGCGCAGATCGTAATCGTTTACCACGCGGACGCCCCAGAACGGAGGCTCGGGAATATTCGGCGCATCGGTCACTACCGCGCTGCGCTCCGCGAACACGGGGCCGATTTCTTCATCTACCGCCGCGGCTTTCGCATATTCCTTTACGGTTCGGCCGTCTTTCAGACGCGCCTCGCGCTTGGGGTCTTCCGACGCCAGGTCCTCCATCACGTGCAGGCCAGCGAATGCGTCTTCGCCGTAGAACACGGCATTCGAATACTCGCGCCGCAGGTCGTCTTCTACATACTTCCTGGTTAGGGCCGCGCCCCCGCAGATCACCGGATAGGCCAGCTTCTGCCGTTCCAGTTCCTGGATCACGTACTTCATCTCCAGCGTGGACTTCACCAGCAGGCCGCTCAGCCCGATGGCATCCGCGCCGTGCTCCTGCGCCGAGCGGATGATCACGTCGCCCGGCTGCTTGATTCCCAGGTTCACAACCTTGTATCCGTTGTTCGACAGAATGATGTCCACCAAATTCTTTCCGATGTCGTGCACATCGCCCTTCACCGTGGCGAGCACGATCGTGCCCTTCTGCTGCGAACCGGTTTTCTTCTCCATCTTCGGTTCCAGATAGGCGACCGCTGCCTTCATTACTCCCGCCGAATCGAGCACCGAGGGCAACTGCATCTTGCGCGCTCCGAACAGGTCGCCGACTGTCTTCATTCCGTCGAGCAGCACCGTGTTGATCAGGTCGAGCGGCTTGTACTCGACGAGCGCTTCTGCCAGCAACTCTTCCAGGCTGCGCTTGGTTTCGCCCTCGCCCACCGATTTTTCGCCGTTGATGATCGCGTACTTGAGCTTGTCCTCGATCGAGAGCGTTGCCACGTGCGCGGTCGTCTGCGCCTGCGCCTTGCCTTTCACGCCCGCGAAATGTTGCATGTAAACCTGGAGCGGATCGCCATTCGACCGGTCCTGGTAAATCAGCTTGCGCGCCAGTTCCACTTCTTCCGCCGGAATCTTGTACAGCGGATAAATTTTCGTGTAATTGACGATGGCAACGTCCAGCCCGTTCTCCACCGCCTCGTGCAGAAACACGGAGTTCAGAACGCGGCGCGGATACGCGTCCAGCCCGAAGCTGATGTTGCTGACCCCGAGCACCGTCTTCACTTCCGGCAATTCCTCCCGGATGCGCTTCACCGCCTTCAAGGTCTCGATACCGGCTGAACGGTATTCTTCCTGCCCCGTCGAAATCGGGAGGGTCAGCGCGTCGAAGAGCAGGTCCACGGGACGGATGCCGTAGTTTCTTGTCGCGAGATCGAAGATGCGATGCGCAATCGCAACTTTCCTGTCCGCCGTCAGCGCCATGCCCTCTTCATCGATGGTCAGCGCGATTACGCCCGCGCCATAACGCTTCGCCATGGGCAACACTTTCGAGGTGCGCTTCTCGCCGTCTTCCAGATTGATGGAGTTGATAATGGCTTTGCCCGGAATGCGCTTCAGCGCTTCTTCGACCACGTCGGCCTCGGTGCTGTCGATCAGTATCGGCGCGGGCACGCGGGTCGCGATTTTTTCCAGGATGGCGGAAATGTAACCCTTCTCGTCTTCGCCCACGATGGCGCAGCACAGGTCGAGCATGTGCGATCCCTGGTTCGCCAGCTTTTTCGCCAGCGTCAAAATGTCGTCGTATTTTTTCGCCTGCACCAGCTTGCGGAAATGATCGACGCGCGTTGTGGTATTCATCTCTTCCGCGACGATTAGGGGCTTCGGTTCCAGATCCAGCGGGACTGAGGTGTAGGCGCTGGAGGCTGCGCCTGCCGGCTTCACATCGCGCTCGGCGGGCTCAACGCCGGACACTGCGTCCACTACGGCTTTCAGATGTTCGGGAGTTGTGCCGCAACATCCACCGACGATGCGTACGCCGTAATCTTTTACAAAATGTTTGTGAAACTCCGCCAGATCTTTTGGCGCGAGCTTGTACACCGCGTGCCCGCCCACGTTCTGCGGCAGGCCCGCATTCGGCAAAACCGAAATGTATTTGGTGGAGTTCAGCCCCAGATACCGGACCGCCTCATTCATTTCCGCCGGACCGGTCGCACAGTTCAGGCCAATCACGTCAATGTCGTAGGGCTCAAGCGCGGTCAGCGCCGCGCCAATCTCCGTCCCGAGCAGCATCGTGCCGGATTCCTGAAGCGTTACTTGAACTTGCACCGGCAAGCGCTTGCCCGCTTTGCGCATTGCCTCGAGCACGGCGACCGTGGCAATCTTCGCCTGCAGCAGATCCTGGCAAGTCTCAATCAGCAGCACATCGACGCCACCCTCGATCAGCGCCAACGCCTGCTCTTCATACGACGCCAACATGGCGTCCCAACCGATGTGCCCGAGCGAAGGCAATTTTGTAGTCGGCCCCATTGAGCCGGCCACGAATCGCGGTTTGTCCTTGGTCGAGAATTGCTGCGCCACTTCTCGAGCGAGTTGGGCGGCCTTCCGGTTGATCTCGCGCACTTTGTCGCGCAGATCGAACTCGCCGAGAACCAGGCTCGTGCCGCCGAAGGTATTCGTCTCCACGACGTCGCAGCCCACGCGGAAAAAGTCCGCGTGAATCTCGCGAATGATGTCGGGGCGGCTCAGCACGAGAACTTCGCTGCAGTTTTCCTTGCCCCAGTAATCGTCCAGGGTGGGATTGCGCTTCTGAATGTTCGTCCCCATGGCGCCGTCGTAAATGACGACGCGTTCGGCTACGGTTTGGAGAAAATTGGACATTAGTTCAGTTCTCAGTTCCCGGTTCTCAGTTCTCAGTGAGCGGTCTTATCAACCATAGCTAGTCCAGAGCTTCCAAGCTTCCCAAACAAAAGCTCGTCAGTTGGGGCCGCTCGGTATCAACGGGCTGCTAATCTCTTTTCAGTTCTTCTTCTACAGCGGCGTCAATATCGTAAGGGAGCATGCCCCACCAAGATTTAGATTGCTTACGCCAATAGGCGCTCCTCTCAGCGTCCGTTTTTGCCTTTTCTGTATCACCTCGGTCAAGCTCTCGTCGCGACCATTTGGCATGCCTTCTCTCCCACGCTAAACAGTAGATTTTCCACCGGCGATGTGACTCAGAATAGTCATCAATACCTCTCATGATCCATGCTGCCAGCAGCGCCGCAAGAAACATGTTAAAAAACATTATTCCCCTGCAAGGTTATCCGACACCAGCACAGGCATGACCGGGGTACTCGGCGGCTTCGATACCGGCTGCGCTAAGAACTCCCCCGCACTGACTGAGAACTGAGAACCGGGAACTGAGAACTGCTCCATACAACAACGCCGGTCCCTGCGGGACCGGCGTTTGGTGGAAACATCTTGAAGCTCGCTAATCCCCTGTCACGCCCGCATCCGTTTCCGATTGCGCAAACACCTGATTGGCTCCCATGTGCGCCGGAGCCGGCGCCAGCATCTGTTCTTTCCGGTAAATCAAATTGCTGGCATTGAAACTCGCCAGCTCAAATCCATGGCCATGCGTAATCGCATCGGTTGGACAAGCCTCCACACAATAGCCGCAAAATATACATCGATTGTAGTCGATGTTGTAAACGCGGGCGTAGCGTTCGGCGCCTGAGACTCGGGTTTCAGCGGTGTTTTCCGCGGCTTCTATGTAAATGCAATTCGAGGGGCAGGCGGCGGCGCAGAGGAAACAGGCTACACATTTTTCCAGGCCGTTTTCGTCGCGCTGCAGGACGTGCATTCCGCGAAAGCGTTCCTGAAACTTCGCGCCTTTCAGGGGGCCGGGACCGTCGGGATAGTTCTCGACAATGGAGGGCTGAAACATCTCCTTCAGGGTGATGGTCATTCCCTGAGCTACGGCTCCGATGTTTTTGATCACGGACATGTTTTGTCATTATAGCGGATTGCGGGCGGCTGTCAGCTCTCGGCTTTTGGCTCCTGGCCCCTGGCTTCTCGCTGGCTACCAAGGATGGGGGGACTTTCGAGGACGTGGAAATCTTTTTTTAATGGTTGAGACTCTACTGGTGCGCTGCGTTGCGCCGGCGCCCAATAGCGTTTTCGTTTATGGCCTGCCGTGAGGTGCGCTTTTCTCGTTTTATTTTCTCCGTTATCTTCTTCGCGGCTTTCGTTTTTCTCTTCGCTGGAGGTTTCAGCGGCGTTTTCCTCGCCGTCGCCTTCGGGCAAGAGCCCGGCA
This sequence comes from uncultured Acidobacteriaceae bacterium, assembly GCA_963773965.1. Taxonomy (GTDB): domain Bacteria; phylum Acidobacteriota; class Terriglobia; order Terriglobales; family Acidobacteriaceae; genus Acidiflorens. The sequence goes on from CAVZDG010000005.1 coordinate 680,478, forward strand.
GTAAAACACCTCGCTCGTCTTCTTCTGAAAAGAGCAGCGAAGAGCGCGACGGGGATCGCCCTTATCTGCGGGATCAATTGGACTGGAACTGGAACGAGCGGGGTCGGACTGTGCCTGGAGGGGAATCGGCGGCGGGGCTGCGGTTTCGGGCTTATCGGCAGAAGATGGCTTTGCGGGCACTACGCGCGGCCGCGTCGTCCTCCACAGACCCACTCATCGCAAAAAGCGCGATGAGTGGGGCACCCGCTTCGTCTCCACCCGCTTCATCTCCACCCGCTTCGTCTCCACTCGCTTCGTCTCCACCCGCTTCGGCGTCGGGTTCGACAGTGTGGGCTCCTTTGGGACCGGCTCCGCTGGCTTCCGACGCTACCGGCGATGGAATGCAGGATTACAACTGGGTCTCGGGGCGGGCTACTTCGGTAGTGATCGATCCCGCGGACTGCACGGGAAACACGGTGCTGCTGGGCGGAGCCTATGGCGGTCTTTGGAAATCGACGAACGCGGGCAGTCAGAATTCGAATCCTGCATCGGTCACCTGGCAGGCTTTGATGGACGATCAGCCGACGCTGGCGGTGGGCGCGATCGCGTTGCAGCCGGTCGTGTGTCCGGGAAACAGCAACGTGATTCTGGTTGGAACCGGTGAGACGATCAGTTCGGGTGATTCTTATTACGGCTTGGGAATTCTGCGTTCCACCGACGGCGGTTTGACGTGGCCACTGCAGATCCAGAGCGCTGCGAGCGGACAATCATTTCTGGGAATTGGTTTCAGCAAGATTGCATTCGGGGGCACGGCGAATCCCAACCTAGTAGTGGCGGCAACGGCGGGAGACAACGGCTTGTACGTTGGCCGGGAAGAGGATGGGAATTCAACTGCGCGCGGGGTTTACTTTTCGCAGGATGCGGGAGTGACGTGGAACCGCGTCACTCTTACGGACGGCGCGGTTCCGGCGTCGGCTACGGCGGTGATTTACAACCCGAGCCAGGGAACGAACGGGACGTTCTACGCTTTCATCCGGCGTCACGGGCTGTACTCATCGACCGATGGGCAAAACTTCGCGCCCTTGGCGGCGCAACCGATCCCGGGTCTTACGTCTACGGCGTGCCCGGTCAACTCGAACGCAACCACTTGCCCGATCTATCGCGGCGAGTTCGCTGTGGTACCGGGGCGCAACGAGATGTATGTGTGGGTGGTCGATGTGCAGCCTGACAACAATGGAAATCCGACGGCTGTTGACGAGGGCATCTGGCAGACGAAATCGGGCGGAGCGAGTTGGACGCAGATCCCGGATAACGGCATCACGAACTGCGGTGACAGCGCGTTTGGGGCCGACAGCGGCTGCGGCGCGGAGCAGGGTTGGTACAACCTGGAATTGGCGGCGATTCCGAATTCAACGGGAACGGACGTTTACGCTGGTGCGATCAATCTTTATAAGTGCACGATTACGTCCGGCACTACCTGCACGCAAGGCGACTGGATCAATCTGACTCACGTCTATGGGTGCAGCCCACTGGCGGCGCCGGCGCACGTGCATCCGGACCAACACGGAATCGCTTTCATGGTGGCGAATGGCAAATCGCCGGGCTACTTCGCGCACGATGGCGGAATCAGCCGGACGCTGGATGGCTATGCCGGGCTGACCACCGGGAGCTGCACGGGGACGAATCAGTTTGACAGCCTGAGCGAGAGCCTGGGATCGATGACGGAGTTCGTTTCGTTCTCGGTGCACCCGACGAACGTGGACATTCTGTTGGGGGGAACGCAGGATAACGGCTCGCCGAAAACCAGCAGCGCGACCAGCAGCACTACCTGGCAAAATGCGCTGGGCGGGGATGGCGGATTCAATGCGATCAATCCGGCGAACCCCGACGAATGGTTTGCGGCGAACCCCTACGTGACGATTGTGAAGTGTGAGTTGGGAACGGCTTGTAACGACAGTGGATTTTCCGAGATCGTCAGCTCGGCCAGTCTGGGCGGAGACCAGGGAGCTTTCTATACTCCTTATATTCTGGACCCGCAGAATACCAGTGAAATGCTGGTGGGAACCTGCCGGGTGTGGCGGATCAGCACTAGCGGCACCGCGCCGTTGCAGCTAAGCAATGACTTCGACACGTTAGGAACGGGCGCGTGCACGGGTGGCGAGATCAACCTGGTGACGGCGCTGGCGGCGGGCGGTCCAAAGGACATTAACAGCAATTCGACGGTGGTGTATGCGGTGACGAACGGATATGGGCCGCTGAGCGGGGCCCCTGGCGGCGAGGTTTGGGTTACGACGAACGCGGGCGGCACCTTGATGACGAATGTGACGCAGAATGTAAATCCGAACGGGTATGCGATTGCGGCGGTCGCGATGGATAAGTCCGATGCGACGGGCAACACGGCGTATGTGGGGATCATGGGATTCAGCACGCCGTCGTACCCAACGTCGCATGTGTGGAAGACGACGAATGCGGGCGCGAGTTGGACGGACTGGACCGGGACGGGAGTGACGGAACTGCCGGACGCTCCGGTGAACGCCTTGCTGGTGGATTCCTCGGTCACTCCTTCTCAGATCTATGCGGGAACTGACGTTGGCGTTTTTGTGAGTTCGACGACGACTGCGAGTTGGACGGAAGTTGGTCCGGCGCCGGGGCCGGGTGTGTCGGGATTTCTGCCAGACGCCCCGGTAACGGCGCTGCAGATGTTTAATCCTGACGCGGGCACGAAAACGCTGGTGGCATCGACCTACGGGCGGGGAATCTGGAACTACATACTGGTGACGTCGGCAGACTATACGAATGCGATTTCGAATTCGCCGCAGACGGTGTTTCCGACGCAGACGGCCACGTTCAACGGCACGCTGACAGCGAAGGGCGGATACGCGAGCGCGGTGAATTTACGTTGCAGCGGCGCGGCGCCGAATACCTGCACGCTGACGCCGACGCAGATAACGCCGACTGCTACCTATACGCTGACGGCAGGCGGTTTCGTGGGCGATTACAGTTTCAACGCACACGCGGTGGGAACGGACGGAAACGCGATTACACGCGACGCGACGGTAACGCTGCACGTGGTGGACTTCAATCTGACGGCGCCGAGTCCGAATTCGTTGAGCGTGGGGCAGGGCGGAACGTCGGGAGCGAGCACATTCCAGGTGACGGCGTCGGGAAGTCTTGCGGGAACGGTGACACTGAGTTGCTCGGCGGGGCTGCCGGCGGGAGCTGCTTGCGTGTTTTCGCCATCGAGTTCGGTGAGTCCGACGTCTTCGGCGCCGGTGCCGGTTACGTTGACGGTGACGGCGGCGGCAGGGACTCCGGTGGGTGGTCCGCTACTGGTGACGGTCGCGGCGATGGCGACGGGAGCGCCAGCGGCCAAGACGCAGACGTTCGGGCTAACGGTGACGGGGCCAGCTCCGAACTTTGCAATTGCGGTGACGGCGACTCCGAATACGACGGTGGTGAATCAGAACGTAACCTGGGACGGGACGCTGACGGCTTTGAACGGATACAGCGGGAGCGTGACGCCGACGTGTACGGCGGGCGCTCCGGGGACGTGCGGGATTACGCCTTCGACGCTGACGCCGACCGCTGGGGGCGCTGCGTTTACGGTGACGTTGGGCAGCGCGACGGCAGGGGCGTTTAATTTCACGATCCAGGGAACGGATGGGACGTTGACCCATGCCACGCCGACCGAGACGCTGACGGTGGGAACGGATGTGACGTGGACGAACACGGGTAACACCACGGTGACGGTGTCGGCGGGACAGAGCGCGAGCTATACGTTTTCGGCGGTTCCGGTGGGGGGCGGGGCGTTTAGCTCGGCGGTGAGTTTTGGGTGCTCGGGCTTGCCGGCGTTGACCAGGTGCGGGTTTAGTCCGGCGACGATTGCGGCGGGGGCGGGGACGACGACGGTTACGCTGACGATATCGACTTTGGGGCCGAACGCGGGGACGGAGTCGAGGCCGCGGGTTTGGGCCGTGCTGCGCACGGCTTGGACGGCCGGGGGCGGCCGTCCCTACGCATTCATGTTGGTGGCGATAATGGGATTTGTGGGGCTCGGGGGAAAGAGACGTGGCAAGCCGCGTCTCTACTGGGGGATCGCGGGGATTTGCCTGGGGCTTGGGTTGCTGGCGCCGATTTCCTGCGGCGGCGTTGCTGGCGGCGGTGGTGGCTCACCACCACCGCCAGCGGTGACGGTCACGGTGAATCCCGGAGTGGCTACTTTGTATGCGGATGAAGCGGGTAACTCGTGGCCGGCAGGAGTTACTCAGCAACAATTCACGGCGACAGTTAATGCCTCGACTAACCAGAGTGTAACTTGGGCAGTCACGGGCGGGAATGCAAATGGCACGGTGGATGGAAATGGGCTGTATACGGCTCCGGCAGTGGTGCCGAACCCCGCGACGGCTACGGTGACGGCCACGTCGGCGGCAGCGGCGGCTCCGGGATCGGCTTTTGTGAATGTGGCGGCGCCAACGGCCTTGGGCACGTCGCAGATTACGGTGACGGCCACGGCTGTGGGTGGGGCGGCGCATGGGGATGTGGTGACGCTGATCGTGCAGTAGGGCTGGAATTTGTAATTGGCAATTGGTGATTTTCTAATTGGTCATTGAGGGCGCGCAGGTGTCCTTACCAACGTCTCGACGCGAGACGTGGGGCACCCGCGCCTTTTTCTTGCGTCACATCTTCTTGCGTCACATCTTCCTGTTCTTGCGTCACGGCGACGGGGCCCCAGTGTGCGGTAGGATCATCATCGGCGAGGCTGCCGTGCTTTGCACGGCTGGACAGCCGAGGGCGGCTGTCCCTACGTGAGTTTATGACTTATGACATTTGACATTGCGGTGATTGGCGGGGGGATTGTTGGGCTTTCGTTTGCCATGCAGGTGACGGAGCGGTTTCCCCGGCTGCGGGTGGTGGTGTTGGAGAAAGAAGCGGGAGTGGCTCGGCATCAGACGGGACACAATAGCGGGGTGATCCACAGCGGGGTTTATTACAAGGCGGGATCGCTGAAGGCGCGGTTGTGTGTGGCGGGGGCGCGGGAGATGGTGGAGTTCTGCTCGCAACATGGGATTCCGCATGAGGTGTGCGGGAAGTTGATTGTGGCTACAAACGCGGAGGAAGCGGCGCGACTGGATGAGTTGCTGGCGCGGGGTGTGGCGAATGGGCTCGAAGGTTTGCGGATGCTGGAGCGCGAGGCGATGCTCGAGATTGAGCCGCATGTGGGCGGCGTGCGAGCGCTCAAAGTGCCGTCCACCGGGATCACGGATTATGCGGCGGTGACGGCGAAGTATGCGGAGATCGCGGCGGGGCGCGGGGCGGAGGTTAGGACGAATGCGGGGGTGGTGGGATTCGGCCGGTCGTCGGGCGCAAAGTCGGACGCGGCGGGAGAGGCGGTGGTGGTGCGGACGCGAGCGGGAGATTTTTCGGCGCGGTATGTGGTGAATTGCGCGGGGCTGTATAGCGATCGGGTGGCGCGGATGGCGGGAGACGATCCGGGGATGATGCTTGTTCCGTTTCGCGGGGAGTATTACGATCTAGCGGCGGCGCGCGCGGAGTTGGTGCGGGGGTTGATTTATCCGGTGCCTGATCCGCAGTATCCGTTTCTGGGAGTGCACTTCACGCGGCGGATTCAGGGGAATGTGGATGCGGGGCCGAATGCGGTGCTGGCGTTTCGGCGCGAGGGATATCGGTGGAGGGATTTCGATTTGGGCGAGACGATGGAAGTGTTCATGGACGCGGGATTTCGGGCAATGGCGCGGCAGCACTGGAAAAACGGGCTGGGGGAGTTTCGGCGGTCGCTGCGGAAGCGGGAGTTTGTGCGGTCTTGCCAGCGGTTGGTGCCGGAGGTGCGGATGGAAGATATGACGCCGGGCGGGTCGGGAGTGCGGGCGCAGGCGGTGGGTGCGGATGGCGCTCTGGTGGATGATTTCCGGTTTGTGGGGCGGGAGCGATTTTTGCACGTGCTGAATGTGCCGTCTCCGGCGGCGACGGCTTCGTTGCCGATTGGGCGGGAAATATTGAAGATGGTGCCGGCGGAGATTGTGGGGTAGGAAAGTTTCAAGGTTGCAAGGTTTCGAGGTTTCAAGGAAAAAGCCGTGTGTCGTTGAGGGTTCAGTTTGAAACCTTGAAACTATGAAACCTTGGAATCGGACCAGAGGGCAGGCTGCCTCGATTTCGGTGGCTGGTATAGTCTTTCCGTAGAGACGAGGCTGGCCTCGCGGCGAGACGCGGCCAGCCGCGTCTCTACATAGAATTGCTTTGCTGCTGTTTGGGAGAATTCGCATGGGACAGAGTTTGAGTTTGAAGAAGAAAGTGGCGGTTTTGGGTGCGGGAAAGATGGGATCGATTCTGCTGCAATCTTTCTTGCGGGATGGATTGCTGTCGCCGGGGCAGACCTGGGCAACGGTGGCGCATCCGGAGCGGGCGCGGATGTTGAAGGAAAAGTTGAAGGTGCACGCGGGGACCGACAACTCGGAGGCGGTGAAGGACGCGGACATTATTTTTCTCTGCGTGAAGCCGCAGGTGGTGGCCGACGTGGTGCGGGAGATTCGCGCGCACTTGAATGAGAAGCAACTGGTGATTTCGGTGGCGGCGTCGGTTCCGACGGAGATGATTGAGCGGGCGATGGAGAAAGAAGTTCCGGTGGTGCGGGCGATGCCGAACACTCCTTGCGTGCTGGGCGCGGGCATGACGGCGCTGTGCAAGGGGAAATTCGCGACCAAGCAGCATCTGGAAACGGCGACGAAGTTTTTCGATGCGGTGGGGCGGACGGTGGCCGTGGACGAAAAACACATGGACGCGGTGACGGGATTGTCGGCGAGCGGGCCGGCGTATATCTACATCATTCTGGAATCGCTGGCGGAGGCTGGGGTGAAGGTGGGACTGCCGCGCGATATAGCGACGCTTCTGGCGGCCCAGACAACGATGGGCGCGGCGCGGGTGGTGCTGGAGACCGGGGATCATCCGGCGCTTTTGAAGGATGCGGTGACGACACCGGCGGGATGCACGATCGACGGCATCATGGAACTGGAAGAGGGCAAGCTGCGCGTAACGCTGATCAAGGCGGTGGTGAAGGCGGTGCAGCGGGCTAAGGAGTTGGCGTTTTCGTAGGGCAGGTGTCGGCTTGCGTGGCGACGGTTGGGGCGAAGCTCCCAGGTCTCGAAAAGCGCGAGACCCGGGGGCACCCGCTCTTCTATCCGTTCGACGAGCTGTTAGTTGGGGAGGGTGAAGGTCAAAGTTACATCGGTCTGGAATTGGGCGGGGTGGTCGAGTTGGCGGTAGGGTTGATAGCGCCAGTTGCGGACGGCTTCGGCGGCGGCGGCGGCCAGGACAGGGTCTCCGCTGAGGGGGCGGATGTTGGAGACGGAGCCGTCTTCGGCGACTTGGACTTCGAGGACGACCGTGCCGGCGCGGTGGGCGGCCAGGGCTTCGGGGGGATACAGGGGCTCGGTGCGGGTGAGGAGGCGGGCTTCGGATTGCGCGGGAGCCAGCCAGACGGTTTGGGCTGGGGCGATCTTCGTTGGGGCGATCTTCGTTTGGACGAGATTGGTTGGGGCGATCTTCGTTGGGGCGATCCTGGTCGTCGACGATGCTTCTACGATGGTATCGCTGTCTTGCTTCAGGTCATCGGGCTTGGCCTGGTGGTGCTTCGCTGAGTCAGGCTTGGAGGGAGCGGGCTGCATTCGGAAGATGACTTTGCCTTTTTCGTAGACGACTAATTCGTCTGTGGCGGGGGCGTTAGACGTCGGCCTGGACGATTTCCCTGACGTCTTTTCTGACGCTCTTTCTGACGATGGCGGATTTGCTTGATGGGCTGCGGTCGTGCCTGCCGAGCTTTGCTCGGCTGGACAGCCGGGGGCGGCTGTCCCTACGCAAGATTTTGCTGGCGCGTTTGTTCCTGCGGGGATGGGCTGCGAGATGTGGCTAAGGGATGCAGTTCGAGATGGGCTTAGCCATCCGATGCGGGAGCCGATGAGGAAGCTGACGGCGATGGTGGCGAGAATGGCTAGAGATCCGAGGAGGAGGGTCCAGGCTTCGTAGGGAGAACGGCTAGCGGGCGGAGGGCTGGGTGCGATGAAGCCGGGGGGCGTGAACTCGGGCGGGACGAAATCGGACGGAATGAGCGCGGGGGGGGCGAGTTCGGGCGCCGCGACTGCGGCGGCGGGCTTGCGCTGACTTAGTTCGACGGCGGCTTGGCGGATGCGGGCGCACTCCTCGGCGAAAGCTTCGAGCAGTTTTTGATCGTTGTGGGAAAAGGCGGCGGGCGAAATAGAAAAAACTTCGAGCACTCCGGTGAAGCGAGCGTTCTTGTCGTTACTGTCGAAGACGGGAACGATGAGGATGGAGCGGATGCCCCGGCGACGGGAGATGGCGGGGTCAACGCGGGGATCGAACTCGGTGTCGACGGAAAGCTGCGGCTGACGAGTCTGCAGGCAGGCACCGGAGAGACCGTCGCGGGTGTTGAGAGCGACGCCGAGATCGGGGGCGAGGTGCCCGGTGGCGGCGCGGCAGACCATTTCGTCGCCGCGAACGAGGGCGAGGGCGGCGGCGCTGGCGCGGGTGGCTTGGGCGGCGCGGACTACGAGTTCGTTTAGGACTAAATCGAGAGCGAGGTCGGGCGAGAAACCGGCGAGGAGGTGCTGCTCGAGAATGCGGGTCGGGTCAGGAGACGAATCGTCAGGGTGGAACTCGGACGTCGACATAGGTTGCGGGAACATATTTTGTTCCGGCGGCCCGCGGTGATGCGGGAGAAAGCAGGCCCAGAGGGGAGTTTCGCGCGAAATGCGGGGGAAGTCAATCGGCGGGGAGGTTGGGTAATCGGGTAATTTTGTAATTTGTTGCGGGGGCTATCCGCGCCTTCTTGTTTGGCGGCTACGGGCGGAAAGACTGACCACAGGGGACACAGGGGGACACAGGGGAGTTAGATCAGCGTCTTTGACGGATGGGGGATTGGGCGCACACAGTTTTACGCGGGCGGGGGCGCCCGCGCCACACTCGCCGCGCGCTTTAGTAATCGAAGCGGAGGCGAAGAGAGAAAGTGCGGGGAGAGCCGATGGCGGTGCCGGAGAAGACGCTGGCAAAGTTGATCACGTTGAGGCGGTCGTTGAGATTGCGAATATCGCCTTGGAGGCGCAGGGCGCGCGATTCTTTTTTGTAGAGATCGAGGGCAGCGGAGAGATCGGCAGAGAAGGATGGGCGCACGCGTCCGGCGGGGAGGTTGACGCGGTCAACTACGGCCTGGCCGAATTCGGCGACGAGGGTTTGGGTTGACTCGCCGTTCAGGTCGACGGGAAGGCCGGTGCCGTAGGAGGCGCCGACGGAGGTCCAAAAGCGCGACCAGGGCTGGTACCGGATCTGTCCGTGCGCAGTGTGGCGCTGGTCCTGAGAAATCCAGATGCGGGCGTTGGAGTTGAGAAGCTGGGAAGCGTCAGGGCCGAGAAATAATCCGCCGACCACGGGAAGACGCGCGGAGGCAACCATGTAGGAGTAGTTCAACCAGGCGGACCACGGGCCCCACTGCGGGAGGGCGAGCTGGCTTTCGGCGCCGTAGATGTGGGCGGAACTCACCGCGATGGGGAAACTGACGCCGGTATCGAGGAGAGGATCGTCGTCGGCGAAATTGCGGGTGTCGCGCTGGAACACGTTGGCGGAGATGTGAGCTTGGTGGAAGAGTTCTTTGGTGGCTCCGAGTTCGTAATAGTTGGCGCGCGAAGGACGGACCGGGAGCTGGGCGACTTCGTTGTTGAGAGCGCGGGCTTCGGGCGACGCGCTCAACAGCAGGTTCTCGATCGCGGGAGTGCCGAAGGCGCGGTCGTAGGATCCGCGGAATACGATGCCGAGTTTGGGGACGTACCAGGCGAAACCGAAGCGCGGGCTCCAGGCGGACTCGGTGACGCGAACGCTGTAGTGGTCGAAGCGAATTCCGCCGCTTAGGTTGAGGTTGCCGAAATGCGCGCTGTCCTGTACGAAAAACGCCTGCTCGCGATCGTCACCGGATTGGTGGAAGAAAAAATTGAGCGGGGTGGAGGGATCGAAGAGGGGCTGGCCGTTAAGCTCGGTGGCGGTGATGTGGTAGGAGAATAGTTCGTGAACGAAGCTGTAGATGGAATCGGCTCCGGCTTTGATTTCGTGGTGATGGAAATTGGCGGCGACGGTGGCGCTGACATAGCCTTCGCGGAAACCGCGGTCTTGAAATGGTTCCATGGGCCAGGAAGATGGATTGGAGGTGAGGCCGGCTTCGTCGTCGCGCGCGCGCCCCTGCACGGTGGCCAGTACGTTGGAAGAGAAGGTGTGCTGATACGAGACCTGGCCTGAGACTTCCCGATTGCCGCGATCCTGGCGCTGCAAGTTCTGCTGCTGGACGAGTTCGTTCGGAACGAGAAAACCGGCGCGATCGAAACTGAGCGAAAGGCGGAGACGATCTTTTGTAGTGAGATCGCGCTCGAAGCTGGCTTTGATTCCGGCGAGGGTGGCGCTATTGGTGAAGTTTTGGAGCACCGGGGGATCGAGAAAGCGGCCGGTGCGAGCCGCGTCCATGGAGAGGCCGAAGATGTTGCGGCCGTCGAAATAACTGGAGCCGAGGTAGGCGTTCCCGGTGTCGAAACTTCCTCCGCCGAGGATGACGGTACCGTGCGCGCCGCGCGCGGGATTGCGGTCGGTCACGGTTTCAACCACGCCGCCAACCTTGCGGCCGAATTCGGGAGGAATTCCGGAGGTGTACGTCTTGACCGCCTGCGCATCGTCGAGATCGTCGGAGGGAGAGAAGGCGGGTGAGCGGTTGTTGAGGATGGGGAGTCCATCGACAACGTACTGCGTGTCGTATTCAGAGGCGCGGGGATGGAGGACTCCGTTGGCCTCGAGCACCCAGCCAGGTTGCGATTGCACGACGTCGATGGCCTGCCGTCCGGGAATGGTGGCGGCCCAATCGCGCAACGCAGGCGCGCCGAGTTGGTAAGTGTTGCCGGCGTTGGTGGTATCGAGGAGCGTGTCGGAATCTTTTACTTCGACGGTCTGGGCGACGGTGGCAACGGAGAGGACGACGGAAATTTTCTGGGGCAGTTCGGAGCGAATCTCGAGCAGCGAATTGTAGGGGGCGAATCCGGCGTGCTCCAGCGTCAGATGGTAGGTGCCCAGAGGCAACTTCTTGGCGGTGTATTCGCCAGTGGGAGCGGTGTCGAATGCGAGTTCGAAATGGCTTGACTGGCTGATGAGAAGGCCGTGGGCGGGCAGGACGGCGCCGTCGGAATCGGCGACGGAGAGGCGGAGTTCGCCGGAGCGATCCTGGGCGCGGGCTAGCGGCGCGCACAACAGGAGCAGGAGTGCGGCGTTGATCAGGGCACGGCGCAGACGGATTTCTCCCAAGTGGGCGGGGGATGCCTTGGGGATATTTTACAGCGATCCCGAGCGGAGGCTGGTGGACGGGAGCGCTACGACTTTCGGGCGGGGGCTGGCTGTGCTGGACGAGCAGACTGCTGGAATGCTAACCGTTCGGACGACAACAATACAATATGGTGATGGCGCTGGAGACGAGGCCGAGTTGCGCCCGGCTTGGACGGGCGAGGGCGCCTGTCCCCACACGAGCTAGGCCGCCGTTCTGAAACTTGGCGAAGCTTAATCTGGCGAACCTTGGGGCGGTGATGGTGGTCACTGATGATTGTGAGATTCGAATTCCCATTCCTGGGCTGGGTGGATGCGTTGATGACGATAGAAAAGCGATCAGCGCTGGAAAGACTGCTACAGTAAGAAAGTGCACACCGACGAGCCGGAGGTGCAGATGAAAATTCAAGGAGAAGACTCGCCATGCGCGTCGCGGTGGTCGGTTCCGGGTATGTAGGGTTGGTAACGGGAGTGTGTTTCGCGGATCTGGGGCACGAGGTTGTCCTGGTCGACAACGACAAGAAGAAGATCGCGGCACTGAGGAAGGGCGAGGTGCCGATTCACGAACAATTTCTGCCCGAGTTGCTGGCGCGGCATAGGGGCGGGCGCATCAAGTTTTCCGGCGACTTGCAGGCGGCCACACGGGAAAGCGAGGCAGTGTTCATCGCGGTCGGGACACCGCCGACCGAAAGCGGGGACGCGGATCTGTCGTATGTGGAGTCGGTGGCGCGGGAAATCGCCGGGGGTGTGGACGAGTACAAGGTGGTGGTGGAGAAGAGCACGGTTCCGGTGTACACGAGCCAGTGGATCCGCACCATCATCATGAGGAACGGGGCGGATCCGTCGCTGTTCGATGTGGCTTCGAACCCGGAATTTCTGCGCGAAGGGACGGCGGTTACAGATTTTCTCTATCCCGACCGCATCGTGGTGGGAGTGGAGAGCGAGCGGGCGGCGGAGGTAATGCGCCAGCTCTACGGGCCGCTGACCAGTGGATGGTACTACGGGCGGGGGGATGCGATTCCGCGTCCGGAAGCGGCTCGGGTGCCGCCGCGGTTGATGGTCACGAGCGCGAAGAGTGCGGAACTGATCAAGCACGCTTCCAATGCGTTTCTGGCGATGAAGATTTCTTTCATCAATGCGGTGGCGTCGATCTGCGAAGCGGTGGGGGCGAATGTGGAGCAGGTGAGCGACGGGATTGGGACGGATTCGCGGATCGGGCCGCGATTTATGAATCCGGGGATCGGGTATGGGGGATCGTGCTTTCCGAAAGATCTGATGGCGTTCCGGGCGGTCGCGAAGGAAAGCGGATACGACTTCCGGCTGCTGGAAGAAGTGACTCGTATTAACGAGGATCAGCGGCACCGCTTTTTGCGCAAGGTGCGGAGCGTGCTCTGGACTTTCCGCGGCAAGCGACTGGGCGTGCTGGGGCTGGCGTTCAAGGGCGGAACTGACGATATTCGGGAGTCGCCGGCGCTGCTGCTGGTGCAGGAACTGGTGCGCGAGGGCTGCCACATTTGCGCCTACGATCCAGCGGCGATGGAGCGGGCGAAAGAGGTGCTGAAATCGGGCGTCGAGTTCGCGGCGGATGCGTATGAGGCGGCGACGGGCGCGGATGCACTGCTGATCCTGACGGAGTGGGAAGAGTTCGCGGCGCTTGATCTGGAGCGTCTGCGCACGCTGGTGAAGTATCCGATCGTGCTCGATGGGCGGAATCTGTACGATCCGGCGGTGATGGTGGAGCACGGATTCTCGTATTACAGCGTGGGGCGGCCGGCGGCGTTGACAGAACAGTTGCCAGGGGCGACGGGTTCGAAGATAAGGGAGCGCGCCTGAGTCCATGAACACGCAACGTGCGCTGGTGACTGGAGGGGCAGGCTTTCTGGGATCGCATTTGTGCGATGGGCTGCTGGGCGAGGGCTATAGGGTGGTGGCGGCGGACAATCTGCTGACGGGACGGCTCGGGAACATTGAGCATCTGCGGAACGATTCGCGATTTGAGTTTGTGGAGAAGGATGTTTGCCAGCCCGGGGAGTGGGGCGCATTGGATTATGTATTTCACTTCGCGAGTCCGGCGAGCCCGGTGGACTATGCCAAACACGGGATTGAAACGCTGCGGGTGGGATCGTATGGGACGTTTGAAGCGCTGGAAACGGCGCTGCGGTGCGGCGCGAAATTCATGATGGCATCGACCTCGGAGTGTTACGGCGATCCGATGGTGCATCCGCAAACGGAGACGTATTGGGGGAATGTGAATCCGGTGGGGCCGCGGTCGGTGTACGACGAGGCGAAGCGGTTTTCGGAAGCGGTGACCATGGCGTATCACCGCTATCACCGGGTGGACACGCGGATTCTGCGGATCTTCAACACGTATGGGCCGCGAATGCAGATCAACGACGGACGGGTGATTCCGAATTTTATGTGGCAGGCGCTGCGGGGAGAAGATCTTACGGTGTATGGCGACGGCAGCCAGACGCGCAGCTTCTGCTACGTAAGCGATGAGGTGGATGGGATTCTGCGGCTGGCGCGGTCGCCGGAGCATGAGCCGGTAAATGTTGGGAATCCGACGGAGTTCACGATTCTGGAGTGCGCGCGGAAAGTGATTGCGACGACGGGGTCGGAGAGCCAGATCAAGTTCGAAGCGCTGCCGCAGGACGATCCGAAGCAGCGGCGTCCGGATATTTCGAAAGCGAAGCGGCTGCTGGGCTGGGAACCGAAAGTGGAGCTGGAAAGGGGGCTGAAGCTTTCGCTGGAATATTTTCGCCGGGCGGTGGCGGAGAAAGAGCAGCGGGTTTAGCGGGCGTGGCCTCAGCGGCTAAAGCCGAACTCAAGACCGTGCAGTTACCGCAGCGCTGAAGTGTGTGCGTGAGAACTTCAGTCGTCCCTCCGGAGCCTGTGTCATAGCTTGAGGTCGATCGAAAAAGTGGACCGTACGATGCATCAGCCGCGAAGCGGCGGAACAGGAAAGCCCGGCACGTCAGTGCCGGGTAGGCGGAAGTGGGACCAATCGAGTCCCGCTAGGGACGGCACCCAGGCTATGACACAGACTCCTCCGGGACTTGCTCGGTCTTCCCACTTTTCCCGGCGCTGAAGCGCCGGGCTATTCTCAAACGCCCCTCCGGGGCTGTGTTCTGCCGTGCTTTGTTCCACTCGGTTGCGCGAAGACGAGTTCTCACGCACACACTGAAGCGCTGCGCCACCCCACATCAAGCGCGAGCTGGAGTTTTTCAGCGCGGTTGTTCGTCCAGCGACGGACCGGCGGAAAGAACGGCGAGCAGGCGCATAATTTCTTCGCGCTCGACGGAATCGCGGAACATGAAGCGCACGCCCATGCCGAAACCGGGGTGGGTGGTCAGCACCTGACCCGTGATTCTCAACTTCGTGTCGGCGGTGCGAACCAGAATCTCCACGCCCGACTGCCCGGAGAGTGGAGTTGGCATTTCGACGTAGCAACCTCCCTCGCTGATGTCGGACAGGATGCAGCGATGGGGAACCTTGCTGCCGAGACGGTAGATTTCCGCTCCGAGTTTGCAGGCGAAACGCAGCTCTCCGCGGCGGTTGCCGGCATTGGAGATGAGGCTGGAATCTTTTGGCTCGCGCTTGGGCTCGCGATTGGTGCGAGGCGGGGTCGCGAGCGACTGGTTGGCGGAGGACTGGTTTACCGGCACATGGGCCGGCACGCCGGTTGCCGGGTGGGCATGGGTGTTCTGCTGCAACCAGGTCTGCATGAGGCGGCGCGAAGACTGGGGCACGTCGAGGAAACGAATTCCGGTGCGGCCGCTGGCGTCCTGCCACGCAACCTCCCCCGACAAGCGGACCAGTTGCTGCTGCTCGGGAAGTGCGAACTCGAAATAAACCTTGCACGCGGGCGGGAGGCGGCGGTTGGCGGCGTGGATCGAAGTTCCGCCTTCGCTGAGGTCAGTCAAAACGGTGTTGAGTTCGGGGGCTCCGGGATAGGCGACGTTGACGGTCGAACTTACGGGCGTGCGGGGAGCGCGGCGGCGTTCGCGGCGCATGAGGCCGCGTGCGGCGCGCAAACTGATGCGGGTGCGCTCGGAAGAGAGCGGGCGGTAGAGCACAAAGTTGGCGCCCAGCCCGAACACGGGGCGGACATTGAAGCCGCTGTCAACGACGGCAATCAGCATGCTGGCGCGGTTCTTGGCGGACTGACGCAAGCGCGTCAGGAATTCTTCGGAACTCTGGTCGGCGCGATAGTCGAGGACGATGGCGTCGAAGCGCTGGCTTTCGAGCAGTTCTAACCCGCGCGAGATCGAAGGCGTATGCTCGGCCGCCATCCCCATCTCGGACAAGATGAGCGTAAGCAGGCCGGCGGAATCCTGATCCGGACACACCACGAGGGCGCGTAGATCCATAGTAACAGCATGGTAAGAGAGGGTCGGTGCCAACGACAAGTTACCTGCGTCACGGTGGGGGGGCAATTTAGCATTGCCTTCTTATGTTCCCTGATGTTTTTCCTCACGCTTTTACGACGCGCGGCAGGTCACAACTTCAGTCATCTTTCGATTTCTGTTGGCGGAGGATAAGCTGACAGGACGGTCGTTGGGCTCAATCTGAACGCAAGTGGCACGATCGTAACTCTCCTGGAATTACCTTACGAAAAGACAGTGTACGGAGGGCCGGTGTACCCCGGTACTTTGACGTACCGGGGGACAGTTCCTAACATCACGTTAGTCAGACCGGTGTCGGGACGGCGATCCACAAAGGGTCGCGGGAGATACCGGGCTGACCAATCCCAGTTACACGAATTTGTTCTTACGATCTGGTTTCACGGAGCGGGGAACCGCAGGTACGGCAAATGCTTATGAGAAGGCTGGAAACAAAAGCGGGGCATCGCAGGCAGGGGGAGAGCGGCTTCAGCCTGCTGGAAATGCTGACGGTGGTGGCGCTCAGCATCGTCATGGTGGCGATCACGTTCATCAGCATGACGCCGGTGCTGGCGCAGCAGCGTGTGACCAATGCGTATAACACGACGCTGGGGGCGATGCGTCTGGCGCGCGACAACTCGATATCGCAGCGGACATCGTACTCGGTGACTTTTGCTAACGCGGTTTCGCCGAGTCCTTACGCTACGATCACGGTGGCGCCAACGGTGGCCGGATTTCAGGGCGATCAGAATACGGTGGTCTATCAATTGCCGACGGACGTGTCGTTTCTGGCGCAAACCGGGCTTCCCACGGCCGCCACGGCGGTTCCGGACGGCTATGGATCGGGGACGGCGGCGATCGATTTTGGCTGGACGATCAACGGCGTCGGCACCGGGGGACAACCGACGGTTTACTTCTGCCCGGACGGTTCGTCGCAGAGGGCGCCGGGCACGAACAACGACGGCAGTTGTCCGGGCACTTGGGATGGAGGGGTGGTGTACCTGGCGCGCACGGGAGATCTGCTGAGTACGCGGGCCATCACGCTGTGGGGCGGGACAGGCCGCATTCGGGGATGGCGGCTCTACGCCAAGACGGGAGGAGGCTATCAATGGCTACGGCAATGATGGAGCGCAGCGTGAAGGCTGGCGGGCGAAAGCAAGCGGAGGGCGGATTTTCGCTGCTCGAAGTCATGATCTCGATGGTCATTCTGACGGTGGGGCTGGTGAGCCTGCTGGGTGTTTTCGGGCTGGCCATGGCTTCGACGCAGGGCTCGCAGCAGGACATGATCGCCAAGCAACTGGCGAACGAGGCGTACGAGAGCATCGTGACCGCGCGCAACACGTCGCAGATTAGCTGGGACGCAATCCAGAATAGTTCGGGTACCCAGTACTGCGACAGCAGCCCCTCACCCTGCGGCATCTTCGTGGGCATCGCGACCAGTCCGCAATTTCAACCGATCTACAACTCGGGAGCGGACGGAATCTTTGGGACGTCGGATGACTCGAACGCGGGCGAGGAAACGCTTGAAGAGCCGGGACCCGATGGGAAATATGGGGACGCGGACGATGTGAAGATCCCTTTGACTGGGTTTCAGCGCGCAATTCAGATTTCGCCGGTGTACGACGTGAACGGCAACATAGTGCCTACGCTGCGCAGCGTGACGATCACCATGCAGTACGCGACGGCCCGGACGAAACTGCCGAAGACCTACGTTCTGAATTCGTTCATTTCGCAGTACGAGTGAAGGGGAGTTATGAGCGATCGATCGACAAAGCGCGAGAGTGGATTCAGCCTGCTGGAAATGACGATCGCCATGGCGCTGGGCACGCTGATGCTGGGGGCGGCGGTGCAACTTTACAGCCAAGGCGTGGGCGCGACCTGGACGGTTTCGCAGCGGGCGGAGTTGCAGCAGGATTTTCGGGCGACCTCCAACATGCTGACCAAGGACTTGAGCCTGGCCGGGGAGGGACTGCCACTCGGCGTGCCGATCCCCCTGCCCTCCGCGGTCACTCCGGAGTATGGCTGCGATCAGACGCCGAAGTGCTACCTCGGCAGCGCCAACAGCAGCCCGGGGACGTATCCCTTGCAACCCTTGCCACCCTTGACCGGCACCACGCCCTATCTTTACGGTCTGATCCCGGGATTCCAACTCGGGCCGACGCTCACCAGCAACCCAAACGCTACCGATGTGGTGACGGTGGTGTACGCGGACACTTCGTTCTACTTGAATTGCTACCAGGCGACGGTGACGGCTGCGGGGCAGGTGACCTTCGGGCCGTCCACCATACTGGTGAATTCAGTCCTCCCGACTTTTCCTCCGGCGGGTTGTTTGCCGAACGGCGTGACCACGCCGCAAACCGTGAACGACAGCTTACTGGGGCTGACGCCGGGCGATCTGGTTTATTTCCCCGCCTGGAGCGTGGTGGGCGAAGTCACGGCGGGCACTATTACGACGGGCACAAACGCGGTGGGAACCACTTACATCGTCCCCTTCGCCAACAACGATGCGCTGAAAATGAACCAGACAGCGGCCGGGGCCACCGCGGGCCTGAACGGAGCGGCGCTGCACGCTACCGGAGCGACCCCAGTGCGCATTCTGGTGATCACCTATTACATCGACAACACGGTCAGCCCGGCGCGGCTGATGCGGCAGATCAGTGGACACAGTCCGATGCCGGTAACGGACGGCGTGGTTTACATGAAGTTCAGCTATGACCTTTTCAACGACACCACCAATGCGCCGGCGGTGGGCTGTCAAAACCCTGGCGCGAACGGCGATGTCTGCGTTGCTGGCACGTCAACTGGGCTCACCCCCGACGACATCACCAAGATCAACATTCTGCACATGGCGATGACCAGCACGCTGAACGGCGCGCAGGGCGGTTATCAGGGATTGGATTTGGAAACATCGGTAAGCGCACGGGATCTGACGTACAGCAACCAATATCCACTTCACTAGCAACTGGTGACGGAGATGGCGAAGGGGAGTAAGACGAGGGAGAACGAGACGATGGGGAGCGAGGCAATGGGGAGCGACACCATGGGAAGTTACGGTATGAAGAGCGCGAGACTGCACACCAAAGGATTCACTCTAATTGCGTCCTTGCTGATGCTGTTGCTGCTGTCGGGGATCGCGATCGGACTGCTGATGATGGTCAACACCGAAGGCAAGGTGGG
This sequence comes from uncultured Acidobacteriaceae bacterium, assembly GCA_963773965.1. Classification (GTDB taxonomy): domain Bacteria; phylum Acidobacteriota; class Terriglobia; order Terriglobales; family Acidobacteriaceae; genus Acidiflorens. The sequence goes on from CAVZDG010000005.1 coordinate 699,389, forward strand.
CGGGAGCGATCTGCAGAATAACGCCTCGTTTCGCAGCGCCGAGGGTGGCGTCGAGAAAATGACCTCCGACTTGGCCACCGTGTTCAAGAACGCGCAGTCCCCCCAGGCCTCCGACATCTGCAACGTGGGACTCCCCAACACAACTGGGCCGGCGATCGCGGGAATCACATGGAAAGAGTATCAGGTAACGCCCGGTGTGCTGGGGGCGGCTTGCCCAACCCAGGCCCAGTTTGTCAACTTATTGAATTGGGGAAACGTCCTCTCCGGGCCGAACCAGGGTTTGTATGCGCAGATCGTCCCGGTGAACATGCTGGCGACGGCGGACTTTCCGGGCGGGCAGGAAGTGAGCATGATTCGGAGCGCGCAGGTGGCGCTGATACCGGTGTTCCAGTTTGGCGTGTTCTCGGAGGGCGATCTCTCGTTTTTCCCCGGCCCCGCGATGACCTTCGCCGGCCCCGTACACACCAACGGGGATTTGTACCTTGCCGGCACTACTTCCGTGACCTTTCAGAGCCAGTTGTCGGCATACGGCAACGTGGTTCGGACCGTGCTGGCCAACGGAAATTCCATCGCCAACAACGGCAGTACCGGCCCCATATATGTTCCGACCGCCAATGCCACCAATGCCTGTAGCACCACGACGACGAATTGCACGGCAATGTCCGCCTACAACGCCTCTTCCTACGGGGATGGCAGCGTGACGGGCGGCGGGAGCAGCACGGCGCAGCCCTTGGCGACGTATAACGGCACCAACGCCTGGTACACGTTTTCCAAGAACACCACCAACCACATGATCATCAACGGGAACTATGGAAGCACGGTGGTTAACGATACGGGGACGGGCGCCACGCAGCTTTCGATGCCCTTCGTCAGCGGGACTAGCCACCCGTACGAAATTATTCGGCGGCCACCGGCAGGCGAGGACGCCACGTCGGCGCTGGGCCAGTCGCGCGAGTATAACCTGGCGCAGATTCGCGTGCTGCTGAGCGACGATCCGGCGGATTTGCCGGGTGGCGCGTCGGATTCGAACAACGTCCGGCTGGCGAACCTATCGCCGACGCAGGTGCAGGCACAGTATGGGCTCACCACCACCCCCACCGCCGGCATCAATCAGTGGGGAATCCCGATCGCGGCGGGCAATTTCAATTCGACGACGTTCGGGAGTCCGACAAGCGGCAACACCTATAACCTGTACTTCGCGGCCGCGTCCAACGTAAGGCCGTCCACCTGCACCGGTTCGACTTCCTGCACCATGGATTGGCTCTTCGCTCCCGCGACGTTCGCGGGCCAGACCTCCGCCTCGCCCACACAGGGTCTCCAGCCGGTGAACCCTAATACAACTACAACCACAACGGGAGCGCCACAGGCTCCGGTCTACCAATTGCCGGGTAGCACCGCCGCCAGTGCACTGCTGACCGGCGTGTGTCCGCCGTACAGCACAACCTCGTTTAATTCAATAGGCGGCACCGTGCCTACTGGCTGCCCGAACAACACGTCAGCGCCTCCTTATCCGTATTACGCGGTGCCCAATGCGAACTCGGCCGCGGCCACCGATACGACGAACTCGTCGGGCTGGAGCCTGATCGATGGCTACCTGCGGGTGGAATACAAGAACTCATCCGGGAACTGGAACCCGGTAACCACCGAATGGCTGTCGCTGGGATTTGCGCGGGGCCTGACTCCGCCAACGCAGTCGGGGGGGGGCACCCCTGCGGGTGGGACTCCTAACCCGATCAATCCGAATGCGATTTTGCTGCTGCAAGAGCCGGCGGATCGCCCCGGGACCGGCGTCCTGCCCACTACCGCCCAGATCGACGGGGTTGCCCCGGCCTGCACTACGACGAGCGGGAGTTCGCCCAACAAGAAATGCACAGCGTGGAGCGGAACCGTGCCGTTGTTTACGGCGGATCTGGCAGCGACGGCGGCAGGGATAGCAAAGGATGCGGCAGGGATATCAGCAGACTGGGCGCTTGGCCTTACCCCTACAGTCCCGGTCGCGACCCCCGCGACCTCAGCGACACCGCAGAGCCTCACCCAGTACAACTGGTATCCCATCAACTTCTACGATGACCGCGAAGGGGAAAATCGGGACACCACCGCCAACCAGGCGAACGATACCTGCACGACCAACGGGGTGATGAACGCCGTCGAAATCGATGTGGGCAACCTGAAGCGATGGCTGGCGGGAGCGATCCCCGGCACGAGCGGCGGGAATGTGGATTATCTGGCACAAAACGGCTACGTGCTGTATTTCTCGGACCGCCGGGGCATGCTGTTAAACCCGCATCCCCCGCAGGGAGGCTCGCCGACGAAAACTGGCGACTCGGGCCTCGAAGATGTGATTAACTCCTCCAGTTCAGTGGGCACGCCAGACGGCGTGCTGGAAACTCCGGGCGGCGTCAATTCTCCCGAGGACGCCAATCAGAACGGGTTTTTGGACAACTTCGGCGCCGCGAACCTGGGATTGGGCTTCTATAACGGCACTGCCACTACCAACCTGAATGCTGCCATCAACAGCCCGGCCCACCCCGATCCCTTCGGTACCGCGGCGGGAAGCGCGCGGATTACGAGTTGCACCACCACCGCGCGCAAGAACTGGGTGAGCGGGGCGCGGCACGTTTTGCGGCTGGTGGATGGTTCGCTCGGCAACGTACCGATGCGATCGGACGGGGCGCAAACTCTGGACAGCCCTGGCGGATTCACGGTGGCATCGGAGAACCCCGTGTACATCCAGGGCGACTACAACAGCAACGCGACCGACTCGGCGGGTTGGGCTACCGACACCACCGCGTTTCAGGGCGATACCACTGGACACTCGGCCGCGTCGGTCATTGCCGATGCCGTCACTCTCCTCTCGAACACCTGGTCGGACTTGACAAGCATGACGTCGGGCGATGTTACCAACCCGAACAACCGAACGACTAGCACCACGACCTCTTACCGGTTGGCAATCTCAGCCGGGAAGAACAGAACCTTCCCCTATTCGACGACGACGTTGTGGAATGCCACCGCAGCAGACAATGGTACCGACGGAGGGGTACACAACTTCCTGCGCTACCTGGAAAACTGGAATACCACCTTGCACTACAAGGGCTCCCTGGTGAGCCTGTACTACTCAACCTACAATACGGGGTTTTATAAGTGCTGTAATACCGTGTATAGTCCGCCAACGCGAGATTACTATTTCGACTTGGACTTTACCAGTCCGGGAGGCCTGCCGCCCGGAACGCCGATGTTCCGCGACGTGGAGAGTCTGGGCTACCGGCAGCTGTTTACGACACGCACCAGTAACAACTAAACACAGCGGTCAACGAATCCACTCACCGAATCCAGTTAACCCCGATCCGCAAGGATCGGGGTTTTTGTTGCCGGTCTCGGAAGGTGTGCCCCGTCGTTAGTCGTTAGTCGTTAGTCGTTAGTCGTTGGCAAGCAAGAGCCTTTGAAGTCCATGATTTTGTCAGCCGAGTGGCCCGAGCCGAACCGGGAACGACTAACAACCAACGACTGGCCCGCTGTCCCCTGCGCCTTCGATTTCAGCGGGGCTTGCGGAGAGGCGCGCTTGGCTCGCTTCCCTTGCGGGCAGCGGGTTCGGGCGGCGGGGCACTGACCGCCAGATCGGAGGACCAGCAATCGGCAAGAATCTTCCATGTGCCGGCGGGCTGTCGCACGAGGACGACGAGATATTTTCCGCGCTCTTCGCGGCGCTTCCCCATGGCGACGGGCACGAGCATTTTGCAGCGGCCGAGGTCGAGCGCAATCTCACCGAGCACTTCGAGGCGCAGCGATTCCATCTCTACGTCGCCCAATCCGGCCTCGAGCAGGGAGATAAGGAATTCCCGGATCGCCGGCAGGCTGCGAACCGGAGGAACGCTGGAGCGGATGAGCGTAGCGTCGGCAGCGTAGAGATCGAGCAGGTCGTCGATGTGCCGGGTGTTACAGGCCTGGGCCCAGTCCTGGACAACCTGGCGGGCGCCGGCTTCGGCGCGGCCACCGGTCGAAGTCCCCGCCGAGCCGGGAGCACGGCCGCGAGGAGCAGAGGGCTCGGACCCGGCAGAGGACGCGCTGGATGCCGTGGCATGGCCCGAGACTGCAGGGCTGGGGACAAGATGATGATAGTGGTGGTGAAAGTGATGTTGGGCGCCACCGGGTCGAGATGGAGGAGCGGCATCGCCGGCGACCGGCTGGCTGGGGATTCCGCACCAGACACAAAAACGAGCGCCGGCGGGCAGCGAACCTCCGCACCCTGAGCAGGCGGTAGCGGATTCGTCCGCGTCACCGGCCGCCGCCAAGTCCTGCGCGGCCGCGCTGCCCGACATGCGATGGATCGCTTCCACAGCCGCCGCCACAGCTTCGGCATTCGGCTTCGGCCAGTGAAAGCTTCCGGGGAGCCGTTGAAGAAACTCTTCGATCTCCTTGCCTTCAGTGAGCTGGTTCTTCCGCTCGTCCTGTTCTGGATCGGGAGGACTCGGATTGTCTGTAGTCACGGCAACCTCATGGCAGACATTGTAGGAGAATTGGCGCGCTAGGGGATACTGAATCTTACGAGCGCTTCGGAATCGGTGGGAACGCCGTTGCAGAGGGCGGGACGATAGCGCCAGAAGCGCACTGCGCGCAGCACCATCTGGTCCTCGCCAGGGCCGCCGCTCTCCAGGACGAAGGCGCTATGCACGTTTCCGTCGGATCCCACAATAAAGCTGACGCGCACGTGGAGATCGTCATTTTGAACATTCAGCAGCGGGTCCGGGGTGAGCAAGGCTTCGGGCGGACGGAGGGTTCCACATTTCGGCAGGGCCAGCGGCTGCGACACAGGAGAAAACTCGGAGATGTGCGCGGGTACACGGCGCAGGGTCTTTTCCGATTCCGTGAGCGGGACGCGATGCGGATTGACGCGCGATGGAGAAGGGGACGTGGCTACGCACCAGGCGAGAACGCAACTGAGGCCGGCCAGCGACACGGCCGCCGCGAGCGCCTTTCTGCTGGTCATTCTCGTGCTCGGCCAGAGACACTGCATCGCAGTTGCGGTGGGCAATTCGGCTGCCAGCCCTGGCGAAAGTTAACATCTGTTTTGTCAATAACTTAGCTGCACTTCCCCGGCAAACTTTTCGCCGCTTTGTGCAATCGGTTGCAAACGAGGCGAACAGAAGCGCAAGCAGCGGAGGAGCGTGGAGGTGCAAGTCTTGCGCTTCATAGGCGCATGCGAGAAGCTTTGCAGCGCCGACGCAGGGTTCCGAAAGGACTCTCGTGCCACCTGCGCGGGGCGATGGTGGGGGGATTGCGAAGAGGCGCTCCCGCAACTCTGCGGGAGGCCAAAGCACAATTAGGCTCTCATCTCTCGATCGAGTGCCCCTTTAGGCCCGGCGGCAGGCGGCGGAAGTTCCTCAGCCTGAAGGCGGGACTCTGGCGCTCTGAACATTGCTTCTACTGCGCTTCTACTGCAGGCCGTTCTGGGTAAATTTATACGCGGCATTGAACCCGCCGGCGGCGAAATAGATGCTGGAAGCCTGCGGGTAATTGGTGGGGTTGGCGGAGTTATCGACGATAATTCCAGTGGTCCCGCCAGTTATAGTCGCCGTGTTTGTGGTCGTGGTAGCCCCGTTGATGCTGATCTCCTCCACACAACCACCGGCCGCGCCCGCCGCAGTACAGTCCTGGCTCAGCCCGAAGAAGAAGAAATCGGTCCCAGGGAGGGCACCGATATTGGGATTGAAGAACTCCGTCCATCCCGTGCAGCGGGCGGCGGTGGAAGTGAGAAGTTGTTGTGGGAATCCGGTCGCAGGCGTCGTATTCATGGTGCGCCCGGTGAACCCGAAGGCATACTGCCAGGGCGTGATATCGGCGGGGCCGGTTCCGCAAAGACGGACCAATCCAGTCGAGGGATTGTTGTAGTAATTGTTGTCGAAAGCGGGCTCGTAAAGGTTGACCGCAGTGCCGCTGGCGGAGCCCAGGCCGATGCTGGTTTCCGACAACAAAGTCAGAGTAGCGGTGTCGGCTTCGACAAGAACGGCGGAAGTGCCGTTGTTGGAGCTAACGACGAAGGTTGTGCCGTTGGTGATATCGACAATCGGCGCGGCCAAAATACCGTGGTTGGTTGTTCCTGCTCCAACCGGGAGCGTCTTGACGAGCGTGCCCAGCGCGGGGTTGATCTGGTAAAGCTTTCCGTTCCTGCTCCCGACCATTAGCCAGCCCAGAACCGAGTCCAGAACAGGAGGAGTCAGGTGGAAGTTGGCGCTGACCGTAACCGGCCAGGGAGCCCCGACAAGCGTGGGGGGCGTTGCTCCTCCGTTAAAGACATGGGTAATTTTGTAAACAACGCCGTTGTCCGCGCCCACGTAGGCAGTATCCGAGCGGTAATCGACCCACGGCGATGAGGTGGTGTCATTGGCGGTCGGGGAAAAGGTCAGTGAAGTCATAGACACAGGCACAACGGCGGCGCCGATCGCGCCCCTGTTACCGAGAGCGTTTGCGGCCCAAGTCACGACATGGAAAATGGCGGCGGCGGAGGTTGCAGGGGGGCCGGCGGTTGCAGGAATGCTTTCAACGAAGGCGATCTTCTTTCCGTCCTCGGAGAGAACAGGGGAAGTGACGATCTTGCCTCCAGTGACGGTGGTGATGTTATAGGCAAACAGAACCGTCGGCTTCGGACCCGCGCCACAGTACCCTCCGGTGCCGACATAGAGATTGTTGAAGGCGACAAGGTTGGCCTGCGTGCCGGTGGAGGCTATGTAGAGTCCGAATACGACGTAGTCATTGGCGCAATCGGGCTTACCGGCAGGATCGAAGGAGAACTTGGCCGGAAACAGATCTGGGTTAAGGCGGCCTCCCAAAGGAGCAACGTTCCAATCGCGCTGGGGGCCGGAGTTATCCGCGGGAGCCAGCGCGGGATCGGCACCTTGAGAGCCACCTAAATTCGGAACCTGCCAGCGCTGCATCGCCTGATGCAGAATACGCGGTTCCCGGTAAATCAGGTCCGGGTGCAGGGCGAGCGCATCGCGGCTGAACACGATATGGCGCTGGGACCAGTCTTGCGGAACTCCGGTGTGCGTGGGAGCCGCCGCTTCCTGAGCGCACACGCCCGGCACGAGAGCGAAAAACACCACACACCACACTGCAACGGCGCCATAAGGATGCTCTGGCTTCACAGCTACCTCCGATTGCGATTGGATTGCCGCTATTGTAGCCGCTTTTCGGTGCAGGGGGGTTAACTGATTTTAGACGGCTTGAGCATCCGGTGCAGCGACTTTCCGATCCGATGCGCCACGCCGGTAACCTCCCTCCAAGCACTAAAGTCAGGTACAGCGAGAGCCAAATCCCGCGATCCAGGACTTGGCGATCCGGTGGCAGTTCGCCGTCAATTCTGGCAGCGCCGATGGCTTCTGTTCGCGGCGGATTTCGGATTTTTGCCGACCTGTGGAACAATGAGGGACTCTGGGCTAAGCCCCACATGCATCCATGACCGCCATGACGAACAGCCTTCAACTCGCGCTCCTATCGGCGGCGATCCTTGGGTTCCGTCACGGCTTCGACTACGACCACATTGCTGCCATCTCCGACATCACCAGTGTGCAGACCAGCCGCTGGCGCGGTATGCAGCTAGGTTTGCTCTACGCGCTGGGACACGCGGCTATGGTTGCCGTGCTGGGCAGCGCCGTCATCGTGTTTCAGCTCTCGCTGCCTCATGGCATCGATCGGATCGCCGAGCGTTTGGTGGGACTGACCTTGCTGATCCTCGGGGTCTATGTTCTGGGATCGCTTTTCAACGGGAACCCAGCGCCTCGCAGCCGCTTTCACGTTATGGCGGGGGCACTGCGGTGGGTCCACTGGAAGGTGAAAAGCTACGGGCACGATCACGATGTCCCGCGCCCGGCGGACAAAACCTGGAATTACAGTTCGAAATCCGTATTCATGATTGGCATTGTGCACGGGCTGGGCGCGGAGACGCCCAGCCAACTGATGATCTTCCTACTGGCGGCCAATCTTGGCGGACTCGGCAAGGGCTTTGTCGGCCTGGCAATGTTTATCGCGGGACTGCTGGTAATGAATACGGTGATGACGGCATCGGCAGTAGGACTTTTCGGGTTCAGTTCGCGGCTGCCGCGCTTTCAGTTTGTAGTCACGGCGCTGACGGCGATCTATAGCCTGGCGGTTGGCGCCTTCTTCCTGTTCGGGTCGTCGGGACTCCTCCCGCCCTTGGGATGAGGCTGTGGGCGGGCCGTCTAGAGGCAGGAATAGTTATCCCCGGGTCACCTTTCTCGTGTCATCGTCCTGCTTGTCATCATCCTCGTGTGATGCAGGCTTCATGTAATCCCCGGCCAGCAATAATTTCTGACAGAATCGGTGACTTAGTAATACAATTGCCGACGGTAGTTACCCGAGGGGGTATTTGATGACAAATATTGCTAAAGCAATCGACCGGCTCCGCGAGGAACGCCGGGATGCACAAAACCAAGTCCAAAAGCTTGGGGAGGCTATTTCGGTTCTGGAAAAGCTTACCCGAGGCTCGGGCGCAACCGGGCACGCGGGGGCGCCACATCGCGCCAAGCGCGTACTCTCCGCGGCAGGGCGGCGGAGAATTTCTCTGGCCCAGAAAGCACGTTGGGCAAAAATCAGACAGATCAAGAAAGCAGCCTAAACGCCGGGCGGGCTGCAGGCTGCGCGAAGCTCTCGCGCGAGACTGAAGCCCGCCGGATTTTTGCCTGGCAACCTGGTCTTACACTGCGTTGATCTTGTCTTCTTTCTAGGGATTGTCTGATTAAGTTTTCGCGAGCGAGACGGGACGCTTTGAGCGGGCGACCCTCGGCGGCTAAAGCCGCTTGTGTAGCGGGTTCTGACGGCATGGCTGAAGCCATGCCCTTTCAAAGCTATCCGTGAACCGACTTAATCAGAGGATCCCTAGTGTACTGAGTCTAATGTTCGTTTACAAAAGCGGGCGACGGAGTCGAGGATTTGATCGGCTGACTTGGTCCAGACAAAGGGTTTCGGGTTCTGGTTGTGATGCTCGATAAAGTGGCGAATGGCATTCTCCAACTGCAGCGTGCTGCGGTGAACACCACGCCGGATCTGTTTTTCGGTCAACTCGGCAAACCAGCGCTCGACCAGATTCAACCAGGAAGCCGAAGTGGGAGTAAAGTGCAGGTGGAAGCGGGGCCGTTTGGCGAGCCAGTGGCGAATGAGGTGGGTTTTGTGGGTGCCGTAGTTATCCAGGATGAGGTGAATGTCCAGTTCTGCGGGCACGTTGCGCTCGATGGTGTCGAGAAAGCGGCGGAATTCGCGGGAGCGATGACGACGATGCAGTTGGCCCAGCACGTGGCCGCTGGCCACGTTGAAAGCGGCGAACAAACTGGTGGTGCCGTGCCGTTTGTAGTCGTGAGTGCGGCGCTCGATTTGTCCGGGGCGCATGGGCAGCAACGGAGCGGTGCGGTCCAGCGCCTGAATCTGGCTCTTCTCGTCCACGCACAGTACCAGCGCTCGGTCAGGCGGGTTCAGATAGAGGCCGACGATGTCGCGGACCTTGTCGATAAACAGGGGATCACGGCTCAACTTAAAGGCTTGGCTGCGATGCGGCTGCAGGGAAAAAGCGCGCCAGATGCGACTGATGCTGCTCTGGCTGAGTCCGGTGGCCTGAGCCAGCGAGCGCGTGGACCAGTGGGTGGCGGCTTGGGGTTGGGTTTCCAGGGTGCGCGCCAGTACGCGTTCCACGGCGGCGTCGCTCAAGCGGCGCGGCGTGCCAGGGCGGGGTTCATCGAGCAACCCGTCGAGGCGGAGAAGCACAAAACGCTGTCGCCACTTGCCCACGGTGGCGAGCGCAACCTGCACTCGGCGAGCCACCTCGGTGTTGCTCTGGCCGGCGGCACTGAGCAGCACGATGCGGGCGCGCAACGCCAGGGCCTGCGCCGTCTTGGGACGACGAGTCCAGTCCAACAACTGTTGTCTTTCGGAAGGGGACAGAGACAGCGGCGAGAGAGGGCGACCGAGAGCCATGCAGTTCCTCCTGCTTATATCAGATGCAGGAAGAGCTGTTACTTATTACACGAATATTAGACTCAGTACACTAGCCTTGTTTTGGTAGTGGGCTAGTTCTGTGTTGCCGAGTGGTTGGGAGGCTGCGGAAAAAGTATCTTCTGCGCCGCAGTCTGACCCGAGCGGCTAAAGCCGACACTGAAAACAGGCCAGTTATCGCAGCGCTGAAGCGCTGCGCCACCCAAAATCAAGCCCGAGATTAAGTTTTTCCGCAGCCTCTTAGCTGGGAGCTACGAGCCGCGGGGCAACCGGCTTGCTCGAAGCTCGCGGCTCAATCTAGCCGTGGCCTCCGCTGAGCTCGCGCACGATGCTGCCGGCAAATGCCTTGGCGTCTCCAAACAGCATGAGGGTGTTATCGAGATAGTAGAGCGGGTTATCAATGCCGGCGAAGCCAGGATTCATGCTGCGCTTGATCACCATCACGGTATGGGCTTTGTCCACGTCAAGAATCGGCATCCCGTAGATGGGGCTAGAAGCATCGGAGCGGGCGGCAGGGTTGGTGACGTCGTTGGCGCCAATCACCAGGGCGACATCGGTCTGCGGGAAGTCGCCGTTGATCTCGTCCATCTCAATCAGGCGGTCATAGGGAATATCCGCTTCCGCCAGCAGCACATTCATGTGGCCCGGCATGCGGCCGGCAACGGGGTGAATGGCGAAGCGGACGTCCACGCCGCGTTTGCTCAGAGCATCGTAAAGTTCGCGCACTTTGTGCTGCGCCTGGGCCACGGCCATGCCGTATCCGGGAACCACGATGACCCGGTTCGCGGCAGAGAGGATGGCGGCGGCTTCTTCCGGGGTCGCGCTGCGAACCGGCCGTGCTTCTTCTCCCGCAGCGGCCGCAGCTTGCACCTGACCGAAGGCGCCGAACAAAACGTTCGTAAAGGAGCGGTTCATGGCCTTCGACATGATGATGGAGAGGATGAGGCCCGACGATCCGTCGAGGGCGCCGGCGATGATGAGCAGCTTGCTGTTGAGGACGAAGCCCATGGCCGCCGCCGACAGGCCGGCGTAGCCGTTCAATAACGAAATGACGGTCGGCATGTCCGCGCCGCCAATGGGGATGATCAACAACACGCCGAAGGCCAGCGCGATCAGGATCATGAACGGAAACAGGGACCGGGCTTCCGGGTGCAGGACCAGAGATACGGCGATCGCCACGGCGCAGGCGAGCAACAGAAAGTTGACGAGGTTCTGGCCTTTGTAAGTCAGGGGCCGCTGCGGCAGAATTTCCTGGAGCTTGCCGGCCGCCATCAGGCTCCCGGTGACGGTGAGTCCGCCGAGAATGACCTCCAGCGACAGCACCGACATCATGAAGCGCGAGATATCGGGTGCGCGCAGGTAAAATTCCGCCGACCCTACCAGCGTCACGCAGAGCGCGCCAAAGGCGTGACTGAGCGCGGTTCGCTGCGGAACCGCCGTCATCGCCACTCGCCCGAGCGGAATGCCGATGATGGTTCCGAGTACAAGTCCAATGGCGATCAGCCGGTAGTCCACGATGCCGTGGTGCAGCAGCGTGCCGCAAATCGCCAGCAGCATGCCAATTTCGCCCGCCCAGATGCCGTGGCGGGCCGTGGTCGGCGAGCTCATCCACTTCAGCGAGAAGATGAACAGCACGCTCGCGATCAGATATACAAGCTCGATGATGACCTGGGATCCTGCGAGTTCGGCTGTCATCACTTGACCGCCGGTTTGGCCGCGGGACGGCTGGATTTGAACATCTTCAACATGCGGTCGGTGATGAAGAAGCCGCCGACGATGTTGCTGGTGGCGGCGACCACGGCGATGAATCCGAAAACAGCGGAGAGCGTGCTCTTGTGCTCGCCCACCAGCACGATCGCGCCCACCACCGCGATCGCATCCAAGGCGTTGGTGAGCGACATCAACGGAGTGTGCAGCAGGGGCGAGACCCGCCGGATTACTTCAAATCCGATGAATCCAGCGAGCACGAAAATAAAGAGTGCGTTGATCAAAGCCGAACTACTGTTCATCTTTCCTCCGTAGAAGCCGTCTCACAATAATGAACTGCAAGGAGTAACCGTCGCGTCCCTCAGGGGCTAAAGCCCAGGTTTTGATTGGCTCCGGGCGGCACTCTTCGGCTTCGCTCAGGGCAGGCTCTAAAGCCGTGCCCTACCCAAAAACGATAATCAGCCTTCAAGCCGTGCCCTGCCCAAAACGCCGTTCCCAAAACGATGATCAGCCCTGCTTCGCCAGCGCGGGCAAAGTAAAAAACTCGCGGACCCGGGCCTGCACAATTTCGCCGCCGCGGGTGAGCAGAGTCTCGCGAACAATTTCATCGTCGAGGTTCAGATTCAACTTTTGCTCTTTGATCAGGTGCGTCAGGAACGCAGTGATGTTGCGGGCGTACATCATGCTCGCGTGGTAAGGCACGCCGGCGGCCAGGTTGATCGTTCCGATAATGGTCACACCATGCTTCACGACAGTCTTGCCGGCTTCGGTGATCTCGCAATTGCCGCCACGTTCAGCGGCCAGATCGACGATCACCGATCCCTGCGCCATGCCCTTCACCATGTCTTCGGTCACCAGGACCGGGGATTTTTTTCGGGGAATCACCGCGGCGGCAACCACCACATCGCTTTCCTGCACTACCTTTCCCAGCAACTCGCGCTGACGGCGGTAGAAGTCGTCATCCTGCGCGCGGGCATATCCGCGCGCGTCCTGCGCATCCTTGGCCTCGATGGGAAGCTCGACAAAACGCCCGCCGAGACTCTGTACCTGCTCCTTCACCGCAGGGCGCAAATCGTAAGCCGAAGTCACCGCGCCCAGGCGGCGCGCGGTCGCGATCGCTTGCAGGCCGGCAACGCCGCATCCGATCACGAGCACGCGGGCGGGGGTAACGGTTCCTGCCGCGGTGGTGAGCATGGGAAAGATGCGCGGGTGGGAATCGGCTGCCACCAGCATTGCCTTGTATCCGGAGACCGTTCCCATCGAGGAGAGCGCGTCCATGCTTTGGGCGCGAGTGGTGCGCGGCATCAACTCCACGGAAAACGCCGTGACGCCGGCGTTCGCGACCTCCTGCACGACGTCCTTCGAGCCGAAAGGACGCAGAAAACCGACGAGAATCTGATCTCGCCGAAAAAACGGCAGGTCTTGCTTCCCCGTGATGTCGTTCGAACCGTAGCAAAGAATTTGTACGACGACGTCAGCGGCAGAGAACACCGCAGCGCGGTCTGCCACGATCTTCGCGCCCTTGTCGGCATACTGGGAATCGGGATAGCCGGCCTCGATTCCAGCGCCCGACGCTATGTGGACTTCGAAACCCGCCTTGGTCAGCATCGGGAGAACTGCCGGCACGAGCGCAACCCGCCGGTCCCCCGGATAAATTTCTTTCGGCACACCGATGATCACGAGACCCTGCCTGTATATCGATTCTCTGTACCGCGATGGAAAAGATTCGGAGCCGCCCGGCTCGCATCAAAGCTGCTCTTGCGGGCAACTTCTAAGGAAACGAGGATTCTAGTTGAGCGCATGGCCGCGCGCAAATGCTTCAGGTCTCAGGTCTTAGGTCTCAGAACTTTGTTCTCCGGAGACCTATTATGAAGGCGTAAGGCTCAGCCGCAGACCGTCGCCATCGTTATCATGATCATTGGATGCGGCAATGCCGGCGCAGTTTTGCACGATCCAATCGGCACCGGCGTTTTCGAGGTCGCGGCGGGTCATGGTCGTGAGGAAGGCAATCACACTGGCGCCAGCGGCCTTTCCGGCGCGAACCCCAGCCGGCGTATCTTCCACCACGATGCAATCGGAGGCGGCAAATCCGAGCTTCGCCGCCACCTTCAGATAAGGCTCGGGATCGGGCTTGCCGATCTTCACATCGCTCGACGTAATCATGGTCCTGGGGATGGGCAGGCCCGCGGCCCGCAAACGCACCTCAGCCAGCGGGCGCGTACATGAGGTCGCAACGCTCCAGCGTTCCGGAGGCAGGATGTTCAGGAGTCGCCGAGCGCCCGGCAGCAGGACCACGCCATCGAGGTCTTCCATTTCCCGGCGTTCGACTTCGCGATCTTCGCGGTCAATGTCAATGTCCGGGTTGGGCAGAAGCTCGCGGATGGTGGTTCGGCTGGGGCGCCCGTGCGCCATTCGGACCACGGTCTCCGGATCAAGGCCACGCTCAACCGCCCACCGATGCCACACCCGCGCGACCGCAGGAGTGGAATCGATCAGGACGCCATCCAAATCAAACAGCAGGGCACTGCAGCGGATCGCGATCATTTCATCTAATGTACAAGGTTGGGAGAAATGAAGGTTGGGGGCGGGCTCCCATGAGCACTGACCTAATCGGTTTGAGCTGGAAGTCGACGTTCAACATCAAGGCTAGCGACCACCCGGAAGTGGCGAGAACCTGCGCTTCCCGCATTGAATCAACTATCGGTGTTCAGTCTCTCGATATCGTTCGTTGACGACCGGTCTTGGGCGAGACTTAGTTCACCGGACCCAGATACTGGTCGAACCAGTTCAGTGTTTCCTTGATAAGTTCGTTGCGTGGGATGTTGTGACCGGTGTCGTAGAGCAGGTGTTTCTTCTGGTCTTTCTTCGATCCGAGCAGCCGGAAGAACGGTTCCTGCGTCGATTCCACAGGAAAGAAGAAATCGTAGCGACCGTTCAGCATCAACACCGGCTGCTTTACGCGTGAAACGAAGTTAATGGTGTCGACTTCCGGAAGCGACCGCTGGAAGTCGAGCCCGCCCAGAGCAAGCACGCAAGCCTTGAACCGTGGCTCCACGGCCGGCACAATGGCGCCCATTGCCGCGCCCCAACTATACCCATAGTAGCCCAGCTTCTCGTGGTCAAGGTCGGGACGAGTTTCCGCATAGTCGATCGCCCGCGAAGCGTCTTTGACCCACATGACGACGTGGTCCCTCCAGGTGTTTGTGGTGTTGGCCACATCTGACTCCATGCCGTCGCCGCGTTCATACGTTCCCTTGTACACGGGATAGAGCACCGCGCGTCCACTCCTGAGAATGCCATCCAATGCAGCCGTCGGGTAAACATAGAACGTTCGCAGTAGAAGCGCATTCGATCCAGGAAAGAAGACGACCGTCTGGAAGGGCGGCTTGCCCTTCTTGGGAAGAAACAGGTAAGCAACCGCCTTCTCGTTTCCGTAGGCAGCCGTGTACGTGATCCTCTCGGTCTTCCAGTCCTCTTCGTCCTTGCCAAAAGGCTCGACGGTGGCGTTCAACGGGATTTTGTCATAGGAGTACACGCTGCGATAGGCGCGGAACAATTCATCAGAGACGGGTTTTTCCTTGCTCAAGTCACGCCTGGGTGTAGCCATAGGAGCGGCCGCGATCTTGAGATCGGCTTCTGGCTCGATGTACTTCACGCAACGAAAACCAATGTTCGCGGTACGCAGAAACGGCGACTGTGCGTCAGGATCGATGAACATATAAGTGGGCTCGTCCCAGGCTCCGCCAAGGACGTAACGCTTACCAGAATCTGCTTCGTTCCAGATCCATTCTTTGACATTGCCGGCCATGTCGTAGTTGCCCCACGGGCTCATGTCTGGCTTGCTGCCGACCGGCAAGACACCGGCGCCGCCGAAGTTGCTTGCCGGCACGATGAACGCTGCGGAAAACGGCCCTGCCGCCCGATTCCAGTGATAGATCGTTGGCAAACTCTTGCCGGCAAACTCCGCATAAGCCGCTGCTTCGTACCAGCTAATGCCAGTAACCGGGAAGTCATCCTGTCCTTTCGGATATTCGCCCTGAATCCAGCCCTTCGGCCCGGGCCGCCCGGCCTCATCCCGGAACAGGGCCATCGCCTCGTCCAAGGAGAGATGCTTTCCTTCTCTTTGGAAATCGACCTTCCAATACTCACGTTTCTGATATCCGCCCTGGTCGACAAAGACCTTGAACTGGCGGTTCGTCACTTCATATTGATCAATCCAATAATCCTTGAGCGCCAACTCCGGCATGCCTTCATAACCCGGAATGAATAGTGTTTTGAAGTATTTCGCAGGCGAGACCCTCACCATTCCGGGTGGAGTCTTTTCCACCTCGTCCAGAGTGACATTTCCCTCTACGGGGTCGCCTGGAGGCACCGAATACCGTGGAATCAAGGAAAGGGTCGTCCGCAAAACCGTACCGAATCCCGGCTTCTCGAACTTCCAGACAAACATCCCTCGCGGCTGGCGAGCATTCTTCAGAGGAGTTCTTCCGACTAATTCCCAGGGCGCATCCGGGTTCACGTAGTCTCTGCGGTAGACGTCTACGCCGGGCGGTGTTGTCACCAGCGAAAGCTGGTATGAAATCACTGGCCACAGCTTCGCCAGCGCGGGACTGTCTGGAATTGATTTTTCCGCCTTGACGGCGAGCGCGTAAGCATCGCCAAGTTTCCCCCGATCGGCCAGTTGCGAAATTTCCGGCACAGCCACCTCGCGCGCCCAGCGGGCATCGCGGTAGCGTTTGACCAGCCACGCCGCTCCGCTGCCAAGGATGATGACCGTCAGGAGGAGCGGAACCAGCACTCGAGGGCGCTGCACCTCTCTGACAATCCGTGCCGGGCTTAGCATCGCGCCCGACTCAGGGAACAGCAGCTCGCGACAGTTCTTCAGTTCGTGCGCGAGCTCGCTGCCAGAGGCGTACCGGGCAGCTGGGTCTTTTTTTAGGCAGTGGGTAACGATCCGGCGCACCTCCGGCGGGACATCTCTATTGACTTCGCTCAGCGGCTTCGGATCGTCCCGCATGACGGCCGAAAGCAGCGCAGCGCCGGATTGGCCCTCGAAAGCTCTCCTGCCGGTCAGCATCTCGTAGAGCACCGAGCCGAAGGAGAAGACATCGCTGCGTGCGTCGATGGGCTTTCCTTCAGCCTGCTCCGGAGACATATAGGCCACCGTACCCACGATCATCCCGGGCGTCGTTGCCATCGTCGCCGCCTCGCTGCTCAGCGCGGACGCCGGCGCGGAAAGTTTGGCGAGTCCGAAGTCCAGTACTTTGACCAGCCCGTTCTCGTCCACCATGATGTTCGAGGGTTTCAGGTCGCGGTGTACGATGCCTGCGGCGTGCGCGCAAGAGAGAGCCTCGGCAACTTGTACGGCGTACTTAATCGCTAGCTCCGTTGCCATACCACCCGGAGGAATCGATTTGTCCAGCGTGTGCCCGGCGACATACTCCATGACCATGAAGTCAACGCCATCCTGCGAACCGATGTCATGAACCACGCAGATGTTGGGATGTTGCAGTCCCGAGATGGATTTAGCTTCTTGCTCGAAGCGCGCATGCAAATCTGGGTTCGAAGACAGATGAGCGGGCAGGATTTTAATCGCTACCGTACGCTGTAGCCTTGTGTCTCGGGCGCGATACACTTCGCCCATGCCGCCTGCCCCGAGGACCGATTGGATCTCGTACGGCCCGAACTTTGTACCAGCGATCAGTGCCATAGACCTTGGCGATTATACCTTTGGAGTCCGAGCGTTGCTGGAAATGGCGGGCGTGGGTCAGCGTCCGGGACCGGGTGGTGGTGCCAATCCGACGCGCTGTTCGAGTGCCTGAAAACGCGGATCGGCAGGGAGCGACTCGAAGGGATCGGCCCTGGTGGTCTCGACTTCACGCAGCGGCCTCGGCCAAAGTCAGCTCAGCGGTGCTTGATCCAAATCCCAGCGATAAGTCGGTGACGGTGACAACCGCCGTAAACTGAGAGTCGGTGCCGCTTGCTAGACCGGCGGGCGAATGCCGGCCGGGCGGGAATGGTGAGCGCGGCAGGAATCGAACCTGCGACCCACGCCTTAAAAGGGTCGCCAACACAATTACAAACAACAACTTGCACGTCCAGCTTACTCCATGCACGACACAACAAAATCAATGAGATGCCAACAAGACATCGGCCTGGGTGCCCGGAGGGTGCCCGGAATCCGGCCCCTCGAACGATGTCACTGGATCCTTTGTAACGCAAAGGAATCATTTCGCCGAACGATCCATATCCGCCTTTTCAGGGCTACTTTATGCTGTAGTGTCAACAACTTAAGTGACTCCAGGTGGCCGCCCAAGTCCTTGAGAAGTCGTGAGAGGCGTCCGAATCGTGGGTTGAAATCGTGGGTTCAAAAACAGGAGCAGGAAGCCCCGCAAGCAGCGGTTTCACCTCGGCATTACCGAGCAAGCTCCTCATCTTACCGTTGTCAGCTATTACCACATTTGTGGTATAGTTATACCACATGCTTGACCTTCGCTCTAAGGCGCGCCAGCAACTGCTGGCTTATTACTTCACAAACCCGACGGCCCGTCACCACTTGCGCGACTTGGCGGAGCGGTTGAGCATCGATCCGTCTAACCTGTCGAAAGAGTTGGGACGCTTGGAGCGCGATGGTCTATTTCGGTCGGAAGTGATTGGCCGCCAAAAGTATTTTCAACTGAACCGGGAGTATCCGCTTTTTGATGAAGTGCGCAAGATCGTTGCGAAGACTATTGGCGCGGCACAGTTGATCGCACAATCCCTCAAGAGAATTGAGGGAATAGACGAGGCATACTTGTACGGTTCATTTGCAAGCAACCAACAGGACGCTGCCAGCGATATCGACGTGCTCGTGATTGGCTCCCCGCGCGAGAAAGATTTAGCACAGGCCGTGGGAAGGCTTGAGCGGCAGCTAGGGCGCGAAATCAACTACACGGTTCTAACACCGAAGGAATTCGGGTCGCGCCGCGCTCGGAAGGATGCGTTTCTGGAAAGCGTCTGGCACAATAAGCGTATTCCGCTCATAGGTCGAGATGAAGAAGCTAAAACCGCACGCGGTTGACTGGGCACAAATCGACCGTTTCCTCGCGAGCGCGGATAAGAAGCTGGCCTCGGCTCGCAAAATTCTCGCTTTTGACGAAGAAGCTTGTCTTCAACAAGCCTACGAAGCAATGCTCAAAATCCGAGCTGAAATCGCAGCCCGAAAGCCTTGACTCGGAACCGATACAGGAGGCTCGGCACATTTTTCAGCCATACTTTCGATGGGCAAAGATCCGGGCTTCATGGGGCGGCTGTCAAGGGCGCTTGTGCAGCTCCGCCCGGCGGAAAGAACAAATGCCCGCCGTGCTCGCTTCCGCGCCCTCCGGCTCCGCTTCGCTCCGGCCCTTGACAGCCGCCCCGTGAAGCCAAACCCCGCCCTCTATCGACAGCCTGTGTTTCTCTGCCCTAAGCAGGGCCAAGAATTCACGTCCTCAGGTCCGCAATGGTCTTGGCATGAGTTTCTTACCGGATAGTGAAGCCGTTTATCGAGAGTGGCGCAGGATTTTTCGTACCAGTACGGGGATGTTGGGTGTTCAGGTGCATGATGCGCGGTTGGCCACCGCAATGCGGAGCAACGACAGTCGGTGATTGAGGTGCGTCTCTTTGAGTATGAGCCTGACTCCTTGAAGAATTACACGATGAGACGATCCAACGAAGTCCAATAAACCCCAAACCAGACGGGAACAGCGTCGCGGAGTTGACCGCGCGGGGCATCGTAGATGCCCGCCCTCGCCTGGCCCGAGGGCCGCTTTTCAAATCGCGGAATTCTTCGCCGCGTGCATCGACCAAGGGTGGGTAGAGCCGGCCAGATCTCCCGGCCCTATCGCTGTCGTGTTCAATCACCCGATGAACTGGTCCCAGGGGGTATGCGCGCGTTGTCTCCACGCCAGCCGGGATTGATTGCCCTCCGGCCTAACGGGGCCTCGTCGAATAATAGTGGGCAGTGCACCGA
Organism: uncultured Acidobacteriaceae bacterium; assembly: GCA_963773965.1. GTDB lineage: Bacteria > Acidobacteriota > Terriglobia > Terriglobales > Acidobacteriaceae > Acidiflorens. The sequence goes on from CAVZDG010000005.1 coordinate 719,082, forward strand.
CGCAACGAAGTACGTAGCTTCCACGGCGAGGGTCGCCAGTGACGGCTTTGTCGCCGGAGACCTCACGAATAACTCGAATCAAAGTCTGTATGTCTCGTACACGTTTGCGCGAGGCGGGAAGCCCAACGGACCGGACACCTGGGCGGTAACCATTCGCGGGGCCTATGGAATTTCAGCAGCACTTACGCTTTGCAAGGAGTGATGGTTAGCTGTATTATGAGGGAGACAGGTTGAAGCGTATGCTAACCTCGGGGTTGTTCATTCTTGTTCTTTTGGCTGGCGGTGCAGCTTCACAGGACGAGATTCATTTTCCGCCTGACACCGTTGCGCCCGCCCCGCGGAGCTCAAGGTTCTTGGGAACGTGGGAGGGCCAGTTCCGGGGTAAGACCTGTATCACAGTCAAGCTGATAGATGCGCGTGGCAAGATCAACGGGACCGTGGAGCGAAACCGGGTTCGGCGCGACCGAAACGGAGAAATCATCCAAATCGAAGAGCAGAAGTCCGAAGGTCGTGTCATCGATGCTAAGCCGATCCGTGATGTCCTCCGGTTCGGAGTGAAAGACAACGGGTCAGGGATGGTCGAGCGTTTCGAGATGGTGTGGAAGCGCAATGCTAGCGCCGAGCTCGTGGAACTCAGCTCCGGAGTTCATGGGAATGCTTTAGTCAAGCCTTGGAAGCTGACGAGGGCTAGTGCTGAGTAGGCGAATCATCGTTATCAATTAGCCTTTGCACAGTGGAAGTATCGACCTGGTTGTTTTGAAAGGTTCTGCAACGACCTTTCTCACGATAGTCGTACGGGTATCCATTCGAGCCAACTGGCTACGGTATTCCCTCTCGCGTACACACACGCCTTGCATAGAGCGCATGTGCGTATGTCAGTCGTCAATCTTCCTTCTTGGAAATTGCTGAGCGATTCAGTAGCAGAACCTGCATCATCGCTTGATCGAGTCAATCAACGAAAAACCGATGGGGGAGGTCGCCAATCGAGTCGAGGAAAGCGGCTGTTGAAGCTCATCCGGGCGTTCTTGAACGCCGGGGTGATGGCTCCGACTGCGAGCCGCTACGTGGCGGTAATGGAAAACGCCACGCCGTCGCCGAGCGGCTCTGCTAGCACCGGGGTTCGCCCGCGACTGGGCAGCAACACGACCCGGCGGTAGCACTCCGGATGAGCGGGCCTGCAAGAAATCTGTTGCGTACCTGAATAATTTGTGCTACAAACAGGTCGCGCTTTCTTCGTGACGTTTCCAACCTTAGGAGTACCCCGATGAGCAGTCGAAACATGATTCTTTGTTTGCCGTTCCTTTTGTGCATTCTCGCTCCACCTGCGGGCGCACAATGCGTTGAGACGGACTGTCACTTCTATGACTTCAGCACCTGTGAAGGCGCCCAGGGGTCCAGTCATCTTCTATGCAACATGTTCTGCATCTGCACAATCCCGACTAAACTGTCTTATCTCGAAACCGGGCACCCGGGACTGTTCACAAAGCAACTAGCGGGCCGCCTCTTCGTGTCGAGTGTTCTGAGGGACTCCCCTGCGGAGCAGGCCGGAATTCTCCCCGGTGACGAGATTGAGGCAGTTAATGATTCAAAGGTCGGGGTTTTTTCGTGTGGAGCAGAAGTCTGGGACGCCGGACGCTCAGGGAAAGCCCGTTTGCTGCTGCGGAGGGGAACAGCCGAGTGGAAAGTTGAGATTAAGCTGGCTTCTGTGCGTGACCTGCTTGAAACTCAGTGGACCCGCGATCCGGCTGGCGACGGCACGATCGAGACCGTCGCGTTCACACCGCGTGTGGGCGCTCAGTACCACAGTCTGTACAACCTTGGCATGCAGCTCTCTACTGCACGTGGCCGTATGATGCTCGCTGCGGTGTTGCACGGTTCACAAGCGGAATCTCGCGGTCTAACTCCTGGAGACGAAATCGTCGAGTTTGACGGCGTTCCAGCATCTGAGATCACTGACGACTTGTCCGCCCATCATAGTATCGGTGACGCGGTGAGTGTTACAGTGCGGCACGGTGGGGGTCTTGGACGCATTACCATGACGTGGGAGGGCACCAGTCAGATACTTCGTCGCGAGGTGCGCGACTCGAGTCCGTCAGACCGTGCCTTGGCGACGTTAAGGCTTCGATGAGTTATGAAACATCGAGCACAAGGGTGCGCCCAAGTTGGCACGTGGGTGTGTTGTTTTCTTGTTTGGCTGCCCGTAGCCGGGGCGCAACAAACGTCCGGTCGCGGGGACACGAATTGCGGCGGAACAGCCGAGCAGAGCCTTTCTGAAAAGCTGCTGGTTCAAAGCTACTTGTTGTCCAGGCAGTTTGTTCCAGACGAGCGCGTCTTCTTTCTTGCGCATGCAACGCGAACCGCCGCCGCCGCGGAGCCAGGCTTGGCACGCCTGTGGTCTGAGGAACTGTTTCAGTTTACATTCGAACTTCCCCCGAGTTGGAACCGTACCGCAGGCCAGAAGAATGCTCTGGTCAGCCTCTCATATTTCGACCCGGAAAGGGCTATGGAGCTGCTCGATAGCGTGGACCGCCCCAGCTCAAGCGATGCCTTGCCAGAAGATCTACGTGCCGACGCCGCTGAAACCATCTTCGCCCAACTATGGCGGCAAAAAGGCCCAGCGTCGCTAAGCGAGATCAGAACCAAAGCCCAGATGATTGGAGAAAGCGGGGAGTACCCGTACGAGGCACTACAATCGATCCTGCTTGATCTCCAGCGTAAGGACCAAGCTGTGGCCCAAACACTGTTTGCCGAAGCACTGTCGTATTATAAGCGCGGTTCCAGGGTGAGATCCGCCGACAGGGATTTTGTAGAGTTCCTGCTCGCAGTCCACTCGGTTGCGCCGAGGGCTGCAGTTCGGGAAGCGATCGAGGCAGTACTTAAGAATTCTTCGAAGCCGGCTACAGACGAAAAACAAATCTACAGAATTCGCCTGCATACCGACAAGGGAGTGGCCGACCTCACGAGCCGTGCGGATGAGATGGCCTTCAGGCTACTTCCCCTGATTCGCGACATTGACTCCGATTGGGCGTCGGATCTCCTACGGGACCGGCCCGCCCTAGCAGAGGTTGCCGAACGAGCCGGAGGAATCCAGTTTGAAGAGGGATCTCTGCTACTAGGCCCTGCGGCCGAAGGCGATCCGACGGTCCTTCAGAAGTATGGAATGGAGCAGAGCCGCGTTGCTGGTATCAAGCGGATCGCGATGCAGAATCCGAGCGAGGCGCTAAGAATGACCTCAGAGTTGACTGATCCGGCTGCGCGGGTGGTCGCGCTGGGGCAAGTGACCGCGGGTTTTGCCTCCAGCGACCCCGTTCAGGCGACGAAGCTCCTTGAGCAGACGAGAGAGAGTCTTGCAGCCGTTAAGGGGGACGACGCCGGGAAAGTTAGCGCTCTGACCTCTCTTGCGGAAGCGTCAGCAAGTCTGGGTAACCTAGGATTGTTCCGCAGCACGCTGAAGGAAGTCTTTGCCTTGGGACAAGAAGTATTTCAACAAGACACGGATACGCATCCTAACAAATCCGCTTCGTTCGCATCAGGTTTTAACGATCTTAGTCGGGCGACTGTGATCGGTGTGAGGGTAGATTCTGAGAACACATTAGGCGAAGTCCTCGCCGTCCAGGATCCCAGGCTGCGCGCCTACCTCTTGATTGCCGCGGTGCAGGGCCTCCATGACCGCCACCATTAACCCCTGAGGCTCCGCTGGCGCGATTTCAACTACGACGAGTGCCTGCGTGCCCTGCTGGAGAGGTGTAACGGGGCAAGCTCCGCAACTGGGCAAGACCCGGAAAGCGCCGCAGCAGTCGAATATCGAGTGGCACGTGGCGGGCGTGGGCGAGGTTGGAGCTTCGTCGTATTTCGCTACAAACATCCAAAGAGTAAGCCTTTGACTGAAAGGCTCGGAAACGCTGCTGTTACGGTGCCTACAACCGTAGCATGTGCTTGTCCATGCACCTGACTTGGAGTCCCGGCGGGAGTCTCTGCAATCACCGGCGCAGATGCGGTCGTGAGCTTGGCAAATGAACTGGAGGAAAGGTATGAGAAACCAACGGACCTGCGACAACGCAAGGCGAATCTAAGAGCATGGACCTCCAAAACGATTAGGCTTCTCAAGAAGGACTGCAAGATCGTTGACCTGGGAAACACGGAACGTTCAGTCGTTCAGTGCGCTATGGCTACGGACTAAAGATCGGCCTGGAGGCCAGGGGAGCGCTGCCTACGGCAGCGGGAGGGCAATCACATCACCCCAGAATGGGTGCTGCTGCGCTGGAAAGTTGCTGCAGGGTAACCACTGAAAACAGGCGGATGCGCGAATTGCGGCGCTGTCGGTAACTTGTTGGAATGTCTTTACTGCCTGCCCCGGAATGGAGGCAAGATTTTGGCGCGGGTCGAGCAAACCCTGTCAAGGTGCGTGCTCGCGTAGCGGCGACCTTCAGGTCGACCTTGACAGGGTTTGCGCCCGCGCTACGCTGCCATTATCGGGGCAGGCAGGGGTTCTAAAAACCGATTCCGAGACCTATGCCGTGGTCCTGCTGTTGGCCCTGGGAGACTTCCTGCTGCGGCGCAATCGTCTGGTTGGGTTTGATCTCGGGCACATGCGCGCTCTGCTGCGATAGATCGTGACCGAGCGCCGCAGGCAGCTTCTCGCGGTCGTTGGTGAAAAGCTGTGCATCGTGCGCTCCGCGCGAGACAGAGACATAGGTCATGCGGCTGTTGAGCAGATCCTTAGCACCCAACTCGGTGTCCACGTGAATCAGGACACGGTCGGCAGTCTGTCCCTGGCTGGAGTGGCTGGTCATGGCATAGCCATGGTCGAGATGCGGATGCTTGCGCGGATCGAGTTCGACCGCGCGGCCACCGTCCATTTTCAGGTGCAGCCGCCCGTCTTCGTCGATGCTCTTGATGGTCCCCAACTCGCGGTTGGCAACTTTCAGTTCGTTGGCCGGCGCGGTGAACTGGACGCGGTCGCCTACTGAAAAACTCCGCAAGTCCTCGCGGAAGACGGAGACGCCCTGTTGTCGGCGTGGGTCGTAGGTGTGCTCCGTACCATCCTGCAGTTCGACCGTCAACCGGTTGGTCGCGCCGTCGACAATCTTCACTTGGGCGTACTCGCCTTTTGCGATGCCGGTCTCCTTCGATGCGCGCGAATAGCGCAGCACATTGCCCACCTCATACCGCTCTGCCCAAGTGCGGTCGGCCCCGGTCAGGTCCTGGCGCGGCACCAGTGTTCGGATGCTGTGTTCTTCGTTGCTAACGATGCCTCGTCCCTGCAATTCCGCATGGATGCGCTCGTTGATCTCCGCGCGGGAGCGGTTGTCGGGAGAAACTACCAGTGTGTTCTCCGGCGATTTTGCGTACTCCTTTGCGATGCCTGCGATGCGCTCGTCGTGGCCGTGAATCTCGTGAACTCGACCTTGGCGATCAAGATTCTGTATTGCTTCTCGCACTTCACCTCGTGCGAGCTGTTCGACCACTTCTCTTAGTTCCGGGTCTTTCTGGCGCACGATCTCTTCGAGCTTCACCGTCTTCATCCCGGCGTCCTGGAGCTGCGCGAAGGGCCGCCCGGCCTCGACCGCTTCATGTTGCCGTCGGTCCCCGACGAGTAACACACGCTCACTCGGATGGAGCCGGTTCATGAACTCATGCACCTGCCTGGTCGATGCCAGCGAGGATTCGTCGAGCACGTAGAGTCGCTTCTCGCCGGTATCTGGCTGCTGTCCACGTACCAGATGCTTCTGTAGTGTGGATGTCTCCATGCCTGCTTCCCCGAGCTTCTGCGCCGCGCGGGATGTCGGCGCAAAACCTTCGACTCTGTAACCCTCGGCCTCCGCGCCTTCGCGGATGACGGACAGAGTTGTTGTCTTACCCGCGCCTGCAATGCCATCTAAGCCGACAACCTTCTCCCGCGAAAGAAAGATTTCGTCTACTGCCTGGCGTTGCGACGCATTTAACTGCGGGTGGCGGTCTTCCGTGGCGATGCGCACTTGCGATGAGACCAGCATGGGATCGCTGTAGTCGCGCCGATTGCCTTCCTGCATCCGGCCAACGATCTCAAGTTCCATGCGTACCATCACGGCGGTTGTGTACTGTCTGCCAGCACCAACGTGCGAGACTTCGCGGAACTCCCCGGCCTCGATCCGGCGCTCGAACTCCTGCCGGACGTGGGCATAGGTGGTTTCTCCCATGCCGCGCACTAGCGCTGTTTCAAGGATCGCGCGGCGGTCCTGCACAGCCGATCTCTCGAAGACATGATCGCGCGCCCATGTCACGGCCTGCTTCGCCTGAACCTCTGGCTCCGGTATCTGGTATTGCCCATGTTGGCGCGCCTGTGCAATGACGCGGTCCGCCTGATGCCCGTACTGTGCGGCCAACTCGTGGTGCCGCAGTAAGACTTCTCCAGGCGACAGCAGTTCCTTGCCGTCCCGCGTATGGTGGGCCGCGATCTGTGCCGCCGTGGCTCCGTCGATTCCTTGTTCCCGGAGATGGTCTTTGATCTGTTCACGTCGCGGACTGGAAGCCTCCAGATATTCCTTCGTATAGCCTTTTACTTCCGGCTGTCCATGCTTGCCGCGCTCCAGTTCGTAGCCCAGCTTTTCCAGACGCAGAGCCAACTCGGATCGGTAGACCGCCGTGGCGTAGCGCTGTGACACGAACATCTGGTGTGGCTGCAAAGCTCGCATCTGTTTCCCATTTTCGAGACCGTTCTCGCGCTCGGTCATGTTGAAGATCACGGCATGAGTATGAAGCTGGGGCGCAGCATAGCCATCGACGGGCCGCGCGGTGTCGTGCTCGAAAGTGGCGGCGATAAATTTCCCGGTCGTCTCCGGGGCATGGACATTGCCGATTCGCGCCTGCGTGTATCGTTCAAGCTCCTGAAGTGCCGCGCGTACACTCTCCCGATGGGCTTCCCGCACCCGATCATCGCCGCCCACGAGAGCGGTAAGCGATACCGACTTCGGCGCAGAGAATGTGGCGTCCCACCCGGCGCGATGCTCCGCGCTGGTCACCTCTCTGCCAAATTTGCCTTCATAGGTCCTCGAAACTTGATGCCGAACAAGCTGCTCTTCGGTGTGCGGATGTTGGCCTTCACTCAGTCGTGCAAAGTGTTCGGAACCAACGCGACCTTGCAACGCCCACTGCTCGGCGAGTCTGCCCTGCCACTCACTGTGACCCTGTTGATCGCGGCTCCAGTAGTTCTGTTCCTGCGAGGCAAACTCCCGCACGTGGTAGGTCTGCGCCTGGCTGGCTGACAGCGGTTTCGAGATCGTGAGCATACCGAACGCTCCTCAAGCGTGAAGTGGTGTTCTTGGCAATTTGTCTCTCATTCGATCGCCTTCGTTTTCTCCCAGGCGAACGCCTCGTTGGGTTTGGTCTCGGGCGCACCGATGGTCGAACCAAAGAGCGCGAGCAGCGGCTGAGTAGGCTTCTTCAGCGGATCGGCGGGAGTATTCGCGGGCACTGATGGCGCTGGTTTCGGCGCGATCTCTGGCATCTGCCGCTGCGGAAATCCCGGCAGTCTGAATCGGATTCTGCCCATCTTTATCCTCCATCTCTGGATCAAACTTGGCCGAGGTCGGCCCCATTCGATCGTCTCCAGATCCCGCCGTTTACGTGGGGACCGGTTCCGCAACACGCTCCGCACAGCTAGTAGCAAAAGGAACATCGCGGCTACCCAAAGCAAAGGCGTCAAGAGCGAAAAGCTTCTGGGAAAAGGCATGGCACTCATGGCATACGAGCTCTTTCCTTGCCCTCGCGGGCGAAGAAGTCATCAAGCAGTTTGCGCGCCTGCTGAAGCTTTCGTGCGTCGGCTTGGTCGCGAATTTTGAGGACGGAATCAGGCGACAATTGTCTGCCTTCCGATGCCGCTTGAGAGGCTGCATGGAAGAGATTCAAGAGCGCGTAACGCACCGCCCAGACTTCCGCCAACACCAATTCGGCGGGATCAGCGGGCCGCTGTCGGGCAGCGCACAGAGCGGTCCCGCGCAGCCACTCGGAGAGAGCCTGTCCCGCGCTTTCGGCGGCAGCTTCTAATTCTCCCAGTTCTTCGGGAGTTAGTCGCGTGGCTGCGGTCTTGGTGCGGAAGCCGGGCTTCGCCACTTCTCCGAACGGCAGGCTGGACTGGGGATTGGCTTGAACGCGGGCACTACTCATTGGACGAACCGCCTTGTTGCACTACTGCGCTTGATTCCGCTGCGATTATGCTGCGTAATTGTTAGTTCGCAGCAAGGTCTTGCGCTTCAACGCGTTTACGTGATCGACGATGGGCAGCGCTTTGTCGCAAACAAACGGGATCGTTCGCTACCGCGCACATTCAGCGATTCACCGAATTTGTTGATGCAGCGAAAGTTAACCTACGTAAACATCGAAGGGCCGTACGGCGCTCCGCAGTTCCCAACTTGGGGGTGACGTGTCCACACTTCTTCCGGTGCGGAGCACCGCGTTTCTTACAGTTCGCCGTATTCCAGCACCTGAGCCTCCCACGTATGGATCGCTGCGGGGGCCTGCCATGCGCGGCGAAACAGATTCCGGATCGACTGCCAATGTTCCATCGGGAATTCGAACGTGATTCCGTTCTCACGCGCAAAGAAAAACACTCCCCTCTCCTCGTTCTCCAGGATCGCCGTGTGAGCATAGAAGTAGTAGCCTTGCCATTGGCAAAGATCCCGCTCCAAATCAAGCTCTTCAAGCATCCTTCGGAACTCCGCAATCCTCGGGTATCCACACACCGGATACTGCGGGGCAAGTGCTCCGGGAAACTGCAAACGAGGGGAGAATTCATTCCCCTCTTCCCGCACCAGATCGAGGCGGTATCCGCCTTCTTCCAAGGAGGGCAATGCTGGCTGAACCGCAAGCTCAAAATCCTCGTCGTTTGTCTCCGCAGGCGCCTTCTCTCGCAGGGGCATTCGATGAAGGGAATAGTGGCCGCGCGCGCACACCCGCCATAGGGCCGTCCAGTGCGGCCAAAGTACATCGTTCAGCTTCTCGATATTCGAGAACTTTTCCTCATCGAGAAGTCGGTAAAGATTCCGGACGGCGAGTATCGGTTTTCGCCGCTTTTGAGACGGGTTCTTCAGCATCTGAATGGTGCGCGTCACCACCCGGTGAACGTCATCGCTTCCAACCTCCTCAGCCTTTGCCTCGACCTGTTTGTCCCCTGGAAGAGTCATCAAATATACGAAGTCCAGCGGGGACTTCTTCGGTCTGCGTGCGATGGCGTAGACCGCAAGAAATGCCTCCAGGATTTCGGCCAGGGACTCGTAGGAGATCTGGCCTTGTGCGGTGTTCGCAAATGATTCTGCTCCTACTGCACAATAGTGGGCCACCATTGTCCATTCCGCCTGCGAAAGCGAGAGTCCTGAGTCTGCCTTCCCGCGAATTCTCAGCAGGGAATCGGTCGGCTCCGTAAGCAGGTCTACCAACTCAAGACGGTCGTCTCGGGCAGACTCAAGAAGCCGCTTTGCCGCTTCCGACGTCGAGACGTTCTGGCCGGTCTTGAGGGCTATGATTTTCCTCAAGGCTTCAAGCCTTGAGCGAAGCGCCTCGGAGATGCGAATGGAGATCACTGGCTGCTGCGGTATCGCTTGCTTCTCTGCCATGAAGTCCTTTCTTGGGTCGCTACAGTAGATAAAAATGTAACGTTACATATTGACTATATTGGTACACGTGCGATATTGTCAAGCGCAACAACTGCGGTTTCCCAGCCCGCGGAATAGGCCGGCTAAACGCAACTGTCGCTAGGCAAGAAAAACACGCTAACGCTCTATACCAGCCAGGAGTGTTGTATATGGGAACGCTTCCCCAAGACAAAGTGCCAGCATTCACTACAACAAGACGCACGAACGAAATCCCTCGTCGTCCCCCTGCCTCCGCAAACGGGCAAGTGATCGAACGCTTCGTTGAAGCCGGCACTGCAGCCGAATTCTTGCACTATTCGGCTCGCAGCATAAAGCAGATGGCGAGAGAGGGACGAATTCCCGCTCACCCATTCGGCACTGGTTCCCGCAAGAGGTGGTACTTCCTGATTTCGGAGCTTGCGGAGCACCTTCGCTCTCAGGTAAATTCCGGTCATGGAGAAGCTGGTCGTGACAAGGCGCAAAGGAGGGTCATTTGAGTCACGATCGCCGCAAGCCTATCCGCTACAACACGGGTATGCTTTGCAAAGAGAAAAGGTCAATCGGCATGGTGTGGGTATTCCGCTGGAGCGAAGAGGTAAATGGCCAGCGGCGCCAACACAAGGAAGTAATCGGCGCAACGAAGAAATTCCCTACGGAAGCGACGGCCAACAGAGAGGCCGACCGGCTACGTTGTCGCCTCAACGAACAAAAGCAATCACTGAGTCTCAAATCTCTCACGTTTGGGGAACTAATCAACCACTACCTGAATCACGAACTCCCGCGCTTGTCGAAATCCGCCCGCAAGGGAAACCAATCGTACATCAAGAACTGGATCGAGCCTGCGTGGCACGGTCATGTTGCCGACAACATGAAAACCATGCAAATTCAAGATTGGCTGGACAAGATCGAGCGCCCGGACGGAACCAAGCTGAAGATCAAGAACATCCTGTCCGCGATCTTCTCGCACGGGGTCCGATGGGAATTCGTGGAACGCAACCCCGTCTGCGGTCAAGGCGGCACGCCTGGCCACCGCGGTGCCTCAACTGGCGTGCGCCAGAGCAACAGAATCTCCATCACTCGGGTGATTCTGCCGCCCGATGTAGTGCGTCAAACTCTCGAACAGTTGCCCCTGCGCGAAGCAACGATGGTGCTCATCGATGCCGTCACGGCGTTGAGGGCCTCAGAGTTAGTCGCGTTGAAGTGGAGAAATGTCGGTTGGGACACAGGCATCCTTCGATCCGAATTTGCTTTCGTGGAAGGCGAATTGAAGGATACCAAGAGCAGAAACAACGCTCTGCCCCTAGCTCGACCAGTTCTGAATGTGCTTCGTCTGTGGCGCGAGCACACACCTTATCGCTCGGACGAAGACTGGATCTTTGCCAGTCCGCACTACCGTGGCAAGACCCCGTATACGTATCAAATCCTTTTCCGACGTCACATTCGCCCTGTAATAGAGCGAGTCTCAACCCTCAAGAGCAGCAAGCAAGCGCCGATTGGGTGGCACACGCTGCGCCGATCACTAGCTACATTGCTGATCTCGAACGGCGAGAATGTGAAGGCCGCACAATCGCAACTTCGTCACACCACCCCCAAGATAACCTTGGAACTCTACGCACAAGCGGTTTCCGCCGACCAGCAGAAAGCACACAGGAAGGTCGTCCAGATGGTGCTGCCGGCGAAATTTCCCGAGAAATTGAAAGCGCGAAGCGGTGCCCCAACTGCGTAGAAACCGTTGTAGGTGTCCGAGGGTGCCCGAAATCAACTCTGCCGAAATCCTCTAAGTATCTTGAAATCTTGGTGAGCGCGGCAGGATTCGAACCTGCGACCCACGCCTTAAAAGGGCGTTGCTCTACCAACTGAGCTACGCGCCCACCTTTACAATCAAGCGATTGCGGCAGTCATCCCCGGTGCGTGGGAACGAATGGGAACAATCATCTGACTGACTTTCTTTTGTGCCGCGCGTTTCACTGGCATGAGTCCCTGAGTGTAGGTGTCCAGCGTTACTTTGCTGTCCGCGTGTCTCAATGACTCCTGCACCGTCTTCACGTCCTCACCGTTCCCTTTCAGGAGTGTTGCGAACGAGTGTCTGAATACGTGCCAACGAACGTGCTTCACTATTCCGGCCCGAAGTGCAGCCGGGCGGATGTGTTTTGACATCGCACTGGAAGGCCACAGCGGTTGAGTGCCGCGCTTCTCAGCGGATGCAAAAACGTAATCCGTGTCTTGATTGTAAGGGCAGTGTCCTCTCCAGTCCAGCAACGCATCGGCCAATGCGGTGTCGAGTGGAACTGGCTTCTGTGAAGTCTCGGTTTTCAACGGGCCGATATGCTGACACACAACCGCTCTGCGAAGATGAATTTCCTGAGCCGTGAAGTCCACGTCCGCCCATTTGAGCGCAAGCAGTTCACTGACTCGCAACCCGGTGACGGCGGCCATGAACGCCATTGCGTAGTATGGACCATCCAGCTCAGACAACAGCGCGCGTAATTCCTCGGCGGTTAAAACCTCGGGCGTGCTCTGACGCTTTGCGGATTGCCGCACCAACTTGATGGGGTTGCGGTCGGTCAACTCATGCCGCATCGCATGAGTGAAAAGTGCCGACATGATGTTCCGCAACTTGGCTTTCGTGCCGGGTGCCAGGGGCAGCGTTCGCATCCAATCCTCAACCGCTACGGCCTTGACCGTTGAGAGTCGGTGACTACCCCACGCGGGAAGAATCCGGTTCTTGAGATAACCCCGGTACGTCTTGCGCGTGGAGAACGATTTGGTGCTGCCTTCCTCGGGCAATTCTTTCTCCGTGTAGTGGGTCACCAATTCCGCAACCGTTCGCGGCGATTGATTCCCCCGGTTCATGTTTGCGCGGAGCGGCTCACAAGCCTTCATCGCATCTGATTTGGTTGGGAGCTGCTCCACGGTTCCGATGATTTCCTTTCGGTTGATTGCTCCGTCGCGCCAACGAATGACCCAAACATGGGCACCCGTTTTTCGGCGTTCACGGTACAGACAACCGTTCTGGTATTTCCGTCTACTCATCAAGTCTCCTTTCAGGTGTGAGCAGGCGGGTTGTTCTGGCCCGTTGAATGTAGCACGAGCCACGCCGACAGCTCACTGGCCCGAAAGCGCCAATAGCGCCCGATGCGGTAGGCAGGCAGCTTGCCGCGCCGCGCCATGCGCTGGACAGTCTTTGGATGGAGACCGCCCAAGAATTGCGCGGCCTCAGCATCGCTCATCAACGGTTCGCAGTTCATGCCGTCAGTCCACTCCGTTCAAGATGTCCTCAAGCGACGGACCGGAGTCCGGTGCCGGTTGGCTCACTCGGGAGCGGGAAGCGGGAGTCAGCCCAAGTGCCTCCAGGTACGTTTTCCGAATACGCGCGGCATCGTCGCGTGCGCGAATGGACGGATTAGCTTTCGCGCCGGTCTTCGTGGCCACGGTCAAGCCGTGCTTTTGGACATCCTCAGCGGCCTCGGCGAAGTAACCCGCGTACCGGGCGGCCATTTCAATTGCAGCGCGGTCCACTTCCGAGATAGTGCCGAGGTCGGACAGCTCACCCACAAGCAAGTCCCACTCGACTGACGCCTCGGCGGATAGGTTCGTGGGCTTGTCCGGGCAGCCTCCGGGCGCGGTTGCTTGCGGCCCGGTTGGTTTCTTTGGTCGTCCTGCCATTACTGACCTTCCTTTTCTGCCGACGCACTCTCGGCCTCAATTTCTTTCTGCAACAAGGCAAGCGCGCGCCAAGCCATCTTCGCGGAGTGGCGCACACCGTCCTTGTCTATGGTCCCGCGTTGGAGGAAGTGACGTATCAGGGCATCGGCTTCGTCAGAAGACTTGGCCCGGTCCCAATGCAACGGCTGACCGGGGTGGTGCTGCTCATTGCCCACGTATGACGACTGAGCAACCGCCGCGATTGCGTCGGGGAAATAATCCAGAACGCCGGTTGCTACCGGACACTGCTTCCGCAGCTTAGGGTCATCGGGGAGCACGGGGCACCTCCAGACTCGGCCCGAGATACAGCCGCACGAAGTCAGACCAGAGCATCGTGACGCGCGGCTCGGCATCTTGGTACTGATGGACCATCACCGGAACCTTTCCCTCTTTCCGGGCGATTTCTACGTGCGATTGGAACACGCCCACGGCGGTGAGTTTCGTCACCTGACAGCACTTGACGGCGAGACCGTCCCCGCTGCCGGAGGGCATGTCTCGAAACACCCGATGCTGCAAATTGGCCCGGCTCACTGTGACCCGCCCTGCACGGCGGTTAGCAACTGGTCCTTGATGAACACAAGTCTGAGCACGGCGCGCCACGCCTCGGTGCCGAGCGTCTCTTGCCAACGGTCAAACAGAGCGGCAAGAATGGGGTCGAATGCGAATAGTGCATCGCAAACATCCCCGATTAAGTCCCGCTCAACACCGCGCTTGATAGCCGCGCACACGGCCTCCCGTTCTCGTGGCGTAAGCGTTCGCAGCCTTTGAAAGAAGTCGGCCTGCGCCTCGTCAATGCTCGGATTAAGTCTTAACATTTCGACCCCATTTCTCTCCCCCGATTTCAGCCCGGTCCCAGAATCTACTTAGCGAACTGGACGTTCTGACCTTCTGGAGCGGCTTCGACGCCGTACAGCCGGACGCGCTCGGTGCCATCCTTCACAACGGTGCCCAACGTCAAGACCACTTGCTTGCCGATGAGCACCTCCGAATCAAACTCATCCGGCACCGTGCCGAGAATGGCGGTGAGCACCGCTGTCAGCTTTGCTTTCTCGTGCAGCGAAGCTGTCAGCGTTTGGCCGATGCGCTTCTGACGACCGTTGGCATCCACCTCCGCAAGCACGTACGTGATACGGCACTGTGAGCGGTCACCAAACTTGGTCTCCTGGACGCCGATGTCCTCAAACTTCGCAATCACGGCGGGTTGCTTCCCGGCTGACGCCTGCTCAAACTTCGATTCACCTTTCTTTAACTGCATACCGGTTACCCCTTCTGCCGGTTGGGGACGGCGGCCCAATTACGTTCTAAACTCCGAAGTCGGCTCGTTGCTGCTCGGTCAGGTACGGGAGCAGCCGTTCGCGCCGCCACGGTTCCATCGCCGCAAGCTGCTCCAGGTCAGAATCTCGGGTGCTGACCCACATGCCCAACGTGGCTGGGTCATGCTCGATTCCATGCACCTGCAAGCGCCAGATAACGAGACAGGCTTGTTTCGGGCTCAGCGCACCCCGCCTAACCCACCGCTCTCGCACACTGGCGAAGTTGAAGTCACCATCCACCTCGGCCAATTGCTCCAGCGCCACGCTCATGGCATCCGGGGCGGCGTCCTCCGCGTCCCCGCTGACCTCAATCGGCATGTCGAGTGCCCCTTTCTCCGGTGTCACTGTGTCACAGCACATCTGCAACCCTTCCCTATATAAAAAAAAATTCTTTTCTCTATGGGAGGGTTAGAAAAGCACTGTGACGCTGTGACAGACGGGTGAATCATCGGAACTTGACCCCGGACCATCCCCATTGGCGAGACGGCGTTCGACGTTGCAGCCTTTTGCCCCCCATTGCGGCCAACGCACGGGCCAAAGATTTCCCGCCAACCGTGGACGCCCCGGCTTCCCCCATGCGTTCGACGTATGCCTTGTACGCGTCCGCCATGTCGGGATTGGAGATGAAGTCTTCATGTGTGGCTTCGGACAACATCTCGGCGCAGAACCGTTCCGCGTAGTCTGTTGCCCGGAACAGAGCGGCAGTGGACGCCACAATGGACGGGGGTTTCGACAGGCCGTTCTTGTAAACTTGGGCGCAGCGGCGGACCAGCTTAGCCAGGATTCCCGGATACTCCGCCCGGAGTTGCTCTTTGAGCTGTGGCTTGCAACGGTCCCCCGTGAACTTCTCTTTGAAGTCAATGTAGATAATCCGTTCGCGCATGGCGGCTGTGTTTTCCAGCACCATGATGCCGTTCTGGGCAATCCACAGCGTCCACGTCTGGCGTACGTTCTTGCGCGGACGATACACGTCACACCCATTGCCGCCATCCCCGCCTGAGAGTTCTTTCAGGAACGAGTTATCCACGTGGTCCCCGGCAGACTCGTTTACCTCCGACAGCACTACGACTCGTCGCCCGTCGAACGCCCCGTAGATACGTTTCTTGTCCGTTTCAGAGTGCTTGCCTCGCACTATCACATCGCTGCCCATCGACAAGCTGTATGACCCGCCGATGTCGAAGAGCACCTTGGTGACGGTCCCTTTGCCATTGCGGCCCCGCTGCCTATCGTCGGATTCGGCGGGGGAACCGAGCACAACGACTACCTCATGCCGGGCCGAGCCGGAGAGCGAGTACCCCATGAGTGCCTCGGCGAAATCCGCCCGGTCTCGCTCCCCGCTCATAATCTCGGACAGCGTTTGGTCCCACAACGGAGTCGGCATCTTGAAATCTACTGACATCCGCAGCCGCTTAGTGAGCCGCGCCTCACGCCCTGAGTCCATGATGGTGCCAGTCCGCAAGTCGATGACTTGGGCCACGAGAATGCCGTCCCGCTTGATGGGGTTGACCCCGAGCACCCACGGGTCAGTGTCGAAGTCCTCCGTTGATACGCACGTCGGTCCCGCTTTGCCGAGATGTCCTAAAACGATGTGCCGGACGCCTTGCTGATACCGCGCGGCGAGTAGCTTCTGTCTGTAATCCTGTTTCTTCGATTCCGGGTCAGGCGCATGGAGGGACCGGCTTAGTTCTTGGCACACGTCGCTGATGCAGGCATCCAGGGCGCGGTACCCACCAATCCCCCACCGGCTGCCGTGCCACGTGGCAAGTTCCCCGGATGCGCCTGCGTCATGCACCCAGAGAAAATTACCGTCATGGCGTTGTAAGAAGTACCGGGCTACTGCGTCTTCGCTGGAGTTATCCGGGCCGAGTCCGAACGCGCCGGTGTCTATTTCAGCGGCAACGGGCAACGCTTCCTCTTCATCGAACGCCTCTTCAATCGGTGCCAAGTTGTCTTCGTTCATTTCTTCCACGTGATTCCCCCATCCAGGCGCATCGGCCCGTGTTTCTGCTCTACTGCTTTTGACCATTGCCCCCAGCCGAGCGACTTACAACGGTTGTGAAAGCACTGCACACACCGAATCCCATCCGCCGTGATGCCCACCCCGCCGTCATGGTCATCGTGCAAGAGACAGGGCGACGTGAGAATCAGCATCTTGCTGCCCGTGGTCTTGACTGCGGTAATCGTTGCTCCCACCCCTTCCGCGTAGGCAGTGAATCGCCGGACGAACTTTTCCACCGCTTGCGGTCGGGCGATACCATCACCCACGGCTTTAACCGGAGTGCGAAAGCGGTTGTACAGTGTCTCAATCTCAGCTTGGCGCGGTCTCAATTTCAGCGGTGTGCCGTCCAGGTGCTTCCCGGTGAATGTGTGGAAAGCGCCCTCACCCCGAATCTCGCCCGAGAACGCCCCGGCCACGAATCCGATGTTTGGCCCAGGCAATGCGCTGCATGTCAAGACCAGCAACCCGGTCCTGGACGGCGTTACCTCGGTGTACGAATCCAACGCGGTGACGATCTCCATCGCTTCGGGAAGGATTTTCCCGTCCACAATCACGTCATCAAGATCGGTGCTGATTACTCCATCGCCGGTTACAACGCCCGTGCCCGAGAAGCCGGACACGGCGGCCATGCACTCCGCGTATGTGCTCCAGGTGTCCGGGTCATTCGACTTGGCATTGCTCCCGTTGGGCTGCACGGGCACCTTGGTGAGTTTGCCGGGTCGCAGTTGTACGTATCGCCACAGCACCCACCGGCATAGCGCCTTCAATTCGTCCAAGGTCATGCTGTCTCGCACAAAGGCAGTTCAGGCTGTCCGGCAGTGGCGGCGTTCTTCTTTACCGTCCGCTCGGGCCATAGCTCGGCCTCATGCTCTTTGGCAAAGTCACTCCAGGTGCGCCCGTCCACCACAAGCGCATCGGCGTTGGAAGGCTTCAGCTCGAAAAGGCCACACAGACTCGGGTCACGCATTAGCATCTGCCGGGCGTAACACGGTTGAAAGTCATTGCTGATTCTGAAACCGTCCGTCTTGATAATCCCCATCCGCACGTCCCAACGGATGCGCTCCAGCAAGACACGGACGGCATAGCGTTCTTTGTGCTGCTCGGTCTTCAATGACTGCCCGGCTGCGAGAAACCACCCAGCCACGCGGGGGTTGGCTGTGTCGTAGCGATAGAATCGTGGGCACAGTGGCCGCTTGCGCTTGCGCGAGTGCAAACGCAGTTCACCGGCTGTGAATAGTTCCACGGTCCTGCGCACCAACTCACCGGGCGTGATGGCTGATAGTGCGGTCAGCAGTTCGTCGGGCTGACGGCGGTGCTTCCTAAGAACGCGCTTTAACGAATCCATTTCGTTCCTCTATACAGTGGTACCGAGGCTGTAAGTCATTAGGAACGCTGAAAAATGGCGTTTCGCGTCAGTGCCGGCTTGTGGTAGGCTGTAATTGGTGGTTTGTTGTCCCTGGGGAGCGATTGGAGATGGTTCGATGGCTAAGAAAGACCGGATTTTCGTTGCCCTCGGGGAGTCATTTGAGAAGTGGAACGAGTACCTGCTAAAGAATTACGGCCTGCCCGAAGTACCCCAACCGCGATACGAAGACACTGAGACCGCCGCTTGTGTGACGGATGACAGGCGGCGCGAACCACTGGAGGCCGTTGCCTCACGTCAGATAAATCTTGGGGAGGAACCACCCACCGGCCTGCTCAAAGTTTGGGCTGAGTACAGCGGCCTTGAAAACGAACCGAGTGAACGATGGAGGCATTCACAGGCTTTCATGCGCGTCATGGCGTGTGTTTTCGCCTGCCAGAACAAACTGACGGAGCCGGAACGCGCCGAGCTGCTCAAGCACGTGGATGACCTCCGGCCAATCAATCCTCTGCCGGTCTTCGATGAGTCTTGGGGAACGCCTGAGGAATTTCTTGATCGGTGGAGATGCCACGAGCTGGACGTGCGCTTCGTGTGCAAGAACCGGGGAACGCAGATGTTTGAAGTATGGCGCGAATCCATTCCACCCGATGAGCCGGACGATTGGGACGAATCCGAGGCACCACGCGGCCATTGGGACGGGCTGAAGTGGACGCCCGATACCGGAATCAGCGGCTCGTAGCCTGTTTATCAGTCAGTAAACAGCATGTGTACCAAGTAGTAATCCCACCCATTTGCCGTATATCGTGCAAAAACATCAGCGGCGGGCTACAAGCAAATGGTCGGCAAGATTTTTACAGTACCTAAACCACTTCTGTGCGCCGCAACGTGATGAGCTGTATGACTTTAGCGCCGCGTGTGTGTGCGGTCGGTACATGGCGTCACGGACGCATAAGCAGTCACGGACGCACGGCGCACGATGCGTTACTGATGGGCCATTGTGTGCGTCACGGACGCATGTAACGATGTCGCATGAACCAACCGCGTCACGGACGCAAGACACAGTGCGGGTGCTGCCGGAAGCAGTTCAGGCCGGTGAAGCCGTGGCAGAAGCACTGTTCCGAGCGATGTCGCAAGATGGCTTACGCGCACACGGACACCGGGCGCTCACATGCGCGTGACCGAGCACGGCGGTATCGCAGGCGGCTGAGACGGAAACGCGCACGAGCAATGCGGGGATGATTGGAGATAGGCGAATGGCTGATGATTTGCGGGATTACATGGAACGTCTGAAGGATGCGCCCGACGATGGCCGATTCTCGTGCTTTGACTGGATGGGTGAATCCGGCTACACGCAAGAGCAGCAACTTACTCTGCTCCGGTTGTCATCTGAGCTGAACGGCGCGGCACTCGACTACATGAAGAAACACCCGGTCAGCAAGTGGTCTGCCCACGATTGGACGCGATACGAAGTTTCACAGTGGGACTGCACGGAGCAGTTGCGCACCGCGCTGCTGATTGAATGCTTCACACCGGAGCAAGCGAACGCCGTTGCGGAAGCATGGGAGCATGAGCGGTACGTCTGCCACAGCATCCAAGACGGCTATGGGCGAATGCACCACTGCCGGTTCTGCCGGGATGCAGTGGTCTAACGCCAATCACACATCTGGGATTTGTCCCCGTAGCATCTTGAGTTCGGCTATCACTTCGATTCAAGAAAACTGTGCAATTGGCCTTTGGCGCAAGGCATTCTGCGGTTTGCCTCTTCCATTGTCATGTCCTCATCTCGACTCGGAACAAAGGCGTTTCCTAATGCCCACTGTGGCATGTCCGCACCACGGAAGTAGAACAGCTCGGTGTTGAACCTGCGATAGACCAAATGACGGACTGTGGTTCCTGGAGCCTTCTCCATGAACTCACGGTCTGGCTTGCCGCAGAGTTGAATCACAAGGGCCGCTTCATCCTGCTTGGGCTTGGCAACGGCCACGGGTGCAGGCGCATTGGCGGTGCGGTTCTCGCCTGAAATCATCATCCTGATGATGCTTAGGCTAACCCCGATTCCGAACAGCCACACAAGAACCTTGACGAAGGGATGTGTGAAGCGATTCCCGCAATGTGGACAGACTCGTGCATTTGACGCGACCATCTGTCCACACTTGCACTTCTTCATCGGTCGCATTATACCCCGCGTTCCAAGCGAGGGCGACGTTACGAACCTCAGCACGCCGCCCGGTCAGCGGGAATTGCTCTTCACGTTCTCTACTGAGAGCGGACGGAGACTGTTGGAGAGTTAACGCGGTTGGGCGGAATGGCGCTCACGCGCCGGGGGCGGCGGGAACAGCCATCACTATATTTGGCCTGTTCGTCTTTATCCAACCTTTGATGTGTAGCCGAATCGTTCCGTCCGCATCAACGCTTCTGTCCACTTGCATGTCCTTGGTGGTGATGATGGGGCAGACAACATCCGCCGGAAGGCTGTGCGTGATGATGCCATCTTTGGATGAGAAAGTGTTGACAGAACCGCTGATGTCCAGTTCTACGGTCAGTTGGCTGTCCCCAACGGTCTTTGCGAATTTCGGATTGGCCGCTTTTTTCTCAGCTTGCCTTGCTGCTATTTTGGCTGCGATTTGCCTACATGCTCCGCTGATGACATCCACTCTCGCCCGACGTTTCAACAAACCGCGCAGCCCACGAAAATACAGCGGCATCTCTCTCACTGCCGCCTCGTAACCTGAGACGGAAAGCATGAACGGGTGTTTTGCAGGGCGCGTTTGTGCAACTATTTCGTGGTGGAACACCCCGCCGTGAGTTGCGGATAGTTCCCACGGTCGGCCTTGGTAATTGGAGATGGCGGCGGAGAAAGGGACGTAGCGATTTGGAGCAACTCGAAACCAGCCGACAACAGTAAATTCGCATCGCTTGTTTTTAACATTGAGCATTGCGAAGTGGAGAGTAGCAGAGTTCGTTAGCGCGGCTATGAAGACTTCCAACGGAGGGTCATCCGGAATGATGGCGTCCAATTGCCCGTGCAACCAATCGCCCGTGTTGTGGCTTTCAATTATCGCAAGCCCGGTCCAGCCCACGAGACACCGCACGTTTTCCCCCGAATACACAATTGACTTCCGCTGCTTTTGAGGAAGCGGCTGCCCATCAGCGAAGGCAGTCACCTGCATGTCGGAAATCTGCGTTGCACAATACGGGGTTGCGATGCTGAGAAGAATGCTCATAATGCCGGTTGTTTTTGCGTGGGAACAACCGTGGGAACGGAACCAGTACCCGCCTGCTCTAAACGTGCTTTTCCGTTCCCGAGATGTCTGTTAACTCTCTGATTCTACGTCCGTGTGAGACTTAAAAGGGCGTTGCTCTACCAACTGAGCTACGCGCCCCACCAACTTCAATCTAACATATTTTCTGGGCGCATTTGGCCCTCAGGCATTTCAGTGGCGGGCTGATTCCGTGTTGCTGGGCTGCGAGCTTCGAGCCGGGAGCTTCGGGCAAACCAGATGTCTCGGAGCTTGTTACAAAGCCTTCATCCCGCGCCCGGTGTGGCGTGACGTTGGCAGCGCAAAAGCGATACACTCTGCATTCATGCCGCGTCCCCGCTTCTTCCGGGCAAAACTTGCGTTCGCTGGTTGCGCGATTCTGTCTTGCGCGATTCTGTCACCGACGCTGAGCCAGGCGTCGAAAAAGAAGGAGTTGCCCGCCGTGCGCTGGACCGCTGGCGCGCCCGGTTGCACATTCGAACGCACCGATGACGGACACTACCGCTGGACGATGAGCGGTCGTGACCTGAGCGTAGCGCTCGTCGTGGATTCGCAGGAACTGGCAAAAAGCCGTCACCGCTTCTATCACCTCCTGGGCGCGTACATAAGTGTGACGTACACCGGTCAGGACAAATTTGAGTTTCCGGCGGACGTACGAATCGACTTCGTTCGTCATCACGACATTTTGGAGGCCTACATGGACCCCGCGGAACTCTCCAACAAATTGCAGAACGACATCGATACGAAGGTCTTCGAAACCGAGCGCCAGATCAAGAAGAATCCCAAAATCACTGAAGAAAAAACGGCTCTCTTGCGCGAATACGAAAAGGTAGCTGCCGAGTTCATCGAGTTTCTGAGCACGCAAGGCCTCGACCCCAACACGACGATGCTGACCCCGGGCAATCCTGAGGCCCACGGCTGGGTCTTCTTCGCGACCAGCAACAAGTGGATCGGCCCGTGGAAGGAACGGGAAGATTTTATTCTCGGCGTCTGGATGAAAGACAAAGTCTGGCAATTTCCCTTCTCGATGCCACCGACGGAAGGCGACCTGATCCTGCGGAAGCCGCCAGAATAAGACACACGCAGGGACAGCCGAGCGAAGCTCGGCATCGTCGGGGCGCGCCAGGTTGAGTGGAGCGCGAGCGCGCCAGAAAATTGTGTTACAGTTTCGTGCTTATGGAGATCGGGCCAAAAGCAGCGCCGGACGCCAAGCAACCCGTGGTGGTGTTCTACTGCCCGGTCTGCGCCGTGGAAGTCAGCGATCCGCTGACCTGCGGCGATTGCTCGGCTGTCATCTGCCGACGCTGCGGAACGCCGCTGGAATCTTCGGATGAACTGGGGATGGGGTAAAGCTAGTCGTCCGCTGTTCGTCCACTGTTCGTCCGCTGCTCGTCGTTCGCTGTTCGTCGTTCGCTGTTCGCTATTGGTCGTTCGCAACATCCAAAGGCATCCGCCTTCTGCCAGCAGCCGCGAATGGCGATCAGCGATTGGCGAACGACCAATGGCAAACGACTAACGACCAACGACTTGACCTGCAAATGAAATACGAACCTACCACTCAATGAACCCCGCTCCCGCTTCCCTGCCCCCCGAAACCGAAACCTCCAGTCAAAAACCGAGCCTCGTCCGTGGGCTTAGTTTGCTCGACTCCGTGCTGCTGCTGGTGAGCGGCATCATCGGCTCTTCTATTTTTCTTACCGCCAAAGATATTGCCGGGCCTTTGCCGAATCCGAAATTGTTTTTTCTGGTGTGGGTTCTCGGCGGAGTGATTTCGCTTTGCGCCTGCGTCGCCTTCGCCGAACTTGGCTCCATGTTTCCCGACTCCGGCGGACAATACATCTACCTCCGCGAAGCTTACGGCGACCTGGTCGCGTTTCTTTATGGCTGGATGTTGTTCGCGGTCGCGAATGGCGGCACTATCGCGGCGCTCTCCGTCGCGTCCGCGGCCTACATGGGAAACATCATTCCGGCCATTTCACAGGAGCATGTGATTTTCTCATTGGCAGGCATGCCATTCACGCGCGCGCATGCGGTCGCGCTGGTGCTGATCGCCATCCTCACCTACGTCAACGTTTTCGGACTGCGTTGGGGCGCGCTTCTCCAGAATGTCTCCACCTGGACGAAGTTCACCGCCATGGCAGTCTTCGTTGTCCTGGGCTTCGCCATCGGCAAGGGACATTGGTCGAACTTCAGCGCGCAGGCGCCGGGCGGCTTGAACCAGGGACTGACCATGGGGCTGAGTCCGGGACAATTGATCTCCGCTCTCGGCGTCGGCTTGATTGCCGTGTTCTGGGCTTACGACGGCTGGGTCTATATCACGTGGGTCGCCGGCGAAGTCAAAGAGCCGCGGCGCAATGTGGCGCTGGCCATGGTTTTGGGCGTGCTCGCGGTGGGCGCGATTTATCTTGCCATGAACATGACGTACGTTTACGCCATGCCGCTGAGCGAGGTGGCAAAGTACGAAACCATCGCCCACGCCACGGCTGCCGTGCTGTTTTCGCCGGGGGCTGCCGTCTGGCTGTCGGCCATGATCGCGGTTTCGTGTTTCAGTGCCGCAGCGACCTGTACGCTCTCTGGCGCCCGCGTCTATCTCGCCATGGCGCAGGACGGCGTGTTCTTCCGCCGCATGGCCGTCATCCATCCCAAGTGGCGCACGCCCGCCTTCAGCCTGATCGGCCAAGGCATCTGGGCTGCGGTGCTCACCATGAGCGGACGCTACGACCAGCTTTACACCTACGTCATCTTCGGCATGGTGCTCTCCTACACGCTGACCGTCATCGGCCTGTTCGTCTTGCGCTGGAAAAAACCCGACATTCCCCGCCCCTATCGCTGCACCGGATACCCGTGGCTGCCCGCGATCTACATTCTGGTCGGCGTTGCCTGGACGCTGAATACGATTATCACGCGGCCCACCGAGGCATTCTGGGGCGCAACCATTGTGCTGATCGGCGTTCCTGGGTATTTGTATTGGAAGCGCACGAGCCGCGCCGAACTTGCCGGCTGAAATTCACATTGCCTATCTGGGCGGCTACGGAGCGCAAGTCTTCCAAAAACGACCAAAGGGCCGGTGATCGCAGACACAGACAATCGCGAAGTACCTTGGTTATTGTTGCACCAACGCGATCCCGGAGTTTGTCGCGCAAGCGCCAAACCAGGCCCAACACGCAACGCACGGCCGCGTCGAAGGCACCCCAGCCGCGAAGCGGCGGAACAGGAAAGCCCGGCACGTCAGTGCCGGGTAGGCGGAAGTGGTACCAATCGAGTCCCGCTAGGGACGGCACCCAGGCTATGACACAGGCTCCGAAGGGACGGCACCGATGGCACACAAATTCCCAAACATTCTCATTCACCTCGTTTTCAGCACGAAGAATCGCCGTGATCTCATCCCGGACGAACTGCGCGCTCTGTTATGGAAATATCTCGCCGGCATGGGACGGAACCACAAGGTTCCCGTTCTCGTCGCCGGTGGAACCGCCAACCACGTCCACGTCCTGGTCGCATTGCCCTCGGACGTGACCGTCGCCAAGGTGGTCCAGGTTCTCAAGGCGAATTCTTCCCGCTGGGTTGGGGAGCACGGCATCGATTTCGCGTGGCAGGAGGGCTATGGGGCTTTCAGTGTCAGCGCCTCACATCTCCCGGTCGTGCGGGATTACATTGAACGCCAGCAGCAACACCACGCCAAGCGTTCGTACGAAGACGAGTTCCTCGCCTTACTCAAAAAGACCGGCGTGGGATTCGAGCCGGAACAGGTATTTGGCTAGGGTGCCGTCCCCTGCGGGACTCGCGTCTCGGTTCCCTGCCTTCCCGGCACTGCCGTGCCGGGCTATCCTATTCCGCCGCTTCGCGGCTGCTGCCCGGCAAAGATCTCTTACACCGGCACCGCCGTCTTGCGCTTGGGATTGAAGAACGGTAACGACACCACCGTCGCCGTCGTCTTCATCCGCTGTGCTTCGATCGTCAATTCCATTTGCAGCTTGGCGCCGGGCTTGGAATACTCGGCGCCTACGCTGGCCATCGCGATCAACTTCTTCAGCAGCGGAGAGAATGCCGTAGTCGTTGCCTTGCCCACCTGTTTATCACCCGAATAGACGGGTACCGCAACGCGCGACGCCTGGCTGGGCGCGGCCGGAGAGAGTCCGAACTTGTCGAACTGCTCTTCCACTTCCACCCAATCCACTTCCAGTCCAACCAACTGCCGCGCCACGCCCTGCTTGTGATCTCGCGCCAGCGCGCGCTTGCCAATGAAGTTTTCTTTGTCGAGATGCACCATCTTGCCGAAGCCCAACTCATACGGCGAGTATTTCTGCGATGGAATCAGCGCCTTTTTCGAACTGATGTAATCGACCTCAATCAGCAGCAGTCCCGCCTCTACGCGCGACACATCCAGCGCCAGCATTCCTGCGGCGTGAATATCGAACTGCTTGCCCTTGTCCATCAGCGCGTCCCAAACTCGGACGGCGTCATGCTCGTCATTTCGTGGTATCCAAATCTCGTAGCCGAGGTCGCCCGTGTATCCCGTGCGCGAAATATCCACCGGCACGCCGGCAATCTTTCCGCTTGTCTTGCGGAAGTATTTGAGGTTGGCGATGTCGGCCTCCGCGACCGTCTTCAAAAGTTTCGCGGAGGCCGGCCCCTGCAGCGCCAGAGCCGCCGTCTGCTCGGAGATGTCTTCGATCTGAACGTCCATGTTCAGGCCGTTCTGCCGGAACCAGCGCAGGCTGGGATCGGCGGCCGTCCAGCGATACTTGTTTTCTTCGAGGCGCGTAATCGTGCCGTCATCGATGACCTTGCCGTCCTCATCGCACCAGCAGGCGTAAATCACCTGCCCCACGGCGACTTTGTTGATGTCGCGCGTGATCACGCGGTTCACCAGTTTGGTCGCGTCTTTGCCCGTGACCAGATACTTATAGAGCGGCGAAACATCAATCAGCGCGCACGCATTGCGGATCGCGTTGTACTCGTGCTCGTGATGAACTTCGTAAACGCTGACCGTGTAGTATCCCGACCACTCGCGGTAATTCAGACTGTGGCAGAGGGCGAAGGTTCTCTCGTGAAATGCAGTTCCAATGGGCAAGGCGACCTCGCGTGATTTCCCCTGTGTGTTTTTCCCCGTGCACCCCTGTGACCTCTGTGGTTAAGAAGTTCCTTAGCACGGAGAGCACAGGGGTTCACAGGGGAAATCTAAACAAACCCTGACGCCGGATTATATGCACCTCAAGCTGCAGCGGCAAGCGCCGAAATGCGTTGACCATGAGTCAGCAATCGTGCGTAAGTAGAGACAAAACGATACTTTCTCGATAGAATGGCGAGTCATTTTCCGCTGGATTTACCGGCTCAGCCGGGATCGTCTATGCCTGTTGCTTCAAGCGCTGCGAAGTACGACGTAATCGTTGTTGGCGGAGGCCACAACGGCCTCACCAACGCCGCCTATCTGGCGAAGGCGGGAAAGAAGGTGCTCGTGCTCGAGCGCCGCCACGTCCTTGGCGGCTCGGCTTGCACGGAGGAAGTTTTTCCCGGCTTCAAGTTTTCGGTTTGCTCTTATGTCGTCTCGCTGCTGCGGCCCGAGATCATTCGCGATCTCGAACTTCCCCGCCACGGACTTGAGATTCTGCCGCTCGACGGCACTTTCACCCCCATGCCGAACGGCGACCACCTGTGGCGCGTGAACGATCACGGCAAAACGCAGCGCGAAATTGCCCGCCACTCCCGCGTGGACGCCGAAGCTTACGATGAATTCGGCAAGGCCATGCAGGCGATGTGCCGCTTCGTGAAGCCGATCCTGAGCATGATTCCGCCCGATCCGGCGACGCTGAATCCGCGGGAACTGATGAAGCTGCTCTTCATCGGACGCCGCTTCCAGGGTATGTCGAGCGGGGACAGGTACAACCAGGTCCAGCTCATGACCATGAGCGCGATCGACTTTCTCGATCAGTGGTTTGAGACGGACGTGCTCAAGGCGACCATGTCGGCTTCGGGCATTATCGGAACTTTTCTCGGCGTGCGCTCGCCCGGCACCGCCTATGTTCTGCTGCATCACTACATGGGCGAGATTGACGGCGCCTTCCGTGCCTGGGGATTTGCGCGCGGTGGCACCGGCGCCATCTCGAACGCGATTGCCGACGCGGCTCGCGAGGCCGGAGCTGAAATCCGTACCGAAGCTCCGATTGCGAAAATCATAGTAAAGAACGACGTCAAGAACGGACGCGCCACCGGCGTTGTGCTCGGTAACGGCGACGAGATTTACGCTGACGTTGTTTCTTCCAGCGTTGATCCGCGGCTCACGTTTACCAAGATGATCGAGCCCGGCAATCTGCCCGATGAATTCATGGAAGGCGTGAAGCGCTACAAGTTCCGCGGGTCGTCGGGCAAGGTGAACATGGCGCTCGACGGGCTGCCAAATTTCAAGTGCATGCCGGGAGTGGGCGCGCACCTGCGCGGCGCCATGTCGATCTCGCCGAGCGTCGAGTACATGGAGAAAGCTTACGACGAAGCGAAATACGGGCACTGGTCTTCGCACCCGTACATCGACATGGTGATTCCGACCCTCACCGATACGTCGCTGGCGCCGCCGGGCAAACACATTCTTTCGTGTTTCGTGCAATACGCGCCTTACAAGCTGGCGCCCGGCCTCGACTGGGACACGGAAAAGGAAAAGTTCGGCGACGCCGTGGTCAACACTATCGCCGAATACGCACCGAACATCAAAGACATTATCCTGCACCGCCAGGTCGTCACCCCGCTCGACCTCGAGCGCGAGTGGGGATTGAGCGAAGGCAATATCTTCCAGGGCGAACTCTCGCTCGAACAATTATTTTTTCTGCGCCCGGTCGCCGGATGGGCGCAATTCCGCTCGCCCATCAAGAACCTCTACATGTGCGGGTCGGCCACGCATCCCGGCGGCGGCATCATGGGCGCGCCCGGACGTCTGGCGGCGCTCGAAATTCTGAAAGATGGGAAGGCGGCCTGATGTCGGCGGAGAAGCGCATGGCCGAAACGCGCGGTGTGATCATCGTCGGTGGCGGACACAACGGCCTGGTCGCCGCCTTCTATCTCGCCAAAGCCGGATTCAAACCACTGGTGCTCGAACGCCGCGCCCAGGTGGGCGGCGCGGCCACCACCGAAGAATTTCATCCCGGCTTCCGCTGCTCCACGCTGGCGCATAACACCGGCCCGCTCCGCGCCGACATCGTGCGCGACATGCAACTGGAGAAGCACGGCCTGAAACTGACGACTCCCGAGGTGAGCACAGTCTCCTTGCTGCCCGACGGCCGGGCGCTCGTTCTCTACGCCGACACAAAAAAAGCGGCGCAGGAAATCGCGCCGTGGTCGCAGAAAGACGCTACTTCCTACGTGGAATTCGGAACCGCGCTCGGCAAAATCGGCAAGGTCATCGGCGAAGCGCTTTTGCTCACGCCTCCGAACATCGACAACCCCAGCAGTGGCGATCTCTGGGGAATGCTGAAGACGGGCCGGTCGATTCGAAATCTGGGCAAGAAAGATATGTACCGGGCGCTGCGCTGGGCGCCGATGGCCGCCGCCGATCTGGTCGCGGAGTTCTTCGACAGGGAACCGCTGCGCGCCACCATCGCCGCCCGCGGCATCTTCGGAACATTTCTGGGCCCGTGGTCGGCGGGCAGCGCCCTGGTGTTGCTGTTGCGCGCCGCTGCCGATTCATCTTCCAATCCGTCTCCTGCCGGCAGCGTTCAGTTCCCTGCCGGTGGCGCCGGCGCCATCACTCTGGCGATGGCGGCCGCGGCGAAACAGGCGGGCGCGGAGATTCGCACCGGCGCTGACATCGCCGAGATTCGCGTGAAGGACGGCGTCGCCACCGGGGTCGTGCTCACCTCCGGTGAAGAGATTTCCGCACGAGCCGTCGTCTCGAACGCCGACCCCAAGCGCACACTCATGCGCCTGGTCGATCCCGCGCACCTCGCGCCAGACTTCATTCAGAAGATCAAGAACTACCGCAGCATGGGGACGGTTGCGAAAATCAACCTCGCGATCTCCGCGCTTCCGGAATTCACCGCGCTTAAGGCAAAGGGTAACGGCAACCTGCTCCAGGGCCGCATCCAGATCAGTCCGGAGATCGATTACCTCGAGCGCGCCTTCGACGAATCGAAGTACGGCAACTTCTCGCGTCAGCCGTACATTGAAATTACGTTTCCGTCGCTTTCGGATCCGTCGCTCGCCCCCGCCGGCCAGCACGTGATGTCCATTTACATGCAGTACGCGCCGTACAAGCTGAAGGACAGCGACTGGGAGAGCCAGCGCACCGCGCTCGGCGAAACCGTGGTGAAGACGATCGCACAGTACGCGCCGAATCTGCCGCAGACCATCCTGCGCCACCAAATCATCACGCCCAAGGATCTCGAAGAAACCTACGGTCTTACCGGAGGCCATATCTTCCACGGCGAGCTTGCGCTCGATCAGTTCTTCACCATGCGCCCGCTGCTCGATTGGGCGCGCTATAAGACGCCGATCGAACGGCTGTATTTGTGCGGCAGTGGAACGCATCCGGGGACCGGGCTCACCGGCGGCTCCGGCGCAAATGCCGCGCGCGAGATTGCAAAGGCGCTCAAGAAGTAGCGCCGCCGTCCCGGCGGCCGAAGTAGCCGGCGAGGACGCCGGCGCTACACTTATCTATGCACAACTCCGCCATCCTGCTCGTCTCCTGCCCCGATCGCAAGGGTGTGGTTGCCTCGATTGCCGAATTCATCTTTCGCCACAACGGCAACATCCTGTTCAATGACGAGCATGGAGACGAGGCATCCAATCTCTTTCTTACGCGGGTCGAGTTCGACGCGGCAGATTTTGATTTTGACCTGGCCCAGTTTTCCGAGCGCTTTGCTCCCACCGCCCGCGAATTCCAGATGGACTGGCGACTTGCGCAGTCCACGGACCGCCCCCGCATCGCCATCTTCGTCTCGAAGGATGACCATTGCTTGCAAGATCTGCTCTACCGCCACCAGAGCGGCGAACTCCGCTGCGAAATCCCGCTGATCGTGTCCAACCATCCCGATAACCAGCGGGTCGCCGACTTCTACCGCGTCCCCTACTTCGTCGTGCCGGTCACGAAAGAAAACAAGCGGGAAGCGGAGCAGAAGCAGATCGCGCTCATCCGCGAACACCAATGCAGTCTTGTCGTCCTCGCGCGCTACATGCAAGTGCTCTCGAACGAGTTCATCGCGGCCCTGGGCTCCGAGAACCTCATCAACATTCACCACTCTTTCCTGCCCGCGTTTGTCGGCTCCAAACCCTACCACCAGGCGTTCCAGCGCGGCGTCAAGCTGATCGGCGCCACCGCCCACTACGTTACTCAAGTACTCGACGATGGCCCCATCATCGAACAGGATGTCGTCCGTATCTACCACCGCGACACGATTGACGACCTGGTCCAGAAGGGCCGCGACATCGAAAAAGTCGTGCTGTCGCGAGCCGTGCGCTGGCACGTGGAAAACCGCATCCTGCTGTATGGAAACAAGACTGTGGTCTTTCAATAGCCCATCTGGGGCGCGCGATTCCCGTAGAGCCGCGGCTGACCGCGTCTGAGACGGGGCAAGCCCCGTCTCTACAGTCGGGTAGTGGGGCAGTCACTTCCGTAACCAGTTAACCAATTGCGCCGCCGTTCTCTTTCGGTTTTACTAACAGAAGGCCCCGTTTGGATACATTACTGCGCGATCTCGAAGGAGCGGACTTTGGTTGAGGATCCCAAATGGGAACTGGCGTTGCTGGCCACCGTGCAGAGCTTTTACCAGCGGCTGCTCAGCGACCAGCTCGGCGGAGAGTTGCCGGCGCCCGCCGAACTCGCCCCGGACATCATCAGCCACACCGACGACGTGCGCTTCACTCTGGATCGCATGCAGCTTTGGATCCAGCTCCTCGACATGGCGATCACTCCCGCCATGCTGCGGCTCGGGGTACAGTCCGATCTCGACGCCGAAGTTGCCGAGGCTCTGCTGCGCTACTTCGCGCGCCATCGCGACGATTCCGGCGCCAATCGCGACAAGACCGACCTGATTGCAACCTTTCTGTTTCGCCATCCCCGTGTGCCTGGCCAATG
The DNA here is from genome assembly GCA_963773965.1 of uncultured Acidobacteriaceae bacterium. Lineage (GTDB taxonomy): Bacteria > Acidobacteriota > Terriglobia > Terriglobales > Acidobacteriaceae > Acidiflorens. The sequence continues at coordinate 750,390 of CAVZDG010000005.1, forward strand.
GGAGCAGCGTGGCTACGGCCTCGATGGATCGATTCCTCTTTCTCCGTTTGAAATTGCGCTGCTGGAAATCCTGTCGGAGTCCGACGTACCCGTACTCCCGGAAAATCATGTGCAACTGCTGCGCGAATTCGGCCCCTTGCTCGACCAGGCGAATCGCTTCCAGGACTTCAGCGCGCTCATGGACTCCGGCATCATCGAGCGGGTGCGGCAGTTGAAAGCATCGCTCGGCGAATCAATTTATCACCCCGGAGTGCTGGCCACTCTGGCGCCTTACAATGCCGCATTCGGCGATCGTTTCCATGCGCTGTTTGACACCGCCACGCAAGAAATCAAGGATTTCGCCAACCGCCTGGAAGAACTCGGCGGCAGCATCCTCAGTACAGTGGACGGCGTCGAAGTCACCGTTGAGCATGTCGCCGCCATGAACCGGGAGGCCTTGCTGAAAGATGACTACAGCGCGGCCCTGGAAAAATTCCGCCGCGTCTCGCGGCTGAAAAAAGAATTGGAGCGCAGGCCGCCTATCCGGCGCGCCCACCCAGGCTCCACGCCTTCCACTCACGCAGTGGGCGCGGGCGGCGCGGCGGCGGCTCAGGCGCTCGCTCCCAAGTATGTTCCCGCCGCCATCACACCGCAGGCGCTTTCGGTCGAAGAAGCCAAGTTGCGGAGAGTGGAAGAATCGATCCGCGTCTTCGTGCGCGTCGCCGATCCCAAGTTCCGCCAGATCGTGCCCATGCGCTATTTCAACCTGATGCTCAATACCGCCGAGATTGAAGCCTACACCGCCGACTATCTCGAGCAAGCGGGACCGCGGGCCGATGCTGCCCGCATGCTGCTCCGCATCGTCGCGGTTACCGCGCGCCTCACCACCGAGATGGAGGAACTCAAGCGCACGCAGAACTCGCGCTCCGTCTGGAAGCTGCACGCCGATTCTTTGGTAGTCCTCGTCGACCTCGCCAAGCACCTCGCGGAAGCCGTAGACCGGCTCGCCTTGACTGTCGGCGAGCAGGCGGAAACGCAGTCCAACAGCGAGTCTCTCCAGAATTCGCTCGAAAAGCTGCGCGAGCGCACCGACGAGGCCGTCAAGCTCATCGCTGCGGCGTAAGAACGCAAACCGCTAAGGTGGGAAAGAAAGACGGAAACGTCTACGAAAAAATACAACACAACCATGACTCTTACGGAGTTCGGACCTTTGCCGCGATTTCAGTCCCGAGCATTCGAAAGTGACCCACATTCCACGTGTAGATCTTTGTAGCGCGCGCCTTTAAAGCGCACTGGCCCAATAAAGCGTAGTAAATCGTCCCGCCGACGATACCCTCGCTTGCAGCTTCCCGAATTGCGTGCTGATACTCAGGCACATCCAAAGTTATCAACTCTAGCCGTTCCGCGACTGAATCGAGAGACGCGAGCGCTTGTTCCACACTCAAGCCTAGTTTTCCCGGTAACCGCGTCAGAGTCGCATAGAGTTCCGCAAGGCTATGTGCAGCGCAGCACGCATTTTTGCGGTCGGCATGGGCAAGAACGGCAAAGCTCCGCTCATAGTGTTCATGACCGTCTAGAAACGATGCGACCAGGACAGATGTGTCAAAAAAAGACTTCACCGTTTCGTGCCCAATATTTGCCTCTCTCGTTCCTTGCGAACCCTACGGATGGTCTCCTCGACAACCGACGCCTTCAACGGGCCAGTCCGAAAAACCAAGATGCCCTTTTTCTTGTAAGCCGTTGCGTTGCCTCGCACTGGACGCAAAACGACGTGATCGTCGAACGACTCTAGTTCCAGTGGCTCTCCAGGCTCCAGTTGTAGCTGCTCGCGAACCGGCTTTGGCAGAACCAGACGGCCGGCCCGGTCGATCCTAAGCGTGGTATTCATAATGGCATTATACCATGACATTTACCATAGTCTATGCCATTTTTCTTGGCGACGGGAACCGCGCAAAAAGCGAAAGGGACGAGCAATGCCCGTCCCCATCGATCTTGCTGGTGGAGCGCCGGGCGTCCCCGCCCGGCCCGGACCCTTCGACCTCGCTCAGGGCAGGCTCGCGAGACGCCCGTCGCTCCACCGACACTCAGTGGATGTCGAACTGCTCCTGGTGCAGGGCCGGATCCGACTTCACGATGATGGTCTTCTTGGTGAGCTCTTCCATCTCATTCAGCAGATATGCGTTGTTCGCCTTCAGCGCCTTCGCAACCTCCGGGTTCACTCGCAACATCACGTCGCTGTGCTCCAGATGCTTTGAGATCTTGCGCATCTCGACATACACCTCGTTGCAGATGGTGTTCACCGCTTTCACGAAGCCCGTGGCCTGGCAATATGGACAGGGCGATCCAATCGTCCGTTCCAGCGACTGCTTCACTCGTTTGCGGGTGATCGCCACCAGACCGAAATCGTTGAACTGGAGCACCTTCGACGGCGCCCGATCGAGGCGCAACGCCTCTTCCAGCGCCTGCATCACTTTCTGCCGGTTGCGCCGCTCATCCATGTCGATGAAGTCGATGATGATGATGCCGCCCAGATCGCGCAGCCGCACCTGGCGCACGATTTCCTTGATCGCATCGACGTTCGTCTTCACGATCGTGTCTTCAAGGCGAGCGGTTTTGCCGACGTACTTACCGGTGTTGACGTCGATCGCGACCAGCGCCTCGGTCTGATTGATCACGATGTACCCACCGCTCTTCAGCCAGACTTTCGACTTCAGCGCCTTGTTGATTTCCTCGTTCAGCCCGAACTGATCGTAGAGCGGCGTCTCCTTGGTGTAGAGCTTGACGCGCTTGACCAGAGCCGGCTGGAAGCGATTCGCAAACCGCAGAATGCGCTCGTATTCCTGCTCCGTATCGACCCAGATGGCAGAAAATTCCGAGCTTACCTGATCGCGCAGCACGCGCTCCACCACATTCAGGTCGTGATAGATCAGTGCCGGAGGCTTGCTGCTATCGGAGCGCGACTTGATCTCGCTCCAAAGGTTTTTCAGAAAGCGGATATCGGCTCGCAGTTCCTCGTCCGACGCGCCTGCCGCCGCGGTCCGCACAATGAAACCGCCGCCGCCGTTTTCGCGCTCGCTCTGGATGATCCGCTTCAGCCGCTGCCGCTCTTCTTCGGACGAGATCTTGCGCGACACGCCGGTGTGATTCACCGTCGGCATGAAAACCAGGAAGCGCCCCGGCAGCGCAATGTGACTGGTGATGCGCGCGCCCTTCTTCCCGATCGGCTCCTTGGCAATCTGGATCAGCACTTCCTGGCCTTCTTTGAGCAGTTCGCTGATCTGCGGCACCACCGTGTTTTCGCGGCTGCGGAAGCGCCGCCCACCGCGCCGTCCGCGCCCTCCTCGATCGAACCCGCGCTCCGATCCACGGTCTGGCCCGCGACGCTGTGCCCGCTGCAACAACCTCGCCTCGGGTGCGGGACCGCGCACTTCCGCGCTCGCATCGACGGTACCGTCGCCAATCGCCTCGGCCTCCAGCAACGCCTCAGCTTCCGCCTGCGCCTCTTCGAGTTCCAACTCCTCCGCTTCTCGCTCTTCGTCTTCCAGTACGGCTTCGGGAACGGCTTCGCCGTTCGCTGCCGGTTCGCCCGCTGCCAGCCCCGGAGCCATCTCTCCCGCCCCGGATGCCGACAACTCTCCACCGGCCGCCCGCGTCTCTTCTTCCAGTTCCTCGAAGCCCTCGTCGTCTCCCGGCTCTTCCCCGTAGGACGCAAGGTCGGCTTCTTCTTCCTCGATCTCCTGTTCCTCCATGGCGCCGTGGGTAACATCGGGTGCAACCTGCGGAGCTGCCACGAATTCCGCTTCGCGCGCGGTCTCGCGCACCGGGGTCTCCGGCGCCGAGTAAGTCTCCACCAGCGCTCGCGCCTCGTGCCGGACTTCCGCTATTTCCGGCGCTGCGCTGGCCACGGTCCCGTACACCTCTTCATAAACTTCCGCGTCCAGCACATGCTCATGCTGTTCGTGAAGAGGCTCGGCAACCTCCGCCGCAAAGATAGGCTCATCTTCGGGAAAGTTCGCAATAATTGCGGCCGACGCCGGCGCCGGCGGCTCCGCCGGGGCTGCACTCTCCCCCGGCAAAGCCGGCCCTTGATTCTGATTCTGACCCAGCCCCTGCCGCTGGTACTTCGAGATCGATTCGCCGGGAAGCAGGATCGGTTGATAGCCTGGGGGTGGTCCGTAATCGTAGTCGCGACCAGTGCGAGCAGCCGGCGGCGCCGCCCGCTGGAATCGCGAGTCCGGCCCGCCGCATCCCGGACGGTCGCCGCGGTTAAAGCGTTCGTTCCGTGGTTCGTTCCGTGGTTCGCTACCGGTCTCGCTGCGTAGTTCGCTGCGCGGTTCGCTTCGAATTTCGCCGCGGTCCGCACTCGGCCCACGCCCGCCCCGGTCTCCAGTTTCTCCACGACGTCCGCGACGACGACGACGTCCGCGAAAGTCGCGCGCGCCCGTGGCGATGCCCGGCGCTTCCGAAGAAGCCGCTTCCGGCGCTTCTCCTTCCGCCGCCATGCTTCCGGTTTCGGCAAGCTGTCCTTCGCCATTAATCGCTGAACCACCCGCTTCCAAACCGGGGCGCGGACGCGACTCCGTCACCGGACGATTCGCCGGGATCGCTTCATCCAGGTCCTCGTCCTGCTGTTCCAGATCCATGAAATCGGAGACGTATAGAAACGCGTCGCGTTCCAACCCAATGTCCACAAAGGCCGACTGCATGCCTGGCAGCACGCGCGTCACTCGGCCCTTATAAATCGAGCCCGCTAAGGTGTATTCGTTTTCTCGTTCGAGGTAAATTTCCGCCAGCTGATCGTCTTCCGTGATCCCCACTTTGGTTTCGTGGGGGGTGGCCGATACAAACAATTCCTTGTTCATCGCTACTCCGGTTTTCTTCACCGGACCAGAAGCGCAAGGCGGACCAAGGGATCGATAGCGTTCAGCGCCGCTCGGGGTGGGAGCGGGCGCGGTCCCGGCGTTCTTCCCGGAACCTACACTGCAGTGAATTGTTCGTACTCGTCTGCACTGATCGCGTCAAGCCTTCCGTCAGGTCTGTGACCACTCTCTCGCGTTCCGCTGAGGGGGCCGTTCCCCGCCTGACTGGCTTCAATCCTGTCCGGCTTCCTTCCACTTCGCCGGCATTCTGCCCTCCTTTTTCGCGAGGGCCTTCGTAATCTTGTTTCGTGCCTGATCTTGTTCCGTGGCGCCGTTCTCGTTGTTGGTAAGACCAGTTGGTAAGACCAGTTGAGAAGGGCGCCCCAACTTCTGCCGACCGTCTCAGTTCACGAAGCGGCGCATGCGGACGTTCATAACCATCCCCAGCGCCAAAAACATGAAAAGAACGGAAGACCCACCGTAACTCATGAGCGGCAGAGGTATTCCCGTGACTGGCATAAAGCCAACCACCATGCCGACGTTGACCAGAATGTGAAAGCTAAGCACAGCGACCACACCCATCACCAGAAATGCGCCGGCGCGGTCGGGCGCCGTTTGTGCATTCTGGGTCAACCGCATCAGCACTATAAAGTATAACAGCAGAACCGTCAGAGCTCCTACAAACCCGTGTTCCTCGGCAAACGCGGCAAAAATGAAGTCGGTCTGCGGTACCGGCAGAAACGCCAGATGGGTCTGCGATCCCTGGCTGCTCCCCCAGATCCCGCCCGACCCAACCGCAATCAGCGACTGATTCACTTGATACCCGGAGCCCTGCCGATCCGCATCCGGATTGATAAAACTCGTCAACCGTTCCTTCTGATACGACTTCAACTTGATCCAAGCCACGGGCACCAGCAAGCCCGCGATCATGAGCACGATCAGCGCCTGCTTCCAGCGCAGCCCGCCCAGAAACAAGCCCATGACTGCCACTGGCAGATAGGTCAGCGCGGTCCCCAGGTCCGGTTGCGCCAACACCATCAGCATCGGTAAACCGACGATCGCGCCTGCCTTCAGAAAGTCCGACCATGACAGTTCCCGATCGGGCAAATCCGCAAAGTACTTCGCCACCGTCAGAATCAGGATAATCTTGACCCACTCCGACGGCTGAAAATGCCCGCCGCCCGGCATCTTGATCCAGCGCCGCGCGCCCAGATATTTCTGCCCGAATAGAAGCACCGCAATCAGCGACGCCAGGGATGCGATGTACACCCAGTGGATTTGTTCAAGCAGGGCTTGATAGTTGAACAGGCTGACCAGGAACATCGCGCCCAGACCCGCCAGAACCCAGTAGATTTGCTTGACGTGGGCTCCGGCGAATTTCGTGTGCTCGGTCGCACTGTGAATCTGCACCACGCCCAGCGCGCAGATCGCCAGCACGAAGCCCATCAGGACCCAGTCGAAATCTCGGAAGGAAACGTAGCGCGACATCGATTCAGTCGCCCACCCCAGAACGCATTGGAAAGAACTCAGTGCGAGAACTCACGGCCAGAACTCGCTCGCAACAAAATCACTGACAGGGGTTGGCCGGGCACGCCGGACTCACCGGGGGCTCCTGCCGTGTCCACACCCATACCGCAGCTCCACCCACGGCAGCCAATCCGCCGTAGAGCACAGGCGTCGAACTCATGATTCCTCCACTCGCCGCCGGCACCGCCCCAGCTCCGCGCCGGCGCTTTTTCTTCTTCTTCTCCGGATTGGTCGTGTCATCGCGAGTGGTCTGCTGTCCCTGCGTCACGGTGGTCGTCGTACCCTTGTCGTCTTGCACCGTCACGTCACCCTTGTTGGCCGCGATCTGCATGCGCCCATCTACATCGGTCACCTGAAATTCGGTCCAGGTATTGGCCGCTGGCTTCACCGTCACATCGCCGGCGCGCGCCGCCAGTCCGCGCGAGGTCGTCACCCGCACCCCGCCATGCTCAATCTCCACTGCCGGCCCCTCAAATTTCACCAGCGAGTCCGCCAGCACCATCACACTCGATCCGTTCGATTGAATACTGGCCGTCGAATCGGGCCGCGTCTGCAACATGTCTCCCAAGAACACGGCTGCCGATTTCGGCACCTCGCTCCCGTTCAACCAGGCCGAGCCATTCGTGTACAACATGGCCGACGCCGTCTCTCCCGCCAGCATCATTTGCGCCGGAAACAGGATCGCCAGCAAACAGCACACCGCAGACCGAAAGGCTGACTGTGACATGGGTTCGGACCAACTCCCGCATTATTGCATTTTTTTTTATCGTAAGCCGTAAAGGGTTACAGGTCAATGGGTTTGTTCGCTTCCGGTTACTCCTGAGTCACTACCGGCGGCGGGGCTGCACGTGGTAGTGCGCCGGGACAAACGGGCGTGTTGGTGTCAGTAGCGGCGAGCGTTCATTTTCGGCCCGTAGTGATTCGGAGCTCGTGGATGGGGGAACGCCATGGTGCTCACGAACCTGGCCGCTAGGAGTCTTAGAAAGGGATTACCATCGTCGCCCGCTCGGAGGTAAGCAGCAATGGTTAGCAAGACTGCATTCTCTGCCTTTCCAATTTTCATTCTGCTTCTACTCTCTTTGCCCGCTCAGGCCTCGAGCGCAGTGCCGGCAGGATTCGACCTTCCTCAGCCCAATGGCTGCTACCCGGTAGGCACAAGAACGGTTGTGTTGAGAGACCCGCACCGCAGCCGGGACTTGCTGGTCACCATCTGGTATCCAGCAGCGGAGTCTAAGTCCGCACTTGCGCCCTACATGGACAAGAAAACTGCGGATGCGCTGGCCGAAGAGTGGAAACTGCGACCTGATTTCCAACGCCTCGTGCGCACGCACGCTAGACTTCTGGCGCCGATCGTCGAAAGCGGCCGTTTCCCAGTTGTTCTTCTGGAACATGGCTCAAGTGTCGTACCTGCCATCTACACAGTTCTGGCTGAGGGTCTGGCGAGTAGTGGCTTCATCGTCGTCGCTACCAATCATCCCCCGGACTCCCTGATTTCGGTGTTCCCGGACGGGCATGAACTCAAATTCACGCCCTACTGGCCCGCCGACGCCGATCGAAGAACTCAAGGCGTGGCCATGGGTGAGTTCGCGGACGCGGTCTTGGTGGCAGATGTCCGATTCGTTCTCGACCAACTCCAGGAGATGAATTTGCATGATCGGTTCTGGCGTAACCACCTGGACCTGTCCAAGATTGGCATTGTAGGTCACTCGATGGGTGGAACGACTGCGGCACTGGCCACACAGGAGGAGCCCCGAATTCTGGCCGGCGCCAACCTGGATGGGTCCACCTATCCCGGCATGAACGCGGATGTTCGGCCCATTCCAGTGCACAAGCCGTTTCTGTTTCTTGCTACCGAAGAGCACGCGTCGGGTGAGGCCCGAGCTCGTGAGTACATTGGAAGCGAATCTAATACCTACTACGTGGTGGTGACCGGGGCCGATCACATGAGCTTTAGCGATGCCCGCCTGGTTTCGACGAGGTTCACGCGTGACCTGAAACCAGACGACAGCGCATTTGAACGGGCCCTGCTCACGTGCGTCTTAACCCGATCTCTGGTCGAGGAGTTTTTTGCCAAGTATTTGCAGGCTGGTGTTGCCCCGGATCTCGATGTGATTGTGCAGGTAGAGAAAAAGTAGCGAGCGGCCGAAGCGCGGAGTCCTCGGAGCGCAAGAGTGCTCCGGAAAACCTCCTCCCCTGGTGAGCACGAACATTTTCAAGATCAACTGTGAATGATCTTAGACACGGCCTGCCATGAGCATCTCGCCGTTCACCCCTCCGACTCTTACATTCAGCCAGCGGTTCGCCTCATGATGCCCGGGAATTTTCATCTTCAGGTAATTGTCGGTCAGCGCTTCGGTGAATTCCGCGCCGCCCGATTGCAGCGTGATCGCCTCGACTACCGTCCCCACCAGCGACCACATAAACGCCGCTTTCTTCGCCGCTGCAATCTCTCGGAGCGCGCGGTTTCTTTCCCGCGCCACGGCTGCCGGAACCTGCCCCGGCTGCTCCGCCGCCGGCGTTCCCGGACGCGCCGAATAGGTGAACACATGCAGATAAGTAAATGGCAGCTCTTCGATCATGCGCCGCGTCTCGCCGAACTCCGCCTCCGTCTCGCCCGGAAATCCCACCATCACATCGGCGCCGATCGCCGCGGTGGGCATGGCCGCCCGAATCTTCAAAATCTTTTCCCGGTAATGCCACGGCCGGTACTTGCGATGCATGCGCCGCAACACAGCGTCGCTCCCGGACTGCATGGGCAGGTGCGCGTGCTTGGCGATCCGCCCGGACGCCGCCACCAATCCGATCAGTTCATCGCTCCAGTCCATAGGCTCGACCGAACTGATGCGCAATTTTTCAAGAGACGTCTGATCGAGAATGGCGCGAATCAGAGAGACAAGTCGCTGGTGGTTAGTCGTTGGCCTTCGCTGAGAGCTGACAGCTGAGAGCTGAGAGCTGCTCTCCAGATCCCTTCCCCACCGCCCCAAATTAATCCCCGAAATCACCACCTCGCGATAGCCCGCCTCGACCAGCGTCCGCACTTCCGCGATGACGCGCTCCCCCGGCAGCGAACGGCTCTGTCCCCGAACATACGGAATCACGCAGAACGAGCAGCGGTTGTCGCATCCATCCTGCACCTTCAGGTTCGGACGCGTGCGCTGGTTGGCCGCTTCAAATACCGGAGCGGCCAGCAGTTCAGTATGCGCAAAAATATCCCCCACAAACACATGGCTGGCTTGATCTGCGGAAAGTTGATCTCTTGCAGGTTGCCCCTGAGAAAGTTGCCCCAGCGGCACGAAACCGGAACTTGAGGCAGAAGAACCAGCAGAGGGTACAGAAGAAGAAGTTGCAATTTCCGCCGCCTGGTGCTTGTGCGAGTTACCCACCACCCACGTCACACCCGGCAGCGCTGCCAGCTCTTCCGGCGCGCGCTGCGCGTAGCAGCCCGTCACCAGAATGCGGCAATCCGGATTCACCCGCTGCAGCCGCCGGATCGATGCGCGCGCATCTTTATCCGCGCCTTCGGTCACGGTGCAGGTATTGAGCACAACAATTTCGGCGTCGCGAGCCGCCCCGGCGCGCTCCAGTCCGCGCTCCAGAAATTCGCGTTCCAGTGCGGCCCCATCCGCCTGCGTAGCGCGGCAGCCAAAATTCTCTATGTAGAAGCGAGCCACGCTCCTATACTAAACGAGTGGATGCTGCGGCTGAAAAGTCCGCTGAAAAACTCTGGGTTCGATTTTGTTTTGAAGGGGCGCGGCTTCAGCCGCTGAGGGCGCTGCCCGCTGATTCTGCACTGCATCTCCAGCTCCCCCTTGAGAGGCGCGCATGAAACGTCGCATTCTTATTGTCGACGACGATCTTGCCGTCCTGCTGACCCTCAAGGCTGTTCTCGAACTCCACGGATTTGAAGTCGAAACCGCAAGCAGTTCCGCCGAGGCCTTTGCGCGGATGAAGTCCGGCGTTTACCAGATGGTGATCAGCGACTTGCGCATGGAAACCGAAGAGGCCGGACTGGAAGTCATCCGCGCCGCGCGCCGCCAGGCTTACCAGCCCGCGACCGCTCTGCTCACCGCCTATTCACCATCCGCATCCGGCGAACATTGCGACGGAAAACATCGGGACGACGGGGAAGACTGGACCGGAGAAAACTCCGACTCTTTGCTCATCAAGCCGCTCGGCACCGGCGAACTCCTGCGTCAGGTGGAAGCCCTGCTCATCCGCCACGCCGACAAGCAACTCCGCCAGCGGAACTCCGCCTCGAAGGCGCAAGAACCGCTCCGCCACGCGGGATGAGCATCCCGTTGGCCGGGCTTCCCCCAAGGATCGCGCCCTCGACGATCAAAGAATAATCAGGCGCTCGCGACCTGCCGCCCGTGCTGAAAGCACTCGCGGCACAGCACCGGACGTCCTTGCGTCGGCCGGAACGGCACCGTGGTCTCTTTCCCGCACTGCGAACAGTTCGTCCGCGTCTCCGTCTTCGCGTACGAATGCCCGCGCGACGGCCCGTGCGACGTGGCTCCCACCACGGCCACACGCTTGCCCTTGCAGTTCTTGCAGCGTTTGGGTTCGTTCTTGAACTGCTTGTCGTGGAAAAACAGCTGTTCACCCGCTGTGAACACGAAATCCGTGCCACAATCGATGCACTTTAATACCTTGTCCTGGTATTCCATTGAAGAGGCACTCCCCATGCGCGTCCCTGCTCTGCACGGGAGACCCGAATAGGGAAGGATCCGGTTCACATCGTGGGCAGGGGATTTACATCCCCCTCATGCTGACCCCTGGATTCGGCCCGCCATACGGTGTGCACCGCATGGTTACTGCTTTGCTGATTAACAACGCCGGGGAAATTTGAACAACTTGCGTCCAAACCGTCCGTAGAGACGCGGCTTGCCGCGTCTGGCTCCAACTTTCCTACAAGGAACGGGCCGCCCCCAGCGAACGGCCCATTTTCCTTAGTCCTGTTCCTTGCGTGCTTTCTTGCGGCTGCGCTTGCGAGCCAGCGCTTCTTTTACTCGCTTCCTCTCGCCGGGCTTCAGGTAAAACGAGTGACGTTTTACTTCCTTGATAATGTCCTCGGTTTGTACCTTCCGCTTGAACCGCCGCAGCGCGTTTTCGAGGGATTCACCCTCTTGAAGTCGAACTTCCGCCAACGGACAACACCCCCCCACTCGTCCTAACCGGACTTGTTAGTTATGGCAAGCATTGCCCTACTAAGTCAAGCGGAATGTGCAGGAATCTTCACCCACCTCAGAAATTCAGCCGCATCGACAATTGCAACTGACGCGGAGCAAACGAATTTGCCGGCTTCATGAAACTCGTAGGTTGCTGAAAATAGGCCGGATAGTAAGCTTGCCCCGCTTGTTGCGTGTACTTAACAAACTGTCCCGCCGAATTATAGAAGCCGTTGTCGGTCAACCCGAGCCTCTGATTATCGCGATTGAACAGATTGAACGACTCCGCGGTCACCTCCAGATGATACCGCCCACCCAGATTCATCTTTCTTGTCATCCTCAGATCCATGCTCGCGTAGTCCGGACCGAGCAGTGCATTGCGTCCATACTTCGGCAACCGGTCGTTGCTTGTGTTCCCGTCCTGATTCGGATCGCCGGTCACCGTAGCGTTCGCCGGCCGTCCGCTGCCATAGGTCATGATCCCTGAGATTTTCCAGTGATCGAACATCGTTGCCAGCATTCTTTGTCCCGCCTCAAACGGGTTCGGCTCCTCAATCGCCGAGATCGTCAACCGGCTCCGCTGATCCGTCACACTCGGCCCCTTCTCGCTCTTGGTGGAGTACGAATTCTGCACCGTTGCCGGCGCTCCGGCCACCAGCGCATCCTGTCCGGTGTCGACCGCGTGCGCCCAGGTGTAGGCCAGGCGGAAATACATTCCCCCCGACATCCGCTTGTGCAGCGACACCGTCATGCCGTGATAGACGCTCGAGGCCGCGCTCTCGAACTGGTCGATTGCCCCCAATTGCGAGATCGGGCGCGCCAATGGGTTGATACAAGGGGGGAACGGGCAACTGAGGCTGGAGCTGGTCTGCCACGTGGCAAACGACGCCACGCTATACAACGCGTTTTGAAAAGTATTGCCGGTGGGGTCGAAGATGGGATAGCTGTAATAGGTCGGCGGCGGCAGATTGACATCGCGCGCACGGATCATGTCCACCCCATGCACATAAAGGTAGGACACCGCCCCAGTGAAGCCGTCGGCCAGTTCCCGCTCCAGGCTCAGACTGCCCTGCTGCACCCGCGGCGTCTTGAAGTCCGGCGCAAAGGCCGCGACTTCGTTGGTCGCATACTGCTTCCAGGCATCGGGCACGGTGCATGAAACCGGACCCCGCGGACAGTTCACCGCCGCATTTGGATACGTCGGGAATACTTGGTGCTGGTAGTAATCCGTATTATCCAGGTTAAGAAAGGTATCGGTCACTCCGTTGTCATTCATCACCGCCGACTCATAAATCTGCGGAATACGGGTATAGAAGATTCCGAATCCGGCCCGCACCATCAGGGGACGATCGTCGCCGAGCGCATACCCGATTCCCACCCGCGGCGCGAAATTCGTCTCTCGCAGCGGCATCTTTCCCGCCGCCGGCCACAGCGGATTACTGACCATTCCCGCCTTTGAAAACGTCTGCAAATCGTAGCGCGCTCCCATGCTCAGGGTGAAATGTGGCGTCAGACGCGCGGTGTCCTGCACAAAACCCGCATAGTCGTGGCTGTCCGGATGCGACACCGGATTCCCGAAATTCTGGATGTAGTAGCGCGCCAGGTTGGCAGTCGGTCCAGTCCAGCTACCAGCATCCCAATCCCAGCTGGGCATGATCGTGTGCGCGTACGCCCGCAGCGGCGTCAGCGCTAGCCCCCCGTGCATGGGCACAAACGTAAACGGATTCACCACAATGTTGTCGAACAAATACTCGCCCCCATACAGCGACGGAAAGTAGTTGTAGTCCCATGTGCGCATGGTGTCGCCGCCGAACTTCCACTGGTTGCGCCCGCGGCTCAGACTCAAAGTCTCGGCCAGATGCAGCCGGTGTTCCCGCGTCTGCCGCGGCAAGATCGATGATTGTCCGAAATCCTGCAACCAGTCGTAGATGCTGGTCCGCGTCCCCGTCGTGTTTGGAAACGATTGTTCCAGGTCGCGCGAAAACTGCGCCCGCAGATGGCTCGTCAGCCGCGGTGTTATCTCGCTCAGCAATGCGAGCGACGCGCTTTCCGTCTTCACGTCCTCTTCCCCATTCCCGCTGATCGCATTATTTGTAATCGGACTCGCCGGATCCAGGAAGACATTGTTCGTCCCGTAATACCGGGAGGTACTCAGCCGCGCCGAAAGATGCTGATGCGGTGTCAGTACCCGATCCAGTTTCAAGAATCCCGCGTCCCCCAGCAACTTCGCGGGAAATATCCCGCCCATGGTAGAAAGCTGCGCCGCCGCGGGCAGCATGCTTGGCTTCACACAGGGCGGCCCACTCGCACTGGGAGGAGGGCAACCAGGCACAATCGCCTCATCGCAGGCCGTCCCCCCAATATGCGGATCGCAGACCTCGTAGTCCAAAATACTGGGGTAGGTGCCCAACTGCGGCACCGCCACCGTCGAACCGTTCTCGAACTGCACCACCGCGGGCACATGGAAAATGTGCTGATCGTATCCCGCAAATAAGAACGTCTTGTCGCGCTGGATCGGCCCTCCAATGGTGGCGCCGAACTGGTGTTGCTGCTCGCTGGGATTGGAGCCCACAAAGGCCGGGGCCGCGCCGCCCAGCGAACTGTCGCGCAGATAATAGAAAGTGCTGCCGTGCCACTGGTTGGTGCCCGACTTGGTCACCACATTTACGACCGCGCCGCCCGCCCGCCCCGACTCGGCCCCATACCCGCTCGACTGCACCCGGAACTCCTGCACCACTTCGTCGGAAAACTGGTAAGGGGCGCGATATCGTCCCAACGCCTGGGCAAAGAACCCGTTATTGTTGTCCCCGCCATCGACCAGAAAGCTCGTGTTGTATCCGCGGATTCCACCATAAGAAAGATCCCCGTTCGATCCCGACGTCAGTCCTCGCGGATCCTGCGTCACTCCCGGCATCAGCAACAACAGATCCGTGAACCTGCGGCCGTTCAGCGGCAGATCCTTAATCGCGCGCTCATCCACCAGCGCCGAGACCGAACTCGGATTCTCATCCAAAATTCGCGGCGCCTCGGTCACGCTGATCGTTTCCTTCGGCCCCGCCACCCTTAGCTTGAACGTCAGCTCCGTTGCCGCTCCGACCTCAACCTGCATCAAGGGAGAAATCTGAGGCGACATCCCTTCCGCCTCTGCCCGCGCCGAATACTGCCCCGGTGGCAGCAGATCGACCGCGAAGCGTCCCGCCGAATCTGTGGCCGAGTGATAGCGGATCCCCGTCTCCACCCGGATCGCCACGATGTCCGCGCTCGTAATCGCCGCCCCCTGGGCGTCCAATACCACGCCCCGCAACGCGCCCGTGGACGCATCCTGCCCCCAAGCCACGGAAGCCGCAAGAATGAGTTGAAAGAGGAATACCCGAAAGACAACTACACGAGAAACATTGCGAATCGTAACCAGAAAGGGCTCACTGCAGCGGCACATACCAATCCCCTCGTGTCCGAGACTTCGGAATCGGAGGGGATTCCAGAAACCCTACGAATCTATATACCACTGTGCAGCTCATCGGAAATGTGACGCACGCACTTGCAATATGTTCGGTTTTTGTTGGTCGTTAGTTGTTGGTCGTTGGCGAGCGGGGGTGCCGACGACCAACAACTATCGACCGACGACCTTCCCCACCACAAGTAACCACCCATTTCCCGCCCGCTCCGGCTAGGTGTGCCATCGCTTTTTCTCTCCATCCCCATGTCATGTGCAACTCTTTTCACATGGGGGACATCCCTACAACTGCAAATGATTGATACTTATGTGAAATCAATCTGGTCCTGAGGTTGCATTTTAGGAATACATCGGGCGATCCCCTCACCGAAACGTGAACCGACCAGAATCAGTCGGAAAGTAACTTCAGTAACCAGAGGAGCTCGTGCCATGAAAAACCGCAAGCGGAATCAGAAGGGCTTTTCGCTAATCGAGTTATTGGTCGTCGTCGCGATCATCCTGATCGTCGCCGCCATCGCAGTCCCAAACCTGCTGCAGGCGCGCGTCTCCTCCAACGAAGCCTCCGCCGTTGCCTCGCTGCGCACGATTGGCATGGCGATGACTGCCTACAACAACGCGTACTGGGCCGTCGGTTTTGCGCCCACGCTCGCCGCTCTCGGCGGCACCAGTTGCGCTCCCGCCAGTCAGACCAGCGCCTGTCTCATCGACACAGTGCTCGCCAGCGGCACCAAGAATGGATACACCTTCAGCGCCACCAGCATTGGTCCCGCGCCCGCCGAACAATACTTTGCCGTCGGATTGCCCATGTCGGGCAGCGGCAACCGCAGCTTCTGTATCACCGAAGATAGCGCAATCCACTACGATCCGACCGGCTCCGCCATCGCCGACCACGATTCCTGCATCGCCCTTACGCAGCTCCAGTAGAAACCGCCCGCCGAACTCCGCTATTGGATGTGGTGGCAAAGTTTCCGCAGCCACCACATCCACTTTTTTTGATCGCTCCGGATGTCACCCACTGCAATCACTCGTTCAATGTGCCGGAGCCGCCGCCGGTGCTGCCGCCGGGGCCGCCGGCTTCGTGCCAAAGTCCACCTTGGGCGTCTGCCGCGAAGCTTCCGCAGCCTGGAAGTACGCCGGGTTCTGCTTGTAGCCCGCAAACCCGGCATACAGATTGTTCGGGAACAGCAGCAGATAAGTGTTGTAATCCTGCAGCGTGTCGTTGTAGCGCTTGCGCTCGACGGCGATCCGGTTCTCCGTCCCCGCCAGCTCATCCTGCAAGCGCATAAAATTTTCATTCGACTTCAACTGCGGATAACCCTCCACGATCAGCAGCAGCCGACCGATCGCCCCATCCAACTGCCCGTTCGCGGCCATCTTCTCGGACGGCGTCCCCGCCGAAAGCAGCGCCGACCGCGCTTTGGCGATGTCGCCGAACACTGTCACTTCCTGCTGCGCATATCCCTTCACCGTCTCTACCAGGTTCGGAATCAAATCCGCGCGCCGCTGCAACACGATGTCCACCTGCGACCACGCCGCCTTCACCGCCTGGTCCTTGGCCACCAGTTGATTGCGCACTCCCACGTACTGTCCAAACAGCGCCAGCACGATCACCACCACCACCACAAATACAATCAATCCCTTGCCCATGTCAGTCTCCTGAATGCAAAAATAATCTCTACAAGATACCTTTTATAAACTGTCATCCTGAGCGAAGCGAAGGACCTGCTGTCTCGTGCGCCGACAAAAAAGCAGATCCCTCGCTTCGCTCGGGATGACAAAATCTGGCGAGTTGAGCGTTGAAGAACGGATTCTCGCCTTCGCCACGGGCTGCTAATCGCAACCCTAAGCCGCCGGATCGAGCATCTTATCCACCGCCGCCGTCACCTGCTCCACCAACTTCAGGTAGCGGGCAAACACCTCATCTACCTTCGCCGCCTTCCGATCTTTCTTCCGCTCGCGAATATCCAGCAGCTCGCCAAACACGCGCGTATCAATCCCCAGCTTGCCCGCGAGCGCAGCCGCCGCTTCCCGCTTCGACCCCGCGCCCGGATCACCGAGCGCAATCAGAGCATGACGGAATAAAGTTCCAAACGCCGGCAACGATCGCAGCAACAGCTCCCACTTCGCATCCGTGTTCCCCGACACCATCAGCAAATGCTGCCGCAATAGGATCGTCTTCTCCCGCAGCTCATACTCCACCTGCGCCCGATGCAAGCGCATCGGGATCTCCAAAGGCTTCAGAACGTCTTCTCCCCACAGCACGCGATAGTGCCGCCGCATGTCCAGAAATTCGATGGAGAAGACGTCCGCCGACCGCCGCATCTCCTCCGCGCTCATCAGCAGCGGCACGCGATGCTTCTGCTTCCCCCACCATTCGATCGCCGGGGCCAGCGCCTCAATCGCTGCGAACGAAGTCTCGCCGAGCACGCACAGCAGATTCACGTCCGAGTAGCCGGCAACATAATCACCCGCCGCCGCCGACCCATAAAGAATCACCGCCAGCAGATTCGTCCCCGCCGCTCCGCGCATCCGTTCGACAAACTCGTTAATCAGTTTTTCCGGAATCATTCCGCGCCTCTCACTCTCTGGCAGGTGGAGCGACGGGCGTCTCGCCCGTCAAGATTGGGCGGGGCCGGGCGGGGACGCCCGGCGCTCCACTACCAACTACCACCTGCACCGCCGCCGCCCGTACTCCCACCGCCAAAACCACCAAAGCCTCCGCCGCCAAAACCGCCAAAACCGCCACCACCACCGAAACTCCCACCGCCGAATCCGCCAAAACCGCCACCACCGGAACTACCGTCGCCGCCTCCGCCAACGCCACCACCCATATATCGAACAATAGCGTAACCGAAGATCAACATGACGATGACAATCCCTATAATCGCGCCGATCGACAAGCCTCCGCCCGGCTGATTATCGGGCTCAACCGGAGCCTCCGGCTGTAAGTTCGTAAGCTG
The DNA here is from genome assembly GCA_963773965.1 of uncultured Acidobacteriaceae bacterium. GTDB lineage: Bacteria > Acidobacteriota > Terriglobia > Terriglobales > Acidobacteriaceae > Acidiflorens. Next base: position 768,337 of record CAVZDG010000005.1, read on the forward strand.
AATACCGGCATCATCGGCAATGACCTTCGCAACGCGCGTAGTAATCAGCGTGACCGCTGCCGCATAATTCCCGGTGCGCAGGATGGGCACCATCTCCCGCCCGAACCCGCCCACCTTGCCGTCGGGAAGAATCGGCTCCAGCCCGTAGCCCACCGTGGTCCAATACTTGTGGTCCTCGGTCGCCAGCAGGATCAGCACCCCGCGATCCTTCCCCTTCGCCCCGATCCCCCACTTCTGATACAGCGCCACCGCGTAGCTCACCACGTCCTGCCCATCCAACGTCTTCACCGTAACCACGACAATCTGCGCCTGCGCCTTTTGCTCCACCTGCTGGCAAAGAGCGTTCAACCGCGCCTGCGTAGCCGCATCCAGAACCCCCGCGAAATCATTGACGTAATTCGTGGCGCGCAGAGAAGCAATGGGCTCGGCAGAAACCCACGCCGCCGCCCCCAGCACAATCCAGAGGATTGCCGAAACTCTCGCCCGCCGTTTCATTCAGAAAAATTGTACAGGAGTGCACTCCGCAGAAGGTTGGACGCCACAACTCGTCTTATGGTTGGGGTGTCGCAGCGGTTGCGGAAGCAAAATGGCCGGTGTGGGGCGCGTGCTGCTGGGCCACGGCGAGAAACATATCAGGCGGCGAAATTGGAATTCGTGGAAAGATGCAGACCGGGAACCAGAGCGGGTTCCGCTGTTGCTCGAACGTCATTTCTTAGCCGTGACCCGGTCTGCAATTTTGTCATACTCGATCTTCGGCAGGATGCGTCGCGTCACCAATTCGCCGGGCTCGTTATAGGGACGCCCCGCAATTACCCGGCCTGCTTCTGCCGCGGTCATCCCCGGCAAACTCAGCAACTGCTCTTTTGTGGCACTGTTCAAATCGAGTGGCTTGTCGCGACTCCAGCCCTCGCGTATCCCTGCCGCCACAGCCTCGGCATCGCGCTTCACCTCCGCAGTCGCTTCGGCGGTCTTCTCCTTCAGGTTCTGCGAGTTTTGTGGTTGAGTGCAGCCCGCGAGCGCGGCTAGCAGCAGAATTGTAGAAACGTGCCAATATCTGAGGAACTCCATTTTGCTCCGCTTCTTTCCGCTTGTCGCGAAAGCCCGGTGCGAAATTCCGGCAACTCCTTCAGCGAGCGCCCCAGCAACCCCGGAACGGTTTGCGACGGCACCGCTGTGTTCACCGCCAGAATCCTCTTACTTGGTTTTCTGCTCGCCAGCAGTCTCCTCCTGCTGGTCCTCAGCCTTTTGCCAACTGGAATTGGGGTTGTATTCCTTCATGGCCTTGGCGAGAACATCGGTCTTCCTGCCAAGATCCTTCTGATACACGACGCCATCCTCGCTAACGATGAATGTCATCACGCCGGACGACCTGTATTCCGCCGGATAGGCCACGAAAGCGAAACCCTCGGTCATTTTGCCGTTTACGATGTAACTCTTCGCGCCGCCTGGAGCATTCCTTCCCTGGCGCGTCAGGATGTGGTAATAGTAACCGCGGTAAGGAGTCGGAGCGCCCTCCACGCTTTTCCTGTAGCCCTGGGCAACGGCCGATGCCACCAGCGGCCCGATGGGGCTCTGGGGTTCGCCATCCGCAGCTTTCCAATACAGGCCGTTGTGCTGCCCTTCATCACTGAAGATTTTCTCGGCGTACTCGTTGTGCTGCGTGCCGTAATATTCCTTTTCCGCCGCCACGAGTTCCTGGCAAACGCGAATAGTCGATATTTCATTGCGGCCAATTCGCCTGTACAGAATTTCTCTCTTGCCCACCTCGGTGTCGAAATACCACGAATTCCCTTTGTTCACGAGCGGTATGGGGGTGGGCCAATTATGCGCGCCGATATACAGGACAGTGGTTCCGTCCGGTTCTCTCACCAGACGGTGCATTTCCTCATATCTCTTCACGAAATTAGCGCGGCTCTGGGCGTCCTCGGTTTCGTCTCCCGACGAGACGATTTGCTTTCCCTCTGGTCCGAGGATATCGAGCATCGCTTTTTCGTCGTTATTCTGCGCTGCCGTGAGCAGTGCGTTGCTCGCGTGTTCCGCCGATGAAAATGTTTTCTGGCCCGGCTGCTGCGCCATGGAACGGGTGGGAAAGCACACCGTCAAAAGGAGTGCGACCGCGACTATTTTAGGAAGATTGGCCCAATGAAATTTGTTGAAGTTCAGCTTCGTTCGCCGCATATGGCTCATCTCCATCTCCAAATTTTTCAAGCTACCAGGAACATAACGAAATCTCGATTAATGGCGCCCGCCACCGCCGCCGCGAGATCCTCCGCCACGAGACGCCCCAGCGCCGCCACGCGCTCCTCCGCTACCCATGCTGGCGCTTCCGCGTGAGGAAAAGCTCCTGGTCTGTCCGCCATGCTCGTAGCCGCTGAAGGCGCCCGAGCGTGTGCCGCTCTGACCGCGGGGTTCAGCGTATCCTCGAGCCGCCTGCTTGTTTCCGTTGAAAGGCCTGGCCGCAGCCCCGGGACGGTTGCCAACTCCGCCGCGCCCGCCGATGTTCCCGGGCCTGTTCCCTGCGTTGGCGACGCCACGAGCTCCGCCGCGTGCACTGTTGACTCCGCCGCGCGCGCCTGCTGCTCGGTAGGCATTGCCCCGGTTATAAAACGTTCTGCTCCCGGAGTAGTACCTGCCATGGTTGTACATGGCGTATCGGCCACCCCAATTGAATCCCCAATGACCCCAGCCCCATCCAAAACCTCCGAACCAACCGATTCCGAAGCCGAGGCCGAAATTCAGGTAGGGGCCGCCAAACCAAATTCCGGGATACGGATACCACCCCGGCCACGCCATTACGGGCCCTCCGTAAACCAACCACGGATTGTACGCGGGGATGTAAACCTCATCGGGGCTGGCAGGCTCAATGCTGATATTCGAGTCTTGCGTGGCCACGGTTTGCTGGGGCGTAGTCTTGAGATTGCCAGCTTCTTGCGCCCGGCGGCGCATTACCTGCACGGCATCCATCACATCCTGCTGCTGGTTGTAGTAGGCGTCGCCCAGAGATGACGCCCAGGAGAGGTTCTTGTCCATATTTCCAAGGACGGCTGGGAATGCAGCGAGCGCCTTGACGCTCGGGTCCCAGGGCTGCTGGTCCACCGCTTGACCCAAAGCTTCGCCCTTCAAATCAGGATTCGCTTGCACCCACCTGTCGGCCTCGACGATTTGCTCGGGAAACGTGGACGCCGCCAGTATCTGTGCCACCAGCGAATCCGGATACAGCGCAATCGGCGCCACCAACTGCTGCAACTGCTCGGGAGTCTGTTGCGCGTAGGGCGGCGCCTGCGCGTTTTGCGCCGGGGCCTGCGCGTCTTGATCTTGATAGGCCAACAGGTTCTGAGGCCAAGCGGCGAGCAACAGAGCTAAAAACAACAGGGGAACCAAACTCTGCTTGTCCAATCGAGGCGTTGAGAACCCGGCGGCACGTCCGAAAATGTTCATGTTCTTGAACCTCCTCTGCACCTTCATTACTTGAGGCTTCCAAATAAGTCTTGCGGTATCAAACAATAATAATGATGCGCAAAACGCAGTTTAGGCTGCTTTTTCGTTTTGAGCTTCCCTTTCGGCCACCTGGTTTGCAACAACCGTCTGATAGAGCCCAACCATGCTCGCAAAATAAGCAGCCAAAGGACGCCAGTCTGTTCAAAATTGAACACCTCCGGCAAAATGCCCCATGGCGTGGGCTCGTTCTCCTCATTGTCCCGTCGCAAAATATTTCCCAACCTCTTCATCCAGCAACTCCGGGGGCAACGATCCGTCGCGCAACACGGCGTCATGCAATCTGCGAGCCTGACTTCGGCAATCGCTCCATGATATGTTTTCTGTTCGCAGCTCAAGCTGCAACTCAAACCCATGATCCGCACCTACAAAGGCGTCACCCCCCAATTCCCCGACACCTGCTACATCGACGACTCCGCCCAGCTCATCGGCGACGTCATCGTGGGCGAGCACGCCAGCGTCTGGATGAACGCCGTCCTCCGCGGCGACGTCCACCAGATCCGCGTCGGCCACTACTCCAACATTCAGGACAACTCCGTCCTCCACGGCATGAAAGAACAATACGGCGTTTACGTTGGCGACTACGTCACCGTGGGCCACAACGTCATCCTCCACGGCTGCACCGTCGAAGCCCGCTGCCTCATCGGCATGGGCTCCATCATCCTCAACGGCGCCGTCATCGGATCCGGCTCCATCATCGCCGCTGGCACCCTGATCCCGGAGAAAACCATCGTAGAACCGAACTCGCTCTGGATGGGCTCTCCAGGAAAATTCCGCCGCCACCTGGATGAAAAAGACCAGGAAACAATTCTTCGCTACGTCGAGAATTACGTGGGTTACACGAAGTCGTACTTGATGGAGAGAAAAAGCTCGTAGCCCCTGGCTCTTAGCCGTTGGCTGTTGGCTGTTGGCTTTCCGAAGCCGCGGGCCTTACCAACTCGCCACCCGATGCTTAAAGCTGGACGCCGCTCCCAGGCCGTTCACAATCGCGCCCCCAACCAAAACCGCGCGCCCCAGGTTGTCGTGGCGTCTCCTGTGCAACAAATAAGCGGCGGCAATTTCGGCCCCAAACAGCGCCGCCGTAGCCGCAACCTGTGCCGCGGTCGTACGCACAAACGGACGTGCCATAGGATTGTATTCTGCGCCACCGCCATCGATGTTCTCGCGCGTGGCAAAGCTGTCCGCAGCCTTCGCCGCTCCGTCGAGCGCGACCAGCGCAATTGTGGACCGCGTCCAGAAGCGCGACGCGCCCAGATCTCCGCGCGTTATGTCTGGACGCACCACAAAAGCGCTGCCAGCCACTTGAGCGCGCACATCTTGAGCAACCACCGTGCCGGACATCACCGCCAGCGCCAGAATCACCATGAGCATTTTCATTGGAAGAGCGGGTCGCGCACACTGACCCTGCCATGCTCATCGGAATAAAAACAAAAGTCTTGAAGATTAGCCGAATTCAAAAAACGAAAGTAATCGCGGCGGCGTTCAAAAACAAAATGTTTCAAGGAGGAAACCGCGCCCCGACATTCGTGCGCATTTGCTGAAAAAGAATGCCCGGCCCGCCGCTTGGGTGGCGGCTGTGTGGGGTCGTGGGGTGAGGCCGGGCAATTCTGTGCTTCTACTCAGGATTGCAACTTGCTCACTTTATACCGCATCGGGCCTTGCGCTGCCTGTGACGCCCGTCACTGTTCTGTGTGATCGAGACACCTCGGGCTGTGATGAAGGTCACCGCCAACCTGGACCTCACTCGCTAAGGTAAAAGTGAAGCTAATTCAGAAAACATCTCAGGAGAAGCCCTCATGGCCTATGTAATCACCGATACCTGCATCAAGGACGAGCTTTGCGTGGACGTCTGCCCGACCGACTGCATCCATCCCAAGAAAGACGAGCCGCAGTTTGAGACGGCGACACAGGTTTATGTCGACCCCGCTGGCTGCATCGATTGCGGAGCCTGCGTTCCGGTTTGCACTTCGGATTCGATCTTCGTGGCCGAGGAGCTCCCCGAGGACAAGAAAGAGTTTCTGGAAAAGAACGCCGCCTTTTACGCCAACGTGTAGCCACGGCGGCTGGCCCGGCCTTCAAGTCCATCCTGAATTCGCGAGCGTGCCCCGTCCAAGCTCCGCTTGGGCGGGGGTTTTCGTCGTTACTGACTCGGCTTCAGCCCTCGGAGTAACTTCCCTCTTGCCTCGCGGACCTGAAACGCTTCCACGAATCTCGCCAAATCGTTTGCTCCATGCCTAGCGATCGGTACTGTCCTAATCTAGTTTTTTCACCACGGAGTCACAGAGATACAGAGAAACAGAGAAACCCAACTGCTCGGCAAAACCTTCCCCTTCCGGTTTTTACAGGTCCACAGTTTTTCTCCGTGACTCTGTGACTCTGTGGTGAAAAAGGCAAACTAAGATACTACATGGCGATCATTGTCCTTTGCGCGAACCGACAAATCGTGCATACTTCGAACGCTCTTCCATACAGGAGACTCTTGTCGCCATGGCTCCTCGTATCTTGTTTGCCGCCACCATTCTGCTGGCCTCGGTTCTTCCTTTTTACGCTGCCGATAATCCGGCCGTTGCCCCGAACTCCGACCCTAGTTACCAGCAACTTCGCAACCTGACGCTCTCAGGCGAGGCGGTGGGCGTCAGTAACTTTGTTTTGAAGCGCGATGCGGGCAGATTCCATCTGCGTTCGGGAACGGTGTGCTTTGTGGCTCCGGTGCAGGGCAAAGTAACCGGCGCGGTGTTCACAGGGGACGGCAACTTTGTCCTCGATCCACCGCTGGAATCCGAGCGCCAGAGTTTGAAACTGCTCACGAAAGAGAACGAGTTCAGCGAGAACTTCACTCAAGCGGTCCTGCGCTTTACCGATTCGACCTATGACGACATCAAGAAAGGCGGCAGCCCAGCCTCCGGGGGTTGCGATGCGGGCTTGCTGAAAGACAGTCAGAATACGACACGCCACAAATTCAAGAACAACCTGGAGGCCCGTATCCTGGAGGACGTATTGAGCCCCGAGCCAGGCGGGCTGTTCTACGCCTTCATCCATGGCAAGCGCTACAGCGATAAAGAAATCTATGAGATCGATCCCAACTGGGGCTCGAACCAGGTCAGCTTTCGGACCTACGAGGAGAACAAGTGGGGACACTGGGCGTCGTTCGGGGTTACAGGGGAACACGCGCGCGGCAGCATTGGCAGGCTGATGCGGATTGAGCATCAGCAACTGGATGTGACATTCGAAAAGAGCGGCTTCCTTTCCGGGAAGGCGACAACCGATTTTGTGGTACGGCGCAACGGTGTGCGGGTTGTACCCCTCGATTTGTTCCGGCCCTTACGGGTGCAGAGTGTGACCGCGAACGGCCAGCCCCTTTCCTTTATTCAGGAGGACAAAAACGACGACGGCAATTTCGCCGTTATTTTGCCCAAAGCTCTCAGCGCAGGAGAGAAATTAACGATCACGACAACCTATGGCGGGAAAGAGGCGGTAAGCAACGAGGGCGGCGGGAACTATTTTCCGGTGGCCCGGATGAACTGGTATCCGAACGATCCGGGCGCGTCGTTTGGAGAATACGCGCTCTATGACATGACGCTTCGCATTCCCAAAGGGATGAAGATGGCGGCGACCGGCGTACTCGTCTCCGAGAGCAATGAGGGCGGCCAGAATGTAACTGTGTGGAAAAGCGAAACTCCGCAGACAGTGGCGGGGTTCAGCTTTGGCAAGTTCAAGGAAGAGGAAGTCAAGCTTACGAAGCCGGAATATTTCATCCAGTCCTATGCCAACGAGGAGTCTCCGGACTGGGTGCAATCGCTACAGCATGCGGTTAACAATGATCTACCCATGCAAGGCTCCCACATGGGAGCCCCGGTGGCGCTGGGCACGATGAGCACCGTTTTGCTGAATAAGAAAGCGCTGGCAGAAGGCAAACTGGCGGTGGAACTGTACACCGATTATTTCGGCCCTTCGATGTTCAAGCACCTGCAGTTGACGCAGCAAACGGCGTGCAACTTCGGCCAGTCGTGGCCGGAACTGGTGTGGATTCCGATCTGCTACTACTTTGACACCACCGTGCGCCACTCGCTCGGACTGGACCACGCCGATCGCGGATACTGGAAGGCGGTGACGGCGCACGAAGTCGCGCACCAATGGTTCGGACACACGGTCGGCTTCGCCGCCGGCCGCGACCAGTGGATGAGCGAAGGCTTCGCCGAGTTGTCTGCGTCCCTTTACATCAGCCTGATTGAAAAGAATCCGAAAAAATTTATCGAGTTCTGGAGCGACGAGCGCGAGTTGCTGCTGGAACGCGACGCGCAGGGTTTTCGCGCCATCGACGTCGGCCCCGTAACCATGGGATATCGGGCCAATAACTCGCGCACCGGATCTAACGTGACACGGCGCCTTATCTATCCCAAGGGCGCATACATTCTCCACATGATCCGCATGATGATGTGGAACAACAAAACAGGCGATGACAATTTCAAAGCTGCCATGCAGGATTTTATGAAGACTTATTCCGGCAAGGCGGCCACCACCGAAGATTTCAAGGCGATGATGGAAAAACACATGACCCCGGAGATGGATATGGAGGGCAATCATCGCCTGGACTGGTTCTTTAACGAATATGTTTACGGCACCGCGCTGCCCACCTACAAGATCGACTCCACGTTTGAAAAGGACGCAAACGGCGACGTCGTGTTTGGCTTCAAGGTCACGCAGTCCGGCGTGGATGATAAGTTCCGGATGATCGTCCCCATCTACCTGGAGCTGGCCGACGGCCGCACCGTAAACCTGGGCCGCGCGCGCCTGATCGGGAACAGTTCGGTAGACCAGAAAGTCCCCCTGAAGGGATGGAAAGACACACCCAAGCGCGCGCTCGTGAATTACAACGACGACGTGCTGGCGTCCAACTAGACTTGAAGGGGCGCGGCTTCAGCCGCGCCGTTCCGAGCCCCGGGAAATTAGGGCTTTAGCCCCTGGGTGGAGTCCCTCCCTCCCCACAAGTCCATATATGAAACAAGCTTCAATGCATTTCCAGGACGCACGCCCGCGGATAACCAATCAGGGTAGTAATTGGCGCCTCCCCAGCTAAACACTCGCCTATCTCCCACTGGTATTCGCTTGCGGTCAGTCTTTCGACCAGCTCTCGCAGTTCTTGTGGCCGATATGTCCGCAGGCAAGACACCACTCCATCGAACAGCAACACCACGGGAATGATCGGAACCAAATACGTCCAGAGCAGCCGTGACCAGCGGAACGGACGGATCAACGGAGTGCAAACGAACAACATGAGAACAAAGGCGAACGTAAGGCCGATAGTTGACCAAGCGCGTCTCGTTATTTCAAATATGCCGATGCTTTCGCTGGCATCGACGGCATTTTGGAGTATCGCGCGAGCCTCTTCCGGCGGAAAATGATGAAACGACGTGAACATCGTTCGCAACCCCTTCAATTCACCAGGAACTTTCATCGCGTCAACCGAGCCCGGATAGAAAGTCATCTGATTCTCAGAAGCCGCTCTGACATTTTGCAATGCCCCGAAGTTTGGGTATTTATCTGTGAGCCAAATCTGAAGGCCCGGTGGGTCTCCTCGGAGCTTTCGAGACAGGTTGAACCAGGGTCCACCGCCGCCAGAACACAAGTCAACAATCGATCGGCTTCGTGTAGAGTCAAGTACTCTTTGCAGCAAGGGGACAATGGGCGCGTAGGCCTTTAAGAGATTGAACCCAAAACAAAGCGCATCCGTAATTTCATCTCGAAGAGATGACGGGAACCACGGTTGTTCATGGAGTTCGATAAACTGTACGCGACGCATGGCAACTTGGCTTGGTGAGTAGTATCCACGGTGTGAGCATTCTCGTCCATTTGCCGAATGGATTGCGCAAGCGAAATCCGCGAATGCCCATTCGACGTTAAACTAATGAGGCATCGCATTGACACGCAATCTGTAGAGACGGGGCTTGCCCCGTCTCATTTGGGGCCCGGTGATGTGCGGCGAACGACGAATAGCGAACGACGAATGGCGAACGACCAACGACCGATGATCAAATCCCCCCGAGGAACCCGCGACCTGCTCCCGCCCGACACGGCGCTCTGGAACTTCGTCGAAGCCGCCGTCCGCGACGTCTTCCGCGCCTACAACTTCCACGAAATCCGCACCCCCATCTTCGAGTCCACCGAACTATTCGCCCGCGGCGTCGGCGAAGAGACGGATATTGTCGCAAAGGAAATGTTCACGTGGGAAGATCGCGGCCGCGCCGAAAGCGATAAAGGGCAGTCGCTGACCCTCCGCCCCGAAAACACCGCCGGTATCGTCCGCGCCTACATCGAGCACAAACTCTGGGAGCGCGGCCTGAATAAATTCTTCTCGATCGGCCCCATGTTTCGCCGCGAGCGCCCGCAAAAAGGACGCTACCGCCAGTTCTACCAAATTGATGCCGAGGTCATCGGCCCCGCCGCCAGCGGCAGCCAGTCTCCCGCCAGAGACGCGGAAATTCTCGAACTCCTGGCCACGCTGCTCGACCGCGTCGGCATAGCCAACTGGACACTCGAACTAAACTCCGTAGGCTGCTCCGCCGACCGCGCAAAATTCGACGAAGCCCTCCGCCAGGCGCTCGCACCCGTAGTAGGAAAAATGTGCGCCGACTGCCAACGCCGCGCCGTAACCAATCCGCTGCGAATCTTCGACTGCAAAGTTCCCGGAGATCAGCCCATCATCGAAACTCTCCCCACCATCAGCCAATTCCTGGACGAAGCCTGTCGCGCCCACTACGAAGAAGTAAAACATATCCTGAACACCGTCCAGATTCCATACCAAGAAAACCCGCGCCTGGTGCGGGGCCTGGATTACTACACGCGCACCGCGTTTGAATTTACGCATGGAGGACTGGGCGCGCAGAATGCGATTCTCGGCGGCGGACGCTACGACGGCTTATCCGAAGCTCTCGGCGGGCCGCCGGCTCCGGGGATTGGCTTTGCCATCGGAGAAGATCGGCTGGTGCTTTCACTATCAACGACCGCGTCGGCGGAGTCGGTTGTGCGCAAGCCCGACGTTTACGTTGCTCCGCTCGGCGCCGGCATGAACGGCGAAGCCGCCCGCCTGGCGCGCGAACTGCGCCGGCACGATCTGGTTGTCGACCTCGGCGACGGATCGTTTCGCTTAAAGAAATCGTTCGAGGCGGCTGACAAAATGGGGGCACGCTACATCCTCATCGTCGGCGAGAACGAAGTGGCGGCCGATGCCTTCGCGCTCAAGCATCTGGCCTCCGGCGAACAAGTCACGGTTCCGCGCGGCGAGTTGGCGCAGCGGATTTTGCAGAAGTAGCTTTTGGCTCTTGGCTTTGACGTCCTCTGTGATCTCTGTGTCCTCTGTGGTTAAAGGTCTTTTCTTACCACAGCGGTCACAGGGAAATGCAGGGTAAAGTTATTTCTCCTGGAGGCGATCATGCGAGGCATTTTTTTATTGTTGGGCGCGGTTCTTTTTAGTGTGACCCTGGCTCTTTCTCAAGCTCCATCTTCCAAGCCAATCTCCGCCTTCGACCAGCAACTCATCGATCGGCAGAAGCAGTTCCTGGAGGCGATCCAGAGCAAAAACACAACCGTGGTCGACCGCGCCGTCGCGGACGATTTCCAAGGCATCAAAGAGAACGGCGACCTCATCGACAAAGGTGATCTCCTCGAATCCGCGCAGGCGGGAATGCCCAAGGACACGCGCGCCTACGATTTCCACGTCGTCAAACTGAACGACAACTCCGCCGTCGTCGCCTACAACCTGATCGTCCCCGGAGAACATCCCCGCTATCGCCACATGGCCGACACCTGGGCAAAAATCGACGGCCAATGGAAACTGAAATTCCGCCAGATCACCCCCAACCTCTGGAGCGCAAACGATCTGGATTGACATCCGCGCCGAGTTCCGCCAGCATCAGTTCGAACCAGCGCGTTTGCACGGCCGTCGATGCCTATCCCTACCGGCGCCCGGCATGAAGGTGAGAGTTTAGCGAGATGGAGATTCTCGAAACGCTCGACATCACGTCCTGGCAAGGCCCGTTCTCCCCCGAGATCGTAGCGAAAGCTGCGGATACCCTGGAAACTGGAAAGCTTCTCTACGCCCCGCAGCTCCCCTTCGAACTCTCCGAAGCCGAGCGCCGCTTTCTTTCTCCGGATTGCCTCGACGGCAAATCGAAAAACGTGAGCTTCCGTCCTCACTCCGGCGTTGCGAAGGGTACTCGTTGCCAGGGAGCCGAACGCGACGAGTTACTCGGCATGTTACAGCGCTACTGCAATCGAGCTTCGGATCTGCTGCAGGCGCTCTGCCCAACCTATGGCAATCATTTAACCCCCGGATTCACCAGCTTCCGTCCCGCCGAGATCGCCGGCCGAGCCACCTCCTGGCGCCACGACGACACCCGCCTGCACGTGGACGCCTTTCCCTCCCGCCCCATGCAAGGCCTGCGCATTCTTCGTGTCTTCACCAATGTCAATCCGCGGATGCCCCGCATCTGGCGTGTCGGAGAATCCTTCGAGCAGGCTGCGGCCAAGTTCCTGCCCGGAATCAAACCGCCTCGTCCGGGAACGGCGTCGCTCCTCCACTGGCTGCGCATCGTAAAAGGACGGCGCACCGGCTATGACCACTTCATGCTCGGCATTCATGACCACATGAAGGCCGATCAAGGCTATCAGTCTCAGGTTCCGCAAATGCAACTTGCCATTCCGCCGGGCACCACCTGGGCCTGCTTCACGGATTCGGTGTCCCACGCCGCCATGTCTGGCCAGTTTGCGTTCGAACAGACGTTCTATTTACCGGTCAGCGCCATGAAGAATCCAGAACGCTCGCCGTTGCGCGTGTTGGAACGACTGGTGGGGCGCAAGCTGGCGTAAAGATATCGCGGCTTCGACGAACATCCCCGCCCAACTCGCCTCACCCTCGTTCCATTTATAATCTTGGATTCGGCTCACCACCGTAATCCCAGCAAGACAAGGCGAAAACGTGCTCGATTTCTTAGGCGATCTCAGACGAACTCATATGTGCGGGGCTCTTCGGCTCTCCGATGCGGGCAAAAAAGCTGTGCTCATGGGATGGGTCAACCGGCGGCGCGACCTTGGCCAGATCATCTTCGTCGATCTGCGCGACCGCACCGGCGTGACCCAAGTCGTGTTCAACTACGAACTGAGCGCCGCCGTGCACCAGAAGGCGGAAGCTCTGCGCAACGAGTTCGTGATCGCCGCGATCGGAACAGTCAAGCGCCGTGACGCCGACACCATCAATCCCAATATCCCAACCGGCGAAGTGGAACTTGTGGTGGAAGAGCTGCGTATTCTGAACGTGTCGAAGCCGCTGCCCTTTTTGCCCTCGGACACGGTGCTCGCGAACGAAGAAATGCGGTTGAAGTATCGCTACATCGACCTGCGCCGCGACGCCATGCAGTTCAACATCGAGCTGCGGCACAAAGTGGCGCTGGCCATCCGCGACAACCTCGCATCGCAGGGCTTCTTCGAAATCGAAACGCCTTTCATGACGCGCTCGACGCCGGAAGGCGCGCGCGATTATCTCGTCCCCAGCCGCGTGCAGCCAGGATCGTTCTACGCGCTGCCGCAATCGCCGCAACTGTTCAAGCAGATCCTGATGATCTCGGGCTTCGACAAATATTTCCAGATCGTGCGCTGCTTCCGCGACGAGGATCTGCGCGCCGACCGCCAGCCCGAATTCACCCAGATCGATCTTGAAATGAGCTACCCGCAACCGGAGCGAGTTTGGGAAGTGGTCGAAGGCTTCCTGACTGCGGCTTTCAAAGCGGCGGGGCACGAGATCAAAACGCCTTTTCCGCGCATGGACTTCGACGATGCCATCCGGCAGTACGGCATCGACAAGCCCGACCTGCGCGTGCCTGCCTTCACCGATGTGGGCGATTGTTTTGCTCCGTCCGATCTGGAACAGTTGGCGATCAACAAAGAGCTGCCGGTGATTGCCATCCGCATCCCGCACGTGGGCGAGCTTTCACGCAAGGAGCGCGACGACATCAAGCCGCTGTTTGTCTCGAAGGGCGGAGCGCGCGTGTTCGAAGACTTCAAACGCATCGAGACGAAGTTTCCCGAGGCGGGGGCAAGAGTCCGCGCCAAGGCGGGCGCGGCTGCGGACGATCTGCTAGTGCTGGTGGTGGGCTCGGCGCAGTCGGGCGCAACCAAGGACGCGCATCCCGCCAGCAAGCGCAATATCAGAGTCACGCCCGCGGAACTGGCGATCTATGCCTCGGCTGGGCTGCTGCGCGTGGCGCTGGCGCAGAAATATTCCGACCGGCACAAGCTTTTCCAGAAAGGCGATTATCGCTTTCTGTGGGTGACGAACTTCCCCATGTTCGAGTGGGATGAAGGCGAGAGGCGCTGGAACGCGGCGCATCATCCGTTCACTTCGCCGCACGATGAAGATATGGACAAACTCGAAACCGATCCGGCCATGGTGCGCGCTCTCGCCTACGACGTGGTGTTGAACGGGACGGAGTTGGGGTCGGGCTCAATCCGTATTCACCGGCAGGATGTGCAGAGCAGAATCTTCCACGCCCTCGGCATGACGGAAGAAGAAGCGCGCTCGCGCTTCGGCTTCTTCCTGGAAGCGCTAGAGTATGGCACTCCGCCGCACGGCGGCATCGCGCTCGGCCTCGATCGCATCGTGATGATTCTGGCCGGAGCGGATAGTTTGCGCGAAGTAATTCCCTTCCCCAAAACCGCCGCCGCGAAAGACTTGATGATGGAAGCGCCCACGCCGGTGCCGGAGGGGCAGTTGCGGGAGTTGGGGATTGGGGTAGTGGTGAAGAAGTAGGCGCAACGAGTCCCACTCATCGCAAGAGACGCGATGAGTGGGGCACCCGGCCGTTCGATACCACCTGCCCGGTCGTTTGGCAAGTGAATATCTCGTGAACTTTATCTACTGCCCAATCTACTAACTTTTCTTGTCTTTTAACTTGACACCGATGAGCAGTTTCTTTAAGGTTGCGCCCACGGTTGATTCGAGGGGGCCAACCGACACTACGTGTGAGGTGAGCCAATGGCTCGCTGTGGGTTTGGCGTCTCCCTCTCGTCGTCCGTCCGTTCTAACCTCAACTCCTTGCTGATCGTCTCGCGTGGCGCAAGAAACTTTCTACTGCCATTCGTACTGCTGTGTGCAACCTTGGGACTTGCTCAGGGCACCGGTGTACAGCCCACGGAAGCCACGAATGGCGAAGTGTCGCTTGATACCCTAAACGTCCACATTGACATTCCGATTGTAAGAAAAGCGGGCGTGGGTTTGCCGTTCTCGTATAGCCTTCCGCTCAACACTAATATATGGGTGCCGGGGCAGAACAACACATGGCAGCTCTCCACACCGATTGGGTTTTGGATTTCTCCGGAATTGCCGCTGCGTATGGCCGGGTCTTTTTTATTAAGAAATACTCTCTGCAACGGCAACAATTACTTGACTTTCTACGGATTCGTAGATGCCAATGGAAACTTGCACTCGTTTACCCCGGTTGTTATGGGCAATGGCGGCATCCAGGGGATATGCACTATCTACAAGAGTGCTAACGTCCTAATCCCTGACGGGTCTGGCATTACGGCGAATCTTCTGAATACTGGCGCAGGTACTGCCACGTATCCAGACGGCACAGTGGTTTCGCCAGCGTCCTTTTCGACCTCGGGCACAATTACCGACGTGAATGGAAACAAAATCACCACGTCGGACGCACCAACATGGCCTGCCACCGCCGCAGATACTCTGGGCGTAACGGAGCTTACCCAAACGTCAGGTTGTAATTCTAGCAGCCTCACCACCACGTTTACCTACCCAACGTCTACTGGCAGCGCGTCCGTAACCGTAACCTGCACGAAAGAGACGCTGCAAACTAATTTCGGTTGCCCGTCTGTCACTGACGCGCCCGGCAGTACTTATTACCTTCCCACATCCATTAGTCTGCCCGATGGTTCAGCCTATACCCTCACCTACGAGAGCCAAGTATCGGGCACGACCACTGGACGGCTGGCCTCTATCATATACCCTACAGGAGAGGTGGTCAGTTACCAGTATACCGGCCCCAACAACGGTGTTAATTGCGCCGACGGGTCTACAGCGGGCTTGGCTCGAACAGTCTCTGGAGATGCCGTATACCAGTACACCAGGAACACAAGCACTTGGCTTACGACCACTTTGGTGAACGACTATGGCGTTGGGCATTCCAACGACACGAGCGTCTATACGTTCATACAGGGAAATGCCGGGATATTCCTATCGCAGTCTGTAGAGAACCAAGGCAGCAGCACCCCATTGCGTACAACGGTCTATTGTTACAATGGCAACCAGACTAGCTGCGCAACGGCCGCAGCACCAGCATTTCCACTGACGCAGACCGATGTGTACACAACTCTGGCGGGAACGGGCACTTCCAGCCGTGTCTCGACGACGTTCGACAGCTACATGAACGTGACGAAAAGGGCTGTCTATGATTTCGGAGCGAGCACGCCAACACGCACGATTACTTCGTATAACTTTGGGCAAAGCGATGTGAGCGGCACATGCGTGGCTATCGGGAATGGAGTTAACAGCGTTCCTTGTTACACCCAAATGTATGACGGGTCAGGTCATCTACTGAGAGCGTCTGATTTTGTTTACGACGTAAAGGGTAACCTTCTAACCCGCCATGATTATACTAACACCAATACCTATACTTATTTGACTACATCGCACACTTACAATACTAACGGCACCGTAGCTACATCTACCGACCCAAACGGCAATGTGGCTACATTCACTTATGGTGTTTGCAATAGTGGGATGCCGACTAAAGTCACCTTGCCGAACGGACTTAATACTCAGATAGGCTGGGATTCTGGCTGCAAGGGAGCAGTGCCCGTATCAATTACTGACCCCGCTGGAAACACCGTTTCCGCCACCTATAGTGACCCGTTCTGGAGGCCGACTTCCAAGACAGACCAGCTAAGTAACACTGTAAACCTCAGTTACTACCCGACCGTGCCAATCAATACATCCGAAGCTCAAATAACCTTTGGTCCCACTCCCTCTGACTTCGATGTTTTCAACACTGCCGATGCTCTGGGGAGACCTTTGTACGCTCAGCAGATTGAAGGTCCGAACGGTTCTTGGGATACAACCCAGATGGGCTATTCGTGGAACACTACGGGCCGCGTCACGACAAAAACAATGCCCTGCGCTACTACGAAGGGCGCTGGTTGTTCTACGCCCACAACTACGGCCACGCATGATGCCCTCGGTCGCACTCTCGTCGTCACGGACGGTGGCGGGGGAACCATTACCAACACCTACACAAAACAAGATGTTTTGACCGTTCTCGGGCCTGCACCTACCGGGGAAGTGGTGAAGCAGGTTCAGAAAGAATACAACGGGTTGGGTCAACTCGTGTCAGTGTGCCAATTGTCCTCTGCTACCGGCACTACTTCGTGTGGGCAGGCGAATGGCGGCACGGGATACTTGACTACCTACAGCTATAACGCTGACGGAACCGTCTCCTCGGTTGTTCGAGGCGCACAGACGCACTCGTTTACATACGACGCTATTGGGAGGACACTGACAGCTACCTATCCTGAGAGCGGAACAACCACCTATGTCTATGATGGCACTAGCTGCTGGTCTACTCCCACAAAAGGGTTACTTACCTACAAGACTGACGCAGCAGGCAACACCATCATGTACTCTTACGATTCCTTGAATCGGATGATAGTGAAGCGCTCATACGGTCCCAACAGCGATGGGTACTTTAGTATTTATGTCTATGACTCAGCCACTGTAGGCGGGTCACCGATGCAAAATACCGCCGGACGTTTAGCAGAGCAAGTAACGGGATACGGACCTTCTTGTACTACAGTGGCCACTTGTCTAGGCAGTATGACCAGAGTCACTGACGAAGGATTCAGTTACACTGCCCGTGGAGAGATGTCTGATGTGTACGAATCCACCCCCAATTCCGGCGGATACTATCATACCAATGCTACATATTCTGCAAACGGCGCTCTAGTGTACTGAGTCTAATATTCGTGTAATAAGTAACAGCTCTTCCTGCATCTGATATAAGCAGGAGGAACTGCATGGCTCTCGGTCGCCCGCTCTCGCCGCTGTCTCTGTCCCCTTCCGAAAGACAACAGTTGTTGGACTGGACTCGTCGTCCCAAGACGGCGCAGGCCCTGGCGTTGCGCGCCCGCATCGTGCTGCTCAGTGCCGCCGGCCAGAGCAACACCGAGGTGGCTCGCCGAGTGCAGGTTGCGCTCGCCACCGTGGGCAAGTGGCGACAGCGTTTTGTGCTTCTCCGCCTCGACGGGTTGCTCGATGAACCCCGCCCTGGCACGCCGCGCCGCTTGAGCGACGCCGCCGTGGAACGCGTACTGGCGCGCACCCTGGAAACCCAACCCCAAGCCGCCACCCACTGGTCCACGCGCTCGCTGGCTCAGGCCACCGGACTCAGCCAGAGCAGCATCAGTCGCATCTGGCGCGCTTTTTCCCTGCAGCCGCATCGCAGCCAAGCCTTTAAGTTGAGCCGTGATCCCCTGTTTATCGACAAGGTCCGCGACATCGTCGGCCTCTATCTGAACCCGCCTGACCGAGCGCTGGTACTGTGCGTGGACGAGAAGAGCCAGATTCAGGCGCTGGACCGCACCGCTCCGTTGCTGCCCATGCGCCCCGGACAAATCGAGCGCCGCACTCACGACTACAAACGGCACGGCACCACCAGTTTGTTCGCCGCTTTCAACGTGGCCAGCGGCCACGTGCTGGGCCAACTGCATCGTCGTCATCGCTCCCGCGAATTCCGCCGCTTTCTCGACACCATCGAGCGCAACGTGCCCGCAGAACTGGACATTCACCTCATCCTGGATAACTACGGCACCCACAAAACCCACCTCATTCGCCACTGGCTCGCCAAACGGCCCCGCTTCCACCTGCACTTTACTCCCACTTCGGCTTCCTGGTTGAATCTGGTCGAGCGCTGGTTTGCCGAGTTGACCGAAAAACAGATCCGGCGTGGTGTTCACCGCAGCACGCTGCAGTTGGAGAATGCCATTCGCCACTTTATCGAGCATCACAACCAGAACCCGAAACCCTTTGTCTGGACCAAGTCAGCCGATCAAATCCTCGACTCCGTCGCCCGCTTTTGTAAACGAACATTAGACTCAGTACACTAGCTACTCTGGGTGGAATACCGGGCCAAGCCTCTTGGACCTACACGCCTGATGGGAAGGGTCGTCCGTATAGTGCAATTCAAGGGTCTTCAACAAACATGGTAAGTAGCGTTACATACAATAGTGCCAATCAACCGCTTGTAATTACTCTCGGTCTGGGGGATACTGCCACTTACACGTATGACCCAAACACAGGTCGTATGACCAGTTATACATTCTCTGTCGGTGCAACGCCGGTAACTGATACCGGATACCTCTCATGGAACCAGAACGGAACTTTGCTATCCCTATCTATCGTTGATGGATTCAACGCGAGTGGGACACAATACTGCACATACGGCAACAGCGACCCGCTAACGGTGGGGTACGATGAGTTGGGCCGACTTCTTTCAGTCCAGTGCGAAAATGTTTACGATATAAATCTTTGGGGGCGGACGTTTTCGTATGACCAGTACAACAACTTAACGAAAACCGTTCCTCCCGGGGACACAGGTATCTCTTTTGCGCCGGGGTATAGCTCTGCAAATAACCGCTTCCAAAATGGGTCTACGTATGATTCCAATGGCAATTTGTTGACGGACACATTCAACGCGTATACTTGGAACCAAGACAATCACGTGCTGACGCTAAACGCAGGGGTGAAGAATTATTATGATGCGTCGGGTAATCTCGTAGATTATTTGGGTTGCCAGCACCTATTGAGTCCCGTGGGCAGCATTGCTTCAATGTGCGGACAGAGCATCAACCAAGTTCGTGTGCCGTTGCCGGGAGGAGTAACGCAATTAAATTACGGTTCTTCTGTATTGTTTACGCACAAGGACTGGCTCGGTTCCGACAGGCTTATATCAAATCGTTCTACCAGAACTTACTACTCCGATGAAGCCTTCGCTCCATTCGGAGAAGAGTATGCGGCTTTCGGCATCTCCAATTGGCCAATGAATTTTACAGGGGACTATAGCGATCTCGATAGCAGCGGAACGAAGTCTATTCTTGATACGCCGAATCGAGAGTTATCTCCAACGCAGGGCCGCTGGATTTCACCTGATCCGGCGCACGCCTCGTGGAATGGTTACTCATACTCTACGAACCCATTAGGGGAAACCGACCCGACTGGGTTAGATAGTATAAGAATCCCATGGAATATTGCTCCGCCATCTGGTGGTGCTGGTGGAAACAACCCTGCTTCTCAGTCAAATCTCGCCGGATTGCTAGATCCGGGCGCCGCGTTTATGAATGACGCGATGCAGCAGTTTTACCAACAGGCCGGACTGAACAGCCCCATGCAACAGGGGCTGGCGAGCTACGAGTGGTCAATCGGTGCTACCGGTAATTGGGTATCGGGACCAGCAGGTCCTGGCGGATTTGGATGCGACGGGCCGAGCTGCTGGTATCCCCCGCTCTCAAGCGGCAATAGCAGTAGTTGGTCGTTGTTTGGCTGGGACGCAAACGCCGCAAACAACTGCACGCCTCTTACAACAGGCTGCTTTAATGTGCCGACCCAACAGCAACTTGTGCTGGCGGAATGCACTTCTTCGTTTCGGAACTCTGCAACGGGAAAGGTGATCCAGTTTGGAAGTCTGCTGTCCTTTGCTGACAATTTTTGGGGCACAGCAACAACCTGGGGGGAGACTATAGCGACCAAAGGAGCATATTTCAAGGTCATGGAGTTAGCTGGTCAGTCAGTCACGCCTGCGGGAGAGGTCACGTATATAACGACCGCAGTTAATCCAGCGGTTGGTGCAGCTGGTACTTTGGGTATAGGTTTGGCAACTGTGATGGATTATGCCGCTCGCACGAATTGCCAGGCGCTTGCCCAGGGGGTAGACCCTACCGTGACTGACTGAGTAAGTCCGATGCAACTACACTTAGATAGACAGTCGCCTGCACTGAGTCTTGGCGGCGTCTGAGAAAAGGGAATGCTTAACTGCGATCAAGATTCCGAGCGCCACGAGCCGTCTTGGAATTCCTTCTGGAAGATCCTGGAGGTCATCTGTCTGGTCTCCGTTCTCGTCTTTGCGTTCAGCCATGAGGTGTTTGTCGACCGCTTGGAGCATGAGTACCCAACGACGGCGATCCTAGTTTTGTGGTCAATGGGGATGTTAAGCTACCATCAAGATGCCAAGCGCCACGACCCGTGGTGGGCACTCCTCTCACAAGCCTTATCCATAGTTTCTCTAATCGCCATTGTTGTGTTTGGATTTACTCAACGGCTTTGGTTTAACTTTGTGATCGCTCCACCTCTCGCCTGGTTGCACATCCAATTCACGAAGCGCTGGTGGACGAGGCCAGGGACGTGGTGGTGACATCGGCGCGTATAGTTCCGAGTTGGCGGGTGGGCCACTTTAACGGAGAAGTACAACGCGGGTTTGTCTTTTAACATTGACCGAAATAACTGGGGGTGCGCCACTTCTCGCGCTTTTCGAGAAGTGGCCTGCCGAACCGCCGACACCGTTCGACTCCGCTTCACGCGGGTGCCCCAAGTGTCGCGATTTTCGAGACGTGGGATGCCGCGGACGTTCCCACTTCTGCAATCTGACCCCTAACTTTTTTCATCACAAATCATCTGTGTCCCGCATCACAGACTTCCAACCAGCCGTGCGCGATAATCAAGACTTGATTGGCGCCGCCAGAGGTGTGCCGGTCTCTCAAGACGGCGATTGAAGCCGCCCCAAACCCATTTTGGGACACTCTTTGACAACCAAGCGAAGCAAAATCGCCGCTAAGTCGTTGATTCTGGAAGAATTTACCCGCAAGTCCTTTAAACCCAAAGATCTAGCGGGAATTTCTTCCTAACCCTATGATTCCAAAAGACCGGGGGGAGGGGGGTACCCCCCACCGTACTCACTGGTTACTACCTTCGGAGTAAACAGGAGCGAGCGCAATCCGCTAGCGTCGCGCCACCAGTCGCTGCTCGACCAACTTCTCGATAAACAGCACACCTACGTACCTGCGTAATGCCCCGCCTCATGCCACTCGGCGTATGATTTTTACAGCACAAACGACCTCGATGCCCAAGCCGCGCTTCTTGCTTTCGGTGATGAACGACGATAACGATTTCCAGATCGAGCAGGTGAAAACTGCGCGCCACGCCGCCAGCAAGGCCGGCGTGGAGATCGAGATCCTCTGCGCGCGGGATGACGGCATCCTGCAAAGCCAGCAACTCCTCGAGAGAATCCAGTCCCCGGTCGATCTTCGTCCGAACGCCATCCTCTTCGAACCGGCCGGTTCTACCGCGCTTCCCAAGGTGGCTCGCGCTGCCGCCACTGCGGGCATTGGCTGGGCCCTGCTGAGCCGCAACGCCGAGTATCTCAACGAGCTGCGCTCGATCTATCACGTGCCCGCTTTTGTTGTTACCCCCGACCATAAGCAAATTGGCCACATCCAGGGACGGCAACTTGCCGCTTTGCTGCCGGGGGGAGGATTGGTCCTCTACATACAGGGCCCCAGCCAAAGTGTCGCTGCCCAGCAGCGGCATGCTGGCCTGCTGGAAACAAAGCCGGAAAACATACAGTTACGCGTTCTCAAGGCCCACTGGACCGAATCGAGCTCGCACAAGGCGGTTACTTCCTGGCTCTGTCTCTCCACTTCTCGCGCAGCGGAGTTCGCAGCGGTGTGCGCTCAGGACGACTCCATGGCCCTCGGCGCCCGCAAGGCCTTCGAGCAGTGCACGTCAGAGTTGCGCGGACGTTGGCTAAAGATCCCGTTCCTGGGTATCGACGGCATGCCCAACACAGGTCAAGCATGGGTTCGCGGCGGCCTTTTGACGGCCACCGTCTTCAGCCCTCCGACGGCCGGGATTGCGATTGAACTGATGGCTCGGTTCATGGAGCGCGGTACCATGCCGCCGGTTTGCACGGTGACCGAGCCCAAGTCCATTCCCGCTATCGAGGAGCTGGCTCGAAAGGCACGGGCGGCCTCAGCCTGATAGCGCGGCGCTCAGGGCAGTTCTGCCCGCGAAAGCTAACGGACTCCGGTAAAGCCGGGTAAAGCGGCTCGAGCCCGACGGGAAAGAGATTGATGTGGAGATGAAACTGCATCGCCGGAGTGCGAGTTACGTGGGCAGTCACGACGGAGGGTCGCTCTATTCCAGCCGCAAACTTCAAGCTGGCAGCTAACAGCAAGAGCCGGGCTAGGGCCGCGCCACCAGTCGCTGATCTACCAGTTCCTCGATGCGATTGAGGACTTCGTCCTCGCTCATATTCGTCGAGTCGAGCACCACGGCATCTTCCGCGGCTACCAGCGGAGAGGCTGCGCGGGTGCGGTCGCGCCGGTCGCGCTCGCGAAGTTCCGCGGCCATCGTCTGCGCCGATGGGCCCTTCACCCGCTGCTGGTCCAGGCGCCGCTGCTCGCGGATTACGGGATCGGCGTCGAGAAAAATCTTCAAATCGGCATCGGGAAACACTTTGGTCCCAATGTCGCGGCCCTCCATCACGATGCCGCCGCCGATGCCCATCTCGCGCTGGCGCGCCACCATCCACTTTCGCACCTGGGGATGCACTGAGACGCGCGACGCCCCTTCCGACACATCGCGCTCGCGGATGCGCGCGGAAACATCTTTTCCGTTGAGCAGGACACGATTGCCGCCGATGGCGCGATCGAGAGTAATGCGCGATTCCTGCGCCATCTTCAGCAGCGCAGCTTCGTCGTCGAACGAGGCGTCCCACTCGATCGCGCAGAGCGCCAGTGCGCGGTACATCGCTCCGCTCTCCAGGTTCACGTAGCCAAGCTTGCGCGCCAGGCGGGAAGCGATGGTGCTCTTGCCCGCTCCGGCTGGTCCGTCAATGGCGATGATTAGTTTGCGTTGGGAGGAATCGTTCATTGGGGGAACGTGCGATTCTACACGGCTCACGGTTGGAAAACTACAGGTGCGTGGAATGCTGGGCGCGGGGCTTGTGAAATCCAGCGCGTGCCACTCCCTACAACAACAATCCGCGGCTCCCAAGAGCGCTGGCGAGCTGCGCTCGGCTTGGACGGGGCAGAGGGCCGTCCGCAGACGACCTTAGCTCACACGCTCTGGGCGGCGATTCCTGGGAACGTAGGCTTGTTTTGGCGGAGTTACCTGGAGCAGCGACTTGCTCCCGACGTGCACGAAGCTTAGCTCGCGCGCCGAAAGCAAGGCGTGGATTGCTTCTTTCACCCGCGTGCGGGGAACGAAGTTCGCCAGGAAGTTTTCGACCTCGACCTCATCGACTGCGATCACGCAGTCCAGATATTTCGAGACCAGCGCCGAGAGTGCTTCCGGCACCGAGATTCCGACGCCCTCGCGCACTACATCCGGCGCCCAGCGCGACAATTCGTCCCACACCGAGCCTTCCTCCACCGTGTAATCGACGCGGGTGATGCGCAGCTTGGCCCACAGTTCGCTCAGCCCGCGATCGAGGCCGGCGTTTGAAACCGAGCCGCCCAGCATCTCGCCCAGTTTCGTTTTCGAAATCGGGCCACGCCGCCGGATGATTTCGAAAGCGTCACAGGCCAGCGGAGAATAGGGAGACCGCGGTCCAGTGGCAGGCGGAAGCTTCGGGTTGCGCTCGCCCACCAGCGAATAAAAATAAGGAAACACCGAGGCCGCCAGCAAGAAAGCGTTGTTCTCGTCAATCAGGGGAGCCTCGTAGGCAGCCTGGTCGCGGAGCGCGCGGACCATCAGTTCGGTCGCTTCTTTCGCCCGCGGATCGGCATAGGCGTGCTGGCGCGCCGGCAAATTGTCATCCGCTCCGACCCAGGCGCCGACGAAAGTCGGCAACAGAATCGCAGGCCGCGTCGGATACATCACACAGAATCCCACCGACTCGAGGAAGGCGCGCGCCTCGTCAAGAGTGCGCACGGGCTGGCCGTCGAGGCGCCACTTTTGCGTGCGCGCGTGCTGGAGTTCCGGGTCGGTCATGATTTCGATTAGAACACAGGCTAGCTGTCAGCTGTCAGCTCTCAGCTGTCAGTTCTCAGTTCTCAGTTCTCAGAAGCGTTCGTACTACGACCACCAGCAGTCAACAGTCCGTTGGGCAACGAGAAAAAGCAACGCTCCATGTTGGCGAGATTTTACTGAGAACTGACAACTGAGAACTAGATTCTCTTGAATGCCTTCTGAATATCTCGCATGGAATAGCGCAGCACGACCGGCCTGCCGTGCGGGCAGGTCATGGGATGCTCGGTTTTCGCCAACTCCGCGAGCAGCCATTCCATTTTGTTCTGTTCGAGGGGCATATTGACTTTGATGGCGGCGTGGCAGGCAATCGATGCCGCGATGCGCGCGCGCACCGCTTCCAGATTGATGGCCTGATCTTCGCGCGTAAGCTGCTCGAAGATTTCGTTGAGCATGTGCTCGATCTGCGCCGCGTCCACGCCTGCGGGCGCGACTTTTACCGCTACGCTGCGCGCGCCGAAGGGTTCCGCCTCAAAGCCATTATGCGCAAGTTCTTCGGCAATGTCGCTGAAGATCGCTTGCTGCGCGGGAGTGAGTTCGATGACCAGCGGCATGAGCAAACGCTGGCTCTCGACCTGGTGCGCCTGGCGTTGGCGCAGGACTCGCTCGAACAGCACGCGCTCGTGGGCCACATGTTGATCGACGATCCAGAGGCCATCTTCGTTAACCGCTAGAATGAACGAATTTCGAATCTGGCCGAGAGGACGCAGCGTTCGAAGGGACTCGAGAGTCGGCGCGGGTTGCGGCTCTTGCGCGATCGGCGGCGCGCAGCCGTAATCGGGGATCGACTGCTGCGAGATTGTCTGAGGATCGCCCGTTGCCTGCGGCGCGCGTTGGAGCGATACCGCTGCGTTTGCCTCGACCGCAGTTCCTCCTTCAAATTCGAGGCGCGCCGTGGTCGCGGGAACCGCCACGGCCTGCAGCGCAAAGCCGCCCGACGCCGCGGGCTCGTACAGGTCGCGCCACGGGGCGCGCTGCAAACCATCGGCTGCGGAGCTTCGCTCCGCTGGACGGACGAGGGCGTCCGTCCCTACGTGGGTCGTAGCAGGGCTGGTCAGGCCCGCACTCGCCGACGGCTGCGCGCCGATCTCGGTCAAGAACTGCGGCACCGGCCGCGCCTTCATCAGCGCCGCCCGGACCGACTCGCGCACGAAATCGTGAATCACCGTCTGCTGCCGGAAACGCACTTCGCTCTTTGACGGATGCACATTCACATCCACTTCGGCGGTCGGCATCTCGATAAAAAGCAGAACGACGGGAAACACTGTCGGCGGCAAAATGTTGCGATAGGCCTCGGTGATCGCGTGTTGGATGAGACGGTCGCGAATCAGGCGTCCGTTCACGAAAATGAAAATCGAATTGCGATTGAGCTTCTGAATTTCCGGCTTGGAGACAAAGCCATGCAGACGCACCTCGCCGAAATCGGGTGGCGCGGACACTCCTGTCCGCGGGTCCGCTGCAAGCGGACCGGGTGGCCGTCCCTCCGCTGACTTGGAGGATGAAGTTTCGCGGACAAGAGTGTCCGCGCCACTTCGCCACGGCGGAGGCTGCGGCAGGCCGATGCGCTCCAGTGGTTGCACCGCCGCCAGCGGAATCAACTGGTCGAGGGTCTCGCGCCCAAACACCTGGTACACGCGCTCGCGATGACCGGCCACGGGCGGCGCGACCAGCAAGGCATTCGTCGCCGAGTGCAACTCGAAATGCTTTTCCGGATGCGCCAGGGCATAGTGGGTTACGAGCGATGCGATATGGGACAGCTCGGTCGATTCCGATCTTAGAAATTTCTTGCGCGCCGGCGTATTGAAGAAGAGGTCGCGAATCGTGACCGAAGTCCCCAGCGGCAGGCCCGCTTCTTCCACGCGGACGATCTTGCCGCCGTTAATTTCGAGGACCGTCCCGGCCGCTTCCTCTTCCGCGCGAGTTTCCAGATGCAGCCGGGCCACTGAAGCAATGGAGGGCAGGGCCTCGCCGCGAAATCCCAGCGTCGAAATGCTGAGCAGGTCGTCGGTGTCTTTGATTTTCGAGGTGGCGTGGCGCTCGAAGGCGAGCATGGCGTCGTCGCGTATCATGCCGCAGCCGTTGTCCGTGATCTGGATCAGCTTCTTGCCGCCCGCCTCGACCTGAATGCGAATCCGCGTGGAACCGGCGTCCAGCGCGTTCTCCAGCAACTCTTTCACCACCGACGCGGGACGCTCGACCACTTCGCCGGCAGCGATCTGGTTGGCAACTCTCTCGGGAAGAACGTGAATCTTGCCCATGGGATCAGTGGTCAGTGGTCAGTGGCCAGTTGCCAGTGTGACAGACCGGACGGCGCAGCGTAAAGGCTGGTTGAGGACTGGCGGTGACGCAGGCGTGACGTCCAGCCGCAGGGGCTAAAGCCCGAATTTCTTGCGGCTCGGAGCGGCACGGCTGAAGAGGCTGCGGAAAAACTAGTCGGGGGCGAAAAAAGCACACCTAAGGTGCTAAAGCGCGAACAAATCTAAACGACTTAACGGCACGACTGAAGTCGTGCCCTTCCCAAAACCCGCCCGAACCAATGTTGTTCCGCAGCCTGTGAAGCCGTACCCTTCCCAAACCCACCCAGAACCATAAGAGATCCCTTTTAACGTATCGTATAGTTTTCTTGGGAGTGCTGGTATGAAACACGCAATTTTGGGAGCGGGAGCTATCGGAGGGTTGGTTGGCACCGTGCTGGCATCGCTTGGCGAAGACGTGACTGTCGTGGTTCGACCGGAGAAGCTGTCGAGCTTTCCCCGGAGCCTGGTGCTGGAACGTCCGTCGGGCTCTCTTACGGCGCCAGCGAAGGCCGTCGCCACACTGACAGAGCCGGTGGACGTGCTGTGGATCGCAACCAAAACTTATCAACTGGAAACTGCGCTGGAGGCTGTGCAGGTGTTGCCGGGCTGGGTGGTTCCCCTGCTGAACGGGGTGGACCACATCGCGGTGCTCGCGGCGCGATTTGGACGGGAGCGCGTGGTCCCGGCAACGATCGCGGTGGAAGCGGAGAGGATTGCGCCGGGCCGATTCGTTCAGCGCTCTCCATTTGTTCGCTTCAACCCTGCCGCCAGCGGAGAGCGACTCTTGGGAGCCATCGTCGCGCGGCTGGTTGATCTTGGATTCACCTGCCAGTTCATTCCGAACGAGCAGACTCTGCTGTGGAGCAAGCTCTGCTTCCTCGCACCGTTGGCGCTGGTGACGTCGGCATCCGGTATGAACGTTGGAGAGATCTTTGCGGACGCTGGATGGAAACAGAAATTGAGCTCCGCACTCGCCGAAGCTTGCGCGGTGGCGAAGGCGAGCGGCGCGGAGGTTGACGCGCGGCAACTCCAGGCGGTTTTCGATGGCGTGCCGCCGGGTATGCGCAGCTCCATGCAGAAAGACCTCGCTGCCGGGCGGCAGCTTGAGTTGGATGCGATTGGCGGTCCCATTGTGCGCGGCGGGGAACAGTACGGCATCGATGTGTCGACCACGGTGAAGCTGATGGCGGCGATTCGCTCGAAGGCCGTCTGATTCCCGTAGAGACGCGGCTTGCCGCGTCTCGGATTGAACGCAGCGTTGGGGGTGCGGCACGCAGGAGACGGGGCAAGCCCCGTCTCTACAGGCGAAACTCGAGTTTTTCCGCAGCCCGCTGGGATCACTTTCCCGATTTCGGGTCGGGGCTGGAGTTTCCCATGTCGACTACCACCTTCCACTGGCCATCCTTCTGCTTTTTCCAGATCGAGGTGTACTTGCCGTAATTGGCGACGAGCTTGCCGTCTTTATTTTTGGCGGTGTAAACGTAATTGCCGTAGGTGTAGCCGAGATCGCCGGACGCGGCCATTTCGGCGTGGACGGGCGTCCAGGTGAGGGACGTGCCTTCGGGCCAGGCGGGCTGCTTGCGCATGGCGTCTTTGGTGTCGAAACCGCCGCCGTCCACGATTTCGACACCATCTTCGGCGAAGTGGGTGATAAAGGCATCGTGGCCGTGCTGGGCGACGTCCTCGGCAAAACTGGCTTCGAGTTGGAGGAGGAGGTTGGCACCCTGGGCGGATTTCTGTTTTGTGGCGACGGAAGTGGCAGCGAAGAGAAGCAGAAATGCTACGGTGATTCTGTTCATCGAAAGTTCTCGGGCCGCGGCGGCGGCGTGGTCAGTTGTCAGGTCTCAGGTCTCGGGTCCCAGGAAAACCTTGCCGCTGAATTCCCTAAGACCTGACACCTAAGAGCCGGGACCTACGTTCGGCGATAAAGGTATCATGCGGGGAGTTCGGGCGTCGCGGGGGCTTGGACGCAGTCGGCTTCGTGCTCTATTCCCCGCAGATTGAGGTGCTGCCAACACGCGGGCGGGGGCGCCCGCGCCACACGAGCGGTTTGCCTGCTACACTTTTTCTCCAATGAAAACTCTAAGACTGCTCTTGAACGTGGCGTTGCTTGCCGGGCTGTTGGCGGCGCGGACCGCTTGTGCGCAGGCGGCGTCCCAACCGGCCGCATCGCAGCTGGCTACTCCCGAAGAAAAGCATCTGCGGAATGTGCGGCAGCTTACTTTTGGCGGGTCGAACGCGGAGGCTTATTTTTCGCAAGACGGCAAGCGGCTGATTTTTCAATCGACGCGCGATAACTTGCAGTGCGATCAGATTTTCACCATGAATGTGGACGGGACGGAGCAGAAGATGGTCTCGACCGGCAAGGGGCGCACGACTTGCGCCTACATTTTTCCGCATCAAGACAAGATCCTGTATTCCTCGACGCATCTGGCGGATGTGGCTTGCCCGCCGCGGCCGGACTATTCGAAGGGCTATGTGTGGGCGTTGTATCCGGGGTTTGATATTTTCACGGCGAAGCTGGATGGGTCGGACCTGAAGCAGCTTACGACAACTCCCGGCTATGACGCGGAGGCGACGATTTCAGAAGATGGGAAGAAGATTGTTTTCACGTCGCTGCGCAATGGCGATCTCGATATTTATTCGATGGACGCGAACGGCAAACATGTGAAGCAGCTTACGCATGAGCTGGGATATGACGGCGGGCCATTTTTTTCGAAGGACCGG
Source organism: uncultured Acidobacteriaceae bacterium (assembly GCA_963773965.1). Lineage (GTDB taxonomy): Bacteria > Acidobacteriota > Terriglobia > Terriglobales > Acidobacteriaceae > Acidiflorens. The sequence continues at coordinate 797,935 of CAVZDG010000005.1, forward strand.
AAGTGGATTGTTTATCGCGCTTACCATCCGAAGACGGAGCAGGAGATTGCGGAATATAGGGAACTGCTGAAGCAGAATCTGATCCGTCCGACCACGCTTGAGATCTGGATTATGAAGGCCGACGGGAGCGGAAAGCGGCAGCTTACGAATTTGAACGCGGCGAGTTTTGCGCCATCGTTTTTTCCAGATGGGAAACGGATTATTTTCGCGACGAACCTGGGCTCCACGGGCGGGATGGGAAACTTCGAGTTGTATGCGATCAACGTGGACGGAACGGGGCTGGAGCGGATCACATTCAGCGACGGGTTTGATGGGTTCCCGATGTTTAGTCCGGATGGAAAGCAACTGGTTTGGATTTCGCATCGCAACGGGAAGGCGCAGCGGGAGACGAATGTGTTTATCGCGGATTGGGTTCCGTGATGACGCGCTGCCGAGCTGCGCTCGGCTGGACGGACGAGGGCGTCCGTCCCTACACAACCTTACTTGTCTGACTCTCGCGGAGGAGTTGATCTTTGATTTGGGCGGGGAGACGCGAACTGGCGAGTAATTCTTGCAGGAGCTTGGTGGGGATTTCGCGGCTGAATTCGAGGGCGCGGGCTAGGGAGAGATGCTCGGTTCGCAGAAGCGCGGCGCGGATTTCTCTGCGGCAGGACCACTTCGCATGCTGCGCGACCGCCTGCAGCAGGGCCGCGCTGGCGGCGGGACGGAGCACGGAGTTGATGACGAGGGCTTCGGTGAGGCGCGGGTTTTGGAGCGCGGCCTGCATGACTCGGGTCTGGCGAGCTGCGGTTTTGGCGTCAGTGATTTTGCCGTCGCCGATTTTGCCATCCATCTTTTCTATATCCAGCAGGAGCGCGGCGGCTACTCTGCCCGAGGCGCGGCGGGCCAGGGTTAGACGCTCTCCGACGGTGACAGTTTTGAGGCGCGAAATGAGGACATTGTCGACGGCAACTTTTACGTCGGCGGGGACGCGGGGCGAGAGCGCAACTTTCATCAGATCGAAAGTGTAGAACTGGCGCGCCAGCGGCACCGACACATGACGTGGTGTATGGGGATGGCTGGCCAGGGCGATTCTTACCTTGCGGCTCTTGAGGGCGTGGGCGTTCTTGGCGAGTTGCTCGAGGACTTCAGGGGGCAAGTCGGCGCGCTTGAGTAGGGCTAGAGCCAAGTCCTCGGTGAGAGCGGGATCGGCGGCGGTGCGGAGAAGATCGGCGGGCGCGGGGCGGTGGATTTGGGCTGCGTCGATTTGGGCTTCATCGATTTTGGCGTTGCCGATTTGAGATTCAGGAGCGAGCGTCGGCGGCGCTGCCGATGTCGTTGAGGGCGGCGCGGTTTCGTCTCCGGAAATTTTGTCTTCGGGCATTTCTTCTTCGAACATCGCAATCATTAGCCTGCGTGAGACGGGGCAAGCCCCGTCTCTACCTTCGTTTTGCTCTGGCTAGCGCACCTTCGACCGGATCGACCAGGTCATGGCGCACGTCGATGCCGGGAAAGCTTGTCCGCAGGGTATTGTAGAAAACCTGGCGCACATCGGGAGACTGACGAAAGACACTGCCCGTCAATGCTACGGGGAGCATCGCCACGGGAAGCATGGCCACTTGGGCATGGGGCGCGAGACGGCGGACGACGATGGCTGCGAGGTTCGCCAACTTAGCTCCGGCGTCGGCCAGGAGGTCGCGGGCGATGGGGTCGGCCTTGTCGGCGGCGCGCAGGACGATGGGAAACAGGCGCGGGAAATCAGGTGGCGGAGTCGAGTTGGCGTGCTGCACAAGTTCGTCGATGGTGTTGAGTTTCCAAGCTTGAAGGACCATGGCGGTGAGCGCGGTTTCGAGGCCTTGATCGTGGGCGGTCAGGATGGCGGAGATGGCGCGGCGGCCGATCCAGTGGCCGGAGCCTTCGTCGGAGACGGCGAACCCCCAGCCTCCGGCGCGTGCGGTGTGACCGGCAACATCGCGGCCATAGACGATGGAGCCGGTGCCGGCAATCGCGATCACGCCCGGACTCGTGCCGAAAGCGGCTTCGAGGGCGATCTCGGTGTCGCCGACAACTTCGATGCTGGGGAGAGCGTTGGCGGGAGTTAGCTCGGCGAGGATGCCGCGAATCTTCGCGGCGATCTCGGGCCGGGCGGCGCCGGCGGCGCCGATGCAGATGGCGCTAATCCGATTGGGAGAAATCTTGGCGGTGGCGCAAACCTGGTGGATGGCCGTGTGCAGAGCTTCCCTTACCTGCGTCTCGCCGAGGCGGACGATGTTGCTGCCGCCGGACATTGCCTTAGCGAGCACAGTGGTTTCGTCGGCGAGAACGCAGCGGGTTTTGGTGCCGCCGCCGTCGATTCCGAGATAGTAGGGCATCGCGCTAGTTCTAACACAGGTTCCGCTAATTAGTTCGGCGGCGGGTTCGGGCGCGGAACATGCTTGTACAATGCAGCGAACTGGCCCTCAAGGGCTAAAGCCCGCACTCTTTTCGGCTCTGGGCGGCACGGCTGAAGCCGTGCCCTTCCCGGACCCGCTTTTGAAACCCGTTGTCCGCTACTGAGACGCGGCAAGCCGCGTCTCTACTGGAAGGAATCGCTTGGGATTGAATCGGATCGACCTGCTGATTATCGCGGTGTACCTGGCGGGGATCACGCTGTTCGGGCTGCGGTTTCGCAAGCGGCAGCGGACGATGCGGGACTACTTTCTCGCCGACCGCAACATTCCTTGGTGGGCGATTTCGCTGTCGATTGTGGCGGCGGAGACGAGCACGCTGACCATCATCAGTATTCCGGGCCTCGCCTACGATTCGAATCTTACTTTTCTGCAAGTGGTAATGGGGTATGTGGTCGGGCGCGTCATTATTAGTTTTGTGCTGCTGCCGCAGTATTTTCGCGGCGAGCTGTACACGGCTTATCAGTTGATTGAGCGGCGGTTCGGTCCGGAATTACGCACGGTGACGGCGGGCCTGTTCCTGTTGACGAGGGCGGCGGCGGAGGGAGTGCGCGTGTATGCCGTATCGATTGTGGTCTCGATTGCGCTGGGCACGGGCGAGGTCGCTTCGATTGCGATCATCACGCTGCTGACTTTGATCTATACGTTCGAGGGCGGACTGGCGGCGGTGATCTGGACCGATGTGGTGCAGACCTTTATTTATGTCGGCGGGACACTGGTGGGGCTGGCGACGATTCTGCATCTGGTGCCGGGAGGATGGGCGTCGGTCGAGGCGATTGCGGGCGGGCTGCACAAGTTTCAGCTGTTCGATACTTCCGTCTTAACGCACTGGCCTTATTTTAATTTCGCGAAACCTTACACGCTGTGGGCGGGGATTATCGGCGGTGCGGTCTTCACGACGGCCAGCCACGGTACCGACCAGCTCATCGTGCAGAGATTGCTGGCAGCGCGGAATCAACGGCAGTCGGCACTGGCGTTGGTGTCGAGCGGACTGGCGGTCTTCTTTCAGTTTGGGCTGTTTCTTTTTGTGGGCGTGATGCTGTTTGCCTACTACCGGGTTCCGTCGTCTGTGTTTGGACGGGCGGACAGGATCTATCCGACGTTCATCGTGAGCCGGATGCCGCATGGGATTGCAGGGCTGTTGATTGCAGCTATTCTGGCAGCGGCGATGTCGAACTTGAGTGCGGCGCTGAACTCGCTGGCGTCGAGTTCGATTATGGATTTTTATCTTCGCTTTCGTCCGACGGTGAGCGAAGCGGGACGGCTGCGGCTGGCGCGCTTAGCGACGCTCGGGTGGGCGCTGGTGCTGTTCGGGCTGGCGGTGCTGGCGCTGCATCGGGTGGGGCGCGTGGTGGAAGTCGGGCTGCAAATCGCGTCGGTCGCTTATGGGGCGTTGCTCGGAGTATTTCTGCTGGGGGTGCTGACCAAGCGCGCGACTCAGAGCGGAGCGATGGTCGGCATGATCGCGGGATTTGCGATCGAGCTTTACTTGTGGCTGGGTTCCGGTGTGCCGTGGACGTGGTGGGTGGTCATTGGGACGTCGGTGACGTTTGGAATTGGTTACGTGGTCAGCTTGGCTCTTTTACCCTCGCCAGAACCTTGAACCACAGAGGACACAGGGGACCACAGGGGAGGACAGTGCGATGCCTGGCCCTCTCGGCGAACTCCGCGAGCTTTCCGGGTAGAATCTTGCCACCAGCGAATCCAAAATGAACACAACACACGGAGCCAAACCCGAACTGGCGCGCGACCTTGGGTTGTCGCATGCCGGCGCGGTGGTGGTTGGGACGATCATCGGGAGCGGAATTTTTCTGGTTCCATCCGAGATGATGCAGGCAGTGGGGTCGGCGCGAGTTGTGTATCTCGCCTGGGTGGCTGGGGGACTGCTCTCTTTTTTCGGCGCGCTTACCTATGCCGAACTGGGCGCTATGAAGCCGCAGGCCGGCGGCGAGTATGTGTATGTGCGCGACGCCTACGGGCCGCTGGCGGGATTTCTCTATTCATGGACCTGGTTTCTGATCGCCAAGCCGGCGTCGATTGCGACCGTAACCACTGGCCTGGTGCGAATACTGGAAACATTTCCAGTCTTCTCTTTTTTCTCGCATGCCTGTATCTCGTATCGATTCACGGTCAGCTACGGGCAACTGGTCGCGATCTTAGCCACGGTGCTGGTTTCGTGGCTGAACTACATTGGGGTGCGCCGGGCGGGAGAATTTCAGTTTCTGTTCACGCTGCTGAAGGTTGCAATCATCCTCGGAATTGTGGCGGTGGGCTTCTCCTACAGCGGAGGAACGTGGGCGAATTTCACGACCGAGTTCACGGGAGCGAAAGGCGGCGTGGCTGGATTCTTCGCAGCGCTGGTGGCTGCGCTTTGGGCTTACGACGGCTGGAACGATCTGAACATGGTGGCGGGCGAGATACGGAATCCGCAGCGCAACATTCCGCTGTCGCTGATTTGGGGCGTGGCGACGGTGGGCGCGCTCTACATTCTGGTAAACGCGGCGGTGCAGTATGTGCTGCCGGCGGCGGCGGTGGCAGGCTCGGAGCGTCCTGCGTCGGACGCGGTGGCGCTGGTGCTGGGGCACGCGGGCGCCAGCCTGGTGTCGGCGGGCATGGCGCTTTCGATGCTGGTGACTTTGAACGGCACCATCATGAGCGGAGCGCGCGTGCCGTTTGCGATGGCGCGCGATGGATACTTCTTCAAGGCGATTGCGGAGGTTCATCCGCGCTTCCGCACGCCGTCGGTGGCGATTGTGGCGCAGTGCGGGCTGGCCATCGTTTTGCTGCTGCTGGGAGGCAGTTTCCGGCAATTCTTCTCGCTGGCGATTTTCGCGGAGTGGATGTTCTACATGATCGCGGGCAGCACGCTGTTCGTTTTCCGTCGCCGGGAGCCGCACGCCGAGCGGCCTTATCGCGTATGGGGATATCCGGTGGTTCCGGCGTTGTTTGTGCTGGTTTCCGCGGCGCTTCTCTACTACACCTTCACCGACAATCTGAAAAGTTCGGCGGGTGGATGCCTGGCGATTCTGGCGGGCGTTCCGGTGTTCTACTTTTTTGCGCGGCGCCGGGAGGCGGCACCGAAGTAAGAGCACCGAAGTAATCGACCAGATGATTGGGCCCAATACTTAAGGTCGTTACCAAAGGACACGCGCAAGCGACACGTTTACCCCCTGCCAGATCTCCCATAAGGTGAAGACTCCAACCCCGAGCGCTCTCCCCAGCTTCGGGCCCCCTTTTGGAGTCCATGGATGCCTACGTACGATCGCGGTTTTCAACTCGGCCTGTTGCCTGAGAACAAGTGGAACTGGCGGACCTTTGCAGCGAGCTATGGAATTCTCACGGGTCTGATTCTGCTTCTGATCGTGGTCGGGATCATGGCGACCGATACGCTGCTCCCGAGCGTGAATTATCACGTAACGGAGCTGATACCGCGGCCCTCGCTGCGACCAGAGCCGCTGCCCAAGCCGAAGCCGCTGCCGGTGCATGCAAAGTTGCTGCCGCCGGAACCAGTGTTCCAAACGCCGAAACTGGTAGTGCCGAAGGAAATCCGCGCGCCCAAACCGCAGCCCCAGGAAATTGAGCCGCCCAAGGTGGCAATAAATAACTTCGCGCCGGCGGTGTTGAAGCAGACGAGCGGGGCGCGTCCGGTGCTGATTCATACCGGCGAGTTCCAGGGCAGTTCGGCGGTGCCGACGGTGAACGCTCCGATTGAGAAGGTGCAGACGGGCGGGTTCGGCGATCCAAATGGGCTGAAGCCGAGTGCCAACAGCAAGCCGAACGGCAAGCTGATCGCTTCCACGGCGGGTTCGTTCGATATGCCGGTGGGACCGGGACAAGGCAACGGGTCCGGTGGCGCAAAAGGAATTAAAGGAACGGTTGCGAGCGCCGATTTTGGCAGCGGCGTGGCAACCGCGGGACAAGGAGACGGGCGCCGAAGTGGCCGCGGAAATGTGCAGACCTCAGGCTTTGGCGCGCAGGAGGTCGCGCAGAACACGCCGCACGTTCAGCGCGCGGATAGCGGGCCCGCGGCCACGCCGGTCGAGATCACGTACAAGCCGAACCCGGTTTATTCGGACGAAGCAAGAGCTCTGAAACTGGAAGGCGAAGTCCTGCTGGAAGTGGCGTTCGCGGCAAACGGGCAGTTACACGTAAATCGCGTGGTGCGTGGTCTGGGCCATGGACTGGATGAGGCCGCCGTAGCCGCCGCCAACAAAATGCGGTTCAAGCCGGCCATGCGAAACGGGCAGGCGATGGATTCGACAGCAATTGTGCACGTGGTATTTCAACTGGCGTATTGATCACTTTGGAGATGAGAGTCATGCGGAAAGTTATGAGCAATATGAACTGGATGATTTTGGCTCTGCTGGCGGTGTCCTTGACGGCAGTGGCCCAGCAGCCGGCGTCCGCGCCGCAGAACCCACAACCGGTTGCGGCATCGCAGCCGGGACAGACGGCCGGCCAGCCGAGTCCAGCTCAGTCAGGTCAGGCTGCGTCAAATCTGGCGCCGCCGACCACGATGGATCAGGTTGTAGATCGCGTGATCATGCGCGAGAAGGATCTGATTAAGTTCCTGTCGCCGCGCACTCCAATCGTGGAAACCTATCTGCAGAACCTGCAGCAGGATCCGCAGCTGGGGCCGATTCCGCAGGACGATCATTACTTTCTGGGACGCATGGATTTGAGCGAATCCATCGACCGGAGCGACTACCTTGAAGGCAAAGGCAAGGACAAAGACGAAGGCATGGAGAAGCATCTTCTGGGCGGGCTCACGAAGAAGTTCAAGTTCCAGTACCAGCCGCTGGGCTTTTCGTGGATGATCTTCGCCGACCGCAACGACTTTGACCGGCAACACTACGATTTCCACTACGCGCGGCGCGAGTTCCTGGGCGACGTGCGCTGCCTGGTGTTCGATCTGACGCCGAGAAAAGACGCTGGACGCGGGCGCTTTCTCGGCCGTATCTGGGTTGAAGATCAGGACTTCAGTATTGTGCGGCTGAACGGCACTTATGCGCGTCCTTCGCGTAATAACTACTACTTCCACATGGACAGCTGGCGGTTGAATTTGGTCCCGGGTTACTGGGTGCCGGCTTACATCTACAGCGAGGAAGGCGACTTCACAGCGGGAGCGAAGAACAAGATCGCGTTCAAAGCGCAGACTCGCATGTGGGGATATAACCTGAAGGTGGGAACGGCGAACGACGAACTTACTAACATCCGGGTGGACAGCGTAAAGGACGATACGCCGACCGCACAGGATGCTACTCCGCTGGCCGCCGAGCGCGAATGGCAACAGCAGGCGGAAGACAACGTGGTCGAACGGCTGGAACGCGCCGGGTTGCTGGCGCCGGAAGGCGACGTGGACAAGATTCTGCAAACCGTGGTGAACAACATCGAGATCACCAATAACATCGAACTGCCGCGGCCAGTCCGGACGCGGGTGCTGACGACTTCTCCGCTGGAGACCTTCAGCGTCGGCAATACAATCGTGGTGAGCCGCGGGCTGATCGACGTGCTTCCCGACGAAGGCAGCCTGGCCATGGTGCTCTCGCACGAACTGGCGCACATTGTTTTGGGACATAACCTGGGCAGCCAGTACGCGTTCAATGACCGCATGTTGTTTTCCGACGAGGGGACTTACCAGAACCTCGGATTTAAACACATTCCCGAAGAGGAAGCAGCCGCCGACAAGAAAGCCATCGAGATGCTCAAGGCTTCGCCGTATGCACAGAAGCTGGAAACGGCCGGGCTTTTCATCAAGGCTCTCCAGCAGCGCGCTCCAAGTTTGAGCGCTCTGCTGCAAGCACACCTCGGCAACAACATTACTGAGAACGGAAGGGTGACGCGCATGGCGCAGCTGGCCACGTCGGCTCCGGCGCTCGATTGGAATAAGCTGGACCAGATCGCTGCGTTGCCTCTGGGTGGACGGGTCAAGCTGAACCCGTGGGATGACAAAGTGGAGATCGTGAAGGCGCAGCCGGTCGCGATCACTTCGGCACGCGACAAGATGCCGTTCGAGGTGACGCCGTTCTACCCGCGGCTTTCGCGGTACAGCACGGCGAGCACGCCGGCGGCCACCACCGCGGCAGGGCCGACGACGACGGCAACCGCCGCCAACGCCAGCTCCTCTCCGACGAACTAAGTCGGCTCTCAAGTTGATAGAAGCGCAGGCCGGGACCGGAAGAAAATCCGGGCTCCCGGCCTGTGTCTATTGGGGAGAACAAAGTCAGTTGCTGCTTAGCAGCCTGCGGAAAAAGTTGATTTTCGAAGCCCAGCCCCTAACAGGCTGCGGAAAAACTACCTCCGGCGCAGAAAGTGCGACCGCAGCGGCTAAAGCCGCATTCAAGACAATGCAGTTACCGCAGCGCTGAAGCGCTGCGCCACCCAAAATCAAGGGCGAGATCGACTTTTTCCGCAGCCTGCTAAAGGGGCATTTGACTTCCGAGAACTTGCGGTATCGTTAACGCGATACCCTGATACGAGACCAGAGTTATTCCGGAGCCGGTTAGGCGCCAAAGCGGGCTAGAAGTGTTTTCTGAGGTCGCCAAAGCGATCTACCACCAGCAGCCGCTGTGATGGTGGGGCGGCCGCGACTTCCTCGTGTTCGAGAATCCAGGTGTTGCCGTGAGGGATGAAGACGGCGTGCAGACCTGCGGCGAGGGCGGGGTTGATGTCAGACTTCGGGCTGTTGCCGACCATCCAGGTGGTGTCCGCCGGAAGGGCGTACTTGGAGATGGCGGAACGGTAAGTCGATTCGTCCTTCTCGGCTACGATCTCGACGGCGGAAAAATATTCCTTCAATCCCGATCGCTCGACCTTTCCGGATTGCTCGGCGGGGTTTCCTTTGGTCATCATGATGAGGTGGTGGCGCTCGCCGAGATACTGCAGGGTCTCGGGCACGCCGGGGAGAACTTCGATGGGATGATCGGCGATCTGGTGGGCAAAGCTGCGAATGCGTTCGTGCAACTCGGGCACGACCGGATCGACGGAAAGCTTCTCAAAGGTTTCAACCAGCGAATGCGCGAAGCTGTGCAGGCCGTAGCCGTGCTTGACGATGGAATCCCGCTCGACGTCGTTGAGCACCAGGCGGACCATCTCGGGCGAGTATTCGCGGTGGTTGAGGAACGAAATGAACTTCGCAATCGCCCGTTCGAAATAGATGTTGTTTTCCCAGAGCGTGTCATCGGCATCGATGAGCAGAGTCTGGGCGCCATTCTCCCCACGCATGTATTCATGATAACGGCTCCGGAGCGGATTCGCGGCTTTGATAGACTTGTGTCCGTATGAAGAACGGTCAGATCGAGAACTGGGGCATTAAGAACTGTAATTATTTCTTAACGCAGTATGGGCCGGTTTTATTTTTCATTCTGCTGATGTCAAGTTTCGGCGCGGCACAGCAGAAGAAAACCTGGGTGATGACGGGTTCGGCGGCGAAGGGGGGCGCCCCGGCGAATTTGAAGGTGGCGCCTGACCTGGAGCGCCGCGTTGCCAGATTTCGGCGCGTCCAAATGCCGTTCCGGTCGGCGGGTCTGAGCGCTCGCGAGCAGCAACTCGTTCGCAAACTGGTGGAGGCGTGCGGCTACTTGGAAAGTATCTACTGGCGGCAGAGCGATCCCGAGGGCCTGACGCTGTACCAGTCGCTGGCCTCGAGCCGGAACCGGCGCGATATGCAATTGCGACGCTATTTGTGGATTAACGCCTCGCGCTTCGGCCTGATTGACCAGAATCAGCCGTTTGTGGGGACGGAGGCTATGCCGCCGGGGCGAGGGTTTTATCCGGCGAACCTGACGCGCGGTCAGGTGGAGCAATACGTCAAGGAGCATCCGGAGCAGCGAGCGGCGATCTACGATCAATTCACGATCGTGCGGTGGCATCAGGGAAAACTGGAGGCCGTTCCCTACCGGATTGCGTTCCGCGCTTTTCTGGAGCCGGCGGCCAAAGCTCTGCGGGCCGCGGCCAGGCTCAGTGACGATGCCGCTTTCGCGAAGTTTCTTCGACTGCGGGCCGATGCCCTGCTCAGCGACGATTACTTCGCGAGCGACTTGGCGTGGCTGGAGTTGAAGAATCCGAAATTCGACGTCATCTTTGCGCCCTATGAAACTTATCTGGACGGACTGCTGGGAGTCAAAGGATCGTACGGCGCGGCGGTGATGGTGCGCAACGAGCGCGAGAGCAAGAAGCTGGAGCTGTTCCAAAAGTACGTGCCGCAAATTCAGGACGCGCTGCCGCTCGCAGCGGAAGATCGACCGTCGAAGCATGGCCTCGAGACGCCGATGGAAGTGATGGATACCCCATTTCGAGCGGGAGACCTGACGCACGGGTACCAGGCGGTGGCCGACAATCTGCCGAACGATCCGCGAGTGCATGAGCAGAAGGGCAGCAAGAAACTTTTCTTCAAGAACTTCATGGACGCGCGGGTGAACTACGTCATCTTGCCGGTCGCACGCAAGCTGATGGAGCCAGAGCAGGCGGCGAAAGTCTCGGGCGAAAGTTATCTGCTGGCCACGATCATGCACGAGATCTGTCACGGACTTGGTCCAGCGTTTGCGCGGACATCGTCAGGCAAATCGGCGGGCAAAGTCGATATCCGGGAAGCGATCGGTCCGGCCTTCAGCGGCCTGGAAGAGGCAAAGGCTGACGTGACCGGGATGTTCGCTTTGAAGTGGCTGGTGGATCACGACGCGCTTCCGAAGGAAAAACTGGAAGAGTATTACGCGTCGTACGTGGGCGGACTGTTTCGCACGGTACGCTTCGGAACGGCGGAGGCGCACGGTCAGGCGGAGATGATGGAATTTAACTATCTCTCGGAGCGCGGCGCGATTATTCGAAACGCCAGCGGCAGGTACGCGATTGACTACGAGAAAATGCCGGGCGCGGTGGCCGATCTAACCAAGGAACTGCTGGAGATCGAGGCCACAGGGGACCGCTCGCGAGCGGAAAACTGGTTCAAGAGGTACGACACGATGCCGGATGAATTGAAGGCGTCGCTGAAGGCGGCGTCGGACGTTCCGGTGGATATTGATCCGGTGTTTTCCTTTACGGAGAGGGTGAAGTAGCGGGCTGCGAGCTACGAGCCTCGGGCTACGAGCGAGCAACTGCAGATCCCTCGCTTCGCTCGGGATGACAATTCCTGAGAACTCTTAGTGGAACCCTAGACGGCGAGTGCTTGCCCGCTCGAAGCTCGTAGCTCGAAGCCTTCCCTTACACCCACTCCACGCGCGGCGTCTGCGGAATGATGCCGGCCTTGTGCCCCATGTCGAGCAGGCGGCGCACGGCTTCGCGGCCGTCGTCGCCGTAGTCGAGGGTGCGCTCGTTAACGTACATGCCTACGAACTTATCGGCGAGCTGGGCATCGAGATCGCGGGCGAATTGCATGGCGTAGGCTAGCGCTTCTTCGCGATGATCGATGGCGTACTGAATGCTCTCGCGCAGCGCCTGGGTGACGCTGGCTATCGTTTCGGGACCGAGCGAGCGCCGGATGGCGTTTCCACCGAGCGGCAGCGGCAGGCCGGTGACCTTGTGCCACCACCTGCCGAGATCGACGACGCGGTGCAGCCCGGACTTGTCGTAGGTAAGCTGGCCTTCGTGGATGATGAGGCCGGCTTCGTGTTTGCCTTCAAGAATTTGCGGGATGATTTGATCGAAGGGAACGACTTCCACCTGAATGCCGGGCGCGAACAGTTCGAGCGCCAAATAGGCGGTGGTGAGCTTGCCGGGCACCGCGATTTTCCTGCGCTTGATTTCGTCTTGCGTGAAGGGGCGTGCGGAGACGAGCATGGGACCATAACCGTCGCCCACGCTGCCGCCGCACGACATCAGCGCATAGTCTTCCTGAATGTAGGGAAAGGCGTGGAATGAAATCGCGGTTACGTCGTAGACGCCTTCTTGCGCCTGGCGGTTCAGCGTCTCGATGTCGCAGAGGGTGTGCCTGAACTTCAGTCCCGGCACGCGAACTTTGTTCGTGGCCAGACCGTAAAACATGAAGGCGTCATCGGAGTCCGGGCTGTGGGCCACGGAGATTTCGCGAACGGGAGAAGATACTGTACTCATAAGATTCTGTAATCCTGTTCTATCAACCTTACAACTGGTCCCAGACCCTCAGGGGCGAAAGCCCGCATTTTTCCAAGCTTGAGCGGCACGGCTGAAGCCGTGCCCTTCCCAAAACCTACGCGGAATAAAAACACTTCACCCTTGCGAAGCAAGCTGTTGGTGCCAGCGAGTGGCGACGGCGGCGGCCATGAGCACCTTGATGACTTCCGCAAAAACGAACCAGTAGAGGCCCAGCTTGACCGCCAGAGGAGCGGAGTGCGTGAGCACGGCAAGCCAGCTGAGTCCGCCAGCGAAGAGCACCAGTTCCGCAGCCAAGGCCGACAGCGCGGCCCAACCGAAACGGCGCGCCGTGTGCTTCGAGTTGCGCTCAAAGATCCAGCCCGCGACGAACGCCACGAGCGGATAGGCCATGAGGAATCCACCGGTCGGGCCGAGTATCTGGGCAATTCCTCCGCCCAGAATTGAGGGGCTGAATACGGGCAGTCCGAACGCGCCCTCGACGAGGTAAAGCGAGAGCGCGGCGAAACCGCGACGCGAGCCGAGGAGCAAGCCCACGACAAGAACCCCGAAGTTTTGCAGCGTCAGCGGAACCGGCGTGAAGGGCAGCGGCACGGTCACACGCGCGCACAAGGCGACAAAGAGGCTGGCGGCGATCACGATGGCCGCCTGCTTCGCCCATTCCCTTCCCCAATCCTCTACCCAATCCTTTCCCCGAGCCATGGACCGGGTCTGCTGGTCGAAAACATGGGCCGCTACTTTCGACATAACTTTCCTTTCTTCACGGCGGATGCCGTGGCGGATCAGGGCTCAGGCGGCGAGTGGTCGAGGCCGTCGGGTTCCGCTTTGTGGGCCGCCGAGCGCTTCATTTGCCGCCAGACCCGCATATAGAGCGCAAGCGCAACCGACACGACCACCGCAGTACTGACTCCCAGTATGAGGAACCACCAGAGCATCCGCACAACGCATTTAGGATAGCAGATGGGCGGCGGTGAAAACGTGCACAGCCTGAAGAAGAGCGATCAGTTGCGGTCAGCCCTTCTTCGCCGGCTTGGCCAACGCTTTGCGCCGATTCTCAACATTCTGCGAGACGCGTTCCAGACGCTTGCGGGCCAGCTTCGACCCGGTGGCAACCTTCTCAATATTCGCAAACGCCTCGGGGTTGTTCATCTTTTCCCGGAGTTCCTTCAAGAAGGGATGAATCTTGGCGAAAATGAAAAACATTTCGCCGCAAATGCCGGGCTGAAGGAAGAGTTCTTCGTTGACGGCGCCGTGCAATACCAGCGATGCGGCCATATCCCAGTAGCCGCCGACCTGGCGCATCCAGGCATTTTCCTGACTGGGGAATGCGTTAGCGACTTTCAGGACATCGGCGGCGCTTTGCGGCCAGAATTCCGCCGTAAACCAGTTTCTTGCCTTGCGCATCTCCGCTTCGCGGCGGAGGTCGTAGAGTTGTAGAACCACCTGTGCATCGTGCGGAGTCGCTTTGTTTGCCATATTTTCGCCTCGTGTTTTAGATTTTTAGTATCCCCTCGCGGAAGTCAGATCAGGGCTCAAACGCGCGGGCAGTGAGCGCGTGAGAACTGGGCCGTACCTCCGGGACTTGAAGCATTCTTTCCACTTTTCCCAGCGCTGAAGCCCTCCGCCCCATCGCGCCAAAACCGGGCGTGCTGGGGACCCCGGCGCTGGGCTAAGCTAGGCCGCCCCTCCGGGGCGGGATCTCGGTACTCTGAAAAACGTTCTACACAGGCTGTAACGAGCCGGCTTCGCCTTCCACCGCGCGCTCGTAATCGCATTCTTTATTCGGGCACGCGATTACCAATCCGTCTTTGCGGATTCGTTCCACCAGGTACTCGTGTCCGCAATCCGGACACTTCTCGGGGATGGGCTTCGCCGCGGAGGTGAACTTGCACTTCGGATAGTTTCCGCAGCCATAAAAAGTGTTGCCCTTGCGCGCGCGTTTTTCGACGAGTTCGCCTTCTTTGCACTCGGGGCACTTCACGCCGATGAAGTTCTGCTTCACATATTTGCATTCGGGATATCCGCTGCACGAAGTGAACTCGCCGAATCGGCCGTGCCGCAGGATCATGTTGCGTTTGCACAGTGGGCAGGTTTCATCGAGCGGAATGTCGGGCACTTTCTTGCCCTGATCGAGCCGCCGCGTCGTCTTGCAATCGGGATAGCCGGTGCATGCCATGAACTGGCCGAAGCGCCCGCGCTTCAGGACCATGACGCGGCCACAGTTTTCGCAGTATTCCTCCTGCGCAGTCTCCTGCAAGTCGGCCGAGTCGAGGTCGGGCAGATTGATGGGATTTTCCTTGGTGAACTTGCAGGTGTCCGGGTTTTCCTTGTCGTAGGTGCTGCAAGCATAGAACGAGCCGTGCTTGCCCCACTTGATGACCAGCGGCGCGCCGCAGAGTTCACATTTTTCGTCGGTGGCTTTCTCCATACGCTTGATGTTTTCCATGTGCTTCTCGGCGTATCGGAGATCCTTGGCGAACTTCTGATAAAACTCGGTGAGCGCGTCGTGCCCCGTCTGCTTGCCTTCTTCAATCTCGTCGAGCTCTTCTTCCAGGCGCGCGGTGTATTGGAAGTCGAAAATATCCTTGAAGTTCTCGACCAGCAGATCGGTGACGACCAGGCCGATTTCGGTGGGCACGAACTTGCCGCCGATTTTCTGCGCGTACTGCCGCTCCTGGATGGTGCTGAGGATGGTGGCGTAGGTGGAAGGCCGGCCAATGCCGCGCTCCTCAAGTTCCTTCACCAGAGAAGCTTCGTTGAAGCGCGGAGGCGGCTCGGTGAAATGCTGCTCGGGGAGGAGAGACTTCAGCGTCAGTTTCTGCCCGGCCTCGAGCGGCGGGAGTTTGTGCTTCAGTTCCTCGTCTTCTTCGTCATCGCGGTCTTTGGATTCTTCATAGACCTTGAGGAAGCCGTCGAACTTCTTGACCGATCCGGTAACGCGGAACCAGAACACGTCGCTGCCGGATTTGGCGTCGATGTCAACCGAGGTCTGGTCGAACACGGCGGGGTTCATTTGCGAGGCGACGAAGCGCTGCCAGATCAGCTTGTAAACTTTGAATTCGTCTTCATGTAGATATTTCTTGATCTGGTCAGGATGGCGCGCCGCCGAAGTCGGGCGAATGGCTTCGTGCGCCGCTTGCGCTTCTTTCTTCTCCTTATATGTATTGGGAGACTCGGGCAAATAGTTGGCGCCGTACTCGCTGGTGATGTAATCGCGAACCTCGGCGATCGCCTCGGCCGACACGCGGGTGGAATCGGTTCTCATGTAGGTGATCAAGCCGACCAGGCCCTCGTCGCCGAGTTCGACACCTTCATAGAGGCGCTGCGCGATCATCATGGTGCGCTTCACGCTGAAGCGCAGCTTGCGGGAGGAATCCTGTTGCAGCTTGCTGGTAGTGAACGGCGGAGTGGCATTGCGCCGCCGTTCCTTCTTTTCCGCTGAGCGGACAAGCCAATCGGCGTTTTCGAGCGCCAGGCGGATTTCTTCCGCTTCCTCGCCGTTCGTGATCTCGATTTTCTCTTCGCCCTTGCCCAGGAAGCGGGCGTCGAATGTCGGAGGCTTATGGGCGGCGAGATGGGCGTCGATCGTCCAGTATTCTTTTTTCTCGAAGGCTTTGATTTCGCGTTCGCGATCGACGATCAAGCGGAGCGCGACAGTCTGCACGCGTCCGGCGGAAAGGCCGCGGCGGACTTTGTCCCATAAAAGAGGAGAGACCTGGTAGCCTACGAGGCGATCGAGCACACGTCTAGTTTGCTGCGCGTCGACCAGATTGCGATCGATGTCGCGAGGATGCTCGAACGCGGCCTTGACGGCGCGTTGCGTGATTTCGTTGAAGGTGACGCGGCGGATGCGCGCGCCATCGCCGTTCTGTTCCCCCTTCGCCTTGGCGTGGCCTTTTGTCTTGCCTTTTCCCTTAGTCTTCTTCTTTTTCTTGCCGGACGCGTCGCCGAGTTCGTCGGCGAGATGGGCGGCGATGGCTTCACCTTCGCGATCCGGGTCAGGGGCAAGGTAGATGGTGTCAGCCGAGAGGGCCAGCTTCTTCAGCTTGGCGAGAATCTTTTCTTTTCCGGGGATGACGACGTATTCGGTTTCGAAATCGTTTTCGACGTCGACGCCCAGACTGCTTTTGGGCAGGTCTTTCACGTGGCCGAAAGAAGCATCGACCGTGAATCCCTTGCCCAGATACTTCTGGATAGTTTTCGCCTTAGCCGGCGATTCGACAATGACTAGACCTTTGGACAATGGTTCCTCAGTATGGCGGTAATGGAATTGAAGCTAGCACGAATGTGTGAGTTGCAACAACTGTGCGAGCGGTCGGTTCTCAGTCGTCAGTTTTCAGTTGTCAGTTAACGGCCCTCACTTTTTGCATCAGGGAGGACAGCATTCTTTTCACCTCCACCGCCTGTGACGTGAGTTGCTCATATCCCTGATCGCACAGGTAGTTGAGGTCGTGGGCGAGAAGAAGTTGGTACTCGAGTTCGCTTGCCGACCCCATCGCAATCTGTAGAAAGCGAGCCATCTCTACACTACCCTTTCTGCAACAGCCCTCCGCGATATTCATTCCTATCGAGGCAGAGGATCGCCGCATCTGGCTTGTCAGACCGTACATCTCTTCCCGAGGAAAGGCTTTGCTGGATGTGTAGACATCCAGAGTCAGCTTGTGCGCTTTTTCCCAGACTCGAAGACTGCGGAAACTTTGCACGAGCTCCTCCGTTTATAACTGAAGACTGATAACTGACAACTAAAAACTCTTCACAAAATTCTTCCCTGGCAACTGCCGTATTTTCCCATTCAGCTCCAGTTCGAACAGAGCGGCGAAGATTTCGGAGGACGACATTTCGTTTTCCAGCAATTCGACCAGCTGATCGATGTGCGTGGATTCATCGGCCTTGAGCAACTTGAGGATCTTTTTTTCGTGAGGCGAGCTGACCTCGTCCGGGAATAGAGATGCGGTTTCCGGTTCGGGAGATTCATTCTGCATGGCGCCAAGCACGACCTGCACGTCGGTTGGAAGCTCTTCCCATACGTCTTCCCAGGTGGCGACGAGCTTCGCGCCCTGCTTGATCAGCGTGTTCGGGCCCCAGGAATTCTTGTTGGTCACGTTGCCCGGGACGGCGTAGACATCGCGGTTTTGTTCGAGGGCGCAGCGGGAAGTGATGCGCGTGCCGCTGTACTCCGCGGCTTCGACGACGAGCACCCCGGCCGACATGCCGCTGATGATCCGGTTGCGAATGGGAAAGTTTTGCGGGGCCGGCGAGGTTCCGACTGGGAACTCGGTGATCAGCGCGCCGCCGAGGGCCACGATCTGTTCGGCGAGCCGCGTGTTTTCCCTGGGGTACATGACGTCAATTCCGGTGCCGAGGACAGCAACGGTTTTTCCTTTGGCTGCGACGGCGCCGCGATGCGACGCGGTATCGACGCCGCGCGCTAATCCACTGATGATCACCAGGCCGCGAGCGGCTAGGTCGGTGGAGAGGCGTTCCGCCATGCCGCTGCCGTAGGGCGTCGGATGACGCGTTCCCACCATCGCGATGCCGGGTTGCGCCAGCACCTCGACGCTTCCTTTCACGAACAAGACTACGGGCGGATCGTAGATTTCTTTCAACCGTGCGGGGTATTCGGGATCGCCGAGTGAAATGATTCTGGCGCCCGCCTCGGCCGCCTTGACGCATTCCTGCTGCGCGAGTTCGAGCGACTTGCCCGTGGCCAGCGATTGCGCGGAAACGGCGCGCATCCCGGTGGCTTCGAGTTCGGTCAGGCTGGCATGGAAGACGCGCTCGGCGGTGCCAAAGTGCTCGATCAGTTTGCGAATGCGCGTGGGACCGAGTCCTGGAGTCAACGCGAGCGCGAGCCAGTAGGTGCCCTGGTAAGAAGCTGGGTTGGGGGCGGCAACGGCGACATTTGACATATTGAGTGACCCGCTGGACTACAGGCTGCGAGCTGCGAGCCACGAGCTTCGAGCGAACCAGTTGCCCCTCAGTTCCAAGCTCGCAGCTCGCGGCTCGCAGCCTTCTTGCTGGGCAACTCACCATTAGCCGCTATTCAAAACCCTGTCAAGGATGGCCCTCACACCACTTTTGGTAGAATTCGTAACTTGAAGAGCCGGTTAAAGATTTCGGCCATTTCCTACCTGAACACGGCGCCTCTCCTGTGGGATTTTGAGCACGGCCAGACAGGCACGGGCCGAGTTACGGACAGTGATTTTGATATTTCCTACACCAACCCCTCGGGCTGCGCCGAGGCTTTGGGCGCGGGAACGGCCGATATTGGCATCATTCCGGCAGCGGCGTATGCGACGGTTCCGGATCTCGTCATCATTCCCGACGTGGCGATTGCGGCGCGACGCGCAGTGCGGTCGATCCTGCTGGTGAGCAGAACCCCCGTTGAGAAGTGGTCAAAGCAGGTGCGCACCGTGGCGCTCGATACTTCTTCGATGACCTCGGTTGCGCTCGCCAAAATTCTGTTTTCCAAATGGCTGGGCGGAGCGCGGGATTATAAGCCGATGGCTCCGGATCTTGAGGCGATGCTCGGCGCTTGTGACGCGGCTTTGCTCATCGGAGACCCGGCGCTACAAGTCGACCGCACGCGCTACTTCACGCTCGACCTGGCGGAGGAGTGGGTGGCGCGCACGGGAAAGTCATTCGTCTTCGCCTTCTGGGCGATTCGCAAGCAGGCGCTTGCCGGACGAAATGGAGCGGTGATCGCCGAGGTCTTCAAGAAGTCGCGGGATCATGGGGTGTCGCCGAAAAAACTAGAAGCCATCGCACAGGAGTGGGCGCCGCGCCTCGGCCTCGCTATCGAGGTCGTTCGCGTTTACCTAACGCATAACATCCATTATTATCTCGATCCTCCGTGCCTGGAGGGACTCGATCTTTACTACCGCCTGGCCGCGGAAGTTGGAGCGCTGCCGCAGGCGCCAGGACTTCGTTTTGTCTAGAACTCATCGTTTTCCGCGTCATGTCGTCTTTGGGTTGAGTCGAGCCTCGATCTTTTCCAGCAATGCAGCACCGGCTTCACCGGCATGGCTGGTAGAAAACTCGCTGCCCAGTTCGATGACCGGGAGTCTGGTGCATGCGTCCTGGTAGGCTTGCGGCTTGGCCGGGGAAGCGGTCATGTCGGGTCCTACCAGCAGGAGATCAAAATGCGTGACGTGCATCAGGATCATAGCGTCGCCCAGGCGGCTGCTGCTCTGGACATCGTATCCGGCGCCGCGCAGCATTTCGCGCAAGTAAGCGAGCACATCGGCATCGGAGTCCAGGCACAAAACGCTGTGGCCAGTGGAGACAGGCGTCTCGGCGCGGGCTCCGGGGCGGTAAAAAGCGACCACCGCCTTTTCCTCCGATTCGTGCGTTTCGAACACGGTCGTCAGGCGCGTCGTCTCCAGAAGCTTGCGTACATGTTCCGGCACGTTGCAGAACTTCAGTTCTCCGTGCGCCTGGCGAGCGCTGGCCAGGGCGCGGACCATCGTACCGAGGCCGCTGCTATCGATGAATCCAACCTCGCCCAGGTGCAGAACGATGGAGCGGCGGTCGCGCAACAGCCAGGCAACGTGCGCGCGCAGAGAATCGCTCTCGCTACCGGCAACAATCCGTCCGTTACAGCGCACGATGGTGACACGTCCAACCTCGCGAGTGTCAAGGGACAGGTTCAATGGGCCTCCGATGCAGCTGGGATCAAGCCTGCGAAATCGCCACATTATATGCTGAGGGGCGCAAACTCGCCTCCACCCCCTCTCACCAGCTAAAATAGGCATTACCGTGGGGTGAAGAGGATGTCCCTGACCAAGCAGCAGGCTTTGGAGATGTTTCGGTCCGACGATCTGATCGGGATTGGCATGGAGGCGGACGCGCTTCGGCGCAAGCTGCATCCCGAAGGCACCGTGACTTACATCATCGACCGCAACATCAATTACACCAACTTCTGCACGGAGTATTGCACCTTCTGCGCGTTCTATCGTCCGTTGAAGGGACCGGCGGCCGCGGAAGGCTACATTCTCGACTTCGACACCATCTACGAGAAAATCCGCGAGACCGTGGAACTCGGCGGCACCGGGGTGCTGATGCAGGGAGGCTTGCATCCCGACCTCAAGATCGACTGGCACGAGCGCATGCTCAGCGGCATCAAGCAACGCTTCCCGCAGGTTCATCTGCACTGCTACTCCGCTTCGGAAATTCTGGCGATTGCCGAGTACAGCAATCTCAGCGTGCGCGAAACGATTCTGCGGCTGCGCGACGCAGGGCTCGATTCGATTCCGGGCGGCGGCGCTGAGATTCTTGACGATGAAGTCCGCTACAAAATCGCACGGCTGAAATGCCTGACCGCGGATTGGCTGGAGGTGCATCGCACCGCGCACCAGCTCGGCATGCGCACCACCGCGACCATGATGTTTGGCGTCGGCGAGTCGATCGAACACCGCATCAACCACTTGCAGTGTCTTTACGAGTTACAGCAGGAGACGGGCGGGTTTACCGCGTTCATCCCGTGGAGCTTCCAGCCCGCCAACACCGCGCTCGGCGGACGCCACTGGGATGAGGCCACGGCGGTTGAGTATCTGAAGGTGCTGGCGATCTCGCGGCTCTATCTTTCGAATTTTCTGAACGTGCAGTCCAGCTGGGTGACGCAGGGATTGAAAGTCTGCCAGATGGGCTTGCGCTTCGGCGGCAACGACGTGGGCTCGGTGATGCTGGAGGAAAACGTCGTCCGGGCCGCGGGCGTGACCAACTGCACAAGCGAAGAAGAATTGCGGCGCATCATACGCGATGCGGGGTTCCGGCCGGCGCAGCGGGATACATTGTACCGGCAATATTTTCTGAACTGAATCGCTGGGCTGAAGCTCTGCGTAGAGATGGGGCTTGCCCCATCTCCGGAGACGCGGCAAGCCGCGTCTCTACCTAACGTTCCGTATTGATGACGCGCGGCGGGGCAAAGCCCCGCCCCCACACGACATTCGGATGGCGCGGACCGATCGGGTACAATGCTTGTGCCTCTGTCTTTCTTTTTCATTCATGGTGCGGTTGAGTTCATGGATTTAAGACTGACCTCTTCTCTGTCCTTGATCCTGGCCTCGAGGGGCTTGGGGCCCTACCTTCGCCAGCATTTTCTGGACAAGACTTTCCAGGGGCTTTACCAGGTCAATGCGTTCGATCTGGCGCTGCTGATTCCCTATTTCATTGTCCTGATCATCCTGGCGACATATGGCGGGCACCGGTACTGGCTGGTCTATCTTTATTACAAGCACAAGAAGAACAAGACGACGGAGCCCGCGGCTCATTTCCATTTCGACGACCTGCCGCGCGTCACCGTGCAGTTGCCGATCTTTAACGAGCAGTACGTGGTGGAACGCCTGCTCGACGCCGTGTGCCGGCTCGATTATCCGCGAGAAAAGCTCGACATCCAACTGCTGGATGACTCGACCGACGAAACCGTAGAGGTGGCCCGCCTTTTGGTCGATCGCTACGCCGCGCTGGGACATCCGGTCACGTACCTGCACCGCGACAATCGTGAGGGCTACAAGGCGGGCGCTTTGGCGGAGGGATTGAAAACGGCAAAGGGCGAATTCGTTGCCATCTTTGACGCTGATTTTGTTCCGCCTCCCGACTTTCTGCTGAAGTGCATCCATCACTTCACCGACCCCAAGGTCGGCATGGTGCAAACGCGCTGGACGCACATCAATCGCAACTACTCGTTGCTGACCCAGGTGGAAGCCATTCTGCTCGACGGCCATTTTGTGCTGGAACACTCGGGACGGGCGCGCAGCGGCGTTTTCTTCAACTTCAACGGCACAGCCGGAATGTGGCGGCGCTGCGCGATTGACGAAGCCGGCGGCTGGGAGCATGACACGCTCACCGAAGACACCGATCTTTCCTATCGCGCACAGCTCAAAGGATGGAAGTTTCTTTATCTGCAGGACGTCGAATGCCCGGCCGAGTTGCCAGTAGAAATGACCGCATTCAAGACGCAGCAGGCGCGCTGGGCCAAGGGGCTGATCCAGGTCTCCAAGAAAATACTCCCCAGGGTGTTCGCGAGCGACGCATCGCGGCACGTAAAAATCGAAGCGTGCTATCACCTGACGGCCAATCTCAGCTATCCGCTGATGATCGTGCTTTCCGTTTTGCTGATGCCCGCCATGATTATTCGCTTCTATCAGGGATGGGTCCAGATGCTCTACATCGACCTGCCCCTGTTCATGGCTTCGACGTTCTCCATTTCCAGCTTCTATCTGGTTTCGCAGAAGGAACTGTTTCCGAAAAGCTGGCTGCGGTCGCTGCTCTACCTGCCTCTATTGATGGCTCTCGGAATCGGGCTGACGGTCACGAATACGCATGCCGTGCTGGAAGCGCTGGCCGGCAAGCAGACCGCTTTCGCCCGTACTCCCAAGTACCGCGTCGAATCGAAGAAAGACAAGGTCGGCGCGAAAAAATACCGCAAGCGTCTAGGATGGGTTCCGTGGATTGAACTCCTGATCGGAACTTATTTCGCGCTGGCGGTCTTCTACGCCATCGACAACGAGAACTACTTCACGGTTCCATTCCTGCTCTTGTTCGTGATCGGTTACTGGGTGACGGGGCTGATGTCGCTGCTGCAGGGGCGGTTCACCGGACTCTCGGTGGGTTCGGAAACCCACACCAAGCCGTTCCCGGTGGGCGTGTAGATATTGAGTCATTGAGTCATTGAGTCATTGAGTCATTGAGACATTGAGTCATTGATTCATCGGATCATTTTCCCCTGTCCGAAGTTCCAATGATTCAATGACTCAATGATTCAATGATTCGGGAAGCTTGAAGGCGACGCTGATGCCAATCTCGTTCTTCACCGGTTTTCCGTCGAGTTCATAAGGCTTGTAC
Organism: uncultured Acidobacteriaceae bacterium; assembly: GCA_963773965.1. Classification (GTDB taxonomy): domain Bacteria; phylum Acidobacteriota; class Terriglobia; order Terriglobales; family Acidobacteriaceae; genus Acidiflorens. The sequence goes on from CAVZDG010000005.1 coordinate 821,271, forward strand.
CGCCAGTGCTTCACCGCGTCCATGGCGGATTGGGCAAGCACGGGCGAGCCTTGGACAACTTTGACATCGCGCACCGTTCCATCCTCCATGATTGTCGCGGCCAGAATGACCGTGCCCTCCAGGCGCAGGAGGCGGGCCTCGGCAGGATAAACCGGCGAAACGCGGTGCACCAGTTGGCCGCCCGAAACTCCTTGCGACACCGGCGCAGGGAGCCCGGGCAACGAAGCTCTCGCGGAGAGAACTCCGTTGAGCGCGGACTGGTTCGTCACGCTGGCGGGAACCGGCGGCGGCTCGGCCGAGGCGTTCTCATCGGAGCGCGAGTCGGTAGAGCGCGATTCGGCGTGCAATCCACTCTGCGAGTTGGGAACCTCGTGCGGGATGGCAACATTGGCGGCAACTTTGTCAGCAAGACCAGCGAGCAAGGGCGATCGATTTGCCTGAGATCGATCCGCGGGAGTTTTCTTTCGCGCCACCACGTCCAATTTTGAAGCGAACTTCACGGGAGCTCCAGCTGAAGGCTTTCCCAGGGATGGAAACAGGGATTCGCCACCAGGATTCGCTTTCCAGACCGGGTCATTGTCGGGAGGATGTGCGGTTGCGGCATTGAGGGTTGCGGGGCCGGCAACGGGCGTCGCGGCATGTGCCTTGCCATCCGTCTCATCCGGACCGCGCCACCCCAGCCAGATCACCAGGGCAAGCAGCGAGATCGCCAGCAGACCCAAGGCGCCCAAAACGAACGGTCGCGATCGAGTGCCCAGGAAAGCGAGAGCCACGTCCCCGACACTATCCGACGCCGGTAGCAGGCCGGAGAATTGTGGCTTCTCCACGGTAAGCTTCGGCGCGGCGGACGATGCGCCATGCGGTTGCGATGCGCGTGCTCGTTCCGCGAGTGCCGCAAGCTGCTGAAGAAGAGCAATATGCTGCGCGGTGAAGGCTGCGGGCTGGGTGGAAAAAACTTCGAGAATTCCGTTGATCCCGCGCCAGCCCTGAATCGGCAGAACGGCAATCGAGCGCAAACCGAGGCTGCGGCAGACTTCCACATCGACGAGCAGATCATTCTCGGTATCTGTGCAATGCTGAATTTTACCGGTGCGCAAACACTCCCCCGAGATTCCAGTGTCGGCACTCAACCGCGCGCCGAGGGCGGGAGCCGTGTCGCCACTACGCGCGCGGCACACCATCGCGCCTTCCTTCCACATCGCCAGTGCGGCTCCGGAGGCGCCCGTCAGTTGGCGGGCGGCGTCTGTGATGGTCGCCAGCATCGGGCCCAGGCGGTGGTCCCCAGCCGCGATCAACTCCTTCAGGGACGACAGGGCTGAGCTCTCGTCGAAGTTGCGCGACAGGTTGCCGGACCGGTTGGAGGAAGTCTCCGGCGAAGAATCGCGATCGAAAGCTTCCAGTATGTCCCCGGAGCGAAACGGTTTGGATTGAGGCACAACCACAGGTCTCTCTTTGCCAGTAGTCTGTCGGCAAGTTGCCGGACAAAACCGGCAGAACGCAAGCGGCGCAGGCGATTTGGCCGAAGTATGAGCCAACTGCGCGCGCCTGTCAAAGAAAAAGACGCGGTGTATGTCCTTTCGCGTACCTATCGGGTAATCGGATCATCGGGCCATCGGGTCATCTTTCCCTGGCCCGCACTTCCGATCACCCGATGCTCTGTTGCACCAAACTAACTAACAATCGACCCACTGGGGCAATGCTACGCTGATGGGGCTCTGGTTTCCGCAAGAGAAATTGCAGGGAACCAATCTCAAAAAACTGTTAAGAACAGTCGAAGCGCTGGCGGATTTGGGGCCCGAACTTACGGCGGACCGCGACTTCCGCCAAACCGCTCGCACCATGCTGACCGCCGTGATGGAAGCGGCTGGCGCGCGCGAGGCCGTTTTGTTTTCGTTTGGCGAACGGCCTTCCTTGCTGACCTCGGTCGATGCCCAGGGATTCGCGCTGCTGCCGGAACCATCGCTGATTCCCCTGCTTCCCCGCCACGTGCACACCCTGACCGCGGCCGCCGGCCCGGTGGTGCTCAACAGTTCCACCTACGATGTTTTTCTGAGTTCGAACGGCAATGTCGCGCCTGAACTGTTCAAGTGCATTTGCCCACTGAAAGTTCGGGGAAAGCTCGCCGGAGCGATCGCCCTGGGACGCCGGCCCGGCGATGCGGTGTACGAAGAAGACGCGCTCGACGCCTTTGAAATGCTGAGCCACTACGTGGCGCTGGCCATTCAGAATCACACGCTCGGCCAGACACTGGCACAGCGGGTTTCCGAAAACCTGCGGCTGCTGGCCTCACTGCACGGCTTCTACGACAACGCGCTCGAAGCTTTCGCCACCGCCATCGACGTCAAGCACGTCAACATTCATGGACACTCGCTGCGGGTGGGCCGCTACTCTCAGGCCATCGGCGAAGCGCTGGGGATGGACCCGAGCGATGTGGCGTCGCTCCGGTCGGCGGCCTATCTGCACGACATCGGCATGGTTGCTGTCGATAAGCGGCTAATCGGAAAAGCCTCGAAGCTCGATGAGGAAGAGTCCCGCGAGATGCGGGACCACACGGTCGTTGGGCATCAGATCGTCAGCCACGTGCAGTTTCCCTGGCCGCAGATTCCGGAAATCGTGCGCTGGCACCATGAGCGCCAGGACGGGTCAGGGTACCCGGACGGCTTGCATGGCGACGAATTGCCGCCAGCGGTGCGCATCGTGGCCCTGGCCGAGACCTTCGATGCCATGACCAGCGAACGTCCCTACCGCGAACGCCTGTCGGTCGGAATCGCGCTTCATGAATTGATCCGCATGACCCCACAAAAATACGATCCCCAGGCGCTGCAAGCTTTGCTGATCCAGGTGCGGCGGGACGCGGTCGGAAGCAACCGCATCCCGATCCTTGATCCTGACGTGATGAACCTCTCCGCCACAGACGTGGACCAACTGGCGTCCACCCTGCAACACAGAATCAGCCAGGACAAGACTTTTCTTACCTGAAATCGGCAGTCCGCGTTGCACAAGTCCGCGCCACCCATGGATAGTGTCCTACATTCATTATCCACCAAGGACACGAAGTCACACAAAGGTGTGAATCCCCCGAAGGTCCCCTTCGTGTTCCTTTGTGTCCTTCGTGGTTAATTACGACACTACCCGAGCCATCCGGCGCCAGCTAGCCAAATTCTTCCCGGTGTGAAATCGGAAGTTTGTCCTCTCGTGCCTTGTTTCTCGATCACGATGTAAACTTGGGCTAGTTGGCGCAGCTGTATCTATTTGGCGCTGATTTCATCTAATTTCGTAAGTGGGGCAGTGCATGCTAATTTGCGAGGAGAGAATTGATGGCTGTCAGTGACCAGTCTGTCGCCACCGGTACCGAGCTCGATCAGTTGTGTATCAACACGATTCGCACGCTTTCGATGGACGCGGTGCAGAAGGCGAACTCGGGCCATCCGGGGGCGCCGATGGCGTTGGCTCCGGTCGCCTACTGTCTGTGGCAGCGGTTTCTGCGCTATGACCCGGAACATCCGACCTGGCCGAATCGCGACCGCTTCGTGCTCTCCAACGGGCACGCCTCCATGCTGCTCTATTCCCTGTTGCATCTGGCGGGCGTGCGCGATGTAACAGCCGACGGCAAAATTCTTTTGACGCCTGCTGTGTCGATCGACGAGATCAAGAATTTCCGGCAACTGGGCAGCAAAACTCCGGGGCATCCCGAATACGGCTTGACCTCGGGGGTCGAGACCACTACCGGCCCGCTCGGTCAGGGGGTCGCGAACAGTGTGGGCATGGCGATCGCCGAGCGCTGGCTGGCGGCGTATTTCAATCGTCCGGGATTCGAGCTGTTCAACTACAACGTCTGGGCAATTTGCGGCGACGGCGACATGATGGAAGGAATTTCCTCGGAAGCCGCGTCGGTCGCCGGGCATCTGAAACTTTCGAACCTGTGCTGGATTTACGACAACAACCACATCACCATCGAGGGCAGTACCGATCTCGCCTTCGACGAAAATGTGGCCGCCCGGTTTGCCAGCTATGGCTGGGACGTGTCGCACGTCCATGATGCCAACGATCTGGTGGCGCTGGCCAACGCCTACAACCACGCGCTCAGCGTGGAGGATCCAAACGTAAGAGACCGTCCCAAACTAATCATCGTCGATAGCCACATTGGCTACGGATCACCCCACCGGCAGGACACGAGAGAAGCGCACGGCGAAGCGCTCGGCGAAGAAGAAGTGAAACTGACAAAACGCGCCTACGGCTGGCCGGAAGACGCCAAGTTCCTGGTCCCCGATGGAGTGCGCGAGAACTTTCGCGACGTCATGGGCAAGCGCGGGCGGCAATTAAGCAAGCAGTGGAATGCGCTGTTCGCGAAGTACAGCGCGCAGCATCCCGATTTAGCGATTCAATTCGGACGCATGCAGCGTCAGCAACCGGCGGACGGATGGGACAAAGACCTTCCCACATTTGCGCCCGATGCCAAGGGACTCGCAACCCGCGAATCGTCCGGCAAGGTTCTTAACGCAATTGCCAGGAACGATCCCTGGCTCATGGGCGGCTCGGCTGATTTGTATCCATCGACGAAAACGCGGCTGACCTTCGAGGGCGCGGGCGATTTCGAAGCGGGACAGTACAACGCGCGCAACTTCCACTTCGGCATCCGCGAACACGCGATGGGCGCAATCGTAAACGGCATGGCGCTGTCGAAAATCAGGCCCTATGGCTCGACCTTCATGATCTTCAGCGACTACATGAAGATGGCGATCCGCCTCTCGGCCATCATGGAAATCCCGGCGATCTGGATCTTCACCCACGACTCCATCGGTGTCGGCGAAGACGGACCGACCCACCAGCCGATCGAGCAACTAATCTCGCTGCGCGCGGTTCCCGGCCTGATGACGCTGCGCCCCGCCGATGCCAACGAAGTCGTTGAGGCGTGGAAAATAATCATGCAGCTACAGAAGGAGCCAGCGGCGCTGATCCTGACGCGGCAAGTCCTGCCGACCTTCGATCGCACAAAGTATGGGTCCGCAGCGGGCGTGGCTCGCGGCGCCTACATCCTGGCCGACGCGGAAGGTGGCAAGCCACAGGTGATCCTGATGGCCACCGGCAGCGAGGTGTGCCTTTGCATCGACGCCTACGAAAAACTAAAAGCGGAAGGCATCCGCGCACGCGTCGTCAGCATGCCTTCGTGGGACTTGTTCGAGCATCAGGACCAGAGTTACCGCAATGAAGTGCTTCCGCCCGACGTCACCGCGCGGGTAGCGGTCGAAATGGGTTCGACGTTTGGCTGGGCGCAATACGCGGGACCGAGAGGACGCGTCATCGGCATGAAAACCTTTGGAGCGTCCGCGCCGCTCAAGGATTTGCAGAAGCACTTCGGCTTCACCACTGACGTCATTCTGCAAGCAGCGCGCGAACTGCTCGGGAAATGAGTGTGGTGTAGAGACGGGGCTTGCCCCGTCTCTTTGGACGCGGCGAGGGAGACGCGGCGAGGGAGACGCGGCAAGCCGCGTCTCTACGTGGGAATTTCAGGAGATGGTTATGAATCCAGTGGACACGCTCGAAACCGCAAGAGGCGCGAACCCTTTCACCCAGCTTCAGACTTTCGGCCAGTCGATCTGGCTCGACTACATTCGCCGCGATCTGCTGCAGGGCGGCGAACTACAGCGCCTGATCACGGAAGACGGCCTGCGCGGGATGACATCGAATCCCGCGATTTTCGAGAAGGCCATAGCCGGCTCGACGCAGTATCAGGATTTTGTCGACTCGCTCGCCGGCCGCACCGACCTCGACGCCAAGGGCCGCTACGAACTGCTGGCCATCCGCGACATTCAGGACGCGGCCGACCTGCTCGGTCCGGTTTACCGGAGCACGAAAAAGCGCGACGGCTACGTAAGCCTTGAAGTGTCTCCCTATCTCGCACACGACACGAGCGGCACCATCGACGAGGCGCGGCGGCTTTGGAAGAGCGTGGGCCGCGAAAACCTGATGATCAAGGTGCCGGGCACGCTGGAAGGCATTCCCGCATTTCGGCGACTGATCAGCGAGGGCATCAACGTCAATGTGACGTTGCTGTTCGCGCAGGGAGTGTACGAGGAAGTCGCCGCGGCTTTCATTGACGGAGTTGAGAAGTTCGCTGTGACCGGCAGCGATGTGAGCAAGGTGGCGAGCGTGGCCAGTTTCTTCATCAGCCGCATCGATTCGCTGGTCGACTCGCTCGTGGGCGAGCAACTGAAGAAAGAAACGGACGCTTCGCGCAAGGCGAAGCTGCAGGGGATTCTCGGGAAAGTTGCGATCGCGAACGGCAAACTGACCTACGAAGCCTACCAGCGAATCTTTGCTTCTCCGCGCTGGAAGGCGCTGGCCGCCAAGGGCGCGCAGACGCAGCGCGTGCTGTGGGCGAGCACCAGCACCAAGAATCCGAATTATCGCGACGTGATCTACATCGAAGAATTGATCGGGCCGGACACGGTCAACACTGTTCCTCCGGCAACACTCGATGCCTTCCGCGATCACGGCAAGCCGCGCCAGAGCCTGACCGAAGACCTGGACGGCGCGCGGAAAACCATGTCCGATCTCGCCGGCGTTGGCATCGTCATGAAAGAGGTGACCGACAAGTTGACTGCCGATGGCGTGAAGCTATTTGCCGACGCATTCGGCACGCTGCTGGCCGCAGTCGACAAGAGTACAAAGCGATGAGCACGGCGCAAATCAATCCCGAAGTCAATGCACAGACGGCATCGCTTCCGGCCGATCTCGATGCGGCGTTAAAAAAAAATCTTGACGACTGGCGGGCGTCGGGAAAAGTAAAACGCCTCTGGCAGCGCGACGCCTCCCTTTGGACCAACGAAGACGAGACCAAGTGGCTCGGCTGGCTCGGCATCACCGACGAACAGCTCGCCGACGCCGGCAAGCTGAAGGCCTTCGCAAACGAGATCAAGAGCGCCGGATTCTCCGACATTCTGCTGCTCGGCATGGGCGGATCGAGCCTCTGTCCGGAAGTGCTCGCGCTGACCTTCCCGCAAACACCCGCCTTCCCGCGCCTGCACATACTCGACTCGACCGACCCGGCGCAAATCCGGAGCGTCGAAAAAAAGATTGACCTCGCCAAAACGCTTTTCATCGTTTCCAGCAAATCCGGCAGCACACTTGAGCCCAACATTTATAAACAGTATTTCTTCGAGCGCGTGCAGCAGACGGTGGGCACGGATAAAGACAAGGCGGGCAGCCACTTTATCGCGATCACCGACCCCGGCTCGAACATGCAGCGGGTCGCCGAGCGCGACCGCTTCCGCCACATTTTCTATGGCCTGCCGTCGATCGGCGGACGCTACTCGGCGCTCTCGAACTTCGGCATGGTTCCCGCCGCGGCCATGGGCCTCGACACGGGCAAGTTCCTCCAGCGCACAAAAGAGATGGTCGAAGCGTGCACGGCGTCCGCTCCCGTAGAACAGAATCCGGGAGTAATGCTCGGCCTGATCGTTGGTACCGCCGCAAAACTTGGCCGCGACAAACTCACGCTCATCACCTCGCCTGGAATTTCGGATCTGGGCGCATGGCTCGAGCAGTTAATCGCGGAATCCACCGGCAAGCTCGGCAAAGGCATCATCCCGGTCGATCGCGAAGAACTGGGCGCGCCGGACGTGTATGGGAATGACCGGATCTTCGCCTACCTTCGTCTGGAAACCGCACCGGACGGCGAGCAGGATGCGAAGGTCGGCGCGCTCGAAAAAGACGGGCACCCTGTAGTGCGCATCGCCGTGCCCGACATCTACAGCCTCGGCCAGGAATTCTTCCGCTGGGAAATTGCAACCGCCGTTGCGGGCTCGATCCTCGGCATCAACGCCTTCAATCAGCCCGACGTCGAAGCCAGCAAAATCGTCACCAAGCAACTCACCTCCGAGTACGAGAGCAAGGGCGCACTCCCCGCCGAAAAACCGATCTTCGAAGAAGCTGGCATCAAGCTCTTCACCGACGAGAAGAACGCCGCCGACCTAGTTGCTCGTGTGGAGGCGGGTCTCCGACCCGCCGGGACGGGGCAGAGCCCCGTCACCACACAATCTGGCCGCACATCCGGCGGCACGCTCAAGAACTATCTGCGGGCGCATCTCGGGCGTCTGGGCGCCGGCGACTATTTCGCGCTGCTCGGTTATGTCGAGATGAATGCGGAGCACGAATCGCTGCTGCAAAGCCTGCGCATGACCGTGCGCGATCGCAAGCGCGTGGCCACGTGCCTCGGCTTCGGCCCGCGCTTCTTGCACTCCACGGGACAAGCTTATAAAGGCGGCCCCAACAGCGGAGTGTTCCTGCAAATCACGTGCGACGATGCCCAGGACTTGCCGGTTCCCGGACAGAAGTACACTTTTGGAGTGGTGAAAGCCGCACAGGCTCGCGGAGATTTTCAGGTTCTAGCCGACCGCAAGCGCCGGGCGCTGCGCGTGCACTTAGGCAGCGATGTGAGAGCAGGACTCGGCAAACTCGCGGAACTGGTAAAGCCGGTTTTGTAGGTCCAAGAATTTTTTGTGAATTGTCATCCTGAGCGAAGCGAAGGACCCATGCATTTGAGTTCGCTACGCATGAGGTTCTTCGTTCAGGATGACAATTCACAGGGGCGTTTTTAAAAACAGTGAGGCGCAGCCGCCCATGTCGCGGCCAAGGAGCGCGAATGCAACTCGGAATGATAGGTTTGGGGCGTATGGGCGCCAACATGACGCGCCGGCTGATGCGCGGCGGTCACACGCTGGTCGTTTCCGATCTCAGCGCCGATGCCGTCAAGGGTCTCGCCGGCGAAGGCGCGGTCGCCTCTTCTTCGCTCGACGACCTGGTCGGCAAGCTGAACCCGCCGCGCGCCGCCTGGATCATGGTGCCGTCGGGCGATGCGACGGAAAAAACGGTGCACGCTCTGCTGGCGAAAATGCAGGCCGGCGACACCATCATCGACGGCGGCAATTCGTATTTCAAAGACGACGTTCGCCGCTCCAAAATCTGCGCCGCCAAGGCCGTGCACTACGTCGACGTCGGCACCAGCGGCGGCGTCTGGGGACTCGAGCGCGGCTATTGCATGATGATCGGCGGCCCGAAAGAAGCCGTTCAGCGCCTCGACCCGATCTTCAAGACGCTGGCGCCCGGACGCGGCGACATCCCGCGCACTCCCGGACGCGAAACAATGGCGGCCGACGGCACCGCCGAAAACGGATACATCCACTGCGGCCCGTCCGGCTCCGGACACTTCGTAAAGATGGTGCACAACGGCATCGAGTACGGAATGATGCAGGCTTATGCGGAAGGCTTCGACATTTTCAAGAACGCAACCAGCAAAGATCTCCCTGAAGACATCCGCTACGATCTCAACCTCCCCGATATTGCCGAGGTCTGGCGGCGCGGCAGCGTGATAAGTTCATGGCTGCTGGACCTCACGGCAATGGCGCTAGCCGAGAATCCCACGCTCGCCGAATATAGCGGTTTCGTGCAGGATTCCGGCGAGGGGCGCTGGACGATACAGGCGGCGCTCGAAGAAGCGGTTCCGGCCGAAGTGCTGACGGCGGCCCTGTACACCCGCTTCCGCTCGCGCCAGGATCATACTTTCGCGGAGAAGGTGCTCTCCGCCATGCGACAGAAGTTCGGTGGTCACGTCGAACCGAAGAGCCATTGAGTCATTGAATCATTGAGGTATTGAATCATTGAGAAACCTAGTCGATGGTTCACTGAATGGCGCAAAGATTCAATGACTCAATGATTCAATGACTAGATGATTCAATGCCTCAATAAGGGGAAACGATGGCTCAAACAGAAGTTCTGCCAACCATGACCAAATCGCAGGTGGGGCGCACGGGCGATCCGTGTGTCATGGTGATCTTCGGCTTCTCCGGCGACCTGACGCGCCGCAAGCTGATTCCCGCTCTCTACAACCTCGCCACCCAGCAATTGCTGTCGCGCGAGTTCGCCGTCGTTGGCGTCGGCCGCAGCCCCATGAGCGAGGACGACGCGCGGAAGAAGATCACCGACGACTTCAAACAGTTCGCCACCGGCGCCATTGATGCCGATTTGTGGGAATGGTTTGTCCGCCGCATCAGCTACGTCAGCGGAAATTTCGACGATCCCGCCACCTACGACAAGGTGAAAGAAACCCTTGCCAAGGTCGACCAGGAGCATAACTCGCACGGCAACTATTTTTATTACCTCGCCACCGCGCCCAACTTCTTTGGCGACGTCGTCGAGCGGCTTTCCAAAGTCGGCCTGATGGCCGAAGAGAACAGCCATTGGCGGCGAGTGATTGTCGAAAAGCCTTTTGGCCACGATCTGGATTCCGCCAAGGCTCTGAACCAGCAACTTTTAAAAGTTGCTTCGGAACGGCAGATCTACCGCATTGATCACTATCTCGGAAAAGAAACGGTCCAGAACATTTTGGCGCTCCGTTTCGCGAACGGAATTTTCGAGCCCATCTGGAATCGCCGCTACATTGACCACGTGCAGATTTCGGTCGCCGAAACTGTCGGCGTTGAGAAGCGCGGCGGCTATTACGATGGGGCGGGAGCGCTGCGCGACATGGTGCCCAACCATATTATGCAGCTCATCACTCTGACCGCGATGGAACCACCAATTTCGTTCGAGGCGAACGCAGTGCGCGACGAGCAGGCCAAAATTCTTCATGCCATCCAGCCCTTCGGTAACGAGGACGTGCTCAGCAAAACCGTCCGCGGACAATACGGAGAAGGAACCATGGGCAACGAGAAGGTGCCGGCCTACCGCTCCGAAGATGGCGTGCCGCCGGACTCACGCACCGAAACTTTCGTCGCCATGAGGCTGTTGATCGACAACTGGCGCTGGGCGGGAGTTCCCTTCTATCTGCGTACCGGCAAGCGGCTGCCCGGCCGCCATACCCATGTCGTGATTCAGTTCCGGCGCGCGCCGTTCATGCTGTTTCGCGAAACCCAGGTCGAAAACATGATGCCCAACCAACTGGTGTTGCACATCCAGCCGGAAGAAGGCATCTCGCTGCGCTTTGCCGCCAAGACTCCCGGGCCCACCATGCAACTGGGCGAAGTGAATATGGACTTCGCCTACGCCGACTATTTCGGGCTCACGCCTTCGACCGGCTACGAACGTCTGCTGCACGACTGCATGACGGGAGACGCCACGCTGTTCCAGCGCGCCGACATGGTCGAGGCCGGTTGGAGCATTGTCAATCCCGTGCTCGACGTGTGGAAGGCGCTGCCTCCGCGTAATTTTCCCAACTATCCTTCCGGAACCTGGGGGCCGAAAGAGTCCGACGAACTGATGGAACGCGATGGCCGGCGCTGGAGAAATTTCGAGAAATGATGAGCTACGAGCTACGAGCTTCGAGCGAACCGGTTGCCCGCAGCTCGTAGCTCGTAGCTTACTTATGATTTTCCCATGCCTGCGACTCGATCCATAGAGGTGCTCGCCAGCGCGGCCGATCTTTTTCACACCGCCGCCGAAGAATTCATTCGCGTGGCCCGCGCCGCCATCGGCGCCCAGGGCCGATTTACGGTCGCGCTCTCCGGTGGCTCGACTCCAAAAGCTCTCTACTCGCTGCTCGCCTCGAATTACGCCGACTTCGCCTGGAGCCGCATCTTTTTATTCTTTGGCGACGAGCGGCACGTCCTGCCCACCGACCCCGAAAGTAATTATCGGATGGTGAATGAATCGTTGCTGACGAAGATTGCGATTCCCGCCGAGAACGTCTTTCGCGTGCCGGCCGAGAATCCCGATGCCGCCGCCGCCGCGTTCGACTATGAGGCCCAACTCCGCCGATTCTTCGAACTTCGTTCCGCAATCCGGCCCGAAACCCGGCCCGAAGTTCGACCCGAAGTCCGTACCGAAGATCGGCCCGGCGAATTCCCGCGCTTTGACCTGATTCTGCTCGGCATTGGTCCCGATGGCCACACCGCGTCGCTCTTTCCCGATTCCCCGGCGCTCGACGAACAGTCGCGTCTGGTGGTCGCCAATTGGGTGGCGAAGTTCAACACTCACCGCATCACTTTCACTTTTCCCGTGCTCAATCGCGCCGCCGAAGTGATGTTCATGGCGAGCGGCGCGGACAAAGCCGACATGCTGCATCAGGTGCTCGAAGGGAAGAACACGCCTCCATTGCCTTCGCAGAGAGTGCAACCCTCCGACGGAAAACTTTTGTGGATGCTCGACGAGGCCGCTGCCGCGAAGCTGACCCGGTGAGGGATGCCTTGGCACGTGTAGGGCGGACACTCCTGTCCGCCGCTCTTGATGTTGATCTTGATTCGCCCTGCCCGCAAATCAGAGGTGTCCCACTCTTCAGACTGCTACACCATGGCGGTCAGCGTATCGCATCCGTTGTCAATTGTTGTCGCGAGGTCGGAGTCTTCAGCACTGCTCCTCCTGCGAACGGCATTCGTGACGTCAAAGTAAACGACATCATGCGGCTGTACTTGGTACTCAGCGCTGGCGGCTTGATACATCACGCGGAGCATGATCCTGACGAGCTCAGGATTGTCCCCACACGAGCGAGGCTTATGGCAGCGATGAATCCGCCTAGAACCTCAGGGTTCTGACGCTGCTGGCAAACAGCAGGTCCTTCCCCTTCGGCTCCGCTCAGGGTCAGGATAACAAATTGCAGATGAGAGGGCGTCGAGGAAATCCAACCGGGACACGGCTTTGGAATCCAACCCTAAGGTCGAAAAGCACGACGTTAGGATGGGGAACCCGCGCGGGTGGTGGGGATGGGAACAGATTAAGGTCAACGGCAGCGGACAGGAGTGTCCGCTCTACACGGGTCAGGCGGCGTGGCCGCGCCAGTCGGCGATTTCTTTCAGGCCTTCTCCGCGGGTGTGCTCGAAAAGTCTGACTTTGTGGCGGGTGTGTTCGAATTCGTGGATGTCAGCCCACACTTCCGCCTGCCACGGTGTCTCGTGGGTCTCGGTTTCGCCGCAACTGGCGCAGCGGGTGTGAAAGATCACGCCTGGCCTGGGAGGAGTCTGCACGTCTTCATTTTGCAGTTCGATGAAGACGCAGCGCACTTCTTCGATCTCTTCGTCGGGGCCCAGAATGTGTTCGTAGCGCAGCAGGTATCCAAAGCCGAGTTTGCGGGCTTCGACTTCCGCTTCTTCCCGAGTTTGGAACGGCCCGTATTCGGCCCGCAGTTGCTCGGTTGAGTCGCAGGCCATCCAGAAAATGTCTTTGTGAGCCATATCTACCTCAGCCGGGGTCTGAACCGATGAAGCGCTGAACCAAGGTTTCAAGCTTTCAAAGTTGCAAGGTTTCAAGGAACCAACAAAATCTCGGCGATGTGAATCCTTGAAACTCTGAAACTTTGAAACCTGGATTTTGGAGCCGGTGAAGCGGATCGAACGGGTCCACCAGCAACGGAGCAATTTGATGACCGGGACTGGGGCGGGCGACGGACGTTCCGAGACAGCCGCTTAGGAGCGAAGCTGGCAATCTATGGCATTGATAAGATGTAACTTAGTCTGGCAGTTTCGTGAAACCACCGGGCTGCGGACGCGCCGGAATACGGCGACCGATGTGAAATCTGTTTCCGTCGCCAACCACCGAACGGGAACAATCTTGAGACCAAGGGCGAGTGGCCTCAGGGGGAAGAAGCAGACGGGCAAAGAGATTGGTTGCCCGAAATCACCGCCAGAATCGGGCCTGGAAGGAGCCAAAGGCGAGTAATGAGCGCCGGAAACTGCTCCACAACCGCTGCTCCGGGTTGCTCCTGCGAAAGATGTGACGGTGCACACACCCACTCATCGCAAAGAACGCGATGAGTGGGGCACCCGCCGTGGGGTGATATGGTCGCTGTACTAGCGAGCCCCTCCAGACGCCGCAGTTACCTTTGATTTCGCATCCGCGTAGGCAGCGCCTTCCTCGCCCGCGACTGCGCTCCACCCTGGCCCCGGTGGCAACAGCCCATTGCCCAGTTGCACGTGCCAGTTCGCTCCGCCGTGGCTGGCGACGTAGAGCGCGAGTTCGAGCCGGGTCCAGACTCCCAGCTTGTCGAAGGCGGTACGCAGGTAGTTTTTCACTACCTGCTCGCTGGTGCAGAGCACCCCGGCAATGTCTTTGTTGGTAAGACCCTGCCAGACCAGGGTGGCGACTTGAATTTCCTTGGCGGTTAGCCGATCACGGGGTTGCATTGTTGCACCTGCTCCTTGATGAACATGGCGGTGGCGAGTTTCACCCGCTTCCGGCCTTCTTTGATGCCTGCGCGCAGAAACAGCGTGCGTAAGTGCTGCTTGACGGTGCGCGGGCTGATGTTCAAGTGGCTCGCGATTTCTTTGTTGCTGCATCCCTGCACGAGCAGACGCAGCACCTGCTGGTCACGGGGAGTTATCTTGATATCATTAAGGTTAATCATTGGCTTTTCGTCGGCTCCTTCAGTTCAGTCTTGGGGTCACGACCCGCCACCAACCTAAGCAACCGGTTCGCCAAATCTTCGCTCTATACCGACGCCCTTTAAAACCATATAGTTACACTTCCATCTTCCACTTCCCGCCGCCATCTCTTAGACCGTTTTCATGAGATGCTTCCAGATTGGTGTTCCCAATCGGGAAATCCCTCCCATAAAACCCTCCCCTTTCTTTCCCTTTCAGACGGCCCCGACTTGCACTACAATGGCGTCAGCTTGGACTGTCTTTCTCTCCCCCCGATGCCATGTCCTCGAATCGGCCCAATCTGACACTGGACGAGCAATCCTTTCAGGGCTTGCTGTCCGCGGCCTTCATCATTCAGGAACATAACGACCGGCTGAAACAAGCTCGACCCACACAGGCGGAACCGGAAGCCCGCCGCGAACCAGACGCCAATCGCGTTTGCCCGCATTGCGGTGCTCTGAAACCCGCAGAGGGATCGCGCTGCGAGAGCTGCGGCCTGGACGAGCTTCGCCCGGGGGAACGCCTGCAGCGCAATTGGGCTTCGATGTGGCTGATGAGCCAGGAGCAGGGCTTATGGCCCGAGCGTTCTCCGGAGATTCGCGAAGGTATGCGAAAAGGCGTCCCGGCGCTTGACGCCGAGAGCAGGCCGGGAGCGCAGACAGCGCGCGATTTGGCTGCCTCAGGCATTCTCGCTTTGCCGGTTGCAAAAGAGGTTGCGCCGGAACCGATCGCGCAGGAAGAGACCACGATCATCCCCCATCGGGCACTCGGCAAAACAGTGCTCGGCAAAGCAACAGCGGAAGGCCAGTGGATCACTCCAGCGACGGACGACTTTCCACGAGAAGACTTGACGCCAGAAGATTTGAGAGAAGAAGACTTGGCGACCGAAGCCTTGCGGCCAGAAGAGTTAGATCTGGCCGTCCCACCATTCCAGTTATCCGCAACCGACGATTCTTCTCTGATCGATTCTTCTCCGATCAATTCTTCTCCGATCAATGCCAGCGACGATGCAACGACCGACGCCGGCATCGACCAGAGCGACGCCGCCACGAGGTCCCTGATTCGGCGCTTTGCGGACTTGCGTGTGAAGCTGCGCTTTCACCGCGCCGACCTGTACCTGGCAGTGGCCGTCTTCGTGGCCGCGCTGGGCCTGCTCTGGCCGGCGGCGGGCTCGCCGCGACCGGCAGCGCTCGGCCCGTGGGAAAGGGCGCTGGTGACGCTCGGAATCGCTGAGGCTCCCGCACCCGCAATCCATCTTCAGGGAGACCCGGCCATTGAAGTCTGGGTCGATCCCCACACCGCTCTCTACTACTGTCCCGGCGAAGAGCAGTACGGAAAAACCGCCAACGGCCGCTTCAGCAGCCAGCGCGAAGCGCAGATGGATCGCTTCGAACCGGCCGGTCGCAGCGCCTGCGAGTAACCCGCCTCCCGCACCTCACCGCACGTGGTGAAACTCGAATCTCCGACCGCAGCGCCTGAAGAGCCTGCGGAAAAACTAGTTCCCGAGCAGAAAGTGCGACCTCAGCGGCTAAAGCCGCACTCAACCCAATGCAGTTTCCGCAGCGCTGAAGCGCTGCGCCACCCCAAGACGAGTGCAAGACGGAGTTCTTCCTCCGCCTGTGAAGGCGCTTTTATAACGCAGGACTTGCGGCACGCCTGAAGGTGTGCCCTGATACGAACCGTACTTGCACCACGGGCTGCTAAGCGGACGCCTCGAGGGGTTTTGATTCCGGGCATTGCCTGCGTTGAAGTCTCCCGCAACGCTGCAAGAAAATACCCGCTTTGCCGGCGGAGCCTTTGACTTCGCGCGGACAAGAGTGTCCGCGCCACACAACTGAAGCTAACAGCGAATAGCTCTCGCTAAAACTTCGGAAGAAGGAAACCTGTGTGACGGCAGTGCTCTTTGAAGGATTCCCCGAATTGCGCGGCCAGCATGGATTCTTCTTTCCTCGCTTTGATGCAATAGCCGAGGACGATCAAGGCAACTCCGGCGACGCATCGCCAGTGGTCAACCGCCAACGCTCCGCCGATTGCGGCCAGATCGATTCCGGAATAAATGGGATGCCGGAAATAAGCGTAGCGCCCGCTGCGGATGAGCTTGTGGTCCTCTTTGAGAGTGACTCGGGCGCTCCAATACTGTCCCAGGTGCCAGCGGGCCCACAGAGCGATGGCGATGCCAATCCAGGTGAGTGCGACGCCCGTAACGGAAAGCGCGTATGTCCGCGGGAAAATATGATGACCGAGAACCCCGATCTCCGCTGCGTCGCTGAAGAGCAGGACGAAGCCGACGACTTCGAGAAAGAGGATGGCGAAACGCGACGCGAAAGATTCCCGGCTGACGGTGCGACGCGTCTTCAGCGCGCCCGCCGCCCAATACGCGACAAAGATGATCCACGGACCTTCAATGAGATAACGCCAAATCATGCTTCGAGCACCGTGGCCGCCTACCAGACAAACGGTATCAGGCGGTATCGAACCCGGGCAGCGTACTCGGTGTAACCTGCAAGACCGCGCTGCAGTTCTCGATCCTCCATCGCCGTCCGAAAAACGATGCCGCCGGAAAGAACAAACGAGGCTGCCAGGCCGTACCAGGAGCCAAGCAGCAACGCATTTGCCGGGAGATAGATGAGCATGGCGGCGTAGAGCGGATGGCGGACCGTGGCGTAGGGTCCGGTTGAAATCACTCTGTGCCCGCGTTCCCTTTGGATTTTCACGACCGCCGCCAGAAACGGGTTCTCCCGAAAAACGCGAGCGATCATCCAGAACGACAACACGATCAACGCCCCGCCAGCGCATTGCAGCCAGACCGGCATGACGGACCAGCGGAAGCGGACCGCATCCAGACCCATCAGAACCAGCCAGCCGCACCAGGCGATCATCATGGGCAGAATCCAGATTTTGTCCCAGAACGGCTGGCCTTTTTGAAATGGCGATTTCATTCGCTCGGCGAGAAGCGCGGGATCGTGCCGTGCCAGCAGAAGGGTGATCCACACGGCTCCGACGAAAGATATGAGGATATACGCCCACCCGGCGGGCCAGCGGATCGTTGCCGCAGCGCCGAATAGCAGCGCCGAGAAGATCAGAGCCTCCGCCGCAAGAGTGAGCCAGAGCTTGACGCCCATAGGCTTTGCCCCGGCAATACTAAACCAGCCTGACTAAGGTGTCATGGTGACCGTCGCGAGCACAGATGGATGAGGAAACCGGGCTGCTAGGCCGCGACGGGGCGGGCGGTTCTTCGATAACGCCATAGGATTAACGCCAGGCCGGAACCGATCAGCACCATGGTCGAGGGCTCGGGAACCACGAGATGTCGATGGCGTTTGGGACGGCAATGCTTGTCAACGATTCCGTCGTCTTTGGGGCAAACCCCGGAAGGAATCGGCGCACCGACCGGCACGTACGGAAAGAAGAAGCCACCGGCGAAAAGCTTGGGGGCAATCGGTTCGCCGCCGGGCAAGTCGGGCGGGGTGAGCACGGGACGGATGGGCAAAGACAGTACCGGGTCGATCTGGGCTACAGGCTGGTCGAAAACATCTTCGGCAGGCTCTTCTTCGGAAACTTCGGGCTTGGCGGCGTCGGAAATCTGGTTGCCGCAACGGGCGCGCGCCGTGATTTTGCCGTCGGTCAGCAGCAGTTCACCAAGGTGCAAACGAATTCTTCTGCGCGTCCAGAAGATGGAGTCACGAATGCGGTAAGAAAGATAAACTTCGCGGGCTTCGGTGGCGCGCAGCAGACGGGCGTGGCTGTAATCGAAGTGGGCGTAATGGCGGCGAACTACATAGTCGCGCAACGCCGCATAGCGGAGATCGTCGGGATCTTTCACGCCTCCGGACACCACCGAGTAAGCATAAACATTCGGGATCCGCGCGAGGAACTTCGTGGGCTTAGCGGAGCGCGCCGCCATGAACGCGAGATCTTTGCGGACGTTCCCCCGCGTCCAAAAGGAGTCGGGCAACACCTGCGAAGCATGCAAGGAGGGGAACGAGAGATAGCGGGCGGCATTCTGCCAGCAGGCGCTGGCTAGCGCCGTCCCGACGACCACAACGGACAGGGTGCGCTGAAAACGCAGACGACGACGATACCAACTCCGCCTTCTTCGCATGGTTTTTCGGATCGCACCGTCGTTCAAAACAGCACTCCTGCCCGGCGGCGGGCCAGTGGGTGGCTGAGGGAGAGCCAACTATAGAGAGCATTCCGGCATCCAAAACCGCGCCCTGGAATCGCCTCGGATACAGGAATTTAGCCTTCAGAACCGCTCCTCTTAGTAAAGTTGTGCAAAGAATTTCACCCCTAGCGATACTCGGAGCGTCTGGACTTCCTAATCCGGAAAATACCCTGCACACCGCATGGCGCCAGCCCACTTCCCGCTCTGGTAGCGGCTTTTGGCCACGCGAGGGCGCGGGGCGGGGCGGGCAGGGCGTTGCCAGTGCCGCGTTCACTCTTTCCAGATCGATCTTTTTCCGGGCAGGCATTCGGGGATTCTATAGCAGCCGGTCAGGGTCAATGAGTGGAGTCGAGAACAGGCGCAGTAGCGGTAGTCTCCCGGTGGCATTCGTAAGCGCTGCTTTCGCAGAGCGCGCCTCAATCCGGTTTGGCATGGCTCTGTTTCCTGTTCTCGCTCATCGAACCGGACAGGCGCATCTCGCGCATCCGGCTCTCGGAGAAAGTTTCACGATTTCGCCCACGGAAGGCTGCTTGTCCGAGTAGTAAGTTCGACAAGGCCCAGCACCTGATGCAGGGTAGTGATTGAAAACTGCTTGCTTGCCTGCCCTCGCAGCTTGTGCTTGGCGCACAGCCACTGTCGCAGCCTCTGGCGAGCATGTCTTTCGACAGCTCGATAAGCAGGACTGACTGGTCCCAAACAGAAATAGTTAGCCCACCCGATCATGATTCGATTGAGTGTCGTGATTACTGTTTCTTGGGCCAGCAGGGTCCTGTTCCGTCCGGTTTCCTGGCTGATCGCCTCACAGACGCGTTGCACCCGTTTCTTCGACGGAGTGCTGCCTAGATAGGCTCGTCCCGTCTTTGGCGAGTAGCATCGCCCGAACGTGTACCCTAAGAAGTCGAACTTTTCTTCCGGCAGCTTGCAGACCCGCGTCTTCGTCTCGTTCACCGTTAACTTCAGCTTCGTCATCATGCCCCGCATCGTGACTAAAGCCTCTGCGGCTTTGTCGCGACAGCAGATCACGAGGTCATCGGCATAATTAACGATGTACGCTCTCAGACGCCTCTCGTGCCCCAATTTCTTCCAGCCAAGCACGAACCGACGCATGTACAGGTTACTCAGCAACGGACTGATCGGAGATCCTTGCGGACTCCCTCGACCTTCGTCCCGATTACGCGTGCTTCGACGCTTGTTTCCACGCTCGTCCGTTTCTTCGACTGGAGCTTCCAGCCACATCTTGATCAGATGAAGCATCGCTCCGTCTACGACGCGACGAGCTACCGATTTTAGAAGCTCGGAATGCGGAAGAGTATCGAAGTAGGAACTGAGATCTGCGTCTACAATTTCTCCATGGCCAGTGTTGATCAGCTTATGGACGTGTCTTACAGCATCCAGTGCGCTGCGGTCTCGCCGATAGGCGTACTGCTCTAGCGGTAGATCGGCCTCGAAGATTGGTTCGAGAACCAGAACTGCTGCCATTTCCGCTGTCCGATCCCGGATAGCGGGCACTCCTAAAGGCCGCTGTTTCCCGTCCGGCTTCGGTATATAGACACGCCGCACAGGAAGTGGTTGATAGGTTCGGTTCTTCAGCTCTTGCGCCAGTTCGTCCAGCCAGCGCCCTTCTCCGTACGTCTCGATGTCCTCGAACGTCTGATTGTCCACTCCTGCCGCTCCGCCATTGGCTTTGCAGCACGCGTAGGCGAATGCCAGAACGTCCTTGCGGTACACCTTGTCGTACAAGGCGTAAAAGCGGAAGCTGGGCGATTCCTTCGCTTTGTCGTGCAACGCCGTCTGCAATTCCTGAACGCTTGCTGGGGTTGTTAGGTTCGACACCAATCCCTCCGTCTTCGTTGCTTCTTGCGTTTCCTTTCAACTGAGGCCCCTTCCCTCCACCGGCATTACCCGGCTTCATCAGTACTACGGGCCTCTCCGTCACCCCATACGGCCCGGCCTGTCTCTCACGAGATGCCGGTTGATCGCATCCGCGATCACCGCTGGGGCTTCCCGTGTTGCTACTGTTCAACTTTGCCTGCTTGTCGTCGCCATTACCCCGGCAGGTCTGATGGAACTCGTTCGCTCGTACTGTCCCATCAACGGCGGCCCGCCCACAAAACACGGGGGGAGGGCTCCTGCGTTAATCGTTTCGAGGCCTGCTCAGCGTTCACTTCACGTTACGGCTTGCATGCTCGCCAAGTCGCCTAAGCGACCCTCTACACCGGAGGCTCCGACGGCTTCGTTTCCTCCACCGCCGCTCCGATTGCTTCCGGGTGGAGCGAACCTAGTTCCCGGGCGGGACTTTCACCCGCAGTCGACCAGCGCCTTTTCACGGCGCACGTGTAATGGGGATTTTTCGCCAAGAAGGTGGGTTCTTGCCGATCGTGCTTTAGGGTTTCGCCGGGTCGTTGTTAGGAACTTTCCGTGTGAGCTTCCGGATCAGAAATTCTTGAAAGAGACTGGAGACGGCAGTTGCGCCAATCCCGATTGCCGCGTTTTCGAACGTCAATCCCGCTCCATTGCGATCTTGCTCTGGATAGTAGAGGTTTGAAATACCGCCCGCCGCCAGGCTTCCGATGATACTCGAGTAATTTGCCTGCCAGCGTCCATTGTCGCCCTTGCAAATCACTGAATTGGCAATCGCATACAGAATCCGTGATCGCTTGCTACCGCTTCCCTTGTAGAAATAACGCGGATCTTGCTTCAGAAGCGATGGCAGTATGGCACTTCCGATGAACGTGCCCGTGACCGCATCGGCATAGCTGGCGCCAAAGCGCTTTCCATAACCTTGCGCGCCTTGCCCATATCCGATGAAGTGATTTTGCGCCTGCGCAACTCCCGCCACGCCCGCCACAAATACGAAGGTGAACGGATCCACCACCGTCTTCCAGGCAAGCTTGAACTTTTGCTTCGAGGTGAGGGGAACTGCATTGGGGACGTAGCTGACATAGAAATTTGGAAGGACACCGAGCACCCGCTGCTTCTCTTCCACCTTGATCTGCTCTTCTGCCACTTCGGTCTGTGAGAGTCCGACCTCCACATCAGTGACATTGGTAGCAACCGCCAACGCGTTCTGCGGGAGAACGTAGATCTCCCCCGAATGCAGGATTCCAGAGAATGTTTGCGTCGCGAAGCCCGCCGACGTAATGGTGAGCTGGAAAGGTCCGGGAGCGATGTTGGCAAAGGAAAAGTGCCCGTCGCCGTCTGACACCACCTCTTGGTTTGCGGATTGATCTTCGCCAGTACGAGCAAGCTTCACCCGGGCACCGGCGACGACAGCTCCACTTTGATCAACGACCGTTCCGTTGATGCTTCCGGACAATCGCTGATCGGGCAGTTGCTCGCCAGCTGAGGCTATCCCCCGGTATTCCGGACCAGATTGCGGGCTATGTTCCGGACTAGACACAGGGGTTTGCTGCGTAGTCTGTCCTAAGCCGGACGACGTCCAAACCAGAGTGACCAACGCAAAAACCATGAGTCCAGACTTAAATAGGAGCGCCATGAATAACTTAACTCTATCCTCTCCGGCACTTCTTATCCGAATTACCAAAGGAGATCCATTCCCGCGCCTTGCTAAAACCGAAGCGCCGGTTGCAGTACACGCCCTCGCTGCCAATCACGCCATGGCCTTCTCTCGCTTCTCGCCCCTTCTGCGAACTTTGATGCTTGCTGTAACCAGGCGTTTATACTCATTGAGAATTTCAGCCCCTTAAATGGGAAGTTGTGAGGCAACCCCCGGCGAGCCTGTTTGAATTTTTGTGTGACAAAGTGTGACAAGATTGGCTAGCGGAGTGTTTGCAAGTTGTTGAGAATATGGTGGAGCTAGTCGGGCTCGAACCGACGACCTCATCGTTGCGAACGATGCGCTCTCCCAACTGAGCTATAGCCCCACTGGATGGTGGGTTTGCTTTTCTTGATTTTACCAGCCGTCGCTCGCTTTCGCCTAGACACGCGATTTTGAAGTCGTTTCCGCCGCCGCAGTGGAACAGCCGGTAGTGTCCTAGTTTGCCTTTTTTCACCACCGAGTCACAGAGACACAGAGAAACCCAACTGCGTGGCAAAACCTTCCCCTTCTGGTTTTTGCAGGTCCTGAGTGTTTCTCCGTGACTCTGCGACTCTGTGGCGAAGAAACTGAATTAGGACCGATCTCATAAATGGTTCTCTGAGCAGGCGTCCGGCCCTCAGGGGCTGAAGCCCGCATTCTTATTGTCCGCTAGCGGCACGGCTGAAGAGGCTGCGGAAAAAGTCGTTGACAGGGCAAAAAGCACACCTCGGGCGCTGAAGCGCGAACAAATCTAAACGACTTAACGGCACGACTGAAGTCGTGCCCTTCCCAACACCTGTTCGAATCAGAGTTTTTCCGCAGCCTGTGAAGCCGTGCCCTGCCCAAAACCATTTATGAGACTAGTTCTAGGACAGTACCGAACAGTCGAAGCATCGAAGTCTCGAAGCGGTGAGTGCTTGAGATGGAAGGCTATAATTTAGTGGTGAGTTCTTTAAAGGTAAAACAGGTGGCGTCCGCGGACTTCCCTACGCGCTGGGGGCATTTTCTGATTCACGGGTTTGCGACCCGCGCGTCTGCATCCGGCGATCAAGCCAAGACCGAAGAGGCGGTGGCGCTGGTGATGGGCGAGGTCCACTCCGGGTCGCCGCTGGTGCGCATTCACTCTCAATGTCTGACGGGCGACGTATTTGGATCGCTGCGCTGCGATTGCCGCCAGCAACTGGAAATGGCGCTCTCGATGATCGCCCAACTGGGGGCGGGCGTGCTTATCTATGAGCAGCAGGAGGGCCGCGGCATTGGGCTGATGGCGAAGCTGCAGGCTTACGCGCTCCAGGACAGCGGATTTGATACGGTGGAAGCGAACGAGCGCCTTGGTTTTAAACCTGACCACCGCGAGTTTCTCATGCCGGTCGAGATCCTGAAGGCGTTGGACATTCGGCGCGTGCGCCTGCTGTCGAATAATCCCGACAAAGTCGCCGCGCTGGAACGCGCCGGTATCCAGGTGACCGAGCGCGTGCCCTGCGAAGTCGCGCCCACTGCACACACGGAAGAATATTTGAAGACGAAGCAGGAGAAGCTGGGGCATTTGTTCAGCGGTCGCCGGGGGCAGCATTAATAAAGATCAGCATTAGAGCCCATTCACAGACGATGTACCCGGATGGCAAGCGGCGAGCTTCGCTCGCCCGGACAGCCGAGGGCGGCTGTCCCTACGTAATTGCGGAAGGGTCTTCGTCGTCTTAGTTGCGCAGCAAGCGCTTTAGGCCGTCTCGATTCTTCACCGGCAGGCCGCGCATTGCGGCTCGCGCCAGCGCCACATACACCTCGCGCGCTCCGGGATGCTTCTTCAGCACCGCCAAGTGTTTCGCCACCGTCTCCGCGTCTCCACGAACCAGCGGGCCGCTAAAAGACTGGGCCGGACCGAGGCGCGAGTAGTTCGCCAAAGTCTGCGTGATGATGGGCAGGCTCTTGCGGCGGGCTTGCTCTGGCGTGAGGCCGGCGGCTTGAGCGGCTTCTTCGAGGGTCACGAGGTAGGCCAGCAGCAGGGGTGAAGTCATGGTAGCCCAGGCGTGGTAGGCCGCTTTGCGCGCGGCGGCCAACGAAAAACTCTCGCCACCCAGCTCGCGGACGATCCGCCGCGCCACTCGCGTCGCCGCGTCATCGCCTTCGATAGCAAAAGGCACACCTGTTAAAGAAGGATGCGCTCCGGCCACGAAGGTCATCAGCGGATGCACCGACGCGACCGTGGCGCCTGCCTGGCACAGAGGCTCGAGTTCGCGGCTGAGCAGCGCTCCGCTGGAGTGCAGAGCGAAGCGGACTTTGTTCGGGACTTTGTTCGGGAATTTGCTTGGGAACTTGCTTGGAAGTCGGCTCGGAACTTTACTCGGAACTCCGCCCTTCTTGTGAGCGGCCGCGCGTGCCGCCAGAGAAACCGCCAGAGCTGAAGCTGCGCCACGAATCTCACGATCCGGAACGCAGAACCAAAACAAAGTGGCGTCCAGCGCGGCGGAGTGGGCGGTGACTGCCCTCGCCCCCACCTTCGCGGCGAGCGCGCGCGCGCGCCTTCGCGAGCGGGGCGAATCGCGGGCTACGATCTCGGTAATGGTGAAACCGGCGTCGTGGAGCGCCACCGCCAGGAAATTTGCCAGGCTCCCGGCTCCGACGATGGCGACGGTGGGCTTTCTCGTCATGGTCATTCGTTCTTCCCGTAATCGGTTTTCGGCTCAACGGCGCAGCATAACAGGTCTCAGGTCGCAGGAAACGAGCTGCTCTTGAATCCCCTGACACCTAGAACCAGAGACCTTTATATTGTTGTCATGGC
Source organism: uncultured Acidobacteriaceae bacterium (assembly GCA_963773965.1). Classification (GTDB taxonomy): domain Bacteria; phylum Acidobacteriota; class Terriglobia; order Terriglobales; family Acidobacteriaceae; genus Acidiflorens. The sequence goes on from CAVZDG010000005.1 coordinate 846,101, forward strand.
GAAATCGGAAGGAAAGAAATTAATGGGGACGAAATCGGCGCAAGCCCGCATCCTCTCTTCGCGGGTCAGCTACCGGGGCCCGGTGTTCAGCGTCACCACGGATGACGTGGAAGAGCCTGGCGGCGTGCGCGCCCGCCGCGATGTCATACGGCATTCCGGCTCGGTCGTTGTTCTGGCCGTCGATGTTCTGGCCAGCGAGGATCTAGCCAGCGATGGTCCGGCGAAAGCAGCCCGCAAAGCCGAGCCACGCGTGCTGCTCGAGCGCCAGTATCGCCACGCCGCGCAGTCGATGATGTGGGAGCTGCCCGCCGGACGCATCGACGACGGCGAAACCTCGCTCACCGCCGCCAAGCGGGAGTTACTCGAAGAAACCGGCTACAGCGCCCGCCACTGGAAGAGAATTTTGCATTTTTACGTGAGCCCGGGTTTTCTCGACGAAACCATGACTATTTATCTGGCTCGGGACCTCGAGGCCGGCAAATCCCGGCCCGAGCCGGACGAGAGGATTGCAATAAGATTTTTCCCTTTATCGGAGGCAAAGCGGATGGCGCTCAATGGCCGCATCCGCGATGCCAAGACGATCTCGGGAATCCTATGGCTGGCTCAGATGGCGCGACCAGCACGGTAGGAAGAGGCTGCGGAATCCGATTTCCGGTAGGACGGGGCTTGCCGCGTCCCCGAAGACGGGGCAACCCCGTCTCTACAGGGGCCGATGCGATACCCTGCTTTTTCCGCGGCTATGTGACGGCTGACCTTGACAGTCCCCGCGGTGAGCAGCACAATGCCTACACATTTTTGCGAGCCCCAGGAATCGCGCCATTTCCGGGAAATCCGCAAGAAAAAGGGGGGCGCACGTGGAACGTTTGAAAGGCACCGTCAAGTGGTTCAACAACGCCAAGGGATACGGCTTCCTCGGCCGCGACGATGGACCGGATGTATTCATTCACTACAGTTCAATCACCACCGAGGGCTACAAGAGCCTGCAGGAGGGCGACAAGGTGGAGTTTGAGATCGTGCAGGGACAGAAAGGGCCGCAAGCGGCCAATGTAACGAAGACCCCCTGATCGGAGGTCGCTTTACTCAGGCCGGTTTTTCCTGACCGAGCTGTTTGTGTCAACGACGACCGCGCTGGCTGTGTCCTCCGGCGTCTGCGGGCACGCAATACTCTTCGCCTCTCAGGCATGTTCCCGGTCAGCCTGCGTCGCCCTTGACAATGTACCATTTCTGATACATCCTTAAACAGTGAGGCAGGATGACTGAAGAGCATGCGCCTGAAATACCTGTTCGCTTTTACCGAACGGAGCTGGGCAAGGAACCTGCTCTGGAATGGCTGCGCAGCCTCGATCGGGGTGACCGTCGCGTGATCGGACTGGACTTGATGCGGGTGCAATTCGGCTGGCCGATCGGAATGCCGCTGGTACGAAGCCTGAAGAACGGTCTGTGGGAAGTTCGCTCAACCCTGCCGAGCCAACGGATTGCACGGCTGATTGTGCACTTCCACCAAGGCGCTCTGGTAGTGCTTCACGGCTTTATAAAAAAGACGCGCAAGACGCCGGCGGAGGAACTTGAGCTCGCGAAGCGGCGGATGAAAGAGGTGACAAAATGAAAAAGAAAAACCCTTATATTGGCTCATCGCTGGATGATTTCTTGAAAGAAGAAGGCATCCTTGAGGAAGCCCGCGCCACCGCGCTCAAAGAAGCGCTGGCGTGGCAGGTGCAAAAAGCGATGAAGAGAGCGAAGATCAACAAGGTGGAGATGGCGCGTCGCATGAACACGAGCCGTGCCGCACTGGATCGCCTGCTTGATCCAGGCAACTCCTCGGTAACGCTACAGACATTGTGCCGGGCCGCGCGGGCGATTGGGCGCGACCTTCGCATCGAGCTAGTGTGAACCGCTCGATCTACTGCCTTACACATGGACAACAAGGCGATTGCCGGAATTCTGTACGAGACTGCCGATCTGCTGGAGATCGACGGTCAAGACTCGTTTCGCGTGCGCTCCTATCGCAACGCGGCGGAGGCCATTGAAGCGCTGCCGCAACAGGTGGCCGACCTGATTCAGGAGCCGAAGAAGCTGCTGGAAGTGAAGGGCATTGGCAAAGGCATGCTGGCGAATCTGCAGATGCTTTTCAAAGATGGCAGCATCGAAGCGCACGCCGAGCTGCTGAAGAAATACAAGCCCTCGATGCTTGAATTGCTGAAGATTCAGGGCCTCGGGCCGAAGACGATTGCTCTGATCTGGAGCGCGTATCAGGTCAGCGACCTGGAGGGCGTAGAAAAGTTGGCGCGCGAAGGCAAGATCCGCACGCTGCCGCGCATGGGCGAAAAGCACGAGCAGAAGCTGCTTAAGGCGATCGAAGACTATCGCCGCATCGCCGGACGATTCCTGCTCGACACGGCCGAAGAGCTGGCCGAAAAGCTGGTGGAGCATCTCTTGGGCGCTGCAGGTGTCGAAAAAGTTACGCCCGCCGGATCGCTGCGCCGCGGCCGCGAAACCGTCGGCGACCTCGACATTCTGGTCACTGGCAAGGCCTGTATCGAGGCAGAACCGCGGCAGAAGATCATCGAACATTTGCTGCGCTTCCCTGGCCTGGTCGACATTATCGCGCAAGGAGAGAACAAGGTCAGCTTCCGGCACCGCAATGGCATGCAGGTGGACGTGCGGCTGCTGCCTCCCGAGTCCTTCGGAGCGGCCATGCAGTATTTCACCGGCTCCAAAGCACACAACGTGGCGTTGCGGCAGCGCGCGCTCAAGATGGGCTTCACGCTCAACGAATATAGCCTTGCTAGAGTCGAAGATGGGAAGCCGGTCGCACGCAAGACCGAAGAAGAAATCTACGCCAAGCTCAAGCTCGACTTCATCCCTCCGGAACTGCGCGAGAATCTGGGAGAGATCGAAGCCGCCGCCGCACACACGCTGCCGGTGCTGATTGAACAATCCGACATCCGCGGCGACGTGCACATGCACACTGTCGAAACCGATGGCCGCAACACTATTGAAGAGATGGCCGAAGCAGCGCGGGAGCGCGGCTACGAGTACATGGCCATCACCGATCACTCGAAAAATCTCGCCTTCGCCAACGGGCTCACCGACGAACGCGCGCTGGCGCACATCGAAAGAATCCGGGCGGTCGAAAAGAAGATGAAGGGCATCCGCATTTTCGCGGGGATTGAAGTGGACATTCTGGGCGATGGCTCGCTCGATCTGTCGGACTCGGTGCTCGAAGAGATGGACATCGTCATCGCCAGCGTGCATTCGCATTTTAATCAGGATCGCGCCACCATGACCGATCGGCTGCTGAAGGCCATCGCCAATCCCAACACCTCGCTGATCGGGCATCCCACCGGACGGCTGCTGCTGCGCCGCGACGCCTACCAGTTCGATCTCGACGCGGTTCTCAAAGCAGCGGCGAAACACAAAGTGGCAATGGAACTGAACTCTTATCCCGACCGGCTCGATCTGTGCGACGTTCATCTGCGGCTGGCCAAACAGCATGGCGTGAAGATTGTCATCAACACCGATTCCCACCACACTTCGCACATGGAAAAGCTGCGTTACGGCGTCACCCAAGCGCGGCGCGCCTGGCTCACCAAAGAGGACGTGCTGAACACGCTGCCCACGCAGAAATTTGCCCGTGCGATGAAGCACTCCTGGTAGCGTTGGCGGTGTCTGGTAGAGAGGAGGCCTTTCCCCGCCTGCCCGGGTCAGAGACCCGGGCCGACACGGACGTGGTTTCGGCGGAATATCAGAATGAGCAATGACCAATGAGCCATGACGGTTGGGCTGGGGGTTCACGGCACTTTCATTTCCAGACTTGGGCGCAAGGTTGCAATCTGCTTCACACCTGTGCAGCGGACTGGGTTCATTTGAGGTAAAATCGTGGTGAGCTATTGTTTGTAATGGTTTAGAAGTGGGCCATTGGCTGGCTTTCGGAAGGCGAATTGCTGCTTCCCCATGTTCCATTGACTTTCGGCCGGATTTCACACCGGCGTAGCGATCTTAATTCGTGGCTTCGTTTATGTTCCAGAGGTTACCTCCAGCCCCAGCGGGTAGCTTGACGAAGCACGGCAAATAGGGCGAGCTTAGATAGAGCCCCCCAGTGATTTTGATTTCAGCATAAATTTTAGTTAAAACATCCGGGAGGAATACTGTTTTGAACGCAACGACGAGTCACCTTATCGCCCCCCACGGGGGAGAACTTGTTCAGCTGCAAGTGCCGGCCGCGCGCGCCGCGGAGTTAAAAGCGCACTCTAAAGATTGGCCTTCGTGGGACCTGACGGCCCGGCAGCTTTGCGATCTGGAACTGCTGATGAGCGGCGGCTTTTCGCCGCTGCGTGGGTTCATGAACCGCGCCGATTACGAGGGCGTATGCCATAACATGCGGCTCGGGAATGGCACGCTGTGGCCCATGCCGATCACGCTCGACGTCACCGAAGAATTCGCCAGGAAACTGACGCCGGGCAGCAGCAAGGTCGCACTGCGCGACCCCGAAGGCGTGATGCTCGCCGTGCTCAGCGTTGAAGATGTCTGGCAGCCGGACCGCAAAGCCGAAGCCCATGCGGTTTTTGGTTCCACCAGCGCCGCGCACCCAGGCGCAGACTATGCCATCAACAAATCCCATCCCTGGTACGTGGGCGGAAAGATTAAAGAATTGCAGGCGCCGGCGCACTATGATTTCCGCTCGCTGCGCCTGACCCCGGCCGACCTGCGCGCCGAATTCGGCCGTCTGGGCTGGACCACCGTCGTGGCCTTCCAGACGCGCAATCCCATGCATCGCGCTCACGTCGAACTGACCATGCGGGCCGCCAAGCAAGTCGAGGCGAATCTGCTGATCCATCCCTCGGTCGGGATGACCAAGCCGGGCGACGTCGATTACTTCGTCCGCACCCGCTGCTACCAGTTGCTGCTCTCCAAGTACCCGCATGGCACGGTCAAGCTGTCGATGCTGCCGCTGGCCATGCGCTTGGGCGGACCGCGCGAAGCGGTTTGGCACGGACTGATACGCAAAAACCACGGCTGCACGCACTTCATCGTCGGCCGCGATCATGCCGGTCCGGGAAAAGATACGGACGGCAAGCCCTTCTACGGCCCTTACGACGCCCAGGAACTGTTCAAGAAGTATGAGAAGGAAATGGGCGTAAAGATGGTTCCCTTCCAGATGATGGTGTATCTGCAGAATGAAGACCGCTACATCCCGTCCGATGAAGTGCCGAAGGGGGCCAAGGTGCTCGACATCTCGGGCACGGAATTGCGCCAGCGCTTGAACGAAGGCCGCGACATCCCGGCGTGGTTCACGTATCCCGAAGTCGTGCAGGAATTACGCCGCAGCTATCCGCCACGGCACAAGCAGGGCGTCACCATTTTCTTCACCGGGCTTTCGGGATCGGGCAAATCCACCATCGCCAACGCTCTGATCACCAAGTTCCTGGAGATGGGCGGACGTCCGGTCACGCTGCTGGATGGCGATCTGGTGCGCAAGCACCTGTCGAGCGAACTCGGATTCTCCAAGGAGCATCGCGACATCAACATCCGCCGCATCGGCTACGTGGCCTCCGAGATCACGAAGAATGGCGGCATCGCGGTGTGCGCCCCCATCGCTCCTTATGAAGCGACGCGCAAAGCGGTGCGGCAGATGATTGAGCCGTTCGGCGGTTTTGTCCTGGTGCACGCAGCCACCTCGATCGAAGTGTGTGAACAGCGCGACCGCAAAGGCCTGTACGCCAAGGCTCGCGCCGGCATCGTCAAGGAATTCACCGGCATCTCGGATCCGTATGAGGCGCCCACCGATGCCGAAGTGGTGATTGACACCGCCAAGCTGAGCCCCGAGGAAGCGGCGCAGACCATCATTCTGCACCTCGAGCGCGAGGGCTTTGTGGGGGCCAACGGCAACAGCTAAGGCAGTTCTCAGTTCTCGGTTCTCAGTTCTCGGTTCCTTAACTTGCTTTTGCTTTACTGAGAACTGAGAACTGGGAACTGAGAACTCATCGAAAGACGGCATGGAATTCTTGCTGCTAAAAATACTGATCGGCTTCATCGTGGGAACGCTGATCGGGTTGACGGGTCTGGGCGGCGGCGTATTGCTGCTGCCTATGCTCATCTTCGGACTGCGGGTGCCCGCCATCATTGCCGTCGGCAGCGATGCGTTGTTCAACTTTTTCACCAAGATTCCCGCCAGCATCATGCACTTGAACAAAGGCACGGTGCGGAGAAAAGTCGTGCTGGCGATGGCGGTGGGCAGCATTCCCGGCTCTTACCTCGGCGTGACTTTTCTGGTGCACCTGCGCCACGTCTATGGCGCCGGCGTCAACGACTTCATCAAGTCCGCGGTGGGACTGCTGCTGGTATTGATTCCCACGCTGCTTCTGTTTCAGGGACGAATTGAAGATCATCTCGCCAAACGCCAGCCCACCATGAAATCGTTTGCCGGCATGAGTGTAATCGGATTGGCCGGCGGATTCCTGGTCGGCATCACTTCGGTCGGGTCAGGCAGCATCATTATGATGATGCTTCTTTTGTTTTATTCATTCGCGCCCAAAGTCATGGTCGGCACCGACATTACCCACGCCGTGATTCTGACCGGCGTCACCAGCCTGTTGCACTGGCGGGCGGGTAACGTCGATCCCCAGTTGGTGGTTTCCCTGCTAATCGGCTCGATCCCCGGCGGAATTCTGGGCTCGCATCTGAGCACACGCGTTCCCGTACTCTGGCTGCGGCGAATTCTGTGCACGGTTTTGCTGATGACGGGAGCGCGCATGTTGTGGGCCTAATTTTTCCTGTAGAGACGGGGCTTGCCCCGTCTCGCTCCGCGCAGATTGGAGCACGCAGGCATGAGACGCGGCAAGCCGCGTCTCTACAGGAAAGCTAACTACTACTAACGGAGTTTGAATGTCTTCTTCCAATTCGCGAGAAACTCTCGAACGCATTCACGCCGCTCTTGAAGCGGCGCGGGCCGTGCTCAACCGCTTCACTCCCGGCGCCATTGAAGCCGAATACAAAGTGGGACACGATCCCGTCACCGAAGCCGACCGCGCGGTCGACGATATTCTGCGCAAGACGCTACTCCGCGCCGGCGAAGGCTGGCTCTCGGAAGAGACGGTGGACCACTTCACTCGCCTCGACAAACCGCGCGTCTGGGTGGTCGATCCGCTCGACGGCACGCGCGAGTTCGTCGAAGGCATCCCCGAGTTTTGCGTTTCGATCGCCATGGTGGAGAATGGAATCCCCGTCGCCGGCGGAATCTGCAATCCGGCAACCGATGAGCTCATCCTGGGATCGCGCGAAACCGGGGTGACCTACAACGGCAAGCCCGCACAACCAAGCCAGCGCAAGGAGCTGCACGGCGCGCTCGTGCTTGCCAGCCGCAGCGAAGTGAAGCGCGGCGAGTGGAAGCAGTTCGAGTCCGCCGAGTTCCACATTCGTCCCATGGGATCGGTGGCGTATAAGCTGGGCCTGGTGTCGGCTGGGCGCGCGGATATTACTTTCACGCTCGTTCCTAAACATGAATGGGATGTCGCCGCGGGAGCGGCTCTGGTGTTGAGCGCAGGCGGTTTCGTGCAGACGCTGGAGAACACCGATCTGAAGTGCAATCGGAAGAAGCCGTTGATTTCGGGCCTGATCGCATGCGGTCCATACCTGCAAGCCGAACTCATGGCCCGATTGAGCGGCCACCTTCATGCAGTAGATCGGTAACGGACTGAGTGGAAATTGCGGGGAGCGTATTTTGGACACAAAGGTCAGCTCCATCCGAAGAAGCGCAGCGCCGGTCTTCGTGCTGGGAAGTCCTCGGTCCGGCACGACTCTGCTCTACAACATGCTGCTGTCGGCCGGCGGATTTGCGGTTTACCTGGCCGAATCCAACGCCTTCAATCTGTTGGCTCCGCATTTCGGCGATCTCGGGAGGCGCGAGGCCCGGCAAAAGCTGCTGCAAGTCTGGCTGGGCAGCAAGCTCTTCCGGGCTTCGGGACTCGATGCCGGCCAAATCGAGAATGAAGTCCTGGAGCGGTGCCGCAACATCGGGGACTTCCTGCGCATCGTGATGGACGAGATTAGCCGTGCGCAAGGAATGCAACGCTGGGCCGAAAATTCTCCCGAAGGCATTCTTCATCTGCCCTTGATCAAGCGCCTCATCCCCGACGCGCTGGTGGTCCACATCATTCGCGACGGGCGGGATGTTGCCATGTCGCTGAGCAATGTGAGATACCTTCGTCCATTCCCCTGGCAGGACCGCATCAGCTTGACGGCAGCGGGGATTTATTGGGAGTGGATCGTCGAGCAGGGCCGGCGCTATGGACGGCAGCTGGGAGCGGACTATATGGAAGTCCACTTCGAAGACCTGGTTGCCGCTCCCCGGGAAACGCTGAAGACCATTGGCGGGTTCATCGATCACGAACTGGACTACGATCGAATTCAGGAAGTCGGCTACGGCTCGGTCAGCAAGCCCAACACTTCGTTCCGGGGCGAGCCGCGGGAGAAGTTCAATCCCGTCGGCCGCTGGAAAAAGGGTTTCTCTCCCGAGCAGTTGTTGCGCTTCGAAAGCGTGCTGGGCAACACCTTGACCGAGTTGGGCTACAGCACGGTAACGAACGGAAGCGAACGCGGCATGAACATGGAAATGAGAGCCTCTCGATTGATGTACCGGGCCTACTTCGAGGGCAAGCTCTGGCTGAAGGGGAACCGGCTGGTTCGCAGCCTTCGTCCTCTGACTGCGGCCCACATCGATGCCACGGTGCTGGGAGAAGATCACCCGCCGGAACTCCCGCCAGCGCTGAAGACCGTGGTTTCACCGCAATCCCCGGGGAGTTCCAGGTGAGAGTGCTGTGGGTTAAGGCCGGCAAACTTCTCCCCGTCGATACGGGAGGAAAAATCCGCTCCTATAACCTTCTGCGCTTCCTGGCAAAAAACCATGAAGTCACGCTGCTCTCGTATTACGGGGGCCGGCGCGATCCGGATTATGAGGCAGCGCTGGCCAGGGAAATCCCCGGATCCGAGAGCATTTACACGGCCGCGCCCGATGCCAACGCGATGCAGCGTGGAGCGGACTACCTGTGGCGGCTCCCGAGGCGCGCGCCCTATGCCGTCTCCAAGTTCACCCATCGCGCGGTTCAGACCACCGTCGCCGACTGGCTTTCCAGCGGACGCTTCGACGTGGCGGTATGCGATTTTCTTTCCGCCTCTCGGAACTTTCCAGCCCGGTTGCCCGTGCCCTGCGTGCTCTTTCAACACAACGTGGAAAGCTCGCTCTGGCGGCGCATGGCGGCAGTGGAATCGAATCCGCTCAAGAAACTGTCGTTCGCCATTGAATCGGCCAAAATGACCCGTTACGAGCGCGCGACGCTGGGAAGATTTCATCACATCATCGCCGTCTCTGAACACGATCGCCAGCAAATGCTGCAAATGAATCCGGCCTGCGAGATCACAGTCGTTCCGACGGGAGTGGACACGCGGAAGTTCAACGTCGCGCCCCCATCCTCGGCACGGCCGCCGCGAGTGGTGTTCACCGGGTCCATGGATTGGGAACCTAACATCGACGCAGTGGAGTATTTTTGTTCCCAGATCTGGCCCCGGATTCGCAAAGAGTTTCCCGAAGCGATTTTCCAGATTGTCGGGCGGAATCCGTTCGCGAAAGTCCAGCGTTTGGCTTCCGAATCCGTCGAGGTCACCGGTACGGTGCCTTCGGTAGCGGAGTATCTGGAAAAGGCCTCGGTGGTCATAGTTCCGCTGCGGGTTGGAGGCGGAACCAGGCTCAAGATTTTCGAAGCCATGGCCATGGGCAAAGCCCTGGTCTCGACCTCCATTGGAGCCGAAGGGCTTGAGGTCGAAAGCGGCCGCGATCTTCTTCTGGCCGATAACGCCTCTTCGTTTGCGGATGCCGTGATCCTGCTTCTCCGTGATGCTGGTATCCGCCGGAGCCTTGAGCAGGCCGCAGTACGCCTGGCCGCGCAGTACGACTGGTCTCACGTGGTGAAGCAGTTTGCCGAAGTCTTGCGTAAGCTGACGCCGGGAAGTTCGACTGGGGTCCGCGCGAGTGGAGCCGGCGCCGTCAGGCTATGAGAATCCTGGTCCTAGACGGAAACCAGAACCAAGCGGTCGCGGCGGTCCGCTCACTGACTGGCGCCGGACACACGGTGCTGGTGGGCGACTCCACCTCGTGGAACAAGGCGGGGTGGTCTCGCTTCGCCCGTGAAACGTTCCAGTATCCTTCGCCACAGCGGCAAGCGGAAGCGTTTGCGAGCCGGATTGCGCAATTGGCTGCCGCCCAGCCGGGCACGCTCGTTCTGCCCACGCTCGTCCTGCCAATGACCGAAGCGACAACGCTTTCGCTTTCCCTCCACCGGGAGCGCGTTTTCGGCGCGGGCGGATGCATGGTACTGCCATCCCACCAGCAGGTCTTGCGCGCCTTCGACAAACAACAAACCACGGAACTGGCCCGGTCGCTGGGCATAACAGTGCCCCGGACGATGCTGGTCGGCAACGCCGATGAAGCCGAACGCGCGGCTCGCTCTCTGGAATATCCAGTCGTGCTCAAGCCTCGCGCCTCCGAAGAGCTTGGTGAACAGGGGAACGTACGAGCCGGCGGCCGGCCACGCTACGCGAGCACGCCAGCCGAGTTCCAATCCGCGTACAGCGACATCAGCCGGAGATCGTCGGGCGTACTGGTCCAGCAATACGTGGAAGGCGAAGGAACAGGTTACTTCGCTCTGATGCATCATGGGGAACTCCGGGCTGAGTTCGCCCATCGGCGGATTCGCGATGTCTATCCAACGGGATCGGGCAGCGCGGTGCGCGTGAGTATTGAACCGGAACCGGAGATTCGCCGCGCCGGCCTGGCGATCCTCGAAGCTCTCGAATGGCACGGCGTGGCTATGGTGGAATTTCGCTGGCAGGCGGGCAAGCCCCCGGTGTTCATGGAGGTGAATGGGCGCTTCTGGAATTCTTTACCGCTGGCCTGCTATGCCGGCGTGAACTTCCCCGCCCTGCTGGCCCAAATGGCGGAGCACGGCGATGTTCCGCCGGTCCACGGCTACCGCAGCGGAGTGCGCTGCCGGTGGTTTCTCGGGGACTTTCGCCACTTGATTGAAGTCTGGAAAGGACCACCGCCCGGTTATCCAGGGCCTTATCCTGGACGATTCCAGACTCTCGCGTCGGTTCTCAAGCCTGTCCCCGGAACAGTTCACGATCTGTTTCTCTGGAACGACCCGCTTCCCGAACTGGGGGACTGGCTGAATTTCGCGCGGCGCATCCTGCAGCGTGGGGCGCAATGACGGTACATAATGAGGAGCACATGCTGAAAGGCGCAATGCACGTTCACAGCACGTACTCGGATGGGGAATTCACGCTCGCCGAACTGCGCCGCGTGTTTCTGGACGAGGGTTGCGCATTCGTGTGCATGACCGACCACGCGGAACATTTCGATCCCGGCCAGCTCCGCCAGTACATTGACGAGTGCCAGGCGCTGTCGGATGAGAAGCTTCTTTTTGTCGCCGGGCTGGAATATGAGTGCGAGCAGCGGATGCACATTCTCGGCTATGGCGCAACCCGGCGCGTGGACAGCCAGGATCCGGAGACGGTTATTCGTCAGATCGAACAGCAGGGGGCGGTTTCCGTCATCGCGCATCCCAAGAACGATTTCTTCGACTGGATCGAGAAATTCGAAACCCTTCCGCAGGGAATCGAAACCTGGAATACGAAGTACGATGGACGCTATGCACCGCGACCGGAGACTTTCGCGCTGCTCCAGAAACTGCGCGAGCGCAAACCCGCAATGCGCTCCTTCTATGGCCAGGATCTGCACTGGAAGAAACAGTTCCGCGAATTATTCCTGCAACTCGATTCCGCGCCAACGAATGCCCAAGGCATCCTGGCCGCGCTGGCCAATGGCGCCTACATCGGAGTGAAGGGAGAACTGGCGCTGCCTTCTTCCGGCATTCTGGACAAGGAGCTGCTCGCTCAGTTCGCAAATGCACATGCTGCTTCCTACCGCATGCGCCAATTTTTGAAGCTGGGCAAGGAAGCGCTGGACCGCGTTGGCATCCGCGTTCCGGAATCGGTGAAAGCCCAACTGCGAAGGATTTTTTGATGGCGAAACCAGGCTGCGTTTTTCTCATGTATCACGAGATCGAACTGCCGGGGCGCCCACTGTGCCAATCCGCCGCCGGCTACCTGCGCTACATTCTGCCGCTCGAAACTTTCCGCCGTCAGATGGCGTGGATGAAGAGCTACGGCTGGCGCGGCCTGAACGTCGGCGAAGCTCTACGCTATCCTGCCGAGCCGAGCGTCTGTATCACCTTCGACGATGGCTCGGAGACCGACCTGATCGCCGCCGCGCCCGTGCTCCGCGAGTTCGGCTTCAACGCAACCTTCTACCTCACCGCTGGATTCCTGGGCACGCCCGGTTACCTGAGTGCCAGCCAGGTGCGCGATCTCGACGCGCAGGGGTTTCAGATCGGCTGCCATTCGATGACGCATCCTTATCTCTCCGATCTCCCGGAGACGGAACTGAAGCGCGAAGTGGTGGATGCGAAGCTCCAGATCGAAACCGTCGTCGGACATCCAATCGAACACTTCTCCTGTCCCGGAGGGCGCTACGACCAGCGCACGCTCCAGATGGCACGCCACGCCGGATTCGCCACCGTTGCCAACAGCCAGTTTTGTGCGAACTCGCCCGGCACCAGCCCCTACGAACTCGGCCGCGTAGCCATGCTGCGTGACCTCACCATCGAGGAGTTCGGCGTCACCTGCCACGGCCGCGGGTTGTGGAAGAAACGCCTTCAGCATCAGGCCCGCCGCGGCGCGCAGCGCGTGCTCGGAAACCGCGCCTACGATCGCCTGCGCGCGGTCTTGCTGGGGGAACCCCGCCAGTAATCCTGTCGTTGGTTAATTCAGTTTCCCCTGCTCTTCGTCGTTAAACCGAGACCATCAAGACTTTCATCCGTAGAGACGGGGCTCGCCGTGTCTGCGGAGACGCGGCAAGCCGCGTCTCTACGGCAAAGCCACAGAAAGTTCTCACCAGCAAATTCCTTCATAGGTTCGGACGCCTTCCGGACGCCGTGTCTTATCCAGATGGATGAGGTCAATCACAATCTGTTCGGGGCGAAGGTATTTGGCGAGCTGATCTTTGCTGGCCGATTTGTTGCCGAGGATCACGACTTCGGCGGTGCGCAATACGCCTTCGAGGTCGGCGGAGAGCACGGATCCGATGTGCGGAATGACTTCTTCAATGTACTGGCGATTGGAGCCGGCCAGTCGTCCTAGAGAGACGTCTTCGTCCCAGACTTTGACTTCGAGACCTTCGCCCAGGAGGCGCTTGATCAACTGCACTTGCGGGCTCTCGCGCAGATCGTCGGTGCCGGCTTTGAAGCTCAGGCCGAGCTGCGCAATTTTCTTTTTGCCCGTGCTCATCACCATTTCCACGGCGCGATCGACGTGCTCGGTGTTGCTCGGCATGAGGGATTCGAGCAGGGGAAGTTTGAGATCGAGTTCTTTGGCTTTGTAGGTGATGGCTCGCAGATCTTTCGGAAGACAGGAACCGCCGAAGGCGAAGCCCGGGGAAAGATAGGCGGAAGAAATATTCAGCTTGGTGTCGGAGGTGAAAATTTTGGTGACCGCGTGCGCGTCGACTCCGAGATGCTTGCACATGGTTCCCATTTCGTTGGCGAAGCCTACTTTCACCGCGTGATAGCAGTTGGAAAAATACTTGACCATTTCGGCGACCGGAATGGTCGTCTCGTAGAGAGTGCCGGGAGTGTTTTTGTAAAGTTCGCGCAGCGGCGCGAGGTGGTGTGTGTCGCTGGCCCCGAGAATGGTGTAGGGCGGGTTCAGGAAGTCGGCGACGGCGCTGCCTTCGCGCATGAACTCGGGGTTATAGCAAAGGGTGAAATCCTGGCCACACTTTTTGCCGCTTTCTTCTTCGAGGATGGGGAGCACAACCTTTTCGGTCGTGCCGGCCAGCACGGTACTGCGCAGAACAAAAACGTGCGGCGATTTTTTCTGGCGGATGGCAGCGCCGATTTCCCGGGCAACGTGCTCGATGTGGCTGAGGTCGAGCTTGCCATTTTTCAAGCTGGGCGTTCCGACGCAGACGAACGAGACTTCGGAATTCAGCACGGCTGCGGTGGCGTCGGTGGTTGCGTGCAGGAGGCCGGCGCGGTGCGCTTCTGCGACCATTTCGCTCATGCGAGCTTCGATGATCGGGGTGCGGCCCGAATCCATCATCTCAACTTTGGCGCGGCTCACGTCAACGCCAATGACCTTGTGGCCCATGGATGCGAAGCAGGCGGCCGATACGGACCCGACGTATCCCAACCCAAAAATGCTAACGGACAAGCCCAAGCGAATTCTCCTGGCAAATCGAGTATGAGGGGGCTACGGCGTGGCACTATTTCCCCACTTCGAACTATACCAACCCCCAGTTAAGCGGTAGCAAGCCGTTCTCCATTGGGGCGCTGGACGGTCTCAATCACAGACAGCAACAGCCTTATTTTCAATATGTTACAGAATATCCTGAAAAGGCGCCGAAGTCCAGACCGGCGGCGGGGCAAAAGGTGGACAACTCTTTCCACCGGGTGGGAACGTGATGGGATCAAATTGCCCACAACTTCCATCGTACTGCGGCGGGCGAGGTGCGGTCAGAGTTAGGAACTGGCGGGGGTAACAAGGGTAACGGGTGGGTCGAGAGCGGGCTTTTCAGCATGTAAGATAAGGAAATCCGATGGCTTTTGGATGGCAAAGCAAGCTGGCGCGCGTATCCCGGATGGACTGGGAAGAGGTGCGGGTGCGCGCCGGGCAGGAATTCCACAAGCAGAGCGATCTGCTCATGCACCGGATGGGCGTGCGGAATGCGGCGGTGCGGCTGAAAGCGGATTCGGCGGCGCGGCCGGGGCAATTTTTCTTTTCTGGCGGTGAAGTTTCAGAGCGCGCGGAGTTGTTGCGCAGACATCTGCCCGCCGACGCGGCCGCAATTCTGCGCGAGGCCGATGAAATCTGCGGCCATCGTTTTCGATTGCTGGGCTATGAGAATCTTGACTTCACTCTTGACGGTGGCAGAGACAAAGAGATCGACTGGCATCTCGATCCCGTGCACGGCAAGCGTGCGCCGCTGGAGCCGTGGTTCAGGATTCCGTTTCTCGATTTCGCGGTTGCGGGCGACCACAAGGTCACATGGGAATTGAACCGGCACCAGCACCTGGTGACGCTGGCCAAAGCGCGGCTGCTGAGCGGGGATGAGAAGTACGCGCGCGAACTGATGGCGCAGTGGCGCAGTTGGATCAAGGCGAATCCGTATCCGTTGGGAATCAACTGGGGCAGCACGCTGGAGGTTGCCTTCCGCAGTCTGTCGTGGATCTGGGTGGACCAGTTGCTGGCGGGAACGCCGGAGTGCGCAGATTTTCGCTCGGCATTTCGCTCGGAAATATCGCCAGCGCTCGCCTTTCACGGGCGTTATATTGAGCGCTATCTGTCTACTTATTTTTCTCCGAACACGCACCTGCTGGGAGAAGCGGTGGCGCTGTTCTTTCTGGGCACGTTGTATCCGCAAATGCCGGGGGCCGCGCGCTGGAAGGAATCTTCGTGGCAGATTGTGCTGCGCGAGGCAGGGCGGCAGGTGCGTCCGGATGGCGTTTACTTCGAGCAATCGCTCTACTACCACGTTTATGCGCTCGATTTCTTTCTCTATGCGCGGTACCTCGCGGCCCGGAATGGAATGGAAATTCCGCCTACGTATGACGCGGTGCTGGGACGAATGCTGGATGTAATCGCGGCGCTCGCGCAGGCAGGACCGGCGGAAGGCTTCGGCGATGACGATGGCGGGCGGTTGTGGAATCCTCGTCGTAATCGGACGGAGCAGATGACGGACCCGCTGGCGCTGGGCGCGGTGATGTACTCGCGGGAATTTCCCACGGCTCGGCTGACGGAGGAAGCGATCTGGTTGTTTGGAAATCAAGCGATCGGGGTGCTTCCGCGGGCACAAACGAGTTCGGCTGTGCGTTCGATTGCCTTTCCCGATGGCGGGATTTACGTACTGGCGGATTCGCAGCCGTACGGGCAGGCGATGGTTGTGGATGGCGGGCCGCAGGGTGTGGGCCGCTCGGGGCACGGACACGCCGACGCGCTCAGCCTGCGACTCACCATGGACGGACGGCGCTGGCTGGTGGACTCCGGGAGCGGCGTCTATATTTCGAAAGATCCGGCAGATCGGAACACGTTTCGCGGGACGGGTGCGCACAGCACAATGCGCGTCGATGAAGCGGACCAGGCGGTTGCGGATGAGCCTTTCTCATGGACTCACATTCCGACCACGCAAGCGGAAAACTGGATCGCGGGCAAAAGCTTCACTTACTTTGTGGGCAGTCACAATGGATATGGGCGGCTGGCGGATCCGGTTTTGCACCGGCGGCACGTGCTGAAGATCGCGGGCGGTGTGTGGCTGGTACGCGATGTTGCGGCAGCATGTGTGGTGGCGGGGCTCTGCCCCGCCGAGACGGGGCAGAGCCCCGTCGCCACACGAAAAAGCGACAAAGCGGAACATGAACTGGAGTTACGGTGGCACTTCGCGCCCGATCTCGAAGTTCAAGCCACCGGCCCGGGACGGGTGGAGATATCGCGACCTGACACGGCGTCTGGTGAATCGAGGTTGAGCCTGATCGTGCCGGAAGAAACGGTCTGGCATACGGCGACGGAAGTTAGCAGAACACTGGTTTCGCCCGCTTACGGTGCGTTCCAGCCTGCGCCCTTGGTGCGATGCCATGCGCGGGTGTTGCTGCCGGCAGAGACGGCGACTGTGCTGGTGCCGCGTTGCGGCGCAATCCGGCAGGAGGGCGACCCGCTTACCGAACAAGACTTCGAGCCACGATTGGCCAGCATGGCGCAGGCGGCGGTGCAGGTTTACGAACTTGACTATCATGACGAGAGCCAGGGATTCTTTTTTGCGCTCGGCGACGAGGCGTGGAGTTTCGGTCCGTGGTCTTCGGACGCGCGAGTGCTCTATTGCCGCATCGAAAAAGAGAAACTCGCGCACCTGGTCATGATCGGTGGGACTTATGCGGCGTGGCAGCGACAGCCCCTGCTGAAGGCGGCGGGGCCATCCGTATTTTTCGAGTGGCGCAAGCAGGATGGAGTGATGAACGCAGCGCTGGGCGAGTTTTCGGTTACGTCCTTGTTCGAAGAGCTGACGGGCGACTCGTGTTCTTCATCGGCGGACTTAAGTCATGGCTCGTCGAATCGCAGTCCGTCACCATACGCGGAGAAGCACTAAATGTGCGGGATTGCTGGGATTCTTGAATTCGGACGCGACGCGCGGGCCAACGCCGCGGCTCTGCGCGAAATGTGCCTCGTGATCACCCATCGCGGGCCAGACGACGAAGGCTATTATACGGATGGCGCGGTGGGCATCGGCATGCGGCGGCTCAGCATTGTCGATGTGGCGGGCGGGCATCAACCGATCTCAAACGAAGACGGCACGCTGTGGATCGTGTTCAATGGCGAGATCTACAACCATCTCGCGCTGCGCGAGCAACTCATCTCGCGCGGCCACCGCTACAGCACGCACAGCGACACCGAAACCGTCATCCACCTGTTCGAAGAGTATGGCGCGGAATGTGTGCAGCACCTGCGCGGCATGTTTGCCTTTGCCATCTGGAACCGCAATACGAAAACGCTTTTCATCGCGCGCGACCGGCTGGGCATCAAACCGCTGTACTACAAATTGACTCCGGAGCGGCTGCTGTTCGGATCGGAAATCAAAGCGGTGCTGGCACATGGCGGGATTCGTCCGGAGTTCAATCGGGCGGCGCTGCCGGAGTATTTGGCGTTTGGATATTTGTCGGGCGAGGAAAGTTTCTACGCTGGAATCCTAAAGCTGCTGCCCGCGTGCACCATGACGATTGGCCCCGATGGCAAAGCGGAAATCCGGCAGTACTGGGACCTGGATGCGTCGAAGCCGCACGAATCGCGAGATGAAAGTTACTACGTCCAAAGCTACCGCGAGTTACTGGAAGGCGCAGTCCAGAGCCACCTGATGAGCGACGTCCCGCTGGGCGTGTTCCTGAGCGGCGGCGTGGATTCGAGCGCGGTGGCCGCTCTGATGACGAAACTGCGGCGCGAGCCGGTGGAGACTTTTTCGGTCGGCTACACCGAGCAGACCTATAGTGAATTGCCTTTTGCGCGCACGGTATCGGATCACATCCAGTCGCGGCATCATGAAGTGCTGGTCGGCGAGCGGGATTTTTTTGGTGCGCTGCCGCACTTGATCTGGCATGAAGACGAGCCGATCGTTTGGCCGTCGAGCGTCTCGCTTTATTTTGTCGCCCGGCTCGCGCGCGAACGAGTTACGGTGGTGCTGACCGGCGAGGGCGCGGATGAAACCCTGGCCGGCTATACGCGCTATGCCTTCACCTTGAAGAATGCGGCCCTGGATCGAGCGTACCGCAGCGTTGTTCCGGGCTTTTTGCGGCGCGGATTGCGCAACACGGTTGCGACCTCTTCCCTGCTGGGAGCAACTCTGCGCCGGAAACTGGAACATACATTTCTGGGCAGGGATGGAAATTCATGGGCTTCTTTCTACTTCGATAATTTCTTTTCCGCCTTCGGCGAAGCGGAGCAGAGCGGGTTGCTGACCAGCGAATTCGCGCAGGAAGCCGCACCCAGCACGGCGTATAAGAATGTCGCCGGTTACTGGGAACATTCGTCGGGTGAAATGCTGCAACGGCTGCTCTACACCGACATCAAAACCTACCTGGTGGAACTGCTCATGAAGCAGGACAACATGAGCATGGCCGCATCGATCGAAAGCCGGGTGCCGTTTCTCGACCATGTTCTGGTGGAATTCGCGACCAGGATTCCGCGCGAAGTGCAGATCCAGGGACTGGCCGGCAAACGGATTTTGAAGAAGGCGGTGGATGATCTGCTGCCGCACTCGATTCTGTACCGGACGAAGCTGGGATTTCCGACGCCGTGGAGCGGGTGGCTGGCCGGACTGCGGCTGGAAACGATTCGCGAGCTGCTGCTCGAACCGCGCAGCCTGAATCGCGGATACTTCCGGCGCGAAGCGATTGAGCGGCTGTTCGACGAGCATCGCGCGAAGCATCGCGATAATTACGATCGCATCTGGCGACTGCTCAATCTTGAGTTGTGGCATCGGGTTTGTCTGGAAGGCGAAGCGCACAACGAAGTTGGCGAACCTGCGATGAAGGCGGCTTCGACCCGGTAGAGGGCTTTTTCCCGCACCACCATCCACCACCGTGAGACCGGCACCTCCGATACGGAGCGGGTACCCATCCGCGTTTCCCGTGCAATATTTTGACTTGCACATAACTGTGCCGCGCTTGGCAATAAGATCAGTTGCAAAGCGGGCACGGGGGCACTAGAGTACGTCCAAGGCGGAAGGTTCGCTGCGGTGGTAACTGGCGGACGCAGCAGCCGGGAATCACAGAAAACAGTTGGAAAGGATTCGGGATTGAAGATCTCGCAAAAAGGCCTTTATGCGCTGCAAGCGATCATGACCTTGGGCCGCCGATACGGAACTGAGACTATCAAGATCCGGGACATTGCCATTGACAGCGACCTGCCGGAGAAGTTTCTTGAGTTGATTCTGCTGGAACTCAAGAACGCGCGCATCGTGGAAAGCGTTAGGGGCGCGAAGGGCGGCTACCGGCTGCGCCGCGCGCCAGCGGAGATCAAACTCAGCGAGATCATTCGTCTGGTTGACGGTCCACTCGCACCCTTTGGGGATGCGGACCAACTCCGCAGCCTGATCGTCACCGACCCCAACCATCGCGCGCTCTATGGTGTGTTCTTGGAGGTGCGCGATGCCGCGGCCAAGATACTGGAGAACACCAGCGTCGCTGACATCGTCGGTGATTCTTCTAAATTCCGCAAACGACCGAGCGCCAAGAAGAAGGCGAAGAAAGGTCCTGCGTTGTCGATCGTTCACGAGGGTGTGAAGAGTAAGTAAGCAATTCCGTCAGCGTGCCAGATAGACAGGTCCTTCGCTCCACCACCCCCGGCTCCGCTCAGGATGACAACCTATTTTCGGTTACTTCTACCGCGGCCTGTTAGGCGAGAACCGCCTCGTACTCGCCATAGGCGCCTTTGAAGTCGGTGATTTCATGGGTGCCATCGAAGTGCCAGACCCTGGTCGCGACTTCATCGATCAGATCCTCGTCATGCGTGACCAGCAGCACCGTTCCGGGATAGCGCTGCAACGAAATATTAAGGGCGTTGATTGATTCGAGATCCAGATGGTTGGTCGGTTCGTCGAGCACCAGCACGTTCGGCTTCTGCAGCATCAGTTTGCAGAAGAGCAGCCGCGCGGCCTCTCCGCCGGAGAGTACGTCGGTACGCTTCTCGGCGTCATCGCGAGGAAACAGCATCTGGCCCAGCAAGCCGCGAATCTCTTCGGTCGATGCGGAAGGATCCCACTGATGGAGCCATTCCAGAACCTTGATGCCGGGCTCGATTAGCGCCTTGTGATCCTGGGCGAAATATCCCACGGCCGCTTCGTGACCCCAGATAACTTTTCCGCCGTCCACAAAGGGGCCGTCATAGCCGCTGGTTTTGCGCAGTTCCGATTCCGAAACCGTTGGCGAGTTCGCGAGCAGCGCGTTCACCAAAGTAGTCTTACCGGAGCCGTTGCGGCCCATCAGCGCGATCTTTTCCCCGCGGAGCACGCTCGCCGTGAAGCCGGAAATCACCTTCGCTTCTCCGTACGACTTTGTCGCTCCCTCCACTTCCAGAATATGTTTGCCGGAGGGCCGCTTCTGCTCGAACTTCAGGTAGGGACGCTGGATGTTGGACCTCGCCAGTTCGGTAACCTGCAGGCGCTCAACTTCTTTGCGCCGCGACTGCACCTGGCTGGAGCGGGTTCCGGCGGCGAAGCGGGCGATGAACTCGTTCAACTGGTCGATCTTCTTCTCGCGCTGAGCGTTTTGCGATTCTATCTGCGAGCGAATCTGCGTCTTCGCGACCACCATATCGTCGTAAGTGCCGGTGTAAGTAATGATGGTTTCGTAATCGATGTCGGCAATGTGGGTGCAAATGCCGTTGAGGAAATGACGGTCGTGCGAGATCACGATCAGCACGCCCTCATATTGATTCAGAAAATTCTTCAGCCAGTGGATCGAGTCCAGATCGAGGTGGTTGGTGGGCTCGTCGAGGAGCAGCGCCTGCGGATGTCCGAAGAGAGCCTGCGCCAAAAGCACGCGCATCTTTTGCCCGCCCGGAATCTCTGACATCTTGCGCTCGTGCATCTCGTCGGGAATGTCGAGGCCCTGCAGCAGAATCGCAGCGTCCGTTTCGGCGGTGTAGCCATCTTCTTCGCCGACGATGCCTTCGAGTTCGCCGAGTTTCATGCCGTCCGCGTCCGTCATCTCATGCTTCGCATAGATGAGTTCGCGTTCTTCGAGAGCGGCCCAGAGGCGGCGGTTGCCCATGATGACCGCGTCGATCACGCGATAGCGATCGAAGGCGAATTGATCCTGGCTCAGAACGCCGAGCTTCCGCGGGCGGACTACGGTTCCCTTTTGCGGCTCCAGTTCGCCGGTTAGAAGCTTCATGAACGTGGACTTGCCCGCCCCGTTGGGACCGGTAAGGCCGTAGCGCTTCCCCGGAATGAAGCCGGTGGAAACTTCGTCGAACAGAACTTTGGCGCCGTAGCGCATGGACACATTGCTGACTGAAATCATGATATTTAGGGAACTGCGGGAATCGATCCAATCGGAGGAAGACGCAGCTGCTGTCATTAGAATATCACGAGGAGGTCAGAAGTTAGAGGTCAGATTGCAGAAGTGAACCGTTTTGACCTCTGCAATCTGACCTCTAACCTCTGACCTCATCCGCGATTCATGTTAGCCTTTTTAAACTCATATTCCCTGAAAGCGGGGCACAATGAACGATTCTCGGCCTTCTTCTCTTAATCTTCAGGCAATGGCGCGGCAGGTCATGGTGGCGGAGGGTTTCGAGCCGGATTTTCCGCCTGCGACCCGACAACAACTGGCGGATATCAGCGCGCATCCACCGCTGCTGGCGCCTTCCGATAAGGTGCGGGATTTGCGCGGGCTGCTTTGGTCTTCCATCGATAACGATACTTCGCGGGACCTCGACCAGATCGAGGTCGCCGAGCGCTTGCCCAATGGCGACGTCAAGGTGATGGTGGGCATCGCCGATGTGGATGCTTTTGTCACCAAGGATTCTCCCATCGACCAGCATGCGGCCAAGGAGACGACTACCGTCTATACCGGCATTTGCAATTTTGCAATGTTGCCGGAAGAGCTCTCGACGGGCGCGTCGTCTCTGCTCGAAAACGTGGACAGGCCGGGCGTGGTGGTTGAATTCGTCATCGCTGCCGACGGCTCGCTGGATTCGAGCGACGTATATCGGGCGATCGTTCGTAACAAGGCGCAACTCACTTACGGCGCGGTCGGAGCGTGGCTGGAAGGCACGGCCACGGCTCCGCCGAAAGTGGCCGCGTCGCCAGAATTGCAGGCGCAGCTCAAGCTGCAGGACGAAGTTGCCCAGGCGCTCAAGAAACTGCGCTACGATCATGGCGCGCTGAACATTGACACCAGCGAAGTTCATCCGCTGGTACTCAACCAGCAGGTGGTCGGTGTCGTGAAGCAAGAGAAGAATCGCGCGACCGAGTTGATCGAGGACTTCATGATCACCGCCAACGGCGTGGTGGCGCGGCTGCTGGAAAAAGTTTCTTCTTTGCGGCGGATCGTGAAAACTCCCGCGCATTGGGACGGCATCGTGCGACTGGCGTCGGCGCAGGGTGAAAAGCTGCCGGCGCAAGCCGATTCCAAGGCGCTCAACGATTTTCTTCTGAAGCGCAAGGCCGCCGACCCCGATCACTTCGCCGACCTGTCGCTGGCGGTCATCAAGCTGATTGGGCCGGGCGAATATGTTCTGGAGCGTCCGGGCGATCCCGAGCAGGGGCACTTCGGGCTGGCCGTACAGGATTACACGCACTCGACCGCGCCCAACCGGCGCTTTGCCGATGTGGTCACGCAAAGACTGATCAAGGCTTTGCTCGATGGAAAAGCGGGGCCTTACTCCGACGACGAACTCTCCGGCATCGCCGCGAACTGCACTGAAAAAGGCGATGCAGCGCGAAAAGTGGAGCGCGAAATGTCGAAGCGGTTGGCCGCCGTGGCGATGAGCCATCGGGTGGGTGAAACCTTCGACGCCATCGTCACCGGAGTTACTCCGAAGGGAACGTTTGTTCGTGTGCTGCAACCGCATATTGAAGGATTGCTGGCACAGGGAGCGCAGGGGTTGCACGTGGGCGACAAGGTGCGGGCGAAACTCACGCGGACGGACGTGCAGCGTGGGTTTATTGATTTTGCTCGGGCTTAGCACGTCGCGGGGTGAGCAATCACGCCCATTGACACCGTTCTGAGTGCTAACGCCTGGTTACGCCAACGACTGTTCTCGTCCGACAATTAGTGGCACAATGTTCCGGCGTAGTCCAAGGGCAGCCTTTCGCACTTAGGAGTGGGTATGGGCAGACTTGTTTTTATTGTGTCATTCACGTTTTCCGTCGTATCGCTGCTCGGCCTCGTTCAACAGGCGGTGGCGCAGCAGCAATCTGCCTCCACACCACGACTATCACCGGAAGAAATCGCCCAACTTCAAGCCAAGGCCGACGCAGGCAACTCTGACGCACAGGTTAGCCTTGGAAGAGCCTATGAAGATGGCAACGGAGTTTCTCAGAGCGATCGGCAGGCAGTGAGGTGGTACAGGGCAGCGGCAGAACAAGGAAACGCAAAAGCACAGGATAATCTCGGCCTGATGTTCAGATCCGGCCTCGGGGTAGATCAAGACAAAGCGGAAGCGGTCAGGTGGTATCGGAAAGCTGCCAAACAAGAAAACCCGAACGCTATGTTCAACCTAGGCACAGCCTATTACAACGGCGACGGGGTCGCTGCCGATGAAGTTGCAGCTTATGCGTGGTTTTTGTTGGCCCAGCAATTCGGCAGCTCGTCGGCTACCGACGCAGCCAAGCGTATGAAAGATGAGGCAGGGAATCGTGAATCTGACGCCCTTGAAAAGATCGGCGACATGTATCAGAAGGGTGATGAACTCCCGCGGCGTTCAAGCGAAGCCATCAACTGGTACCACAAGGCAGCGGAGAACGGCGAGGGGCGCGTGCAAGTTAAGCTAGTGTACTGAGTCTAATATTCGTGTAATAAGTAACAGCTCTTCCTGCATCTGATATAAGCAGGAGGAACTGCATGGCTCTCGGTCGCCCGCTCTCGCCGCTGTCTCTGTCCCCTTCCGAAAGACAACAGTTGTTGGACTGGACTCGTCGTCCCAAGACGGCGCAGGCCCTGGCGTTGCGCGCCCGCATCGTGCTGCTCAGTGCCGCCGGCCAGAGCAACACCGAGGTGGCTCGCCGAGTGCAGGTTGCGCTCGCCACCGTGGGCAAGTGGCGACAGCGTTTTGTGCTTCTCCGCCTCGACGGGTTGCTCGATGAACCCCGCCCTGGCACGCCGCGCCGCTTGAGCGACGCCGCCGTGGAACGCGTACTGGCGCGCACCCTGGAAACCCAACCCCAAGCCGCCACCCACTGGTCCACGCGCTCGCTGGCTCAGGCCACCGGACTCAGCCAGAGCAGCATCAGTCGCATCTGGCGCGCTTTTTCCCTGCAGCCGCATCGCAGCCAAGCCTTTAAGTTGAGCCGTGATCCCCTGTTTATCGACAAGGTCCGCGACATCGTCGGCCTCTATCTGAACCCGCCTGACCGAGCGCTGGTACTGTGCGTGGACGAGAAGAGCCAGATTCAGGCGCTGGACCGCACCGCTCCGTTGCTGCCCATGCGCCCCGGACAAATCGAGCGCCGCACTCACGACTACAAACGGCACGGCACCACCAGTTTGTTCGCCGCTTTCAACGTGGCCAGCGGCCACGTGCTGGGCCAACTGCATCGTCGTCATCGCTCCCGCGAATTCCGCCGCTTTCTCGACACCATCGAGCGCAACGTGCCCGCAGAACTGGACATTCACCTCATCCTGGATAACTACGGCACCCACAAAACCCACCTCATTCGCCACTGGCTCGCCAAACGGCCCCGCTTCCACCTGCACTTTACTCCCACTTCGGCTTCCTGGTTGAATCTGGTCGAGCGCTGGTTTGCCGAGTTGACCGAAAAACAGATCCGGCGTGGTGTTCACCGCAGCACGCTGCAGTTGGAGAATGCCATTCGCCACTTTATCGAGCATCACAACCAGAACCCGAAACCCTTTGTCTGGACCAAGTCAGCCGATCAAATCCTCGACTCCGTCGCCCGCTTTTGTAAACGAACATTAGACTCAGTACACTAGCAAGCCTGCTTCTTCAGGACCGGAGCGGGACCTCGAACTATGCGGAGGCGCATCGCCTTTGCGAAAAAGCCGCGAATCTGCACTTTTCGCCCGGAGCGTACTGCATAGGCCAGATCTACGATCATGGGTGGGGCGTGGAACGGGATCTTTCGCAGGCGGCGAAATGGTACAGCGAAGCGGCAAACATGGGTCTCGCAGTCGCCGCGTTGCGGGTGGGAGAGATGTACTGGAAGGGCGAAGGCTTCAAACAGGATAAGATTTCCGCCTATGAGTTCATTTACCTAGCATCTTCATCCGGCATACCGGAGGCGAAGCAGGAGGGCGAAATCTTGGAAAAGGAGCTGACTCGCAAAGAGGTTGAGAAGGGGAAGGCTAAAGCAGTCGAATGGACCCACCAGCACGCGCAGCTTGTTCTGAAGGGAAAGACACTGACGACGAATTGATGCGGAGGGAGCTGATCGCCCCTGGTGAGAGCACGCCGCGTCATTGGCGATCGGAGTAGGGATCGTGATGACTCACGACCCCCTCCTCGGACCCGGACGAGCGCTCGTTAGCGCATCCGGTTCTTATCTCAGATGAATGGCGGCAAAGCGTGCATCTGGAAAGGGATGAAGCGTGCTCGGTTGCGGAAGCCAGCGCTGAGCCAAGGCAAGAGTACGCGTCCACGAGATCCGGTGTTTCTGGCTCCGGCGGCGGAGAGTACGCCACCAGAGCGCCAGCACCCGGTCACGGAACGCCCCCAGACTTGCGAGGTTTCCCGGTACCGCGTAGTAGTTGAAGTGGCCTTGGACGACCGACTGCAGCCATCTTCCGGTTTGGGGCAGCGGATCGTGCATGCGCATCCGAAGCTGCTGCTTGACCTTTCGCAACTTGCCTCGTATGCGTTTGCGGATCGTTTTGCGCCGTACCATGAAGCGCCCGAGACTGTTCTTCCCGCTGATATGCGTGAAGCCCAGAAAGTCGAACGTCTCCGGCTTCCCTTCTCCTCTACGTTTCCGGTTCTCTTCGGCAAACCTGCCGAATTCGATCCGGCGCGTCTTGTCTGGGTGCAACTCCAGTCCAAACTTGGCCAATCGCTCTCGCAAATTTTCTAGAAAGCGATCCGCGTCCGTCTGATACTGAAATCCCAAAATCGTGTCATCGGCATATCTGATGACCACGACCTCGCCTTGCGCCCACTTCTGGCGCCAGACGTTTACCCAGAGATCGAAACTGTAGTGCAGGTACACGTTGGCGAGCAACGGTGAAACCACCGAGCCCTGCGGCGTACCCGTCTGCGGTTCCGACCATTGGCCTTCCTCCATCACTCCAGCCTTCAACCATTTTCGAATGAGCCGCAGTATGCGAGGATCGGCCACGCGATGCTCCATGAACTGGATCATCCAGCTTTTGTCGAGGTTATCGAAAAAGCCGCGGATGTCCGCGTCCAGTATGTAGTTCACCTTCTTCTTCAGCAGCGCATACGACAGCGCATCCAGCGCATCATGCTGGCTACGCCCCGGGCGAAACCCATACGAGAATCCCAGAAAGTCTTCCTCGTAAATCTGGTTGAGGATGATGATCACGGCCTGTTGGACGATCTTGTCTTCCAGGGCCGCAACCCCCAATGGACGTTGCCGCCCATCTTCTTTCTGTATGTACACTCTCCTCGAGGGCAGCGCTCGATACGCTCCACGATGAACCCGTCCGTGAAGGTCGACGAGCCGATCCTCCAGGCCGGACTCATACTCCTGCCACGTGACTCCGTCCACTCCCGGTGCCGCTTTCCTCTTCAACGAGTAAAAGCTTTCCCGGAGTAGATCGGCAGTCAAGTGGTGGAGCAAGGCGGTGAACTTCATCTCCTTGTGTTCCCGTGCTGCTTTCCGCACGCTTGCCAACCCTTGGGACACGCCCTTCCCGCTCTGCGTCGGGTACGTGTTAGATTGACCGGCGTTCTCCTTGATCAGCGGCCTTCCCTCCCCACTCTCCGCCGACAATCTCGTGTCTTTGTTCGAATGGTTCATCGGTAGTACGCCACTGTGTGACTCCTCGCAGACGTACACGCGGGCCGTGCGGCCTGAGCCTTCACCCGCCGACCTGCCGTCTGGTTTGCCAGCAGGTGTCTCCGAGGTCTCCCGGTTCTCGTGCATGAAGTTTCTAGGCGTGCCGTGGGGTCTTCGACCACGCCGGACTGAACAGAAACTCGCGCTATCGTTCCCGTCCATGTTGCCTTCCGCGCATATTAACCGCGTCGGCGTCCGGGTTGTATCTTTTCGCGGCTCAATGGCCACCCCGCCTATCCCCTGTCTACGCTTCACTGGGTCCCTCGCGGTAGCAGCGCAAGACTCGAGGCCAAGTGGATCGCTACTCCTTTCTTGTAAGGCTCTTTCATCCTCTACTTCATGTCGGTTTATCCCGGCGCACTAATATCGCGATTGCGCTCAAAACCCCTCAAGGAGCGTTATCTGTTCTCACCAGTGGACAGTGTGCTAGTTTGAAGTTCACGGTGTGCTAGGTGTCGAATGAAGGCATTTCTCGAATCATTGTCCCTTACCTCGGGAGCCATTCTTATAGCGGTCCTTTCAGCGGGCGTCGTTTGGCCATTGTGCTTCGCGTGCCCGTCATCCTTACGCAAAGTTTGGGTTGTCATCGTGCCCTTGGCTCTCACGAACTGTCTCTACTGGTCTGTGGCATGGCTCGAAGCCGATGGGGATGAATATCACCGGGCGCTCGTAATGTCTGACTACCACAATTGGGCGCTCCTATTCATTGGTGCGTGGTTTCTAGCCGGGGCTATTCCGTCAGCCGCTGTCGTTCGCATATTCTTTGCCCCAAAAGCCCGGAAAGTTCGCGATTAAAAGAGCAAAGGCGACATAACTGTTGATAAATCCCGTGGCTGTTGAAAAACTCTTTTCAGGGAATTTCACCAACAAAATTCGTCCGTAAGTGATTGAATGTTCGTTCGCCGTAGGCGCTGAAATTCTCTGAAATTACTTATTTGGTTCCTTTTTCAACAGCCACTCCCGATTACACCAGTAGCGCCTCTTTTGGCGTGTTGAGGGTCTCAGCCGCTCTTTTTCTCCAGTTCAGCCCAGCGCGCGTAGAGGACATCCAGCGCCTGTTGAGCCGCGTCCAGTTCGGCATGTGCAAGGTGCCCCAGAGCCTGCCCTGAGCTTGTCGAAGGGTTCGCGCCCGCCTTTTGGGCGCTAACCTGGGCGCTGGCTATACTCACGGAGCCAGTTTTCGTCACAAACATTCCGTACCCACATCACAGACTTCCCATCCGCTCATTGAAATAATGGCCCTGATTGGGGCAGCGAAGTGTGTGCCCGTCAAGCGACGGGTCTACCGTGCTGCCCCAAGACCACCTCAGCGTTCTTTGACAATTTGAGGCGATTTGCGGGCGTGAGCGGAACCGGGGTCCCCGACACGCGCTCTTGCGTGACGGGGTGGAGGAGCGGGAGCCCGTTGCCGAAATCCTGAGCGAAGCGAAGGATCTGGACACGAATTACCCCATCCCAGAGGCCGATAAAACCACGGGCGCGGCAACAAGTCCCGTAAGTCCTTATTCCGGAATACTTTGATATAAGTCCTTTCGATTCAAAGACCGAGTGGAAAAATTCCCGCTAACTCACTGATTCCAGAAGACTGGGGGAGGGGGGGGGGGTAGGGGTACCAGGTAGTAAACATGCTTCCCGAAGTCCCCCATTTCTTCCATATTTCATACACGAAGAAAAAAGTATTTTTCACGCGACCCGAAAAGTCAGCGCAACAGCGAAGCGCAGGTTCTCTAAGTGGGCTAGATGTGCTCAGCCGCTCTTTTTTTCCAGTTCAGCCCAGCGTGCGTAGAGGGCATCTAGCGCCTGTTGAACAGCATCCAGCGCGGCTTGCGCGCTTACGAGACGCGGGGCATCCATCGCGTTCGCTGGATCTTCTAATTCTGCGCGTTTGGCTTGCACTAACTGCTCGGCTTCTTCTACTCGCTGCTCGATGGTGGCGTACTCCCGCGCTTCGAGGTAGGACAGTTTCTTTTTCGTTGTTGTGGGCGCTGCCGGGGCCGGACCGAGCGGCGTCTTAGAATTCTCCGGGACGGGGCGAAGCCCCGTCACCACACGAGCCTCGGTTGGCGTGTCTGGCGTATTGTCCGACTTCGTGCGCTGCGCCTGCCCTGCCTCCCATTGCGCGTAGTCGGCGAAGGTCTCGGAGCCGCCTTTGCCGTTCAGTCCTAGCACGATGCTGGATACGCGGTCGAGCATGTAGCGGTCATGCGTCACCAGCACGAGCGAGCCGGGGAAATCGAGCAGGCTCTCTTCCAGAATTTCCAGGGTCGGAATGTCGAGGTCGTTGGTGGGTTCATCGAGCAGGAGAATGTCGGCGGGCTGGAGCATGAGCTGCGCGATCAGGACGCGGGCGCGTTCGCCTCCAGAGAGGCGGCCAACGGGCTGGCTGAGTTGCTCGCCGGTGAAGAGGAATCTTGCCGCCCATCCGGCAACATGGATTACACGATCGCGATACACGACGGAATCGCCGTCGGGCGCGAGCGCGCGGCGCAGAGTTACGTCGGGATCGAGAGCGCGGGTCTGATCGAAGTACACGATGCGCAGCCAATCGGCGCGGCGAATCTCACCGCCGGTCGGAGCCAGGTCTCCTTGTAACAAGCGGAGCAGCGTTGTCTTGCCGCTGCCATTCGGCCCCACGAGGCCCACGCGCATTCCAGCGGTCAGGATGAAATTGAGGCCTTCAAATAATGCGCGAGTTCCCATGGTGCAAGTGACGTTTTGCAGTTCGATCAGCCTCTTGGTCTTGCGGTCGGTGGCCGAAAAATCGATCTGAGCTGTCGTGCTGCGGGTTCGCGCATTCAGGTCGGCTAGCTCTCCCATGAGTTCGCCGGCTTTGCTGATGCGGGCTTTGGACTTGCGGGTGCGGGCTTTCGCTCCGCGGCGGAGCCACTCGATTTCTCCGTGAACCAGATTCTCGAGCGCTTCCTGACGGCGGGATTGCGCGTGCAGGAATTCTTCTTTTTTCTCCAGAAAGGCGATGTAGCTGCCGTGGACGCGGAGCGAGCCATCGGGATAGATGCGATTGAGCTCGACCATGTCGGTGGTGACATTCTCTAGAAAATAGCGGTCGTGGCTCACGATTACGCTGGCGAAGGCCGCCTGCTCAAGCAGATCTTCGAGCCAGGTGATTCCGGGAAGGTCGAGATGGTTGGTGGGCTCGTCGAGCAGGAGGATGTCGGGATGCTGCACCAGGGCTTCGACAATTGCGAGACGCTTCTGCCACCCGCCGGACAATTCGGTGGCTCGTGCTTCCAGATCTTCAAAGCCGGCGCGGCCTAGAGTCTCGGCAAAGCGGGCGCCGCGCTCGGAGCCGGAGACGCCGCTGCGATCGAGAGCGCTTTCGATCACCGAGCGCACCGTGGCTCCGGGTGTGAATCGCGAGTCTTGCTCGACGCACGCGAGGCGGGTTCGTTTGCGGAACGATACTTCCCCGCTGTCGGGATTGATCTCGCCAGCCAGAATTCTTAGAAGCGTGGATTTGCCCGATCCGTTCGGTCCAATGAGGCCGATGCGATCTCCTTCAGAAATGGTGAAGGAAACATTCTGGAAGAGCGGGTTCGCTCCGAAGGCTTTCGTAATTTCTTGAGCGTTGACAATGGGCGGCAATGAGGTGCGGTCTCCGGAATGTGGATGTATTCAGAGTATCAGGGGCGTCTCGGTCTGGGCGCGGCGGGCGAGGACGCCCGCCGGACAGCCGCCGGGACGGCGGCGCTACGGTGCTAGTGGGCAATGCCTTGCTTCAGGTCTTGCGCGGCTTGCGCGATGTTCTCCGGCTTGCCTAGATCGCGCCAGTAGTATTCATCGGCGCGGAAGGCGAGGATTTTTTCTTCTTGGGCAGCGAGACGTAAATAGGAGGCGATGATGGAGAAGGCGCCGTCTTCAATCATCATCGCAAGAATACGCGGAGAAATAACGTGGATGCCGGAAAAAGCCAGCGCCTGGAATTGCTGGGACGATCGAGCAAGGGGAGGTCGAACAAGTTCAGGTTCTTGATCGCCCTCGGATTGCCGGCCGCAAAGCTGAAGCTGGTCGTCGAACAGCAGGTAGCGAGAAGTCTTGCGGTCCTGCACCGCCAGAGTGGCTAGAGCCTGATGTTCAGTATGAAATTGCACCATGCGCCGAAAATCGATCGTGCTGAGGACATCGACGTTGTGCACAATGAAGGGTTCTTCGGGGCGGCTGGAATCCTCGACAAAGAAGTAGGCTGCTTTTTTCAGGCCGCCGCCGGTGTCGAGCAAGACGTCTTCGCGCGAGACTTCAATGGTCATGCCGAAGTTGTCGTTCGTTTTCAGGTACTCCACAATCATGTCGGCGAAGTGATAGACGTTGACGATCACCTCGCGAACTCCAGAGCTGCGCAAGCGGGAGAGCGCGATCTCGAGCAGCGTGCGGCCGTTGATTTCGACCAGCGCTTTGGGGCGATCGCCGGTGAGCGGCCGCAAGCGGGTGCCGAGGCCGGCGGCTAGAATCATCGCCTTCATCGGTCTGTCGCTTTCATGGATTCAGTTGCTCCTGCTCGCGATGGCGCACGACAACTTCCACTCCGTCTTTGGAGTTGGCGCGCAAGTGTTTCGCCAATTGCTCGGCCAGATAGACGGAGCGGTGCTGGCCGCCGGTGCAGCCGAACGACACCATCAAGTGCTTGAAGCCGCGACGCTGATACGCGCTCACGGTCGCGTCCACCAGCGACATTGCGCTGGCTAGAAACTGGCGCACGCTCTCCTGCTGGCTGAGATAGTCGATTACCGGCTCGTCTTTTCCGGTAAGGGTTTTGAAGCGCTCTTCGCGTCCGGGATTCGGGAGGCTGCGGCCATCGAAAACGAATCCGCCGCCATTTCCGGTCTCGTCCTGCGGCAGGCCGCGGTGAAATGAAAAACTGAAAACCCGCACCGTCAATTTTTCCGGTTTCCCCGCTTCCGAAGCCAGGCCTTGCAACTTCTCCGACGCCACCATGCTCTTGAAGGCTTCCATCAGCGTGGGCAACGCGATGGGCAACGCGACATTGTGAAGCAGCCAGCGCAAGTTTTTCAGTGCGTAGGGCACGCTTTGCAGAAAATGCTCTTTGCGCTCGTAGAAGCCGCGAAAACCGTAAGCGCCCAGAGCCTGCATGATGCGGACGTAAACGTAGGCGTAGTAATACTGCATGAATGCGGGGCGATCGAGATCGAAGAAACCGGCGAGGCTGTCGAGATAACGATCGAGCAATTGCTGGCGCAGATCGGGGGGCAGATCGGCTTTGGCATCGTACAAAAGAGAAGCAATATCGTATTGCAGCGCGCCTTTGCGGCCGCCCTGGTAGTCGAGGAAAAAAGGCCGGTCTTCGTTCAGAATTTTGCGCAGCATGATGTTGCGGGATTGGAAATCGCGATAGAGAAAATACTCGCGGCTGGCGCTCAAGAGGAATTTCGTCAAGCGGCTGAAATCGCGTTCGAGCGCCTGCTCGTTGAAGGGAACGCCGGCGAGCCGGAGAAAGTAATACTTGAAATAATTCAAATCCCACGCGATGGACTGGCGGTCGAAGCTGGAGCGCGGATAGCACACTTTGTAGTTCAAATCGCGGCCCGCTTCGACCTGAAAGCGCGGCAACAGGGCGACAACCTTGCGATAGGCCGCGACTGCCTCGGGAGCAATGGCCGCGCCGTCACGATGGTCCGAAAGAAATTCAAAAAGCGTGGTGTCGCCAAGGTCTTCTTCGAGATACGCGCCGTGGCTCAAGTCTTCGGCATAAATTTCCGGCACCGGGAGACCGTGGCGGCGAAAGTGCCGGGAAAATTCGAGGAAGGCAACATTCTCTTCGCGCACGTCATACAGGATGCCAATCGCGCTGATTTTTTCGCTGGAAAGCCGGATAATCTTGCGGCCCGAACCGCCGAGCTGGCCTTGCAGCGGCTGCACCCGCTCGACCGGCGAGTGGAAATGCCGCTCGAAAAGTCTTTTGAGAACTTCCATGAATGCGATTTCCAAAACAAGCAATACGCTTAGCGCGAGCCCGACATCAAGGCAGTTTCACCGACAGAGGTTCGATAGGCGCTGCAACTTCGGCAAGCTCACGCCCCGCGAGAAGCCAGTCTATATGCGCCTTTCTCTGAAATGGATTCTAGTTTTTCTTAGAACTGGTTCCACAACTGCCTTTCTGCTCGGCAGGCACGTCCCTCAGGGGCGAAAGCCCGCATTCTGTCAGACCCTGAACGGCACGGCTGAACAACGTGCGGAAAAAGCACCTTCCGCGTCGCAGTCTCACCTCAGCGGCTGAAGCCAACTCTGAAAACAAGCCAGTTATCGCAGCGGTAAACCGCTGCGCCACCCAAAATCAAGTGCAACATCGAGTTTTTCGGCAGGCTGTGAAGCCGTGCCCTACCCAAAACCGATTTATGAAAGCAGGTCTATAAATCAAGTCAGGCGCAGAGTCAGCGACGGCAGCGACAGTCCCTCGACCTCAACTGTCCAGAGATCGCCTCTGCCGGCCGGATGTCCGGCGGTGAGCGTTCCGGAGCTGACGATTTCCCCAGCGCGCAATGGCTGGGTGGGGAATCGCCGCACGATGGCTGCACTGAGTTCCGCCAAGCACAAGGCGGGACTCCTCAAGCAGTTTCTGCCGGATCCTTCTTCCACAAACTCTCCGTTTTTCGACACCCGCACCTTGAATCGTGGCAGCTCGTCCATCAGCGCGGCGATGCAGTCTTGCCGCACTTCGACCCGCTCTCCGATCACGAGCGCAGCATGAAGTCCAAAGGATGCAACGAAATCACCGGGCTGAAACTGCCATTCCGGAAAGGGACAATCAATGATTTCAAATCCCATTGCCAGCCAATCCGTGGAGGCGAGAGCAGCGGCGGCAGCGGCGGCAGCGGCGCCCTCGGCGCCCTCGGCAACGATCGGCTGTTTCAAACCGAAAACAATCTCGGGCTCGATCTTCAGCGAACGGGGATGTGCGAGGGTCAGGGTGGCGGAGTTGCGGTCACTGCAATGCACCGTGTCGTCGTACATGTGGGCCCAAACCAGGGTTTCAAGTTTGAGCACACGCCACATGGCCTTATTCGCATAACCAACCTTGCGGCCGACGGCTTTGTGTCCAGCAGCTTCGCGGAACCGCTTGAGGGTTGCTTCAACCTCATAAGCCGTGTTGAGGTCGAAACCGGGGCGCGCAGAGGGAGGGACAGCGACCATCGCGCCCGACTCATACGCGGACAGCAGTTCACGCGCTAAAGTTTCAACCTCATTGCGCGACATAAGTTGGTTCGGCTTTCCCGGTACTTTCGCCCGGGCACTGGGCGCGCGAGCGCATAGTGCGATTCGCAGGCACGGGGAATCCAGACGTTCAGCATCTTAACACCAGCCGTTGCTCGGCACGGGACTCCCACGGCGTCGCACCGCAAGTGGAATTTTGACGTCCGGTAGATGTTCGCTTCTCTCACTTCCTGTGCGTCCCTGGGATGAGACCCCGAACTCTCTGGGCCGCATTATTCACGAGGCGAGAACTGGGAAGGGCGCGGCTTCAGCCGTGCCGCCCAGAGCCAATAAAGACGCGGGCTTTAGTCCCTGAGGTCGCCAGCGTCGGCAGAGCCAACAGGATGACTCCGGCGCCGTCCCTCAGCGGCTGAAGCCGGGACTTAGGCCGGGCCACACGGCACGGCTGAAAGCCGTGCCCTTCCCGACTCTCTCCAAACTCGTCATGAGTAATCCCCGCTAGGCCTCATCGGAAACAGAGCGTGGAGCAACAGCCGTCCTAAGTGTGACGACAGCCGCCGGTCACGCAAGCGTTGGCTTCACTCGAAAGGATGAGAACCTACGATTGTCAGCTCTAGTCGCTACTCGCCAGCGAGGGCACTTCAATGTGACCCCGGTAACCTTGCTCAAGGCTCATATCTTCAGCAGAATGGCCGAAAGGAGTAGCTATGTTGTGCGCAAAGTGTGGTACTGATTTACCCGATGGCTCGCGTTTCTGCCGCAGCTGTGGGCAAACGCTGGGCGTAGTTTCCGTTGGCGGAGGCGCAGCGGCAGCCGTTGCCCCCGCCCGAATCCCAGCGCCTGAGCCAAGATCAAGCAACGCAATCTGGAGCGTAATTGGACTTGTGCTGCTGTTGGCCTTGATCGCCACTTCGTGGTACGTGCGAGAGAAAACCTTAAGTTCGTTGCCGCAACCGCGAGCGGAGCAAGTAACTCAACCGGAATAGGCATCCAGTTCGCACACTGTACAGCAGTGGCAAGGCTACACGGGAAACCTTAACGGAGACTTACAAAGGGGCGAAAGAACTTCGGCGAAGCATGGCAACTAATCCGCAGGGAGACCCCCGGCTGCTGCCGGGGAGGCGGCAGGAGTTTGACAAATCCGGGAGCGCGCTTCACCCGATCACCAATAATCGTGCAGCCGGTAGCTTACGGGGTCTTGCCTTTGACTTTGACCGGTCGCGATCGGGCCCCTTTGAGGGGCCAGCAATCGTAATACCTCCGGCTCTGCCGGCACCTCCCGCCCCTAGCTTTCACTGACGGTAGAAACTCAAGGCCAGGCGGATGCCCGTCTCTCGCGTCTACTCCGCGTCGTTGGGACGAGAGTTCGACTCCAGCGGCCTGTGGTGAAACTCCAGCGCCCAAAACCAGCGCCTAAAGGCGCATTCGTAACACGGCACTTACGGTATGCCTAAAGGCATACCCTGATGCAAATCGTGCTTGCACCACGGGCTACCAGCGCTCGTCGAGAGCGGGGATTGGGAGCGATGGCCGTTCCTAGTCTGACAACAGCTACCGGCTACGCGACCGGTTGGGTTCACTCAAAACGGTGATAATTTAGAGTCGTCAGCCAGTTTCAGTAATCCGGTGGCCAAGACGATGGGTGCGTTTGACAGTTCGGCCACAAGGACTTAGGAGGAACACGATGAAGGCATCCGCAGGATTTACGGCGTCGAGCATTGCGCAGCGACGTTTCAGCCGCCGTTTGCTTTCGCATATCTGGCTAGTGCCCGTTTTTGTTCTCGGACTGTGCGGCGCCCCGGCCAAAGCCCAGGAAGCGCTTGTCCTGGTGGGATCCGGATCGACTGTACCGGCGCCTCTTTACAACCGGTGGACCCAGGAGTACGGCAAGCACAATCCCAAGATTAAGATGCGATATCTTCCGATCGGCACCAGCGAAGGGATCAAGCAGATCTCACATGGGGTGGGCGATTTTGGCGCCGGGGAAACTCAGCTTACGGATAAGGATCGGAAAGAGGGCAGTTTGATCGAACTGCCGGTCGTACTCATCGCGATCGTTCCCATCTACAACCTCCCCGAGATCCACCAGGAGCTCCGGCTTTCGGGGGAAGTGTTAGCCGGAATCTACCTCGGCGATGTGAAGACATGGAATGCGCCGCAGATCGCGAAGCTCAATCCAGCGATCACTCTGCCGAATCTTTCGATCCAAGTGATCAACCGCCCCGCAGGAAAGGGATCCAACTACGTCTTCACTGACTTTCTATCCAAGGTGAGTACCAAGTTTCGGGCGCAAATTGGAATCACCGCTTCCCCCAAGTGGCCGGTTGGCGAGCCGGCGGAACGCAGTTCCGATATGGCAGACAAGGTGAAAAACAGCCCCGGCTCCATTGGCTACGTGGAGTATCAATATGCGGTGAAGGGCGGTATTTCCCAAGCCGCGGTGGTGAATCGCGCCGGAAAGTTTGTTAAAGCTTCCACGGAGAGCATGACCGCGGCATGCCAGGCGGCGGAGGCGCCAGGCTGGAAGAGCTTCTCCGCCTCGTTGATCAACGCAGCCGGAGCCGATGCTTTTCCCCTTACCAGTTTCACCTGGATTTACTTGCAAACACACTCCGCCGATTCCGCTCGTGCCGTCGCGTTAGGCGATTTTTTGAATTGGATGTACACGGATGGCCAGCAATACGCGGTTCAGGAAGGCTATGCCGAACTGCCTCCGCCGCTGCTCGCAGCATTGAGAAAGAAAGTCAAGGACTTGCAATAGGGTTCAGTTGCGCCGGACCTGGCGCGCACACGATAAAATTCGCTGCGGTTCGCTTCGGGGGATTTATGCGGGATCACTTCGTCTTCGTTTGTATAGCGTGGCTGACGTCTCTGGCGCTGGCGCAAAAACCCGCAATGCCGGTTAAGACTGGCGAGAGCCGGCCATCCGGCAGCGTCTCCGCCGACTCGGGCCTGAAGGATATGTTCGAAGCGAAGATCAAAGTCGAATGGGAGGCGCTGAAGAAGAAGGACAAGAAAGGTTACGCCGAATTGTTAGCCGAGGACTATCAGGGCGTGGAAATCGATGGCCGGGGCGAGCGGAACAAGATTCAAGCGGTAAACGAACTGGCAGAGACGAACGTCTTCAACTATACGCTGTGGGGGTACAAGCTGATTCCGCTGGGGCCGGACGCCGCCCTGGTCATCTACGAAGTGACCATGCAGTTCCCGCCCAAGGCGCAAGTGCGCTACTCACGGGTGTACATCAGTGAAGTCTGGGTGAAGCGCGCCGGACAATGGAAGGAACTGCACTACCAGGAAACCCACGTCAAGTAGCTCTGCGCCCTGCGCCACAGATTAAAATGCAACCGGCACCAGAGCGTTGCCATCCCATTCTATGAGAGGAAAGTCTCCATGAAAACGTTGTGGTTCGCTCTGCTGCTCTCGGGCAGCTTTCTCCTGGCACAAGACAGCAATCCCAGCAACTCGAGCCAGCACGACTCGAAGGTTCCCAAAGGACAGATAACCGTACAGGGCTGCGTCGGCAGATCGAGCGGCGATTACATACTGATGAAGCAGGACCCAGCGATGACCTACGAACTTCAGGCTACGGGCAAAATGAGGCTCCGCAAGTACCTGGGACAACAAGTGGAAGTCACCGGGAAGGAGTCGCCTTCGATGAGCACCAGCTCCGACTCCTTAACCAGAACGGGTTCTCCAGCCTCGGCGACGTTAACCATCATCTCGATCAAGACCATCGAGAAGCAATGCGCGGTGCGCTGAGTCTCTCAGCAGTAGGTTTTCGCAGAGGGACGCTTTGGTTCAGGTCAGGTCCTTAGTCGCAGTCCGGCGGCATGGCCATGATCGCGGATTCGGAGTCGCAGGGCTGCTTTTTCCTGGCTGGCTCCAGCGGGGCCGGGCGATTGTAACGGAGAATCCACAAGCCTTCGTTGTTGGTGAGGTAGATCAAGCCGTGGCCGCCATCCGGAAGAAGGCTGGTGACTTTGTTGAACGTCTCCAGGGTCTTGGGATTGCGCGGGTCGCTCAAGTCGAGCACGCGAACGGTTTCGGTGGGATGGCTGCTGCTGGTCAGAGTCGCCGGTGTTCTTTCCGGAGCTTCCGCGATGGCCACATCGGGGCTAACCATCTGCAGGTTTCCCGCAGTTGACTGATTCGATTCCGCTGTTCGTTTCAAAAGGCTCGGCTTCTCCGGCTTGGTCACGTCCACGATCATGAAGCCTTGCTTGGTGGCCTGTTGAACGTACAGGTACTGTTTCGCGTTTTCCTTCTGAAGCAACATTTGACTTCCGGTCGCCTGCGGCAAAGGCAAATGGGCGATTACGGTTGCCGGGAGGTCGGTGGGTTTTGGCGGCGGCTGCTCGCTTGCGCTTGCCAGCGCGACCAGCACCCAAATAAGCGAGAACGCCAAGGCGTATCCTCGCGTGACAGATTTTCGATGCATGGCCATAGATGACCTCAGCAAACTTCACCGGCGGGCGGAGTCGAACCTCGCCCCACGCCTGCGGTGAACTATACCACCGATGTGCCCGCTCACCCAGTCGATCTATTGAGATTCGCTATCGTCTCATTCCGCCTCATTGTTGCGCGTAAACACCAACGCACCCGTTGCTGCTCTGGGTCGTGCACTGGTTCCCGGCCTGGAGAGGAACAAAGGCATGGTTATTGCTGGGATCGACAGCGATGCTGTGTGAATTGGAATTGGTTGTAACGTTTTGCAGCCAAAGGTTGCTTACGGCATCGATGACACCCATCACTGGACCGGTGGGCATATCTCTGGCGGCCAGGTAGTAGCGGTTGTCGCCGGGGTTGTACCAGACCTCGTCCACGCCGCCGACGTTATTGATGGTGGCGAGGATTGCACCCGAAGTTCCATCAATCACGTACTCGTTGGGAGGGAATGCCTCGCCGTCGTGGTCCGCGCAACCTATGAGGAAGTTGTTACCCGGGCCCTTAACGACGCTGGTCGGCATGCAATTCGGCATCACGAAGCTGTTGACCACCACCGGACCACAGGAGACCCCGCCGCAGGTAGTGTCCGCGAGCTGGGGATCGATTTCATCGATGCTTCCAATGTTGGTGATACCGATGGAATTCTCATTCGCCAGCAGCAAGTGACCGGTGTTGGGGTTCCAAGCCATGCCCCCCAATCCGGCCGGCGCTATGGCACCGGCGCAATTGGTGCCAGGGGCAGTTTGGCTACAGAATGTGCCTAGTGTTTGGTCAATAATGGGGCCGTGATGGCAGGGGATGCTGTAGGACGTGCCACTCGGAGTTACGCCTACGCCGGGGACCAACGAAGCGGACGACCCGGAGACACCGCCGAAGGTCTGCGGATTGGACGGATCCGGGCAGGGGAACGAACCCCCAACGGTGTCAACCTGAACGGGCGGGTTATTAAGTCCGAGTCCTCCGGAGGCCGCTCCTCCCGCGCCGTCATAGTAGATTTGCCCAAGGATGCAACTGGGCGGGTTGAAATGAGCATTCGGATCTTGCGGCACCCAAGTCGTATTCGATCCCTGGAAGGGATAGTTAACGCCATAGTCGGCGGGACCGTACCCAGCTTGCCAGGGGCCATAAGCGAGCCCCGCATCGATTGGCAGGCAATGCTGCGTCGTGATATTCGCCATATTGATAAACGTTACGAACGGCAACCCTGGATCGCCGTTGATAATCGCGAGAACCTGATGCGTGGCGTCGTATGCCATTTCGTCGGCGCGGTCGTCTCCGCAATCGGCGGCGGAGCCCGCTTCGCCGTTCCAGGAGGAGACACAGGGAGCGATGCCCAAGGGACCGTCATAATCGGCCGAAACGCCAGTAGGTATGGCCGCCACCACGGTGGGTGCAGTGGGCGGATTCTGGGTCAGGTCCATAGTGGTCAGATCAAAGACCACGACCGAAGCGCTGCCATTCCCGACGAACAAGAGCTTGCCGTCGTCGCTCACTTCGAGGCCATCTGGGCCGGACATTGGATTCACGCCGTTGGCGCGTGCGGCGCAGCACTGCGCGCCCGGAAATCCCCCAAACTTACCGTTGCCACCGAAGCCTGAAATAAGATGAAAGGGGGGATTCCTACACCCGAAGCGAGTGAAATTGCCAAACACATCGGCGATGGGCGGGATGCTGGGATCGCAGAGGCTCGCTTGGTTGCCCGCGCCGGTCACGGCGTTGACGCCTTGAATGGCATTCACAGCGATGTTGGTGGTCGTATCGACCACGACCACGGCCAAGCCGATGCGGTCGGAAATGTAGTCCAAATTGTGGCCCGTTCCGCTGGGCGCTTTCGCGATCCAGCTAATGTCGAACGAATTGAACGGTCCGCCGGGTTCGCCGGTGGGATTGTGCTCTGGCACGGGGATGATGTCGATGACGGCGTAACCGCCAGCAGAGGTGGTGCCGCACACGGGGCAGTTG
Source organism: uncultured Acidobacteriaceae bacterium (assembly GCA_963773965.1). Classification (GTDB taxonomy): domain Bacteria; phylum Acidobacteriota; class Terriglobia; order Terriglobales; family Acidobacteriaceae; genus Acidiflorens. Next base: position 887,049 of record CAVZDG010000005.1, read on the forward strand.
GACACACCCCCGCAGCCGCTGAGTATCACAAATAGTGCGGTGAGAAGAATAGTAAGCAGAATCCTCGGTCTCATCGAATTCCCTCCTGCGATTTCCCTTCAGGACCGGCTGCGACCAGCCCCGGTGACTACCAAACTTGTTGACGATTCCATCCGCAACGTACAGCCGAGCGAACCGACTCTAGAACCTGAACTGTAAGCGCTGCAAAACCACAAAATAGTTCTGCGGCAGCGCGCCAGTTAGACTGGGGTCCTTCAACTGATCAACGCTCAAATTGACCATGTACCTGACCCAATAATTGGGATACCAGTTGAGCCCAACGGTGTACTCCCTGGTGTGATAATCAAACGTGGGCACAAAACCCGGCGTGTAATACTGCAAGAGGCTCGTGCCCGGTTCCTTGGCCTGGATGCCGGTGAAGCGGAAAGCGACTTCCCAGGCTCCCAGCCCGCGTCCCTTGCCGCCCGGAGTATCGGGGCCGTAGAGCGGACGATTGACCCGCGGAGTGCCGTTTTCCGGCCGCTTTTCCCCGGTCAGCAAGTAAGTTGTGCTGAGGTCCCAAGCCTTGGCTCGGATTTGCGGAAGACTCAGGAAGCCAAGATTTCCCGCCTGCTCGGTGCCGACATTGTTGCGGGACTGCATGAGTTGATCGTATTCGCCGCGCAGAGCGAAACGCCCCTTGAGGTAGGTGAACTCACCGTTGTAGCGCTCGATGCCTCCGTTAATGGCGAATTGCGGGAAGAAGTTGTAAGCGCCATCAGGCAGCGCGCCGCTGAAACTCTGATCCCCGGAAAGACCGCGCGAGCGCGCATGGTCGATGGAACCACCAAAGGTAAATTGCTTGAGCCAGTCGTTCTTGGATTTGCGCCACGGATAGAAGCGCAGCCGGCCAATAACTTCCGGTTCATTGGTGGTGTTGGCTATCGCATATCCCTTGCCGTTAAATGCGCCCACCCAGTACTGCACGATGCCACCGTAAATGTCTCCATGAATGGCGACACCGGGGCTGCGGTACGCCGAGGCCGCCGACGGGTACAGCATCGCCTGGAACCCGCGTTCTACGAAGTCCAGATTGGTGGCGCCGACACCGGTTTCCTGAGCGAAGGGTACCTTGAACTGGCCAGCCTGAAATTGGAACTCCGGCCGGAGCCTTACGTTGAGGTACACGTCGCGCACGACCGAGCCCGTGGTCGCCGCAGCGTCGGTGAGCAGGGCAAAATCGAAGTGCGAACCATAGTTGCCCTGAAAGCCGAAACGAGCGCGGCGCACGAGAAACGTGTCAGCGGGCGCGCCATCGCCTTGGTAAGCGCGGTAATCGGTGTTCACGTAGCCGTAGGGGCTGATGCTGAACTGCCCGTCGGGGCTTTTGATGAAAAAGTGCTCGCCGCTCCATCCTGCCGTGAGCGGAGGAGCATCTTTCTTGGGAGCAGCGGCGGGTTGAGCCTGATCCACGAGAGCCGCCAATATCGCGGGGTCGGGCTGCACGAGAACCGTATTCATCAGATGAACCGTGCCTTGGCCGGGAGCGTTAACCGGCTGCGAATTGGTTTCCCCCGAAGCAGCGTCAGCCACGGGCCGGATCTGGACCGAGTTATCGCTTGCCAGGGCCTTCCCCGCAGCCAGCTTCTCGACCAAAGCCTTCAGTTCCTCGATGGTCTGGCGCTGCGCGGCGACCTCGCTGCGCAACTGGTTGACCTCTTCCTTGGTGGCGCTTACGGAGGCCGATCCGCCGGTGTTGCTCGCGGGTTCCGTGCCTTGAGCATGGGCGAGCGAACCTGGCACCATGAAAACCACCAGAAGCGCGAAAAACATTCTGAGCGAGCGCATATGTTTCTTCTCCCGGGATGATTTGCAAAACGGGCCTGTCCTCAAGGCATGTGTACACGCAGGCCGCGCGCTGCCTTGTTCGTTGGGGCCACGAACCGAAAGATTTCTAGAGCTGATAATAAGTTCCTGTCCGGTATGAAAAGCGGACCAGTTCCGTACGACTGGCCGGTTTACCACATCAAAATGCGGCCTGTCAAGAAACTTTTTCAGAAACTTTTTCAGGAGTGTCCTAAATCGGCGGCGACCCGGAATTTCAAGCAACACCCACCACGGGGACACCCTTCGGCTACGCTCCGGGCAGGCTCCGACACGGAGGAAGGCTTTTTCCCAGGCTTATTGCGGGATCGCAGCCGATTCCTAAGGGACAAAATCATGAACTCGCTTTTCTCCTTGACTCCGTGCCTCCGTGGTGAGGTTCTGGTTTGTGAACACCCCCCGGAACTCGCCGTTGAATTTAGGAGACTACCTTTTTTCAGGCTGCGGTGGGGATGACTCAGGCAACCGCTCGTTCGCATAACGAAGTTTGGTCAGGAATAAACGTCAGCGGAGTGAAAGACGCCGAAATCCCGGAAAGCAAAGAATGAACTATCCAAGAGTTGGCTAAGACTGGCAGAATTGAGGCGGGCGAGGCTCGAGATGGGACGCGCAACTCCGCGGAAGAGCACTCCTTCGAGGGCCGCCGCCAAAGCTACGTGCAGGGACACCACTCGCCGATTTAGGCGGAACGGACTCCGCGGAAACGAATGCAAGTTGCGCAAACAACCAGTGACAAGAAAAACTGATCGAACGGATCAATAGAATTCATTTGACGGCACTTGCGTCATCGGTGCTCACTGTCAAACTGCATCGCATCTGGAACGTCGCAGTTCCGGTGGGGCGCTGGAGTTTGTCCGCTCCGTGCCGTAATATCTAACTATCACTCAAGAGAAACGAGGGGCTATGAGCACCATAGAACAGGAAGTTCCCGCACTTAGTTTGTTTCCTCCCTTGCAGCCGCCTCGCCGATACCTGTTTGGACCGGGACCCAGCATGGTGCATCCGAGGGTCTATGAGGCACTGTCGAAACCGATCGTCGGGCACCTCGACCCATACTTCATCCAGGTGATGGGAGAAGTTCAGCAATTGCTTAAAACCGCCTTCGGAACCAACGACGGCGTCACACTAGTGATTTCCGGCACCGGCAGCGCGGGCATGGAAGCTGCGGTTGCGAACTTTGCGGAGCCCGGAGCCAAGTTCGCGGTGTTCGCAAACGGGTATTTCTCCGATCGGCTCACGGAGATGGCGAAGCGCCACGGCGCCGACGTCGTACGCTTGGAGAAGCTTTGGGGTGAGACCTTCACGAACGATGAAGCGAGAGAGTTCATCCGTCGCGAAAAGCCCAAGATTGTGGCTTATGTTCACGCCGAGACATCGACTGGAGCGTTGCAATCGGGCCAGGCAATCTGTGCCGCAGCTCATGACGCTGGCGCTCTGGCGATCGCGGATTGCGTGACCTCGCTCGGCGGAGTGCCGGTGGAGTTCGACCAAACCGGTATCGATGTCGGATACAGTTGCACGCAAAAAGGACTGAGCTGTCCACCGGGGCTATCGCCAATGGCCATGTCGCCGCGGGCCATGGACTGGCTGCGCGCTCGAACTTCTCCGGCGCGCAGTTGGTATTTTGACCTCAAGCTGATCCATGACTATTCCACCGTGTCGCACCGCTATCACCACACGGCGCCGATTTCCATGTTTTACGCACTGCGCGAGGCGCTGCTGGTGATCGCCGAGGAAGGAATCGAGAACCGCTGGGAGCGGCATCGCCGTTGCCATAAGTTGTTTGTCCAGGGCATAGAAGCGATGGGGCTGCGCCTGCACGTTCCCGAACCGCATCGGATTGCCACCCTGAACACGGTGTGCGTTCCAAAAGGTGTGGACGAGGCGAAAGTGCGCAGACGCCTATTGGACGAAGCAGGCATTGAGATCGCCGGCGGTTTCGGTCCGCTCGCGGGTAAAGTCTTCCGCATTGGCGTCATGGGACCGTTGGCTACCGAGGAGAATGTGCAGCTTTTTGTGAAAGAGTTTAGCAAGGCGCTGAACGCCGAGGGCTACTCGATTTGAATTCATCAGATGGTTCGCTGCGTGCGGGATGACAGGCCGGCAGAGTGCGGCCCCATTCCTTTGGTTTCACGAACCACAGAGAAAATCTGCCCCTCATGCAGGGGCCCGCGCCAAGGCGATAACGAATGACTCTGAAGTCGGTCGACACACTTCTTGACGTTTTACATTTCGCAGACAGCCACACGGCGGTTATCGTTCCCGAGCTTGGAATCCGTGTCACCTACGATTCGCTCCGCCAGCAGGTCCTGACCATGGCGAACGCGTTGGCCTCCGCCGGCATTCGCCGTGGCGATGCGGTAGCGATCGCACTGCCGAATGGATTGCCTGCGATTGTGAGCTTTCTGGCGGCCTCCATTGCCGGAACCGCAGCCCCTTTGAACCTAGCGTACCCGTATGAGGAGTTTCTTTTTTTTCTCGGGGACACGAATGCGCGCATATTGCTTTGCCCCCCGGTCGGCGGAGAATTCGCGCGCAGCGCAGCCGCGGACCGCAAGATCCCGGTGTTCTCGGTGGAAATGAGCGACCAGGGCAAGGTTGAGCTAGCGGGTGCTGCCACCGGTGTTTCCGCAACCGAGCCCACGGCTGACGACATTGCCCTGGTCCTGCACACCAGCGGAAGCACGGGGCGGCCGAAGCGTGTTCCCTTGCGGCATTTCAACCTCGCGGTCTCGTCGGCGAATATCGCGAACACCTACGCGCTTTCCGGGGAAGATGTTTCGCTGTGCATCATGCCGCTGTTCCACGTGCATGGGTTGATTGCCTCCACCATGGCAACATTGCTTTCCGGGGGGACCGTAGTTGTTCCCACCAAATTCAACGCGCTTTCTTTCTGGCGGACGGTTCGAGAACATCGCGTGACCTGGTATTCGGGAGTGCCCACGATGCATCAGCTTTTGCTGGCCCGTACGCACCACAAACCCGCAGAAGCTGTCTCTCTGCGTTTCATCCGTTCCTGCAGCGCGCCCTTGTCGCCAGAACTCATTCACAAGATCGAGGGGCTGTTCGGCGTGCCCTTCGTCGAAGCCTACGGGATGACCGAAGCGGCCCACCAGATGACCTCGAATCCTTTGCCCCCGCGACATCGGAAGGCAGGTTCAGTGGGTGTGGGCGCCGGGCTGCGCATCAGCATCATGGACAAGGAGGGCAATCACCTCGGCACCGACCAGCGGGGCGAAGTCGCCATTCAGGGAGCCAACGTGTTTCGTGGATATGAAAACAATCCCGAAGCCAACGCTCGCGCTTTTGTGAATGGATGGTTTCGTACCGGCGACGAAGGAATGCTCGACGCAGACTGCTATTTGCATTTGACGGGCCGGATCAAAGACATCATCATCCGCGGGGGCGAAAACATCGCGCCTCACGAAGTCGATGAGATTTTGCTGCGGCATCCTGCGGTCGCGGCGGCGGTCGCGTTTGGCTGCGTGCATCCCACCCTGGGTGAAGAAGTGGCTGCCGCCGTGGTCTTGCACGAACCCCATGGGGCCACCGAATCGGCACTCATCAAGCACTGCCGCGACTTGCTGGCAGAATACAAATGTCCGCGGAAGATTTATCTGGTAAAAAGTATCCCAACCACCGCGACGGGAAAAATTCGCCGACGCGTAGTCGCCGCCGCGCTCGTGGATGACCAACTATGAGGTTCCTGATCGCGGGGGCGGGCGCCATCGGAGCCTACATCGGTGCCCGCTTGGCGCGGGCCGGGTTCGAGGTCACGCTTTTCGCGCGGGGGCCGCATCTTCGCGCCATGCAGGAGCACGGCGTGCAGGTAAGAAGCAGCGAGGGAGATTTTGTGGCGCGGCCGAGCATCGCCAGTTCCCTCGAAGAAGTGGGACCGGTGGACGTCGTCTTTCTTGGGGTGAAGGCGCACGCCCTGCCGCAACTTGCGCCGCAGCTAAGGCCGGTGCTGGGGCCGGAGACCACTGTGGTCAGCACACAGAATGGAATTCCATGGTGGTACTTCCAGGGTTTCGGCGGTGATTGGGAAGGATTGCGCCTGGAGCGGGTCGATCCCGGCGGTGTGATTTCCTCGGCCATCGAAGCGCATAAGGTGGTCGGGTCCATCGTTTACTTTTCGACCGAGATTCCCTCACCCGGCGTGATTCAACACATCGAGGGCAACCGCATTTCTCTCGGTGAACCGGACGACTCGCGCTCCGATCGCTGCCGCCGAATAGCCGAGGCGCTCATCGCCTCCGGATTGCGCTGCCCGGTCACCACTCGCATCCGGCACGAGATTTGGGTCAAGGTTCTGGGCAACGCGTCCTTCAACCCGGTCAGCGCCCTGACCCGCGCCACGCTGGTGCAGATGGTACGCGATCCGGGGGTTTGTTCGGTGATCCGCAACATCATGCAGGAAGTGGAAGCGGTCTCCCGCAAGTTGGGCATGGAGTTGCCCGTTTCCATCGAGCAGCGAATAGGCGGCGCGGAAAAAGTTGGGGAGCACAAAACCTCCATGCTGCAAGATCTCGAAGCGGGCCGGCCGATGGAACTGGAAGCACTGGTGGGCGCGGTCGTGGAGCTGGGCGAGCAGGTAGGGCTCTCTATGCCCTACACGCGAACCGTGTACAGTTGCACGAAGCTACTGGCGGAGTGTGCAGCTAGGCAACAACCAAAATGAGCGGACGACCAGACGCTCTCGCCCGGCAGCGCCCTGGACTGCGGGGCCAGCTTCCATCGCCTTTTTTCAGCGCCTAACAAAAATATTTGCCAGGGACTTGACAACGGGGGTATACTCCCTTTGTCTCTGGTCCACTTATCGGACCACTCGCCTATGGCAGCACCGGTCAAATCCGACTTCGAGGTTGTCCGCAGGAACAAGGTCTACGAAGAAGTCGCCAAGCAGATCGAGCGTTTGATTCTAAACAAACTGAAACCCGGTGACAAACTGCCCTCGGAGCGGGAATTGGCGGAGATGCTGCGAGTGAGCCGCAGTTCCATTCGAGACGCGATTCGAGGCCTGGAACTGATGGGGTTGGTGGAACCGCGTCAGGGCGCTGGGACCATCGTTCGCGAACTATCCAAGGAGTCATTGGTCAATCCTTTTGCCAACGCGCTGATGCGCCGGCAGGAGATGGTCAGCGAGCTTCTGGATTTTCGCAAGATGCTTGAACCGCCGTTGGCGGCGCGCGCCGCCACGCACGCTTCTCCCGAGGAAATCTCAGAGATGGAGGAGATTCTGCAACGGCAAGAAGCAAAGCTGTCTCATGACGAAACCAGCATCGCCGAGGACGCGGAATTCCACTACAACGTTGCTCTGGCTTCCGGTAACAGTGTCGTGTTGAAGGTGCTCGACATTCTCATGGACCTGCTGCGCGATACGCGCGAACGCTCGTTGCAGGTGAAAGGGCGCGCGCAAAAGTCGCTCGCCGGCCACCGCCGGATCCTGGCTGCGATCAAGCGCCACGATGCCGAGGCTGCAAATGCGGCTATGCGGCGGCACATTGAAGACGTCGAAGAGATCGTACTTGACAAGTTCTAACCAACGGAGGGTTTTCGCCATGGGCCGGTTATTCGCGATTGAGATTATCTATCGAGGAATATTTCAAAAAACTCTGGCCACGAGAATCAGTCGAGCGATCGTGCTCGCGGCTCATCACGAGGGCAAGATGGGCATTTCTTTTGGCCGTTACGGGGACAGCCCCGAGCGCAACGGCATTCCGGCGAAGAACTTCGCGATCGTGGCTACCGACGAACAGACCCTCCAGGATGGAATGGCGAAATACCAGCCCAAAGAAGTCGATGTCACCATTTGCGTAGATGACACGCTGTGCAAGGGCGTGGAGTCGTGGGCCTGGTACGGTCTCCAACCGGTCAATCGCCTGCTAAAGCCCGGAGCCACCCTGATCGTGACCTCCCGCGAAGGCCCCGAAGCCATCATCGCCATGGCCCACCGCAAGGAGACCCCTTATCAATTGGCGATTCTTAAGGGTACGGTCAGCTTTTCAGGTCTGTGGGTGTATAAGGACGATCACACGGACGTGCGCATTCTCGGTGCGATTGCCAAGGTCCTGCCCGATCTGTTCAGCTTGCAGTCAGTCCAAAAAGCGATTGTCTCCGAGTGGAAAGATGAACTCAAGGCCACGTCCGCGGCCAAGTCCTACGAGCGCACCACCAGCATCACGGTGCGGCCTGACCAGGGTAATCCTGAAACGCCTTACGCGTTTGATTTGCCCAAGTGGCATGAAATGGGAGAAGGCGTCGCCATTCCCAGCATTCGCGCCGGAGGGAACATGGAAGATCCGGTCAGCCACGCCCACGGTGGATTCCAGCCCGATCGCAATCCCACCTTTAAGAAATTCAGCACGAGAACCATGAGGCCGGTGGTGAATTTCGATACCTGCATCAAATGCACGCTGTGCTGGCTGCAGTGCCCGGACTCATGTTTCGATGTGACTCCGGAAGGATTGTACGACGCGAACATGCAGGCCTGCTGCGGATGTGGCGTGTGCGAGGCGGTCTGCCCGGTCAAGGAATGCGTCACCATGGTCAATGAGACGGAATTCAGTGACAACAGCAGCCAGTGGGAAGACTGGCGAAAGGACAAGGACGGCTACAAGGTCTGGCTGGAAGAGAAAATCAAATCGCACCCGCCACGGTCGCACGGGTTCCGTTATCGCGGGCAATATGAAGAGCAGATTCCGGAGATGCTCGAAATCGCTCGCGGAAAATGATTGCCGGTTTAGAGGATCGCTTTACGAGGAGAGTCCGTCATGGCAGTCGCCACAGTAATCGAGGAGCAGCGCAAGACAGAGGAAACCGCTCTAATCACCGGCAGCGAAGCCATCGCAGTCGCTTGCAAGCTGGCGGATGTTGACGTAATCACGGCTTATCCCATTCGTCCCTACGACACCGTCATGCAGTACGTGTGCAAGCTGGTGGCGAACGGAGAAATGGACTGCGAGTATATCGTCGCGGAAGGCGAACACTCGCAGTTTGAAATCGTGAAGCACGCTTCTGCCTGCGGAGCCCGCGTGTTTTGCGGTTCCAGCGGCGTCGGCTGGATGTATGCCATGGAAGCGCTGACGGTAACTCCCGCGCTGCGCATTCCCATGGTCGCCATGGTGGGGAACAGGTCGTTGGATGATCCGGGGGCCTTCGGCGTGGAGCACAACGACGCGCTGGCGGTCCGCGATCTGGGCTGGCAGTTGGTTTGGGTGGACAATGCGCAAGAGGCGCTGGACACAGCCCTGATCGCTTATCGAGTGGCGGAGGACCGGCGTATCTTCCTGCCCTGCGCCATCAGTTGCGATGGCGCGTTTCTGACGCATTCGCAGGCGCTGGTCAAAATCCCGTCGCAAGAGAGGGTGAACAAGTTCCTGCCGCCCTACGACCGCGGTAACCTGCTGCTCCATCCCGACAATCCCATCAGTGTGGCGCCCCAGGCCAATGAAGACTGGGTCATGGAAATTCGCCGCCAGAACTACGCGGCCATGGAGCGGTCTTATGGCGTGATCAAGGAAGCCTACGCCGATTTCGAGCGCATCTTTGGACGCTCCTATGGCAATCCGTTCTTCGAAGAGTACATGACCGACGATGCGGATATCGTTCTGATAGGGATGGGAACGCTCTCGATCTCGGTGAAGGTAGCAATCCGGCAGATGCGCAAGGAAGGTAAGCGAGTGGGCTTTGTGCGCATGCGCTGGTTCCGGCCGTTTGCCGCCGAAGACTTGGCGAAGTTGCTGCAACGTTATGCGGCGATCGGGGTGATCGATCGCGACTACTCTTTCGGCTCGCCCTATCTCGGAGGCGTGCTGGCGGGCGAGGTTCGCCACGCACTGTATCCGGGACCGGGCAAGAAGCCGCCGGTGGTGGATTTTATTTGCGGTCTCGGTGGGCGCGAAGTCACCGTGCCCGATGTGGAGAGGATGGCCGAGTCCGTTTACAACGCTGCGGATGGCAAAGCGCAGCCGTTAACCCAATGGATCGGATTGCGAGAGTAATCCGTTTTTGCTGATGGGCCCTGGACCTCAGAGAGGATAAAGAATTATGGCTACCTACGTACAGATCGATCCGACGCAGAAGTTAGATCCCTTCAAGGCGGTTAAGAAGATCCCGCTGGAGGAGTTCTTTACCTCCGGCCACCGCACCTGCCAGGGTTGTGAGTCGGCGCTGGTAATGAAGATGATGGCCAAGGCCGCCGGCCCCAGAACCATCGTACTGGGCAGCACCGGATGCATGTATGTGGCGAACACGACGTATTACAGCACCTCGTGGGTGCTCCCCTGGATGCACACCCAACTGGGGAGCAGCGGATCGGCAGCGCTAGGAACCGCCGCCGCTCTGAAATCGCTCATGCGCAAGGGAAAAATGAAGAAGGAACCCATCAATGTGATCGCCTTCTGCGGCGATGGCGGCGGGGCGGATATGGGGGTAGGGGCAATCTCGGCGACCCTCACTCATCCCGATTACAACTGCCTCATTCTGATGTATGACAACGAGTCCTACGCCAATACCGATATTCAACTATCGGGCAGCACACCATGGGGTGCCAACACCACGTTCAGTACGCCCGGCAAAGTGAAAAGAATTATGCATCGCCGCTGGAAGAAGAACATGGCGGGCATGATGGCGGCCGGCCATCCCAGTTGCAGGTATGTTGCCACCATATGCATGTCCTACGGCCTGGCGGGAATGAATTCCATACGCAAAGCGCTGGCGATCGGCGGTCCCACCTTCATTCACTCTCTCGATCCCTGCCCCAAGGGCTGGGATTACGATCCCTACCTCTCGCACGAGATGGGTGAGCTGGCGGTGAATACGGGAGTTTGGCCGCTCTATGAAGTTGAAGACGGTGTGTTGAAGCTGACCGGCAGGACGCAGCAAATCGCCGCGAAGAAAATCCCGCGGCAGCCGGTACGAGATTACTTACTAAAGCAAGGAAGATTCGCGCACTTTACCAAAGATGATATCGATTACTTCCAAAGTAAAGTCGACGAGATGTGGGGAAAGTGGCTGATTCCAGGTGTGATCCCGTTCCGGACAGAAGTGGAGGCCGACGCCCCGCCCGCTTAGAGACCGGGGAATTGTCCAGGGATTCGTCGTAACTGGTTTCTTCCTTCTTCCTGGCCAGGCCACCGGTGGAATGGACTCCACCAAACTGGAAAGAGAAAGAGCGAAGATCAAAGCCAAAGTGAACCCTTCGGACAGGCTCACCCCTTTGACGTCACGCAAGTCGTCGATGTCACGCAGGAGCTGGCTGAGAATCCTTTGATAGACGTCCGTGCCGAATTGATCGGCGTCGAATTTCAGGAAGGCACTCGCGTCGCGCCCTTCGTGGTCCTGCGCAGCGATTTCGTGGCGGTTCTCGAGTCCGATCGCGGCAGTCCCAGGCAATTGACGAGTGAAAGAACGAAAGCGCCGAGCAATAGCGCCGAGCAATAGCGCCGGGGATTTGCTCCCCGACGAATCAACTAAGCCGCATCTAACAAGTAACAACGAGGGTTGATCATGAGTTACAAGGAACTCACTGTTTGGACACGCGGCATCATTATGGACAAAGAGGGCCGCGACATCGTCAATTCCATCTCCGCTGCCGCCCGCCTCGAGGGCAAGTTCGCGCAGGCGATGGAGAACTACGTGGATAATCCCGATCGCACCAACGCCCCGACACGCAAGTACTGTCGGGTAAGCGACGGCGTGATCGAGCACGAACTCACCTACGAAAACGAGCAGCCCAACATCGTCGTACTGGTCGAGGGGACGATGGTCAAGGGTTGGGATTATATGCGCGGGATGCCGCCGGGCGGAACGCTGGTGATCAACACGCACTATACGCCGGAGTACATGATTCGTTTCGTGCCGGGCGCGGAGCGGCTGGCCCAACTCGTCTGTGTGGATGCCGCTCACCTGGCCGACCACAAATGGCTCTACTACCGGCTGGGCGAACTGGGCCTCGACCGGCTTTCGACCGAGGGCGCCGCCGAGCGCAACAAAATGGTCGCACCCGATATCGCCGCTCCGTTGATTGCCGCCGTGGTCAAGACTACGGGCATCGTCAAGATGGAATCGATTAAACCGATGATCACAAACAAGCGGGCATTCGAAATGGCACTCGACAATTTGCACATCATGCCGCTGAACCCAGTGGCCGCTTGATCGTGTGGTGACGGGGCTCTGCCCCGTCACGGCGGGGCAGAGCCCCGCCACCACACAACATTTTCTAAAGGCAGGAAGGACTTATGTCGACCAAAGGCACACGCATCCCCGACCGGCTCAAGATCCCGTTCGCTGGCATCACCCCCGCGCCCTCGCAGGAAAAGGGACAGGACCTGTTCCCCACCGGCAACTGGCGCTCCATCCGGCCGGTGTACCGAGACAAGTTGCCGCCCTGCAACAACGCTTGCGGAACCAACGAAAAGATCCAGGGCTATCTCGACCTGGTGAAGCGCGGCAAGTATGTGGACGCCTACGCGCTGATCAAGGAAGACATGCCCTTCCCGTCGGTCACCGGCCGGGTGTGCTACCACCCCTGCGAGCAGGCGTGCAACCGCGGGAAGTACGATGAAGCCATCTCGATTCGCGCGGTCGAGCGGTTTCTTGGCGATCTTGGACAGGCACTGACCCACGACGTGGTCAAGGCCGGCAAGCCCAACGGCAAGAAAGTCGCCGTGGTCGGGTCGGGTCCTGCCGGGCACAGCGCCGCATATCAGCTGGCGCGCCTGGGCTACAAAGTCACGATCCTGGAGAAGTCGCCGAAAGCAGGTGGACTCAACCGCGGCGGCATTCCGGACTGGGTGCTCCCACAAGACGTGCTCGATCGGGAGATCGAGCGCCTGGTCGAGCTCGGGGTGACGATCAAGACCAAGGTTGAAGTGGGAAAAGACGTCACCTGGAACGAGTTAAAAAAGAACTACGACGCCTGCGTACTGGCCGTCGGCCTCACCGAGCCCAACAGCGTACGTGCCAAGGGCGAGAACAAGGAGGGCGTGCTCTACGGACTTCCGTTCCTGCGCGATATCGGCATGGGCACCTCCAAGGTCAAGCTGGGGGCTCGGGTCGCGGTGATCGGCGGTGGCAACACCGCCATCGACTGCGCCCGCGAAGCGCTGCGGCAAGGCGCCGTGGAAGTGACCATGATCACGGTGGAAGCCAACCCCCAGGAGATGCCGGCCGTGCCGGAAGATCTGCACGACATGCTCGAAGAAGGGGTGGAACTGGTGCACGGGCGGGCGATGACGGCGGTGCTGGGCAAGGACAGGGTCGAGGCCCTGGAGCTGCATCGGGCGCGCTTCTCCGGGGCCATCAACGCCTCGCCGATTACGGTCAATCGCGAGACCCCGGCCGAGCGCTTCCACGTCGATAACGTGATCATCGCGGTGGGGCAGCGGGCGGCGCTGGGATGGTTGCCGGACGAGTTCAAGAGCGAGCGTGGCACGATCAAGATCGACCGCTTCGGACGTCTCGGGGACACCCACTTTTTTGCGGCCGGCGACGTAGTGCAACTGGGCTCGGGTCAGCCGCTGATGGTGGTGAATGCGGTGGGCGACGGAAAGCGCGTTGCCTTCAATCTGGACAAGGTGCTGCGCGGGGAGCAGTTGGAGCCGCGGACGATTCCCGTGGACGTCATCTTCGACTTGAACCGCATGAACATGACGTATTTCCCGCACTTCCCGCGCGTCCACCAGGCGCTGCTGGCTCCGGCAAGCCGGCGCAAGACGCAGGAGGAAGTGATTCAGGCTTTCTCGGAAGAGCAGGCGGTGGAGGAGGCCGCCCGGTGTTTCAGTTGCGGCACGTGCAACGCTTGCGACAACTGTTACCTGGTGTGTCCCGAGCCTTGCATCGCGCGTCCGTCGCGCTCCAACGGACTCTATAAGATTCTGGTGGACTACTGCAAAGGTTGCCGGGTGTGTATCGAGGAGTGTCCGACGGGCTGCCTGGAGGGCGTGCCCGAACTCGACTTCGATACCGGCGTCGTGCGCATGGACACGGCCTTCGCGATCTCGCCAGGGCTACACGGACGGCAGGCGGAAGAACTCAGGAATCTGGCGGAACGACCGGCAAAGAACATTTAGAAATCGGAGTGAATCATGGCAACGGTTACCGAAGGAAAGAAGAGAATGGTGCGGATCAACGGCTGCGTCGCCTCGGCGCAGGCCGCCAAGTACGCCGACGTCGATGTGATCGCGGCTTACCCCATCCGGCCTTACACGGCAACGATGATGGCGCTGGCGCAAATGGTGGCCAATGGAGAACTCGACGCCGAGTACATCGTGGCCGATAGCGAGCACTCGCAATTGAGTATCGCGCACGGCGCGGCGTCGAGCGGCGCGCGGGTTTTCACCGGGAGCTCGGGGGTCGGCGTGCAGTTCGCCTACGAGCTGTATTCGCCGATCTCGGGCAGTCGCATGCCGGTGCAGATGATGATCGCCGACCGCACCCTCGATCCGCCCGGCGATTTCGGTTCCGAGCATACCGACGCGCTCTCGACGCGGGACATGGGGTGGCTCATGGGCTGGTCGTGCGACGCCCAGGAAGCCTTCGACAATCACCTGATGGCGTATCGCATCGGTGAGGACCCGCGCGTGCTATTGCCGCAGATGGTGTGCCAGGATGGTTTCTTCGTCTCGCACATCACCGGTGACGTCGAATTGCCCGACTCCGGCCAGATGAAGGAATTCCTGCCGCCCTACAAGCATCCCTACCCACTGGATCCGCGGCATCCCGTGTCGCACGGCCCGCAGATCATGCCCGAGCAGGGCCCGCCGCTGCAGTTGGAGCGCGCGCGCGCCATGGAAGATTCGATGGCGGTCATTGAGCAGGTGCACGACGAGTTTGCGAACATCTTCGGGCGACGATACGACCCCTGGGTCGAAGAGTTCATGACCGATGACGCCGACGTCGTATTCTTCCTACAGGGCGCCCACGCGGTGACGGCGCGATACGCCATTCGCCACCTGCGCGATCAGGGCGTGAAGGTCGGTCTGGTACGGCTGCGTACCATCCGGCCTTACCCGACCAATCGGGTGCAGGAGGTCCTCAGTAAGTTCAAAGTGGTGGGCGTGATCGAGACCAACCTGGGACTTGGCAGCGTGAGCAGCGGCGGCGTGCTGTATGCCGAGGTCGCCGCGGCTCTCTACGAAAGCCGGCAGCGCCCGCTCGTCCTCTCGTTCATGGCGGGCATGGGCGGCGAGGCCATCGTGCTCAAGGAATTCTACTGGATGACGCAGAAAATGACGGAAGCGCAGAAACGCGGGAAAATCGAAAAACGCACGCATTGGGTCGGATTCGAAGAGTAAGAAATCTTGTGGTGGAGAGCCGGGCGTCCGCGCCCGGCGGAACGGGCGCGACGCCCGTTGCTCCACCGAGAAGCCGGCGGGACGCCGGCGCTACAGGAGGAACTGATATGGCGACAATTGAAGTTCAGCGGCAGTTGCTGCCGATTCTCGGCAGCCCGAATCAGGGGGCGCGTTTTTACAACCCTGAATTACCGTCGTCCGAGCCCTTCGTCCCCGGCCACCGCACGTGTGCCGGCTGCGGGCCTTCCATCCAGTACCGGATGACGACCAAAGCGGCGGGCGACAATACCATCCTGGTGGGACCGACAGGCTGCATGTATGTCGCCAACAGTTCGTATTTGTGTACGCCCTACAATGTGCCCTGGGCGCACACGCAGATTGGCAGCGCGGGCAGCTTCACCGCGGGCATCGCCGCGGCCTATGAAGCCATGATCCGAAAGGGCAAGTGGAAGGGCGCCTTCCCGAACATTATCTGCGAGGCGGGCGACGGCAGCGCATCCGACATCGGCCTGGCCTCGATTTCAGGCGCGCTCTATCGCAATCACGACTGCCTGATTATCTGCTACGACAACGAGCAGTACGCCAACACCGGCATCCAGGCGTCGTCGCGCACGCCCTATGGCGGAATGACGACCTTCTCCCCTCCCGGCCCGATGGTTCCGGAGGCGAAGAAGCTGTACCCCAAGGACCTCGCCCGCATGATGGCGGCTGGCCATCCCCACTGCTATGTGGCGACCGCGAGCGTGGGCTACCCCATCGACTTGATGAATAAGGTTCGCAAGGGACTCAACCACAAGGGCGCGGCGTATCTGATGATCTATACCCCCTGCCAGAAGGGCTTCGTGTACGAGACGCCGCGGTCCATCGATCTTGGCCGGCTGGTCGTAGAATGCGGGCTTTACCCGATGTGGGAGTGGAGCCCGGAGAAGCGTGCCTATGATTACAGCTTCCGCCCGCAGAACATGCGGCCGGTGTCGGAGTACCTGAAATTGCAAGGGCGCTTCGGCCACCTCCACGCCGAGCACATCGCCAATTTGCAGAAGTTTGCCAACGATCAATGGCGAATGATGGGTGTCGAGCTGCCTGAGGCCTTGCTCCAGGCCGCAGATGCGAAAAACCTGGTCAATATGGCGGCTGCGGAAGAGGCCGTGACGGTGGCAGAAACTCTATGACTATCAAAGCAACTCATCCACCTGCGCCTGCCGCTCCCGAAGCGCAGGAAAGCTATATCGTCAGCGAAGGCAAGAAGCGAGCGGCGACGCGGGACGTGCGGAAGGAAGCGGCGTTCGACCGCTACTACACCGTGCTGCGCGTGCACGCGGGCGACGCGCTGCTCACCAACAACTGGCACACGAATGAAGTGCTGGACCACATGCGCAAGAACTTCGAGGGACACACGTTCGCGATGCGCACGCTGGAGGCCTGGGGCGCGATGGTCGAGAACAACCACCGCGCCTACTACACGGCGGGCGGGCGCGTGTGGGTCATGGATCTGGAGCCCTCCGAAGGCAAGAAGAAGCGGCTGCCTGGCGCCGGAGCCGGCAAAAAGTAGGGTACGGTTGCGCCGCATCCTGCTCATCGACGACACGCCGGAGATTGCCGAGCTGCTGACGTTTGCGCTGCGCGACCGCGGCTACGAGGTCTGCGCCGCGGGATATACCGTCACCGTCAACGAGCTGGTTCGGGAACAACGCGCCGATGCGCTGGTGCTCGACTGTTCCGCCTTCGACATGAGCGAGGCGCTCTTCGACGCCGTGCGTGGCGACCCGAAACACGCCGGGCTTCCCGTCGTCATCATCAGCGACACACCGGAGGAAGCTGACGCGAGTCTCCGTTCCCGGAGCGCCCGAAGCGTGTTGCTGGTCCCGAAACCGTTCACCGGGGCGCAGGTCGCAAACGCGCTCGATCAGTTGCTGGAATAAATATGCCGTTGTGGAGCATGGACGAGTGGCAATACGTGGAGCGCGAGGTCGTCACCGACCCGAAGGGCAGGCAGTGGACGGTGGCGCTGATGGACGTGCTCGGTCAGGCAGGGGATCCTGACATGCCGAACAAGTTGCTCGAACTTCAGTATTCCTCGGGCCGGTATTTCACGCTCATCTACTCGGGCAGTGGGCTACAGCGGGAACGCGGCTATGCCTCACTGTCAGAGGCGGCGAGCGCATACGAAGACCTGCTCGTGGCCGTCATCGATGGCAGCCTCGATCCAACACAACCGGTGTTCCGGCAGGACCTGGAAGATTGACTCGGAAGATAGGTTTCACGCTAACTGTTGAATTATCCCCATAGCACAAGTTTTCGCTTTTATTTCGTCTATCTGGCGAACAAAAGACGCAAGCTTGTGCTATCGCCTGGTTGCGACAATTAAGCCTTGTAAAGTATGCACGCAACGTGAACGACGGAACGCGCTGCCAAGAAACCAAGCCGTTTTAACGCTTCGTCGAAGCGAAACTCAGCGTGCAGCGGCCTTCGAGACCCAGGTTTCGCCCGTTCCAACGGTTACAAGTACCGTGCCGTTTACGGTGCCGTTTTCGACGCAGTTGCGAATGGCCTTCACTAGGGCGTGCGACACTTCATGGCCTTTGGTGGCGAGAAGCGTCCCGGTGGTAGAACGAAGGGGTTGGTTCAGGATCATGCCCGGGCGAAGGTCACAGACGTCAATGGCGCGCAGTTCAGTGGGTCCTCGACTGAGCCTGAAGTCTTTCAGGGCAGCGACCATTTCGGCATCGTATCCCGCCGGATTTCGGCTAAGTGCCAAGAGAGCTTCCTGTCTTTCTGATCCGGTACTGAGCAGGTGATCGAAAGCCAGGCTGACCCTTAGCATCTGAGCCCCCCGACGGACAGATTCGGCGTCGGGGGATAGGGATCGCGAAAGGTCCGTAGGTACGTCTTTCTGCTGGAGGATCATGTCGGCGACTAGTTCGAGTCGTGGAATCCGGTCCAGCAGGTCGTGAGCGATTTGGGGATGCTGCGAGTAGCGCTTTTCATGTTCTGGAGTCAGCGGTTCGCCGGCGTGAATGGCTTCCAGCAGGTCGGGGGTGAGAGTCAAGCATCCGAGTTCAGAGAGCATCGCTGCGATTTCGTATTGCCACATATCGGAGGGGCAAAGCTTTCCTGCAATGTGGCGCACGTACTGGCAGATGCGATTGCCTTTGTTGAAAGCGACGGGATTGGCCAGGTGGAGCACCTCGCTCAGAAGGCGCACCGCGCCTGCGAGAGTTTTCTCAAGTAGTTCTTTCTCGCGACGCATGAGGTCATACTGAGCAACACAGGCTCGGAGGGTGAGTGTCAAATCTTCCGCGCTGACAGGCTTGTTGAGGAAGCGGAAGATTCTCCCTTCATTGACGGCGCGCATCGCGGCTTCCATGTCGGCATATCCCGTGAGCATAACGCGGATCATCTCGGGAGCACGGGTGCGCACGCGAGATAGGAACTCGGCGCCATCCATGACGGGCATGCGCATGTCGGAGACCACAACGATGTAGGGGCCATCATTCTTGACTTTTTCCAACCCCGCTTCGGGGCCTTCGGCAAGGTCGGCTTTGAACTCGCGGTAGACAGACCGGGAGAGACCTTCGAGTGCAAGGGGGTCATCGTCGACGAAAAGGATTCTAGGTTTGTCGTTCCGGGCAGGGATGGCAGCGGTATCGGACGTCACTTCGAGCCTCCTGTAACAGCATCGAACTGGATTGGGATTCTGACAAAAAATGTCGTGCCCCGATCTAATTCGGTATCGAACCAAATATTTCCGTGATGTTTGCGCACCACGATGTCGTGGCAAATGGTAAGTCCCTGGCCGGTGCCCTCTCCAACCTGCTTAGTCGTGAAGAAGGGCTCGAAGATTCGGTCGCAGACAGGCAGCGGGATACCAGTCCCGTTGTCCTGGATTTCGATCTGAACATCATTGTCGATTTGTCGCGTGCGGATGGTGAGCTTCCCACGCTCGCGTGCTTGCTTCTTCGAGGCCTCACGGATAGCGTGCGTCGCGTTCACGATGAGGTTTAGAAAAACCTGATTCATCTCGTCGGCGTAGCATTCGAGGCGTGGCAGGTTGGGCTGATAGTCGGTTTGAACATCAGCGATGTGTTTGATCTGGTTCTGGGTGATAGTGAGGGTTGCGTCGAGCGCTTCGTTGAGATCAACCTGTTCTCGTTCTCCACCACCGGTGTGGGAGAAACGCCGCATGGCACCGAGGATCTTGCTCATGCGCCGAATCCCCTCGAGGGACTGTGAGATGGCCTTGGGAACTTCCTGCCGGAGCCAATCCCACTCCTCGGGAGGGCCGACGGAATTAACGGCTCCAGAGGGGCGAGAGTCGGAAGTGATCGAGGCGTGCGCCGGGGTCAGGCAGAAGGCCATGGCGGCGTCGAGCTGGTTCCATATGTCGCTGAGGAAGGCAATGTTGTCCGAGACATATTGAACGGGCGTATTGATTTCATGGGCAATGCCGGCCGCGAGTTGTCCGATAGCGGAGAGCTTCTCATTTTGCATGGCCATCCGGCGATCGCTGATATCGCGAGCGGAGATCACGCTGGCCTCGATCTCGCCGCGAGAGTCACGGATGAAACTGCCATGAGATTCCAGGGTGACGTAGGTTCCGTCCTTTCGTTGCATTCGGTATTCGACTATCTGGCCAACGCCAGTCTTGAGAGCTCGCTCAGCAGCCCGGGTCACCAGGGGCCGGTCGTCGGGATGGATCTGCTGGAAAGAAATGGTGTGTTTTAATTCTTCCTGGGTGTAGCCCAGGAGAAGCTCATACGCGGGGTTGTTATAGATGCGGTGGCCGTCCTTGTCGACGACGGCAATCAGATCGGCACTGTTCTCGGCGATGGAGCGGAACAATTGGTCAGACCGGTTTTTCGTCTCTTCCGCCCGACTACGTTCCGTGATATCACGATTGACGATGACAAGTCTCTCGATCTGACCCTCTTCATTTGGTATGGCGGTCGCGACTGATTCCAGGGTGCGCCAGGTCCCATTCTTATGGCGCATGCGGTATTCAAGCCGCTCTCCTCGTCCCGTGAGCCGTGCTTTCTCCGCCGCTTTTAGTACCCGCTGCCGATCCTCGGGATGGATTTGCTCCACAGACGAAGTCGCCTTCAATTCCTCCAACGAATACCCGAGAACTGTCTGGTATGCAGGGCTGTTATAGAGCTGATTCCCCGCGCAATCGGTGACCGCGATCATGTCGGCTGCGTTCTCGGTGATCACTTCAAAAAGCTGATTGCGCTCGGTTAGTTCGCGACGGATTCGCTGGAGTTGAAGCTGCTGGTAAACCGTGTAGATATCGAATAGGAGCACAAGGCATGCCAATCCGCGTACCCACTCCTTCAGATTAACCCAGTCGGAATTCCCTGTGAGGTGAGGGCCGGAGAAGGTCAGAGATACGATGCCCGCCGTCAACACTAACGTGACTGTGACGGCAAATCCCCACAGCCACCACTCGCGTGCTTCGACCTGCCGCATCGGCCTCGTGCGGTATTGCCTATGTTTTTCGTTATTCAAGGACAACCGAACGCAATGCAAACCTCAGCGACACTAAAAGCGCAAGGCCGATTGCCATGATGTGCTCCGTAATCATGTCCTAAAGCAGAAAACACAGTTCATCAGCGGGGAGAGGACTACCGGCATCATAAATGTCGCTCCTACATACCCAATGTGATCCATCTCACCATCTCGTTACCAAAGTAAGACGACAGTGTGCTCCCCAGCGAAGCTGAATCTGTCAGCTTTCACGTCCCGCTACAAAACCCTTAGTTGTTGAAATATCGCCATTACACTTATTTGCGAGCGATTCGGTAGCAACCGACGAGAGTTGCTTGGAGGCAGCGCGCGGTCGGCAAATGTCCTGCTCATCGGCTTCAACGAGTTCGCAGACTCCCCGGTTCAATGCAGCGTCGAGTTGCTCGAGAGGCACGCTGACTCACTGGGAAGACCGACTCGATCCTCGTGAAAGCTGTCAAGCCCCCGTCTTGACGATTTTCCCGGTAACTCGATGAATAGACTAGGAAAATAAAGTCGGAAAACGTGTCGGGATGGCCAGACGAAATTGATATAATAGAAGTACAGAGAACAAATCTAGATGAAAGGTGCCGGATGACTCCGACACCTTTTTTCATTTAGGCAAATGAACCGCTGTTTAAGTCCTTATTCCGGAATATTTTACATATAAGTTCTGTAAAATCAAAGATTTGGCGGTAATTTTTCCCTAACTCTATGATTCCAAAGGATGGAAATCAAAAAAAATCAGCAGATTTGTCCAGCACGACTCTACCGGCCGGGATCCAGATCTCTCATCACGACGTGAAGCACCTGCCCGGCGCGGCGCGCATCGCGCTCGGAAACCGTCGCCTTCGGGCCGCTGTCGCCGTCGGCATCGGTGTGATCGCGATAGGTGCGCGCGACTGCGGGCAGCCGGGCGCACCCGCCGCGAATGAGTCCCGCCCTCTCGGCGACGGCGAGCCGCGTGTCGAACGACCAATCGGCAATCTTTCCTGCGGGCGCGCCCGAGGCAGCCAGCGCAGTCAGCCCCTTGTGTTCCAGCGCGTCGGTCACGATGGCCTCCAGGATTCCGCAAGCAGTGCGCAGCGCCAGGTCATAGTCCGCTTGCTCAAGGGCACGCCGACTATCGATGTAGGCCTGCTCGACCACGGGCCGGAGCTCGGGGTTGTGAACGAACTCGAACCGTCGAGGTGGCGGCGCCTCCGAGGATGCGGACGAGTATCCAGTAACGCTCGTGGCATCGCCCATTCGGGAGAGCGTGGCAACGGCTTGCTCGAGGACGTCGAGCAGTCGATTGAGGATCTCGGCCGGCGCCGCCCCTTCGACGGCGCAGCCGTCGGCTGGGCGCATCAGGAAGGCTTGGCTAAACGACCGGGCAAGCCAATGGGCCTTGCTGCCTCCGGACAATTGGTTGACCGTTACCCCACAGTCTTCCTGCCAGGCGCGAGTGGCGGCGATCGCCGATCGGTTGGAGGGATCGGCCGCCAAGGTGTCGCGAAGCTGGCGACCGCGGCCTATCAGGCCATCGAGGCGGGACAGGTAAATCTCAATCTGCGCTCGCAGGCTTTCATCCATCGCTCGCGTCTCCCACTACTTGCGGCGTCACCGGGAAGCTGGCAGACATGACGAGCCTCGCCGCTGCTAGGGTTCAACACTAGGGTTCGCTTAGCCCTTGACAGTCCGGGACGAGGATGCTAGATTCTCTTCCGCAACTGGTTCGATCAGCGGACCAGTATACCAGTTCGCACTAAAAATTAGAGTCTAGCGCGCCGAAACGGAGCTGTGCTTATGACTGCATCCCCAGCGTCTCCTGTTGATGCCTCGCATATTCCCAATCGTTGGATTCAGTTAATGGCTGCGATTGTCGCGATGATGGCCATCGCCAACCTGCAATATGCCTGGACGCTTTTTACCAAACCCTTAACCTCAAGCCTGCACACGACCTTGGCGGCGGTGCAAATCGCATTTGCCGCATTCATCTTCTGTGAAACCTGGCTGGTCCCATTCGAAGGCTACCTGGTTGATCGTCTCGGGCCGCGGCTGATCATCGGCATCGGCGGCCTGCTGGTGGGCGCAGGCTGGATCGGTTCCGGCTACTCCTACACCACAACCGGACTTTACATCTGGTACGCGATCGGTGGAATTGGCGCTGGCGCCGTTTATGGCGGCTGCACCGGCAACGTGCTGAAGTGGTTTCCCGACCGCCGCGGCCTTTGCGCGGGCATTGTGTCTGGCGCCTATGGCATCGGCACCGCGGTGACCGTCGCTCCGATCGAGACAATGATCCATGCTTCCGGCTATCGGCATGCGTTCATTTTTTGGGGCATTCTGCAAGGCATCATCGTAACCGTTGCGGCCATGTTTATTGTGGCACCGCCGAAGGGATGGCTGCCAAAAGCGTGGAAACGTGTCGCCCGAGTGCATCAAGCCACCACTGACATGACCTGGTTGGAGATGCTGAAGCAACCGTCTTTCTACCTCATCTACGTCATGATGACGTTGGTGGCGTTCGGCGGCCTGGTCGTCACATCGCAACTGAAGGAGATTGCCAGTTTTTACAAAGTAGATAAGGTCATCATTGCCTGGGGCCTGTCAGCGGCAATTCTGGCGATCCAGTTGAACCGCATCGTAAATGGTGTGACCCGTCCTCTGTGGGGCTGGATTTCCGATCACATTGGCCGGGAGAACGCCATGTTCACCGCTTTCCTGATCGAGGGCCTTGCAGTGTACGGATGGTTGCAGACCATCCATCGGCCGGTGATGTTCGTCCTCTTGTCCAGCCTCGTCTTCTTTGCCTGGGGCGAGATTTTCTCGCTGTTCCCCTCGATTACGGCGGACCTTTACGGCAGGACATGGGCCACCACGAACTACGGCATCGTCTATACGGCGAAAGGTACGGCAGCCATTTTTTCCGCTCCGGTCGCTGCGTACGTGATGCTCAGGACAGGCTCCTGGGTGCCGGTGTTCTACGTCATGATCGCCTGCGACATCGTCGCCGCCTTCATGGCATTGCTGTGGCTGAAACCAGTGGCGGCGCGCGCTGTCAGAGACTCGGAGCGGGCAGCTTCGGTTGCCAATGGAACTACGCCGATCAAAGCCCGAGGTGTGGCCTAACCCGGCCCCTCTTGCGGCACAACATGACAGGCTCCCTTTCCCGCGGGAAAGGGAGCCTTCTTAGTCATATTGCCAAACTGCTTCTTGACGCCTCCCGCCACCCGGAGCAGAAGGGTGTCCTTCGGCGGCCTGGTTGTCACTCCGCAACTGAAGGAGATTGCCTCTTCTGGGCGATGATTGCCTGCGACCTTATCGCGGCGTTTTCCGGTCTGTTCTGGCTGAAGCCGGTAGCGGCACGCACGGACGAGGAATCGGCCAGCGGCCTGCACTCTGTCAACATGACTGCGCTAATGAAGGCGCGAGGTGCGGCGTAGCGGAAGATGGTGGCAGCAAAACGCTAGCGGCCTCATCTCGAGGAGAGCCTCTAGCTTCAGTCAGGGTCCACCCGATGCGCGCAGGCGAACCGAATCATTCGGACGCGTGAGCTGCCATGCTCTTGACGGCTGCATTCTGGCCCACCGCCGTTCTTGTGCCGGACCCGTCCGCGTTGATTTTAAACTGGCGCACCAAGCTGCGGAGTTGAGAGGACGTCTCCACCAGTTGCTGCGACGCCTTCTGGGTATCGGTGGCTCCGCGCGTCGTACCCTGCGCCGCCTCCGCCACGCCCGCAACGTTGCTGGTGATCTCGTAGCTGCCGCTCGCCGCTTCGCTCACGTTGCGCGACATCTCGTTGGTGGTCGTGTTCTGCTCTTCCACCGCTGTTGCAATGGTGCTCGAGATATCGTTGATCTGGTGGATCACCCCGCTGATCGATGCGATCGCGTCCACTGCCGCTTTGGTGTCGGTCTGGATGGCTTCGATTTTGCGGCTGATGTCTTCGGTGGCCCTGGCGGTTTCCTTGGCCAGTTCTTTCACTTCGTTGGCCACCACGGCGAAGCCCTTGCCCGCTTCACCCGCGCGCGCCGCTTCAATCGTGGCATTGAGGGCGAGCAGGTTCGTCTGCTGCGCAATCGAGGTGATGACCTTAATGACCTGTCCAATCTCAGTGGAAGAATCGCCCAGCTTGGACACGGTGGCGGTGGTGGTCTTGGCGACCTTGACGGCGGCGGTTGCGATCTTGGCGGCGTCGGTAGCGTTCTTGGCAATCTCCCTGATGCTGGTCCCCATCTCTTCGGCCCCGATAGCGACGGTCTGGAGGTTCTGGCTGACGGTCTGTGCGGCCTTCGAAACCGCGTCGGCCTGGGCCGAGGTTTCCTCGGAGTTGGCGGTGATCTGCCGGCTGGTGGCATTCAGTTCCTCGCTGGCGCTGGCTACTTGTTCGGCCGTTCCAGCCACCTGGGAAATAATGCCGTGGATCTCGTCCAGGAATGTGTTGAACCAGTTGGCCAATTCGCCCAGTTCATCGTGGGTGACAATTTCCAGCCGCTTGGTCAAGTCCCCCTCACCGTCCGCCAAGTCCTTAACCATGCCAATCATATTTTTGAGGGCCTTGGAAACGCTCCGTACCAAGGCCAGACCCCAGACAATCAGCAGGAGAATTGCGGCGACAACCAAGGCATAGATGGTGACCTCAAGCCGCACCGTGCCCACTCTTACCGCGGCAGCATCGTCCCCCAGTTTCTTAGCCACCTGGTTTTGATAGGTATTGATGGCCCCGAGCAGGGCCTCAAACGCGGGGTTCGATTTTTCGATGATGGCCTGATGCGACTCGGCGTTGCGGGCCTGCAACACCAGATTGGTGACCTGCTGGTTGGCCTGAACCAGCTTAAGAAATGCGGCCTTCACGCCGCTGTCGCCCGCGGCAACCTGCTGAACTTTTGCCTGCGCATCCTTCACCAGCGATTGGTTTTGCTGGATCAGCGATTCCATCACGTCGGGGTCGGTCGCCTGCACCAGTTTCTGCGTGATCCCTTGGACTCTCACCGCCAAGTCCAAGAGCTGGAAGGATCGTTGCGTCTGTTCGCGTACCGCTGCGGCCACACTTTGGGCGGAACCAGCAGAGACATGGAGCAGATACGACAATCCTAGAATGGCAGCCACGGTGATGGCCACGGATGCGACGACCACGATGGTCATGCGGCGAGCGATGCCCTGATTTGCCATAGTCAAAACTCCCCATCCAAGACGTTTGCCCTAGCGCAGCTTGTCCACCCGCAGACCGAATATGATCGATCCGATGGGCTTCTTACCATCGAGCACCGGCAGCCCCACTTGGATGAGTGGCAGGCCGGTGGAATCATCCACCTTGACGGGACCAATCCATGTCTCTCCGGTCATCGGTACTTCGTGTTTGGGCAGGCCCTTGTGCGTCCAGTGTTCGGTCTTGGCGTCGAATCCAACTTTGAAACCATCGGCTCCCGAGACAAAGACTTTCGCGATTGTCTCGTCCGCATTCTTTTTGGCTTTCAGATACTCGGACAGGGGAGTCTTTGCCGTAGCGCGGACAAAGGGATCGAGCACGGAAAGGCTGTGCCACTTTTCATTGGTCATGGCCAGGGCCTCGGCGGTGGCGGGGGTGGCGTTGTGAGCCTTCACCGCATTCACAATCTCGGGGTCGGTACCGAACGACGCCCATTGCTTGATCTTGGCATAGAGCTTGACCTTGATCTCTGGCGGAGCTTGTCCAAAACCTGCGACCGCGCAGATGAGGACGATCAGAGAAGCGGTAAGCGCGTTCTTGGATGTGGGAATCATCATTTTCTTCTCCTTGATCAGAGCAGCATCGACAAGCCGCGAGTGGCGCAACGCCTGCGAAGTCCTCCGGCAGTTTCCGCGGGTTGCACGATGAAATGCCTTGATGAGGTGCTTATCGGCAGGGTCTCAGTGAAACTTCAGAGGCGGTGGATGGAATGGCAGGCAGGGCCGGAGGTGCAACAGGGAGGATCGGGGGCGACCATTTGCGCAGCCGACACCGGCCATCGCCAAGTGCCGTCGAACAATGCTGTCGAACGAGCACCGTGACCGCATGATGGTTACTGCGATCGATGCAGCTTGCGGGTGGAGCGCCGGGCGTCCCCGCCCGGCTGGACCCTTCGACTTCGCTCAGGGCAGGCTCGCGAGGCGCCCGTCCCTCCACCGTATGACTTATCACCCGGCCAGGGTACTAGGCCGGCAAGTGTTTGCCGCGAGTTTCCGCGCCGAATGGAATCAGAGGCAGGCCGAGAGCGAAGGCAATCGAAGTCATCGCGACCGGAATTCCGAGCGAGCCAAAATGCCGGACGCCCGCTCCAACCAGAAAGGTGATTCCAGCGCCCCCAAATCGGGCAAATGAAAAGGAGTCCATGCCGTCCAGCGTCCATCCACCCCACGATGCCCAGAAGCCGCAAATCTGATTTCGGGTGAGAGATAGAGATATTTCATCGGCAGGATAATCAGTTTCGTTGGCGGTGGCAGGGAGCATGACAGTGGGACACGATATAAAAAAGCGTCTTCTGGTATAGAAAAAAAAGATGTTGAACCTGGTTAGCAGCCCGTGTTGCAAGTAGGGTTCCTATCGAGGCATCGCTTGCGGTCGAGACGGGGCTTGCCCGTCTCCGGAGACGGGGCAAGCCGCGTCTCTTCGGGAAATCAGACGCGACTGCGGACGCTGAGGCGGGCGATGGGAGTCGCACCACGGGATCGTGGGCGTCCTGTGAACCTGCACGCTCCAAGGCAACTATCGCTTAGCCGCTTGCAGGCGCTCGTCAAGAGCCTTCACTTCAAGGTTCAACCCCTGTGGAAGATGGCTGCCGAAGTGGGCGAAGTGCTCCTTGATCAATGGCACCTCCGCCAGCCAGCCGTCGATGTCAACGCTGAGCAGTTCGTCCACATGAGCGCCTTTGATGTCGAGCCCGGTCGTGTCGAGATCGGCCACCTCGGGAACGCGTCCGATCGGAGTGTCTTTGGCATGCACCTTACCGTCGCAGCGCTCGAAGATCCATTTCAGCACCCGGCTGTTTTCACCATAGCCCGGCCATAGGAACTTGTGATTCTCGTCCTGGCGAAACCAGTTGACGTAGAAAATCTTCGGCAGCTTCGATGCACTTGAGAGCGTTCCCATCTTGAGCCAATGTGCGAAATAGTCACCCATGTGGTAGCCGCAAAACGGAAGCATCGCCATGGGATCGCGGCGCAGTCGGCCAACCTGGCCCGTTATCGCGGCGGTCGTCTCGCTGCTGACCGTTGCGCCCAGGAAAGTGCCATGCTGCCAGTTGAACGCTTCGGTGACCAGCGGAACAATTCCCGCGCGCCTTCCACCGAAGAGGATGGCATCGATCGGCACGCCCTTCGGGTCCTCCCACTCGGGGGCGATGACCGGGCACTGGCTCAAGGCAGCGGTAAAGCGCGCATTCGGGTGCGCCGCGTTCCGGCCCGAGTCTGGAGTCCACGGCCGGCGCAGCCAGTCTATTAACTTGGACGGCTTCTGATCGGTCATTCCCTCCCACCAGATGTCGCCGTCGAGCGTCATCGCGCAATTCGTGAAGATGGAGTTCCTGGTTACACTGAGCATGGCGTTGGCGTTCGACTTCATGCTCGTGCCCGGCGCCACACCGAAGAAGCCGTACTCGGGATTGATGGCGTACAGCCGGCCGTCGGTGTGGAATTTCATCCAGGCGATGTCATCGCCGATGGCCTCCACCTTCCAACCGGGAATGGTCGGGATCATCATCGATAAGTTGGTCTTGCCGCAAGCGGAAGGAAAGGCGCCGGTCATGTACTTCACCTGACCCGACGGGTTGATCATCTTCAGAATCAACATGTGCTCGGCCATCCAACCTTCGTCGCGCGCCTGTACGGAGGCGATGCGCAGTGCGTGGCACTTCTTCGCGAGCAAGGCGTTGCCGCCGTAACCGGAACCATATGACCAGATCTCACGCGTTTCCGGAAAATGGCAGATGTACTTGTTCTCCGCGTTACAGCGCCAGGTCTTGTCCGGCTGATTGGGACCGAGCGGGGCGCCCACCGAGTGCAGTCCACGCACAAAATCGCCATCTTCGCCGAGAGCCTCAAGCACGTGGCTTCCAACCCGGGACATGATATGCATGCTGACGACGACGTATGCGGAGTCGGTGATTTCCACCCCAATCTTTGCAATGTGCGAGCCGATGGGACCCAGGCTGTAGGGAACCACGTACATGGTGCGGCCCACCATCGAGCCCGCGAACAATCCCGCCAGCTTCTGCTTCATGTTCGCCGGATCTTCCCAGTTGTTGGTCGGGCCAGCCTCTTCCCGGGTTTGTGAGCAGATAAAAGTCTGATCCTCGACGCGGGCCACATCCGCCGGGTCGGACCGGACGAGCACGCTGTTTGGCCGCTTCGCCGAATCAAGCGGGATCGCGGTGCCAGTGAGGACCAGCAATCGCAGCATCGCCTGGTATTCCTTCGGCGAGCCATCGCACCAGTGCACGCGATCGGGTTTGCACATCTGTGCTACTTCTTCAACCCAGCGCTCCAGCTTGGGATGCCTATGGTTGTGGGCGGCTGGCTCAACTTCTATCGTTCTACTGGCCATAGTAAATGTCCCCCCGTATAACTAACTGTAGATTGCAATACCCTCGCTGAACATGGTTGACGCATGCAGAAAGCGTCGCCTGCGAGTTAACCCTGGGCTGCGGCCACGGCGCACAGGTGTTGGCCGCCGCAGCAAATCCATGTTGGTCTGCCCCTCGCCGGATTGAGTTACCCGGGTAGCGGCCTCTCCGGTAAGCACAAATTTAATATTCTCTCTCAGTTGTGAGGATTATTCCAGCGAATGATTCTGCCGGCAGTGTGCTAATTCAGTTTTTTCACCACAGAGTCACAGAGGAACCCAACTGCTTGGCAAAACCTTCCCCATCTGGTTTTTACAGGTCGACAGTTTTTCTCTGACTCTGTGGTGAAAAAGGGAAACGAGGACGCTACCATTCTGCCGGTGCTGTTGGGGCCAGCGCTCGCACCGGCTGGTGCCACAGCCCTACCGCACCGTGACAAAGTAGTACGCGCTCATCGCCACGCCGACGGCGATCACGACGAGCCGCACCTTCCGGGGATCGGCTTTTTGCGCGTAGTGCGCGCCGAACCAGCCCCCTACCAGAGCACCGGCAATCATCACCACGCATTGCGGCCAAAACACGGCACCGGCCAGAATGAATGTCAGCACCGCCGCAGCATTAATCACGGCCGCCAGCAAGGTTCTGATCGCGCCCATGGCATGGATGTCACGCATCCCCAAGGCCGCCAACATTCCCAGGGTCATGAACCCGATCCCCGCCCCGAAGTACCCGCCATAGGTTGCGACCAGCAACTCGGCCATCGAAGTCACCGTGATCGCCTGCCATGACATCTTCCGCAAATCATCCACCACGGCAGCCTTGCCGGCTATTCTGCGAATGGTGTTGCCGAAGGCGAACAGCAAGGTGCCACCCAGCAGCAGCCAGGGGACGAGATGGAGGAAGGTATGCTGGGGCGTGTTGAGCACCAACAACGCGCCCCCCAGCCCTCCGACAACGCTCGTCAGCAGCAATGGGACCAACAAGCGTCGCGGCACGTTCAACCGTTTCAGGTACGCACCGGTGCTGGCTGCCAACCCAGGCCACAGAGCAACCGTGTTGGTCGCATTGGCCTGTACCGCCGGCACGCCTGTAATCAACAGTGCGGGGAACGAAATGAAAGTGCCGCCGCCCGCCACCGCGTTTAGCGTCCCACCGATTACGGCAGCGAAAAACAGGAAGATGGCGTGGCTTAAATGCAAACGTAAAATTTACCACGGAAACTTTCCCGGAGACATTCGAATCGGAAGGCGGGTACCGTCCTAATTTGGTTTTTTCACCACCGGGTCACAGAGACACAGAGAAACCCCACTGCTTGGCAAACCCTTCCCCTTCTGGCTTTTACAGGTTCAAGGTTCTCTCCGTGACTCTGTGACTCTGTAGTGAAAAGAGGCAGATTAGGACACTACCTTAAGGGGAAGGAACTGTCCGTCCCGAACCAAAGCCTCAGGTTGATCATGTCACATTGATATGTGATTTCGGTCACCTTGAAGCGTAATCAATGTCCTTGTGCCATTTTGAGTTCAGGATTGAAATGAAAAACGAAATGGTCAGACATCAGACCAATGCCAATGATGGATGTTGAATCACCAGCGAGAGTCGGGTTCGAGACGATCTCCAGAAATAAGGTCTACCAGGAGGTCGCCAAGCAACTGGAGCGGCGCATTACGGAAGATCTGAAACCCGGCGACCTGCTCCCCCCCGAACGCCAGCTTGTGCAAATGCTTGGGGTCAGCCGCGGCTCGGTGCGCGATGCCATCCGCAGCTTGGAACTGATGGGTCTGCTGGAGCCACGCCAGGGTATCGGAACGGTGGTTCGCAGTCCTGGCGCTGCCCCCGCCAATCCCCTGGCTCAGGCGCTCCTGGAGAAGCGGAAGATGGTTGCGGAACTGATCGACGTACGCAAGATGATCGAGCCGCCCTTGGCCGGGCGCGCCGCTCTGCACGCCTCTCGCGATGAAATCTCTGAGATGCAGGACATTCTTGTACGCCAGGAGGCGAAGGTGCGATGTGGCGAACTGGGAATCGAAGAGGATTCCGAGTTTCACTACACCATCGCCTTGGCGTCCGACAACAGCGTGGTCCTGAAAGTGGTGGACGTGTTGATGGATTTGTTGCGCGAGACCCGGGAACGCTCGTTGCAGGTGGAAGGACGGCAAGAAAAGTCGCTGGCCGGTCACCACCGAATTCTTTCCGCTCTGAAGCAGGGCGACGCCGCAGCCGCCGAGGCTGCCATGCGCCGGCACTTGGAGGAAGTCGAAGATATCGTACTGAAAAAGTTGTAAGAGAATGGAGGTTGCAAAATGGGCCAGCTATTGGCGGTCGAAGTCATCTACCGAGGGGTCTTCCAAAAGACCCTGGCCAAGAACATAACTCGCGGCATTGTTTTGGCCGCGCACAACGAAGGCAAACTGGGCATTTCCTTTGGTCGTTATGGAGATTCTCCGGAGCGCAATGGGATTCCAGCGAAGAGTTTCGCCATCGTCGCCAACGACGAGCAGACGCTCGAAGCGGGAATGGCGCAATACGAGCCGAAGCAGGTCGACGTGACCGTGGTTCTCGATGACACGCTCTGTAAGGGCGCGGAGTCGTGGGCGTGGTCTGGGCTACAACCCGTACACCATGCTCTGAAACCGGGACACACTCTCATCGTAATTTCACTGGAGGACGCACCCGCCCTGCTGAAGAACATTCACCGCCGGGAAGAGCCTTACAAGCTGGGAATCGTGAGAGGCGTTACCAGTTTCTCCGGCATGTGGGTTTATAAGGATGACCACACCGACGTCCGCAT
This sequence comes from uncultured Acidobacteriaceae bacterium, assembly GCA_963773965.1. GTDB lineage: Bacteria > Acidobacteriota > Terriglobia > Terriglobales > Acidobacteriaceae > Acidiflorens. Next base: position 919,064 of record CAVZDG010000005.1, read on the forward strand.
CCTGGGCGCCATCGCTAAGGCGCTGCCCGAGCTGATGAGCCTGGAGTCGGTGGAGAAATTCATCAACGAAAAACTCAAGAACTCCCTGAAAGTTACGACCGCCCGCAATGCCTTCGAGCGCTTTAGCGCGATCGAGCGTGAAGGCGGGCGAGGGCAATCCCGATGAGTTAGTCAAGGTCGGGCTGCCCCGCTGGGAGGATATGCGCTGCGGCGTATCCATCAAGGGTCAGGCGCAAGGCGGCCCGTTCGCCGATCCGGTGACCGGGAAAGTCGGGGGCTTCCGGCCAGTCCGCAACGAGCTGTTCAAGAAGTACTCGACGCGCACGCAACGGCCGGTGGTGAACTTCGCCACCTGCACCAAGTGCACGCTGTGCTGGCTGAACTGTCCGGATGCGGCGTTCGATATCACGACCGCGGGCACCTACGACACCAACCTCGAAGCCTGCTCCGGTTGCGGCATCTGCGAGGAGATTTGCCCGGTGAAGAACTGCATCACCATGGTGAATGAGTCCGAGTTCCACGATAACAACAGCCAGTGGGCGGCGTTCGAGAAAGACAAGGGCGCCTACCTGAAGTGGCTGGAGACCACAATTCAGAAAGCCGAACCGATCAAGAAACGGTCGCATGGGTTCCGTTATCGCGGTCAATATCAAGAACAGGTCCCCGAAGCCCTGGAAATCGCTAACAAAGGCTAGTGGCCCGGCGGCAAGCCTGAAGACAAGGAGAATTAAGATGGCGACACTGACAGTACCGGTTGAGGAAAAGAAGAAAATCCACGAGCAGGAAGCCCTGATTACCGGCGCCGAAGCCATTGCGATTGCCTGCAAACTGGCCAACGTGGACGTAGTCACGGCTTACCCGATCCGGCCTTACGACACGGTGATGCAGTACATCAGCCAGTTGGTAGCGGATGGCGAAATGGACTGTGAGTACATCGTGGCGGAAGGCGAACATTCCCAATTCGAAATCGTCAAACACGCCTCCGCTTGCGGAGCGCGTGTGTTCTGCGGGTCCAGCGGCGTCGGCTGGATGTACGCCATGGAATGTCTGACGGTAACTCCTGCCCTGCGCATCCCCATGGTTGCCATGGTGGGCAACCGGGCGCTCGACGATCCCGGCGCCTTCGGTGTGGAACACAACGATGCCCTGTCGGTACGCGATCTAGGTTGGATGTTGACCTGGGTCGATAGCGCGCAGGAAGCGTTGGACACCGCTTTGATCGCCTATCGCGTGGCGGAAGATCGCCGCATGTTTGTTCCTTTGGCGATTAGTTGCGATGGCGCGTTCCTCACCCACTCCCAAGCCCTGGTCAAGATCCCGGCGCTGGAGCAGGTTAAAAAGTTCCTGCCTCCTTACAACCGCGGCGATCTGCTGCTCCACCCCGACAACGTCATTTCGGTGGCCCCACAGGCCAACGAGGACTGGGTGATGGAGATTCGACGGCAGAACTACGCAGTCACCGAGATCGCCTGCGATGTGATTCGCGAAGTCTATACGGACTTCGAGAAAATCTTCGGACGCAAGTACGGCAATCCGTTCTTCGAAGAGTATATGACCGAAGATGCGGACGTCGTGCTGCTGGGCATGGGAACGATGTCTACCCCGGTGAAAGTTGCGGTCCGGAAGCTGCGCGAGGAAGGCAAGAAAGTCGGATTCGTGCGGCTGCGCTGGTTCCGGCCCTTTGCCGGTCCGGAAATTGCCAAGTGCCTGGAGCGATTCAAGGCCATTGGCGTAATCGACCGCGACTTCTCGTTCGGTTCGCCCAATCTTAGCGGCGTCGTGGCCACTGAAGTTCGCTCGGCCATGTATACCGGGGCGGCCACCCGGCCACCCGTACTGGATTTCATCTGCGGGCTGGGTGGACGTGAAGTGACAGTGCCGGACGTGGAGAAGATGACGGAGATCACCTTCGAAGCCGCCAAAGGTAAAGCGCAACCCCTGACGCAATGGATCGGGCTGCGAGGATAACGCGTCTCGACGCGTTCCGAGAGCCGGAAAGGACAACAATTATGAGCACTTTTGTAGACGAAAAACCGACGCAAAACCTGGAACCCTTCAAAGGAGTCAAGAAGGTTCCACACGAGGAGTACTACACATCCGGCCACCGCACCTGCCAGGGCTGCGAGTCTGCGCAAATCATGAAATTGATGGCGAAGGCCGCGGGACCCAGAACGATCGTTCTGGGTAGCACTGGGTGTATGTACGTGGCTAACACCTCTTACTACGCGACCCCCTGGGGCGTCCCCTGGATGCACACGCAACTGGGCAGTTCGGGCTCCAGCGCACTGGGAGCGGCCGCGGCATTCCGCGTCCAGATGCGCAAGGGCGTCATGAAGGACGAGCCCATCAACGTCATCGCCTTCTGCGGCGACGGCGGCGGTGCGGACATGGGCTTGGGCGCCATCTCGGCCACCATGTGCCATCCCGACTACAACCTGCTGATCCTGATGTACGACAACGAGTCGTATGCCAATACCGATATCCAGATTTCCGGGACATCGCCGTATGGCGTCAACACCTCGTTCAGCACGCCAGGAAAAGTGAAGCGCATCATGAATCACCGCTGGAAAAAGAACATGGCGCCGTTGATAATGGCTGGCCATCCCACAGTGAAGTATGTAGGAACCATCTCTACCTCCTACCCGCTGCAGGCGATGAACAACGTTCGCAAGGCGCTGTCGATCGGCGGTCCTACCTTCATTCACTGCCTCAACCCCTGCCCGAAAGGCTGGGACTTCGATCCCGTGCTTTCGTTCGAACTGGGCGAACTGGCCGTGAACACTGGCATTTGGCCTCTGTACGAGATCGAATGTGGCAAGCTGTCGCTCTACGGCAAGACCAAGGATATTGCGAACGGCAGATTCAAGCGTCTTCCGGTTCGCGATTACTTGCTCAAGCAGGGAAGGTTCGCGCACTTTATCGACGAAGATATCGATTACTTCCAGAGCAAGATCGACGAGATGTGGAACAAGTGGCTGGTGCCGGGAATCATTCCGCTCCAGAAAGAAATCGAAGCTGCAACCCCGCCCGCCCTGTAAGGGGGCGGGGGTTGTTCCACTTTTGAGCATGCAAGAGCGCAGGCGGAAACAGGGCCTGCGTGCACAAATCTATTTCCAAAAGTACGATTGGCAAAATGTCGAACTGCTGCCCGGGTCCTGCTGCGATTATCGTTCACGCAACGAGCTGGAGATAGACAACCCGCGTGAAACGATGGCTGGGCCGGAAAAAGTGAGCGTTTGCTGCACACACCTCAGTGGACTCGCGGCGACCGAACTAGGGAGTGTCTGATTAAGTCTTCGCTGGCAAGTCTGGCTGCGATGAAGGGGTGCCCCTCGGCGGCTAAAGCCGCTTGTGTGGCGGGTTCTGATGGCATGGCTGAAGGCAGTGGCCACGCGCGCCGTCGCCAAAGCTGCTGGTACATCATCAGCGGGTACATCATCGGTCAACCCGCGCTAACCACCGACGGAGATGATGGATCCGCCGGCGACGATGAGCGCTCCGCCAATCAGGAGGTTGAGCGTGGGGGTCTGGCCAAAGCGCACTCGCGCTACGATCTGGGCCAGGAGGAAGAAAAGAACCACGTACACGCCGAGCAGCTTGCCAAACTCCCACCGCGGAGCGTTGACCACCAACCCATACGCGGCGAGCGAGACGGCTCCACCCACGAAGGCGAAGGCGCGGCTCATCCCCGAAGCGCGATACAGGGCAGACTGAAAGCAGGAGTCGCCGTAGGCTTCCAGGAATGCGGCAAGTAACAGAACGCAGAGCGCACCGCTGCGGTGCGCGACGATGTGATTCAGTAGTTCTCTCATAGGTCGGGGAATGTGTCCCGCCATCGTAGCAAGGAACGTTGCCTCCGGTGGGCCTTTTTCATTTCTAGGTACAATAGAAAAATTCGATTGGACGGTGCGGGTGCGCAGCACTAACCTAACCGCCTTGAGCGGACTCGGCTTGCCGTGAGCAGAGCTGAGAAGAGATGTTCGTGATTACCGTGGCTATAGCACATAGTGTCAAACACGGAATACCGGCCTGGGTCAAGAGTCCGCGTGAGCACTCGGTCGTCCCTCCGGGACTTGCCTCATCCTCTCCACTTTTCCCAGCGCTGAAATGCTGGGCTAAGCTGGATCGCCCCTCCGGGGCTGGGTCTTGTGGTCCTCGTCCCACCGGGTCACACGAAGAACCTGTTTTCACGCACACGCTGAAGCGCTGCGCCACCCAAGATCGAGCGCGAGATCAAGTTTTTCAGCACTCTGTGAGGCTGGGCTCTTGCAACGCGCCGCGCCTTCAGCGACGCAGTCCCGACTCAGGGCAGCAAATCCTCGACCTACCTTCGAAGGGAAGAAAGCCATGAAGCTCGCAGGTCTTCTATTGCTGGTTGCGGGATGGGCGATTGTGGTTGCCGCCGTCGCACTGCTGCCATCGGCCGGTGCGCGCGCCGGATTCGTACTGGCCGGCGTGGCCGTCGAGTTGTTCGGGCTCGCGCTGGCGATCCGGGCTCATCTGATTCTGCAGGCGGAAGGAGAGTGACGCCTTTCGTGGCTCCTTCTCTTGCGTCTTTCTCCGAAGTATCCGCGGGGCTCGCCTTGCTTCTCATCCTACTGGTTCCGTTTGCCGGCGCTGGCCTGGCGCTGATCAATTCGGGGCTGGGGAGGTCGCGGAGCGCGGCCCATGCCATGCTGTCGGCGCTTTGCGTGACGGCGGTGGCTGCATTGGTCTATGTGATCGTCGGTTTCTCCTGGCAAGGCGCCGCGGGCCGCCCGGATCATGTGTTGGTGGTCGCAGGGAAGGCCTGGGGGTGGATTGCGGCCGAGCCATTTTTCCTGCGCGGGCTGCGATTGGATCTTTCCCCGGCGGCGCTGGTGGTGTTGCTGCAGATGTTCAGCGTCGGTTTGGCGGGGCTGATTCCGCTGAGCTCAGGCGCAGACCGCTGGCGGCTGGGTGCAATATGCGGCTCGACGGCGCTGCTTGCCGGGTGGACGTATCCACTGTTCGCGCACTGGGCCTGGGGTGGAGGATGGCTCGCGCAACTCGGGGCAAACTGCGGACTGGGGCGGGGGTTCGTGGATGGCGGAGGCTCCAGCACGATTCAGGTTGTCGGTGGTGTTACGGCATTGTCGATCACGTGGATTCTTGGGCCGCGACGTGGGAAGTTTTCGGCAGAAGGATTGCCGGCCGCGGTTCCCGGACACAACGTGGTGTTGGCTCTCCTGGGATGCGGGTTCGCGTGGATGGGATGGACGGCGCTGAATTCGGCAGGTGCGATGCTGTTTCTGGGCGTGGAGCCGGGGCGCGTGGTGCTGATCGCGGTCAACACTACGCTGTGCGCGGCGGCATCTGGATTGACGGCGGCAGTGGTGACGCGAGTCCGCTTTGGGCGCCCGGACGCATCGCTCAGCGCCAACGGATGGATCGCGGGCCTGGTCGCGAGCAGCGCGGCGGCCGCATTCTTGAAGCCGGCGGCGGCCATGATTGTCGGCGGCGTGGCGGGGATCCTGGTGGTGTCGGTGGCGGACTTTCTGGAGTTTCAACTCGCGGTTGACGACCCGGGCGGGGCGGTTTCCGTGCATGCGGTTGGTGGTCTTTGGGGAGTGCTGGCGGTGGCGCTGCTGGCGGATGCGGGCCCGGGCGGACAGTGGCTGGCACAGTTGGTGGGAATCGCGACGCTGCTCGGTTTTGTGCTGCCGCTCACGTATGGATTGAACTGGTTGCTGGATCGCATCTACCGGCAGCGGGTCGAACGCGAAGGCGAGCTGCAAGGAATGGATCTGTTCGAGTTGGGTGCGGGGGCCTATCCGGAGTTTGATGTTCACGGGGATGAGTTTCTGCAGCGGTGAGAAAGGCCAGTGCTCGGTTCTCAGTTCTGAGAACTCAGTTTCTCGGTTCTCAGAACTGGCGGGTGCCCCACTCATTCGCGTTCTTTGCGAATGAGTGGGTTTCGTCACAATCCGACTGTATCGGGAATCACCGTCACACTCCAACCCTCGTGACTATCCTGACAGGGTGACGAAGCGCCTCCATCGTTACTACAACACAAACGATCTGCACTTCATTACCGGCAGTTGTTACCACCGCCAACCAGAACTGGATTCGGCCTGGCGGCGCGACTTATTCTTGACAATCCTCGAAAAGGCCCGCTGTAAGTACCGTTTCGTAGTCCACGGATATGTAGTCATGCCCGAGCACTTTCATCTGCTCATCACCGAGCCCGAGGTGGCCGACCCGTCGGTGGTGATGAAAGTCCTGAAAGAAAGGTTCACAAGAAAACTAAGAACCGAGGGTGCCCCACTCATCGCGTCCTTTGCGATGAGTGGGATTCCGCGTCCCGAACCGGCGAAGATCTGGCAGAAACGCTTCTACGATTTCAATGTGTGGACTGAACGGAAACACGTCGAGAAGCTGCGCTATATACATCGCAATCCAGTGAAGCGGGGACTGGTAGAAAAACCCGAACAGTGGAAGTGGAGCAGTTTCCGGGCCTATCTCTACGGAGAAACAGGTCCAGTGCGCGTGAACTTTCAAGAGTGGGCGCTGGAAGTCAAGAGTCGTCCGGCCTAGAGTCTTGCCAAGGTCGGCACCCGCTTGTCTGGGGCACCCGGCGATCGGTGATCCAACTCATAGCTACTCTGGTTTGATGAGTTCGGGGAATCCCAGTGCTATCAGTACACCCTTCGCGACCTTTCCTATCACACCCTCAGGCAGGCGGCGCAATTTTTCCCTGGGCTCACGAAGACTTTCCTTGCGCACTGTAGTAATACTTTCACATTGAAGTGTGGATGGTTCTGAGAGACCAGTCTCACCGGGCGACAAAGAAATGTGGGACGCCATTTTTGCTGGCGTTGTGGAGAGAGGAACGACCAAGACGGTACTCGCTCGATCGTGAACGTTGCGAGCCTCGATGGAGACTACCACAACAGGTCGGGGATCTTTGTCCGGCGGATCGCTTGGAACCTTAACGTACCATATCTCCCCGCGCTGCGGTGGTTTGGCGGGCTTGGTCTCTGCCATGCATTGATATTACATCTGAGACTCTGAAAACGCGCCCCATTGTTTCTGGCGCTCGACCTCCTCGTCTGAAAGTGAGTCGTAGTACGCTGTAACCTGCGCGGCCAAGTAGCTCTTCTTCCACTCCCGAACGATTTCCTCAAATGCTGATGTTAGCGACTCTATCCGCCGTTCATTCTTGAAGGACTCCAAAACCTCAATCACATCCTGAGACAGCGAGAACGTCCGCGGTTGCTTCCTCCTGCTGATTGTTGCTGCATGTGCCATTTTATCACACCAATCGTATTACGTTGTCTAATACAGTTTGTGTTATACTCATGCCGTCCGACAATCGACGTGCCGGACGGCATGATGTTGATGTGGTGGGAGGATGCTGAATAGGGATCAGTCCCGGTCTGGAAAACCGGTGCAAATGGGTTCGAAACCCGCCTCCCACCCCAAGTAAAGGTCGCTCCCTCGCAAAGCCAAAAAGTGGTGAGCACTCCTGTTTCCATATGAAAACCTCGTGCAATCAGCACGATAGGGTGCCAGTTGTAGGCAATGTGACAAAGATTGTTTGTTGTCGATAACAAAATTTGCCTCTCTTCGGCGCGCATAAACCCTATACTGAAACACGATTGTTCATCAAATGTTTCAGCATAGATAAATTATGATAGGAGAAAGTGCAAGCATAATATCCTCAAAATCCCGTATGTCAACCTAAATATTATTGTACGCCTAATGAGAATATTGGTACACTCACGCGCACGTAGAAAATTGTAAATTTGTAGTCGCGTGCTCTAGAGGGAAACGAACTCCTCAAGGCCAATTTGCCGGTTTCACCTCCCACCCATCCTCGCACTCCGCGCTCGACATGCTTGTATCGTTCCGGGAGGGAGAGTCTGATCTTCTGGAGTTTCCGAATTGGGGGATTCGGACCGTATCCTGCGGTCGCGTTCCGTCCATAGCCGGCCCAGCGCGAGCAGGAAAGGATCAGGGGCATCGTTCCAGAGATAGTCCTGGAATTCTTCGGGACCAACCAACCCTTTCTCTTCGAACTTCTTTCTCATCGCAATTCTCTCGTCTACGCTCATGGCGGCATAGAACTCCTCAGGCGATGGCGGCGGAGCGGGTGAATTCTGCGCCTCGGTTTCCTCTTCCTCAGCTTCCTCGGGATCATGTCCCTGGCCGGTGGCCGACCACGGAGTCATGCCGAGCGGCGTCTCTGCCGCCTTGTCCGGCTCCACGACTACCTGCGTCGGCTTGGCTTTTTCTGCCTGCATCGTTTTCAGGTTGCCGGACGCGATCTGCAGCGCGTAGAGCAGCAGTCCGGCGTCCTTGCGCTCGATTCTCCGGGCCAGCATCAGTTGCACCACTTGCCGGATCACAGCTTGAATCGAATGCGCGTCCTCGAACACCGGCAGCACAATTGACGCATCGGAATATCGTTCTCCGTCGATGTAAAGTTCCACTTCCTGGGGCTGGTTCTGCTCGTGGTAGAAACACCGTTCCTTGCCCTTGAGTGCCGGAGATCCGCACTGCGTGCCATTGGTTTTGACGTGCCGGCAACGCCGGATTTCAATTGGATAACTCGTCATAACTCCCATCCTTGACCATAAAATAAAAACGCGGCCCGCAGGCCGCGCTGATTCTTTTCTTCTCTCTATATTTATTATCTCAAATTCAGAGCCCTGTACCGCCACTTTTGCGGGAAATATATCTTGTGTGAATTGAGCAACCTAGGCCGAAAATGGGCGGTTTAGCCTCTTGACAAGATTTTTCCCGCCCAGTGTGGGGGCGGGCGACCTCGCCCGCCAGCACCCCCTGCTCTCCCGGTCTTTTGGAATCATAGACTTAGGCTGGAATTCAGGAATGGTCTTTGATTTTAAAGGACTTAAGCGTAAGGTATTTTAGAATGTGCGAGTTAGCGGCGTACGCAGGCTGAACTCCCCGCATCATCCTCTTCCAATCGAGCTTCTTCGAAAACCGGGGACAGATGGGACTGACCCCAATTTCTCGACAGCAAAATTAGGTGAACGTCCCGTCTGTCCCCCGCTTGCTTGGCTTGCTTGGGGCAGGCGAGGTCGCCCGCCCCCACACTCTCGCCCGCCCCCACACTTTTTCACTCTCTTAGCTGTGGCGCGCCACGTACAGTAACATGCCGAAGATCACGATCGGAATCAGGGCGAGCAGCGCGTAGAGGAGTGCCTTTTTCGCCCACGGAGTTCGGCGATCCTTCCAATTGCGGAATTCCGGGCGGTCGGTGACTCCGACCTGCTCGGGATGCTCGAGGTCGCGGGCAAAATCGCGGGCACTGGCATAGCGATTCCTGGGATCGCGCTCCAGGGCGCGATAGACGATCTCCTGTAATTGCGGCGTGATGGTGGGATCGACTTCGCGGGGCGGGACGGGGTTGTTGAGCAGGCGGTCGTTCATGATGAGGAAGGGATTGGCGCCGGAAAAGGGCACTTTGCCGGTCAGCATCTCGTAGAACATGACGCCCAGCGCATAGAGGTCGCTGCGGGCATCGCCGCGCTGGCCTTTGACCTGCTCGGGAGAAATGTAGTCGGGCGTGCCCATGGTGGGAGAGAACTTGGCGAAGGTGATGCGGCGGGCGCCGAGGCTGCCGGCGATGCCGAAGTCGATGAGCTTGATGTTGTCGTGCTCGTCGACCATCACGTTTTCGGGCTTCAGGTCGCGATGCACGACGCCGCGCGAGTGAATGTAGTCGAGCGCCTCGAGAATGCGCAGCGTGATGCGGATGGCGCGCTCCGGCGCCAGCTTCGGCTGTTCGTCGAGGATCTTCCTGAGCAGCTGTCCCTCGACCCACTCCATCACCATATAGACCTGGCTGCGGTCGTCGTCGGAGAAGACCTTCATTACGCCGGGATGGTCCATCAGCTTGCCGATCTCTTCCTCGCGGCGGAAACGATCGAACAGAGCGGGGTCGCTTTCGACTTCGAGATGCGGGATCTTGATGCCGACTTGCCGGCCGTTGTTGAGATCGGTGGCGCGGTAGATGGAGGCCATGCCGCTGCGGGCAGCGAGGCCTTCGATGCGATAGTGATCCAGTTGGTCGCCAGCGTGGACAGTCATCGTGAGTGGATTAAGTCAAATGTGCTCGGCAAGAGGCGAAACCCCAATCGAGCTGATACGCCACTATCATGTCAGAACTTTCGTAAAAAAGACGTAAGGACAGCGGGTGATCAAAGATCCGTCTCAACTCTAATTTTGTCATCCCGAGCGAAGCGAGGGATCTGCATCCTAGCGGCGAACTGCAGATCCCTCGCTTCGCTCGGGATGACAATTCATAATCGAGATGACAATTCATGAAAGGCGTCGCTCGTGCACTGCTCCCCGACTTTCACCGCGGCTCCTAGCGTAGCTTATAAGGACGGCCGCGGTACATCCCCATGCGCTCGACGCGGCGGACTCGAATGAGCTGCAAACTGATGTTGTCGCTGCCGTCCTGCTCGTTGGCGCGGTCGAGAAGTTCGCGGGCGGCGAGGGCGAGATCGCGGTCGCGGCGCGTGGCCTCGGCCATTTCGGCAGGGCTGACCGCGCCGTGCAGGCCGTCGGAGCAGAGCAGCAGCACATCGCCGGCCAAGAGTTGGACCTCATCCACCTCGACGTTGACGAAGAGGTTCATCCCGAGAGAGCGGCTGAGAACATGGCGGGTGGAAGCCTGGGCGGCCTCTTCGGCGGAAAGCAGGCCGAGGCGCGCCTGGTCGGCGGCGACGGTGTGATCGCGGGTGAGGGGCTTGGCATCGCCGGTGCGAATCAGATAGCAACGAGAATCGCCGACGTGAGCCACCGTGGCGCGATCGAAGCGCAGCGCGCAGACGACGATGGTGGAAGCCATCCCGGCGCCGGAGCGGCCGGAGAGCGCTTCGGATTCGCAGACGCGCGCGTTGGCGGATTGCACGATCTCAGTGACCACATCTTTGGGCGAGACTCCGTCCTTCGCGCGGCGGAATCCGGCGAGCACTTCCTGGACGGCGGCGCGGGAAGCTACCTCGCCCTGGCGTTGGCCGCCGACGCCGTCGGCCAGAGCGAAGAGCCAGCCGTGCGAGCGGGCTTGCGCGGGAGAGCCGGGAACTACGTGGCCAAGATAGTCCTCATTGCGCGTGCGCACGCGGCCGGGATCGGAGAGTTCGGAGAATTCAAGGTCTAACATGTAAAGTTGTGTTGAACAACAACTGCCTGCGCTTCGGTGCTGCCCGGTTTCGGAATGAGAATATCTTACCGAAAGATTGTGTTCACAAAACTGCTTCTCAATCGATTCTTCCCGACATGCGGACGCCTGGCAACCTTGCGGCTGCCAGGCGTCGGACATTTGTGGAGAGCCGGGCGTCCCCGCCCGGCCGGACCCTTCGACTGGGCTCAGGGCCGGCTCGCGAGACGCCCGTCCCTCCACCGGCGAGATGCACCAGGTCAGGCGGTCGGCACTCGGTCGCTGGCCAGGGTCGTGCGCCCCGAAGACTTGCTGGCTCGGACGAAGTAAATCCCGCCATAGATGGCCCAGACCAAAGCAACGCCTAGAGCCAACAGCGGCTCCATCTTGGTACCGTACCCCATGAAAGGACCGACCACATAGAAAATCATGCAGGCCAGGTTGGCGAGCAATCCAAAGACGGGGATCGCGAGATGGCGCACAACCTTGAACTGCGGGTGATTGTGGTAGCAGACGATGCAAGTCAGACAACTTAGCATATACAGCAGGAAGGTGCCGAAGTTCGAGGCCAGAGTCATGGTCAGAAACGAGTTCGGCAGAGCCGCCATCTTGTCGTGGGTCGAGTATCCGACGCTGGAGAAAAAGCCGTGCGGCAACGCCTGAATGGCGGAATCCGCTGGGGCGGCGCCGTCGCCGAAGAACATGACAACGGTGATGCACCCGACCACCGCGGAAATTGTCGCCAGCGTCCAGATGGCACGGTGTGGAGTGAGATTCCTGGAGTGCAGCGCGCCCATGGAATCCGGCAATTCTTTGTCTTTGCCCATGGCGTAAGTGACGCGGGCTCCGGTATTGATGCAGGAAAGCGTAGTGCCGATTAGAGCTAGAAACACAGTCGCGGCTTCCACCAGCATGAAGATTCGTCCGCGTCCAGCACCGAACAAGGCGTCCCCCACGATGGTCATCAGATCGCCAATGGGCGCGGCCGAACCGGCTGCATTCTGCATGGTGTACCCGCTGTTGAGGACATAGCAGGTGGCAAAATACTCGAACAAGTAACAGAAGCAGCCCTGCACCAGAAGCGACGTGATGACTGCGATGGGCACGTCGCGTTTGGCGTTCCTGGCTTCACCCCCCATGGAGGTGACCGATTCGAATCCGACCAGAATCAGGATGGCAATGGTGGCTTGCACAAACATCCAGCCAAAGTTATGCATCCGAATCACGGAACGGGCCGAGGGATGGGAAACGAAAGCGCCGCTGGAGTCTTTTTCCGGATAGCTGATGCGATACGGAACGGGTTTGCCGGAAGCATCCAACTTGGGCTGAGGCACACCGTTGGCGTCGCGAGTGATGACGTCGGTGGCTTGGCCATTCACCGTCTGCGAGGTGGTAGCGAACTCATAGGTGTAGGCGGCGCTGGTTTGCGAGTCAAACTGGAAAGCGACGCTGCCCGGCGGATGGTTCACGCGGTAACCCAAAGCGACGACGGTGAACACCAGCAGAGCGCTGATCTGAATCACGTTGATGGCAATGTTCACCGAGGTCGAACCACTGATACCGCGATGAGCGATATAGGACACGCCAAACGCGAACACGACGGCGACCAGCATCATAAACATGGGGCCGGGATTGGAGGCGCTCATAAAGTTCGGCCACAGCGTCCCCACCAAATAGCCGGAGATGACCCCGATGACGCCCACCATCACTCCGGGATAGATCCAGTAATAGAGATGTGAGCCCCAGCCGACGACGAACTTGGCAAGGCGGGCATAGGGCCACGCCGTTTCGTGATTGAGGAACGATTGTTCGGCAAAGTAATAGGAGCTGCCGGTTCCGGGATAGAGCTTGGCCATTTCGGCGTAACAGACAGCGGTGGCCAGGCACAAGGCGGTCGCGAACAGAATGCCCATCCACATTGAGGGTGCGGTCGCGCCCGCGGCGGCTTGACCGGCAAAGGTCAGCCAAAGGAAGGCGCCCGGCGCAATCAGCGCCATGGCATTCATGGTCAGGCCGGTGAGGCCTAAGGTATGTTTCATTACTGGAGTGGAAGCGTTCTCGGCCATTGGTATTCTCCTGTTTGTCGTCTTTGACACTGATTCTCAGACAATAATTCTGAGCCTCTTCGCTCAGGGGCCGGGCACAACCTTCACTACCACGCCCGGGTACTACCTACTGGGACTGTCGTCGCGGCGGCGAGAAAAACGCTCGCCTTTCGCATCGGATTTGTGCCGTTCTTTCCTGCGCCTCGGCCAGCTTCGCCACCGAACTCAGCAGCAAGGCCATGCTGGCGAGCATCACCATCACGCCGGGCAACGGACTGGTCGCCAACAAGCGCATGCCGGTGACCAACCCCGCAAGTCCGCCCAGCACAACCGCTGCTTCGATGACACCGAGCCATTTCGTCAACATGCGGGTTCTCCGTGTACGAGCCCACAGAATTGCTGGTGGGGGGCGGCCAGAGCGCTGGCACCAGGGGCTATGTGGGGTTGAGCCCTGGCCGCGAGTCCCCGTATCGCGGGCACATCAGCTTCGATCTGCCCGGAACTGAAGCGCATCTTCCACACCGAGTTGGTCACTTGGTTCTGCTCCTGTCCGCACTTACTTGGCATCGGCGCTGCTAAAGGCGTAAACCAAACCCAGCGTCACGGTATTTTGGCCGCCGGTCGGGGTTCCTTCAGGCCCGCGCAGGAAGGTCCGCGCGCCGGTCATATCCCGGCGGCCTTCCAGACGAGCGATGAGCTTGCTCGAAATCGTGCGCTGCAACGTGGCGGTGAATTCGCTGAGTTCCTGCGCGGTCCCGGTGGTCCAGCCCTGGTTGTCGTCGAAGTACTCGCCGCGTAGAGCGACGGCCCACTTGTCGTTGGGCGCGTACTTGACATAGCCCGCCAGGCCGCTCCACTTGGCAAGCGTGAATGGGACCGGGACCGGCGCCGCAGGGTTCGGCGTGTCCCGCCCGTAGTCGTAGTTGGCGATGAACGAAAGCTTGGCCGTCGGATTGTAGGTGATCACCGTGTCGAGCAGATGCCTCCAATCCTTGTTGTCGTTGTTCTGCTCCGGTCCACCCATATAGTTCTCAGTGACGCTGAACTTGGCGTTCGGAGTCCATGCCAAACTCACACCCACGGTCTTGCCGGTGTTGTTGTCGATGGTGTTGTTCCAGCCGTTGACCAAATATCCGGTGACCGCAAACTTCGGGTTGAAGGCGTACTTGGCGCTCGCGCCGAAGTGGAAGTAGGGAATGGCATAGGAGAAGAGCAGGCTCCGGGAATAGTTCCAGTTGTCCTTGCTCTCAATGACTTCCGCGCCGGCCGGGGTTACGAACTTTCCGACGTTGATTTGCAAGCCCTTGCCGACCGGCGCCAAGTACTCCAGATAGCCTTCTTTAAGATACTGATCGAACCCTAACTCGGTCGGACTTGCCGAGTTCACCATATTCATGGCTTGCCCGAACCCGAGCGCGATGTGGTACCCGAGGCGGTTAGTTGTGTCCACGGACTTGTCCGCAACCAACTCGATCATGTTCAGGCCGAACTGGTTGGTGTTGACATCAAAATTGCGCAAGCCGTTCTGGCGCGTGAACGGATGGTTGGAGTTAAAGCCGTAGTAGGTGTCGACAAAACCGCTCAGCGTCGTGTTCCCGAGCAGTGCAGTCAAGCCGGTAGGCCCAGGAGTCGAGGCTGGCGCGTTGGTTGTGGCCGTGAGGGCCTGGGCGGGCACAGCGGCGGCGGGTGCGGAGGCTGAAGTTGCGGGAGCGGAAGGCGCGGGCGCAGACGCGGCGGCAGCGCCGCTCTTGAGAGCGGTGACCTCCGCACGAAGATCCTTCACCTCTTGTTCAAGCTGTTGCATTTTCCGGAGGATCGTCTCATTGGACGGCGGAGCGGTTCCCACCTGGTCCTGAGCGTTGGCGGAAGATACGAGCATTACAGAGGGTACGAGCATTAGACAAATAAGAACAAACGCAAATCTTTTATGGAAGCAATCCATCGTTTCGTTTCTCCGATTCCCCCTAGTGTGTGCAGTGGCACGCTAAACGCGTCCACTGGCAGCACGCCGACCTTATCGACAGCAGAAGCCGTAGTCCAACGCATATTTCTTCTGCTACGCATAAATCTTTCTTTTGAGAAACAGAAATTTATTGGGAACATAAATTTGCTTTATCCAGTGTGGGCTATTTTGCCAATTTAGGGCCAAGTACACCGATGGGCGTGGACAGACTGCACGCGGTGGAGCACCGCATGTGTTGCCGATACGCGCCAATCGAGATGGGACGGATTCATATTTTTCATGGCGCCTGTTGGCGGAGTTGCTTCCCCCGCGGTACCCTGTTGCCCGGTGCTTCACCAAAAAAACAAACCGGCTTGGCCCGGCCGACAAGGAGATGCATGTCCACAGAACTGAGAGATTTTCTCGCGATCCCGTACGACGAACTCGAACAGTTGAATCTGAAAGCTAAAGAACAGCGGACGAACCGCGTTGCCCTGCACAAAATTCAGGAAGAACGCCTGAAATATCTGACCGATGAGAAGCGCATCAAGGCCCTGACGGTGCTGTTCAGCGATTTGGAAGGGCGACTGCACATGCTGGACTACGACAAGAAGTTTCTGCTGAAGAGCTGGGACAACCTGACATTCGATGGCTCGTCGATTCGGGGCTTTACCGCGCAACGGGAGAGCGATTTGCGTCTCGGTATCGACTGGAGCGCGTTCTATTGGGCGCCGGCGGACATCTTCGGTCCGGGCAAAGTGCTGGTGTTCGGCGACGTCATTGACAAGGGCGGAGAGCCATACGCGGCCGACATTCGCGGCATCTTGAAGACGTTTGCCGATGCATTGAATAAAAGCAAGGGCTACACGCTCAACGCGGCGAACGAGATCGAGGGCTTCATCTTCCAGGGGAAAGACGCCGAGCGGAATTATTACCAGAGCGGCAAGTTCGAATATGTGAACACGGGCGGATACTACCACTCCCTGCCCGGCGATCCGCTGCGCACGTTCATCGATACCAGCGCCGAGGTGCAGCGCGCGATGGGCTTCCAGAACGAGAAGGATCACCCCGAGGTCGCGCCCTCGCAGTTTGAAATCAACTACAGCTATGGCGAAGTGGTGGCCGCCGCCGATCAAATCCAACTGTACAAGCTGATTTGCCGGCAGGTGGCGACGCATATGGGGCTGACCGCCTCGTTTTTGCCCAAGCCGGTCGTGGGCGTGAACGGCAGCGGCATGCATACGAATGTTTCGGTCAGCAAGAATGGAAAGAATCTGTTCTGGGACCCCAAAGGCGAAGAGAAACTGAGCAAGTTCGGTTATGAATTTCTGGATCGCATCCTGACCCACGGGAATGATATCTGCCTGATGATGAATGCCAGCGTGAACGCCTTCCGGCGGCTGGATCCGCACTTTGAGGCGCCGAACCAGTTGAAGGCGTCGGCGGTCGATCGTGGCGCGATGATACGCATCCCGATCGCCAACGAGAAGAGCATGCGGGTGGAGGTGCGCGCGGTCAGTCCCGACGCCAATCCCTATATGGTGATGTATGCGATCTTCAAGACAGGGTTGGATGGAGAAATAGCGAAGATCAAGAACCTGCGCCAGGCGGAACGCTATCTGCCGGACAATATTTATGACGCGATCGACAATTTCCGCAAGGCCAAGTGGACGTCGGAGATTCTCGGCGAAGACGTCAAGGGCCGGTATGCCGATTTGAAGCAAGCGTCCGCCGACCGCTGCCCGCGTCTGCTGGGGACGTTCGTCAAGACGCAGGAAGTCCAGTACCACCATGACGTGTACAACCAGTTTTTGTGGAATCTGTTTTAGAATGCGTGTGCTTGACGAATTTGCAAGAGGAAGGTGGCCGCCGCGCGGTCGCAGGAGAAATTGTTGTTATTTTGTACGTGAGCACTGGCAAATGAATTGGAACCATGCGATCTTAGGTGGGTCCTGTTGCCGGCTGTAAATGTAACCGGGACTACTGAAAGTTGACGCGAGGCCGAGATGAAACTGCTTCTGACGCTTGCATGCTCCTTGTTCGTAACGTCGTGCTTTGCCTACTCTGCGACTGCGGCGCAGACGTTTCGAACCTCGGCGGGAGAGGTCAGGATCACTCCGCTGAATCACGCCAGCACGCTGATCGAGGCGGGTGGAAAAACCATCTATCTCGACCCGGCTAAACCTGCAAAGTTCGCCGGGGCCCCAAAAGCGGACCTCATTCTGATTACCGACATTCACCCCGACCACATGGATCCGGCGGCACTCGCCGAAATCAGCAAGGCGGGAACGGAAATCCTGGCGGCGCCCGCCGTGGTGACAACGGTCACGACGGCCAAGCCGATTGCGAATGGTGAAAGCAAAACGTGGCAGGGCTGGACCATTGAGGCAATCCCCGCCTATAACCTGACGCGCGGCCCAGCCCCAGGCAAACTTTTCCATGACAAGGGCCGCGGCAACGGTTACGTGCTCACCTACGGCGGCGTACGCTTTTATTTCTCCGGTGACACGGAAGGCATCCCTGAAATGCGCGCCTTGAAGAACATCGACGTGGCGTTCGTGTGCATGAATCTGCCTTACACCATGCCTCCCGACGAAGCGGCGGCTGCGGTGAAGGCATTCCATCCGAAGGTTGTGATTCCGTATCACTACCGTGGCTCCGATCTCGCTGTATTCAAAAAAGGGCTGGAAGGCACCGGGATCGAAGTCCGGCTGCTGGACTGGTATCCGCAATAGGCAGATCCGGGCGGCGCGACGGGCCGTCGCGATCGGACACGTATCTCCCTGAGGGGGTTCACGTTAGGGGCGACGTGTGATCTCGCTCGCCCTCACGAGTGACGCATGTCACAGCCACTTTGCTTCGCATTTCGGGACAATATCTTGTAAGCATTCAGACACATGTTCAAAATCCTGCACGCTGAGTTCCTGGCGCCCGGCATCAAGCGGTTCGTCATCGAGGCGCCACGCATTGCACATAAGCAAAAACCGGGACAGTTCGTAATCCTGAGGCTGTACGAGCAGGGCGAACGGATTCCGATCACCATCGAACGCTCCGACCCCGAGCGCGGCACGATTGGCATTGTGGTGCAGTCGATCGGCAAGACCACCAACCTGCTCAATTCGCTGAATACTGGCGACAGCATCATGAATGTGGTTGGGCCGCTGGGAAAACCGTCGGAGATTGAGAAGTTCGGCACCGTGGTGGTGATGGGCGGCGGCGTGGGCACGGCGATGGCGTATCCGACGGCGGCGGCGCTGAAACAAGCCGGCAATCGCGTGATCTCAATCGTCGGCGCGCGCAATAAAGAACTGGTCATTCTGGAGCGCGAACTGCGCGAAGTCAGCGATGCGCTGATGATTACGACCGATGACGGAACCTATGCCGACAAGGGCTTCGTCACGGACAAGTTGCGGCAGTTGATCGAGAACGGCACGCGCATCGACCTGGTGCTGGCGATCGGTCCCATCCCCATGATGAGAGCGGTGGCGGAAATGACGCGCAAGGAGCACATCCGCACCATCGTCAGCCTGAACCCGATCATGATCGACGGCACCGGTATGTGCGGCGGCTGCCGGGTGCTGGTCGACGGAAAGAGTGAGTTCGCCTGCGTGGACGGCCCCGAGTTCGATGCGCACCGCGTGGATTTCGCCGTGCTGGTGCAGCGCAATTCGATGTACCGGGCGGCGGAGCAGAAGTCGATGGAAGAATTCCAGCGCGATCCCGAGTCGCAGGTCGAGTCCGTTCGCACGGGACGGACCGGTGCATGCGCGGTGCAAGGAGACGGCCGGTGACAGAGCCCACCAAGCAACCCACTAAACAAGTCTCGTTGAATCCTGTGCCGGTGAAAGAGCGGATGAAGATGCCCCGGCAGCACATGCTGGAGCAGTCCCCGCTGGAGCGTGCCCATAATTTCACCGAAGTGAACCTGGGCTATTCCGAGGAACTGGCGCGGCAGGAAGCGCAGCGCTGCCTGGAGTGCCCCAAAGCAACATGCACGATCGATTGTCCGGTGGGCGTCAAGGTGAAAGAGTTCGTGCAATTGATCGTGGCTGGCGACTACATGGCCGCGGCGGCCAAAATCCGCGAAGACAACGTGCTGCCGGCCATCACTGGGCGGGTGTGTCCGCAGGAAGACCACTGCGAAGGCGGCTGTTTGATGGGCAAGAAGGTTCAGCCGCTGGGAATTGGGTATCTGGAGCGCTTCGTGGCCGACTATGAACAGGGTCACCTGGATATCAGCAACCTGCCCAAGGCGCCGCCGACGGGAAAGAAGGTAGCCATCGTGGGCAGCGGCCCCTCCGGCCTGACTGCGGCGGGCGATCTCGTCCAGCAGGGACACCAGGTCCACGTATTCGAGGCGCTGCACACGCCGGGCGGCGTGCTGGTGTATGGCATCCCCGAGTTCCGGCTGCCCAAGCAAATCATCCGCGAGCAGATTGACTATATGCGCGCCATGGGCGTGGAGTTTGAAACGGACGTTGTGGTCGGACGCACGGTCACCATCGACGAACTGATGGAAGAGGAAGGCTACGACGCGGTGTTTATCGGCACCGGCGCAGGGCTCCCGCAGTTCATGGGCATTCCCGGCGAACATCTGAATGGCGTCTATTCGGCGAACGAATTCTTAACGCGCATCAACCTGATGCATGCCTACGAGTTCCCGAAGTACGACGAGCCCATGGTGGATTTCCGCGGCAAGAATGTGGCCGTGATCGGTGGCGGGAACACAGCGCTGGATGCGATCCGGTCGGCGTTACGGCTGGGGGCGGGAAAGGCGTTTATTCTCTATCGCCGCAGCGAGGCGGAGATGCCGGCGCGCAAAGAAGAAGTGGAGCACGCCAAGCAGGAAGGAATCGAATTCCAAGTGCTTGCCGCCCCGCTCGAGTTCCTCGACGACGGCAAGGGGTGGTTGGCCGGTGCACGTTGCCAGAAGATGGCCCTGGGCGAACCAGATGCTTCTGGGAGACGGCGCCCGGTTCCGATTGAAGGCTCCGAGTACGAAATTCCTCTTGCCGTGGTGGTCATCGCGATCGGGACGAGTGCCAATCCGATTGTCCAAAGCACCACGCCTGGCCTCGCCACCAACAAGAGGGGTTACATCCAGGCCAACGAGACCACGCAGCGCACGTCGCGAAGAGGCGTTTTCGCCGGCGGTGACATCGTCACCGGAAGTGCGACGGTGATTTTGGCTATGGGCGCTGGGCGACGCGCCGCGAAATCGATCCATGAGTATTTGACCACTTCTGGCGAGTGGTAAGAGCTTAAGTGGTAGGAGCTTAAGTGGTGGGAGCTTGATGTGATGCGCCTCACTGTGGCGCGTGCGTAGGGTCACAGCCCGAGGGTTGGATAGGGCTTCTAATCGAAACTGGCGGGGTTTGCGCCGGAGAGGAATTTCGCGCTGGGCGTAAGTTCGGTGCGGCGGCGGAGACAGCGGCAACGAGGTGAACGCCAAAGAGGCGGACGTCAAAGAGGTGGACCATGGCAGGCCAAGCGCGCGGTAAGGTCACGGTCGATGTCGAGGAATGCAAGGGATGCGGGCTATGCGTGGAGTCCTGTCCGCCCAAGTGCCTGGAACTGGCACCGGAGTTGAATGCTTACGGGGCTCATCCGGCACGCTACACCGGGCACGCCTGCACGGGGTGTGGAATCTGCTTTTATTGCTGCCCGGAACCGGGCGCGATTAGGGTTTACCGCATAAAGGCGAAAGCGAAGACGTTGGCGCCGGCGCAGGGAGGCGAACATGCGGCAGCTCTGTAAAGGAAACGTGGCGGTGGTGAAGGGCGCGATCCTCGCCGGGTGCCGCGCGTACTACGGATATCCCATTACGCCAGCCAGCGAAATCGCCGAAGCGGCCGCGCTCTACTTCCCGCAGGTGGGCGGAACCTTTCTGCAAGCGGAGAGCGAAGTCGCCGCCATCAACATGGTGTATGGGGCAGCGGCGGCTGGGGTCCGCGTCATGAGTGGATCCTCTGGGCCGGGCCTCAGCCTGATGCAGGAAGGCATGTCCTATCTGGCCGGCTCGGAACTGCCGTGCGTGATCGTGGATGTAATGCGCGGCGGACCGGGACTGGGCAACATCGCGCCGGAACAAAGCGACTACTTCGCTATGGTGAAAGGCGGCGGCCATGGCAATTACCGCAATATCGTGCTGGCTCCCGCATCGGTGCAGGAAATGGCCGATCTCACCATGCTGGCATTCGAACTCGCGGACAAATACCGCAATCCGGCAGTCGTGCTGACCGACGGCTTCGTCGGGCAAATGATGGAGCCGATCGAGCTTGAAGATCATGAGATTCAGCCGCCCGAAAAACCGTGGGCTGTAAAGGGAACGCCAGAGACGCGTGCCAACCTGCTCAGTTCCATTTATCTCGAAATCGATGAATTGGAAGAACACCAGCGCAAAATGGAAGCCAAGTACATCCGTGCACAAGAAGCCGAGCCGCGCTGCGAGCTCTGCCACACGGAGGACGCCGAGGTGCTGCTGGTCGGGTACGGCATTGTGTCGCGAGTGTTGCTTTCCACGGTCGAAGCGTTGCGCAAGGACGGCGTGAAAGCAGGACTGTTCCGCCCCATCACTCTGTGGCCCTATCCTGCGAAGGCGCTGGTGAAAGCGGCGGCTAAAGTGCAAAAGGTCCTGGTCGTCGAATTGAGCAACGGACAAATGGTGGAAGATGTGCGCCTGGCGCTGAACGGCAAGGTGCCGGTGGAATTCTACGGCCGGGTAGGCGGCAACGTGCCCTTGGTCCGAGAGCTGCAGCAACAAGTGTTGACACGCATGGCTGTAGGGGTATGAGACCAGTTCCGGCGAGTATCTGGTTGGAAGAGGACAACGAAAATGGCAAATGAGAGCGTGATCAGCGGAGCGAGTCCAGAAGCTAAGTCGGAAGCCAGCCCCGAACTGAACAACGACGGATACGAACTCGTCCACTCCAAGTCGTCGCTGTTCTATGACCTGTACGAGCGCAAGGCAGAGCTGAAGCACCAGACGCACTACTGTCCCGGCTGCGGACACGGAGTGGTCCACAAGCTGATTGCTGAAGCGTTGCAGGACCTGGGGCTGCAGGACAAGACGATCTTCGTGAGTCCGGTAGGCTGCTCGGTGTTTGCCTACTACTATTTTGACGTGGGCAACGTGCAGGCAGCGCACGGCCGCGCCCCGGCTGTGGCCACGGGAATCAAGCGATCCTGCCCCGCCAAGATCGTTATCTCCTATCAGGGAGACGGGGACCTGGCGGCAATCGGCACCGCTGAGATCGTGCACGCCGCCAACCGCGGGGAAAAGATCTCTGTCTTCTTCGTAAACAACGCAATCTATGGCATGACTGGCGGCCAGATGGCACCCACTACCCTGGTCGGGCAGAAGAGCACAACTTCTCCATGGGGCCGGCGGCCGTCGAACGAAGGCTTCCCGCTGCACATGGCGGAACTTCTCGCCACGCTCAATGCGCCGGTATACATCGAACGGGTGGCGCTTTCGGACAACAAGAACATCATGAAAGCGCGGCGGGCGATCCGCAAAGCGCTCGAGATCCAGCGCGATGGCGCGGGCTTCTCCTTTGTCGAAATCCTTTCACCGTGTCCGACAATCTGGGGCAAAGACCCAGTGGAAGCGCAACGCTGGGTTCTGGAGAAGATGACGCCAACCTTTCCGCTGAACGTTTTCCGCGACCACCGGCCGGAAATTCCGGTTGGCAATGAACCGCCGCAACGACCTGTAGCGGATGTGCTTGAGATTACTCCGAAGGCGGAAGCGCGCGATGCTTCCAAACCGAAACGCGCCCATTACTTCAGAGACGTTAAGATCAAAATCGCGGGCTTCGGAGGACAGGGCGTGCTGCTGTTGGGGCAACTCCTCATCGAAATGGGCATGCGGGAAGGACTGGAAGTGAGCTGGCTGCCGTCGTATGGTCCGGAAATGCGTTCGGGCAGCGCGCACTGCCATGTGTGCTTGTCGAAAGAGCGGATCGGGTCGCCCCTGGTTTCGCACCCGGATGTGCTCGTGGCCATGAATGAGTACTCGCTGCGGAAGTTTGCCCACGAGGTAGTGAGCGGCGGAATCATTCTTTACAATGGCGCCAGCCTTCCAGCCGACTTTTATGCGCCAGAAGCGCAGGTGGTCTCCATTCCGGCTTCGGAGATCGCCGACAAACTCGGTTCGACGAAGGCAACCAACATAGTAATGATGGGGGCGCTGCTGGAAGAGACCGAGTGTCTGGCTCCCGGAACTGCCTTGAGCGTGCTCGAAGACAAGGTAAAGAAACTCGATCTGCTCGAAATTGATCGCAAGGCGCTCACCGCGGGCCGCCTGTTTATCGATGAGCAGGCGCACATGGGCGCGGTCAGTCAGCCGGACGGCTTCGCGTAGGGATTTATGAAGTCTCATCCCGTTTATGAGTTGTCCTCCCGAGCGGAGCGAGGGATCTGGAGTTCGTCGCAAAATGCAGATCCCTCACTTCGTTCGGGATGACAAAAGTCTCGCGGATGACAAAGTCTGGCTAATTGAGATGTAAAGAGGGTTTGTAATGTCGACGGCCTGGACATCTCGTTACGCGCTGCGCGCCAAGGGCATCTCCAGTTCTCAAATCCGCGAGTTGTTGAAGCTCACCCAAAAACCAGGAATGATCTCCTTTGGCGGCGGCCTGCCCGCCCCCGATGTGTTTCCCGTGCAACGCTTTGCGGAAGCCTGCCACAAGGTACTTACCGAGCAGGCAGCTTCCGCCTTGCAGTACGGGGAGACCGAGGGTTACGCGCCGCTGCGCGAACTGCTTGCGAACAACATGGCGCGCTACGGAATCAAGGCGAAGGTGGAGAACGTTTTGATCACCACGGGCTCGCAGCAGGCGCTCGACCTGATCGGCAAGCTGTTCATCAATCGTGGGGATCGCGTGCTGGTGGAAGCGCCGACTTATCTCGGCGCGTTGCAGGCTTTCAACGTGTATGGCGCGGAATATGTGTCCGTTCCCATCGACGAGAACGGCCTTCGCACCGACCTGCTGGAGAAGCCTCTGCGTTCGGGCCCCAAGTTCATGTACGTACTGCCAAACTTCCAGAACCCGGCCGGAACCACCTTGTCGGAAGCGCGCCGCCACGAACTGGTGTTGCTGGCGGACAAGTATGGCATTCCGATCATCGAAGACGACCCGTACGGCCAGTTGCGTTATGAAGGCGAACACCTCCCGCCGCTGGTCGTCCTCGATCGCGAGAACCTGCGCCGCGACGACGGCTATTCCATTGGCAACGTCATTTACCTGAGCACGTTCTCGAAGACCCTGGCTCCCGGGCTTCGTCTGGGATGGATCGTCGCTCCGCCGGAGATCATCAGCAAGCTGACGCAACTGAAGCAGGGCGCCGATCTGCACACTTCGACCTTCACGCAGTTCGTGGCCTATGAAGTTGCACGCGATGGATTTCTCGACAAACACGTCAAGCTGATTCGTCAGGTCTATCGCGAGCGCCGCGACGTAATGCTCCAGGCTCTGAAAGAGTTCTTCCCGCCCGCAGTGACCTGGACTCATCCTCACGGAGGACTGTTCCTCTGGGTAACTCTGCCCGAAGGATTGGATATGCAGGCGATTTTCAAGTCGGCGATCGAGCAGAATGTGGCGTTTGTGCCCGGCGATTCCTTCTATGCCAACGATAGCCGCGAAGGCTCCCGCCACATGCGATTAAACTTTTCCAACGCCGCTCCGGAGCAGATACGCGAGGGCATACGGCGTTTGGCCGCAGCCGTAAAAAGCCATCTGACAGGCACGATGCCACGATCAGAGCTGCCGCTCGGGGTGTAGAAGCTATCTCACATAAATGGGCCGGTAGGGTGCGCCGAGAAACAGAGTTGCGGAATCGCCTCTTTGAGGCAACGATCCAAACTACTCTCTCCATTGTCCTTATCGCTGGTCGGGTGGACTGTGCGCCCGCCTAATGTCTCGCCACCTTTGTGCCGATAAACAATAGGTATCAAGGTCAGACGTCGCCCCATCCTGAAGGTTGCCCTAGTCGGAGAGAGCCGAAATTGAAAGCCCAGAACCAGCCCGCAGCCAGCCCCGTTCGAGACATTGTCGACGCCCGTCGCCATCCGCGGTTCAAACTTGAGGTCGATATCGATATCCATTCACGCACGTGCGGTTTGCTGGAGGGCCACACCGTGGACATCAGCGAATCTGGAATCTCAGCCATGCTGAGAATAGAAGTCCCCCTCGGCGAAATCGTGGAGTTGGAGTTTATACTTCCCTTGGGTCCAGTGAACATTTGCGCGGCGGTTCGTCAAAGAAACGCTTTTCGTTACGGCTTCCAGTTCCTTGAGTCAACCCTCGTGAACAAAGTCATTCGGATCACCTGCCGCCAGCTTGCTGTTGAACAATCCCTGACGTCGCCTGATAGCCAGTGACGCGAGTACTCGGTGACGAGGAAGTAGGTAAATTATGAGGGGGAAGTTAACTTGACTAACTTGACTACCCCTCTTGGTGCTTCAACAGGAACCAAGCTACTCCAGCACGAAGATATTCTTGCCCGCGCACATCTTCTTCAGCACCTTCGGCCACACGGTGACGCTGACTTCCCCGAGATGAGCTTTGCGGAGCAACAGCATTAAGGTGCGCGACTGTCCGATTCCACCGCCGATGGAGAGCGGAATTTTGTTGTTCAGGATCGCCTGGTGATACGGCAGTTTCATGAAGTCCAACTGCTTGGACATCGTAAGCTGCTGTTTCAGGGTCTCGGCCGTGACCCGGATGCCCATCGATGTCAGTTCATGGCGCCGCTTGGTAACGGAGTTCCATACCAGGATGTCGCCATTCAGCCCGTGCGTATCTTTGCCCGTCTGATCGCGCGTGTCGGTGACCCAGTCGTCGTAATCAGCGGCGCGCATCTCGTGCGGATAGCCATCCTTCAACGGCCAGCCAATCCCAACAATGAAGACCGCCGGACACTTTTGCAGAATCGCGGTCTCGCGCTGCTTGCGCGGCAGGTCGGGATACATGTCGAGCAATTCCTCGGCGTGCATGAAGACCAACTCCTCGGGCAGATCCGGATAGCGAGAGTCTTTCAATTGCGGAAACAGGAATTGCGCATACTTTTCCGCTCCGACGATCACTTTCCAGATCTTGCCGACAATCGCCTTGAGAAATTCCAGGTTGCGCTGCTCGGTGGTGATGACGCGCTCCCAGTCCCACTGATCGACGTAGGCGGAATGGTCGTGATCGAGGAAATAGTCCTTGCGAACGGCGCGCATGTCGGTGCAGATGCCCTCACCCACTTTGCAATCGAATTGCTGGAGAGCGGCGCGTTTCCACTTGGTCGCGGCTTGCACCACCTGCGCGTCGACGGGATGCAGGTTGCGATCATTCGAGATATGGAACTGAACCGGCGTGCGCGACCCGTCGCGATCGAGCATGTCGTTGACACCGCTCTCCACATCCACGATGAGCGGCACTTCGACCATCATCAGGTTAAGCTCCCGGCACAGGTTGTCCGCGATATAGCGTTTCACCAGGAAGATGGCCTGCTGCGTCTCTTTCGGGGTCAGCAAGGAGCGGTAATCCCGCGGCAGAATTTTTTCCAATTCCTGGTAATCGCCGATCCCCGGTCCAGCCAGGTCGGCTTTCTTGTCTTTGGCATTATTCAGCACAAGCGTGCTCACGAGATTTCTCCTTTGCCGGCGGATTCTGTGTGGTCGCGCCGTCGCCACGCGCTCTATCAAATTTTCGGATGAAGGGGAGAAACAGCGCCGGAGGTCCCAGGGTGCGCGGCGTCACCTTTGGCTGCATGCGCGTGCGTCTTGTGCTCCAGGATCATCGCGGCAGTCAGCAGAATGCCGATCAGGCCAAATACCACCAACGCGAGCAGTGCCATCATGAGTATCGGCATAGTTTTACCTCGCTGCCATAGATTGTCTCTCCCGCTGGCGGGACAGGCTGTGATCTCGGTCACCTGGTAATGTGACCCGTGGATTCTTAGCCAGCTCTGTTGAGCACGTCCCCTCTCGACCAAAGTCACGGTTCAGGGTGATGGGGGTCACTGCGGCTGTTCCCTCCAAACGTCGAAACTTCCAATAGGCAGCGCTGGAGTTGCTGAGTTCTGCCACATCGAGTTTTTGGAAGGTTGTATCTTTGGTTACTTTCGCAACACACGCACGACTGCGAGAAGAACCGCTAATTTCATTGGGTTGCAAAACTTCACAAGGAGAAGAAACGAAATCATGAAGACGACAAAGCTCGTGATGCTGGTACTGACAATCGCGGTGGCCCTGTTCATCCTGATTCCCAATCTGTCATGGGCTGCCGAAGACGGAGCCGCTGTCTACAAAGCAAAATGTGCAATGTGCCACGGCCCGGATGCAGCTGGCAAGCCCGCAATGAAAGCTCCGAGCCTGATTTCCGACGAGGCCAAGAAGAAGTCTGATGCCGACCTGACCAAGGCCATTGCGGAGACGGCGAAGCACACGCCCGCGGTGAAGAGTCTAGCTGCTGACGACGTGAAAGCCGTCATTTCGTACATTCGTAGCCTGCAGAAGTAGTCGTTGACTGTAGTCATTGGCTGTTCCTCTTTGCGCAGCGCCGCTGTCGCGCGACCAATTGGCGGGCAGCGGCGAAAGAAGGCGGGAGGATGAGGATGAAGATGTCCGGCTCAATTCGGCGGACGGAACGGAAACCTGGCCGATCCGCAGCTAGCCGGAAAGCTTCTCCCCTGTTCGCTTTCCCACAGGGAACAGCCCGCCCGGGTCCGGGTGCACACCTCTCCGGACTCGGTTCTTTCTTTATAGTCGGCCCGCCAAGAGTGTTCTGTACGGTTCCCAAGGCGGCGCCGCCCCAGCCTACTCTTAACTCATTCTTCATACCGCTGGAGCGGCGGTTCCGCTCGGAAGTAACGTTGGAAATAGCTAGAGTGTGTTTCAGAAATGCCTTTCAGCCTGGAGAGCGTGTGCCTCAGGGGCTAAGAGGCTGCGGAAAAACTAATCGGGGGCGCAAAAAGCACACCTCAGGCGCTAAAGCGCGTGCAAATCTAAACGACTTAACGGCACGACTGAAGTCGTGCCCTTCCCAAAACCCGCGTGAATCAGAGTTTTTCCGCAGGCTGCTAAAGCCCGCATTTCTAAAGGTCCTGATCGGCACGGCTAAAGCCGTGCCCTACCCAAAACCAGTTCATGAAACAGGTTCCAGGAGTAAGTCCCATGAGCAAGGCCCTGCTGTACGATTCGACGATTTGCATCGGCTGCAAACAGTGTGAAAGCGCCTGCGCGCAGCAGAACAAGCTGCCGTACGACGACAAGGTAGCAGCCGAGCCGGTGCAATCGGAACATAAATACACGGTCGTTCTGACCAAGAACGACAAATTCATGCGCCGGATATGCATGCACTGTGAGCACCCCGCTTGCGCGTCGGTCTGTCCCGTTGGCGCCATGCATAAGACAAAGGAGGGTCCGGTCGTATACGACGTCTGGAAGTGTATCGGCTGCCGCTATTGCATGGTGGCCTGCGCGTTTGCCCAGCCCAAATACGAATGGCAATCGCTGAATCCGCGGATCCGCAAATGTATTATGTGCCCGGACCGCGTGCTTGCCGGCAAGCAGACGGCATGTGCCGAGATCTGTCCGACGGGGGCCACGAAATTCGGGGAGCGCGATGACCTCATCAAGGAAGCGCGGGACCGTATCCGTCAAAATCCATCCAGCTACCTGCCTCGTATTTACGGTCTTAACGAAGTGGGCGGAACGTCGGTCTTCATTCTTTCCAGCATGAACGTGGAAGAGTACGGGTATCCAGCGTCCGCGAAAATCGGCGACACCCCGATCCCGGAATACACCGGGCGAGTGATGGAGAAAATTCCAGACTTTATCCCGGTGTGGACGTTGGTGCTGGGAGGCATTTATTGGGTTTCGCATCGCCGCCAGGAAGTAGCCGCTGCGGAAGCAGAAGAAAAGAAGAACGGGAGTGCGAAATGAAGTTCAAGCTGACTTTTTGGAGAGTGGTGTTCATTGTGATCATGGGCCTGGGCCTGTACTCCGCCTTTATTCGCTTTTTCTATGGCTTGGGCGCGGTTTCCAACATGAGTGACCAGTTTCCCTGGGGGCTCTGGATCGGCTTCGACCTCCTGTGTGGGGTGATGCTGGCGGCGGGCGGCTTCTGCATTGTTGGTGCGGTCTACTTGTTCAACGTAGAGCGACTGCACAGTGTTGTGCGCCCGGCGGTGTTGACGGCGTTCCTGGGCTATTGCCTTTTCATCGTTGGGCTGTTGTTCGACCTGGGCCGCCCCTGGTACATCTGGCATCAGCTCATCTACATGAACCCGCACTCGGTCATGTTCGAGGTCGGCATGTGCGTGATGTCCTACACCACTGTGCTCTTCTTCGAATTCCTTCCCAACGTGTTCGAGCGCTTCAATCTGAAGACTCCCATCAAGTGGATTCAGAAGATCTACCCAGTGCTGATCATCTTGGGCATCCTGCTCTCCACCCTGCACCAGAGTTCGCTCGGAGCGCTTTATCTGATCATGCCGAGCAAGCTGCATCCGTTCTGGTACACGCCCGCGCTGCCATTCCTTTTTTTCGGGTCGGCGATTGCGGTTGGTTTGGCCATGACCATCTTCGAGTCCACGCAAAGTGCGAAAGCCTTTGGCCGTCACCTTGAACTCCCGGTTCTGGTCGAACTTGGCGGCGCCCTGCTGGTTGCTCTTTGGGTCAATGCCCTGCTGCGCTTCGAGGATTACTTCCATCGCGGCCTGTTGGGACAAATCGTTAAACCCAGCTACGAAGCGTATTTTCTGTGGCTCGAACTGACGCTGGCCTTCGTGATTCCGATCACCCTGCTCAGCTTCAAGAAGGTCAGGCTATCCCCTGGCGGCCTGTATCTAGCCTCCGTCTGTACTGTGCTCGGATTCATCACCAACCGCCTCAATGTCAGCGTGATCGGCTTTGAGACTTACGCCGGGCATCATTACATGCCGAAGTGGACGGAGTTCTCCGTGACCCTCATGATCGTCGCGGCGGGTTTCGCCCTGTTCGGATTGGCGGTGAAGTACCTGCCTATCTTTCCCGAAGTACGAGTTCCAGTGAAGCAGCGTCTCCGAAGCGAAACCGGACCCGCGGTTTCTACACCGGTATTAGGCCATGCGGGAGACTGAGCCAATTCGCGGCGATCTGGGATGGAAGCGGCTGACTCACAGCATCAGCGCAAAGTTGATCGGTTCTCTGCTGGCGGTGATGGTCGTTATCTTCGCTCTCCTCGGATACTTGACTATCCGATTGCATCGCCAGCACCTGGAAGCGGCGACACTGGCCAGCGCCGAGCGGGTCAGCGATGTAATCAAGCACAGCACGACGTACTATATGCTGCGCAACGATCGCGAAGGACTCTACCACGCGATCCAGACCATGACGGACGAGCCCGGCATGGTCAAGGTGCGCATTCTTGACCAGCAGGGGCGTGTCAGCTACTCCACGGATGCAGCGGAAGTCAGCCACGTTCTCGATAAGACGGCGGAGGCCTGCTACGGCTGCCATACCCAATCGCAGCCGCTGGCGCGCCTGAATCGCCCCGACCGCTTTCGCATCTATCGCACTGGTGGCGGGGAGCGTGTGCTGGGAATTATCACTCCCATCGAGAATCAACCCAGCTGCTCGAACGCCGACTGTCACGCGCATCCTGCCGGCCAGCAAGTTCTGGGCGTGCTGGACACCAACCTTTCGCTCGCGAAAACTGACGCGCAGCTTAAGGTCAGCAGCGCCCGCATGCTGCATTACACGGCGGCGGCATTGCTGATTGTGGCGGTGTTGAGCTGGTTATTCGTGTGGCGAGTGGTCGGCAAACCCATCAAGGCGCTTGAGAAAGGCACAGAACATCTTTCCCGCGGGGAGCTGGGTTACCAGATCGAGGCGCGATCCCAGGACGAAGTAGGGGACTTGGCTCGTTCCTTTAACGGCATGAGCCTGCAGTTGCGCGCGGCCAATGAAGAAATCGTCAACTGGGCAAAGACTCTCGAAGATCGCGTCGTGCAGAAGACGAAGGAACTCAATCGTGCCCACGAGCACGCGCTGCACGTGGAAAAGATGGCTTCCATCGGCAAGATGGCGGCGGTAGTGGCGCATGAGGTGAACAACCCGCTCTCTGGGATTCTTACCTATGCCAAACTGCTGCGCAAGTGGGTGGGGTCGGGCCAAGCCGAGCATGAAAAACGCGAGGAGGCGATGCAATGTCTGGAACTGATCGCCTCCGAAAGCCGGCGTTGCGGCGACCTGGTCAAGAACCTGCTGATTCTTTCCCGAACCGCGCCCATGAACGTGCAGTCGACCGACCTGCATGCAGTGATTGATCGTTGCCTGCTGCTGGTGCGGCATCAACTGGAGCTGGGCGGAGTCGAACTGCAACTGAAGCTTGCGAAAGACCTGCCGCGTGTGCCATGCGATCCTGCACAGATTGAACAAGTGCTCCTGACATTGATCATGAATGCAAAGGATGCCATGCCCCGGGGCGGCAATCTCTGGATCGAAACCCGGCTGAGCGACGATGAGACGGAAATCGAGATCCAGGTGCGCGACGACGGAGCGGGCATTGCCCCCGACATCTTGCCGCGTCTCTTCGAGCCTTTTGTGACGACGAAAGAAAGTGGGCGCGGAGTCGGTCTGGGCTTAGCGATCAGTCGCGGCATCGTGGAGCGGCATAACGGGCGCATAGAAGTCCAGTCGGAGCTGGGCCGGGGTACAACCTTCACTGTAACCCTGCCCAGTCAAGCTCCTGACGCTTCGCTGGCGGCCGTCGGCGACGGGAATGCCGCGAGGAAGGTGAGGTGAGTGAAGTGAGCACACAAGGAAAACTGCTGATCGTGGACGACGAATTGAGCGTGCGCGACTCGCTCGGCAAATGGTTCCACGAAGAAGGCTACGAAATTGGCACCGCGGAGAATGCCAACGACGCGCTTACCCGGCTGGCGGAACAACGCTGGGATGCGGCCCTGGTCGATATCAAAATGCACGGCACCGACGGGATCGAGTTGCAGCGCCGCATGCACGAAATCGATCCCGAACTCATCGTGATCATCATGACCGGCTATGCCTCGGTGGAGACCGCGGTCACGGCGCTGAAGAACGGCGCCTATGACTACGTCACCAAGCCGCTGGACCCGGACGAGATCGCGCACCTGGTGAAGAATGCGCTCGCGCATAAACGGACGGCCCAGGAGAACGTCCTCTTGCGCGAGACCGTCGCCGAAGTCGCGCGTCCGGACGAACTGATCGGGCAAAGCGCCCTCATGCGCAAGGTCTTCGACGCGATTGAGACAGTTGGCCCCACGGACGCTACGGTGCTGGTTACAGGGGAGAGCGGCACCGGGAAAGAACTGCTGGCGCGTGCCATCCATCACGCCAGCCCGCGAAGATTTCATCCGCTGGTCGTCATTCACTGCGGCGCTCTGACCGAGACGCTTCTCGAAAGCGAACTCTTCGGACATGAAAAGGGCGCGTTCACCGGCGCCCAATATCGAAAGAAGGGCAAGTTCGAAATTGCCGAGGGCGGGACGGTTTTCCTGGACGAGATCGGTGACATCACCCTCAAGACGCAGACCGATCTGCTGCGGGTACTACAGGAGCGCGAAATCACCCGGGTGGGCGGCAACCAGATCATCAAGGTGGACTTTCGCTGCATCGCCGCCACCAACAAGGATCTGGAAAAACTGATCGAGGAGGGAAAGTTCCGTCCCGACCTTTTCTACCGGCTTAACGTCTTCCGCATCGAACTGCCGCCGCTGCGCGACCGCCGGGAGGATATTCCGCTGCTCGTGGACCACTTCGTTCGCAAGTTCTCTCTGGCGATGAACAAACGCATGACCCGGGTTTCACCTGCCGCCATGAACCAATTGCAGCAGCAGCCCTGGCTGGGGAACGTTCGTGAGCTGGAGAATGCGGTGGAGCGCGCCATGGTTGTGGGACAGGAGCCGGAACTGCAAGAACAGGATTTCATCTTCAAACCGCCAAGCGTTTCCACCGGCGCGGGCAAGACGCTGGAGGACATGGAGCGTGCCCACATCCTGCGGGTGGTGGAGGAATGTGGAGGCAATCAGAGCCATGCCGCGGAGATACTCGACATCGACCGGGTCACTCTCTATCACAAGCTGAAGAAGTACGGCTGGACTCGCAACCCGGTTGAGACTACGCGGTGAAGCTGAGTCCTAGTTCTCAGTTTTCAGTTTTCAGTTCTCAGTTTCAAATCTGGGTTTACTGAGAACTGAGAACTGGGAACTGAGAACTGCCCCATGAAGCTGCTGCAACTGTTGCCGATCGGGAAGGTGGATGACGGGCTGCTGAAGGATCTGCGTCCCGCCGTCGAAGAAACTTTTCGTGTCTCCTGTAAGGTGCTCCCTGTGCGGTTGGATCCGGAATTCGCCTTCCACCGAGAGCGGCAGCAGTACCACTCGTCGGAAATCCTGCATCACATGCAGAGTTTCGTTACCGAGGACTCGTGGCGAGTGTTGGGCATTGCGGCGGTGGATCTCTACATCCCGATTCTTACCTTCGTTTTCGGCGAGGCACAGATGGGTGGCCCCTGCGCCGTGGTTTCAGTGCACCGGCTGCGCCAGGAGTTCTATGGCCTTCCGCCCGACTCAGAACTATTTCGCCAGCGCGCGATCAAAGAATCAGTTCATGAACTCGGCCACACTCTGAATTTGACGCATTGCAGTGACTACCAATGCGCCATGGCCCCCTCCCACGCCGTGGAGTGGATCGACCTCAAGGAAGGCACCCTGTGCACCGGCTGCCGGTCCGCGGTAACGCCGACGACGCAGGTCTCGTCGGCACGAATCTTCTGAACGATACTTTTGAAATCGCGAATACGGTGAATTCTGGCCTTGAGGGTGTCTGCCCTTTCGCATTGACCGACGGCAAATTTCACTGGGGAAATTCCCGTTTTGACTATGTTTACTAGTTGGTACCGGTGGGGGTACCCCCCTCCCCCCTGTCTTGTAGAATCAGCGGATTACGGAGATTTTTCTGCAAGTCTTTGGTTTTAAAGGAGTTAACTTACAAAGTATAGATAACAAAGAAGTTAGGGGCCGCTCTTCCGGGGCTGGTGCCTGGCTTGTCCTTGAAAACAAAGGAGTTGCAACTTACTAAGTAGCGCAAAGTTTAGATTTCAAAGAACTTAGTTAAAATAGCGCCTTACAGCCGCGTTGGACTGTCGCCTGTTTCTTATTCCTATCTCTTATTATAACTCACGATGTCAACTATTATTGTAGGCTCAGCAGGCGGTAGTGGGCTACTTTGGTTTTCTCAATGTCTTAGCCAAAAAGACGCCACCGACAAAAGCGCCGATGGCTACAAGAAGCATCGCCAAGTCAATTAGAAGGATAGGAATTCCCATAGCGCCTACGTCACTCTTTCTGCCTTCTGCTGCTCGTAGGACTCCCAGAGTATGTCACGTGTCCACGTCTGTCTCAAAATTCAAAGTAGCCCACTACCCAGCAGGCTCACAGCCCCCCGTGGAACCGTCCGAATGCGTGGGCAAGCATTAGCGACATGATCAGGATGCCCGCCCCGAGGACAAGCACGTGCTGGGTCTTGCGCAGATTGAAACTGCCGACACGACAGACGAGCAGGTAGCCGACGGCAAGGTTGAAGAGGCCCCATAGGACATTGACCGTCGAGGAGGACAAGCCTACCCCCGGTGGTGATGCGAAGGGGCTCTGGAAGGCATGGCCCGAGATCCCATTGCCGAGATGGGGCAGGGTGTTCGCGAGGAATGCCCCTCCGAAAAAGTACGCCACGTAGTGGTGCCAGCGCATGGTTGCTCCCTTCTGGCTGCCAAACCATACTACTGCGGAACCAGTTTTTCAGGCGCGCTTGGCATCCGGATAGTGTTTCGGACGATGATCGGATCGCGTTCGGACGAGGATGAAAGAGGTCAAAGGCCCCGCCCAAGCCGAGCTTGGACGGGGCACCTTCCAGAGTTGAGAGGGGTTGGGTGGGCCAGCCGCCGAGAACAGATGGGAGTCGTGGTGGGTATAGGAAGTCAAAATCCCCGCCCTGTGTCTGCAAAGGACGCAGACACAAGGACGGGGCACCTTCGGGGGTTGAGATGAATGAAAAGGTGGGCCAGCCCCCTGAAGAAGAAGGACTGGTCTTCGTAGAAGAGCATCATCCGAATTAGCGAAAACGGCGGTGGCCCACCTTCAACGATCTTTGCGTGCACCATTCCCACTGAGG
The DNA here is from genome assembly GCA_963773965.1 of uncultured Acidobacteriaceae bacterium. Lineage (GTDB taxonomy): Bacteria > Acidobacteriota > Terriglobia > Terriglobales > Acidobacteriaceae > Acidiflorens. The sequence continues at coordinate 954,391 of CAVZDG010000005.1, forward strand.
GTGCCCCATCCTTGCGTTTTTGCAAGAGCCTGCCCTGAGCTTGTCGAAGGGGTGGGCGGCGATGCTGCGTGTGCTATTTGATTTCGTTGTGCACGCGCGATCAAACCCACCTGGCGCCAGGCAATTCCGACTCCCGCCCTTCGCAAAAACGCGAAGGAAAGGGGTACCCACTGTGTTGGTAATGCCCGCAAGGTCAAAAGCCGGGCCACACGGTCGAATGTTTATAGACTTCCGGTTGGGACTGCGCCGGCACGCTCGTAATTCACCATAATGACGCCTTTCGAGGTGACTGTGCTTTCCGTGAGCTTGAATGCCGCCGTGATCGTGCCCTCGGCAAACAATCGTTTTGCACCGCCCAACGTGATCGGAATTATCTTCAGCCAGAACGCATCGACCAAATCATGCTTGAGGAGCGTCTGAACGAGACTTGCGCTTCCACAAACGTGCAAATCCGGCCCTTCCTGTCGCTTGATTTTGGTGATTTTTTCCGCAATATCTCCGTTTAGAAACACGGACGGCTGCCATTGGTGAGAAGTCATGGTATTCGAAGCGACGTACTTGGTCGCTCGGTTGACGGCTGGCCACATGTCATTATGTTGCGGCCAGTATGCTGCCCAAAGTTCAAAGGTTTTGCGCCCTAGCAACAAGTCAAACGGCATGTCCATCTGCTTTTTTACGGCCGCTCCAGAAACAGGGTCGCGATATGGCCTTATCCACCACGGCGGGCCACTGGTATCTTCCTCTGGCTCGCCTGGGGCTTGTATGACACCATCAAGGGAGACAAATTCAAGCACATTGACTTTTCTCATGACTGAGTTCCTTTCGAGTCCTATCTGATTTTGTTTAATTTGAGCCAGCAGCACAGCTTCGCAGATTTTTCTGTCACTGTTTCAAGTAACGAAGCGCAACGCCTCCCGATTTAAAAACCTTCGACTCAATAAGTTTTAGTTGTAATCTCTCCCGCAGGCTGACACCTTCTAACAACCGTCTCCCTTCTCCTGCAACTATCGGCTGAACGACGAAATGATATTCATCAACTAGACCAAGCTCTATAAGCTGTGAAGGAACGCTTACACCACCGACTAAAATATTTTTGCCTGGTTCTCGTTTCAACTTAAGTATTTCGTCGTGAAGGTTCGTACGAACAATCCTCGTATTTTTATCTTCAGCGCGGTCCAAGGATCGTGAAAAAACAATCTTCGTGATGGAGTCAAAGGCTCGGGCAAATTCGTTCTCCGCTTTGCTCATGGACTGGCTTTTTGCGACTTCAGGCCAAAAAGGAACCATCAATTGATAGGTTTTACGCCCAAAGACGAGCAGGTCAACATCTCGCATGAGCTGCGTGAAATGTTCATGTGCTTCTTCATCAGCAATTTGTTTGGTGTGGTCGCAGCAGCCATCCAGGGTAATGTTGATTGCGAAGATTACATTTCTCATTTGATTGTCCTGACCCGCTCTAGTGTGCCAGCTTGTTCGCCCTTTGCACAATTCGCCCGACAGGCGACGGGGCGAGTGGCCCACTCAAGCCCCTTTTGGCTTGAGTGGGTTAGTTCGAGGCGTAAAATAGGATAATGACCCAAGAGGTTACCGAACTTCTAAAGAAAGCCCTGGCTCTCCCGCCCGAAGCCCGCGCGGCGCTCGCCGGTTCGCTGCTCGAAAGTCTTGATGAGACCGTGGACGCCACGGCGGAACAAGAATGGAGCCGCGAAATCGCCCGCCGCATCGAAGAGCTCGATTCCGGCAAAGTGAAGCCTATTCCGTGGGAGGAAGCGCGCCGCCAAATCTCAGCTCTCCGCAATGGCCGCTAAGCCGCTGGATATCCACCCGGCCGCTCTTGCAGAACTGAAGTCTGCCGTGAGCTGGTACGACGAGCGCAGTGCAAGCGCCGGTGATGGATTTGTCGCGGAGATAGATCGCGCGATTGAACTCATCACCGCCGCCCCAGCGCGCTGGCCCCGTGGAGAACGTGGCACCAGAAAATTTGTCCTCTCACGATTCCCCTTCGCGGTTATCTATCACGAGAAACCGACCACGATCCAAATTCTAGCCTTCGCCCACGGTCACCGCCGCCCCGGATATTGGGAAGGGCGCCGTTAACCGAAACATGAAACATGGGGACAGAAACATGGGGACGTGTCCCCTAGTTTCCCCGAGCGAACCGTTTTCTCCATTCGAATCGAAACTTATGTATAATCCGCCGATGCAAGGAATACCCTGGAGCACAATTGCGCTCGGCTCGCTGTTGCTCATCGCGGCCCGCTCAACAGGAGGACAGGAAGTGAAATCTCCGCAACCGGAAAAGTCGAAGCCGCCCGTCAAAATGGAGCAGCGCGGGCGGATCATTGGAATCGGCGGTGTCTTCTTCAAATCCGCTAATCGTGATCAGATGCGCGAATGGTATTCGAAGCATCTCGGACTCGCTGACAAAGGCCAAGGCGTGATGCTTCCGTGGCGCGAACACGACGACCCGCAAAAGGAACACGTTACAGTTTGGACTGTTTTTCCCACCTCCACTAAGTATTTCGATCCCAGCCCCGCACCGTTCATGATCAACTACATCGTGGACGATATGGATGCTTTGCTCGACCGCCTAAAACAAGAGGGAGTAAAGATTGACGCCAAACGAATGGATGAATCCTACGGTCGCTTTGCCTGGATCTATGACCTGGATGGGAATAAGATTGAGCTCTGGCAGCCGCTGCCCGCAAAGCCCTAAGGGCCTTCCATTGCACTTACTCAATCGGTTTTCTGTAGCTACGGTCCCGTAGTCGTAGAATGGCCGGAAATGCTTTGCGCCTGACCCGCTTCCACGTTCCTGGTTTGGAGACCACGCAGCGTTATTTGTTGTCAGCTGGCTTGAGGCGGGCCGGCTCTTCGAGGATATCCAGAAGCGCAGTCGCGCAATAGGCTCGGTCGCGCTTTGCATTGCCCACCCGTTTTACGATATGCGCACGTTCCAGTCGTTCGATGGCGCGCTGCGCGGTGGTAAACGCGGAAACTCGGGGACAGACGGGACGTTCCCCGGTTTCCGCGCAAAAAATCAGGTAAACGTCCCGTCCCCCAGTTTAAAGGCCCCGCCCAAGCCGAGCTTGGACGGGGCACCCTCCAAAGTTAAGAGGGGTTGGGTGGGCCAGCCGCCGAGAACAGATGGGAGTCGTGGTGGGTATAGGAAGTCAAAATCCCCGCCCTGTGTCTCCAAAGAACGCAGACACAAGGACGGGGCACCCTCGGGAGTCGAGATGAATGAAAGGGTGGGGAAGCCCCCAGCACCCATTACCATCGCATGTTCGATTCCCCATGAACGGTTCTGGACAGGTTTTGGGCACACTATTCCGTTGACAGACTATTCCTCATAAGGAATACTATTCCCATGGCGTGGGACGTCGAGTTCACTGGCCAGTTTGAAACTTGGTGGAACTCGCTGTCCGAAGATGAGCAAGTCGAGATCAGCGCCAAGGTTGAACTGTTGCAGGAGCGCGGTCCGACGCTGCCCCGGCCTCATGCCGACGTGATTTCCACTTCCCGTCACGCCAACATGAAAGAATTGCGGGGCAAAGTGGTCGACCGCCAATTGCGGGTGTTATACGCGTTTGATCCTCGGCGGACGGCGCTGCTCTTGCTCGGCGGCGACAAGACCGGGGATCCCGACTGGTACGAGAAGTTTGTCCCGATTGCCGACGATTTGTTCGATCGGCATTTAAGGCAACTTGAACGGAAACGACACAGGTAAGCAACAAATCAGGGTCCGGTTGGACCGAATAACGACCGATAACGACCCAAACAGGAGAAGTACGGTGCTCAAGAATTTCAATTCGCTCCGCGCAAAGATGTCGTCCGCAGCCCAGGCACGGTCCCGTCTTCTGGCGGCCGAATATCGTTCCGGCATGGCTCTGGACGAACTCCGGCAGGCTCGCGAGATGACACAAGTGCATCTCGCCAAGATTCTCGGCGTCAACCAGGCCGCCGTATCCAAGATGGAGCGCCGCGCAGACATGTACGTCACCACGCTTCAGGATTTCGTCAAAGCCCTGGGCGGAGAACTAAAGATCACCGCCAAGTTCCCGGAAGGAACCGTCGAGATCACCCAGTTTGAGGACGTAAAGAAAGCAGCCGCTGGCAAGGATTGAGTCCGTGCCACCCGCCGTTGTAAGTCAGTAAAGGAAAACGTCCCGTCTGTCCCCGGTTTCCTTCCCCTTTAAAGTGGTCCAACCGGCTGACTCCCTAAGGACTCTTTATTTATTTCTTTTTTCCTCCCTTGGGATTGCGCGGCTTAGGAGCGCCGGGACTGAGTCCGCCTTTGCCTTTCTTCTTTGGCGCGGGGGAGAGCGGGGTGGGCGGTACTCCGGTTGGATCGGAAGTAATCTTGCCGCTCGTCAGATCCACCGTGACCGAATCTCGCTGCATCACTTGCTGCTGGGCAGCAGTCTTGAACGTGAGGGTCAGGGTTTTCGCGTCGGTGGTGACCGTGAGGTAGCCAAACTCGACGATGGGGTTGATGACCAGGGTATGGTCTCCACTTTTGACCGGCGCGTTGGGCAAGCCGCCGAGGGGAGCCGTTGCCGCAAAACCACCCGATCCCGCGACTATGTACGGAGTTTCTTTCGCTTGGATCAGGCGGGTGAAGCGCTGATAAAGGTGGGCGTGTCCGGAAAGAACGGCGTCCGGCCAGAGGCCCGCCGTCTGGCAGCAGGCGTCAATGTCAGCCAGCTCCCCGCTCGAGCCGCCATGTCTGGCGTCGGCCGAAAGAGGCGGATGGTGAAGGGCAAGCAGGACGGCTCGCTTGCCAGCTTCGCGATCCGGTTTCAGCCGCTTCAGTTCGCTCTGCAGAAACGTAAGTTGATCGTCCACCAGCGGGAAATGGCCTTTTTGCGAGGAAATAACGCCAGATCCGCTATCCAGAACATTGCTGTACAGCCCGATGATGGAGACGAACGGGGCATCGAGAGTGAAGTAAACACCGGGCTGGGTCATGACGCTGCGCACCAACCCGCCGGAATCTGGTGAAGGCCCGGGCTCAGCGGCGCAAAAATTGGTCAGGAAAGCAGCCAGGGTTGGAACCTGCGGGGCGCTTGACGACGAACCGAAAACCATGCCGTCATGGTTCCCAGGGATCGCGAAAATCGGACGGTCGTACTCGCGAAAGGGCTCATAGAACTGGTCGTAGTAATACTGCCCTTCGCCGAAGTTATAAACTACGTCGCCCAAGTTAAAGAAGAACGCTGGTCCGTTCACGCCTTGCGACTGGACCTCCGCCGCCATCGCGTCGGCCACCCCAGCTTCGTGCGCGATCGCAGTGGCTGCGGTCTGCGACCGGCTTACCTTGGCCGCCCCCGTGTCGCCGACCGCATGGAAGGTGATTCTGCCCGCGGCAGCGATGGCGTCGGCCACGTCTTTGGGAACGTAATCCGCCAGTTCAATGTAAGGCAGCGCGTTCTGCCGCACTTGCGGGATGGGTTGCACTTGATTCTTGTGCAGAAGGTAATACTGTGAATTGTAGTAAGCCGCGCTGTTGTTATCCTGGCGGAAAGAAGTCTCATCGGGGCTGGGCTTGGGGTCGGCGTAGAACTGTCCATTGGGACCCATCAGTCTTTGCACTGGCACTTCGCACCTCCTCGGAAGTTTGTTTTAGCGTTGGCGATCGTATCCATGCTGGATAGCGATCGTTGATAGCCGATCATTGATAGCCGATCATTGACGAAACGCGATCAGCGGCAAACATCGATCCAATGACGGATCGTATTGCCGCCTGAACTGCGATTTTGAATTTATCTGGGGCCCAAAATCCTAGAGGGGAAGCAGGAGGTAAGCTTAGCGGAAAAAATCTCATTGTCAAGGGGCGGGTCGCCGGGCCCATCGTAATCATTTGAAATCCGGAGGGTGTGCGGCGCGGCTGAAGCCGCGCCCCTTCAAAACAGAGTCAAAGGGTAATTGCAGTTACCGCAGCGCTGAAGCGTGTGCGTGAGAACTGGGTCGTCCCTCCGGAGTCTGTGTCATAGCCTGAGTGCCGTCCCTAGCGGGACTCGATTGGTCCCACTTCCGCCTACCCGGCACTGACCTGCCGGGCTTTCCTGTTCCGCCGCTTCGCGGCTGATGCATCGTACGGCCCACTTTTTCGATCGACCTCAAGCTATGACACAGGCTCCTCCGGGACTTGAATCATTGCTTCCACCTTTCCCAGCGCTGAAGTGTGTGCGTGAGAACTTCAGTCGTCCCTCCGGAGTCTGTGTCATAGCCTGGGTGCCGTCCCTAGCGGGACTCGATGGGTCCCACTTCCGCCTACCCGGCACTGACCTGCCGGGCTTTCCTGTTCCGCCGCTTCGCGTCTGATGCATGGTACGGTCCACTTTTTCGATCGACCTCAAGCTATGACACAGACTCCTCCGGGACTTGCTCGGTCTTCCCACTTTACCCAGCGCTGAAGCGCCGCGCTATTCTCAAACGCCCCTCCGGGGCTGGATTCTCCTGTGTTTCATTCCACCCGGTTGCCCGAAAACTAGTTCTCACGCACACACTGAAGCGCTGGGCCACCCAAATTCAAGGGCGACACCAATCCCCGGCGGGACATGACCGCGGAGTCCCACCCTTGCGCAAAAAACGCGCAGGAATGGGGCACCCGCGCGAACAAGGTCTAAGTCAAAGGCGGCGGACAGGAGTGTCCGCCCTACACTGGATTAAACGCCACCGGCCGCTCGGATGCCCGGGCGGCCGGTGTTTCGGCGGTCCTCATTTCGACGAGAGGCGGGTTCGCCTCTGAGGCGCGGAGTCCCACCCCTGCGCAAAGAACGCGCAGGAATGGGGCACCCGCGCGAACAAAGTCTAAGTCAAAGGCGGCGGACAGGAGTGTCCGCCCTACACTGGATTAAACGCCACCGGCCGCTCGGATGCCCGGGCGGCCGGTGTTTCGGCGGTCCTCACTTCGACGAGAGGCGGGTTCGCCTCTGAGGCGCGGAGTCCCACCCCTGCGCAAAAAACGCGCAGGAATGGGGCACTCGCGCAAACAAGGTCTAAGTCAAAGGCGGCGGACAGGAGTGTCCGCCCTACACTGGATTAAACGCCACCGGCCGCCCGGAAATCCGGGCGGCCGGTGTTTCTGCGGTCCTCATTTCGACGCGAGGCTGGTTCGCCTCTGAGGCCGCGAGGTTGACTTATGACAGGAAGAACTCCTTCGCCAGGGGCAGCCACTCCTGGTCGGGGATCTGGGTTGAGAGATCATTCATGGCTACTCCACCGTCCTGGGCCAAGGCACCAGCCATCGCCGTCGGCATGCGGCGCTGGAGGCGGCTTGCCGACTCTTCCGTCCACCAGCGGGCGAGCGGGCCACCCAGCAGGTTGCGGAAGTTTGTCTTGGGGTCGGGCGCGTGCATCGTCACCAGCCAGCCTTCGCCGTAGGGATCGCGGAGTGCCAGTTTAGGATCCTTAATGAGCGCCAGGTTGATGTCCGACACGCTGCCCTCGATCGGCGAAACCATGTCAACAGCGCAGTCGTCGCGATAAAGTGTGCACATCTTCTGACCCTGGCGAATCCACACGCCGCGTTGCGGCAGCGTGATACTCTCCAATTTGCCAGTCAGCTTCGAGGCAAAATCATCCATGCCGACCCGCACCAGGTTGGGGCTCTCGCTCAACGCCCAGGTGTGACCCGGGTGGTAGCGCAGGTTCTCCGGAACTGCGAAGCCGCCGACCACGGCGGGCTGCAAGCGTGGCACCTCGGCATACTTCGCTGGGGCAACCTGCAACGCTGGTCGCACAATGGCGTGGCGGGTGCGGAAATAGTCAATCAGTAAGAAGGTTGCGAAGAAGAAGAGAACCAGTAGGACTGTCATAAGTCACCTCGTCGGAGGGCCGTCTAGCGAGCCACTCAGCACTTTTCTAAAGGCAATCGCCATGCCAAAAGGAGGCGAATTGGGAGTAAGCGCGATGCGGGCGGCGATCTCCTGTGAAATGAAGAGGATAGATGAAAAGAGATTTTGCAGCTCGGGATATTGTGATGAGATTGTCTACAACGCATTGATGGAAATCGCAACAGGCCAAAGGTCGTGTTTTCAGTGTTTGGACGCGGACGGCGAGAATGATGGCTTGTAATCAGTGCGTTGCGGGTTGGCAGCGCGGTGATGAATCACACAACAGCAAAAGTTGAAGAATGCAACAGCGAAGCAGACTCGGTGCCGTCCCTTGCGGGACTCGGGCTTTCCCGCTCTCGCCTACCCGGCACTCACGTGCCGGGCTTTCCTGTGTCGCCGCTTCGCGGCTGGAGCGTTGGCGGGATCCTGCTTTCCTGCTGTGCTCTTGTTTGCGGTACAGACTTGAAAGGGCCTACTCCCGCGAGTACTCCGTCTGCAGTTCGGCGTCGGCGGGGCTGGGGGTGGCGGTTAGGGCGGTGGTTCCATACTCCAACCCTTTTTCGAAGGCCTTCAGGTTCAGTTCGCGGAAGCTGGGCGGGACAGAATCCGCGACCGCTTTACGCACGGCGTCGGGGTGCAGCAGGTTTGTGACTGCGGTGAAGAATCCCACCATCACCGAATTCAGGACCATGCGTTTTCCGAGTACTTCGGCGATGCGGGTTGCGGGGACGCTGTAGACCTGGATTTCCTTCTTGATATCTGAAACTCGGACCATGTCCTGCTCGACGATCATGATGCCGCCGTCTTTCAACTCCGAGCCGAAGCGCACATAGGCCTCTTGCGACATTACGACGAGGATGTCCGGCAGGGTGACGTACGGGTACAACACGGGCGAATCGGAAAGGACGAGCTGCGCACTACAGGCGCCGCCCCGGGCTTCCGGGCCAAAGTTCTGTGTCATGGTGGCAAACGCGCCTTGATAAATCGAGGCAGCCTTGCCGAGGACGATGGCCGAGAGGATGACCCCCTGGCCGCCAAAGCCGGCGATACGAATTTCCGTTAGCTGCATACCATCTCCGTTTGTTCCACGAATCTCTCGCCCAGCGATTCCTGGTATTGACCTCGCATCATGGTTTGGTAGTCGGGGCGGTCGCGGTCCACGAACTTGCCCACGATGATTTCTCCCGTCATGGTCAGGCCGGCTTCGCTGGTAGGCGATCCGTGCCGGATTTTGCTCTTCTCTTTGTAGTACTTCATGGCGTCGAGACCGTCGCCCAGCTTGTTGCGACGCTGATAAAGAGTGGGGCAGGGCGAGATCACTTCGATAAAGGAGAAGCCTTTCTTCTGAAACGCCTCGGCGATGGAGCGCGTCAGTTGGCGAACGTGGAACGTGGTCCAGCGCGCGACATAAACGGCGCCCGCCGCCTCGACCAGGTGGGGCAAATTAAACGACGGCTCGAACACACCGTAGGGATTGGTGGAAGTAGTCGAATGATCGGGAGTGGTGGGCGCGGTCTGGCCGCCGGTCATGGCGTAGATCAGATTGTTGACGCAGATGACTTTCAAATCGATGTTGCGGCGCGCGGCGTGAATCAGATGATTGCCACCGATGGCGGAAAGATCGCCGTCGCCGGAATAGACGACGACGTTGAGCTTTGGGTTTGCGAGTTTCAACCCGGTGGCGAACGGGATGGCGCGGCCGTGGGTGGTATGGAAAGAATCCAGTTTGACGTAGCCCGCCACGCGCCCAGTGCAGCCGATGCCCGAGACCAGGGCCAGCGATCCCAAATCGATTTTGGAATCGATGAGGGCGCGGGCGAAAGAGTTCACGGTGGTGCCGATACCGCATCCCGGGCACCAGATGTGAGGCATGCGATCGCTGCGCAAGAAGGGCTCGACTGGGTTAACGATGTCGTTAATCAAGTTATCGGGGATCACGCTGTCCGGCATCGGCTGGCCTCCACAATTACCTTGAGAATGTCTTCGGGGTTGTGAACTCCGCCGCCCGCGTGCGACACGGCAAATGTCTTTGCCTGGCCGGCGGCAGCTCGCTCCACTTCGCGCACCATCTGACCGAGATTGAGTTCGGGGACGACGAATGCGTTCACGTTGGCTGCGAGTTCGCGGATCTTTTTATCGGGGAAGGGCCAGGCGGTGATCAGGCGCAACTTGCCGACGCGCAGACCCTGTTTACGAGCCGCCTCGATGGTGCGTTGCGCCACTCGGGAAGTGATACCGTAGGAAACGACCACGACATCGGCGCCCTCGAGTTGTTCTTCCTCGAACATGGCAATGCGGTCGGCGGCTTGGAGAATCTTGTTTTGCAAGCGGCGAACCAGCTTGTCCTGGGTTGGCAGAGTCATGTTGGGATAGCCGCGTTCGTCGTGGGTCAACCCGGTGACATGAAAGTTGTAGCCTTCGCCGGCGTGCGCCATTTCCGGAACCATGTCGCCGTTGGTTTCATAGGGGAGATAGTCGGCAACCGGCTTGCGAGTATGGCGGCGGGGTACGACTTCGATCTGGTCGGCGGGAGGGATCACGACCTTCTCGGTCATGTGGCCCACGACTTCGTCCATCATGAACATTACGGGGACGCGGAATTCTTCGGCCAAGTTGAAAGCTTTGATGGTGAGGTCGAAACACTCCTGCGGAGAATTGGGGCAGAGCGCGATGATCTCGTAGTCGCCGTGCGAACCCCAGCGCGCCTGCATCATGTCGGCTTGCGCGGGGAGCGTGGGCAGGCCGGTGGACGGCCCTCCGCGCTGCACGTCCACAAACACGCACGGGGTTTCGGTCATGGCGGCGTAGCCGATGTGTTCCATCATGAGAGAAAAGCCGGGGCCCGAGGTGACGGTAAACGCCTTGGCTCCGCCCCAGACCGCGCCTTGCAGGGTGATGGAAGCCGCCAGTTCGTCTTCCATTTGGATAAACGTTCCGCCCACGGTCGGCACGCGAGCGGCGAAACGCTCGACCACTTCGGTGGAAGGAGTGATGGGGTATCCGGAGGCGAAGCGGCTGCCGGCGGCGAGCGCGCCTTCGCAGCAGGCGTGGTCACCGTCCATGAAGTGGACGCCGGTGAGCACGCCGCGAGGGTCGGCGGTATGAAGATCGGGCTTCATTTGTCACCTCCGCCAGCGGGAGCTACCTTGGTGGCACAAATGGCGAAGTCGGGGCAGTACATCCCGCACAAGTCACAACCACTGCACTTGTCCGGATGGACTACGTGCGGCGGATGATAGCCCTTGGAATTAAAAGCGGAAGAGAGCGCGAGCACGTGGGTAGGACAAAACTCCACGCAGAAGCCACAGGCTTTACAGCGCTCAACGATGATGGAAACACGGCCTTTTGCCATGAAAACTCCACGCTCAAGGTGGTGGAACTCACCACGAAATCTGACGTAATTATGGGGGGTGGGGGGGTGGGGTTGGTGTGACGGCGATCACTTCTGTACGTGACGCGCGAACGTCGGGCGCCGGGTCTTGCTCCGGGACACAGCCAAGCAAAGGCATGACCCCATGGTGATACAAGGCACAATCGATCGTGCCTTCGATCACAGCAATTCAGGAGAGTGGGGACTGAGAATAAGGGGTGGTTGAGTAATTCGCGTCTGTTGAAGAAGGGGGCTGCCATGTTTGAAGCCGAAATTGAGATGGAAAAACGCTCGTCGTTCATGCCGCTGCTGCTCATGCTGTGTCTGGTAGCTGGGATCGTGGGCTTAGCAACGTACGTGATACTGCAAGTCCGAGGGAAGACGCCTCTCAGCGCGCAGGAGGCGAACGGGATTGTGACAGCGGCGCTCCAGGGACCAGGTCCGGCCATCATCCACTTCCGCACTGGTGTAGCGAAAAACGACGAAAAACTGCCGGATCCTAATTATCGATTATTGGAAAAAGCAAGAATCGTTAAATTGGCCAAGGCGGCGCCGGGCAGCGTGCTGGTCTCGCTCACACCCGAAGGAGAGCGACTGCTGACCGGTATCCCAGGTTGCAAAAAATCGAAAGAAGCAGATGGCACCTTCTCGTATCAGGCTCCCCTGGCGCAACGACAATGCGTGAGCATCGCGGGTGTAAGCATGAACGGAACCGACAACGCGATCGTGGAATACAACTGGAAATGGGTGCCCAATCAATTGGGGGACGTGTTCGACGCGGGCGGTCCGCTGGTGAAAAGCTTCAATATGTGGGAACGGCAGACCCTGATCAATAAGTATGAAGTCGGCTTCTATCACGGGGACCCGACGAAATCCACGCTCGCTCTGGTGCGGAACGGCCGGGGATGGAAGATCCCGGCGCGATAGCGGGTGGCGAGCGGAAGGTAACAACGCAGCCGGTCTTCGGTTTTTGAGAGCGCTTAGAGTTTCCGAGAAGAGCGCCGTGGTTTAAAAGGAGAAAATGCGATGTCGATAAAGAAACTGCTTTTGATGTTTACCGCCCTGATCGTATGCACCTGCACGGTCGCGGCACAGGACCAGACGAAGGACACACAGACAGTCATAAAGCATGTTCCTATCCACTCCACGTCGCCTGTATCCGGCAAGGATATGTACACGGCATACTGTGCCGTTTGCCATGGAACAGACGGCAAAGGCGAAGGTCCGGCGGCCAGCGCGCTGAAGGTTCCTCCCACCGACCTTACCCTGCTGAGCAAGAAGAACCAAGGGAAATATCCCGCGCTGAAAGTCACGTCCTCCATCCGCAACGAATCGGCTCTTCCCGCGCACGGATCGAAGGAGATGCCGGTGTGGGGAGCGTTGTTTTGGAGTATGAGTAGTGGACACGAGGCGGAAGTGCAGCAACGGGTGGCGAACCTCAGCAAGTACATCGAATCCCTGCAAGCGAAGTAGGTCGCCGGTTGAGCATCTCTGTGGACCGGGCGCAGAACCGGTCGGGGCACAAGCGCGCGCTTGTGCCCGCTGTTCGTCTGTCGTAGAAGTGAGCGGTCAAGTTTTGTTCGGGCGTGACATCTACGGCGAGAATGGGATTCGCATGGACCCTGCGGAGAAATCCAATCTCGACAGGCGCCTCGCCGGCAAAGGCGTTTGCACCTCTTCCCCCGGGCTGGCCAACACTGTTGAAACTCCGGATTGCGCTGCAGTAGCGTGACCGTGCGATGAGTCGTACGGTGGGGGGGCGGGCGTCGCGCGAGCCAGTCCTGAGCGCAGTCGAAGGGTCCAGCCAGACGGGGACGCCCGGCTCTCCACCAGCAAGTTTGAATCGACACAGCAGTAACACTTACGCGGTCGCGGCACTATGGCGAATCCAGAGTGGCTGTGACCAGCAAATGCCGAACCGCTCCGCCCCGCTGCGCCCGGTAGAGACGGGGCAAGCCCCGTCTCTACACGAGCGGGCTAGAGCAACGGTGAATGCGCTCTAGTCCGCCTGCGCGACCGATTTCGTGACTTCGGGCGCCGCCAGCTCACTCTCCCGCGCGTCCACTACCGCGATGGCGACAGCGTTCACGATTTCCTCCACTTCGGCGCCGCGGGCCACCAAATGCACGGGCCGAGCCATCCCCATGAGGATGGGACCAAGGATCTCGGCGCCGCCAATCGTGGTTAGCAGCTTGTAGGCAATGTTGGCGGAGGAGAGATCGGGGAAGATCAGCACGTTGGCCCCGCCCTTCAGCGAACTGAAAGGATAGGTCTGCTCCAGTATTTCGGGAGAGACGGCAACATCGGCCATGATCTCTCCATCGACGATCAGGGTTGGGTCGGCTTTGTGCAGCAGCTCGACTGCTTTCCGGACCTTGTCAGAGAACGGATGCTGGGTGCCGCCAAAGCTGGAGAAGGAAAGCATGGCAACTCGCGGCACAACGTCAAAGCGCCGAGCCTCTTGCGCGGTACACAAGGCGATTTCCACCAGGTCTTCCGCGGAGGGATCGATATTGACGCTGGTGTCGGCGAGGAAGAACAGCTCTCCCTTGCGCGTGATCAGGGGATAGCATCCGGCGACCCTGTGCAGGCCTTCGCGCACGCGGACGATCTGCAGCGCCGGGCGAATCGTGTCGGGAAAGTGCTGCGAGACACCGGCAACCAGAGCATCGGCATCTCCCATATGCACCATCATGGACGCGAAAATGTTGCGGTCGTCGATAAGGGTGCGGGCTTCGTTAAGGGTCACGCCACGACGCTGGCGCAGGCGGAATAGTTCCTGGATGTAGCGTTCGCGCAGAGGCGATGCCGCTGGATCCACGATCTGTGCGTCTTTCAAATTCAATCCCAGCGCGGCGGTTTTGGCATGAATGGTGGCAACGTTGCCGAGCAGGATGGGCTTGGCGATCTTCTCTTCCAATATCGAGTGACAGGCGCGCAGGATTCTTTCGTGGTCTCCTTCGGGAAGGACGACATGCTTGGGCTTGGCCTGGGCCTTGAGAATCATCATGCGCGAGAGCTCGTGGGTTTTCCCGAGACGACGCTGGAGTTGCTCCCGGTACTCTTCGATGTTGACCGGCTCCTGCGCCACGCCGCTGCGCATGGCAGCTTCGGCCACGGCGGAGGCCTCCCAGATCAGCACGCGTGGGTCGAAGGGTTTGGGAATCAGGTAATCGGGACCGAAGGTCAGCCGCTCCACTCCATAGGCACGGCAAACCGAGTCGGGCACGTCCTCCTTGGCAAGCGCAGCCAAGGCTTGCGTCGCGGCCAGCTTCATCTCATCGTTGATTGCGGTCGCATGCACATCGAGGGCCCCACGGAAGATGAAGGGGAAGCCGAGAACGTTATTCACCATGTTGGGATAATCCGCGCGGCCGGTGCACATGATGACGTCGGCGCGGCAGGCTTTGGCGTCCTCGTAAGTAATCTCCGGATCGGGATTCGCCATGGCGATAACAATGGGACGAGCGGCCATCGAGCGCACCATGTCCTGCGAGACCACGCCACCGACGGAGAGTCCGAGGAACATATCGGCGCCCACCATAGCCTCCGCCAACGTGCGCAGCCTGGTATCCTGGGCGAAGCGCTCCTTGTAAGGATTCATGCCGGCGGTGCGGCCCTTGTAAACCACTCCCTTGGTGTCGCACAGGATGATGTTCTCGCGCTTCATGCCCAAGCGAATGTAGTGCTCGGCAGTGGCGATGGCCGAGGCGCCGGCGCCGTTGACGACGAGACGGATTTTGCCGATGTCCTTGCCCGCCACTTCCAGAGCGTTCAATAACGCCGCCCCGGAAATAATGGCGGTGCCATGTTGGTCGTCGTGGAAGACCGGAATCTTCATCGTCTTTTTCAAAGTCTCTTCGATGTAGAAACACTCCGGGGCCTTGATGTCTTCGAGGTTGATTCCGCCGAAGGTAGGCTCGAGAAGTTGGCAGAGCTTAATGACATCGTCGGGATTGTGGCTGTTGACCTCGAGATCAAAGACATTGACGTCAGCGAAGCGTTTAAAGAGGACAGCCTTGCCCTCCATGACGGGCTTGCCGGCGAGGGCGCCGATGTCGCCCAGTCCGAGAACGGCGGTTCCGTTGGTCACGACGGCGACTAAATTTCCGCGCCCCGTGTACTTGAAGGCATCGTGCGGGTTCTTCTCGATCTCCAGGCACGGAATTGCCACACCGGGGGTGTAGGCCAGGCTTAGATCGTGTTGCGTGCGGCAAGGCTTGGTGGGAGTTACTTCAATCTTTCCCGGGTGTGTGCCGGAGTGGTAGTCGAGCGCTTGTTGTTTGGTAACTGGCATATATGCTCCTCCCTGATTCTTAGCGACCTGCGGAACAGGCCGGTTTTCGATGTCCAGCCCCTAAAGGGGCGCATGATTTCGAAGAAATTACAGCATCGCTCAAGCGATGCCGGGATACGAACCCTGAGTTTTTCGGCAGCTTGCCAAGGTCCTGATTTTCGCGGCTCTCCTTACGATTAATGGGCAATTATCGCTCCTTGGTCACTAATCATGCTGTGATGGCGCTCACCCACTACAGTGAGTGTCGCCGGTCAGCGTGACGCTTCGGTTTAGTCGTCGCGAAAGTAATGTGCGCGAACATGCGATCCATGGTGATGAGCGCGCGCATATCGTCTGCCGTGAGCCTTTTCGATCTTGTTCACTTTGCGAGAGGTACTGAAGCCGTTGACGAAATGCAAGAAATAAGTGTCCGTAATTTCCTTGTTCCCACTTCTCACTTGACTGCGTAAGTATGGAGAATGCCGGACACGCGCGCAGCAAGGCAGGTCATAGATATATGTGATCTGCATCACAGGAACGCTCTGAGACGAACGCCAGCAGCCTGTGGTGAGACTCGAATCTCCGACCTCAGTGCCTAAAGGCGCTTTTATAACGCGGGACTTAGGGCACCCCTGAACAGGCTGCGGAAAAATTTGTTGAGAGGGCAAAAAGCACACCTCGGGCGCTGAAGCGCGAACAAGTGTAAACGACTTAACGGCACGACTGAACAGGCTGCGGAAAAACTACCTCCCGCGCAGAAAGTGCGACCGCAGCGGCTAAAGCCGCATTCAAGACAATGCAGTTACCGCAGCGCTGAAGCGCTGCGCCACCCAAAATCAAATGCAACATCGAGTTCTTCCGCAGCCTGTGAAGTCGTGCCCTTCCCAAAACCTGCTCGAATCAGAGTGTTTCCGCAGCCTGTGAAGGCGTGCCCTGATACGAAGCCTACTTGCACCAAGGGCTGCCAGGGTATGGGGGCTCACTGCGGTACGGCTGCACTGGGAAGCACCCGAACCGAAGCTTTTGTTTGCTGCGATGGGTCTCGAAATCCAAAGCAAGGGTGCTGGAGCAGCATGTGATGGACATCACATTACGGTGTGTCTGGCAGCACAGCCAAGCGTTTCCTCCGGACGGAAACTGACCTGAGACGAGGTTCCGCTCAACTGGCCGTGGACTGCGGAAGATGCGACCCAGGCAGGCGAGCCGGCCCCGAGGTTGTTCCAGGAGGCTAGTTCATGCTCTCGCCATACGGAATGGAGATTGTAGAAAGTTGCATAACCTGCAAAATGCGCACGGATCGCATCTTCTGCGATCTGCCACCTGCCGCGCTGCAGGCTTTTGAAAGCATCAAGTACGCGACGGCGTATCCGCAGGGGGCTGTGCTGTTTGTCGAAGGTCAGATGCCACGCGGCATCTTTGTGCTCTGCAAGGGCAGTGTGAAGCTCTCGATTAACTCCCCTGGCGGCAGAACGGTGATTATGAAACTTGCCGAGCCCGGGGAGGTGCTGGGGTTGAGCGCCACGATTTCCGGCAAACCTTACGAGGTAACGGCGGAGACGATCGATCCCTGCCAGGTGAATTTCGTCAAGCGCGACGATTTTCTTCGTTTCCTGAAAGACGATGTGGAGGCCTGCTTCAAAGTGGCCGAGCAGTTGAGCGAAAAGTACCACAATGCCTGCAAGGAAGCGGGCGCGCTCGGACTGTCACACTCCGCCGCGGAGAAACTGGCGAAGTTGCTTCTGGAATGGGGCGCCAAGAACGGAGAGTCGGCCAAAACGGAGCCCCGGTTGAAGCTGAGACTCACCCACGAGGAAATCGCGCAAATGATCGGAACATCGCGAGAGACGGTGACCCGGCTGTTTGCGGAGCTGAAGAAGCGTTCGATCTTGCAGTCGAAAGGCTCGACTCTGGTGATTCGCAACACGGCGGCGCTGCGCGAGATCGCAAACCACAACTAGGCGCGCCTTCCGCGCCCATGGCTGGCCTGACGGCAGGCGTAAAGGCATGCCTGCGACACGGTAGTGGAAACGACGACCCCGGCCCAATGCCCAACATTGGAAAAGATTTGAGTTTCGTGACCGGGATCACAACTTCTGGTGATGATAGTCACCGCTGGACGGTTCGTTCTCACTTATGGTTGCGCCTGGGGTGGGTGACAGATCCCGGTTCACGCAGGGAGGGAAAGCGCACATGGCTTCGGCAAACGGCAACGGGAAACATTCCAATCACGCGCATGCGAACAAGCCGCGATTGATTTTCTGGGAGTTGACCAAAGGGTGTAATCTGCGCTGCATCCATTGCCGGGCCAGCGCTACGGAACTGAGTGCTCCCTCCGACCTCTCCACTGAAAGTGCACGCGATATCATCGATCAGATTGCCGCGGTGTCCACACCCATCCTGGTGCTGAGCGGCGGCGAACCGCTCTTCCGTTCGGATATTTTCCAGTTGGCGCGTTATGGCACGGACAAGGGCCTGCGCGTGGCGCTGGCCACGAATGGCACGCTGGTGACCAAGCACGTCGCGCGCATGATCGTCGATAGCGGGGTACAGCGCGTGGCCATTAGCCTGGACGGCGCCGATGCGCTTACCCACGATAGTTTTCGCGGCATTCCCGGCGCATTCGAGGCCGCCATTGCCGGTTTCCGGAATCTGAAAAATCTGGGCATGTCGGTGCAGATCAACACGACGATCGCGCGCCACAATGCCCATCAGCTTCCGCAGGTGCTCGAACTGGCGAAGTCGCTGGGAGCGGACGCGCTGCACACATTCCTGTTGGTGCCGGTAGGATGCGGCGTGGACATCGCCGCCGAACAGATGGTTCCGCCGGAAGAGTACGAGCAGATGCTGAACTGGTTCTACGATCGCTCGCTCGAAGGTGGCATCGAGCTGAAGGCAACTTGTGCGCCACACTACTTCCGCGTGGTTCGGCAACGGCGCGTTGCCGAGCATCGTTCCTCCGCCGCGGCAGCGGCCGCTCACGCGGCACAGCCAGTAGTTGAGGCAGCGCAGGATTCGTCAAGTATCGGCCCCACCGAGATGGCGATGCCCGGTTCCACCGGCATCGAACTGAAGCCTCAAGGCGTGGGACAAACTAAAGTTGGACAACCAGTGGGACACCCTGGAACTCATCCTTCCGACATGAACGCCATGACCAAGGGATGCCTGGCCGGAACGGCGGTGTGTTTCATCTCGCATCAGGGCGAGGTCTATCCCTGTGGATATTTACCGGCCTTGGCAGGGGATTTGAGAAAGCAGCCGTTCGCCGAAATCTGGGAGAACGCGGTGGTGTTCAATCAATTGCGCGACACGAACAACCTGGAGGGAAAGTGCGGCTGCTGCGAGTTCCGCAACATTTGCATGGGTTGCCGCGCACGTGCCTACGCTGCCACCGGCAACTATCTCGATGAGGAACCGTTCTGCGTCTACGAACCGCAGGCGAAGGGTTTGAAAAAGGAGAAGGATACTACACCGGCGGAAGTCGCACGCTAAACGGCACGCTTCCTGCCGCCGACAAGGTCTGTTACCACAGAGACACGGAGGCACAGAGAAAGCACAATTTATTGTGCGTTCCAGACAGCCTTCCCCCGTCTCCGTGTCTCTGTGGTAAGAGCCCTTTAGGGGGCCAAAAGACACCCGCGCAGCGTGATATCCCGCAATCTAACCTTATAAATCCCCCTTCCCTGCTCACCGCGACTTCGCTAACTATATGATACTAATTCGGTTAGCTCTTCCATACTTTGGCACGCCAGGTGCTTTTCGTAGGGGGTGGTCGGCAGGAGATGGAGACGTGGAACCCACGCTCATGGTGGTTGGCCTGAACTATCGCACAGCCCCGATGGCAGTGCGGGAGCGTTTCTGGATCAGCGAAAAACGGCGCTACGAAGCCCTGGTGCAGTTGTCACGGGCGGAAGGCATCGAAGAAGTCATTGTAATGGCCACCTGTAACCGCACGGAGTTTTGGCTGTGGGCTAACGATGTGACCCTGACCGCCAACTCGGTGATGCGGTTCCTGGGCGCCGAATATGGACTGCAGCTGTGCGAGTGGAAGCATTTCTACCGCTTGTTGGATGAAGTGGCGCTGCTGCATATTTTCCGGGTCGCATCCCGGCTGGACTCCATGGTGGTCGGCGAGCCGCAAGTGGTTTCCCAGGTGAAAGAGGCATGGCAGCAGGCGCAGAAGGCGGGGGCAACGGGCCAGTTCCTCGATGCAGTGTTGCAGAAGGCGCTCACGGTCTCGGAGCGGGTGCGCAGGGAGACGACCATCGGTAACGCGGCGGTTTCGATTCCTTATGCGGCCGTGGAACTCGCGCGCCAGATTTTCGGCACGCTGGAAAACAAGAAAGTGCTTCTGCTCGGCGCGGGCAAAATGAGTGAGCTCGCAGGCCGTGAGTTGCTTAAACAGGGCGCCGGCACGGTCCGCGTGAGCGTCATCGTCATTAATCGCACACTCGAGCACGCGGCCGAGTTGGCGGCGAAGCTCGGTGGAGTTGCGATCCCGTTTGAGGAGCGATGGCAGCACATGGCGGAGGCCGACATCATCATCAGCTCGACTTCCTGTGCGCACACGATTCTCAGCCGCCAGGAAACTGAGTTCATGGTTCGTGGGCGCGAGGGTCAGCCCCTGGTGATCGCGGATCTCGCAATGCCCCGCGACGTTGACTCCGGGGTGCGCGAGGTGAAGGGCGTTTTCCTCTATGACCTTGACGACCTGGAAAACGTGCCCGACCAAAATGCGGGCGAGCGTGAGAATGCCGTCGCCAACGCACAAAAGATTCTGCAAGGCGAGGCGCAAGGATTCCGTGACAGGCTGATGGCGGAGCGTGCTGTGCCGACCGTCGTTTTGCCGACCGTTTTGGCCCTGCGCCTGCGGTTGGACGAGTTTTGCCGGCAAGAACTGGATTCCTTCCGACAAGAGAGCGGACCTTTCTCCAAGGATCAGGAGGAGATGTTAAATGCAATGATGTCCCGGATGACGCAGAGGATCGCAGGGTCCCTGGCCCGTGAACTCGAGGAGTTTCCAGAGAAGGTGGAGCAGGAACAGATGACCACGGCATTGCAGCGGCTGTTCCACCTGAAAACCGCCGAACAGGCGATTGCCAGCACCAGACACTGAAAGGCGTAGCGAAGACCACGTAGGGACAGCCGCCCCCGGCTGTCCAGGCGAGCGCAGCTCGCTTGGGGTTTCGGTCGTTCATTCTTGCAGTCAAGAGCGGGGCGGGGCTTCGCCCCGCCGGACAGCCGAGGGCGGCTGTCCCTACGTGCGTTTTGCCGAGCGCGTGCAGATCACTGGTCGTCAGCGGAGCCAGTCTGGGAGCCTTCGTCATCTCCGCGAATCAGGCCAAATTTCTTGAGCTTGTAACGCAGAGCGTCGCGGCTGATGTCCAGCAACTTGGCGGCGTGGGTCTGGTTGCCGTTGGCCTGGCGCATGGCCAACTCGACCATGGCGCGCTCCACTTCCTCAAGCGACGTTCCTCCTTCCGGCATGTAAAGCCGGGGCAGGCTGCGGCCGTTAGGCAACGTCTGTCCACCATCGGCGGGTGAAGTTCGTTCAAAGACAGTGCGGCCGCCCGATTCGCCCACGGAAAACGGCAGATACACGGGCCGCAGGAACGGCTCATCTTCCAGGATCATGCCGCGCTCGATGGTGTTCTTCAGCTCGCGAACATTGCCCGGCCAGTTATGACTGAAAAGAAGGCGGCGGGTCTCATCGGTGATGCCACGAACCGACTTCCTGAATCTGCGGTTGTAGCGATCAATGAAAAAGTCCACCAAAGGAAGGATGTCTTCTTTTCGTTCCCGCAACGGCGGGATAAAAATCGCAATAATGGCCAACCGGTAATAAAGGTCCTGCCGAAATTGCCCATCGCGCACCGCTTTTTCGAGATCGCGGTTGGAAGCGGCAATCACGCGCACATCCACCTGCATATCGCGGATACCTCCCACGCGGCGGATGACCTGGTCTTCCAGCACGCGCAAGAGTTTGGCTTGCAGCAGCGGAGAGAGTTCGCCGATTTCGTCGAGAAACAGCGTACCGCCATCGGCGGCCTCGAACAGGCCCTTTTTCATCTGCTTGGCATCGGTGAAGGCGCCCTTTTCGTGGCCGAAAAGCTCGGCTTCCATCAGCGTCTCCGGAATAGCCGAGCAATTGATCGCGACGAAGGGTTTCTGCTGGCGCGAACTTTCGTAGTGGATGGCCTTGGCAATGAGGTCCTTGCCGGTGCCGCTTTCGCCTTGGATGAGAATGGTGGTGGCTTCGCTGGACGCAACTTTGCGAACGAAATTCATGAGCTCGGTCATCTTGGGTGAGACGCTCACCACGCTGTTGTAACCGGCTCCCTGGCGCACCTCACCGCGCAGGGCCTGGACTTCGGTGCGCAAGCTCGTGGCTTCGAGCGCGTTCTTGATGGCCACGTGAAGCTCGTCGAAATCGATCGGCTTGCCGACGAAGTCGTAAGCTCCGAGCTTGAGTGCGGCTTTGACATCGTCAAGTTGTGGATCAGCCGTGATCATGATGACGGCACGGGCGTCGCCATTTTTCTTGAGTTGATCGAGCACTTCGATGCCGCTGAGGTCGGGCATGCGCACGTCGAGAAGGACGAGGTCGGGCGATTCCCGCTGTGCCAGTTTGAGCCCAGGCTCCCCGGCATCGGCCTCGATCACTTGGTAGCCCCACTCCTCGCATTTCTGGCGGAGCGACCAGCGCACCAGGCGCTCGTCGTCGACGATCATGATTTTCTCTGCAGGCATCGGTGTTTAATTTACACGAAATGGAGGCCACTTGCCTTGGTGGGTAGGGCCGCTGGGCAGAGCGGCTGCAGCGCTTTCGAGCAAACCGATGAAACGAAA
Source organism: uncultured Acidobacteriaceae bacterium (assembly GCA_963773965.1). Classification (GTDB taxonomy): domain Bacteria; phylum Acidobacteriota; class Terriglobia; order Terriglobales; family Acidobacteriaceae; genus Acidiflorens. The sequence goes on from CAVZDG010000005.1 coordinate 976,724, forward strand.
ACCATGGGAATCCAGCCCCGGCAGGAGTAAAATCGATAACACGGGAGGGGAACCCAGCCATGACCATCGACGAACGCTTAGACCGTCTGGTAGAGCGGCACGAAGCCCTGGCGCAAAGCTTGGAACTTCTCCACGCCAGCACCATGGACCTGCGTGCGTCTGTGGAAGCCCAAGCGGCTGCGCATGACCGTTATCTATCGACTCTTATGTCTGCTATTAGCAAATTGCTAGACACGGCCACCAATCACGAGCGCCGCCTTACGCGGCTTGAAGGTGAGACTCAGTCTTGAAAAAGGACACGTCTGAAGCAGCCATGCGCCGCTCCCAAAATCACTACTGAAACCAGTTCTACGGAGTTGCGACCTGAGCGGTGGGCATGTGAAACGGCAGCACGACCTCAAACTTGCTTCCCTTTCCAACCACGCTGGTGACTTCGATGCGGCCATGATGTTCTTCCACGATACGGCGGGCAAGAGAAAGACCAAGACCGGTGCCGTTGCCCTTGGTGGTGTAGAAAGGCCGGAAAATGTTGGGCAGGTGCTGAGCAGGGATACCGCGACCGGTGTCACTGACCAGCACGCTGGCGCAATCATCGCGCGAACCGACCTCGACCCGCACTGTGCCCGCGCCCTCCAGGGCCTGGACTGCGTTCAGGAGCAGATTGAGAAGCACCTGGTGAATCTGATCGCTGTCGTGCTCGACTTCAGGCAAATCGGGCGCCTTCTGCAGTTCGATCTTGATTGGTTTTGAGAACACCTGCTGACGAGCCAGCATCACGGCGTGTTCCACGGTGGTGTTGAGGTTGCTCCGGCAAATCCGCGGCGGGTGAGGCCGCGCCGTTTCCAGAAGATCGGTCAATATGCGGTTGATCTGCGCGATTTCCAGGCGAACATCTTTCACCACCGCCCGCGCCGGACTGGTCGAAGGCAGATCGCGGCCGATGATTTCGATGACGCCGGCAATTCCGGCCAGGGGGTTGCGAATCTCGTGGGCCAGACCCGCGGCCAACTCGCCGAGCGTCGCCAGGTGCTCGGCGCGGGACATTTGAGTGCGATGCAGGCGCTCAATCTCTTCCCGGCTCTCCCGCAACTGTTGCATCATGTGGTTGAAGTTGCGGCCGAGATCTCCGATTTCGTCGTTGCGCCGGGCGAAGCCGACGGAGACATCGAGATTGCCTTCACTGACCAGGCCGATTTTCTCCTGCAATTCGACCATGGGCCGTTGAATCAAATAGGCAAGCACCACGATTAACACCCCGCATATCGCGACCGCGACCGCGCCTGCGAGAATCAGCACCGCGTGGCGTACCGGGTCGCGCAAAGATACGGTCGCCAGAATAAAAAGCAGCAGGCCCGCCAGCAGAACGAACGCTACCGGCAAGATTGCCTTGAGCTGCCAATTGACCCGGACAGTGTTCAACCCTATTTCCTCCACTTGCGACTCGCCTACTGACATTCTGTGCGCGCAGCCAGCCGTCCCCGGAGGAGGGTGGCCACAGCAGTCGTGCGGGCAGTTTATACCACGGGACCAGTTGCCGTCGCTCGAAACTGAGGGCGGTTAGGCGTCCGCGGTGAAACTCCACTCCCCGCCCTCAGCGCCTGAAGGCGCTTTCATAACGCAGCACTTACGGCACGCCTGAAGGCATGCCCTGATACAAACCTCAATTACAGCACGGGCGGTTAGGCGTAAGCGTGCAGTCCGGGGAGCAGGTAAGTCACACCGAAGAAAGTGAACATCACCACCGCAAAGCCGACGATGGCGAAGTAAGCAGCGCGACGGCCACGCCATCCCCGAGTGACACGCATGTGCAAATAGAGGGCGTACACCAGCCAGGTAATTGCCGCCCAGGTCTCTTTTGGATCCCAACTCCAATACGAGCCCCAGGTCTGATTCGCCCAGTACGCTCCGGCGGCAATCATCAGAGTCAGCAGGGGGAAGGCCAGAGAGATGGTTTTGTAGGTGATGCGGTCGAGGTTGTCGGCGCTGGGCAGCAGACGCTCCAGATCCGGGCGCCGCCACAGCAGCAGCAGATAAAGGAGCGAGATAAATACTCCGCCCACCAGACCGGAAAGAATGAAGGGGCTGGCGGCAAGGCTGGTGGGGAACAAACCGTCCGCGTCGAGTGACGGATAGCGGCCATCACGGGCGCGCACCAGAAACATGACCAGCGCCATCACCTGGAGGAGAATGCTGAGGAATACGGCGCGATTGGCGAGCGCCAGGAAGCTATCGTTGTTCTTCCAGCGCGCCAGCCCGTAGAAAACCAGAGGCGATGCCACCACCAAAAGCGTCAGCGTCAGCAGCCAGCCGAGGTCGGGAATGGTGACGAACAAGCGCACGCCCCTGGAGAGGAAGACCTCCGATTTCTGTTCCGGATTCCACGCCACGAGACTCAGCCCGCCCCACTTCTCGAAGCGCGTTACGACGACGCTCGCGTAAATGGCAAGGGTGCTGGCGCTGGTCACGGCGAGGAAGGTCTCGGTCTTCAGGTTGTCCTGGATCAGGAACATCATGGCCAGAGCAAAGCTGAGCGCGCAGGCCGCGTAGGCCAGCATGGCCAGCGTGACATGCACATGCAGCCAAGTCGATTGCAGGGCGGGAACCAAGGGATGCACATCGGTTCGGAGCAATTGCATCAATACCACGCCCACAATGGCCACCGGCATCGTGACCGTGCCAATGACCTTCACGCCATATTTCTTTTCGGCCACCAGCGTGAGCACGGCCAGCGTCCAGACGAAGCTGAGCAGCATTTCGTAAACACTGGAAAACGGCGCGTGTCCCGCTTCGTACCAGCGATGGGCAACGGCTGCGGTATTCGCAATCAATCCGAGCCATGTAGCGAGCGATGCGAACTTCACGTACGACTCGGTGCCGGTGACTCCGAATCCCAGATACAGCGCGCCGGCGCCGGCGTAGAAAATCAGAGTGGCGAAGAGCAGGTTGGTCTCGTTCAAGAGATTGCCACTTTTCACCACGTTCAGAAATGCCATGAACAGCAGGAACGCAATTGCCAATCCGACCATTACGATCAGGGTCATGCCGGTTGTCGGTTGCTGCTGTTCCGCTTTTGCTCGCGCCATTGACATCCTCCAATGAGCCGGTTCAGTTCCCGGCGACCGTAGCGACGTGCTCGCTCCGAGAGATCCTGGGAATGGGTTTCAGTTCTGCTTCCGTCGAGGCCACCAGATCGTTGAAGCGCTGCTCAAACGCGTCCCGGTTGCGGTTCGCGCTTCCCCCGATCCACAGCGAGTATTTGCCCGTCTTTGGGTCGCAAACCGGTACCGCCCAAAAGCGCACGTGCACCACGTAGAACACGACCGTCAGTCCAACGCCCAGCAGCACTACGCCGGACCAGACTCCCCACTGTCCCGGTTCGCGTGAAACCTGCAATCCCGTGTAGTGGCCCATCTTCAAGTCGGTGGGCTGGAACTGGTAAGGTGCCTTCGAGTTGTCGGCGATCTCCTCCATCGGCGGGAACCACACATCGAAGTCTTGCCCAGCGCTCTTCGAAGTCACCACTAGGTGGACGGCGGGATTCTCCATATAGTTCGACTTCTTATACACCTGCCCGTCACGAACAGCGTAGTCGGGGAAGAACTGAGCGAGGCGCACGGTAGTATCGGCGTCGAGCGCAACGGTCTCGTTCTCCGCTAGGCCGATTTCCCGCTTCTCGCCAGAGCCTTTGCTCGGAGTCGCGACGAGCGTGAGCTTTTCGACTTTGCCATTGGGACCGTAACTCGACTGGTAGAAGCGGATGCCGTTATAGAGAAGCGGATCGTTCACGACAATTTCTTTCTTCTGCACATCCCTTCCGTCTGCAACCACGACAAGTTTAGACCACCATTTTTTCGGGGTGCCGTCCTGGTAGTTTTGCTGACCGGCGGCATCGCAGCGGATGGAAAACGGGAGCGTGCGCGTGCTTTTGTCGCGGATTTGGACCAGGTTGGAGGTCTGACCCTCATTCAGACTGAGATAGCCACGCCAGCCCCAGAGACCGTCCACGATCGTGCCAAAGAAAATGAGCAGGAGGCTAGCATGGACGATATACACCGCGAGCTCGGAGATACGGTGACGTTCCGCAAAAATTCCGAAGTGGTCTTTGCGCACCACCCGCTCGGGTTTGAACCCCAGGGAATGCAGTGCACGCTCGGCTGCCACTAACCCCGATTCTTCGTCCGCGATGGCCACCGACTTCTGCGGATGTAGCGCGCGGCGGAAGCTTTCGTCGGGGTATTTATACGGACGCGAGAAGTAGCGCCACGAGTTGGGGAAACGATCCACGGAAGCCGCTATGATGCAAAGACTGACCAGCACCATCAGTCCAAGAAACCACCACGCGTGAAATACGTCGGTCAACCCGACCGCGTCCAGTGTCCGGAGCACTTGCGGGGAGTAGGCGTTCTGCATCTCGTCGGGCTCGGTGGCGGGCCGCTGCAGCACGACGGTCCCAACCGCCGCGAGGATCACGACCAGAATTAAGAGCACCACACCAGTTTGGATGGAAGCGATGGTGCGCCACGTTTTGTGGCCCAATGAGCGCAAACCTACATCCATCATATTATCTCCCTATTCCCCAATCCTGATTCCCAATCCTGAAACGCGACTCCCACATAAGGTCAAACGCAAGTCCAACGCCAAACATGCCATGGCGGGTAACCAACACATTTAGCGAGGTTTAACGGATAAGACAGCAATCGTCACGACGGCTGGTTTGGGCTAAATTGCGCACTCCAACCCAGTTCAGCGGGGATTTAACCCATCAAGTCACAATGCGCTGTGACGTGTGTCATGGCTCCGGAGTGAAATTCATCGCCGAAGCGGGATGGCTGTCTTGGCCCACTACGGTGTTGTGGGGGTGCTTCGGATTCAAGATTCAGGCCCGAGGTTGCTCAAGGGGGCGCGGAATTCCACGCACGACCGCGGGTAATGGCACAATAAAACTCGCGTTGCAAAGCTCGCGGTTTCCATATAGGGGCAGTCGAAGCCGGAATCAAGGAACTGTAAATCTATTATATTCAGTCAGTTATATCTTTTCTCACCCCTCCCTGCGACAGAATAGCTGGACGGCGAGCAAGGTGCTCTTTAATGTCGTTGCTCAACACGGAGGAAGTCGCCGTGCAGCGGGCTCCCACGACGCTGTGTCTCGAATGACATGAGGGGCAAACGGGTGCACCTGGAAAGTCGGAAGTTCAGTTATGGTTGCTTAACTCCCTATCAAGAATTCAAACCTCTTGATATGGCATAAGGTCCAAAGCCGGGGAATTCTTTGGAGCGAACGCCCCAGCCTTGGCCCTCTTGGCAAACAACGTGCGCATACTGTTGCTCGCCAACCTCATTGTAACCTGAGGCCCAATGACCAGGCGAGTATTAGACGATCGCACGCTGTCAGGCAAAGACGGGGAGCAAGAGGTCGCGACCGCGATCAAGATCTTTCTGCTCCTGGCGCTGCTATTCTTCCCTGTCTCGGTGCGCTGCGCGTTTGCAGGCATCCACCCGGTTCAACTCGAAAAGGGCACTGACACCCCTCAGTGTATCGAGTGCCACGAGGACAAGACAAAAGGAAAGAACGTCCACCCGGCGATAAGCATGGGGTGCCTGACCTGTCACCTCATCCGGAACACGACCGATACGACGAGGGTGAACCTGAAAACGGCGAGGGTGGCGACGCTGTGCTTCGAATGCCATGCGGACAAGCAACCCAATGCCGGGAACATGCGGCAGATTCACCCCCCCGCGGTGCAGGATTGTCTCAAGTGTCACGATCCCCACACTTCGACCAACGAGCACCTGCTGCTGAAGCCCACTTCCGGAGGCAAAGCCGAGAACCTATGCCTCGGCTGTCATGACAAGGGCGTGAACGTGCCCGAGAAGGGCAGCCGCCATGCTGCCCTCGACATGGGATGCGACGCCTGTCATGTGACTCACAAGGTAGGCGAAATTGGTAAGCAGGAATTTGATTTTCACCTCACCAAGGCCGTTCCCGAGCTGTGCCTGGGGTGCCATGACACCAAGGATGCGAAGCTGATCGCCACGCACCAAGGCCAGCCCTTTGCGGGCGCCAGTTGCACTTCCTGTCATGATCCGCACGATTCAAAATCGCCCAAGCTGATGCAGAAGTATCTTCATTCGCCGTTCGGCGACAAGTCCTGCGACACCTGCCATCAGCCAGCCAAGGATGGCAAGGTTGTCCTGACCCAGGCCAGCGCCAAGGAGATATGCGTCACCTGCCACTCCGATAAGGGCGAGCAGATCGAGAAGGCGAAGGTGCAGCATCCGGGCGCGGCGGGCGACTGCACCGACTGCCACAACCCGCACGCCGGCAAGTACCCGAGATTTGTGCAGCCGAACCCTGTGGCCGCCTGTGAAGGCTGCCACACCGACGAAGCGGAAATTCACAAGACCCAGAAAGTGCTGCACCCTCCCGCGTTCAAGCAGGGTTGCAGCGTTTGCCATATGCCTCACGGCGGCGACCGCGAACACCTGTTACGCGCCGAGACTAACAATCTTTGCCTCACCTGCCACGGCCCGAATGCAAAAGGCGAGAAGGTAGCCGATAGCACCGACATAAGCATCTTCGACGGAGCCGTCCGGCTGCCGGAGAACTATTTGAGTCAAGTGTTCGTGCTGCGTTTGGACGACAAAGGTTTGGGACATCCCCAGGAACGGCATCCTGTGGGTGGCGTGTTGGATCCCACCGATCCACAGAAATTGAAAATGATCACATGCCTGACTTGCCACACTCCGCACGGCGGCGGCCAGCACCTTCTGGTTCCTGCCACGGACAAGAGCGGGTCGCTGTGCGCGCAGTGTCACGCGAGCCTACGGACGACCCCTGTTGTCGGACAAGTGCGGAAGACCACAAACGCAAAAGACAAAAAGAAAAAGAAGCAGCAAGAGTGAGACTACGAAATTTGGGAGCCATTTTCGGTGCGGGTGCTGGGCAGGGCTGTGGTATATCCCAATAGCCGGATACGGGCCGGATCCCCCGAGGATCTCACGCAGGCGGCTCGGTTTTGGGAGCTTCGTGCCAATCACAAGAGCTTGTGAGCGGCGTCACCGGCCTCCTGTGATGTGTCAAATTCCCGTCGAACTTGGCGGGGGTGCGCGATTTAGCCCAAACCGGCGCTCGTCCCCATCGTCTTTTTCCATGCTAACTAACATAGAATCTGTTACTTACACGTTACGGCATGTCTGGCGTGGAAGTTGCACTTTAAGCTTGTGGAACGGGGAGAGGATATGGCCGTAGATTTACGCGCACTCGCCCACAAGCCGTGGCGCACTGTAGCTTCCATCCAGATCTGCGCCCTGATCGCGAGCTTGATATTGGTGCTGGTGCCGTCCGCGTGGGCGGGCAAGAAGAGGACCGCTCCGCGGGTTGATACCTCGACGCTGGTATGGCCGTCGCCGCCGGATCAACCTCGCATCCGTTATCTCAACCAGTACTTCGGTGAACTTGACCTCCTGGGGAAGAAACAGGCGAAGGGTGGCATACTGGAGCGTATAGCTGGCGTCAACGTCACCCCGGAAGAACGGCCGAGGCTGTCCAAGCCTTACGGGGTGGCGGTGGATTCCAAGGGCCGTGTCTACGTCACCGATACCGGTAAGAGCCTCGTATTTGTCTTCGACCTGGAAAACAAGAAACTCGAATTCCGGGGCGACAAGGCGCCGGCGAACATCCTGATGCCCATCGGGGTTGCGGTGGACGATGCGGACCGGCTGTTCGTCTCCGATTCCAAATTGCACCAGATTACCTGCTTTGGGCCCAACGGCAACGTCGAAGGCGCCTTTGGGGCCAACGGCTTGCAACGCCCCGCCGGCATGGCGATCGATAATCCTCTGCGCCGCCTCTACGTGGCCGATGTGGCAGGCAAGCGCATTGCCGTCTTCGACCTTGACAGTTTTAAACTTATCCGCTACTTCGCCGAGATCAAAGACAAAGACGCGGACAGAACGGGCGCTCTCACCAATCCCAACAGCATTGCCATTGATCCCGACGGTCTGCTTTATATTACCGACGCCATAGTTCCCCGCGTGTTCGTCTACGATACTGACGGCAACTTCGTTCGCGTCTGGGGGAAACGCGGCGACGGGCCGGGGATGTTCGCGCGCCCCAAAGGCATTGCGATCGACGCCGACGGCCACGTGTATGTCGCCGATGCGGTGCTGAACCGTTTGCAAGTCTTTTCTTCGGAAGGAGAGCCGCTTTTGTCTTTTTCCGGCAACGGGTGGGGGCCGGGTCAATTCATGTTAATGGCCGGCCTGGCGATTGACAGTCGAAACCGGATCATCGCTGTGGACCAGATGCCGCCGCGCATCGAGGTGTTCCACTACATCACGGACGCAGAGGCGGCCGCCGCCAAGGAGGGGCGCAAGGTTCCTGAAGTGGGAGCCACTCCGGCCGCCGCCAGCCCCCACACGGCCACACCAGGCAAAGTGCCGCCAGAGGCACAGCCGGCGGCCAAGGCGGCAGGTTCTTCGGGACCGACGATTGAAGAGCTACAGAAGGAACTGGAGGACCTGAAGGCGAAGCTGGCCGCCCAATCGCAGCAGAAGAAAGACGCCGCCGGGAAGGGAACAGAGCCGGCCAAGCAACCGGACCAGGAGGCGCCAAGTCCGCCCAAGTAGCTGGAGTTTCTACAATTTTCCTCCCGGAGGCGGGTCCGGAGCTTTGTTCGGCTTTTTGGTATGAACCTATGAAAAGGATCTTCGTTATATCCACCGCAATTTTACTTGCCGGACTGCCGGTGCGTCTGCTTGCCCAGATGCCCTTGGAATCTGCTCACCAGCCGGCAATATCGGCCCCGGCGCCGGGGGTCCCATCAGGCGCCGCGGTTGCGAGTGGTGAGGTGGGGGCGTCGGCCAAACCGCCGCTGACACAGGTTGCGCGTGTCAATGGGGTGGCACTCACGGAAGCACAATTGAACGAAGAGATGCAGCGCCTCTTCCCGTATTACGCCATCCACGGGGGGCGCGTCCCGGCCAGCGCCGAAGCGGACATCCGGCAGAAGGCGATGCACGATCTGGTGCTGCACGAGTTGGTATATCAAGAAGCGCGCCGCCGAAACCTTCAGGTGCCACCCTTAGTATGGCAAGAACGCCTGCGGAAGATCCGGCAAGGTTTCCCCTCGCGCCAGGCGTATGAAGCAGCAGCCACCAAGCAGTATGGTTCGGTAGCGGCCTACGAACGCAGCCTGCGCCGTGCCATGCTGGTGGAACAGCTCTGGGACGCCGAAGTTACGCGCAAGTCGGTGGTCACCGCGGAAGCGGAGCGCGCCTACTACCAGAGCCATAAGGCCCAGTATGTTCGTCCCGAGGCCGTCGGGTTACAAACCATCACCATCAAGTTCCCCGGCAACGCCACCGCCGAGGAAAAACAGGAAGCGCACCGGATTGCCGAGCAGATCCTGGTAAAGGCCAAAGCGGCGAAAGACTACGAAGAGTTTGGCATGCTGGCCCAGCAGCTCTCGCAGGACGACTGGCGGGTGATGATGGGCGATCACCGCTGGGTTCACCGCGGTACGGTAACTCCGGACCTCGAGCAGGCCGTGTTCAGCATGAAAGCGGGGGAGACCAGCGGCGTGGTGGAATCCTCCAGCGGATATGTGATCCTGCGCGCCAACGAGCACCAGCCGAGGCGGCAAATGTCGTTTGCTGAAATGGCCGCCTCGATCCGTCAGCGCTTGCAAACGGAAAGGCGCGAGAAGCGCTCCAAGGAATTTGAGCAGTTGCTGCGCAACAAGGCCAAGATTGAGATGTGATGAGTCGGAAGGGTTGAGATGTTATGAGCCGCAGCTGCACCAGGAAATTGGCGGCCATTTTGGGGTTCGTGCTGGCAGCCATAGGAGGAAGAGCTTGGGCACAGGAGCCCGAGCAGCCTCCGCTCGCCCTCACGGGGCGCATCTTGTTCGGCGCAGCCGACCTTAAGGAGGGCGCTAGTAGCGAGAGCGGCCCGGCCGTCACGCTGGAGTCCGACCTGGCCGGTTATTGGCGTGATCCCCGGATCCTTCAGTTTTCGGTCAAGCCCATGGTCACCCTCGGTGAAGCCGTGCCCGGAACGGAAATGGGCAACGCGCTGACAGGCTTTTCCGGCGTGGGGATAATCCTCCAGGGCAGCCCGGCTCCCTTGACCATCTCTTATTCCCGAACCGGTAGTTCCCTCGACGAATCCAGGAGCGGCGCCTCTGCCAACCCGAACCAGGATGTGCTAAGCGGTGCGGAAACCGACTTGAAGTATAGCGTGTTCGACGTCAACTGGATTTGGCGATTCAAACATCTGCCCATAGTCAACCTCAATTACAGTGACAGGGATTACAGTGCAGACCTGCCCAAGGCGTTTGGTGGGGGAGATGACCATGACTTACGCAACTTCACCGCCCAGATGAACTACAGCATGGGAGGGTGGCAAGCAGGTGGCTGGTATCAACGTTCTCAGTCCACAGAAACATCCCCCGATATCCTGACGCAGGGCATGCAACACACCTACAACGACACAACCAATCTGGGCTTTGACGTTTCAAGACTCCTGCCGCTCCATTCCACCCTGGGCGTGAGTGCCAACCAGTCAAAATCGAACTTTAACCTCGCCGACCTGGAGTCGAACACCACCGTGCGCACCGCCAATGCCACGCTGTCCTCCCGACCCGTGGAAAGACTCAGCACGACGCTGCAAGCGCAATACGACAGCAACTTGCAAGCTTCCGAAGTGCAACAAGCCCTCGCTGGAGCGGGCGTTCCCGGCAGCTCGCCCAGCCCGGCACCTGCGAGTACGGTGCCGCTCACCTACTTAGCGGCGCCATTCAAGTTATGGACCCTTAGCGAGGGAGCGGGACTTCGGCTGGGCTATGGGTTCTCCCTCACCGGTAACGCCGGGGAGGGCCATTCGGAGAACTCGGGCACATTGACGCGGTGGGGGGGCGGCCCTGGCTATCAGCACAAGTGGAGCTCGGGGTGGATCTCCGCCAACTATTCGTATAGCCATCTGGCGACGCAGACGGAGGTGGTGAGCGCGGGCTCCGGCACGGCTCCTTACAGCCTCTTTTCCGAGGTCATAGACGCGAATACGGGCTCAATGAACCTGGGCCAAAACCTGCCCTGGCAACTCAAACTCGCGACTTCGGCGCACGTGTCCGGAGGCACGGAAAAAGACAATGGAGTCCCATACCCTTATCATGACTACGGCGGGTACGCTTCGGTGGTTCGGCCCGTGGGAGGATGGACCCTGACCGCCAGTTTCAACCTGGAGAACTACGCAGCCAATCACGAGCTGTTATACAACCAGAGCTCGGCAAAGGGGATCTCCCTCGGCGCCGGATATAGCGGCCTGAACTTGTCAGCGGGCTACCAGTACGGCAGTGGCTTGGCGATCCAGATGGGCAACAGCTTGCTCTTTGTTACCAGCCCCCTGGTGGTTAGCCCTGTGCTGGGAATTCCCACCCTGAGCAGCACCAGCGGCACCACCGTGACGGGATCTTATCGATCACGGCGCGGCCGGTTAGAAGTGATGGGCTATGCGGAGCGTTTCAGCTACACTACCGACCACCTGCCGGCCACCGAATTCAGCTTGATCAACCTGCACGTCTCTTACAAGCTTCGGCGCCTCCGCCTGATTGCGGGATACACGAGGCAATCGCAACTGCTTAGCGTTGGCCCATTGGGTACTTATGAGACCAGGCTGATGTACTTTCAGATTGAGCGCGTTTTCCGATTATACTAGCTGGTTATATTAAGGAAGTGAGGCGCCTTGAGAGCAGCTCACATCAAAAGAGCCAGCGCCGCACTGCTGCTAGGGTGTGCGCTCGTGCTGTCCGCTTCGCGGTCGGGATCCGGAACTCGGCAACCCTCGAACCCTGCGCTGACGGTGCCGCTGATCACGATGGACGGCGGGCGGCGCCTGGAATTCGTGCGCGCCTTCTCCTCGGAAAAGGAATTGAATCCTAACCGCTCCTTCTGGAAACGGGCCCTGGATTTCGTGGCTGGCCCCCCGGATTACCGCCGGCTGATTCGCCCGTATGGCATCACGACCGACTCCCATGGGCGCATCATCGTCACCGACCCAGGGGCGATGGCTGTTCACATCTTCGATTTTGATAAGAAGAAATACCATCGTTTGGAAGGCGGCAAAGGCCAAGATCTTCTATCCCCGATCGGTGTTGCCGTGGATGCCCAGGACAATATCTATGTGACCGATTCGCTCAGCGGGAAAGTTTTCGTCTTTGATGCGGACGGCAAGTTCCAAAGGTTTGTCGGATCTGTGGCGAAGAACGAGGGCTTCTTCAAGCGCGCGACCGGCATTGCCATTGACCAGCAGCAAGGCGAGCTGTTTGTCACCGACACGCTGCGTGACAAGATCTTCGTTATGGATCTACAGGGGCATATGCTGCGCGAATTTGGCGGCCGCGGCACTGGACC
>CAVZDG010000006.1:0-137320 GCA_963773965.1 uncultured Acidobacteriaceae bacterium
CGGATCACTAAAGCCTACTTTCGTACCTGCTCGACTTGTAGGTCTCGCAGTCAACCACGCTTATACTTTTGCATTCGACGGCTGATTTCCAAACAGCCTGAGCGTAGCTTCGCGCGCCTCCGTTACAATTTAGGAGGCGACCGCCCCAGTCAAACTACCCGCCTTACTATGTCCTTCTCCCGGATCACGGGAGTAAGTTAGAACCACAGAACTCGCAGGGTGGTATCTCACCGGTGGCTCCTCCAAGTCCGAGAACCTGAAATCAAAGCCTCCCACCTATCCTGCGCAGCAAGTGCCATAGTTCATAGTAAAGGTATAGTAAAGGTGCACGGGGTCTTTCCGTCTAGTTGCGGGCAACCGGCATCTTCACCGGCACTACAAGTTCGCCGTGCCAGTTGGCAAGACAGTCGCACTTTCGTTACGCCATTCGTGCAGGTCGGAACTTACCCGACAAGGAATTTCGCTACCTTAGGACCGTTATAGTTACGGCCGCCGTTCACTGGGGCTTCAGTTCAAAGCTTCGCCTTGCGGCTAACCTCTCCCTTTAACCTTCCAGCACCGGGCAGGCGTCAGCCCCTATACGTCGTTTTCGACTTAGCAGAGACCTGTGTTTTTGTTAAACAGTCGCAATGCGCATTTCTCTGCGGCCTCTTCGGACTTGCATCCTAGTGAGGCACCCCTTTTCCCGAAGTTACGGGGTTAATTTGCCGAGTTCCTTACCAACTGTTCTCACGAGCGCCTTAGAATATTCATCTCGTCTACCTGTGTCGGTTTGAGGTACGGATCCCATATGTTCTCCTTAGAGGATTTTCTCGGCAGCGTGGAATCAGCAGCTTTCCCCCATACGGGGTACTGCTTTGCGTCTCAGTGATAACTTCCCGGCGGATTTGCCTACCGGAAACACCTTACACGCATCGACCGTCATAGCCATAGGACGGCCTGCTTATCCTTCTGCGTCTCCCCATCGTGATAACGACCACACGGGAGGTCCGGAATATTAACCGGATGTCCATCAGTTACGCCTTTCGGCCTCACCTTAGGAACCGCCTGACCCTGAGCGGATTAACCTTTCTCAGGAAACCTTAGACTTTCGGCGCGGAGGGTTCTCACCTCCGTTATCGCTACTTATGCCGGCAGGGTCTCTTCTCAACCGTCCACCAGTCTTTTCAGTCTGGCTTCAAACCGTTGGGAATGCTCTCCTACCACGCATCGACGTTAATCGATGCATTCGCTGCTTCGGTAACAAGCTTAAGCCCCGTTAAATTGTCGGCACCGGACCGCTTGACCAGTGAGCTATTACGCTTTCTTTAAAGGATGGCTGCTTCTAAGCCAACCTCCTGGCTGTCTGGGCGTTCCGACTTCCTTTCCCACTTAGCTTGTATTTTGGGACCTTAGCAGGCGATCTGGACTGTTTTCCTCTCGACAACGAAGCTTAGCCCCCGCTGTCTGACTCCCGTACTGGTTGTTCTATGGCATTCGAAGTTTGATTGGATTCTGTAAGCTGGAAAGCCCCATAGTCCATTCAGATCTCTACCACCACGACAAATCATACGAGGCTAGCCCTAAAGCTATTTCGGAGAGAACGAGCAATCACGGAATTTGATTAGCCTTTCACCCCTACCCTCAGCTCATCGGAGCTTTTTTCAACAAACAGCCGTTCGGCCCTCCAGTAGGTTTTACCCTACTTTCAGCCTGGCCAAGGGTAGATCATCCCGCTTCGCGTCTATTCCTGCCAACTTGTGTTCGCCCTATTCGGACTCGCTTTCGCTACGGCTCGCTTTCGCTTAACCTTGCTGACAAGAATAACTAGCCGGCTCATTATGCAATAGGCACGCGGTCAGACTTTCGGCTTGCGCCGCATAGTCCTCCCACCGTTTGTAGGCACACGGTTTCAGGTACTATTTCACTCCCCTCGCAGGGGTTCTTTTCACCTTTCCCTCACGGTACTGGTTCACTATCGGTCAGAAGAACGTATTTAGCCTTACGGGATGGTCCCCGTAGCTTCTCGCAGGGTTTCTCGTGCCCCGCGATACTCAGGTACCAGCTTCGAGTCCGGATGATTTTCGCCTACGTGGCTATCACACTCTATGGCCCCTCTTTCCAGAGGGCTTCGACTAACCACCGGATTGGTAACTCTACTGTTGCTGGCCCTACAACCCCTGCTGAACCCGAAGGTCAAACAGGTTTAGGCTGATGCGATTTCGCTCGCCACTACTTTCGCAATCGAGGTTTCTTTCTTTTCCTCCAGGTACTGAGATGGTTCACTTCCCTGGGTTCGCTCGCACCCGACTATGGATTCATCGGGCCGTACGGGGGTTTTACCCCCGTGGGTTTCCCCATTCGGAAATCCCCGGATCAAAGCCTGCTTGCGGCTCCCCGAGGCTTATCGCAGCTTGCCACGTCCTTCATCGCCGTCTTCTGCCAAGGCATCCACCATGCGCCCTTAGTAGCTTGACCACAAAATTTACTCAGCACACAGCGGCTTCGCGGGTAGCTTTCAGCTCTCAGCTGTCAGCTCTCAGTAAAACTCACTCCACACCTTGCAAACTTCATGGCGCCATCCTGCTCATCGCGCGCTCACCCGATCGCTCGAGTCACGTACACCAGCAGGCAATAATGGCACTCATAAAAATTTACTTCGCCTTGTAATTTGCCCAATCTATTCAGTTGTCAAAGTTCGTCCTCGCCAGCTTGCGCTGGCTGACCCGCCTGAGCGGGTTTGGGTATTTTCCAACCCAATGTTCGGCGTCAAAGCGACTTTCTTTGGACCGTGAACTGATTCACGGTTGTCGCACTTGACGCCCAACATCAGGTTGAGTTCTCAGTTCCCGGTTCTCAGCTCTCAGTAGAAACGCCCCAGCTCTTACTGAGAACTGACTACTGAGAACTAATTTTGGTGGAGCTGACCGGGATCGAACCGGTGGCCTCCTGGTTGCAAACCAGGCGCTCTCCCAGCTGAGCTACAGCCCCTTAACCGCAGCTGCCAGCTTCCAGTTGCCGGTTGCCAGTAGAACCTACTGGGAACTGGCGGCTGGCAACTGGCGACTGATTCTGGTGGGCCTGGGTAGAATTGAACTACCGACCTCACCCTTATCAGGGGTGCGCTCTAGCCAACTGAGCTACAGGCCCGGTTTCCCGATTGTACTCCCTGAGAGCCCAGCATACCGGCTCTCAGCTATCAGCTTTCAGCTGTCAGTTAAACCGATTTCACTGATAGCTGATAGCTGAAAGCTGAGAGCTTTTTTCGAGGAAAAGGTTGAACGCGCGACCGGGCTAAGCCCAGTCTGACGGTTGTGAACAAATGTTCGAGCAAGAGAGGTCTGACCGTAAGCTCCCTCGCATCTTCTCAGGTTAGTTTGAAGATTTGAGGGGTACATAGCAACATTTCTTGCCGAAGCAAGAATGCTATGACGTTCTCTCTTAGAAAGGAGGTGATCCAGCCGCAGGTTCTCCTACGGCTACCTTGTTACGACTTCACCCCAATCATGAGCCATACCTTGGACGGCTGCCCCCTTGCGGTTGGCTCACCGGCTTCTAGTGCAGCCCACTTTCGTGATGTGACGGGCGGTGTGTACAAGGCCCGGGAACGTATTCACCGCAGCGTTCTGATCTGCGATTACTAGCGATTCCAGCTTCATGGAGTCGAGTTGCAGACTCCAATCCGAACTGAGGCCGGCTTTTTCCGATTAGCTCCACTTTGCAGCTTTGCGACGGTTTGTACCGACCATTGTAGCACGTGTGTAGCCCTGGACATAAAGGCCATGAGGACTTGACGTCATCCCCACCTTCCTCCCCGTTATCCGGGGCGGTTTCACTAGAGTGCTCGGCTTTACCCGGTGGCAACTAGGGATGAGGGTTGCGCTCGTTGCGGGACTTAACCCAACATCTCACGACACGAGCTGACGACAGCCATGCAGCACCTATACAGCAGTCTCTTGCGAGAAAAGGATATTTCTACCCCGGTCTCCTGCATTTCGAGCCCAGGTAAGGTTCTTCGCGTTGCGTCGAATTGAACCACATGCTCCACCGCTTGTGCGGGCCCCCGTCAATTCCTTTGAGTTTCAGCCTTGCGACCGTACTCCCCAGGCGGATTGCTTATCGCGTTAGCTGCGGCACGATCGGATTGGGTACCGATCACACCAAGCAATCATCGTTTAGGGCCGGGACTACCAGGGTATCTAATCCTGTTTGCTCCCCCGGCTTTCGCGCCTCAGCGTCAGTAGTGGTCCAGTGCGCCGCTTTCGCCACAGGTGTTCCTCCCGATATCTACGCATTTCACCGCTACACCGGGAATTCCACGCACCTCTCCCACCCTCCAGCATTGCAGTTTCGCCTGCAGGCTCTGAGTTAAGCCCAGAGGTTTCACAGGTGACTTACAACACCGCCTACGCGCCCTTTACGCCCAATAATTCCGAACAACGCTCGCACCCTCTGTATTACCGCGGCTGCTGGCACAGAGTTAGCCGGTGCTTCTTCCACCGGTACCGTCATTATCTTCCCGGTCGAAAGGAGTTTACGCCCCAAGGGGCTTCATCCTCCACGCGGCGTTGCTGCGTCAGGGTTTCCCCCATTGCGCAAAATTCCCCACTGCTGCCTCCCGTAGGAGTCTGGACCGTGTTTCAGTTCCAGTGTGTCCGTGCGCCCTCTCAGGCCGGATACCGATCGTCGCCTTGGTAAGCCGTTACCTTACCAACTAGCTAATCAGCCGCGACCCCCTCCAAAAGCGGATTGCTCCTTTGATCTTGCGATATTATGCGGTATTAGCCTCGGTTTCCCGAGGTTATCCCCCACTCAAGGGCAGGTAGTCACGTGTTACTCACCCGGTCGCCACTTTACTCAGGGATTGCTCCCCTTTCTCGTTCGACTTGCATGTGTTAGGCACGCCGCCAGCGTTGATTCTGAGCCAGGATCAAACTCTCATTTGAAACCTGAGCCTGTCTGGGTAGACAGGCAACCTCCGCCAGCTGAGGCAGAGGTCCATCTTGTGAGTACGTTCAGACTTGAGCCCGAACATTTGTTTCTCACGACTGGCACGTTCAACCTTTTGTCAAAGACCGATCCGCTTCCCGCCTGAGCGGTGCGCCTTCAGTCCGCCCAAACTCCCTTCCGGAAATTTGTGCGTCCTCGAAACCTGTTAAAGCTATAGCGCCCGGCGCTCGCTGTCAACCCGCTGAGATCACAGGATTTCCACCTGATTTCAACAGCGGGGAGTTTGTGTAGAGACGGGGCTTGCCCCGTCTCCGCGGAGTCCACGGCAAACTCTTTTACAGCGCGTCCGAAAACGCGCTTCCACCCTGGCTGGCCACAAAAATCCGGCGCACCCCCAAGCGGAAGACGACTCAAAAATTAAAGATCGCTCGGAGGCTCTGCTTTTCGCGGAAACCCTTCAGGGAACTTTGTCCCCGAATGCGAACCCCGGAAAGGGGTCAATTGGAGGCTTACTGAATTTGATGCCGAAAGCTACCGCGAGGATTCAGCAGGGAGCTCAGACACGTGTTCACTTGTCCTCGACTCAATCTTTATACCAAACCCTCGAACGTTGCGCAAGGGGAGAATCAAAAAAGTTACGTGGGGGTGCACAAGCGGATCGTCGGAATAGAGGTGGCTGTCTGGCGTGGAGCGGGCGCCCCGCCCGCGAAAAGCTAGCAATGCGGCTGAAGAACTCAGGCTCCGTATCAGGCATCGCTTTAGCGATCCCGAATTCTTTCGAAATGAGCCGCCCCTTTAGGGGCCGGGGCCGCCTAGCCCGGGCGACCCCACAGTCATGCTCATATGGAAACCTATATGAAAACCTATATGAAACCGGGGAAACCTGGGGAAACCTGGGGACAGACGGGACGTTCCCCAGTTTCCTGGAGGAGTCGGTTGGGTGCCCCAGGTAAACTGAGGGTGCCCCACTCATTCGCGCACTTTGCGAATGAGTGGGTTTGTCACCATCGGGACGTATGCATTTCACCATAAAAACTTGACAACCGTTGTCCAGTCTCTATACTAACTGGTATTACTAGGTAATACGACCCATCTCATGCGAACCACCCAGATCATGAGCATTTCCCTCCCTCCCGCCCTGCTGCGGCAGTTCGAGGAGGTACGAAAGAAAGAGTCTCGCACCCGGTCCGAATTGGTGCGCGAGGCGCTCCGCGCCTATTTCGAAGAACGCTACCCCGCCGTAACGCCTACCCCAGCCGAACTCGCCGCCCTGCGCCGTGGACGAACCGCTTTTCGACGGGGAGATTCGGTATCATTGGCGCAATTCCTCGAGGGCCTGGAAACCAATGGCCTGGAACCTCCACATCACCGGCCCCGCGCAAAAAGAGTTTCAAGAACTGCCGGCAAGAGATCAGGCCCGCGTTAAGGACGCCCTGCTTGCAATGCAGCAAGATCCTTCAGCGGCGACATCAAGCGCCTCAAAGGACAGGCCGCAGCGTGGCGTCGTCGTGTCGGCAATTACCGCATCATCTACGATCTCCACGTTGAAGAACACCGGATTGTCGTGGCCGGAATTCTGCGTCGAACCTCGACCACCTACTAGACGCCGCTCGGGGCCGAGCGAGCGCCGGCGCGAGACGCTGGGGGCCTATAATCTCAATCAGCCACGTGATTTCTGCCGTCCAACTCGGCGTGCTCGACTATGCGGAAGGCCTGCGCTTGCAGCAAAGGCTGGTCGAACTGCGCAAGTCGGGACAGATCGGCGACGTCCTGCTGCTGCTCGAACACCCGCCCGTTATTACCCTCGGACGCAACGCCAAGGCTGCCAACGTGCTGGCTTCGGCCGAACTGCTGGCGGCCCGCGGGGTCGAGGTCTTCGAGTGCGATCGCGGCGGCGACGTTACATTTCATGGGCCGGGGCAACTGGTGGGGTATCCGATCTTCGATTTGCGTGGATACAGCGGCTCTCAGATCTCCGCTGTCAGCTCTCAGTCAGAGCCCTCGGATGCGGCAACGGATACTCCGCAGTTGCGGCGCAAGACGCTTGGCGTTGTCGATTACGTCCGGCGGCTGGAGGAGGTGCTGATCCGCACCTGCGCCGATTTCGGAATCGCGACGAAGCGTATCGCGGGCCTTACCGGGGTGTGGACAGAGCGCGACCGTGTGGGATCGGGTCTCCGACCCGATCAGGGCGGGTCGGAGACCCGCCCCCACACAACAGAAGCAAAGATCGCTGCGATTGGCGTCCACATCTCCCGCTCCGTCACCTCGCATGGCTTCGCCTTGAATGTGAATACGGATCTCAGCTACTTCAACCTGATCGTGCCCTGTGGAATTACCGCGAAGCCGGTGACCTCCATGCAGAAAGAACTGGGGCACGAACTCGATTTGAACGAGGTGGCGCAGTCGGTGTCGCGAAACTTCGGCAGCGTCTTCGCGAGGGAGATCCTGTGGCTCGAGACGCTCGATGCATTGCTTGGGAACAGCGTGCCCGGGAATACCATAGGAGTGCCGGTGAAAGCGCCGGACGAGTTGCGGCGTCTGCGCGGCGAAGATGATTTGTTTCTCGCCTGACCCGCGGCGTTGTTTTCGCCCCAAGCTTTCGCGGACAACAGTGTCCGCGCCACATGGTGTTAGCATGTTCGCGGACTGATCATGTTGAAAAAGAAAGCGAAGAAGAAAAGCGTTCCCACCGCGAAGTCATCTCGGACCAGAACCATCTCGCGTCCCCAAGCCAAGAGCCAAGAGCTAACCGCCAAAAGCGCGAAGCCCGACGGCGACCTCCGCACCTACACCATCCGCGACTATCGCCTGGAGAAGCCCAGCTTCACGTTGCGCCAGGTTCGCGCGGGCGACGAAGTTCGCTATGAAGTGGAGAGCGGCGATCTTTCCATGCACACCGCTCCCGCCCCGCCCATCCGCGAGTCGCAATATCTCAGCCCGGAGCAATGCATCGAAATCTATCGCTGGATGCTGCTCAACCGCCGCATGGAAACGGCGCTCGAAAACCTCTACAAACAGGGCCAGGTGGTTGGCGGCGTTTACTTCGGGCTGGGGCAGGAAGCATGCTCCTGCGCCTCGGCTTACGCTCTACATAAAGACGAATGGCTCGGGCCGATGATCCGCAACCAGGGGGCGCTGCTGGTGCGCGGCTTTTCGCCCGCCGACATCATGATGCAGTACATGGCGAAGTCGGGATCGCCCACCAAGGGACGCGATGCTTCCTCGCATTTTGGCGACATCGAAACGCGTAACGTGGTCGCTCCCATTTCTACTTTGGGCGATTTGATTCCGGTGCTGGCGGGCGTGGCGCTCGGCGCGCGGCTGCAGGGCAAACACATCGCGGTCATGACTTACATCGGCGATGGAGGCCAGTCCACCGGCGTGACCTACGAGGGCTTGAATTTCGCCGCCGTCCAGAATCTCGGTCTGGTTCTGATTGTCGAAAACAATCTTTGGGGATACTCCACGCCCGCCGACATGCAGTTTCGCGTCAAGGATCTGGCGGAACGCGCCATTGCCTACGGAATTCCCGGCGTGATCGTCGATGGCACCGACGCTTGCCAGGTTTACGACGCCTGCCACGAAGCCTGCGAGCGCGCCCGCCGCGGCGAAGGCCCGACGCTGATCGAAGCGAAAATGATGCGCATGAAGGGGCACGCCATTCATGACGCGGCCGAGTATGTTCCGAAGCCGTTGTTTGAGTATTGGAAGAGGCGCGATCCGATTGCACGGCTCGAAGATTATCTGGTGTCGAAGAAAAAGTGGCTGACGCCCGCGGAAAACGAAAAGCTGATTGCGGGCGTCGAGCGGCAACTCGAAGCCGACCGCGAACAAGCCGTGAATTCACCCATGCCCACACCCGAGTCGGCGGCCGGCGGAGTCTATTGCGAAGCCGGATGCCACGAGATCAAGCCCAAGTACGCGATGCCTGAGTCTCGGACGATTGGTACGCGCGCCGGAAAGTCCTCCGGTCCGAAGCGCTCGGAGGCGGCGGTGCATCTGAAGTGAATGCCCCTTGTGTGGAGCGGGCGCCCTCGCCCGCTGCTCTTGGCTCCGCCCCGCGCGGGTGCCCCATCCTTTTCGCGTACTTTGCGAAAAGGGTGGGTGACGGGGATCATCGGCGCACCCTATAGACGAAGACACCGCAGGAGTCAGCGAGAAATCCCAAGCGGGAGACGACCGTGGAATCCCACCCTTCAAAAAACGGCGGAAAGTCCTTCGGTCCGAAGCGCTCGGAGACAGCGGTGCATCTGAAGTAATCTTGAAACTCTCTGGCGATGGCCCGCTTGCCTATTCAAACAGGAAAGGCTGGGCAGAAATTTCAAATTCTGTGCAAGCAGCTTTCCACGGACCGGTTCTTCCTCTGGGTTTCCGGCGAACTGATAAAATCAAGCTTCGTCATGTCCGCCTCTTCCCAGCTCATTCAGATTGACCTCGGCCCCAGGGTTCTCAGCCCCAAGCCCTCGTGGCTTAAGGCCAAGGCTCCGGTGGGCGACAACTTTCACAACCTGAAGAAGCTGGCGCGCGGCATGGGCCTGCATACGGTGTGCGAGTCGGCGCAGTGTCCGAACATCGGAGAATGCTGGCATCATCACACCGCGACCTTCATGCTGCTGGGCGATATCTGCACCCGGCGCTGCGGCTTTTGCGCGGTGCCCAAGGGGCGTCCGGAGGCGATTGACTGGGACGAACCGCGGCGCGTGGCCGAAGCCGTCGCCACGCTCGGCCTGCGTCATGCGGTCGTGACCAGCGTGAACCGCGACGACGACAACATTGGCGGCGCGAAGATTTTCGCCGAAACCATCCGGCAGATTCGTGAGCTTGTGCCGGAGTGCCGGGTCGAGGTGCTGATTCCCGACTTCCAGGGTCTGGAAGCGCCGCTGCGCATCGTGCTCGAAGCGAAGCCCAATGTGCTTAACCACAATACCGAGACCGTTCCGCGACTCTACCGCGCGGTACGCTCGGGTGCGCGCTACCAGCGGACGCTTGATCTGCTGGCCAATGCCAAGAAGTGGGCCCCCGCGACGGTTACCAAAAGCGGCGTGATGGTTGGAATCGGCGAGGAGACGGATGAACTGATTGCGGTCTTCCGCGACCTGGGCGAGCGCGGCGTGGATATTCTGACGATTGGGCAGTATTTGCGCCCGTCAAAAGATCATCTTCCGATGACGCGCTACTACACGCCTCCCGAGTTTGTCTCGCTGAAGGAAGAGGCGCTGAAGTTTGGATTCAAGCACGTCGAGTCGGGACCGCTGGTGCGGTCAAGTTATCACGCGCATGAACAGTCGTCGGTCGTTAGTCGTTAGTCGTTAGTCGTTAGCAAATGCAGATCTTCCGCTTCGCTTGGGATGAGAAGTCCTAAGACGAGTCTCGAACGACCATCGACTAACGACCAACGACTTTCTGCCCTACCACACCCTGCACGCGTTGTGATTCACCATTGGCGCTGTCGCGGGGCAGTGGTAGGCTTCGCGGAACTCCGGCATGTTGGAAACAGTTCCGTTCACCCGGTACTTTGACGGTGAGTGCGGATCGATGGTAACCATCATGCGCGATATGGCATCGGTGCGATTCTGACACCACACATTGGCCCATCCCAGAAAAAAGCGCTGCTCAGCGGAGAGGCCGTCGATTGGCGCCGGTTCCTTGCCGGCAAAGGTGTTCAGCAGGGCCATGTAGGCAATGCGCAGGCCGCCATTATCGGCCGTGTTCTCGCCCAGGGTGAGCTTGCCGTTCAGCTTCAGGTCGTCGACGGCGACGAAGTTCGCGTACTGGTCCTTGATGCAGCCGGTGCGCTCTTCGAATTGTTTCTTGTCGTCCGCGGTCCACCAGTCGCGGAGATTGCCCTCGGCGTCGAACTGGCTGCCCTGGTCGTCGAAGCCGTGCGTGAGTTCATGACCGATCACGGCGCCGATTCCGCCGAAGTTCATCGCGTCGTCGGCCTGATTGTCATAGAACGGGGGTTGCAGAATTCCGGCGGGGAAGGTGATGTTGTTCTGGGTCGGGTCGTAAGTCGCGTTCACCGTCATCGGCGGATACGGCCAATCCCTCTTATCGAGCGGCTTGCCAATCTTGTTCAACCTCCGCTGCAGATCGTTTTGATTAGCGCGTTGCGAGTTGCCCAGCCCATCGCCGCGCACGATCTGGAGCGTCGAGTAGTCGCGCCACTTGTCGGTATAGCCGATGCGGTTGGTAATCGCCTTCAGTTTCGCGAGCGCCTGAGTCTTCGTGTCCGCGCCCATCCAAGGCGAACTCTTGATGTCTTCGCCCAGCGCCTTTTCGAGAGCCCCCACCATCGCCAGCGTGCGCTCTTTACCCTCGGCGCCGAAGGTCTGCTGGACGTATATCTGGCCGACCAACTCGCCCAGGTCGCTGTTCGTGTAGCCCACGCACCGCTTCCAGCGCGGACGCAACTCCTTGGTGCCCTGCATGGTCTTGCCGAAGAAATCGAAGTTTTCTTCCACGAACGCCGCCGGCAGCACGCGTGCGTTGTCATGCACCGTGTGCCAGCGCAAGTACGTCTTCCAATCGTCCAGCGAGTGCGCAGCGATAACTTCCTGCATGTTCGTGATGAAGTCCGGTTCAGACACGTTGAGCGAATCGAACCGGGGCGCGCCCACGCCTTCGAAGTACGTGTTCCAATTGAACCCCGGACTCAGAGCGGCCAGCTCCTGATTGGTCAGCTTGTGATAGATCTTCTGCGGATTGCGGCGGCTGGTCAGGTCGAGTGCGCCCTTGGCTAACCCGGTTTCAATGTCCATCACGACTTTGGCTTCCGCCGCGGCTTTCGCTTCATCGTCGCCCAGCAGCACGAACATCTTCGCCACATGCGCGACGTATTTCTTCCGCAGCTCGACCGACTTCTCATCGTCTTTGAAATAGTAATCGCGGTCCGGCATGCCCAGTCCGCCCTGGTCCACCTCGGCAATCATCTGGCTCGCGTTCTTGAAGTCGGAATCGGAATCGAAGCCGAACAACACATCGGTGCCCTCGCGATGCAGCCGGATGATCTCTTTCGGAAATTCCTCCTTCGATTTGATCGCCGCAATGCTTTGGAAGTCGTGCTCGAGTGGCTTCGTGCCCGCTTTTTCGATCGCACCTTCGTCCATGCAGCTGGCATAGTAATCGCCGATCTTCTGCTCGTTGGCGCTTCGGCCCGGCCGGTCGACCGACGCCTTTTCGAGAATGTCGCGCACGATGTATTCGCCACGCTGCTGCAATTCGTTGAAGCGGCCCCAGGCCGAGCGGTCGGCGGGAATCGGGTTCCGCGCCAGCCACTTGCTGCACGCGTAGGCGTAAAAATCGTTGCAGGGATCGATATTCTTATCGAGCATGTCAACGGAGAAGCGCACGTCCGCGGGCGGCTTTGCGGCTTCGGGCTTGTCCTGGGCAAAAACCGCAGGCACAAGCATCATGGAGGCGGTCAACAGTCTTAAGAAATTGCGCATGAAACCCTCGAATCGAGATGTGGAACTGGCGGCAAGAAGTCGTTGGTCGTCAGTCGTTAGCAAATGCGCATCCCTCGCGCCGCGTGGGATGACAATCGCAAATTGTGGCCGCCAACGACTACCGACCAACGACCGCCTTGCATCAGAAGACTTTCACGTGGAACGTCAGATATTTCTTGGGGTTTTCCCGGATCGCCTTGACCAGTTCCCGCGTCTCCACCAGCATCTGGTTGCTGTTGTTGTAAAGCGCAGGATCCTTGAAGAGCATTCCCGCCGTGCCCTCGCCCTTTTCCAGATGCTCGGAGAGCGCCGCCAGGTTGTTAATCAGCGTCTGCAGCCTGGCGGCGAATTCCTGATCGTGCGTCATCTTGCCGATCGCGCCCTTCCCGGCATTGATGTCGTCGGTCAACTGGCGAACGTTCGCGACCGTTTTGTTCGCGTTGTCATAGAGCTCGGGATCTTTGAGCAGTTTGCCGGCCGTACCTTTGCCCTGCTGCAACTCGTCCACCATCGCGTTCACCTTGTCGATGGCGGCAATCACCTTTTTGTACGCCTCGTCGCTGGTGAGCAGCGGGCCGAGCGAGCCTTTTCCGCTCTGGATGTCATCCACTAATCCCTTGAATTCGGCCACGGTCGCGTTGAGCTGGTTGTACAAGGCCGGATCGTAAATGACCTTCCCGATCGAGCCCTGCCCGCTTTCGATGAAGGCCATGATGCGATCCGCCCGCTTCACCAGCGAATCCACGTTTTGCAGCGTGCCCTGGCTGGCGCGCACTACGTCCTCGATAACGGGCTGGCTGTGGGCCGCCAGCGTGTCTCCGTCCTCTGCTTTCGGACCCTTCGCCGTCGAGCTGTCAACGTCCACGTAGGTTTCGCCCAGGATTCCGGCAGTGGTCATCAAAGTCACGGAGTCTTTGCGCAGATTGAAAGAGTACTTGGTGTTGACCTTCATCGTGACTTCGACCGGCGTCGTCGGCTTGCCTTGCACGATCCGGATGCCGGTCACGTTGCCGATGTCCACGCCCGCCAAACGCACCGGCGCGCCCACGCGCAAGCCGCTTGCATTATCGAAGTACGACCGCAGCGTGATCTTGCGGGTCAGCCACCCCCCGGTGCCGCTCATTAGAAAAATCAGGACCATGAGGGTCGCGCTCGCCACCAGGACGGTGAGGCCCACGCGGAGTTGCGACCATTTCAGCTGCTTCTGGCTAGGCAAGGTAGTCAGTAAACGACAGAAGCATAATAGCAAACGCCAGCAAATTTCGGGGTCCCAAATTTCTGAGGCCGGGAAATGCCCTGATTGGGCCAAAAAACGAAGGTTCCCACTTCCTCGCGTCTGGTGCCAAGAGTGGGAACCTTTTTCACGCCAGCATTGCCAGTTTAGACCGCCGATTTAACGCGCCCCTACCCGGTTGGCGGTGATCGCTGAGCGCGGAAAACGAAGAGCTAATCCTCCAGAATGACGTGGGCTAGGGCTTGCTCGGAGGTGTGGGTGAGCGAGAGCGCGATGTTTTTCGTGCCGAGCCGAGCCGCGATGGCCGCCGCCTCACCGTGAAATTGAATAGTAGGACGTTGCCCTTTTGGGCGCACCACTTCGATGTCGCGCCACCGGACGCCGCGACTCCATCCCGTGCCCAGCGCCTTCATCCCGGCTTCCTTCGCGGCGAAGCGCGCAGCATAGCTTTCAAACCGGGTGGCTTTTCCTTCGCAGTAACGGATTTCGCCCTCGGTGAAGATGCGACGAAGAAAGCGGTCGCCGAACCGCTCGATGCTTTCGCGGATGCGCGGAACTTCGGCGATGTCAACCCCGGTGCCGAGAATCATAGAAGCATTGTGAATTGGTAATTTGTAATTGGCAATTGGGCCTCCTTGTGTGGGGACGGGGCTTTGCCCCGTCCAGGCCATGCTCGCGTAGGGGCAGGTGCCCTCACCTGCCCAGCCGAGCGCAGCTCGGCAGCTGCCTGTGCTCACAGCAACTCTGGGTGCGCTATAGGAGACTCAGCGCCTCCACGAGAACAGTATCCTGCTCTGCAAACACGGTGCGCAGGTCGAGCAGCACTCGGCCTTCTTCGACGCGGGCAATGACGGGCGGAGTCGAGGTACGGAGCCGGGCGCTCAGTTCGTCGGCGCTGAGATCGGCATGGGTAAGCGCAATCAGGCGCGTGGGCAAGACAGCCGATGGGGCGGCGCCGCCGCCGATGACAGATTCACCGTCGCATAGAGTCATCTTCAGCTTCGCCTGCGCGGTTTGAACCTTGGCGACCAGCCCTTTCGCGCGGCGCGCAATCTCGTCTTTCGACAGGCGCATCATGCGCAGCACCGGCACGGCATCGTGGTCGCGTTTAACGTAGGCGACGAGCGTGGCTTCGAGCGCGGCGTAGGTGAGTTTGTCCACGCGCAGCGCGCGGAACAGCGAGTTCGAGCGCAGGCGCGCGACCAGATCCGCGCGCCCGCTGATCAATCCCGCTTGCGGACCGCCGAGAAGTTTATCGCCACTGTAGGTGACGATGTCGACGCCCCCGCGCAGGCTGTCGAGCACGCCCGGTTCGCCGTTCACCCCGGCCGAACCCAGATCGAACAGCGCGCCGCTGCCCAGATCTTCCATGAGCGGAAGATTGCGGCGGCGCGCTAGACCGACGAGTTCGTCGAGCCCAGGCTGTTCGGTGAAGCCAGTGATTTCGAAATTCGAACGATGCACGCGGAGCAAGAGCCGCGTGCGGTCGTTGATGGCGCTTTCGTAATCGGCGATGCGCGTGCGGTTGGTGGTGCCGACTTCGCGCAGCGTTGCGCTCGACTTCGACATCACGTCGGGGATGCGGAACGAGCCGCCGATTTCGACCAGCTCTCCGCGCGAGACGATGACTTCCCCGCCCTCGGCCAGCGAGTTCAAAGCAAGTAGAACCGCTGCGGCATTGTTGTTGACGACAATGGTCGAAATGGCGGTCGAGATCGTCTGCTCCGATTCACGTAGGGACGGCCGCCCTCGCGAGCCTGCCCTGAGCGGAGCCGAAGGGTCCAGCCGACCGAAGCTCGGCAGTGCATCGTCGAGCAGCTTGCGGAACAGCCGATCGACATGGACGTCGCGCTTCCCGCGCTCGCCCGTTGCCAGATCGAATTCGAGATTCGAATAGGCGCCCGCCGTGGCCCGGACGTGATCGAGCGCACCGGCAGCCAGCGGCGCGCGTCCCAGATTCGTGTGCAGGATCACGCCGGTGGCGTTGACGAGCGGCAGCAACGAATAACCGAGCGACTGGCGGAGTTGTCGTTCGACCGCCGCGGACAGGCCGCCGAGTGCGAGGTCGAGCGATTTCTCGTCGAACTGGCTGCCGGCGATTTCCTGGCGCAGGCGCGCCAGCACGACGCGGATGCTTTCGGCGACAGCGGTATGACCCTCGCGTTCGATCAGCGCCTGCAGATCGGGCTGACGGAGAAGTTCGTCCGTCGAAGGCAGTTTCTGAAACAGCGCGGATTTGTTGGCGGTGGACACCGAGGGCGATTATGCCACAAGACCAGTTCCCAGTTCCCAGTTCCCAGTTCTCAGTAAGGACCTAAAAGCGCAAACTGAAACTCGACACTGATCGGCGACAACAAATCGGCGACAACAATAGGTGCCGGGTTTTTCTGAGAACTGAGAACTGGGAACTGAGAACTTTCCTACAGCGTGTGCAGATACGCTAGCAAATCTTTGATCTGCTGGTCGGTCATGACCTGGCCGAAGCCTTCCATTTTGGCTCGGCCATACTTGACGATGTCGGTCATGCGATCGTCGTTCGCGGGCAGTCCGCTCAGAGACAGGTACTGCTGCTTGAAAACGCCTTTCAAGCTCGGGCCTTTCTTGCCGTGCGACGAGTACGGTTCGTGGCACCGGTCGCAATAGTTATCGTAGAGTTTTCTGCCTTCGGCCTGTTGCGGGTTGAGGCCGAGTTCGGCATCGGACTTGCGCCGCTCGGCATCGCAGCCAGGTAGTGCCAGAAGCGCAAGTATTACCACGGAGGCACGAACGCAGGGAGAAGTCCAATTCAAGAAGTTCATGATTATTTGCGGCATCGCCTGCTAGGACTCAAAGGTAGGATAATACGAAAGGCATGGGCGTTGCCGTCAAACGCGTTTACGAGGCTGCTTCACCCTCAGATGGAGTGCGCGTGCTGGTCGATCGTTTGTGGCCGCGCGGTCTGACGAAACAAGACGCGGCGGTCAAGTTCTGGCTGCGCGAGCTGGCGCCTTCGAACGAGTTGCGGCAGTGGTTCCATGCGAATCCCCATCCCGAAGCCTGGCGCATGTTTCGCAAGCGCTATCTCAAGGAGTTGGTGAGCGAAGAGGCTTCCGCGGCGGTGGAGAAGCTGCATCATCTGGCGGAAGGCAAGCGGCGGGTCACGCTGCTGTATGCGTCGCGAATGATGGAGCATAACAACGCGACTGTGCTGAAGGAGTTGCTGGAAGGAATGCCCAAGCCTCCGTCGAGCGTGGGCTGCGGCGCGCTGGGGCGCGGAAGGATTCGGAAAGCCAAAAGGCAGTAGCCAGTTCTCAGTTCTCAGTTCTCAGTTCTCAGTTTTCAGAAAAACCTATGTAGAGCGTGTTTCATAAATCGGTTTTGGGTAGGGCACGGCTTCACAGAATGCGGAAAAACTTAATCTCGAGCTTGATTTTGGGTGGCGCAGCGCTTCAGCGCTGCGATAACTGGCCTGTTTTCAGTGTCGGCTTTAGCCGCTGGGGTCAGACTGCGGCGCAGAAGATACTTTTTCCGCAGCCTCTTCAGCCGTGCCGCCAACGGCCTGACAGAATGCGGGCTTTAGCCCCTGAGGGACATGCCTTCCGCGCGGAAATGCATTTATGAAACAGTCTCTAATCAATACTTGCCGCTGTTTCGGCGCAGTGTCTCAATTGGCGCTGCGCGTTTTTACTGAGAACTGACAACTGAGAACTGAGAACTTCTATAATTCCCCAGTCATGTCCACTCCCGCCGTCGAGAAAAAAATCGAAACTCTGCGCGAGAAGATCCGGCACCACGAGCACCTCTATTACGTGCTGGACGCCCCGGAAATTTCGGATGCCGACTTCGACAAGCTGATGAACGAGCTCAAGCGGCTCGAGGCGGAACACCCGACGCTGGTGACGCCGGACTCGCCTACGCAGCGCGTGGGCGGCAAGCCGCGCGAGGGATTCGTGAAGGCGAAGCATTCCTCCCCGATGCTCTCGCTCGACAACGCTTACAGCGAAGCAGAGCTGCGCGACTGGGAGCGGCGGGTGCATGAGCTAAGCGGGCGCACCGATCTCGAGTACATGTGCGAATTGAAGCTGGATGGAATGTCGCTGGCGCTCGTTTACAACGACGGCCGTCTGGAGCGCGGCATCACGCGCGGAGATGGCAGCGTCGGCGAAGACGTGACCTTGAATGTGCGGACGGTGCGCTCGGTCCCGCTGTCGATTGCGAGGGACAAGTTGAAGAAAGCCGGCATCCCCGCGGATTTCGAAGTCCGCGGCGAAATGCTGATGCCGCTCGCGGCTTTCCGCAAGCTGAATGAAGAGCGCGAGCGGCAGGGACTGCCGGTGTTTGCGAATCCGCGCAACTTTACGGCAGGGACGGTGCGGCAACTCGAACCTTCCATTACCGCGCAGCGCCGCATGGACTTCTTCGCCTACTTTCTGTTGAAGGACGGGCAAACTTTTTTCGACCGCCAATCGAAAGCGATGGATGCCATGGAACTGGCGGGCTTCAAGGTGAATCCGAACCGCAAGCTGGCGAAAAATCTGGAGGAGGCTTGGAAATTCATTCAGAGCTGGGAGGCCAAGCGCGAATCGCTGCCTTACGAGATTGACGGCATCGTCATCAAGGTGGACCGCACGGCGTGGCAGCGGGAACTCAGCTTCACCGGGAAGGCTCCGCGGTGGGCGATTGCTTACAAGTACGCGGCGCGCGGAGCGGTGACGCTGGTCGAAAACATCCTGGTGCAGGTGGGACGCACCGGGAAGCTGACGCCGGTGGCGGCGCTGAAGCCGGTTCCGATTGGTGGCACAACGGTTTCCCGCGCCACGCTGCACAACATGGATGAGATCGAGCGCCTGGGAGTGAAGATCGGCGACTGGGTCGAGGTGGAACGCGGCGGCGACGTGATTCCGAAAGTGGTGAAGGTGGTCGAGGACGCCGGCAAGAACAACGATCATCCACGGGGCCAGAAGCAGTTCGAGATGCCGGAGCATTGTCCGGTGTGCGGCGGCAATGTGGTGCGAACGCCGGGCGAGGTGGACCATCGGTGCGTGAATGCAAATTGTCCGGCGAAGCTCCAGGGGACGATCCTGCACTTTGCCTCGCGTCACGTGATGGATATCGACGGCCTCGGCGAGGTGCTGGTGAATCAGCTCACCGATCGCGGCTTGGTAAAAAACGTTGCCGATCTCTACAAGCTGACGAAAGACGATCTGCTCAAGCTCGAACGCATGGGCGAGAAGTCAGCAGAAAATGTGCTGGAGGAGATAGACGCCTCAAAAAAGCTGCCGCTCGAGCGCGTGATTTACGGCCTGGGCATTCGATTCGTGGGCGAGCGCACGGCGCAGTTTCTGGCAGAGCACTTCGGGTCGCTGGACGCGATCATGAAAGCGCCCGCGGAGGAACTGGAAGAAGTGAACGAAGTCGGCCCGCGGATCGCCGAGAGCATCGTCGAGTTTTTCGCGGACAAGCACAACCGGAAACTCGTTGATGATCTACGCGACGCTCATCTTACCTTCACAGGCAAGAAGAAAGAAAAAGGCACCAAGCTGGCTGGAAAGACTTTTGTGTTGACGGGCACGCTCAAGCGCCACACGCGCGACGAAGCGAAGAAGATGATTGAAGACGCGGGCGGACGCGTTTCCGGGTCGGTGAGCAAGAAGACGGACTATGTGGTGGCGGGGAGCGATGCCGGATCGAAGCTGGACAAGGCTCGGGAGCTGGGGGTTAGCGTGATTGGCGAAGAGGAGTTGGAACGGCTTGTTGGTTAGGTCAGGGAGGCCAACTGGAAAGTGCAACCGCAGGGTTGCTTTTTGTGTTGCGCCAAGCTAATATGCAACCTGGAGGTTGCTTAACATGAACGACCATATCGAGAAGCGCATCGAACTCAAGGCACCGGTTTCGCGGGTCTGGCGTGCGCTGACGGATTACCGCGAGTTTGGCGAATGGTTTCGCGTGAAACTGGATGGCCCATTCGTACCGGGTCAGGTGTCGCGGGGCCATATTACCTATCCTGGCTACGAGCACGTCAAATGGGAGGCCGTCGTGCAGAAAATGGAACCCGAACGGCTCTTTTCTTTTACCTGGCATCCTTATGCAATCGACCCCAAAATAGATTATTCGAAGGAGACGCCCACGCTCGTCGAATTCAAGCTGGAGAAGACCACGAGCGGTACCCTGCTTCTGCTCACGGAGTCCGGCTTCGATAAGATCCCCAGCGACCGCCGCCTCGAAGCACTCCGCATGAATGACGGCGGTTGGACACAGCAAATCAAGAACATCGAGAACCATGTCGCGCAAACGCCGTAGCAGCATGGCCGCCAAATGGCAGGCACGCGCACCGCTATTTGCCGCGCTGGGCGACGGGACGCGACTCTCGCTGGTTGCGACGCTCTGTGGTGGAAAGCCTCATTCGATCTCTCAGCTAACGCAGGGTTCCAAGCTGACCCGGCAGGCAATCACCAAGCATCTTCGAGTGTTGGCGAGCGTAGGCATCGTGCACAGCGTCCGTACGGGTCGCGAGAACCTATTCGAATTTGTTCCAGAGCCGATCGAAGAAATTAAGCAATACCTCGATTTCGTCTCCGAGCAGTGGGATCAGGCACTGTCCAGGCTAAAGTCGTTTGTTGAATTGTGAGTAATCAGATGGTTGGCTGCGGCATGGGACGGGCGAGACGCCCGTCCCTCCACAACTTAATCGCGCTTTACTTCTTGGCGGTCGGCGGCAATATTCCGTTCAGGCGCAGATACATTGCCGCCTCGGCGTAGTGGTCAGCCCAACTGCTGGCCAGGCGTATGCCGGCCGAGGCGTGCGAAGTTTGGCTTCCGAAGAGCTCGGTTGTTTCTCCCAGTTTCGAATCGTCCATTTTTGCGAGCGCGGCGGCGCAGAAATCGAATGAGGCCTTGAGCGCGGCGACCAGCTTGTCTTTGGCGTCCGTTTCTTTCGCTTCTTCGACCTTGGGAGCGGGGACGTCGGCCACCTTGCTGCAAAACGTGTCATTGGCCACGACCATGTGGGCGACGAGGTGGCCGAATGTCATCTGGTCGGGGGTGGGTTTGTAGTTGAATTTGTCGGCGGGCATGGCTTCGACGGCTGCGATCGTGTTTTTCTGGCGGCCGGGCAGGATGTCTCGGAGCGCGCTGCTGACAGGGTTCTTGGTTTGTGCGGTCGTTGTTTGTGCGACCGCCGTTTGTGCACTCGCCGAGGCGGCGAGTAACAGCAAGGCCGGGATCACAAGAATCTTCTTCATTTTGTCCTCCTGGTGTGCGCGCGCTACCGCAAGTTCGCGGCATAAATCCATTCTGTCATCCTGAGCGAAGCGAAGGACCTCTGCATTTCAATTCGCTATGCACGCGATCCTTCGCTTCGCTCAGGATGACAATCCAAATTTATGTTTGCAAATTAACGGGACACGACACCCACTCGGGGAGAAGCATAGCGCGAGCGGGAGGATCTGCGCCACCGCACTGGGGCAAAAGGCGCCGAACTGCCCACAGCGGGCCGGGCTACGCCCGGCTGGACGGGCGGGGGCGCCCGCGCCACACGGGCAACCTTGCGCTATCCTAATAAACATGCACGCGCATGGCGGACACGGGCATTCTCATGGGACGGGGCGGGTGCTGCGCTTCTCGCTGGCCGCCACCATGCTTTACGTCGTCCTGCTGGTGGTTGCCGGCATCCGCGCGCATTCGCTGGCGTTGCTTTCCGAGGCGGGACACAACCTTTCCGACTTTCTGGCGCTGCTGTTGTCGCTGCTGGCGGTGTTTCTGGAAGGCCGCCCGCCGAGTGCCACCAAAACCTATGGATACCGCCGCGCCGGAGTGCTGGCGGCGCTGGTGAATGCGCTGTCGCTGGTGGTGGTGTCGTTTTTTATTTTCTACGAGGCGTTTCAGCGGATCCAGCATCCTGAGCATGTGCGCGCCGGCGTGATGATTTGGGTGGCGGCGGCGGGCGTGGTGATGAACGGCGTGATCGCTCTGCTCCTGTGGCGTTCAGGGCGGGATGTGGATGTCAATGTGCGGAGCGCGTTGCTGCACGAGGTGGGCGACACGCTCTCGACCGCGGCAGTGATTGCGGGAGGTTTTGCCATCCTGTGGACGGGACAATACTGGATCGACGCGGCGTTGTCGTTCGGGATCGGCGCGCTGATTTTGTGGTCGAGCTTCGCCATTGTGCGCGAGACCCTGAATATTCTGCTGGAGGGCACTCCGCGCGGCATGAGCCTGGAGGCAGTGGAATCGGCGATGCGGACGATCGCGGGCGTAAGCGATGTGCACGATCTGCATCTGTGGAGCATTGGGTCGGAAAATCATGCCCTCTCGGCGCACGTGACGATCCGGGACATGGCGACTTCGGAGAGCGATACGATTCTGCGCGAGATCAACGAAAAACTCGGGCAGGGGTTTGGCATTCATCACACGACCATCCAGTTGGAACACGTGGTGTGCGACACGGCGCATAGTTGCGTGATCGCGGTGCCGGAGGATGCAAACGGCGCGCACGATCATTCCGAGCGCGACCACCACGATCACGCCCACTGAACGCTAGTGTGGGGACGGGGCTCCGCCCCGTCCAAGCCGAGCGAAGCTCGGCAGCTAGCCGTGGATCTCTCTAACTGTATCCACTTGAAAGAACAGCACGTTGTACGATTTCCCGGCGGCCACCCGCAGGCCTCTGTGCTATCCTGCTATTTGGAGTCGTTCCTCCCTGAATATCATCCAATGCCCATGCGACGTTGGCGGCAAATCTCGCGTTTTTTGGCGGCAGTGCAGTTGCTCCCGGTGCTGGAGAGCGGCGAGGAAACGCTCGTCGGCGGGCAGGCCGTGCTGGAGGGCGTGATGATGCGTTCGCCGCATGCCTGGGGCATTGCCGTGCGCAAGCCCTCGGGCGTGATCGTGACGCACAGCGAGCCGCTGGAACGGCCTTCCGAGCGGCATAAGTGGATGGGCTGGCCGGTGGTGCGCGGGGTGATGACGCTGGGGCACGCGATGTCGCTGGGATTCCGCGCGCTGAAGTTTTCCGCCAATGCGGCGCTCGAAGAGATCTCCGCCAACGATCCTGATCGTAAAGATCCTGATCGTAAAGATCGGGGCAAGAAGTTTGAAATCACCCCCTGGATGGCGGCTGTGAATATCGCTTTCTCCCTCGCCTTCTTCATCTTCATGTATAAGTACCTGCCGCTGCTGGCTACGACCGAACTGAAAAGGGTGAATCCGGTTTTCGGGCAGCAGTTCGTGTTTAACCTGGTGGACGGGCTGATCCGGATCGCGATGTTCCTGCTGTTCGTGTGGGGCGTTTCGCTGTGGAAGGACATTCAGCGCGTGTATGAGTACCACGGGGCCGAGCACAAGACGGTGTTTGCGTTTGAGAATGGCGATCCGCTTGAAACCGCGAAGGTGCAAAAGTATTCAACGTATCATCCGCGCTGCGGAACCAGCTTCCTGATGACGGTGATGATCATCTCGATGGTCGTGTACATGTTCATCCCGGTTCACACATTCTGGGCGCGCTTTGCCGAGCGCATTGCGCTGCTGCCGCTGATTGCCGGCGTTTCCTACGAGATCATTCGCTTTGCCGCCAGGCATCGCGGCTCGCTGTTCGCGCTGATGACGGCGCCGGGCCTGTGGTTGCAGCGCATCACCACCCAGCCTCCGGACGACCGGGAAGTCGAGTGCGCAATCGTTGCGCTGGACGAAGCGATGAAGCTGGAAAAGCAGCGCGGCGGCGAGCTCGTGATTGCCTAGCGGTGGCCGCCGCGAACTCTTGTTTTCCTTTCCACTAGAATCATTACTGTAGAGACGCGGCTTGCCGCGTCTCCCGCCGCGGAGTGAGACGGGACAAGCCCAGTCCCTACGGATAAACATTATGTTTGAACGCTTAGATCAAATCGAAATCCGTTACGACGAGCTAACGCAAGCGCTGTTGTCGCCGGAGATCACGAACGATTCGGCGAAATACCAGAAGACTGCCCGGGCTCATGCCGAAATTGCGCCCATCGTTGAAAAATATCGCGAATACAAAGACCTGACTAAGGGAATTAGCCAGAGCCGTGCCGTGCTGGTGGATGAGACCGACGCGGAGATGCGCGCCTACGCCGAGGAGGAACTGGCGAAGCTCGACGCGCGCATCGTAACTGTTGAGGAAGAACTCAAGGTTCTGCTGCTGCCGAAGGATCCGAACGACGAGAAAAACGTGGTTCTGGAAATTCGCGCCGGCACGGGCGGCGATGAGGCCACATTGTTCGTGGCGGAAGTCTTCCGCATGTACAACCGCTACGCCGAGACGCAGAAGTGGAAGGTGGAAGTGCTCTCCACGTCGGAGTCGGGCGTGGGCGGGCTGAAGGAAGTGATCGCGCTGATCGAGGGTGACCGGGTGTATTCGCGGCTGAAATACGAAAGCGGCGTGCATCGCGTGCAGCGCGTGCCTGCGACCGAGCAGCAAGGGCGAGTGCACACCTCGGCGATCACGGTGGCGGTGCTGCCGGAAGCGGAAGAAGTGGACGTCAAGATCGAGGCCAAGGATCTGCGCATCGACACGTTCTGCTCTTCGGGGCCAGGCGGACAGTCGGTGAATACGACGTATTCGGCGGTACGAATAACGCACATTCCGACGAATACGGTGGTGAGCTGCCAGGATGAGAAGTCGCAGATCAAGAACCGCGAAAAAGGCATGCGCGTGCTGCGCTCGCGGCTCTACGAAGTCGAGATGCAGAAGCAGCAGGACGCGCTCGCGAAAGAACGCAAGCAGATGGTGGGATCGGGCGACCGCTCGGAGAAAATCCGCACGTACAACTTCCCGCAGAACCGGCTCACCGATCATCGCATCGGCTTCACCATCCACCAACTCGAGCAGGTAATGGACGGTAAGCTGCAGCCGATCATCGACGCGCTCATCACGCACTATCAGGCGGAGAAGATGAAGGGCGAGACAGCGGGTGTAGTGTGAGACCGGGCTCGTGTGGGGACGGGCGCCCTCGCCCGTCCAAGCCGAGCGCAGCTCGGCAGTAGCCGGTGGTCACGGCAACTTTAGACTCGCTCTAGAAATTCGTGTCCTCTGCAGATTTTGCTTTCGTTTCTTTTTCTCCGTGTCTCTGTGTCTCCGTGGTGAAATAGACTCGTGCAACTTCGCCAGTCCTTGAATGCGGCAGCCGAGTGGCTGACGCAGGCCGCTGTTCCTTCCCCGCGGATGAATGCGGAACTCCTCATCATGTTCACCCTCGATTGCGACCGGGCGTACCTCTATGCGCATCCGGAGCGCCAGCTCACCCCCGACGAAACGCAGCGCTATGACGAAGCTCTCGCCCGCCGGGCTACCGGCATCCCGGCGCAGTACATCACCGGGCATCAGGAGTTCTGGGGGCTGGATCTTATCGTGTCGCCGGCGGTGCTGATTCCCCGCCCAGAGACGGAGCATGTGGTAGAAGCGGTGCTGGAGATCGTCT
Organism: uncultured Acidobacteriaceae bacterium; assembly: GCA_963773965.1. Lineage (GTDB taxonomy): Bacteria > Acidobacteriota > Terriglobia > Terriglobales > Acidobacteriaceae > Acidiflorens. Next base: position 25,026 of record CAVZDG010000006.1, read on the forward strand.
CGCGTCGTGACTCAAAGCAAAATCAAGGTCAACTTCAAAATCCGCGGACAGGAGTGTCCGCGCCACACGGGCTACGCATCGTCGACGTCGGCACCGGCTCCGGAGCGATTGCGCTTGCCTTAGCCAACGAACTCCCCACAGCTCAAATCCACGCCACCGACATTTCTCCCGAGGCGCTCGAAGTCGCCCGGGCCAATGCGGCACGGTACAACCTTACTTCGCGAATCGAGTTTCATCAGGCCGATTTGCTCTGCGGATTCCCGCCCTCTTCATTCGACTTCATAGTTTCGAATCCTCCCTACGTCGGCGAGTCGGAAGAAGATTCAGTGCAGCTCGAAGTCCGCAAGTTCGAGCCCCGCAATGCGGTGTTCGCGGGACCAACCGGCCTGGAAGTAATCGAACGCCTCATCCCCCAGGCGCAGACGGTACTATGGCCCGGTGGTTGGCTCGTATTCGAGATCAGCGGGACGATTGCGGATCGAGTGCGAGGCTTGCTATCGGATTGGACCGAGGTCGAGATCAGAAACGATCTGCAGGGAATCGCGCGGGTCGCGTTGGCAGAAAAATTTTAATCTGTCGATCTACTCAGATCAGAACCCGCCCGCCCTTTAACCGCAGCACGATTCGAACTAACCTAATCACATGTGCTTTAAGATCACGCGTGCACAGCGAGAATACTACCGTTATACCGGCGTATCCGCGGAGTTGGAGCGACAAGGGTATGGTTCGTCCCGACCCGATCTTGCCTGGGCCAATCGACAGAAACAACACGAGCCGACAAAACCTGTCGACGATCAGAATAAGGCCGTGGAGGATCTGGACTCCTCAGATTCAAACTAACCCACTACGCGCCTTTTGATCTCTCGCGGTTCTGGCGAAGGTCAGAACGTCACCCGCACTCCCAGCTGCGCCGCAAATGGAATTCCAACCGTCGTACCGGGGCCGAAGAAATCTCCCAGGGCGCCCGCGGGTATTTCGAGTTGCTTCAGGCTGGTGACGGGCACGGTTAGCGAACAGTCTTGAACCGTACAGATCTGGGTAACGTTGCCGCTCGCAATCTGAGCAGCGGGGACGGGAAGCGCGGACACGTTGGCAATGTAGTTGGCGCCGGGGTTGTTGCGGTTGACGAGGTTGAAGAACTCGGCGAACGGGTTAATCTGCCAGCGCTCGCCAATCTTAAAAGGGCGGCTGACGCGCAGGTCCGCCTGGATGTACGGCGTTCCCCGGAATTCGTCGAGGCTGGTCGGCACTCCGTTCACGGAAATGCGGCCGCTGTTGTCCGCCGTGGTAATCGTGATGGGGCGGGCGCTTTCGGCCTGAGTCACGGTGGTCAGTTCGAAACCGCCGGGGATGCGCACCGTGCCGGCGAGCACAAAGCGATGGCGAACGTCTTCGCCGGACGGGCCGTAGTCGCCGCGACCGAAGGCGTTATTTGGATCGCAGACTGCGTTCACATAGTCGAAGAGTTCGCCGAGGATGCAGCCCCAGGTCTGCGCCTTGGAGAGCGTGTAGTTCGCGACCAGGCTGAAGCGGCTGGACACGTTCCCCTGCACGTGAAGCATCAGAGCGTTGTAACTGGAACGGTTGTCGGACTTGTACAGATTGAATTCCGGGAAAGCGTAGGCTCGATACCCGTGGTTGCCTTCTTCGTGGGTGTAGTCGGCGCTCATGGCCCAGTGCTCATCGAAGGCATGTTGCACGCCGCCGGTGGCGTGGATCGCGTATGGCGTCTTGGAGCGTGGGTCGATGTAGGACGGAGGACTGCTGTCGATTCCTCCGTTGACGGCTTGAAACGCGGTGGCCCATCCGCCCTGCGCCAGATCGTTGTAGAACATGCCGAAGCCGGCGCGAATCACGGTCTTCTCGCTGCCCCCGGGCGAGTAGGCGATTCCGATGCGGGGCGCGAATTGCTTGCGGTAATCATGCGGAACCGCAGCCGGAATGCCGTGTAACGGAAGCGTTAAGAAGGTTGGATTGTCAGCCTGGCTGTGTCCCGAGGCGAGGAAAAGGCCAAAGGTCGTTTGATACCGCAGGCCATAGTTGACCGTGAGGTGGCGGGAAACGCGCCAGGAGTCCTGGGCGTAGAGTCCCAGTCTTTGAACGTTCTGCGAGAAGCTGCCGTCGCCCGCGGGCGTGCTTACCGCGCCAGCCGCCAAATCGACTGGGAACTGCTTGAGGTTCGTGGCATTCAAAGTGTAGAACGTGGGGTCGTTGGGGAACGTGACCAGCGTCTCGGCGTTTGCCGACAGCGCGCCGCTGAGCACCGGCTCGTGGATGAAGTTGACGCCGAACTTGAGCGAATGATCGCCGGTAGCCCGGCTGAGGTCGTAGCGGAGCTGGTATTTTTCCTGGTTGCGGAGTTCGGGAAAGGCGGTGATGGGCGTGGCGAACTGGTTGTCGCCAAACGTTTCGTGGCCCGACACGGTCAGCGAAGTCAAACTGAAAGGAAATTGCAGAGCGAAGCCGAGGGTCGAGTTGCGCGTTTGCGTGAGGTGCAATTCGCTGGCGTCGAAAACGAACGTGCCCAGCCAGGTAGGGCTAATGGCGTAAGTGTTGCCGATGACGGTGTTGAAATAGTTGTTGTGCGTGGTCAGCCCGGTGGAGGGCAGCGTTGCCTGCTGCACCAGCGCGTTGTGCGTGAGGTAGCTGTCTTGGGAGGTCCGCAGGAACCACTGCGACTTCGAAGACTGCGCCCAGTCAAAACGCATCGAGCCGATGTAATCGCGGAAGGGGATGGCAACGTTGGCCGGCACCGGAATCGCAGTGATAGTCGTTCCGTTCACATCGATTAAGCCATCCGCTGCCAACTGCGCCAGCGCATCGAATTGCGCCGTGCTCTCAGGGCTGTAGGCGATGCTGGCGTTTTCATGGACATGCTCGAATGAAGCAAACACCCAGAATTTATTTTTTGCGAGCGGCCCGCCGAGCGTGCCAACGTAGTTCTGGCGTGAGAACGGCTGCTTGGGATTGGGCGCCGGATTCTCGATCGGGAAACGGGCGTTGAGCTGTGCCGCGCGCTCGTAGAACGCCCCGCTACCGTGCCACTCGTTGGTGCCGTGTTTGGTAGTGATTACCACGGACCCGGCAGTAGTCCCTCCGGTGTCCGCGTCTTCATTCGCCGTGCGCACGGCAAATTCCTGGATACCATCGGGCGAGAAATTTTGCAGGAAGCCGCCGATCCAGTCGTCGGAGTTGTCGCCGCCGTCAACCGACAGTTCGTTGTTCAAGCCGGAGCTTCCGCCGGTGGAGACGGCGGTGATCCGCGCCTTGGTGGGATCGGAAGGCTCGACGGGCTCGGTTCCGGGCACGAGGTAAGCGATGTTGGCGAAGCTGCGTGCCGCGAGCGGAAGAATTTCCAGGTCCCGGCTGGTGACTACGCCCTGATGCACAGCACTCGCCGTGTCCATCGACTGGGTCGCGATCGAGGAAGAGCTCCCCTGCACATTGACCGTCTCGCGCCCGCTTTCCGGTTTCAGCATGACGGCGATATCGCGCACCAGGCTGACGGCGACATCTACATCGGCCGTGGCCTGAGAAAAACCCTTGGCGGAGACGGTGACCCGATAGGAACCGGGCAGAAGGCCGTCAATGCGGAATTCTCCCCGCGCATCTGCGGTTGCCTCGCGGGTGATGGAAGACCCGTTTGACTGCGCGACGACCCGAGCACCTGCCACTCGCGCGGCGCTCGCGTCCTGGACCTCTCCTCGAAGCGCCCCGTTCGGATTCTGCGCGACCAGGAGCGAAGGAACCGAGACGAAGATCAGGAGAATAACGGCGCAGATCGGCGTACTCGATCTGCGTATTTCAGAGAATAAAAAACTGACGAGCATGAAAAAACCGTCCGGCGAACAAAAGGATTGCCGCTCTTCAGATTGCTACGGAAACATGGCCTGCGCGGCGAAGCAGACTAGCTCACCGAGAGTAACGGGACGCGTCAGCTACTACCAGCGATAGTGGGGTCAAGTGGGTAGGTCAAGTGGGGTGAACGTGTTTCATAAATGGTTCCGGGTAGGCTTTTGGGAAGGGCACGGCTTCACAGGCTGCGGAAAAACTCTAATTCACGCGGGTTTTGGGAAGGGCACGACTTCAGTCGTGCCGTTAAGTCGTTGAGATTTGTTTGCGCTTCAGCGCCTGAGGTGTGCTTTTTGCCCTCGCAGCGACTTTTTCCGCAGCCTGTTCAGCCGTGCCGCTACGAGCCGCACAAACACTGGGCTTTAGCCCCTGAGGGAACTGCCCGTCCCCCCTGAAACCGGTGTATAAAACAAGTCCCAATGAGAAGAAAAGCTACCGGACAAGCCATTCTGTAACTTCATGCGTCAGCGCCAGAGCCGGGCCGTAGGTGGCAACAACGCACAACAGCGCCACAAGAGCGGGGGGAATGGCGTACCACGGGCGAATTCGCGTCGGTTGAGTTTTGCCGGCTTCATCCCATGCAAGCAGGCGGGCCACGCGCGCGCTGATGGATCCGGTCACAAAGCCCACGGTGCAAATCGGAGCGGCTTCGACAGGAACCAGGCGGGAGAGCTTGACCAGGGCTGCGGCTAGGTCAACGGCGTCGTCCAGATTCGAGACCGCTGCATCATCGGCGGCCAGTTCCGCGGCCTGGGACCAGGCACTTTCCAGCTTGGCCATGCCGGGGAAGGGACAAAAGCGGAAGACGAGTTTCTTCAGGTTGTCGCGAGACTGCACGTGCGCGAGTTCATGCTTGAGCGCAATGTGCAGTTCGTCATGACTTAGAAGCGCAACCGTGGATTCTGAAACCAGCACTCTCGGCTTGCGGACACCCACCAGCGTGAGTGGCGGAGCCTCGCGTCGGGAGCGGAACGTCACGGTCTGCGCGCCGGCATCCACATTCAGAGGATTCGCGCCTTCCAGCCAGCGCGCCACCACGCGAGAAGTCCTGGTCTGGGCCGTGATTACACGGAAGCAGCCGCAGCCAATCAGCAAGAGAGCGCAAACGCCCAGCGCCAGCGGCATTACGCCCGTACCCTCATCCACCGAACGCGGTTCCAGCAACTGAAACGACGGCACGACGAAAGCGAACGTAATGACAACAGAAGCCGCTAACGGGAGAACCCGCAACGCGAAAAGCAAAGGGGCCAGGTTCCGTTCGGGCGCATGTAACAACTTCAGCGACCGCCAGGCGCCTGCCACCAGCGTCGATAGCAGACAGTAGATCAGAACGAAGAAAGTGAGCGAGACGGCGATTCCGCGCAGGGCAAACATCAGCGTCGCTCCCGGGCTTTGCTGTCGCGGCCCTTGGTTTCCCGACTCTTGAGTTCGCGGCGTTTGCGTTCGACCAGGAGTTGCAACTCATCGAGCAGTTGCGCGTCATGAACGCTGAGGGCTTCCACCAGATACGAAAGAGGCAGCGAGGAAGCATCGCCCGATCCCAGCAATTGCCGGATGCTCTCTAGCGCTGTGACCCGTTGCAGTTCTTCGGGAGAGTGGCGCGGTGTGTAGCGGAACGCCCTGCCTTCGGCGACGCGGTCGAGCAGGCCCTTCTTGTAGAGCCGGTCCATGGTTGTCATCACCGTGGTATAGGCCTGACGGATCTTGCCATCCGCAAGCAGTTCGCGAACCGTGGCGCTGCCATGCGCCCAAAGCTTTTGCAGGACCTGCTGCTCGAAAGGACCCAGTTGAGGCCTTGACCCGAAAATTGAGAACGCTCTCGTCATTCCGATGCGTGCCACACAACGTCGCTTGCCGGAAAAGAATACCATCGAGGAGTGTGACTTGCACCCCTCAAATTGAGGGAGCGAAGAACTCGTCCCCTGAAGAAAGGAATAAGATTTGCGCAAGTCGTGCAAAAGCCGCGGCGTAAGTTCCGGCTATCGCGTCGCGGCGACCGGCAGGATTTCTTCCACATCTATCTTAGTAGGGTAGTTTCCCGTATAGCACGCGGAGCAGTAAGTGGTTTTTTCCCCATCCGCGCATGCTTTCTTAAGACCTTCCAGCGAGAGATAGGCGAGTGAGTCGGCGACGATGTAGTCGCGAATCTCCTCGATCGTCTTATTGGCGCCGATGAGTTCTTTTTTTGAAGGCGTATCCACCCCATAGAAGCAGGGCGAGATGGTCGGCGGGCAGGAAATCCGCATGTGGACTTCCTTCGCGCCCGCGTTACGAATCATGCGGACGATCTTCTTGCTGGTGGTGCCGCGCACAATGGAGTCATCGACCAGAATCACTCGCTTGCCTTCGAGCAAGCTGCGCACGGCGTTCAGTTTCAGCTTCACTCCGAAGTCGCGGACAGACTGCTGCGGCTCGATGAAAGTACGCCCGATGTAATGATTGCGGATGAGCGCAAGACGAAACGGAATGCCGCTTTCGGCGGCGTATCCGATGGCCGCGGTATTGCCGGAATCAGGAACGGGAACGACGATATCGGCGTCCACCGGAGCTTCACGCGCGAGTTGGCGTCCCATGGCGTCGCGGCTTTGATCGACCGAGCGGCCAAATACCAGGCTGTCGGGACGCGCAAAATAAACGTGCTCAAAAATGCAGCTCGACTGCGTTGGAGACGGGGAGTAAAAACGCGAGCTGATGCCTTCGGGCCCGACGATGACCAGTTCGCCGGGTTTGACGTCGCGTTCGTAGGTGGCGCCGAGCAAATCGAAAGCGCAGGTTTCCGAGGCAAAGACGACTGTGTCTTTTTTCTCGCTGGTCAAAGCCGGGATGCGGCCCATGGCCAGTGGGCGGAACCCGCGCGGATCGCGGGCGGCGAAAACGCGGTCGCGGCTGAGCATGACCAGCGAAAAAGCGCCTTCCGCGCGGCGCAGTGCGTCGGCGATGGCATCGGGCAGCGTCTGCTCCCGGGAGAGCGCAATCAGGTGAACCAGCACTTCCGTGTCGCTGTTAGTTTGGAAGATCGAGCCTTGGCCCTCCAACTTCGCGCGAATCGCGTGAGCGTTCACCAGGTTGCCGTTGTGAGCGATCGCGATCGTGCCCTTATTGGACTGCACCATGATCGGCTGGGCGTTCAGCAAGGCGGAATCGCCAGCGGTCGAATATCGGGTGTGGCCAATGGCGAGAACACCGCGCAGAGAACTCAGTACCTCGTGGCCGAAGATATCGGCGACCAGCCCCATCGCTTTGTGCTGGCGCAGGCGCTCGCCGTCGGAAGTGACAATGCCCGCCGATTCCTGTCCGCGATGCTGGAGCGCGTGCAGTCCGAGATAAGCAAGCTTCTCCGCCTCGGGATGGGCGTGGATGGCCACCACGCCGCATTCATCGCGAAATTTGTCAGAAGTCAGCATTTAGCTCTTAGCCCTTAGCCAATCCAAAATCGGTCGTGTGGTGACGGGGCTTCGCCCCGTCCAGCCGGGCAAAGCCCAGCAGCCTCAGTTCGCCGCGGCAACGCTCGGCTCCGTGCCGAGCGCTCTTTCCAGCGCGCCTTCATACGCTTCCCGCAACCCGGCGATGCTGGCGGAAATCACGGGCTGGTCGTCCACCGCAATCTCAACCCTGTCTGAGCCCGTCTCGCCGAGCACATCCGCGGACACGCCGTACTCCTCCGCTACTTGTTGGATTCGCGGCAGGTGGATTGAGTCGCAGCTTACTACGACTCGGCTGGCGTCTTCCGAGAACAGCAGAAACTCAAGCGCTACTTGTTGCTTGGGCAATCTGACGCTCAGGCCGACTCCGCCCGGCAGGGCCGACTCCACCAGCGCCACGGCTAACCCGCCATCGGAACAATCGTGAGCGGACTCAACCAGCCCCGCCCGGATTATGGCCACCAGAGCACGTTGCAGTGTGGCTTCTTTCTCCAGGTCCAACTCCGGCGGATAGCCCCACACAGCTCCGAGAATTTCTTTCGCGTACTCGGACGACCCAAACTCCAACTCGGCATCGACGGCGTCGCCGGCTTCATTCGCGCGCAGCAGGACGATCTTTTTTGCGACATCGTTTCCGGCCTGCGCAAAATGCATCTTCGTCGTTTTGTGGACGTCTTCGAGAATGCCCACCACTCCGATCACCGGAGTCGGGTAAATTCCCTCGCCGAGAGTCTCGTTGTAGAAGCTGACATTGCCGCCGGTGATCGGCGTATCAAGTTCTTCGCAGGCTTTGGTGATGCCGTCAATCACCTGCGAAAACTGCCACATGATATGCGGTTTTTCGGGGTTGCCGAAGTTGAGGCAGTTGGTAGCGCCGATCGGAGTCGCTCCGGCGCACGCCACTTTGCGGGCAGCTTCGGCGACTGCGTGCATGGCGCCGAGACGAGGATCGAGATAGCACCAGCGGCTGTTGCCGTCGAGCGCCATGGCCAGTCCACGATTGGAGCCCTTGATGCGGATCACGCCAGCATCGCCCGCTCCGGGCGCTTCGACAGTGTTGGTCTGCACCATGTGATCGTACTGCTGCCAGACCCAACGCTTCGAGCAAATGTTGGGGCTCGCCAGCAAACGCTGGAGCTGGGCCGAGAAGTCTCCACTTTCGGCGAGGTGGATATGCTCCGGCATTTCCCGTTCGACCGGCGGTTCCCAGCGCGCCAGCGGACGCTTGTACACGGGCGCGTCATCGGTGAGAGCGGCATTCGGAATTTCAGCAACCACCTTGCCGTGTTCGAGCACACGCATCTTCCCGTCGGACGTGACCCGGCCGACTTCCACCGCATCCAGTCCCCACTTCTGAAAGACGCGGAAGACTTCTTCTTCGCGGCCTTTCTTCGCGACCAATAGCATTCGCTCCTGCGATTCGCTGAGCATGATCTCGTATGGCGTCATGCCGGTTTCGCGTTGCGGGACGCGGTCCAGTTCGATTTCGATTCCGGTGCCGCCACGCGCGCCCATTTCGCAGGTCGAGCAGGTCAGCCCGGCGGCGCCCATGTCCTGTATTCCAACGATGGCGCCGGTCTGCATGGCTTCCAAACAGGCTTCAAGGAGCAGTTTCTCGAGAAATGGATCGCCGACTTGAACATTGGGCCGCTTCGCTTCCGATCCTTCGCTGAACTCCTCGCTCGCCATGGTGGCGCCGTGGATGCCGTCGCGCCCGGTCTTCGAGCCTACATAAATTACGGGATTCCCCTCGCCCGATGCGCGTCCGTAAAAAATCTGGTCGCGGCGCACCAGGCCGAGCGCGAACACGTTCACCAGCGGATTGCCGGAGTAGCAGGGCTCGAACTTCACTTCGCCGCCAAGGTTGGGGACGCCGAAACAATTGCCATAAGAAGCGACGCCAGAGACCACGCCTTCCATCACGGAGTGGTTCTTGTGAATCTCCGCTTGTGTGGATTGAGCTTGTGTGGATTGAGCTTGTGTGGTGGCGGGGCTTTGCCCCGCCTGGACGGGGTGAAGCCCCGTCCCTACACTAATTGGCCCGAACCGCAGCGAGTCCATCACCGCAACCGGCCGAGCGCCCATGGTGAAAATGTCGCGCAGAATTCCGCCGACGCCAGTCGCGGCCCCCTGAAATGGCTCAATAAACGACGGATGATTGTGCGACTCGATCTTGAACGCGCAGGCCCAGCCGTCGCCAATGTCCACGATGCCGGCATTCTCCCCCGGCCCCTGCACCACCAGCTTGCTGCGTGTGGGCAGGCGCTTCAGGTGAACGCGCGACGATTTATAGGAGCAGTGCTCGCTCCACATCACGCTGAAAATGCCAAGTTCGGTCCGCGTGGGCTCGCGTCCGCCGAGCAGAAGCTTGATCTTTTCGAATTCTTCCCGAGTCAGGCCGTGCTCCCGGATCATCTCCGGCGTAACGGCAATAGGAATGATCGCAGAGGTGGTCATCAGGGAATCTTTATTGTCGCATCTCGCCGAGCTTTTCGCATGTGGATTCGTCGTGTAGAGCGGACACTCTTGTCCGCTGCCTTTGTTCTTGGGGTTGATGTTGTTCTTGGGGTTGATCTCGATTCTTCACCTCCCCGAATCAAAGTCAAAGGCGGCGGACAGGAGTGTCCGCCCCACACATCCGTCTATACTGTCGCAGATGAAGTCCGTCATCGTCGGCACCGCCGGACATATCGATCACGGCAAGACCTCGCTGGTGAAAGCCCTCACCGGCATCGATGCCGACCGCCTCGAAGAAGAAAAACGGCGCGGCATCACCATCGACATCGGCTTCGCCCACTTCGAGCTTCCCGCCCCCGATGGCAGCAGAATTCGACTGGGTTTCGTCGATGTTCCCGGTCACGAACGCTTTGTGCGCAACATGCTCGCCGGCGTGGGCGGCATCGACCTGGTGCTGCTGGTTATTGCCGCCGATGAAGGAATCAAGCCGCAGACTCGCGAACACTTCGATATCTGCCGCCTGCTTGCGATCCGCCGCGGCATCACCGTGCTCACAAAATCCGATGCGGTGGATGCGGAGACGCTCGAAGTAGTGCGGCTGGAAGTGGAAGATTTTGTGCGCGGATCTTTTCTCGATACGACTCTCGATCCGGCGCCATCGCCGATAGTCGCTGTGAGCTCGTTGACCGGCGCAGGTCTCGATAAATTGAAATCCGCGCTCGCGAAGGTCGCCTCCGAAGTTGCGTCGAAAAATTCGGCAGCGCTGGCTCGCCTTCCCATCGACCGCGTTTTCACCATGAAAGGTTTCGGCACCGTCGTGACCGGCACTCTCGTCGCAGGAACGATCCGCAAGGAAGAAGAACTCGAAGTGTTTCCCGCCGGCAAGCGCGTCCGTGTTCGAGTTCGAGGCGTGCAGGTTCATGGGGCGCCGGCCGAAGTCGCCGTCGCCGGGCAGCGCACCGCGCTGAACCTCGCCGGACTCTCTACCGAAGACCTGGCGCGCGGCATGACGCTCGCCACCGCAGACACTTTTCGTTCCACGTCGCGAGTCGATGCGCTCCTTTCTCTTCTTCCCTCAGCGAAGCCGTTCAAGGACGGCGCGCGCGTGCATTTTCACGCCTACACGTCGGAAACAATCGCGGAAGCGCGGCTGTATGGAACGAAGCAACTGAAGCCTGGCTACGACGCGTATGCGCAACTAAGATTCGCCGAACCCATGCTGCTTCTGCCCGGAGACCGCTTTATCGTGCGGCAGTTTTCACCGGTAGTGACCATCGGCGGTGGCTTGGTGCTCGATGCATCGCCTGCGACTCGCAAGCAACGCGCAGAAGATGCGACCGCGTTTCTCAACACCATGCGCGATGGTTCTCCGGAGCAAGTGCTGGCAGCGCGCGTGGCGCGGCGGGGAGCAATCGGTCTGCGCCTGGATGACGTCCCCGGAGAAATGAACATCCGGCGGGAAGAAACTTCGAAACTGGCCGCGAAGGCCGGATTGTTGGACTGCGATCAGGTGCTGGTTGCGCCGGCGGCATACGCGGAAGCGAAGGCGGATGTACTGCAAGCCGTCAGGAAATTTCACGGTGCGAATCCTCTTGTCGCCGGAATGAGCAAAGAAGAGCTGCGCGATCGGGTCAACCTTGGCCCCGAGGTCTTCTACAGCGTGCTGGGCAAATTAGCGGAAGAAAAGAAACTCGAAGTCGCCGGCGAACTCGTCCACCTGCCCGGCCGTGGCGTGCTCATGAAAGACGAAGAAGCCGAGTCCAAGAAGATCATCGAGCAGGCGTTCGCTTCCGCGGGGTTGAAAGTTCCGTCGCTGAAAGAAGTGTTGGCGGGTCTGAAGGTAGATAAAATCCGCGCCCAGAAGATTGTTACTTTGCTTTTGCGCGACAAAATTCTGATCAAGATCTCAGAGGAACTGGTCTTCCACCAGAGTGCGCTCATGGATCTTCGCCACAAGATCGCCGCGCTCAAGAATACCGCGTCGAAGATTGACGTCGCCCGCTTCAAAGATATGACCGGAGTCAGCCGCAAGTATGCGATTCCATTGCTCGAATATCTTGACCGCGAACGGGTCACCCGGCGAGTGGGAGACGAAAGGGTGATTCTCTGAATTGCTCGTGTGGGGACGGGCGCCCTCGCCCGTCCAAGCCGAGCGCAGCTCGGCTTCGCTGAAACCGGAATTGCATGAAGCCGGAGTCGCATGAAGAAAGTTCGCATCATCGGTGCAGGCCTGGCGGGATCGGAAGCGGCGTGGCAGTGTGCGCGGCGCAGCGTCGCCGTCGAACTATTCGAAATGCGGCCGGTGCGCGCGACTCCCGCTCACCAAACGAACGACTTCGCGGAACTCGTCTGCTCCAATTCTCTGAAATCCGAGAGCGAGAACACTGCGCCCTGGCTGCTGAAGGAAGAGATGCGGCGAGCGGGTTCTATGCTGCTGGAAATCGCGCGGGAAACCGCGGTGCCCGCCGGGCATGCCCTGGCCGTCGACCGGGCCGAGTTTTCGCGAAAAGTGACGGAGGCGATTTCCCGCGAACCACTCATCACCATTCGCCGCGAAGAGGTCACCCAAGTCGAAGCAGGCCAGCTCACGGACGAGATCACGATCATCGCAACCGGCCCGCTGACGTCGGACGCGCTCTCGCGGGAAATTGTGCGCTTGAGTTCTTCTTCCGCCTCGCCCGGAGAATCCACTGGCCCTTCGCGGGCGGAGCCTGCCCTGAGCGAGCGGAGCGAGTCGAAGGGGGCGCCCGCGCCACACCACAGCCTCTATTTTTACGATTCGATCAGCCCCATTGTCGAGGCCGATTCCATCGATATGAGCAAGGTGTACCTGGCGGCCCGCTACGACAAAGGGTCGGCCGATTACATCAATTGTCCAATGTCGAAAGACGAGTACAACCAGTTCTACGATGCACTTCTCGCTGCGCAATCCGTCGATCAGAAAGACTGGGAAAATCTGAATTACTTCGAAAGCTGCCTGCCCATCGAAGAGATCGCCCGGCGCGGGCGTGACACGCTGCGTTTCGGGCCGATGAAGCCGGTCGGACTCAAGGACCCTCGCACCGGCAGGGTGCCGTATGCGGTCGTGCAATTGCGGCAGGAAAATCTGCGTGCCGATTCTTACAATCTTGTCGGATTCCAGAATCACCTGAAATTTGGCGAGCAGGCGCGCGTGCTGAGATTGATCCCAGGTCTCGAAAGCGCGCGCTTTCTCCGCTACGGACAGATTCACCGCAACACCTATATCAACGCGCCGGCGCTGCTGCACCCCACGTTGCAAATGAAGGCGCATCCCCATGTGCTGTTCGCGGGACAAATCTGCGGCGTCGAAGGCTATGTCGAATCGATTGCAACCGGCCTGATGGCGGGAATGAATGCGGCCGCGCTGGCCACCGGCGGCGAACCGGCGCCTCCGCCGCGAGCGACGGCGTTTGGCTCGCTCGTTCACTACATCACGCAGGCGGAGAGCAAGAACTTTCAGCCGGCGAATATCACATTCGACCTCTTGCCCGCGCTCGGGGCCCGCGTTCGCGACCGCAAAGAACGCCGCCGCCGGCAGTGTGAACTGGCATTGCGCGAGTTCGACGGATGGTACAGCCGGTGCCGCTGGCAAACTGCGGATCCCTCGCTCCTCCACCCCAGCCAGCAAATGCGGCTGGCTGGGGGCCCCGGCCGCTCGGGATGACAAGTCCTTAGCAGCCTGTGGTGCAAGCACGGTTCGTATCAGGGCACGCCTTCAGGCGTGCCGTAAGTCCTGCGTGATGAATGCGCCTTTAGGCGCTGAGGGAGATTCGAGTTTCACCACAGGCTGTTAGGGTTTTGATGACAAGTTCTTGTTGTTTTTTCAGGAGATTCACTTTAGGGTGCTGATGTTGGAGTGAGGTGCATCCCGTGCCGGTTTCCGCCGTTGATTGCGTACAGCCCGCCCTGCAGCACGCGCGGGAACAACTCTTCACTCGTTTCCGCTGGGGGCAATGGTCCCGCCTGGCGCTGGTTGGAATTCTGGCGGCGGAGCTGCATGTCGGCGGATGCAATTTCGGCAACTTCGGGCAGTTCGCCTCGCGTCCACGCAAAAGCGAGAACGAGTTTCTGCCGTTTTCGAGTCTGCCGTTCGGTTGGCCTCCTTTCAATCCCGCGCACATCTCCGAGCACATCGCGCAGTTCATCGGATTGATCGTTGTCGGAATCTTTGCCGCAATCGTGTTGACGTTCGTCTTCCTGTACATCAACAGCGTGTTCCGGTTCATCCTGTTCGACTCGGTTCTGCGGCGGCAATGTTCGATTAGTGAGGGATGGCGAAAATGGCGTCGCGCCGGCGGCCGGTTCTTTCTGTGGCAGATTGTGTTCCAGATTTCGATCTGGCTGTTTCTGCTGGTTCTGGTTGGCTTGCCCCTGGCCCTGGCTTTGGCTGCGGGGTGGACGACAGATCTGCGGCATCACATTGGGCGGCTGATTGTCGGAGTAATTCTGCTGGTGGGCCTGATCGTCGTGTTCGTGATGACAGCCGCTGTGGTTCAGGTGCTGGCTCGAGATTTTCTGGTGCCGATTATGGCTCTCGAGGACCTCGGTTTTGCCGGCGGCTGGCACCGTTTACTGGCGATGATCGGACGGGAGAAGAGCCGCTATGCAGTTTACCTGCTGCTCAAGCTGGTGCTTTCCATTGCGGCGGCCATCCTGTTCAGCATCATCGCGATCATCCCGGCACTGTTCGTCGTGGTCCCTGGTGTGGTTGCCGTGCTGGCGGGCAAAGCTGCGGGAATGGGATGGACCGTGACCACCGTCAGTCTGGCGATAATTTTCGGAAGCTTGCTCCTGCTCCTCCTGATCTACCTGATCGCTCTGGTGTGCGTGCCGGCTACCGTCTTCTTCCCGGCGTACGCAATGTATTTTTTCGCTTCTCGATATCCCAATCTCGACGCGCTGCTGAATCCGGCCCTTGCGCCTCCGGCTCCGGAATTGCCTCCCGTGCCGGAATCTCCGCCGCCGTTTGAACCGCCTCCGCTGCCGCCCTCGCCGGAGCCCATTGTCTAGTGGCAACATCGTGTGGTGACGGGGCTATGCCCCGTCCAAGCGCGGCGGAGCCCCGCTTCCACACAGGGTTGTGGCACGGCAACGGCAAGTTTGGTCTGGAAACTACTTTTGCTCGCCGCTCGCCTTGTGCTCATGCCCCCAACTGAAGCGCCGTCCGATGATGCACTTTACGATCAAATGATCGGCGGAGTTGGAAACATCCACTCCCACGCCGAAATTAAACTCCCAGTTCGGCGAAAGATTGAGGTCAATCGTGGGGAAGATCTGTTGCGACTGTTGGGAAATAGGATCGAAGTTTGAGACCGGCCCGAGACTTCCGTAGTATTCGAAGCCGCCCGTGATCTTCTTCGTGAAATCGTAACTAACCTTCACATTCGGAGAAAATTCCCATCCTCTGCCTGTGTTCAGACCATGCAGCGCCCGGTCAAACGCCGGATTGAAGTCGAAATACCAGCGCCCCACTTTCTTGTCGATGATCGGACGAAGCTCGTAGTTCCAGCTGTCCTCCGCAAACTTCCGCCGCTGATAGCCAATTTCCTGCGAGAGGCTCACGCCCACCGGCCAGTGCCACGACTCCGGAGCCGTAATCCGCGGGCGAATGTGATCGCCCACCCAGTTCCAGCCGTCTCCGGGCTGAATGCTCGAAAACACATAGAAGCCGGTTTCAAACCAGTCGGTCCAGCCCTGTGTGATCTCCAGCGTCTCGTGCATGGCGTGATTCGACGGGACCACGCCGTTGATCGCCTGCTTCGAGCCGTCCACGGTGAAGTTGGAATGAATTTCCACCATGGTCACGTTCTTCGCGGT
Organism: uncultured Acidobacteriaceae bacterium; assembly: GCA_963773965.1. Taxonomy (GTDB): domain Bacteria; phylum Acidobacteriota; class Terriglobia; order Terriglobales; family Acidobacteriaceae; genus Acidiflorens. Next base: position 40,595 of record CAVZDG010000006.1, read on the forward strand.
CGCTTCCGAGCCGTACACCTGGATTTCGTAGTTGTCCTGGGCGTGGGCTGGCAGAGTGAGCACGAACAGATTGAGCCCGAAAAAGAGCGTTCCGACTCCCTGAAAGAAATGTTTCGCCATGATCCTGATCTGTAAAGCTGGAATATACGACGCGCCGCGCGCCGCATGAACATTCGATTCTAGCGGGGCGCGGCGGGGAGCGGGGCGCCAACCGCTGAACAGCTCATGTATGAGGCGGTTCTAGCCTCGCGCCCGGTTCTTGATCCAGATGGGCGAGCCCATGAACCCGAACGCAGCGCGAATCTGGTTTTCGAGAAAGCGCTGATAGGAAAAGTGCAGCTTCACGGCGCGGTCGGTGAAGAGCACGAAAGTGGGCGGCGCCACTCCCGCCTGCGTCATGTAGTAGATTCTCACCCGCTTGCTTACGGGAACGGAGGCGCGGTCAAAATCAACCGTCCTCAGAAAGCGGTTCATCTCGCCGGTCGTGATGCGCTTGCGCCGCTCGGCGGCCACCTTCTCGATCAGCGGAAGAATTTTCTCCGTTCCTTTGCCGGTGTGCGCGGAGAGAAAGAGCACCGGAGCGTAGCCCAGAAATTTTAGTCCGTGGCGCAGGCGCTCTTCATAGAGAGCACGGTCCTGGGGGCGCTTGGCGTCCTGGATGCGCGCCGTCTTCGACTGGCTGATGGCGCGCTTCTCGCCGCTCGCTACCAGATCCCATTTGTTGACCAGGATAATCACCGAGCGCCCGCTCTCGTGGGCATAGCCGGCGATGTTGGCGTCGAGCCCGCTGGCGCCTTCTGTGGCGTCGACCATGAAGAGCACGATGTCGGCGTCTTCAATATTCTTACGGGAAAAGACCACGGAAAGCTTCTCGGCCATCAGCCGCGTCTTGCCTTTGCGGCGGATGCCGGCTGTATCGATGAAGCGAATGTCGCGGCCGTGGTACCGGATGACTTCGTCGACTGAATCGCGCGTGGTGCCAGGGATGGGCGAGACGATGGCGCGCGACGTTCCCGTAAGCTGATTGATTAGCGTGGATTTGCCGACATTCGGGTGACCGATGATGGCCACCTTGATTTCATGCGGCTCTGCAGGAGTTAGCGGTTTTTCATCCGCATTTTTCTCCGCGAACTCTGCGCTCTCCGCGGTTACATTATTCGCAGGCAGCACGAGAAGAATTGCGTCAAGCAGATCGTCGATACCCCGTCCATGCTCGGACGAAACCGGAAACACATTCCGCATTCCGAGCGAATGAAATTCTCCGAGCAACGATTCCTGCTTGTCGGTGTCCATCTTGTTGACGGCGAGAAAGAGCGGCTTGCCGGTGCGCGCCAGCAGTCTCGCCAACTCGCGATCGGGCCCTGCGATCTCGGTACGCGCATCGACGACCATGACGATGGCCGCCGCTTCTTCGAACGCGACCTTGGCCTGACGGAAGATTTCCGCTGGAATGAAATCCTTGTCTTCGGGAACGATGCCGCCCGTATCCACCACGCGAAACTCGTGCCCGCGCCATTCCGCCTCGCCATAGAGACGGTCGCGCGTGATGCCGGACTCGTCGCCGACGATGGCGCGCCGCGATCCGGTCAGCCGATTGAACAGCGTCGATTTGCCGACGTTAGGGCGTCCCACGATGGCGACGAGCGGGAGGGATTGCTTTTTCTTGCTCAAAGTGATTGAGCTACGAGCCACGAGCTGCGAGCGGCGAGCAAACAGTTCGCTCGCAGCTCGCGGCTCGCAGCTCGCGGCTCTAAGGCTATTATAGAGACTCCGTGCCTCCTCTATCCCATCCCGTGACTCCAGCGGCGGGATTCTCGCTCTACCAGTTCTTCGCGCCGGGCGGCCTGCTCTCGAAAACGCACCCCGCCTACGAGTTTCGTCGCGGACAGTTGCAGATGGCCCAGGCCGTGGAGGAGGCGCTGGAAGAAAAGCGCCACCTGATCGTTGAGGCCGGCACCGGCACAGGCAAGACGCTGGCTTATCTGCTGCCGGTCATCCGCTCGGGCAAACGAGTCATCATTTCAACCGGGACCAAGAACCTGCAGGAGCAGCTCTTCCACAAAGATGTTCCTTTTCTGGAGCAGGCGCTTTTCCCCGATGGCAAGAGCAAGCTGAACGTCTGCTATATGAAGGGACGCAATAATTACTTGTGTCGCCGGAAGCTTTACGACCTCACGACAAATCCGGTGCTCAGCGGATTGGAGGAGATCGATCATTTCTCCGAAATTTTGCGCTGGGAAAAACTCACGCAGATTGGCGACCGCGCCGAGTTGGCAGCCGTGCCGGAGACGAGCGCGCTGTGGCACAAGCTGGACGCCCGTTCCGACGCCTGCACCGGGCAGAAGTGCAGCGAGTTTGACCGCTGCTTCATCACCGGGATGCGGCGCCGGGCCGCGGAAAGCGATATCGTGATCGTCAATCATCATCTTTTTTTCGCGGATTTGACGATTAAGCAGCAATCCGAATACGCGCCCGATGCGGGGATTCTGCCGGAAGCCGGCGCGGTAATTTTTGATGAGGCGCACGAGTTGGAAGACGTGGCCAGCAGCTACTTTGGAGTAACCGTCAGCAACTCACGTATTGATGAACTGGCGCGCGACGTCGAGCAAGTGCTTACGCGCAATCGCATGGTTTCGGCCGGACTCTCCGCGGCGATTGGCAGCCTGCGCGACCACGCCGCGCTGTTCTTTTCGCTGCTGCCCATGGGGAACGGGCGGTTTGCCTTCGAGAACCGGCGCGATTTTCTGGAAGAGAACGGCGAAGAATACATCGCGTTGCGGAATTCGTTGCAGCGCCTCGACTCCGAATTGCAGCAGATGCCCGAAAAGCCCGAGGAGGTGTTTGCCTTCGCTCGCCGCGCCGGGGAAATGAACTTTCAATTGCACTTCTTGATGGAAGAGGAGAATCCGAATACTGTCTTTTGGATTGAGCGGCGCGGCACCCGCGCAACCGGAGGCAGAGGTCATGACCGGCATACGGTCTTTCTGCAAGCCACCCCCATTGACGTGGCGCCGATTTTGAAGATGTCGTTATTCGATAAGCTCGATTGTGCGGTGCTGACTTCGGCCACATTGGCCGTCGGCGGCGGCTTCGATTACATGCGGCAGCGGTTGGGGCTCGAACACACGCGAGAGTTGCTGCTGGCGTCGCACTTCGATTACGAGAGCCAGGCGCTGTTGTATGTGCCTCCCGATCTTCCCGATCCGCGCACGCCGGAATTTGCGGCGCTGGCGGCGGAGCGCATTCGGCAACTGCTTCAGATCACGCGAGGCCGTGCGTTCGTGCTCTTCACCAGCTATGCGCAGATGAAGGACGTTTATGAGCGCCTGTGTTCCCAGCTTCCCTTTCCCCTGTTCCTGCAAGGAGAAGCGCCGAAGAACGCGCTGCTCCAGGAGTTCCGGGTCACGCCCCACGCCGTGCTGTTTGGCACATCTTCGTTCTGGCAGGGCGTGGACGTGCAAGGCGAACAGTTAAGCTGCGTGATTATCGATCGCCTGCCCTTCGCCGTGCCCAGCGATCCGGTGGTGGCCGCGCGGGTAAAGGCCATCGACGCGGGCGGCGGCAATGCCTTCTTCGAATACCAGGTGCCGAGCGCGGTCATTACGCTGAAGCAGGGGTTTGGAAGACTGATTCGATCGTTGCACGATCGTGGGTTGCTGGCCCTGCTCGACAACCGGATTTTGAAGAAGCAGTATGGACGTGTATTTGTGGAGAGCTTGCCCCCATACAGCCGGACGACAGACTTGAAAAAAGTGGAAGAATTTTTTGGGAGAGATTCTCGAGGGAACTGAGGGAGATGGTTGTGTGTGAAAAAATGCTTGTGTGGTGGCGGGGCTTTGCCCCGCCGGAACGGGGCGAAGCCCCGTCACCACGCGAGCGAAGCAAGGCCTCCCCCAGACTTACAGGACCGGCATCTCGCCCCGCCAGAGCCATGGGTAGTCTATTTCCCGGCGAACCAATCCAGCTCGCACCGGATTCTGGCAGATGTAATTCACTTTCTCGCTTAAGCTCTCATTGGAGCGCAGAACGTGATCGAAGGACTCCTCCTGCCACACTGGGCCATGCCGGTCGAGGAGCCGGTTGAGAAGGTGAGCGGAGCGCCCCTTGATAAGCCGCATAATCTGCGGCAGGCTCACCAGCCACCCCTCAGCATTCCGAAGAGCGGTGAATAGTAAGTGCACATGCGTGGGCATCACCACCACTGCATGCAAGTCGATGGTCGCTCCACGCTCCTGCAGGCAACATTCGAAGACCAATTGCCGGGCCTCGGCGGGAAGTTCCCACCGTTTGAATGTCCCGAACGTTACGAAAACCGGACGATTGTCTTTGAGTATGTGCGGCAAGGTACACCGATAAGAGTATTTGCGATCAAGATACATCTCCGTTGAGTATCTCAATGGAAGGCGTGGCACAGTGATGACGCTCACCACACGTTGGTTCGGTTTTGGGTGGTCTATTGGGTGACATGGATTGTGTGGTGGCGGGGCTTTGCCCCGCCGGGACGGGGCGGAGCCCCGTCACCACACGAGCACTGCGAATCCAAACTACTCTGCCGCCGCTTCCTTGTCGACAATTACCTTCAGGTGCGTGGTCACGTCCCGGTGCAGCTTGATGGGGACCGTGAACTCGCCGACGGTCTTCAGCGGTTCGTGCAATTGGATCTTCCGGCGATCGATGTGGAAGCTCTTTTTCTCCAGCGCGTCGGCAAGATCGCCGGCGGTGACCGATCCGAACAACTGATCGCTGTCGCCCGATTTGCGCAGGAACTTCACCTCGAGCCCGTCAAACTGCTTGGCCAGCGCTTCGGCTTCCGTCTTTTCCTTGGCGGAGCGGCGCACGGCGGCGGCCTTCATCTGCTCGATCACAGTCTTGTTGGCGGCGGTGGCCTCAATTGCCAGTTTCTTGGGAAGCAGAAAATTCCGCCCATATCCCTCGGCGACTTTCACTACCTCACCGCGGTTGCCCAGCTTGGGCACGTCTTCTTTCAGGATGACTTCCATGAATGACTCCGTTTCGTTGGGGTTCCCCCTGTGCCCCTCTGTGACCCCTGTGGTAAAGACTTTTCTCAACCACAAGGGACACAGGGTTCACCGGGAACACCTAATCTTGACTGAAACTTACTGTGCGCGCCCCGCGAACGGCAGCAGGGCGATATTGCGCGCCTGCTTGATGGCCCTCGACAGACGGCGCTGGTGCGGCATGCACACGCCGGTCAGCCGTCGCGGAGTGATCTTGCCGCTTTCAGCCACGAACTGCGCCAGTAGACGCACATCTTTGTAGTTGACCGCTTCGATCTTCTCGACGCAGAACTTGCAAGTCTTTTTGCGCCGAAAGAACTTGCGGCCGCCTTCGCGGGGACCACCGGGGCCTCCGCCGGGACGCGGACCGCGTGGCCCGCTGCGCTCGGGGCGTTCACTACGCTCCGGGCGACTTTCGCTGCCGCTGGACGCGGCCGGTGCTTTTGTTTCTTCTGCCATGGTGCTCCTGCCTTCTCAGAATTCGATTTTGGGAAGGGCACGGCTTTAAGAGCCTGCCCTGAGCGAAGCCGAAGGGTGCCGTACAGCGCCCGAAGAAACGCGGGCGTTAGCCCCTGAGCTCAAGCGCCTCGCACGTCCGTTAACCCCAAGTTCCAACTAAACCGGCGCCGACGCCGGTGTTTCCGTTCCCGCTTCCGGCGTTGCTGGTGTTACCGGAGTGGCGCTTGCGGCCGGTGTTGCGCTGGCTTTCTTCTTTGAGTCGCGGATCTTCTTGATCTTGTCCAGCCGCTTCAGTTCTTTGTCAGTGCGCACGGTGAGGAACTTGATCACCGGCTCGGTCACACGCAGGCGGCGTTCGACTTCGTGCACCACGGCGCCGCTGGCGTCAATCATCATCACCACAAAGATGCCTTCGTTGAACCTGCCTACCTTGTACGCCAGACGGCGCTTGCCCCAGACCTCGCTTTTAGTCGTTCCGCCCGCCGAGGCCACCGAAGACTCGAGCGTGGAAATCAGCTTGTTCAGATCCTCGTCCACCATGTCCGGCCGGACGATGAACATCAATTCATAGTTACGATTCATTCGTTATCTCCAAAATCTCTTGCTTCAGTCGCTGGTCGTTAGTCGTTCGTCGCCCGGGGATTCATCGTAAGCCGTGAGACTTTGCCAACCACCAACGACCATCGACCAACGACTGACGCTCACTCATCCGGTTCGTTCTTGCGATTGAACCGGTTCATCGCCGCCGCCGGTCCTTCTTTCAAAATCACCTCAACCGCCTGCACCGCCGTGTCGAGGAGTTCGTCCACAACTTTTCCCTGCGCTTTGCGGAACGGCGTCAGCACATATTTCATGCCGTCCATCACTTTGCGATCGGGCGCAATTCCCAGCCGAATCCGCAAAAATTCGTCGGTGCCCAAAGCCCCGAGAACGGATTCCATCCCGTTGTGCCCCGCCGAACTCCCTCGCTGCCGGATGCGAATCGCGCCCAGCGGCAGGTCCAGTTCGTCGTAAATCACAATCAGGTCCCGCATCACATCGACCTGATGTTCCGCTACCAGTTCCCGCACCGCAACCCCACTCAGGTTCATGTAGGTTTCCGGTTTGGCCAGAACCGCCGGCTCGCCCCCGATCGTTGCCCGCGCAGTCAGCGCCCGGCACTGGCGATTCCGAACTTCGATCCCAAGGCCGTTGGCGATCCGATCGATCGTCAAAAATCCAAGATTGTGCCACGTGCACTGGTACTCGATTCCGGGGTTGCCTAAACCGACGATCAGTTTCACGCGGATTCGCTTTTCGCTTTTAGCTGCTGCCCTCTAGCTAGAAGCTCGGTGCCCCAGGTTCGCGCCCGTCCTTTGGGCGCTAACCTGGGTGTCGGCTCTTAACTCGAAGCCCGCAGCTCGTAGCTATTTCTTCTCTTTCTTTTCCGCTTTCTCGGCCTTCTCGGGCTTGGCCTTGGCCTTGGCCTCGCCCTCGGCCTCGACTTCACCCTCGACTTCCTGCTTGCCCTTCTTAATGACTTCGGGTTCAGCCGGAGCTGCCGCCGCCTCCGCCACCACCTCTGGTGCAGCCACCACTTCTTCCTTCACCGTGGTGATGTGCGCGACCATCTGGTTCTCTTCGGTCAGGAACTTCAACCTTTCGTTGTGCGGGAGGTCTTTCACGCGCACTTCGACCCCGAACACGAGGTGGCTGATGTCCACTTCGATGTTTTTCGGAATGTCGGCCGGAAGGCACTCGATCTCGATCTCACGCAGCAATTGCTCCAGGATGCCGCCCTGCGTCTTCACGCCCCCGGCCTCGCCTTTGAGCACGACCGGAACCGTGACCGTCAACTTCTTGTCCATCGCGATGCGTTGCAGATCCACGTGGAGCAGGGTTCCCTTGATCGGTTCAAACTGCCAGTCCACGATCATGGCCTTCACGCGATCGCTGTCCAGCGCCAGGTCAAAAATCGTGTTGTGTCCGCTCTCCGACCGAAGGATGCGCAGCACCTGCCGCGGATCGACCGCGACCGCAGCCGCGTCTTTGCCCGCGCCATATACCACGGCTGGAATTTTTCCGCCGGCACGCACGCGCCGGGCGGCGTTCTTCGTGCCTGGTTCCCGCTTCTGCGCTTCCAAAATACTGATGTCCATTGCCGTCGCCATAATTCCGTTTCCGTCCTTCGCTAAAATCGTCGTTGGTCGCTAGTCGTTGGTCGTTCGCAAACCCTGCGTGAATCCAAGAATCTGTAAATTCCCTGAAGTGTCGTTCCCCGTTCGTCCTTTGCGGTCCGCAAACCCTCTCGCCTCTCCGGCGAAGCGCGAACGACCAACGACCAACGACCGACGACCAGCGACGGTTCTAAATAAAAAGTCTGCTCACCGAAGTTTCTTCGTGAATGGACTGAATTGCCCGTCCAATCAGCCCCGCGATCGAAAGCACCTTGATCTTCGAGACTTGCCTGGCCGCGTCCGTCAGCGGGATGGTGTTGGTCACGACCACCTCGGCGATCGGAGAGTTCACAAGATTTTCCACCGCCGCCCCTGAAAGAACCGGGTGCGAGCAACAGGCATACACCGTGCTCGCGCCTTTGTTGACCAGGGCCTGCGCCACCTTCACCAGCGTTCCCGCCGTGTCGATGAGGTCGTCAATGATGAGACAGGTGCGGCCATTGACCTCGCCGATCACATTCATCACTTCCGCCACGTTCATCTCGACGCGCCGTTTATCCACGATGGCCAGCGCCGCGTCCATTTTCTTCGCGAAGAAGCGCGCTCGTTCCACACCACCCGCGTCCGGCGAAACCACCGTCAGGTTCGGGAGGTTCAGCTTCTTGAAGTAGTCCACCAGCACCGGCGAAGCGAACAGGTGGTCCACCGGAATATTAAAAAATCCCTGCAACTGCGGCGCGTGTAAATCCACAACCAGCGCGCGATCCGCCCCCGCGGTGGTCAGCAGGTCGGCCACCAGCTTCGACGAAATCGGCACCCGCGGCTTGTCTTTGCGATCCTGGCGCGCATAGCCGTAGTACGGAATCACAGACGTGATGCGCCGCGCCGAAGCCCGCTTCAGCGCGTCCATCATCAACAACAGTTCCATCAGATGCATGTCCACCGGCTGGCACGTGGGCTGCATCACGAACACGTCGGCCCCGCGCACGTTCTCCTGGATCTGCACATACGCTTCGCCGTCGTTGAAACGCGTGACCAGAGCCTGGCCGCGCGTCAGGCCGAGAAACAGGCAAACCTCATCGCAGAGCGCCTCGTTGGCGGTTCCGCAGAAGACCTTAAATCTGTCGTCGACCCGGGCGCGTTGCGGCTTGCGTTCCGTTTTTTCGTCCGTGGTCGGCTTCTTTTCCGCGGTCAGTTTTTCCGCGGTCGTCGTCGCAACTGTGCCCATAGTTTAAGTTCTCAGTTCCCGGTTCTCAGTTCTCAGCTTTGGGGCTCCAGTGTCTCTACTGAGAACTGAGAACTGGCAACTGAGAACTGGTTCTTGGCTGGGCCGCTAGGATTCGAACCTAGACAAAGTGCTCCAAAGGCACTTGACCTACCATTAGTCGACGGCCCAAGATGCACGATCAATTGGCTGACCACTAAATCATACCCCAGAACCGAACGCCAACGACTAACGACTAACGACCAGCGACTTTTTCCAATACTTCTGGCGCGTCAACGTCCGCGTCTCGACTGCCTTCAGCCCCTGCTTCCGCAGACGGCTTGCCGCCATCGCGGCTTCGGCTGGCGACCGGAACAGCCCATACAGGGTTGACCCTGACCCGGAGAGCGAAGCGTATCGCGACCCCGCGCGCTCCAGCTCACCTTTTATGTCTCGCAATTCGGGATATTTAGGAAAGACGACTTTCTCGAAGTCGTTTTCAATCCCGGTACGGACAAGGTCGAGAAGCAAGTTCCCGGCCCGGCTCCCGCCTTTTGCGGAAGCACCGGTGTTGGGCAAACCACTAAGCCACGCCGAAAGCACGCAGCCAACCTCCAACAGTCTATCGGACGCTCCCAGCCCCGTCAATTGATGATTCCGTGTGGAAACAAGAGCCTCTGTGGTGATATGAGGCTGTGTGGCGATATCAGACGGTGTGGCGATATGAGACGGTGTGGTGATATGAGATTGTCTGGTGATATGAGACTGTGTGGTGATATGAGACTGTGTGGTGATATGAGACTGTGTGGTGATATGAGACTGTGTGGTGACGGGGCTCTGCCCCGTCCCAGCTCGCGTAGGGACGGCCGCCCCCGCCCGTCCAGCCGAGCGCAGCTCGGCACCTTTCTCCCGCTGGACGAGCCCATCCCAATCGGCAAATGCCTGAGCCGTCGATACCCCAATCTCCGGCGTCACCACCACCATTGCGACCGAAGGCAAATCCGGCAAAGGATAAACCTCCTCGCCACGCCCCACCCCCAACGCAGTTCCGCCCACCAGAAACAAGGGCAGGTCCGAACCAACGTCGGCCGCGATTCGCAGGCGCGCGGGCCCTGACAGTTTTTTCTTCAACGCCCGCTCCAGCGCCACCATGGTCGCCACGGCATTTGAAGACGCCGCGCCCAACCCTCCCTGCACCGGCAGGCGCTTCTCGATTTCGACGCGAACGCGCCCCGACGCCCCAAGCTCGTCCATCACTCGCTCCGCGACGCGATAGCAGGTATTCGAAGAATCCAGCGGAACTCGCGAATCCTCGCAAACAATCTCAATCCCGCGACCCCGCCCAACGGAAACCCGAATCACGTCATGCAGCGCAATCGTCTGGTACACCGTGCGCAGATCGTGATATCCGTCCGCGCGCGCGGCACCAATGTAGAGCCCGAAATTGATCTTCGCGAAAGAACGAACCGCGACTGTCATGGAAGGGGAATTGTAAGCGATTTGCCGGTGTGGCGCGGGCGCCCCCGCCCGCGTTTCATAGTTAATGCGAATCGGAGGCCACCTCCCAAAACTCAGGCACGTGATTATCGATATACAACCTTGTCCTACCTCAAAGATTTGCTCCTAAACAACTCAACGTGACCGCAGCTATCACAGATATAGAACTGAATAAAGAAGGTTGAAGTGTCACCGCCCATCTCGGAATTCGAAACAGTGAGTCGATAGGCCAATGTGTCCGCCCTTGCGATTTCCCGTCTATAAAATCCATATCCACAGACACGACAAGGTCTTGGGACACCGTCATTCAGAGGTTGACCGCCGCGTTCAATAATGTGAGCGTAGGCGATGACCATCGCGTGCAAGTCCGTGATTGATGTCGGGTGCCCCATCCTAACGTCGCGCTTTTTGCGACGTTAGGGTGGGACTCCACCGCCGCATGAAGCGTGTCATACCATGCCCGCGCTTCCTGCAAATCCTTATTCGCCTCTGGTATCCAGACGACCGGGAGTGTCACGGTTTCTTAAACAGGCCCGCCCTGACTTGTTCCCAGGGGATGACATCGGAAGGGCTTTGCTCGTGCCGAGCGATGCGGTAATCAAGCTCCGCCCGTTGCGCATCCGTTAGTGATGCCGCGTCCGCTTCCAGGCTTTCCCAGACCGTATCGAGCAGTTCTGCTTTCTCCGCAGGGGAGAGGCTATCTATCTGGTTTCGCAAATCGCTCATACGCCTGTAACCCTAGCGCGGTTTCTTGGCTCTGGCAAGCATACGATACGGCACGAAATCTCCCTTCGGCAGTTGGCACGTTTGTGCCGATGGTGTAAAGGTTTAGGGCCCGGTTCGGGGAGCGGTGGAGTCCCAGGTCTCGAAAAAGCGCGAGACCTGGGGCACCCGGCGCGGGGGTAAAATCACTGAATGCACGAGAATTACGAAGGCCAGTGGGACGTGAGTATCGCTCGACTTGAGGCGCTGCGTCAGAACCTTCCGGGTTTGATAGGCGAAGACGTCGTTCGAGACTACAACGCGATTGTTCTTTCCTTGCAGGCGGCGTCACATGATGAAAACATGGTTCACTTCAGAATTCCCGATGCTGAACTCAAGCCGAGAGTCGTGAGCATCCAACGAGGAGGACGACGCTCTCCCGGTCGAGCGAACTACAGCAAAGAACACTATTGTGACAATGTCTTTTTTAAGCGTCAGCTCGAAGGATTATGGGGCTACATTCAGAAGACGGAGTCGCAGAAAAAGAGAGGGCCTGAGATAGGGCTTGAAAAGGTGGATTCCCATATGGATTTGTCAGGTCGATGCAATGAGAAAGTCACGGTAGAGCGTCACGATAACTCTCGATATGAAAATGTACCTGCGCTTGTATCCAGAGGAATGATACTCATTCCCGACGCCAACATTCCCATCGAACCCGATGATGCAATTTTGCGTCAACTTCCGAGCGGTATCGTAGAGAGATTGGTGGTTACTGATCCGGGGTTCTACGCGGCAGTCCATGGGATACCTGCTCATTATCAGGTCAAGTACCGGAGAGAAGGGCAAAAGCCAGCGGGCACCCCCGGCTATCACATCCATTTAAGCGGCGACAACTCGCGGGTAAACATTAACTCAATCGACAGCTCCGCAAATACAATCAGCAAGCAGTCCTTTGACTTCACTGAGCTGGCTGCTGAACTTGCCCAGCTCCGCAAGGTTCTGCTTGAACGGGCACAAAGCCCAGAACATTACGCTGCGATTGGGGCTATCGCGTCAGCGGAAACAGAAACGAGGTCCGGTGATGCATCAAGAGTTAAACGTGCGCTATCTGCTTTGGGAACTGCTGGCCGTTGGGTATTCGACACCTCTAGGGAAATCGGTGTGTCATTGGTGGCAGAATTGTTGAAGGGAAGGTTTTCCTCTCAGGGATAATGGCAGAGCATGAAAGTAAGCGACTTAAGAGCGAAGGTCGAATCCTTTCGGCAGGGGATGTATCAGTACTTCCAGCTTTGGAACCGTTCTTTCGATGAATCCGACGACGATTATCCGACTCACAACACCGAGGAGCTAGAACGACAGCGCAGTCAACTGGCGCGGCAGCTCGGTGGCCTGCGGCCCTATATGAATGCCATCGGATTGCCTACGGATGTGCGATGGTATGGCCAATCGTTTGACGTTTACCACTGTGCCGTGTCGAATGATCTGCCCATTCGCAAGGCTAAGTCCATCGAGTTTATACTTCCCGCGCTTGAACAGGCTCTCGGCAGGTTGGAGGGGTTAAATCCAAACTCGGAGGTGGAAATGCACAAGGAAAGCACGCCTCCGCAACATGTGACCATTCATCAACATGGGGCGCAGTCCCGCGTGAATCTCAATTCGACTGACAATTCGACGAACACTTTGTTATCCCAGACCGACCAAAGTGTTTTCACTCAGGTTAGGGCGGCCCTGCAACACGTGCCTGACGGACGGAGGCGGGATATTCTGTCGAAGTTGGCTGACTTTGAGGCCGCAGCCCATCGCGACGGCTCTCACGGAAAATACAAGGCGTTCATCGAGAGTGCGAAGGATTTCATGTCCATCTTGGGGCCGTTCGTACCCATGTTGACCCAAATGTTGAAGTAATCCGGGCGGGTGGGCCACTTTAACGGGGAAGCATAACGCGGGTTAGTCTTTCAACATTGACCGAAATAACTGGGGGTGCGGCGGGTGGGCCACTTAGCGACGAAGGATAACGGGGGCTGGCCCACCCTAAGTACTGCCCCCACGCTTCAGGGTGCCCCGTCCAAGCTCCGCTTGGGCGGGCCCGCTCGTCGGTCACTGTCTCGAACGAAAACTTCTGGAGGTGGCTGGCCCGGGCTCTTGATCTCGCTGGCGTAAATAACACTCTGGGTGCCCCATCCTTCGCGCACTTTGCGAAGGGTGGGTGTGGAAATGTCCGCACAACGGGACGAACGCGACCTGCTTTTTTTCATCACATTTTTCTTGTACCGACATCACAGACTCCCAACCGCAACCCTGCGAAGATTCTTCGAGAGTGCAGCATCGAGAAGTATGCCCGTCTCCCAGAAGACGCGACGCCGCCGGACGTTTAGCCGGCTGTTCTTTGATAATCGTTCTTGAGCCGGTCAGAGGCCCCCATCGAGAGTCGCCGAAACTTCCCATTTTGGGCTAGCTTGAGCGAAGAATCGAGCTAAGTTGAGGCGCCTAGCGGGCGTGAGCCCGCTGCCGAAATCCTGAGCGAAGCGAACGGATCTCGTAAGTCCTTATTCCGGAATACTTTGATATAAGTCCTTATTTTTCAAAGACCAAGTCCGATAATTCCTCCTAACCCCATGATTCCTATAGCCAGGGGGGGGAGGGGGGTACCGGTACTAACCAGTAAACACCTCAAAAGCACAAAACGCACTTACTGAGAACTGAGAACTGCCTTGCGGTACACTTCCAGTGCATGCCCACCGTCACTTATCTCGAAGCCATCCGCCAGGGAATCTGGGAGGAAATGGAGCGCGACCCAAGCGTCTTTTGCCTGGGCGAGGACATCGGCATCTACGGCGGCGCCTTCAAAGTCACAGAAGGCCTCATCGACCGCTTCGGTCCCGAGCGCGTCATTGATACGCCGATTGCGGAGTCGGCCATCATCGGCGCTGCCTTCGGCGCCGCTCTTACCGGACTGCGCCCCGTAGCCGAGTTCCAGTTCATGGATTTCATCGGCTGCGCCTTCAATCAGATCGTCAACATGGCCGCGAAATCGCACTACCGTTGGGGAGCGCCGGCTCCGCTGGTGCTGCGCGGTCCAAGCGGCGGCAACGTCCATGGCGGCCCATTCCACTCGCAAAACCCGGAGATGTGGTTCGTACACGCGCCCGGGCTGAAGGTTGTCTGCCCCGCGACGGCCTACGATGCCAAGGGGCTCATCAAGGCGGCGATCCGCGACCACAACCCGGTGATCTTTTTCGAGCACAAGTATCTGTACCGAAGAATCAAGGAAGAGATTCCAGACGACGACTACGTAGTTCCGCTCGGGAAGGCGCGGGTTGCGCGCGAGGGCCATCATCTCAGCGTGATCACCTACGCCGCCATGCTCTATACCGCGCTCGAAGCCGCGGACATCCTGAGTAAAGAAGGAATCGAAATCGAAATTCTCGACCTGCGTACGGTCTCGCCGCTCGATCGCGCGGCGATTGCCGCCACCGTGAAGAAGACCAACAAAGTCATCGTTCTGCACGAACACGCGCGCACCGGCGGTCTAGCCGGAGAAATTTCCGCGATCATTAACGAAGAAGCGTTTGACGATCTCGACGGTCCCATTGTCCGGCTGACGTCTCCCGACACGCCGGTTCCCTTTTCTCCGCCGCAGGAGGAGTTTTTCCTCCCCAGAGTTTCCGATCTGGTGCGTGAGGCTCGTCGCCTGCACGCATACTGACTTCCGCGCTCTCAGCCCGCAGTCTCAGGCCAACCTGCGTTCTGCTGCCGCCTGCGCTCGGTTCCTGTTATATATAGAAAGCAGCAGGCATAATTTCCCAGGCTCTCCGAGGATCTGAAATGCGCAATTTTATTCTGGGGATTGTCATCGCCATTCTGGTTCTGCTGATTGTTGGCCTTGGGGTTGCCTTGCTCGGCTTTGCACCAACCAATGCCAACACGGCGCCGCCGAAGTTGGAGCGGCAAATCGCCATGAGCGCACTCGACGCTTCGATGGAACGCCATGCACCCCGCCTGAACAATCCCGTGCCCCCGACCGATGAGAATCTGATCGCGGGAATAAAGATTTACACCATGAATTGCGCCCTTTGCCATGGCGGCATCGACCGCCAGCCCTCGGCCCTGGAGAAATCGTTCTATCCCCCGCCTCCAAGCCTCATCCTTCACCCCCTCGATGATCCGGAATGGCACGTGTTTTACGCAATTCGCACCGGCGTCCGCTATACTGGCATGCCGGCCTGGGACAAGACGCTTTCTGAGCCGGACATTTGGAAGCTCACCGCGTTCCTCACGCGCGTAGAGAAGCTGCCGCCTGCGGTCCAGGACTATTGGAAGAAATCCAGCGGCGCGAACCCTCCAACCGGTGGGCAGGAAGGACATAACGATCACAAGTAGGAGGTTGTGTGGAGGCGGGGCTATGCCCCGCCCGGACGGGGCATAGCCCCGTCCCTACACGGGTGAGTGCTTCGCTACCCCGGCGGATAGCTGAAATTGATGGTGATCACGGTTTGAGTTGCCGCAGCCTGGCCGTTGAGACTGTAGGGCTGAAACTGCCACTGCTTGACTGCGGCAATCGCCGCCCGGCACAGAACAAAATTTCCGCGAACAATTTTCACATCCTCGACGCTGCCATCGCGCCCAATCACCGCCTGCAGTACCACCGATCCGTGAAGTTTCTGGGCTAAAGCTTCCGGTGGATACACTGGATTCACGATGTGAACCAGCAGGGCCCGAGCCGCTTCTTCGCTCACCGCGACGGGCTCGCTGAATTGCTGAATCGCAGGCTGCGGCTGCGGTGCGGAGACCGGCATCATCTGCGCCGGATTCACCGTCACCACAACCGGCCGCTCCATCGGCGCCGAGTTTCTCATGCTTTCGGGAATCGCCACTCGTTCCCTGCGGATTGGCGCCGCGTCCTGATGCTCGAACCCCGGCACGGGCAGCGGAAAGTCCGGAGCCTTGGGCAATGGAATGCGCGTTTCGATCAGCGTGGACTCGGTTGCAACCACTGCCAGCGCCGGTGTCTGCGCATTGGAACTGGCAGAATCTCTGCTGAAGTAGGCATCTTGTTGCGCCTCGCTCCTGGCGGAACCAACGGGTAACGCGCCCGTTTGATTCATATAAAAAAGCGCCGCCACCGATTCCCGCAAAACGCGGAATCCTCCCTCCGGCGTGTGCGACAGATACTCGACAGCGTCGCGCGATCTCCACAGGCAAAACACCGCCGTAAGCACAAGCCCCGCGGCACAAGCCCCGCGGAACCCTATCGCATGGCTGCGCTCCCGAGACTCTTCTTCGTTTTCGTCACTCGCAATTTCGCCGTCGCCGCCGCCCTCCGCTGCATTCGCTTCCGGGGAAACGGCTGGCGGATCCTGCTGAGCGGGTTCCGTTGCATCGGCGTCAACAGAAACTGCGCTCGGGCCTTCTCTGCTCGCGTCGTGGTCTTCCCCGGTTGACTCTGCGGCATTCTCGGCGCTCGACGGTTGCATCTGCTCACACGCTTTCGCCAGCACCGCTTCAGCTTCCTCAGCGGAAATTGGACGATAGATGAGAAAGTCGAGGCGGTTGTCGCGCATTTCCGCCGCCGTGGGTTCGTGATCGACGATGGCAATACCCACGGTGTCTCGGTTCGCCGTGGACTCGCGAGCGCGCCTCAACAGGAAGCTCGCCTCCGGCTGGTCAGCCCAGTCCGGGATCACGCACGAAAAGGCTTGCGTCTTCCCTTTTTCGATGGCGGTAAAAATGTCGGAACAGACTTCAGCGCGGATCCCTGTACTCTGGCAGGCCACCGCCATGGCGGCGTTCGTTTCGGGACTTTTTGAAAACAACAGGGCGCGGAAAGCCATTGCGGCAACAGCTTATCGGGATTTCGGTCACCGCAACAGGTAACCAGTGGGTAGTCCACCCGTGGAATCTGGCCATTCCTCTGGCAGGATTCCCCTTAACGCGCCGGTGACCTTCGTAACTGCCGTCCGGCCCGCCCTGACAATGTCAGATCTCGGCCCACTCTCCCGATAACTCATGGCGCAGCTTCTGCTGCCGTTCTTGCTGCCTATCCTGCAGCTCCCGCTGTGAATCTTGCAGCCTCTTCTCCATGTCTCTGCAGTGCATTGCCTGCTGCACTTTCTCCATGATGGCCGGACCCATGCGGGCGATTTCATCTCCAGCGCGGCTGATTGCCTGCTCGGTCTCTGCCGTGAAATCGGGAATGTCAAAGCTGTCTTCCAGCAGGCTGCCGGAATCCTTCTTCTCGGGAAGAGTCAGAGTCAGATTCTGCTCTCTCTTCTCGCGCATAACGGTCACGGCCGCCGCGCCGCCCGACGATGACCGCAGAGCATGGGTGAAATCGGAGGTATCGTGCACCGGCTGGTTGTTAACCTTGACGACCACATCGCCGGCACGAAACCCGGCCTTTTCCCCGCGGCTGCCTTTTTCCACCGAGCGCACCAGCACGCCGTTGCCGCCCTTGACCCCAAAGAACTCTCCCAGTTGCGGAGTAAGGTTTTCCACCATCAGCCCGCTGCGCAACGACGAGTGGACGATGACCACCGAGACGGGCACGTCGAAGTCCGGCATCGCGGGGATCTGCGGCATGTCGAACTTGAATTCGCCGCCCTTTGGCGCCCAAGTCATCGACTTGTGCCGGTCGGCGAGTTGCACCTTGATCGTCAGGGGTTGACCGTCGCGGCTGATGCCGAGATTCACCACGCGGCCCGGTGGCGTTTCTTTAATCATCCGGCGCAACTGGGCAGCACTCTCTACCGCTGTACCGTTCAGGCTTACGATAACGTCATGCTCGCGCAGCCCGGCTTTTCCGGCGGGAGCGTCCTGGTCGACCATCGTGACCTCCGCGCCGTGCTCTTCCTTGAGCTTCAATTCTCCCAGCCGCTCCGGAGAAACGTCAGCGATATCCACTCCGAGATACGACGATCCGCCGCCCTCCTCCGCGCCGTAACTCCAGTCCCAGCTTTCGCCGGCGCGATCGTAGTTCAGTTCCGCGGCGTGCGCGCTGGCGACCAGCGAAAACAGAAATATGCAAAGCAGGAAGCGATCGATCATAAAGCCCTCCCGAATAGAGTCACTAGACGTTGGTCGTTGGTCGTTAGTCGTTAGCAAACTCTCGCAGTCCGCAGCGAATCCCGAACGACCAGCGACTGACGACCAACGACTGTTCCTGATCCACACTCCCGCTAGCGGCTGACGCGGCGGAAGTTGACACTCCCAGAATTCGTCCGGACCTTCAGCACCGGCCCACCACCATTAAGTTGACCCTCTGCAGTAACCGTTTTCGGTCCCCAGGGTCCGCCTTCACTGGACACACGAATGTCGGAGAAGTCGCTGTGGATCGTGTGGCCATTGGCGATTTCGATCTCCGCCCGAATGGAGATCGCCAGATCGTTCGCCAGATAGACGGTGATGTCGCCGGCCGAGGTTTCCAGCGTGGAATTGGTGCGACCGACCGCCCCATTCGATGAGAGCAGTTTCACAATAATTCCCCCGGCTGAAGTTTCCGCCTGCACCGATGCCGCTCCGTCCAATTGGATACTGCCTCCGCCGGTCTGGGCCTGCACACGTCCTTTCGCGGAAGCCAGCCGAATGCTGCCCGCGCCCGTCTCGATTTCCGCCGAGCCTCCGATCTCGCCCAGGTCCACGCTCCCGCCGCCGGTCGTCGCTTTCACCCGCCCGCTGCACTTGTCCACCCGAATATTGCCCCCGCCCGTCTCCAACACCGCGCCTTGCAGGCCGGAAAGAACGACTACGCTTCCCCCTCCACTTTCCGCCTTGATCTCGCCCTTGGCGGATGCAACCTTGATGTTTCCTCCGCCCGTCTGCAGACTCACGTTGCCTTCCACGCTGCCGACCTCAATCGTGCCCCCGCCGGTTTCCGCCGTCACTTCGCCGCCGATATCGTCCAGGTGAATATTCCCACCACCGCTCTCGAGGTCGACGCGTCCGGCAATTCCGGTGGCGTTTACGCTGCCGCCCCCGGTCTCGATCTTGGCGGACTGCAAGTTCCGCGGCACATTGATGACAAACTCATCGGCGCACTTGGAATCCCGCCTGCTCGACTCCGCCACGATCCACGCGGTGTCTCCCTTTACCGACGTGTTGATCTTGTAAGACTCAAATTCCTGACGCGCCTTCTGTTCTGAAGACGTATAGGCTCGACGATGAATCACGTATGTGATCCCCGCTTGCGATCCACCCTGAACCCGCACCGAACCTGCGGCGAGCTTCACCCGCAGATTCTTCGTCGCACCCAGGTCTCCAGTCATTTCCTGGACCCAGTTGCTGCCTTCGCGATACACCCGAGCTTCCTGGCACAGAGCCGGAGACGCCAGCGCAGCCACCAACACTCCGACGCCGGCAAGTTTTATAGCGTGTTTCAATGAATGTCCTCCCCGCTACTTCGTAAGTCGATAGTCGCTGGTTGTCAGTCGTTCGCCATTGATCGTGGGCCGTAAGGTTTTGCTAACGACCAACGACTAGCGACCAACGACTGTTCCTAATCCATCTCCGGCATCTGCGCCAGCATCGTACGCGCCTGCGAACGAATCGAGACGTTCTGATCCGTCTGCGACAACCTGGTCAGCACCGATCGCACATTGCTGTCCGTTTTCATCGGCTCGACCAGTCGCAAGGCCTGCATCCGGACGCCGGAGTTCGTGTCGCCGATCAGCGCCCGCAAAACTCCGTCCCGCACTCGTGGATCCTGCCGCACGAAGCCACTCAGCCCCTCCAGCGCCTTCAAACGCACGCCCGCATTGCTATCGTTCTGCAAGGCATACATCAGCGCTTCCCGCACGCGCGAGTCGTCGGGCGTCTGCGTCAGCACATCCACCGAATCCATCCGCACTCCCGAGTTGTAATTATTGCGCGCCGCAAACAACAGCAACTGCTGGATGCGCTGGTCGTTCAGCGAGCCTTGCGCTTCCTCGGTCAAAACCGTGTCGTACTTGATGCTCACCTGATTCGATCCCGGCTCCTGCGTCACCGACCGGATACCCGCAATCGCAGAGGATTCCAGCGGTTGATTGAGCGCCTGAGGCTGACTGCCGCTGCCGGATTCGAGCGAACCGGTGACTACGCCATCTCGGCCGCGTGCGGAAAGAAAGTTGTAAGTCGCGCCAATGCCGCCGCCAAATCCCACGATGAAAATCGCCGCTGCTAGAGCCGGTGCCATCCGAATCTGCCGCAGCCACATTGCCGGCTCAAGAATCAGCCGCTGCCAGAAGCCTCCCGGCTGCGTTGTTTCCAGCGCTTCCTGCAGCCGCATCCGCGATGCCGCCAGCAGATTCGGACTCGGCTCCGCCACCGGCATTTCCGAAAGCGTCGCGTGGAACTTGCGCGCCGCTTTCAATTCGGTGGCGCATCCCGGACACCGCGCCAGGTGCTGCTCTATCTCGTACCGGGCATCGTCCTCCAGTTCGTTGTACACATAGAACAAAATGTTTTGCCGCACCCAATCACATTTCATTTTCGTATCCCTTCGCGGGAGGTTGTAAGCGGCTGATTCCTTGCCGTCGCTCTTGTAGCTTCGAGCCGCGAGCTTCGAGCTTCGAGCAAACCGGCTGCTCGCGGCTCGTAGCTCGCGGCTCGTAGCTCAAACTCATCGCATCTCCGCCAGCGCGGCCCGCAGTTTTTGCGTCGCGCGAAATAACGTGTTCTTCGCCGTCTCTTCCGTCGTATTCAGCATCTCGCCCACCGTGCGCAACTTCAGCCCGTGATAGTGCTTCAGCTCGAACACCATGCGCTCACGAGGCGTCAGCCCCGACAATGCCGCTCCAATCTTCCGCCCCAGCTCCCGCCGCATCAGATCGCGTTCCGGATTCGCTCCCGAGCGCGCGTCGGCAAACTGCTCCAACCGGCTGTACTCTTCGCCAAATGCATCCACCGCAACCGGAGCCTCCTCCTTGCGCACATTTCGTTTCCGCAAATGATCGAGGCAGAGATTGGTGACGATCCGGTAGATCCACGTGTAGAAAGAGCACTCAAAACGGAAGCTGCCCAGATTCTTGTAGGCCTTGAGGAAGGCCTCCTGATAAACGTCCTGGGCGTCCGACTCCGATCCCGTCAGGTGCAGCGCCAGCCGCAGAACCGACTGATCGTAATGGCGTACCAATACCTCGAAAGCCGCGCGGTTTCCCTGCTGCGCCTCCCGGATCAGACTCGTGTCGTCAATGCGGTTGCCCTGCGCTGCCAAAGAGCCCCTCATATTCCAATACGACGTGGGGTTCTGGTTGCCGCTGTCGCTATTACTTGCCGCCCGCCTTGGACGGTAATGGTCGCCAACCGGAATTGCTACTGCGTAAGAATCGGCCGGCATTGTCTGTCTCTGTCCTCTACAAGTGATCCAACCTCAACCTTGCACAGAAATAGACGGGGTAGCAGCCCGAACGTTAGCAGATTATAAGGAGTTGGCCCTTGATTTGCTGGACAGTGAGTCTGTGTAGGGCGGGCGCCCTCGGTACCCCAGGTTCGCGCCCGTTCTTTGGGCGCTAACCTGGGCCCAATAGAACGAGCGCAGCCTGCGGAGTTCCAGCGTGCGGGACGGCTGGCGGGTGCCCCATCCTAAAATCGCGTTCTTTGCGATTTTTAGGGTGGGATGTTCCACCCTGACTCGAAGATTCGTCGGCTTGACTGGCCCACTCAAGCCCGATTTTGGGCGGGTGGCACAGCCTTCCGCCGACATAACAACAAAAGTGGGTGCCCCATCCTTGCGCGTTCTTGGCGCAAGGGTGGGCAGGCGGACTGATCGCACCATGGGCTTCGCCTTTCACTCACAGCCTTGCGTGGCGGGTGGCACAGCCTTCCGCCGACATAACAACAAAAGTGGGTGCCCCATCCTTGCGCGTTCTTGGCGCAAGGGTGGGCAGGCGGACTGATCGCACCATGGGCTTCGCCTTTCACTCACAGCCTTGCGTGCGAGCGAATGGCGGGTGCCCCATCCTAAAATCGCGCTCTTTCCGATTTTAGGGTGGGATGTTCCACCCTGACTCGAAGATTCGTCGGCTTGCGTCCGTGGTAAATAACCGGAGCCTGCCCTGAGCGACTGAGCGCAGCGAAGGAGTCGAATGGGGCGATGGTAGCAGCAGAAAGTTGAGGCGGGTGGCACAGCCTTCCGCCGACATAACAACAAAAGTGGGTGCCCCATCCTTGCGCGTTCTTGGCGCAAGGGTGGGCAGGCGGACTGATCGCACCATGGGCTTCGCCTTTCACTCACAGCCTTGCGTGCGAGCGAATGGCGGGTGCCCCATCCTAAAATCGCGCTCTTTGCGATTTTAGGGTGGGATGTTCCACCCTGACTCGAAGATTCGTCGGCATGCGTCCGTGGTAAACAGCCGGAGCCCGCCCTGAGCGACTGAGCGCAGCGAAGGAGTCGAATGGGGCGATGGTAACAGCAGAATGTGACAAAATGACTCTGGCCGCTGTCGCGGAAATCATTGCTGGGAGTTGCAAGAAATGAACGTGCCGAAGCTACACCATTATGTCCCGCAGTTCTACCTGCGACGGTTTGCCGACGCATCGGGGCAGCTCTGGCTGTGGGATCGCCACAGAGATCGCGTCTTCCGGACAAGCCCGAGCGGGGTTGCTGCGGAAAACAATTTCTACTGGCATGAAGAACTCGCGGCATTGGGGCATGATCCGCTCATTATGGAGAAACAATTCTCGCAGCTTGAGGGCGAGGTTGCCACAATAACCGAGCAATGGTTGGGTTGGCTACGCGAAATGAAACCCACTGAGAAAATCGATGTCCCTGAAGTGAACCGTGAACTAGTAGCGCAATACACTGCGCTGCAGTTCTTGCGTACGGCAGATGCTAGAGATATTCTTAGTGCTTTCGCCGAACAAAAAGTGTACGGGAAACTCGTGTCCGAGGCAGAGAAGCGTTTGTTGCATTTGGACATGCTCTGGAATGGCAGCATCTTCAAAGCCCTAACGGAACGTATCAAGAATGCGACTTGGCTGTTCGGGCGCAACATGACCGCAACCCCATTCATCACATCGGATAATCCCGTCGCATTTCGCAGGGGGGATAACGCGATGTGGCTTAAAATCGGGATGTATAGTGACGGGACTTACTCAGTCTTTCCCATGGCTCCTGACATAGTCATGTATTGTCATCCCAAAGAGCCGCCGTGGGATAAGCTTGGACGATTCGATTGCTGCCCATCCCCCGTAACCTTCACGGAGGAGATGGTAGAAAGCGAAAACACTGGACAAGTTTTTATGGCGTCGCGTTTTGTAATTTCGGTGCGGGATGGCTTTGATCGCGAGCGCGAATTTGCGAAGACCATCGGCACCGATCTTTATGAGCCCTATTGGAGGCCACGGTTGTAGCTCTAGGGCGGGTGGCCCACGCACGACGCAGTGGAGGGACGAGCAACATCTTAAGCGTTCTGAATGCCATCCATGTATAACGGGCTTCGATTGCGATTTGCCGCAAGCCAAACCCGATAGCTTTCGATCTCCATTTCGCCTAAATTGAGCGTGTACTCGACGCCAAAGAGCGCTAAGACAAAGTAAAGATCTTCTCTATCAAGAGAGGTAAAGATCCACTCATGAAGTACCTCATAAGATTCCTCTTCGGGCTCCCTGAATACAAAGTCGGGCGGATACAATGTTCTTGCATGGAACGGCCATACATGCTTGTACCCGCCCTTTCGGGCATAATCCCGAACGGGATCGAGGGCGTGTTCTGAAACGATGCTGGCGATACCTCCGTCAAGGTCAACAACCTTTAGGGCGAGGCATTCGACTGCAACCTTTGCCAGAAAGCGAGACATAAGCACTTCGTTAGGTGCGGTCGGGAGGGGTATGTAAATACGCCCGGTCTCTGCCTTTAGGAGGGATTCGATCCAATGTTTCTCGTCTTTCTCAAAGGCTGCTCCTACGCTTACCCCCGAGCCATTTAGGTTGCGCGCGAATTCAACCGTCGTGCGGCTCGCCGGATGTAATCCCCGAACTCGTTGCGGCCTCCCTTTTTTGCTAGGAACGTCGGCTTGTGAGCACTGATACCGGAAATACGGATCGGACAATAGCGGCCCTTCAACCTTCGAGGCGAAGTAGTTGTTGCATTTGTCGCACACAATGCCGGGTTTGAGTATGTGTTCCATGTTGCCGAGGGACTCAGGAATGACATGCTCGACCGAACATGATCCTCCGGAATCGCCTTTGCAGAAAATACAGTTCACTAGGATACCTACTACAATCGGGAGAAACCCGGCGACAGACCGAACATTCCCAGTAACTAGGTCGAATCGCACCCCAAAGAGAAGCGCAGAGCAGCACACACTTCATTCATCCGTGCGGCACTAAGCTGGGCCACACGTTTCCCCAAGCGCTGTTGCGACACCGTAACTGCATTGTGCAGGTTCACCGCGCACCGGGACTTCATGCCGTCCTCCTCATTCAGAACGACTTCCGATGGCAC
Source organism: uncultured Acidobacteriaceae bacterium (assembly GCA_963773965.1). Classification (GTDB taxonomy): domain Bacteria; phylum Acidobacteriota; class Terriglobia; order Terriglobales; family Acidobacteriaceae; genus Acidiflorens. The sequence goes on from CAVZDG010000006.1 coordinate 65,051, forward strand.
GCCGCGAATCGTGGAAGTGACCGGCGCAACCGTGACTGTGGATAAATACGCGATGGCGCTGTTGCGGGTGAGCACGAGGGCCGGTCGTTTTTTGTCGTTCGTCTTGTCGCCCGCGGCAAACTGGTAGAGCCGAACTTCTCCTCGGGCGATCTGGCCTCGCGCTATTCTTCCGGCCACGTGGCCTCCGATTCCCAACTCCTCGCTTCCGCGTCGGCTTGCGACTGTCGCGAGTAGCCCTGGCGGTCGCGCTCTTCACTGGCCCGCAGTTCCAACCGGCGGAGATGTTCCCGCAGGGCGTCGCGCACCAGAGCGGACCGGTTTCGCTTAGTGCGCTTCGCGGCTTGGTCGGCGGCGTGTAACAGCTTTTTATCCAGCACGATTTGAACGATTTGCATATGTGGAATTCATTCCACAGTATACTCCACATAGAACACATTTTCAAACAAAACGGCGGGTGGCCCACTCAAGCCTGGTTTTGGCTTGAGTGGGGCAGTTCAGAGATGAACTACCCCCGCCTTTTTCATCACATTTTTCCCGTACCGCCATCACAGACCTGCACCATAATCGGTGCGATCCTCCTGGGGAATTGCAGCATCGAGAAGTGCATCCGTCTCCAGAGACGATCGCATCTTCCATCTCAACCCATCGGCTCTTTGACAACCAACAGAAGCGGCGAACACACTCCCAAGAGAGCGCGCGCCCAACCGCAAGATCCACCGTTAAGTCCAATCATTTGAATACTTTACTTCTAACCGCCTTACTATCATCAACTTAGCTCATTTTGGGGAGGGGGGGTACCCCCACAAGTTTTCCAAATTCTTAGTCCGCCAAAAGCAGTCATCTATCTGCGAATCCTCGCCTTAGGACCAATCATAATGTCTTCTTGTCTCGACAAATTTTCCGACGAAATTTGCGCCCAGCGAAAGGCGAACGGCGATCCCTGCCAATCTCCCGCTCTTCGCGGTGAAAGGTTTTGCCACTATCACAAGGTAACGGGCATGCCGAAGATCAACCTCGACAACAGCCCTTCCGGCCATGCCTACCTGCCCGTCTTCGAAGATGCCGTCTCGATCCAGTCGGCAATCTCAGACGTTTGCGAAATGATGCTCCATCGCCGAATTGAGACGAAAGAAGCCGGAGTCCTGCTCTACGCCATGCAAGTCGCCTCCACCAATATGGCTCACATGAATGGAGAGAAAGGCCAGCGTAAGCAAAAGAGCCAAAAGAAAGGCCAAAAGAGCGCGGAACCATCCGCCGCACCGTCGTCAATCGAAGCTACGACGGCAACCGACGCTTCCACTACCTCGTCTGAACCCCAGCGCTTGCCGCTCGACAATTGACGCGATTCAGGCATGCGAGCAAAGGCCCCCATTCGAATGACGACAGGCATTTGAATGATGTGTCTCCCGAGGCCTCAAAATGTACAATAAAACAGGGTTGAGGCTAGCTGGATTTCATGTACGAAGTCACCGTCGAAGACACATTCGCCGCAGGGCATTACCTGCGCAACTACAAGGGCAAGTGCGAGAATCCGCACGGCCACAATTACAAGATTCGTGTGACCCTCGCCGGCGCCGAACTCGACAAGGCCGGACTGCTGCTCGATTTTAAAGACCTGAAAGACGTGATGAAGCACGCCATCGACCGTCTCGACCATCAGATGATCAACGACATCGAGCCCTTCACCGTCCTCAACCCCTCCGCCGAGAATCTCGCGAAATATTTCTACGACGAAACCAACACCCGCCTAAGCACAGTAACCAACGGCAGGGTGAGGGTGAAAGACGTGACAGTGTTTGAGACCGACACCACGACGGCGCGCTACTCTGAGTGAAATTAGTGAGTCATTGAGTGATTGAATCATTGAGTCATTGAAGGCTCCTGCCTTTGAATTTCAATGATTCAATGACTAAATGCATCAATGATTTAATGCTTCAAGTAACCGAAATCTATAAATCGCTGCAAGGTGAATCCACCCACGCGGGCGTGCCCTGCGTCTTCGTGCGTCTGACCGGATGCAACCTGCGCTGCTCCTGGTGCGACAGCGAGTTCAGTTTCGACGGTGGGCAAAAGATGACGCTCGAAGAAGTACTCGGCGAAGTCGCTCGCCTAAGTCCGACCGGAGGACTGGTCGAAATTACCGGCGGCGAACCCATGTTGCAGGAGCGCGAAGTCATCCCCCTGATGGAGCAACTCTTGGACGCCGACTACCAGGTGCTGCTCGAAACCAGTGGCGAACGCCTCCTGGCGAGGGTCCCGAAACAAGTCATCAAGATCGTCGACGTAAAGTGCCCGCACTCCGGCGAACCGAATACCTTCGCACTCGAGAATCTGAAGGCGCTTCAGCCTCACGATGAACTCAAGTTCGTCTTGACCGACCGCGCTGACTACGAATTCGCCCGCGACTTCGTCCTGCATCACGGGCTGGCCGAGCGCGTTCACGCCATTTTATTTTCCCCTGCGTTCGAAAAGGCGGCCTCCGGCGCGCGAGACACTTCGCACTGCCTCCTCGATCCGCAAGAACTCGCCCAGTGGATCCTCGCCGACAACGTTCCCGCGCGCCTCAGTCTGCAAATCCACAAACTGATCTGGGATCCCGCCGCCAAAGGCGTGTAGGAAAAGCTGTGTGGGGACGGGGCTTCGCCCCGTCCAGGCGGGGCGAAGCCCCGCCTCCACACGACGCCGAAAAGGTACGCTACGCCGTCTTGGCCCGCACCCGGTTCTCCGCTCGCAAGTGGGCCACCACCAGCCGTATATCCTCGAAACTGACATAAGGCGGCACCTCGTCTTTAATGTCTTTCAGCCGCTCGACTCCCTGCTTCAGGCAAGCCGCCTCAATCAGCGGCTGCGCGTCGGGAGAAATCCACTTCGGATCCAATTTCACCTGCCCAGTCTCGATCAGGCTCGCCACCGTGCAAACCACGGTCGAAATCTGCCGCGCCCGAATGCGGGCAATCTCCTCAAAGTTGCGCCCCTCTTTCAAAAGCCGAAGCGTCTGTTCCGCCGGAGCCGGCTCCCTGGCCGCCGTGGGCGCGGCGCGCGCTCCCTCGCCAAAGTTCCGCAACGCCTGCAGAATTTCCGCGCCGTACACATCTGCCTTCTTTTCGCCAATGCCCGGCACCTGCTTCAGCTCCGCAAAATTGGCCGGACGCCGGCGGCACAGCTCTTCCAGCGTGCTGTCGTGGAGAATAATGTACGCGGGCACTTTGTTCTCCCGCGCCATATTGCGCCGCCATTCGCGCAGATACTCCGCCAACGCTGGGTTAACCTCCGCCGGCGCCGCATCCCGCACCCGCGGTTTGTCGGACCCTAGCATCGGAGTATAGAAGGACGCAGACGCAGGCGAATAAGACGCTTTTCGCGCCGCAATATCGGGCACGACGAGGGGCACGATTTCCTTCTTCAACCACTCCGGTTTGGCGCCGCAATTGTCGCAGTTCCCGCACTTCTCCCATTTCGGAGTCTCTCCAAAGTGCAGGCAAATCTGCCGGTGGCGGCAGCCGTGAGAATCCGCGAACCGGCTGATTACGCGTTTCCGCCCGGATGCGCGTTCTCGCTCTGCGTCATCCGAAATCTTGTTGATGAAGTATTCCAGCAGAATATGATCCCGCTTCTGCCAGAGCAGCACGCAATCCGCCGGACGCCCGTCCCGCCCGGCGCGTCCCGCCTCCTGGTAGTACTGCTCGATCGACTGCGGCAGCGACAGGTGAATCACCGCCCGTACCGCGGGCTTGTTGATACCGAGGCCAAACGCGATCGTTCCCACCAGCACCCGTACTTCGTCCGACATCCATCGTTCCTGATTCTGCCGGCGCAGCGGCGCTTCTATCTTCGCGTGATAGGGAATCGCCGCAATCCCGCTCTCCTCCAGGTATTCGACTGTCTCCTCCACTCGGCGAATCGTGGGCGAATACACGATGACGCTCTCGCCCGCGTAGTGCCGCAACGCGCGGCCGAGCAACTCCATCTGCGTCCGCGCTTCGCATTCGTGCACCACGTAACGCAAATTCTTACGATGGAAGCTGGCAATATAAAGATGGGGATCGCGCATCTGCAACTGCTTCAAAATGTCGTGCCGCACCTGCCGCGTCGCGCTGGCCGTGAACGCCGCGATCGGAAGCTTCGGAAAGTTCGCGCGCAACCGGCTGAGCTGCCGGTAGTCCGGCCGAAACTCGTGCCCCCACTCTGAAATGCAATGTGCCTCATCCACCGCAAAGAAACCCACCGGCACTTTGCTCAGCCAATCGAAAGTATTTTCCGCGGCCAGCCGCTCCGGCGAAAGATAAAGCAGCCGATATTCCCCTCGCGCCGCTTTCTCCATCACCTGCCGCCGTTCCGCCGGACTCTGAAAACTATTGATCGCCGCCGCCGGAATACCCATCTGCGCCAGTTGCGCCGCCTGGTCCTGCATCAGCGCGATCAGCGGAGAAACCACCACCGCCGTCTTCCCCGAAATCACTGCCGGAAGCTGGTAGCACAGCGACTTCCCGCCTCCGGTCGGCATCACCACGCAAGTGTCGTGCGCGGCCAGCAGGCTCCGGATAACATTCTCCTGCTTGGGGCGAAACTCGTGGTATCCCCAATAGCGCCGCAGCGCTTCCGCCAGGTTTGGACCAGCTTCGGGCATTCTTCCTTCCGGCATCCCTTGGGCAGTATAGCCTTAGACCTGCTTTCGAAGTCTGTGAGCGCTCGACAAACGCTTTGTGATGAATCAGCAGGAACCACGTAGGGACGGCCGCCCCTTCGACAAGCTCAGGGCAGGCTCTCGGCCGTCCGGCGGCGCTCGTAAACTCAGATTGAGCAACTGACGATTGAGAAACCAATGATCCTCGGCGTGATCTCCGACACCCACGGCCTGTTGCGGCCCGAGGCCGTCGAAGCCCTGCGCCGATCCGACCGCATCCTCCACGCCGGCGACGTCGGCGCTCCCGAAATCCTCGAAGCGCTCGCGCAACTCGCGCCCGTAACCGCGGTCCGCGGCAACGTCGACACAGACGCATGGGCGCGCGCTCTGCCTAAAACCGAAGTCGTCGAAGCCGATGGTGTGTCCATCTATCTCCTGCATGATCTCGGCCAACTCGACCTGAAGCCGGAAGCCGCGGGATTCCGCGTGGTCGTATACGGCCACAGCCATCAGCCGAAGATAGCGGAGAAAAACGGCCTCCTCTATTTCAATCCAGGCAGCGCCGGGCCACGCCGCTTCCACTTGCCGGTGAGCGTGGGGCGACTGCTGGTCGAAGCAGGAAAAGCGCGAGCAGAGTTAGTAGAGTTGAAGACGTAGCTCTCAAAAACAAAAAAGGGCCGGCTCGCAAGCCGGCCTTTTTGATTATGTGGCGCGGACACTCTTGTCCGCGAAATTTACTTCTTCGGCGCGATCGCGTCCTTCGCCGCTTTCGCCACGCGGAACTTCACCACTGTTTTCGCCTTGATCTGAATCGGTTCGCCGGTCTGCGGATTGCGTCCCATGCGGGCCTTGCGATGCGCCTTCACCAGGCGGCCCAGGCCGGGCACAACGAACACACCGTTCTTCTTCGTCTCTTTAATCGCTACGTCTGCCAGGTGCTCCAGAAAAGTCGCGGCAGTCTTGTTGTTGGAGCCGAGCTTCTCGGCCAGGTGGCGGGTGAGTTGGGTCTTGGTCATACCAGAAGCCATGAATTCCTCCTTCAGGAACTTACAGATTTGCGTGTATCCATCGCATACTAACGCACTGCGCTGTGGAAAAGTAGCATTTTATGCAGATTTTATGCGGTTCCCAGTCAGGTACCCCCTCGAAAATCGGCATAAAACAGGGGTCTGGCCTCCGAAGAGCGCAAAAATAGGGAAGTTCGCTGGGACAAGACAATCTTGCCCTAGCGCCAACCGGCCATCTTCAGAACCTTCCCCGCCGTCATCCCGCTCTCGCGCAAGTGCCGGATGCTCAGCGCATCGTGCCGTTTCGCCAGCCGCACTCCAGCGGCGTCCCGCACCAGTTCGCAATGGAAATAAGCGGGAGCGGCATACCCCAGCGCGCGCATCAACAGCAGTTGCCGCGCTGTGGACTTCAGCAAATCCGCGCCCCGCACGACTTCCGTGATCCGCATTGCCGCGTCGTCGACCACGACCGCGAGTTGGTAAGCCGGAACATCGTCGCGCCGCCAAACCAGAAAATCGCCGAAATCGAAATTATTGCCCGCGACGTAGCGCTGCCGGCCCAGATTCAAATCCGCAAACTCAACCTCTTCGCCATCGGGAACGCGGAACCGCCAGTTCACACCCGCCGGCTCCTTGAACTCGGCCGCATCCTTCCGCTCGCGGCAGGTTCCCGGATACAACGGCTCATCGTCAGTATCCGCATCGTTCGGAGCGCTTGCCGACTGCGCCAGTTCCGGGGTCCTCGGCCGGCCCGGGTTTGGCCCGCTGGGGTGGAGATCCTTGCGCGAACAAGTGCACGGATACAGAAACCCAACCTCCCGCAGGCGCCGCCAAGCCTCCAAATAGTGCGTCCGGCGCGCACTTTGCGCGTAAGGGCCATACGCGCCGCCACAATCCGGCCCTTCACTCCAACGAATTCCCAGCCAGCGCAAGTCTTCCATCATGGCGCGAGCAAATTCCGCCCGCGAGCGCTGCGGATCCAAATCCTCATTCCGCAAAATCAAAGTTCCCCGATTCTCGATCGCCCGTTGCGCCGCGATCCAGAAAGTCCGCGCATGACCAATGTGCAGCAGCCCCGTCGGCGACGGCGCCAGGCGTCCGCGATAAGTAAGGGACAAGCTGCGCAAGAGTTTCACAAGCACATTCTAGCGGGAAGCGCTGCGGCCCACGGGCGGCGTGTTTCCGGCCACACGGCGTGCATGTCGCCGAACAGGCAGACGCCAGCACCGCCGGCAGCAAGTAATCGCGGAAGGATCGGGTCATCGGGTCATTCAAAATCGAATCGAGGTTTTTGATCGCCCGATGACCCGATCGCCCGATCACCCGATCCTCAGGGTATGATCGATCTGTGGCGGTCAACAGCGTCGCGAAGAACAAACTACAACTTTTGCGTTCCGCGAAGCTGGGCAAACTGGCCTGGCTGGTGCATGCCTTCTCGACGCGGCATGGCGGAGTGTCGCGCGCCTACGGCGGACATGCGCTGAATCTCGGCTTCACGAAGCATGACTCGCGGGCAGCCGTCGAGCGCAACCGCGAGCTTTTCCTCAAGGAACTGGGCGTCGCGAATGGACGCAAAAGCTGGCCGCTGGTTTCGCTGCGGCAGATTCATTCTGATTTGATCCATCGCACCGATCGCCTGCCGGAACAGCCGCTGGCTGGAGACGGGATGGTCACGGATACGCCCGGGCTGGTCCTGGCCGTGCAGACTGCCGATTGCCTTCCCATCATTCTGGCGGATCGGAAGCGGCGGGCTGTCGGCGTTTTTCACGCCGGCTGGCGCGGCACGGTCAAGCGCATCGTCGAGAAAGGTGTCGGCGAGATGCGGAAACATTTCAAGAGCGATCCGCCGAACCTGGTGGCGGCGATTGGGCCGGGCGTGCAGGGGTGCTGCTACGAAGTGGGCGAGGAAGTGCGCACCAAGTTTGAAGCGCAGTTTGCGTACGCCAGCAGCTTGTTCCGCGAGGTGAAGGAATCGGACCCGGTGCGGGAGAAATATCCGTTGCTCTTCCTAACGGCCCGCGCCCCGGGACACAGCGAATTGCCGGTGAAACTTTTTCTTGATCTGGTAGAAGCGAACCGGCGGCAACTGCTGGATGCGGGTGTGCTGGCGAAGAACATCGACACGGCGGCACCTTGTACGGCGTGTCATACGGAGCTGCTGTTCAGCTTCCGGGCAGAGAAGGGCGTAACGGGAAGGCTGATGGGAGCGGCAGGGATAAATTATTGAGGTATTGAGTCAATGATTCAATGTCTCAATACCTCAATGTCTCAATGATTCAACCGCCCTGTCTTACGCCAGGTCGAACAGTAATACTTCCGCGGCCTCCGTGGCTTTGATGGTCAACCGTTTTTCTTCGCTTATTGCCGCACCGTCTCCCTGGTGCAACTTCTGGCCGTTCAGTTCGACTTCTCCCTTGGCGACCTGGAGCCACGCGTAACGCTTGGCGCCGAGCGGCTGCGTAACCTCTTCTCCGGGTGCGAGCAGGGTAACGAACAGCTTCGCGTCCTGATTGATTTTCACCGAACCCTCGGCCCCGTCGTTCGAGGCGATCAGGCGCAGTTTCCCGCGCTTCTCGACTTCCGGGAAACTTTTCTGCTCGTAGCCAGGTTCGTGCCCTTGCTGGTCGGGCAGAATCCAGATCTGCAGCAGGTGCACGGATTCGCTCGCGGACGGATTCGCCTCGCTGTGGCGGATGCCACGGCCGGCAGTCATGCGCTGCCCGTCGCCCGGGAGGATCACCGAGCCGGTGCCGAGGCTGTCTTTGTGCTCGAGCTTGCCGGACAGGACATAGGTGATGATCTCCATGTCGCGATGGGGATGAGTTGGGAAACCGCCGCTGGGCGCGACCCAATCTTCGTTGATCACGCGCAGCGAGCGGAAACCCATCCACTTGGGATCGGAGTAATCGTTGAAACTGAAAGTATGGCGCGTCTTCAACCAGCCATAGTCGCCGCCGCCACGCTCGTTGCTGCGCCGAATCGTCATCATGATGTTCGCTCCTATTTAGTCGTTGTAACGACTATTTCAGTCCGTTTAGATGTACGGAGAGCGGAAAGGATTCAGGTGGGGGGGGCTCGTGTGGGGACGGGCGCCCTCGCCCGTCCAAGCCGAGCGCAGCTCGGCAGTCTTCTGTGCCGGCCGCAATTTCAGGTTCGCTTTAATCAGAGACACCGCGCAAACAGCCGGGCACGGCTCTGCCCGCCGCCAAAGCTGCTATTCTTCCCCTGCAACTATGCCTTATCGCGTTATTTCTTTCACCATGGCGCAAGTGCGGCAAGGAGCGCTCGGCTTCCAACGCCAGCTGAGCGCTGTCCTGCGCGAACGCGCCGAGATCAAAGTGTATTCGGTGAGCCCGTTCGACCTCGATGAACGCCGTCGGGCCAAGGATCGCTTTGGAGGAGACATCGTGTACTTTCTCAACGACGCCGCGTGTCAGGAGTGCGCGCGAGTGGGCCTCAACCTGCAGTTCCTGGCGGAAATCTCCGACGACGAACTGCCGCGCCGCCGAACCTTGGTTGTCGGCACTCCAGATCGTGCCGGCGGTATCGGGTCATCAGGAGATCGGGTCATCGGGTGATCAGGTCATCGGGCCATCGAAAATCGGTTCAGTTCTTGATCGCCCGATGACGCGATGACCCGATCACCCGATCGTCAGTCCTTCTTGTGTTTCTTGTGGGAGGTGTCCGGCTTGGGCTTGTCGTCTTTCTTGCTCTCTTTCGTCTCTTTCGACCCGCTGTCGCCTTCGGAAGCAGAGGACGAGGACGACGCCGCGGAACCAGCCCCCTTCTTCGGGTAGTCGTTCACGTACCAGCCCGAGCCTTTGAACTGCACGGCTGGAGCCGAGATCACTTGTTCGATAACGCCCCCGCATTCGGGACACTTTCGCAGCTGCTTGTCGGAAAATTTGCGGATTTGTTCGAAGCGGTGTCCGCACTTCTTGCACAGGTATTCGTAGTTGGGCATGTGTGAGCTGATTTTAGAGGCGGAGATTCATCGGCGTCAATTTTGCGGAGACGGCATCATTCTGAGCGTCTTTTCGTTTCGCGAGCTTTCGCGGGCGCCCGCGCTTAACTGTGTGGTGGCGGGGCTTCGCCCCGCTTGGACGGGGCATAGCCCCGTCACCACACAAGAGCCTAGCGCTTCAGCAGATCCACCGGCTCGCGGACGTCGTGTACCCGGAAATATTTTGCCAGCGCTGGATATTTTGCGGCGACGGCTTCGTACATGGCATAGGCCACGTTGCGATAGGACGCGTGTCCGGCGGGCGTGGTGCGCAACTCGGAGATGTACACGGCCTCGGCGAAGTCCATCTTAAACAGGGTGCGCTTGCGGAACCCGAGCGGAATCGCATACTGCGCGTTTTGCCGGGCCTCTTCACCCCCAGACGCGGAGAGTTTCTGCACCGCGCTTTCGGCGCGCTGCATCGCCGATTCGTAGTCGGAGCGGACTCCCGCAGCTTCGACTTCGGGCGGCGTGTCGAAGCCGTGGGCGGTCGAGAAATCCTGCATGATCTGGACGCAGCGGCGGTGCCGGTGCATGTCGCGGAAGCCGCCAATGTCCATGAGGATGTCGAAACGGAACTGCTGGCCCGCGGAGAAGGGACGCAGCAGTTCGTCGTGGCTGCCACGATGGCGCAGGCCAAGGTCGATGATTTCGCGGCGGCGCGCCTCGCCGGCCGCTTCGACCGTCGCGCGAAGCTGCCGGTAGGAATAATGACAGTGGCCGTAAACGAGCGTCGCGGCGAGTTCGATCTCGAACGCGTCATCATCAACCAGATCGACCAGCGGCGCGGCTTCGATGGCGGCGCCTCGCATCAATTCGGCGGCAGCCTGCTCAAGTTCGCGGCGCGTCTCGATTTCGTAGCGATTCGGATCGGCGTACTTGACCAGCGTGGGCGCGACCCGCACTTCGCGCAGGAGATCGCGTTCGGCGCGATCGGCGATTTCGGGCGACATGGCGCGAATCTCAGCCACCAGGGCGCGCAGCGATTCTTCGTTCGCGTTGTAGGCCGGAGAAATAGCGGCCTGTTTCAGCAGCGCTCCGAGATCGCGAACTTCTTTATGCGGTTGCGAGAGCAGGTGCGCGACCTGGCTTTCCAGCGTGCGCGCGTTGACGATCTCCCCGAGTGAAGTGTTGGTCGAGAGGGGCAACAGATAGCGCGAGATGTCGAAGGCGCGGGCGCGCAGGGTGCGCTCGTAAAAGTCCGGCTTCATTTCGGCGGGCCGGGGTGTGATGCTGGCGAGATGTTCGAACGTCCGCTGCGAAACTTTTTCGTAGGCCGTGAACAAGGACTCGATGGTTTCGCGATAGAGAGTCCGGGGCGACGAAGCGTCCGAGGCCACACTGTCATTCTCGAAAGCGTCATTCTGGAAACTGGGCGTAAAGTAGCCGCTCTTCCTGAAGTCCTGGTAGCGAGTCGAGCGCTCCTGGCCATCCCAGCGCTGCTCGTCGGCAACCACGATGGCGGCGAGAATGGAGAGGCGCTCGATGGCGAGCGCGATGTGGGCAAGGTCGGCGATGGAGCGGTGCCCGTACTGAAAGTAGAAGGTATTGAGAAACTTCTCCGCCTTCTGCGAGGTAATTTCCTTCAGCGACTCTTTCATCGAGAGGGATGAGCGCGAATACTTCGCCATGGCGTAGGCCTGGATCTCGGGCTCAACCCCGTAAACCGCGAATACCTCGACGGAAGTTACGGGGGCAGGGGTGGAAACGGGATGCGAAGTCGCCGACTCGGTTGAAATTACTTCAGACATGGGAGTGGAGAAATCTTAATCGTCCACTGCGCCGGGCGCAATCGACTGAACGGGGGATAGAATCGAGGGAGCTTGCGGATACAACGGTAAGGTTCACCAGTGACGAGCTCCGCTGACGGCAAACGCGAACCGAATCAGGACGATCAAAGTCAGGACGACCTGAGTCAAGGCGATCGAAGCCAGATCGACGTGATTCAGGCCACGCTCCCCGAACACATCGAACAAGCTCGCAGCCTCTTCCTCGAATATGGCCGTTCGCTCGGCTTCAGCCTGTGCTTCCAGAGTTTCGATGAGGAGCTGAAAACTCTTCCGGGCGCCTACGGCCCGCCGAGCGGGAGATTGCTGGTTGCCCGATGCGCGGACCACGCCGCCGGATGCATAGCGTTGCGCAAACTTGAAGCTGGCATCTGCGAGATGAAGCGGCTTTACGTGCGGCCAGGCGATCGCGGCCGGGGCCTGGGGCGGATGCTGGTGGAACGCTTGATCGCCGAGGCGCGCGCGATCGGCTATGAGCGCATGCGTCTGGATACGATTGAATCGGCAATGAAGGATGCGATCGCACTCTATCGCAGGATGGGTTTCAAGGAAATCGCGCCGTATTCTGCGATTCCCATCGAAAGTGCGCTCTGGATGGAATTACTGCTGTAACTGTAGATGATCGCCTGCATTCCTGACGACCGCGGGCTTGAGTGCGGCAGGTGTGGACGGTTGCGCCGTCTTTTTCTCGACCGGGGTCACGGCTGGAGTCTGGGCTTGGCTCCCGTCCTTAGCCAGGAGATCCGCCGCCAGGACGTGGCCGAGGATGACGATATCCACGCCTTTGGCGCTTTCCACCGTGGCGACCTGACGGACAAATTCCAGCCCGTCCATGACCGGCATGTTGATATCGCACAGGATGAGATCGACTGCGTTGTTCTGCAAGGCGACCAGCGCTTCGGCCCCGTTCGCGGCTTCCACAACCTTGTCCAGGTCGATACCCGCCTGACGCAGCGAACGCTCGACTATTTTGCGCATCACTGAGGAGTCATCGATAATGAGCGCTCGGACTTTACCCATGGTTCCCACCGCTCTGCCGGTTTCACGGCCAAGCCACGAAACCTCGTGCCGCCATTTCCGACTGACGTGGTGTACATCGGCAGTTCGACCCGGCGCTTTAGGGGTAGTGCTGAGGCACTGCGACCGATGGGCTATGGGTAGGAGAAGAATTGTCCAGGCCTCAACTATAGCGATTGAGGCATTGAATCATTGAGGCATTGAGGTATTGAGTCATTGAATTCAATCGCTCAATGATTGAATGATTGAATGACTCAATGACTCAATTCTGCCTTTATCCGTTATGCTTAGTGGAGACTTATGACCCTGCTCGACGCAGAGCCCTACGACCCCGCGAAGTTGCGGCGGCGGAAGATCAAGATCACGGTCACCGTCGTGGTCGTCATCGTTTTGGCCGCGCTGGGTTGGATGTACCGCAACTGGCCCGAAGAGCACAGCGTGGACAAGTTCTTCACCGCCCTTCAGCATCAGGATTACGAAACCGCCTACGCCATTTACTTCAACGATCCCGGCTGGCGCCAGCATCGGCAGAAATATTCTCAGTACACCTACGCGGACTTCTATCGCGACTGGGGACCGGGCGGCGAATGGGGTCTCATCAAGACCCACAGGATCTACGGATCGGTCAACACAAAAAGTTTTGGCGGTGGAAGTGTCGTGGTCGAGGTCGTCGTCAACGAGCGCAGCGAGCACGCCCGCATGTTCGTGCAGAAGTCCGATAAAACGCTGACGGTATATCCGTACTAGTTGGTGTGGGGACGGGGCTCTGCCGAGCCTGCCCTGAGCGAAGCCGAAGGGTCCAAGCCGAGCGCAGCTCGGCAGTTACGCCGCCGTGGCCGCAATCTGCGCCAGCGTCTTCCGCAGTGACGCCTCATCCCCCACCGTCACGCAGGCCTTCGAGCGGTCGATCTGCCGCATCAGTCCCCACAGAACTTTTCCCGGGCCAACTTCAATAAACAGGCTGGCTCCTTTATTGATCAGCAGCCGCACCGACGGCTCCCACGTCACCGCGCCAGTCACCTGGCGAATCAGGGCTTCGCGCGAAGCTTCCGCGGACGCGACAACCGCCGCATCAACGTTACAGACCACCGGGCACGACGGATTCTGAAAACTCAGCGCGCCCAGGTCCGTCGCCAGACGATCCTGCGCCGCTTGCATCAGCGAGCAATGGAAAGGCGCGCTGACCGGCAGGCTCACGGCTTTCTTCGCTCCGCGTTCGCTGGCCAGCTTGATGGCGCGATTCACGGCGCTGGCGTGTCCCGAGATCACGATTTGCTCGGGCGAATTGATATTCGCCACCTGGCAAACTTCTCCCTGCGCCGCCTCGTTCAAAATTTCGCTGACCTTGTCGAGTGCAATTCCAATAACGGCCGCCATCGCACCCACGCCCAGCGGCACCGCTTCCTGCATATACTTGCCGCGATCGCGAACCGTCCGCACCGCATCGGCAAAGGTCAGCGTACCCGCCGCCACGTGCGCCGAATACTCGCCCAGGCTGTGCCCGGCAACAAAATCCGGCTTCAGACCTTTTTCCTGCACCACGCGCCACGCCGCTACCGACGCCGTCAGAATCGCCGGCTGCGTAATCTCGGTCAGCTTCAGTTTTTCTTCCGGACCTTCAAAGCAAAGTTCGGACAGCTTGTAGCCGAGCGTTTCGTCGGCTTCCTCAAAGGTTCGACGCGCCACCGGATAGTTGTCGGCCAGCTCCTTGCCCATGCCAACGGCTTGCGAACCTTGGCCGGGAAACAGAAAAGCAATTCGAGAAGAGGAGTTTGTCATATTTAAGAATGAAGTCAGAAGTCAGATCGCAGAAGTAAGAACCCGTAGCGCACACGGCATTTCCGTGGTCGCGGGATTTTCACTTCTGCAATCTGACTTCTTACCTCTGACTTCCTAGGTCGCAACCGCCGCGCTCAGTTGCGCTAATTCACGTTCGATGGCTTCGTTTACTTTGCCTTCGGCGAATTCCGCCGCCACGCGCACCGCGTTCTTGATCGCGTTCGTATTCGACGATCCGTGCGTGATAATGCATACGCCTTTTATGCCCAGCAGCGGCGCGCCGCCATACTCGGTATGATCCAGCCGCTTCTTGAAATCGGAAAACGCGTTGCGCGAAAGCAGCGCGCCCACCTGCCGCGTGATCGTCGCCTTCAAAGTTTCCTTCAGCACGGTACGCACCAGTCTCGCCACGCCTTCTGAAGTCTTCAGCGCGACATTGCCGACAAATCCGTCGGCCACGATCACATCGACATGGCCGTTGTATAAGTCGCGGCCTTCCACATTGCCGATAAAGTTGATCGGAAGCCGCTTGAGCCGTTGAAACGCCGCGCGCGTCAGCTCGTTGCCCTTGCTTTCTTCTTCTCCGATCGACAGCAGCCCGACCCGTGGATGCTTCATGCCGAAAATCGAACGGCAATAAATATCGCCCATCACCGCGAACTGCTCCAAGTTGTTAGGCGTGCAATCCACATTCGCGCCGACGTCCAGCAGAACAGCCGCCGTGTCGTTGACCGTGGGAAACGCCGCCGCCAGCGCCGGACGGTCCACGCCGGGCAGCGCACCCAGCACCACTTTGGCCGTGGCCATGGCGGCGCCCGTGTTGCCCGCCGTCACGAAGCCCGCGGCGCGCCCTTCACGCACCAGTCGCAGTCCGACGCGGATCGACGAATCGCGCTTGGCGCGAATCGCGTCCACTTTGTCTTCCATGGTGATGACTTCGCTGGCGTGAACCACTTCCACCGGCAGCCGCCGCGCCCCGGGATAGCGCGCCAGTTCGGCCCGCAGCCGCGGTTCCGGTCCCACCAACAGCACGCGGACGCCGTGATGGCGCGCCGCCTGCAATGCGCCTTCAATCTCCGGCTTCGGCGCCTTGTCGGACCCCATCGCATCGAGTGCGATTACGCTAGGCATAGATGGAAGATAGAAGAGGGAAGAAGGAAACTACGACTTCTCTGCGACCTCTACCACTTCGCGGCCCTTGTAGGTTCCACACTTCGGGCAGGCGCGGTGTGGCATCTTCTGCTCATGGCAGTTCGGACACTCCGACAGCGAGTGCTTCGAGAGCGAGTCATGCGCCCGCCGCGTGGCGGTGCGCCTTTGTGAATGTCTGCGTTTCGGATTCGGCATGATGTTTTTAGTTCTCGGTTCTCAGTTCTCAGTTCTCAGAAAAGCGGCTTTGACTGAGAACTGAGAACTGGGAACTGAGAACTTTCTCCTATTGATTCAGTTTCGTACGTATTTCCTTCAGCGCCGACCACCGCGGGTCCTCGACCTCGCCCACGCACGAGCACTGAATTTCATTCAAGTTCTTGCCGCAGTGCGGACACAAACCCTTGCAATCGTCGCGGCAAATCGTCTTCAACGGCAGCGCCAGCAGCACCTGCTCGCGCAGTGTGTCTTCCAGCAACAACCCTTCGCCCTCGTAATACCCGATCTCGGCCTCGGCGTCCGTGACCGAAAGCTCTGCGTGCCCGGAGTCGGTTCCGAGCGGCCGGTACAAAAGATCGAAGCTGCGCTCCACCTCGTGCACGACCGGATCGAGACAACGCGCGCAAGCCACTTCCAGGCTCGTCTCCAGCTTGCCCTTCACCCGGATGTCCTGCACCACCTTGTGCTTGCCGTGATGCTCCTCGACCAGATCCGCCCGGCCCTCGCTGCAGAGCGGCGACCGCTGCCGGACCTCCGCCCCCAGATCAATCACGCCCGGACCGAACTCCTCCCGGAAATCGACCGGGTGAATCTCCAGATCCTTAATTTCGATGAGCATTGAAACCTCCGCCGCCCCCACTCCAATTACCGCAAAGGCCCGCGGAAGTGCGCACAGAGACGAAAGTCTCTCAGGGAGCAATGTCTAAGAATAAAGGGCCTAAAACGGGGTGTCAAGGAAGAGAGCAGGCAGCCTAACCCCTTTTTTCACCGTCACTGCCACCCGTGCCAATCCTCACTGACAAGCCCGCCGCCGTTCTCTTAGAATTCATCTGTCGACAGCAAACGAGTCCACAACTCCTCCACCTAGTGGAGGAAAGGAGGCTCTCCCGAAATGCATTCCTCATCTTCTTCGAGCAATCTGAAACTCTCCTTCGACACCGTCTTCTACTACGTCACCGACATGGAGGCGTCCATCGCCTTCTATCGCGGCACCCTCGGCCTCCCGCTGGTTTCGCAGGACTACGTCGCGCGTTTCGATCTCGATGGCGTGCTCATTGAACTCGTGCCCGTCCCGCCCGGATCGGTCGTCCCTGGCAACGGCAATGCCCGCCTCTGCTTTTCCGTCGCGAACTTGCAGGAGACGCTGGAGCAGATGCACGCCCGCGGCGTTGCAACCAGCAAGATCAAAGAGCAGAAAGACGGCAGGCTGGCCTTTTTCCGCGACCCAGACGGCAACGAACTCTGCCTCTGGGAGTACACCAAAGCCGAAAGCCCCATAGAAACCGTGAAGGCGGCCGTGCTCCACGGCTAGCGAAAATCGAGCCGCAGGCACCACCTGTAAACGGCCGTATCCTCCCGGCAGCGACTAGACTATGGATGTGCTAGACTATACCTATGCCTACCCTATACGTGGAAAACGTGCCCAAGGACCTCTACGAAGCCCTGCGCGCCCGCGCCCGCAAGAATCGCAGCTCCATCGCCGCCGAGGTCATCGCGCTGCTGAAAGATACCGTGCCCACCGCAGCCGAACTAAAGCGGCGCCGTCAGTTCTACGACGATTTGGCGGAACTCCGCTCCCACAAGCCTCTCGGAAAGGGTCCGTTCCCCTCTGCCGAGGAAATGATCCGCGAGGACCGTGAGCGGTGAAGACTTTCGTCGTGGACGCCAGTGTCGGCGCGAAGTGGGCGTCACCCGAGATCGTTGAGCCTCTCGCGGATCGCGCCGACCGCTTTCTCCGTGCTTACGTGGACGGCTCGATCCAAGTCCTGGTTCCGGATTTGTTCTGGCTCGAGATCGGCAGCTTCCTTTGGAAAGCGGCGAAGCGTGGCCAGATCACCACCGTATTGGCTCGACGTGCGCTGGAAGCGATGCTCAACCGCGGTTTTCCGACTGTGCCGAGCCGAGCCGTTCTGCCGGAGGCATTCAACATTGCCGCCGATTTTGACCGAAGTATTTATGACAGCACTTACGTTGCGATGGCGGTAGCAACTGGGACTGAACTCATCACCGCCGACGAGCGCCTGGTGAACGCGCTCGGAAGCCGCTTTCCCATCCGCTGGCTGGGAGTTTTCTAACGAGATCTCCTCGCGGCCCCTGCGCTATACTGAAGCCTTGGCGATGGAGTTCGCCGCTAACCGCCCTTCGGCTGATGACTCCTACAGAACCCTTGCAGGAGGACTCCGCCGTGAACTTTCACGCTAACCATCTCGCAAACTATCATTCCAACTATATATGGATCGCGCTCGGCGCCGTTGCCGGAGCCTGCGCCCGCTACTTTCTCAGCACCCTGATCGCCCGCAACTTCTCATCCGCGTTCCCCTACGGAACGCTGCTGATCAACCTCACCGGCAGCCTCGCCCTCGGATTCTTTCTCGTCTTCTCGACCGAACGCGCCCTCGTCGACCCGCGCTGGCGCCTGCTGGTCGCCATCGGCTTCTGCGGCTCCTACACCACTTTCTCCAGCTACGCTTTCGAAAGTTTCGCGCTCATGGAGCAGGGACAATGGCTCCTGACCGGCATCAACATTGTGGCCAGCAACGCGCTCTGCCTCGCCGCCGTCCTCGCAGGCGCAGCCTTGGCAAGGGGGTTGTAGAATGGCAGCCGGCATGGAGGCACCGCTAGACATTATGGCCGTTCAAGTCACCATCTATCTCACCGAAGGCGACTCCTGGCATCATCGTCCGCTGCATCTCGAAATCCTGAAATATCTGCGCGAAGAAAATGTCTTCGGAGCTGTCGTCTTCCACGCTGTGGCCGGTTTCCTCGGACGCGGCAAAGTCCATACCGCCCACCTCGTCGAAGCCGGAGGCGAGTTGCCCGTAGTCGTCTCGTTCGTCGATACCGACGAGCACGTCAACCGCGTTCTGCCGAAGCTGCGAGAGATGGCCGCGCACAGGCTCATCGTGCGCGAGAACGTCGTCATCGAGCAGGGCACCTTGGACTGAAGCACAACTTGGAAGACACAGAAGACGTAAAGCGGGCTCCGTACAATGACTGCGGCACCCGGCATCGACAGGGAGTTCGGTCAGAACAATGAGTTCAGATCGCCGGACAAGAGATACGGTGCGCCTCGCGGTATCTGACGAGTCGCGAGCCTCTGGTTCTCGGCACGATTTGGGTTCAAGCGGCGTGGTTGGCGTAGAAGCGGACAAACTGCTTCGCATTGCCGGCCTGGCCGAGCAGTTCAATGACGACCAGATCACGGATGATGCCCGTTCCGCCGCCGAGCGCATTGCGGAAGGGCGTTTCTATGTGGCGTGCGTCGGCCAGTTCAAACGCGGCAAGTCCACCCTGTTGAACGCCTTGATCGGTGAACCCATCCTGCCCAGTGGAGTGGTTCCGGTCACGGCTGTCCCCACCATATTGAGATTCGGAGAGAGCCTCGGGGCACGTGTTCGCTTAAGAAGTGGTGAATGGACGGAGATTGCAATCGCCGATATTGAGGAGTACGTGTCCGAGGGGCGCAACCCGGAGAACAGCAAGGGAGTCGCTGGGTTGGAAGTGTTTGTGCCTAGCCCGCTGCTTGCAGAGGGCATGTGCTTCGTGGACACGCCGGGCCTCGGCTCCGTGTTCGCGGGCAATACCGCCGCCACACACACATTTCTCCCGCACATCGACGCTGCCATTGTCGTGATCGGCGCCGATCCTCCAATCGCCGGAGATGAATTGGCGCTGGTCGAGACGGTTGCGAAAGAAATTCCCGACATCCTGTTCGTGTTGAACAAGGCAGATCGTGTTACCGAGCCCGAGCGCGATGCGGCCGTTTCCTTCGCCAGACAAGTGCTTGCAAAACGGCTCCAGCATCCTATCAGTTCGATTTTTGAAATCAGTGCCCTCGAACAACTCAACAATGGTGGCTCTCCAAGAGACTGGGCTCAGTTGGTAGGTGCACTGGAGCAGTTGGTGCAGCAATCAAGCCGACAACTTGTCCGCGATGCTGAGGATCGTTCGGTGCGACGTTTGTCGAGTCAACTCCTGGTTGTGGTGAAGGAGGAGCGAGACGCGCTGACTCGACCCTTTGATGAGTCTGAGAGGCGGATCGGCCAACTGCGAGAGATAGTGTCGCAAGCGGAGCAGTCCCTGAATGATCTCGGATACCTGTTCTCAGGAGAACAGCAGCGCCTGTCAAAGGCCTTTGGTGGTCATCGGGATGTCTTCCTCAAGTCTGTGCGAGATGTGGCGCACCACGAACTTACCTCGTCCCTCAAATCGCTGCCGCGAACCAACGGGCCCCGGTATCGGCGATCTGCAATGCGGGCGGCTCAAGATGTCGCTCGGAATCACACCATGCCATGGTTGGAAACCGAGAAAACAAAGGGAGAAGAAGCCTACCGCAAGATCGCAAAGAGATTCACGGATTTGACAACTGATTTCCTGTCCAAGACGCGTGGCATCCGAACCTCCGAGCTAGAGTATTTGCCAAAAGAGTTGAATGCTGAGCAGGATTTCCGAACTCGCTCTGAGTTTCAGTTCTACGAGTACATTGTTTTGGCTGTCCCGGCATCCCCAATACGCTACGTTGCTGACCTTATGCTCGGTGCTGTTCGGGCGCACTCGCTGATCGATGCCGCCGCCCACGAGTTTCTCGACCTTCTCCTGGAGACCAACAGCGAGCGCGTGCGAAACGATCTTGAGGAGCGCGTGACAAAGAGCCGCCGTTCTCTTGAAGCCGAAATACGCGCCGTGCTGCGTGAACTGAGCGCCGTCGCAGAGCGAGCGCTGGCTCGCGCACGCACCGCCCACGCCGCGGGTGCCCCATCTGTTGAATCGTCATTGAAAAGACTGGCGGGCATCGAGACTGAACTCACTCGCCTAAGCGGAACCGAAGCTTCTCAGCTGGAGCATTCATGAGTCCGATCGCCATCTATGGGAGAGAGGCTGAGCTTGAGCAACTCCGGCAGTTGGTGTTTCGGCGTCGTTCCTTCCTGCTTCACGGTCCCGCCGGGGCCGGCAAAACACTGCTCGTGAAACAACTGGCAGTCGAAGTACCCGAGATGGTGTATTGCGACGAGTCTTCCAGCGGCCAAACCGTTTTTCGGGAGCTTGCGGCTGGGCTGTTTGCAAAAAGGAATCGTCATGTCCTCCAAGCCTGCGGGACTAGAGGTCTGAACGCCATCAAGGATAAGTCCGCCGTGTCAATCCGGGGGATCGTCGCAGATGCCTTGCGTGAAGCCAGGCATTGGATTGTGCTCGACCACTTGAAATCTTCGTCACAGTCGTTTGCTGCCTCACTGAAGGATGTGTGCAATTGGACGGCAACCCCGCTCATTGCGGTTGCCCGCTCCGCGCACATGGAAGATGTCGGGTTCTTGTTGCAGATGTTCTCTGATCGCTCCGACAAGTATGCCCTGCGGAATTTCGATTCCCATACGGCAAGAGAGTTTGCTGTGCGAACCGCACAGGAGATGCACCTAAACGCCGCAAACCGGGACGATGCGATTCAGAAAATCGTCCACTATAGCAAGGGGAGTCCGGGCGCGATCATCGCCATGCTTCAAATGGCAACCAGCCCGAAGTACGTTACCCAGCGGCACGTCAAGCTTTCGCCCCTGTACATAGACTTCAGGCTGAGGTGGGGTGCCACTCATGGATGATGGCCTCAGTGACAACCATCGTAGAGTCATCGCGAGCGGTATGCTGATCGTTGATGCCGCAGCCGTTCGTATGCTTGATCTCTTGGAAGACCGGAACTCGGCAGCAGCCATGAAGACCATCGAGGGCTCCATTACTGAAAATGAAAGAGAGCAGGTCAGGGCGGGTCTGCTTCAACTTCAGGCCCTCATCGCTTATTTTGTGCGGAAGTATGATCTTCAGCCCTCAAAGAAGAACCTCCGTCGCATCCTGGCCGCGGACATTTCGCAGATATGGGTGGCTTTGGAGGACAGCCGTCCTGCCCGAATCCGGGGATACGGGGCGATGCCGATCTCCAGTGCCGAATCGCTGGAAACGGATTTTCAGGAGATGTTGCTGCTTGCCAACGAACTCAGGTCGCTTCTGGGTCCCTAGCCTCGGAACAAACTGTAAAGTATGTCATGGGACTGGACACGCCTGTGGCGAATAAATGGGTACTTTCATTCGGCCCATCTTCACTCCACCCATCGCGGCAATCCCTCGTGCATTGATACACTGATGGCCACAGCCTAGACCATGCTTCCCTGCCAGCGCCATCTCTTCGACATCCCCGTCGACGTCGCCTACCTCAACTGCGCCTACATGTCGCCGCTGATGAAGTCGGCGCTGGAGGCCGGAACCGCGGGGCTTGCCCGCAAAGCGCACCCGTGGGACATCACTCCTGACAAATTTTTTACCGGCTCAGACGAGTTCCGCGCCACCGCCGCGCAGTTCATCGACTGCTCAGCCGACTGCATCGCCATCGTTCCCTCGGCCAGCTACGGCATCGCCACCGCCGCCCGAAATTTGCCGGTCAAAAAAGGCCAGAGCATTCTCGTGCTCGCCGAGCAGTTCCCCTCCAACTACTATCCGTGGCAGCGTCTAACCGAAGAAACTGGCGCTTCGCTGAAAGTCGTCGCCTGGCCCGAAAACAACGACTGGACCGCCGCTGTTCTGAAATCCCTGACCGCTGACGTGGCCGTCGCCGCGCTCCCGCACGTACAGTGGACGAGTGGGGGAAGACTCGACCTCGTCCCCATCGGCCAAGCTTGTCGCAAGCTTGGCGCCGCGCTGGTTCTCGATCTCACCCAGTCGCTCGGCGCATTGCCCTTCAGCGTGTGCGACGTGCAGCCCGATTTCGCCGTCGCCGGCAGCTACAAGTGGCTGCTCGGGCCTTATTCCGTCGGGCTTCTCTATGTCGCTCCAAAATGGCAGGGCGGAATTCCGCTGGAAGAGAATTGGATTCAGCGCGCCAACGCTCGCGATTTCTCAAGCATCCTGTACACCGGAAATTACGACGTGGGGGCGCGACGATTCGATATGGGCGAGCGCTCCAACTTCGCGCTGCTGCCTGCCGCCGTGCGCGCCATGAAGCAGTTGTTGGAATGGGACGTGGCGCAGATCTCGGAGACAGTGGGCGCGCTCAATCGTCAACTGGCAAACGCCGCAGCGGACATGGGTTTTTCCGCGCCCTCCGAGCCGTGGCGCGCGCCTCACTACCTGGCTCTGCGGAGGAAAGCGCCGATTCCGAAAGAACTTCCCGAAATGCTCGCAAGAGAGAAAGTCTTCGTCAGCGTCCGCGGAAGTTCGATTCGCGTGACGCCGCACGTCTACAACACGGCCGAGGACGGCGAGCGCCTTATCGCGTGCCTGCGTCGCATCGCCTAAACACGCCTGCACCTAGGTTTGTGTGGTGGCGGGGCTTTGCCCCGCCCCGTCCCCACAAGAACTACTGCTTGAGTGCGGCCGCTCGCCGCTGCGCCAGCGACGCCGCTTCGGTGGCCGGATTTTCTTTCTCCACCTGCTCGTAGATCTTCTTGGCCTCATCTGGCTTCTGCCGCGATGCGTAGAACCCGGCGAGTTCAAGCTGCGCCGTCGCCTTGCTGACCACGAGCGTAGGCTTGTCGATCAGTTGCTTATAAAGATCGACCGCCTGCGTGTCCTTATTCTCTCCGCGATAGACGGAAGCCAGCGCAAACTTTCCGAGTGCCGCGAGGTCCGGGTTCGAAGAGCCCGCCGCCTCCTGCAGACTGCGCTCCGCGGCCGCGTTGTCGTTAAGCTGTGCCGAAGTCAATCCCACGAAATAGCGCGCCATGTCGGCAGTGTGAGTGTGCGGATACTTATCGACGATCGCCTGGAACTGCTTGCGCGCCGCGGTGCCGCGCTCCTGCGGCGACGCGAAGCTGTCGTACCCCGGTTGCGCTGGCACGCCCGCCGGACGCACGGGCGTTTCAAAAGTACGGACCGCCGTCGAAAGCTCGGCGCTCGCCTTTTCGTCCTGCGAGTTGACGTAGTACCAGCCGCCAAACCCGATCGCCGCCAGGACAACAACCGCAATCACAGCGGCGATGACTTTCGACTGGTGTTCCACGGTCCAGTGGGCGGTTTTCTCCGCGGCCTCGAGCGTGACCTTGCTGAAGCGGTCTTGTTTCAGTTGATGCCGGGTTTCTGCGCGCACGGGCTTCCTTCTTCGCTTAAAGGTTGGATGACAATTATTCAGTCTAACAGCCCGATTTCCAGAGCGTCAAAGCGGCCGCTGACGGTGCCTCAATCCTCGCTGCCGATCCGTGTTCAGGACTAGCGTAGGCCCAAGTTGGGCTGACGGAGGTCTGGTCGTGAACGAGTTAAGATTTTCTGGAGGTAATCAGTATGCCGAAAAACTACTGAGCGGCTTCGAGCAGGCCCTTCTCGGCTTTTTCCTGGCACTCGATGCAGTGGCGAGTCCAAGGCACGGCTTCGAGGCGCTTGGCGTTGATCTCTTTGCCGCAGGAGACGCATTCTCCGAAGCTGCCTTCGCGGATGCGCGCAAGAGCGCCATCGACCATGTTGAGCAACTGGCGGTCGTTGTTGCTCTGGCTGAAGAGGAATTCCTTGTTGTAGGAGCTGGCGGCGCGGTCGGCGACGTCCTGCGTGGCCTCATCGTCCGCGGTACGGCCGTCCTGCTGATTGCGGACCACCATGTGGCGCAGTTCCTGGCGCCGGGTTTCCAGTCTTTTTCTGAACGTCTCTAATTTCTTCTTATCCATGTTTGCTGCCTATGATTGCTGCCTGCCATGAAGCACAAGTCGCGCTTCACAGGGCCTGCATTACGCACGAAGTCGAACAAGTATCCTATGCGCGGAAGCGAGCGGGCGTCAACTGCAGGGAAAGCGATGGCGGTCTCCTAATTAACCATGACGGACACCAAGGAGCACGAAGGAAACTCAGGGGATTCACACCTTGGTGTGACTTCGTGTCCTCTGTGGTTGAGGAATTTAGGACACTACTGAAGCGATGGCAGAAATCAGAAGTCAGATTGCCGAAGTGAAACCCTTGATTCCGGCGATCCTGCTGACCGTTGGAGCCTTTATTTCTGCGCTTTGACTTCTGACTTCAATCTTCTCCGTTCACGCTTCGTTCACGGCTGGTTCGCGGTCTGACTTAGCTCCGGCGCAGGGTACTCGGGAAGTTTCTGCTTGGCGGATTGCGACCGCTTGACCTGCAGCTCGTCAAACAGCAGCGCGGGGCTCGAGACGCTGAACCAGACGGGCTCGGAGCGGTCCTCGACCGCGGGCGCGGTTCCGGCGGCGATGAGATCGCTGCGCAGGGAGCGTATGTCGAGATCTCCGAAGACGCCGCCGCGAACCAGTTCTTCATGCGCGTCTCTGGTCCAGATGCGATAGAGGAGCCGAGGCTCGAGCCCCGGCCCCATGGTTTCCACGTAGAGTCCGTAGGGTAGATCGCGCCGCCGGCAGAGGTCGATCAACTTCTCCTTGAGGCCGGCATCAGGCTGGGGATCGGTCGATTGCAAAATGAGATTGCCGGGATGAGGAGCGGGCGCGGCGGCTGCGGCAGCGCGACCGTGACCGTTCGAAGCGGGGAAGTCGCGAATGGGCTGGCGTCCGATGAGGTAGGAGACGAGTTGTCCTTTCGCGATGAGAGCCACGCGCTGCGCTTTCACTCCTTCGTCATCCAGCGTGTAGTTGCCGAACAGGGGCTGGCCGGAAATCGTGGAAATCGTCGGGTCGTCGAACACATTGATGAAATCGGGCAGCACGCGGGCTTTGTAGCTGCTGGACCATTTCCCGGCGGTGCGGGCGTTTTCGCCGAGCGGGGGCTTTCGGCCGAGAACGTTCGGCTCAACCAGTTCGGTAATGACGGTGGCAGCGGCGTCGTTCGAGAGCAGGACCGGGCCCCGGTATTCCTCGTCCACGACGGGGGCGTTGCGCAGCAACTTCAGTGTCTCGAGGATCCGTGCAGTGGTCTTCAGGAATTGTTCGCGGGTGGGGATCTCCTTGAGATCGTTCCCCTGGTCGGCGTGCGACCGTTGCAGCAACATGCCGTCGGCAGCCTGGGTTGAGCCCGCAATGGAGATGACGTAGTGCGCGTGACCGGAGCGCGCAACCGTGCCCTCGGAGTTCAGGAAGTAACGGTTCTCGACGGTGAAGCGCAGCGAAGATTCGAGGTTCTCCAGCTCTTTGTCGCTGCGATATTGGGCGGAAGCCTCTTCGAGAAGATGAATCCATGCAGTGAAGTCGGGCGAGGAAAAACGCGCGAGCGGCTCAACGGCTTCGACAGGCGAGGCCTTGGCGAAATCGTCAACGGGCTCATCGACTTTCAACTGCTTCAGGGCAGCTTGCTTGGCGGAGAGCGCCTCGCTGGCGGCCTTGTAAGCGCGATCGGTGGCGAGCCAGAGACGGTGTCGAATCGCGAAGACATCATCGTCGGATGGAACGAGGTCGATGGTGCCTTCTCCAGTGCCGTAGAAGCTGTCCTGCTTGTAGTCGCCGACGCGGACGACGACGCGCAGCAGGCGGCCCTGATTATGTTGCTGGCTGCGCAGGGCGCCGAAAACGGCGCTGGCTTCGAATTGGTCGATCTCGGTGACGCGATATTCGATGTAATACGGCGCCGGCACGTTCTCCAATTTCAGATTGGCTTTGGAACGCTCCATTTCCTCGCGAAGCGCGCGGAGCACCACATCACCGGAAGCGGAACCGGCGGCGCGGGCGGAAGTTGAGAGGCCGCAGAGCAGGATCGCGCATGAGATCACCGCAAACAGCAGGCTCCATGTTGAACTTGATTTTGGGTGGCGCAGCGCTTCAGCGCTGCGATTACCGCATTGTTGTGAACGCGGCTTTAGCCGCTGAGGTCGCGCCTTCCTCGCCACAACCAGCTTTTCGCTACCGCCACGGCTAAAGCCGGATCTAAAAGCAAGCCATTTACCGCAGCGCTGAAGCGTGTGCGTGAGAACTCGTTTTCGGGCAACCTGGTGGAACAAAATGCACGAGCATCCAGCCCCGGAGGGGCGACCGAACTGAGCCCAGCGCTTCAGCGCTGGGGAAGGTGGAACAAATGATTCAAGTCCCGGAGGGACAACCGAGCTCTCACGCACACGCTGAAGCGCCGCGCCACCCAAAATCATGCGTGACATCGACAAGACGTGTCGAATCATTTTGCGCCTCCCTTGTCGTCAGTCGCGCCCGGCGGTGGCGGAAGAATCGGAGGCCGCGTGTCGCCGTACTTTCGTTTCTGGACTTCCATCTCGGAAAACAGCATGGCCGGAGCGGCGGCGGATACAGGAACGCTCCCGGATTCAGCTCCGCAAATGCCGTTGAAGACGCTGGTGGTGTCTCCGGTGGCGGCGATCTGGGTCAACACCGTGAGAGGTGTGCCGACGATGTCGACACCGCGCACGAGTTCATCGCCACGCCCATCCGCATAGACGCGCCAGACCATGACCGGCAACACCTGAAACGATTGCGGCAGATCGCGCGTGGTTAGAGTGAATCCGCCCTGGATGTCTTCGAAGTAGAGACCGTAGGGCTTTCCCTGCTTCTTGATTTCTTCGATGAAGCGGGAGCGCAGTTGGCCGTCGGGAATCGTTTTCGAAGAGGTAACGATCAGATTGCCCTGGCGGCCGACCGGCATCAGTCCGGACTGGGCGCGCCCGTGCCCATTTGAGTTGCTGAAGTTCTTCACCGGCAATCGTCCCATCAGAAAATTCTTCAGGATGCCGTCCTTAACCACCTCGACGCGCGAGGCGGGAATGCCTTCGTCGTCGTAGCGATAAAAGCCCGACAGTTCGGTGCCACCAAGGGTGCGCAGCGTGGGGTCGTCGGTCACGCTGAGAAACTCGGGCAGGATTTTTTCGTTCACCTTTTTAGTAAAAGTTTGGCCCTCGTCGCGCCCCCGCTGGCGCTGTCCTTCGACGCGATGGCCGAGCACCTCATGAAAGAAAACGGCGGCGGCGCGGCCGGAGAGCATCGCCGGGCCGCTGTAAGGTTCGGCGAGCGGAGCCGCCCGCAACGCGCTCAAGTCGTTGGCCATTTTTTGCACGCTCGCCGCCACTTCCGCTTCGGAAGGAACTTTTGCCGGGTCGGAAAACTGGAAGGTTTCGACGCGCATCAGTTGCATGCCGTCATCGGCGCGGGTTTCGGCCTGGATCATGATGCGGAAGATGGCATCGGCGGTGACGATTTTCGTGCCTTCGGTCGAGACCAGGTAACTGTGGCTCCTCTCGGCGTAAAGAAAAACCAGCGACTCTTCGACTTGTGGGTACCGCCGAAAGGAAGCGGAATAACGGCGGGCGAGTTCTTCCCAAGCCTTTTGTTCGGGAAACGCAGCCGTCGGGGTTTTCTCGATGTAAGTCGAGGGCTTCTCCTGGGAGAAGTCGGGCGAGTCGTCCTCGTCCTTGGCGCGGACGGCGGTCTTGGTCTTAACGTTGGTATAGGCCTTGCGCGCCTTGCGGTACTGCTCGTAGGTCAACCGCCAGAGAACGCGTGCGATGGCATCGGGGTCGTCCCGCTGCGGAAGCTGGCCGGAGGTAATGCCGGAGGAGCGTTCCTGGTCGTGGGTATTATCGAGAGCGGGCGCGCCGATACGCATGCTCACGTCGGCGGCACGGTGGCGGGTGCGCGTTGAGGTGAGGATGCCTCCCTGGGCACTGAGGATGACCAGCGATTCGCCGTCGGTCACGTTGTAGCTGGCAAAGTAGGGCGCGGGATCCTGCTTGGCGAGCTCGGACTGGCCGCGATGCAGTTCCTTTTCCATGGTGGCGAGCAGGAGATCGTCGGGGGCGGTGGGAGGCGTTCGGGCGTCCAGCGGTTTCTGCCCGAGGAGGGCAACCAGTAAGAGGAAAATGCGGAGGGAACCGGCTTTTTCGGATTTCATCGCGCACCGCGAGTGTACAGGACCGGGAGAAACAAAAAAAGCGGCCCCTTTCGGGGCCACCCTTTTGAAAGAGGCTAAGTGGCGGGAATCAGAGGAAACCTAGTTGAGGCCCGCTCCGGGGAGTGGAACGGACAGAGTGAAATGTCGAGAACATCGAGAGTGAAGTTGTTCCAACGGGTACGGCCTCTTCAGTTGCCACGTAGACAAGCATTTGCGGAACCAAAATGGTAAATGGGGATGAGGGCAAGACCCATTTTGGGAACCTATTCAAAATCAAGACGTTAGGGTGATTCCCTTAGGCTGAGAACGGGCTCTGGATCGCCGGACAATACGCGGCCGGGTGCATAAAGCTGCACATTGGCAGAAATTCGCGGCAGAAGTCCCAAGCACCCTGTAGAGACGGGGCTTGCCCCGTCTCCGGCTGCTGACGAACTCTGATTCACGCAGGTTTTGGGAAGGGCACGACTTCACAACTTGCCGAAAAGCTCGAAAATGTGCGGGTCGCCGTGGAAGAGCGGCCCTTCAGGGCCGCGTAAGCCGAGCGAAATCAACGCGAGCCTTACCCCCGGTGGTCGTTTTTCCTCGGAACATTGCATTTTTCCCCAAGTTGTTCAGTCGTGCCGTAAGCGCCGCTGAATGAGGCCGCCTTCAGGCGCTGCGGGGCGACGGTCGGGCGTGCAACACGAGTTTCTCGGCAAACTGAGCCGCGGCAAGCCGCTTCTCTACTCAACGTCCCCTCCGAAAATGCAAAGCCCCCTCGAAAGGGGGCTTGGGACAAATCGGCAAACGCTTCTAACTGTCGCCGGCGACGGTGCGCACCTTCCCGGGCAGGAAATGGTAGGGTGGCCACGGACCGGTTACAACCATCTGGCAATTCTTGAGTTGCTTGGCGGCCGTGCTGTAGCGGTTTTGATATTTTTCGATCGACTTGGTATCGATGAGGTGCGCGATATCGAGCAACATTCCGTCGGCATCGACCTTCTTGCAACTGACTTCTTCCTCGAGGGGGTTGAAGAGCTTGTGCACCTGGACGGAGAGGGCGCGCGCTTTAGTCTGGCGTTCGCGCTCACGGGATGCCTTCTCGCGCAGCTTGATAAGGTACTCGCGGCCGACCGTATCGGGCAGGACGATCTCTTCCGTGGACCCGCGGAGAGAACCGTCGCGGACCATCAACTTGATGCGCATTTCGGACTTGCCGCGCAGCCGCTCCACGCTCTCACAGAAAGTGCGGCGGTTGGCTCGAACCGCCTGGCGGATGGCATCTTCGGTGTCGAAAATCGTTCCGAAGCGAAAGGGCAGGACAGTAGCGGTTCGGAAGCTCTGGCTGACCACCCGGGCATGCTCCAGCACCGACTTTTCGTCGAGTGTCGAGGTCGCGCGGTCATATTCACTGACGATCACCGCGAATTCTCCGCTCGGGTAGCTCATGACGGGAGCGGAGTTCACCCCCTGGATTCCATCTAAAAGGAAGGGACGACGGGCGCGAACACCGTTAGCTAGGGTCTGGTGTTCCGTGAGGCAGTACGCGTACCACGACATGCACTCTCTCCGAATTGCACCGGGGCCTTGGGTGCCCCTTTAGATTTTCCTTTAAAGCTAGGGCTGCGTTTCTACCTGGAAGTTTTGGTTTTTTGGGTTAAGGTGGACGCGAAATGCTGCGTCCAAGGCCATACTACTGCCGGCGCAGGTTATTTGCAACCTTTCTTATGATGATTGCATCGCTGATTCGTCTCAATTTGCTACGAACACGATTTTGGCGCGCTAGCAGGGCGGTTGCAACAAATCGCCATGCTGCCTCGTTGGTCATGGAGATTGTGGGAAACTGCATTTCATGTTTGTCGGCAATCGTAATCGCTGTCGTGTGATTTCCTCGGCGCGCAAGAAGAACTGCGCCGGCTCCATTGCAGCTTCGCGTACTCCGCCTTGGCTTCTTCCAGGATGTGTCGGCGTCTTTCCAGTGCGTCGGGAAATCCTTAGGTGACGAGCAACTGGGCTCTGTCCGGGAACGGATCTCCTCAAGTCTTTTTTCTTTCTTCTTTGTTTTTCTGCGACTGTCCCAGCTTTTTCTCGGCTATTTACTAGTTGATCAAGTTTACTAGTTAGTACCGGTACCCCCCCCTCCCCCCTATCTTTTGGAATCATAGAGTTAGGAGGAAATTCCCGCAAAATCTTTGAGTTTAAAGGACTTATAGGTAAAATATTTATAAATCAATGACTTAGCTTGTCAAAGAGCGCTGAAAATGGCTTTGGGGCAGCTTCGAGGTCCGTCTTGGGAGACGGATACGCTCGTAGACTGCCCCAATCAGAAGGCTATTTTCGCACCGGATCGGTGGGCATGTCTGTGACGGGGCTCACAGATGATTTGTGATGAAAAATCTGGCGGCGGATTGCAGGAGTGAGGATCGGGCAGCGTCGCACCCTTCGGCTACCCCCTCGGCTTCGCTCGGGGCTTCGGCAAAACAGGGCGGGCGCTCGGAAACCGCGAGACGTGGGGCAACCCGCAATCTGATCACAGGTAGGCGTCCAATCGATTCCTTTGCAACCTCAGTTGCTAGCAGTTGCTGAACGCACCTCGTTGTAGACTGTACGGTGCCTCAGCCTCTTGCTACATTCCACAAGGCGGATCACCCATGCTCTGGGGGTTCCTGCGGCTCACTTCGATTGGACCTGTTCACGCTCGGCTACCAGGGAGTCGATGTAAACACGTATGTCCGGAAACTGAAGGCGGCTGGCGTTGGCATCGTTGCCGACGTACGAGAGACGCCTTGGAGCCACAAACCCGGATTCTGCAAGAAGGCCCTCATTCGCGAATTGTCAAAAGCTGGCATAGACTACGTCCACGTAAAGTCGGCGGGTAATCCCAAAGAGAATCGTCGAACGGCCCCAGATTTGGCGGAGTGCCTTAGGCGGTATGAGCAATATCTGGAGGCAAACCCAACGGGCGTGGTTGATCTCGTTAATGTAGTTCGCGCGGCGGCGTTGCAAGATCGGGCAGTCTGCCTTACCTGTTTTGAGAGGGACGTGAAGGACTGCCATCGTTCGATTCTCGTTAGCGCGATGAGAAGGCGGATCAGAATAAGCGCCGTGCACCTGTGAGAGAGGGTGTAAATAGAACTGTGTAAACGGCCATGGGAGGAAGAAAATAGGAGGCCCCATGGCAATCGACAAGAAGTTGATCGACCAACTGCTCACCGACTACAAGAAGCCCGAGGATATCATCGGGGAGAACGGACTGCTCAAGGAACTGACTAAAGCCATCCTGGAACGAGCCCTGCAAGCCGAGATGACGGATCATCTAGGTTACGAGAAGCACGATCCGGCGGGCCACCACCGGGGCAACACGCGCAACGGGAAAAGCCAAAAAACGTTGAAGGGCGAGTTCGGCGAACTGGAGTTGGAGACTCCGCGCGACCGCCAAGCCACGTTCGATCCCAAGATCGTGGCCAAAGGGCAGACGCGCTGGACGGGCTTCGACGACAAGATCATCTCGATGTACGCGCGGGGCATGACCACGCGTGAGATTCAGGGGCACCTGGAAGAGATCTACGGGATCGAAGTTTCTCCGACGCTGATTTCCAATGTGACGGACGCGGTGATGGAGGAAGTGAAGCTGTGGCAGGGTCGGCCGCTGGAAGAGCTGTATCCGATCGTGTACCTGGACGCGCTGATGGTGAAGGTGCGCGATGAGGGCCACATCCAGAACAAAGCGATCTACGTGGTTCTGGGCGTGAACCTGGAGGGGCAGAAGGAAGTGCTGGGACTGTGGGTGGCACAGTCGGAAGGAGCGAAGTTCTGGCTGCAGGTGCTGACCGAGTTGCGGAACCGTGGGGTGAAGGACATCCTGATCGCCTGCGTGGATGGGCTGAAAGGATTTCCGGAAGCCATCGAGGCGGTGTATCCGCGAACCGAGGTGCAGTTATGCATCGTGCATCTGGTACGGGCGTCGCTGAACTACGTACCCTGGAAGCTGCGCAAGCCAGTGGTGGCCGATCTGCAGTCGATCTATCGAGCGGCGACGGCAGCCGAGGCCGAGCAGTACCTGGCGGAGTTGGAAGCAAAGTGGAAAGCCTATCCCAGCGTCGGCCAGGTGTGGCGGCGGAACTGGGCGCGGATCACACCATTTTTCCACTACCCGCCGGAGATTCGCCGCGCCATCTACACCACCAACAGCGTGGAATCGCTGAACCGGTCACTGCGCAAGATCATTAAAACCCGGGGCGGATTCCCCAACGAAGAAGCCGCGCTGAAGCTGTTGTTTCTCGCGTTGCGGCAGGCGGCGAAGAAGTGGACGATGCCGATTCATCACTGGCGAGAAGCCTTGAACCATTTCACGATTCTGTGGCCGGAACGAATGCCGGCCCTGGAGAGGGTGGCGTCATGAAATCGCAGAATCCTTCTACATCGCTGGGCGAGGGAAGGGGAAATTGCCCCCTTCCCTCGCGCACCCATCCCCAAAAACTAAACCTGGTCGTTTACACAGATGAGTTGACACACCTCTGTGAGACGCGCTACCAGCGAAACATATCTTCCCTTCGCTTCGGGTACCACATCCCAACGATCAAGAAGCTCGTGGGGTACTGAAAGAGATTGCCTAAGAAGAACTTGAGGTCATAGTTATTCAGGCTGCACAGCTCCTTCATCCGTTTTACAGCTGCCTCGCCGCCCTCGCGCCTCTGAAGCTCGCAGAGTCCCCAGTCGAGTACTTGCATTCTATGGCCGGAACAGTCTTTGGCTTTGCACAGCCACGTAACCATGACGCGGGACCTCAGAAACTCCAACTTTTTCATCTCGGGCGGAATTGCGTCCTCGAACATTTGTATCTGGGCTCGTTGTGCTTCTACGGTCCTTTTGAGGTCGTCGAACTTCTGATCGAAACTCCGTGCATCCTCTTCTGATCGATCAACTGCTTCAACCCTCATGATTTCTCGAGGCGTGACGATACCGATGGATGTTCGGTCCTTCTTTTGGGCTTGCTGCAGATCGTCCACAGACTCGAACTGCCAAGCTTTGTCCTTGAACATGAACTCACCGCGTTTGCCCCATTCGTCCTCGGTTGTTGGTAGCCTCTCGCCAAGGATTATCGAGTCGCAGTCGATCTTGTAGCTCTCGGGGCGAGCGTCATTGGGGTTCTTGACGAGTCCCGCGGTGATCCATTGATAAAGTTTGAACTGCTCGTCGTTTAGATATCTGTAAGTGATTGGGTAAAGCCGGACGGGTTTGCCTGACTCAAGTAAACCGGCTGTACAGACGGTTTCAATGTACTTCCTGCTGAGCTCGGGGTAAGTCTTGCCCCATATCAGGATTTTGTGTTCTGTGTAGCCGGGCTTCATTGTGCGCTCGCTATTCTTGTTCTCTTGCACCCGAGTCTAATAGGAGTTTGACCGCGTCGCACTATTGCCTTACAAGACGTCACTTCCCCACATCGAGCACCCGGCTTAATGGCGCCCTTCTAACAGTGAGACGAGCCGTTCGATCCTGAGGAATAATTCATCAAACGTGAGAACGGTTACACCGCGAACGCGCTCGCGCTGCAGTTCGAAATTCTCCCTCATCACTTGGGTGCTCAATTCACTCGACAGGCCAGCGATCACTATGCACCGAGGTTCTCCAAGTGTCAGGCGGCGCGGATTTTCCGCTCCGAGGCTGTCGAAGCTGCGGGTAAAGGTCTGGCGGTAGCGTAGTACTTGAGCAATCGCGGATGATAGTTCACGGGACGGTGGAAACACGCCTCCCCGGTATTCCGATCCCAAGAGTTTTGTCTGTGGGGTCTTGATCTCAACTAGGATGACAGCGTCTGTGGACTCGGCGGCTAGTAAGAAGTCGATCTCTTTCCCCCCCGTCCTATCGACGAGTTTGCCCCCAACGTAGGCCTTTGTCCCTATTACCACCACAGGGTATGCGAAGAGTTGACTAAGAACGTAGGCTCGGTCGGAAAGCGTGTTTTGCCAGAACTCCTCCGAGGCTTCGTTTGTGTTTTTCTTCCAATGATCCAACGCACCTTTAACGGCGGCCAAGCCCAGCAGGGCCGATAGCTCGGGCATCTGCTCGGGGGCCATTGATGCTAGTCTTTCCGCGGCCTCCGTTCGTTCGGGCGAGGTGGAGAGCCAGCTGACGAGGCTGAGAAGCGTCTTCGTGGCGTCTTCAGGGTGGGATTTCAGGAACGATGTCAGGTCATCCCCTTCCTTCGTAATGAGCTGGGCCAATGTCCGGTCAACCTCTACGAACGTCTTGCTGCCTTTCGGCACACCCTGTGCTCGGTGAAGCCGGTAAAGCGGGACGAGTCCCTCGAGAAGATTCCGCAATTCCCCTGCGTGCAGGGTGAGCTTGAACTCTTCCCCCTCCCTTATCGTCGAGAGCGACACGGTAGGGAGAGGTATCCATCTCTCGCTTTGCGCTTTTTTCTGGTAAACAAACTGGCCGTCAACGCAGGAATTTGGATCGCCGGGGTTGTCGACTATCGCAGGGACGAAGGCAAGCCGCACACGATCGCCCTCGCGCAGAACGATTGGATTGCAAATGGCTGTCCTTCGCGAGGTAGCCCTTGTTTCAATGTTTGGCAAGACTAGTCTCTTCCCGGTTGAGGCCGTGTTTTCAGCCCCACCCACCTAAATTGGCGCGAACGTGCCGGATCGACAAACGCGAGGGCCTGAGCCCGCTCCGCGATCCTCCCAACAAAAAAGGGCCACGGGTATGCAATTCCCCGTGACCCCCTCGGTCGGGATCATTATCTACCAGACTCGACTAAAGATACATAGTCCAATTTGGTGGTGGTTGGGTCGGGGGGGGTGAGAGCGGGGTGAAAGAGTTCGAGGGGATGGCGGTGGTCGGCACCCGGCGCGATCGTGTAGAGCGGACACTCCTGTCCGCTGCCTTTGACGTTGCCTTTGGCCTTGCTTTTTTCAGGCGCGGGAAGATCAGAACCAACACCAAGGTCAAGAGCGGCGGACAGGAGTGTCCGCCCTACACATTCAACATCCCCGCCGCCAGCCGCCGTGGCCCTCAGGGGCTAAAGCCCGTCTCTTAATTGCTCTTACGGCACGGCTGAAGCCGCGCCTTTCCCAAAAGCGCGTGGATCAAAATTCACGCTTTCTGTTGCTTCTGGGCAGCGGCGCGACCCTGTAGAGCGATGGTCACCGCGCGCAGCATGTCGCCGGCCGGAGCCGGCTTGCCGGTCCAGATTTCAAATTGCCGGGCAGCCTGTTGCACAAACATTTCGACTCCGGGGATGACGGCGATCCCTTTAGCGCGCGCCACGACCAGCAGGTGCGTCTCGACCGGGTCGTACACCATGTCGAAGACGACGCGGGCCTGAATCTCCTCGTCTTTCAGCGGACAGTCGCGCGTGTTCCCCATTCCAACCGGAGTGGCGTTAATGATGACGTCGAAGGCAATCTTGCGCAGCTCGGCGCGTTTGATGGTGTGCGCTTTCGCCTGGCGTGCCAGCTTCTGCGCCTTCATGGAAGTGCGATTCAGTATCCAGACTTCAGCCCCGCGCTCTTTCAGACCGAAGACGGCGGCACGGGCCGCGCCCCCGGCGCCGAGCACCAGAACTTTCGCGTTCTCGATCGCGAGGCGCTGCTCCAGCGGACGAACTACTCCGGCAATATCGGTATTAAAACCGTAAAGCTTGCCGTCCTGTCCGCGGACCACGGTATTGCAGGCGCCGATCTTGGCCGTGTGCGCGTCGGTGTTGTCGAGATGCGGAAGGATCGCCTGCTTGTACGGCATGGTAATGCTGAGACCGTGGAGAGGAATCTCGCGCACGCAGCGGATCAGATCCTTGAGCGTTTTGGCGTGGAGAGGAAGATAAACGCCGTTCACGTTCTCACGGCGCAGCGCCGTGTTCATGATGACGGGCGAGAGCGAATGTTCGATGGGATCGCCGGCGACTCCATAGACGCGAGTGGCGGCATCGACTTGATCGATGCGGTAGGTGCCGCGCAGATCCCGCGCACTGACCTGACCGGGTGCGGTTTTCAGACCGGCATTGGCATCGACCGCCCCAAAAGTGAACACGCTGCCGGCGCGCACACTGAGCACGCGGCTGATGATGCCTTGCTCTCCCATGCACAACCCGATTAGCGCATGCTTGTCGCTCCGCGTCTGCAGAAACTTCATCATGGCCACGTTGTCGGAGAGCGTGGTCGCGGTGGTGACGACCTTGTAGAAGTCGGCCGGGATCTTCAGCATTTTGTCCAGCGTCTCATCGAGGTGGCGCGTGGCGCGGAAATCGTGGAACGAGAGAATGAGTCCGGAGCGGCTGCGCAGGCGCGCCATCGCTTCGGGCTTCGCCTTGAGCGCGCTCTGGAGTTCCAGGTCGACAAGCTGACATCCTGCGGCGTGCGCCTTGGTCAGCACTTCCAATTGAGAAGCCAGCGATCCCTTGAACTTGCCGCCATTGTCGGCGCGACGGCAGGTACCGATGGCCGTGACGTACTGGTGGGTATCGAGAAAACGATGGATTTTGGGAAACGCCGCCAGGGGCTGCCGCAGGTAGTCCAAACGGAACTCGAGGAGAGGGTTATCCCGGGCCATGGACTCGGCGGTCCCGAGCATGTCTTCGACCGTGTCGCCGCTCAGTGCGAGGCAGACCCTCGGCAGGCGCATAGGCAAGACGCGGGGCGCGACAGTGGATGAAAAAGCCAAGGCCATTTGTTTTCAACGACGGCGCGATATTACAGGGGTGCAAGCCCAGATGCAACATCGACGATTGCCGAACCGCTCCGAAAAGCACTTTGGGCCAAAGGGGCTAAACACCCTCGTAACCTTGACCCTTCCCCGGGCGCTTGTTACTTTTCGGCTGTAACCCTTGTCTTCCGAGAGAGATAGCTCGGGCAGCCCCGGAGCGGTTTGGAGTCGGAGGTAACATGAAGAAAACAGGATTGTTATTGCTACTAATGGTGACGGCGACCTTGGCCGCATCCCAGCAGTCGACGACGGCGGTCACTCCCGATGCGGACGGTATCGTCCACACCTCGGTCAACGTGCCATTCGTGCGTTTCCAGACGCCTACCGCAGCCGACATTTACTGCGCAGGGTTTCTTACCAAGGACCGGGTTCCCGACGCGAACTACGTGAACGGCGGCCTGCAGACTCCGACCTCAACCAAATTCGAGATCGGGGAAATGGTCTATCTCGCGGGAAGTGGCTACCAGGCGGGACAACTGTATTCGGTTGTCCGCGAAATGCGCGACGTCAACGAGTATGAAATCTATCCGGGGCAGAGAAAAGTACTGGCCGCCGCGGGACGCCCTTACGGGGAAATTGGGAGAGTGCGGGTCGTCGATACGCGCAGTCACAGCGCCATCGCCCAGGTGGAATTCAGTTGCGATCCCATCAACCCGGGAGACGTCGTCATGCCTTTCGTGGAAAAACCGCCGGTTACATTTCACGTGCCCGGGCATTTCGACCGCTTCGCGCCGGCGAATGGCAAACTGAGCGGACGGGTCGTGCTCGGTAAAGACTTCGACGCCTTCCTCGGCACGGGCATGAAACTTTATATGAACATGGGTTCGAATCAGGGCGTAAAAGTGGGGGACTATTTCCGAGTGGTGCGTTCCTACACAGCCACCTTGCAAGATCCGGTGGACTCGCTCTCCTTCAAAGCTCAAACTTCTGAAGACACGCAAGTGCGCCCTCCGGCCTTTGAGGCCAATCGCTTCACCAAGACCGCAGGGCCGAACATTCATGTGGGCGATCTGCCGCGGCGCGCTGTGGGAGAAGTGGTGGTTCTGAACGTGACCCCGACCGCATCCTCAGCCATGGTCGTCTTCGCTCTGGAAGATGTGCATGCGGGCGACACGGTCGAACTGGACGAGCAGCAGTAAGAGAACGAACAATTTGATCGGAACCAGGGGAGAGCGAATCTCCCCTTTTTTATTTTACTGTTGCTTCGGACTTCCCGTAGGAAGAAAGGCGTCAGGTCTCAGGTGTTAGGTCTCAGGAAAGATCAAAGTCCACGTTTTTTCCTGAGACCTAAGACCTGACACCTGCCTTATTCAGCAGGGCTCTTCGACATCGGCGTCGCCAAAGACCTCGGCGGTGAAAGCCTCGATAGCCGCGGCCTTGCGCCAGGCATCCAGCGGCAGGCCAGCTTTGCGGCAGGTTTGCTCCAGAAAAGTTTCCCGGTCCCAACCATTTTCGACGGGAACCTGGGGCAGCAGCAGGCCGCGGCGGGTGCCATGCGAAATGAGCAGGCCGTGGCGCCCGACTTCCACTGCGTCGGGATGAATCGGAAACAGGCGGGAGAGCACGCTCAAAGAAACCTCGAGCTTAGGGGCTTCTTCCTTCGTCACCGGCAGGAACCGGGAATCTTCGAAAGCGGCGGCGCGGGCCGTTTCGGCCACGGCACGCCACAGCGGCGCGATGGGCAGGGCATAGCCGACGCATCCCCGAAGCTGGCGGTGCAGATCGCCGGGCAGATCGCTGCGCGAATAAAGAGTGGTGAAGACGCCTCGTGGATCCGACAGTCCGGGCGGAAATGACGTCGCTTCCGGAAAAGGCCGACGCTCCAGAGCGGAAAGAATCGCCTGGTACGCGATGCGGAGCAGAGTCCGGCGTTGCTCGAGAGAAAATTCCGGCGACAGCGGGGCGGGAACGCGAGCCACTTCGCCCGCGGTCAGATTCTCAGACGGCTTTTCAGACAGCCTGGACATCGCGTTTTCTCCGCCGGGCGAGGACGAAGGCCCGCCGCCGCCGCTTTTCCGATTTGCGGTCGATCCGCGACCAGAAGGCAACGAAGTAGTCGAGCGCGGAAACTAGCGAAAGCAGAACCATGAACCAGATCGCCAGCCAGGCAATCCAGTACACCGGAAAAATGTAAATGCCGAACACGGGCCACTCGTGCCAGCGGTGAGCCAGAATCACCGCCACCACGGAAATAATCTGCACCAGCATCTTGAACTTCCCCAGTTCGCTCGCTTGAATCGTAAAGCCTTCGGAAGCGGCAATGGAGCGCAGTCCGCTGACCAGAAACTCGCGCCCGATGATGACCACGGCCATCCAGGCCGGCACCAGCGCGGGATTGAACTGCACCAGCGTGATGAAGGCCGCGGCGATCAACAACTTGTCGGCCAGCGGATCCAGCAACATGCCCATGGTGGTGATTTGCCCGCGTTTGCGCGCCAGATAGCCGTCAATGCCGTCGGTGATCGAAGCCAGTATGAATACGACCGAAGCCAGGATTTCTCGTTCTCCGGTCTGTTCACTCGCAAAACGCGGGGTGCAAAGAATCCAGATGAGCAGCGGAATCGCGGCAATGCGGGTGAGCGTGATGTAGTTAGGAAGATTCACGCGATGACTGAGCCAGGGCCGCGGGGCGGTTAATGTGATTATCCTCTACATCTGAGGCCAAGGCAACGGAGGAACGCGATTGAGCCATTGAGACATTAAATCAATGAATCAATCCCTCAATGATTCAATGACTCAATCGCGCTTTATCTCTGCGCTTCTTTGTAGCCGGCAGCCTTCGCTTCCGCCTCGGTCATGAATTTTCCCGACTTGGTCTTGCCATACCAGCGGCCGCTCTTGTGGTAAACGCCGCTCTCGGTGTTGACCCAGACCTTACCGCTGGCTTTAGCGGCGGCTATGTCCGAACTGGAAGGCGTGCCTGCCGCCGCCTTGGTCGTCGTCTTGGGAGCAGCCGTGTTGCCCGAGGAAGCCGGGGCGGCTGGAGCAGTCTGAGTTGCACTGGCGCCGGTTGTACTCGCTTGCGCTTTCGCCAAAGCCGGCGAAATGGCAACCGAGAGCATCAAGCAGAAAGCGAGTATCCACGGAACATGTTTGCCTGGGGAGTGATTCATATTTCCTCGCACCTTTTCGCGAATTGTCATCCTGACGCTAGGCGAAGCCGCGGGGATGGACCGCCGGCAATCCGACGGTTCTATGTTCATGAGGGTGGTTTCGAAACAATATTGTTGGTTTTCTTCCTCAAATCAGCCTTGAGAGCTTTCATCCGCATCTGAGCTTGTTGGACTTGATCCTTCGACAAATAAGACGAAACGGTCGCAGCCATATATTCACCGCGCTCATCTGCTGAATCGGCGGACATTTCGAACCACATCAGCGCAGAAACCTCATCGCGCTGTACGCCTTCGCCTTTCTGATACAGCATTCCTAGCTCATAAAACGCCTCAGTGCAATACCCATCTGCCGCACGTTGAAAATATGCAAACGCCTTTCTGTCATCCTTCGGAATGCCCGATCCCTGTTCATACGTGGTTGCCAAGCGGTAGCACGACAAGGAGTCACCCTTCTCGCATGACCGCCGCAACCACGTAACTGCTGCAGGAACATCACGTGGCACGTTGCGGCCTTGGAGATAAGCCACTCCTAATATCCCCATTGATCTGGCATCCCCGTGCTCGGCAGCCTTGCGGTACCATGTAATTGCTACCCTGTCGTCACGAGGGGCACCTATTCCCTCTGAATACATGTCTCCCAACTGTGCTTGTGCGAGAACGTATCCACTGTCAGCCGACTTTCGGAGCCATAGGATGGCGGCGTTCTTGTCAATCGGATGGCCCAGCCCAAATCTATACGCGCGTCCTAGCGAATATTCAGCGGGCGGATAATTCTGGGCCGCAGCTTTGGTCAGCAGGTCAAAAGCTTTCTCGTAATCCCGCTTTCCATTGACTGCTCCCGACATATAGGCAACCGCTAAGGCGTGTTGATCCGCAGGATCGCTAGATTTCGCGAGCTGCTCAATTGCGCGGTCTCGGCGGTCTCGTTCTGATTCTTGTTGCGCAACAGAATAATGTAGGACGATTGTTGCCATCGCCACCATTATCCAACACGACATTTTGAACATTGTCCGCATCGCTTAATTCTGAGACATGCTGCTTACGCCCCGCGAAATGCAGACGGTTCGCCGGTATCACCGCGGGCCTCTAGGCATAGATTCCGCGCTGCCGTATCGTGTACGCCACCCGGTCGATCGCCAGCATGTAGGCGGCGATCCGGTTGTTCACGCCATGCGTTTCAGAGTACCGGACAACATCGTCGAACGCCGCAATCATAATCTCCGACAGGTGCTCGTTGACCACCGATTCCTTCCAGAAGTAGCCCTGGCGATCCTGCACCCACTCGAAGTAAGACGTGGTGACGCCGCCGGCGTTCGCCAGGATGTCGGGGATCACGAAGACTTTTTTCGCGGAGAGGATATCGTCGGCGGCCGCGGTCGTGGGACCATTCGCGCCTTCGGCCAAAATCTTGCATTTCACGCGGTCCGCATTCTGGCTGGTGATCTGGTTTTCCGTCGCCGCCGGGATCAGAATGTCGCAATCGACCAGCAAAAGCTCGGCCGGATCGTACGTCTCGGCGCCCGTGAAGCCGTGAACCGTGCCATTGCGCTGGCGGAATTCCCACAGGGCTTCCATGTCGATGCCGTCCTTTTTGTACAAGCCACCGTCAACCTCGACGATGCCGATGACCTTGTATCCGGCTTCCGCCATGAGGCGGGCCGCGTTCGAACCGACGTTGCCGAACCCTTGCACGATGACTCGGGCAGTATCGCGATTCAGGCGCAGTTTCTTGATCGCCTGTTCGCAGACCATGAGCACGCCGCGCCCAGTCGCCTCGCGGCGCCCGCGCGATCCGCCAATGTTGATCGGCTTGCCGGTAACGACGGCGGTGCAGGTCTGGCGCGCATGCATGGAATAGGTGTCCATGATCCAGGCCATGGTCTGTTCGTTGGTGTTCACGTCGGGGGCGGGGACGTCTTTCTCGGGCCCGATGAAATCGAATAGCTCGGCCGTGTAACGCCGGGTCATGCGCTCCAACTCGCCCTGCGACATGCTGTGCGGATCGCAAATAATACCGCCCTTGGCGCCCCCGAACGGAATGTTCACCACCGCGCACTTCCACGTCATCCAACTCGCCAGCGCCCGCACTTCGTCCAGGTTCACGTCGGGCCCATAGCGCAGTCCGCCCTTGGCCGGGCCACGCGCAATGGAGTGCTGTACGCGGTATCCGGTAAACACTTCCAGGTGCCCATCGTCCATCATCACCGGGATATGCACAATAATTTCCCGGCTCGGACTCCGCAGCACCTTCCACAGTCCTTCATCAAGATTCAGCTTGTGCGCAGCCAGGTCGAAGCGGGCGGCTTGCGCCTGCCAGGGATTAGTTTCCTGTTCGAGGTCCACTGTCGTCGTCATAAAGTCTCCGCATGAATACAACGTGCTGGTGGAGAGCCGGGCGTCCCCGCCCGGCCGCCGAGAAGCCGGTTCTTAACCACATGTTTCATCCCGCCCTTGTTGATGACGCGATCCTGAGTCAGCGGGCAAGCCTCGCAAAGTATATTGCCGCCCCGCAGCCTAGGCAAGCGAAGGGAGGGCCGACGATAACGCCGGTGCCCCACTCATTCGCGTCTTTCGCGAATCAGTGGGCGGTTGGACGAGTGTATTCGCCGGTCGCTGACTAGACTGCAAGGCTGGGAAACAACGACAATCCCAAGTGTTCGTGCGATGCTAGACGCATGATCCGTCCCGACTACAAAGAATTCGCCCGCCTGTCGCGCGGCGCCACGCTGGTTCCGGTCGCGAAGTCCATCTCTGCCGACCTGCTGACCCCGGTTTCCGCCTTTCTTGCCGTCTCTGATGGAGAGCCGGATGCCTTCCTGCTGGAGTCCGTCGAAGGCGGAGAAAAGATTGGACGGTACACGTTTCTTGGCGTGCGCCCGTTTCTGCGGCTGGAGTCGCGCGGCGCTGAAATCAAGATCGAACGTGACCGCGCTAAGAAAGTCGAGCGCCGCACCGGAAATGTTTTCGAAGTCATCAAGGAACTCTTGCAGCAGCATCGTCCAGCGGCGATGGAAGGGTTGCCGCCCTTCACCGCCGGCGCGGTCGGCTATTGCGCGTATGACATTGTGCGGCGGCTCGAGAACATCGGAGAGCACGCTGCGGATGACCTCGACGTTCCCGACTGTGTGCTGATGTTTTTCGACCGCGTCCTCGCCTTCGATCACCTGCGCCACCAGATCCACATAGTGGCGTCGGCGGACGTGACGCGGGAAACGCCCAGAGTTGCCTACGAGCGCGCCGTGAAGGACATCGCGCGCATCGAGAAGAAACTCGCTGCGGGATGGAAACCGGCGTACTGGCGCAAGGCTGCCACGAAGTCAAAACTGGCGCAGTTAAAGCTGAAGGTGCGGGCGCGCACTCCGAAGCCAAAATTTCTGGAAAGCGTCCGCCGTGCCAAGGAGTACATCGCCGCCGGAGACATTTTCCAGGTCGTGCTTTCCGAGCGCTGGGATTTCGAGCCCGGAGTCGCTCCCCTCGATCTCTACCGCGCGCTCCGCACGGTGAATCCCTCGCCCTATATGTATTTCTTGCGCTTCGGCGGTGAACGGAAGAACGCCAAACAAAAGAGCGACGGGCACAAGGATCCCAGGCGAAACAATTCCACAGAAATGCACGTCCTCGGTTCGTCTCCTGAAATGCTCGTCCGTGCCACCGGACACAACCTCGAATACCGTCCGATTGCCGGCACGCATCCGCGCGGCCGCGACGAAGCCGAAGACGCCGCGCTCGAAAAGAAAATGCTAGCGGACGAGAAAGAACGCGCCGAGCACGTAATGCTCGTCGATCTAGGCCGCAATGACTTGGGCCGCGTCAGCGAGTACGGCTCGGTAAAAGTCCGCGACCTGATGTTCGTGGAGCGCTACTCGCACGTGATGCACCTGGTTTCGGCGCTGGAAGGCCGCCTGCGCCCTGAACTGAACGCCATGGACGCCTTCGCCGCCTGCTTCCCCGCCGGAACGCTAAGCGGCGCGCCCAAAGTTCGCGCCATGCAGATCATCGAAGAACTGGAGCCAACAAGGCGCGGAGTCTATGGCGGCTCCGTCCTCTACGCCGACTTCGCGGGGAATCTGGATTCGTGTATCGCGATCCGCACTCTGCTAATGAAAGGTAAGAAAGCCTACCTCCAAGCGGGCGCAGGAATCGTAGCCGATTCCGATCCGCAGCGTGAGTTCGAAGAGACCGAGAACAAGGCCCGAGCGGTGCTGCGCGCAGTGGAGATGGCAAGGGGCAGCGAATAGCGGATAGAACTGGATTCAAGAAAAGTTCGTGTAGAGACGGGGCTTGCCCCGTCTCGGACTGCTTAAGAATCTTGACTCGTGCAGGTGTTGGGAAGGGCACGACTTCACAGGCTGCGGAAAAATGACTCAAGTTAGTAATCCGAGCATTTTCTCGAACCAAGATTCAACAGCTTACAGGAGTATTTTTGACTCAAAAAGCCCTGAAATTACTACCTTGGTTCATTTTTCCGCAGCCTGTTCAGTCGTGCCGTTAAGTCGTTGATGTGTTCGCGCTTGAGCGCCCGCGGTGTGCTTTTTGCGCCCTCGTCGAGTTTTTCCGCAGCCTCTTTAGCCGCTGCGGCCAGACTGCAGTGCGGAAGGCTGGAAGCTATCAAACCCGTCTCATAACGGCCCGCGGGGTAGTTAGTGTTAACGCCTGCTAACAGAAGTTACCGCGCAAACCCCCGGCCTGACTCGGGAAAGCCAGTATCCTGTGGGTCAAAAATGCGCTGACTCTTAGTCGCCCTTGCCCGTCAGACTGGATGTCTGCGGGCTGTTGTTGGCGCTGTCGCTCACTGACAGTGACCCCGTTGTGGT
This sequence comes from uncultured Acidobacteriaceae bacterium, assembly GCA_963773965.1. Taxonomy (GTDB): domain Bacteria; phylum Acidobacteriota; class Terriglobia; order Terriglobales; family Acidobacteriaceae; genus Acidiflorens. The sequence continues at coordinate 110,013 of CAVZDG010000006.1, forward strand.
GCCGATTCCCGTTGGCTTGAAGACGACGCTGATTGTGCACTTTGCTTTCTTGGCCAAACTGCTGCCGCAAGTGGTGGCCGAAACAGCAAAGGCGCCGCTCGTCGAGATGCTGATGCTGTTCAAGCTTACGTTCAGATGGTTCGTCAAGGTAAATGTTTTGGCTGCACTGGTACTGCCCACCATCGTCTTGGCGAACGTCGCAGTGGCGGGAGTTAGCTTTGCTTGTACGACGCCGGTGCCGGAGAGCGATACGGTTTGCGGGCTGCCGGTAGCATTGTCCGTAAATAAGAGGGTTCCAGTCTGAGCACCCAGTGCCGTGGGGTTGAAGGTGACACTCACCTTGCAGGTCTTACCGATGGCCAGCGTAGCTCCGCAAGTTGTAGCGGAAATCGCGAAACCAGTACTTGGGGCAACGCTGGTGATATCCAGTGTGGCCGTGCCCGTGTTCTTTAGAGTCACCGACTTGGGGGTACTGATGGTATCCACGGCCACGCTACCAAAGGCAAGAGAGGTAGGTGTCAGAGTGACGGTGGTACCAGTTGTGCCGCCTACAGTCACGCTCACTGCTTCCGAGGCGATGCCATTGGCGACAACCACCAGATTACTGGCACCTGTCTCTATGCTCGCGGGAACGGTAAAGTCCACCGAGACCGAGTTACCAGGGGCGACAGAGCTATTGCTGGGGTTGGTCGTTTTCGCATAGAAGACGTGGCCAGTGGAATTGTTTGTGATGCGGACCAGCGGGTAGTTGGTCGCTCCCTGAACATCGTCTCCATAGTAGGCGCCTTGCGACAAGCCGTTGAACTGGGTGCCGGAAATGGAATACGTAGAGCCAGGGGTCACCGAAGACGGAGCCGAGGAGATCACCGGAGCCCAGTTGGAGTTGGGCGAACCGACCGGCGTATAGAACTCAGGGAGAGAGCTGAAATCCGTTGACATGATCTGGCCGTTCGGCAGCACCAGAAAGTTGTAGTAGTAGGCACCCGAACTGCTGGCATAGTCGACCGTGTCGGCAACCTGGGCGATGGTATTGGTGGTAGAGAACTCGAAGAAGTGCGTTGGGGAGTTGCCGTATCCCGGGCTGGCTGCGAACAGGATGTTGCCATCAGGCAGCAATGCTGCGGGCGCATCGGCCAAGTCAAAATGTTGCCCGGAAATTGCCGGAATGTTAGGACCAGAACTCCAGCTGTTGCTGGAGGAATCGTAGATCGCGGTTGGGTCCGCAGCGGGAGAGGTGCAACCGGTATTTCCGCCGAATGCGACCACGGTGCCGTCGGGGCGAAGCACCGCTGGTCCTATTTCCCAAGTCCCGCAAGCAGATGGGTCAACCAGCGAAACTGGGGTGTTGCCCGCGCTGCTCCAAGTGCCCGACGAGGGACTGTAGCGCTCGGCATTGGTGGCGCCCCCGTTGGGATAGTTGGTCCAGACATCGATGGTCAGGACATCTCCGTTGGGTAGCAACTCGTAGCCTTGTTCGTCCTGGTAGTTATCTCCCGCATTAGGGGCTCCGGTGCTGGTCCAAGTCAAGCTGGTGGCATCGAACAGTGCATCGACATCAGGGTCGCCGCAACAGCTGGCCAGCATGAACGTGCCGTCCGCCAGGATGGTGCTTTCCGCATCGCCGATGCTAGTCCACCCACTTCCCGAAGGCGCAGAAACCGCCGTCCAGGTATTGGTTGCGGGATCGTAAATGGCGCCCAGATTCGTCCACACCTCAGTGCTGCTGCCGTTGTACTCCCCACCCATAATGATGACACGGCCGTCCGGCAGGACCGCGGAGGCATGATAGAGAGGGGCATACTGCGTGCCGCCGATCACGGGCAGCGAAGCGATTTGAGTCCACGTGCCATTGACGTAGCTGCCATTGATGTCAGGGGTGAGCTTGTACCAATAGGGGCTGTCACCTTCGGCAACGATCACCGTCCCATCAGTCAGCAGTAATGGACTGGCAGCGCCTCCCGGGGGGAAAGCATTGACCACGACTTGCCAGGTGCCGGAGGCGGGAGACACGAACCGGGGACTGGTGGGTTGAACTCGACCGGCAGCGTGGCGCGGCAACTGCGCGAGAAATTCAGCGCGGGCCGCGGGATTGTTTCTAAAGAATTGTGCTCTGTGGGTGGAGAGTGGCGGCGGAACTGGCTCCGCGGTCTGGGCGCGCGGCGAGCTGGTTGAGGAATCTTGGCCGGCTGCGATTTGGGTTTGGACGGTCACTGCTGCGAGAAGAAGAAACGCATACAGTGAAGAAGAACTTGGGTAGCGGAGACTAAGCATTAAATCCTCCTTGTGGAACGCGTACTCATTTCCGTGCGTCCAATAACGGCGGAATAACAACTTGGGGTCGTACCTGTTGCTAACGTCGGTCGTTGATTAGTTCACACCCTTCGCCTTTGGGGAGGAAAGCTGAAGTCCAGCCACCTAGCTAGTGAGACAAGCCAGAAATTCTTTTCTGATCCACTTCAAAAACCGAAACAGTATACACCGACCTTGTGGGATCGCAAAGCAGAACCCGCAGCAGGAGCCCGGGATCAATCGACGGCCGGCCACCTGCGTCTGTGATTCTGGTCTGGTCAATTGGTGAAAAATCGCCTTTACACTCATTGACCGGATCGTGAGAACGAGTTGGCAATCGAAGACAGCATTTCAACGGGGAGTGCCCACACTTCGCGGTTTTCGAAGCGTGGCATGGCTGCAGGTACCTTACTCATCGCGGGTCCCCTTCTGCAATCTAACCTCTGCCCCTTTTTCATCACCAACACGCGGGTCATGCGTCACGGACATCCAGCCCACCTTGCGCGAGAATGAAAATCTGATTGGAGCAGTGAAGAGCTGTGCCCGTCTCCCAAGACAGCCCTCGAAGCTGCCCCAAACCCATTTTCAGCGCTCTTTGACAACCGTAAGTTGAGGCGACTAGCAGCGTCAGCCGCTGCCAATATCCTAAAAAGCATATGATTTACGGCTAAGTCCTTATTCCGGAATACTTTACAAATAAGTCCTTTGCGCTCTATACTTTGGCGGGATGAGGCCTCCTAACCCTCTGATTCCAAAAGACCGGGGGGAGGGGGTAGTGGTAAACACGGGTTAATACCTTCGGAGTCAACAGGCAGGAATAGGAAGAATACAGGATGCTCCGCTCATCGCCCTTTTTTCGATGATGAGATTAACTCCGCAGGAAATTCGCCACCAGTTTCTTCCCCTCGCCCGTCAGCACGCTCTCCGGATGAAATTGCACTCCCTCGACGGGGAACTTCCGGTGCCGTAGCCCCATGATGACGCGCGTCCCGTCGCTGTCGCGAGTCCAGGCGCTGACTTCGAGATCGCCAGGCAGTCCGTCTTCAGAAACGATCAGCGAGTGGTAGCGGGTCGCGGTCATGGGCGAAGACAGGCCGCGAAAGATGGTCCTGCCATCGTGCTCAACCTGACTGGTTTTGCCGTGCATCAGGTTCTTCGCGCGAACCACCTGGCCGCCGAAAGCCGCGCCGATCGCCTGGTGTCCGAGGCAGACGCCCAGCACCGGCACGTTGGCCTGGCCCGCGAAATGGCGGATCAGTTCGATGCTGATGCCGGCTTCCTGCGGAGTGCAGGGTCCGGGAGAAATCACGATGCGCTCGGGGTGCATCGCCTCGATCTCTCCAACGGTCACTTCGTCGTTGCGGCGGACCTCAACCTGGGCGCCCAGTTCACCCAGGTACTGGACGAGGTTGTAAGTGAACGAATCGTAGTTGTCGAGGACGAAGACCACAGGTCCATTGTAGACGCTGAAAGGCGGATCAAAGACCAGGTTTCAAGGTTTCAAGGTCTCAGGGAAACCAACAAAAGCTGTGCGACTCGAACCCGCGACCAATCTTTGAAACCCTGAAACCTTGAAACTTTGAAACCTTGATCTTGACAGGCCTGCCGCTAATTGCCATGCTTACAAGCGGTTTCCGGCAAGTCTTTGAAACTCTGAAACCTTGAAACTTTGAGACCTTACTCCCGAGGAGGTTCAATGGCCGAGACGCAGCAGGGCCAGGGCAGCGACAAGGATAAGGATAATGACAAGCGGGCCACGCGGCGGTTCGCGCTTCGTCTGCCCGTAAGCGTCCGTTACGGCGAAAATGAACCGGAGCACGCGGCGCAGACCCGCGACGTCAGCGCGCGCGGAATCTGCTTTTACGTCGATTCCGCCATCCAGGCCGGCTCCGCGATTGATTTCACGCTGACCCTGCCGCCCGAGATCACGCTGACGGAAAGCATCCGAGTGCGCTGTAAGGGCCGCGTGGTGCGGGTCGAAGGTGGCAGTCCCGCCGGCAAGATGGCGGTGGCCGCCGTCATTGATGAGTACGAGTTCCTGGCCGACTCGTAATTCCTCGCGCGCGCTTTCCGTGCGCCTTTCTCCGTGTCTTTTACCATGCGCTTTTTTTCATGAACCCCCGAGTGATATGGTTGCTGTAACACTCGAGTGCTTCCGTGAAAGACTTCCCGCCGAATCTTGCGTTCCGGCAACCGTGGTCTCGCTGCAGTTTGCGGGCGGATTTGTGCGCGGTTCTTGCGCTGGGAATGCTCGTACTCGGAACACCATGGCTTCACTCCCAGACACCGGTTCAGCCCGAGGTTAACCCTGGCTCCAAGCCTGCTGCTTCTTCTGCCGCGAGCAAGATTGCGGCGATCAAGAGCTTCCGGATTGTGCAGGAAAAAGAGGGCCAGGCCGTTGAAATTCTCTCGACGAAGCCGTTGGTTCCCTCGATCCAGGCGATCAGTGACCCTGATCGGCTGGTGATCGATCTGCCGAACGCGCGGCTGGAAACGCAGCATAAGCGCATCAGCGTGCAAGCCGATCAGATCGGCACGATACGCGCCGACCAGTTTCAACAGAATCCACCGGTAGCGCGCGTGGTCGTGGATCTGCTCGCGCCGCGCGCCTATACCTGGGATGCTGCCGGAAACCGCCTGGTCGTGCATCTCGGGAAAAGTCCCAGCCAGACCAGGAGTTCACCTTTTGAGCCGCCGACGGTTCCCAGCCTGACGCCCGCGCCGCAACCGGTCGTGGCCGCGGTACGCGCGGCCGGGCCGCTGGCGCTGGCGGGAAATGGCGGAGGCGCGGGTTCTGCGATTGCGGCCGGCCCCGATACCGCCGTTCTCCGCCTGTCGAGTGGCGGCGAGGTGCATGTTTGTCCGGGAACGACCGTGTCGGTCACTCCGTCCGAGAACCGGCATAACGTGATGCTCAGCATGAACACGGGCGCGCTGGAAGCGCACTTCGCTCTCGACGCTTCTTCGGATTCCGTGATGACGCCAGACTTCCGCATCCTCCTGGTGGGGCCGGGGGAATTTCACTATGTCATCAGCGCGGACAATCAGGGCAATACCTGCGTGCGCGCGCTGCCCGGCAACACGGCGTCGGCAATTGTTTCTGAATTGCTCGGCGATCGCACTTATCAGGTGAAGGCAACCGACCAGCTCGTGTTTCGTTCCGGGCAACTCGATCGCGTGGATATGGCGGTGCCGCTCGAATGCGGATGTCCGCCGCCGCGGGACGCTCCGCTGCGGGCGACGAGCAATTTACCGACGCAGAGCCAAATACAGAATAAAGTGCAGGGCGACGCGCTGCCGCCCGTGAACGCAAGCCCAGCGCCGGCTGCGGAGACGGCTCACGCGGAAAGCACGGGTTCGAATGGAGTACCGGCAGCGGGCGCTCCACTTGACGCTTCCGTCGCGCCCAACGAACTTCACGTGCAGATAGAGGCGCCGTTTGTGTTCCACCCGACCGGCCCTCCGCCTGCCCCGGTTGAGGATGTGCGTGCGCTGCCTCTCGATTCGCGTCCACTTGCAGCACCAGCGTTGGCCGCTCCGCTTCCTCCGGCGGCAAGCGCAAAGCCAAAGCCGGCGGGCACTGAAACGGCATCGGCGAATCACGCGCCGGCGCGCGGGTTCTTCAGAAAACTTGGCGGATTTTTTGCCGCGCTCTTCCGCTGACCTGCCCATCCGTAGCGCCGCCGTCCCGGCGGCCGTCCGGCGGGCATCCATGCCCGCCGCGCCGAGGGCGCGACGCCCTCGGGAGAGCCGGCAAGATGCCGACGCTACAATTCACCAGCCTGCGGCAAACATCCCCGAATTTTGAGAGGGCTGACAACCATGGAAAGCTCCTCAAATCAGAACAGCAGCCTGCGGCTGAATTGTGGCCGCCGTGTGCGGCGCGCATTCTTCCAGGATTATGGGCACTTCAAACAGCGCTCGATTCGAGTATTCGTTGGCCTTCATACGGAATGCATTGAAAGTCGCGCTCTCGAGTAAGCGTTGAACAGCGGGCGCAATGTTTTTAAAGCTCGGCACGACGATCCCGAAACCCTTCTCCGTCACCCATTCCGCGTTGTAGCGCTCTTGCGGCAGTGTCTTGGAATTGCATTCCACGATGACGGGCAAGTGGAACTGCAGTGCCTCGCTGATCGAACCGGGGCCTGGTTTCCCGATAAAGAAGTCGGCCAAGGCCATGTAGTACTCGACATTCTGAGCAAATCCGACAACCAGGACTGGCTTTCTGGTCCTCAGATTCTTGAGCTCAGCGGCGAGCTTCTGATTGTGCCCGCAAATCAGGATTATCTGTACGCCGCCGCCGGCTTCGTTGAGTTTCCTGGTGATGTCAACCATCACCTTGGAGCCATAGCCTCCGAACAGGACAATGCCCGTTGGACAATCGGGTTCCAGGCCGAGCCGCGTTCTTTCAGCAACTCGATCGACGGTGGTCTTTTCGTAGAACCTCGGCTTCAGGATCATTCCCGATGTCTGGAAGATATGGTCGGCGGGGTGGCCGATGGTCAAGGCTTGTTGTCGGGCGCGTTCGCTCCCAACGATGATGTATTCCGACTCCGGCTCAATCCAGAAGTGTGGCGGGTAATCCGCCAAATCCGTGATTAGAGTGACAAAAGGCGGCTTTGTGATAGCTGTCTCGGTGCCAAGCGTTCTTGAGTTAAGGATTCTCTGATTAGGCTCGTTTCCGGATAGTTTTGGGTAGGGCACGGCTTCAGCCGTGCCGTTAGCCCCCGCCATACTAGCGGCTTTAGCCGCTGAGGGCTGCGCTTTCAACGCATCCCGTCCCGCCTGCGAAGGCCAAATCGGGATTTCCCGGGGCGTTCTTATACCAACCGGGCGAAGGCTCTCGGCAATTTCGCGATTGAAGTGCGGAATTACCGAGAGCACCAGGTCCGCCGGATGCTGCGCCCAGTACGCTCGGAGCGCTCTCACGATCGGAGAATGGTAAAGACGGATGGTCCCCTGCAGAATGACCAGCAGTTGCGGCGTGAAGCGCGTCCAGCCTTTGCGCAAGATTAGGTTGTAGGTGTCCTGAATGCGCAGGCCCGTGGCACGACGAAGCAGGTCGAGGGGATCGAGCAACTCCTGAATGTCGAGAAGACTGACGTCCCAAGGATGTTCTTGCCCGGCGAGCGTTGCTTTGAGAGCGTCCGCCGCACTTTGATGTCCTCCGCCAGCGTGGTGGAAAACGATAGTCAGTTTGCGCAAGAGTCACCTGACGTGCGTCTTGGTAAATGGGTCTTTCGTACGACCGTGCCGAAGACCGTGCCGTCGGTGGAGTTGGCGTCAGCGGCCAACACCCTCGTACTCGCTATCTTCGAGTAGTCCTGCGTCGCCGGCGAATTCAGCAGCTTCGGGATCAGCCGCGCTTCGTTCTCCGCCAGGATGATGGTCGTCAGGCCCCTCAACGTATTCATGGATCTGAACTCCCTCTTCACCAACGGTGATATAGGTAGGATGCTCGTCAATCCAGCTTCCGCAATTGAAATAATCGGTTCCGCGCTCGTGCTTGTGCATGGCGGCATGGGTGTGGCCGCAGAAAATGCGCGCCGCCTGGCAGTGACGGGCATGGGCCAGGGCGCCCGCGGCGACCTTTGGCGACAAGCGCAGCCAGCGCGTGTTGAGCCGGTCGAGGAAACGGGTCAGGGTTTTGTTTTTCGAATCCCACTTCTGCAGTTGCAGGTAGAGTAGCGTCCCGATCAGATAGCTGACGCGGACATTGCTCACCACGAAGCCGTCGAACTGGTGGCCATGCACGGCGGCATGGCGCAGGCCCTGGTATTCCCATTGATATTCCTGGTACACGCGGACACCGACCAAATGGGACATGATTTCGGCCAGGCCGTGGTCGTGATTGCCTTCGACCCAGACCACTTCGACGTTACGCTTGGGATTGGAGAGCTTGCGAATGAAGCCGAGAAATTTCCAGTGCTCTTTTTTCAGGCGTCCGAAATTGAGGTCGGCAAAAATGTCGCCCAGCAGAATGAGGCGGCGATATTGATTTTCCCGCAGAACGCGCAACGCCTCGCGCGCGCGGCTCATGTCCGCGCCAAGGTGCAGATCCGAAACGATCAGCGTGTCATAGATCTTCGGTGCGACGATCTGCCGTGCTATGACCTCCGGCGCCATGGCTTCGATTGTCGCCGATGAGTGTTACGAGGTGATGAATTGGGAACCAGCTGAGGGGTCAGAGGTAATCTATCAGTAACCTGCCTGCAGCCTGGGCTGTAAACAAGCGGCGCAGATAGCTTGCCCGCGCCGTTCCTGGCCCCAGTGCGCTCAGTGCGCCGGGGGAACGTATTCGGCTGGACGCGCGGATCCCTCACCGAAGAAAAACTGCTCCATCTGCTGCACGATAACTTCCTGATCCTGCTTGCGCGCCGGGTTCAGGCGATATTCGTTCAGCAACATTTTGCAGTGCTCCACCCACTGGCCCCACGCCTGTTGCGAGACATGTCTCGTAGATCTTTTTCCCCAAGTCGCCGTCGAACGGAGGCTCGGGGAGCCCCGGCAATTCCTGTTTCAATTTTGCGCAGAATACTTTGTGATCTGACATAGATTTCTTCTGAAATTATCGCACAGGAGTCGTGGCTTCACTCTCTTCTGACGGGAGGGTTTCTCCCGCGACGTTGAAAGTCGGCAGCACTCGCTCGAACGATTCGAGCACGCACTTCGCCAAAATCGCTCGGTGAGGTGAAATTTTCATTGACAAATTACATACAAGTGGCAATATCTTGTGGTAGGACAGCTGCTCATACTACAAGTTGAGTAGCCCGGGCATCAAGGTGCCCTGTCGAGAACCTTGGGAGAACAAATCGTTCAAACGGAGGAAACACTTCATGGCAACCAAGAAGAAAGCCGCCAAGAAAAAGAAACACTAAGCGGACGGATGCTCGTTCAGAAATTCCCCAAAGCCTCTCAGGAGAAGCACCTCTTGAGAGGCTTTTCCGTTGCGGCCGTTGCAAGCGATCTCCACCTATGGCTCGACGGTGGCACCCGCGGAAGGTCGGTGAGCAGCGGTCGCTAACAGCGACCGTTCGAACCTTGGAACTTCGGCCCCCTTTGCGGCGTCAAAACGCCCTTGCGGCGCCTGATCCGTACTTTTGAGGGTTGTCCCGCAGCGCCGCTCGTGCTAGAAACGCGTATACAGGAGTACGGAAACGGCCTCCAATGACCCTCCGCAAGAAAACGTCGAAGAAAGCGGCCCGCAACGCCGAAATCATTATTCCGGACAAGCTCTATTTCCGCATCGGCGAGGTGGCCAGCTTGTGCCGTCTGCCCGCCTACGTACTGCGGTTCTGGGAAACCGAATTTCCCCAGCTCAAGCCAGTAAAAAGCAGCACCGGGCAGCGCATGTACCGCAAGCGCGATGTGGAATCGGTGGTCCGCATTAAGAAACTACTTTACGACGACGGCTTCACCATCGCCGGGGCGCGGCTGCAGTTGCGCGAGGAGGCCAAGTCCGATCGGAGCCAGACCGCCCTTCCGTTTCCGGTGAGTCCGGCCGTGAGTGTGGCGCACCTGCGGCATGAACTGCAGCAGATCCTGCACATTCTTTCCTCACGACACTAATCCCGCGTCCGGAAACACCCACGTAGGGACAGCCGCCCTCGGCTGTCCGCGGGGCGAAACCCCGCCATGCGGCGCCGCTCAGTCGGCAGCGCTGCGCCGGACGCTGTGCACCTCGGTCAGGAAATCGACTCGAGGCTGGCCTTTGACACCCGCGCTCGCCATTTTGGCTTTGAGTTCGTCCGATGCTATGAAGGCACGCGCCTTTTCCAGACTCTCCCACTCGAAGAAAAGAGTGACGTCGTTGACGTCTCCAGCGCCGCGGAAAATACGGCAACTGCGCTCGCCGTTTTTGCGCCGCCAGTCGAAGGAGGAATCGAACGCGGCTTTCCAGACCGTATAGTCGGCGACTTCGTGGTGGATCAGAACCTTGATCATGATGTCGGGAGCACTCCTTTCATTTTGAAAACGTTGCGCCAAACACAGGAAAAATGCAAGGGCCCGGATCACAGAGGACTGGACTTGCGGCCGGGGTAGTTTAGCTCTCAGCAATTGGAATCGGGCCGGGTTATCGGCCCGTGCCACCGGACATACGGGGGAAGTAATTGGTCGGGACGGCGAGATTTGAACTCGCGACCCCTTGCACCCCAAGTTGAGCCGATTAGCGGGCGTGAGCGAAGCGGGAGCCCGCTGGCGAAATCCTGAGCAGAGCGAAGGACCTCTTCGGCAGGGGAATGGAATTGTTGGTCGGGACGGCGAGATTTGAACTCGCGACCCCTTGCACCCCAAGCAAGTGCGCTACCAGGCTGCGCTACGTCCCGATCATCCTGCCTAACGACGAAATCCGCTGCCGAGGATTCATGATGACAGCGTGGGGCTTGACCTTCAAATTCTACACCAGTCGGCAACAACCAGCGATGAGAGCAAGCGATCCCCAGCCAAAGCCGCGAAGATTTCGGGAAATCTTGTCAAGCCCCTGTTTTGACGATTTTCCCCGTAAGTCGATGAATAGGCGGGAAAAATAAAATCGGAAGTTTTGTCGGGTAGGGAGGTCGGAATTGATATAATAAAACCATAGAGAAGAACTCTAGGAACTCTAGATCGAAAGGGTGCGGGATAACTCCCCACCCTTTTTCATTTGGGTGAATAGACCGCGTTAAGTCCTTATTCCGGAATATTTTACCTATAAGTCCTTTAAAACCAAAGATTTTGCAGGATTTTTTCCCTAAACCTATGATTCCAAAAGACCGGCGTAGCCGTTTTTTTTTCAGGGTCGCCCTTCCGTTAACTTAGTAGTAAATAGGCGGGAACAAATAACAGAAGATTCCGCTCTCCGATCATCCCTGGGAGCGGTGACCAATCATCCGATGGAGCGACGGGCGTCCCGCCCCACCGCCGCAACCCTCTGTCACAAACGGAGGGTGATGGGTATCACCTCCGGGCGACTCCTTCCCGCGTCATGATCGCATAGAAAAAAGAAAAACTCAGACCGTTGAATCACGCGAGGTTTTTCTTGGCGATCTTAGTGTCGGGTGGAGCAGGCTATATCGGCAGTCATGCGGCGCGCGCGCTGCGCCGTTCCGGCTATGAGGTCGTGCTCTATGACAATCTCTCGACCGGGTTCGATCGCCTGGCGCGAGGCTTCGAGTTGGTGGAGGGTGACATCGCCGACGAAGCCACGCTCCGGCCCGTGCTCGCGCGCGTCGACGCGGTCATGCACTTTGCCGCCCACGCCTACGTCGGGGAATCGGTCGAGAACCCGCGCAAGTATTTCCGCAACAACGTCGCCGCGGCGCTCAGCCTCTTGAATTCGGCGCTGGACGCCGGTATCCGCCGCTTCGTGTTTTCCTCCACCTGCGCGGTGTACGGCATCCCTGAGCACATTCCGATCACCGAGCAGACGCCGCGCGAGCCGGTGAATCCCTATGGCGCGTCGAAGCTTTTCCTCGAAAACGCGCTCGAGGCTTACAGCCGCGCTTACGGTCTGCGCTCCGTGAGCCTGCGCTATTTCAATGCTGCGGGCGCTGATGACAGTGAAGACGACAGCGGCGAGATTGGCGAGATGCACCAGCCGGAAACTCACCTGATTCCACTGGCGCTGGCCGCCTCCATCGAGAACGGGCCCCAGTTGCAAATCTATGGGTCCGACTACCCGACTCCGGACGGCACCTGCGTGCGCGACTACATTCATGTCAACGATCTCGCCGATGCGCACGTGCGAGCCTTGCAACACCTCGAAACAGAGGGCGACGAAAAAGACGGCGAGCCGCTGGCTGTCAATTTGGGAACAGGCCGGGGACATTCCGTTCTCGAAGTCATCCGGGCAGCGGAAAACGTCACTGGACGTCCCGTTCGGCGGAAGATTGGCCCGCGGCGGCCGGGCGATCCTCCCGTTCTCGTGGCCGATCCGGCCAAGGCTCAAAGACTGCTGGGATGGACCGCCCAGCGCAATCTCGACGATATCGTGTCGAGTGCGTGGAGCTGGATGCAGAAATTTGTAATTGGCAATTTGTAATTGGTAATTTGAAAGCACGTCCACCAACCGTGGTGGAAGGTGTTCGATTACAAATCACCAATTACAAATTCTTTCCCAGCTCCTGCCGAATCCGTTCCCACGTCACCTCCAGCGCCTCCGGCAGCACTCTGGTCTCTCCGATGACGCTAACGAAATTGGCGTCCGCGATCCAGCGCGGCAGGATGTGCATGTGGATGTGTCCAGCCACGCCGGCGCCCGCGGCTTTTCCGATATTCATGCCGAGATTGATGCCGTCGGGCCGATAGAGAGAGCGCAGAACCGACTCCATCCGCTGGGTCAGAACCATCATCTCGTGGGCGGCTTCGGCGGGGAGATTGTGCAACTCGTCCAGATGCGCGTAGGGCACGACCATGACATGCCCATTGGTGTACGGATAGGTATTGAGTATGACGTAGCAATGCGCCCCGCGGTGAACGATGCGGGCCTGTTGGTCGTTTTGTTTGGGAGCATCGCAGAATATGCAGCCCGATATCAGGTCAGCGCCGGTGACATATGCGTAACGCCACGGAGTCCAGAGATGGTCCATGGGGGGAGGGTAGCAGAAGCGGCCAGCGTGGAGCCAACGGGTTGCTGACGGAGTGTTGCTGGTGCAGAGCCGGGCGTCCCCGTCCGGTTGGACCCTTCGACTTCGCTCAGGACAGGCTCGCGAGACGCCCGTCGCTCCGCCGAAGGGCGGTAACCGGTTACCAATCCCCCTATTGGGGCGGAAGGGACGCGGCAGTGTGACGAGACTATGAATTTTTGGGCCGCCTGCCCGTTTCGGTTTGACACTGTTCCAAAGCGGTTGCTATAGTCGAGGAGTCCCTATTGGACGCGGTTTCGAACCAGCTGGAATTGTCCCAGGGTCGTCCGCCAGGTCGGCCTCAACGCAACCTAAAGACCACGCCAGCAGTCCGCTATGCCACGTCCCGCATGTGTCGCGCACGAATGCATCGCGCACGAACGCATCGACACCGAGGCTATGAACTTGTTCGACGACAGCACCGCCCACAATCTTGAATCCAGTCTTGAAACCATGACACCTGCACACGACACTCACACCGGCGCCTCGGCCGTAATCGACGCTCCCGAGCACGCACAACCCTCTCCCGCGGAGCCACTGACCTCCGCCGCTCCTGAAAATGACGCTGCTCAACATTCCGCTCCTGAAAGTCCCGCCGCCGAGAATGCCGCCGCGGGCAGCGATGATTTCGCCGCCGCCCTCCAGCACTTCGAGACCGAAAGCGAAGAATCGGTTGGCGGCGACCACGTAATCAAAGGCACCGTGGTGAAACTGACCGCGACCCACGTTGTCGTCGATATCGGGGCGAAATCCGAAGGCATGGTGCCGATTGCGGAAATCCTCGATCACGAGGGCAAGCCCAAGTTCGAGCCCGGCGCCGAGATCGACGTGATGCGGGAGAAGGGCGAAACCGAAGAGGGCTACGTCAACCTCTCGCACCTGAAGGCGCAGCGGCTGCGGTCGTGGGATGAGATCGAGCGCGCTTACAACGAAAAGAAGCCGATCAAGGGCATCGTCGTGGAACGCATCAAGGGAGGTCTCACCCTGGACATTCAGGGCGCTCGCGCCTTCCTGCCGGGCTCGCAAGTGGACCTGCGCCCCATCCGTAATCTGGACGGTATGAAGGGCCAGACGATGGAAGTCGCCATCATCAAGCTCAACAAGAAGCGCGGCAACATCGTGGTCTCGCGCAAACAGCTTCTGGAAGAAGAGCAGAACGAAAAACGCGGCAAGACACTCGAGCACCTCGAAGAAGGCAGCGTCCTCACCGGGATCGTCAAGAACCTGACCGAGTATGGGGCGTTTGTGGATATGGGCGGAATTGACGGGTTGCTGCACATCACCGACATGTCGTGGGGACGTCTGACACACCCGCGCGACCTGGTCAACGTCGGCGACCAGATTCAGGTTAAGGTCCTGAAGTACGACAAAGACAAACAGCGCGTCTCGCTGGGCTTCAAACAGCTCACACCCGATCCGTGGCTGGATGCGGAACATCGCTACCCGGTGGGCGCACACGTCCACGGACGCGTGATCAGCGTCACCGATTACGGCGCCTTTGTAGAACTCGAGCAGGGCATTGAAGGCCTCGTCCACGTGAGCGAAATGACGTGGTCGAAACGGATGAAGCATCCGTCAAAGCTGGTCAACGTAAACGACGCAGTGGACTGCGTGGTTTTGAGTGTGAACCCGGCCGAGCGCCGGATTTCGCTGGGCATGCGGCAACTCGCCTCCAACCCCTGGGATACGCTGCACGACAAATATCCCGTGGGGGCGACGGTCGAGGGCCGGGTCCGCAACCTGACCGAGTTTGGCGCCTTTATTGAAATCGAAGATGGAATTGACGGCTTGGTGCACGTCAGCAACCTGAGCTGGACCACCCGCGTGAAGCATCCTTCCGAAGTGCTGAAGAAGGGCGACAAGGTCAAGGCCGTGATCCTGGCCATCGAACCGGACAAGCGGCGCCTTTCGCTCGGCGTGAAGCAGATGCAGCCCGACGTTTGGGATTCGTTCTTCGCGCAGCACCGCATCGGCGACATCCTGCATGGCAAGATCCTGCGCGTGGCGAACTTCGGCGCATTTGTCGAGATTGCCGAGGGCATTGAAGGTCTGTGTCACAACTCAGAAGCCGTCGATGCGAACGGACAGCCGATGCATCTGGAACCGGGCGGCGAGTTCGACTTCAAGATCATCAAGATGAATCAGGAAGAGAAAAAAGTCGGCCTGAGCATCCGGGCGGTCGGCGAAGAAGCGTCGCGTCAGGAAGTCGAGTCCTACAAGCATCCGGCGTCTTCCTCCTCAACCAGCACCACCATCGGCGACTTGATCTCGTGGAAACGGGCCGGCGGGGACAGCAACTAACTTCGAGAAACGGGCACAGCGAATTCAAGGCCACCGTCAGAGGCGGCCTTTTTTCTTGGCCGCAGAGCTGATGTTGGGGTTGTGCGCTCGATTTTCTGAGTGGCGATCGGCGACCGGCCTTTGGGTTTCCCCTGTGCTCCTCTGTGTCCCCTGTGGTTGCTTTGCGAAAGTCTGAACCAGGGGACACAGGCGCAACCAAGACTGCAACCCGACTTTCACCATGCTGCTAGGCAGTCCCTTGTGCCCGAGCCAGTTTCACTTCCACCTGCTGCCGCTCCTGCTCGTTCACCCGGAACATCTGCCGCGCTTGCAGTTTCATCAGCCGCGCCAGGAAGACTTCGGGGAGTTGTGCGATCCGCGTGTTGTAGGTGTTGACGTCGTCGTTGAAAAACTCGCGGCGGTCGGCGATTCGCTCCTCCAGTTCGGAGATGCGACTCTGCAGCGCCAGAAAATTCTGGTCGGCCTTGAGCTGCGGGTAGCGCTCCGCCACCACAAAAAATGATCGCAGAGCGCTCGTTAGCAATAGGTCAGCCTGCGCCTTCTGCGGAATGCTGGCCGCGCTCATCGAAGCCGCACGAGCCTGCGTCACCGCCTCCAGCGTCTGCCGCTCGTGATCCATGTAGCCCTTGACGCAGGCCACCAGGTTGGGAACCTCGTCGTGGCGCTGCTTGAGCAGAACGTCGATATTGGCCCAGGCACGGACCATTTCATTCTGCAGGCGCACCAGTCCGTTGTACACGATGACCGCGTAGATCGCGGCGCCCGTAGCCAGCAGAACGACCGCAGCGTAGCTAACAATCGGCATGACCGTTTTCGCGTGAACCAGATCGAATGTAGCCTAGGGGTCGGTCACAGACAAGTTACGCCCGAGTGGGTGCGCAAGACCGGTGCCAGCCGTCGGTAACGTGGTCGGACTGAACCGGGCAACGCAAGGGCTTATTTGGTGTCGGCTTTGGTGTTGATTTTCAAACTGATGTAAACCTGCGACCGGTCGTCAAATTGGCTGACCGTCTTGGTGCCGCTCTTGCGGTTGTTGTACTGCGCATACACTTCGTAGTCGATGCTGGGCTGAAGCGCCGGAAAACGGTAGGCGCCGTCCGGGCCAACAATATAAGTTTTCACGGAGCGGGTGTGAGTATTGGTCAGATACACGACCGCGTTCGGCAAAGGATTGTCGCCCCCGTCCAGCACCTTGCCGGTAAGCAGGCGGGTCTTGTCTTGCTTCGAATCGCGGCCAAACAACTGCGCTGGAGCCGCCAGGATCGATGTCGAGAACACCGACGCCGACAAGATAACCAGCAGCGAAGTCGCAACCGCAATTCCAATTCCAATTCCAATGACCGCTTTCTTCATGACTATCCCATGGCCGCTGATTCCCAACCCACGACGGCCATTACCAGTCTAAATGAAGACCGATGTCGGAACGCTCGTCATTGTCGATATGCACGGTCACTTCGGAGCCAGGCTTCAGCTTTCTGCCCGAGGGCAGCTTGTAGTCCTTCACGTCCGCCCAAACGATGTAGTCCGCCTTGCCCACGGGCAACCGCTGGGCAAACTCGCCGGTGTGATTGGAGTACAGCTCCCAGCGGGCTTTTTTCTCGTTGGCCCGCCGGATCTTCACCTTGATCCCGTAGAGCGGTTGCCCGTCGGGGTCCCATACCGTTCCGAAGATTAGGGCGTAAGACTTCGGCTTCCCGGGGTCGCTACCGCGCGCGCTCACAGGGGCAAGCAGAGACGCCAGGAACAACACTGACGAAGCCATGGCGGCCAAGTGCCGGATCACCCGGAAATGCGCAGAGTTCTTCAGGAATCCTCGTCCTCGGATTCTTCTTTGACGAGGCCTTCTTCGTCCTCATCTTCTTCGATCTCGTCTTCGCCGACCACTTTCAGTTCAACCGGATTCACTGTAACCACCTCGAAGTCCGTGCCGCACTCCGGGCAGGAGACGACCGCGCCTTCATCGACCTCATCTTCGTCGATGTCGAGATCCGTCTCGCATTCAGGACAGTACACCATGATTTCCTCCACCTTCGGGGTACCCTGTTATATTTAGTTTCTTCGTGAGGAAAAGGTCAAGTGGCTTGCCCAAAAAATTCTGAAATCACCAAGTCTTTCCGTTCCGGTTGCCTCTGCACCAGAATTGTCGCAGCTCTGGTTCTTGCCCTGTTGGTGGCGTCTTGTGCTTCTCCGTGCCGGGCACAGGAGATCGCGCGGGGTCCGGCGCCCCGCCTGGCATCCGACTCGCACATCGACGCGCACATCGCCGAAGCGATCCGGCAAGCTTCCTCCGACCACATCCGGCAGACGATCGAGAAGCTGGTCAGCTTCCAGAACCGGTCCACGATTTCCGCGCAGGATGATGCGTCGATCAAAGCGGGCAAGGGAATAGGAGCGGCGCGGGAGTGGATCAAAGAGGAGTTCGAGCGCTATTCCAAAGACTGCGGCGGCTGCCTGGAGGTGAAAACTGACACTTTCACCGAGCAGCCTGCCGACCGTATCCCGAAACCGACCGAAATCACCAATGTTTATGCGGTGCTGCGTGGAACCGACCCGAAACAGATGGATCGCATCGTGCTGGTAACCGGCCATTACGACTCGCGAAACTCCGATATCTTTAACGGGACCGACCCTGCGCCGGGAGCGAATGACGATGGCAGCGGCACGGCGGTAAGTCTGGAATGCGCCCGCGTTTTAAGCAAGGCCGTTCTGAACAAAGTTAAGTTCCCGGCGACGATCATTTTTTTGACGGTCGCGGGAGAAGAACAGGGTCTGAACGGCAGCAAGCACTTCGCCGAGATGGCCAAGCAGCAGGGGTGGAAGCTCGAAGCCGTTTTGAACAATGACATTGTGGGGGGCGACCACGGTCCGCAGCAGGACGCGAGCCTGGTGCGCGTGTTTTCCGAAGGGCTGCCAGCGGTGGCGAGCGAGGCTGAAATCAAGCGAATAAGAATGCTCGGCGGAGAGAGCGACTCGACTTCGCGCGAGCTTGCCCGCTACATCGCCGACGTCGGGCGATCGTACGATGCCGGAGTGAAGCCACTCCTGATATTCCGTCTCGATCGCTTCCTGCGCGGAGGTGACCACTACTCTTTCAATCAGCAGGGCTTCGCCGCAGTGCGGTTCACCGAATTCCGCGAAGACTACAACCATCAACATCAGAACGTTCGCAAGGATGACGCCAACGGCATCGAATACGGAGACCTGCCCAAGTTCGTGGACTTCGACTACGTGGCGCACGTAGCGCGGCTGAACGCGGCAACGCTGGCTTCGCTGGCATCGGCTCCAGCGCCGCCCGCAAGCGTAAGAATGCTGACGAAGAATCTCGAAAACGACACGACTTTGACGTGGGAACCTGCGGCCGGCGCGGCCGCCTACGAGGTGGTCTGGCGCTCGACGAACGCGGCCGATTGGGAGTACGTCCAAACGGTCAGCAGCGGTACGCGTGCAACCCTGAAGGTTTCGAAGGATAATGTGATATTCGCTGTGCGCGCGGTCGATGCGGCAGGACATCGCAGTCTGCCGGTTGTGCCGGAGCCTGAAAGATAAAAGTGAGTCGCGGACAAACCATCTCGTTCAGCTTCCCCCCATTTGCAGGATGGGTGAGGCGCATCATTCTGACTTGCACGGGGATTTATCTGTTTCAGAAGGTGATGGAGAATTTTGCCCCGGACGTTGTCATTCTGATGCGGGAGTGGCTGGCGCTGATCCCGGTTGCCGTGATGCATGGCAAAGTGTGGCAAGTGGTCACGTACTCGCTGCTGCACGCGGGCTTCAGTCATGTCTTTTTCAACATGCTCACGCTCTGGTTCATCGGCGCGTATCTGGAACGCGACTGGGGGCCGCGGCGGTTCATCGAGTGCTACACGTTCTGCGTGGTGGGCGCGGCTCTGATAACCATCGCTGTCTCCTATACCCATTTCCTTGGGATGGACCCGAGAACGGGAACGGTGGGCGCATCCGGCGGAATTTTCGGTCTGCTGATGGCCTTTGGGATTCTTTACGCGGATCAGGAAATGTATTTGTTTCCGCTGCCTTTCAGGATCAAGGCCAAATACCTGGTCGGCATTTGGGTCGTGGTCGCGATCATTGCAGTTTTTGAGCCATCGCAAGGCGGAGTCGCGGTTTTCGCTCATCTGGGCGGGTTGCTCTTCGGCTACCTGTGGGTGAAATTCATGCCCTCTCGCGGACTGAGCTATGCGGCGTCCGAGCGTTATTTCGGCGCGCGGAACTCTTACTACCGCTGGAAGCGGCGGCGCGCGGCGAGAAAATTCGAAGTCTATATGAGAGATCACGACCGCAAAGTCACCTTCGACGAGCACGGGAACTACGTGCCCCCCGACGATAATGACAAAACCAATGGCGGATCGAAATCGGGCTGGGTAAACTAGCGCGTTATACGTGTAGCGCGGACACTCTTGTCCGCGTGGTCGCCGAATTAGCTCCGTGCACGCGGACAAGAGTGTCCGCGCTACATGGTCTAGCTAAACATCTCCTCAAACTTTGCAAAGATGGTAGCGAAAAGTTCCAACCTCTGCGCCTTTCCCTTGAAACCCAAATCATGGCCCGCGCCTTCCACCTTCATTAACTCGGTTTTGGCGTGAATTATCTGCAAGGCTTTCGTCATCTCTTCAACGCTTCCGAAGGGGTCGCGCGTTCCGTGCACGAACAGGCTCGGCGCGCGCAGACTGTGCAGATGCTGAATGCGAAACTGTTCAGCTTTACGCGGCGGGTGCAAAGGGTAGGAGAGTAACAGCAGGCCCGAGACCAGCTCTGATTTGACCACGTCCGGCTCGGCGGCGCAGAGCATCGTCGCTTGGCGTCCGCCGTAGGAGTGGCCTCCAAGAAAAATGCGCCCCGCGACATTCTTACGCAAAACTGCAATCGCGTTGCCGAGACCCGCGCGATCGCGTTCCGCATTGCCCGGAAACGGCGGGCCGGTTCGCCGCTCCTGGCGGAAGGGCAGATCGCAGCGCAGAACAACGTAGCCATGTCCGGCAAACGTTTCACTGATCGCGACCAGCAGAGGAGCAGTGCAATCCGAGCCCGCGCCGTGAGCCAGGATCAGCGCATCGCCGTTTGGATTCGCGGGGGAGTGCAGAAAACCGCGCACTGCGGGGTTCAGTGAGTCATCGAAAAAGGCGACGGTCGGCTGCATCGCATCAAGACCTCTGGTGGTTAGCTTACAACCTGAGATTGAAGTTACGGCTGGCGAAAACCAACGCAGTTCCTTCCCCTTCGGCTGCGCTCAGGGTCAGGATGACAAGATTTAATAGTTGTTTCTTCTGTCGCCGCGAGCGAACCGACCGCTTCCAGTGCCGCACGAACTGAGGGTTACAATGAGCTAGTTTCCGCGTCTACCCGCGGAGGCGGAGCTTTCGTGAGACCGCGAGGAAAAAGCATGGCATTGAATTCGGCGCCAATCAGCACAACCAGCGAGATGATGTACATCCAGAGCAGCAACGCAATACCCACCCCGAGCGAGCCGTAGATAACGCTGTAATCGACATAATGCTGCAAATACCACCCAAACAGCGCGGTGGAAATCAGCCACATGGCGGTCGCAAGAACAGCGCCCGGCAAAACACTGTGCCATGGTTGCGTGCGGGGCACCGCGTTGTGGTAGATAAGCTGGATTACGGCGATGCTGGTCATGATCGCGATGGCCCAGCGGATCGCGCCCCACAACAACAGAATTAGAGGTCCGAACTCATGTCCGATGTGAAACAAAATCCGCGTTTCAATGCGGCTGCCGAATGCAACCAGAATGGTGGCGAAAGTCAGCGGCAGACCCGCCATCAAAACCAACGAAATCGCAATCGCGCGCTCCTGGACTAACCCCCAGGTCTTGGGAAGCTGGTAGGCACGGCGAAAACCATCCATCCAGGAGATGATGGCGCCGGAAGCGCTCCAAACCGTCAACAACGAAGTGGAGATGAGCAGGCCAACCGACCGGTCCGTTCTGCCTCTCAGGTAAGAAAGTGCGGCTGAGCTGCCAGCAGGCAAAATGGTGCCAAGGGCGTAGGAGACCTCGCGCAGATAGACTTGGCCCCGGCTAAGCGTGGCGAGAACCGAGCCCAGCACCAGTAAGGCCGGGAAAAAAGTGAAGATGGACGAATAGGCCGAGGCTTTGGCCGTACCGAAAGCATCGTGCTCGAAGGCACGCCAGATCGACAAGCGGAACAGCCGCCAGAAGCGCCCCAGTGCCGGAGCCAACACCAGTCCACCAGGAACCGGCTCGGGCGTGGGGTTGCGGTCCTGAGGCTGCCCAGCGTGGCGCTGTTGTTCCAGTGCTAAAGCCATTGGCTTCAAAAGAACGTCAATTCAAAATAACAAGGGGCGACTCGCGTCGCCCCTATCCTCCGTTCGTCCCGTCTTACTCCGCGGCGAGTTCTTCGGTCTCGCCTTCGTGACGCATAAGTTCGAGCGCGCGCTCGGCATCTTCGTAGGCTTGCGAGACTTCTTCCTGCACCTTGCTTGCAGCCTCTTCCATTTCCGGAGAGAGACGCACGTTCCGGTAATATTCCATGCCGGTGCCGGCGGGAATCAAGCGGCCCACGATCACGTTCTCCTTCAAGCCGCGCAGATGATCGACCGCTCCTTGAATCGAAGCTTCGGTCAGCACGCGCGTTGTCTCCTGGAAGGAGGCGGCGGAAATAAACGAATCGGTGGAGAGCGACGCCTTGGTGATCCCGAGCAGCAACGGACGCCCGGTGGCCGGTTTGCCGCCCTGCGCGATGGCCCGCTCGTTCTCCTCGTGGAAGCGGAACTTGTCCACTTGCTGTTCGAGGAGGAACTGGGTGTCGCCTACATCTTCGACCTTCACCCAGCGCATCATCTGGCGGACGATCACTTCGATGTGTTTGTCCGAGATGTTCACACCCTGCAACCGGTAGACTTCCTGGATTTCATTCACCAGGTAAGACTGTAGCTCCTTCTCACCGAGCACGGCCAGAATGTCGTGCGGGTTGAGCGGCCCGTCCATCAGCGGTTCACCCGCCCGGACGCGCTCGCCTTCCTGCACGTTGATGTGGACGCCGCGCGGAACGGAATATTCCCTCTCTGTGCCGTTATCGGCTGCCACGTAGAGTTTGCGCTGTCCCTTTGCCACCTCGCCGAAGCGCACCGCGCCATCGATTTCGCTGATGACGGCGGTCTCGCGCGGCTTGCGGGCCTCGAACAATTCCACCACGCGCGGCAGACCGCCCGTGATGTCCTTGGTCTTGGTGGTTTCGCGCGGGATCTTGGCCAGCACGTCGCCCGGAAATACCGTGTCTCCGTCCTGCACCATGAGGTGAGCGCGCGAAGGCATCAGGTATCGCTTGCTCGCCTTGCCCTTGATTACCATGGCCGGCTGGCGCTTCTCGTCGGGTGAATCCGCCACCACGTGACGCGACAGACCCGTGACCTCATCCACTTCCTCGTGCAGCGTGATGCCTTCCTGCAGGTCCTTGAACTGCGCCGTGCCGCCAATTTCCGTGAGAATGGCAAACGTGTACGGATCCCACTCGACCAGAGCCTGGCCGAGTTGCACCGGCCCGCCTTCGGCGATTTTGACCTTCGCGCCATACACCACCGCATAGCGCTCGCGTTCGCGGCCTTTCTCGTCCACCACCGCGATCGAGCCCTGGCGATTCATGACCACCAGGTCGCCAGTCTTGGACTTTACGGTCTGCAGATTGACGAAACGCACGGTGCCGTTGCTCTTGGCATCGAGGCGCGACTGTTCCGAAACTCGCGACGCCGTACCTCCGATGTGGAATGTACGCATGGTGAGCTGCGTTCCAGGTTCGCCAATGGACTGAGCCGCGATCACGCCGGTAGCCTCGCCGAGTTCAACCAGGCGCCCGGAAGCCAGATTGCGTCCGTAGCACATGACGCAAACGCCGCGCCTCGACTCGCAGGTAAGCACCGAGCGAATCTTCACCCGCTCGATGCCGGCAGCCTGAATCGCGCCCGCCAGATCTTCCGTGATCTCGTGGTTGACATCGACCACAACCTGGCCTTCATAGTCCTTGATCTTCTCCAGCGACACACGGCCCACGATACGGTCGCGCAGCGGCTCGATAATTTCGCCGGCTTCGACGATACCGGAGACGAAAATTCCGTCCACGGTGCCGCAGTCGTATTCGCTGATGATCACGTCCTGTGCCACGTCCACCAGACGGCGCGTCAGGTAACCCGAGTCGGCGGTCTTCAGAGCCGTATCGGCCAAACCCTTGCGGGCACCGTGCGTCGAGATGAAGTATTCGAGCACCGTCAACCCTTCACGGAAGTTGGCCGTGATTGGAGTCTCGATAATTTCACCCGTCGGTTTCGCCATCAGTCCGCGCATTCCCGAGAGTTGGCGGATCTGCTGTTTCGATCCGCGGGCGCCGGAATCGGCCATGACGTAAATCGGGTTGAGTTCGCCTTCTTTATCCCGTTTCTGCATCTGGTTAAACATTTCATCGGCAACTTTTTCCGTGATGGCTGACCAGATTTCGATGACCTTGTTGTAGCGTTCGCCGTTGGTGATCGCGCCGTCCAGGTACTGCTGCTGCACGCTGATTACCTGCTTGTCGGCGTCTTTCACCAGGGTTTTCTTGTTGTCCGGGATTACCATGTCATCAATGCCGATCGAGAGGCCCGCGCGCGTCGCATACTTGAACCCGAGCGACTTGATCTCGTCGAGCATCTTGACCGTGACTTCCAGGCCGAACCGCAGATAGCAGTAATTGACCAGTTGGCCGATGCCCTTCTTTTTGAGCAGACCGTTGATGTACGGCATGTTTTCTTTGCCCCCGGGCACTGCCTTGGGCAAATGGTCGTTTAGAATGGCGCGGCCGACGGTGGTATTCAGGTACTCGCGCTTAACGTTGATCGGCTCCGTATGGTTCACGTCCTGATCGTCGTAGGCTTGCGTCAGGTCAATGACCTCGCCGGTGTAACGCAGGCGAATCGGGGTGAGCGTTTCCACCTCGCCCATTTCGAGCGCGATCACGACTTCGTCGATGTTGGCGAAAGAGCGGCCTTCGCCCTTCGCGCCCGGCTTCGCTTTCGTCAGATAGTAGAGACCGAGCACCATGTCCTGTGTGGGCACGGTAATGGGTTGTCCTGACGCCGGCGACAGGATGTTGTGCGAAGACAGCATCAGAACGCTGGCCTCCACCTGTGCCTCGGGCGAAAGCGGAATGTGCACCGCCATCTGGTCGCCGTCGAAGTCGGCGTTGAACGCCGTGCAGACCAGCGGGTGAATCTTGATCGCCTTGCCTTCCACCAGCACCGGCTCGAACGCCTGAATGCCCAGGCGATGGAGCGTAGGTGCGCGGTTCAGCATGACGGGATGGTCTTTGATGACCTCTTCCAAAATGTCCCAGACAATCGGTTCCTGCTGCTCCACCATTTCTTTGGCCTGCTTGATGGTGGTGCAGTTTCCCGTTTGCTCCAGCCGGTGATAGATGAACGGCTTGAACAACTCGAGCGCCATCTTCTTCGGCAATCCACACTGGTGCAGCTTGAGCTCGGGACCAACCACGATCACCGAACGTCCGGAGTAGTCCACGCGCTTGCCGAGCAGGTTCTGGCGGAAGCGCCCCTGCTTGCCTTTCAGCGTGTCGGAGAGCGACTTCAGTGGCCGGTTGTTGGCGCCACGCAGAACGCGCCCGCGGCGTCCATTGTCGAACAGGGCGTCGACCGCTTCCTGCAACATGCGCTTCTCGTTGCGCACGATGACTTCGGGGGCGTGCAGGTCCATCAGCTTCTTCAACCGGTTGTTGCGGTTGATAACCCGCCGGTAAAGATCGTTCAGATCGGAGGTGGCGAAGCGTCCGCCATCCAGAGGAACCAGCGGACGCAGCTCCGGTGGAATCACCGGCAGCACATCCAGGATCATCCATTGCGGCTTGTTGCCGCTCCGGCGGAACGCCTCGACCACTTTCAGCCGCTTCGCATACTTCAGGCGCTTCTGCAGCGAGGTTTCGTTCTTCATCTTCTCGCGCAGTTCGGCAGAGAGCGAATCGACTTCAATGCGTTTCAGAAGTTCCTTGATCGCTTCCGCGCCCATCATTGCTTTGAAGCCGGCGGGGCGATATTGCTGATCGAGTTCGCGGTACTTGACTTCGTCCTTGATGACTTCGCGCTCTTTCACCGGAGAGTCGCCGGGATCGACGACCACATAGGCCTCGAAGTACAGAATCGCTTCCAGATCGCGCAGGGAAATGTCGAGCAGATGCCCGATGCGGCTGGGCAGTCCCTTGAAGAACCATACGTGCGAACAGGGCGACGCCAGCTCGATGTGCCCCAGACGCTCGCGGCGGACTTTGGACAGCGTGACTTCCACGCCGCACTTGTCGCAGATCACTCCGCGATGCTTCATGCGCTTGTATTTGCCGCAGAGACATTCCCAGTCGGTGACCGGGCCGAAAATGCGCGCGCAGAACAAGCCATCGCGCTCCGGCTTGAAGGTGCGGTAGTTGATAGTTTCCGGCTTGGTCACTTCCCCATGCGACCAGCTCCGGATCTTTTCCGGGGACGCCAGGCTGATGCGAATGGCATCGAAATCAGCCACGGGATTTGCCATATCGAACGGGCTCGAACGAAACATGTTCCTCCGCTTTCCTGCTCTCAGGGCAGCGGCCAGTTGCCAGCGGCCAGTTGCCAGTCTTTTATGTTTCGCAGCGGCCGAGAGCGAAGCCTCGCGAAACGTTCCTTCAAATCCTCAAAATCGAAGCTGCCGTCAGCGCCAGCGGCCAGCCGGTTCTCACTGGCAACTGGCCGCTGGCAACTGGCAACTAATCCGCTGCCACCGCCACCGGCTTCTTCTCCGTGGCCTTGATCAACTCGACATCCAGGCAAAGCGCTTGTAATTCGCGAATCAGCACGTTGAACGACTCCGGCACACCCGGTTCCATCGCGGCCTCGCCCTTGACGATGGCCTCGTAGATTTTGGTGCGGCCGTATACATCGTCCGACTTCGCGGTCAGCAACTCTTGCAAGATGAACGCCGCGCCGTACGCTTCCAGAGCCCACACTTCCATTTCTCCGAAGCGCTGCCCTCCGAACTGCGCCTTGCCACCCAGCGGTTGCTGTGTGATGAGCGAGTACGGCCCGATGGAGCGCGCGTGAATCTTGTCGTCCACCAGATGCGACAGCTTCAACATGTAGATGTAACCCACCGTGACCGGCAATTCGAACTTCTCGCCCGTCATGCCGTCGCGCAGGGTAGTCTTGCCCGACGTGGGCAGGCCAGCGCTCGTCAGCAACGCCTTAATTTCGGACTCGCGGGCGCCGTCGAATACAGCCGATCCCATGAAGACACCCTTCTTAAGGGTCGGAGCCAGCGCTTCGAGTTCATCTTCGCTCATGTCGGCGATGGTGTCGGCCAAAACGGTGTCCTTGAACAAGGCCTTGAGATCGCGGCGGATGGCTTCCGCACGAGTGTTCTGCTTCAGCAACTCCGCAATCTTCAGACCGAGCTCATGACCCGCCCACCCCAGGTGGGTTTCAAGAATCTGTCCCACGTTCATACGACTGGGCACACCGAGCGGGTTCAGGACGATCTCGACTGGCGTTCCATCCTCGAGGTACGGCATGTCCTCTTCCGGCAGAATGCGCGCGATCACGCCCTTATTTCCGTGCCGTCCGGCCATTTTGTCGCCGACGCTCAGCTTGCGCTTCATGGCGATGTACACCTTGACCAGCTTGATCACTCCCGGCGGCAGCTCATCGCCCTTGGTCAGCTTGTCTTTCTTTTCGTTGACGATCTTCTTGAGCACGTCGATCTGGCGCGAGGTCATTTCCTCGATCTCGTCGATCTGCTCGTTCACCCGCGGATCTTTGTCGGCGTACTTGATCCGCTTCAGGTTGCGCGTCGAGATGCGCTCGATCGTATCGCGGTCCAGAATCGTGTCCTTGGTCAGCAACCGCTTGTTGGTGCGCTCGTCGTGCAGATCGGCTTGCACTTCCTTGCCCCCCAGCAGGCCTTCCAAACGCTTCAGGCGCTCGTCCGTCAGAATCCGGATCTCGTCCGAAAGGTTCTTTTCGAGTTTCGCGACCTGGTAGCCTTCAATGGTCTTGGCACGCTCATCTTTCTCCTGGCCTTTGCGCGAGAAAATCTTCACGTCCACCACGATGCCT
>CAVZDG010000007.1:0-677182 GCA_963773965.1 uncultured Acidobacteriaceae bacterium
GATGCATTGCTCCCGCAGGGCACGTATAGATATTCGCCGTCGCGGTGTTTGTAAGCTGAGTAACGTTGACTCCTTGAGTCGAGGGTGGATTCCCGCTCATTGCCGCCACATTGCTGAGCGAGAAATTCGTGGACCAAGGAAGCGCCATCATGGGGCAGTCCAGCGGGTGCGATCCATCGTAGGTGCAAGACCCTGAAGGATAGCCGCCAGCAAGCGAGGGGAAAGAATTCGAGCAACCGGACGAGCATTGGCCAAGTGGATCAACGGCAGTTCCGCCGTTCCAATACGTTGAGCTATGCCCCATGAACGCATTCTTGTAGACTTCGAGCGTCTGAGAGTCCCAACAGGTGAAAGCCTGTGTTCCCTCGCCGAAACCACCGCCCACCGGATGATTGCATTCGATGTCGGATGCGACACCTGCTGGATTGTCCGCGAATACGTTGTTCCAGAACCAATTGTTGATGGGCCACCAGGACTGGCCAAAGTTCGTGATCGCGTAGCGGTTGATGGACAAGAGAGTGTTGTTCTGAAAGGTGACCCCGTTTGGCGGGCCCGGAGCATTGCTAATCAGGCAATTGGCGGCTCCGGTGCCAGAACTGGGCCAAACAACGGTCATATTGGGTCCAGTTCCATATTGGTTCGTAAAGTGGCCACCGCCGTCTCCAACTACCGCTTTGATCGGCGTCGTGGGCGATGTGGTCGCGTAGCCTTGTGTCGTGCAGTTCGTATCTGTTCCACTGAAATTCGTGGCGTAAACGCCGTCACCCACGCCGATGTTTGTGATTTTGTACCCAAGCGATGCAAAGGTCAGGTCGCCGGTGGCCAGCAATGCGCTACAAGTTGAGAGCGAACTGCACAGCGTCCCATTTGGGTTATTGATTGTGTCCGTGTAAACGATGCTGTTTCCACCGCCTGTGCCATCTGCATTCCAGTTCCCGCTCGTACTGGTCATGGCGAAGGTGCCATTCCATCCGGGATGATTCGCCACGTTCACCGTCCAACCATACGAGATACAGGTTGCGGCGGAAATCGTGCAAAGGATCGGGTCCATGCGGGAGATATTGGTCGAAATGGTCACGACGCCCGATACGGCTACGATGCTGGTCGTATTGCTGGTTAGGTCATCCTGATAGGGAGCACAAGTTGCTGTCGCGTTGCCTCCCGAAGCTGACATTGCGCACGGATACTTGATCTCGCCACTCGTCCATTCCCACTCGCTGCCCGCCTTCCCGTTTTGCAAGTTGTCGGAAAGGTTTGACCAGAGATTGTTCACAACATCAATCTTGGCGAGCTTCTTACTTACCCCGCCACCATTACCCGGAGTGCTGGACTGGCCTGCGAAGGCGTTCTGCCCGCAGTTCGCATTCCAGTTGCTTTCAATACGAACATTATCAGTAAAGGTTAGGGGTACATTAGAGCCGTTGTAAACGCCTGCCATCGAACCACCGGAAATCGCCCGCGCGTCGATAGAAATGCAGTATGCGTCTTGACCGTCAACCCAATCGTCTTCGATTTCATTTCCGGCGATCAGTACCCGGCTGCCGATTTTCAATTCCAGTGAGTTCTTTCTTCCCCATTTGAACGGGCAAACGTCATGGCCCTGCGTACCGTCTGGCGGCCCACACCCAAAAGGAGGGTAGGGGCTGGCACCGCCACCCCCAGTGAGTTGACGCCAGTTCAGATCAGCCCCAAGATGATTACGGCGAATCTCGGCATCGTACATCGGGCCGCCATTGGTATCCACCGCAGCGCCACCGGCAAACAAGGCAGCCGACCCTCCCTCGATCCAGTTGTTTACAATCTTTAGAGGACCGTAGATGAAGCCCGTGCCGACGCCATGCGATTCGCTGTTCCAATCGTGGATTTTCTCAATGTAGTTGTCTTGTAACCAACCTCCATCTGAGTTGAACTGCATCGCATTTCTAACGTCGTCGCCGCAACCGACTGCGTATTGTGTGGGAGGATTGGACTGAGCGTAAGCGGTTGCCGTATTGATCGTGACTGTACCGACGATAGAGAACTGCGTGTTTTGTACGGGAGTCGAAGTCCCAATAACGGTTCCGGTGAGCGTTGTGTTGGCGATGGTGTACAGCGTGCTCCCAATGTAGAGAGTCGATCCCGGCGTGAAAGTCAATCCGAAGTACGAACCGCTTTGCCATGTAACCGTGCTATTGATCCCACCCCCGTCTGGAGCAACCGTGACTGTGCCTGTGTTGGTCCAAGACCCGCACGCGCCTGTGGGGCTCTGTGTCGCCGTGCCGCACGAAGAGGAGCAAGACACGGAACTCGCCTCGGAAATCTTGAACTGCGAAGTAGTCAGCCCGGACGAGAGAATGACGCCCCCTGTGTATGGATAGGAACCAGTGATGTTGACGATCTGCCCCGGCTGGAAGGTGTTGGCAGCAGTGTAGGTGCAGGTATAAGGCCCAGTGCCGGTGCAGGATATTGCCGTGATCGTCGCGGGCGAAGCCGAGGGCTGGCCGGGGTCGCCGGGGTCCCAGCCATGCATGTACATCCCCACCACTCCGAGATTCGTTGACCAGATGCCGGGAATAAAGGTACAACTAGGACACGGAGATCCCGGGCTATTTGCACCATTATGGCTTCCGTCCGCCGCCTGAAACAAATAAGGAGCTTGCGGCGCAGGCGCAGTGAGACTCTGCGCTGATCCGGGAGCGAGAGTCAATTCCCCATGCTTGGTCAGGATGTGATTGGCATAGGGTACGCAGGTCGTCCAGCCTCGGCAACTTCCACTAAAGACAAGTGGGTTCGCCAAGTCCTCTTGTGCGTAAATGCCCGCGAAAAACCCCGGAAGATTGCTTAGCACCATCTTCCACATGTACTGCTTGTCATTCTGCGCCCCGCTGAGAATGTGGCCGTCGCAGCCGGGATTTCTATTCCCACCAAAGTTAGCGAGGCTCCACGCGCATACCATTCGCCCGACGGCCAAATGGCTGGGGTTCGCTACTGCATCCTGCGAGTCGATTACCAGGCACTTGACTGGTTCGACGTTTCCCGTAGGATTGAGTTTCCCCGGATAGGAGACCGCTGCATTATTAGCAGGATAGGTTGATGCCGAAATGTAAGTAAGACCTGAAGCGCCTTGCGCTGGAATCTCAATCAACCACCACTTGTCAGCGAAGTGCGGAGTTTGACTCAAACCATCGGCATTGTCGCGCCAATTATTCATGGCGTCTTGCAAGCCTGCCTGCGTTGTCATCGTGTAGGCCGTGCCCACGGTGTCGGGCGCGGTGGCATTTGGGCCACCGTTGACGGTTGTTCCCAAGATGATCGTAGTATCAAACACGCCGCCTGGGGGATTGCAGATTGTCGGGTCGACCCAGTTCTGCGGAAGTGCGGCGAATCCAAACATGGCACTCCCTGCGTCATATACGGCCGCCCTTTGGTACAGCGTGGAACCCGAGTACGCCGCTTGCCCGAAGGCAGGAAGGCAAAATACTACAACCGCCAGGAACTTCTTCATCTCTCTTTGCTCCAGAAGAAATCGCATCTTTCGTTAAACGGGGGCGAGGCCTTTAGACGACGCAAGGGTCCGCGCAGACCCGTGCGCTCTGCGCCCGAAGTCACTCCCGGCTTCGCTATAATGTTTGTTTGCTCTTCCCCCGCCATTTGTGTAGGGGTTCATGGAAAGGGAACTATGCCGACTGACGTAGTTATGCCCCAGATGGGCGAATCAATTTTCGAAGGAACCATCACCAAGTGGCTGAAAAAGCCCGGTGACAAGGTCCAGCGCGACGAACCCCTGTTCGAGATTTCCACCGACAAGGTCGACGCCGAAATCCCCGCGCCCGCTAGCGGAATCCTTCAGGAAATCAAGGTCTCCGAAGGCAACACCGTTCAGGTCAACACTGTTGTCGGCGTGATTAGAGACGGCAGTGGCGCTTCCGCCGCCCCCGCCAAAGCCGCTGCGCCTGCTCCTTCTCCTGCCGTACCGGTACCGGCAAAGAAAGAAGCTCCGGCTCCGCCGCTCCCGCCCGCCACCAGCGCGCCCGAGGACGAAGAAGATTCCGACGTTCGCTCTTCCCCGCTCGTCCGCAAGCTCGCTCGCGAACACAATGTGGATCTCGCAAAAGTAAGTGGCACCGGTGCCGGCGGCCGCGTCACCAAGCAGGACGTCCTCGATTTCGTCGAGCAGCGCACGGCTGCGCCAGTTGCGCCCCCCGCACCCCGTCAATCCTCAGCCCCCGCGCCGGCTGCCATTCCAGGCGGTCTTGTACCGATGTCCCAAATGCGCAAGATCATCGCGCAGCGCATGATCGAATCGCGCCGTACCAGCGCTCACGTTCACTGCATGTTCGAGGTGGACATGACTCGCATCGTCAATTTGCGGAACAAGCTGAAGAACGGCTTCGAGCAGCGCCACGGCGCGCGGCTTACCTTCATGCCGTTCTTCGTGCGCGCCGCCATCATCGCCCTACAGCAATATCCGATCGTCAACAGCTCCCTCGAAAACGACAGCGTCCGCTACCACCTGCACGTCAACGCTGGCATCGCCGTTGCGCTCGATGGGGGACTCATCGTCCCCGTTCTTAAGAGCGCCGACGAACTCAACTTCCTCGGACTGCAGCGCGGCATCACCGACCTCGGCGAGCGCGCCCGTTCGAAGAAGCTCATGCCGACCGACGTCGAAGGTGCAACCTTCACCATCACCAACCCCGGCCAGTTTGGCGCCGTCTTCGGCTTGCCCATCATCAACCAGCCGAACGTCGCCATCATGGGCGTCGGCGGCATCACCAAACAACCCATGGTGATCACCGACAAAGACGGCGCAGATTCCATCGCCATCCGTTCCGTCGTTCACCTCACGCTCGGCTACGACCATCGTATTATCGACGGCGCCCTCGCCGACCAGTTCATGGTTGTCGTAAAGAAGATTCTCGAAAATTGGAGTGAAGAAGTCGGCTAGCAGAGGTCGGGTCATCTGATCATCTGGCCATTTGATTTCAAGTGCCAGAGCTTTTAACTTTCAATCACCCGATGACCCGATCACCCGATTTCTTACCGTCAAACTAATGGCGTTTCCCCTAGCAGTAACGGCCCGTCTTCCGAGCGTTCGATGAAATATCGAGCCACGTCATCGCGGAGTCCCGGTTTGTTTCCTGTCCAGCGCCACAGTCCTTGGTAATCTCGCGCGATGTCGGTAGCGGGATTGAAATCCCACTTCTGTAGCAGCGCCCACCGCTCTCCATAAGCGCGCAGCGCTTTGCTGCCGTGAAAAGCATGCGTTGCGAAGTTGTCGATGCACCCCATCGGGGAGCGGCCCTCGATGCGGTTCAGCTTCGCGGCGCGTGCTTGCCAGTTCAGTACGGATTCCACGTAGGGCTGCGTGCACCGCTTCATTTCCGCGGCCACGTTCGTCGCTTGCACCAGCCCGAACGCTTGATGCCAATCCGCGCTGCCCAGGATGCAGGTGTCCAACATCCCGCCCACCATATCGAAAGCATCCCGGCGCCATGCCCACGCGCCCCCGGTTGCTCCCGGCGCATGACCAAAAGGGAAAGCTTCTGACGGTTGAAGCTCGGCGTAGTAAGTATCAGTTCCTCCGCGCCGCGCTCGCCGCGAACTCAGGAATTCACTGGGGTGCAGATAATTCCAGGCAAAACTTGTGCTCATGCGGTAAGGGCGGTGACCGACATGGCTCGTCGCTGTTTCGCCTGTCAGGTCGGCATATGTGCTAAAAAGCTGAACAAAGCTGTGATGCTGAAGCATGTGGATTGCCTCCAGCGCCCAGTCGTGTCGCGTGAAGTGGAAGTCTCCATCTACATAGCCGCCGTACTGCCAGTCTGGTGGGAAGCGGCGCACGCCCTCATTGATGGCGCATTCCTTGATCCAAAGGCTCGAGTCGGTCCGCAGTTGCAAATCGAGCGGATTGTCGGGGCTGGTGACTTCGTGCGGCCGATCTCCGAAGGCGACCTCGACGACATGCAGCGCAATGTTCGGACTGACCTCCATGTGAAACCGGAAATCATGAAAAGCTTCTCGTCTGCGCTGCCAGCGGTATGGGTTCGAATAAACCGAAACAACGTGCAACTTCTGAGTCTCAGAGTACTCCACGAACTCGCGATGCACGTTTGGATGCTTGAAAGTCACAGCGTTTCCTCTCGATCTTGTGCCGCCAGCCACTTCGCTGGAGCGTGTTTCCTGATCGGGTCATCTGACCATTGGGCCATCGGGCGATCTGAGGCTCTTGATTTTCGATGACCCGGTCACCCGATGACCCGATTTCTGTAATTCCTTATTTCCAGAAGTGCAACACGACCTGCACTATAACCACTACAATTCCGACCATCGAAGCGTAGGCTGCGGTCCTTCCCGATTGTTCCCCGCGCACAATTTCCAGGTTCTTCACCCGCTCCGCCAAGTTAGCGTGCTCGCGGTCATACATTTCGCGCCGAAGATAATCCTGACGCTCTTGGTTGATTTGCTCGCGGAAATTGTTCATCTCTTCCAGGCGGTAATCGAGGACCTCGTTCGCCTTTTGGATTCTGGCATCTGCGGCCTCATGGCGCAGATCCTCCGCACGGACTTGCGCTTCCAGCGCGGCACCGCAGCGTCGGAACTCAGCCTCTGTCAACATACGCTCGGCTTCGAGGGTTCGATCAATGAACTGAACCAACGGCAACGGGACAAGCAACGTTCGACGCGAATCGTTCTCGCTCATTTACTGCGCCTTTTCTTCGATTTCATCGTTTGCATGTTTCATGTCAGTGGATAATCAACATGCAGCGCCGTCGAGTACCGCGAATACTTCGGCGGCGCGCTGCCGTCATAGCTTTTCAAGAAATAGGTTTGTGCCCGCGCGTACCGCGTAAGCGCAAAGCTGTTGCTTGTGTAACGGCCCACCAGATTGCCGTTGTAACCGGCTCCCCACCCCGCGTCCGAGTAGCGCACCTCGATACCTCCGCCCGACGCTGGACGAAATCCGGCGTCAATCGTCACCGTCGTCGATGTCACATTGGTGACTTCCGCGTCGGTGAGATCGGCAAGGTAAACATTCCCCACCACGCTCACATCGACCGGCGTCAGGACCTCTGTCTGCTTCACCAGGGCCGTCACAAAAGCAAAATCCAGAGAGGGATCTCCCGCATCCACAAATCGCAGCCTGTAGCGGCTGTTTTCGCCGGCAATGTCCACGATCTCCACATCCACCTCGCGAACGATCGCTGTGAACGACGCTATTCGTGATGGAACATTTACCGCCAGCCCATCTCCCGGGAAAATGTCCACTGCCCCGCCCGGCAAGAACTGGCTCCATGCCTGATAGTCCCCACTCCATCCCTGCCCAGCGTCATCCAGCAAGGCCAGTGCCGCCGTTTCGCAGTCCGCCGAGGTGCGTGCAACCGGCATCCCAATCTCCCGCACGCTCCCACGCACTCCGTCGTCGCCTCCGCGCTGATGAGCCGCAATGCTTGCCGAATTGATCACTCGCGCCATCGCATGTCCTTGGCCGCGATAACTCACCTCGATCAGTTCGTTCGCCGCCGGTATGTACTCCGGATAAAATTCCAAGGCTGGCTCCGTCGAGATTTGGCATTCGGCGCCCTCCAGCAACGATCCCGTCAGTATCGTTACCGTGTTTCCTCCATACGGAGTGCCGCGTACCAGAGCATCGACGGGCAGCCATATGTACGTGAACGCCACCGAACATTGAATGCTGCCGGCATTGATGAGCGCATACGTGCAGAACCCGGGCGCGTTCGCAATGATGTCGTCGAACAGCACGGTAGCCGGTGCGATCTGCGTCGCCGGATTCGTCGGATCGATATCATGCACTTCCAGTACAACTCGTACATCGGAGGCGACTGCGCCTCCGCCTCGCTCCGCTCCACTCGGATGCAGCGAAGAATGAAACACCTGCTCCATCCGGTACACCTCCGTCGGATACAACTGCGTAATGAACACGTAATGGTGCCCAGCCTGAGTGGCGAGCACTGTGCCCGTGACCGAGCCTCCGATCAGCGCCTGGATGTCGCAATTGGTCCCTGCGGGCGTGATGCGAAAGCCTGCCAGGCACCCCGCGATCGAGACAGCCCCGGCATAGAGTCCGCCGATCACACCATCCGACGCTGCATTGAACACGACGTCGCCGTGCTCCAGCATCGTGGCTCCGCCCAACTCGATTTTTTCGATGAAGTTCAGCAGTGTTTGCCCATCTGTCCCCGTTCCTCCCCCAACCTGCACTTGGCCGTTGCCGACCGTAATCACATGCTGCGGATCGGTTACGGCCCAATGCGTCGGGTCCAGTTCCGCATAAGTCTCGTCAAGAATCGTGCGGTTATACAAGGCAACCTGGCTGCTGCGTGTGAACGGTTTCTGTGACATGTAGAACTTGGTCGTAAGCCCGTCGCCGACGAAGTAATCCTTCACATGCGCACTCGGCTCCAGTGGCCCCAGTATTGTCAAGTCATTGACCAGCCGGTTCACGCTCTGCAACTGGAGATCGCCCGGAGAAAACGTCTCTTCATTCTCCGCGAGCGCGTAGGTGTTTGCCGCCTGCGGCGCAAAGAACAGTTTGCTATTATCGTCTCGGTAAGAGCAGCGCGCCGAGAGCGCAATTTCCGCCGCCGATGCCGTCCACTTTTTCGCCGGGTTGACGCTGTAATACGGAATCGGATCGCCCGTTTCGACGCCGCTCACATCAAACCATCCCGGCAACGCCTCCGCCGTCAACTGCCGGAACGCATCGCCAGCGTTCCGGTTCACAAACGGGGGATGGGGGGGTGGCGCCTTCTGATCCATCAACATTACGTCGCTAAGTGCCTCTATCTCGTACCGGTAAACCAACCCGCGATCTGCCCATCCCTGATACTGGTACGTCGGAGTCTGGACAATGTAGCCAGTGAACAGATCATTGCCGTTGCTTAAACTCAGTACCACGCGAGCGCTGATGACCGGAGCCGCTAAACTCCCGTCTCCGGCAACCAGACCGAATTTCAATTCGGCCGGGCTGTTCAACTTGCGAACGAGGCTCGGATTCTTGCTCGTATCCACGAATGCCGTGTAGTCCTGCGCCCCGCGACCGTCGAGGTTATCAATCAGTAATTTCATGGCTTATCGAACAACTCCGCGTTGCTGAGAGGGAAGGGCACGAGTTTACTCGTGCCACTAAGTCACTCGATTCTGTTCGCGCTTTAGCGCCTGCGGTTCGCTTTTTGCGCCCAACCCTGGCCTTTCAGCAGCCTGCTAGTAAACCGGCGCTCCGCTCGCCGGGAAGTAACTCCGGTAACACAGCACCACCGCTCCATCGTTGCCGTCCAACGTTGGCAGCGCCGTAAATGACGCCTGCAGCGCCAACTCTCCGATCGGTTTTTGAATCGCGATCAGACTCTCCCGTTGCCATTCCGGCTTCACCGTGCACGGACTCAAACTCGGATAGAAGAAACACACGCGTCCGCCAGATTCTTCCTCCGCCACGAATAACCCCGACCACTGTTGCAGAAACGCGCCCCCTTCGCGGTCCACAAAAGCCATCACCTTCTGCACCGCCGCCCCGGACGCCGGCAATCCGCCCGGCAACGCCTGCGTTAGTAGCAACGTCGTCGCCGTCACCTGCGCGACTCGGCCCACGTTGAACGTAACCCGCCGCACATAGTTGGCGTCCTGCCGCACGTCCACTGGATTTTTTACATACGCGGCCGCGATACCCGTGCCCACATAACCAACTTGCTGCGCGTAATCCACATCGCATGCCACCAGGTCTCCAGGCTGGAATCCGGCGATGGCGCCTGCTCCCAACACCAACTCCCCGGCGGTTGAGCCTGCCAGCAGAGGCACGGCCGCCAGCGGAATTCCACCCGATCCTGCTCGCGATGCGCTGGGATCCGTTGCCAGAACATTCATGTGCTCCGCGCCTCCCGCCAGAGCCATCTGTAACTTTCCCCAATCGCGAAATTCGAAATCAACGCGCGCTCCCAATGCGTGTCGCGCTTGTGCTGACACCGCACCCGCTGTCCCGCCGCTCAAGGCCTCGATCTGCGATGTGCTCGTGCGCTGAAAGTTTTCAATCCATCCCAAGTCGATCCACGGAGCCGGGGGAGCATCCAACTGGAAACCGCTGTCTTTCGACGGATCGAAAATCGCGGTGGGCCCATTCACTCTGTCCACCGGCGCAAAATAGGCGCGCGTTTGCCGCGCGATTGGCCGTAGCCCAGCCCGTGTCATGCTTGCACCTCGGGCAAAAAGAAATAGAGTCTCAACTGCGCATACCGTTCCACTCGCGCTGGGCTGGCGCTCCATTGCTGTTTCTGGATCGAGACGTCTCCCGGCGCGTTCCCCATCTCCGGCACTGTCCAGAAAATTCCGGATCCCAAATCAACGCTCGGAGTCTGGCTGTAGTCGCGCATCCCCGTGTGTGGCGGATCGCAGATTCCGAGTAACTCGCTATCCATCTCCGCCAGCACGCGTCCACGATCCACTCCCGTCCCGCCGCTGCCTTCGCTCGCGTACCAGATGTGGCAATCCACTCCCAGCATCGGACGCGTGCTTTCCGCGATCAGAATGTCACCAAAGTCCACGTAGAACGCTCCCGGCTGCGCTTCCCCAAACCGCGGTTCCAGGTTTTCGCGGACCACGATCGCCGGCAGCGTGACTCCATCGATCACCATGGTCCGTGCCGGATTCAAAGCTGCCAGCCGCTCCCGCAGCGCCATATAAAAACTGTCTTTCGCTGCCTGCATATTTCTCCTGTTGGAACTGGTTTCATCAATCGGTTTTGAGTAGGGCACAGCTCCAACCGTGCCGTTCAGGGCACGGAAGAATGCGGCCTTTAACCCCTGAAGGACACGCCTTCCGAGTTGAAAGGAGACATGAATCCAGTTTCAGTTCGTGTTAGGTTTCAGTCGCCACGGTTGGCCGGGGCGCATTCGAGGAATCGAGCGTAAAACTGATGGCTGACGGCTGCCTATGCCACCGCCGCCACCCGGTACAGATAAGCCACACCCCCGAGCCGTTCGACCACGAACCCTTGTATGTGGAACAATTCCCCGCAGTACACCAATCCCAGCGCCGTCTCAAACAACACTTCCGCCGAAGTCACGTTGCGCTGACTCACCTGCTCCGCCATCGCCGAACGGCCCACCAGCAACTCGATTCGGCGCCGTGGGCCGTTGTTTTCCGTGGTGAGCTCCACGACTACCACCGGTTTGATCAATGCCTGCACTACTCCCGGATCCACCAGCCCGAGCTCCGCCACGGCGTCAGCCGGCATTCCCGCCGCCGCAAACAACAGGATTACTTCCGTGCCACCGAGGGTTCGTAACATGGCATCCGCTGCC
The DNA here is from genome assembly GCA_963773965.1 of uncultured Acidobacteriaceae bacterium. Classification (GTDB taxonomy): domain Bacteria; phylum Acidobacteriota; class Terriglobia; order Terriglobales; family Acidobacteriaceae; genus Acidiflorens. The sequence continues at coordinate 11,295 of CAVZDG010000007.1, forward strand.
CGTGCTGCCGCTGCTCCAGAAATCCCAGTCATCGTCATCCCACTTTCTGCGCCACATAAGGCGCCAGCAGCGATTGCACGGTTTCATCCAACAGCGAATCGGAGAAGTACATCAGTTGCAGCCGGTCGGGAAGTACATTTCTCTTCACATTCAGCGCCGGCGTAGCCTGCGCATTCTTCACCAATTGCGCGCACGCAATCTTTACCACATCAGGAAACGGATCAAGCCCAGCCGTATAAACAAACTCCAGTTCGGTGAAGGTCCATCCCAGCACATTCACCGGAAGGGTGACTTCTCCAGTCTCTAGAAACACATCCAGTGTGGACACGTCGAGGTCGACCCACGTTCCCGGAATCCCGAACGCGATAGCCGCATCCCAAACCATCGCCTCGTACTCTACCTCGCCCCGTCGCGGCGTTGCGTACCGAGCCCGCGCCGACACTATCGGCGAGGCTGCCGGTGCCACCGGATTCAGCGGCAGATACGTGAGCCGCACCGGCCTTTGTCCGTTGTCGGTTCGCATCCGCTCCGTATACTGGTTGACCGCTAACGTGACCCGCCGGCAATGCGCATCGATGATCGCCGATGCCGCCGTCACCCACGACAGAGCAGTCGTGGCTTCCAGCCCATATAACTCATATTCCGATGGCTGCAAATAATTCATGATGTGTTTCCATTTCTCAATAGGTAGGAGCCCGCTGCCCCACTCATCGCGCACTTTGCGATGAGTGGGAACCTCCCGGGCGTTACGACTACCGGTTCACTTTCACTTCGTAGTGCGCATAATTCGCGCCTTTCACCACGACAGCTCCGAACTTCACCACGACGCTTTGCGTCATCAGCGTGCTCGGCAGTCCCAGTGCGAACACCCGTGGATTTGGCTCTGTCAGCCAGTGGTACTCGATCAAGTCCTCGGTCACGATGTAGGCCGGCAGCACCGCAGTGCCACTTCCCGGTGTACCCGTATAAGGAAGGGTCCATTCCGGAATCAGCGGCAAATCGCCGGCTTGTGTGCTCAACATCTTGACAGTGAGCCCGCCCGTGATCTGTGTCTTGTCGAGTACAACGTTGAACTCCGCCTTCATCTCGCGGTCGATCAGGTCGAGCAACACCGGATTCGCATAGATCGCAGTCGGGCGCGCATCGAACGATGAATTCGAGACCATCTGCGCGATCGTGCTCTTCAGCCCGTCCACGATGCTTTCCGTGGTTGTGATTGTGGTACTGTTGCCTCCTGCCTCGATCTGTCCAATGGCGCCGAAATATTGAAACGTCGTTGGCGTGCTCAGCGAAGTGTCGTTGCCGTTCCACAACGCGACATCGTGCGTGCGCAGTAACCCGTCCACCGCATCGGTTAGGTCCTTGGCTTGCAAGTATGCGAACTGGCTCTGCTGGGTCCCCACCTCCATGTCGAACAGGTTGTAGTTGATCTGCGACACCAGAGCCTTCAGAGGCACGCTGCGCTCCACTCGCGTCGGTACTTGCAATGTCGGTGCAATGTTCCGCGGATCGACAAATGCCTGGGCCGCCGTTGGCGAAGCAATCGCCGTTTCCTCAAAAAACCGCGATGGATGTCCTGTCGCCGGCACCTGCTTGATGCGTTGTCCGAACACCCCGCGCCGCCGCACAATGTCGAAGATCTCGGTCTGATACCGATTGATTTCGATCGCACCCGGCCCCAGAAAGTCTGCTGCTGCATGCAAATCTAGAAAATTCGCTTTCATGTCTTCTCCTCAATTGAGTTGTTACTGCCCGTTCTCTTTCCGATAACCGGGTGCCCCATCCTTTCGCGTTTCTTTGCGAAAGGTGGGTCACTATCACCCAAGAAAAAAGGACGCGATCGACTCGCGCCCCAAACCCCAACGACCAACGACTAACGACGAACGACCAGCACCGCCTTACTCGATCATCCCCGCCCGTGCCAACTCCGCTTTCACGGCGATCCGCTGTTCCACGCTCAGCGCCGCCAGCGTCTTATTGAGCACCGCCGGATCCAGCCGTTCACCTTCGATCTCGTTCTTTCCGATCAGCGCCGACACCACCGGTGACAGCGTCTTCCGGGCCATCCGCGATGCCTGCGCTTTCAAATCTGCATTCGACTTCTCCAACTGCACGACCCGCTGTTGCAAATCGGCGTCAGTTCCTTCCGCCTGGCGACGCTCGGTGGTTTGGGTAATGTTTTCCTCGACCGCTGCCACGATCCGGTCAACTTTTGCATTCAGCATCTCCTGCTGTGCGTCCAGCTTTCCCAACACGCGATCAAGCGTCTCCGTGGCTGCCGCCAGTCGCTCCGCCGCCGCCATCATCTGCTGCACCATCTCTTCGTTCATTCCTCTTACCTCCTGGTTGGTTTCGTATCGGGGTATCGCTTTAGCGATACCGTAATCGCTCACAATCAATCGTCCCTTTAGGGGTTGCTCTACTACCCCAGCTCGATCCACGTCGAGAAATACGCCGCCTTATCCCGGCGCAGCACCGCCGCCCCCGTAAAGGTCACCCGGTTCAACACCCATACGCTGGCCTTGATGTCTTCCACCAACGCATCCGCGATCTCGTACGACATTCCAAGCCCTGCGCGGGAAGCGCGCACATTCCTGCCCGCGCTTCCCAGTCCCGCCGACCCCGGTTTGCCGATCTCCGCCACGATCTCCGGAAAATCCTTCGCATACAAGAATCCACCGACTTCAATGACGCGCCCCACAATTTCAGCTCGCGTGATCACCCCAATCTTCCGTCGCGCGTCGTGACGATCCAGCGCCGGCGAGTAATCCAGCCCCATCCCCATCAGCGATGGAATCGCCACCTCTGCTGCCCGCCGAGTCAGCAGCACTCGATGCCCCCGCGCGCCCGACGGCGACTTGTCCGATGCAACATCGACAATCGTCAATACTCCCCGGAACCCTGCCCGGTTCGGATGCCCATGTACCGCCGGCATCTCAATCGCCATCGACTCCAGTGACAATCCCATCTTTTGTCTCCTCACGACGAAGTACTTCTGTAGAGACGGGGCTTGCCCCGTCTCCGCCGATGCCACGAAGCAGACGCGGCAGGAAACACGGCAAGCCGCGTCTCTGCAGAAATCAAACAATCCTGCGATCAGATAATCTCGGCCAGCCCTCGCGCCCGCCTCACTTCGTTCACCGTGACCACACCATTGCGCAGCAGAATCTCGTCAATCTGCGCCTGCTCCATCTCGTCTTGCGCGTCGACGTCGGTGAATACAAACTCCAGGTCCGTCCACCCAAGCTTTTTCGCAATTGCATCCCGCGTCAGATACTCGGCCACCAGACGCGCCGTCGGAACAATCGCCGACCGGAACGCCATCTCACTCATCTCTTCTGCGGTCGACCGGTTCACATCCTGCTCTAATCCCAAGAACTGTGCCGGCAGATCGAAAGCATCCGCGATGATCCGCATCAAAAATTCTTGCCACGCCAGTCGGAGGTCTGCGTCCGTTCCCGCCCCGAACCGCAACACCTCCGGTTTCGACTCCGCCGAAATAATTGGCACGCGCCCCGTGCCCTCAATCTCATCCTGCCACCACCGGATCAGCCGCTCGTGATGTGCCGGCGTCAAACCCTGCAGCCACAGCGCATACTGCACCACCGAATTCGAAGCCAACCGCCCCGCATACCGGTATGCGCTCAAGAATGAATTGATCGTTTCGAACGCCACCTCCACCCGCCCCAGCCCGAACGGCGTGTGCGTTCGCGGATTCAGCCGGATGTAACTCAGTTCGTCATCGTTCAGTACGATCTGTCCCTGCGCTCCATACAATCCCGTCACCTGCGCATATCGCGGAGAGTCGGGACGCCCGTCCCAATCCGTCATGATCCGGATCGTCGCCCCGTCCACCGGCCACATCATTAGAGGCAGTTTGCCTCCAGAATCCAGGGTCCAACCCTCCACCAAATCGAGTTCGATTGCCCCAAATCCCCCGACAATCACATCCTCCAGTACCTGCTCCACCAGCGAGCGAAACGAATCGTCCGGATTCGGCGCCTCGAAATTCTCCGTCAGCACTTGCACCCTCCGCGCGCCATCCGGAATCTGCTCCAGCGCCCGTCCACGCCGCGGTTGGATGCGCCATCGCATCCCGACAATCCGATCCTTAATTACGTTGATCGCCCGCCGCGCCACCGGCGTCTCCGCGAACCGCCGGAGATTCGCCGGCGTAGGCTTCGGCACCAGACTGTGGGTTGCGGGCATTCCCGACCGCGAAAAACTCGGCGAAGAGAACGGAGCCAGGTTCGACCCCGCTCCCGCCGTCCGCCGTCCATCGCGCCCGGCAAACAAACTCGTGGAAAGCCATTCCCGCAAAGACACGTCTCCCACCCGGCGCATCGCGCCGCGCACCCTCTCCCGAATGTTCATGAATCTCCTCGCCTTGTGTGGGGACGGGCATTCCTGCCCGTCCAAGCCGAGCGCAGCTCGGCAGTTGCTTGCGGCCACAGCAACTCTGGACTCGCTATAGGTGTTCTTGCGGTTCCCTCGTTCTGCTTAGATCCTCTACGGAACGAAGGTCGCAAAAACAAAACGGCGCAGCTTTCGCCGCACCGTTCCAGCTTTCATCCCTTCGTTGATAGAAAATCGCGAACGCCCTTCCCAGCAGCAGCATGCCACTCAGAAGGCACAACACATCTAAAACCAGCCAACCGAGGCCGTACTCTTTCTGCTTACGAATGTCCCACGCGCCGACCGCGCACGACAGCGTCCCCATAACTAAATTCACTCCCGATGGCGTTACTCCAATCGATGCAAGCCAACCCGGAAGCTGCTTGTAAATCGCGACAATTGCGACATAGATGAAAGCAAGAATTCCAGTCAGCACAACATAAGCAAGAACAACATGATCTCTCCACTACTTCCTTCGTTTCTTGTCTGCTAGTTTCGTAGTGTGGAATTCGTCCATCACGCCCGCAGCTCCCGCCGCACCGCGCCCGCAATCTCCGCCATCTCCCCCACCATTCTCACCCGTACCGAATTCTGCTCCAGCATCCCAATCGCGAACCGCGTCTTCTCTTCCCGCAATCCCATTTCCTGGTCTACGACCGCCGTCAGCGAAGCCTGCAATTGCTCCTGACGCATTCCCGCATCGACACGCGAGTAACGATACGCCAGCGCCAGCGCCTGGTCCACATTCGCCGTTATCGAAACGGCATGGAACATCTTCACCGCGCTCCCCACCCGATACCCAAAATCGATCCGGAACGGATCTCCCTGCCCCGTGTACTTCACCACATCTAAATCTCTTTGCATCAGTTCCAACACTCCAGCTTCAATGAAGGCTTCTCTCATCGTGCTCACAATCGCCACGCGCCCAGTGCGCTGCTGCGCGCGCTCACCTCGCGCCATCGGAACCAGGTACATCCCAGTCAGCAAGTCCATCTCCTTCGCGGGATCGTCCGTCAGCACCGCCTTCGTCGGCGCCACCTCGATCATCGTCCCAAATCTCTCGCTCATCAGCTGCATCAGATCTTCGCGCCGCCGCAAGCTCTCCAACTTTCTCCGGATCTCGCTCTCCACCATCTCGAACCACTCCAACTCCACATCCGGAGCCACGCACTGCAGCATCTTCCAGTCGCGCGTAAACCGCACCTCGGCAAACCCGCCATCGCTCTCCAGCAGCAACAGTCCAACCGTAACGAAATCGTCCCGCAAAACGTGCGGTAAGAATCGCAGCAAATAGAGTTCGAGTTGTCGCTTCTCAGTCATGAGAATCAGCTCTTAGCCGTTAGCTCTTCGTTTCTGTTCGTGGCAACAAGCAAAGAGCTCAAGGCTAACAGCGCTCCTTCAAGCCTCATTCATCCACTCCGGAAACGGTCTCCGCGGCGACCCTCGAAATGCCAGAATCAACTCCCGCACGATCGTCTTCCTCTCGATCAGCCGCTGCACCAGCGCTTCCAGCTCATCCCAAGACCCGCCATACCAAGCCGGAGGAATCTCTCCCGCCACTCTCCAGATCGCATCTTCATCCAGCTTCTCGATTCGCGAAAGCCAGGGCTCGAACGACTCCCACCCTTTCACTCGGGCGTAAACTTCATTCCTCGGATACATCCCGCGCAGTGGAAAATCCGGGAATGTCCACTCTCCCGCATTAAAGCAGTACCCCTGGTCGATAAACGAAGCCGAGTATTTCTTCTCCCGCATCTTCCGCCAGAATGCCGCCTGCCGCCCATCGGCATTGCACGTCCATTTATCCAGCGCCAGAATTCCAGTAAAAGTATCCAGGTTCCGCACCCGTTCTAGCATCTCGGGAGGCAAATAGTCGAACACCTGCCCTTCCACCGGACTCACGATATATCGCGACCCAAACTGCAGTCCCGCTTCCACCTGAATCGTGTGGCTCCCCAGCAGAATGGTAAGCTCCGCCGTGTGCTCTACCAGCCACGGCGGAACTTCCACAACCTCCGTTGCCGGTACCGGCAGCCCTACTCGCTCGGCAAGCCGCGTTGCCAGAAACTCGTTTGCCAGCACCCGCTCATGCTGTGGATTATTTCGGAACTTGACCACGTAGTAGTGCCCGTCGTCGCAGCGCATTAAGTGGCTCTGCGCTCCGCCCCGCATCCTCTTCACGTGTTGAACTGCCGCAGTCGGCATGAGTCGTGTCGGTACTCAGCTCCCCACTCTACCCTCTGCCCTACGTTCCTGCCTGTGACCGCCACCACATCGGAAATGTTCACTATTCCGCCCGACTGTCCCAGTCCACCCGATGCTCCGCTTCCCGGCCCGCCTCCGCCATCCGCGCTGCCCACGCAATCGCCATCGCCATCACGCAATCATCGTGAGTTCCCGGCGCCGCCCCCGTATTCCCGTCCGCGTACCGCACAAACGTCCGGTACTCGTTCAGCAGCCGCGGACTTCTAAACAGCCCCGGCTCTTCCGCGAGCGCCGCCGCCAGATTTTCAATCATGGCCGGACGGCTCACCGCCGATGTCAGCCAGCCATCCTGCCCCTTCTGCATGAACACCTGCGGATAATCCAGGTTCCGAAGACACGCCAGCACACCGTGCCCATGATTGTTCCTTTCCACCGCCAGCAGTGCCGTATCGTACTCTCTCCCCAGCGCCACCAGTTTCCGTGCCAGTTCCCGCGGAGGGCAATGTCCGTGCAACTCCGCGCACTGTGTTCCCAGTTGACGATCGATCACTTCCGCGCATGAGTAATCACCCTCGGCCCCGCCCCCCGCCGGGTCGACTCCGATCACATACTCCCGCCCAGGCTGCGCCGGCAACCAGATCGTCAGCCGCTGGTTGTCGCGCACCTCCAACGGCACGACCGATCCGTGCAGCGCCTGTTCCACCGCCGCTAGGTCAAACACGCATTCTCCCGACGCCCGGAAACACGACACTGGGTCTTCGGCGAATTCCTGCGCTGCAAGCCCCCGCAGTGACGCCCATTGTTTTCGTCGCCATGCGATCTGTCCAGTCGTCAGCCCGTGCATCGCCGCCAGTTCCATCTCTTCTTCCGTGAGTGGCGGGAAATTCGCGCCGGGTTCAATGGCGTAGGCTGCGTCAAACCACCAGGGGAAAAAGTGACGCGTATACCCCGTGTCCTCCGCCCGTTGCCACTCCTCATAGAAAAGTCCACCCGCTCCGTTCGGCGTGGACTCCAGCACAATGTCGCCTCCCGGCACTACTGCCGCCCGCAACGATGCCAGCGCCTCGTCGCCTTCCCGGCCCCAGCGCGAAACCTCCGAGCAATGCAGATTCTGGATCGTCCGGCCTCGTCCGGCATTCTCTTCCGCCGCCGCCAGACAGTACTCGCTGTCCCGATCCGGAAACACCAACTGCCGCACGTTACGGTGCGAAGTTCGCAGAATGCCAGTCCGCACCTCAGCCGGCAGCTTCTCCCAGAACCGCCGGACGATCCGAAAAATGTCCTCCGCCGATTCCCGGTCCTGCGTCACCTGCATGCTCAGGGTGCCCCGTTGCGTGATCGTCTGCACGAAAAATCTTGCGGCGATGTAGGTCGTGATGCCCACCTGACGCGCCTTCAACACCACGTTCTGATTCGTGCACCGTCGCGAATATTCCCGCTGCGCGCGGTTCAATTTGAAATCGGGACGACTGATCGTCTTCGTGCGGATCTTCAGCCATTTTTCGATGAAAAGATCCCGCGCCGTCGGCTTCCACAACTCCCCAGCTTCTAATCTCTCCCCAACCTGTTGTTGCCCTTTCGGGCGTTGATCCAGTCTCTGTCCCAACAAATCCAAATTCTCGGGCCCAAAATCCAAGATCACAGCAGCCGTCCCGAGAAGACTCCCCGTTCAGTGTGTCGCGCTGAAGTTCTCCGGCACATACGCGTACGCCCCGATCTCCCAACCCGCCCCATACGAGTTCTGATTGATTCCCAGTAGGTCGTATTGATACTCCGCACCCAGATTCGTGCCCTTGTCCCGCACCGGCGAATTCACCGTCGGCCGAAAATCTGCCTCCGTACCACTCGACGGACAAACGAAAAAACTGCCGGACACATAGCCCGCAGGCACCACGTCGTTCACCTGGCACGACAACAGAAAATTCACCATCTGCGCGTTCGATTCCAGCGTCGCGCCTCCTTGAACCAGCGCGTCCATGAAGTTTGCCACTTCATCCGGCCGCAACTCATTCACATGCCAGAAGTACCCGATCGGCCTTCCCCACAGCGCATTCTTGAACAAATCCTGACTAACCCGATTCCGCATCGCCTGATAACTAAGTCCCTGGTAGTTAGGCACCGCACCCTGGCTTAGAATGTTCAACACGTCATAGCCCGTGGCCAGCGTGGTATTCGCCCCACAGCAGGGTTTCAGGCTGCCCGTTCCCCGTACCCCCGCATACCCCAGACTGGCCGCAATAGTCTCCGTCACCGGGTCTTCATAACTCCCCGGCATCACATACACTCGTTTTGCGGGTAGACCGATAAAGTTCAAGTTCATCCACCCCTGCGCCCAACTCATCTCTTCCGTTTCCATTTGCGTTTCGTCAAGATCCAGAGTCTGCGCCGTATTCTTGATGTCCAGGTTGGTCACATCGGCCAGCGAAATGCTGCGCGCCGCGCTTTTGGCGTTCGCATCCAGTATCACTGAAAACACCCCGCGCTGCTCCAGCGTGTCCAGAATCCCGCCCAGTGTGACCAGTCCGTTGCTGGCCTGTCCCGGTGCAGCCGGCGTCAAATCCCAGTTAATGTCGGCCGCGGGATCGTCTGGACTCGTCGTCACCGTCAGCGTCGCATGCCCCGGTGTTGGGTGCGATATGTTCAAGATCACGCTCGATGCGATCGTCCCCGTGTACTGTAAGTATTCAAATGCGTGGCAAGGAACCGGAAGAGTCCCATTCGGCCCGCAACTGGCCGCGGGAGGATCCCAATACTCATGGGATATCGAGTGTGTGTTAATGTCCCATCCCGCGTTAATCCACCCCTGCACTTCACTGATAATCGATTGCGAATAATCTCCGCCTGTAACCACCGCTATCGAGAGTGGTATTCCCTTAGCGGTCAGGATCGGCAGCAGTGAGTTGATATAGGAATCACTGTACTGTACCAATCCGGGATCGTCATAACTCACCGTCGTATATGCCGGCCAACGGCGCCACTCCCGGATCCACGGCGGCGTTTCCGCCGGGACGTTGTATATCCCCGCCGCCGGTCCCGGAGTTCCCGACGTGTCCACCGTCAACGCCGTGGCCAGATTGTTCGCATACAGATGGCAGTAGTCATAACTCACCGCCCCCTGCACGTTATCCACGATTCCGTACGCGCGATTCCCGTACGCGCGACAATTCTTAATCTCGAATACGCACCCGCCCCCGCCGCATCCATCAAAGCGGTAGCCAGCGTAGTTCATGTTCGCATCCGTGTTGTAGAGGTGTATGTCCACCGGTGTGCCGGTAGGATGAACGAAAAAGCCCAGCGGTACCGCACCGTTCTCCACCTCACTGTCAGCGGCGATGTTTGCAAGCCATAGATGGTCGTTCGCTCCCTGTACCTGCACTCCGTAGCCGTCGAACCAGTCAATTTGCAGGTGCTGAATTTCCAGCCAAGAGACGCCGTTCACATTCAGCACGCTCTCCCCGCTGAGCACGATGGGAGCAATTGCGGAGTAATGCGTCGCCGGATTGCCGCTTGCGCTGTACACATACAAAATGAAATTCGTCGAGTCGTACCAGAAATCCCGATCCTGGCTAAGCGCCGCCTGGCTCCCCTGCGCGGTACCCCATACTGTCCCGAACCGCACATACTGTAACTGAGAGAGCGGCTGGGTCAGACAGTAGAAGCCTCGAATGCCGCACTGCAACACATTCGTAAGGCCGCTCGTAGGCGAATACAGCGTCGCCGACCAGACGTTCGTGCTTCCCACCTGGGTCCACCACTGCGCTGCGATCGGCAAATACCCAGTCAAGTGGGGCGGCTGACCATTGCCATAGCTGTCGATCTTGATCAACGAACTGCTGTTCCCGCTCGAGGGCGGAGTCAGTGTTTCGTTCCATGTACAGTCTCGCCGCAGGTTGATCGTGTCATCCGGCTGAAAGCTGGAGATCCCAACTTGCAGCAGAGTGCGCCACGCCTGTTGCGGACTTGTACCGGGATTTCCATTCGACCCGTAGTTGCAGTCTACATAGTAACTCGTAGCGTGCGCGAAGCTGGAGCAAGCGAGCAGCAGTCCGAAAAACACTGTGCCAAGTGTTAGGTGACGTTGTAGAAGGATCATGGCCGTTCATTTGTCCTGAGGCTTCAAGAAACAAACCCCGCCGGAGCGAGGCTTGAGGTTGTTTCTAAGGAGACAGCGTTTAGAACTGGATCACACCCACTTCGGCGCTGTAAGTCGGCAACGTTAAACTTCAATTCGCAATGAAAACCGGGGTATTGCTGTCCGCCCAGCTATCGGCGGGGACTGCCATGCCATTGTTCAGCGTTCCGGCGCTGCTCACCGTTTCCGGGACGTTTCCGGCGAAGGTGGCATTGTAGGTATATCCCAAAGTGGCGCACCCGCTGGTGGCGCTGGCCGCGATCGCGAGATAATATTTGCCCGGTTGAAGCGTGGCCGAAGCCGCCCAGGAATAGGAATGGAAGGCGTTGGCTCCGGTCATGCCCAGAGTCGCGGCCGTCTGATTCCCGGTATGCACCACGATGTTTCCGGAAGTGTTGAGAATGCCGAGGTCATAGGTGCAGTTAGCCGTGTCAGCGCCGACCACGAACCAGTGAGCCGTGGTCGTAGTGATCGGAGCATAGACGTAGAAGCCCCAAAGTTGCGCCTTCAAAGCTGTGGAGTTGAAACTAATCGGACTGGTCGTGGAGGCCCCGGCCGGGGACAGCATGATTCCAATCGTGCCATAGGGTCCCGCCACGACTCCCGAATCCGCAATCGCGCCCGCTCCGCTCGACTTCGCATAGTTCCCACTAACCAGCGTTCCGGTAGTTGCATAGCCCGGCAAAGTCGTCCCGGATGGCAATGTCGGCGTTCCACTCAGATTCGCGGCCGTACCCGTCGTGTTGGCCGCATTGTTCGGGATGTCACCGCTCACCAGTGCCGGCAACTGCGCATGTGGCAATGTTCCGGTTGCAACGTCCGAAGCCGATATACAAGACGCCCCACTCGTCAACTGACACCTGAAACCGCCGTCCGACCCCACGCCCAGCGAGAAAGCCATTCCGCTCGGCACCGTCACCGTCGTTCCCGTCCACTCCTGCCCCGACCACTGCGTCGGCCCGCTGCCCGTCTGGTTAATATTCCCCGCAACGTTAAGGTTCCCGCTCAGCGTCACGTCGCTCGAAAATGTCTTCGCACCGGTGATGGTCTCCGTGCCCGCCAGGTGAACGACAGCAGAGTCTGCCGCAGCCCCTGTTACTTGCGACACGGAATAGTCGCCCATCGCCGCCGTTACGGTTCCCGAACGTCCAAACACCGAACTCACCGCGCCGCCTCCGCCGCTTCCACTCGGAGATCCAAGGCTCACTCGCACCTCGCCGTTTTCAATCCGCCCGATCACCTGCACCCCAGTCGGCCGAGTCGTGGATCCAGTGTCGTGGCACTTCCCAGCCGCCGTGGTGCTGGCGACTACATAATCTCCCGCGATCGGATTGGCAGCATCGAAATTGCACGCCGCGAGCCCGGCCCATGTGATCACGGCCTTGTTCGTCGTGCCCGCCCCGCTGCTGACAATGCCCACCACTCCATCCGTGTTCGTAGTCGCCGCCGTCTGCACCCCCGCGGCGCTGCTGTTGTAAACCGCGAGTTGGTTTAGCGTCGTTCCGTTGGTACCGTCGTTAGCAAACTCAAAATCCTGACGGCCATTGCTGTTCATATTGAATGAGGTGTTGGCGAAAATGCTCTTCACAGCATTGCCGCTGTCGCTGCCAATGTTGAATTGATTGTCGCCCAGCCCGGAGACAGGCCACGGTTTAAGATTGCCCGCCGCGTCCACCACCCACTTTAGCCCGCTCCCAATCCAAAAACCCAACCCAGGCGCCGACGCCGAAGTTGAATTCTCGCTTCGTACCACGCCATAGTTATCCGTCGCGTCGTAGCCTAGCGACATTCGCTGCCAAGTCGTGCCGCTATTCGTATAACTCGAATACACACGCAGGTTCTGCGGATTGCTTCCATTGCGTTCTTCGAGATTGTCCGCAGGATCGCCGCCCGGATCCGAGTTAAACAAATTAGTCAGTCCCAGTTGCACGGCTTGGCCACTATTGTCAATGAAGAACGGGGCGTGGTACGTCGAATCGAACCAGAACTCGCCCCACCCAGAAATCCCCGCCGGTGGCGTGGTTTCCTCCAACTGGATCACGTCCGCAGTTGCACAATTCGCATTCCCATTCGCCGCAATGCCCGTGGCAAACGATCCGCTGCACTGCGTCGGAACGGCCGCTAGGGCTAGGGCTGTCCCCGCTTGTCCGCTGATATTCGAACTCGTAAAAGCAACCTGGTGCGTTGTGCCGCCAATGTTCACCACCGGCAACCCAGCAGCTGTATCCAACCCAATGCCGCCAGCCGCGGGAACATAGGCATTTCCCTGCGGCAATAACAAGTTTCCGCTCATCGTGACATTGCTTGTGAAAGTCTTCGCTCCGGCAATCGTCTCGGTGCCCGTGTTATGAACCACCGATGCATCCGCGGCCGCTCCTGTAACTTGAGATACCGTATAGTCGCCACTGGCCGCTACAATCGCTCCCGAGCGCCCAAACACCGAACTGACATTTCCTCCGCCACCGCCAGATCCGCAGGCGCTCCCCGTGGATCCAATCACGCCGGACGCAATGTTGAGGCAACCGTTTGCCAAATTGCCAAGATAGGATGGACCCCATATATACGAGGCAACATTCGTCGTGTTGACATACGTGCTGTTGATGGTGTTGTTGATGGTGTGCGTAGCACCAACCAAATTGTCAATGTCTAAAAGGACAATGTTGTTAGTGGAAGCGTTTGCCAATGAGACGGTATTTGTGACACCAGGGCCGGATTCCAGCCGGGTAAAGACTCCGCCTGTAGCCGCCGCCATGCTATCCCCGATCTGATAACACGTCACAGCTTGTTCACAATGTAAAGATGTGAACAAACCGCCCGTCATGTCTTCAAAGATAAAAGCCGTCGTACTTGGCGCGCTGGCATTTCCTATAAAGGTGACGCCCTGAATTACGTTGAGCTGAGCTTGGTTGATCGAGAAACCGTCTAACTTCATTGCGTACGTGCTTGCCGTGCCGTAGATGTCGGGAATGATTTCCAGATCATGCATACCCATGTTGCCTACGCTCTGACCAACGCCGGTTCCTTCGAGTTGCACTCCTCCCGTGGGACAGTTGATAATGTCAAGAAACCAAGCGCCCGACTCCTCATTAGCCGCGTTGGAGTAAATTCCCATGGGTGCAAGTCCGTTGCAGTTCAGCGTTCCGTTGTCAATCGACGTGCTGAAGACCAAACCGCCGCTGGTTGGGCCGAGATAAATCAGAGCGCCGCCTGAAAAACCCGTAGTCGCTTGCAACCCGCAACTCCGACCATAAAGATGCAAGCGCACCTTGTTCGGAATAACCCACGGAACCGTGGTAAGGAAATTGCACGGCCCGGAAGGATTGGCCCCTAGCCATACCTCTGATCCTTGGGACAGGCCAGCCAGCGGGTTAACAGTTGTCGTCTCAGGGAAATTGTCGATAATCTTGCATGGATATACCGTGCAGGTTGCAACGGCTGATGCCAAAGTAGTGAATCTAGCGCCATCCACATAAGTAAGATTGTTAAAAGTTGATGCCGTGGTCGCGCCCGTAAATGTCTCTGTTCCGCTATGGGTGTTATTTCCCGTGAATGTAACGCTCTGATCGAACTTGGCCGGGACGTTGAACTCTTTCAGCGATGCGCTCAACCTTTCCAACCAGTTTGCGTGTATGCCATCGCCGGTCTGGGCGATGTAATGTGTAATCGAAACCGGGGCTCCAAACGCCAATTGCCCCGAACTCAGCCCCACTCCGCCGCTCGGCACATCCGTTCCGATCCACGTATCATTCACACTTGCTGGCGGACGATACCCCCACGTTGATTGAGTCAAAGTGTTCTGGAGTCGATTAGGGTGATGAGGATTGATATTTACCGCGTTTAGCGGAAGAGAAAAATTCAACCGCCCTTTCGCCAAAAACGATCCGTTTCCGTTGGGGTTATTATCTTGTAATAGCGTGGCTGTGGCATTCGTGACACTGTTGTTCGTGGTGTTGAGACTGGACAAGCAAATGGTAAGCCCTCCCGGCGACGCTGTTCCGTAGTTCGAGCACTGATTCGCAATCTGAAGCGGATTTCCGTTCAGTCCCACTCCTACGATACCCAACTCCTCCACATCTACCGTAACGCTCTTGTTGACTGATACCACCGAACCGGGCCAGAAGTTCAGGTTTCCGCCGTAGTTGGCTTGTTTAATCGTGTAGGCGGAAGTGGATGACGATCCGTTATCTGTGTAAGTGCACACCAAACTACCAGAACACGCAGCAGATTGGGGAAGTCCCATTGCCACGTATCCGCACGTTCCACCCGATCCACCGAGGCACCCGCCATTGTAGGGATAGACTGCCCCGACGCCAGCCGGAGCTGTTATGCGGATCACGTCATAGGTAATAACATCATTTCCGTTTGCCACCCTGGGCCAACGAACCGGAATTGAATCGTTTCCGGTAGAAAGCCAATTGAGAACTTGCATCGGAGAGGTTTGCGTACCGGCAGTCGTGTCATTAGCCACGATGAAGTAGGAGTAGGGTGTGGAACCCGTTCCACCTGTTGCAAACGTCCCAAAGGTGCCACTGCCGGAAATCTGGAACTTCGCGGCGCCGGTCGATATTCCGGCAATCAAACCCGCAATTCCAAGGCCCGGAAAGGGAGAGTGTGCCGGAGTTTGTGGATTGAGGCTAGTACTGCTCTCGGAATAAATGTTCTTCAGGTAGGCTCCCTGATAGTTCCCGGTGGAGTTCGATGAATACACCTGCCACGGACCAGTGGCTTGAAGTATGGTATTTTCGATATAGAGTCCATTTGAGTTGTAGTCGGTCACCCCGTTCGAATAATTCGCTGTAATGCTCGAGTCGCGCAGCGTGATAACCGGAGCAATCTGCATGCTCTGGTTCCCTGCCGAAAACACAAACGATCCCGTCCAATTCGCATTGTTGTTCAGGGATATGCCCTGATTGTTGAAATGATTAATGGTGACGTTCTCGTCGTCCCATAAATCAAAGAAGTTATTAAACTGTCCGTTTTCTCCCACCTTATCGTAGGAAATGTCGATCAGGTGGGAGTTCTCAGCGTTATCTAACACCGCCACGTACGCCAGGGCCACCACGCCGGGACTTGCCTGCGCGGCGATGTCAGCGCCAGAGTGCCCATACTGAAACGTTGTTAAGCTCGGCACCGCCGTGACTATCGCATCGCCCCAGTAGCTACTGCTGTCGGTAAACAGGATCGTTACCATATCTCCGACCCTAAAGCCGTGTGCAGTGGCCGTCGTGATGGTCGCCACTTGGGAAGTCCTTTGCGTTTGTGTGATCGCGACTCCAGCAAATGCCGCGTTGCCCACAAGGCTCACCGGCGTGCGAAAGCTCAGCCCGGCGACGGTGTTGTTTGTGAAGTCGTTGGAAGTCTTTAGATCGCCAACCTGTAAGCAGGCGCCGCGGCCAAGGCAGTTCAGCGATGTTCCGTAGCCGCTCAAAACAGATTGGTTGGAATGGAAATAGATCGTCCCGGAGACGTTGTAAATATTGACGGAGCTGTTGGGCCCATTTGCCGGAATGGTCACGTTGCACTGGCTGTTCTTGTAGGCGGTCGTATTAACTCCGCAACCCGCATTCAACGTTTCCTGAATGCCAGAAGAGGCGGAACCAATTGCATACCCAGCCGCATAGGAATAAAACGGGGTGAAAGTAATCGTTCCCGACGCCGCGCCCGAAGTGCATCCGCCGGTGGCGGTAACGATGCTGACAGCTTCACTGTTTCCTCCGCCAGAAAGAAGAACCTGATACCCGGCTCCGCTCGTGGTATCAATGCCGACCGGACAGGGAGTTAGCGTAACTGTTGCCTGCGACCCGCCTGTTAGTGAACTGGAAATGGTCTGTGTCCAATTCAGCGCCGTCGTGGCATAAGTAATGCCGGCTGGCGCGCCGCTGCCGCAAGATCCCCATGTGGAGTTGCCGTTTAAACAAGTAGCCGCGCTGGCGACTCCAGCTCCCAATTCGCTGGGCGGAACAGTCCCATTCACCAGGTCCGCTTTTACCGAAAGCCCACTGTCCACATAGTGCCGGTCGGCAGCTTGGTTCGGTGCGGCCGGATCTGCGGGCAGGGTCAATGGACCAGTCATAGTGTCGCCCGCGATGGAGACGTACGCTCCCGAACCTACGTTCGCCACCGCCGCATCCACATAACCCTTGTTCGCAGCGTCATTGGCTCCGGCCGGCGCTGGAAGCGCCGGAGACACAGCAAACTGCTTGGTGCCGGTGATCGTCTCCGCTCCCGCCACGTGCACCACCGTGGCATCGAGGGCCCGATTCGCCACTGCCGTATTCACGTACTGCTGCGTTGCGGCGAGGTTGCCGAATCCTGTACCCGGTGTCGTCAGCACGGCGGCAATCGTCGTTGGCGATGTCGCCGGAACCGCCCAATATTCCGTGCGCACGGTTCCATCATCCAGTTGGAAAACCACGACGTAGTAAGTGCCCGCCGGGGACGCACCCACGTTGGGAACCAGTTGCGCGGTAAACGCGCCTAGCGGTCCTATCGTCACACTCAGATCACCCGCCGCCACCGCGTCTCCCTCTGCGGTCTGGAACGACGGCCATGAAATCAACACCGTACCCGATGCGGCGGTTCCGTCCGCTCGATATACCGTGTCACTGATTGTTGTAAGCGCTGGCCCTTGTGCCTGCAACGTTGGCGACAACGCCAACGCCATCAGCAGCGCCAGCACCAGCGAAATCACCACCTCCGCCGCCATCGGGAAACACTTGTTATTCACCGCGAACGATCTGGGCATCTCTTGTTCTCTCCTCATGAGCGCACGCAACCCCAATTCGGGCCAATAAGAAAGCCGCTCTGCCGAGCGGCGCCCCTTTCGCATATTCCCTCCCAACGCAATTCCGATTGTTAGTCTGAACTCCGCGGCTCGCTCTCAACTCGTGACTCCAGAAATCGCCGCACGCTCTCTACATATACGTCCGCGAAGTCGACCACCGGCCTTCGCGTTTCGATCAGCACCATGGCCGCTTCCATTTCCCATTCCATTGCACATAATACCGCCAACGTCATCATCGGAGCCCGGTGTACCCCTGCGGCGCAATGAACATAAAGCCGCGCCTCCGGGTCGTCCAGCGCTTCCAGCGCAAAATCGACGCCGCGTTTCAGCAGTTCCAGGGGCTTCGGCAAAAAATCGTCGTCGGTCGGATTCCACAGCACGCGGATCCCGTGCGGCTCCGCGAGCGGCCGATCATCGAACTCGATCTGCATGTTGAGCACGTGGGTCACACCGGCTTGCGCCAGTTCTTCCATGTTCCGCGCATTCCAGATCCCACCGCCCAGCGCAACTCGTTCCGTGACCCAAATCATGTCCATGCTGCGTTCCGTTCGCCTTCCCGACCCAATCCTCAATCTACGCCTTACAATTATTCTGATTCTATGTCACCTTTCCCGTCGCCCTCGCTGCCATGGATGGCGGGGAACTCTTCCTACAACCCCAGTTTCTCTATGAGCGACTTTGCCACTGACTCCTGCTCTTCGACCCCGCCCGCAGCAGACGGTGGGAACATTCCGGCGATTTCCCAAAGAAAGTGCAATGCCAAGATACTGCCCCGTTCATTCACCGACCGCACCACCCGCTTGGTCATATCGACCGATGCATTCGCGATCACGTTCGTCACCCGGTTCCGTGCGTCCTGAAGTTCCCCCGGATTCTTGGGGACCGCAGTCACTCCCTACGGTTCCTTCGGCTTCCGCGACTTTGACCTACTCTTCTTTGCCTTCGCCATCTTACCGCCATAAATAGAAAAAGGGCGCGATTTGCGTCGCGCCCTTCAGAGTTTTTCATTTTTTTCGACTCTTAAGTTTAGGATATCAAATCAGAGGGGGGTGTACCGCCAAATTTTCGATATTTATTTTCGCCTTCGTTTGAGTTACTTACGTCGAATTTGTAATTCTTACCCTCTTGACAAGTTTTTTGCCCTCTCGTGGCCGGAGGCAACTTCTCCATCAAACCACCAGCGAGTAGGATCCGCGAGAACTGGTCAAGCGCATCCTGCAGGGATCGCTCGATCGTTCTCTGGGTACAACCGAGCAGCCGCGCGACCTCGGGTAGGGTGTATTCCTCCAGAATGTTCATGGCCAGCAGCTTCTTTTCGAGTGCGTTCAACTTTTCGATCGCCTGCTCCATGTCGGCCACAAAGATCACGACGTCCTCAAAGTTCCTCATCGTGTACGACGTGACCCGAGTCCGGAAGAACTCGCGCCCCAGCAGCGACGGCAGCCTCCCCACCTCGACCGAGGCCCGGGCATACCGCCGCAGCAGCGCCACCGTGCGCCTGCGGTAGGGCCACAGTTCCATCTCCGTTTCGCCAAACACCACCGACGGCGGTGGTTCCGCCTGCCCCATCAGACTCCATGCTTGTGTGCTAATCGCTTGTGCGCTTGTCATGCCCACACCTCCATCGCGGCCACGCCCTGCAGATATTCAATCCGGGCCGGGCTCTGAAGGTCTTCTCTTTGAACCTCCGTTCCTTGCGCGCGCGCTTTGCGGCGGCGCGCTTTGCGGGGCGCTGCTTCCTCAGGGTTTCGCATTGCTGCCAAACGCACACGGCAACTGGCGCAATATACGCCGTCTGCTCCCTGCGGACGCAGCCACAATCCGCCGCACCGCTCGCAATACTTCAGTTCGACTTGAATTTCTGAGCCTTCCGTCCTGCCTATGAAGTTCATGATTGCCTCTCTCTCTATGAAATGAAAAACGCTCAAACCAACAAAAAAGCCCTGGCGCCGATTTCTCGGCCCAGGGCCCGTTTCTCTTACGATGACCTGTGGTGCTATTTACTTAGGAATAAAGCAGTTACTGCAGCCTGGCGGTCACCCCAGACTCCTGTTGTCGGAAGTAACCCTCCTCGTACCCGGACTTGAGCACCTGCCCGTTCTGTACAATGACGCTCAAACGTCCGTTGAAGTGAATGGCCTGCAACAACCGCTGCATGGCTGCCGAGAGTACTTCCGCCGACCGTACCTTCCGGCGGAACTCCCCGAAGCTTCTTTCTTCGTTTTCGTAAGACTGTACTTCTATCATGGCTGACAACCTCTCTTGCAGTATAAGTGCATTGTGAGATATATAATTCAAACATCGTATAGCTCACAAATGACTAAGTCAAGAACTTTATTCCCTTATGGCTGTTACACTTGTGTTAACAATAGCACCCGGCTATTGCAGCGTGTTATACTCCGGCGATGAGATTCCGCATGCTTCAAGAAAATCTCCGCAAGACCCTCTGGGAACGCATTGACGCAGGGCAACTCACTGGCTTGCGTCTGGCGGAACAGACCGGGTTCAAGCAAGCTCACATCTCCAACTTCCTCAACCGCAAGCGCGGACTCAGCCTGGAAGGCATGGACAAAGTTCTGAACGTGCAGCATCTTTCGGTGCTGGATCTCATCGATCCGGCCGAAGTCAACAAACGCGCCTCGATCCTCCCGCCGAGCGAGGACGAGTTCGACAACGTGGTGGTCGCCGACTCGCATATCGCCGCTTCCGAAGCGCTGATCATGAGCATGCATGTCAAGGAGATAATGAAGTTCAAGAGAAGCTTCCTGAAGCGCTTGAAGGAGGAGGCCGAGGGCGACCGCAGCAACTGGGAGCGCTTTGTTATCATCAAGATGGATACACCGGGAGGAATGAGCATGTATCCCCGCACGATACCGGGCGCCACCGTATTGCTCGACCGCCACTATAATTCGCTGAGTCCCTACCGCAAGGGCGAATGTAACATGTACGCCGTGCGCAAGAATGAGACTTGCACCATCAAGTATGTCGAAACTGCGGATGGTCACTTGATCCTGCGTCCGCACAACCCGGCCTACCCGATTGAAGTAATAACCATGGAAGCCGGCCAGAAGCCCGGGGACTACATTGTGGGCCGCGTGTGTTACGTGGGGATCGAAACTTAGGGTCTAATTGGTAGGGCGCAATAAGTAGGTTAGTAATAGCTAGGTGGGATACTAACGCGGGGTGTACTAACGTAGAGCATACGTCGGCTCAGCATATGTCAGGGCGGACAGTCCTCTCCGCCCTTACATTATTTTGGCAGACGATCGCTCAGCGCGCGGAGGTCTTCCGGCGCCACGTCGCCGATCACGAAATGTTGCAGGTGGTTCTGGCGGCGGTGGCAATCACTGGGCATCTGGGAGGGTTTCTTAACGGCTTGAATCACCCGTAGCCCTATCCCTGCCGATTGTTCTGCAACTTCCCTAACCAAAGCTCCGAACTCACGTCTCACTATCTGGGTCGACTACCTGGACGTCTGCCCGCTAGCGACGGGTCGGTGGCGCTGGATAAGTTTTGAACGACGCGATAGTCTCAGAGAGCAATTTCGCGTCCTAGAATGCTATGAACTGGAAAATCTCCGCTCTCCTTTTGGCGGCGTTTTCGGCCACTGTGCCCGCCTGTGCCTGTGCCCAACACTACTCCTCCGAACCGGTGCTCGATGTTTCCGCCATTGATAGAACTGTCGACCCGTGCGTGGACTTTTACACGTACTCCTGCGGCGGGTGGGTCAAGAAGAATCCGATTCCCCCGGACCAGTCAAGCTGGAGCACGTACGGCAAGCTCGAGGACGAGAACCGTGCGCAGTTGAGGACAATTCTGGAAGAAGCGGCGAAAGCGGCCGGCACGCGGGATGCGGTGGCCCACGGCGTGACACACGATGTGACACAGAAGATCGGCGATTACTACGCGTCGTGCATGGATGAGGCGGCCATCGAGAAGCTCGGAGCCAACCCTCTGTTGCCGGAACTGGAGCGCATCGCGGATCTGAAGTCCAAGCAGGAACTGGCGGAATATGCCGCGACCGCACAGTTTCCGCCTTCCCTCTACGCCGGGGGGATGCTGTTCACGTTCCGCTCGAATCAGGACTTCAAGGACTCGACGCAGGTGATCGCCGAGGCCGATCAGGGCGGCCTCGGCCTGCCGGATCGTGATTACTATTTGAAGAACGATCCCAAGTCCGAAGAACTGCGCAAGGCTTACCTGGCGCACGTCGCAAAGATTTTCGAGCTGCTGGGAGACAAACCGGCCGACGCGGCAGCGGAAGCAGCGACGGTGATGCGCATCGAGACGGCGCTCGCCAAGGGCCAGATGACCCGCGTCGAACGGCGCGATCCGCCCAAGCTCTATCACAAGATGAGCGTCGAGGAACTACAAAAGCTGGCGCCCGCTTTCGGCTGGAACACGTATTTCACAAAGACCGGCGTGGGATTGCTGAGGTCGCTGAACGTGGTGACGCCGGACTATTTCAAGATCATGAGTGAAGAAATCGACAAAGAAAGTCTGGCGGACTGGAAAACGTATCTGCGATGGCACGCTACGCACAATGCGGCCAGCGACCTTTCCGCTGCGTTCGTGAAAGAGGATTTTAGTTTCTACGGCAAAACTCTGCGAGGGCGCGAGGAACTGCCGCCGCGCTGGAAGCGCTGCACGAATGATGTGGATAACGATCTGGGAGAAGCGTTGGGAGAGGCGTATGTGGCGAAATACTTCAGTCCGGAGGCGAAACAGGCAGCGCTGAAAATTGTGAAAGAAGTCGAAGCGGCCATGCAGAGCGAGATCCAGGCGTTGCCGTGGATGGGAGCGGCGACGAAGGAGCAGGCGCTCACCAAGCTGCACACGATCGCGAACAAGATCGGTTATCCCAACACGTGGCGCGACTACAGCGCACTGGAAATCGTACGCGGAGACGAAATTGGGAACTCGGAACGGGCGTCCTGGTTCGAATTTCGTCGCTGGCTCGCGAAAATCGGCAAGCCGGTGGACCGCAAGGAGTGGGGCATGACGCCGCCCACCGTCAATGCGTACTACGATCCGCAGAAAAACGACATCAATTTTCCGGCAGGAGTGCTGCAGCCGCCGTTGTTCAGCGCTCTGTCGGACGCTGCGCCCAATTATGGTGATACCGGCGCCACCATGGGCCACGAACTGACCCATGCGTTTGACGACGAGGGCAGCCAGTTCGACGCGCAGGGCAATTTGCGCAACTGGTGGACGGAGGCCGACCGCAAGGAATTTGAGCAGCGCGCCCAATGTGTGGTTGACCAATATTCCGGATACACAATCATCGCCGACATCAAGATCAACGGCAAACTGACGAACGGCGAGGATCTAGCCGATCTGGGCGGGACGCTGCTGGCGTATCTGGCATGGAAGGAAGACACGAAGGATCAAAAGCTGGAGCCGCTCGATGGGCTGACTCCGGAGCAGCGCTTCTTCGTTGCCTATGGGCAGAGTTGGTGCACGAACGAGCGCGACGAGGACAAGCGGCTGCGGGCAACGGTGGATCCGCACTCGCCGGAGAAGTATCGGGCGAATGGGGTGGCCGCGAACATGACGGAATTTCGCGCCGCGTTCCACTGCCAGCCGGGTCAGCCGATGGTGCGGGAGAACGCTTGCCGCGTATGGTAGCTAGCCACCGGAGTATCTGCACGGAGCTCATTGGCCATTAGATTGCGATGTACTTCAGGCTATGACCGAGCCTGCTACTTACATCGTTGACCATGCCAACCTGCCCGAACTGCGCGCCGCCGTTTCGAAGCTCGCTGGTATCGGATACTCCGAGAGTTTCGTAAGAGAGCGTCTCGGTTTGGAGGATCTTGGCGACCTCCAGTGGCGTCCCGTGCCGATATACCGCTTAGAGCGTTTGGCCGGCCGCGATCCGCTCGCGCTGGCGATCGATCTGTTTCTGTTGCAAGGGGCTCTTCCGGCGGACGAACTCGACCGATTGTTCGCTCGGTCCGAGCGCGATGTGCTTATCCGAGCCGGGCTGCTCGCAATCGATGAGATGGGCCTGGCCCGGGCTCGCGCGTCGCTGTTTCCCGTCGGTGATCGCCTGATCTTTTCGGATCACGCCTGGCCCGAACTTCCGCATCCGGGGTACGCAAAGGTTCCGTACGATCACGTCATGGCGATCGGCTCCGATAGCCGCCGTCTTGCGCGCTGTGCCACACGGCGGCCGTTTCGCGCCGCCCTCGACCTTTGTACCGGCTCGGGCATTCATGCCCTGCTCGCTTCCGCCCACACTGTGCATGTGCTCGCCGTCGATATCAATCCGCGTGCGGCCCGTTGCACACGCTTCAACGCCCAAGCCTCGGGCGCCACCAATCTGGAAGTTGTGGTTGGCGATCTCTTCGAAGCCGTGCGCGGCGAATGTTTCGACCTGATTACGGCGAATCCCCCGTTTGTGCCCTCGCCCCTGGATACCCTCCGATTTCGTGACGGCGGCCGGTCAGGTGAAGATATCCAGAAACGGCTTGTCGCCGGCTTGCCGCATCACCTCGCGCCGGGCGGCATTGCCCAGGTTGTCACTGAACTCGGCGAGCGTGACCAGGAGCCGCTCATCTATCGATTGCGCGAATGGCTCAATGGTGCCCCGATGGACATCCATATCCTCCGCTTGGGCGAACACACCGCTATGAAGTACGCCATCGGACATGCCAAAGGCGACAACTACCAGGCAGTTCTAGACTCAACCCACGAGTGGGCAAGCAATCTTCGAGCACAGGGCTATATCCGGGTCGTCTCCCTGGTTATTTCTTTCCAGTGGAGTGACGCGACATTCGGCCCGCCTTGGGAGCGCGTCGACGAATCGCCATCACCACATCGCGCCGCAGGTGCGGAGATCGATGCAGCTTTTCTCGCGGAACGCATGACACGACACCTCGATTGGCAGCAGATCCTCAAGCGTAGTCGGCTGTGCCGCGCCGGACCCATCGCGCTTTTCGACGCGCGAGTGCTAGGCACTGACATACCTGCAAAAGCCAAGGCAACTTTGCTGGGACAGGCCTTGAGGATTGAACATCAGATTGATCCGGTCGAGCGAAAGATTCTGGATCGCTTGGATGGCGAAGGGCGCGTCCCTGTGCCGGATTTGATCGGGATCTTTCGCGATCTCGATGTTGACGAGCCAACCGTCATCGCGGCGACACGCGCGCTGCTGCGATGCCAGTTGGTCCGTATTGACGGGTAGTTTGGCGAGTCTGCCACAAGCGGGATCGAGCCGCCGTCCCGAAATCGGAGGGTATCCAGGCTGCGGACAAAACTCGGATTTCGTATCCAGGGTTCGTATCAGGGTATCGCTTTAGCGATGCCAATAGTTTTTCGAAAATCAGACGCCCCTTTAGGGCCGAGTATCCCTAACCTTACCCGCGCTCGAATGCGTGTTTTTCCTCCAACTGCTGAAGGGCTGCGGCCATCTCAGATTCGAAGCGATCCTTTTGATCCATCAGGGCGGGAAGCGCGGTGGCGTAGCGCCGGGCCATGGTGAAGAGTCCATGCCGCGCGAGTCCGGCGGCGATTTCGGCGATATGGTCGGTAGTGGTATCGAGGTAGAGGGCCTCGGTCGGGTCGCCCAGCCACACATCCCCGCCGACCAGACGCGTTTGCCAATACACTTTGCGCTCGATCATGCGGGCGATTTCTTCGTCGGTGGCCTTGCCGAAAACCCACTGCTTGAGTTTGAAATTGTAGTGGCGGCTGGAGAAGGGCAGCGGCACCAGCTTGCCGGATTTCACGAACTCCGTCTGCTTGTGATCGACCTCCTTGCGCAGAGCATTGATCACGGGAGCTTCCGTGTCTTTCGGATCGAGCGAAGGCAGCACTTCCCGCAGCGTGGCGGAAAGATTCACGGCCACCAGCGCGCGCAGGTCTCCAGAATTTTCCAGCGTGATCGCCGTGTGCAGGACGTCAAAGTCCGCGCCCGACGTGGCATGCCGAAAAGGCCATTCGAGCTTGAAACTGAGCGGCAGGCCGGTGCGAGTTACGTAGATGGTCTTCGGTGTTGGAGTCTGGTTCGGGGTGCTCATAGTTGATCTTTGGCAATATTGTAAGCAGTTATTTTAACCTGCGTGATTCGTTGCAAAGACTACTGTCGCTACATCAGACGAGCCAACTGCCACAGGTTCAAGATGGCGGAGGCGCTCAACAATCCGCACACGCCAGCCGTTACCAGCAGGCTTTGATGAGTCTCCAGCAGATCGGCAAACACTCCGCTGACGAAGACGAAGAGGAACACCAGCATGGTCAGATGGAATCCTTGCCCTGAATAATTGGGAGCGCCCAGAGCCAGGATGAGTAACAGTGCTGCGATCAGCAACGGCGCGGTGTTGCCGAAATAGCGCGTGCGCTTCCATCCGAGGTATGCCATCAACGCCACAGGCAGGGCGAGCATCAGCGGCGGGCTGTTGCGGAAGATCGTATGCCAAGCGTTGCGGTAGGAGACGGACATGCCAAACGCGGCGGGTTCGAAGTTGATCCAGCGCGCGTGCAGCATTCCTTGCCAGAACAGTGCAGGCTCAAAAAAGTAGGAGGCAAACAACAGCACCACGGCGACTGCGATTGCAGTGGTCCAGATCGCGAGCACGGCGCGCGAACGGACTGGCGCCACCCAGAACATGAGTGGCAAAATCACCAGCGCCAGCACCGCCAGCGAAAACTGGTTGCCCGCTGCCAGCATCAGAGACAGACCCAGAAGCAGAATGCGTCGCCAGTTCCAGAGCACAACCTCGCGGGGAGCGTAAAGCGTATGCGCCACGGCGATCGCTGTGAAGATGGTTCCGAACGCTCCCCACACGGCGCCCATTTCACCCAGACTCTGCGCGCCGGCCACTTTCACAATCATGGCCGGCGAAAAGCAGTAGAGTGCGAGCGCGATGTATCCGCCAGCGTTGCCGTAGAGACGGCGCGCGACATACCAGAGCGAGGCTCCGAGCATGACGCCGAAGAACAGGTACGGGGTCGCGGCCAGCAACGGCTGGAGGGACTCCGGCAGCCACGAACCGGGGCGCACCAGAAGCGGTGCAGCGGCGACGAGGTAGTAGAGAGGCGAGCGGTCCTGATCGTAACCGTCGCGAACGCGGAGATGGCCAGCCCGTCCCGCGGAAGGCACGCCGGTGGCAGCTTCGGAACGCAACGATTCGGGAGTTCCCGCGATGGCGCCGCCCTTCCATTGTTCGAATCCCTGGTAGATGCGCAGAGCCTGGTCGGAGTCCGGGACCGAGGCATGCAACGTCTGCACGCGGACCAGCCAGACACTCTGCAGAAGATAGACGAGCAGCAGCGCGGCCGCGGCAAATTGCGGGGCGCGGAAAGCATCGGAATGAAGAAATCGGCGCAACATTGGCTCAACAAAGGGGACCGAGTGTTTTACCATGTCCGGGACAGCACTGGATAATTAAAGATGGATAGGAAACCGTCGTCCCCTGCTTCCGCGGAGTCGGCACCGCCAGCGGCGGCGGATGCAACGCCGAATCCGCCTTCGTTTCCAGCTGTGTCGTTATTAACGGAGAGCGCTCCCCGCGAGTCTCCGTTACGCGAAGGTCTTCTCGGCCCGAAGGGCATTTATCCGGTCGCGCGCTGGCTGATTTATCTGGCAATGGCGTGGGTTGTTTTCCAGGTTGAAGTCTGGCTGGTAGTGTCTCTCCAGTCGCAACTGGGTGTTCTCTGGTGGCGCATGATGATCGAAGCCAGCATGATGCTGGCCGCGATTTTACCCGGCTTCGTGATGGCTCGCATTGAAGGTCGACCATTCGGCGACTTCGGCCTGCCCTTGCGGCGCGCCTTCGGACGAAACTTCTGGGTGGGGACACTGTGGGGAATCGGTTCGCTGAGCGTCCTGATGCTGGCGTTGCGGGTGACGGGCGCGTATGAGTTCGGCGCGTTGGAACTGCATGGTGCGCGCATCTGGAAGTTCGCCGCGTTTTACACCCTGCTTTTTCTGTTCGCTGCATTCTTTGAAGATTTCCTGCTGCGCGGCTACTCGCAGTGGGTGCTGTCGCGAGGAATGAATTTCTGGCCAGCCGCGGCGTTTCTCTCGGCGGTGTTCGGTTACATCCACGGCCGCAACCCGGGCGAAACGACGACTGGGCTGGCAGCAGTGGGATTGATCGGCTTCTTTTTTTGCTTGACGCTGCGCCGGACGGGCGATCTGTGGTGGGCCGTCGGCTTTCACATGGCGTGGGATTGGGGCGAGAGCTATTTGTACTCCGTTCCCGACAGCGGCTCGATTCTGCCCAGGCACCTGCTCAACTCCAGCTTGCACGGTCCCGATTGGCTGACAGGCGGCTCGGTTGGGCCGGAGGGAAGCTACCTGGTATTCGCCGTGATCGGAGCGCTGTGGGTCTTGTTTGACCGGGCTTATCCGGAGGTGAAGTACGGTGCAAATCGTGCGACGCAGACACTTTCATCTTCGTGACGGAGCCCCGGGCGGAAGCCTTGTTCCCGTTTTGGCTCTTAGTAACTAGTTGGTACTGGTACCCCCCCTCCCCCCTGCCTCCTAGAATCAGCAGGTTACGGGGGAAATTTCTGTCCGGTCTTTGATTTTAAAGGAGTTAAATCAAAGTATTCCAAAATAAGGACTTAAGTAGATTCGCTCCGTTTTTCTCCGGAATTTGGTAGGGATCGGGCCTGCCGGTGGTTACAATTTTCGATTGTCAAAGAGCTTCTACGAGACGGGCGCACCTCGGGCCTGCCCATCAAAGATCATTGTCGCATCGGGCGAGTTGGAAGTCTGTGATGGCGGACACCGGCTGTTTGTGATGAAAAATGACAGAGGCGCTACCCCTGTGGACATTCAGCATTCAGACGACCCGCGGGCGCACTTCGGAACCGGCAGCTCGCGATCGGTTCGCCAGGACAACAGCCACGCCTTCATGTCCTCGTGCTTGATGTAGTGTCCCGACTTGACTTGGCGATCCGTCTGGCGAACCTCTGCCCGCAGCCGACGGGCTTCTTCCGCGGGCACGGTTCGCCCGGTTTCAGCGTCCCGCATTCCTTCGTCAATGGCGGCGAGGGTCTCCTCGTCTTCATCATCGACGACGGGAGCGGGGTTCTATAAATCGAGCTTCTTCGACTTCGCCATGGGGTTAGGGTGGCACGGACACTTCGCCGACCGGAGCTTGGGCAAGGGACCCCTCAGAGTTCGAACGGTCGGGTGTCAACCCACCTTTCGATTTCCGTCGAATGAAGCCTAGCGAGGTAATTCGACGTCGTATCGATCTGCCGAGTTTGGCTTGGCTTGGACGGGGCGGAGCCCCGTCACCACACAATCACAATCAAGAGCAACGGCGGCGGGCGAGGGCGCCCGTCCCCACACGAGCAAAGTCACAAGCAAAATCAACGGCGGCGGACAGGAGTGTCCGCCCTACACAGGCAAAATCAAGAGCAAGAGCAACGGCGGCGGGCGAGGGCGCCCGCCCCACACGACCAACTTAGATATCCAAATTCTTCACGTCCAGGGCGTTGTCTTCTATGAATTTTCTGCGGGCTTCCACGTCTTCGCCCATTAGGGTGGTGAAGATGGTTTCGCACTCGGCTATGTCTTCGAGGCGGACTTGCAGGAGGGTGCGGCGCTCGGGATCCATGGTGGTTTCCCAGAGCTGCTCGGCGGTCATTTCTCCGAGGCCCTTGTAGCGCTGGACGGTGTACTCTTTGCGGCCTTCGTTCAGGACGTAATCGAAGAGTTCGCGGGCAGTATTTTTCTCGACGATGTCGGGCTCTTTCGCTCTTCCTTTGAGCGCCGGTGGCTTGCCGGTTTTCTTCTGCGCTTTCTCGGCTTCTTCTTTCTCTTTTTCCGAGGCGCTCAGATTTTCGCCTTCGTCTTCGTTATTGTTATCGCCCGCTTCTCCATTTTCTTCTTCGTCTTTGTCTTTATCTGCGCCGCTGGTTGCCGTCTTCGCGGGCCTCGGCACGCTCTCGATCATGAAAGGCGGTTCGAGATACTGCTCGATCTGCTTGAACTTGGCGATGAGCTGGCGGCATTCCGGGGTGGAGGCGAGTTCCCAGTTGATGATGTGCTCGGCGCCCTGCGCGTTCACGAAGATCAGCGCCCAGAGATTATGTTCTTCGTCGAAGCGGGTTTCTACGCTCTTCAGCTTCAAGTCTTTCTGGAGGCGCTTGAGTTCTCTTTCCAGTTTCTCGATCTTCTTCGGCGGAGTATTCTTGTCGCCTTCGAAGTCGGCGCGCTTGGCCAGGTCGAGCTTGGGCAGCAGGGCGGCGATCTTTTCCTCGCGTATGCGCTTGTTTAGCTTGTCCAGGAATCCGAGGTACTCGTTCAGCACGGTGATGAACTTGGTGAGGGCTGCGCCTTCGAGCCTGGCGGCGCCTTCGCCGTAGCGGATGATGAGGCCTTCGGAAGCGCGCTTGACCATCACCTTGACAAATTCGCGCTCGTCCTTGATGTACTGGTGCGACTTGCCTTTCTTGATGCCGAATAGCGGCGGCTGCGCGATGTAAACGTTGCTGCGCTTGATCAGCTCCTGCATGTGGCGGAAGAAGAAGGTTAGCAGCAGGGTGCGGATGTGCGAGCCGTCCACGTCGGCGTCGGTCATCAGGATGATTTTGCCGTAGCGGACTTTGGTGGGATCGAAGTCTTCTTTCGAGATGCCGGTGCCGAGCGCGGTGATCATGGCGCGAATTTCTTCGTGCGCCAGCATTTTGTCGTAGCGCGCTTTTTCGACGTTCAGAATTTTTCCCTTGAGCGGGAGGATGGCTTGGAAGCGGCGGTCGCGGCCTTGTTTAGCGGTGCCGCCTGCGGATTCGCCTTCGACCAGGAAGAGCTCGCAGCGGTTGGGATCGCGCTCGGAGCAGTCGGCGAGCTTGCCGGGAAGTCCTCCGCCATCGAGCGCGCCTTTGCGGCGCGTCAGGTCGCGGGCTTTGCGTGCGGCTTCGCGGGCGCGGGCGGCGTCGATGGCTTTGTTGATAATCTTGCGCGCCACGGCGGTGTTCTGCTCAAAGAATGCTCCGAGCTTTTCATTGACTACGGCTTGCACGATTCCTGCGATGTCGGAATTCAGCTTGCCCTTGGTCTGGCCTTCGAACTGCGGCTGGGACAGCTTGACGCTGATCACGGCCACCAGACCTTCGCGGACGTCGTCTCCGGTGAGATTTTCTTTCACGTCCTTGAACAGGCCCATTTGCTGTCCGGCATAGTTGATGGTGCGGGTCAGCGAGGTGCGGAAGCCGGAGAGATGCGTGCCGCCATCGACGGTGTTGATGTTGTTGGCGAAACTGAAAACGGATTCGGAGTAGGCGTCGTTGTACTGCAAGCCGATTTCGATGTGCACATCGTCCTTGTCGGCTTCCATGTAGATGGGCTTGTCGTGGAGCGTCTGCTTGCCGCGGTTGAGGTGCCTGATGAATTCGGCGATACCGCCGTTGTACTTGAACTCGGCGCGCTTGGCTTCGTTGGTCTTGGAGTCAGTCTGGCGCTCGTCGGTGAGCGTGATGACCAGACCCTTGTTGAGAAACGCGAGTTCGCGAAGACGCTGCGAGAGGGTGTCGAAGTTGTATTCGACGGTGGTGGTGAAAATGGACTTGTCGGGTACGAAGTGAACCTTGGTGCCCGTCTTTATCTTGGCGGCGCCCGTTTTCCTCAGTTTGCTCGTGGGCTCGCCCTTGGAGTAAGTCTGCTCCCAGGTGAAACCGTCGCGCCAGATTTCGAGATCGAGTTCTTCGCTAAGCGCATTGACGCAGCTCACGCCGACGCCGTGCAATCCTCCGGAGACTTTGTAGGAGTTGCTGTCGAACTTGCCGCCCGCGTGCAGGGTGGTCATGACGACTTGTGCGGCGGGAATCTTTTCGCCGTCGATGTCCATGTTGTCCACGGGAATGCCGCGCCCGTTGTCGATTACGGTGATGGAGTTATCGAGGTGGATGGTGACTTCGATCTTGTCGGCGTAACCGGCGAGGGCCTCGTCCACGGAGTTATCGACGACTTCATACACCAAGTGATGCAGGCCGAGTTCGCCGGTCGAGCCGATGTACATGGCGGGACGTTTGCGCACGGCTTCCATGCCGCCGAGAACTTTGATCGAGTCGGCGGTGTAGTCTCCGTTGGTGGTTTTGCCGTTCTTGTTCTTCGCGTCGTTGTTCGCGCCGCTTTTCGCGTCGAGGAGTTCGGCTTGCAATTCTTTCGTGGCCATTCTGCTCCGTGGAGAATGCCGGATCGGACGCCTGACTGGAGGGACGATTCCGGGACTGCTCGGGTGAGCTCAACTTATTGAATTTTCTGCTATTTAGCTAGCACCAGAGCTTGACGTATTTTACCACAAAAAACGTGCGTTTTGAGGCTGGAATCGAGAGCATAAACTGCGCTTTTTGTTGGTGTTAGGGACGTGGTTTGGAGCGACGCTGGCCAGACGCGGCACGCCGCGTCTCTACGGGAAATCAGACGTCCTTTCAGCTCGGTCTCAGCCTAGAAAACGGACTCTCGCAGCCTACTAATGAGTCGGCGATTTTGCGGGGCCGAAATGGAGCCCGTCCATTAGGTCGTCGAGTTCGTCCTCGCTGCCGGCGATGAAGGTGAACGAGACGATCTGACCTTTCGCGAGCAGGACGAGGGTGCACTGGCGCATGGTGAGCGTATCGCTGAGCGGCTTGATGAAATCAGCGCGCAGCAGGTGACGCGACTCAACCACCAGCGCATACGGTTCGCCTTCGACCTTGAAACCTTTGGAGGTCGCGAGTTCGGTGAGCGGGCCGAGGTAGTCTTCGGCTTTCTGGAGGCCGGGATAGGACGCTGCGCTCTCGGAGGCGATCACGACCGCGGAGTTGATGCTGTCTCCGGTGGCCTGGGGAGGACGCTCGAAAGCCGCGAGCAGGACTTCTGCTTGGGCGGCGTCGTTTCCCTCTTGCATCTCCCTGGTGCGATCCACCCAACCGTAGGGAATGCGATAGCGGAATCCGAAGGTGGGGTTGCGGTAGAGCTGCGCGTCTTCGTTGCGTGTGGCGGGCCTAACGGCAGGCGGCGGGGCAACGGGCGCGGTCTTGCGTTGCGCCTGCGCGGGGAGGGTTAGGCCCATGGAAACGAGAGCAATCGCAGCCAAAGCGAATGCAGAATTGCCGTGACCGCAGGCGACTGCCGAGCTGCGCTCGGCTTGGACCCTTCGACTTCGCTCAGGGCAGGCTCGCGAGGGCGCCCGTCCCCACACGAGCCATGAGTGGCCATGCATATGTACCCATGCTATCAGCGTCAAGCCGCTGCTCGTTACTCAATGAACATGCAATCTCCATAGGAGTAGAAGCGGTATTCTGCCTGGACCGCGTGCCGGTATGCGGCCATTACCAACTCTTTACCTGCGAGCGCGCACACCAGCATCAGCAGGGTCGATTGCGGCAGATGAAAGTTCGTCAGCAGGGCGTCAACGATGCGAAAGCGATAGCCGGGATAGATAAAGACGTCCGCTTCGCCTCGTCCGGCTTCTACGCGATTTCCGCCGGCTCGTTCAGCGGCAAACTTTGTTGCGTACTCCGCAGAGTACTCTAACGTGCGGACGGTGGTTGTGCCCACGGCCACCACGCGGCGCCCCTCGGCTTTCGCCAGGTTGATAGCGCGCGCCGCCTCCGCTGGAATCTCGTACCACTCCCGATGCAGCTTGTGATCTTCCACCTTTTCTACTCGTACCGGTTGAAAGGTGCCCAGGCCGACGTGCAACGTGATCTCGGCAATTTCAATGCCGCGTCCACGAATCCGCTCCAGGATATCGGGCGTGAAGTGGAGGCCGGCCGTGGGCGCCGCCACGGATCCCCGGGTGCGGGCGTAAACCGTCTGGTAGCGGTCTTTATCCCTGTCCGCTGCCCGGTCGTCGCGGAGGTGGTCGCGGTGGATGTAGGGCGGAAGCGGCACGTGTCCAATACGCTCGACGCGGGCAAAGAAATCGGTGACCGGAGCGAACCGGATGCGCCGCTCGCCAAAACTGGCGCGGCCGGTGACCTCGGCTTCCAGTTCGGGCGGGCCTTCTTCAGGTGGACCGCCGGGTGAGCAGCTAAAGTAGAGTTTTTCCCCGATCCCGATCTTGCGCCCGGGCCGTACCAAGCACTCCCACTCAATCGGATCGTCCGCCACCTGGCGTGTCAGCAGAACCTCGATGCGGCCGCGGAGAAAGTCTCGTGCGGCCGGATTGTGCGGGCTGAGGGGCTGGGCGCGCTGTCCGCTGCGGTGGCCGTAGAGCCGGGCCGGGAACACGCGGGTATTGTTCACGACCAGGAGGTCGTCGGGCCGCAGCAAGTCTGGGAATTCGCGAAACCTCCGATCCTGCCAAGTCCCAGGCAGCCGGTTCAGGTGGAGCAGGCGGGATGCGGCGCGGTCCGCCAACGGTTCCTGCGCGATGCGTTCGGGCGGCAGATCATACTGGAAGTCGGAGACGAGCATCGAGGAGATTATAGGGTTGGAGGGCAGGGTTGAAGACGGGTTCGAGGGTCATGCGGTGGAGCGACGGGCGTCTCGCCCGTCCTGCGGTTCGGCGGCCGGGCGGGGACGCCCGGCTCTCCACCAGCTTTTACATATTTTGACCTGGTAGTGGTTGTAAGGTGTCCGAGACGTGCGGTACCATGACGGCGCAGGGTTTCAATGGTCAGCGACCGCCAAAATCGTCTTGCGATTGTGCAGTACGGCCGCATGCTGCACGAAAACGGATTTGTTGCAGCCACCGACGGGAACCTGTCGGTGCGTCTCGACGAAACGCGCCTGCTGGTGACTCCCACCTGTATAAGCAAGGGCAGGATGCGCGCTTCCGACATGGTGATTGTGGACATGGAGGGAAAACGCCTGGCCGGCAAGCGCAGAGTTTCGACTGAGATCGGCATGCATCTGCTGATTTATCGGCTGCGCCCGGATGTGCATGGCATCGTCCACGCGCACCCGCCGACGGCGACCGGATTTGCGGCCTCCGGTCTCGATTTGAACCGCCCGCTGGTTTGCGAAGTGGTGGTCGGACTCGGATCAATTCCTCTGGCGCGCTATGGCACCCCCGGTACGCCTGAGTTGACCGATGCTCTTGAGCCCCTAATTCCGCACCATGACGCCATCCTTATGGCGAATCACGGGGTCGTGACGTTTGGGTCCTCGCTCGAAAGTGCCTACATGAAAATGGAAACGGTGGAGCACTTCGCGAAGATCGCGCTGGTCACGCACCTGCTCGGCAACGAGCAACCGCTCGGTGAAAAAGAAGTGGAGAAACTCCACGAGGTACGCCACCGTTACAACGATGGTGGAAACCCCGTCCTGCCCCGGAGACCGGTTGCGGGGGATAATCTTCAGTCTGACGATCTTCAATCCTCGAATGACGAGCCGAAGGAGACGGCCGGCAGCCGCCGGTAGAGCCGGTGTGGCACGGGAGATCCCCTTCGACTTGGCTAGGGGCAAGCGCTGTTCGCGCAGGGCCAGCACAATTTTCCGATGGGAGGATTGGGCGGGTCGCCGGTGGTCACTGCTTGGCGGTGGGGGGGGCGGGGTGGAGGGCGAGATCAACGGCAGCACAAAGCTGTTGCTCTGCCACCGGTTTGTGCAGAAAGCCGACCGCCCCGAGACTCCGCACCATCGATTCGGTGGCGGGATTCTCTGCGCCGCTGACCACGATCACAGGAATGTGCTGCGTCTTGGTGGACATCCTCAGCCGCTTCAGCACCTCGATACCGGTGCCTCCGGGCATGTTGATATCGAGCAGAATCAACTGCGGATCCGAACGCAGCGCAGCCATCCATGCCTGGAGCGCGTCCACTGCAAAGACTGCCTCAAAGCCCTTCGGACTTAAAAACGAGGCCAGCAATTCTCTTTGGAAGCGGGAGTCGTCGGCGATCAGAATTTTGGGCATGACAAACGGGGCCGGACGAGACCCAGTCCCTTTGGAGTATCTATCGGCAGCAACGGGGATAACCGTTAGGGTGGCGCGGGCGCCCCGATCCGCGAAGACCGGTACCAATCATAAATGACCGAGGGGCGAAAGCAAACATCCCGCAGAAAGAACCGCCGGAGGATGGGGCGTTTCTACTCTCCTGCGATGCGAAACCTCACGCCCGCACGAAAGTTCGCCGTGAGCGCCGGATATCCCACCACTTCGTTGTAGTGATCGTTGAGCGCGTTTTGGATATTCGCGTATGCCGTGATTCGCGGGTTGATCGCATACCACCCGCCCAGATCGAGGCGAGCGTAGCCGGCCGCGTGGTTGATGCCAAAATTCTCAAAATCAGAATCCGGGCGGCGCCCCACAAAGCTTCCCCCCAGATTTGCACCCCAGCGCGTTCCCAGATAGCTGAGGAGTGTTGTACCCGAATGCTTGGGACGGCGGAGCAAGGGATTGCCGGTAGCAAACACAGGATCGCAATAATTCGCCGGAGTGCAGAGAGGAGCTTGCAGATACTGGGTCGAGGTATAGGTGTAAGCCGCGTTCAGCGATAATCTCGTCCGGATCCTTCCTTGCAGCTCAACTTCGGCGCCGTGAGCGAGAGATTTCTGCACATTGAAAAACTGGCCCACGCCCGCCTGATTGGTTCCATACTCAATCTGATGGTGGAAGAGATTATTAAAGTAGGTGGCATCCAGGGCCCAGCGGCCTGCAAGCAATTTCTGCTGGAAGCCGGCTTCGAAGGCTCGAGTGCGCTCCGGCAACAGACCAGGGTTCGGAACGTAGTATGGAGCACCGGCAAAAGTCTGATAGAAGGCGGGTTCCATGAACCCCGTGGCATAGGAAAAACGCAAGCGCGTTCCAGAAAAAAATTCACCACCGCGGAACGCCAGCAGAGTTAGAGCAACCCGTGGCACGCCGGTATTGCCGAATACGCTGCTATGGACAAAGCGACCGCCGGCGATGACGGACAGCCTGCCTAGCGTAAGCTGCTGTTGCAGGTATGCATCCTGATTGAGACGCTGACCGGGAGTTTCTGGGGGATAGTCGAGGTCTCCAGTGGATCCGTTTTCGTTTTCGATGCGATAACCGAAGGTGGAGTGTGCCCAGGTTCGTTCGGAATAATCGCCTTGGTATTCAAATCCCACGCGGTTGATGTGATCGTACTCGTGAGAGGAATAGTCGCCGACGCGGGCCGGATCGCCGTTCAGATTCACTTCGATGTAGCGGTAGAGGTAGTCGAAGCCGCTGAATCGGTGCTGCCATCCCGACGGCGCTGCCACGGTAAGTTCCACACTGCCTAGCAGGCTGTTGAGCTGCGACCATTCGCTGGGATCGGGGGGCTGGAGCGGATCGCCATTGAAATCCCATTCTCCGGGAACTCCCGTATGACTGTTGGAGTGGCGCATGTGCGCGCGCAAAGAGACCTTGTCGCTCAGAGCGACTCCAACGTTGGCGCCCTCTAGCGAATCCGAGTAAGCATCGTTTACGCCCTGCCCGTTGCTGTTGAACTGGTCGCCAAAGAAGTTGTAGTCGAAGCGTCCGTGGGCTCCAGCCAGAGATGCGTAGCCGTTGGCTGTTCCGAAATTTCCTCCATCGGCGCCAAAGCGGAGTTCGGGGACCGGAGTGCTTCCAGTGCGCGTCCACACCTGCACGACGCTGGTCATGGCATCGGAGCCGTACAACGTGCTCTGCGCACCCCGCACAAATTCCAGGCGATCGGCTTGCGCCAGGGGCAGAGTGCCAAAGTCAAACGTCTCGCCCGGGTTATCGACGGCAACCCCATCGACAATCACTTTGTTGTAAGTGGACTCGCCGCCGCGAACAAAGAGAGAGGAGATTCCGCCGCGTTGCCCAGCAGTATTTACGACCGCGCCCGGCAGGAAACGCATAGTGTCGTCCGCGGCAACCGGCTGCATTGCTTCCAACTGCTGGCTGCTCAGAGTGTCAACATCGGCGCCCGCGGCCTGGCTCGGAACCGGCGTGCGGGTCGCGGTCACCACCACGGTTTCCGCCGCCGCCAGGCGGAGTTTGATCATGGTGGTTTCGGCAGTCGGGGAAAGGTCCAGCGTCTCTGCCGCGAAGCCCGGAGCCAGCACCTGGACACGATAAGAGTTGGAGGCCGCGTGGCGAAAAATCACCAGCCCTTCAGCGGACGTGCTTTGCACGGCCACGGGTTTCCCCAGCTTGAGCAATTGCACCTCAGCGCCGGCGACGACGGCGTCTTGAGGATCGACAACTTTGATTTTGATTTCGGCGGAAGCGATGGACAGAAAAATGTGCAACAGAAAAAAGATACTGGCGAATACACGAGAAAACCGCATGCACGTCTCCTTCATCACGCGAAAGGGTTGGTGTGGACGGTGCACGCCGGTCTCCTGGCTTTGCGAGTCAGGATGTGAGCTTGCGCTCGATCCATCCGGTTACTACAGCCGGCCTTCCCGGGTTTTCCCCAGTGACCGGTTGCGATTTCCTCGCTTACAGTTGCGCGGCAGCGCGGGATTTGCACCCGCTTCCCATAGCGCCAGCGTGTCGCCGGCCTACGATCATGCGCGAACCTAATTTTGAGAAAGAGCAAAAACAGCAGCCCAGCAAATCTACCGGGCACCCCGATACAAAGTCAAACGCTGGTGGAGCGACGGGCGTCTCGCGAGCCTGCCCTGAGAGTTTGTGACTTTTTTGTGCGCCGTCAAAAACCGATGCTGAAAACAAGACAGCTACGATCTCGAAATCAGCTCGAATTGAAAAAAGTCACAAACTCTGAGCGCAGTCGAAGGGTGCAGCCGGGCGGCCGGGCGAGGACGCCCGGCTCTCCACTAACTTTTGATGATGGGAAACTCCGCCGATCCTACCCGCGCGACGTGCTCCTCGGCGAACCGGGTGACGCGTTCGAGCGCACTCTGCAACTGCCGGTGAAACTCAGCCATCTGCCCATCGTCGGCTTCGGGGGGAACCCGCATCTTGGCGCTCAGGCGCACCAGCGCCTTGGAAAATGGTTTTGGGATCATCAGCGCATCCCAGGTATTCAGCACCCAGGCATCGCTGAGCGCCACGTAGAGCGCCGCCATGGGCAACGCGCTCGCACGCGACAGCACGACTGGGCCGGGCTTGGCCACGTATTTCGGGCCGCGTGGGCCGTCAATCGTAAACA
The DNA here is from genome assembly GCA_963773965.1 of uncultured Acidobacteriaceae bacterium. GTDB lineage: Bacteria > Acidobacteriota > Terriglobia > Terriglobales > Acidobacteriaceae > Acidiflorens. Next base: position 49,799 of record CAVZDG010000007.1, read on the forward strand.
CCACCGGAATGCCCTGTTCCAACTGGCTTCTCAAGCCGAGCAGGGCTTTCGCGCCGCCGCGGCTGCTCGATCCACGCACTGGGACGAAGCCAAGCTTGGCAAGGGTCCGAGCGATGTATTCCCCGTCGAAGCTGCGGCTCACCATCACTGCGATGCCGGTCTTTCTCCATAACCATGCGCTGGCGAACACGGCCCGGTGCCAGAAAGAGTAGATCATCGGTCTTTCGTAAGTCGCGTCCGGCGGCGAGGGCGGCTCTTCCCACGAAATCGAACAGCGGAGAGTCGGGCCGATCAGCGAAATAGCCAGGTAGCTCGCCCAACTGATGAGCCACAAAAGAATTCTTTGTCGCACCGAGAATCGGCGCGCTTCTAAAACGGAGGGCTGCTCAGGCGAGGCCACGGTGGAAGAAGAACTCACGCCGCTATTGTAGCCGGGAGAAAAGGGTTTGACTGAAAGCTGAGAGCTGACATCCAAGAGCGGGTTGCTTACGCTTCCAGATATGCCACGATCCACTCTTTGAGCCGATGGCGCCGTTCGTCGGTCGAGTCAAAGCGAATGCCGAAGCTCTTGTTGGGTTTCTTCCACGTGACCTGCCCACGCACCCAGACGCGCGGCAGCGTCAGCAAAGAAAACGACACTTCCACCAGACTTTCCAGTTCGGGCAGGTGATTGCCCTTGAGCGACATTCCCCCCGAACTGATCTCCTGGCTGGTGGCGGTTATGCGTCCACCGTCGGCGGTCACGATCCCAACCTCGGTCATGACCGGGACACGCACGTAGCGGCGAAATTCGTGCAGCACCAGCATTCGAGTCGAGCGCACCAGCTTCATCGCCGCCGACCGCTCCAACGGTTCGTGAAACACCGCGTTGAGGCACAACTTCGAATAACGCATGGCATCCTGCGCGCTCCCGCCCAGCCCATAGATGACGATCCGGGCGTTGGAAGGCGATCCTCGCGCCAGTTCGATGATGCGGCCGGCTGTTTCTCCCAGGGGCAAAACGCAGGCCTCGAACTTTTCGCGTTGCAGTCGATCCGCGTGTTCAAGCGTAATCGAAACCGTTTCGATTCTAGATTGACGGAAACACTCGGTGATTAGCTGCGCAGAGGCCTCGGGCAGGTCAAACAGTGCGACGCGCGCAGCATACTTTCGATGGGCGGGAATGGGGGCGAGAACGGTACCAGTCGAAGTAGGCATGAGCGCCAGGGATGAACTCCTCTGAAAGCCCATTCTGACGGGCTTTTCCACGGTTGCATAGGTTTCGAAGGGCCTAGCCCCTGTCCTAAGGTGCCATTACGGAAGTTGTACTTGGACCCGTTACCCTTACTCCCTTCGTTTTTTCTTCCGCCCGTAGAGATGGGGCTTGGCCCGTCTCCGGAGAGGCGGCAAGCCGTGTCTCTACGGGAAATCAGGCGGCCTTTTAGGGCTGGGCGCCGACATCCGACTTTTTCCGCAGCCTGTTTAAGCCGCGAGGGGCATCCCTTTGGCCCGCTTCGGTTGGGTTCAGGTAAGATGGTGCCTACGTCCGCAGCCGCAATCAGAACATGATCACGCTAAACGACATCCAGTCGGCCTTGCGCCGCATTCGCAAGTCTATCTACCTTTCGCCGTGCGCGCGTTCGGAGACTTTTTCCGAGTCCACCGCCAATCACGTCTATTTGAAGCTCGACAACCTGCAGCGAACCGGCTCTTTCAAAGAGCGGGGCGCGCTGAACAAGCTGCTCTCGCTCAGCCCCGAAGAACGCGCCCAGGGCGTGATCGCGGCCTCGGCCGGAAATCACGCCCAGGGCGTGGCCTACCACGCCGGCAAGCTCGGCATCCGCGCCCAGATTTGCATGCCCCTGACCACGCCGCTGATCAAGGTGTCGGCGACGCGCGGCTATGGCGCCGATGTGGTTCTGCACGGCGCCAACTACGACGAAGCCTACGAAGAGTCCGTCCGCCGCAGCCAGGCGGAGCACCTCACCTTCGTGCATGCCTTCGATGACGACGCGGTCATCGCCGGGCAGGGCACTATCGGCCTGGAGCTCATCGAGCAGCATCCCGACCTCGAAGCCGTCGTCGTCCCGATCGGCGGTGGAGGCCTGATTGGCGGCATCGCCTGCGCCATGAAAGAGTCGAACCCCAAAATTCAAGTTTTCGGAGTTCAACCCTCGCGTCTGCCGTCCATGAAAGTTGCCGTTGCCGAAGGCCAGCCGGTGACGCTCATGGCGGCCTCCACCATCGCGGATGGCATCGCTGTCCGACGCGCCGGCGACCGCACCCTACCGCTGGTTCAGAAGTATGTGGACGACATCGTTACCGTCGAAGAAGAAGAAATCGCCAACGCCATCCTGCTGCTGCTGGAACGCGAAAAGACTCTGGCCGAAGGCGCCGGCGCGGCGGCCATCGCGGCCCTGGTCAACCGCAAGCTGCCGCTGGTCGGAAAGAAAGTCGCCGTGCTGGTGTGCGGCGGAAACATCGACGTCACGCTGCTGTCGCGCATCATCGAGCGCGGCCTCGTCAAAGATGGACGTCTGGTGCGCCTGCGCGTCCATTTGCCCGACTATCCCGGCGCGCTCAATCGCCTCACATCAATTCTGGCGCAGCATCGCGCCAATATCGTTGAGACCGACTACGACCGCGCCTACCACGGCGTGGGGCTGGGCGAGACCGCGATCGAAATCACCATGGAAACGCGCGGGCCAGACCATATTGCCGAAATCATCTCGGCCCTGGGCGCAGCTGGCTACACGCAGGAACGAGTGTTGTAGGCAAAGAGGGTTTTTACCGCCGAGACGCCGAGGGCGCCGGGAAAACCAAGGTCTTAACCACAGGGGGCACTGGGTAGCACAGGGGAACCCAGCGAATTTTTCGGCGCGCGTGGCGTCTCGGCGGTGATATTCACTCAAACTGTCTCCGGAATCTCGCCAACTGATCCTTCAGTTCCGAGACTTCCCGCCGCAATTCAGCCACTTCTTCTTCCAACCGGGCGATGCGCTCCGCGTCTGCCGGATTGCGCTCAACCGCCGCGCCCGCCTGCACCAGCGCTTCCGCTTCCACCACATCCCCGGCCAGCAGATGCGTATATCGAGATTCCTTCGTCCCCGGCTGGCGGGGCAGCACTTTCACGAGCGGCGGTTCGCGCTGCATCAACTTCTGCAACGCCGATTGCACGTCCTCCAGCGTTGCGAAGCGGTGCATGCGCTCGGCGCGTCCGCGCAGTTCGCCCGGTGTCTGCGGACCGCGCAGCAGCAGCACGCACAGCACTGCAATCTCCGGACGCATGAAGTTAAATACCTCCTGCAACCGCTGTTCGTATTTGGTCACGCGGCTGTCGGCGCCGCGCGCGGGTCCAGCCAGGCGCTGCTCCTGCAGACCGTCCAGCGCGTCGCGCACCGCGCCTTCGTCCAACTGCATCACCGGATCGCGGTTCGTCTTCTGGTTGCAGGCATTCACCAGCGCGTTCAACGACAGCGGATAGTACTCCGGCGTGGTGATGTCCTTTTCGATCAGCGACCCCAGCACGCGGACTTCGGTTTCCGTCAGCCTAATTTCCATGGATTCCATTCATTGTATAGAGTGCCTGTGTGGAGCGGGCACTCCTGTCCGGTGCCTTTGACTTTGCCCTTTGTTGACGCCGAGCGGGTCGTGAACAGGAGCGTCCCCGCCCTCACGGTATACTCAATAGTTTGTCGGACGCATCCAAAGTTGGAGTACTGGCAACTGCATTTCAAGGAGGAATCGTGAGGAAATACCTGGGAGTTTTGGCTGGGGTGGTTGCGCTGGGTGTGATGACGTGGGCGCAGGTTCCAACTCCAGCCCCAGCAGACTCAGCTCAAACTCCAGTCCCCTCGCCAGCCCCGATTCCAACTCCACCTGCCATCCCCGCACGGGCGCCCCAGTTCCCGCGCTACGAATTCTTTGCCGGCGGTTCGTACGCCGAGGCCGGTCTTTTCAATGCCGGACACTGGGCGGGGTTGCCGGGCTGGGACGCTTCTCTCGGTCTCAATGCGACCAGCTGGCTGGGGATCGTCGTGGAGGGCGGGCAATACTTCGGAACCTCCAAGATTCCGGTAGCGGTGCCGGCGCCCTTTCCAACCTGTCCGCCCTTCTGCCCGACGACGTCGCCTACGTTCAACGCGACGACGCGAGAGTACAACATTCTTTTCGGCGCGCAGTTTTCCCGCCGCAAGTATGAACGCTGGACGCCGTTTGGCGAGATCATGTACGGACATCAGGGCACAAGGGGCGAGGCGAGCGCCGAGGGGGCGGACTTCAAGGAAGTCGGCACTGGCCGGGCGCTGTTGGCCGGCTGCGGCGCCGACTACAAGATCAATCAGCGTTTCGCATTGCGGCTCAAGGCCGATTACTTGCAGACGGGCACCGCGTTTCCTTTGCTCGGCAAGAAGAAGCAGGACAACTTCCGGTTCTCCATGGGCATTGTCATCCGCAGTGTGCACAAAAAGAAGCGCACGCTCGAGGACGAAACGCAGGCCGAACCGTAAGACTCCGGGGAGTTGTTAATCGTTCGCGGATAACGGGTTTACCAACGACGACCGGGCAACGGGCCCGTCGTGAGCAGGGTACGGGCTTCGTCGTCGCTGGCGGTGATGATTCTGTCCGCGAGCTTGGGCCCGAAATTTACGGGCGGCGCAGCAAATCGCTCAACGGCTTGGCTTTGGCCCGCACTTCGTCGGCGAAGTCGCCGCCTTTTTCGACCACTTCCTCGAAACGGTCTTTCGCTTCGTCCGTCCAGCCGGAGGCGGTTTCCAAGGCGTCGTCGTAGGAACGCCGCAGGTCTTTCCGCAGCTGTCGCCCAGCCTTCGGAGCGAGCAACAGACCGAGGGCCGCGCCGACGCCAAGCCCGATCAGCAGAAAAGTAATTGCTGTCCCGGCCGTGCCCTCCGAACTCTCGTATTTTCCAATGCGCATATGGACCTCCCGATCTTCTCTATTCTAGACCTGAATACTGAATTCGTAATTTGTGATTTGTAATTGAAATTCCGGCGACTTTCCGGGGCTTAAATTACCAATGACAAATTACCAAATTACAAATTGCCCACAATCCTCTCCGCCTGTGTAAAATAAAAGGTTAATCCCAAGTGCGGCGGAAGCCCCGGCGACCTCCACCCCAGCAGGCCGAAAGCGGGCCCGCTGGGGACCCCGGACCTGCCCCGCTGCCCAGAATTCCTAGAGAGTGAAGGAGATGTAAACAGCAATGTCGATTCCAGCGACCCAGCTCCGTCCCGGCATGATCATCAAGCACAACAATGACTTGCATTCCGTGTTCAGCGTCGAGCACCGCACCCCGGGCAACCTGCGCGCCTTCATCCAGGCGAAGCTGCGCAACCTGCGCACCGGCGCCATGTTCGAGCACCGTTTCCGTTCCCCCGACCCCATCGAGAAAGTCAACGTGGATGAGGTCAACATGGAGTTCCTATACGCCGACGGCGACAGCTACTACTTCATGGACACCGAAAACTACGAGCAGACCCACCTGACCCGCGACACGCTGGGCGACGCGGTGGATTACCTGACGTCGAACCTCCAGATCAAGGTGGAGTTTTTCGATGGCAAGGCCGTGGGTATCGAGTTGCCGCAGACCGTGGTGTTGACCGTGACGGAAGTCGAGCCCGGCCTGAAGAGCGCGACGGCATCGAGCGTGACCAAGCCGGCGAAAACCGAAACCGGCCTCATCGTGCAGGTGCCACCGTTCATCAACGAAGGCGAGAAGATCAAGGTGGACACGGCGGAGGGGACGTACTTGTCGAGAGCGCAGTAAAAGTCAGAAGTAAGAAGTCAGATTGCAGAAGTGAACCCTTGACGCCGGAAGTGTCGCTGAAGCCCTGGGGTTTTACTTCTGCAATCTGACTTCTTACTTCTGCAATTGATTTCATGGTTTCCGGCGAAAAATCAGTTGTCCACGCACGCCGCTTTCTGGTTCGCGGACGTGTCCAAGGCGTCGGCTTCCGCTGGTTTGTCGAGCGCGAGGCTGACATCCTGCAAATTGCAGGATGGGTCCGCAACAATCACGATGGCAGCGTCGAAGTGCTGGCCATGGGAACGCGCGAGCAGTTGTCTGGGCTGCGGTCGCGATTGCAGGAAGGGCCGCGCGCGGCGCGGGTGGATGACGTAGAAGAATCCGAGGCCGAGCCGGACGCGGGGCTCCATTCCTTTCAAGTTCGAGGAGATTGACTTAAGATGCCGACCGTGCCAGTAGATTGCGATGGGTTGAAGAAGCTGATCCGGGAGGTGCCCGACTTTCCCAAGAAGGGCATTCTGTTCTACGACATCACCACGCTGCTCAAAGACAAAGTTGGCTTCGCGCGGCTGATTGACGCGCTTTCGGAAAACTATATCGGCAAGGAGATTGACCTGGTGCTGGGCATGGAGGCTCGCGGATTTATTTTCGGCCCGGCGCTCGCCTACCGGCTGAATGCTGGATTCGTTCCTGTCCGCAAGCCGGGAAAGCTGCCCGCCGAAACGGTCAAGGTCAGCTACGAGCTCGAATACGGCAGCAACGCGCTGGAGATCCACAAAGATGCCATCAAAAAAGGCCAGCGCGTTCTGATCGTAGACGACCTGCTGGCCACCGGCGGAACGGCGGTCGCAACTGCGGAACTGGCCAGCGGCCTGGGCGCGCGGATTGCGGGACTGGGGTTTGTAGTCGAACTCGACTTCCTGAGAGGTCGCGAGAAACTGAAGAAGTACGACGTCTTCTCGCTGCTGCACTACGACCGGTAAAGGTTATGAGCGGTAATTTCGCAGTTCCGGCACCCGCGGCCTTCCGGGCTCTGCCGGCACCGTGCTGTGCAAGTGCTTACCGCTTAGCTTCTCGGCTTACTTCACCAGGTGTTCAACAGCCCGAAATAGACCTCTCCAAATCGCCAAACTGACAGCCAGCGACGCGGCGTAGGAGAAGATCGCAATCCAGTTCCAATGAACACACTTTTCGCTTTCACGGATCCACATGGGGGAGGGCTCCTTGTTGCAATGCGGCTGCAATTATCTATCCATTTGTTCTTTTTCACAAGTAATTGAAAGCATTCGTTGGGCATCGGCGGCCCGGTTCCTCACGGTGGGTGAAATCGCTATGGACTCGAGAAATTTGCGCGGTCACTGCCGAACCCAGTGCCGAAATCTTGACCTCTGGCGCCGCTCCGCCGTCCGGCCCGCCCAACACTCGGGAATGACCGGCGACGGTGGTAATCTAGGCCATTCGACGGATGACGCATGCGCACAGTCTTAAGTTCGATCCCAAGTTCGATCCAAAGCTCGACCAGACTTTTCTTTCTGCTGGCGGCCACACTGGTGGGCGCGTTCGGAGCGGCCGTTGATTCCAGTCCGCTCCCGCCTTCCATCACTACCGCGCCGCTTTCGGTCGACCAAGTCGTGAACAATCTCGTGCGCAAAGATGAAGCGCGGGCACAAGCTCTGCGCCACTACGAATCCACCCGCGTCTACCGTCTTTCCTATCGCGGATTTCCGGGGGCTCGCGACGCCGAAATGACGGTGGAGGCCACTTACGACAGTCCTTCCACGAAGAGCTTCAAAGTCATCTCTCAAACGGGATCGAAGCTGATCATCGACCGGGTGTTCAAGAGGTTGCTGGAGAGCGAAAAAGAAGCTGCCGAGCCGGAGATGCACGCCCACACGCTGCTGAACCGCGACAACTACGACATGGCGCTGATCGGCTTCGAGTCGTCGGCGCAGGGCAGCCAATACGTGCTCGCCGTCTATCCGAAAGCGAAAAGCAAGTACGTCTATCGCGGCAAAGTGTGGATTGACGGAACCGATTTCGCCGTGACCCGGATTGACGCCGAGCCGGCCCAGAATCCTTCCTTCTGGACGAAGAAAAGCGAAATTCACCACGAGTACACGAAGGTGCAAAATTTCTGGCTTCCCCGGCGCAACCAGTCGGTAAGCTACATTCGGCTCGGCGGGCGTGCCACGCTGACGATTGAATACAACAACTACCGCGTTAGCGAGTCAGGTGTCAGGTATTAGGTCTTAGGATTTGGTTTCCCTGAGACCAGGGACCTAACACCTGAGACCTAGGCCCGGTAGTACAATCCCGCCATGGGTGGCCTGATCCAGCCGAACGTGAATCCCACGACGGAGCGGCAAGAGTCCAGCCTGCGTCCGATACTCATCGGGATCTTCATCGTAGGGATTGTGGTCGGCATTCTCGCGCTGATTTTCCGCGCCGAGCAGAAGAAGCCCGCCGCACCTCCAGCCTATGCCGCAAACCTGAAATTCTCCGATCTGAAGACAAGCGCCGCGCAGAATTTTGTTGGCGCCACGGTCAGCTATCTCGATGGCAACATCACCAACGCCGGCGATAAGACCGTCATCCACGCCGTGGCGCAGATCACGTTCAAGGACGACATGGGGCAAACGGCGCAGCGCGAAGAACTTCCCATCCGCGTTCTACGCACCGGCGGACCCTACGACGAAGCCGTGGACCTCAACCTGTCACCGCTCGCGCCGGGCCAGAGCAAACCTTTCCGCCTGACCTTCGAGAACATTTCCGCCCAGTGGAATCATGCGTACCCGGATCTGCAGATCACACAGGTCACGGTAAAGTAAGAATGTAGGGCGGACACTCCTGTCCGCCGCTTTTGATCTTGGGGTTGGTTTGATCTTCCCCGCGGCGAAGAATCAACGTCAAAGGCAACGTCAAAATCAACGTCAAAGGCAGCGGACAGGAGTGTCCGCTCTACACGGCCGTCACTGTGATTTCTGTTGTGCGATCCACTTGTTGGTGCGGGCGTCGAGGAGATCGAGGGGGAGGGTTCCGCCGTCGAGCATCTCGTCGTGAAATTTGCGGATATCAAATTTAGGGCCCAATTCTTTCTGGGCGCGTTCGCGGAGTTCGCGGAACTTGAGCTGGCCGAGCTTGTAGCTGAGGGCCTGCGCGGGCCACGCGATGTAGCGGTCGGTCTCGGACTGGATGCTGGGTTCGTCAATGGCTCCGGACTTGCGGAAGAAGTCCACGACTTGATCGCGGGTCCATCCTTTCGAATGGATTCCGGTGTCGACGACCAGTCGTACGGCGCGAAAGAGTTCGGAGGAGAGGCGGCCATAGTCCGAGACTGGATCCTGATAGAAGCCGACCTCTTTGCCTAGTTCCTCTGCGTACAGGGCCCAGCCTTCGATGTAGGCGTTGAAGCCCAGGCTGTGGAGACGGAACTTGGGCAATCCGGTGAGTTGCTGCTGCACGGATAGCTGCATGTGATGTCCGGGGATGCCCTCGTGGTAGGCGATCGCCTCGTTGTCGATGAGCGAGCGCTCGGCGAAGTCGGAAGTGGCGACGACGACGCGGCCGGGGCGCTTGCCATCCGGCGTGCCGGTGACGTAGTGGGTGGCAGCGGCGGACTGGAAGGCGGGTATGGCTTCGACGGTGACCGGCGACTTCGGAAGAAGAGTGAAAAGCTGCGGGAGTTTCGGCTCCATCTGGGCGATGTAGTGGCGGAAATCTTCGAGGATCTGCTCCGACGAGGTGGGAATGTACTTGGGATTGGTTTTGAGAGAGGCCCGGAAGGAGGCGAGGTCGGCGAAGCCCTCTTTCCTGGCGATCAGAGTCATCTCGGCCTGGATACGGTCGATCTCGTGGAGGCCGAGTTGGTGGATCTCGTCCGGCGTCATGCGGGTGGTGGTGCGGGCGTAGATGTCGTTTTCGTAGCGCTTCTGGCCGTCTGGCAGAGATATAACCGCGAGAGTAGTACGGCCTTCAGGAGCGTATTCCGTTCGGAGGAAGGCGGCGAAGGTCTTGTAGGCGGGGATGACGTCAATGTTGATGGCGTCAGTGATCTGCTGGGTCAAGCGCTTCTGGTCTTCGGGAGAGATGCTCGCAGGATACTTCTTGATTGGAATGAGAAAAGGGTCGGCGTCGATGATGCCCTGACACTGGACGGGGAGCTTCTCGATGAGGAATCGGACGGGCATGAGTTTGTCCTTCATGCCAGCGCGCAGGACTTCGGCGGTCTGGCTGAGGACGCGCGGGATCTGGTGAAGACGGGCGATGTAATCCTCGTAGTGCTTGACCGAGTCGAGAGGGACGGACAGCGGTAGATCGGCGAGGCTGGTGTGGACGCCATTCTGCTGGTTGATTGGCATCTCGTACTCTTTGAGGTCAAAGTCGGCGATACGCTGCTGGAGGACACGAACCAGGAGATCGTGAGAGAGCTGGTCCTGGTCGGAGAAGCCCGTACTCGGGATGGCTTCAAGCCGCGCAAGGAATGCCTCGTTGGTCTTGTGGCGCTGGACGATGGCGTCCGGTGAGTAGTCGGCGAGCCTGTCGTTGTAGCGGTAGTCGCCGAAGGCGGTGGCGCGCTCGGGAAAGTTGCGGAGATCGGACTCGTACTGCTCTTCGAAAAGGGCGTTCTGGGCGGCGAGGCGGTCGGCAACCGGTTTGACGTTTTGGGCGAAGATGGATCCGGCAACGGCGGCTAAGAAAAACAGGCTGTGGTGAAGGCGCATAGATTGTAAGAGCGTAGCAGAGGGAAAGGCAGTTGCGCGAAGAAATAGGCCCTCCGGAACGGCGTGCACTCGGACCCACGGCCAGACCTTCCCCCTCCGTTACAATGGCCTCGTGTCTGACGCAAAACCATTCCGTCTCACGGAGTCCGTAAAAGCCGCGGGTTGAGCGTCCAAGCTGAGTCCGGCGGCGCTGGACACGGTGCTTGGGAAATTAGCCCGGCAACAGGACCCGAATGTGCTCGTCGGCTTCGATCACGCCGACGACGCCGGCGTGTATCTGCTCACGCCCGAGACGGCGCTCGTGCAGACGGTGGATTTTTTCACGCCCATCGTGGACGATCCTTACACCTTCGGCCAGATCGCTGCCACCAATGCGCTCAGCGACGTCTATGCCATGGGGGGAAAGCCGCTGACGGCGCTCGCGCTCGTCTGCTTTCCCGATAAAGCCGATCTCAATATTCTGGAGCGCATTCTTGCGGGCGGTTTGTCGAAGATGATCGAGGCCGGGTGCACGGTGGTCGGCGGCCACAGCGTCCGCGATGAAGAAACGAAATTCGGCTATTCGGTCACCGGAGTGATTCATCCCAAACGCGTGCTGGCCAATCAGGGCGCGCAACCCGGCGATAAGCTGCTGTTCACCAAGGCGCTCGGCACGGGGGTCATTTCGACGGCGATCAAGAAAGGTGTCGCCAAGCAGGAGTGGATCAACGCGGCCGTGAAGTCGATGACAACTTTGAACAAGGCGGCGGCCGAGGTGATCACGGGCGGACAGGTATGGGCGGAGCAAAGGCCCACGTCTCGAGAAGCGCGAGCCGTGGGGCACCCGGCGGACGAACCCGCCAACGACCAACGACCAACGACCAGCGACGCCTTCGCCGTCCATGCCCTTACCGACATCACCGGCTTTGGCCTGATCGGCCACGCGCGCGAAATGGCGCTGGCATCGAACGTCAGCCTCGTCTTCCAATCCGCTAACATTCCCGTGCTCGAAGGCGCGCTCGATTGCATCCACGCCGGCTACATTCCCGGCGGACTCAAAGCCAATCGTGATTTTGCCGAATGCCTGGTTGGCTACCATCCGTCGGTGCCCGCCGACATCCGCACGCTGCTCTTCGATCCGCAAACCGCCGGCGGCCTGCTGATCGCGGTTTCCGCCGAAGACGCCGGCCCGCTCACACGAGCGTTGCAGGATGCCGGGATTCCCGCCGTCGAAATCGGCAATGTGCGGACGGCTGCCAAGCCGCTGATCGCCATCCGTTGATCGCTATCCGATAATCTTTGCTCTGGCTTCGTATCAAGCATCGCTTCAGCGATGGAAGTTTGTCCAAATTGAATGCCCCTTTAGGCGCTGGCCGCGCACTACCCAGCCAATCTAACCGAGATACCCGATAACATTGCTCACTTCCTTTCCTGCGAAGTTGTGTTACCTTTCCGGTGTCTTAGAAACGAGGACTTCGAATGGCTGATCCCGGATACAGCTACACGCCGAGTGGTACCACCCAGCCCGTCGCGGTCGAGCAGAAATCGCGCGTCTTGCAGGCTCTCAAAGGGAGCGCAAGTTGGTTCGTCATGATCGCGGGACTGTCGGTGGTGAACTCAATTCTGGCAATGTCCGGCGCCAGTGTCCGATTTATCTTCGGTCTCGGATTCTCGCAGATCGTCGATGCGCTCGCCCATCAAGCGGGCTCGGCGGGGTACGTACTCGACTTGATCATCAATGGAATCATCGCTGGCGTCTTCGTGCTGTTCTGGAATTTCGCGCGCAAAGGGCAAAAATGGGCGTGGTATCTCGGCATGGCTGTGTATGTCGTGGACGGCCTTCTTCTTCTGCTATTCAAGGACTATCTGGCCATCGCCTTCCACGCGTACGCTCTTTACCGGATGTCGTCTGCGTTGAAATTGCTTCCGATCCTCGAGCGTCTGGACCAGCAAAGCGCAACCGGGGCGATTTCAACTTCCTACTGAAAGTGCCAAGAGCGTGCGCAAAGGCAGCCTGCGTTCGAAGGGTACCGCCGTACTTTCGCTCACCCTGCGTTGATCAGTGCCCAGATGTAGGCCAGGTGATGGTCATCGTGCTCTGCGGCAAAGTACAAATGGTCGACCAGCCGCATGGGTGTTTGCAGCCGCGGATGGAGACGGGCGCGGGCGAAGATTGCAGGGTCGAGCTTCTCCACCCGGCTCAACAGTCGTAAGCGAGCGCTTCGGAATTCGGCCAAGATCTCGTCGATCGGACGCTGGTTGTGCTGCGCTTCGTGCGTCTTCCGATTGCTCAGATCAGCCGCGCTGAGCTGTGATGCTTCCTTTAGATAGTCATCGACGCGCGCCATCCATAGAGGTTCGAGGTCTAGTAGGTGCCCGGCATGTTCCTGGGCCGACCATTTCTCACCCGGCTTCTTCACTAGAAGATTACGCGCAGCGCCGCGGACGGCTTCTTCCAGCCGGGCCGGCGTGCCTCGCAAACGCGCACACAGGTTCGGATGCAACTCCACCGGAAACGTAAACTCAAACTTTCGCTCAAACCAGATCGGCGCTCGATTCATGGCTGCAGGCGAATCAGAATCATGCCTTCCTACAAGATGCCAAAGCAAGGGCGCGCGTCGCAATTCGTGGCACACTTCTGATTGCCGGCTTTTCTCGGCGGCTGTTGCATCCATACGGCCAAATGATGGACCATTAATCTTCAAATCCCTGGCCACCTTTTTTGTTCTGCGAAAGGAACACTTCTATGAAAACCCGCAATCTTGGACGTTCCGGTCTCAAAGTTTCCGCCCTCGGCCTGGGATGCATGGGCATGTCGGAGTTTTACTCCGGACGCGATGATGCCGAATCGATCGCGACCATTCATCGGGCTATCGAACTCGGCATCACCTTTCTTGACACTGCCGACGTCTACGGGCCGCACAAGAACGAAGAACTCGTCGGACGAGCGATCAAAGGCAAGCGCGACCAGATCGTGCTGGCCACAAAATTCGGAATTGTCCGCGATCCCAGCAACGCCAATATCCGCGGCGTCAGCGGCAAGCCGGACTATGTGAAGAAGTGCTGCGAAGGAAGTTTGAGGCGGTTGGGCGTCGAGTACATTGACCTCTATTATCAGCACCGCGTCGATCCGAATACGCCGATTGAGGAAACGGTTGGTGCTCTGGCGGAACTGGTTAAGGAAGGCAAGATTCGCCATATTGGCTTGTCGGAAGCCAGCGCCAGCACGTTGCGGCGCGCGGTGAAGGTGCATCCCATTGCGGCGCTGCAGACGGAGTATTCGCTTTGGACGCGCGATCCGGAAGAGGAAATCCTGGCGACTTGCCGTGAACTCGGCATCGGCTTCGTCGCCTACAGTCCGCTCGGACGAGGCTTTCTTGCGGGCCAATTCAAGAAGTTCGAGGACCTGGCGGCCGATGATTATCGCCGTTTCTCGCCGCGCTTCCAGGGTGAAAACTTTCAGAAGAATCTGGATCTCGTGAAGAGAGTTGAAGACATCGCGCGCGAAAAAAGATGTCAGTCTTCACAATTGGCGCTCGCGTGGGTGTTGGCGCAGGGCAACGATATTGTCCCGATTCCGGGCACGAAGCGGCGCAAGTATCTCGAGGAAAACGCCGCGGCTGTGGATTTGAAACTGACCCCGGATGATCTGCGCCGCCTGAACGAAGTCTTTCCCTCCGGCGCGGCTGCGGGATTGCGCTACCCGGAACACATGATGAATCTGATCAACGGGTGAACAAAAGAAGTTTCAAGCGGGGTCACCTGCCGCGAGCTTTATCGCGCATGCGCCTGACGAAACTGGGTACGTGCACCACGGAGCGTCCCACCGTACCGCGCCCGATCTCCCGCGCGCCGTCGTCGGCGCGGACGCGCATGATATAGAAGCGCCCGTCAAACGATTCCAGTTCCGCCTCGGCGTGAATTCGCATTCCAATCCCGCTCGCCGCACGGTGTTCGACGTGGATCGAGATCCCCACCGTGATTTCACCCTCATCACAATACGGTTGCAGCGCATTGAAGCAGGCCGTTTCCATCAGACGAATCATGTCTGGGGTCGAATAGACGGGTGGCAGCTCGGGGTGATGGGCAGCGAGCGTGTGCTTCAACTCAACGGTTTCAGCCGCTTCGCCGCGTGTGCCGATAGGGATGGGTCGAGCCATTCTTGTTTAAAACGGGATCGCAGAAGTAATGACGACCGAGTGGCAGAAGCAAAAGTCACAATTTCATTAAAGTCCCGTAGAGACGGGGCAAGCCCCGTCTCTACGGGCGGGCTTCTTAATTCCGACTTGCGGCTAAGGCTGCCATCCGTTCCAGCCGCCGCGCCTCGAAGCCATCCAGCACGGTCCATAAAGCTTTGGCCGCAGTCTCGGCGGCCGCCAATGCTTTCTTGGCAGTCTCGGGATGGGCCTTGATCCGCTTCTCGAGCTGGGTGCGCCACACCTGCGCGTGGAGCACGTCGGCGATGGCGTGCACAGTGAAATAGCCGCGGGTCTCCTCATCGGCGTTGTAGAGTTCGCGCAGGACGCGATCCTTCTCTTGCGCCAAGCGCGGCACCTGCGATTCGTAGGCATAGAAAGCCGCCAGCGCCTCTTCCGGAGTGCCCTCGCTCGAGACGCGTTGGAACCAGGAGATGAGCTTGCGAACCTCCCCAATCGGCCGCCGTTTCGGAACGCGGCTTCCGCCCACGCCTTCCACAAAGTCGAGCCACAGTTCGGCGTGCGAACGTTCCGGCTCGCCGAAGGAATCTTCGCCGCCTTTTTCATCGGTCATGTTGGCGAGAACCGCGCGGCGCAGCTCGCCTTCCTCCAGCCGGACGCCAAGTTGAGCCAGGTAGCCGGGGAAGGCCTCCACGTGAGGATAATAATCCTCGGCGTAGGCGCGCAAATCGTCGCGGGTCAGCTCGCCTGCCGACCAAGCTTTGTAAAATGGATGACAGAGCAAGTCGTATTGATGAATGCGTTCTTCGAGCAGAGACACAAATACCTTCGGTTCCATAATCACCTCGGGACCCTCCACTATACGGTCGGGATGGACGGATCACAAGACGCGGCGAAGAGCGCGAGCAGCCGGGCACCCCGTTTTCTTCCCTGCCAGCACTGAAAAGCGACGCGCGTGGCAGTTAACCGCTGAGATGAAGGGCTGCGCCGAGCCTGTGCCGGCAGAGCGAAGAACGTTGTTACAATCAACGAAGCGGCATTCCCCGCTCTTCTTGTTGTGGGCCACTGAATAAGCGCACATGCGGACGTTTGACGAACATTTCGAGGTTGTTGTGGTAGGGGCTGGTCATGCCGGATGCGAAGCGGCCATGGCGGCGGCTCGCATGGGGCTGAAGACCGCTCTTTACACGTTGAACGTCGATCTGATCGCGCAGATGTCGTGCAACCCCGCAATCGGCGGCATCGCCAAGGGGCACCTGGTGCGCGAGGTGGATGCTCTCGGCGGCGTCATGGGCGAAATCACGGACGCCGTCGGAATTCAATTCCGCCTGCTCAACACTTCGCGTGGACCCGCCGTCTGGTCGCCGCGGGCGCAGTGTTGCAAACAGGCCTACCGCCTGAAGATGCGCGAAGTGCTGGAGTCGCAGGCCAACTTGACGATCAAGCAGGCGGAAGTGGCGGATGTGATTGTGGAGTCGTTGGTCGATGGTCGTTCGTCGTTCGCGGCTTCCGATGAAAATGGCGGCGCATTTGCCAACGACCAGCGACCAACGACCAACGACCGCATTATCCGCGGCGTCCTGCTGCGCGATGGCCGCCGCGTCTCCGCCGAAGTGGTCATCATCACGACTGGAACGTTTTTGAACGGGCTGATCCACTGTGGCGAGCAGCAGTATCCGGCGGGACGTTCGGGAGAACCAGCGGCGGTTCTGCTTGGCGAAGCGCTCAAGAAGCTTGGGCTGCGCGGATGCCGGCTCAAGACCGGGACGCCTCCGCGTCTGGACGGGCGCAGCATTGACTGGTCGCGCTTCGAGCGGCAGCCGGGCGATCTGGATCCCACTCCGTTCAGTTTTCGTACCCGGCGCGTTGCGCATCACGACGCGCAGGTGCCCTGCTACATTGCCTTTACCACGGAAGAGACGCATCGCATCATTCGCGAGAACGTGCATCGCTCGCCGATGTACAGCGGGCAAATCCATTCGACGGGGCCGCGGTACTGTCCGTCGATTGAAGACAAGATCGTCAAGTTCCCCGACAAACTGACGCACCAACTTTTCTTGGAGCCCGAGGGCCTGAACACGCACGAGATCTACGTCAACGGCATGAGCACCTCGCTGCCGATCGATGTGCAAATGGCGATCCTGAAGTCGATTCCGGGACTCGACGGCGCGGAAATGATGCGGCCGGGGTACGCGATTGAGTATGACTCGATCGATCCCACGGAACTCAGGCGCACGCTGGAAACGAAGAAGATTGCTGGGCTGTTTCTCGCCGGGCAGATCAATGGGACATCCGGGTACGAAGAAGCGGCGTGCCAGGGGATCATGGCGGGAATGAACGCGGCTTTGAAGGTGAAGAAAGAAGCTCCGCTGGTGCTCGACCGCACGGAAGCTTACACGGCGATTCTTATCGACGATTTGATTTCTAAAGGCACCAACGAGCCTTACCGAATGTTTACTTCGCGGGCGGAGTTCCGCTTGCATCTGCGGATCGACAATGCCGACCGGCGACTTACTCCGCATGGGCGGCGGGTGGGCCTGATCTCGGACGAGGCGTGGGCAGAGTTCGAGGCGAAGCAGCGGCGACTGGAGGACGTGAAGCAGGTGCTGGAGAGGACGAAAGTGACGGGGGCGATGGCGGAGCAGATCTGGCGAGATTGTTCTGCTGCCGGCGAAACCGGTCGAGCTGCGCTCGACATGGCCCCTTCGGCTTCGCTCAGGGCAGGCTCGCGGGGACGCCCGTCCCCACACGGGCCAGGCGATCTGCCTTCTGCGCTGGGGCAGCCTTTGGCGCAACTGCTGAAGAGGCCGGAGATTACCATCGAGCAACTGGCGCCGGTGCTCAGGGATCTGGTGCCGCGGTTTTTTGAAAGAGATTCCTCGGCGAACTCGGCGTCCTCTGCGGTTGAGGTTTCCAAGGTTCATCTTTCGTCGGAAATCCGCAACGAGCTTAAGTCGGTCGAAACTGAGATTAAGTATGCCGGTTATCTCGACCAGCAGCAGCGCGCCATCGAACGGCTGAAGAAGGCCGAGCAGCGGCGCATTCCGGATTGGTTCGATTACCGGGCAGTCAGCGGGTTGTCGCGCGAAATGCAGGAGAAGCTCGGGAAAGTCGTGCCGCAGACGCTAGGCCAGGCCTCGCGCATTCCCGGCGTGACGCCCGCCGCCGTTTCGCTGATCAACGTATATATCGAGATCCAGGCGCGACGGCGCGAACAGGCCGCGGCCTTGTAACCCGTCCGCGGCGGCTAAAAAGCCGCCGAGCTGCGCTCGGCTTGGACGGGCGAGGGCGCACGTCCCCACACGAGCTAAAGCGATGCCTGATACGAAACCCGCGTTTTTCCGCAGCCTGTCAAGCCGACTGCTGCGTTACGTGCGAGCAGAAGCGTTCAGCGAGCGACCGCCTTCTGCACGGCGGAGCGCAGTTCGTCGTAGGAAAGCGCTCCGGGATGATACATCGCCACCTGCCCCGCTCGATTCAGGACGACCAGAGTCGGCGTCGTACTTGCTCCGTAAGCATTGAAGTTCTGCTTGCTGAGCGGCACCGGCATGTCCTGTAAGCTGGCGTAATAGCGGGCGCGGACGGATTCGATATACACGCGCTCCTGCTCGGGGGCGGCATCGGCTCCTTGCGCGGCGTAGCCGTAGAGTTGGGTTGGCCCGATGACGACCAGGCCCTGGGGAGCGAACTCCTGCCGCAAGCGGGCTATGACGGGGACTTCGGCCTTGCAGTCGACACACCAGTGCGCCCAGAAGAACAAAAGAACTGGCGAACCTTTCAGCGACGCCAGAGCCGGCGGCTTCGATCCGAGATACTGAGTGACTTGTAATGGCGGGGCGGGTTGACCGATCAGAGACAGCAGGTTGAGGTTCTTCTGAAGCCGCGCTCGAATGGAGGTATCTCCATAGCGCGCCAAAGCCGAGCGCAGCAGGGTGACCGCTTGCGCGGGCTGTCTTTTTTCCGCCCTATCCTTTTCGGCCAGTACCTGGGCGAGAACTTCGTAAGCGGCACCGAGGGCGATAGGCAGATGTGGTTCGGCGTCGAGTTTGCGCTTGGTTATCGTTAGTTGCTGCTCCGAGAGACGGCGCGTATTGCTGGCGTAGGCAGCCGCTTGATCCCACTGCTTCATCGAGGCCGCGCCGCGCGCCATCCAGGACAGGGCTTCCAAATACTCCGGGGTGACACCGTGCTGAGCCTTATAGGTGCGCAGTTCCGACTCGGCGGCGGAAAAGGAGTTCTGGGCTAGTTGGGTTTGAACGTCCCCGACGAGGCCGATTTGGGCGAACAAGGGAGAAACGCAGAGGAGGAACCCTGCGAAAACGAAGCTCCCCGTCCCCATGCGAATACGCATAACTCGATGATGAATGAGGCTCAAAGAAGTTGCAAATGGGGAGGCGTCCGCTCGTTCTGGAGCAGGATGGATCGGGCTGAAGCCAGAACCCTTCTAAGAAGCGATGGGCCTTATTTTTCAGCTCGATACAAGAGCATTGAGGGCTGAACCCGAGGATTTTCGGGTGGGCGTCATGCACATATCTACCGCGCCGGGTTACCCCGGTAAGCACAGAATCTTCTAGCCATTTACGCCCGATTATGTACAATTTAGGTGCGTTTGGTCTTTGCGGTCGTCAGCAGTACCCCGCTCTACAGCGTGACCTGCCTGCACTATCCTGCGAGTTCCGGCGCATACTTCAACACAAAAGGAACACAGCAACATCATGGAAACAGGAACAGTAAAGTGGTTTAACGATGCCAAGGGCTATGGCTTTATCAGCCGCCAGAATGGCGAGGACGTTTTCGTTCACTTCTCCGCCATCCAGGCAAACGGCTTTCGCAGCCTGCAGGAAGGTCAACAAGTTCAGTTCGACGTCGTGAAGGGCCCGAAGGGCTGGCAGGCAGAGAACGTCAAAGGCGTCTAGGTCACAACCAACATTCGGAAAAAGAAGGGCGGCCGGCACAGGCCGCTTTTCTTCTTGGTTACCAGGCCGGATTAGTGGAGTGACGGGCGTCTCGCCCGTCTTTAGGCAGCGAGATGGCCGGGCGGGGACACCCGGCTCTCCATTTCACGCCGCCTGCTCCGCTTCGGCGGCCGTTCCATAGAATCGAAAGAAGCTTTCCACCCGGGTGACTTCGAGAGCCTGGTGGATGCGCTGATTCACGCCGACCAACCCCAGGCTGCGCCCATCTCTTTGTCGAGTGACATAGGCCCCGACCAGCGCCCCAATCCCCGCCGAATCCGCCAGGGGGACATCTGTCAAGTCCAGAATGAGAGCGCGCGAATTGTCGGCACGCACCTTGGATTGAAAGCCGAATACATTGGGAAGCGTCAGTGGGCCCGATAGGCGCAGTATGCGGATCTCTTCCCGGGACCCGGGAAGATCTTCGATTTGCAACGGCTGATCGGGCATGCGAGAAATGTTAACGGCCAATGACGCGGCGAATGTTAAAAACGGGTTAATTCCTGAGTTGAGGTTTCGCCTACGCCGAGAGTTCTTCGTCTCTGCGGGCGGGGCCTCCGCGCCACACCGGACTGCGGAGCTACGCTCCGCTCCGCTCGGACAGCCGAGGGCGGCTGTCCCTACGCGATTCTTGCTACTCTCCGCCGACGGTTAGGCCGTCAATGCGGATGGTGGGCGAGGCTACGCTGCCGCGGAATTCCAAATCGCTGCCTATCTCAGAAATATTGCAGAACATGTCTTTGAGATTGCCGGCGACCGTGATCTCTTCGACCGGATAAGCCAATTCGCCGTTGACGATCCACATGCCGGAGGCGCCGCGGGAGTAATCGCCGGTTACCAGGTTGGCGCCGTGACCTAGAAACTCGGTTACATAGAGGCCGTCTTTGATGTCCGCGATTATCTGGTCTGGCGTTTTCGTTCCGGGCTCGAGGAAGTAATTCCCCGGTCCGATTCCTGGCGTCCCGGCTAGTCCGCGAGAAGCGTTGGCGGTGGTCTCCAGACCCAACTTCTTGGCGGTGTAGGTGTTCAGCAGATACGACTTCAGAATTCCGTTCTCAATTACCACCGTGCGGCGCGTGGGAATGCCTTCGCCATCGAAGGGGGCGGTGCCGAAGCCGCCGGGCATGGTGCCGTCGTCGATGACGGTGACGTTCGCTCCGGCAATTTTCTCGCCGAGTTTGCCGGCCAGGAAGGAGGCTCCGCGATAGACCGAGTCGCCATTCACGCCTTCGAAAATATGCCCAAGCATGGAGCTTGCGACCATGGGATCGAGCACCACCGGCACATGCGCTGTCTTCACCTTGCGCGCGCCGAGGCGACGCAGCGTGCGGCGCGCCGCCTCTTTTCCTACCTGCTCCGCCGGGTCGAGCTTCGCCAGGCTGCGTGCTACCGAATACCAGTAATCGCGCTGCATCCCGCCGTTCTCGTCCTGCGCGATGGGCACCACCGCGACCGAACAGTACGACCTCCTGTATTCGCCGACAAAGCCGTGGGAATTCGCCAGCACTTTTCTGCCGGTGGCGGCGTCGAACGATCCGCCCTCGGAGTTCTTGATGCGGGGATCGGCGTCGAGCGCGGCCTTTTCGGCGCGCCGCGCGTACTCAATGCGTTCGGCGCCGGGCAGCGAGTACACGTCTTCGTGATAGAGATGGAGGTCGCCGGTAAGCGCTCCGAGTTTGCCAGCTTCGGGGATTCCCGCGTGCGGATCTTCTGAACAGATCTTCGCCAGTTCGAGCGCGGAGTTCAGCATGCGCGCGATGCCTTCAGCGGAAAAATCGCTGGAATAGGTGCTGGCCGCGCGTTGTCCGAAGAAGACGCGCACGCCGATGGCGCGCGAGCCCGACTCCTTCAGCGTTTCGACCTGGCCGAGGCGCACCACGGTGGAAAATTCGTCGCCTTCGCGGACGACACACTCGGCCGCCGTCGCGCTGCCCTGCATCGCGCGGCCGACTACGTCGGTGGCAAGGGACTTGAGGTCCGTTGCTTGCCGGTTGCTGGTTTCTAGGGTTGTTGTCATCGACATAAAATGTGGCGCGGACACTCTTGTCCGCGCAGGCCGTCTGCACGCTCCGAGACGCGGACAAGAGTGTCCGCGCTACATAACTCACTGCATGAATCCGCCGGTTTCCCGCTTGGCGGTGCCGCCGACGGTCAGGCGATCGATTTTAATTGTTGGGATGCCGACGCCCACCGGCACGGATTGTCCATCTTTACCGCAGGTGCCGACGCCTTCGTCGAGTTTCAGGTCGTTGCCCACCATCGAAACCCGCGTCAGCACGTCGGGTCCGTTGCCGATCAGGGTTGCGCCTTTGATCGGGGCCGTGATCTGTCCGTTTTCGATGAGATAGGCTTCCGACGCCGAGAAAACAAATTTTCCGTTCGTGATATCGACCTGCCCGCCGCCGAAGTTCACGGCGTAAACGCCATTTTTCACCGAGCGAATGATGTCTCCGGGATCGTCTTGCCCCGCCAGCATGTAAGTGTTCGTCATGCGCGGCATCGGAATATGCTCGTAGCTTTCGCGGCGCCCGTTGCCCGTGTCGGCTAGCCCCATCAACTTCGACGAGAGTTTGTCGCTGAGATATCCCTTCAGAATTCCGTTCTCGATGAGCACGGTCTCCTGTGTGGGCTGGCCTTCGTCGTCCACGTTCAAGGAGCCACGGCGCCACGGCATCGTGCCGTTGTCAACCACCGTGCACTTTTCACTGGCCACTCGCTTGCCGATCAGGCCGGCGAACGCCGACGTCTTCTTGCGATTGAAGTCGGCCTCCAAGCCGTGGCCTACGGCCTCGTGCAGCAGAACGCCGGGCCATCCCGGGCCGAGGACGACTTCCATGTCTCCCGCCGGAGCTTCGCGGGCGTCGAGTTGCAGAATCGCCTGGCGCGCGGCCTCTTTGGCAAAGAACTCGGGAGTCTTGTCGCCAAAAAAGAAGTCGAGCGCAACCCGTCCGCCGCCGCCCAAGGTGCCGCGGCCCGAACTCGCATCCGTCTTCGCGATGCAGGAAACATTCACGCGCGCCAGCGGCTGCGAGTCTTCCGCAAAGGTGCCGTCGGAGCCGACGACCAGGATGGTCCTCAGTTCGTCGGCATAGCTGGCGCGTACTTCTTTGATCCGCGGATCGTATCCGCGAGCGGTTCGATCGGCGCGCATCAGCAGCTCAACCTTGGCGGTAATGTCTGCGTCCACCGAAGGCAAGGCTACGGGGTACAAGCTGCGGGCGGGCTTCTGCTGGAATCCGGCGACCGCCGATTTGGCCGGGGCGCTTGCGATCAGCGCCGCGGTGCGGGCCGCATGAAGAATCCGTTGCGGAGAAAGATCGTCGGTGTAGGCATAGCCGGTGCGCTCTCCGGAAACCACGCGCACGCCGCACCCCGCCGAAATTCCCTGCGAGGCCGACTTCACCAGCGACTCATCCACCATCAGCGAGGTCGAAGTCAGGTATTCGAAATAAAGGTCGGCGTAGTCGCCGCCCGCCGAGAGCGCCGCAGCCAGATAAGTCTCAAGGTCGTGATTCGTAAGCCCGTAGTGTGCGAAGAAAAAGCGTTCCTGGTTGGCAATCACCATATTTGGATGCCCTTGGATTTCCAAACGACTCGCGGCCCCTTAGCTGCATTATCCCATGAGCGAACGGTGGGTCCACGGCTGCGACTGACCGCTTGCGTATTAAAAGGTATCCACGACTATGTTTTTCGCCGATTCGATACAGGCGGCTTGCATGGCGCCGGGGCGCTCGGGTTCCAGAGGACAGACTTCGAAGTCGGCGAATATCTGGTTTTTGAGTGGGTCGAACTTCCTTTTGACATTGCTCGGGAAGCCGGGATGTTCGTTGTCCTCGTTGTCGTTGTGGTGAATTCCCACCGAAGGCCCGCTGTAAATACCGAGCAGGTGGTGAGTGCCAACCGGCCAAAGGCGGAATGCTGGGGTACCGTTGCCAAAACTCAAGCGGCCATGGGTCCAATAGCAAGAGTTCGCAATCGCTGGGGTCTTACATGGGATCGCACGTTTGCGGGGGTGTTGGTCCGAGCTCGCTATTAACAATGTCGACAAGATCGTTGCCGCAAGAAAGATGGCCCGCCTCATACCGGGAATGTACCGTTTGAGCGTGTCTTGTGCAAGATGGCTCCGGGGTCTTGTTTGTATCGCGTTTCTTGTGGACTTTCCGACCCGTCGAGAAAGCTTCCGATTCGACACAATTGCGCTGTACCGCGGGTGGCCCGTCCTATCGCGAAGCGAAGGGCGGGGCCTTTGACTTTTTTTCATCACAAACGCCCGGTGTGCACTATCACAGACATCGAACCGCCCGCCGACGACAATGGAGATCGACCTGTGTGTCAGGGCCGAGGTGCGCCCGTCTCTCAGGGGACGGCCCCTCAAAGCATGGCAGGCCCATGCTGTATTAACTCTTTGATAAACAAAAGTAGAGGTTAATGAAGGGCAAGGGCGTGTCATCAAATTGGACTTAGTGCAAACAAGGGTTAGCCGCACCCCAATTCGATCTTTGACAAAACAGCGAATTCCGGTACGAGCGTGGCGGACACCGTGCCCGCTAACCCTATGATAATAATAGAGGCCAAAATGCTAACCCATTATTTTTGAATACTTTACCTCTAACAAATTTAGAATCAATACTTTAACTGAAATTGGGGGGGAGGGGGGTACAAAAACCAAAGCGAAACGTAGCAACCATCCAACCGCGCTCCGGAGAAACCAATAAGGAGAAACCAAACATCGACCCCGCCCAACGATCACTGACCTCATCCCTTACGCGGTAAAGAATCGACCCCATGACCCCAGACTCCCTCAGCCAGATGCTCTCCGACTTCCTCGACGGCGCGCGCGCCGCGGTGGTGGTGGAAGACGGCGCCATCGCGTTCGACCTGGCCGACGCGAAATATTCGATTTCCGGCGAGTACAACAAGTGCCTGCTGCATCTGTGGTCGAGCGAGCGAAATTTCGTGCGGCGCGTGCTGGATGCGGAAGTCAAGGCCACCACGCTGCGGTTGCAGGTGCAGCGCATGGGGCAGAATCGGCCCACGCGGCTCGACTTCTGCCGCGACCGCGATCAGCGCTCGCCAGCCGCGCGAAGGGCGGCGCGCGGCGCCTATGAGCCTCGCCTGCGCCGAGCGCTGGAGAGACATCTTCCGGGCTGGACCGTGGTCCGGCTCACCACCAGCGTGGATCTCGAACACTCTTTCGGTCCAGCCTACCTGCGTGGCTGGCTGCGCCAGGGACAGCGCGCCCTGGCCATCGTCGGAGTGAACGACCAGGAAACGCAATCGACTGTAGATGGCGCGCTGACCTGCGGAATTCTTTGGCTCGAAGCGTGCCGGCTGGCACAGCATGAACGCCGCGTGGTCGAAGGGCTGGCGCTGGTCGTGCCGAAAGGCATGACTACGCTAACCCAGCAGCGTATGGCGCATCTGCATCCGACGGCAGCGAAATGGTTATTGCACGAATTCGATCAACAGGAGGATGCGCTCGTTCCGGTGGATACCGGCGATCGCGGCAACCTGGCAACCCGGTTGGTGCATTCGATCGATGAAGGCCTGGCGCGCGAACGCTTTGCGGAATCGATCGCGCGCATTCGCGAAATTCTGCCGCAATCCGAAGTCGTGGTGCTCTCGCCTGCGTTAATTTCCTTCCGGAGGCATGGCCTCGAATTCGCCCAGGCGCGGATCGCGCATGATCCGCGAAACTTTCAGAGCAGCGAGGAAATCGTTTTCGGGGTGGGGCCGGAAGAGCGTGTTCTCGGCTCGGAGAACGCGACACAGTTTGCCGATCTGGTGCGGCTGGCGGCGGTCGTCCGTCATAAGGATGGTCCCAAGAACCACGCGTTGTGGCGCATGACTCCCGAGCGCTGGCTGGAATCGATCATCGCCTGCAACGTCGCGGCGCTGGACGGACGGTTGCGGCCGGAACCGGTCTATGCCCAGGTGCCCGCGTTTGCCGCCGCGGATCGAGCGATGATTGACATTCTGGCGGTAACTCGCGAGGCCCGGCTGACCGTCATCGAACTCAAAGCCGACGAAGATATCCATCTTCCCCTGCAAGGCGTGGATTATTGGTCGCGCGTCGCCTGGCATCAGAGCCGCGGCGAGTTTGCGCAATTCGGTTATTTTCCTGGACGCGAGATCTCGCCGCAGAAGCCTCTGCTGATGCTGGTCGCGCCCGCTCTGCACGTGCATCCCACCACCGACACAATCCTGCGTTATCTGTCACCGGAGATCGATTGGGAAGTGCTGGGAATTGATGAGCGCTGGCGGGAAGAGATTGGGGTCGTCTTCCGGAAGAGGCCGCAGCGAACGCCGGTTCGGGCGGCGTAGAGCTTGTCACCGCCGAGACGCCGAGAGCGCCGAGAGAACCTTCGTGGGGTTTGCAAATGCAGACAGGCTCGCTCGATTTTGAATTTTCCCTTAGATTTTCTCGGCGGCCTCTGCGTCTCGGCGGTGAACAAATCTTCATGCGGGAAGAATCGGAGGCGTCGATGCTGTCTCACTCACCTCCGGCGCTTCGCCTTTGTACACCCGTCCAATTCCCCGCACCAGGCGGCGCATCGGCAACTCTCCTCTGGCATCGGCAAAGAAGATTTCGCCTGCCCGGGTGCCGCGATAGCACCAGCGCTTCAGGATCGCCAGGTGCTCCATGCGCTCGAGCGCGCTGCCTCGTTTGGACGCGGGAAATGCCGCCAGCGCGGCCTGGATGCGAGCTTCCATTGATTGCGACTTGGTGTGTTCCGCGCCGGAGATCGGAAACTCGAGCGGCCCCGCGAGCGCGCCCCCATCGACGCGAAACAATGCGACGCTCTCCGGCCGCCGGGACTTCTGCACGATTAGGGCGTGGGACTGGTCAATGCGGTGGACGAATTCCGGCAGTTGTTGCAGCACGGGCGTGAGCTTGTCGAGCCGCGCATGAAGAGCCGCCGCCGTCTCGAATTCCATTTGCGCGGAAGCGTCATCGCGCTCCGCCGCCATCTGCCGCTTCAGCGATTCGCCGCGCGAGTCCAGAAAATCCTCGACCCGCACTACTTCGGCGCGGTATTCGTCATCGGTGCAGCCGCGAAAGCAGGGCGCCAAACACATCTTCATTTCGGAATAAACGCAGCCGGGAAATTTGGGATCGGGATGGAGGTCTTCGACGCAGCGCCGCATCTTGAAAAAGTCGAGCGCGTCGTTCATAAACTTTTCCGCGGCTAGGCGCGAAGCAAACGGCCCGTAGTACACGTTCTTTCCCGAGAGCCGTCCCAGCCGCGTCGTGATTGAGGCGCGGGGGAATTTGTTCTCCAGATGCAGCTTGACCAGGGGAGCGAAGCGCAGCCGCAGGCGATTCGAGTAGGTCTTGGGAAAAGCGGCGCGCAGGACTTGATAGAGCACGAATCCCGATTCGAAATCGGAGCCGGTCAGCGTGTATTCGATCCAGCGGACGCGATGGCGCAGGTTAAGGCGTTTGGTGCGTTCTTCTGGAGTGGAAAGCAGCCGTTGCAGCCGCCGCCGCAGGTTGGCAGTCTTGCTGACGTAGGGCTCGGAATTCGCATCCTCGCCGCGCAAAAGAAACACGGCGGGCGCGGCGGCTACGACGGAGAAGACTTCGGCGTCAGCTTCCGGCTGGAACTCGATGCGTTCGGTCAGCACAATTGGATTCTAAGTCAGAAGTTAGAAGTCAAATTGCAGAAGTTGATTCATTTTCAGTGCGGGCGAAGAGCTCTTACCACAGAGGACACAAAGGAGCACCGAGAAACGCCTCGGGATTTTACTTCTGCATTTTGACTTCTTACTTCTGACTTTATCCGAAGCTGGCGCTCTTGAACTTTTGCCGGAAGTCCGGCCCGTCCATCTTCACGATGCGGCACATCTCATGGAGGCGGGAACGCATGCGCTCGCCGATGCGGTCACCAAGGGTTTCTTCGCGAGCAGCCGCCCGCGCTGGCGACAGCGATCGAGCCACACTGGCAGCCGGCTCGTCGGCAAAATTCGTGGTGATGATGGTGGTTCGATTGTCGTTATATCGGGTGTTGAGGATCAGACTGACCGTGTCCCACACCCACTCGCTCGGTTTCACGGCGCCGAGCTCATCGAGCAGCAGCACCTCGGCTTCAAACACCGGCCGCAGCACCTGCAACTCGGTCGCCTGGACGGAATCGTTGTAGGAATTCTGAATTTGTTTCAGCAGTTCGCGATAGTCGCAAAAAAGGCAGGAGCATCCTCTGGCCGCAATGAGTTCCTTAAGAATGCCCACGGCGAGATGGGTCTTGCCGGTCCCGATTCCGCCGACCAGCAGCAGCCCAGCGCCGTCTCGCGGATCAAACTCCTGCACGAAGCGCGATGCGCTGATCTGGGCCAGCGAAATCGAGCGATCGGCTCCCGGGAAATCGGTGGTGAAGTTCGACAGTTCGCAATGCTCGTATCTCTTCGGAATTCGCGCCGCCGCGATCATGGCGCCGCCGCGCGCCCGCAACTGGCAGTCGCAGCGGGTGACGCCGCCGTCCGGCACTCCCGGAACCGGCTTCCATCCCGAGCCCACGCACAGGGGGCAAACTTCGGCCGTAGTTTTCATGATTCTGTACTTGGTTGTGTACTTAAGACTCTGCACCCGAACCGGCCTGCGCCGCAACTCGAAACCGTTTCCTCTCTGTGCACATCCTGTGGAGAGCGGCGGCGGGTTGTGGAGAAGCGTGGAAAACTGCCGTGCCGCCGATCGCAGACAAGAACTGGCACTTTCGACTCATTCTCCAATTACTACACACACCCGCTCGCCTTAGGTGTCAAACCCGGCAACTGGCACGTGTTTCCCATTGACAATCCCTTACCATAAGCGAGAATGGCCATCGCCGGTGCTCGCGCCTTGAGCTTTCCTCCCCGGCCGATGCGCGGGAACCGTAACGACAAGTGTCAGGAGAGCGCATGAATAAAGCTGATCTGGTTGACCGGATCGCCGGAGCCTGCAACATTTCAAAGGCGCAGGCGACGACCGCGATCGACACCACCGTGGACAGCGTTACCGCTGCCCTTAGAAAAGGTGACCGGGTAGCCTTGATTGGATTTGGCACGTTCTCCGTCTCGCAGCGCAAGGCCCGCAATGGCCGAAATCCGCAGACGGGTGCCACCATCAAGATCGCTGCTCGTAGAGTCGCCAAATTCACTCCCGGGAACGAACTCAAGAAAGTGGTCAATAAAGGTAAGTAGGGGCCCCAGACTTTTGCATGAGAGCGAGACGGCAGGGGGTCGGCCCTGCCGTTTTACTTGTGTGCCGAACATGTTTGATGTGACCGGCGCACATGGGTTTTGTAGTGAAAAACTCATCAAGTGACGACCGACTCAAGGCTCGTGACCGCTGGCTTCCCGTTTGACCCTTCTTTTCTTGCGCCTGTAAGATCAAAAGTTCCAGCTCTCAGCATTCATTCATCCGCACTCAGCCTGAGGTTTTCTCGCTCAGGTTTGCGGAGGCGCATCGTTGTTATTGGCTGAATGCTGATTGCTGACTGCCGAGTGCCCTCAAACATGCCGCACGAATTGCCGAAAGCTTACGAACCGGGCGCGATTGAAGCGCGCTGGGCCGAATATTGGGTCCGGGAAAAACTGTTTCACGTGGAGACGGCCGCGCCCAGTTCGTCCGAAGAAGATACGCGTCCGGTGTTCACGCTGTTGTTACCGCCTCCGAATGTGACGGGGCGGCTGCACATGGGGCACATGCTGAACCAGACGCAGATGGATATTCTCGTGCGCTGGCATCGCATGCGCGGGTTTGTCACGCTCTGGCTGCCGGGTACGGACCATGCCGGCATTGCGACGCAGATGATGGTCGAGCGCCAGTTGGCGAAAGAAGGCAAGAAACGGCGCGAGATGGGACGCGAAGAATTTGTGAAGCGCGTCTGGGAATGGAAGCGCGAGTATGGCGGCGCGATCCTCGACCAGATGAAGCGGCTGGGCGCGTCGGTCGATTGGGGACGCGAGTACTTCACCATGGACGAAAACCTTTCGCGCGCGGTGCGTGAAGTGTTCGTCCGGCTGTATGAAGAGGGGCTGATTTATCGCGGGAAGTACATCGTGAACTGGTGTCCGCGATGCGAGACGGCGATTTCGGATCTCGAAGTGAAGCACGAAGACGTCGCGGGGAAGCTTTGGGAGATCCGGTATCCCGTCGTTGGATCCGATGAATTTATTACGGTAGCGACCACCCGCCCGGAGACGATGCTGGGCGATACGGCGGTCGCGGTGAACGCGGCCGATGAGCGTTACACGCACCTGCATGGGAAGAAAGTGCTGCTGCCGCTGATGAAGCGGGAGATTCCCATCATTCTGGATGAGATTGCGAAGCCGGAGTTTGGTACGGGCGCGGTGAAGATCACTCCGGCGCATGATCCGAATGATTTCGAGGCGGGGAAGCGGCACAACCTGGCGCAGATCGACGTGATGGATCTGCACGCGCGCATGAACGAAAACGCGGGCGCGTATAAGGGCCTGGATCGCTACGAGGCGCGCGAGGCGGTGCTGGCGGATCTGAAGGAACAGGGCTTGCTGGCCGCCGAGAAAGATTACACGGTGCCGCTCGGCAAGTGCGACCGGTGCGGCACGGTGGTGGAACCGCGTCTGTCGGAGCAGTGGTTCGTGAAGATTGAGCCGCTGGCAAAGAAGGCGATTGCGGCGGTGGAATCGGGCGAGATCGCGATCACTCCGGAGAACTACAAGCAGATTTATTTGAACTGGATGTACAACATCCACGACTGGTGCGTATCGCGCCAGTTGTGGTGGGGGCATCGCATTCCGGCCTGGACCTGCGAGGGCTGTAAAGAAGTGGTCGTTGCCCGGGAAACGCCCGCTCAATGCTCGAAATGTGGCAGCGCAAAACTTGAGCAGGTCACGGACGTGCTGGACACGTGGTTCTCCTCGGGCCTGCTGCCGTTCACCACGCTGGGCTGGCCGGAAAAAACGCGCGATCAGGCGGTGTTCTATCCGACGACGCTGCTGATTACGGCTTACGAAATCCTGTTCTTCTGGGTGGCGCGCATGATCATGTTCGGCTGCCATTTTATGGCGGGACACGAGCAGGACGCAGCGATGAAGAAGGCGAGCGGCTGGGCGGAGAAGAAGAACGACAGCGTTCCGTTTCGCAATGTCTATATTCATGCGCTGGTGCGAGATGCGGACCGGCAGAAAATGTCAAAGACGAAGGGGAACGTGCTCGATCCGATTGCGGTGATCGAGCAGTACGGAACGGACGCTACGCGCTTCACGCTGGCGTCTATGGCGGCGCCGGGGACGGATATTGCGTTCAGCGAAAGCCGCACCGCGGGCTATCGAAATTTTGCCAACAAGATCTGGAACGCGGCACGGTTCATGTTCATGAATGTGGATCGGGTGGATCCGGGCCTGCGGCCCGGGGATGCTGGCGTGGGGGCGGGTCTCCGACCCGCCCTGGACGGGGCAGGGCCGCTTCCCCACACGGGCTCGGGTGTTGCCGGTTTTCTGGCGCAGACGCTCGAGGACCGGTGGATTCTTTCCCGCTTCAATCGCGCGGCGAAGGACGTGAACGAGTCTTTCGAGACCTATCGTTTCGATGAGGCGGCGAATCGCATCTACGATTTTTTCTGGGGCGAGTTTTGCGACTGGTACATCGAACTGATCAAGCCGCGACTGAATGAGGAAGGTGTGGAGGCGGGTCTTCGACCCGCCGTGGACGGGGCAGAGCCCCGTCCTCACACGGGAGCGGCGCGAGTTGCATGCGCGAATCTGGTCAATCTGTTCGAGGCATCGTTGCGGCTGCTGCATCCGGTGATGCCGTTCATCACGGAAGAAATCTGGCATGCGATGTACGAGGGCAAGCCGCCGCGGAAGTCGATTGCACTCGCCGCGTATCCTGCAGCGGATGAGCAGCAGATTGATCTGGGCGCGGAGACGGAGATGGCGATTATGCAGGACCTGATCGTCAGCGTGCGCAATCTGCGGGCGGAGTTGAAAGTCGAGCCGAAGGTCAAGGTGCCGATCGAGGTGTTTGCCCACGAGCCGGAGATTCGCGCGATGTTCGAAACGAATCTCGGCGCGGTTCTGCTGGATCGTCCGGCGAACGTGGAAAAGATCACGTTTGTGGAAAGCTCGCTGGCGAACTTGCCGGGCGCGCGCAGCACGTCGAGGTTCGACGTTCACGCGATCTATGAAAAAAAGATCAACGTTGCGGCTGAGCGCGAGCGTCTAACGAAAGAGCTGGAGAAGATTGAGAAAGAACAGGCCAACGGGCAGCGGCAGCTCTCGAACGAACAGTTCTTGGTGAAAGCTCCGGCGAAGGTGGTGGAAGGGCTGAAGGCGCGGGCGGAAGAACTGAGGGTTGTGCGGGAGAAGACAGTGGCGAAGTTGAAAGAACTCACGTAGAGAACGGTCGCCCTCAGCCGTCCAGTCGGCACCGTCGAAGGGGCGGCTCTTCGAGGCGCAGGGCGGGTGAAGGCGGCCGTCCCTACGCAAGATCGGACAGCCGAGGGCGGCTGTCCCTACACGAACATGGACTGGAATTCACGCCGCATTACCGCGATTCTTGAGAACGCGCTGAACGAAGACCGG
This sequence comes from uncultured Acidobacteriaceae bacterium, assembly GCA_963773965.1. GTDB lineage: Bacteria > Acidobacteriota > Terriglobia > Terriglobales > Acidobacteriaceae > Acidiflorens. The sequence continues at coordinate 81,900 of CAVZDG010000007.1, forward strand.
GCGACGCGCGACGCGACCAGCTACGCCTGCATCGATCCCAACCAGCGCGCTTCGGCGACGATTATCGCCAAGCAGGAGTGCATTCTCGCGGGCCTCGGATGCGTTCCGCGGATTCTTGACGTCTATGCGGCGCTGGACGGGGCGGTCACTTCGCATTACGAGGTGACGAGCCATCCTTCGATTTTTGATGGGATCCGCGTACACCCGGGGCAGCAGATCGCGGTAATCCGCCATAACGCCCGGGTGATTTTGTCGTGTGAGCGGGTGATTCTGAATTTTCTGCAGCGCATGGCCGGAATCGCAACCACCACCCGCAAGTTTGTGGATGCGGTGGAGGGCACGCGCGTGCGGATTCTCGACACCCGCAAGACGGCGCCGGGCCTACGCGTGATTGACAAGTACGCGGTGCGCCGCGGTGGCGGGCAGAATCACCGGCTGGATCTTTCCGACGGCGTGCTGATCAAGAGCAATCATATTGCGCTGGCCGGGGGCGCAATTCCGGCGTTGGAGCGTGCGATCCGCAACCGGCGAGGACGGCAGCCTATCGAGATCGAAGTGCGGTCGCTCGAAGAACTGCAGCAGGCGCTGGATCACGGGGCGGAGGCGATCCTGCTCGACAATATGAGCGTTGAGGATGTGCGCAAGGCGGTCGAGATTTGTTCGCGGCAGCAGCGGCGGATTCCGCTGGAGTGCGCGGGCGGAATCAATCTCGAGAACGTGCGGTCGTACGCCGAGACGGGCGTGGATTTCATTTCGGTCGGAGCGCTGACGCATTCATCGACGGCGGTCGATATGAGTCTGCGGGTCACTCCGGTGTAAAACCCAGTCGTTGGTCCTCAGTCGTTCGGGGAACTGGGTCATCCACGGTTTCGTTTGCCAACGACCAACGACTAACGACCAACGACTCGCTATAATTCCCTCCATCTCCACCTCCACGAAAACTCGCAGCTTGCCGTCCGTACACAAGGCGACAGATGTTCGCCTGGGCCGCATCGTCCGCCTGCTCATGAGCCACGCTACCGTTGTCGTCAGCGGCACGAAAATTGCCGACGAGATCGGGACGAGCCGGTCGGAAGTTTGGCGGCTGATTCAGCAACTGCGCGGGTTGGGCGTGGATGTCGCTGGACATCCGGCGACGGGCTATCAGCTGCGGTCAGTCCCGGACTTGCTGCTGCCGGAGATGCTGGCGCCGTCGTTGAAGGGCACGATCTTTGGGGGCGGGCCGGGCGGCCTCAAGCAGGTTCATCATTATTACAAGATCGGGTCGACCAATTCAGAAGCCATGCGTGCCGCGGCGGAGGGCGCGCCAGAAGGCAGCGTGTTTCTCGCCGAAGAACAGCTGGCCGGACGCGGACGCGGTGCGCACAACTGGCATTCGGCGCGGTCGGCGGGCATCTACTGCTCGGTGATTCTCCGCCCGGCAATGCCGCCCTCGGATGCGCTGATTTTTTCTCTGGCTGCGGGACTGGCGGTGCGCGCGGCGGTGGCGGATATTGCGCCGCAGCTTCTCGTTGACCTGAAATGGCCGAACGATCTGCTGCTGGGCGGCAAGAAGTTCTGCGGCATTCTCACCGAGATGAATTCCGAGGCCACGCAGGTGCGCCATCTGGTGGTGGGAGTGGGGATCAACGTGAATCAGGTGAAGTTTCCGGCGGAGCTGCGAGAAATCGCGACTTCGTTGCGGATTGAGACGGGCACGGAGTGGTCGCGCGTAGAGATCTGCGCCGCTTTGCTAAAATCGCTCGACCGGGAGTATCGGAGCCTGGTTGAGGATGCGGGAGCGCGAGACGCAATCCTGCGCCGGTTTGAGCTGAGTTCTTCGTCGGTGCGCGGCAGAGAAGTGAGCATCGAGGAGAACGGCGGACTGGCGGGCGTTACCGAGGGATTGGATAAGCGCGGATTCTTGCTGGTGAGAACGGCGGAGGGGTTGCGGACGGTGGTGAGTGGAACGGTGAGAACCATTTCTAATTTGTGATTTGTAATTGGTAATTTAAGAGCGAGCGCTTTTCCAATTACGAATTACGAATTATCAATTACAAATTCCCTATGCTTCTCGTGATCGATGTCGGGAACACGAATACGGTGCTGGGCGTGTTTGCGCCGGCGGTGCACCGTCCGGGCGAGAATGTGACCACGGAAGCGGCGCGTTACGAGCGGCTGGTCGCGAACTGGCGCGTCGGCTCGCATCTGACCCGCACGGTTGACGAGTACGGAGTGATCTTCCGCAACCTGTTCTCAATGGCCAACCTGGAAGTTTCGGGCGTGCATGGGATCGTGATTTCATCGGTGGTGCCGCCGCTCGATTCGGTGCTGCGGCAGGTGTGCGAGCAGTATTTCAACACGAAGCCGCTATTCATCGAGCCGGGAGTGAAGACGGGCATGCCGGTGCTGTATGACAATCCCGCGGAAGTGGGCGCCGACCGCATCGTGAACGCGGTGGCGGCGTTTGAAAAATATGGCGGGCCCTGCGTGATTGTGGACTTTGGCACGGCGACGACCTTCGACTGCGTTTCGAAAAAGGGCGAGTACATGGGCGGCGTGATTTGTCCGGGGATTGGGATTTCGGCGGACGCGCTGTTTCAGCGCACGGCGCGGCTGCCGCGGGTGGAGATTCGCAAGCCGGCGCGGGTGATTGGATCGAATACGGTGGGCAGTTTGCAGTCGGGGCTCTACTACGGCTATCTCGGCCTGGTTGACGGCATCCTGGAGCGGTTGATGGATGAGATGGGCGCGGAAACGCACGTGATTGCGACGGGCGGACTGGGATCGCTGATTGGCACCGCTTCACACTTCATTAAAGATGTGGACGAGCTTCTCACCCTGGAGGGGCTGCGCATCATATGGGATCGGAACCAGTCGTCCTCCTTCCGCCGCGAAGGCGCGCCGAAAGCGGCAAAGACGCAGAGGACCAGACCTTAAGAACTATGGGAAGAACAAAAGGTTTATACAAAGAGGAGTTCCCGAAGGGGTCTAGCGTAAGAATCTTAGGCAGGCCGATGCTAGAAGATTTCCTAGCATCCTGGAAGTACCACAACAAGCTGACCCCGGAACAATCGAACTATGCCGATCAAATTACCGAAGTCGAGTCGGTTAGTTACTACCATGGCGGCGATGAACTCTATGTGCTAAAAGGAATACCTGGCATCTGGCATGAGCAGTGTTTGGAAGCCTATCCCTCTTCAAGGAAACTCTGATCGAGTCTTCGGTGGGGCGACAGGATGCTTTGAAGGGGGATTCCTCAGCGGCTAAAGCCGGTTATTTAGCGGGTTCTGATGGCACGGCTGAAGCCGTGCCCTACCCAAAACCAATTGTTGAAACCAGTTTTGGAGGGTCTTCTTCCCTGTCGTGGAAAATTACTTCAACTACTTTACGGAAATCGAAGAGCATTATCTGCGACGGCGAGGAACTCACCTGCTGCTTTCAACGCTTGATTGGGCTCTGATTGAGATCTGGAAAAGTGCGGGCGTGCCTTTGGAGGCCGTGCTTCGCGGGGTGGATGACGCGTTTGACAAGTACGATCGGCATCCTTCGAAATCGAAGAAGGTGAATAGCCTGGCATACTGCTCGCAGGCCGTGCTGGCGGCGGCGGAAGATATGAAGGAAGCGGCGGTGGGCGCGGCCGGCGAAGAAAAACCGCGGCCACCCGGATTCGAAGCGGCGCAAATTGCGGCGTTCTTGCGGGAGAATGCCGAGCGGCTTGAAAAGGCGAAGCTGCCGGAGCACGCGGGGTTTACGACTGGAGCGCTGGCGCGGGAAGAAGCAGCTTCGCTGCGGGAGATGGCGGAGGCCATCGCGGGTACGGGAAAGCTTCCGCGACTGGAAGATCTGGAGCGGCGGCTGACGGTGCTGGAGGAAAAACTTTTCGCGGTGCTGATGGCGGCGACTCCGGATGAAGATCTGGTGAAGGTTCGCGCGGAGGCGGATCGGGACATTGCTCCCTACCGGCGGAACATGACGGCGGCGCAGATTGAACAGTTGCACAAACAGTACGTGCATAAGCGGCTGCTGGAGCGGTGCGGCGTGCCGCGGTTGAGTTTGTTTTATATGCATTAGATTGTGTAGGGCGGACACTCCTGTCCGCCCACCGTGCGCAGCTTCGCAAGAATCAGCTTGGTGGAAGCTGCCATCGCTCGACGCGGGCAGGAGTGCCCGCGCTACACTTACGACTTGCTTCTTTCCATCGAAAAATTAATCTACGGTGGCGACGGGTTGGCTCGAAGGCCGGCCGGTGCGGACGGGCGCAGCCGGGCGGTGTTTGTGCCGTTCGTGCTGCCGGGGGAGCGGGTTGAGGCCGAGATTCGGCAAGAAAAGCCGGGGTTCGCGCGCGGGTCGGTGGCGCAGTTGATCGAAGCGTCGCCCGATCGCGTCGAAGCTCGCTGTGCTTACTTCCGGCAATGCGGCGGATGCCATTACCAGCACATTGCTTACGAGCGGCAACTGGAGTTCAAGGCTGCAATTCTGCGCGAGACGCTGCAGCGGATTGCGAAAATTGAGCTGAAATGTGAGATTCGCCTGCATGCTTCGCCTCCGTGGAACTACCGCAACCGGACGCGGCTGCGGGTGCAGAGTGCGCCGGAATTTCCACCCCAGACCGGCAAAACCGGCCGTTCTGGAGACCCCGGATTTCCACCCCAGCCCGCGAAAAGCGCGCGTGCTGGGGACCCCGGATTTGCGCTGGGGTACTACCGGATGGGCTCGCACGCATTTCTTCCAGTCGGCGAATGTCCGATCAGCTCGCCGCTGCTCAATCGGGTGATGGCTCGGCTGCTTGAGCTCGGCGGATTGAACTGCCCGGCGGCAGTTGAAGAGATTGAGCTGTTCGCGGATGCGGCGGATGATCGTTTGCTGGCCTGGGCATTCTGTGGGCGCGAGGCTGACAAGAAAGATCTGTTGCGTTGGGCGGAGGCGCTCCAGCGCGAGTTGCCGGCAATCAGCGGCGTGACGTTTTTCTCTTCGCAGCGCCGATCTTCGGAGGAGCGAATAGAAGATGACGCGCCGATGGAACCGAAATCGCTGGCGCAATCGGGCGCGAAGGCAATTCGCTATCGAACCAAGAACCATGAGTATCAGGTCAGCGCCGGAGCCTTCTTCCAGGTGAACCGTACTCTGGTGGACGAACTGGTTTCGGTCGTGACCGGCAATGCCAGCGGAGACGTTGCGCTCGACCTGTATGCCGGAGTGGGATTGTTTTCGGCGGCCTTGGCGGGGAGTTTTCATCACATTTTTGGTGTAGAGGCGTCACAGACATCGCATGGCGACTTTGTGCAGAATGTGCCTGCGAACGTAAAAGCGGTCGGCGCGCGAACCGAGGATTACCTGAGGAGCGACTACCTGAGAGGCCGGCCGGTGCGAAACAGACCTAACCTGGTCGTGCTCGATCCTCCCCGCACCGGGGCCGGCAAGATGGTGATCCGCTCTCTCGCGGAACTCGGAGCGCCCCGTGTCCGATATGTTTCGTGCGATCCGGCGACGCTGGCCAGGGACATCGCCCCCCTCCTGGCGGCCGGGTATCACATCGAGGAAGCACACCTATTCGACCTTTTTCCCGAGACGTTTCACGTCGAATCGGTGGTGCTGCTGGCGCGCTGACCGCTTTCACGTCGCCCAGTTCCTCCTGGAAGACGGGTGGGTTGGCCGAGGGCCCTGGCAAAAGCAATGCACGCGCCAGGGCCCCACTCGTTCTCTCATTTGTTTCCGGCTGCTGGGTTTCGAGTGTTGGTTCCGAGTCTGGCCGAGATGCGCCCACGGCTCGGCGAGGCCGCTGTGTGCCTCCTCGCAGCGCAGGCGATAGACGGACAAAAACCCATTTCTCCACTGGAGATCCAAGCCAGGAGATCAATGCCATGACCCACGACCACAAGCCGCCACGGCAGCCGTTGTTCTGGGCGGCCTTGGCATTTTCGCTCGGTCTGTGGACGGGTGTGCGCGCCTGGCGGCCGCCGTCGTGGTGGGTGATCGCGGTAGTAGCCTTCGTTTTCGCGGCGTCATGGTTTCTTTCGAAGCGAGCTTGGCTGGCCAAGGCGCTCTCTTTGGGCGCGTGGTTTCTTCTGGGCGCCCTTCTGATTCAGATTCGCGGCCAACACCCCGGCGATCCTCACATTCTTACGCTGGTGGACGGCCGTGCCGTCACACTCACTGGGCGTGTGATGCGCGAGGGATATGCGCGGGCCGCGGGGCCGCGGTCGATTCGTGAATCCATTGATGTGGAGACGGAAGAGATCGCGAGCCAGGGTAAAAGCTGGCCGGTGCGGGCCGGGGTGCGGCTCTCGATTTACGAGAAAGTAGAGAATTCCGAGGCGGTGGAGCGTGGGGCGTCCTCGCCCGGCCACGATACCGCCGACCCCGGTTCTGCCGGCACCACTTCTCCGTCAAGCGCAGGCGGGACGGGGCAGAGCCCCGTCCCCACAACGGCGTTCACCTACGGCACGCGGCTGCGCATCCCCGCGAAGCTGCATCCGGCGCGCAATTACCGCAATCCCGGAGCCTTCGACTATGAAGGCTATCTGAGCGACAACGGCATCAGCGTGCTGGGGTCGGCGGAGGCAAAAGACATTGAGCGGCTTCCCGGGTTTTCCGGCAACCGGATTGAACTCTGGCGGACGCGCGTTCATGCCAGCATCATTGCGAAAATTCACCAACTGTGGCCCGCGTCGCAGGCCTCGCTCATGGACGCCATGGTACTCGGCGAAGAATCCTTCCTGCGCAACGCGACGCGCACGGAGTACCAGCGCTCGGGCACGTATCACGTGCTGGTGGTTTCCGGAATGAACCTGAGCATCCTGGCGTGCGCCATTTTTTGGACGCTGCGCCAGTTTCGCATGGATCCCGCGGTGGCGGCCATCACCACGGTCGTGGTCTCGTTCGCATACGCGTTTGTGGTAGGGGTCGGCCCACCGGTGTGGCGCGCCGCGCTGATGCTGGCGACATATTTAGGCGCGCGTCTGCTGTATCGCGAACGCAACATGATGAACGCCATTGGAGCGGCAATGCTGGGAGTTCTGATCGCCGATCCGCACGCCCTGTTTGGCGCCAGTTTTCAACTGACGTTTCTTGCCGTCTTCATCATCGCGGGCATCGGCTCACCGATTCTCGAGCGGACAACGCTGCCCTACGCGCGCGGTTTACGGCTGTTGCGAGCCACCAGCTATGATCTGCACGTCGCTCCCGAGGTGGCGCAGTTTCGGCTCGATCTGCGGTTGGTCGGAGGGCGGCTGCGGAGATTCATCGGCAACCGCCTCAGCCTGGCATTGCCCGCGATCCTCATGCGGGTGGCAATTGGCCTGGGCGAATTGATCTTCATCTCGGCGCTAATGCAGGCGGGACTGGCTCTGCTCATGGCCTACCACTTTCATCGCGCGACCACCATGGGAATGCCGGCCAACCTGGCGGTGATTCCGCTCACCCAGGTGCTGATGCCCGCCGCCGCCGCCGCTGTCGGCCTGGGATACATATCGAGCGCGCTCGCCAAGCCGGCGGTTTGGGTTTCCGGCTTAGCGCTCGAGGGGATCGCGGGCACGGTGCACTGGCTGGGTGGCTCCCAGGTTGCCGGCACATCGATTGCCGATCTGCGAGTGGCCATGCCCTCGCTCGCGATGATATTGGCCTCGATCGCCGCGCTGGCGCTCGCCATGCTGGCGGCGCAGATCCGTCGCGCGCGCCTGGCCGCGTTCGCTTCCGTGGTGTTGCTGTTCGGCGTTGCCGTCTGGATCGCGTTTGTCCCCTCCCGCCCTCACCTTCGCGCCGGTGTGATGGAGATGACGGCTATTGACGTGGGACAAGGCGATTCTATTTTGCTGGTCACGCCCGAGCGCCGCGCCCTGCTCATTGATGCCGGAGGCCTTCCGCAGTGGATGCATTCGGACTTTGATCTCGGCGAACAGGTGGTCTCTTCTTATCTGTGGAATCGCCGCATCGATCGTCTGGACGTGGTCGCGATCACTCATCCTCATGCCGACCACCTCGGCGGGATGCCCGCGGTGATGGCGAATTTCCACCCGCGAGAACTCTGGGTGAGTATCGACAAGCCGGTGGGCGAACTGGCGCCAATCGTTGCGCAAGCCGAGAGAGCGGGAATGAAAGTTTCGATAAAAAAAGAGGGCGATGAATTCGATTACGGGGGAGCGCATTTCCACATGCTCGCTCCCGGACGCGACCAAATCACCGGGTCGATGCGGCCCAACGACGATTGTCTGGTGTTCACGGCCACTTTTGCCGGGACGACCGCTTTGCTCGAGGGAGACGCGGAACGTCCGGTGGAACGGCGCGTCGTGGAAGAGCATCCGGAGGCGATGCTGCTTAAGGTTGCGCATCATGGAAGCGCGAGTGGAACTTCCGCCGAACTGCTCGCGACCGTTCATCCGCGCTATGCCGTCATTTCCGTCGGCGCGCGGAACGTGTACGGGCATCCCCGCCGCGAAGTGCTGGAGCGGCTACAGCAGGCGGGGGTGAAAACCTACCGCACCGACGAGGAGGGCGCGGTCAGTTTTTACCTGGACGGCAAGTCGGTGACTACGGACGTCGCGCTTCTGCACTAATCTCACACATGTAGAGACGGGGCTTGCCCCGTCTTTACGGGAAACTGGACGCCCCCTCACCCAGTGATCTCGGCGGTCTCGTCATCGAGGGGCGGCAATTTACGGTACGCCTCGATAATCTTTTCAGCTTCGGGGGCGTCTTCTTCGCGCACAAGAATGACCGTTCCACCGACGCCGGGAAACGCGTCCTGGACCGCGTCAATGGATTTCAAGTCCGAGTCGATGCCGGCAGATTCAAGCAAACCCTGCACGACGATGGCTTCGTTTTCCTGCTTCGTGTCGAAAATCTTGACGAGTTTCTCGTTGGGTTCGGGTTGAGGCGAGGAATTAGTCGGCTCTGGCATGCGTCCTCCGTAAAACTGCCTGTCAACAGATTACGGCAGTCACTATAGCGCTGTCTTGCGGATGACAATGGTGTACGGCCAAAGGCAGCTTGATTCGCGCGCGGAAGCTGGCACAATGGCGACTGGGGCGCAACGCGGGGGACGCGGTCAACATCCAATAAGCACGGGGGCAGCATGGAAGTTCAACGGGCCGAACCACCAGGCGGAGAACACAAGGAGCGCATGGAGGAGGCCCGAAGACTGCGGCGCCTGCAGGTGATGATGAGCATGGTGATGTCGGTGATCAGCCAGGATCCCGATCTGACGCTGGAAGAGGCGGCGGAGATGGCCGCGAATGCCCGCCGCGCCGCCCTGAGCCTGTTTCCCGATAAAGAACTCGCCTACGATCTTCTTTACCGGCCGCGGCTGCAGCGGCTGATGAATGAACGCTTCCGGCTGCAGTAGAGGTTACTGGGCACAGTTGCCTTCTTACCACTTTGGTCCGAGCCTTCGTTTCCATCATTGACAGTTGCTTGGGGCAGGATAAGCTTGTGGACGGCTTGAAAGCAGGGCCCCGAGGTCGTCTAATGACGAAATCTGCGTATCGCAGGCCGTTCTGCGCCGCGTTGCTGGTTTTGTTTTTCTGCGCCGTGGCGCTCGCGCAAGATCCCACCAAGGTCGAGCCCACGCATTACAAGCTGGCTTTTGAGAACGAATATGTGCAGGTGGTGAACGTCCACTATGGACCGCATGAGAAGTCGGGTCTGCACGCGCATATGGGAGGCGTGGTCGTCGTTCTCACTACCGGGCATCTCCGCTTCACGGATGAAAATGGCAAGACACAAGAGGTGTTTGCCAAGCCGGGCGAGCCCCGTTGGTTCCCACCCTTCAAGCACAAAGTGGAAAACCTCGGGGAAACTGCCTACAGCGCCATCTATATCGGGATCAAAAACAAGCATTTAGCCAGCCAGGCCAGCCTGAAAGCTGGGCCCTCGGAAATGGATGAGCAGACCAGGAAGCTCGTGGCAGACGCCCTTCTGGCGGCGATGAAGTGAGGATTTACTTCTCGATCCTTTGCAGGCGAAACAGCAGCGTGCCCCATCCCAGCTTGGCCCGCATCTGCACTGGCGTGTGACTTGGATCCTCCGAATACCACACCCACACTTTACCCTTGGACTGCAGGGAGCCGGAGGTAGCTTCGGCCGTCACCAGCACGGCCGAGAATATTCCGGCCGGCACTTTGATCTGCTCGCGCTTGTCCACGGTGGCGTGGACGATCGTCGTCTTCCCGTCGCTGATCGGGAACTCGTAGCTGGCGCCCGGTTGCAGCGGCAGCGACTGCAGGTAGTAGAAGCCGGTGATGACGTCGGTGGCGCAGCCGGCAAGATCGTTTTCGACGTGCTTGGTCTCGCCAGTCTTCAGGTTCTTCTCATCGAGCGTGCTTTTCTTGCTCGCGTAATCGAAGTGGATCGAAGTCTCGCGTTTGTGCGCGCCTTCCTCGCTGTGCTTGAAGATCGAGAGCGAGCAGAACGTCCGTGGATCGAAGCGCGATTCGAAGCGATCGTGCACAGGAAAGATGACGTTGACGGCTCCTGAAGATTCGGCGGACGCCGTGACTTTGCGTTCGTTCCCGGCGACTTCCATTTTCACGACACCGGTCCCGGCGGTAATCAAATGCCACTCCGCCGCATAGACGTAGCTCCGTCCATCGGGAAAAGGATAGTTGGGACGTGGAGGCGCGATCTGCACGGGAGCGGGGCCGATCGATGCTGTGGGCGGGCCTTGCTGCGCCGACAACATGGCCGCGATCGGGAAGATCAGGCAGCAGAGCAAACCCGCAAGCGCCAGCAGGCCGCGGATGCTTTGGAAGGGCGCGGCTTCAGCCGCGCCGCAACCCGAACCAGGGCCACTCGAATGACGACAGACGGGCTTTAGATTCTCTGTTGAAGCGCAAGCAAAAAAAGTCAAAACCTTCCTAAGAATGAGGGGGGAATGGTTAAGCGGCACAGGCGACCTCGGGCGGCACGGCGAGGGTGAGAGCCGGGCAAAGCTTGGCGCCATCGAAGGGAGCGTCGTGCTTGAACATGCCGAAAATCGCGTGCAGCAGCTTCCGCATGACGGCAACCAGGGCCACCATTTTGCATTTCCCACGAGCTTGCAGATGCAGATAAAAGGCGCGCAGGTGAGGAGCAAAGCGCACCGCAGTGAGGGCGGGCATGTAGAGCGCCCGGCGAATATGCCGGTTGCCCACCTTGCTGATGCGCGCTTTTTGATGCACCGAGGTGCCCGACTCATGGTGCCGGGGATCGAGTCCGGCGTAGGCGACCCACTGCCGCACGTCACAATTGGCGGGGATCAACAGCAGTTCGCCCAGCAGTTGCAAAGCGCTGACCGCACCGATCCCGGGCGTGCTCTGCAACCGCAGAAAGCGGCGCTCGAGCTCCGGCGTCGCGGCCAGGATCTTGCGCGCCTCCCGGCTCAGTTTGGCGATCGCGGTTTCCAACCCCCGCACGCTGCGCCGCAAATCCTGCACGATCACCCGCAGGGTCGTCGCGGTCGCGGCCACGGCGTGCAGGCGGTTCTTCTCCATGGTGCACTGCTGGGTGAGAGCATGAATGCGACGCGCCAGAGCCGTTATCTGCAGCGCCTCGGCCGGCGGCGGTTGCCAGGGCTGGAAGGGCATGCGCGCCGCATATTCCAGCAGCACCCATGCATCCAGCGGATCGGTCTTACTGCGCTGCAGCAACGCGCGCGAAAAACTTTTCACCGCCCGCGGGTTGGCCACCATGAGCTCGATGCGCGGGTCGGCCCGCAAGGCCAAGGCGGCATCCAGACCATACATCCCAGTCGATTCCATGCAGACGCGCACCCGCTCTGGTGGGCGGGAGAGATACCGTCGCAGTTCCTGATGGCCCTGGCGGGTGTTGGGAAACGAGCGACAGGGTTCGGTTTTGCCGCTGCGGCGGACCATCACGACCAGTTCTTGGGCGCTGACGTCCAGGCCACAAACATCGGGGTTGTGCATGCCTTCCTCCTGGGACTAGGCTGGTTCCGGCTCCCCGACCCTGCATCGTCTCCGGTAGAGCTTGTCTATGCAGGCTGTCGTGCCAACGACGCCTCAGATTCTCCTCGACCTTGGAGAAGAGGGCGGGGGGCCTATCTAAAGCCCAGGCTTCCGATACAAAATCGGGCCTCGCCCCTGATCGGCCTTCCCCGGAACATGGGTGCCTTGTGCCCCATGCCTCTTTACCACAAATCGAACATACAAGCCCCTGAGGTAAACGGCTCATGCTCCACGGCAGACTACCACACCAGCTTGACGACGAGGACGGCCAGCACCACCACGCATCCAATGCTTGCCTCGTATTCGCGGTGCTTCCAGTAGCGTGCGGAAGAGTACGCACTCTGCTGGCTGCCGTAGGGCGTAAGCCGCGGCAACATGCGCGGCACGTGGCGGGCATAGTCGTCGTAGTCGGGGAACGTCCGGCGCAGGTAACGCTCTTCGGCGGCGATGACCGGAATATAAATCGCAGCGAACATCACGAGCATGACCGCGACGATCCACCAACTGCGCGCCGCGATGGCGAAGCCGGCGGCCAGCATCAGCGAGCCGAGGTACAGAGGGTTGCGAGTGTAGGCGTAGGGGCCGCTGGTGGTGAGCTGCTTGTCTTTTTGCACGTGGCCGGAGGCCAGTCCGCGCAAGACGAGACCGGGAACGAGCACCAAGGCGCCCGCGATAAGCGAAGTTCTGGTTGGCCGCGCCAGCAACACGAAGACAACCGCAAAAATAAATCCCAGGGGCACGCGGATGCGACGGGCCATGCGCGACCAGGTGTCGCCGGTGGTCTCGGAGAGTTGCGATCCGGGTTGTGAATCTTCACTCACTTGGTTCCGAAAGATCAGGTTCCGCAATAGGAGGTTCTGCAATATGACTCTGCAACAGTTTCCGAGTTGCCGCGACGACTTCGCCGACCGTGATTTCGAGCAAACCTTGTTCCGGCTCGCGTCGATGGGTGTGATCGGTCATACTGCTCGCGCTGCGCAGCACAATCGATCGCGTCCCGAAGGGGCCGTTGCGCGCCGGATTTGTCGGACCAAAAATTGCCACCACCGGAACCTTCAAAGCGGCCGCCAGGTGCATCGGCCCGGTATCGCCGCCGATCAGGAGGCGAGCCCGGCGCGTGAGCGCAATCAATTCAGAAACCGAGCAGGAAATCTTTCGCGCCGCCCCTTCGCCAGCGGCTTCCACCGCCACGGCCAGCTCTTCTTCTCCCGGCCCGTAGTTTACGAGCGAACATAATCCATCCTTTGCGAGTGCCTTCGCTACCTGTCCATAACGCTCGGCCGGCCACCGCTTCGCCCCCCACCCTGCGCCAGGGTTGAGAATTGCGAAGTCGTTCGCATCCGCCGTCAGGCCGGCAATCTTGTTCTCCGCATCCGGGTCCACGGGAAACTCTACCTGAGGTTCCGCCACCGGGGTTGGCATAATCGCTGTTGAAAAGACCGCTCCCGCGAGCGCCAGCGCCTGCTGGACGACGTGAGTGCCGTTCGTCTTCACAAGTACCTTGCGCGTGTAAAACATGCTGGCGGCATTCTCGCGCGGTTGTACGCTGCCATACACAATGGGCGCGCCTGACCAGCGTGCCAGCAATGCCGAACGGACCGCGCCCTGAAAATCAATCACCGCGTCGTATTGAATTCCGCGTAACTGACTCAAGCCCACGGCCATCTGCTGCCAGGTGTTAAACGAAAACGGCGCGTGGCGCCATTCCGCCGTGTTGACGGAATGGAGGCGGTCAACCAGCGGGCGTTGCGGAGAGCGCCGTCCCGAACGCGGATAGCGCAGCGTGCACAGCAGTTCCGCCCAGCGTTCTTCAATAAGCCATCCCAAGGTGGCGTGAGGAAACGCCTGGCGCAGCGCGGCTGCCGCAGGCAGAGTGTGAATGATGTCTCCCATGGCGCTGAGGCGCACGATGAGCAGGCTGTCGAATGGCGGAGTGCCGGCGGGGAGAGAAAAGGAGTCGGTCATTCCTGTCGCAAACCGCCCTGTCGCAACCCGCGCCGCCATCCGCACCGCCTCACGACTTTCGCGGCCCCAGCCGCGAGTGCGAACCAATGATCTCGGTGGCCGAGTGATTTTTGGGATCACCCACGATGACCACTCGGCCTCCACAGGCTTCGACCTCGTCGCGCTCGGGGACGCTCTCCGCCGTGTAGTCGGTGCCCTTGACGTGAAAATCGGGACGGATTTCGCGAATGATGGCGCGCACGTCCTTTTCCGAAAAGACTACGACGGCGTCCACATCCGCCAGCGCCGCCAGAATTTCCGCGCGTTCTTCGGCCGGCATCATTGGCCGCCCTTCACCCTTCAATGCGCGCACGGAAGCATCGGCGTTCACCGCGACAATCAGTTTGCCGCCGAGTTCCCGCGCGGCACTCAGGTAGCGCACGTGGCCGACGTGCAGCAGATCGAAACACCCGTTGGCCAGCGTGACGCGCTCGCCGGCGCGCCGCCAATCCGCCACACGTTGCTGAAGTTCGTCGCGCGAAACAATCTTCGGATGGAGTGATGTGCTCAATGATCCCGATCTATGCTCTCGAATAGAACTGCTCTCATAAGTGTTTCTGGGAAGGGCACTGCTGCAGGCGTGCCGAAAGCGCTTTAGAATGAATCCGCCTTTAGGCGCGGCATCTCGGGATTCGACTTTCACCATGGGCTCCTACGCCCTGACTTCGGCCTGCGCCTTGGCCCGCCGCTCGGCATACAGCGGAAACTCCTCCGCCATCCCCAGCACCTGCTTGCGGATTTTCGCCAGCACCGCGGCGTCCGTCCGATGATCGAGCGCCTCGGCGATCCAGTGCGAGATCTGCCGCATCTCCGCTTCTTTCATGCCGCGCGTAGTGACAGCCGGAGTGCCAATACGAATGCCGCTCGGCTTCATCGGCGGATTCGTATCGAACGGAATGGCGTTCTTGTTGACCGTAATCCCGGCCTCGCCGAGAGCTTTCTCAGCCTCGCTGCCCAACATGCCCTTCGCGAACACATCCACCAGCATGAGGTGCGTGTCCGTTCCGCCGGAGACGATGCGATAGCCATCGGCGGCCAGCGTCTCGGCCATCACCTTGGCATTGGCCACGATCTGCCGCGCGTAGTCGCGGAAACTCGGTTGCGATGCCTCTTGGAAGCACACCGCCTTGGCGGCAATGATGTGCACCAGCGGCCCTCCCTGGATTCCGGGGAAGACCGTCTTGTCGATCGGCGCGGCAAATTCCTGCTTGCTCAGGATCATGCCCGAGCGCGGCCCGCGCAGCGTCTTGTGTGTGGTCGAAGTCACGATCTGCGCGTGCGGCACCGGCGAAGGATGCGCTCCACCCGCCACCAGTCCCGCGAAGTGCGCCATATCCACCAGATAGATCGCGCCAACTTTGTCCGCAATCTGGCGCATGCGGACGAAATCGATGATCCGCGGATACGCGCTGCCGCCGCCGATAATCAGCTTCGGGCGCGCCTCGGTGGCGATCCTCTCCAGGTCGTCGTAATCGATCGTCTCGGTTTCCCTGGTCACGCCGTACGGAACGATCTTGTAGGTCTTGCCCGAAAAATTCAGAGGATGTCCATGCGTGAGGTGCCCGCCGTGAGCCAGATTCAAGCCAAGAACTGTGTCGCCGGGTTGCAGCACCGCCGCGTAAGCGGCTTGATTGGCTTGCGACCCCGAGTGCGGCTGCACGTTGGCATGCTCGGCGCCGAAAAGCTTCTTGACCCGCTCGCGCGCCAGTTCTTCCACGACGTCGGTAAACTCGCATCCGCCGTAATACCGCTTGCGGGGATAGCCTTCCGCATATTTGTTGGTGAACACCGAGCCGGCAGCCTCAAGCACCGCCTCGCTGACAAAGTTTTCCGAAGCGATCAGCTCCAGCCCTTCGTGCTGGCGGCGGACTTCGTTGTCGATAGCGTTCGCAATCTGCGGGTCAACCTCATAGAGCGGGCGGGACATGTCGGAATTTTTCATAATTGGGTACCGAAGCCTATTTTACCCGGATGCAGCGGCAAGTGTAGCGCGGACACTCCTGTCCGCGAAAGACTCCGAAATGAGCTGAGTACAGTAGTTCTCAATGTGCTGGATGGGGAAGGCGGGAACGGGAAGGGCACGGCTTCAGCCGTGCCGCTACGAGCCGCATAAACACTGAGCTTTAGCCCCTGAGGGAACTGCTGGTCGCCCGTCAAACGGTTTATGAAACAAGTTCTAAACGAGCGGCTTGATGTGGAGACGGATCCAGTCAAGGATTTGCGCAAAGCGAAATTCGTGCCGGTCCATCGAGCCGTAGATGAACGCATATCCGTCCCTGCCTTCGACCTCGATGTAAGAGCCGTTGCGCCGCAGGAAGACATCGGCGGCGGTGAAGGCGATGCGTTTATTGCCGTCCACAAAGCCGTGGTTGTTGCCGAGCGACTCCATCAGCCCGGCCGCTTCTTCTTCGAGAGAGTTGTAATAGCCGGTTTGCGGACGAAAAACCGCGGCCTCGACAGCGCCCTTATCGCGGACGCCATTGATACCGCCGAATAGCTCGATCAAGCGATGCTGCATGCGGTAAACTTCCGCGACCGTAAGGTAGTCTGCCATCTGGCTTCTTACTTGGCGAGACGCTGCAACAGGTCGCGGTTGCGAGCCACCGACTGCTCGAAGGCATCCATCACCTCCGGCCGGACCAGGTGCTGGGACGGAACCACGTTGTGGAGGTAGAACCGGAGCGCCTCCTCGAGAACATGCCGCTTCGTTTGCCCATTTCGCTCGGCAACCGCAACGAACTCATCGTAGAGCTGGGCGTCGATCTCCGGAGTGAACTTCTTGGTCGTTGTGGCTGGCAGGGTTCCACCTCCCTGTTTGACTCCTATCCTACCTCTTCATCCCGATAAATCAAGATAAATCTTGTTCTATCCATGTTGTTGGATATACATGTTTTACTCGGCAGTGGATAAAGGGGGGTGCCCCACGTCTCGCGCTTTTCGAGACGTGGGTGCTTGTCGCACCTCTGATCCATCGGGTCGCCACGAAAGAACGCGAAGCGGCTACTTCGGCTACGCGTTGCAAAGGTTCGTGGCCTCGGGCCGGGCGGGTTAGATCTACTCGATCTGAGCTTTTTTACTTCGGGAGTGATGTCAAGAACTCCAGGGCGCTCCCATAGTGACGGCCTCAGATGGATTATCCAACCATTCACATATTCCCGGCGATCACCAGCGGCATCCTGGACCACGTCGTAAGGGATGCGGTAAGCATGAGTTACGCCAAAGTTGTCATCGAAGAGAACAACGACAAGGTAATCAAACTGGTGGGAATCGAGATCGCCAATCACGCTGAGTGGTGTTGAGGGGTTCCGCTTTGTGATCCTTCGGCCCTTGATCTCGTACTTCTCTCCGTTCGACTCATCTATAACGTCGAAGCCTTTATTATTTCTCTCTGACCCCTTCAGCGTCAGAGCTCTCGCAACCAAGGACTCGCAGTAGTCAGCCACGGGGTTATTTGAACTCCGCACGACTTTACGATTCGGCAGTTGGCCCATAATTCTGGCATACGCTGAGAGGAGTTCGCGCACGCTGGCGTGATCTAGGTCAAGATCTCGCATCGCTTTGCACCTGCGGGAGGGATTATACGCGCCTGACGGGAGTACCCGATTGGACCATGTGAATCGACGGGATGAGCTATATGCGCCCCATCCAGTATCCAGGTCGTCGGCTGGTATGGGCGATCGCCACGATCTGAATGTGCGCAGACGCGAGTTGCCGGTAAATCACGATAAAAGGGAATTGCCTAAGCAAAAACCTGCGCGTGGAATACGGGCCGGATGTCCATCGTTGAGGAGCTTGCAGGATGTGTGCCAGTGCCCGGTCCACTTCAGCGTCAAACTTGCGAGCGGCATCCGGGCTCTGCTCCAGGTACCAGTCAAACGCAGCGTCATATTCGGCAGTGGCTTCCTCGTGAAACTCCACCGATTCAGTGGGCATGGGGAAGCTTTGCCAAATTGCGCTTGCGCACCTCCGCCCAGGAAACGGTCTTCACCTTGCCCGAGTCCAGTTCCGCGACACGCTTCCCGATCTCGGCTTCCCAAGCCTGTTGGACGCCCTCGTCGACCTTGCCCCCGAGGTTGGAAATCAGGGATTCCGCCAGCGCTTCCTGTTCCTCAACCGAGAGCGATAAGGCCTTCTCTAACAACTTGCAAACTTCCGTTGTCATCTGCGTCATGCTCACCCCGCTAGGCCTATAGTAACGCAGTGGACAGCCGAGGGCGGCTGTCCCTACGCGTGCTCAGCACGTGCGCGTCTACCGGGTGCGGGGCTCTTCAATCGAACGCCGCCCGCAGAAAACTGACCAACTGCCAGCCATCCATGTATTTGTACGGCGTCTCGCCCATGGTGTAATGCCCGCAGGGCAGCACGACGACTTTGTGATCCAGGTTGTGCTTCTCGAATTGCTCGACCACCTGCTCCGAAAATTCCGGCAGGAAGGTCATGTCGTACTTCGCATAGATAATGAGCGAGCGGCGCGGCCAGCGCGAAAATTTATCGAAGTACACCATGGGGCTGACGGCGCGCCAGACGTTTCGTAGGTTTTCCAGGCTAATGGCCGTTTCCAGTCCCTCGCGGATGTGGCGCGTGGACTGGCCGTGCCACACCACGTCGGCAAAGTAAGTCGAGGCGTGATTGAACGCAGCCACCTGAATCCGCGGATCGTGCGCGGTGGCGATAAACGCATAGCACGATCCGAGGCTCGTGCCGACGATGCCAAGCCGGTTGTAACCCTGCGCTTCCAGCCAGTCGAGACAACAGCGCGCATCGATCACACCCTGGCGCACGGAATCGAGCGTGCGTCCGATGTTGGCGGAAACGGCGTAGTCGGCGCGGTCGATCTCCGCCGGACGGCGAATGTCGTGATACGGCATGGACAGCCGCAGCACTGCAATGCCCATCCAGTTCATCACGCGGCAGAGACTGGTGTAGTGGAGCGCGTCGGAATTCCAGTGCGGCAGCAGAACCACGGCGCGGCGTCCGCGTGCCGGAAACCAGCGCGCGTTTACCAGATTGTTCTCCGGGAAAGGCGTTGCCACCGGCGAGGTGAAGCGCAGAAACTCCGCATGAGTGCCACGAACCTTTTCTTCGAGGCGCGGATCCGGCACTTCGCGCGTGCTGAACACCTGAACCTCGCGGCGCTCCAGGCGGAAATCAGACGGTTTCTGGTAGGAGTAAAAGTCGTCACTCGCCCGAATGATGCGGTCGTTGAAGCGCGAGAAATATTCCAACAGATCGCGCGAGCCCTGTCCCGAGCCGTGTACAGGTACAGAAGGACCGCCGTTGCGGCCGGGCCAGTTGTGTGTCCAATCGAGGCCCCAGTCCAGCGGACGCACCACGCGGTTGTTGTCCACCGACGTGAGCCGGGTCTCCCAGTCGTACATCCATTGAGCGTAGGGCGAGGGCATCAGTGTAACGTTTATAGCAAACTCGCGTGGGAAAGGCTTGCGATCCCGCAGCCAACTGCAGCGGAGGCCGTCTGGAAGGCGAATGTTCGCGTGCGAAAGGGAGCGCTAGGTTAGGAAGGATGGTGAGGCTGGCGGCTTTCGAGCCGCTCAACGCGCTTGTCCAGATCGAGAGAGCTTTTCAAGCCTTCTATCTTGGCCAAAATCTCATTGTGGCGGGCCGTAGCGACCTCTTCGAGTGCGGAGAATCGGCTCTTGACGCCTTCAAAGCGGGCATCCATATTCCCTTGGATGGCGTCCAGATGGGCATGCACGGCGCGCAGTTCCGGCGCTAGAAAGTCTTGGAGAACCTTTGGTATATCTTCTAGGACAGCCATGCTTCTCTTAATTGTACGCCTATCCCGCCAGGGGGCTTAGCTAGACGCTAATCGCCGCTGTAAACCCTCGGCACTCTCTGCGACAAGCCGCACAGAATTTCGTAGGGCACGCTTTCGCACAAGCGCGCCAGTTCGACGGCGTCGACGCTCTTGTCGGCGCCTGCGCCGTTGCCCTTGCCGATCAAAACGACTTCATCTCCCACCGCGACACCGCGGATGTGGCTGACGTCCACGATGGTCAGGTCCATCGAGACGCGTCCCACAACCGGGGCGTATTCGCCGCCTACGATCACGCGCGCGCGATTCGAAAGCAGCCGCGGATAACCGTCCGCGTAACCGACGGGCAGCACCGCGATGCGGCTCCGCGCCTTGGTCACGAAGGTGCCCATGTAGCCGATCGCTTGTCCGGCTGCAACTTCCTTCACCGTCAGCACTCGCGTCTTCCACGAAAGCACCGGACGCAGCGGCAGTTCCGCCACAGCGGCGGGCTTGCCGGCACGCGTGAAGGCCAGCGAATATCCGTAGAGCGCGATGCCGGGACGCACCATGGTCCTCCACGTCTCGGGCCGCGCGCTCATGGCGGCGGAATTTCCCATGTGAACCAGCGCAGGCCGGAGCCCGTAATTCCGCAAGACCGCAAGTCCCTCTTCAAAGCACTGCATCTGGCGCACGGCGTCTTCGGCGTCCAGCACTTCCGCCGACGCGAAGTGCGTGCCCACTCCTTCCAGACTCAGGTGCTGGCACGCGGACAACATCTCGCACAAATGCGGCCAGGCTTCCTTCGACGCGCCAAGACGGTTCATGCCCGAGTCGAGCTTCAGATGAACGGGCAAAACGCTCTGCCGTTTCCGCGCCGCGCGTTCAAGCGTTTCGATGTGCCAAGGTTCCCAGATGGTGGGAGTGAGATTCTGGGCGACGATCCCATCCTCCTCGCCCTTCCAGATTCCGGTCATCAGCAGGATGCGAGCCGTAACGCCGGCGCCGCGCAGGGCCAGGCCTTCCGCGGCGTCGGTCACTCCCAGCCACTCGGCGCCCTCGGATTCGAGCGCGCGCGCGCACTCCACCGCGCCGTGGCCGTACCCGTCGGCTTTGACCACCGCGCAAATGGCGACGCCTTTGCCGACGTGCTTCTGTATCGCGTGAAAATTTTCTCCGAGGGCCGACAGAGAAACTTCCGCCCAAGTCCGCCCATCGAGAATCAGGGAGCGGCGGTCGGGCATTTTCGACAAATCGGGACGCGGCGCGTTCACGTAGCCGATTATAGCGAGCGTGCCGCTCCGCCTTGTTAACTGATAGTGTTAACTGCCCGATAACACAAAGTTCACCGTGATTTCGGTCTCTACCTCGATGGGCTCGTGGTTCAGCAGGTAAGGGCGGTAGCGCCATTGCCGCACCGCAGCAATCGCGGATGTGGCCAGCATCGGGTGTCCGCTCACCACGGGCAGATTCTCAATTGGCTCCGCCTTTATCCTGCACGGTGAGGGAAAGCGAGAACAAAAGTTAGTTACTGACGCCAAAAAAAGACCGCGTCTGCACGCGGTCTTAATAAACAACTTGAAACCGAAACTATCCGAGCCGTACCGCTATTGTTTCGGCGGAGTGGTTGCCGGCGTCTTGGTCGCGGGCGCAGCAGATTTGCTGGCGGGGGACGTCGCCGGTTTTACGGGTTTGGCAGCCGTGCTACCCGCAGCGGGCGCCGGCACGCCGGATTGAGCGTTGTAGGTTTCCACAATCGGCTGCGTGATGTCCACGGCCCCTCCGTTCCAGATCACCGGGCTACGCGGCCACTGTTGGGACGTGTCCAGGATTATGCCATAGCCGTTTTCGCTGGAGTACTTCACGATGAGCGGCGCCATCTTGGTGAGGATTTTATTTCCGATCTCGCCCTGCTGGCTTTGGAAATCCTCCTGCGCGTCCTGGGTAGCGCGATCAAAGCTCTTCTTCTTGGTCTCGATCTGCTTGACCAGCTTGTCGCGCGATTCGTCGTTCAATTTGTCCTGCTGGGCATTGAGCTGCTTCTGGAGGCTGTCGATTTCGTCGGCCAAGCCTTTCAGTTCGTTCTGCTTGGGTTCAAACTTCTTAGCAAGCGCTTCGAAATCGCGCCGTCCTTCATTGGAGCCGAAGATCGCCTGTTCGATGTTGATGGTGCCAACTTTGGTGCCCGTAGCCTTGGCCGCCGCGGCCGCAGCAGCCGAGGGAGCGTCAGGTGTGGCAGCTCCGGGAGCAGCCGGGTTGGTTTGGGCCAGAGCGAAGAGGGAGAGGCCGAACACTACGGCCACGGTAACGCGCGTAAACTTGCTAGTCATTAACTTGAACTTGCTGATCATTGGATCCTTTGAACTCCTTCGGATTTTTCGGAAATGCTGGAAGCTTCCAGCTCGCTGGGCTCAACGAAATTGATCGCAACCCGAGCCTATCAGTAATCAGATCTGAAACATGACCTGAAACACGGACCTGAAACATGAACCTGGAAACCGGCGCAGCGAGCGCGCAAGGCGCATACGACGCCCGGCTCTCTTCACGCCGAAACCGCAAGCGTGGTGATCAGGGTGTGGACGCTCTGCATTATACGGAGCGTACCCGAACAGCGTCAAACGATCCTCGCAGTTCTTATCAGTTCGATGCAGCGAGGCTCTCGGCTGTCAGCTCTCAGCTCTCAGTTTCGGATGTCGGTAGAACCCAATCTTCCGGCGCCGCGAGTTGTTTCAACTGCTGTTTACTTCTTTTTAGTACCTATGGCCCCCCGATCTATTAGAATCATTGGTTTAGGCGGCGATAAGCTCAACATGGTTGCCTCATCTCAATCTATGAAGGTGCTTAACGAGATCTTTGACATCTTCTTCACGTAGGCGTTGGTCGAAAGCAGGCATCGTGCCCCGGCCTTCGATGATGGTCTTGCGTATTTGCTCATCTGTCGCTGGATCACCGCTCGGGAGCGTTTTGCGAAGAAACAGTCCGTGCAGATTCGGAGGTTGCTTGCGCAACTCCGGGTGAGGGTTCTCGTGACACTCGGCGCAGTGACTTTCGTAAAGCCATTGACCTGCAATCTCGGCACTGCTTAGCTGTTCGCTCGGCTGCTCCTTTCGTGTACAAGCCATCAACATGAACGCAGCAAAGAAACCAGCAAGAACCAGCGATCCGCGGATCATCAGTTTCTCCTGCTCTGCGCTGTGACATGGGCAACGTGCAGCATACTCTCCGTCAGCTCCGTCCACGTCCAATCCGTGGACCAGAACTTCGCCACCGTATCGTCGGGAGCAATTAACACAATGCTCATGTTGTGGGATATCTGGTTGTCTTCTTCCTCGTACTGAAGGCCGAATGCCTTGGCAAACCGGCCTAAATCGGTTGGATTCGTGGAAGCGAAGTCCCAGTGAGAAAAACCACTCTCGTCGCCGTCCAGATAGGCGGGCCCGTACTTGCGCAACACTGCGGGCGTGTCATATTTCGGGTCGAAGCTGATGGTCAGCAGGTGGGTTTTGCCGTAGTCTTCCGGGTTCTTCTTGAGTTCATCATGAATGCGCGCAAATTGGCTGCTCAGGCGCGGGCAGAAATTCGGCATGGGGCAGCGTGTGTAGATGAACGTCACAAGCAATGCCTTGCCTGCAAAATCTGCAAGATGGATGGTTCGGCCGTCCTGGTTGATGAGAGCGACGTCTGGTACCCGTTCCCCAAGCATGAGCATGTGGGGCGCAGACGGCGGCTTTGCCTCGCCACGCGCTGATTGATCGGTGATGCGGATGTCTTCCAGCCAATAGTCGTTCCCGTCCTTGGAAAGGAACGCTTCCGCAGCGATTTTGTCGCCGGGCTGGAGTTCCTGAACAACGGCCGGGTCTTTGACGCGGTAAGGCATTGCCATGGCCGGCATGAATCCTGGAATGTCGCCATGTTTCACCGTGATCTCGCTGGTGGCTGGGTCCTTCGAGACTACTTCGCCTTGCAACGGATACTTCCTGGTGCGGTTGCAGCCTACAGATACGGTCAGCAACAGCATCACTGATGTGAGTACGAACCGGGATTTCATGAGTCTCATCCTCTCCTCGCTATTCCTCCGTGCTCCGTTGCCTTGGCGCTCAATAGTGGAACCGGTAGCGCAGTTGGACGTACATTTCGCGCGGCAGGTTCCAGTGATATCCGCCGAAGGTGAGGCTGTTGTCGTACTCGACGCGGCGGTTGGCAACGTTTAACGCGGTGAGGGACGCGGTGAAACGTTCTCCGAAGTCTTTGCCGAGCGACAGATCGAAGGTGGTGTGCTGCGGAAGGTAGTTTCCCGGATATGGCGCGCCGGGGAAAGCGTTGCTGAAGCCGGAGCCGTAGTAGACGTTGGTGGAGGTATAGGAGCGCCAGGGAAGGGTGACGTCGGCGCCCACGTTGAGCGTGTTGCGCTGGTCGTGGTCGAGCGGACTGAGTCCGGGAGCGAGCGTGAAATCG
This sequence comes from uncultured Acidobacteriaceae bacterium, assembly GCA_963773965.1. Lineage (GTDB taxonomy): Bacteria > Acidobacteriota > Terriglobia > Terriglobales > Acidobacteriaceae > Acidiflorens. The sequence continues at coordinate 106,032 of CAVZDG010000007.1, forward strand.
GTGAGGCCGCCGGTGATGGTGCCGCTGCCCTCGGCAATCTGGTTGGAGTAGGCGAGGTGAACCTGGGCACGGTGGGCGATGCGCGGGGAGCGCAGAGTAAGTTCCCATCCGCGAATCAAGGCTCGGGAAACGGCGAGGGGGAAGAAGATGCTGGACGCTCCGATGTTGTTGTGGTCGAGAAAGTTGGCGACGTTGGTTTGGAAGTTATCGGCGTCGAGAACCCATCCGCGGTAAGGGATGGTGACGCCGAACTGATGTTCTTCGTCGCGCTCACCGGGGAGCGGGATAAAGCCCAGACCTTGCCCTTGCGTGTAGTTGATCAGGGCCGGGCCGGAAACGGTTTCGATGGGCGGCGCCTGATAGTAGTGTCCGTAGAAGGCGCGGAATGTCCAACGCAGCCGAGGGATGGTGACGGTGGCGCCGAAACGCGGGCTGATGGCGGACTCGGAGATGGGCGGCGCGGAATTGACCGCAAAGTTGCCTTCCGAGAATCGCGTGGGGCGCATGCCGGCGGAGAGCGTCAGCCAGGAAAAGGGTTTGAACTTGTCGTCGATGTAGAAGGCTTCGAGATTCGCGGTGGGGTGCTCGGAATCGGCGATGGTTGGGTTTCCGCTGCCGTCATTGAAGATAGCTCCGAAGAACTGGTTATCGCTCTGGTAGAAGCTGAGGAATCCAACCTGCAGATCGTTCTTCTTGTAGTTGGCGGCGAGGCTGGCCTGACCTCCGGCGTAGGTGGAACTGCGGTTTTCCGTGGTGGCGATGGGAGTGTCGGTGGGCTTACTGGCGTAGTCTCCGCTGTTGTAGTGGTAGAAGGGCGACACCGTGGTCATGAGATGCGAGTTGTAAGTGTGGACCCAGGTGAAGAGGACTCCGGCATCGGCCTCGTGTTGGCCGTCGCGCAGGCCGATGCTGGGAGAGTACTGACCGCTCGCCGGGTTGTTCTCGATGTCATTGGGGAAGGGATCGTAGGGAATCTGGAAGTAGTCGCGGCGGAGCGAGGTCATCAGGCGAAGCTGGTTGGAGGGATTGAGGTTGTAGATAAAAGATCCGAAACCGCCGACGCCGTTGACCGCATCGTGCACGATCTGGGGAACAGGCGGCTGCAGGCCGAGATTGCTGCGGTTGGCGTTGACGCTGGCGTAATAGGCAAAACGCTCGGTGTGGCTGCCGAAGCTGAGGGCATCGTCGGTCTGGTAGAAGTTGCCGGCGGTGACGGTGAGTTCGGCCTGGTTGTTGCGCTCGAAGCCGGTACGGGGCACGACGTTGAAAACGCCATAGGTGCGGTCGCCAAACTCGGCGCCATAGCTGCCGCGATCAACTTCCACGTAATCCATATCTTTGGGATCGAACTGAGTGCCAAGATTCTGCGCGATAGCGGTGTTGATGACGGGAATGCCGTCGAGGAGCCATGTGGTCTGGTGGCCGCCGCGCATGTGGAGCATGTCGTGCGTGACGTAGGCGGCGGGGACGTAGTCGGTGATCATGGAAAGGCTGTTGGTGCGGTCGGCGCCGGGAGTGCGCTCGATGTCGAGGCGGCTGACCAGGGTCACGGGAGTGGCGCTGTCGGTGGCGACGACTGCGGGCGAGGCAGAGACTGTGACTCTTTCATTCGCCGAGGCGACTTGCAATTGAAAGTGAACGACCGGCACGGTTCCCGAGATGACCGTGACGTCCTGTGAAGTTTGCGCGAAGCCCTGACTGGCGACGCTGACGGAATACTCGCCGAGAGGGACGGCATTGAACTGGAATTCGCCGGTGGCGTTGGTGGTGACGCTCTTTGCCCAGTCCGACGATTTGGCTTTGAGCATCACCATGGCATCTTGAATGGGGCGATGCTGGGGGTCGTGCACGACGCCGCGGACGGCGCCATAGACGTTGGCGACGGCGGCAGGGGTTGTCGCTATCAATAGCAAAGCGGCGAATGGCAGCAGCTTGATGCGAATCATATTCTCGTCCTTTTTCGGCATCGCTAAAGCGATGCCCTGATACGAAGCGATTCTCTGATTCGAAAACTTGCCCCGATGCGAAACCCTGAGCCGATGCGCGGCCTTACGCGGACAGGACTGTCCGCGCCACACTTAAGCTCGGAGGTTTGCCAGGATTGCTAGTTTTCAGAGTTTGGCAAGAGGGTTAGCTGCGAGGAGGGGCGCGGGCGGAATCATGTCCGGAGATATCGCTGGACTGAAGGAGTGCGCTTGGTGACGGGCGCGCCGGTTCGATCACGAGGCTTATGAAAGAGAGAAGATTGGAAGCGGGCTGCGCCCACGCGGAGGTGGTTGCGCCGCAGCAGCAATGGTTCGGGCAGCAGTTGTCGTTATGGCTGGCTTGGAACGAGGTTGCGGAGGCTTCGACTTGGGATGATTCGGGATGGGGCGGCTGCGACTGCGCCATCGCATGGTGGCATGGCATCGCGGGCTGCGCGGACACCGACTGGCGCATGCAGTGCATGGCTCCCGGCTGGGCACAATGGGCCATCGCCAGCGGCCCGAAGGCCGGAGCGAGCATGACCAGCAGCAGAAATCTGGCACTCCAGCGGTAAGCTCCCCACATTTGCGGAACAGCATATCAGTACCCAGTACCCAGTTGCCAGTGGCAGCGGTTTGCCGGCAACTGGGTACTGGCAACTGGCAACTGCTGTACCATTTCTCCGTGCCTGGTCTGGCGAAGCGGCTGTTGAGGACAATTCGGAAGCAGGAGTCGATGCGGGCGGGAGACCGCTTGGCGGTGGCGGTTTCAGGCGGAGCGGATTCTGTGGCTTTGCTTTGTCTGCTGCTGGAGTTGCGGGCCGAGTTGGGCATCGTGCTCTCGGTGGCGCACGTCAATCACAAGCTACGCGGAGAAGAATCGGACGAGGACGAACGGTTTGTCGCGAAGCTGGCCCGGCAGCACGGGCTCGAACTTTATGTTTGCGCTGCGCCGGTGGAGGGCGGTTGTACTACGGGAATCGGATTGGGAATCACATCTGGCATCGAGGCGGCGGCGCGTGACCTGCGTTACGGTTTTTTTCGCCAGTTGGCGCGGGAGGGTCGTGTGGCCAAGATTGCGACCGCGCACACTCTCGACGATCAGGCGGAGACGGTGCTGCTGCGTATTTTTCGCGGGACCGGCATTCGGGGACTTTCGGGCATTCATCCGCGGATCGTGTTCGAGGAGCAGGGGCACGCGTTTGGCGAGTTGCTACGGCCACTGCTGGGCTTTCGCCGCTCTGCATTGCAGGAATTTCTGCGCGAGCGGGGTCAGAGCTGGCGGGAGGATTCCTCGAATCGGGATATTGCCTTCCTGCGCAATCGCGTGCGGCACCGGTTGCTGCCGATGATTGGGGAGGAATTTGGCGAGGCCGCGATCGAACACCTGAGTGAGCTGGCGGAAATCGCGCGGGCCGAGGAGGAGCATTGGGAGCGCGTGCATCCGGAGGTTCGGAGGCAGGGCGCTGGCGACGAGACGCGGCAAGCCGCGTCTCTACCACTGGCGCCGCTGCTGGCGCTTCCGCTGGGGGCCCAGCGCCGGTTGGTACGCGGATGGCTGGAAACGCAAGCGCCAGATTTGAGTATGTCGTTCCGGCTGATCGAGGAGGCGCTGGAACTGGCGCGTGGGGCAGCAGGCAAGAGACTGGAGTTGCCGGGCGGGCGCAATCTTCTCAGGCGGAATCTTCAACGTGGACGACGGCGTGGACGGCAGGAACTTGTGTTGGAACTGGAGCCTTTGGGTGGCCGGAGCGACGCGGCGGAGTACGAGTATGTCTTAGCGGTGCCGGGCGTGGTGGAGGTTCCTGAACTGGGCGCTCGAATAGAAGCTCGCGTGGTGGATGCGGCTGGCGTTGCGGAGGATGAGCGCTGCGAGTTGCTGGATCTGGGGCGCATGCCGAAGAAAGTTCTGATCCGCAACTGGCGGGCGGGAGATCGTTTCTGGCCGACGCACACAGCGGCGGCAAAGAAGGTGAAAGAGCTGCTCACTGACCGTCATGCGATGGGAGCGGAGAAAAAGCTCTGGCCGGTTGCGGTCGCGGAAGGCGGCGGGCTCGTCTGGATGCGGGGGTTTCCAGTTCCGGCGTCTTTTCGGGCGCCAGCGGGAGCTTCAAAAGCGATTTGGATTCGGGAGATTGCGGGCATGATGTAACATGGCATGGTTAGAGTTGCCGTGGCAGAGTTACATCTTCAACGTTACAAGTTTCGATGCCAGGCCGGAGGCGCCACTTCCGAAATGAATGTTTCGCCGAATGCCGGGTTGCGCCAGGTGATCTCGGCCGACCAGATTCAGAAAAGGGTCCGTGAACTGGGACGGCAGATTTCCGACGACTATCGCGGTCAGACCATGATCGCGCTGGGGATTCTGGAGAACAGCTTCCTGTTCATGGCCGACCTGGTGCGGGCGGTCGATGTGCCCGTCATCTGCGCCTTTATCAAGCCGCGCTACAAGCAGAGCCAGCAGGGTGAATCCGCGGTGTTGGAGATTCTCTTCAGCCACGAACTGGCGATCGCAGGCAAGCATGTGCTGCTGGTCGAGGGGTTGGTGCACTCGGGGGTGACCAGCGAATTCCTGATGAACGACCTGCGGGCGCGGGGCGCGGCTTCGGTGAAGCTGGTGACGCTGCTGGATCGCCAGTCGGCGCGCCGAGTGCCGCTGCAGCCGGACTACTTCGGATTTCTGGTGGATGACACGTTTCTTTGCGGATATGGATTGGGTAGTCCGGAGCAGACGGGACGGAATCTGCCGTACCTGGCGGCGAGTACGTGAAGCACCCGCTTGTGTCGAACTGCGCTCGACTGGGCGGGTCCTGAGCGAAGTTGGACGAGGGCGCGTCCCTACGTGGGACGTGGTATCCCATGACTTCTGTACCTGGGCTTTATCACTCCGTTTTGCAGCGAAAAGGTCTAGAATGACGGGGTAGGCTTTTCCCAGTCGAATTTCCGCCTCTGGCATCTAATACGGGTGAAGAGGCGGCTTCTTTCTTTGATGGGGATGGGCTGCACTTAGAGGAGTTTTAAGTGAATTCGACGATCAAAACGGTACTTTTCTGGGCGGTCATCGTGGTCTCGGCCTTCCTGCTCTGGCAGGTTGTGAAAACCGGGAGCAATACCCAGAAGGAAAAAGAAATCGGCTTTTCTGAATTCCTTTCGGAAGTGGATCAGGGCAATGTCCACGATGTGATGTTTGTCGGCCAGGAAGTGAAGGGGAAGTTCAAGAATCCCGACTCGCCATTTCACACGATTGCGCCCGTGAACTATCCGGACATGTACAAGACCCTGCGCGACAAGGGCGTGCCATACAGCGTCAAGGACATCAGCAACGGCACCTGGCCGAGTTGGATTCTGAATCTGCTGCCGCTGGTTCTTTTGGGCGCGCTCTGGTTCTTCATGATCCGGCAAATGCAGACGGGTGGAAACAAGGCGCTGTCGTTCGGCAAGAGCCGGGCGCGGCTGCTCTCCATGCAGCAGAAAAAGATCACGTTCAAAGACGTGGCGGGCGTGGATGAGGCCAAGCAAGAACTTCGCGAAATTATCGAGTTTCTGCGCGAAGCACAGAAGTTCCAGAAACTTGGCGGACGCATTCCGAAGGGCGTGCTGCTGGTTGGACCTCCGGGAACGGGCAAGACCTTGCTGGCACGGGCGGTCGCAGGCGAAGCGAATGTTCCGTTCTTCTCCATCTCCGGCTCGGACTTCGTGGAAATGTTCGTGGGCGTGGGCGCGAGCCGCGTGCGCGACCTGTTCGAACAGGGCAAGAAAAACGCTCCCTGCATCATCTTCATCGACGAAATTGATGCCGTCGGACGTCACCGCGGCGCCGGTCTCGGCGGTGGACACGATGAGCGCGAGCAGACTTTGAACCAGTTGCTGGTGGAAATGGACGGCTTCGAATCGAACGAAGGCGTGATCCTGATGGCGGCGACGAACCGTCCGGATGTGCTCGATCCGGCGCTGCTGCGGCCGGGGCGTTTCGACCGGCGCGTGGTGGTGAATCGACCGGATGTTCGCGGCCGGGAAGAAATTTTGCGAGTTCACACCCGCAAGATTCCGCTGGCTGAAGATGTGGATTTGTTCGTGCTCGCCCGCGGCACACCCGGATTCTCGGGCGCGGACCTGGCCAACATGGTGAATGAAGCGGCATTGGCTGCCGCCCGGCAGAACCGCAAGGCCGTGCTGATGTACGACTTCGAAGTGGCGAAAGATAAAGTGCTGATGGGCGTGGAACGCAAGTCGCTTCTGCTCTCCGATGAAGAGAAGAAGAACACCGCTTACCACGAGGCGGGACACGCGCTGGTGGCTGTCATGCTGCCGCACTCCGACCCGGTGCACAAGGTCACGATCATTCCGCGCGGCATGGCGCTCGGCTTGACCATGCAGTTGCCGACCGACGATCGCCACAATTACTACAAAAACTATCTCGACACGCAGATCGCCATCCTGATGGGAGGGCGTATCGCGGAAGAGCTTTTTCTGAACCAGATGTCAACGGGCGCGGGCAACGACATTGAGCGGGCCACGGAACTGGCGCGCAAGATGGTGTGCGAGTGGGGCATGAGCGACCTGGGGCCGCTGACCTTCGGCAAGAAGGAAGAGCAGATTTTCCTGGGACGCGAGATCGCGCAACACCGCGACTACAGCGAGGCCACCGCCATCCAGATTGACGAAGAAGTAAGAAAGATGGTCAGCGTGGGGTACGCGACGGCGAAGGGGATCCTCTCGGAGAATCGCGAAACCCTGATCCGGATTGCGAAGGCGCTCATCGAACGCGAAGTGCTGGACGCCTCCGAGATCAAGCTGCTGGTCGAGGGGCAGGAACTGCCCCCGATCAAGCCGCTGCCGGCGAAGACCGACGACGGTGTGCAGCAGGTGATCAAGCCGGAGCGGGCTCCCGCCAAAGGCGGCGAGCGGCCGGCTACAGCGTAGGAGCGGTGGTCAGCGATTAGTTTTCAAGGGGGCGGCCGATTTGGCCGCCTTTTTTTGCGTTAGGCGTTAGCGCTGCCGCCGCTAGGGTCTCCCACCATTCACCTGGCCACTGACCACCGGCCACTGACCACTGTTCTGCACCACCGCTACGACCGCCAAGATCACAAAGAACGGGTCGATGGGGCGCCGATAGTAAACTTCCGGACTTGTGATGTAGTAGATCAGCGGGAACGAGAAGAGCACGAGTGCGTAGGGCAGAGCGCTGGAACAATCCGCTCGCAGGGCGCGTCGAAGTCCGAGAAGCGCGAGGACGGTGAGCGTGGTGCAGAACAAAATATTCGGCGGATCCAGCGGCTCCTCGGAGAGATAGGCGCGATCCAGGCTCCAGTATCCAGTCCACAAATAGATGGCGCGCCGCACCGAGGTCCAGGCATACCAGCCCAGATGAGCGCGAATGGACTCTACTGCCTGGCACTTTTTGTTGTCCATGTAGCCGAGTTCGCCTAACCGCTTAAATTCATCCCATTCCCGCTCGTTGTGCCACGGGCCAAGTTCGTAAGCTCCCCAGTACGAGGTGTTGCCTTTAGTGCCGAGGCGCAGAACGAGGCCCATGTTGTCACGAAAGGGAACGACGCGATGGAAGACCTCATAGTTGCGGATGAACCAGGGTGAAACAACCGCAAGAAATGCGATGGCGGCCACGACGTTGACGGCAAACCAGCGTCGGCCGCGGCGATGGCGGCGATAGATAACCCATCCGGCGAGGAAAGGCAGCACGGAGAGCAGGGCCGGGCTGGTCAGTGCAGCCAGTCCCCAGAGGATGCCGAAGAGGATCCATTTGTGCGGGCGGTCGTCTTTAGTCGGGTTCTCGAGATTCAGGGTCATCAGAAAAAGCACGCAAAGGAGCAGAGTCGCCAGCCAGGTTTCCCAGATGCGCTCGACGGGAAAATAAATGGCGTAGGGACAGAATGCCCACGCCCAGCCAGACCATTTAGCGACGCGATCTCCGAAACTGACGCGCCCGATCAGGAAGACGAGAACGCAGGCCAGAGCTGACATCAAGGCATTCAGCGAAAGCAGCACGATCGCCGAGGCCTTCGTGTAGGTGCCGAACAGTTTGAAAACACCGGCGACCAGATAGGGGTAAACCGGAGTCATCCAGGCAGTGGGGCCGGTGTCCTCGAACAAGGGACTGCTGAAGCCGCGGCCCTGAACGATGGAGCGGGCGATTCTGCCGGCTTCGTATCCGAAATGCCAGTGATCGCGCTGCGGTTCGAGTTGCTCGGGCAGCAGGAAAACCATGACGACCAGGCGGATCGCCAGCGCCACCAGAACCATGGAAAGCAGGAATGATGGGAAACGTCTATGGCTCGAAGTTTGGTTCGACGTTTCGGGGACTGCGCTCGGGTTGGAGAGGGGTGGCAAGGGCTGAAGGTATTGGCTCGCGCTTGATGATAAAGCACGCAGCGACTTGAAAACAGAAATGTGGGTTCGATAGGGGCTGAAAGCCTTCTTCCACTGCAGCTCGCACTTAAGAACCGATGGACTGCTCTCCCCCAAGCCTGGCCGGCGTGCTGACGAGTTACGGCATTTGGCGTGCGATACTTGTATGCGTTTATGAATCTGACTCTTAATTCTAAAGTTGCTCTTATTACCGGCGGATCGCGTGGCATTGGCGCGGCGGCGGTGCGGATGTTTGTGGCGGCGGGCGCGAAAGTTATCTTCAACTATCAGGCGGCGAAGGCGCAGGCCGAGGATCTGGTGCGTGAATGTGGCGAGGGAAACTGTCGCGCGGCGCAGAGCGATCTCTCGACCACGGAGGCGGCGCAGCAACTGGTATCGACTGCGATCTCGGCGTTCGGGCGGCTCGACATTCTGGTTGCGAATCACGGCATCTGGCCGCCTGAGGATGCGCCCATCGATCGCATGTCCGACGAACAATGGCATCGCACTATCGCGGTGAATCTGGATAGCGTGTTTTCTCTGGTCAAGCATTCCGTGGCGCAGATGAAAAAACAGGGCGCAGCGTCATCCGCAGCATCGTCTGGAGCTGCGGCCGGCCACATCGTGCTGGTCAGTTCCACTTCCGGCCAGCGCGGCGAAGCTTTCCATTGTGACTATGCCGCCACCAAAGGCGCGCTGATCAGCATGGTGAAAGGCCTCTCGACGGAACTGGCGCGCGACCGCATCTACATCAATGCGGTGGCGCCGGGGTGGGTGGATACGGATATGTCGGCGCCGGCGCTGAACGATCCGCCGACGCGCGAAAAGATTTGTCGCGGCATCCCCCTGGGGCGCGTGGGCACGCCGGAAGAGATCGCGGGGCCGGTTCTGTTCCTGTGCACACCCTGTGCTGGATTTATCACGGGCGAGGTTTTCAACGTGAATGGCGGGGCGGTGCTGGTGGGATGAGGAGACGGACGGCGTCTGGAGCGGCTGTCCCTACGTAAAACTAAGCGGAGTACACGATCTTTCCTCCGACAATTGTCGCGACTACTTTCCCCGTGAGCTGCCATCCGTCGAAGGGTGTGTTCCGCGATTTCGAGCGTGACTTGGCGGCGTCGAACGTCCACTTCTTTTTCGGATCGAAAACGGTAACGTCGGCGGCCGAGCCGCGGACAAGCGAACCGCGGCCGCGAAGATCGAAACAGCGGGCCGGACCGGCGGTGAAGAGTTCCACGATGCGGGCAAGCGGGATCCGCTTGTCGCGATGCAGCCTGGTGACCGCCAGCGCGAGCGCGGTTTCAAGTCCGGTGATGCCGAACGCGGCGCGCTCGAATTCCATCTCTTTTTCGTGGGCGGCGTGGGGAGCGTGATCGGTGGCGATGGCGTCCACCGTACCGTCGGCGAGCGCGGCCAGGATGGCTTCGCGATCGGAGGCCGAGCGCAGCGGGGGATTCATCTTGTAATTGCTGTCGTAGTCACGCATGTCCTCGTCGGTCAGCGTGAAATGGTGCGGCGTAACTTCAAAAGTGACACGCGCTTTCGCGCGCTTGCCACGGCGCACGCTCTTCAGCGCGTCCGCCGTAGAAAGATGGGCGACGTGCAGGCGGGCATTGGGAATCTGCGTCGCGAGCTGCACGTCACGCTCGACGATCGAGGCTTCGGCGGCTGCGGTCATGCCGCGCAACCCAAGCCGGAATGAACGCGCGCCCGCGTGCATGGAGCAATTTTCGGTCATCCGCGTGTCTTCGGCATGTTGCACGACCGGGAAATTCAGCTCCCCGCCCAGGATCAGGGCCTCGCGCATGATGCCGTCTTCGAGGATGGGCTTGCCATCGTCGGTGACCGCGATTGCTCCGGCGGTGTGCAGCGCGCGGAAGTCGGTGAGCGTGACACCCTTGCTCGCTCGCGTCGCGGCGGCGATGGCAAACACGTTGACGACCGCGCCGCGTTCGGGCTGACGAAGCCACTCGATCCACTCGACCGAATCGACAACTGGAGCCGTATTCGGCATGGTGCAGACAGAAGTAAAGCCGCCAGCCGCAGCGGCGGCCGTGCCCGTCGCGATGGTCTCTTTGTGCGTCTGGCCGGGCTCGCGCAGGTGCGCGTGCAGATCGATGAAGCCCGGCGCGACGATGAGTCCGCGGGCATCGATTTTTTCGTCCGCGCCCTTGATCTTGTTGGGAGGAGCCACTTCGGCAACGCGGCCATCTTTCAGCAGCACGTCCATGGGCGCGTCGATGCGAGCCGCCGGGTCGATGAGGTGGCCGCCCTTGATCAGCAGACTGCTTGTGGAGCGTGAAGTCACGTCAATCCTTGTTTTTCACCACATTTTTCACCACAGAGTCACGGAGAAAATCAGAATCAAGAAAACGTGACCTGGCTCTCTCTGTGTCTCCGTGGGGAATCGTTTTTCATCGCATCTTTCCCATCGCCCGCGCCAGGATCGCCATGCGCGTGGGCACGCCGTTGCGCACTTCCTCCAGAATGTGCGCCTGGGCGCCGTCGGCGACTTCGCTGGTCAGTTCCAGACCGCGAATAATCGGGCCGGGATGCATCACGATGGCATCTTTCTTCGCCATCTTCAACCGGGCCGGGGTCATCTGGTAGCGCGCGATGTATTCCGGGAGGTCGATCTTCAGCCCGGAAAGGCGCTCTTTCTGCACGCGCAGCAGCATGACCACATCGGTGCCGCGTAGGGCGTCTTCAATGTGGCGGGTCACACGTACACCGGGCGCGATGGTCGTCGCGATGTCGGGCACCAGTTCCGGCGGACCGCAAAGAATAATCTTCACGCCGAATTTGCCTAACAGATGGCACGCCGACCGCGCCACACGACTGTGAAAGATATCGCCGACAATCGCGACCTGCAGACCTTTGAAAGTTTTCTTGTTGCGCAGAATTGTGTAAGCATCGAGCAGCGCCTGCGAGGGATGCTCGTGCAGTCCATCTCCGGCGTTAATGACGGGCACGTCGAGGTGCTGCGCCATCACGTAGGGTGCTCCGGCGTTGGGATGGCGGATGACGATGATGTCGGCGCCGACGGCGCGCACCGTGTATCCCGTGTCGAGCAGCGATTCGCCTTTCTCAATACTGGAACCGGCGGACTGAATCAGAACGGTGTGAGCGCCCATTGATTTGGCCGCGATTTCAAACGAACTCCGCGTGCGGGTGGAAGCTTCGTAGAAAAGAAGCAGCACCCGCTTGCCCTTGAGCAGAGGCCGCGGCTTGTCCGGATTCATGCGCCGGGCAAACTTCAACAGTCTCAGGATCTCGGCTGCTTCCAGGTGCTCGATACCGAGCAGGGAACCGCGCGCTGGATTCATAGTTGTCTAAGCGATAGTTATCTATGCTACAGTTGTGCGCTGCTTTTCCATCAGCAGGACTTTCTCCGCGTCATCGACCTCGCGAAGTTTGACCTCAATAATCTGATTTTCCGTTGTTTGCACCGTTCGTCCGATGAAAGCGGCCTCAATTGGCAACTCGCGATGGCCGCGATCGATCAATACGCACAACTGCAAGCGCCGGGGACGGCCCGCGTGGAACAGCGCGTCCATGGCGGCGCGGGTGGTGCGGCCGGTGTAGAGCACGTCGTCCACCAGCACCACCGACTTCCCCGTGATGGGGATTTCCAGCTCGGTTTTCTGCACCACCGGCTTGGCGTCGAGGGTGGAAAGATCGTCGCGATAGAGGGTAATGTCGAGCGTGCCGAGCAGCACCGGTTTCTTTTCGATGCGCTGGATAATTTTCGCCAGCCGCTCCGCCAGCGGAACTCCGCGACGCCGGATGCCGACCAGGGCCAGATCTTCGACGCCATTGTTCTTCTCGAGAATCTCATGCGCCAGCCGGATCAAGGTGCGCTCCACCTCGGATGCCGACATAAGCTGCGCTTTCTGATGGACCTCAACGGGACGACCTGGCGTGCGTGAATTCATAAACGCTGCATCATACGCGTGCGCCAAGATGAGAGCAAGGCCGAGCGTGAAACCCGCGTCGATACTGATTGAATCACACGCGGGTGTTGCGGGGCCGCAGAAACAGCGAGGCCAGCGCGCCGCCGATTGAGGCGAGCACCACGGTAACAATCATCCCAAGAAAGAAGGTGAGCGCCAGCCCCGACGGAGTGAACAGGTTGTGGATGCTGGCTTGAAAGTCAGGGTCCGCCGCGTTGGCTCCGAACCTCTGAGCGATTTTCAGGATGGTGTCGGTGTATTCCTGCTGGGCATGAAAAACGAAAATCCGGATGGTGATCAACAGAGCGTTGATGGCAAAGGCGACGACTCCCGCTGCTCCCCCAAGACGCGATCCGAGAGCGGCCGGAAGTGCGAATCCATTTTCGCGGCGGTAGAAAAAGACAGCCAGTGCCCCGGTCAGCACGATGCCGAGAAATGGGATCATCCCGATGAAAACCCCGAGCATGCCGGCCTTGAGCGCGGCACGAACGGCAATTCCCCTGTCCATCGTGCTGCCGGCGGTTTGCCGCGGCTGAGACGAGGCAAGCCGCGTCTCTACGGGAATCTCCGGAGACAACGCGTCCGGCGCGGGGTTCAAGCCCGCGGCAACTTCAGCATCCGAAATCTCAACCTGCACATGGATTTGAGGAGCACGGCATTGCGGACAAAACGGCCGGCCATCCTCGACCGTGGTCCCACATTGTTGGCAAAGGTGATCCACATCTGAGAAGTTAGCGCAGCGCGTCGGAGAGAGCAACCTGGATAATGTGGTTAGTAGTTGCTTTGCCAGCCAAAACCCACCACTATCCACCATCCCTTTCCGTGCAGCGCCCGCGGCAACCGAGACGGGGCAAGCCCCGTCTCTACGCAGACTAGATCGTGTCGTCTTTGCCAGTGTGAATGCGCACATAAACCAGGGCAAAGCGGGTTCCCTGGCGGTTGGGCTTAACGGCGACGACGTGCTGGTTCCCCTCGGTTCCAACCTTTAACTCCACTGAGTCTCCGCTGCCGTTATTCCCACACGAGACGGGCTTGGAGCCTTCTTCCTTGCCGGGTGAGGACTCCACGTGACCGCCGCTCCAGGCGCCGTGGCACTGGATGGGCTTGCCATACTTCTGCAGCTCTTTGTCGTAGTAGGCGATGATTTTGTCGGGTGCGTCCTCGGAGTTGAACTCCGCAGCCACCACTTTCAACGAGAATCCGGGAAGAGAAAGGTTCACATTGGCGCTCTTCTTGTCGTCGCTGTCGTCTTTCGGAGCAGGCTTGGCGCCGGGATAGAGCGTCAGACCTGCGTCGCGGATATCGGCTTGCTCGCTGACGTGCAAATCACCAATGGGAGACTTGATGTCAACGTGCGTTTCGCCATCCTTGCTACTGTGCTTGTCGTTCGCATTGATGCTACAGGCGGGAAGAACGCAGAGGGCGGCAAACAGCGCGCCAAGGGAAAGTTTTGCGACAACGTTACGGCTGAACATTTTTCGGCTGAACATGAGAGGAACCTCCTGAGCTGGGTTGGGCGGGGCGTTCGAGACCCTCGCCTCGGGATGCGATGCCCGGAATCGTAACCGGCAGATGACCGCCGATCGGGATCTCGCCGAAGATCGCCTTCACGGCAGCCGTTTCCGAGACGGTTGCATTGGAGAATGCGCACACATAATTCTGGATCGCGGGGAAATCCTGCGCCACATAGGGATTGCCCATGGCAAGTACGACCGTGCGATCGGCGGCGCGATCGAGAATCACAGTTAGTAAAGATCCTGTGGCGTCGTCCATGGCAACCGTATTCGTCAAACCTCCACCCGCAGCACGCATGGCTTTGCCCGCGGTTGGAACCACATACACGGCGGCGATCACGTGCTCCGCTGCTTCCACCGCTTCGGCAACGGACAGCTTCATGCCGGCGGCCGACCGTGCGTCCACGTAGATCAAGTGGGCGTCAGGCACACGGGCTAGAATCTGGCGTTCGAGCATACGCCCGGAGTCGGCGCGCAGGTCGTCGGAAAAAATCACCGCTACCAGATGATTGCGCGCCTCTGTCATTGATTGATACGGAAGTCCGGCCGCCGGAGTTCCATAAGATTGAAGCGGAATGACTTTCCCGTTGTCGCGAATGAGGGTGATGGCTTCGTCGGCAATGCGCTGGCCGACGGCCAGATTCTCCGGCTTCGCAACCTCGCTGGAAAGTTGGCTGAGGTCCACCAGCCGCGCCTTGTTCAAACCAAGAGAAGCCTTAAGTTCCAGAATCTTACGAACGGATTGATCGAGCCGCGCACGGCTGATTTCGCCGCTATGCACCGCTTGCAGCGCCGAGCGATAGCTGGCCTCGAGATCGACTGGAATGATCAGCACGTCATTGCCGGCTTTGAAGGATTCGACCGCTGCCCGGCCGGTATCCTTCGCGTACAGGCGCGTCAACCCCGCCATGTCGAGGGCGTCGGTCACGACGATCCCTTTGAATCCCATGTCTTCTTTGAGGAGTCCGGTCACAATCGCCTTTGAAGTTGTGGCGACCCGGTTGGGCTCGGGATCGAGAGCGGGAACGGTTACGTGCGCCACCATCACGGCGTCCACGCCCGCCTCGATCGCGCGCCGGAAGGGCGGCAGCTCAACCGCATCGAGCCGCGCCCGGTCGCCAGTGACTTGAGCGAGGCCGAGATGAGTATCGGCTGCGGTATCGCCGTGTCCGGGAAAGTGCTTGGCCGTGGTCAGCATGGAGCCTTCGTGAGCGCCCCGGATATACGCCGCCACGAAATCGCCCACCTGCGCCGGGTCTTCTCCGAACGAGCGCGTGTTGATGATGGGATTCGCGGGGTTGGAATTCACGTCGGCATCGGGGAAGAAATTCCAATGCACTCCAACGGCCCTCGCCTCGAGCGCGGTGATGCGTCCAAAGGCTTCGGCATTTTCTGTTTTGCCGGTAGCTGCAAAAGCCATCGCATGGGGAAAAACGGTGGTGCCATTCAGACGCATGGACACGCCGCGCTCGAAGTCGGCCGCGACAATCAGGGGCAGCTTCGATGATCTTTGCAGCCGGTTGAGCAACTCGGCGGCAACATAGGGCTGGCTCTTGAGCAGGACGGGGCCATCCACCGGGACGGTCATGACCAGCGAGCCAATGCGATATTTGCGGATGTTGTCGCGCAGTTGAACGAAGATGGGGTCGGCGTCATTCAGAAATTGCGCTCTCACAAAGATCGCGAAAAGTTGGCCGACTTTTTCTTCGGGCGACATCTTGCGCAACGTCTTGTCAACCCACTTCTGGCCGGCCTTGTCGAGATGGATGGGACTAGGCTGCAGAACGCGGTCTTTGCTCTTGTCTTTTGCAAAGCAGAACGCCGCAGCTAGCAGAAGCGTGATCAGCAGCAGATGTCGAAGCATGCAACTGACAATAGCAAAAGTCAGGCAATCGCTCACGAACTCTCTCAAATTTGCTGTTCGATGGTGGCGTTGCTTTCCGCCTGGACGGCTGGGTCGTCGCCAAACCCGTTCAGCCAATGCACCTCGGGTTCTCGACGGAACCATGTGATCTGGCGCTTGGCATAGTTGCGATGCGCCTGCTGCGCCGCGGCGAGCGCCGACTCCCGATCCAATTCGCCGCGCAAAAACTGCACCGCCTGTTTGTATCCCAACGAGGCGAGCGGGCGGGCTTCGTCGCCATACTTTTCGAGAAGCCTTTCCGTCTCGGCGATCAGTCCTTCGTCAAACATCTTCGCGGCGCGCTGATTGATGCGGGCATAAAGAACTTCGCGCTTCGGATTGAGTCCGAGACGCAGAATGCGAAAGCCGTGCAGCGGTTCGCGTCCCTGTTGCCAAAGTTCGGTCATGGGCCGACGCGAGGCCAGGCACACCTCGATGGTCCTAATCATCTTGGGAACGTCATTGGCGTGAATACGGCTCGCTGCCGAAGAGTCAAGCCGGCGCAGAATGCGATGCAAGTGCTCAGTGCCATATTTCTCCGCGCGGCG
Organism: uncultured Acidobacteriaceae bacterium; assembly: GCA_963773965.1. GTDB lineage: Bacteria > Acidobacteriota > Terriglobia > Terriglobales > Acidobacteriaceae > Acidiflorens. The sequence goes on from CAVZDG010000007.1 coordinate 122,280, forward strand.
GCGCAGTCGGTGGCGCAGCTCTTCGGAGCGCTGCGGGCCAGAAAAGAGTCCTTCGACGAGAGCGCGAAGATAGAGTCCGGTTCCTCCGCTGACGATGGGCAAATGTCTTAGCTGCTCGTTTTCGCTTAGAGCTGTCTCGCGCAAAACTATCTCGCGCAGAACCTGCCGCGCCTGCCGAGCATATTCCCCAGCGCTAACGTCGGCGAGCGGATCCACGCAATCGAGCAGGTGATGCGGAATTTCCGCGCGCTCCGCTGCACTGGGCTTGGCTGTGCCGATTTCAAATTCGCGGTACATTGCGACCGAGTCACAGTTGACGATTTCACCGCGGAAGCGCCGGGCGATCGCCAGCGCCAGTGATGTCTTCCCGCTCGCCGTGGGACCAAGCACCACGACGAGGAGCGGTTCGCGATCTAATTTCGGCAACCTCGCTACCTTCAGCACATTCGGCAACTTCAGCGCGCGCTCCAAGGAATGTACCGCCAGTAGCGGATGATGGTGAGAATGAGCAGCAGAACCGCCATGAGAAGCAATCCGGTGGCTTCGGCGGCGTAGATGGAATGGCGGTGCTGATGCTTGTCGTGATGCTTGTCGTCAGCTATCGGCTTCGGCGGAACGGGGGCGTTCACGGCGCTATTGTAGACCTTTCGTGCGGGGATAGTCGTTGGCCGTTGGTCGTTAGTCGGTAGTCGTTAGCAAACCATTCATCGCGAACGACCAACGACCCACGACCGCCGAACGACCAAACTGGAGAGCTGAGATTTCGGGATGCCGACAGCAGCAGGCCGGGGCTAACTCCTTTGTTTGCGATCAAGAGTGTTTCACGTGAAACATTCGTGCGAGATTCTCCTTTTTGATAGTACCTATAAGCTATAGTATTGCAATAAAGTATTGCCCGCCTGACGCAGGTGTGCGTTTAGCTTGGGCCTAGTCATTCAAAGCGTGCGAGGTGCCGGCCGCAGGCTCCGCCCCCACAATACGGTTCGCCTGTTTTGAGGGATTGGTCCGGGCGAACGCCAGCTGGGAGGAAAAGGTTCGCCGTGTGCGGGATCACCTTGCATTCCGCGAGTGGGGGCGGAACTCCATCAGAAAACGGGCGAGGCGGAAAATAGGTTATTTATTTCCGCCTCGGATGCGAGAAGGACTTTAGGGGGTGGTCGTAAGGAACAGAGTCGGTGCCTCGCAGGTCCCGCCTCCCCCGTGGAAGAGGTACATCGCAGCGATCAGATACCGAGGGACGCCTCCCGCACTGCCACTCCCTGTAGCGGTTTTCCGTTCGACGGGGACCGTCCAATCCAGTTCTGCCTTGGCAGGACGCGCCTTCTGCGGGTCGATGTCGTGGCAGTTGCTCGCGTCATTCGGAAAATCCACGAACAAGGTCAAGCTCAAGAACTTGACCAAATCGCGGAACGACGCTCGGGAGTGTGTGCTGCACATATCCTTGGGATCGGCGGCCACAGCCGGCTCAATCGCGAAACGAATGGTCGGGGTGTCGAGCTGGAGAAGCAGCGGGTTGAAGGCGCCAGTGTCCGGGGTGCCCGCCAACGAAAAACCATTGAGGGAGCTGACGTTGTAGCGGAACGACACATAGGCCGCGTAATTCTGCTCCGTCGAAGCATCGGGAGGATAGGTAGGACCAACGCGACTACGGAATCTTTTGGCGGCCAGGTACGCCTCGGGCTTGGGCAGGCGAATCACGTAGCGCCCCGACTTGTCATCGAGGGCGCGTTGCAGGCTCTTGGCGTCGATCTTCGCCTGGGCAAAGCTGGGATCCAGGGTCCCCGAAAAAGCGGCACCGTGGGCCGGGACGGAAAGATCATAGGTGCCCGCCGCCAGCGTGGACTCATTGGTGGCGGACACGTAGAGATCGCGGTGCAATTTCGTCTTCGGTGCGAGAGCCAGGACGCTGTTGGCATCTTTCGGGTCCGCCACGATGGCCCACGGACCTTCGAAGACTACGAAAACTTTCTCGGTGCTGGCAGCCGTGGACGGAGCCGCGGCTGGAGCTGCTTGTTGTTGGGATTGTTGACACGCGACGAGGAAAAACGTGGCCAGGACTGCACTGGCCAGCGCAATCAGGGAGCGGTTGAAGTAACGTTCGGTTCGCATCAGGGTCTCCAGTGTTAGGGATTAGGGCCGTCCATAGGCGGCAAATGCCGACCAGTAGTAGGGATGAGATGTGCGCGGGTTGGCCAGCATGTTCCGGGAGGTCAGGCGAATGGCATCGGAGACAGTCTGGCCAGACAGCGCAAGGCGATAAAAGTCCTGTACGAATCCTCGGGCTTCGGCGGAGTCCACTGCCCACCGGCTCGCGACCACGTGGGGCACACCCGCACGCAGAAGAGCATCCGCAACGCTGTCGAATCCGTTGGAGCCGCCGCTTCCGGACGCGGTGCTGCAGGCCGAAAGCACCGCCAACTGCAAGCTTTGCAGGTGAAGCTGCCGCACAACATTAGCGTCCATCAGGCGGGGGGTGTTCGCTTTTTCGTCTCCGCTTTCCAGCAGCAAGCCCGTTCTTGGGGGAGCGGCGAGCGAATGTCCGGCAAAGTGGAAAACTGCGGCCTCGGGGAGTTCGTTCCGGACTGCGCTGAGGGTGGCTTCTCCGCCTGTGAGCACGTGGGCGGAATGAAAGCCGCTGGCAACGGTGTCCGCTTCCGCGGCCCCATCGGGCAGAGGAGTGAGTTCATCTGCCGCCGATGAAGCGGTGCTGCCTACCACCAGGGCCGGCAGGTCTGAGGAAATACCGGTGTCGCTGCGCAACCGCGCCTGCGAATCCTGACCCAGAGAATGCACTATGGACGCACGTTCGATCAGATAATGATCGTGCGAATCAAGCAGCGCTTCGAAGGGCACGCGGGCCAGCCAGCCCTCCGCCTCGATCACCAGCGTGCGTCCCGGCGCGAAGTGTTGTTCCACCGGAGCGATGAGCGCCTCGTACAGGCTGCGAGCGTCCCGGCGCAAGGCACCGAGCTCTGACTTCGGATCGGAGGACAAGTCGAGAAATCTTTCCGCCAACTCTTCCAGGCCCTCGGTCGGTTTCGGAATCCAGTGGGCGTTTATGCCGCGGTCGTCATACACCCAGATCGCCAAGCCGTCCGGCAATACGGCATAGGCGAGCACCGTCTCTTTGGCAAGAAGCGGAAGCCGGGTCGCCAGCCGCGACGGATCCGGCATCGGCGGGTTGGTTAGAGGTCGGCGCGGGGCGAGATCCGTAGAAACCCGCTGCGGCGCGCCCAGGTACCACTCGTACGCCTCGAGCGCATCCTGCGAACGACCCTGCACCAACTCCACGTCGATGAGTGCGAGATACGCCGGGGCTGCGTCTTTGCTCCAGCTGGTTCGTTCCGCTTCAGAACCCAGTGAGGCCAGACTTTGTTCCGCTAGAGCCAACGCGGGCCGGAGAGCCTGTTCGGCCTCGGGCTCACGATGTCTGCGAAGTTGCAGTTCCCCTAAGGTGGAATAGAACATCTGCACGATGTTGTTCGAAAGCGGGCGGACCTGATCTTGTATTGAGGTCAGTCGCACGATGGCAGGGTCAAAACGACCAAGGCGGGCCTCCACTCGAGCGATCCGGATCTCGGTCTCGAGAGCATAGCTGCGGCTGGCTTCGGTTCGCGGGGCAAGGGCAAAGAGGCGGGCTGCTTCGGCATACTGCGCCGCGGCGATTTGGGGTTGATGAGCGGTTGCTGCCGCACTGGCAATGTAGTTGTGCACCCAAGCGCTTCGCAGCGGATTTCCATCGGCGTCGATCGATGCCGCCGCTTCGCGCCAGACTGCAACCTGCAAGTTCGGCCGGCCGGCAGCTTCAGCGATATATGCCTGTCCCGCGTAAAGGTTGTACCCGCGTATGGGGGCAAACAGCCCTGACCAATAGCGCTCCAAACCCATGCTGACGGTGGCCAAAGCGCCGGCTTGATCACCCGTAAAGAGCTTGTCGTCTGCGGCAAAATACACGGCCCGCAGATAAAGGCCCCCGTATCCACTCTTTTGGGCCAGACTCTGGGCACGTGCGGTGGTCCTTTCGTCGGCGCCGATGTCGCCCATCAGAAAGGAGCAGACGCTCTTCTCGAGGCCAAGCTGAATCTGCAACCAGGAATAGGAATATTTTTCGGACTCCGCTAGCGCAGCGGTCGCTTGTCGCCGACATTCTTCGCTGTGCCGCTCGATCTGCGCCGCGAAAGTTTGCTCGAATTGGGCACGCAGCATGCCCGCCCGGTTGCCGGACGCTCGGAACAGGCGCTCGGCTTGGGACGCCTGGACATTGGTCGTGGAGTATTCGCCGCCGTCATTCGCCTGGGCAGCCCTGGCGAGCGCGGCGACAGCTTGCGGAAAGTTGAGTGCGGAGGAACCGTGGAGGAGATCGGAGAGCCAGCGATCGTTATGCTGCTGGCTGGCCAGGTCCGCTAAAAAAAAAAGTGCGCGCTGGACGACCGTATCCGCGGCTCCCTTTTCGGGGTAGGCCTGGGGCAGCCAGGACCGGACCGCGCCGGAGAAATATTCTTCAATGCGCGCGTCCACCGTGGAATGCAGGTTCGGGTCGTCCGTCGAGGCTGCGATCTGCGCCGGCGACAGCAGCGGCGTGGCCTGGCTCGCGTCGTGTTCCTTCAGTCTTGCGCGCACACGCTCGGCCGCGTCGCGGGCTTCGCCAGCCCATTCCGAACGCGGATCGACTTGCAGGTAGCGATCCCAGTCATCCAGTGCCTGGTGGTAGAGGAACTGATGTTCCGCGACAATGGCGCGATTAAACAGCGCAACCGGATCGTCGGGGCGAAGCCGCAAGGCCTGGCTCAGGTACTCGTAAGCTGCGCCAAGGTCTTCTTTGTGGTCTCCCTGCTGGGCGCGCTGGAAGTAAGCGGTGGCGAGATCGGTCAGGAGCGCTGGCGAATGCGGCTGCAACTGCAAGGCGTGGCGCAAAGCTTCGACGGCCGCGTCGTACTTGCCTTCCAGCACGTCGGCCTGCGCCTGGGCCTGAAGCCAGGAAGGATCGGAGGGATGGGATTCCAGTTGGCTGGCAATCATCGCTTCCGCATTTAACAGTGCCGCCGGACGGCTGGTGAAGGAGGCTGCCGGTCCGCGCGAGACGCGCAGAGGCGCATAGGCGGCACCCGCGATCCTGAGTTCCAGGGTGCGCTTCTCGGTGTACGCTCGGGCAAGGAGCTTGCTGGCGGTGGCTGGCTGGTTGCGATGGACCGCTACCCATGATCCAACGCCCACCACGGCTAGAAGAGATGCGCCCACCATCGCCAGACGCGGAACCGCCAGCCACCTCTGCCACGGTGTAGATTTGCGATCCGGCGCCGAATGCGGTGTTCCCGTGATTTGCTGGGCCAGCCTCTGCTGCCACTCGGCGCGCGCGCTCTCGAGGGTCGCGATATGCTTAAGTTCCGCCTCGGTGACCTCCCCGTTCAGGCCGGTCAGTTCGACGACCGCTCCGTGCAGCAACGGACCACAATAATCACAACGGCTGGCATGTTCGACGCAGGCAAGGGTACGGTCGGGCGGTGTCAGCCCACCGGCAATCTCGCGCCACACCGCCGGGCCCGGACAATCGCCCTGGCACAGCGCAGACTCGGCCGGTCGCACGCTCATCAGTTGGCGATCGAGCAACGCCAGTTCCTCAAATTGCTCCCGGCAGGTTAAACAGGCGGCAAGATGAGGGTGCACATCCGCCGTATCCAGCGCGGGTTCCGTACGCTGGCGAGATTCTTGGAGCAGCTTCGCCAGTTCCGCATTTCCTATGTGCGCGTTGGGATTTCCTTCCAAAACTAGCTCCCTAGTCTATTAGAACGATTTTGCCTGGTCAGAACCTTCACTTCGCGGTGAGGGCTTGAACTTATGAGATGACCGCGAATCATAATTGCCAGACGCATGAGCATGCTTTCCACCCCCTCGGTGGTCAGTCCGATCGATGGGATGGCCGCGATCTCACTGGCAGTCAGTCCCTGGCGGTGGCGAAGCCAAAAAACTGTGCGCTTTCTTTCCTGATCCTTCCCCACCGTGAGCTGTGTCAGGATCTGGTCGAGCTGCTCGAGCTGAAGGCGGCGGCTCACAACATCAAAGCTGTCGGCGCCGGCCGTTTTCCGGTCGATTTGGATAGGTTCCGTGATCGCTTCCGTTTGGCCCGCTCCGCGCTTTGCGGCCAGCGCAGACTTGAAATGATCGTGGACGACATTGGCCGCAACCACCTTCAAGAATCCAAAAATGGAATCTTCATGCCGCGGTTGGAACGAGCGCAGTAAATGGCTGTCCTTTTCGCAGAGCTTGAGGTAGGTATCCTGGATCAGGTCGTCCAGTTGGGGGCGGGACGGTTCGCCCCAGTGGCGGGCGGTCCGCAGCACGGCAGCGGCGATCACGACCTGAAATCGCCGGATGAACTCCGCCCACGCCCTCTCGTCTTTCGAGCCAGCGCACGCTCTTACCAATTCTGTCGACGAGAGCTTCGCGTAGCGCGTCAAGGGCCCACCCCGGGGTAAGGGCGAATTTTACAATAGTCTTGCCAGTCTTATCGTGAAAAGATCGGTGGGTTGCGGCTTCGGCCGCGAGTGAGCTGCCGAACGACTTGCGCAGCCTCTGAAGAGACTGATTTCGAAGAACTTACGGCATCGCTGAAGCGATGCCCCGATACGAAGCCGGAGTCTTTCCGCAGCAGGCTAGGCCAGCAGTTTCGCCGCTTCCTTGGCGTAGTAAGTCAGAATGACGCTTGCCCCCGCGCGGCGGATGCAGACGAGCGATTCCATCATCACGCGCTCCCGGTCGATCCATTGGTTCCGGGCCGCCGCCTCGATCATGGCATACTCGCCCGATACCTGATAGGCCGCCAGCGGCAGGTCGAAACGGTCGCGGGCCGCGGCAATCACGTCCAGGTACGGCATCGCCGGCTTCACCATGATCATGTCCGCGCCCTCGGCAATGTCCAACTCGATTTCCCGCATCGCCTCACGAACGTTCGCCGGGTCCATCTGGTAGGAACGGCGATCGCCGAACTGCGGCGCGGAATCCGCCGCCTCGCGGAAGGGCCCATAAAAGCCGGAAGCGAACTTCGCCGCATAGGAGAGAATCGGCGTATTTTCGAAGCCAGCCTGGTCGAGGGCCGCGCGAATCGCCCCGACCCGTCCATCCATCATGTCCGACGGGGCGATGATGTCCACGCCCGACCGCGCCAGCGAAACCGAGGTCCGCGCCAGCAACTCCAGACTCGCGTCATTCGCAATCTCGTACTCCGCAGTAGCCGGTGGCGCCGCCGAAGCCGCGCCCAGCGATTGCGGTCCCGCTTTCTCTTTCACTTTTACTATGCCGCAATGCCCATGCGACATGTACTCGCACAAGCAAACATCGCCCATCACCACGACGTCTCGCACCTCACTCTTGATGGCGCGCGCCGCCCTCTGCACGATGCCATCTTGCGCCCAGGCGCCCGTGGCCACTTCATCCTTTTTCTCCGGCAACCCGAACAAAATAATCGACAACACTCCCAGCGCGCGGGTCTCGCGCACTTCCTTCACTGCCTCGTCGATCGAAAGGTTGAAGACTCCGGGCATCGAGCGCACTTCTTTCCGGATCCCGGTTCCGGGGCAAATGAAGAGTGGATACACCAGAGATTCGGGCGTAAGCCGGGTCTCGCGGACCAGGGTGCGCAGCGTTTCAGTGCGCCGCAAACGGCGCAGACGGTTAGCGGGGAACGCCATGACACGAATTCTAGCAGGAGCGGCCCGAACTGCGGCCGACTCGATCGCTGATTGCCGTGACTTCCATCACATCGTGGGGGCGCCTCTGCTGAGGACACCCCAAGCTCCCTTAATTGTGATCGAACGTTACGGTAGTGACCTGCGGTAACCAGTCCGTGATCTAAACATCTCGTGGCGAACGTCATATGATGAAAAGCAGTGTCTCGGCTGCAAATCTCGTCGCTCCTCTGCGGAGTTGGGCTACTGCTGGCCTTTGTTCTGGTTCCCGTAGTGTTTCCCAGCCCCTTGTTTCGCGTGGCCACGGGGGACGTGATCCCACTGCTGGTGATCACGGCTGCCTTCATCCTCTGCGCCAGAAACGCCTTCGACAGCCGGGGGCATACACGTCTGTTCTGGAGTCTGATGACGGCGGGCATGGCCATGTGGTGTTTCAACCAGGCATGCTGGGTGTGGTTTGAGGTCGTAGCGCGCAAGCCGCTGCCCGACCCCTTTTATGGCGATGTCGTGTTGTTCCTGCACGTTGTTCCCATCATGGCGGCCGTGGCCATCCGTCCCCATCAGGCCGATGAGCGCGAGGGGATGTTGCCCAGCGCGCTGAATGTCCTTATCCTGCTGGTGTGGTGGGTGGTGGTGTACGCCTTCTTCGTTTTTCCCGAGGAGTACATCGTCACCAATGTCGCGGTGTACAGCCCGCGTTGGGATCTGTTGTATCTCGTCGAAGGAGTGATACTGGTTGCCGCGTCAGCATCGGCATTCTTCACCAGCTCCGGATCGTGGCGGGAACTCTATCGCAATATTTTCTTCGCCAGCGCACTCTACACCTTCTCTTCGGAAGCCATGAACGCCGCTATCTCACGCGGCACCTACAAGACAGGCGGACTCTACGACCTCCCGTTCCTCGCCGCTGCGCTGGGGTTCCTCTGGGCCCCCATCGCCGGGCGACGCTGCCTTCGCGATACCCAGATGATGCCTGCCATCACTCGTGCCAGTCGCCCGGTCGCTTCTCAACTGGCGAAACTCGCCCTTCTCTCTCTGCCCGCCATGGGATATTGGGCACTGTTCCGGAGCCACGAGCAGCCTTATCTACGCCACGCCCGTTTTGCGGTAGCCATGGGGGGCGTCGCCGCCCTGGCCTTTGTCGTGTTTCTCAAACAGCACCTGCTGGATCAGAAGCTTTTGCACCTGCTCAAGCATTCGCGAGGGAGCTTCAACAACCTGCAGCGGCTGCAGGGAAGAGTGATCCAACAAGCCAAGCTGGCTTCGCTCGGAGAACTGGTCGCGCTCGCCGCCGGCGAACTGGAGGTCCCTCTCTCGGACATCCTGAGCAGCTCCGAACGCATGGCCGCCAGCAGCAACCTCAGCCGTGAGCAACTCTCCAACGCGCAGAAAATCGGCCAGCAGGCCCGGCGCACTCGCGAACTCGTCAACGATCTGCTCAGTTTCGCCCAGCAGACTCCAGGAGAAAAAAGTCCTCTCGAACTGAAGCCTCTTTTGCAGCGCGCGGTTCAAATGGAAGGATTCAAGCTCGAAAACAAGAGGATCAGCCTAACGGTGGAAAGCCACGATCCCCTGCCTCGCGTTCTCGGCAACCCCAACCAGCTCTTGCAGGCCTTTCTTCAGATCGTCGAGAACGCCGTGGACGCATTACAGGAAATCGGCGGCGGGCGTCTCCAGGTCTCCCTCTGGCGCGAAGCCAACGAAGTGGTCGTCCAGTTCGCCGACTCCGGCCCCGGCTTGCGCGATCCCGAGCGCGTCTTCGATCCCTTCTACACCACCAAGCCGGTCGGCAAAGGCACCGGTCTCGGACTAAGCGCGACGTATGGCGTAGTCCAGGACCACAAGGGACAAATCACCTGCTACAACCGGCCTGAAGGCGGAGCCGCATTTGAAATCCGCCTGCCCGTGCTCAAAGTCACCGCCCCCTTGGCCGAAGCCGCGCGGGCCTAAGGCGGGGAAAGCATTGCCTTTCTTTCTTCTAGCCTCCACTCGCCACAATCGCATCCGCCACTCGTGCCGCCTCCACCGCAGATCGCACATCGTGCGTCCGAATGATGTGCGCTCCTTTCAAGATCAAAGCGGTTTCCGCAGCCAGCGTTCCGTAAAGCCGTTCGCCAACCTCCGCGTCTTTATCCTTGCCATCGCGCGCCAGCATTCGCCCAATAAATGACTTCCGCGACACTCCCGCCAGCAGCGGAAATCCCATCTGCTGCAGCTCGGCAAAGTGCGCCAGCAGCGGATAGTTCTCCTCGAAGCGTTTCCCGAACCCGAACCCCGGATCCAGCACCAGGCGATCGCGTTGGATCCCCGCCAGGGTCGCCGTCTCGGCCCACTGGCGCAAATCCCGCTTCACCATCAGCACCGGATCGCCTATCGGGGGCATTGACCGCCACTCCTCCGGACGCCCGCGCGTGTGCATCAGCACCGCTCCCACTTTGAGTTCAGCCAGCGTTTTCGCCATCTTCGGATCCCACCGGAACCCGCTCACATCGTTCACAACCTCCGCCCCGAGCTCCACCGCCGCCCGCGCCACGCTCGCCTTGTAGGTATCGACGCTTATCACCGCGTCCGGCCGTCGCCGCTTCAAATCGCGAATCACCGGCAGCACCCGCCTCCGTTCTTCTCCCTCGGATACCGGTTCCGAGGCCCCGGGCCGCGTCGACTCCCCACCAACGTCAATGATGGCCGCGCCGTCGTCCAGTAACTGCTCGGCGCCGACCACAGCCTTCTCTGCATCGAAATAGAGTCCTCCGTCGGAAAACGAGTCGGGAGTTACATTCACGATGCCCATGATCAGAGTGCGCCGCCCTAACTCGAGGACGCGAGCACCCACGTTCCACTGAAAAATTGCCCGCATGTTGCCGCTATTCTAACAAGCTGCGGAAAAAGTCGATTTTCGATGCCCAGCCCCTGAAGGGGCTGCGGAAAAACTAGTGGGAAGCGCAAAAGGCACACCTCAGGCGCGAGCAAATCTAAACGACTTAACGGCACGACTGAACAGGCTGCGGAAAAATGAACCAAGGTAGTAATTTCAGGGCTTTTTGAGTCAAAAATACTCCTGTGAGCTGTTGAATCTTGGTTCGAGAAAATGCTCGGATTACTAACTTGAGTCATTTTTCCGCAGCCTCTGAAGTCGTGCCCTTCCCAAAACCCGCCCGAATCAAAGTTTTTCCGCAGCCTGCCGGCTAGAACGAGCCCAATTTTTCCGGGTGTTACAATCCACTTCATGCTTCGCCGGCGGTTAGTTGCGCGTCTCGTTCCCATCGTCTTTCTGCTGGTTGCGCCACTGCTGGCCGCACCCGTCAAACCATTACCGGAGCGGCCGTTGCAGGATCGCATCGCCGCTGTACTCAGCGCCCCCGACCTCGCCCGCGGCTTCTGGGGAATCGAAGTAGTTTCTGTTTCGACCGGCGAAACTTTGTACTCCCAAAACGCCGACAAGCTCTTCACGCCCGCTTCGAACACCAAGCTTTTCACTACGGCCGCCGCGCTTGCCCTGATCGGTCCCGACTACAAGTTCCGCACCACCGTTGAAACCACCGGCACGCTCGACCGCTACGGGCGCCTGAACGGAGATCTTGTTCTGGTCGGCCACGGCGATCCCAATCTTTCCGGACGCGAACTCCCCTACGATCTCAAAACCCAGCGCAACGACGATCCCATTCAGGCCCTGGAATCGCTCGCCGACGCGCTCGTGCAAAAGGGCGTGAAGTTCATCGACGGCGACATCGTGGCGGACGACTCCTACTTCGCCTTCGAGCGCTACGGCGAAGGTTGGAGCCAGGACGATCTCGTCTGGGCCGACGGCGCGCCCGTCTCCGCCCTCACCGTTAACGACAACGTAGTCTTCGTCAACATTCTGCCCGCCGACCGCCCCGGCGAAAAAGCCTTTGTCAGCGTCAAGCCCTTCGCCGATTACTACCGCCTCGACAATCGCATCATCACCACCCCCGCCGGCACCGGACGCAAGTTCTTCGTCAACCGCGAACCCGGCTCTATGGTTCTGACGCTCTGGGGCAACATGCCGCTCGATGACGCCGGCGCCAACGAAGCCCTCGCCATCGAGGACCCCGCCGAGTTTGCCGCCGGACTCTTCCGTCAGTTACTCGAGAAACGCGGCATAGTAATCTACGGACATGATCGCACCCGCCACACCGAACTCGCTACGCTTTCAACTTTCAGCGTGACCACCCTCGCGCCGTCGCGTGGAGGCAGCGAAAACCAGTCACGTCCGCTGAAAACCGATCAGGCCATCACGCTCGCCAGTTACGAATCCAAGCCCCTGCTGCAGGATGTCCGCGTAATCAACAAAGTCAGCCAGAACCTGCACGCCGAAATCCTGTTGCGACTCTTGGGACGCGAACGCGGCAATGCCGGAACCATCGAAGGCGGCCTCGAAGTTCTCCGAGGATTTCTGACCCAGGCAGGAATCTCCAACGACCAGTACGTTTTCTACGACGGCTCCGGACTCTCGCGCCAGAACTTAGTAACTCCCCACGCCATCGTCGAGTTGCTGCGCTATTGTTCGACGCAGCCTTGGGGCGCCGACTATAAGTCAACCTTCCCGGTCTCTGGCGTGGACGGATCACTCACCGAACGCCTCACCGCTCCCCGCCTGCATAGTCGCATTATGGCCAAGACTGGCTCCCTGGGCGGAGTGAAGACACTGTCCGGATACGCCACCACCGACGCCGGACAAGTGGTCGTATTCTCCATCCTCTCCAATAACTTCAATCTTCCCGCGAAGCGAGTTACAGACGCGATCGATCAGTTAGTTCAGGCTATGGTGGACGACGCGGCGGCGGGACGCTAACTACGTCTTTAAGTCGTGCTGGTGCTAGAGGCGAGGCCAAGTTGCGCTCGGCGTGGACGGGCGAGGCGCCCGTCTCCAGACTAGATTATGCAAGAATTCCCATCTTCTTCCCCACTCGCTTCAGCACTTCGAGCGCCTGCTGAAGTTCTTCTTTCGTGTGGGTGGCGGTCATGATGGTGCGCACGCGCGCTTTGCCTTCGGGGACGGTGGGAAAGGCGATGCCGGTTCCGAGCACGCCTTCTTTGAACAGTTCGCGGGAAAAATCCATGGTCAGGCGTCCGTCGCCAATGATGATCGGGGTGATCGGCGTTTCGCTTGCGGGAGTCGTCTGGCCGCCGATGTTGAAGCCGACGAGGCCGAGTTCTTTCTTCCAGAACCGCGTGTTCGCCCAGAGCTGCTCCATCCACTGCGGCTCGGTTTCGAGAACGTCGAAGGCCGCAATGCAGGTTGCCGCAACCGACGGCGGATGCGACGTGGAAAACAGGAAGGGCCGCGCGCGGTGATAAAGATAATCGATCAAATCGCGCGTGCCGCAGACGTATCCACCTAAAGCCCCGATCGCCTTCGACAAGGTTCCAACCTGGATGTCGACGCGCCCGTGCACTCCGAAATGATCGATCGTGCCTCGTCCCTGGCGGCCGAGCACGCCGGAAGCGTGCGCGTCGTCCACCATCATGATCGCGCCGTATTTCTCGGCCGCCTCGCACAGACCGGGCAGCGGGCCAATGTCGCCGTCCATCGAGAACACGCCGTCCGAAATCAGCAGCTTCTTGCCGGGCTGGTTCTGCACGCTGGCGAGTTGCTCTTCAGCGTGGGCGACGTCTTTGTGGCGAAAGACGAGAATCTTCGCCCGTGAAAGACGGCAGCCATCGATGATCGAAGCGTGATTGAGTTCGTCGGATATGATGAAATCGTCTTTGCCCAGAAAGGAAGAAACGGTTCCCGCGTTCGCCGTGAATCCCGACTGGAACACCACACAGGCTTCGACGTTCTTGAAGCGCGCGATCCTCTCTTCCAGCTCCATGTGAATTTTCATCGTGCCCGCGATGGTGCGCACGGCGCCCGACCCAACTCCATACTTGCGCGTGGCTGCAAGCGCCGCTTCGCGCAGTTTGGGGTGCGTCGTAAAGCCGAGGTAATTGTTCGAGGCGAGGTTGATGACCCGCTTGCCGTCGAAAGTACAGACCGGCGCCTGCTCGTCTTCAAGGACGCGCAGCTTGAAGTGCGTGCCCTTAGCCTTGAGTTCGTCGAGTTGGTCGGTCAGGAATGAGAGCGGATTGGTGCGGGTGGCAGTGGGCATGGCTTACCTCAGATGCTTGTTGAGAGCTCAATCAGTCTAATACTGGCGGCGATGGGATGGGAACTTGGGTTCGTGGGCATCCGCCGAGAGTTCTTTACCACAGAGGGCACAGAGGAGCACAGGGAAACCGCAAGATTGATCGCTTCCCTCACTGAATGTTCTTTTTCGGTTCGGCGAGCGCCGCGAGCTGGCCGTTGGTCGCGCGCAGGTAGTCGCCAGGCGCAATCAGAATCTGCAAGCCGCGCACCCCCGCCGAGATGGAAACCACGTCGAACAATTCGACGGTTTCGTCCACGTACACGGGAAAGTCGCGCTTGGCGGCGAGCGCGGTGACTCCGCCGCGAATGTATCCGGTGAGCGATTGCAGTTCCTTCACTGGGACGAGCTGAATTTTTCTTTCTCCCGCTGCGGCCGCCAGCGCCTTCAGGTTGAGTTCCTGATTTCCGGGAATCACCGCCATGGAAATTCCGTTGCGGTCGCCGCGCGCGACCAGCGTTTTGAAAACCTGCTCCGGCGGCAAGCCGATTTTGGCGGCAACCGTTTCCGCGGCGAGGTCGCCGGGATCCACTTCATACTCCCGCAGTTCGTAGTGGATCCCCATCTGGTCGAGCAAACGCGCGGCGTTGGTTTTCGGCGGTGGTTTCACTGGTATAGTGTCCAATCATCCTCTAAGGAGGCTCATCGTGCGTCTTCTGCTCTCTTGGATTCTAAGCGCTATGGCGGTGTGGGTCGTCGCCCACATCGTGCCGGGCATTAGCGTAAGCGGGCCGACGGCGGCGCTGATCGCGGCGGCCGTCATCGGCCTTGTCAACGCCACGCTCGGCTTGCTGCTCAAGATCCTTACCTTCCCGCTGACGATTCTGACGCTAGGCCTGTTCTGGTTCGTGATCAACGCGCTGATGCTGGAGCTGGCGGCAGCGTTTGTGCGCGGATTCCAGGTGCGAAGCTTCGCGGCGGCTTTTATCGGCGCCATCCTGCTGAGCATCGTGAGTTCGATTTTGCAGTGGCTGGTCATGCCGAGCCGCGACCGGAGCTAACGAACTTGTTTGTTTGCCGAGCGCAACGCGGCAAAAACACGCTGCACTTGTTGCTCGGTGGCATCGAGCGATCCGGAGTTATCGATTACGAAATCGGCAGCTTTGATTTTTTCTTCGTCGGGGATCTGTGCCGCCATGCGGCGAGCTACTTCGGCACGGGCAGCGTCTTCGGAAATTCCAAGGCGGCGGGCGAAACGCTGAATGCGCTGTTCGAGTTGGCAAGTCACGACGATTAGATGGTCGAAACGGCTGGCGGTGCCCGATTCGAGGATGAGGGCAGCTTCGACGATGGCGATGGCGTTCGGATCGCGTTGGCCGATTTCTTCCATCCACTCGTTTTCGTGCGCGATCACAGCGGGGTGGACAATTTCGTTGAGTTCCTTGACGCGCGGAGGTGCGCCACCAGGGGTGCTAAACGCGGCTTTGGCCAACTGGGGACGGTTGATGCTTCCGTCGGGATTCAGGATTTCGCGGCCGAAGCGGCGGACGACTTCCTCATAGATTGGGCGGCCGGGTTCCATGAGCCAGTGTGCAACGGCATCGGCCTGGAGCAGATGCACGCCGAGCCGAACAAACATCTCGCCGACAGCAGACTTACCGCAAGCGATGCCGCCAGTAAGGCCGAGTTTTAGCAATGGGTGCTCACGGTGAATCCGTCGTTGGTCGTTAGTCGCTGGCCGTTCGCTATTCGTCGTTCGCTGTTCGCCCCAAGGTACTTTCGGCTGTCTCCCAAACTCCTAAGCCCGGGTCAACTCGGGATGTCTGAGTTCACGCCGCAGCATTGCGGCTTTTACGGTGTTGGCCATCAGCATGGCGATAGTCAGCGGGCCGATGCCCCCGGGGACGGGCGTTATCGCGCCGGCGATTTCGGCTACTTCGGGGTGAACGTCGCCCACCAGGGTTGAGCCTTTGGCCAGAAACGTTTCTTCGCGCTTCTTGTTGCCGGCGAAGAAGCGGTCGAATTCTTTTCGGTCGGTGATTTTGTTGATACCGACGTCGATCACGGTGGCTCCGGGCTTGACGAATTCGCGGGTAACCATGCCGGCGCGGCCAATCGCCGCCACCAAGATATCGGCGCGGCGGCAAACTTCGGGCAGATCGCGCGTTTTCGAGTGGCAGACGGTAACGGTGGCGTTCTGATTGAGCAGCAGCATGGCGACGGGCTTGCCGACAATGTCGCTGCGTCCGACGACCACGGCTTCCTGTCCGGCGACCGGAATTGCGCTGCGCTTCAGAATTTCCATAACGCCCGCCGGCGTGCATGGCACAAGCCCCGGACGCTGCGTGGAAAGGTAGCCCACGTTCATGGGATGAAAGCCGTCCACATCTTTGGCGGGATCGACCGCCAGCAGAACTTTCTTGGCATCGACGTGCGCGGGGAGCGGCAACTGCACCAGGATGCCGTCGATTTCGTCGCGGCGGTTCAGGCCGGCGATCAGCACCACGAGTTCCTCGGTGGTCGCGCTTTCGGCGGGCGTGTGCTGTTCGCTGTAGAGGCCGACCTCCCGCGAGCTCTTCACCTTGCCGCGAACGTAGACCTCAGATGCGGGGTTGTGCCCAACCAGCACCACGGCGAGTCCTGGGCGCAGGCCCAATAATGCCAGGGCTTTCGCCTGGGCGGTGACTTCCGCGCGGATTTCACCGGCCAGTTTGGTGCCGTCGAGAATCCTGGCTGCCATTCCACCTCGCTGCGGCGTGCAGTGAATTGAAAGGCGATTCTATCGCATCGAAACGTCGGCAGATGCTCGATCTTGAGAGTTTGTCCCCCTCTACGGACCAGTTCTTAACCACAGGGGGCACGGGGGATCATAGGGGTTGCGCTACAATGGACGCGGTATGATCTCTCAGGATCTGCTTGACATGCTGGTCTGCCCGGTTTGCAAGAAGCCGGTGGTCCTGAATGCGAACGGGGAAAGTCTGAAATGCGGCGAATGCCGCCGTGTTTACCCCATTCAGGACGACATCCCAATCATGCTGGTGGACGCCGCCAGGATTGACGCGGCCTGAAGGCGGAGCCGGCAGAGCATCCGCCAAAGTTTGGTTTCCTCCCGTCACGAAACGACATTTAGTGTC
Source organism: uncultured Acidobacteriaceae bacterium (assembly GCA_963773965.1). Taxonomy (GTDB): domain Bacteria; phylum Acidobacteriota; class Terriglobia; order Terriglobales; family Acidobacteriaceae; genus Acidiflorens. Next base: position 139,185 of record CAVZDG010000007.1, read on the forward strand.
ATTCTGGCAACGGATGCCGCTGTTATGTCTACCGCCCGCCTGCCGATGATATCCTCACAACCTTTTGCAAAATCTTGGGTTCTAAGAGCTTGAGGCCCCTAGAAGCGGTATCTGACGGTGTACCAAAGTTACGGCATTAGGATTGCATGTAACCAAGTGGATTGCCGATGAATCTAATTGGGGCAACGGTAGGGAGGTCGGTGGGGAGAATGGCCATGAAAGAGAGATTTACGGTGACCGAGCTATGCGCCCTGAGAAACGACCTGATCCAGGGCGGCATGGTGGATTCCCGCGAGGCAGCGGAACTGCTGCAGGTTTTTCTGGCGGGGCGCGGCTATGGCGTTTCGCAGACGGCTGCGATCGACGCCGCGGGGCGGGTGGAAATGGCGGGCTGTTCTCTGCCGGTGCTGGAACGTGAACTGGAAGGCCTCGCGCTGGTGATGTGAGGTTTCGCGCAATGATTAAGAGGTTTCGCGCAACGAATAAAACGAGGTTAACGGGAAACTGATCTAGCTCAACTCAGCGATTGACAGTTTCTCAGTACGAAGCGCCGGGCTCAATCGCCCGGCCTTTTGTATTTCGGGGCACCCTAAAGAGTATGCGTGAGGACTGGGCCGTCCCTCCGGGACTTGCTCGGTCTTCCCACTTTTCCCGGCGCTGAAGCGCTGGGCTAAGCTGGTTCGCCCCGGCCGGGGCTGGGTTCAGGATTCGGAAAGTTATTCCGCGAACTTGAGAGAAACGGTACTAGAGATCCCCGACAGCTTTCTGCAGGGCCCGCGCGATTTCTTCCGGGTCGGTTTCGGGCGCGAACTGCACCGGCTTGCCGATGCGCACATGAATTTTGCCGGGCGCCGCAAACTTCTTGCCGGCGTGCTTGATCTCAAACAAACCATCAATCCGCATCGGCAGGATGGGGGTGCGCAGATTGTTGGCGAGCAGGCCGATTCCGGTGCGGAACGGGCAGAGTTTGCCGTCTTCGGTGTGCTTTCCTTCCGGGAAGACCAGCACGCTATAGCCGCGATCGACGGCCTCGCCGGCGTAAGCAAAGCTCTTGCGGAAGCCGGACTGGCGCGGCAGCGGAAACAGGTTCAGCAAGGCGACACCCAGCGTCCATTGCACGCGGCCGTAGATTCGACCGATTCGTCCGAACCGCACGCGCTCCGGACCGGGCGAGCGCAACCGTTCGAGCGCCTCGCCGCCGGTTGCGGTCGCCAGTTTGTGGCGGATGCGCGCGGGAAGCACCGTCTGGATGAAGGCGACATCGACATCGGCAACATGGTTCGAGATGACCAGCAGCGGCCCGCGAACGCCGCGTAAGTTCTCACGTCCGGTTACGCGGGGCCATCCCAGAAAAAACACGGCCGGGCGCGCCAGCAGATAATATGACATCAGTCGTAGCCACGTAGTCGGCCAGCGAAGTGTCCAGCGGGGATAGTGAAAACCTGAATACTGCGACTCAGCGCGCTCGCCGTGAGTTCCCTGCAGCAGCTTTTCCAGATCGCCGACGGTCGCTGCATTCGTGAAGTTCGTTTCATTCAGGTCGACTTGATAACGGTCTTCGAGCGCACTGAGCAGTTCCACTCGCTCCAGAGAACTTAATCCCAGGCCGCTTTCCAGATTTGCCTCCGGCATCAAGTTCTGCGCGGCGCGGCCGGTGATTCGCGCCAGCAGTTCGGACAGCGGGCTGGCGGCGTTCGCCGGCTCTTGGCCGTGGAGACTCGCTTCGACCGCGTCGCGAATCGCGTTGCGGCGCGGTTTCTGCGTGGAACTGCGGGGGAAATCTTCCTCCGTCCAGACGAACCAGGTACGCATGCGCTGATATTCGGCCAGTGTTTCGTTGGCGCGCTGCACGATTGTCTTCACGTCGATGGTCTTCTTATCGGTTGCCTTCTCATCGTCTGTCTGAGCGCTGGAATTGCGGTCGCGCAGAATCAGTACGGCGCACGGTTCGGCATTTCCGCCGCGCTCCAACCCGACGACCACGCAATCCCGAATCTCTTTCTGACCTCGTAACGCCGCTTCCAGGTCCTCGGGATAAATATTCATGCCCGCGGGCGTGACGATCACTTCTTTTTTTCGGCCCTTGAAAAAGAGATTGCCTTGCTCATCGAGCGCGCCCAGATCGCCGGTGCGATACCAGCCTTCATCTTCGGTCCGCGCCACCGGTTGCAGTTCGCGTCCGTTCCAGTAGCCGCTGGCGACGCCGCTGCCGCGCACGAGAATTTCGCCGTCTTCCGCCAGCTTGATTTCGCGCCCCGGCAGGACCTTGCCGATGGAACCGCGGCTGGTGTGGAAAGGATGGTTCAAGCTGATCAGCGAAGTGGTTTCGGTCAATCCGTAGCCCTGGACCACGGCGTATCCCAGGCGATGCCAGAATTCTTCGGTTGCGCGATCGAGGGCGGCGCCGCCGCTGATCATGGCCCAGAACTTCCATCCGAACTGGCGGCGTAGGTCGCGGAAGGTCCACCAGCGCCGCAGGAAGTGCTGGCTCGCGGCTGCGGCGTAGCGCGCGGCAAAATTCTCGCGGCCGCCACTGGCCTCGAGATCGCGTTCGATCTTCTGCTTCAGCGACTCGAGCATGCGCGGAACGGCCACCAGCACCGAGACGCTTTCGCGGCGGATCGTCGCCATGACTTCGGTTGGGTTAAATGTGTTTTCGAACACGACGGTCGCGCCCAGCAGCGGGGGGAGAAAAATTCCCAGGAATTGGCCGAAGACGTGGCTCAGCGGCAGCAGGTTGAGGAAGCGAATGGGATGAAGCAGGCGCTCGTACTTCAAGTATTTTCCGATCTCGGTTTCGAGCGGCGCGAGATTGCCGACCACGTTGGCGTGGGTGAGAACGACTCCCTTGGGCTCGGCCGTGGTGCCGGAGGTGAAGACGATTTCGAGCGTGTCGGAAGGCTGAATCTGAGCGGGACGAAAGCGTTCGGCCGGACGCGCTGCGACTGCGGCCTCGAGATCGGCGGGATCGATGGTTGCGATCTTCTCCGCCACGATCTCCATCCCGAGCCCGTCGAAAATTGGGGCGCGCTCGCGCGGACACAAGACCAGTCTGGTGCGCACCTGCGCGCTGATCCGGCGCGCAAAATCGGGGCTGGCGGCGTCGTCGATGGGAACGGCAATTACCCCGCAAAGCGCGCATCCCAGGAACGCCGCTACCCACTCGGCACAGTTCGGGCTCCACAGCAGCACCGCATCGCCCTTGGCGATTTTGCGCGCCTCGAGCTCTCGGGCAAACTGATATGCGACTCCGGCTACACGCTGGTAGCTCCAACGCTCGCGCCGGTATCCTCGCGGAAACACGTAGGCGCAGTCGCCACCCCAGCGCTCGAAATCGTCCAGCGAATCCAGCAGACTTGCCCGCACACCTTGTTTAGTAGCACAATTCCCAGAACTTTACAGGCGGGAACTGTTACAGAACAGAAACTGTACGGGAATGACTGGCCGCTCGCTGCCGCGATCAGGAGCTCGATGACGAAATTGTTTGAAATTCGCGCGGTCATAGTTCGCATCGTTTTCGCGATGGGGCTGTGCGGCCTGATCTCGTGCCAGCCGCCCGCTGCCACGAATGGCGCGAGTTCGGCGGCGTTTCCCCCCTCTTCTTCTATGGCCGCGCGGGTTGAGGGCCGCCTGACGAATGGTCCCGCGCGCGACCTCAGTCAGGACGAGGCCGCCGGCGGACACATTCTGCGCAAGCATGTGGGACAGACCGATGAGCAACTGCGCGAGCGCCTGCAGCGAGAGCCCCGCATTACCGGCGCATCGACCTACACCGACCGCCCGGCTGCCGAGCACGCTGTGGGCGCGGCGATCGCGGAATCGCAGGACCGAATCCAGCGCTGGCTGCGCCGCTCGGGTGGACATCCCAACCTGGTGCTGGACTACGATAATGAGGTTCCGATTGGCCGTACCATCAATCGTGGCGAGAACCAGTCGCGTCCGTGCGCGCAAGCCCTGGTCGTACTAAAATACTCCGGGCCCAACCAGTACTACGTTTTGACTTCTTATCCGGAGTGCCGCTGATGAATCCGAAACCGGAAATCACCGCCGCCAACTTTCCCGCACTGCATACGTTCCTGCGGGGCTACTTCCACGAGGATGTCGCTGACGAGTACGGAACTCCTCCGGAAGCGGCCGATCAATTTTGCGAAGACGCCGAAACCGACGAGCGCATTCCAGTCGCGCGGGAGTGGCAGCAGCTCTCGGAACTGACACACGCACAGCCTGCCGCTCTGAACGCGGCATTGAAGAAACTGGGCAGCGCGATTCAGTTAAATGAAGAGGAGATTCCGCAGGTGGCGGCGATCTTCGCGCGTTGTCTGGCGGTGAAATCGCATCGGCGGGTGGCCAACGAGTAAGGGCTGCGCGCCGCAGCGGCCCTCAGCGGCTGAAGCCGCGCCCCTTCAAGACAAGGTCAGGCCGCGAATTTTCCCGCACCCTGAGACGCGGCAAGCCGCGTCTCTGCCTTTCGCGGATTACGGTTCCCGTCCTACGCTTGCGGATAGAGCGACTTCTGCCCTTCCATTGCCTGCCGAAGTTCTTCGTCAGCTTCGGAGAACGGAATGGTACGAATCCAGGTCATGGTTCGATCTGCCCTCCACCCGGGGTTGCCGGTAATTCCGGCGTTTCCGCACCTTACGCGCTGGCCCCCGCAGTTGCCAATACTCGGAAAGCGCTACCGGGCCCGGTGCTGGTAGCATTAGTTGAGTCACACCAAAATGCGCAGGCAAACATTCTTTTGTGACGCAGGCTACTGCGTCCCAGTGCCGGCGGTCGATACCATTGGTGCGGCCGCGCGTTGTTCCGCGTTATATTCTTTCGCTTTCACTTGTTCTCAGGAGAGCTCGAATGCCGCAAGATAGCTTGACGATCACCGACAACCGTACCGGGCAGAACTACACTCTTCCCGTCGAAAATGGAACCATCCGCGCGATGGATCTGCGCAAGATCAAGACCAGCCCGGAGGATTTCGGCTTGATGACCTATGACCCGGCCTTCATGAATACCGCTTCCTGCCGGAGCGCGATCACCTACATCGACGGCGATCGGGGAATCCTGCGCTACCGCGGTTATCCCATCGATGTTCTCGCCGAACACTGTACGTATCTCGAAGTTGCCTACCTGCTTCTATTCGGCGAATTGCCCAACGCGAGTGAACTGAAGAGTTGGGTGCATGAAATCACGCACCACACCATGCTCCATGAAACCACGAAGAAGTTCATGGAAGGCTTCCGCGACAACGCGCACCCCATGGCGATGCTGGTGAGCACGGTGGCGGCGCTGTCGACGGTGTATCCGGATTCGAAGAACATTCACGACCCCGCGACCCGGCTGCTGCAGATCAAGCGCCTGATCGGCAAGATGCCCTCCATCGCGGCCTTCTCGTATCGCCACCTGGTCGGATTCCCGTATATCTATCCCGACAACGATCTCACCTACACCGAAAACTTCATGAATATGCTGTGGAAGATGGTCGAGCCGAAGTATGCCGCCAATCCGGTGATTGCGCGGGCGCTCGACATCCTATTTATTCTGCACGCCGACCACGAGCAGAACTGCAGCACGAACGCCATGCGTGCCGTGGGCAGTTCTCACAGCGACCCTTACCTGGCGACGGCTGCGGCCGCCGCCGCGCTATCCGGTCCTCTGCACGGCGGAGCCAACGAAGAAGTGCTGCACATGCTGGACGAGATTGGTTCCAAGAACAACGTTCCCGCTTACATCAAGAAGATCAAGGAAGGCAAAGGCAGGTTGATGGGCTTTGGGCACCGGGTGTACAAGAACTACGATCCGCGCGCCAAGATCATCAAGTGGGCCGCCGACGGCGTGTTCGAAGTTACCGGACGTAATATCAAACTTGAGATTGCTCTCGAACTGGAGCGTATCGCGCTCGAAGACGATTATTTCGTGCAGCGCAAGCTCTATCCGAACGTGGACTTCTACTCCGGGATCATGTACCAGGCGATGGGCTTCAAGCCAGAAATGTTTACCGTGCTGTTCGCGATTCCGCGCACCATTGGCTGGCTGTCGCAATGGCAGGAAATGCTGACCGACCCCGAACAGAAGATCGCGCGTCCGCGGCAGGTGTGGATCGGGCACGAGACGCGGGAGCTTGTGCCGATCGAGAAGCGGGGGAAGTAGAAGGTGGCCTACGGAAATGAGGGATCCCATCGCAGACATTCGGGTGTTCGCTAACTTCGGAGTTCGCCCAATCCCGGGGTAAGCACGGACCCCAACTATAAAATAAATCCTTGCACCCACATCTTTAGCGGCGTGCGCCAAAAGGATAGCGCTCGACTACGCGTCCACCCTAGAGAAACCGCACCAACTCTTCCTTATCCTTCGCCTCGATGCCTGATCCCCGTGCGATTTCCTTTTCCCGTTCGCGGAGCCGGACCATGAGTTCGTCATCGAACAAGCTGGTAGGTATAAGCTTCAATCCGCATCCGCCAGAAATCACATTTTTGTCCACGCGAATCTCCAGCGTGTCGCCTTCATCGATTCGAAGTAATTCCAAGAGCTCTTCAGGCAGTGTGACCTGACGCCTTGCCGCAACTCTGATTCGGAAAGAACTCATTTTCATCTCCTTAATCCTCAATCTTCGTGTGACCGTTAGGCACTAACTTGAGCCGCTGCATTTACTAGCGGTACGCGGAACCCGCCTCATCGCAGAAAGAAGTTTCTCGATCCGGTCGACGGTCATTCCGTAGCCTACTGCTATCCCTTCTTCGAGCTAGGCCGAGCTTCGCGAGCAAATTCCTATCAACAAGCGAGACCTTCCCCCAACCCTAACTTACTATATCAGGTCTTCCGCAAGACAGAGGCTCTGCTCTACACATTATCGGATGCACAGGACAGCCCGCTAGATTACCAGAGGACGAACCACAGTGACCTGCGCCAGCGAGATCAACCAAACGGAATCTGTAACTGAATGTTAGGAAGTCGGTTGCCAGCAATTCAACTGCGGGGCACCGTAATTCTATGCGGCCAGAGCCAACAGGATTTTGGGAATGCTTCCGCAAACATTCCGTCAATCGTCAATTCCGTACCACTGAAATACGGACCAATTCAGTCAAGGTCCCTTTTTCGGACCTCCCGGGACCGGCTCGCAAGCAAGAATTTGAATCTCTTTTGCGGGCTGAGAAGCCATTGGCAAGCCTGGATGGCTCGGGTAAACAACGCGCCAAATCACCCTAAATTCGATTTGTGGGAGAACTGCGCCCCAATACTGCTTCTCCTTGTGTCCCCAATGTTCCCATTCCCGCTGAAACCTGGGATCGTCATACCTTTCCTGCAAGAGCCCCAGAAATTCACCGACAACTTTTCTTTCAGTGCCGGAGAAATGCTCCCATTCCTCCGCAAACTGGGGATAGAACGTGAAGGCGGGCAAGTCGCGATTGTCTAAGTAGGGCTTGGGCTTTGTCACAGCCAGCGCTCCTGTGCAAAACACCGCTTGTCATTGGTGTGAGCCTTGATCCCACCCTCTACGGCCAAGGCTGGATAAAAAACCAGCGCGGCGAACCCCTTGCCCACCTCTTCTGCTGGGGCGACCTTTTTGTCGGCCTTTTCCATTACTCGGATTCCTCCTCAGCTACGTGCGTAAGATTGCCTCGAACCCTCTGTACTGTCGCTTCGAGTTCTTTCGCATCCTTAACTTTGATGCCTTGACCAGCCTGTATCTCTTTCTCGCGGACAAAGACGAGCTTCGCGATCTCAGGGGTGAAAAGGCCTTTGTCCAGGGCATGCTTCGCAAGTGAATAGTCCTCGGATCGGAGTGCACCCGGGTCGCGAACCATGAAATAAACATATGCACTAGCAAAAAGTGCAAACGTTAAGCCCACCAAAATGGCCATTAAAGCTATCAGCCACGTCGGTGCGTGAGCGAAAACAAAGCTCGCAAGACCGCCGATGATAATCACGGTCATCCACTGCAGCGGGTTGAGAGCAGAGGATCGCGACTGCCCGATGCTGCTCCCCCGCGAAAGTAAGTTGTCGAACGCGAAACTCATATCGCTGTCGATCGTGTGCCAACATCGTAGGTGACACGAGTTGGCGAGGTCAACTCATTGGCCCCCAAGCTACTGACGGTGTCGCTGCCATATGGCCGGCGTGTCTTTGGAACCATCTAGAGAGTCTCACGCTAACCACCGGCAATGGCTCCGATGACGATGAAAGGCTCCTTGCCGCACGCGACCGCCTCGGGCAGCGGAACGTCCGGCGGCTCGTGGGACAGATCCTCCTCGCAAGCGAAGAAGCGTAAGAAGGGCCGGCGCTGTCCAGTGACGTGGTCGCGGATGGTACCGCGCAGCATCGGATAGCGGGCTTCGAGCGCGTCGAGGACCGAGCGCTGGGTAGCCTGACCATTGACTTCGATCTCCACGTCGCTACGAACTTGCGCCAGCGCTCGCAGATGGCGCGGGAGTATGACTCGAATCATGTCCGTTTGATCACCCCAGTGTCTGGACCTCGACCGAAAGCACGGCCGGAAGATCGCGAACAATCGGGGTCCAGTTGTCTCCGGCATCGGATGACGCGTACACCTGCCCGCCGCTGGTACCGAAATACACGCCGCACTTGTCGAGCGCATCGACGGCCATCGCGTCGCGTAGCACATTGACGTAGCAGTCTCTCTGCGGCAGGCCCTTGGTTAGCGCCTCCCATTCGTTTCCGCCGGTGCGGCTGCGGAACACGCGCAGCTTGCCATCGGGAACGAAGTGCTCCGAGTCGCTCTTGATGGGGACGACATAGATGGTCTCCGGCTCGTGCGCGTGCACGTCGATCACGAATCCGAAGTCGGTTGGGAGGTTTCCGCTGACCTCCTGCCACGAGTCACCCGCGTCGTTGCTGCGCATCACGTCCCAATGCTTCTGCATGAAGAGTACTCCCGGACGCTTGGGATGCATGGCAACGTGGTGCACGCAGTGGCCGACTTCGGCGTTCGGGTCGGGGATGTATTGTGACTTCAGTCCGCGGTTGATCGGCTTCCAGGTCTTACCACCGTCGTCGGTGCGGAAGGCGCCCGCCGCCGAGATTGCGATCCAGATCCGCTGCGGGTTGCTGGGATCGAGAATGATGGTGTGCAGGCACATGCCGCCCGCACCGGGCTGCCATTTGGGGCCGGTGCCGTGGCCGCGCAGGCCGGGGAGTTCGTGCCAGTTCTCGCCGCCGTCGGTCGAGCGGAACAAGGCGGCGTCTTCTACTCCGGCGTAGACCGCGTCGGGCTCGGTGAGCGACGGCTCCAGATGCCACACGCGTTTAAATTCCCACGGACGCTGCGTGCCATCGTAATGCTGATGAGTGGTGAGCGGCTTGCCGGTTCCCGCCGATACGTCATAAACGAACTTGTTGCTTGCGGCCTGCGGAGGACCTGAGACGGGCAGCGCCCCGGGTGGCGTTCCGGGCTGGTGCCAGGTTTTGCCGCCGTCGTCGGAGCGTTGAATGATCTGCCCGAACCAACCGCTGGTCTGCGAGGCGTAGATGCGATTCGGGTCGGCCGGCGATCCCTTGAGGTGGTAGATCTCCCAGCCCGCAAAATGAGGGCCGCTAATGTCCCACTGTTCGCGCTTGCCGTCCGATGTCAGGACGAATGCGCCTTTGCGTGTACCGACTAAGACTCGCACCTTGCTCATACTGTGCCCCTTTTTTGATTTCATTCACCCCGATACGCTCGCTGCAACCCTTCGATTTCAATCTTGGTCATTGGCAGCATGGCTTTGAAGACCCTTTGCGATTTCACCCGGTCTTTGTCTTGCATCAGCTCGAGGAAAGCCTTCGGGACGATCTGCCAGGACACGCCAAATCTATCTTTCAGCCATGCGCATTGCAGTTTTTCTCCGCCTGCGGAGAGCTTCTCCCACAACTCATCTACTTCCGCCTGCGTCTCGCAGTTTACAAAACACGATATGGATGGTGAAAAGGTGAACTGCGGACCACCGTTCAGCGCCATAAATTCTTGTCCTTCGAGTTGGAATGTCGCTGCCATCACTGTTCCTTTCGGTCCCGGGCCCGCTTCTCCGTAACGGGCAATGTTCAGGATTTTCGAGCTCTTAAAAATGGAATATAAAAGTTTGCTGCCTCTTCGGCCTGGCCGTCGAACCACAAGAATGGAGTGATTCTTTGCCTATAGTTCTCCTCTGCTGTACCGAATCTTTGTCATACGGATCCCGCTTTTATGGGATCTACGAGATTGCCTTCGGACTTCGCAATGGGATCAACGCACGCAGGCGCTCATCGCGCAGGAACAGTCCTGCCCAGACCACGACGCCGACAACGATTGGCAGCAAGAACGGTTCACCCACCCGCACGTGGGTGGAAGTTGCGCCGCCGAGATAGCCGGTCAACAGGATGGCGCCGAGAACGGATGTGCGCGGGATCGCGTATACGATTGCGCATGCGATCTCCACGATGGTGATGCGCGCCATGGTGCCGGGAGGGTAGCCGTAACGAATGGCCCCCTGCAGGGCGGCGTCGGGTTTTAACAAGCCGAACATGCCAGTGAAGGCGAACAAAAGCACGGGCAGGGCGCTTAGGATTCGTCCCGCCCAGAGTATTTTCGTTGAGGCGGGATTCGTTATCGCAGCCGATGGCATCGATTCTTTCCCCTCTTCAGGTTCGGCGGATGGGCCGCAGTGAGCCACCCCCACGGTGCGCTCGTCTGTGAATGGATCACGAAAATTCTATGGGCATGAACTATATATAAATCACTTGCCAAATGCAAGTTGTTTTGTGCTACCGTGAGAGTGTGACAAAGAGTAGGAAGGGCAAGCGGCGGTCGGAGTGTCCGCTGAATGCCTCCGTGGAGATGCTAGGCGATCGCTGGTCGCTTTTGATTATCCGCGACATGATGCTGCGCGGATTCCGGACCTACAAAGAATTCCTGAAGTGCTACGAAGGAATTGCAACGAACATATTGGCCGATCGCCTGCGGAAGCTGGTCGCTTGTGGGATTATCACCACGGAACCAGACCCATCGGATGGACGGAAGCTGACGTACTTGCTGACAGCGAAAGGAATCGACCTAGCGCCGGTCCTCACGGAAATGGTGCTCTGGGCGGCCGAGCACGAGGAGACCGGCAACCAGGCGCTCGTCCGGCAAATGCGGGAGGATAAGAAGAAGTTTCTGGCTGGAGTAAGGGAATGCTGGGCAAACCACCGTTCGCTCCGATCCCCGACTCCGCGTGGTTAGCATTTGTTTGCTCCCATTCTGGAAGTGAGAAGCGGAGTTTTTTCATAACCGGACGTACACGCCCTTTCGGTAACCCCCGGTAATCGTCGGTAACCATCGGACTGCGGGTACCCGGCCTTACAATTACCTTACTCCGCGATCCCGGTTGCGCGGTTTGCGGGGTTTCGTCTGGGAATCTCCCGGCGAGGTTCAGACCCGTTCGGCAACGCTGGCGGAAATCGCGGGCGTTGGGCGGGAAAAAGGCTGGAGTCCGCAATCCTATGGCGTTTGGTTTTGGCTTTAACAAACAGAAAGTTCTCAGCGCCGCGGAAAAGTTTGTCCAGCAGGGCAAGCTGCAGAACGCCATCGCTGAGTATGACAAGGTCCTGAAGCACGATAGCAAGGACCTTACCGTCAACAACACCATTGGCGACCTTTACGCTCGACTCGGGGACGCCGCCCAAGCCATCGAGTGCTTCAAGATAGTTGGCGATGCCTATGCCGCGCAGGGCTTCACGGTCAAGGGCATCGCCATGTACAAGAAGATCACCAAGCTTCAGCCGAGCGTGGATGCATCTCTGAAACTGGCGGAACTCTACACCCAGCAAGGGCTGTTCAACGATGCCCGCGCCCAGTACCTGCAAGTCGCCGAAGGCTTCATGAAGAATGGCGACCTCGAACAAGCCGTGCGCCTTTTCCAGAAGGTCCTGGAAATGGACCCGGAAAATGTGCCCATGCGGGTCAAGCTTGCCGAGGTCTATGTCCGGCTGGGGAAAAAGAAAGAGGCGTGGGAGATTTTCAGCGCGGCCGCTGAATCGTTGCGCTCGCGTGGTTCACTCGCCGCCGCCGAAGACATTCTGAAGCGGATGCTGGTGCTCGATCCCGGCAACGGCTACGTCCTGCTGCTGCGCGGGAAGGCCGCCCTAGAGAGCGACGATCCGAAGAACGCCATCGCGTACCTGGAGAAGGCTCCCGATCTCGATTCTCATCCCGAAGGTTTGCGCGACCTGCTGAAGGCGTACCTGCAAATCGGACCCTTGACCAAGGCGGCCCCGATCGCGGAGAAGCTGCTCGCGGTGCACAACGATCCCGAGGGTCTGTTTCTGCTGGCGGAGGGTTGCGCCCGGCAGGGTCAGTATCACGAGGCACTCGACGTTTACACCCGGCATGCCGATCGCCTGCTGGCAGCTGATTCGACCAAACTGCTATCCAGCCTGCATGCGATGATCACGCATGTGCGCGACGATTCGGGCGCGCTGGACGCGCTGATGCTTCTGCTGAACAAAGCCGGCGAGAGCACGCACATCAACGAAGTCATCGAGCTTCTGGCGCACTCCTCCGTCAAGGACGGGAACCTGGCCCGCGCCCGCGACCTGTACCAGATGCTGGCCACCACCGAGCCCCAGAACCAGTTGCACATGCAGAACTATCAGCAGGTGGTGGGGCGCATGGAAGAAGCAGCGCCCGCTACCGGGATCACCGCCGAAGAAGGGGCGGTCATAGTGGAGGAGTTGGAAGCGACGGCACCGGTTGTCGATCAGCCTTATCCCGACCACGTCGCGATCGCAGTGCGCTCCGCGGTGACCGATGCGGACCTGTTCCTTTCGTACAATCTGCCGGACAAGGCGGTGGTGCCTCTGCTGGGCGCTCTGCCGCAGGCACCGCGCGACGTGCGCCTGAACCAGCGCCTGGCGGCGCTTCATACACGCTTCCAGCGTTTTACCGAAGCCGCCGTCTGCTGCCGCACCCTGGAAAGTGTGTACCACGATGCGGGTCATCCGGATGAAGCCGTGCGCTATGGGGAATTGGCCGCGCGATACGAGCAGAACGCGGAAGTTGCTCCATTGCCTGCTGCATCATCGCTTGCGGCTTCTTCGGCGATCGCTTCGCCCGCGCCCTGGCCGGTGGCCGCGCCCGCGGCGCCGGATCGCGAAATGGGCGCTGCCGCGCCTCCGGAATTCGCCATCGAGGAACGGGAGGAGTACGCGCCTTCCGACGCGCACGATCTTTCCTCCGAGTGGGAGCATTCCCTGTCCGTCGACGCGCACGCTCCGGCCGCGGAAACGTCGGCCAGCGGCGAAGCCGATGCCGATGCTTCCAGCAATCCCGAGATCGCCGAGACGGTCGAAGAAATCCGTTTCTATCTCGAGCACTTCATGATGGATCAGGCCCGTGCCGGGATCGAGAAGCTCGAATCGCTGACCAGCGATGCCCGCATTCTCGATCCGTTGCGCGCCGCTGTCGAATCTGGTGGCCAGCCGCCGCCCGAGCCCGAGCCGGAAATCACCGAGATCAACGCCGGCGAGCCCGCGGATTTCGAAGTTGAAATGGAGGTCCAGCACGGGTCCGAAATCACCGCCTCGCCCGGTCTGCTGGCCGGGTACGACCACAAGACCCACAACGAAATCCACGACCACGCTCCGGCGGAACTCGCGCCTGAACCGGCGTACGCCGAGCCCGCCCATGCAGAAGCTGCGCATGCGGAGGCAAGCGAACTGACCTCGTTTGTCGCAGATCTGGAAGCTTCGCTCGGCGATTCTTTCCCGCAAGCGGCGCCAGCGCCGGCTGCAGCCAGAACCCCCGAGCCGAAACCCGAACCCGCGGCAAACCAGCCTGTGCCAAACGTTGAAATTGAAATTCCGGTAGCCATGCCCGCGATAGCAGCATCGGCGGGAGGCGCCGCGACCGCCGCCGCCCCTGCCATGAGCTACAGCCCCACTCCCGTGCGCCCCCTCGGAGCCGGAGCTCAGGCCATGCATCTTTCCGGCAGCGTCGATCTTTCGGAGATGTTCGGCGAGTTGAAACAGGAACTCGAAGAAGAGGTTGCTGCCGGCGACGACGATCCAGAAACGCACTACAACCTGGGCGTTGCCTTCCGCGAAATGGGCCTGCTCGACGAAGCCATCGCCGAGTTGCAGAAAGTCTGTACCTCGATCGATCACGGCAAAGCATTTTCGCAGCCTGTCCAGACCTATACCTGGCTGGCCCAGTGCTTCCTCGATAAAGGAGTTCCTGACGCCGCCATCCGCTGGTATGAAAAAGCGCTTAACATCCCCGGACTCGATGACGAAGCACGCCTGGCCATCAACTATGAGCTGGGGTCGGCCTGCGAAACTGCCATGGACAAGCCCGCGGCGCTGCGTCATTTCACCAGCGTGTACGGTTCGAATATCGATTATCGCGACGTGGCCGAGCGCATTCAGGCTCTGAAGTCGTAGAATGCACCAAGTGGGTTCGAAATTTGCGCCGCGGATGCGACCCGATCCCGCGCCCTCCCACGACGACGCGTGCAATGATTTCCGATCCCAAGCTACCCTTTGCCAGCGACTCCACCGGTGTCGGGGAACTCAAATGCCCGGCGGAAACATCCGTCCCGGCCGCGGCAGTGCCAGTGCCGGTTTCCGTTTCCAGGCCCGAGCCTTCGGTCGCGCGTCTGTGGCTCCGCCGCATCGGAGTGCTTCTGTTCGTATTCTTGTGCGCGACGCTCGGGGTGATGCTCATGATCTTGCCCTGGCGTCCCGAGTGGTCCGACAACCCTCTGCTCCTCCCGTATCCCACGCTTCGCGCCGTGGTAGCCAGCGGTTTCGCGCGCGGTGTCTCGACCGGCTTGGGCGTGCTCAATGTGTGGATCGGATTTTGGGAGGCCATTCAATATCGGGAGGAATGAATAAGTAACAGTCGTCGGTCGATGGTCGTTCGTCGTTCGCGAACAACGGCCTTTGGCTGCAGCCCCTTTTATTCAACGAAGAATGACTGACGACCAACGACTAGCGACCAACGACTGATTTACATATGACTGATCAAAAACTCAAGCCCGCTCCCCTCGCGTATCAGAACGAACCATTTCTCAACAGTCCTGACGGCAGAATTCTGCGCCTGCTGTCCGAGTACAGCGAACCGCTCTCGCGCTTCCGCCGCGAGCAGATCCAGGACACGGTCGTTTTCTTCGGCTCCGCCCGCATTCACAGCCACGACAACGCCAACACCCGTCTGACCGAAGTCTGCGGCAACGGCGCTCAAGTTTCCACCGCACAACAAGCCAAGGATATGAAGAGCGCCGAGGCCGCCGTCGATATGGCTCGCTACTACGAGGACGCGCGCCGTCTGGCCCGCCTGCTGACCGAATGGTCCACCCAGATCCCCGCCAAGCGCCACCGCTTCGTCGTCACCACCGGCGGAGGTCCGGGCATCATGGAAGCCGCAAATCTCGGCGCCCACGAAGCGGGAGGAAAAACTATCGGCCTCAACATCAACCTGCCCTTCGAGCAGAATCCGAACCCCTACATCACGCCTTCGCTCAACTTCGAGTTCCATTATTTTTTCATGCGTAAGTTCTGGTTCGCCTACCTGGCCAAAGGGCTGGTGATCTTCCCCGGCGGCTTTGGCACGCTCGACGAACTTTTTGAGATCCTCACGCTTGCTCAGACGGAAAAGCTCGCCAAGAAAATTGTCGTCGTCATTTATGGCAGCGCTTACTGGAAGAAGATCGTCAATTTCGAAGCCATGGTCGACGCCGGCGTGATCTCAGCGCCGGACCTTGAACTGTTCAAAATGTCCGATTCGCCAGAAGAAAGTTTCGAGTTCCTGAAAGAAGGACTGACTAAGTACCATCTCGGACCGCAACAACCCAAGCGCAAAGGCGAGGCGGCCGTCCCCGAAATCGCCAAGACGCGGCCGTAGGCCGATCTAGCCCGGCCCTTTGCTTCCCCGTAGAGACGCGGCTTGCCGCGTCGCACCCCGGCGGACGCAATCGCATTTACGCCGCCATGCGCTGGAAAGCCGAGAATTTGAAGTTGTTCATGGGTCAGCAGGAGCGCCCGTGTAGGGACGGCCGCCCTCGCCGGGGTCCCCAGACCGCGCGCATTTCGCGGGCTGGGGTGGTTTAGCCGTCCAAGCCGAGCGCAGCTCGGCACCTGCCCGCGGTCACAGCGACTCTGGATTCGCTATAGTGCCACTGTTTTCGCGGACAGGAGTGTCCGCGCCACACTCGTAGTAGGCTGAGAGTTGATGGCTGACCGCTGTCTGCTCTATTACATTACCGACCGAAGCCAGTTTCGCGGCGACGAAAGCGCCCGACGCCGTGCCCTGCTCGCCAAAGTCGCCGAAGCCGCGCGTGCCGGCGTTGACTACATCCAGCTCCGCGAAAAAGATCTGAGCGCGCGGGACTTGGAAACCTTGGCACGGGATGCCCTAAGTGCCGTGCGCACCAGCGCTCCACTGAGAACTGAGAACCGCGAACTGAGAACTCGTCTCCTCATCAACTCCCGCACCGACGTTGCGCTGGCTGCGGGAGCCGACGGCGTTCATCTGCGCGCCGACGATGTCGCACTTCATGAAGTGCGTCAGGTGTTGGAAGTTTCTGCCCACCGGCCACTGACCACTGACCACTTCCTCGTAGCCGCCTCCTGCCACACAGCCGCCGATGTCTTCCACGCCGAATCTGAGGCCGCCGACTTCGCTGTCTTCGCTCCGGTATTCGGAAAAAGAGGCACTGCCGGAACGCCACCCGCCGGTCTCGCCGCCTTGCGGGAAACCTGCCGGGCGAAGATCCGTGTTTTCGCTCTCGGTGGCGTCACCATAGAAAACGCAGCATCGTGCCTGAAAGCCGGAGCGGCCGGCATCGCCGCCATCCGCTTGTTTCAGGAGAATAAAATCGAAGACGTTGTCCGAGCGCTACGGGCACTCTGACGCCATGGACCCGACGGCACCGACAAGACTGCTCTCCCCATCCCGAGCGGAAGAATACGTTCCCGCGCTCGTGCGCATCCCCGCGGGATGGTTCCTCATGGGCTGCGACACCGGACAGGACAACGAAAAGCCCGTGCATCGCGTCTGGGTTGAAGAACTTCTGCTCGCCGTCCGCCAAGTCACCAATGCCGACTACGAGCGCTTCCTGCGCGACACAGCATCCCTGCCGCCGCCCTTCTGGAGCGACCCCGCGTTCAACCATCCTGAGCAGCCCGTTGTCGGAGTGTCGTGGCACGAGGCAGTCCGCTACTGCGAGTGGCTCAGCGCAAGCACCGGCGGGAAATTCCGCTTGCCTACTGAGGCCGAGTGGGAGCGCGCGGCGCGCGGAGGCCACGAGCGCGCATTATTCCCGTGGGGCGATGCGCCTCCGCAGTCGCTGCCCGGCTACGCCGATCGTTGCAAGAAACACTGGCAGACCGGCCCCGAGCCCGCCGGCCGCGCGGAACCCAACGCATACGGCCTCTACAACATGTGCGACAACGTGCACGAGTGGTGCAGCGACTGGTACGAGCCCGCCTACTATGCAGTGTCGCCCGAGCGCAATCCACGCGGCCCTGAAACGGGCGAGCGGCGCGCTTCCCGCGGCGGCTCCTGGCGTCACCACGTCAAGATGTCGCGCTGCGCGGCCCGCTCTAGCATTCCTCCCGAGTTCAAGTACGCGGACTATGGGTTCAGAGTCGCTTGCGACGTACAATTGCAGGTCAGAGGTTAGAGGTTAGATTGCAGAGGTAAAAACCTCTTTGCAGGAGCAAGAAATTGAGGTTCTTACCTCTGCAATCTAACCTCTGACCTCTGCAATCGACTTCTATGACTGACCTCGCTGCCCACTACCTCGACGAAATGAAGCGCCAGTTCCGCGGCCACAAGCGCATGGGCGAAGCCGCCATGGCTCAGCTTGAAGAAATGGACTTCTTCGTCACGCTCGATCCCGAATCGAATTCCGTCGCTGCCCTGGTCAAGCACCTCGCCGGCAACGCGCGCTCACGCTTTACCGGCTTCCTCACCAGCGATGGTGAGAAGCCGGACCGTTTTCGCGACCAGGAATTTGAAGTCTCGGCGAAAACCACGCGCGAAGAAGTTCTGCGCTGGTGGGAACAGGCGTTCTCCCATGTGTTTTCCGCGCTGGACTCGCTCACGCCCGAAGATGTGCAGCGCACCGTGACCATTCGGCAGCAGCCGCACACCGTGATGCAGGCGCTCAACCGCGCGCTCGCTCACTACGCGCAACACATCGGACAAATCGTCTTCCTCGCCAAACACCTGCGCTCTTCACAATGGCAGACGCTAAGCATTCCGCGCGGCAAATCCGAAGATTACAAAGCAGTCGCACCGAAGGCCTACAAGCCGGCGGGTTAACGAAAAGATTCCGGAGACTAGTCCCTGCGAAAGATATTCATAATCACGTTCTTTCTGGCCTTGAGCGCTTCTCTAACCGCGCAGCAGCCAAGTGTGCACGCTGACGCGAATGTCACCGCGGAAGGCGAAATCAAGGCTCTGGAACTGAAGCTGGCAGAACTGATCGTTCACGGCGACTGGGACGAATACGCGAAACATCTTGCCTCGGATTACTTGCACACCCGCGACAACGGCCATGTCGAAGACAAAGACGAGGCGCTGGCGAGTCTGCGCGATGTTAAGCGCAAGGTCATCGTGATGGAAATGGAGCCAGCGGATCTTGCCATCCGCATTTACGGCGACACAGCGGTTGCTAACGCGGAGTTCACGATCAGGGTTCGGGACTCCGGGCAAATCAAGAGCCGCCTCACCCGCCTAACCGGCGTCTTCGTGAAACGCGACGGGCAATGGTGTCAGGTCGCCGAACAGGAGACGCCGATCGGCAAGTAGTTCTTAAGCGCGATCCCGCCTAAGCGCGACTCGGCCTCGGGCTCTCCACAGTGACATGCCACCCATTCTAGAAACGCCCGCCTCAGGCTGCGCCGCGCCAGTCGAGTATGACTTTTGCCGCGTTGCCGGTTTCCATTGCCGCGAATCCTTGCTCAAATTCTCGCCATGAGAACCGGTGCGTGATAACGGGCGAAATGTCGAGGCCGGACTCCAGCATCACCGTCATCTTGTACCAGGTCTCGTACATCTCTCGTCCATAGATGCCTTTGATCGTCAGCATGTTGAAGATTACGCTGTGCCAATCGATCGCCATCTCGGAGGCTGGAATCCCCAGCATGGCAATCTTCGCGCCATGACTCATATTGGCAAGCATTTCGCGGAAGGCCGCCGGGGAACCCGACATTTCCAGACCCACGTCGAATCCCTCTTGCATGCCAAGTTGCTTCTGCACCTCTTTGAGAGCCGTCTTTCGCGGGTCCACCGCCATCGTGACTCCCATCTTCTCCGCAAGTGCCAGGCGATAAGGATTCAGATCGCTGATGACCACATGGCGCGCTCCGGCGTGTCGCACGACCGGCGCCGCCATCAGACCAATCGGGCCCGCTCCGGTGATCAGGATATCCTCGCCGAGAACCGGGAACGACAATGCCGTGTGCACCGCGTTGCCAAACGGATCAAAGATCGCGGCAATCTCAGGATTGATCTTGGGATTGTGTCTCCAGATGTTGCTCATCGGCAGAACAATAAATTCCGCGAAGCATCCGGGCCGATTGACCCCGACTCCTTTTGTGTGTGCGCACAAATGCCGGCGGCCGGCCAGGCAATTGCGGCAGCGCCCGCAAATTACGTGCCCTTCTCCGCTGACCAGTTCTCCAACCCGGAAATCGGCAACGTTCGAACCTACCGCGGCAATCTCGCCCACAAATTCGTGCCCGATGACCAGCGGCACGGGAATGGTTTTCTTCGCCCAATCATCCCATTGGTAAATATGGAGATCGGTGCCGCAGATCCCGGTGAGCAGCACGCGAATCTTGGCATCGTTGATGCCGATTTCCGGCTCGGACACATCTTCGAGCCATAGACCGCGCTCAGAGCGGCTCTTCACTAAAGCCTTCATTGGGAATTCTGTCCTTTCGTGCTGTTGCCGAGTTCTCCGCGCACGAGTTAGCCTTTATCTGAAGCGGACGCGGTGGGCGGTTCCTATATCGTTGTAACACCGACCCGCCATCGCAGTGAAGTGCATGAGTCACTGCGATTGATGACGCAGCAAGATTCTGGATTATTCACACAGGAGCGAGAAGTGAGTGGCGAGGCTGCATAACTGCGCAATCCAGGCCAGCCCCGAATGTTCTGTTCGCTATTCTCGGCTTCGCCGGCATCGCCTCTGCCATAAAATGAACTCTGTAGTAAAACTGTAGTAGCCGGAGAGGTGGCCGAGTGGTTGAAGGCGCCAGTCTTGAAAACTGGAGTACGGGAAACCGTACCGGGGGTTCGAATCCCTCCCTCTCCGCCATGCTGTCTGGGCCGTAGAGAAATCCGGCGGCATTGCTCTGAAAATCGCGGGAAATCGCCGCAATTTCTTCAACTCTCGCTCTCAAGCTGGACCGGAGAAAGTGTCCCGCCGCACTCCGCAGGCAAGCTTTGGAGCGTTTTTCGCTGGAGGGCAGACGCGCAGTCCGGTTTTCAACGACCCCATCAGCGGACGCGTCCCCCGACTCATTCTAAAAGTACATGGAATGGAGTATTAAACCGCAGGGCTCCATGCGAAACTGGGCGCATGAAAGTTATCGCTGTGATTCCAGCGCGGCTGGCTTCGACGCGCCTGCCCCGCAAGATGCTGCGCGAGATTGCCGGCGTCCCGCTTCTGGCGCTGACCTACCAGGCCGTGCGCCGCTGCCCCCAACTCGACGAAGTCGTGGTGGCTACCGACTCCGACGAAATTTTGCAGTTCTGCCAGCGGCGCGGCTTTGGCGTGCGGATGACTTTACCCACCCATCGCTCAGGCACGGAGCGCACCCACGAAATCTCTACCGTCATTCCTGCCGATATCTACATCGATGTCCAAGGCGATGAACCGCTGACTCGCCCCGAACACATCGCCAAACTGATCGAAGTCATGGGGCCACCCGAGGTCGAAGTCGGCACACTGAAAACGCCAGCGGCTGACATCGACATCAACAATCCAGGCGCCGTGAAGGTGGTGACAGATGCTGCCGGTCGCGCCCTCTACTTTTCTCGCGCCACGATTCCCTTCGATCGCGACGGCGCGCATCCCCGATACTACAAGCACCTCGGAATCTACGGACATCGCAAGGACGCGCTGGACAAGTTCGTGCGCTGGCCGGAGTCGCCGCTCGAGCGCAGCGAGCGACTGGAGCAGTTGCGCTTTCTGGAGAACGGGGTTCCGATCTACGTAGCAGAAACGCCGTTCGACACCGTGGGCGTGGACACGGAAGAGGACGTGCGGCGGGTGGAAGAGATTCTGCGCCTGTAGAGACGGGGCTTGCCCCGTCTCACTGTCGGCTGAGACGCGGTAAGCCGCGTCTCTACGGGAAATTCGGCGCGATTTCCGCGACTGGCCGCGCGTGTCAGTGCGACTTCGCCCAGGCTTCGGCGGCGGCGACTCGCTTTCCGATCGCCGGATGCGAGTGGAGAAGCCACTCGACCCAGCGGGAGGGCGTTTTTTCGGCCAGATTCTGCTCGGCCAATTTGTTCATCGACGAAATGAAGGGTTCGACGCTGGCCACGGACTGGAAGCAATAGCGGTCGGCCTGGCGCTCGTTGAAGCGCGAGTAGGCGTTGAGCGCGGGCATCAGCAAAAACGAGAGCCCGGTCGAGACCAGAATCAGCAGCGGCAGATTGGCGAAATCGTGCATGGTCTCGAACATGTTGCGGCGTTCCACTGCGTAGCGTAGAACTTCGTTGGCCAGCCAGAAGCCGAAGAGCGTGATTCCCGCCTGCACGAAAATACTCTTCAGAATGTGCCGGTGCACGTGATGCCCGAGTTCGTGCGCCAGCACGGCTTCGATTTCGTCGTCGGAATAATTGTCCAGTAAGGTGTCGGCGAGAATGATGCGCCGGGTCGCGCCGAGTCCAGTCAGCGCGGCGTTGGCCTTCTTGCTTTTCTCGGAAAGATGCCACTTATAGACGCCGCGCACGCGCGTGCCGGCACGTTCGCTCAGAACGATCAAGCGGCGCTTGAGTTCCTCGTTTTCAAGCGGCTCGAATTTGTAAAAAACCGGAAAAAGCACAACCGGCGCGAGTTGGGCGAGCAGTACAAAGAGTCCGAGGAAAACAGCCCACGCGATCACCCACCAGTGCTGCGGGGTCTGGCGCATGAGCATGTAGAGCAGCTCGACCGCAATCGTGGCCATGACCAGGCCGATCAGCAGACTCTTGAATTCGTCCCAGAGCCACGAGCGGAATCTTTGGTTGGACAGGTTATAGCGGTGCTCGAGCCGGAAACCGTAGTACTCGAGCGGAGTTCCAAGCACTTTACTGATCAGAATCAGCATCAGGACATAGAGGAAAACGGCGTACGAGTAATTCTGCGAGGCACCTCGCTCGGCGAGATCGCGGAGGGTTCCGGTCCAGCCGGTGGCGAGCAGCACGACGAGCAGCCCGAAGCCAATCACAAAATCGGCGACGCCCAACCACCGCTTGATGCGGTTGTAGCGACGCGATTCCTGAGAATCGGCGAGAACCGGTGTACTTTCCTTGGCGGCCATTATCCCGAGTGTTGTCACTATCCTATCGTGTTCCGAGGCTGGCCAGAACGCGAAAGGGCTGGCCCGACGGCCAGAGTATCTGAAGGTTGGATGTGCTAAGTCCGTCGAGTTCCTGCGCCGTGGATGGCGGCTCTTGAGCTTCAGCCGTTCGCTCTCTCCGCTACGAGCATGGACTGCAGAATCTGGTCCGAGACCTCCTTGACCGCAGTCGGCGAGTGCGACAGAAACAGCGTGTTGGTTTTGTCGTTCTCCCCAATGGACTTCAGAGTATCGAAATACTGTGTGACCATCACCAATTGCATGACTTCTTTCGCGGACGCCCCCTCCACCACCTTCTGGAACTGTTCGATCGAAACCTGCAGCCCTTCGATGATGGCCTTCCTTTGATTTGCAATCCCCTGTCCCTGAAGCGCCTTGCTTTCCGCTTCGGCCTCGGCCTTCTTGACCACCAGAATCTTCTCCGCCTCGCCCCTGGCGTTAGCGGCTACCTGTTCGCGCTGTGCCGCGTTGATGTCGTTCATGGCCGACTTCACCTTGGCATCGGGAACAATATCGGTCACCAGCACATTTACAATTTCGTATCCGAATGTCGCCATGTCCGAATCCAGTTCCTGCTTGACGGCCGCGGCGATACTGGATTGCGAGGCAAACACTTCGTCCAGCGTCATCCCCGGGACATGCCCCAGGATCACCTGCTCGACGTAGGACTTGATCTGCGCCACCGGATCGGACAACTTGTAGTAGGCGTCGTAGACTTTTTCCGGACGAACGCGATTCTGCACCGAAATCGGAATGGTGACGAACACGTTGTCTTTGGTCTTCGTCTCCATGGTCAGAGTGATTTGATTCACCCGCAAACTTACTGTGCCGGTCACGGAATCGAAGAACGGCCGCTTCCAGTTCAACCCAGGCTGGGCGACCCGAAGGAACTTGCCGAATCGTGTGATCACGGCGACCTCGGCCGTGCGCACGGTGAAAAAGCTTCCCAGAATCAGGTAGAGCGCAATGAGACCTATAATGCCCAACGGAACCCAGTACAGTTGATCCATTTGGTTTCCTCCGCTGCTTCTGCTGGAAGCAAGCCAGATTATATTCTCATTTCCTTTTTTGAAGTCCGGGTCAACGCCCGTATTCATTGAAAACGACGCGTGTCTAGCCCTGTCTTACGAATCGCTCGCCGCTTTCAAGAATTTCTTCGACCAGTTCTGGCGTAGCCGCTTCAACATAGCACCGTAGCATACGTTCGGTGCCGGAGGCGCGGAACAATACCCAGGCGTCAGGGCCGTTGCCATCCCTGGGGGCATCGAGGTAGAACTTCACGCCGTCGCGATTCTCCTTGCGCAGGATCGGATAAGCACCGAGCTTCGTAGTCTGCGGATCGGCGGCGCGGCGGATGGCGCCGTTCTTGACCTCATCGGAAATGTGCAGATCGCGCCGGCCATAGTAGTGCGGGCCGAATTCCCGCTGCAGGTCGGCGACCAATTGCCCGAGGGGCTTCCCTTCTTCCGCCATCACATTCGCCAGCAGGAGCGCGTTGAGAATGCCATCGCGTTCCGGCAGAAAGCGGCCATATCCGATACCACCTGACTCTTCTCCGCCGATCAGAATTTCGTGGTCCATCATCAGGTCGGCAATGTACTTGAAGCCGATGGAGCACTCGTGCAGCCTGCGTCCGTACTTGGCGGCGATGCGGTCCATCATGCCGGTGGTATTGAAGGCGCGCACCACATCGCCCGGCCACTTCTTGTACACCAGCAACCAGTTCAGCAAAACGCACATGCACTTGTGTGAATCGACGAAGCTCCCATCTTCCGCCACCGCGCCGATGCGGTCGGCATCGCCGTCGGTGACCAATCCCGCGTGGCATTTCTCTTTCACCACGGTTTCCTGCAGCAGCGCTACGTGCGGCAGGATCGGTTCGGGATTAATGCCCGGAAACAACGGGTTCACTTCCTGGCGGATCGCTACGTACTGAATTCCATTCTTGTCGAAGATGCCCGGCAAAACTCCGCGCCCCGAGCCGTACATCGAGTCAATGGCGAACTTGAAGTTTGCTTTGCGGATCAGGTTGAGGTCGGCAAACTGGCAGATCGCCTCGACATAGGCGGGCTTTAGATCGACCTGTTCGATTGTCGCGGGTGCCCGCGCTCGTGTGGGGACGGGCGCCCCCGCCCGTCCAGGCCGAGCGGAGCTCGGCAGCGGCCCATGGTCACCAATCTGGATTTGCCCTAATTCCTCTTCGATCAACTTCATGATCGCGGGCGTGGCCGAGCCTCCGAACTTCGCTTTGAACTTCACGCCATTCCAGTTCCACGGATTGTGGCTTGAAGTGACCATGACGCCGCCCGCCGCGCCCAGCTTCTTCACGTTGTAGGAAACCGTGGGCGTGGGCACATAGTCGTTGGCCAGGAGCACTGGGATGCCTGCGCCAGCGATGACTTCCGCGATGGCACGAGCGGCGCGGTCGGACAGAAAACGCGTGTCATAGCCGACAACAACGCCGACGTCGAGAGCTGCGGCTTCATGCTTGCAGACGTAGCTTGCAATCGCTCCGGCCACGCGGCGCACATTGTCGAAAGTGAAATCGTCGGCGATCATGCCGCGCCAGCCGTCGGTACCGAATTTGATTTGAGTCATAGTCAGTCGTTGGTCGCTAGTCGTTGGTCGTTCGCTGTTCGCTTCGGCAGCCCGTTAGCATCGAGAGTCAAGGGATTGCCAACGACTAACGACCATCGACCCTCACACTAGTTTCTTCAGTTTTTTCTCATCCAGATGCTTCACCACTTTGCCGACATCCTGTGACTGATCGAGCGTGGTGACAAGCAAGGCGTCTTCGGTCTCGACAATTACCAGATTACTCACGCCGACCAGGGCGACAAACTTGCCGGGCGCATGAACGTAATTATTCTTCGCGTTCAGAGCAAAGCTTCCGGACGCCGAGGCCAGGCTTCCATCGCCAGGTTTCGCCTTCGCCACGTGGTGCTCATGCAGCGCGGTCCAGGAGCCGAGGTCGTTCCATCCGAAATCGGAGGGCAGACAGAAAATGCGCGACTGGCCTTCTCCCTTGGCGGACCGCGGCTCCAGCACCGCATAGTCGATGCTGATGTTTTCGCACTTCGGGTAGAGCTTGCGAAGAGTATCCGCGAACTTGCGCGTGCCATACGCGGCGGCAATCTTTTCGAGGAGCGGAGCGGTGTTGGGAAGATGCTCGCGCAGCGCGTTCGCCAGCGTGTCGGCGCGCCAGAGAAACATGCCGCTGTTCCAGAAGTAGTTGCCGGCATCAAGAAACTGCCGGGCAGTGGCGAGATCCGGCTTTTCGGTGAAGCGGCGCACGCGCAGAGCAGCCTGCTGATCGGGCGCGCCCGCCTCGGGTGCCCCAGCCTCGATATAGCCGTAGCCGGTTTCGGGACGTGTCGGGCGAATGCCGAGGACAACTATGTTTTCTCCCGCCGCGGCGATTTCGTTGCCCCGGTTGAGGGTCGCGCGGTATTGGGCAGGCTCGGCGATAACGTGATCGGAGGGAAACAGACCTAGCACGGCATCGGGATCGTGACGAAGCAAGAGAAATGCTGCTAAGCCAATGGCGGGGGCGGTGTTGCGTCCGGCGGGCTCGGCGATGATCTGCTTCGGGGGAAGTTTTGGGAGCTGCCTAAGGACGGCGGGACGCAGGTCGTTATTGGTGATGATCCAGAAACGGCTGGGCGCAGCCATGGGTGCGAGGCGCGCGACGGTCTGCTGGATCATGGTTTGCTTGCCATCGAGCGCCAGTAGTTGCTTGGCACGGCGCTTGCGGCTCAGCGGCCAGAAGCGCGTGCCTCGGCCGCCAGCCAGAATGATGGGATAGAAGTGCGGGTTCGTCTTCACGGGAATAGAAAGCCTACCATTTACGCATAGGTGTGAGGAAATCTCACATCCGCGTGGCGGGCTCGGGCACCGTCCCGCTGGGCACGGAAGCCTTCAAGAACTCGACCGCCCACTGCGGCCGCACCATGAAACCTTGCACGGCGGCCGGGATCACAACCGCGTCGCCTTTGGCCAGTGTCACCGGGTCGCGGCCCTGCGCCTCGACAACCCCGCAGCCTTCGACGGCGACCAGGATTTGCACGGACGTCTTGCCCGAACTGTCGGCGGTAGAGAACACGTGCGCCTCCTTCAATTCAAACAGGTCCACCGTGAAGTAAGGCGCGGCAATCATCGAAGACTGACGGCTCTTGCCGCCGTGAATACTGACGGGCGCCGGCCGGATCACTTTGCCGGAGGCAACGCGCTCCTTGACCGAGGCGAGGCCCCGCTCCAGATGTAGCGGGCGCGGCCGTCCGTAGTCGTAAAGGCGGTACGTGGTGTCGGATTGCTGCTGCGTCTCCACGATGACGGCCCCGGGTCCGAGCGTATGCACCGTGCCGCCAGCAACGTAAATCATTTCGCCCTGATAGACGTTGATCCAGTTCAGCAGTTCTTCCGCCCGCTTTTCATGGATGGCTTGCTCGAATTGAGCCACCGTAACGCCGGGCATCAGTCCAAGCGCGATCTGCGATCCGGGCTTGGCATGGGCGACATACCAGCATTCGGTCTTGCCCCAAGGCTCGCCGAAGCGCTGCGCGGTGGCGTCGTCGGGGTGCACCTGGACAGAGAGTTTTTCCTCGGGAAATAAAAACTTCAGCAGCAACGGAAAACGCTGCGGGTCGCGCGCGGCTGTGCCCACCAACTCAGGGCCGAATTCCTTGCTCAGGTCTTCGAGCGAACGATTCGCCAGCGGACCGTTCGTAACCACGCAATTGTCGCCGGTGAGCCAGGCTTCTCCGATGCGTTCATTGAATTTGTGATTCGGGTAGATCGCGGAAAGGTCGAGCGTACCCCAAGGACGAGGGTCGAAGGCGGGTAACATCAGGAGTGGGTAGAGTTGGGTCATGGGATCGCGCAGCGCAGTTAGAAGCTTAAATCAAAGGCAGGGGAGCTTGGAATTACGCGGGTCTCAGACCTTCCTCATTTTCAAGCTTTGAAAATGTCGGGCTTGAATATCGCGCACACTATGAACAAGACCCCAAATAAGATCGCCAATGGTCCGAATACCATTCCACCCCACCAGTTCTGATAGAAAAGATGACCGTGTCGGAGCGGAGCGAGACCGAGCCCGATCGCGGTAACCCCGAGGGCTATGAAAATGACGCGGTTCAATGGTCGCTTTGGGTCCGGGTTAAACATTTTGAGCTAAAAAGTGCGCACAAACTTACAGCCCGCCAAAGAACTTCCGCATGCGCTCCAGTCCGCGGTCGAGTTCGGCGATCGAGGTGGCGTAGGAGACGCGGATGTGTTCCTTCGTGCCGAAGCCTTCTCCGGGGACTGTAGCGACGTGCACCTCGCGCAGCAGTTTGCCGGCGATGTCGGACGCCGAGTTGATCCCGCTACGCCCGAAAAACGCCGAAACATTGGGGTAAGCGTAGAACGCGCCTTCCGGCAGCGTGCATTTTACGCCCGGTATGGAGCGTAATCCTTTCACCACGTGATCGCGCAGCTTGATGTACTCCGCGCGCATGTCCTCCACGCATTGTTGTGGACCTTTAAGCGCCACAGCCGCCGCTTTCTGCACGATCGAGGTCGGGTTCGAAGTGGACTGGCTCTGCAGCTTCTGAACGGCAGTGACGATGGGCGCCGGGCCGAGCGTGAATCCCAGACGCCAGCCGGTCATGGCGTAAGTCTTCGACAGCGATCCAACCACCAGAAAGCGGTCGCGGAACTCGCGCAACGAACCGACCGAGAAGCGCTTGCCCGTGAAGCTCAGATAGACGTAGCACTCATCCGAAATCACCCAGATGCCGCGCTGGTAGGCTAGGCGGACGACTTCGGTCATGTCTTCCGGGCTCATCACGGCTCCGGAAGGATTGGAGGGTGAATTCAGGATGATGAGCCTGGTCTTCGGCGTCACCAGGCGCGCCACCATGTCGGCGGTGACGCGAAACCCCTGCGATTCGTCGCTCTGGAGAAGCACGCAGTTGCCGCCGGCGTAGCGCACCATGTCCTTGAACGAGACCCAGTAGGGGACGGGAAGAATGACCTCGTCGCCATGATCCACGAGCACGGAAATGACGTTGAACAGCGCGTGCTTGCCGCCCACCGAAGCTGCGGTTTCTTCACGCCGGTAATCGGAGTCGAAGTCCACGGCATGACGGTGCACGATGGCATCCTTCAGTTCGGTGGTGCCGCCGACGGGTGTGTACTTCGAAAAATTTGCCTGGATGGCGGCGATGGCGGCATCCTTGATGTGCTGCGGTGTGGCGAAGTGGGGCTCGCCGGCGCCGAAGTCCACGACATCAATACCCTGCTGGCGCAGCTTGTCGGCCTCGGCCACCACTGCCAGGGTGGCGGAGGGCTCAATGCGGTTGATGCGTTCCGTCAGGCGGACGGGGTGAGTGATGGGTGACACGACTGTGCTCATAATTTCTTTTTCCGGAACTTGCTTTTGGCTTCGGAAGGCGTCTTGCCCGCGGGCTGCTCGCCGTTCTCGAATTTGTGAGCCACGTCCATTTTCTCACGAAGCTTCTGCTCGACGAGTTCAGGCACCAGGCATTCGATGGATCCGCCCAACTGCGCGACTTCGCGCACCAGACGCGAACTCAGGTACGAATACTTTTCCGCGGGCATCATGAACACCGTCTCCAGACCGGGCTGAAGTTTGCGATTCATCAGCGCCATCTGGAGCTCGTACTCGTAATCGCTGATCGCACGAATGCCGCGCAGGATGGCCCTCGCCTCGACTCGCAACGCATAGTCCACCGTGAGGCCGGCGAAAGTGTCCACCGAGACGTTGTCAAAGCCAGAGGTCATCGCCTCCAGCATCTTGCGACGGTCGGCCACGCTGAACAGCGGGTCTTTCTCGGGATTCTGGAGAATGGCAACGACCAGCTCATCGAAAATCTTGCTGCCGCGCTCGATCAGGTCAAGATGTCCGTTGGTGGGAGGATCGAACGATCCGGGATAAATGGCTTTGATGCGCTTCACAGGGCCCTCGGTCAAAGAAAGGAGGATTGTATGCGGGGGAAAGCGGGGATGGCAATCGGAGTGTGGTCCAGGCGGGGTGATGGAGAGCCGGGCGTCCCCGCCCGGCAGCCGGGCGAGACGCCCGTCTTTCCATCGATTAAATCAGCTGTGTTCGCGGCAGCTACCGCCGCGCTGCCGGCACTTTTGTCGCTTCCGCCGCCGACGGCATCGTCGTGACGCGTCCCTGCGTGCCGGTAGCTTGCGCCGGAGCCGCTGCCGCAGCCGGCGACGCTGCAGCCGGGGTCAATCCCAGAGCTTTACGCACTTCGGCATCCAGCTTGGCCATCGTGTCTTTATTTTCTTTCAGGAAGGCGCGGGCATTCTCGCGTCCCTGGCCGATGCGCTCGCCTTTGTAGCTGAACCACGAGCCCGACTTCTCCAGGATATTGTTGTTCACCGCCAGATCGATCAGGTCGCCTTCGCGCGAAATTCCTTCGCCGTAAAGAATGTCGAACTCGGCTTCGCGGAAGGGCGCTGCCACTTTGTTCTTCACGATCTTGACTCGGGTGCGCGAGCCGGTGACCACGTCTCCTTCTTTGATGGCCGCAATGCGGCGGATATCAATGCGCACCGACGAATAGAACTTCAGCGCGCGCCCGCCCGTCGTGGTTTCGGGGTTGCCGAACATCACGCCAATTTTTTCGCGGATCTGGTTGATGAAAATCAGGCAGGTGCGCGACTTGGCAACCGTCCCCGTCAGCTTGCGCAGCGCCTGCGACATCAAGCGCGCCTGCAGGCCCATGTGGCTGTCGCCCATTTCGCCGTCGAGTTCGGCCTTCGGGACGAGCGCCGCGACCGAGTCCACCACCAGCACGTCAATGGCGTTCGAGCGCACCAGCGCTTCCGTGATTTCCAGCGCCTGCTCGCCATAGTCGGGTTGCGAGACCAGCAGGTTGTCAACATCCACACCCAGCTTCTTGGCATAGCCCGGATCGAGCGCATGTTCGGCATCGACGAACGCCGCCATGCCGCCAGCCTTTTGCGCCTCGGCAATTACCTGCAAGGCAATGGTAGTTTTGCCGGAAGACTCCGGGCCGAAAATTTCCACGACGCGCCCGCGCGGCACGCCGCCCACGCCCAGCGCGGCATCGAACGAAATCGCGCCCGTCGAAATCACCGCGATCGGGACGATGGCTTCCTTCGACCCCAGCCGCATAATAGACCCTTTGCCAAACTGCTTTTCAATCTGTGCGAATGCGAGATCAATTGCTTTGACCCGTTCATTGTTGCGCTCTTCAGTCCTGCTACGCTCTTCGGCCATAATGGCTGCTCCTGATTTCTGAATCTGGAATCCCGGGGGTACGAATCCCCCGTAGCCTACACCCGCGGACTGGAGCGTGAAGTGTTGGCTGTCACATCAGTTTTGGTCAGTTTAGCACGAAGCGAATAAAAGGCGAAGTGAAGAGATGATGAACATGGTTCGGGCTTCACGGCAAGAACCTACCACGGAGGCACTGAGACACGGAGAAAAGCGAAGAATTCTTTCTGTGCCTTCCTCTGTGCCTCTGTGTCTCTGTGGTGAACGGTTTTCTTGCTAGACTCACCTCATGAGCGAAGACAAGCAGAATGGCGGCGACTCCGAACGAGGCACAGTTAGAGGCCCGTCGCTGTATCTCGTCGCCACGCCCATCGGCAACCTCGAAGACATCACCCTGCGCGCCCTCCGCGTCCTCAAGGAAGTCGATCTGATCGCCTGCGAGGACACGCGCCAGACCCTGAAGTTGCTCAGCCACTATGGCATCAAGACGCGCACCGTCAGCTATCACGAGCACAATGAGATGACCAAAGCCGCCGAGCTGGTCGTCGACCTCGAAGGCGGAGCCAAGATTGCTCTCGTCACCGACGCCGGCATGCCCGGCATCTCCGACCCCGGATTCCGCCTGATCGCGCTCGCCATCCGGCATCGCGTGCCGGTCGTGCCGATTCCCGGAGCGTCGGCCTTCCTGGCGGCGCTGGTAGCGAGCGGCCTGCCCACCGATTCCTTCCGCTTCAGCGGCTTTCTGCCAGCCAAGTCAGGACAGCGCCGCAAGTTGCTGGAAAGCATAAAAGACTCTCCGCGCACGCAGGTGTTCTACGAAGCCCCCCACCGCTTGCTGGAGACGCTGGCGGATGTGGTCGAAGTTCTGGGGGACGACCGCCACGTAGTCGTCGCCCGCGAGGTAACGAAGATTCACGAGGAATTCCTGCGCGGCCGCGCGCGAGAAATCCTCGAACAACTCAAAGCCCGCGGCGCCGTCAAAGGCGAAATCACGCTCCTGATCGCGAAAGCCGAAGAGGGAGCGGCCCCGTCCGCATCCGAGACCGTAAGCATCGCCCAGCGCGTGCGCGAAATCATGAGCGAAGAAAAGGCAGACGAAAAAACCGCGCTGAAAAAAGTGGCGAAAGAGCGCGGCATCGGCAAGAGCGAAGCGTATCGGGAGTGGCAGCGGGGGAAGTAGCACCACGAATGTGCGCATCGCCACGAACCGCGTAGGGACGGCCGCCCTCGGCCGTCCAGCCGAGCGAATGCTCGGCTACTTCCCTGCCAACTCTTTCTTCACCGCCTCGCTGACCACCTTCCCGTCCACGCGCATGCCGGCGGCGGCGAAGCGGGCCATGGCGGCCTTCATCACCGTCCCGATGTCTTTCATGGCGGGAGGGGGCGTCATCTCGGCAATAGCGGCGCGGACTCCGGCTGTGATTTCTTCTTCGCCTGCGGCCTTGGGAAGGTAGGCCTCGATCAGCTTGATTTCCGCGGCTTCCTTGTCGGCCATCTCCTGGCGTCCGCCCTTGGTGAACTGCTCGACCGAGTCCTTGCGCTGCTTGATCAGCGTGGAGAGGACCTGCTGCGATTCTTTGTCGTCGAGCGGAGCCATCTTGTCGATCTCTTTGTTCTTGAGCGCGGTCTTGACCATGCGCAGGGTGGAGAGTCGCTGCTCTTCGCGCGCCTTCATGGCCGCGACGATGTCTTTCTGGATCTGGTCGATGAGGGGCATGGGAGGATTATAGAACGAGGCCAGATTGCAGAAGTCAGAAGTCAAATTGCAGAAGTCAGATCAAAAGCTTTCGATGCCCACAGTACGTGAGAGGGGTCACTTCTTCAATCTGACTTCTGACTTCTGCAATCGCTTCCCGAATTTCTTCTCATCGCATATTCTGATAGTTCCCATGCTCAAGAAGAACAGGCTCTTTACTCCCGGACCGACGCCACCGCTGCCGCAAGCCCAGATGGCGATGGCTGCCTATAGCGCGCACCATCGCACCGCCGATTTCCGCGCTCTGTTCACACGCGTGCTGGCCGACGTGAAGGAGTTCATCGGCACAAAGAATGACGTGCTCGTGCTGACCTCGTCGGGCACGGGTTTCATGGAAGCCTCGGTCTCGAACCTGACTTCGCCCGGCGACCGGGTGATGGTGTTGACCGCCGGCAAGTTTGGCGAGCGCTGGACTGCGCTGGCCAAGGCGTTTGGCTGCTCCGTCGAGACGGTGACCGCTCCCTATGGCGAAACCTTTTCGCTGGATGAAGTGCGCCGCAAGCTGACGCCCGAGATCCGCTGCGTTTATGTGCAGGCGACCGAGAGTTCCACGGGCGCGCGGCATGACGTCGAGGCGATCGCGAGGCTGGTGCGCGCGCTCCCTGATACTTTGTTTGTTGTTGACGCAATCACTGGGCTGGGCACAACCCGTCTCGACGTGGACGCCTGGGGAATCGACATCATCCTTGGCGGCTCGCAAAAGGCGCTGATGATCCCGCCGGGACTAGCTTATGGCGCGATCAGCGAGCGGGCTTGGCAGCGCATGGAGCGGGCGAAGTCTCCGCGGTATTACTTCGATCTGCGGAAGGAACGAAAATCGGCGGCCAAGGCGGAGACGGCATCCACGCCCGCGACCTCTCTGTTTGCCGGATTGGCCGCAGCGCTCGATTATGTTCGTCAAATGGGGGACGGCAACTTGGCGGCGGGACGCGACGCGCTGATTGCGAACGCGGAGTTGTGTGCGGCGATGACGCGCGCCGGCGTCGAAGCCCTGGGACTGAAGTTATTCGCGCCGAGTTCTCCGGCGGCAGCGCTGACGGCAGTGGCGGCTCCGGCCGGCGCCGATTCGACCGCCATTTGCAAACGCTTCCGCGAGCAGTTTGGCGCGGTCGTGGCCAACGGAAATGCGGAGATGAAGGGACAGCTTTTCCGCATCGCTCACATTGGCTACTACGATTATCTGGACACAGTAGGGGTGCTGGCTGCACTCGAACATGTGATTACCGAAGCCACGGGGAAGGCGGTCGAGTTTGGATGCGCGGTGCGCGCGGCACAGGAAGTCTATGCGAAGGTCAGGTAAGAGGTCAGATTGCAGAGGTTAGAACCCGAGTGCGCACACTGTGTCGTCAAACTTGGGATTTTAACTCTGCAATCTGACCTCTTACCTTCCTAAGAGTCCAGTGCTTCCCGGCGCAATTTGCGGCTTTCGGCGAGCAGCGACATGGAGTGCATCAGGTTCTGCAGGGTAACGATTCCGACCAGATGCTGATTGTCTACGATGGGGATGATGCTGAGATTGCGGGCGGAGAGCTTGCGGAAGGCCGAGGCGAGCGACTCCTGTTTGGCGGCCACGTCGAAGATGCGGTTCATCACCGCTTGCACGTATCCGTTGCCTTCGGCGCGCAACGCTTCGAGCAGTTTTTGCCTGGAGACAACGCCCACCATGTCGCTGCCGCGTACTACCGGAAAATCGTCCTGCAGCGTGTGCACGGCTTTTTCGAGCGCGTCTTCCAGGGTGTCGGCGGGCGAGAGGGTCGCGAAGTCGGTGAGCATGACTTCTTCCAGACGGACGCTTTGCAGCACGGATTGGAATACCGCCGAGCGCTCTTCCAGTTGGGCGCCGGCAAAAAGAAAGAAGCCAACCATCATCAGCCAATAGCCGTCCCAGCGCGTCTCAGCGCGGCTGCTGATCAGCATTCCGACCATGATCATCAGAATGGAAAAGACATGGCCGATGCGGACGGCGCGCTGGGTAGCTTGAACCATGTCGACGCGGCGCGAGAAAACGGCGCGCAAAGCGCGCCCGCCATCCATGGGATAGGCCGGCAGAAGGTTGAACAGACCGAGGTAGAGGTTTGCCCAGACGATGCTCCGCAACAGGGCGCGTGGGTCGAGAAGCGGCCTCACGGTAAGCGAGAAGCCTGGTATGGCCGCGAACAAAACGAGTGCGGATAAACCGGCGATGAAGAGATTCACCAGCGGTCCGGCGACTGCGATGCGAATGTCGCGCTTCCAGGCGTTGAGCGGGTCCGGAATGGCATGCGCTTCGTCGAGGATGGTGATTCCGCCGATCGGCAACAAGATGATGCCCTTCGCCGGAATGCCCGAACCGCGGGCCACCAGAGCGTGACCTAATTCGTGCAGCACCACGCTGCAGAAAATGATGCCGACCAAGCCGAGGACGCGCAGGGCCGCGGTGGCATCCTGAGTAGCGGCTGCGGTGCTCCACAAGAAGACGAGCAGAAACAGGAAGGTCAGATGAATGCGAATTTCGATTCCGAAGAGCCGTCCGACCGGGATGGACCAACTGCGCATTGACATGCCTACCAGTATTCTATCTGTTTAGACGCCGGCGGATGCCGCGGAGACGCGAAAAGGGTGAGTCGGAAGGGCTGGGCCGAAAGGATAATTTGCTTCCCCGTAGAGACGCGGCTTGCCGCGTCTCCGGCGGCGGAAGAGACGGGGCAAGCCCCGTCTCTACAGAGGAACGATGCGAGTGATTGCCGGACAGTACCGCCGCCGCACCTTGCGGTCGTTGCCTGGACTTGAAATCCGTCCTACGGCGGACCGGTTGCGCGAGACACTGTTCAACGTGCTATGCGCGGGCGATCCGGCGGCGCTGGTGGAGTCGGTGTGGCTCGATTTGTACGCGGGGACCGGCGCGGTGGGCATTGAGGCCCTGAGCCGCGGCGCGCGGATGGTGTATTTCGTCGAGTCGTCCAAAGCAGCGGCGGAGTTGATTGCCGGGAACTTGAAGTCCTTGGGGATTACGCACGGGTTCCAGATTCTGAAGATCGAGGCCGGGAAAGCCTTGCGGCAGTTGGAGGCGGCGGGGAATGTTGCCGATTACGTGTTTCTCGACCCGCCCTACTCGATGCAGGATGAGTACACGAAGACGCTGGCGGCGCTGGCAGAATCGAAATTGTTGCGCGAACGGAGTCTGGTGATCGCCGAGCATGAGAAGAGGTTTGATCCGGGAGAGGCGTTTGGGGAATTGAGGCGCTATCGCAAGCTGGTGCAAGGGGACGCGGCGCTGAGCTTTTATCGGCGGTAGTGAGCTACGAGCCGCGAGCTACGAGCTTCGAGCAGGCCTCGATCACCTGCAACAACTGTGTCATTGCTCGTAGCTCGGAGCCCGCAGCTCGCAGCGGCTCATCGATCGCTATAATCACAACGACATGGCTAACTTCCCACCGGTTGACGAACAACTGGCATACCTCAAGAAGGGCGCGGCGGAGATTGTCAAGGAATCCGAACTGCGCGCCAAGCTTGAACGCTCGCTCGCTTCGGGCAAGCCTCTGCGGGTGAAGGCGGGCTTCGATCCGACCGCGCCGGATCTGCACCTCGGGCACACGGTCCTGCTGCGCAAGCTGAAACATTTTCAGGATCTTGGACACACGGTCATCTTCCTCATCGGAGATTTCACCGGAATGATCGGCGACCCGACGGGGCGCTCGGCGACGCGGCCTCCGCTGTCGCGGGAGCAAATTGCGGAGAACGCCGAGACCTACAAGGCGCAAGTCTTCAAAATTCTCAGCCCGGAAAAGACCGTGGTGGACTTCAACAGCCGCTGGTTCTCGAAGTTCTCGGCCGAGGATTTCATCCGTTTGACCGCGAAATACACGGTCTCGCAGATGCTGGAGCGCGAGGACTTCCACAAACGCTTCCATGACGAGAAGCCGATCGCCATGCATGAGTTGCTGTATCCGCTGGCACAGGGATATGACTCAGTCGCGCTCGAAGCTGATGTGGAGCTGGGCGGCACCGATCAGAGATTCAATTTGCTGGTAGGGCGAGAGTTGCAGCGAGCCTACGGGCAGGAGTCGCAGGTGGTGCTGACTACGCCGATCCTCGAAGGACTCGACGGCGTGAACAAGATGTCGAAGTCGCTGGGGAACGCGATTGGAATCCACGAGCCGCCGCTCGAGATGTACGGCAAAGTGATGTCGATTTCTGACGAGATGATGTGGCGCTATTACGAGCTGCTGACGGATGTGCAGACAGAGCAGATCGCGGCGATGAAAGGGGATGCTGCGAGCGGGAGGGCGCATCCGATGGCGCTGAAGAAAGAGCTGGCGCGGGGGATCGTGGCGGACTTTCACTCGGCGGAGTTGGCAGTGAAAGCTGGGGAGGGTTGGGCGAAGCAGTTTCAGGAAGATCAGGTGCCGGAGGGCGTCGAGAAGGTTACTGTGCTGCTCGATACAGTGGTCGGCGCGAGTTCCAGCATTGAAATCGAAGACCTAATAAACAACCCTGGTTATTTCCCCGTTCCCGATCGCGAAACGGTAATCAATGCGCCTCCCGAGCAGCCTCGCAAGCTAATCAGGTTAGACAAGCTGCTCGCACGAGCGGGCTTGGCCGATTCCACCAGTGACGGTTCGCGCAAAATGAAGCAGCGCTCCGTTCAGATCGGCGGGCAGGTGGTTACTCTGCTCCATTTGTTGGTCCTGCTACCCGCGCCAGACATTTCAATCCGAGTAGGTCGAAAAATGAAGGTCGTCACCATTTCTTCATAATCAACGCCCTGTCATCCTGAGAGCTTGTGACTTTTTTCGTGCGTTTGGTGGTTGGACAGAGCTATAAGGAAGCATGAGCGATCGCGGGGTAGGAGCAACAGGAGAAGCGCAAGAGGCCAAAGCGGCGGTACGGTTGCGGGTGCCGGAGCGGCGGCAGATGGCGATGGTGGTGCAATGTCCGGACGATCTGGTGCCGGCCCAGCATCCGGTGCGGGTGGTGATGGCGGTGGTGGAGACGTTGGATCTGTCGCGCTTTTCCGAGCCCATCAAGGCGCGCGAGGGCGTGGCCGGTCGCGACGCCACCGATCCGGGGTTGCTGGTGGGGTTGTGGTTGTACGCGTGTATACGCGGGATCGGATCGGCGCGGGAGTTGGCGCGGCGGTGTGAGGAGAGCGCCGGGTTCCGCTGGATGTGCGGCGGAGTGACGGTGAATCACCGCTTGCTGTCGGATTTCCGCAGCGACCATGGGGCGGCTCTGGACGAGTTGTTCACGCAAGTGATCGCGTCGTTGGTGGACAAGGAACTGGTGTCGGTAAGCCGGGTGAGCCAAGACGGAGTGCGGGTGAGCGCGGGGGCGGGCAGTTTTCGCCGGGAAGAGCGTTTGCAAAAGCTGCTGCAGGAGTCGAAGCGGCACGTCGAGGAACTGCGGCGGCAGTTGGAGAATCCGGAATCTTCGGCGGCGCTGTCGGCCAAGCAGAGGGCGGCGCGGCAGCGTGCGGCGCAGGAGAAGCAGCAACGACTGGAGCAGGCGATCGCGCAGTTGCCGGAACTGAAACGGAAGCAGGCGGAAGCGGCGGAGAAGGCGGGCCAGGGAAAGAGTGGGCAAAAGATCCGCGCCCAGGAGCCGCGCGTGAGCACGAGCGATGCGGAGGCGCGGGTGATGAAGATGCCGAACGGAGGCTTCAATCCGGCCTGCAACGTGCAGTTGGCGAGCGACACGGAGAGCCGCGCCATTGTGGGAGTGGAGGTCAGCCCGGAAGGATCGGACTCGGCGGGGTTGAGCGAAGCGATGCGGCAACAGGTGGAGGAGCGCAGCGGACGCGCGGTCAATCAGCACCTGCTCGATGGCGGCTACCTGCGCCTCGCCGACATCGAGCACGGGCACGAGCAGGGCGTGGAGTTGTTCGTGCCGCCGAAACCGGCCCGCCAGGAGTGCCGCCGGGGCCGCGAACTGGAGCTGAAGCCGGGCGACAGCGAGGCCGTGCTGGCGTGGAAGCGACGCATGGCGAGCGCGGAGGGCAAAGAGATTTACCGGCAACGGGCAGCGACCAGCGAAACCGTCAATGCCGACCTGCGCAGTTATCGCGGGTTAACGCCGCTCACCGTTCGCGGACTGGCCAAGATCAAGTGCGTGGCGTTGTGGTGCGCGCTGGCGTACAACGTGATGCACTTCGGCGCGGCGCTGCTGTCCTAAGCGGGCGGCGAGCGCCAAAACGATGCTCTGACGGCGAAGGCGTTGGCTTGGGAAGCCCGGCCCCGCGCTCCGCAGCAGCGACCGATCATCAGTACCATCAACCGCGGGACCAAGAATCTTGGAGGCTTGGAACGGGAATTGAATTTAGTCACAGCCTCTGAGCGGAGCAGGCGGATTCGCGAATGCGAATCCGTCTGCGGAGTCGAAGGACCCCTACTCCCTCCCGAATCTGTCATCCAGGGGAACCATTCTCGCGCCAAATCCAGCCAGTGCGGATTGAGGAACTCGATCAACGCAATCTTCTTCGATCGCCGCCATCCCTTGAGCTGCTTTTCGCGGTTGATCGCCTTCTGAACCTCATCGAACGACTCCCAGCACAACAGACGCTCGACCTGATATTTGTCTGTGAATCCTTCGATACGATGAAATTTGTGCTCAAAGACACGTTTGCGCAGGTTGCCTGTCATGCCGATGTAGAGAGTTCCCGACAGGCTCCCCATGATGTACGCGCGGTACGTCCTTCGCTCTTTGGGCATGGGATGGAGCAGGGGCACTTCGACTCCGGTGGCCATTCACTTCGTGAATGGCCACCTCCGCTCAGGGTGACAGAGGATAGAGTTTGAATACAGTGATGGCGCTCACTACCCAATTGTTCGGTTTGCCGAAGGCGCGTGCGCGACCTACGTTGTTCGCGCCAGCACTGGCCTCTGATTGTGCCAGGCTGTCGCTTGTTCGTAGGCATGGGCCGCTTGCAGCAAAACGATCCCGTGCCAGGGAGCGGCGGCTAATTGCAGGCCGATCGGCAGGCCATTTTTTGTGAATCCGCAGGGAACCGAAGCCGTGGGAATTCCCCAGACGTTGAACGGGCGGGTGTTTCTTAGCATGAGCAACTCTTGCGAACGCAGATCTTCTGGATGCTCGCGAAGGTCGGCGATCAGCGACGGCGGGATCGGAACCGTCGGCGTCAGGAGCACGTCCACTTCATTGAATATTTCCTGAATGGCGTGGCGGCTGGCCTGGAGTTCGGCGCTTGCGCGGAGCGCGTCGTTTACAGAAATGTTGGCCCCGGACTGGATGCGCGCCAGCGTAGCCGGCTGATAAAGCTCTGGCGAGCGATCGATAAATTCCTTGTGATAGGCGTAGGCTTCGGCGCTCGCCAGGGTCCGGTCAGTCGAGACCTCGAGTTTGATGTCGCGAATCTCGTGGTGGAGGGCGGCGAAGACCCGGATCGCTTTTTCGATTGCGGCAGCGATCTCGGGATGAAGATCGTCGAAGAAGAATGCCCTGGGCACACCGACGCGCAGGGTCGGTGGAGGGTCGTCGAACGCGGAGACGAGACTCGGCACCAGTTTATCGGTGCAGGGAGTCGGTGAGTCGTAGTCCGACAGCACCTGCAGCATCAAGGCCGCGTCGTAGACCGAGGTGGTCATGGGGCCGACGTGGTCGTAGGACGATGACAAGGGCACGACTCCTCGAGTGCTGACGCGGCCATAGGTCGGCTTGACTCCGACCACTCCGCAGTAGGCGGCGGGCAGGCGGATGGAACCGGCGGTGTCGGTGCCTACGGCGGCGAATCCCAGACCGGCGGCAACGCTAGCAGCGGAGCCTCCCGAAGATCCACCCGCAATACGCTTCGGGTCCCACGGATTGTGGACCTCTCCGAAAAAACTGATCATCGAACTGCCGCCATAGGCGAATTCGTGGAGATTCTGCTTGCCCAGGATGATGGCGCCTCCGGAGCGAAGGCGACGGACAACCTGGGCGTCTTCGGTGGGAACTCGATCTTTTTGCGGAGGACTGAAGAGCGCGCTGGCGGCGGTGGTGCGGATTCCAGCGACATCGATGATGTCTTTGATTCCGATGGGAATGCCGTGAAGAGGTCCGAGATAGTGTCCGTGATAGATTTCCCACTCGGCGGCGCGGGCTCGCTCGAGGGCGGATTCGGCAGTGACCGTGATGAAAGCGTTCAGGGTTGGGTTGAGCTTTTCGATGCGGTCGAGGCAATGGTGAGTGAGTTCTACGGGAGAGATTTCGCGGTCACGAATTCTTGGGCCTAGTTCGCTGATGGTGAAGGGCAAATCTTTCATTGCTCGACCAGTCGGGGGGGGTACCCCCCCTCCCCCCCTGCTATTGGAATCATGGAGTTGCAGGCTAAAACGCCTCAAATCTTTGGTTTTAAAGGGCTTATATGGAAAATCTTCCAAAATAAGGACTTAGCTCAGCACTGAGAGTCGGGCCGCCGGGCGGGGATGCCCGGCACTCCACCAAAAAACTTTTTGAGGGCACCTTTTTTCTTGCCTATATTTCTATTATATCAATCGGAAGTATGTACTTTACGCAACGCTTCCTGTAACAGTTGATCATGCCAGTTCCGATCCTATTTTTATTTCGGCCAGCCCTCTGCTGGTTTCTTCTTTTGCAGAGACTTCTTGACCGCTGCCTGCCAGTTGCCCTTGATCTTTAGGACATTGGGCTTCGGGCCCGGAGTGCTCGGCTTCTTACTTGGTCGCTTGGTTGTCATATTCCAGTAGAATTCTAAAAGGCGCACCGTTCTCTTCCAACAGTCTTAGGTTTGAGAGGGCATTAACAAAGTTCTTTTGCTGAGAGCTATCGTCCAGAAAGGACTTGTGTTCCCGGTAATCAATCCACGCCTCGTTGCAGTTTTGGCACTTCGCCGGTATCTGAATCTTGTCAGGGGACACACTGAGTCTGGCGCGGCACTTTGTGTTCGCGCACTCGAATATTACTGCTTTAATGTCATTCAATCCGACCACGATCTTATGTTCAAAAGTCACGGCAACTCCTAGTTCACTAGCGGCCTGTACGTCAACCGCCTTCCTTCCGCTGCTTTCATTGCAAGTACCGTGCGTTCGCCATCGTTCAACATGCGAGTGTTCCACATGAAATCGAACTGCCAGAGATAACGGTGCAGATATTCTCGGCTGACATTGTGATAGATGCCCACGATGCCGCGTTTCACAAGAGCATGGCTACTTTCAGCCGTGTTCGTGTGAACGTCACCCCGTGCAAATTCCTTCGTTGAATGGGAAACCGTATCATGGCCGCCAGCATACTCTTTGTCGAGACCACGGTAGGCCGCAAATTCATCTGTGACAATGCGGGAGCGTCGGTCCACTTCCTCGTGGATCGCGCCTTTGAGACTTGCAGCCGTTACATCAGCGACGATACGGCGGCGAATCTCGCCTTGACGCTCTACGGCGCAAAACACCGGAGTCTTACTGGTAGAGCGACCGATGCCGCTCATTCCTTTGTAGCGCGTCTTGCGCGGCCCGACATACATTTCGTCGCACTCAACCGTCCCCGTGAGCTTCGGAGCGTCAGGGTCAGGAGCCATCGCAAACCGGATGCGGTTCATCAGGAACAATGCCGACTTGTAGCTGATCTGACAATGCCGCTTGATTTCAAGAGCCGACACGCCTTTCTTGGAAGTACACGCACGCCAGAACGCATAGCACCAGTGACGAAGTTCAATCCGCGATTCCTCATACACCGTCCCGATCCGTACCGTGTACTGATCTCCACAGTCCCGGCAGCGCCACAGGTAACGACTGTTCCGTTCGCCCGTTTTGGCGTCCTTCATTTTGTACACTTCCACGCTGCCACACTTGACACACGCAGGATCATTGCCCCAACGCTGCTTCTCTAGAAACTCAACTGCTGCCAGTTCATCGGAACAGGCCAGTGGAATGTTTTCGATTACCGCCGATTTCGAGAGATTATGTCCGCTTGTCATGTTTTTAATATACTACTTGGCGCAAGTTGTGTCAAGTACAATATTACAGTTCGGTGGTTTTTCTCTTCAGTACCGTATTCACCAGCTTTGCAAAGCCTTCGCCCTTCTCTTTTTCCCGAGCGAGATATTGGCGCGTGCCGAGAATCACCTGCCAGAGACGAAGCCCTTCCGGGGCTTGAGCTGAGCGCCCATGGCCTCGATCCCGGCCTGCCCAAAGCATTTCGACAAGGAAGCCCGCGCGGAGTGGCCGAACGCTCAGCCCCAGCTTCAATCACGTCCTGATTTTTCCACAGTCTTCCACCGGGACGACCCTCCGTCCCGGCGAAAATAAACAGGCGGGACGCGGGGTCATCCCCCTATACGCACGCTTCCGACCCATTCTAATCTAGCCTCATTCCGAAAAAACGCCGCGGCTCGTGACCGCGGCGCTGACTTTCATCGGAATGGGAGGCCCGACAGTTGCAGGATAGCTCAAAATCGCGGGCGCCGATAAGGATAGTTCTCTCGCCTGCCCGTCCCAGACTTGGCCCTCTCAGCCTCACAGTCCATGCAGCATTGCGCGAACCCGGGCTCGTACAAGCTCACGGCGCGCCCAGAACTCCGCCACGCGGCAGCCGCGCGCTTC
This sequence comes from uncultured Acidobacteriaceae bacterium, assembly GCA_963773965.1. GTDB lineage: Bacteria > Acidobacteriota > Terriglobia > Terriglobales > Acidobacteriaceae > Acidiflorens. Next base: position 182,248 of record CAVZDG010000007.1, read on the forward strand.
GCTCCGATCGGTCCGCTTGTCATGTTTTTAATATACTACTTGGCGCAAGTTGTGTCAAGTACAATATTACAGTTCGGTGGTTTTTCTCTTCAGTACCGTATTCACCAGCTTTGCAAAGCCTTCGCCCTTCTCTTTTTCCCGAGCGAGATATTGGCGCGTGCCGAGAATCACCTGCCAGAGACAGTCAAAGCGCTCTTTGAGCTGTTTCTCTGTGGTATCCAGGTCGCACGTCTCAATGAAAAGGTGCTTGATCCCCATTCCAAAGGCATCGGCAAACGCTTCGACCTGTGAGGAATGGAGCCAGCCCTTGGTGCCGATCTCTCCGTCCTTCGTAATTGTAATCAACTCACTGCCTTGGCCACATCCGGGAACGTTATCCTTGGCTTCTTTCAACGCATAGACAGCGACTGTTATCAGGTCGGTGAGTTTCATCAGACCGTGTGGAACAAGAGGCCGTGCTACGTAACTGGCGAAGCTCCCCCCAGTGCCAGTGATCGCTATCGCATCCTGATCCGAGACCTCAACCACAGCGTGTTCGGACGACTGGAAAAGCCCCAACTGGCTGTCCTCTGCTGACCACATTCCGATAATCAAGTTGACGGTTGGCCCAGTGCCGTATTGATAGTTCGGGTGCTTGAAGATGTATTTTTGGTGGAACTCATAGACCTGCTCGGCAAGAGTGGTTTGCATAGCCAAGAGGCTCTTTCCAGAAGATTTGAGGGCCCGCGCTATTTGCTGGATGCACTGCTTTGAGAGAATCACGTCGCCACTGAATGTGAATACAGCCTTGTTGCCAGATGCCTTGAAGCTATAGGGGTAAATTTTCGTGCCACGGGTTTTCAGCTCAGCTCCGTGCGTCATCTCAAGATCGGCGCAAATCAGCAACCCATCAGCGAAGCGAAACCCCGCAGCTACGGTCATGGCGATCCACCTTAGGAGCCGCTTCTGTTTGGGACATGGGATAATGGGATGCGGCTTAGGGGGAATCATAATGAGAATCCCCCCTTGCGTAAACTACATACTTCCGATATCAATTTCAACCTACCTATCCCGACAGGTTTCCCGGGTTTATTTTTCGAGCCAATTCAATGAGTTACGTGGAAAATCGTCGAAATGGGGGCTTGACAACGTTTTTGCAGTACGTCGCTCGCTCAGGGTGACAGGGGGTGGGCCTTCTCCGCGGCGCGTTTGGCGAACCACTTCGTCACAAGATAAAAGACTGGGCCGGCTAGAAGGGCGCATGGGCCCCAGCGCATCGCGATCTTAGGGCTGTTACCCAAGGCGACGCAGGTCATGGCCAGCGGCAGGGCGATCACATAGATCAGTCCGAGGTTGCCGCCGGGGATGCGGAAAGCTCGTGGCAAATCGGGCTGTTTGCGGCGCAGCCCCCAAGCGGAGAGCACGGTCAGCATGGTGGTGGCGCCCCGCAGCCATCCATATATGCTGATCAATTCGCCGATCGAGTGCAGTGCCAGCGATGCGTAGATGGCGGCGGAGATCAGGATCGCGATCCAGGGCGTGCCATAGCGCGGATGCCGGCGCGTGAGGAACGGCGGCAGGTATCCGTCTTCGGCGAGCGTGAAGGGCATGGGGGTGGCGGTGAGCATGGTACTGTTGAGCAGCGCCACGGTGCCGACCATGGCGGCGATTGCCATCAGATGGCCGAGCCAGGGGCCACCGATGAGCAGCGCGGCGGTCGAGAAGTATCCGTCGTTCCATTGTTGCCAGTTTCCGAGCGCGGCCAGCCCCGCGAGCACCGGTAGAAGGTATGTCGCCATGGAAAGTGGAATGACTATGGCGAGCGCTCTCGGATAGGTGCGCTGCGGGTTCTGAACCTCGCCGGCAACGCTCGAGAGTTGCTCGTATCCGGCGTAACCCCAAATGGCCAGGGCGAGGCCAACTCCGAATGCTTTGGAAAAAGGCTGATTGGGCGGGACCAGCGGAACAAACGGGTTGTGATGCCACTTGGCGAGGCCGAGGACGACCATGGCGATCACAGGAACAAACATAAATATTTCGAAAATAGTGGCGGCTTTGCCGACCATCTGGATGCCAAGCAGGTTGACCCAGGCAATGAAGGCGATGAGCGCGAGGGAAACGAGCCAGTGTTTCCAGCCAACGATCCCGGGAAAATAGAAAGTCAGATAGTCGGTGAAGAGCACAGCGTAGGATCCGCCGAGAAGGAATGAGGCGGACCAGTTCCACCAGCCAGCGAGAAATCCCCAGAAATCGCCAAAGGCAGCCCGGCTCCAGCGATAGAAGCCGCCCTCGACAGGCATGGCGGTCGTGAGTTCGGCGGTCACGAGCGAAACCGGGATGCACAAGAAGACAGGAATAACCAGAAGAAAGAGCAAGCTCATGCCCGGACCGCTGGCGGTGATCATGCCTTCGAGTCCGAAGGGGCCTCCGGTGGTATAGGAAAACATCACGAAGACGAAATAGAAAAGGCTGGCCTTGCGGACGGTGGAGGTCGTGGATGAGCCTGGGGCGTTCACGATGAAGATGGCGGCTAGTGTACAGCAAACGCGCTGAACTTCCGCCCCGTAGAGACGCGGCTTGCCGCGTCTTCTTCGGAGGTGGCGGGAGACGCGGCAAGCCGCGTCTCTACGGGGAATCTATGCGCCGATTCCCAGGGGAAGACCAGGATTAAGACTGGTTTGCTCAAGATCGAGCAGCTTGCGCTTGATCTCGAGACCGCCGCCGTAACCGCACAGTGAGCCGCTCGATGCGATCACCCGGTGGCAGGGGACGACGATGGCGACTGGGTTCCGATTGTTCGACATGCCGACGGCGCGGTAGGCGTGCGGATGGCCGATGGCTTCAGCGATATAACGGTAGCTGCGGGTCTCGCCGTATGGAATTTCGAGCAGCGCATGCCAGCACGCCAGTTGGAACTCGGTTCCGCGGAGATCGAGCGGGAAAGAGAACTCGCGACGCTTACCCGCGAAGTAATCGTTGAGTTCGCGGAGATAGGACGCGAGGGCTGGTTTGGACCCACGCAGCTGCGTCGTATTGGTATTCAGCTTCTGCATGCGAGCTTCGAATTCGAGTCGCACCAAGCCTTTTGTGGAAGCGGCGAGGAAGAGTGGGCCGACGGGCGAAGGCGCGCGTAAGTAGAACAGAGTTTCCATGACGCGTGGAGGATAGCACGATGTTGGACTCGAGAGTGTGTGGAAGCGGGGCTACGCCCCGCTTGGACGGGGCAGAGCCCCGTCCCCACATAAAAAAGGGGCCTCCCGTTTTCACGGGAGGCTTCCAGGGGGAGGGTACTGCTGCTACTTCGGCTGCTGTTGATCCTGAGTCGTCGCCGGGGTGGTGTTGGTCGAAGCAAGCTGTTCCAGATTGTTCTTCAGGAGGCTGACTTCAACGCGGCCGCCGGTGGTGCGCTTGGGCTTGGCATCGCTGGCCGAGGCCGGGGTCGGTGCATTACCCATGCCGACGAGGTAAATCCGGTAAACCGGAATGTCGTGGTTTAGCACGAGATAGCGGACGACCGACTCGGCCATCTTCTGCGATTTCGAGATCGCCACTTGTCCATGACCCGACGAGAACCCCTGCACTTCGACGACGTAGCCACGCTGACTCTTCAGCGGGGTGGCCATTTCATCGAGAGCGTTCTTGGCGTTTTGGCTCAGCACCGTCTGTCCGGGCTTGAAAAGGATTTCGGTTTGGGCCGCGGGCTGGTACTGATCGATGTTGGTGACCACCTGCTCGACCGTGTTCAGACGGGTGTGGGCCTGTTGCGCGGTCTGCTGCGCAGCCTGCGCTTTGTTGCCGGCCTCGATGGCATGCTGATCGGCCTCGTTGGCCTTCAAAGAAGCAAGCTGGATTCCCTGCTGCGCGCGCGCATCCGTATCCTTGATCGCCCTGGTGTTGGAGGCGGTCAGCTCATCGAGTTCGTTGAGGCGGTCGCGGATCGGTTGCGTCTGCCGCGCAACGTATTTCTTGCGCGCGAACGGATTCAGGTGACCCCAGAAGCCTTCGCGAGTCTCCGGTTGCAAAGGGTCTTTGCCGGTGGCGCTGTCGCCTTTGCTGGCCGTCTGGGCTGCGGGTTGAGCCGGCGAAGACTGCGTCGTCGCGGGCTGAGTCGCGGAAGTGGAACTCTGCTGCGCGAAAACTGGCACAGCCAGAATTACGGCCAGCAGTAGAGCCAAGATGGTGCGGTTTTTCATTTTAAACTTCCTCCAGTGGGGAGCGGGAGATCCACTCCAAGCGCCTTCCGGCGCGATTTTGATTGCGTCGTTTCAATAACTGATCCCATAAACTTCGGGAGGCAAGCGCCGACGCCACGAATACCTCAAAAAGCCGGCCCGTGTCACGGGCCTGCATTTCTATAAACAGTTTGCGTGCCAAATGCCCGGATGATGGGCGCAGGATGCAAGTGCTTTCTTTTCATACATATTCTATCTTATCGTCCCCTTGCAGCCAACCGCGCCTGGCGGTAATTTTGGCGGGAACCGATATAAAAACTGCGTGCAGGGGGTTTTCTTCCGGGCAAACATCAAGAAAATTGAACGCAGCTTACCGTCGGAACATCCTACTGAATTGTGCGACGCCTAAACATGCGCCGACCCTCATTCTTGCACTACGCGCTGATAAGCAGCACCCGCGCGGTTGAATTCCCTGTGTCCCTCTGTGCACCCTGTGGTTAAATTCAGGTTGTGAAAGTAGCCATCGACATCCGTCGCATGACGGAATTCGGGATCGGCACCTACATCCGGAATGTGGTCCGCACGCTGGCGCGCCTGGACCGCGACAGCAAGTACTTCCTCATCGGATCGCTGGCGAAGGTGGCGGAATGTGGCCCGCTGCCGCCGAACTTCCAAGCGGTAGAACTGGGCGGGGGCGACGACACGCTGAAAGGGAATCTCGCTTTCCGGGCGATCGTGCGGCGCCTGGAGTGCGACGTGGTTCACATCCCGCACCTGTTCTGGATTCCGCGCGGGCTGAGTTGTCCTTATGTTCTGACCGTGCACGACCTCTTGGAGCACATGTATGGATCGCGCACCGCCTCCGGTTTGCGGCGGAACCTGTACTTTTACCTGACGCGGCGCGTGCTGCGCAGGGCGGCGCGCGTGATCGCGGTATCTCAATTCACCAGGAACGAAATCGAAAAGCTCCTGGTCATTCCAGGTGCGCGCATCGAGGTGGTGTACAACGCGATTGACGAGCGTTTTCTGCGCGGCCATGCCACCGAAGCCGATCGCGAACTGATTGCCCAGCGCTATCTGGTGAACTATCCGTTCATTCTGTACGCGGGCGCGATTCGGCCGCACAAGAATGTGATTCGAATCATCGAAGCATTTTCGGCGCTGAAGAGCGAACTGCAGAAAGAGCAGCAGTTCCCGGACCTGAAGCTCATCATCATCGGGGACGATCTTTCGAGCCATCCGCGGCTGCGACGCACCGTGGTGCGCAGCGGCGTGCAGAACGACGTGCGTTTCCTGGGATTCGTGCCCATCGAAGTGCTGCGCATTTTTTATGATGTAGCCAAGATTTTTGTGTTTCCATCGCTCTACGAGGGATTTGGATTGCCGCCACTCGAAGCCATGGCCCACGGAACTCCGGTGGTCACTTCGAACACTTCGAGCCTGCCGGAAGTTGTGGGGAGCGCGGCGTTGCTGGTGAATCCGGAAAACGTGTTTGAGATCCGGCGAGCTTTGCAGCGAGTGCTGCTTGATCCGGCATTGCGCGAGCGGATGAAACAACGCGGCTATGAGCAGGCGCAGCGATTTTCCTGGACCACTTCGGTGTCGAGAATCCTCGAGATTTACCGCGAAGTGGCGGGCGCCCGTGTTTCCCGCGGGGTGGCTGCGGACTGAGGTTTTGTGTGGTGGCGGGGCTCTGCCCCGCCGGGACGGGGCAGAGCCCCGCCACCACACTCCCGTATAATGAAAATTTCCACGTTGAATTCCGGCGTTGCGCCCAGTCCCGACAAGCCGCCCATTGCGAGCGCCATCCAGCCAACCATGACCCGTCCGGACCCCTTGCTCGCGGACTGGCGGATTTCCGTGCTCGTGTTGATTGGGCTGTGGGCGGTCATCTACATGGCCGGACTCTCGCGGCCCGCCTTGCTCGACGATGCCGACACGGTGCATGCCGAGGCGGCGAAGGAAATGCTGCAACGGCACGACTGGGTGACGCTGTACGCCAACGGCATCCGCTATCTGGAAAAAGCTCCGCTGATGTATTGGGGCGTGGCTGCGAGCTACTCGCTATTCGGCATCAGCGAGTGGAGTACGCGACTTCCGCTCATGCTGGGCGTGCTGGCGATGATTCTCTCCACGTACGGTTTGGGACGCTCGGCTTTGGGCAGCGAAGGCGGTCTCGATTCCGGCCTTGTGCTGGTAACCGCGCTCGGACCGTACCTTTTTACGCGCTTTTTGATTCCGGACGTGGCGGTGGGTCTTTGGTTGACCCTGACGTTCTGGCTTTTTCTTGTTTCACTGGAGCAACCGAAACCCGCGCGCTTCGCCTGTTGGGGACTCGCCGTAGTGTGCGCGCTCAACGTGCTTACCAAGGGACTGATCGGACTGGTGTTTCCGGCCGGAGTGATCGGGCTTTATCTGCTGCTGACGGGGAATCTGCGGCACGTGCTTAAGCTGCGTCTGGTTTCGAGCGCACTGGTATTCTTCGCGATCGCCGCGCCATGGCACATTCTGGCGGCGCTGCGCAACCCGGCGCAGGGCCAGGTACGCGGATTTCTGTGGTTCTATTTCGTCAATGAGCACATCCTGCGCTTCCTGAACAGGCGTGTGCCGCGCGACTACGACACGGTTCCGCTGGTGCTGTTCTGGGCGCTGCTGGTTTTGTGGCTGCTTCCCTGGACTGTGTTTCTTCCGCAGGCGCTGCAGGAAGTGCCGCGGCGGTGGCGCGAGTTCCGTTCGCAAATGTCGCGGCGTCAGCGTGCGTATCTTTTGTTTGTCTTGTGGAACCTCGTGATCGTGGGTTTCTTCAGCCTCTCGACCCGCCAGGAATACTACACGATCCCGGCAATTCCGGGGCTGGCGTTGCTGGTAGGCGGATGGCTGCAACGGGAGAGAGCATCTGCCGCGGACAGCCGGGAACGGCGCAACGGACGGATTTCGTCGGCGGTGTTGCTGGCGGTCGGCGTCATCCTCGCGGTGGTTGGGTTTGCATTGCTCATCTTTTCGAAGGCGCCGGCTCCGGGCACGGAACTGTCGGACCTGCTGCGGAAGAATCCGCAGGACTACGCGCTTTCGTTCGGGCACTTTCTGGATTTAACCCCGCAAGCGATGGGGGCATTTCGTGTGCCGTTGTTCGGCTTTTCGCTCGCATTCTTACTGGGAACGCTCGCCAACTGGATTCTGCGCCGTCGCGGTAGGGCGGGGGCGGGGAATGGAGCGCTGGTGGCGATGATGGTGGTGCTGCTGGCGTGCGTGCGGATTGCGTTCGGCATTTTTTCTCCGATTCTTTCCTCGAAGGACCTGGCGATGGCGATTCGCGAGCAGTATCGGCCGGGCGATCAGATCGTGGTGGACGGGCTGTATGAGAATGCGTCTACGCTAAATTTCTACACCGGGCTGCATCTGCGCAGTTTGCGCGCGCCGGGCGGAAACATGTGGTACGGCACGCAGTTTCCGGGAGCGCCGCGGGTCTTCGAGACGCAGGCTTCGTTTGTCGAGATGTGGAACGGCCCGCAGCGCGTCTTTTCGTGGGCTGAAGAGGATGATCCGCCGGCGTTGCGGGGATTGACGAGCTATGTGGTTGCGCGTCGCGGCGGCAAGACTATTTTTGCCAACCATCCGATGGCGCCGGCTTCGCAATAGTCAGGCGGCCATCTTTCAGATCGAAGACATCGCCTCGCCAGTGGATACGGCTGCCCATAAAACTCGCCGCCCAGACGAACGGCGCGATCAGGTCTCGCAGTGGCAGCAGGAGAATATTGCGGAGCGCCTGGCGGTCGTGGAGCACGGCTACCGCAGCAACGAACCCGACAGCCAGCCGCACCGTGGACGTCAGCGCGAGCAGTAGCCACGCCCACGCAGCCCCATGGGCCGCTAGCAGCGTCACCAATGCCCAGGGCAGGCCGAAGGTGAAAAGCAGTCCTGCGTATCCCCAGCGACGGGCGTCCCGAATGGTCCTAGACCAGCGCAGTTGATGGCGAAAGAACTGCCGCAGTGTGTAGGCAGGCAGAAATGTGGTAACAGTTGCGGAACTGAGCTCGACGCGCTTTCCGGTGGCGGCGATGCGCCGTCCGAGTTCATAGTCGTCGGCCAGATAGTCCAGCAAGGCTTCGAAGCCGCCGATGGCTTCGAGGTCACGACGGCGAAACGCCAGCGTCGAGCCCAATCCGAAGTGCAATCCATTCTCGAGAAACCTGGCGCTCAGAACGCCAGGCACAAAGTCGGTGCTGATGCCCAACGCTTCCAGCCGGGAGCCGAGGGTCGTGCTGGCGACACCACGGTAGAGGCAGGTCACCAGTCCGATAGAGGAGTCCACGAGCGGCGTGATCGCCTTCCGCAAATAATCTGACGGGACGCGGATGTCGCTGTCATTCACCAGGAGGAGTTCGTGGCGTGCCGCAGGCAACATCTGCGCGAGATTACTGACTTTGATATTTGCTCCGAGAACGCGATCGCAGACGATCAACTCAATCGGAAGGTTCGGATATTGTGACTGGAGCTTATGCACGACTTCGATGGCAGGATCGCCGGGATCGCTGACCCCGAAGATCAATTGAATTTGAAATTGGGGATACTGCTGTTCGCAATGGCTGCAAAAGCTCTCCCAGATCTCGGGATCGACACCTTTCAAGGGCTTGAGGATGGAAACTGGCGGTAGCTGGCTTTCGGGCAGTGGGGGCTGGTTGAGCTTTTTGCGCCTATCGCTGAGGAAGCTGGCCAGCGAAAGCGCGGAGAGGAAATAGAAAAAAAGACTGCCGAGAGTTCCGACTGTGGCTACGATTTCGAGCAGTGCTCTGGTACTTGGCAGCATGTGAATCGAAAGAATAAACCGTGAGGACCCTCAACCGCGAATGGTTTTGTGTAGCGCGGGCACTCTTGTCCGCGAACCCTTTTCGGTGCTGCACGCAGCGCGGACAAGAGTGTCCGCGCTACACACGCGTACTGACTCGCGGCTGGTTACTCGTAGCGCAGCGACTCGATGGGATCGAGGTTGGCCGCTTTCCACGCGGGATAAATTCCGAAGACCAGGCCGACCGCGGCCGAGGCGAAGAAGGCGAACATCGACCAGTACACCGACATCGTGGCCGGAAGCGACGGGAACGCAACCGGAACGATGGCAGTGATGAGGCCGCCCAGCAAGAGCCCGATCACTCCGCCGACGGCGGTGAGCATGACCGCTTCGAGCGTGAATTGCACAAGAATGTCGCGCTTGCGGGCTCCCATGGCTTTGCGCACTCCAATCTCGCGGGTCCGCTCGGTCACCGAAACCAGCATGATGTTCATCACGCCCACGCCACCCACGATCAAGCCGACGCTCGAGACCGCGAACATGAAAATGAAGATCATACCCGTGATCTGATTCCACACGTCGGAAATGGAGTCTTGCGTGAAGATGGCGAAGTTATCCGGCTTCTCCGGCGGAACCTTCCGGCGCCGCCGCAGCAGTTCACGCATTTCATCCATCGCCTTGGCCATATCGTCGTGTGAGGTGGCCTTGACGCTGATCCAGTATTGCTTCAATTCGGGGTGCAGCTTCCGAAATGTGCTCAGCGGAAAGAAAACAATGTTGTCATCGGGATTCTTCCCTCCGCCGAACACGCTCTTGCGGACTTTCGCCACACCGATCACGGTAAAAATCTGCCCCTCAATATTCAACTCTTTTCCCAACGCCTGCTCATTCGGGAAAAGCTCCTCCGCCGTATCGTGGCCGATAATAATGACTGGGCTGCGGCGATCCTCATCGATATCGCTGAACCAGCGGCCGGAATCCAGGTCGACGTCAATGACATCTTTGTAAGAACTGGTGTCGCCTTCCAGAATGGTCTGCTTGGCCTTGCGGTCTTTGTACTTGACGGAGTAAGTCCCGGTGCCGAGCTCCGGCCGGAAATAGCGCACGCCGACGGTGACCGCTTTCACGTGCGGCAGATCCTGCATCGCCATGGCGTCGTCGTAGGTCAGTTCCTTGCGGGTGCGCATCTCTTCCGTCGGACGCCCGAAGGTGAAAGGCTCCAGGTGGAAAGCGAAAATGATGTTGGAGCCCAGGCTGGTGATGACCTGGCTAACGTTGTCGTTCAGGCCGCGCACGATCGATGAAATTCCGATGACGACGGCAACTCCAATCACGATGCCCAGCACGGTCAGGGACGAGCGCATTTTGTTGCTGCGGATCGTGTCTACCGCCATCTTCAGGCCTTCACCGAGTTCGCCCTTGACCAGCATGACTTCAGAACCTTTTCACCGCCGAGACGCCGAGTGCGCCGAGAAAACCTATTGTGGTTCAAGCTTTCTTACGTTTCAAAGCGCAGCGCCGTGATGGGATCCAGTTTGGCCGCACGGCGCGCGGGATACACGCCGAAAAAAACACCCACGCTCACCGCCACAAATAGTCCGGCCGCCACGGCCCAGAGTTTGATCGCCGACGGCATGCCGATTGCCAGTGTGACACCCTTGGCGATCAAAATGCCAAACAGCACGCCGATCGCGCCTCCGAGCATCGCTAAGGCGACAGACTCGATCAGAAACTGCAGCAGGATGTCACCGCGCCGCGCACCCATGGCCTTGCGGATGCCGATCTCCCGGGTTCGTTCTGTCACTGAAACCAGCATGATGTTCATAATCACGATGCCGCCGACCACCAGCGAGATGGCGGCGATTCCTATCATGGCGTAAAAGAACGTGCCGCTGAAGTTCGACCAGATACTCAGCAGGCTGTCATTGGTTTCGATGTCGAAATTGTCTTCGTCGCCGGGGTGGACGTGGCGGCGCGCGCGCAGCACGGCGCGCGTTTCGTCCATTGCTTCATCGAATCCGGCGCCGCTGGCCGCGGCCTTGCCCGAGATGTGGATATCCTCGTGTGAGCCATTCTGCTTCTGAAACGCGGTGATCGGCATGAGCGCGTAGTTATCCATCGTCTGGCCAAGCGTCTTGCCCTTGCGTTTGCCGACGCCGACCACACGATAGACCCAGCCGTCGATGCGGACCTCCTTGTTAATGGGATCCATGCCGGGCATCAGGTTATCCACGATGTCGGGTCCGACGACGACGACGGCGGAGTTGTCCCTCACATCGCTATCGTTGAGCATGCGCCCGGCAGTGAGGTCGATATCGAGAATCGTCACCATGGAGGGCGTCAGGCCGCGGACAATGGTGTCGCTGATCGACTGCTCTCCGTACTTAACGTGTCCGGTGGTGTTATACAGCGACGCTCCCACCCATTCGCAATGCTTGCAGGCTTCGAGGACGGCTGCGTAGTCCTCCATGGTGAGGTTCTTGCGCTTTTCGCCTTCGAGGAATTTGTCGATGTTGGTGACGGCGGGTGAATTCTTGAAGACAATGAAAACGTCGGCGCCGAGATTGAAAATCTTCGTCGCCACGTAGCCATTGATGCCGTTGACGAATGTGACCACGGCAATCACGGCGGCCACTCCGATCACCACGCCGAGCAAGGTGAGCGCGGAGCGCAGTTTGTTCGCCCACAACGACAGGAACGCGATCTTGATCGCCTCGGAAATGTTCATGGGCTGCGCTCAGGTCGCAGGTGCTAGGTCTCAGGTCTCAGGCCACGAATGACTTGTCCCAGACTCTTCGCCATCAGTTTAACAGCCCCGGCCGTGGACTCCTGCGACCTGAGACCTAACACCTGAGAACTCGCGCGGGCTGCATTTACAGGGCGAGCGTGTTATGTGGGGAAGCAGTGGAGAGACGGGCGGGGACGCCCGGGGCCCCACCAGCAAGCAGAGGGGAGCCTCATACCCTGCCGGAAGCAAGCCGCATCGATAGTTTCACCGACACCAACGTCACCAGCAGGGCCAGCACGGTCCAAATCGCCGCAGACTCCATGTTCCGCTGGAAGATGGGCGCTAACACGGACGGCCATGACATGGAAAGCTGTGGGATCGTTGATGCTCTCCCCAACTGCGCAATCGCCACAACTCCCGCAACCAGAACCATTGCCAATGCCAAACCCGCAACCACCAGGCCGGGCAGAGCGCGCTTCCAAGGGAACGGGATCGGCGGCGGTGCTGCGGCCTCACGCCGAACCGCATCCATGACGGAGGCAGCGAAGCCCGACGACGGGAGGATTTCATCCTCACACGAAAGAATGCGATCGATCTCCTCGTGTCTGATCAAGCGTTTCATTAAGCCTCCTTACACGAAAGAATGCGATCGATCTCCTCGTGTCTGATCAAGCGTTTCATTAAGCCTCCTTCAAACGCGGCACGGCCAACAGTTGCGGAAGTTTGCTGCGCAAGATTTCTCGACCGCGAAACAATCTCGCCTTGACCGTGCCCTCGGGCAGACCGAGGCTCAGCGCCGCAGTGGTGACGTCCATGTCGTGAAAGTAAAAAAGAGTCAACGCTTCGCGATACTTCGCCGGCAAAGCAAAAACCGCCCGCCGCACCGCCAAATCGCGGTCATGGTCCTCAAGGCCTCCGTCAGAAGCACGCGCATCCGGAGGTTCAGCAATGTCTTCGAGCGAGACGGTTCGCGCCGGGATGCGACGGAGTTCCGAACGATAGAGGTTCGTCGCCAGTGCGAAGAGCCAGGTAGAAAGGACCGCATCCTTGCGCCATTGGCCGAGCCCGCGGTAAGCGCGCAGAAAAGCCTCCTGTGCCATCTCCTCAGCGCGTCCACGATCGTGACAAAAGCGGTAGGCCAGGTTGATGAGCGGGCTCTGCCAGCGCCTGACGATCCCTTCAAAGCCGGAAATATCGCCAGCCAGGGTTCTCTCGACATCGGTCTGATCGTCGCTGGCGCTCACTCTGGACTCCTGGCTCAAGAGTAGGACACGACTTCCCTGCGGACGGTTGCATTATTTCAAAAATGCATTCCGGACGAAGAAAATGCAACCGGAACTGCGGGAGGCTGGTCCTACCTGACGTAAGCAGAAGAACTTCAAGGAGCTGACAATGGCATTCGAAGTGGACAACAACACCGTCGGGGTCGTAGCAATCGCGATACCCGTCATAGGAAGCATTGCCCTATTCTCATTCCTGTCCGTCGCAGTCTGGGCAGAAGCTCGCCGCAAAGAGAGAGAAGAATACTACAGGAACGAAACGCTGAAGAAAATCGCAGAGAGCTCAGGCGAGGGTGCCAAGGCCGCGATCGAACTGCTGCGTGAGCAGAATAAGACCGTTACCAAACGCCGCCTCGAAGGCATGAAGCTAGGCGGATTGATCACCGCCGTCGTCGGCATCGGTGTCATGGCGCTTCTGCATGGGCTGGTGAACGACGAGCCGGTCTATCTCGCCGGATTGATTCCGTTGTTGATCGGCTTGGCCCTGCTGACATACACGTTCCTCCTCGCACCCAAAGAGGTGGAGTGAGAGAACGCGCCATCGGGCTTGTGGCATCTGCCGCACTCTCTGTCTGCACACTCCGCGTGCACTATAATGAATCTGTTGGCAGCCGGACCGGACGGTCGCTGTCGCAAGACAGAGGAAAGTCCGAACTCCGCAGAGCAGTGTGCCGGATAACGTCCGGGAGGGCCCCCGCGCTTTTACGGGCGGGATCGTTCGACGGAAAGTGCCACAGAAAACATACCGCCCGGGCCGCAAGGCCCAGGTAAGGGTGAAAAGGTGCGGTAAGAGCGCACCGCCGACGCAGTAATGCGGCGGGCAGGGCAAACCCCACACGGAGCAAGACCAAATAGGGAGGGATTTCCTGACAAAGCTTCGGCTGCGCCGGGGACGCGTGCCGGCTCGGCGCGCTACAACCTCCGGGTAGGTCGCTTGAGCCTTGCAGTAATGCGAGGCCCAGAGGAATGACCGTCCCGCCGCAAGGCGGACAGAATTCGGCTTACAGGTCCGGCTGCCACAAAGTATCTACCCTGCGCATGTCGGATCGCGTGACCACGACGAACTCAGCCGAGACGTTCAAGCAATTTGTAATTGCCATCAATGATCATGACGTAGAATCCCTGACGGCGTTGATGACAACCGATCATGTCTTCGTAGACTCGGCGGGGAATCGGGTCCACAGCGCCTCATCCATGGAGGCTGGATGGCGCACCTACTTCGCGATGTGTCCGAACTACTGGATTCAAACAGACTACGTGATAGCGGAAAATGGCGTGGTGTTAGCGGCGGGAGAGGCCGGCGGGACGATAGACGGCGCCTCATGGTGGACGCCCGCGGCTTGGATGGCGGTGATTCGTGACGGCAAGGTGATGGAATGGCGGGTGTTCGCGGACAACAAGCCGGTTTACGAGATCTTAGGGAGGCGGCAGCGGTAGCGCTCCGCAACCGTCTATGTCCCCTGAAACCGACGACAAGCCGATCCGCACTGGCCCCGGCCTCTGCCGGGACTGCCACCATGCACGCCGGATCGACTCCGATCGCGGTTCGACTTTCCTTATGTGTAAGCTTTCGTTCGAGGATGTGCGGTTCGCAAAATATCCGCGCCTGCCGGTATTGGTTTGCAGCGGCTATCAGCCGAAGTGATCGCCCTGTCTTTGCCAGCCGTGCCGGTGAACCCTATAATTAAAGTTCGGCGCGAGCCCACGGCAGCCGGCCGTATTTTTGACTCGTGATTTCGCCGATCGCATCTCTGAACACCGTCACTGAACACCAAGGAGACTCATGTCCGCACCCAGCCGTCGTCCGGAAATTCGCCGGCGCCGCACCCGCGCAGAAAAAATCGCCAAGCTGCGCAAGCGCCTCGCCGCCGCTTCCGCTGCCACTGACAAAGACCGCCTTACCGCCAAGCTGCACCGTGTCGGTTTGGTTTCTCCGGGCAACCCGTTGGTCAAGAGCGAGTAGAGCGGCTTCACGGTTGCCAGAGTGCACACAGGAGACGCGGCAAGCCGCGTCTCTACTTAGAATTCGACCGTCACCAGTCTCGCCGGGCTCTTCCCCACATTCGTCAATGTGTGGGTGTAGCCTCCCGGCAACCATTTGACATCGCCGGACTTGAATTTTCCGGGCATCGGTCCCGATCCCTCGACGTCGCTGCGTAGATCGAGATCGCTGACCGCGACCAGAAGATGCGGGGCGTCGTGATGGTGGCTGGGTACGGTCGCGCCTGGTTCGAGGTTGACTTCGGACACGCGCACTCCATCTTTCACGAAAAGAATTTTGCGGCGGCCGCCCGGAAAGGTTTTTTCGCCGCTTTCCTCCGGCCAAAGGGAGGGCGTTTGCCGTAATTTTTCATCCTGCATCAACTCAATCGTCACGTTGCGAAACGGCTGGTCCGAGAGATTCCTGGCGATGTGGGCAAAGTTTCCTGCCGCAAACCGGGTATCGCCGTCCGTGAACTTGACGTCCACAGGTGGCTTGCCCTCGACTTCGTTGGAGATGTGAGCATCGCCGAGTGTGACGAACACGTAGTCGTGGCGATGGCGATGCATGAGCGTCGAAGCATGGGGCGCAACCTCGACCTTGAAGGCGCGAATGTATTCGTTTTCCAGGGCAAGGTGGTGCGAGGGTTCAGAGGTGATCTCGACTTCAGTCGCTGTCTGCGCCGCCAGGAATGGAATCAGCAGGAAGAGAAACAGTACGCGCTTCATGGCCGGGGATTGTATCACCGAAGGAGTTGTAGCCGCCCGCGGCGGCGGAATTGAATTTGAACTGCGCCCGGCTGTCCCTGGGTGTACTCGGGTACAGCTAAAATCATCTTGAACGCTTCTAACCAACTAGCCATGTACCGCTTGGTTGCCATTTTGCTGCTGTGCGCGCTGGGCGCTGCCCAAAACGCTCCAACCTCCGCTCCCCCTCAGCCCGCCGTCAATCTGAACGACTCCGACAATGCTCGCAAGGCGCGGGCGGTTCTGGATCGGACCATCCAGGCGCTGGGAGGGCAAGCCTACCTCACTTACGAAAACAAGAGTGAGACAGGCCGCTACTATCCGCTTTATCACGGGCGCACCGAGAGCACCGGGATTCCCTACAACTACTACATCGAATATCCAGACAAGGACCGCTTCGAAGTCCTCGGCTTGAAAGACATTCATGTCATACCAGGGCAAATTGACATCGGCGGCGTCAAGTCCAAGAAGGCCGATCTTGTCCTGATTCACAATGGCGACAAAGGATACGAGACGACGTACAAGGGAACGGCGGCGCAAGAGCCGCTGGACTTGGAGAACTACCTTCGCCGCCGGCAGCATTCGCTGGAATGGGTGTTTCGCAAGTGGATTCGCGATCCGAACGTGGCCTGGTTCTACGATGGCCAGTCCGTTGTAGATGGGAAGGAATGCGAAGGGGTCACGCTGCTCAACAGCCAGAACGACTCGGTCAGCGTTTTTCTGGACCTGAATTCGCACTATCCGGTCAAGATCAGTTACTCGTGGCGCGATCCGAAGGACAAGCAGAAAAACGTGGAAGATGAGGTTTACGACAATTACAAGCTGGTGCGGGGAATCTGGACAGCCCACTCCATTACCCGTTATTTCAACGAAGAGACTTCGCAACAGCGCTTCATCAACACAGCCAGCTACAACCTGAAGCTGCCGGATTCGATGTTCGAAGCGGCGGTGACCTACGACCCCAAAGTGCCGCTGAAGAAACGGTGAGACTTAGAGCGGATCCAGCGTTACTGTATCCCGCTCGTGTAGGGACGGCCGCCCCCGGCCTTCCAAGCCGAGTAAAACCCGGCAACTGCCTGTGGTCACAGCAACTCTGGATTCGCTATAGTGCCTCATACGTGAGCATCGGCGAGATGGGCTTTGCGCCGAACGTGGATTTTCTTCTCGCGCTTGCGGGTCCGGGCGATGTCAGAGGGGTTTGGTACAGCGAAACCTGCGGCCAGCAGGCAAAACCGGCCCAAATTCCCCCTGGATACCCCCAAACATCTGTAATTGCCTGAACAAGTTAGCCTTTGCCGCCGTCGAACGAACCACGGAGTGTGGCTGTTTTGCCACATACGAAACTCGGCCCGTCGCTGTAAGCTGATACACAGCAAAAGACTTATACGTCCTCCCCTTGACACACGAGCAAACAGTTCGCGCGGCGGTGACCTGCACGGGAGTAGGTCTCCACAGCGGCGCTCCGGTCAGCCTGCGAATTCTGCCCGCGCCTGCGGGCACGGGAATCGTGTTTCACCGCACCGACCTGGAAGGCTTCCCGATCGAAGCCAGCGGGCGCAACGTGGCCCGCGTCAGTTACGCCACCAGCCTGATGAAGAAGGGCGTGCTCATCTCTACCACCGAGCACCTGCTCTCGGCGTTTACCGGCGTCGGCATCGACAATGCCATCGTCGAGCTGGACAATCTGGAGTTGCCTATTCTCGATGGCAGCGCCCGTCCGTTTGTCGAAATGATTCAAAAGGCCGGGATTCGGCGACAGCGCAAAGCGCGCACTTATCTCCGGATCGTGCGCGAGATCGAGTTGCGCGAGGGCGATAAATTTATCGCGGTCTATCCAGCCGACATCTATTCGGTTTCCTATTCCATCAACTTTCCTCACCCGCTCATTGGCAAGCAGAGCTTCTGCGTGCGGCTGACAAATGGCAGTTATCTGAAGGAGATTGCGCCGGCGCGCACTTTCGGATTTCTGCATGAAGCCGATGCCATGCGGCAGCAGGGACTGATCCGGGGGGCGTCGACCGACAATGCCATCGTGCTGAACCGCCACGAAGTGCTGAACCCGCCATTACGTTTTCAAGACGAGTTCGTGCGCCATAAAGTTCTCGACCTGATCGGCGACCTGGCGCTGATCGGGAAACAGATACTGGGTTCGGTGGTAGCCGACCGCGCCGGCCACGCCATGCATACCGCGCTGGTGTCGCGTATTTTGCGCGACCGGTCGTATTGGGAAGAAACCGCGCTGGAAGATCAACCTGCCGTGCCGGTGCTCGCGTCGGCGGTTAGTCTTAGCGTCTAGCCTCGCCTCCCATAAGTGCGCGCATCAAGAGCTTCCCTTGTGGTTAAGGTCTCAGGTCTTAGGTCTCAGAACTTTATGTTCCTAAGACCTAAGACCTGGACCTGTGCTGTTTCGCGTTCCGCCAGCAGGCGCTGCAGTTCGGCTTCGGCTTCAGCGCGCATGCGGTCGGCGAAAGCATTCGCGCTCTCGCGGTGCTCGGCGCCGAGCACGGACAAGCGCACCTGCAAATAGGGCTGGTCCTCTTCCAGGCGGCGCAGCAAGCGCTGGGTTCTGGCGATTCTTTCTTCCAATGTGATCATGGCAATTCGATCCTGGGTTGCGCTCGTTGGAAATTGAGACGCGGCACGCCGCTTCTCTACAGTGCCACAGCAGTGGGAGGGCGCAAGTCACAAGCTGGATGCCGGGTGGGAGTTTCGGGAAACGTTTTCGTGAAGGGCGAACTGGCGAGGACGGGCGAGTCGCCTGTCCCCACACAAGCATTACCGAGCAGCCGGTTAGGGAAGCGCCGCGTAGCCTTGTAGTCGCGCCGGCATTTCTTCTTGCAAGCGGTCAGTCAGCCATTTTTCCAGCTGATACTGCGAGCTCTGCGGAACCTCGACAAAGCGGATGCCGGCGTGGCCGGTTCCGTCAGCCCAGGCGACCTGGCCTTTCAGCTCGAGCGAAATGTTAGCAACGGGGAGCGTGAAGCGAAACTGCGCCTGCGCATCCTTGGGCAACTTGCCGAGGATGCGGATGGCCATGCCTCCCTCGCTAAGGTTGGTCGACCTGGCCGTCAGTTCCTGGTTGTGCGGAAGGCCGATTCGCAAAGGCATCTCCACCGGATGCCGAAAATACCGGCGCCGTTCCCGCACCATGAAACTAAGAGCCGCATTCAAGCAGCGCGAGGCGTGCAGCGGAGTGACCGGCTTCTGCAGAACGAAGTTCGCTCCAGAATGGAAGGCCTCCTGGGTAGTCGTCTTCCCATTCACCACAGCGAAGGCTACGGACTTGGCATTGCTCTGGGTCTGGCGGAGGGCCCGCAGGAGATCAAAACCATTGTGCAGGTCATCGCAGTCGATGATTACCGCATCGAACTTGCGCTTCGCCAGCATATCGTTGCCGGGCCGGAATTCTGCGCAAACCTCGATATTGACGGGAATCTTCTCCAGTGCCGGACGCAGCACGCCGAGCAAAGCGGCGTCCCGGCTGATCAGAAGAGAGTCCAGATTCATGGCTTCTTCGATACTAGCGGTACCCGACAACCTAGGAAAGTGACCTAGGTACCGCGAGAAGGTACCGGGCGAAGAAGGCTCTTCCGTCACAGCGGGAAATCCGCGGCGTTGGTCGCAAGCGTTGGTTGCCATTCCGGAGAGTCGCTTTCCGAAAGCCAGAAAATCAAGAATGATCCCTTTCCCGTCAGTTTTTTATGGATTCTCGCGCCTTTCACCGCGAAACTGGTTCGGTGAGAGAAACCGCTTATCTGTCGCTGGGATCGAATCTGGGAGATCGTGCGGCCAACTTGCGCGCGGCGGTTGCGCAATTGGACGCAGCGGGCCGGTTGCTGGCCGTCTCCGCATTGTATGAGACCCAGCCGCTGGACGTTCCGGACCAGCCGTGGTTCCTGAACTGCGTGGCGGCGATTGAAACGGACAAGACGCCGAGAGAACTGCTCCAGCTTGCGCTGCGGATCGAAGCGACGATGGGACGTCTGCGCTTGCGCGACAAAAGCGCGCGCAACATTGATATCGACGTAGTGCTGTTTGGGGATCGCATCGTGGATGAGCCGGGCTTGAAGATTCCGCATCCGGCCATGCATCAGCGGCGGTTTGTTCTGGAACCGCTGGTCGAAATCGCTCCGGAGGCGCGCCATCCCGAACTCGGGAAATCCGCGCGAGAACTTCTGGCGGTGCTGCCTAGCGGGCAGATCGTCCGCCGACTCTGAGACCTGTTCCCGTCTGCGGATCTCGCTGCGCCGGACTGCTTTGGCCGTTGTAGAGACGGGGCTTGCCCCGTCTCTGCCCGCCCTGGCTACGGCTCCTAGACGCGGCACGCCGCGTCTCTACTGGCAATCAGGCGCCCCGTCAGGAACTGGGCAGCGACCATCCACTTTTGCCGTAGCCTGCTACGGAATGAGAATCCGATTCCCTGCCTCTTCTGGCCCCGCGATGGCCGAGTGCTTTTCGGGGAATTGCGCAAAGAGGAAATCGACGAACGCCCGCGATTTTGGCCTGCCGGACGTGCGCCCCAAGCCCATGCGCAAGAGGAACACCAGCGCCTTCAGCACCTCGGAATCCCGCAGCCGCGTGTGCCCCATCTGTTGCCGCTCGGCCTCGCGAAATTCCCGGACCATGGTTTCGACTTCGCGGGCGATAGTCTGGTGGACGACGTTGGTGGTCGGCGGCTCGTAGATCAGGCTGGAGTTCACCAGCGTTCGGTAGCTCTTCGCTAGCGATCCCACCGCCGCGATCAGATCGCGGTCGGTGAGCGAGCGATCGGCGCGGGCGCTCTTCGCCAGCGCGAAGCTGAGTCCCAGGATCAGTTCCTCGCGTTCGTAGAGAAACCGCTCGTCAATCTCAACCTCGGGAATCGAAGCCTCGCGATCCTGTTCGCCCGGCCGCTCGTTATGTGCTTTCGCGTGCTCACGCGCCTGCTGGAGATAAGGACACTCGCTCGGGCAGTCGAGCGTCACCTCGCGCTGCTCGCCGCAGCACTGCGGGCAGATTCTCCCATGCACGGCCGGGCAAAACCGCTTTTCTTTTCGTTGTTCACAAATCGAGCAGCTCAAATGAATGCCTCGCACTCGATTATTTCACGCCGCGATTCGACTACCGAGGCGCTTCGAAATAAAATCGAGCTGCGGAAGCTTCGAGTAACGTCTGGACGCTCGCCAGAAGCTAGTAGCCAGCAGCCAGAAGCCATTCTGCACCGTTCCCGATGCAAATTGGCAAGTCGGATAAACGCCGCTAATCGTTGCTATAAGCGATTTCTATTTGTCTGGTTGCGTCCGACGCGATAGCCTATCAATTCACCCCCGGTCATTGAATCTGATTCCTGGGCAGCGCACCAGATAAAAGGAGAGGCATGTCAACTGAACTGCGGAATTTTCTAGCGATCCCCTACGACGAACTGGAAGAAATGAATCTGAAGGCGAAGAAACAGCGCCTGGACCGCGTGGCTCCTAACAAAATTCAGGAAGAGCGGCTGAAGTACCTGACTGATGAGTCGCGCATCAAGGCCGTGACCGTGCTGTTCAGCGACCTGGAAGGCCGTCTGCACATGCTGGACTATGACAAGAAATTCCTGCTGAAGAGCTACGACAACCTGACCTTTGACGGTTCGTCGATTCGCGGCTTCACGGCGCAGCGCGAAAGCGATCTGCGTTTAGGCATTGACTGGGCTGCCTTCTACTGGGGACCGGCGGATGTCTTCGGGCCGGGCAAGGTGCTCGTCTTTGGCGAGGTCATTGATAAAGACGGCGAGCCCTACACCGCGGACATCCGCAGCATGCTGAAGCTGTTTGCCAACGGAATGCACAAGAAGCACAACTACACACTCAACGCCGCCAATGAGATCGAAGGCTTCCTGTTCCAGGGGCCGGACGCCGAGCGCACCTACCACGAGACCGGCAAGTTCGAATACGTGAACACGGGCGGCTACTATCATTCGCTGCCGGGCGATCCGCTGCGCACCTTCATTGATACGACCGCGGAAGTGCAACGATCGATGGGATTCCAGAACGAAAAGGATCACCCGGAGGTCGCGCCCTCGCAGTTCGAAATCAACTACGGCTACGCCGAAGTGGTGGCCGCCGCCGACCATATCCAGCTCTACAAGCTGATCTGCCGCCAGGTGGCTCGGAATATGGGCTTGACCGCCTGTTTCCTGCCGAAGCCGGTGGTGGGCGTCAACGGCAGCGGCATGCACACCAATGTCTCTGTCAGCCAGAACGGCAAGAACCTGTTCTGGGATCCCAAGGGCGAGGAGAAGCTCAGCAAGTTTGGCTATGAGTTCCTCGACCGCATTCTCACGCACGGGAACGACCTCTGCCTGGTGTTCAATTCCAGCGTCAACGCCTATCGCCGCCTCGATCCGCACTTCGAGGCGCCCAACAAGCTCACCGCGTCGGCCGTGGACCGGGGCGCCATGGTCCGCATCCCGATCGGCAACGAGCGCAGCATGCGCACCGAGGTGCGCGCCGTCGCTCCCGACGCCAACCCCTACATGGTGATGTACTCCATTTTCAAGACCGGATTGGAAGGCGAGACGGCCAAGATCAAGAACCTCCGCCAGGCCGAACGCTACCTGCCCGACAACATCTACACAGCGATGGACAACTTCCGCAAAGCCGAATGGACAACCAAACTTCTCGGGGAAGACGTGAAAGGCCGCTACGCCGACCTGAAGCAGGCATCGGCCGACCGCTGCCCGCGTCTGCTGGGCACGCTCGTCAAGGCAGCCGAAGTGCAGTTCCACCACGAGGTGTACAACCAGTTCCTGTGGAATGAGTTCTAGAAACACGCTGATGCTCGTGTGGGGACGGGCGCCTCGCCCGTCCAAGCCGAGCGCAGCTCGGCTCCTTTTTCCTCCGAAGGGATAGCCTCGCCATTACCCTTTCGGGGACTATGGCCCGCGGCTCCCGCTTGAGAATTCAAATAAGAGGTTTCAGCGAGTTTCTAGCGCATAGCCGCCGCATTCGTAAGATTGGCATTCAGATAGCGGCTCATGGCCAAATCAATAATTGCGCCGATCATCTCCGTGTAGGAAAGTCCGGAGGCCTTAGCGGCCATGGCAAACTCCTGCCGGCTCGCCAGCCACGGATTCGGATTCGCTTCGATGACATAGACATCGCCGTTCGGAGCCAGCCGCATGTCGATGCGTCCATAGTCGCGCAGCTTCAGCGCGCGATACGCGGCCAGCGCCGTCTCGGACAACCGCTTCACCGTATCTTCGTCCAGATTTTCAGCGATTTCGGATTTCGTCAGCTTGTAGGCTTCGGTATTCTTCTCGAACTTCACGTCATAGGTGGCGATTTTCGGCGTGCCTTCCGGCAGGCGTGACAGATCGAGCTCGATAAGCGGCAAAACCTGCGTCCGTTCGTAGCTGCCCAGAATTCCAGCGTAAATTTCGCGCCCCTCGATGTATTCCTCAATCAGGGCGGGCGAGTCGAATTCATCCTGGATGTACTGGATGCGTTCCATCATCTCCTTGACACTTTTTACGACGGCGCCGGCATCGATACCGATCGATCCATCCTCCCACGACGGTTTGACGATGAGCGGAAAAGAAATGTCGTGGGCATGTTCAATGCGTCCGCGATAGGCAGTCGCAAAGAACGGCGTCTTGATGCCGTGAAACGCGAAGATTTTCTTGGCGATCGCTTTGTCCTGGGACATGAAAATAGCATGCGGTCCCGCGCCGGTGTAGCGCAATCCCAGCAAATCGACATACGCGACCACGTTCATTTCCTTGGTGTCGTCGCCGTCGAAAGACTCGGTCAAATTGAAGATCAGGTCGGCATCACAACGCGAGAGCGAGTGCAAGGACTGCGGGCGCCCGTCGAGTTCGAAGTAGGAGGGCTCGTGTCCCAGTTTCTGGAGCGCTTCGAAAATTTCCTCGCGGTCTGTCTTCTCTTTTTTTACCTTCTTCACTTTCTTGCGCGGCTTCGGCGCGGGAGCCGTCTCTTCCTTCGCCGCCGCCGCGACCGGATCTTCGTTCCACAGGTCGTAGAGCAGCGCGATTTTCAGTTTTGCTCCGATCATTGTGTCTCCTACTCAAGGTGGAGCGCCGGGCGTCCCCGCCCGGCCACGTTGCTGCCGGACGGGCGAGGACGCCCGTCCCTCCACTTACTACGGCTGAATAAACTTTCCTTTCGTCACATAGGTCATCACCAGCGCGGTGGCATAGGCCGTGACTTCCGCCAGATGTTCCGCGCTGCGCGTTTTGTCGGCGCGCAAGTCGAGTTCCCCGGTGCGCTTTTCGATCGTGTCCATCAAAGTCTTGACCAGCGGACGCTGCGCGCCAGTCCACTGCGCAACTTTGTCGATCACCGCTTTGCGGTGCTGATGCAGAAACTCGTGCGCCGCGAGCGCCGCTTTCCGCCGCTTGGATACGGGAAAGATGTCGCGCAAATCCGTATCCGGCGTAAGCTCGGTGACCGCAACTTCTTCCCGCGCATTCTGGTGGTAGAACTCCGCCACCGTAGTCTCCATCTCGTCGACCGTGATGTCGGTCTGTCCGCGCCGCCGCGAAGGGTCGTTCTTCCCCAACTTGCGCGCCAGACGGTTCAGGTAGCGCAACTTCTCCATCGCACCCCAGCCGCGATAGCGCTGGCGCCAGTTCGAGCGCGGCGTCACCCACACGGCGAACGTCTCGGCAAAATCTTCATCCGGATGCTTCTGCGCATACCATCCCGGCAAATGCCGCACATAGTCGCGCGAAAACGGTGCGGGACGGTAATTGTCGTGATACGGCCGGCGGAACGGCCCGAAGATCTGCTTCCACTCCGGCCTATTGTGCAGCTTGTAAGCATAGGTGAACGCGTGTCCCGCCTCATGCCGCAGGTACATCATGATTTCTCTCGCGTCTTCGAGGTCATGCGTCTCTTTTTCCAGTTGCGCCAGTGCCGCATTCGCCAGGTAAAACGGAATCCCGATAATCGGCTCGCCTGACGGACATCCCCATTCGTCGGTCAAGTAACAAGCCGGGCGAAATTTAGTCAGTCCCTTGGCGTCCAGCTCGCGATAAAGCTGTTCGACAAAGCGTTCCACCGGAGACCCGGCAAGCGTGAGCCCCAGCTCGCGAATCGGCCGGCTCAGAAGTTCCTGGTACGCGGGCGGTTCAGTTTTTGCGATGTCGATGTTATGCACAAACGCTCGCTCACAAACAGTCTGCAACCGCGCGGGCACACACGGGGAGGGACAGTGTCTCTAGTATCAACAGTAATCGAAAGCGGGGGGATTTAGAAGTGACTGGGGTAATGCGGCGGAAAAAGAAGGGCTGCGATAGGTCATCCTTGCAGTTCCACAGGTACATGAATTATTGTCGCGAGCAATGCGATCTCATCCTCGCGAAAAGGTCGGGAGAAACGACGCTTGCCCCTGCGGCAGTGGAAAGAAGTACAAGCACTGCTGCCTCACGGTCCAACCGCTGTCGGAGGAGAGCCGCTGGAGGCGTCAGCACGAGGCATCGGAGCAGCTTTCCCACGACATGATGCGCTTTGCCGAGCGCGAATTCTTCGAGGACCTTCAAGAGGCGTGGTGCGATTTCAACCTGGACAATGCCCCGCCTCCGCCCGGTCTGAATTCCGAGGAAGGCCGCATCTTCATGCCGTACTTTCTGTTTCTCTGGGACCCGGAACGGCCCTCGCGGTGGCGCCGGCCCGGAGAGGATGGAATCGTCACATCTTCCTACAAACTCGCGAAAAAAGGCCAGCTTTCGGAACTGGACCTCCAGTTTTTGACGGAGGTCACCACGCGGCCCTTAAGTTTCTATGAAGTCGTATGGTGCAAGCCGGGAGAGCGCATGGCGGTGCGGTGCGTGCTCACTGGCGAGGAATCTGAGGTCGTCGAACACTCTGCCACGTTGACCGTCCGCGAAGGAGACATTATTTATGGGCAGATCTGGCGCGCAGGGGTTGCCGTGCTCGGTTGCAGCGCTCCCTTGTCCATCCTGCCGCGGTGGAAGGCGGAGGTCATCGGGCTGCGCAAGGTATTGCGGAAGAAAATAGCAAGGCAGAAACGGGAACTTACCGCCGCTGACCTGATTCGCTATGAGGATGACGTCCGCGAAATCTACCTCAACATCCGCGATGCCCTGCACGCTCCGCCCCGGCTGCAGAACACCGACGGAGACCCGCTCGTATTCCACACGCTTACATTTCAGATCGGGTCGCCGGGCGTGGCCTTCGAAGCGCTGGCGCCGTTGGCGTGGGGATGGTCCAAGGAGGAATTGCTAAGCGAAGCCGAACTCGACGATGACGGCGCCATCAGCAGCGTTGAGTTTGATTGGGTCAAGAAGGGCAACGCCAAGATCAAGTCGTGGGACAACACTCTACTCGGCCATATCAAGATCTCCGGCCGGTCGCTGGTTGCGGAAGTGAACTCCAAGGAGCGCGCGGAGCGGCTGCGCAAAGAAATCGAGAAACGGCTCGGCATTTTGGCCAGCCACCAGAGCACAACTTCGCAAACGCCGGAGGAAATGCTGAAGAACTCGCCGCGAACATCTGCGCGACCCCCTAACGATGCCAACGAGGCTATCCTGCGCGATCCCGAGGCGAAGAAACAATTTCAAGAGATGCTGCAAAAACAAGTCGAGGGCTGGGTCCACGAGAAGGTTCCCTTGCTGGGAGGGAAGACTCCGATGCAGGCCGTCCGCGATCCGGATGGCAAAGAAATCATCGAGGCGCTGCTGCTGGAGTGGGAGCGGGACGATAGTGGTATTTATCCGCGAGGCATCCGCCCCGACATCAATGCCGTCCGGCGGCTGTTGAACCTGATCCCCACGACGCAGTGAGCGGAATGCCAGCCGCGACCTCGAATTCTGTGTCCACAGCAATTGTTACCCTGGTTATCGTCGTAATCTTGGTTTCCGTGAAAGCGACGCGTAGGGTAAACTGTATGGTCAACGGTAAAACTCTCCCGAAGAAAGGACCACGGATGGCGACATCGAGTCCAGCACGGAAAAAGTCCGCCGAGGATACGCTCTTGGAGAGTTTTGGCGAACTCATCGACTCCGCCGCCGGGAAGATGAGCGACAGGGAATTTAAAAAGGCCGAGAAGAAATCTAACGAGAGTCTCGCTCGCGCGCTTGCACGTCCGAAACAGCGTCGTGAAACTGCTTAATTCTTTCCTGCAATTCCTCTTTTGAGATGTCGGGCTTCCACGCCTTTATCGCTTCCACATATTCCGGCTCGGCCTCGTGTCGGCCTTCGTGAATGATCCGTTTAAGCGTCTCCAGTTGCTCGGCGCGCACCCGCATCTTGTTTTCGTCGATGTAATTGACGCTCGGGTCACGCCGGGATTTCTTCACATGAGCCTTTCGCTTCGAACCTATTGTGCTTGACACGCGCCGAGAAACGCTAGTACTTTTAACACACCTGATATGAATACAAGTCGTGTGTCACAAGAACGGCAAGTTCTTTTGCGAGAAATCTGGCGAGAAAGCGTGCTGAAATGGCTGAACAACGAACTCCCAAAGGAAGAATACTCGAAGTTCGGGAAGGCGAGGATTGCGAGTCTCGTTGACGCGCTCATCCATCTCTGTCGCGAGAGCAGAAAGCGAGGCCGCAATCGTAGCGCGGACAAAGAACTGCACCGCTGGGCTATCAAGGCCAACGAACTGATCGAGAGGTATCCGTCGTGCAAGATAGTTGGGTGGGACCCTCCCTATCACCGATTGAGCTTCGGCGACGACTTCTCCACGCTGAAGCTCAAAGGAGCCACAGAGGTTGAGGCGGGAACTGCATACTCCGCTATCGGCCTTGCCGAGTTGGATGTACTGGAAGGTTTGATCAGGTGTAGCTGCGGACGGTGGTTCCTCGCTCGCCAACGCAATCAGAAATCGTGCTCCGCGATCTGTCGCCACAGGCTTTACGAGCAAACGGATGCATTCAAAGCTAAGCGACGCAAGTACATGAAGGAGTACAACCGGCTAAAAGCCTCGGGAAAAGTCAAATGAGGTGGCTGTTTCCGAGCGGGTCGGAACGAATACCAGCAGAAATCCATGGCCGATCCAGCGATGCTGTAGGCGCGGCAACAGTAGGGCGGACGAATTCGTCCACCCCACGCAAGCCTTACTGCAGCAGCGTCCCATTCCCGTTCGGCTCTTCCGGCGGAATCACCACCGCCGCCGCGACCCGGTCTCCCGGTTCGACGTTCAGCAACCGCACACCCTGCGCCGAGCGCCCCGATTCACGGATGAACTTTGATTCGATGCGGATGATCTTGCCGTACTGGCTGATCAGCATCACCTCGGATTTCTCCGTCACCTGCGAGATGCCGACGACTTTGCCGTTGCGTGCCGTGGTCTTGACGTTGATCACGCCTTTGCCGCCGCGATTGGTGAGGCGATACTCGTCGGCGGGAGTGCGCTTGCCGTATCCGTTCTCGGTGACGGAGAGAATGAGCGAGCCTTTTTCCGGGACCAAGTCCGCGATTTCGGGAGCAACCTCTCCCTCTTTCGCTACCGCTTGCACCTCCGGCTTGAGCGTGGTGGCCATGCCGACGATGTAATCCTTCTCGGCCAGGTTCATGCCGCGCACGCCGGTGGCGTTGCGTCCCATGGAGCGAACGTCGTTCTCGTCGAAGCGAATCGCCTGTCCGTCATGCGAGGCGAGGAAAACGATCTGGTTGCCGTCGGTCAGCGAGGCCGCGACCAACTCGTCTCCCGGTTCGATATTGATGGCGATAATGCCGCGCGACATCACGTGCGAGAAGTCTTTCACCTCGGTCTTCTTCACTGTGCCATTGTGCGTGACAAAGAAAACGTACCTGCCTTCTTCTTCCAGATCACGCACGGCGAGCATGGTCCGCACGGTTTCTCCGGGCTGCAGACCGACGAGGTTGCCGACGTGCTTACCTTTGCCGGCAGCGGCAATGTCGGGAATCTCGTACACCTTCAGCCAGTAGACGCGTCCGGTGTTGGTGAAGATCAGGATGTAAGCGTGCGTCGAGGCGATAAACAGGTGCTCGACGAAATCCTCATCGCGCGTCTTCATGCCGGTGCGCCCGGTGCCGCCGCGCCGCTGCATGCGGTAGGTCGAGATCGGAGTGCGCTTCATGTAGCCGGAATGGCTGACCGTGACCGCGACTTGCTCGTCGGCAATCAGATCTTCCAGCATGATTTCCGCAGCTTCGTCTTCGATGACGGTGCGGCGCTCGTCGCCGTATAGTTTCTTAACTTCTTCCAGTTCCTTGATGATGACTTTGCGCAGCTTCGCCTCGGAAGCAAGAATCGATTCGTACTCGGCGATGGCTTCGCGCACCTGCTTCAACTCGTTCGCAATTTCGTCGATCGAGAGTTTGGTCAGCCGGTGCAGTTGCAGTTCGAGAATGGCGTCGGCCTGCTTCGCGGTGAACGGCTTTTCGGCGGGAAGCTTCGGAGGGCGTCCGGTCGTGTTGATGTCGATCTTCTTGCCGCCAAAGAAAGCGACTAAATTTTCCCGAGCGTCGGCGCGGTTGGCGCTGCCCCTGATAATCGCAATCACGTTATCCAAGTGATCGAGCGCGGTCAGGTAGCCTTCCAAAATGTGCTCCCGATCGCGCGCCTTGGCCAGCAAATACGAAGTGCGCCGCCGCACCACATCGACGCGATGGTCGATGAAGTGTTTGATCGCCTGGATCAGCCCCATTTCCTTCGGTTGGCCGTTGACCACGGCCAGCAGAATCATGCTGAAGCCTTCCTGCATCGAGGTGTGCTTGAAGAGCTGGTTGAGCACGATCTGAGGTTCGGCTCCGCGTTTGAGCTCGATCACGACGCGCATCCCGTCGCGGTCGCTTTCGTCGCGAACGTCGGAGATGTCGTCGATGGTCTTCTCGTTGACGAGATCGGCGATGCGCTCGATCAAACGCGCCTTATTCACCTGATACGGAATCTCGGTGACGATGATCGCCTGCTTTTCCTTGGTGACGTTCTCGATGGCGGCGCGGCCGCGCATCATGAAGCGCCCGCGGCCGGTTCGGTAAGCCTCAAAAATTCCCGCGCGCCCGTGAATGATGGCGGCCGTCGGGAAATCGGGTCCCTGCACGAACTTCAGAATTTCCGGCAACTGCGCGCCGGGATTATTCACCAGCGTGATAGTGGCATCGACAATCTCAGTCAAATTGTGCGGCGGAATCTTCGTGGCCATGCCAACGGCGATGCCATCGGACCCGTTGACCAGCAAGTTAGGAAAACGCGCGGGCAAAACCGCGGGCTGCGTTTCGGTCCCGTCGTAGTTCGGGTAAAAATCGACCGCTTCTTTGTCGAGGTCTTCGAGCAGCGCGGTGGAGACGCGCGTCAAACGAGCTTCGGTGTAACGATCCGCTGCCGGAGGGTCGCCATCGACCGAGCCGAAGTTGCCTTGTCCGTCGACGAGCGGGGCGCGCATGGCAAACGGCTGCGCCAGGCGCACCAACGCATCGTAAACGGCGAGGTTGCCGTGCGGATGGTACTTGCCCATCACTTCGCCGACGATGCGGGCGCATTTGCGCGTGGCGCGTCCCGGGGCTAGGCCCATCTGTTGCATGGTGTAAAGAATGCGGCGATGCACGGGCTTCAATCCGTCGCGCACGTCGGGCAGCGCGCGGCCGATGATCACCGACAACGAATAGTCGAGATACGACCGCTTCATCTCGTCTTCAATATTGACGGGCTGCATGTTGAGGGCGCCCGGACCCGTCGGAGATTGTCCGTCCGGAGAATGTCCGTCGCCTCCAGGAGGAGGAGTAAGGGGAAGCTCAGGATTCTGATCGTCAGCCATGGAATTAGCTCTCAGCTTTCAGTTGTCAGCTCTCAGTAAAGTCTGCGCTGCGCCAGCACTCATGTAGGGACAGCCGGCCTCGGCTGTCCAGCGGGGCGAAGCCCCGCTTCCGTCTAAGGGAAATGTCGCTAAACTCTTGCATTTACAGGTGCTTATCTGGCTGGCGTTACCTATGAATTATAGCACGTACGAGGGTTCCCTGCGGCAGGCGGTCGTTGGCTTTTCAGGCTCTTTCCTCAAGCTCTGCGCAGCGCCAGCAGCGTGATCTCTGGCGGGACGCCAATCCGGACGGGGAAGCCGAGGGTCCCGAGGCCCCGGTTCACATAGAGCGCAGACTTCTGTAAGCCGTTGCTCTCGGACCCGGCGCCAGCATGGCCGTTCATCGGCAGGTGATAAAGTCCCGCCACGAACGGCGTGATCAGGCGCGCCGGGCTGACGCTGTGCTCCACGATCTCAAACTTCACCTGCCCGCCATGAGTGTGCCCGGCAAGGCTGAGTTCGATGCCCAGCTCGGCAGCGCGGTGAAACGAGTTAGGGTTATGGGAGAGCAGGACGTTCGGCATGTCGCGCCGGATCAGGCGCTCGATTTCCTGAAGCATCGGGCTGGTCCGTTCGCCGCTCACCATATGGTCGCGCTGGTAATCGACGCCCAGCAGATTGAAGCGGCCTCCGTTGTGCTCGACGATAGAGTTGCTGGCGCGCAGCAGCCGCATCCCCTTTTCGCGGAAGAGGCGTTCCGCATCGTCCTCCACTCCCGCATAAATTTCGTGGTTGCCATTGCATCCCCAGACGCCGAGCGGCGCGCGCAGCCGGCTCAATTCGGTGATGCAGGCGTCCAGCGGATCGCCTTCGCCGCTGACGAAGTCGCCCGTAACAAAAGAAATGTCGGGGTGCAGGTCGTTCGCCATGGCGACGGCGCGCGCAATCTCGCGCGGCGGCATGTAGTCGCCAATGTGGATGTCGCTAAGCTGAGCGATGCGCAGCCCGTCCAGCTCCGGCGGAAGATTGGCGACGGGCACATCGACGCGCTCAATGGTGTAGCGCAAGCGCCCGGCGGCAAATCCATAAGTAGCGGCAAGGAATGGAAAGCCTCCAGCAAGAACGGCGGCATATTGAAAGAAAGTCCGGCGCGAGGGACTGAATCCGCCAGCAACCGCTCCCGGACGAAGCTGGGCCGCGACGTTGGTGACCCACTCGATCGCGCCCACCGACTCAACCGCCAGGAACCCAAAGAACGAAGCGACCAGCCACAAGCGAGCAACTGTGGTGAGTGATTTACCAAGACTCAAACTGCCCAAGCTGAGCCGCGAGATCCCATGCCCAAGCATCGGATCAAGCAGCGTAGCCAGCAGCGCAGCGGCCAGCGCGATCAGTCCGGCATGAAGCCCAAAACGCCAGTTGGGATTCGAGAACGCGCCAGTCCACGTCCACGCCCGCAAGAACCAGAATCGCTGGACGGCGTAAACAGCCAAAAGAAACAGCGCGAAGAAAAGAACTCGGCTAAGAATCAGGGCAACACCCCGTTAAGAAAGTCTGGTGGTTAGATGCATGGCGAGCGATGGAAGGCTCGGCGGAAATCCAATCCCGGAGGCGCGACCGAGCTCAGCCCAGCGCTCCAGCGTTGGGAAAAGTGGAAGAAATGATTCGAGTTCCGGAGGAGTCTGTGTCATAGCCTGGGTGCCGTCCCTAGCGGGACTCGATTGGTCCCACTTCCGCCTACCCGGCACTGACGTGCCGGGCTTTCCTGTACCGCCGCTTCGCGGCTGATGCATCGTACGGTCCACTTTTTCGATCGACCTCAAGCTATGACACAGGCTCCGGAGGGACGACCCGCTTCTCAGGATGGCTACGGCACATCACCAGCCATTGTGATCCTGTTCACTGCGCTCCGGTTGCTCCGCGACTAAGCTAGTTTCGAAATCGCTACCCTCCTCGGTAGCGCCTTCCGCCTGGCACGACTCCCTCGTGCGAGCAAAGGAGGC
Source organism: uncultured Acidobacteriaceae bacterium (assembly GCA_963773965.1). Lineage (GTDB taxonomy): Bacteria > Acidobacteriota > Terriglobia > Terriglobales > Acidobacteriaceae > Acidiflorens. The sequence goes on from CAVZDG010000007.1 coordinate 214,634, forward strand.
ACGTCATGCTGCTGCTGTTGGGTTTCTTTCTCTTCCTGTTGGGGACCTGCCTGATCCTGCTGCTGCCCGCGCTTTGGGCGGCACAGACTTACCGCACGTACCGCGATGGACGGACGGTGAACTGTCCGGAGACGCATGCGCCGGTGTCGGTGCGGTTCAACGCGTGGCGCGCGGCGTGGAGCGGCTTGCAGGGCCCCCCGAAACTGCGTCTGGCCGATTGCACGCGCTGGCCGGAGCGCGCCGATTGCGGGCAGGAGTGCATTCCGGATGCGGTCGAGTCCCAGCCCGCGTCCTTCTTGGAACACGTTCCGTGGCGAACGAGAAGAGTCGTGCACCTGCCCGTGCTGCTGGCCGGCGCGGCGGCATGGGTGCTGGGCATGGCTTGGCACTCTCAATATCTCTTCCGTCCGCGATGGGCCATGGCGCTCGGATTGAGCGATCCGCAGACGCAATCCCTGGCGCGAATGATGGCGCCGCATCTGTTGAGCGTGGGGGCGTGCGTACTGTTCGCTTACGGCGTCGCGGGACTGCTGCGCTGGTTGGGTTCGCGTACCTTGACGCACGGCCTCGAAGTGGCGGGCGCGCTTTGGTTGGCAACGTTCGCAGCACTGATGGCAGCGACCTGGTCGCGGCTGTCGCCCGAGTTGCTCTGGATTGAGGGCGGATACACACTTCTCGGGGCATTGCTGATTGGCGCGATCGTAGGTGGAGCGCCCCGGTGGGTGATCGTAGACGACCGGGCAGAGCGTGGAATTAAAAGCAGGGCATAATGTCAGGGTGCCCCACTCATCGCGCTTTTTGCGATGAGTGGGCCTTCGCTTAGAATGCCGTTCGCTAACGGGTCGCGACCTGTTCCAGCGACCGCAGCGCAGAGACGCGCTCGCGAGCATTCTGCAGGGCCCGCTTGACGTGACGGGGCGAGGTTCCGCCGGGCACGTCGTGTAACGCGAGCACGGCGGGAAGTCCAAGGCAAGAGTGGAAGGCCGCATCAAAGCTTGAGTGAATCGCTTGCAGATCGGCGAGCGGCAGTTCTTGTAAATCGCATCCACGTTCCACCGCCAGCTGCACGGCCTTGCCGACCGCCTCGTGGGCGAGGCGCGAGGGCACTCCGCGCTCGACGAGATAAGCAGCGGCGGCCCACGCGTTCATAAAACCCAAACTTGCGGCCTGATTCATTTTGGCGTCGTTGAATTCGACGGTATTCATAAATCCGGACACGAGCGGCAACATGCCGATGACCGTGTCCGAGGCGTCGAATAAAGGCTCCTGCGTTTCCTGCAGATCTTTGTTGTAGGCGAGCGGAAGTCCCTTCACCAGAGTTTGCAGCGTGGTGGCGCATCCCATGACGCGCGCCGCTTTGCCGCGCACCAGTTCCAGCAAGTCGGGATTTTTTTTCTGCGGCATGGCGCTGCTGCCGGTGGAGTAAGGTTCGGGCAACTCGACAAATCCGTAAGCCGGAGTGGAGAACAGGATCATCTCTTCGGCCCAGCGGCTCAGGTGGAGGGAAAGCAAAGAGAGCACGTCAACGAATTCGAGGGCGAAGTCGCGGTCGCTGGTCGCGTCGATACTGTTCGCCGTCGGGCCGTCAAACCCCAGCTCCGCGGCTATGGCTTGACGATTGATCGTGAGTGTCGCTCCAGCTACAGCGCCCGATCCCAGCGGACAAAGGTTCGCGCGCTTGCGGCAGTCGGCGAGGCGAGCGGCGTCGCGGAGAAACATTTCTACATAAGCCAGCAACCAATGCGCAACCAAAACAGGCTCTGCCGGCTGCAGGTGCGTGTATGCGGGCATAGCTGTAGCGGCGCTGCCCGCTGCCTCGGCGCGCGCCAGGATCGCCTCAACCCAATCGGCGATCAGGTTTTGCAGGGCGTCGATGCTGTGGCGGACGAAGAGCCGGAGGTCGGTCGCGATCTGTTCGTTGCGGCTGCGGCCGGTGTGCAGCTTGTAGCCGGTGGGCCCGATCAGCGCGGCGAGATGCTTTTCCACGAAGTGGTGGACGTCTTCGGCTTCCGGATCGGTCAAAAATTCCGGCGACGATTCGGCGCGGCGGCCAATTTCTCCCAGTGCCTTCGCGATTTCGGAAAGCTCTTCGGAAGAAAGCACTCCGGCGTGTTGGAGAGCGTTGGCGTGGGCGCGGCTGGCGGCGAGTTCGAAGGGCAGCAGCCGTTGATCGTAGGGAAACGACCGCTGCCACTTCTCAAATTCGCGGTCAACCGGCTGCCGGAAGCGGCCGGACCACATTTTCATTGCGAAACCTCTACCTTATTTTGCGTTTGGGCACGGCAACGCGAGGGCAATCCCAGGATGCGAATGAAGCCTTCGGCGTCCTTCTGATCATAGCTTGCGCCCATGGTGAATGAGGAGAGGTCGGTGCGGTAGAGCGAATAATCGGACTTACGGCTGACGATGCTGACGTTGCCTTTGTAGAGCGACAGCGCGACCGAGCCGGTCAGATTCTGTTGCGTGGTTTCGACGAAGGCGTCGAGTGCTTCGCGCAGCGGCGTAAACCACAGACCGAAGTAAACGAGCTCGGCATACTTAAGCGCGACGTGCTGCTTGAAGTGCAGCAGGTCGCGGTCGAGGCAGAGGGCTTCGAGTTCGCCGTGGGCGGCGACGAGCAGCGTGCCTCCGGGAGTTTCATAGCAGCCGCGCGACTTGATGCCGACGAAGCGGTTCTCGACCAGATCGACGCGTCCAACCGCGTTGCGTCCGCCGATTTCGTTCAGCAGTTCGACCAGCGAAACGGGATCGAGAGCTTGCCCGCCCACCGAGACGGGCACGCCTTTTTCGAATCCAATTTCAACTTGCTCGTCCTTGTCGGGTGCTTCCTGGGGCGACTTCGTCATTTGCCAAGTGCTCGAGAACGGCGCGGTGGCGGCGTCTTCGAGCTCTCCGCCTTCGTGGCTGAGGTGCCAGAGATTGCGATCGCGGCTGTGGATTTTCTCGCGACTCGCGGTCACGGGAATGCCGCGTTTCTCGGCGTAGTCGAGGCAATCTTCCCGCGACTTGAGGTTCCACTCGCGCCACGGCGCCACGACTTTCAGATCGGGAGCGAACGCCTGGTAGGCCATCTCGAATCGAACTTGGTCGTTCCCTTTGCCGGTGCATCCGTGGCCGACGGCCGAGGCGCCTTCGCGCAGCGCGACTTCGACCTGGTGTTTCGCGATCACGGGGCGGGCGAGCGAGGTGCCGAGCAGATACTTGTTCTCATAGACCGCGCCCGCTTTCAGCGCAGGCCAGACGTAGCCGGTAAGGAACTCGTCGCGCAGATCCTCGACCACCACCTTGCTGGCTCCGGTTTTGTAGGCCTTTTCCACGACGGCCTCGACGTCATCTCCCTGGCCTACGTCGGCGACCATGGCGATCACTTCGTAGGCGTAGTTTTCCTTGAGCCATGGAATGATGATGGAGGTATCGAGCCCACCGGAGTAGGCGAGAACAATTTTTTCCTGCTTAGGCATGTGCGCTCCTTGAGGGGAAGCGGCCCACGCCGCCGCCCAATAGCCAAACGAGAATGGCTTTCTGAATGTGCAGACGATTTTCCGCCTGATCGAATACAACTGAGTTCACCGAGTCGATGACATGATCGGTCACCTCGCAGCCACGATGCGCGGGCAGACAGTGCATGAATAGCGCATGGGGCTTGGCGAGCTGCATGAGGGCGGCATTCACCTGGAAGGGCGCGAAGATCGCGGCACGTTCTGCCGCTTCCTGTTCGTGTCCCATGCTAGCCCAGGCATCGGTGTAAACGGCATCGGCTCCGGCAACGGCTTTGCGCGGGTCGGTCAGGATGCGGAGCGAAGCCCGGGTCTCGTCCGCAATGGCCTTGGCCATGGTGACGATGACCGGATTGAGCCCGTAGCGCTCCGGCGTAGCAATGGAAACTTTCGCGCCTACCGAGGCGCCCGCCAGAAGTAGCGAGTGCGCCATGTTGTTGCCATCGCCCACGTAAGCGAAATGAATTTTCGAGAGATCGCCGAAATGCTCGTGCAGGGTGAAAAAGTCGGCGAGCGCCTGACAGGGATGTTCGAGTTCGCTGAGCGCGTTGATAACCGGAACGCCGGCGTAGGTTGCCATCTCTTCGACGACCGCGTGGCTGAAGGTGCGCAGCACGATGATGTCGATCCAGCGTTCGAGGTTGTGGGCGATGTCGTAGAGAGACTCGCGGGCATTGAGCCGGCTGGCCGTCTGGTCGACGAAGAATGTGCTGCCTCCCAGGCTGTCCATGCCGGCTTCGAACGTGAGGCGGGTGCGCAGGGAAGGCTTCTCGAAGAACATCACCATCTGCTTGCCGGCAAGAACGCCACGGAAGTCCGCAGGCCGCTGTTTGAGCATGGAGGTGAGGTTAAAGAGGGTGAAAATTTCGGCGGGCGCCAGGTCGTGGATCGAAACAAGGTCACGCGGCGCGGCCGGTTCCTCCGGCAAGTTCGGCAGGTTCGTCTTCGGTAGGTTCATCAGTGCCATGGGATCGGTTCTCATTTGCGTTTCGTAACACTCCATTAAGGTGTCAGGTCTCAGGTCTTAGGTCTCGGAACTTGGTTTTCCTGACACCTAAGACCTAAGACCTGACATCTGATTTTTACGACAGCTCTCGAATCCGTCGGGCGAGCGCTTGCGCTTTCCTTTTGTCGGCGGCGATGAGCAGCACGGTATCGTCTCCAGCGAGTGTGCCGACAACCTCGGGCCAGTGCGAGGCGTCGAGTGCGGCGGCCACGGTCTGCGCGCTGCCGACCGTGGTCTTCACCACGAGCAAGTTTTGCGCCTGGCGGATTTCCACCACAAACTGGCGCGCCAGATGCATGACCGGGGGCAAAACGCTTTCCGCGCCGAAGCTCTCGTCAGCGCGCCGATAGCCCTCGGGGCCTTTGACGAGTTTCAGTTCGTGGATGTCGCGGGAGAGAGTCGCCTGGCCCACGTCGAAGCCCTTGCGCTCGAGCCGGTGCTGGAGCGAATCCTGGCTTTCGACAGGACCGTCGTCGATCACATCGAGAATCGCCTGGTGGCGCGCTATTTTCGACATGAATAAAAATGCACCCCAATGCATAAGTATCCATTGCTGGAGATGGACGTGTCAAGCGGGAAATGCCGAGGCTAACCACAGAGGGCACAGCGGAACAGAGGGAACCTCTCCTCTACCCTCTGTGCTCCCGGTGGTTGCCTTACCGGGTAATGCGCGCCGGAATCTGGAAGTCCACGCCACGATCGTCGTTGGCTTTTTGGGTGGCGGGGAGATCGAGGTCGGCGAGGAGAATCTTATGGGTGCGGCCTGCGCCGAAGTCAAAGAGCGTATCGCCCACGATGGCGTAGTTGACCACGTCGGACCGGTGGCCGTCTTTGAAGACAAGCACGGTCGAGGGCTGAGCGGCCACGGGTTCCTCAGGTTCACCGGGAGTTGGTTTGTCGGAAGCGTCAGCCTTCGGAGCCGAATCGAGGTCTGCGGTGCGTTTGGTGGGAGGATCTGGGTTCCGCGCGCCAGGAGCGTGGACGTAGTCGATGTCGGGTGAATCATCGTCCGCTTCCTGGAGGTAGGGAACGGCGTAGGGAATGTAGACCGCTTCGCTGACGCCGACAGGGAAATCGGCGTGATCCTTATCCTTATCCTTATCCTTGCGGCGGTGGTGCTGTCCGGAGAACAGCGGTGGATTCGGGTTCTCCGGCAAGAAGAAGTTGGCACAGCAGTTTCCAAAAATAGGCCAGCTATTGCCGTAACCGTTTGGCCCAAGCGACGTTACGCTGGCTCGGACACCGGGAGTGGGGTTGGTACTCCCGCCGAAACCGAAGGACGTGACTGAGGGTGGGACACCGTTAATCTGAGCCTGAACGGGCAAGAAGGCAGCGACGGAGAACGCCAACAAGAAGGAAAACAGGAAAAAGGATCGCATACTGGCTAGCATGGGAAGCCTCCCCCGCCCAGGGTACAGCAATTTGGCGCCTACATTAATAGAACTCTCCGCCTCAGCAAAAGTTGCGCAAAAAATTTGCGCCGGGAGCAGAGGTCCAATGGTTATGCCCCCGCCGTTTATGCTGCTGTCAGGGGCGCGCGGGACGTGATCCGGCGCAGTTCGAGCATGCGGTGGCGGACATACCCGTCCTCCGTTAAATGAGCGGAAGCAATGGCTTTGCGGCTGCTGGCAACCACTTGGTCGAGCGGGCGGCGTTGGGGGAATTGCGGGTCGAGTTCCCGGCAGAATTCACAAGGCCGGCTGGAGCGTGTGTCGAAGCGATAGATGACGGCTGGGTCGATGTGTTCCACGAGAGGCGGCTCCTGGGAGGGGCGAGAACGGCTTCGCCCGGTTTGTGAGGCAGAGTCACACTATTCTGCCTCCGAATGATTTGTCGGTTGCTGACCGACGCCTTTGTACTACATGGGACGGGACCTGTACAAGCCCTTCGTGGCGGGCGCAAGTTTCGCGCCTTCGGGATGCTTCAAATGCACAAAGCGCGGGAATTCCTGCTGTGACGGGCTGCGACGTTGGGTCCTGATTTCTGGCATGATAAGGCCACTATTTAATTCTGGAGACCTTGTGAACCGCGCTGATGCCAACCCGAGCACTGTGTTTTTCTTCGACGTGGACAATACGCTGCTCGATAACGATCGCGTGGCGGAAGATCTGAAACGGTACCTCACGAATAAAGTGGGCGAGGCCAGCGCCGAGCGCTATTGGGAAATCTTCGAGCAGTTGCGCGCGGAGCTCGGATACGCGGACTATCTGGGCGCGCTGCAGCGTTATCGCGTCGAGCGGCCGCGCGATCCGAAGCTGCTGGCCGTCTCGCACTTCATGATCAATTATCCCTTTGCCAACCGGTTGTTTCCTGAATCGCTGGATGCGGCGGAGTACGCGCGGCGGTTGGGGCGGGCTGCGATTTTGAGCGATGGCGACGTGGTTTTCCAGCCGCGCAAGGTGGACCGGTCGGGCCTGTATGAGATCTTCGAAGGGCACGTCTTGATCTATATCCATAAGGAACTGGAACTGGACGATGTGGAGTCGAAGTATCCAGCGGCGCATTATGTGATGATGGACGACAAAGTGCGTATCCTGGCGGCAATCAAGAAGCATTGGGGCGCGCGGGTGACGACGGTGTTTCCGCGCCAGGGCCACTACGCGCTGGATGCGGCGCTGGTGGCGCAGTATCCGAAGCCTGATATCACGCTGCAGCGGATTGGGGAGTTGCGGAAATATTCGTTGGAACAGATTTTGGCAGCAGCAGGAAAGTGAGTTCTTGGAGCGCTCTGTGTTCCCCTGTGCCCGCTGTGGTTAAGAATTTCGGAGGGTTGAGCTTCGAGCCTCGAGCAAACCCCAACATCGGTTTCCGCGTAGCTCGCAGCAGGTCCCTGTCCTACTCGGCTTCTTCCTCTTCCTGAGACGCGCCGGCTCGGACCAGGGTTTCCAATTCCCGGTTCAGACTGGCGCGGCTGGCCTCGGGTAACTCCAAAAAGCGGAAAGGCTGGAGGCATCCTTGAGTGGCCCACATGGGAAATATCATGCGCGCGCGGCAGCGGATGCTGGTGCAGCCGATGTGGAACAGGACTGTCACCCGGATGCCTTCGTCGAGCGGCTGTTCGAGCGAGACCAGCCCGCCGTTGACAGAGAGCTGATTCATGCGGCCGCGGACCTGACGCCCGTTTTCGAGCAGCACCAGCGCAAGGATGGAGCCGCCGAGCTTGACGCGCGAGCCCCGTTGTCCTTTCTGTATGGCGGCGGTAGAGGACATTCTCCGTCAGTATTGCACCAGGTGCGGTGGCAGGGCAGATTACGAAAGTCAGGCCCTCGGCTTTGGCCGTGTTTCCGTAGAGACGGGGCTTGCCCCGTCTCCCCCTGCCGAGACGCGGCAAGCCGCGTCTCTACGGGAGATCAGCCCCCTTTAGGGGCTGGGCATCAAAAATCGGGCTTCGCTCCTCTTTCACTTTGCGAGGTTCTTGTCGTACATCACGCCGTAGGCCAGATACTGCGCGACGGGGTCGTCCAAATAACGGATCTCGACTTTCTCGACCTCCCCGTTCTTGCCCAAGCTGGCGGTCAAGTGAGCGTTCACGCCGGCAAAATATGTCGGCAGGTTGAGTTTCCGATAACGCGCGAGCACTTGATCGCGCAGCGCCGGATCGAAGTGGACGCCGTACTTGTCAACCAGCGCCTTGATGGCTTCGTAGTCGCCTTCCGCCTTGATGCGCATCAGTTCGGCCAGCAACATGCCAACGCCCTGGCGCATCTTTTGATAATCGGCCACGTGAACGTAGGTTTTGCCGTCGCGCGTGAACTGTTCGATCGAGCCGGGAACCTTGTCGGCGATGTAGTGTGCGATCAACTGCCGGTCGCGCTCGTGGTCTTCTTCAATCGTGTCGCCGTGTGGAACGCGCCGCAGTTGGGTCAAGGCGACAGCCGCCGCGTTGTCATACATGGCCTTGGCCACTTCTTCCTGGTTCGAGATCAGGCCAAGTTCTTTCAGCTTGGGATCCCACGCGTTCCAAAGCGCCATCAAGTCGGCGCGCCCTTCCTCGAGCGTGGAAAAATATTCCTTCAGGAAGGGTTGGGCGCCGCCGCTGACGCGCTCACTCAGCTTGCCCGAGCCGTGGCCGATGACTTCGTGCAAGGCGGTCATGAGACTGCTCGCTTCGGTGCCGTACTTGGCGTTGCGTTCGACCTCGGCGGGGCCGGCGGCGAACTCCGCCATGGCCGCCTTGCCGGTGGCTTCGTCCAGGGCGCGGCTGCTCCCGGTGAACAGAAAATTCTTCGAGCCGTATTTTTCGTGGATCTCGTTTTCGTTCGGCAGATTGTCGCCGACCGTAGTTACGCTGAAATCGCCTGTTTCGACGAGGGTTTCGACCGCTTTCACTACTGGAAGTTTGAACGACTCGCGCTTGTACTTTGCGTCCCAGGGAGCCTTCTGTTCAAAATAGCCGGCATTTTCCGCCAGTTTTTTCATGGTGGTGGTGACCGGCTTGTCGGTGATGGTGACAAAACTCTGCGAGCTCCCCTTCGCGCCGCGCGCGTCGCGATAAACCTCGATGAAGCCGTTGTCAAAGTCCACGGTCGCATCGTTCTGAACCCAGGCGGTGCCGAACCGAACCCAGTCCGCGTATTCTCCGGTCTGGTAGTAGCGGATGAGATGGTCAATCGCTTCGGCTTGCGCGGGCTCGGCGTAGCCGCGCGCTTTCTGGAAACATTCGACGGCCTTCTTCAGAAACGTTGCATACAGTCCGGGAGGAACCTTGCCGTCGGGCGTGCCGGCGCGGTAGACGAGTTCGGTAAGTTTGCCGTCCGCGCCCTTCACCACCCGCGAGTTCAGCGGGTACTTTTCCTGGAATCCCTTCAGATCGTCCAGACTGACGCCCTGGTAAAAGGTGTTCGAACTGGCCTGGATCGTGTCTTTTCCGCCAGACGGACTCTTGGCGGTCATCATCGGCTCAAATGCGGGGTCAAAAAACGAAGCTCGCAATGACTCCAGTTCTCGTAGCACATCCGCTGGTTTCTTTAGCGGTGGGAGATCGGCGTACGCCGTTCGAAATGCTCCGTTTTGCTGCGCGATCAGGGCGGCCTTTTCCAGCTGCTCAAACGTAAAAGCGGGCAGAAATTTCTGCGACGTTATCTCATTGTGATTGCCGCGGTTGGCCCAGAAAAGCTTGGCGAATTCGGCGATCTTCGCCATTGCCGCCGGGTCGATCCCCTTCGGAAACGCCATGATTTCCTCGAGCAGACGTTTCTGTCGCAGACCGGAGGCGGACAACTGATCGTAAATAATAGGGTCAATCGCGATTGAAGCCTGCGTCAGCCAGTACGCCAGGGCTTGCTGCCGGGGCGTCAGCGCCTGGAAGCTGGGAGCGCGCAGTTGAATGAATGCCGTGTCGCCGACGCGCTCGACGAGGACGTTGCTGGCTTTGTCCTGCTGGCTCAGCGCCGGGGTGGCGACGGCGAACAGGATGAGCAGGAGCAAATGCGAAAAGAAGAGTGCGGAATGAAGCGGCTTCAAGAATGGCCTCCCTGGGATTGGATGCGAACCCGGAGCAAACTCCGCAGACTACCATAAACCGGCTTGGCGGGCTCGAAGGGATGGCGAGGCAGCCATCTATGTACTCATAGGGTATTAACCATATATTATATATACAGAAAACTTAGAAAAAAACTGCTCCGTCGATCTTTTAGAATCATGGAGTTACGCAAAAAATCCCGCAAAATCTTTGAGTTTAAAGGACTTATATGCAAAATATTCCGGAATAAGGACTTAGCGGCGGACCCTCCAGTTTTTTTGGGGCTTCGGAGGGGTCTGATGCCCGGTAATCGCCTCAAATTCTAGGTCCTTCCCCTTCGACTTCGCTCAGGGTCAGGATTTCGGCAGCGGGCTCGCCCCTTCGACTGCGCTCAGGGTCACGCCCGCTAAACGCCTCAAGTTGTCAAAGAGCGCTGAAAATGGCTTTGGGGCAGCTTCGAGGGCCGTCTTGGGAGACAGGCGCACTTATTCACTCCCCTAATCAGGGAATATTGTTGCACTGGTCGGGCTGGATGTCTGTGATGGTGGTCACAGTTTGGGTGTGATGAAAAAGATCAAAGGCGCTGAAGAGTGCGTCGGTGCGCACACCCGGCGCGATCGTGTAGAGCGGACACTCCTGTCCGCAGCCTTTGACGTTGGTTTTGACCTTGCTGTTGCTTTTTGCGGGCACTGGAAAGATCAAAAGCAAACCCAAGGTCAAGAGCGGCGGACAGGAGTGTCCGCCCTACATTCGCCCTTGCCCTTACTTTCTTGCGGGCGCCGGGAAGATCAAAAGCAAACCCAAGGTCAAGAGCGGCGGACAGGAGTGTCCGCCCTACATTCGCCCTTGCCCTTACTTTCTTGCGGGCACTGGGAAGATCAAAAGCAACCCCAAGGTCAAGAGCGGCGGACAGGAGTGTCCGCCCTACACTCAGCCTTGCCCTTACTTTTCTGCGGGCACTGGGAAGATCAAAAGCAACCCCAAGGTCAAGAGCGGCGGACAGGAGTGTCCGCCCTACACTCAGCCTTGCCCTTACTTTTCTGCGGGCACTGGGAAGATCAAAAGCAACCCCAAGGTCAAGAGCGGCGGACAGGAGTGTCCGCCCTACATTCAGCCTTGCCCTTACTTTTTTGCGGGCACTGGGAAGATCAAAAGCAACCCCAAGGTCAAGAGCGGCGGACAGGAGTGTCCGCCCTACATTCAGGCCAGAGCCAGCGATAATCTTCTGGCTTGCATACCAGGCCTCTGCGCACTGGGTTCTGGCGGATGTACTCCAGCTTGTCTTGAAAACTTTCGTCGCTGCGCAGGGTGTGGGGTGGACCCCTGCGCTGAGACAATCGAATAAGACACTGTTGACCGTTCGCTGAAGAATTCTCGACCGGCAGGACCACTGTAGCGCATTCTGCGCCTGGCTGGTGAAGCGGAAGCGGGCGCTGCCGGAGGGCAACCCGCCAGGAATAGCCAGCCGGAAACTCATCGTGCCGATGAGGCCGGAGCGGTCGCACCCAGACCGCTCCGGTGTTTTTCCTGTCACCATCGGACGATAGATTTCCCTATGCCTCAGAAAACTCATATCGCAAGCTGACGCACCGCCTTAGGGCTGGGTTGGGCGAGCAGACCGCGCTCGAACTCCGCCGGAGGCAGATAACCGAGCGCCGAGTGCAGGCGTTTCTGGTTGTAGACCTTTTCGAGAAACGTGCCGATGGCGGCGCGGGCCTCGTCCAGATCCCGGTATTCGCTGCGGTACACCTCTTCGTACTTGAGGGTCTTCAAAAACGACTCGCAAGTGGCGTTGTCGTAGGGATTCCCGCGCCGGCTCATGCTGATGGTGATGCCGCGGGCCTGCAGCAGGTCGGTGTAATCGGTCGAGGCGTACTGCACGCCCTGATCGGAGTGATGCACCAGTCCGGGCGCCGGACGACGACGCCGGAGCGCCATCTGCAACGCTTCGATGGTCAACGACGCTTCCAGCGTGCGGCGCAGGGCCCAACCGATCTCCCGGCGAGAGAACGCATCCAGAATCACCGCCAGATAAATGAACTCCAGCTCCAGCCGGATGTAGGTGATGTCGGCCAGCCAGAGCTGGTCCAAGCCGGTCAACACCAGGGTGGAAGCCAGGTTCGGATACACCGGCAAGTCGTGATTCGAGTCGGTGGTGATCACGAACTTCCGCTTCCGCAGGCAGAGCAGGTTGTCTTCCCGCATCAGGCGCTGCACCCGCTTGCGATTCACCTTCTGCCCCCGCCGCTGCAACTCGGCCGCAATGCGGCGGCTACCATAACAGGGAAATTCCAGCGCGATCCGCTGGATGGCATCGCGTACCGCCACATCCGGGCCGCCGACCGAGGACGGGGGCTTCTGCCAACGATAGAAACCCGCCCGGCTGACCTGGCCCAACTGGCACAGTTTCCCTAACGGGAGCGGAGTCGCCAATCTCATTTGCTTTTCCAAGTGCGGATAGACGAGCCGCGGGTAGTGAATGCTTGCAACTTCCGCTGCTCTTCGACATGTTGCAAGCATCCCCGCAAAAAATCGATCTCCAGCGCCTGCTGGCCGACCTTCCGTTCCAGCGCCGCCACCCGCTGCTCCTCCGCCCGGCTCCGCCCCGGCCCGGAGAACGCTTTTCCGCCGAAATCCCGCACCTCGCGCCGCCAGCGGTGCAGCACGTTCGGGTTCACTTCACAGGCCCGCGCCACTTCCGCGACGGAGGCCCCCAACTCCAGCCGCCGCACGGCGGCTTCCTTGAACTCCCGAGTGAACTTCCTGCGTGACAATCCCATGACACAATTCTCCATTCGCTGAAAATTGTGCCTTATTTGGTTGTCTCAAGATTGGGGTCCAGTCCAGTGTGGTCGAAGGACTCTTCCTGCCAGACCGGGCCGGAGGTTCCCAGCAACTGGTTCACGCTACGTGCCGAGATGCCCTTCATGAGCTTTAGAATCGCCGGCAGCGGGTGGGGCCAGCCTTGCTCGTCCGGCAAGGGAGTGAGCAGGAGATGCACGTGATCGGGCATAACCACTGCCGCCTGGAGATCGATGCGCTTCCCGTGGTCATGTACGCAATGCTCGAGAACGAGGTCGCGCGCCGCGTCGGGGAAGGGATCGCGGATGAGTTTACAGAAAGTCACGAAGATCGGATGGCCCGGCGTTTGGTAGTGTGGCATGCGCCGCCGGTATTCGTATTTGCGGGCGAGGATGGAAGAGTCGGCCATGATCGATTGAAGGCCCGAACCAGGGCCGCTGTCGGTGACGCCTAAACAAGCAAAGTGTTCACTTTCTATGTAGAGCGGACACTCCTGTCCGCTGCTTTTGAGGTTGTTTTTTGCCTTCCCTTTGATTCTTGCGGGCGCCGGGAAGATCAAGAGCAACCCCAAGGTCAAGAGCGGCGGACAGGAGTGTCCGCCCTACACTCACCCTTGGCCTTACTTTCTTGCGGGCGCCGGGAAGATCAAGAGTGGACTGGACCCCAATCTTGAGACAACCAAATAAGGCACAATTTTCAGCGAATGGAGAATTGTGTCATGGGATTGTCACGCAGGAAGTTCACTCGGGAGTTCAAGGAAGCCGCCGTGCGGCGGCTGGAGTTGGGGGCCTCCGTCGCGGAAGTGGCGCGGGCCTGTGAAGTGAACCCGAACGTGCTGCACCGCTGGCGGCGCGAGGTGCGGGATTTCGGCGGAAAAGCGTTCTCCGGGCCGGGGCGGAGCCGGGCGGAGGAGCAGCGGGTGGCGGCGCTGGAACGGAAGGTCGGCCAGCAGGCGCTGGAGATCGATTTTTTGCGGGGATGCTTGCAACATGTCGAAGAGCAGCGGAAGTTGCAAGCATTCACTACCCGCGGCTCGTCTATCCGCACTTGGAAAAGCAAATGAGATTGGCGACTCCGCTCCCGTTAGGGAAACTGTGCCAGTTGGGCCAGGTCAGCCGGGCGGGTTTCTATCGTTGGCAGAAGCCCCCGTCCTCGGTCGGCGGCCCGGATGTGGCGGTACGCGATGCCATCCAGCGGATCGCGCTGGAATTTCCCTGTTATGGTAGCCGCCGCATTGCGGCCGAGTTGCAGCGGCGGGGGCAGAAGGTGAATCGCAAGCGGGTGCAGCGCCTGATGCGGGAAGACAACCTGCTCTGCCTGCGGAAGCGGAAGTTCGTGATCACCACCGACTCGAATCACGACTTGCCGGTGTATCCGAACCTGGCTTCCACCCTGGTGTTGACCGGCTTGGACCAGCTCTGGCTGGCCGACATCACCTACATCCGGCTGGAGCTGGAGTTCATTTATCTGGCGGTGATTCTGGATGCGTTCTCTCGCCGGGAGATCGGTTGGGCCCTGCGCCGCACGCTGGAAGCGTCGTTGACCATCGAAGCGTTGCAGATGGCGCTCCGGCGTCGTCGTCCGGCGCCCGGACTGGTGCATCACTCCGATCAGGGCGTGCAGTACGCCTCGACCGATTACACCGACCTGCTGCAGGCCCGCGGCATCACCATCAGCATGAGCCGGCGCGGGAATCCCTACGACAACGCCACTTGCGAGTCGTTTTTGAAGACCCTCAAGTACGAAGAGGTGTACCGCAGCGAATACCGGGATCTGGACGAGGCCCGCGCCGCCATCGGCACGTTTCTCGAAAAGGTCTACAACCAGAAACGCCTGCACTCGGCGCTCGGTTATCTGCCTCCGGCGGAGTTCGAGCGCGGTCTGCTCGCCCAACCCAGCCCTAAGGCGGTGCGTCAGCTTGCGATATGAGTTTTCTGAGGCATAGGGAAATCTATCGTCCGATGGTGACAGGAAAAACACCGGAGCGGTCTGGGTGCGACCGCTCCGGCCTCATCGGCACGATGAGTTTCCGGCTGGCTATTCCTGGCGGGTTGCCCTCCGGCAGCGCCCGCTTCCGCTTCACCAGCCAGGCGCAGAATGCGCTACAGTGGTCCTGCCGGTCGAGAATTCTTCAGCGAACGGTCAACAGTGTCTTATTCGATTGTCTCAGCGCAGGGGTCCACCCCAAGAGCAACCCCAAGGTCAAGAGCGGCGGACAGGAGTGTCCGCCCTACACTCACCTTTGGCCTTACTTTCTTGCGGGCGCCGGGAAGATCAAAAGCAACCCCAAGGTCAAGAGCGGCGGACAGGAGTGTCCGCCCTACACTCACCCTTGGCCTTACTTTCTTGCGGGCGCCGGGAAGATCAAGAGCAACCCCAAGGTCAAGAGCGGCGGACAGGAGTGTCCGCCCTACATTCAGCCTTGCCCTTACTTTCTTGCGGGCACTGGGAAGATCAAAAGCAACACCAAGGTCAAGAGCGGCGGACAGGAGTGTCCGCCCTACACTCGCGCCAGACTCGCCTCTCTCGCATGCTAGAATCGTTATTGTGGTGTCCCGAACCGATGCTTCCTGACATAGATAAATTGCTGGAGTTGCAGGCGGCGGATAAAGAGATCCGCCAACTGCGGGACGAAGTGGCGGCGCTGCCGAAACGCGTGGCGGCGATCGAGCAAAAGCTGGCTGGGACCAAGGCGCACCTGGAAAAGGTGCGGGCTGCGGGCAAGAACGACGAGGCCAACCGCAAGAAGTTCGAAGCCAATATCAAAGATCTGCAAGGCAAAATCTCCAAGTATCGCGACCAGTCCCTCGACGTTAAGACGAACGACCAGTACAAAGCGCTGCTGCACGAGATCCAGTTTGCCGAGCAGGAGATCCGCCTCAACGAGGACCGCATCCTGGACGTGATGGTCAACGTCGAAACGCGCGAAGAAGAAATCAAAGCGGCGGAGGCTGAGCTCAAGGCGGAGACGGCGGAGATCGAAAAAGAAAAAGAAGAGGCGCGAAAAGTTACCGCGGAAGATCAGAAAAAGCTCTCCGAGTGGAACGCCAAGCGCGACGCGCTGCGGCATGGGATTTCCGAAGATGTGCTTCGTCACTATGAACGCGTGATGAAGTTCCGCGGCACCGGGCTCGCCGAAGTCCGCGACCACAAGTGCATGGGCTGCCAGGTGATGCTGCGGCCCCAGATCTACAACGAAGCGCGCAGTGGCGAGACGGTGATGTTCTGCGAATCGTGCCAGAGAATCTATTACTACAATCCCGCCAACGAGGTGAAGCCGGAGCAGGAAGTGGTGACCGTTACCGGCAGGAAACGCGCCCGCCCCAAGGCGGATGCGCCGCAGGCGTGGTTCTACCGTGCCGATTACCCGGAGGAAGGCGAAGTGCTGCTGGTGTTCACCAATAGCGGCGGCGGTTCGACGCGGCGCATCTACGAAATGCACACCGGCCGCCAGTTCGGCGAGGTGCTGCTGCGCGAAGGCAATTACCGGCAGGCGTTTCCCGAGGATCTGACCGAGGCCGCCCTCCGCCTCAACGGCCATTGGGAAGAAAAAGAAATCGAGGAGTGGGGTTCCGAGATACCCTCGAATGCGCTCGATCTTCTTCATAAGGATCTGCTGGCCATCCGGCGCGAGCACAAGGCGAGCCACAAGCATTCCCCCGCCACGGCGGAACAGCCTGCTGCCGGCTAAGTTTCAATGGAATCCACTGACCCGAAGCCCGGCCAGCGTTCCCCCGATTCCTACATTTTTCAAGTCCCGCAAAGACGCAGATTGATTTTCTGCCTGCTCCTCGTTCTTGCCACCCTGGCGCTCTACAACCCGGTCACCCGGGCTCCATTTCTCAATTACGACGATTCCGATTACGTTACCGATAATCCGCAGGTCCGTGCCGGACTCAGGTGGAACACTGTGGTTTGGGCTTTTCACACCTCGGAAGCGTCGAACTGGCACCCCATCACCTGGCTCTCGCATGCTCTCGACTGCCAGGTTTTCGGCTTGAACCCGACGGGTCCGCATAGCATCAACGTGCTTCTCCATGCGGCGAACGCGGTGCTCCTGTTTTTGATTCTGGAAAGTGCCACGGGTATGGCTTGGCGCAGCCTCATGGTCGCCGCCCTTTTCGCCCTGCATCCGATCAATGTCGAGTCGGTGGCGTGGATCGCGGAACGTAAAAACGTCCTCAGCATGTTCTTTTTCCTCCTCGCGCTGGCCGCGTATGGCTGGTACACCCGCCGGCCCGGTAGCGGACGATACCTGGCAGTCACTCTTGCCTTTGCTTTAGGCCTGATGACCAAGCCCCAGGTGATTACCTTCCCGTTCGCGCTGCTGCTGCTGGACTATTGGCCCTTGTGCCGTGTCGCGCCACACGACGGAGTTGGAGTCGAGCGGGCAGGTCGAGCCGACGGCAGCCCCTCTTGCTGGAGTTTGGTTGAGGAGAAAGTGCCCTGGTTTGCGCTGTCGGCGGTGAGCGCGGTCATCACGATGAAGGTGCAGACCAACGCAACCTGGGTGAAACTGCCGCTTTGGATACATCTGGAAAATGCTGCGACCTCCTACGTCAAATATCTCGGAAAGGCCTTCTGGCCGGTGAATCTTGCGCCCTTATATCCGCATCCACAGCTTGCGATTAGCGTTCCCGCGGCTGCGCTGTCGGCATTCGCGCTCATGGCCATCACGACGCTTGCGGTGATCTTCCGGCAGCGCCGCCCTCTGTTTGTGGGGTGGTTTTGGTTCCTGGGAACGCTGGTACCGATGATCGGACTGGTTCAGGTTGGGGTTCAGGCCATGGCCGACCGCTACGCCTATATCCCGCTGCTGGGAATTTTCGTGATCGTCTGCTGGGGTGCGGCGGATCTGATAAAAATTTGGCATATTCCCACGGCGGTGTCTGTGGCGGTTACTGCCGCCATCCTGCTGACGCTGGGAATTGCGCTTCACCGGCAGGTCGGTTTTTGGAGCGACAATCTCACCCTTTGGACCCACACGCTGGAAGTCACTCAGGGCAACTACACGGCCGAAGATAACCTTGCTACTGCATTGATTGTTGAGGGTAAGGATCAGGAAGCCTTGCCCCACCTTGAGCGGGCGCGCCTCTTGCGGCCCGACGACCCAGTGGCCACGCTTGATATCGCAAACTACGAGCGGCTGCACGGCAACTATCAGGCCGCGCTCGATGGCTTTGCGAGAGTACCCCAATTCACCAAGGTCCCTGATTATGTGGCGGCGGCGCATGCCGATAGCGGATATACGCACCTCGCGCTGAAACAATATGACAACGCGAAACAAGACTTCGAAGCCGCCGTGAACGCGCAGCCGGCGAATCCCGTGGCTTATCGTGCGCTGGGCTTGTTGGCGCAGAGAGCGGGCGACATCACGCAGGCGGCGCAAGATTACGAACGGTCGGTGGAGCTCGAGCCCACCCCGGTTGGCTATCTGCTTCTGGCCCAGGCCCTGGAGATCGGCGGACAGGCAGAAGCCGCCCGTGCGGCGCAGTCTCAGGCTGTCCGCGTGTCTCGAAATCTCAATGGCGATAGGGATACGGTGAGGCAGTTATTGGCAAAGTAGCGCTGTCGATCCAAGGGCCGAATTGAAGACCGATTTTGCGGTAAGATTGCCCGCACGAGGTGAGTGATGGTCCGCCAAGACGACGATTTCAGCCTTCCTTCCGCATCCCGCCGTTCGTTTCTCAGCCTGTCGGCCGCGGCATCGGCCGCGCTGGCGTTCCGCATTGTGAC
The DNA here is from genome assembly GCA_963773965.1 of uncultured Acidobacteriaceae bacterium. Lineage (GTDB taxonomy): Bacteria > Acidobacteriota > Terriglobia > Terriglobales > Acidobacteriaceae > Acidiflorens. The sequence goes on from CAVZDG010000007.1 coordinate 233,136, forward strand.
CGAACCGATGCTGGCGCACGCCCGCGTACACATCTTTCCGAAAGATGCGATCCGGATTGACGCGAACGAAAACCCGCTGGGGCCCAGTGTTTCGGCGCGCGAGGCGGCAGCCGCCATCGTCCCGCAGGGCGGCCGTTATTCCGACTACCTGACGGACGATCTGGTGAAGACGCTGGCGGAAATGGAAGGGCTGAAGCTGGAACAGGTTCGCGTCTATGCCGGATCGAGTGAGCCTCTGCATCATACGGTGGCCGCATTCTCCTCGCCCGAGCGCAGCTACGTCACCGCCGATCCGGGGTACGAAGCCGGGATGATTACTGCCAAGGCCATCGGTGCGAAGCTGGTGAAAGTCCCGCTGACGAAAAGCTACGCCCACGATGTGAAGGCGATGCTGGCCGCGGCTCCCGACGCGGGCGTGTTCTATGTCTGCACTCCGAACAACCCGACCGGCACGCTGACCAGTCATTCCGATATCGAATACCTGGTCGAGAACAAGCCCAAGGGGTCGGTCGTGCTGGTCGATGAAGCCTACATTCATTTTTCCGACGGGGTTTCGGTGATGGATCTGGTGAAAGCGGGTAAGGACGTGATCCTGCTGCGCACCTTCTCGAAGATTTACGGCATGGCGGGCCTGCGCTGCGGCGCCGTATTCGGACGGCCCGACCTGCTGGAGAAAATGGAAAACTGCGGCGGCTGGAATTTCATGCCGATCACCGCGCTGGTCGCAGCCTCGGCCAGCCTGAAAGACGCGCAACTGGTGCCCGAGCGCAAGCGCATCAACGCCACCACCCGCGGCCAGGTTTTTGCCTGGCTCGACCGCAACGGGTACTCCTACGTTCCCTCGCAATCGAACTGCTTCATGCTCGACACGAAACGGCCGGCCAAGGCAGCGATCGATGCCATGGCAAAACAGAATGTGTTTATCGGACGCATCTGGCCGGTATGGCCAACCTATGCGCGCATCACGATTGGAACCGCGCCCGAGATGGAGCAGTTCCAGGCCGCGTTCCAGAAGGTGATGACGGGCGCGGTGACGGCCAGTGTCGGGGCGATGCCGAGCGCGGGAGAATTGGGCAAACGGAATCTGGATGGGATCGTGATCCGCGGTTAAGGGCTTGTGTGGGGACGGGGCTTCGCCCCGTCCAGGCGGGGCAGAGCCCCGCCTCCACACAACATCTCCTGTCGCTAAGCGATAACATCTATCCATGTCCCAAAAATCCCCCGTCTCCGCCAAGCTTGCGGAGCCTTCTGTAAAACTCTCCACCCGAGGAGTCGCCCGCCTGCAAGGTCGGCACCCGTGGGTCTATCGGTCGGATATCACCGAAGAAAAAGACGTCCCGCCCGGCTCCGTCGTCCGGGTCCACGATCCGCGCGGTAAATTCCTCGGGACCGCGCTCTACAGTTCTTCGTCGCAGATCGCGATCCGCATGATCTCGCACGGCTCCGTGCCCGACCTGCCCGCCCTGGTCGCGGAGCGCATTCGTGCCGCCATCGCCTACCGGAAGGAACTCGTTTCCAACACCGACGCCTATCGCATCGTCTTCAGCGAAGCTGATTTTCTGCCCGGCCTCATCGTCGATCGCTATAACGACGTGCTCACGGTGCAAATCCTGACCCAGGCCATGGACGCCGCCCCGGTGAGGGAAGCCATCGTGCGGACGCTGGCGGAGTTGCTGTGGCCGGCGGCTGCCGGGCTTCGCCCGGCTGGGCAGGTGAGGGCACCTGCCCCTACGTCTGAATGGGCAATCACGGAAGCTCCGCAACTGGCGGGGATCGTGGAGCGCGTCGAGGCGCGCATTCGAGAACTTGAGCAGTTGCCGCCGCTCGAGTCTCGCCTGCTTTGGGGAGAAAAGAGTTCGACCGAATTCAGAATGAACGGCGTCCGCTTTCACTACGACGGCCTCGAAGGCCAGAAGACCGGCGCCTTCCTCGATCAGCGGGAGAACTACGCCGCGGCGGCCGAATACGCGCACGGCGAAGCCCTCGACGCTTTCTGCTACCAGGGCGGATTCGCGCTGCACCTTGCTTTGCACCCCGCCGCGAAGTGTTCGAGCGTCACCGGGGTGGACAGCTCGCGTCCGGCGCTCGAAATGGCGGAAAAGAACGCGGCTCTGAACGGGCGCGAACTGGAGTGGATCGAGGCCAACGCCTTCGACCTCTTAAGGGAGTACGCCGCCGCTGGCCGGCGCTACGACACCATCGTTCTCGATCCGCCGGCCTTCGCCAGGACCAAACGCGACCTGGAAAAAGCCGTGGGTGGCTACAAGGAGCTCAACCTGCGCGCCATGAAAATGCTGCGGCCCGGAGGGATTCTTGTCACCTGCTCCTGCTCCTTCCACGTCGGCGCGCAGGACTTCCTCGGAATGGTAGCCGACGCTGCCCGCGATGCCCACAAATCCCTGCGCGTAGTCGAGAACCGGGGGGCGGCGAAGGACCATCCAATCTTGCTGAATGTGCCCGAAACCAGCTACCTCCAGTGCCTGATATTGAGTGTAAGCAATTGAAAAATAAAAACAATAATATTCTTGACAATAACACACTAAGATTTTATGCTTGCTTGACACTAATTGACAACCCGGGAGCTTCCGAAAGCTCCCCGAATGAACTTCAAGTAGGAGGATTTGAGTCATGACCATGATTACGCGTTGGGATCCATTCCGTGAGTTCGTCACCCTGCAAGACCGCATGAACCGTTTGTTTCGCGATCCACGTTTGCCGGAAGGGCAGGATGAATCTCTGACCACGACCGCATTTGCTCCGCCCGTCGACGTTTACGAGGACGAGCACAACGTCACCCTGAAGATCGAAGTGCCGGGAATCGACGAGAAGGACATCGACGTCCGCATCGAGAACAACACTCTGACCGTGCACGGCGAGCGCAAGTTCGAGAAGGAAGAAAAAGAAGAGAACTTCCGCCGAGTGGAGCGTCAATATGGCAGCTTCACCCGCACCTTCACCCTCCCCAGCACAGTCAACCATGACAACGTTCAGGCCGACTATGACAAGGGCGTGTTGAAGATCAAGCTGGCGAAGAAAGCCGAAGCCAAGCCGAAGCAGATCAAGGTGAACGTCGGCGGCCAGAAGACGCTGGAAAGCAAAGGTCCGAGCAAGGCGGCGTAAGGCAGTTGCCAGTTGCCAGCTGTCAGTTCGTGGGGCCGGGGCTTTGCCCCGGCCTCTGTGTTTGGGTCACAATGCTGTCGAGGAACAAACTTTGAAAGCTACGCTCGAGCTCATCAACCAGATGCAGGCTGACGGCGTCATTGGAAACTATGCCATCGGCGGCGCCGTTGGAGCGACATTCTATCTAGAACCGTCAGCCACCCTCGACGTAGACATTTTCGTAGTTCTGCCGGTTGGCCGAGGAGGACTTCTGAGCTTCAGCCCGATCTACGAGTATCTAAAGGCCCGGGGCTGCGCTGAAAGGGAAGAGCACATTGTGATCGGTGATTGGCCGGTGCAGTTTCTTGCTCCGCGCGATGCTCTGGAAGAGGAAGCCGTTGCCGACGCGGTAGTTGCCACCGTCGAGGGTGTCGAAACACGGGTCATGCCGGCTGAGCATCTCGTGGCAATTGCATTGCGAACCGGACGCGCAAAAGATCACGCGCGCATCGTGCAATTCATCGAGCAGGATGCTGTGGACCGGATGAAGCTAAGCGGTCTCTTCGAACGTCACGGGCTGCTGCCTAAGTGGACCGCATTCCAACGTAACTATCTGGGAGGCGGCCGTGAGTGAGCGGGAAATGCGAGGCAAGCAGACAATGCGCAAGCGGCTGGCGGCGCTCAGCTTTACCGAGAAGATTAAGATTCTGGAAAAGCTGCGCGACCGCGACCGAGCGATTGCCGCGGCTGGGCTTAGAGGCAAGGCCGAACGAGGCGCTAACGACAAGGCAGCGAAAGACAACGAATAGAAAGCCACGGAGACACTGTGACTAATCTCGTGGATTGGATTTCGTCCCATGCGACGGTTCTTAGCATCGTGGGAGTCGCCGTGACGTGGATGGTATCGACCATCCTGCAGATAACTCAACGTAGAGCCGAGGCGCGCGAACGTGGGTTCCAAGCCTTTCACCGGCTCATCAAGGAGCTTGTGGCGCCAGATCCTGAGAGTGGGAAGGCATGGATCGACAGGCAAGCCGCAGTTGCTTTTGAGCTACGCCACTTTCCTCGTTACTACGAATTCACAGAACGCACACTGAAGGGTTTGAAGGAGAAATGGGTTGCTGATCCAGCTTTTCAATGACCGAGACTCATCGAGGAGATAGACCTTACTCTGCACCATATCCAGAAATCTAAATAGACACCAAGTGGAGTTTGATTCATGCCCATCCGTTGGGACAAATTCACCGTCAAAGCGCAAGAGGCCGTCCAGCGCGCAAACGAGCTCGCCTCCGAGCACGGCAATCCGGAACTCGCCCCGGCCCATCTACTGGCGGCGCTGGTCGAGGACCGCGAAGGCATCGTTGCGCCCGTGCTGGAAAAAATCGGCATCGGGCCGCAGGCCGTGCTCAGCGACGTCTACAAAGAAATTGAGAAGCTGCCGAAAATTTCGGGCAGCGGCGGCGCGCAGCAGCCGTCCATGTCGTCGCAGGTCAATCAGCTTTTGGAGAAGTCCTTCAAGGAAGCCGACACCTTCAAAGACGAATACGTTTCGACCGAGCACATGCTGCTGGCGTTGACCAGCCTGAAGCGCGATGCGGCGCAGGAGTTGATGGCGCGTCACGGTGCGACGCACGACGCCATTCTGAAGGCGCTCACCGCGGTTCGCGGATCGCAGCGCATCACCGACCAGAATCCCGAAGCAAAATACCAGGCGCTCGAGCGTTATGCCCGCGACCTGAACGAGCAGGCGCGGCGCGGAAAACTCGATCCCGTCATCGGCCGCGATGAAGAAATTCGCCGCGTCGTGCAGGTGCTTTCGCGGCGCACGAAGAATAATCCGGTGCTGATCGGCGAGCCGGGAGTGGGAAAGACGGCCATCGTCGAAGGCCTGGCGCAGCGCATCGTCTCCGGCGACGTGCCCGAAGCGCTTAAGAACAAGCGTGTCGTCGCGCTCGATTTGGGAGCGATGCTCGCCGGCGCGAAATATCGCGGCGAATTCGAAGACCGCCTGAAGGCCGTCCTGAAAGAAATCGAAGACTCGCAGGGCAAGATCATCCTCTTCATCGACGAGTTGCACACGCTCGTCGGCGCCGGGGCAGCCGAAGGCGCAATCGACGCCTCGAATATGCTGAAGCCGGCTCTCGCCCGCGGAGAGTTGCGCGCCATAGGCGCCACCACGCTCAACGAATATCGCAAGTACATCGAGAAAGACGCCGCGCTCGAACGCCGCTTCCAGATCGTGTTCGTGGGCGAGCCGAATGTCGAAGACACGATTGCGATTCTGCGCGGGCTGAAGGAAAAGTACGAAGTGCATCACGGCGTGCGCATCAAAGACTCGGCCATCGTTGCGGCCGCGACTCTGTCGCATCGCTACATCTCCGACCGCTTCCTGCCCGACAAAGCCATCGATCTGATCGACGAGGCCGCCGCTTCGCTACGTATCCAGATCGATTCCATGCCCACCGAAATCGACCAGCTCGAACGGCGGGCCACGCAACTCGAAATCGAAAAGCAGGCGCTGAAGAAAGAAGAAGACGCGAATTCCAAAGAACGCCTGGCCCACGTCGAAAAAGAACTGGCCGGCATTCGCGAACAGTCGAACGCGCTCAAGGCCAAGTGGAAGCAGGAAAAAGACGTTATCGCGAAGGCTCGCGTGCTGAAAGAGAAGCTTGAGCAGCTCAAGATTGAGGAAGCCGCCGAGGAGCGCAAAGGAAATCTGGAGCGGGTGGCGCAGATCCGCTACGGACTGATTCGGCAGACGGAAGAGGAACTCAAGAAGGTTACGGCGCAGATTGACGGTGGAGCGGACAAGAGTGTCCGCTCTACACAGGCACGCATGTTGAAAGAGGAAGTGGACGAGGAAGACATTGCCCGCATCGTTTCCAAGTGGACGGGCATTCCGGTTTCCAAGATGCTCGAGGGCGAGGTCAAGAAACTCATCAACATGGAAGACCGGCTGCGGCTGCGCGTCATCGGGCAGGACGCGGCGCTGGAACGCGTGGCCAACGCCATCCGCCGTTCGCGCGCCGGGCTGAGCGATCCTAAGCGCCCGATCGGGTCGTTTATTTTTCTGGGGCCAACCGGCGTCGGCAAAACCGAACTGGCGCGCGCGCTCGCTGAATTTCTTTTCGACGACGAGCGCGCCATGGTGCGCATCGACATGTCCGAATACATGGAGAAGCACGCGGTGTCGCGAATGATCGGCGCGCCTCCGGGATACGTCGGCTACGAAGAAGGCGGACAGCTCACTGAGCAGGTGCGGCGGCATCCTTACGCGGTCGTGCTCTTCGACGAAATCGAAAAGGCCCATCCCGATGTGTTCAACATCCTGCTGCAAATTATGGATGACGGGCGCCTCACCGACGGCAAGGGGCGCAAGGTGGATTTCAAGAATACGGTCATCATCATGACCTCGAACCTGGGCTCGTCGTACCTGCAGTCGGAAAACATTCGCTCCGCCGATGGTTTTGAGCGCGCCTCGAAGCAGGTGATGGAGGCGCTGCACGGGCATTTCAAGCCCGAGTTCCTGAATCGCGTGGACGATGTCATCATCTTCCATGCGCTCGGCAAGGAACAGCTGCTGAAGATCGTCGAGTTGCGCCTCGAAGACCTGCGCCGCCTGCTCGCCGACCGCAAGATTTCGCTGGAGCTAACCGACGCCGCCAAAGAGTTGCTCTTCACCGAAGGCTACGATCCAAACTTTGGAGCGCGTCCGCTGAAGCGCGCTATTCAGAAGCTGGTGCAGGATCCGCTGGCGCTGAAAATTCTGGACGGCGAGGTGCTGCACGGCGACCACGTGATCGTGGACGCCGATAAGAAGGCGGGGAAGATGACGTTCAAGGTCAGCGAGCGGGTGCGGGAGAAAGAAGTGGCGCGGGCGAAGAAGTAGAGACCGGGCCGAGCGTCGCTGCAGTTTCTTGCGCGGGCAAGAAAGCAGATGCTTCGCTTCGCTCAGGATGACAAACTATTTGCTGTGCGGCTTACTAATGTGTGCCGCCTTCTTGGTCTTCGGCTTCGAGGCTCGGCGCGCCCCCGGCACCTTTCCTATGCGAGGATCGCCCGCGAGAACGAGCTCGCAAGCGCGCAGCGCCGCCTCCTCGAAATCTTCCGCATCGGCTGGAAGGACCTGCCAGCCCGTCACCTTCTTCCTCAACACCTTTATGGAGCGCATGTTGGGGAACTCTTGCCGCAGACTCTGGTGGTGCTCCTCGGTGGTGGCGAGCCACACGCCGTTATCTGCGGTCTGGTCGCGTTTGTCGCGGAGGATGAGGACAATTTTGTCCTGAACATAGACCGCGAGGCAGCCGAACATGGGGCGGGTCCGGGGCGACAGCGAAGCGATCGCGTCGAGCACGAATTCATGGGGAACAGCCTTGCGCTGCTTGACGGCGAAGAGAGTGTCGTCCAAGGGGCGTGAGGCCGTATTGCGCCGGGGCTTCGACATACGGGGTTTCGACATTGGAGGGCCGGAAAGCGAACCCACTGCCAGAATATACGAGAAAAGTTTGGAAAGCTTGCCGTTCCCCTGCCCGAGGTTGTAAGGTACTCGCCCAAGACTCAATTCTCAGTGGGGGACCGAATGAAGCTCAGCCGGTATCTTTTTGCGTTTATTTTTTCGCTTTCGTGCATCAGCCTTTCTTGGGCGCAAGCCATGCCCGCGCTTGCTCCGAAGACAGTGATCATCCACGCCGGACACCTGCTTGACGTGAAAACCGGCAAGACGCTTACGAACCAGGTGATCGTCATTGAGGGGGACAAGGTTGTTAGTGTGGGGGAGGATGCGCAGGTTCCCGCTGGAACGCGGGCGGGGGCGCCCGCGCCACACATTCCGGCCGGAGCGCAGGTGGTCGATCTCTCGAACGCCACCGTGCTGCCGGGATTGATCGACGCGCACACGCACATCACGTTCACTCCCAACTTCGGCTACTCGCGCTTGGCGATTTCCGTGCCGCGCGAGGCTCTGACCGGAGCACGCAACGCGCGCGTCACGCTCGACGCCGGTTTTACGACCATCCGCAACGTGGGCGCCAGCGGCTTCAGCGATGTCGCCTTGCGCGATGCGATCAACGCCGGCGACGTGCCGGGACCACGCATGTTAGTCAGCGGCCCGGCGCTGAGCATTACGGGCGGGCACTGCGACAATAATCTTTTGCCGTTTGAATCTCACGTTCAGGCCGCAGGCGTAGCCGATGGCGTCGAAGCGGTTCAGCACAAGACGCGAGAGATCATCAAATACGGCGCCGACCTGATCAAAATCTGTGCTACCGGCGGGGTGCTCTCGCATGGCGACAATCCGCAAGCCTCGCAGTACACGCTCGAAGAGATGAAGGCGATCGTGGTGGACGCGCACCGGCTGGGGCGCAAGGTCGCGGCGCACGCGCATGGCGCCGAGGGTATCCGCTGGGCGTCAGAGGCGGGCGTGGATTCGATCGAGCACGGTTCCTACATCGACGACGCAGCCATCGCTACCATGAAGAAGAACGGCACTTATCTCGTGCCGACTCTCTATCTCGCCGACTGGTTTCTGGAAAACGCTGAGCGGATCGGCACGCCGCCCGAGCTGATTGCCAAGGGACGGGAAGTGATGCCCGCCGCGCGCAAGAACGTGGCGCGCGCGTTTGCCGCGGGAGTAAAAGTCGGCTTCGGCGCCGATGCCGCGGTGTATCCGCACGGGCTCAACGCGCATGAATTCGCGGTGATGGTGAAGCTCGGGCTGACGCCGCTACAGGCGATCCAGGCGGCAACTATTAACGACGCGGATCTGCTGGGCTGGTCTGACAAGGTCGGGACGATTGAGCCGGGGAAGTGGGCCGACATCGTTGCCGTGGACGGCGATCCGCTGGCGGACGTCACTACGCTTGAACGCGTTAAGTTTGTGATGAAGGGGGGCGAAGTAGTTAAGAATCTTTACGCGAAGTAGCAGGTGTGGTCGATTGCAGAAGGCAGAAGTCAGATTGCAGAAGTAGAACCGCCGAACGAATCTCTACTGGTGAGCTGATCGCTGGTGTAATAGAGATGTTACAACAGCTATCCCGTCCAAACCGAGAATCCGCTATGCTGCAACCCGCTTCGCGGCGTAACATCGGACGATGATTCGTGACCCACGACCGGTATCAGAGCAAGTGAAGTCCGGCTTCAAAATCGCGGGTATTCTCGTCGTGGTGTGTGCAGCCTTATTGGTACTTGCATCGTACCTGCCGATTTACCGGATTGAGGCATGGGCGTGGCATTGGAGACACGGAAACAGCATACAAGTTGGCGAATTCACAGTTCCGGTTCCAAACGCGTGGGGCGTGGAGCGTTTCGAGATTGATGGAGGGACTCAAGAGGTTCAGCTTGTTAATACCAAGGGCGGCAAACCTTTCTGGGCAACCGTCACCATCACCGAAGAGCCTTTTTGGCGACGAAACATAGTCTCGGAGGATTTCGCTAGTTCACGCCGTCGCAGGATGGAAAGTCTCGGGATACATGTCAGGGATACCCGGCAACTGCTCATCGGCGGCGTCAGCGGATTGTGTCTCGACGGGGAAACCGCGATGATAGGAATTCCTGTTCGCAACATCTCCTGCTATTTGGGAACAAGTCTCTCTGTGGAGTACATCGGCAGTTCTCTTACAGCGCCCTCGTTCTATTCGATTCTGGATGGTATTTCGAAGGTGTCGAAAGGGCAACTGCTGCAAACAGGCGATAGCACTTATTATGTCGGGTTTCACTTCTGCAATCTGACTTCTGCAATCTGCAATTGCTTTAGAATTCTCCACAGTGTCCATCCAATTTCAGATTGAAGCCACCCGCGGCTCGGCCCGCGTTGGTAAGCTCATCACTCCTCACGGAGAGGTCGAAACGCCGGTGTTCATGCCGGTCGGAACCCTGGCTTCGGTGAAGGGCGTCTCGCAGGATGTGCTGGAAGAACTTGGCGTCCAGATTCTGCTCTGCAATACCTACCATCTTTATCTGCGTCCTGGTATCGAAACCGTTCGCCAGATGGGCGGGCTGCACCGATTCATGTCGTGGGATCGAGCCATGCTCACCGATTCGGGCGGCTTCCAGGTTTTCAGCCTTAACGATCTGCGCAAGGTCAGCGAAGAAGGGGTGGCGTTTCGCTCGCACTTGGACGGGTCGGCGCACTTTCTGAGTCCCGAGAAAGCAATGGAAATACAGATCGGCCTCGGAGCCGACATCATTATGGCGTTTGATGAATGCACCGAGTATCCGGCGGATGCCCAGCGCGTGCGCGACTCGATGGAGCTGACGCTGCGCTGGGGCGCGCGCTGCAAGAAGTATTTTGAAGCGCACAAGCAGGAGGTGCCTTGGGCGCGCACTGAGTCTGCGGAGCTTCGCTCCGCTGGACGGCCGAGGGCGGCCGTCCCCACACGAGCTGGGGCGACCCAGGCATTGTTCGGCATTGTGCAGGGGGGGATGGACGCTGCGCTGCGCCGCGAATCCGCTGAGCGCACCATCGACGTTGGCTTTCCTGGATATGCCATTGGCGGGCTTAGCGTTGGCGAACCGCGCGAGCTTACGCGCGACATCGTCGAATCCACGCTCGAGCATCTTCCCTCCGACCAGCCGCGCTATCTGATGGGGGTCGGCACTCCCGAGGAGATCGCGCAGTACGCTCAATCGGGCGTCGACATGATGGATTGCGTGCTGCCCACGCGCGCCGCGCGGCACGGATTGCTGTTCACCTCCGAAGGCAAAGTGTCGATCAAGCAGGCCAGGTACGCGCAGGACGAAAGCGCGCTCGATCCCGCCTGCGACTGCCGCGTCTGCCAGCGTTATTCGCGAGCCTACCTGCGCCATCTTTACGCCTCGAACGAACTGCTGGCGCAGGTTTTGAATACGGTGCACAATCTGCACTTTTATCTGGCGACGATGCGGAGCGTCCGCGCGTGGATCCGGGTGGGGCACGCGACTGGCACCGTGACTACGTGATGATTCATGCGGGGAAGGAAGGAACGGCTCGCGATCCAGCCGGGCGGGGGCGCCCGGCTCTCCACTGGCAATTCCAGGGTGTAAATTCGGTGTGTCGTCCTTGACACCTAGCGAGCCGTCCGGCATTCTATTTAACTTGGGGATAAGGGCAGTTTCTTTCTGTGCCGTTCCGACCGAAACCGGAGCGCGGCATCGCCGGTTCTAGCCTGCAGGGTTCGCATCGGGGCGTCGCTTTAGTTTCCCACCTGTAGAGACGGGGCTTGCCCCGTCTCCTTTGGGCGCGGCGGGAGACGCGGCAAGCCGCGTCTCTACGGGAAAGTGCCGTGCGGTTAAGCAGAGAAAGTTAAGCGGCGAAAGAAGCAAACTTGTGCCGAGTCGCGTTCGGCCAGTCCGAAGAGGGTGCTTGAGGCTGCCGCGGTTTTAATCGGGTACTTCGTTAGGTATTTCGTTACAGAGGATCAACTTGGCGTTGGAAATCATTTTGTTGGGCATGTTGTCTGGGAGAACTGGCGGATTGGCGTTTTGGTTGCAACTGCCCGGGGGCACGAGTCTGCTCGGGCTGGCGCCCCTGCTGTTCATCTTTGCCATTTTTTACTTCCTGCTGATTATGCCGCAGCAGCGGAAGCAGAAGAAGTGGCAGGCCATGCTGAGCGCGTTGAAAAACGGCGACAGGGTTGTAACCAGCGGCGGCCTGCGGGGGACGATCGTCAGCCTCAAGGACGATGCGCTGGTGTTGCGCGTGCCGCCCGACAATGTGAAGCTCGAAATCAGCCGCGCATCGGTGATGTCGGTGACGACGGCGGAAGAAGGAAAATCGTAGAACGCTGCGAGCTTCGAGCTACGGGCTTCGAGCAATCATTCTCCGGTTGCTTTTAGCTCGAAGCTCGCAGCCCGAAGCGCTTTTGGCGTTTTTCATGAATAAGAACCTTAGTTGGAAGTTAACCGTAATCGTCGGGATCCTGCTGGTCTTCCTGATCGGCATCCTGGGCATTCCGAAGGACTGGTCGGGCCGGGGGGTGCTGGCGTCGATCACGGACCGCATTCATCTGGGTCTCGACCTCCGAGGCGGGACGCACCTGATCCTGCAGGTGCAGGTCAATGACGCGGTCAACGTCGACTCCGACAACGCGATGGCGCGTCTCAAGGAAGACTTCCGGACGCGCAAGATCAATTACGCCGATCTCGCCAAGCCCGATCCGGTGAACCATCCGGAAATGATCGTCGTCAAGGGCGTTCCGCCGGATCAGACCAGCGACTTCAAGAGCATTATTGCCGACCGGCTGCCGGAATACGACGCCAGCTCGGGCGCGGAAAATTCCTGGACGGTTTCGATGAAGGGGCAAAACCTCGCCGACTTGAAGAACCGCGCGGTGAGCCAGGCCATCGAGACCATCCGCAATCGCATCGACCAGCTCGGGGTGAGCGAGCCGGTGATCCAGGAGCACGGCCTCGGCCATTATCAGATTCTTGTCCAACTTCCGGGTGTGGACGATCCGGCGCGGGTCAAGGAAATCATGCAGTCCACGGCGATGCTCGAGATCAAGCAATCGCTCGGCGGACCCTATGGAAGCCAGGAGCAGGCGTTACAGGAACACGGCGGCGTGCTGCCTCCGGACGCTGTCTTAATGCAAGGCAAGAGCATCGGCTCCCGCAACACCGAAGGCGGCGAAGCCTGGTACATAATCTCTCGAGCGTCGGCCGTGACCGGTCGCGATCTTCGCACGGCGGAGCCGAGCACGGACGAGAATGGCCAGCCGGCGGTTCGTTTTATCCTTACCAGCGAGGGTGGACGGAAGTTCTACTCCTTCACATCCGCGCATGTCGGCGACTACCTGGCGGTGGTTCTCGACAACAAGGTGCAGGAAGTTGCGGTGATCAAAGAAGCCATTCACGACACCGGCATCATCAACGGCCGGTTCAGTCAGCAAGAGACGCAAGACCTTTCGATGACACTGCGTTCCGGCGCTCTGCCGGCCAGCATTAAGTACCTGGAAGAGAGGACCGTCGGGCCGTCGCTCGGCGCGGATTCGATTCGTTCAGGCGTGCAGGCGGCCATGGTCGGCATGCTCGCCGTCCTCGTCTTCATGCTGATTTACTACCGCTGGGCGGGCGTGAATGCCGATATCGCCCTGATCCTGAACCTGGTCATCCTGCTCGGGTTCATGGGCTACTTCGGAGCGGTGCTGACACTGCCGGGTATTGCCGGAGTCATCCTGACGGTGGGCATGGGCGTGGACTCGAACGTGCTGATTTTTGAGCGCATCCGGGAAGAACTGAGGAACGGGAAGACGCCGCCCTCGGCGGTGGAGCAGGGCTTCAGCCACGCCTGGATCACCATCGTCGATACGCACGTCACCACCATCGTCTCCGCCGCGATTCTTTTCATCTTTGGAACAGGGCCGGTAAAAGGTTTTGCCACGACGCTGGTGTTCGGTCTGGCCGCAAACCTGTTTACGGCGGTGTTTGTCTCGCGCGTGATTTTCGATTGGGTGCTGAGCCGGAAGCAGCGTGGCGAAGCGCTGAGTATTTGAGGCAGTCGTTGGTCGGTGGTCGATAGTCGTTCGCGAATTTCAAACGAACGATGCATCCCGAACGACCAACGACTGATTTGAAGGGATCGTAAGCAGCGTGGAATTTTTTAAAGACACAAGGATCGATTTCCTCGGGAAAAAGTGGTATTTTCTCGTCTTCTCGCTGGTCTTCAGCGTGGCCGGAGTGCTTTCCATGGCGTTCTGGCATGGCATCCCGCTGGGTGTCGACTTCCGCGGCGGCACGCTGGTTTACGTGAAGTACGCGCACACGCCCGATCCGTCCTCCATCCACTCGGAGATCGAGCGCGCCGGATTGAAGAATGCCCGCGTGCAAAGATACGGGCAAGCCTCCAACAACGAAGTGCTGATCGCCCTCGATATTCAGGAGACCAGCGAGCAGGCTCTCGACAAAGGTAAACTCCAGATCCTTCAGGCGCTCGAAAGCCATGCGACGACGGGAAAACAGGATCTCAACAACTCCAGCTCCTTGACCGTTGCGAACTATCTATTGGAGAAGGATCCGCTCCATCTCGGCACCGACGCCAACCCGCGCTACACCGCCATGGCTCAGGCCATCGTTGACTATCGCGACAAGACGAAAAGCGGCGTGCTGGGCTCGATTGACGAGTTGAAGAGTGTGGCCGATCCGGCCGCTGTCGCCTCGTTGCAAGAAAATTTCTTTGTCTCCGACTTTGGCATCCGCAACGTCGAGATCGTGGGCCCGCAAGTTGGACAGCAACTCCGCAAGCAAGCCATCCTGGCCACGCTTTATTCGCTGGGCGGAATGCTGGTGTATTTGGCGTTACGCTTCGAATGGATCTACGGTGTGGCCGCCGTATTGACGGTTTTCCATGACACGCTGATAACGGTGGGCGTGTTCTCGCTGCTGAACCGGGAAATCTCGCTGACCGTGATTGCGGCCATCCTGACCCTGATCGGATACTCCAATAACGACACCATCGTGGTGTTTGACCGCATACGGGAAAACATCAAGCTGCTGCGGCGGGACCGGCTGGCCGACATCGTCAACAAGAGTATTAATCAGACCTTAAGCAGAACGATCTTGACAGCGGGCCTGACTTTCCTTACCGTGCTTGCGCTGTTCCTTTTTGGCGGCGAGGTGTTGCATAATTTCAGCCTTGCCCTGGTCATCGGAATTCTGATCGGGACCTATTCCTCGATCGCGATTGCCGCTCCGATTCTGGTCGCCTACCAGGACTGGCGGGGCGGACGGGGCAAGAAGCCGATTGCTATGCCGCTGCGGTCGGGGAGCGGGCCGACGCAGCCGAAAGAAAAAGTTAAGGTCTGAATCCGGGCCATGTGGCGTAAAATCATTGATCTGCCCGCAGAGGCAGGAGTTGGCAGGGCTAAAAAGCTCGAAACAGCGGGAGCAAAGAGGATGCGGCCGGTGTCTAAGTTCTCGTACGGTGTGGTGTAGGAGAAGCCTATGTTTGAAGACAGCCTCATTGAGTCAGGCAACAGGTTCAAGACCAAGCGGTTGAGCACCACGATCATGTCCTTTACGTTGCAGGTCCTGCTCATCGGGATCCTGATCCTGATCCCCTTGATCTATACGGATGCGCTGCCCAAGACGCAGCTGATGACGTTCCTGGTTGCGCCACCGCCGCCCCCACCGCCCCCACCACCGCCAGCCGCTGTGGTTAAAGTGGTGAAGATGCAGAGCGAAGTGATCAACGGCCAGTTGCGTACTCCCACCAAGATTCCAGAAAAGATTCAGATGATTAAGGAAGAGGAAGCGCCCCCGGATCTGGGTGCTGGCGGCGTGCCGGGCGGTGTCCCGGGCGGCATTCCCGGAGGCTCGGCGGGCGGCGTGATCGGCGGCATCATCTCGCAGCAGGCCAACATCCCGAAAGTCGCGACCCCGCAGCGCGTTCGCGTTTCGTCGGGTGTGTCGACCGGTCTCTTGATCAAGAAGGTTCAGCCCAATTATCCGGCGTTAGCAAAACAGGCCCGAATTCAGGGGCATGTCCTGCTGCAGGCGGAAATCAGCAAGGACGGCACGATTCAGAACCTGCAATTGATTAGCGGGCACCCCATGCTGGCGCCGGCGGCGATCGAGGCTGTGAGACAGTGGCGATATAAGCCCTACCTGCTCAATGGCGAGCCGGTGGCAGTGGAGACCCAGGTGGATGTGATCTTCAGCTTGTCCGGAGGCTAGATTCTCCCGGCCGGCTTGAGCCGGTTTACTTTGTGCCGGTTTAACGTTAAGTTTGTGGCGGTTTAAAGCCTCCCCGTCCCACCTTTTCCCGAGACGGGAAGCGAGGGTGGTTTTGGCCCGTGGGAGTAATTCTGCCCACTTTGCTTTTCGTGCATCAAACGGTTCAGATCGACAGGC
Organism: uncultured Acidobacteriaceae bacterium; assembly: GCA_963773965.1. Taxonomy (GTDB): domain Bacteria; phylum Acidobacteriota; class Terriglobia; order Terriglobales; family Acidobacteriaceae; genus Acidiflorens. The sequence continues at coordinate 249,057 of CAVZDG010000007.1, forward strand.
TACTGAGAGGTTTTGATCCGCGGGGGTTTTGGGACGGGCGCCAGGGCGCCGGTTTTCCCGTAGAGACGCGGCTTGCCCCGTCGCCTGCGACAGAGTGAGACGGGGCAAGCCCCGTCTCTACAGGGGAAGAAGGAATTTAGGAAGCGTTTAGAAACGAGCTCGAAACAGTTCTGAGGAGGAGAAGCAACTCATGGTAGTGAACCTGGCAGCAGTCGCACTCTGCAATTTCCATCTTTTCGCCGCCTGGCTCTTTGACGAGGGCTCGGTCGGTTGGGACCCGATCTCGCTGTGGAAACAGATGGGCATTCTGGCGAAGGTCGTGGTTATCGTTCTGTTCATCATGTCGGGGTGGTCAATCGGGGTGATGATTGACCGTTGGATGGCTTTCAACGCCGCTCGCAATCAATCCCGCTCGTTCGCTCCGGCGGTTGCCGGAGCGCTGCGCGAAGGCAAGATTGACGAAGCGATCAAAGTGGCCGAGCGCAACAAGAAAAGTCACCTGGCCAAGGTGGTCACCGCGGGCCTGATGGAATTCAAGGCCCATCAGGACAGCCCGGGTGAAATTCCTGGCGAGACCATTGAAGCTTCCAAGCGCGCGCTGGAGCGCACCGAAGCCATCGTGCACGCCGAACTGAAGCGTGGCTTGGGCGGTCTGGCGACGATCGGTTCGACGGCTCCCTTCGTGGGACTGTTCGGAACGGTGGTCGGCATTCTGAACGCCTTCAACGGCATCGCCAAGGAAAAAGCAACCGGTTTGGCAGCGGTCGCGGGCGGCATTTCCGAAGCGCTCGTAACTACCGCCGTCGGCCTGTTCGTGGCGATTCCGGCGGTTATGATGTTCAACTATTTGACCGGTCGCGTGGAAGCGTTCGACGTGGAGATGGATAACTCCTCGAGCGAACTGATCGATTACTTCCTGAAGCGCCGGAGCATGCGCCGGTCCTAAGGAAAGCAGGTCGTAGGTCTCAGGTCTTAGGTCGTAGGACTTCGGCCTCGGATCTTTGACTGGCCGGTTGCTGTCCATGAGTTGTGGATGGGGCCGGGCGGGGACGCCCGGCTCTCCACCGACGGCAGCCACAGGGCAAGATACGCAGGAGACAGAATTCCATGGCATTAGCAAAGCGGAACGAAGGGGCGAACGTCACCTCCGACATTAACGTCACACCCATGGTGGACGTGATGCTGGTGCTGCTGATCATCTTCATGGTGGTCACGCCCATGTTGCAACATGGCATTCCCGTGGACATGGCCAAAGTCAATAATCCCACGGATATGCACGACGCCGACAAGGAAGACGCGCTGCTGGTTGCCGTCAACCGCGATGGCCACGTGTTCTTCGGTACGGATCCGGTCAAGGTGGATGAACTGACCGAGAAGATCAAGGATCGCCTGGCGAACCGGACCGACAAACGGGTTTTCCTCAAGGCCGACGCCCGGGCGAAGTTCGGGTGGGTGGTCGAAGTCGTGGACAATGTTCGCGCCGCCGGCGTGGACCAACTCGGCCTGTTGACGGATCAAAAGAAGGCCGGAAGCATGGCCCCGCCGCCAGGCGCCACTGCGCCAACGCCTAAGGGCGGGCTATAGCACGCAATCGTAAATAGAGGAGATCGATTATGGGTATGGCAGTTGGTGCCAAAGGTGGGCAGAACGCGAATATGAACGTCACGCCGCTGATTGACGTGTTGCTGGTGCTGCTGATCATTTTCATGGTGATCACGCCGCTGACGCCCAAGGGTTTGGAAGCCTTGGTGCCCCAGCCTCCGCCGAAGGATCAGAAGGCGCCGCCGCCCACCCCCGATCGCACCATCGTGGTGCAGTTGATTGACCGCGGCGCCGGCAACGCTCCCGGACTCAAGATCAATCAGGACGAGGCCACGTGGGAATCTCTGCAGGGCCGGTTGGAAGACATTTTCAAAACCCGCGCCGAGAAGGTCATGTTCGTGAAGGGCGATGACAATGTTCCCTTCGCCGACGTCGCCAGCGTCATTGATATCGCGCATTCGGCCGGTGTCGACAAAGTCGGCTTGATCACAGCCAAAATCGAAGCGGGCGGCTAGAATCGGCGGATCGGATCATTGGGTGATCTGAGAGCCGATGATCCGATAGTGAAAGGCTTGCATTCCGGCCTCTGCGCCTGGCTGGTCGTTCGGCGTTAGGTTATTTTTCCGACACTCCGCTACAAGGGAGATTCATGAAGCAATGAAAACGACTCAAAGGCTCCTGGTGGTAATCGCCGCCGCACTGGTGATCCTCTCCGGCACGGGCTGCAACAAGCTTAAGGCGCGTGACCACCTCAACAAGGGTGTACAGGCTTACAAGAACTCGAAGTTCGAGCAGGCCATCGATCACTTTCAGCAAGCCGTCGCCCTCGACCCCACACTTATCAATGCCCGCCTGTATCTGGCCACAGCCTTTGCCCAGCAGTACATTCCGGGCGCCGATACTCCGGACAACAACCGCTTTGCCGAGCAGGCGATTGACCAGTACAAGCAAGTGCTGCAGAAGGATCCCAAGAACATCAACAGCATCAAGGGCATCGCCTATCTCTATCTGCAGATGAAGAAATTCCCCCTGGCCAAGGAATTCTACAAGAAAGCTTCCGAGATCGATCCTAACGACCCCGAGCCTTATTACTCGGTGGCGGTGATCGACTGGACGCAGACCTACGTGCCCCGTCAGGAAGAGCGCGCCAAACTCGGCTTGAAGCCCGACGAGTCCCTGCCAGCCAAGGACAAGAAGGTCTGTGCCGAGATGAAAGAGAAAAATACCGCCAACGTTCAGGAAGGGATCGACAACCTGAACAAGGCCCTCCAGCTTCGTCCCGATTACGACGACGCCATGGCCTACATGAACCTGATGTACCGGGAGCGCGCCGATATTCAGTGCGATGACCCGGCAGCCCGCGCCGCCGATTTGAAGGCCGCCGACGAGTGGGTCGACAAGACCATGGCCACCAAGAAAGCCAAGGCGGAAAAACAGCCCGGCGCAGGCGGCATCGTCATGGATCAGAACAAGTAAATTCCTTCGCTCGTGTGGGGACGGGGCTCTGCCCCGTCCCAGCCGAGCGCAGTTTGGCCCCGCCGCGAACGCCGTCGCCGCAGAATTCTCAGTGCAATAAACCTCGGCTTCGCCTGTAGAGACGGGGCTTGCCCCAGGCTAGGGAGACGCGGCAAGCCGCGTCTCTACGGGGAATCATGCGCCCCTTTAGGGCGTCGGGCGACAGATCTTCCCTCAAATCACGACCACCAGTGATTTGCGGTACGCACACTACCCACTTGCACAGGTAAAATCAGGGCGGCACCGCGCGTCCAGCCAGACGCGCGCAACCAGGATGTGTTCAACCAGGAATGTTCAAGAAGATTCTGATCGCCAACCGGGGAGAGATCGCGGTGCGCATCATACGCGCCTGCCGCGAGATGGGCATCGCCACCGTCGCCGTCTATTCCGACGTTGACCGCGCCGCGCTCCACGTCCGTAAGTCGGACGAAGCCTACTCCATCGGCCCGGCGGCGGCGACCGAGTCTTATCTTCGGATGGACAAGATCCTCGACACAGCCAAACGCTCGGGTGCCGAGGCCATCCATCCCGGCTACGGCTTCCTCTCGGAAAACGCGAAGTTCGCGCAGGCGTGCGCCGATGCGGGGGTGAAATTTATCGGGCCAACTCCGCACTCCATGGAAATGATGGGCTCGAAAACTCGCGCCCGTCAGCAGATGGAAAAAGCGGGTGTGCCCTTTGTTCCCGGAACCTCGCGCGGCCTCGCCTCTCCGGAAGAAGGCGAAAAAGTTGCCGAGCGCGTCGGCTACCCCGTCATGCTGAAAGCCGCGGCCGGCGGCGGCGGCAAAGGCATGCGCCTGGTGCACACCCGCCAGGAACTTCGTTCCGCCCTCGAATCCGCCCAGAGCGAGGCGCAGCGTTCTTTCGGCGACAGCGAAGTCTATATCGAAAAGGCGATCGTCAACCCCCGCCACATCGAGATGCAGATACTGGCCGACGAGCACGGCAATACCGTCTGGCTCGGCGAGCGCGAGTGTTCCATCCAGCGCCGTCACCAGAAAGTTCTGGAGGAGGCGCCTTCGCCGATTGTCGATCCCGACATGCGCCGGCGCATGGGCGAAGTTGCGGTCAAAGTCGCGCAGGCGGCCAACTACACCAACGCCGGCACCGTCGAATTCCTGGTCGATCAGCAAAAGAATTTTTACTTCCTCGAAATGAACACGCGCCTGCAGGTGGAACATCCAGTCACCGAGTTAACCACCGGATTCGATCTCGTGCACCTGCAGATCCGGATCGCGAGCGGCGAGAAGCTGCCCTTCACGCAATCCGACGTGGAGATTCGCGGACACGCCATCGAGTGCCGCATCTACGCCGAAGACCCCGACAACAATTATTTTCCCAGCCCCGGCAAGATCACGGTGCTGCTCCAGCCCTCGGGGCCGGGAATCCGTCGCGACAGCGGCATGTACGAAGGCTGGAATGTTCCGATGGATTACGATCCGCTGCTCGCCAAACTGATCGGCTACGGCAGCGACCGGCAGCAGGCCATCATGCGGCTGGAGCGAGCGCTCTACGAATATTTCGTGGCCGGAATCAAGACCAATATTTCGTTATTCCAGCGCATCCTGCGCGACGCCGATTTCCAGGCGGGCAAGCTCGATACCGGATACCTGGATCGCTTGCTCGCGAAAAACAATCAAGCCGTCACGGCGCGCGCATCGGAGCCTCAAATCGAAACGCTGGAGACGATCGCCGCGATTGCCGCGGGAATGTTTGCCGTGCTCGATCCAGCTTCGCCCGTCAGCAGGAATGGGAGCGCCGCCGGAACACCTTCAAATCCGGCTTCGGTTCCATCCAATTGGAAACAGAAGGGACGCTCGGAAGCGCTGCGCTGATCTTATGGTTTACGAAGTCATAGTGGGCGACAAGGCGGGCGGCAACCCGGGCGGCAAGCCACACCGGCTCGAGCTTGAAAAAGCCGCAGGCGGATGGGAGTGCCGCTTGGATGGTCAACCGGTGCCTATCGACGCGGTCATCACGCGCCGCGACGTTCTGTCCTTGTTGGTCGATGGGCACGCCTACGAAATCAAGCGCGAACAGACGGCCACCGATCTCCACATGTGGGTGGGCAGTACCCGCTTTGCGGTGGAGTTGCGCGATCCGCGCTCCCTGCGCTCTCGCCAGAAAGCTGCCGGAGACGAAAAGGGCCCCAGAAAAATCCTGGCTCCCATGCCCGGACGCATCGTGCGCCTGCTGGTCGCGGAAAATTCCGAGGTCGAAGCCGGCCAGGGCATCGTCGTAGTCGAAGCCATGAAAATGCAGAACGAAATCAAGTCGCCAAAAAAGGGAGTCGTAAAGACAATATTGACCACCCCAGGCGCGGCGGTGAACCCCGGCGACGTGCTGGCGATCGTGGAATGATCATCGTCGAATGAAGGTGGCCTCAAGCAGGCTGCGGAATAACTCAGGTTTCGTATCAGGGCATCGCCGCAAGCGATGCCGTAGGCTCTTAGGCCTGTAGAGACGGGGCTTGCTCCGCCTCCGGAGACGCGGCAAGCCGCGTCTCTACGGGGGATCGGATGCCCTTTTAGGGCTGAGCATTGACATCCCCCAAAACCATCCCACAGCCCCAGCACCTACGTCATCTCAAACCAGTCTCTCCCCGCGCGTACGATGTAAGGCAGCGACAGATAGAAGATAGCAACGGCGGAGGTGTCTCGTGAAACTGCAGCGGATCATCAGTTTCGCAACCCTGGCAATCTCGATTCTTACGCTCGTCCTGGTGTTAAGACGACCCGCGCCGCTTGCGCCCGCTGCCGCACCCGCTGCGGCTGCCGCCAATGCCCAGTCCTTCCAGGAAAAGGTGAACCGGCTCGCGCAGTCCAAGGCGCCCGGCGAAGGGGAGAGCGAAGTCCGCATGAATTCCGGCGAATTGTCGGCCGCGCTCGCGCAGGCTGCCAGCCTGTCGCCGTCGTCTGCGCCCGCCGGTACTTCCACCAGTTCTCCCTCACCCAACTCTCCCCCCGCCAGCGGTTCCATGGAGTTCCCCGGCGCGGTTCCGAATATCAAGGATTACCAGGTCTCCATGGATGGAGACATCGTTCGCGGTCAATTTCTCACGCAGATCGCCGGCAAAGACGTCTACCTCACCCTGGCCGGACATCTCGGGTCCAAAGATGGTTACGCCACCTTCGATGCCACCGAGGTCAAGGTCGGAGAGCTCTCCGTGCCCGCATCGCTGGTCAACGAGGTGTTGCAGAAAAAACTGGCCGAACAGCGCGACCAGCTCAAGCTGCCCAACAACGTAAAAGACATCAGAGTCGAAAACGGTGAACTGGTGTTTGTCGAGAAGTAACTGCACACAAGAATAGCGATAGTGCTAGAAGCGAGGCCGAGCTGCTCCACCCCGTCAAGCCAACACCGGGCTTGACGGGGGCCCGGTGCGCTCGGCTTGGACGGGCGGGGGCGCCCGTCCCCACACGAGCCATTCCCCACACGAACCAAATCACCCTGCAGAAAATGCCGGACACCTACGAAAACCTCCGCTTGTAAAGCAAAATGTGCCCAGCGCGCTACACTATGGGTTCCTTCCAGCAGAGTCTTCTAATGTCCATCTAATCTCGTTCTAACCGCATCCGTTTCAAATCGACGTTATGACGACTTTCCCGACCTCGCGCAACTATGCCGACCGCGTCCTGGTGGCCAGCCCCAGTCCAGTGGTGCGCCAGCGCGTCCTCGAAAGTCTGCGTTCCCCCGTTCGCCGGTTCGAGCAGGCCGCCGGAGGAGCCGAAGCCCTCGGCCATTTGGAGAGCGGCTTCTGGCAGGTGCTGTTTCTCGATCGCCGCCTGCCCGACCTTGACGCCGAGGAACTAAGCCAGACCGTCCGGCAGCGCTTTCCCGGAATCGAAGTCGTGCTGCTCGATGCGGAAAGCGATGCCGAATCCGCCGCGGCCGAAAAGAAAGCAAACCTGCTTCCGGAAATGCGGCCCGTGGCAGATCCCGCAACCGACCACGTAGAGGCGGACGCCCTCCTTCGACTTCGCTCAGAACCCGCTCCAGCCGAGCAAAGCTCGGAGATGCATGGCGCGGAAGACGAACTGCTGCCCCCGGCCCGCGCCGCCCACACCATTGTCGAAGCTCCCTTGCCCGGAATGATCGGCAACTCCCGCATCATGCAACCCGTGTATCGTCTGGCGCGCCTGCTGGCGCCGCGCAACACAACCGTCCTGATCACCGGCCCGACCGGCTGTGGCAAGGAAATCGTCGCCCGCGCCATTCATCATTTGAGTCCGCGGGCCGGGCGCACGTTTGCGGTCGTCAATTGTGCCGCCATTCCCGACACCCTGCTCGAAGCCGAACTCTTCGGGTACGCCCGTGGCGCATTCACCGGAGCCATGCAATCCTATGCGGGAAGAATCCAGGCGGCGCAGGGAGGCACGCTCTTCCTCGACGAAATCGGCGAGATGCCGTTGAGCCTCCAGCCCAAGCTGCTGCGTTTTCTGGAGCAGAAAGAATTGCAGCGCCTGGGCAGCGCCGAAGTCGTGCGGGTGGATGCTCGCGTCATCTCCGCCACCAACGCGCACCTGCTGACTCTGGTGCGCGAGGGAAAGTTCCGCGAAGATTTGTACTATCGTCTCTGCGGCTTCCCCATCGACATTCCGCCGTTGCGCGACCGCTCCGAAGATATTGCGCAACTGGCCGCGCACTTTCTCGGAAAATATGCCTCGCGCCTGCCCGCGCCGCAATTGTCCGCCCCGGCGCTGCAACTGCTGAAAACGCAGCCCTGGGCCGGGAACATTCGCGAACTGCAGAACGTGATCGAACGCGCGCTGATCCTCTCCGAAGACCAAGCGGTGATTCGCCCGGAATACCTGTTGCTCGCCGACGCCAGCTTTCGCAATGCGCGCTAGGGCGCGACACCCCAAGTTTCCTCGCTGTAGAGACGGGGCTTGCCCCGTCTCCCTTGTGCGCGGCGGGAGACGCGGCAAGCCGCGTCTCTACAGGAAATCAGACGCGCTTGTTCCGCAACCCGCCACATCGAGCAATAGGTCGCCTTCATCTGTACCAGGCATAAGTGTGTTCTAAGGCAATTTATGCCGGGCTGGCATCGCCGTTGCAGAGCGATATGCATGTCCACCTCTTCTCCAGCACCACGAGATCCGGCGCGCGATCCCGAACATCCTCTGGCACGCGCCTTTGCGTCGTTCACCGAGGCGGCGGGATCGCTTGAGCGTACGTACGGACAACTGCAAGGGCAGGTGTCTCATCTTCGCCAGGAACTGGAAGTCACCAACCGCGATCTTGCGACCAGTCTCGAAGAGAACCATCGCATCCGCGAACGGCTGCGCCGCATTGTGGAAGGCTTGCCGTGCGGCGTTCTGGTGATCGAAGCCGGAGCCCGGATTTCGACACTCAATCCGGAAGCGGCACGCCTGGTCGGCGGCAGCTTCGAATCGGTCGATCGGTTGCCCGGCGCGCTCGCGGCGGCGCTCGACCGGGCTCGCCAGACGGGCGAAGAGCCCGAATTGCCGCTCTTGAGCTCGGACCAAAGCTCGGACCAAAGCTCGGACCAGCCGGGTTTGCATCAGTCTGCTTTAGATTTAGACCCGTCTTCTTCCCATCCGGCCAAACCCGTGTGGGTCGCCATCCGCCACGCCTGGCTGGAGCAAAGTCAGGCCCATGCCACTTCGGTTTTTATCCTGCGCGATGTCAGCGAGGCGAAGAAGCTCGAACACGATCGCGAGCATCTTCGGAGGCAGCAGGCCCTGGTCGAAATGTCGGCCCTGCTGGCGCATGAGATCCGCAATCCCCTGGGCAGCCTAGAACTCTTCGCCGGACTCTTGGCCGAGGCCAATCTCGAAGGGGAGAGCCGCCGCTGGATCGAACATGTCCAGGCGGGTCTGCGCACGCTTTCCGCCACGGTCAACAACGTACTTCACCTGCACAACACGCCCCAGCCCGAACTCGCCCCCACCGACGCGGGCCAGCTCCTCGACTGGGCCTACGGCTTTCTGCTGCCGCTCGCCAAGCAGGCGCGCGTCGAGATGCAGGTCATCAACGGCCTCAATGGCGTTTCTATTCAGGCCGACCGGCACCGCCTCGAACAGGTGTTGCTCAACCTCGCGCTCAACGCGTTTCGCTTCATGCCGGGCGGCGGATGGCTCAGCCTTCGCGGAGTTGACTGCGCCTCGCAGGGCTCGGGGGGTGACGGCGTCGAAATCGCGGTGCGCGACACCGGGCCGGGCATCGCGCCGGACGACCTGCCGCGCATCTTTGAAGCGGGATTCAGCACCCGAGCCGGCAGTTCCGGACTCGGACTCGCCGTCTGCCGCCGCATTCTCGAACAGCACGGAGGCTCGATCTCGGTCGAGAGCCGCCCCGGCTACGGCGCCACCTTCCGGTTCCGCCTTCCCCGCAATGGACCTGAACCTTTGTCCGAATGTTTGTCCGAACCCTCGCCCGAAAACCCGTCGGCAGCTGTTGCCGGATCTGCCGCCGCGTCTGGAGCCCGGCTATGAAGCGGCTGCTCATCGCCGACGACGATGCCGGCATGCGCGCCGCTCTCGAAGCGCGCTTCCAGCGCCGCGGATGGCTGGTCGATGTCGCCGTGAATGGCACCGAAGCGCTGCAGAAGTTTCGCGCCGGCTTGCATTCGCTGGTGATCACCGACGTGCGCATGCCGGGACGCGACGGCTTCGAGCTGATGCGCGAGGTGCAAACCTCGTCGGCGCGCACGGCGGTGATTCTGCTGACCGCCTATGGTTGCGTGCCCGATGCGGTCAAAGCCATGCGCAACGGAGCCTGCGATTACCTGGTCAAACCGGTCTGCTTCGAGAAACTCGAGCTCGCCGTCGAGCAGGTGATGCGCCGCGCCGAGGAGTTTGGCAAAGACACGGAAACGCTCATCGGCCACTCCCCGCTCTGGGAGCAGGCGCTCGACCGCGCGCGGCAAGCGGCCTCGACCGATGCCGACATTCTGATCGAGGCCGAAAGCGGTACCGGCAAGGAACTCATCGCCCGCCTCATTCACCGCCTCAGCCGCCGCAAACCAGGTCCGTTCGTCGCCCTGAACTGCGCCGCGTTTCCCGAAACCCTGCTCGAAAGCGAATTGTTTGGACACGCCCGGGGCGCCTTCACCGGGGCCGTCGGCGCCCGGCCGGGCAAGTTTGAGACGGCCAGCGGCGGCACTCTGCTGCTCGATGAGGTCGGGGAGATGCCGCTGGCGCTGCAGCCGAAACTGCTGCGCGTCCTGCAGGAGCGCGAGTTCGACCGCCTGGGATCGAACCAGACCGTGCGCGTCGATATCCGCGTCATCGCCACCACCAACCGCCCCCTCGAAGCCGGGGTCGCGGAAGGCCGTTTCCGCGCCGATCTTTATTATCGCCTGAACGTTATTCCGATTTCTCTGCCGCCGCTGCGCGACCGCACGGGCGACATTCGGGAGCTGGCCGAGTATTTTGCCGGGCTCTATGCGGCGCCCGGAAACCCCGGAACCAACGCTCGCCTCTCCCGGGAACTGGTGGCGCGTCTCGAAGAGCACGCCTGGCCGGGCAATGTGCGCGAGCTCGGGAACTTCGTGCGGCGGGCTGTGGCTTTGTCCCGCGGCGGCGAGATTGGCGTCGAAGCCCTTGAACACGGAAAAAGTCAATACGGAAAAATTCCGCCCGCTTGCCCGCCCCGGTCCCCGGAATGGAAACCGGGCCTCTCGCTCGGCGAAATGGAGCGCCAGCTCTTTGCCATGACGCTCGAATCCACCGGCGGCAACCGGGCGCGGGCGGCCGAATTGCTGGGTGTGAGCCTGCGCACGGTGCGCAACAAAGTCCGCGAGTTTGGTTTGCCGCCGCGGAACAACTATCGCAACGTTCTTCGAGGCAACGGTCTCGGGAACAATGGTCTTTTGAACCATGATCTCCCGAATAACGGTCTCCCCAACCCCGATCTTCGGAACGATCTTCGGAACAACGATTTCCGCGGCAACGTTCTGCGGAATAACAATAACAAGGAGCAGCCATGTCGATGATCGATACCCCGCTGATGCGTGGTCTGGAGCGCGTGCTCGACCAGAGCGCGTTCCGCCATCAGGTGATTGCCGCGAATCTCGCCAACATCGATACTCCGGGATACCGCACCCGCGACCTGCGTCCGTTCGCCGGCGAAATCGAGCAGGCCATGGCCGGCGAGGAGCCGTCGTTTACCCCGGTCGCGCATGAAATCCGCGGACTGCTCGAGCGTCCCGACGGCAACAACGTCTCGGTCGAGCGCGAAACGCTGCTGCTGGCCCAGAATCAGTTGCGCTTTGAGGCGGCAGTGCAGTTCATGAAAGCCGAGTTTCACCGGATGTCCCTGGCCATCACGGGAGGGAGTGCGACGTCATGAACCTGTTCGGCATGTTGGAACTCAGTGGCTCGGCGCTAGGAGCCGAGCGGCAGCGCGCGGAGGTGGTCGCGAGCAATATGGCCAACGCCCAAACCACGCGCACCCCGGCGGGCGGCCCCTATCGCCGCCAGTTGGTGGTATTTCAAGCGCGGCGCGTTCCCCGCTTCTCCCTGGCGCTCGCCGGCCTCGAACGCGAAAGCTCTTCGGCGGTGCGTGTGGCTGCGGTGGTCTCCGATCAGCGGCCGCCGGTGATGCGCTTCGAGCCGGGACATCCCGACGCGAATCCGCAAGGCTACGTTGCCTACCTGCGCATCGTTTTCGACGTCAGCCTGGTTTCCGCCGAGCATCTGGTTTACCGCGAGTTCCTGCAGTGCGTCTCGGAGAAACCCTACCTCGCTTCCATCGATCTCCTCCCGGCCGGCGTCGTGGCTGTGCTCCAACTCGATCTCGCCATCGCTTTCCCCATCATTGACGTCATGCTCGGCGGGGAAGGCAAAAACAGCGAAATTTCCCGCGGCGTCACCGAGATCGAAGAACAGGTTCTCGAAGGGGTGGTCCGCATCATGTGCCGCGAGTTGCAAACCAGCTGGCAGGCGATTTCCCTCGAATTCAATTTCGGCGCGCGCCAGCAAATCCTGCAAACCCAGCGTCTGATGCCTCCCGAGGAAAAAAATCTTTGCCTCAGCTTCGAAATCACAATGTCGGAAACCCGCGGTACCCTCAACCTCGCCATCCCCGCCGTCGTCTCCAACGCCTTGCTCAGAAAAATCTCCGCCGACTTCGGCTATCATCGCCCGCGCAGTTCCGTCGAAGCCCGCCTCCAGATTCAGAAGAAGCTGCTCAACTGTTTCTTCCCCGTCGAACTCTGCATGCCGCGTCTGCAAGTACCTTTCCAGAACCTCACTGAACTCGCTCCCGGCGACCTGCTTGTCTTTTCCAAAGACGCCTCCGCCCCGGCCGTCATGATGGTCGGTGATGTTCGCCTATGTTCGGCCACCCCGGTGCGCATCGGCGACCGCCGCGCTGCCCGCGTTCTCTCTTTCTCCGCCCCGCTTCCAAGTGCAGGTGAACTATGACCGGCGTTCCCGACGCACCCGCCAAAAACCCGGCCCCCGAACCTCGCCCCGAACTCCGCCCCGAACTCCGCCCCGAACTCCGCAATTGGTGCGAAGCCTGGAAAACCTGTCTCCAAAACGTGCTCTCCAAGGTTTCCGGACAACCCACCGCCTTCGAAATTTCTTCCCAGCCCCTGCCTGCCGCCACTTCCGACGTGTGGTATACGGTCGTTGCCGGAGGCGCCGTTCATGGCGAGATGACTTTGCGGCTGCCTGCCGATTCCGGCACCCGTCTGGCCCGAAAGTTCCTCGGCGAAACCAAGCCCGCCGCTGAAGGCACCACCGCCGAACCCATCACTGCTGAAAACAAGGAAGCCCTCGAAGAGCTCCTGCGCCAGATCGCCGGCATGGCCGCCACCGCCCTCGCCGCTACCGTCGGCGCCGAAGTGCAGCTCCATCTCTCCGCCTCCGCCGCTCCCTCCTGGTCCTCGGACGCCATCGTCTGCCTCCAAACCCGGAACGAAGCCGAAGCCGGTACCCCCATCAACGTCGAAATTCAGATCAGCCCCGCCCTCGCCGCCGAACTCCAGCCGCGAGTGCAGCCGGCGCCCCCCGCGCCAACAGCGGCCCAACCATTGCCTGCGTCTTCCACCCAACCCCCGCCCGCCTCCAGTTACGGCCGCCTCATGGATGTCGGCCTCGACGTCAAACTCCGTTTCGGAACCCGCTCCATGTTGCTGCGCGATGTGCTCGCCCTCAGCGCCGGAGTCGTCGTCGAACTCGAAAACACTCTCACTTCACCCGTGGATCTCCTGCTCGACGGGCGCCGCATTGCCCAGGGCGAAGTCGTCATAGTCGATGGCAAATACGGATTGCGTATCACCGACGTCGTTAATCCCGAGCCTGCCGCCGGATCTCCCGGCTGATCCCCGTCGCGTGGGGACGGGCGCCCGAGCCGAGCGCAGCTGCCCGTGGTCACAACCACTCTGCATTCGCTGTTTCGCTGTAAGGATGATTGCCCTATGACAGACTTTCTGAAGCCGCTAACCTGGTCCGCCAACTGGATCAAGCGCCACAACCTCAAATCCTCGCAGCCTCCTTGCGCCCTCGTCTCCTGCTCCGGAGCGCGATCACTCTGGCAACGCCTCCACCGCCGCCAGGGAACTTTCCTCCAAGGCGCCTTCTATTGCCAGCCCCAATGCCTGGAGACCGCCCTCCTCAGCCAACTCTCCCGCCTGCGCGGGATGGCTCCGTCCCCGCAGCCCCCCAACCGCATTCCCCTCGGGCTCCTCATGGTCGCCCGCGGCAAGCTCACCTACACCGAAGTTCGCGCCGCCCTCGAAGCCCAGCGCCGCGCCCGCTACGGAAAAATCGGTGAGTGGATCGAAAAACTTGGCTTTGCCACCGAACAGGAGGTCACCACCGCCCTCGCTCTGCAATGGGGATGCCCCGTCGCAACTTCCATCGATCCCTCTACCGTCCAGTCTCTGGGCAACATTCCGCTTCCCATCCTCGAAGCCTTTCAGATGCTGCCCCTCAACTACGCTGCCGCCACCAACACCCTCTACCTCGCGTTCGGAGAACGCGTCGACCACGCCGCTCTCTACGCCATCGAAAAAATTCTCGCTTGCCGCACTCAGCCCTGCGTCGCCAGACGCAAAAGCATCGCCCGTCAACTCGAGTCCATGCGCCAACTGCCCCGCCTCACCGACGTAGAATTCGGACCCATGAACGACCTCGCCGAAATGGCCCGCATTGCCTCCAGCTACACCGCCAGACTGAGTCCCGAAGAAGTCCGCCTCAGCCGCATCGGGCGTTTCATTTGGCTCCGCCTCGATGTCCATGCCGCTGTCCGGCCCAGGACGCGCTCCGTCACCACCAACCTCGTGTTCCGCCTCGCAACCGACTCCCCCCGCCCCCTCCCATCCACCCCCCGCCCCTTCCGCGATCTAGACCCCGTCCCCCCGCCACAAACCCCGTAGGGACAGGCGGCCCTCGTGTCCGTGTGGGGACGTGCGTCTCGCCCGTCCAGCCGAGCGAAACTCGGCAGCGCGTGCATCAGCAACACAAGGTTTCCCCTGTGTTCCCTCGTGCCCCCTGTGGTTAAGCTCTTAGCCTTTCTCCGCGCCCCACGCGCCCTCCGCGCCCCGGCGGTGAAAAGGTTTCTACATCGTCCGCTTAAACAGCGGCACCGCCAATGCCAGCGTCACCACCGCAAATATCGACAGATAAATCATGTCTGGAGCAATCGCCGCCAGCCCCGTTTCCTTCAGCAGCAGCGACTTGAATCCATGCACCGCATAGGTAAACGGATCCACCCTGGCAATCGCCCGCAGCCACGGCGGAAACGCTTGCACCGGATAGATCGATCCGCTGGGAAAAAACAACAGCGTATTCAGAATCCCAAACATCGCCCGCGGCACCAGCGGATCCTCGACCCGCACCATCAACAAGAACATCATCGAATTGAACGCCGCCGAGGTCAGCATGATCATCGCCACCAGCCCCAGCATCGTCCCCGGATGGAATATCGTCCCCACTCCCGCCAGCAGCGATCCGATCGCCGTCGTCACCACCCCGGTCATCACCGCCTTGATCGCCCCCGCCCCATTCAGCCCAAACACCAGTTCCGCCTTTGTGATCGGAGTCACCAAATACCCCTCGTGCACCCCGCGTGCCTTATCGTCGATATACAGCATCCCCCCGCCGATCATCACCGACACGAACATCGCCAGTGTGATCGATCCCGGCAGCAGGTACTTCATGTATTCGATATACGGATACAGCTCCACCACCTCCAGCGCCGTCTGCTGCAACAGCCGCGGCGACACGTCCGGCTGGTTCAAGGCGTCCGTCACTTCATTCATCTTGTCTTCGAACGTCGAACTCATGAAGTTGTCGCTGTTGTCCACGATCAGCGCGATCCGCGGATGATTCTTCTCGTACACCATCTTCGAGTACTGCGGCGGAATAATCACCGCTCCCTGAATCTTCCCGTTGCGTACGTCCTCCCGCGCCTGCACTTCGTTGTCATAAGGAACCGGAATAAACGTCCCCGCATTCGCCCGCACCGCGTCAAACGCTTCCTTGATCCGGATCGCCTGCGTCCCATGATCCTCATCCACGACTCCCATCTTTGCGTCGCGGATCTTTCCGCCAAACGCATTCCCCAGCACGATCAACTGCACCAGCGGCATCACCATCGACACCATCATCAGCGTCGGCGACCGGAAAAACTTGCGCATCTCGCGCTCGATAATCG
Source organism: uncultured Acidobacteriaceae bacterium (assembly GCA_963773965.1). Lineage (GTDB taxonomy): Bacteria > Acidobacteriota > Terriglobia > Terriglobales > Acidobacteriaceae > Acidiflorens. The sequence continues at coordinate 264,747 of CAVZDG010000007.1, forward strand.
CCATCATCCGGTTCATGGCCGCAACCCCGGGCTGTCCGGCATCGTGAACGCATGCGCTTTCACCAGTTCATCGCGCAACTGCCGCCCCGTGTAGTGGACAAACACGTCGTCCAGCGTCGTGTTCTGCACCGTAAGAGTCTTCAACGCCACCCCCGCCACGACCGCCATCTCTACCAGGTTCGTCGTCGTGCCCGACCCATTCGACGTCAGCACCCGGAACATCCCCGCGCTCTGGTTCTGCACCGACGTCACTCCCGGCAATCCCCGCAGCCGCTCTTCCCAATCGGGCGGCGGATGCTCGAAGTGCGCCTCAATCACATTCGATCCCGGCACGCTTGCCTTCAACGCCTCCGGAGTATCCAGCGCCACCAGTTTTCCGTGATCCACAATCGCAATCCGGTTGCACAGCCGGTCCGCTTCGTCCATGTAGTGCGTAGTGATCAGGATCGTCAGCTTGCGCTTCGTTTTGATCGCGGTCAGCATCTCCCACACCGACACGCGCGATACCGGATCCAGCCCCGTCGTCGGCTCGTCCAGAAAAAAAATCTTCGGACTATGCACCAATCCACGCGCAATCTCCAGACGCCGCCGCATCCCGCCCGATAGCGTTTTCGTCTGCGCTCCCCGCCACTTCGTCAGGTCCACCGTCTCCAGCAGTTCCGCAATCGCCTCTTTGCGCCGCTTCGTAGGAACGTCATACAGCTTCGCGTAAATACTCAGGTTCTCTTCCACCGTCAAATCCAGATCGCTGGTCAGCGCCTGCGGAATCACTCCTATCGTCCGCCGCACCGCCTCCGGATCCCCAGCCACATCATGCCCCGCCACTCGCGCCGACCCCGCCGTGATGGGAATCAGCGTGGTCATCATCCGGATCAATGTCGATTTCCCCGCTCCATTCGGTCCCAGCAGCCCGAAAATTTCTCCCTCCTTCACCGCAAACGAAACGTCGTCCACCGCCGTGAACTCGCCATATCGTTTCACGATATGTTCCACTTCAATCGCATTAGGAGCATCCGCCGCGACCTCGCTCCGCCCGTTGAACTCCGCCATCCAATCTCCTCTGTGTCCGTGTGGGGACGGGGCTCTGCCCCGTCCCGGCGGGGCGAAGCCCCGCCGCCACACAATACGTCACTTCTTCCCCGCCGCCTCCGCCGTTCCCTTCAACTGCTCCGGACTCACCAGCACCTCCGCCGTCATCCCCGGCACATACGCCCCCTTCGGATTCTCCAGCCTCACCTTCAACGCAATCGTCCGAATATCCCTCTTCCGCCGCCCCACATCCCGCTGCGTGGCAAAATCCGCTTCCGCCGCCTTATAAAAAACTTTTCCCGGAACGATCGTCCCTCCCGGCAGCCGCACCCGCAGCACGTCCCCCAATCCAATATGATCGGAATCCGTCTCCGGAATCGCCGCCAGCACCCAGGTGTCGCTGAAATCCACCACCGTCACGATCGCCTGCCCCGCGTTCACCACTTCGCCTTCGCGCGCCGCCCGCACCAGCACCGTCCCCGTGACCGGCGAATAAATCTTCGTGTAACCCAGCCGCACTTCCGCTTCCTTCAACTGCGCCACCGCGTTCTCCACCTGCGCCCGCGTCGATTCGACCGTACTCTGCGCCGCTGTCGCCTGCTTGGTGCGCGCGATCGCCGAATCCAAATCCCCCTGGCCCGCCGTCACCTGATCCTTCAGCGCCTGCACGCTCGCCTCTTGCGCCTTCAGATTCATCTCCGCCTGCACTCGGTCCTGATCCGATGCCACTCCCGCCTGCGCGAGTCCAATCGTCCGCCGGCTGTCGCTCTCCACCCGCGTCAACGTCGCTTCCGCCTGCGCCAGTTGCGCCCGCGCCGCCGCCAGCCGCGCCTGCGAATTCGCTACATCTCCTGTCGTCGACCCTTTCGTCGATTGCCGCGTGTATTCGCTCTCGCTGACCTTCGACCGCAAACTGGCAATCGTAGCCGCCGCCCCGCGCTCCTCCGCCTCCAACTCCGACGGATCCAGCAACGCGATCAGGTCCCCCTGCTTGACCCGCGTCCCTTCCTCCACCAGCAGCTTAAGAATCCGCCCCTGAATCTGCGGACTCACCACGATCTGGTTCGCATCCACCGTCCCCACCAGCACCAGGTCATTCCCCCCCGGCGTAGAAAAAAAGTAGTACCCCGAAGCAATCGCCAGAATGACCCCCAGCAGGATCAAAAACCTATTCCGCACACTCATGGAAAATCTCCTAGCATCCAGCCTCCAATATCTCGTGGGAAGGCTCTGGGCTATTCGCTGTTCGCCCTTCGCTTTTAGCTATCATCCCGCGCCAAGGAAGCGAAAAGCCAAGAGCGAACAGCGAACAGCCTTTCTCCGCATCCTCCGCGCCTCGGCGGTGCTCACCGAAACAGCGCCGCCGAAATAAACTCCAGCACAAACGCCCGCCGCTCCCGTATCCGCTCTTCCGACAACGGGTCCACCTTCATCAGCGTCTTCATCAGCGGCGCCGCGCTGAAATAAAAAATAATCACGCCCACAACCGACGGTGCAAAATCCATCGGATTCACCGCCCGGAATTCCCCCGCTTCAATACCCTCCCGCAACACCTCGACCAGTTTCCCGAAGATCGGAGCGAAATATTCCTTAGCAACGCGCTGCATCCGCGCGCTGCCTTTCGCGCCCGCCCGCATCCACTCCCCCTGCACCACCCGCGGAAACCGCGGATTGGCCGCGATGTAATCGAAATACGTTCCCAGATATTCCAGCACCTTCGCACGGGGCGGCAGCTTGCTTTCGAGCACCGGCATCACCCGCGCCCGCATCCCGCTGAATACATGGTCGAGCACCGCTTCGTACAATGCGTCCTTGTCCTCGAAGTAGTAATAAAGCAGCGCTTTGTTGACGTGCGCCGCCCGCGCGATCGCATCCGTTCGAGCCCCCGCAATCCCATGCTCGGCGAATTCCGCAACCGCCGCCTTCAAGATCGCGGCCCGGCTCTCCTCCGGTTGCCCCCGAGTTCCCAGACGGGGAGCGAACCGTTCGCCGCCGGAGTGGCCCTTGGGACGATGCGACTGAACAGTAGTGCCCGATGCCCTCATATAATTAACCAGTTAGTTAGATTGTAGCGGATGGTTTACCGCGAAGCAAGCTGCAACTCCAGGGCACGACGTTTTTCGGCTCGCAAGCCTCCATAGGAGTACCCGTTGGCTCTTTTTAAGGTGACCACGGCGTCTCACCACGAGACGATAGAGTTACCTTGGTCATCGCCCATTTCCCATTTGATTGGATTAACCGTGGTTCTAGCCCCAAGGTGTGTCTCAGAGGTTGTCTCAACGCTAAGTCATGTTGTCTCACCTTGATACGGAGGCTCAGATGGATGACCCGACTGCACGACGCCCGATTATCGGTTGGCGTGACCTGGCTGGTACCATCCACGGACTAGAGACTCTAGGTCTTTGCTTGCGGTGTGGGGGACGTGAGGTTTTCCTGCGTGGTGACGTTGTTTCATGCGACGAATGTGGTTGCGTGAACGCCGTTATCGTACCGGGCGATAGCTTTGAATAACCAGCAGCGTCGGAGAGTAACCCCCGAGAAGCTACCACGGTCCCTAAAGTACCGCTCACCTGGACGTATAGACTCCGTAAACGTCAAAGCCACGCCGCGAAGTTCCTACTGCGCCCCGCCCGCGATCGAAGGCACCAGCAGTACCTCGTCGCCGTCCTGGAACGAATACGACGCGCCCCCGATGAAGCGAATATCTTCCTCGTTCACATAAATATTCAGGAACCGCCGGGTCTCTCCCGCTTCATCCCGCAAATGGGGCTTCAGGTCGGGGAACTGCTGGTCGAGCTCCGAGAACAGCTCATTGAGATTCGCCGGCGAGCAGACGACGCGCGGCGTCCCAGCCGTAAGCCGGCGCAAAGCCGTAGGAATTTGAACGGTGATGCTCATAAAAAAAATCTCCCGGGCAAAAAGCCCGCATGAAAAATGCGTTAGTCGCTGGTCGTCGGTCGTTAGTTGTTGGCAGCCCCGACTAACGACGAAACCGTCGCGAGGGTTGCGCCCCGCGAGCGACCAACGACTAACGACCAACGACCGACGACTGGTGCCCAACGACTAAACCGCCACAGCCGCCGACGAATCCTCCGCCACGAACGCCGCCGGCAACGTCGCCGCCTTCAACGCCAGATACGCCTCGAACTCGGCAAGCTTCGGAGCGATCGGCGCTTCGGCTTGATACTTGTCCGCCAGCACGTCGGTGGTTTTGAGTCCGTTGCCCGTAATGCAGAGCACGGTCGTTTCGTCGGGGAGAATTCGGTCCTGCTGGATCAGTTTGCGCGCGGTTCCAACCGTAACGCCGCCCGCGGTCTCAGTGAAGATGCCCTCGCTCTCCGCCAGCAACTGGATGCCGTTGACAACTTCGGGATCGGAAATGTCTTCCGCCCATCCACCGCTCTTGGTGATGGCCTGCAACGCGTAATGTCCATCGGCTGGATTGCCGATGGCCAGCGACCGCGCAATCGTCTTCGGACGCTGCGGTTCGATCTCGCTGCTGTATTGCTTGATCGCCGTGGAAATCGGCGAGCACCCAGTCGCTTGCGCGCCAAAAAACTTCACCGGCTTCGGATCGACCAGTCCCAGGAGAATCAGTTCATCAAATGCTTTCTTGATTTTCGTGATCAGCGATCCGCCCGCCATCGGCACCACGATGTTGTCGGGCAAGCGCCAGCCCAGTTGCTCGGCGATTTCGTAGCCCACCGTCTTCGAGCCCTCGGCGTAATACGGACGAAGATTGACGTTCACGAATCCCCACTGGCGATCCTCGGCGATCTGCGAGCACAGGCGATTCACATGGTCGTAACTGCCGTTGATGCGCACCAGTTCGGCGCCAAACACCTGCGTGCCGAGAATCTTCGCGGGCTCCAGGTCGGAAGGAATAAAAATCCACGCCTTGAACCCTTCGCGAGCCGCTTGCGCCGCCAACGAGTTCGCCAGATTGCCCGTCGACGAGCAAGCCACGGTATCGAACCCGAAGCTGCGCGCATTCGCCAGCGCAACCGCAACCACGCGGTCCTTGAAGCTCAAGGTAGGCAGGCACACCGCATCATTCTTAACAAGCAGACGTCGCGATCCAATCTTCTCGCCGAGCCGCGGCGCCCTGACCAGCGGGGTATATCCCACAGGGAGGGAGGGCTGAAGCCCGGCTGGCAGCGGCAGCAGTTCGCGATAGCGCCAGATGTTCGGAGCGCGCGAGGCGAACAGTTCGCGCGAAATGCGCGCGCGAAGCGAATCGTAGTCGTAGGTGATTTCGAGCGGCGAGAAACAGTCTTCGCAAATACTGCGCGGCTGGTTGCCCCAAGTCTTGCCGCATTCGCGGCAGCGGAGCTGGTAGGTGCTCGTCTCCATTTTGCAACTTCTTTCCGTGATTGCGGGACGAGCCGGGAAAAAATTCCCCAGTTACGACAAAACCCCTTTTCCGGATTGGAAAAGAGGCTCGGGATACGCGACCAAATCGCTATCACCCCGAATCTCATGGTCCCCGTTACCGGGCGAGAGTTGGCACCTGACGGTCGGGATATATGATCCCGATCCGGTTGCCGTGGCGTCCTAGGGCTCGTCCCTCAGCCACTCTGCATGAAATTCCCATTTGCTCAAAAAAGAGCAAACTTAGGATCAGATACTACAGTTGGGCAATCGGCTTGTCAAGCGGGATTTTCACCGCCGAGACGCCGGGTGCGCCGGGGAAAACCAGAAGCTTAACCACGGGGGCACGGGGAAACACAGGGGAATCCATCGAATTTCTCGGCGCTCTCGGCGTCTCGGCGGTAAACAGCCCCTCAGCGGCTGTACTGATTCCGCCTCTTGTCTTCGTGCCGCTCGATTCCGAGTTGGATCAGGCGATCAATCAACTCCGGATACGACACACCGGTTGCCGCCCACAGCTTCGGATACATGCTGATCGAGGTGAAGCCGGGCATGGTGTTGATCTCGTTGACGAAGATCTTGCGCGACTTGGGCTCCATCAGAAAATCCACGCGCGCCAGGCCGGTACAATCGACCGCTTGAAACGCCGCGATCGCGAGCCTCTGCACGGTTTTCATTTCCGCTTTCGTGATCTTCGCGGGGATCACCGCTTCGGAGCCTTCCACCAGATACTTCGCGTCGTAGTCGTAGAACTCTTTACAGGGAACGATTTCTCCCGCAACCGACGCTTTCGGATTGTCGTTGCCGAGCACCGAGCACTCGATCTCGCGCGCCTTATTTTTCTTTCCGCCGACGCCTTCCTCAATCACGATCTTGCGATCGAACTTTGCCGCTTCCGCGATGGCCGGACCGAGTTCCTTGGGATCGTGCGCCTTCGAGATTCCCACCGACGACCCCAGATTCGCCGGCTTCACGAACACCGGATACTTCAGCTTGCTCTCCACCAGCTTCCGCACCTTTTTCGGTTCGCGTTCGAATTGGCCGCGCAACACGGTCACGTGCTTCACGATGGGCAATCCCGCCGCGCGGAACAAAGACTTCATGATGTCTTTATCCATGCCCGCGGAAGAGCCGAGCACGCCGGCGCCGACGTAGGCAATGTCGGCCAGTTCGAGCAGACCCTGAATCGTTCCGTCTTCGCCGAAGGTTCCGTGCAGCACGGGAAAGATGACATCCACGTTAATCGCGCGATCCGAAGCGCGCCGCAGATTCGCATCGGTCTGAAACGGCGCCAGTCCAGCGTCGCGATGCGCCGGTTCTGGAGGAACGACTACCGACTCGCCCGTGGCGAGCACCGCCGCCCCCGGAGTCGCCTCCGGATCGCCCGCCCGAAGCGGCGTCTGTGTGGCGCGGGCGCCCCCGCCCGCGTCGCCCTTCAGCAAACGCTCGGCGTGTTCCGCCGTAAGCCAGCGGCCGTCTTTCGTGATGCCGATGGGAACCACTTCATATTTCGTTTTATCGATTGCGTTCAGAACGGAAGCCGCCGACAGCAACGACACTTCATGCTCGCCGCTGCGTCCGCCAAAGAGGATGCCGACCCGAAGCTTTGCCATGCCATTTCAGTCTGGCGCGGCACGTGTTTTCCGTCAATCGCAGCCTTGGTTCCGGTGTGGAAGCGGGGCTACGCCCCGCTTGGACGGGGCGAAGCCCCGTCCCCACACTATTCCCGGCTTCTCAGCGCCAGCGATGTGTCCACCCCGCGATCCGGCGAGTCATTGAGTTGATCCTCGATGTGCTTCTGGATGTGTTCCCATTCCGAGCGCAGCGTCATTTCCTTGATGGCGAACTTGGATTCTTTGCGAGCATCATCCACGCGCACCGCCAATTCTTTGTTGTGGAAACGGAAATCGATGACTTCCGCGAGCGGCACCAGTTGATTGGAGGACTTGCCCACGATGAGAAACACGACCTTATCGGTCACGAGCGTGTATTCCGGGCAGCTTTCCTCGACCGCCGCGGCTTGCGGCAGGCCGAACGCGCTGATGAAGCCCCGGTGCATGAGCATACAGTCGCCCATGCGCATACGGACCACGGTTCCATGTTGATAGATACCGAGCGGCGCGGCCAAGGCAACCGAAACGCCCGTCACTATCCATGCAAGACTCAACAGCAAAGTGAATTTCATAAGTCTCCAGTCAGCGGTCTCCAATCAGTGACCGCTGGGTTCGTAGTAGTAACTGTTTCGGCTATGGAACGTGAGGCTGAGGTTATGGGTTGGCAAAAGGCGAAGCGAATGGGATCCAACCTGGTGGCTGGGCAGATCGTAGGTCACCACGTAGGAGGCGCGCAGATCCTCGAGCACAGCGTTCAGCACGGTGGCCGCGCCGTCGCGCAAGGAGAAATAGCGCCCACCGGTAGCCTCCGAAACTTGCCGCAGGAACCTGCTGCCCGACGTTCGATTCCCGGAAGTTCCCATATCGGCGGAGTAGATCAGGACGCCAGCGGCCAGCACCGCCTCCAGCGCCTCGGGCGGAGAATGCATGCTGATGGTGTCGTCTCCGTCCGAGAACAGAATCAGCACCGGCCGGACCCCGGCGCGGCGATGATGCGAGATGAAATCGGCTCCGAAGATCAGCGCGTCGAACAGCGGCGTTGTGCCGCCGCTCTTCACCGCCAGGAGTCTGCTCATGGAATCGGAATCACGGCAACCGCTCGAGCAGAGGATGGCAGGCTGTAGGCCACCAACCGCCCCTCCAGAAGTACCTCCAAACGACAGCACGGCGATGTTGTCATCCGGAATCGACTGCTCCCGCGCAACCAGTTGCAGCACATCGGTCATGGCAACTCGAACGCGCGGCGCGACCGATCCGCTCAAGTCAACCAGCGCAACCACGTCGAGCGCGGTTTCATCCGTATGCATGAAGCTCCGGAAATTGCGCACCACACGTTCGTTGTCCACGACCGCAAAGTCCGACTTCGTCAGGGTTGCGACCGGATGATTGCTCTCGTCGGTGGCGAAGAATGTAACCCGGACTTCAGAGACGGTGCTGCGATACGTTGGCACGTCCGAGGCAGCGCTCGCCTCTTCGGCAGCCAAAACGGAAGTCAATGTAAACAAAGCCAGGAGTGCTAGCCGAATGTGCCAATGCGCCAACATTGCTATCCATAAAGCCCTATCGGCACATTACGGAACACTCCTCAATTACCGTGGTTACTTTTGGAGGTGACCATGAGGTCGGTAAGGCGCTACTCTGGAACAAGAACTCTTCTCCTGTGATGTTCTTTGCAATGACGCGCCCACCAACCTCACCTGCCTTTAACAAAGCAAGCTCACCGTGCGAATCCTTCAGGCCTCAACCATCAGGGCCGTGGCTGACAGCGCGCCAGGAGTCTGCACACCCAAGCATCCGCCCTCTCAGCAGTCCAGCCGCTGCGGCCTACTTCAACCACTGTGATAGTCGAGACCCAAATCGGAGGGGCAAAAAAGTTTTGCACATGATGCTCACTGCGGAACCTTTTTGTAAATGGCAAGCAAGTGCTCAAGATTAAAGATTAAAGATTAAAGTGCTGAATACCATCCAAACGTTCGATGCAGACTTGATGAGAGTCGGGCGGGAACTCTGGGAGGTCAACGCCTGGAAAAGCGTGTCCGTCGATTCGTTCAGGATGACAAAATGTAAATTTAGCAAGGTTCGCTTGACACCGGTGATGAAACAGGTGTGAAATTGGCGATGTTTAGAAGGCCGGTGCCCGGCCCTTCCCCCATGGCACTCGGACCCAGAAGATCTGTCGAAGAAATCCATGAGCGGGATTGCGGGCTGGATGAGCTTTGTGGGGCCGCTGGTGTTTCCTGCTGGTGGATTTATCGGGAAAGAGCTTCGCATCTTACAGGAGAGGCTATGAATTCGAGCAACCGAGGAAAGAATGCCCTGCCGAAATGGTTGGTCTTGTTTGTTCTTCTGACCGTAACCGCAGTTGCTTCGCCGCCAAAGCCGAGCGCGCCCAAGGCATCCGCTCCGAAGGCGGCGAGCAAGCCAGCGAGCGCGCCGCACGCAGCCCCGGCGCAGCACCCGGGCGGCGGCCCTAGTGGCGCGCAGCGGCCCAGTGGCGCGGGCGGAGCGAACAATCGCGGGCCCGGCGTGAGTGGGAACAACCGCGGGCCCGGCGTGAGTGGGAACAATCGCGGGCCTAGTGGCGCGAACGCCGGCAAGGGTGGTCCAGCGAACGCCGGCAAGGGTGGTCCAGCGAACGCCGGCAAGGGTGGTCCAGCGAACGCCGGCAAGGGTGGTCCAGCGAACGCCGGCAAGGGTGGTCCAGCGAACGCCGGCCGGGGTGGTCCAGCAAACGCCGGCCGGGGTGGTCCAGCAAACGCCGGCAAGGGTGGTCCAGCGAACGCCGGCAAGGGTGGTCCAGCGAACGCCGGCCGGGGTGGCCCAGCAAACGCCGGCCGGCATCAGCCGGCAGGAAGCAAGACCGTTGCTCTGAAGGGCGGCGGCAGCGCGACTTTCCGCAAGAATGGCCAGGTTCGCTCGATCCAGACTCACGGGATGACGATCAATCATGGGATGCACGGCGGGCGGCGAGTTGAGAGCATGCACAACGGGCGACGAGTCGTGAGCTACGGAAGACACGGGGGATACAGCCAGCGCGCCTACTATCGCCACGGCGGCCGGGAGTATTCCCAGCGAACCTACTATAGGGGCGGACACTACTACGCGTATGGGTATCGCAACTACGGCTGGGGTGGCCGTTATTATTACGGTTACGCTCCCGGCTATTACTATGGTCCGGCATACTACGGATGGGCTTACAATCCGTGGCCCGCGCCGGTTTATTACGGATGGGGTTGGGGCGGGGCACCGTGGTATGGCTACTACGGTCCTTACTTCGCACCGTATCCGGTATATCCGACGGCTGCATTTTGGCTGACGGATTATTTGATTGCGGCGCACTTGCAAGCTGCCTATGCGGCCCAGCAGGAGGAGGCTGCCGGAGGCGACAACAACGGGGAACTCATTCCACCGGCGATTCAAAATGCTACGGCGGATGAAATCGCTGCGTTATGGTCGACCGATCCGCTGGTTGCCGCGAACCTCCAGGCTACCTATGGTGCCTACATGTTGGGCGGTGGAGCGCCGGCGGCAGCGAAGGGCGGTGCAACGGGACTCAGTCCTGAGGTGAAGCAGGCGATTGCCGACGAAATGAAGAACGAGATCGCGGCGGAAAAAGACGCGGCGGCGAACGGTCTGAAAGATACCCCGAGTGGGGACCAGTTGCCACCGGCGCTCAATCCCAAAATTCGCATCTTCGTGGTAGCCAACGACGAAGATCTGACCACGTCGGATGGCGTGGAATGCGCGCTTACTCCTGGCGATGTCGTCTACCGTACCGGCGACAAGCCGGACGATGACAACATGGTCGACGCCACCGTCAAGAGCAGCAAGAAGGATGAGTGTGCGGTCGGTGCAACCGTCGGAGTCTCCGCCGACGACCTGCAAGAGATGCACAATCAACTGCGGATCCAAATGGATGCCGGGCTTAAGGAGCTGGCGGAGAAGCAGGGTAAGAACGGCCTACCGGCCGCTCCCGATACTAAAACCCAGGCTGGTGAAGTCCCACCACCTTCGCCAGACACGAGCGTAAGCAGCGATCTGGAACAGCAGCGAAAGGATGCCGACCAGGCGGAAGCGGAAGCCAAGCAGCCGAACTGAGATGCTAAACAAACTGAGATGCTAAACAATCAGTAAGGTCGGGGGCGTCGTACGATCAAGGCGACGCTCCCCGCTTCTTCCAGCAAAAAGAGAAAACCATAAAAGAAGCTCCTGCCCACTGCGGAATGGGAGCAGCAGCTTCACAGGAGGAAGGCTGCAATGCGTCAGAAAATCGAGATGGCCGTCTTGCGTGTCGCTTTGATGGTTGTCGGAATCACGCCCTGCCTGGTCTTGGCGCAAGCTCCAGCAGTCTCGCTGGAAGACCAACTCAAAGCGCAATATACGCTGGTCAAGATGGGTGCGGACTCGGGCGGAGCTGCCGTAGTGGAGCAGGGCACCATCCTGGTCATCAAGAAGGGCGGAATTCTCAGCGTGCCTTACGGAGACGCGGCCGTGGCCACCAAATATCAGGATGGAACGGTGCACTCTCCCAATGCCTTGATGATGGGGGCAAGAGGCGGCCTCCTGGGAAAGATAGGGAAGCAGCAGACGACCCAGTTCTTCGAGGTGGGCACAAAAGTATATCCCTCCAAGATCGCCGTCAATTTGCCGAAAGATCAGGTTGTCATCGGCATCGTCGCTTGCGATTCCTGTAACAACGTCAGCCCGACCACGTTCTTCAAGGCCGACGTCGCTTTCCAGTTCGCCAAAGGATCGCTGGCCACTGCCAATCCATCACAAGTAGAAGATACGATCGCCGGACTCCTCGCCATCGATGACAGCGGCGGCGATCAGGGCGGCGGACAGCAGGGCGGCAACGATCAGCAAGGTGGTGACCAGGGTGGAGGACAAGCGCAGCAACAAGCGCCGCCGCCGGAACCTCAGCAGATCGAAAAAGGGCAAACCCCCGATCAAGTAAAAGCCGCGCTCGGCACGCCGGACAAGATCGTCAATCTTGGCGCCAAGCAGATTTTTGTTTACAAGGATCTGAAGGTTACGTTTCTCAACGGAAAAGTTTCGGATGTGCAGTGAGCGGAAGTGTCGTTAGATCTTCCGTGGACTTGTCATCCCCAGCAAAGCGAGGGATGGCAGTTCGCCGCAAAATGCAAATCCTTCGCTTCTCTCCGGATGACAATTTAGAGAAGGCTTCAATAAGCTCCTACAATATCTTCTTCCCAAACGCCGAGAGCGCCAACTCGACGGCCAAGTCGGCGGTCTGGTTGTGCTCGTCGATGACGGGATTCACTTCCACGATTTCGAAGCTCGTCATGCGTCCATGGTCGGAGATGATTTCCATGGCGAGATGGGCTTCGCGATAGGTGGCGCCGCCCCAGACCGGAGTGCCGACGCCGGGCGCGTCTTCGGGATCGATCCAATCCATGTCAAGCGAGACGTGATAGCCGGCGGTGTTGTGTCCGGCCATGCGGAGGGCTTCCTCCATGACGGCGCGCATGCCGCGTTCGTCGATGTCGCGCATGGTAAGGACTTCGACTCCGGATTTGCGGATGTGTTCTTTTTCAAAGTTGTCCACGTCGCGGACGCCGACGAGCACGCAATTTTGCGGCTGCACTTTGGGCGAGAAGTCGTAAATCTTGCCAAGTTCGAGGGGAGGAAGGCCCATGAGCGCGGCGAGCGGCATGCCGTGGACGTTGCCGCTGGGGGAAGAGTCGGGCGTGTTCATGTCGGTGTGCGCGTCGATCCAGAGAAGGCCGATCTTCTGGTTCTTGCGGCGGTAGAACTCGGCGACGCCGGACACCGTGCCCGCAGCGACAGAATGATCGCCGCCGAGGACGAGAGGAATTTTCCCGGCTTCGAGCGTCCTCAACACCAGGTCGGCGCTCTTGGTGCAGGTGGCGGTGATTTCTTTGAGGTACTTGGCGTTGGCCGCACCTTCTTTTTTTTGCTCGGGCATGGCGACGGCGATGTTGCCGGCGTCTTCGACAACGTGCCCGATGGCTTCGAGACGGGCTTCAAGTCCAGCGACGCGGACGGCGGAAGGACCCATGTCAACGCCGCGGCGGGATTGGCCGAGATCAAGAGGAACGCCGATCACACGGATCTGGCGCGGGGTGATGTTGCTGTAGGTCGTGCTTCGTTGGGGCATAGGTCAGTTCTCAGATGTCAGCTCTCAGGCCTCAGGACTGTGCGCAGATAGCCCCCCTGTACCCTCTCCCTCCGGTCTTCGTATCACACGTGGGTTTCCCTCGGCTCCCAAGAACTCAGCGATGTGTACAGGAATTGAGGGGCTTTGGAAAAGTCAGATTGAATGACGTTGAGCCTGTTATTAAGCTGTGAGAAGAATGTCTTTTTGTCTTCGCCAAAGGCCCGTAACAGTCCCGTCCCGAACTCCGGATCTGCGTATGCGCGGTCAATAAGCCGAATCACCCGCTCAGCGTAGAATCGACCGAAGTCGGCCCAGATCATGGGGGATTCGCCCTTCTCACGCAACTGTATAACCCGCAGGGTCATTAGCATTTGGGCTTGCGTGTACGCGTCAAGTAGCCTGTCTCCGCTGAGCTGGGTGACCTCCGCAAAGTCAGGTTGAGCTAACCTTTCTCGAAAGAAGTCGTGCGCCTTATCTGCTCGCCGCATGAAAGCTTCCGAATGAAAAAAGTAGGGCAAATCAAACGGATGACTGAATATTGCGCGCCCTGATTGGTAGTACCACTCGAGCTTTGAGTTGAGCAGCTTCTCGAGGACTCCCCAAGCCTCCCAGTGTAGCGCCATTACTGACGCGGTCATGTAAAGAAAGCCGGCGTGGACGTGCGGAATGCCCCTGACGGCTGGATAGCCTGATAAGCGCTCCGTTGATATCAATACTGCCTCGATGTAACGCTTGAATCTGCCGAACACCTCGACGCTGTCTGTTCGCGCCATCGCTAAGGTAAGGGCTGCCGCCAATGGCTGCTTGTCGATAAGGCTCCGGGAAGCCGACTCCGTCTCTTGGGGTCGACTTCCAAATTCCTCGTATACGTCCTTCCATGCTACGTCAAACTCGCGTCGAGCCTCGTCGAACTCCAGCGAAACTTGTTTCGATCCGCCGCTAGCTAATTGGTGCGAGATTCGCGAAAAGTCGGTCAAAAGCCTGTCCATTGTTCTCCTTTCCGAGCCGCAAAACGAGTGGTCCTCCATTCTTTCAGCGTCGGAATCGGCCTAACGTCGTGCGTGTGATCTCCAGGACTTCGGCGGCCGTCTGAATTCTCTTAGAGCGGTCCTCCACGATCATGCGGGCCAACAGGTCATTCCGGATAAGCTCAAGCCTTTGATCTTGCGCCACTTCCTCATTAGTGAACGCCTCGGACAATTGCTCTCGAAAAAGATACCGAGAAGTAATCATGAAGTGTAGAAGTTTTCCGAGAGCGTACACGTCCGAAGAGTCATCAACGTCTGTCACCCCGCCGCGCTCTTGTTCCGGCGCCATGAAGAACCTGGCGCCAACGGTCTCGCCATGCTCAGTGAGACGCTCACTCTCATGCGTCTCCTTAAGAAAGCATATCCCAAAATCAGAAACCATCGGCTGCTTTAGTGAGTCGTCAAGAAACAATACGTTGGCCGGTTTGATGTCCCTATGAATCGCTCCGTGTTCATGGGCAGCTTGAATGCCGGTAGTAATTCCGAGAAGTGTTTCGAGGCAAAGCTCGGTGCGGAGATTGAAGAGTCCTTTTACGATGCAATTGTCTAGCGAGTCGACGGCCAGTGGCATAGCGATGTAGCCCCGCACGGAGTATTCGGGTTCAGAAACTTCCTCCAGGTTGTGATCGAGAATCGGGATAACATTCGGGGCCTTCCTTTCGGAAAGAAGCGCGTGGATTTTTACCTCTTGAACGAACCTAGCCTTCTTCTTCGGTTTGGAGAGACGAATCACTTTGACCGCCGCTACTACGGCGCCCTCCTCGCGCGTGCCTTCGAAGACTGAGCCCTGCCCGCCGGCTCCGACCGGTTTACCGAGTTTCCATGGGCCAACTGTCTTGGGTGCCATTTTCTTAAGACTACGGGTACAGACGATGCAGCATGCGCGGGAAGGGGATGGTCTCGCGCACGTGCTCCAAGCCGCAGATCCAGGCTACGGCGCGCTCGATGCCCATGCCGAAGCCGGAGTGCGGAACACTGCCGTATTTGCGGAGATCAAGATACCACTTGAAGGCTTCTTCGGGCAGATTGTGCTCGCGAATGCGCTGGAGTAACAAGTCGTGGGAGGCCATGCGCTGCGATCCCCCGATGATTTCGCCGTAGCCTTCGGGGGCTAACACGTCCACACAGAGGGCGAGTTCGGGACGCTGCGCGTCGGGCTCCATGTAAAACGCTTTCACGCTGGCCGGGTAGCGATGGACCATGACGGGCCGGTCGTACAACGACGAGAGATAGGTTTCGTCGGGCGACCCGAGGTCTCCGCCCCACTCGAATTTATTTTCGAGCACGCCTTGAGAGTGGCCTTCCTGCAATTTCGTGACGGCTTCGTCGTAGGCGATGCGCGGGAAGGGCGCCTCGATTTTCTCGAGCTTCGCGAGGTCGCGGCCGATGGTTTCGAGGTCGGGGCGGCGGCGGTCCAGACATCGTTTAACCAAAAAGGTCAGCAAGCCTTCGGCGAGTTCCATCAGGTCGTCAAGCGTGCCGTAGGCGATTTCAGGTTCGACCATCCAGAATTCGGTGAGGTGGCGGCGGGTCTTCGATTTTTCGGCGCGGAAGGTTGGACCGAACGAATAGACCTTGCCGAGCGCCATCGCAGTGGCTTCGATGTAAAGCTGGCCGGACTGCGTGAGGTAAGCCTGCTCTTCGAAATAGTCCACGGGAAAGAGCGTAGAGGTCCCTTCGCAGGCAGCGGGCGTGAGGATGGGCGGGTCGGTGAGCGTGAATCCGTTGGTGTCGAAGAAATCGCGCGCGGCGCGAATGATTTCGGCGCGCACGCGCAGGATGGACGCTTGGCGCTGCGAGCGCAGCCAAAGATGGCGGTGCTCCATTAAGAAGTCCACGCCGTGTTCTTTGGGCGTGATGGGGTAGGGAGTCGACTCGGGCACGCGTTGCACGACCTGGACGTTCGAGACGTCGAGCTCATAACCGCCGGGGGCGCGCTTATCGGCGCGGACCTTGCCTTCGACGATGACGCTCGATTCCTGGGTGAGTCCTTTGATGGCGTCGAAAACTTCGGGCGCAACCGCGTTCTTCGGGACTACGCCCTGGATGACGCCGGAACCGTCGCGAAACTGGGGGAAGAGGAGCTTGCCGCTTTCGCGGAGGTTGTAGAGCCATCCGCGGATGGTGACGGACTGGCCTTCGTGTGCGCCGATTTGTGCGATGGTGCTGATGGGTGCGGACATAACATTTCGCAGCGTACGCCGCGCAATTTGGGGAAGTCAGAAGTTAGAAGTCAAATTGCAGAAGTAAAACCGATGCGGTTGGCTGCTGGGCGTTAACTTCTGCAATCTTACTTCTGACCTTTGACTTGCTCTTACGAATCTTCCAGCTTTTGGAAGGTTGCGCTCACTTCTTCGCTGGGGCTCTTCTTTTGTTCGCCGTCGATTTCCAGCAACAGGGGCGGCGTTAGCGGTGCGGTGCGCAGCAATTCCATGGTCTGTTTCCAGTCGATCGATCCGCCGCCGGGCCAGAGGTGCGAGTCTTTATCCTTATTGTTGTCGTGCACGTGGGTCGAGCAGATGTGGTTCTTCAAGATGGCGAAGCCTTCGGGAATCCCTTCCATCATGTGCGAGTGCCCGCAGTCGAAGCAGACGCCGATGTCGTCGAAATGCATGGTTTTGATGAACTCGACGAGGCGTCCGGGCGTGGAAAGTTCGTTGGGAATATTTTCCACGAGCACTCTGACGCCGAGCGGTTTGGCGAAGGCGCGCAGGTGCTCGACGGAAGTCATGGCGTTTTCGAATTTCTTTTCGTCGAAGGCTTCGTTGGGATTGCCGATGTGCTGCACGAGAAAGCGGAACGGAATGTGCTCGGCGACTTCGAGGGCGCGTTTGATCTCGTCCATGGCATCGATGCGGTGGGCGCGGTCAGTGGAGGCGATGTTGACGGGCGGTGAGCCGGTGCGTCCCCACTCATAGTCGGAGTACAACGGCGCGTGCACGGAATTGAGTGGAATGCCGGTGGAGCGGAACCAGTCGGCAATTTCGCGGACATGCTGCTTGCGATTGGCGTAGTCGAAGTGCTGCCGGGCGGCGAAGATTTCGATCGACTGGGCTCCCGCCTTGACGAGCTCGTCGAGCAAGCCCGGATGGAGTCGTTCCTTCACATAGACGTACGTCGATACCGCCCTCAGCATCAGTAACCTACCGCCTTCCCGTTGTTGCGTCCGTCGCTGGCACCGAGGCGCTCGCCGGTTTTGGGGTCAACCATGATGCACTCACCGTCTCCCCAGAAATGCTCGACCTTCAGCTTGTGTCCTTTGGAACGCAGTCCATTCATTGTATCGGGAGAGAGGCGGTCTTCGACGAGAATCTGATCGGGGAGCCACTGATGATGAAACCTGGGCACGTTGACGGCTTCCTCGATATCGAGTGAAAAATCCACGACGCCGATGAGGATATTGGCAACGGTGGTAATGATGGTGGGGCCGCCGGGCGAGCCGAGAACCAGGAAGAGCTTGCCATCCTTGAGCACGATGGTTGGGGTCATGGCGGAGAGCGGGCGCTTGCCCGGGCCGACGGCGTTGGCGGGGCCCTGAATGAGTCCGTAGGCATTGGGGACGCCTTGTTTGGCCGCGAAGTCGTCCATTTCGTCGTTGAGCAGGAAGCCCAGGCCTTCGGCGGTGACGCGGGAGCCGAAGGAGTCGTTGAGCGTGGTGGTCAAGGAAACGGCGTTGCCTTCGGCATCGACTACAGAATAGTGAGTCGTGTTTTCCGGTTCGCGAATGGCTGTGAGGCGCGACTGGGCTACACGCTCCAGTTCATTGAAGATCGACGGGCGCTTCAGGTCCTTGCTCACGCTGGCGTGGTTGGGGTCTATGGAGTCGCGCCAGGCCGCTGCGTATTTCTTGTCGATGAGCTGCGCCACGGGAACTTTGGCGAAGTCGGGATCGCCCATGAAATCGGTGCGATCGTAGAAGGCGCGACGGAAGGCTTCGGCTTCGAGGTGGATGGCGTCGGCGGAGCGGTTGCCGAGCTTCGCGAGGTCGAAGCCCTCGAGGATATTGAGGATTTCGACCAGCGCCACTCCGCCGGAAGATGGCGGCGGAGCGCTGATGATGTCGTAGCCGCGATAGGAACCGCGAATGGGCTCGCGTTCCTTGACTTCGTAAGCGGCAAGATCGGCGGCCGTGATCAGGCCTCCGCCCTTGTGGATGGCCGCGGCCAGTTCGCGGGCCATGGCGCCGCGGTAGAAGTCGTCGGGGTCCTTGGCGATGCGTTCAAGCGTGCGAGCCAGGTCGGGCTGCTTGAATAGTTCTCCGGCCTGATAGTAGTTTCCGTCGCGCTGGAAAATGCGTTTGGACTCGGGAAACTGGGCGAGGTACTCATCGTCTCTTAGCTCTTGCGTGTCTTCGTAGGCGAGCGGGAAGCCATCGCGGGCGAGCTTGATGGCGGGAGCTATTACTTTTTCCAGCGACAGCTTGCCGTATTTCTTTTCCGCGTAAAACAGGCCGGCTACGGAGCCGGGGACGCCGATGGATTTGTATCCGACTACGCTCGAATCTTTGCTGGAGTCTGGGATGACATTACCCTGGGCGTCGAGATACATGTTTTCCGTGGCCGCGGCGGGCGCTTTTTCGCGGAAGTCGATGAAGTGAGTTTCGCCGTTGGCGGTGCGGAGAAGAAGGAAGCCCCCTCCGCCGAGATTTCCGGCTTGAGGATGGACGACGGCGAGCGCGAAGCCGGTGGCGACGGCGGCATCGACCGCATTGCCTCCGGAACGCAGCACTTCGACGCCGGCGCGCGAGGCAAGCTCGTGCACGCTGGTGACGAGGGCGTGCGGAGCATGCGTGGGGCGCAGAGGCGCGGCCACGACGGTCGAGGCCAGCAGAGCGCACAAAATGCAGAGGATCAGGAAATCACGTTGAATGCGCATGGATTGGGCGAAGTACGAGGCTAGCTTAGCGGATTGCGGCGAGTCAAACCCGTGTGGCGCGGGCGCCCCGCCCGCGTTGGAGCGTCCGCGCCGCCAGGGGCACCAAACTCACAACGGACGCGGAGACAAATTTTTCATGAAAGGGTGCACGCAGAGGCGCACAGGAGCCGCTTTACTTTTTGCGGCGCTTGCCTGGCGCTTTCTTTTGCGCGGCCTTCTTCTTTGGCGCTTTCGCTGCGACTATCTCGTACGACTGGCGAATGAGGGATTCGAGCTCATTCGCTGGCAGCACGTTGGAGTTGGCGAGCATCACCCACTTGTAGCGTCCGACGTAGGGCGCGGGGGAGATGCCTTCGATCTCCAGCAGCTCGTGGAATGTTTCCGGCGCGCATTTCAGGGTGATGCGTGGGAACCGGCCATCCGAGAGGACCATGCCGGTGAAGATTTTGCCGCGGACTTTGAAGCACAGATCGTCGCCCCACGGCATGCCTTCGGTTACGTTTGGAAGGGAGAGACAGAGTTTGCGGATCCATTCGACGTCGGGCATGGAGGAGATGATAGCGCGGGAGCGGTGCTCCCATCGAGACCAAGCAGGTGCGCGCGGGCGGGGGCGCCCGCGCCACACAAACTACTACACCTGCCTGGCTACACCTGGTCTCTGGCCTCTCCCAGCACCACCGACACTTCCAGCTGTTTCTTGCCGCGGAAGATGGTTACCTTCACGGTGTCCCCCGCGCGGTGCTTGTTCATGATCTGAGCGAGGATTTGCTGGCTTTCGATTTTTTCTCCATCGATGGCGACGATTAAATCTCCACCGATCATGATGGGAATGTTACCGAGGTAGGCGCGCTCGGAGCCGCCGCGCAATCCAGCGCGATCGGCGGAGCCTCCGGGAACGGCTTGCACGATGAGGAGTCCGTAGTCGGCGGCCAGGCTCAGTTCGTTGGCGATTTCGGGATCGATGGGGATGGTGCGAACGCCGAGCGCGGGACGGCGCACGCGTCCGAGCGTGACCAGATCGTTGACCACAGCTTTGGCGGTGTTGATGGGGATGGCGAAGCCTATGCCGGCGCTCTGTCCGACGCTGGAAGCTATCATTGTGTTGATGCCGATGACTTGGCCGTGCCAGTTGAGCAGCGGGCCGCCGGAGTTGCCGGGGTTGATGGCGGCGTCGGTCTGAATGGCTTCTTCGATGACCAGGCCGTCGGGTTCCTGCACCTGGCGGATCGAGCTCACGATGCCGCGGGTCAGCGTTCCGGCGAGGCCGAAGGGATTGCCGATGGCATAGACCTTTTGCCCGACTTGCAGATTGGCCGAGTCGCCGAGCGTCATCGGTTGCAGATCCGGCGCTTTGATCTGAACTATCGCCAAGTCGTGAGATTTGTCGGTGCCGACGATGGTGGCTTTATATTTCTTGCGATTATGGAGTGTCACTTCAACTTGGCGCGCCTCCGCGATGACGTGATAGTTGGTGAGGATATGTCCTTCTTTGTCGATGACGAAACCGGAGCCCTGGCCTTCCTGCGGGACTAGGCCGTAGAAAAAGTCAAAGGTCATGACGCGCGAGGTTATGTTGACGACCGACGCGATGTTCTTGCGGTAGACGTTGATGTTGTTCTGCTCTTCGGCATCGAGCGCTTCGCTGCCGGCGGCTTCAGTAATCTCAACGTGCTGCGGGCGGCTGATCCAGTTGGCGGGATGGAGACCTCCGTTGCGATAGGTGGTGAAGTAGAAGAAGGCTGACGCCAGAACAATTGCGAAAATAAGAGTACGCAAGAATCTCATCGTGTTTAATCCTTGAAAGCCCGCAGTTTGAATTCTAGCGAAAAAATCGGATTTACCGCAGAGGACGCGGGGCGCGCGGAGAAAATCTTCAACCACAGGGGGCACAGAGGAACACAGGGAAAACCAGTTAACGAAAAACTCCGCGTGCTCTGCGTGCTCCGCGGTTCAGCGGTTTGCCCTGCCCCAACCGCCGCCGCCAGGGGATTCTATGCGGACTCTTTCACCGGAACGCAGGCGGACGCTCGTCTTGCCGGGGACTTCTTCCACAGAGCCGTCGCGCCGGATGATCAGGGTGCGGCCGGGAGCGGCATCGGCTCCACCGGCCAGGCCGTAGGGTCCGCGGGAACGGCGATCGGCGAGCAGAGTGACCTGGGCATCGGTTAAGACTTCAATTTCACGGACGATTCCGTCGCCACCAGTGTGGAGGCCCACACCTCCACTTTTGGAGCGAAAAGAATACTGCCGGAGGCGAATCGGGTAGGCGTATTCGAGGGCCTCGGCGGGAGTGTTGAGGGAGTTGGTCATGTGGGTGTGGACGCCGGAGACACCGTCTTTGGTAGAGCGCGCGCCCATGCCACCGGCGATGGTTTCGTAATAGGCAAAGGGCTCGCCGGAGCGGGGATCGATGCCGCCAATGGTGAGGTTGTTCATGGTGCCGGCGGCGGCGGCCGGGATGCGGTCCGGAATCGCCTGCGCCAGCGCTTTCAGCAGCACGTCGACAATCCGCTGCGAAGTCTCCACGTTGCCACCCGCAACGGCGGCGGGAGGCTTGGCGTTGACCACGGTTCCCAATGGCGCGATGACGCGGATGGAGCGCATCAGGCCGGAGGTGGCGGGCACGTCCTCGCGCAGCAGGCAGCGGAAGACGTAGAAGCAGGCCGAGTAGGTAATCGCCTCGACCGCGTTGATCGCGCCCTGGACCTGCGGGTCGCTGCCGGTGAAGTCGATGGTGACCTGGGCGGGCGGCTTCTTTTTCGACGCCGAGGGAGACGCGGCAAGCCGCGTCTCTACAGGGGATCTCTTGGCGGGCTTGACTTCGATGGTCACGGCTATGCGCACGGGCTTGTCTTCGACACCATCGTTATCGAGAAAGTCTTCGGCCTGATAGCGGCCGGGCGGGATGGTGCGCAGGAAAGCTCGCATCATCTCTTCGGAATAGACGAGCAGGTCGGCGGCGGCTTGTTTGGCTCGAGCGATCCCGTAGCGGACGCAGATTTCGCGGAGGCGTTGGGCTCCGGTCTGGCAGGCGGCAATTTGAGCTCCGAGGTCGCCTTCGCGCTCTTCGGGCGTGCGCACGTTGTTGAGCAGGAGGGCCAACACATCGGCGACGAGCTTTCCGCCGCGCATGATTTTGACGGGCGGGATGCGGAGGCCTTCCTGGTAGATTTCGCGGCAGGGGCCCATGGAGCCTGGATACGTTCCGCCGACATCGGCGTGGTGCGCGCGGGAAGCGACGTAAAAGTCTGGAGCGGTTGTGTGGTGGCGGGGCTTTGCCCCGCCGGGACGGGGCCTTTCGGCTCCGCTCAGGACAGGCTCCGCCCCGTCACCACACATGTACACCGGCATCACCAGCGTGATATCGGGGAGGTGCGTGCCGCCACGGAAGGGGTCGTTGAGCATGACGACATCGCCGGGTTCGAGTTCGCATTGTTCCACTGCAGCCGCAACCGACATGGGCATGGAGCCCAGGTGCACCGGCATGTGATCGCCCATGGCGACGACTTGGCCTTCGGAATCGAAGACGGCGCAGGAGTAGTCGCGGCGCTCTTTGATATTGGGGGAAAAGGAAGTGCGGCGCAGGGCGGCTCCCATTTCCTCGGCTATGGAGTGGTAGAGGTTCTTGAAGACCTCGAGTTCGACCGGATCGCGCATGTGCGTGACGAGTGTACGCCAAGCCGGGGCGCTTGTGGACTATACTAAACACTTGCCTGAAATAGGTTGTCGATAGGAGGTTTCTATGCGATCCCTCGCGGTCTTTGTTGCGTTGGTGGCCATATTCCCGGTTAGCGCAGCCAAAGATGAATTTCAGGCCGGTGAGTTCGTCAAGCAGCATTTGAATTCCATCGGGGCCGAGCAGGCTCGGGCGGCAGTGAAGAACGTCGTCGCACAGGGTACGGTAACATTCCAGGTCTTGAATCGCGGGCCGCAAACCTGGGAGGGACCGACGACTTTGGTTTCCGAAGGCGACAAACTTGCTTCATTGATGAAGTTCCCTCTTACTGTCTACCGCACAGAGTGGTTTGTGAGGGACGACAAAAAGACTTCAATCGCACCGGTAATACCTGGTCGTTGGACCGAATTTGGCGACTTTATCAAAACACACAACGAGATTCTTACTGAGGGCTTGTGGGGAGGCGTGCTTTCAACGGGCTGGGCGCTGTCACACCTGGACGAGCGTCGTGCGAAATTGCAGGATCGCGGCGTAAAGAAGGTGGACGGGATCGAACTTCATCGCATCGACTACATTCCTAAGAAAGGCAGCGATCTGGAGATCCAACTCTATTTCGAACCCGACACGTTTCGGCACGTTATGACCGTTTATCTAATGACGATCACCGCGCACTCGGGCCGCACCGTTAATGAATCAGGAAACGAGAAGGAAATGCATTACCGCCTGGAAGAGCGATTTGGAGATTTCAAGAGCGTTGACAACTTGACACTGCCCGCGCGGTGGATCATACGGTTTACGTATGGAGCAGTGTCCGAGGGCATTATCGACCAATACGACATAACCGAGAAGAAAATATCCCACAACATGACACTTGATCCGAAAAACTTCGAGCTTAAGTAGATCTCAGCCTCTGAAGTGTCCGGTGCTACACTCTTTTCATTATGGCTGAAGGGCGTTCGCGGATTTGGGTGTGGTTCCTGGTGGGCGGCGGGCTGTTTGCGCTGTTCGTGGTGGCCGTGTTTACGCTGGTGTACCTGAGTTTTGGCGGCCGGGATGAAGAATCGTTTACCGGCTTCGGCTCCAAGATCGCGGTGGTTGAGCTTGATGGCGTAATTTTCTCTCCCAAGCAGATCGTTCCCCAGCTCAAGAAGTTTGCCGATGATGATTCCGTCAAGGCCATCGTCATTCATGTGAATTCGCCCGGGGGCGGCGTGGCCGCGTCCGAAGAAATCTACCGCGAGGTGAAGCGGATTCGCGACGAAAAGAAAAAACGGATCGTCGCTTCGATCGAGACGGTGGGCGCAAGCGGCGCGTATTACGTGGCGTCGGCGACCAACAAGATTTATGCGGACAAGGGCAGCGTGGTGGGATCGATCGGTGTGATTGCCGAGTGGGTGAATTACGGCGAACTTCTGCGCTGGGCGAAAGTGAACGCGATCACGATGAAGGCGGGAGAATTCAAGGACACGGGCAGCCCGACGCGCGAAATGACGCCTGTGGAACGCGAGTACATGCAGGGTTTGATTGACAACATGCACACGCAGTTCATCCAGGCGGTGGCCGACGGGAGACATACGAAAGAAGAAGACATTCGCGCCATCGCGAATGGAAAGGTCTGGACCGGCGAGCAGGCGTTTTCGCTGAAACTGGTGGATCAGATCGCGGATTTCGAAGGCGCGGTGAAGGATACGGCCCGGGCGGTGAATATCTCCGGCGAACCGACGCTGGTCTGGCCGCCGAAAGAGAGGCGGTCAGGGCTGGATCTGTTGTTTGGCGATGTTTCCGATTATTTGCCCACCCGCGAGAAGCTCCTGGAGCAGCAGGTCGGCTTTTACTATCTATGGAAGTAGGGGGCAAGCCATCCTGGAAGCGGCGCGAGAACGGTAGTTCTCAGTTCCCAGTTCTCAGTAAAAAGGGGCGATGTCCTTCACGGCTAACCGGGAACCGGGAACTGTACTTGCACAGAACCCCTTAAATTTGAGAAGGTTATAGGCAGGCGCAGTGCAGCAGCGGGGGCGGCAAAGCCCTCGGGCACACGGAACCCCGCAAGGGTTCGGCCCCAAAGGGAGCAAAGAAGCTTATGACGAAGGCTGACCTGATCGAAGAAGTTTCCCGGCTGGCGGAACTCACCCGCAAAGACAGCGAAGTGATTGTGGATACGATCTTTGACAGCGTGGTGCGCTCGCTGCGCGTGGGAGATAAGATCGAAATCCGCGGTTTTGGCAGCTTTCGCACGCGCCAGCGCAAGCCGCGTGTGGGCCGAAACCCGAAAACCGGCGACCGGGTGGAAGTTCCGGCAAAGAAGATTCCATTCTTCAAGCCCAGCAAGGAATTGAAAGACTTGGTGAACCACAGCGCGACGGCGGAAACTGTTCCGGTAGCGCCGCCCGCGCCACCCACGCCGCCCAGCACGCACTAGATGCGGGCGCAGCCCCTAAAGGGGCCATCGATGACAGGCGGTTTCGCGGCGTCGCTAAAGCGATGTCCTGATACGAAGCCGGAACGAATCCAAACAAGAGTTGGGGTTTCAGCAATTCCGTTTAGCGGGATGCGGCACGCGCGCGTGCCGATGATTGTTGCGCGAGGACTTCGAGGGCGGGGAAAGATCTGGCGGTCGTGCAGGTGCGCTCGGGCGGCAGCGTACTGGTGGCAATCGATTTCACCATCATCTCAATCGCCTGATCCGCATTCGGCGGAATGAAAATGGTGGCAGTCAGCAGACCGCGACGTACCCACTCCTGCCCCGTCTTGGGAAGTCCGTCGCAACCGAGGAACGGCATCTTCTGCAACTGCTCGCGCATTTCGCGGCATTCTTCGAAAGCTTTGCGGGCGCCCATGGCCATGGAATCGTCCTGCGCGCAGACGGCTTCAATCTGTGCCTCACGTGAAGTGGAAAGACGGAGCCACGAACTGACCGCTTTGTAGGCGCTGGCTTCGGTCCAATGCGCCTTCACGACGCGAAGTTTTGCGCCTTCGGACTTGGTTTCGAGCAACCCGGCGTAACGTTGTTTGGCGGCCGAACTCTCGGCCGGACCTTGAATGTAGAGAACGATCCCGCCAGCGGGCAGTACGGCGCTCAGTTGCTGTCCCTGGATGCGGCCAATCTCTTCGTGGTTCGAGGTGATGGCAAACGCGGGCACATGGGAAACGCGGCGAAGTTCGGCGATGTAGTTGGCGTCGTGATTCAGCAGCACCACTCCAATGCCAGCGGCGGCGGCGGCGCGGGCAACCTGAGGATGCGCGGTAGACCCGGCCGGCTCGAAGATGATGGCGTCGGGTCGCGGAGCGGTCGTGGACTGGATGCTGGACAGCAGTTGCTGGCTCTGCACGATGCCCTCGTTGCGAGCATAGACGATCTCGAGGTCAACGCCCAGTTTGCGGGCTGCCTGCTGCGCAACGGAGGTCTGCTCAACTTGGTAATCGTTGTCGTCGTTGGTCAGCGAGAGCAGGAATCGCAGCTTTTTCATACCGGTAAAATCTTCCTGGCGCAATCATACGCCGACGCTACCGTGGGCGCTGACGCTGTCGTGGGTGACGCGTAACGGTGGTAACCGGCTTTGCGTGCGTCAGCCACATTTGGCGGGCGAGAGCCTGCCCTGAGCGAGGTCGAAGGGGAGCCGGCGGCACGCCATTGCGGTGAATGTGTAAGATATGGAAAGTGGGGGCCCGTAGCTCAACGGTTAGAGCAGCAGACTCATAATCTGTTGGTTCCTGGTTCGAATCCAGGCGGGCCCACCAGGGCTGTCAATGATGGACCGCGCGTGGGCTCAATTTCCTTTACTTAGGTCGTGAGCGCAAATCGCTAGGTTACGCCAATAATCCCTATGTACGGACCACTTAGGCACACTTGTCGTATTTCAATGCAAACTCTGGTCTCGCTGCGCCAAAAACTGGTTCTGACACTCTTTCGCTGCCGCTAGCAATTCGCTGAACTCCGGAGTTCCCCGGACCTTCACCAGCAACGGATCGGTTTGCAAGGCGGTATAGGCACAATAGTTGTGTTCAACGGTGCTTTTCAGCAAGCGCAGAGCGGCATCTTTCTGCCCACAGTACGACAGCAGAGATCCGACCCAATACCGAGGCTCCGAATCAATTGACGCAAGCGCAGCCGCTTCGATTCTCTGAGCAGCTCGGTCGAATTGGGATGTCTGCTGGGGATCAAGGCAAGCTTGAATCAGGTCACGACCCATTAAAGGTACGTCCGAGGTTCTCTGGATGCTTTGTCGTGCCTCGGCCAGTTTGCCTTGGCCCAAAAGAATATAAGCCATTTGTCTTGCAGCCCATTCCGAGCCTGCGTCGAGGCGAATAAACTCCATTGCCCTCTGTGGCTCACCTAGTTGCAAAAAGACCAAAGAGCACGAACGGAATTGATAATTTCCCCGATCCAGCTTCAGGGCAGTGTCACACTCTCGGGCCGCGTCCTCCAGCAACCCGGTATAGCGCAGCACGTAGCTCAGAGCGAAGTGGGCTGAGGCGCTGTCGGGGCGTCGCTTGACCAATGCCGTTGCTTGCGCATAAGCGATTCCAATTTCACCTCGATCCGCCCGGTTAGTGATCAATTGCCCAGCCGCAAGGATTAGATTTGGGTCAAGCGTGATGGCGCGTTCAAAGGCCGAGTCCGAACGTTTGAACATTTGTTCTCCGCCATCTGCATAGGAAGCGTCGTAGTAATAGCGCAACCCCAGAGCATCCCAGGCAGGCGCGTAGCTGGGGTCAATGCCCACCGCACGCTCCAGCATCGCAATCGCGTCCTTGTTGGGA
Organism: uncultured Acidobacteriaceae bacterium; assembly: GCA_963773965.1. GTDB lineage: Bacteria > Acidobacteriota > Terriglobia > Terriglobales > Acidobacteriaceae > Acidiflorens. The sequence continues at coordinate 292,242 of CAVZDG010000007.1, forward strand.
ACGGCATCGTGCGGAATCGCGATGCTGCGCAGATACAAATCATAGGCCTCCTCGCTCTTGGGTCGACTTCCCGCCTGCCCAGAGGCCGATCCCCCAAGCACTGGAACAAGGCCTTGCCGAACCCTCGATGTGATTTGTTCCCGCATCGCGATTTTGTCCAACGCTGCAACGCTGATGGTGTCTCGCCAAACGCTACGGTTATTCGCCACATCTACCGCTTCCAGCGTGACCTCCAACTGGTTGCCTTCCGTGAGGTAGTGTCCCGTTACAATCGAGGCCACCCTCATCTCCCGGCCCGCCTGTTGCAAATCCAGGTTCGGCCCGTTGTACTTGCTGGTCGTGGCAAATGGACGGATCGAGAAGGAGGGCACATAGCTCAGCGTATTCGCAATTTCGTCGGGCAAGGCGAGCCGTAGAAAATCGGCGTCGTTGTCGGAACCCGCATTCTGAAACGGCAGCACCGCGATCACCCTCGGGTTTCGAGAATCGACGCGGGAGACGGCGGCATACCTGGACTGCCAGAAGAAGAAAGCCATTACAATTGCGGCAATAACGCCAACCGCCGCGGCCGCGAGCCATTGCAGACGTCTTTTGCGAGGTAGGGGTGCCGGCTCAGTCACCGCCGCCGACTTGCCCGAGTCCGTGTCGCGTTTCAGGCGTTGCAGGTCGGCTCGCATCTCCGCCGCGCTCTGATAGCGCAGATTGCGGTCTTTCTCCAGACACTTGTGGATGACCCTCTCCAGTTCGGCGGGCACATCGGGGTTCAGCCGCACCGGGGCAACGGGAGCGCGGTTCAGAATCGCATCGAAGATGGTCGCTGTGCTGTCGCCGCGGAAGGGCAACTGCCCGGTGGCCATCTCATAAAGGACAGCTCCAAACGAAAAAAGATCGGTGCGGGCATCCAACTCCTTCGCGCGCGCCTGCTCCGGCGACATGTAGGCCACGGTGCCGAGCGTAGAGCCGGGGCTGGTCAGGTGCGGGTTGTCGATGGTCGCGGTCGCGGATGCAATGTGGCTGGGGGAACTGGCGGCGGGCATGACCTTGGCCAGCCCAAAATCCAGAATCTTGGCGTGGCCGCGCTTGGTGATGAAAATGTTGGCGGGCTTGATGTCGCGGTGGACGATTCCTTCGGAATGCGCAGCGTCCAGTGCATCGGCAATCTCAATCGCCAAACCGAGCAAAACATCGACGTCGAAGGGCTTTCCGACGACGCGATGCTTCAGCGTCATGCCGTCCAGAAACTCCATGGCGATGAACGCCTGCCCGTTCTCCTCACCAATGTCGTGAATCGTGCAAATGTTAGGGTGATTCAGGGCGGATGCGGCTTGCGCTTCGCGTTGAAAGCGCGCTAATGCCTGCGGGTCGCGGGCAACTTCATCGGGCAAAAACTTGAGGGCGACAAAACGATGGAGCCGGGTGTCTTCCGCCTTGTACACCACACCCATCCCGCCCCCGCCGAGCCTCTCAAGGATGCGGTAGTGCGAGATGGTTTGCCCGATCACTGGCGCAAATGTTACGTGGACGAAACGGGCGAGTCAATGAAAGCCGCACTCACTCATCACCCCACCGGCAAACTAAAATAAAAACCCGACCCGTGCCCCAACTGGCTGGTGACGCCGAGTCGCCCACTGTGAGCTTCGACGATGGCTCCGCAGATGGCCAGTCCCATGCCGGTTCCGTGGACTTGCACGCGCTGATTGTCATCCGGGCCCATCGTTCGTGGATCCGCTCTAGAGCGGTTTTACAGTTGTGTCCGACCACACCAAATTGCGGAGCTTCGCTCCGCTGGGCGGACGAGGGCGTCCGCCCCTACGCAGGCATAATCATTCGCAGCGCGCCCGCGGCAACGGAAATCTCGGCGGGCGTCTCGCACACAAATTCTCCGTCAGCGTAAATCTCGAGCGGAGTCTCGGTCTGCACTTGGACTCGCTCGGCCCGCGAGTACTCCACTTCGGGCAGGAGGAGATGGCGCCCGAAGTACACCGTCGGAAACATGCTGAGCAGTTTAAGCGGGCTCAACTTGTTGATCCGGCAGATGTCGAGCTTGCCATCGGCGAAATCCGCTTCCGGCGCGATGCGCATGCCGTCGCCATAGAACTGCGTGTTGGCGAAGGCGGCGAGCAAGGTGAGCTTTTCAGCTTCGGTATGATCCTTGCCATCGACCTGCGTCAGCCGCATGGAAAAAGCCGGAAATTTCAGGAGCGCCGGCAATAGCGCCAGGGCATAGCCGCCGTGTCCGCGCAGCCAGCGCGGCATTTGGTTGGCGCGCCGAGCGGCGGCAGAGTCCAGACCGCACCCGGCGACGCAGCAGAAATAGTGGGTGCGCTCCGGCGAAGCGGAGGGAACGATCACCCCGAGATCAACGGCCTGCGCCTGAATCTTCCCCGATTCGAAATCACGCCAGACGCGCAAGGAGTCTTGCACCGAGCGCAGTTTCAGCGCGCGCGCAAAGTCGTTTCCACTGCCTGCCGGAACGATCAACACCGGAAGCTGGAGCCGCACCAGCGCCGGCAGATGACGATGAATGGTGCCGTCCCCGCCGAAAATGAGGACGGCGTCGACGTCGGCGGAAGATGCGGGCAGTCCCAGCAGCCACTCGGTTGGAGTGCCGGCTTGAAACGGCTTCAAGTCTGCCGGTGAAGTTCCCAACCCGAAGATGACGGCGGCGCGCATGAGCTAAGTGTTAAGCGTTCAGCATTAAGCGTCCAGCATGGTTGCGAATCCTGAGTTGCCGTGAGCGCAGGCAGCTGCCGAGCTGCGCTCGGCTTGGACGGGCGAGGGCGCCCGTCCCCACACGAACACTCCCCCAGCTATTTCGGCAGGCACTTCTCCAGGAAGTCCACCAGATCTTTTTTCATCTTGTCGTGTTCGGCGCGATCGATGTACACCATGTGCCCCGAGTTGTAAGTGGCGTAGGAAACATTCTGACGATACTGCGCGTCGAGGTTAAGGTGATCCATGGTCCAGTTGGCAGCGGCGAAGGGCGTGGCCAGATCGTAGTAGCCTTCCATCACCAGGATCTTCATGTACGGGTTCTTGATCATGGCCGACCGCAACCCGGCCGCCGTGCTGGGGAAGCCTTCCACGGCGTTGCCCCACTCCCACTTCTGGAAGCCGACCTCGTCGTAGGCGAAAACCCTGTAGGGCATGTCGGACTTGTAGTTCAGTTCGGTGCGCAGGTAGTTGTTGAACGCCGAGGTGTAAGGCGGCAGAATAGCGGCGCTCGTCGGATCGTAGAAACGCTCGTCGCCGGGATTTGGGCTGCTGAAGCGGCCGTCGAGGCGTCCGGTGACCAGTTTCTGATCGAGCAGCAACTCGCGAGTGAAGGTGGGAACGTCAATGCGCAGGTTATGCGCTTCGATCACTTCCGGGCGCAGCCCGATGTAGCGTGAGAGTTGCTCGACAATCTTGCGATGTTCCTCCGGCGTCATGGCGTCGCCTTTGCCGAGCGCGAGCGCGTAATCATTGGACGACCAGCGCACGACTTCTTCGCGCGTTTTCGCCACATCCCGGGTGAGATCGGCGGACAGCTTGTGGTGGTAGCCGGCGATCATGTTGAAAGTCGGTGCCAGCAGCAAGTAAGGCAGGTCGTTCGATTTGTTCCATTCGAGCGTCTGGAAATCCACCGCCATCGAGAGCAGGGTCACGCCATTGAAAGCGATGCCATGATCGGCTAAATACCCGGCGATGCCGGCGGCGCGCGTCGTGCCGTAGCTTTCCCCGAGCAAGAACAGCGGAGAACTCCAACGATCGTAGCGCGAAATGTAGAGGCGGATAAATTCTCCGAAGGCTTGTACGTCGCCTGTTACGCCCAGAAACTTCTTGGCAAGTTCGGCGGTCGCGGCCCGTGAATAGCCGGTGGACATGGCGTCCACCATGACGATGTCGCTGCGATCGAGCAGCGTGTCGGGATTGTCTTCCAGACGATAGGGCGCTGCCGGCATGAAGCCGTTCGCTTGCAGCACCACGCGCTTCGGTCCCAGCGCCCCCATGTGCAGCCACACCGAGGCGGAGCCGGGGCCGCCGTTGAACGAGAATGTCAGCGGACGCTTTCCGGCTTCCTGTCCGTCGAGCGTGTAGGCGACGAAAAACATTTCGGCTTCCGTCTTGCCGTCGCCGCGCTTGATGGGAAGCCTCCCGGCAGTCGCCGTGTAATTGAGAATCTTGCCGTTCAGCGTGATCTGGTGATGCGTGATTACGGGCGGGACTTCCGCCACATCGTAATGTTCCTCCTTGTCGGCAGCTTCGCTGGCGTCACCTTTGGGCGGCTCTGCGGGCTTGCCGCTTTCCGCGGACTTATCTGGAGCTGCGGCGCTCGCCGGCGTTGTTTGCTTTTTATCTTTCTTGGACGCGGTCTGCTTCGCGCTTTCGGGCGTCGTGTCCTGGGATTGGCTTGGCTGCGCCACTGCAAACGGAATTGTCAACACAGCGAAAAACAGAACTGCCAGAATTCTCATGCTGGTCTCCGCGGAAAAGAGTTGGACCAGCATTATAGCGCCTTCGCGGATCGCGCTTGGCAAAGCCGGAGACAACTCCAGACGTGCTAGAATTTGTTGCGTCTGAACGCTTCCCCCGGCTCGGTGGCGCACCAGATCTCTCCACCCTGGCAATGACGGACTGAAAAAGTGGCCCAGAACCCCAACGCCCAAAGCGGCTCCATCACCTACGCCGATGCCGGTGTCAGCATCGATCGTGGCAACCGCACCAAGCAGCGCATCAAGTATCTTGCCCACAAAACCTTTACCAAGGGAGTGCTGAGCGAGATTGGCGGATTCGGCGGGTTATTCTCGGTCGACAAGAAGTATTTGGATCCGGTGCTGGTTTCGAGCGTGGACGGCGTGGGCACCAAGTTAAAAGTGGCCTTCGAAATGAAAATGCACCACACCGTCGGCGGCGACCTGGTGAATCACTGCGTGAACGACATCGCGGTGCAGGGCGCGGCGCCGCTATTTTTTATGGACTACCTGGCCACGGGCAAGCTGGACCCGGAAGTCGCGGAAAAAATTGTTGGCGGCCTCGCCGAAGCCTGCAAACATAACGGCTGCGCCCTGATCGGCGGCGAGACCGCCGAAATGCCGGGGTTTTATCCCGAAGGCGAGTACGATCTTGCCGGATTCATTGTCGGAGTGGTCGAACGCGACCGCATCATCAGCGGCAAAGACGTGCAGGTGGGGGATTGCGTCCTCGGCTTGCCCTCCAACGGCCTGCACACCAACGGATACTCGCTGGCTCGCAAACTGCTCTTTGAAATCGCGGGCTATTCCCTCGAAACTTTTGTCAGCGAGATCAAGAACAAGGTGGGCAACGAACTGATGCGGACCCATCGCAGCTACTGGTCGATCATTCGGAAGATGATGGCGGGCGAGTGTGTCGCGGCGCTGGCGCACATTACGGGCGGCGGCATCACCGAAAATCTGCCGCGAGTGCTGCCCAAAGGCACGTCGGCCGTGATCGAACTCGGCACCTGGCCTGTTCTGCCCATCTTCGAACATCTGCAGAAACTCGGCAACGTCGCTGAGGAAGAAATGCTCCGTACCTTCAATATGGGCCTCGGTATGCTGATCGTGGTCCCCGCCAAGAAATTCAAGAAAGCGCAAACGCTGCTGGAGCGCGCCGGAGAAAAATTCTACAGCGTCGGCCGCATCGTCAAGGGCGATCGCAAGGTGATGTTCAGCTAGTGCATTCGGTTTTTCCTGTAGAGACGCGGCTTGCCGCGTCTCCCTCGCCGCGTCCAAAGGAGACGGGGCAAGCCCCGTCTCTACAGGCCAGGCTTTTCCGACTCTCGATTTTCTCCGTGTCTCTGTGCCTCCGTGGTGAATAATGTTGTCCTATGAAGAACCTCGGCATTCTGCTATCCGGACGGGGCTCCAATTTTGTGGCCATCGCCGACAGCATTGCGGCTGGCAGGATACAGGATGCCCGCATTGCGGTCGTGATTTCGAATCGCGCGGATGCTCCCGGCGTTGAAACCGCCCGCCAGCGCGGCCTCAACGCGCTTGTCATTCCATCGAAAGGTAAGCCACGCGACGCCCACGACCGCGAAGTTGTGGCTGCGCTCCTCGCCAACAAAGTCGATCTCATCTGCCTCGCCGGTTACATGCGCCTGCTCTCACCGTGGTTCGTACGGCAGTTTCCGGCAAAAATCCTCAACATCCACCCGTCCCTACTCCCGTCCTTCCCGGGGCTCGAAGCACAGCAACAGGCGTTTGCCTACGGCGTGAAAGTTAGCGGATGCACCGTGCACTTCGTGGATGAGGAACTCGATCACGGCGCCATCGTCGTGCAGAGAGCCGTACCCGTGCTGGACTCCGACGACGAGCACTCGCTTGCGGCGCGCATTCTTGAGCAGGAACACATCGCATACACCGAAGCGATCAAGATTGTGCTGGAAGGGAATTTCGAGATCAGCGGGAGGCGGATGGTGAAAAGTCAGAAGTCAGAAGTCAGAATGCAGAAGTGAAACCTACCAATCATCGTGTGAGAGCGGTCACTGCCAGTTGAGTCGCGCCAGAATTATGCTATCGAAATGAGAAACCTAAAGGATTTGCCCCTGCGCACAAAACGTTTCGCGCTGCGGATCCTTAAGCTGTTCCGTTCCTTGCCCAAGACTGAAGAGGCTCGCATTCTTGGCAGGCAACTGCTTCGCTCGGGTACATCCATCGGAGCAAACTACCGTGCGGCGTGTCGCGCTCGTTCGCGAGCTGAATTTATCGCGAAGCTCGGAATTGTGCTTGAGGAGGCTGACGAAACCGTATTCTGGTTAGAGCTGATGCGTGATGCAGAGATATTTCCCCAGCAAAAGCTGAACGACCTTGTTACCGAAGCCAACGAACTCGTATCAATCTTTGTCACTTCGGTTCGAACGGCGAAAGAGCCATCGTCTGCAGCTTAACAGCGCGAATTTACCTCTGCATTCTGACTTCTGACTTTTTACTTCTCTTACATTATCAATTCATTCGTGCGCCTCACGATCGGGTGCTGCATCACCTCGAGCTCGTTTTTCACCAGGTTCAATCCATACACGCACTGCTCAAACCTTTGCGAGAGTTGCGCGAACAGCGGCGCCACCTTGGCGTATTCGAAGTGCTCGAACTTCGAGACGATGTAGTAACTTTCTTTCCCGGCTTTCACCCAATCCACGAAATTCTCGACCCGCTGACGGCGCAGGCGATAATGATTGATGCTCTCCGGAAACATGCCGGCGTAGAACAGCGTGAAGTCGCCAATATGCTTGCGGACCTGGCGCTCGCTGTCGAACGAGGGCGCCGGGCCGTAGATCGGGTCCGACTCGATCAGCATCTCGCCTACATCGCTCAACGGTTTCCCCGCCGCATTGCGGATTTTCAGCAACTGCTCGGCATCGCAAAACTCCGACAGCAGGTGTGCGACGTAGCTCACGACTTGCGGATCGCGAATTCCAATCTCCTCGGCATAATGACGGCCGACCAGTTCAAGAAACAGTCGCTGCAGCGGATGCGTCTCCGGAATCATTTCCATGGCCCCTACTTCCTTCCCAACCCCGTGTCCCTCATATTCCTATCGGAACAAGAACTCGTGCGGATTACATACCTTGAATCCTGATCGAATGCAAGTGACCATTGCGCCACTATTGTGGTTAGAAGCCTGCGCGGGGCGCGGGGTTTCAAGGGGTTTTGTTGGCAGCCAAAGCAGGCGGCTGCTAATTCCCGCATCGCGCGGATCGAAAGCGGGGCCCAGCGAATCTATTCACGTTAGGAAGAACCAGGAAAACGGAGGCGGAGTGGAGCGAATCAACATTGCAAGTGGAACACCATGGGAGCCAATTGTCGGTTACTCTCGTGCGGTTCGCGTGGGCGCCTATGTCCATGTTGCCGGTACAACCGCGACTGGAGCCGACGGCAAAATCGTCGGCGCGGGCGACGCGTACGCGCAGGCGGTTCAAACGCTCAAGAATATTGAATGCGCGCTGGAGCGAGCCGGAGCTTCACTGAAAGATGTAGTCCGCACGCGCGTGTTCCTTACCAACATTGCGGATTGGAAAAAAGTAGGAAAGGCCCACGGAGAGTTTTTCCGCGACATTCGTCCGGTAAGCACCATGATGGCGATCACGGCCCTGGTTTCTCCAGAGATGCTGCTGGAAATCGAAGCGGAAGCAATCGTACCCGACGGAAAGTAAGTGGGATGGTAGAAGCCGGAAAGAGATCCGGGCAAGTCGCTCATGTTAATGCTGTAATGCAAGCGCGCGTTCGACTGCTTCGGGAAGTTTCGCGATAAAGCGAATGCCGCGCAGATGCGGGCCATCGGCGGCATTGAAGGCGACCAGCACGTCCGGCTGAATGCCCATCACCTCGTTCGAACCATCGGCGCGGAAACGCGCGCAATCCGGCACCTCAAGCGTAGCCTTGCTGTTGCGAAGCGTGGTCGGCGTTCCCCCATTGGTGTGGCCACAGCCGCCTCCCGCGGGCTCTCCCATGATGATCGCGGCGTGGTTATCTTGCAGCACGGCCGCGAACTGCGAAGCGGCGGACCCCACATTGCGATCGACGAGCACGATCAGGGGAGCGCGCCACACACCTTCCTCGTATGGGAATTCCATCGGCGTGAACAATAGCGTGGCCCATAGCTTGCCGCGCAACGTGGATGGATCGGCTGATGCAAGAAGGCCCGAGCCGTAAAATCCTTTTCCAAGCCAGCGGCAGACCGGATGCTCGCCGCGCCACAAAGGCGCGGAATCGCACGGCACGAGCGCCACCTGGCGCCTTGCTTCCACCTCGTCGGCGAGCTTGAGGAGCAGGGTGCGGTCTTGCCCGGTTTCATGGTCGGCAAAATGGCGCAACGAGGCCTCATCGTCCGCGAAGGTCTTGGCCCAATGTTCGCCGCGCACGAATCCGACGTCCTCAGATCGCAGGCGAATAGACGTAACCATCCGCGCCACGGCCTCCGCCCATTCGGTGCCGCCGCCGTTTCCGGCGATGTCGACGAGCAGAACCGTGGCTCCGGCATCTTTCAACGCGCGAAGCTGAGCTGTGAGATCACGTGTGAGTTGAGCCGACGCCCAGGATTCAGTCCGGTCGCCGCAGGCATTGTCGCAAGGCTTATCCGCTGGTATTGACTGTTCTTGCGACGACGCATGACAGAGCGCGGGAAAGCCGTGCGGTGTGAACACGCCGATTTCGAGAACGCCGATGCGCCGTCCGTTTAAGGAAATCACGCCGGCGGGGAATTCGCCCGATTGTGGCGTCGAAAGCGGCTGGTAGCCCGGCGCGTTTGCGGCCAGCGGCTGGGCGCGCATTACCGCATCGTATCCCAGTGCCTCACATTGGTCCGACGGTGCGCCGGCCACTCCCATTGAATGGCTAGCACGCGGCCAGACGAACACGACATGCTCGTCGCCCAATTTGCGGGCAAACCGGTCAAAGGCCGCGCGTGCCTCCGCATCGCTCGATGCCCTTTCGATCCGCGCTTTCGTATCGGCGAAAAGCTTCGGCAGATCGGCCTCGCGCTGAGAGACCGCCCATTCGAGGTTGGCGTATTTTGTCGTAACTGTTTCGCGGACTTGGGCCAGATCTTCGATCCACGGTTGGGGATCGAAGGCTTGAGCGGCGTTGAACGTAGAGAGAGCCACGACGAAAGACGCGAGCAAGGGAGTCATTCGCTTCATGGGAATTCAAACTCGGAAAGCGGAGATGGACAACTAGCCGAAGCCGAGAGGCCGCTTCCGGCGTCCAGAACGACGCGCCATTGTTGAGGGGACGATTCGGGCTCTTCCCTTATGATTCAGACACACGACTTCTGCGGTCGGGATGATGCACCCGACGTTCCCTCTCTGCCATCAGTACATTTGGGCTGCTAGCGTGAGCCGCTAACGGCGGCCCTTCTTGCGGGCAACTTTTTTCTTTGCCGCTTTTTTGGCGGGCTTCGCCGCTTTCTTCTTCGCCGGTTTTTTCCTGGCCGGTTTTTTTGCGGCTTTCTTCGCCGGCTTCTTTGCCGCCTTTTTCTTGGCGGGCGCCTTCTTGACTGGAGCCTTCTTGGCCGGCGCCTTCTTCTTCGGAGGCCCGCCCTGGCCGCCGCCACCACCCGATGGAGTTACGGGCGCAGGCGCTCGCACAGGTTCCCGTGCTGGCGCCACCGGAATCTCGTCGTCTTCTACGACAACCGGTTCTTCTTCCTCTTCTTCCTCTTCTTCCAAATCCTCTTCCAGCGATTCGCCATAGGCGCCGCTGTCGCCGAATTCGTCCGTCTCATCGTCCCGACCGTACAGAGTCGGATCATTGAAGCGCATATCTCCTCCTAAGGTATTTGCGGTCACCCGCGCGCATCCGCGCCCGGGGCCTGGGAATTAGGACAACTCGCCGCGAAGCTGCATTGCTTTTGCGTAACGGCGCGTGATTATAGCACGGCGGCGTTTCACGGGCAGTATCGTGCATTCTCTCAGGATTTGCGAGAAAAAATTACAGGAAAATTATAAGAGAGAAAAAGCCAGCCAATACCAGGCGAATTAAAGGCGAAAATATGGAATGGCGCCCGACCTATTCGTACGCCAAGGCGTCGATGGGATCCTTCTGCGCCGCCTTGAACGCCGGATACAGCGCGCCGGCAATCGCGCCGGCGATCGCAATCAGGGTTGCACGCACGATCCAACCACCGTCCACCACCACCTGCAGCAGCGGGAACTTGTGTGCCAGGGCCGCCCGGGCCGCCAGACTCACCACGATACCCAGCACGATGCCACCCAGCGCCAGCAGCACCGTCTCCCGCAGCACCACATTCACGATGTACAGCTTCGACGCCCCCATCGACTTCAAAATGCCGATTTCGCGCGTCCGCTCCATCACCGCCGTGTACATGGCCTGGAAAATTACGATGAATCCGATGACCACCGAAATACCGACCACAACGTCGATGAAAGTCGAAAGCCCCGGATAATTGCCGGTGGTCATCATGGCCAGGTAGGAAGCCATCGAGTTCGCCACATAACGCTCCATGCCCGGCACGCTCTTGATCTCATCGACCACCGCGTCCGCGTTCGCCGGGTCGTCGAGCTTGAGATAGAAGACCGTGGCCTTGTCCCTGGCGCCGATCAGGTCCTGCAGAGTGTTGAGCGGAACGAATTTACGCCCGCCTTTGCCTCGTTCCACGATCCCGGAGATGCGGAATTTGTTGTTCAGAATCTCAATCGTGCCGCCCACCCTGGCGTGCTTGGACTGGGCAAAAAGATCGTCCACCAGCACGTCGTATGGCCCCCGAAATGGGCCGCCCTCCAAATAGTGGAAGCCCGCCGACATGCTCTCATAGCTCGGCAAGTCGATTCCGGCAATAATCTCGAGCGTGCCCGCGGAAGAGATCTGCGTGATCACCGGGGCCACACTCTGCACATGGGGCAGTTTTGCCAGCACCCCTCCGATCTTGATCGGCATGGGGGCGCCCGTCAGCCCGGCGATGAACGAAGACCCCGGCGGCAGCACCAGCACGTCGGCCCCGATGCCGGCGGTTCGGGTACGGCTGTCCTGCAGCATTCCGAGTGAGAGGCCCACGATCAGCAGGATCAGCGTGACTTCGAGGGCCACGGCCACAACGCTGATCAGCGAGCGCAGCGGCCGATGCACCAGATTCCCGACGATCATGCGATTCATCATGTCTTTTCCGGAGAGCTACTTGCTTTGGCCATCCGGCGTTTTCGGCGTGCTGGAATTGGGCTGACCGAGGTGCACCACGTCAGCTCCGGGCGGCTGCTCCAGCGCAAATTGGTCGTCGGTCAGCGCTTTATTGATTTCCAGTTTGACCATGCTCAGGGTGATGTCGTAATTCTCCCGCGGCCGTTCGATCCCAATCGTACTCGGGAAGGTAGTTCCCGCATAGTCGTTGTAATTCTGATAATGTGCGTCGGTTGCGACGTTTCCCTGCTGGTCATAGATCCTTTGCCGGTACGGCCGCAGGTCGATTCGGCTGAACTCGATCCGTCGCGATAAGTACCAGCCTTGCGGGCCTTTGCGGATGACCGCCAGTGCGTAGTTGGGTTGCTGGACCCGATGCTTCTTCGCGTCCAGGACGGTTTCATAGCCGTTTTCCAGCACCGCAATCTCGTCCTGGCCGATTTCTGGCAGCAGGAGGGTGTCGTAAATATACTGCGGCCGCATGTTCTCCAGCCGCTTGTTGGGCTGGTAGCTGGCATTGTTCAAACCCACGACAAACTTATTCTGCGGGGGGAACCAGAGCTTGAATTCCAGCCCGTCGCTCACCATATCGAAGGCCGTGTTCCGCACCACCGGCAGCAGGCCCTTCATGCGCAGCATGGCCGGTTTGCGCGCCAGCACGTAGCCGCGAATCTGTTTGTAATCGGTGATCCGGCCGCTGGTTACGTCTCCCGTGGAAGCGTCAATATCCACGGTTGCCTGCATGGACTGAATCTTGACGGCCTGCGCGTTGACGTAGTCGATCAGTTCCTGCTGGCTCGCGGTCTTCAGCGGCCGGTTGGACAATTGACGGTCCAGCTGACGCGTCCGGAACAGACATCCGCTCAGCGGAAATGTGGCCGCCGAGAGAATTAGAAGCAAAAAAAGACGCAGATGAGGGCGATACATTCCTATGCTTGTACCTGGGGAACCTTTTGCCAAATTGGTATCTGATTAGTATAAGGCAGCGAAGGGTTCAGCGCTTACCGCAGGCCGCCCCGCAGGCCGATGGAATGGCGATAGGCCGCCACGTTTCGATTGTGCTCTTCGAGGCTGAGGGCGAAGCGGTGGTGCCCGTTGCCATCGCTAACAAAGTAAAAGAATTTCGTGCTGTCGGGGTGCATGGCCGCTTCCAGCGCGCTTCTCCCGGGATTGCCGATGGGCCCTGGCGGCAACCCCGGGAAGCGATACGTGTTGTAGGGAGAGTTCACCGCCAGGTCGGCGTGATGGAGGCTGCCCTGGTAGCTGCCCGTCAGCAGTTCCGCGTAGATCAGGCTGGGATCGGCATCGAGCGCCATTTTTCGCGCCAGCCGGTTGTAGTACACGCTGGCCACGCGCGCTCGTTCCTCCGGAGCCGCCGTCTCTTTTTCCACGATCGACGCCAGGGTCACGACCCTGGGTATGTCGGAATTCAGCCCGATCTGTTGCGCCACCTGCCGGAACTGATGGACCATCGCCGCCGCCATTTCCTCCAGGCTCTCGGTCCGCGTGAACTGGTAAGTGTTGGGGAAGAGATACCCCTCGAGCGACTGGGCTTCCGGCGCCAGATCCGAGATCAATTGGGTCTGGGTCTCGGCGATATGCACAAAATCGGCCGCCGACCCAAGCCCCGCGTCTTCCATCGCCTTGGCGATGTCAAACATTGTGTAGCCTTCGGGAATAGTGACCACATGGAAGTAAATATCGCCGCGCGCGATCCGCTCGTAAACCTGGGGAAGCGTCGCCTCCCGCTCGAAACGATACTCGCCCGCCTTCAAGGATGGCTTGGGGTGCAACTCGTGCCAGACCCGAAAAACGAGTTCGCTGCGGATCACCCCCGCCTTCTTCAACTCCGCCGCAATCCTCCGCGTCGAATACCCGGAATGCAGCAGCAGAGAAGTGTTGGCTGGAGGCGTAATTGGTGTATAGACCTGCCACGCCGCCCAGCCGCCAACGGCGAGAACGACAATCAAGAACAATGTGATCAGCGCGCGCAAGGTTCCAGTGTAGAGGCCTTTTCAGATTGCCACAAAGTGGCCAGAGTACAGGGCCGAGTGGAACCGGGGTTCTGCCCAGGGCAATGCCCCACAAGCGTCAACTTGAACTGTTCGGGGTAGAACTCGACGTTCATCATGCGATGGTAGGATCTGAGAATTCCTGGACGGTCGCTGCCCGAGCGGGCCGATGATCTGTCCAGAGCGAGGAGTTACGGATCAAAATGGCGGCCGAGGCTACTGAAAAGCGCGTGCAGTTTGACTTTGAAGTGGATTTTTCCAATGGCGGCGGGATTCAAGGGCAAGGGTTTCGTCTGGACATTGGTGGCGATGACATCAGCGATCAGGAACTCGCGGACTACATCGTCAAGGATCTCCGGTTGCTGACGGTGGGTGAGGTCCGCATTCTGAATAAGAGGGTGATCCTGGAGCGCCACAAACGAGCGGGCGCTCAGCCTCGGAAAGAGGTTCGTGGAAGCCATTCCCGATTCATCGATTTGAGTCACTCGATCGTGGAGGGTTTGATTACGTACAAGGGCCTTCCGGCGCCGCTGATTTGCGATTACATGAGTCGCGAGGCGTCCAAGCAGTTCTACGACGAGGGCACTTCCTTTCAGATAGGGAAAATAGAGATGGTAGCGAACACCGGCACATACCTTGATAGTCCCTTTCATCGCTTCCAGGAAGGCAAGGACATTTCCGAGCTGGACCTGTCGGGTCTCGCGGAGTTGGAGGCTGTGGTCGTGCGCGCCGAAGGAATGTCTGGCCGGGCAGTGGATCGCCAAACCTTCGTGCCGATCGATGTGGTTGGCAAAGCTGTCCTTGTACACACCGGATGGGCGAAGCATTGGGCAACCGATCAATACTTCGAGGGGCACTCATTCCTGACGGAAAGCGCTGCACTCTACCTGAAAGAGCAAGGCGCCGTGCTGGTCGGAATCGATTCGCTGAATATCGACGATACCTCTGGCGGTGCGCGTCCGGTGCATACGACCCTTTTGGGCGCCGGGATCCCGATTGTCGAACATCTTTGCAATCTAGATCAGCTTCCAGTCGCGGGGTTCTCCTTCACTGCCGTGCCAGTCAAGGTTAAGGGTATGGGCAGCTTTCCGGTACGGGCTTTTGCAAGGTTGAGTCTGGGAAGTGAATGACTTTCTAAGGAAATTCACGTCTGAGCACAAAGTGCGCGGCCGGTTGCTCTGGGAAAACACCTGGACGGGGCAAAGCCCCGTCCCCACACAAAAATGCTCAAGAAAAGTTTTCTCGGCGCCCTCTGCGTCTCGGCGGTGAAATGGTTCCTACTCCCCCAGCCAATCCGCATACGGTTTCATCGACTCGACATGGTCGAAAACAATCTTGATTGCGCCCGTGATCGGAATGGCGAGCACCAGTCCGATTGCTCCCCAGACTGCTCCCCAGAACAGCAGCGCGATGGTGACCGCCAGCGGATTGATTTTCAGGCGGCTGCCCAGCAGCTTCGGATAGAGAACGTTCAGAGCGAAAAGATGCAGTCCGACCACGCAAAACGCCACTATCACCAGGTCTCCGGCTTCCAGTTGTCCCAGGCCGATCAGGATCGGGGGCACCATCGCGAGCACGATTCCCAGGTACGGAACCAGGCTCAGAAAGCCGCTGAGAAAGCCGACGAAATAGAAGAACGGAACGTGCAACAGCCCGAAAATCGCCACACTCACGGCCGAAATCAGCAATCCGATCAGCAGGTTCCCCACAATGAAGCTCTGCAACATTTTCCCGATCAGTCCCAGGGTCACGAATGCCGTGTTCCGGTGGTGCATAGGAAACAGCATCACGGTAGCCGACCGCGCGTGGCTCTGCCAAGTCAGCAGAAAGTAGGCCAGGAAGGGGACGAACGACGCCGCCAGCAGGATGTCGGTAAAAGTACCGGCTCCGTGCGTGAGCAACTCGGACCAGCTCTGCACCTGCCGCACCGGCACGACATTGGTGTCCTCGGGCTCGCCGACCGCCTCGCCCGTCTTCTCGATCTTCTCCGCCTGCTGCCGGAAGGGCTGTAGGATGGAGCGGATCTTCTGCGAATACTTCGGAACGTTGTCGGCAAAAATGATGGCTTGGTTGTACGACGCAGCGGTGACGCCATAGAGCAAAGCCAGCAGCACGACCACGCTGATCAGCGCCGCCAGGGCCCTCGGAAGGTGCAAATACTCCAGCGCCTGCACCACCGGAGAGAGCATAAAGCTCAGCAGAATGGCAAAGAACAGCACCGCCAACACCGATTCGCCGTAATACGCGAACATAACGATCAGGGCCATGCCCAGCAGCGTCAGCGACCAGTGATGCCCGGTTCGTGTTTCCGTGGTCTCCATACAGTGTGGTTGCTCACCCCCGCTCTCGCCTGAGCCAACAATTCTGCCTTACCGCCGCCGGAATTGCACCACCGGAATTGCGGATTGGCTCCAGATCAAAGGTTTCCCCTGTGAACCCCTGTGTCCCCTGTGGTTTCAGATCTCCCAATCAATCGCAGAGAACATACCGGGACGCGGGGCCCTCCGCCCTCTACAATTGACCGATGCACGCACCTGGGACGTCCCGCCTCAGCCGCATTATGGCCCTTGATGTCGGCGCGAAAAGAATCGGAGTTGCCGTCTCGGACCCGCTGGGCATCACCGCCCAAGGGTTGGATACGATCCAGCGCCAGAACAAACGTCGCGACCTGGAGGCCCTGGGACGAGTGCTGGCGAAATACGAAGTGCGGGAGATTGTGGTCGGCCTGCCCCTGCGCTTAAGCGGTGCGGAGGGGACGCAATCGGAAAAGATGCGCCGTTTCGCCGACGATCTGCACGCTCACTTCGGCGTGACCGTCCATCTATGGGACGAGCGTTGGACCTCAACCGAAGCCAACCGCCTGCTGCGCGAAACCGATCTTTCGATCAAAAAGCGGGGGCAAGCGGTTGACCGGATGGCCGCCATCTTGATTCTGCAATCGTGGATGGAAGCGCACCCGGCCCGCTAACAGGCCGCGGTGCAATTACGTTTCGTGTAGAGACGGGGCTTGCCCCGTCTCCTTTGGAAGCGGCAAGAGACGCGGCAAGCCGCGTCTCTACGGGAGATCAGAGGTTCGTCAGGAGGCAAGTTCGGAAATTTCGGGGAAACGCAGATTACACTTCGTCAGCGCCTTGGTGAGCGCCTGTTCAATCAGACTCTCCTCGCAGTTGCGCGAGATGGCGATCTCGCTGACCAGTAAATAGCGGGCGCGCTCCAGCATCTTTTTTTCGCGGAAGGATAGCGACTTGCCCTGGGCGAGGATCAGCAGGCTCTTCAGCACCGCGGCCACATCCGTGAGCGACCCGGTGCGCATGCGATCGGAATTCTCCTTAAACCGGTCTTTCCAGTCGGCCGCGTTGATGCATTCGCCCGAAGAGAGGTAATCCACGATCTTCTGCACCTCTCCATTGCGCACCACCGGACGCATCCCGACGCTGCCGACGTTGGCGAACGGCACCATCACCTTCAAGCTGCTCGCTGGGATTTTCAGCAGATAGAATTTTTCGACCGTGGTTCCCATGGTCCGGCTGCTGATTTGTTCAATAATCCCGACGCCATGATTAGGGTAAACGATCCTTTCACCGATGTGGAAAACGTGGCCGCTCATGGAGGGTCCCTCGCCCAAGGGAAGAGAACATCTTACAGTCTATCCGAGCGCCGCGTCTAAGGCAACCGAGACCCGCGACGAGCGTGTGGAAGCGGGGCTACGCCCCGCTGGGACGGGGCAAAGCCCCGTCCCCACACGGGCAAGCGCAGAGCCCGTTGTGCCGGTGCGCCGTTTGTGAATTGGCTCTAAGTCATTGCGGGTTAGCAGGTTGGACCGGGGCGTTAGCAGATAAATCAGAAACCCGAGCGCCAGTTGCCCATGGCCGAGAGTTATAATGCCCAAAGCAATGACGGACCTGATTAAAAAGAAGCTTCGGGACGAACTGAACACGCTCGAGCATGAGCTGGCCCACGATATCCCCAGAGAGCTCAAAAAGGCCGTCGCCATGGGCGACCTCAGCGAAAACGCCGAGTATCACATGGCCAAGCAGCGCCAGGAGTACCTGAAGGCGCGCGTCCGCCAACTGGGCAAGCGCCTGGCCGACCTGTCGCTGACCAACATGAACAATATCCCCAAGGATAAGGTTGGCCTCGGCTCGACGGTGACCATCTACGACGGCACCAAGAATGAAGAGATGGAATACCAACTGGTGACCAGCGAAGAGTCCGACGTGGCCGCCGGCAAAATCTCAACCACCTCGCCGATCGGGCGCGCCCTGCTGAATAAAAAAGTTGGCGACACCGCCATGGTGGTCACGCCCGGCGGCAGCCGCGAGCTGGAAATCCTGAAGCTCTCCACCATGCACGATCTCGCCGAAGCCAGGCTGGAGGCGGAACTGGAAGCGGAACCGGAACGGGAAACGGAATGAGCGCCAACGTTATCAGGGGCGGCGTATGACCTGGACCAGCGGAGTCGGACGCGCGTGCGGTGTTTTGCTCGACGCCATCGTGCGCCTGCTCGCGCTCTCGCGCATCAATCCCAACTTCCTGACCCTGATGGGACTGGTGGTCAACACCTATGCCGCGTTTTTATTCGGATACGCCAACGGCGACAACCAGCGCCGCATGTTTTTTTATGCCGGCCTGGTCATCATCGGATCGGGATTCTTCGACCTGGTGGATGGGCGCGTCGCCCGCCTCTCGAACCAGGTGACCCGCTTCGGAGGCTTTTTCGATTCCATCGTCGACCGTTACAGCGATGCATCGCTGTTCTTCGGGTTGCTGGTTTACTATGCTCGCGGCAACCGCTTCTTCTATGTCGTGCTGACCGCGCTGGTCATGATCAGCGCCATCATGGTCAGTTACGCGCGCGCCCGCGCCGAGTCGCTCATCGGCGCCTGCCGCGTCGGTTTCATGGAACGCCCCGAGCGTCTGGTGCTGCTCATCATCGGCGCTCTGTTCAATGTCATGGCGCCGGTGCTGTGGGTGATCGCGGTGCTTTCCACCATCACCGTAATCCACCGCGTCATCTACACCTGGCAGCGGACAACCGAAATGGACGCTCCGGCCAAGGCCGCCTGAACTTTTCGAGTGCTAGACTAATTCCCGCAACTTCCTGCAAGGACTGAGAGTGCCAACCAATCCTGTTCTGGTCGTTCACGGCGGTGCCTGGGCCATTCCTGACGACATGGTCGAGGCGCATCTCGACGGTGTGCGCAATGCCGCCGCCGCCGGATGGCGCGCGCTGGACCGTGGCGGCTCCGCCCTGGACGCGGTCGAAGAAGCCGTGGCGGTTCTCGAAGACGACGAAACCTTCGACGCCGGCCGCGGCAGTTTCCTGAACCGCGACGGTAAAGTGCAACTCGACGCTTTCATCATGGACGGCGCGACCCTCCGCGGCGGCGGCGTCGGTTGCGTCGAGCGTCTGCGCAACCCGGTTCGCGCCGCCCGCAAAATTCTCAGCGACAGCCCCCACGTCTATTTCGTCGCCGAAGGCGCCGAGCGCTTTGCCGCCGAGCACGGCATCGCTCTCTGCCGCAACGAAGATCTCGTCATTCCCCGGGAGGTCGAGCGCCTGCGCGAATATCAGGCGCAGGAATCAACTCACGGCAACGATCTGTTCGCGCCCGAAATTTCGCACGACACCGTTGGAGCCGTCGCGCTCGACCGCCATGGCAATATCGCGGCTTCCACCTCAACCGGCGGCACGCTCAACAAAGCTCCCGGACGCCTCGGCGACTCTTCGCTGATCGGCTGCGGCTGCTATGCCGATAATCTCAGCGCGGCCGCATCCACCACCGGATGGGGCGAACCGATCATGAAACTTGTGCTGGCGAAATGGGCGGCGGACCGGGTCGAATCCGGCAGTCTGCCCGAGTGGGTCGCGAAGGAAGCGATGAACTATCTGAAACAGCGCCTCAACGGCCACGGTGGAATCATTCTGCTCGATGCCCAGGGCCGCTTCGGAATCGCCCACAACACCCCGCGCATGGCTTGGGCGCTTCGTACGGTGCAAGAACAAGAAGCTGGAATTAAGCGGAACGGTTGAAGCGCTTTCCAATGTGCGTGAGAACTTCGGTCGTCCCTCCGGGGCTGGATTCTCGTGCATTTCGTTCCATGGGGTTGCTCGGAAACGAGTTCTCACGCACACGCTTTCGAGCAAAGATGCATGCCCCTGTGCCCCGGAGCCTGGCCTGAGCGCAGTCGAAGGGGGTCCCCTGTGGTTCATGGTTTTGCCTTTCACTGAGAACCGGGAACTGAGAACCGGGAACTGTGTTCTAGAATTCCACATGAGCCCGCAGAGTCGGCACCACAACCGGCCCCCGGTCGCGGTTGTAGCCGGGATTGTTGATGTGCTGTACTCCGGGAGCGATATAAATTCCGCGCCAAAGGTGCAGCGTGTAATACGATTCGACGATGTTCTCCCGCCCGTAGTTCAGCCCTCCATCGCCCAGCAGGAAACCGTTCCCGCCATCGGCCAGATAGATCTGGTGATCCTTCTTGATCCCGTTCGACACAAAGGCAATACCGGCACGATCTTGCTTGCGATGCCACAGCGCGCCATTCACACCTACGCCCTGGTTGAAGGTCGAATCGATTTCGGTGTAGGCAAATGACTCGGTCTTTCCGTTGTCCCATCCCCAGCGGGCATACGCCGTGACGTTCCGAGCGAGATTCTGTTCCAGGTTGACGCCGAAGCCATATTTGCGGGTGATGTGCCAGGGGTGGTTCGTGATTTCCGGGACCGGGACCAAGCCTTCTTTAAACTGCACAACCGCATCGCGGTAGATGCCCATATTGGCGTAGTTCGTGTACGCGAGCAGCCGCACGACGCCGGCTTTTTTCGGTATGACGCCATGGCGCAGCTCGTATTCAAAATTTTCCGCATGAACTTGCCACGGCCGCCACACCAGATCGATTCCGTTCGCGACCTTCGGCATGAGCCCTTCGCCGAAGCGGAAACCCCAGTTGTGGTCCTCGTAATCCGCCACCACGCCCACGGTATAGCCGCGCGTATCGGCGGCGTAGTCCCAGACGCCGTTGTTGTCCACGGCCCAGTTGGAGAATTGAAAATGCGTGTCCGAGCCTACCGAATTCACATCAAGGAAATCCGGCATGCTGAACTTGCCGAAACGAATTTCCAGGCGACGCCGCGGCAACTCATCGAACAGCGACAGAAAACTCCGCTGGTTCTCAATCTTATCCTTGCTCAACGCGAACACTTTGTGGATCATGCCGCGCCCCAGGTACGGGACTTTGCTCAACAGCGGATTGCGCACGATGTCCAGGTCCGTATTTCCGGCCAGGCCAAGGCCGGTGCTGAGCGCCGCGCCACCAGCTTCTTCGATATCCACCAGAAGCTCGGTGGAATTGTTGAGCCGCACGCCGGTGTAGAGCGTCATGACTCGCGAAGTGGCTTTGTCATAGTCTGCACTGAGGCTGTGCGGCCCGCTGTAGTCGGCGTGAAAGCCGGGATGAGTTTGGAAGATGAAGTTCGCCTGCCCGGAGAGCCAGAAGCGCGAGCTCTTGAAATGCGGCAGCATTGCTTCGGGATCAGCACCGGCGTCGCTGGGCGGGCCGGCCGGAGCATCCCCATTTGCAGCTTGAGTGCCGCCATTTGGCAGAGGTGCATCATCCTGCTGCGCGCACGCCGGCATGATCCATGTCGCGGCAATCGCCAGCCACAACACGGCCCGCAGCGTCCTAGCAATCCAGCCCATCGACTTGCGATTATTCTTCCTCATTTCCCCCACAGTCCCATCTATCAGTATCTTCTTGGTCGGTTAAAGGCACATTACAGTTACAGCGCTAATTGCTTGTCGGGCAGCCTCGACGGTGCAATTCTCGGTGGCCCGGCTACGCTCGCGCCTAATCGAGAATGCGATGTTTAAGATTCATGACGTCACGATACGGAACCACACCCAGGATTATGTCGTTTTCATCGGTAACGGGAAGCGCCCGGAAACCATAGCGGAGGAACGCATCCGCTGCCTGCTTCATGGTGCTCTGTGGGTTGAGGCTGACTACGTTTTCGACCCTCAAATTACCCAACAACACATCATCCTCGGCCATGAACAACTCCTTAATGTCGATCACCCCCAAGAGCTTGTCGGTTTCATCCACTACGTAGAAGTACATCACTACGTCCATCGACCGAGCCATTTCCCGGAATTTCCTGCGGGCTCGCTGCACGGTCATGTCAGGCGGACACTTGATGAACTTGCTGGTAGTGAAACTCAGAATATTAATTTCGTGCTTCTCGAGAATTTCTTCGATCTTCGCGACCTTGGCCGGTTCCAGCAGTTCGAGGATCGCCCTCTTCTCGGTGGCCGGCAGAACCGCCAGGATGTCGGCTGCCTGCCCGGAGGTCATCTCGCCGATGAGTTGCGCCACCCGCTCTTTCCGGAGAGAGAACACGATGTCGCGTTGCACGGCCGGGTCAATCTCCTCCAGCGTGTCGGAAGCGTGTTCGGTGTCGAGGCCCTCAAGAATGGTTACCCGCTGGCCACTGTCCAATTTCTCCACGATGTCGGCCAAGTCGGCCGGGTGGATTTCAGAAAGCTCTTCTTTCACAATGTTCAATTTGACGTTCCCCTGGAGTGCACCCAATTGCGGTGAAAGAGGTTGAACATAGGACCAGGGAATTAGCTTCTTCTTGGCTTCGTCCGCTCGTTTGTAAAAATAGTCGGCCAGACTTCGAAACCCGACCTGGCGGAGCAAGCCGTAGCGGCTGATGTCAACGTCGCTGACATAAAGATTGCCGTTCGTTCGGACCAGCCGGATGTCGTAGACCACTTCGACCTCCCGGTCCTCCGTGTCCAGCACCTTCTTGTCGATCAGGTAGTCCCGCAGCGGGACTTCTTCGGGACGCAGCTCACGCGCGTAGCTGCCGGGATCGCCATTGTTCACGATGATCTCGCGGGGGCTGAAGGAGCGCACTTTCGCAAACGGAACCAGTAAAGGCGCTTCGCCGAAGGGACGAGCAATCTGGAAATGCGTAACCTCCGCTACCTTACCCTGGTCGAGCGCGATCATATCTTTCAGCTTGCCGACCTTCCGGTCGTTGAAGTAAGCGCGCGCTCCCAGAAGATCGGTGAGGAAGAAGATCTCTTCTACGGAGTTCTTGACGGTTGTTGTTTCGTTCATGAGACACCTCGACCTAGTGCAGCAAAGTGATGAACTTGTAGACCATGATTCCGACCAGGAGCAGCAGATAAAACCGGAGCACTCCAAGCGAAAACCGGACCCCGCCCGTCATCTTGATATGAGGGGTTGCATACTTTTGGTTGATCTCCCTGACTGCTCCAGCCGTGCTGCGAAAGAAGTTGAAAATCATTGTTCTTCTCCAGGCAATTCCTTAACCACCGAGAATCCTTGGGAAAAGCGCGCTGATCCCGTACAGAGTGGAAATGACGATGATCATCACGACGATTCCGATGTTGGCGACGTTCTGAAACAAGGTGTTCTTGTATTCGCCCATGGTCTCCTCGTTGTTGAGGAGCAGAATGAGAAAGACCAATGCCGCCGGCAGCAGCGTTACCGCGATTACCTGGACGAACAGGGTAATGAGCACCAACGGTGCACGCGGAATCAAGACAACCGTTCCTGCCAGCAACAGGTCGAAGAAGTAATAGGCATAAAACCATGGCGCCTCCTTCACCTTGTGGTTCAAGGAGTGCGCCCATCCGAAGACCTCGCCGAAGGCCCACGAACTCGCCAGCGAAATGCAGATCGCGCCCAGAAACCCGGCATCGAACAGTCCAATCGCCAGCAGAGCCCCCACGTAATGGTTGATCGGCATGAAGCGGAAGGCCGCGGTGGCGGCGTCGTCGATCATCTGGCCGGGAAGCAACGTGGCCGTCAGTACCACGCAGCCTGCAGCTACAACCACGGTCAAGAAGGAACCTACGGCGGTATCGAGCTTCCCCCAAAGCATGTCTTTTTCCTGCATGCCCTTGTCGACCACCGCGCTCTGCTGAAAGAAAATCATCCAGGGAGCAATGGTCGTTCCGATATTGGCCATGAGCAGGAAAAACAGAGCATTGGTAAATCCTCCCGGTGGGAGCTGGGGGATGAAGCTGCCACGCAGAATCTTGTCCACCGGAGGGTTGATCATGAGAGCTGCCGGAATGTAGATCAGGTTCAATCCGCAGAATAGGAGCGCGACCTTTTCCCACGTCCAGTAGCGCCCCTGTAGAACCATGGTTCCCATGACGATCCAACTGATGATCACGGTCACGAGTGGTGGCACGCCGAAAATACTCATGGCCGCCGTCATGCCGATGAACTCCGTGATCATGGTCAGCCAGTCCAAAATCACCAGATCCATTAGCGAGAACCAGCCCCAGAAAGCGCCAAAGGAATGAAAGATGGCCTCAGCATGGCCCCGCTTGGTGACCGCCCCGAGCCGTACCGTCATCTCCTGAACGTAATAAGCCACGGGCCCTAACAGGATCAGGAACCAGATCAGATGAAAGCTATACTGCGCGCCGGTTGCCGTGTAGGTGGTAATGCCTCCGGCGTCGTTATCGGCAACCATGACGATAATGCCGGGGCCGGCGATGATGAGGTACAGCCTGATCGTCTTCAGGATCTTTCTGTACCGGTAATAGAGCTTGGAAAGAAGATTCACGGGCCTGGCCTCGATAACTTATGAAGATGAATTATGAAATCGCTACTCACGCCTGCGGGCCGGAAGTTCCCTCCCGGCCCACCGCAGGTTCGACCCATGGTCGCGCTTTACATGCCGTGGCAGAAGGAACGACCCGTGCGACAGTCCAACGCATCCGCAGGCTCCGGCTGCCATGTTCGTCGGTGACCACGACCCATTTCCTTCCCAACGACTGCTTGTGATCTCCGCTGTGTTCCACGCGTCTGAGATTGGAGTCCTGGTAGTGGACCGCAGCCACGAGCGGCGTCGTCATCGTTATTTGTGGTGCAAGTACAGTTGCGCACATTGTCTGTTTCCTCCTTTCTTTCGGTTGAGACGTTCCGTGTTCCACACAAGTCAAAGGTCGTCGGGAGTCGCGGCTTGAATGTCCTGCCGGTAGAACGGCATTCTCCACAAACAGGCGCTGCTTACTCTCGTTTTCGAGCCTGGGCCTTGTTCTTGCTTTGCGTTGCCAAAGGTTCAAGCTTGGAGCCTACGCGCAGCCGATGAAGCAGGATGCCAACGAGTGCTGCCAAGCATGGAAGCAGGGCAACGAAAATCCAAAACTTGAAAAACCAATGCACGGGGAACCCCCGTCACGCCGACTGCGAAACTCGCCCCGGCAGCAACACTCACCGCAGCCGAGGTGAGCCGCAGATCGCGCGTTTCGATTTTGTGGAAGGAGGAAGTGTGCCTGACGGCAGGGGCCTCGATCCCTCGTGTTCTTCAGTTGTCAGTCAGAAGAAGCAGAGGTGAGGCGACAGGCAGGATGCAGACGCTTATCGGGACACCCGAGCGTTTCTTCTAAACCGGAAGGCCGCCGAGCGTTCTCGGAGGCTCATACCCACTGCTAGTTTTCATACGTCCTTTTGGTAGTCTTAACGGGAGGTCTGGCTTTCCCGCTAAGGATTTTATATCATACCCCCCTAGGGTACCTGTCAAGAGAAAAATGCGGGAAAATCCATAAAATTTATGAAAGACAAACTCCCCGAAATCTCGAAAGAAAAACAGAAGCTGCTTTCCCGGATCAAACGCATGAGCGGGCAAATTGACGCCGTCGAGCGCGCGGTAACGGAGGGAGACGAGTGCGCCGATATCTTAATGCTACTGGCGGCGATTCGCGGCGGCGTCAACAGCCTGATGGCGGAGATTCTGGAAGATCACATCCGGTTGCACATTACGCACCCGAACCGCGGTACAGAATCGCCCGAAGAACTGACCGAGGATCTGATTAGTCTGGTACGCGCATACCTGAAGTAAACCTTGCGTGCTCCGAGAATCAACGCTGGGCTGCAAAGATCGGAGTAGCGCAGAAGAACCTTGCAAAAAATAAAACAGGACAGCCTGGAGCCCCCCAAGGCCGTCCCGATAAACCCTCCCGGTTAGAAGGGCAACTGGCATCAAGATAGCCGCGAAACATTGCAGGGATATTGCAGTTTCGTGAAAGTCCGATGAATTCGATACGGCCGCAGGGCGCCCCGGCGCGCAATGATCCGCTCGGAGCGCGAATACTTGCGATACTGTAACGTGGAATCAGTTGACGGCGTGGAACTCCAGGCCCCATTACTCGATCTGCGGAACGTCCGCGTGATGCGCGGAGACTTGACTCGCGGAGGAAAGATCGTCCTCGACGACTTCAGCCTGCGCGTGCATGTGGACGAACATGTGGCGGTGCTGGGGCCGAACGGTTGCGGCAAATCCACCCTGATCAAAACCATCACCCGCGAGTGCTATCCGATGGTCCGCGAAGGTTCGAGCATGACCATTCTCGGCCAAAGAAGCTGGAACGTGTTTGAACTGCGCTCTCTCCTGGGCATCGTGTCGAACGACCTGATGTCTTCGTGTACCGGCGACGCCAGCGGTCTGGACGTGGTGCTGTCCGGCTTTTTCAGCAGCACGCGCATCTTCCCGAATCACACCGTCGACCCCAAACACAGAAAACGGGCCGAGGCCGCGTTGGCCCAGTTGGGCGTCGCACATCTGGCGGAGCGCGCCGTCGAGGAAATGTCGTCGGGCGAGGCCAAGCGCGTCTTGATCGCCCGGGCGCTGGTCCACAAGCCACGCGCGCTGTTGTTCGACGAACCCTGCAATTCCTTGGACATTTCCGCGCAGCGCGGCTTGCGAGAAACGATGCGCTCCCTGGCCAACTCGGGAATTGGAATCATTCTCGTCACCCATGAACTCCCCGACGTCGTTCCCGAGATCGAACGAGTGGTGCTCATGTCGAACGGCCGGATCGTGGCCGACGGACGCAAGGAAGAAGTCCTGCAATCCGAAATCCTGGGCACCCTGTTCGGGCTCAAAGTCGAACTCGGCCGCCGCGAAGGTTATTACCACATTTGGTGAGGCTGAAGTAAAGTCAGAAGTCAGAAGTCAAATTGCAGAAGTAAACACCTAATCCTCCTTTACACATTCCATGAAGGGTTTGCCTCACTTCTGCAATTTGACTTCTGACTTCTGACTTCCCTGCGCGCCGCTGCTATATTGATCGGAGTGCCCAAGGCCCACGCCTTGTCGACCGCTGCTCCGGAGGTAACGATGGCCCGCAAGACAGAGCAATCCCGCACGCTGCAGAAACGCGCCGAACAGTTGATTCCCGGAGGCGTGAACTCCCCGGTGCGCGCCTTCCGCAGCGTGGGATGCGACCCGCTGTACATCGTGCGCGGCCAGGGCTCGCACATTTGGGACGCCGACGGCAACCAGTATGTGGACTACATCGGCTCCTGGGGCCCGCTCATCCTGGGGCACGCCGCGCCCACCGTCATCGAGGCCGTGATCGCGGCGGCGCGCAGCGGCACCAGCTTCGGGGCGTCCACTCCCGCCGAAGCGGATCTGGCCGAGCTGGTGATTTCCGCTTTTCCGCACATGCAAAAAGTTCGCTTCGTCAGTTCGGGCACGGAAGCGACCATGTCCGCCATCCGCCTGGCACGCGCCTATACGAAGCGCAAATACATTGTGAAGTTTGAAGGCTGCTATCACGGGCACGCCGATGCCCTGCTGGTGAAAGCGGGATCCGGCGTGGCCACGCTGGGCATTCCGGGCTCGGCGGGCGTTCCGGAAGAATTCACGCAGTTCACGCTCGCGCTCCCCTACAACGACATCTGCGCGCTCGATCAGGCTTTCGACAAATTCAAGCAGCAGATTGCCTGCGTCATCGTGGAGCCGGTCGTCGGCAACATGGGATGCGTGCCTCCGGCTCGCGGATACCTGGAAGCTCTGCGCGCCATTACCGCGCGCGACAAAGCGCTGCTGATTTTCGACGAGGTTATGACCGGATTTCGCCTGGCCTATGGCGGAGCGCAGGAACTTTATGCGATCAAGCCCGACCTAACCACGATGGGCAAAATTATCGGCGGAGGTTTACCCGTGGGCGCTTACGGAGGACCGACCGAAATCATGGATCTGATCGCTCCGCTAGGCCCGGTGTACCAGGCCGGGACGCTGTCTGGAAATCCGCTGGCAATGGCCGCTGGCTGCGCAACGCTAAGCTACTTGCGCGAGCACAAAGACGTTTACGCCAAGCTCGACAAGCTAGCCGGCGAAGTGGTCGCCGGAGTAGCCGCCGCAGCCAAGGATGACGGCGTGACCATATGCCACAACCGCGTTGGCTCGATGTTTACCTGGTTTTTCGCGAAGGGCCCAGTCACGGATTGGACTTCCGCAGCGAAGTCAGACACCGAAGCCTTCGGACG
The DNA here is from genome assembly GCA_963773965.1 of uncultured Acidobacteriaceae bacterium. GTDB lineage: Bacteria > Acidobacteriota > Terriglobia > Terriglobales > Acidobacteriaceae > Acidiflorens. The sequence continues at coordinate 320,215 of CAVZDG010000007.1, forward strand.
GTTCTTCCGCGCCATGATCGAGAATGGCATCTATCTGCCGCCCTCGCAGTTCGAAGCCGCATTCATGAGCGCGGCCCACACCGAACACGACGTGCAGCAAACCATCGCCGCAGCCAAGCAGTCGTTCGCGATGGCAGCGGCGTAGGAAGAGCGGTTGTTGGCGAAATCGCGATTTTTCGACAACAATCTGGTGTCGAACGTCGGGGCTGTATTGTCCAACCTACTCGGGGAGTTCTTTGGTGTAGTTTCAACACAATGCCGAGTGCGGCCAGTCCCCCGAACAGCTCGCTACATACCTGAAGGGCTCCAGCCTTGGCCTACGGCCTTTAGCGTCGGGAACTGCTGGGCGCAGCGTTAGGCGCTTTTGCGTCATTGAGCAGTGATCGAGTTCGGCGCGGTCTAGCCGTTTCCCATCTATCAGAGCCGAATCGATTTTTGCCGCGTTCGAGATATCGGCGAGAGGATCGGGCCGAACCGAGTTAGAATTGCAGACAACGGTGGAGGACTTATGTCCAATCGTTGTGCACCCTTCCTGATTGCCTTTGTCATACTTGTCTCCGCTTCAGCTTTTTCGCAAAGCGCGACGTCGGGTGGGGGTTCGTGGGATTCGGTCGCCCATTCCAACGAGTTCGGTCATGTCGCCAAACCGGCAACGGCCGAGGATGAGGGCATAGTCAAGTTCCGCAGCCAGACGACTCTGATCGAGGTTCCAGTTGTAGTCACCGACAAGAACGGCAACCACATTCATGGATTGAGCCAAAGTGATTTTCGGGTACTCGAAAACGGCAAAGAACAAAAAATCTCGACCTTCGAAGAGAAGGTCTCCACCAACGCCAAAATCCCTCAGTCTCCCGCGCAACCTGGCGAGTTCAGCAACCTGACCGTTCCCGAGCAACAGCCGCGCGCTATCACCGTCATTGCCATTGACACGGTGAATACACCTTATCTCGACCAGGCTATCGGCCGCCACGAGCTCATCAAGTTTCTTGCCCATAACATTGATACCAGCCAGATTCTGGCGCTGATGATCATCACGAGCCACGGAGTCAAGGTTGTACAAGGCCTGACCGGCGATCCGGAGCAACTGGTTAAAGTGCTCAAGAAAGTGAGCGGTGAAATGCCGCAGAATCAGGCGACCTCGCTTGATAACCAGGCCAATGCTGCCTTGGGTGACATTCCGGTGGTGGTTGACTCGTCTTCCTCGACCAGCGTTGCGGTCATGATGGCGCAAGTTCAGGAAATGTTGGACTATGCGGACACCATGGCCGGGCAATTTCAACAGACCAGGGCCATCGAAGTAACGATGAACTCATTTCTGGGGATCGCTTGGGCGCTGTCCGGGGTGCCGGGCCGCAAGTCCATCATCTGGGCCACCAGCGGCTTTCCCTTCGTAATCTCATCGCCCGACGTGGTACCCGGAAGCCTGGGTCCGCTCTATGAGCGGACAGTGAAGGCTTTGACGGATGGCCAGATCTCGGTTTATCCGGTTGACGTGCGTGGGATCATGACACGAGGAGAGGGCGAAGCAACTCCCGGCCCGCTTATGTCGGGGGGCCAAGGGCCGAGTACACATCAGATGAATAACCGCTCGTGGCTTATAGCCAACAGTTATCAAAGCCTCAACGAATTTGCCGAAATGACGGGCGGCAAAGCCTTCTACAACTCAAACGATCTGGCAGGCAGTTTCAAACGCGCCGCCGATGACTCTTCGTCTTACTACCTGGTCGGATACTATCTCGACACAAAAAACAATCACGCCGGATGGCGACAGCTTAAAGTTGAAGTTGAAAGGAAGGATACCGAAGTCCGCGCCCGCAAGGGATTCTTCGTGACCAAGGCGACCGCCCAACCCGATCTTAGCCGCGCGTCCGACATCGGCGCCGCGCTGGCCTCGCCGATCGAAGGCACCGGCGTACCTGTGATCCTGAAGTGGCTTGGAGTGTCCGGCGACGGGGAGAAGAAGAAGGCGTCGTACCAGATCGAGATCCCGCCGAACGGGGTAACCATCGAGGGTGGCGATCAGTCCCACCTGAACTTCGATATCGCGGTTGCTGCCTATCGCGATCAGAGCAAGGACGATAAACCTGTTCTCACACAGAGCCAGACGGTAGATAGAGCGGTGACGCCGCAACAACTTGCTATGGTGCGGGCGAAAGGCATCACCATCAGCAGAGATTTAGAGATCGGTCCCGGTCAATATTCGGTTCGGCTGGTGGTCCGCGACAGCGCGACCGGCAAAATTGGCAGCGTAACGGCGCCATTGACGGTCAACTAAGTGACGCAGAATTTGATACTCTTTGGACCGGGTCTGGCCTAATTGGGAGCTGGCTGACTTGATTCCGGTCGGCAACTCGGAGGCAATTGTCGTAACCACGATTACACTACTAATAAACACCTCAGTGGGTCCGCTCAAAACAGAACCGACGGAAGCTGACACCCCTAGCCCCCCGCCGAAGGCTGACGGCTGACAGCCCGCATCTCCTCCACCGTCACAAACTCGTATCCCTGATCGCGATACCGCCGGATCAGATTGTCCGTCGCAATCACCGTCTGCGCGCGGTCCGCACCCGGGGCGCGATGTCCACCATCGTGCAGCAGGATCACGTCGCCGCCGCGCATCTGGCGCGCTACCTTCTTCTCGATTACCGCGGCGGTCGGGGCGTTCCAGTCATAACCGGTCACATTCCACATTACCGTCTCCAGCCCGAGCGAGCGCGCAACCCGCAGCGTTGCCGGCCGTCTTCCTCCAAACGGTGGACGGAACAAGTTCGAATGCTGGCCGATTGCACCCTGCAAGACCTGATGGCAGTCAACCAACTCCTTGCGCGTCCGCGCTTCCGATTTGAAGATGAGCAGCGGATGCGTGAAGGTGTGATTGCCGACGATGTGCCCCGCCTGCGCCACCGCGCGCGCAATATCGGGGCGCTCCTGCACATAGCGGCCGATCATGAAGAACGTCGCCCGCACGCTGTGCTTGGCCAGTACATCAAGCAACTTCAGCGTATGCAGATCGTTCGGGCCGTCATCGTAGGTCAGCGCGATTTGCTTGCTCCCGCGCATACCGCCGGCAAACGTGCGCCCATACCACTGCCCCGTCGGCGCCATGGATTGGTATCCCGCCGCCGAAGCAGCCGCAGCGGCCGTCAGTCCAATCAGAGCGGGGAGCATGAGGAGATTGTATAGGGAAGTCAAAAGTCAGAACTCAAATTGCAGAAGTAGTTCTCAATCGTTTTACTTCTTCAATTTGACTTCTGACTTTTGACTTTTTTCGCAATTGCATCGCTGCCCGAAGCGATATATTCTGCTTTCCAGTTCTCCACGATAATCCATGGCCAAGCTTTTCGAACTGCCCCGTTACATCGCGGTCGAAGGCCCCATACGCGTTGGGAAGAGCACGCTGGCGCGGGTTCTCGGCGAGCGCCTGGCCGCACAGCGCGTGATTGAGCCGGAAGACAATCCATTTCTGAAGGCATTTTACGACGGCGAGCCCGGCGCGGCCTTCCAGGCGCAGTTCGCATTTCTCGTCCGGCGCTTCGAGCAGCTGCGCGCGCTCGATCTGGGGCCGCGGTCAAATAAGACAGTGGTTGCCGATTACATTTTTGAAAAAGACAAGCTCTTTGCCTGCCTCAACCTCAACGATCAGGAGCTCGATACCTACAATCGCTACTTCAATTATTTCCGCGAACAACTCCCCACGCCCGACCTCGTCATTTATTTGCAGGCCACGCCGGAAGTGCTGAAGAGGCGGCTGAAGAAAAAGAACGCGGCCGGCGAAAAGGCAATCAGCGAAGATTACCTGATGGAAGTGGTGAAGGCCTACGAACACTTTTTCTTTCACTACACGCAATCCGACCTGCTGATCGTCAACACCAGCGAGATCGACTTCGTGGACCGCAACGAGGACTTGCAGGAGCTGCTGAAAAAAGTCTCCGCCCCGATCAAGGGCACGCAATATTTCCTGCCGCTCGGCGGTCAGGATGCGGCCAGTGCCTAGGATAAAAGTGCACACCCTGGTTTGCTCTATATTGTCCAGCCACAGGCACTGCGAAGATTGTCGGACGGCCGAGAGACTCCTGCTTCCGCGAGCAGACTCGACTCCCAGCAATTAGTTGGGTAGCGGCTTTTCGGCGGGCCCGGTAGGCGGCGCCTTGGGTTCGTTTCGCTTTTCCACCGAATCCACCGAAAACAGCAAGTAATGATCGTAGCCGTGGCTGCGGTAATAGCGGTGCTTGCGATAGTCGAGGTAGATTTCGGCCTTTTTCGGAAGCCACAATTCCACATTCTTTTGGAACCGGACCGGGCCGTACTCTACGACCTGTTGCTCACAACGCAACTGGATCTGCGACATCGGTTTTATTAGTTCTGACTCGATCCGCACGATCTCAAATTTGTCCGCCGTGATCCAAGCGCGGCCTTTCAGCCGCAACGAATAGATTTCGCCGCCCACGTTGTACTCGCTGATGAGAGCCGGTCGGTCTTCGCGCTGTTTGAAGTGGACCAACCATGCTGCTTGCCCATGCCAACTCCCCAGACCTTCGCACGTCATCTCGAAGTTTTCCCGCATGTGGGGATGAAATACCAGAGCCAACGCGGCAAACCCGCCGCTGGCAATCCTGTCGGGAAAGTCAGCACGTGCCATGCGCTCTAACCGGTCTTCGTCCACCGCAAGGAACCCTGGTCTATTCTCCGAGATGGAAGCGACATAATCGTAGTTTCGGGTTTCCTTCGTAATGGAGTTCCCCATTTCATCCACCTGCTCGTGCAGCAGGTGTTCGATGGCCGAAATCCGCGAGACATCGTCTACCAACTGCTTCACACGCTCACCCGACATCTCTATTACGCTATCGAAGGGGCAGCTGACTCCCTCGGCGACAGACGGCTTGGCCTCATCGATTCCAGCGGGCCGCCACGGATTGACGGAGACCGGGAGTTCAGGAGTGGCGAATATGGGGTCGATAGTGGGCGAAGAGGTGCGTGTGATTGTAGTGCCCGTGAGAGCGCCGGAGTTGGGTCGCTCAAGCGTCGCGATCAGGTCGCGCACCTGGGGTACGGTGGGGTCCGTGGGTGAATTCCGGACGAAACTCTCGAGCGCCTGGATCCCTGCTTCCTTCTTCCCCAGATTTACCAAGGCCTGTCCCAGAGCCAGATTTGCTGCGTTGGCCGCGCCTTTCCCCTGGGCGATGGCCAACTCCGCTTGCTGCCGAGCCCCATCATATTTCTTTAGTTTCAGGTAAGCATTGGCAAGCAGGCTGTGCGCCGTCCAATTGTCGGCATCGGTGTCCACCGCTTTTTCCAGCGCCGCCGCCGCCGCGGGATAGTCTTCCTGGACGAGCTCCACTTGGCCGAGCAAGACTAACGCGCGCACGTTGTGGGTACTGAGATTGGCAGCGGTCCCGAGGTAGTTCCGCGCCTGGGCGAGGTCTTTTTGCTCATAGGCTGCGTAGCCTAACAGATAGTTGATATCTGGATTCGACGGAGCCAGTTTGTAAGCCGCATCCAAGCTCTTTCGCGCTTCCTTGAGATTCGCGGACTTGAGAGCAGAAACGGCACGCTTGAGCGCTCCGCGTGCTTTGGCAGGAACCGCCTCATCGGATACGTTGAGGTCCACTGCCGAGGGATCACGATGCAGCGAGACCTCTATCCGAGTCGTAATGAGCGTGTTATTGGCTTGGACTTCCTTGCGCTCGCTCAAATATCCGACAGCGCTTATTTCGATTTCGTACTTGCCGAAAAGCAGACCTAACGCCGCTTCCGATTTGTCGTCGGTGGTCTGCCAAGTGACCGTGTGATTGATCTGGTTCGTGATCTTTAGGACTGACTGCCGGTCAAGGTGAGTCCTGCCATTCTCCGCGAACACGGAAAGCAGCACTAATGCCTCGCCGTCGCGGGCCTGGTACGTTGCCTTTAACTCCTGCTCTATCCTCTGGGTGGGGGCGGGGACCGACTGTGCCGACGCAAGCACCGCCAGAAATTGAGGGAGGAAAAAGGCTCCGACGATAAGAAAAACTGCTCCGCGCGCTATGCTTCGAGGGGTCACAAAAACAGCCAATTTGAGTTTCTCCCGCCGATTCTTAGGGGCAATCTTAATTGTACCGCTTCCAGTAGAGAGACGATTGACCCCAAGAAGTGTCAACAATCGTGTGGACTGTAAAGACTATCGACGAACGCCCCTTTTGCAGCTATAATCCCCCCAGCGTCATCTAAGACGCGTACAGGCTCTATCCGCGGTTTGCGGAGGGGCACTGGAGGACATTGTGAGTCTCACGCCTATCGGCGAACCCCGCCATAAGATCACCACTGCTACTATCCGCGAAAGGAAGCTTCACCACGAACCCATCACTTGCTTAACCGCCTACGACTACGCCACCGCGCGTCTGGTTGACGAGGCTGGCATCGACATTGCCCTGGTCGGCGACTCGCTGGCCATGACCATGCTTGGCTACGAGAACACGCTTTCGGTCACCGTGGACGAGATGCTGCACCACGTCAAGGCCGTGCGCCGCGGCGTGAAAGACGCGCTGCTCATTGCCGACATGCCCTACGGGTCTTATCAGGCGGACCCCAACGAAGCCGTTCACAACGCCACCCGCTTTGTGAAAGAAGGGGGCGCGGAGGCCGTCAAGATGGAAGGCGGCGAGAAGCGCGTGGACGTGCTCCGCCGCGTGATCGACGCCGAGATTCCCGTCGCCGGGCACATCGGCCTCACACCGCAATCGGTCAACATGATGGGCGGCTACAAAGTTCAGGGCAAAACTCTGAACGCCATCGAGCAACTCATGCGCGATGCCGTCGCGCTCGACCGCGCCGGCGTGGCTTGCCTCTACCTGGAAGGCATTCCGCGCGAAGTCGCGGCCATGATCACCGCCGAGGTCGAAACGCCGACGATTGGCATCGGCGCCGGCCCCGATTGCGACGGCCAGGTGCTCGTCTTCCACGACCTCGTCAACCTGACGTTCGGACATCCGGCGAAATTCGTTCGCCGCTACGGAGACGCCGCCGCCTTGATCACGCAATCCGTGCTGGCTTTCAAGGCCGACGTCGTTTCGCACCAGTTTCCGAGCGACGCCGAGTCCTACCACCTGCCGAAAGAAACGCAGGCTGCACTCGAAACCGTACTCCACCGCAAGCAGGCGATGCAGCGCTAATGGCGGACGGAGAAAACGTTGTGCGAACCACGGTGCCAGACGTAGCGCGAAACTCGGTGCGAAACTCTGCCCAAACCATCGTCACCTTCATTCTGCTGGGGGTTTTGGTGGCCTGCTCCAAACCGCCGCAGCCTTCGCACGCGGAAACCCAGTCCACGGAAACGCGGCAGCCGACCGGCCTCGAGTCCATTCCCGCAGCGGATCCCGCAAAATATCCGCCGTTCAGCAATATGAGTGGTTGGCAGAATCCTTATCTGGTCGTGCGCGAGGATGGGATCGGCTTCGTCGATCTTTCCAATCGCGAGATCCACATTCTAAAGTTGGAAGAAATCCCGGCCGAGTTGGTCTCTCTGCCATCGAGCGCATGGCCTTACGGCCGGGTTGTGCTGGTCGCGCAAGCCGTTCCGAAAAATCCGTCCGAACAGACGAAAGCAGAACTGCGCAAGAACCGCGCCCTGCTCCTCGGAACCCTCAAGGAATTGGACGTTCAATATCGCGAGACGCCCTGAAGCGCCCGGATGCGCCTGTAGAGACGGGGCTTGCCCCGTCTCCGCCTTGTTCCCGGAGACGTCCCCGGAGACGCGGCCAGCCGCGTCTCTACGAGCCATGAAGATGTGCGCCACCATTCCCGAAGCTCGGGCTGCCTGCCGCGCTGCCCGCGCCAGCCGCCAACGCCTCGGCCTGGTTCCCACGATGGGCGCTCTGCATGAAGGCCACCTGTCGCTGGTCCGCGCCGCGAAAGCGCAGTGCGACGCCGTTGCCGTTTCCATCTTCGTGAATCCCACCCAATTCGGCCCGACGGAAGATTTGTCGAAATATCCACGCCGATTTGACGAGGACTGCCGGCTGCTGGAGAAAGAGGGTGTCGAGATCCTGTTCGCGCCGCCGGTCGAAGAGATCTATCCCGACGGCGAGGTCACCTGGGTGTTGGTCGAGGGCCTGAGCGAAAAGCTCGACGGACGCTCCCGCCCCGGCCATTTCCGCGGCGTGACCACGATCGTCGCCAAGCTCTTTCACATTCTCGAGCCCGAGGCCGCGTTCTTCGGACAGAAAGACGCCGCGCAGCTGGCCGTGATCCGGCGCATGGTGCAAGACCTGAACTTCCCGGTGGAAATTGTCGCCTGCCCCATCGTGCGCGAACCCGATGGCCTGGCCATGAGCTCGCGCAACGCCTACCTGAATCGAGAAGAGCGCGGCCGCGCACTCGTGCTGCAACGCTCGTTGCAGCGCGCGCAGCAGGAATTTCAAGCTGGAGAAAGAATCGCCGCCAACCTGATCTCCGCCGCCAAAGAAATCTTCGCCCGCGAGCCGCAAGTCGCGCTCGATTATTTCGAGATCGTCGATCCCGACACGCTCGATCCCGTCGAACGAATCGAGCAAAAGACGCTGGTCGCCGTCGCCGCCTATATCGGCTCCACGCGCCTGATCGACAATCTTGTTCTGAAGCCCTGAACCGAAGTGCCCGTTAACCAACAAGGACACGAAGGAAACGCTCAGCGGATTCAGACCTTCGTGTCCTTGGTGGTTAATGAAGTTAGGACACTGCGGCGCGCTCCCAGTTGGTTGACTTGCCCGATACCCAACCGTAAGATTTGAGGCCAGCGTGGGGGGGGCAGCGAATGGTTGGCGAGGTTATCTCGCATTACCGCATTGTCGAGAAGCTCGGCGGTGGCGGCATGGGCGTCGTGTACAAGGCCGAGGACACGCGGCTTGACCGTTTCGTCGCACTGAAGTTCCTTCCTGAGAACGTGGCTCAGGATCGGCAGTCGCTGGAGCGATTCCGCCGCGAGGCGCGTGCTGCATCGGCGCTCAACCATCCGAATATCTGCACCATCCACGACATTGGCGAGCAGGACGGCAAGGCGTTCATCGTCATGGAGTACCTCGACGGGGCGACGCTGAAACATATCATCGGCAACCGTCCGATGGAGCTGGACACGCTGTTTTCGCTGGGTATCGAAATTGCCGATGCGCTGGATGCGGCGCACGCTCAGGGGATCGTCCATCGCGACATCAAGCCGGCGAATATTTTTGTGACCAAGCGCGGGCACGCCAAGATTCTGGATTTTGGTTTGGCAAAGGTCACGCAGCCCGCCACGCGGCCATCGGAGCCTTCTGGTGTGACGATTGAGGCCACGATCGCGGAGGAGCACCTCACCAGCCCCGGTTCCGCGATTGGGACGGTGGCTTACATGTCTCCGGAGCAGGCGAAGGGAAAGGAACTGGATCCGCGAACCGACTTGTTTTCCTTTGGCGCCGTGCTCTATGAAATGGCCACCGGCATGGTGCCGTTTCGCGGAGATACGTCGGCCCTGATTTTTCAGGCGATCCTGGATCGCGCTCCAACTTCGCCGATCCGGCTGAATCCCGACCTGCCCCCGAAGCTCGAAGACATCATCAACAAGGCGCTGGAGAAAGACCGCAATCTGCGCTACCAGCACGCCGCCGACATCCGCGCCGACCTGCAACGCCTGAAGCGCGACACCGACACCGGACGCGCGGTCGCGGCAAGTTCGGGGTCGGTGGTGGCGGCGCACGACTCGGGATCGAGGCCGGTGGCGCAAGCGGTTCCGTCCGGTTCCGGCGGGGCCGTTGCAGCCGGCCCGGCGGGCACAGTGACGCCCGCGAGCGGCGCCGTTCCCGCGGCGCGGAAAAGATCGTGGAAGATACCGGCCCTCGCAGCCGCTGTGCTGATCGCAGCTCTCATCGGCGGAGGCTTGTTTTTCCGCTCCCGCCGCGCCGACGCGCTCACCGAAAAAGACACCGTGGTTCTGGCCGACTTCGTCAACACGACGGGCGACGCCGTCTTTGATGGAACCCTGAAGCAGGCGCTGGCCGTGCAACTCGAGCAGTCTCCGTACCTGAACCTGTTGCCCGAATCCCGCATCCGCGAAGCTCTGCGCTTTATGGGACGCCCACCCGACGCACGCCTTAGCAACGACGTCGCCCGCGAGATCTGCATGCGTGAAGGCGCCAAAGCCATGCTAGCCGGCTCGATCGCCAGCCTGGGCACGCACTACGTCATCACCGTTTCCGCGTTGAATGCCCAAAACGGCGACGTGCTGGCCCGCGAGGAGGTCGAGGCCGAGAGCAAGGAGCAGGTTCTCAAGTCGCTCGACCGGGCTGCTTCCAGCTTGCGGGGCAAGCTGGGCGAGTCCATCGGCTCGGTGCAGAAGTTCGCCACGCCGCTCGAACAGGCCACCACCTCGTCGCTCGAAGCCTTGCAAGCCTTCAGCCTGGGCCAGGCCGAGCATCAGAGGCTTGCCGATGAAAAGGCGATTCCCCATCTCAAACGCGCCGTCGAACTCGATCCCAACTTCGCCATGGCCAATGCCACCCTGGGAGTGGCCTATAACAATCTCACGCAGCAAGGGCTGGCCGACAGTTTTATCACCAAGGCCTTCGACTTGAAGGAGAGAGCCAGCGAACGCGAAAGGCTCTATATTTCTTCGCATTACTATGACATTGTCACCCGGGAATTGGAGAAGGCCATCGAGATCTACGAACAGTGGGTGCAAACTTACCCCCGCGACACTGCGCCTCGAGACAACCTCGCCCTGCGCTACCAGGCCATCGGGCAGCAGGAAAAGGCCCTGGCCAGTTCCAGCGAGGCCATGCGCATCGACCCAAAAGACGTTTATGCCTATCAGAACGTCGCCGACGCCTACGAACGCCTCAATCGCTTCGACGAAGCCAGGGCGGTGGCCGAGAAGGCGGCAGCGCAGGTGCGGTCAGTGCATTTCACGCTCTTCGACCTCGCCTTCATTCGCGGCGATGAAGCCGCCGAGCGCCACGAACTGGAACTAGCTGTCGGAAAACCGGACGAACCCATCCTCTTCATTATTCACGCCCGGAGCGAGTGCGCGTTGGGCAGGCTGCAGCCCGCCCGCGCCGCTTTTGCCCAAAGTGAAAGTGTCTCCCAGCGCCTCGGTTACAAGGAATTCAGCGGCATCATTCTCGCTAACCAGGCTGAGTGCGAGGCCGAACTGGGCAACCTCTCGGAAGCGCGTCAGAAAATTTCGCAGGCTCTCGCTATCTCCCAAGACCGCGACACCCGGGCGGCTGTCATGGGGGTGCTAGCCCGGACCGGAGACCTTGCGGGCAGCCAGAAAATTGCGGAAGATCTGGTCCGCGAGTATCCCACCGACACCATCCTCAACAAGGTCCTTGTCCCTCTTGTCCGTGCTCGCAGCGACCTGCAACACAACCAGCCGGCACCGGCCGTGGCGCACCTCGAAATGGCCACGCCCTACGAACTCGGCACCGAACCCGGCACCGCGCGTTACTGGGTCAACTATATTCGCGGCGAAGCCTTCTTGCGCTTGAAAGAGGGCGCCAAGGCGGCGGCCGAGTACCAGAAGATTCTCGACCACCGCGGCGTTAGCCCCATTGATGTTACCTACACTCTCTCCCATCTGGGCCTGGGGCGCGCTTACGCTGTGCAGGGCAACACTGCGGCGGCCAAATCCGCATATCAGGACTTCTTTGCCGCGTGGAAGGATGCCGATCCGGATCTGCCCGTCTTGAAGCAGGCGAAAGCCGAGTACGAGAAATTGCAGTAGGAAAAAACGCGCCTCGTCTTAAGTGTTAGCAGAGAAGAAACGAGGGCGCCCCACTTCTCGCGCCTTTCGAGAAGTGGGCCGCTGCGAGGTCAGCACCGGGCGGATTCATCTTTTCATGTGCCCGGGAGGCCCGGAGACGAATGAATTTCCGGCGATGACGTACCGCAGCGGCTGTTCTGGTGACTTCACAATCCCGATGCGCGGCGTGACCATTACGCGCCGCACCCGATAGCCGTCGTCGACAATGCGAAGGTCGGAGCGGGCGCTTACCAGGCTTTTCCCGTTGTCGCGGGCACGGGTGATTTCCAGGGCTTCGGACAGGCGTCCTGGGCCGGAGGAAATTTTCTTGAGATCGGATTCCTTGGCTATCGCGAATCCGGAGTTGCCAGCTGCCGAGCTTCGCTCGGCTTGGACCGGCGAGGGCGCCCGTCCCCACACGATCCCTCGTGCCTCCGCCATCTGCTCGATGCCCGCCACCGGCTCCAGGGCGCGAAAGAGCACACATCCGGGCACTCCGTCGGGCAGGCAGGAAACGTTCAGGCAGTAGTGATTGCCATAGATGAAGTACACGTAGGCGCGGCCGGGAGGACCGAAGAGAACGGAATTGCGCGCCGTCCGGCCCGCGGCGGCGTGCGCCGCCGCATCGCCTTTGCCGAGATACGCTTCAGTTTCTATAATTCGCCCCGCCCGAATTCCGCGAGGCGTTTTCCGGACCAGCAATTTTCCCAGCAACGCCCGCGCCACCCGCCGCGGATCGCGATTGAAGAACTCGGTCTTCAGCAGAGACACTCGACCAAGCGATTTCATCGTGAGCACGGGAGAAAATTGCAGAAGTCAGAGGTCAGATTGCAGAGGTAAAACCAAGTGGCTGCCACATCGCAGGGTTTCACTTCTGCAATCTGACCTCTGACCTCTGCAATCGTCTCACGCCACGCCCTTCAGGTAGGCCAGCACTTCTTCCGCGTGCCCTTCTGCCTTCACGTTATTGAAGATGTGTTTGATCTTGCCGTCGGGGCCAATGACGAAGGTAGTCCGCGCGATCCCTTTCACCTTTTTGCCGTACATGTTCTTCTCTTTGACCACGCCGAAGGCCTCACAGACCTTCCTGCTGTCATCGGCCAGCAAAGTGTAGGGAAGGTCGTACTTGTCCTGAAATTTCTTCTGCTTGTCCGAAGAGTCGCCGGAGATGCCGAGCACTACCGCCCCGGTTTCCCGAATCAGCTTGTATGCGTCGCGGAACCCGCACGCTTCTTTCGTTCAACCGGGAGTGTCCGCTTTCGGATAGAAAAACAGCACCACGGTCTTGCCGCGAAAATCTTTTGAGGCAACCTCTTTGCCGTTCTCGTCCGTCGTATTGAAGTCCGGGGATTTATCATTAACTTGCATATGGAATTTTCTCCTCGCCGGTCGTTGTTACATTGCAAGTTATATCGCAACGGGATGCTTGCCGTCACCTTGGCCGCCTCGACCTGGCTCGCGGCCCAGGGTCCGATCCCGCAGTACGGGCACAAGCCGGCGTCCAACAAGGGACCGCGCGCCCTGGGACTGATCCAGCTTTCACCCAAGGGCAACAAAGGCCGCATCATTCCCATTGCCATCATGATGGACGGAAAATTTTACGACGCCGGCTCGTACAAAGCCGCGCCCGTTCCCATGGCGCTTGATTTCGGAATCGTCTACGAAGGTTTTCACGCCGGCGTGTCGCAGGGCGTCTTCACGATCACGCAACCTGGACAACTGAACCACGTCTGGATCGCCGAAGGCACGTGGCTTCCGGCGGGAGCGATTGACCCGAATAAACACAAGAAGTACTCGACGCCCGTGATCGCAGACGACGACAAGGGTGGGCCGCCCGTACTTCACCGCCGCGGCGAAAAGGCCGACACCGATAGCGGCTCCGATAAAAAAGACCAGCAAAAGCCCGCGACCGCTCCGGCGCCGCCGACTACTGCGCCGCCGACTACTGCACCGCCGGCCAGCGCGCCGAGTCCGCCGCCGTCGCCGGATAATGCGAAGGCGCCTGCGGCGCCGGAGACCGCGAAGACATCTGCGCCTGCGTCTGCTTCTGGGTCAGACGAGCCGATCGAAGATCCCAATCGGCCCCGGCTGCGCCGCGGGAAGCCAGACTCAAGTGCGCGCCGCGAACCATTTACGACGTTCGACGCTCTGACGGAAATGGCGCCGGGCACGGCGAAGACGGACGCGAAGACGGCAACAGATTCCGCCGCGGCTTTGCCGCAGATCGTTGTCATCCCGGCGATTTCCGATGCTGGCGGGCCCGATCCGCGTCCCTACACTTACGATGTGAAGCCAGCGGAAGAAGCCATCTACCGCAACAAGATGTTCGATCTCGCCGCGACGCAGCTGCAGGCGCAGGCAAGCGCTGCGACAAAAGAGGCTACGCCCGCGCGCAAGAAATCGTCAGCCAGCAAACCCGCCGGCCAGCCGGCCAGGCCTGCCTTCGACGATGTGAGCTTGCGCATTTTCGATCTCTCCAATTCAAACGAGCCGGTGCTCGTGCTCTCCGCGAAAACGCGCCCGCCTGCTGCCGAAAGCTTCGAGGAACCAAAGGAGATCACGCTGGTCGCCCGGACCAACCTCGAGGGCGAGTTGCGTAAGCTGTTCTTCTCGCAGACCGATTCGCGGCACCTCGACGTCAGTCCGCGCATGGAACTGATCGACGCGGTCGATGCCGACGGCGATGGCCGCGGCGAATTGCTGTTCCGGCGCACCTCCGATGGTGGCAGCGCCTATGCCATCTACCGCGTCACCGCCGACCGGCTTTGGCCGCTGTTTGAAGGGACGCCGTAAAGGCAGGAGTCAGGTCTTAGGTCTCAGGCATCGGCTTGACGTGGTTTTCCTGAGACCTGACACCTAAGACCTGGCACCTGCTTTTGAGACCTGAGACCTCTCCATTTACAATTTCAGTCTCTCCGGAGGGGAGAGCTCATGCGCACCAGTTCTCGTATCGCGGTACTCGCTTGTCTCTCGGCGGGCTTGTGCTTCGCGCAAGACCGGGATTTCAGCAAAGTTCAAATCAAAGTCTCGAAAGTTGCCGGCAACGTCTACATGCTCGAGGGCGCGGGCGGCAACATCGGGGCTTCGGTCGGCGATGACGGCATCGTGGTGGTCGACGATCAATACGCGCCTCTGGCCGAAAGAATCCAGCAGGCGCTCAAAGGCATTACCGACAAGCCGGTGCGCTTCATCATCAACACGCATTACCACGAAGACCATACGGGCGGAAACGAATTCTTCCAGAAGCAAGCGCCCATCATCGCGCAGGACAACGTGCGCAAGCGCCTGGAAGAAGGCGGTCAGGCGGGCAACGGCGGATCGGTGCGTTTCGCAGCCAAGGCGCAGCCCAAGGCCGCGCTGCCCATCATCACCTTCGATCACGACGTCACCGTGCACTTGAACGGAGAAGACATCCGCGCGCTGCACTTCCCGGCCGGACACACCGACGGCGACTCGGTCATCTATTTTCCGAAATCGAACGTGGTCCACATGGGCGACGATTTCGTGACCTACGGTTTTCCCTTCATCGACGTGGACAGCGGCGGCAGCATCGACGGCATGATTAGCGGCGTCGAGGGCGCCATCGCCCAGCTTCCGCCCGACGTGAAAATCATCCCGGGCCACGGCGCGGTTTCAAATCTCGATGACGTGCGCGCTTACGTGAAGATGCTGAAAGAAACGCGGGCAGCGGTGCAGGATGCGCTCGGCAAGAAATTGACACTGGAGCAGATGAAGGAGAAGAAAATTCTCGATCCCTGGAAGAAGTATTCCGGAGATTTCATCAGCGAAGATGCGTTTCTGGAAACGTTGTACAACTCCCTGACGGGACAGAAAAACGGCAAGTTCATCAAGCATAATTAGTTTGGGGAACGGCGGAGCGAAACCTGGGTTTTCCTGCTAGCATGAACAGCGGCATTTACGGCGGTCTTCGGCTTCGCTCAGGGCAGGCTCTGAAGTCGTGCCTTTCCGAAACCCGCGTGAATCAAGGCCTTTTCAGCAACCGATGAAACCGAGCCCTTCCCAATAACATTCGTGAAACCAGTTGCAGCCGGGGTGCAAGGAATTTCCACTTGCCAGACGGTACTACTCTAGTTACTATGCACGCATCTTTTTTTTGGATTTGAGCAAGTCGCTTACCTATGAATATCGGCGAGACCATCCGCAATTTCCGGCTCCAGCGAAGCATGTCACAGGGCGACATCGAAAAGCGCACGGGCCTGTTGCGCTGCTACCTGTCGCGCGTGGAGAATGGCCATACCATCCCCTCGCTGGACACGCTCGCCAAGATTGCCGGGGCGATGGATTTGGCGTTGTCGCAATTCTTTGCCGAAGGCCACAGCAGCGGCCATAAGGGGTTGCCGCAGCTCTCCGACGATGAAGTCCGCTTCCTGAGCCAGATGCGCCGCTATTCGGCGAATCTGAACGATAGTGACCGCAAGCTGGTGCTGGCGATGGTGAAGAAGATGGCGTCGAGCACGAAGTAGGGCTTAAGTTTTCAGTTGTCAGTTGAACCGCTGAGACTGAAAACTGACAACTGATAACTGACAACTGGTCTTACGGTACTTTCGTACCATCCCTGCCGTGTCCGGCAGGAACCTCGCCAACCCCATGCTTGTAACGCTAAGCTGTTGGCTGGGGGACTTTTGTGACCACTGATGAAGAACTGAATCTGCTCGATCAGCAACTTCGCCGGCTAAAGATCGAGTACGAGATTTTCTTCAATAATCCGGCAAAACGGCCTCCCACCGACGTCGAATGGAAGGTGCTCTCGTTAATTCGCAAGTTCAGCGATGGCAGGTTCAGCGAAGGCACGCGGATGAGTTTTTCGCAACGCTTCAGGTACAACGAGATGGCACAGCGCTACGCGATTCAAGCCGACCTGTGGCGCAAGAAAATGCGGATTCGCGAGGAAGGCTATCGCCGGCCAGCGGATGCGATGCTCTCGGTGCAGGGCGTACGCGTCGCCGAAGAACACGAAGCCAAGCATCCGGTGTATGGCCTAAGCCGGCACGCCCAACCCGCGGACGCCGAGACGCCGCCGGTTGTCGACCAACCTTTCTCGGTACAGTGCTCGGGTGCAGCGGCCGAGCGTGAGCAAGTCGAGTCGCTCTACAAGGCGCTGACCGAAGCCAAGCAAAAGTCGGGAGAAAAAGTTTCCGGCAACCTCGATTCTTTCGCGGCGTTCGTCAAGAAAAAGACCAGCGAGATTCGCAAGCAGCACGGCTGCGATACGGTCGAGTACTCGGTCGAGATGCAGGGTGGACAGGTGAAGCTCAAGGCGAAGGCGAAGATCTAGTACCCAGTACCCAGTTGCCAGTACCCAGCTTCCCTTATCTCGCCGTCGAGTTGCGACCTGCAGTGCCCTGCCGATCACGCTTGCTTCATCTCAAAGCCGTCACTTCGCTGGGTTGCACTGGGTACTGGCGACTGGGTACGGCCTCCAACTGCTAGAATCTCTCTTCTCTAAATTCTCATCCGCTCCCGAGGCCCTCATGTCTAAAGTCCAGCGTGCCATTCTTAGCGTTACCGACAAATCCGGACTGGTAGATTTTGCCCGCAAACTCGCCGGGTTGGGCGTGGAGCTGGTTTCGACCGGAGGCACGGCCAAGCTGCTGCGCGACTCCGGCATCGTGGTGAAAGATATTTCCGAGCTGACCGGGTTCCCTGAAATGCTTGATGGGCGCGTCAAGACGCTGCATCCGAAAGTTCACGGCGGCATTCTGCATCGCCGGGGACACAGCGGCCATCGGGCGGCGGTTGCCGAGCATGGCATCCCGGCCATCGACATGGTGGTGGTCAACCTGTACGCCTTCGAGAAAACGGCTGCCAAGCCGGGCGTGCACTTCGAGGAGCTGATTGAGAATATCGATATCGGCGGCCCTTCGATGATCCGCTCGGCAGCGAAGAATTTTCAGGATGTTGCGGTCGTTACTTCGCCCGCCGATTACGGCGCGATCGCCGATGAGATGGCGCGCTCGGGCGGCGCGCTGTCCCGGGAAACGAAGTGGCACCTCGCGCAGAAAGCGTTTGCGACGACTGCGGCCTATGATTCCGCCATCGCCTCGACGCTCGAGCGGGTGGGCGGCGACTTCGAGTTAAAACCAGCCGAAGGCTTTCCGCAAAATCTGCGGCTGGCGTTTCAAAAAGTGGCGGACCTGCGCTATGGAGAGAATCCGCACCAGAAGGCCGCGATGTACGCGGACGGTTCGGGCGCGGGCGTCGCTAATGCGCGTCAGGTGCAGGGCAAAGAGCTTTCCTACAACAACATTGTCGATCTGCAAGCCGGCTGGGATCTGGCGCAGGAGTTTGACGAGCCGGTCTGCGCCATCATCAAACACACGAATCCCTGCGGCACCGCGACCGGCAAGACGCTCAGCGAGGCGTACGTGCGGGCGCTGGAATGCGATCCGGTGTCAGCGTTCGGCGGCGTGATCGGAGTGAACCGCACGGTGGATGCGGCAGCCGCTAGCGAAATGGCCAAGCTCTTTCTGGAAGTCATTGCGGCTCCCGCATTCGACGAAGGGGCTAGAGCAGCGTTTGCCTCGAAGAAGAATCTGCGGCTGGTCGAAGTTCCTGCCGGACAGCAAAACTGGGTTCTGAAAAATATTTCTGGAGGCTTGCTCGTTCAGGACGCCGATATGCACAAGCTGGCCGAAGCCGATCTCAAAGTTGTCACGAAGCGGCCGCCGACACCGGAAGAAAAACGGGCGCTGCTTTTCGCGTGGAAGGTCTGCAAGCACGTGAAGTCGAACGCTATCCTTTACGCCCGCGATGGGCAAACCGTGGGCGTCGGCGCTGGACAGATGAGCCGCGTCGATTCCTGCAAGTTGGGCGCCATGAAGGCGCAGTTGCCCCTGAAGGGTACGGTGGCTGCCTCCGATGCCTTTTTCCCCTTCCCGGATGGCGTCGAGGAAATCGCCAAAGCGGGGGCGACCGCCATTATTCAACCGGGAGGCTCGGTGCGCGACCAGGAGGCCATCGACGCCGCCGATCGTCTCGGGCTGGCCATGATTTTCACCGGAGTGCGACACTTTAGGCATTAGCCGTGTGGAAGCGGGGCTTCGCCCCGCTTGGACGGGGCAGAGCCCCGTCCCTACAACGAATAACCTTCCAAAGCCCCTGTACTTCCGGCTTTAGGCCCAGCCTGCGCTTTCTCGCCGCCGAAAGGCCGGGTGAGGGTAGAATAAGGAAATCCGGATGGCCCGGGATCAGCATCCAATCGTCCAGCATCCAATCAAGATGTGGGCTGCAATTTGCAGGTTGCAGGATTTTTCATGAAAAAAGAGTTTTGCATTGTCGCTGTCGTTCTTACCGGGTCTTTTTTACTGGCCCAGAACCAGCCTGCTCACGCCGAGGATTCTCCGGCTGCCGCCGGTGCCCAGTCCGCCGCCAAGGGCAAGACGCCCGACCGCGCCGCCGCCTACTACCACTTCGCCCTCGCGCACATGTACGAGGAACAAGTGGCCACGTACGGCCGCAGCGAATTGGCCAACAAAGCGATTGAAGAATACCGCGCCGCCATCGATGCCGACCCGACCTCCGCGTATTTGACCTCCGGCCTCGCTGAGCTCTATGCCAAGACCGGCCGCATTCGCGACGCCGTCGTCGAGGCGCAGGACATCATCAAGCGCAATCCCAACAATCTTGAGGCCCGCCGCCTGCTCGGCAGGATCTACTTGCGCTCGCTCGGCGACATGCAGGCCGGCAGCGGTTCGGAGAGCGTGCTGAAACTGGCGATCGAGCAATATGAGCAGATCGTCCGCCTGCAGCCCGACAGCATGGATGATCACCTGCTTCTCGGGCGCCTGTATCGCTTGAACAACGACCTGCAAAAAGCGGAGAACGAATTCAAGACCGCAGTCAAGCTCCAGCCGGACTCCGAAGAGGCGGTCACTACCCTGGCCTATCTCTACAACGAACTGGGCGACACGGCCCGCGCCGCTCAGGTGCTTAGTTCGATACCGAACACGGCGCGCTCGGCGAAACTCTATTCGGCGCTCGGTTACACCTACGAGCAGCAAAAGCAATATAAGGGCGCCATCGATGCGTATCGGCACGCCATTGAAATGGACCGCGACAATCTGGACGCCATTCGCGGCCTGGCTCAGAACCTGCTGAACGATGGCGAGGCCGATGCCGCTCTCGAACAATACAAAGTGATTGCCGACGCGAATCCGGAAGATGCGCAAACTTACGTTCGCATCGGGGAAATCTACCGCAAGCAGGCCAAATACGATCTCGCGCTCGACAGTCTGAAAAAAGCCGAGCTTATGGTGCCGGACTCGTTGGAAGCCCCATACGACATTGCGGCCATCTACCAGGCGCAGGGCCGCTACGACGAAGCCGTTCCCATCATGCGCGACCTGCTGAAGAAATCGGAGAAGCCCGACGGCAAGTACTCGAACGGCGAGCGCAGCAATCGGGCGGTGTTTCTGGAGAGGCTGGGCACGATCTACCGCGACCAGGGGAACAATCAGGCTGCCAACGAGACCTTCCGCGAGATCGTCGCCCTGGGCGGCGATGACAACATCGAGCGCGGGTATCAGCAGATCATCGATACCTGGCGTGAAGCCAAGGAATGGCAGAAGGCGCTCGACACTGCCAAGGAAGCGGTGCAGAAACTGGGCACGAGCCGCGATCTGAAAATGGTGCTGGCCGCGCAGCAAGCCGATATGGGCGAGGCCGACAAGGCGCTCAAAGACGTTCGCGGGATGTTGAAGGGAGACGCCGGCGATCGCCAGGTTTACATCGCCCTGGCGCAGATGAACACGCGGCTGCGCCGATTCAGCGATGCCGGACAGGCGCTCGACAAGGCCGAGCAGCTCTCGAGCAAGACGGACGACAAGGAGTACGTCTGGTTTCTGCGCGGCTCCACTTTTGAGCGGGAGAAGCGCTACTCCGAAGCGGAAGAACAGTTCAAGAAGGTGCTGGCCAGCGATCCGGAACATGCTTCGGCGCTGAATTATCTGGGCTACATGCTGGCCGACCAGAACATGAAGCTGGAAGAAGCGCTCGGATACATCAAGCGCGCCGTGGATCTCGATCCCGCCAACGGCGCCTATCTCGATTCCCTCGGCTGGGCTTATTTCCGCCTGGGAAAATATGAGTTGGCGGAAGACAACCTGCTGAAGGCTTCGCAGAAAATCAATACCGATCCCACCGTCCACGACCACCTGGGCGATCTGTACCAGAAAACCGGACGCCTGAAGCTGGCCGCGACCAACTGGGAGCGCGCGCTCACCGAGTGGAACCGCACCATTGCCGCGGAAGTCGATCCGGCAGATCAGGCGCGGGTGCAAAAGAAACTCGATTCCGCGAAGATGAAGCTGGCCAAAGAAGAAGGCGCGAAGCAATAGCGGGAACGGATTCCCGTAGAGACGCGGCTCGCCGCGTCTCCCGCCGCGTGCTTCTCGTCGCGTCCAAGGAGACGGGGCAAGCCCCGTCTCTCCAGTACACCGTCAAACGCTGCTAAACTCTTTTCATGCTCGCCGACTATGCGGTTCGCGTAGAAAATTCCCGCGGACGCCGCCATCCCGAGCCGCCGCATCCCTACCGCAACGACTTTCAACGCGACCGCGACCGGGTCGTCCATGCGCGCGCTTTTCGCCGCCTGGAAGCGAAGACACAGGTTTTCACCCGCCGTTACTCCGACCACTTCCGCAACCGCCTGACCCACACCATTGAGGTCGCGCAGATCTCGCGCACCATCGCCGCGCAACTAGGATTGAACACCGATCTCGTCGAGGCGCTTGCCCTGGCGCATGACCTCGGCCACCCTCCTTTCGGCCACACCGGAGAAAAAGCGCTCGACCTGGCGATGCGCCAACACGGGTTTTCGTTCGATCACAACCTGCACGCGCTCCGCATTGTCGAAGACTTCGAGCTCCGTTATGCCTCTTTCCGGGGATTGAATCTGACCTTCGAAGTCCGCGAAGGCATCATCAAACACTCGCACGATTACGATGCCAACGCCAAAGACCATCCCGAGCTCGCCGAATACCTGCTCGATCGGCGCCCGCCGCTCGAAGCCCAGCTCATCGACCTGACCGACGAGATTGCCTACAACACCGCCGACCTCGACGACGGCTACGAAGCCCGGTTGCTGACGGTCGAGCAGATTGCGGACAGCGTGGAGCTGTTCAAGCGCCATTACGGCGAGGCCAAGAGCCGGTACCCGAATGTTGCCGAGAAGCTGATCTTTAACGAGGCGCTGAAAAGCATTTTCGACGGATTTGTCGGAGACCTGATTACGAAC
Source organism: uncultured Acidobacteriaceae bacterium (assembly GCA_963773965.1). Classification (GTDB taxonomy): domain Bacteria; phylum Acidobacteriota; class Terriglobia; order Terriglobales; family Acidobacteriaceae; genus Acidiflorens. The sequence goes on from CAVZDG010000007.1 coordinate 342,195, forward strand.
ACCGAGCAGCGTGTGCAAGCGGCAGGCGCGCATTCTCTTGAAGATGTCCGCCGCCACAGCGAGCGGCTTGCCGCCTTCAGCGCGCCCGTCGAAGCGGAGCGCCGCCGGCTGAAAGACTTTCTCTACGAAAATCTCTACTATAGCCCGGCGCTGGCGGCAGAAAAAGAAGACGCCGAACGCATCACCGGAGAGCTCTTCGCCCACTGGATGGAGGAACCCGACGATCTGCCGCGTAACTACCGCGAAAAAGCCTCCCAAGAGCCGCTGCCCCGCGTCATCTGCGACTACATCGCCGGCATGACCGACCCGTTCATCTACCAGCAGTATGAGAAGTACTGCGGCGGCTAGAACTGGTTGAACAGTTCTAATTTCTAATGTTCTCGAGCAACCGGCGGCGTCTTTCCGAGCGCCTCCAGCAATTCCTGCTGGCTGACGGTGGCCGTGCCGCGCTTCATGACCACAATGCCGCCGGCGTAGTTTGCGAGGTGGGCGGCCTCTTCGGCGGTTGCGCCCGCAGCCAGGGCAGCGGTAAACGTTGCGATGACGGTATCGCCGGCGCCGGTTACGTCGGTGACTTCATCGCTGCCGTAGATCGGAATATCCACCGGCTTGTGGCGGCGCGGAAAAACCACCATGCCATCCTTGCCGCGCGTGATCAGCAGCGATTCCAAATTCATCTCGCCCGCGATCTGATCTCCGGCGGCCAGAAGGCGCTCCCAGTCGTTGCCGATGCGGATGCCAAGAACTTCTTCCACCTCAGACTCATTCGGCGTTGCGGCCGCGACGCCGGAAAACTCGAGCATGCGATGACGCGAGTCGAGCGTCACGGGAACCTTGTCGAGCCCGCGCTTTTCCCGAATCGCATGCAACAGGGCCGGCGTCGCCGCCCCGTATCCATAGTCGGAAACCAGCAGCGCATCGGAGGCCCGGGTGTATTCGCGCGCGGCCAGCACAAGCTCGCGGCGCAGATGCGAATTGGGGCTTTCGGTGGGCTCGCGGTCAAGGCGCACGACCTGCTGTCCGGCGGTATGCGCGAATCCGGCCAGGATGCGCGTTTTGGTCACGGTGGTGTAGCTTTTGTCTTTCAAAACACCGCTGACCGGAATTTGCTTGTGGCGGAATGCGCGCAGCAGCAGCTTGCCCGGTTCGTCGTCGCCCACGACCCCAACCGGCAAGACGTTCACTCCGAGGTCGGCAAGGTTGTAGATGGCATTGGCGCCGCCGCCTGGAACCACCTTGCGATCACGGTGCTTCAGAATCAGCACGGGCGCTTCGCGCGAGACGCGAGAAATCTCGCCGAACACAAACTCGTCAGCCACCAGATCCGCGAGCACGGTGACCGTGAGCTTGGGAAAAGATTCGACGATCTTCCGCAGCCGGTCGTTTTCTTTAATATGCTTTGTCATCAATGCGCCGGGTCATTCAATGCTTAGTCATCGCGTCTAACCTGAGATTTTCTCACGAGCGGGGCTTTCGTTCCGTGATTCTCGCCAAAATGGAGTTCACAACGTCAGTGGGATGGTGGAGTCTTAGGCTGAGCACGGCGACGGCGAGCGGCTTGAGGTCCGCCTGTAATGACCCCACATTGACCGCATCTTTCTCAGTGGTCAGGAAGCCGCCGGCGCCGAGCTTGCCGCGGATGGCAATGAGTCGCTCGATGTCACTTCGGTTATAGGCATGGTGGTCGCGAAATTCGACTTCCGCCGCAGGCGTAACTCCGGCGGCGCGTACCTGGGCAAAGAACTGCTGCGGCCTTGCGATACCGCAGAACACAATCGGTGAGATGGGCACCGCGGGAACAGCGAGGTTACGCTTCATCCGCCAAATGAGTTTCCCTTGCCGAGCGAGACTCTCGATCGTCAGGTCGCGCACAGAAAAGCTCTGGTGAGTAAAGTCATGCGGTAACACGATCGCATCGGCGCGTTGCAGCGAGGAGAGCGGCTCCCGCAGCCGCCCCGAGGGCAGCAGCCTGTCGTCCAGGTCGTACTCTGTCATCAGTACGATATCGAAGTCGCGAAGCAGAGAACGGTGCTGGAAGCCGTCGTCGAGGATGTGCAATTGCGGCTGGAACTTCCGCTCGGCGACCCGGCCCGCGTCATAGCGGCTTTCCCCGACGATCACCGGAACGCCCAGCCGCCGCGCGATCAGCAGCGGCTCATCGCCGAAGTCGGCGGCGTTGCCGTCGGTCTCAACTACCAGGACGCCGCGAGTTTTGCGGCGATATCCGCGTGAGAGCACGTCGAAGCGAATGCCGCGTGCCTTAAGCAGTTCGCCCAGCGCAATCACGAACGGAGTTTTACCCGAGCCGCCCGCCGACAGATTCCCGACGCTGACCACAGGTTGCTCCAGCCGCCGCGAAGAGAGCACCCCGCGATCGAACAGCGTGTTTCGCAGAGCGGTGGCGGCGCCGTAAAGCGAGGTGAGCGGATTCATGCGGAAAACTCGCTTGGGAGATGCTTGCTCATCGTTGCAGTGTCCATCAGCCGGAGCAGCGCCGCGACCGTCCTGTCCGTGGCGCCGCGCTGCGATTCGAGCGCCGCCAGCGCGTTCTGGCCCAGCGTCGTGCGTTCGTCGCCGTTTTCGATCAGCTCCATAAAGACCAGCGGCAGATCCGCCAGTTCAACGATGCGGACCGCATTGCGGCTGGCAAAGAAGTTGACGACATCGCGAAAATTCTCGTAATGGTTGCCGGTGACGATGGGAACGCCATAGAGTGCGGGCTCAAGAATGTTGTGTCCGCCGCGCGGCACGAGACTCCCACCGACGAACGCGACGGTCGCCAGCGAATAGAGCGCCGCCAGCTCCCCGATACTATCGACGAGAAACACGCCGCCAGCGAGCGCTTCGCCGCTCCACAGAGAGCGCCGCCACATCCGGAAGCCCAGTTTCTCGACGAGCTCGGCGACCTCCAGAAAGCGCTCCGGATGGCGCGGGGCAAGGACCATCACGGCTTTGGGATGATTGGCCAGAATATTGCGATACGCCGAGAGCAGCAAGCCTTCTTCGTCCTCGAGCGTGCTGCCACACACCAGAACCGGCCCCGCTCTGGAGTGGATGAAGCTCTCCCGAAGACTGGCGACGATCTTCGGTGATGGCGGCGGCGCCAGATCGAATTTCAGGTTGCCGGCCACTGCGACCTTCGTTTCGATTGCACCCATTTCCATGAGCCGCTGCCGGTCTTCTTCTGTCTGGGCCAAAGAAACATCGACATTCTCGAGCGTCTTCTCCAGCAATCCCGGAAGCCAGAAGCGGAGCCGCTTGTAGCCGGGAAGCGAGCGGTCGGAAATGCGGCAGTTGATCACCGCGATACGAGCCCCGCTGCGCTTGGCCAGCCGGAGAAAATTCGGCCAGAATTCAGTTTCGGCGACGACCACGAGTTCCGGACGCAGAGCATCGAGATAAGGCCGGACGGCGAAGGCGAAGTCCAGTGGAAAGTAAAACACGTTCTCCGCGCCGAAGCGCTGCGCGGCGAGCTTCTGCCCCGTGCTGGTGGTCGTCGAAATCAGTACGCGGTGGGACGGGAATTTCTGTCGCAGCGCCGTGACAACTGCGCTCGAAGCCACCACCTCGCCCACCGAAACCGCGTGCACCCAGATTGCCGGTTTCCCGCCGCGGCCAGCCAGAGCGGGCGGAACGGCGCCGAACCTCTGGCGCAAGCCTGCCCGATACTTGCCGTGCCGCATCATCTGCAACAGCCAGTAGGGCAGCGTCAGCGCCAGAAACAAGGCGAACAGCGCACTGTAGAGCGCGTACATGAAAGGACTCCCATTCTAAATGGGCAGCCGAAATCCGATCTGAAACTGGACAGCACGGATTGCGCGGACCGCATCCAAATTAAGAACCTCCGCTTCGAGCTGCGAGCCTCGGGCTCGCGAGCGAACACGAAGCGATGGTTCGCAGCTCGCGGCCCGCAGCTCGCGGCCCGCAGCTCGAAGCCATCTTCTACTAATTCGGCATCCTATAATCCACGTATGCATAAATCACCTCGCACGCTGAAGTCCCGAGCCCCGCGTTTGGCGGCTGTCTGTGCTTTTGTGCTGCTCGGCTGCCTGTGCGCGCTTGCGGCCAAAGAGTTTGTGATGCCTGCGGCGCGGCCCGCCCGCGCCTACCCGGCACACGACGACCACCCCACGGAAAAAGTTGTGGTTGCAGTCGATCCCTACGACGTAGAGGACAAAGCCTCGATCTTCAGCGTCAACTACCGCAACTACGGTTATATGCCGGTCTTCTTCGTAATCACCAACGATGGCGATCAGCCCGTCTCTCTCGTCGGCATGAACGCCCAGTTGAATACCAAAGATCGCAGCAAGCTGTTCCCCGCGACCACGGACGATTTGCTGCGCCGGCTCTCACATCCTACGCGGAATGACCGGCAGAATACCTTGCCGATTCCGCTGCCCAAGAAAGAGGTCAAGGGAGGCGTGAGCCGCAAGACGTGGGACGAAATCGAGCAGGCTCAGTTCGGCGCCAAAGCGGTGGAACCGCGTTCCACGGCGCGTGGTTTTCTGTTTTTCGATATCTCCGGCATCTCGAATCCGCTGGCCGGCGCCAGCTTCTACCTGATGGGAGTGCATGACGCGAAAGGCAATGAGCTGATGTATTTCGAAATCCCGATGGAGAAGTACTTGAGGGCGCCGGAGGCGAAGAGACCGTAGCCTGGATCATCCACGACGAGTTGGAGGAGAATCGGGAAGGGCACGGCTTCAGCCGTGCCGCACAGCCCGGCCTAAGTTCCGGCTTTAGCCGCTGAGGGATGGCGCTGGGGCTGTCCTGTTTGATCCGCGCGCCGGCGCTAACGGCCTCAGGGGCTAAAGCCCTCGTCTTTATTGGCTCTGGCGGCACGGCTGAAGCCGTGCCCTTCCCATTTCCCTCGCTGCACGAATGACGCGGGCTGGTGCCGCGCCAGCTATAATCTCTCGATATGGCGACCACTCCAGCCGTTTCCGAGGATCTGCTCGCGAAATACGAGCCGGTCATCGGACTCGAAGTCCACGTACAACTGCTGACCGCGTCGAAAATCTTTTGCTCATGCTCGACTCGTTTTGGCGATCCGCCGAACACGAATGTGTGCCCGGTGTGTCTGGGGCTTCCGGGAGCCTTGCCGGTGTTGAACCGGAAAGCCGTGGAATTCGCGGCTCTGGCGGCGATGGCTTTGGAGTGCCGCATCAACGAAGTTTCCATCTTTGCGCGGAAGAACTATTTTTATCCTGACCTGCCGAAGGGCTACCAGATCTCGCAGTATGACAAGCCGTTGGCTGAGTTCGGATGCATCGAAATCGATCTGAACGGCCGCAAGAAGAAAATCGGCATCACCCGCCTGCACCTCGAAGAAGACGCGGGCAAGAGCCTGCACGAGGGCTTCGCCGATTCTGCCCATAAAACCGCGATCGATCTGAACCGGACCGGCGTGCCCCTGGCCGAGATCGTCAGCGAACCCGACATGCGATCGCCCGAGGAGGCTTACGAGTACCTCACCCGGCTCAAGGAAATCATCCTCTACACCGGCGTCAGCGACTGCAACATGGAGGAAGGTTCGCTGCGCTGCGACGCCAACATCAGCGTGCGGCCTCGCGGACAAAAAGAACTCGGCACCAAAACCGAGGTCAAGAACGTCAACTCGTTCCGTTTTATCAAGCAGGCATTGGAGTACGAGATCGAGCGCCACATCGGCATCATCGAGGCCGGTGGCAGGATCACGCAGGAAACGCGCCTCTACAACGCGAACGAAGGCAAGACTCACGGCATGCGCTCGAAAGAGCAGGCGCACGACTACCGCTATTTTCCCGAGCCGGATTTGCTTCCCCTGGTGGTGGATGAGAAATGGCAAGCCGCGATACGCGCCAGCCTGCCCGAGCTTCCGGAAGCGCGCCGCCAGCGCATGATGAAGGAATACGGCATCACCGCAGGCGACGCGCACACGCTGACCCTGACGCGTGCGATGGCCGACCAGTTCGAGTCCGCGGCGCGCACGGCAAAAAATCCCAAGCGAGTCGCAAATCTCGTGCAGAGCGAAATACTAGGACGCCTGAAGGCGCAGGGCCTCGAACTTGAGCAGTCGCCCATTTCGATGGCTGGGGTCACGGCCTCGGCCGATTTGGTCGAGTCGGGCACAATCTCGGGCAAAATGCTGAAGGATCTTTACGACCTCTGCTTCGAACGCGGTAAGGACTTCCCTGCCGTTTACGAAGCAGAGGGGCGTCCCGAGCAGTCGCGCGACACGTCGGCCTTGGAGAAACTCGCCGATGAGTTGATCGCAGCGAATCCGAAGCAGGTGGAGCAGTATCGCGCGGGCAAGAAAACCATGATCGGGTTCTTCGTGGGCCAGGTCATGAAGGCCTCGAAGGGCCAAGCCAATCCCCAGTTGGTGAACGAAGTCTTGACGAAGAAGCTGGAAGGGTAATGAGGTTTGATTTCCCGTAGAGACGCGGCTTGCCGCGTCTCGGCATTGCCGCGCCGCCGGAGACGGGGCAAGCCCCGTCTCTACAGGAAGAGATCGGTCCTACTTCGCCGCTCCCGCATTCTTCAGCACTTCGTCGGCGTAGTAATTCGCGACTTTGGCGTCGTCGCGGAGGCTCTCGTAGTACGCCGCCTTCAATAACTGCTCGCGGCGATCGCGCAATTGCTGGCGAATGGCTTGCTGCACTCGCGGATCGTTCAAGTCCCTCTGGCCCGCCGGTTCCTTGGAAATCAGCTTCACGATCATGTAAGCGACGGGCTGATGATTGGTCGGATTGATCATGGGAATCACCGGCGTGTATTGCCCCGGTTTCAGCTTCATCACCGCTTCGCGAGTTGCGGGATCGGCGTTCTTGAGCGCGGATTCGGGAGCCATGCCCAAATCGCCGCCGTTGTTGCTGGTCTCCGGGTCCTCGGAATAATTCATGGCCATGGTCGCGAAGTCGTCGCCACTGTCGAGGCGGTTGGAGATCATCTGGATTTTCTTGCGCGCCTCGGCATCGTTCTGCGCCTTGCTGTTTTGCAGGTTGCGCACCTGGGCGTTCAACATTCCAGAGACCATGATCTTGGCCAGATGGTACTGCGCTTCGATCAGGTTGAACTCGGCCTTGTGATCGTGGTAGTAGCCGGAAACGTCCTGGTCGGTGATGTTGATGCGCGAGGTGATTTCCTTGTTCAGCACCTTGTCGCGGGTAAGCGAGCGCCGCAGGTCGCGCTTGAAGTCGTCGAGCGATATCTTTTTGTCCTGAAGGCGCTTGTTAAATTCCTCGGCGGTGTAGGGCGACTTGATTTCGTTCAGCTTGCGGTCCACTTCTTCGTCCGTCGCCAGCAGACCGAGCTTTTCCGCGCGCTGCATCAGGATTTCCGTCTCGACCAGTTCATTCAGAATGCTCAGCCGAAGGCTCACCGCCTGCTCGCCCGTCGGCTGCTGATCGGAGCCCGCCGTCTGGTTGGCATAGTACTTATCGACTTCGCTGCGATAAATCTTCCGCCCATTGACCGAAGCCATGACGTCGCCGCCGCTGCGGTTGCGGTTGCACGCCAACAGCCCAAGCAACAGAAACGCGCTGACCATGATCAGGCCCGCCCGGCCAAAGCAGTTACGATTGTTCAAGTTCCCCCCCCCGCCACCACGGCGTGGAATTTGTGATTGCTAATTGGTAATTGACGATCTCGATCCCGCAGTCGTTCGGTTTCAATCGTAAATTACAAATTACAAATCACGAATTCAGTTCTTGTGCTCTGGAGGCGCAACCCCGGCATCCTTCAACGCCTGGTCGAGCGCGAGTCGTACCTCATCCGCAGGCACGGCTCCATCCAGTTTCTGTCCATTTACGAACATCGCCGGAGTCGCTTCCACTCCGACTTTGTCTGCCTCCTGCATCGAGGCGCGCACCGCCTTTTCATCCTGGGCCTTGACGCAAGCCTGCAACTTCGCAATGTCGAGATTATGCTTCTGACCCTGCAAAGTGGCCAGCTTATCGAGTTCCGAATTCTGCCCGTCGCGCCCTTTTTCGCCGCTGATCGCGTGCTGATTGCCGTGCAGGTAATCGGCATAATCCCAGTAGGCGTCGCCGTTTTGTGCGCCCAGGCAATTGGCGTTCACCGCCGCATGCACCGCCCAGGGGTGAATTTCCTCGAGCGGGTAATCCTTGTAGATGAAAAGAACGCGATCGCCGTATTCCTTGAAAAGCCCGGGGAAAAGTGTCGCGTGCATGGCCGAACAGAACGGACACTCGAAATCGTCATAGTTGACGACCGTCACCTTGGCCTCCTTGTTGCCGCGTGTCGGACGCCCGCTGACGTCAATCTTCTTCATGATCTCAGCGTACGGATCACTGGTCAGATCCAGCTTGGTCATGCGCACCAGCGTCTTGTGGTCGCGCGAGAGCAGGAACTCGAACTCCTGTTTCTTGTGGGGACTGAGAAACGTAACCGTCAGCGCGTCATAATTCGCATACTCACTCGACCGGAGCGTCCCCAAGACCACCTTTACGTCAGGCGGGAGCGAATAGTGCGCCCGCACCTGTCGCTCAATCACATGCGTGATGTCCGAAGGAACAGCAGGAGTTGGAGGAGGAGAAGAAGAAGGAGGGTACTGGGCCGAGCAGCCCAGACAAATCATCAGAAGAACCAGAAACGCGCGCCGCACAATCATCAATCGAAACCACCTGAACATGACGAAGCCGCTTGATTATCTCATGACGGCAAGACTCACGTAGGGCGGCACGTTCCTCTGCCGTAGAGACGGGGCTTGCCCCGTCTCCCGCCAGCGTCTTCGAGCCGCGCCGAAGGAGCCGCGTCAAGCCGCGTCTCTACGGGAGCTATTCAGGTGCGTCCGCGGAGCAACTCTTCCGTAGTCAGCAGTTGATTCATCGAACCGGAGCGGAATCCCTCCAGGTCGAGCGTGACGAATTTGAATCCCAGTCCTTTGAAAACGGCGGTGAACTCGCGGGCCATCTCCGGTGTCAAAGCGCGGGGAAGTTCTTCGCGCGCAATCTCAATGCGCACGATTTCCCCGTGATGGCGCACGCGAAATTGCCGGAATCCCAGGGCCCGCAGTGCGTCTTCGCCCCGCTCGATCACACTCAGCGCTTCGGGCGTAACCGCGCGTCCATATTCCAGGCGTGAGGAAAGACAGGCGGAGGCCGGCTTGTCCCACACCCGCAAGTCTGCCTGCCGCGCCAGTTCCCGGATTTCGGCTTTGTTCAGGCCGGCTTCGAGCAGCGGGGCCAGAACATGATGCTGGCGCGCGGCCTGCTGTCCGGGGCGAAAATCGCCCTCGTCGTCGGCGTTGACTCCGTAGGCGATGGCGTCGAATCCGCGGGTCTCGCGGTAGCGCTCAAGGACGGTGAACAATTCGTCCTTGCAGTGAAAACAGCGCATGGCATCGTTGCGGATGTACGCGGGATTTCCCAGTTCCTGAGTTTCCACAACCTCGACCGGAATTTCGCGCTCGCGTGCAAAGGCGAGCGCGTCTTCGAGATGAGTCCGCGCCAGGCTGGCGGAATCGGCGATCACGGCGCGCATTTGGCCGCCAAGCACTTGATGCGCCATCCAGGCAAGAAAAGCAGAGTCCACGCCCCCCGAGTAAGCGACGATCAAGCGACCCTGGCCTGCGAGGATCTGGCGCAGGCATGCGGCCTTCGAATTGGGCAGGAGGGGAGTATCCACGACGTTTATTGTAGTGAAAAGTCCTGCAAGGTGCAGGAAAGATCGGCAGAACGATGGGGCAGTGCGGGGGATGATTCGTGCCTTGACAGAAACCGCCTTGATTTTTGCAAGTCTCTGGAAATACACTACTTAAACAGAGCTAAGTAGGGCGAGACCCTTCCGTCACTTCGAACCATCTAATATTGTGCTAGCATCTGACGTTCGAGGAGATGAACGGTGAATAAGACTAGGTCTGATTTTCTCTTCGCAACGCCCTCGTTTGCATCCGGCGCCGCCCGTTTGCTCGACCTGTATTGCCTCTACGATTTGTATAACAGCAGTTCCACGGAGCGTGAAGCAGACTACAAGGCTATGCTTTCTGACTGGCGCGTAGTTGGCCAAGATATCCTCGCTGCTATGAGGCAGTTTGATCGCTCGCTGCCGTCTGGCAGTCGCGCCAATAGTGACGATGATCTCTGCGGCGCTGAGCGGCAGATGAGCTTGTTCCGGTGAGCCCTGAAGAGAAACGCGCGGAAGCTATTTTTCAAGCCGCTGTCGAAGTATCCCGGTTTTCTGGCCCCCTGCCACATCCTGAGGATCTAGCGAAGTACGAACAAGTCCTTCCTGGGGCCGCGGACCGCATAATTCGTATGGCCGAACAACAGGCTGCGCACCGCCAAAGTTTGGAGAAGGCTGCCATCCTTTCGAGCGTCACAATGCAAAAGTGGGGCCTCGGCAGCGCGTTTGTTCTGGCAATGACCGCTATAGGTGGAGGGATTTGTTTGTCGCTGAAGGGTATGAGCGGAGCAGGACTGACCGCCATAATTTCCGCACTGGCAGCTCTGGTCGGCGTCTTTGTTTACGGAAAATCGGAGCAGAAAAAGGAGCTTAAAGAAAAGTCCGAAGCCCTCCTGCCTAAAGAATCTTCCATCCCAGACTGACCGGATTTCCACCAGCTCACTCTTGCGCCTAATACAGCCGCTCCTGCCGCCTAAGATTCCCAAACGCTCCCACGTTCGACAGCGTAAACGAGAAACGATATTGATTCTCATTACGCACCGATCCCAGCGCAAAGCGCCGGTATTCCAGGCTCAGCCCGCAACAGTCCCAGTTGTAACTCGTCTGCGCCGTCGCATACTGTAGCGATCCATGGTTCGCGTCAAAACCGAAGCTGCTGGCGGCACTGAAGCCACGCTTGTTGAGTTGACCGTAACCAAACAATATCCGAAGCTGGTGGAAATCGCCCGCGCCCGCCGGCGTCGTTCCCAGCGAATTGTTGATCACGCGCAGAAAGGCATCGCCTCCCCCAACCGTAAATGGGCCGTAGCGGTAATTGACCAGCGCCGTGCTGGCATTGATGCGGCCGGCCTTGAAGTCGTAGTCCAAATCCCATTCGGTGTTGGTACGCGGGCTGGTTTCAATGCGCAAGCGCGAAATGATGGGAGCGAAGCGCCGCGCTTCATCCAGATACGCGATGCCCGTGAAATCCGCCGTCGTCGTAAAAACGTTCCGCTGCCCAGCCACCAGCGCATTCCCAAACGTGGGATCGAAAAAATACTTCTGTCCGATCTCCCAACTCAAGATCTCCCGTGGACCCGAGGCACAGGATAGAGCGTCTGGGCTCGGAAGCGGTTCCCACGGAACCGCGCCCACCTGCGGAACACCGCCGATGGTCAGCGTGCTCATGCCCGGCACGTCGCAATCCTTGACGTTCGGATCCAGATGCTTGGCGTAAATACGATTCACCAGCGAGTACTCGACTTCATTGGTATTGGTCAGCACATCGGTGGCATCGAAACGCAGAATGTCGGCGAAGTTATTTATGCCGGTTACGTAGTCGTACCGCATGCGCGGCTCAATCACGTGCTTCCATTTGCGTCCGAGCCAGGGGCGATCGAAGACCCGCGACAATGCCGGTGGGCGCAGTTCGACCGAAGCTTCCAGGGACTTGCGGTTAAGAATGTCGTCAGTCGCGGTTGTGGAAGTTGCCGGGTTGCCCTGCTCGGTGTAGAACGTATCCCGCAACGTAAGTGCGGGACGCAACGACCATCCCCGCCATTGCACAGGCATCGCCAGCGAGGGCGCCAGATCGAACCTGCCCACCAGATCAGCGGTGCGGAACCCGATCTGCCGCCGCTGCAAACCCTCGGCTGCACTCTCGAATGACCAGTACAGCGGCGTATTTCCCAACTGCCGCTCCTCGCCCGAGATGAAGAAGCTTGGCGTGTGCAGAACCCGGACCAGCTCCGTCTGCGTAATCGTGCTGCAGCCCGTGTTCGTTCCCGGTTCCGGAACGCAAACCTCGAAATTCTGGTAGCGCTCCGCCAGGGCATTGAAGTGAAATCCGTTGGTCGTATTGGAGAGGAAAATCTGCGACCTTACTTCCGAGTCGATCGCCTGCGTGTAAACGTCGGTGAAAGCGATGCGGAAAACGAACGAACTCAAATAATCGACGTTCGCGACGCCGCGGAAATTCCCGAAAGGACGCTCGGCAAGAAAACGTGCGTCCTCGCCGCCTTGGTCCTGCGGTGGATAGCCGATGCCACGATCCGCAATGCCCACGTAGTTGAAGAACACGTAAGAGCTGTCGCTCGGACGAGCGCGGAATTCTCCCCGTTCCAAAAACCCCCGCTTGGAATAGTAATCGGCGCCCACAAGGGCGTCCATACTGCGATTGAAGGCCCAGTACACGGATTCGCCGGCAATATATCCCTTGGTGGATGAGGTGCCAAAAGTTGGAATCAACAGCCCGCTCTGCCGCTCTTTCTGAACTGGATACCTCACATACGGAAAATAGAACACTGGCATGCCCATCACCCGGAAGTCGCTGTTGTAGATTTTGGCGGTGCTGTCCACATCCACCGAAATGCGCTTCGCGTTGAATAACCACTTCGGATGCGGCAACTCGCAGGTGGTGACCGTTCCCTGCCGCACCAGATAGTGGTCGGGCCCGTGTTTCTCCACAATTTTTCCGGTAAAGGCAAACGGATTGGAGGTGGTAAGCACGTAGCGAGACTGCCGCATCCGGAATCCCACCGTTCCGATCACGCTATAGAACGTTCCCGTTTCCGTGCGGACATTGTAAGTGCCGTGGCTGGCCTCGACGTGCTCGTCATAAGGGCCGCCGTCCAGCACGACATGGCCCTCCAGTTCGCTATCTCCCGTGTCCGTGTTGTAGGTGACTTGATCCGCGTGCAGGATGTAAGTGCGATAGTGAATTTCCACCCCGCCCCGCAGGTGGTAGATGGACCCGTCTTTCTCCTGTTGCACCGCCCGGATCGTAACCGGTTCTTCCGTCTGCCCGGCAGGCGCTGTCGGTAGAGGCGGGGCCGTCACCGGGGCACTCGCAGGAGTAGGGACCGTGGCGGCGGCAGGGGGCAGCGTCTGGCTGGTTACTATCCCGTGAGCGAGAAGCAGATGACAGACCAATGCGGTCGTGATAAAGATTCGAGAGCGGGTGATCATTAATGAATGACCATTAGCGGGTGATCTGCCAGCGCGCGTGCGCTCCGCCAGCCGGTCTGCCAAACGGGAACGAAATGACCTTAGCACGCGAGCCGCAGGCGAAGCAAAGTTTTGCATTTTTGTGGTCTCCGGAGTTCGCGCCTGGCCGGGGTCTGGCTGCGGGCATTCTTCGTGACTTGCCGACGACGACTTGATTCACGACGACCGGATTGATGAAGGCCGGATTGATGACGACCGGATTGATGACGACCGGATTGACGAACTGTCCGACCGGCGGGGATGCCGCCGTCCACGGGCACCGCTGCGCCACCGCCGCCGTCGAGCTGGCGCGCAGCACCGCCGCCGTCGAAACTGCAGCCGCGGAACCGAACGTCGATCCCAACACTGACCCGAACCTTGATCCGAACACTAATCCGAACTCTGATTCCTGGCGCGTCGAGGTGGCCGCTCACCTCCAACGCTATCGCACGCGGCGCAAGCCCCGGACTCCGCGCTATCCCTCACTGCTCCTGCCTTTTGATGCGCCCGAGAGCTGGTCCCGTCCTGCGCCGCCAACTGGTTCGGCAGAAACTGGTTCGGCAGAAACTCGACCGGCAGAAACTCGATCGGCGACGGTTGCGACCGCGCCCGCGCGAGCCGGGCAAGACTTCACGTTCCAAACAAATTTCCCCACAAAAGAAGGACCGGCGGCAAGCATGGCCCCAAGCCTCGCCGCCGCTCGCCAAACATCGGAGCCGACTTCGGAGGAGACCCCGGAACAAGGCCTGTACCGATATCCCGAGCAATCCCCGGAGCCATCCGCCAAGGTAATCGAGTTCCCACGTTCCGCCGCAATTCCGGTTTTTCGCCCGAGCGCCCTGGCCGATCCCGTCTTTGATCGTGATCGTCCGCGCATAGTGGAAGTCCCGGAGATTCTGCCGCCGCCTCCCGCATTGGGTGGAATGCTGATCGAACCCGTCCCTCAGGAGTCGTCCGACACGCGAGCCGGCGCCGGCTTCCCCCTGTCATCCGCGTCCCCCTCAGCATCGATTGCCCGGCGCGCGCTGGCTGGGCTCGTGGATGGCGCTGTCCTCGGAACGGCTCTGGCGGCCTTTGCCGCAATTGTTCTTCGTCTGAACCCCAGCCTGAATCCTGTTCGCGGACCTCTGCCAACGCTCGCCGGACCAACGCTCGCCGGCGCGCTCGGCGCAGTAGCAGTCCTGCTCGGGGCGGCTTATGAATTCTTGTTTGTGGTGTACACCGGCTCGACTCCCGGACTGCGCGCCGCCCGGCTGCGGCTGGCGGCGTTTGACGGCTCACCGCTCAATCGTCGCTCGCGCCGCTGGCGCGTGCTGGCATCGTTTCTCTCCGCGTTTGCCGCTGGACTCGGCTATCTCTGGTGCGTTCTCGACCAGGACGGATTGTGCTGGCACGACCGCATCACCCGCACCCACGTCCGGTCCTTGTAGAGACGGGGCTTGCCCCGTCTCTCCCCTCGGGCATCCCCTGTGCCGGGGCAGAGATTGTTGTGATCTCGAGACGCGGCAAGCCGCGTCTCTACAGGAAGAGCGGATGGTGGGGACGGGCGTCCTCGCGGGCCTGCCCTGTTTTGCCGAAGCCCCGAGCGAAGCCGAGGGAGAAGTCGAAGGGTCCCAGCCGAGCGCAGTTCGGCTGTTGCCTGTGGCCACAACAAATCTGGATGCGCGAGCCGCCGTCCGATCAGACCAGATCCTCCAGCGCCGCCCGCAACTCGCGAAAACGGAACGCATACCCGCTCGCCCCGAGTTTTCCAGGCTCAACCCGCTGGCTGGCGAGCAACAATTCCTCCGCGGCCATCTTGCCGAAAGCCAGTCGCAGCGCAAACTTCGGCACCGGAAGAAATGCGGGGCGTCCCAGCACCGACGCCAACACCTTGGTAAACTCCGCGTTGCGCACCGGATTCGGCGCTACCAAATTCACCGGCCCGCTCATCGGAGAACCGACCGACTCCGTTCGCATCGCGTGATGAATCGCCCCCACGATGTCGTCCACATGAATCCAGCTCCACCACTGGCGCCCCGATCCAATGCGGCCGCCCAGCCCCAGTTTGAACGGCTTCAGCATATTCGCGAGCGCCCCGCCTTTCGCGCTCAGCACCAGCCCAATCCGGATGTTCACCGTGCGGATGCCGGCCTCGGCTGCAATCCGGCTGGCGCTCTCCCACTCGCGGCAAACCTCGGGCAGAAATCCTTGCCCAGCCGGACTTTCTTCTCCTAAGAGTTCGTCGCCCCGATTCCCGTAGAACCCGACTGCCGAGGCGCACACCAACACGCGCGGTTTAGCCTCACTCTGTGCTAGCGCCGCCGCCAGGTTCCGAGTTCCCTGCACGCGGCTGTCGCGGATCGCCTTCTTTTTCCCTTCGGTCCACCGTCCCACCACGCTCTCCCCGGCCAAGTGGATCACCGCATCGAATCCCGACACCGCCGCCGGCGGCAGCGGAGCCAGCGGATCCCAGGAAACCTGCGCCGCGCTCGAAGCCCGTCCCCGCACCAGGCGCACAATCTGCGTACTCTGAGGCTCGAAAGAACCCAGAAGCGCCCTCCCAATCGGCCCCGAAACCCCAGTCACAAGAATGCGGTCCACGCCCGTGTCTCCCCTTCATACTCTACCAGCCCACATGCCTTCCTCGACGATCTCGACCGTCTCGGCGGTGGATCGTGGCGGAATCCGCTCCCCTCCCGCCCAGAGACTGGCAAGCGGATTGCCTTTTAGCCGAACGGTAATGCCCTGGGAGGATCGTGCCGATGAAATGACGAGAGGGATTTAACGATGGACCCCGAACCCACGAGGGAAGAGAGAATCGCGCTCTTGCAGGAAGAGATACACTTCATCCATTACAGCAACGAACTGTACTGGCGACAGGCGCACCCCAGCGATGCAGCCAAGGCAGAATATTACCGCAGACAGGGTCGGTTAGAGGAAATCCGGAGCGAACTTGCTAAACTGCAAAAAGAATAATTGAGCAGCCCACAGCCTGATTTCTCCCTCGATCCAAATTCACCCCTTCCCGGCGGGGAACGGTCTTGGACACCGCCCATAGCGTAAACTAGAGTCACAGCGCGCCCAGCGGTATCTCCCCTCCCCGCGTCCGCTGGGGTAAAATCCCTCATGGCGACGTTGCGTCAACAGATCGCGACCAACGTGCTCACGGTGACCCGCTTCCGCGAGCTGATGAAGAAGCTGCGCGAGAACCGTCCCAACGACGACCTCGACCTCGTCAAGAAAGCCTACGAATTCTCCCAGAAGCACCACGCCGGACAATCCCGCGCCTCGGGCGAGCCCTACCTCGTGCATCCCCTCGAAGTCGGCAACGTTCTCGCCGACATGAAAATGGATTCCGTCTCCATCGCCGCCGGCCTCCTCCACGACTCCGTCGAAGACACCTCGGTCACCGCGGTTGAAATCCGCCAGGAATTCGGCGAGCAAGTCGCCCACATCGTCGAAGGCGTCACCAAAATCAGCAAAATCGATTTCTCTTCCCGAGAAGAGGCGCAAGCCGAGAACCTGCGCAAGATGATGCTCGCCATGGTCGACGACATCCGCGTCGTCCTCATCAAACTCGCCGACCGCCTGCACAACATGCGCACCCTCGAACATCTCGATCCCGAACGCCAGCAGAAAATCGCCCGCGAGACGCTCGAAATCTACGCCCCCATCGCGCACCGTCTGGGCATGGGCAAGATTCGCGGCGAACTTGAAGACCTCGGTTTCAAATACGTCGATCCCATCGGACACGAGCAGGTCCGCGCCGCCGTCGAGTCGCGTCGCAAAGCCGGCGAAGCCTTCATGGCGCGTGTCGAAGGCGTACTGCGCGACGGCCTCAAAGAAGCCGGCATCACCGGCCGCGTCGAGAGCCGCGTCAAGCGCCTCTATAGCATCCACCGGAAATTGCTTCGCCAGCGCATCAGCGTTGACCAGGTTTACGATCTCTACGCCATGCGCGTGATCACCAATTCCGTGCAGGACTGCTACGCCGTTCTCGGCATCATCCACAATCTCTGGCGCCCCGTGCCCGGACGCATCAAGGACTTCATCGCCATGCCGCGGCCGAACCTCTACCAGTCGCTGCACACCTCCGTCATCACCGAGACCGGCGAGACCTTCGAAATCCAGATCCGCACCGAAGAAATGCACAAGATGTGCGAGGAAGGCATCGCCGCCCACTGGAAGTACAAAGACGGCGCCGTCTCCGCCGAGGACGAGCAGCGTCTAGCGTGGCTCCGCCAGGTGGTCGAATGGCAGCGCGACGTCACCGATCCCAACGAATTCCTCTCCACCCTGAAAGTCGACCTCTACCCCGAAGAGGTTTACACCTTCACGCCCAAGGGCAAGGTCCTGGTGCTGCCGCGCGAGTCCACGCCCATCGACTTCGCCTATTCCATCCACACCGAAGTCGGCCACAGTTGCACCGGCGCCAAGGTCAACGGACGCATGGTTCCTCTGCGCCACAAGCTCCATTCCGGCGACATCGTCGAAGTCATCACCCAGCCCGGACACAAGCCCAGCCGCGACTGGCTCGCCGTCGTCAAGTCCTCGCGCGCCCGCAACAAGATCAAGCACTGGCTCAATGTCCACCAGCGCGAGCGCGCCATTGAAATCGGACGCAAGCTGATCGAAAAAGAAGCGCGCAAATACCGCATCTCGCTGAAGGAAATCAAGGAAGCCGACCTGCAAAGAGCGGCCAGCGAATACGGACTCGGCCGTCCCGACGACCTGATGGCCGGCATCGGCTACGGCAAGTACTCCGCCCGCCAGGTGCTGGCGAAATTCGCCCCCGCGGGCACTGAACCGATGTCCGACACCGAAGAGCAGGCCGCGTCCCATGGCTTCACCAGCGGCATTTCGAGCGTGGTCCGCCGTGTCTTTGGCGGAGACACGAATGCCATCGTAGTCCGCGGGGCTGGCGACCTTCTCGTCTATCGTGCCAAGTGTTGCAACCCTATTCGCGGAGAGACCATCGTCGGCTACGTGACCCGAGGCAAAGGGGTGGCTGTCCATTCCATCAATTGCCCGAACGTCACCAATCTTCTCTACGAACCCGACCGCCGCATCGACGTGCTGTGGGCCGGCGACAAAGACGGCCAGCCCGTCTCCTATCCCGTAAAAATCACGCTGCTCTGCGACGACCGCTTCGGCATGTTGAAACAAATCACCGCCGTAATCAGCGACACCCACACCAACATCCGCAACATGGAGTCCCGCAGCTCCAACGGCCAAGCCAGCGTGGACGTAGTCCTGGAAATCGCCGACCTGAAACACCTCCAGAAAATCATGGACGGAGTCCGCCAGATCCCCGGCGTCCACGACGTGCAGCGATTGCAGAAAATCTAACAGCGTTTCGCATCAGTCTTCCGTTGTAGAGACGGGGCTTGCCCCGTCTACGGAGACGCGGCAAGCCGCGTCTCTACGGGGATCGGGTGTTGAGTGGCCACGCGAGGCGCACCGACTTTCCGGCCCCCGCCTTTGTGCTTCGCGGGACCACGGAGCACTGCCTTGATTTGTCGCGTGGCCCCGCTCGTGGCCTTCCAAATTTCATATCCCGGAGCCTTGTTTCTCCCGTTCACGGAAGCTCGAAAGGGGCTAAGTGCCGCTATTACTTGCGTTAACCGTTTGGTTCACGGATTGCTCCGATGACCGCAAGCAGACAGTCCAGGCCTCCCCATGCCGCAGGAAATCTCAGTCTCGTACCTGGCGATCAAGACCAAGGTTTACCGGTTGATCGACGCCCTGGTAGTCGGTGAGAAGACAGAGGCGGACGTACGGGAGTCGATCGCCCGCTGGTGGGACCACATCCATCCCGCGGACCGGCCCATCGCTCAAAAATATCTCCTGGCCGTGCTGGGACGCTCTATGTCTGCCTTGGACGCCATCGGAGACGGTCTCCCGTCTTCCCACGATTGCAAAACCACATACGGACCGTTTCCTTCCGCACGCATGAAGGTGATGGAACGAATCGTCAAGGAAGCCGGGGTTCGCCCGGCGGTCTGACAGCCTGCGGCGAAACTCGGTTTCGTATCCGGGTACCCTCCCCACCCTTCAGGGTGCCCCAAGCTTCGCTTGGGTCGCGGTGTTCGTCGGTCGCTGATTCGATCCTGAAACACCTCCAGAAAATCATGACGGAGTCCGCCAGATTCCCGGCGTTCACGACGGGCAGAGATTGCGGAAGATCCAGTGTTGTGTCCCGGAAATATGCGACATAAGTTCGGGTTGTCATCCCCAAAACCGACCCCTAAGACCGATGTCTTGCGCTAATAGTGCAAAGTTCTTACCTTTCCACAATTATTTTCGTAGGACCACGATTATTTTCTTGACAAATTTTGGGAACGCGATCAAGCTCCCGATGATTGGGCGTAGGCCACTACACTTCCCCGTAGCGCCTCACGAAGCTCGGAGCTTGGGTGCCGAGCAATATCAAAAACTTCACCAAAACTTCCACGGAGGATCGATATGAACTACAGAAGGATTGCATTGGCGCTGCTTGCAATGGCAGCGCTCTTGAGTTTTGCAACGGTTGCCAGTGCGCAACAGGACGCGCATACTCTGGGTACTCCCACGTCTGACTTTGCTCCGAGTCTTCCAATACAACAAACCTCGGATATCTTTCTCACCGCTTCGTACGCCAACGCGTCCTATGGTACAGGCGGCGTCGCCTTACGTAACCGGAGATCGGGTTCGATCTCAATCAGCGGCGATACCGGCGCAACGCAGGCGGCCTGGCTCTATTGGGCGGTGCTCCTGAAGAGTCCCAGCGCAGCCCTGCTGAAAAAGGTGAACAAGTTGGCTATCGCTCGCCAGTTTCCCACGGGCGCTCCAAGTCCAGCCTCGGCGACCGTAACCGGCACTTTGCTCCATATAGGTGGTGATCCATGCTGGGGAAGCACCGGGACTTATGTCTACAGGGCAGCTGTGCCCCTCACCGTCGCAACCGGCAACGGCCTCTACAAGATCACACTTACGGCGGCCGAGGCCGGCCTCTCCGATGGCGAGGATCCGTGGGATGGAAATACGGTGTTCCCGCTTTGGGAAGGTGCTTCGCTCGTGATCGTTGGTACAGGCACCTCCAGCGTGGGGCTGCTGGATGGTCAGGCGGGAACTACTTTCACCAGCGCATATTCCAATTACTATCAACTGCCGGCGACCGTTGCTGCTGGAAATCGCGTTTTGCTTGACAACTTCGGCTACGACGGACAGCTCGGGAACAGCCGCTTCGGCTCTGCTTCAAACGAGACCAGCAACGCAGAAGGATGGCCGAGCCTTGCCCACAACATTCTCTTCGCAGGACCGGGCGGGGAAGTGACCGACAGCGACTGGGACGGCAGCTCGGGCTGGCCGCTGCCGCAACTGTGGGACGACACGGGCCATGACATCAGTAACGCGTTTAATGCAGGCGACTACTGGGTGTTAGTGTCGTATGCCTCTCCTTTGGACTGCGTAGGCACAGTTGGTGCGGTTATTTCGGTGCACTAACCAAACGGCTTTACCCGCGGCAGATCGCGGGTCGAAAGTCGGCTGGCTCCTTGGCTCGGGATATTTTTGAGGGCACCGAATCCAAGGCGCAAGGAGCAGGCCACCAACCGGGCGGGGCAGGTTCTCTGCCCCGCCGCAATTTTGCCGTTCTCGATTCAGAAGTGTCAGGGCGTGCGGCCCAGCTTATGCACCGCACTACTCTTCAGGGTGCTCCGTCCAAGCTCGGCTTGGGCTGGGGTGTTCGTCGGTCGCTGACTCGACCGCGGACTTGGCCGCGGACTTCAGAGTAACGACAAACCCTAATTGACATCAACAGCTATAAGAAGAATCACGCTATAGCCCAACGGTGGCTGTAGGCGCAAATTGGCACTAAATTCCTTGAAATCTAGATTTTGCGCCACGAACAGCACCTAACCCCATGATTCCAATAGACCGGGGGGGTACCCGAGTGACAAAGTATTAAATGACAAAGTAGTAACTAGCAGTTTCCGCCCGAACGGTTCATTCTCGCGAGACTCGGACTACTCAATAAAAATGCAACCAGCAAAAGCGGTGCGATCCGAACCGTGACGAATCTTTGAAACTCTGAAACCTTTAAACTTTGAAACCTGGCCTTCAAGCAAACCAAAATCCGGTAGAATAGAAAAACATTCTTCCAGGGGAAAGACAGGCAATGGCAGTTCCCGTATCCCAGATGTGGACAGTGGCCTCCTACGTTCTGCGCCAGAAGCTGGCCGGACGCAAGCGCTATCCGCTCGTGCTCATGCTCGAGCCGCTGTTCCGCTGCAACCTGGCCTGCGCCGGATGCGGCAAGATCCAGTACCCCGCCCACATCCTGAAAAAAGATCTCTCTGTAGAAGATTGCTTCAAAGCGGCGGATGAGTGCGGAGCGCCGATGGTTTCGCTCCCCGGCGGCGAGCCGCTGATGCATCCGCGGATCGCCGAAATTGTGGAAGGCCTGGTCGCGCGCAAAAAATATGTTTATCTCTGCACCAACGCGCTGCTGCTGAAAGAAAAGTTGCACCTGTTCAAGCCCAGCAAGTACCTGAGCTTCTCCGTTCACGTGGACGGACAGAAAGAACACCACGATTTTTCCGTGTGCCGCGAAGGTGGATACGAACTTGCCCTCGACGGAATTCGCGCGGCCATCGAAGCTGGCTTCCGCGTGACCACCAACACCACTCTGTTCGATGGCGCCGATCCCAACAGCGTACGCAACTTCTTCGACGAGATGATGGACGCCGGCGTCGAGAGCATGATGGTCTCGCCCGGATACTCCTACGACAAGGCGCCTGACCAGAAACACTTCATGGGACGCGCCCGCACTCGGCGCCTGTTCCGCGCCATGCTTTCGAATCGCAAGAAGACCTGGCGCTTCAACCAGTCGCCGCTTTTCCTCGAGTACCTGATGGGCAAGCGCAATTACAGGTGCACGCCCTGGGGCATGCCGACCTATAACATCCTCGGCTGGCAGAAGCCCTGCTACCTGTTGCAGGACGGCTACGCCGAGTCTTACAAAGAATTGATGGAAACGACGGAGTGGGCCAGCTACGGCACCGAGTCGGGCAACCCGCAATGCGCCAACTGCATGGTGCATTGCGGCTACGAACCTTCGTCGGTTGACGATACCTTCGGATCGCTGCGCGGATTCGCCGACACGGTGAAGGCGACCTTCTCGCTCTATCCCGACAAGGACGCGCTCACCGATCTCGATCGCGATGTGCGCCCGGTACACTCCTACAATCCGCTAGTTCAAATAGAAACGTGTGGTGGCGGGGCTTTGCCCCGCCAGGACGGGGCAGAGCCCCGTCCCCACATGAGCCAGGCAGAAGAGAGCCGCGTATGAGCGGTCGAGAACATGGGCACGATCCCGCGTTGCCCCACAGCGTGCAATCTATTGCTGCGCCGCCGCGCCCGATCGACGAACTCGAAGTTGTCCCCGGATTCGAGCGCGAAAATCTTCAGGGATGGATCCCGCAACTCGCCAGCGAAGCCGATGTCCGCGCGGTCATCGAAAAGGCATTCGATTATCGTGGCGACGTGACCATCACCCGCAAAAATAAAGATAAAGAGGAAGACGGCTCCCAGATCACCGGCTATCTTTTCGACCGCCGCATTGGACCGACGCTCGCAGACTCCGTCGTTCGTCTGATGCTCGCCACGAGCAATGAGCGCCCAGCTATTCCCTATTCCGAAATCGCCGCCATAGCCTTCACCGGACGCGACACCGCCGCCGGCAAAAGCTACGAAGCCTGGGTGAAACAATACTGGGAAAAGCGCGCCAAAGGCGAGAAGAACATTTCCCTCGAACCCGAAGCGCTGGAGTAGCGCGCTTCCCCAACCCACACCCTTGTCATCCCGAACGAAGTGAGGGATCTGCAGTGGGTCGCTGACCAAGAAAACTGCAGATCCCTCACTTCGTTCGGGATGACAATCAAGAATTGATGCGCGTTCTAGAATGATTCCCATGCTCGTACTCGCTTCCGCCTCGCCGCGTCGCCAGGAATTGCTGCGCAACGCTGGGATCACGTTCGAAGTGCAGCCTGCGGACATTCCAGAAGACCCGCTGCCTGGAGAAGCCGCCAAAGACTGCGCCGAACGTCTGGCGCGCGAGAAGGCGCTCGCGGTTGCACGCCAACGTCCGCATGATTCCGTGCTTGGAGCCGACACCGTGGTTGTCGTCGATGGCCAATTTCTTGGCAAGCCTTCCGATGCCGCGGACGCCGCGCGCATGCTGCGCCTGCTTTCAGGACGCGAGCATCAGGTGATTACGGGAGTGTGTTTGGTGGTCAGCGGCCAGCCGTCGGTGGCCAGTGAAACGACGCTCGTTACCGTGAGTGAAATCACGGACCAAGACATCGCCGACTACGTCTCGAGCGGCGAGCCTACGGACAAAGCCGGAGCCTACGCGATTCAGGGCATCGCTTCCCGGTGGATTCCTCGCATCGAAGGAGATTACAGCAACGTGGTCGGACTGCCGGTAGCGCTGGTGTGGCGCATGCTGCGGCAGCTTGGGGTCGTTTGAGAAACCGGGCTTCACGCCATCGGATATGCGCTGCCGGCTTTCGCGGGCGAGGGCGCCCGCGCCACACAAACCTACGGTTTCTTCTCTCCGCCTTCTTCGTCGTCTTTTATGGCGGACTTGAAATTCTTGATGCCTTCGCCCAAGCCCTTGCCGAGGCTGGCAAGTTTGCTTGGTCCGAAGATGAGGAGCGCGACGGCAAGAATCAACAGAATCTCAGGCAATCCCAGTTTTCCCGGCATAAAACCTCCAGCGGGGTTGCCCGGCGCGGGCGCACATCACTCCAAGGTCCCCAAATTGAATTCTAGGTTAGTTGGACCCTCAGGTCAAAGAGCGCCCGTACTGCCTGCCACCGGAGCATGGGTCCGATCACACCGCCTCGATCAGGCCGGCAATGAGCGCGGCGCGGCGTGGCAACTCCGAGATCAGGATGTGCTCGTGCGGGGCGTGGGCACCGTCACCCACGGCACCGAGACCGTCGAGGGTTGGGATTCCGAGACCCGCGGTGAAATTGCCGTCGGACCCGCCTCCCACCGCGGCTTCTCCGAGCTTCCATCCCAACTCGCGCGCGATGGCGGAGGCCTGCGCGTACAACGCTGCCACTCCGGCGGTGCGCTCCATCGGCGGACGATTGATTCCTCCGCCGATCTCGATTTTGCATTTGCGATGGAAGGGGCGCAGGCTGCGCATCTTCTTGTCGATTCCGGCCGCGTCTTTCATGCGCGCGATGCGAACATCGACTTGCGCCGCCGCTTCCGCCGGAACCACATTGGTTCGCGATCCGCCGCTCACGATGGCGACGTTTACCGTCAAGCCCTTTTTCAAGTCGGTGAAGCGGGAAATTCTCTCGATCTGACGCGCCAGCTCAAGAATCGCGTTTACGCCTTTCTGGAAGTCGAGGCCGGCATGAGAGGCCTTGCCGGTAACTTTGACGAGGTACTCGCCAACTCCCTTGCGCGCAGTTTTCACGGCGCCTTGCCGTCCATAGGAAGGCTCGAGCACGAGCACCGCCGCCGCTCTTTTGGCCAGTGCCTCGGTGATCGCCCGCGAGGAGTCGCTGCCCACTTCCTCGTCGGAAACCAGCAGCACGTTTACGGGCCGCGGCAATCCGCCGCCCGGCGCTTTACCCGGCGACCCGCCATGCCAATCTTCTTTATGCCAATCTTGTAGCGCCGCGAGCGCGTGCAGCATCAGGGCGATGCCGGATTTCATATCGAGCACGCCGGGGCCAGTCAATTTGTTGCGCTCGACGCGGCAGGGCATGGTGGCGAGCGTGCCCAGCGGATAGACGGTGTCGTAATGGCCAAGCAGCAGCACCGGCTTGGCCGGCTTGCCGCCGAAGTTCACTTGCAGGTGACTGCCAAAGTCCTTCGCCCGGTGGAAGCGCACTTCGCCGCCGAGCCGGGAAAATTTCTCCGCGATGGCCTCCGCAACGCGGTCCACCGCGGCTTTGTTGTCGCTGGGAGATTCGATTTCGACCAACTCGCGGATGGTCGAGACGATCTCATTGCGGCGCTCGTTGAAATAAGCGAGACGGCGCTGCGCTTCGACGGAATGCGTGGATGCTTTTCTGGAAAGCGAATTCACGACCGACTGTCCCTCGGGGGCTAAGGCCCCTTCCTAAAATAGAAGCTATCAAGCTATCTCATCAATGGCCGTTCGGGATAGTTGGTGTACACGCCCGTTTGCGACAGTTAGCGTGCTC
The DNA here is from genome assembly GCA_963773965.1 of uncultured Acidobacteriaceae bacterium. Taxonomy (GTDB): domain Bacteria; phylum Acidobacteriota; class Terriglobia; order Terriglobales; family Acidobacteriaceae; genus Acidiflorens. Next base: position 367,481 of record CAVZDG010000007.1, read on the forward strand.
CCACCTTTCGCGTGATGCAGAAGAAGAGCCGCCCAAACATCGGGCGGCGTAACATATTGCGGGAACTTCGCTATGCCTGGGTCCGCCGGATCCGGTCTCGACGCCGTATCGTCGGGCTGGAGGTTGGGCTTAAAGGGCCGGGAACTTACTCCCCCGACTTTTTCCCCGCCGCCCAGCTAACCGTCGATAATGTCGCGGCACAGCCGGGCAACGCTATTGGCAAGGTGGTTGGCCTCGACGTTGCGCTCCCGGGGAATGCGAGTAATCGCGAACTCCAGGCTCCGAGCCAGCTTGCGACAGATCCAGTTCAAAGAATACAGCCTCGGACTCCGGCAAGCATACTCGCCGCACATTTGACGCACCACCACGTCGGAATCCGAATAAACACGAAGCGAAAGCGCTCTCCTGGCCAAGGCACATTGCAGAGCTTCCAGCAGCGCGACGTACTCGGCCACGTTGTTGTCCTGCCAGCCGATCCACTTGGCAATTCGGATGCAGCCTCCCGCAGAATCTTCGACGATGACCCCGATACCGGACGGACCAGGGCTCCCATGTGAGCTGCCGTCCACGTAGGCTACCAGGTGGCACATGTCATTTCTCGATCTCCTGATAGCACAATGCGGGAAGATGGTTTGCCGCGTCAAGAGAATTCCATGGTTCTTTGTGTACCTCTCGTAAAATGATTTCCACAGGCCGGCAAAATCGACGCTGAGGCGAATTCCTTCCCGTGTCCACAAAAGCCTTGACTGACGGGCCGTTTGGCGCCTTAACGGATCCGTCGCCGACCGGCTGGTTGCACAAAAAACGGGCGTTGACAACTTCGCTAGATGCGCTAACCTTGGTACCGTCGATGGCTGAAAGGGTTGGCTTCAAAATCGTTGCCAATCTGAAGTAGGCTGGGTGATTCGTAGGGCGGGGCGACCCGTCAGACGGCCAGACCCGAAAAAACCGACGGATCTGCGAGGAGACGCCGGGGTTTGGTACTGCGAAAGCAGAGATCGCATCAGGGACCGCGACGGTGCACGTATCCACGTCGCTAACTCTCTCGCAGGAGTTGGCGGCTAGAGCGTAACCAATGTCGCGGTTCTTTTTATTTCCCCACCTTTTGTGCCTGCCGATCCGTTCTCTCAGCGTCATTCCCTCGAAGAACTCCATCACGATTCAGCGTTGGCTGCCCTCATCAGCGATCGCAGGGCACAGAGGAAATTACGGTTTGGATGCCAGGTGGAAGGGCGTACGCGTGTCATCACCGTCGCTGGTACGCGCTTCCAGCTTATCTGTCGCGCGCCAGCTTATCCAGCTGATTCATCGTTCGCGCTAAGATGTCGCCAGGAGATCCCTTGGCAACAATCGGCAGCAGCAGGCCGAGGTCTTTGTAGAACTGGATTAGTGGCGAGGTGCATCGCTCGTATGCTTCCAAACGCACGGTGATGGCCTCAGGCCGGTCATCTTCGCGCTGATAGAGCCGCCCGCCGCAGTGATCGCACACGGCCTCGACCTTCGGCGGTCTCTCTGTAACATGGAAAATCGACTTACATTTTTCGCAGGTGCGGCGACCGCTCAGGCGCTGGACAATCTCGTCCACCGGCAGTTCGTAGTTCACCACGGCACTGAGCGAAATCTTCTCCTTCTCCATCAGTTCTTTCAGCGACTCGGCTTGGCCGAGCGTGCGCGGAAACCCGTCGAGGATGAAGCCGCGGCAATTGAGGATGCAGTGGCTGCGCTCGCGCACCATCTCCCACACGGTAGAGTCGGGTACCAGTTCGCCACGACGCATATACTCCAGTGCTGCCTTCATCGCCGGGGTTTGATCACAGTCACGCTGCTCCTTGGCAGCTCGAAAGACGTCTCCGGTCGAGAGATGGCAAGCATCCAGACGCCTCATCAGGAGTTCGGCTTGCGTACCTTTGCCCACGCCCGGCGCTCCCAGGAGAATCAGTCGCCAGGGGTCCTTGTGTTCTCCTGGAGCCGTTGAGCACTCTGCCGAAGGCCCTTGCAACCACGCTGCGCGATCGCTCTTGATTGTTTTCTTCATCCTCATAAGATTGCGCAGGCGCGCGGCGCTTGCAGTGACCGTCGTCACACAGGAAGCAAAGGGATGCGGATTGCGGCTTCCCTTGCCGCGTCCAATAAAAGAGACGGGACAGGCCCGGTCTCTACAGTATGGTGTATTTTGCGAACGCTGTCAGTCAGCGTCCCAGCTCTGTGGAACATTGACATAGGAACGATCAAGTTTAGCGACGGACGGGCAGCCGAGCAGCGGCATCGTGCGGTCGAGGTCGGTGCGCGGAATTTCGATGGCGCGATTGACGCCGGCTTCTCCGCCAGCGGCGAGGCCGTAAGCGTAGGCGCGTCCGCAGAGCACGGCGCGGGCGCCGAGGCAGAGGGCCTTGACCATGTCGGTGCCGCGGCGGATGCCTCCGTCCATGAGAATTTCGATCTGCCCGTTAACGGCCTTCACGACCTCGGGCAAGGCGCGCAAGGAAGAGGGGAGGCAATCGAACCGGCGGCCGCCATGATTGGAGACGGAATTATCACCGCCCTGCCCGCATCGGAAGATCGTCAAGAAAAAAATCTGACATTCTCAGCGGCCGGCTTCAAGAACGCCAGCTTCATCTACTAAACTGAATACCCAAGAACGAGGACCTGCCACTTGCGCAAACTGAGATCTTGTTTAGGACGTCGTATTTTCACATTGGCTTTTCTGACGCTCACCCTGGCAGCGGTTGCCCAGCCTGTTCCTGCGGAACTGGTGAATGGGCTCAAATGGCGCTTGATCGGCCCTTTCCGCGGTGGACGCGTGGTGGCCGTGGCCGGTGTGCCGGGCGACTCGACTACCTTTTATTTCGGCTCGGTCAACGGCGGGATCTGGAAAACGACCAATGCCGGAGTTGTCTGGTCGCCGATTTTTGACGGCCAGCCTGTGGCCTCGATCGGCGCACTGGCCGTGGCTCCGTCCGATCCTAGAACCATTTATGCCGGAACCGGCGAGACCGACATTCGCGAGGAGCTCTCTTCCGGCAACGGCGTGTACAAATCCACCGATGGCGGCGCAACGTGGAATCACATCGGCTTGGAGGACACCCGCCAGATCAGCCGGATTGCGATCAATCCGCAGAACCCGAGCATCGTCTATGTTGGCGCTCTGGGGCACGCCTATGGTCCGAATGAACAGCGCGGCGTCTATAAGTCCGCCGATGGAGGAATGCATTGGACGCGGGTTCTCGATCTGGGGTCCGAAATCGGCATTTCAGATCTGGCGATGTGTGCCGCTGCGCCGCAACTCTTGTTTGCCGGCGCATGGCATACGCGGCGTCCTCCGTGGAGCACGTATGCTCCGAGCGATGGACCCGGCGGCGGTCTTTACCGTTCGCAGGATGGAGGCAAAACCTGGTCTCGTGTCAATGGAAATGGAAACGGGCTGCCCGAGGGCGATTGGGGACGCGTGGGCGTTGACGTTGCGCCGGACGGCAAGCGCGTGTACGCGCTCATCTTCATCCAGTCCGAGGCAAAAAAATCCGGCCTCTATCGTTCTGACGATGGAGGCAACACCTGGGTGCTGGCCAACGCCGATCCTCGTCTGACCAGTCGAGCGTGGTACTTCAATCGCATCACGATCGATCCGCACAATCCCGACGCGATCTACATGCCGAATGTCGCTCTCTACCGATCCGAGGATGGCGGAAGGACAATTTCGGTCGTGCGCGGCGCGCCGGGCGGAGATGACTATCACGAACTCTGGATCGATCCCAAGAATTCCGCCAGCATGGTTCTCGGAACGGACCAGGGAACCACGGTCAGCCTCGACCGCGGCCAAACCTGGAGCAGCTGGTACAACCAGCCCACGGCGCAGCTCTATCATGCGACTACCGACAACCAGTTTCCCTACGTCGTGTACGGCGCGCAGCAGGATAGCGGCAGTGCCGCGGTTCCAAGCCGTACCGACCACGGTCAGATCACGCCGCGGGACTGGTTTCTCCCCGGCGGCAGCGAGAGCGGATACCTGGTGGTCGATCCGAATGACTCCAACATCATTTATCTGAGTGGGACTTTCGGTTCGGTTGCCCGCTTCAACAAACGGACGGGCCTCAGCCAGGACATTACTCCGTGGCCCGCATTTGCATGGGACTCGGAGATTCATGAACGCAAATATCGCGCGCCCTGGACTCCGGTGCTGGTTCTTTCTCCGGTTGACGCGACAACGCTCTATCTCGGGACGCAGTATGTGATGAAGACTGTCGATGGCGGTCTGCACTGGGAGGCCATCAGTCCCGATCTCACCGGAGCGACTCAGGATGCGTGGGATGCGGGTGATGTGAACGACAAGAAAGACAAGAAACCGCCAAGTCCGCCAACTCTCGAGAACGCGAAACGCGACGGTTATGGGGTCGTGTTCACGATTGCGCCATCGCCGCTCAACCGCGATTTGATCTGGGCGGGAAGCGACACGGGATTGATTCACCTCACCCGTGATGGCGGCAAGAACTGGAAAGATGTTACCCCGCAAGGACTGAGCGACTGGAGCAAGATCTCGCTGATCGAAGCTTCGCATTTCGATCCCGCCGTCGCCTATGCGGCCGTCGATCGTGAACGCCTCGACGATCGGACGCCTTACATCTATCGAACGCGCGATTACGGGGCCACCTGGCAACTGGTCACGAACGGCATTAGTGCTCCCGCATGCTTACGCGCCGTTCGCGAAGACCCGCAGAGCAAAGGGCTGCTCTTTGCCGGAACCGAGCTTGGAGTTTACGTATCGTGGGACGACGGCGACCGCTGGCAGTCATTGCAATTGAATCTGCCTGTCACTTCCGTTCGCGATCTCACCATCCACGGGGATGATTTGATAATTGCCACGTTCGGGCGTTCCTTCTGGATTCTCGATAACATCACGCCGCTTCGCCAGGTATTTGAGGCGCGAAGAGCGAGCGGAGTGTGGCTTTACCGTCCGGCCACAGCGGTTCGCATTGATAACGACTTCTTTTCGGGCACACCGCTTCCGCCCGAAGAGCCGACCGCGGAGAATCCTCCCAGTGGCGCGACGATTGATTATTTCCTCCCGTCTGCGGCGAGCGCCGTGCGGCTGGAAGTTTTCGATGCGCAACAGAATCTTGTCCGAAGATCCTCCTCAGAAGATCAGAGCACGAGGAAGCACCCGCCGCTTCCCGTCGCCGAGCGCTGGTTCCCCAAGCCTGAGGTCCTTGAGAAAACCGCCGGAATGCACCGCTTCGTCTGGAACCTTACCTGGGGTAGTTCCGGCGGTCCGAGCGCTGACGAAGACGCCGAGTATCGCAACCCCAGCGGGCCGAAGGCTGTGCCGGGAACCTATCAGGTCCGCCTCACGGTCGATGGAAAAACGCAAAACCAATCGCTGAAAGTCACCATGGACCCGCGCTCGCCCGCGACTCCCGAGATACTCGCGCAGCAGTTGCAACTGGGCCAACAGATTTTCGGCGAAACCATCGAAGCGCGCCGAGCACTGGCCGAGATCGGCTCGGTTCAAAAACAGCTGGCTGACATTCAACAGAAGCTGGGGCAACAGAAATTGGGAGCACAAAACTCAGCGCTCAAGTCGGCACTGGCGGAAACTCAATCCGCAATCGGCAAGATTCTGAGGAACAAGGAACACGCGGCAGAGGAGGGCCCCGGGCTCCAGGATGCCTACACGGGTCTGGCATCCGCTCTGCGAGTTGTCGAAAGCGGAGATCGTGCCGTGCCTTCGCAGGCAATCGCGGTTTACAAGGAGTCAAGCCAACAGGTAAAGGCGCGCATCGCAGAATGGGACCGATGCAAGCAAACGAGATTAGCGCAGCTCAACCAGCAACTGAGTGAGGCCAACTTTGCTCCCATCGTGATTGCTGAAATTGAGCAGCAGGTCGAACTTCCGATGTCGCCCTAGTGTGGTGTCCCGTAAATTCGCAGCATAAGTCTGAGTTATCGTCTTGAGCGTCCAGCTGAAGGCGACGAGAAAGGATTTTTTTCCAGCTACTGCAACTCCGCGTACTCCGCCTTGGCTGCTTTAAGGATGGGGACATCCGGGTCGGCGTCTTTCCAGAGGGTGAGGAAATCTTTATAGGCGGCGAGCGCCCGGACGCGGGCGGCATCGGCATCCGCTCCCTGTGAAGTTCCCGACTGCAAGGCGTTGGCACGAGCCACTCCCAGATGGGCCAAGGCTCCCGTCCAGCAGTTACAGACGATGCCGCTGTGGTCGAGAATCTTCTGAAACTCGGCGGCGGCGGCGTTACCCTGTCCGGCTGCCAAGTATGCTTCTCCGCGTACATACACGTGATAGAGGCAGGAAACATTGTTGCCGAACGGAATTAGTCCTAACTCGATGGGGGAAGCGGCTTGCAGGGCATTCAGGGCGGAACCCGCGTTCTTTCTATCCAGCGACAATTGCGCCTGAATCGCAGGCAGCCAAAGCGACTGCATCTGCGTGTCCAGCGGGAAGCGTTTTCCTAAGTCTTGTGCCAAGGACGCGGCCCGCGCCGTATCGCCCGCCATGGCAAACGCAAGTGCGGCTTCGCTCTCGGCGCCCGGACTCACGGGAGCAAGCTTTAAAGCCTCTGCCGCTGTCTGCCGTGCTTCTGTGGTGTTGCCGTAAGCCGCTTCCCGCTGAGCGGCAATCGCCTGCCATATTGCCCCAGTTTCCTTGCTGTCCGCCCGGATGGCGGAGTCCACAGCCCGCTTGGTCAGTTCCCGCGCCTTGCCGAGATGACCGCTATACGCCTCGGTGTCGGAGGCGAGCGCCAGTCCAAAGTTCTCGTAATCGGGCTTGCCCGCAAACCACTGTTGCTGTTCCGCCATCCCCGCGGAGTCCGCCCCGAGGAAGGCAAGAGCATAGAGAGCATCGCGCATTACCAAATCATCCAGTTTTCGCGCCTGCGCCTCGTGGATGATCTGCCGCGTTTCGTCGAAACGCTGCAGGGCGAGGGTGTAGTCGGCGAGATTCCCGGACGCGTCGCCACTATCCGGTTTAAGGCGCACGGCTTGCCTCGTAATCTCCGCAGCTTGGTCATACTGCCCCTGTAGGGCGAACGCTACGCCCAAATTGCCGTATTCTCCGGCTGCACGGGGGTAGCTCTCAATCTCCTCCTGATACGTCTGGACCGCTTTATCCAGTTCGCCGGTGACATCCCGATAATAGTTGGCTGCGATCGTCAGCCTTTCCCGCTCGCTGGCATGTTCCCGTAACTGGAATGCCTTGGTGAAATACTCGCTGGCCCGCCCTAGCTCGCCGAGACTGAAGTAGTCACTACCGACTGCCCAGTAGCCCATGGCAAAATTCCGATCAAGCTGGATGGCACGTTGATCGTAAGACGCGGCTGCGGCGGGGCCTTTCTCGTTAGAGGCCTTCACGCCAAGGCTGTACGCTTTCAGCGCTTCGAGCGAAGACGTGGTGGCCTCTGAGAGCGGAACATCGAACTTCTGCACTGTCGCCAGCGATTCGCCCAACTCAGTGCGCAGCTTCGATGCCGCCCCGCCCAGCACGTCCAGCACCTTCTCCTTGGATGCCGCCGTCACCTGCTCCTGCGCCAGTGTGTCTCCGTTCTGGCAATTCACCGCCTTCAATTCCAGCACATATTTGCTGCCCAAACTGCCAATCGCTCCGGCAATGTAGGCTTTGCTGCCCGCCCGTTGGCAAAGCTCGCGGGCTACCTCGGGCGTGAGTTTCGTGCCGGCTGGACGTGTCATCTGTTGCAAGGTCTTCGCGGCTTTGCTGTCGGAGAGCACATTCAGGAAAGGCGATTGCCGCAGGGAAACGTTGAGCGCCGTCTTCAGCGTGTCGTCGAACACCGCATCGCCGGTGCTGTTGGCGAAATCGGCGAGAACAATGGTGTCCTGATCTGTTAGGCGCTTGCTCTGATACCGCGACCGATAGTAAAGGCCGCCTGCGATCAACAAGGCGACCAGCAGGACGGGAACCGCAATTTTCCAGAGCTGCGCAACCCCAGCCGCAGGGGCTTTTGCGACATCCAAGGTGCCCGAGCTTGCCACCGCACTCCGTCCGCTCTCGCTGTCCCGCTTCAGCCGTTGCAAATCCGTTCGCATGTCGGCTGCGTGCTGGTAGCGCAGGTTGCGATCTTTTTCCAGAGCCTTGTTGATGATGTCTTCCAGCTTGGGCGGCAGGTCGGGATTCAGCCGAACTGGAGGAACGGGTGCGCGGTTCAGGATCGAATCGAAAATCGTTGCTGTACTGTCCCCCCGAAAAGGCAACGCGCCTGTCGCCATCTCGTACAAGACGACTCCGAACGAAAACAAATCCGTACGTGCATCCAGTTCCTTCGCCCGTGCCTGCTCCGGCGACATATAAGCGACGGTGCCCAGTGCACTGCCGGGACTGGTGAGATGCTGCTCGTCGACCGTGGCTGTTACGGTGTTCGCCAAGGCAATCTGGCTCGAAGAACTGGCTGTGGGCGCGACTTTTGCCAGACCGAAATCGAGAATCTTCGCCTGACCTCTATTCGTCACGAAGATGTTCGCGGGCTTGATGTCCCGATGGACGATCCCCTTGGAGTGAGCGGCGTCCAGTGCGTCGGCGATGTCGATGCCCAGCGACAGAACCAACTCGCTTTCCATTGGACGCCCCGCGATGCGTTGCTTCAGGGTTGCGCCTTCCAAAAACTCCATCGCGATGAACGCCTGCCCGTTCTGCTCGCCGATGTCGTAAATCGTACAGATGTTGGGGTGGTTCAGTGCGGACGCGGCTTGGGCTTCGCGTTGAAAGCGGGCTACTGCCTGCGGGTCGCGGGCAACTTCTTCCGGCAGGAACTTGAGGGCGACGAAACGATGCAGCCGTGTGTCCTCAGCTTTATAAACCACGCCCATGCCGCCGCCGCCCACCTTCTCGACGATGCGGTAGTGGCCCAGCCTCTGGTCGATAACCGTATCCTGGCCGACCGTGTGGTCCGCCATGGGGAAAACACTCCTCCCCCTCGCCCCGTAAGGCAAATCGTAGGCCCAGTGTGCGCGGGCGTCAATGGGAGCCGCACCCTGGGTTTCAGCGCATCGTCCGCACGACTCACTCGTCGAAATGCGGTTCATGAGGAAGCCAACATCGCAACCGGCCGCCCGGAGGGCCTAAAGGCCGGTTATGCGTGGGACCGGTCCTCCCGAACCGGTCCCGCAGAATTATGCATCGCAACCTAAAAGCCGCAAAGCAACGCCTCATTCGGGTTTGACGCCAACGGGGCGCTCCTGGCCGACGGTCATGGCCTTCGATACACCGCTCGACTCGGTAGTGCCGCCGGTGTGCGTATTCGACGCGCTGGTGGGCTCCATTGCAATGCAGTCGAGCAAATAGTATTCGGTGATCGGCATGGTGTTCACAATCACGGCAGTAAATTGACCAGGCTGCGTTTGAATTATGTGGTCGAGCCAGAGATCAGCGACCGTGCCGTTGTTATATTGAGATGAGTTATTCCACACTAAGTTGCAAGTGAGAATGTAATTGCTATCAGGGAAAGCCGTATTCCAGTAACCGGTCAAAGTATAATAATAATTGGCGCTTATACTGGTGCTGAACCGCCCCAACTTGATTATGGGAACAGCGGGGCTGGTGCTGGCCGTGGCCTGAGTGGTTCCGTCGGGAAACATCACCCCTCCGGAAGTGCTTTGGATGACCCCCGCCACGCTCAATTTCTGCCCCGGCGCCGACGTCCCGATGCCCACGTTGCCCGCATTGGTGATTCGCATCATCTCCAGCCCACCTACTCCCAGCGTCAGGTTGGTCGCCACCGAAGGGCCGAAATACGTATGCTTATCGCTCGCCCCCGGCGCGGTCACGTTCACCTGCAGGTCTTGATCCGACAGGTTCGTCGCGTTCAGCACGGTTCCTCCCGCCGGCGCCCCGATCACCAGCCGCTGCTGCGGGTTGCTAGCCCCAATCCCCACATTCCCCGCACTGTTGATTCGCACTTTCTCCACCCCGCCTACCCCCAGCGTCAGGTTGGTCGCCACCGAAGGGCCGAAATACGTATGCTTGTCGGTCGCCCCCGGCGCAGTCACGATCACATTCAGGTCCTGATCCGACAGGTTCGTCGCGTTCAGCACCGTTCCTCCTGCCGGCGCCCCGATCACCAGCCGCTGCTGCGGGTTGCTGAACCCAATCCCCACGTTGCCCGCCGTGCTCTGATAGATAGTGGAGTTGCCGATGTCGCCCGTACTGTCGGTAAAGATGGGAATGTAGTTCGTTGTACCGGAACTCGTAAACAGAGGTTCTGCCTTGGATTTGGCTGCTTTGGATTTCGCACTGCCCGGCGTGCTCGCATTCGCACCCGCACCGGTCGGAGCCAGAACGAAGGCCGAGGCCGGCATTCCACCCACCGTGTCCGCGTCCGACGCTTTCAAGGCATAGGGCACGCTCACCAGCAGCACCCGCGGCTGCTCCACTTCTCCCGGCAACTCCAGCTTCGCTCCCAGCCAGCGCGGCTCGCCGGTGGCGAACAGATCCAGAGGCAGGCCGGCGCTCTCGGTGCTGCCCAGCAGCACCGCGTAGCGCCCCTGCGCGTCCAATGCAGCGTTCTGCGTTTCCATCCAGAGGGTCGCGCCGCCCTGCTGCTCGGCGTAGATGGAGAAGGTGATTCCCACCGTGCCGCTGCGCCGCTGGCCTGAGGCGTCTTTGGCCACCCCACTGAATTTGATCAGGCGGGGAACGGGCAGCGCCGGGACCAGTTGGGACGGCGAGGACACAATCTGCCCCGCCGCCTGCGGTTCGGCCGCCACTGCGGTTGTGGCCGCGCTCTTCGGCGCGGCTGACTCTTGCGCCCACAGGGCTGGCGTTGGAAGAAGGAAGAACAAGCTCGACACGAAGACTCCCAGAGAACGGATGTAAGTGTTCATAAGATCCTCCGTATGGATGGAAGCACGAATGAGCGCGTCCTGTCAGTGAAAAGGGTCACAGCTTGATGTGCGGCGATCGCCAAGAACCACAGCGCAAAGCCAGACGTCACTGTTCAATAATCACGATTAGGCTCATTGACCGGGGGATGATCAATGAGCCAAGTTGTCGTATCATCCCGTGAACGGAAACTGGGCGCGGGTCAGTAACGTCGGTAGGCTATGAAATCAAAACGATCTATCCGACTACCGAGTTCGCGTGGCGGAACGATTACTTACAGGAGGAATTTCGGTGGGGCCGGGTGGAAAGGGATAACCACGCAGCCCGGTGAGTTGCAAACTTAATGCGGCCAAGAAAGCAGAATTATTCAGGAGGCAGCGTTTCCACAGTCGCCCCGGCTCCTGGGAGAGCCGGTGGGCCCACTGTAGTCCCGCGTCTTTGAGCGCAGCTTAGCAGCCCGTGGTGTAAGTGGGATTCGCATCAGGGCAACGCTTTAGCGATGCCGTAAGTTCTTCGAAATCAGTCGCCCCTTTAGGGGCGGGGCATCGAACATCGACTTTCGCCACAGCGTGTTAGGCCGGTTGGAGGGCTGCGCGCTCGCGGCGGAATGCTCCGTAGGCTAGCTCTAGACCGTTGCGCAGCGATACCGAGGGTTTCCAGCCTAGGCGTGTCAAGCGCGAGACGTCCAATAACTTTCGTGGCGTACCGTCAGGTTTGCTTGGGTCAAAGGCGATAGTGCCCTGGAACCCAACTACGTCCGCAGTCATTGCCGCCAGTTCGCGAATGCTCACATCTTCTCCCCAACCCACGTTGACGAGCGGCGGCTCGTGCTGGCTGTTGGCTACGGACAGAAATTGCTCGTCCGGCAGATTGAGAAGGAATAAGCATGCGTCTGCCAGGTCTTCGCTGTACAGGAACTCACGCCGGGGTGTCCCCGTACCCCAGAGCGTCACGGAGTTGTGACCTTGCTCGTGAGCTTCAGCGATCTTCCGGATGATTGCCGCGATAACGTGCGAAGTGTTCAGGTCGTAGTTATCGCCGGGACCATAGAGATTGGCCGGCATTGCCGCCAGATAGCGAGTCCCATACTGCCGGTTATAGGACCAGCACATCTCGATGCCCGCAATCTTGGCTACCGCATACGGGCGATTGGTGGGCTCCAGCGGGCCGGAAAGCAAATATTCCTCTTTGATGGGTTGGGGCGCGAGCCTCGGATAGATGCAACTGGAGCCCAGGAAAAGCATCCGTTTCACGCCCGCGGTATAAGCGTGCTGGATGATATTGCCCTGAATCGCGAGATTTTCGCGGATGAAGTCCGCAGGGAAGGTGCTATTGGCGAAGATACCGCCCACTCTGGCAGCGGCTAGGAGCACATATTCGGGGCGCTCCGAGGCGAAGAAGCGAGCGACGGGAGGGCCCTCGGCCAAGTCGAGTTCGGCATGAGTACGCAGGATCAGGTTGCGGTAACCGTTTCTCTGCAAGGTACGCACGAACGCCGAACCGGCCAATCCACGATGGCCAGCGACATAAATCCTGGCTGCTGTGGATAGCGCTTGAGTAGAAGAATCCATAGCCATGTCCTCGTCTGCGGTTTAACGCATCGCCGATCCCGTCTCGGCTTGCAGGTTGGCAGACACGGAACTGCTCCACTGGTGCCAGGTGCCGAATTTCTCCTCCAGAATGCGGAAGCCTTCTCCAGATGGCTTTAAGCCAACGGACTCCATGTCGGCATCCACCATAATCCGAACCAGTTCACGGAAGTTGATCTTCGTCTCCCAGCCGACTTTGTCGCGGGCCTTGCTGGCATCCGCCCTTAGGATATCCACTTCGGCGGGTCGTATGTAGCGCAGGTCACTCTCGACAAACTCTCGCCAATCCAGACCCACGTAGCCGAATGCTTCTGCCGCGAATTCCTCGATGCTGTGGCACTCGCCTGTGCCTAACACAAAGTCTTCGGCCGATTCCTGCTGCAAGATGCGCCACATGCCTTCCACATACTCCGGGGCGTATCCCCAATCGCGTGATGCTTTCAGGTTTCCGAGATACAACTTTTTCTGCCGGCCCGCCAGAATATGCGCCACGGCGCGCGTGATCTTACGGGTCACGAACGTTTCGCCGCGACGCGGGCTCTCGTGGTTAAACAGGATGCCGTTGCAGGCGTATACACCATAGGCCTCGCGGTAATTGACCGCCATCCAGTAGCCGTATACCTTGGCTGCGCCATACGGACTACGCGGATGGAACTTGGTCTCCTCGTTCTGCGGCGGTGGAGCGGCTCCAAACATTTCAGAGGAACTCGCTTGATAGAAACGGGCCTTGATGCCACTTCGCCGAATGGCATCCAGTATGCGCGTTGTCCCTAACCCCGTCGTCTGGCCTGTATATTCGGGACTGTCAAAGCTCACCATCACGTGGCTCTGTGCCGCCAAGTGGTACACCTCGTCGGGCTGGACGCTGTAAATGAGATGGCTAAGCTCCCCGGCAGCCACCAAGTCGCCATAGTGCAGAAACAACCGGGCGTTGGGTGTGTGCGGGTCTACATAGATATGGTCCAGTCTCTGGGTGTTAAAGGTACTGGCCCGCCGAATGACACCGTGGACCTCGTACCCTTTCGACAGCAACAATTCGGCCAGATAAGAACCGTCCTGCCCGGTAATGCCTGTGATCAAAGCCCGTTTCATGTTCTCACCTCCAGGAAGATGTCGGGTCTGCACCTCGTGCTGGTCTCCCATGGAATCGACAGAGGACATAGGGAGACGCATCAAAGACCGGGGATCGTCCGAACGGAATACGAAACCGGCCGTTTCCGCCCCTCAATTTTCGAGAGGCCGGTCGCGTTCCAGTACACCCAATCCGTCAAGTGCGAGGCAGTAAAGAAACTGCGCGTTGTAAATGAGGTATCAGCGCCACAAACGACGAGGGTTGCTGATTAAGCGAAACGCCCACTCTAACCCGTTATCCCGCGTCCATCGCGGGGCTCGTCCTACTCGCCCGGCGTAAAGATCGAATGCCCGCCCCACACCCGTAATGACTGGGGGCTGTCAGGAAGGTCTGTGGGAGAAAGTTGGAAGGGGATGGCGGCGTAGCCCGGCGAGTTGAAGGCCGATGGCAACCAGGAAAGCCGAGTTGTTCACCAGGTAGCGTTTCCACAGGCGTCCTGGCTCCTGGCAGAGCCGGTGGGCCCACTGCAGTCCCGCATCTTTGATCCAGTTCGGAGCGTCTTTCACGTGGCCGGTATGAATGTCGAAGGCCGCTCCCACTCCGACCATGATCTTGCAGGGAAGCCGCCGGAAGTTCGCGGCCATAAACTTTTCCTGCTTCGGCGTGCTGAGTCCTACCCAAACAATGTCCGGGAGCGTGGTTTCCATCTGCTTTTCAAGCGCAAGCTGCTCCGATGGCTCAAGAGGCCGAAACGGAGGCGTAAAGGTCCCCACCACTGTGATACCCGGAAACCGGCGCCGCAAGTCTTCCGCGAGTTCAGCGGCAATTCCCGGATTCCCGCCATACAGGAAATGGCGGACTCCGGTCCCAGTTGAACGCCGGCAGACCTCCAGCATCAGGTCGGGACCGAAAACGCGCTTCATGGTGGAGTTACCCTGCATGCGTCCAACCCAAACCGTTGGCATGCCATCTGGGGTTACGAGCATGGCGAGGTTGAGAATGTCCCGGAACTCGGGATCACGTTGCGCCTCCATCACGCCGTGCACGCTGGTGACACAGACATATCCCTTCGTTCCTTCACGAACGGCGTTTTCGATAACGCTGGCCGCGCTGGGAAGGTCGATCGCGTGTACGCCAACGCCAAGAACGTTGGCGCGGCTGTTAGTCGGCACTGCGGGCCGTGAAAATGTTGGAGAGGCGTCCGGCATGGCGTAACTCATTTTCAATCCATCGGTAGGTAACATTAAGGCCCTCTTCGAGCGACACGGAAGGCTCCCAGCCCAAGGTCTGTCGCAGGCGGCTGTTGTCGCTGTTGCGGCCGCGCACTCCCTGCGGTTTGCTCAGATCGTGATGCTTGGTAAGTCGTTTGCCGGCGATCTCACTGATAAGATCCACGAGTTCGTTGATCGAGATCAGCCGATCCGTGCCCAAATTCAAGGGCTCGCGATAGTCTGATGACATCAGCCGCAGCAGTCCTTCGACGCAGTCGTCCACGTACATAAAAGAGCGCGTTTGCTCGCCGTCACCCCAGATGTCAATGTCCCCGCCGTCCCCAGCTAAGGCCACCTTGCGCGAGATCGCAGCCGGCGCCTTTTCTTTGCCCCCCTCGTACGTTCCGAGTGGCCCGTAGACGTTATGGAATCGCACGATACGGGTATCGAAGCGGTAGTCCTGCCAGTAATAGCGGCATAGCTCTTCAGTAAAGAGCTTCTCCCATCCATAACCTGCCTCGGGATCGGCGGGATACGCATCTTCTTCGCGAAGAGGAGTGACCTCCGGCAGCCGCTGTTTGTACTGGGCATACACGCAGGCAGATGAGGAAAACAGAAACCGGGACACACCGTTGAGACGGCTGGCCTCGAGCATGTGGGCATTGATCAGAATGTTGTTGCGCGAGATATCGGCGTGGGAGGCGGTGATGTAGCCGATTCCGCCCATGTCGGCCGCCAGGTTGTAGACCTGTGCGATGCCGCCGCGGGTTGCCAAGAGGCAGTTGTCGTACTTGCGAAGGTCGAGTAACTCGAACTCGTCCGCGGCCGAAGCTTCGTATTCCGGCGCTTTGATGTCTACGCCTCGGACCCAACAACCTTCGGCCTTAAGCCTCTTTACGAGATGGTGCCCGATAAAACCTCCGGCACCAGTGACCAATACACGAGTGATGTTGCTCATATTCTGTCCTTCTCCTTTTCCCGGGATGTGAATTCAAGGAATAACTTCGTCTCAGTTTGGGGTTCTTAGATTAGGCGAGAACCACAAGATTGATCAGTAAAAAGGCTCGCGGAAGCGGTACAAGAGCCAATGGAGAGGCTTAGCCAATATCGACTCATAGCCTATGTAAGCAAGCAGCCGAGAATTAAATGTGAACAAGCCCGGATAATCTGTCCACTCCCGCTTCAAATAGAAACTCTTCCTGATGAACTGCTTGTAGTCCGTATTAAACGTGACATCGTCGACCGACTGGATGCCTTCTTTGCGGAACGCATGTCTAAGGTGCGAAATCTGCCGGTAGTCGCGACCCATAAGCTCGGTTACTACATAATCGACATAAAAGAGATTGTCCCCAATGACCATCCAGTCCAAATCCACTACGTCTCCGCGCATCGGACCACTGCGCGTTAGGCCATACTTCCCGTCGACGATGGAAATTGTCGAGGGAAGCGCTTTGTTGACTTGGTAAATCACCTCGTCGAAGTAAGGGTGCAGTTTCAGGCGCAAGTCTGGCTGTTGAATTACTCCCCACTGGTTCTTCATGGAAAGACTCATCCCAGTATTGCAGTGCACCTTGGGCACGGGCATGGTGATGAACAAGTCGGTTTCATCCAGCAACAGAGTCGGCAGCGGTACCGA
This sequence comes from uncultured Acidobacteriaceae bacterium, assembly GCA_963773965.1. Lineage (GTDB taxonomy): Bacteria > Acidobacteriota > Terriglobia > Terriglobales > Acidobacteriaceae > Acidiflorens. The sequence goes on from CAVZDG010000007.1 coordinate 383,829, forward strand.
CAGGCGCCTGAGGCGGTAACGGAACGAAATCGACCGCGAAGCGACGTGAGAGAGATTGACGATCTGGACACCGTATCGCTTCGCCATAGCGGCGATCCCGGTTGCGGTAAACACCTCGTCCATCGAGAACCGGTTATATCCCCCCGAGTCGGATTCGCAAATGACAATGTGATCTGTGTGGTTCTTGAGATAGGCAACCAGAGCCTCAACCGCCTCCGGATTGGTCATCACACCTTTGCGGAAGGTGGGAAAGGTCAGATTTGGCTTAATAGCAATGCGATCGCCGGTTCGAATCTTGTCGCCCTTTCCAATAAAGTCGAAACCGCGAGCGATCAGTCCTGAGTAATCATCCTTCAACTGTCCTATGAAGATCTTCATCCAGCCCGCCCTGCCGTCTGGAGGATTGACGAATATACTGCACACATCTCGGTATAGAATTTCTCGAATTCAAAATTCTCCAAGAATTTCTTGCGAGCATTGCCCCCTAATTCTTGTCGAAGGGTCTCATCTTCCAGAAGGCTCCCGAGTGCGGACTCTAGTTGCGATGGGTCCCCTGGGTTAACGAGAATCCCACTTTTGCCGTGGTCGATTTGCTCCTTCGTTGATCCGCAGTTGCTGGCGACCACGGCTTTGCCCATCGCCATTGCTTCAATGACAACTCCACTGAATGCTTCCGGTAGAACGGAGGCCTGAACTGAGATGTCGAGTGCGGCGTAGGCAGTCTTGATGTCGTCCACGTCGCCCGTGTAGATTACCTCGTTGTTGAGCCCAAGTTCCTGAATAAGATTCTGGACGATGTCGAGATGACTCTCATTCCCAGGAAAGGGACTGCCAATGAGCATGAATCGCGCGTTGGGAAATCTTGACTTTATGCCTGCGGCTGCCTTGAGGAAGACGTCCTGTCCCTTTCTGCCGATTTTGATCCTCCCCACCAGCCCGATAAGAGGATTGCCATCCAGTTTGTAACGAGCGCGAAAGTCGTTGACCCTGCTAGCGGGAATCTCAGGAAATTCAGACGCAGGAAAGCCGTTGTGCAAAATAAAAAGTTTTTGCCGCGCCCGCGATAGCGTAAACTGCTCTGCCACCACGTGTGAGACGCATATGATTCGTGTGGAGAAAAACACGACAAACCGTTGATACCGCTTCCACAATCCGCTAAAGTCCGCAAACACTTCTCGAATGTGCCAAACATGAGGAATTCCACAAAGCTTGGCGACGATGCCAGGAGTGAGAATCAGAGCGGTATTTGTGTGGATAATATCTGGCTTGAACTTGCCGGCAATGCGCCCGATTTGAACAAGAGACACTACAAAATTGAAACCCAGCTTTAACCATCCGGCAAAAGTTGCGTGCTTTCTTCTATCGATGACCGCGAGCTGGGGGCAGACCCGCACAGTCACACCTGCACTTTCCAGAGCTGGCCGGAGTGGACCGTCGCCCCCCAGTATGACGCATACGGCATTCCCGTCCTGAACGAGCCTGGTAGTTAGCCGAAGGAGAGAGCGGCTGGCACCGTAAAGGTCAGGCGGAGTGTGAGTGAACAGAATTCTCATTTCCAACCTGATATTCATTGATGGTGTATAAGAACTTCCCGCTGGCAGTTGGCGGTATCTCAGCTACCTTCGATATGCGGAGCTGAGCGTCTGTGCCCAACACAGCCTTTAGATCTCGCTCAAGGAGCTTAACCGTTTCTAAGTAGCACTCCTGAGAGGCGCCTCTCTCAAGTTCGAGTTTGAGGATAAACTCTACGGCTGAGCGTTGAACGAGTTGAAAGCGCCTTAACAGACCCGGGTTGTGCACCACTCCGACCAAATGTATAACGTACAGGGGCGACACGTAGCCTCCTTTGGTGCTGCGCAGGAATTCGATTGTCCTGCCCTCGACTCTCGCCAGTAACGGAAAGGGCCGACCGCACTCACAATCGCGATTGTCCATAACGCCCACGTCCCCAATTTCATAGCGAATCAAGGGAAAGGAACGGTTGCCAAGGAGGGTTACGAGGAGGCGCCCGGAGCGGTCTGCGGGAGCGGGATCTCCGCGATCGTCGACAACTTCGAGAAGAAGGTTATTTCCGTAAACATGCAGCCGGCCGTGGTCACACTCGCACGCAATACCTCCGCAATCGCGGCTGCCATATTGATTGTGAATCTGGGCTTGAAATGCGTTTTGCAAGGTCGTACGGGCTGAAGGCGTCAAGGTGCCAGCGCAGGACATAATCCCCCGAAGCGGTTTCATATTCATGTGCCGATCCTGAGCAAACCTCGCTAGCTCTACAGCGGCATCGACATATGCCATCATGTGCTCCGGAGCGGTGGAGTTGATCGTGGAAATGTGCCTCAGTATATCTCGCTCCTCCATGCGGAAGGCATTCAGCCAAATTTCATCGGAAAGATAGGCCTGTGCCCGGTCCTTCCAAGAGGTACGGGCTTGGTTTATTTCCTGCATGCTTCCCCAGAGGCGGAAGTAGGGGGTTCCCAGCGGAAAGCCACAGAGGGAGCGCGAATATAGTCTGCCTGCGCGACCACGGTCCCGATATTCGCGATCATGAATCACTGTGGTAGGTACGCCCGTGGACCCACCCGTCTTTACCGCAATCCAAGAATAGGCAGCCTTACGCTTGGCTCCCGTATATTCAAGCCGCAACTCCTCCGTCATAAGATCGGAAAAACTTGTTCGTACGTCTGCCTTGGTGAGGATCGGGAAATCTCGAAGAGCCGGGCGCCTTTCAGGAACTCGCTCCCGGTAGAATGGCACCGCAACGGCCGCGTGCTCGAGGATCGACTCGAGACGGCGCTCCTGGAATTGCCGGAAATCCTGTGGCCGGGCACGTTCCAGATGCAAAAACTCATGAAAGTACTCGCGAACGCGGGAGCCAAGCGCACGTTGTGAGGCAAAATAGAAGAAAGGTTTCGCTTTCACGCGGCCCCCTGAGTCGCTCGAAGCTCGATGTGACCCTTCCATCCGGGAGACGGCCGAAAGGGGTGCAGTACCGGGAGAGAGCGGGTCCCCGTGTATAGGGTCTTGTCTAGAAGGATGGGAACAGAGCTTTCCTCAAAGTTGCCCCAGACGTGATCGTCGAACTCCCGGCGATGAGCCAGCATGGGGATCTTGTCCGGTTCAAACCCCATCAGCCGCGCCATTACAGTATCCATGAGAAAAGGGTCTTCCGCAGCAGCTATTATTCCCAGAGGGACGGGCAGCGGCTGCAGCGGGCCGTTACCCTCTCCCGCGACAATCCCGTCCAGGATGGCGATATACTCGCGCTGCGGCACTCGATCCAAGCGTCCGTCGGATGCTCGGGCATAGCGGATAATGCGGTTGAGGTCATAGATCATCCGCCACACGGTATCGTTGCCGTACCAGGAACCCGAGCCGATATAGAAGTTCCGGTCCAAATTTCCCGGTGTGCCTTCGACCCGGATGCCTTTAAGTTTCTTCAGGACACGCCAACCCATCCGAAGGGTGGAGAAGGCAAGCCGGGAACGATTCTGCACCATGCTGCGCAATCTGTTCTGGAGCACGAATAACTTAGGGAGATCGGGTGGAAACTCATCTCCGCCAGAACCCTCACGGCCTTGCCGATGATGGACAAGAAATGCCTTGTTACCGTTGATGCCCACCAGATTCTTGAGGGCTCCCGTTACGCCTGATTTTTGGTGGGTCTTCATTTTCGGAAGATTGATGAAGAGATCACATTCCAGCGCGCTCTTGGCAATCAGGTAGCGATGACAGCCCGAATGATGACTGCTGGTGGTTTCTTCCGGACTGTAGTCAGATACTCGAAACCTCTCGGATGAATCACTGATTTCCTCGAGGTGGCTGTCGCGGTCGAGAATTACTTCCTGATATCCGCGGGGATCGCCGGTCTGATTGCCGTTGGACGGCAACATGAAGCCGGACTCCAGCCTGAAGCGCTCGCGACGCAGATCGCAGAACCGGATTCGTGGCTTCCGGTACGGTTCGTATTTTGCGATCAGCCGGTGGATACCAGCTTGCTGCACCAGCAAGTCCCAATCGCAGCTCTGCAGGGGTACATCCCCGACGGTAATCTCCTCGACGGCGGGATACTTTTCCAGGCACGCATCTACGATCGCCTCGATCAGATCGGAACTGGTCACCAGCGCACTGATGGGGAAAACCGGGTTTTCTTGGTGCTTGACCCAGTTAGGCTTAATCAGGATGCGGCCGAATGTGCCTGCGGGCACGAATTCGGCGCAAAACGCACGCACGTCTTTGCCCGTCTCAAGCGTCTGCACATGACATAGCGCGGAAATGGCGCTCATGCTGACCCTTGCCGGGCGTGCGTTTGCATTGAACGAGCGCAAGAAAACGCGCAGGCGCTGAGGATCAAGGTGGGAGCAGTTATATAGGCTTCGTGTAGCGTGTTGCCAACGGTTGAACTAAGGAGTACTACGGCCACTGCGAGGAGTGCAGACATATGCCATTGAGCTGCCATGTTATCTCCGAGGGCATCACTTGCCCGCCAACGCCGCCAATGTACACGAAGAAGCGGAACCCACCCCAACAACATCAACACCAAGCCGACCAGACCAAGATCATGAAACACCTGAAGGTATTCGTTATGCGGATGGTATTCCTCGTACTCAGAATCAGGAATGGCCGCACCTACAAGGAGGCGTGCGCTACCTGGCCCCCAGCCGATGACTGGCTTTTCAATCGCGTGTTCGATGGTAACCGCCCAGAAGAATGCCCGACCCTCAGTGTTAATGTACGGAAACTCCTCGGAGAATGCTCCGTCCTGCCCAGTGAATCGATTCCGAAAAGTTGGCACGAACCAAACGACAGCTGTCAGGAACACGGCTGCAGTCGTCACTGCGAACACGATCTTCCGGAACTGCCAAACATTCGCTTGCGCAAATCCCATAAGAATCATCCCCACAAATGTGGCAGCCCTCGATAGGGTAAGAACAGTCGTCGCTAGGCACAATATGCTGATGGCGAGCCCATGCTTTCTGGACTTGGCGGTTGCTCCATAACGCCATTGGGAGGCAGCTACACACAGCACTACGAGCAAATATTCGGAGATGGCTCGGGGATCGATAATTCCTTCGGGCCCGATATCCTCAAGGGTCACGAGACCTGCGGGTATCAGAATGGCATATGCAATAGCGGGGATCGCTGCCGTACACAGGAGGAGCCACCGAGTCCTGCCAATCAAGTCGCTTGAAGTAGTGGCCAAAAGAAAGCTCGTGTAAACGGCCAGCAGAACAGGTAGTGAATAGAAAAGAACATCCCGCAACCCGATGCCGGAGGGTGTACCCATCCAACGTAGCATTACCCATCCAGAGAAAATGAGCAGCCAAGAGTAAGGCCCTTTAAGTTGCACTCGACGGAAATTAATAGCTAGAACGGCTATAACGATCGCGCCAACCCATATCCAGCGCAGTCCGGACAGACTAACCGTTGTGCTCCCAACAGTGACACTGTCCGCGTTCCGTAGTATTGAGGAAAACACCGACGTCGCGAGAATGAAATAGAGCAGCACGGAAGGGTACGCGAGTGAGAGAGCCGCCACCACCAGCATGCCGCCAGAGATAACTATGAAGGTAAAATATCCATCCGGCGATACAAGATATAGAAGCGAGAGGCTGAGCGCAGCCGTTACCCACAACCATGTGAAGATATGCTCTGTTTCCGACCGCTGCTTCGTAAGCTCAAGCACGTAATTCACCATCAATAAGGCGAAACCACTCTTTTCTTGCGACTCGCTTCAACACCTCGTCCTGCCTGGACGGGTCTCCCAGCTCGGCAATAATCGCACACCTACTCGATTGTTTCTAAAGCTGACCATTGCTGGAAGTAGTAGCCGCGCAGGAGTTTTTCCGACCAATACCTGCAGGCAGCGCCGACTCTCAGCACGCCCAGGCATACTGGACGCACCGCCCGAGGCGACTTCGCTAGCAATGGCGAATATTGAGTAACGAGTCGATCCCGATCCTGGTACAACAGTCCACCAACATATTTCGATGTTTTGCTCTCAGACTGCCAGCGAAAATCAGCCAAAAGTTCCGGTAGGTGTTGGAATCGATAGCCGCTGCGAACCAGGCGCAGAAAAAACTCCCAATCCATCGAGTAATGGTAGGTCACGTCGATAAAATTGCCCTCGTCAAAAATACGCCTTCTGAAAAATGACGAGGGGGACGGCACGCAAAGGGTGCGGTGATATAACAAGACGAAACGATTGAACTCGATCTCCCGACGGATCTGGAGAAGGTGCCCCTTCTCATCTATCCACGTGTAATCCCCGTACAGCACATCGACATCCAGGTGCGAGGAGAATGCTTCCGCAACGTTGTCGAAACAACTGGAACGATACAAATCGTCGGAATTCAGCCAGCCTACTATCTCACCCGATGCCATCCTAAAGCCCTTATTTAGTGCATCACTTTGGCCTTGATCTGGTTCCGACACCCACCGGAGGTGCTGCCAGTCGGGTTTTTGCGAATACTCCTGCAGGATGGACACAGTGCGATCCGTCGAAGCACCGTCAACAACAATGTGCTCCAAGGACGGGTAATTCTGATTCTTAACACTGTGCAGTGCTTCTTCAATGAACGATGCCTGGTTATATGAGGGCGTCACTATTGAGATCTTTGGGGTGATCATTGAGATGCCAGCCTCTTTCTTCGACAACTGCTGAAATAACAGTTTGCGTTGGGCTCGGCCCTGAAAAAGATTGCGTCCAACTGCAACAGCCGGCCTGTCTCGGGATCGACAAAGCCCGGGATCAAAGACCACATCTCGAATCCGCGCTCCTCCAAATCGTGGAGCATCGAATGGAAGAGATGTTCCCCATCGTAGAGTGGAACCAGAGAGAGTTCGATCTGAATCCCCGCGACGCGAGCGAGAAACCGCTCTGCCCCTTGCAGCACCTTATATTCGAATCCCTGAACATCAAGTTTCAAGAAGATACGTTCAGTGTCCGTTGCTAGCGCTGCGCTTACGCTGTCCAGCGTGCGCAAGTCCACGACTCCGGGTGAGAGCCCCATAGGTTAAGCGGACTACAGATCTACGGATCATGATGAAGTCAGAACTGCGTCTTCCCGTGGCGAAACAGCTTGCGCCAGCTTCACTTTGACCTGCAGCAAATCTAGAGCCGTGATGGCACCATAGAACAGCCGTCCAATAGCGGCTCCTACCAGCCCAAAAGGCGGAATCAATAGAGCCACAGCGCCCAGTGACGCGATCCCGCCCAACACATTCACGGCGGACACAAAACGGACACTGCCAAGTGCCAGGAGCGTGTAATGCGGGACAATGTTGATGGCAAGAATCAAATACGCCACCGCCAAGACCGCGAGCACGACATAGGCCTGCTGGGCAAACTGAGCTCCCATCCAGAGAGTTAGAAGGGGTTTGCCGAATAAAACGAGGGGCGCGGCAAGAGCGACAGAGATTCCAACGCTTGTCAGCAAAGCGAGACGAAAGACCCGGCGCGGGCCGTGAATCTCCCCGGCCTCATGGCGAGAGCTTATGTGCGGGAAAATAAAGTTGAAGGCGGCAGCGGCCAATCCGTGGATCGGCTGCGCGGCCTGCACGCACAGGACGTAGATTGCAACCGGGGCGGTCCCCAGCATCGCCGCTACCAGGAAACGGTCCGCATAGCTGAACACGACTCCAGCCAGTGCCTGCAACCAGCTGAAACAACCGAAGCTGAAGACCTCAGCGAGGGCACTTCTTGCGAAGGTCGGAAAAGGGTTCAACGGGCCGACCACGCGGCGGGCGGCGATGACCTGCAGAACGACAATCAGCGCAGACCAGAACAAGGTCGCGACCATGATTGCAACTACCCCGCGTCCGATGGCGGCGAGTACTACGGCCGAAACAACGACAATGCTCCGGAGAAACACATTCAATTTGACCGGTGGCCCGTAGCGCTCGAAAGCGCGCAGCGTGCTCACGAAAACGCTCTCGATGGAGCGAATAAGCAAGATAACCGCGCTGATCCGGATGGCCTGAAGGCTGGCGGCGTGGAACCCGGGCTCAATCTTGAAAATGTGATCGACCGCGTAGGGCGCCGCGACCCAAACCAGCAGGCCGAACAGTCCACCCAGGAGAGTGTTGATGGTCAGAGTGGCACGAATCGTACGCTCGACCCCAGCGGGGTTGTTCTGACCACGGTAGGCAGACACGTATTTGACGGTCGCATCGCCAAATCCGGTGCTGAGTATGCCCATGCTGCCCAGGATCGCACTCACCAACATCCAAATACCGTATTGCGGCAGTCCCAATTTATGAACCAGGAATGGCGCCGCCACTAGCATGGACAGGGGCTGCGCGATGTACTCCGCGATGCTATAAGACGCGTTCCCCGCACTCTCGCGGAAATTTCGCGAGGCCCGCAATGCGTTTAAGCTTTTCCCGGTGGAAGACTGCCAGAATTTGTCAACCATGGAAGGCCAGACGATCGCCATCATTCCGGTCCGTCGCCGGATGGTTTGGAGGAGTCGGATCGGTCATGGAACCTGAGATGGGCAACCCGATTTCGAAGTTGGCTCAAGCCTTCGGCCGCGCGCATCGCCAACTGCCGGCGAGGGTCATCGTGTTCTAAAGACTGAATCCACTCTGCCCCGAAGATCTTCACAACGGCTCCAGCCAGCGACAGAACCGTCACTATGACGATAATCAGCACCCTGGGGGGCCACGATTTCCTCTCCGGCAGGTTCGCCGGATCGATCACATTTACCGTCGGGATCTCCTTCGCTTCCTGGATTCGTGCCAGTTCGTACTGCTGGTTGAGCAACTCGTAAACGGTCTCCTGAGTTTTCATGCGCCGGTAGAGGTCGGCCCACTCAACGCCGAGCAAGGGCAGCTTGCGGATGGGTGGATACATCTGGTCGGGCTGGGCGGCACCTGAAACCAGCGAGGCGTCCGTGCCTTGCAGCTTCTGCGCTTGGCGCTTGAGCTCGTCGACTCTGGCTTGCAGCGACCGGACGCGAACGTTGTTGCCGGTGTAGATCTGCTCCAGACTCTGCAGTTCCGACTGCGAGGCGATGAGTTGTCCCTGCAGCAGACCCGCAGACTCGACCATGGCTTTGGTTTGTTCCTTGATGTCGAGAGCGCTGTTCTTGCTGGCAAAGGCGCTGAATTGCTTCTCCGCGTCCTCGAGGTCGCTCTTGACCGCGGTGAGGCGCTGTTCGATGAAGACGCGCTCGCGCCGGGCCGAGGAGGTGCTGACCTCGGACACGAGATGGTTCAACTCTTCCACGTACGCCTGCGCGATGTCGTGAGCGCGCTGCGGATTCTTGTCGGTCACGGTCAGCGAAATCACGCCACTTTTGTGGTCCTCACTCACATCGGTGTGGCTGTTCAGCTTCTTGCGCGCGTCCTGCTTATAACGGGACCAATAGACCTTCTGGAGATTCAACCGGTCAACCACATGATCCTGCACGCTCCGGCTGCGGAAGAGGTCGACAAAGAGCGCACCCGAACCCTTCGCCCCTAGCAGGCCTCCAGCCATGGCGGCCAGTTCCGGGGACGACTTCGAGACTAACGCGGCCAGCATGGTTCCGCTGCCGCTCATGGAGTCGGGCGGCATGATGCTGACCGAGGATTCATATTGGTTCGGGATAAGAAATGCGATAACGGTGCCGATCACAAGCGCCCATGCGGCCACACGGGAAAGCCACCGGCGACGGTCCCACAGCAACTGCAGGCTCGCCAAAACGTTTGGCGCCGGTTGATCCGGTGCAGACTCGGCAGCTTCCGAAGGGGAGGGGAACTCGACCTCGGTGACCGAATCAATCTCGTGAACACTCATGTTCTGTCTAAGACTTTCCACAATGGTGCGCTCTTGTGCCGGCTTAGCTCTGTTTAGCGATCATTCAGGGGAAGAAAGCACGCCAGTGCCCCCCAAAGGGTGGTCCTTCCCTATAATGCACTCCTGGACGGTGGCTGACTTAACTGGCATCCGGCGAAGGAAGCAAACACTCATCGCCCTGCATGCTCACCGGGGAGAAGTGGCTTTGCCCCTGCGCGTATCCGAGTACTTGCAGCAATGTTCCAGCATGATCTTCAATTAGCGCCGACTGTCGCTTGGTGAGCCTTTTGCTCCAACCTCCCACCGAGCCCTGGCGCACAAACCGCCCGGACTCCAGTAGTTCCGGCTTTCCAGGGAATCCTACTTTGGCCATTCGACGATCTTCCTTTAGCCGCATGTTTGACAGGGCGTTATTGAGAACTGCGTCGTGGATGGTTCCGGAATCGACTTGAAGTCCCAGAAAGTCAGCGACGCGTGCCAAGGTTCTCTCGGGATCGGAACGTAGGTCCTCATACTTGATAAGGAGCAGATTGCCTCTTTCGAATAGAGGCGAGTTCAGCCAGCTCTCAGTGTGAGTTTGCCAACTTCCAAAGGCGCTTGTCCGGCCGCGAACATATCGGTCAAGGAAGTGATCGAGTCCATGGTCTACATAACTGAGACCAGCGCGCTCGTGTTCGTAATTTGACACGGCGACGTCTCGGGGATCACGTACTAGATATAGCGCCCTCTGATACTCGACACGATACTGCTCGTGTGTCTTGAACACCCGCCCTCCATTCGGCAGCAGCGCCGGCACGCGGTGGCTCTGAATACCAATGTAGGAAATGGTCGTTTCCACCGTGCCGAAATCGGCTGTTTGTCCTGAAATAAGCTCCGATAACAAGAACCTCATCCAGGTATTGCCCGACCGGGGATACGATGCCAGAAATACGTCGTTGGGCCGCACGGCCCGGTGCCGATACCACACAATTGGCGCTCGCATCCTTGTAGTTCGCAACCGTCGGCGCAGGTTTCCTCCCATTTGCTGTATCCCCCGTGGTGTGAAGTGACATCGTCAAGCCTCTAAATTCCCCGCATGGCAAAGATCGTGGTGTGCAGCAGGATCGCCAAATCCATGAAAAAGTTTCGGTGCTGAATGTAGTAGAGATCGTATTCGATGTTTTCGTGAATCAGGTAGTTGCGGTCTCCGCTGAGCTGCCAGAGTCCGGTGATTCCGGGCTTTACCTGCAGACGCTGAGAATGACGTTCGGTGTAGGTCTCGACGATGAAGGGCATCTCCGGACGAGGTCCAACCAGCGACATACTGCCCAGGAGCACATTCAGTAACTGAGGGAGCTCGTCCAGACTGGTGCGGCGAAGAAAGCGACCGAGACGGGTAATGCGGTTATCGTCGGATTTCTTCGGCGAAAAGGCGTAGCTGGGCGCGTTCGAGTACATGGTTCGAAACTTGAACATCCGGAAACGGCGCCCGTTCAGGCCAACACGCTCCTGGCGAAACAGCGCCGGCCCTTTGGAATCGAGCTTGATCAGAATGGCAAGCAGCAGGAACAGCGGCGCGCTGAGAACCAGCAGAATCGCGGCGCCGCCGAAATCGCAGATCCGCTTGGCCGCCTCGTAGGTGAAGCGTCGGTGATGAGGGCTGAAGGAAGCCAGCAAAACGCCATCGATGTCCCGAAAGCCAACCGACGGATCGGAGTGCAGGAAGTGACTGGGGACGAAGGACACACGCGCGTTGGCCGCCAAAGCTTCTTCGACTGCCTGTTGAAATTTCTCACGTGGAAGCGAAGGGACGGCGATCACGACCAGGTCGGCAGCGTACTGGGCAACCAAGTGCCGGGTAATTGGACCACGCATCACGGACGCTGAACGGCGATTCTCGTAGCCCAACTCAAAAACGGCACAACCGGCTTTCGCCGCATTGTCATCCACAAAGGCCACCGGTTCCAGACCGAGTTTCGGAGAACGGCGCAGAACCGAATACACCCGCCGCCCGGTTGAGCCGGAGCCGTAGATCAGCACTCGCTCCATGCCATAGCCCTTTGAGTGCAGAGACCGCACCAGCAAATACACAAGATGCTTCTGCACAAAGAGGAACAGTGGCACCAGCCCCAGCGCAAGGACCAGCAACCAGCGCGAAAACAGGAAGCTCGTGAAGAAGGTCACGGCAAACACGAAACCGAGCGCCTGCATCGACACGCGGAGCACGTGCTCAGTTTCGCGGACGCGCAACAAACTGGTTCCGCTCGAGTATGCGCCGACGCGGTCCAGCATCAACACCAGCACTGCTGCGAAGGTAGCGGCGACACCAAGAACGACCGATCCAGGATAGTAAAGTTGCCTGCCCCATCCCAGCAGGGAATACAGGAAGTACCCGGACATGACGGCGCCAATAACAGTAATGAAGTCGGCCACCACTTCCGCCATCGTTAGGTAACTTCGGAAGCGAGCAGCGGACGTACGGCGCACGATTGGCGTAATCGGGGCCAGATCCGAAGCTAGAGTGGATTCCGCTTTCGGTGAACTTGTCAGACCGATCGAGGAGTGCATGTTAATCCTTGGCCCTCTCTTTCGCTGTTGCTGAGGATTGTGAGAGTTACGTTCTGCGTTGCCCCGGCAATGCTCGCGGCGGGGAACCCAACTACCGGCCCCAGGATTGCGGCCAGAATTTGACTTCGACCGTCGACGTCCAGTTCGCTTGCGCAGTCGGCGCGAGAATAGGCGCCCACCATTTTTCGTATTGGACGGAGCCCGACAAACTCAAGTCTCGACGAACCCACCAGTTAACCTTTACCGAGCCGTCGTTTAGCGTTTCTCCAGCAGGAATGAAATCTTTAGCGACCTTGGCGTGGCGGTAAGCAGTTTGGAGTGAACTTCGAGGAGTGAACCAATAGGTGCTCCACGCTTGGAAACCCATCCCCTCTCGTCCAATCCAGTCGCCGATCAGGTTGTTCTTATTCGTGTACAGGTCGCGGTAAAAAGCGTCCCAATAGAGGTAATCGCCGCGAATGCTCCGCGAGGTCGGAGGATCTGTGTACACGGCTTCGACTCGAAAATCCAATTTTGGCAAGCGCGGCAATCGGGGCATGTACATCCCTGGCCGCACCGCAATTCGCCGCGGAGTATGGATGGGGTTTGGGCTTGCATCAACATTGAACGGATTACTTTCGGGTAGAAGCCCATCTGCGTATAGCTTGACCCAGTCGCGGAGATGCGGAACGCGATAGGAGAAGTCGAACCCTATGGTCCGCTTGCCGGGATTTCGACTGGTCGGATAGTCGAAAGAGGTTTTGGTAGCCACATAGCTTTCCCAGATCGCGCCCAAGGTTAGCGCACGGCCCACGCCGCCGAATTCAGCTGTGCGCTCAATCCCGATTTCCCAATTGGGCGAGGGTTTGAAACTGATCTTTTCACCGTGAATCAGCGGTCGTGCAGGGAATTCGTTGCCGGACAACTTTCCAAAGAATAGGTCGAGTTTCATGGGGCCGAGCCGCCGGAAAATCCAGGGAAGCTCAAAGGGCACAGGTCGGCTCGCCCGGAACATATAAATAGGTTCGGCGTTGTCGCTGAAGAGGAGCGCGCCCCCCTCACCGGGTCCCCACCAGAGGCTCTGTTTCCCAAACGCGAGATTCCATCCGTCCGCTTTAACTGCGGCGTAAGTGTCCAGGAGCGTGAACCGATCTACCGTTGCAAAAGGAACATCTGGCTGGAGCGGGTTTTGGTCAGCGGCAGCAATCGCTTGCCGAGCAGCGAGTGAATAGCCGGGCGCGGACGGTGCATGCTGATACTCACCCCGAACATAAATCGTGAAAGGTCCTGCTGCGCCATAGCCCGAAAAGCCGTCGTAGGTGTTGAACCCCTGTTCAAAGGGCCGGCCGAAGTTGTTGATAATCGTCTGACCGAAATGATAGCTGTCGTTCAGTGGCGGTCCGCTGATCGATACAACTCGGGTGTACACCGATTCAACTTTCGCTGTCTCATTCGATTTGCCGTCGAGGAGTCCCAGTTCGTAGGCGAATTCCTGCTCGAGCTGAAGTTCAAGTGCGGCGATTCCTGCTGGAGCGCTTTCGTCCACCTCCAGGTTGCCTTTAGCCTCGTTCACCAAGTTCGTGGTTTCAAGGCGAGTCCAGGGCTTGGAAGCGAGAAACACAGTCTTGATATAACCCAGACTCGCCAGTTTATCCACGGCCGGATACACCCAGCTGTCGAGAGGGACGTACGGCGATCCCATATGCTGGGGATTGCGAACCTTCTCCCCACCGTCTGAGTCTTCTTGGAAATTGCCCCATCCCGAGCCGCCGAGTTCGGAGTCGTGATGAGCGCGATAGATCTGGCGCGCAAAGTACCATCCGAGAGCGCTGCCCACCACAACATCGGAAGGGAAGTGTTGCTTGCCGGTAACGCGTGTCAGCGTCACTGCAGAAGCCAGGCCGTAAGCGGCGATCTTCGTCAGTGTCCCCGGATATTCATGCGCGACCACGCTCGCGACCGACCAGGCGATCGCGGAGTGCTCGGAGGGGAACGACGTCCCTCCCTGAAAGAACGTCCCATTTCCGTTTCCTTCAAGCGGCCTGGGACGCCGGGTCATAGTTTTGAACAGATACGCCACTGCCGTGCTGTTGAGCGCTGCCTCGCCGGCGAGGAACCCGGTTTCGCGCAGATGGTCGTTGTGGATGAAATGCCCCCAGAAGTAGGAAGCGCCGGCGGCGCCGATGAACGAATAGGTGGCGTAGTCGGAAATATTCACACTTCGGTTGATCTGCGAAGTCGTGCCCGGAACCCGGCGCGAGAGCGCAGCGTCGTTTGCCATGAGTGTGGCTGTGAAGGCGGCGAAGGGAGCGAGAACTTCCGCATCCGACCAGCGCAAATGGAGCGGTGCTGTCCAGAACTGTTTCTGATCGAGCGCGAGATGCTTCATGAAGGGCGTAACCAGCCGGTTTTCCGGATCCTCTCCGGCGGGCAAGAACGTGGGCTGATTCTCGTGAGGTTTCGCTTTCTGAGTTGATGGAATTGAACTGTCTTGCGATTGTGTTTTCGCGTCCGGCGCAGACGAAGGCGGCTGCGAATCGGTCTGCGCGCTGCTCCGCACGATCGCCAAAAGAGTCACAAGCATGACTGCAACAACCCAGAGCCTCATTCGCCGGTCTGGAACGATCGCGCGACCGGAAGGGCAATTCCGGCAATACCGCTGAGCGGAACAAGCCACTCCGTATCAGAAAACCGAAGTCGTGCGGGACTTGTCAAAATTTCTTTCTGGTTGCCCACGAACCTTGCCTCTACCCCCTGTGCCCGCGCGGAAGACACACAGGTCAAACCAACGCCGGACGACAGCAGGGCTCCGGGAATGCCGGCTTGAAGCCGTATCGTCATATGCGCTTAATGAACAACCGCTGCAACCAATGCGGTAGACGCCGCGATCTGCGCGATGGACAGGAAGTTTTTCATAGTGCTGCTGCCAAGCACCGGCTTCTCCGGTACCACGATGGTGTCGCCCGGACCCATCGTCGCCGAGAGCACACCTCCGGACCAAGAGCCGCCCTCTTTGCTGGTGACCGAACCGTCCGAGCGGACGATGAAGATTGCACGTTTGTCTGCAAGCTTGGTTGCGCCTCCCGAGCGGGAGAGATACCAGCCGGCATTCCTCCCTGGCGAATAAGTGAGGGCGTTAGCGTTGTACACCTGCCCGATGACCAGCACTCCTCCGGGCTGCTTGGGGATCATGAGCGAATCGCCAGCACGAAGCTCGATATCCTCGGGCGATCCCGCAAAGTCTTTGCGGTCGGGGCGAAGATGTATGACCAGTCGCCCCGACACAGGAGCTTTTCGCAGAGCCTCCAATACGCGATCGCGTTGCAGGAGGGCGGCCTTTTGCAATTCAGCTTCCTCGGTTCCCGACGTGGTTGCCGAAGTCTTTACCACCGTGGACTCGCGCTCGAGCCGCTCGATCAACTCCTGGCGACTCTTCTGCTGAAGTTCACGAACTTCGGTCCGTTCGAACACCGCTGCGCGCGGACTTGCTGTCGGCAGGAGCCCGCCCGCGCGCTGCAGTAGCGAACTCAGGCGTTCGTCTGGCCTGATGCCATAAACACCTGGTTTGCGAACTTCACCGCGCAGGGTGACCGCCGCGCCGACATCGTTCCAGCCAGCCTGTTGCGGCACGGTCAACACATCGCCGTCGCGGAGCGGTAAATTCTGGTCTTCTTTTTCCGCGAGAGCGGCAGCCAGATTTAGGTCCTGGTGTCCGGCCGGCACGCGCTCCCCGGACGAATTAGAGATCGCATAATGCGTCAGGTCGCCGCCATCGGGATTCGCGCTGCGCAGCAATCCGCCGGCAGAACTCACCAGGTCGGAGACGCTCATATTGACAGCGAGAGGATAGCGGCCCGGGCGCGCGACATCGCCTTTTACGTACACGCTGGGTGGCGAAACTTGTTCCGGCTGACGATGCACAAGGATGCGATCGCGCGGCTGGACCAAAACATTATTCAAAGGATCTCCCGCGAGTGCGTCGTTCAAGTTGATGCTCAAGACTCGTGTGGTCCCGTCTGGCTGCCGGCGGAATAGCTGTGCCGAATCAAGCCAGGCATCCGGGGTCACACCTCCAGCCTGATAAATCGCATCGCGTAAACGCTGCTGGCCAGACGTGCGATACGACCCCGGCGTCCGGACCTCACCCGTAATGAATACTTCTGGATCCGGCTCGAAGTCGTACCGTCCGAAAATGTGTACAGTATCGAGCGGCTCCAGCTTAGGCGCCTGATCGGGATGTTCGAGAGCGCTTGCCAGATCGAAGGTCTCGACAACCGGATGGTAGTCCGGCGCATGCAGCCGGATGATCTCGGCATAACGGGTCGAAGGTTCCGGAAGCAGGTCGGCATACGAAGTCACGAGGTCCGTGAGCTTCATCCCCGGCTTGTAGGAATACCGGCCTGGACGCAAGACATGCCCTACGAGGTAGATAGACTCCGAGTTATAAGGCGCGATCGGAAAGATGTGGATCTCGTCCCCATCCTGTACTGCGAACCCGCTCATTTGCGCGCGAATCACTTCGGCATCGCTGGTGTCGCTGATTTCGACGCTCAACATGGTGCGCTTTTCATGCGCTACCAGGCGCTGGACTTCAATGTGCCGCAGTGCCGCCGCGGGGAGAATTCCTCCAGCCAGATCGAGTACTTCCACGAGGGTCTTCTCATTGCGCAACTCGTAAACTGCTGGGCGGCGCACCATGCCTTCTACCGTCACCACCGGACCAAGTGGCGGTACCATCAGGGAATCGCCGTTCTCGATTCGCTGCAGATCGCCCCGAATGCCATGGAGGAGCAGGTCATACGCGTCCACTTCTTCCACCAACTGTTTTCCTCGATAGTGCTGAAGCCGCCGGAGAGAGCCTTGCGCTGTCACACCACCCGCCACAAACAGCGCATTCAACGGAGTGGAAAGCGAACTCACGTCATACGCGCCCGGCGAAGTGACGTCGCCAACCACATACATGCGCACCGAGCGCAGCCGCAGCAGTGCAACGTCCGCGGAAACATCGCGGAATTGTGTTCTCAGGCTGCGTTGCACCATTTCCTGTACATCGCCAAGCGTTCTCCCGGAGACAAGGACCGGCCCTGTTTCCGGCAGAGCCACGCGCCCTTCCCGGTCCACTGTGCGGAGCAGCCGCTGTGAAACCCCTCCCCAGAGATCAATCGAGAGACTGTCGCCGGGACCGACGACATAGCTCGATCCGACGGGAAGATCCATGGGGATATAATCCGGATTTGTCGCTCCTTTGCGGAAAACATCGAGACCAAACCTAACGAGAGGCCGATTGGTCGCGCCCGCCTGCACATAGAGGTCATAGAGGGAAGGCACATCTGCGTAAGGATTCGGTCGACGCACCATCCTACCTTGCTCCGGCTCGGTAGTGCCCGCAGGAGCAGAATCGCGCCCGGCTGGATATCGCTCCGAGCCCCGCCCTGTCCGTGGCATCCCGGCGCCGCTTGATAATTGATCCGGCTGAGAGACCGACAGCGACTGCAGATCTGTCTGGCTGGTGGAGGGAAGCGAAGGATTCTCCCCACTCCCGTACCCGGCCATGCGCGGCGTCCAGTTCAGCGCTGGATTTGTATCAACGCGCGCCGCAGTGAGCATGGTCTCCGGCGCTGCCAGAGTGGTCGGGGATCCTGGGCGTTGGTCCGGCGAAAGGCCGGTGCCGTCCGGGCCTGTGCCACCCGGAAGCGTCATTTGGCCGGGTGAAGTATCCTCGGCCCGTTGCAACGGCGGCGACGAACGCGGCGCACCTCCTGGTGCAGTCGGGCTCACCGGCACACTCTCACGATCCTCGGGGAGAGAGGGCGGGAGCGCACACTCCGGGATGCTGCGAGGATCGCATGCAGCGTTACGGCCAGCGCTTGGATTTTCAACCAGAGTGTCGCGGCGCTCGGCGGCGCGCGCGAGCATCTGTGCCCGCTCCTGCCGCACCAGCTTTTGCTCCTCTTCGAGGTCGGAGTCCGGATTCAATCGAGGCACGAGATAGCCATAGCGCTGCAGGAGGCGCGTTGCCAGCACACGGGCACGCAAGTCCGAGCTCAGGCGTTCGGCTATCGCCATGTCGGTCAGATCGGACTCTTCAAGGATCTGCCCGCTCACCCCCGCATCTTGCGCAAGCAGGCGCTTAAACTCGACCATCAGACCGGCCTCTTTATCCAAGACTTCGAGAATCTGATCGGCTGAAGCCGCCACCCTGTCAAGATTGTCCGAGACGATATTGGGAGGACGGCCAGGCACACGCGCAGCAGTTTCCTTCCCGGATCGTTGCGCTGCACCCTGTCGGGATTCCTGCTGTGAATAGGCAGCCGCGCAAAACAAGAACATCCAGGCAAGACAAGAGATACTCTTCCTCAATTGTTTGTGGTCGAACATAGTTTATTTCCACCCAGGGCCAAGCATGAAATCCTCCGCTCCGTTCGCGACCAACCTGCGTCCGAGTGCGCTCGGAATTCCCTCTTCAGATGCGCCGATATCGGTTGAATGACAAGATGTCTTTAGAGAGGTTCGACGTCGGCTTCATCCACCTCAAACATTACCGATCGCATGATCAGATCGATCGAGAGCACCAAGCGGAAGCGTTCTTTGCGGCGGATCATGATTCCTTCCGCACCCACGAGAGGCCCGCGCTTTACGCGGACTTTCGCGCCCTGGCGCAGGTAGGGATGAGGTTGCGGCCGCAGACCTGCCGACAGACTCGATTCCAGCGCGCGGATCTCGGAGTCCGGGACTGCGGCAGGCTGGCCCTGAAAAGTCACGAATCGCAGGACCCCGGGAGCTCGAAGAACACCCGAACGGTCTCGAGTATTGAGGTTCACGAATACATAGCCCGGGAATAGGGCCATGTCCAATTCTTTTCGACGATCCTTCCAGCGACGAACGCTGCGGTATAACGGAAGAAAGCAGCTTAATCCCCGGTGTTCGAGATGCCGGGCAACCGACTTTTCGTGCCTCGGACGAACGGAAACCGCGTACCACCGTTCAACCGGCAAAAGTTCTTCGGTGGAGGCCAAGGCTTCGCCCGCAACGCCGATCCCGGACGCTTCGTAGTTTGAAAGTGTGTTCTCCAGCACCGCTTCCGCTCCTAAATGCAGCTCCGCCCTCTCAGTTACATTCACAGTATGAATGTAAACCATTATGTATCAATGGCTTACGCGAAAACTCGCGGCCTTAACCAGCTAGTTATGTACCGTGCCCACCAGTGATGGACGTTCCCGCAAGGCGTTCAAAATTCCAGCCTCGGAACTCTCCAGGGGCCTGGTGCGAACATCTACAGTCGCCCAATAGAACAGGCCGAGATTCTGTTCCGGCGCGAGCGCAAGGATCCGCATCTGCGGGTACCGCCCAAGCAGAAAGCCGCATTGGGCGATGCGTTTGTCGGCATCCTCGAGTGCGAGAATCAAGATATCGGGCTCGGCATCCTCGACCGCTTGTGCCAGTTGGCTCTCCTCCTGGACTTCACCAATGATCTCGATGTCGGGCTGGTCGGCGATCACGGCGAGCACGAGCTCCCGCATCAGTCGTGGATGGTTTGCAACTAAAACTCGCACGCGTTTCACTAGCGTAACCCTCCGCAATCACTTCTACTTAATTGCAAGAGACCAGACAAGATTCAATTGCGTACTCAAAGGAAGGTATAGGGGTACCACTATATACCATAGTTGTGGTACTCATGGGGGTACTCGTCTAGTAGATGGCTGCTCCGGAATGGACGGAACTAAAGTAGCTAGTTGTGCTATGATTCTCCCCTGGCTTGAGGGGGCCCTGATTGGCGCAGGGGTTAGCGGGTGGAGGTTTGTGTTGTCTCTCGAGCGTATTGTCGCTTTCCTGGTGGCGGAGAATTGTCTGCTCCGCGAAGCCTTGGTTCGGGTGCTGCGAAAAAAAGACGATATAGTCGTGGCGGGTGCAATTCCTTTCTCGGCTTCTGCTTTGGAGAAGGTCTCGGCCGCGAATGCCCATGTAGTCCTGTTTGACTCCGCAAGTGTCGCGCTGACCGGTCCCCGCTTGGTTTCACGCATGCGCCAAGCGGGAGAGAACCGTAAAGCCGTTATGGTCGGCATGGAAGAAGATGAGGCCACTTTTTTGCAGGCCGTGGCCGAAGGAGTCGTGGGCTACGTTCTGAAGGATGCGCCGGCCGCTGAGATCGTTCGCGTGATCCGCGCAGTGGCAGCAGGCGAAGCGGTCTGCCCACCTCGATTTTCGCTGTCCCTGTTCCAGTGTGCTGCCCGGGACGTTTCCTTTTCGTTCAACACGCCCCAAAAGACGAAATTCGGCTTGACACGGAGGGAACAGCAACTGGTAGGCCTGATTCGCCTCGGACTCTCAAACAAGGAGATCGGAAGCCGCTTAAATCTATCGGAGCAAACCGTCAAGAACCATGTCCATCGCATTCTGCGGAAAGTCGGTGCAAACGGTCGTTTAGAGATTGTCGAGCGGTGTCAGTCAGAGAGCGTAGGACTGTCAGCCTCGTTGTAGTGCGCCAAAACGTTACGGCTGCAATTGAATGAGCTGCAATCCTCGAATGACGAATTGGGGGTAGGTTGGAGTCGGCGATCGGGCTTGCCAGCGTTTCTTGCATGCGCTTCATACCTTCTTCACCCGCAGTCTGAACTGGCTTTCCGGTATCCGTGCAACGTGCTGGCCTTCGTGTTCCGCTCCCGATACGGCAGGTGCGTCTGCTCCAGGAAGTCAGCGGCCTTGAGGTCGGCATTGGGCAGCATTCCGCGCATCGCATTCACACGCTCCATGACCTGAGCCGCGAGTTGCTGTACGGGCACGCATTTTGCGGAGTGGCGCTTGTTGTCCTAGGTGCGGAATCGCTCAGACCGTTGCACCCGCTTCGGCTGGCCGTCTACAATGGCTGTGGCGTAGTACGTGATGTGAAATGCGCCGTGTTGCGCAAAGACGTGACCCGTTGGTATCGCCCTGTGCTGGCCGCCAGGCCGCCTGATGGCAGCGATTGTGCAACGATCGTGCAACGAATAAGGTCTTGCAAGTTGTTGTAAACAAATCGTGGCGGCGTAGCTCAGGTGGCTAGAGCGACGGTCTCATAATCCGTAGGTCGTTGGTTCGAGTCCAACCGCCGCCACCAATTAAATCAGGGTTTGTTTTCAATGGGCTAGAGATAGTCCACCCCCATGGGGAGTCTCCAATTCTGGTGGCTGTAATTTTGGCTCGGACCTGAATACCGAGTGCGTCCACGGCCACGCTTTGCCGTGTTACGCGTCCGCTGGAATCAGACTGGCGGCCTGTAGAAGCCCTTCCACACAAGACCAACGGAGCTAGTGTACTGAGTCTAATGTTCGTTTACAAAAGCGGGCGACGGAGTCGAGGATTTGATCGGCTGACTTGGTCCAGACAAAGGGTTTCGGGTTCTGGTTGTGATGCTCGATAAAGTGGCGAATGGCATTCTCCAACTGCAGCGTGCTGCGGTGAACACCACGCCGGATCTGTTTTTCGGTCAACTCGGCAAACCAGCGCTCGACCAGATTCAACCAGGAAGCCGAAGTGGGAGTAAAGTGCAGGTGGAAGCGGGGCCGTTTGGCGAGCCAGTGGCGAATGAGGTGGGTTTTGTGGGTGCCGTAGTTATCCAGGATGAGGTGAATGTCCAGTTCTGCGGGCACGTTGCGCTCGATGGTGTCGAGAAAGCGGCGGAATTCGCGGGAGCGATGACGACGATGCAGTTGGCCCAGCACGTGGCCGCTGGCCACGTTGAAAGCGGCGAACAAACTGGTGGTGCCGTGCCGTTTGTAGTCGTGAGTGCGGCGCTCGATTTGTCCGGGGCGCATGGGCAGCAACGGAGCGGTGCGGTCCAGCGCCTGAATCTGGCTCTTCTCGTCCACGCACAGTACCAGCGCTCGGTCAGGCGGGTTCAGATAGAGGCCGACGATGTCGCGGACCTTGTCGATAAACAGGGGATCACGGCTCAACTTAAAGGCTTGGCTGCGATGCGGCTGCAGGGAAAAAGCGCGCCAGATGCGACTGATGCTGCTCTGGCTGAGTCCGGTGGCCTGAGCCAGCGAGCGCGTGGACCAGTGGGTGGCGGCTTGGGGTTGGGTTTCCAGGGTGCGCGCCAGTACGCGTTCCACGGCGGCGTCGCTCAAGCGGCGCGGCGTGCCAGGGCGGGGTTCATCGAGCAACCCGTCGAGGCGGAGAAGCACAAAACGCTGTCGCCACTTGCCCACGGTGGCGAGCGCAACCTGCACTCGGCGAGCCACCTCGGTGTTGCTCTGGCCGGCGGCACTGAGCAGCACGATGCGGGCGCGCAACGCCAGGGCCTGCGCCGTCTTGGGACGACGAGTCCAGTCCAACAACTGTTGTCTTTCGGAAGGGGACAGAGACAGCGGCGAGAGAGGGCGACCGAGAGCCATGCAGTTCCTCCTGCTTATATCAGATGCAGGAAGAGCTGTTACTTATTACACGAATATTAGACTCAGTACACTAGACACGCTTACGCCTTATCTCCCATTCGCGAAGCCAGGTAAAAATCACAGGAGTTACGATCAGAACGTGCAGGAGCGAGGACACCATGCCGCCTAATACCGGGGTGGCCAGAGGTTTCATGATTTCCGCGCCAGTGCGGCTTGACCACATCAAGGGCAGCAGGCCTGCAATCACCGTCGACACGGTCATCACCTTGGGACGTAATCGCAGTAGCGCACCTTCCATCACCGCCTCGTGCAACCCTTGCACGGTAAGGTCGCCCATGGCAGCTTTCTTCCGCGCAACCGCTTCCTCCAGGTAAATGACCATCACCACGCCAGTCTGTACGGCGGTGCCAAACAGCGCGATGAAGCCGACCCACACTGCAACCGATAAGTTGTAGCCCAGAATCTTCAGCAGGAAAATTCCTCCGGTCAGTGCGAAGGGCACCGCCAGCATCACATGGAGCGCCTCTTTGAGCGAGTTGTAGATTTTATAGAGCAGCACCGACATGATGAGAAACACGGCGGGGATGACCAACATCAAGCGGCGGCGGGCGCTCAGTTGGTTTTCGTATTGCCCACTCCACTCCACGTAGTAACCCGAGGGCAGCTTCACCTCGCGAGCTACGGCACGTTGCGCCTGTTCGACAAACGAGCCCACGTCCCTGCCGCGCACGTTCAGCAGAACCGAGCCACGCAGCAGGCCGTTCTCGCTGCTGATCATCGAAGGACCCATGACAACTCGAAGGGAAGCGACTTGCGTCAGTGGAATCTGGGCGCCGTTTGACGCCGTGACCAGCACGTTGCGAAGAGCTTCCGGCGTGTCTCGAAAACTGCGAGCATAGCGCACGCTGATGGGCAGGCGCTGCCGGCCGTCAATCGCCGTCGTGAGGTTCTTGCCGCCGATCGCTGTTTCGATGACATCCTGTACATCACCTACGTTAATTCCATAGCGCGCGGCTGCAGCACGATCGGTCTCAATCTCCAGGTACGGCGCGCCCGTGATGCGCTCCGCATAGAGGTCCACCGCTCCAGGCACGCGGCGCACGACCTGCTCAATCTCTTCGGAAAGACGTTCAATCGTTGCCAGGTCCGAGCCGAAGATCTTGACGCCCACTTGCGTGCGAATGCCGGTTGAAAGCATGTCAATGCGGTTGCGGATGGGCTGCGTCCAGATATTCGTGACTCCGGGCATACGCAGCTTCGCGTCCAGCCGCTGCAATATGTCTTCCTTGGTGGTTCCAGCTGGCCATTGATCGTGCGGTTTGAGCGTGATGATGGTCTCCGTCATGTTGATGGGTGCGGGATCGGTCGAGGTGTCTGCTCGTCCGATCTTGCCTACGACGTTCTCGACCGCGGGGTCTTGGGAGATGATCAGGTCCTGTTCGCGGAGTATCGCAGTAGCTTTAGTCAAGGAAATCGCCGGATCGGTGATCGGCATGAACATGGCCGTCTCCTCATTTAAGGGCGGCATGAATTCCGAGCCGATGGTGGTCGCCAGGAACATGGCGAAAATGAAGAGTGCCGAAGCTCCTGCCAGTGTTGTGATGCGGTGCTTAAGCGCCCATGTAAGAGCGGGCTTGTAAAGCCGCTGCAGAAAGCGCATCACCGGGTTGGCTTCCTCTCGGTGCAGCTTCCCGCGAATCAGATAGGTGCATAGAACGGGCACGAGCGTGACGGCGATGATGGTTGAACCCACCATCGCAAATGTCTTGGTGAACGCCAGCGGGTGGAACAGTTTCCCCTCCATGCCGACAAGCGCAAACACTGGGATGAATGCCATGATGAT
The DNA here is from genome assembly GCA_963773965.1 of uncultured Acidobacteriaceae bacterium. Taxonomy (GTDB): domain Bacteria; phylum Acidobacteriota; class Terriglobia; order Terriglobales; family Acidobacteriaceae; genus Acidiflorens. The sequence continues at coordinate 408,352 of CAVZDG010000007.1, forward strand.
GATGGTCATGGCATAGAAGATTGGCCGCCCGACCAGTTTGGTAGCCTCCAGAGTGATCTGCGTGATCTTCGATCGGTACTCGCCATGTTCTTCCGCATAGGCTTCGGCGTGACGCATGACATTTTCAGTCACAACAATGCCCGCATCGACCAGCACCCCGATGGTAATTGCAATTCCTCCCAACGACATGATGTTCGACGAGATTCCAAAATAGTGCATGAACAGAAACGATGAGGCGACTGCCAGCGGCAACGGCAGAGTAACAATCAGGATGCTGCGGAAGTGCCAGAGGAAGATAAGGTGCGCCAGCGTGACCAACAAGATCTCTTCGATGAGCGCGTACTTTAGCGTGTCCACCGCATGATGGATAAGAGAGCTGCGGTCGTAGAACGACGTAATCCGGACTCCCTTGGGCAGGCCGGGCTGCAGGTCCGCGATCTTCTTCTTGACGGCGTCGATGACTTCTAGAGCATTCGCGCCGGAACGAATTACGATGACCCCGCCGACCGTTTCTTTTCCGTCGCGATCCAGCACTCCGCGCCGGAAGTCAGGTCCGAAATGCACGTTGGCTACGTTGCTCAGATAGACGGGCGTGCCATTACTTGCGGCGAGCACAATGTTTTCGATATCGGCGATGGAGCGGATCAGGCCGATACCGCGGACTGCCATTTCCGTATCGTTGACCTCCATAACCTTCGCGCCCACGTTGGTGTTGCTATGCTGGATGGACTCAAGGACGGTACGCAGCGGGAGGTTATAGGCACGCAGCTTCACCGGGTCGACATCGACCTGGTACTCGCGGAAGAAGCCGCCGATGGTTCCGACTTCAGCGACTCCCGGCACCGAGTTCAACTGATAACGGATGAACCAGTGCTGCAGGGAGTGCAACGTGCCTGAATCGTAGGGACCGTCGACGGTGTACCAGTACACTTGTCCCACACCGGTAGCGTCGGGCCCAAGCACCGGCGTCACCCCCTCGGGCAAAATTCCTGAGGAAAGGTTCAGCTTCTCCAGCACGCGAGCGCGCGCGAAATACAGATCTACACGGTCCCCGAAGATCAGGTTGATCATCGAGAACCCGAACGCCGAGGAGGAGCGGACCGTCTTGATTCCCGCCAAGCCTTGAAGATTGACAGTCAGAGGATAGGTGATCTGGTCTTCGACTTCCTGAGGGCTGCGTCCCGGCCAGTCAGTGAAAACGATCACCTGATTTTCGCTGAGGTCGGGAATGGCATCGATCGGCGTACTCAATAGTGCCCAATAGCCCCATGCTGCGAGCACAAGGTAAGCGAGCAGAACGAGGCCGCGATTCTTGAGTGAGAATTCGATCATTCGCTGGATCATCGTTGCCTCTCCTTATTTCGCGTTCAGGCTGCCACGGTAGTTGGCGAGCCACTGACCGCCCCGGCTTACTTCCACCGTGACCGTCCACGTGCCGGATGTCGGGATCTTGATGCGGCCTAAATACTCGGAACCGCTGGCAGTGAGGGTTGCGGTCTCGCGCATCTCAGCCATCCCCATCGCCGGCATCGCGGGCATGAACAAGCTCACCTGGACTTGGGCATCAGTTACCGGTTTTCCCGCGGCATCCTGTATTGAGACATGGAGCGCCGCTTCCGCGCCGCCTTGCGGCGTCGCGGGATCACTGCCGAATGACACTTTGAATTGCGCGGATTCGGGAGCGGCTGGTTGCCGATTGAACTCCTTCGAGCCGCCGAACATGCCGCTCATGCCGCCGCTGATGCGGGTCTGCGAGTCGAGCAGGAAGTTGCCCTCGGTGACGATGCGGTCGCCATCCTTCAGACCAGCCGGGACGGGATAGAAGTCGTCAGCCACGGGACCAAGTTGCACCTCGCGAGCTTCAAATATTCCATTGCCCTTGGCGACGTACACGAGCTTGCGCGTGCCCGTGTCCACTACAGCAGAGCGCGGTACCGCGAGTGTGTGTTGTCCCGAAACTGCAAAGCGAACCTGCACAAACATGCCGGGACGAAGCCGCATGCCCGGATTCGAAACTTCGATTCGGGCAACGGTCGTGCGCGTCTGCGCATTGACCATCGGCTCGAGGAACCCTACCTGACCTCGTAACTTCGCACCGGGCGCGGATTCTGAAGTGATCTCGACAGCCAGTCCCACATGCGCCTGAGGCAGATCGCCCTCGTAAATATCGGCCTTCACCCAGACCTTGCTCAGGTCGGTTACGGTGTAGAGCACGTCGCCGGCATTGACGTATTGCCCCTGCGTTACTTTCCGTTCGGTCACGATTCCGTTGGCGGGGGAGTAGATCGTGAGATCGATCTGCGGCTTGTCGGAGGTCGCGATGGTGTCGATCTGTTGTGGAGTTAGCCCCCAGAGTTCGAGTCGGCGACGGCTGGCGGCGATGAGTTCGTCCGCACCGGAAATCGCCTGCGATTCGGCACTGCCGGCCAACCGCTTGCGGTTCCCTATCGCAAGCTTGTACTCCTCGGCGCTGGTAACAACTTCCGGACTGTAGATCTCGGCGAGCGGCTGGCCGCGTCGCACGGGCTGGCCAGTGAAATCCACGTGCAGCTTGTCAATGCGGCCGCCGATGCGAGCGCTGATGTTGGCCAGTTGTGTTTCTGGCTCATCGACTCGAGCTACTGCGAGCAACTCGCGGCGGATCAACCGGTGCTGGACCACTGCCGTCTGCAGCCCGATGGAACGCTGCTCGTCCTCCGTCATCTGAACGCTTGCCGCAGGCTCAGTCGCGTCAGAGGAAGCAGCAGAGCCGTGTTGATGTCCGCCGTGCTGGGCAGCAGTATTCCCGAAACTGGATTCCGGCCCAAGTGAAGCCATTTCTTCTGTCGTTTCTTTCGTCTGGGCTGCGCTGGCTTCGGGGCGAAGCAGGCGCGAAACGCCGAATATCAGGCCAGCAATCAACAGACCGAGAACAAGTCCTGCAATGATTAAGAATTTTTCACGCGTGGTCATTACCGCACCTCCGAGGCCGGGTTGACGCCTGGCCATTGAGCTTCGTGGGAAATCGTGGAACTGTTGTCCGTGCTTCGGGGCAGAGGCGCGCCAACCGCGCGCTCCAGATCCGCCAGCCGTGTCTCCAATTCAGAGACCGCACGGATGTAGCTCAGCTCGACATCGAGGGTTGTGTTCTGGCTGTCGAGCAAGTTGAGGAAGTCAGTCCGGTCCGCCTGATAGGCGGCGACGGTTGCCTTGAGCACAGCCTGGGCCTGTGGCCGCAACGTGTCGCCGTACAAACCGGCAAGCCGTTGTGCCACACGCGCTCGCACCAGCGACTCCTGGATCTCCGCGAACACGGCAGCGCGCCGGCTTTCATAATCCGCCTTCCTGGCGGTGACCATGGCGTCGGCCTCAGCGATTTCCGCGTCATGGCGTCCGCGGTTCAGCCAGGGTAGGGTGAGGGAAAGTTCAGCCGCGTAGGTGTTGCGATAGCGGGAACCCTCCGGTGCGAGCATGTACCCGCCGCTGAGCGTGTAGTCGGGCTTGAAGGACTTCTCCGCCAGTTGTGTACGCGTCTCGTCCCGATGGATTGCAGCCGAGATTGCCATCAGCTCGGGCCGGTTCTCCGTTGCGATCTTCTCCAGGTCGATGAGGCCCGGAAGCTTTGCGGGCGGCGAGTAGGCGCCCAACACGTCCAGAGGTGCACCGGGGTCCCGACCCAGAAGTGTGTTCAACCGCGTCCGTGCCAGGTCGCTGTCCTGTTGCAGCATCACCAGGTGCTCGACCAGTCGGGTGAGTGCGATCTGCGCTTTCAACATGTCCTGCTGCGGGACTTTGCCGACCACGTACTTGATGCGCGCCGACTCCAGTGCCTGAAGCGCGAGAGCGGCTTGCTCGTCGTGAAAGCGGAGTTCATCCTGGTTGCGCAGGAGCTCGTAGAAGGAGTGGCGAACCTGCGCCACAACCTCGCGCTTCTTTGTTTCGAACTCCGCCTTGGTGACTTCAATGTCGCTGTCGGCCAGTTGTGTCCGGAGTTGGCGCTTGCCTCCTCCCGGCAGGTTTTGACTGAACATGAACATGTGCTGGGTCTGATTCAGATCCCACGGTTTGCTAAGCGGCGTCCCCCATCCGCGATACATGAACGACGGATCATCCAGAGCGCCAGCGCTGCCTCTGCGTGCCGCGGCAACGGCCACTTGTCTCACGGCGGCGCGAATTTCCGCATTGTTGGCCAGAGCGGCAGCTTCGAGTTCGGCCAGCGTTAGTGGGACGGTAGTTGCAGCGTGATGCTGCTGAGGCGATGGCAGCATTGCTTCAGCGCCAGCCATGAGGTCGGGGTCCGGCGCAACAGCGTCAAACTTCTGCGCACCCGCAACTGCGGCAAGTAGTATGAGTACAAGAAAAGTATGAGCCTTCATTTCTCTTCTCCACGATCAAGGCAATCGAATGGAACATGGCAGGCTCTTGGCAGAGTTCAGGCGCAAGTTGGCCTGCACACACCAATGCCTGGAAATGAGAAAAGAAGGTCTCTAGATCCTCAGGACAGACGACGAACGGGATGGTGCTTGACCTGGTGGGGACTCGAAAAAGGTCAGACGCCTTGAAGATATAGCAATCGCAGCGGGCAAATGAGCGTGAGTGTTGGCCGGAAGCGCAGCCATCGCATTCTTCAGCGGCAGGTTAGCCTGCCCCTGCACCACGACGGTCTGCGGATAGATTGGCGCCTGGCAGCAGGCATGACTGGCCGGCATGGCGGATTGTCCGCAATGCGCAGCCATGTAATGGCAGCACTCGCGCTCCGCGGGAGTTGGGGCGAAACCCGGCAACAAACACGCCATGGCAGGTGTCACTGCCCACAGCAGGACAGCGCCCAGCACAACGCTGGTTCGTATGCGGTTCACTTTCACGAGTCTATACCTTTACTCGATAAGGAAACAGGTTACCGATTCGTGGAACGGTGCACTGTGACCGCTATCACAGGACGTTATCGGCCAGGTCACCTGAAAGGGCCTGACTACTGGAAGCCGATTGCACTCCAAGAGGCACTCGGATGTACCCGTCGAACATGGGAGTGACCTTCTTCCCAGCCATTGCCGATGCCTCTCGGGATTACACGTAGATTGCGGGCTACTCAAGAACAATTCACCTGGCTGGAAACGGGTCTTTCGAACAGTCGAAGATTGATCGATAGCGGCGTGCCCACCACTGGGCGCGTGTTCCGCAAGTTATGACAACCGCCAAGGTAAAGTATCTCAGCGGCTGGAGCCGCCCTCGGCGATTTGCAGATCGAGGGCCACGCGTTCGCCATTGATTAGTACCGTTCCAGCGTCCAGAAGTTGCTGGCCGGTGCAATCGTACTTCTCGTAGCAGCGCAGAGACGAAAGCGGAAAGAAAAATTCCACGGCTTCGGATGTGGCAACCGCCGACTTGCCGGCTAGGTGGATGGTCGTGCTGAAGCCGATCCCGTCAAATTCCTTCTCGTCCTTGAAATAGGCCAGCAGCGGACGGATGAGATGAGCAATGTGGTCGTCGAAAGCCGTGGCTGCCAGCTTGTCCCGCGATCCCGCGGCCGACGCTGGTAAATCGGAATTCCCTGACAGCTCAAGATAGATTCCCTGCCGGAACGCCACGAATTTCGGCTGCGCGTAGGAAACGAAGTGAGCCTGCGAGTCCAGCTCTTTCACAATCCGATCGACCACCGGCTGATTGGAGAGTTGCACTGCAGACAACGCCTGCGTCGATGTATCCCGGGGCGGAGGCGCTGGTGGTTCTTTCGGTTTCAACGGGCTCAGAGGTGTAGGGCTGGCAGTTGGCGGCGGTCCGCTGCCGTTCCCCGCCGGAACGATTTCAGCTCCCGTTTGCGCGGTGCCAGAGGCGCGGTTGGTGGAAGGATCCTCGGCGTGATCATCCGCCGGCGCCGGCGGTACCGCATCGTTGAGCCAAATTGAGATGGGTTGCGCGTTGAGAAACACCTCACCTTGCAGCAGCGCCGCCTGCTGCGCGGTCTCGTCCTTGGCGGCAAGCAGCTTGAGAGCGCCGCTGCGCGGCAAGAACACCATCAGGTTTTCCGGGCGCTCCATCGAGACTCCCATCACCTTCCCCATAATGTGATGCGAAATCTCGATCGCGAACCCTTGAACGTGCGGGTTGTTCTGAAAGCGCGGCACCGCGGCTTTCAGGATCGGCATCACCACGTTGAGAAAAGTGCTCCGCGCCCGCTGTCCGGGACTGATCTCTTGTGCGGAGTAAGCGGCATAGTAGTTGCCCGTGATGGCAAGCACAGTCTTGCGGTTATAACTGTCGAAGCGGAGGGATGACTGATCCGCGATTTGTTGTCGTGCCTGGTCGAGGTCGAGTTTGCGGCTGAGGTAGAACGGATAATCGAAATGGGTTGACAGAATGTCCTCGCCGGCCCGGCTCAGGTCGTCCAGGTATTGTTGCTGCAGGGCGCGCAACGCGGGGTCTTTGATTTCCACCGGCGATACAACTTAAGCAGGTAAGGCGCTGGCCACGATTAGACTAAAAACGAACAGGCTGAGAACGAACAGAACCAGGCCGAGCCCACCGGCCCTACTTTTGTGCATACACCATTCCGGAAGCATGATAGGGGGGATCGGAGATCAGGCGGATGTAAGCAATCAGCGCCTCGATCTCTGTCTTGCTCAGAGTATAGCCGTACGGGGGCATCAATGCTGACTTGTTGAGCGCGGGTCCGCCGTGGCTGATGATGGATGTCAGTTCGGCGTCGCTCATTTTGTTGAGTGTGTCGCCCTCGGTGAACGGGTGCGGCTTGACCTCAAGATTGTCGTAATTGGAAACCCGCTCCGCCGTGGACTCCGGATTGTGGCAGCGCGCGCAATACTTGTTGTCGAGCTGAAATCCCACCTGCTGCTGATATCCCAGCGCAATTTCTTCAATCTTCAGTTCGACTGCTTTCTGAGCCTTCGTAGTTGTGTGCGCGATAAGTTGATATCGGCCTGCCATGCCGCCCAGAGCCACGTTCGTGCTGAGCTGTCCGCTGGAATCGGTTAAGCCGCTCGGAGGATCAAAGCTAACGCCCGCAGGCCCGCTGAACTCGACCAGTGCCCCGGTGACTGCCGTCCCTTGTTGGTCGTTGACCTGCACGACCAGGGGCTGAGCAAGAACCGTGCCGGTCGCACCGATCTGCTTGCCCCCACTCGACTCTACCAGCGCGGCGCCAAAGCCTGCGGGTTTTAGGGCGAAGGCCGCTCCCGGCTTGCGCGTGCACCCTGCGCTTACGAGAGTGAGGGAAACTGCGAAGAGTATCCGCCAGAGTCTGGAGCTGGTTTCATAAATCGGTTTTGGGTAGGGCACGGCTTCAGCCGTGCCGTTTCGGGCCCGGAAGAATGCGGGCTTTAGCCCCTGAGGGACGTGCCTCCCGAGAGGAAAGGCATTGATGAAACCAGCTCTAGTCATTTCTTCGCCTCCTGCTTGCTGGAGCCCTTCTGCGCCATCAGGAATGCGGTCAGAGCGCGGGCATCTTCGTCGTTCATGTTGCGGTTCGGTTCGATGGCGCCGGGCCGCATGGTCTGTGGGTCCTTCAGCCAGTGGTAAATCCACGCGGCAGTCAGGCGCGAGCCCACTTGCGTGAGCGTTGGTCCGACGTAGCCTTTGTCAACCTTGGCATCGACGATGTGGCAGGACTGGCAGGCGTATTTGGAATAGAAAAGCTGTTTCCCCTGCTCCACCTGAGCGGGCGGATAACCGCTGGACGGCATCGAGTCGCGGTCGAACGCCGGAGTCTGATAGACAGTCATGATGTAGTCGGTGAGTTCCTTCGCGTCGTCATCGGAAAGGTTGAACTTCGGCATGCGCCGGATCAGCGCCGGGCGCAATGTGCCAGGATTCTTCAAGAATGCCTGCAGCCATGGCCGCTGCACCGAACTGCCTTCCCAAGTCAGGTCGGGAGCCATGTCGCCGCCGCGGCCGTTGATGGCGTGGCAACTGAAGCAAGCCAGGTCCGCCATGAGCTGTCCGGCTTTGCCCGCGGGCTGGTAATTCGAGGGCGGTTTCGTCGGCACGGTCAATGCCAATGGCAAGTCGTGCGCCCGGTCCGTGAGCGAGAGCAGTGCGGTCGTCAACGCATCAATTTGCGCGGGTGCGAGGCTGAACTGCGGCATCTTCAGTGCCGATCCAAAGGAACGCGGTTCCCGGATCTTGGCCGCAATGTAATCCGGTATAGCGTGCGTCATCCCGGGCAGGAAAATAATCTGCGTCAGCGGCTTGCTCCCGATGCGCGTCAATTCGGGAGCGAAGTTATCCGGTTTCTTGATGCCGCCGATCTCGTGGCATGAGGCGCACCCGTACTCGGTCACCAGAAACTTGCCGTGCGCAATCTGCTCCGGCGTGGGAGCGTCGAGGTGCACATTGGCCAGCAGATCGGAATCCGTCTTGTTTCCGAGGAAGCCAGCCAGCAGGGAAACTTGCGGATCGCTGAAACGGTAGTGGGGCATGGCTGTTCCCGAATCGTAGACACGCGGGTTGCGCAGCCATGCCCGCAACCATTCCGGCTTCACCTTATTGCCGACCCGGGTTAGTTCCGGGCCGACATCGCCGCCCACCACATTCCCGGCAGCGTTCTGCACGGCATGGCAGGAGGAGCAGAATGACTCTCCGTACAAGCTGGCTCCAGCCGTCGGATCGGGCGCCTTCTCATTCTTAGTGACAGGCGCGGTGTCTCCAGCGAGTGCTGTGCTGTTGGCGATCAGGAACGCCGAAATATCGCGCGCGTCCAGATCGCTCAATTTGAAATTCGGCATCGTTGCGGTGACGGCGTAAGCCTGAGGATCCTTCAACCACGCATAAATCCATTCGCGCGTGGTCTTGTCGGCTATGTGCTCGAGCGAAGGCGGGTCGTCGGTCGGCTTGATGGCGCTGCCATCGGGCAGTTTGATGGTGTGACAGTGCACGCAGCCATATCGCCCCAGCAGATTGCGGCCCAGGTTGAGTTGCGGCGTGCCGGTTAGAGCAGCGCGATGGCATTGCCCGCAGGAAGATTGGGTGTACCGCGCCGGCAAAATCGGCTGCTCCCAGGCCAGCGTGCTGCGATGGGCTTCCTCGACGGTGGTCGCAGGCCCTTGCCCACGGTGACACATCACGCAGCCGAACTGGTCAAGCGTGTGCGGGATTACCGGATGCTGGCGGAATGGCTGTGTGCCGCCATCGGAAAGACTGGCTTCCTTCAATCCGACGTGGCAGGTGGTGCAGCGATCTACGACTCCGAGCTCCGGAAGCCAGATCTGCTGGATTCCCTCGTGTTCGTGGAAGTGACGCTCCAGTGTGACCGCCTCTCCACGGCTCCGAACCAGCTTCAGATACTGGTTCTGGTAGTGACGCCATTCACTGAAGTAATTCTGGGCCGGTGCAATGGCCAGCGAAATCAACAACAGCAGGCTGACCACGCCAAAAGCGCGAACCGGATGGCCGAATAACGTCTGCCACAGGGAAGACAACGTATTCTTCAATGACTGCAAGTTAGCTCCTCCAGGGCAACACCCAGGACCAGCCCGGGCCGCGAAAGAAAGTGCCAACCGCCGTGAGCACTGCCAGTTCAAACAGAAACCAGGTCATGATCCAGAAGGAAAGCGGTTTGGCAGCCAGATAACGCCGGAAAGCCGACGCCGACTGCGGAGAACTTTGCACCGCCAGCAGCATAAACCCGGCGACGATCAGGGTCGGCGCCAGCGCCACGTAAACATCAAACGCCAACAAGAACACAGAGAGCGCAGCCACGGCCAGGTAGAAAATAAAGACTCGCCGCCTGCGGTCCTTCAGGAACAGACCCTCGGCCTCGATGTTGATGTTGAAATACGGAATCACAATCAGCGCGATCACCACCAGCGTCGGAGCCAGCACCCCCGCGACCACCGGAGGAAAATAGTGCAGCATTTCCTGCAAGCCAAGGAAGTACCAGGGCGCCTTGGCGGGGTTGGGCGTATGCAAGGGATCGGCAATGCCCTCAAGCGGTGCGTTGAACAGAAGAGACACTCCCACCAACGCGATCGTAAGCGCCTCGATGGCGACGATGGCGCGGAAGAGAACTTCCGGGTACGTCTGCACCTGCTCTTCGTCCGTAACCTTGACTTGCGCCGAGGTTCGCCGGGTGACGAAGACAACACGCGTCGGCGACTTGCGGGCATTCGAGTCCATGCCGGCGATGAAATCTTTCGGATCGCTCATTGGATTGCTCGTTGGATCGGTCATTGGAATTGGCCCCCCTTCGCGGCGGCGGGCACTGCTTCAGCCGTGACCGTTCTTGGCTCGCTTTGGTGGGCGTAGAGGCCGCCGTCTTTGCGAATGCGCCAGAAATGCACTGCGACAAAAAGCAGCGCCACCAGGGGCAGAATCATGCAGTGCAGCACGTAAAAGCGCAGCAGAGCGTTGGCGTTCACCACATTGCCGCCCAGCATCAGGAAGTGAACCTTGTTGCCCATCACCGGCACAGCAGACGCGATATTGGAACCCACCGTGATCGCCCAAAAAGCCAACTGATCCCACGGCAGCAGATAGCCCGTGTAACTGAGCAGCAGCGTAACCAGCAGCAGGATCACTCCAATGACCCAATTGAATTCGCGCGGCGGACGGTAGGCGCCACGATAAAACACCTTGAACATGTGCGCGAACACCAGGAAGACCATGGCATGCGCGGACCAGCGGTGCAGGTTGCGCAGAAACAAGCCCGAAGAAACTACAAACTGCAGATCCTTAGTGTCCGCATAGGCCTGCGGCACCGAGGGATGGTAATAGAACATCAGGGGAATGCCAGTGGCCACCAAGATCAAGAATGTCCCGAAGGTCAGCGTGCCCAAGTACCAGGTCGTGCTGAAGCTGAGCATGCGGGTCCGCACCTTGGTGGAGAAAAGGTGCAGGAATACGTTCTGCTGCACCGCGAGCGCCCGATGCAGAGTGCTGGATCCGGTCCCGCTGCGGAAAACCGAACGCCAAACCCGCGTGCGGCGTAACTCCTCGAAGTAGTTCGTAATTGTTTTCGCCAAGCTCACACCCTCACAAACTGCATGGGACGAATATCGATGGAACGGTCCACCATCAGATCTCCCTCGTCGCTGACCCAGGTCCGCAGCCAAGGCAGGGGCCTGGGCGCCGGGCCCGCAATCTTTGTTCCGGGAACTTTCTTAGGGTCAAAAACAGAAAATTTGCTGCCATGGCAAGGGCAAGCGATGATGCCCAACTCAGGTTTCCAAGCGGTTATGCAGCCAAGGTGGGTACAGACGGCACTCAGCGCAAAAAAACCTTCTGGCGCATGGATGAGATAAATTCCCGAGTTCACGTCCAGCGTCACCGAATTCACCGCATAGTTTTCCGGCTTGCCGGCGTTGACTATCGGAGAGGGCTCGTACAAAACATTCGGCGAGAGAAACTGGTAGGAGAACGCCGCCGTGCCGGCAGCGGCGATACTCAACGATCCCAATCCCAGCTTCACGAAAAAGGCGCGGCGATCGAACTCTTTGCTGGTTTCCGCGCCACGATCCGCGGGCGTGGTTTTCTTCTCTTCGGACATTGGTTTACCTCAAACGTTTACCTCGAACGCTTACCTCGGGCCTCCAGCCGCAGCTGGCGATTTGGGTCTGAGTGGTCCATCAATGGCTTCAATCGAAATCAATCCGGTTCGCTCGGCCGAAGCCAGGTTGTATGACTCCATGGTGATCGTGCCGACCGGACAGCGCGCGGCGCAGAGTCCGCAGCGAATACAGCGAGTCTCGTCTTTCAGCATGGCGGATCCGGTTACGATGCCAAGCTCGTCGGCTGCCACTTCGTCGAACTCCACACCAAACAACTCCTGATGCTCCAAGATCTGCTGCACGGTTTCCGGTTCGAACTGGATGCGATCCAGTGAAACCAGCTGCAGGCAGTTTTCCGGGCACACATCCACGCAACCGCCGCACAGGATGCACATGCTTCCGTCTTCCGGAACGCCCTCGAAGACCGTGTTCACCCAGCAATGCAGGCAGCGCTGGGCTTCCTCCATCGCGGACCCGGCGTCGTAGCCGACCTCGACTTCGGTGACTCCCGTGCGGCGCTCCAGCGGCAGCATCGGTACCGGCTGCCGGACCAGGTCCAACAACTCCAGCGGCATGCTGTGCCGTTTGAAGACCTCGACTTCGACAATGGGCTCGGGATGCTTCTGGCCACGCAGGAACTCATCAACGCCGACCGCGGCGCGCTTGCCGTCCGCCACGCTATCGATGATCAAGCGCGGGCCGAAAACGCAATCGCCACCGGCAAAGATTCCATTCGCCGAGGTCATCAGCGTTTGCGGGTTCACCGCAATCAGCCTGCGGGGAGACAGTTCCACGCCGTCTTCGGGTTTGAGAAAGTCGAGGTTGGGTGCCTGACCGATGGCCATGATGATGGTGTCGCACTCCAGTTGTGTTTCACTGCCCTCGTAGAACGCAGGATTGAAGCGCTTGTTCTGATCGAAGACCCATTTCGTCTTCAGCGCCTCCAACGCCACCACTTTGCCGTCTTTGCCGATCATGCGCTTGGGGCCCAGGCCGGGATGCATGACGATGCCTTCGGTTTCGGCCTCTTCGATCTCTTCCAGCGCCGCCGGCATTTCTTCACGTTTTTCCAGGCACACGAGATGCACTTCCTGCGCGCCCAGGCGCAGGGCGGAGAGTGACACGTCCACCATTTCTTTCGTCGCCACGGCGCTTACACTCTCCAGCGAAGGCTCCAGATCTTCTACTCCGGCGACGTGCTGCCGGACCACTTCGCGAGCCGCCGAACGCGCCACGTCCATGGCCACGTTGCCGCCGCCGATCACAATCACCTTTTTGCCGATGGTGAACTTGTAGCCGAGATTCACGTTGAGCAGAAAATCGATGCCCTTGTAAACGCCGTCCAGGTCAACCCCCGGAATGGTGAGATCGCGGCTGCGATGCGCGCCCACGGCGATCAGCACCGCATCGAAGCCCTGGTGGCGCAGGTCGGAAACCGTGAAGTCGCGTCCGGCTGCCTGATTGAGCTTGAGAGTAATGTCGCCGGTCGCAAGAATTTCCCGCACTTGCGCTTCCACCACGTCCCGAGGCAAGCGGTATTCGGGAATGCCGAGGTAAAGCATTCCGCCAGCCACGGGAGCGGCCTCAAAAATCGTGACCGAGTAGCCCATGAGAGCCAGGTCATGGGCCGCCGATAGTCCGACCGGCCCGCCGCCGACCACGGCCACTTTGAAGGGCAGCTTGTTCTGACCCCGTCCCGCATTGATATCGACAGGGTGCTTCGATTCAGGGCCGTGCCGCTCCGTCAGAAAGCGCTTGAGAGCCCGTATCGAGATAGGCCGATCGATGTCGCCACGACGACAGGCGGTTTCGCAGGGATGTGCGCAGACCCGGCCGCAAATACTCGCCAGCGGGTTGGGATCGCGGGCAAACTTGTAAGCTTCCTCAAATCGCCCTTCCGCAATCAGAGCGACGTACCGGCCCGCGTTGGTGTGGGCCGGGCAAGCCATCATGCAGGGGAAGTTGGTGTTCAACCAATCCCTGTCCACTTTTTTGTCTTTGAACCGCTTCAGCAAGATGGCAATCCCCGGTGCATTCGTTTAATGGAAAGCATTCTACTCAAAGAAGGCGAGAAGCGGACGTGGCCGCCCGCTCCTCGTTTCGCTATTTGCTGAGTGTGAAGTCCGCTTTGCTGTCGCCCGCCACAGCGACCGGCTTGGACTGGTTCTTGGCGCCTTCATGCCACGCGGTTACGGTGTAGCTGCCGTCGGGAACATTCTCGATCTTGTAGGCGCCCGATTTGTCGGTCAGAGCGAAGTATGGGGTGGGCGACACGATGATATAGGCGTACATCTCCGGGTGCATATTGCACAGCAGCGGCACTACCCCAGGATTGTCAAACTTGAACGGACGCTTTTCGCCCTTCACCCAAGTGCCCATGTTGTGGGTGAGTCTCTTGTTGCCGCCGACGGAAGGCCAAAACACGTTGTGGGCAACACTGTCGTTGTTGAGGAATTCCACCGTCGTGCCTTGCTGCACCACCACGACATGCGGCTGAAACAACATGTTCTTCTGACTGACCAAGACCTGTTGCGTCGGAGCAGGGAAAGTTTTGCCCTGAATCGTATCGACGTAAACCACCGACTCGTCCGCAAAGCCTGAAACTTTCCCGCTGATCGTGCCTGCTTCCGAAGTCACAAATGCTGTCATCACCAGTGCTGCCAAGACAAGACTGTATTTCATCATTTTTCTCCTCGTTTCAAAGAAATAGTGGGGGGAGGCGGTCCCCCCTGGCGGTCGAAGTCCACGTTGTAGGGCTATTCGCTCCACTTGTTAAGGTCTGAGTCGAGAGCCATTATCGGGGTTGGTCTTCGAGGCTCGCTGCGGCATCCGTCACAACCCTGTGTGATCGCAATCACTCTTTCGCAAGCGGCTAACGTTTCCGTGGACAGAGCGGCGAAGACCGACCGAGGCGCGGTTAGAAAAAGGAGAGGCGATGACTTTCTCCAAGGCAGAACTCGAAGCCATCTACCGCAATCCGTAGGTCGCAGGTTCGAGTCCGACCGCCGCCACAGTATCAAACCGCTATTGCACTTTTCCGTCGGCGTCCATAAGACGCAACTCGCCGAGGTTGAGCTCGCGCACGCCGGCTTCAATCTTTGCCCGATCGCCCACTACGATCCAGATCAGGTTGTCCGGACGCACCACTTCTCTTGCCGCCTCGTTGACGTCGCTGGTTTTGAGGGCGCGGACTTTTCCTGCGTATGTGTCGTAGTAATCGTCGGGGAGGCCGAATTGCACCAGGTCCACGATTGACTGTCCCAGCGCGGCCAGCGTCTCGCGCGACCCCGGGAGCTTCAGCGTCTCGTTCGCCTGAATTTTCGCGAGCTCGTCGGCGCTGACCGGATGGTCGCCCACGATTCCGCGGAACTCTTTGTTCATCTCCACCAGCGATTCCTTCGTCTTGTCGGTTTGCACGGGCGCGACCGCATAGAATGGCCGCTGCGACCGGGCGTCGCGCAAACGGGTCCCAGTTCCGTACGACCAGTGCTTGTCTTCCCGCAGGTTCATATTTAGACGTGAACCAAACATGCCGCCCAGACCGTCATTCATCGCTTCAATCGCGATTTCCCGCGGATTCGCCCGCGGCGGCGCCACCACTCCCGCAATGATCACCGATTGCAGCGCCCCAGGTTTGTCGATCAGGTACACGGCGGACTTCGCTGCCACGGGCACGGTCTTCACGTTTTTCGCCGGAACGCTTCCGCTCTTCCATCCCGCAAAAAGTTTCTCCAGCTTCGGAGTCACTTCGTTCAGCGTCGTGTCGCCCACCACAATCAGCGTCGAGTTGTTGGGAGCGAGCCAGGTGTCATGAAACTTCACGAGATCCGCTCTCGTCAGCTTGGCCACGCTTTCCTTCGTTCCAGAGCCCGTCAGCGGATTCCCGTACGGGTGCCCCGCTCCGTACAACAGCGCCGGCAATACTCGCAAAGCCAGCGTCGCGGGCGTGTTTTGTTCGCGCTCGATTCCGGCGAGCGCCAGTTTCTGCTCGCGCTTCACTTCGTTCTCCGGATACGACGGATTCAACACCACATCCGCAAACAGGTCGAGCGATGGGTCGAGTTTCGCGGTCAATGCCGAAAGCGAAACGAACGATAGATCGAGATTTGAAGATCCGCGCAGTGTGGCTCCGAGCGCTTCCAGTTCGTCGCTGATTTCGAGCGCGTTGCGGGTGTGCGTTCCGTCGGTCAGCACCTGCATCGCCAGGTTGGCAGTACCCGGCGTCGTCGATGCGTCGGAGGCGAATCCAGCATCGGCTGCCAGCGTGAAATTCACCAGCGGAACTTCGTGACGCTCCGCCAGGATTACTTTCAATCCATTCGACAGCGTCGCCCGTTGCAGCTTCGGGAGCCTCAACTCAGGCGGAGTGCCGGTATCCGGCGCTTTGCTGCGATCCGCGCCCTCTGACGCAGTCTTGTATTCGGGGAAAGGATCCACTTCGAGGATGTACACGCCGTCCGAAAGCCACTGCTGCGCCGCCGCCCTCAGATCCTCGGCCGTCGCCAGTTGTACGCGCTTAAGCGAGATCTTGTACGCGTCCGGGCTTCCGCGAAACACCTGGCTCTGCGCCAGACGGTCCGATTTTCCGCCAAACCCTCCGATGCGCTCGATGCCGCGGACGAAGTTCGCGCTGTACTGCGTTTTGACGCGTTGCAGCTCCTCGGCCGTCGGTCCATTTTTCAGGAAGCGCGCCAGCTCTTCGTCGAGTTCCTTTTCCACCTGCGCAATACTCTGTCCCGGACGCGCCGTCGCCCGCACCATGAACTGCCCGCCAATTTCCCCCAAGTCGGTGAAGGCCGCAGCATCGGTTGCGATCTGGTCTTCATACACCAGACGCTTGTAGAACCGCGACGATTTCCCGGAACTCAGACAAGCGCTCACCAGGCCGAGGTAGTCGCCGTCCGCGCTGCCATATTCCGGAATATTCCACACCTTGTAGATGCGCGCTTGCGGCACGCGGTCCTGCACCACTTGGCGGTGCGTTCCTGTCATCTTTGCAATCCACACTTGTTGGTGCGCCACCGGCGGTCCCGCCGGAATGTCCCCAAAATATTTCGTGACTTTTTCTCGCGCCGTCTTCGCGTCGATGTCGCCCGCCAATACCAGCACCACATTTGACGGCCCGTAATACGTCTTGAACCACTCCTGCACATCCTTCATCGACGCCGCATCCAGGTCCGCCATGTCTCCGATGGTCGTCCACGAATACGGATGCCCCGCCGGATACGTATTTTGCGTGAGCAGTTGCACCGTCACCCCGTACGGCTGGTTCTCGCCCTGGCGCTTCTCGTTCTGCACCACGCCGCGCTGCAAATCGAGCGTCTTCTGGTCCAGCGCGCCCAGCAGGTGCCCCATGCGATCGGACTCCATCCACAGCGTAAAATCCACCGCCGATGTGGGGACGTTCTGGAAATAATTTGTGCGGTCCGAATTGGTGGTGCCGTTCAAATCCGTCGCGCCAATCCTTTCCATGCCGTCGATGTACCGCCCCGGCGCGTGTTCGCTGCCGCCAAACATCAGGTGCTCGAACAGATGTGCGAACCCGGTCTTCCCCGGCCGCTCATTCTTCGACCCCACGTGGTACCAGGTATTGATCGCCACGATCGGCGCCTTGTGGTCTTCGTGCACGATCACGGTCAGGCCGTTGTCCAGCACGAAGCGCTCATACGGAATATCAATCTCTTTTGTCTTTGTCTGTGCCGAACCGCTCGTCACGAGTGCGAGCACAAGCAACAAAACCGCAAATTCCATCCGCATCTTCAACCTCCAAAATAACTTCCTGCGACCTGGCGTCCTTCGAGGATCTATCAGCCGCGGGCTGACATCGCATGAACTCTTTGACTTTGGAGACGGAAAATAGTTTACACCCCGAGGTTTGAAATCGCTCCCTAGCTCACCGCCCTCCGAGCAGCCTGTGGTGCAAGTACGGTTCGTAGGAGGGCACGCCTACACAACTTGCGGAAAAACTCACGGATGTATGGGGCATCGTGGAAGAGCGGCCCTTCAGGGCCGCGTAAGCCGAGCGAAATCAACGCGGGCTTTAGCCCCCGTGATCGTTTTTCCACGGAAGATTGCATTTTTCCGCAAGTTGTTCAGGCGTGCCGTAAGTCCTGCGTTATGAAATCGCCTTCAGGCGCTGAGGCCGAAGATTGGAGTTTCACCGCGGGCTGCCAGCCTACGAATCAGTCCTCCGCGGTGTTATCCTAAGCGAGATCACGCCGCAGGGGCTTTAACCTCTTCATGTCCAATCCAGAGACGTCCAATCCAAAGACGCCCGACCCAAACCCGTCCAACCCGGGCGCTACGGAATTCACGCCAGCCAACGAACCGGCCGAATCAGTCCCGGCGGAATCATTCAAAGATATTTTTTCCGAGTACGAGCAGAGTCATTCCCGCAAGAGCGAACCAGGCTCTCAGAGCCGCGAAGGCACGGTGATTGCCGTGAGCGCCGACTCCATCGTTCTCGATATCGGATTAAAGACGGAAGGCGTTCTGCCGCTCACGGCGTTCCCGGCCGACCAGCCGCCAAAGCCCGGCGACAAAGTGCAGGTCACCGTCAAAGGCCGGGATCCGGAAGGCTACTACGAACTGACTCGCGGCAAAGTCGAGCGGCCCACCGACTGGGCGTCGCTGGAGAAGGCCTTCGTAGAAAAGTCGACGATCGTTGGCACCGTGACGGGCGTGGTCAAGGGCGGCTTGAGCGTGGATGTTGGAGTGCGAGCCTTCATGCCCGCCTCGCGCAGCGGAACCCGCGATGCCTCCGAAATGGAGAAGCTGGTCGAGCAGGAGATCCGCTGCCGCATCATCAAGCTCGACGTAGCCGAGGAAGACGTGGTGGTCGATCGTCGCGCCATTGCGGAGGACGAAGAACGCGCCGGCAAAGAGCGCCGCTACTCGGAGCTCAAAGAGGGCGATACTGTGCACGGGGAGGTCCGCAGCCTGACCGATTACGGCGCGTTCGTCGATATCGGAGGCGCGGACGCCTTGCTCCATGTCGGCGAAATTTCATGGCGTCGCGTGAACAAGCCCTCTGACGTGCTCTCTACGGGCCAGCAGATCGAGGCCGTGATCATCAAGATCGACTCGGACAAGCACCGCATTGCCATCAGCATGAAACAGCTTCAGCCGCATCCGTGGGACGCCGTCGCCGAGAAATACAAGGCAGGGGAACGCGTGCGCGGCACCGTCACCCGGCTCACTGATTACGGCGCGTTTGTGGAAATCGATCCCGGCATCGAAGGTCTCATTCATATTTCCGAAATGTCATGGGCCAAGAGAGTAAGAACTCCGAGTGATGTAGTGAAGCCGGGCGAGACCGTCGAAGCCGTGATTCTCGGGGTGAACGCGGCAGAACGCCGCATCTCCCTCGGCCTGAAGCAGGCGCTGGGTGATCCCTGGGCCGGAGCCGCACACAAATTTGCGCCGGGCACCGTGATCGAAGGGCCGGTAACCAGCTTGACGAAGTTCGGAGCCTTCGTGCAGCTCACGGAAGGCGTTGAGGGCATGATCCACGTCAGCGAAATCAGCGCGGAAAAGCGCATCAATCACCCGCAAGAAGTGCTGCGGGCCGGGCAAGTGGTCAAGGCGCAGGTGCTCGCGCTCGACACGGAAAAGCGGCTCATACGCCTCAGCATGAAACAACTGGTTCCGACCGGTCTGGATGAATATCTCGCCGAGCATGAGGAAGGCGACATCGTTACTGGCCGCATGACCGAGGTTTCCGAAGGAAGCGCACGCGTTGAACTCGGCGAAGGCGTGCTGGCGACGTGCCGGATCCACGAGGACCGACCAGCGAAGGAAGACAAGAGCGCAGAACCGGCTCCGTCATCGTCAAGGCCCGATCTGTCGTCGTTAGGTTCGATGCTACAGACACGCTGGAAGAGCGGCGCTCCCGCCAGCGAGGCTAAGCCGGAAGCCGTGCGAGCCGGCCAAATCCGCAAGTTTAGGATCGCCAAGCTCGATCCGGAGTCAAAGAAAATTGAATTGGAGTTGGAGTAGTTCTGGACCTGCGCGGAACAAACACCTTCTCAAAGCGCGTCTCATCTCCAGTAGAGACGCGGCTTGCCGCGTCTCGGCCGCGTCCAGGAAAGAAGGGGCAAGCCCCGTCTCTAGCGGCGGAAGAACGTCGATCACCGCTCATAGCAGACTCGCACTCGCCTTGTTATTGACGACTAACTCCCCGAATTAGCCATCATCAGCGCGAAGAGCGCGGGCAGATAGATGATCGTAGCCTGTAGTAAACGCCGGGCTGGCGGTTTCGATGCCGGCGCCGTTGCCGGCAGTTGCGGATACGCCATTCCCATTGACACACGGAACAGCGCCGCGCCCATCAGGATGGCCCCGACCAAATACACGCGTCCCGCCATTCCCAACGCAGCCGGCATAATGCTCACCGGAATCAACGCTCCGGAATAGGCCAAAATCCGCCACAACGTGGACTTCCCATCGGAGTCCACCACCGGCAACATGCGAATTTCGCCTTGCGCATAGTCCTCGCGATAGAGCCACGCGATCGAGAGAAAATGCGGAAACTGCCACACGAACATGATGGCAAAAAGGACCAGAGTTTCGGCTTCCAGTTTTCCGCGCGCCGCCGTCCAACCCAGCGCCACCGGCATCGCTCCCGGAAACGCGCCAACAAATGTGCACACCGGAGAAACTTTCTTCAGCGGAGTGTATGCCGCGAGATACACCAGAGCGGTCAAGAACACCAATAACCCAGTTAGTAAGTTGGCATAGATCGCCAGATAAGCGGAGCCGCTCAGAGTCAGCGCCAATCCAACCGTGGCCGCGTGTGCCATGGTCATGCGCCCCGAAGGCAAGGGGCGCAGCGCCGTCCGCCGCATGCGCGCATCCACGCTCGATTCGAGCACTTCGTTCAGCGCCGCCGTTCCGCTCGAAACCAGCGCCACGCCCAACAGGGCTTGGAACAAACCCAGCGACCACGACGACACGCCCATCCGGTGTGCGCCGAAGAAGTAGCCGCACCACGCCGTAAGGACGATCAAAGTCGTAATGCGCGCCTTAGTCAGTTCGGCGTAATCGCGCAGCAGAGAAACACATTGTTGCAACATGGACCCCACACTCGCCCGTTTGCTCCTGTCCGCCCCCCATCCGGCGGTTTAGCTCAAACCGGCAGTCCCCGAACAAATCCCCACGGAATGGACCAACCTCAAAAGATAGCATTCGTACCGCGCCGTCTGTTCAATGTCAAGCCAAAACTGAAGACGACCCCGCGTCGCGCTCTCAGAATGCTCGCATCAAACGCCCTCGTTGGCAACTCACTGCGCTGGTAGTGTCCTAAATTCAACTTCGAGCTGTGATCTCCGGGCCGTTCACAAGCCAGAACCTTACGACGGAGACACGGAATCACAGAGAAAGGCGAGTTCATGATTTCGTCCCTTATAAAGCAACTGCGACTCGACAATGGGCCTATGAAAAAGCCTTCCCCCGTGTCTCTGTGTCTCTGTGGTGGGTGCTGCTCGGGATCGGGGATCGCAGCCGATCTAAAACACTACCCGGCCCTAGTGACCGCCTGCCGGGCCAGCAACATTGAATGTCTCGGGTGGATCAAAATAACACTGATGCCAAAGAGCTGCGTCGGTCAGCGTGCCCGCCTTCCATTGCTGAACCGTCGCCAGCGTTGCGGCGATCATGCCGCCATCGACCGAATCGAAAATCAACACGACTCCGGCCAGCTCAGGTGATTTTGCCGCCAGTTCCGCGTAATTCTTGTCGAGCAGAGATTTTGCGAATTCCAGCTTGGCTCGCGCGCCGCTGTCCTTCTCGTTTTCCTGGATCTTTTGCACCGAGATGATTTTCACGTTCCGGCCCCGAAGCGGCTCCCAATCCCCCGGGAAGGGCGCAGTTTCTTCGCGCGTGACCTGAAACAAATCGACCGCAACCAGTACGGCGCTCGCGCCGGCCTGCGGAATATCCGAAATGCCCTCCGGCATCTCCAGGCTCGTGCGCCAGATCCATCCCCGTGACAAGCCGGATATCTTCACATGAACCCAGTCCGCATTGAAATCCAGCATCTCGAACTCATCGTGCGCGCTCGCCAGAAACAAAGTCTTGCCATTCAAACTGGGAGACGCAACCACCGGAGTTCCTGATTTCTTTATCGCGACCAGATTCTTCGGATGCGCCTGGTTCTTAAGCACTTCCTCCAGACTCGCGGCCTCCG
Organism: uncultured Acidobacteriaceae bacterium; assembly: GCA_963773965.1. Lineage (GTDB taxonomy): Bacteria > Acidobacteriota > Terriglobia > Terriglobales > Acidobacteriaceae > Acidiflorens. Next base: position 430,015 of record CAVZDG010000007.1, read on the forward strand.
CCTGCAAGCCGGAGGGTGGTTGATCTAAAGGCTTCTGCGAACTTTTCGAATCCGTCAGTTGCCGACTCGACAATCCCTGCTCCAACGAAGACGAGAACGTGCGCCCGCTTTCCGGCAACCTCGGCATCGGCGCCGAGATGGTCGGTTCTTCAGTGCCTTTGTCCGCAGTTGCTGGCCGCTTGGCGGACGCTGTCGGCGGAGCGATTACCGGAAAATCTTTGCTGGAACTTTGGCTGGAACTCTCGCTGGAACTTCCGCCCGAACTTGTCGCACCGGGCCTGGTCGCCAGCAGATCGGCTAACTGGTCGAGAAGGTCGGATTCAAGACGGCCATTCGAAGTCAGCAGTTGGTATCCCGAGCGCGATGGAATTGAATCCGCGTACCATGCCGTTAGCTTCGTGCTCACCCGCACCACCGACCCGCCCGACACCGTCGAGCTCACCTGCACGGCAGATTGGTAATACGCTCGCTGGTAGCGGTTCAAGGGACGCTCGCCAGGCAAAGCGAATCCTTCCAGCACCGGCAGCCGTCCACTCATGGACGGTTGCAACTCCTTCAGCGCTCGTTCCACCGCGCTTTTCGACTGGCGGTAGGTGCGCTCGTACGCGCCAGCTTGCGGACTTGTTTGCGCACTGGCACTCTGCGCCGCGGCCGACAGAGGCGCGACCATCAGAAACGCAGACAGCGCAGCGCGAAGTAAGGGGCGAGAAACCGGGTAACACGACCGCCTCATGGCACCTGCTCCAACTGGTCCCGTCGAATCCATCCGTGCTGTCCGTCGTGCGTCTCCACCCCGTACCAGTAGGGCGTTGAAATCAGAATTAGAACTTCGGCGCCGGGATCGAGCGATTTCAGCGTGGTCGCCGTGTGGAACGGAGCGGACTGGAGCGGAGCCCCGGGCTTCTTGACCAGCCGCTCCACCTGCTGGCGCAGCTCCGCAACGTGTTGTTCCAGCGATTCAGCGGGCTCCTCATACGCCGCAGACGGTTGCGGCGTCGCGGATGTTGGTGACGCAGGCAATGATTGTGGCGCCGAGGCTGGCGCCGCCTGGCTAGTCGCGCTCTCGCCAGTCGTGGTGACGGTCTTCGCCGTCGCTGGCGGAGTGCTCAGCAGAACTGTGTCGCTCCCCAAGCCGAAGTTTTGCTTCGTTAAGCGTTCCTGTTTCGCTTGTAAGGCCTCGGCGGTTTCCTTTTTCACCAGCTCAACCGCTGCCAGCCGATCCTGGATGTCCTTGTACTCGCTGCTTTCCACCGAACCGTTCGATTGGTGGACGCCGTGCCGAAAATCTTCCACAAACAGAGCGTCAATTCGCAGGATGGTATTTTTGTCGCCCTGCGGTTGCACCACGTAGCGCACGGCCAGCGTCCCAACATCGCCGCTGTCTTTGAAATTTCGCGGATCCAGCGCCTGCTGCCGCACCTTGTAGAAAACCTTGCCGCCCTCCGTCCATGCCGGAAACACCGGCGTCGTCTTGACCGCAACCGCTCCCGCGATGTACTCGTCTTTGTTGTATTCCTTGCTTCCGCGGATGATCGTGTTTTGCGCCACTTCCTCCACCACCTGCGCGACTTCGGGCTCCGGCAGGGGAATGTTGACGATCAGGCCCGCGCCGTACTGCAGGACGTTTTTTTCGCGGCCATGCGAGGGGATCGCCGCCGCCGCGAGCAGAAAAAAAACTGCGACCACCCGAAGATAAAGCGGCAGATCAAGCACAACTCGACGAAGCGCGCCCCAACCCTTCCGCCCCTTACTGCGAAAACTCTTGTCCCACATCGCGACCGTCTCCGGTGTTCCTGATGCAGAGTCTCATACGCTGGGGTGATCGCTGTCAACTCGCATAGTGGACAGCCCGAGCGCCACTCCCCCGTCCCCCTTGGGGCACGATGTAAACAATTTGTAGAAAAACTTTGACAAACCTCTTGCACTTCGTCGCGCATGATAGTACTATCCACCCCCTAGCGGGGTGGTCGCCCCTCCGGGGGACGTTTTAAAAGTTTTGTGGTTTCTGCGGGAACGCAGTAGCCAGGCAATGGTCGTTACGATTGATCGCTGCCTGGCTGCGGTCGTTTACGCGTTGTGGGGAATTTTGTTTCTTGCAAAATCTGTGAATTTGTCTGAGGAGTGCAGCATGCATATGTGGGCGCAGTCTCATCTCTGTCAGAAGCCGCAGCGGGCAACTTCCGTTCTGGCCGCCGCTTTCGCGCTAGTTTTTCTGCTCCTGGGCGCCAGCCAGTCGGCGAGCGCGTTGCCTGCCTTCGCCAGGAAGTATGGCCTGCGCTGCTCGGCCTGTCATGAAAGTTGGCCCATGTTGAATTACTTCGGCCAAAAATTCAAAGACAACGGCTATCAACTCATGAACGATCGCGATTCTCCGATCTGGCAGAATCCGGGCTATTGGCCAGTCACGTTCCGCATCACTCCTATCTGGCACCGCGTCAGCACCGGCAAAGTTGCCGTTGACAGCGGCGAAGGCCAGGTCGAGCAGCGGATCACCTCATCGGGCTTCGATCTCAGCGGTCTCGATTTTCACACCGGCGGCACGTTGGAAAAGAACTTCTCGTTCTATGTGCTCCCTTCCTCCGATCCCTACGCCTCCTTCCACTTTGAAACCGTCATGGGGCGGCTGGATAACGTGGTCGGCAGTCCGTGGCTCAACGTAAAGTTCGGCAAGTTTGAACTCGATAACCTGCTCTCGGAGAAGCGCATTCTGACGCTCACTGGAAATGGCGGCGTTTACCAGATCTATCACTTCATTCCGGTGGGCGACGGCAACATCTTTGGGCAATTGGGAGACAACCAGCTGGGCGTGGAGGTAATGGGGCACTCGTACAACGATCGCACGCGTTACTCGGTTTCGCTGCTTAGCTCGAACGATGGCCAGGTAGGCTTGCCCTACGGCGCCGAATCCTATTCCACATTCATTACCGGCAGCCAGGCGTTCGATGCCGGCAAGCTGGGTGTGCAACGCCTCGGCTTTTACGTCATGGCGGGCGAAGCGCCGACCAGTTGGCTCACCACCGGCGGGACAGCGATTGCCGGCTCAGGTGGCGCAAACAAGGGCTACAGCCGCGAGGGCTTCGTCGGACAGTTCTACTTCGGCCAGCATTTTGACGTCACGGTTGTCACGCAGCATGGCGAGGACAGCGCATGGTTCGGGCAGGGCTATGGCGACTTGCCCGACGGGGTTGCCACTCGCAACAACACGCCAGGCTCCACGTTGCCCGCGGGCTCGCGCAACCCGACTTGGAATGGCGTTCTGGTTGAACCGCACTACGTGTACAACCCGCAGCTCATCTTCCTCGCGAGATACGAAACGATCCGGATGTCGCAGCAATCGACTCCGGGAACGCGCTCGGATCTCGGCAACATCACCACCTACACGGTGGGCTATCGCTACAACCCGTTTATGACGAGCCGGGCAGGTTTTGCCTGGCATAACGAGTTCAACATATTCCATCAGGACGGTACATCGCCGCTGAGCGGCACGAATGTCAACACCAGCGAGTTGTTGATGGGATTTGATTTCGACTTCTAACCACCAGGATGACCCGCTGGCGAACCTGATTCGCCGGCGCTGACTTCGGTTTAAGGGTGCTGACTATGAACAGCTTGAAGCCAATGCGTTTTATGGGCGCGATTCTTTGCACCGCGATCCCTTGCACTGCGATTCTAGGACTCGTCTTCGCCGCCGGGTTCACCGCTCGGGCCTCCGCCCAGGAGGCGCCCATGGTAGGGCCCCAGCCACGTCTCGTGATCAAGCCTATGGAGAGCCACATCGGAGCTATCACCGGGCATGCCGCGGACGGCAAGTCCGACTACCGCCGCTATTGCGTCGGCTGTCACGGCGACTACGGCGATGGCAACGGCGAGAACGCCGTCTGGCTCGAACCGAAGCCACGCGACTTCACCATCGCCAGTTTCAAGTGCCGCTCCACTCCGACCGGCACGCTGCCCACCGATGAAGATCTCTTCAACACCCTCGGACGCGGTATCACCAACTCCAACATGCCGATCTGGAATGCCCTCAGCCGGCAGCAGCGCGCGGACTTGGTGGCCTACATCAAGATCTTCTCGCCCCGTTGGGAAAAGGAAAAAGCGGGCGACCCGATTAAGATTCCCGCCGAGACCCCCGTCACCATCGAGAGCATTGCCCACGGCAAAGCGCTCTTCACCAAACTCGAATGCTGGAAGTGTCATGGTCCGCACGGGCAGGGCGACGGTCCGTCGGCCTCGACCCTCACCGACAGCAAAGACCAGCCGATTCGCCCCTATAATTTCGCCGCCGCCAAAAACGACTCCCGCTTCAAGTGCGGCAGCACCAACCAGGATATCTACAAGATTTTCATGACCGGCGTGGACGGCACGCCCATGCCGTCTTTCGCGGACGTGATTCAGCCGAACGATGCCTGGGATCTGGTCCACTTCCTGCGTACATTGCAGGTCAACCGCCACAGTAAGGAAAACGAAGTTCTGTTGGCTGCGCACGGAGTGATTCCCCCGTACGTAGAAAAACAAACCAGTAAACTGGCGCCAGCCGCCCCAGCCGATAACAAGTCGCCCGGTGGCGGCCAGTAAGTAAAGCTAAAGTTCCTTAGGAGGGAGTACTCAAATGCGCACGAAGCAAATGCTGCCAGCTCTTTTGACGTTGTTCGTATGTTCGTCGCTGATGTTCGCTGGAACGGTCAACGGCAAGGTGACCTACACGGGCACGCCCGCCAGACAAAAACCCATCGATATGGGCAAAGAACCAAGCTGCGCCAAGGAGCATGCCACACCCGTGACCACCGAAACGGTTGTGACCGGGCCCAACAATGCATTGGATAACGTGGTGGTGTACGTTTCCTCCGGAGCCCCCGACGATGGTCAGGTTCCGGCGCAGGCTGTCACCTTCGAGCAGAAAGGCTGCCAGTATCTTCCCCACGTTCTGGTCATGCACACCGACCAGGAACTCAAGATCACCAACGCCGACCAAACATCGCACAACATTCACCCGCTGCCCAAAGTGAACCGCGAGTGGAACAAATCCCAGCCGCCCGGTTCCCCGCCCATTTCCGAGAAATACCCTAGAGAAGAATTTATCTCGGTGAAGTGTAACGTCCACCCCTGGATGCACGGCTGGTTCGCGGTGCTCAAGACGAATCACTACGACGTAAGCAAGGGTGGAGGGGACTTCAAGCTGCCCAACCTGCCTCCGGGCAAGTACACCATCACCGCCTGGCATGAGGACTACGGCACGCAGACTGCCGATGTCACCATCACCGGCAACGAAACCAAAGATGTGAACTTCACCTTCAAGGCGAAGGCCTACTGACAAGGCGAAAGCCTACTGACCCACCGGCGGCGGCGGAGTCTCGTGCTTTGCCGCCGCATTCCTTAAGAAAGTAAGACAAGAGGCAAGGACGGGTGCGGGGAAAGCGGCAACCGCTGATTTGGGGACGGGGAGGATATATGGAAACTGCAATCGGAGTATTTGCTTCACGGGATCAAGCCGAGAAAGCGGTCAAGGAGCTGCGGGGGCGGAGCGTGCCGGATGAATCCATCGTTTTCCTAACTCGGTCGGAAAACGAGGCCAACTCCATCGCGAAAGAGTTCGGCGCATATGTGGGAGGCTTCATGGGGGGAGCCGCCGGCATGACAACCGGGGTGGCGGCTGCAACGCTGCTTCTTCCCGGGGTCGGGGCGGTATTCGCGCTGGGGTTCGGCGCCGCCGCGCTGCTCGGGCTTGCGGGTGCCGGTGCGGGTGCCGCCGTCAGCTCAGCGGCTGCACACGACGCGGACGCGCCGCAACCGGCAACGGCTGAAAAGTCCTCTGAGGACGTCGCGTTCTTCCGGGAAGTACTCAAGGAAGGGCGTTCGCTGATTGTGGTTCGGACAGACTCAAAGGAATTTGCGAGTTCGGCGTGCGCCGTCCTTGACCGGCTGGGAATCGGAATGGAAGGAAAGACCCCGGTCAAGATGCAAACCGCCACCCGGCAGGTGGGCGGAGTAACCGTCCTGGACATCAGTGGGAGAATTACGCTGGGCGAGGGAAATGTCATTCTCCGCGAGATTGTTCGAGATCTGGCGGAAAAAGGCAAGAAAGCGATCGTGCTGAACTTGGGCGAGGTTCAGTACATAGACAGTTCTGGAATCGGGGAATTGGTCAAGGCTCACACCACGATTCGGAACCAGGGTGGGCAATTGATACTCACCAATCTGAATAAGCGAGTACATGATTTGCTCCAGCTGACCCGGCTGTCCGCCGTTTTCGATATTCAAAAGGATGAGACGAGCGCGATCAACTCCTTTGGCGGCCCGTCACAAGCGGTGGCATAGCGCATCCATTTTGCAAGGCGTTTATCGTTATGTCCTCCGCGGGGAGGGCGAGTAATCACTCTCGATCAGGTCATGAAGACGGGTTGAAACCGGTCAAGGCGAGGACATCATGGCAAAATTCTTTGCGATCACTATCATCGTAATCGCGATCCTTTCCGCGATTCCCATCCTGCGACACACTTGGGTGGCGCCAGAGGACATCTCGACTCATGGACGTCTGATCGATGAGCAGATGTCGGAAACCATGGCCGAGGCCGGAATCTCCTTTCTCGCCGCACAGTTCATTTTGGCTATTTTCGTCTGGAAGTACTCAAATCGTGGCCCCGGTGCAAAGATTAAGTCTTTTCCCGGCGGCGCCAAGGGTTTGGTGATTGCTGCCTTGCTGGTTGTAGGGATAGAAGTCATGGCCCTCGGAATCTTCGGGGTGAAGGCATGGGCCAACGTGTATCTCACCCCGCCGTCGGCCGACGCTATGCCGATCCAAGTCCAAGCCGGACAGTTCGCTTTCTATTTCCGCTACCCCGGTCCTGATGGCAAGCTCGGCCCCATTCACCCCGAGCGTATTAATGAGGGATCGCAGAATTACTATGGTCTCGACCCCGAGCACGATCCAGATTCCAGGGACGACATCGTGACCGCCGAGATGGCTATCCCCGTGAACAAGGAAATCCACCTGCTCATGCATTCCAAGGATGTTGGACATTCCTTCTATGTGCGCGAGTTGCGGGTGCAACAGGATTTTGTTCCCGGGCTGGATGTTTCTCTCCACTTCACGGCGACTAAGGTCGGCAAGTACGAAATTGTCTGCACCCAGCTTTGTGGCTTGGGACATTACAACATGAAGGCATACCTGAGCGTGATGTCACAGCAGGACTTTGATGATTGGATGAAGAAGGAAGCGGCAATGCAGTAATCTTTTCCGTCCACATTCAGGCGCGAGTGGATCGACACAACTCTTTTGAGGTGAGGATATGCACGATGTAGCAGCGCACGCGGCGCATCACGGGCCTCCGACAAGTTTGATTCGGAAGCACGTCTTCAGTCTGGACCACAAGGTGATCGGCAAGCAGTATTACGCTTTGGCCCTGGTCGCCGCTCTGGTTGGAATGGCGCTTTCCTGGTTCATGCGAATCCACCTTGCGTGGAACAGCGCCGCGGTCCCCGGCCTGCAATTGCTTACGAAGAATGGTGCTCCTGGCGGGGTGATGACGCCAGAGTTCTACCTGCAATTGATGACCATGCATGGCACGATCATGGTCTTTTTTGTGCTCACGACCGCGCCTTTCGCGGCCTTCGGTAATTTCTTCCTGCCCATCCAGGTCGGTGCCGAGGATATGCCCTTCCCGCATTTCAACATGATGTCGTTCTGGGTCACCTTCGCAGGCTTCGTGGTCCTGATGGCGTCATTCTTCACGGGCGATGGACCGACCCTGGGTGGTTGGACCCAATACGCGCCGCTCAATGCCGTGGGTCCGGTTGGGGGTCCTGGACAAGGTCTGGGTGTGGTCCTTTGGGCGGCTTCCATTGCCCTGTTTTGTGTTGGCCAGTTGTTGGGCGCATTGAACTTCATCCCCACCACGCTCGATCTCCGGGTCAAAGGGATGAGCCTCATGCGTCTGCCACTCAGCGCTTGGGGATGGTTCATTACCTCGTGCATGGGGTTGACAGCATTTGCCGTGTTAATGCCGGCATGTATCCTCGTCATTCTCGATCACGTGGCCGGAACCAGCTTCTTTGTCGCATCGAATCTGGTGATGAATGACCAACTGCTGCCGCACTCTGGAGGATCGACTCTCCTATGGCAGCACCTGTTCTGGTTCTTCGGACATCCGGAGGTTTACATCGCGATCGTGCCTGGTATCGGCATCGTTTCCCATATTCTGATCACCAACATGCGTAAGCCGATGCTTAGCCAAAGAGTGCTCATCTATTCCATGGGAGCCCTTGCCGTCCTCAGCTACATGGTCTATGGGCATCACATGTTTGTCAGCGGGATGAATCCGTTCTCCTCGCTCGCCTTCTCCTTCCCCACCCTGGTCATAACCATCCCGTCCACCATCGTGGTGCTGGTGTGGACTTTCAGTTTGTATGGTTCCAAGCTGCGCATCAACTCGGCTTCCCTGTTTGCCTTGGGCTTTATTTCGATGTTCGTCAGCGGCGGCGTGAGCGGCTTCTTTCTGGCTCAGCCCTCCATCGATATCATGCTCCATGCGACTTACTTCGTAGTGGGCCATTTCCATCTGGTGATGGGCGTCGCGGCCATGTTCGGCATCTTCGGTGCAACTTACTTCTGGTTCCCCAAGATGGCCGGACGAATGATGAACGAGACTTTGGGGAAAATTCACTTCTGGTTCAGCTTCGCGGGCGCGTATTGCATTTTTATGCCATTCCACTACCTCGGAATGGCCGGCAATGTGCGCCGCTACTCGACGTTCGTGGATGACTTCCTGCAGCCCCTGATCCCGGTGCACCAGTTCATCACCGTCGCTGCTCTAATTACTGGTGCAGCCCAGCTTATTTTTGTCTATAACCTGATTCACAGCCGGTTCTGGGGCAAGCCCGCGCCAGATAACCCCTGGGAGGCCACTTCGCTGGAGTGGAGCACGGCTACGCCGCCACCTTGGGACAATTGGGGCGGCAAGCATCCGGTGGTTTACCACGATCCCTATCAATACGGCGTGCAAAGTTCGGTTGGTGACTACGTCATGCAGGCTTCGCCGGAGCAAGTTAAGACGGAGCACGAAGAGAAGTAACTCGTGAGAAATGATTCGCAAGAACACTGGTATTTGAGGGGAGTTTTAGCAGTTATGGCAACTACAGTACATGAACCGCCGCAAATCGATCCGCGCCGCTTGCCGGTGCAAGGGCACTCGGGGAACGGCGGTTGGCGCAACCTGGTTCCGGCGGATGGTGATCTGCGTGTGGCGCTGGACCACTCGCCGCCGGCGTCTTCGTCCGCCATCTATGTGGTGCTTTACGCCATTACGATGATGTTTGCCGCGTTCACCAGTGCCCTGATCGTTCGCAAAGGATCGTCGCTCGACTGGCAGTCCTTCACCTTGCCCTCGATCCTCTACTTCAACACATTGCTGCTCCTCGCCAGCAGCGTTACGCTGGAAGTCTCGCGCCGCCGCGTCGCCGCTTTCATGGGCGGTTTGAAAGGTCACGCTGAGAGTCCGGCACGCTGGCTGTACATAACCTTATGTCTGGGCTTGCTCTTTGTGGCTGGCCAGTACATCGCGTGGTCGCAGTTGAGCGCCCAGGGACTTTATCTCGCCACGAATCCAAGCAGTTCTTTTTTCTATCTCCTGACAGCCACACATGCACTGCACGTACTGGGCGGTCTGGGCGGCCTCATCTATGTGATTCGCAAGCTGAGTAAGTCGGCCCTGCGACGGAACACGCTGGATGCGACCGCGCGCTACTGGCATTTCATGGACGTTCTTTGGCTGTACCTGATTTTGCTGCTTTGGATCAAACTTTAACCGACTCGACAATTGGGAGGCGCTGTGAGCCAAGCGGATTTGACCATGGAAGGACACTCGACAGGCTTGACGGTAGGACCGGCATTTTCGTTTCCTACAAAGAAGCTGGCGATATGGCTGTTCATTATCGCGGACACCATGACTTTTGCCGCGTGCCTGGTGGCCTATGGATTCCTGCGCAATGGAACTCCCAACTGGCCCAGACCGTTCCCCGGCATCACCAACGTCGCGCTGATGACGTTCGTTCTGCTCACCAGCAGCTTGACCATGTTGTTCGGACTGCGATCGGCGCGGGCGGGGGACAAAGCCGTGGCCTTCCGTTGGGTCATGATTACAGCGGCTTTGGGTATTGCTTTCGCCCTGCTGCATGTTCGTGAATGGCTGGAGCTCATTGATCAAGGTATGACCCTCTTTAAGAATCCGTGGGGAACCGGGTTGTTCGGCGCGTCATTTTTCAGCATCACAGGCTTGCACCTCACCCACGTTACCTCCGGCGTAATCGCTCTAATCGCTGTGGGTGTGCGCTACAAGGGCGGCCGCTACAACGCGGATGACATCGAGGTTTTGGGCCTTTACTGGCACTTCGTGGATCTGGTTTGGATGTTCGTCGTGCCCTTGGTCTACCTTTTAAACCTCGCCCACTAGATCGAAGAAAGCTTGGGAGCAGAATGCTATGACAACAGCGGAACAGCACAAGAGTAACGGAATCGGCAAGGATCTGGCCATCTATGTCTGCCTGTTGATTTTGGCAGGCTTGCAATTCGTCATTGCCTATCAGAAGATTGACGCATCGCAGATGTTCACGCGCATGCTGGCGGTCGCCTGCGTCGAGGCGGGGCTGGCAGCACTGTTCTTCATGCATCTTTGGACGGAGAAGCGGGGCTTTCTGATATTTGTCGCCGTCTTTACGATTTCCGTCCTGCTCGGGCTGCAATATGGGTGGACCGACAGCTTCCGGATGGTTTCCGGCGCGCCATTTTCAAAATGACTCATGCAGGCGAAAGGCGCGAGTTGAGAGGCGAGATGTTTAGACGAAAGACGAGGGTCGAGAGACCGTTCCTTCTTATTGCTATCGCGCTGGTCGGACTGGCCTTGCTCGCCGCCCCTCTCCCAGCCTTCTCCCAGAGTTGCGCGCTCTGCTATACGCAAGCCGCTTCCGCCGGTGCTCGAATGATTCAGGCCTTGCGCAGTGGGATTCTGATTCTTATCGTGCCTCCCACGTTCATGTCGGTTGGCATGATTTTGATTATTTATCACAAACGTAATCAGGTCAGACGTTCCGAGGACGCCTCTGACGCTGACGGCGAATGGTAGCTGATTTTGGGTGGCGCAGCGGTTCACCGCTGCGGTATCTGCACTCTTTTGACTGTGGCTTTTAGCCGCCGAGGTCACTCTAAGGACAGTTACCAGGGGCAACATTGCCCGCAAACCGTGCCTTGATCCAACTGATCTGGTCCGCCATCGACGATCCCATCACCCCGCTGGCATCGGCATCCGGATACTTCAAAAAAAGGATTCGGTCTCCTTGCTTGCACATACGGGCCACGGTTTTTTCCGACATGTCCGACGGTATGGCAGGGTCCACCTCGCCACTGATTACAAGTAGCGGGCTCCGGGCCGGCTTTTGACCGGGAGTGTTCCTGCTGAAAAATTCCTTTACGAAGCGATTGTTCTCCCAATCCGGCTTGAGCATCGCGTTGGTGAACTCCGGCTCTGTTTCTCCCCCACAGCTCTGCCCCACGCGCTGGTACGCCGGCAGCGCCTTGTCGGTCAGCATGTCGCTTACCTGGAACTCCGGATAAAGCGCCTTGGCCGTCGCTGCCAGCACCAGCAGCATGCGGTCGGAAGAACCCTGCGCGAAGTGCCGGTAAGCCTCCTGCGCATCCGCCAAGCCCGAGGTGGCCACGCTGCCCAGATAGTTGGGATCGCGCACTTCACTCTCCGCCACGGCCACCGCGGCCAGAGCTCCCTGGAAAGGTCCCACAGCGATCCATTTAGGCCCGATCTGCGTTACCGCCGCGCGCGCCGCCGGAACCGAATAGATAACATCTAACGCGTTCGACTGCATGTCCACCACCGTCTTGCCGGAATCGGCCCCCAACCCGGCATAGTCGGTCGCGACCACCGCATAGCCGAGATTAGCGTACATCGCGAGCACCGGTCCCACCCCGAGATTCTTCATCAGGGAGGGAGCGCACGGTCGCGCCGCTCCCCTGAACTCGTGCGCCCAGGCAATGACCGGCCAGCCGCTTGCCGGAGGCTTGCCAGCCGGAACCAGCACCACCGCCGAGACGGCCACGTCTTCTCCGTTCGCGCTCCGCGCGTGATAAAGAATCCGCCATGCCGATACTTCGAACGGAAGGTAGTATTGGTCGGTCGGTTCCGAGCGGATCAGCTCTCCCGGCTTGCCCGCGGGCAGCGCATGTGGCGTGTCATAAAAGCTCGTCAGCGGCAGGCTATTCGATGGCCGGAATCCTTTGCCCGGCGTTGCCGTCTGAGCTTGAACAAATCCCGCATTTCCAGCCAGCCCGGCCAAAATCAGACAAACAGCGGTGACCGCCGTGAAAAGCATTCGGGCATCGCGGCTTGATGACCGGAACCAGCGAGGGTTTGTCATGTTGTCAGTAGGGAATGGTACCACCGTAAGATTCCGAGAGGCCACAACAGCCGCGCAGCTTTTCCAACGTTACTCGCTGTCTCCAAGCTTCCCGTGGGCTCTTATCGGAGTTGTCCGTCCTTGGTAAGACGCGACTCTAGCTTGAAGTCCTTGCCCAGAACGGGAGTTCATCCACAAACGGGAATGTTGCGCCCGTTACAGCCCCTCCCGCGGGAACTCCCTTGATGTCCAACTTACAAGTGATAAAATAACTCCATGGCAAACACAACACTAATTGAGTCCGTAGTCAAACAACTCCAGCAGGAACGTGCGCGACTTGAGGATGAACTCCAACGCGTGGCCGCGGCCCTAACTGCCTTCGGGAAAGTCTACCTGCGGGGGAGCAAGCGTGGACCAGTCGCAACTCGCAAGAAACGCACGATTTCCGCCGCAGGACGCAGGAGAATAGCAGCCGCGCAGCGGGCGCGATGGGCAAGAGTTAGGGCAGCCAAGAAATAGGTACCCCGACCTTCCGCCTGTAGAGACGGGGCTTGCCCCGTCTCTGCGTGTCGCACCCCCAAATGCTGGGATCGGTCCAAGACGCGGCAAGCCGCATCTCTACGGAAATCCGAACGTGTGGGCTTCAGCCCCGGAGGTCCCCCACCACTGCCCCCACAAACTCTGTAAACTCCCGGACGTCCTCTTCGGTCGTGTCGAACGAACACATCCACCGCACCACCGACTCTTCTTCGCTCCACACGTAGAAGAAGTACCGCTCCTGTATCTTCTTTATAGCCTCCCGCGGAATTTGCGCAAACACCCCGTTCGCCTCCACGGGATAGACAATCCTGACTCGTGGAATTTTCTTCACTTCCTGTTCCAGCAGTCGCGCCATCCGGTTCGCGTGCTCCGCATTCCGCCGCCAAAGATCGTCCGTCAGCAGCGCCTCCATCTGCGCCGACATGTAGCGCATCTTCGACGCCAGCTGCATTCCCTGCTTGCGCGCAAACAAAAAATCCTCCGCCAGTTCCGGACGAAAGAACACCACCGCCTCCACGCCCATCAAACCGTTCTTCGTCCCGCCAAACGAAAGCACATCCACTCCCAGATCGCGCGTCGCCTGCCGCAAGGATAATGACGGTCGCTGCGCCGCCACGGCGTTTGAAATCCGCGCCCCGTCCATGTGCAGGAACATCTTGCGTTCGTGGGCAAACCGCGCCAGCGCCTCAACTTCCGCCGGCTTGTACACGGTGCCCATCTCGGTCGATTGCGTAATCGAAATCACCCGCGGCTGCGCGTGATGCTGGTCCCCAATTCCGTGATACGCCTGCTCCACCGTTTCCACCGTCAGCTTTCCGCCCGGCGCCGCCAAAGGCACCAACTTGCAGCCCGTAAACTTTTCCGGCGCCCCACATTCGTCCGTATAAATATGAGACAGCTCCGGACACAGCACCGCATGAAACGGCCGCGTCAGCGCCTGCAAACTGAGCACATTCGCCGCCGTCCCATTGAAAACGAAGAAGACCGCCACATCGGCTCCAAACTGCTCCCGGAATTTTCCCACCGCCGATTCCGTGTGTGGATCGTCCCCATACCCCACCACATGCCCCTGGTTGGCGCGCCGTATTGCCTCCAGCACCTCGGGATGCACCACCGCATTGTTGTCGCTCGCAAAACTTCGGCTCGGTTTCATAACAAAACAATTTAGCAGAAGCGAAAATTCTTCGGAGCCTCCCGCCGTTACCACGAATCTATATCTTTGATCTAATATTGCTGTGGCCAAGTAGCCGTAGCAAAGGCGTTAGAAATCAGCCTTGCAGTGACCCAAACTTATGTCGCGTATTTCCTGGAGATGGCACTAGTGTACTGAGTCTAATGTTCGTTTACAAAAGCGGGCGACGGAGTCGAGGATTTGATCGGCTGACTTGGTCCAGACAAAGGGTTTCGGGTTCTGGTTGTGATGCTCGATAAAGTGGCGAATGGCATTCTCCAACTGCAGCGTGCTGCGGTGAACACCACGCCGGATCTGTTTTTCGGTCAACTCGGCAAACCAGCGCTCGACCAGATTCAACCAGGAAGCCGAAGTGGGAGTAAAGTGCAGGTGGAAGCGGGGCCGTTTGGCGAGCCAGTGGCGAATGAGGTGGGTTTTGTGGGTGCCGTAGTTATCCAGGATGAGGTGAATGTCCAGTTCTGCGGGCACGTTGCGCTCGATGGTGTCGAGAAAGCGGCGGAATTCGCGGGAGCGATGACGACGATGCAGTTGGCCCAGCACGTGGCCGCTGGCCACGTTGAAAGCGGCGAACAAACTGGTGGTGCCGTGCCGTTTGTAGTCGTGAGTGCGGCGCTCGATTTGTCCGGGGCGCATGGGCAGCAACGGAGCGGTGCGGTCCAGCGCCTGAATCTGGCTCTTCTCGTCCACGCACAGTACCAGCGCTCGGTCAGGCGGGTTCAGATAGAGGCCGACGATGTCGCGGACCTTGTCGATAAACAGGGGATCACGGCTCAACTTAAAGGCTTGGCTGCGATGCGGCTGCAGGGAAAAAGCGCGCCAGATGCGACTGATGCTGCTCTGGCTGAGTCCGGTGGCCTGAGCCAGCGAGCGCGTGGACCAGTGGGTGGCGGCTTGGGGTTGGGTTTCCAGGGTGCGCGCCAGTACGCGTTCCACGGCGGCGTCGCTCAAGCGGCGCGGCGTGCCAGGGCGGGGTTCATCGAGCAACCCGTCGAGGCGGAGAAGCACAAAACGCTGTCGCCACTTGCCCACGGTGGCGAGCGCAACCTGCACTCGGCGAGCCACCTCGGTGTTGCTCTGGCCGGCGGCACTGAGCAGCACGATGCGGGCGCGCAACGCCAGGGCCTGCGCCGTCTTGGGACGACGAGTCCAGTCCAACAACTGTTGTCTTTCGGAAGGGGACAGAGACAGCGGCGAGAGCGGGCGACCGAGAGCCATGCAGTTCCTCCTGCTTATATCAGATGCAGGAAGAGCTGTTACTTATTACACGAATATTAGACTCAGTACACTAGCAGGCTGCGGAAAAAGTCTGGCTTTGGGTGGCGCAGCGCTTCAGCGCTGCGATAATCGGCTTATTTTCAGCACCGGCTTTAGCCGCTGCGGGCAGCCCCGGACTACAGCGCGACTTTTCCCGCAGGCTGAAGGATTTCACTAAGAGCACCTATATGTCTAGATTCTTCGCAAAAACGCCATCTCCGCTTCTGCCCGGCGCCCTTCTGGCCGCGCTCCTTATTACTACGGCCTGCGGCAAAGGCAAAGCGGCCAAAGCTGACGCCCCGCAAGCCATGCCGGTCAAAGTCCAAACGGCCAAAGCGCAAAAAGTCGACGACACCACCGACTACGTCGCCACCTTGAAATCGCGCGACTCCGCCGTGGTCATGCCGCAGGTCGAAGGCATCATTACGCAGATTTTCGTCCACTCCGGCGAGCGCGTCGCTTCCGGCGCTCCCATGATGCAGATCGATCCCGCCAAGCAGCAGGCCACTCTGAAAAGTCAGGAGAGCGCAACCGCCGCCCAGGTCGCCCAGGTGAAATGGGCGCAGCAGAATTACGACCGCGTCAGCGGCCTCGCCAGTGCCGGCGTAGTCAGTAAGCAGGATCTCGACCAGGCGCGCGCCACCCTCGATGCCGCCCAGGCGCAACTGCAATCGCTCGGCGCTCAGGTTAACGAACAACAGGTTCAGTTGCACTACTACCAGGTCGTCGCCCCGCGTGCCGGCATTGTCGGGGATGTTCCCGTCCGCGTTGGCGACCGCGTCGTCACCACCACCACGCTCACCACCGTGGACCGTCCCGGCAGTCTCGAAGCTTACATCTATGTTCCCATCGAGAAATCTGCGCAGCTGAAGATGAATCTTCCCGTCCAGATCGTTGACGATCCAGGAAATTCGCTCGCCGCCAGCCGCATCACGTTCATCTCGCCACAGGTGGACACCGCGACACAAACCGTGCTCGTAAAAGCGACCATCGCAAACTCAAACGACAGCTTGCGCACCGCGCAGTTCATCCGCGCCCGCGTGTTCTGGGGCAGCCAGGAAAAGCCTGTGGTTCCGGTCGTAGCCGTGTCGCGCATCGGCGGCCTGTATTTCGCATTCGTCGCGGAGTCGGACCAGAAGGGTGGATACGTGGTCCACCAGAAGCCGCTCCAGATCGGCCAAATCATAGGCAACAACTATGTCGTCCTGGGCGGAGTAAATCCAGGAGACAAGATCGTCGTCTCGGGCACCCAGTTTCTAATCGATGGCGTACCCGTAGTTCCGCAGGAAAGCGGCGGCTAGTAACTTGCGGCGGGGACCGGGCCCGGAGTGGTGCACGAGTTACACCGTTCTTGAATTGTCATCCCGAGCGAAGCGAGGGATCTGCAGTTCGCCGGAAACTGCAGATCCCTCGCTTCGCTCGGGATGACAAGATCTGGTGAATTGAGAGCAGCGAGCAGCGCGAATTCAAGACTGACAACTGGTCACTGGCAACTGTTTCTTATGGTCGACTTTTTTATTCATCGCCCCGTATTCTCTACCGTCTGCGCCCTGCTCATTATTCTCGCCGGTGCCGTCTGCATCCCGACACTGCCTATCGCGCAATTCCCCAACCTCGCGCCGCCACAGGTCGGTGTTGTCGCCGTCTACACCGGAGCCAGCGCCCAGACCGTCGAGTCCGCCGTCACTACGCCCCTCGAGCAGCAGATCAACGGCGCCGAAGGCATGAAGTACATCACCTCTTCCAGCGACAACAACGGCGTCAGCTCCATCACTGCAACTTTCGATCTCAACCGCGACCCCGACCTTGCCGCCGTTGACATCGAGAACCGCGTCAACACTGCTTCCGGGCGTCTTCCCTCCGCCGTCAAGCAAGTCGGAGTCACGGTCGCCAAGAGCTCGCAGAACTTCGTCTTCGG
This sequence comes from uncultured Acidobacteriaceae bacterium, assembly GCA_963773965.1. Lineage (GTDB taxonomy): Bacteria > Acidobacteriota > Terriglobia > Terriglobales > Acidobacteriaceae > Acidiflorens. The sequence continues at coordinate 447,315 of CAVZDG010000007.1, forward strand.
CGCCGCCGTATTCTCTCCCGATGCTCGCTATTCCACGCTCTTCATGAGCAACTACCTCGATGTCTACGTCCGCGACAGCCTGAAGCGCGTTCCCGGCGTGGCTGACGTCATTATCTTCGGCGAGCGCAAATACTCCATGCGCCTGTGGCTCGATCCCGTGCGCATGGCCAGCCGAGCCCTTACCGCCGACGATGTGGTTAGCGCTCTCCAGGAACAAAACGTCGAAGTCGCCGCCGGACAAGTCGGTTCCCAGCCCTCCATTCCCGGCCAGCAGTTCCAGATCAGCGTGCGCGCCGTCGGCCGTCTTTCTGAATCCACTCAGTTCGATAACATCATCCTTAAGAGCAATGCCGATGGCACGCTCGTTCGCTTGCGCGATGTTGGTCACGCCGAACTTGGCGCCGAAGATTACAGCTCCGACCTGGAGTACAGCGGGCGCGAATCCGTTGGCATCGCCATCACCCAGCTCTCTACTGCCAACGCGCTCGACGTGGACCGCCGCTGCATCGCCGAACTCGAACGCCTTTCCAAGCGCTTTCCGCCCGGCATGAAGTATGAGCTCGCCTTCGATACCACCGACGCGGTCGGCGAATCCATCCGCGACGTAGTATCAACCCTTGGCATGGCCATCTTCCTCGTCATCCTTGTCATCTTCATTTTCCTCGAAGAATGGCGCTCCACCATCATCCCGGCGGTCACGATCCCGGTCTCGCTGATCGGCACTTTCGCTTTTGTCAAGCTGCTCGGCTTCTCCATCAACACGCTGACGCTGTTCGGCATTACGCTCGCCACCGGCCTGGTGGTCGATGATGCCATCGTCGTCATCGAAAACATCGAGCGCCATTTGCAGGAAGGCGAGTCCGATCCCGTCAAAGCCTCGTCTGACGCCATGAAGGAAGTCACTGGCGCCGTCATCGCCACTTCCCTGGTGCTGGTAGCCGTGTTCGTGCCGGTCGCCTTCTTCCCCGGCACAACCGGCATTCTGTTCCGCCAGTTCGCGCTGACCATCGCCTTCTCGATTTCGATCTCTGCCTTCAACGCGCTTACGCTTACGCCCTCGCTCTCCGCGCTCCTGCTCGGCCGCGAGCACGGCGAAAAGATTTGGTTCTTCAAGCGCGTGGACCGCGCCCTGGCCGCGCTCACCAACGGCTACGTTCGCGCCCTCCGCGCCTTCCTGCGTTTCGAAGCCGTCGCTCTAGTCCTGTTTGCCGCCGGACTCGGTCTCGCTTACTTCGTCTTTCTGCACGTGCCCCAAGGCTTCGTCCCCAACGAAGATCAGGGATATCTCATCGTCGCCATTCAGGCTCCCACCGGAGCTTCGCTGGAATACACGAAGAAAATCGGCGAGCAGGTGACCGCCATCAGCAAGAATTTTCCTGAAATCGAGGACACCTTCTCGGTCGCCGGCTTCAGCTTCGGAGGCAGCGCGCCCAACGCCGGCCTGGTTTTCCTGAGCCTGCGGCCGTATGCGCAGCGCAAAGGCCGCGACCACACCGCCGCCGCAATCCTCGACCGACTGCGCGGCCCATTCTTCGGAATTTCCGGCGCCATCGTCATCCCCTTCGAACCCCCCGCCGTGCAAGGTCTCGGCGAGTTTGGCGGATTCCAATTCGAACTCCTGGATCAGGGCAATCACACGCTTCAGGATCTCGACAAAGTCACTCACGACCTCACTCGCACGGGCGGCGAGCGCAAGGAAAAAGACCTCGCCTCGCTCTTCACCACCTACACCGCGAGCGATCCTCAGTATGTGATCACCATCGATCGCGAAAAAGCCAAGAGCCTGCACATCCCGCTCAGCCAGATCACCGATACCCTCAGCGTTTACATGGGTTCGGCCTACATCAACGATTTCGATTTCAATAACCGTTCCTATCGTGTGTATGTGCAGGCCGACAAGCAATTCCGCTCGCATCCGCAGCACATCGGGCAATACTACGTGCGCTCCGATTCCGGCGCCATGGTCCCCCTCGACAATTTAGTCAGCATCAGCCAGACCGCCGCGCCCCAGGTCATCAGCCACTACAATCTTTTCCGCTCGACGGAAATCAACGGTTCCGCCGCCCCCGGCTTCAGCTCCGGACAAGCCATCGACGCCATGCAGCAGCTCTCCGCGAAAGTCTTGCCCCAGGGCTACACCTACGAGTGGTCGGGAATTTCGCTCGAAGAGTTGGCCTCGGGATCGACCACGCTCATCCTCTTCGGCCTGGGAACGCTCGTCGTCTATCTCACACTCTCGGCGCAGTATGAAAGTTTCGTACTGCCCTTCATTATTCTGCTCGCCGTGCCCATGGCGTTGCTCGGCGCGCTTTCCGCGCAATGGATTCGCAGCCAGCAGAACGACGTTTACTGCCAGGTGGGACTCGTCATGCTCGTAGGCCTCGCGTCCAAGAACGCCATCCTGATCGTGGAATTCGCCGAGCAGTTGCGTGCACGCGGCATGACCATTCTCGACGCGGCCGTAGCATCCGCCCGCATCCGTCTCCGTCCGATTCTCATGACGTCCTTCGCCTTCATCCTCGGCGTTGTTCCCCTCGTCACCGCCAGCGGCGCCGGAGAAAACGGACGCCACTCCGTAGGCACCACCGTCTTCGGCGGCATGATCATGAGCACCATCCTGAACCTGTTCTTCATCCCGATACTTTATCTACTAATCGAGGGCTTCCGAGAGCGCCGCCCCAAACCCAAAGCCGCCTAAGCAAGCGTGGAGACGGCCGCCCTCGGCCGTCCAAGCCAAGCGCACCGGGGTGGAGCAGCTCGGCAGTTGCCTGCGGTCACAGCAACTCTGGATTCGCTATATAGGCTGCGGAAAAACCACCGATGGGTGAACCAGCGTGGAAGAGCGGCCCTTCAGGGCCGCGTAAGCTTGAGAATCAACGTGGGCTTTAGCCCCGGTGGTCGTTTTTCCGCAGCTTTTATAAGCGTCCTTTTCGGTCCACGACTCTCTCCGCCAGTCGCCTTGCGCAAGCGGTATCATTGCCCCATGTTCTCCGCATCGCGTTTCCCTGCATTCGCTTTCTTCGCAGCCCTGCTATCCGTCGCCGCCGCCCAAGCCCAGCCCTGGACCTTCGCTGTCTCGGGCGATTCCCGCAACTGCGGAGACGTAGTCATGCCCGCCATCGCCGCCGGCGCGCACCACGATCAAGCCGCCTTCTACTGGCACCTCGGCGACTTCCGCGCCATCTACGATTTCGACGAGGATTACAAAAAGCTCTCCGCCGCGCCCCCGCTCATTATCGATTACGAAACGAATGCCTGGGACGACTTCATCCAACACCAACTCACGCCCTTCGCCGGCACTCCCATCTATCTCGCCATCGGCAATCACGAACTCATCCCGCCCAAAACTCGCGCCGACTATCTCCTTCAATTCGCCGACTGGCTCGACACGCCGGAACTCCAGCAGCAACGCCTCCGCGACAACCCGAAAGACCACCTTCTCCGCACTTACTATCACTTTCAGCGCGGAGGCGTCGACTTCATCACCCTCGACAATGCCTCCCCCGACCAGTTCGACAGTGATCAACTCGCATGGCTAGAGCGCGTGCTTGACGCGGACGCGAAAGATTCCTCCATCGCAACCTTAGTAGTCGGCATGCACGAAGCCCTTCCCAACAGCGTCGCCCGGGGCCACAGCATGAACGACTCGCCGCCAGCCGAAGCCAGCGGTCGCCGCGCCTACAGCGATCTGCTCAAGCTTCAGCAAGCGACTAAGAAGAATGTCTACGTCCTCGCCAGCCACTCCCACTTCTTCATGGACGGCATCTTCAACACCGGCTACTGGCGCAGCAACGGCGGCGTTCTTCCCGGATGGATCATCGGCACGGCCGGGGCTGTCCGCTACGTTCTTCCCCCTAACGCCGGCGATGCCAAAGCTGCAAAAACCAATGTCTACGGATATCTGCTCGCAACCGTGAACCCCGACAGCACCATCGATTTCCACTTCCACGAATTGGAAGAAAAAGATATTCCGCCCGGCGTCGTCACCCGCTTCTCACAGGCCTTTGTTCACCAGTGTTTTATTGCCAACCCGCCGCACTAACTAGTGGGGGGACGGGCGCCCTCGCCCGTCCAAGCCGAGCGCAGCTCGGCAGCTGCCTGTGGTCACAGCAACTCTGGATTCGCTATTAGAATAGGCCGTCAAGCAGCCGGTCCCCCGGCTGCAAGAAAAAGCAACTTCCCGGCTCTCTCCGGCGTCTGAAAAGTGTGAAGCAGTTCAGGGCTCTCACCATGTAGTAAGAGTCTTGCGTGAGGTCAAATCAATGAAGAAATCACTGCTCGCCGTTCTGGCTCTCCCACTGATTTTCTCGATGGCGGCCCTCGCCCGTCCCGCCATCCAGAACGACCAACCAACTGGCGCGCTCAGTCAGAAGAGCATCGAGCGCATCTACAAGGAAGTTCGTCATGAACTCGTGATGCTTCCTTACTACGGCGTGTTCGACAACCTCGCCTACAAGGTCGACTCCGATGGCACCGTGACCCTGCTCGGCCAGGTCGCGCTTCCGACTCTAAAGTCCGACGCCGAACACGTGGTCAAGCGCATTGAAGGTGTCGAGAAAGTCGTCAACAACATCGAGGTCCTGCCCACCTCGATGAATGACGACCGAATCCGCCGCGCTGCCTACCGCGCCATCTACGGCAACAGCGTCCTAAGCCAGTACCAGTTGCGTGCCGTTCCGCCCATTCACATCATCGTCAACAACGGACACATTACGCTCGAAGGCGCAGTGGCCCGCCAGATGGACAAGCAAATCGCCGGTATGCAGGCGAACGGCGTCCACGGCGCATTCTCAGTGACCAACAACCTTGTAGTCGAAGAACCAGAAAAGAAAGACGACAAGAAGAAGTAATTTCGCATGATTTCTCAGGTCTGGGGCGGGCGTTCCTTCCTGCTCGTGTGGGGACGGGCGCCCTCGCGAGCCTGCCCTGAGCGAAGTCGAAGGGTCCAAGCCGAGCGCAGCTCGGCAGGCTGCCGGTGGTCATAGCAACTTTGGATTCGCGCTAAGATGCAGGTTGAGCCGTGCGCTTCTCCAATCCAAAATCTGACTTCTGCAATCTAAAATCATTTATGCCCCACACCGCCGATCCCGGCGAAATCGACCACGCCGCCGGCCGCCTCCGCGCCGGCCGCCTCGTCGCCTTCCCCACCGAAACCGTTTACGGTCTCGGCGCCAACGCCCTCGACGCCGAAGCCGTAGCCCGCATCTACGCCGTCAAACGCAGACCCGCTACCAGCCCCGTCATCGTCCACGTAGCTTCGATCGAAATGGCGCAGTCGCTAGTCGCGAACTGGCCAGAAATCGCTGACCGCCTGGCCCGGAGATTCTGGCCCGGCCCGCTGACCCTGGTGCTTGAAAAGAAACTCGACAAGCAACTCAACAATCAACCGGTCATCCCAGACATCGTCACCGCCGGCCTTCCCACCGTCGGACTCCGCATGCCCGCGCATCCGATCGCGCTTGCTCTCATCCGTGCCGCCGGCGTTCCACTCGCCGCACCCAGCGCCAACCGCTTCACCGAACTCTCCCCCACCACCGCCGACCACGTCCGCCGCAGCCTGGGCTCTGACGTAGATTTCATACTCGACGGGGGACCGTGTCAGATCGGCATCGAATTCACCGTGCTCTCGCTAACCGAGCCGAGGCCCATCTTGCTTCGTCCCGGCGGAATTTCGCGCACGGAACTGGAAGCGATCGTCGGCCCAGTGGCGGTTGCGCAAGAAGTTCAACCCGGAGCCCATCCCGCTCCCGGCCTGCACCCGCGCCACTACAGCCCGCGCACCACCTTATATTTAGCGACGAATGGGAAACTGCCCGATCGCGGCCAAGGACAGGGACTTTACTTGCAGCACCGCCATCCACCGTCACGCGAGCCTATCCAGACGATTCAAATGCCTGCCGCCGCAGCCGACTACGCTGCCGCGCTCTACGAAGTTCTCCATCAGGCGGACGCTGGAAATTACAACTGGATTGCGGTAGATGTCCCGCCCAGCACGCCCGAGTGGGAAGCCATCCAGGATCGCCTAAAACGCGCCGCAACCAAATAGTCCCGTGTGGCGCGGACGCCCTCGTCCGCGTGCGTGCGCCTCGAACGCTTCTGTCCGCGAAAGCCTCTCCAGTGTGGTGCCCCCAAAATTCGCGGGATAAATCCACACTGTCATCCTGAGCGAAGCGAAGGACCTATGCATTTGAATTCGCTGTGCACGAGATCCTTCGCTTCGTTCAAGATGACAACCCAAATGTATGTCGCGACTTTACGGGACGCGACACTAGGGCTCGCTATGGGGCCGCGTCGGATTCACCACCGGGCAGCGGGCCCAGTGTCCAGGACGGACTTCGGGTTGGACTTCAACGAGCGGCGGGAGTTCGGCGGCGCAGGCGGCGACGCGCTGCGGGCAACGGGGTTCGAAGGGGCATCCGGGAGGAAGTTGGGCAATGGACGGAACGCTGCCTTCGATGGTCGCGAGCGGAAGCGCGCGGTCGGTCGCAAGCGTGGGAATAGCGCGCAGCAGTCCTTGCGTATAAGGATGAGCAGGCGCGTGGAAGATAGCGGCCTTCGCGCCCAGCTCGGCCAGGTTGCCGGCGTACATGACGGCGACGCGATCGGCCACGTGCGAGACGACGGCAAGATCGTGCGAAATAAAGAGCATCGCCAATCCAAATTTGTGGCGCAGGTCATTGAGCAGGTCGAGAATTTGCTGCTGGATCGTGACATCGAGCGCGGTGGTGGGCTCATCGGCAATCAGCAGTTGCGGGCGATTGACGATGGCCATGGCGATCACAACGCGCTGGCGCATGCCTCCCGAGAGCTGGTGCGGATAACTGCGCGCGCGCTGCTCGGGCTCAGGGATGGCAACATCGCGCATGCCTTCGACCGCTTGCCGCCATGCTTCCGCTTTGGACACGCGGTGATGAGCGAGCACAGCTTCGGCGATCTGTTCGCCAACGCGCATGACCGGGTTGAGGGCGGTCATGGGCTCCTGAAAAATCATGGCCATGCGCGAGCCGCGAAGTTCGCGCATCCGATCGGAGGGCAGGTTGGTCAGATGTGTGGCGGCGCCGTCGCCGTTCTGAAAAGTGATTTCGCCGGTGACCATGGCGGCGGGCGGGAGCAGTCCCATGATGGCGAGCGAGGTGACGGATTTTCCCGAGCCGGATTCGCCGACCAGTCCGAGGACTTCGCCCGGGGCGATGGAAAATGAGAGCCTGCGCACGGCCACCGCGGGCGCGGCCGCCTTCGCCTGCTGGGCAAGCGCGAGGGCACGCCCTCCACGGGACTGCGGAAACCCAATGGTCAGGTCGCGGACGTCGAGCAGCGGGCGCACGAAAGGTATGGTATCAGCGAGGACGCTGCCCTGTTCGCCGACGAATTTCGAACCAGGCGCGTGGCCACTGCGGCGTTCCGCGCGATGACTTGGCAGCCTGCGTTCTCCGATTCCTGCCTATTAACTCCGAATATAATAACCAGTTAGTATGGGGGTGGTACCCCCCCCCCCGGTCTTTTGGAATCATAGAGTTAGGAGGAAATTCCCGCAAAATCTTTGAGTTTAAAGGACTTATAGGTAAAATATTCCAGAATCAACGACTTAGCGTCGGTTTTGCTTCGCTCGGTTGTCAAAGAGCTTCCCAAAATGGGATCGTGGCGGCTTCGGTGGCCGTCTTCGAGACCGGCACACGTCTGGCTGCTCCGATCAGATCTTCATTATCGCGCGCGGTGGGTTGATCGTCTGTGATGGCGCTCACCGGCTGATTGTGATGAAAAAGATTCGAGTGCGGGATGGGAGTTAAAGGCAGCGGGCGAGGGCGCCCGCTCCACACATTCGCAAAAAACGTTTCGTGCGCAAGGGTGGGATTCAGCTGCGGCGTCATCTAAGCTGTGTGGAGACTTCCGCGGGTTTGGGTCGTGTGGCGCGGGCGCCCCCGCCCGCGTGCCGATCCCACCCGCCAGCTCAAAGTTCGCAAAAGCCCAGCCGGGACAGGGACGTAGAATCCCACCTTTCGAAAGGAGCGAAAGGCGGCGCACCCGGCACACTACCCGGCCACTCCTAGACAACCAAGAGTCGATGGAAGCGGTTGCCCCCGCCGATAGCCTGCAACACCTCGAAGACAAGATCACCGAAACGATAGGCAGATTCGAACTCCTTGCTTTTCGTTTTGTCCATAAGCCGTTCCACGAGTTCGTCCTCTGATGCATCGGTGCGGACAAGAAACTCCTCGTATAGGGCCAGGAGTTCCTCCAATTTCGAACGGGCCTGAGCCACTTCCGATTGACGAGAAAGCCATTCGATGCGCTCCGTCGGAGTGAGGGCTACCATGCTGAAGATGTTCTCCGGGCTGACTGTTCTGTTCCTCAAAAACAGTACAAGCAAATAAAGAAGCGCGGAGTAGCACGTCAGCAGACGACTATGTTTAAGCTTGTAATTCTTTAACCGTCGCTTTGCCTTTTTTGCGGGGGGTGCGCTCTGTGTCCGAGCCTCGTAGTTTACGCAGAATGTTCTCCACATCCGCAAGATGTCGTTCGCCAAGAAGCCTGGCACAAATTCAGTGGCGTGATCCTGATAGTCTTTGCAGTACGCTTGCACTACCTTAGGGATTACTTCGTGATAAATCCCTTCGCCGATGAGCGGCCGGCTTTCGAGCAAAAGTAGCAGACGAGCGGTAAACGTATTGCTAACGTCATCCTCGGGTTTGCCGAGAGTACTAACTATTTCCTCGACCGTATAGTGTGTTAAGTATTCGCCCTCACCAGAAAAATCAGGAATGCCAAGTTTTCTGGTGGCCCTGATGAGATCTGACTTGATTAAGATTTCATTGAGACCACCCAGAGTGCGCTTACCGCCAGCAGCCTTCCCCACGATGAACAGGTCCAAGTCACTGTGGCGATTCGCTTCGCCCCGCGAGAACGAGCCCGTCATATAGACACAGGCCGTCTTGGAACAGAGCGCCTCGGCATCTTTGAGCTCGAGCCGAAGCTTGCTAATTCGCTCGGCCGTTTCTTTACGTCTGCCCTCGATGACTTCTCCCACGGGTTCCCTCCCATTGAAAAACACGGGCAAAAATTTCGGCCTGCTCCACTGCATCTTCTAAAGCGTGATGCGTGTGCCGACTCTGAGGCCGAAGGGAGGGAAGTAATTTTGATTTGCCTGCCTCAGAAATTGGTACACCGGCTTTCACAGCGAATGCCGTCTTGATATCGAAGCAAAGTGAGTGATTAAAAGGAGAACCCTGTGCCGAGAACTTCGTGAAATACCAGTACAGCCACGACCAGTCGAAGCTGAGCGGATAGGCCACCAGAATCGGCTTGCCCTGCCCGACGATTCCTCTGATCCATTGCGCCGCCTCCGTCATCGCAGCTTCTGGCCGCTCCCCTTCCATGAGAAGCCTGTCGCGATCCAGTCCGTTCACACGGAGCGCTTCAGGCTGGAAGTCATTGGAGATTGGCTTGAGCTCCCGGTAGAAACTCTGCTGATAATTCTGGGGAGGGGTGAACCGCACGCCGTCGAAGGTCCCGGCAAATACAAGAGCAAACGAAAGAATCGAAAAGGGACCGGGGATGGGACCGTCGGTTTCCACGTCCGCCGAGAAGTAGACATCGGGGCCATGTTTCATCGCGCCGCTAGCCTTTTCATCAGCGAGTTGCTCTGCATTCCCCTCAGTCTCTGGCGGTACGGTCAGCGCTGGATTCATTAGATGCTCATTCGTGCTTTCACAAATTTCACTGCAAGACAGAAAGTATAGCCGAGGAACGGCGGGTCGTCCGATTATCTTTTCTGGTCACTCGTTTTGCACAAGAGCGAATCACGGTGTGCTGCTGTATTGTTTATTGGAATCAAGTCCACCAGTTTCTGAGGCGCGACTACGCGTCCGCCTGTTGCCCGGTTTCTGGCGCATATAGTTTCCCATCAATCTGGGGTTTGAAGATGCCTCTACGGATCAGTTCCTGGGTCGCACGACCCACGAGACGAGGGTTTACCTCAAGCGTTCCTGCAACAACCTGCGACTGCCCCTTCGCCCACGGCTGTGGCCCCATCAAGCCCGCGACCTTTTTCAGGAATTCCTCCCCCAGAGGTACCGGGGAACTTCCGGCATTCGGTTGGCCTCGCAGACGGGACCTAAGTCCAGTGTGGCCTCGGCTGACCCGCAGAGCCGCGCTGCAATTAAGGCAATCGATCTCCAGGACACTGCCAGGAACTGGGTCCATTTTGATCTCCAACTTCTGGGCACACGAAGGACAGATTACGTTGTCGTCGACCAGGGTCCTCGGACTCAAAATGAAATCACCATCTGCTTCACGTGAGCAAAGGCGAGCCCCGCATTTCGGACATTGCGTTCCCATCACACTCTTAGCCTTAGACTTCTGGCGGTACTGGAGGATGTGGCCACAGTTGGGGCAGGGCTTCTGAACATCTTTCCTTTTCGGCACGCGCGTTGGGACCACGGGAACGCCACTAACCCTTGAAGCAAGAAAGCGTAAGTCGTTCCGAATCGATGCGACCTCGGAAAACAAATGTTCCCGCTCCTCGTCATGGTGCGACTGGGTCGAATCCAAGGTCGCATGTTGAAGCGAATCGAGACGTTCCAAGAGCTCGCGCAGCGTTTCTTCCTTTTCCTCCTGGACCTCCCTCTGTGCAGATATTTCTTCGCCAATAACTCCCTGCCAATCACTTAAGGAGCGATCATTGACCGACTTCAGAGTGTTGATTATATGAATCGCGCCTTCAAATCTCAGATTCTTTGCAAGGATGGCCTCCGTTGGCGAGTCATATTCGTTGTCCTTTAGCTCCTCTTGGATGAAAACCGACAGGCGATCGAGTTCATTCGACAAATTGGTCACTTTTTCAGCGGCTTTCAGAGCGAATATCCGTAGGCTCTTGTTATACGAAGACTCTGAATAAAACCTAGAGACGATCCAAGAACCTATGATGGACAGAGGGGTAAGGAAAAGGCTTAAAAGCAGGGCCTCATTTGGAGTTGGTGCCGATTGCGTGATGCGCCATAAACACGCAACTATGCCGACGATCATCACCACGATGAGTACGCCGGTTATCCAGCCGTTCTTAGTTTCCATATCCACTTCCTGTCTAAAAGCGTCGATAGCTGCGACGAAACGGTGCCGCAGCAAAGCTAAAAAGGGGCATGGCGTTCGCCATGCCCCCTCACAGCTGGACGTCTTCAACTTCGCACGACTTGTTGGCCCTCAGCGGCTAAAGCCGTCGAGGTTTGGTTCTTTTTTTGGCACGGCTGAAGCCGTGCCCTTTCCTAAATCGCTGCGGCTCCGATCTGCTGGGACCGGCTCGTTTCCGATCCGCAGGCAAGATCAAAGTCAAAGGCCGCGGGCAAGAGTGCCCGCGCTACACACGAAACCCATCTCCACACTTGCCGGCGAGACGCCGGCGCTACCTACGAACACCCGCTGGTGCTGCCGCAGCTCATGCACTTGTAGCAACTGCCGTTGCGGACCATGATGGAGCCGCAGAACGAGCAACTGGGAGCGTCGCCCATGTCGATCATGTTGGCGAGGGCGTTGGCGGGGTGGATGGAACCAGCGGCGGGCGAGGACGCCCGCCCCACGCCAGGATCGGCGGAGCCGTTCAGATCGCCGACACCTTCCGGAGCGGGCCAGGACTTGGGACGCAGGTTGTCGAACAGCAGTTGCTGCTGTCCGGTCAGGAAGCGCAACTGGAGCCAGCGGAAGATGTAGTCCACGATCGACTTGGCAAAACCGATGTCGGAATTGTTCGACCAGCCGCTCGGCTCAAAGCGCGTGTGCGCGAATTTCTCGCAGAGCAGCTTCAGCGGAACGCCGTGCTGCAACGCGATCGATGTGGTCAGGGAGAAGCTGTCCATCAGACCCGAGACGGTCGAGCCTTCCTTGGCCATCTTGATGAAGATCTCGCCCGGCTCGCCGTTGGGATAGAGGCCGACGGTGATATAGCCCTCGTGGCCTCCAATGTTGAACTTGTGGGTGACCGACATGCGCTCTTCTTTCAAGCGGTGACGCACGGCGCGAGGCGGGGCGTCGAGGTTGTCGTCTTCCTGCGCAGGCGAGGACGCCTGCGCGACAGCCGGCGAGACGCCGGCGCTACTTTGAGCTGTTTTGGTTCCGGCCGCGGAAAGGGGCTGCGACTGCTTGCAGCCATCGCGATAAACGGCGACGGCTTTCAGGCCCAGTTTCCAGGCCTGGATGTACGCCTCAGAAATATCGTCCACCGTGGCTGCATTCGGCAGGTTCACGGTCTTCGAGATCGCTCCCGAAACAAAAGGCTGCGCCGCGGCCATCATCTTCAGGTGTCCCATGTAGTGAATGGAGCGTGTGCCCTTGGCCGGCTTGAACGAGCAATCGAACACGGCCAGATGCTCGTCTTTAATGTGCGGAGCGCCCTCGATTGTGCCGGTAGCGTCGATGTAACTCACGATCGCATCGGTTTGTTCGTGGGTGTAACCAAGCTTAAAGAGCGCTCCCGGAACGGTGTTATTGACGATCTTGATCATTCCGCCGCCAACTAACTTCTTGTACTTGATGAGCGCTAAGTCCGGCTCGATGCCGGTCGTGTCGCAGTCCATCATGAAGCCGATCGTTCCGGTTGGAGCCAGGACTGTAACCTGGGAGTTGCGGTAGCCGTGTTTTTCGCCGTGGGCCAGGGCGTCGTCCCAGCATTGCTTTGAAGCTTCGATTAACTCTTGCAACTGAGCGGCGGCGGAGCTTCGCTCCGCTTGGACGGGCGAGGCGCCCGTCCCCACACGAGCACTGCCTATGTTGTTTACGCTGGCTCGGTGCATCCTTATTACGTCCAGGAAAGGCTCGCGATTGATGTACCAGCCGGGACAGGCTGCTCCGGGCATGTTTTCCGCGGTGGTTACTCCGAGGCGCGTTTGTACTGTGTCGGTTATCGGGCACAGCGGTTCGCATTGTTCGGCGATGCGCGAGGATTGGAGATAGGCTTCGCCGCACATGATGGCGGTTACGCAGGCGGCGTAGTCGCGTCCGGCGTCGGAGTCGTAGGGCAGTCCGGCGGCCATCAAGAGCGCGCCCAGGTTTGCATAACCCAGACCTAACGGGCGATAGTCGTGCGAGTTCTTGCCTATGATTTCGGTGGGGTAGCCGGCGTTGTCGACCAGAATTTCTTGCGCGGTGATGATGACGTCGACGGCGTGCCTGTAGGCTTCTACGTCGAACGTGCCGTTGGGCGCGAACTTCAGCAGGTTCAGGCTGGCCAGGTTGCAGGCGGAGTCATCGAGGAACATGTACTCGCTGCAGGGATTCGAGGCATTGATGCGGGCCGTGTTTTTCGAGGTGTGCCAGCGGTTGACGGTGGTGTCGTACTGCATGCCGGGATCGCCGCATTGCCAGGTGGCTTCGGAAATTTTCTGAAGCAAATCTTTGGCTTTGTAAGTGTTGACCACGCGGCCGTCAACGATGGAGCGAGTGGAAAAATCGGTGTCGCGCGTGACGGCGACCATGAAGTCGTCGGTGACGCGGACGGAGTTGTTGGCGTTCTGAAAGAAGATGGAACTGTAGGCATCGGAGTCGGGATGCGATCCGTCGTAACCCTGCGCTACCAGCGCGTGCGCTTTGGCCTCTTCTTTGGATTTGCACTCGATGAAGTCAACGATGTCGGGATGGTCGATGTTGAGGATGACCATCTTGGCGGCGCGGCGAGTCTTGCCTCCGGACTTGATGACGCCGGCGAAGGCGTCGAAGCCCTTCATGAAGCTGAGCGGGCCGCTGGCGGTGCCGCCTCCGCTGAGCACTTCGGTGGAGGAACGCAGGGGAGAGAGATTGGTGCCGGTACCGGATCCCCACTTGAAAAGCATGCCTTCGGTCTTGGCCAGGGTGAGGATGGAATCGAGCGAGTCTTTCACCGAATTAATGAAGCAGGCGGAGCACTGCGGGCGCGTGTATCCGGTGGCGCCGAATTCCACTTGCTGGGAGGTGAAGTTCCAGTGCCAGTTGGTGGCGTCGGACTTAGGCTCGACGCGTTCGCAGCCGACGTTAAACCAGACGGGCGAGTTGAAGGCGGCGTACTGGCGGAGGAGCAGGTGGACGAGTTCGTCGTGGAAGGTGGCGGCGTCTTCGGAGGAGCGGAAGTATCCGTCTTTCATGCCCCAGTCGCGAATGGTTTCGGCGACGCGGGCGACCAGTTGCCGCACGCCGGTTTCGCGCTCATCGGTGCCGATCTGTCCGTGAAGATATTTCGAGGCGACAATGTTAGTCGCCGTCATGGACCAGTCTTTGGGGACCTCGACATTCTTCTGCTCGAAGATCATGCCTCCGTGGGAGTCGGTGATCTGAGCGTTGCGGAGTTCCCACTCGATTTCTGAGTACGGGGAGACGCCGGGCTTGGTGAAAAAACGGCGGAAGGTGAGGCCGGGGGCCTTCTTCTTAGTAGTGCTGGCGGCGGCTGGAGTCTTGATTTGATCGCGCACTTCGGGCATATCCTTGCTCCTAAATTAGATGATGGCAAAAAAGAGTCGATCTAAACAACAGGTTGCAAAGCTTCATGGTTTCGAGATTTCATGGTTGAACCCAATCCTTCCCAGAACAATTCATGGAACACGCTCTACTCATTTCTGAAAATGCGTACGGCGGCGCGGCGGAACAGATAGCTTCAGCTTCCCGGCGGCCAGTCCCTAAAGGGGCGTCTGATTTCGAAGAGCTTGTGGTATCGCTAAAGCGATACCCGGATGCGAGGCCTGAGTTCTGCCGCAGCCTGCAGAGACGGGGCAAGCCCCGTCTCTACGGGGATGAATCGGTCTGCATGCTTTTTCGGTAGTTGTGCTCTGGGAGCGCGGTGGTAACGGCTGGCTCAGCGGCGCGGACCGCTTGTGCTGGCTTAGCCTGGACTGGTCGGGCCAACTGAGAATCGCCGGCTGGGCATTCGATGCCATAACGGGCGAAAGATGCGGCAACGAGTTCGATCAAACGTTCCATCGGGGCTCCTATAGCGAATCCAGAATTGCGGTGACCACCGGCAGATGCCGCGGTGCGCCCGGCGGAGACGGGGCAAGCCCCGTTTCTACACGAGCGGGCTACAGCAACACTGAATCCGCTCCAAATTCCGCTAATGAATCCCCCCGAGGGGTGCCTGGCAGAACCAGACCGGGGGAAGTCACCGCGAGTTTCCATCTGCTTTTCCATCCACTATGGAGGGATGGTTTCCCGTGAAGGGGGAGACGCGAAGTCACCTCAACTTTGAGTCTCGCCCCTGGTGTTTATGGTCGTTGCCTCCTTTAAAGGAGGTCTGCAAAAGTGCTCTGGGATGCTTAACGTACTCCCGTATATGGTGTCTGTCAAGAGGGAAACACAATATCTTGTAGCTCGAAAGTGGTAAGGGTGCCAAGTTGGGAAATTGGCTGGTTGACCGGCGGCCCACGTCTCGAAAACCCCTGGAGACGTGGGGCACCCTGGTTTCGATCATGTTGCTGAGACGGGGCAAGCCCCGTCTCTACAGACAAAGTCAGGCGGTGGCACGGGTGCGATCTTCTGGCGAGCCGCGGGATACGGGCCGGGCGAGGGCGGCGGGCGCTCCATCGGGTTGGACACCCGTTTGAACTCTGGCGCCCGGGAAGCAGAGTTGCGTGGGTGCGAGAGGCACGTAAATGTCTTCGAAGAGGGCTTGGGTGATGATCCGTCTCATGCCGTCGGAGGACTCGACGAGGTAGTCGCCGGGGCGGCCGGATTGCTCGCGGCTGAGTGCGTCGGTAAAGACGAGCGGTTCGGTGAGTTGACGAGCGCGCACCAGGAAGCGAGTGCGATAAACGGTCCATGGTTTTTCGAGATTCATAAATGCTTTCTGTCATCTTCGGAAGAGCCGGTGTTTGCTTCCGGTCTCGTGTCCCGCAAGGTCGCGGCATACATCCAACTGTCATGGCGAGCGAAGCGAAGAACCTGTGTATTGGAATTCGCAACGCACTAGATCCCTCCCCTTCGGCTTAGCTCAGGGTCAGGATGACAAATCTTAAAGTGAAGCTGGAGTGTCAGTTTTGCGAAGGCGCCAGCAAACAGCAGGTCCTTCGCTTCACGCCCCATCGCGCCCAAAGCGGGCGCGCTGGGGACCCCGGTTCGCTCAAGATGACAAATCAAATTTATGCCGCGCATTTCCGGAACCCGACACTAGCCTTCAGGTTTGAGGTTTTGACCGAGCATGGTCGCCGCCCGGCGGATTCTTATTTTCGAGTGGAGCGAATGTACGCGCAGAAGAAGGGTGGGTCAATACCATAAGAATTGTGCAACGGTGGAATTCTCGCTCTCGGATTCGAGGTGATGAATCCGGATCAAGTATGGGTCGAGGGTAACTGCGGTTGGCGCACGAGCGGCGGGGTTTGAGCGGGGGGCGGAAAATTGCGCTGGACGCGGATGCGGTCGGCAGGCGGAATTTGCACATCCGGTGCACAGGATAAGAACAGTTCTCCGTTGCCAGTACCCAGTGGGTTCGGAGTAATTGCGGAAGCGAAATTATTGATCAGCAAGTTCGTAGAACGTTCCCTCGGCGGTTCGTGGCGATGGCGACAGTCTGCCGAGCTTCGCTCGGCCTGGACGGGCGAGACGCCCGTCCCTCCACCGTATTACTCATTACGCGGTCACGCTACTAGTTCGGCGGCTTTGGTTCGGCGGGAGGTTGCTTCCTGGGCAGCGATCGCACGTAGTTGACCAGATCCCAGAGTTGCTCGGGCTTGACGCGATCGCCTTCGCGAGGCATGTTGCCGTGGCCATTCTTGAGGATATAGAAGAGTTCGCCGTCGGTGCGGTCTTTGAGAAACGCGGGATCGGTGAGGTCCGGGATCTTCAGGTCCTTGGCAACATCGGTTTTGCCGTCGCCGGTGGCGCCATGACACTGAGAGCAGTCGTAGCCGTAGATCTTCTTGCCTTCCGCGATGGACTCGGGAGTGGACTTCACCGGGTTGGGCTCTCGGGCGGCCTTGACGGGAACCGGGTTGTAGGCCGTCTTGGGAGCTGGCTTGGCTTCTTGCGCCGGGGACAAGAATGAAATAAGGAGGAACAGGGTAAGAGCTGGCGCGGGCTTGCGCATGGCGACCTCCAAAGGGAGAGACGGCGAACGATCTGCAATCCATCTTACGCTGGAAGGCAAGTGGCGCGGACAGAGCCTGCCTTGAGCGAAGCTAGGGATCTACATTTTGGGTCGAACTGCAGATCCCTCGCTGCGCTCGGGATGACAATTTATAAAAGGTATCGCTCGTGCACCGCCGACGGAAGGCCTGCGCCTTGTATGGCGAATCCTGAGTTGCTGCGACCGCAGGCAGGAGCCGAGCTGCGCTCGGCTTGGACGGGCGAGGGCGCCCGTCCCCACACGGGCGTCCCCACACGAGCGATTCGCGGTTACTTTTTTAGAGACGACTGGTAGCGTTTGTTGATTTCTTCCCAGTTGACTACGCTCCACCAGGCTTGCAGGTATTCGGGGCGGCGGTTGTTGTATTTGAGGTAGTAGGCGTGCTCCCAGACGTCGTTGCCGAAGATGGGATGGAGGCCTTGCGATAGCGGGCTGTCTTGATTCGGAGTGGAGAGAATTTTCACTTCGCCTTTGGAGTCGCCTGCCAGCCAGACCCATCCGCTGCCGAACTGGCCGACGCCGGCGGCGTTGAATTTTTCCTGGAAGGTCTTGAAGTCGCCGAACGTTTTCTTGATCACGCCGGCGATGGGACCGGTGGGATCGCCTCCGCCGTGGGGCTTCATGATGTTCCAGAACATGGTGTGGTTGACGTGGCCGCCGCCGTTGTTGCGGACGGCGCCTCGGATGTCTTCCGGGACGGCGTTCAGGTCGCGGATTAGATCTTCCGCGCTTTTCTTGTGCAGCTCGGGATGCTTGTCGAGTGCCGCGTTCAGGTTCTTGACGTAGGCGGCGTGATGCATGTCGTGATGCAGGTGCATCGTCTTTTCGTCAATGGTGGGTTCGAGCGCCGTGTAATCGTACGGCAGGGGGGGCAGTTCATGCGCCATTTTCATTTCCTCCAAAGTCTTAATGGATGACGGGATCGAGCAGAAAGATTCTACGCTCAGGCGGGCGGGCGCTGGCGTCTTTATACTTTTACCACTTTGGGGACTGGGGTGTGCCGGAAACAGTGCGGATCGCTGCCGGCGAGAATTTTAACCACAGGGGACCCTTCGGCTTCGTTCAGAGTTTGTGACTTTATTGACTTTCGGATATTTTAGGGGCACTTAAGTCTTTTTCTTTCAACATCGGTCCCTGAGAGAAATCAAAAAAGTCACAAACCCTCAGGGCAGGCTACGGAGGACACAGGGGAATTTCGGCGGGATCGAGGGTTCGCGGGCGAGGGCGCCCGCGCCACACACGGATTGTCTTTATAATTCAGACTTACTCTTAATGGGTCCAGGAGGGTCTTTGAGGGTTCTATTGCTGGAGAACATTAGCGGGGTGGCGGCTTCTCAGTTTGAAGAGGCGGGGTTCGTGGTCGAGTCGCTGAAGGGAGCGCTTGACGAGCGTGCCCTGGTCGAGAAGGTGCGCGGGACTTCGATTCTGGGGGTGCGGTCGAAGACTCGCATTACGGCGGCGGTTTTGGATGCGGCGCCGGAGCTGGTATCGGTGGGGGCGTTCTGCATTGGCGTGGACAAGATCGACCGCGTGGCTTCGAGCGAGCGGGGGATTGCGGTGTTTAACGATCCGCATTCGAACAGCCGGTCGGTGGCGGAGCTGGCGATGGGGGAGATCATCCTGCTGATGCGGCGGACATTTGAGGCCAGCACGCGGCTGCACAGCGGGGTTTGGAATAAATCGTCGGCGGGATCGCACGAGGTGCGCGGGCTGACGCTGGGGATTGTGGGCTACGGGAAAATCGGGTCGCAGGTATCGGATCTGGCCGAGGCGATGGGCATGCGGGTGGTGTTCCATGATGTGGCGCATGTGCTGGCGCGCGGGAATGCGCGGCCGGTGAGCTTTCGCGAATTGCTGGAGACTTCCGACGTGATCACTTTGCACGTGGATGGGAAGGCGCAGAACCAGAATTTGTTTGGGCAAGAAGAGTTCCGCGTGATGAAGGATGGAGCGTGCCTGATTAATTTGAGCCGCGGGTTTGTGGTGGATCATGAGGCGCTGGCCCGGCATTTGAAAAGCGGGAAGCTGGGCGGAGCGGCGGTGGATGTGTTTCCGCAGGAACCGGAGACTGGCGGCGCGTTTTCCAGCCCGCTGCTCGGGATGCCGAATGTGATTTTGACGCCCCACATCGGCGGCAGCACGGAGGAGGCGCAGCAAAATATCGGGCAGTTTGTTTCGGCGCGGATGATCGATTATTTCGCGAGCGGGAATTCGCTCCTGAGCGTGAACCTGCCGCATTGTCATCTGGACTATGAGCCGGGATCGCACCGGCTGATGCACATCCACCACAATGTGCCGGGAATTTTGCGGGCGATTAACGATATTCTGGCGGATCAGGGGATCAATATCGACCGGCAAGTGCTGGATACTCGCGGGCCACTGGGATATGCGATTTACGACATCAATCGGGCTTGCGACGAGCAGTTGCTGGCGAAACTGCGGGCGGTTCCGCAGACGATTCGGGTGCGGGTGCCGGGAGAGGCTCGGGGTTAGAGGAGCAAAGCCAGTATCGTGTCCAGTAAATTCGCGACATGAGTTTGGGTTGTTATCCTGAGCGCAGCGAAGGATCTCGTGGGTAGCGAATTCAAATACACATAGGTGCTTCGCTGCGCTCAGGATGACAGGGTAGATTTAAGCCACGAACTTGCGGGGCACGACACTAGCGCCCTCCGCCTCGTCCTTTCCCCTCCAGAAAAGCTATAATCGTCCCTTTGTGCGTATCCTTCTTCTCAGCGACATTCACAGCAACCTCGAAGCGCTGGACGCCTGTCTGGCCGCCGCTCCGGCCTACGATCTCGTCGTCAATCTCGGAGACACCGTCGGCTACGGCGGCAATCCCAACGAGGTCATTGCCAAAGCGCAAGCTCTCGGACACATCTTCGTCCGCGGCAATCACGACAAAGCGGTCTGCGGCCTCATGAACCTCGAGGAGTTCAATCCCGTCGCCGGCCTGGCCACGCTCTGGACCCGCGACCAGCTCACCCCCCAAAATCTCGAATGGTTGCGCGCGTTGCCTCAGGGTCCCATCCACCTCGACGAACTCCCCGGCATCCAGTTCGTGCACGGCTCTTCGCTCGACGAAGATGAATACATGGTCAGCGTCAGCGACGCCATCGTGCCGCTCATCACCATTTCCGTCCCCGTCACATTCTTCGGACACACTCACCTCCAGGGTGGTTTCGTGCTCACGGGCGAGATCAGCGAGGCCTACCGTCCCGGATATCGCACCGTGGGCCAGCCCGAAACGTCCGACTGGCCGCTGCGCAAGGATCGCCGCTATCTCATCAACCCCGGGTCGGTGGGCCAGCCCCGCGATGGCGACTGGCGCGCCGCCTTCGCCATGTTCGACTCCGAAGCCTGGATCGTGACGTTCTATCGCGTGCCTTACAACCTGCGCGTGGCGCAGGAAAAAATTCTCGCCGCCAATTTGCCGCAGCGGCTGGCGACTAGGCTCGCCACCGGAAGATAGGACACAGGGGTTTGGCACGTGTGGGGACGGGCGCCCTCGCCCGTCCAAGCCGAGCACAGCTCGGCAGATGCCGGTGGCTGCAGGAAATCTGGATTCGCTAAAACTGCTCATGTCACCACGTTGTAAACTCGCTTTATGCCTTCGCGCACTTCTGGATCCCGCAAGCTTTTCTCCGCGCCGAAATCCGCGACTGCCGTACACACTGCCCACGTTGATGGCGGAGCTCGCGGCAATCCTGGACCTGCCGGTTACGGGGTTGCGATTCAGGACGCATCCGGTCAACCGGTCGCCGAGCTTAGCGAATACCTTGGGCACCACACCAACAACTACGCCGAGTATCAGGGACTACTTGCCGCGCTGCGTTACGCCACCGAAAACCAGATCAAGGCGCTCAAGGTGATCAGCGATTCCGAACTGATGGTCCGGCAGATGAAAGGCATCTACAAGGTGCGGCACCCCGAACTCCGCAAGCTGTACGACCAGGCGCTGCAACTGGTACGCCGGCTTGAGCACTTCGAAATCAGGCACGCCCTCCGCGAACACAACCAGACCGCCGATCGGCTGGCGAACCAGGCGATGGATCGAGGACGATAGTGTAGTGTCCCGCGAGTTCGCAGACCAAATCCAAACTGTCATCCTGAGCGAAGCGAAGGACCTATGTATTTGAATCCGCCCCAATGCATAGGTCTTTCGCTTCGCTCAAGATGACAACTCTTATGTAGCGCCCCTGCCAAATTTTTCCCTTTCCTCCACCCACCCGACCGGATTACCATTGCGCCCTCATCGCCACCACAGGAGGACACTATGATCGGAGCTCACTCATTTGTTGGAATCAATTTCTGGGCCGTGCTGGTCTGCGCCATCGCGACCATGGTGATCGGATTTCTCTGGTATTCCCCCATCCTTTTCGCGACTCCCTGGATGCGCCTGATGGGAATCGACCCCAACGACAAAGCCAAGCTCGCCGAGATGCAAAAAGGCGCAGGCAAACTCTACGGCCTCGCCTTCGTCGCCAGCATCGCGTCAGCCGTGGTGCTCGCCAAGATCATCGACCTCACCACCGTCAACACGATTCTCTACGGAATGAAAATCGGCTTCGCCGTCTGGCTGGGATTCGTAACCACCGTTCAACTAACCGGCGCGCTATTCGGCAAGCAGCCCACCAAGCTCTACCTGATCAACACCGGATACCAACTGGTCTGCTACCTCGCCATGGGAGCGATTTTGGCGAAGTGGCCGCATTGAGGAAATGCAGAAGTCAGAAGTCAGATTGCAGAAGTGAAGATCTGTAGCGCGAGCAACACACATCCACTTTTGCAATCTGACTTCTGACTTCTGCAATCGCTTCACTCTCCGGCCGAGTGATCGTGGACAATCTTCCATCCCTCGGGAAACTTGCGGAAGACGAGCGTGAACAAACCGTGCGGCGTCTTCCCATCCGACATCGTCAGATGAAACTCGCCGCGCACAAATGCCGCCTCCCGCCCCAGCATCTCGATGCGCAGATTCCGGAATTCGAGCTTTCCCATTTCGTGCCCGGCGCCCTGATAGTTCTTTTTATACCGGTCGAGCGCCGCCTGCCAGCCCTTCGATTCGTGGGCTCCCGAGAAGAAGGTCAGCTCCGCGGAATTCCAATATCCGGCCATGAAGGCTTCCAGGTCATGGCGGTTCCAGGCCGCCTGTTGCTCCTCAATCACCGTCCGAATCGCTGTGCGGCCGGCATCCCCAGCGTCCTGCGCAACGCCAGAAATGGCGAGCGTGGCAATCACCCCCGCCAGCAAAAGTAAATCGCGCATAAGCCCTCCGTGGACATCAGCTTCGCATTATTCGGATGAAGCGGCCAGATTAGCCGACGCAGAGCATGCCGCGCCACTCCCGCGTGTACGCGAACTCGAGACAGCGCCGCGCACGGAAGGGATCACTTCTGCAAGCAATTTCATAATGAACCGAAGGGGCAAACTGCCGGGGCCCTCAGGGGCCAAAGCCCGCGTCTTCATTGGCTCTGGCGGCACGGCTGAAGCCGTGCCCGTCCCAGGGCGATTTATGAGATAGCTTTCTCGATTATTTTGAAACGGAGAAAAGAGCGGAAAGAAGAGCAGAATTGGTTTGCGATGGCCAGCCCCTGAAGGGGCATGTGATCGCGAACACTTGCGGCATCGCTAAAGCGATGCCCTGATACCAAGCCCGAAGTTTTTCCGCAGCCTGCCAAGAGCTAAGAGCGTGAGACATTGATTACTAGAGGCCAAAAGCTAAAAGCAAAAAGCCGAGAACTGATAGCTGACGGCTGAGAGCGGACAACCCCACCGCCTACGCCGGGCCCTTTTTCGTCGCCGTGGCCGCCTTCGCCTTCACTGTCTCCCACGGACGCTTCGGACGCTCAACCTCGGGCTGGTCGCGGTCTTTGATGCGATCGTACTGATACGAATCGCTGACGGTTCCGAGCGACTCGTTGTAGAGGCTGGGCAGCGCCAGCGCTTCTTTCATTTCCTCGGAGAACTGCTGCAGCACTTTCAGGTGGTCGGCCGTCGCCGGGACTTCGGTCTTCGTCGTCTTCATAAACTGCTGATAGCCGCGATTGATCAGCTTCGAAATTTCGCTGCCGATCAGGTATCCCGGATACGCGAAAATTTTCGCGCCGCCGTCGTCCCTCTTCTGGATCGCCGCCGAGCAGTTATACTTCTTCAGGAACACGCGGGTTTGCGCGCCCGGAGCTTCAATCAGGTCAAAGCCATGATCGCGCAGCCAACTGACTGCGTCTTCGTAGGTTCGTTGTTCGACTTTCGCTGCCATTTTATAAACTCAATTCTCGCGCATCCGGTTAGATGCGGCTTTCACGGATTCGATGGAACCAAAACTGTCCACGGCGAATCGAATGAAGTTGGAATCCACTAACGCTAGTATAGATATACCTTTTTGAGATTGCGGGCACATTACTCTAGTCATACAGGCATCACACGCTAATGACTCCACCAGCTTCCGGCTCCGCGCCATCGCCTTTGCCTTACGAGGCTAAAGCCGCGTCTGGTAAGGGCGCTGAAGCGCTCCTCGCGCGCATCGGCAACACGCCCCTGCTGCCGCTCGACGCGCTCACTGGCGATTTCCCCCAGGTAAAACTTTTGGGCAAGGCCGAATGGTACAACCCCGGCGGATCCGTCAAAGATCGCGCCGCCGCCCGCATTGTGGCCGAAGCGCGCCGCGCCGGCAAACTCGCTCCCGGAAAGATTCTGCTCGATTCCACCAGCGGCAACACCGGCATCGCCTACGCCATGCTTGGCGCCGCTCTCGGATTTCCGGTCACGCTCTGCGTGCCGGAGAATGTTTCTCCCGAGCGAAAGCGCATTCTACAGGCATACGGCGCAAATATCATCTACACCGACCCCGCTGAAGGTTCCGACGGCGCCCTCAAGATCGCGCGTCAGTATGGCGAGCGCCATCCCGATCTTTATTTCTACGCCGATCAGTATTCGAATGACGCCAACTGGCGCGCGCATTACGAAACCACCGCGAACGAAATCTGGCAGCAAACCGAAGGACGGATCACGCACTTCGTCGCCATGCTCGGCACCACCGGAACCTTCGTCGGCGCCACGCGTCGTCTGAAAGAGTTGAACCCGAAGATCCGCTGCATTTCGCTGCAACCGGACTCCGCCTTCCACGGCATCGAGGGCGCGAAACACTTGCCCTCGGCAATTGTGCCGCGTATTTATGATCCGTCGCTCGCCGACCAGAATCTGGAGATCGCAACCGAAGACGCGCACGCCATGGCCCGCCGCCTGGCGCGCGACCAGGGACTGCTCGTCGGAGTCTCCGCCGCCGCCGCCGTGGTTGGGAGTCTGCGAGTCATTGGTCATCTAGAATCGGAGCGTCTGAAAGCCGAGCGCCAGAAAATAGATCAACGCGCCACCGTCGTCACCATCCTCTGCGACTCTGGCGAGAAATATCTGAGCGAGAGATTCTGGAGTGGAGAATAATTGCAGAAGTCAGAGGTCAGATTGCAGAAGTGAAGTCCCATCTGAGATCGTCTTTTGGATGCTGAAGGAATTTTACTTCTGCAATTTGACTTCTAACTTCTGACTTCCATCGATGCTCAAGCTCTCTCAATCCGCCTACGTCTCTCTTCGTCAACACGGAGAGGAAACCTATCCCCACGAGTGCTGCGGCGTGCTGCTTGGGCGCTTTGACGACGGCGCGAAGACCGTCTCGCGCATCGCGCGCTGCGGCAACACGCGCGCGGACTCGCCCCACAACCGCTACAATATCGATCCCAGGGATCTCATCCGCATTCAGCGCGAAGGGCGCGAGCGCGGCGAAGACATCGTCGGCTTCTATCACTCCCACCCCGACCATCCCGCGCAATGGTCGCCCACCGATCTTGCCGAAGCCCACTGGTTCGGCTGTTCCTACGTGATCACGAGCGTGGAGAAGAGCAAAGCCGTGCTGACTAATTCCTTCGAGCTAACAGGTACAGACGAGGCTGACAAGAAATTCGTGGACGAGAAGACCGAAGTGTCATGACCGTGGGCTAGGGCAGCACCTTCAGCACCACGGCGGTAATGTCGTCGTGCGGCGGCCTGCCATTGGAGAAGGCCAACTGGCGGTCGAAGACGAAATCCACCGATTCGGTTGCCGACTCGCGCTGGCATTGGGCCCACACTTCCTCCATTGTGGAGGCGCAGAACTCGACTCCCTCCCCGTTGCGCAATTCATGAAGACCGTCGCTCGCGAACAGAACGCAGTCTCCCGGGCTGAGTTGCACGACGTGCCGTTCGTAAGTGGCGCCCGCGAACATTCCCGAGGGCAATCCACCTTCGCCGAGTTGCCGGCACGCGGCTCCGGAGACCAGCAGCGGCAGTGGCATCCCGGCATTGGAGAAGATGAGTTCTCGCGTGGCGGGATTGAAAAGAGCATACAACGTCGAGCAAAAGCGGCCCGGGATGGGTCGCTGCAGCAGGCGCTCGTTCAACAGGGCAAGAACGCGCGCGGTATCCGTCCCGGTCTTGTGAATCCCGCGCAGGGTTCCCATCACGAGCGCGGCGAACATGGCCGCCGACAACCCCTTCCCGACCACGTCCCCGAGGTAGATGCCGATGAAACCGTCCGGTAAACAAAAGAAGTCGACAAAGTCGCCCCCCACTTCGGAGAAGGGTATGAAGCGGAACGCGATGTCGACGGACCCGTGGCGGAGCCCCTGTGTGGGCAGCAGCGAGGACTGGATGAGTTTCGCTTCCCGTACATGCTCTTCGCAACCGTCGCAAGTGCGTCCGAACGCGAAAATTTCTTTCAAGCGCTCCGATTCGACCACTCCAACCAGTTCAGACATGCCCCCACCGTCCTAGTGCCGTGACCGGATGATTGTGCTCCTGTCACGGCTTTCTTCGGCGCGTGCCGACCGTAGCGCCGCCGTCTCGGCGGCTGTCGGGCGGGCGTCCCGCCCGCCGCGCCGAGGGCGAGACGCCCTCGGGACAGCCGGCAAGATGCCGGCGCTACGGTAATCATTAAGCGGTCACGGTACTAGTAATCAGGTCGGCAAAACGCCGGCTCCGCATTAGTGCCCAAAGTTGCTGGGGCGTTCCGGTTCGCTGGCGCCCATCTTCATTCTTTATCCTGAGCTTGTGTGCGAGGTTCGCTTTGACTTGCATCTTTCACGAGCACCCTGGCATCTTCTTTATATGCCCCAGATCCAAATACCGTCTCCACTGCGCCAATACTCGGGGAAACAGGCCTCGATCGATGTCCCTGGAAAAACCGTGGGCGAGGCCCTGGCTGGCCTGGTCGCGCGGCATCCTGACCTGAAGCGCCATCTCTATACCGACGAGGGTAAACTGCGCGCGTTCGTGAACGTCTATGTCAATGACGAAGACATGCGCTACCTGCAAAAAGAAGCCACGGCGCTTAAAGACGGTGATACCATTTCCATTGTGCCGTCGATTGCCGGCGGCGGCTGCGTTATGATTTGCTGAGTGAGTATGACCTGCGAACCGGCACATCGCCGAATGCCCCGCCCCGCGCGCTGTCGCCGCTGTCTGCAGTTCGCAATCTAGTTCGCCGGCAAGCCGATTAAAATTTTAAAAGGAATTTATGGCCACGCTTACCGATGTCAAACCCGCCGATGCCCAACCCGACGCCGTTTTAAGCAACGACGAAATCCTGCGCTACTCGCGCCATCTGATCATGCCCGAAGTGGGCATGGAAGGGCAGCAGAAGCTGAAGGCCGCGAAGGTGCTGTGCATTGGAGCGGGCGGACTTGGCTCGCCGCTCGCACTCTACCTGACGGCCGCGGGCGTCGGCACGCTCGGCATCGTGGACTTCGACGTCGTGGATTACACCAACCTGCAGCGCCAGATCATCCACACCACCGACGACGTCGGCCGCAAGAAGCTCGACTCCGCCGCCGACAAACTGACGGCACTCAATCCCTTCCTGAACCTGCGGACGTTCGACATGAAACTGACCAGCGCCAACGCGCTGGAGTTGTTTCGCGAGTTCGACATCGTCGCCGACGGCACCGACAATTTCCCCACGCGCTACCTGGTCAATGACGCCTGCGTGCTCACCGGCAAGCCCAATGTTTACGGCTCGATCTTTCGTTTCGAAGGACAGGCGAGCGTGTTCGCCACCGAAGAGGGACCGTGCTATCGCTGTCTCTATCCGGAGCCGCCACCGCCGGGCCTGGTGCCTTCCTGCGCCGAAGGCGGAGTGCTCGGCATTCTGCCCGGACTGATCGGCGTCATTCAGGCGACCGAGACCATCAAGCTGATTCTGGGGCAAGGCGATTCGCTCGCCGGACGATTGCTGCTGGTCGATGCGCTCGGCATGAAGTTCCGCGAACTCAAGCTGCGCAAGAATCCCGATTGCCCCGTCTGCGGCACGCACCGGACGATCACCAAGCTGATTGACTACGATCAGTTCTGCGGGATTCGCGGGCAGGAAGAACCCGCTGGCAATGACATCCCGGCGATCTCGGTGGAAGAGTTAAAGAAGAAGTTAGACGCGAAGGCCGACGTCTTCATTCTCGACGTGCGCGAGCCGCACGAATACCAGATCTGTAACTTGAAGGGATATCTCATCCCGGTGGGCGACTTACCGAAGCGCGTAAGCGAACTCGACTCCAGCCGCGAGATCGTGGCCCATTGCAAGATGGGTGGGCGCAGCGCGAAAGCGGTAAACTTTTTGCGGCGGGCGGGATTTACTAAGGTCTATAACCTGACCGGCGGCATCTTAGCGTGGGCCGATCGGGTTGATCCGAAGATGCCGAAGTACTGAAAACAGTTCTCAGTTCTCAGTTTTCAGTTCTCCGCTACCCTATCCACGTTGTCATCCTGAGCGGAGCGAAGGACCTCTGCATTCTTCTCGCTCAGCAAGGACGCATCGGGGAATTCTCCCCGTACATTGGGTTTCGTGGAAGGGCGCCGCTTTACAGCCTGCGGAAAAACACGGGTTCGTATCAGGGTATGCCTTCAGGCATACCGCTAGCCGCTGAAAATGGTTTCGGCTTTAGCCGCTGCGGACTGCTGAAGAACCTTTGCTTCACGCGGGCGCTGGGGAAGGGCACGGCTTTAGCCCTGCCGCCAGAGCCATCTAGTAAGCATGCTGCGGGGTAATCCGACTTCTGTCTCCCCCTCACTTTTTTCATCACAAATATCTAGGCGATGCGTCACAGACCTCGAACTCACCTTGGGGGACAATGACGATCTGCATGGGCAGCGCGGAGGAGTTCCCGTTCATTTCGATTATGTTCGTCACAGCCAGATTTCCTTGGATGTGGTAACCTGCCAACGAATTGAAGGAGATGAGATGAAAAATCTGGTGGTTGTCCTTCTTTGTATCACAATCCCAATTATGGCCTTCGCTGGAGACAACAGCTACAAGGTGACCTACGACGGCGGATCATTGCCCGACATTAAGTCGGGCACCGGAGTGAAACTATACATCGAGTCCAATCAAGTTCGTCTGGTGAAAGACAACACAAACATAACGACGATCCCGGCGTCATCCATAAGCGAAATTAGCTACGGACAAGATGTCCATCGGCGCGTTGGAGCGGCCATCGGTTTGGCCGTAGTGTCCTTTGGGATTGGTGCTCTTATGGCCCTTACAAAGTCGAAAAAGCACTACGTCGGCTTGACTTGGGCTGAGGTTGACAAGAAGGGCGGCTTTGCCATGCAATGCGACAAGAGCGACTACCGCGGAGTTCTGGCGGGTCTGGAAGGCATATCCGGCAAGAAAGCCGTTAACTCCGACGCAATGACGGTGAAGAACTGACAAATGGAGTTTGAGCTTCCGCACAGGTCTTGGATAAGCCAGAACCTCGCTCGCGTTCCCTTCCGTTGACAGCCGCTGCCATGGGTAGATAATAAGGGATCTATTCAATCGAGTTGGTCCCGGCTGGAGGACGAGTGCGAATATTTTTGTTTCTTGCGGTCATCATAACGTTGTCTCTCGCTGCTTCGTCTGTTGCGCAGGACAAACCGGCACCAGCCGCGCCATCCGATGCAGCCCGGGTCTTTATCACCGACAGTGAGTCCTGGTCGATTGCCGGACAAAGCGGAGGCGCCGGGGGAGCGTATGGAGGGTCGATGGCTGGTGGCGCTCGACCTCAAACGGCTGAGATCATCAAGACTTTCGGGGAGCGTTGTCCGCAGGTGAAGGTTAATAACAAGCAGGAGAGAGCCGACTACGTCGTTGTCCTCGATCACGAAGGCGGAAAAGGTCTTCTTCGGCACAAAAACAAAGTGGCCGTATTCAATCGGGTAAGTGGGGATTCAATCACCAGTAAATCCACACTCTCACTCGGCGGTTCGGTACAAGAAGCGTGCGAAGCCATCACGAAGGATTGGTCAGAGCATGGCGCATCCATCCGGGCTGCGGCAGTTGCCGCCCAGGAGAAATCAACCCCTGCTACAACTCCGGCCGCCGCGCCAATTTCCACGGCCAAGCTACAGATCGAATCCACTCCGCCGGGGGCGGACATCGAGGTGGACGGCAGTTTCGTTGGCAACACGCCTTCGGACGTGCAGGTGGCGGAGGGCGATCACACGGTTGTCGTCAAGAAATCGGGATTCAAGAACTGGGAACGAAAGCTGAAGTCCAGCGCGGGCAGCAGCGTGCACATTAGCGCCGAGTTGGAGAAAGCCGACAACCCATAGCGCCTGGTGGTCAGAACAACTAGTGCCGTGACCGCATAATTTGTACTGTTTCACGGCTGAGAGTAGCGCCGCCGTCCCGGCGGCTGTCCGGCGGGCGTCCTCGCTCGCTGCGCCGAGGGCGAGACGCCCTCGGGACAGCCGGCAAGATGCCGGCGCTACTCGTTTCCGCGCCGTAACCATCATGCGGTCACGGTACTAGCACCGTAACTGCGTGATGAGTCATACGGTGGAGGGACGGGCGTCCCCGCCCGTCCAGCCGGGCGGGGACGCCCGGCTCTCCACTAGACCGACAAACAGACGGGGAGCACCGGAGCGCTCCCCCGCTTGCTTTCCTCTTCCAGGAGTTAGGCAGTTACTTGCCGGGGCTTCCGCTCATTTCGGCTTTCTCGGTTGCGCCGATGGCTAGAGCGTACCTCTTACCGGAGAAGCGTATTTCCGAAACCGATGCCTTGCCGGTGGCGTGGTCAATAACGGCCGAGTCGTAGTCGGAAGCTTGGTCGAGTACCACGACTTTCGCCGAAGCCTTCGCGACTTCCTTCTTGCCCTGCATGAAGCTGACCTCGACGTTCGATCCCGTGCCGTCCCAGCGCAGTTGATACTCACCGGGAGCGAGCTGCTGGCCAGCGACTTCGAGCGGCTCGCGAACTAGCAGCGTACCCTTGTTACTTGCGAAAGCACTCGATGCGAGCAGCACGGCCAGCCCGAGCACAGCAGTCTTTGCCAGACGATTCAGTTTCATTTGCTCCTTCGCTTTCTGCCCGGTTTCCGGCCGGGACATTAGGGGCGGCTGGTGATAGTTCGCGGACGCTCGACTGAGGGCTTGCCTTTTTTCTGCAAAGTCCTACAATGCGCGTGTCAGGGTGACGCAAAAAGACGCGGGCCTCAGACTCGTGTTTTTTACTAGGACCCGGAGCATCCAGGGCCGCCAAACCATGCATGCGCCAGTCCCGTCACCCTGCAAATTCTTTTAAGTGGATCGAGAGTTTTTTCGTCCACCCCACGTTGGTTCGCTACAGGATACGAATCCCGGTTGAAGTAAGTTCCCGACTTCTTTCTTCTTTGCGAACCGTGTTTTTTTGTGGCCATGCATATTGGACGCGTGGGCGCGGGTCGCGTTAGCAACACATTAGGGCATGCGGGAGTAACAGGGCGGAAGTGTTTTGTTAGGAGCTAACGTGTCAGGCGCTAAGGATTGCCTGATCGAGTCTTCGTTAGCAAGACTGGATGCTGCGCGAGAGCGACCCTCAGCGGCTAAAGCCGCTTGTGTGGTGGGTTCTAACGGCATGGCTGAAGCCATGCCCTTTCAAAGCTGCCGTTTCAAGGCTGCCCCTTCAAGGCTGTCCGGAACCAACTTATTCGGAGTTCGCTAACTGATCTTCAGCACAATCTTGCCGTAGTTCTTGCCTTCCTGCATCAGGGTGTAGGCGGCGCGGGCTTCTTTCAGCGGGAAAACTTTTCCGATCACGGGATGGAGCTTGCCGGCGGCCAGCCATTCTGAAAGCTGCTTCCACGCGGATTCCATGAGCGGGCGGTTGGCGCTCAGATACGACAGCCAGAGTCCGTGAACGCTGGCGCCTTTCGCGTAGAGAAGGCGAGTGTCGAGTTGCGGAGTTTCGCCGGTGGCGGCGCCATAAACGATGACGCGTCCGAAATCACGGACGCATTTGACGCTTTTTGCGACGTGCTCGCCGCCGAGCATTTCGAAAACCGCGTCCACGCCTTCGCCGCGCGTGACGTCGCCGCTTGTCAGATCTTTGATCGCTTCGGCATAATCGCGCTGCTTGTAGTTGATGCCGTGTTGCAGGCCGAGTTCGCGCACTCGGGCGAGCTTGTCTTCGGAAGAAGAAGTTCCGTACATTTCGATGCCGAGAATTTTTCCGATTTGCACGGCGGCGGTGCCGACTCCGCCGGCTACGGCATGAATCAGGACGCGGGCGCCGGGCTGGTCGAGCAAACCGGCTTTCCAGTAGGCGAAGTAGGCGGTGAAAAAATTTACGGGGAAAGCGGCGGCCTGTTCGGCGGTCCAATTCTCGGGGATGGGCCAGACGAGGTTGCGATGCGCCACGGTTTTTTCGGCGAAGGCGGCCCACTGGGTGTAGCCCATGACGCGGCGTCCAGTAGATTCGGCGTTTCTGGTCAATTCGATGCCGGCGAATTCGCGGCCGGCCGTGAGCGGCGGCTTGGGAGTGCCGGCGTATCCGCCGCGCGTGGTCATCAGATCGGCAAAGTTCAGGCCGCCCGCTTCCACTTTCACCAGAAGCTGCTCGGGCGCGGGATGCGCGTCGGGAACCTGCTGCAATTCGAGAACCTCGGGGCCGCCGAAACGAGTGATGACGAGTGCTTTCATGCGGAAAGTTTAGCAGTCTGGGAGCACGGGCAGCGAGCCGAGCTGTGCTCGGCATGGACGGCCGATGGCAGCCGTCCCCACGCGAGCGCCACCCTGAAAGACGAGTCGCGGAGTTTCGATTCGTCATCTATAATGATGGCCGAGTTTCCGACCCCCGTGGCCTGAGAGATTCTCTGGCGGCGGGGGCGAGGGTTGCGCCGGTTTGACCGGTGCGATTCGAGGGTGCGGATGGAAACGTCTGCGCCTCCCGTGTTGGAAAGGAAACGCTCGCTGGGATCACTCCTGCCGGTGTTTGTTTTCCACAGCAACAGATTTGAATGCTTAGCACTTGGCACGTAGCCACGAGGCTTGCCGCGTCACGGAGACGGGGCAAGCCCCGTCTCTACATCCGGAAGAAGGTTGCGCTAAGAGCTAACGGCTAACAGCTAAATGCCGCTTACCGACAAATTCGGGCGCTCGATTCACGACCTGCGGATATCGATCACGGACCGCTGCAACTACCGGTGTGTGTACTGCCGGACGGGGACGAACGGGGCGGCGTATGCGGAACTTCCATTCAACGATTATTTGCGGATGGCTCGGATACTGGTGGGGCTCGGGATCACGAAGATTCGGCTGACGGGCGGCGAGCCGCTGCTGCGCAAAGGCATTGTGGAGTTCGTCGGCGATCTCGCGAAGCTTCGTACTGTGGACGGCAAGAAGCCTGAAATTGCGCTGACCACGAACGGCCATCTGCTGGCGGAGATCGCGCAGCCGCTGAAAGACGCGGGACTCGACCGCGTTACGGTGAGCATGGATGCGGTGGATCCGGAGCGATTTGCGCGCATCACGCGTGCGCCGAATGGATACGAAAGCGTACTGGCGGGAGTTCGCGCATCGCGGCAGGCGGGGCTCGATCCGGTGAAAATCAATTGCGTGCTGCTGCGCGGCTTCAATGAAGATCAGATTATTCCGTTTGGGATGTTCGCGCGGGAAGAGCGGGTGGTGGTGCGCTTCATCGAATTCATGCCGCTCGAAGAAGACCGCGTGTGGACACCGGAAATTGTGGTTAGGCTCGATGAGATTGTCGCGCGCATGTCGGAGTATCTGACGCTGGAGGAGATTACGCACGAGCGCAGCGAAACGGCGCGGCGGTATCGCTTCTCGGATGGCGTGGGCGAGATTGGGATCATCGCGCCGGTGTCGCATCCGTTCTGCGGACACTGCAGCCGGATTCGCATCACCTCGGACGGCAAGCTGCGGACGTGTTTATTCTCCGTGTGGGATCACGACCTGCATGAGTTGATGCGGCGGGGCGCGACCGACGAGAAGCTGGCGGAGTTCATTGTGAAAGTGGTGGAGAAGAAAGAAGAGCGGCACCACATCGGGGAGCCGGGGTTTGTGCCGGCGTCGCGGACGATGGTGCATATTGGCGGGTAGGGCCAGCTATCAGCCTTCAGTTGCCAGCTATCAGTAAAGGCGTTCAGCGCCGAGAGGTAGAGTGTGCCGGGCATTGCCGCTAACTTAAACCCCCAGCCCGCATTATTCATAAGGCGAGAGAATTGGGAAGGGCACGGCTTCAGCCGTGCCGCCCAGAGCCAATAAAGACGCGGGCTTTAGCCCCTAAGGTCGTCAGCGTCGGCACGGCTGCCGATCCAACAGGATGACTCCAGCGCCCTCCCTCAGCGGCTGAAGCCGGAACTTACGCCGGGCCATACGGCACGGCTGAAAGCCGTGCCCTTCCCGATTCTCTCCAAACTCGTCATGAATAATCCAGGCCAGGAGGCTGCGGAAGAACTAGTCGGGGCGCAAGAAGCACACCTCAGGCGCTAAAACGCGAGCAAATCTAAAGGACTTAACGGCACGACTGAAGTCGTGCCCTTCCCCAGATCCGCCCGAATCAGAGTTTTTCCGCAGCCTGCTAGTAATCAGTTTCCGGTTACCTAATCCAGCCGCGATTGAAGCCGGGCCCGTCCTCAAGAGTTTATTAGACAAACCCTAAAGTCTATAGGCACTGCCGCCGAAGGGGACATTAGGAGGTTCTAATAAATGGCCAGCCCAGTAAGTAGCGTAACGAAAGTCCAAGCCCCGTCCGCAGTTCAGCCGTTGGGAGCGCGCCAAACAGCACCCGCTCCGAAACCGCAGGCACCCGCCGCGGATAAAGTTCAGATCAGCGCCGCTGCCAGAGTTCTACAACAAAGGACCGAGGCTTCGGCTCAGACCCTAGAGGCGGCCGCTTCCGGTGACCTGCAGGCCAGAGCGCAACTGGCGGAAGGGGTGCCTGCTCAGGACATCACGAAGTAATTGGCCGGAAGTGATCCGGCGAAGGATGGACGAGCGAACCATATAGGCGGAGTTGAGTTAGTGTGCGGTCAATGCGGGAGTCTGCCTACTGCAGGCCCCTCCCCGTCGGCTTCGCTCGGGGCCGGAATGACAATGGGACTCAGTAGAAGGAATCGTACTTCGTAACCGTCCAGCCGGAATCTTTCTTTTCTTCGGTCACTGAGAAAAGATCCTTGTAGGTTGCGTCCTGGCTGGGGGTGCTGTAGCGCTGGCCTTTGTAGTGCAGAATCACGAGGGGCGGCGCGTCTTCCCATTCCACCAGGTTCCAGGAAATCAGCGGGTGCTGGGCTTCGGAGTTGCAGAGGAAGTCGGCGCGCTTCTTGCGGTAGTCCCTTCCCCACTGAGCAAGCAGTTTGCGGCAATTGCCGTCGCGCATCTCAGCGATAAAGCTGTTGGCGGTGCGTTCGATGGTGCGATCGCGAAACGGATTCATGGTGATGCTGATCGGCAACTGGGTGAGCGGGTCGCGTTCTTCGGAGCGCGATAGAACCGGCGGCTGGCTGCTCAGCCAGTACAGATAGCCGAGAAACACGAGCACGAGCAGGCCAGCGGAGCCCATTGCGATGGCGAGATGGGCGCGGGAAAAGTGCATCAGGAGAAGTTTGAGGGATGGGCAAGGTGAGGGCAAGGTTACTTCAGTTACTTCCGTAACTGGGTGGGGCGCGGGCCTTCCCCAGATGGCCGTTGCCAAGACTGGGCCGCACGGCTTCGCTCGGCTTGGGCGGGCAGTGCGACTGATTAGTCAAAACCAACAACAGGAGAGGCACGGCTCAACGCCGATCTCTTCTCGTCATTTTTTCCCGCTGGGATCGTCTGCCGGGTTGATGTAGTTGAACTTTACGGGCGACATCCCGTGGATCTGGATCACCGTTGTTCCGGAAGCCATGGCGTAGTGATGCATGCTGGGGTCGAGATAGGCGAAACTGCCCGCCCCGAAGCTCGCCATTTTGGTGGCGTCGAATTGGTCTCCCATACCCACCATTAGGGTGCCGGAGAGGACGGTTACATTCTCCCGGTTGGGATGAGTGTGAGGAGCGATCTTGTAACCGTCGGGCATCTTGAGACGAATCGTGAAGTCGCCGGTCGAGGCCATCGGGTCGCCTTCCAAGACAGCCAACTGCGCGCCGGGCGGCAGGAAGGGCGGCGCAGGACCGAATTTAAGCTGGTCGGGCGTGAAAGCATTCTGAGCATAGGCTGGCCCGCCTGCGAAGAGCGCTGCCAGTGCGGTAAGAGCAACCACGAGAAACATCAGTTTCACGGAAGCCTCCAAATCGTCACGGCGTAAAAGCAGGACGTCCCAAGACGGCGGGTATTATAGCTCAAGCCGGTTTGTGTTTTCCAAATTGGCGGCGTATAGTTACGGATGAATACTGTTGTGTCGTAGTGTCAGGATTGTCGAAGCACACCAGTGGGCGCAAGCCCACTTTTTAGTTTGGGCCGATTAGCTGGGATGGACTGGCGCGGCGATTCGGGCGCAAGTTCCTGAAAACATGGCTTTAGATCTGGATAAGGTCCGGCAGATTGCCGAGCGGGTGGCGGGCTCGAGCGGGCTGGAAGTAGTCGAAGTGGAAGTGTGCGGAGCAGGTAAGCACCGCATGCTGCGCGTCTTTATTGACCGGCCGGGAGCGGTGCCGGCGGCGGATCGTCCAGACGGCGTGACGCACGAGGATTGCTCGAAGTTCAGCCGGGAGTTTGGAACGATCGTCGACGTTGAGGATGCGTTCCCGGGTGGATCGTATGTGCTGGAGGTTTCTTCCCCGGGACTGGATCGCAAGCTGACGAAGGCGTCGGATTTTGAGCGCTTCCGCGGACATCGCGTGAAGTTGACGACGCGGGAGCCGGTGAACAACAACCGGCATTTTGCAGGGAAGCTGGAAAGCTTCGAGAACGGAAAGCTGCTGCTGGATCTGAGCGCGGCGGGTAAGAAGAAGATGCGCCCGAAAGAGGGCGAGTCTTTGAAAGTCGAGATTGAGTTAGGGAACGTAGAGAAGGCGAATCTGGTACCTGAAATATAGTTCTCGGTTCCCAGTTCTCAGTTCTCAGGAAGAGCGAATCCTGGCAACTGAGAACCGAGAACTGAGAACTGAGAACTGACTTTTATGGCTAGTGAGCTCTACAACATCATCGAAGGGGTCAGCCGGGAGAAAGGCATTGATCCGCGGATTGTGGTGAGCGCGGTCGAGGACGCGATTGTGGTGGCGACGCGCAAGTACTACAAGACGCAGGAAAACTTGCGCGCGGTGCTCGACAAAGAGAGCGGCAAGATCAGTGCGTATGCGGTGAAGTCGATCGTCGAGACTCCGGAGCAGGTGGAAGACGCGAACCTGCAGGTAACGGTGGAGCAGGCGCGAAAGCTGGATCCGAGCGCGGAAGCGGGCGGGGAACTGCTGATTCCGAAAGTGACGGAAGGGATTCTGGGGCGGATTGCGGCGCAACTGGCGAAGCAAGTCATTTTTCAGAAAGTGCGCGAGGCGGAACGCGACACGGTTTACAACGAATACATCGGGCATGTAAACGAGATCGTGAATGCGACGGTGAAGCGGCTCGAGGGTCCGGACGTGATTCTCGATATCGGCAAGGCCGAAGCGCGCATGGGACGCAAGGAGCAGTCGCGGCTGGAATCGTTCGCGGTGGGGGAGCGGATTCGGGTGGTGATCGTGCGGGTGGAAAAAGCGGTGAAGGGTCCGGGCGTGATCGCATCGCGCTCCGCTCCGGAATTAGTCCAGCACCTGTTCCAGACCGAAGTACCGGAAATTTATGATGGCACGGTGGTGATCCGGGCGATTGCGCGGGAAGCGGGCGAGCGCACGAAGATCGCGGTGATGTCGAAGGACAAAGACGTGGATGCAGTCGGAGCCTGCGTGGGCATGAAAGGGATGCGGGTGCAGTCGATCATCCGCGAGTTGCGCGGAGAAAAGATCGACATCATCGAGTATCACGAGGATCCGGTTACGTTCGCGGAGAAAGCGCTGCAGCCGGCGAAAGTGAGCCGGGTGACGATTGTGGATGCGGCGGACAAGCATCTGGAAGTGGTGGTGGACGATACGCAGCTCTCGCTGGCGATCGGGAAAAAAGGGCAGAACGTGCGGCTGGCGGCGAAGCTGCTGGGCTGGAAGATCGACATCAAGAGCGAGGAAGAAAAGCGGCAGGAAGTGGAACAGCAGATGTCGGCGCTGGTCACGCAGACCGTAACTCCGCTGGAGAATGTTATGGGACTGGGCGAGGGCCTGGTGGAGAAACTGAAGGCGGCGGGCGTGAACACGGTGGAGTCGCTGGCCGATATGACGCCGGAGCAACTGGAAGCGATTGAAGGCATTGGACCGAAAACGGTGGAAAAAATCAGTATTGCGGTCAATAATTATTTTGCCAGTCTGGATGGCGGCGAGGCCGTAGCCGCCGCGGAGCCGGAGGGCACCGGAGAAGCCGCCACCGAAGCGGCTTTCAGCGAGGAATCGCCGGCAGAAGGCTCGATAGAAGCGGATGCGTTAGCCGCTGAAGCGGAGCCCACCGAGACGGCGGAAGAAGAAGTCGCCGGGCTTGCGAGTGAAGAAGCCCCGAGCGCCGAACCTGCGACCGAAGAAGCCGCGGAAGACAAACAGAGCTGAAGCAGTATCGTGGCCGAGTGATGTTATACGGCGGCCGGGCGGGGACGCCCGGCTCTCCACGAGCAAGCACGGGGATTTCATGAGGTTAAACATGCGAGCCTAGATATGCGAGCTTAGACACCCGAGATGAGCGGGACAAGAAGAGGAAGCGACGGCGGATGAGTAAGATTCGAATCAACGATCTGGCCCGTGAGTTGGAAGTCAAGAGCAAGGAAATTCTTGACGTGCTGACCACGGTGGGCGTTACGGAGAAGAAAACGCACTCCAGTTCTCTAGAAGATCACGAAGCGGAACTGGTGCGGAAACATCTCCGTGGCCGCTCCGAGGCGTCGTCAAGTTCGGCGAAGACTTCGCGCGCCGCTCACGGCGAAGAAGAGATCAAGACCAAGATCGACCTCTCGCATATTTCGCGACCTGGCGACGTCCTGCGCCTCATCACGCAGCAAAAGGAAGCAGTCGAGCATCCTCCGGCGCGTCGGGCAGTCCAGCCGCCGGTTACGACGCCAGTGGTAGAAGCGAAGGCAGAAGCTCCCGTGGCGCCGAAGGGAGTGCCGCCCAAGCCCGCAGGCGAAGTTCCTGCTCCTGCGCCGCCGGCACCGAGAATGGTGACGCCGGCTTCGGTAGCTGCGGGGTATCGGCCGCCGACGGTGGTCGTGATTCCGCCCAAAGTTCCCGCGACCACACCCGCCGCGACCACACCGCCTGCGGTTTCATCCCCTACGAGTACAGCACCGCCTGTAATCGCGGTTCCACCGCGGGTTACGACTCCTGCCGCGCCGGCTGGGAGTGCCCCGCCAAGGGCGCAGCCGCCGGCGAATGTTACGCAGATGCAAGCCGCGGCGCCCGCGAGGCCAGCGGCTCCGATTGCGCCACCGCCGCGAATGATCATGCCGCAGACTGGGCCGCGCCCGGTGTACAAGGCGCCTCTGCCTGCGCCGGGTGCAACTGTGCCGGGTGCAACTTCGCGGCCGGCTCCGGGACGACCGGTGCCGGGGCAACCGATTTTCCAACGCACCGCACGGCCGCAAGCGCCGGGAACGCGTCCGACGCTTCGTCCGGGTGAACGGCGGCCGATGCATCCGACGCGAGTGGCGCCGGCGGGATCGCGTCCGCTGGGTGTAGGTCCGGGAGCCGGGCTGCCGCCGCCGGGACCAACGCGGCCGGGAAGCCGTCCGGGTGGTCCGGCGCGGCGACCGGGACAGAGGTATGTACCGCGAGGAGTGAAGGAAGGCCCGATGAAGGGCTACACTCCGCCGCCGCGGATGTCGATTAACACCGAGCCGGCGCCGATCACGCGCAACATCACCATTACAGAAGGAATCTCGGTGAAAGATCTGGCCGAGAAGCTGGGCATTCGCGCCAAGGATGTGATTGCGCGGCTGGTGGTGCGGGGCGTTTTCGCCACCATCAATCAAACGCTCGACGCGGAACTGGCCAGTGAAATGGCGCGCTTCTTCGGAGCGGATACGGAAGTGATCACCTTCGAAGAACAAGCTGCGAAGGATATTACCGAAGCCGCCGAGAGCAGCGAGGAAGGCGCGGAGGCCGGACCGCGTCCACCGGTGGTCACGATCATGGGCCACGTGGACCACGGCAAGACGACGCTGCTGGATTCGATTCGCTCGACCAATGTGGCGGGAGGCGAAGCGGGTGGCATTACGCAGCATATCGGCGCCTACAAGGTTTCCATCTCGGACACGGCGTCTCCGGCCTACGGCCGCGAGATCGTGTTTCTGGATACGCCGGGTCACGAAGCATTCACGCGCATGCGCGCGCGCGGCGCGAAAGCGACCGACATTGTGGTGCTGGTCACGGCGGCGGACGACGGCGTTATGCCGCAGACGGTGGAAGCGATCGACCACGCGCACGCCGCCGAAGTTCCCATCATTGTGGCGGTCAACAAGATCGACAAGCCGGGCGCACTGCCGGAGCGGGTCAAGAAGCAACTGGCGGATCGCGGACTGGTGCCGGAAGAGTGGGGCGGCAAGACGGTGTTCGTCGACGTTTCCGCCAAGCAGAAAACGAATCTGAATCTGCTGATGGAAATGATCTGCCTGACGGCGGACCTGCAGGAATTGAAAGCGACTCCGGGACGCGCGGCGAGCGGGTTGGTGCTCGAAGCGAAACTGGATCGGGGACGAGGTCCGGTGGGGACGATCCTGGTGCAGAACGGCACGCTGCGCGCGGGCGATAACTTCGTGGTGGGGAACGTGTACGGAAAAGTCAGAGCGATGTTCGACGATCGCGGCAAGGCCTTGAAGGAAGCGCCGCCCTCGACGCCGGTGGAAATTATCGGGTTGGAAGGCCTGCCACAAGCGGGCGATCAGTTCGTGGTGGTCACCGACCGCGAGAAGGCGCGCGATATCTCGGAATACCGCGAGCAGAAAGCGCGCGAAGCCACGCTCGCCAAGAGTTCACGAGTCTCGCTCGAAGGCCTGGCGGAGCAGTTGAAGACGGCGGGCATGAAGGAACTGAACATCATCCTGAAAGCCGACGTGCAGGGCTCGGTCGAAGTGCTGGGCGATTTGCTGGGCCGATTGTCGAACGACAAAGTGCGGCTGAAGCTGCTGCGGTCGGGCATTGGCGCGATCACCGAGACGGATGTGCTGCTGGCGTCGGCGTCGAATGCCATTATCATCGGGTTCAGCGTGCGTCCGGAGCGCAAGGCGCAGGAACTGGCCGATCAGGAAAAAGTCGACATCCGGCTGCACTCGATCATTTACGAACTGCAGGACGAGATCAAGCGCGCCATGACCGGGTTGCTCGAGCCGACGATTAAAGAAAATTACCAGGGACGCGCCGATGTGCTGGAGACATTCCGCATTCCGAAGGTGGGGACGATTGCCGGTTGCCGCGTGAGCGATGGACTGATCAAGCGCGACTCCGAAGTGCGGCTGCTGCGCGATAACGTGGTGGTGTTCAAAGGGAAAGTGGCGTCATTGCGGCGCTTCAAGGACGATGCGTCGGAAGTGCGCAGCGGCATGGAGTGCGGCATCTCGATCTCGAACTACGGCGACATCAAGGCCGGAGACGTGATCGAGGCGTTCGTTACGGAGAGGATTGCGGCGGAAGCGATTAAGTAGCTCTCAGCTCTCAGTAAGAGCTTTGCAACTACGAATCCCGCGCTGGACGCGACCGTCAAATCCCACCCTTGCGCAAAGAACGCGCAAGGATGGGGCACCCGGCTCTCAGCTCTCAGTAAGAGCTTTGCAACTACGAATCCCGCGCTGGACGCGACCGTCAAATCCCACCCTTGCGCAAAGAACGCGCAAGGATGGGGCACCCGGCTCTCCGCTCTCAGTAAGAGCTTTGCAACTACGAATCCCGCGCCGGACGCGACCGTTAAATCCCACCCTTGCGCAAAGAACGCGCAAGGATGGGGCACCCGGCGCCCTTGGTCATTTACGCGATCCGCCGGAGTCTACTTGCGCCGTAAGGCTCCGTGTGGCCGGACTGCCGGACGCACCATCGAGATGCGCGATTGCGCCGCCGCCTGAGACGAGGAAGCACTCTGCAACTCGAATGTGCCCATCGCGATCTGGCCTTGGTCGACCTCGATAAAGAGGATGGTTGAGCTGTCGACCGCGTAGTACTCCAGGGTTAGCCCGCCGATGAGCGTTCCGATCGATCCGGTGGTGGGGACAAGGATCGAGCCGCGGCCGTCCACAGTTGGATCCGGAGTATAGGTGCCAGTAAAGCCCACATCGGAATGCAGAGCGTAGGCAAGGTCATTTTCGTCCAAGATGCCGGTCATGTTGTTGCTGGTGGCGCTGGTGGCATTGAATTGGGCAATGTCGTCGACCTCGCCGTTGGAATTGGCGCCGGAGAGGTTTAGTCCGTAGCCTTCTGAGGCCGCGAATGACGTAGCGGTTTGGGCGTAGGCGGCACCCTGGGCTATCGCTAGCGAATTACTGTCGTTTTCCAACAACAGGACGCCGCCGCTGGAGGGATAAGCAGCAAATGAGAAGACACCGTAGAAGCCGGTCATGTCCAGTTGGCACCGTCCCGCAGTAAACGGAGCAGTCGCGTTGCAGGTCCCGGTAAAGGTGCGCCCTGGTACGGCGTTGCCATTGTCGTTGTAATCTTCGATGCCGTTGGCGAGAGTGCCGTTGACGTCCGTGGTTACGTAGCCGCCGGCGGCGAAGGGGTACCCGCTAGAGTCGTCACCGCCAACCGTGAAGACCAGCTGCCCAGCGGTAAAAGAGGTCTGTTGCGTGAAGGCATCGCCCGAGAGAGCTAATCCCGAAGTGGCAGTATCGGTCTCGATGAATTTCAGGTGGGTTGAGTCGATCACCCAGACGTCAAAGCCAAGCGAGCCAAAGCTGGTGCTTGAATTGGTAAGCAGTGCCTTCCCTGAAGTACCTGCTGAGTTTAAAACCACTGACCCTGCAGTGAGAGGAAGACCCGTAAGTCCTGATACGGCGGAACTGCCGTTGTCGTTGAAATCCTGAATGCCAGAGGTAACGATCCCGGAGGAGTTGAGCGTGAACGCTCCTACTGTGCCTAGGAGGGGCAGGGGGTTTTCGGCTGAGCTCGAGTTGTAGTCAACGCCGGAAAGAGAGAAGGCAAGGGACTGGAGCGAGCTTTGGGAGGCGCTGCCCTGCAGGTCAAGGGTGCCACTGCCGCTCCCGGCGTTGTCGAAACGGGTGATCAGCCCGTGGCCGTTCGAGGTCAGAACGAAATCAAGACCAAAGGTTTTTACCCCAGTTACAACCAGCGTGCCGTTGCCACGGCCGTCTGAGGTGATGCTGTATGTGCTTGCGCTCACGGTTTGGCCGGTAAACACGCCGCTGGGAACGCTCGTGGTAGCAATGTCAGGGTCGTTGATGTCAACCGTGCCTCCCGTGATATTGCCGTTGCCATCGGCGGTTATGGTCCCTACTATTGCAAAAAAGGACTCAGTTCCCGCACTGACGTTGACGTCCGTGCCCGATATGGAGAGAACGTAGGTGCCTTTCAGATTGCTGTCGCTGAAGCCGCCACTAGGAGGCGGTACGGCAGTGGGACTGCTGGAGCCGCAGCCGACTGCCAAAAGGATGCCTGATATCGCCGCCAGAGCCATGAGCAGGCGTCTGGCATACTTCGTGGACGCAAGGGGATTCATAAGACACTCCTGTCTATTCTTTAAGATGCGCTAACCCGGATTGTAGAAGAAAGTTGCGGTGAAAAAATTGCTGGGAGCGTTCCCGGTAGCGACGGAGCTTGCGCCGTCTCCGGAGACGCGGCAAGCCGCGTCTCTACTCAGGCTTTGGTGACTTCCGGCCGACTTGCGGCCGGGGTTGGAATGGGGGTCGGCTTGCGCTTTTCGGACACCCAGACTCCTACGCGGTAGAGCAGGAGAATGCTGAGCACGACGCCGTACTCTATGGGTTTGCGGAGATCGGCCTTCACCAGCCAGGTGTAATGCACCACCGCCAGGATCCCGGTGAAATAGATGAGGCGGTGCAGGCGTTGCCAGTTCTTGCCGCCCAAGAGGCGAATCGACCATGTTGTCGAGGTCAGGGCCAGGGGAATCAGGAGGACGAAGGCGGAGAACCCTACGGTGATGAATCGGCGCTTGGCGATGTCTTTCATCATTTCGTGGATGTCGAAGAACTTATCGAGCCAGATGTAGGTCAAGAAGTGTAAAGTTCCGTAAAAGAATGCAAACAATCCG
The DNA here is from genome assembly GCA_963773965.1 of uncultured Acidobacteriaceae bacterium. GTDB lineage: Bacteria > Acidobacteriota > Terriglobia > Terriglobales > Acidobacteriaceae > Acidiflorens. Next base: position 490,928 of record CAVZDG010000007.1, read on the forward strand.
ACCATGCGGCGGACGCCGATCAGCCAGTATTGGCGGGTGATCCGGCGGAGAGGCGTGATCGAGAGGGTGGTGAGAACAAGGATCAGCGTCCAGTCGCCGGTCGAGTGCGTGATGACCTCGATGGGATTGGCGCCCAGGCCGCCGTGAAAGGCTTTCCAGGCGAGGCGGGCCAGCGGAATCAGAGCGGCTGGGAAGATAATCGCTTTCGTGAGTGGTAGGCGGTTCATTGGAATGCAGAAGTCAAAAGTCAGATTGCAGAAGTAAAACCCTTTCCACCATCGGATTTCACTTCTGCAATCTTACTTCTGACTTCTACAATGCCTTTCAAAAGTTTCTTCTCAGGTCCATGCCGGAGTACAGGCTTGCCACCTGATCGTAACCATTGAACATCAGGGTGGGCCGCTTGAGGAATTCGCCGAGGCGGCGTTCCTTGGCCTGGCTCCAGCGCGGATGGTCGACGTGGGGATTCACGTTTGAATAGAAACCGTATTCGTGGGAATTGGCCTGCTGCCACGTATTCAGAGGCTCGTCGCCGGTGAAGCGGATGCGCACGATCGATTTGGCGCTCTTGAAGCCGTACTTCCACGGAAGTACGATGCGCAGTGGCGCGCCATCTTGATTCGGCAGCACCTCGCCGTACATGCCGAAACAGAGCAGGGCGAGCGGGTGCATGGCCTCGTCCATGCGGAGACCCTCGACGTAAGGCCACTGCAATACGCTGGTGCGCTGGCCGGGCATTTGTTTGGGATCGAACAAGGTGGTGAACTCGACAAACTTTGCTTTGGGCAGCGGGTCGGCGCGCTTGATGAGTTCGCTGAGGGAAAATCCGACCCAGGGCACGACGATCGACCAGCCTTCGACGCAGCGATGACGGTAGATGCGTTCTTCGGGAGCCGCTATTTTGAGGATCGTGTCGACGTCGAGCACCTGCTTTTTCTTGACCAGGCCGTCGATGGTCACCGTCCAGGGACGAGTCTTGAAATTCCGGGCGAGGCCGGCAGGCTCGTATTTGTCGGTGGAGAATTCGTAGAAATTGTTGTAGTTGGTGACATCCTTGTAAGGAGTTTCCTGTTCCGTCGTGCTGAAGGGACTTTTCTGGAGGCCATCAATTTTGGCGTTGGCGTGGACGGTGAGCGACGGAGCGACAAGTTCAGCCAGATCACGGAAGGCCGCGCTGGTGACGGCGGCCGCGCCGGCGATCGCTGCGCCGGCGAGGAAGTTGCGCCGGTTCAGGTAGGTCGCTTTAGGAGTAATTTCAGAAGACGGAATCGCAGCCGGTTTCTTAATCAGCATGGCTCACCCCACATGGTTCACCCCGATTATTGTTCACCCGATTGAGGTACACCCGGCAGGCAGACATGGATTTGCCGGATGCCGGAAGCCCCACGCTTAATTACTTACGCTTTAGTATAGGACGCGGGGGCGGGGAAAAAGTTGCAAGGGCTGGCAAGTTCCGCCCGCGGCGGCTAAGGCCGCAGCCAAGACAATGTAGCTAGCGCAGCCCTGAAGAGTGTGCGTGAGAGCTGGGTCGTCCCTCCGGAGTCTGTGTCATAGCCTGGGTGCCGTCCCTAGCGGGACTCGATTGGTCCCACTTCCGCCTACCCGGCACTGACGTGCCGGGCTTTCCTGTTCCGCCGCTTCGCGGCTGATGCACCGTACGGTCCACTTTTTCGATCGACCTCAAGCTATGACACAGGCTCCTCCGGGACTTGAATCTCTTGTTCAACTTTCCCCAGCGATAAATCGCTGGGCTAAGCTAGTTCGCCCCTCCGGGGCTGCATTATCGAGCATTTCGTCCCGCCGGATTGCCCGAAAAGGAGTTCTCACGCACACACTGAACCGCTGCGCCACCCAAGAACCTCGCCATGCGGGATCTGACGCGAGAACGACGGGCTGATGGCGGCGCTTTAGTTCGAAGCCGATTTCGCGATTGACTTGGGGGCGGGCTTGGAGCGCAGGACTTCGTGGACTTTCTTGGCGAGATTCTGAAGGGTAAAGGGTTTCTGCAGGAAGGCGGTACCGGGGCCGAGCGCGCCCGGGGTGACGACGGCATCTTCGGTATAGCCCGAAAGATAGAGCACGCTGATGCCAGGACGCAGCGCGAGCAGCTTCCTGGCCAGTTCGCGGCCGCCGATTCCGGGCATGAGGACGTCGGTGACAAGGATATCGATGGGGTCTTTGAAGGACTCGGCGATGCGCAGACCGCACTCGCCATTTTCGGCTTCGAGGACGTTGTAGCCGCGAGCGGCGAGGGTTACACGCACCAGTTCGCGCACGGATTCCTCGTCCTCCACCAGCAAGACGGTTTCGCAGCCGCCAGCTTCGTTTTGCTGGGGCTTGGCCGGGCAGGGCTCTTCGGCGGAATCTTCCACTTGTGGCAAATAGACATAGAAAGTCGTGCCCGCTCCGAGCTCGCTTTGGACGAACACGTATCCATTGCTCTGCTTGACGATGCCATAGACGGTGGAGAGGCCGAGGCCGGTGCCTTTTCCTTTTTCCTTGGTGGTGAAGAACGGCTCGAAGATGCGGGACTGAGTTTCCTTGTCCATGCCGTGGCCGGTATCGGCAACCGAAATCACGGCATAGCGTCCGGGTTGGATAAAACGATGTTCGCTGAAGTTTTGGCGCACGGTAACGTCGGAGCTCTGCAGGGTGAGCTTGCCGCCTTCGGGCATGGCATCTTTGGCATTGACGACCAGGTTCATGATGACCTGCTCGAGTTGGCCGGCGTCGGCGCGGGTGTGTCCGGTTTCGGTGGAGAGGCGCGTGACCAATTCGATGTTTTCGCCGATCAAGGGCCGCAGCAGGCGCTCCATGTCGCCGATGACGGTGTTGACGTCGACTACCCTGAGTTCGAGGAGTTGCTTTCGGCTGAACGCCAGCAACTGGCGGGTGAGCGTCGCGGCGCGGTCGGCTGCCTGCTGGATGGACTGGACCTTATGGTGCATGGCGCTGCCTTTTTCCAACTGCTCCAGCAAGACCTCGGTGTATCCGTTAATCACCATCAGCAGGTTGTTGAAGTCGTGGGCGACGCCGCCGGCGAGGCGGCCGACGGCATCCATTTTTTGCGACTGGCGAAGCTGCTCTTCGAGCTGACGCCGGTCGGTGATATCTTCGGCGATCAGCTCCAATACCTCTTGAGGTTCGTCGGTGCTAATGGCGGCGCAGCCACTGAGCCGCACGATGATGACGCGGCCGTCTTTGCGTCTCCACTGAACTTCCACGCCATTCAGACTTCCGGTGCGGCGATAGTCCTCGGCCAGCCGGCCCAGTTCCTGGGGATTGACGAAGACTTCGCGCCGCGCGTCCAGTTGGAGAAGATCTTCGACCGATCCATGCCCGAGCATGGTGATGAGCGCCGGATTTACGTCCAGGAATCTTCCGCCGAGGGTGCAACGGCAAATGCCGAAGGCTGCGCTCAAGATCAGAGAGCGGGAGCGGGCTTCGGAGCGGCGGAGCGCTTCTTCATAGCGCTTGTGCTCGATGGCCGCGGCCAGTTGCTGCGAAACGAATTTCAGAATTTCGCAGTCGCGCTCTCCGAAGCGGGCGTTTTCGCTGTAGCTCTGGACCACCAGGGCTCCAATGGAGATCGTGCCGCTCTTCAGCGGAACACCCAGCCAGTCCAGCGACGGAGCGCCAATCAATTCCACTTCGCCGCGCCGCACCAGTTCCTCAAAAACTGGCGGTGTCGCCAGCAGGGGCTCGCCGGTTCGCAGGACGTATTCCGTCAAACCGCGGCCCAGAGGCTTGGGGGTGGGGGTAGGGTCCTGTTCATCGACAAAGTAGGGAAAGCTCAGCAACTGAGACTGTGGATCGTAGAGGGCGATATAGAAATTGCGCGCATTCATCAACTGTCCGACGATGTTGTGAATGGCGGCGAAAAACTGTTGCAGATCTTCGGCCGACTGGCTGTGCGCGGCGATGGCGTACAAGGCGGCATTCAACTCCTCGGCGCGCTTCTGCTCGGTGATGTCGCGATAGGAGGCGTAGGATCCAACGCATTTGCCGTTCAGCGTCACGGGCGCACTGGAGAGCAGCACCTCGACCAAGGAGCCATCTTTTCGCTGGCGCCGGGTCTCCAGCGAAAGTTTGTTTTGAGTCTTGATGCTCTCTGTGATCCACGCGGTTTCCGAGTAGCGATCGGGCGGCACGATGAGCTGGTCGAGCCGCTTTCCTACCGCCTCAGCGGTGGTAAAGCCGAAGAGGCGGGTGAACTCGCCGTTGACGCGCAAAATGCGCCGTTCCTGGTCCACAATACTGATCGCTTCCGGCGCGTTCTCGATGAGCTGTTCGAAGTAGGCTTTCTCCAGGGCGAGCGGAACTTCGGCTGTGTTGCCGTTCGTGGGCGAAGTGGCCGGAGTTGGATGGGAGATGTGGGTAAGGATCGGCGGCGCGTCGTGCGCAAGAGCTTCCCGAGGCGCGCCCACCCGAGGCAATTCGGCCGAAGTTGCTGCCGGGGCGATTTTCTCACCCATACGGTCCTTTCCCAGTGTGCACTGACGATAGTGCGATGGTAAGCGGGCAGGGTCATCCGTCGATAGTTACGGCAGTAATAAGGTTTTCAAATTGGGAAAGCAGTCCGCCTGTAGAGACGGGGCTTGCCCCGTTTCTACGGGAAATCAGGTCCGGAGCCTCTCAGGAGGCGTTCGCCAGCACGACGCACACCTGGCGCAGCAGCAGCCGCTGCTCGTCGGTCACGACCAGGAACTCGAATCCGCAGCGCAGGCCATCGCTATAACGCACCACGGCCCGCACCTTCATGAGGTGAGGCGGGAGCGGGATGGGAAACTCCAGGGAAACGACTTCGCCCGCCCGGAATTCACCGCTGAGAGTCGCCCCGATGCCATCCTGGCCGAGTTCGCTGGTGCGGCCCCAGTGTGTGGTGGTGAGGCCTTCGCGAAACACCGACGCCTGGATGCGCACGTCAAAACGATAACGGGAGAAACGCCGCAGCTGCCGGCGAGCTTTGGATGTTGCTTGTGAGTGATCGCTCAATCCAGCTTCTCCATTTCAGATCTCCCTTTCAACTCCTCGCTCCTCGATTGTGCTTCAACGCTGGCCTGCGCCTCAACGGCATCAAAGTGCATGTACCAACGAAGTGCCCTCCGCATTGCCACGGTTGTGCATGTTTTTTCAGTTGCCTGCCCGTCGAGACGGTATTCGACTGCATTCGGTGTAGAGACGGGGCTTGCCCCGTCTCCGGAGACGCGGCAAGCCGCGTCTCTACGGGAAATCAGACGTCGTTTAGGCACTGGGCGTCGAAAGCCGACCTTTTCCGCAGCCTGTAAAGCTGCGTAAATCTGCGTGACAGACGCTCTCTGCGCATCTAACATCGGGAGTGGGCTGCTGGGGATGCGCTGCCGGAGCCGCGCTGGAGTAATCTGAAATCTCATGTCGTACCGCTCAAACGCCGCCGAAGCCTGGTATCCCGACCCGCAGTTCACGGCGGCACAGTCGGAGATTCCGCTGGATTTGCTCCCGCCGCTGAGCCTGACGCACCCGCTGTGGAGGTCGCTGATCGGCAATCTGCGCGATACCTTCGCGCCGGAGAAGCTGCCGCCGCTCGTACTCACGTCGCGGCCGGTGAATGTCGGCCTGGCGCTTGGAGAGCGTCTGCGCCTGCCTTGGTTTCGCACTGTGTTCACCAACATCGGGGACGTGCTCTCGCCGGAAACGCTGCCGCCGCTTGAACTTGAATCGCAGCCGGTCGATGTCGGTGAACTCATCACCGATCAGCTTAGCCACTTCTGGTGGGGCTCTCTGCTGCGGAATCTGGCCGATCGGGTCGCTCCGGAAACGCAGCCGGCTCTCCATCTGACTTCCAAGCCGATTCTGGACATCATTCCGAAGTCATGGATCCTGCTGCCGCTGTGGTCGGAAGTGGTGGACACGCCGAAGGTGTTTTATCCCGACAAGCCAAAAGCGGCCGATGCGGCGAGGCCAGTCACTCTGCAACCGGTGGCGTTGCCGGTGGAAAAGCGGGAGGCTCTGGTCGAGGCTCTGGTCAGGGAACCCACCGCTGCCGACCTGGTGCGCGACCTGCGCCGCTCGCGCATGCGGCAACGAATCTGGGTCGGGCTGGCGACGGCGCAAATTCTCTACATGGTCGCAATGGCGTTGGGGAAACTCTGATTCTTAACCACGGAGGCACGGAGACACGGAGAAAACCGAACTTTTCTTTTTAGATTTTCTCCGTGCCTCCGTGGTGAATTGTTCTTCCGCAGCCTCTTACTGTCTCAACCCCATCCAGCCTTCGGCGATCACCATGGAATTCCCCGGGTTGCGGGCATCGTACTTCACCGAGGTCGGCAGGCCCAGCCGGCAGGAATGGAGATTGATCCACTGCCGAAGATAGGTGACGTCCTGCGAGGCCTCATAGGAAACGCCGGCCACGTCATACTGGTAAATCAGCATGGTGGCGGGGCGGCTCGTGTCCATGGTGATTTCCTGAACATCAATCACCGTGCCATCGGTGATGCGCCCGACCGTATTCAGCCAGGTGCGGCGTTCGAGTTCGACGTCGTTCGCGTTTTTGGATTTCCGGCGCAGCAAGGCATAGCTGGCGGCGGCCAGGCCAATCGTGCCCAGTGCAAGGGTGTAGAGACGAAGCGAAATCATTGGCAAACGGAACCTGAACCTTTCAATCTAACTTCAGCATAAGCTGTAACCTCTTTGCCCGCCAAGGGCACCAAGGTGCGCAAGAATGTGCCGGAATTATTATCAAGCGAAGCGAGGGCTCCCTCGCTTCGCCACACGCGACCGGCTTACGCGCGGCGCCGATAGTAGATGTTGAATTCGAATCCGGGGTTGGGGGGAAAGATTTCGGCGATCTTGCGCAGCCGTTCCGCCATCGGAGCCGGGGCCAGCAGGGGATAGTCGCGCTCGCGCAGATCGTGGTAATCGACGTCGAGGTAGAGCGAGAGCAGGTAGATCGAAATCGCATCCGCGAAGCTGGCCGTAAGATAGTCGTTCTTGAATTTTTCCGCGTCCGAACCGTGGGCGGTGGCGAACTTGCGCGCCTCCCAGGCGTCGAGCGAAGTTTCGCCGCGCACACCGGACTCGACTTGCTGCCAGGCCAGGTCGGCGAAAGTTTGCGACACGCCCGCGCGCTCGACCAGCGCGTGTCCGACGTTGATGTAGAACTCGAACGCCACCGAAAATTTGTCCTCCATCAAGCGCGTCGAGATGAAGACGCACTGCGCATCGCCAAGATTCAGGTTGCGATGGCAAACCGCGTTGTCGCTGAGCGCAACGTCGTAGCGATCGGCAATCACGGTCTCATCGCCCTGGGTTACGGTGAGCGGAACGAAGTAATACGCCTTGCGGCTAAGCGCGGCGGCCACCGGCACCGGCACCGCGGCAATCATGCGGTCGAGATCGTTGTCGGCAATGGTAATCTCGCCCGAGCGGGCATAGCAGATGCCGTTAGGCGCCTGTGAAACCGGGCTGTTCTGCACAATCTCCGCCGGGCTGCGGACGATCGCGGAAGCAGTTTGGGACATGACGGTATTGTAGCGTATGGGTGCAAAGTGACGGCGGACATGGCCAGTCGCGATGGTTTGGACCGATGGTGTAGCCTAAAAGCATGGCGAAAACGAGTTCGGACGGGCCGCGCTGGATCGGAATTCCGGCGCGCGTATTCGCGATGACGTTTCTGTTAACCCTGCTGTCGTTCGCGGTCGCGCTTCTGCTGAGCATCATGGGGACCGTGGTGTACTCGCAGGTGAAGCATGTCGCGCCCAACCTGACGTTTGCCTACCGGCACATCGCGTTTCCGTTCGCGATCACGGTGGGTGCGATCGTGCTCGTGCTGTCGTTGGGGATGGAAATTCGGAACTACCGGCAGCGCAAGACGCTGGAAGGGATCGAGCGCGTGAGTTGAACTTATATAATGGAGCGACGGGCGTCTCGCCCGTCCAGCGCCGGCCGGGCGCGGACGCCCGGCGTTCCGCCAAAAAACTATGAGTGAGTTGAATAACATCACGCCGCGGGTTGCCATTCCCGTGCCCCATTCCGGGGATCGCGAGTACGCCGAGCGCGCGCTGCCGCAGTATGAAGAAGCGGTGCGCGGGGCGGGCGGAGAGCCGGTGCGCATCGATCTGGACCAGACACCGGTTCAGGTGACGAAGCAGATCGAGCGCTGCGACGCCGTTCTGCTGCCCGGCAGCCGTGCGGACGTCGACCCGCAAAAGTACAACGCGGCTCGTCACGAGAAGACGGCGCCCGCTGACGCCAAACGAGACCTGGTGGACGAGCTGCTGCTGCGCGATGCCTACAACCGGCGCAAACCCGTGCTCGGCATCTGCTATGGGCTGCAGTCGTTGAATGTGTACCGGGCAGGAACGCTCGTGCAGCACATCGAGTCGGCGAACGTCGATTCGAAGATCAATCACAGCGCGGGACGGGCGGTAGCGAAGGCGCACACGGTAAAGATTGCCCCGGGGTCGAAGCTGGCGGAAATTGTGCGGGCTTCGTTGGACGCCCAGAATACGGTTGCGGTGAATTCTTCGCATCACCAGTCGGCGGACGCAGTGGGTCATGGATTGCGAGTGGTGGCGCGTTGCGCCGAAGACGAAATCATCGAAGCGCTGGAAGGAACCGGCCCCGGACATTTTGTGCTGGCGGTGCAATGGCATCCGGAACGGAGTGTGAACGATGGGCCGGAGCTGGCGGAGCCGGCGCGCGCGATTTTCCGCGCTTTTATCGAGGCGGCGAGAGCGAAGCACGCGGAACTCGCGGGAGAGTTGGAGCGACACCTCACATGAGATTGTCATCCCGAGCGAAGCGAGGGACCCCTACTCCCGGCACACATTTTCGTGCGGGTAGGGGTCCCTCGCTGCGCTCGGGATGACAATTCAGAGAATACTGCGGGCGTTTCAAACTCTCTGAGTCCCAATCTTAGTCAGAACGTCCTCCAAATTCTCCTCGTTGTCCTCCGGCTCCGCGGCGTTTCAGCAAAACCGCCGCATTCGCAATCGCGGCGTTGTCGGTGCCCATGCCTTCCGGGGTTTTTGCTTTGATCCCGACACAGTCCGCGGGAATACCGCACAGCTCGGCGACGTGTTTACGAATCGCGTCCGCGTGCGGGCCGATTTTTGGAGCGGACAGGATCAGCGTGGAATCCAGATTCACGAGTTCGTAGCCTGCAATCTTGACGCGCTGCAGCGCCTCTCGCAGAAACACGGCGGAGTCGGCGTTTTTCCACTGCGCGTCGGAAGGCGGAAACAGCGATCCAATGTCGGGGCCGGCGATGGCGCCGAGCAGCGCGTCAGTGATCGCGTGCAGCAGGACGTCGCCGTCGGAATGGCCGCCGAGACCCTGGGCGTGCGGCAGCGTCACGCCGCCGATTTTGAGCGGAATGCCGGGCTTGAACTCGTGCGAGTCCCACCCGTAGCCGATGCGCATTTCAGGCTTCAAAGTCTGTTCCCGTCTTCCAGGCTCGACCCTCAGGGGCTTGTATGTTCGATTTGTGGTAAAGAGGCATGGGGCACAAGGCACCCATGTTCCGGGGAAGGCCGATCAGGGGCGAGGCCCGATTTTGTATCGGAAGCCTGGGCTTTAGATAGGCCCCCCGCCCTCTTCTCCAAGGTCGAGGAGAATCTGAGGCGTCGTTGGCACGACAGCCTGCATAGACAAGCTCTACCGGAGACGATGCAGGGTCGGGGAGCCGGAACCAGCCTAGTCCCAGGAGGAAGGCATGCACAACCCCGATGTTTGTGGCCTGGACGTCAGCGCCCAAGAACTGGTCGTGATGGTCCGCCGCAGCGGCAAAACCGAACCCTGTCGCTCGTTTCCCAACACCCGCCAGGGCCATCAGGAACTGCGACGGTATCTCTCCCGCCCACCAGAGCGGGTGCGCGTCTGCATGGAATCGACTGGGATGTATGGTCTGGATGCCGCCTTGGCCTTGCGGGCCGACCCGCGCATCGAGCTCATGGTGGCCAACCCGCGGGCGGTGAAAAGTTTTTCGCGCGCGTTGCTGCAGCGCAGTAAGACCGATCCGCTGGATGCATGGGTGCTGCTGGAATATGCGGCGCGCATGCCCTTCCAGCCCTGGCAACCGCCGCCGGCCGAGGCGCTGCAGATAACGGTTCTGGCGCGTCGCATTCATGCTCTCACCCAGCAGTGCACCATGGAGAAGAACCGCCTGCACGCCGTGGCCGCGACCGCGACGACCCTGCGGGTGATCGTGCAGGATTTGCGGCGCAGCGTGCGGGGGTTGGAAACCGCGATCGCCAAACTGAGCCGGGAGGCGCGCAAGATCCTGGCCGCGACGCCGGAGCTCGAGCGCCGCTTTCTGCGGTTGCAGAGCACGCCCGGGATCGGTGCGGTCAGCGCTTTGCAACTGCTGGGCGAACTGCTGTTGATCCCCGCCAATTGTGACGTGCGGCAGTGGGTCGCCTACGCCGGACTCGATCCCCGGCACCATGAGTCGGGCACCTCGGTGCATCAAAAAGCGCGCATCAGCAAGGTGGGCAACCGGCATATTCGCCGGGCGCTCTACATGCCCGCCCTCACTGCGGTGCGCTTTGCTCCTCACCTGCGCGCCTTTTATCTGCATCTGCAAGCTCGTGGGAAATGCAAAATGGTGGCCCTGGTTGCCGTCATGCGGAAGCTGCTGCACGCGATTTTCGGCATGTTCAAGCACGACGCTCCCTTCGATGGCGCCAAGCTTTGCCCGGCTCTCACCCTCGCCGTGCCGCCCGAGGTCGCCTGTGCCGCTTAACCATTCCCCCCTCATTCTTAGGAAGGTTTTGACTTTTTTTGCTTGCGCTTCAACAGAGAATCTAAAGCCCGCATTCTGTCAGGCCATGAACGGCACGGCTGAAGCCGTGCCCTTCCCGTTCTTGCTCGAACATAGTTCACGGGCGGCCCGAGACGGGGCAAGCCCCGTCTCTACACGACATTTTTCACATAGAACTCTAAAGCCCGTGTATTTTTCGTCGTAATCGGCACGGCTGAAGCCGTGCCCTTCCCGTTCTTGCTCGAACATAGTTCACGGGCGGCCCGAGACGGGGCAAGCCCCGTCTCTACACGACATTTTTCAGATAGAACTCTGCCAGTTCCATATCGGCTGGCGTCGTGATTTTTATATTGCGGGGCGAGCCCATTACGACTACGACCGGCAGGCCGGCGCGCTCGATCAGGGAAGCCTCGTCGGTGCCGAGGAAGCCGTCGGCGACGGCGTCATCGAAGGCTTTCTTCAGGATGTCGTAGCGAAAGCCCTGCGGCGTTTGCGCCATCACGATGCTGGCGCGCGGAATGGTGGCTTTGATGAGCGCGCCATCCGCGGTTCGTTCCACCCGTTTCACCGTATCCACAGCGGGACAGCCGGCGATGGCGGCTCCATGTTTGCGCGCGGCCTCGATCACATTGCCGATGATTTCGGGGGTAACAAACGGGCGAACGGCATCGTGCACCAGGACGATGTCTTCCGGATCGGCCGCTGTGCGGGCGAGAGCGTTTGCCACCGAGTCCTGGCGACGCTCGCCGCCTTCGACCATCTGCAGGCGCTTGCGCAAAATTTCCGGGTACTGTTTTTCAACCTGGGCGCCAAAGCCGGCAATTTCGTCCTGGCGGAGCGCGACGATGATTTCGAAGACGGCAGGGGCGGCGGCGAACTTACGCAGCGTGTGGACAAGAATGGGCACGCCGCCCAGTTCTTTGAACTGTTTGCTAGGCGCTTTTTTTCTGGACTTCGCGGCCGAGGCCGGGGCCATGCGCGTGCCCAGTCCGGCCGCCGGCACAATGACAAACACCTTCATAGGGGCGATCAGTATAGTACAGGGTTTGGGCTTTGGGTCCAACGCCTGCTAAATGGGGTGATTTCCGTAGAGACGCGGCTTGCCGCGTCTCCTGCCGCGGAGTGAGACGGGGCAAGCCCCGTCTCTACAAATGAAGGGCCTAGTCGGCTGCCCGCTCGGCCACCGCCGGGGTTGGTTTTTTTGGCGCGTCGGAGGGCGGTCCACTGGTTCCTGCGGGTGGAGGCAGCGCGGTCACCGGAGGCGGCGACACTCCTTTGGCGTCGTGGCGGCCGGTCGTGCGCTCATCCCACTTGCCAAAGATCATCTTGCCCGCGGTGGTTTGCAAGACCGAGGTCACCGAGATGTCGATGGTCTTGCCGATCATCTTGCGCGCGTTATCGATGACCACCATGGTGCCGTCGTCGAGATAGGCGACGCCCTGGTTGTACTCTTTGCCTTCCTTCAGGATGAATACCCGCATCACTTCGCCGGGCAGAACGATGGGCTTGAGCGAGTTGGCCAGTTCGTTGATGTTGAGCACGGCCACGCCCTGCAACTGGGCGACTTTGTTGAGGTTGAAGTCGTTGGTGATGATCTTGCCTTCATACAGCTTGGCCAGTTCGATGAGCTTCATATCGACTTCGCGGACGGTGGGGAAGTCGTCTTCCACGATCTGGATCTGGACCGAAGCCGTTTTCTGGAGACGCTGCAGGATGTCGAGGCCGCGGCGGCCGCGATTGCGTCTGAGCGAGTCGGCGGAATCGGCCACCAGTTGCAATTCGCGGAGCACGAACTGCGGGATGACAATCAGGCCGTCGAGGAATCCGGTCTCGGCGATGTCGGCGATGCGGCCGTCAATAATGACGCTGGTGTCCAGGATCTTGAAACTCTTCTTGCCCGACTTTTCGCCGCCGAAGATGCCGCCGAGCGCCGCCAGATTGAGCAGGTCGCCTTTGTTGGCGCCGACCGCCAATCCCACGTAGGCCATGACCATCATGACCATGATCTGCAGGAAACTTTGGGTGGGGCCCGGAGGGATGCTGTTGCGAATGACAAGCGCGAAAAGGTAAGCGCCAACAATGCCGAGCACGCTGCCGATGGCGGCGCCAATCAGGCGCTTCAAGCTCACCACGCGCAACCTCCACTCGAACACGATGATGGCGGCGCCAATCAACAGACCGACGGCGCCCTCCAGGTTCTTGGGCAGGTTGAAGGGATGAAGGAGAAAGCAGATGATACCGACGATGAGGACAAACAGAAGGCGTATAAGTACGACGTCCACGAGTAATACCTCCCTCGGGGAAGGCACCGCTCGAGCGATTCCCGCCCCCCGCCGGTCGCCAGGGCGAATGATATTAGTATCCCTGCGCCAGCGTTCTAATTCACGGGAGCTGTATGAAAGATGAAGATGCCCCCGTGCCCGGTCATAGCCGGGTACACTGCAAAAAGTATCGGGAGCAGTATATACCCGGGTGAGTGGGGGGGGCCAGTCTCCAGCTGGTAACCCTTGGCTGCTGGCCTTTCAGGTTACATCCCGTCGTAATTCGGGCCGCCGCCCTCGGGTGGAACCCGGGTAATGACCTGGCAGGGGTCCTGAATGTCGCAGGTCTGGCAGTGCGCGCAGTTTGCAGGATTCAGGCTGATGCGCTAGTGCATCGGGAACTGCGGCTACGTTAGACTGTTGGGTCATCTGGAGACATCCCTGTATGAACTGGCCGGGACAAGTCGTCCTGATTATTGCGATCTGCGTTTCGGTGTTTCTTTTTTGGCGGAAGTTCGGCGCAGCGCTCGGTACCATCCTGGCATCGAAGCCGGACGCCGACTTCCAACTGCGGCCCATTGGCCCGCGCATCCGCAGAGTGCTCTGGGAGGTGGCCGGGCAGGGACTGGTGATTGCCCAAAGGCCGCTGCCCGGTCTGGCGCATGCCTTTGTGTTCTGGGGCTTCTGCGTTTTCGCGCTGGTGACGCTCAACCACTTCGCCGAAGGATTCGGCCTGGGCTTCCTGTCCGATGGCGGCTTCTCGCGTTTTTATTTCCTGTTCGCCGGCGTATTCGCCGTGGCCGTAGCCATCTCGATCGCGGGGCTGGCTTTTCGCCGGTTCGTCATCCGGCCGAAATGGCTGGAGCCGCTGTCTCCGGAATCTGGCCTGATCGCTTTCCTGATTTTCGCGTTGATGATCACCTACCTAGCCAGGTTCTGGTTGCCGGAAGGCAGCGTGGCGTTTTGGACGGTGTGGTGGGTGCATACGCTGACGCTCCTGCTTTTCCTGGCGCTGATTCCCGGCACCAAGCACCTGCATCTTGTGCTGAGCCCGTTGACGGTGTTTCTCGAGCGCGACGGATTCAGCCGCATCCCGCCGCTGGTGGGCGACGAGGATTTCGGCCTCGACACCGGCAAGGACCTGACCCGGATCGCCAGTCTGCAGGCCTACACCTGCGTCGAGTGTGGCCGCTGCACCGAACACTGTCCGGCCAACAACACGGGAAAGATTCTGAATCCCAAAGAAATCGTTTTGGGCACCCGGCATTACCTGAAAGAGTTCGGGCCACAGAGCAGCGAACTGCTGCTGGGCAAGCACCTTTCCATGGAGGCGGTTTTCCAGTGCACCACGTGCGGGGCCTGCGAGTTCCAGTGCCCGGTGGGCATCCAGCACCTGCCGTTGATCGTTGGGTTGCGGCGCGGCGCGGTCAATACCGGCAAGTGGGACAACAGTCATGGCGGCGAAATGTTTGTCACGCTGGAGCGGCAGGGGAACCCGCTGGGATTTCCGCCGTCGGATCGGGAAAAGTTCATCGAGAAGAACGGCCTGCCGTACTTCGACGGAACCCAGGAATACTGCCTGTGGATGGGATGCCTGGGATCGTTTGATCCGAACGGACGGAAGATTCTGCTGGCGCTGGTCGAGGTGCTGCGTCACCTGGGCATCGGCTTCGGCGTTCTGCGCCAGGAGAAGTGCAACGGCGATCCGGCGCGGCGCCTGGGCAACGACTATCTGTTCGGCGAACTGGCGCAGGCAAACTTGGAGCAGATACGCGAGGCCGGCGTGAAAAAGATGGTTTCGATCTGCCCGCACTGCGTGCGCACCATGGGCGTGGATTGGAAGGAGCACGGCGGCAACATTGCCATCGAGCACCACACCGAATTGCTGGCCCGCTACCGCGACAAGCTGCCGCTCGACACCGCCGCCGAGAAGAGCATGGTGTATCACGACGCCTGCTACCTGGGACGATATCGCGGCGTTTACGACGAACCGCGGGATGTGATGGCGCGTTTCGGGCAGGTGGTGGATCCGCCGCGGGCACGCGAACGCGGCTTCTGCTGTGGCGGCGGCGGCGGCTTGATGTTCCTGGGAGAAGAGTCGGGCAAGCGCGTCAACCTGGAGCGCGCCCAGGAGTTGGTGGCAACGGGCGCAAGCGTGGTGGCCGCGGCCTGCCCGTTCTGCAATTCGATGCTGCGCGATGGATTGGCGGCGGCCACCGCCGATCCGCCGGAGTTGCTCGACGTCGTCCAGATCGTGGCCGCAGCCATCGCGAAAACCAGCCCGCAAAAGACAGCCGGCGGAGACTAGGGCGACCGCGCCTTTCGTGGTCAGCGGATGTGGCTTGCGGAAGATGAGGGTTATGGCTTGACCGCCGAAAGATAAACAATAAATGGGAAGACGCTCTGCAATTTATTGGCAAGCGTCTGGTCGGCGGTCACGAAATCGCACTGCCGCTGGATGGCAAGCGCGCAGTAGAGGGCATCGTAGACCGAATGATTGTGTTTCAGCGCGACCTGAAGAGCCCGGTCCGCTACTATTTCTGAAGGAGTCAGAGATAGGGGTAGGGTGAGCAAGTCTCGATAGATAAGCGTCGCCTCGTCGGCGGACAGCTCCTTACGAATCATGACGCGCTTCCAGAGCGCACTTGCCGCCTCAACCAGCATGAGGTCGGGAGCCAGAAGTTCAACTTCATCATTCAGGAATTTCTCAAGAAGAAGATCGGCGGCAGCACTATCAGGTTCGGGTAAGAACCACTTCAACACGACGCTGGCATCCACCACGCAGATCAAAGTTAGCGGTCTCGGTCCTCGCGAATCAGAATGGCACTATCGGAAAGAATGCCCGCCCTCTGCCGGATTCCCTCCCGGCGCTGGCGAATACGCGCGACCAGATCGTGCTTCAGCTTCGACGGTTTTGCCTCACTCCGGCTAATCTTTGCAGAGTTATTGGCGGCGCTCTTGGATCCTCTTCGCATGGATAGCATTGTACGACGGTGGAAACCGCGTAGCACTGAAAAACCTTAATTTGTCACGCACGGCTTTCCGCGATCGCCTCGCGAATCGCCTGCAACACGCCATCCATCTGTTTGGGCGTCCCGACCGTGATGCGAACACATCCGTCGCAGCCGGGGCTGGCCGATGAATCGCGGACCAGAACGCCGCGCCGCTGCATCGACTCCACGAATGTTTTCGCGGACGCACCGACTCGCACCAGAACGAAGTTCGTCTGGCTCGGCCAGAAGTGCAGGCCCAACTCGTCGAACAACTGCGCCAGGCGTTCGCGGCCGCGCTTCACCTGCGCGACGTGCTCACTCACGAACGACCGGTCTGCCAGCGCCTCTTCGAGACAAGCCAGCGCCGCGGAATTCACGTTGAATGGCAAACTGAGCCGCCGCAGGCAGTCGATCTGTTCCGCGGCGCCGGACAGCACGCCGAGGCGGAGGCCGGCGAGTCCATAGGCTTTGGAAAACGTGCGCGCGACGAACAGGTTCGGATGGCGCGCCAAGTCCGGGAGCACGGTCCGGCAAGTCAGCGCCCCTCCGCAAAACTCGAAGTAGGCTTCGTCGATCAACACCGCCGCATCCGGCGCTGCTTTTGCAATCTTCAACAGGTCGGCGCGCGAAGCTGCGAGGCCGGTGGGATTGTTGGGATTCGCGATCGCGATCACCCGGGTGCGCGGCGAAATCCGAGTCAGCAGGTCGGCGACGGGAAGAGTCAGGTCTTCGCTAGACTGCACGCGCACCACTTGCGCCCCCAGCGCCTCGCCGAGCATTGGGTACATGACGAACGTCGGGTCGGCAAAGAGCAACTCGTCGCCTGGGCCGAGGTAAGTCGAGAAGAGCAGCGACAGCGCCTCGTCGATTCCGTTGGTGAGCAACACCTGCTCGGGCGCGATGCCGAGGGAATTCGCGATCAGCCGCTCACCAATCTCGCGCTGCGGATATAGGGACAAATCGGCCGCCGAGAGCGAGCGCAGCCGCTTCAACACGCGCGGCGAGCATCCGGCCATGCTCTCATTGAGATCGAGACTCAGCCCGGCACGGCTGACGATGGGCGAGTGGTATGGACTCAGGGCGGCAATCGATTGACGGGGCTTCAGCATGGGATGCGCGCAAACATGGTGCGATGAGTTTACGACAGTCACACTTTGTTCCGCCGCGCATATTTCACCGCCGCAAAAATCGCCGTGCAGATCGCGAAATCCACCAGCAGCCCCCAGTCTTCCTTAAAAAGCGCATGCCGCGCCACCGCGGGCAGGTGGGGCATGAGCAGGAAGTAGATGGCGTTGCCTGCGAGCACCGCCGCGAGCGCGTCGAGAAAATTCTTCATCGTCCTTCTTCTCCGAGGGGCTCTTGCCCAAGCCTACCTCCGCTCCTCCACCCCATCGCGCGAAAACCGCGCGCGACGGGGACCCCGGCTGCTAACATCGCTTACGATGCTGGACCCGTCCACTGCAGTGCAGTATGTGAAAGGCATTGGCCCGCGCCTGGCCGAGGTCCTTGCCGCCAAAGGCATTGCGACCGTTGACGACCTGCTGCACTACCTGCCCTTCCGCTACGAAGACCGGCTGAACCCGCGTTCGGTCGCCGAACTGCGCGCCGGGGAGATGGCGACGGTGATCGCCGAAGTCCGCAACTCGGGACTGTTTCGCACGCGCCGCATGCCAATTTTCCAACTGACGGTCGGCCAGGGCCGCACCCGCCTGAAGTGTATATGGTTCAACGCTGCGTATCTTCAGGGCCGCTTTCAGGCCGGACAGATGCTGGCGCTCTACGGCAAGGTCGAAGAGGACCGCGACGGCGGACTACAGATCGTGCAGCCGCAATTCGAGGTTCTTGGCGACATCTACGAAGAGGGCGGAGCGGACGAAGCGGAGAAAAAGGCCGCTGCCTCGCTTGAGATCGGACGGATCGTTCCGATCTACGAATCGACCGGCCAGGGCAAACTTACGCCGCGCTGGTTCCGGCGCATTATTCGAGGGGCGCTGGAAAATTTGAGTCCCGATCTTCCCGATCCAATTCCGGCCGCGGTGCGCGCGCATTTGAGCCTGGTATCTCCGCGCGAAGCGTTGTGGAAAGTTCACTGGCCCGATGCGGGCGAAAGCTTTACCGATCTGCAATCGTCGCGCACGGCGGCGCACATCCGGATGATCTTCGATGAACTATTTTTTATCGAACTGGGGCTGGAACTCAAGCGCCGCGAGCAGAAGGCGCAGACCGGAATCGCCTTTCGGCTGGACGGCGGCGTTCGCGAGGCGATTAAGAAGATACTGCCGTTTCATCCGACCGCCGCCCAGAAGCGAGTGCTGAAGGAAATCGCTACCGATATGCAGACGCCTTGCCCCATGCGGCGTCTGTTGCAGGGCGACGTGGGATCGGGCAAAACGATTGTGGCCTTCCAAGCCGCGATCATCGCCATCGAAAACGGATATCAGGTCGCGTTGATGGCGCCCACGGAAATTCTGGCGCAGCAACATTATTTTTCCGCCCGCCAGATTCTCGAACGAGCCGGATATCGCATCGTGCTCCTGACCGGCTCGCTCGAACAAGACCGCAAACGCGACGTGCGCCGCCACATCGCGCAAGGCAGCGCGCAACTCGTAATCGGCACGCACGCGCTGATTCAGGATCGAGTCGAATTCGAAAAGCTCGGCCTAGTCGTGGTGGACGAGCAACACCGCTTCGGCGTGATGCAACGCCTGAAGCTGATGAAGAAATCGGACGAAGCCCGTGTGGGGGCGGGCGTCCCGCCCGCCCGGCCGGGCGGGGGCGCCCGGCTCTCCACCGATGCGGAGCCCGACGTGCTGGTGATGACGGCGACGCCCATCCCGCGCACGCTCGCGCTCACTCTCTACGGCGATCTTGACGTCTCGGTGCTCGACGAGCTTCCGCCGGGACGCACGCCGGTGGTCACGCGCTGCGTGCAAGACGAGCGCGCGCCCGAAGTCTGGGACTTCGTCGGCAAGCAAATCGCCGCCGGACATCAGGCCTACGTCGTTTATCCGGTGATCGAGGAAAACCCCGCGAAAACAGAAGAGCGCGAAGTGAAGGCCGCCGAGCAGATGCACCGCGAGTTGCGCGAAAAGATTTTTCCCAATCTTCATGTCGGTTTGCTGCACGGCCGTCTGGATGCCGGCGAAAAAGAGCGTGTAATGCGCGAATTTCAACAGGGCAAGATCGAGATTCTGGTCGCGACCACGGTGATCGAAGTTGGCGTCGACGTGCCCAACGCGACTGTGATGGTGATCGAGCACGCCGACCGCTTCGGATTAGCGCAACTCCACCAGTTGCGCGGACGCATCGGGCGCGGCGCGGCGAAATCGTATTGTGTGCTGATGCACGGGGGAAAGGCTTCCGAAGAAGGCGAACGCCGTCTTGACGTCATGGTGCGCTCGAACGACGGTTTCCAGATCGCCGAGCTCGATCTAGAACTGCGCGGCCCCGGCGAATTTTTCGGGACCAAGCAGGCGGGTATTCCGAGCTTCCGCGTGGCTAACATCATCCGCGATCGCCAATTGCTGGAGGCCGCCAAGCGCGAGGCTGCGCTCGTGATCTCGGGCCCGAATCCCGAAATATCAAGAGAAGAGATTGATCGGGCGCTTCGGGAAATGCGCTCGCGCTGGGCGCTCAGCTACGGGCTGGTTGAGGTGGGGTAGGGCTTATCGCATAAGAAAGCCAGTTTGAGCGGTGTTGTTTTCGCAGGCAGAAATCAACGGGTGAAATTAACCGCTCCGGGCTCACCGCATGTAAAGTATTTTGTTCATCCTTGCCCCGGAACGACCTGTTATCCTTAACAGTCGTAAATAGTTTTGCCGGGCGTGTCGCTTCTTCGTCCTTAGGAGCCCGTGGTGAAACTCCAATCTCTGGCCGCAGCGCCTGAAGGCGCTTTCATAACGCAGCACCTTCGGCATCGCTAAAGCGATGCCCTGATACGAAACCTTTACGAAACCTCAGGGTTCAAGGCCATGTGAAGGTTCAGCCATGCCAAGATGTGTAAAGATATGTAAAGAAATGCCTACACGTACCGTACTTGCACCGTGATTCCGCGAGCTTCCAGGTTCGCGACAGAAATCCTTTAGGAGAAACGCTTCTATGACACAAATACTCAAGAAGTTAGGCTGGTGGAGCGCAGTCCTCGGGCTGGCGCTCTCGACTGTGGTTCTACCAACAAGAGCGGCCGCTCAAGACCAGGATCAGCAGGATCAACAGGACGATCCGCCCAGCCGTGTGGCTCGAATCGGCTACATGGAGGGTTCGGTTTCATTTCAGCCGGCGGGCGAAACGGATTGGGTGCAAGCCGTCGCGAATCGGCCCATGACGACGGGCGACAAGCTTTGGGCCGATAAGGACTCGCGCGCCGAGCTGCAACTGGGATCAGCCGTGATTCGCTTGGATGCCAATACCGGCTTCTCTTTCCTCAACTTGGATGACAATACGGCTCAGATCCAACTCACGTCGGGTGCGATCAACCTTCGCGTGCGCCGGCTGGACCAGAACGATGTCTTCGAGATCGATACCCCTAACCTGGCGTTTACGGTTTCCCAGCCGGGAAGCTATCGGGTAGAGGCTAGTGAAGACGGCACCTACTCAGTCGTCGCCATACGCGAGGGCGGAGGCGAGGCGACCGGCAACGGCCAGACCTATACGCTGCACGCCGGACAAAGAGGCACTTTCAGCGGGACCGACTCGCTGAACGCCGAGGTAATTGACATCGGCGCGCGCGACCAGTTTGATAACTGGGCTTACAATCGCGATCACCGCTACGATCAGTCGCGCTCGGCGCAGTATTTGTCCCATGATGTTGTCGGGTACGAGGACTTGGATGACAATGGCGACTGGCGCGACGATTCGAACTACGGTCACGTCTGGTTTCCCAGCGGCGTTGCCGTGGGCTGGGCGCCTTATCACGAGGGGCATTGGGACTGGATTCCTCCGTGGGGATATACGTGGGTCGATGACTCTCCGTGGGGCTACGCGCCGTTTCACTACGGACGCTGGGTGGTGGTCGGCGGGCGCTGGGGATGGGTGGCCGGGCCGGTCGCGGTGCGGGCGGTATATGCGCCCGCGCTGGTGGTCTTTATTGGCGGAGGAGGAGGGGGTTTCGGCGGCAATGTGGGATGGTTTCCGCTCGGTCCCCGGGAAGTTTATGTGCCGTCATACCAGGTCAGCCGGGAGTACGTGAACCGGGTGAACATCAGCAATACGACGGTCAATTCCACCACCATCACGAACGTGTACAACACCACCATCATCAACAAAACCACGACCATCACGAATGTGACTTACGCGAACCGGAACGTACAGGGAGCGGTGACGGTGGTTCCGCAACGCGCCTTCGCGAGCGCGCAGCCCGTGGGCCGGGCGGCGGTGGTCGTGAACGCGCGGGATATTGCCGCTGCGCCTGTGAGCGCGAGGGTTGCGGTGGCTCCCACACGGGAGAGCGTACTGGGAGCGAAGTTTGCGACCGCGAATCGTGTGGCCGCGCCGCCGGCAGCCGTGATGAACCGGCAGGTCATCGCGAAGACGCCGCCACCTCCTCCGCCGGTGCCGTTTGCAAAACAGCAGCAGGCACTGGCGGCGCATCCCGGTCAACCGTTGGCGAGGAGCGAAGTGCGAAGCTTGCGTCCGGCCAATGCCCCTGCGGCCCAACCGATGGTCAAGCAGGCGCCTCCGGGCAAACCGGCAACACCGAACATGGGCCGGCCTGGCAACCAGCCGAATGCGGCAAGACCGGGACAGCCCGCCGTCACGCCGCCCAACAACCAGCCGGCCAACCGTCCGGGAAATCAGCCGGCCTCGAATCAGCGTCCTGGTGCGGCGGTTCCCGCGCAGCCGACCCAGCCGCCGGTAAGGAACGATCGTCCGCCGTCAGCGCAGCCGAATCGTCCGACGCCGGCACAGCCGACTAATATACCGGAGACGAATCGCCCTCCTGCGCCACAGCCGAACAATCGTCCCGAAACCGCTCGTCCTGCACCCAGTCAGTCCGAGCCGAGCCGGAACCAACCCGCTCCGCGGCCGCAAACGCCACCGCCTCCCGCAGTGACGAAGCCGGCGCCACCGCCTCCTGCAGCGGCGAAGCCAGCGCCACCGCCTCAGCGCCAGCAACCGAAAGCGCAGACGCCCGCGGAGAAAAAGCAGGAAGAGGAACGGCAGAAGCGGGAACAACAGAAGCCTCCAGGCGAGTAGAGGCTCAGCTTCCAAAAGGTCGGATGGGAATACTACCGGGCATCCCGAGTTTTCTCAGGATGCCCTTTTTTGCAGTTCTGCTATGATCGCGGCAGGGCCGGGAAAACCGGCGGACTACACCATTCGTCAGGAGTTTTCATCATGGAAATGCCGGTTCTTCCCCTGGGCTCCCGGCGCAATGAAGACATCGCGCTCGACCTCATGAAATTCATCGCCATGACCACCGGCTACGGCAAGACCAGTGGCGCTGGAGTCGGCTTCCAGGGTAGCGGTGCGGCCGACAAGCCCGAGGAATACGCCGCCCATCTGCTGGAACTCTACGGGCGCTGCCTGCAGTCGGTGGGTGGGAAGTAAGGGATCGGGCGATCGGGTCATCGGGTGATCCGGTCATCTAAAACCTTAAACTCAAGAGCTTTTGATTTTCGATCGCCCGATGACCCGATGGCCCGATCACCCGATCTCCTTGTTTCTGAACCTCTTCGTTGACAAGCTTGTCGGGGCTGGGCTATCCTAAAGGTCTTTGGAAGTGAAGTGGAAGTCCTGCGGCTGCCCGCCTGGAACACCTAGCGCGCGTTCTGCGTGGATGGATATTGCTTAGGGCACTCAGCGGTCTTCGTTGTTATAGCGTTCTTTAAAGTTCTGGGAGATTTCCGATGTCAACCTATTTCCCCAAAGAAGGGGATATTACGCGCAAGTGGTTTGTGGTGGATGCCACCGGGCTTCCGCTCGGCCGCCTTGCCTCGCGCGTAGCCCGTATTCTGATCGGCAAGGAAAACCCGAAGTACACGCCGTTTATCGACACCGGCGACCACGTGGTCATCATCAATGCCGAGAAGATCAAGATCACCGGCATGAAGGCTGATCAGAAGGTGTATCAGCGCTACACCGGGTATCCCGGCGGACTGCGCTCGGAAGAAATGAAGAAGCGCATGGTCCGCAAGCCGGAGCTGGTGATTGAAGACGCCGTGTCGCGCATGCTCCCCAAGAACAAACTGGGCAAGCAAATGTTTACGAAGCTGAAGGTGTACCGGGGCGACAAGCACCCGCACGCGGCGCAGAAGCCGGAAGCGAAGGTGTTTGCGTAAGGCAGATGCGAGCTACGAGCCGCGGGCTGCGAGCGAGCAGGACGGATTTAGATTCTCTGGAAAGGTTGATAGGCCAAACGCTTCATCTCTTCGCGCACTTGGGTGCTCGAAGCTCGAAGCTCGCGGCTCGAAGCTAACCATGGCAGAAACTGTTCAATATTACGGAACCGGACGCCGCAAGGCAGCGATCGCGCGCGTTTTTCTTCGTCCTGGCAGCGGTGAGTTCAAGGTTAACGGCAAAGCGTTCGATGAATACTTCGTGACGCCCTCGCAGCGCATTAGCGCGAAGTCACCGCTGGTCTCGACCGAGACCACGGCCAACTTCAACGTGCTGGCCAACGTGTGCGGCGGCGGAGTCGCTGGACAAGCCGATGCGGTGCGCTTGGGCATCACGCGCGCGCTCATGGTGTTCAACGCTGAATTCCGCGCTAAGCTGAAGGCCGAAGGCATGGTAACTCGTGACCCGCGCGCCAAAGAGCGCAAGAAGTACGGCCAGAAGGGCGCACGCAAGCGCTTCCAGTTTTCGAAACGGTAGTGGGTGTAGAGACGGGGCTTGCCCCGTCTTCCGGCGCGAAAGGAGACGCGGCAAGCCGCGTCTCTACAGTAAGGCGTTTAAAATTCATCCCCCCACCTCCCCCTGAGGCGGGGTGGACGGGAATGGCAATCCGGGGCCTGTTCGTGTCCGGATGCAGACCAACTGAGGAGGTTGATTGGCAAACATCACGATGAAGGAGTTGCTCGAAGCCGGCGTTCACTTCGGGCATCAGACGAAGCGGTGGAACCCAAAGATGAAGGAGTTCATCTTTGGTGAGCGCAATGGTATCTACATTATTGACCTGCAGAAGACGCTGAAGATGTTCAAGGAAGCGTCGAAATTTGTGCAGGACCTGGCCGCTGACGGCAGAATCGTGCTGTTCGTGGGCACCAAGCGCCAGGCGCAGGACGCGATTGCCGAAGAGGCGCAGCGCTGCTCGATGTTCTTCGTGAACCAGCGCTGGCTGGGTGGCCTGCTGACCAACTGGGTCACCGTACAGAAATCCGTGAAGCGGCTCAAGGAACTTGACGAGATGGCCACCGACGGCCGTTACGATCTGCTTCCGAAAAAAGAAGTGATCAAGCTCGAGCGCGAGCGCAAGCACCTGCAGGCCAATCTCGCCGGCATCAAGAACATGACACGGTTGCCGGATGCGATCTTTGTCGTCGATTCGAATAAAGAGCAGATCGCGGTGCGCGAAGCGCGCAAGCTGGGCATTCCCGTGGTCGCGGTGGTTGACACGAACTGCGACCCCAGCGAAGTGGATTACGTGATCCCGGGCAACGACGACGCACTGCGGGCGATCCGGCTGTTCACCTCGAAGATTTCGGAGTCGATTGCCGAGGGCGTCCACGCCCGGGACGACAAGCGGATGGCGGACATTGAGGCGGCGGCAGAGCCGGAACCGGTGGTCGCAGCCCCGGTCGCCGAAACCATAGTTGCCGAAGTCGCAGCCGAAGACGCGCCTGCCGCTCCAACTCCGGGACCCGAAGGCGAAGAGATCCGCATGGAAGACGTGCTGGGCAAGGGCACGCGCAAGCGTCCGTCAGCCGCCACCGAAGACGTCGACGAGCTTCAGGCGGAGACGCGCCGGTTCTGACACCAGTCACTGGCTCGTGGCTACGGGCTACTGACGAATACCGAAGAATCTGACCCGCGCGGTCGGTCGATGCGCGGGTCAAGTTTTGTAGAAGCAAAGGAACTCAAAAATCATGGCTAGCACAGTAAGTCCCGGACCTGACGACAACAAAGGCCCGAACATTTCCGCCGCAAAGGTCAAAGAACTCCGCGAAAAAACCGGTGCACCGATGATGGACTGCAAGCACGCCCTGACCGAAGCCAAGGGCGATCTGGAGCAGGCGATTATTCTCTTGCGCAAGAGGGGGATGTCCGTGGCCGCGAGGAAAGCGGCGCGCGTCACCAGCGAGGGTTCGGTGGCGCACTACATTCACGCCGGCGGCAAGATCGGCGTGCTGGTCGAGGTCAACTGCGAAAGTGATTTTGTGGCCCGAACCGACGACTTCAAGGAACTCATCCACGACATCGCCATGCACATTGCGGCGAGCGATCCGAAGTTCGTCCGGAAAGAAGACGTCACGCCGGACGCCTTCGAGCGCGAGAAGGACATTTATCGCGCCCAGGCCGCTGCCACCGGCAAGCCCGCCCCCATAATCGAAAAGATGGTGGCCGGGAAGATGGAAAAGTTCTATGAAGAGGTTTGCCTGCTGGAGCAGCCCTTCATCAAGGACCAGACCATCAGCATCGAGCAGCTGATCGCCGCCAAGGTGGGCAAGCTCGGGGAGAACATCGCCGTGCGGCGTTTCGCCCGCTTCAAAGTCGGCGACGCCGGGGAGACCATTGCCATCACCAAGCCTGCTGAACCGAAGGCGGGGTAAACAAAGAACTGAGGAGTTGCCGCCAAGAAGTCACTTGGCGGCAGTGATCCCACGGTGGGATCATATTGATATCATCCCAGCGGTTATGACAATGTCATGCCGCTGGCCCCAGCATCCCAGTGGAGCTGGGTTTTGTTTTTTGTGAGGACGTTCAGGTTTTAGGGCGAATCCAGAGTTGCTGTAACCACCGGCAGGGTGCCGAGCTACGCTCGGCTGGACAGCCGAGGGCGGCTGTCCCTACGCGAACGGACAAGGGCGCTGGCCACTGGGCGAAGTGCTACACTCAACTTTTATGTCCACTCCCATCTTCAAGCGCATCCTGCTGAAAATTTCGGGCGAAGCCCTTGCCGCCACGCAAGGCTTTGGCGTTGACACCCTCCGCATTCATGAAATCGCGGCGGAACTTGCCGATGTGCACAGTCTTGGCATCCAGATGGCGATTGTCGTCGGCGGGGGCAATTTTTTCCGGGGGGTTGCCGACCAGGCCAGGGACATGGATCGAGTCTCCGCCGATCACATGGGCATGCTGGCCACCGTCATCAACTCGCTGGCGCTGCAGGACGCTCTCGAAAAACAGAACGTCTTCACCCGCGTGCAGACTGCCATCGAGATGAACCAGGTAGCCGAGCCCTTCATCCGGCGCCGCGCCATCCGGCATCTTGAAAAAGGACGCGTCGTCATCTTCGCCGGCGGCACCGGCAACCCGTATTTCTCGACCGACACGGCCGCCTCGCTTCGCGCCATGGAAATCAAATCCGATGCCATCCTCAAAGCCACCAAAGTGGACGGCATCTACGACGCCGACCCGATGAAGGTGAAGGATGCCAAGAAGTTTTCGCAGCTTACCTACATGGATGTTCTGAAGCTGGGTCTTAAGGTGATGGACTCGACCGCCATCTCCTTGTGCAAGGACAACAATCTGCCCATCATCGTTTTCAACCTGAACCAGCGCGGCAATATCCGCCGCGTCGTGTTGGGTGAGAAGATCGGGTCGCTGGTCAGCGCGTAGCGAAAGTCAAAAGTCAGAAGTCAAATTGAAGAAGTTTGAGCGCGTTTACTTCTTCAATTTGACTTTTGCCTTTTGACATCCTCTATAATCGAGCGTTTTAATCCTGTTCATTTTAGGAGCCCCCAAAACTATGGCTCATCCTGCCCTGAAGGAAGTCTTCGCACAACTCAAGACGCGCATGGAGAAAGCGGTGGAAGACTTCCGCCGCGAAATGGCCGCCACGCGCACCGGGCGAGCGAACGTTCACATGCTCGACACGGTTTCGGTCGACTACTACGGGTCGCAGATGCCGCTCAACCAGATCGCGCAGATTCACGCGCCCGAGCCGCAAATGATCACGGTGCAGCCGTTCGATCCGTCTCAGCTAGGGGCGATCGAAAAGTCCATCCGCAGCGCCGACCTCGGCCTAAATCCAATGAACGACGGCAAACTGGTGCGCGTGCCCGTGCCCGCGCTCACTGAAGAGCGCCGCAAGGAGATGGTCAAGCACCTGCACCGGATTCTCGAAGAGCACCGCACTGCGGTGCGCAACATCCGCCGCGACGGCAACGACGCCACCAAGAAGACGCTGAAAGACAAGAAGATTACCGAGGACGACGAGAAGCGCGCGCTCGACGAAATCCAAAAGCTCACCGACGACGAAATCAAGAAGATGGAAGAGATGAGCAAAGCCAAAGAAAAAGAAGTGCTGGAGTTCAAGTAAATTTCTCGTAGAGACGCGGCTTGCCGCGTCTCCCTCCGCACACCGCGTCTCCGCTCGCGGCGGGAGACGGGGCAAGCCCCGTCTCTACACCGACCTCGCCCATTCCGCCAAAACCAGCCCCCAGAACCGGATTCCGCTGGTAACCGTTACCAAAGATTCTGCAACTCTGTCCTGAGTTCCGGGTTATTGCTTGCGTACCGAGCAGAAAGCCCATCCCCAACAATCGCCGGTACCACGGAGTTTGTCACCATGAAACGCTTTGCGACACTTCTGGTCTTACTTGCCCCGCTGTTCGTGCTGATGGCCTGCGGTGGCGGAGCAACGAATAGTCAGAACAATACGCAGCCGGGCGCGGTTTTTGTGGTTGGCGAAGACGCTCCGGTATCGTCGGTGGTGGGCTTTAATATCACCATCAACAAGATCACCCTCAACAATAGTTCGACCAGCGTGCAGGCGCTTTCGACGCCGACGGCGGTCGATTTTGGGCGGCTCATGGGACTCCGCTCGCTGCTGGCTTTCAACACGATTACGCCGGGCACTTACAACAGCGCGACTTTCACCTTTGAGAACGCCAGCCCCGCGCCGGTGATCGATTACGTCGACCTGAGCACCAATCCGCCTTCGGTGAATACGTTGACAGGCTCTTTGACCGAAACTACCGTGACGGTTCCGTTCCCTGCGGGCAAACCACTGGTGGTGGGGAGCAACGAACTGGCCGGTTTGCACATCGACTTCGACCTGCGCGATTCGCTGGCGGTCGATAACAGCGGTCAGATGACTGGGGCCATCACGCCGGTGATCGGCGTGCAAGCGGTCTCCGCTTCAGACGATCTGGGCCAGGTCACCGAATTTACCGGCAACATCGTTTCCGTAAACACGAATGCTAACTCGTTCGTGATGCAGGGGCCGTACGGCTTCCAGGAAACCATCGATGTGAACTCGAGCACACTCTATAACCCCGGCAACAGCCTGAGCACGCTGGTGGTGAACGGAATTGTCTCCGTAATCGGAACCGTGCAGGCGGATGGCAGCATTCTGGCCAGCGGCGTGGAATTGATCAGCACGAACCAGGCGTTTATCTCAGGGCGCGTTCTCGCGGTGAATCCGGCCTCGGGTCCGGTGCAGACCGTGACCATGTGGGTGGGAGAAGAATTGGGAACGTCGGGAATCATTCCGGTCGACACGGTGCAAACCATCAACCTGAGCGCGGTCTCCACCTACGACGTCTGCTTCTTCGACAATATCCTGACGCAGCAGGTATTCAACGATTCGTCGCTGGTGGTGGGACAGCGCATCTTCATCGGTGGTTCCACGGCCGGGGGCGTCTTCACTCCGCAGATGGTTTCGTTGCGGCGCCAGGGCGTTGTCGGCGCGCTGGTTCAGGGCAGCGTGACCATCGCTGGAGGCACGGGCAGCAATCTGGGCTACTTCCAGATGCAGAACGACGCCCTCATGAGCTATGCCGCGGGTGGGCCCTTCACGGTGTTGACGGGAGACAAGACTTTCTTCGTGAACATCGACAGCCTGGCTGGATTGCAGCAAGCCGGCACACCGAACCTGATCTCACGCGGGCTGGTCTTCAAGAATCCCGCAGACGGCAAGCCGGTGGTGGTGGCTGGCCGGGTGCGGGTACTGCCGGCTGGACAATAACGGGCAGACTTGAAGTTACGCCAAAGACGAGGCGGCCGAACCTGGCCGCCTCTTTTTCTTTGCGGCAAGAGAAGCGGCTTGCCGCGTCTCCTTCCGCGGCGAGAGACGGGGCGAGCCCCGTCTCTACTATAATTCGCGGATGAAGCGCGTGGTCCATGCCGCCTGCCCGCACGATTGTCCTGACGCCTGCGGCGTCCTGATCACCATCGAAGACGGCCGCGCCACCAGAATTCAGGGCGATCCCGAGCACCCCGTTACCCGCGGATTTCTTTGCGCCAAAGTAGCCAAGTATCTGGACCGCGTGTACTCGCCGGAGCGGGTGTTGTATCCGATGCGGCGGGTGGGAGCGAAGGGAGCGGCGGCGGACGCAGCGAACGCGGGCGGGGGCGCCCGCGCCACACGAGAACCGAGTGACGCGGCGTTTGAGCGCATCTCGTGGGACGAGGCTCTTGACGAAATTGCGCATCGCTTGCGCCGGATCGTTGCCGAATACGGTTGCGAATCCATCCTGCCCTACTCTTACGGAGGCACGCTCGGCGCGCTCAACGGCGCTTCCATGGACCGCCGTTTCTTCCACCGCCTGGGCGCTTCGCAACTGGAGCGCAGCATCTGCTCCACCGCCGGCGAAGAAGGCCTGAAATCGGTGATTGGCATCAAGCTCGGCACCGAGCCGGAACAGTTTGCGCATTCGCGCTACATCATCGCCTGGGGCTCGAATATTCACGGCAACAACGTTCATCTCTGGCCCTTCATCGAAGAAGCTCGCCGCAAAGGCGCGAAGCTGGTCGTCATCGATCCCTACCGCACGCGCACCGCGAAGTTGGCCGACTGGTACCTGCCGATCAATCCCGGCACCGATGCCGCGCTCGCTCTCGGCCTGATGCACGTCATCATTAAGGACAATCTTTTCGACGTCGACTATGTCTCGCGCCACACCATCGGCTTCGAACATCTGAAGGCTCGCGCGGAACAGTATTCGCCTGAAAGAGTTGCCCACTGGACCGGCATATCCGCCGACGACATTTGCAACCTCGCCCGCGAGTACGCCACTGAGCGCCCGTCCGTGATCCGCGTCAACTACGGCATCCAGCGCTCGGAACGCGGCGGCATGTCGATGCGCGCCGTCACCATGCTGCCGTGTTTGATTGGGTCGTGGAAAGACATCGGTGGCGGACTCCAGCTTTCGCTCAGCGGCGCTTACGGTTTGAATCGCGAAGCGCTCGAAATGCCCGAGTTGATGCAGAAAGCCCTGGGACGCCCCGCCCGAATCGTCAACATGGTGCAACTGGGCAGCGTGCTGAACACGCTGACCGCGCCGCCTATCCAGGCGCTGTTCGTTTACAACTCGAATCCGGCAGCGGTTTGCCCCAACCACAACGAAGTCGTCCGCGGATTAAGGCGCCCCGACCTTTTCACCGTGGTCCACGAACAGTTTTTTACCGACACTACCGACTACGCCGATATCGTGCTCCCCGCCACCACTTTTTTTGAGCACAAAGACCTACAGACCGCTTACGGCCACTACTACCTCCAGGTTTCCCATCAGGCGATGGATGCGGTGGGCGAATGCCGGTCGAATGTCGAGATGTTCCGCGCACTCGCCGAGCGCATGGGTTTTGACGACGACTGTTTCCGCGAAACGGTGGATTCCATGATCGACCGCGCCCTTGAGTCGCCCAATCCGCGGCTCCAAGGAATCACCCGCGATCGGTTGGAACGCGAACACAGCATCCGCCTGAATTTCACCACGCTGAACGGTGTAGGGACGAACAGTGTGGGGACGGGCGCCTCGCCCGTCCAAGCCGAGCGCAGCTCGACCGCAGCCCCTTTTCTCCCCTTCGCCCAAGGCAACTTTCCCACGCCCAGCGGCAAGGCCGAGTTTTACAGCGAAACTCTGAAGCGTCAGGGACTCGATCCGGTCGTCGCCTTCACTCCGCCCGAGGAATCGCGCCATGGATTAAGATCGAAAGCCGCCGGCTTCCCGCTCGAACTTCTCGCCCGCAAGCCTGACAACCATCTCAACTCGTCCTTCGCCAACCTCCCCTCCGTGCGCGAGATGGAACCATGGATCGGGGATCTCGAGATGCATCCGGCCGATGCCGAGGCGCGCGGCGTGCGCGATGGCGACCGCATTCGCGCCTTCAACCACCGCGGTGAGATCGTGCTCCAGGCCCGAGTCGTCGGTTCGCGCGCCGATGGTTCTCAAATCGATGGTTCTCAAATCGACGGTTCGGTGCCTCCCGGAGTGGTGGCCGCGCGGCTCGATTGGGCACGATTCAATCCCGGCGGCGGCAATATCAATGTGCTAACCTCAGAAAAACTTACTGACATGGGCAACGCGGCTACGTTTTATTCCGTCTCTGTTGAGGTGGAACTTTTTCGAGCGTGACTCCGGGGACGAAATTGGTCCCTGCCTTGGACGGTTCTCACTCTCTACCGTATAATTACGGTTTTCCTAACTCTAGTTTTTCGAGGTAGTTGCGATTCATCGCCGTCATCATCCTATCCCTGTGTGCGCCCCGCGACTCGGCCACGACATGGGCCCGCAGGGAGACCCGTCTGGGTCTCCATTTTCCTCCACCACAAGAATTTGGAAGCACAGTTCTATCTGGAATCGCCTCCTCTGTCTGTGGGCGCTTCTGCTCCTGGCTGCCCCCGTTCTGGCCCAGCAGGACCTCATCGTCGGCATCGTTCCCCACGGCAACCGCCGCATTCCTGCGGACACGATCAGGGCTCGCATCTTCAGCAAGGTCGGCGACGTCTACGACCCCGCCGCCATCGAACGCGACTTCAACGCCCTCTGGAACACGGGCTACTACGAGGACATCCGTTTTGAGCGCGAACAGACCGCCAAAGGCTGGATCCTTCACATTTACCTCAAAGAGCGGCCCACCATCCGCGAGATCAACTACACCGGCCTGAATGCGGTTTCCACCAGCGACGTGCTCGACCGCTTCAAGGAGCGCAAAGTCGGGCTCGCGGTTGAGAACCAGTACGATCCCACGAAGATCAAGAAGGCCGAAGTTACCCTGAAACAACTGCTCGCCGAGCACGGGCGCCAGTTCGCCACCATCCGCACCGAAGTCCGCCCGATACCGCCCGCCGCCGTGGGCATTACTTTCGTCGTCAAGGAGGGGCCCAAAGTCAAGGTGGGACACATCCGCTTCCGGGGCAACAAACACGTCAATGACCGCACGCTGCGCGGGGCCATGAAGAACCTCAAACCCATCGGCATCCCGCACTCCATCTTCCTGGAGAACATCTTTGCCAAAACCTACGACGCCACCAAACTCGAAGAAGATACCGAACGCGTCCGCGCCGAGTTTCAGAACCGCGGCTACTTCAAGGTGCTGGTTGACGAGCCGAAAACCGAGATCCACGATACCGGACACACGGGCTTCCACCTTCCGGGGCTGCAGCCCGGGCTGGGGAAATCGGTCGATATCACCATGCCCATCGAGGAGGGCGAGCGCTACCGCCTCGGCACCATCACCTTCAAGCACAACAAAGCCATCCCGAACGCTGCTGCCCTGCGCAGCCTCTTCCCCATGAAGGACGGCGAGATCTTCAGCCGCGAAAAAGTGGCCAAGGGTCTCGAAAACCTGCGCAAGGCCTACGGCGAGGCCGGCTACATTAACTTCACTTCCGTCCCCGACACCAAGTTCGACGACGAAAAGAAGACCGTGAATCTGGAAATCGACGTGGACGAAGGCAAGCAGTTCTACGTGCGCCGCATCGAGTTCCAGGGCAACACCACCACCCGCGACAAAGTGATTCGCCGCGAAATTGCGCTGGAAGAAGGCCAGATCTACAACTCGCGTTACTGGGAGCTCAGCTTGCTGCGCCTGAACCAGCTCGGCTATTTCGACCAGCTCAAGCCCGACGATCCCAACACCACCGAACGCCATCTCGACGAAAAGGCCGGCACCGTCGATCTCACCCTGAAGGTCCATGAAAAAGGCAAGAACAGCATCGGACTGCAAGGCGGCGTCAGCGGTCTGGCCGGCGCCTTTGTGGGCATCAACTACGCCACCAACAACTTTCTTGGATTGGGCGAGACGCTTTCCGTGCAGGCCAGCATCGGCGCCTACCAGCGCGACATCGTGCTCGGATTCACCGAGCCCTACTTGTTTGACCGGCCCATCCAGGCCGGCTTCAACGTCTACCTGCGGAAGACCAACTTTAACCAAGCCCGGCAGTATGCCATTGCCACCGGACAGAATCTGAACCTGCCCTCGGCCTACCTGCAGAACCTGCAGGACTACTCGCAGTCCAGTACCGGCTTCAGCCTGAGTTTAAGCTATCCGTTGCGCCGTTCCTTCAAGCGCCTGGGCATCAGCTACTCCTTCGACCGCTCTTCATTGATAGCCGTCAGCAACGCCTCCAAGCTGCTGTTCGAGAATCTCAACTTTAGCGGTATCAGCGGCCCCAACGCGCTCAACGGCATCGTCACCAGCAAGATCACCCCCAGCTTCACCATGAATACTCTCGATGCGGCCTACTCGCCGCACAAGGGCAAGAGCCTGTTCATCGGCGGGGAGTTCGCGGGCATCGGCGGCACGGTTCACACCATCCGGCCCATCGTCCAGTTCAAACAGTTTTTCCCGATGCAAAAGCGGCGCAATGCGCTCGGCTACAACGTTCAGGCTTCGTTTATTTCGGGGTATGGCGGCATCGTTGCGCCCCCATTTGAACGAGCCTACCTCGGCGGCGAAAACGATCTGCGCGGTTTCGACATCCGCATGGTTTCTCCCATCGCCTACCTGCCGAGCGCCCAGAGCGTAGCCCTGCGGAACCCCGATTCAACTTTCGTTCCCGCCAACCCGCGGTTTCCAGTGTTGACCAGCTCCACGGGAGCATGCGTCAGTAACTGCTGGAGTATCCCGGTTCCTTACTCGCAACTGGTAACTCCCGGCGGCGACCTCAGTCTGGTCGGCAACCTGGAATACCGCATCACCATCGTGGGCCCCGTAGCCATCGCGCCCTTTGTCGATATGGGTGTAGATCCAATCCTGCGTGCCTCAGAGTTGCAGATCAACCCGGTCCAGTTCAGTAACCTGCAGAACACTCTGTTCGGCTGTCCGGTTTTGAGCACGGCCTACAGCTGTTTGGGCGGGCAGAAACTTGGTACCAACGGCCTCCCCGGCATCTCGCCATATCTCATCCCGGTTCCTGGCACGAACTGGGTTCCGCGTATGTCCACCGGAATCGAATTGCAGACCATGCTTCCGGTCGTCAATGCGCCCTTCCGTATTTATTATGCGTACAATGCCTTGCGCCTCGACGGAAGCGCAACGCCGAACGTGCCCATTACCCGCGACATGTTCCCGGACAACGCCGCCGGCCTCTACACCTACCACACCACGCTCTCGACCCTGGGCTCCAGGTACACTCTGCTGGAACCAAGAAAAACCTTCCGCTTCACCGTGGCCACAACGTTCTAAGAGCAGTTCTCAGTTCCCGGTTCTCAGTTCTCAGAATCTGGACCGCAGCAGTCCCCACTACATTATTTCTTCGCTTGCAAACTTTGAAACATCAGACCCTTGGGGAAATTCGCCATTCAACGCTTGGGGGTTACTGAGAACTGAGAACTGAAAACTGAAAACTGAGAACTGAGAACTGGCAACTGGGAACTGCTAGTCAATATGCACCAGTCCGCTGGCAGGCTCGGACGCCGGCGCCGGCCGCTGGGGCGCGCGCCATGCATCGAAAACCGATACCTGGTGCACGCACGATACCGTGCAATGCGGCGCGCACGGCTTCTCCGTATGGAACTCGCGGCGCAAATCGGCAAAGGTGTATTTCTCCAACGGAATGGCCGGATAGCCGCGCTGCTGCGAGCAGTAATGCACCAGGCCGTCCTCGCAAATATAGAGGTAGCGCGCCCCGGCGCGGCAGCGCCATTGATTCGGGCGCCCCAGCGCGATGTTGTCCTGAAACGCGTTCACGCGCGTGAAGCTGCGTTTCTCCAGTCCCTTCATCTCGTGGTATATGCGCCGCTCTTCGTCGTTCAGGGGCTGCACCTGCCCCGCGCCGTCGTGAATGATTCCCACGGTCGAGCTGAAGCCCAGCTCCAGCGCCCGCTTGCCGATGGTGAGCGCGTCCTGCGGATGGCTAATCCCGCCGCCCACCACGGAATTGATATTCACGTGAAATTCCGCGTGCTCGGCCAGCAGTTGCAGCTTCCGGTCGAGCACCTTCAGACTTTTCTTCGAAACTTCGTCGGGATTCACGTTATCAATCGAAATCTGGAGCCACTCCAGGCCGGAGCGGTTCAGCCGCTGGATGCGGTCCGCGGTCAAAAGATAACCGTTGGTGATCAGCCCCGACACGATCCTGCGCCGCCGCATGTGGTGAATAATGTCATCCAGTTGCGGATGCAGCATCGGCTCGCCGCCGCTGATGGTGATCACGGAAGTGCCCAGGTCTTTCAGTCGATCCACGCGTCGCAGCATCTCGTCGGTGGGCACCGGCTTAGAAAAATTATCGAACTCGTTGCAGTAGGTGCAGGCCAGATTGCAGCGCCGGATCGGGATCAGATGCGCCAGCAGAGGATGGTCGGTCGACACCACGGCCTTCAGGATTTGCCACAGTCCATGAGCGTCCCGCTCAATCGCCTTGAGCTTGCGGCGCCATGCCGCTGACCTGGTTATCATCCGATTGACCCACTCCTATTTCACCACAGCAACCGGCCCAATGCCCAATTCACCGCAGTATTTGGCGGAAAAGCAGGGTCGAATGGCGATTCGGCCGTGCTCGCGCATCAACCAGCTTCTTCGCCAACCTTTTCATGTCCCGCCGCTTCCAGTGCCCTCGCCGCACGCTCCAGGTCCTCGCGTTTGATCAGCACATAATCCGTATCAAATGTTGAAATCGCGAAGATCGGGACGTGCGCGGCGGCCAGCGGTTGCACAAACGACGCGAGCACGCCGGTCATCGAAAATGGAAACGGCCCTTCGAGCTGCAGCGCCAGCCATCCCCATTCACCGGACGCTCCGTCGGGCAATCGAACCGCCGAGCAGACATCTTCCGAGCAAACCGCTTCCGAGCAGACAATGGAAAGCTCATCGCGCGTGCGCACCACGCAGGAAAATCCGCCCTCCAGCGCCCAGGCAGGAATGCGGGCATCGGAGGCGAGACGGAACACAACCAGCCGCTCAACCAGAACACGGTATTTCAAATTGTGAGGCAATTCAGATAGGAAAGGTTACCTCATGCTTGCGCAGGCTGGCGATGTAGCCCGAAATGGCGTCCTTGGCCATTTCTCGCGCTTCGTCCACGGTGCGGCCGTAGGTGACGCAGCCCGGTAGAGCCGGCACGAGCGCGGTGTAGCCGCCCTCCGGTTCGGGCCGGAGCATGATGTTGTAGTGGTATCGGGCCTTGGCCATGGAAGCGATACTATCGTGCTGCGGAAGCCCGGTCAAACTCACGCGGCCGAAGGCCGGGGCGCCCGGCGTTTCCCATAACTCGTTTACCGCCTTCGCCACGGCAGGGCCACGGCAGGATGTGATGAGCGCCAATGAAAGGCTGGCGCCATGGCGAACCGTGTGTGTGGAGCGGACACTCCTGTCTGCTGCCTTTGACGCCACTCATAGCGTTCGCAAGCGACGGTTTGCGACTCCGGATAAACCCGAAGATCGCTGCCGACTGACGGCCGATCAGTCGGCTCAGGTCTCGATTTCTTCTCAACTCATTTTGACATCAGCTACTTACACACAAACCAAGCCCGCACGGAAGCACTTTACGAAAGTAGCGAGAAAAGCCGTATTGACAGACATGGGAGCGAAACAAGGGGCACGTTTGTGGCACAGTTCGTTTGAGACATAGATTGGCTGTTCAAGAGAGGTAGTCATTTGAAAGACGCGCCGTTGATTGCAAGCGGCAGCGTCTCGTCAATGAGTGATAAGGCGATATTACGCCAGCCAGGAAAAGCTTCTTGACCTACACGCAGATTGTCGCACCTGCTTGCGGTGATGTATGCCGCTTGATGAGAGGCAACGTGCTACAATCCCATCCCCTGCAGGGTGCCTGAGATGTACTGCCTCTGGTCAGTCTTATCTCTTCCTTACTCTTAATGTCCCTTGCGGCCGAGTGCACGGG
The DNA here is from genome assembly GCA_963773965.1 of uncultured Acidobacteriaceae bacterium. GTDB lineage: Bacteria > Acidobacteriota > Terriglobia > Terriglobales > Acidobacteriaceae > Acidiflorens. The sequence goes on from CAVZDG010000007.1 coordinate 528,098, forward strand.
TCAGGACGTTCGCGTTCGCCAAGAGGCCGGAACACTCCTGGAACACGCCAATTCTCTGAGCACTCCGCATGAAGTTGGCAGCTACGAACAGACGATTACATTTCGATCGTTCTCTCAGGATGGTAGCCAGGAGGGCCGCTTCACCAGGGTTGTTCAGGCCGACCATGGATTCTTCTGTGACGAACGTGCATCCTATGAGCCGCGCTCGGCGCGGCAGGCGTGGGCATTGACGTTGGAGTTTCTGCGCTCGTGAAGAAAAAGCTCGGGACGGTTTTCGCGGCCGCGGTCTCTCTGCCGGTGATGGGAGCAGCGTCGCTTTTGACCCATTGAACAGCGAAGAGGCAGCCAAGTTGGGCAGCCTGCAACCATTTGCCCGACCGATTAGGGAGTCGCTGAGGCGGGTGGCTGGCTCTGGGAGGGTTGAACCGGAGTAATCGCCGGGAACTGGGCATGTCGCGAAATAATCTGCTGCGAAGTGGGAAGCGTGGAGGAATCCCAGCCCCCGCCGAGCGCCTCGATCAATTGCACGCTGTCCACGATTTGCGCGATCCGCAGGTTCACGGCTGTCTGCTGATTGCTAAAAAGCGTTGTCTGAGCCGTAATGACGTTGAGGTAGGGGTCGATGCCGAGGCGGTAGCGCTCTGTGGCCAGGCTAAGGCTGCGCTGCGCGGACCCGATCGCGGTGTCTTGTTCCTGAATTTCCTGGGAAAGAATGCGCAGGGCGGAAAGATTATCCTCGACTTGTTGAAACGCGGTGAGGACCGTGTTGCGATAGTTGGCGACCGTCTCATCATATTGCGCGCGATACTGTTCGACGGTGGCACGGCGAAGGCCGCCATCGTAAATCAACTCAGATATGGACGGGCCGACGGACCAGAAACGGCTTGGCCAAGTTAACCAACTGGAGGCTTTCGTGCTTTCAAACCCGGCAGAAGCGCTGAGCGTCAGGGTGGGATAATAGGCGGCTTTTTGGACGCCGATCAGCGCATTGGCCTGGGCCATCAGGCGCTCGGATGCGGCGACGTCTGGGCGGCGCTCCAGCAGTTGCGATGGAACGCCAAACGGGATGGCTGGCGGGGGAGTTTTCAAAGGCTCGACGGCAATCGAGAAGGAAGAAGCAGGTTGACCGACCAAGAGTGCAATCGCATGCTCGTATTGAGACCGCAGAATGCCAATACCGGTGTCTAGAGCACGGGTGGCTTCCAGCTGAGTTTCGGCTTGCGCGACGGATTCGTCGGAGTCGATACCGGTTTCATACAGTGCCTTGGTCAGTTCCAGGGACTGCTCATAAGCCACCACGGTCGAATCCAGCAGTTGTTTGAGAGCATCCTGCCCGCGCAGTTGGAAGTAATCGACCGCCAGTTCCGCTTGCGCGGTCAGGCGGGTATTCTCGAGGTCGGCGGCGCTGGCTTGCGCGTTCGCGACGTTGGCGCGAACCTGGTTGCGCACGCGACCCCACAAGTCCGGCGTCCAGGAAGCGTCGAAGGGTAGAGAGAAGTCGTTGAAGGTCGTTCCACTACTCGTCCCGCTCACAGAACTGGGCTGGTGCTGGCGAATGATGCTTGCGCCTGCGGTAAGAGTCGGGAAGTATTGCGCGCGAGCCTCCCGCACCAGGGCACGCGCCGCCATGAAGCTGGCGAAGGCAGCGGCGACGTTTTGATTGGAAATGTTAACTTGCTCTTCGAGCGCGTTCAGTTGGGGATCGCCAAGAATTTCCCACCACTTGCCATGGAGAGCGCTATCCTGCGGTTGCGCGACTTTCCAGCCGTCCATTTTCTTGAGATCGTCCGGAGTAACCTCTTTGAACGTCCCCGGTGTGTCGACCGGGGGGCGATTGTAATGCGGACCGACAACGCAGCCCTGGAAGAGAAGTGCGCCGCAGAGAAGCGCGGCCGCAGCGCGCATTTTGTTTGTTGGCTTCATCGGTATCTCGGACTCCTTGCTGTGGCTAATGTCGAGAGTGGAGTGACGGGCGTCTCGCCCGTCTGGCCGGGCGAGGACGCCCGGCGCTCCACCGCTTCTGATGGCATAAGAACTTATCATCCGAAGGACTCGATTTGTCTTTGCGCTTCGAGCTTTCCGTGGGCGCGAAGCCATTTGACCCTCAAGCGGTCCAGTGAGAGATAAACGACCGGCGTGGTGTAAAGCGTGAGCATTTGGCTCAGAAGCAGGCCGCCAATAATGGTAATCCCAAGAGGATTGCGAAGTTCCGAACCCGCTCCCCTGCCGAAAGCCAACGGCATAGCGCCAAATATCGCGGCCATGGTGGTCATGAGAATGGGCCGAAAGCGCAGAATGCAAGCCTGAAAAATGGCATCCCGAGGGCTTTTGCCTTCGCTGCGTTCTGCGGCCAGTGCAAAATCGATCATCAGAATGGCGTTCTTCTTGACGATGCCGATTAATAGAATGACGCCGATCAACGCGATAACGCTGAGGTCCTTGTGAAACAGGTTGAGGGCCAGGATGGCGCCGACTCCCGCCGAGGGCAGGGTGGAAATAATCGTGAGGGGATGAATATAACTTTCGTAAAGAATGCCCAGCACGATATAGACGGCCAGGAGAGCGGTGACGATCAGAAGAGGCAGCGTCGCGCGCGAAGCTTCGAAAGCTTGGAGCGTGCCGGAGAACATGCCGTGAATGGTGTTGGGCATGCCGATTTTCTGTTCCAGGGCGAGGATGGCCCTGGAAGCGTCGCTGAGGGCCACGCCCGGGGCAAGGTTGAAAGAAATGGTCACCGAGGGATATTGACCCTGGTGATTCACAGCCAGAGGAGCGGTAGACGGCTCGTAATGCGCGATGGCGCTGAGCGGAACGACTTTCCCTTGCGCAGCCCGGATATACACATCGCTCAAGTTCACCGGCGACTGCCAGAACTTCGGCGCGACTTCCAGCACAACGTGGTATTGGTTGATTGCGGTATACATGGTGGAAACCTGGGCTTGGCCGAAGGCTTCGTAGAGAGAGTTGTCGAGCATCTGCGGTGTAATGCCGAGGCGCGAAGCGGTGTCACGGTCATAGGTAAGCATGGCCTGAAGACCGCTGTTCTGCTGGTCGGTATTGACGTCGGTGAGCAGCCGCAATTTCCGCATCTGTTGGAGAAGCACAGGGCCCCACTGAACCAGATCCTGTAAATTGTCGCTCTGAATTGTGTACTGATATTGCGCGCTGCTTTTCCGTCCGCCGATGCGGAGGTCCTGTCCGGCTTGCATAAAGGTGTTGGCGCCCGAGACAGAAAGGAGTTTAGGACGCAGCCGGTCAATCACTTGGCTGGCGCTCACGTTACGTTGTGCGAGAGGTTTCAGACCCAGGTAGATGAAGCCGCCATTGGTGGCGCCCCCGCCGCCCGTGAACGCCATGACGTTCTGCACGGCCGGATCGGTTTTGACGACATCGACGATGCGCTCCGTAGCCTTCTGCATGGCCTGGAAGGAAATGTCCTGCGAGCCCTGGATGCCGCCGAAGACGGTGCCGTTGTCCTGCTGTGGAAAGAATCCCTTGGGGACGATCCAAAAAAGGTAGAAGTTGAATGCGATGGTGATTACGAGAACGGCCAGGGTCAGGGTGGAGTGTTCGAGGACCCAGCTCAAACTGCGCTCGTAGAGGCCGAGGACCGAATGGAATGCGCGCTCGCTGACGCGGAACGCTTTGCCGTGCTGCTCTTCCCGAAGATTCTTGAGCAGGCGAGAACACATCATCGGTGTCGTGGTGAGAGAAATGACCAGGGACACCAGGATGGCAACCGAGAGGACCACGGCGAATTCACGGAACAGCCGGCCGACGATTCCACCCATCATCAGAATGGGGATGAACACGGCAACGAGAGAGATGCTGATGGACAGCACCGTAAATCCAATTTCGCTGGCGCCCTTGAGCGCCGCTTGCATGGGCGCCATGCCCTGCTCGAGATAGCGCGTGATGTTTTCGATGACCACGATCGCATCGTCAACCACGAAGCCCGTCGAAATGGTGAGGGCCATGAGCGAGAGATTGTCGATGCTGTAGCGACACAGGTACATCACGCCAAACGTCCCGATCAGAGAGGCGGGGACGGCCACGCTGGGAATCAAGGTGGCGCGGACATTTCGCAGGAAGAGGAACACCACCAGAATGACCAGGGAAATCGAGATCATGAGGTTGCGCTCGACGTCGCGAACGGAAGCGCGAATGGTGAGGGTACGGTCGAGCACAATTTCCGTGTCAATGGCGGAAGGGATCGAGGCCTTCAGTGACGGAAGCGCGGCGCGGATGCGGTCCACGGTATCGATGATGTTGGCGCCGGGCTGGCGGAAAATGATGATGAGGACGGAGGGCTTGCCGTTGACGAAGCCGGCAGCGCGTATGTTCTCCGTGGAGTCCTGGACGTTCGCGACATCGGACAACTTGACGGCGGCGCCATCGTGGTAGCCGACCACCAGCGGCATGTAGTCCACCGCCTTGAGAAGCTGGTCGTTGGTCGTGATGTCCGCGGTGATTGTGCTGTCAGTGACTTGCCCCTTGGGACTGTTGGCATTCTGCCGGCTCAGCATGGCGGCAACGTCCTGCAAGCCGAGACCGTAGCTGTTGAGTTGGGTCGGATTCACGTCCACCCGCACTCCCGGCAGCGAACTACCGCCAACACTCACTTGCCCGACGCCCCGAAGCTGAGAAAGACGCTGCTGCATGATGGTGGAGGCGGCGTCGTACAGCTTGCCGCGGTCGTACACACTTGACGTAAGGGCCAGAATCATGATCGGAGCATCGGCCGGGTTGACCTTGCGATAGGTGGGATTGCCGGGGAGATTGGTGGGCAAGTAACTGCGCGCCGCATTGATGGCGGCTTGGACGTCGCGAGCGGCTCCATCAATGTTGCGGTTCAAATCAAACTGCAGCGTGACGCTGGTGGTACCGAGATAGCTGGACGACGTCATTTCCGTGATGCCGGCAATTCTCCCGAACTGGCGCTCCAGAGGAGTAGCGACGGAGGAGGCCATGATCTCCGGACTGGCGCCCGGCAAACTGGCCCCAACCGAAATGGTGGGGAAATCGACCTGCGGAAGAGGGGAGACCGGCAACTCCCGAAAGGCCACGGCGCCCGCCAGCACAATGGCCGCGGTCAGGAGGGTAGTGGCGACGGGCCGCCGAATAAATGGAGAAGAGAGGCTCATCGCATCAATCCGCCGGGACAGTCTCAGGTCCGGTTTCCGGCGCGCGGCGCGAAGAAAAACGGTGCGCGAGCCGGTCGAAGAAGATGTAAATGACCGGAGTCGTGTAGAGCGTAAGCACCTGACTCAAGAGTAAGCCGCCCACCATGGAGATGCCCAGGGGGCGACGAAGCTCCGAGCCAATGCCGGTGCCGAGGGCAAGTGGCAAGCCGGCCAGCAACGCGGCCATGGTGGTCATCATGATGGGACGGAAACGCAGCAGGCACGCTTCATAAATAGCCTCTTCCGGCCTCTTGCTCTCTTTACGCTCCGCTTCCAGCGCGAAGTCGATCATCATAATTCCGTTCTTTTTGACGATCCCGATCAGAAGGATGATTCCGATGAGGGCGACGACGCTGAGTTCCTGGCGGCAAATCAACAAGGCCAGAATCGCACCCACCCCGGCAGAGGGCAGAGTCGACAGAATTGTGATGGGGTGTATGTAGCTTTCGTAGAGAACGCCGAGCACAATATAAACAGTGACCAGAGCCGCGAGAATCAAGAGCGGCTCGTTCGACAAAGAAGCTTGGAAGGAAGCGGCGGTGCCCTGAAAAGCCCCCTGTACGCTGAGAGGCATGTTAATGTCCCGCTGGGCCTTGTCGATGGCCTGGGTGGCTTGCCCGAGCGAGGCGTTGGGTGCCAGGTTGAAAGAGATGGTGACGACTGGAAATTGTCCCTGGTGATTGACGGACAGGGGGCTGCTTTTCATTTCGAAACGAGTGAAGGCGCTGAGGGGAATGGCGGCGCCATTCACCGTGGTCACGGCGCTGGGATTGGCAGAACCCGAACTGGCAGCGGTGTTCGGAGAAGCGGAAGGGCTGGGCGGAGCGGTGGAGGCGGAATTGCCGGAAGCCGTCGTCGCAGTAACCGTCTGCGTGCCCGAAGAGCCGGTGGTGAGTGCCGTCGAAGCCAAAGCAGAACGAACATAGAGATCCTGTAATTTCGAGGGGTTCTTCTGAAACTCCGGCTGAGTCTCAAGAACGATGTGGTACTGGTTCAACTGGGTGTACAGTGTCGAAACTTGCCGCTGCCCATAAGCATCGTAGAGCATCTGGTCGATCGCCTGCGGCGTGATGCCCATGCGGGAGGCGGTGACCCGGTCGATGACGAGGGAGGCGGCGAGACCGGAAGTTTGCTGGTCGGTGGCCAGGTCGCGAAGCTCCGGAATCGCTTGCAGTTTGGCCATGAGCTTGGCCGTCCAGTAATTCAATTCGCGCGGATCGGGATCTTCCAGGGTGTACTGATATTGCGTCCGGCTGACGCGATCTTCGACGGTGAGGTCCTGCACCGGCTGCATGTAGAGCGTAATGCCATCGATCTTTTCCAGATTTGGCTGGAGGCGCCGGATGACATCCGAGGCGTTGATTTTGCGCTCTTCCAGGGGTTTCAAATTGATTTGGATACGCCCGCTGTTCAATGTCGTGTTGGTGCCGTCGACGCCGATGAAGGAGGAAAGACTCTCGACGGCAGGATCCTGCAAGATCGAATGGGCGACTTGCTGCTGCTTTTCCGCCATGGCGGGGAAGGATATGGACTGCCCGGCTTCCGAAATGCCCTGAATGATTCCCGTGTCTTGAACCGGGAAGAAACCCTTCGGGATGATGATGTAGAGAGCGACAGTGAGCACCAGCGTACCAGCGGCCACAAGAAGAGTGGCGGTTTGGCGTTTCAACACCCACTGTAAAGTTCTCCCATAGAAGGCAATGATGCTTTTGAAAGCGCGCTCCGAAGCCACGTAGAAACGGCTCTGCTTTCGCCCGTGCGTGCTTTTCAATATGCGCGAACACATCATGGGCGTGAGGGTTAGCGAAACCACCGCGGAGACGAGGATGGTCACGCTCAAGGTGATGGCAAACTCGCGGAAAAGCCGGCCGACGATGTCGCCCATGAAGAGCAGAGGAATCAATACAGCAATCAAGGAGATGGTAAGCGATACGATCGTGAAACCAATCTGCTCCGAGCCTTTGAGGGCCGCTTCAAGCGGCGGATCTCCCTCTTCGATGAACCGAATGATGTTCTCGATCATGACGATGGCGTCATCGACGACGAAGCCCGTGGAAATCGTGAGCGCCATCAGCGTGAGGTTGTTTAAGCTGAAGCCCGCGAGATACATCACGCCGAACGTGCCCACGATGGAGAGAGGAACGGCAACGCTGGGGATAGTCGTGGCGGAAACATTGCGCAAGAACAGAAAAATGACCATGACCACCAGCGCCACAGTGAGCATGAGTTCAAACTCGACGTCTTTCACCGAAGCCCGGATCGTAGTGGTGCGGTCCGTTAGCTCATCCACTTGAACGGCGGCGGGGAGATTGCTCTTGAGCAGGGGAAGCAGCTTCTTGATGCGGTCGACTACTTGAATGATGTTCGCGCCGGGCTGGCGTTGAATGTTGACGATGACTGCGGGAGTTTCGTTCATCCATGCCGCCTGGCGATTGTTTTCCACGTCATTTTCGACCGTAGCCACATCCGAAAGTTTTACCGGCGACCCGTTGTGGTAGGCGATGATGACTTGCGCAAAATCGGAGGCGCTGAGCAGTTGGTCGTTCGATTGAATCTGGTAGTCCTGTTGCGGGCCGTCGAAGTTGCCCTTCGCCTGGTCGAGGCTGGTTTGCTGCAGGGCGGTGCGCACATCCTCGAGGTTGATGCCGTACGAGGAAAGCGCCGTGGGATTGACGCGCACCCGGACGGCCGGCTTTTGCCCGCCACTGATGCTGACCAGTCCCACGCCGGGGAGCTGAGAGATTTTTTGCGCGAAGCGGGTGTCGGCGAGATCTTCGACCTGCGACAGGGGGATCGATTTGGAAGAAAGCGCCAAGGTGAGAATCGGCGTGTCTGCCGGATTCGTTTTGCTATAGATCGGCGGGACCGGCAGATCGGAAGGCAGATAGGTTTGGGCGGCGTTGATGGCGGCTTGTACTTCCTGTTCGGCGACGTCGATGTTCAGCTCGAGGGAAAACTGCAAAACAATGATGGAGCTCCCGTCGGAACTCGTGGAAGTCATCTGATTGAGGCCCGGGACCTGACCGAACTGCCGCTCCAGAGGTGCGGTTACGGCCGAGGCCATGACGTCAGGACTGGCGCCGGGATAAAACGTAACCACCTGAATGGTAGGGTAGTCGACCTCCGGCAGCGCAGAAACGGGCAGTTGGAGATACGCAACGAAGCCAGCGAGCAAGATGGCCGCCATCAAGAGCGACGTCGCTACCGGTCGTAAAATAAACGGACGAGACGGACTCACCGGGACGAGCCTCCCTCTTTGCCTCCGGAGGCGCCTCCACTGCGGGTTCCCGACGGAGCGGATTGGTTCTCGTTATGCTGGCCCGTTTGATGCGGCTGGCCCTGGCCCTGTCCTGATGATCCGCCGCTGCCGTTCGTGGGCGTGCGGATCGCAACTTTCGCGCCATCCAGAAGCTTGTCGAATCCATTGACAGCAATCACTTCCTGCGGTTCCACACCCTGCACGGCGGTCACGGATCCATCCGTAGTGCCGGGAGTAATCGTGCGCATGGAGGCGGTCTGGTCGCTTTTAATCACGTAAACAAAAGCGCCTTGGGCGTTGCGCTGAATCGCTGGAGTGGGAATCAAAGTCGCATTGTGTAAGGTGTCGACGAGGAGTTTGACATTGACGAACTGGCTGGGAAACAGAGCGCTGTCCGAGTTGTCAAAGATGGCTTTGAGTTTCAAGGTTCCGGTGGTTGGGTCGATGACATTATCGAGAGTTAGCAGCGTGCCGGATGCAAGTTTCGTGCTTGCTTCACGGTCAAAAGCGTCCACCGTCAGTTTCTTTCCCTTGCGCAATTGCTGTTGAATCTGGGAGAGATGATCTTCCGCGATGCTGAAGATCACGGTGATGGGCTGAAGCTGCGTGATCACAACCAGGCTAGTGGTGCTATTAGCCTGCACGATATTTCCGGGATCGACCAGCCGCAGTCCCACGCGCCCGGCTATGGGTGCGGTGATGTGCGTGTATACCAGATTGACCTTGGCATTCGCCAGCTGGCCCTCGTCGTTTTTCACCGTGCCTTCATCTTGCAGCACGACCTGCTGTTGATCGTCAAATTGCTGCTTGGCGATGGCGTTGCGATTTAAGGCTTGCTGGTAGCGGTCCAAATCGATCTTGGCTTCATTCAAAACCGCCTGATCGTGCGCCAGTTGTCCCTCGACTTGCGTTAATGCCGCCTGATAAGGGCGCGGATCGATTTCGATGAGCGGGTCGCCCTTCCGCACCATCTGCCCTTCGCGATAGTAGACCTGCGTAATCTCGCCTTGCACCCGGCTGGTCACCGTTACGGTATAAACGGGCGTCACCGTGCCCAATGCGTTCAAGTAAATCCCGATGTCGCCCTGGCGCGCTGCCGCCGTCGTCACCATCACGGGCCGGGAAGCCGCGTCGCCGCCGGCTTTCGCGTCGGAGGTTGCCCCGCCGCGCTGCCACAACGCCACGCCGCCAACTATAACGACCGCGACGATCAGCCAGATCCACCAGCGGCTCTTGTGAGTGCTTGAATTCTCGGTTGCGTAATGCTCGGATTTCTTGGAAACAGCTGAGTCTGGTCCTTGTTCCGTCACTTGCACTCCTCAAACCGATGAGGGACAACAGCTCTCACTTGGGGCTTCTGGTGAAATCTTATCATCTATTCCGCTACCCATTCGACGCGTGGGAGGGCAGGCCGGGCCGGGTTTTTTGTGAAGAATTGTCAGCGCTCCGGTCTCCCGGGCCAGTTCGCGGGCGCGTATAATTCAGCGGGTGACCGCGGTCGAAGGCAACAAAACCAGCCCATGGCTCCGGCGAATCGCTCTGAGATCGTTCTTGGCTGGGGTGGGCCTGCTGGGAATCGCGTACGGTGCGGACTATGGCGTGTTTCGATATCGTCTGGCCACCAAGCGCCAGCCCTTTGGCAGCGTAACCGTCGAACACTACTATACGGTGGCGCACAAGAACGGGAAGGCCGAGATTATTTTTAATCCACCGGTGCAGGAGACCTGCGTGCACAGCCTTTTCCCACACTCCGGCGATCCTCCCTGCTGGTTTCTCATCCGGCATGCTGAGCAGAGGACCGACATGTAACTATCCCCCGCCAGAGCCGCCTGTTCAGCCGCCGAGGCCAACCGCGCCGCGCAATCCCCTCACTGTAGAGACGGGGCTGGCCCCGTCTCCCCAATCTATTCAGCTGTGAGGCTTCGTCCTCAAGCTCTTTGAGAATCAGCTCTCAGCTCTCAGCTCCAAGCTCTCACGTATATCGTCTTTACTTAGGATTGTCATCCCGAGAGTTTGTGACTTTTTTACTTTCTCTCAAGGACCGATGTTGAAAGAAAAAGACTTAAGTGCCCCTAAAATGGCCGAAAGTCAATAAAGTCACAAACTCTGAGCGAAGCGAAGGACCTGCTGTTGGCTGGGACTGCCAAGTTTGCTGAGGCATCAGCGGAGAACGTCGGCGCAGCACGAAGTTGCTGAGAGCTGACATGGTTGGCGTGGTCGACGTCAATGGTCAATTTCGAAAGCGAGTTGCCTGCAGCGGGCTACGACTCGATCGGAAAACTGGCCTCCCATGCCTTGCGGTACTGACCGCTGGACTGTCGTAGACGGAAGCCCTGGCCCGGGATTATCCTCTGGGGCCATGGACAGACGAACCTTCCTTCAGGGTGCCGCAGCTGGCGCCGCGACCTTTGCTCTCCCGCATTGGGCACACGCGGATGAGCACGACCTTAATCCTATTTCGTTACAAATCGAGAAGCATCATGACGAGGCCGTCCAGCGGTTACAGGAATGGATCAGGCAGCCTTCGATCGCGGCGGAGAACAAAGGCGTAACCGAGGGCTGCGATCTCACGATGCGCTTCCTTCGCGAGGCGGGCTTCGGCGAAGTCACCAAGATCTCCACCGACGGCCAGCCTGGCATCTTTGCCACCCTCGACGCGGGAGCCCCGCGCACCCTGGGTCTCTATTTCATGTATGACGTCAAGCAAGTGGATCCGGCAGAGTGGTCTTCGCCTCCCTGGGCGGCGGCACTGGTCGAGAAGCCCGGGCTCGGAACTGTGCTCGTCGGCCGAGGCGCCGTGAACCAGAAAGGGCCAGAGGCGTCGTTTCTCTCTGCGCTTCACGCCATCCGCGCCGCAGGCCGGAAGCCGCCCGTAAATCTGGTGCTGATTGCTGAAGGCGAGGAGGAAATCGGATCTCCGCATTTTCCCCAGATCGCGCACCGTCCAGAGGTCATTGCCGCGCTCCGTCGCTGCGTGGGGATCTTCATGCCCTCAGCAGAGCAGGAGCTCGACGGCAAAGTGACGATGACGCTTGGAGCCAAGGGCGTCGTCGAACTTGAACTGGTGTCGAGCGGGGAGCGATGGGGTCGCGGACCACGTCACGATATTCATTCCAGCAACAAAGCGCGAGTGGACAGCCCGGCGTGGCACTTGGTGGAAGCGCTCGCAACTCTGGTCTCACACGATGGCAATGAACCTGCCATCGAGGGTTTTGGGGACAAGGCGCGCCCGCTCTCCGCAGCCGAAAAGACGATGATTGCGGAGGCGGCCCGCCGATTGGATGAAGGAGTCGCAAAGAAGCAGCTCGGCGTCGAGCACTGGGCACATGATGCGAGCTGGCAGGAAGCGCTTGAGCTGCTCATGTCGCGTCCCACCGTGAACATTGAAGGCCTGGTCGGCGGCTACACCGGGCCGGGCGGGAAAACCATTCTTCCTCACCGAGCCGCGGCGAAACTAGATTTGCGGCTGGTTCCAGACATGAAGGCCACCGAAGCTCTGGCGGCGCTCAAAGCACATCTCGCGAAGCACGGGTTTGGCGACATCGAAGTGAACATGACGGGCGGGTACGACCCCAACAGCACTGCCGCGGATACGGCACTCATTTGCGCGCAGACTGCAGTGTACAAGCGAGACGGCATCGATCCCATTGTGCTGCCGCGCAGCGCAGGTTCCTGGCCCGGCTACGTGTTTACCGGCGAGCCATTAAGGCTGGCTGCCGGCCACTTTGGTCTCGGCCATGGAAGTGGCGCCCACGCGCCCGATGAGTACTACGTGATCGAGTCGAAGAATCCGAAGGTGCAGGGCATGGACGGTGCCGTGAAGTCGTTCGTCGAATACCTGTACGAGATTGCTGCCACGAAATGAACCGCATACCGATTTGGGTGCTCCCGGATGAATCGTTTCACAACGTCGCGACCAGGCGAAAGGGGTACAATAATTTTGGTTGTAGAGTACTAGGAAATTCCGAACCGACATGTTCCGGTGGCTGAGCATCGCGTTGCTTGCAGCTACGGTATCCGTGCCACTCTCAAGCGCGCAGAGGCGCGGGGCGGTGGGCAAGCCGGTTTCCGTGGCGCATGGCCGCTTTGCAGGCGGCGTCAGGGGTGGGATTGGCCTGCATCATCAAACGCGTCCATTCACCCGAGGAATTTTTCTGGGCTCGCCCTTTCTCTATTCGGACTACGATGCCAGTGAGCCATACCTAGTTGAGAATGCTCCGCCCCAGGTTGTGGTGGTGCAGCCGGTCTCAGCTGACGATTCTCCGCGAAAAACCAGGCCGAAACCCTTGCTGATCGAGTGGCAGGGCGATCGTTATGTGCGATTCGGTGGCGCCGAAGAAACAGAGGAAGGTGGAACCTCCGCGCATCCCGATTATGCGGAGCCATCGATCACGAAACCGCCGATGTCCGCCACGCAGAGGGAACGCACCGAATCGCAAGCCGGAGAAGTCTCGCCCGCAGTGCTGGTCTATCGCGACGGCCATCGCGAGGAGATCGCTGACTATGCCATCGCGGACGGCGTGATCTACGTCCGCGGCAACTACTGGCAAAACGGCTATTGGACAAAGCGCATCCCGCTCTCGGCGCTCGACCCGCCTGCCACCATGCAAGCCAACCAGCAGCGTGGCGTAAGATTCATGCTGCCATCTGCGCCCAACGTGGTGATCGCCAGTTTCTAGCCGGCCAGCATCTGGAGTTAATAGTGCCGGTTTCTGAGTCACCTTTGCCAGCCCGAAATCGAGAATCTTAGCGTGCCCGCGCTTGGTAACAAAAATGTTGGAGGGTTTGATGTCGCGGCGAACAATCCCTTCCGCGTGCGCGGCGTCGAGCGCATCCGCTACCTCGATGGCCAGCGGGAGCAGCACTTCCATGTCCAGCGGGCGACCCCAATGCGGTGCTTCAGCGTAATGCCATCGAGGAATTCCATGGTGATAAACGCCTGGCCATTCTCCTCGCCAATGTCGTGAATGGTGCAGATATTGGGATGGTTGAGCGCGGAAGCAGCCTGAGCCTCGCGCTGGAAACGACTGAACGCCTGCGGATCGCGTGCGACCTCATCGGGCAGGAATTTGAGGCCAACGAAACGGCGCAGCCGAGTGTCTTCGGCCTTATAGACCATTCCCATCCCGCCGCCACCCAGTTTCTCGATAATCCGGTAGCGGGAAATGGTTTGGCCGATCATGGCGTTCGGCCATCTTAGGCTGGACGCAGCGGCAAGTCAATCAAAGCCGGGACGTGGGCGGTTTCAATCGGGGTGTTGTTTTAAAATCTCCTTTACACTCATTGACAGATTCTGAGGGCCCGCGGTTTTCGGGAGGAGGCCAGACTGGATAGTTACGGCGCGAGAAGTTCCGGCTCGTTCAGTCGAATGCCTCCTGCGGTAAATCGCGCGTTTGAAAGCTCATGCAGGAGCCTCCTTGGTTTCAAGCCACTGCATCGAGCGTGGCAAGAAACTTGGCGTAGGAGCGAATAGACTCCAGCTTGTCTTCCCCCAGACCCCGCAATTCTCCCTCGCTCAGGCGACCTTCTCGGACAAGCTTCCCGAAGACCTCAGTGAGAACCGAATACCGATAGTCGTATTTGCGATCAATCTCCTTGCGGCTTTGGGTCAGATAGGACTCCAAGTCCCAGAGGTCCGCTGGCTGCTTGATTTTGGCAGCCATCTCCTTTGCGGTCCGGATGACTGCTTCAAATTCCCGCTCCAGGGCTCGCTCAAAAGCTTTGCGAGCAATGCCTTTTTCCTTGTGTGACCACTTGAAACCACGCGTCATGGCGTGGCCACCTCGATTCTCTGCACTGGGTAAGCTGGCCATATTGGCTCCTCCTCGCGTGCATTTTACCGCTCGGCACCCACTCATTCCTGCAGATTTCTTAATGCGACGCATCGGCTCGGCTCAGGTAGAAATCGAGGGCAGGGTAAGCTAGGATCTGCCTGTTCTTCTTGGGTTCGTCAGGAAGAACACACGAGCGCCTTCGGTGCGGGCTGCAATGGAGGAAACTCGTGGAGCTATTTAGGAAGAAGGATTCGAGATTTTATTGGTATGACTTCAAATTGCGCGGCAAGCGATACCGAAGATCTACCAAAGAGACCAACAAAAAGAGACCAACAAGAAGAGAGCTGGGAAGATTGCCGCTTTGAGGCTCTCACAAGCAATGGGGAAACCGGTCTGTTGGACGGGAACCTGTGTTGCCACCCGCGGGGTTGATGCCTCACGTCCATTTGGACCTGAAGCCAGGAAATACATAATCCACCCCTGAAGTGCGAGCGGGCAGGAAGGTTCTTACACCATGACTGAGGATGAAGTACACCCTCTGCAAGCCCATAGTAGGTGTATTCCTGGTGTACTGAGTCTAATGTTCGTTTACAAAAGCGGGCGACGGAGTCGAGGATTTGATCGGCTGACTTGGTCCAGACAAAGGGTTTCGGGTTCTGGTTGTGATGCTCGATAAAGTGGCGAATGGCATTCTCCAACTGCAGCGTGCTGCGGTGAACACCACGCCGGATCTGTTTTTCGGTCAACTCGGCAAACCAGCGCTCGACCAGATTCAACCAGGAAGCCGAAGTGGGAGTAAAGTGCAGGTGGAAGCGGGGCCGTTTGGCGAGCCAGTGGCGAATGAGGTGGGTTTTGTGGGTGCCGTAGTTATCCAGGATGAGGTGAATGTCCAGTTCTGCGGGCACGTTGCGCTCGATGGTGTCGAGAAAGCGGCGGAATTCGCGGGAGCGATGACGACGATGCAGTTGGCCCAGCACGTGGCCGCTGGCCACGTTGAAAGCGGCGAACAAACTGGTGGTGCCGTGCCGTTTGTAGTCGTGAGTGCGGCGCTCGATTTGTCCGGGGCGCATGGGCAGCAACGGAGCGGTGCGGTCCAGCGCCTGAATCTGGCTCTTCTCGTCCACGCACAGTACCAGCGCTCGGTCAGGCGGGTTCAGATAGAGGCCGACGATGTCGCGGACCTTGTCGATAAACAGGGGATCACGGCTCAACTTAAAGGCTTGGCTGCGATGCGGCTGCAGGGAAAAAGCGCGCCAGATGCGACTGATGCTGCTCTGGCTGAGTCCGGTGGCCTGAGCCAGCGAGCGCGTGGACCAGTGGGTGGCGGCTTGGGGTTGGGTTTCCAGGGTGCGCGCCAGTACGCGTTCCACGGCGGCGTCGCTCAAGCGGCGCGGCGTGCCAGGGCGGGGTTCATCGAGCAACCCGTCGAGGCGGAGAAGCACAAAACGCTGTCGCCACTTGCCCACGGTGGCGAGCGCAACCTGCACTCGGCGAGCCACCTCGGTGTTGCTCTGGCCGGCGGCACTGAGCAGCACGATGCGGGCGCGCAACGCCAGGGCCTGCGCCGTCTTGGGACGACGAGTCCAGTCCAACAACTGTTGTCTTTCGGAAGGGGACAGAGACAGCGGCGAGAGCGGGCGACCGAGAGCCATGCAGTTCCTCCTGCTTATATCAGATGCAGGAAGAGCTGTTACTTATTACACGAATATTAGACTCAGTACACTAGGGTTGAGTACGATTTGTGATGTTTGGCCCTGTGACAGAAGTCATCGCCGCGCCGTTGTGGAGCGTTCATCGTTGATTTGTTGGAAACCGAGGTGGACGACCGATGAACAAGATCACCGGAAACACCAGTGTGGCGGAAGTTGTGAAGATATGTCCCAATGCTCGACGCATCTTCGATCGTCACGGTCTGAAGGGTTGCGGAGGCGAGCATGGCCCGAGTGAGGCGCTTGCCTTCTTTGCCGCCGTGCACCAGGTCGACGCGGAGGAACTGGTGCGAGAGATCAATGACGAGATACAAGACCCATCTGACCAGCCCTACGTCTATAAGGAAACGCTGCAGGACTACATCTACCGCCGTTTCTTCAGGGCGGGTGTATTGACGGTTTTGAGTGTCGGTTGTCTCTGGGGCGCGATTAACCTGCTGCAGATCGCGATGGGAAAAAGTTTCCTGCAACTGCGCCTGCTGCCCTCCATCCATGCGCACGCGCACGCCATGATCTTCGGCTGGGTGGGCATGTTCGTTATGGGTTTTGCTTATCAGTCGTTTCCCCGTTTCAAGATCACAACCTTGTGGCGCCCGGATCTTGCCAACCTCAGCTTCTATCTGTTAGCCGCCGGGGTCGTGGCGGGCATGACTGCCGACATACTGTTGCCGAGTACCGCTTCATTGGTGATGGGAGGATTGTCAGGCGCGGGCGAAGTGACCGCGGTTGGGCTGTTCATGTTGGTCCTGTACCGCACGGCGCGGCAGTCGCTTGAACCGCACAACCCGTACGAGAAGTTCATCGCCAGCTCCTTCGTCTGGTTCCTGCTGGGCACGCTTCTCAACAGCGTATTTTTCTTCGCTAAAGCTACGGCACATTCCGAACACGCGTTGATCATGCGCATCGCGCTGATTGACGGACCGCTGCGGGATATTCAATTGCTTGGTTTCGCCGCGCTGATCATTGCGGGAGTGAGCCAGCGCTTTGTGCCGCAGGTCTACGGACTGGGGCGGGCCCCACGCGATCGTCAAGCGCTGATCTACTGGCTGATGAATGGCAGCCTGGTGCTGAACCTTGTCGCTTACGTGCTGCTACTCACGACTCACAAGTTCTATTTCGCCATCGGCCTCGAACTCGCCTATGTGCTCATGCCGGTCTGGGCCGTGCTGCTGGCACGGCAAATCGGTGTCTTCTCGGCGCCATCGCAGCCCGATCGCACGTTCAAGTTCATCCGCGCGGCGTTCGTCTGGTTGCTGATCTCCTGCGGCATGATGCCTTTGTTCCCGCTCTATGGCGCGCTGACGCATCAGGTCTTCGCGCACACTTACATGGGTTCTCACCGGCACGCGTTCACGGTGGGCTTCATCAGCATGATGATTTTGGGAGTTTCCTCGCGGATTGTTCCCATTCTGGCGGGCATCGACTCCAAGCAGATGAATTCGCTGTGGGTGCCTTTCATTTTCATTAACCTTGGCTGTACTGGCCGGGTGGTGTTTCAGGTACTGACTGATTTTGTGCCCAGCGTCGCTTACCCGCTGGTCGGGTTTACTGGGTTCATCGAATTTGCCGCGTTGCTCTGGTGGGGAATCGAACTGTGGCGGACTATGAACGCGGCGAGGACGAACCGCCCAAGACTGCTGACGACGACCTTTCCACTCGGGGCGCGGTAATCGTCATACGGCTGCAGCTCTGTGCCAGCAAGCTGCCTTGTCCAGAGCCTGCCAAGTCTCTGCCAGTGCGCGCGCGGATTGGTCTCGCTAAAGCTAGATGCGTCTGGCCGTGACTTTGGTCACAGCTAGATAACGCTTCTGTGCGTATGGTTGACGGTTGGTGTTTTCTTGGCGAGAGCCGTGGACGAACCACGCTACAAAGTCCGGGTAGCGGATCACGAGTATTGGCGAGAGCAGATCAAGTGCCAGTATGCGTGTCCGGTTCATACCGATGCGCGCGGCTATGTGCGGGCCGTCGCTGCGGGCGACTACGAGGAGGCCTACCTGATTGCCCGCGGGCCGAATCCCCTGGCCTCTTTGTGCGGACGCATCTGCGGCGCGCCGTGCGAGGCGGCTTGCCGCCGGGGAACCGTCGATCAGCCGATTTCGATCCGCGCCCTCAAGCGCTTCGTTTGCGAAAAATTTGGAAGTGATAACCGCAGGGAAGCAGGCCGCGAACTGTTCCCCTACTTGAAGAACAATAACGAAACGCGGCAGTGTGACGATGTCGACGAACTCAGCCACCTGCTCGAGTTCCTTGCGAATGCCGAGTTCCCCAAGCCCACAGGCGAGCGGATCGCGATCATCGGTTCCGGGCCGGCGGGGCTGGCTGCCGGACACGATCTTGCCCTGATGGGATTCCGTCCGACGATTTTCGAGATGGAGCCCCACCCCGCCGGCATGCTCTACACCGGCGTCCCCGGCTATCGCTTGCCGCGTGAACTGATCCGCGCAGAAGTCGCGGTGATTCAATCCCTCGGCGTCGACATTCGTTGCAACACACAGGTTGGGAAAGACGTCAGCTTCGCCGATCTTCGCCGGGAGTTTGCCGCCCTGATCATCGCCTGTGGCGCTAAGCGCTCGCGCGCGCTCCCCATCCCCAACGCCGACGCCATCGGCGTCATGGGTGGCGTCGACTTTCTGCGCGATGTGTCACTGGGCAAGGAAGTTTCGCTGGGACAGCGGGTGATTGTGATCGGCGGCGGCAATGTTGCTTACGACGTCGCCCGGACGGTACTGCGCCAGGAAGAGTACGACGTGTCGCGTACCGCGGCCCGCATGGCGGGGGTACGGCAGGTGAATCTGGTTTGCCTGGAATCTCTCGAAGAGATGCCCGCCGACACCGTGGAAATCCTTGAAGGCCAGGAAGAGGGCGTTACCCGCCACAACAGTTGGGGGCCGAGAGAAGTTCTGGTGGAAGAAAGGAACGGCCAGAAGTTTGTGCGCGGCGTGAAGTTCGCGCGTTGTACCCAGGTGTATGACGAGAACAAACGCTTTGCGCCGAAGTTCGATGAGTCAGTTACAACCGAGATCGAGGGTGACACCGTACTGCTCTCCGTCGGGCAGTCTGCCGACCTTAGTTTTATCGACGCCCAGCGAGAGGGGATCGAGATGCGATCGCCGCAGCAGATCGTCAACGATCCCGCTACTTGTGCGACCTCGGCGCCAGGCATATTCATTGCTGGCGACATTGCCTATGGGCCACGGCTGATGATCCATGCCATTGCCAACGGAAAGCAGGCAGCGCGTTCCGTCTATCGGCTTCTGCGCGGTAAGGAGATCGCACCGGAAGAAGTCCAATTCCACTACCCCATTGACCACTATCACCGCGAGAAACACTACGAGCGGCGTTCACGCTTGCATATTCCCACACTCTCAGCGGTAGAGCGCCTCAAGAATCCGACCGCGCTCGTCGAGATTGGATACAACGAGGAACAGGCATCCGCCGAAGCAGGCCGCTGCCTCGACTGCGGCATCAACACCATCTTCGACGGCGAGCGCTGCATCCTGTGCGGCGGTTGTGTGGACGTCTGTCCCACTGTGTGTCTGAAATTAGTGACCTTTGACCGGCTGGCGCTTACGCCTGAGCTTGGGACCGCGGCCCGTGAACTGCATCTCGATCCTGCCGATCTCTCAGCCATCATTAAAGATGAAGAACGCTGCATCCGTTGCGGCCTGTGCGCCGAGCGCTGTCCCACCACAGCCATCACCATGGAACAGTTCAGTTTCGCGAAGGAGTGGAAACCATGTCCCGTCTAGATCCACCCCGTGTCAGCCGGCGCAGCTTTTTGAGCCTCGCGTCGCTGGGAAGCTTCTTTGCCGCCATGGGCACAGCGGCTGTCGGAATGCTGCGCTTGCCGAACCCGGCGGTGCTGCCCGGTCCGGTGCGCCGCTTCAAGCTCGGGCCGCCGGAGCAGTTTTCTGCTGGAAGTGAAACCCCGTTTGCCGAGCAGAACCTGGTGCTGTTCCGCGACGACGACGGCTTCTACGCGATTTCGAGCACATGCACGCATCTGGGGTGCACCGTGGCGCGATCCAAGGATGGGTTTGCTTGCCCTTGCCACGGTTCCCGCTTTAACAGCCAAGGTCGCGTAGTGGGCGGGCCGGCGCCGCGTCCTCTGCCTTGGCTCGAAGTGAGCCGCGCTGCCAACGGCGACTTGATCGTCAATGCCGACAACGAAGTCCCGGAGGGCACGCGCTACCGCGTGTAGGAGGTACACCGTGGCAGAGACCGCAACCCGAGAATTTCTCCACAACCTGCACGAACTCCCTCATACCGTGAAGGACGCCTGCTTCCGCCTGGGGAAAGCGCCAGAATCCGAGCGCGAAGAGTCGCAAGCCACATTCCATAACCTGTTTCTGCACATCCACAGCGTGCGCGTGCACCTGCGCACGCTCAGCCCGACGCTCACCTTCGGACTCGGCTTGATGGCCACGGCCAGCTTCATCATCACGATCATTACTGGCGTCCTTCTGATGGTGTACTACAAGCCGTCGACCGACCTTGCCTACCAATCGATCAAAGACATTCACTTCACAGTTTCCACGGGACGGTTCATCCGCAATATTCATCGTTGGGCGGCGCAGTTGATGGTTCTGGTCGTCCTGCTGCATATGGCGCGGGTCTTCTTTACCGCGAGTTACAAGAAGCCGCGCGAATTCAACTGGCTGGTCGGACTGGCGTTGTTGGTCGTCACTCTCGCCCTGAGCTTCACCGGTTACCTGCTGCCCTGGGATCAACTGGCGTACTGGGCGATCACCATCGGCTCTAATATCGCCAACTCGCCGCGGGAACTGACGGACGCGATCGGCATTACGAAGTTCTTTGACCCGGGTGGCTTCCAGAAGCGGTTGCTGTTGGGTGCGAACTATGTAGGGCAGGATGCGTTAATTCGTTTCTACGTTCTGCACATATTCGTCCTTCCGCTTGCGCTCGTGACGCTCCTCGGAGTTCACTTCTGGCGTATCCGCAAAGACGGCGGCCTGGCCAAGCCGGAAGACCCGCCCGGCGGGCTCGCGGAATGGGGCGGAGAACGTCGACCCGTATTCCAACCGCTTGCCACCAAGACTTACGGCCTGATGGCGCTGGTGAAAGGCAAGCGTCCGCCGGTGAATCGCGGGCCTGAGAACACGGTGATGAGCTGGCCGCACTTGTTCTGGGCCGAACTCTCCGTCTTCATGGCCACGGTGGCGGTCACGCTGATCTTGTCTTTCTACTACGACGCGCCGCTGAAAGAACTCGCCAACGCAGCCATTCCGGAAAATCCGGCGAAGGCGCCTTGGTACTTCCTGGGGCTTCAGGAACTGGTTTCCTATTCGGCGTTCATGGGAGGCATGTTGATTCCGATGATCGTCCTGGTCGGACTCGCGCTGATCCCGTTCCTCGACCGCCGGCCTGGAGGCGAAGGCACATGGTTCGGCACCAGCAACGAGCGCTCTGTGTTCTGGCAGTCGTTGTTCTTCGCCTGCGCCGTAACCGTCGGCATGCTCGCCTTCACGGTCAACTACGGTTGGCTGCGCAGCTGGTTCCCCAACATTCACCAGCTCTGGATCATCGCGATTAACCCCGGTTCGCTGCTGGTGCTGATCTTTGCCGCCTGGTCGCTGTTCATCCTGAAGCGCAAGGACTCGGTGCGGCTTTCGGCCGTATCGCTGTTTACCTGTTTCCTGGTCGGTTTCACGCTGCTGACCTACTTTGCGACGGTCCATCGCGGACCCAATTGGCATTTTTACTGGTGGCCCTCGCAGTGGCCGGTGCACTGAGGAAAATGCGATGAAAGACCCATCCCGGATTTATCGCTGGCTCCTGCTGGTGGCGAGTGTCGTCACAATTGTCTATCTGGTGGGCGCAGCGGTACGCGAGAACTATCTGGCGCAATGGCGGACCGTGCAACACGACTACCGCAAGATTCTTCGTGAGAAAGCCACCGACGATCGCGGCCGCGAGCTGCTGGCCAAGTTCCGCGTTGAAATGAAGCAGGCCAGCATACCGGCGCTGGGCACGGTGGACCGCTGCGTCACCTGTCACAACGGCGTTGACGATCCTCGCATGACCGACGTGCCCCAGCCTCATCGTACCCATCCCGGTCATATCCTCGACAAGCATCCCGTGGACCGCTTCGGCTGCACCGCCTGTCACCATGGGCAGGGCGCGGCCCTGACTTTCAACGAAGCCAAGGCCGAAGACGTGTTCTGGGACTATCCCCTGCTGCCACGAGAAATGACCGAGGCCACTTGCGTGACCTGTCACGACGCGGAGAAACTGCCGCCCGATCAGATTCCGCTGCTGACTGCGGGCATGAAGCTCTATCGGGAGAAAAGTTGCGGGTCCTGCCACAAGCTTGGAGGACGAGGCGGCGCGCTCGGTCCCGCGCTCGACAACGAAGGCGCGAAGACCAAGCACCAGCTCATCATGACGAACCTGAGGCCACCGCACACCACGTGGAACTGGCAGAATGCGCACTTTCGCGATCCCGGCGGCGTGGTTCCCGACAGCCTGATGCGCAATCCAACCGTCACCCGGCAGGAAGCGCTGGCGCTCACTGCGTACATGCTTTCGCAGTGGAAGCGCGATGTACCGGAAAGCTATCTCGCCCCCGACAAGATCGAGCAGAAATACCGCGTGCTCCATCCCATGCCCCTGACCGGAGAGCAGGTTTACCGGCAGTACTGCACTGCCTGCCACGGCAATGGCGCGTACACTCGGTGGGACAAGAAATTCAACCGCTTTATTCCGGCGATTCGCGGCGCTTCGCTGATCTCCACCGCAACTCCCGAATACTTCCAAAGCAACATCGAGCAAGGACGTCCCGGTACCCAGATGCCTGCCTGGGGTCGGCATGCGGGCGGGCTGCTTCCTGAAGAAATCACCGGAGTGATCGAATATCTTCGCTCGGGTGCTTCGGGCTCGGGCGCTTCGGGGACGGGCGCCTCGGCCGCTCGCGCAATGACGCCGTTGACGCCGCACGGGGACGCCAGCAACGGTCTTTCTCTCTTCCTGAGAAACTGCGCCGGCTGCCACGGCATGAATGGCCGCGGCGGAATGGCACCCGAGATCGGCAATCCTGTATTCCAACGAACCGCCGACGACGAGTTCATCATCCGCACCATCCGCAACGGCCGCATCGGAACCGCGATGCCTGCATTCCAGCGCAACGAGGCGTCGGCGTTCAGCGATCGCGACATCGCCGACGTGCTCGCTTATTTGCGGACGCTGGGAGAACCAAAAGGTCAGAAAGCGATGGCGCAGAACGCGACCGCATACGCTCCCTCTGGAGGGAGACCATGAACGACAAGGACAATCCTCAGAAACCCTTCTCGCGGCGCAGCTTTATCCAAACCGCGGCCATGACCGCCGCCACCCTCGCCCTGCCCGGTTGCTCGCGCCATGAGAAGCCGGTGTTGACTACGCTGACGGGAGACTTTGATCCACTGCGCAGCTATCCCTATCGGGGATGGGAAGATTTCTACCGCAAGATCTGGACGTGGGACAAAGTGGTTCGTTCTACACATTCCGCGAACTGTACTGGTTCCTGTTCGTGGAAGGTGTATGTGCGCAATGGCGTGATGGTCCGGGAAGAGCAGGCCGCCGACTATCCGCGTATTAGTGCTGACCTTCCCGACTACAACCCACGCGGCTGCCAGAAGGGCGGCTGCTTCACTGAGTATGTGTACAGCCCGCAGCGCCTTCGCTATCCACTGATCCGCACTGGTGAACGTGGCGAAGGCAAGTGGCGTCGCGCCACCTGGGACGAAGCGCTCACCATGGTTGCCGAGAAACTGCTCGACAACATCTACAACTACGGCCCGGATACAAATTCCTTCTTCAGCGTCATCCCAGCCATGAGCCCGGTCAGCTTCTGCGCTGGCTCCCGCCTGGCTCACTACATTGGCGGCGTTTTCCTTTCTTTCTACGACTGGTATTGCGACCTGCCGCCCGGAGAACCCCTGACTTGGGGTGTTCAGACCGAGGCGTGCGAATGCGCTGACTGGTTCAACTCGAAGTACATCGTGCTCTGGGGATCGAACATTTCGCAGACCCGTATCCCCGATGCTCACTTTGCCTACGAGGCCCGCTACAACGGCGCCAAGATCGTCTGTATCTCGCCCGATTACAATGCGAGTGCCACACACGCCGATCTGTACTTCCGCATCAACCCCGGCACCGACGGCATTCTTGCGCTCGGCGTAGCCAGGCTGCTGATCGACCACAATCTGATCGACGGGCCGTATGTGAAAGAACAAACCGACTTGCCTCTGCTGGTGCTTGCGGGCACGAACCGCTTCCTCCGCGAGTCCGACCTCAAGAAAGGCGGCAAGGAAGACATCTTCTATTTCTGGGATACGAAGCAGCAGCGCGCCGTTCCTACGCCGGGTTCGATGGGATCGGAGCAAAAGACCATCCAACTCAATGGTGCTGACCCTGCGCTGACGGGCGCCTTTCACGTGCAACTCGCCGATGGCAAGACCGGCGAAGTCACCACGGTGTTCGAACTCCTGAAAAAAGAAATCGCCGGATACACAGTGGACAAAGTCGCCGCGCGCACCGGCCTGCCCGCGAACGAAATCGAACTCTTTGCCAAGGAATTGGGCACGCGCAAACCAGCGATGATCATCCACGGAGCTGGCACCAACCACTGGTTCCACAATGATCTGATCAACCGCTCGTTCATCCTGCTGGTGGCCTTGACTGGCAACACCGGCAAGAACGGCGGAGGATTCAATCACTACGTGGGCCAGGAGCGTATCTGGCCGGAGCAGGGCTTCTTCAAGCTCGCCTTTCCGGAGACCCGCAAGAAACAACGATTCCAGAACACTACGCTCTGGAGCTACGTTCACTCGACCAACAAAGACCCGCATCTCTACAACGGCAAGCCGATCGAGTGGTACATCCAGGAGTCGGTCAAGAACGGATGGATGCCTCTGTGGCCGAAGGACGGCAAGAAGCCGCGGGCTTTCATCGTGTGGCGCGCAAACTACCTGAACCAGGCCAAAGGCAACGAGATTCTCGAATCGTCGCTCTGGAAAGACCTCGACCTGATCGTAGATATCAACTACCGCATGGACACCACGGCACTCTACTCCGACGTGGTGTTGCCCGCGGCCAGCTACTACGAGAAGGTGGACATCAACTCCACCGACTGCCACAGCTACATTCACCCCTTCGGCAAGGCCTGCGAGCCACTGTTCGAGAGCAAGACCGACTGGGACATTTTCCACGCACTGGCTGAGAAGATGGCCGAAGTCGCGACCAAGAAGGGTCTGAAGCCCTTTTACGACGACGCTTTTGACTGGACCCGCGACTTCACACAGTTGGGCCACGACTGGACGGGCAAGGGCACGATCCAAAGTGATGAAAAAGCGGTCAACTTCATCCTCGGAAACGCGGAAGAAACCAAGGGCATGACGTACCAGTTGATTCAGCAGGGGCCGCGGCGCTTTGTCGCAACCGATCCCGAATCGTGGAACAGCGATATTGAAGAAGGCGTTGCCTATACCCCCTTCAAGCACCAGCTCGAAAAGAAGCGCCCGTGGCGCACTCTGACCGGCCGCCAACAGTTCTACATCGATCATCCCTGGTACATCGAACTGGGCGAAGCCCTCCCCACATTCAAGGAGCCGGTCGAAGAAAAATACCCGCTCTACTGGAACACGCCGCACGGACGCTGGTCGATCCACTCCACGTGGCGTGACCACCGCGCCATGCTGCGCCTGCAGCGCGGCGGGCCAATCGTCTACATGCATCCCGACGACGCCCGCAAGCGCGGCTTGCAAGACAACGACTGGGTCCGTATCCATAACGAGGTTGGCCATTGTGTCTGCCGCTTGCAGATCCTGCCCGGCGAAAAACCCGGCCGCGTCACCATGTATCACGGCTGGGAGAAATATCTCGGATTCAAGGAGGGCGGATGGCAGTCGCTCACCTACATCAAGATCAAGCCGACGCAGCTCATCGGCAAATACGGACACGTCAATTTTCGCCTGAACTACTGGGGACCCACGGGCAACAACCGCGACATCAAGGTGGACGTTGAGAAGGCGAAGGTCTGAGGAGGAGCAGCCATGTCAAAACACCAATACGCAATGGTGATGGACCTGAACAAGTGCCTGGGCTGCCAAACCTGCACGATCGCCTGCAAGAAGCTGTGGACGGACCGCGACGGTACCGGCTACATGTACTGGAACAACGTCGAGACCCGTCCCGGCCTTGGCTATCCGCGCCAGTGGGATCGTATCGGTGGCGGCTGGAAAGACGGATCGCTCCAGCCCAGCCCCTTGCCTGCGATGGACGACTACGGTCACGCCTGGGAGTACAACTACGAGCAGCGTCTCTACGAAGGTAAGAAGCAACCGGTCATGCCCTCGCCCGAGCCGAAGTCCGGCTGTAACTGGGACGAAGACGTAGGCGGCATGAATGAGGACGAGAATTACTTCTTCTACCTGCCGCGCATCTGCAACCACTGCACATATCCCGCATGCCTGGAAGCCTGTCCGCGCAAGGCCATCTACAAGCGCGAAGAGGATGGCATCGTGGTGATTGACCAGGACCGTTGCCAGGGCTACCGCTACTGCATCAAAGCCTGCCCCTATAAGAAGATCTATTTCAATGAGGTCAGCGGGAAATCCGAGAAGTGCATCTTCTGCTATCCGCGGCTTGAGAAGGGGCAGGTCAACGCCTGCGCCGCGCAGTGTCCCGGCCGCTTGCGCTTTGTCGGATTGCTCGACGATCCCGAATCCCCTGTGCACAAGCTGGTTCTGGTACACAAGATCGCTTTGCCTCTCTTCCCCGAGAAGGGCACGCAACCCAACGTATTTTACGTGCCGCCGTTCAATCCACCGAAGCGAGAGAACTACGGCAAGAGCATTGAGGAGGATCCACGAGTACCGCTCGACTATTTGATCTATTTGTTCGGACCGGACGTGAAAGATGTGATCTCGCGTCTGGAGGCGGAACTCAAGAAGACGCAGGCCGGCGGGCGCAGTGAGGCACTGCAACTGCTCATCGGCCGCGACGCCGAGACACGTTATCGCGTCCGGCCACAACTGGTTCAGATCCAGTTGTAGGAGAACGTCATGAGAACTCGTCAACTTCTGATCATTGCTTCTGCCGTGTTGCTGCTCTCCCCGATGATCTGGGCGCAGGCCGGCACGAAACCAACTCCCGGCCAGTCTCTGTCGGTAGCTGCGTCGTCAGCGAGCGCCGACAATCTGCTCCATAGCGGACCCGCCGCGTGGAACCAGATTCCAGTGAAGCACGTTGCGCTGAACCGCACGCCTCCGCTCTACGACACCGACGAGCCGGCCACACTGGAGATCTCAATCGTTGACGTCCGCCTGGCACGGGTAGGCAAGAATCTGTTGGTGCAGCTGAGCTGGCGCGATCCGACGCATGACGCGACTACACTGGCTGAAGTCCCCAACACTCCGCCCGAGACCCGTTTCCGCAAAGTTCAGACGGAAGCTGATGACCGATTCTTCGATGCTGCCGCCGTCATGTTTCCCGCAAACGCAGGCTCCGGTGCGATCGCCCCTTCGCTGCAGATGGGAGATGCCGAGCATCCGGTGGAGATCTACTACTGGAACGCCACGCGCGGCGCGATGGTGATGCAAGCCCAGGGACGGGGCACCACGCGGCGCACGGGTCAGAATTTCCCGGTGAACGGTACGTATCAAAACGGCCAGTGGAACGTGATCTTCGAGTTGCCCGATCTGCCCGCGGGCACGACTGTGGCCTTCGCCGTCTGGAACGGAAGCCAGAAAGACCGCGACGGCCGCAAGTATTTCTCGGTCTGGCAAGTGCTGGAGTAGAGAGGGACGTTCGAGAACAGGAGTCGCGATGCCGATGATCGCTGCAGACGACAACGCGGTTAACTCGATCGACTGGCAGCAGAACGATCTCTACCGGTTCTTCGCGTTCGCCTTTGCGCCGCCTACGCACGAGTGCTTCGAGCTTCTGTCGCAGCCTGGACTTCATGAGGCGCTGCGAAATCTATGGAAGCAGTTGGAGTGTGAAGGCGAATTTCCTGGATTCGAATGGTTCCTTGGTTACGAGCAGTACGAGTCCACCTATATCGCTCTCTTTGATGTTGGCATACCCGAGCCGCCCGTGCCTCTGTTCGAATCGGCCCATGACAAGACCCATCCTGCGCAAGAGATTGCGCTGGAGAATACCTACTTCTACGAAGTTCTCGAGCTCAAATCCGATCCCGGCCGCGCCGTTCCTGATTATCTTGTCACCCAACTGGAGTTCCTCGCCGCTCTCCGCTACACATGCGAACATACATCCGAGGAGAGCACTGCTGTTTCGCTCGCGCGAGCCGAGACTGAATTTCTGGAACGCCACTTGTTGAACTGGGTCGCCACCGCCAAGGCCAAGCTGGACAGAACCAGTGCGCCCGGATTCCCAGCCTTGATGACGCTGCTGGTACAGTTCCTCAGCTATAGGCACGCGGTTTTGCTTGTCAGGGCATAACGCCCGAGTCACGGGCAACTCGGAAGTTGGGAATGGAACCTGCTCGCCCAGGACACGCCATTTGTGCTGAAGAAAACTCCCGATACGGCACGACTGACATTCCCACAGTCGCGCAAACCCGCGGCAACTCGAATTTCGATGTGTTTTCATCACGGTTGTGTGCTCACGTAGGGACAGCCGCCCTCGGCTGTCCAGGCGGGCGGAAGCCCGCCAGCGCACTCGCCGATGCCACCCCAAGTTTTCTTAGGGGAAGTCCTTCGAGTTATACCTTCGGCCCGAAGGCCGGGGCGCCCGGCGTTTCTCATAACTCGTTTACCGCCTTCGCCACGGCAGGATATGATGAGCGCCAATGAAAGGCTGGCGCCATGGCGAACCGTGAACATCTCGCAAAAATCAAGGAAGGTGTAAAGGCTTGGAATGACTGGATAAAGGCAAAACCCCTCGAGGACATCAGGGCGGACCGCAGCGGTGTGGACCTCAGCGCGGTGAACCTCCGGAGCGCGGACCTTATCGCGGTGAACCTTAGTGGGGCGAACCTCAGTGGGAAGAACCTCAGCAGAGCGCAACTTGGCATCGCGAACCTCACTGCGGCGGACCTCAGAAGGGCGGACCTTAGCTGGGCCGATCTCGGCACAACGAACCTCACCGCAGCGGACCTCAGCGGGGCGGACCTCACCGGGGCAAACCTTTTCGTGACGAACCTCACTAGGGCGCACCTCACCGGCGTGAACCTCAACGTGGCGGCCCTCAAAGAGGCGAGGCTCAGCGGGGCGGACCTCACCGGGGCATCCATTGGCGGTACGACTTTCGGGGACAACGACCTGAGCGATGTGAAAGGTCTTGAGACCGTGCGGCATGACGGTCCGTCGACGATCGGCATCGACACCATCTACCGGTCACATGGAAAAATCCCGCTGGCATTCTTGCGCGGCGCCGGCGTTCCCGACAACTTTATTGAGTACATGGGGTCCCTCACAGGGAAGGCCTTTGAGTTCTATTCCTGCTTCATCAGCTATTCCACCAAGAATGAAGATCAGGAATTCGCCGACCGCCTGTATGCCGATTTGCAGAACAAAGGCGTCCGCTGCTGGTTCGCGCCGCACGATATACAAGCCGGAAAGAAGATCCATGAGCAGATCGACGAAGCGATACGAAGGTATGAGCGGTTGCTCCTGATCCTTTCGCCGAGCAGCATGAGCAGCGAATGGGTGAAGACGGAAATCAGGAAAGCTCGCAAGCGGGAGCGCACGGAGAAGAAGCGCGTGTTGTTCCCCGTCCGTCTGGTTTCCTTCGAGGCGATTCAGGACTGGGAGCTTTTCGACGCCGACGAAGGGAAGGATTTGGCAATTGAGATTCGCGAATACTACATACCCGATTTCAGCGACTGGAAGAACCACGACCCGTACGCAGAGGGACTAAAGAACTTGCTCCGCGATCTAAAGACAGAAGACCCGAAGGCAGCGTAGGCGGAAGAAACAGCGGGCTGCTCTTGTGTCTTATTTTTGCACTGCAGCTTTGGACCAAATCTCGCCTTCCGTTATGACCCTTTCAAGTTCCGCCCTGCTAACACCCCGATACAGATGAATGTTCACCTTGTGCAACCAATAATCGTGAGCAAAATCATGGATGTAGGTCCATTCGTGCTGAGGCGACTGATGTAGCCAACTGACGCCAGACCCCCTGAGCCACAAGACTTGCACTGGGCCTCCTATCTCGGGCCTATGGTGCGCACGGGCATAGTCAATGATTGCTCTTCGTGCGATCACGGCAGCCTGTGAATGATCTAATTCCCCAATCTTCTTGGCACCAACGCTGTCCAACAAGCAATGATCGGAGGCAATGAAGCCACGATGGCCGCAGCCTTCGGCGGGTCCCACCGTCTGAGCCACACTGAAGTAGCAGATCGTAGGTTCTCCCGTTTCCGAATATCCAGCGAGTAGCAGTTTTTGGTTTAGTAATTGAGTCTTTGCTTCTGCAGGGAATGAGGCGCTGTAAGCTGAAAACGCGGCCGCTATCTGTTGCACATCCTTGGGGCTGTTCTTTGAGAAATCGCGCACCACCGCGCCAAAATATAGATTCTGGATTGTATCAAGGCCCGTATATGCGAGAACACTGTGATTTAAGACGAAGACTTTTTGGACATCATCGTAATATCCAAGTCTTTTCCCTCGGCTATTCTGAACGGTGCCTCGCGAATCGGCGGCAACAACAATGCCGTCCTTGCAAATGATCACCACCGCAAATGACCCATGCACAACCATCGACGGAGAAAGCTGTGTAGTTGCGCCTCCGGCTGCGTAAAGAAGCAAGACAGCGAGGAGCGCGAGGCGGGCGAGAAGCCACTTACTAATACGCCGGTTCATGGATCGCAGCATACCGCAACTCCGACCGGCCTGAGCTTTTTCATCACAAATCATCTGTATGCCGCATCACAGACATCCAACCCGCCGTGCGCGATAATGACGATCAGATCGGAGCAGCCAGAGGTGTGCCCGTCTCCAGAGACGGCCATCGAAGCCGCAACAATTCCCCCTTTGGGACGCTCTTTGACAACAAGTGCAGAAGAAATCGCCGCTAAGTCATTGGTTCTCAAAGATTTTAGCTATAAGTCCTTTAAACTCAAAGATTTTGCGGGAATTTCCTCCTAACCCCATGATTCCAAAAGGAGGGGGGGGAGGGGGGTACCGTACTAAACTAGTAACCAGGCGGGAATAACGCTTCGGGAAGCTGTGGAGTGAGAGTTCTGGCTCGGAGAGAATCCCAAGGGAAACGCGACCGTGGGATCCCACCCGCGTGCGGGTTAGTTCGAAAGAAAGTTCGAAAAAATCAAAGTCAAAGGCAGCGGACAGGAGTGTCCGCTCTACAGCCGACGCGGATTGATTTTGACTGAGAACTGATAACTGAGAACTGATAACTGAGAACTGAGAAGTGATCCCTACTGCATATCTCCGCCCATGGGCACGTAGCGGAACTTTTTTCCGTCGAAGAACACGGCAGAGCTATTTCCCATTTCGCCCGCTTCCTCGACGTATATCGCCTCGACCGTTCTCTTTCTCAGCTTGAATTTTCTAACGGAGAGCGTCCGATAGGGTAAGTTCACAATCACGAACTTCGCTTTCGGAGTTGCTGAGCGCCAGGTGGTCGGCCCCGCGCCATGAATGATCAGCACCACCAGGCCCCGCAGCGCGGGATCGCCCTCGCTGAACGTGGTCGTCAGCCTCGGATCGCCATAGCCAAAGAAATCGTTATAGGGATCGATCACCGTATAATTGTGATCCCCCTGGTCCAGCATCGGATTCTTGCAGCGCGCCGCAATCACCACGTCTTCCACGCCGTCGCCGTCCAGATCGCCGAACGTGGCTCCAACCTCGGGCACCAGCGTGAACTGGTTGCCAAACTGCTGTTGCACGAACTCGTTATCGATCTTGCGAGCCGTCGGCGACCCTTGTCCGAAAGCCGGAATCAACAGCGCAAGACTGAACGCCAGGAGTAGAAATACTTTTCGCATGGACCTACTCTAGTCCCGCGCTGTCACCACCGGCAGGTAACCAAAGTCACCTGGGGGAAGGTTTCAGAGTTTCAAGGTTTCAAAGCTGTAGAGAGGCGGCTTGCCGCGTCTCCGGAGACGGGGCAAGCCCCGTCTCTACACGGCTCGCTACAAATTGCAAAATTACGAAAATGCAAAATTACGAAATCCCCTTGAAGTGCTCCCATCCCCCAGCCTCGAGCCGCCGCGCTTTCCCATCCGCCCCGATCAGCCGCATCCCCGCTGATTGCGTGGTCCGCCCGATTCGCGTGACTCGAACACCTGCAATCTCCGACGGCACCGGCGCAGCGGACGTAAAGAGCAATTCGTAGTCGTCGCCGCCGTGCAACGCCAACTGGAGCGCAACCCGCTTTTTTCCCAGCCCAAGCTGCGCCCGCGGAATCGCCTCCGCCTCGATCTCCGCGCCCACGTGGCTTTCCTGGCAAATGTGTTCGAGGTCGGTGGAAAGCCCGTCGCTCAAATCAATCATGGCCGAAGCCAATCCGCGCTGGCGCAGCCGCCGGCCCACGGCAACCCGCGCCAGCGGACGAAAGTGCCGGAAATACTCGACTCCCGCCGGCTTCGATTCCCCGAGGCGCGCCAGCGCTGCCGCTGACCCGCCCAACTCCCCAGTCACATAAATCTGCTCGCCCGCCTTTGCCCCCGACCGCAGCACCGCCTTTCCCTTCGGCACCGAGCCCACCACCACGATGTCCGCCTGAATGCCGCCTGCCGACTCTGCCGTGTCCCCACCCGCCAGCGGAACCTTGAATTCGTCCGCCAGATCCAGCAGTCCCTTCAGGAAGCGGCGAACCCACTTCTGCGGAACGTCGCTCGGGACGGCCAGCGACAAGAATGCCGCCCGCGGCTCGCCGCCCATCGCCGCGATGTCGCTGAGCCCGCGCGTCAAGCAGCGCCGCCCCACCAGTTCTGGACGGTGCCAATCGCGCCGAAAATGCACCTTTTCGATGGTGAAGTCGGTGGTTACCAGCAACTCGTGTCCGGGAGGAACGCGCAGCACGGCGCAGTCATCGCCGATGCCCGTGACCACCGACTCGCCGCCGCGGGCAGAGCGGCGAATCTGATTAATTAGTTTCTTTTCGCTAAGGGGCATGTGGAACAATATACCCCGGCTCCCATAGCCTGCGTGCCCCACGCTGGCGCCGGGATAGCGGTCACCTGAGCCCCCTTACGGCGGTAATCTGGCCGGATGGACATCACCAATTACCCTGCCTTGGTAACTATCCAAAAGGTCGCAGTGAGGTTGACAGGGGGGATCAGGTTTGCTACCGTTTACTAGCCGTACACAGATATTCTGCCGAACCAAGTACTGCAACGTGAATCAGTTGCAGCGAAATTGGATTTCGGCTTGCCTGGTTCCGTGGATTTGGGAAGAGCCAGCTTGCTCCTGACGCGGCTGGTGGAATCAGGATTCCGAGCCCGAGCATGACAGTTCCGCTCCGGCAGGATTCCGAAACAAAATTCGTTCGCCGGAAGTAGGCTATTGCGTAAACGTTTCTACATATTTTTCGTAGCTCGCGACGAAGCCGGACAGCTTCGCAAGATCTCTATTCCCGTCCAATATCTCTACGTTCTTCTGGCCGGGGCGGCTGTCGGCGTGCTCTGCCTCACGGGAATCGCGAGTTCTTATACCCGGATGCTGCAAAAGGTCGCCCACTATAACCAGCTCCGTACCGAAGAAGCCCAGCTCAAGGACCGCTATTCGCGTCTGGAACAGGTCGCCAAGGAACGTGACATTCAGGTAGCCTCTCTCGGTTCGCTGGCCAGCGAGGTTTCCGCGCTTTACGGACTCAAGTCCGATCCGGCGATGGTTGCCGCCTCGACCGAGCAGATTCAAGCAGCGCAAGTGAATTCTTCGCTCGACCAGCTTTACGCGTTGAAGCACACAGCGCTGAGCGGCGCAGCCAGCGTGGGTATCTCACTTGGCCTTACCAAGAACTCGACCACGGCCGACTGGGTCCGCGCCAACTCGGCTCCGAACCTCTGGCCGATCGAAGGCCAGGTCACCGCTTCCTTCGGCGAGCGCATCGATCCCTTTAACGGAGAAGGCGCCTTCCACTCTGGTGTCGACATCTCCGCCAATGTCGGCTCGCCCGTAATCGCTCCCGCCGACGGCGTCGTTACCTTTGCCGATTTCCTGGGCGGCTATGGACGCGCCATCATGGTTGACCACACACACGGCATTTCGACGCGCTACGGCCACCTTTCCAGCTTTGCCGTCACTGCCGGACAATACATCCACCGCGGCGACACCATCGGTTACGTGGGGTCAAGCGGACGCTCCACCGGGCCGCATCTTCACTACGAAGTCCGCATCAACGATGTCCCGGTGAACCCCTACAAATATCTGCGCCTGACCATGGCACACCTCGGCGGATTCGCCGCCGGCTCGTAAACTCGAACTTCTCAGGGAAAATCGGTGGTGACGGGAGCGCCCCCGCGCCAGTCCGGCTGTTTGCCACATCGCCGGCGATGATCGATGCAGAGTAAAATCATTCGACCGGGGACCCATGTCGAATCGAATCTGGAGCATTGTCGCGCTGTTTGCATGCCTGCTGCAGCCTGCCTATCCCGATTCTTTCCCGCAGTCCGCGAAAATGGAGGGAAGTTCTGCGTCGGACTCTAAGGTTGGAGGCACGTTTCGGAAGTTCACGCTGGACAAGCCGTACAACTGGCGCGGCGCGAAGACCCATGCGTTACTGGTCACAGTCTGGTATCCAGCCGCACCAAATTCGGTCGAGCACCCCATCGAAATCCCGGGCATGAGCCAGCTTTTTGTCGTTGGAAGCGCCGCTCAAGATGCGAACCTTGCTTCCGGGCCCGTGAAATTTCCGATGATCGTGCTTTCTCACGGCACGGGCGGCTCCGCCATGCAAATGGCTTGGCTTGGCACCGCGCTTGCCGCCCAGGGCTACATAGCGGTCGCAGTCAATCACCCTGGCAACAATGCCACCGAGGCTTACACCGCGCAGGGATTTTCCACGTGGTGGGAGCGCGCTCGTGATC
The DNA here is from genome assembly GCA_963773965.1 of uncultured Acidobacteriaceae bacterium. Lineage (GTDB taxonomy): Bacteria > Acidobacteriota > Terriglobia > Terriglobales > Acidobacteriaceae > Acidiflorens. Next base: position 563,038 of record CAVZDG010000007.1, read on the forward strand.
TGACCGCGGTTATTGATTCCATGCTGGCCGATCCCATGTTTGGCGGCCACATTGATTCCGGCCGTATCGGCGCTGCCGGTTTTTCCCTGGGCGGCTATACGATGATCGAGGTCGCTGGCGGTATCACCGAACCAGAAGCTTTCAAGGAATTCTGCGCGTCTCCCCGTGCGGACAACATCTGCCAGAGCCCGCCGGAATTTCCGACGTTGGTCGAGGACTTTGACAAGCTATCCAAAACGGACGCGGAGTTTCAAGCCGCTCTTCGCCATGCCGGCGATTCGTATCGCGACCCGCGCGTTCGGGCAGTCTTTGCCATGGCTCCCGCGCTCGGACCCGCATTCCGCCCCGCGAGCCTAGCAAGAATCGCTTTTCCGGTGATGGTTGTCGCCGGACAGGGGGACACCAATGTCCCCATCGCATCCAGCGCAAAATACTTTGCTGCGAACATTCCGGGTGCGAAGCTGACTATCTTTCCCGGCAACGTGGCGCACTATGTTTTTCTGGACTCCTGCACCGAAGCCGGCCGAAAAACTCTGCCGCTCTTGTGCACCGATGGCGAGGGAGTAGACCGTGACGCGATCCACGCGAACACCGTTGCCCTCGCCGTGGAGTTTTTCAAGGCAACATTGAAGTGAAACAGAAACGAAGTGAGTCAGAAATGAAGTGAAGGAGGAAGCCGCAGGCCTACCCCTTGGCTTTCTTCACTTCCTCGATCAGCGGCGGCACGATGTCGAACAAGTTTCCGACGATGGCATAGTCGGCAATCTCAAAAATCGGAGCCTCGGAATCTTTGTTGATCGCCACGACGCTCCGGGAACCTTTCATGCCGACAATATGCTGGATCGCTCCCGAGATACCGAGCGCCAGATACAGCTTCGGAGCGACCGTCTGTCCCGACGATCCGACCTGGCGGTCCATCGGCAACCATCCGTTATCGCAGATCGGACGCGACGCCGCGAGCTCACCGCCCAGCGCATCCGCCAACTGCTGCGCCAGGTCGATATTTTTCTGCTCCTTGATGCCGCGCCCCACCGAGACAATGATCTGGGCCTGCGTCAGATCGACTGCCTGCTTGGCTTCCTTGAAAACTTCCTGCGGCTGGTTGCGTACCACGCCATCCGGAACATCGACATTTACCGTCTCAACCGGCGCCGCCGCTGCGGCCGCTTCGACCTTGTCGGCGCGGAACGAGCCATTCTGAAAGGTTACAAAGCAAGGCCCCGCGCCCGCAAAACTCACGTCGGCGACAAACTTTCCCTGAAACATTTGCCGCGTGAAGAGCAGTTTCCCGCCCTCATACCTGGCCCCGATTACGTCGCTGATGGCCGTGGTATGCAGGGCTGTCGCGAGCTTCGGCACAAAATCCCGCACCTGGTAGGTATGCGGCATCAGCACCAGCTTCGCCGGATGCTTCCCCAAAAACTCCTGCAACGCATACGCAAACGCGTCTGGAGTGTAGGGTTCGAGCCTGGCCGATTCGATGTCATACACTTTGGCGACCTTCTTCGCCGCCACCTCGCCCGCGATCGCGGCTACGCCCGAGCCCACCGCCGCCGCCTCCAGCGTCCATCCAGTCTGAGCAGCGATTGCCTGCCCGGCCGCAATTGTCTCCCACGAGACGCGGTTCAGTTTTCCTTCGCGCTGTTCAACCACAACTAGAATAGTGTCAGCCATAAGATAAGTTCTCGGTTCTCAGTTCTCAGAAAAAGCCCCCAGTTCTTCACTGAGAACTGAGAACCGGGAACTGAGAACTTTTCTTTCAGATTACCCGCATTTCATTCTTGAGTTTTTCCACCAGCTTCTTTGCCACTTCCGCTGGAGGGCCTTCGAGAAATTCTGTGTTCTTCGATTTCTGGGGGACGTACAGCTTCTCGATCTTCTGCAGGTTCGCGCCCACGGCTGACTGCACCTCGGCCATCGTCACTTTGCGCAGCGGCTTGTTCTTGGCCTGCTTGATGCCGATCAGCGTCGCATAGCGCAGCTTATTAATTCCCGACTGGATGGTCAGCACCGCCGGCAAAAGCATATCGACAAACTGAAAGAACCCGGCTTCCAATTCCCGCTTCACCCGGATGCCGCCGTCGGTTTTTTCAATCTGCATGATGATGGTCGCGTGCGGCAAGCCGAGAATCTCGGCCAGAATCACGCCCGTCTGCGCATATCCGTAATCATCCGATTGCAAGCCGGTAAAGATCAGGTCAAACTTCTCGTCTTTGATGGCCGCCGCGATCGCTCGCGCCGTGTTGTAGGCATCGAGCCCGACAAAAGCATCGTCTTCGAGATGGATCGCCCGGTCCGCGCCTTTCGCCAGCGCCTCGCGCAACACCTGCAACGCCCGCGCCGGACCCGCGGTGACGACCACCACCTCGCCCGTGTGCTTTTCCTTCTGCCGCAGCGCCGCTTCGAGGGCGAATGCGTCCGGCTCATTCACTTCGTAGGAAACATCTTCGCGGATCCAGGTCCCCGCAGCATTCAACTTCAGCGGAGCGTCTTTCTGCGGCACCTGCTTTATGCAAACCAGAATCTTCACGGATCGACTCCCATTCTCGTTGTTAGTCGTTAGTCATTGGTCGTCGGTCGTTAGTCGTTCGCAAACCATTTACGGTTGGACCTGCATTTGCGACCGACCAACGACCAACGACTAACGACCGCCACTCCCTACTCCAGAAACGCGACGCTCTGCACGCCCGTAATCTCAAAGCGTTTTCGGCAGCGCATGTTCTTGCACATCATCATGTCGTCTCGCCTTAGCATGTAAGACTGCGCCTTGGCGAACTTCGCGCGGTCGCGATCGTCCGCCCGCGGCGGCAGACTCTTCTTCTTCATGCGCACCAGCCACTGGATCTCGTACTCCGCCGACTGATGGCAATGCGGGCAACTTAAATTTGCCGGCTTCTTATCAGACTTTTCGTCAAAGAATTCGCGCTCATCCATGAATTATGCCCTCGGATCCAGTGTCGTGTCCCGCAAATTCGCGACCTAAATTTTGGTCGTCATCTTGAGCGAAACGAAAGACCTGTGCATCGCGCCGTCAAATACATAGGTCCTTCGCTGCGCTCAGGATGACAGTGTGGATTTATGCCACGGACTTGTGGGAGACCACACCAGGCTAACGCGGCGCGTTGCCCCCGCCGTTCGCGTCTTTTGCGAAAGGCTGGAGCTCCAGGCCAACCTCAGATTATTGCATTTTTGCGCGCCGAATGTGCGAAGATGCGAGGAATACGACCATGCCGCGCAAGCGCAAGAAAAAAGTCTTCTCCGCCGCCAAGATCGTCCGCGAAATGGCCCGCGAACGCGTGGGGAGTCCCAAACCGTCACAGCTCGTCGCTGCCAGGAAGACGAAGGCCGAGAAGCACAAGCCTACGCTGGGCAAATTGCTGGCGGATGAGTAAGCACTGAGGAGTCCGACCTTTCTCGAAGCCAGCCCCAAGGATATTGGGAAGACTGTCTCAATCCACCGGGCGCCAATTAGGGTGAAGTAAAAGTGGCTGTAACGTTTACTGAGCCGTTCCCAACTAGTGGGACTGGACATTGATTCGGGACCGAACCAGCAGTGCATCCGCCCCAACCCCCAAAGCTCGAACTCGGGCCGGGAGTTGCGGTCAGCGTGACCGGAGAGTCTATTATCGGGAACTCAGCTCCACAAGTCGTCACGGGACAATCGATCCCGCCGGGCTGACTCGTCACCGTTCCCACGCCATTTCCCGCCAGCGTTACCACTAATTGCCCGTTGGCCGCATTCCCCCCTGGACAGTTCGGGTCGGTCTTATCCTGTACGGTTACGAACGAATAACCGACCACGATGTTCGATGCTCCGCCTGTGCCTTCCGGCATGGTTGCCGAGACATCCGCCGAACCGCAACTGCCGTTAGTGGTCACCAAACCAGCGTTGATCGAAACCACTTGGTCGTCAACTGCCCACGTGGCCTGACTGGTTACGTCCTTGGTTGCAGGGGGATGGATATAGCTGGCGATCGCGGTGTATTGTCCAGTAGCTCCGGCGGTCGGCACCGGAAAAGTAAAGCCAGGCGATGCCGGCTGAACCGCCAAGCTCACCAGCTTCTGGTCATGGCCGCAACTCGGCAGGCTCAACACCGCTCCCACTGCCACCAGCGCGCCCAAGGCGAGCCCCATATAGCTCCGCTTCATAACCACCACTCCTGGAGGTAAGTTTCGGCCAGCCCGCTCGTCCGATCGACCTTCAGACTAGGGAAAGATGAAATCTAGTGGAAGCACGCCCAAAAAGCAAGAAAGGGGACGCTGGCCAGCGCCTAAAGGGGCGTCTGATTCTGAACATCGGACGGCGCGGTTGGAGCCGCGCCCCTTCAAAACAAAGTCAAAACCTGAGTTTTTCCGCGGCCTGCTAATCCACGTGCTCGCCTTCTTCTTTGAATTCCAGTTCTGACGGGGGCAGCTTGTCGCCGGGCCGCGCCCAGAAAACGTACAGCGTGGGCATCATGACCAGGCTGACGATGAGTTCTACCATCAGGCCTCCGACGATGACGATGGCGAAGGGGCGCTGCGAGTCGGAGCCGATGTCGTGCGACATGGCGGCGGGGAGCAGGCCGAGGGTTGCGACCAGCATGGTCATCATGATGGGGCGGAGACGAAGTTCGGCGCCTTCTTTGGCAGCCTGCGGCGGGTCCATGCCGCGGGTGCGCAACTGGTTGATGTATTCGACCATGATGACGCCGATTTCTACCGAGACGCCGGTCAGCGCGAGGAAACCGAGGCCGGAGGACACAGAGAAGTGCGTGCCGGTCGCGAGCAGTGAGAGCACTCCGCCGAGGGGCGAAAGCGCTACTACGGCGAAGATGAGGCCGACCCATTTCCAGGAGCTGAACATGGAGTACAGGATGAAAGCCATGAGCAGCAGGGTGACCGGCACGATAATCGCAAGTCTTCTGTTAGCGCGCTGCTGGCTTTCGTATTCGCCGGTCCAGTCGAGGTGGTAGCCCTCTGAAAGTTTCACTTTTTCGTGGACCTGCTCGATGGCATCGCGAACCGTGCTGCCGAGGTCGCGGCCGCGGACGCTGTATTTGATGGCGATGTAGCGTGAGTTACCTTCGCGGTAGATGGTGGAAGCGCCGTCTTCGAGCTTGACGTCGCAGAGCTGGCCGAGCGAAACGCGCTCGCCGGAGGGCGCCAGGATGCGGATGTTCTCGATGTCTTCGACGGTTTTGCGGAACGGCTCCTGGTAGCGGACGGTGAGATCGTAACGCTGCTCGCCGATCAGGATCTGGCTGACCGCCTTGCCGCCGACAGCGGTTTCGACCGCGTCTTGTACGTCGCTGACGTTGATGCCGAAGCGATCGGCAGCGGCGCGGTTCACGGCCAGATTGACGTTGGGCTGGCCGCGGACCTGGAAAGTGCCGAGATCGGCGACGCCGGGAATCTTGCTCATCACGTCCTGCATTTCGTCGGCTTTCTGCTCCAGCGTCTTGAGATCGCGGCCAAAGAGTTTGACGGCAAGTTCACCCTTGACGCCGCTGACGGCTTCCTCGACGTTGTCTGAGATCGGCTGAGAAAAGTTCCAGTCGACGCCCGGAATCTGGCTGAGAGCCTTGTCCATGGCGTCGATGAGTTGCTCTTTCGTACGGAACTCGGCGCGCCACTTGGAACGGGGCAGGAGGTCGACGAAGAATTCTGTGTTGTAGAAACCGCTGGCATCGCTGCCGTCGTCGGGCCGGCCGACCTGGCTGACGATCTGCTTCACTTCGGGAAATTGGGCGAAAATGGAGCGGCCGCGCTTGGTGACTTCGATTCCAGTGGTGGGGCCAGTGCTGGGGGGGAGTGTGCCGCGGACCCAGATCGCGCCTTCGTCGAGGTGAGGGAGAAATTCGGAGCCGACGATTCCGCCGAAGAAAAGAAACAGCATGAACGCCAGGGCGGCCACTCCCAGGCCGAGCGTGAACTTCATGTGGTCGAAGCACCAATCGAGCTGGCGACGGTAGGCCTTCTGCATGACGCGCATCATCGGGTTCCGCCACTCCGTGATTTTGCCGTCGCGGAAGGCAAGGTGGCAGAGCACGGGCGCAATCAGCAGCGCGAACAGAAGAGCGCCCAGCAGCGCGAAAGCTACGGTCCAGGCCATGGGGCGGAACAGGCGGCCTTCGACGCGCTGCAGGGTGAAGATGGGCAAATAGGAAACGATGATGATGATGCGGGCGAAGAAGACCGGCTTCTGCACCTCGTGGGCGGCAGCGGCGATCACCTCGAGAAAAGTCTTTTTCCCTTGAGAGAACTCGGCGTGACGCATGATGTTTTCCACCATGACCACGGAGCCGTCCACGACCATGCCGAAATCGAGTGCGCCGAGCGAAAGAAGATTCGCCGGGATGTGGCTGAGATCGAGAAGAATGGCGGCGAAAAGCAGGGCGAAGGGAATCGTTAAGGTGACGATCAGCGCGCTACGCACGTTGCCCAGGAAAATAAAAAGGATGAGCGTAACCAGGATCACGCCATCGGTGAGATTTCGCAGAACGGTGTGGGTGGTGTAATGCACCAGAACGCTGCGGTCGAGATGAGGAACGAATTTCACGCCCTGCGGTAAGAGTTGCGTGTTGAGTTCGTTGATCTTGGCGTGGAGCGCGTCGAGCGTGGCGTCGGCTTCGGCGCCTTTGCGGAGCAGGACGATGCCTTCGACCACGTCCTCGTCGTCGATGACGGTGCCGTCTTCGCGGCGGATGGTTTTTCCGAGCTGTCCCAGACGAATCTTGGGGGCCTGAACCACGATGGCGATGTCGCGGACGCGGACGGGCGTTCCATTCACGCTCTTGATGACGGTGGCGGCGATGTCGCCGGTGGTCTGCATGAGACCGACAGCGCGCACGTTGAGCGCCTGCTGGCCGCGTTCGATGAATCCGCCGCCGGCGTTGGTGTTGTTGTTGGCGAGCGCTTGTTCGACCTGGGCAAGCGACAATCCGTAAGAAACCAGCTTGCCGGGATCGATCTGCACCTGATATTCGCGGGTGGGGCCGCCGAAGATGTTGACGTCGACTACGTTGGACACGGACTTTAGCTGGTTGAGCACGAACCAGTCAGCGAGAGTTTTGAGCTCCATCGCGTCATAGCGCGGATTCGCGCTCTTGAGGGTGAAAAACATGATCTGGCCGGTGGGGCTGTAGTCGGGGCCGAGACTGGCGTTCACGTTGGTTGGCAGCGTTACCTGCTGCAGGCGGTCGAGCACTTCCTGACGCGCATTGAAGGTGGAGATTTCATCGTCGTAAATGATGGTGACGACCGAGAGGCCGGCGAGCGAGACCGAGCGCAGATGGGTCTTGTGGGGAACGCCGTTCAGGCCGACTTCGAGCGGGACGGTAATCTGCTGTTCGACTTCTTCGGCAGCGTGGCCGGGCCACTGCGTGATGATCTGTGTGTAAGTGTCGGCGACGTCGGGATAGGCCTCGATGGGCAGATTGCGAAACGAAATGATGCCCCAGATGAACAGCACCAGCGCCACGCTGAGTATCAGGATGCGGTTGCGCAGCGCGAAATCGATGAGAAGACGAATCATTTGCCCTGCTCCGAGGCTGCGGCGGAGAACGCAAGCGCGTTGGCGACGAGTTCGTCTCCCGCCTTGGCTCCCTGCTGGATTTGCTGCAGGCCGCCGGGCAGACCGGAAGTCTGCACTTGGAGGCGGCGGAAGGAGTTGGCGGTCTCCTTGCGGAAGATCCAGTCTTTATCCTGCAATCGCATGATGGCGGTCGCGGGCACGACGAGGTGCGGCTTCTGTTGGCGCGAGCGGAAAGTGGCCACGGCGAACATGCCGGGGCGGAAGGCGCCATCGCGATTGGCGAGCACGATGCGGACCTTGGCGGAGCGCGTGTTGGGATCGAGGACGCGCGAGACGTCGCTGACATTGCCTTTGAAGACGCGGTCGGGGAAGGCGTTGAGGTGAACCTCCGCAGGATCGCCGATGTGAACGTCGGCAATGTCGTTTTCGTAGACATCGCAGACCACCCAGACGTTCGAGAGATCGGCGATCGTAAACAGGTTGGGCGTGTTGTCGAGGCTCTTGATGCCTTCGAATCCGGCAACATTCTGCTCGACGATGGTCCCGGCCACCGGGGCGCGCAGTTCGATCATGGTGCTGGGGTGGGCGGGATCACCGCCCAAAACGCGCAGGCGGCTTTCGGCGGTCTTCTGATCTGATTCAGCTTTGGCGTCGGCGTTCTCGGCGACTTCTAAATCTTTCTGGGCTAGGGCGCCGCGCGAGTAGAGCAGTTGGGCGCGGTCGAGGGCCTTGCGCGCGAGCGCTTCGTCGGCGGAAGCCTTCTGGTAGTCGCCCATGGCTGAGGCGAGGTCGGGGCTGGAAATCACGAGCAGCTCCTGGCCCTTGTTCACGTAGTCGCCGAGCCGGACTTTGAGATCGACGACGCGCCCCGAACCAAGCGAGGTGACGTGGATGGTTTTGTTCACGTCGGGCTGGATGGTCCCGTTGGCGTTCAGTTCCGTGGGCAGGTCGCGGCTTTCCACCTTGACGGTCGGGAACAGTTCCGGGTGGTCGATGGTCAGGAAGTTAGGGTCGACGGTGATTTCCTGTTTTGTGGCTGCGGCCTTGGTGTCGTTGGAGCAGGCCACGGAAACCGCGAGCAGAGCCAGACACAGCGGGAAGGCTGCGACCGCGCCGCATTTGGCGGCTCTTGAACTTAAGAAGCATTTCGCTTGCGATTTCACGGAATCACCTCGCGGCCCACAGCTAAATTCAATTGGCTGGCGGCGGACAGATAGGAGCCGACCAGGTTCACGAAGGCCAGTTGCACGGTGCGGTACTCTGCTTGTGCGTTCAGGAAATCCAGCAACGAGGCCCCGCCGTGCTGATAGGAAAAGAAAATCGTGTCCCGAACGCGCACGGACTGCTGCAAGTATTTAGCCTTGTAGGGCCGCAGCAGAATCAGATTGCTTTCGAGCGTGGCGTAGCTGGAGTCCACGTCACTGTACACTTGCGCTTCGGCGGCGTCGCGCGATCTTTCATTGCGCCTGATATCCAGTTGAGTGCGCAGTTTCTCTCCCTGGTTGCGGTCGAAGATGCGCAGAGGGATGCTGACACTGACGCCGACTGTATTTACTCCAAACGGGTTATTGGTGGATGAGTTGTGCGTATACCATGCGCTCAAAGTCGGATCGGTTGAGCCGTTGGCAATCGCGAGTTTGTGATCGGTTTGGGCTTTGTCGACGGCTTCGACGGCTGCCTTCAAGTCGGGCCGCGTGTCCAGAGCAGTCTTCCGGAACTCATCGCGGGGCAGGAGTTGGTCGCTGAAATCGTAAGGCCCGGTTACGTCGAGTTGTTCAATCGGAGTTCGGTCGTCGAGCAGGGCGAGCAACTGAATCTTTGCGGTTTCCAGGTTCTCCTCGGCGGCCTGCAAATCGGATTCATACTGCACCCGCTGCAGTTCCAATCGGTCGAGATCGATCTGCGCAATGTCGCCGGCATCGAAACGATTTCGACTGATATCGAGCACGTGGTCGTAGTAGGCAAGGTTATCTTTTGCCAGTTGGAGCACCGCTTTCGCCTGCAGCGTGGACACAAACGCGCCGCGTAAGGTGAAGAGCATGGTTCTTTCCAGGTCGGCATGGGTGGACTCGGCGATCAACGTCCCCTTTTTCGCACTCTCCAGGCGTAACTCTCGCTTGTGCTGCCGTTCGTGCAGATAGCTGATGCTGGGCGACTCAAAAGTGCCGGCGAATGGCCGCCAGACGTCTTTGTGAGGAGCGATTTGGGTCCCATCAGCCGACAGCGTGAACTGTGGGTTGGGACGCAGAAACGCCGTGATCTCCTGCGCCCGTGATTCGTCGATACTAAGCTGGTCCGCCAGCAGGGTGGGGTTGTTCTGCTCAAAGCGCAGGCGGACCTGTTCCCAGGTGAGGGTCTGCTGCGCCGAGGCGCTGACGGCCGCTGCGGTCACTATCCATATCCATAGCCATGCGACCCGGCTGAAATTGGGAAACTTGAACATCGTGTACTCCGTGCGCATGGGGGAGAGCGAAACGCTCCATGCGCGTGAATGCAAAGCTCCTCGGGACTTTCCGAACTGAAAACTGAGACTGACTGCGGACTTACAGCGAAGTTAGAGGAGCGGAAGGAGGAGCGCGGCCCGCGGGCGCGGGGGCGGAGAAAGTTCTGAGCGCTTGCGGCATGAATCGGAGAACCATCCCGACTTGCTCGAACGCGGGCGTTAGAGAAGCGGAACTGGGCGGAGCGGGTTGCGCGGAATGAGTCAGCGCATGGGGCGTGCAAGAGCGTTGGTTGTCGCCCCGGAAGGCGCGTTCCGACTCTTCCATCTCGGGCCGCATGGCGTGCAGGTCGTCGGTGGCCGAGATCACGGGGAACAGCAAAATCAGTGCGCAGCCGAGAGCGCAGAGTAGGACGAGCGGGTGCCCCGCCCGACTTCCTGCTGGACTACCCGAACCGGTCGAAGCAGTCCGTTGCCGCCACAGCAGCCAGGCGGGCAGCAGCAGGGAGAGCCAACAGAGATTAAGAAGAAGCTCCATACAAAATGCCCAGGTCTCTTGGAGGAGACACGACGGCCATAACCCGGTGCAACTGCCTCAAGATAATCAGGATAGCACAGCGACGGCAAGTGACTTGCGTACCTGGCAGGGCGGCCAAGAACCGCTACGGTCCCTGCGTGACCTGCAAAGGTTGAGGGGTTTGGAGTCTCTGGCGAAGGATGGCTTTCCGGGTGGGAATTTCAGCAATGGCATCGGCATGGATCACGTAGGCGCCGTGGGGTAGCGTGTTGCCGACGGGAATTTGAACGCTGGTCGCGCCGGCTTTCAGCGGGAAATGCTCGTAACCGATTGCCGTGGCTCGACCGTTTTCGGCGACGGCCACGATGATGACGGTCAGATCGAAGTTGTCCTTGGAACCATTGGAAACCTGGAGGACGCCGTCAATCCGGTTGTCGCGCACCTTTGGAGGCTGAAGCCATTCGATCAACAGAGAAGCAGTGACCACGACCCGGAACCCCTTGTTAATGCTGTGCGCGGGACGGTCGGAGTCTGCGACTTTTAAGGTGAAGGTGAAGGCCCCGGGCTTGGCGGGGCATCCAGCCAGGAGGCCTTCCGGGGTGAGCGTGACTCCTTCGGGAAGATCGCCACTGGCCACGCTCCAAACGTAGGGCCAACGCCCCCGCTGGCATGCAGAAGCATGTGGAATTCCACGCCTGCGTCGAATGAGGGCAGAGCTTCGTCCACAACAGCGAGTGGGGGAGCCTGCGCGGCAAGCAGACTGCAGAAACAGATCAGGATCGCAATGAGCCGCACGACTTTGATGAGATTCATCTTGGTTCGTTTGATTTTACGCGGGGCACGGCGTAAAAGAACTGCAATATGTTTCATCGTGTGTCGCACGTTGTGGTTGGTTGCTTACTCGTCTGCTCGCTCGTGTGCTCGATTGTCTGCTCAATGACTGCGGACGCTCTGGCTCAGGCTTCAGCTTCTTCTTCATCCAAGCAGAAAACGAATAACGCTGAAGAGGCCGCGGTCTTCGAGCGAATCTTAAATCGTGTCCACTTTGAAAACGACGGAACAGAAGTGAGCGAGACCGAGGCTGTGGTCCGGATTCAGAGCCAGGCGGGGGTGGAAGAATTCGGCCAACTGGTTTTTGGATATTCATCGGCGACCGAGAAGTTGGAGGTCGAATATGTTCGGGTGCGCAAGCCGGATGGGCAGGTGGTGGCGACGCCGGAGTCGACAGCACAGGATTTCGCTCCCGATGTGCTGAAAGAAGCTCCCATGTACAGCGACTACCGGCAGCGGCATATTTCCGTGGCGGCGTTGCAGCCTGGGGACACGCTGGAATACCGCACCGTGACGCGGGTTCTTACGCCGCTGGCCGCGGGAAACTTCTGGTACGAATACACATTTCCAAAGGGTGTGGTGGTGAACGAAGATCGGCTGGAGATTGAGGTCCCGAAGTCGCGCGACGTGAAGCTGAAGGCGCCGACGCGAAAGCCGGAGATTCAGGAAACGGGAGACCGGCGCGTTTACACCTGGGTGGTGAAGGACATCCAGCCGGAACGCGACAAGGAGAAAGATGAGGTGGAGGAGATTGGTCCGGATGTGCAGTTGACGACTTTCACCGACTGGAAGCAGGTTGCGCAATGGTATGCCAAGTTGCAGGGCGAGCGCGTGACGGTGGACGACAGCGTGCGAAAAAAGGCCGCGGAACTCACGAAGGGGGCGGACACGCCTACGGACAAGGCGCGACGGCTCTACGATTTCGTGGCGCGGAATGTGCGTTACGTGAGCATCTCGCTTGGAGTCGGGCGCTATCAGCCGCACTCGGCCTCGGACGTTCTGCAGAACGGTTACGGCGACTGCAAAGACAAACACACGTTGTTTTCCGCGCTGCTGCGGGCAGAGGGAATTCAGAGTTATCCAGTGCTGATCGGCAGCGCGCGGAAACTGGATACAGACGTTCCCTCGCCGGCGCAGTTCGATCACGTGATCACGACGGCGCGGCTGGGGACGGGGCTGACCTGGCTGGATACGACTCCTGAAGTGACGCCTTTCGGGCTGATTCTTTACCAGTTGCGAAACAAACAGGCAGTGGTGGCATCGGAGGATAGCGAGGGCGGCTTGCAGCGGACGCCAGCGGATTCGCCGGTCAAGACCTTCATGCACTTCACGCTCGACGGCAAGTTCAGCGAGTTCGGCGCGCTCGATGCGACGCTTGAGTTCACGGCCCAGGGAGATCGAGACTGGCCGATGCGCGCCAGCTTTCGCCGATTTTCGCAGGCGCAGTGGAAGGACTTTGTGAAAGCGCTCTCCGCGGGTTGGGGTTTGCCCGGCGACGTCGATGACGTGCAGCTCGACCCCATCGAAGACACGAGCAAGCCTTTTCATCTGAAGTATCACCTGCACCAGGACCGGTATTTTGTAGTGCCATCGACGAGCGTGAATTTCCGTCCGATCCCGCCGCTAGGGATGCCCGCGATTCGAGCTTCGGAAAAGAGCACGGAGCCGCTGGACATCGGCCCCGCGGGTGAAATGGACTACCGGGTCCGCTTGCAGTTTCCCTCCAACTACACGGTGCGCACGCCGACCGCGGTGAAGATGACGCGAGATTATGGCGACTATTCATCGACCTACTCGCAGACCAAGGGAATTCTGGAAGGCGAGCGCAAACTTGTCGTGAAGACGAATCAAGTGGCGGCGGCGCGGCGCGCGGACTACGAATCGTTTCGCAACGCAACCCAAAGCGATCAAGACCAGTTGTTGTCGTGCACGATCCTGACGCCGTCGGGGCAGGGAGCGCAGACGGCGGCTTCGAAGATGGAAGGAACTCCCGCGGAATTGCATAAAGCGGGAGTGAAGGCGCTGCAGAGCAAGGATTATCGCACGGCGATTGACCTGCTAAAACGCGCGGTGGATGCGGATGCGAGCCTGGCGAATCCGGGCCTGGCGAATTCGAGTATGAAAGACGGCTGGTATGACCTGGGACTAGCATACGCCGGAGCTAATAATCACGCGGAAGCGATCGCCGCGTTTCGCTTGCAGATCCTACTGGATCCTAATCACAAGCACGCGAATGGCGACCTGGCGATGGAGCTGCAGCAAACGGGTAAGACCGACGAGGCGATCGCGGCGTATCGCAAGCAACTGGAGACGGCTCCGTACGAGAAAACAACGCATAAAAATCTCGGCTTGTTGCTGGCGCAGATGGGACGCGATGCCGACGCCCGCACGGAACTGGAAGCGGCCGCCGCGATTCCTCCGAATGATCCGGAAACGAAGATGGCACTGGCGCAGGTGTACGGGCGATTGGGGGAGAAAGCACTGGCGCAAGAGTTGATGAAGGGGCTGACGGGCAGCGCGGGCGGGGATTCGGGTCAGGATATTTTCGCGTCGGCGTTGAAGAACGACATCGATCCGACGCAGACCGAGAACGATGCGCAGCAGGTTCTCTACGACATTGGAGGACAGTTCGACTCGGGCGAGTTGGACCGGCTGGGGCCGTCGGCGTTTTCGTCGATGCGGCTGGTGGCGCTGGCGTGGGCGCGGATCGGATGGGCGAAATTTGAGCGCGGCGAAAATCTGGCAGCGATGCAGTTTCTCACGTCGGCTTGGCTCTTGAGCGAGTCGGGGACGGTCGGCAACCGGCTGGGGCAGGTGCTCGAAAAGCAAGGGCAGCCGGAGAAGGCGCGTCACATGTATGCGCTGGCCGTGGCGGCGGGCGGAAGCGCTAGTGAAGTGCAGGATTCGCGGGCGCGTTTGGAGAAGTTGTCTGGCGATTCCGGCGTTGCAGAGAAAAGCGCGGCGGAGAAAGAACTCGCGCAGGCTCCGGCGGAGTTGGTGCAGGCGCGGACGGTGAAGCTCGGGCCGATCGTAATTAGTAGCAAGCCGGTTTCGGCGCGGTTTAATCTCGTGTTTGACAGCTCGCCTCGTCCCGAGCGCGCCGAGTTTGTCGACGGCGACGAAAGCCTTCGTTCCGCGACCGAGCCACTGCGCGAGAAGGACTTTCCCGTGCGGTTTCCGGATGTTTCGTCAATCAAGATTGTGCGGCGCGGGCAGTTGATCTGCGGCGCCTCAGGCTGCGCCATCGAGTTGTTGCCGATTGAGCCAGAACAGCGCGCGGCAGGGGCGGCGGCAAAATAAGGCCGTCATTCGAGACTACGGTCGCCGCAGGATTTTGAGCGCTAACGCCTTCAACAACGATCCCCGAAACTCGCTGGTTAGTTTCGCTTGCGCTAGAATGTGCCTCATGACTAGGAGGTCATCTCTCCTCGCCCTGTTCCTTGTCGCATCCGTTTCATGCGCTTCCGCTAAGACCTATCTGACGGGTAAACTCGTCCACGTGGATTTCAAGCGGTCCAGTGACACTGTCATAGTTGTCGGCGGCCCTAAGAACGTAACGGAATTCAGCACCTACGTTCTATACGTCGAATATCAGGATCTCGTCTATTCCGTGCGGCTAGTTGAAAAGGCCACTGATGAACTCGAATGGAAAGTGAACGCTCCGATTGAGTTCCGCCTTGTCAAGGACGCAATCTATCTCAGGCGTCCGAACGGGAAAGAAATGAAGTTCCCTCTGCTCAAGGCGGCCACCCTGGACGACGGGGGAAAACGAGACACGGCACCTCCGCAGACCCCGGACCTGAAGCCGGATTTGCCGTTTCCTTCCGCCCCGGAGCAGCCCGCTCAGAGGGCGCAGGCAGTTCCTGGCGGGCGAGAGACGGCCCGTGCGTCCCACTGCGCCGATATCTCAGCAATGGGTCCGCAATTCGAGCCTCTGGCAGCTGCGTGTGAATTTGCGCTCTCTCGGCGAAATCTGCCTAACTTTATCTGCCAGGAGACGGTGCAGCGGTTTAATAGTCAGTCGCAGCCGCCCAAGTGGAGAGATGTGGATACGGTCACCGCAGAAGTGACCTTCGTGTCCGGCAAAGGTGATCGATATTCGAACATAACAATTGACGGAAAGAAAGTTGATGTGCCGCCTGAAGCCCGCAGCGGCATGGCCTTGCGTAGATTCCTTGACCAGTTGCATACCGGGGGGATGTGGAGCCTAGCGCAATTTGGCACCGAAATAGCCGCTGTCTTCGATCCACGAAGCCGGACCAACTTCAAGTTCGACGGCGAGGTCGCCCTGCCTTCCGGTTCGTCCATGCTGTTTGATTTTCATTTCTACAGCGCGAATAACTACTCGTTCGAAATAGATTCAGACATGATTCGCTACAACCCCGGCTTGACCGGCTCCATCTGGACTGACCAGAAAGGCGGCCAACTGCTACGCGTAGAGGCCAATGCCACCGAGATTGACTTGCGGTTCCCCATGAGTTCTTTCTTCAGCGCTACTAACTATGGAGATGTCAAAATAGCGGACATTGGGAGTTTCTTGCTCCCCACAACGGGTGAGACTGCGTCCTGCGACCGCCCCAGTGGCTTCTGTTGGAAGGACGTCATTTCATTCCACGGTTGCAGGAAATTTGGCGCGGAAGCACACATCATCCCGAATACCGGGGATGATCGTTGACACCGAAGTCAGTCCGAATCGGAGTGAACCCAATATCCGACGCCCGGCAGCTGTTGAAACATCTCTACTACACTAACTACCGGAGGGAGCCGGCTGCCCCACGTTTCGTGGTTGTCGAAACATGAGATTCCCGCGACTCGAGCCTCTGGACATAAGTCTTTATTCCTCAAAGACCTGGATCGAATTCCAAGAAAATGCAACCTCTAACTAATTGATTCTTAAATACTTTACAAGTAAGTCCTTATTTCTCAAAGACCTGGGCGTGACCCAGTTGCTAAGTCTTTGAGTTCAAAAGACCACATGGAGAGGGGTCAGAGCGAATGCGGTGTCCGCATTTGGTGACAATGAGATCTTCACTTTCGCCCGAAATCGCCTTGAACCCAATTTCCAGATCACATCCGCATATGCGGCGATGCGGCGATGCCTCGACGCGTTCTGGAGACTTCGGTAAGCTATTGGGTCCTCTTTTTTTCTACAGAGTCGATTCTTAACAAGTCATTGGAGGTTTCCTGATGCGCGAGGCCGTCGAACGACTGTGGCCGGAAATTCAGTGGATCAGCGATGCCAAGCTTCGGGAGCAGGTGACGCAAGCCTGGATCAAGGCGCTGGAGCGCAGTCCGCTGAAGCCTGATGACCTGGATCGGATTCCTTTCACTCTGCTGGTTCCGAATTGTCCGATTACATTCATGGAGCACAAGCGCTGCGTGGTGCATATTGCTCGGGACAGTGCGAAAGCGATGACCGACTTCATGGGTCGAGCGTTGCCAATCGACGCGGACGTGGTGATTGCGGGCGCGATCCTGGCGGACGTTGGCAAGTTGCTGGAGTATGAGATCGGTCCGGACGGGAAGAGCCGGCAAAGCGAGCGTGGAGAAGCGTTGCGGCATCCGTTTACCGGAGTTGCTCTGGCGATGGAGTGCGGAGTGCCGGACGCAGTGTGCCACATCATCGCCGCGCACGCGGCCGAAGGCGATCTGGTGAAGCGCACGACCGAAGCGTTCATTGTGCATCACGCCGATTTCATGGCGTTTCTCCCGTTCAAGAATCCGAAGAATGTGCGGTAAGGTCTCAGGTCGCAGGTGTCAGGTCTCAGGACTTTACTGACAACTGAAAACTGACGACTGAAAGCTGACGCATTGCAATTCAAGAGGAGTTGTCCTTGTCGACACCACAAGCTATCAGCAAAGAAACGATCACCGCGACCATGTCCCGCTGGGCGGCGGGGCTTGAATACAAAGATCTTTCGCAGGACGCGGTGCACCAGGCCAAGCGCTTTCTGCTCGATTCGGTGGGCTGCGCGCTGGGCGGATATCGGCAGCATGACGTGGTCATTGCGCTCGAAGTGCTGAAGGAGATTGCCGGACGCGGGCCGGCGACCGTGATCGGCACGGGCCAGAAGATGGACGCGGTTTCGGCTTCGCTGGCGAATGCTCTGATGATCCGCTGCATGGACTACAACGACATTTACTGGAAGCAGGATCCGTCGCATCCTTCCGATATTTTTCCGGCCGCGATGGCGTGTTGTGAGCGCGCCAAGAGCGATGGCGAGGAACTGATTGTTGGATTCGTGTTGGGCCACGAGTTCGAAATGCGCCTGTGCGAGGCGGCTTTTCCGGGGATCCGCGAGCGCGGCTGGCATCATGCGACGCTGACGGCGTTTGTCTCGCCGATGGTGGCGGGGCGCGCGCTGCATTTGAGTTGGGAGCAGATTCAACATGCGATCGGGATTTCCGCTTCGCGGCATTGCACCATGGGCGCGGTGACTGCGGGCAAGCTGACGATGATGAAGAACACCGTCGATCCGATGGCGACGCAGAGCGGCGTTATGGCGGCGCTGCTGGCCGAGCGGGGCTACAGCGGTCCCGAGCATGTGATCGATGGCAAAGAAGGATTGGTGCAATGCTATGGTCCGGAGTGGAAACAGAACCTGCTGACCGACGGACTCGGCGAGTCGTGGCGCATCACGCAGTGCGGGATGAAGTTTTTCCCGAGTGAGGCGCTGACGCACGCCCCGATTTCAGCGGTGCTGGACCTGGTCAAGGGCAACGACCTGCGTCCGGATCAAGTGGAGAGGATTCAGATCCGGTCGCTGGCGCGCGCGGCTGACATTCTTTCTGACCCGAGCAAATACGATCCGCATACCAAGGAGACGGCGGACCACTCGCTGCCCTATGTGATCGCAGCAGCGCTGGTGGACCGGCAGGTGACGCCGGCGCAATTCGAAATGAAGAAGATCATGGACCCGACGATTCGCGCGCAACTGAAAAAAGTTGAAGTTGTGGCCGATCCCGAGATCGAAAAGGTCTTCCCGGCGCTGCAGCGAGTGATTGTGAACATCACGACCACCGACGGGCGGAAATTCTCGAAGCAGCTCGACTATCCGAAGGGCGATCCGCGAAATCCGCTGAGCGATGCGGAGATCGAAGAGAAATTCCGCGCGCTGGCGGAGGGCGTGCTTTCGGCAAAGGCGCAGGACAAGCTGATTGCCGCGATTTGGAATCTGGAGAAGTGCGGGTCGGTCGCAAAGCTAATGGCGCTGATGAAGGCGGATGTGAAGAAAGCGAAGGCGCAAGCGATCAAGAAGCGTCGCTAGCCAGGAACGACGCAGGGACAGCCGCCCTCGGCTGTCCAGCCGGACGAAGTCCGGCTCTCTCTCTGGCGCACGCGAAAACCTGGCGAGCTGCGCTCACCTGCACAGCCGAGGGCGGCTGTGCCTACGTGCGAAGGAGCAACCTATGGCGGATTTGAAATCGACGATTGCTTCAGACCTGGCGGCGCGCTATGCACAACTCGCGGGCTGGGTCCGCGAGCTGGCGGCGCCGCTGAGCGACGAACAGTTTTGGGCCAAGCCTTTTGCGTTCGGCAACAGCTTTGGCCACCTCGTGCTGCATCTCACGGGCAACTTGAATTACTACATCGGAGCGCAGATTGCGGGGACGGGGTATGTGCGAGATCGTCCGCTGGAGTTTTCCGACACGATGCGGCCATCCAAGGCGGAAGTGTTGAAGAAATTCGATCAGACGATTGAGATGGTGCTCGGCGCGATCGACAGTCAGTCGGCGGAAGACTGGTCAAAGGAATACACGGCGGTGGGTGTGGACGCGCGCGACCGCTTCGCCGTGGTGCTGCTATGCGTGACGCATCTGCATCATCACGTTGGGCAGATGATGTATCTGGGATTTGAGTTGAAGCGGAAAGGCTGAGGTTGGCGTTTTGTGTGGCGGCGGGGCTTCGCCCCGCCAGGACGGGGCGGAGCCCCGTCACCACACAAGCGCACCAAAAGAGGTTCCTCATGGGTCAGACCATCGTTGAAAAAATTGCGCAGAAGCACATGACCGAAGGGCCAACGCGGCCGCTTCGGACAGGGGATTTCCTGACGATTCGTCCGCATCGATGCATGACGCACGACAATACGTCGGCGGTGATGAGTAAGTTCAAGGGCATCGGCGCGAAGAAGGTGAAAGACACGCAGCAACTTACTTTCGCGCTCGATCATGACATCCAGAATCAGGATGAAGCGAACCTGAAGAAATACCGTGCGATTGAAGCGTTCGCCAAAGAGCAGGGCGTGGATTTCTATCCTGCCGGGTCGGGCATCGGGCACCAGATCATGGTGGAGCGCGGGTATGTGATTCCGGGTGCGTTCGTGGTTGCATCGGATTCGCATTCCAATATGTATGGTGCGTTGGGCGCGATCGGAACGCCGATTGTCCGCACGGATGCGGCCGCGGTGTGGGCCACGGGCGAGTTCTGGTGGCAGATTCCGCGGTCGATTCAGGTCGTGCTCGAAGGCAAGTTGCCGGACGGTGTCACGGGCAAGGACGTCATTATCACCTTGTGCGGACTCTATAACCACGACGAATGCCTGAATGCGGCGGTCGAGTTTACGGGGCCGGGAGTGGCGTCGCTCTCGATGGACGCCCGGCTTTCGATTTCGAATATGACAACGGAATGGGGTCCGCTGGTGGGCTGGTTTCCGGTGGACGAGGTTACGATCCAGTATTTGCGAGGCGTGCACCAGCGGCTCAAAGCGATGGGCGTGGAGCGTTTTTCAGAAGAAGACATCGAGAACTGGCAGAAGAATCCTTTGGCGCCGGATGCGGACGCGGCCTATGCGGCGCGGATTACGCTCGATCTCGGGCAGGTGACGCCGCATGTGTCGGGCCCCGACACGGTGCAGGCAATGCAGTCGCTGGCGGAAATTGAGAAGAAGAAAGTTGCGATCCAGAAGGCGTATCTGATCTCGTGCGTGAATTCGCGGCTGGAAGATCTCGCCGCGGCGGCCGCAGTTCTCAAGGATAAAAAGATTGCGCCGAGCGTGAAGTTCTACTTGAGCGCGGCTAGTAAGTGGGTGCAGGAAGAAGCTGAGAGGCGCGGCATTTGGCAGACGTTGAGGGATGCGGGCGCGCAGCCGCTGCCTTCGGGTTGCGGGCCTTGCATTGGGCTGGGCGTGGGATTGCTGGAGGCGGGCGAGGTCGGGATCTCGGCGACGAATCGAAACTTCAAGGGCCGCATGGGATCGCGCGATGCGAAGTGCTACCTGGCGAGTCCGGAAGTAGTGGCGGCGTCGGCGGTCGCCGGTTATATTCGCGGGCCGCATGAATTCGCGAATCGCGCACCGCAGCGCGCTTACACGGAATTGGCATCGGCAGCGGGTGGGGCGGAAAAAGTTGAAATCCTGGCGGGCTTCCCGCAGCGCGTCAAGGGGCGGTTGGTGTTCATGCCGCAGGATAACGTCAACACCGATGCAATTTATGGCAAGGATTACACCTATCGCGACGACATGACTCCGGAAATGATGGCGAAGGTGGTCATGGAGAATTACGATCCGCAGTTCTCCGTGCGCACGCAGGCGGGCGATGTGATCGTCAGCCAGTTCAACTTTGGCACGGGGTCGAGCCGTGAACAGGCGGTCACGTGCCTGAAGGCGAAAGGCATTCCGCTGGTGATCGCCGCCAGCTTCTCGCAGACTTATCTGCGGAATGCGTTCAACAATGGCTTCTTGTGTATCGAGGTGCCGGAATTTGTGGCGCGGGTGCGCAAGCAGTTTGCGAAAGAGGTCGCCGGGAAGGTGAAGACGATTATTCCGGGGGACGAAGTTGACATTGACTTTACTTCCAGCACGATCTCGTGGCGCGAAGAGAAGTTTTCATTTCCGGCGCTGGGCAGTGTGCCGCAGTCGCTGGTGATTGCCGGCGGCGTGGAGAATCTGGTGGCGAAGCGGTTGGGCGTGGGGTAGTTCTTTCACCGCCGAGACGCAGAGGCCGCCGAGATAGAAGCAGGTCCTTCGCTTCGCTCAGGATGACAAAGTTCTTAAGTATATTGTGAATTTCTCGCCCACGGCGCCTTGGCGGCAGACATTCTTAAGGAGCAATCATGGTGAAATATACAGTTATTACCATGCCGGGAGACGGCATTGGAAACCAGGTTCTGCCGGAGTCGTTACGGGTTCTGAAGGCCGTCGGCTTTGACGCGGAGTACATTCATGCCGATATCGGATGGGACTGCTGGCGCGCGGAGGGCAATGCGTTGCCCGACCGGACAATTGAGTTACTAACCAAGCATAAGTTAGGCTTGTTTGGGGCGATTACTTCGAAGCCGAACAAAGCGGCGCAGGCGGAGCTTAAACCCGAGCTACAGGGAAAGGGTTACATTTATTACTCGCCGATTGTGACTATGCGGCAGAAGTTCAATCTTGATATCTGCATGCGTCCGTGCGTCGGGTTCACGGGCAATCCTCTGAATTACATTCGCAAGAAGGCGGGTGGCGGTTTTGACGAGCCTGGTTTTGACGAACCAAGAATCGACACCACCGTGTTCCGCCAGGGCACGGAAGGCATGTACGCAGGGGTGGAGTGGACTAACCCTCCGGAGAACGTGCGCGCCGCGTTGAATAGCCACACGCGGTTCAAGGCGTTTGCCAGCGTGCCGGGAACGGATCTCGCGGTGAGTTGCCGCATCATCACTCGCAAGGCGGCCCAGCGCATCGTGATCGCGGCTTTCGAATATGCGAAGAAGCGCGGATTCAAGGGCGTGACGATTTGCGAGAAGCCGAATGTGGTGCGCGAGACTTCGGGCATGATGGAAGAAGTGGCAAAGGAAGTCGCGAAGAACTATCCGGGGATTGCGCTTTGGTCGACGAACATCGACGCCCAACTGATGTGGTTGAACAAGAATCCGGAGGAGTACAACGTAATCGTATCGTCGAATCTGTTCGGTGACATTCTATCCGACGCGTTCGCCGGGCTGGTTGGTGGGCTGGGATTCGCGGCATCCGGCAACATTGGCGATGACGTGGCGGTCTTCGAGCCGACACACGGATCGGCGCCGAAGTATGCCGAGCTGAATCCTTCCATCGTGAATCCGATTGCGATGATACTTTCGGCGGCGATGATGCTCGATCATGTGGGCGACGGCGAGAAGGCGAATCGCATCCGCAAGGCGATTGCGGACGTGGTGCGCGAAGGCAAGGTCCGGACTTACGATATGATGCGTTTTACGGGTGGTCCGAAGGCGATCAGTCAGGGTGCAGCATCGACGGTGCGGATGACGGACGCAATTTTGGAGAAACTGAAGTAAACCACGGGGGACACAGGGGATCACCGGGGTGCACTGCTCTGGATTCTTGTCTGTGTTCGGGGTTGAGGAAATTATGACCAGCGTTGTCGAGACTACGTCCCCGCGTTCTGCCGAGGCAGGCCACTGGGGCAATGAAGTCCGGTCGGACGCGCACGTCGCCTTTGAAGCACGTGACAGCGGCGGAGTGGAGATCTCACTGGAGTCGCGGGTTGCGCCCTATTACGGCGGTGCGATCCTGGAACAGACGCGAGAAGTTCTGGGCGAACTCGGAGTGAAGCACGCGCGGGTTGCGATTCATGATGAAGGGGCGCTGCCTTTTGTTATCGCGGCTCGCATCGAGGCCGCGGCAAGGCGCGCAGGGATCGCGCTGGGTAAACGCTCGCTGCCTGAGCAGCATCCGCTGCCGGCGCCGTCGCAAAAGGATCGGCTACGTCGATCACGCCTTTATCTGCCGGGCTCTGAACCGAAGTACTACATCAACGCCTCATTGCACGCGCCAGATGCCGTGATTCTCGACTTGGAAGATTCGGTGCATCGCGGAGAAAAAGATGCCGCTCGCATCCTGGTGCGGAACACGTTGCGTGCAGTCGATTTCGGATCGTGCGAGCGCATGGTGCGCATTAACCAGTTGCCGCTCGGGCTCGAAGATCTGGCGGAAGTGGTGGGCGAGAGTCCGGACTTGATTCTGATTCCGAAAGTTGAAGAGGCGGAGCAGGTGCGGGAAGTGGATCGCATGATCGGCGAGATCAAGTCGCGCCACGGGATGATCCGGCCGATCTGGATTATGCCGATCCTGGAGTCGGCGCTCGGGATCGAGAACGCATTTGCTGTCGCCACGGCAAGCGAAAATGTGGCGGCGCTGACGATTGGACTCGAGGATTACACGGCCGATCTGGGTGTGGTGAAGACCGCGGAAGGGCAGGAGTCGCAATATGCGCGGTCGCGCGTGGTGAATGCGGCGCGCGCCGCGGGAGTACAGGCGATTGACTCGGCCTTCGGCGATATCGGCGACATGGACGGACTGCGGCGATGGGGAGAAGCCTCGCGGGCTGCGGGATTTGAAGGGATGGGATGCGTTCATCCCGGCCAGATTCGGGTGATCCACGAGGCGTTTCAACCGAGCGCGGTCGAGATCGAAAAGGCGCGGAGAGTGGTTGCCGCTTTTGAGGAAGCGCAGAACAAGGGATTGGCGGTGGTGAGTCTGGGTTCGAAGATGATCGATCCACCGGTGGTACAGCGGGCGCTGAAGCTGGTGGAACGGGCGAAGGCGATGGGAGTGATTTCGTGAGTGTGAGTGCGAATGAACGAGTAGAACTGGCGCATAACGCGGCGGGGCGCGCGGTGCCGACGATGGTGAACGGCAAGCCGCAGATTCCGTTTCTGGGCGCGGGGAAATATCAGCCGCGCGGGCGGAAGGCGGCGCCGGCAATCTGCTCCAATAAAAATTATCCAGATAGTGGCGATAAGCGTGTGGCCGATCTCGATACGGCACTCCGCAAGTGCGGGCTGCGCGACGGGATGGTGATCTCGAACCATCATCATCTGCGCGATGGCGATAAAGTGGCGCTGATGGCGCTGGAGGCGGCGGCCAGGATCGGCGTTAAGGATCTGATATGGTTCCCGAGCGCGTCGTTCCCTTCGCAGGAGAGTGCGATCGAGTTGATGGAAAAAGGCGTGATCCATCACATCGAAGGCTCGATGAACGGGCCGCTGGGCGACTACTGCACGCAGGGGAAAATGCGCGGCACGGGCGTGCTCCGTTCGCATGGCGGGCGCTACCAGGCGATCCAGGATGGAGAAGTTCACATTGATATCGCGGTAATTGCGGCGCCGACCGCCGATTTTTTCGGGAATGCGGATGGCTCGCATGGCAAGTCGGCCTGCGGCTCGCTCGGTTTTGCGCTGGCGGATTCGACCTACGCGGACCGCGTCATCGTGGTCACCGATAACCTGGCGCCGTTTCCTTGTGTGCCGTGGCAGATTCAGGGCAACAACGTGGATTTTGTGGTGGAAGTGGAATCGATTGGCGATCCGGCGAAGATTGTTTCCGGCACGACGCAGATTACGCGTTCGCCAGACCGGCTGCGGATCGCGGAGTTGGTGGCGCAGTTTCTGCGGGCAGCGGGAATCATGAAGAGCGGATTTTCGTTCCAGGCGGGAGCGGGCGGGATCGCGCTGGCATTCGTCGAGTACCTGAAGCAGATGATGAAGCAGGATGGCGTGAAGGCGCGCTTCGTTCGCGGCGGGTCAACTAAATTCCTGGTTGAGTTGCTGCAGGAAGGGCTAACCGACTACATCCTGGATGGGCAGACGTTTGATCTCGACGGTGTGAAGTCGATCGCGAACGATCCGCGGCACGTGGCCACTTCGCCGTTCACTTCGTACAACTATCACGGTAAGGGAAACTTCGCCTCGCTGGTTGATGCCGTCGTGTTGGGCGCGACGGAAGTCGACGTGAACTTCAACGCCAACGTGGTGACGCACTCCGACGGGCGCTTGCTGCATGGCATTGGCGGATGGCAGAACTGCCTGTTTGCAGGCTGCACGATTCTCGCGCTGCCTTCGTTTCGCGATCGCATTCCCGTGATCGTGGACGAGGTTACGACGATGACGGGACCGGGCGAGATGATTGACGTGGTCGTGACCGAGCGCGGAATTGCGATCAATCCGCGGCGCACGGACCTGCTCGATGTGGTGAAGGGGTCGAGGCTGCCGGTTCGTCCGATTCAGGACATCAAGGCGGAAGTCGAGAAAATTTGCGGCAAGCCGGCGCGGCCGAAGTTGGGTGATCGTCCGTGTGCGGTGGTGAAGTGGGTGGATGGGACGGTGCTGGATACCGTGTGGCAGGTCGGCTAGAGAAGGCAAGATCAAAGGTAGAGGACGCAGAGATCGCGGAGCCAGAGCGAATTCTGCGTCGCTCTCTTGCTCTAGGCGTTTTCCCAGCCGTACCCCTCAGAAATAAAACTTCAGCGCGAACTGGATCTGGCGCGGGTTACGGGCCGCCTGTGGGAATCCGAAGGCGCTCTGGCCGAGTTCCAACGCCGTCGGTTCTACGCTGATCGCGCCAAACTGCTGGAACAGATAATTCACATGGTTGAGGATGTTGAAGAATTCCGCCCGGAATTCAACGTGCATCTGCTCGCGAATCGGAAACTGCTTGATCAGCGAAGTGTCCCAGGTTTTGTAGCCCGGTCCGAGGACGATGTTGCGCCCGGCGTTTCCAGACGATCCTGGCTGGACCGAAGCGTCATCGAACGCGGCGGTGTTAAACAACGTGCCCGGGACAGTGGGATGCCCATTTGGATTCATACCGGGGAGAACATTGGGACGTGCGCAGTTATAAACAACCGTGCCTCCGCAGTCGGCGTTGGTGTGGCTAACAATGTCGCTGACGGTGTACCAATTGCCGGTGGCGGCAGAAAACAATCCGGCGAGCTGCCAATTTCCGATGAACTGATTCAAAGCGCCGGATGCGCCCGTGCCAAACCGCTTTCCGCGGCCGAAAGGCAGATCATACATATAGCTCAAGACGAAGCGCTGGCGAATATCGAAATCGGAGTTGCCATATTCCAGGTTGGGGTTAGTCTGGAGGCGAAAATCTCCATTGTTTGCCGAGCCCAGGCTGGCGCTGGAAGCGTTGTCGAGAGCGTGGGCATAGGTGTAGGCGGCTTCGAACTGCAACCCGTGGCTGAAGCGCTTTTCCAGGCGAGCTTGCAAAGAGTTGTAATTGGACTGCGTGTTAGAGCGGAGAGTATCAATGCTGGCATCAAATGCTGGATTGCAATTTGCAGCATCAGAGTAGGTCGGAGGGTTCAGATCGCAGGGACCGGCGGCGCCAGGCCAATTATTGTTGTGGACTGGCCGGCGAGGCGCGGTGGGAGCGTTGGGATCTGCGTTCGGTACGGCCTGGTTGCCGTTGTAAAAACCAAAAAGCTTCAACCCGCGCGAGCCGGCGTAGGTGATCTGGAGAACCGTTTCAGCGGGAAGCTGGTACTCGAGTCCGAGGTGCCACTGCTGCGTATAGGGAGTAACCAGGTGCGGGTCGATCGAATACAGTGTCGGCGTGTTGGGGTTTTCTAGAGCGCCGACAAAGGCCCCGCCAAGCACATTGTAGTTACTGAAATAAGTCGGGGAACCGCCGTTGTAGATCGCGCAGTAATTCGCGCTACTTGCCGTCGGCGCGCCACAGAGAGTGCTATATGCCTGGGAGGCAAAGAACGGAGGATTGAATCCCGGGCTGGGGTTGGAGAAAGGGCCACTTTCCTGACCGCCATAAAAGACACCGTAGCCGCTGCGCAGCACCAACTTGTCCGTCAGTTGATAGGCCAGGCCAATGCGGGGCGCGAAATTGTTCAAGTCCGGACTGATGAGCCCGCGTGAGCCAGTGTGCTGGATTATCAACTCGGAGGCGAGTGTAGTCTCGCTCGGCGCGAAAGTAGCCTTTTGTCCGGCGGGAACAATGATGGACTGCGAGGCGAAATCGAAGGTTCCCTGGTTGTTGTTGGCTTCCTTAATGGTGCTGAACAGTTCGTAGCGCAGACCCAAATTCAAAGTGAGGCGGGGTGTCACCTTGAAGTCATCCAAGGCATAGATAGCATAAATCTGGCGCCGATAATCAACGTTGTTCACGCTGGTAATCCCGCCGCCATCGGGAATCCCGAGCAGAAACGTGGCAAAAGCGTCACCACCGGTGCCAACCGTAAGCGTCCCGGGATTGTCGGTGAAGTCGTTGGCAAAGGTCCAATAGCCGCGCCCGGCGGCAGGCTCCAGAAGCGTGAACTGCTCGAATCGCAATTCGGTGCCGAACTTAAGCGCATGGCGTCCGCGCGCCCAGCTCAGGTTGTCGCCGATGACATAACTGGACTGCTTTTCTATGGCAGGCAGGAATTGGGCGCTGCCGATGGCCTGGTCGCCATTGCTGAAAGAGAGCGACGGCAGGCCGCCGAGGTTGGGCCCAAAAGGAACTCCCTGAAAGTTGTATTGTTGCGAAAGGTTTTCGTTGGAGTTGAGGCTAAAGCGGTGCGAACTCAGATGGTTGAAGCCAAAGCGCAGCTCATTAATCAGCTCGGGCCGGAAAACGTGGACTTCGCTCGCCGCCAGACCGCGGGAATTGTTCTGGCTATAGCCGTCCTGGAAGCCGCCGCCATCCAACACGGTCTGGAACGGCGAGGGCAGGAAGTTGTTGGAGTTGCCGAAGCTGAAGCGCGCGAAGAAATTGTCCTTTTGGCTGAATGCCTGGTCCACGCGGATATCGAACCTGTCGTCCGTTTCGCTCCGCTTCGGTTCGGAGAAGAAGTTTCCTCCCGAACTGAGAGACGCCGGGAGGTTGGGCGTGGGGCCGGGAAGGTTCCCGTGAGCGATAAGGTTGGTCGCGACAGCATCCAACTGGAGAGTTGGATCTCCAGGATACGGGCCAATGATATTGGTCGGCACACCGCCAACCACAGGTGAGGCAGGGGTGCCGCAGACTCCACTGGGATTCGTCGCGGAGGTTCCTACCTGTCGCGCGTCGAATATCTCGCCGTAGTACGTCGCGTTCCCGAAACAATCGACAACCCCGGGCACGGGCCCTGTGTTGCCGGTCGAATTGTTTGTGAGAAGCGCGGAAAAATCTCCGCCTGCCTCGGCCGTAGTTGGAACAGTTGCGAGTTGCGGGAGCGCCTGGCGGATGCGCGTGCCCTCGTAGTCTCCGAAAAAGAACGTCTTGTTCTTTACGATCGGGCCACCGAAGGTGGCGCCAAACTGGTTTTGCTTGTAAGGCACCTTGCCGAAAATGTCGAATCGATTGTCGGCGTCAAATTTTTCGTTCCGCAGGAATTCAAAAACGTCGCCGTGAAACTGATTGGTGCCGGACTTGATGACGGCATTCATGATGGCGCCGTTACCGCGTCCGAATTCAGCGCTGTAGGAATTCGTTTCCACCTTGAATTCGGCGATGGCATCCACCGACGGCTGCACCACATAGGCGGAACCGTTGAGCACGTCGCCCAGATTGGCGTTGTTGTCAATGCCGTCGAGCAGGAAATTGTTTTGCAGGGAGCGGGCGCCGTTGGCGCTGAAACCAGAGCTGGTTTCCACGCGCGAGCCCGGTTCAGACGGCACCACCCCCGTTCCGAGAAGAGCGAGCTGCGCGTAGTTGCGTCCGTTCAGGGGAAGCGCATTGATGCGGCGGCTGTCCACCACCTGGCCAAGCTCGGAGGTTTCTGTCTCGAGCTGTGGACGTTGGCCGGTGACTGTGACGACTTCCGTGACCATGCCAGGCTGAAGCTTCAGGTCCACACCGACGCGATCCTGAATATTCACTTGAACCGGGCCGGCAACGGCCTTCTTGAAACCCTCTTTCTCGACGGTGACACTGTAACGGCCGATCCTGAGCGGGCTGGCGACGTACTCTCCCGCATTGTTGGTGGAGAAGGTCAACTCCATGCCGCGATCGACCTCGGTCACGGTGACCTTGGCGCCCGCGACCACCGCACCGCTGGGGTCGCGCACCAGGCCTACAATGGCTCCGGCATCTTTTTGCGCCCATAGCGGTGTGACCAGCGCGAGGAAGATAGACGCGAGCAACATAGAAAAGAACAGGGCCGAGAAAGTTTGCAGGCGAGGAAAATGGATGAGCATGGCGAGGCTCCTGAGCGCTAAACCCGAAGGCGCTAAGCTCGAATGTTCGCAAGCGGCTTGATTGGGCCAGGCGAAAATTCGGGTGCTGAAACTACGAGTTTTTCAGTGTAATATTACGATACATTACTTTTACTTTCGTTTTATAGCGTTTGTCAACTGCGATATTTGGCCAAGCTGCCGGACACGCCGTGGCAGAGGCTGGCGGAGTCACAGGTGGCAGAATAGCAATATCAAAGAGAAAGGTTACTCATGATCGCCCGAAAACACGGGATTGCTCTGATCGGTACAGCGCTCGTGGCGACGCTTGGTCCCACGCTGCTGCTGACGGCTTGCTCGAAATTGCCGGAATCACCTCTGAAGTTGGCGCAAAAGACCGCGACCGCCAAGCCCGAACCAACCCAGCCTTCCGCAATCGAGGTGGACGTGAAGGACGGCGGGCCAGTGGTGCTGACGACCAGCGCGGCCGAGTTTCAGGTGAGGCCGGATGGTTATGTGCAGGCGTCTTTGCTTAAAGACGGGAAGAAACTTTCGCTCGACGAACCCAACGTCGGCGCTCCCGCGGACAGCGATTTTGTGCGGGTGGGGGGCAAGGATGTCCATTTCACTCTCGACTTCCAGCAGGCCGAGGTGCACGAAGCGATCGGGAAGATGGGCGTCGGAAAGCGGGTGGAGATTCCGGCGCGTCCGCTCGGGCCCTCGGGGACGGAGTTGCAGCGTGTGCTGGCGCTCGAAGTCTATGACAAGTTCCCCAACATTCTGCTGAGCACAGTGGAATACAAGAACACCGGCGCGAGTGATGTGGCCATCGAAAAAAGCGTGAATCAGCGGCGCCGGTTGAACGCGCGGCTGGGTGACGCAAAGGCGCATCCGTGGGGAATGTGGTCATTTCATGGCGCGAGCTATGACTGGGGAAAAGATGACGTCGTGAAACTGACGCCGGCTTTTTCCCAGGCAAACGCCTTTGGAGAAATGGTCAAAGGCGGCTATGGTGGCGGGATTCCGGTGGTGGCTTTCTGGACGCGCCAGGTGGGCGAAGCGGTCGGGCACGTGGAGACGATTCCGATTTCCGCGGCAATCCCGGCAAGAGTTGCAAGCGACGGACGGGTGGATGCCGAGGTGGACTACGCCGCCAATATCACGCTGAAGCCGGGCGAGACGTACTCTACTCCGCGCAGTTTCGTTTCGGTCTATGCGGGCGACTTCTATGAGCCACTGCGGATTTGGTCGAGCGTGCTGCAGAAAGAAGGCTGGGAGCTTCCGAAGCCGTCGAGCGAAGCCTACAACGTGAGCTGGTGCGGCTGGGGGTACGAGTTCAACGTAACGCCGGCGCAGATGCTGGGCACGGTTCCGAAGCTGAAGGAAATGGGCATCAAGTGGGTGACGCTCGACGATCGCTGGTTCGATGCTTATGGCGACTGGAATCCGCGCGCGGATACTTTTCCAGGAGATTCCATTAAGAAAATGACGGACGACTTCCACAAACAAGGCATGCTGGCACAGTTGTGGTGGCTGCCACTTGGGGTGGAGGATGGCGAGGGAAAATGGGAATCGCACAAGTACGCGGTTTCAAAGATCGCGCAGGAGCATCCGGAGTGGCTGATTCTGGACAAGAACGGCAAGCATGCGCGCATGACTCGCGGCCTGGCGGCGCTGTGTCCGGCGGTGCCGGAAGTGCGGGCGTATCACAAGCAGCTGACGGAAAAATTCATTCGCGACTGGGGATTCGATGGCAGCAAGCTGGACAATATCTACAGCGTTCCGGCCTGCTACAACCCGGCGCATCATCACAAGTCGCCGCAGGATTCGGTGACTGCCATGGGGGATGTGTACAAGGAAATTTTCCAGACGACGCGGGCGTTGAAGCCGCAGAGCGTGACCCAGGCCTGTCCGTGTGGAACGCCGCCCTCCCTGGCCTGGCTACCGTTCATCGACCAGGCGGTGACCGCTGACCCAGTGGGGGCGGTGCAGGTGCGACGGCGAATCAAGATGTATAAGGCATTGCTCGGGCCCGAATCGGCGGTGTACGGCGATCACGTCGAGCTTTCTGCGATGACCAAAGTGGGGAAAGATAATCTAGGCCAGGATAAATGGAAAGAACACGGCGACGATTTCGCATCCACGATCGGAGCCGGGGGCGTGGTGGGGACGAAGTTCGTCTGGCCCGATCCCGGCCCGAAATTCAAGGACGTTAATCTGACCGCTGCGAAAGAAGAGCGCTGGAAGAAGTGGATCGGTTTGTATAACGAGAAGATGCTTTCGAAAGGCGAGTTCAGAGATCTTTACGTGACCGGCTACGACACGCCCGAGGGATATGCGATCGCGAAAGACGGCAAAATGTATTACGCGTTCTTCGCATCGTCCGGGAACTGGAAAGGCGAAGTCGAACTGCGCGGATTGAAGCCCGGGAAGTATCGGGTGAGTGACTACAGCGAGGGAAAAGACCTTGGCACGGTAGACGCGGCGGCCAATGGCGTGGCGAAACTGGCGGCGGAGTTCAAGGATCATCTGCTGCTGGAGGTCAGTTCTCAGCCTTAGAGTTTGGCGAGCAAAGTTCGGCGACGATGGCGGGATCGCGGGCAGACAGGTATCCTGATCTGCCCGATTTTTCTGTGTGGAGGTGCGATTGCGGGGGCTCAAGGCAAAGCGAATCCTGATCACCGGCGGGGCCAGCGGCATAGGAGCGGCCACGGCGGCGCGATTTCTCGAAGAAGGGTCGGTTGTGTGCGTGCTCGACCGCGACGCGGAGGGGCGGCGGAAGATCCAGCGCGAACTGCCCAATCTGGCGGGAGCGATCGATGGCGATGTTTCGAATCTGAAACAGGTGCAGGCTGCTCTTGCCGAAGCGATTCGGCTCATGGGCGGCGTCGATGTGCTGGTGAATAACGCCGGCATCAGCATTCGTCATAACTTTCTCGATATCACGCCCGAAGAGTGGGACAAAGTGATCGCCGTGAATCTCACCGGAGTGTTCTACGTGGCGCAGACGGCGGCACGGCACATGATGGAGCGCGGCGGCGGTGTGATTCTGCAGACGGCGTCGACCAATGGCGTCATGGGATATCCGTTTTATGCGGATTACAACGCCAGCAAGGCGGGCGTGATCGAGCTGACGAAGTCGATGGCGCTGGAACTTGCGCCGAAAGTCAGGGTGTGCGCGGTGGCTCCGGGATACGTGCTGACGCCGATGCAGCGCGCCGAATACACGGATGAAATGCTCGAAGAGGTCAACCGGAAGATTCCTTTGCGGCGACATGCTCAGCCGGAGGAGATTGCGGCGCTGTTCGCATTTCTCGCCTCGGACGACGCGCGAAACATGACCGGCCACGTGTATACGTGCGACGGCGGAGAAACCGCGGGAGGGCTGGCCAGCCGGTAAGCCATGCAGCTTGCAGGGCGAGTTGCGGGGAAGGTTGCGCTGATTACGGGCGGGGCATCGGGCATAGGACGCGCGACGGCACTGCTGTTTGCACGCGAAGGAGCAACGGTTGCCCTGGCGGATTTGAGTGCGGATGCGGGCCAGCGTGTCGCTGACGAGATTGCCCAATCTGGCGGGCGTGCCTTCTTTGAGCCCATGGACGTGACGCGCGCCGCAAGTTGCCAGCGGCTGGTCGAGCGTGCGATTCGCGAGTTCGGCCGAATCGACATTCTGTTCAACAACGCCGGCATCATTCGGCGGGCGACGGTTCTTGATCTCAGCGAAGAAGACTGGGACCAGGTGATGGCGGTGAACGTCAAGTCGATTTACCTGCTGTCGCGCGAAGTGATTCCGCATATGCAGAAAGCGGGCGGCGGAACGATCATCAACACGGCCTCAGGATGGGGACTGGCTGGCGGCGCGAAGGCTGCAGTTTACTGTGCTTCGAAGGGCGCGGTCGTGCTGCTGACGAAAGCGATGGCCATTGATCACGGATCGCAGAACATTCGCGTAAATTGTATCTGCCCGGGCGACACCGACACGGGCATGCTGCGCGAAGAAGCGCAGCAACTCGGAGAAGAGAACAGCCGCTTTCTTGCCGAAGCGGCAAAGCGTCCGCTGGGCCGGGTGGGGACACCGGAGGAAATTGCGCAGGCCGCGCTGTATCTGGCCAGCGATGGGTCTTCGTTTGTCACCGGCACGGCGCTGGTTGTCGATGGTGGAGGGCTAGCAGGATAGGTTGGATTGATGCGCCTCGAGAACAAAGTTGCTTTGATCACGGGCGGCACGTCCGGCATTGGCGAAGCCGTGGCCGAGCTGTTTGCGCGCGAGGGCGCGAAGGTTGCCATCACCGGTCGCAATGAGTCTCGCGGCCACGCGGTCACGGCACGCATTCTCGAGTCCGGCGGGAAGGCAATTTTTCTGCGTACAGACGTTCGCAAATCCGCCGAATGCCAACGGGCGGTGGAGGAGACGCTGCGCTCGTTCGGCCGGCTCGACATTCTGTTCAACAACGCGGGAGTCTTCTTTCCCCAGACGGCGCTCGAGTGCTCCGAAGAAGAATGGGATCTGCAGATTGACATTAACCTGAAGGGAACTTTCCTGGTGTCGAAGTATGCGCTCGGGCCGATGATCGCTCAGGGTGGTGGAGTGATCGTTAACAACAGTTCGGGCTGGGGGCTCGTGGGTGGCGACAAGGCGGCGGCGTATTGCGCCTCGAAGGGCGGAGTCGTTCTCTTGACCAAAGCGATGGCCGTTGATCACGGGCGGCAGGGCATCCGCGTGAACTGCATCTGCCCGGGCGACGTGGACACTCCGATGCTGCCGGAAGATGCGCGACGGCGAGGCCTGGACTGGAAGACGTATCTGGCGGGTTGCGAGAATCGGCCATTGGGACGGATTGGGACCGTCGATGAGATCGCGAAAGCCGTGCTGTTCCTGGCATCGGACGATTCGTCGTTTATAACCGGAGCGGCGCTAGTGGTGGATGGCGGCGGTACGGCAGATTAGCGATCGACTTCAATTTCATCGACTTAAGTTTCAATGAGTTCAAATTCAATGACCACGAAAATGACGACGAAGACGAATAGGCGCGAGCGGTCGCGCGATTGGTATGAGCGCGCGCAGCAATCGCTGATCGAGGGCGTGAACTCGCCGTCACGCGGCGCAGCCGTGTACTTGCCGGGGCCGGTGGTGCTGGAGCGTGGCCGCGGATCGCGCGTCTGGGACCTCGACGGGAACGAGTATATCGATCTCATGATGTCGTTCGGCGCACTGATTCAGGGGCATGCGCATCCGAAAATTGTTGAGGTGGTTTCGCAGACGATGGCCGGCGGTTCGCATTTCGCAACCGCCACTCCGGCTGAGGCGGAAGCCGCCGAGCGCTTCCGGCGCATGGTTCCCACCGCGGAGGCGGTGCGCTTCACCAACAGCGGCACTGAAGCCACGATGCTCGCCTTGCGCCTGGCGCGCGCGCACACTAAGCGAACAAAATTCCTCAAATTCGAAGGCCACTACCACGGATGGTACGACCCTTACTGTTTGAACGGGCATAGCCATCCGGCGGAGCTACTGGGGCCGAGAGAGAATCCCACTCAATTTCCGGATTCGGAGGGCATCCCGGCGTCGGTGTTCGACGATGTGGTGCTCGCGCCGTGGAACGATCTGGAGGCGCTTGAAAGTATTCTGCGCCGCCATGGGCGGGAACTGGCCGCCGTGATCACCGAGCCAATCATGGCGAACATGGGTTGCATCCTGCCGCGCGATGGATATTTGCAGAAGGTCTGCGAGCTGGCGCATCAGTTTGGCGCGCTGTTTATTCTGGACGAAGTTGTGACCGGATTCCGCTACGCACCCGGCGGATGCCAACAGCATTACGGCCTGCAGCCGGATCTCAGCACGTTCGGCAAGGCTCTGGGAGCGGGGTTTCCCGTTGGCGCCGTGGCGGGGCCGCGCGCGATCCTCGACCGCATGCGCTGGGGCGCCGGCATGGTGCTGCACTACGGGACCTTCAACGGCCACCGGCTCACCATGCGTGTAATCGCGGCGAATCTGGATCTGCTCACGGCGAATGAGGGCGCGATTTACAAGCAGATCTATGGGGTTGGCGATGCCGCCATCGCCGGTCTGCGCGATGTCTTTCGTCGAAGAAAGATTGACGCCGTCATTCAAGGTTTCGGCCCGATGTTTCAGATTTATTTCACCGGCCGCGAAGCGATCCATGATTATCGCGACTACTGCCAGTACGCTGATACGGCAAAATACTCGCGATTCATCCACGGACTGCTCGATCGCGGTATCTACATGACGCCTGCAAACGGATTGCACTGGATTATTTCGACCGTACATACCATGCAGGACGTGGAGACGCTCTTGCCGGCTGCGGACGAAGTCTGTGCGGAGATGGCATGAGCACAGTCGTCTTCCTCGGCGGAGGGCGGATCACATCGGCGATGCTGGCGGGTCTGCGCCTGGGCAAGACCACACACCGACTGGTCGTGCATGATCGCAATCCGGGCAAGTTGCGTGATCTGAAAAAGGGTTACGCGGTTGCTGTCGAGCCCGACCTGAATCGCGCCGTCAAGCAGGCGGACGTGCTGATCGTCGCGGTTCGCCCAAGTTCGGTTCGCGAGCTTCTTCACATCGTCGGGAAAGTGATCGGAGAAGTGAACCGGCCATTGCTCGCGGTCAGTGTGGCCGCAGGTGTGCCGCTCCGCGTACTGAGGAAGGTGGCCGGCCCCCCCGTGCAATGGGCCCGTGCGATGCCGAGCCCGGTTTGCCGCAGCGGGCGCGGCCTGACGGCGGTGACCTTTCCCCGGACCTTGCCGCGCGCGGATCGCAAACGCGTCGACGATCTTTTCGCCAGCTTCGGCCAGGTCGTCGAAATCCCGGAAAGCAAGTTCGATGCGTTCACGGTGATCTACTCATGCAGCCACGGCTATCACGCGCTTGCGACTCTGGAGCGAGCTGCGCAAGCGGCAGGTCTCGATCGAAGCACGGCGCTGTTGGCGAGCGCGCATGCGTTGGCGGATGGGATCATCGCCTGGCGCGATGGAAAGCATTCAGTGGAGTCGCTGCTGGAGGAGGCGGCCACTCCTGGCGGCATTGCAGCGGCGGCTGCGACCGCAATGGACGTTGCCGGATACGGGCGCGCAGTGCGGCAAGGCGTCGCCGCCGGACTGCGGCGTGCCCGTGCGAACGCGGGCAAATGATGGTTAGGTCAGTTGTGAAGAACTGAATAAAGCGCTCTCGTATTGGACGGCGTACGCTGGTGTTCTCATCCCGGTGAAAAAGCGGGGATGGACTTGCCATGCGTGCGGCAATGAGTGGGAAGAGCGGGGTGGTGCGTCGTCGTAAATTCTCTCTCCTGTAGAGACGGGGCTTGCCCCGTCTCCTCTGCACGAGGCGGGAGACGCGGCAAGCCGCGTCTCTACGGGGAAGCTATAATCAGCAGCGATGCGACAGTTCTTTCGCATGTTGCTTTTGTCTCTGGTCCTGATGACGGTGGCGCTGGTTTCGGCGCTCACGGCCATGCGGCTGGCCATCCACGGGCGCGAGGTGACCATTCCGAAACTGGTGGGCATGAGTCCTTTTGAAGCCGAGCGTACGGGCGCGGCTTCGGGCCTGCTAGTGGTGGTCGAGCGGCAGTTCTACAGCGCTGACATTCCCGAAGGAAAAATCATGACTCAGATGCCGCCGCCGGGAACGAAGGTGCGGCGAGGCTGGTCGATCCGCGTGGCGCAAAGTCTGGGGCCTCAGCGGGTGGCGATTCCCGACGTGACGGGAGGGAGCGAGCGGGTCGCGGAGTTGAACATACGGCGCCGTGGGCTCAGTCTGGGTTCGGTCGCGCTTGTCAATTTGCCGGACGTGCCGCTGGACCAGGTGATATCGCAAAGCCCACCGGCGAATGCCAGCGGCGTGTCCGCACCGAAGATCAGTCTGCTGGTCAGCGAGGGTCCCGAGCCGCCAACCTATGTGATGCCGAACCTCACCGGACAACCGCTCGGCAGCGCGATGCTGGCGCTACAGGACGCCGGCATCAAGGTCGGCAAAGTTGGCGTGCTTCCGCCGGCGCCGTTGCCCGGCGAGCCGCAAACCGCGCCAATTGCGCCATCTGCGGTCTCCGAGCCCAGCGCAGCGAGCATGATCGTGACCCAGACTCCGGCGCCAGGACAGAAGATTGTGGCGGGCAGCGCGGTGAGTTTCGAAGTCCGCTAGAATCGGCGAGCTTCGCTCGCCCGCACAGCCGAGGGCAGCTGTGCCTACGTGATCCGGGATTATCTCCGTTCGATCAGCGCGGCGAAAAAGCCGTCGCAAGGATGCACGCCGGGAATTGTCCTCAGATAGGGTCGAGTGACAAGCGACGCGATATCCTTCCAGCACATTTCGCCGGACTGCCGCAGTTGCCCCAGCTCTTCCTTGCAATCGGCGACCTTGAATTCCGCCGTGCCATCGAGAGCAGCTTCTACGACCGCTTCGTTTTCCTCACGCTCCAGCGAACACGTGGAATAGACAAGGCGCCCGCCACTCGCGAGCTGGCAAAGTGTGGACCTCAGGATGGCGACCTGCCGCGACTGAAGATCGTCCAGGTCTTCGGCCTTGAGCCGCCACTTAATCTCCGGGTTGCGGGCCAGAGTGCCGGTGCCGGAGCACGGAACGTCGGCGAGGATGCGGTCGAACGCGGACGAGAAGGGCAAATGGCGCGCGTCCGCCGCGACTACGTGGAGGTTCGGCAAGCGACTGAGACTCCGCAGCAAGCGCGCGCGGTGCGGATGCAACTCTGTCGCGAACACTTTGGCGCTTGGGTTGCGCCGGGCGAGCAAGGCAGTCTTGCTGCCGGGAGCGGCACAACAATCGAGGATCGTGCAATGGACGGGCGTTTCTCCACGGCCGGCCAGCAACGCTACCAGTTGAGAGGCTTCATCCTGAATGGAGACGCGGCCTTCCTGGTAAGCGCGCGTTGTTATCACGTCGCCCGAAAGAACGTGTCGTGCCGCCGATAGCAATCGACCCGGCGCGAGCTGCACGCCGGCTGCGGCAAGTTCGGCATCACATTGATCATTGGTAGATTGATCGCCGTGGATGTGAATGGCCGTGCCGGGCACCGTCTGATCATGGGCGCAGATCTGCCGCGCTGTCTCAAGTCCATAGTGCCCGGTCCAGCGGTCCACCAGCCATGGGGGATGAGCAGCGTTCTGAGCGAGCGTGATCGAGTCGGGCGATTTGGCGATTTCCGCGAAGCTGTCAATAGCTCCGGCCCCGGCAATTGTCCGGAGAACCGCATTCACGAACGAAGCGGCCGAGCGCTTGCGCGCCGCTTTGACGAGCTCCACACTTTCGAAGATCGCCGCGCGCGCCGGAACTCTGGAGAGAAACTGCAATTGATACACGCCGAGGCGCAACGCGGCCAGAACCTCGCCATCCAGCCGCTCGAGCTTCTGCGATGATGCGGCGTCCAGCCGCCGATCGAGCAGAGACTGCCAGCGGAGAACTCCCATCACCAACTCGGTGGCGAGCCCGTGATCACGCGAGGAAAGTTTCGAGAGCGGAGCGGAATGGAGCAGTTCGGCGGCGTAGGAGTCTTCGCGCTCGACCCGCAGAAGAATTTCGAAAGCCACCGCGCGAGCAGGAGAAACGGCCATCGCAACCTATTGTCCCAGATGGTCGCCGGATTTGGGCCGGTAGCCGTTGATGAATTCCTGCGCGGTCATGCGGCGCTTGCTCTCGAGTTGAATTGCGATGAGCTCCAGCGCCGTGTCTTTGTCTTTGCCGCAGCCGACGAACAGGCGCGTTCCCTCGACTGCGATTTGCCCTGGCATCAGCCGAACCGCATGTTGAGCGGGCTGAGCACGGTGCACTTGCAGCGTCTTACCCTTGAAGATCGTGAACGCCCCCGGCCACGGCTGGAACCCGCGCAGGCGGTTGAACAGATCGTTGGCGCTGCGAGAGAAGTCCATGCGGCCGTCTTCCTTTTTTAGAATCGGCGCGAGCGTGGCTTGCGTATTATCTTGCGGCGCCGGGCGAACTTGCCCGCTGTCGAGTCCGCGCAGGGTCTCAACCATCAGATCCGCCCCGACGGACGCCAGCTTCGGGCCCAAGGTCTCGGCTGTGTCTTTCAGATCAATGGAGATTTCGCGCTGCATGAGTATGTCGCCGGTGTCGAGCCCCGCGTCGATGCGCATGGTCGTAACTCCGGTGACGGATTCGCCGTTGGCGATCGCCCACTGGATCGGCGCCGCGCCGCGATACTTCGGCAACAGAGACGCGTGCAGGTTCAGGTTTCCAAGCCGGGGAAGGTCGATCATCCACTGCGGAATGATGCGGCCATAGCCGACGACGATGATCGCGTCCGGGCCAATCGCCGCAAGCTGGTCGCGGAATTCGGCGTTGTTCTTGATGGTGCCGGGTTGCACGACGGCAATGCCCAGGCGCATTGCCGCATCTTTCGCGGCAGAAACAGTCACTTCCATCCCGCGTCCGCGAGGCCGATCGGGTTGCGTCACCACCAGCGGCACGGAATGACCGGATTCGACCAGTTTCTCCAGGGTCGGGACAGCGAAGCGAGGCGTGCCGCAGAAAACCAAAAGCATAGGTGTCAGGTCTCAGGTCTTAGGTGTCAGGTCCCAAGTCATCGCAAAAACGCACAGGGCTGATGTGTCGCGAGCAGATCCGACACGCATTTCGCAGTGCACGTTTTTCCTGAGACCTAACACCAAACACCTGACACCTGCACTTCTACCACTCTCCCGCCTTCACCAGCTTCTTGATCTTGCGCTTGATGAGGTCGCGTTTCAGCGCGCTGATATGTGAGATGTAGAGCCTGCCGTTCAAGTGATCGGTCTCATGCAGGAAGGCCCGCGCCAGCAGGTCTTCTCCGGTGTGCTCGAAAAACTTGCCGCTGAGGTCCTGCGCCCGTACCGTCACGGTCTTGGCGCGCGTGACGTCCTCACGAAATTCGGGAATGCTCAAGCAGCCTTCGGTGCCGCGCTGGCGGCCTTCTTTGCCAATGATCACCGGATTGATCAGGACCAGCCTGGCGCCGGGGTCTTCCTTGAAGGTCACATCCACGACGGCGATTCGTTTCGAAATGCCAATCTGCGGAGCCGCCAGGCCGACGCCGCGAGCCGCGTACATCGACTCGAACATGTCTTCCACGAGCTTTTTGAGGTCATCGTCGAAGCTGGTCACCACGGCCGCAGTTGTTTCCAGGACGGGATTGCCAAGTTTCACAATTGGGTGAATCATTTTCGTAAGTTTGGGTGTCATCTTGAGCGAAGCGAAAGACCTATGCATTGGGGCGGATTCAAATCCATAGGCCCTTCGCTTCGCTCAGAGTTTGTGACTTTATTGACTTTCGGCCATTTTAGGGGCACTTAAGTCTTTTTCTTTCAACATCGGTCCTTGAGAGAAATTAAAAAAGTCACAAGCTCTCAGGATGACCGTGTAACTTTATGCCGCGAACCTTTTGGGGCGCGACACTGGTTTCAGATTAGTAGTTCTTCAGTTGTTCCAGATAGCCTTGAAAATTTCGTTTGGTTTCTTTCATCGAGTCGCCGCCGAATTTCTCAAGCGCACAGCGCGCCAGCGTGAGCGCGACCATGGCCTCGGCGGCCACGCCGGCGGCGGGTACCACGCATACATCCGAGCGCTCGTACGCCGCCTTCACGGGCTCGCGCGTTGCGAAATCCACCGATTGCAATGGACGCCGCAAGGTGGAGATCGGTTTCAGATAACCGCGAACCCGAATCTCCTGCCCGTTGGAGACGCCACCCTCCAGACCTCCCGCATTGTTGCGCGTGCGCGTGAAGCCCGCAAATCCTGCGCCGTTTTGATAGCCGATCTCGTCATGCACGGCCGACCCCGGCGAATGCGCTGCCTGAATCCCGCTTCCAATTTCGACCGCTTTCACTGCCTGCAACGACATGACCGCCGCGGCCAACAGTGCATCCAGCCGCTCATCCCATTGCACATAGCTGCCAAGACCGGGCGGAACATTGTGCGCCACCACCTCGAATACTCCACCCACCGAATCGCCCGTGCGCAGAACTTTATCGACTTCTTCCTTCATGCGCTGCTCGGCATCGGCGTCGGCGCAGGAAAGCAGCACCTCGTCTTTACGCGACAGTAATTCGATTTGCTCCCACGCGATTTCCCGATTCGCAATCGAAACCGCGCCGACCGCAATGACATGACTCAGAACTTCCACGCCCAACTCTCGCAGCAGCAGCTTGGCGAGCGCGCCAATCGCAACCCGCGCCGCCGATTCCCGGGCCGAGGCGCGCTCCAGAACATAGCGCGCTTCCGTGAAATCGTACTTCAAAGCTCCCGCAAGATCGGCATGGCCCGGGCGCGGCGACGCCACGCGCTTGTGTTTCTCGGGATCGCCGATTTCGACGGGCAGCGAATCTTTCCAATTCTGCCAGTCGCGGTTTTCGAGCATCACCGCGATCGGCGAGCCGATCGTCTTGCCGTGATGGACGCCCGACAGAAAGTGCGCCCTGTCGGTTTCGATCTTCATGCGCCCGCCGCGTCCAAAGCCCTGCTGGCGCCGCCAGAGTTCGCGGTCCACGAATGCCTGATCGACCGCCAGCCCGGCAGGCAGCCCGGAAAGAAACGCAACCAGGGCCTCGCCGTGGGATTCTCCGGAAGTAAAGTAGCGCAGCATGTGGAACTGGCATTGTAAATGAAGAGGAAAAGTTCAGCCTCTCGTTGATTCCCCCAATCCGTTTTCTTGCGCCGAGCGTGTGGCCTGTGCAGGTACAATGAACTGTCACTTTGTACCGGAAGTCGACGGACCCCGGGTTTCCAGACTCATCTCGCACTTCGTCAGAGCACGCGAGGATTGTTCCATGTTGACCACGAAGACTGGTCCGTTTCATCCGGAAGTTGCCGAGCGCATTCGCTGCGTGATCGCCGACGATCACGAAATGCTGCGCTACGGTGTGCGCCGTCTGCTGGAGGACGCTCCCGACTTTGCCGTGGTGGGCGAAGCGGGCGATGCCGCCGAGGCGCTCAAGCTGGTCCTGGAGCACCACCCCGACCTGGTTCTGCTCGATATCAGCATGCCCGGTATGTCGTCGTTCGAAGCTGGACGCCTCATCGAAGAACACTGCACCGGCACGCGCATCGTTTATCTGACCATGCATGAAGATGGGGAGTATGTGCAGCAAGCTCTGCGCTCGGGCGCCAGCGGGTACCTGCTGAAAGATACTCCCGCGCCGCTATTGTTGCGCGCGCTGCGCGAAGTGCATCGCGGCGAACGGTCATTGAGTCCGCAGATCCAGAGTAAATTGAAAGACGACGCGATCCTGCGGAAGCAGGCGGTGCCGCTACGGAGAAGTACCCTGACTGTGCGCGAGCGCGAAGTGATGAAGTTGCTCGCCGAGGGCAATACCGTGAAGCAAACAGCGGCAGTTCTGGGAGTCAGCGTCAAGACGGTGGAAGCGCACAAGTTCAACTTGATGCGCAAACTCGACATTCACAACAAGGCCCAACTGGTCACGGTCGCGATACAGAAGAAGATTGTTCCGCTGCCGGTCCCGATGAACTAGTCCCGTGACCGCATGATGATTACGGTGTGGAAAACGAGTAGCGCCGGCATCTTGCCGGCTCTCCCGAGGGCGTCTCGCCTTCGGCGCGGCGGGCAAGGATGCCCGCCGGACAGCCGCCGTGACGGCGGCGCTACTCTCCGCGGTAAGACGGTACAAATCATGCGGTCACGGTACTAGCAGCCTGGCATCAGCGCTGCGCACGCCCCATGACAACTTCGGCAAGGCTGGCAAGATCGGGAACCTCCAGGTCCGCTCGCTTCTCGGAGGCGAGTGCCGCGGAAGCGCGAACTGCGCCAATACCCGGACGAGCCGACTTCCGGTTCACCCACACCGTGGAGATCCCCAGCGACCGCGCCGGCACCACGTCGTGATAGATGCTCTGCGCGGCGTGCAGCAGGCAATCCGGAGAAAGCGCAAGCGTGCGTAAGGCCATCTGAAAATTATT
The DNA here is from genome assembly GCA_963773965.1 of uncultured Acidobacteriaceae bacterium. GTDB lineage: Bacteria > Acidobacteriota > Terriglobia > Terriglobales > Acidobacteriaceae > Acidiflorens. The sequence continues at coordinate 606,126 of CAVZDG010000007.1, forward strand.
GAGGGAAGGTTTGTAGCTTCTCGCCTGTTCCGCCGTGATCACGCCATCGAATTCCACGTAAAGATGCTTTCGCGTCTCCGCAAATAGATCGTCGTCAATGTTTGAAATCACCACGAGCTTGTAGCGCTTCTGAAGCTCGCGCAGCGCAGGCACCGTATCCGGAAAAGGCGGCCAGGCGTGAACGGATTGGTGCAGCGAGCGGATTTCGGCGGAACTGGCCTCGAAATGAAAGCGATCTGCAAACCTCCGCACCACCGATTCCAGCACATCCCGATAGCTTTGATACGGGCCGCTTTCCGCCTCCGCCTCAAATTCCCCGTAGAGCTCAAGAATGGCAGCGTCGGGGAGACTTTGACCGTGGTTTACCAGGACGGCACGCAGGGCAAGCAGGATCCCCGACTCCCAGTCAATCAGAGTGCCGTAGCAGTCGAAGCTGATGGTGGTGAAACGTGAGAAATCCATAGGCGACGCAGCGGAACGATTCGACGCTCAGGGGCGGACTCTATGCTCTTTGTTTTTTGCTCTTTGGCTCTATGCTTTCTGTTCGGTGAACAGGTCAAGCACTGGCACTGCGGAAGTTGCAGGCTCCGGTGCTGCGGGCGTGGCCGGCTGCGCGCCGGAATCCTCCGCACCGTTTTTCGCAGCCGGCGCTTTCTGGCCTTGCAGGAATTTCCTGGAATCGAACAGCGGGCGCCCCAGCGATGCGTTATAGCTGGTCCACGGTCCTTCGAGTTCCGCCTCGCGCTCGAAGTGGGCGCGCATCGCCTCCATCTTGGAATCCAGATCGTCGAGATAGTGCAGCATGAGCGCCTCGGGAAACATCGGCAGCTTGGGCGATCCGAAGTCGTACTGGCCGTGATGGCTGATGATCATATGTTCGAGCAGCGTTTTCAGTTCCGCGGGGAATTCCGGCAATTTTGCGAGCTTGGCCTGCAGCATCTCCAGTTCGATGATCATGTGCCCGAGCAGTTGGCCGCGCGTAGTGTAGGAAAACGCGCGGTTGTAGGTCAGTTCCTGAATCTTGCCGATGTCATGCAGGAACGCTCCCGTCAACAGCAGGTCGCGGTTGACTTGTGGATAGTTCCGGCAGATCAGATCGCAGGAACGGAACAGCGACACGACGTGATCGAGCAGCCCGCCGATGTAAGCATGATGAAGCGTCTTGGCCGCGGGTGCATTGCGGTAGCGCTCGGCGATTTCCGCGTCCGCCATGAACAGTTCCACCAGAGATTTCAGGTGCGGATTCTGGAACGTGGCCACAAACTCCGTCAGCGTTCGCCAGAGTTCGCCAATGTCCTTGGTGGTCTTGGGCAGGTAGTCGGTGAAGTCGATCTCGCCTTCTTCCATGCGTCGCAGCTTGTGAATCGTGAGCTGAAAACGATTCTTGTACTTGTTGATGAGCCCCTTGATTTTGAGAAAGTCGTCCTGCTCGAAGGCGAGGATGAATTCGTCGACGTTGTCCCACATCTTGGCTTCGATCTGGCCGGTGCGATCCGCCAGGGTCAATGCCAGGTAAGGATCGCCATTTTTCTTTGCCTTCACCTGTTTCGACGCCACCACGAAGCTGGAGGTGATGATCTTGTTTTCCTGCTGGGAACAGTCGGAGATAAAAAACTCTTTCATGAGCCTCCGCGAAAATCGGCTTGCCGTAAATAATCCTTAGAGCGAGATGTCTGGCCCTCAGGGGCTAAAGCGCGCATGGTTTTGGGGCTCTAACCGGCACGGCTGAAGCCGTGGCCTTCCCAAAACCTACTCACAACCATTTATGAGACCAGTTCCAGCCTAAAACACGCCGAGCTTCTTCTTCTTTTTCAGTTTCTTCGCGTTGGACTCTTTGGCCGTGGTCTCGACGGGCCTGGTTTGCTTGGCGCTGGCGCCCGAGTCGATGTAACCAGACTTGACGTCAATGAAGGCTTCCTCGCGCAGCGTGGTCAGATAAGCGCGCAGCGCGGGCTGCAGTTTCTGCATGTACAACGCATCCTGGATGCGCGGCTCAACTTCCTTCAGAGTGGGAATGCCCGCCATGCGATGCTCGCTCGCCTGCAGGATCACGTAACCCTGCTTGGTGCGAATCACATCCGTGACTTCACCGGCTTTCAGCGCGAAGACTTTATCTTCCAGTTCTTTCGACAGCGTGCCGCGCTTGAAGTAACTGAGGTCGCCGCCGTCCTTCGCCGAAGGTCCATCGGAGTACTTTTTCGCCAAGTCTGCAAATTGTGCGCCCTTGTGGAACTGGTCGAGTAGACCCTGCGCTGTGGCCTGGGCGGCGGCCAGTGCTGCCTCCGTCTCTGCCTCTGATGGCGGCTCGGGCTTCGCGTCCGGGCTGGCAGCGGGTTTGGCGGGCTTTTTGGGAACGATCAGAATTTCGCTGAGGCGAACCTCCTCGGGCTGCTCCATTTCCGCGCGGTGCTGCTCATAGAACTTCTTCTCGTCTTCCTTGTTCATGGCCAGGTGCGAACCGACTTCCTGCCCAATCACGCGCTGCGTGATGATCTGGTTGCGCAGGTTCTGCTTGAAATCTTCATACGAAGCGCCCTGCGCCTCCGCCGCCTTCTCCAGTTCTTCCATGGTCTCGAGGTTCATCTGCTTGCGCATTTCATCGAGGCGCTTGATGAGTTCAGTGTCGCCGGTGATGCCGAGGTCCTTGGCTTTTTGCAGGAGGAGTTGCTGGTCAATCAGATCGCGCAGGACATCGCGCTGCTTTTCGGCAAAAATGCGGTCGGCGTTCGCGGCGTCCTGTTGCTGAACTTCCTGCTTGAGCTGATCGCGGCTGCGAATGTATTCCGAACGCGTGACGATTTGGTTGTTTACCCGGGCGATGATCTCTTCGACCACGGTATCGGCCGGTGAAATAGACGGGAGCAACAGCGCGTACGCAACCGCCAACAGCAGGGGGATTGTGGTTTTCTTCATTATTAGGGCTCTCTTGAAACGATCTTTCGAAACCTGGGTGACACCCGAGGAAAATTCTCGTTCTATTTTACGCCGCGAGCGGCATGGAGGCCAATGGAACGGGCGGTTGGGCTGGCTAAGCTGCGCGCGTGAGCGTCAGTGCGGTCACGTCATTGTGCTTCGGAGCCATGTGCATGAAGTCCTGCACGCGTTGCAGGATGCTTTGGGAAAGATCCTTGGCCGAAGAAGGTCCCGCCTGCAGAACCCTCTTGACTCCGTCCAGACCAAATTCCACGTTCTTCGACTCGGCCTCCACCACACCGCGTGAGACCACCGCCAGCAAGCCCTTTGGCCCCAGGCCGACGATACGGGCGTCGGTGGGGGCGAGCGAGAACAGCCCGAGCGGCAGGCCGGTCGCAGGCAATTCGACGATGCTTTTGTCGTCGCGCAGCAGGCCAGGTGTGTGGCCGGCATTCACGTAGCAAACCGTGCCCAGTTCTTCGTTGTAGAGGCCGGCGAAGGCGGGGCAACTCCGCACGCCTTGGGCAGCGCGCATGATCTCGAGATTCAGACGTCTGGACAGTTCGATCATCGCTTCCGATTCGTTCAGTTCGGTGGCGGCGAAGATGTGCTTGCCCGAGGAGCGGAAACAAGCCTGCGCGGCTTGCAGCACGGGGCCGCCGGTTTCGCGCTTGCCGGCCAGGTCGAGCAGTCCGAAAAGGAATCGGTGCGGGCCGACCCGCAAAAAATCGTGAAAATCGCCTCCGGCGCGCGAGGAAAAATAGGCGACCGCCAGTTCAGCACCGTGGAGCGCGGGGCTGTCCCCGTGGACGATCTCGGGGACTCCCTCCGTCGTTGAGCCGAACCCGAGTCTCGAAAGCAGGCCTGCCATGAGAGGCGAAATTTAACACAAACTTGGGGGGCGGGGCAATGACCAGAAAGTGGTATGACGATGAAGTGGTAGCGGAACGCATGGCCGGGAAGAGCGGCTTCGCGGTATTTACTTCGGCATCAGCTCGGCTACCGTTAGCTGATCGGCGTTGCGCAAGTCGGGGAACAGCCACGCCCAGGTGGCGATCACGAGCAGGGTGCCGACTCCTCCCAGGACCACGGCGGGAACGGTGCCGAACCATTGCGCAGTTAAGCCGGACTCGAACTCGCCTAACTCGTTGGACACTCCGATGAACAGCATGTCCACGGCGTTGACGCGGCCGCGCATCTCATCGGGGGTTGCGACTTGCACGAGAGTTGCGCGGATGATCACGCTTACCATGTCGCTGGCGCCGACCAGGAATAGCGCAACCAGCGACAGGATGAGGCTGTGCGAGATTCCGAAGGCGATGGTCAGCGCGCCGAATGCGGCAACGCAGAACAGCATGGTCAGGCCAGCGCGGCGGCGGATCGGGCGGTGAGCCACCACGATCGCCATCAGTGCGGCGCCTACGCCGGGAGCGCTGCGCAGCAGGCCGAGTCCCCAGGGACCGGTGTGCAGGATGGTTCTGGCATAGACGGGCAGCAGCGCGACCGCTCCGCCCAGCAGGACGGCGAACATGTCGAGCGAGATCGAACCCAGAATCAGCTTCTTCTCCCAGATAAAACGAAAACCTGCCAGCACCGCGCGCAGGCTTACGGACTCTTTCTCGGCCAGTTCCTTTTCTGGCGATGTGGGCTGCAGGTGGATGCGCAGGGTGAAGATGGTGGCGAGGATGGAAACGGTTACGGCCAGGGCATAGACGGCTTCCGGGCCGCGAAAGAGGGCGTAGGCAATTCCTCCGATGGCCGGGCCAGCGATGGTTGCGACCTGAAAGGTGCTGGCATTCCAGGCGACTGCGTTCGAAAAATGTTCTTCGGGAACCAGGTGCGGGAGAATGGCGCGGCTTGCCGGCCAGTTGAAACAGCGGAAGATTCCGAGCAGTACGAGGACGGCATAGATCGAGTGAACATGGATCGAGTGAGCCGAGTGCGGGGCGCGCCAACTGATGGCCAGCAGAAGCGCCGAACAGAGGGCGAAGCCGCCATAGCACCACATGAGCAGCTTGCGACGGTCGAACAGATCGGCGGCGTGTCCGGCGAAGAGAAACAGCATAAAGCCGGGCAGAAACTGGGCCAGGCCGACGTATCCGAGATCAAGCGGGCGCTTGGTGATGTCGTACACCTGCCAGCCCACGGCGACGGACTGCATCTCGAGCGACACGACGATGAAGAAGCGCGCGAGCGCGTAGGAGACAAAGTTGGGATACGTGAACGCGACTCGCCCGGCGAGGCGGGGGTCCTGGGAGGTGAGCATTGCTTATTACTTTGCCACAAAAGCAGCTGTCAGCTCCTAGTACCGCGACCGCTTAATGACTACCGTAGCGCCGGCATCTTGCCGGCTGTCCCGAGGGCGTCTCGCCCTCGGCGCGGCGGGCGGGACGCCCGCCGGACAGCCGCCGAGACGGCGGCGCTACGGTCGGCACGCACCGAAGAAAGCCGTGACAGGAGCACAATCATCCGGTCACGGCACTAGCTCCCAGCTGTTAGCAAAATCTCTTGGGGTCCGGTTCTTCAGGTCGCTAATCTACTTTCGGTTAATCAATGATGCTACGAAGCCCGCGCCGAATCCGTTATCAATGTTGACCACGCTGACGTTCGAGGCGCAGGAATTCATCATTCCGAGCAAGGCGGCGAGGCCCTTGAAGGCTGCGCCATAACCAACGCTCGTCGGAACGGCAATGACCGGGACACCGACCAAGCCGCCCACTACACTGGGCAGCGCGCCTTCCATTCCGGCGCAGACTACGATCACACGCGCTTTCGTGAGCGCTTCGCGATGCGCTAGCAGGCGGTGAATCCCCGCGACTCCGACGTCGTAGATGTGCTGAACGTTATTCCCCATCAATTCCGCGGTGACGACCGCTTCTTCGGCGACTGGGATGTCGCTGGTTCCCGCTGACACGACCACGATCACGCCCTTGCCGTGCTTTTTGCGGTCGCGCTTGAGCACGATGGCTCGGGCTAGGGGACGATACTCCGCGCGGGGCACAGTGGCGGCTACGGCGGCATACTGTTCTTCGGTGGCTCGAGTGGCGAGCACGTTGCCGCCGTGGGCGGCCAGGCGGGTGAAGATGTCCGCCACCTGGCGGGGCGTCTTGCCCTGGGCAAAGATCACCTCGGGCATACCCTGGCGCAGGGCGCGATGGTGGTCGAGCTTGGCGAAACCGAGGTCCTCAAAGGGCAGGTGACGCAGGCGCTCGACGGCTTCGTCAGGGGAAAGGCGCTTCTTCCTGACCTGGTCGAATAGTTGGCGAAGGGCTTGGGAATTCACGTGGACCTCGGAAGTCTCGGATCTTCATGGCCCAAATCGGGCTACACTCCTACAATCTTACCTGTGGTGGAGAGGGTGGGGCCCAAAGAGTGCTCGCGGGATCTGGGCCATCCCTCCGGAGTCTGTGTCATAGCCTGGGTGCCGTCCCTAGCGGGACTCGATTGGTCCCACTTCCGCCTACCCGGCACTGACGTGCCGGGCTTTCCTGTTCCGCCGCTTCGCGGCTAATGCATCGTACGGTCCACTTTCTCGATCGACCTCAAGCTATGACACAGACTCCTCCGGGACTTGAAATAACTCTTCCACTTTTCCCAGCGCTGAAGCGCTGGGCTAAGCTGGTTCGCCCCTCCGCGGCTGGATTCCGGATTTGCTCTGCCACGAGCCAGTCCGCCGGGTCGGTTCTCAAACGCGCCCTTCGATAGCGCCGGATTCCAAGCAAAGTCAAGTACTTTCAGTTACTTACGTAGATTACTCCAGTGGTTCTACGCCCTTCGGAGAGATTGCCCCAGTTCCCGGCGCGCCCTATAATCACGTTACTCTGGTTCTGGATTCTCCGGCAGGTTCTCGGGTAGGTGGGCCCTAAAGTAAGTGTGTCTTTTGGCCGATCTCAAACCCGTATGCGTAGACGCCTGCAAATCGCGCTGATGGCCAGCTTGACCGCGACCTCCTTTCTTTCAACACTGTTTTCGACGATGCCGGCGGGCGCCCAGTTGGGAGCTATTACTTCGACTACCGACGAATCCGGCCGCAGGATCTACATCAACGGGGATGCGCCTTCCTCCTCCGCTTCGAGGGCGGAGACTTGGACGCCTTCTCGATCTCGGCTGGTTTATTGGAGTTCGACCGAACATCGCTTCAAGCCGGTTCCGACGAGCGGAGCGGTGATGCGCGCGGCGCGCTCGGCGGCTTCGGAAGTCAGCACCTACCTCGACGGCGGAGCGCAGGCTCACCAGACTCTTAACCGCGCTTTTAAACAGCAGGATATCGACGCCGCGATTGAGCAGGCGGCGGCCCGGCACAACGTAGATCCGAGCCTGGTGCGCTCGGTGGTCAAGGTGGAATCGAATTTCAATCCCAATGCGGTTTCGCACAAAGGCGCTATGGGACTGATGCAGTTGATGCCTTCGACTGCCCGTTCGCTCAATGTTTCCAATCCTTTTGACCCGCAACAAAACGTGGATGCCGGGGTTAGACATCTAAGGAAACTGTTAGATAGCTACGGCGGCGACGTTCGCCTCAGCCTGGCAGCCTATAACGCCGGGTCGGGAGCGGTGGCGCGCAGTGCGGGGGTTCCGCATTTCAGGGAAACGCAGAACTACGTTCGCCGGATCACGAACTTGTACAACGGCGGTAGCGAACCAGGCTCGTACATTTTCGGCAGCCCGGTGCACGATCCGGTCCACGTGCAGCGCGATGCCCGGGGCGTGCTGTACATCAGCAATACGGAATAACGCGTGAGGCATTGAATCATTGAGGCATTGAGTCATTGAGGCATTGAATCATTGAATCATTGACCCCATGCCTTAATGATTCAATGACTCAATGACTTAATGATTCAATAGCATGAAGACCCAGGCTTCTACGACCCTAACTCGAGGCGCCCGCGCTTTTCGTCTCGGCGCAGCGATTTTGCTGGCGCTGCTGCCGCCGGCTGCCGCCTCAGCCCGCGTCCACCACAACGATGCCTGGGCCCGCCAGCAATTCGCCAGGGCGGAACGCATGCGTGAGGCTCTCAACGGCCGTCCCGTTGGAGAGCGCACTCGCCACGAATACCAGCGTGTGATCGACTCGTACCGCCGCGTCTACTTTGGCTCTCCCGCCGCATCGAAGGCGGACCCGAGCGTGGTGGCGACCGCCGAACTTATGGTCGAAATGGGGCGGCGCTTTGACGACAACAAGATCTTGCGCGGCGCCGTCGAACAATATCGTTTCCTGCGCAAGGAATATCCCGGCAGCAAATACCGCTTCGACGCGCTGTTCACGATCGGCGAGATCTACAAGGACGATCTCAACGATCCCGAAGAGGCGCGGACGACCTTCGAAAACTTTCTGCATCGTTATCCGCGCAACCGTCTGGCCGAAGACGCCCGCTCGGCAGTGAAGGAAATCGATGCCGAGGCCGACGAAATGGAACGCACGGCGCAGAAGGCGACGCGCAAACAGCGGGCGAATGCCAGTGCCAGTACCAACGCCAATACTGACGATGCGGCCGAGTCCGCAAATGCCGCGAGCGCCCGTCGCAGTGCGTTGCCGCGCGTGACCGGGGTTCGCCACTGGTCCACGCCCGACTATACTCGCGTCGCCATTGACGTCGAGCAGGAAGTGAAGTTCGGTTCGCAGCGCATCTCGCATCCGGACCGCATTTTCTTCGACCTGCGCGACACCAAGCTGGCATCGACCCTGGTGGGCAAGACCTTCGACGTGGACGATGGCTTCCTGAAGAAAATTCGCGTTGCCGAATTTCAGCCGGGGCGCACGCGGATTGTGCTGGAAGTGGACGACCTCGCGAGCTACGACGCTTTCCTGCTGCCGGACCCGTATCGGCTCATCATTGATGTTCACGGGAAGGATATTCACGGGAAGCAGAACCGGGCGACGGTCGTTGCCCGGACGGACACAGCCAAGACGGACACGGCCAAGACGGACACGGCCAGCGCCAAGAGTCGCCGGGAGACATCCACAACGGCTTTCCCGGAACCCGGCGACGAGTACATCGAGCCAGAGCCATCGTCAGGCGGGGACTCGAAATCTAGTGGGCGGAAAGCACAGCAAGAATCCGACAAAGATAAAGATGCGGTGCGCTTCTCGAAATCGGAACCCGTCGAAACGGACTTACCCGCCGAGGATGCGAGCGCGGATTCCAAAGCGCCCGACTCCGCAAAGCCAGCGAGCGGCATGGGAGTGATTAAGACGACGGTTGCGGTCAAAGGGTCGAACCGGAGGATCCCGAAGACGATCGTTCAACCGGACGGCGAGGCCGACGACAGAGTTGTGTCAACGGTCGCCACGCTGGAGCACGAAAAACTTCGCCCCAAGACGACGCCGGGCCAGGCCGTCAACCTCTCGAGCGGCGACGAGGCCAAGCCGGCGAAATCGGATTCGTCTTCTTCGTCGTCATCAGCATCTTCTCCGTCGTCTTCTTCCTTGCGCCGGAAAAAGTCTGGTTCAGCCGCAGCCGCTGCCGACACCGCGGATCTTCATTCTGACACCCGTGAAGCGACCCGTGAAGCGCGTCCCACCGCTGCCGGCGACCGGTCGTTGATTCGCGCACTGGGCCTGAAGATTGGCAAGATCGTCATTGACGCCGGTCACGGGGGCCATGACACCGGCACGATCGGTCCCGACGGTCTGCTGGAGAAGGACGTGGTGCTCGACGTGGCCAAGCGCCTCGGCCGTTTGCTCGAATCGCGGCTCGGCGCCGAAGTGATTTACACGCGCCGGGACGACACCTTCATTCCACTCGAAACCCGCACCGCAATTGCGAACCGGGAGCGGGCGGATTTGTTCATCTCGATCCACGCCAACTCGAGCCGCGATTCCGATGCGCGCGGCGTCGAAACTTACTACCTGAATTTCACCTCATCGCCGGAGGCGCTGGAAGTTGCCGCCCGCGAAAATGCGGTGTCGGAGAAATCCATCCACGAACTGCAGGATCTGGTGAAGAAGATTGCGCTGAAAGAAAAGATCGAGGAATCGCGCGAGTTCGCCGGCGACGTGCAGGAGTCGCTCTACGGAGGGCTGGCCCTGAACAGCGCCGGCGTTCGCAATCGCGGGATCAAGAAGGCGCCCTTCATTGTGCTGATCGGCGCGAATATGCCTTCGATTTTGGCCGAGATTTCGTTCGTGTCGAATCCCACCGACGAGCGCAAACTCGAAACCTCAGAGCACCGCCAGCGCATCGCTGAATCGCTCTATCGGGGTGTCTCCAAGTACGTCAGTGGGTTGAGCGGGGTGAAGGTGGCGAGCAAGATCGAGAAGGACGAAGGGCAATAATGTATTCGGCTAACTGTGTTCGCGTGAGCCGACACCCACTCATTCGCAAAGAGCGCGAATGAGTGGGGCACCCGGCTGGTTCGGAATCCCGTACCGTAGGGTGCAATCCGGATGGAAATTGTTTCACATTGACGCGAACAAGGATGGGGGAGATAATGGCAGCCGTTTTTGGGGGTCAAAAAGGAAATTCCGGGTAACAAGGAGGCCAAGAGTGAAGCCCTGTCAACGTTTTGCTGCTGCATTGACGGTAGCTGCGTTTGCAGCGCAAGATAACGTTGGCAATTTCCTGCTATTGGCTGGTTACTTGAGGTCTTATGCTGGGTGGGCGCTTTGTCGCTGTTGCTCTGCACTACGGGCTGCCTCCATCGTATACCCGCCCCGCAATTGCAGGCTCGGCATTGCGCGATTGGAAGTTATCCGGTGCACATGGTCTATCGCGGCGAGCACGTCGAGGTTTGCGCGGTCATCGACCCGGAATGCGCGGCTGCGGAGCGCACTTGTCCGATTAGGGATGTAATCGAAGTTGGTGCTCCGAATACTTACCTCGATCCTGACGCGGATGACGAAAACCAAGAAAAGGGGCATCCGAAAAGCGCGTGGTGGAAATTATGGGGAAAAAAGGAAGGACCAAGACAATGATGATCGGGACTAAGTTACTTGCGGCGATCCTGATGCTCAGCGCCTTGGGGCAATCCGAGACTTGTGTCCTGCAAAGTTACGCTTCGTCTTGGATGCAGACGGGAACGCCGTTCTCGGTTGTATGTCCATCCGGTACTTATGATGGAGATTTGGTCATGACTCCGGCACGGCGTTTCTTTCGTCGAGGGCACTTGATGCTGCGCTTCAATCAGCGCAAGATGGTCGTCGTTTCGAACGGCAAGGAGGGGGATTTGCCTCCGGTCGCGGCAAGCAGATTTCGAGTATAACGCTCTCGGGAGGTGTGGGTATCGGGTCAAAGGATTTGGCGGATGGTCTCTCCGGTGTAATGTTCAAATCCTACTTACGGTAGTGGTACTTGCCCTGTTAGAAAAAGGCGGCGATGTGAATTTGAAGCCCGGAACGAAGTGGAAACTGGAGCAAACGAAATGAAGCGCACAATCTTAGTGGTGATTCTGTTATCACTCTCTACCATTACTTTTGGGAAAAAGGGCACGATCACCCATATCATTTATATCATCAAGGAAAACCGTTCCTTCGACTCCTACTTCGGAGCGTTCCCTGGCGTGCAGTCCTTTTGTCAGGGCGGGCATTCCCCCGTCCACACAGTTTGCATAGCTCCCAACGATGCCACTAGTCGGTGCACTTCCGGGGATACGTGCCCGCAACCGACAACTATTGCGCAGCATTCCGCTAAGAGTTACCCGCTTTTGCTGGAGAACGCCCTCACCGTTTATCACGATATTTCGCACACGCACAACTCGCTGTTCCACTACAACAACAATGGGGCGATGGATAAATTCCAGACCTCGGGCTGCCCGAACAGCGGCGGCGATCCGACGGCCAATCCGTGCTCCTACGACTATTTCGACAGCACACAGATCCCCATCTATTACTCGTATGCAACGACGTACGGACTGGCGGACAACTTCTTTTCGGTTCTTGCGCCGAGTATGCCAGGTCATCTTTATATCTTTGCGGGTAGTTCTCATGAAATCTCCGATAATCCGACAATAAAGGTAGGTGGAAAGAGTTGCATCGGTGGCACGAACCCAGGCTTGCCCTGCTCAAAAAACAGTCAATGTGGCTCTGGAACATGCAGCCGCATTTGGTCTTCCGGTTGGAATTGCGATGCATCACATAAAGGCACCTCTGCGCCTTATACTTACGCTGGCAGCGACGCTTCGATCACCACCACGACCAAGCTCTACTGCGGGACTGGCTCCGGTTCGAGATGGAGTTCCAATGGTCAGACTTGCACGACAAACGAGAACTGCATGACTAGCCCCTACCTCTACTGTGCCGGCACGAATTACTGGGGAGGCACCTGCTCGTCGAATTCTGCGCAATCGTGCGCTTGTTATGGTACCAATGGCGATCCATATTCCGCCAAACCCTCCGGATGCTCCGACGCCACCGACTGTGGCAGTGACTCTCCCACGTGCAGCACGGCAGCAACGATTGGCAATTCTCCGGGAGCGCCTTGCCCGGTCCTGACGACGCTCGGCGACCAAATGGACGCATCGAGTGTTTCCTGGAAGTATTATTCCAGGTCCCCCACCTGGAACCCGACAACCTACGTTGCCAACATCCGCTTTGGCCCGGATTTCACCACGAAAGTCTTTGGAGAAAATCAGTTTGCCACGGATGCAGCGACGGCCGGCGGTTGGTGCAGCAACAACCACGCCACAGCTTGTTCGGTCGATTCCACGTGCGGCTCGGGAAACTCATGCGTGGACAATAGCTCGACGGTTCTGCCGCAAGTCTCGTTTGTCAGTCCCGGCCCCCAGAACCCGGGTGCCAGCGAGCATCCGGCATATCACGCCGTGCATCCGGGAGAACTGTGGACGCAGGCGCAAGTGAACGCGGTGCTGTCGAATCCCTATCTCTACAACCATTCGATCATTTTCATTACTTGGGACGATTCTGGCGGTTTCTGGGACCACGTTCCGCCGCCGATGGTCGACGGCCTGAATTACGGTGCGCGCGTCCCATTGCTTTGCATCGGCCCCTACTGTGTGAACGGAGTTAATCACCTGCGAATGGAGTTTGCCTCGGTTTTACGCTGCATGGAGAGCATTTTTTCCATCACTCCCATTGGCAGCCGGGACACCCTCGCCAACGATGCCTGTTTTGGCACCGGAACCATGTCGCGTCCGGGAACTGGCGCGAATGCCGGCATGCTGAATTTAGCTCAGGCTCCCATTGGAGTTTCTATCAAACCTACCCAATGAAAAAACTTCTCCATTGAGAAATCCCCATAGCACTCATTGACCGGGTTCTGAGTGATAACGCCTGTGGGTGTTGAAAAGGGGCTGCGTGGAATCGGAAGTTGGTGGATGTGAGTTTGATGCAGCAAGCAAGCGAGTCCAGGCAGATGAGTTTCAAGGTGCAGTTGAACGCGCACTCAAGGGCTACGCGGATGCAATAAGGGGCGCTCCTGTTGGCGACGACATCTGGAAGAAGTGCACTAACAACCTCGCTGTACCGGGCTCTCGAATGGAATCGCTGTCTACAAACCGAGCATTGGACTCCGCTGGCGGTCTGCGCCAAATGCGGGAGTGTTGAGGAGCCGGGGTGCAGCTGGCGGCTTGCGGGTGGAAACTTTCCCGGGCTGCCGGTAGTCTAATCCGGTAGCACAGGTGCGCCTTTTTTCGAATGAAATTTTCGCGACTGCCCTCCGTTGTCTTCATCTTTCTTTATTGCGTCGCCCTTTTTTGTGCCGCGGCCTTTGCTGCTGAGACGCCTGCGCCGGCTCCGGTCGCGCCGGCCGCCGTCTCTCCAACCTCAGTCCTTCCCCCCGAGTTTGCCGGCTGGCAGGTGAAAGGCGCTGTTGCCAGGAGCGACGATGCCGCCGCCGCCGATGCAGCGAATGCGCCCGTCCTGAAGGAGTACGGATTCCAGCGTTTGGAGGAGGCGGCCTACATTCGCGACGACGGCCGCAATCTGGTGATCAAAGCCGCCGTGTTTGCAGACGCCAGCGGCGCTTACGGCGCTTTCACCTACTACTGTTCCGACGAGATGGGGGAGGAAACAATTGGCGGGCAGGCGGCTTTTCTGAATAACCGCGTGCTGTTCTATCAGGGGAACGTGCTGGTGGATGCTGTGTTCGACAGAATGAGCGTGATGTCGGCGGCGCAACTGCGGGAACTGGCTGGGCTGCTGCCGCAAGCTGAGGGCAACAAGCGGAACCCTCCTTCGCTGCCGACGTATCTTCCGAAGAGGGCTTTCCAGAAGAATTTCGAGAAGAACACGACGAAGTACATTCTGGGTCCGGTCACGCTGGATCGGGTGGGATCGCCTCTGCCGGGTTCGATGGTGGATTTCAAGTCGGGCGCGGAAGTGGTCATGGGCAAGTATGCGGCGGCCGCGGGCGATGCCACCCTGATGCTGATCGAATATCCGACGCCGCAGATTGCCGCGGAACGTCTGAGGCAGATTGACGCCTCGGTCGATGTCTCGCACCGGGTCACGCCGCCGCCGCCGGGGGTTGCGTCCATGGTTGATGTGGGTCCGTTCTTCGACGCGCGCACCGGTCCGATCGTGGTGATAGCGGCGGGCCCGCTTTCAAAAAGCGAAGCGCGATCGCTGATGTCATCGATCAGCTACGAAGCCGAGGTCACCTGGAACGAAAACACATACGTGAGCAAGAAAGACAATGTGGCAAACTTTCTGTTCAACGCGATTGTTCTTTGCGGAATTGTGATCGGCCTGGCGCTGGTTGCGGGGATCGCGTTTGGGGGCTTGCGGGTGATCGTGAAACGGATTTTTCCCGACTCCGTGTTCGATCGCCGGGAGGCGATGGAAATCATCTCGCTGCACCTGGAAGACGAGGCCCGACCGGCGCCTCGGGAGCGGTAAGTGACTCAATCGAATATCGTTAGCGTCGAAAACAAGGAATTCTGCCCGATTTTGAGGCCGTTTGCCGACTTGTGGACGTGTCGTGTAACTTGTTGAAAATAAGACTATTTAAGTCACAAATTTTGCTTGACACTGTGCTTTTGAGGCTCATAAGATTCCCGCAGAAAGTTCTGATGGATTAAACCTCCGTTGGAACTATTCTCCCTTGAAAGAAAAGGCTGCCCAAGTTGCCGGGTGGCCTTTTCGTTTTGAGAGCAGTTCTCAGTTCTCAGTTGTCAGTTCTCAGTTCTCAGTAAACACTAGCCGACTGAGAACCGGGAACTGAGAACTTGTTTCGGAACTATTGAGTGCTAGCATCCGTACAATACTGTGTACGAAAGTGTGAGCAGTGGAGGAGCGGCGATGTTTTGCGATCAATGTGGAGCGCAGTTGCAAGCGGGAGAGTCGCGCTGCGGACGCTGCGGCAAAACCGTGCTTGGACTGATCGAGCTTGGGCGCAGCCGGGTTCGCGACCATGTCCGGCTGGTAGGCATTCTCTGGATGGCGTACTCGGCGTTGCACGTGGTTGCAGGAGTGGTCGTGATCGTGATCGCGCAGACGATCTTCGGGCACGTGATCCGTATTCCCAACGGCCCGCCTCCCGAGATCACGGTCTGGCTGCGGCCTCTGATCAGCTTCGTCGGATGGTTGATCCTGGCGAAAGCCGCGGCCGGGTTCGCCGCCGGCTGGGGTTTGCTGCAGCGGCAGGGGTGGGCGCGAATCTTCGCCCTGGTCGTGGGCTTCGTGGCGTTGTTGAACGTCCCGATTGGTACTGCGCTCGGCATCTACACGCTGTGGGTGCTGCTGCCCAGCCAATCCGACGACGAGTACAAAGCGTTGGCGCAGGCCGCGTAGCGCGTTTGCAGGAATGGCAGGCGGGTTTTAGAATCGACAACAAGCCGACGTAGCTCAGTTGGTAGAGCAGCCGATTCGTAATCCCTACGTACTCCAGTATTTTCAAGCACTTTCATGATTGATGACTCCCTCTCACGATTCATTGAAATCAGTCGATTACAACACTGTAGGATACACATATCCTATTTCGTATGGGATACACCGTTAATCAAGTCGGGCAACGTTCCGACTGTGGCATATTCCGTTCTGCGAAAGCGTCACACGCATAGCCTTTGCTCAAGGCTTGTTTCAAAGTTCGAACAATAAACAGTCCGTTCACCCGTTACTCTTCCAAGCGAACTGACTCGATAATTAGGAAACCCCTCTACAGCTTTCCATTCTTCAACCATGTACCCTCCCTCCCACAAATCTTAGGCAACACTCACGGGCTTCTCTCCGGCGGTCTTGTCATACCACCACTGCCACTTGATGCGTTTATCATCTGCGATGCCGGGTGCATACTCGCAGCCGCCGATGGTCTCAATCTTCACGCCCTGATCATCCACCAGCCAAAGGTCAGCGGGACGGCGAAGAGTTTCAAGTTTCTTCGTTAGCCGTTCGAAACTGCCCGGCTTGGAATGAAAACCACCACGCTTGTCAGTCCACTCTAGTCTGTAGAACATGGTGTGCCTCTCCATTAGGCAATGCTCGCTGGCAGAACCACGTCAACACTCTTTGCAGGCTTGCCCTTGGGGTGCGTGACCTTCGTGGGTGTGGCGATTTCATCCGCCAGCCTGCCCATCGCTTCGGTACTCTTCGCTGACACACGCTTAATGTATGACGCACGGGTGACAGCGACATCAGAGTGACGCAGAATTTCCATGATCGTCAAATCGTCAACGCTCAGAGCACGGAGGTTTGTTGCCAACCCACGGCGGAAGGCGTGATAGCCCAGCCATTTAATTTTTGCTTTCTCTAATGCTGGAAGGATGACATCACGGAGCACGTTCGCAGGCGAGAGCGGAGTCAGTTTCGCAGCGTCAAGCAGTGTGACCGGATGGTTCTTCTTGCGGGTGAATCCAGCTTGAAAAATCCAGCAACCCTCAGTGACGCTCGCCTTCGCCTTCCAAGCGTTGAGAATATCCCGCAATGGAGGGATCACAGGCACAGGCGCACTGGACGCCTCAGTCTTCGGAAGTTCCACACTCATCTCGCCTTTCTCACCGAAGCAGATATTTCGGCGGACCCAGATGGACTGACCGTCATAGTCTTCCCATTTCAATCCTACGATTTCACCACGGCGAAGACCCGAGTACGCAGCGACGGCCATAAGAACTTTGCTAGGCTCTGAGAGAGCCGCCAGAATGTTCTTGATTTCATCTAGGGTGTAAGCGAACGTCTCACCCTTCCCCTTTACGCATTTGATTTTCACGCCCGATGCAGGGTTGACATCGCCTTCACGCAACCCGAGACGGATAGCCTCAGCGAAAACCTCATGCATGAAAGACTTCACCCGGCTCAGTGTGGCCTGCTTCAAAGTCGCATCGTTACGGACAATGGTGTCCATGCACTTCTGACAGTCATACGTCCTGATCTCCCGAATGCGGAGATTGCCCAGATGGGATTCCAGATGATTCCGCCAGATCGCTTTGTAGCCCCGGAGGGTGCTCCCACGAAGAGTAATGACGCTGGGGAAGTATGATTCCAGCACGAATGTCTTCAGGAGCGTGCTTACTTCTGGCCGGAATGTGGGCTTGTTCACATCACTCATGAAACTCTGATAGACGGGGAAGATGCTGTCCTTCGTGGGATAGTCAGTGACCCGTGCTAATTTCTTCATGTGACGCTTGCCGTCGCCGTCGTAATAGCGGACCATCCAGCTTCCATTGATCTGCTTCAGTTCGCCCTGTTGAGCCATACCGGATTCCCCCTAGTGCCACTGTACGTGTATAAAATCGGCACGTCAAGACATTTTCTTGACACTTGACAAAACGTTGGTAATGTTACTAAAATTCCAAAGGCAAAAAATCCTATTGCTTTCTGGCCCGGTACGTGCTATATTGAATCTGAAGGTAGTCCCGCTCTAGACCACAAGAGACGGGCGTGATGTGGGGGATGCGGGCTATCCGCTACTGGCACATCATGGCTGCAATGGCAGTGTTGCAGCATCGGAGGGATTATGAATGCCCACCGTACAAGCACCAGAAAGACTACTCACGCCTGATGACGTGTCAGTCCTATTAGGCGTGTCTCGCCTGCTCGTAATCCGCCAGTCCCGCACAGGTAAAATCCCCGCAATCCGGGTCGGCAAAGTGTACCGATACAGGTCCGCTACGATTCAGTCTTGGCTTGCACAACAAGAGGGGCGGGCAAACTGATGGCGAGACTAGCGGGCGTAAACAAAAAGACGGCAGAAGTTCTGAGTATGCTCAAATCTATTCTTGACCCTGCCAACCCGACTACAAAGAGATTCGTGTTTTACAGGCTGGTTAGTTTGGGCGTGTTCGCAAACAGTCTGCCGAAGTACAACGCAATGCTTGCGACCATCCGAAACGCTTGCATTCGGGGCGAGATTGATGACGCCTGCTTTGTCGATAACAAGCGGGTCACCCATCACGTAAGTCAGTGGGCGGGATTGCCCAACTTCATGAGCACCGTGCGGTCAGCATACCGCCGTGACTATTGGGCGGACCAAGACAAGCACGTCTGCATTTTGGTTGAGAAGGGCACCGTAGGTGAAGTGCTGCGACCGATTACAGACGAGTACGGGATTAGGTTGCACGTCAGTGCTGGATACAACAGTCGCTCGTTCCTGTGCTCAATCGCAGAGTCTATCGCACCTGCCGACAAAGAGACGTGCGTGGGATACGTGGGCGATTTTGACCCAAACGGGCTGGATATTGAGCGGTCCTATAGGCGGGGCAATGACAGTACAGGTGCCCGCAAACGAGAGGGGCTGTTTGACATTCTTGAAAACCGCTTTGACTTCGATTGCAGCCGTATTCAGTGGTCACGTTTAGCGTTGACCGAAGATGACCTGACCAGTCTTAATGCTTCCCAGAAGGTGAAAGTTAAGGCGGGTAGTTCGCTCAGTCCCAAGTACAAGCAGACTTATGGTGACTTCGGTGCTGAAGTCGAAGCATTAGACCAGACCATCCTGAGAGCGCCGCTGCAATACTAGGCCACATCACGCCGCGGAAGCGTGATGCGGCGGAGGGAAACTAGGCCAACCGCCGGATTTCAGTTTTACGAACTGCTGTTGTGGAAACGACAGGAGTCGTGAAACACCGGAGGGATGTACTCAGTGGAACTCTATGGACGTGTACGACGAGCAGTCTTTGTCGAGGGGAAGAGCCAACGAGCAGTAGCGCGGGAGTATGGCATCGCCCGCGAAACCGTGCGCAAGATGCTGCGTTACGCAGTGCCGCCGGGCTACCGGCGGGAACAACCGGTGAAACGGCCCCGGCTGGGGCCGTGGTTGGGCGTGATCGACGCCATTCTGGAAGACGATAAGAATCGACCCACGAAACAACGACACACGGCGAAGCGGATCTTCGACCGTTTGCGGGAAGAACACGGGTATCCGGGTGGCTACACCGTGGTGAAGGACTACGTGCACCGACAGAAGGTGCGGAAGCAAGAGATGTTTGTGCCGCTGCGGCATGCTCCCGGAGAAGCCCAAGCGGACTTTGGGGAAGCCTGGGTGGTGATCGCCGGGGTGGAGCAGAAAGCGCACTACTTCGCGATGGATTTGCCGCACTCGGATGATTGCTTTGTGGTGGCGTATCCCGCCGAGAGCACGGAGGCGTTTCTGGACGCGCATGTGCGGGCCTTCGACTACTTCGGTGGAGTGCCTGGTTGGATTTTGTACGACAACACGAAACTGGCGGTGGCCAAGATCCTGGGCGACGGTCAGCGGAAGAAGACGCAGGCGTTTTGTGAGTTGCAAAGCTACTATTTGTTCGCGGAGAAGTTCGGGCGTCCGGGCAAGGGCAACGACAAGGGAGCGGTGGAAGGACTGGTGGGCTATGCCCGGCGGAACTTTCTGGTACCTGTGCCGCATATGAGTAGCTGGGAAGAACTGAACGCCTACCTTCTGGAGCAATGCCGGAAACGGCGAGAGCGGCGGATGAGGGGACACCAGGAGACCATCGCGGAGCGGTTCGAGCGCGATCGTGCAGCGCTGTTGCCTTTGGCGACCGTGCCCTATGAAGCCTGTGAAAAGCGCACGGCCAAAGTCAGCTCGTTATCTCTGGTGCGCTACCGAGCGAACGATTACTCGGTGCCCACCGCCTATGGGCATCGCGAAGTGCTGGTGAAAGGCTATGTCCATGAAGTGGTGATTGCCTGCGGCAGCGAAGTGATTGCCCGGCATCCCCGCAGCTATGAACGGGAAGACATGATCTTCGATCCGCTGCACTATCTGGCACTGCTGGAGGAGAAGATCGGGGCCTTGGACCAAGCCGCTCCGCTGGCCGGCTGGGAGTTGCCGGAGTGCTTTGCCCAACTGCGGCGGCTGCTGGAAGCGCGGCTGGGCAAGCAGGGCAAGCGAGAGTACGTGCAGGTATTGCGGTTGCTGGAGACGTTCCGCCGGGAGGAAGTTAGGCAGGCGATCCAGGACGCTTTGCATCTGGGAACCGTTTCCTTCGATGCGGTGAAACATCTGCTGCTGTGCCGGATCGAGCGACGTCCGCCGCGACTGGATCTCATGCAGTACCCCTACCTGCCGCTGGCCCAGGTGCATACCACCCAGGCCGTCGATTACATGACGTTGCTGAATGAGGTGGGCTCATGAGCAACGCAACCATTCCGGTCACGAACGATACTCCGCAGCTTCTTTTGGAACATCACCTGAAGCTGCTGCGCCTGCCGACCTTCCTACGCGAGTACGACAAGGTGGCACGGCAGTGCGCCGACGAGAGGGTGGACTATCCGCGTTATTTGCTGCGCATGACGGAGTTGGAACTGGTGGACCGCGAGCGCCGAGCCACCGAACGGCGCATCCACCAAGCACGTTTCCCCGTGGTCAAGAGCCTGGACAGCTTTCAGTTTCTGGCCATTCCCTCGCTGAATAAAACGCTGGTGCTGGAGTTGGCGCGCTGCGAGTTCTTGCCGCGCCGCGAGAACGTCTTGCTTTTAGGAAATTCGGGCACGGGAAAAACTCACCTGGCACTGGCTTTGGGGTTAGCGGCTTGCCAGCGTGGCCATCGCGTTCGCTTCACCACCGCCGCGGCCTTGGTGCATGAGCTGATGGAAGCGCGGGACGAGAAACGTCTGTTGCGCTTTCAGAAACAGTTGGCCAGTTACGAACTGCTGATCGTCGATGAACTGGGCTTCGTGCCGCTTTCCAAGACCGGGGCCGAAGTGCTGTTTGAAGTCTTCAGCCAGCGCTATGAGCGCAACTCGACTTTGGTGACCAGCAACCTTCCTTTCCAGGAGTGGACGGAGGTCTTGGGATCGGAGCGACTGACCGGCGCTCTCCTGGACCGGCTCACCCACCACGTGCATATCCTGGAGATGAACGGCGAGAGCTATCGCCTCAAACAGAGCAAGCGCAAGCACGGCTCACCCTCGAACTCCTGACCCGACCCGGTCCCTTCGAGGTTGGCGAAGCCCCTATGCTGCGGGATTCAGGCGCCTTTCCCTCCTTCCCCATTCTTTCAGAGCGGTCCTCGCCGTCAAGGGTTCGCTACGCCGCGAAAAACACGCGCCCTTGACTGCTCCGGGCCGCTCTGAATACCTCTCCGCTATGAGGGAATGGATCTTTCAGGAAAGGCCTAATGGCCTACTCTTCTTCCACTCCTGCGGCCTACTTTTAGTCCGCCCTTGACAGGTAGTATTCGTAGTAAGATGTAAGAGTAGGAACAAAATGCCCGCTTGGGCATGGCCAGAACGATTACCGCCGTATTGGGACGGCGGGGATCAAAAATAGGAAACCTTACCAGCCGGGTCAGACTGGTGATTACCCCACAATCGAAAAGAACAGCCGCCATCGTGCGGTGAGCATTCGACGCCTGAACACCGTCCAATTTCATTATCACTATTTCACAGACTGTTCAGGCTCTGTGAATGCTCACGCCCCGTTGGCAACCTACTATTTTGTAGGAGTCAGCGGGGCGTTTTTTATTTGTAGATCTACAAGAATCACATGAAAGGAAAGAAACACATGACAACACAAGCATTAGAAGCATTCCGAAAAATCACGATACTCCGTAAGTATCCACTCCCGCAGAGTGCAATCGCAGAACAACGCATTTTTAAATCTTTGAACGTCACAGATTTCGCAGCCGTAGTTGAATGGCTCGAAGACTGGGAATTGAACGGGGTAGAAATCGACGGTGTGTTCTATCAGCGGGTGCGCCGTGGCTAACACCCCATTCAAAAAACTGTTCTTAGGCGGTAAATGGGATGACGTGTACCAACTCCCGCCGCTCGCGTTCAAACTGTGGATTTACTATTACCGGCTTGAAGGGGCCAAACGCGAAGGCTGGGCACCCCGTCTGCGCATTGCTAAGGCACTTCACATGAACAAAGATACTGTGACCACATGGCGGGAGTATCTGCGGATTACCGGTTGGTTGGAGTTAGTTGGATACCATAAGGCAAAAGGGGTGAACGAAGGTGCTAAGGGCATTCCAATCATGCGGGCAAAACATGGGGTGATCCCTGCCATAACGCGCACAAACAAAGGCTGGGAAAATATCGCCGTGACTGGTGTGGCCAGTCATGGCAAAACACCAATCCCCGTGACTGGTACGGCCAGTCATGGCACGACTGGTGCGGCCAGTCATGGCACGACTGGTGCGGCCAGTCATGATGTAGACATAGAGCATATAAAACAAAAACCAAACCATGTAGATGGCGGATTTGAAAAATCTGGGGTGTTTTTGGATAGCGCTCGCCCCTGCTTGCGCGGGGCTCGCTTGGGTTTAGAGAATCTCACGGACACATCAAAAGCAAGCGGTAATCGCGAAACACCCATTCTTGCTGTTTCCGAGAATGTAAGCAAAAAGCCTTCTGTTCATCGTGCAAGCGACCTAGCCAGACAGATGGGGATTACAGCGGGTCGGTCCGTGCCCCGGCATTGTTCAGTGACAGGCTGCACGGAATCTGTAGACCCCGCCATTCATAAAGAGATCACGACGGGACGCTGTTATCTGCACTGCTATACGGAAGACGAGCAGTGGCAAGAGAGGGTTAGCAAAGATGGGGTATTGAGCACGAGGGGGGAGCTATGAAAAAGGCTACAGACCAGAAGACTCAGAACATTTTCAACCATAAAAGGCTGTTGTTTGTCGCAGGCGAGTTTTGTACTAAGGCAATCGTCAAGGCATTGAACTGCACTGCCGAGACCGCAGAGGAAGATTACTGCGACGTAGTTCGTTTTGTGGAATATCGCATGGAACTAATCGCCAAGTTGCCGCAGACAGAAGGCACAAGGGCTGCATTAGACGACTTGTACGCAGTCATGCAACGTGTCCGGCTGCATTACGAAGACGTATTAACCCTGGCGATGGTCAATGCAGCAACGGCTGGTGTGAAATGAAATCGCCAGTATTGGCAAATCCGCCTATTGCAGAAACCCTTCGAGTAAACATCCAACACAACCGTGACGGCAAGTTTGCGAATGTCACTCACGTCGTCCCAGAACCGGAATACGTGCGGCCTGTACGCTTCGCCAACCAGTGCGATTTCCACAACTGCCCGGAGTTTACATACGAACGATTTTGTTCGAAGCATGGGGGTGCCGCATGAATATACCTGACTTGAAACTTCTCTGGGAGAAGTTGCTGGGCGTTCCCCCGTGCGATGAGCAATGGGAGTTTTGGGTTGCCACACACTCCGTACAGACGATTGAGCACGGTATCAAGAAAACTGCACAGAAGAATCTTGCGACAGGGAACCTAATGACGACGGACCATAAGTTGCGGTTCGCATGTGCGGTGATGAACTCAAGCACAGCCCAAAAAGCCAATGGCCAGAAAGCCGGTGCCCTGTGGGACGGATGTCACCAGACCAACGCACGTCAGTAAATCCGCCCGTAAAGGCAGAAACGTGGTCCAATGTCTAATGAAGATACACAGACCCTGCTTGCCAAGGATTCGGTCCTGTTCCGTTCGGAACGAACTCGGACCTCTGAATCGGTGCTACGCACCTCTGCCCGCCAGTCCACCAAGAACGAACGAGCCGCCCGCCGCAAGACCCAGCGGGAGCGGTTACAGGCGTTCTGGGATGATTCCCATGACTTGCTGGAAAACTTCGCCCGTGAGTGCATCGCTGATTCTTACGAGAGTGACGGCAAGGTTTCTAACTGTGAGACTGCCCTTCAAAATGTGGCGAAGAAATTGCGACGTTGCAAGGCACAGACACGGGAGGGCTTCCTATCGTGGGCGGTGCGAATGCTCGCCAAAGAAAAAGGCTTTCATCTGGCCGCACAAGCAATCAGAGATTTTGATTTAGATATATCTGACTGGATTGCCGATGCAGCAACGAGATTGACCCGGTACGCAGACTTTCCCGAGCACTACAAAGAAAACAATTTGTACCGTCTCAACATGGGCACTCGTGAAGACGGATCACCTGTTGTTTGGAGCATCCCTGAAAAGTATTGGGATTTTGTGCATAAGGTTTGGCCCGTAACTTTGAAACAGCGGGCTAAAGGTTCCTACTTCATAGCGAAGCAGATCGCAGGGCAAACCGTACCAGTACACCGGCTGATAATGAATTGCGGACCCTGTGACACGGTTCAAAGTACATCAGGCAACTTTCTTGATTGGTCAAGTCTGTACGTCCGCCCCTTTAACCGTTCGGGGATTTACGCAGGCCGGAATACGTCATGGGACAAAGAATCCGACCGACCCCGCACAGCACAGGAAGAGTTTGAGCACCACTTTCAGTCACAAAAGGCTCTTGAGAGCTACGCCACAAATCAGGACAACACAGAACGGTTTGTATTACCCCAGCCTATTCCTGTCAATAATGACTTAGGGCAGAAGGCAATGTGTTTCGGCAAGGTAGGCTCTACGGGATGGGTAAGCCCAATTACACCAGCAGAGCGGGATTACTACGCCCCGGAACTTCCCTCTATACCTGTTGAAAAGTCAGCAAGACGATTGGCAGCCGAGCAGAAACTGGCCCGGCTTGGACTGTGAAAAATAAATATTGTCAAAAGCCCGTTTCCATTTCCTAACATTGTGAAGGGATAGGGGCCGAGCGGCGGTTCTGCCAGTCAGGCTGGCAAGCACCATCGGTGTCTTACCTTGCTTTTGCCGTAACGAAGCAAGCAACACAATGGCGTAACAAAGCAAGCAATGATTTCGCATGTAACTACGGACGGGCAACAAATGCCGAAGGGAGTGTGAATCCCTCCGGCAGTGGTTAGTCTTTCAAGAACATTCTGCGTATCAATTCCTCAATGAGAAGTTGAAGCAAAGCGTCTCGAAAAACGGTACTGATGACGGGTAAGGTCATAAGTGCCCTTTCCGCCATCGCCCATCCCTCCAAATGGGAGATGTGCTTAGGTACACGCATTGTTCTGTGTACGCAAACAGCTTACCGGGAGTATCGACAGACGGGCAAGAGTACGACAGTGCGGAGCCATGCGGAGCTATCAGGCTACGCCTTTAGGCGTAGGCACTCACGGAGGATTATGCGCACAGGACAAGTGGGCGAGTGGTCGGCAAACCAAAACCAAGCGTCGGGCATCACCCAAAAGACAGCACCGGATTCCCGCCGTAACATTCTCGCCCAGTGGGAACGCCAGCGGGCACGGTTCTATTGTACGATTTGCGAAACAACGCAGACTGTGCGAAGCGTATCCAGTATAAAGCAGTTATCCGAAAGTGCAGAGTATCAGGCTACTCTCACTTGCGGGCACGATAGAGAAATCGTTTTGTCGGTTCAACGGACGCCATCGGGCAAGGCGAAACGTGGTTACATCTCAAAAGACGAGATTCCAACGATTGATTCGGAGAAAGAAATGGACCCCCAGGAATTCGAACGTCTCCAGATAAAACGGGCTTGGAAAGAGACGGGCCTATCATGAGTCACAGGAAAGCCGAAACGATGACGGAGGGCACGTTATGACATCTTTGGACAGGCTTCACGTCTACTTAGTCGAGGCGATCCGACGGACCACCGGACGGGAATACAAAACAGTTTCGGCTGCTTTGATTCCGGTGTTGCCTGATCTAATTAAAGCACTGTCACAGGTGATCGCAGACGGCACCGCCACACCAGCCCAGCGGCTTCAGGCAGCCGATATGCTGATGGCACTTTTTGCACGGTGCATTCGCGACGAAGATCGCAAGCAGAAGCATTACGTTAAACGGGCGCAACTCAAAGTCAAACTGTCGAAAGTCGAAGCCGATGACCGAAAGGCGAAACTAGCGATAGTTGCTGAACGCAGAAAGATTGACGAAACTTTGGAGAAAGCAAAGAGAGAGTTAGGTCGGAGTTAAATCTAGGAATGGGGGACAATGAGTGGTGTAGCGGAAGATTTAACAGGCCAGCAGTTCGGAAGATTAACGGTAGTAGCCCCTGCGGGAAAAGATAGATTCAATAAGAATCTATGGCAGTGTAAGTGTGTTTGCGGCGGTATCGCTCTGCCTAGTACCCATGCGCTTATTTGCGGGAATACGCAATCGTGTGGATGTTATCGTCGGGAACAAGCGTCTAAAGCGTGCCGTATAGATATCACGGGAGAGCGGTTTGGGTTTCTTGTTGCGGTTAAACCGATACGCAATGACGGGCAAAGCTATAGGTGGGCATGTACCTGTGACTGTGGAAATAGCACCGAAACGACGATCAGCTCACTTCGCAGTGGTAACACAAAGAGTTGCGGATGCTTGGGATCAGGGGTTGGAAATTTCCGTCATGGTTTTGCTGTGGATTATCATTCCAACCTTCGCCCCGAATATCGGGCGTACGAAAATGCCAAGCAACGCTGCACTAACCCAAACAATCCCCGATATGCAGATTATGGTGGGCGTGGGATTGAGTTTCTATTCGATTCGTTCGAAGAGTTCTATGCAGAACTTGGAGATAAACCTGGACCCGAGACCTCGCACCAGTACAGCGTAGATAGAATCGACAATGACGGAAATTACGAACGGGGCAATGTGCGATGGGCCACAGCCAGCGCGCAGACAGCCAATAGCCGACGAGGGGCTACTACCAAAGATCAGCGAGCATTGCGACAGGAGGGTGCATGACCCGTGAGAGTCTCTTAAACATAATCAACAATCCGCTTTCAGACGAGCAGCAACGGGCAGACGCACAGGGAATGCTCGACAAACTCACGAATACGGGAGAGTTTGATCCTAACGCAGAGATGTGGGCACAACTAGCCCGGAGTACGGCTGATTCCGAATGTAGGGCGAAATGGTTTTCGGATTTTCGAGACAAGTACAAAAACGATCCTGTTGCACTCCGCTCATTCACTCCCGAAAGAGAAAATCTCAGGGCAAAGAGAAAAATCTATGACCAGTTCGGCGGTGACGTTGTAGCAGAGTGCTATGACGAAGAAATCCCGAAGGTGTTAGCTGAGAAAGGTCGGGGCTACTACGGAACTATTGCTTTCTATGTCGAGCGGAAAGGCATGACTCAGGAAGCCGCTGTAGTAGCGGCAGAGGAATACATGGAACAGCTACATCAAAACGCAATCATTGACGAAGGTTTTCGTTCCGGAAAATATGTGCGAGATTGCTGTAAGAATAGCATCATGTCCCTTGATGGACCGAGGAAGTGAATGGACGTTTTTCACAGAGACAACCAAATTACGCAGGACAAGTACATTGCGGCTTATACGGTCTATCTCGGTTATGAATTGATTCGAGTGCAAGTGCACCCGGACGGCACCGCTGATTTCACGCTACGGGTGCCGCAGTTTGATTGGGACATCGTGCTTGAAGAGGCCGCTAACTCAGAGACAGCGGTTTGTTTCAAGCCGCTAGTTGAGAAAATCGGCTGGGTTATCGGTAAATGGTCAGCCGCCCGCAAAACGGGATGTTGGCAGAAGATTGGAGGATAACGTGGGAAGTGGAGGGGCTAAGGCGAGCGTTGCTGCCATGTGGAAGAAAAACTTCAAGGATATTTCCAGACAAGTATTCAACCGACTAACCCCGCAGTGGCCTGTTGGACGACGGAAAGCGGTCATAGTGTGGCTTTGTGTATGTACTTGTGGGAATCTGACAACTGTCACGGGGGATGCACTTCGACGTGGGGCGACTAAGTCATGTGGTTGTTTACATCAAGAAATGGCCTCTGCCCTCGGCAATACAATGTATAAGAAGCTTCTGCCACTAGTTACAACGCACGGACAAGCCAGCAATGGCACAGTAACACCGGAGTATCGTGCCTATTCACAGGCAAAGCAACGCTGTACAAAGTCGAATATTAACAACTACGCTGATTATGGTGGGCGGGGGATTCAGTTCTTGTTCAACTCATTCGAGGAGTGGTATGCAGAACTTGGAGAGAAGCCGGAGCCAAAACATTTGTACAGCGTTGACCGCATCGACAATGACGGCAACTATGAACCGGGCAATGTGCAATGGGCTACTAAATCCGAACAAGGGTACAACCGCCGCCGTAAGCAACATGTAAGCACCGCAGTAGTACGTGGAGGAGAATATGGGAGCATTTATCAACTCACATCGCAATGCTGAAAGTAGGAAAGAACGCCTTGCAATCGAGAAAAGTATTCAGGAAGATAACGCAAAGAGAATTTATGACGCAGGGGCACCGGAACGCCAGCGGATAGAGCAATCTCGTGAGCATGAACAGCGGGAACTTCGCAAAGACTTAATTCTGGGTTATGAAGGCTCGGATTTCGCCAACTTTTCGATTTACACGGGCCATCTTGGAGATGCAACGCCCGATCAAATAGCCGCCGCGATTCAGGCAGCATGGCAGGAATTCCTTTCTGCAAACGAGTGTGACCAAGCCGCGAAGATACTGATTACGGAGTTTCTCCAACATTTTCCCATGGCGGACGTGACCAAAGCTGAGACCTTTCAGAACGCCCATGATTACCTTGTCAGTCGCCTATGTCCCGCAGAGGCACCAGTGACACCGGCAGTACCAGATGCAACGCCGGTCACGGTTTCTGATCGGTATGAGTCAGTGCGTGCCGAGATAGCCGATCTTCGGGCGAAGGCAGAAAAGTGTGCCTTTGATTCAAAAGAACGGAACGATCTAGAAAGACGGGCGATGGTTTTAGAGACCAAGCTGGAAGTGCTGGGCGATTCTGAATATCAGAAGGTCATACAAACCATCGTTGACCAGACTGGGAAGTATTTATCCTCAGCCCACAATTTGCAGTTCCGGCAGTGGTTATCTGCTCAACCGCAAATGCGTCAGTTCGGAGTCAATCCTGATTCCCAGAATATCCGGTTCGCCTTTGCGGAATGGGCGGGCGATAGTTCGTTCCTGAATGATGAGGAAAGGTCCGAACTGCAACGGCAGGCAAACGTGGCAGGAATGACGAGCGAGGAGGTTGCTCAAAGCGTGGGCCGGAATCGGTCATATGATCCTTCAGGTCAAGGTTATCGAGCGAGGCGGGCGTAATGACAATCCAACAGTTCGCAGAAAAACATAGGCTGAAAATCACCAGAGATACCTGCGGTGATGCAATCATTCAAGGTAGGCTCTACAAAGACGCCAACATTTCCGAACATGACGCCGGTAAGTTGTGCATGTGCTGGTTGACCAAGGAATCCCGAACAGCCAAGTTCAACAGCGTGAAGCGGGAGTGCCTAGTAGCAGGAATGACTATCGCTCAGGAAGGCGATAATGAAGCGATTTTCCTATTTGAGCCTCAGAACGATGCTCAGGCGAAATTGGCTATCAAGAGCATTCGGGCGAAGGTAAAGCGGGTTTTGAGTCCCGAAGCGTTGGCGAAACTCCTAAGCACCGGCTACAGTGCTCGGAAACCCACGCAAACAGCGTCCCACGGGGTCTAGGACGCTCTTAGATGAAATTATGGGGCTAGACCCCATGGAAGGGTTTCGTAACGCTGGGACGCCCTAAAACGCATTCTACAGCCGCTACGCCAGCGAGCCTATCGGGACTACAGCGGGCGCGTAGGACCAACAAGGAGAGTTATGGACCGTTTTTACACCGATCAAGAAATCTACAATATGGGCTTCAATTCTCGTGCCGCATTCAATCGCAGAATCAAAGCTGAAGATGCACAGGCGAAACGTGACCAAGAACGGGCGGCTAACACAGCGGTCGGGTACGAGCCAAGACGCAGCGACAGATTCAATGGTGCGGTTGACCCCGCCGTCGAACGGGCATTCACAAAATCTCGCCTATATGCAAATCAACAGGCACAGGTAACCCCTACCGCACCCCCTGTGACACCCCAAGTGGTGACCCCTGTGAAGCCGAAAGAAGACTTCGCAGCGGCTAAGGACGCTTATCACCAGTATTTCAAAGCCGCCAACAGCTACGAAAAAGGTAAGGCGTTTGTTGAATTTGGAATTGCTATCGGTGAGATTCCGGCTAACGCATCGGGGTTGACCGGAGGGCAAGCACAGGCTGACCGAATCTCCGCCGTTTTGCATGATCGAGAGATAACAGCATTTCGTTACGACCGCAACGGTGAGATTCAGCACGCACAACAGATTCCACAGCAGTGATAGTGATAGTGAAAGGAAATTATGGATAACAACAACCTCCCCACTTTTGACCCGGCGACGTTCGTCCCTTTTGGCGGAGCCTCTGCCATTCCGCAGACACCATCCGCGACAGCACCGACACCCGCAACCACAGCAACTACAGCCCCGGCATCAGCATCAGGATTACTCCCCACTTTTGACCCGGCGACGTTTGTCCCCTTGGGCGGACGAACAGAGACCCAGAAGCAGATTTCGACTGGGAACGCATCACCAAGTCTATTGTCGGCAGCCGCATGGTCACTAGACCAACCGTTGACTTCATATGGTGCTGCGACTCGTGCGGGAATCGGCGGGTTAGTCAAAGACACGTACAATGCGGCAAAGGGTGCTGTGACGGGCACTCTGGATTTATTTTCTGCACCGAAGGATGACACGGAGAAGACCATCGCGGCGATCAGCCCGGTTGCTTTACCCCTTTACCGCACGTTGCGAGGGGCGGGTCATAGTGTCAAAGACGCTGCCCAGATCACGGGAGCGATCCACGATATCAACAACTCCGCTGATCCTGTCGGCACTTATGCGAAGGTCGCCCAGCAGACGGCATCACAGGGTGCGGGACAAGCACTCACCGCACTGGCGGCTGAGGGCATCATTAAGACAGTCCCGAAAGTCGCAGAAGGTGTGGGTGCGGTTTATAAGAACACCAAGGGATTGATTAGCACGAAGCCACTGCAAGAACCGTTGCAGGCGGGCGTCCGTGACACAATCAATGACGCTGTGGCTGATACGAAGGCCCAGATTGCAGCCAATCCGCCGAAGGTAGATGCCTATCCGGTAAAACTAGTTCGTAGCCCAGAGGGTGATGTGCTTGACCTTGACGGACGACACAGGGTTATGCAGGCGATAGAAAGGGGTGACCCTCGAATCAGTGTCCAAACCACTCTGCGAGACGGGAGTGTGACCAATCTCCAAGTTGACCCTAAGATGGTTGCAAAAGAATTCGGCGTGACGAAGGAATCCTTACAGGCAACTGACGTAAACCAGCCATATCGGGCGAACGGACCCCGTAAACCTGTACTCGTACCGAAAGAAGGTGCAGCCCAGAACATCATTGAAAATGCCGAACGTACTCCCGCAAAGCCTGCGTCTAAATCAATTCGCCAAGTCGCAGAACAGGCGGGCGATAATGTCAATGCCGCTGCAAAGGCGGACTATCAAGCTTTAGATGAAGCAACAGGTGGGCGATTCCAGCGATTCAAAGAGAAGTTAGATGCCGGACGCAAACAGTTACGGAATCTGTCCGGCAGTGAAGAGGATGTTCAGAAAGAAGCATCCATTCTGAAAGGTCAGAAAGAAACTGAAGATGCGATGCAGGAAGCATTCGCCGATGCGAAGGCAAAAGGTGTTGACCCTCAACTGGTAGACAGGGCTAATGCCAACTTCAAAAAGTCGCAGGCTCTTTACGATTTGGATAATGCCATCAAGAAAAGTACGACAGGCGCACATCCTGACGTATCAACTACCGAGTTACAGAAAGAATACCCCGAGACTCTTGACCCAAGGGGATTTCACAGGCGAATTGAAGCTCTGTACAACTCCGGCAGATTGGAAGATGCCCTTGGTGAAAGAGGGGCGAATACCTTGTTTGACCACACGCTAGAGCACTCTGGTGCTTACAACAAGATTCTCAGGAATCAGAAATGGGCGAAATACGCTGCGGGGGCTGTCGGTGCTCGTGAACTTTATCACTACACGCTTGGGGGTAGGCTCACGCCATCACCGCAGTAAGCGTGTGATTTGTGGCGGGGTCGGGTGAGCAGTTCCTTGAAGCATTCTTGACAGCCCCCGGCCATAACACAGAACTTCGTCTTATGGCAGGGTTTGGGCAATGGTCCGTCATATATTTCGTCAAGGCATTGCTGGATTAGTGTTTGATAGGCCGCCATCCCATCAGTGTACCCGTACACAAGCCAGCAGGCAATCCCACTAAAGTAATCAGCAGTAACTAGGAGAAAATATGTCTTTTCCAAACGGTTCGAGCAAGCCCAGCAACACAGCGACGTATATGGGTGAGGCACCTGCGTACCAGCAAACCAGTGGAACAGAGCAAACAGGCGGCTGGGCTGTGTCAAACGGGCCATTCTCGCAGGAAATCACAGAGGGCGTGCAGGCCGCATCCTTCGTGACGATCTCTTCAACAGACCCACGATTGAAACGAGTCGGCCCTTCACAGTATGAACTAACCCTCAGCCTATCGAGAGATTCCGCTGGTGTACTGATACAGGGCGGGCTTACCGACGCTAGGGAACATCAACACTGTTGCACCGACTGTCGGATCGTTCATTTACGGATGCACGCAAAGACTGATCTGTTTTTGCACGGGCGGACTGATCGTGCCAACTGCGTTAGGCGGCTGTGACGTGTTTTGCAGATGGCCGGTAGCGCAAGTCAACGCCGGGTTTACGAATGCAAAACCAAACCCTAGCAACTTCCTTGAAGCACGGATAGCCCTCAGAATCGGGCAATAGAGCAAAGCGAAATAGGAGTATATGGAACTGAAAAAGATAGAAGAACAAGTGCAGACAATCCGCAAGAAATATCATCTTACGGACTTTGAGTTTTACACCATCGTCTTCGCAATTGTCGAAGAGTTGAAACTCCCAGCAACCAGAAATCGTGATGGTGTTTTCCGGTATCTCGCAGGCGTTTTAAAAGGTCCGAGAGATGGGACACGAGTAGGCTGGTCGCAGGATTCTCAAGATGAACTGGCGACGGCGGTTCAGAACATTTTCAACGAAATTGTATCAGCACCAGTACCCAGCAGAACAGGAGAATTATGAAGAAAGCAACACCAACGCAAACCGATACTACAAAGTATGCAGGCATAGAATCAGCCCCGCCTAGTCATCCAATCGAAGACCTGTTCCAACGTACTGTACGTCCGCCGTTAGGCCGTGGGATCACCAGAGAGCAGGCGGCTGTATTAGGGATCAAGACCGGGGAGGATAACAATGGACAGACAACCTGATAAGACAATTGTGTTTGAAACAAAAGCAGAGTTCGATGCTTTTATGAAAGGTTTTCTTTGGACGCGTGAGGAATACGAAGCTGACATTGTTACCGGCTTACTCAACAGAAAATATCAAGTTGAATTGCAGAGGATTCACGAAGAAGACTATCAACCGGGCGGCAAGTATTGTGTCGAGCAGAGGGTAGCTACTCCTTATGATATATCGGTAAGTGCATAGCAAATTCGTTCTCATGTTTTTTCATCAACTCTGCGTGATTAGACTTTTTTCTTCTGTCACGATCTAGGATTAACTCCCATCGGCACAAAGGGTGCAGCGAACATTTGGTGTGAAATGGGTCGATGACAATCATTTCAGGCTTGACCGGTGTAGACACAAATCGTTCTCCTTTCATTCGAGGTATTGTGACACTTAGCCGGAGGAAATTCAACAGGCAGGAAGCAATGCCGCTCAATCCGCAATAAAGAATTTCTCCACCATTTTCAGGATGACGTAGAGCCGTAGAGCAAACCCAGCAGGTACGAACCAACGCACATCGACCGTCTCCTTGCAGGGGTCTGTAAAAATTGAGTACCCTTCAGCCCTAGCACAGCTACATGAGGGGGCTATTGTTGTGCATATTTTGTACAGGTCTCCTTGCCATTGGCGTCAATCGTTGACGCTAAGCATAGCGAATCGTTAGCTTTCACCGGAGCGGAAACGGGAGTGAGAGCGGGAGCCTGAACCGATTGAGGCGCAGGAACGGCGGAAACGGATGTGCCAGCAGAAGTCTGACTTGCTTGAGGCGCAGGAGCAGCGGAAACAGCAGTGGTAGCGGGGGCTTGAACCGCTTGAGCAGTAGGAGCACCGGAGGACTTACAAGAGTTGCGTGCGGAGTCCATTTCGGCGCTAGCAGTCTTCTTCTCGACTACAATTACATGCACGCCTGCGCTCTGTAACTTCGTAAGCTCGCTGCCACTATATTTCGGCTTTGTAGCGGCAAGGTTATAACTATCAGCGTACTCATATTTAGCGCCGCTAAACGCTGCTCCCGCCGCAAGGCCGATACCTCCGGTGAGCACCCCGGCAATCATGGCGTTGCGAAAGCGGTGACCCTCAGCGCTTCGCACGATGAGGCATTGTGAAGATTGGGCGCTCAGAGACAGCGTGAGCGCAAGGACAATGAGCATGACCGATAGAATATGTTTCACGGATTCTCCTAGTGTGTCACCGGAGGGAGGGCCAGTGGCTTCAAGGCTATTGTGACCCACTCAAGAGACCTTGCCATCATTACTTTAGTTATGCTTATTGCCTAGCAAACATCAGTACACCGGCCCTGCTCGTTTGAACTGCGATCACGGGTCAATATGATCCATGTGCTGTTTGAGGAAGCGTTGCGAGCGAGAGAACGGGCGGGGCAGGAAAAGTGAGTACCTTTCAGACACTATTGCTTGGAAGAAGCGTTGCACCAGCGAGCGACAAAGAAGTAGACTCGTCTTGCGAGCACGGACCAGGCACCGCAGACCAGCCCGCCCGCTGCGGTGCCTCGTTTAATCCACCCGCACACATTGATGCGGGCCGAGCCTTCGCTTGGAAGAGGCTCTAAGGGCACGGGCCGAATAAGCGTGGAGTCGTCCTACAATCGCTTTAAGAACTCTTCAGGCGTTTCCGTTCGCACAGTTCAGCAAGTTCCACCAGCCACGCCCGGAAGTCTGATCCGTAGCAGACGAGCACCGTTTTTCAAGCGTGCTGTGTACACGGTCAGCCAGCAGACGAAGAAGTTTTTCAATCTCCATCATGGATGCGACGGGCGGAAATAGTCACGCCCGTCATTCGACGCTGCGTACACCCCTCTGCGTCGAATCCAGACTTACACCACAGGCTGTTATGGCAGGAAGCGGTCAGTCCAAAGCATATACGCCAAGCCTATCAGCGCGATGGCAATCAGGACGTATGGCCAAAACCCAGCGATACGTTTTAAGAACGACACGCATCAATCCTAGCCGACAGTCTCTGACTTCCTTTCGTCGAAACCGAGGCGGGGGGTTACGTCGGTTTTGTTCGGACACGCTGGTCATGGTTTGCCTTCAGCTTTCCCCCTGTGGCGTCAGCAGTGCTTCGATTCGTCGGCAATACTCTTCAGAAAAGCCGAACGCTCGCAGCACGTTCACGTGTTCTAGGGCCTGCTTGTAATCGCCTTTGACGGATTCAAGGATGGCTTGTGCGTGCTGTTCAGCGTCAGGGAACTCACCGGGGGATCGCATCAGAGCACCCCGGCTGTGCAGTAGTGAACGACGCCGACACGTCGGCAGAAAGTAGGTGAGGAATGATATATTTCATCCAAGGTGAACGGACCCGACGCATCAAGATCGGCGTCACGAAAAATGACCCGACCAAAAGACTCCGTGACCTTCAGGTAGGCAATCCTGATAAACTGTCGGTGCTGGGGGTCATGGACGGCGACTCCGAGCGAGAGCAGGAAATACACAGACGGTTTGAGAAGTACCGACTGCACGGAGAGTGGTTCGAGCCGCATGGCAAGCTGCTTCGTGCGGTCGCTCTTTGGTTGAGATATGGATACAACAGCGATTGGCGGAAACAGCCGTATTGGTACAGGCCACACCGCCCATGTCCCGTTGACGTGCCGATGGTTTGCTAGGCAAATGGGATATTTTATGGGATACACTTCGTGTAAATCTTGCTCTGTTTTGTTTGCAACTTATTGAAAAGGCCGACGTAGCTCAGTTGGTAGAGCAGCCGATTCGTAATCGGCAGGTCATCAGTTCAAGTCTGATCGTCGGCTCCAACTTTTCAAAGACTTGCCGTTGTTTCTTACGGCATCCGGCGCGTCTAGTCCGCCGTCATCCCTTGCGCTTCCCGCTCCCAGCTTGCCCGATCGACTCGCGACGATCCAGGGTCGCTGGCTTCACGCCGGAGCTGGGCTTCGAGCGCTGCCAGTTGGGCTTCAATCTCCTGCGCGGCTTTGCGTTTGCGAATGACCTGCTCGCGATAGCGGCGGAGGAAATAATCTATCGTTTCGATTCTGATCTTGATTGAGCCGGAAGGCTTATTCTCGTCGAGATCTTTGAAGCAGAAATAGGGCGTACCCGACTGCTCGATGATGCCTTCAATAACGCCGTAAATGGGCGCGTCGTGGCCACACTTGAAGCTGGACATTTCGAGCGCCACCAGATTGGGATGCCGCGCCGTGAACTTCGCGGCCCAGACCTTGTGGTTGGTGCTGCAGGAATAGGAATTCTTCCAGGCGTCGCTGATGTCGAGTGGGCTGCTGATCGCACCCGCCCGCACTTCCTCGCCAAAGAACCTTTCCAGCAGGTCTTCATCGAGCGGGAGGGTGTTCTGCGAGAAGATGGGATAGCCGAGCTTCTGGAATTCGTCCAGGATCTCGTGGTTCAACCCTGGATCGTGATGATAAGGCCGGCCCAGCATGACGATACCAATGCGGTCTTCGCGCTCAAGCTGATCGAGCACGTGCCGCGCGCGCCTGCGAATGCTGGTTTCGTATTCTTTCAGCGCAGCCAATCCGGATTCGACGGCGCGATCGTTTTCTTCTTCCGAGAGGCCGAGGACAGGCTGCCACGCCTGCAGCATCTGGTAAGCGAAAAGTTTGCGGTCGGCGAAGTTGAGCATCGGATCGATATATTTCACGTTGTGCTCGGCGAAAACGTCGTTCTCCTTGGTAAACGCCGCCTTCACGGTTTCCGGCGTTGCGGTGACGGTGGGGCAGGCATTCGAGCCCGTCAGCTTCACCAACGGACTAAGCAGGACGTCATACATCGGGAAGAATATGACGTTCAGCGGTTTCTTGCGGTGCTTCTCCTGCACGAGATTGTAGACATGGGAGATTCCGACCTTCGCCGGGAAGCATGGATCAATCGCACCACGGCTGGCGCCGGCACGGTACAGTTCCGAACTGGTGTAATCGGAGTAAACGATGTTTTCGGGCTGCACTCCGAGACTTTCGAAATATGCATTGAACAGAGGCGCGTACGCGTAAATGTTTAGAACGCGCGGAATCCCGATGCGCAACTGGCTTCGGCTCCGCATCAGTGCGACCCGCTCTTTGGCCGCTTTGGTCCAGGCGCGCGCGGGGATCGGGTCGGCAACGCTCCTGGCGTTGGTGGGACGGAACACTTCTTTCGAAGCGATATCGACAAAGTTCGGATGCCGATCCCGAATATGGTCCAGTCCGGCCTTGATATCCTTCATATCGTTAAGGTCTTCCACGGCGCCTTTTTCGCAGGTAGCAATAATCAGCCGCTGCTCGCCTTGCATGAGCGGAACCTTGGTGACCCGCTGCACGGGAACAAGGCTCTTTACAGGTTGGGTCCGGATGTCGATGAAGGTGCGCAGGCAGTTGTTCTTGCAGAAATAGCAGCGCGTGGCTTCGTTGCGGGTGGTGCGGTACTGGACTCTTCGCACGGCGTCCAAGCCGACGAACGTTGTGCGCTGGCCATTTCGCCACAAGCGCAATGATTCTTGAGCGGCGCCGATCGCGCCCGATTCTCCGCAATGTTCGTGAACGATAATCTCTGGTTGCCTGCCGGCGGCACGGAAGCTGTTGCGGATGAAGTCCACTTCGGCTTTCACCACGGCCAGGTTATTTTGCGTTCCTCCTTGCAAGATAAAGCGCGAGCCCAAGGCCGCGAGATTGGGAATGCTGGCGACGTAAAGAAAGACATTTTTCGGCAACACCGCAGCGAGGCCGGCAAGGATTTCCTCCGCCCGCCAGCCTTGGCGCTGAAAATTCACAATATCGGATTGCATGAATACCGCGCAGCCGTAGCCGAACACCGGCATGGCTTGCGCGGAGAAAGCCAGATCCGCATATTGATTTACACTCAGGCCGAAGCCCTCTGCCGTGGATTGCAGGAAATACCCGTTGCCCGCGGAGCACTGGGTATTAAGCTTGAAATCTTTCACGCGGCCGTTGTGCAGAATGATGATCTTGATGTCTTGCCCGCCTACGTCCACGATCACGTGCGGATCTTCGTAGAACTTGAGCGCCGATTCCGTGTGTGCGACGGTTTCGACCAGCGCGACGTCGGCCTTGAGAACATCCTTCAGAATGTCTTTGGCATACCCCGTGGTTGCGACTCCCAGAACCTCCAGCTTGGCGTTTTGCGCCTCGACCTGGCCGCGCAGGTTCTCGAACATCTCCATCGTGTCCTGAATTGGATTGCCGTTCGAGAGCTGATAGGATTTGCAGAGTATGTCGCCGTTTTCGTTCAGCAGAACGGCTTTCGTCGAGGTTGAACCGCCATCAACCCCGATGAACCCAGCGACGGTACTGCCTTTCCGAAACGTCGCGGGAGTGAATTTCCTGGGGCGGTAGGATTCCTTGAACCGATCGAACTCTTGGCGATTATCGATGAGCCCCTTGCCGCCAGATTTGGCTTTTTCCTCCTGCCGCCCGTATTCGATGTAGTGCATCAAGTTGGAATGACCGCGATAGCAACCCACGCAGTCGTCCTCGGTGCGCCCAAACTCAATCGCACCGAGGGCGGCAAAATATTGAGCGTTTTGCGGAACTTTGATCAGATCCTCGGGCTTGGCGTCTTCAGGAATTGCGACCTTCCGCTCCTGCCACATGCGCGGAATATTTGCTTGCCAGGCTTCGCGCATGCCGCGAATGAAGCTGTTCGGTCCGCCGAGGAGCAACACATGCGGCCGCAAGGTATGGCCGCGCGTGAGAACGCTCAGGTTTTGCAGGACAATGGCTTCAAACAGTGACGCCATCAGCTCGTCCGGCGGCGTTCCGACTTTTTGCAGGCCGTTGATGTCAGTCTCCGCGAACACTCCGCATTTGCCCGCAACTTTGTGGAGCTTGACGCCGTGATACTTCTGTTCGGCAAGTTCGTCTGGGGGGATTTTCAGCTTGGCATTAATCTTGTCGATGACCGCACCGGTGCCGCCGGCACACTTGTCGTTCATCGAGGGAATCTTCTTTTTTCGCCCGGTTTCTTCGTCGTCTTTGAATACGATGATCTTGGCGTCTTGTCCGCCGAGTTCGATGACCGAATAGACCTCAGGGTGCAACTTCTCGACCGCCAGAGAAACCGCTGTGACTTCTTGCACGAACTTTGCGCCGATCTGGTCGCCGATCATACCGCCGCCAGAGCCGGTCATAAAGATACGTGTATTGTGGGAGTTGATGCCAGCTTCGGCCTCCATCCGCTTCAGAAACTCCAGCGTCTTCTCGGGCTGTTTGGTTTCGTGACGCTGATAGTCCTGCCACAGCACTTGGTCGCTGGCTGCATCAACGACCACAGCTTTCACCGTGGTTGAGCCTACGTCGAGCCCGAGCAGAAACTTGGCGTGGTGATCGTGTGGTTTTGGCGCGAGTTTGGTTCGTGGAATAGGCTGAACCTGGGCATCGAGGGGAGCGATCTGAATGAGCTGCGAAGCGTTGTGGTCGTGCATTTTCTTCCTCTCTTGCATTGACGCCTACCGGTTAATTGGTGCCCGTCCCCTAAAGGGGCGTCTGATTTCGAACCCATACGGCATCGCTAAAGCGATGCCCTGATACGAAACCAGTTCTTCCGCAGCCGGCGGGACTTTCGTCCCTCTCAAATCAGTCGCCGCTCGCAGGCGCTGGCATCGCAACGGAAACCCGAGCCCGTTTCCAGAACCTTTTCTGCTTATCCATCCGATCGCTCACGTGCAGGACGAACTGCGCGGCCGTTCCAGCAACTCCCTCGCGATGCGGCACGTGATAGAACGGCCGCTTCAGCTCGGGATGGTCCTCGATGTACTCACGGATTTCGTTCAGGCTCTTGCCCGTGGACTTGAGGCACTGCTCGAACTCCGTCTTGGCCTTCAGCTTGGCTTCCCCAAGCGCCATCTGGACGCGGCTGTGAGCATTGACCTCCCCTTCACCCGAAGTCTCGATCGGAAGGAAGATCATGTCTTTGAACTTGTTGATCACGGCGGATTGCACCCCGTCTGACTGCGAAGAAGGCATGCAACCGAACGGTTTCAGCGCCAGCACCATGTGGCAGAGTTTATGCACCGTGTAGTAAACGTTCTTGCCGACTTCCAGATGTCCTTCGCCTCCGCGCGCGAACTGGTTGTAGAAGGGATGTGCCATTTCCGCCAGTTCGGTCTGCGGCACAAGATGGTGGGTGATTCCTCCTAGCTGCCTGATGGTGCGGTGGTAGAAGAAATTCCACATGCGCTCGCCCGCCCCGATCCCCCACAGTTTTTTGTGCAGGCCAATGTAGTTGGCGAATTGCTTCTTGGGCGCGTACCACTCCGGGTTTCGGTGCGGGCGATTCACGGGCCATTTCGCTATGGCGTGCGCCTTCGCCTGATGCAGCAGGTAAGCCACCCAGGTCGCGATGGGCTCGACCAGCACTTGCGCGCCCTCGTGCTCCAAAAATTCAAACATGTGGAAGTTGCCATCGCCTTCCGTGGTCTGCGCCCAGAACTCGCCGGTGATTTTTACCAGGGGCTTTACGCGGGTGCGGTCCACTTCGATGGAGTTCATCTTTTCCCGGGCAGAGTGCAGAGCATTCAAGTAATCCTTGCCCCACATGTGTTCATGCCATTTACCAAACACGTTGAAGGTGTTGCGTAGAATCTTGTTGCTCTTAAACTTGGGTTTCGCCCAGTCCGGCGCATTTTGTTCGATCTCAAACGACGTGCGATTCTTCAGATCCTCGCACAATCCATCGACTGCTTCGCGAAAGACGCGATCGGTTTCACCTTTATTCGCCTCATAGGGACGAATTTGGTAGATCAGATCGTTGATGACATCGCCCAGGTGCATGGCATTCAGCATTCCGAAGCCGAAATCTATTGTGAACTTCAGGCCGGGCTCGCCGGACGCGGCCTTAATTCCGTCACTGTCTTTAAACAACAGGACGCGGAAACCGTCGAAGCCCGCGTTCTTGAGCGCGAAGCGATATTCGGCTTCATACATGCCGAACCGGCAGGGGCCGCAAGAGCCGGCGGTGAAGAAAACGTAGTTGTCCAGAATCTGCCGGCGCGAGAGACCCTCTTTCTCAAGAAACTGGAGATACTGCACCAGATTGCCAACCGTGAAATATGTGGGATTGCACTGGCCGTTATTTCCGAATTCTTTGCCGGTCTGGAAGGCGGCGACGTTGGGCACGGGCAATTTCTCGCAGCGGTAACCGCAGCCCTGGAAGACGGCGCGGATCAGGTCCTCGTGCTTCCATGTAAAGCCACCGAACAGAATCGTCACGCGGCTGCGCTCTTCGGCCGTAAAGGCTCGCTCCATCGGACGATGGAAATGAGCGGGCTGGTCAAGTCCGGCAATCTGCCGCAGGCGCGCGCGTTCTGCTTCCAAGCGCTTCTTGATTTCCGAGTCATTCTCAATCTGGACGAGATTCGTCGCCATAAGTTCCTCCGGCGGTGCGCTGAATTGTGGCGGTGGTTTTAAAGGTAATTGTGGACTGGTGGGCGGATCGCCGGTCTGCGAGTAACTGAGCGCGGCTCACAGCAGGCAGGGCACAAGGAAAGCTGGGACGAGTCGTCCTCCCGATCACTTCCGACCTGCTACCGAACGGCATGCGAACTCCAAAAAGGTTGGCGAGGAGATTTGAAGTCTTACACCGGCGGAACCGCAGCGAGAGAGTTCCGTAGGCGCCCTTTGCACATTTGTTCCTGAGATGCGGACAGCGCGCGACCCAGTTGCCTAAATGTTCCCCAGATTCCCAGTCAAGGACGAAATGAAGCCCACAAATATTTTTCTAGCACACATTGTATTCCAGTTCAACAGTCCGGTGTGCGGGCACTGTTATAGTTTCTGAAGTGTAACAGCGCCGGTGTGTGGGTAGCAGGATAGTTTCTTCCTTCCCCAAGCAGTCTGGGCGACACGACCGCTCCAGATGGAATGGTAAAGTTATGTAAATGAAGCAGCAGATTGTTGATTTGTTGCGTTACAGCGGTCGTCGGGATAATGCCGATCTTTCTCCCGAATCTCCCCCGAATTAAGATAAGCCCATGCAAAACGCAACGCCGGCGGCCATTGCAGTGCTTGTGCTGGAGCTTACACCGGCAGCCATATTTGGGTTTGCCGGGGAGCGGATTGGGCAGGCATGGGCCCGCTGGCCGTCAACGGTACGAACCGCCTTACCGGTACTCTGCGCGATGCCCTATGTTTTGCTTTCCTGTTCGCAACACATGTTTTCATGGAAATGGTGCGCGCTCTACGCGGTGCTGCCCGTGGCGATCGCGTGGCTGCTAGGGCAGGCAGCAATCGCCGATCCCGAACAACGGGGCAACTGGCGAGATGCGATCATTCTGCTAACACTGGGGCTGGCGATTGATTTGCGCTGGTTCGAGCGGGCGTGGCCGAGCGGGCTTACGGGCTTGGGGAAACTGCTCCTCGTCGATGCAGCGCTGTATGGATTCGTCGCGATCCGGCGGCTCCGCAGAACCGGCTTTGACTTTCATTTCCGCTGGAGCGACTGGAAAACCGGGCTGCGGGAACTGGCTTTCTTTGCGCCGTTAGTTCTGGGGCTGGGACTGGCGCTGGGCTTTCTCCATCCGCATGGCAACGCGTTGCGGTTCTCGATGGTTCCAACGTGGATCTATATCTTCATTTTCGTTGCTGTTCCGGAGGAACTTTACTTTCGCGCGTGGGTGCAGAACCTGCTGGAACGGCGGGTGGGACGGCGAGCGGCACTGGCGATTACGGCGGTGTTGTTTGGGCTTTCACATTTCAACAAACGATCGGTGCACTTCAACTGGCGCTACGTCTTGCTGGCAAGCGTCGCCGGGATTTTCTACGGCCGGGCATGGCGCGAGCAACGGCGAGTGCCGGCCTCGGCAATCACTCACGCCAGTGTGGACGCCATCTGGTCGTTCTGGTTGTAGGGAGGGAGCGGAGGATCTACAGCAATGGGCAAAATGGGGGTTGAGTCGAAAGCTTTTCCCGCGGAAACGACCGCCTACCGCCGGTACTTCGTTTGGGCCCAGATCACCATCACGTTTCTGTTTCTGGAGTTGGCTCTTTGGGCGCCCACGACGCACATCCGGAACCGGTGGGCCGTCATCGTGATGTTCACGATTCTTGCCCTCGTGCTGATCGACCGGCCGTCGCTGGAGCGCCTCGGCCTCCGATTGCCAAAAACGTTCGGCGCCAGCGTAGTGCTGGGGATCGGTTTTGCAACGGTTGTTTTCATGGTGATTCTGGTGAGCTGGGCGGGCGGCCAAATTCCCGCCAACTCGACCTGGCCGAAATTGCAGTGGGCATGGGAGTACGTGATCTGGGCCCTGCTTCAGCAATTCATGCTGCAATCGTTCTTCTTTAACCGCTGCGATGAGCTGTATGGAAGCTCGGCTGCGGTTTGGATGGCGTCCACACTCTTTGCTGCCGTCCACCTGCCCAGTCCCGTCCTCACTACCGCTACCCTCATCGGCGCCCTTTTCTTCTGCGAAATGTTTCGCCGCTACCGCAGCATCTATCCCCTCGCGATCGTCCACGCGGTGCTGGGACTGACCATTGCCCTCACCATGCCCGACAGCCTGCTGCACCATATGCGGGTGGGGATCGGGTATCTGCGGTACCAGTGAGTGTGAGGCGCTCCTGGAGACCAAAGGCGGCGCCCCTTCGGACTGGCGCTGGTGGGTGACAAACCTTAGAGAAAACGTCACAAAACTCTACAGTTCAGGGCGGGGGAGAGCGGTATGATCCGAGTCAGGCAGCACCAACCATCTGCGCGACGCTATGAGGAGTTCCGGTCTTCGCTTTCTGGTGATTAAGGGCAGGCTGCGCCCTGAGTTCGTCTTTCAGTGCCTCTTCTTGTTTCATGTTGTCGTGTTTTACCCGCATCTATTGTGGGGGCAAGTCGCTGCGCCGTTGACGGGAGGGCGAACCATTCACGGCATAGTGAAATCGGGGAATATGCCGATTCCAGGCGCTGGAGTTTCCGCGGCAAACACATCCACGAAGGAACAACTCAATACCTCGACGGACGTGGACGGCAGTTATTGGTTGCGAGTTCCCGGCGATGGGCGCTATACCGTGCGGGTGCAGATGGCGGCGTTTGCCGGCAGCGCGCAGGAAGTGGTGCTGGATGCAACCCATCAGGACGTGCAGGCGAATTTTGAAC
Organism: uncultured Acidobacteriaceae bacterium; assembly: GCA_963773965.1. Taxonomy (GTDB): domain Bacteria; phylum Acidobacteriota; class Terriglobia; order Terriglobales; family Acidobacteriaceae; genus Acidiflorens. The sequence goes on from CAVZDG010000007.1 coordinate 650,443, forward strand.
TGGTGCTGCTGTCGCGGGCACGCGAGGCCCGCAACGATCAGCAGCAGCGGGCGAATGCCGGCGGGCGCGGTTTTCAGAGTCTTTCCGTGTTTCAGAGTGAAGCGGGGCAGGATTCGGCCAGTGGTTCCATGAGCGACGTAGCGCCTTCCGGTATGCCGGTTCCGGGGATTGCGCCGGGCATGGCAACGAGCAGCGCGACGGAATCCGTGGCGGTTTCGGGCAACACCTCCAATTTGTTTAATGCGATGAGCGCTGACGAACTGCAGCAGCGCTTCAACGATGCCCGCCAACAGGGAGGAGGATTCGGAGGCGGAGGCGGATTCGGTGGTCCCGGAGGCGGTCGCGGAGGCGGAGGGTTCGGTGGCGGAGGAGGTTTTGGCCGGCGTGGTTTTGACATCAATCGCCCGCATGGATCGTTATATTACGGCGTGGGGGATTCGGCGCTGAATGCATCGCCGTTTGCGCTCACCGGCCAGGCGACGGAAAAACAGGCGTATTTGCAAAATAGTTTCGGCGGCTCCGTGGGCGGACCGCTGAACATTCCTCATATCTACCACGGCGGGAGCAAGACTTTTTATTTCATCAACTACAACGGCAGGCGCGCGGAAAATCCTTTTGATCAGTTTTCGACGGTGCCGACGGTGCAGGAGCGGCAGGGAAACTTTTCCGGGATCACATACACTTCGGGACCCGAAAAAGGAAAACCGGTAGAACTTTTCAATCCCACGAACAACACCCCTTACGCCAACCCGATTCCGGTGAACCCGGCGGCGGAAGGATTGTTAAACTATATTCCGCTGCCGAAGTTGCCGGGCAATTATCAAAACTTCCACTACGTGACATCCGCCACGAGCGACAGCGACGATCTGAACATCCGCTTGAACCACTCCTTTGGCGCAGCGCCCGCCGGAGGACGCAGGGGCGGAGGCCGCAACGCGCCGCGCAACAACCTGACGTTTGGCTTCCACTTCCACCAATCGAGCGCCGCGCTGACCAATCCGTTCCCCAGCGTAGGCGGCAACACAACGGTCCGCAGCTTTGACGTTCCCGTGTCTTACACGCGCAGCATCGGAAAGCTGACCAACATTGTTCGCGCCGACTTTAACCGCAGCCGGACGCGCACCGAGAATCTGTACGCATTCAGCAACGACATTACCGGCACGCTGGGAATCACGGGAGTTTCCGAGAGTCCGTTCGACTGGGGCTTGCCGAATCTGTCCTTTACAAACTTCGCCAGTCTTCAGGACACGACTCCGCACCTCACGCGAAACCAGACCTTCACTTTCTCCGACAATGTGGTGTGGAATCACGGCAAGCACACGTGGCGCTGGGGCGGCGATTTCCGGCGCGTGCAGGTGAATGCGGAAACTGACAGCAACCCGCGCGGCTCGTTTGTCTTCACCGGCGTCAATACCTCGCAGCTCGATAGCAGCGGAAACCCCGTGGCCGGGACCGGATATGACTTTGCCGACTTTCTGCTCGGGTTACCGCAGCAGACTTCCGAGCAGTTCGGGCAGAACAATCACTTCCGCGGCAACTTCTGGGATCTGTATGCGCAAGATGAGTGGAAGATGCGCGCGAATCTGACGCTCAATCTCGGGGTGCGCTACGAGTACGTTTCGCCGCTCACGGAAGTGAACAATCACATTGCGAACCTCGACCTCTCTCCCGGGGTGCTGGTGCAGAATCCGGCGCTCACGCCGGCGGTGACGCCGATTCAGCCGGGGCAAGTGGGGCCATACAGCGGCGTCCTGCCGGCCAGCCTGGTGCGGCCGGATCGCAACAACTTCGCGCCGCGGATCGGCTTTGCGTGGAAGCCGTATTCCAAAACGGTGGTGCGCGGCGGATATGGCATCAACTACAACACAGGCGCGTATCAGAGCATCGCGCAGCAACTTGCCTTGCAGCCGCCGTTCGCCACCACGGCGACCAACGTTCAGGCTCCTTTTCCGTCTCCCCGCAACCTGACGCTGCAAAACGGATTCCCGGCAGCCACCGGCATCACTAATAATTATGCAGTGAATCCGAATTACCGGCTGGGCTACGTGCAGATTCGCAATCTGGACATTCAACAGCAGATTCGCCCCACCCTGCTGTTGAATATTGACTACACCGGAACCAAGGGAACGGATCTCGACATTCTGGAAGCGCCGAACCGGACCGCGACCGGGATTCGGATTACGGGAGTCGAATCGTTTAATTACGAAAGTTCGGTGGCGGATTCGGAGGCCAACGCGGCATCGGTGCGGCTGCGCAAGCGGTTGTCGGGAGGAGTCGCGATCGGCGGCATCTACACGTTCTCCAAGTCGCTGGACGATGCATCTTCCATCGGAGCGGGAGCAACTTCTGGGGCCAATACTCCTGGACTGGGTGCGGGCGGCACCGGCGGTGGCGGAGGCGGCGGTTCGTCGGGCGGGGGTGCGACCAACGTTGCGCAGAATCCTTTCAATCTGTCTGCGGAGCGTGGACTTTCCAGCTTCAACCAGACCCATAAGTTCACCGCGGATTATTTGTGGGAGCTACCCTTTGGTCGCGACAAGCGTTGGCTCACGGGAAATGCCCCGCTGCGCGCCGTTGTTGGCGACTGGCAATGGAGCGGCGACTGGACGATTGCATCCGGGCTGCCGTTTACGCCGCGACTGCTGGGCAACATCAATGACGTGAACGGGGGAACGAACGGTACGCTGCGGCCGAACTTGGTTTCCGGGCAATCGGTGAGCCTGGCGCATCCCTCGATTGCGGAGTGGTTCAATAAGGCTGCATTCATTGCGCCGTCCACGGGTAGCTACGGCGATGCGCGCCGCAACAGCATCATCGGCCCGGGCAGCAAAGTATTTGACATGGCGTTCACAAAGATCTTTCCCATGAAGGAAGCGCGCGTGCTGGAGTTCCGGGCTCAGGCCACTAACATTTTCAACAAGCCGAACTACTCCTCGGTTGATACGAACTATTACTCGCCCTCCTTTGGCCGGATTACGGCGGCTGGGGCGATGCGACAGTTCACAATTACGTCGCGCTTTCGTTTCTGAGGAGGATGCTGCTGCGGGAGACGATCTCGAAGAAGATTGTTATGACTTTCACTCCAAACGGATTCGCCGATAGAGCTGTAGCGGCTGAGGGAAAACTCAGCACGTGCGCGAGAGGCTTACGTCGGGCGCTAAAGAGCGTGCGTGAGAATTCGGTCGTCCCTCCGGGACTTGAATCATTTCTTGCACTTTTCCCAGCGCTGAAGCGCTGGGCTAAGGTGGGCCGCCCCTCCGGGGCTGGATTTTTGAACATTTTGTTCGGCCGCATTGCCCGAGAACGGGTTCTTAGGCACGCGCTAAAGCGCGATACGATTTTCACGACTTACGGCACGACTAAAGTCGTGCCCTTGCCGGGAACCCGCGTGGATCGGAGTTTTTCCGCAGCCGGCATAGGAGTTCTGCTGGCGGTGGTGCTCTTGTGTGCCGCTTTGCTTTCGCAGCAAACGGGATATGTGTTTCACGCGGAATCGGATCTCGTGCTGGTGAATGTGACGGTGAGGGACAAGAGCGGAAAGCTTGTGCAGGGAATGAAACCGGAAGATTTCACGGTTTTCGAGGACAACAAACCGCAGAAGATTGCTTCCTTTGATGTGGAGAACGTCGATGCCGTGCCAGGGTTGGAGTTGGCGCAGGCGAAGCCGCTGCCGGCATCTGGGCAGACGAGTCCGGCGGCTTCCGCGGCAGATACGGCGTCCCAGTTCAAAGACCGGCGGCTGATTGTTTTGTTCTTCGATCTCTCTGCCATGGAACCGGATGAAATCGACCGCGCGGTTACGTCCGCCGAACACTATGTGGACACACAGATGCCGCCCGCGGACCTGGTGTCGATTGTTTCGCTGGGAAGTTCGCTGCTGGTGAATCAGGACTTTACCGAGGATCGCGCGCTGCTGAAAAAACAGTTGGACGCATTCAGTTCGGGCAGCGGACAAGGTTTCGAAGAAGGCACCACAGGCACAACCGAAGGAACGCCCGATACCGGTCAGCCCTTTACCGCCGACGATACGGAATACAACATCTTCAATACCGACCGGCGGCTGGAGGCATTGCGGTCGGTGGCGGAAAAGCTGGCGCACGTTCAGCAGAAGAAATCGCTGATTTATTTTTCCAGCGGGATGAACCGCACCGGCATCGAGAATCAATCGGAACTGCGTGCGGCGGTGAACGCGGCGGTGCGTTCCAACCTGGCGATTTACACCATGGACATGCGCGGCTTGCAGGCTCTGGTGGCAGGTGGAGAGGCACAGAACGCCAGCCTGCGCGGCGTTTCGGCGTATTCGGGACAGTCGACACTCAATGCGTTGAATTCCAATTTCACCACCCAGGAAACGCTGGTGACGCTCGCCAGCGATACCGGCGGGCGCGCTTTTCTCGACTCCAACGACTTCGGCAAGATTTTCAAGGGAGTGCAGCAGGACACGTCGACTTACTACCTGCTCGGGTATCACAGCACGAATACCGCACGCGACGGGCGTTACCGGCGCATCGTCGTGAAGAGCAATGTTCCCGGAGTGAAGATCGACTACCGCCGCGGTTACTACGCGCCCGCCGATTATCAACATTCCACGAAGGAAGACAAGGAGCGGCAGCTTGAGGAGGAACTTGCTTCCGATCTGCCGGCCACGGATTTCCCGCTGTATCTGGGCGTCGCCTACTTCCGGCTGGAGGGCAACAAGTTTTTCGTTCCCATCTCGCTGGCGGTGCCAGGCTCGCAGATTCCATTCGTCCGCAGCAGCGACCGCGACAAGGCAACGCTCGATGTGATTGGCATGGTCCTCGATAGCGAACGCCACCCCTTGAACAGAATTCGCGATACCGTGAAACTCGCGGTGAGCACATCGGCCGAGGTGCAAAAGAAGAATGTGCAGTATGACACTGGGATGAGCCTGCTGAGCGGCAAGTATCACCTGAAATTTGTCGTGCGCGAAAATCAGACCGGCCGCATGGGATCGTTCGAAACCGACATCGAGGTGCCGGAGTTGAAGACGCTGCCGCTGAAGATGAGTTCCGTGGTGCTCGCCAACCAGGTTGAAACGGTAAAGAAGACTGCGAACCTGAACCCGCTGGTTCACGACGGTTCCGAGATTATCCCAAACATCACGCATGTTTTCTCGGCCACCCAGCATTTGCTTCTTTATTATGAGGTGTACGATCCGGCGCGGCCCGCTCTCGCCGATTCCGCAAGGGGTCAAGACACCAAGCCTGGCATCCGACTGTTGTCCAACGTCGCCTTCTTCCAGGGCAAGGCCAAAGCCTACGAAAGCTCGCTGGTGGAGTTGACGGAATTGAATGCGCGAGAGCGGAAGGCTGCCGTCTTCCAGTTAGACGTGCCGCTCACATCGCTCAAACCGGGTTTTTATACCTGCCAGGTAAATGTCATCGATGACGCCGGCGGGCACTTCCTGTTTCCGCGGCTTGCCTTGCTGATCCGGCAAGAGAGTTCGAGCGCTGCACGATGAACCCAAATCTCCCAGTTAAGGCGAAGTGCGCTAAGTTTGCCGGTGTTCCCGGAACCAACGTGAGGACGGGCCGCTTGTAGGGAGCTCGCTTCCGGCATCAGGAGCGACTGGAAGAGCTACAGGTCGATTCCGCGCGTCGGCCAGGGGCATGTTGAAGATAAGCGCCAACCCTCACTGGTTCTGACCCACCAAAGCATCCTCGTTGAGCCTGTCCTCCGGACGGGCTTCCGCTTTGCGTCCACCAGACCGCTTCCGAAACTTTGCCTGCAGCTTGTCGAGGTACACGTAGTAAACCGGCGTGATGTAGAGGGTTATGACCTGCGAAAAGAGGAGACCGCCCACTACCGCCAAGCCCAAACCTCGCCGCGAGTCCGCGCCCGCGCCAAAACCAATCGCGATGGGCAGCGTTCCCATCAGGGCCGCCATGGTGGTCATCATGATGGGACGGAAGCGGACGAGCGCGCCCTGATAGATGGATTCTTCCGGGGTCTTTCCTTCGGTCCGTTCTGTTTCTAGGGCGAAGTCAATCATCATGATGGCATTTTTTTTGACGATGCCGATCAGCATGATGATCCCCACGAACGAGTAGAGATTCAGCTCCTGGTGGAAGAGGGTGAGAGTCAGGAGCGCGCCGACGCCGGCGGAAGGTAAACCGGAGAGGATGGTCAGGGGATGAATAAAGCTCTCATACAGAATTCCAAGAATGATGTAGATCACCAGAATCGCCGCCAGGAGCAACAGGCCCATGCCGGTGAATGAGTTTTGGAAAGCTTGAGCAGTGCCCTGGAACGTGCCTTGGATGTCTCCGGGGAGCACTCGAAGCGCCTCGCGTTCAACCAGTTTTGTGGCGTCGCCCAGCGCGGTTCCGGGCTTGAGGTTGAAGCTGATGGTGGCAGCCGGCAACTGGCCCAGGTGATTCACCATCAGGGGACCAACGGAAGGCACCAGCTTCGCGACGGTGTCGAGCGGAATCATTTTCCCTGCGCTGGAGCGGACGTACAGAAGGGAAAGCTTGTCAGGATTGTTCTGGAATTCCGGCAACAATTCTACGATGACGTAGTACTCATTGTTGGGCGAGTATATGGTGCTGATCTGGCGGGTGCCGTACGCGGAATAGAGAGCGTCGGAAACCTGAGCCGGCGTCAATCCCAGTGCGTAAGCTTTGTCGTGGTCGACTTCCACGGTGAGCTGTGGGTTCTTTACCTGCAAGTCGCTGGTAACATCCTGCAATTGCGGAAGTGCGCGGAGAGCATTTTCCAGCTTAGGTGCATCCTCGTAAAGCTGGGTCGTGTCGGGCGATTGCAGCGTGTACTGATATTGCGACTTGGTCAGAGATCCGCCGATGCGGATGGTTGGCGGAATTTGCATGAACACATTCAGGCCGGGAATCTGCGATACCTTCGGACGAAGTTCCTGAATCACCTCCATCGCGCTCATGTGATTGACGCGATCTTTCTTGTCCTTCAAGCGAAAAAAGATGCGGCCTTGATTGATGGGACTGCCGATCGCAGACATAGTGTTCACGACACTGGGATCGAAGCGCACCACATCGGCCACCTTTTGCTGCAACTGCATCATGTCCTGAAATGCAATTCCCTGTTGTGCTTCGGTGAACGCAAAGACCAGACCTTGATCTTCGTCGGGAATGAATCCGGTCTTCGAAATCGTGTACAGATAAAATGTCAGCCCGATCACAACGAAAGACACCATCAGGGTTGCGAACTTATGCCGCAGGACTGCCTTCAGGCTGCGGTCGTAGCCACGCAACCAGGCATCGAAGGCGCGCTCGCTGAAATTGAAGAGCGGTCCGTGGCCCGACCGTTCCTGGCGACGGAGAAAGCGGCTGCAGAGCATCGGAGTCAGGGTCAGGGATACAAATCCCGAAACCAGGATCGCGGCGCCGATCGTGACCGCGAATTCGTGCAGCAAACGTCCGATGATTCCACCCATGAACAACAGGGGAATAAAGACGGCGGCCAGCGACAGCGTCATCGAGAGAATGGTGAAGCCAATCTGGCTGGCGCCATCCCTGGCGGCTTGCAGCGGTTCTTTACCCATCTCCATGTGGCGGACGATGTTCTCCAACATGACGATGGCGTCGTCCACAACGAATCCGACGGACAACGTCAGTGCCATCAAGGAAAGATTGTCGAGACTATAGTTCAGCAGGTACATCACGGAAAAGGTCCCGATGATGGACATGGGCAAAGCGAGAGACGGGATGACGGTGGCGGAAACGTTTCGCAGGAAGACGAAGATCACCATGACGACCAGCGCAATGGTCAGCAACAAGGTGAACTTCACGTCGTTGACCGACGCACGAATCGAGACGGAGCGGTCATAAAGGATATCGACTCGGACCGCGGCAGGAATATGCTCTTCCAGCCTGGGCAGCAGCTTCTTGATGTTGTCCACGACGGCAACGGTGTTGGTCCCCGGCTGCTTTTGAATCGCCAGCACGATGGCCCGAACTCCGTTGAACCAACTCGCGGTCTTGTCGTTCAAAACGCTGTCAGTCACGCGGCCGAGTTCGTTCAGGCGAACCGGGGAACCATTCCGATAGGCCACCACCATTGGCCCGAACTGCTGAGCATTCATCCGCTGCCCGTTGGATAGAATCGTAAACGTATGGTTCTGTCCATAAAGCGTGCCCGTGGGGAGGTTGGTATTTCCCGATTGCAGCGCGCCCGTGACTTCGTCGATCCCGATCTGACGTGAAGCCAGAGCACTCGGATCGAGCTGCGCCCGCATGGCGTATTTCTGCGCTCCATAAACTACCACCTGCGCCACGCCGGCCACCATGGAGACGTTCTGGGCAATGGTGGTCTCCGCTGCCTCGTCGACGTCGGACAGCTTCATCGTCGGCGAACTCAGTGCCAGATAAAGGATGGGTGAATCGGCGGGATTCACTTTCTGGAAAGTCGGCGGCGTCGGCATCTCCGGAGGCAATTGGCCCCCAGCCGCTGTCATGGCTGCCTGGACGTCCAAGGCAGCGCCATCGAGGCTCCGGCTGAGGTTGAACTGAATGGTGATGCCGGTTTGCCCAAGGGAATTCGTGGACGTCATCGAGTCAATGCCGGCGATGGTCGAGAATTGCTTTTCCAGCGGGGTAGCAACGGAAGAAGCCATCGTGTCCGGACTCGCGCCCGGAAGAGAAGCGCTCACCAAAATCGTGGGAAAGTCCACATTCGGCAGGTCACTGACGGGCAGCAGTTGATACGCGAAAATACCAAAGACAAGAATAGCGGCCATGACCAACGTGGTCATAATGGGCCGATGGATAAAGAGCTCGGAGAGACTCACAGTCCGCCTCCGGCAGGACCGCTGGCAGCAGCCGTATCCGTCTTAGTTCCGGGCAGGGTGCCTTGCACAATCACTTTTGCGTTCGGGGCCACGCGCAGCTGGCCGTTCACGATCACCTGCTCGCCTGTCTTCAATCCGTCCGAAATCAGTGTCAGATTCTGATATGCCCCCGCCGTCTTCACGGGACGCGATTCAGCCGTGCTGTCCGTTCTGACGACATATACGTATTCGCCCTGCTGACCGGTCTGAATTGCCTTGGTTGGGACGACGACGGCATTCTTCTGGGTCGAGAGCACCAACGCAACATCGACAAACTCTCCCGGCCACAGACGCCGGTCCTTGTTCTGAAACGTGCCTTTCAGCTTGAACATGCCGGTCGTTGTGTCGACTCCGTTGTCAATGAACGTCAACCGGCCCTCTGCCGGACTGTCCGATTGTCCCTTGGGAAAGGCGAGAACTTTGAGCTGTCCAGAGGAGAAGTGCGGTCGCACCCGATCCAGGTTTGCTTCCGGCACGGAAAAGGTGACGTAGATCGGAGTGACCTGGTTCAACTGCAGCAGATAGGGCGTATCGTTCGCCTTCACCAGATTACCCAGATTGATCATCAATACTCCGGTGCGTGCGTTGATGGGAGCAACGATGTCTGTGTACTGGAGTTGCACGCGGGCGGCCTCGACAGCAGCCTTGTCTGCCTCCACTGCGGACGCATCGGCCTTGGCTTGGGCGCGCAGCAATTCGGCCTGTTCATGGGAGACAATCCCTTGTTTTTCCAGGCCGGAATAGCGGTCTGCCTGGATCCGCGAATTCTCCGCCTGCGCTTGATCGTGCTTCATCTGGCCAATGGCTTTTGCCAGGTCCGCCTGGAAAGGCCGTTTGTCCAACTGAAACAGCGGTTGGCCTTCGCGTACATCCTCTCCTTCCTTGAAGAAGATTTTCTGGATTTGACCGTTGACTTGGGACCTGATCTGCACCGTTTGGTACGCCTCAACGTTGCCGATGGCCTGGATCTGAACCGGAATGTCCCGCTGCTCGACACTGGCCACGACCACCGGTGCAGGTGGACGCCCGCCGGAACCGCCTGGCATCTGATCTTGTGCTTTGTTTCCGCAGCCGGATAGGAAGAGCACAGCCGTCAGAGGGAAGAACAAAATCGACGACCGCAGCCGTTCGACGGCGTGTTTCATGAGGATAGGCTCCCGCAAGCGTGATACGCACATCATTCTATATTGACGGGCGGGATCGGTCTGCTGTCACTGTGCGTTCCGTCGCTGAATTCCGCTCACGCCACTGGCCCTGGCGAATGGACGCCCTATTTCACCAGTCCCACAATAAGGCCGCTAGGCCCGGGTAGGTTGATCCGGCATACTTCGGCGAAACCCGCCGCCTTCATCCAGTGAGTGTAATCGAACTCGCTGTAACTGGCGCCGGCGTCGGTGGAGACGAGCATGTTCAGTGAGAACAGAGCCGCGTGTTGCGGCCCGGTTTTGTCGGGATTAAGGATGAAGTCCTGCACGACCAGGCGGCCGTTCGGCGCGAGCGCCTGGTGTGCGCGGCGGAAGATGTCCCGGTTCTGCTCCTCGGAAAACATGTGGCAGATCGCGTTCAGCATGATGATGTCGTAGCCGGAGCCAAAGTCGTCTTGGAGCATGTCTCCAGTGCGGAGGCTGACTTGCGCTGAGACGCCGGCCTGGCTGACATATCCGGAGGTGAGCGGTACGACCTCTGGGATGTCAAGGATCTGGCACTGCACATCGGGACTCGCTTTGGCGAACGCGATGGAGTATGCGCCGGAGCCGCCACCGAGATCGAGGATGCGGCGAACGCCGGCTATGCCCAGGGCCTTCACGACTAGCGGGGCGCGATCTTTGGCGTTGCGTTGCATGCCGGCAATGAAGCTGCGCGTCCATTCGGGGGTGTGGTCGCGACTGATCGGGATGCGCGTACCGCTGCGCACGGCGTCGGTCAGTGTGCTCCAGCGATGCCAGATATTGGCGGTGTGCAACAGACCATTGCGGTGGTTGTCTTTGGAGTCCTGAACAAAGAAGCGTGCTGACTCGCGCGTGTTCTTGTAATCGCCGCCGCTCTTCGAGAGCAGTCCGAGGGCGACGAGCGCGTTGAGCAGCATGCCTGCGGCGCGGGCATTCGCGTTGATCCTCGTCCCGATCTGTTCAGCATTGGCTCCGTCCCCGATGGCGGTAAAGATGTCGAGTTCAAGCGCCGTAAGAATGCAACGGCTCGGCATGAAGCCGCGGATCATCTGATCGAGGCGATCGGGTAGCGTCCCTGCTTTGTCGCGGGCAGCCATCGCGGCGCGGTACTTGTCCCCATGCTCGAGCGCCATGGCTTTCATCGCAGGGGCATCGTTCCATAGGAGACGATCGGCGGGCTTGCCGTCGCCGAGATGCGTCCCGACGATTTCGGATACATCCGACGGTTGCACGCGCCGGTACCACACCCCTGCCGGATAGACGACCATCACTGGACCTTCATCGCACAGTCCCATGCAACCGCAGGTAGTGAGTTGCACATCGTGGTTGAGGCCGCGCGCCTGTATCTCGCGATCGAGCGCATCGAGCACTGCGAACGACCCGTTGGCCGGGCAAGAGGGGATGCCTTCTGGCTTTTGCTGCGTGCAGACGAAGAGATGAAAGCGGAACGGTTCCATCGCGATCTCCGAGCGTAGATTTCTTGAGCCCGGATTTCCGAGCTCGAATTGATGTTAGCGCTTTATCCTCGGCGGCGCAGAGCCCTGCCTACCACGTCCTTGTGCGCTGGGTCACAGCTTGCCTGTTTTCCAGAGCGCAAAATGGCGAACGACGGAGGCCAAACTATGCACGGCGACGAGAAGGTCATTGCGCAGTTGAACGCGGCTCTAAGCGCAGAATTGACGGCGATTGTGCAGTACATGACGCAGTCGGAGATGTGCCAGAACTGGGGGTACAAGGGGCTTGGCGAGCGCACCAAGGTGCGGGCCATCGAGGAGATGCGGCACGCGGAAGGACTGATTGAGCGCATTATCTTCCTGGACAGCATCCCCACTGTCGATGTCGGGTTGAAGCCTCAACTTGGCAGGAAGGTGCAGGAGCAGATGGAGATTAATCTCAAAGACGAGCAGGATGCGGTGCACCAGTACAACGCAGCCGTGAAGATTTGCGTCGAGGCCAAGGACGACGGCTCCAAGGCTCTATTCGAGCGCATGATTCACGACGAAGAGCGTCACGTGGACTACTTGGAGGCTCAGCTTCATTCCATCAAGGAAATGGGTATCGCCAACTATCTATCGCAGCAGTTGTAGGGCAGCGAATAACCTTCCATCGCGCTGTCGAATTGACGCGGTAGACTTGTTGATCCCGGCTGGTCATGAGGTCACTCATACCTGTGACCTAAACACATCGGTTGTGCGATCCGACGCACAACGATCTGGCTCCACATTCCCGTATCTACAGAGGGCAGCGCATTTATGAATACTTTCAAAGATGCAGAGCACCTCTATCAGCTGGCTCAAACAGATCGCCCAACGGAAAGAGTATATTGATTTCGCAACGGTTGCTGCGTCGGGAGATTTCTCGCTGAGTTGATGAAAGCCGCTACTCTAACGGCACCTCAAGAAGTCTGGAAGCGGCCTCTTCGGATTGGCCAGGTTGCAAGGCCGGAACCGAAGCCAGGTCAAGTTCTTGTGCGGGTGCGGGTGTGTGGAGTGTGCCGCACCGATTTGCATATCGTCGAAGGCGACTTGCCGGCCTGTCGCCCTGGAGTAATCCCCGGACATCAGATTGTCGGCGAAGTCGTAGCTGGAGCTACGGAGGAACTTCCTGTCGGCACACGTGTGGGCGTTTCCTGGATGGGAGGAACAGACGGCACGTGCCGGTATTGTCGCCTTGGTCTGGAGAATCTTTGTGATGCACCCACGTTTACCGGTTATACCGTGGACGGCGGCTATGCTGAATACGCAGTCGTTCGCTCCGATTTCGCTTTTCCTCTTCCCGATCCACTGGACGATTTACACGCCGCGCCGCTGTTGTGCGCGGGCATTATTGGTTTTCGCAGCCTGCGTGTGGCCGGCGTCAAGCATGGCGACCGAGTCGGGATGTTCGGGTTCGGTGCCTCGGCCCATCTGGCAATTGCGGTCTTACGCTCGTGGAATTGCGAGGTGTACGTCTCCACGCGAGGCGCAACACATCGCCAGTTAGCAGCTTCTCTCGGGGCGGTGTGGGTGGGAAGTGAAACGGACAGACCGCCCGCGGAGCTCGACTGCGCCGTCACTTTTGCTCCTAGTGGCGATGTCGTAGTAGCCGCTCTATCCAGCCTGAGGAAGGGAGGAGTGGTTGCCATCAACGCAATTCACTTGGACCGGATTCCCCAATTCGACTATGACCGCCTGCTGTGGGGCGAGCGCCAGCTTCGGAGTGTCGCGAACATGACGCGAGCTGACGCCCGAGATTTCCTCCAGGTCGCGAGCGAGATTGATCTGAGGCCGAGAGTAACTGCGTTCCCACTCGACCAGGCCAACGAAGCTTTGATTGCGGTAAAAGAGGATTCCATCGACGGAGCGGCCGCCATAGTCGTGTGAGGTGGCCGGGCGTATTGCGAAAATCCCACCTTTTGCAGGTCTCTCGATTTCCGGGAGTGTCCTAATTTAACCACGCAGGACACAACGGAGCACGAAGGAAACCGTCAGCAATCTCATACCTTGGTGTAGCTTCGTGTCCTTTGGGGGCGATGAATGTAGGGCACTACCAGCTAGGGGGTCGGGGCGCTTTTCAACCGCGGATTTTTCCGGCATACAGCGCCATTCCCACCACGGCATCGATTCCCAGCTTGTCGAGGCTGTCTATTTCCTGCTGTTCGGTGATACCGCCGGCGACCACCAGGTGCCGGGCAGTGGCGCGCCGGATGGCATGAATCGTTTCCATCGGAATTCCGCCCATTAAGCCTTCCGTGTCGATGTTGGTATAGAGAAAGGTCTCGCAGAAAGGTTCCAGCTCGCGAATCATGTCGAGGGCAGTGACCGCAGTCTGCGTGCGCCAGCCGTCGATCGCTACTCGGCCTCCGCGGGAGTCGAGAGCAAACATGAGCGCCGCAGTCGGGAGTTTATCCGCCAGTGCGCGTGCGTGTTCGTGGTTGATCCGGCCTGCGGTCAACAACGCGGACCCGATGATCACCTTGCGCGCGCCCATGTTTAGAAGTTCCTGCGCAGTTTCGAGGTTGCGAATGCCGCCGCCAACCTGGCAGTTCAGGCGGCCGACGATCTGCTTCACCAACGGCCGGTTGTCACCGGCGCCGCGCGCTGCGTCGAGGTCGATGAGTTGCACCATCGCGTACTTCGAGAAGCGTTCGCTCCAGTAGTCGAAGTTGTCGAACTCCAGTTTCTTCTTTTCGCCCTGGACTAACTGCACGATCTTGCCGCCCATCAGGTCGATCGACGGAATCAGCATGGCCACCTCACCGGCACGTTGGCAGCGTGCAGTTCGCGTTTCAATTGTCCGATGTTCTCTAGACCGAAATGAAAAATGGAAGCGGCCAGAGCCGCGTCCGCGCGCCCGTTGCGGAAGACGTCAATGAAGTGTTGCGGCGAACCGGCGCCGCCCGACGCGATCACCGGAATGGAAACTGCATCGGCCACAAGCTGCGTCAACTCGCAATCAAAACCAGCCTGGGTCCCGTCGCGGTCCATGGAAGTGAGCAGGATTTCTCCGGCGCCGCAAGCGGTTGCCTCGCGCGCCCATTGAAGCGCGTCCCGGCCAGTGGGAATGCGGCCTCCGGCGATGAATACTTCGAAACCACGGTTCACGCGCCTGGCGTCGATGGAGACCACGACCGCCTGCGAGCCAAAACGAGCGGCGATTTCTCCGATCAGCGCCGGATTCTTCACCGCGGCGGAGTTGATGGCGATCTTGTCGGCGCCGGCCTCGAACACGGCCGCGGCGTCGGAGAGTTCACGGATTCCTCCGCCGACCGTGAACGGAATAAACAAACAGCGTGCCGTGCGGGAGACAACGTCGAGGATCGTCCGGCGTTTATCGCTGGTGGCCGTGATATCGAGCAGAACAATCTCGTCCGCGCCATCGCGGGCGTGAGCGGCGGCGCACTTCGCCGGGTCGCCAGCATCGCGCAGATTAACGAACTGCACGCCTTTCACGACGCGGCCGTTGTCCACATCAAGACAGGCGATGATGCGCTTGGTCAGCACTTATCGAACCTCACGGAAATTCACCTCGCAGAAATTCTTAAGAATGAGAAGCCCCACGGTCCACGATTTTTCCGGATGGAACTGCACTCCGAAAATGTTGTCTCGTTCGACGGCGGCGGAAAACTGGGCTCCGTATTCGGTCGCTGCGGTGGTGGCAGCAACCACCGGCGCTTGAAAAGAGTGGGTGTAATAAACAAAGGAGTCGGGCGCGATGTTACGCAGCAAGCGCGAGGCTTCCCGCACAGCCAGCGAGTTCCATCCGACGTGCGGCGATTTCACCGACGACGGAAACTGCCGGCATCTTCCAGCAAAAATTCCCGCTCCCGCCAATTCGGGGGCTTCGTCACTGCCCTCGAACAGCCACTGCATTCCCAGGCAGATCCCGAAAAACGGCTTGCCGGCGCGCACGCCTTCGAGCACGGCGTCTCGCAAGCCGCTGTTGTCGAGGCCGCTCAACGAGCTGAAGTGCCCGACGCCCGGCAGCACGATCTTATCCGCCTCCGCGACGATTTCCGGCTGCGTGGTTACGACGACTTCGGCGCCGAGATAGTCAAACGCCTTCTTCACCGAGTTCAGGTTGCCCGCACCGTAGTCCACGATCGCGATCATAGAAGCCCCTTGGTGCTTGGCAGCATGCGTGCCAGGCGGCGGTCGCGGGAGCAGGCAACGCGCAGAGCGCGCGCAAAAGCTTTGAAGAGCGCCTCGATCTTGTGATGGCTGGAGCGCCCGTAAAGCACACGCGCATGAACATTGGCGCGCGCGCCGCGTGCGAAACCCTCAAAGAAGTCGCACACCAGTTCCGTCTGCAGATCGCCGACCCGCGTCGCTCGGACTTTGGTCTGAACCACGGCCACCGCGCGGCCTCCAAAGTCAACTGCCGCCAAACCGAGAGTTTCGTCCATGGTCATCAGAAAATAACCAGCTCGCAGGATGCCGCGCCGGTCGCCCAGAGCGCGGTCGAACGCCTCACCCAGAGCGATTCCGACATCTTCCACGGTGTGGTGCTGGTCCACATCCAAGTCGCCTAGAGCGGCGAGTTGCAAGTCGAAACCACCGTGACGCGCGAACAACTGCAGCATGTGATCGAGAAAACGGATTCCGGTGGAGACTTCGTACCTGCCACGGCCCTCAATGGTGAGGGTAATTTGAATTTCTGTTTCCGCGGTCTTGCGATGCAGTTTGGCTTTCCTCACGCCCGCACCTCACTTGGCAACCCAGTTCGCAATCCAAGCTGCTCGACCACTTCGCGCAGAGCGCCGATGAGAGTCTCGGTGTGTTCGTCCGATCCCACGGTCAGGCGGACGCAGCCTTCGCATCTCGGGTCGGAATGCCGATCGGAGTGCCGGTCACGCACTAGAATTCCGCGGTCGCGCAGGGCTCGAACCAACTCCGCGTGGGCTGAGCCGATGCGGACGAGGACAAAATTTGCGTGGCTCGGCCAGTAATGCAACCCGAGCTTGCCAAGTTCCTGCTGCAATCTCTCGCGGTTGCGCAGCACTTGCGCGACATAGCGGCCGACGTACTCCTGATCCTGAAGAGCCTCGGGCAGCACTGCGAGGGCGGCCGCGTTGACGCTGTAGGGCGAAGCCACGCGGCGGACCATCGCCATCTGCCGGGCTTCTCCCGCAAGAATTCCAATTCGCAAACCGGCGAGGCCGTAGGCCTTGGAAAAAGTCCGAGCCACGAAAAGATTCTCGATCTGCCGGGTGTGGTCAATCAGCGTTTCCAAGTGAAATTCGAAATACGCTTCATCGACGAGCACGGCAGCTTGCGGCGCAGCTTGCGCAATCTGAATCAGGACATTGCCTGCGACCGCTGCTCCGGTCGGATTGTTGGGATTCGCCACCGCGATGAGCCGCGTGCGCGGACTGAGTTGCGCGAGCAGGTCTTGCGCGGGGAATGTGAAGTTGTCGCCGGCACGCACTTCGACCACGCGCGCGCCTTCGGCCTGCGCGAAGATCGCGTACATGGCAAAGGTGGGCACGACGATGAGCGCTTCGTCGCCGGGATCGAGATAGGTGGAACAAAGCAAATGAATCGCTTCGTCGACACCGTTCGTGAGCAAAACCTGCGCCGGATCGAGCCCGAGAAAGCTCGCGACCTCTTTTTCCACCGGCTCGCGCTCGGGATAGCGCGCCAAGAGTTCAGAGTCAAGCGAGCGCAGGCGGGCCAGCACGCGCGGCGAACATCCCACGGTGCTCTCGTTGAAATCGAGACGCAGTCCGGTTCGACCCGCCAAAGGGGGACGATAAGCGTGCAGATTTTTCACCGCTTCGCGAGCTTCAAGCATGGGAGCACCTCACCCGGAACGCTTCCGCGTGTCCCTGCAAGCCTTCGGCGTTTGCCAGCGTGATACCCGGCGGCGCGATTCGTCGCATTCCCGCGCGGGACACTTGCTGGCAAGCAATGACGCGGACGAAGTCGAGCACGCTGAGGCCGCCCCGCACACGCGCCATTCCGCCCGTAGGCAGCACGTGGTTCGGTCCGGAGACATAGTCGCCCGCTGCCTGAGGTGTGAACTCATCCAGGAAAACCGCTCCCGCGTGCTGCACGGCCGGCGCCAACGACGCCGGGATCGTCAGATGCTCGGGCGCGATGCGATTCGCCATCTCGACGGCCTGTTCAAGAGAAGAGACCAGAAGAATAGCGCCGCGACGGGTGAGCGATTGGGCGGCGATCGGATTTGCGCGCGTACGCTTCTGCACTTCCTTCTGAACTTTCTTCGCCAGCGCACGCGAAGTCGTAACGAAGACGCACAGCGCGTCGGGATCATGTTCCCCCTGCGCCACGAGGTCGGAAGCAATGCAAGCTGGATCGCCGTCTTCGCTGATGATGACGGCTTCGGTAGGACCAGCCAGAAATTCAATGGCACAATCGAAAGCCACCAGTTTCTTGGCTGCGGTCACGTATCGGTTGCCCGGACCGACGATTTTGTTCACGCGCGGGATCTTTTCAGTTCCATAGGCAAGCGCGGCGATGGCCTGTGCTCCGCCGACGCGGTAGAACTCGCGCACGCCGAGGAATGCGGCCGCCGCCAAAGTTGCCTGCGCCGGGCGCGGAGACGCAGCGCGAATCTGCCGGACACCTGCGACCTGCGCGGGAATCACCGTCATGAGCAACGTCGAAGGCAAAGGATAACGGCCGCCCGGTACGTAGCACCCCACCGAATCTAGAGGGCGCACCAACTGGCCCACGACAACGCCGGGCTGAATTTCGCGCCGCCATTCTTTATTCTTGTCCTTGGGCGCTTGCCATTCCGCATAGCGACGGATATTGCCCGCAGCCTGCTTGATCGCGTCCTGCAGCTCTGGACCAGTTTGCTCCCAAGCCTGGTGGAGATCGTCCTCGGGAACAAGGAGCGGCTCGTCCTTGCTCAACCCGTCCCAACGCGCAGCGTAGCGGCGCACGGCGCGATCGCCGGTACGCCTAACTTCACTCACAATGCGGCGGACTACAGGCTCGACCTCCGCCAGATCGGTCGCACCGCGCTCGGCCAGCGCAGTTACAAGACGAGCTTGCTCGGGGCCTTCGAGAATGCGCATCACATGACCACCTTGTTCAGCGGATATTCGACAATGCCCTGAGCATTGGCTTGCTTCAACTTCGGAATCAGCGACCAGGCGGTGTGCTCCTCAATCACCGTGTTCACCGCAACCCACTCGCCATCGGCCAGGGGCGCGACAGTCGGATTCTTCAGCGCTGGCAGAAGACCGAGAACAGCGGGCAAGTCTGATTTGCGCACGTTGAGCATCAGACCGACCCGCCCCAGCGCAGCGATAGCCCCGCTGAGCATGACGGCCAGGTTCTCAATCTTTTCTCGCCGTGAAGGATCGGCCCAGGCGGCCTTGTTCGCGATCAGTTGCGTGTTGGACTTGAGAACGGTTTCGAGGATTCTCAAATGATTGGCGCGCAGTGAACTACCCGTCTCCGTCACCTCGACAATGGCGTCTGCCAGCAACGGCGGCTTGACTTCGGTCGCGCCCCAGGAGAACTCGACCCGCACGGCAACGTTCCGGCTCGCGAAATAATTGCGAGTGAAACTGACCAGTTCGGTGGCAATGATTCGACCGTCAAGGTCCTCGAGTTTCTGGAAGCTCGAATCCTCAGGCACGGCCAATACCCACTTGACCTGGCCCATGCTTTGTTTGGCATAGATCAAGTCGGTGACCTTGACTACATCGAGGCCGCTTTCGAGCACCCAGTCGAGGCCAGTCAAGCCCGCATCAAGGGCGCCGTGTTCGACGTAGCGGGCCATTTCCTGGGCACGAATAAGCAGGCATTCGATATCGGGATCATCGGTGGCGGCGAAATAAGAGCGGGCGTTGGTATAGACGCGCAGTCCGGCGCGGGTGAAAAGGCTCAGCGTCGCTTCCTGCAAACTTCCTTTGGGAATGCCCAGCCGCAATTTCATCGCTCGACCCCTTCTTGCCCAACCTTCTCTTGTCCAAAGACGGCGGTTCTGAGCGCGCTTCCCAGAGGAAGTTCGTGCGTAAAGCAGGAGCGCGTCCCAGTGTGGCAAACCTTGCCCTCGCCCAGCACACGGACGCGCAGCAGCACTGTATCCCGGTCGCAGTCGGCGAAGGCGGCAACCAACTGCAGACGATTGCCGGAGCTTTCTCCCTTGGTCCACAGCTTCTGCCGAGTGCGGCTGTAGAACGTCACGAACCCAGATTGCAGGGTCCTATCCAGCGCTTCCCGGTTCATAAAGCCCACCATCAGCAGTTCCCCGGTGCCAGCATCCTGAATGACGGCGGGCGCCAGGCCCTGCATCTTCTCGAAGTCGATCTCCATCGAACCCTCCCAATCTCGGTGCCATTTTCAGAGCTCGCACAAAAGCAAAAAGCCCGCTGGGCGAGGTGTGCGCCAGCGGGCTTGGATTTTCTATCAGTGCTTTTGGTTATCCGTGGTCCCCCGCCGACACGCTCATCGCATGGTGATGATGGTGATGGCGATGGGTCAGCGGAGTCATATTAGGGACAATACTAGGGCAGTAGAGACATGGCTGTCAATCTGTCCGGGTGTGGCTGAACGCCCCCCTCGAGGTCCCATTGGGGTTTGAATTTTACAAAAAGTCGTGAAGGGAAAATCGCAGGCAAGAAAGTCCACCACTTCTGTGCTATTTCTGCCTGATTCTCCACAGCTTTCCACCGGGTTGCTACTTGCATTCCCGCACAGAAGTTCCGGATAATCATGGACGAGACTTGACAGCCGTGTATCGCTACAGCCGCGCCGACTTGCTGCGCATTCTCCGGCTTGTTCCTCGCCAGCTTCAAACCTGGGAGAAGGCGGGACTGGTGAGGGCGGGCGAAGACTATTCCTTTTTCGATCTGGTGCAAATCAAGAAAGTGCGCGACCTCTGCGCTCAGCGCGTTCGTCCGGCCGTCATCCGGCAATCGCTCGAAGCCATGCAGAAACAGGTTGCCGGCATGGAGAATCCACTGCTCGAGGCTGGGGCCTACCAGAGCGGGCACCGCGTCGCTTTCCGGCACCAGGGGCGGCTGCTCGAGCCCATCGCGGGACAGTTCATGTTCGATTTCTCGACCGAAGGAAGTAAAGTCGTGACCAGCCCGCCGCGTAATGGACCGGAACTGGTGGTTACCGACGTTGCCGACTTGTTTGCGCGCGGGATCGTGCTGGAAGAAAATCCCCCCACGCAGAGCGAGGCGATCACTGTCTATTTGAAGGTGCTCGAAATGGATCCCATTCACGCCGCGGCGCACATCAATCTGGGCACGCTGTACTACAACCGTCAGGAATACGCGCTCGCCGAAAAGCACTACCGTTCGGCGATTCAGATCGATCCCCGCTACGCTCTCGCCTATTTCGACCTGGGCAACGTGCTCGACGAAACCGGACGGGTCGAGGAAGCCATCGACACTTATAAGACGGCGATTCAACTTGCGCCCACCTACGCGGACGCGCACTACAACATCGCGTTGGCCTATGAGAAGATGCGCGAGCCGCGCAAGGCGCTGCAACACTGGCGCGCCTACGTAAAGCTCGACACCACCGGCCCCTGGACCGTCCACGCCAAACACCAGATCCAGCGCATCCTGCAAAGCGACAGCCTGAAGCTGGTGCACTCCCGCAAGGCGAATTAGGCGAGTTCGAACGATGTTTGACAAATGCTTGTCATAACGAATAATCTTCGCCCATGCCCCGTGGTTTGCAGGCGGAACTCAAGCAAAAAGTCCCGTTCAGCAGCCGGGAACAGGAAGCCTATCTTTCTTTGTTGCGTACGGCCGGTGCGCTCCAGGCGCAGGTCGAGGCCCCGCTCAAAAAGTTCGGACTCACCGGCACGCAGTACAACGCGCTGCGCATCCTGCGGGGCGCTGGGTCAGACGGCTTGCCGTGCCGCGAGATCGGCGAGCGCATGATCACGCACGATCCCGACATTACGCGCCTGCTCAATCGTCTGGAAGATCGCGGCTTCGTCGAGCGCGCGCGCGCCAGGCACGATCGCCGGGTAATCTACGGAAAGATTACTGCTGCGGGGTTGAAGCTTCTGCGCGAAATGGATAATCCGATCGAAAAGCACGGCCGGGAAATGCTCAGCCACGTCGGACAGGAGAAGTTGAAGCAGCTGATTGAGTTGCTGGAACTGGTGCGTGGCGGAAAAGCTTTTCACCGCCGAGACGCCGAGTAAAGCCTAGTTGTGCTCGAAATGCCAGAGCTGGTCTCATAATGATTGCCCGGGGCGTGATATCCGGCCCTCAGGGGCTAAAGCCCGCATTGCTGAAACCGTGGCCTTCCCCGCGCTATTTCTTCCGCTTGGCAGCTTTCTTCTTTGAAAATGCAGCATTTTTCTTAACGGCATCTTTCTTCGGAAACACCCTTGCGAAGATCTTGTCCACGTTCTTGAGCTGGCGACTCAGGTCGAAGGCGCGCTCGATCTTCGCTTTTGGCACTCTTCCGCGAATCTCGGGATCGTGCAGGACCAGCTCGTGGAAGTCGAGATCCTCTTTCCACGCGCGCATGGCGTGACTCTGCACCAGGCGATATGCGTCTTCGCGAGACACGCCACTCGCGACCAGGTCGAGCAACAATTGTCCGCTGAAGACGAGCCCGCGCGTGCTTTCGAGGTTCGCCATCATGCGGGCGGGATAGACAAACATGGTCTCGATCAGGTTCGCCGTTTTGTTTAGCAGGTAGTCGGCGAGCGTGGTCGAGTCCGGGATGATGATGCGCTCGGCCGAGGAGTGCGAAATATCGCGCTCATGCCAGAGCGCGACGTTTTCGAATCCGGCCTGCGCGTTCGCTCGCACCACGCGCGCCAGTCCGGAGATCTGTTCGCTGGTAACGGGATTGCGCTTGTGCGGCATGGCCGACGAGCCTTTCTGCTTTTCGCTGAAGTATTCCTCGGCCTCGCGGACTTCGGTGCGCTGCAGGTGGCGGATTTCGGTTGCGATCTTGTCGAGCGTCGACGCGATCGTAGCCAGCGTTGCCAGGTAGTGGGCATGGCGGTCGCGTTGAATCACCTGCGACGACACCGCGGCAGCCTTCAATCCCAGGCGCGCGCACATCTTTTCTTCGAGTTCGGGCGTGAGGTGAGCAAACGTTCCGACCGCGCCCGAGAACTTGCCAACACGCAGATCTTCGGCGGCAGTCTTGAAGCGCGCGATGTTACGCTCGGTCTCCGAATACCAGTTGGCGATCTTGAATCCAAAGGTGATGGGTTCGGCGTGGATGCCGTGAGTGCGCCCGATCATCGGCGTATCCTTGAACTCAAACGCCCGGCGTTCGAGCACCGCGGCGAGACGCTCCAGGTCGCCGGCGATCAGCGACGAGGCTTGCTGGATGAGCAACGCCTGCGCCGTATCGACCACATCGTTCGAGGTCAGGCCGTAGTGGAACCAGCGCGCGTGCGGGCCAACGATCTCGGCCACTGCCGTGGTGAAGGCGATGACGTCGTGTTTGACCTCGGCTTCAATCTGGAAGATGCGGTCGACGTTGAAGTCGGCGCGGGCGTGGATCGCCTTGGCGGCTTCCTTGGGCACGATGCCGGCGGCGGCCAGAGTTTCGGTCGCGGCGACCTCGACTTCCAGCCAGGTGCGGAAGCGGTTCTCGTCGCTCCAGATGCGGGCCATCTCGGGCCGGGTATAGCGTGGGATCACGGCGCTCTCTCCTGAAGGGGGGAACTGGAGATTGTAAATCCCGTGTCCCTAAATAGCACGTGACGGTTCGATTCCGTCTCCGGGCACCACTCAACCCATGCGGCGCATTGGAGAGGCGCGTTCCGGTCACGAGAATGGGTGACGTATGTCACTGACGCGGTGTGCTGGTTGGACCATAAATACTCGAAGGTTTGCAACGGTGGCTCACCGCGAGAGCCCGACGGCTTCCGTTTGCTGACGCACGTATCGAAGGCAGCAATAACAGATTGTGGGAGACGAGAACGAAGCATTACTAATTCAAGTCCGGTAGGGAGGTGCAACATGGCAGCTCGACTTGCCGAAGAATGGTTTGCTATATGCGGAGGGTGCGAGGTCACGATCCTCGATATCGGTGAACCGCTCCTCGACGTACTCAAACAAGTACAAATCGTACACATGCCAGTCCTGATGGACCACAAGCTCTTTGGTCAGACGGGCGAAGGTACAGAGATGGAAATCCCCGCGGCGGATGTCGGGCTGATATCGGGAGGAATCCGCAGCGAAGAACACAAGAAACTGGCGCTGGAGATGCGTAAGAAGTGCAAGATCCTGATCTCTCTAGGTTCTTGCGCCTGCTTTGGCGGCGTCCCGGCGTTGGCCAATCAGTACAGCCGGGAAGAGTTGTTGGAGAAAGTCTATCGTGACAGCGTGACCACCGAGAAAAACGGCTTACCCCACGAGCAGATTCCGGCTCTGACCGATCGGGTCTACGCGCTCCACGAAGTTGTGAAGGTGGATGCCTATCTGCCCGGATGTCCAACCACGCCCGAGATGGTGGCGGGAGCGCTGGTCGCTCTGCTGGAAGGCAAGCCCGTGCCCGCGCTGGCGTCGAAAAGCGTTTGCGACGAGTGTCCCACCAAGCGGGAAAAGAAGGCGGCAGTCTCCACGCTGAAAGGCCACCTGGATCGGCCGGAATTCAAGTTTGGAGCGCCATTGAGCGAAATGCGCTGCCTCATGGAGCAGGGCATCCTGTGCCTGGGGCCGGCGACCCGTGCCGGCTGCGGTGGCAGCGACGGCAACCCGCGCTGCATCCGCGCCTACATGCCCTGCGAGGGCTGCTTTGGCCCGCTGTCGGACAAAGCCAATCCCATGGTGGACATGATGGGGGCGCTTTCTTCCGTCGGACTCGATCCCAAGCAGATTCCGGATCGGGCCGCAACCTTCAACCGTTTTGCTGGCGCTGGCCGTCTGCGGCCGATGCCCCGGAGGTGATCCATGGCAAAGACACTGGTCATTCAACCTGTCACCCGTATCGAGGGCCACGCCAAGGTGACCATTCAGCTCAACGATGCCGGCAACGTGGACACTGCCCGGGTCAACGTCATTGAACTTCGCGGCTTCGAGAAATTCTGCCTCGGACGCCCGGTAGAAGATCTTCCCCGCATCACGCCGCGCATTTGCGGTGTGTGCCCGTGGTCGCATCACCTGGCTTCGGCCAAGGCTTGCGACGCGGTCTTTGGAGTCGACCCTCCCCCGGCGGGAAAGAAGCTGCGCGAGCTGTGCAACAGCATTGCCTACATGGAAGAGCACATCCTGCACTTCTACTTCCTGGCAGGAGCCGATTTCCTGCTCGGTCCCGATGCCGACTATTCCATCCGCAATGTCATCGGTGTGCTGCAGGCGGCACCGGACATTGCCAGAAAAGTGGTGAAGGTGCGCCACATGTGCGCCAAGATGCTGGAAGTCCTGGCGGGCAAGGCGATCCATCCCCAGGCCGCTGTTCCGGGCGGATTCAGCAAGCCACTGGCTGCTGCCGAGCGCGACCAGTTGCGCAAGCAGGCCGATGAGGCGCTCGAACTCGCCAAGTTCTCCATTGCTTTTGCCAAGGAGAACGTCTTCCCCAAGTACCTCGACGTGGTGAAGTCGCTGGGAGTGATCACGACCGGCTTCCTCGGCACCGTCAAGGAGAACGGCGCGCTCAACCTCTACGACGGAAAGCTTCGCCTGATGGCCATCAATGGCTCATACCAGGACTTTCCGTACGATCGCTATACGGAGTTCCTCTCCGAGCACATTGAACCGTGGAGCTACTTGAAGTTCCCATACGCCAAACAGTGGGGTGAAGGTTTCTCCATGGATATCGACAATCCCAAGGGCGTGTACCGTGCCAACACGCTGGCGCGCATCAACGTCTGCGAGTTTATCGACACGCCGCTGGCGCAGGCCGAACTTGAGGAGTTTCGCGCGAAGTTCGGGCGGCCCGCACAGCTCACGCTGCTCTATCACTGGGCGCGACTGATCGAGCTGCTCTACAACGCCGAAAACACCATCCGCTTGCTGGACGACCCCGAAATCACCAGCACCGAAACCCGGGTGAAGGTTACGCCGCGGGCAGCGCGAGGCGTAGGCTGCACCGAAGCGCCGCGCGGCACGCTCATCCACGACTACACCACCGATGCCAACGGCCTGATCACCAACGTCAACCTGATCGTCGGCACCACCCACAACAACGCTCCCATCAATATGTCGGTCACACAGGCCGCCAAAAGTTTGATCCATGACGGCAAGTACGACCAGGGAGTGCTGAACACAGTAGAAATGTCAATCCGTGCCTACGATCCATGCTTGTCCTGCGCGACCCACCGCCTGGACGGGAAGCTGTCGGTCAAGCTGGATATTTTCGACGCGGACGGCAAGTTGCTCGGCTCGCTTGCCAACTGAACGGCAGCGAAACGGAGGAAGCATGCGGGAGATCGATCAATTCGATGAATCCGATCTCCCCGACTTCTGTCGGAAGCCGATCCTGGTGCTCGGCATTGGGAATATTCTGTTTGGAGATGACGGCTTCGGGTGCGCGGTAGTCGACTATGTCGAGGCACACTACCGAGTACCCGAAGCCGTCTGTTTGCTCGACGCCGGCACCGGCGTGCGCAAGCTGTTGTTCACGCTCTGCCTGAGCACGGCGCGTCCCAAGCGCTTGCTGATCCTCGACGCGATCGATGCCGGACGCACTCCCGGCGAGATATTCGAGATCGACCCCGCCGAGATTCCCCCGGTCAAACTCGACGATTTCTCCATGCACCAGTTGCCCACCTCCAACCTGCTGCGCGAATTGCAGGAAACCTGCGGCGTCGAGGTGCGTGTGCTGGCCTGCCAAACCGGGCCCCTGCCGGAGGAGATCTCCCAGGGTTTATCGAAAGCCGTAAGCGCTGCCGTGCCCAAAGCCGCGGAGTGGCTGGTCCGCAACTATTTCCCCAGCGCCACCGCGCCGCAAGCGAACCTGTGCCAAACAAGCGCGTAATTTCAAGTTGGACACCTGCCGGCGTTTCTCTTCGTCACTTTGCATGCCTGAGTGTGTTTCGGGTCACTCAGAAGTGTGAGAGGCGTCACTGCGCAGCGACCATCTGGCAGTCATCATCCAAAAACGCTTTCGCAGTGGACTGGCTGGTGGCATGGTATGAGCCCGAATCTCACAATGATCAGCGATGGAAAGAAGTTCATGTGGAATGGGCAGCTCTACGACACCAGAGAAGAGGCATCCCGCGCAGGGGAGTCATATCGGAACGACGACTTTGAGGTCCAGATGGTGGAGGAAAACGGGAAGTTCCTGGTCTATACGAGAAGGGCCGTCAAGCAAGTCGTAGTCACTGCGCAATAGCGGCACTCTCGGTA
>CAVZDG010000008.1:0-509743 GCA_963773965.1 uncultured Acidobacteriaceae bacterium
CTGCCGCCACGCAGTGCTTTGGCCTTCAGCGTCTGCAGATCGTCCCGGCCGTTATCAGCAGGGTCGCCCTTGGAAAGCGTGATGGCCTGGTCGTAGCAGCGCCGCGCCGATTCGGGATCGTCGAAAAAGCGATTGCAGTAAGTGAGCCCTTGCCAGACATAGGCATTGGCGAGCAGACGCCGGTTCTCGGTGTGTTTTGCCAACTCGATGGCTTCCTGGGCGCAATCCTGGGCCAGCCGAGCGTGGCTGCCCGGTTCGGTACTTTCGCCGATCCCTTCCTCCACGCGCGCATTTTCGATCATGCAGTGGAGCAGCCGCGCCCGTGCCATGAGGATGTAGTCCCGCCTCTCTTCTGCCAAGCGAAAGGCCGTCTGCGCCTCAGTATCCGCTCTCTCCAGATCCCCGTTGTCCAAATGGAGATAACCGTAGTTCAAGTGCACGCTGCCCAATCCGTGGTGGTTCCCATACTGCTCGTAGATGGCGGCCGCTTCGCCAAGGTCGGCAAGCGCCTCCTGCCGGAGCTGCTCAAAACGATTGCGATACGGAAGCTTGCGGTCACCGTGGCTGGCACGACCGCGGGAGGCAGCCTTCCGGCGGCGGGCCGCGTCGGTATCAATCTTGCGGCGCAGTTGTAGCGCGATCAGCCGTTTCATGTTAGCCATGTTGTTGAGAGAGCGCGCGATGTTCCGATGCCGCGGATCGCGTTTCTTGTATTGCGCGATGGCAGTGGTAAAGCTCTCGATGGCATGCTGAAAGCGTCCCTGACGACCCGCGATTCGACCATAGGATGAATGGATGTTGCCCAGAGTCAGGTAGTCGTCTGTCTTGCTCAGGATCGCCTCGGCCGCCTTCAGGATATCGACGGCCTGCTTCGCGTCCCCTTTCTGAAACAAGAGCCAGCTCTCCAGTACTGCATCACGGCCGCCATCGGCGCGTGGCCGAGCCCGGAGGCGAGGTCTCTGCCCTTCACCGCGAACGCCAAGGCCTGATCGTACTCTCCCTTCATGCGCAAGCAGCGGCCCTTCCAGAAATTAGCAATGGCCAGTAGTTCTTTGTCGTCTGTCTCCTGGTCCAAACCCAGGACAAATCAAAGTGCTGAATGGCCTCGTCTTTCGACTCTTCGGCCATCGCTACCATGCCCTCCGCCATGCGTAAGTGCAGATAGTCGTGCAGGGGCATGCGGCTACGCACAGAGTTGGAGAAGAGGGCGGTAATTTCCTTATGCAGTCGCTGCCGAAGCCACATGTCTACCGACTGGGCAAGATAGCCAGCGAAGAGCCCCGCATTCCTCTTATCCGGGTCGAATGAGGTCAGCAGATGGCGATGCTCTTCCAGGCGCGCCATGCCGCGTCCCACGCGGCGGCGCACCAAGTCTTCCTTTAGTTGTGCTAGTAATTCATCCGAGATCTCGGCGGAGATATGGCTGATCGTCCGTGCAGGCGCCCTGCGTATTCCTAGTCGATGTAATCATAAGCCAGCAGCGTCAGGAATTCCGCGAAATCCGGGCTGGTCATCATGTGGTCGAAGATTTCGGCGGTCGCGGCATCCTCCGTCAGGTTGTAGATCGGCACACAACCCGAGCCCCGCCGCCACGACATCGGGACATGGCATGGGTTGACGGCTCGGCGCGCTGCCTTACTAGGACAAAACGGACGGGTTGCCCGATACGGATGCCCCGGTTTGCCACCGCCCGGCTTCCGGGGTTCTACTGGCTCCAGAACGAACGAAGGAGAATCCAACATGCGCTTATCCGCCTCAGAGATGACAAAACACTGGCAATCCGACCCCCGCTGGAACGGCGTGCAGCGGCCCGACAGCAGCACAGACGTCACCAAATTACGGGGATCGATCCAGGTGGAACACACGCTCGCACGTCTGGGCGCAGAACGTCTCTGGTGGCTCCTGCATAACGAATCGTACGTGCCGGCGCTCGGCGCTCTGACCGGCAACCAGGCAGTGCAGCAGGTCCAGGCATACTGAAGGCCATCTACCTCAGCGGCTGGCAGGTCGCCGCTGACGGCAATGATGCCGGTCATATGTATCCCGACCAGAGCCTGTACCCCGCCGACAGTGTTCCCAACGTCGCGCGCAAGATTAACAACGCCCTGATGCGGGCCGACCAGATCCATCACATGGACGGTAACGGTGACACCTATTGGCTCGCTCCTATCGTTGCCGACGCCGAAGCCGGGTTCGGGGGTACGTGCCACGCTTTTGAATTGATGAAGGCAATGATCGAAGTGGGCGCGGCCTGCGTGCACTTTGAAGACCAGCTCTCCTCGGCGAAGAAGTGCGGGCACCTCGGCGGAAAAGTCCTGGTGCCGACCTCGGAAGCCATCCAAAAATTGGTGGCGAAGCTTGCCTGGCCGCGGACGTCCTCGGCGCGCCCCAGCACTCATCATGGCCCGGACCGACGCCGACAGCGCGCCGCTGCTCACCAGCGACATCGATCCACGCGACCGCGAATTCCTGACCGGTAAGAGAAGTCCCGAAGGCTTTTACTGCATCAACGGCGGACTGGAATCAGCCATCAAACGCGCCCTTTCCTACGCGCCCTACGTCGACCTGATCTGGTGCGAGACGTCACATCCCGATCTGAACGAAGCACGTCTGTTCGCCGAGGCGGTCCATGCCAGGTATCCGGGCAATGCCTGGCCTACAACTGCTCGCCGTCATTCAACTGGAAGAAGAACATCGACGATGCCACGATCGCACGTTTCCAGCCGGAGCTGGCGAAGATGGGCTACAAGTTCCAGTTCATCACCTTGGCCGGATTCCATGCCCTGAACCTGAGCATGTTCGAACTGGCGCGAGGATACAAACTCGCCGGCATGACCGCATATTCCAGGCTGCAAGAGAAGAATTCAGCCGCGAATTCCAGCACGGATACGAGGCAGCAAA
Source organism: uncultured Acidobacteriaceae bacterium (assembly GCA_963773965.1). GTDB lineage: Bacteria > Acidobacteriota > Terriglobia > Terriglobales > Acidobacteriaceae > Acidiflorens. Next base: position 2,902 of record CAVZDG010000008.1, read on the forward strand.
GCACCAGCGCTTCGTGGGTACGGGCTACTTCGACGCCCTCACGCAAGTGATCGCCGGTGGAGCATCCTCGGTAACGGCGCTTGCGGGCTCGACCGAAGCCGAGCAGTTCGCCGAAATGAAGTTACAGGTGCGCCCGCAACACGGTCCGGATGCCGCGTGCCAGCCGATCTTGGGCGAGTGCCCGTCCACAATCGTCCCGGAGTTTGTGCCGGGGCACGAAGAGATGCTTCTGCCCTCGGGGGACTAGAGCGCACCGTCCGGCCGAACGGTCGGGCCCAGTGTGTGAACTGCCTGAATCTTTGTCGGGTCCCGGTTCCGATGGAGTTCGGCTCCCGGCTGTCCTTGCTGAAGATCGGGGGATCCGGCAAGGTCATGAGCGATTTCGTCTGGATACTTTTCGCACCGCTCTTCGTTGTCTGCCGTGCAGCTTGTCATCGAACGAGCCGAAATTTGACCCGGGTGGACGATGGACGAGAGCCGTCTGGCAAGTATGCTCGGTGGGTACCAAGCTTCCAGTGCTCCTTCGGAATCGGGATCGATGAAGGTCATACGCCTTGAGCGACCGCATCGATTTCACACCGATCCACAATGATCTCGCCGGAAATCAGCTGGGGAAGAAGAAGATCACGAGTTTGGCGAAGGTTGAGATTCCTCAAATGGAGGCAGGGACGAAGATTCATCATGTCCGCTGCGATTGCATGGAAATGATTCGGCAAACGTGCTGGAGGCTTGAAAAGCTGTGCGTTTTCGAAGTCTCCGGCACTAACCGCAGGATATGCGGAAGCCGGGCCGGAAACTATCCACAAACGCGCTTGTATTGACTGATCGGGGCAACTTCCGGGTGGTCGGCAATCCGTGGCCACCTCAGTACTTGACGCCCACCTTTGCAACTCGCCGCGGACGGTTTCCGCTTGTCTGCGCAGGAGCAACTGGCGGACCTGATCATGCGCACGCGCAAGGTAGGTCACGCATGATCGTTGTGGAATGTTGTGGGAAGAAAAGCTCGGACGCCGCTAAAGCATTGAATTATTGGCGTCCCCGATGGGATTTGAACCCATGTTACCGCCGTGAAAGGGCGATGTCCTAGGCCAGGCTAGACGACGGGGACTCTTGTGGATGAGATGGTTGTTTGCCGTTGGAGTTCATAGTAACAGGGCGATTTTCCGGCGTCAAAACCCGATGCGCTCGCAAACTGGATGCGCTCAGGAACTTGATCCTCGAACCGAACACAACCTACATAAGGCGGCTGCGATTTAGAATACATCCATGGGCGATTCGCTTTATTTGAGCCTGTGGTTTCCCAGCTTTGACGAGGCCGAGCTTCTTCCACAAACGGTCAGCGTGCTCCGGCAACTTCCGTTTTCAGCGGCGCGGGAGGGAGTGACCTACGCGGCGATCCAACCGGTGTCGTGGAGTGAGCCGACTATTCTGGAGCGCCGCTTCCGCCCTGGCATTCCTCCAGAAGAAGCCGCGGAAGTGGTCGCGGAATTTCTCCATGACGACTATGCCTACATTTTCGAGGCCTATTGGGATTTGTGGACTCCTCCTGAGGGCGCGGAGAAATGGGTGCTGGAGCCGTCGCTGGTGCGTCTGGTTGCGCATGGGATGGAGTTTGAAGATCGCGCAGCGGAAGAGGCTGGACACATTCAAATTGATTTCGGTTTGGACACATCTTTCCTGCACGAAGAAGTCGAGTTTACTTCCGAGGCGGAGCGGAACGTCCGCAGCAACGTACAAAAACTGGTCGAGTTTACCGCCAAGGTGGAAAAGAATTCCGGGGCAACGGGGCGGTTGCTGTGGTCCGAGTCGGAGGAGAATCTGGCACAGAAGTTGATCACCCGGCTGCAGAGAGTGCAGTAAAGTCTCGGCGGAAGAAGGATTGTCTTCCACGCAAAAAAAGAGACATCGGAGCCACGATGATGTAGCCCCGATGCCCTGCGAAGGTTACGCAAATCCAGAGTTGCGTTGACCACGGCAGTTGCCGAGCTTTGCTCGGCTTGGACGGGCGAGGGCGCCCGTCCCCACACGAGCCTCAATTATTTTGTTCGTCCCGCGTCAATCTGCAGCTTCTCGCTGGCCGCGGCTTGCGCCGCCGCCAGTCGCGCGGTGAGCACGCGGAACGGCGAGCACGACACATAATCCATTCCCACCTGGTGGCAGAACTTCACCGACTCCGGCTCGCCGCCGTGCTCGCCGCAGATCCCCACCTCCAACTTGGGACGCGTCTTCCACCCCCGTTCGATCCCGATTCGCACCAGTTCGCCCACACCTTCCTGATCGATCGCGGCAAACGGATCCTGCTTCAGAATGCCTTCCGCCAGATACGTAGGCAGAACCTTGTTTATGTCGTCGCGTGAAAAGCCGAACGTGGTCTGCGTCAGGTCGTTCGTGCCAAACGAGAAGAACTCCGCTTCCTTGGCAATCTCGTCCGCGACCAGGCAGGCACGGGGCAGCTCAATCATTGTGCCCACCAGGTAGTGCACATGCCTTCCTTTTTCTTTGAACACTTCTTCCGCCACGCGCCGGACAATCGCCGCCTGGTTCTCCATTTCTTTCACGGTCGCGATCAGCGGAATCATCACCTCCGCGTGGGTCTTGATGCCTCGCTTGTCCACGGCTACGGCCGCTTCAATAATGGCCCGCGCCTGCATTTCGGTGATTTCGGGATAGGTGATCCCCAAGCGGCATCCGCGATGCCCAAGCATGGGATTGAACTCATGCAACTCTTCCACACGCGCCAAGAGCTCTGGAAGAATCTTCTTCAGATCGCCGGCCCCTTTCGCGCCGTACTCGCCGTATTCCTCCACCAGAGATTTCTTCTGCTTCGTCGTGGCACTGGGCAGGCTGGCAATGGCAACCATGAGTTGCTCGCGCTTGGGCAGAAACTCATGCAGTGGCGGGTCGAGCAGGCGGATCGTCACCGGCAACCCTTCCATAGCTTCAAACAGGCCGATGAAATCGGCGCGCTGCATGGGCAGCAGCTTCTTCAGCGCGGCGCGCCGGTCTTTCTCATTGTCGGCGAGAATCATGGCGCGCATATGTGGGATGCGGTCTGGGGCAAAGAACATGTGCTCGGTGCGGCAAAGCCCGATGCCCTCGGCGCCGAACTCGCGCGCCTTCTTGGCATCGCGTGGGATGTCCGCATTAGCCCGCACTCCCATCGTCCGGTAGGGCTCCGCCCAGCTCATGAAGTGCGCGAGTTTTGCCAGATTGTCCGGGTCCGGCGGGAGCAGCTTCCTCTTGCCCCTCAATGCGCGGCCGGTCGTGCCGTCGAGCGTAATCCAGTCCCCCTCCTTGAACACCTGTCCTCGCGCCCGCATCTCGCGTGCCCCTTCGTCGACCGCAATCTCACCAGCACCCGCAACGCAGCTTTTGCCCATGCCACGAGTGACGACCGCCGCGTGACTGGTCATGCCGCCCTGCGAAGTCAAAATGCCAACCGCAACCTCCATGCCGTGTATGTCTGCCGGAGTGGTTTCGGCGCGTACCAGGATCACCGGATTTTTCTCCGCGCCGTGTCCAGCCTTCTCGACTGCATCATCGGCGGTAAAGACGATTTGGCCGACGACTGCTCCCGGGGACGCCGGCAAGCCCTTCGTGGTCAGCACGTCTTCGAGTCTCACGTCTTTCTCGTCCAACCGCGCTACGTAGAAATCTACGACTTGGTTGGGATCGAGACGGAAGATCGCTTCCTCCTTGGTGATGAGCCCCTCGTCCACCATCTCAATCGCCACTCGTACAGCGGCAAGTCCGGTGCGCTTGCCGTTGCGTGTTTGCAGCATGTAGAGCTTGCCATCCTGGATGGTGAACTCGAAGTCCTGCATGTCTTTGTAATGTTTTTCCAGACGCGTGGTGATGTCGCGGAGCTGGTTGTACACATCAGGCATGATCTTTTCGAGTTCGAGGATTGGAACCGGAGTACGCACGCCCGAAACCACGTCCTCGCCCTGCGCGTTCAGCAGGAATTCCCCGTAGAACTCTTTCGTTCCGGTAGCCGGGTTGCGCGTGAAGCCGACGCCGGTGCCGCTGGTGTCGCCGAGGTTGCCGAAGACCATGGCCTGCACGCTGACGGCGGTGCCGAGCATGTCGTCTATGTTGTTGATGCGGCGGTAGGTCTTGGCGCGGTCGTTCTGCCACGAGCGGAACACCGCGTCCCGCGACATGACCAATTGCTCGTGCGGATCCTGCGGAAAGTCGCGCTTGGCGTGCTTCTTGACGGCTTTCTTGTACTCCACGATGACCTCTTGCAGAGCCTTGCCATCGAGGTCCGTATCGAACTTGGCCTTCTTCTGCTTCTTCTTGGCGTCGAAAATTTCGTCAAATACCTTTTTGTCGATGTCGAGCACGACGCTGCCGAACATCTGAATCAGGCGGCGATAGGAGTCATAAGCGAAGCGCGGATTGTTGGCGCGCTTGGCGAGGGCTTCGACGCTCTGATCGTTCAGGCCGAGGTTGAGGATCGTGTCCATCATGCCGGGCATCGAGAACTTCGCGCCCGAACGCACGCTCACCAGCAGTGGGTTCTCGCCCTTGCCGAGCTTCTGGCCTTGAAGACTCTCGAGCTTGGCCAGCGCTTCTTCCATCTGGCGGTCCACGTCTTTCGACACGCCGTTGTGGCGCATGTATTCGCGACAGGCCTCGGTCTGGATGGTGAAGCCGGGAGGCACGGGGAGGCCGGCGTTGGTCATCTCGGCGAGCCCCGCGCCTTTGCCGCCAAGAACGTCCTTCATCTTGCCATTGCCGTCGGCCTTGCCGCCTCCGAAGAAGTACACATATTTCGTGGTCGTGGGTTTCGTGGTCGCCGGTTTTGTGGTCGCGGATTTCGTTTCAACGATGTCAGTGTTGGGGAGAGTCGTCGTTGCCATATATGGGTCCTCTTTTTCTATTTCGTGGATTCCTTGCCTTCGGTCACGATCTCGGAGAAGTCCGCAATCGTGGAGAATTCTTTAACCACGGTCTGCAACAGAGCCAGGCGATTGGCGCGGAGATTGTCATCATCAACCATGACCATGACCTTGTCGAAAAATTTGTCGATCGCGGGACGCAGCTTCGCGATTTCGAGGAGCGCCGCTTCATAGTCGCGCGCCGCGCGCAGGATCTTGACGGCCGCCACGGTCTGCGGGATCAGCACGGCCAGCTCTTTTTCGGATTCTTCCTGCAGGCCAGCGGGATCAACGCGCATGGCAATAACTTTAGTCTTTTCAGCCGCCTGGCGCAGAATATTCTTCATACGCTTGAAGGCGATGGAGATCGATTCGAAATCGGCCGAGCCACGCACTGTGCTCACCGCTTCGGCGCGAGCGGCGGCATCCACCACATCGTCGGAGTCGACAGCGAGTACAGCGCTGACCACGTCATACGCGTAGCCACGCGCATCCTTCAAGTAGAACTCGAGGCGCTCGCGGAAGAAGCTGCGCACCGATTCGGCGTAGGCGGCATTCGAAAATCTCTTCTCCGCCTCGGAGCCCTTATAGCGGATGCGCGCATCGGCCATGATCTCCGAGATCCGCAACGGCAGTTTATGATCGGCGATCGTTTTCACCATGCCATTCGCCTGTCGGCGCAGTGCAAACGGATCCTTTGATCCGCTGGGTATGAGCCCGAGCGCGAACATTCCGGCGATCGAATCGGCCTTATCGGCGATCGAGAGAACCGCTCCCTCAACCGTCGCGGGAGCGCCGTCGTCCATCGACTCGGGCTTGTAATGATCGTAGATGGCCTTCGAAATTGCCAGTTGCACGTCGGGCTTCATGCCCTCATCGAGGTGCTGCACGCGCGCGTAAAGACCGCCGACAATTCCCTGCAGTTCGGTGAATTCCTTGACCAGTTCCGTGGTCAGATCGGTTTTCGCCAGCAGCGCAGCTTTGTGGACTACGCCCGGTCGAACCGCCATGCCGCTCTGTTTCACCGTCTCTGCCAGCCAACTGGCCATGTGTTGCACGCGCATTGTCTTGTCGTAGTAGCTGCCGAGATCTTTCTGGAACGTAACGTGGCGCAGCAACTCGACGCGCTGGCGAAGCGTCTGTTTCTGGTCGGTCTGCCAGAAAAAGCGGGCATCGTTGAAGCGGGCGCGCAAAACCCGTTCGTTACCATGGCGGATCAATCCGTCCGAGTCGGCAGCCGTGTTGAGCACGGCCAGGAAATGAGGCAGCAATTTCCCATTCGCATCTTCGATGGCGAAATATTTCTGGTGGTCGCGCATCACCGTGACCAGCACCTCTTCCGGCAGATCGAGAAACTCGGGATCGAAGGTGCCGAGGACGACGGAAGGGAATTCCGTCAGGTTGACGACGGTCGCGATGAGCGGCTTGTCTTCGCGCCAGCGCGCGCCGGGGATGGTGCGGGTGGCCGCGTCGAGCGCTTTGCGGATCACCTGCTCTCGCTCGGCAGCACCTAGAACCTTAGCGCCGCGCAGCGCTTCGACAAAGGCGCTGGGCTTGGAGACGGTGACGGCCACGCCGCCCGCTTCGCTACCAATGATGCGGTGTCCGCGGGAAGTCTTGCCGGCGGGGATGCCGAACAACTCCATAGGGACCACCTGCTCATCGAGCATCGCCACCAGCCAGCGCACCGGACGAACGAACACTTCCCCGCGCTTGCGCCAGTACATGCTCTTGGGCCAGTAAAGCGCGGAGATTTCCTTGGGAAGAGTCTCGGCAAGAATCTCGGCGGCGGTGCGGCCTTTGCGTGTGACCGTGGCCGCCAGGTATTCACCCTTGGAAGTGCTGACTTTCTCCAGCTTGCCAACATCCACGCCGACTTTCTTGGCAAACGCGTGCGCCGCCGCTGTCGGCTGCCCATCCTTATATGCGATCTGTGCGGACGGGCCGTTCACCTGCTCGGTAATGTCGGGCTGGGAGGCGGGAATGCCGGAAGCGAGAACCGCCAGCCGGCGCGGCGTATCGAGATGTGAAATCGCCCCGGCCGGTTCGAGGCGCTCGCGCTGTAACAGAGTGTTCAAGCGTTCCCGCAGCTCGCGAGACGCGGCGTCAATCATCCGCGCCGGGATTTCTTCGCATCCGATTTCGAGTAAAAAGTCAGGCATCAGGAAATTCTGTCTATGATCTCAAAACTACAGCCAGGTAAATGTGAGCCCCGTCACAAACGGAGTGTGTCAATCGGCAAGCAAAGAACCTTTAGCACAGGGGGCACAGAGATCCACAGGGGATTTCTCATCCCACCGGAGCAAGCTTGCCTTTCTTCTCCTTACTCGCCGCCTTCGGAGCTCCGTCGCTCTTCTCACTTTTTTTTTCAGTTCCGTACTGCTGGTCCATCCAGGACTTGGCGATCCCGACGGCCAACGCCCGGACTCGTGCGATCACGCCGACGCGCTCGGTCACAGAAATCGCGCCCCGGGCATCGAGAATATTGAAGTAATGCGAGCATTTCAGGCAGAGATCGTAGGCGCCCAGCAGCGGAAACCGTGCCTTCTCGCGCGCAACGTCAGCTAGCTGTATCTTGTCTAATCTCTGCATACTCTCATGGATTTTCTGCTCGTCCGACTTGTCTTTGCCAAGCGCCGCATAGCGGTCAATCAGTCCCTTGCACTCGGCCTCGCAGAGTTCGAAATGCTTCCATGCACTGTGCACGTCCGCCGCTTCGAAGTTGTACACCGAGAACTGCTGCTCGTCGGCCAGACGCACGTCTCCATACCTCACTTCCCTGCCCGTCTCGGGATCGCACGCCCACACGATGTCGTAGATCGAATCCACGTCTTGCAGGAAAGCGCACAGCCGCTCCAGACCGTAGGTGAGTTCGGCAGAGATGGGGTCGAGGTCCACGCCGCCGCACTGCTGGAAGTAGGTGAACTGTGTGACCTCAAGCCCGTCAAGCATCACCTGCCACCCAATGCCCCACGCGCCCAGCGTCGGAGACTCCCAGTTATCTTCCTCGAACTTGATGTCGTGCTGGCGCAGATCAATGCCGATCGCACCCAGCGATTCGAGGTAAAGCTCCTGCACGTTTTCCGGCGGCGGTTTCAGGATCACCTGCAACTGCAAGTGCTTGAACAACCGGTTGGGATTCTCCCCGTAGCGCCCATCGGCAGGACGCCGCGAAGGCTGCACGTACGCGACCTTGTATGGGTTCGGCCCGAGCACGCGGAGAAAAGTTTCCGGAGCCATCGTCCCCGCGCCCACCTCAACGTCGTAGGGCTGCTGAACGACTGCCCCGCGCTCAGCAAAAAAAGTCTGGAGCTTGAGGATGAGCTGCTGGAAGGTCATCGAATTGGAGTTGGATGAGTTCACATAGTGAGTCCGGCTGTTAGCTATTAGCTCTTAACGGCCCATTCGCAAGTGAAGGATCTTCATTCACCAGATTTTGTCATCCCGAGCGAAGCGAGGGATCTGCAGTTCGCCGCAAGATGCAGATCCCTCGCTTCGCTCGGGATGACAATTCATAAAACGTGTTCTCGTACTCTTAGCCTTTAGCTCTTAGCTCGAAACCCGATGTGACAAGCTAAAAGCCAAGAGCTAAAGGCTAAGAGCTGACCGCTAACTGCCGATCTTCTCCAGCATTCCCGCTGTCACCAGCTTCTTCTCGATTTGGCGCTCCAGAATCTGGACAAGAAACTTGCGCAGGTCCGCACAGACCGCTTTCGGCCAGGCGATTTCCGTAAACTCGGAAACGCGGGAGCGCAGCATCTGCGCCGCGATCTTTCTCGATTCCGGCGACAACTCCGACGACGCCACGCGCTTGTCGTCCAGGCACATCAGGCCGTCGGCGAGCGCGTGGTAGAACGCCCGGGTGCCGTCGAGCGCGCGTCCGCATACAACGCACTCCGAAAACTCCGGCAGAAATCCCATGAGCCGCGTCATCCACAGCTCAAAATACGTGAGCGGCATCCACAACGCCTGGCCGCGCAGTTCCTGCAAGACCGCCAGACTCAACCGAAACACCGCGTCGCTCGCCTCGCGGTCGGGCAGCAACTCGTCGAGCAACTCGGCGACGTGTGCCAACGCCACTGCCCGCGTATAACTGACTTCGCTGGCCAGCGGCGATTCGATCACTTCGCAGGAATCAAGCCGCGCCAGTTCCTGCCGCTCGCGATCGTCGTAAAACGCCCGTACATAGGTGAGCGGCTCCAGCGCGCCTCCAAAGCGGCGTCTCGACTTCATGGCCGCGCGCGCTACGCCTTTCACCTTGCCTTCCATGCGGGTAAAGAGCGTAACCAGCAGGTCGGACTCACGCAGCGGATACGTGCGCAGAACGATCGCTTCCGACTCCTTCAGCGCCATGGAAGGTCAACAGGTCAATCAATGATTGTAATGGAAGAAGTCGTCAGTCGTCAGTTAAGTCAGGTGCTCCCAGGGCCGAGCTGGTTTTACTGACGACTGAAAACTGAGAACTGACAACCGCTCTACCGCCCGAAGTACTTCGCATTCCGCTCGGTGTACTCTTTCCACTTTTCCGGGAGGTCGTCCAGGGCGAAGATGGCCGAGACCGGACACACCGGCACGCAGGCGCCGCAGTCGATGCATTCTACGGGATCGATATACAACATCTCTTCCGTCGCGAACTTGTCGGAGTCCTTCTTGGGATGAATGCAATCTACCGGACAGGAGTCAACACAGGCAGTGTCTTTGGTTCCGATACAGGGCTCGGCAATTACGTAGGCCATAGAATCTCATGCTCCTCGGGCGCAGGAAGGGTGACTGAAGGCACAATTCTAGCAAGAACGCCGCTATCGGTACAAGCAGCACCAATCAGACGACTGGATCAGTTTCCCTTTGCACGATGCTCGCTTTAGTGGACTAGAAACTTCCATGCCACAACCGTGACAAAGACGGCTATACCCAGAGCATAACCAATAATTCTTCCCTTCTGAACCTTTTCTTGCAGATGCATTAAAACACCTCGCCTGACTACCTCATCATGCCAGAAGCAAGATGCCAAAGCGAGGCCGGGAACGAATTTCCCGCCCGCTCCGTTCACCCCTCCGCGCCTTGTGGGATCGCTTCACCCGCTTCCGCCTGCGGCACTGGCATGGCGGGAACCCGCGCAGGCGCGCCGCGCCAGGCGCCGGCCTTGAACCCCTCCCTTACGAGCTTGAAGATGGTTCGCCGATTCTGCGCCATCACCTTCACCCATGCCATTTTCCGCATCATGGGGAAATAGATGCCGCGGAAACAGAGGCGCGCCAGGAAGATGCTGACGCGATAACCCAGGGGCTGGTCGTTCAGCGATTCAACCGCAGCCGCCAGCGCCTCCGGACTATAAGCCTGCTCCCACCCGTGATGCACTTCGGCTTGAGCTTCTTCGACGGTCATCTTCAACGGCGTGTGCGCCATGGCAAACGGAACAAACTCCTGCCAGTGTTTGGGCCGCGTCAGCCTGCCCGCCTTCTCCAGCCGCTTGTACAGCGGCGTTGCGGGCAAAGGAGTCAGCAGGCCAAAAATGGGCAGACCCGGCGGCCAGGTCCGAACTTGTTCCAGAGTTCGCTCCGCGGCTCCGACTGTATCGTTATCCATACCAAGAATAAATGATGTGATGGCGTACACATTGCGCGCCGCCAGCCGCTCCAGCACCGCTGCATATTCACCCGGCTTGTTGAATCCCTTGTTCACGTCTTTCAGATTGGCTGGGTCGATGGACTCCATGCCGATAAAGATCCACTTGCCTCCGGAATCCGCGATCAGGTCCACCAGTTCCTCGTCGCGCAATAAATTGGCGCTGATTTGCGCCACCCAGTGCACCTTCGCGCCGGCGGCAATGATGTCGCGCAGCAGCGACTTCGTGCGCTTGATGTTGATGGCGAAATTATCGTCGATGAAGAAAACCGCCATCTGACCCTTCTCGCGGCGGGCGCGAGCCTTCAACCGCAGCAGTTCATTCACCACGCTCTCATTGGTGCGGAAGCGGATGGTGTCGCCGAAAAATCCGGTGACGGTGCAGAACTCGCAGCCGTACGGGCAGCCTCGCCCGGATTCGACCGGAATAATGCGAAACGTTCCCCAGCCTTCTCCGATCTTCTGGAGCAGGGAGGTCGCGGCCTTCGGCACCAGATTGAACTGCTTGAGATCGATCGACTGCCACGGAATCGCCGGGTATTCCTTCAGCGACGGCTTGCTCTCTTGGCCAAAGGCATCCACCGGAGCATAAACATCCTTAAGCTGACCGCGGGCGGCGTCATTGACAATTTGCGGCCAAGTCGCATCGGCCTCGCCCAAGGCAACGGCGTCGGCGTGGCGCGGCCCGCCATCTCGACCGAGCGCCTCGTCGGCCATCTCCGTCACGTGGGGTCCGCCCATCACCACCGGAATTCCCGTTGCCCGAACCGCATCCGCCATGCGATACGCCTTGGCAATCATTCGGGTCATGGCGCCGATGCCGACCAGTCCAATTTTGTTGTCGCGCACAAACTGCGCGATCCCCGCTTCATCCATCGGTTGCGCATTGCCATCCACCAGCAGCACCTCGTGGCCCGGCGGAGTGAGCGCCTGGAGCAGAAACATCCACAGATGCGGCATGAAATTACGCGTGACACCGTTGTCGGGGTTATAGAGCAGAATTTTCATAGGATTTTAGCGATTCTGCAAAGCGCGGCTTCGCTGCGTTCTCGGCTGAAAACAATCGACAGCGCCAGGGAAAATTCTTCCCCCGGTGCTTATTGAGTTGGATGTGTTCGTTAAAACAACCCCAATGTATTGTACATCGCGATCGCTAGCAAACCGTGCGCCGGCGTCATCGCCAAAGCGATGTCCTGATATGAATCTCACACTGTCTGCAAGGATGCAGTGATGCTTGAACAAGCCTGATGTGATGATTTTATGAACCAAGGCGGGCGCGGCGCCGTACAAAATTGAACACTAGGACGCAACTCTGGCGTTCGAAGGGTCGTATTCGACAATGTAGCCCGCCACCGCGCTCGCGGCCACGGTCAGCGGCGACGCCAGATACATCTGCCCGGGCCCGCTGCGCCCGGGAAAATTTCGGTTCTGCGCGCTGATCACGATCTGATCGGGACGCGTCGATACTCCTGGCCCCGCATTGATGCACGCGCCACAACTGGGTTCGATCACGCGTGCGCCGGCTTTCTCGAAAATCTCGATGTAGCCTCGCCGCTTCGAGTACTCGCGCGTTTCCTGCGAGCCGAATTGAATCCAAAACTCGACATTCTTCGAAACTCGCTTGCCCTGCTTCAAAGCATCGGCAAGAACCGACGCGTACATATCCATGTCTTCGTTCTTTCCCGCCGTGCAGGTTCCGCCATAGGCGATTTCAATCGGCACGCGAGCGCTGAGTTCGCGGATGTACTTGCCATTGCCCGGATCGCCCGGAGTAGCAACCATGGGCGTGATCTCCGCCGCGTCGAGTTCGATCACCTGCGCGTATTCGGCGTCGGGATCGCTTTGCAGGCCTTCGATCATGTTCTCGACATCGGCGCGCCTCATGCCGCGGCGCTCGATCAGAAACTCGACCACCTTTTCATCCGGAGCCACGATGCCCGTAAAGCCCCCGATTTCGGCCGCCATGTTCGTCATGGTGGCGCGCTCGTCCACCGAGAGCGCCTCCACCGCTTCGCCCGCATACTCCATCACTTTCGCCAGCGCCTTGCCGCTGCGCACGTAATCGAGGGACAGAATTCTCAGGATGAAATCTTTCGCCGTGACGTTCGCATGCCGTTTGCCCCGAATGACAATCTTGACTGACTCTGGCACCTTGACGCGAACGTCTTTCGTGATCCAGGAGTTGAATACGTCCGTCGTCCCGATGCCGAAGGCAATGCATCCGATAGCGCCGACGTGCGGCGTGTGCGAATCGGACCCGACGTTCACTTGCCCCGGCAGCGCGTAAGTCTCCAGCATCACCGAGTGGCAGATGCCCTCGGAGCCTTTCCGGTCGGTGAGTTCGCCGTGCAGCTTGATTCCCTGCTGCTTGGCGAAATCGGCCTGCTTCAGCTTGAGCTGCGTGGCCAAATCGAGCAGCCCCATTTTTTTCTTTTCTTCGGAGATCACTTCGTCGAGGAAGGTGAGATGGTCACGAAAGAAGCGGATGCTCGAGGCATCGTTCACCGGAACATTCTTGCCGACGTATTGCTCGTAAAAAATGGACGCCATCGGAGTAACGTACTCATGGCTGAAGCGCAGATCGACGCGAGTGAAGCCAGTGTCGCCCGGCTGGACCGCTGCAACGCCGACCGTGCCCTCGGGCGTGACCATGTGCCCGGCAAAGATCTTTTCCGCCAGAGTCATAGCCTGTGTGGCGCGGGCGCCCCCGCCCGCGATCGGCGGGAGAAACACCTTCCCCTGCATTCGCGCGACATTGAACGGAAACAATCCCCCATACTCGATCACCTGCCGCGTGATCTCGTCTTCCCCGGCGGTAAATTCACTGAGCGCGATTTCTTCTCCGGCGCGAATCCGGTCGATCAAAGAAAAATTGGTCGAAGTCAACAACCCGAGGTTCTGGCAGTTCTGCTTGTAGATGCGCTCAATATTCTCGCCAATCGCGACTTGAATCCCGGCGCACATCTCGGCATAAGGGGACTGCTCGCGGCTCGAGCCCTTGCCGCGGCGCTTGCCGCCCACCGAGCAGACGAAGCCGCCCTTCTTCACATCGCCGCGCCCAATCGGCAGCGTGCCGCCGCACCGCAAGCCAACATAGGGAATCTCGCCGAGCGTCCGATCAAAGTAGAAGCAGTAGTGCGCGGGAGTGATCTCGTCGGTAGAAATGTCGTCGCGCAGCTTGGGATTGTTGGCAGCGTTTCTTGTGTCCCACGGCAGATCCCAACCCGCCAGCTGCTTCTTGATCAACTCTGGGTCTTCGGTAAGAAACAGAATGCGCCCCTGCAGCCGCACCTTGTCGGATCGCTTTTCGATCTTGCGTTCAAGAAGAGACGAAATCACGCGAGTAATTGTACCCCCTACCTGTAGAGACGGAGCTTGCCCCGTCTCCGGCAGCGTGGCCATGCCGAGACGCGGCAAGCCGCGTCTCTACAGAATATATTTTCTAGAGTCTTCGATCATTCGCGTAGGTAACCGGACTCGGCAAGTCTTCCAACCCCCGGCCAGCGAGGATCTCCTGGAACTCGTGCAAGAGGGCGTCGTGCACGAACCCATTCGACGCCAGCGTTTCGCGGCTCGCGATCTGGAATTCGCCGCCCGAAAAGTCCGTGACCTTCCCGCCGGCCTCTTCGACGATCAGCACGCCCGCCGCCGTATCCCACGGATTGAGATTAAATTCCCAGAAACCGTCGAACCGGCCCGACGCGACATTGCACAGATCAAGCGCAGCCGACCCCGCCCGCCGCACCCCGTGCGTGCGCAACGTGAGCTGGTGATAGAAATAAATATTCGGGTTCTTATGCCGCTTGTGGCTCGGAAAGCCGGTGCCGACCAGACACTCTCGTAGATTCGACGTAGCCGACACGTGGATCGCCTGGTCGTTCAGCCGCGCGCCGCCGCCAAGTTCAGCGGCGAACATCTCATCGCGAGTCGGATCGTAAATCACCCCCGCGATCCGTTGCCCCGAACGCTCCACCGCGAGCGAAACGCAAAACACCGGAAAGCCGTGCGCAAAATTCGTTGTGCCGTCGAGCGGATCGACGTACCACTTGTACTCGCTGCCGGTTTCGATGCGCGTTCCCTCTTCACCCATCACGTCATGAGTCGGAAACTGGTGACGAATCCTTTCCAGAATCAGCGCTTCCGACTTTCGATCGGCCACCGTGACCAGGTCCACGTCGCCCTTATATTCAATCTTCACCCGCTGCCAAAAGTAGTCCATGAGCAGGCTGCCAGCTTCACGGGCCATAGCCTGCATCGGAAAAATCAGGTCCAAAGATTGATTGGATGTCATGCGACTTCTAGACTTTCATTTTCTGGAATGGGTACTGAGTGTATCTACGCTGTCATCCTGAGCGAAACGAAGGACCTATGGATTCGAATGCTGCAATGCATAGAGCTAGTTTCATAAATGCCTTTTGGCCCGGAAAGCACGTCCCTCAGGGGCTAAAGCCCGCATTCATCCGGGCCCTGAACGGCACGGCTGAAGCCGTTCCCTACCCAAAACCGATTTATGAAACCAGTTCCAGGTCTTTCCCTTCGCTCAAGATGACAATTCAAAAATTGCCGCACAATCCCGGGCACGACGCTGGGTACTGGCAACTGGCTACTTTTTCTTCCCGTCTTCCGCGATGTACACGATCTCGTGCTTGAAGATGAACAGGTTCGGACCATCCTCGCGCGTCACGCGCACCATGTTCTTGTCGTAGTACTCAATCCAGCCGCGAACCACTTCGCCGTCGGCCAGCTTCAGGTTCACGACCTTCTGCTTTTCCCCCAGCGCCTTCAGATAGGCCGCTTCTTCAAAAGTCTCGTCCGGAGGCGGAATGCGCTTCTTGTTAAACGTGGGACTTCCTGATTGTAACGGCATCTCGTTATTTTACAACGTCAAGCCGCAAGCTCAACCTTTCTCCGTAGTGATTCAAGAACGCCGCTTCCTCGGAACGCGCGATCAGGCTGCTTGAGAAGACGAGAAAACCGGCAACACAACTTTCCTAGATTTGGTAGTCAATATCTTCGATGATCCGTTGCAGGGATTCGGAAAGCGGCTCACTTCCGCCCGTGCCCTCCAGTTCTCGCACTCGTTCCGCTAGCCGGTTCACCTCAGACGCGACCGCGGCCAAGGCCTCGGACAGCGGGTCGTTGATTTGCTTGGGATCGGTGATGACCACGCGCTTGCCTTGCCGAAGAACGATGTGTCCCGGCACGCCCACCACAGTGGAATCGTCGGGCACGCTGCGCAGCACCACCGATCCGGCGCCAATCCGGCAGTTATGCCCCACCGTGATGTTGCCCAGAATTTTCGCGCCACTGCCCACGACGACATTGTCGAGGAGCGTGGGATGGCGCTTGCCATGCTCCTTACCAGTGCCGCCAAGCGTCACTCCCTGGTAGAGGGTTACATCGTCGCCGACGATCGCCGTCTCACCGATCACCACAGACAGGGCGTGATCAATGAAAAATCGGCGGCCCAGTCTTGCGCCGGGATGAATTTCAGTCCCGGTCAGGAAGCGCGAAACCTGCGACAAGAGGCGCGCCATCAAGAAGAAACGATGGTTCCAGAGCCAATGATTGACGCGATGGAACCACACGGCATGCAGGCCGGAGTAGCAGAGAAAAACCTCCAGACGCGACCGGGCGGCCGGGTCGCGGTCGAGCACCGTGGCAATATCTTCGCGGATGTGCGACAGCAGATGCGGCATGAATCAGTCCGGAATTTGCGTCGTCGGAATCTGCAACGCCTGGTTCCGGAGTCCTTCGAAAAGAATACTACTCAAGTAGCGCTCGCCGAACGACGGCAGCACCACAACAATCAATTTACCGGCATTTTCAGGGCGGCGCGCCACCTGCAAAGCCGCGACCACCGCCGCTCCCGAAGAGATCCCGACCAGCAGACCTTCTTCGAGCGGAAGCCGCCGCGCCATGTCGATCGACTCGTCGTTGGTTACGGTGATGACCTCGTCAATGTAATCCCTGCGCAGAATGCTGGGAATAAAACCACCGCCGAGCCCCTGGATCTTGTGCGGCCCTGGTGGTCCGCCGGAGAGGACCGCGCTATCCGCCGGCTCGACGGCCACGGCCTTGAACGAAGGTTTCTTGGGCTTGATGTATTCGCAGACGCCGGTGAGGGTTCCGCCGGTGCCGACGCCGGAGATCAGAAAATCGACGCGCCCGTCGGTGTCTTCCCAAATCTCGGGACCGGTGGTTTCGAAGTGAATCTTCGGATTTGCGGGGTTGTCAAACTGCTGGAGCATGTAAGCGTTGGGAGTGCTTGCGACCAATTCCTCGGCTTTGAGAATTGCTCCCTTCATCCCCCGGGGGCCAGGCGTGAGAACGATCTCGGCGCCAAGAGCGAGCAGCAGCACGCGCCGCTCCAGGCTCATGGTCTCGGGCATGGTCAGGATGATCTTGTAGCCTTTGACCGCCGCCACAAAGGCGAGAGCGATTCCGGTGTTGCCGCTGGTCGGCTCGATCAGAACCGTTTTGCCGGGCTGAATTTTACCGGCACGCTCGGCATCGGCAATCATGCTCACCCCGATGCGGTCCTTTACGCTGGCCAGGGGATTCTGGCTTTCCAACTTCGCCACCACTTCTGCGACCGCGCCCTGCGTAACCCGGTTCAGCCGCACTAGTGGCGTGTGGCCAATCAGTTCCGTTACATCCTTTGCGATTTTCATGGTCGGATTCGACTCTCTCGTCTTTTGGAATCAGCGGTTCGGGAATCAGCCTTCCCGGCGCCGTTTAATACAATTAACTCTACTATTCTACTGGTCTATCTCAAGGGATACAAAACAGTGTCTGTTAACCCTGCCGCGGCTTTCGCCGCCCCACCCGCGCCAGATCATAAGAGTCGCCCGCTGAATCCGAGATCGATCCATATCGCAAGATGCGCCAGCAGGCGGACGGCATTCTCCCGGGAGGGATCGAGCTTGGCGATCAGATCCTGATGCGATCGAAGACACGCAATCCCGCGTTCGCTCTCACGCGCGGCAACAGGTTCCCATAATTGCGAGAGCAAGCCCGCGTCAATCTGCAGGTTGGCGGGAGTTCTGCGCGCGCCCATGCATTGACGTTCTAGTCCAATAAATCATAACTGGCAAGGGTTAGAAACTCCGCAAATTCATGGCTTGTGGTCAATTTTTCGAGGAGTTTGGCCGCCTGGCGCAGCTTTCCGTCGTGGCCCAGCTCCGCGGCCCGCTTATGGATAATCTCCTTCACCATAGCTTCCGTCACCGGCCTGCCATCTTTGAGATGCGCGTTGTACCTCACCCATTGCCACACCTGGGCGCGGCAGATTTCCGCGGTCGCCGCGTCTTCCATGAGGTTGTAAATCGGAACGCAACCCAAACCTCCCAGCCAGGAATGCAGGTACTGTAAGCCCACGTCGATGTTCCAACGCAAACCTTTCTCGGTGATGTCGCCCTTTGGAACCTCGAGCAGGTCTCGCGCCAGCACCGGCCGGCTGGCGCGCTGCGGCGATTTCCGGTCGGAAGAAATCTGATTTGGTTCGGGCATGTACTTATCGAAAATTTCTTTTGCCACCGGGACCAGGCCTGGATGCGCAACCCAGGTGCCGTCATGGCCCGCGTGCACTTCCCGAATTTTGTCTTGCCGCACTTTCTCCAGCGCCAGTTCGTTGGCCGCCGCATCATTTCGGATCGGAATCTGCGCCGCCATTCCACCCATCGCATGGATGCCGCGCCGGTGGCAGATTTGAATCAGCAACTCGACGTACGAGCTCAGGAAATGCACTTCCATCGTGACCTCGGACCGATCCGGCAGGACGAATTCGGGATGCGCCTGAAACTTTTTGATATAGCTGAAAATGTAGTCCCAGCGTCCGCAGTTCAGCCCAGAGGAATGGTCGCGCAATTCGTAAAGGATCTCGTCCATTTCGAACGCCGCCAAGATCACTTCGATCAGGACGGTGGCGCGAATCGATCCCCGCGGAATGCCCAGTTCGTCCTGGGCAAAACAGAACACGTCGTTCCACAGCCGCGCCTCCAGGTGATTCTCCAGCTTCGGCAGGTAGAAATAGGGGCCAGTGCCCTTCTTCAGCAAGGCCGCAGCGTTGTGAAAAAAGAACAGCCCAAAATCAAACAGCGCACCCGAGATCGGCTTCCCCTCCACCAGAAAGTGTTTTTCGTCCAGGTGCCATCCTCGCGGCCGCACCACCAGCGTGGCCAGATTGGACCCAAGCTGATACTTTTTTCCCTCCGGACTCTGGTAGCGGATCGTCCCCCGAATCGCGTCCCGCAGATTGTGCTGGCCTTCAATATTGTTGGTCCAGGTCGGAGTATTTGAGTCCTCGAAGTCGGCCATGTAAACGCTGGCCCCCGAGTTCAATGCGTTAATGATCATCTTGCGATCGACCGGCCCGGTAATTTCCACGCGGCGATCGCTCAGGTCCTTCGGGATCGGCGCTACTTTCCACTCGGCTTGGCGGATTCCAGCCGTCTCCGGCAGAAAATCCGGAAACTTGCCGTTATCGATTTCCTGCTGTACGGTTCGCCGCCGCGCCAGCAGTTCCTGCCGCCGCGGCTCGAACCGCACCGCAAGTTTCGAGAGGAATGCTTGGGCTTCCGGGGTAAGAATGCCAGCCTGCTTCTGGCTGTCAACGGAGGTGTTCTCAAGGACAGTAATGGACTTCATGGGACAACATCATATCGCCATTTTTGCCGTTTTTGGGGCGAAATCGTGGGCACCAGGTCATTTCAGACCAGTGGGACCGGGCGGTCCGGCTAAAGTTGTCCTGCCAACCACTCAAGCGCGTTCGGTTGCTTTTGACCGTTCGCGCTTGTCTTCCCGCAGTTGCGCTGCGGTAAAGGCGCAGCCGCACGTACCGCATCTCCAGCTGGTAAATGCGCTGGTCAGCAGGCTTGGCCCATCATTACTCGTCTGGGGTTGGTTCGCACGCACAGCCAGAACCAATTCACCACCGCACTCCGAACATTCACGTTTTTGCATAGGCCTCGTCAAAGAATGGGTCGCCCGGTGAGAAGCCCGCTGGCAAACGGGAGGCCATGGGAAAAGCTTCTCCGCGTTTCGCAAGCCGCAGCGTCCCATTGATCGGGTCGCACAACGATCTGCTCTTACAACTATGGCACAGATAATCCAGAAACCAACGGTCAAGATTGACCGTTCTGGGTTTCGCGCCGCTCCTGCTTCAACGAGCTGCGCGACAACATTCTGGACTTTTATTCCGATCTCCCGGCTTCGTTCGACACGAAAAAGATCGGAATGATTGGAACAAAGTACTGGCCGAGCTGGACCAACTGAAGTCGATGACTCCGATTCCGGTCGTTGCGGGTAGCCCGCAACCGTGATCACATCCCTGTCCCAGCCATCGCACGGAAATGTGTAGTTCCAGGCGAGAGAAAACAGGCCCTGCCCATCGGACAAAAACCGGGCGAGAGGATTATGGGTGAATCCAGATCTCAAGTCTGTAGAATAGCCGAGCTTTCGCGGGCGAGGGCGCCACACAATCGAAAAAGCTAGGCGCTAACCCGTACGGATACTAACTCTGGGTTGCAGTGGGAATTTTGCATGCACTTAACCGCATCTTCAGCTGTGAATCTCCCCATCACCAGGGCCAGCTTGCGGTTGGTTGTCGTCTGGATGGGAAGCCGATCAATGCGCAGCACGTATTGAGGGGCATGCGCGCCACGGTTCACTTTCACAACAAACTTGATGTTTTTCATGGTTCCTTTCTGTTTCTATCGATCTGACAACCAACGAGAGGACAGGCAGAAAGAAGGCGATAACTCAAGCTGGCTGTCGGTTCTCTTACTTGCCATTCGCAATCGAAAACCGGCCACTGCTTCTCAATCGGCCCTGGCTTCGAACGCCTTTTCTGCCAACATGTCGCTGCCAACATGAACCTTGATCGGCTTGGGTTTGGTGTCGGGAAGATCCCCAGCTGATCAACAGCGTCATGACTCGGACTTCTCCTCCGAGCAATCGAAGAGGAGACAATTTTCAGATAGGCTAACTCAGAGGAGCTGAAACAGTAAGAATAAGAAAAGATGCCTACTCAATATCAATGTTAGGCTTGTGCGCTACCATTGTCAAGCTTTCTCACCAGCTATGTCCGGCAACGTCAACACCGAAGAGGCCTGGAACTACCACGAAGCTACCAAGCATTCCTACACGAGCGTTCGCGCCAACCCGCATTTCCTGGACTTTGGCAACCAGCCCTTGCCGTTCAAGATCTATGCCACGCTTGAGCCATCGCGCATGCCAACCGAGGTGCGCCAAACTGGAGTCGCTGCCCTTTCTGCAATCGCTGGCGGCGTCCCCGCCCAGACCCCCGTCCAGACCAATACCGCGCCGGATTTCGAGGCAGTGGCCCAGCTTCTGTACCTTTCCGCAGGCATCACCCGGCAACGAAAATATTCGGGCGGCGAAATCTATTTTCGCGCCGCGGCTTGCACCGGAGCGCTCTACGAGGTCGAGCTCTACCTGGTTTGCCGCGACCTCGCCAATCTTCAGGCTGGCGTCTATCACTTCGCCCCTGCCGAGTTCGGACTGCGCCGGCTGCGCGCCGGAGACTATCGCAGTATCCTGGTCGAGGCCACCGGCGGTGAACCCGCCATCGCCCACGCGCCGCTGACTGTCGTTTGCACCTGCACCTACTGGCGCAATGCCTGGAAGTATCAGGCGCGAACCTACCGCCATTTTGGCTGGGACAATGGCACGCTGCTCGCCAACCTGCTGGCCGTCGCCACCGCTTTGGGCCTGCCCGCCAAGGTGGTGTGCGGATTTGTGGACGCGACGGTGAACGACCTGCTGGATGTCGATTCCCAGCGCGAGGTGGCCTTTTCCCTGGTGGCATTGGGTCACGACTCCGGGCTTTCGCAAACCGCTCCGCCTATCTCCCCGCTCGGATTCGAAACCGTCCCGCTCTCTCGGCGGGAAATTGACTATCCGCTGATGCGCGAAATTCACGCCGCGTCTTCGCTCGATTCGGCGGAAGAGGTTGCGGCATGGCGCGGTGACACTGCACGGGGCCACACTGAACTGGGTCGAACTGACGTGACCGACTTTCCGCCACCCGCCGGACCCGTCGTTCGGCTCCAACCTCTATCCGACGCGGAAATGCCTCGCGACCCGATCGAGCAGGTCATCCTGCGCCGCGGCTCCAGCCGCCAGTTTGCGCGCACGCCGATCAGCCTGGCGCAGCTTTCGACAATCCTAGACCGAGCTGTGCGCGGCATACCCGCGGACTTCCTAGATCCGTTGGGATCTCAACTGAACCACCTCTACCTGATTGTGCATGCCGTCGAGGGTCTCGAGTCGGGAGCTTACGCTTTCCACCGCGATCGTGGAGCGCTCGAGTGTCTGAAGCATGGAAATTTTCGCGACCAGGCTGGGTATCTCGGATTAGAACAGCAGTTGCCTGCCGACGCCGCCGTGGACATTTTCTTTCTGGCAGACTTACGACCGATATTCGATCGCTTTGGCAATCGGGGATATCGCGCCGCGCAGCTTGAGGCCGGCATCCTCGGCGGCAAACTCTATCTCGCAGCCTATGCCCAGCGCCTGGGCGCCACCGGCCTTACCTTTTACGACGACGACGTAACCCGCTTCTTCTCCCCGCACGCCCAAGGCAAGAGCGCCATTTTCCTGGTGGCTGTGGGCAAGAGCGTCAAACGGAAACTCTAGCGCGCAACGTAAAGCTGACCGAAACCGAAGTGCCGTTTCGGCCAGCCACAATCCGGCTTGCTGATAGTTTCCTGATGGAATTACTTGTTTCTCTTACTTGGCTTCTGCGATGTGGGCCTGGTGGCCCGCGTCGGACACGGCCTTCACAAACGCGTCTGCGCTTGCGGGAGTTGACGCTTTGCCCGAAAGAATGTTGCGGAACATCATGTGCTTGCCATAAATGGCGCGAGTCGAGTCGTTGTCCTGCTCCACGACCGCACCTTCGAGTGTTAAGCCGGCGAACACGCCTTTCGAGCGCGAGTAGGTTAGTACCTCAGTGTTCAGCGTCCAGTCAGTTCCGGCGGAAGCATGACGGCCTACCGGGCCCGCTGCCACCGAACCTTCACCAGTGATTTCGAACTTGCTGGAGAGTAGATGTTGTAAACCACGGTCGTTCATGACCAGCATGACCAGGTCAATGTCTTCGACTCCGATCTGCAATCCCCAACTCCCACCGCCAACCGAGACGAATGCGGGAGCGCTCCAGCCTTCAGCCGTACGGCATGTAGCCACACCGCGTCCGTGCTTGGCGCCAAAGATGAAGCCACCTTTGATCAAGTTTGGCACTACGACGACGCACTTAGCACCAGTCAACACTTCTTCCGGGATACCTTTGTCTGGAGTCGCCATGATGCTGTGCAGAACATCAACGGACGATTGCAGGCGGTCGACCGTGTCTTCACGCGTCGAGCCTGCCCACGCGAAGGTTCCAACCAGACCGATCAAACTCATCAACAACAGTGACATTATCTTCTTCATGAATTGTTCCTTTCAGATCTATGGAACTAAGAGGAGACGACTTCAGATCGGCTGCCTTAGCTCAGAGAACCTGAAAGAGAGAGAGGAAGTACTCGTCTCAACCATCATGATCGGTCAACCAACCGGAGGAAAGCTGGTCTACATTGCTCACTTTCGCCGAAGCCGAGGTGTCAGGTCTCAGTTCTCAGGTCTCAGGAAACGCGAATGCTCTCCCTGAGACCCGAGACCTGACACCTGGGACCTTTTCTAGTGCTCATGCGCCGTCGCCCCCCATGAGTGAGCAATCTTGCACAGAATAACGAGCCCCGGCGTGTCATGGTTGGCTTGGCAGAGATGCGGAGAAGCAGATCCTCCTCAAGAAGGCTTCTGCCATTTGCCTCATAACCAAGCAATCCGTGTGTGGGGAGAAAGAGCGAAGGTGGATCGCTGATGGAACCCGTTCTTCGTCAGTTGCACGATCGTTTTCGCAGACGGCTTGCTGTGATCAATGCATCCGTCTCAAAGCTGTTTGCGTCACTGACGCCACCGGTTCGCGGTTTCGCATCGCAAAGGATGTGTCCGTTTTGCGGGTTAATCACGCCGCGGGCCAAGACCTCTTGCCTGGAATGCGGGAAGTTGCTCGCTCCGGCCACGACAAGATAGATGAGTTTTCGCGGACGCCCCAATGAGCGAAGGAGATCGAAATGCTTTGGACAATTTTCGTTGTGCTTCTGATTCTGTGGCTTCTTGGCTTCAGCCTCCACGTCGCCGGCGGTCTGATTCACTTACTGCTGGTGGTTGCACTGGTGGTGCTGGTCATTAACCTGGTGAGCGGCCGGCGTATGGTGTAAGACCGTGGTTTGGGCTTTCGAGGATCCAAATGAAAAAGCAGTACCTGCACCTCTCCGCTTATTCTTGTGACCAATGTGCGGGCCCGGTCATAGCGGGCTTGATCGCAGGGCGCGAGAATGAAATATCGAAAGAGACCGACATCCGGCAAGTGGGGGCAATTCGCCTGTCCTGCGGCCATCGGCAAAGCAAGGCAACCGAGCCGGGACTGACTAGTAACTTTCCACCTACGCAATGGGAGCGAATGAAAGCGATCGACGCGAGCCCTAGTAGAGCAGAACTGCATTGATTGGCGACTTGCGAACGCGCGTCAGTTTCGCCTACGCGCACCAGCAATGCTCAGCGCGATCCCGCCCGCAATCAGCACGACACTGACGATTGGCGAAATCCGCTCACTGTGACTGGTCTGAACGCCGAAGTTCGTATTCCCGACCTTGATGCCCTCCGTCTCGGTGCGGGGGATGGGCACGACCAGGGAGGCGATGCCGAGCACAACCAGGAGCAGTCCGGCATACAGCAACATTTTCATATCAAGTCCTCGCTATCAATGGGAAATTGCGCTGCGGAGAGCAGCTAGTCGTGCAGAACTACACCAAGCAGCGAACTGTGGACCTGCAACCCGCCTTCCGGGCCGCCGGAGTAATCGACAAAACCCAGTTTCCTGAACCGGTTCATGAAAAAGCTCACGCGCGAACGCGTGGTCCCGACCATCTTTGCCAAACTCTCCTGACTGATCTTGGGGACCACCGTCTCGGGCACACCTTCCTTGCCAAAATGAGCAAGCAGAAGAAGGACTCGAGCCAGCCGCTTTTCGCTGGAGTTAAACAACTGATCGACCAGATCCTCTTCATAACGGACATTCCGCGCCAGCAAATAGGACACGAACAGCTCGGAAAACGCCGGTTCGCGGTGCAGGGCATCCATCATCGCTTTCTTGTCGATCCGCTGAATCTCACAATCCGTCATGGCCGCCGCAGATCCCATGCGAAGAGCCTGACCTGCCAGCGCACCTTCTCCAAAGAAGTTTCCGGCGCCAAGCAGGCCAAGGGTAGCCTCTCGGCCAGTCTTGGAGACGACGGTAAGCTTTACTTTGCCTTTTTGGATATAGAAGACCGCATCCGCCGTATCCCCCTGCGCGAAGATTCCCTGTTTCTGGGCGAATGTCAGGTTCTTCCTGCCCTCGCCAATGGTTGCGAGGAAAGTGTTGGGACTGAACTCACGGCTCTTCTTATTCGCTAGTGAAGGGGAACCCATCACCTGCAATTTTAAGCCTAAAAAGTGGTTTGTCCCATTAATTGTGACACCGCACCGCCAGGCTACTTCTGGCTAGGGTTCTGAAAGTGAGCCATTCTGCACAGTATTGCGAAAGAAAATCGACGGGCATGGAGGCATCAGAGGAGCCATGAGTCCGTCCATCCGGGCGGCTTGCATCTCCTGCGGCGCCAAGAGCTTGCCACGATGAGGTGGGCTCGCGGGAGGAGTCTTCCATACCCCAAGAAGTTCACGTCGGCACGATTCTGATGCCGGGCTGGCCGCAGCTCCTTGGGCTGGAGAGTGAGCCCTACTCGGGGCGCTGGAGCGTGGTCAAGGTGCCCGATGGCTTCGCTCTTGATCGCAAGATTCGCGTCGCGGGATAGAATTTCTTTTTCATCGCATCGCAAGTTTAGGTGATGTTTTTTGGTGCGCCTGGGGGCGAAGAAGATCCAAGACGCATTGCCGGATTTTAGGCAACGTAAGTCGGCAACGCTTCGATGGTCTCGAAGTGACCGGAATCCTTGCCCAGCGTTTTCTGGGAGTGCCCTATGCCATCATTTCGGCACACTCGCGCCATGTTCAACAAAGCTGCTACCTGGATGGCGCCGAAGTCCGGCGATCGTCCCAGCGAGAGGCCCAATGGGCCAGAGGTTGAGCGCGTTCTGCGGCCCGGAGATTGGAAACAGACTTGAGTCATTCATGTGCTTTCCCGGACGAACCTGTCGAGCCCGGTATGGCAGACCAGTTACTTTTTCTCAGCCGCCAAGCACCGGGCTGGATGCGGCTCGGTGCGGGGTTGTCCCGTGCCAAGCTCGCACTTCTCTCGCGGCTTGGCGCCACAGGTGGGGCAACGAACAACCAAGGCTGGTTCCTTCTCGGCTTTCATGAGTACATGATGCAGGATTGTGCGGCAGTAAGCTGGTCAATTGTGACCAGTGCACTTACACCGGAACTCGGCATTCTTACGAGTCGTAGAACACATATCCAACCAAGGGTCCGCGGCCAGGGCAAGAATCGCCGATACGGAATTGCGCATCCAATCAGCGCATGGGAGAGAAGATGACAATCTTCGACGAGAAATACCGAGTGGTCGCCATCGAAAGTGACCGTCTGGTCATCCGGGGAATCCTCAGCGGCGATGTGCTCGCGATCGTCAACCCCGAGCCTGAGACTCCTCTCACCCCAGAAGAATATCCGCTTGGAAAATTGATCGCTCTGACCGACCCGTCCGCTGCGCCCCTGAATTAGGATCTGAATTGAGAAGTGAAGAAAACAGGTCTCAGGTTGCGGGTGTTAGGTCTCAGAAACAAACGTGAACTGCCTTCGGTTTTCCTGAGACCTGACACCTAACACCTTTTTTTGGCAGCCCGGCAGGGATTCGAACCCCGATACGCAGCTCCAGAGGCTGCAGTCCTACCGTTGAACGACCGGGCTGTACGAGAATTCTAAATCATTTCGCGGTGAGCGCAAAACGGCGCGCCCTGTTCCGCGCACGCGCAACTTACCACACCTGAGTTAAAATCTCTGGCAGCGGTACGAGGAGTTGCGATGGCCACCAGCCGAACTTTCACGGGAACTATCATCCCAGCCGAAACCGACTACGCCGAAATGGCCCGCCGTCCACTGGAGGCCGAGCAGTGCGCTCTGATCGTCGTGGACATGCAGGAAAAATTGCTGCCTCCAATCTGGGAAAAGGAACGGCTGGTGCGAAATATCCAGCTGCTGATTCGCCTGGCTGGAATCCTGAAGATCCCGGCGCTGGTGACGGTACAATACGCGAAGGGCTTGGGCAACACCGTGCCGGACATTGCGTCCATGTTGCCGAACAGTCCGCCCATCGACAAGCTGACGTTCTCCTGCTTCGGCAGCGACGTATTCTGCTCCTTGCTGAGGCGCTTGCCGGGCCAACGAACGACCGCGCTGCTCTGCGGCATGGAAACCCACATCTGCGTAATGCAGACCGCGCTGGGAGCGCTGCGGGAAGGCTACCTGGTGCATGTGGCTTCCGATGCCGTCAGTTCGAGGACAGAATTAAATTGGCGCATGGGGCTGGATCGCATGCGCGCCGCCGGAGCCATTCTTTCCTCGACTGAAATGATGATCTACGAACTGCTACGCTCCTCGGGCACGCCCGCGTTTCGAGAACTGTTGCCCTATCTGAAGGGCTGAGAGTCGGGTTGGTCGTTAGTCGTTCGCAGGTTTGTTAACGACTAACGACCGCCGACCAACGACTGACTCCGCCCACACTACTCGGCCGCCGCCTCTTTCGGTTTCACCCGGACGACGGTGATTTTCGAGAAGCCCTCCTCGAACGTCGGAGGCTTCAACTTGCTCGCCATCTTGCGCATGATATCTTCCGGGACCACGCGGCCACGGCGCCGGTGGCGTTCCAGGCAAACTTCCAGCGGGACATCGAAGAACAAGCCCTGCACATCGTAGCCATAATCCTTGGCCAGCTTGATCCAGCTCTGGCGGTCGTGGGGTGTAAGGTTCGTCGCATCCACATAGTTCATGGGACGGCGGGCAATCAGCCTCGCCTTAAGCATCGATCGCAGATTCGAAAACACCAGGTCCTGAAAGCGCTGCTCCTGCGCGTCATCGAAAAGAAGTTCGCGCAACAGATCGCTCGAAAGCGGATGAATGCTGTGCCGCTTGAACCACGAACTCTTGCCCGATCCCGGCAACCCGATCGCCAGCACTACCGTTCCCTTGCTGGCGCGGGCGGGAGCGGGCGCAACGGGAGCGGGCAACGGCGCGGCGACCACTGGTTCCGGGGCGGAGGCCTCTGCTGCGGAAGGTTCTGCTGGGGGTGCGGGCGTAGCCGTTACCGGCCGCCGACGAGATCCGCCACGACCTCCGCGGCTGCGACGACGGCGAGGCGTTCGTGGCCTCGGTTCAACTGCCGTGGATGCCGCGGCTGGGGCCGAGGCAGGCTCAGGTGCGGGCACCGGCTCCGGCGCGGGTCTCGACAGGCGGCGCGACGCGACTACTGGAGCCTCGGCAGGAGTTTGGGTCGGCGCGGCGGGCTCATTATCATAGAACCTCGGCTGCAAGGGCTCGGGTGCGTTGGTTGGTTCCTTGGCGGAGCCGTCTGGGGCCTTCTTGCGGCGCTTTAAGCGCTCGCTCATCCATTTGCGCATATAGCTGCTTGTAGCACACCGGCGCATACTGGAGCAATCTGTGCCCGGTGGCGGCCAGGATACCGGGGTGAGGCATTGAGTCATTGAATCATTGAGGTATTGAATCATTGGGCCCTTGAGACAATGATTCAATGTCTCAATGCCTCAATGGTTCAATACAATAAATCCATGAATCCAACCCATCCCGCAACTCTCCAACTCCCCGCCGTGCCGCTGACGCTTGAAGGCTACGCCGCGCTTCACCAGATGATGCGCTTCCGCTGGACGGCATGGCACTCCACCGCCGAGAACGCCCGTCGCGAGATCGCTAGCGAAGCCGCGCGACTGCTGGCAGAGATGGAAGGCAAGGCCGATGGCGAGTCTGCGCTCTTCTCGTTGCTGGGACACAAAGGGGACCTGATGCTGGTCCACTTCCGCGAGAGCTTCGACCAGCTCAATCAGGTGGAACTCGATCTGGCGCGGCTTCGACTCAATGACTTCCTCGAGCCCGCGACTTCCTATTTATCGGTGATTGAGTTGGGGCTGTATGAGTCGTCGCTGAAGACCTACAAGGCGCTCGCCGATCGCGGCGTCGAACCCCACTCGGACGAATGGAAAAAGTCGATCCAGGAAACGATCGCGCGACAGAAAGAGGCGATGAAGCCGCGGCTGTTCCCGGCGATGCCGCCGAACCGGTACATCTGTTTTTATCCGATGGATCGCCGGCGCGGCGAAGACAAGAACTGGTACACGCTTCCCATGGAAGAGCGCCAGCGCCAGATGAATGAACACGGGCTGGTCGGACGCCGGTATGCTGGAGAGGTGAAACAGATCATCACCGGCTCCATCGGTTTTGACGATTGGGAGTGGGGTGTCGACCTGTTCGCCGACGATCCCCTGGTATTCAAGAAACTGATCTACGAGATGCGCTTCGACCAGGTCAGCGCCGTGTATGCGCTGTTCGGAAGTTTCTATATCGGGCTGCGCTGTCCGGCCAACCGCCTGCACGACCTGCTGGAAGGAAATTTGCCAGGGCATTGAATCATTGAGGCATTGAGGTATTGAATCATTAGGTTCTTTGACTAAATGACTCAATGCCTCAATGACTCAATGCTTCACTTTCGCAAAGTGAAACTCGTGCCGTTTCATATCCACGCGCGCGCCGCGGAAGGTCACACCCTCCATGCGCAAGCGGAATTTTTGCTCAGCGGCATTTTCTCCGCACAACTTGATGGCCCCGCCCGAGCCGACCACGCGGTGCCAGGGCAATCCGGGAACCTGCTGCAGGATTCGCACCACTTGACGGGCCGCTCCGGGCCAGCCCGCAGCCTTGGCTAACGCGCCGTAGCTCGACACCGTTCCCGCCGGCAAGGCCCGAATGCAGCGCGCGACGCGGGCACGCTTATCGTCCGGCGCGCTTCGCCCGGACATGCTTCTGCCAGACATGCTTCTGCCAGACCTCGATGGAGACTGCCGATTCACGGATCAATGTTCTTACCGGACAATTATGTTAACGTAGATACACCAATACAAAAATTTACACACGCCCGTAAAACCTGCGATTACGATATGTGCATCCCATGTTCTTGCTCACCAAAACTGCCTCTTGGAGAATAAATATGTTTCGCTTGTTGAAAGCCCTGCCCCTTGCGTTGGCCGTTGCGGCCTTGAGCATCGTTGCCACCAGCTGTGGTTCCGGTTCAACGCAGGTTCGTGTGGTCAATGCCATCCCCGACAACGGGTCGAGCGGCGGCATTGCCTTGGATATCAATATTAACGGGACCAAGGACTTCCCCAGCGTAGCATTCGACACTGTTTACCCGACTCAGACCACCCCCGCGAGCTACGTCAGTGTACCGTCGGGGAGTGACACGATCATAGCGTACGATGCCGGCACCACCACCAACCCAGTCATCAACTCTACCACCGCTAACCTGGGCGGTTCGACCCAGTACACGATACTTTTGGGCGGATTTTCCGCCCACAGCCCCCAACCCTACCTCATAACCGACACCAACACCGCGCCGACGGCGGGCAACTTGGAAATCCGCGTCATCAACGGGTCGGCGGTGTCCGCCGCATACAGCGGGATTGACGTTTATGTCTATCAGAACGGGCTCCAGCCCCCTACCACGCCTCAGATTTCTGCCCTCAACCTCGGGCAGGGGAGCAGCTACCTAAGCCTTACCTACGAAACCAACTATTGCATTGATTATTATCTACACGGCACCGGGACGAAATATACCGGCTGCTTCGCTCAGGGGGGCAGTAGTACCGCCGGACAGATTACTACGCTGGTGATCGTGGACCTACCGGGCGGTGGAGCAATTTCGCCGACTCCGCTGGAAATGGTTGACCTGAATTAATCGCGGCCGCGCCGCCTCGGCCCAACTAGCGTCTCGCGGCAACGTTCCGAGATCAAGAGCCGGGCCTCGACCGAGGCCCGGCGAATCACCTGGCAAGCGGTTGACAAACCTTCTCGTTCACCACCAAACTGACTTTTGGAGAATAAAGATGTCTCGCTTCTTGAAGGCCCTAACTCTTGCGTTGGCCCTTTCAGCCTTGAGCATCTTTACCACCAGTTGTGGCGTAACTAATGGTACAGCGCAGGTTCGCGTGATCAATGCCATCCCCGACAGCAAGCCCGAGGATATCTATGTCAGCGGAACGAGGATAGTTTCCTCCTTGCCATTCGGCGGGGTTTACCCGGCTCCGACGACCCCCGCAGCCTACCAGCCGGTATTTTCGGGCAACGCCACGATCCAGGGGTTTGCACCCGGCGACACCACCAACCCCATCTCCCCAATTGGCACTCTTTCCTTGAACGGTTCGGTGCAGTACACGGTGGTCGCGGTTGGACTCGAATTCAATGACAGCCCACCCTTGCTTCTAACCGACAACAACATGGCGCCGACGTCGGGCAACGTGGAATTCCGCATCGTCAACGCGTCGCTCAGTTCGCCCGTAGGCGGGGTGGACGTTTATATCGTCCCGCCCGCCGACACAGACCTCACGAATTTCACACCTCAGATTTCCGGTTTGGGGAACGGGCAGGCGAGCGCCTACCAAAGCCTTAACTTCATTAGCAGTGGTTATGCCGTGATCGTTACGGCCAACCTCAGCAAGACGGCACTCATTAAACAGCCCCCCACTTCCCAATCGGGATCGATTACCACCCTGGTGCTCGTGGACAACCCGGGCGGCAATAATGGAATGTCGCAGACACCGCTGGTGTTACAGGACCTGAATTAATGCGCGGGCGAGGCGCTTCGGCCCAACCGGACGCCTCGCTACAAGGTTCAGCAAAAAACCGGACCTCGATCAAGGCCCGGTGAATCACCTGACTGCCATTTCGCTAATTTTGTCATCCCTCGCTTCGCTCGGGATGACAACTCATGAAAGACGCCGCTCACACAGCGCTCCGGATCGACTTTCCCGCCAGCCTGCTAAGCCGCATCTTTGTTGAACGACTTCGCGGCAGCTTCTTCATTGTCGAACACTTCAAAAATGGTAACCAGCTTGGTGATCTGGAGCAAGTCACCGACACGCTGGCTCAGGCTCGCCAGTTTTACCGCGCCGCCGGCGCTGCGGGCAGTCGTGTAAAGCGAAACCAGCGTCCCCAGTCCTCCGCTATCGATGTGATTCACTTCGCGCAGATTCATCACCACCTTCGGGCTCTCGGCCAGCAGTTTCTTGACCGTGTCGCGCAGGCTGGCCGATTCTTCGCCGAACACAAGCCGGCCGCTGCAATCCACCACGAGTACGCCCTCCACCGATCGGGTGCTCATTCTCAGTTGCATAGGCGCTTCTTCTCCAATAGTTCGGTAAAACTCAATTCATGAGCGTACGCCCGCCTAACTCAGCCGCGCAAGCGGCCGGCGCGAGTGGTAGAGCCTACCCACATCGTATCCCTCTGGCGGCATTGAAGTGTATGAGTGGGAAACGGTGTCGAGAGCTGGAGGATTGCTTATGGGCTCGGTGAGAAAACCCGCAGCCGCCGTCGGGGTGGTGGGAAAGTGGAAATCTCGCGCCCTTTCTTTTTGCGGGATTTCCACTTTTCCACCACCCGCTTTTCTCCCCATTCGCGCCGTACGATGCCTCCAGCATGTCGGCCCCTTACTTCAACTTGGTTCGTGAAATGCGCGACGCTTACAATCATCGCTTGCGTCTGGTGCAGTCGGCGCGACAACGCGGCATCAAGCCCACCGCGCGGCTGTTCGAAACCACCGTCCCCACCGTGCGCAAGTGGCTGCGACGTTATCAGCAGCAAGGTCCGCGCGGTTTGATCGAGCTTTCCCGCGCCCCTCATCACCAGCCCGGCAAGACTCCTGCCGACATCGAGCAACAGGTCGTCGCTCTGCGTCAGCAACTGTTCACCTTCGGAGCGCGCCGCCTTATCCGCGAGTTCGATCTTCCGCTCAGCCATCGCGCCCTGGAACGCATCTGGCGCCAGCACGGTCTGCTCAAAAAACGACAGCGCAAGTATCAACGCAAACAAGACCTCGCCCACATCAAAGCCACTTGGCGCGTCTTTCAGCAGATCTCCGCCGACACCAAGGACCTCGACGATATCCCCCGCTACTGGCCTCAGGCCCAGGCCTTCGATCTGCCGGCCGTCGAGTACACCGCCCGCGAAGTGCGCAGCGGCCTGCTGTTCTGGGCTTTCGCGCAGCGCCGTTCCGCAGCCGCCAGCTCCGTCTTCGCCGCCCGCATTCAGCAGCATCTTGATCGCTGCGGCATCTCGCTGCGCGATCTCGTCTGGCAAACCGACAACGGTTCTGAGTTCATCGGCGGCCATGATCGCAGCGGCCATCCCACGGGCTTCCCCACCGCCTTAGGCGACAGCCAGCATGTCCGCATTCCGCCCGCCGCTCACACGTTCCAAAGCGACGTAGAAACCGTTCACCGTCTCGTCGAAGATGAGTTCTTCGACCTGGAAGCGTTCTCCAGCCGCGGCGACTTCCTTGCCAAGGCCTTTACCTATCAGCTCTACTTCAACCTCGTCCGCCCCAACTCCCACAAACAAAACCTCAGCCCCTGGCAGATCGTCGAGCAGCTCCAACCTCATTGGCCTCTCCAACTCTGCTTGCTTCCACCTGTCTTCTTGGATTATTACTTGGACCACTCCGGGGGATACGATGTCCCTAGGCACCCCTAGCGGCCGGCGCGAGTTGGCAGGCGGCGGCCCCCACTCATCGCAAAGAACGCGATGAGTGGGGCACCCGTCTGTGAGACTGTATAATCGTGGTCTCGCATGAGCTATCAGGTCCTGGCGCGCAAATACCGACCGCAGAAATTCTCCGACGTCATCGGCCAGGAACACGTCACCCGCACCCTGCAAAATGCGATCGCGCAGGAGCGCATCGCGCACGGCTATATCTTCAGCGGCCATCGCGGGATCGGCAAGACGACGGTCGCCCGCATCCTGGCCATGGCGCTGAACTGCCGCTCGGCGGAGAAGCCGGTGGCCGAGCCTTGCGGCGTATGCGATTCCTGCACCGAGATCCGCGCCGGCAACGCGGTAGACGTAATCGAAATCGACGCTGCAACCAATCGCGGAATCGACGAGATCCGCGAATTGCGGGAGGCGGCGCGTTACCGTCCGGCGCGCGATCGCTTCAAAATCTACATTCTCGACGAGGCGCACCAGATCACTGATGCGGCCTTCAATGCGCTGCTAAAAACGCTCGAGGAGCCTCCCGGCCACGTGATCTTCATGATGGCCACCACGCAGCCCGAGGATTTCCCCCAGACCATCCGATCGCGCTGCCAGCACTTCAGTTTTCGGGCGGTGAAGTTCGAAGACATCATGAGTCAACTCCGCGACATCGTGACGAAAGAAAAGATCCCCGCCGACGAGGACGCCCTCGCCCTGCTCGCGGAAGCGGGTGACGGCTCAATGCGGGACGCGCTCTCCATTCTCGACCAGGCCATCGCCTCCACCCCCGACCACCTGACCCTCGATTCCGTTCGCAGCCTGATCGGTTCCGCACCGGCAGCGGCGCTGGAAACGGTAATGCAGGCCGTCGCGGAAAGTTCGAGCGAACAGATCCTGGTGCTGGTTGATGAACTGATCGGTGAAGGCCATAGTCCGACGCATTTCGCGCGCCAGTTGGTGCGCTTCCTGCGCAATGTGACGGTAGCGAAGATCGCGGGCAAGGACTCGGCGCTCTTGCAGATTTCCTCCGACGAGCGCGCCCGCGTGAGCCGCATCGCCGATCTGTTCACCGAGGAAGACCTGACGCGCCATTTGCAGATCATGCTGCGCACCCACGGAGAACTCGGATACCGCCAGGAGCAGCGCTTCCATCTTGAACTGGGACTGCTGAAAATGGCACACGCGCAGCGTCTGCTGCCGATCGAGCAGTTGCTGAGCGATGCGGCGGCGGCGCCCACGACTCGGCCAGGGATCGTCAAGAACATTACGGCACCGGCAGATATTCGACGCACTGAACCTGTCACATCGGCGCGATCGAATCCGGTGTCACCGTTCGCGGCTGACTCCGCGCGAAAAGGCAGCCCCAAGGCAGAGGCATCCGGCGACACCGCGGCGTTCGCGGGCGGGGGCGCCCGCGCCACACACCCGAACGCCAACGTCGTCATCATGGGATCGGCCGCGCCGGCTGTTGAAGATTTATCGTCAGATCCCGAACCACAGCCCGCCGAGCACACCGAACTGAGGACGGAAGCAAGGGCCGAGGCCAGAGCCGAAGCCAACGTCGACTCGCTGCGCGACGCTGTTCTCAACGCGCTGGGCAACCAGCGAATGCTCGTGTCCATGTTGGAAAGCGCGGAGTGGAGACTGGAAGGAAGTTCTCTGATCGCAAAGGTAGCCGCGTCAAGCACGATGATCGAAATGACATTGACGAGCGAAGCGCGCCGCATAGCCAGCGCCGCCGCCAGCGGTCTGGCCGGAAGGCCGATCAAGATGCTGGGCGAACCCGGTGGCGCTCCACCGGCGACGTCAGCACCAAGACGGGCATCCAATGGAAGTGCGCGCAGCCGCGCCGAACAGGACCCGGTCGTGCAACGCATGCAGGAAAAGTTTGGCGCCGAAATCCGCACCGTGATTGATTATCGGGAGAAAGGGTAGAGGCATTTTGCAATCTGGTAATCGGGTAATTTTGTAACTTAGAAACCGCATTGCCCCAGGGTTTGAAATTACCAAATTACAAATTACAAAATTACAAAAGTTTCTTATGTCTGGTTTCAATTTACAGGACCTCATGTCGCAAGCCAAGCAGCAGTACGAGACGCTGCAGAGAAAGATGGAGCAGACCGTGGTCGAGGCCTCGGCCGGGGGCGGCACGGTCACCGTCAGAATGGATGGCCGCAAGCAGGTGCTCGGCATCGTGATCGATCCCGAGGCGGTAAAGGCCGGCGATGTCGAGATGCTGCAGGATCTAGTGATGGCCGCGCTCAACGAGGCCGGGCGCAAGGTCGATCAGGCAATGCAATCGAGCCTTGGTGGAATGCTCGGCGGACTAGGAGGGATTTTGTAAAGTCATCGGGTGATCGGGCCATCGGGTGATCGAAGTTCAAAAACAAATGCGTTTGCGACTCAGATCACCCGATGGCCCGATCACCCGATGACCCGATTGGTTTACCTATGTCCAACTTTGCCGAACCGATGAGCCGGCTCATCGACGAACTCAAGAAGCTGCCGGGAATCGGAAACAAGAGCGCACAGCGGCTGGCCTTTCATATTCTGCGGTCGAGCGAGGATGACGCTGAGGCTCTCGCCTCCGCCGTTCGAGATGTGAAGGCCAAGCTGCGATTGTGCTCAATCTGCAACAACATCACCGACGCCGATCCCTGCGTGTACTGCACGAGTCCCACCCGCAATCAAAAGCTCGTCTGCGTGGTGGAGGAACCGACGAACATTGCGGCCGTCGAGAAGACGCGGCATTTTAACGGCGTCTACCACGTGCTCCACGGCTCGATTTCGCCGCTGCACGGTGTGGGGCCCGAACAGTTGCGCATCGCAAACCTGATCAGCCGGGTCGGCCGCGGCGAAATCGAAGAAGTCATCCTCGCCACCAATCCCACGGTCGAGGGAGAAGCCACCGCCACCTACCTGGCCCAGCAACTGAAGCGACAGGGACTGCGCGTGACCCGGATCGCCATGGGAATTCCGGTAGGCAGCGACATCGAATACACCGACGAAGTCACCATGCTCAAGGCCATGGAAGGTCGGCGGGAAATGTAGATTCGGCCCTTCCCGTTGGCGGGCAGGCTCGCCGGGGTGCCGAATTAATGACCACTTCGGCACGATTCCCGTTATGACCGGTTCAGGCTTCGACGCACCCGTGCCTGACTAGGTTCCTCGCTTGACGAGCGTATGCCGCGCCCTTAGGATGAGGCGTCCGAGGACTTAACCGTCTCCAATGATCGACCTGAGCGCCACCACCTCGCACTACCGCACGGTCTGAGGAGCTGTGCGGTGGGGGCGTGGGTGTGGTGTACAAAGCGGAAGACACGCAACAGCACCGCTTTGAACCGCAGGAACTGGCGCGCTTTCAACGAGACGAGGCGACCTCGGCACTGAACCACCCGAAACATGAATCGCAACTAGAGGGGGCGATGCATGGATGTGAGGGAGCGGAAGGGCGGGGAGCCGGCCCCGGATGAAACAGCTGCGCGCACGGAGTCCAAGCCAACGCGCGGGCGAAAACCCTATCAGAAGCCGGCGTTCCGGTTCGAGCGAGTGTTTGAGACGATGGCGCTGTCGTGCGGGAAGGTGAACGCAACGCAGTCGCATTGCCGGTTCAACCGGAAGAACTCCTAGCTTGGGCAGTGCCGGCAGGGCCGACGGTTGGGTGCCTGGGGGTTACTTAGGTCATCTCGAATTCCTGTTTTTTCTCTGTGGTTCTGATCTGGAACTTCTTAAGATTAATGTATCTGGGATTTGGCACGCAGGTTGGGCAGTGCACGGTGGAGAGGTCCACTATGGCGGCTTCCTGGATGAAGAGGAAGGCTTGAGGAGAGATACGATGCGAGCGTGCGCATTCCGTTGGTTCGGCGTGGCGGCTGGGTTGCTCCTGCTGGGCATTCCAGTTTCGGGGCAGGCAGCGATGGAGACGGAGAGGACCTCGCCGGAGAGCGCCCGCGAGGGGCAGACGCACTTGGGGTATCCGCAGGACTGGAGTTCGCGGCACTTGTTGATGCCGGGCGCGCGAGCCGAGGATGTAGTGGCGGCCGGAGCGCGCGACCCCCGGCTTGTTTACAACCTGGTGATGCGGCAAGTGGGCATCGAAAACGCACGCCGCTGGCCGCTGCGGCCTTCGCGCCGAATGAAGATCGATTGGGCGGTGTCGCTGGAGAACGGGTACGTGCCGCAGAACATGTTCCCGGCGAAATACCAGTTTGATATAGTCGCGGAGAGCTGCAATTCCGATTACGCTCTGTTTGGGCTGACCGTAACTACAGGGACGCAGGCCAACCTGGTCGGGATCAACAACCTGTACACACAAGCGACTCCGCCGTGCAATAGCGGAACGCCGTGGGTGGCATTCGCCTACAACACGGTGACGCACACGGGGGGGCAGATTCGGACGTCGCCGACGCTGTCGACCGGCGGAACGATGGTGGCGTTCGTGGAGAGCACGGCCACGGCTTCTTATTTCCACGTTCTGGTGCTGCCGAATCCGATTCCGGCGCCGCCGTCGCAAGTGGGGACGGTGTTGAGTCCGCAGACGCCGACTTCGTGCGCGACGCCGACGACTGCGGGCTGCATGACGACGCTCACCATCGAAAGCACCGCCGCCAATACCAATTCTTCGCCCTGGGTGGACTACAGTTCGGATACGGCGTACGTGGGCGCCGACAATGGCTTGCTGTACAAGATCACGCCGGTATTCGGCGGCGGAGCCCCGGCGCTGGTGGCCAATACGGACTGGCCGGTCACGGTCTCGAACCAGGCCAACAAGGTGTTGACCGACCCGGTGGTAGATACGACCTCGGGCAGAATTTTTCTCGGGGACGGCGAGGGATACCTGTATGCGGTCAGCCTGACCAGCCCGGCTAAGACGTACGCGGCGCGGCAGACGATCGGGTGGGCAACGCACGGAGCCGGGACCGGGGTTGTCGATCCGCCCATTGTGGTCACTGATCCCGCCAATCCCGCAACCAACCAGGTGTTCGCGTTTACGGGATGCAGCAGCGTAGTCGGTGACGGCGGGGCGGTCACCCAGCTTGCGGCGAACTTCACCACTTCCGGTACGATCACAACAGGTACCACCGTGGACCTGGGATCGGCCAGCGGGACCGGGGACTGCACCGGGGGCAACCTGCACTCGGGGACCTTTGATAACGCGTTCTGGCTGAACGGAACGACCTCGGGGCACATGATCGCGTGCGGATTCGTGTCGGGGACGGTAGCCAAACCGCTGACACCGTCGAATCCGAAGATGTATTCCTTCCCATTCAACGCCAGCCACCTCATCACGAGCCCGGCTTCGTCCACCTTTGTTGTAGACACCACGGTGGGGGACGAGTGTTCGCCGCTGACCGAGTTTTACAACGGAACGACGGACCGGATGTTCTTCGGGGTGGGCGGCACAACCGACGGATTCCTGGAGAGCTCGACGATTACAACTTCGTTGACGACGCCGAGCTGCGCGGCTCCACCGACAGCGAGTTGTGTGAAGGCCCCGAGCGCTCTCGGAGGGACAAGCGGGATTGTGATCGACAACCAGTTGTCGAACGGCGGGACGAACATCTACTTCACGACCCTGGCGGCGGGGTCGGTAAACGGCCAGAAGTGCAACGTGACGGGCGGAGCCGCGAATCCCTATTGTGCGGTGAAGCTGACCCAGTCGGGGTTAAACTAAGGGGCCTGCCTGCGAGTCCCGTGTTTCCGGATTCCGTGACCGCCCTTGCACCCTTGCACCCGCTACTGTGCAACACTTTGAAGCACTCCGGCGTAAAGAACTCTGGAACGGCCACGCCCAGCTCCAGCGAACACAGCGACTAAATGGCTGGATTGTCTTTCACTTGCAGTTCCAATTGAAAACACCGCGCGGAATCTGACAGTGGTCACATAGTTGCTTCTTCGGTTACATTCGTATTCTCGCTCCTTTTGAACCCTTTGCTGGTGCGAGAGGCACAAGCGGACGCGAACTGCGCCCGCGCAAATCTCCGAACCAGCCCGCGCCGGGCTGCGATGTAACCGCATCTCAACCGACGCTCCCGAAACCGGGCCTAACCGCCCGGTTTCATTTTTTTGTCGGGATGCAGGAACTTCCATCTGTAAAGACGGGGCTTGCCCGGTCTAGCAGGCTGCGGAAAAACTCTGATTCACGCGGGTTTTGGGAAGGGCACGACTTCAGTCGTGCCGTTAAGTCGTTTAGATTTGCTCAAGCTTTAGCGCCCGAGGTGTGCTTCTTGCGGCCTCGACTAGTTTTTCCGCAGCCTGCTAGGGAGACGCGGCAAGCCGCGTCTCTACGGGAAATCAGCCGGCCCCTGTGGGGCTCGGAATCAGCCTCAGTCGCCAGCGGTTCCCAGCAGGAATCCGTTGGCTTCCTCTTCCTCGGCAACCAGGCCTTCGGGCAGTCGGCCCCGGTTGTACTCCGCCATGCGGTTCTTCCACTTCAGAAAGTCGGTGATGCTCTCGGGTTCAATGCGGATTTCCACCCGCCGCAAACTCGCCAGCAGAAGATTCATTTCGTTCCGGAACCCAATCTCGGAACGCAGGTTCTTCGCCGACGCCCTGACCCGCTCGATCTCGCGCCCGCCGACCTCCAGCAATCCCCAGCCCGCGGGAAGTTCCTCGGTCCGTATCAGACCCCGCGGCGCCAGGTAATACCGCTCGCAGCCGACCCCGACCTCCGGCTTTTGCCGGAAGGGCTTGTCGCGATCGGCCAGAAAATCCCCGCGCGACACCTTGCTCTCGACCAGCACCGAATGGCACGCCTTCTTCCAGCCAATGGCGTCCGGCATCTCGCCGCTGACGCATGCTTGCTCGCTCAGCACCACTCCACAGCGATAGCGCCGCAGCCACCGCACCGCCATCGAAACTAGTTTTGCATGGGTCATATTTGCCTGGGTCGCACTCGCATGGATCACAAAGAAAGTTTGGAGGGGTAACGTCGTTCCGAGAAGTGTCAGAGTAGCTTCCAGCAGGCCGGCTGTTTGCGCGGGCCTTTTCTTTTGTCCTGAAGGCGGCGCTAGAATTAAGGCATGGAGCCGGAATCTGGCAGCCGGTCGGGATTTAGCCTGAAGGGATCGGCGGGTCTCATCGTCGCGGTGGTTGTCGTAGCGATTCTGCTCATCGCTCTGCCGGCTTATCGCTGGTTTTTTCTGATCAGCGTTCTCATTGGACTGGTCATTGCGGGCGGGCTCACGGTCTGGCACAAACTGCATCCGATTGAGGAGCGGGACGTGGAACCGAAACGTCCCCTCGGGCTTTAGCAAACATCTTTTCTGCAAACTTTTTTTCTGCGGCGCTTGCCATGCGCCGCC
Organism: uncultured Acidobacteriaceae bacterium; assembly: GCA_963773965.1. Lineage (GTDB taxonomy): Bacteria > Acidobacteriota > Terriglobia > Terriglobales > Acidobacteriaceae > Acidiflorens. Next base: position 43,532 of record CAVZDG010000008.1, read on the forward strand.
CCACACTGGAAACTGTCTGTATGCGGATTCTGGCACGATTTATGCTGTCGGCGAGTGACTTGACGCACTTCCCTGTCCCCGGTGTGCCGGAGATCGCCTTTCTGGGACGGTCCAACGTCGGGAAATCGAGCGTGATCAATTTGCTGGTGGGCAAAAAGCTGGCCCGCACCAGCAATACTCCCGGGCGCACGCGCAGCATTAACTTTTATGAAGTCCGCAGGGCGGGGCAACCCCGGCCCGAGTTGCTTTTCGCCGACCTGCCGGGATACGGCTACGCCAAGGTCTCGCGCGAAATCTCCGCCGACTGGGCCCGGTTTGTGGATCCGTACCTCCACCAACGCCCGAGCCTGGCGCTGTGCCTGGCGCTGGTCGATTCGAACATTCCTCCCCAGGAAAGCGACGGCCAGTTGCTGGAATTCCTGGCGTCCAGAGGTCGGCCACATGCGATTGTGGCCACCAAGTGCGACCGGCTCTCTGGCAACCAGTTGCAGCAGGCGATGCGCACGCTCGGGCAAGCCTATGGCGGAGTGCCCATCGTGGCGTTTTCGGCCAAGACCGGAGCCGGCAAAGAGGAACTGTGGCAGCAGATTCGCGCTTCTTTGTCGCAATTCCCGGCGGTCTAAAGTTTTCCCGCAATCTTCCGATTCAACTAAGAGCCGCATATTGTCGGAGGAGCTCGTGGACCCGCATATCCATCCCGAACAGCCTGGCTTGTCTCCAGACGCCAGTAACGGCGAAGAGGGCGTGAACTATCTTCGCCGGCTAAAAGGGAGCGCGGCGGAAGGTGTACCCGCTGATGCAGCGCCAAAGGACGGTGGAACTCCAGCAACTACGCCCAATGTCGATTGGAAAGAGCGGCGGCAAAGCCCCCGGCTTCGTTGTTCGGGCAGCGTGGAGTTTCGAGCGGAGGGCAGCGACGTGCGCATGTGGGGGACCGTTACCGACGTCAGCCTGCACGGGTGCTATGTGGAAATGAACAGCACGTTTCCCGTCGACACGAAAGTGAATCTTGTACTCAAGTCGTTCGGCATCCGGATTGAGGCTTCGGGCACGGTTCGCACTTCGTACCCTTTTCTGGGCATGGGCATCTGTTTCGCGGAACTAGAACCGGAACGACAACTGCAACTGAAGCAACTCCTCGACGCACTGAGTGGCCACAGCGCCGTCTCCAATGGAATATCGGCTGAGGAGAAGAGCATGCAGGAGAACAGCATGAAGGCCACCCTGGAGTCGGCCGACCCGAGAGCCCTTCTCGATGAGATTACGGAGTTCTTTCGAAAGAAACAGTTGCTCTCTCGCGATGAATTCCACCAGATCGCCAAACGGGTTCGCCGGTCCTGAATCCTTCCTCCAGGGATTTTAGCGGCTGGCGGGCCGTTTGGCGGGCTCCGGAACCAAAGTTCCTCTGGTGAGGGGACCCGTGCGCCTGGTGGGCAATACATCCGTTATCATTAAAACGATATGGCTAAATATCTTGTGACCGGCGCTGCCGGCTTCATCGGGTCCTCGCTGGTGCGCGCTCTGCTGGAACGCGGCGAGCAGGTCCGGGGCATCGATAATTTTGCCACCGGCAGACGCGAGAACCTCACCGAAGTGCTGAACCGGATGGATTTCCGCGAAGCCGACATTCTCGATCTGGATGCCATGCACAAGGCGTGCGCAGGCGTCGATTACGTGCTGCACGAGGCGGCCATTCCGTCGGTCCCGAAATCGGTGCTGGACCCTCTCGGCAGCAACCGCGCCAATGTCGACGGCACCGTGAATATACTGGTCGCGGCGCGCGACGCGAAGGTGAAGCGGGTCGTGTATGCCGCCTCATCCTCGGCGTATGGCGATACACCGACACTTCCGAAGCATGAAGCCATGACCCCCAACCCGATCTCTCCCTACGCGGTGGCCAAACTGGCCAGCGAGCTTTACATGGTGTCGTTCTACCGTTGCTATGGCCTCGAAACCGTCTGCCTGCGCTACTTCAATATTTTCGGGCCGCGGCAGGATCCATCTTCGCCATATTCGGGCGTACTTGCAAAATTCAGTATGCAGATGCTGCGTGGGGAACAGCCTACGATTTTTGGCGATGGCGAAACCAGCCGTGATTTCACCTACATTGACAACGCGGTCTCGGCCAATCTCCTGGCCTGCTCGGTCCCGGCGGCGGAGTGTGCGGGGCGCGTTTTTAACTGCGCCACCGGCCAGCGGACCACACTGAATGAAACTTTCCACGCTTTGAAACAACTGACTGGCTACAAGGGCGCCGTCAAGTACGGTCCGGAGCGTGGTGGGGACATCAAACATTCGCTGGCGGACATCACGCAGGCGCAGAAGCACTTGGGATACAAGGTTCTGGTGAACTTTGAAGACGGCCTGCGCCGCACGGTGGAGTGGTACAAGAGCCAGGGCCAGCCGGCCGGAGCCTGAGCGGCGCAACAGCGTTTGTGTAGGGACGGGCGAAGCCCGGCAGATGCTTGTGGTCACTGCAACTCTGGAACCGCTCTATAATGCCGAACGCCGCACATCCGCCACGGGATGGGATTTCGGTTTCGTGGACCTTTCCCAGGCGATGAGCTCGTTCAGGCCATAGCGGAACGGGCCATACGCTTTGAAGGTTTTCTCATCAAACAGCCGCATGGCGCCGCAGTTCAGGCAAACCTGGTAGGAATATCCCTGCATACCAACCGGCCAGCCCATGTTGCTGTGCCAGCAGCCTCGGAACGCCACCACGGCCGCCCCAGCCAGACTGCTGGCCACGACCCCGGGCCACCACCAGCTGGATTTCTTGAGTTTCTCTGGTTTTTCCTGCTCGGCTGGATCGATCATCACATCTCCGGGAGTTGCATCTTGCTGCTTTTTAAAGATAGGACGAATCGAGGCCGAGAGCAAAATCTGAAGGGTCGTAGCTCGGGCGGACCGACCCCGTCCGCGCCGGTTGCGCATCCCAGAACCGCAATAGGACGTGTACTAACGGACATTGCGGTACCCCCCCAAAGACTATTACGCTCGAAATTGGAGTTGTGGCTGTCGCTTTCTGGTGAGACTCGCCGGTTGAACGTACACCGGTGAAGCTTGGCCGGTTGAACCCGGTCGAACCAAGGCCGGCAATGAGCCTTCCGACGAGCTGCGGATACGATGAACACAGGTTTTTTGTGGTATTGACCGCGCCAGCATGAGTGCCAATCCAACCCGAGTTGACTGGGAAGCGACGACGGCCGACCCCGGCTCTCCACTGCGGGAGGGCAACCGCGTTCTCGAATCGATTGCGCGCCAGGAAGCGCTGCGCGCACTGCTTGCTTTCTCGGACCTCCACGAGCAGATACGCAACCGGCGCGTGGCCACCGGACGCGCCTCCGATCGCGACTTGTTCGAGACGGAACGCTTCATCCTGGACGAAGTGCTGCAATTAATCTGCGACCGCGCCCAGGCCATTACCCAGGCCGACGGTATCGTGGTCGCGCTTGCGGAAAGCTCGGCGGCCGCAGGGTCGGAGGCAGAAAGATCGGCGTCCGGAAGATCGCAGATCGTGTGCCGCGCCGCCGCCGGACCGCTCGCCGTCGAGCGCGGCGTTCCCCTGATCGGCGAGTCCGTGTTTCTGCGGGACTGCCTGGAATCGGGGCGCATTCTTCGTTGCGACGATGGTGAAACCGACGCTCGCGTCGAACTGGACTTCGCCCACCAGATGGGAGCTCGCTCCACCGTTCTGGTTCCGTTGCGTGGCCGGCGCGAGCAACTGGGCGTGCTGCAGGCGTTTTCAACAACTGCTCGGGCTTTCACGGATCACGACGTTCGCTGTTTCGATCTGTTCGCTGAGCTGGTTCTTTCCGCGCTCAAACCCGAAGATCAGGATCGGCGCATCCACTGGCTGTCGGATGTGGCTGACGAAGTCCTGCAGGCGAAGCCGGCGGCGATCGAACTTCAAGAAGCCGAGCCGCGACAAACTACAGTAGAGACGGGGCTTGCCCCGTCTCCGCCAGCCGCAGCCATTTTCGCTGCGTCGCAAGGTCCACCAGCGCCGATTCAAGAACCAGACTTGGCCTCACTATCGCAGCCTCTGGTCATTCCCGCCGCCATAGTCGAGTTGCCTGAGCTCAGTGTCGCAGCGGAGGCGGTTGAGAGTGACGACCTGTTTGAGTTCGAAGAACGGACGGCTCCGATTGAACCGCCTCAAGTCTTGCCATTTCCGCATCCCACTTCTCTTCCCGGCAGTTCGCGGCCGGGATTGAGTGTAGTGATGGGCCTGGTGGCTGTGGCCGCGTTATTTTCAGCTGGAGCGTGGTGGGGCATGCAGGTTCATGGGAAGACGGCGGTCGCAAAGGTCGAAGCCACAAAGACCGGGATCTCACCACAATCGGTAACGACGCCGCCAGCGCCCCCGGCGGATGTTCTATCTCCCGCAGTCTCCGACAATCTGATGAATCCGGCGAAGCTCGGTTCCGATGCAGCGCCACTCGCCGCCGTGGCGGAAAACAAGTTGGCGGCGCTGCCGAAAATCACCGGGGTGCGTCACTGGTCCTCGCCCATGGGAAGCACGGTGGTCATTGACATGGAAGACCAGGTGCCCTACGAAGTGCATCGTTTGATGTCGCCGGAGCGGATCTACTTCGATCTGCACGACACGGTTCTTTCGCCGGGATTAGATGGAAAGACGATGGACGTCGGCGATGTTTCGCTGACGCGTGTGCGGATCGCTCAGCCCGTCGCCGGCGTAACGCGAATCGTGCTTGACACCAAGGACGGATCGAACTTCTCCGTCAGCATGGAGTCGAGTCCCTATCGCCTGGTGGTTGAGCTGCGCGACCGCGAAACAACTTTGGCGGCGAGCCCCATGGCCCCGAACGGCATGGCTCCGAACCGGATGCCGGCGTCCGTGAACGGAGCGCCGGCCCCGGTGAAAGCGGCTCCTGTAGCGGCATTGGCGGCGAAGGCGTCCGACCAACCTTTGCCGGCGAGAACCGGGAAGTTTCGCATCGTGCTAGACCCCGGGCATGGCGGCTGGGACTTGGGCACGGTTGGACGGCAGGGAATGCTGGAAAAGGATCTGGTGCTCGACGTAACCCAGCGTTTGGGCAAGTTGCTGCAAACGCGATTGGGGTCGGAAGTAATGTTCACGCGAACCGGCGACACCTACCTGCCCCTCGATCAGCGCGCTGATTTCGCCAACCAGACGCAGGCCGATCTGTTCGTCTCCGTTCACGCCAACTACAGCAGTTCGGCGGCGGCGCGGGGAGTTGAGACCTACTACACGAATCTGTTTTCGGCTCCGGGGTCCCGGGAAGTCGAAAGACATGAAGATGGAACCTTCACCAAGCTGACGCCGGTATCGTTATCGGCCGGAGGGTTACACGAAAGGATCGAGGAGTCGCAACGTCTCGCGGCCAGTGTCCAGCGTTCTCTCTACGCCACCCTCGCTGCGAGCAGCCCGGACATTCGCAACCGGGGCATCAAGGACTCCGCTTTTGCCGTGCTGACCGGCACGACCATGCCCGCCATTCTGACCGAGATTTCCTTTGTGAGCAGTCCCGCGGACGAGCACAACCTGCAGAGCGAGGCCTACCGCCAGCGGATTGCAGAAGCGCTGTACCAGGGCATTGCCCGCTATCAGCAATCTTCTCCGCGGGCGAAAATCGCGCAACTGCAAAAGCCCTCCGCAAGGTAAAGCTCGTGTAGAGCGGACACTCTTGTCCGCTGCCTTTGACTTTGATTCTGACTTTGACTTTGATTTTTCTGCACCTGATTTTGGGTAGCGCTTCGCGAAGCGAGCAGCTACGGGTGATTCGAAAGTCAGAGTCAAAGGCAGCGGACAAGAGTGTCCGCTCTACACAAACTAGTTCGTGCCCGTCACGCCGCCGTACTTCTCCAGCCACTTCAGTTCCTCGCGCACTTTGATCTTTCCGTGCCAGGGATTCTTCGCAAGCTCGTGTCCCTCACCGGGAAAGATCAATAGGTCGCTCGGAACATTCAGCTCATGCAGGGCGCGATCGAGCAGGTAGTCCTCGAGCACCGCAACCCGAATATCGTCCGCGCCGGCAACCATGTGCGTGGGAGTTCGCACTTTGTTGATCTGGAAGATCGCGGCTTCGCTGCGATAGCGATCAGGGGTTTCCCACGGCAACCCGCCGAGAAAATAGGCATCGTCGAAAACCGTGTCATCGTTGCCCCAGTTGGCGACGTGCTCCACCGCGCCGGCGCCGGTAACGGCGGCCTTGAAGCGAGTGGTTTGCGTGATCAGCCAGTTGGTCATGTAACCGCCGTAGCTGTAGCCGCCAATGGCCAACTGGTTCGCGTCGGCAATTCCGTCTTTCACGAGCGCATCGACGCCGGTCAATATATCTTTTCCGGGCCGGGAAACAATTTCAGGAACGATCTGCAGCGCGAACTTGTCCCCGTAGCCGGTCGAGCCGCGATAGTTCGGCTCGAACACCAGCCAGCCCGCGGTGGCGGCCAGGCGATCCCACTGATACCAATCTGCCTCGAAGTGGTTGCCATCGGCATCCTGCGGCCCGCCGTGGATGAACACAAACATGGGCAGGTTCTTCGCCTCAAACTTTCCCGGCGGATACATCAGCATGCCTTCCACGGGCGTGCCGTCATCGGAAATCCAGCGATAGGGCTTAGCCCGGGGCAGGTCGCGTTCGGTGAACAGCTTATTGAAGGAAGTGATGGACCGCGCCTGCGGCAGTTTGTCGGGGCCGTCGGCGATGTAGATTTCCGTGGGCCGTTCGATGGCCGAGTAGGCAAACGCTATGCGCGTGCTTTGAGATTGCGATTGCGATGCGGCAGCGGGGAGTTCATAGGTTCCAGCCCATCCCTCGTGCTTCACGATGGCGGCTTTCGGATTCGCTTGCGATAGCAACTGCACCTCGGTTCCGGTGCGGCAGGCGCACAGCACTGAGCCGTCGGGCAGCGGCGTGTATCGCACGACTTCGCCCGGGTAGTCGGCGAACCAGCGCTGGACTTCCCTTTTGTCGGACGTGCTGGCGGCCGCGTAGCCGGCGTCCACCCAGTAGAGGCGCGGTTGCGGATCTTCGTACTTTCGTTCCAGCGATCCAAGGTTGATCTGAAAGAACAGATGGCGATTATCCGGAGCCCATTCCAGATTCAGTTCCACGGCCTCGTTGTGGGTCAGGCGGATGGGCGCGGCTTCCGCTGCATTTCTAACTAAGTCGACGAGGTATAGTTCAATGTCTTCGACCTTCTCCTGGCGTTCGGACACCGATGAAGTCACAAAAGCCAACCGGCTGCCGTCGTGCGAGATGGTCATTTGCTCCACTCGCAGAGGCGTGCGTGCAATGGCGACTGCGCCGGGCGTGGCGCCGGAATCTTTTTCGGCATCAGGGATCTCTTTGGAGCCGAGCGCAGCGTGGCGCGCCAGGACTTCATCGAGCGTGATGCGGAATATCGCGTCACCGCGCTCATCGCCGCGATAACGGATCACGTCTTTCCAATCTTTTTTGTGATCGTCATTCTGCTGTTTGGTCCAGGGTTGGCGGGTGGCAAAAGCGATTGCCTTCGAGTCCCGAGACCAGGCAAAGGCGTGGACTTCGTCCTCGCCTGAAGTGATGGCAAAGGCCTCGCCGCCGCTGGGCGAAATCAGAAACAGCTGGGCAACGTCTTTTTCTTTTTCTTTATCCTTATCCTTGCCGTCTCCTGCGTCTGCATCTTTGGCATCGGCGACTTTGCGCTCGGAGAGGAACGCGATCCACTGGCCGTCAGGCGACCACTGCGGCGCGCTGTCATGCCCGGATTGCGTCAACTGCGTAAGGCTGCCGCCAGCGGCCCGGTAGAGCCAAAGTTCTTTGCGGAAGATCTGCTGATCCCAGTCGGCCTTTTCCGTTGCGATGACGACGGAGTTGCCGTCCGGCGAAACTTTCACCGCGGGGAAGCTAACCGAATTGAAGAATTCATCGAGCGTGAGCTTGGGCTTTGCGGTTTGGGCCTGGGCAAGTATCGAAGCCGACACAAGGGAGAAAAACTACATTGATCGTCGCATAGAAGTTCGTCGCATAGGGTTTTTAGGACTTTGTCATCCCGAGCGAAGCGAGGGATCTGCAGTTCGCCGCAAAATGCAGATCCCTCGCTTCGCTCGGGATGACAATTCGTAAAGGGTTTCGGTCATTCATGGTGCGGTGGGTTGCGCGTTGCGCAGCGCCTCATCCAGCGTCTGGTTGCTCGGTACGTTTTGTTCCACAACGTGCCAGCCGTCGTCATAGCTACGGAATCCGACGGTCGAACGGTAGTGCACTCCGCTGTCGTAAAGTGCCGTGCCAACTTGATTGATGGAAACCCAACGCCAGGTGAACTCGACGTCGGCGAAGTTGCCCGCCTTGCTGATTCCGGAAATGCCGAGCAGTTCGCGGCGCGCGACTTGGATCCCGATCGGGCCATTGTCGGGAAGGGCGTTCGTAATCAGGGGCCGTATCGTATCCACTCCGAGCGGCGTGAGCAACACGTCCCAGCATGGGGGAGGGTCGACTCCGGCGGGACATTTCTGGCCGGTGCCGATGATCCATCCGCGGCGCTGTAACACCATGAAATCGGGAGAACTGAAATCCTTATTGGAAACGATGCCGGTCTTGAGCCAGAACAATTGCGGCGCTTTGAATGCGTCGGAGGCCGAGATCAAATCGGCGGCGAGCCGACGCGTCAGGAAATCACGCGGAGAACAGCCCAGATCCAGACTCAATAAGACCAGACACAACAAGACTCTCAGCAGCAATGTTTTTGCCGTGCGCATGAATGTTGATTATTGTCGCGAGAGGATTTTAACCAATTGCGCCCGCCCGCGGGGCAGAAAAGGCGAGGCCGCAATCTGGCCGTCAAATTTCTTCGACCAGCGACCCGGGACCGGCGCGTGGCAGGCCGGGCAATCACCTTCTGGAGTCAACTTGTACTTTTCGATCGAATATCCATAGCGCTGGATCAGCATTTCACCACATTGATGGCAGTGAGTATCTTCCAGACCCTCCACCTGCCCGGAAAGGTTGCCAGCATAGATGTAGCGCAATCCGGCTTCACGGCCGATGGCGGCGGCGCGCAGCAGATCCTCGGGACGCGTATCGGCGGGCGAAGTCATTTTGTAGTCCTGGTGAAAGGCGGTGACGTGCCAGGGGATGTCGGGCGAAATGCCAGCCAGAAATGCGGTCAGGTTGCGCAGTTCATCGTCGCTGTCGTTGAAGCCGGGAATGAGTAGGGTGACGATCTCCAGCCACACGCCCATCTGGTGCAAACTGCGGATCGTGTCGAGGATGGGCTGCAACCGTCCGCCGAGCTGGCGATAGTGGCGATCGTCGAAGCTCTTGAGGTCCACCTTGTAAAGATCGATCCAGGGATGGAGATACTTGAGCACCTGCGGAGTCCCGTTGCCATTCGAAACAAACGCGGTCAGCAAACCCGCCTGGCGTGCCTGGCGGAAAACCGCAACCGCCCACTCGCTGGTGATCAGCGGCTCGTTATAGGTGCTGACCACAACCTTTGCGCCCTGGGCTAGCGCGTCTTTGATCAGCAGTTCCGGATCAGCGCGCAGCGGCGATGAGACGGCGTGCGGGTCGCGCAGCGCCTGCGAAGTGACCCAGTTCTGACAATAGGAGCAGTGCAGGTCGCAGCCCAGCATTCCGAAGCTGTAAGCGAGGGCTCCGGGGTGGGCGTGGAAAAACGGCTTCTTCTCAATCGGGTCACACTGAACTCCGGCGACATAGCCGTAGGGAACGTAGAGCGTGCCACCGTGGTTGAAGCGAACTTTGCAGACACCGGGTTGTCCCTCGGGAATCGGGCAGCAGTGGCCGCAGGCATAGCAACGTACTCGATTGCGATCCAGCTTTTCCCAAAGAGCAGGGTCGCCCTGGCGAACGCGGTCGTCGGCCGTCAAGATGTCGCGTAGCGTGGCCACGAGTCTATTTTACGGCTGTTTGAGGCGAACGGGTGATGGGAGGCGAGTTCGTTACCACGGAGGACACAGGGGAACCCAGAAATGATCTCCGGTTCAGTTCCTCGCGGGCTTCGCGGCGTTGTGCTGGCGGAGCCAGACTTCGGCCTGCTGGCGCGCGGCGGAGACCTGCGCCTGGGTCATTTGGGAAGCCAGCCCTTCGAGTCGAGACTTGCTGTTCTCGTCACCTTGGGCAAGCGCTAGCGCAGACCAGAAGTAGGCTCTGGAAAGATCTTGAGGAACTCCACGCCCCGCCCAATAGTAGGCGCCGAGAGTGGCCTGCGCGGTAACATGCCCCTGTTCGGCGGCGCGCAGGAACCACTGCACGGCCTGCACGTCATCCCGCGGAACGTCCTCTCCGTTATGGCAGAGCACGCCCATCTGCCATTGTGCGTCCGCGTCTCCCTGATCGGCGAGCTTTCGCAAGTCGGCCAGAGACTTGGCTGGCGGGCGTTGATCGGCCGAGGGTTGATCGGACGAACTATGATCGGTTGCGCTTTGCCCTGAAACCTTCGACGCCGCCTCGGGCACTGACCGCTGCGACGCTTCCGGTGAAATGCGCCTCTCGATCATGGGTCCGACTAAATAGCCAACGACCATTGCTACCACTGCAATGGCCAGCCCGAGCAGCCCGAGATCAAGCAAACGAGACGGACCTGCGGCCGGGGGTTTGGGAATTTGCTCGGGAATCTGCTCCGGAACCTGCGCTGCGACGATTTGTCCTGGGACTCCCTGCGAGGCTTGCTCTTCAGGCTGCTGTTCCCACAAGGCCTCGCGAATCGCATCGATCGAACCTGATTCCATCGAACCTGACTCCATCGGACCTGACTCCGAAGCGGGCGGCCGCGACACGCCTGACACGGCTTCTGGTCCGATCGGAGTTTCCGGTTGAGTCTTTTTAGGCTGGGTCTTTTCACGATGGGTTTTGGGAATCATTTCGACGAGCCGGTCCAAAACCGTCTCGTGGGCCTTCGTGAAACCGCGCGGATGCGGAAAGAAAACCTCCAGCAAGCCTACGACCCGGAAATCGGACACGATGGGAGCGGCCATGAGCGAGCCTATGCCCAGTGCGTGACCGATTTCGGGATCGATACGCGGATCGTTTTCCGTATCCTCGCACGAGACGAGGAGGCCGCTGCGAACGCATTCTCCAGACAGCCCTTGTTTTGCGTCCACAGGGGCTCCCAGCGGCGGAGCTGGTTCACCGGCTCGTGCCCGGCAGATCATCTTGTCATCCGTGAGAAACGCCAGGGCGGCGCCACTGGCTCCCGTGAGGCTCAAGGCGCGCTCGGTGACGAACTGCAAAACTGCATCGACGTCGTCACCGATCTCGTGGACCTCGCGGCGAACTGCTTCCACCTGTAGAGACGCGGCTTGCCGCGGCTGAGACGGGGCAAGCCCCGTCTCTACAGGGGAGATTGTTGCGCTTCCATCGGAGATCGGAACGACACTGCGGGCTTCACCGACCGGCACCAGTTCGGGTGATTTCTCTTCGTCATTCTTGCGCCGCGCGAGTTGCTCGGTTCGAGCAGCGTGGTTGGAGCAGGCGATCAGCAGGTTGGCAAAGAGCCATTCTTTGAGTATTTGGCGGGAACTCTCAGGAAGCCCGGAAAACCGGATACCTCCGCGGCCAGCGTCATCGCTCCAGATCACCTGGCCAGTGCCATGAACGAAGCTTCTGGTTTCAGGCAGATCGAGGCAAAGGGTTACGGCCCGGTTGATTTCCAGGCGTTCACTGGTTTGGACGGCGAAGCCGTCTTCGTGCAGGTCGAGCAATTCGCTCAGGTCAACGACCATGCCGGTCTGCGGGCCATTGAAACTGGCGTAAACCGGAGTGTGGAGTTTTTGACGAACACAGCGACGCCGCTCTCCGTTGGGAGCTCCTGCAACTGGATCCGGCAATCCGAGAATGCTCCGATCCATAGTTGACACCATATTAACTCAGGGACCGAAAGGAAGGGAGCAAGATCCCACGTAGGGACAGCCGCCCCCGGCTGTCCAGGCGAGCGCAGCTCGCCTGGGTTTTCATTTGTCCGTCCTTGCCGCTCAAGAGCGGGGCGGGGCTTCGCCCCGCTGGACAGCCGGGGGCGGCTGTCCCTACGTTCGCTTCGATCGGTCCGCGAAGGCACGTCAGAGGTTCGCGGCCAGAAACCGGGCGTCGCCTTGCGCTACCGGCACGAGAACCTCGGGCATAGTCAGCACTCGCTGGAGCGCGTCTGCGAGGGTAGCGGGAAATTCGGAAGTCAGGAGGTTGACATCCAGTTGCAGATCGCGGTGGCTGTAAGTGCGGTAGACGACGAGTGAGCCGCGGCGCTGGTTTGAAGTTGTCACCAGGTCCAGCGTCAGCTTCCAGGAAGGCTGGCTGGAAATTGCCACCATGTGAGGAAACTTGCTCCAGTGAAAGTGGCGGTTGGTTTCGCCGGGCACCGTTTCATCGCCAGGAAGCAACTTGAGTTGCAATTCGAACGCATCGAAATCGTTGCTATCGAAGGCGGCGACCAGGACGCTGCGCACCTGATCGAAATCGCCGGCCACTTTGAGTTCCTCGACCGCGCGGCGCACGGAAAGATTGTTGATCACGATCTGCCGCTGGTCCATGGTGCGCTGCGCCACTCGCCGCAGTTCGCCAAACTCCAGGTAGTTCAGATGCTGGACCCCCAGCCAGATGCCGGTGCCCACGACCGCCAGCACCAGTCCCAGGGTGCTGCCCGTCGGCCAAAGCAGGAACAGGCTGAGCATGGCAAACATGGCAGACACGGCGTAGAGAACGATCACCACCTGGCGATGCGAAAAACCCATCTGCAGCAACTTGTGGTGGATGTGTTCGCGATCGGCGGTGAAAATCGGGCGTCCGCTAATCATGCGTCGCAGGATGGATAGCGACGTTTCCAGAATGGGCAATCCGAACGAGACCACCGGGATGGCCACGGCCACGAAGGTCGGCGCTTTCTGCGCTCCTGCCAGAGCCAGCGCGCTAAGCATGAAACCGATGAACAGGCTGCCCGAGTCACCCAGGAAAATCGTGGCTGGGTTGAAATTGAAGCGAAGGAATCCCAGGATGGCGCCGGCGAGGGTCACGCTCATCAGGGAGCCCAACCACGAATGATCGACCAGCGAGACGACGAAAAACACCATCGTAGAAAACAAAGCCGATCCAGCGGCCAAACCGTCCAGGCCATCAATGAGATTGAAGGCATTGGTAACCGCAACCACCCACAGCACCGTGAGGGGCAGGCCGACGAACCAGGGCAGCGAGTGGGAACCGAAGATGAGCGGCAGACCGAGAACACGCATTCCGCCCGCAAACAGCATCGCCGCCGCGATCGCCTGCACGGCAAACTTCAGATACGGACCTGCGCCGCGGAGATCATCGTAGATGCCGAGACCAAAAATCAGACAGGCCGGAACATAAATGCGGAGAAGCGTGTTGGGAGCAAGTCCTTCGAGTAGGCGGGGAAATATGAGGGAGAGGCCCAACCACACGCTCAAGCTGACCGAGAAGGCCAGAAAAATCGCCACGCCCCCCAAACGGGGAAGCGGGGCCTGGTGGACATGCCGTCCGTCTTGCGGCTTGGAAACCCAGCCTCTGCGGGTTGCCATGTCCCGTACTTCACGCGTAGCCACAAACGACACAAGCAGCGAGAACGCGAACAGCCCAAAGAACAGGAGCGTCAAAAGCTGAGTTCCCTTCCGGCTGGAAGATCCGGCATCTCACACCACATGCGCTGCGCGGAAGTTCCAGTCCATTCTTTCAGACAGGGTTTCCCCATTTAGTGGCGCCAGTGACGAATTCAATGTTGATTTTCTAGGACTATACAACTTGGGCCGTCGCCGAGCAACCGTTCTGGCGAATTTCTTCGTTTACTCTTGATGTACTCCCGCGGCGTTAAAGAGAGGGCTCTGCGCCGATTTTAACGGGTTGCGCGCAATTAAACTCGTGTGTGCCCAGGCGGAATCGCAGCTTCGTTTTGCGGGTCTAAAGGCTGTGGCATCCGTTTCAGTGCTAGGGTTGAGAGTTGCGATGTTCCTGGCGCCATTCGCTTTGTCTTACAGATCGTGCGTCTATCGTGGGGTTGGTGCGTCTCCCAGCGTAGCTCTCAGGAGCTGTCGCCTGCTTCGCCACAGCGGGTCGGCCAGCCCCGCGTACATGAAGCGGAAATCCGACGGTGGATAGACTACCTCGACTTCCGTGCGCCAGATCAGGTGATGCGAGTCGGCGCGACAGTCCACGGAGCCAGGACAAGGCGCGAAGCAAAAGCGGTGATGCTGCTGGATCAGCTTCCAGGCCCTGGGAGTGATCGAGTCCCACGAAAAGGTCCAGGCAAATGCATCCACTGGCTGCCCCGTCCAAGAGGCAATCAGTGCGGCGCTGTCTACGATTTCGTGATGCAGTTGGCTTTCGGGCAAGGTTCGGAGATTCACGTGGGAGTACGTATGGTTGCCGACGGAGTGCCCGCGGCGCGATAGATCCGCGATTTCCTGGGGCGTCATGGAGCGCGTTTCTTCCTCGGGGAGGCTGGGCGGAAGCTGCCGGGTATCGATGCGCGAATAGTAGAACTGCCGTGCTTCTCGCGGGTTGCATTGCACAAACTGCGGAACCACAAAGAAAACACCGCGCGTTCCGAAAGACTCGAGGACCGGCGCCGCGACGGTATAGTTGTTTAGGCGGCCATCGTCAAAAGTGAACAGCAGGGGTGGCTTGCTCTTGCTTAATGCTCGCGGGCTGAGGCGATACTCCTGCCACAAGCGGGCAAAAGTGACAAGGTCCACCAACGTAAAATGACGCGCTGCCCACTCCAACTGTTGGCGGAACAAGGCCTCATCCCGCTCCGGGGTCTCATGCATTTCAATCACCAGCATGCTGGGAGATTGACCCCAGCGGACGAGCCAGCGTCGCAAGCCGAGTGCCAACTCATCCACGCGAAGCGCGGCGGCAGTTCCTATCAACGCTGAACGCAAGAAGGTCTTAGCACTCAAACTGCAGCCTCACAGAAACATGTCGCCATCCGCTGGCACGAAATACCAAGTCTTCGCCGGGAGTAGTCCACACTTGTCCATGCACCAGGCAATGGGCGCCGCAAACGGACGGACTTTGAAGCCCTTGGCCGTCAGAGCTTGCTGCTGCGTTGGATTGAGGCAGCGGAATGCCAGCACATCAATCTGCTTACGATACTCGCGCCACAAACAGGCAGCGATTGCGAGACATGATTTCGGATCGGCCTCGCCCCAGATGTCCAATACGTGCAACACTCTGATCTGTTGTTTGTATCCGCGATTCTGCAAGTGAACCCCGACCATGAATTGTTTTTTTTCGCCGTCACGCGGGCGAAACGCAAACAGGCGAGTGATTGGGTCAACGCGCGAGAAGTAGCGCCATTTCAGAAACGGGGCATCCCGGCAACTCGTGATCTTGTCGCTCTGATGTTCTGCGCAGACGCAAACTGCTTCCTCAGGACTGGCGAGCGGCAGGAGTTCGCCTTCCGCGCTGCCAGAGAGTAGCTGCCGCCGCGCCCGCAACCAAGGGGATGCCAGAGCGGCCGTGAATTGTGCCATGCGATCGCTTGCCGTCTTACGATACACGCTTTCTGCCAACAGCGGCGGCCAGCGCAGGATGCCAAGGACTTCATGGTCCGAATTCCCCAAGGGATATCCACCAAGCTTCTGCCACATTTCCGCCACGGTAGCATTGGCGGAACTGACGAACAAAGGGTAGCGGCGGCCAAGCTGCAAATACTTCAGGAAAATCGATGTGCCACCTCCTCGATATTGATCATCCACGTAAAACGAATTGGCCATCATCAGCGTGAAAGTCGTCGGGCCGAAGCAGAACTTCTGGGGAGCGCAACACATGCAGCCGACGACTTCTCCAGACGGCGCGCGGAGCAACCATCCCAGGGGGTCGCCAGGCGCGCGTGCAGGATTTTCCAGCAGGATCCATGAGAGCCGCTCCACAGCCCGACGAACCAGGGCGCGAGGAAGCGGCGTGTCCGATCCCGACACGCGGCGGATGAATCGAGCCACTTCCTCCAGGTCAGAAGGAGCGATCTCGCGCAGCTGGAGGTTTTTGCCATCTTGCGGCATATCGTTTTCACGCGTATTGAGTTCTCGGTTCTCAGTTCTCGGTTCTCAGTTCTCAGATCTCAGTTCTCAGATAAACCAATCTCCGGATGTCCACTGAGAACTGAGAACTGAGAACTGAGAACCGGGAACTGAGAACTTCTTCATTACAGCTGCGCCCCGGAGAGCACGATCGATTGTCCCGAAATGAACGAGGCGGCCGGTGAGAGAAGATAGCGGACCGCGCCGACGATGTCTTCCGTCTCACAAATGCGACCCATGGGAACCAGCGCTCTCTCCCGTTTGACTTGCAGGTCGTCGGCTTGCGCGTTCATGCCGGCGGACACGAAAGTCGGGCACACGGCATTGATGCTGATTTTCTTGCGAGCCATCTCGGGAGCCAAAAGCCGGAGCGTGTCTTCCAACGCGGACTTGGCGAGCGAATAAGCTCCCAGGCCCAAGGCGGGGCTGTGGCGCCCCGCAGCCGATCCGAGCGCCACCATTCGTCCGCCATCGGACCCGACGAGACTGAACAGTAAACGCGCCAGGCGCACCACGTGGGAAGTTCCGAAGGCAAGCTGTTGCTCGATGAGCCGAGGGTCGCAGTGCAGCAGCCCGCCTTTGGGCATGCCGGCCCACGCACAATGGACAATGCCGTATAGAGGATGGCCGCCCAGGCGCTCGGTAATAATTTGTTCCCATCCGGGAGCGCTGATATCGGCCTGCAACTCCACCGCATGGTGGGGCCGTTGCTGCAACGGATGGCGGTGAACGAGCGCCAGCACCGAAAACTCTTCCGTCAGAGCCTTGAGCAAGGCAGCGCCAATTCCTCCCGACGCCCCCGTGAGAATTATGACTTTTCTGTCCGCGGAAAATGCCGCTTCTACTGGCCTCGATTGCTGCGTGGCGCCTGCGGGTTGCTCCAGCTTACCCGCCTGCAGCGTGAAAGCCATGGTGATCTCTGATACCGGCATGAGCGATGCCAGCTCGCTCACCGTAACCCGGACGCTGCCGGCAAGAGAGGCAGCGTTCCACGCCGTGATCTCTCCGCTAACCCGAACTCGAGACGGGAAATAGAGAGGCGAAAGAAAACGCGCGTTGACTGCGCCCAGGAGCACGTCGCGGCCGGGCAAATGCATGCCGATCAGAGCTGAGGCTAAACCAATCTGAAAAGCGCCGTGAACAATGCGCTGCGAGTACCGGCTGTGCTGGGCGAATGTGGGATCCACATGCAGAGGATTGAAGTCCCCCGAGTTTGCGGCAAACCCGAGCACATCCGACTCCTCAATTTCGCGCTCGTACTCGGCCGTGAGTCCCACCCTGAGGTCGCCGGCCGCAATGATTTTAGGCGCAAGCGTCACTCTGCGTCCTCCGGAGATAATCTCCGCAGATAATCTCTTTGCAGATAATCTTTTTGCAGATAATCAAGGATCAACTCGAATGAGACCAGATCGGGAACATCATCCGGCGCTATGCTGAGACTGAATTCCTCCTCGATAACGGAAATCAAGGTGATGCCGGCCAGCGAATCCCAGCTTGCCAACGAGCCCATGGACACCGAAGGAATCTCTTGCGGATCAAGCTCCGGAAAGGCGGTCGCGAAACAATTGGCCAGACGGCTCTCGAGCTCAGCCATTCGCTGATTCCTCGACGATATGACTTGAGGGGGGGCAGCTCTGCATGAATTGAGCGCGGGACAGGCGACAGTGCGGCTCCGCGGGCGCGTTGCGAACTTGCTGTAAAAAGTTTTGCATGGGTGTGTTGCGCGCAGTTGGCAAAAAGTCAAACTCAAGTTCCTCGACATCCAGCTTGGCAAACAGCCACCGGACGCACTCGTATTCAATCAGCCGGGAAAAGGCGCGGCAACTCATAACCCAGGTGCGAATGCACAGCCTGCGTTTTCCCGAAGAGCCGCCATTCACGCCATTCACATTCACGCCATGCAAAAGATCGCCGGCAATGACCGCTATCTTTCCCAGAGGGCCGTATTTGTCGCGATAGCTGGCCGCCACCAGGACGGCGTCCGGCGCGTCCAGCCAATCGCGCCACTCCGCCTCTTGAAAGCGACGGCCGTTCAGGTTGAACTGGTTGGTCTTGTTCACCAATTCCAAGGACCTGGAATCGAGCGGCTGTTTCTGTGAGCTAAGAGTCAACTTGCCGTCGATGTGGCTAATAAAATCGCCCGCAGCACCCGGCGAAGCTTGCTTCCTATCGTGCTGTAACTCGACATTGGCCCGCAGACTGGCGGCGCGGAGGCCATCCTCCTGAGAAATTTTGTCCTTCCCAAACAAGTCGCGCAGCCGATCCAACAGCTCATAAGCGGCTTGCGGATTCTCGCGCGGGAACAGGAGACATTCCGCTCCGGGATGTGCCGCTTTGATCTCCGCCAGATCCATGGGGCTGTCGTCGACACACACCACATCATCGGCCGAAATGTTCCATGCGCCGAGGATGCGCGCCACCGATTCAGACTTGGCGCCCCAGTGCACCTCGAAGGGAAAAACGTCAGTCTCGCGCAGGATGGGGTCTCTGGCGGCAAACGCCTCTTCCACCAGCGGCCGGTCGTTCTTGCTGGCAACTGCAATCAGGGTTCCGGATGCCGACAGGGAGTGCAGCAACTGCTGGTATAGCGCGTGAATCTGGCTGTGATTGTCCAAATCCCACGAGATTCCTTGCACTCCGACCTCGCCGAGAATACCACGCCAGAGAGTGTCGTCGAGATCCGTGATCAGACCCTTCTTGGGTTGCGGATTCAGAACTAACCCGGCCAGCACCTCGGCCAGCGCCGAAGCATGAGCCAGCGTATAGGGGAAGCCAGCCGAGAGATCGGAGTTGACATCCAGACGCAGGGATGAGGACAGCGCATCCAGTCGCTGAGGATCGACAATTCGGACGCCGGGAAGGTGGGATAGCGCGGCGGTGAGCGAGGCGACGCGACTGCGAAGCTCAAGCGTGAACTCGCTCGCCCGTGCCAGCGGGGTAAAAGAAACCGGAACCAGCGGAAGGGTTGGAAAACACGCGACCAGCTGGAATATTTCGTGCCACCGCTGCCATAGCATTCTGCAGAAGGTCGCAGCTGCGGTCTCGCTTCGCTCAGGATATCCTGCAACTGGGATGGCTCCCAGCCGCCCAGCCGGCGCAGGCCGAGCCGGGGATCGAGATCAGCCCATTCGATCAGCTACTACCGCGGCAGAAACGTCCGCTACGCGCTCGAGGTTGCCAATCAAGTCCCCGTACAAACCGGTCGGCACATTGGGAAACGTCCGGGAAACAATTTGCACAGCTGCGCCCGGAGGAATGTTTCCAGATGTAAGGGAGTGAAGCCACATAGCAGCGCTACCTGCAGCGGAGGAGCATCGGGTGGGGCTGACTGAACAATTTTAAGGGCTTCCGCCAACTTCATGTTCATTATTTTGGAAGGCTTGCCGGCGGAACGATCCGCAGCTGCCGCCAAGAAAGTATATCCCACATCGCGAGCGCAACTTGGTCGCGAGCGAGTTAGCCCGACTCGGAAGCTTCTGCCGCAGTTACGGATACCGAAGGCGCCGTCACTAACACCTTCACGGCCGTCTCCGCGGGTTGAGGTGCGACACGCTCCTTCAGTCGCAGGAACCATTCCTCGATAATATTTCCGCGAAATGTATGCCAAGCCAACGGCAGCCGCGCCCCCAACTGCAAAGCGGAGCACGATCAGGCCAAAGTGTCCGGCCGAGGGCTGCAGCCACGGCCAAAATGTTCGCGTGACCTTGTCGTAGATGTGAAAGATCATTAGATGGATCAGGTAAAGCCCGTAGCTGATGTAGCCGAAGAACTGCAGGATTGAGCTGTTGACCCACTCTTTCCGTGAGCTGCTGCCGAGCACCAGGAAGAGAACAAGAAGTCCCACAAAGAAAGTATTTACCAGGGTCAGTTGCAGACTTGCCCCGAGCATGGTTTGACGTGACAGCATGCCGAAGGGGGCACCAGCGATCAATAAGATCGGTGCCATCGTCAAGAAAAAGGTGGCCCCGACAGCCGCGTGCTTCCGGCGGATCGAACTTCGCAGCACGATGGCTAAAAGGCTGCCCTCGGCGAGGCCATCCGCCGTAAACCACGTGTACCATTCTCCCCCCTGGAAATAACCATAGTGGAATGAGACTGCTCGGGCGACAGGTATGAGGATGCAGATGGCTAGAGAAAACAGGGCCAGAGAGCGAGGCGTCAATTTGCGCACGACCGAGGGCCAAACGATGTAATAGTGCTCTTCGACTGCCAGAGACCAAAGCGGATGATAGTCCATGGACACGCCGAAAAGACCCGTGACATTGGACAGATAAACAAAACTCAGGCCGAGAAATGCCGCCGAGGCCTGGTGCAGAAGGCCCAAGAGGAGCAAGAGCGAATAATACGCAGGGAGAATTCGGAGAACGCGGCGGGTGTAAAACCGGCGGTAATAGTCGGGCCTGTTCCGCGAGTCGAGGAGGATTCCCGTGATCAGAAACCCAGAGAGAACGAAGAACAGGTTTACTCCGAGGGCTCCGGGCTGAGTCGCTCGCAGGAAAATTCTGCGTGCCCCGGTAAAGGGGAGCTCGCCATATTCCGCTCTAAACCCGTGGAAGAACAGCACGCCGAGAACTGCAACTCCGCGCAGCAGGTCCAGCTCGGGCATGAAGCGCCGGACCAGTGGTTCCGGCGCTCGCACCTCTGTTTTCACGATTCGTCCTCCGTTGGCAGCAGCTCATCGAGCCCGCACCAACGCCAGAGAATTCAGCTTTCAGTGATTTTGGAGATTATACCTTTAACTCTATTCATCGCTCCCAAACTAGTTTACGGGGATGTCCTGGATTGATTTCAGCCCCGAAGCAAAAGAAACAATCTTCAGTTTCGTCTTAACTTCCACATTCCATCGAGTTGTGAACTCGTGGCAGTCGGTCAGCAACTGTTCTGGCGAATTTCTCCGTTTACTCTTGATGCTCTCCCGCGCTGTGAAACCGAGTACCCTGCGCCAATTCCACCCGGTGGCGTGTGTTAAACTCGACGCACGCATCAATCCAGGAGTCTTGGTATGTCCGGGCGGAATCGCCGCTTCCTTTTGCGAAGCTTGCACGTGTTTCTTGTTGCTTCGTGCAGCCTTCAGCTTCTGGCCCAGACACCGGCTGCGGGGGAACCGCCCCAGCCCGCACCTGCGAACGAAACCGCTTCGCCCCAGTCGCCTCGTCCGCTGGCGAATTCCAATGTGAAGCTGGGCATCGGCGATCTGATCGAGATCAGTGTGTTCGGAGTGCCCGATCTCTCGACCAAGACGCGCATCAGCGGTTCCGGAGACCTCTACCTTCCCCTGATTGACTATGTTCACGTTGCCAACCTGACCACCGATGAAGCGCAGGAGTTGATCCAAAAGCGGCTGGAGGATGGAGGCTTTGTCCGCGGCCCGCACGTTTCCATTTTCGTGGACGAATCCGCCTCGCAAGCCGTCACGATAGTCGGAGAGGTAAGCCGTCCCGGGGCCTATCCAGCGATTGGCGATCGCCGCCTTTTCGACTTGATCTCGGCGGCGGGGGGGCTCACCGAGAAGGCGGGCCGCAACGTGACCATCGAGCACCGCGGAGATCCAGGCCGGAAGGTTGAGCTTCAGCTGTCGTCAAACCTGGCGGAAGATACCCAGAACAACGTCGATGTTTTTCCGGGAGACACGATCATTGTTTCGCGCGCCGGGATCGTTTATGTCGTGGGCGATGTGAACCGACCGAGCGGGTTTCTGATTGAGGACAGTGCCCTCAGTGTTCTCAAAGCTCTGGCGCTGGCGGGCGGCAGTACCCGCACCTCTGCCTTGAGCAAAACCAGGATCCTGCGGCAGACGCCGAACGGGGTTCAGGAAATTCCCGTCAACCTCAAGAAGGTACTTTATGCCAAGGCACCGGATATGGCTCTGGTGAAAGGCGACGTTTTGTTCATACCCGGAAGTGCGGCCAAGGCTGCGGCATATCGCACTGCGGACGCAGCAATGTCGCTGTCCACCACCTTGGCAATCGTTGCGGTTCATCCTTAGGGCTCGTGTGGGGATCGGGCACCATCGCCCGTCCAAGCCGGGCGCAACTCGGCAGCCTGCGTGTGGCGCGGACACTCCTGTCCGCGGCTGTTGTATCTAACCCGTGACCCCGTTTTCGCGGCAGCCTCGGCTCGCTACACACCAAGCGCTTCAAGCACAGCGATGTAGTCCCGCGCCGTTTTTTCGCGGGAAAATTTGTTGACGATGTATTGCCGCCCACTGGCTCCCATCTGTCGTCTGCGCTCGGGATCCTCCGCCAGGTCGAGGATCGCTTTCACCAGGGCCTTGCTGTTCTCGGGTTCCACAAAAACACCGGCACCTGCTTCCTCGACAATCCGTCGGGCCTGCCCATCGACCGCGACGATGACCGGTCGCTCGCACGCCATGTATTCCAGGAGCTTGGTGGGAATCACGGTCTTGAACAACTCAGTCTTTTTCAGCATGACCAGACAGAGATCGGCGGCTGAAACGTAGGCGGGAATCCGTTGCCGCGGCTGCTGACCAAGAAACTGTATATTGGGGAGTCCGCGCGCCGCGGCGAGTTCCGCGATCCGTTCCTTTTCTGCCCCTTCCCCGATCAGCAAGAACATCGCGTTCGGCAAGGAGGTGTTCAGTTCTTCGGCGGCGGCAATCAGCGTTTCCAGTCCATGCGCATTGCCCATCGTGCCGATGTAGCAAATCAGAAAACGATCTTCGAGCTTCATGTTGCTTTCGCACTTCCATCGCCGCCGGGTCGAAACGGAAGAGGTCGGTCTCCACGCCATTCTCGACGATGGAAATCTTGGCTGCGGGAACATTCCAGTAACGCATCAGGTGATCCTTGAAGGCCGGCGACACGACAACGATGCGGTCGGCGCGACGATAAAGAAATCCGGCGATTGCGCCCAGCGCGCGATGGAGCAAGGTTCCCTCGCTGCCCGCGCCGACGGCCGCGAGCGATTCCGGCCAAAGATCGCGTACCTCGAAGATGAAGGGGACGCGCTTCCAAAACGCCAGCCACCACCCGGAAAGGGCGCACAGCAATTGCGGAGACGTGGCAATGACCACGTCCGGCTTCCTCAGAGCCAAACCACTGACCGCTGCCGAAACACAGAACGACGCGTAGTTGCGAATCCTCTCATGCGCTTTTCGGTTGGGCAGCGGCCACAGCCACGTGCGCACGACGCGCACGCCGTCGACAGGTTTCGGTGTAGCGAAGGCGGCGCAATCGCGAGCGCCATTCCTCGGGCACCACGCCGGTCGGATGGTTCGGGAATCCGGTGAGCACAGTCACTTCATGCCCCATCCGCGCCCAATGCCGCGACAACTCGGCGGCGCGCGCCGCAGGCGCTCCCATTTCAGGCGGAAAGTATTGCGAGACGTAGAGAATTTTCACGGGGCTCTGGACAGAAATTCTTGACAAGTGCGCTGGGGACCAAAGTCCCTATTCCTCGAAACGTTGGCTCGGAAGCTGGCGCTGAAGTCCTCCGACCGAAATGGGTTGACCTGAAGAACGCGACGTCTCCAGGGCAAATGTGGCCAGCATCGTGGTCACAATCTCCGCGAGAGGCAGGGGGGAGTCTCCTCCAGTGCGAAGGGCGGCAATAAAAGCTTCCCATTCACCACGATGACCTTTGTCCTGACCGAACAGCGATCGAAACACTTGCTTCCGCCCCCGGCAAACGAGTTCCAGCCGGCGAAAATCCTCAAGCACAGCCACCGCGCCACCACCGAAGACTTCGACCCGTTCTTTTGAATACGATTTGTCCCCGTTGGCCAAATAGCTGATCGTGCCTTGCGACCCATCCGCGAAGCGCAGCGAACTGACTACGTTATCGTTGCTGTATTTGCCAGGGTTCACCAGGCTGTGGGCAGCGACCTCAATCGGGGCAGCGCCGACCAGAAAAGTCAGGAAGTCCACAAAATGGCAGACCTCCCCGATGACGCGGCCACCACCCTGCTCCGGATCATTCAGCCAGTGATCGGCGGGAATGAAGCCGGCATTCACGCGGTAATGCAACGCCAGTGGCTCGTGAATCCCTCGAAGAAAACTCTTGAGCCGAAGCGCGAGCGGGGCGAACCTGCGGTTGAAACCGACCATCAGAAGCGGCTTGCCAGCCGCTTGCTGATCCTCCGATTGCTCGACCTCGCAGACCCGCACGATGTCGCGTAACTCATCCTTCATTCAGACACAACGGTTTTTCACAGAAGACGTGCTTACCGGACTTGAGGGCCGCTAACACCTGTCTGGCATGCAAATGATGACGGGTGGCGACTACGATGGTGTTGATCGCCGCATCGCCGATCAAGCTGTCTTCATCGGTGGCACTATAGTGAAATCCGAACTTCTTCGCGGTGTGATGGGAATGGGAGCCATTGGCGGCGCACACACCGACCAGTGTCACACCACCAACTCGTTTTATTGCCGGCAATAGTGTGCTCGTGGCGAAGTTGCCCGCCCCCAGCAGTCCGATGGCAACCGATTTGGCGGCTGCAACGGCGGTTGCTCTACCGTTCCAGGCCACTTTTATGCTACGCGCCGGGTTTCCTCGGCAAGCTCCGGATAAGTAATCAGGACTCCGAGGAAGTCTTGCTGAGATTTCCCCGTGATGAGGTCATATGCCGACTGCGCCTGGTCAATCGGAAACCTGTGCGTAATCAAAGCGCCCACATCCACCTTGGCATCGGCGAGAAGCTGGAGAAAGGCCTCCATGTTGCGGGTTTCCGTCCAGCGCACATAGCCAATGGGGTAATCCACGCCTTTCTGCTCGTACGCTGCGTCGTAGCGACCCGGGCCATAGGAGCGCGAAACGCGGAAGTCCAGTTCCTTCTCGTAAAAAGTCCTGCGCTCGAGGGCCATGCCCACGGTGCCGACCGCGACGACGACTGCGCGGTCCCGCGCCACTTCGGCGGCCAGATTGACTGGATCGCTGCTGGGCGTCTGCGCTGTAATTAGGACCGCATCCACGCCACGCCCGCTGGACGGTTGCATGCACGCGTCGGAGAACGCAGTGGAGGAGTCGCTGGCAGCGTCAGCACCCAGACGCAGCGCAAGGTCAACCCGTCCGCGGTCGATGTCCATCCCTACGACGCGGCAACCTGCGGCCTTGAGAATCTGCACCGTTAGTTGTCCGAGCAGGCCAAGTCCAATCACACCGACAATGTCGCCCAACTTGACGTCAGCGGTTCGCACACCATGCAAGGCGACTGCCCCGACCGTAGTTGCAGCGGCGTGATCGAAGCTGACGCTGACCGGCGAGTCCGGAGGGATCCGCGCCAGCAGCAGGCGCGGGATGCAAGCGAATTCGGCGTGTACAGCGTGGCCGGCGCCAGCGCAGGCTACCCGATCGCCCGGGCGGATGTCTGTAACCCCCTCGCCCACGGCGACCACGGTTCCGGCGCTGCTGTAACCGGGGACGTTGGGCTGATCCATCCGGCTGCGGACTGCGGACACGGCCGACGCCACTCCGTCGCGGCGTACTTTGTTCCAGACCTCGCGCACCAGGTCGGGACGCATCCTCGCCTTTTGCAGCAGGTTCTTGCGGGCGAACTCAGATGAAGCCCGTTCGGTCCCGACCGAAACCAAAGAGGCGGCAGTGCGGACCAATACGCAACCCGCAAGCAATTTCGGAGCGGGAACCTCGACCACTTCGATCTCGCCGCCGCTGACCTGTTGGAGAAGCTGTTTCATATCGTGTCGCGAGGAACGCTGAACGCCGAGCGCCGTTCAGGCGCCCAAAACATACAGTATCCGCAATTGTACGACGGCTATCCGCTCGTTCTCACGGTTTGCGCGGGCGCCAGACTGACTTGATAAACTTGCGAAGCGTCGCGCGACAAGACCAATTGGCGATCGCTCTGCCCAAGCTGAAACGCTTCGCCGGCCAGAATCGCGGTGACCATTCGAACCGGCAAGGGCGCTCGCACACGGTGGAAGAGAGAAATCGCCGGACAGCGCTCGCCGTAGGTTGGCGATTCCCAGCCCAGCAACTCTTCATCTTCATCCCTGCACACCATGTCCCCCGCCAGAGTCTTTCCGCCGCGGATGATGGCAGAGTTCCCCGGAGAACTGGAAAAGACGTTCCAACGAAAGCGCAGCTTTTCCGCAGAGACGACCGCGCAAAACGGTGAAGCGGCAATTACCTCGAACGGCAGGTCTGGCAGTAGCCAGTGCAACCGCAACTCGTGCTCACCCCCGCCCAGGAGATCATCCACGATGACCCAGGCGTCTTCCGCTACGCACTGGACCGTCCGCCGATGTTTCACTCCGAGGCGCCGGTAGCCGTCGTGCTCGCCCTCAAAACGGTCGGGAGAATCCGCATTCGTCTTCGATAAAGACGTGGAGAACGATCTGCCCGATGCCTGGGCCCAATCCAGCCAGAGAAAACGGCCGGCGCGCCGCATCTGGTCGCGGCGATCCACCATGACCGTGTTATGAACCGCGGTGCCGGCGAGGCCGTTGTTCCAGGGAGGCTCGCCGTTGTAGAGATACGTCCCGGCATCCCGTGCCAGATTGATGCCGTGCCACCACAAGTCCACGTGCAGTTGATCGGCTTGAAAAGGACGCCGCGTGTAGCGCCCCGATCGCACCAACGCCCAGGAGTTTTCGGTGCCAATGCGGTGATAGCCCGCCGAGTTCGGCAGCTTCGTGGTCCTGGACGGGCCCACCCAAGCGGAGCTTGGATGGGGCACCCGCTTCTCGGCGTAAAACCATAGCGCAGCCTCGTCCCAGGGTCCCGGTGGGAGCGCGTCCGGACGACCCAGAACGCAGCTTCCCAGCCGCAACAGCGGACGGAAGTCGCCGTAGTCGCACGCGGCGAACGGAAGTATGCAGCTGCCGTCATCCGATCCATGATTGGGCGCGTGTCCGGACTCTGAGTCCACAAACTCACCGATGAACTCCCAGGCTGCGACCGCGCGCGTGCGAATCTCCGGGTCGAGCTGGATTTTGTGAATTTCCGCGAGGCGAAGCGTCCAGAGCAGCAGGTGAAGGACCATCCGCTGATAGTTGAATGAATCCTGGAGATAAGCCCCCTCCGGCGTGATCTGGTCGAGGACTGCTTCCTGCAAGAGCCGTGCACCCCGTTTCTGCCAAGCGGCTGCGTCCCTCAGTTCAGGGTAGAGAGTTCCGGCAGTCCATAGGCCGGCGGCTTCGCTGAATAGATGATTACTGCGCTGCGATCGTGCGTAGCCCACGGTTTGCATGGTGCGCCAGGCATGCGCGGCGATCATCGACAGCAGCAGCGCTACCCGTTGCGGCGTCGTAGCGGGCGAACGGAGGAAGGCGTAAAGAGCAAAGGACCACGCCAGAATCCGCAGCGAGGATTCCTGTCCACATATCCAGAGCGGACCCGACATCGGTGGGCTGTTGGCGGCCCAGTTCTCGATCGCACTCCAGAAGGCTTCGGGAAACCGCTCGTCGCCGCTGATGGCATAGGCACGGGCCAGCGGATAGACGAACAGGAATCTGGATGGTTCCAAAATGAACTTGAGATCGCCGTAATCGTCCGAGGCAACCCCGGAGGCAGACCCGGAGGCAAACCGCATCTGCGTCCACGGACGGTCGGGCGAGACGCGCTGGCCCGTAACCGGGTTCTGGAACCATTGGGGAGGAAAACCGCAGGCAAATGACAGCCGGCCAAAGAAGGGCAGCCTGCCTTCGAGAATTCTGCTCGCTTCATTAACGGCTGATTCTTCCCCGTGGACGCCGAGAACCTTCTTGAGCTCAGGTGCCAGACTGCGAGAATCCGAGAAAAAGAAAGGGCGGCCGCCCTGGCCACGAATGCTCAGAAGATCTTCCGGTGAAGTCTTCGGAGCGATGTGCTTCAGGTCCCAGGACTCCCAGCCCCGGACCGATTGCATGCGGCGCAACATCAGCCCGCTACCGCGCTGCAGTTCATATCCCAAGCGCAGGAGACCGTCGCGCGCGCCGAATGTTCGGCCCATCTGCCACAGGGTGCCGAGCTTACCCATCGTGCCCGCCAGACCCATCGCACCTGCCAGCCACGGGATTCAACCGGTCATTCTTTAACCGGCCTTCCTTCAGCCGGCGCGTGGCCACAGCGTTCAACTGCTCATGCATCACAAAAAATTGACAATCTTTTTCCCGGTCGGCCTGCGGGATAGCCGTGATCGTGCCGTGGTCAAGGCCGGCCACAGCCTCTGCGATTAACTCGATCCCCTCGGCGATCATCTTATTGCGCAAGTCGGCCAGCGAGTCGCAGTCGCCGGCGCCTGCGAATTCACGGCGCAACACGATAGGGCCAGTATCAATACCGCTGTCCATGAAATGAATCGTTATGCCCAGGGGAACTCCACACAAGAGCGACCATTCCGGGCTGCTCATGCCGCGGATTTCGGGCAGCAAGGCAAGATGTGAATTCAAAACGCCAAGTCGAGGAACCTTCAGCACTTCTTCTCGAAGTATGTTTCCGCCGGTGAAGATCGCCAAGTCGGGGGACCACTGCTTCAGTTGCGCGACGGCGCGCGGTGAGTTCTGATCGCCGCACGTCACGACCGGAAACCCATAGGCACGGGCGACCTCCCGCAAGCTGCGGAATATTCCGTCTCGATGCCGCAATGCCCTCTCCAGATAGGGATTCAGCACCTGCTTCCGAATCGTGGACTTGCCCGGGACCAGTTTGGCAACGGCATAGTGGAGCGAATCGTGCAGGCCCCATTGTCCAAGCTTGCGCAACAGTGTGCTTCGGTCCCAGGATGGCAGCGTCAGCGCTCCAACCGGAACGTATCCGAGTTGCGCCAGACGCGCGGTGACGGCACAGCCGGTCTCGCTGTACGGACTGGAGCAGAGGATCACGACGCGCATTCTGATGCCTCGGACTTTGTCTCGAACTTTGTCTTGAACTTTGTCTCCAACTGGCGCGTAAGACGCTGCTCCAGCAGGAGCGCATCGGCCAGGAACTTGCATCCCCAACTGATGAACCGCATGGGTTGGTACGCTCCCCAGATGGGATACGATCCAGCTACCCCGCCCACCACTCCGCGACGGCCCCTGACCGGGAGCAACTGCTTCAGCATCTCGTTCATCTTGAGGGCCGCGTTGAGATAGCGCAGATCGCCCGTCACCTCGAACAAACGCAGCCACACGCAGGACATCTGCGCATTCCCAGTGAGGCATGAGAACTTTCGGCCGCCTCTAAAGTCCGGCTCATAAGTTCCCAACAGTCGCTTTTGGGTCTCAAACTTACGCAGGAGAACCCAAGCCGCCTTCGCCGCTGCCTGGATCGCGTCGTCGCGCCGGCGCAGGATCCCGCACTCGAGCGTCCCCTGAATCGCGTAAGCGATGAAGTGCAGGTACGCAGGATGTCCACGCAGGTTGATACCGTCAATCCAGCCGCTGGGCTGGACGTGTGCCAGCACCCAGTCGATGTTTCTGTCTGCCGCCGCCGCGTGACGGGGATCCCTGGATTCGGCGGCCAACTGCGCCAGGGCCCAGGAAACCATACTGTAGTAGGTGTGGGCAGCTCCCTGATAGGCAGCTTGTCCGGTCCAGGAGCCATCCGCCTGCTGGATCGCGGCCAACCAATCGCCGGCAGCCACGGCGCGTTCCAGGATCTCCGCGTTCCCGGTCTCGGTGTGCGTTTCGACGAAGGCGCGAACCAGTCCCTGCAAAATCTGGCCGGTATTGAACACGGAGGGCTGGGCATCGCTGTCGGGGTCGCGGAGTCCGCTGGGAAACGCGCCCGATGGCATTTGCAGCGAAAGCAGCCAGCCGGTAGCACGTTCAGCGGCATGGCGCACGGCTTCGTCGCCAGTCAGGCGGCCAACATCGTACAGCGTTGGAATGATGTAGCCGGTCACCTCGGGATACGACTCGGAATATCCAGTGAGGAAACTGTAGTACGCTGCGATGCCACCGTCGGCGCGTTGTGCAGAGAGAATCCAGTCAGCCACTGATCGCAGTGCGTCGGCGGTAGGAATCGTTGCGGTCGCATA
Source organism: uncultured Acidobacteriaceae bacterium (assembly GCA_963773965.1). GTDB lineage: Bacteria > Acidobacteriota > Terriglobia > Terriglobales > Acidobacteriaceae > Acidiflorens. Next base: position 73,468 of record CAVZDG010000008.1, read on the forward strand.
CGAATAGAGGTGCCGATGCTCGAATGTCATCCGCAGTTCATCAGAAGCGAGTTTCGATACCAACGGGATGACACGTTGCGGCGCGCGCAGCAGACCCGCGGCTTCGTTCAGCACGCGAACGGCTCTGGTGGTGGTCATGAAGTTTCGGCTGGAACTGGACTCGGGACTGTTCATCTGGGTCTCGGTTCGTTCGTCTGCGCTCGTTCTTCTGAGATCGTTCGAAGCGCCCGCTTAGAGCATTTTCACAGTTCGCGTAAGCCACGCCCGCGACAGTCCCTCCGTGGCTTCCGTGAGTTTTCTCTCCTGTAGAGACGCGGCTTGCCGCGTCTCCCGCGGCGGAGACGGGGCAAGCCCCGTCTCTACACGAGTGAGTTATAGCAACGCTGAATCCGCTCAAGCGGTCGTCAATTGCTGTGCGCCGATCTGCCGCTGAGCGAACGAGCGCGCTCCGCCATCGAGAAAAAGCTGCATCCAGATTTCCAGCGTCAGCAGTTGCCAGATTTGCATCGACCAGTCTTCCGCGCCCCGGCGCTGCTCGTCCACGTAGCGCCGCACCACTTCCGGACGGAACAGCCCGCGGCGCCGGACCTGCGCTTCAGAAAGAAGATCGTCCACCATAGGCCGCAAATCGTGCGCCAGCCAGTAATCTACTGGCGCCGCGAAGCCCGCTTTCGGCTGGCGCATCACCTCTTCTGGCAGCATACTACTCATGGCTTCGCGGAGGATGTGCTTGGTCACCGGACGCCATTTCCCTTTCAGCTTCCACCCTGGCCTCACATTCCAGGCAACGAATTCGGCGAGTTCGCGGTCCAGAAACGGCACCCGCACCTCGACCGACGACGCCATGCTCATTTTGTCGTTGTAGGTCAGGTTCAGCGTGGGCATGAAAATCTTGGTATCGAGATAGAGCATCTGGTTGAGAAAATCCGCGTGCCGCACTCGGTCGAACGCAGCCAGATGCTGGTCGTCCGCATTAGGATTGCCGCTTGCTGGCTGCTGCGATTTTGAAGCGTATAAATCGGTCCTCTGTTGCGCGTCAAGATACGTGCAGTTCCTGATGAAAGCTTCTGCGGGGTTGAGCGCCGCACTGCGCGCCATCTTCTTTGCCAGACGCACCGATCCCTTCATGCGCGTTCCGCGCAGTGACGGCAATCCCAGCAGAGTTCGCTCCGCGGCGGAGCGGGCGAAGCCCGGGACGCGCCGATATTCTTCGGCCCACCCGTGCGCTGCATGCTTACGATATCCCGCGAAAATCTCGTCGCCGCCCACTCCCGACAAGAGCACGGTCGCCTGTTTTCGCGCCTCGCGGCACACCAGGTACGCCGTGATGATCGCCGGATCGGCCGTGGGCTCATCCATGTGCCAAGTCAGACTCGGCAACAGACCGGCCACATCGGGCTCGACCACGATCTCATGGTGCTCGCAGCCCAGCTTTCGCGCCAGGCGCTGCGGCACGCCTGGATCGTCAATCGTCGTCTCGCCGACGCGATATTTCTCAGGAAACGTAATCGTATAAGTCCGCACCGGCTGCTTGCGAGCCATGGCCGCCGTCATGGCCGTAACTATGCTCGACGAATCCAGCCCCGCGCTCAGAAAGGCGCCGATCGGAACGTCACTCACCATTTGTCGCTCGACCGATGCGCAGAATCTCTCTCGAATCTCATCCGCCAGATCCGCCTCCGTTCGTTCGAAGCGATGTTCCGCCGGAGGAAACGTCAAGTCCCAATACTGTTCGATCTTGAACTCGCCGCCTTGCCTGAGCGCGTAGTGGCCCGCCGGAAGCTTGCGGATTCCCTCGAACATGGTCAGCGGATCGGGCACCCACAGGAATGTCAGGAATTTGTCGAGCGCCTCCAGGTTCATGCGCGCTTCGATTCCCGGCACCTCAAGCAGCGCCTTGACCTCGGAAGCGAAAGCGAGTTTCCCGCCGCTCTCCCAGTAATAGAGCGGCTTGATTCCGAAATGATCGCGAGCCAGAAACAGCTTTGGCGAAGAGCCGCGCAGGTCGCAGATCGCGAACGCGAACATGCCATTCAGGCGATTCAGGCAGTCTTTGAAACGGTCGGCGCCATATTCTTCGTAGAGATGAACGATGACTTCGGTGTCGGTGTGCGAACGAAAACGATGGGCATTGGATCTGCCTTCGAGCTCATGGCGTAGATCGGCGAAGTTGTAGATCTCGCCGTTGTAGGTGATCCACACCGTCCCATCTTCGTTGCTCATGGGCATGTGGCCATCGGGCGAGAGATCGAGAATGGCAAGGCGGCGGCTGCCCAGGCCGATGTATCCTCCATCGGGGAAACGCCGCTCCCAGAGCCCGGAGTCATCGGGACCGCGGTGCGTCTGCACGTTCGTCATCCGGGCGAGCGTCTCCGCGTCACCACAGTTCACGAGTCCGCTGATGCCGCACACGCGCTCAGTTCCTCCCCGTCTTTAGTTTGTACTTCAGCTCGTAGATTTTGGCTTTGGAATGGAACATCTGCACCGCTTGAAAAGCGCAGTAGATCAGCCCCGGCACGCCATCGAGAAATCCCAGACGAAAGACATAACGATACAGGAAGAGCAGAGCCGGAGAGCCCGGCAAGCGATAGAGATTTCGCTTGAGCCATCTTCTGCGCTGCGCCTGAGTGCCAAATAAGTCGGCGCGCATTTCCTCAGGATCGGCCTCCGGCTGCAGAAGCACGCGCGCTTCCCAGTTCGAGTATTCATTGTGCTTCAGGATGTAGCGCGACAAGGAATCGACATTGTGGTGGACCAGTGCATTGCGCAACTCCGCGGTGGGCCCATCCACCACGACGTGTTCGTGGATCTCGATGTCGGCCATCGAGGCATCCTGATCCTTCAAGCGGCATTCGAAACGGCCTCGCCCTTTGCGGAACAGCGACAGCTTCCAGAAGCTCGCATCGCAATACCGCAAGACCCTTCCGAGAAAATACATCTGCAGGCGGATAAAATACCCGTTCACCTCAGGGTTCAGAAGCGCGCGCCGAATTTCTTCCACCAGTTCCGGCGTCAGGACTTCATCCGCATCGAGCAGCAGAATCCAGTCGTACGCGAGCGCCAGTGTGTCCATGGCCCATTGGCGCTTCTTCGGCCAGCCCCCCGCATAATGAAACTGGACCACCTTCGCGCCACAGGATTGCGCAATGGAAACCGTGTCGTCCGTGCTCTCGGAATCGATGACATACACTTCGCCGACCCCCGCGAGCGACTCCAGGCAGCGCGGCAGGTTGCGGGCCTCATTGCGGACCGGAACGATCGCACTTATGGGGAGCACCTGCCGAGCGGTGCTCGAATTCGACACCTCAGCCTCTGATTTTGTTTCGATCATTATTGTTTCGATCAGTCCATTCCGTTGGGAGGTAGAAGGTTCCCCTATGTTAGCTGAACTGACGGCATTCTTGAACGCAAGATCGTTCACGCACGCTGATTAACGGACGATCAGTTGTCGAAACCCGTTCCTGCCCGATCTCGCCCGCCCGACAGGCCCGGGCGATGCCCTTCAGAGGTTCTGCTCGCACCAGCGCTGCAGCACGAAAAGTGACCACGGCCGCGACCAGGAAGTCTCCCCCGAAAGAAAGCGGTTCCATGCTTCTCGCACGGCGTTAACGCTGATAGAAGTCTGATCCCAATTACTTTTCAGCAGCGCGTATTCGACGACCGGCCTCATCTCTCCCCGCAGCCAGCGCTCAAAGGGCAGTGTGAATCCGCGCTTGGGACGATTCACGACCTCCCTGGGCAACTCTACGCCAAGGCTCGCCAGCAGCAGGCTCTTCGGCAAGTCCCCTTGTAACTTCTTCTCTCCCGGAACACGGAAGCAGGCTTCCACCAGCGTTCTGTCGAGAAAGGGCACGCGCAACTCGAGGCCATGCGCCATGCTCATGAAATCGGAATCGCGAAGCAGCGTGTTGCGCATGTACCAATGCGATTCCAGATAGGAAACGCGATTGACTGGATCAAGCGATTGACTCTCAGAGACCGACTCTCGTAAGACTCGATCAAGGGATTGCTGCGAGCCTTGGTAATCCGGCGCTGAGAACAACGCCTCGCGCTCCGCTGCCCCAAACAGCGTACGCACCAGGAAATACGGGTGAACGACGGAATCATGCCCCGCAGCCAACTCGGCCAGCTTGCGGCTGCGATCGCCCTTGCCGGCAAACAGCGCTACGGAGGCGGAAAGCGGCCGACGCGCCAGCCTCGGCAGTCGTCCAAATCGTTTGGAGAAGGCTTCCATCCTCGGCACACGGCGAAAATTCGAGTAGCCCGCGAACATCTCGTCGGCGCCCAGACCAGTCAAAGCAACTTTCAGTCCCGCAGCCCTCGTTTTGGCGGACACCAGATACGTATTGATGCCGTCAATGGTCGGCTGATCCATCGCGCATAGAGCTTCGGGCAACACCGCCAGCGTGTCTTGCTGAGAAACTGAAATCTCATGATGATCGGTGCCGAAGCGACGGGCGATCTCGCGCGAATACTCCCCTTCGTTGAACTCCTCTTCCTGGAATACCAGCGAGAAGGTGTTCGCGCGCACACCATTGTGGCTGAGGACGGCAACCAGAGCGCTGGAATCGATTCCGCCCGAAAGAAACATTCCCACGGGCACGTCACTCACCAGGTGCGACAACACCGCATCGCGCAAAATCGCGGGCAGTTGATCCGCCGTCGCGACCCCATTCCCCGATCGTGATTCCGACTCGGCCCGCAAAGAAGACCGCAGCGCATTCCAGTATTCGCGGCTGCTCACCGCTCCGTTTTCTACCGTGAGCACGTGCCCCGGCGGAACGGCTCTCACGCCTTCGACGATCGTCCATGGCTCGTACACCGAACCAAAGGCCAGGTAGCTCAAAACTCCGGTGGGATCGGCCTTTCGCGGCACCAGTCCCGTACGCAAAAGCGTTCGGACCTCTGAAGCAAAAATAAAAGTCTGCTCTGACTGGTGGTAGTAGAGCGGCTTGATTCCCATGGGATCGCGCGCCAACAGCAACCGTTTTCGCGGCGCGTCCCACAGGGCAAACGCGAACATGCCGCCCAGTCGCGTCAGGCACGACTCGCCCCACACGCGATAAGCGGCCAGAATCACTTCCGTATCGGAATGACTCTTGAACTCGACGCCGGCGGATTCGAGCTCCTTCTGAAGCTCGCGGAAGTTGTAGATCTCGCCGTTGAAGACGATCCAGTTGCCGGTGACCGGATCCTGCATGGGCTGATGCCCGAGCGGCGAAAGGTCGAGAATCGCCAATCGCCGGTGGCCCAGGCCGATCTCTACTGGCTCCGGCTGGGTTTCTTTCAGCAGCACCGTGCCGGAATCATCGGGTCCCCTATGCGCGAGCGAACGGGTGGCTTGTTCCAGGACTGCAGGGGGGATCTGGGTTTTACGCGCCAGTATGCCAACAATGCCGCACATCTGAAATGTTTACTCGCTTCCTTACGGCAGATGCTCGGCCAGGACCAGTACCAGGAGAACAGCGATCGCGCGGAGGATCACCGATGTGGTCCGGAAGGCCGGCGAAAGCTACTTAAACGCCTCCACGTACAGAGAATGCGGCAAATCCATCGAGTCTCCCGGTTCGTACGGCGGAACGCTCGTTCCATACAAGCGGCTCTTCCCTTCCACGGATTTCTCCACCTCCCGGAATCCCGCTTCGCGCAGCACCTCACTGAGATAACTGAAATCGAACGCGGTCCGGTGTTGTCCGTCGCAGAAAACGAAATTCGAAAACCGGCCGCCCAGAGAATCGAAGTGACGTGGGAAGGAATCGTAAAACCACTCGCTCCGCTCCTGAGTATAAGCTGCAATCGCACTCTCCAGGTTCGGAACGATGAGCCGGATGCCGCCGCCGCTTTTTAACACGCGCACACATTCCTTAAGAAGCCGCTTTAGCTCATCCGGATAGAAGTGCTCGAACATGTGGGTCGAATAGATGGAGGCAACGGAGTTTGAACGAAACGGAAGCCCATTCCTAACGTCCAGCCAAACATCAATCTTGTTGAAGAGATTGCCGTCTATGTTCAGGAATCCGGGAAGGTATTTTGTACCGCAACCAAGATGCAGATGACAGGAGGCGCCGTTCCGAGGACGTGCGTTCATCACATACCGCCGCAACAAATAATTTGGAACAGTGGCCTTGGCAATGCCCCAAAACACGATGTCTTTGTAGCGCTGGTGAAGCAACAAATCCTCCGGGAACAGTGCTGGCTATTGCTACCGCATTATAGAGCAGGCGGTTGGGCCATCTTTGGGATGCAGCCCTCAGGCGACGGCTTGGCGATAAATACTGGCCAGTTGTTGCGCCTGATGCGATAACGTCAATTTTTCCAGGATTGTCTGGCGTGCAGCCGTCCCTATGCGCATGCGCAATTCGGACGACCCGAGTAAAGCGGAAAGTCCCTGCACAAGTTCTTCGAGTCCATCCGCAGGAATCAGCCAGCCATTCTTGCCGTGCTCAATCACTTCATCAATTCCCTGCCCGCGACAGCCAATCACCGGTTTGCCGCAAGCCATAGCTTCAAGGTACACGCATCCCAGACCCTCGTTTCGGCTGGGCAATACGAATACCGAGCAGCGCCGCATGGCCTCGGCTACTTCCAACCGGCTCTGCCGGCCGACGAACTGAACTTGCTGCCCAATTCCCAAATCGCGCACCAGCGCTTCAAACTGCGCGCGATCCGGCCCTTCTCCGATGATGCGGCATCGAAGCTGGGGAAAGGAAGATCTGAGATTTCCCAGCGCTCTCAAAACAAGTGCGTGGCCTTTGCTGCGCAGCAAGTTGCCGGCGATCAGAATCTCCGGATCGGATGGTCCCATCGCAGCGGGATTCGGCGAAAAAAAATTGGGATTTACACCGTTATACACGATGGTGCTGCGGGTTTCAGCCGGCGTTCCGGTTTTCAGAATTCCCTGCACCTTGCCGCTGATGCATATTACGGTCCGCGCCGCGCCGTACACGTCCACCGACACCTTGCGCCGCCAAGCCGCCGGAATTCCACCGAGAAAGCTGTTAAACACATCCAACCCGTGGAGTGTCACCACGAACGGAATATTCAGCCGCCTGGAAAGCAACGCAGCCGCGTGGCCGCAGGGCAGGGCCGCATGAGCGTGGATCACATCAATCGGCTTCACGCCGTGCAGTTCCCGTATTCGTCGCAGCAAACGGGCGTAGAGCAGCTTCCCCGCACTGGAAAGCCCGAGGTTTCCAGGAACTTGCGGATATCGCACCCACTCTGCCGCAGCCGATGAACTCGGTTGTTTTCGAGAATAGTAAATCGGGGATGCTGCAATCACGCTGGAATCGACACCGAACTGCTTAAGCTGCTCAATCGGTTCCGCGATGAAGCACCCACTCACCTCATTTTGGTCTGATGGAAAAAATGGGGTGAGTGTCAAAACGTGCAGCGCTGAAGCCACCTGCGCGGCTCGGGACATCAGTTTCGCTCACTCTCAGACCGCGCCAATTCCCCGGCCAGAACAACCAGGCGTTCAACATGCTTGCTCCAGCTGAAGTCGCGCGCGCGCCGGAGGCCATTGCGCGACAGTTCTTCCGCCAACTCCGGCGATTCCTGAATTTGCAGCACTCGTTCCGCCAACGCATCGGGAGAGAACCGGGGAAAATAAATTCCCGCATCCCCGCAGATTTCGCGATGCACCGGCAAATCCGACGCCACCACCGGCAATCCGCTCGACATCGACTCGATCAGCGGATGCGCAAACGATTCGGCATAAGCCGGGGTTACGTAAATGTGGCAGGCGCGGTAGAGGTGATGAAGCGAGCGATAGGGAATGGTCCCGAGCTCAACGATATTCTGGCTTCCCCGAAGATCGTTGGCGAGCGCCGCCGCAGACTCGGCCCGATAGGTCCCCGGATTCTCCCTTGATTTCAGCTGGCAGGTAAGAAAAAGTTTCACCTTCTTTCCCTTCACACGATTGCTCAAGATGGGCATTGCCCGGAATAATGTTTCGAAATTCCGGTAATAATTGTAATGGCTGACAAAAAGCAGCCGGAGCGCGTCTTTCCCTTGTTCAAGCTGGGCTTTCGCTGCCGATGGCAAGGGCGCTGCATCGCTCGTAAAAGCATCTCGATCAAATCCATGGTGCAACGAAAGTACCTGCTTGCCGCTCCACTGGCTAAGTTCCTGGGCAAACGCTGCACTCGGGGCGACGGTAATGTCGGCGCGATGAATGGATCGCCGTGCCAACCAACCCTTGACTATAGTGTCCGCCCATATCGCATAGTCTCCACGAGCGCGAACATCGCGAAGGAAATCGCCGGAAGTATAGAGCGAGTTCCGAGACAGAAGTATCTGCGGGACGGGAGAGTTCCAAAGCGCAAAGTTGCCCGCGGAAATCAACACCTGCGCGCCGCTGCGCCGGATTAGTTTCGGCAGCGTCGTCTGCTCACGAACGAAACGCCGGGGCGCGCCATAAGACTCCACAAGCTCGACAAATGAAACGTTCGAAAGCTCCCCAAATTCCCGGCGAATCGCGGGATTCAGCAGCAACGTGGTTTCCGCATCCACTCTCCGCGCGAGATGGGGAATCACATTGCGCAGATAAGTAAGGCCTCCACCCGCACTCGCGGCAAGGCCATTGATAAACAATCTGATCATCGGTTGGGCACGACGGCTCCAAAACCGGCTGGCGACGGGTGGGAAGCTCGGGACACAAGACTAGCTGCCGGGAACTCAACCGCGCCAGGAGCAAGATCCGCGAGTAGAAATGCAAAAACCCAAAAATACACGCAGAGATATGAACCCACGGCAAAAAGCCAATCCTCGAAGCCGGCGTGGGCCAGACCCGCTAGCACCACCATGGCCAGCGGAATCGAGTAATGGCGTGGGTTGGCGGTTCGCCTCATCCACGCCCAGACTTTCCATACCTTCGACACCGTCACCGCCAGCAGTGCAACGAAGGGCAACCCACCCAACAGACCCACCCACTCTGCGATGGTCATGTAGCTGCTGCCGTGCTCGCGCTCCGTCTCGGCGCTTGAAGAAAACCTTCCAAAATTCAATCCGGGATCCTCGCCCGTCGGACTCGTGCCATATCCCGTTCCAAACAGCGGATGCTCCTTGATTGTGGCGATCGACTTTTCCCAAGGTGTCCGCCGCGAACCCATCACGCCTTCTTGCTTGTGCCCCTTGTAGAGCACTGCATCCTTCAGGTCCCCAAGCTGCTTGTTTAAGGTTTCTGGATTCAACATCCCAGTGACCGCAACCAGGAACAGAAAAAGTGCCACCACCTTCACCAGCAATTTGTATTGGTGCAGACCAAGACAGAAGACAAGTGTGACGACCGCTACCGAAACCATCCCCGCACGTGCCATGCTGAAATGAACAAGGTACGTGCAAAGAAGCAGGGCAGCCAGCCTGCGTAACCTGACCACGGGCGCATCGCTGGTCAGCCATCCCCACAACAGGATGGGGAACAATCCGATGCTCATCGCCGCACCGAGCGAGTTGGGATTACCCCAAATACTCTGTCCCAGACCGAAATAACAGATCGCCGTGACATAGACTGCTGTCTCACTTCCCCAGAGCAGTCCACGAAAAAAACGGTCTTCCCGGCCCAGAACGGCCAGGCGAGCGCCCGAAGCACAATACAGAAAAAGAAGGAGCAGGCTCAAAGCCTTGAGGGACGCCATCTGTATAAACGGAGAAACGGTGGCGGAGACGAATGCGGCGCAGACGCAAAAGAAAGCAATCAGATGTAACGATCCGAAAGGCCCGCGGGGAGTCTTCTCCCAAACAATGAAGCCAACGACGGCACCCGCTAACAGCACCACCCAGCGTCCACTTGTCCCGGCGCCTTGCAGCGGGACGTTCATGCCAGCCCAAACAAAGGTGATCATGAGCAGAACAAAAAAACGCTGATCGTATTCCCACAGGCTGGCGATGATTACCTCCAGCAGCAAAATCCCGCCCAGGAAAGAAACGTTGCCGAAGTATGGCAAGTGCGAATAAACAAAATACAGTGCCAGGCTCAAGCCCAGCCCGATGCCAGCCCACTGCAGCGGTTTCACGGAATTCATCGAGCCCCCGTAGCGCCGGAGATCGCGGCCGCGGCCAGACCATCGGCGCATGCTTCCGGCGAGTAGTTTCGAATTCGTTCCGAGCTGCGCGCGCTCATCCGCTGCTTAAGGTCAGGTTGCCGCACGAGAGAATTGATCGCCACGCTGAGTTTCTCCGAATCTCGGGGAGGCACGACGTAACCATTCCACCCGTCTTCGACCAGGTCGGCCGAGCATCCCGCAACGCTGCTCACGATGATCGGAAGCCCGCACGCCATCGCTTCATTCACCACCAAACCCCATGGGTCGCTGTGCGTCGGCAGAACCAAGGTTTCCGCGAGCGCATATAGACCAGCCAGATCTTCCCGCTGCGTGAATCCCGGGAAACAAATCATCCCCGGGCTGATCCGTTTCGCGTGTTGCGCCAGTTCCTCTCTGGAGACACCATCGCCGGCTAACACCAAGCCCACCTCCGATCGCAGGCCGCTCTCTAGTTTGGCATAGGCTTCGAGGAGATCAAAGACGCCTTTTTCAGGCACCAGCCGGCCCACAAAAAGAATAAACCGCGAGGGCAACTTCAGTTTCTCTCGAAATTCAGTTGCATGAGCCCTGGCGTCCTCCGCCTGGGTCGCAAAGAAAGTGTTATTGACCGCGTTGGGTGCTGTGAAGATGACCTGCTCGCTGGCTCCGAGAGTTCGGAGGTAGGCAAACGAGGATTTTCCTGGCACGACAAAAGCATTACAAGAACTCACAAAATATCGCTTCAGCCATTCCACGCCAGCACGTCCAGATCTCTTGTCTCGCTGGTTACTCTCTGTCCACAGGACGAAACGCACACTGCGCCGGCGCGCCCACCAGAGCGCTTCCCAGGAGGCGGGATAGTTGTAGCCGCCACACACGATGGTCTGGGCATTCGCGGCATCGAATGCAGACCACAACCCACGATTCAGGAGGAGACTGCGCTTCCACGCGCGCCATCGCCACGAGGGCAGAACTTCATAAGAAAAACCAATCTCATCGGTATAGATGCGCCACTGTCGAAGCGCCGTGTCGGTCTCTGCCAGAAAAATGGCGTGCAGATCCACCCCGGCCCGGCGGGCGAGTACGTTGAAAACCGGGATACGGTAAGGGGCAATGATTTCGGTAAGGATCACAGTCTTTCGGCTCATGACGTTGCGCTGGCCACTCCAATTGCAGGCATGCGCTCCAAAGGACATGCGAACAAATCCTGCCGGGGTTCGATTCGACCAGTGTACCTTCTACGGTATTTATCCGGAGTTTCCGAGGCAGGTACGTTGCCTGCGCGCTCCCAACGGCACTGAAGGCGCAGAACGCGGGAGCGGAGATGCAAGAATGGGGCGACCGGCAAATCGGGATTTACCTTGTAGCCTCAACGTAAAGGCTCTCAGAGCGTCGGGATTCCAGCTCAATTTCCGCGATCTCAGCAATCCGGCTGCTGCCGAAGGTGCTCAATTCAGGCGCCGGGAAACCAGCTTCCCGCAGCAGGTGGACAAGCGAGCGGGCATCGAACATCTGTTTGTGATGCGCGCCGGCGTGCACGATGTCGCGAACGCCCGCCGTCAGAAGGAGCCGCGAAACAAATTTGTGAGAGGCCATGGGATCGGCGGTGCCGGCAAGATAGTCGCGCACCATGATCCCCAAGTCGGGCACCACGATTCGCAGGATACCGCCGGGCCTGAGAACACGAAAACACTCCCGCGCCACGGCACAGGACTCCTCGTAGTTAAAGTGTTCGAAGGTGTGCGAAGAATAGATGCAGGAGACCGACGAATCAGGAAAGGGTATCCGCTTGCGAACATCGGCGCGGCGCACGCCACGTGGCCAGTCTGGAGTACGAAAAATGCGTCTCCCGAGCGGCAAACGCGAGAGCAGGATGCTGGGCGAATTGTCGATATTTACCCATCCCTCGATCCCCGAAGTTCCACAACCGATGTTCAACTTCAGTTCGGCTGCATCGGTCATGTGTGGATTTAACCGGAAATTCCTTCTTGACCTCGAAAACGACATCATATTACGCCTATCTCGCCGGTTCGCGACATTGTGAAACGATTCTTCATCGGAGTGCACCCGACAAAGGCCTCGGCCCGTGAGCGGCAAAATCGCGTGTGAATTCACGAAACACGTTTCTTCACCCCATCTTTCCGATTCACAATCGCTCGCTCCAGAAGTTCCTGCCACTGTTCAGTGACCAAGTCCCAGTCGAATTTTTCCGCGTGCTTGATGGCCGCCGCCGACATCCGCGCGGTCAGCTCCGGCTCCCGCATCAAGCGGCTGAGCGCTTCACTCAACTGATCTTCGGAAGACGCCAGCAACCCGGTAACTCCATCGACCACGTAATCGGGACGGTAGGAACTTCGCGCCACCGACGCAAGGCCGCACGCTGCGGCCTGCCCCAACACTTGCGGATGCCCCTCGATTTCGCTTGGAAAGAAAAATATCCCGGCACGGCGCATCTCTTCGCCCAACTGAGCAGCGTCCAGGTGCCCGAGGAATACAACGTTGCCGCGGTTCAGATCCTGCGCCAGTCGCTGGCACGCGTTCTGCTCTTCCCCTATTCCAGCCAGCCGGAATTCCCATCCCGGATGTTTGGCAGCTTCCCGAACAACGAGGTCGGCCCGCTTGTACTGACGAAAGGAGCCCGCGAACAGGACGCGCGGCCGCCCGCTCTCGTCTCTCGCTTCCAGAGGCGGATAGTAATAGCGCCGGTCGATGCCGTCGTAAACCGTTCGCACATTCCGCCCTCCGAGTCTCTCGGCCATCTCGGACATGTAACGGCTATTCCCCGCGACAACGTCGCACTCCCGAATCGCCCGACGCAGAAGCGGCCGGTTCGTGTCTTCTTCCAGTCCTCCGGAAACCACGTAAGTCACCAGCGCCGTCCTCCAATGCAACCTCGCGCGGGCCCAAAGAAAAGCCGCATCCAACGGGCCTTCCCTCGGGAAGAAATACACATCCGGCATGTGGGTTCTCAGATGCCACAGAACGCGCGCCGTATTCCCGCGTCCCTCCCACCGCAGAATCCGGGTGTTCGGGCGGGCGGCGATCCTCGCATCCGCCTCGCCACTGCCGAGCATCACTACACGAAAACGGGACGGATCCATCCGCGCCACAACTTCCTTCACCGTCAGGTTCTGCGCATTGGTATTGCTCTCGTCGGCGAACGAAGGCGTGAAGACCGTAATCATGCGGTTGGCAAATCTTGCCACGAACGGCAACATCTATTTCAGGAATTGTTTGACTTCCATTCTAGATTAAGATATCGGACTGAAGATCGCGAATCCGGGCTTGCAGGCGCAGCCCGTCATCTCGATCTGAAACCGTTCTCTCCAAATGTTCGCGGGCGGCTTGCAACAACTGACTTCGGGCTTCGAATCCATGCCCATCGACGCGCGGGTGCGTCTCCCCCGGGTCCGCTTCCAGGTCATACACTTCCTCCGTCGCTCCGGGCTCAATGCGCATGACCAACTTGAAGCGGGTATCGCGAACCCCCAGAAGCCGCGGCGCGCTCCGGTTCTCTCTCCTGAAGGGATTATTGCACCCGTAGGCACACTCGATGATCGCGGGATCGTCCCAGGCAACCCCTTGCTGCAAGTTTCTCCACAGACTCCGCCCCCGGAACGCAGCCGGAGCCGGCACGCCCATGCTCTCCAGCAGAGTGGGCGCCAGGTGCACATGGCTCATCGGAGAAGCCGGCACTTTCCCACCTCGCTCTCCGGGAACACGAATCAAGAGCGGCACGCGAACGATCTCCTCGCTCAGACGCGCCGGCGCGTGATAACGCCCGCCGTGTTCGAGAAACTCCTCGCCGTGATCCGCGGTCAGCGCAAAGACACAATCGTCCCACAGATGCGTTCGCCTGAGATCGTCCACCAGGCGGGCGATCTGGCCATCCACCCACCGAATCCCCGCGTCGTACAACTCGACAACCTCATCCCTCTTCCCCCTGAATCCCGCAGCCGCCAGATCCGAACGGTTCCAGTATTCATTCAGATAGCGGGCATGGCCAGGCTCGATGTCTCTTCCGGTCAGCTCGCGAAACGCCTCATTCCGCGGATAGTACGGCGAATGCGGATCCATCAGATGAAGCCAGAGGAAAAACGGACGCTGCCCCACCGATGCCAGCCACGACTGCGCCGCGTCCACCAGAACGTCCGCGGTGGGAAATCTTCTCAGAGCATCGACACTCTCCGCCGGAGGCGCAATCTTCATGCGGTACTCAAAGTACAGTTCGTTGTAGAGCCTGCTCAGCCCGACCGCTCCCGCAAAACTTCTTATCGATCGATTCAGCTTCCCACGATCCGGACCGCCGGGCGGCGTTTCCGGAGTGACGGTGTCCTGGGTTGACTGCTCCTCCAGGTCCAGAAAATCGCGGAAGACCTCAAATCCCTGGTCGTAACCAAAGCGCGGCGAAATATATGGATTCCCCGCGGAAAACGCGCCCGTGGCATAACCCAATTCACGCAACACGGTCGCGAGCGTCGTTTCGCCGGGAGCAAGCCCAATCACATCCCGTCCCAACGCCAAAGGCATACGCGAAGCAAGAATCGCCGGAAACGAATAATACGTAGGCGCGCCGGCAACGATGGCCGCCGGCGCCACGAAAGATTCCGCCGCCAGCGAATCCAGGAACGGAGTCGTGGGACGCGGGTATCCCATGAAGCCAACGTGATCGGCTCGCAAACAATCCACCGTGACGAGTACGACTGACTTCTTCGGTCCCATTGCCATTGGCTAACGTTGGATCACGCTGTTCCTGGTGAATCTTCGCTTCGAGACTGCGACCTGCGCACTCCGGGACTCCGCGGCATAGGCGCCAGATTGCACGAGGTCGCAAAGGTCTCCATCGTGCAGATACAAGAGGTCAGGATACTTGGTTTCCAGCGCCGAGAGGAACTCGTCGAGCAGGTTGAGGGTGCGAGAACGGAAGTCCTTGACGGAGGAGTGAAAGTTGATGGAGTGCAGCGAGACGACGAAGGGGAGGCCTTTGGCAAAGTACTCGCCCGCTTTGCGCACACACGCGTTGGCGGCCAACTCTTCGCCAAGGGCTGGCTCGAAATCCATCGAACGGTAGAGGTGTAGTATCCCGAAATCATCGAGATGGGGCGGAGTGAACGTCCCGGTTCCGTTCTGAGCCACGCGCACCCCGTGCTGGGCCCATGCGCGATGCGTGTCCCGGTCGGCGCGATAGCCCGGAGCGCACGCAGAACGTGGAAGCGTTGCAAAGAACTTGGCGAAGGTCCCCACGGCTGAGCCGATCAAACTGGCCTGAACATCGGCGGAGAGGAAGCGCTCGTCCGCGGGCAGTTCAGGATCCCAGTATTCGTATCCGATCCACGGCATGCGCCAATGAATGTACGGGGTACCGGCCTTCCACAGGGTTCGGAGCAAGGCGGCTCGTTCGCCTCCAGCCGCGAGTTGGTGTTCTATGGCTTTGCGGCAAAAATGCGTGCTGCCGTGAAGGGCCGGATAAAACACGCCTGCGTCGATCCCCTCGCGGTAGGCTTCGAATAGGCCCGGACGCTGCCAGTGATCGGGAAGGCCTTCCGTGATTGGGCGCAGATGGATCTGGCGGAAATCTTCGTCCGCCATACGGGCGAAGTCCAGATTCGCCGTGAGGAAGTTCATACCCAGGCAGGCGGGACGTCCAGTGGCGTCGCGGTGACGCTTCAGAAACTGGCTCAAGGCGGAAAGGTCCTCGGCGGTTTCCAGCGTGTAGAGATCGTAGGGGTGCTCCCCCAAGCTCAGGCCGGCAGAGCCCAGCGCGGCGAGGCCCTCGCGATCGCGGAGTCCAACCCGTCCCCAGTCATCGCTCTGCAGCAGCACGAGCGGGCGGTCGAAGAAGAAACCCTGGACCGGCAGGAGATTTCGAGATCGGTTCCAGATTTTTCGGGCGAGACTCATTGGGGGCGGCGCCATTTGTATCTCGCTTTGTTTACGAAGTCCAACATCGAACAGAGTCGCCGGTTCAAAGGATACCTGTAGGCTGGGGAAAACTGGACTACGGCTTGGCAGAAACCTCGTTTGAACATAGCCGGACCCGTGTTGACGCCTTCGCGATACCCTCCGAAGTCATAATCGACGCAACCATGCTCTTTCGCCCATCGAATCGCGTGCCATTGCAGCAAGTGGCCGGCGCTCAAACGGTCGTCTTTGGTGGTCGCGCCAAAAACGTACCAGGACCGGGTCGCCGCCCTAACCACCACCGTACCGCCTAGCAGTATTGCTTCCTTGAAAGCGAGCAAAAGGGCTCCCCGGTCAGTCTCCTTCACGATCCACCGCAATACGTGCGACAAATGGCTCGGCTCAACGGCAAGAAAGTTCTTTTTCCTGGCCATCTCAAAATAAATACGCTGAAACTCGCGGATGTCCCCCTCGTCCTGTGCGAACCTGATCACAACCCCTTGTTGCTCAGAACGCCGGATTTCGTATCGTGTTGCCTTCCGAAAGCTGCGCAGTAATTCGTCATTTCCAGCGGCTAAATCCAAGCGTAAAGAACTCTTGCGCTCCGGGAGCAATTGCCACCCGTCGCGAGACAAGGTGCTTCCGACGCTCCATTCCGAACGCTCAACCCAGTCGGGGTCAATGTCGACGTACGTGAAGCCCAGTTCCCTGCTCTTTTCAAGAAGCTTGCCAAGTCCGTAGAGCGTCAGGTCGGCATCATCGCAGGCCGGTCCGCGGTTGACCATTAGACTGCGGATCGGTCGCAGCCATTTGCCCACGGGAAAAATTACTCCACAAAGAGCGAACCAACGGATCTCGCCATGTTGTCGGACGGTGGCACAATACAAGTCTTCACGCTCATCGCCGTTTCGTCCCCCCGTCCAATTGGGAAATTGGAAGGGATGACTATTGTTCTGGCGGTCCAGAAACGCCTCGATCTCCCGGTGAATGGCGGGAGGTAACTCTTGTGCCGTAAGGAATTCAAAATGCATTGGCGGAGCAAAAGCGCAGAGCGACCAGGCGACAACCCACAAGTTTCGGCACGTTAGATATAGCCAAGGGCTTTCAATCTCTCTTCTTCGTGCACCCCAGCCGCGCTAAGGCGTGCGCCATTTAGATCTCGCCTTGGTCACGAACTCCAATGTCGAACAGAGTCGCCGGTTCAAAGGATACCTGTACGCCGGGGAAAAGTGGACTACGGTTTGGCAGAACCCTCGCTTGAACAATGCCGGACCTGTGTTGATGCCCTCGCGATACCCTCCTAAGTCATAATCAACGCAACCATGCTCTTTCGCCCATCGAATCGCGCGCCATTGCAGCACGTGGCCGGCGGTCAAACCGGTATCCTTAATGGTTGCGCTAAAAACGCCCCAGGACCGCTTGGCCGCCCTAACCACCAACACTCCTCCCAGCGGTGTTGCTTCCTTAGAAGCGAGCAAAAGAGCTCCCCGGTCCTTCTCGTTCACGATCCACCGCAATACGTGCGACAAATGGCTCGGCTCAACGGCAAGGAAGTTCTTTTTCCTGGCCATCTCAAAATAAATACGTTGAAACTCCTGAATATCTCCCTCGTCCTGTGCGAACCGGATCACAATCCCTTGTCGCCCAGAACGCCGGATATTGAGTCTCGTATCTTCCCGAAAGCTGCGCAGCAATTCGTCATTTCCAGCGGCCAAATCCAAGCGTAAAGTACTCCTGCGGTCCGGGAGCAATTGCCATCCGTCTTGAGACAAGGTGCTTCCGACGCTCCATTCCGGACGTTCAACCCAGTCAGGAGCAATCTTGACGTACGCAAAGCCCAGTTCCTTACTCTTTTCAAGAAGCTTGCCAAGTCCGTAGAGCGCCAGGCCGGCATCACCGCAGGCCGGTCCGCGGTTGACCATTAGACCGCGGATCGGTCGCAACCATTTGCCCGCGGGAAAAACCACCCCACAATGAGCGAACCAACGCATCTCGCCTTGTTCTCGCACAAGGGCACAATACTTGTTTTCACGCTCATCGCTGTTTCCTCCCCCCATCCAATTAGGAAATTGGAAGGGATGGCTATTGCTCTGGCGGTCCAGAAACGCCTCGATCTCCCGGTGAATGGCGGGAGCTAACTCTTGTGTCTTGAGGAATTCAAAATGCATTGGCGAAGTAAAAGCGCAGGGTGATCAAGCGACAAGCGACAACCTTCGGCGCGTTAGAGGTAGCCAAGGGCCTTCAATCGCTCTTCGATGATGCGCCGTTCCTCCTGGTCTAGTCTTACCGCATCCTGGCGGGTGACTTCCTGCAATAGAAACACGATCAGTTTTTCCAGGCTTGGGAATCGCTTCCCGTAGAGTTCTTCCGCCGCCGAGCAGAGGTCCTCTGGCAGACTTACTTGTCGTAACGATGCTGTCATCGGGCTTCCAGCCTCATCATTCCGAGCATTCCCCGTAATCTGGACCCTATGGCTCCAGCCACCAAACGGTCATCCTCATCCAAACCTACAAGCAACACCAATGCGATAAAGGCGAGGTAGCCCAACGCCAGGCCGGCCACGATGGCAAGAACTGCATTGTGGAACAAACTCGCTTCCAGCCTTACCAGAGCAATGATCGCTGCGCTACCCAACACCGGCAAAAACAGCCGGACATAGCTGCGATTATACGGAGTCAATCCCAGAATCGCCTTCACTTCACGCAAGTACAGAAGGTTGATCGCGGCGTTCGTTGCCGCGGACACGACAATCGCCCCAATGACTCCCCAAATCGGTATGAGAGCAAGGTTGAGGACGATGTTCCCAATCACAACCTTCACCTGCACTCGAACCAGACGGTCCTGGTGCCCGGACATAATGAGCAAAAGGCCTACGGAACCCACCGCGCAGTTGATCAATTGTCCGAGAGTTCCGATCACCAGGATTGGCCATCCCGCTCGAAACTCGCGTCCGAATATCTGCATCAGTGCCGCTGCAAAGACACAAACCACTATCGTCAACGGAAGAGTGAATCCAAAGATCCACTTGGTCAGCGTCTGGTAGAGCCGCCGCAAAAGATCGAACTCCCCGCGCGCATGCAAATCCGCAATGGTGGGGGAAAAAATCTGATTCACCGATTGCAGCAGAATCGGCAGGAACGCTACGACCGAGCCCGCTACCACATAGATGCCCACTCTCCGGGCGTCGAGATAGTAGCCCAGCACAATCTTGTCCAACTGCGCAAGAGTATATTCCAGCGCCTGCACGGCAAACAGGCTGGCAGAAAACCGGATTGCATCACGTTGCAAGCCTGGAAGTTCACCGGCCACGGAACGGCAGCCCGGCGGCATGATCTTCCATGTTGCCAGCGCCAACAGGACGAGCGTGATCAGGGCGGAGGCAACCTGCGCCAGCAAGTACCCGGCAAGGCCCATGCCAAGCATCAGCAGGCCGACGCCGATCAGCATGTTAAGCGGACTGCCAATGAAGTTCGTGATGACCGTTCTGCGAGCGACGTCCTTGAAGCCGGCAAGGGCCTGTCCAAAGAACGAGGTGAAGCTCCCCAAAACCATCAATACGGCAAAAGCCCCCATGTACTTCGACAATGCCGGCGTGTGGTAGAAGCGATCCGCCACCCACCCGCGTATCAAAAGCATGATGGCAGCGACCATCAAGTTTGCGACCGCAAGAACCGCAAGGCTGCGCCACAGGAATCCTTTAAGCTCGGCATACCGCCCGGTTCCGTTGTAAACCGCCACGTATCGAGCCGCGGCCTGAGGAAGCCCCAGCGCCGCAATCAATCCAAGCACGCCGCCAACCGTCATACCGAGGGCATAGATACCCAGCGCCCCGGCGCCCAACACACGCGCCAGGTAGATTTTGAAGAGATATCCCGCGCCCGCGGTAAACACAGTCCCCGCGAAGAACACCGCCGAATGCCGCGAGATATGCCCCATCTCGCTGCGAAATCGCGCTTCATGACTGGTTGCGAGCGGCGACTGCGACGCCTCGAGGGCTGTATCGGGGATGTTCAAAATATGCCTGTTCGCGCGTGCTGACGAATCGTTGTTCCGGATTATGTTCCAGATTATCTCAAACCGCTCGTCGTTGGCGGGCAGAGAACTCCCGTCACGCGCCGGCGGAGTGCGCAGCTCTTGCATCACCGGCGACTGGAGCTTGACTCCACTCATGGGCTTGCAGTGTTTCTGCTGCCGCGACAGCCATCGCGAGATAGAACACGCCAAACCACCGCTCCTGCCAGTTTGGAAGCAGGAGGAAATGAAGCAGCACGTAGGCGAAGGTAACCGCAGCAACGCCTCTCATTCGCTTAGCAGCAAAGAATCCGCCGATCCCAACCAGGAGGAACGGAATAAAGAAGCTGCTTGTAACGAGAGTTATCCCTGATCTGAACGCAACCAGGTAGTCGTGAAACGAAAACTGGACTGTCATTTCACCCGGTGCCACTGGGACGCCGGCAAAGTTGCGGTAGTAAAGCATTTTTATGCCGTAGTCGCCCGCGAAATGATTGATCGCAAGTGCCGAGGCCAGTGCCAGTACCGCTAATGCTGATGCCTTAACAAAATCAAGCCTTCGCTCCAACCAACAGGCGAGAATAACGGGGCCAGCAAGGACGACATTATCTGTACGAAAGTAGATGGATGCGAGCAAGACAGCCAACCCCGCTGTAAGCAGCTTTCTCTCGAATATCAAGTAGAGGGATAAGAACGCAAATAGCGTTGCCAGAGCATCCGACGTCATTTCCCGGCCAAGCGTCACCAGTGGGGGACTAATCATCGATAAGAACGCGATTAAGAAAGCCAACGGCGCATTCACGTATTGTGAAACCCATACCATTAAAAGGATGCCCAGCAAGAAATACGAAGCTACTGAGATAAAGATACTGGCGCGTACCAACCCCAGACCGGTCTTGCTGACCAACCACAAAGTCTGGTTATAGAAGGGGCGAATTGCAAACAAGGGCAGGAATTGCGCGAACCGGTAGGGGTTTGCCGCCCGCTCTCGTCGAGACTCGTTCTGGTCTTCGGGTGCGCCCGGTTCGCGGCCCAGCAGTTGGTCTCGAGAAGCTTTTGGCACGCGCAGGTTGATTTCTGAATAGACTCTCTGGTGAACTATTACGGGGTCGGTTTCCTCCATGAGCAGAGCATTCCCCATGTACTGAATCGAGTCCATGGCATAGATCGGATTCTTGTATAGGTGTATCGAAGCGAGAGTCAGCAACAACACATAAACGCCAACTATAGCCTTTTGCCGAGAGCCAATTCTCATCGCTCCGACCCTTTCCTAAATAGCTGACGAATCGTCCTTCCGGATTATGTTCCAGATTATCTCAAACCGCTCGCCTGCGGCTGGCAGAGAACTTCCGACAGGATCTCCGGCGAAATCGCCTGCACCAGCCCGCGTGCGGTATCCGAGTCGGGCATAACCGCGCCCAACATATCTGGAATGCGCAGCAGGTCATCCGGAATTTCGAGCATTTGTCCCACGCCGAAGCGGACATATTGCGGAATATATCCGGCGTAAGCGTGCCGCAACCATCCACACAAAAACGCGGGGATGCCGACCGATGCACATTCAAAAGCTACTGTCGATTCGACCGTAACCGCGCACCATGTCTTCTGAAAAATCTCACGAACCAGCGGCGCATCCGTCAAACTCACCAACTTCCGGTCGTCCTCGCTCAGGGTCCGTGCCACCAACCTCCGCCGCTGCCGGGCGCTCTCAAACGGATGCAGCTTCAAAACCACGGTCTTGCCCGACTCGCGGGCAGTTGCGCAGAGGCGGGGCAACAGCTCGCGATAAATCGCCTCCACTCGCCAGAAATCCGTCTCATACGGCTCGGTGAAAAACGTGATCCATGGGGCGCTCTGACTCCAGACTGAAGCATTCCCTCGCGCTGGAGACGACACCGCTCCGATCCGAATCCGGCTGCCATCGACGCCGCAGATGCGTTCCAGATAGTCGCGCTCCATCTCCCCTTTGGCGAGATAATTCGAAAACCGCGGATTCTTGAATGCCATACGGCAATCGAGCGCTCCGTGGTGGCACGCGACGGCCGGAACTCCCCGCTGCCCGGCCAGCAGCAGAGGAATCCGCGTGTAGGGATTCGAATCGTCGGCGCTCAGGCAGCCGGCCACCGAGCGCGTCTCAAAAACCTGGTTCCACGCATCGCGAACCGCGAATCCCCAGCGCAACCAACGCGGCCCCTTTTTCAGGATCTCGAGCTGAACCGGCAACCTGAATGCCGGATGTTCCTGTAGCGACTGCTCCATCTGCTTCCAGCAGACTTCAAGTTCCTGCAATTCGTTCTTGTCGCACCTCTTCGTTGCAAAACTCGCCAGACGCGCCGTCTCAACATTTGCCAGAACCGGCGAGACGGCTCCGGACTCGCGGGCGAGAACCAGAAGGAATTTCTGCTCGGGCAAAATCCGCGCGTATCGGAGCGCGGTTTTCGTGACATTCGAATAAGCGGCCGGGAGGAGCACGACCGGCTCCGATTTCGATTCTGATTTCCCTTTCGACGACTGCGCCGGTGCCCCCGCCAGATTCCTTCGCCAGACGTAGTGCGGATCGTACTTGTCGTACACCACCTGCCGCAGTTGAACAAAGCTCAGGTTCGCCACCGCGCCGCCGCGCCGCACAACACCGCGCATCAGGCGCTTCCGTAGTCCCCCGTGCAGCACTTGCAGTGGTATTCCCAACTGCAGTCGCAAGGCTTCCGCCGTCAAAGACGGCCGGCTTACCGCCAGCGTGCGGCATCCGCTGAGCTTCTCGGCCAGCCGAAGCGCGAGCCGAATATCCTGCAATTCCGGTTGCAGCACCACACTGATCACGTCCCACCAGTCGATGCCAAAACGGTCCACGACGCGTCCCATGCCCAGTTCAAGCAGGCCGCGCCAAATCTGCAGGTCCCCAACTTCGACGGCAAGGTCGAAAACGCTGAAGACTGGACAGCCCAGCGCGGCACTCCGTTCGTCATAAAAGGATCTTGGGGCGCGTCCCAGGTCAATCACGGAATCCCAATGCCGGCGTGTCCACGAACCGTGGAAGTCATCGTCGGGATGTAAGAGGAGAACTCGCATAAAAACAGGTGTCAGGTCCTAGGTCTTAGGTCTTAGGTCTCAGGTCTCAGAGGTTTGCGAATTTCCTGAGACCTGAGACCTAAGACCTGAGACCTAATCTGCCACCAGCGCCCAACCGAGCGGCGTTCCCCGCTCCACATCGCTGGCCGCGCGTTTGCCCAGAACTTCGTTGAAGTGCCGCGGGTGCAATCCGTCCGCCGGACGAATCGAACGCACGTTCTGTTTCGTAAACAACTCGCCCTTTTTCATATCTTCGACCACAAACAAGGAGCGCCGAAACTTGCTGCTGTTGGCCTCGCGTGGTCCGGAGGCGAACTGGACCGACCCGAGCGCTTTCCCGGCCGTGCGCACCGCCTCCACCATCGCCTTGAATTCCTCCGGTTCGAGTGAGAACGCGCCGTCCGGCCCGCCATCCGCCCGTCGGAGGCAAAGATGTTTCTCAATGATGCATGCTCCCAGCGCCACGGCGACGACCGGAACCGCGAGGCCCATGGTGTGGTCGGAAAGTCCCACCGGACAGCCAAACCGCCGCGCCAGCTCAGGGATCGTAAGCAGGTTCGCCTCCTCCGGCGGTGCCGGGTAGGCGCTCGTACACTTCAACAACGCAATCTGAGTTGCGCCCGCCTCGCGCGCCGCCTCGACCGCTTCGCAGATTTCGTCTTCGCTGGCCATGCCCGTGGACATAATCAGTGGCTTCCCGGTACGAGCCATCTTCTGGATCAGTCCGATGTCCACCAGTTCAAACGATGCCACCTTGTGCGCGGGAACGTTCATCTGTTCGAGAAAATCGACGGCGCTATCGTCGAACGCGCTCGAAAACAAGTGCATCCCCAGTTCGTCCGCGATCTCTTTCAACTTCGGCTGCCACTCCCAGGGCGTAAATGCCTCCTGGTACAGGTCGTGAAGAGTGCGGCCATCCCACAGCGTGCCACCTGAAATCCGGAAACATTCTTTGTTGCTGCGCAGCGTGATCGTGTCCGCCGTGTAGGTCTGGAGCTTGACCGCATCCGCGCCCGCGTCCTTGGCGGCGTGAAGAATCCGGACCGCCTGATCGAAGCTCTGATTGTGATTGGCGGAAAGTTCGGCAACTATGTAAGTAAGGCTTCCTTTTCCGACCTCTCGCCCCGCAATATTCACTTTCCCGCCACCGATTTCCGACACCTTCGTCAACCCTATAGATCCTGCGGAAACAAAACCACCGCCTCACCTTTTAGAACGACTTCAGCTCTTTGGTTCTCGCAGATGGTCTCGAGCGTTGCGATTGGCTTTCCTTCCTTGATGCTAATCACCGTCACTCTCGTTGTAACTAAGTCTCCGACAAATACCGGAGCAAGAAATTGCAAACTCTGACTGAGGTAGATAGTGCCCGGCCCCGGCAGCGTATTGCCGATCGCCGCAGAAATCTGAGAAGCGGCAATCATTCCGTGGGCAATCCGCCGTCCGAAGCGAGTACTTTGTGCGAACTCTTCATCCAGATGGACTGGATTCCGGTCCCCCGTCAACTCGGAGAAGCCCCGGACAATCTCATCCGACACAGTAAACGTGCGCGCCGCTGTATCGCCAATTTTCAGCATCACAACTCCCTGCTAGAGAATGCCCTTTGACCGCAATTTTTGTTCTTGTTGCGGCCGCAGAGCCTCCCACTCTTCCTTCAATATCGCGAGGCAAACAACGTCATTAAACGCACCTCGTTTCAAGATGTGTTTCCGAAACAATCCCTCCTGCACGAAACCGAAACGGCGGTGCATTTCAATCACACCCCTATTAAACGATAGAACCTCGCAGCAGAGCTTCTCAAACTTCAAGTCATCAAACACGTAGTTCAAGACCGTGTATTCAACGTGGCTACCCACGCCTTTACCCCGGACATTGGGACTGACGACGTAAAAAGCCCAGTAACATCGTCGATTCATCTGGTCGATTGCGTAGAGATTGGCCAGTCCTACATCTTCACCGTCACAAACAATGATCCAATACTTGTAACTGGGATCCTTGAGAACACGCGAAAACCAGGCTGCGTGTTCCTCTGAACTGATCACGTGGTCGGTGTACATATAGTCGGCCACTTTCGGCAGGTTGCGCCATTCGCGAATCATATCCATGTCGTCCGGACGGACATCCCGTAGTGAGGCCACGGTTCCTCCTTAGAATTTACGAAGCACCCTCGCCCATTAGCGCCGATATGACCCGGCCCGCTCCTCCGCCGTCCACTACAGTGCACGCGGTTCGCGATAAGGCTTGCCTTTCCGAGACCGAATTCGCGAGGCGGGTGATCACTTGTGCCATCTCGCTGATCGAGAATCGCGATCCGCCTGCTACCAGTCTCGCGGCTCCCGCGGCGTGCAAGGCCTCGGCATTCGGGATCTGGTTTTCTGCCACTGCCAGCAAGACCGCCGGAAGGCCAAGCGCACAGTATTCCCAGCAGGCAGTTCCGGCCGCTGAAATCGCGAGATCGGCCCAGGAAATCAGTTCCTGCATGTTTGTCACGTTGTTTAGAATGCGGCAACTGTGACTGGATTTGGCAACCGATCCGGCAACTGATGCGAGATGCGGATTACTTCCTCCGGCGACAACGACCACTTGTAGGTTCTCTACCGCAACCTGCTCAATAGCCCCCATTACGCGGCGCGTAACGTTGTCCGGGTCGCTTCCGCCCATGCTCACAAGAAGCTTGCTTCCGATAGATGAAATTTTCCGGGGGTCTTTTGCAGAGGCAAATTCGCGCCGCAAGAGCGCGTATTTCGTCCCCAGAAGAAGCCGTGCGTGCGTTTCTCGGTTCTTGTAAAGACATTCTTGGGCATGAATGTTCTGGTTCAGCACGACGTCTGCTCCATAGGTTCCAGAGCGTCCGTTGTCATCGATCAACACAACCTTGAGTCGCTCATTCTTCAGAGCTCGCTGATAATCCGCACCAAACTCGTAGCCGTCAACAACTACCCACGATGGACAGTGGGTTCGGGCCAGCGCGATGAGTTGCTCACCGTCGAAGTCACTTCCCGTTACACCGTCAATTCGAACCAACCCGACACCCTCGTTGCGGAGGCGTTCCTCAATCGCCGGTGTCGACTCGGCCATCACGAATGTCACCCTACCGCCTGCGTCCTGCCATGCCTGCGCCAACGCCAAGCAGCGCATCACGTGCCCAGTCCCGATCGCGACCGACGCATCGGCGCGGATCAAAAGCATCTCATCGCTAAGCTTTCTCACTGTCGCTTTGGACCCTTGAATCGTTAACGTACCCGAAATACCGGCTCGATGATTTGCCCTTCCAGAAAACGTTCGGGACTTTTGTCGTTCAGCCATTTCGACACTGTCTTGCACACTTCCGCATACACTCGCAGGGTCTGTTCTATCGCGAGCGGATCGTGCGCCGCCGTCATGTTATGCGTTGCCAGCAGCAGCACTCCGCGCTTCACGCATTCTTGCGTGAACAGACTCCGCACCAGAAAACTGTCTTTGCCGTCGGCATCGAGGAACTTGATCAACGACCAGAACGGATACCCGATGCACTTGATGCGATCCTGCAATCCCGCCTGTTTTGCCATCGCGTTCAATCCCTCCTGCAGCACGCGCCCGTTCGCATCCATGCGAGCTAGTGCGTCGGTCGTCTCCAGCACATCCAGCACCTTCATGGCCGCCGCCATCGACGCCACTTCGCCTCCGAACGTGAAGCTGAAGAAGATGTCTTCGAACACCTTCATGACGTCCGCTCTCCCCACCACGCACGAAATGGGGAATCCGTTGCCCATCGCTTTGCCAAAACAAGCCAGGTCGGGAGTCACACCGAACCTTTTCTGCGCGCCCCCCAGCCCGAAGTGAAAACCACTACAGATCTCGTCGAAGATCAGCAGCCCTCCGTGCTCATGCGCCAGGTCTCTCACGCCTTCGAGAAAGCCCGCCGCCGGAGGCCAGAAGTTCACCGGTTCCATGATGACTGCGGCGAATTCGCCTTGGTGTTCGTTCAAAAGTCTTTGCAGTGATCCCAAATCGTTGTATACGAACGGATGCGTCAAAGCCCGCACCGCTTGCGGAACGCCCGCATTTCGCGTCGTGCTGCCGATGTACCAATCCTGCCATCCGTGGTAACCACAGCAGGCGATGCGCTCGCGTCCGGTGAGGGCTCGCGCACCGCGGACCGCTCCGGAAGTTGCGTCCGATCCATTTTTGCCAAAGCGAACCATCTCGGCGCAGGGAATGAGCCGCGTCAACCGCTCCGCCAGTTCCACTTCCAGAGGGTGCGGCAAAGAAAAACTGTGCCCTTGTCCCAACTGCTCCGCCACCGCCGCATTTACCTCTGCGTGCGCGTAACCGAGAATGTTCGGCAGAAGTCCCTGGATGTAGTCGATATATTCATTCCCGTCGACATCCCAAACGCGGCAACCTTTGCCCTTCGCCAGGAACACCGGCGCCACCCCGCGCACGTGCTGGTTGGCGCCTTTGCTGAACGTCTGCGAAGAACCCGGGATCACCTTGCCCGCCCGCTCCAGCCAGGCCTTCGATTTTTCAATCGGCCGGCGCGGTGCCGCCGCCGCGCGCGCCTCTTCGAAAAGGCTCTTGTAGTACCCGTGGTTGGAAACAATATCCGAGTTCATCTTTTCCAGCCCCGGATTCTTCTCGATCAATTCCAAAACATCCTTCATTCCAAAACTCTCCTGCCCGCGAAAAGCCTTGTACACCGCCCGAATGAACTCCAGGTCTTGCGCCTCGTCCACCGTCCAGCGGTAATGCTGGTATAAGTACGTCGAATCGTTCTCGACGTTGGCAGTTCGAAACTTTTCCGAACGCAGGTACGGTGTCACGTGCTCGCGCTCGGAAGCTTTACTCGCCTCGTGCCATGCCCGTTCCAACGCGGAAAACGAAAATATCTCCGTATCCAGCCCATCGGGATAGCTCCGCACCATGGCATTGGAGGCGTAATCGAGATCGCCACGTTGAAAGCGCCTCACCACTCGATCGATCACTTCCGGATCAATCAAGGGGCAATCGGCCGTGATGCGCACCACCTGCGACGCTTTTTCTCCGCGCGCAGCACCGTAGAAACGATCCAGCACGTCGTTCTCGCTGCCCCGATAACATGGAACGTCGTTCTCCCGGCACATCTCCTGGATGGCGTCGTCCGCCGGAGCGGTGGAAGTGGCCACCACCACGCGATCAATCAGACTGGCTCGTTTCACGCGTTGAATGACGTGCCACAACATCGGCCGTCCTTCGATCTCCGCCAGGCTCTTGCCCGGCAAACGGCTCGACCCCATTCGAGCCTGAATGATCGCCACCACCGGTCCCTCTCTCGCTTCGCTGGTCCAATTCAGCGCCTGCGGCTTTCCCTCTTCCGACGACTTCTTGGCCGCTTCCACCACCCGAATCACATCTCTACTTTGCTCGAGATCGACCATGGGCCCGGTTCCGCTCCCGAGAGATTCCAGGAAGTGCACCATCTCCGCTACATACATGTCGTTCGCTTCAAACACGTACGGGATGCTATTCCAACCTGGCTGCTCGGCGGAAAACCAGCGCACCTCCTGGACATTGAAATCCCAAAGCGCAGTCCCAGTCTCACCCACGACTTTGCACGTGCGCGTGTGTGCCCGCTGCACAAAATCCAGATGCAGTTCCGCGCGGCGCCGCTCCGGAAAACTCAGGTAGATCCACGCCGCATCTTCCACATCCACGTCCAGACTGCTGAGGTGCTCAGCCCGGCAAGTCACTTCCGTGGGGCGCCCCAGCAGCCAGCAAATGTAATCCAGTTCGTGAGAGCCGTCGAGAATGATGCCCCCGCCCAGTTCGTGACGCGCGCTGTAGCTTTCGCGATAGTGCTGCCACGGGCGCCAATCGGGAAGGTATTGCCCCGCTTCCACGTTGAGCCAGAGCACGCGCCCGATCTTTCCCGAGTCGATAAGCTCTTTCAATATCTTCAAGCCGGGTTGAAACCGCATGTTGTACCCGATCTGAACGTTCCGGTCGTGGCGCCGCGCTTCGGCAATCAACGCCTGGATTCCACTCGATTCGTGCGAGACAGGTTTCTCGATAAAAACGTGGGCTCCCGCCTGCAGCGCGGCCAGCGCCTCCTCCACGTGGTACACCGGCGGAGTGCAGATCAGCACGATATCCGGCTTGAATTTCTCGAGCGCCTCGCCATAGTCGCCGAAGGTTTCCCCGTGCAGTTCCTCACGGCATTGCTTCAGCGCGTCGGGGCTGCTATCGCAAAAGCCGAGCTGCCGCACCCCAATAGACTTCAGATTTCTTGCGTGCCGGCGGCCAATCGAACCGCAACCGACGACCAGAGCCCGATATCCTACCCAGTCGGAAATTCTGGACATGACTTATTTTGATTGCCTGGTCTCGAGCAAATGCGAGCGCTCGCCTTTCCCTTGCACTAGAAAACCAGTCGCTAGTCGTTGGTCGTCGGTCCAATCCACCGTCTCTTCGCGAGCGACTAACGACCAGCGACTAACGACTATAATGCCCCACAACTTTCCCCACCGCCTGCACCGCGTCTTCCACATCCTGCGCCGTCATGGCATGGAACATGGGCAGGCTGATCAGCCGCTCATACGCGTCCTCGGCAACCGGATAACCCTCTTTGCACTTGGACTTGAAGTGCTCGCGATAGTACGGATGTTGATGCACAGGAATGTAGTGAACATTCACCCCGATATTCTCCGCGCGCAGCGCTCGAAAGATTTCTCCTCGCCCCACCGCCAACCTTTCCAGTTTCAGCCGAACCGGATATAAGTGCCACGCCGGGTCGATGCCATCGCGCACCGCGGGAAGAACGATCGTCGGCAGATCGCCCGCCGCCAAATCCCGGAACGCCTCCGCGTATTGCGCCGCAATCTCCCGCCTGCGGGCCAGGTTCGCGGCCAGCCTTTCCAGCTGCGACAGTCCCAGCGCGCACGCGATATCTGTCAGCCTGTAATTGAAGCCCAGCAGGACCATCTCGTAAAACCACTGCCCGGATTCCTGCCGCTGCCGCGCTTCGCTGCTGATGCCGTGATTGCGAAACCTCCGCAGCGTCTCGGCCAGCCGCGCATCGTTGGTCGCAACCATGCCGCCTTCCCCGGTCGTCAGGTGCTTCACCGGATGAAAGCTGAACGCCGTCATGTCGGCAATGCTGCCGGCGCGTTTCCCCTTGTACTCCGCGCCCAGCGCGTGGCAGGCGTCTTCAATCAGAAACGCGCCTTGTCCTTGCGCCTTCGCCAGCTCTCCCAGTTCATCAAGCGCGGCGGGATGTCCCGCATAGTCGACCGCGATGATGGCTTTGGTCCGGGGAGAAAGTTTCCTGGAAACTTCGCCGGGGTCAAGGTTCAGCGTGTCCGGCGAGACGTCGGCGAACACCGGCGTCGCCCCCTGATACAAAATGCAGTTGGCGGTCGCGCAGAAAGTCAGGGGGGTGGTAATCGCCTCATCCCCAGGTCCCAGTCCCGCGGCAAACGCCGCACCGTGCAACGCGGCCGTGCCCGAACTAAAGCTGACCGCGTGCCGCGCCCCGACCCACGCTGCAAACCTTTCTTCAAACTCGCCGATCTTCGGTCCTGTCGTCAGCCAGTCCGACTTCAGAACTTCAACCACCGCCTGGACATCTGCGTCATCCAGGCTTTGCCGCCCATACGGCAACAATTTTTCCCGCACCGGCTTACCCCCATGGATGGCAAGAGTTTCCAGCTTTGTGGGTGAGGCGCTCATGCTAGCGGTCCGTGGTGCAATGCGGTTTGTATGAGGTCATGCTTAGAGGGTAACTCTCTTCCACCTGTAGAGACGGGGCTTGCCCCGTCTCACTCTGCGCAAGGAAACGCGGCAACCCCCGTCTCTACGAGAATAAACTGCGCCGCTACGCCGACGCCGGAACCGCCTCCGCAGCGCTGGTTTCAGGCGCCACCAATTCTTCCAGCTCCCGCCGCGTCAGCCAGCGTTCGTTGCTGTCGCTCGAATAACGGAAGCCTTCCGGAAGCCGCTTGGCGTTGGCCCAGTTTTCCGATTTCCACCACGGATGCGACGGCTGTATCACGTACATGTCTGCGGTTTCCAGCGTCTGCCGCGACTCGTCCTCAGAGACCAGCACTTCGTGCAACTTCTCTCCCGGACGAATCCCAATGTACTCCACCTGGCATCCCGGGGCGACGGTCTCCGCCAAGTCCACCAGCCGCATGCTGGGAATTTTGGGAACAAAAATCTCGCCGCCGTGCATCTGCTCCAGGCAGCGGATCACAAACTTCACGCCCTGCTCCAGCGTCAGCCAGAATCGGGTCATGCGCGGATCGGTGATCGTGATCTTCCCGCGCCGCCGCTGTTCCAGAAAAATTGGGATCACGCTGCCCCGGCTGCCCACCACGTTCCCGTATCGCGCGCAACTGAAGCGCGTATTTTTCGCGCCCGCATAAGCATTGGCCTGCACAAAAACTTTCTCCGCGCACAGCTTGGTGGCGCCGTACAGATTGATCGGATTCACCGCCTTGTCGGTCGAGAGCGCCAGAATGCGGTGCACGCCTTGATCAATCGCCGCATCAATCACATTGCGCCCGCCCATGATATTCGTCTGGATCGCTTCGAACGGGTTGTACTCGCAAGCCGGCACCTGCTTCAGCGCCGCCGCGTGCACCACCACCGTCACACCCGAGAGAGCGCGCTTCAATCGATCCACGTCCCGAACGTCTCCAATGAAATACCGCAGACTGGGATGATCAAAGCCCGCCGTTCTCATCTCATGCTGCTTCAACTCGTCCCGGCTGAAAACCACCAGTCTCTGAGGCTGGTAGTCGCGCAGCATGATCTCCACAAATTTCTTCCCGAACGACCCTGTTCCACCCGTTACCAGTATCGATTCCTGCGGCCAATTGACCATTCTTGTCCCTTCGAAACCTCTCCTGCCGAGTCACGCGCCCAGGAAAAACGCAGCCTTCGTATCAGGCACCGCTTTAGCGATGCCGTATCTTTCGAAACCAGACGCCCCTTTAGGGACTGGGCATCGGATATCGGCTCTTTCCCCAGCCTGCCAGAAGAATCTTCGCTTTTCGGGTAAGTTCTTGTGTTCGATAGTATAGCTGAGCAAAGTGCCGGGGAAGTATAGCTGCGGATTCATCGCCGCGTCCGGCGGTGGGTCTGTTTGAACTTTCTGTGGAACTCACTCGGAGCTTAGCAATTGGCGAGCATCCTTCCGAGGTCGCGGAAGATCAGGGCCTCCGGGGGCGGAGTTGGTCGCCTACTACCGAGCCCCCAAATGGGCTGCTCTCTGCTGGGCCTGGTCGACGTCGTTCGATAATCGCAGGGCCTGCTGGTCAGCCAGGTTGGCATCCTCTTGGCGGCCGGCCTGATGGAGGGCATGGGCGAGGAGAAAAGTCAGGATGGACGCGGAGCCGGGGCCACCGCGCTGTGCTAAGGTACTGGCGCAGACGTAATCGCGCATCAGTGCGTTCGCAAGTTGAAGACTAGGAATCGGGCAGAGTGCCTTCGACAAGTAAGCAGAAGAGTTCCCGCTGGCTCCTTGCGGCTGCAGCTTTGAGCTATTGGTTTCAGCTGGTCTGGTTCGGCTCGAAGTGTTTTCATCAGATTGATATTGACGGCATCGACTACATTGGAATTGCCCGGCATCTGCGGTATCACCAATTCTATTCGGCGATCAATGATTTTCGCAGTCCACTGCTTTCCTGGATGATTGCTGCCGGGTCTTTTTTCGATGGAGACCTGGTGCGGGTCGGGAAAGTTCTCAACATCGGCAGCTATCTTCTATGTGGGGCGCTGCTGTATTTTTTCACGAAGAGTCTTTGGCATTCGGAGCTGGCTGCTTCTCTGGCTGTGTTCTGGTTTTCTTTAAGCCGCGGCCTCTCGGCGCAGGCAACCGAAATGGTGACTCCAGACTTCCTGTTTGCGGCATTGGCGCTGGTTTATTTTATGGTGCTGCTGCAATGCTTACGCAGGGATGAAAAAAGATGGTGGGGCTTGCTCGGAGGCATTCACGCTCTCGCATTTCTGGCCAAAGGATTTGCTCTGCCCTGGCTGGCGCTGAGCACGATGGTTTCCATGCTGCTGTCCAGAAATCACACGTCCAGGCCTCGTAAGCAGCTGGCGGCGCGGCTTGCTTTGGCGGGCCTCCTGCCGTTGCTGGTGGCCACGGCGTGGGCGGGAGCACTGCACTTTAAATACGGCGCGTTTACGACTGGAACACAGTTTAAGGTTAATTTTCTGCAGTGGACGGCGCACGCATATAGCAACCAACCGGACAGAACCTACGCCGTGCTCAAGGATACGAGACCGTTCATTGATGAGAACAACGTGGGCGACCCAATGCCGCCGGGCTCGTGGCCGTGGCAATATCGAATCGACGCGAGGCAGGCGGCGCCTGCACTAGTTGCGCATGAGGTGCAAAACCTGCGGAAGGCCGCGAAAGAGCTGCTGATCGCCATAACACCGGGCGGGCTGGCGGCTTTTGTTTTTGTGGTGGCGGTTCTGGTTGGACGAAGAAAGCAGAGTCCCGTTGAATTTACGATGGCGGCGGTGGTTGCCTTGGGGATGGTCAGCCTTTTGCTGGCGTACTGCATGCTGGTATTCGATGGCCGCTATCTCTATCCGATCATCCCCCTTCTGCTCGGCATCGCTGTGGGTTTCCTCGAGCAGATGGGTCCGGAGCTTCGCATTTGGCGAAGGGCTATGATGGCTTTGATCGCGCTCGGGATATTTGCCTCGCTGGTATATTCCTCTTCTCCTTTCCGCACTCTTAGTAGCGATTTTCAGATCTCGTGCTACCGGGCTGGCCAGGGCTTGAGAGCACATCCGGGTTCCACCGTTGTAAGTGTCGGTTCTGGACCTTGGCCGGAACACGGAGTGGGGTGGGAGGCGGGATATAAGTCGGCTTATTTCGGGGATCGCAGACTGATTGGCGCGACGGATAAGTTGCCTGACTTAGAGGAGATCCCAGCGCTGCTGCAAGATATCTCCAAGGCGAGGCCCGATGCAATCCTGGTGTGGGGAAAACCCGTCGACACTCGATATGAAGCTTTAGTTCAACAGCTCATCCACGAATATGCTGGAGGTTCTCGCGAGGCTCTTGTGGATCCCTTTGTCGGGGAGGTTGGTTTCGCAGTCTACGCGGGTCAGCGTTAAATGTTCGAATCGGCGCTTGTGGTTCACGCGGCGCCAGTTAATCCTTATACCCCAGACACCACCGGACGTGCAGTTTTCCGCATCCGGCGCTTGAGTGTGTGCGCGAGAACTCGTCTCCATGCAACCGAGTGGAACAAAGCACATCAGAACACAAGCCCCGGAGGGGCGGCCTAGCTTAGCCCCGCGCTTCAGCGCGGGGTAGAGTGGAATGACGACTCAAGTCCCGAGGGACGACCGACGTTCTCACGCACACACTTGAGCCCGGCCTTCATCGCCGCGCCCGCGTCTGCCCCGCGAAAACCAGTACCTTAAACAATATCCCCAAGCTGTAAATTTTGGCCGGTTCTCGCTCCGGGGATGCTAGAATCAGGCAAATTCCTCATAACAGTCCGCTCGCGTCTGCCCGGCTTGCTGTGCGAAAACCGGCTGGAGCGGAACCTGTGTGTCGGGTGCGGCGGCTTGTCGCATCGAGCTGGTGGCGGCTAAGGAGTAACGATGTCATTGGGGCCCCTGGTTCCACGAAGTAACGATCCGCGAAGTGACATTCCGCGTAACGACGGATCGCGCGAGCTGCTACCCGGCGAAGCGGCGGAATTCCTCAGGCCGCTCGGCTCCGCCCTTTATAACGTGTTGCCGTCGCAGGAATCCACACTGCGCGAATACATGCGCGTTCTTATCAAGCGCAAGTGGATGGTGACCGCGGTTGTAGTGGGCATCTTCATGATCGTCGCCATTGCCAGTCTGCGCCAGACTCCCGTCTACGAAGCGGTCGGCCGCATCGCCGTCAACAAAGCCGATTCCAACCTCATTACCTTCAAAGACTCGGGGCCAGTGGTGGACTACTACGACCAGAGCGATCTGGACACCGAGGTCCGTATTCTCCAGAGCGACCTCATGGCGCTGCAAGTAATCCGGCAACTGAATCTGGATAAGCGTCCCGAGTTCGGCGGTCATCCCGATCAAAAGCAAGCCAACCTGGTCGCCGATCCGCTGCAGACCGATTCGAACCGCACCTCGGCTCTGCTGGGAAGGTTTCGGGGAAACCTCCGCGTCACGCTGATTCCCAACACCCGCATCATCGAGATTCATTACAACAGCACCGATCCTCAGCTCGCCGCCAGCGCCGTGAATACCCTCGCGGCTACTTATGTCGAGCAGAACTTCAAGACCAAATTCGAATCCACCATGCAGGCCTCCGATTGGCTTTCCAAACAGCTCGTGGACTTGCAGATGAAAGTGGAAACCTCTCAGGAGAAGCTCGTGCGCTACCAGAAGGAGCACGAGATTCTCGGGACGGACGAAAAGCAGAACATCATCACCGAAAAGCTCGACGAACTGAACAAAGAAATGACGATGGCCGAATCGGACCGCATGCAGAAAGAAGCCGTCTATCGCCAGACCCAGTCCAATGATCCGGACGCGATCGCGGCAGCCATCGTTGCCGATACCGTGGGAGGGGGAAACGGCGCAACTTCCGGGCTTCTGGACAAGTTGCGCGAACAGCAGGCCAATTTCAGAATCCAGGTTGCCGACCTCGGCACTCAGTTCGGTCCCTCGTATCCGAAAGTTGCGCAGCTCAACAGCCAACTGAAGGAGATTGAACGCCAGCTTCAATCGGAAACGAACAAGGCCGTTGACCACCTCAAGGGGCAGTACCTGGCCGCTTTGCAGCGCGAAAACATGTTGCGCGTCTCCTTCGAGAAGCAAAAACAGGAAGCGAACAAGCTCAACGAAAGCGCCATCGAGTACAGCATCCTGAAGCGTGACCTGGACAGCAACCGGACGCTCTACGAGGGATTGCTGGAAAAACTGAAAGAAGCGGGCGTCACCGCGGGATTGCGCTCCAATAACTTTCGCATCATTGACGCCGCCCGTGTTCCCACCTTTCCCAGCGAACCCAACATTCCGCGCAACCTGTCTTTCGCGCTGGTGCTGGGCGTCATCTCCGGCGTCGGCTTGGCCTTCCTGCTCGAGAACATGGACAACACCGTCCGCACCCCCGAGCAGGCAACAGCCATCTCCGGCCTTCCCTCTCTCGGAATGATCCCGCTAGGCTCCAAGTCCGCCAGCCATGGAGCGACTGGCAAACGGCTGGCTTTGACGGCATCGAAGGAAGTGGTGGAAACCGTAACCCAGGTTCGTCCCCAGTCGCAGATGGCCGAATCGTATCGCGCGCTCCGGACCTCGCTTCTGCTCTCCAATCTCGGTGCGCCGCCTAAGGTGATCATGGTGACCAGCGCGCGTCCGCAGGAGGGCAAAACTACCACCAGCATCAACGCCGCGATCGTACTCGCGCAAAAGGGAGTCCGCGTTCTCCTGATGGATGCCGACTTACGCCGCCCCAGTGTTCACAAGACCCTGGGCATGGGCCCGCGCAGCGGTCTCAGCAACGTCCTGACGGGAAGCGCTACCGTGCAACAGACGATTACCACCTCTCCGATCCTGCCCAATCTTTTCATCATGCCCTCGGGCACGCCGCCTCCGAATCCTGCCGAATTGCTGGCCTCCTCCAACATGCGGGACCTGATCGCGGAGTTGCGCCAACAGTTCGACCACATCGTGATCGACACTCCCCCAACCCTTTCCGTCACCGACGCGGTCGTGCTCTCACCCCGCGCCGATGCCACGATCCTGGTGATTCGTTCCGGCCAGACCACAAAACAAGCACTGCGCCGGGCCCGCGACATATTGATGCAGGTCAATGCTCACGTCGCCGGCGTGCTTCTAAACGCCGTCGACCTGACTTCCCCCGATTATTATTACTACTACGAGTATCAGGGCAAATACGGCCAGTACTATCAGGAAGATGCTCCCGGCGCGGGGAACGAAGCGGAGCCGAAGGCGGTTTGAGGTGGGGGAGGAAGAAGCGGTTTGACATCGATGGCGATTCCACTTTCAAACCGGCGCCGTTGGCAGTTCGCTGCTGCTGTGGCTTTTGCCGGCTGCGTCTATATTCTTCTGACGGGCACAGAGTTCGCGGCCAGCTTTTTTGCTGCGCGTGGGGAGTTGCCGTCGCTGGAGCGCGCGGTGCGGCTCTCGCCTGGGAATGCAGATTATCGCCATCGGCTCGGACGTTATTTTGCCTTTGTTGCGGGTGATCCTCAGTCCGCTATCGACAGTTTTCGAGCCGCCGTCGCGCTCAACCCTTACGATGCCCGCTATTGGTTCGATCTGGCCGCCGCCTATCAGGTAACCGGCGACATCACGGGCCAGCGAGCGGCCCTGGATCGCGCCTTGCAAGCCGAGCCCACTGCGCCCGATGTGGCCTGGGAAGCGGCCAACTTTTTTCTCATCGACGGCGATATCGACCGCGCCCTGCGCGAATTCCACGTCGTCATCGAGAACGACGTTTCTCTGGTGGACGCCGCCCTGCGTGCCAGCTGGCGCGTGCGTCCTGACCCGGACGCGCTGCTCCGCGACGTGGTGCCGGCTCGCACCGATTCTCTGATTGCCTTTCTCGATTTGTTGATGAGCAAGCAGGAAACCGAGGGCGCCATCAGAACCTGGGAACGGCTCGCCCAGTTGCACGAGAAATTTCAGAATCGCTATCTGTACGAATACGTGCGTTATCTCATTGCAGTGCGCCGTCCCGACGCCGCCATGTCGGCCTGGGAACAAACCGCTGACATTCTTGGCCTCTCTGCGTATCTGCCCACGGAGGACAACCTGGTGGTGAATGGCGATTTCGGCCTCGACATCCTGAACGGAGGCTTCGACTGGACCTACGTGAATCGCACCGGAGTCCAGCCATTGCTCGATCCGACCGACTTCCGCCAGGGTCATCGCTCTCTTTCGCTCACCTTCGAAGGCCCAGGCATCAGCGACGCCGGAATTCAACAACTGATTCCGGTGCGCGGAGCAACCACTTACGACTTCTCCGCCTACTACAAGTCGGCGGACTTTGAGGGAGCGGGCGGACCCCAGATCGTTCTGCGAGATGCCTACACGGGCGCGCCGCTCTATGCCAGCGACCCACTCAACGATGCCGACTTCTGGAAGGAAGTTCACTCGAAGGTGACAACGCCGAACTCTACTACGCTGCTGTTGCTCGCGATCGAGCGCTTCCCCGCCGGCTCTCCGATTCGCGGCAAGCTTTGGCTCGGCGATTTCGAACTTTCTCCCGAACTCTCTTCCGACAATTCCCCCAATCATTCCAAGGACAACCCGTGAGTTCCGCCCTGGCAACGCAACCTGAACCCGCGCCCGTCGCTAAAGCTTCGCCACCGCGACTGACCAACACCGCGCTGCTGGCCGGCTCCTGTGCCGTGCTGTTGCTGGGGCCGCTGGCCTTTGGAGCGGTCGAGCCCTGGTCCATTTTTGCCTTGGAAGCGTGTGCCATGCTGCTGCTGGCGGTTTGGGCGTCCCGCCAGTGGATTAACCATGAACTCAACCTCTCCGATAACGTCCTCTACCGGCCCATGGCGGCCTTTTTTGCGCTGGTGCTGGTGCAATGGGTGGTTGGAACAACGGCCTACCGTCACCTGACCTACTCTCACTTGCTGCTCTACGCTGCCTACGGCATGCTGGCGTTTGTCGTGACCCAGACGCTGCGTCGCTCTTCTCAGTTCGAGCTGCTGGCCAAGTTGTTCACGGGTTACGGGGCGGTAGTGGCTGCGTTTGCGGTGCTGCAGGGTTTGGCGCCGAATGGAAAGCTTTACTGGATCTGGGCCTCGGAGCAGGGTGGCTCGATTTACGGACCTTACGTCAATCACAATCACTACGCCGGCCTGATGGAGATGCTTACGCCCTTCCCGCTGGTGCTGGCCGCGACTCACTTCACGGACGGGGCCCGCAAGATTGCGGTGGCGGGAATCGCCGCGCTGATGGCTGGAAGTATTTTTCTTTCCGGTTCGCGCGGAGGCATGGCGGCGTTCGTCGCGCAGATGGTGGTGCTGAGCGTGCTTCTGGTTCGCAAGCGCGAAGGAAGCTGGAAGCAGCCCCTCATGCTGGGCGCGTGTCTAACCATGGTGATTGTTTTTCTCGTCTGGGTCGGTGGCAACGAACTCACCCGCCGCCTGATCAGCATTCACTCCGAAGCCCGTGAAGAGATTAACGGAGGCGTTCGCCTCAGCATCGATCGCGACTGCTTGCGCATGCTGGTCAAGAGGCCCATCCTCGGTTGGGGACTCGGTACCTTTCCGATTGTTTACCCAGAATTTCGCAGTTTCTACACCACCTTCTTCGTGAACCAGGCGCACAACGATTATCTGCAACTGCTGGTTGAGACCGGCCTGGCTGGATTCTCCATCGCGGTCTGGTTTCTGGCGCTGGTCTTCCGTCAGGCCGCGGGCAAGCTCAAGAATTGGACCGAGACCGCGAGCGGCGCGTTGACCGTGGCCGCTCTGCTCGGATGTGTGGGGATTCTGGTGCACAGCTTTCTCGATTTCAATCTGCAGATCCCGGCCAACGCCGCGCTGTTCTACGTTCTCTGCGCCATCGCCGCCTCCGCCCCGCTCCAGGAATCGCAGCGACGGCGGGTGGTTCGCCGGCACAGTTTCAGCGTGGAATCCAGCCCGGAGACCACGGTATCGTGATCGGTGGCAATCGGTCGATACGCGGAGCTTCGACCGCCGGTGGCGTGAAAGCCGGGGCCCTCTGCGCTGGCCGTCCGGCGGCCCGCCGAGCGGAGGGACTCGGTCAAATTATCGTAGGACGAACTCAACTGCGGATCCGTGGCTTTCTCAACAACTGAGTCATGGCTGCGCCCTTGCCTAG
Source organism: uncultured Acidobacteriaceae bacterium (assembly GCA_963773965.1). Lineage (GTDB taxonomy): Bacteria > Acidobacteriota > Terriglobia > Terriglobales > Acidobacteriaceae > Acidiflorens. Next base: position 113,283 of record CAVZDG010000008.1, read on the forward strand.
CCGTGATCCCAGTCACTGACATCCGCGGGCGAAGGGTGTGTGGTAAAAAGGACAAACTACCATGCCCCGCACCATCATTGAACCGTTCCGCATCAAAAGCGTCGAACCCATCCAGTGGACGACCCGCGCTCAGCGCGAGCAACTCCTCCGCGCCGCGTGCTACAACCTTTTTCTCCTGCCCGCGGACGATGTCCTCATCGACCTGCTCACCGATTCCGGCACTGTTGCAATGTCCACCCACCAGTGGGCGGCCATGATGGAAGGCGATGAGAGTTATGCGGGCAGCCGCAGCTTCGAGCGGTTCCGCGCGTCGGTGCAGGATATTTTCGGCTACAAGCACGTCATCCCGACCCACCAGGGCCGCGCCGCCGAGCGCATTCTGTTCAGCGTGATGTGCAAGAAAGGCGATGTCGTCCCCAACAACACGCACTTCGACACAACGCGCGCGAACGTGGAGTTCGTCGGCGCCGAGGCGGTCGACCTAGTTATCGCCGAGGGCCGACAGCCGAGCCTGAAGCATCCCTTCAAGGGCAACATGGACGTCGCGGCGCTCGCGGCGCTTATCCAAAAATTCGGCCGCGAGCGCGTGCCCCTGGTCATGCTGACCGTGACCAACAATTCCGGCGGTGGCCAGCCGGTGTCGATGGAGAACGTCAAAGCCGTGAGTGCGGTTTGCCGGAAGCATGGCATCCCGCTCTACTTCGATGCCTGCCGTTTTGCCGAGAACTCCTACTTCATCAAGATCCGCGAGCAGGGCTATGAGCACAAATCGCCAAAAGAAATCGCGCAGGAAATGTTCAGCTACGGCGACGGCTGCACCATGTCGGCGAAAAAAGATGGCATGGCGAACATTGGCGGATTCCTCTGCACCAATGACGATCTGCTGGCGCAACAGGAGAAGAACCTGCTGATTCTGACCGAGGGCTATCCCACCTATGGCGGCCTCGCCGGGCGCGATCTTGAAGCCGTCGCCGTCGGAGTGCAGGAAGCGCTGCACGAGGACTACCTCGAATACCGCATAGCCTCAACCGCATACTTAGGCAACCACATTGCCGCCGAGGGCGTGCCCATCGTGCAACCGCCGGGAGGCCACGCCGTCTACATCGACGCGCGAGCTTTTCTACCGCACATTCCGCCGGATCGCTTTCCCGCCGTTGCGCTTGCCAATGAACTCTATCTCGAAGGCGGCATCCGCTCAGTTGAGATCGGCACCCTCATGTTCGGAGCATCGGCGAAGATGGACCTGGTGCGCCTAGCGATTCCCCGTCGCGTGTACACCCAGAGCCACATCGACTACGTGGTGGAAATCATCTTAGAGGTCTGGAAGAAGCGCCACCAGATTCATGGCCTGAAACTCAGCTACGAAGCCCCGTTCCTGCGGCACTTCACGGCCAAGCTGGAGCCCGAGCCGGCAGAAGTAGCAGCCGCCGTGCGCCGCTGATTTCGAGTCAACACATAATTTGAGGGTGCCCCTCGATAAGAACGAAGGCTCTGTCCAGGGCACCCTTCAGAGTTCAAACAATTGCGGAGGCCGGGCCAGCCCTCGGGTTTACTGTTTGATGGTGAAGGTCACACTTATGTGCGTCCCGTCATCCTCGGTCGAGAGTCCTACCACGACGTTGCGTTTGTTGGCTTTGTCCTCACCGGAGACCATGCCTCCGACTTTTCCATTCGAGTTGCTGGTCATGTTCGACACCGAAAAGCCCGCCGACTTCAGAGCGTCGCCATAGAATGCGATGACCTTGTCGGCCGAATCCTTGGTGACAAACGTGTAGGAACCGGTCTGCTCACTGCCGGTGCTGGATGAGAATGTGCTTTGCGGCGTAGATCCGGGATACACGGGCACCCAGTCGGGCGCTTTGTCCGCCCCGGCGCCGATCTTCATCGTGCCCTCGGAGGTTTTCATCTCCATGCTGGCGTTTGCCCCCTCACCCGTCGTTGTCAGCGAGGTCGTTTTGCCATTCTCGTCGGTAATGACCATGGCCTTCTTCTGCGGGTCGAACTTCATGCTCACGACCTTGCCGGTTTTCTTGTCGCGGACGGTGATGGTTCCGGCATTGTCGTCGCTCGAAACGATCTCCGAGTCGGGGTTCAGGGTGACGGCCATCTTCGCGGAGGCGAGAGCGGGGTTCTTCTTCATCAAATCCGAATCGAAGCCGGCCTGCTTCACCTTGTGCATGGCATAGAAGCCGATTACGGCGCAACTGCCAAAAGAAATCAGGATGAGCCCCACTACGATGCCGACAACCCACAGAAGTATTTTGGCTCCTGAACTCTTCTGCGGCGCAGGCGGTGCGCCGCCGGGTGTTTGCGGACTGGGCGGGATACTGGACATGGGAGTCTCCTCTCCTTGGAAAAAGGCTTGCAAGCTGCGACGGACGGAAGAAGCCGCGCGTCTGAAGAACGCGCCATTATACGCGAAGGGACCAGTAAACGAGACGGCCTCATCGCAACATTGAGCAGCTAGCTTCGAGGCCTCTTCGATTCCCTTATTCTTGCCTGTTTACTCTTAAGGTATTAACCCGTGTTTACCACTACCCCCCTCCCCCCTAATCTTTGGAATCATGGGGTTACGGGGACTCATCCCGCCAAAATCTAGAGCGCAAAGGACTTATTTTCAAAATATTCCGGAATAAGGACTTAGCGGAAAAACCTCCGCTTTTTGGAATTTTCGCGGCGATTGACATCCGCTTAGTGCCTCAACTTCCGGTTGTCAAAGAGCACCTGAAAATAACTTTGTGGTAACGTCGTGGCCGTTTTGGAGGACGGGCGCACGAGTGCACTGCCCTAAGCAGGAACATTCTCGCCCAGGAGCGGCCGGGAAGTCTGTGATGCCTGGCCCGGGCGTTTGTGATGAAAAAGGTCGAAGGGCCAGCCCCGCGTGTGTCGTAGGAAAATCCCAAGCTTGACGCGGCGGTGGAATCCCAGGTCTCGAAAACCGCGAGACCTGGGGCACCCGACTGCGATGCGTTGCTCGTGCTCTCTAGGTAGACTGTGAAGGCCTCCATATGAGCAAGTGGACACAAACACGACGCGATCCGGGGCGCACATATTGCGACCCGGAAGAAGCAGCAAAACTTCGCCGTGACGTGCAGCGAGTTCGAGAACTGGTGAAGCAGGGACTTGACGCTGAACCTGAATACGTGGAACTTATCAACAAGTTGGAGCCGGATATGACTGCGGAGAGGCGGAAGGAATTGATCAGGCAGTTTCGCGACGCGGTTTACGCTGAACAGCGCGATCTACCAGGTCGTTGATCTGCTTGCGTACTTTGCGCACTTCGCCAGTGGTCATTTTCTTGGAGGCAGCGACGGCAAGCTCGTCCATGCTCTCCAGCAGCGAGTCCATAGCGGTTTTTTGCTTGGGGCGTGACGTAGCCACGCAGCATCCCTTCTTGTGATTCGCTTTAGGCATCATAGTTTACCCTACTCTTCGACCTGGCAACTGAATACATCACGGATGTACCCACACTGATAAGACGAATTACCATGGTAATGAGTTGCAAGAACTCCCTAGCTGCGCCGCAGTCTGACCCCGGCGGCTAAAGCCGACACTGAAAACAGGCCAGTTGTCGCAGCGCTGAAGCGCTGCGCCGCCCAAAATCAAGCCCGAGATTGAGTTTTTCCGCAGCCTGCTAGATTATTGATTCTGCGTCGTCCCCGGTACCACTCGGCGACCTCGGGCCGGGCGGGTGTAAAATGATGGGTTATTGAGCCCTGCGCTTAACTCCCTGTCCTGGAAAGGATCTCCTATGGCAACCATGGAAGCCCCGCCGCGTCTGCAAGTCCGCCTGCATGAAGGTGCGTTCAAGAATGAGACGTTTGTCGATTTCAGCAAAGAAGAGAACGTGCGCAAGATGCGCTCCGCCATCGAGAAAGTGCGCGGACAACTGGGCCGCGAGCACGACCTGATCGTCGGCGGCAAGCGCATCAAGACCTCCGACAAGATCCGTTCCATCAATCCTGCCAAGCCTTCGGAAGTGATCGGGGTTCACCAGAAAGCCGGCAAGGAGCACGTCGAGCCCGCCGTACAGGCCGCTTGTCAAGCTTTTGGTCACTGGAGCCATACGTCGGCCGAGGAGCGCGCCTCGCTCCTGTTCCGCGTGGGCGATGTAATGCGCGAGCGCAAGCTCGAATTTATGGCCTGGCTGGTGTTCGAAGTTTCCAAGAACTGGTTCGAGGCCGACGCGGACATTTCCGAGACCATCGATTTCTGCGAGTTCTACGCGCGCGAGGCCCTGCGCTTCGCAAAAGCCGAACCGCCCGTGCAACTGCCGGGCGAGCGCGACACGCTGACCTACATTCCGCTCGGCGTCGGCGCCGTGATTCCGCCCTGGAACTTCCCCTGCGCCATCATGGCCGGCATGACGCTGGCTTCGATCGTCAGCGGCAACACCGTCGTGCTGAAGCCGTCGAGCGATTCGCCGACGATTGCGGCGAAGTTCGTGGAGCTGCTCGAAGAATGCGGCATGCCCGAAGGCGTGGTGAACTTCTGCCCCGGCGGAGGCGTGACCTTCGGTGACGCGCTGGTGTCGCATCCGAAGATTCGCTACATCGCTTTCACCGGCTCGCGCGAAGTCGGATTGCACATCAACCAGACCGCCGCGCAGCAGCAAAAGGGCCAGCTCTGGATCAAGCGCACGATCCTCGAAATGGGCGGCAAAGACGCCACCATCGTCGATGCCGACGCCGACATTGACTCCGCCGTCGAAGGCGTGGCCACGGCGGCTTTCGGCTTCCAGGGCCAGAAGTGCTCGGCCTGCTCGCGCGCCATCGTGGACGAGCGCGTCTACGACAAGTTCCTGGAGAAACTGAAAGCCCGCGTCGAGCGCATTACCGTCGGCGATCCCACAGTCAACCCAAACATGGCTGCCGTCATCAACGAAGGTTCGATGAAAGACATTCTCCGCTATATCGAGATCGGCAAGAAAGATGGACGGCTCATCACCGGAGGCGCGCGCGACACCAAAGCTGGCGAAGGCTACTTCATTCAGCCGACGGTGATCGCCGACATCCCGGCGAAGTCGACGCTCGAGCAGGACGAGATTTTTGGCCCGGTGCTGGTGGTGATCAAGTCGCGCAACTTCGAGCACGCTCTCGAAATCGCGAACGACACCGAGTTCGGCCTCACTGGCGCCGTCTATTCAAGCTCGCGCGAAAAACTGGATCGGGCCGTGCGCGAGTTCCACGTCGGCAACCTCTACCTGAACCGCAAGTGCACGGGAGCGATGGTGGGCGCGCACCCGTTTGGCGGCTTCAACATGTCGGGCACCGATTCGAAATCCGGAGGGCCGGATTATCTCTACCTGTTCACGCAAGCCAAGTCGATCGGAGAAAAGATCGTTTAGTCATGCGTGTGGAGACGGGGCTCTGCCCCGTCCATGGCGGGTCGACGACCCGCCACCACACATGCTCGGGCTGAACGGAAATTCAAAAGGCCGCCCGCAGGCGGCCTTCTGTCATTCCAGCGAACGCGGTCTAGTTGCTAATGCCCGCACTCTGGGGCGGTTGCGGGACGGCTGCGGCTGCGGTGGCGGCCGCGGCTTCGTTCAGGATGCGGTGGTGAATGGTGAACAGCGCCAGTTCCAGCCGGTCCGACACACCGATCTTGTCGTAAACGTTGCGCAGGTAGTTTTTGATGACCTGCTCGGTCGTACCCAACTGGGTAGCGATTTCCTTGTTCTTGTAGCCCTGCACAATCAGCGCCACAATGCGCAGTTCCTTGGCCGTCAAGCGGTCACGGACGCGCAGCCCGACCATGTCGTTTTCGGTCAGCTCGCTCGGCACCGCCACGTCCTGCACCCAGTTTTCACCACGGGCGATCTTGCGGACGCAATCCACCAGCGCGGGGCTGGTAACGTTGCGATAAACGACGCCATGGGCGCCCGCCGCCATGTAGCGCTGCGCGCTCTCGCCGGTGTCGGCGAGGACGACGACGCGGGTCTTATTCTTGTTGGCAGCCGCGAGGACGGAGTTGAAGTCGGAGTGGAAACCTCCGGCAATGATCAGCACCGCGGCGCGAAACTTGTCGAGCGCCATGAACATCTGCTCGGCAGTTTGCGCCTGGGCCACAATGCGCATTTCGTCTTCCACGGCCAGTACCTTGGCGATGCCAGCGCGGAAAATCGCCTGATTGTCGGCCAGAATAAGTTTCAGCATGGATCGCACTCCCGATTAACTGTTGCGAACGAATTCGTAAGAATCGATTACGCAAGCGACGCCCCGGTTGTTGCCGGACTCGGCGCTGGCATTGGGCTCATCGGTCCGCACCACGCGGCCGCGGCACTGAATCACAACATCGTCCTTGCCCCCCGTTACTTCCGGCGGCAAGGTGATCTCAAATTCTACTGGTGAGCCGACCTCAAGCGAAGCGTCGGCGCGGATGTACACGCCGGCGGCACTAAGATTGCCGGTCATGCCGCTGGTGTCACCGGCGGTATCTTCCTTATGTATCTTAATCGGCAATTGCAGCGGAAACCTTTTCCCGGTACGCGCTTCGGACACGACGCCTCCTCTGCTGTCGCTCGGCGCTTCCATCCAAGAGCAGAAGACCAAGGCAGAAAACCAAGCCAGAAAACCACGGTATTCCCAGCCCAAAGCCTGACGAGCAGCTATCGGCGTTATATCACGGAAAATACCGCAAAAGAAGCCCTGATTACCGAAGTAATACCAGTAGGAACTAGGTACTCCCCAAGCCCAGCCGGCGAACCTGGCCCCAATGAGAGGATAGTGCGGCACTTTTGACCTGGCCCTGGCTCTGGCAAAGTGAGGAAAAGGTCGGTATCCGATGAGGCCCAGCCCCTGAAGGGTGTGCGTGAGGACTGGGTCGTCCCTCCGGAGCCTGTGTCATAGCTTGGGTGCCGTCCCTAGCGGGACTCGATTGTTACCACTTCCGCCTACCCGGCACTGACGTGCCGGGCTTTCCTGTTCCGCCGCTTCGCGGCTAATGCATCGTTCGGTCCACTTTTTCGATCGACCTCAAGCTATGACACAGACTCCTCCGGGACTTGACTCATTTCTTCCACTTTTCCCAGCGCTGAAGCGCTGAGCTAAGTTGGTTCGCCCCTCCGGGGCTGGATTCTCCTGTGCTTCGTTCCACCGGAGTGCCCGAAAACTAGCTCACACGCACACTCTGAAGGGGCACTGATTTCGAAGGCTTTTGGCGTCGCTGAAGCGATGCCCTGGATGCGACCCCTGGCTTTTCACCAGCCCACACGTGCTGGTGCTGCATGCATTGGCGGGCAAGCGCGCGCACCACCACACTGGTCACGATCTTGAGACTTTATAGCCAATCCAGAGTTGCTGTGACCGCAGCCAGCTGCCGAGCATCGCTCGGCTTGGACGGCCGACCACCCCAGCCCGCGAAAACCGCGCGGTCTGGGGACCCCGGCCGGGGGCGGCCCTCCCTAAAGGAGCGGGCTACAGCAACGCTGGATGCGCTCTAGACTTTGACTGAGTCCCTGCGCTCGGCGGGAACGTAGTTGACGGCGGCGGTGCGATCCAGTTTGTCCCAAGCGAAGGGGCGGCCCTGGATCGCACGCTTCAAGGTCCGGAACAGAACCAGCGAAAATACCTGGCGATAGGCAAAGCGCTGCAACCACACCTGGCTCAGCAGCCAGGCGTCTTCGCGGGCTTCGGGCTGGCGACGCTCCAAAGCGAAGGCGATCGATGAGGCGATGAAATCAATCACCAGAAAGGCGACGAAGAAGATCAGCAGCCGCTGGAAGCTGGCCGGATCGGTGGTGTCAGGATGAAAGTGTTTTTGGGTAAAGTACCAGATCACGCCAACCGCAAACATCAGGTCAATGAAGGGCGAGACCAAGGGAAGCAGAATCTGGAAGATGAGGATGTTGGGAAGGGCCACGAATCCCAGAGCGCCCGTACGCGCGAAAACGCCCTTATGCTTAAAGACGGCCTGCAGAATTCCGAAGGACCAGCGGAAGCGCTGCCGCATGAGCGCATTGGCACTGGTGGGAGCCTCAGTGAAGGCCAGCGCCATGTCTTCGTATTCCACGCGATAACCGTTGCGCAAGAGCGCCATGGTCAGATCGGCGTCTTCGGCGACGGTATCGACGTGGTAGCCACCCGCTTCGCGAACCGCCTCGACCCGCCAGGCGCCGATCGCGCCCGGCACCACGCTCACCGCGCCCATGGTGTTGAGCGCTCGCCGCTCGAAATTCTGGCTGGTGATGTATTCGAGCGCCTGCCAGCGCGTCCAAAGGTTTACGCGGTTGCCCACCTTGGCGTTGCCGGCGACGGCTGCAACTTTCGGATTGAGGAAGTGGGGTACGAGGCGGGCGATGGCGTCGGGAGCAATGATGGTATCGGCGTCGATGCCGACGAAGAGTTCCGCATCTCCGATGTGCTCAAGTCCAAAGTTAAGCGCCTCGGCCTTGCCGCCGTTGGGCTTGGTGAGAACCAAGACCCGGCCGGCGGCTTCTTCGGCGGCAAACGCGCGGCGGACGATTTCCAATGTACGATCCTTGGAACCGTCGTCGATGACGATAACGCGCAGATTGGGATAGTCGGAGTCGAGCGCGCCCTGGATGGTGCGTTCGACGACCTTCTCTTCGTTATAAGCGGGAATGAGCACCGCGACCCGGGGCCGGTAGGCCGCGATCTGCTCGGGCGTTCCATACACATGGGAGCGCAGACGGTCATAGATGGCGAGGACGCCGACGGAAATCAGGCGCCCGGTCATCAGGATGTCACCCAGGAAGAAGATAGCCGTGATGGCCGCCATGGTTGCACTGAAAAGCCAGAAGCCAATCCAATTCAGCCGGGCGGACCAATACTCGTTGGCCGGGAGCGGCGGCATGACCTCCGCTTTCGTCTTGCCCATCAACTGGTACACGGGGACAAATTGAAATCCGCGGGCCCGGGCGCCGTCGATAATCAGCGGGAGGGCCAGCACGGTTCTTTCCCGGTTGCCGCCGCCATCGTGCATGAGAATGATGTTGCCGCACTGCTGATCGTTCGGCTGGCAGGGTGGCAAGTGTTCGAGCACGCGAGCGGCGATTTGTTGCGGCGTGAGCGCGGGCTCGTCGCTCCAGTCCTTGGTGTCGATCTTGTTGCCGATGGTGATGTAGCCCAGGCTTTGCGTGAGTTCGAGCGGCCGCACCTGGTCTTCGGTGTCGGGTTCCGCATCGACCGAGTAAGGCGGACGGAAGAGCATGGTGCGAATGCCCAGGCGGCTGGCGAAGAGGCGCTCGGTGAGGTTCAGTTCCACCTTCATGTAGCCGGTGCCAATCGAGCTGATATCGGGATGAGTGAAAGTATGGTTCCCGATTTCATGACCTTCGCGGTAAATGCGCTGGGTCAAACTGCTGAACTTCTCGGCCTGGATTCCGATCAGAAAGAATGTTCCGGGCACATGCTCGCGTTTGAGGACATCGAGAATTTTCGGGGTCCACTCCGGATCGGGGCCGTCGTCGAAGGTCATGGCGAGTTGGTTCTTGCTGGCGCCGTAGCGCGCCACGCGATAGGGCTCGGGCAAACTCTTGAAGGCTTCGCCGTCGATGAGCCCGGTCTGCTTGTCCAGGGTCAGTTCGCGCTCGCCGTTGGTAGGCCGCGCCTCGATGTGCAGGATCTCGCCATTACCCTCCATGTCAACGTCCTGGCCGGGAGGAACGTCTTTCAATCGATCGGATGCATTGGCTTCTCCGGGCACATCCCACACCCGCCACAGGGAGCGGTCTTCGGCGCCGAGTCTCCACAGGGCGAAGGTCTGGATGCCGAGGGTCTGGGCGGCACGCATCTGGTTCAGAGCAGTCACCGCATCCAGAAACCAGACATCGTGGCGGAAGTTATCGTCGTCGCGATAGCTGAAGTGCGGATTGAGCGCGTCGCCGTCAAAATCAACGTCTTCTTCGGAATCGCGCGACCCAATCCAGGCTTCCTGCACGGAAACGCTCTTGTCGGCCTCGCCGGGCGGAAGCTTGCCCTTCTTTGACTTTGGCTTCTCGACCCAGTCGTACCCGTAGTTGCCGATGGCGCAGATGAGCTTCTCTTTCGGAATCTCCTTGACCGCGGACTCAAGGTTCGCCAGGAACCATTCCTGCGAAGCGACGGGGCCAGGGGTTCCGCCGGGAAAGTGCTCGTCGTAGTTCATGATGACGACGCCATCCACGGCGGACGAAATGGCCTTGTAATCGAAATCCTCGTTGCGCACCTGTACGCTCACGTACAGCTTCATCCCCTTGGCGTGCAGGTCGGACGAGAGTTCGTTCAGCAGAGCTACGTATCCGGGTTGCCCTCTCTTCGGGAAGGATTCGAAATCGACCATCAAACCGCGATAACGATCGGAAGCAAGATAGATCCCGATCTCGCGTCGAAACCTGGCGCGCGCTTCGGGATTGTTCAGGAAACTACTGATGCCCGGGACAAAATCGGTGCCGTCAAAGTTCTGCACCAGCGGAAACACTTCCATGTCGGTGTTTTCCGCCTTCAGAAACTGCATGACCTTGGCGTCGATGGTATGGACGGTCTGCCCCTGAACCACATCAAACATCGCGTTCGTTTCCGGATCCGAGGCTTGCAGATGTCCGTCTGGACTCAGGACCTGCAGCCAGGTCGGAAAGAGCAAGTCGATCTGACGCGCATATTCGCGCAAGGAAGAAAAGCTGGCCGCGTCCCAGGAAACGTAGAATGCCGCGCGCACCCCTTGCTCGGAGTTCAGCGTGAGTTGGGAAGGAGCTTTGCGCGATGGATGGCGGTGTCCGGCGCGGGCCAGAGTGGCCAGGCGGCGCTTCTCGCGCGCCTTCGCCTTTTCGTTTTCTTTCAGAGCGTGGTAAGGCTTCTTTTCAGACAGCCAGGAAAGATCGGGCAGAGGCTCGCTGCGCAGAGCGCTATAAATGAAGAAGATCACCAGCAAAGAAAAAGCCAGGGCAGCCGCGTCGAAAACGCGGCGAATCCGCCTCCAGCGGGCTTGCAAGGGATCGTAAAAAACCTGTTTGGCCATCGGGTAGTGGTGCCTTCATCCTAAGGTGAGAGGCGCAGGGGGTCAAACCCAACACCCACCACGGAGGCACGGAGCCACGGAGAAAATTGGTAATTGTGCCAATTATAATTGGCAATTTGAAACCGATCCGTGCCCATGATTTGGATTTTCCGATTGGCAAATTGCCCGATTACACGATTGCAATTCTCTCCGTGCCTCTGTGCCTCCGTGGTGGATTCTATGGGTCGTTGCCGATGAACGGCGGAGGAAAATCGCGTGATTCGCGATATATTTCCAACGTGCTCACCCTGATCCGCGAACATCGCAGTTTTTTTCTGGGAACCACACTGGCCGGCCTCGCCTTGCGACTATTTTTCTTCTTCCATTTCCCGGCGGTCACGGATGACTCGCGCATCTACGCCGACCTCGCCACCAACTGGCTACAGCACGGTATCTACGGCCAGACGCAGGGCGGCCACCCGGAGAAACAGATCATCCTGCCGACCGACGCGCGCCTGCCAGGATATCCTGCGTTTCTGGCCGGGATTTTCTGGCTGTTTGGAGCGGGCAACTTCAGAGCAGTCCTGCTGGCGCAGATTCTGGCGGGCCTGGCTACCTGCCTGATCGTTGCCGACCTTGCCCGCCGGGCGGTTTCCGAACGCGCGGCGAGAATCGCTTTTGTCCTGGCGGCGCTGTGTCCATTCCTGGCGAACTATGCCGCCGCCGAGCTCACCGAAACTTTGGAGATCTTCTTTACCGCGCTCGCTCTCGATGGCGCGGTTGCCGCTCTGAATCGGTTGCATGACGCTCGAGCAGGGATAGGAATTCTCGACCGGCCTTCCCGCAAGCTCTGGGCCTTGACCGGCGCGGCGATTGCGGCCTGCATCCTGCTGCGTCCCGATGGCGGCATCCTGCTGGCGGCGGTCGCTGTTTATCTGGCGGTGGCGGCCATTAAAGGGGCGTGTGGATTTTCCGTAGAGACGGGGCAAGCCCCGTCTCTACGGGGGGAAATCTTGCGACATCGCTGAAGCGATGCTCTGGTACGAATCCGGAGTTTTCCCGCAGCCTGCTAGTCGCTGGAATCATCGTCGTGGTACTTGCGCTGGCACCGCTCGCTCCCTGGACGATTCGCAATTTTCGGACGCTCCATCATTTCCAGCCGCTGGCGCCGCGTTACGCCAACGACACGGATGAACTCGTCCTGAGAGGTTTCAACCGCTGGGTCAAAACCTGGATCGTCGACTACGTGTCGGTGGAAGAGATCTACTGGAACGTTCCTGGCGACAAGATTGAACCGCGGAAACTGCCGTCGCGCGCCCTCGAGAACCCGGCTGAAACGGACGCTACGCTCGCCGTCATCGCCGACTACGACGAGTCGCAGGACATGACGCCCGAACTGGATGCGCGCTTCGGTAAGCTAGCCGCGGATCGCATTCGCGCCCATCCGATTCGCTACTACGTTGTGCTGCCCGTCGTGCGCGTCGCAGACATGTGGCTGCGCCCGCGCACCGAAATTCTTCCTCCCGACGTGCGCTGGTGGGAATTCAATGACGACGCGAAGCACTCGTTCATCGCGGTAGGGTTCGGGTTGTTGAATCTGGCTTACGTCGGGACAGCGCTGTTGGCGCTCGTTCCCAGAACGTCACGCAGGCCGTCAGGAATTCGCTGGGCCGGATTGTTTGTCGGCTTCCTGCTCCTGCGCTCGGCGTTTCTGGGAACGCTGGAAAATCCGGAACCGCGCTATACGCTGGAATGCTATCCGGTGGTGATCCTCTGGGCAGCAGCCTATCTTGGCAACGCAACAAAGCAGCAGCGGCAATCTGAATCGCGATTCTAAAATCCCGATTAGCGTAGCGGGAATTCAAAAAACAGAAGATGGCGCACAGCCATGCATGGCTAACACAATCCATTTCAGGCTTGTTTTAACGGAAGATAACGTGCAATATTTGTGCCCAAGCTTCAGTGAGGGCTCTATGAAACCCGTCTCCTTCCCCCGTATTGGTCCATTTGTCACCATCTACATTGTGATCTCTCTGGCGTCCTTAGGCGCGAATCAAGCCGTTGCCCAACAGGCGACGGCCCAACTGATGGGAGCCGTCAAGGATCCCTCGGGCGCGGTTGTCGCGGCTGCAAAGGTCTCTCTCAGGAACACCGGAACCAACATCGTGCACCGCGCTACCACGAACAAGGACGGCGACTACGTGTTCACTCTGCTGCCGATCGGAGCCTACGAACTCACGGTGGAGCAGCAGGGTTTTGAAAAGTACGTGCGCAAGGGGATCACGCTGGATATCAATCAGAATGCACGGCTTGACGTTTCGTTGCAGATCGGCGCCACCAGCCAGGTAATGGTGGTCGAAGGCAATGTCACGCAGGTGGATACGGTCAGTTCCACCCTGGGAAAGGTGGAGACCACGCAGCGTATTCAAGACCTGCCGCTGGCGCAGCGAGACACGATGCAACTGGGGCTGTTGCAGGCAGGCGTCTTCGCACCCGACCAGGACGACGGATCGGGCAATCCATTTTCGGTTAGCGGGCAGCGCTCGGAGTCGATGACTTTCTTGCTCGATGGCGCCGATAACAACGATTTCCTCGGCAACAATATGGTCGTGGATCTCAACCCCGACGCGGTGGCCGAGTTCAAGATTTTGACCAACAATTACGAAGCAGAGTATGGACGCACTTCGGGCGGGGTCGTGAATCAGGTGATCAAGTCAGGCACCAATGCCATTCACGGAGACCTGTTCGATTATTTTCGCAACACCGCTCTGGATGCCTCCGACTTTTTCCTGGGGCAGGCTCCGATTTTTAAATACAACATGTTCGGCGGAACGATCGGCTTGCCAATCAAGAAAGACAAGATGTTTTTCTTTGCCTCTTATCAGGGGGCGCGGCGACGCCTGGGGCAGAATCCCGGGATTCTGACCGTATTGACTCCGGCGGAGCGAACCGGCGATTTCAGTGACCTTGGGTTTCCACTCATTGATCCCACAGGCGCGAACCCGAGCGGCTATTTTCCCAACAACCAAGTGCCGGTTGATACGGTGATGGCGAATTACATTAACAAATATCTGCCAATGCCGAACTACGGGACCAATGGTCTTGTGGAAGATCCGGTCGCGAGCCTGCAACAGGATCAGTTTGCTTTCCGCTACGACTACAATATCTCCAGCAAAGATACGTTGTCGGCGTTTTACACGTTTGATGACGAGCCGAAGATTTGGCCGTTCGAGGTCTTGCACGGCGCCTCCACCGGAGGAGATGTGCCTGTGGGGTCGGGTTTTACCGATGCAGATCGTTATCAAACCGGATCGATTAGCTGGACTCGCACCATTTCTCCCACCATGCTGAACGAGCTGCGATTCGCGACCAATCGGGTCGCATCCTTTGACGCGGTGCCGACGGATAAGACGCCGCCGTCAGCGCTGGGATTCCTTACCGTGATCCCGGACGACCCGGCAGGAACAGCACCGCCTCTAGTTTCGGTTGGCGGAGCATTCAGCCTGGGGCCATCGCCGCAAGGTCCAACCAAGATTCACGACGTTACTTTTCAGTACCAGGACACTTTTACCTGGACCCGGGGCCGGCATGCTCTCAAGTTCGGGGGTGATCTCCGATGGATAAGAAACAATTTCCATTTCGACTTTTACAATAACGGATCGTTCGACTTCGGGAGTTACTACACGAACACGGGCAACGCTTTGGCCGATTTTGTCGGCGGGTTCACCGACAACTATTACCAGTTTTCGAGCGCGATCTATGGAATCCGAACCCATCAGCTCGATTTCTTTGCACAAGATGCGTGGAAAATAACCAAAAATCTGAGTCTCGATTACGGTTTGCGGTACGAATATAACTCGCCGCAAGTAGATCCGCGGAACGAGATTCAGGGCTGGTTCCCGGGGCAGCAATCGACACTTTACCCTGCTTCGCCGCCCAGTTTTTTGTATGCGGGCGACCCAGGGACGCCGAATCGTGGGTTAGTCTACCCCGACTACAGGAATTTTGCTCCACGGTTTGGGTTCTCCTGGGATATGTTAGGCAGCGGCAAGCTGGTAATGCGAGGTGGGTTTGGGATTTTCTATGACATCGAAGACGGAGCGCTGAACCTGCAGTTTGGAGGCCAGGCTCCCTTTGGGTATGTGGCGAACAACTATCCGTGTTTCACCACCGTCGGCAATGGGTCTGCGACCGGTTGCCTTGAGCCAGTAAACGGGTCTTACAGTGCCGACCCTTTCCAGACCGCGAACACCCTCTATTCCGATCCCTATCCTTTTGTCGCGGGCGGACATTTAGGACAGTTCTTTACCCCTGCCATCCCGTTTGCCTACGTCGTCTCCCCGCACTTCCGGACTCCTTATGCGGAGAACTTCAACTACGGGTTCCAATACCAACTGACTAGGGATACATTTGTGGAAGCGGTCTATGTCGGCAGTCTGAGTCGCAAGGCCATCGCCAGCACAAACCTGAATTTCCCTGAAATCAATGGCAGCAACCCTGACAGTTTGATGGCGCAATACCAGTCCCTGTTTCCCATTCCCCCGCTGCCCGCTCCGCCCACCAATGTGGTCGGCTCCATCTCTCCCGATTGCGCGCGCCCGCTGGCGAATTGCATTGGGACCACCCCTCAAGGCGCGACTCAGATTGAAACCAACGTGAGCGAGGCTAGTTCGTCGAGCAACCAGTTGCAGGTTACGGTGGACCGGAGAATGAATCATGGTCTCGGATTCAGAGTCGCTTACACGTTGGCGAAGACAATCGATGTAAGCTCGGGCTTTCGGGCACGCTCGTCAACGCTCACAAATCCCCTGGACCCGAGGTTCGATCGGGGCTTGGCGGATTTTGACGCGCGGCAGCGCCTGGTCTTAAGCCCGCTGTGGCAAATCCCCATCGGGGAACATGGGAGCAGACTCAGGCAGAACATTCTGGGGGGATGGTCGGTCTCTACCATTACTTCGTTCCAGTCGGGGAACCCGTTCACACTTTACTCGAGCAACGGGGCCAGCGAAACCAACGAAGGACTGGACCGGCCGGATGTAGTTGGGCCGATCCAGGTCTTCAGCAACCCCAGGCAGATGCGGACATTCAGCCCCAGCGCGGATGGTATCCATGGGAGCTGTTTGCAGGGCCCCACGACGGGATTTTTCCTGATCGATCCAACGAACCTGGTTTGTTCCGTCGGACCCCCGGTGGGCCAACCCCTGCCTGCAAATACCACCCTGGTTCAGGGAGGGGTGCCGCTGTTTACTTACGGCAACATGGGGCGGAACGTGTTGCGGGGACCGGGGATTAATAATTGGGACATCTCGATCCTGAAGAACTTTAAGCTCACGGAAAGCAAATCGCTCCAGTTTCAATCGAATTTCTTCAATGCCTTTAACCATGCACAGTTCTATGGGCCGACTTCCAATGGGGGATCAGTGGGTGGCAGCGGTTTGTTCGGCCAGGTTTCAAGCGACAGTACGCCGTCACAATCCCCGTATTATCGGGGGCCACGCGTGCTTCAGTTTGCTTTGAAGATGTACTTCTGAAGAAAAAGATCGAGAACCGTGGTTCAATTCGCCTTGAAGTTGTATTACTGAAGTTGGAAAAGGAGTGGCCGGGACAGAGGAGGTGCCCGCCTTTTCTGTCCCGGTTCCAGCTTAGCTGAGGGGCGAATCGGTCATGCGGAAACGGGTGCGGACGTGTTCGGATAGCAGTTCGATGGCTCCGCGATTGGCCACGGGATCGGCCTTTGCCAGATATTTCATCGCTTCCACCAGCATCTTCTGGCCGTCCACGTAGCGGGGGTCGGCGGTGCGCTCACGCTTTTTGCGAGACAAATCCGGAGGAACGGTGATGGTAAACACTTTGGCCATGCCAACTCAACTTTCGGAGGTTCTCGTGCAGTATATAGCCGCAGCCGGTCTTTTTCAGCTTGTTTCTGTTGGGTCCGATTTCGCCTGATCCGGCGCGGAACAGATGGCGTCTCATTTTCTGCAGAGATGCGGCTTGCCGCGTCTCCGGAGACGGGGCAAGCCCCGTCTCTACAGCCGCGCTTTCCCGATGCATGCCTATCCTTGCGGCGAGATAAAGCGGGTTTTCGCGGTGGTCTTCAGCTTAAAGGCGTTCTCCGGAAGTTTTTGATTGATCTGGATCTCGGAATACTTCGCCAGGCGGTAGTCGCCGCCCGGCTCAAAGAACTGCTGCTGCACCGAAACTCCCCGGGCGGGGTCGATCCAGAGCAGGATGCGCGCGATATTGTTTTTCAAGCGGGCCGACTTCGGAATCAACTCCAGTTTTTCAGCTGCGACGCCGTTGACGTTCTCTGATCCCAGAAACTTCACTTCGTAAGACTTGAGCAGGTCGTGCCCGCTGCCGCCGAAGCCGAGCATCAGAAAGCTCTCGACGTCGCTGCGATCTTTGCCGGGATTGTATTCGTTGACCTGATCGATTTTGGGCTGGTACACCTGAAGTTTGCCGCCGCTGTAGAGGACGTACTTCTGGTCGGGCTCGGCAAAGTCGGCAGCCATCTGTATTTCGCCGCCTTCGCGCCGGAAATAAACCCTGCCCTTCTCCGTCTCGCTCTCGTTGATGACCTTCTGGTATTGGTCCGAGACGAGGCTCGCCTCGGTGGTTCGGAAGCTTCGGGCGGCGGCATCCATCTGATTGAGAACGCGTTCAAGCCCAGCGGAATCGCTCTGCGGCCACGCGGCCGCCGCCAACAGTCCGCCGATCGCCACGGTCCGGAGCACAAGTGTTTTGAGCGCAGCTCTCATCTATAAACCATGAACTCTGAAACCTTGAAACCCTGCTCCGCTACTCTTTTTCAACCCATACTTTGTAACTCTGCGTGTGTCCGGAGGCGTCCTTGAGCGTCTCGTACTTTGTAATGCTGACCGCGCCGGAGATGGGTTCAATGATCTGCTCCAATTGCCGGCGAACGTCCGCGCCCTCAGTGCTATTCACGGCCGAGGCCTGGATCTGATAGATGAACCCGCCCTTCTCGCCGGGAATCACAACCACGCCGGTAAGATGCGGATTGCGCTCGACCGGTTTGTCCTTGAAGTTGATGAAGCGCGGCGAGACAAAAACAAAGAGGAGAATCAGGGTGACCATGATGTCGTAGTGCAGGCTGCCCCGCTCATACGACCAAAGAATATATCCGCGGATTGTGCGCCAGATCGCGCCCATGGGAGAGACGGCGCTTTCAAGCGCCGTCGAGGCTGTTTCGGGTTGCTGCCAGTGTATTTGGGAATTCATGTGGTGGCAAATCTCCGATTACTGCAACGTAGAGACGGGGATTGCCCCGTCTCGGCTCGCACCAGTCCGTGCGCTGCGGGAGACGCGGCAAGCCGCGTCTCTACGGCATACTTGCAGAGATACGGTCGGTGCCCATATACGGCTGCAGCGCCTCCGGAATGCGCACGCTGCCGTCGGCTTGCTGATAATTTTCCACGACGGCAACCCATGTGCGACCTACCGCTAAACCGCTGCCGTTCAACGTGTGCAGGAATTCCGTCTTGCTCTTGCCTTCGGGACGGTAGCGAATATTCGCCCGCCGTGCCTGAAAACTTTCGAAGTTCGAGCACGAAGAAATCTCGCGGAACAGATTCTGCCCGGGCAGCCAGACTTCAATGTCATAAGTCTTGGCCGCAGAGAATCCCATGTCAGCGGCGCACAATGTGACCACGCGGTAGTGCAGACCGAGTTTCTGCAACACGGTCTCGGCATCGTGGGTCAGCTTCTCCAGTTCATCGTACGAAGTCTCCGGACGCGCGAACTTCACCAGCTCCACTTTTTGAAACTGGTGCTGGCGAATGATGCCGCGCACATCCTTCCCATACGATCCGGCTTCGCTGCGAAAACACGGAGTGTACGCGGTCAGGCAAACCGGCAAGCGCGCTCCGTCCAGCACTTCGTCACGATAGAGATTCGTCACCGGCACTTCGGCGGTCGGAATCAGCCAGAGATCTTTCTCGCCGTGCGGCACTCGAAACAGATCCTGCGCGAACTTTGGAAGCTGCCCCGTGCCATACATCGATTCCGAGTTCACCAGATACGGCGGAAGCACCTCGGTGTATCCATGTTCCCGCGTGTGCAGATCGAGCATAAAGTTGGCGAGCGCCCGCTCCAATCGCGCGCCCAGCGCCCAGTACACGGCGAAGCGAGCGCCCGACAGCTTGGCGGCACGCTCCAGGTCGAGGACGCCGAGCGACTCGCCCAGTTCCCAGTGCGGCTTGGGCTTGAAATCGAAATGAGGCGGCGCGCCCCAGCGGCGTGCTTCAACGTTATCTTCGGCACTCGTCCCCACCGGGATGCTCGCGTGGGGAAGATTCGGAATGGAGGTTAGAATTTCGCGCAGGCGGGCTTCCTGTTCGGCCACCTTCTTTTCGGACTCCTGAATCTGCTCGCGCAGTTCCTTGGTCTCGTTGATTTGCGCGGAAGCGTCCTGCCCGCTTTTCTTGAGCTTGGCAATCGCCTCGGAAGCACGGTTGCGGCGCGCCTGCAGAATCTCCGCCGCCGTGATGGCCTGCCGGCGCTCGCCATCGATGGCGACGAAGTCTTTCAAAACTTCCGCCGGATTCATTCCGCGCTGACGCAGCTTTTCTTCCACCAGCGCCAGGTTGTCACGAACAAAATTCAGATCGAGCATTCTGCTTTAACTTTAGCTGAAAAACGCGGTTCCGTGCACTTGGACACTGCGTAGGGACAGCCGCCCTCGGCTGTCTGGCGGGGCGAAGACCCGCCACTTGAGCACGAGGATAGACGAACGAAAACCGAGGCGAGCTGCGCTCGCCTGGACAGACGAGGGCGTCTGTCCCTACGTGGGCTCCGGCTTCTCCTGTAAACTAGCTCGCGATGAGACTCCCCCGTTCCCTGCGCGTGGCACCGGTGTTGCTCTGCCTGGCGCTGGTGTTGCTCTGCTTGATCCCGGGCGCATTCGCGTCCGCTTATAACGCACGCCCCAAACTCGTGGTCGTCATCGTCATCGACCAGTTCCGCGGCGACTACCTGGAACGCTATCGCGACCAGTTCGGCGACGGAGGTTTCCGCGTGTTTCTCGACCGCGGCGCTTATTTCACCGACTGCAACTACGACTACGCCAACACCCGCACCGCTCCCGGACACGCCACCCTCTTCACCGGAAGCTACAGCAGCGGACACGGCATAGTGGCGAACGAATGGTGGGACCCGCGGAAAAAGAAGCGCGTAACGTCGGTGGAAGACGACACCACAAAACTGGTCGGTCTGGACCGCGACGAAAAACCCGCCCAAGCGGAGCTTGGACGGGGCACCCCGGGCGCATCGCCACACAACCTGCTGAGCGACACACTCGGCGACGAGTTGAAACTGGCCACTGGCGGCAAAGCGCGAGTATTCGCCGTCTCGCTGAAAGATCGCGCGGCCGTCTTGCCCGCCGGGTTTTCCGGAGACGCCGCCTACTGGATCGATCCCAAAAGCGGCGACTGGATTACCTCAACCTACTATCGTCCGGATCTTCCCGAGTGGGTGCGCAATTTCAACGGCAGGCGTCCTTCGGAAAGACGCGCGGCAAAATACTGGAACCGCGAATGGAAAGACAGTGACGGAAACACGCTCGGTTCGACCGCGCCGCGAAATGGAAAAGACGGCACGCCTGCCGGCTTCTACGAGGTTGTCGGCTCCACTCCCTTCGCCAACGATTACCAACTGGAATTCGCCAAGGAACTTGTTTTGTACGAGAAGCTGGGCGCGGGTTCGGCGACGGACCTGCTGGTCATCAGCCTCTCGGCCAACGATATTCTCGGCCACCAGGTTGGTCCCGACTCCCCGCAAATGCGCGGCATGGCGCTCGAACTGGACCGGCAACTGGCGGAGTTCTTCGGCTTCCTGGGTCATCAGGTGGGGATGGCCAACGTGTGGATGGCGCTTTCGGCCGACCACGGCGTTGCCCCTCTGCCGGAATTCGCGAAAACTCTTCGTCTGCCCGCCGCCAATCTCGATGCGAGAGCTTTGCGCGAACAGATCAATTCCCTGCTCTCGAAAAAATACGCCAGGAAAGCCGACTACGTGCTCGATCTCGACTACCCGCTCGCCTGGCTTAGCGAAGACGCGTTCGCGGGAGTCCTCTCCGGGCACACTACCGGAGAAAAAGAATCCGAGGCCGAAGCCGACACGGGCGAGGCCATGAAGCAAGCGGGATTGGCCGGATACTTTACCAAGTCGCAGTTGGCGCGTGGAGAAACTCCGGCCAGCGAAGCCGGACGGCGCTACGCCCACAGCTACTCGCCCGAAGGCGGATGGTATGTGATCGGAATCCCCAGCCCGTTTCAAGTCGGAACCGCAAAGGGTACCGATCACGCGACGCCTTTCTCGTACGATACTCATGTGCCGCTCGCTTTCTATGGCCTGGCCTTCCAGCCCGGAATCTACCGGACGCACGCCGAGCCGGTCGATCTGGCGGTAACGCTCGCCTCTTTGCTCGGAATCAATGCGCCCGCGCAAGCCACCGGAAGAGTGCTGACCGAAGCCCTGCAGCCGCCGCGTCATTCCACAACACAGCCCAGCACACCCGCCGGGGGAACACAATGACTCCTAGCAAGCTGCGGAAGAACTCGTTGCGGGCGCAAAAGCACACCTCGGGCGCTGAAGCGCGGACAGAGTTTCAACGACTTAACGGCACGAGTAAACTCGTGCCCTTCCCAAGATCAGCTTCGCTCGGAGTTTTCCCGCCGCCCGCCGGGGGAACCCAATGACGCCCATCCGCAATCCGGACTTGAGCGTCAGCTTCGCCGGCATCGATCTGAAGAATCCGATCATTGCCGCTTCCGGCACATTCGGCTATGGCATCGAATTCGAAGACATCGTGCATCTCGACCGGCTCGGCGGATTAGTCGTCAAAGGCCTTTCCAAAGAACCGATGACCGGAAATCCGCCGCCGCGCCTATATGAGACTGCTGCCGGAATGCTGAATGCCATCGGGCTGCAGAATATTGGCGCCCCGGCGTTCCTCGCGGAAAAGCTCCCCGCGCTGCGTGCGAAAAAGAATGTGGTCGTGTTCGCCAACGTCTTCGGCTACACCCGTGTGGATTACGAGCAGACGATTGAGATCCTGAATCAGGGCGAGGGCATTGCGGCGTACGAAATCAACGTGTCCTGCCCAAACACGGCGCAAGGCGGCATTCAGTTCGGCAGCGATCCGCTCCTGCTCGACGAAGTGGTGCGGACGGCGAAGCGCGTGGCCGCTCGTCCGATCATCGTCAAACTCTCGCCCAACGTCACCTCGATCGCGCAGATGGCGCGTGTTGCCGAGGAGGCGGGCGCCGACGCTATCTCGCTGGTGAACACGTTTCTAGCCATGGCGATTGACGCGGAAACGCGCCGCCCCAGAATTGCCAATGTAACCGCCGGCCTCTCCGGCCCGGCCATCAAGCCCATCGCGCTGCGGATGGTCTATGACGCCGCGCATGCGGTGAAGATTCCGGTGATCGGCATGGGCGGAATCAGCACCCCGACGGACGTAGTGGAATTCATGCTGGCAGGAGCCAGCGCCGTGCAGGTGGGAACGGCGAGTTTCTTCGATCCGGTGGCGACCGAAACGCTGGTCGAGGAACTGACGACTTACTGCCGCGAACATCGCATCGAGCGCCTCAGCGACCTTACCGGCGGGCTGCTGACGGACTGATGAATTGCAGCATATTTTCACTTGTCATCCTGAGAGCTTGTGACTTTTTTCGTGCGTTTGGTGGTTGGACAGAGCTATAAGGAAGCATGAGCGATCGCGGGGTAGGAGCAACAGGAGAAGCGCAAGAGGCCAAAGCGGCGGTACGGTTGCGGGTGCCGGAGCGGCGGCAGATGGCGATGGTGGTGCAATGTCCGGACGATCTGGTGCCGGCCCAGCATCCGGTGCGGGTGGTGATGGCGGTGGTGGAGACGTTGGATCTGTCGCGCTTTTCCGAGCCCATCAAGGCGCGCGAGGGCGTGGCCGGTCGCGACGCCACCGATCCGGGGTTGCTGGTGGGGTTGTGGTTGTACGCGTGTATACGCGGGATCGGATCGGCGCGGGAGTTGGCGCGGCGGTGTGAGGAGAGCGCCGGGTTCCGCTGGATGTGCGGCGGAGTGACGGTGAATCACCGCTTGCTGTCGGATTTCCGCAGCGACCATGGGGCGGCTCTGGACGAGTTGTTCACGCAAGTGATCGCGTCGTTGGTGGACAAGGAACTGGTGTCGGTAAGCCGGGTGAGCCAAGACGGAGTGCGGGTGAGCGCGGGGGCGGGCAGTTTTCGCCGGGAAGAGCGTTTGCAAAAGCTGCTGCAGGAGTCGAAGCGGCACGTCGAGGAACTGCGGCGGCAGTTGGAGAATCCGGAATCTTCGGCGGCGCTGTCGGCCAAGCAGAGGGCGGCGCGGCAGCGTGCGGCGCAGGAGAAGCAGCAACGACTGGAGCAGGCGATCGCGCAGTTGCCGGAACTGAAACGGAAGCAGGCGGAAGCGGCGGAGAAGGCGGGCCAGGGAAAGAGTGGGCAAAAGATCCGCGCCCAGGAGCCGCGCGTGAGCACGAGCGATGCGGAGGCGCGGGTGATGAAGATGCCGAACGGAGGCTTCAATCCGGCCTGCAACGTGCAGTTGGCGAGCGACACGGAGAGCCGCGCCATTGTGGGAGTGGAGGTCAGCCCGGAAGGATCGGACTCGGCGGGGTTGAGCGAACCGATGCGGCAACAGGTGGAGGAGCGCAGCGGACGCGCGGTCAATCAGCACCTGCTCGATGGCGGCTACCTGCGCCTCGCCGACATCGAGCACGGGCACGAGCAGGGCGTGGAGTTGTTCGTGCCGCCGAAACCGGCCCGCCAGGAGTGCCGCCGGGGCCGCGAACTGGAGCTGAAGCCGGGCGACAGCGAGGCCGTGCTGGCGTGGAAGCGACGCATGGCGAGCGCGGAGGGCAAAGAGATTTACCGGCAACGGGCAGCGACCAGCGAAACCGTCAATGCCGACCTGCGCAGTTATCGCGGGTTAACGCCGCTCACCGTTCGCGGACTGGCCAAGATCAAGTGCGTGGCGTTGTGGTGCGCGCTGGCGTACAACGTGATGCACTTCGGCGCGGCGCTGCTGTCCTAAGCGGGCGGCGAGCGCCAAAACGATGCTCTGACGGCGAAGGCGTTGGCTTGGGAAGCCCGGCCCCGCGCTCCGCAGCAGCGACCGATCATCAGTACCATCAACCGCGGGACCAAGAATCTTGGAGGCTTGGAACGGGAATTGAATTTAGTCACAGCCTCTGAGCGAAGCGAAGGACCTGCTTTCTTGTCAGCGCGCGAGACAGCAGGTCCTTCGCTTCGCTCAGGATGACAATGTTATTTCCGCAGTTTGCGTCTATCGTCCGCTGGCGTGCCAGATCGATCCCGGCGACTGATAGTTCAGGCCTTCGCCCCAGACGACGTGCGTGTCTCCGTGGTTGTCAATCGCGAGTCCGAAATAGTCGCCGAAAGGAAAGCGGAAACCTTCCCTACCGATATAACGATAGCCCGGCACGTAGCCGGAGATCCGAATCTCGTCGCCCCAGGTCGCGCCGCCGTTGCTCGAACTCCGATAGTAAGTGTTCCAATACGGAGAGTTACGAGAAGAGTTGCGTTTATCCATCCATGCCACGCGAACGTCGCCGGCGTTCCCGGCAACGATCGCCGGGAAAGCATGTTCTACTCCCGGCTCGGCATAGGAAACGCCGACGCGCGGCAGCCAGGTTTCGCCGCCGTTGGTGGACGACGAGAAATAAATGCGCTGCGGCCCCAGGGACGCGCTGCCCGCATTCCAGAGCGCGTAAAGAGTTCCGGCGGCATCGGAGGTGAGAGCGACCTGCGCGCCCAGAAACGCCTCACCACAGTCCTCGCCCTTGCAGCCGGGCGCCGCCGCTGAAACGTCGAGCAGAGTCGCACCCCACGCCTTGCCCGCATCCGCCGACTTCGCGACATACAGGTTCACCGAGCCCCGCGCTCCTCCCGCCTTTGAATAGGAAGCCCAGGCCAGATAGGCGTTGCCTGCGGGATCGACCGTGGCCGCACCCAGCAGAGACCATCCCGGGCGGCTTTCAGCATTCACGCGCGCCGGTATAAAGCTGCGCCCGCCATCCTGCGAGGCCGCCACCCACACTTCTTCTTCATGATTGAAAGCCACGTAAACGCTCTGGCCGCGCACCGCCAGCGTCGGTTTATCCAGTTCCACATCGCCGCGCACCGCCAGCGTAAAAGCCCACGTGGCGCCGGAGTCCACCGACTTGGCGAGCATGACCACGCGTTTACTGTTCTGCAGCCACGCCGCATACACGGTACGCCGGTCGGCGGGATCCACGGCAATCTGGGCGTCAAACTGGCCCGAACCCGATTCGAGCATCACATGCGGAGTCTGCCAGGTCCTGCCGTTGTCGTTGCTCGCGACCAGCAGCATGGTGGGCACGCGGCAGCCTTTGCAATCGGGCACGCGCCCGTAGTGCGGATAAAGTACGTAGATCCGTCCCGAACCATCCGCCGCCACGGCTGGTTCCCACTGGTCGCCGTTGGTCAGACCGACGCGTTTCTGCCCGGAAAATTGCGGCGGCACCGCCCAGGCCACGCTGACCAGCGCAAACAGCATGATCACGAGTTTCCGGACGACGAGTTTGGAATGAGCGGAGCTCATGTAAAGCAGGGCGGGGGGAACGAACTGGACCCTGATCCTGAACTTTATCTCGAAGCCGGCCGCTGGTCAACAGGGTCAGCCGCCCTTTGGTCATCGACTGGGGGGCATCCTTGCCTATGTTCCAGCTTTTCTTGCACTTTGCGCGCGCCCCCGTAGAGAATGCGAGGCCACGATCCAGGACCCTCCACCCATTCCCAACACTTCGAACATACTCGACCACTCGGCGGCAAGTCGCGGATGCATTGCCACCCTGGGACCATGCAGTATCAGGAACCACAGGAGAAGCATAACGCCCAGCCAAAACGCGCCCCAGCGCGCCATCACTCCGGTCGCGATGCTGATACCAGCGGCGATGAACGCGGCACCTGTAAGGTATGCCCAGAACAAGCCTCCTGGAATCCAGCCAGGCACGAGGCTGGCGATGAAGCGGGGAATGAGAAAATGCGTGATGCCGAAAACAACGGAGGAAATCGCGAAAAGATAGGGACCCGAGGCGATCAGTTTATTGATCGCTCTAACCTCCAATGTAACCAGAGTTCCTCCGATAGAACGCTGTTCAGAAGCATGTCTTTGTTTCAGACAAGCGGCCAGCGTCAAAGCAGAGGCGCCCAGTGCCAAGACCTCGAAAACTCCCGTCCTGGCATTCAGATCGCGGGGACGACCGACGACTATGGGCACTAGATGAACCAGCGTATACAAGAAAAAGAAGAGCCCCAAGAAGGTTGCCGCGAAGCCTGGCCGGATGTTGGCCGCCACACTCACGCCGACGGCGAGAAGGATGATGCCCACAAGGTACGCGAGAAACGGGGTCGGGACAAAAGGAAGCACCGGAACCCCGGGACGGTTCCCGGCGAACACGGTTTGCGAAACGTGGGCGCAAATCAGATTCTCAGCGCCAAGAGCAGCAATGGCGACGGCAAACAACAGCTTGCCTTGTTTAACGATCGTTTCGATGCGACATCTCCATCCCATATGGACGGCTGATTCCGCCGCCGGTTAGCCTACCCTGCGGTCAGCAGAATGGGCACGCCGGAAGTGACCACCAAAGTGTGCTCAAAATGGGCCGAAAGCGCGTGATCGCCGGTCCGCACCGTCCAGCCATCTTTATCGGTGAACACCCGCCCTGAGCCGCTGGAGATGATCGGTTCCACGGTGATGACGAGGCCCTCGTTCATGATCTGGCGGGCCTGCGGGTCCGGATAGTTTGGAACGCGCGGCGACTCGTGGATGGTGCGCCCAATGCCGTGTCCCCCTAATTCGCGGATGACCGCGAACCCTGACTTGCTTACCTCGCGTTCCACCATCTTTCCGATTTCAAACACGCGGAATCCCGCCCGGGCAACCAGCATCGCCTGGTGGAAAGCCCGCTCCGCGCACGCCATCAATTGCTCCGCCTGCAAACTCACGCGGCCCACCGGCACGGTGATGGCGGCGTCGGCCATGTAGCCGTCCTTTTCCACCGTCACGTCCAGTTTCACCAGGTCGCCTTCCTTGAGTTTGCGCTCTCCTGGAATTCCGTGGACCGCCTCATCGTTCAAGCTGATGCAACTGGCGCCGGGAAACTGGTACACCATCGACGGAGCCGAACGCGCTCCGTTTTCTTGCATAACGCGCGCGCCGACTTCATCCAGAGACCGGGTCGTGACGCCCGGCCGCACTTCCGCCTTCATCGCATCGAGCACCATGCGGACGATGCGGCCCGCCGCTTTCAAGGAAACTAGTTCCTGCTCATCCTGAATGCTCAACTCTCGACTCCCTTCATGACGGGATCATGACTAGAAGCTACCGCATAAATGGCCGTTTGGGATAGTTGGGGGAAAGGCCTGTTTATCCCTCGCTCCACCGTTTCTGCAACCGCCCCAATGGTTCCCGACGGCCGCTGTGCTATAACATGGCGGTGTTCATTGCGGTAAGGCGCAGGGGTTGCGGATATGGAGCGCTCGCTGATTTGGATCGAGGGCGAAGCAAACGGCTGGGCCTGCTCGAATTGTCAATGGACATTCCCCGTCCCCACGCTGCTTAGCGGAGAAGAGGCTATGGGTGCTTACCACCGCCTGGCCGATGTGAAGTTTCGCGAGCACAAGTGCGAGGCCGAAACCAGCTTTTCCGCGGCGAAGCAGGTAACAGAACAGAATGCCGACACCGCTTTCGCAGAGCGTGCCCGGATGCTCATCAAGCGAGGATACAAACCGAAGGTTGCAGTGGAACTTGTACTTCACGAGATACTTCATGAGACGGAAATCGGACAGGGCAACGATCCGAGGATCATGGAGAAGGCGCGTGCCGATGCCGAGGATTTCCTTCTGAAAGTCCGCAGGGGCCTCATCTGAAAAACCATCCCAGAGGCCACCAGGGCGGTGCGGTGCGTCGCACTGCGGAAGTGGGTCTTCTTAGTGGTTGGCTTAACATCGCTATTTCACCAGTAACGCCCAGTGGCTGGTATAGGAGACGAGTTTTCGATCGGTGAATAAGATCGTCTGAATTAAGTCCGCGGTGCTCGCGGCGAATACAGCAACAGCAACAGGAAGCCTCCCAGATAGAAACCCCAGACATTGGCGAGGGTAAAACCGGACAGCCGCAGAATGAGCCCGAACACGCCCAGCACCTCGCACAAAGCGTACAAGAAGAGGTAGCCCGTTTTCCAGCGCGCCACCGCTACACTGTCGTCGGACCTTTGTGTCAGCGCCGCTTCCGACGGCAATACCAGCGTCCGCCGCACCACCACGGTTGCACCCACGAGGCTGATCGAAATAAAAGAGAGGGCGTGGAACAGAGTATTCGCCGGATCGTGAGTAAGTTTCCCGGCGAGCATTTCTCCCGCCACCGCGTACAGCACGATGCTCACCAGCATGGCGATTTGAACCTGCCGCACCAGCCGTACTGCGGGTCCGATTGCCATAAATTCCGCGCCTAACAGATTCCGCGCCAAAAACGATTCTGCGCCGAAACTCGAGCCCTGTCATGCCGTATCTTCACTAAGAACACTTTGTGGTAATGGCGCGAACATCCACAACCGGCGAAGCGCATCATGCCGTTAAGTGGTGTTCGAGCGGGCTGCGGAAAAACTCGGGTCTCGTATCAGGGCTTTAGTCGAGACGGGGCTTGCCGCGTTTCCGGAGACGCGGCAAGCCGCGTCTCTACGAGAAATCATGTCCCTTTAGGGGCTGGGCTTTAATCGCCGCAGTTGAGGGGCGAGACCAAATCCGCAGCGGAATCGCAGCCGCGCACGCGCCGTCACGACCCCGTGATCTTGACCCGTATTTCCTCCGGCAGCCGCTCGCGGATCTCCGCCGGCAGCCGGTCATGCACGTGTCGCGCCCCGAGCTTGGCCGCATCCACCACCGCCATGGGCGCGGGAGTCGCCACAGCCACGACCAACCAGATCAGCGCCGACAGCGCGAAGCCCGCCAGCGCGCCCACCTCCAGCCAGAGAGCATGCCGCGGTCCAAAATACCGGATCACCGCAAACGCCAGCAGAAATACCGCGGCCGATGCCGACGCCAGCACAATCAACGAAATATCAATGATGCGGTTCAGTTTCTGGCGGCTGCGGCAGCGCTCGCAAGTGGCGAAATGCAGCTCGTAGTCCCCGCGCATCTCCGGAGCCAGGCCGGAAATGTCGTAGCGCCACCCCGCAAGGATTTTCCCCACGATCGGTTCCACACACTCACTCATAAGAGGCTACAACCGGATGGATTCGAGAACTTCCGTCTGGGTTGCCAGCAGCACACGGTTGTGCCACAGCCCCTGACGGCCGCCAAGCGCCTGTTCAGCCGCCGCTCGCGCGATTTCGGGATAATTATTTTGTTCAGACAAATGGGCCAAAACCAAGTATTCGGCTCCTCCATCATAATCGCTGGAGAAGAATTCCGCGAGCGCCTCATTTGAAAGATGCCCAACCCGGCTCATCACCCGCTGCTTCACCGCCCACGGGTACGACCCCAAGCGCAGCATCTCGACATCGTGATTGGATTCGATCACCATCACGTTGCAGCCCCGCAAGTGGTCCTTCACGTTGGCCGTTATGTATCCGAGGTCCGTGGCAAACCCAACCTTGACCCCTTCCGCGCGAAACGTGAAACCCACCGGATCGGCGGCGTCATGAGGAATGGTAAAGGGCATCACCTCAATATCGCCCACCCGAAAGCCGCGCCCGGCAGAGAAATGTTCCGATTTCGGCAGTTCCGGAATCGCGCCTTTTTCGTCGCGCACCGCCCGGCTCCAGGCATGCTGCGTGGGCGCGGTCAGGAAGACAGGCACGTTCAGCTTTATCGCCAGCCGCTGCAAGCCGGCAACATGGTCGGAATGCTCGTGCGTGATCAGGATGGCGGAGATTTCCTCGGTGCGCTCGCCCAGCGCCCGCAGCCGCTTGAAAGTTTCGCGGCCGGACAGGCCGGCATCCACCAGAATGCGCGTTGAACTCGTCGCCACCAGCGCACAGTTTCCACGACTGCCGCTCGCGAGCACCGACACCGACACTGCCATAGCCGTAGCTTACCCCTGCCGCCTGTGGAAACGGGAACAGTTTTTCGCAGGCCGGTACCTTTGGTGGGACTGCCCTGCTCTTTCGTGTAGAGACGGGGCTTGCCCCGTCTCCCCCCACCGGCCACTGGGGGTCGGGCGGAGACGCGGCAAGCCGCGTCTCTACGGAAAATTCAGGCACACCTTCGAGCGTTTCGGACTAGCGACCACCGCCCCCCTTCACTTCCCCGCGAACAAATTGTCCACCACGCCCCGCCCGACCGCTCCCCCGAAGGCGCCCGCAATTCCCGGCACGAACGCCAGAAAGGATTCATAGATTTGTGCCCGCTCCGGCTTTTGCTGGAGAAAAAAATACGCCAGCCACTCCACCACCGGCACAAACACTCCGACCAGGGCAACCCAGCGCCACGGTTTTCGCGGGCTCAAGAATCCCAGCAGCATGTTCGCCGCCAGCACCACGATCGCCGTCAGCAGCAAGTCACCCACTTTGATGTCCAACCACCCCGCCAGCGCTCCCGACATCGCCGCCAGCAAGTAATAAAAGCCGTCGCCGCCAGATTTTCCTTTGGGAAAAATTCCGCCCCAGTCCGTCGTCATATCTCTATCTCGGATAGTGAGCTAATGGCTGAGCTTCGAGCTGCGAGCTTCGAGCAAACCGGTTGCTCGCAGCTCGTAGCTCGTAGCTCGCGGCTGGGTTTACGAGTAAGTGTAAAACCCGCGCCCGCTCTTGCGTCCGAGCCAGCCCGCATCCACCATCTTGATCAGCAGCGGACAAGGCCGGTACTTTGGATCGCCCAGCCCATCCTGCAGCACGCGCATGATGTCCAGACACACGTCGAGCCCGATAAAGTCCGCCAGCGTGAGCGGCCCCATCGGATGCGCCATTCCCAGCTTGAACACTTCATCCACCGCCTCCGCCGTCGCCACGCCCTCCATCACCGCATACATCGCCTCATTCAGCAGCGGCATCAGCACCCGGTTCGACACAAACCCCGGAGCGTCATTCACCTCCACCGGCGTCTTCTCCAGCTTCAGCGCCAGCTCGCGCACCGTCTCCAACGTCGCCTGCGATGTCGCCAGCCCCCGAATCACCTCGACCAGTTTCATCACCGGCACCGGATTAAAGAAGTGCATCCCAATGACCTTGTCGGCGCGCCCGGTCAGCGCTCCGATCTTCGTGATGGAAATCGAGGACGTATTCGTCGCCAGAATCACCTCGGCCCTCATCATGCGATCGAGAGCGCGGAAAATCTCCGCCTTGATCGCAAACTTCTCCGTCGCCGCCTCGATCGCCAGATCGCAATCCGTGAGCTTTGCCCGATCGACGACCGCCGTAATCCGCCCCAGCGTGGACACCTTGTCGCCCGCCGTAATCTTGTTCTTCGCCACTTCGCGGTCGAGGTTCTTCGCAATCGTGGCAAGCCCGCGATCCAGAAATCGCTGCTCCACATCGCACAAAACGACGTTGAACCCGCACCGCGCCAACACATGGGCGATCCCATTGCCCATCGTGCCCGCCCCAATCACTCCCACCCGCTGAATCGCCATGATCGCCTCGCTTTGATTGCCCAACCAAAGAAGGAAACTGGAAAGTTTAGCAGAGTGGACTCTGGCTCTGGCAGGCCCCCGAAAAACTCGGGCTGCGTATCCGGGCATCGCTTTAGCGATGCCGAAAGAACTTTCGAAATCGAACGCCCCTTAGCCTGGATTATTCATGACGAGTTTGGGGAGAATCGGGAAGGGCACGGCTTCAGAGGCTGCGGAAAAAGTGCAATCTGCCGAGGACCACCGACCACCGGGGCTAAAGCCCACATTGATTTCACAGAGCTTACGCGGCCCTGAAGGGCCGCTCTTCCACGGTGTTCCACGCATTAATGAGTTATTCCGCAGCCTGTTCAGCCGTGCCGTATGGCCCGCCTAAGTTCCGGCTTCAGCCGCTGAGGAACGGCGCTGGAGTCATCCTGTTGGATCTGCACCCGCGCCGACGCTGACGACCTCAGGGGCGAAAGCCCGCGTTTTTATTGGCTCTGGGCGGCACGGCTGAAGCCGTGCCCTTCCCAGTTCTCTCGCCTCATGAATAATGCGGGTTAAGGGCCGGGCAGCGAAAAGTTTTGGCCCGCCGGTCACCAGGGCATGAGCGGTTCGCGTGGAGCGGGAAAACCGACGAAACTATTTGCGGTCTATCCGATCTTCGCCGGTAATGACAGCGCAAAGTGCATCCCGTCGGCCGCGGGGTGCATCCCACCTGAGCAGTATGCCAACCAACCGCGCAACCATTGTTTCACCGGAGGTGTCGACGTCCCCTTCCGACTACAAAGAGTACGTCAACCCGCAGTGGGTCGCACTTCTCAACCTGCTGGGCATGAACGTCGAGTACGAGCGCTGTCTCGGTTGCGAGTTGTTCACGCGAGACGGCCGTCGCGTCCTCGACTTTTTGTCCGGCTACTGCGTTCACAACACCGGGCACAACCATCCCTACATCATTCAGGCATTGAAGGACGAACTGAATCAATGTGGTCCGACGATGCTGCAAAGCCATGTGCCGGAGATCGCCGGCGAACTGGCGCGGCGCTTGTGTGAGTTGGCGGGCGGGGAATTGGAAAAAGTCTACTTTGGCAGCAGTGGTAGCGAGGGGGTGGAGGCGGCGATCAAGTTTGCGCGAGCCACGACCGGCCGCGCCGGTATTGTTTATGCAAAAAGCAGTTTTCATGGACTGACAACCGGCGCGCTCTCGCTGATGAACGATGGATTTTGGCGCGAAGGGTTCGGTCCGCTGCTGCCCGATACCGAGGGAGTGCCTTACGGCGATATTGCCGCATTAGAAAGCGCCGTTGCGGGCAAACGGCATGCCGCGTTTGTCGTCGAACCCCTTCAGGCGGAAGGTGGCATTCATGTGCCCGCGCCCGCCTACTTGCGGCAAGCGCAAGAGTTGTGCCGGCGGACTGGCACGCTTTTCGTACTTGATGAAGTGCAGACTGGAATGTATCGCACCGGAGCTTTTTTGGCGGCGCACCAGTTTGAGGTACAGCCCGATATGGTGGTGCTGGCCAAGGCGCTGAGCGGCGGCTTAATGCCGGTGAGCGCGGTTCTGATGACCAACAAGATTTACCACGCGGTTTATTCCTCGCTGAAGCGAGCCATCGTCCACACCTCCACCTTCAGCGAAAACAGTCTGTCGATGAGAGCCCGGCTCGCCACGCTGGATGTTCTGGAACGCGAGCAACTGGGCCCGCGCGCGCTGCAGCTTGGCGAAGAGTTTCGCGCGAAGCTGCGCCGCGAACTGGCGGGCTTCGACATGGTGAACGCAGTGCGCGGCATGGGCCTCCTGAACGGAATCGAATTTGTTCCGCCGAAGAAACTGGCATTCCGCGTCTTGTATGAGGCATTTCACAAAATCCATCCCGCCATGTTCGGACAGATTGTCGTCATGCGTATGTTCCGTGAGAAGGGCATTCTCACGCAAATCTGCGGCAACAACTTCATGGTCCTGAAAGCCGCGCCTCCCCTGATGGTGACTTCGGAGCAACTGGATGAATTCGTAGAGGCGATTCGCGACGTGGTTGAAATGGCACAGACCTCGCCAACGTTCTGGACCGAAGCGCTGGCCATGGTGCGCCGTGCAGTCAACATCTAACAACCCGGGGGGCAAGCACGGGCTGTTAGGGATTCAGAGAAATCCAAGAGCGTGCCGGATCACGACAGCAGGCCGTGCTCGCGCAGTTTGCGGTACAAATTCCGCTCGCTGATTCCGAGAATCCTGGCCGCGTTTCCGCGGTGACCCTTGCTGGCCTCGATCGCCAATCGGATGTGCGTGAGCTCCGCTTCTTCGAGCGTCGGCAGCGGGGCGTCCGGCGCTAAAGGATTGGCCGGCGGAACAGGCTTCGAATTCCGCAAGGATGCGGGGAGGTGCTCCGGCAGAACCTGCGATCCCTCACAGAGCACCAGGGCCGCTTCGACCACGTGCAGGAGCTCGCGCACGTTCCCAGGCCAGTTGTGCCGTCGCAGGAGTTCGAGCGCCGCTTCGCCGATCTGTTTGCTGGAGCCGAAGCGCTGGTTGAGCACGGTCACGAAGTGTTGCGCCAGCAGGTCCACGTCGGCCCCTCGGGCGCGCAGGGGCGGCACCTCCACCGTGATGGTGCTGAGGCGGTAAAACAAGTCCTCGCGAAAAAGGCCCTGCCGCGCCATGGAGGACACATCGCGATTGGTCGCAGTCAGAATCCGGACATCCACTCGAATTTCTCGGGTGCCGCCGACATGCCGGAAGGTGGAGGTATCGAGGACGCGCAGCAGCTTGGTCTGGGTCGCGGGGCTCACTTCTCCGATTTCGTCGAGGAAAATCGTTCCGCCATGGGCGACTTCGAACAATCCGGGCTTGGCGCGATCGGCTCCGGTGAATGCGCCACGCTCGTGGCCGAACAGTTCGCTCTGGAGCAGGTTTTCCTGCAGTGCGGCGCACTCGACCACCACGAAGGGCCGCGACCGGCGGGAACTGCGCGCGTGAATCAGCTTGGCCACCCATTCCTTTCCCGCGCCCGTCTCGCCGGTTATGAGGACGGTCGAATCGCTGGGGGCTACGCGGTCGATGAGGCTGAGCAGGCGGCGGAATTCCGGGCTGTCGCCGATGAAGGAACTGCCGAGATCCGGAGGAGTCAGAACACGCTCGAGAAGATTCGCCCGCTGGCGCAGCGATCGCCGTTCGAGCGCCCTTTGAATGCGAATGTGGAGTTCATCCAGCGGGCAGGGTTTCACCACGTAATCGAAGGCGCCGATACGGATCGATTCGATTGCGGTATCGATGGAACCGTGTCCGGTCAACATGATGACCTCGGTTGCCGGCGTGGCGGCCTGGATGGCCTTGAGCGTATCGAGCCCGCCCATACCGGGCAAGTGCAGATCGAGCAAGACGACTTCGGGTTCCGCCGCGGCGACTCGCTGGATTGCCTCCTCACCCGTGCCCACCGCGTCGACTTCGTAGCCGAGACGACTTAGTTCGCCCGCCATCACCTGCCGGAATGCCGTATCGTCATCGACCAGAAGGACGGAGGGGCGCTTCATAGTCCGTCCTTCGGTTGCGGACCGGGATCGATGGCCGGGATCACGACTTCGAATATAGACCCCTTCCCAGGGGTACTCTCGACCAGGATGTTGCCTCCCCAGCTCCGGACCGCGTTCAGCGACAGGAACAGACCGAGGCCAGTGCCGCCCGGGCGGAGGCTGAAAAAGGGCTCAAAGATCTTTTGACGAAATTCCGGGGCAATCCCGCATCCTTCATCGCTGACGCGAATGTGCACAGCATCGCCGCCCTGGGTGGCAACGACGACTTTGCCGCCCGGCTTCGACGCTTGAATCGCGTTGAGCAGAAGATTGACCAGCAGGTTTTGCAACTCGGCCTCGTCGGCCCGGACGTGCAGGGTGGTTGCAAACGGTCGCACCGCGACGTCCACGGAGTTGGCGCGGGCCGTCGGATCGACAAGCCTCTGGGCGCCGGCGATGGCCGCATCCAGGTCCACGATATCTCCGGCATGCCGCTGTCCCCGCGACAGGCGCAGAAAGTGCTGGGTGATACCGCGGCACCGCAGGATCTGCTCGCGCGCGATCGTCGCATTCTCTCGAATTCTGGCCTCATCCATGGGCCCGCTGCGCCCGGGCGGAGTCTCGCGAAGGATTCCCTCCACGCACATCAGGACCGTTCCGAGAGGGGTGTTCATCTCGTGCGAAAACCCGGAGGCCAGGACTCCGACCGACGCCAGGCGGTAAGACTCGGCCAGCTTCGCCTCGGCCGCTCGCCGCTCGGAGATGTCGCGCCAGACCTCCACGACTTGAGCCAGCCGCCCAGAAGCGTCCAGAATCGGTGAAGCGTGGATTTCTTCCCAAGCCACCGTACCGTTGCCTGTTTTGCGCTCGCAGATCCGGACCTGGCGCGCACCCGACCGCAGGCAGGCGAGGGTGGGGCAGTCGGACAGGTCGCACGGGCGTGGTCCGAGTTCGTAGCAGCAGCAGCCCAAAACCTGCTCGCGGGAGACGGCGGCTCGCTGCAGAAAGGCGTCGTTGGCCGCCATAATTTTTCGTTCCCCGTCGAGCACTACGATCCCGTCATCAATACTGTTGATCACGGTTTCCAGCCGCTCCCGCTGGGTGCGGACTTCGCCGACCAGGCCTGACACCGAGTCGGCCATGGCATTGAACTCCTTTGCCAGCCACGCCAGCGTGTCCGAGCCTTCCGCCGGGACACGCCGTTCCAGGTCGCCCTGGGAAATCAGGCGTGCCGTGGTTTCAAAACGCTGTAAGCGGCGCAGGACCGACACCCGGATCACGAGGGCGATGGCGCCCACGATGACGAAGGTCAGTGCTCCCGTGCCGGCTACCATCCAGCGCAGGTCGCGCGTCATCGCGGCGCGGACCTCTCCGGCGTTGTAATCGAGAATCAGGATGCCGTTGATTTTCTGGACGGGATCGTGGCAGCGGTGGCACTCCTCGCGGTTGCGAATCGGCACCACGGTTCGCAGAATCGTTCCACCCCGGGTTTCGATGACGCGGCTGGATCCGCGGCGTTCGGGCGGATCGCGATGGCAGGCCTGGCAGGTGGGAGAGTCGATGCGGAAATCGTTCCCCGCTGTCCCCGGCTTACTCGAGTAGCGTTCCACGCCACTGCGATCCAGCACTACGAGTTGTTCGACGCGCGACTGTTTACCGAAGCTCTCGACCATTTGCGCAATCAGGGTGCGGTCATTCCCCACCATCTGGTGCTCAAGCGCGGTGCGGATCAATTCACCTTCGGCAAGCGCGCTGCTGTGTGCGGTTTCGAGAAGGCTTTGAAAATGATGAACCGAAAAGACGTAGGCGGCGACGGTGCAGGCGGCAACCACCGCCGCAGTGACACCGAGCGCGAGGCCGACCGTCATGCTGGCAAAACGCAGCTTCATCATGAGACACAGAGATGGCCGGATGATGGCACACGTGCGGACAGCCGTCAACGACTGACAAATAGTCAGGCGAGACCTGACATTGTGGCAGTCCGGTGGTTTCGCACATCTCCACCTCGTGTGAAGAAAAAGGAGTTAGCAGCCTGTGGTGAAACGCGAATTTCCGACCTCAGCGCCTGAAGGCGCATTCATAACGCAGGACTTACGACACGCCTGAAGGCGTGCCCTGATACGAATCTCACTTACACCGCAGGCTGCTAGGCCACGGCTGACGCTGGCATGACACGTGCGATAAGAAATGTTGGTTGAAGGAGGGTTTCTGCCATGGAAATGCTTTTGATGGGCTTGTGCATGGCCGTATTTGGGATGGGAGTCGCGGCGGTTGCGTTTGGAGCGGCGACGCGTTCGGAGTCATCCGATTCAGCGGTGCAACCCCAGCTTCCGTTGGTCAAGGCGGTTGCCCCGGCCCGTTTTTTCTCGGACAGTGTTGCTGTACCGCCGCCACCGCCAGCGGTCCCGTCGTGGCCGGTGCCGATTGAGGTCCTGTTGCTGCAAATTGAAAATCACGTCCGCATGGAGCAGGCTGCCGCGGAATCGTTCCTGGCATTTCCCACTCACGCCCAGTTGCACAGCAAGACAACCTCGCCGTTTGTGAACTGAGTGAGTGGCTCATGACGCATGAACTGCTGAACGGTCTGACGTCTTGCGAAGTCGAGCAGGTTCTGGCGCTCGGCGCCAGGCTGATCGTTCCCAGCGGAAGCACGCTGTTCCGGCTGGGAGACCCAGCCGATCGCCTGTTCCTGACCGAACGCGGCCGAATCAGGCTTACCCTGCCGATGCAGGTCCGGGGCAAGGAAGAGGATGTTTTCGTGGAAGAAAGATCTCCCGGTCAGGCCGTGGGCTGGTCAGCCCTGATTCCGCCCTACCGGTTCACCCTCACCGCCACCGCGTCGCTGCTGGAAGCGGAAGTTATTGCCTTGCCGCGCGAGGCGTTGCTCGAGTATTTTGCCGCGAATCCGGCGGCGGGGCGCAAAATCGCTCTGAATCTGGCTGTGGTCATTGGACATCGCCTGCAACTGTTCCAGACGATGTGGCTGCGCGAGATGCAGCGTACCGTGGAAGTGCGTTCTGTTTGACCCGGGGAATCGGGCCATGAGACGATCCGGATTTCCGAGTGGTTCCTGCGGCAGGGGGGCACAAGTGAATGACCGTTGACCAACTTTCCCAACCCGAACCCACGCGCCGCCGCCTGATTGAAATCTTCCTCGGTGGCGGCCTGCTTGCTTCTTTTGCTTCTTTCCTCTATCCCGTGCTGCGCTATCTTGTCCCGCCGGCGGTGGCAGATCTCGGCGGGGACGAGATCGTCGCCGCCAAGCTCGCGGAGCTGAAGCCGAACAGCGGAAAGATTTTTCGGTTTGGTAATCGCCCCGGTCTGCTCATCCGCACTGCCAGCGGAGAGTACCGTGCCATGTCGGCGACCTGCACCCATCTCTCCTGTACCGTGCAGTACCGCGACGATCTGCACCAAGTCTGGTGTGCCTGCCATAACGGTAAGTACGACCTCAACGGCCGAAATATTTCGGGCCCTCCGCCGCGCCCGCT
The DNA here is from genome assembly GCA_963773965.1 of uncultured Acidobacteriaceae bacterium. Classification (GTDB taxonomy): domain Bacteria; phylum Acidobacteriota; class Terriglobia; order Terriglobales; family Acidobacteriaceae; genus Acidiflorens. Next base: position 151,853 of record CAVZDG010000008.1, read on the forward strand.
GGAAGGCTTTGAGGTGCAGGTGCGCGGCGACGAGATATTCGTGAGGCGTCGGCGGGAGGCTTAAGATGAGTCCCCTACGCAACGTACGCAACTGGCTGGACGAGCGGTTGGAGTGGGATGACCTGATCGACCCGTTCCGGAAGAAAACTGTTCCTCTCCACCGCCTCTCCTATTGGTACTTCCTCGGGGGTATCACTCTGTTCTTGTTCGTGATCCAGGTGCTGACCGGGATCCTGCTGCTTCTGTACTACCGGCCGGGCGCCAACGAGGCCTTCGAGAGCGTGCAGTACATCATGACCCGGGTGCGCTTTGGCTGGCTGGTTCGTTCCATCCACTCCTGGTCAGCCAATCTCATGATTTTTACTGCCTTTGCGCACATGTTCAGCGTGCTGTTTCTCAAGGCCTACCGCAAACCGCGGGAGCTGACATGGGTCAGCGGTGTGATTCTGCTATTTCTTGTCATGGGATTTGGGTTCAGCGGGTATCTGCTGCCCTGGAACACCCTGGCTTTCTTTGCCACCAAGGTCGGCACCGAAATTACCGGGCAGGTTCCGATCGTCGGCAAGCCCCTGATGATCTTTCTTCGCGGTGGTGAAGAGGTGACGGGAGCCACGCTGACCAGGTTCTTTGGATTCCATGTCGCGGTTCTACCCGGAATTGCAACCTTGCTGATCCTGCTGCACCTGTTGCTGGTGCAGCGCCTGGGCATGAGCGTTCCCCCGAAACTGGAAGTGCAGTGGACCGCGAATCCGTCTGCAAAGCGGGAAATGAAATTCTTTCCCAACTTCATGCTGCGGGAGTTGATGGCTTGGTATGTGGCCCTGGGAGCACTGGGCGCGTTGGCGGCACTGTTCCCCTGGGACCTCGGTGTCAAGGCGGATCCTTTTGTGTCTGCCCCAGCGGGAATCAAGCCCGAGTGGTATTTCCTCTTCATGTTCCAGACGCTCAAGCTCATCCCGCCCAAAGTGTGGTTCATCGACGGGGAGGTTCTGGGTGTGCTTGCTTTCGGCCTAATCGGCCTATTGTGGCTGCTGCTGCCTTTTTTTGAGAGTGACGACCCCTCGCGCCCCAGGCGGTGGATCACTGGGCTTGCGGTCTTTGCTCTGGCGTACGTGGCAGGTATGAGTGTTTATGGCCATCTTGCGAAATAAGCTCCGACCGTTCCGCGCAGCCCGCTATGCCGGGCTGGCCGGATTCATCGTGCTCGCAGCCTGCCTGGGGTATGGGCAAACCACGAACTCCTGCCTGGATTGTCACTCCGCCTTGCCCGATCCCCTGGGAGTGACCCAGGAGAAATTCAGCCAGGACATACACGCACAAAAGGGTTTGACTTGCGCCAGTTGCCACGGCGGCGACCCAACCAGCGACGATCCCGACAAAGCCATGAGCCGAAAGGCGGGCTGGAAAGGCAAGATCGATCGCAAGCAGATCCCCGAGTTGTGCGGAAGTTGCCATTCGGATCCCGCCTATATTCGGCAATTCAACCCCAGCTTGCGCACGGACCAGTTGGGCCAGTACCGCACCAGTGTGCACGGCAAGCGCTTCGCGGCTGGAGACACGAAGGTTGCGGTATGCACGGATTGTCATAGTGTCCACGATCTGAGGGCGCCCAGCGATCCCCGTTCCACGGTTAACCCGGTCAACGTGGCGAACACGTGCGCTCGCTGTCATGCGAACGCGGATTACATGAAGGGATATTCCATTCCCACGGATCAGTTCGCAAAGTACAGCGCGAGCGTGCACCACCAGGCGCTGGCGGTGCGAGGCGATCTGAGTGCGCCAACCTGTTCAACGTGTCATGGAAACCATGGCGCGGCGCCCCCAGGAATAGACAGGGTCCAGAATGTGTGCTCGAACTGTCACGCGTTCCAAGCCCAGATGTACGAAAAAAGTTCGCACAAAAAGGCCTTTGAAGCGGCTTCTCTTCCAGGATGCGTCGTGTGTCACAGCAATCATGGCATCAGACATCCAACGGACGCGATGCTTGGCACTGGTCCCGACGCCGTCTGCATGCGGTGTCATAGCCCAGGTGACCACTGCGATCAAGCAAGAGCAGGAATACAAAGCAGCTTGAGTCGATTGGACGAGGCCATCAAAAGCGCGGACCAGGTTCTCCGTGTCGCCGAGTCTTCTGGCATGGAGGTGAGCGAGGCACGGCTGGGACAGGATCAGGCACGGGATTCGCTGACCAAGGCTCGAGTCACGATCCATAGCTTCCGCACGGACTTGGTGGATCAGGATATTCAAGCCGGCCTAAAAATCGCCGCCAAGAACCTGCAAGCGGGGAAAGAAGCCATGGTTGAGCGCAACTATCGCCGGGTCGGGCTCGGAATGTCGCTCATCGCGATCGCGATAGTGTTGGCCGGCCTTCGGCTGTACATCAAGAAGATAGAGGGTTAGACCTTAGGCGGGTGGCCCGGGCTTCGGGTCCATCCTAAACTCTGGAGGGTGCCCCGTCCAAGCTAAGCTTGGGCGGGGTTTTTCCACGGGTTGGCTTCTATCCATTGCAGAGAAAGACTACTTTTCTTTCGCCACATTCAGACGCGTTTCCGCGCGCTGCAATGCGTCTTCCGCGCGCGTGTAGTCCACCTGAGGATCGTTGCTCTTCAGTCGCTGTTCGGCCCGGTCTTTGGCTTTTTGCGCGCGCTCTACGTCAATTTCCTGCGGACGCTCCGCCGCCTCCGCCAGGATCGTCACCTTGTCGGGCAGCACTTCCATGAAACCCCACGCCACCGACAGCGTGTGCGTAGCGCCACTCGCCTTATAAGTAATTTCACCGACGCCAAGCTCGGTAATCAGAGGAGCGTGTCCGGGAAGAATCCCCAGATACCCGCTCACCCCCGGGATCTGCGCTTCCTCGGCCGCGTCCTTCACCAGCAGCCTGGAGGGAGTAACGATTTCGAGTTCGAAAGTATTCGCCACAGTTCTCGGTTCTCAGTTCTCAGCTCTCAGTAAACACTTAGAATTCAGGCGCTGCCACTCAGCACCAGCAAGTACTGGCTAAATGCTAAGTGCTCAGTGCTAATAACTGCCTTACGCTGCCGCGCCCTTCATCTTCTCCGCCGTCTCCAGCACTTCCTCGATCGTTCCCTTCATGTAGAAAGCCTGCTCCGGAATGTCGTCATATTTCCCTTCCACGATGCCCCGGAAACCTTTCACCGTCTCGGCGATTTTCACATAGCGTCCCGGAGTGCCGGTGAACTGCTCGGCCACAAAGAACGGCTGCGAGAGGAACTTCTGGATCTTGCGCGCGCGCGCCACCGTCACCTTCTGGTCTTCGCTAAGCTCGTCGATGCCCAGAATGGCGATGATGTCCTGCAGGTCCTTGTAAGTCTGCAGTGTCTTCTTGACCATCTGCGCCACATCGTAATGATCCTGCCCAACAATCCGAGCATCGAGAATCCGCGAAGTAGAAGCCAGCGGATCCACCGCCGGATAAATTCCAATCTCCGTCAGCGCGCGCGAAAGCACAGTCGTGGCATCCAAATGCGCAAACGTAGTAGCCGGCGCGGGATCGGTCAAATCATCCGCCGGCACATAAATCGCCTGCACCGAAGTTACCGACCCCTTCTTAGTAGAAGTAATCCGCTCCTGCAACTCCCCCATCTCGGTGGCTAAGTTTGGTTGATAACCGACGGCGGAGGGCATGCGGCCTAACAGGGCGGATACTTCGCTGCCGGCTTGGGTGAAGCGGAAAATGTTGTCGATGAATAACAGCGTGTCGCTGCCTTCTTCGTCGCGAAAATATTCGGCTACGGTCAGCGCGGTTAGCGCAACGCGGAGACGCGCTCCGGGGGGCTCGGTCATCTGTCCGTAGATTAGTGCGGCTTTTGACTCTTCGGGTTTGCCGGGTTTGATCACTCCCGACTCGCTCATTTCGAGCCAAAGATCGTTGCCTTCTCTGGTGCGCTCGCCTACTCCGGCGAATACGGAGAATCCACCGTGTTGCTTGGCGACGTTGTTGATCAGTTCCATGATGACTACGGTCTTGCCTACGCCGGCGCCGCCGAAGAGACCGATCTTTCCGCCTTTCAGGAAGGGCTGGATGAGATCGATTACTTTTACTCCGGTCTCGAACATCTCGGCCGTGGTCGACTGTTCATCGAACGCAGGCGCGAGGCGGTGTATTGGCATTCTCTTCTCAAAGGCGATGGGGCCGAGATTGTCCACGGGTTCGCCGATGACGTTCATCACTCGGCCTAGCGTGCCCCGGCCTACTGGGGCGGAGATGGGTCCACCCTGATCTATGGCTTTCATGCCGCGGACCATACCGTCGGTCGCTTCCATGGCGACGCAGCGGACTCGGCCTTCGCCGAGGTGCTGCTGCACTTCGAGAATTACGTTGATGGGGGAAGGGACGGTAAAGCCGTCGCTGACGACGCGGAGGGCCTGATAGATGGGAGGCATCGCCGCTTCGGTGAACTGCACGTCCACGGCGGGACCTGCGATTTGGATTACGTTTCCGATATTTTCTGACATAGATAAGGTCTCAAAGTCGTTAGTCGTTAGTCGTTAGTTGTTAGTCGTTCGCTGTTCGTCGTTCGCCTTGAGGCTGACAAACTCATGATGCGCGCCGCAGTCTCACCGCAGCGGCTAAAGCCGCCTTTGTAGCGTGTTCTAACGGCATGGCTGAAGCCATGCCCCTTCAAAACTATTCGTTTCTACTGTGCTGCGGCTCCGCTTACGATTTCGATAATCTCTTTTGTTATCTTGGCCTGGCGCGCGCGATTCATGATCAGCGTCAGCGAATCGATCATGTCGCTGGCGTTGCTGGTTGCCGCATCCATCGCCGTCATGCGGGCGGCGTGCTCGGCGGCTACGGATTCGAGCAGCGCGTGAAAAATCTGGATGCCGATGTACTTGGGCAGAATACCCTCAAAAAGTTGCTCTGGCTTCTGCTCGTAGATGTAATCCACCGGCAGCGTGGCGAACCTGGCGGCGGCCTCATCGACGGCGCGGGTATCGACTGGACGCAGACCGACATGGGCCGACTTCGCCGCTTCGATTCTCTTCTTGCGTTCCTCTTCGGAAGGCTCTTCCGCCATTTGGACGTCGACTTCTCCGATCTCCTTGATCGGCAGCAGGCGCTCGGCGACGAGGCGTTGCGCGATGACCGACTTGAATTCGTTGAAGAGAATGTAGACGCCGTCAATCTCGCCGCGAGTGTAGCGGGCGATCACGCTCTGGCTAAGAGCATTTGCGAAATTATGGTCGACTTTGCCCAGGACTCCGACGTGTTCGCCGACGATCTCCACTCGACCTGCGCGTGGTGGCGTAACTTCATCTCCCGGCTGGACGGGCGAGACGCCCGTCGCTCCATCGGCAACTGTCCTTTCTGGAGCTATCGGGTAACGTCTCCGCATGAAGTCGCGGCCTTTGCGCCCTATGCATTCGACGTCGATATTCCGATCTGGTTTGGACTGAATGAATTTCGTAACCATCTTCAGGATATTGGTGTTGAACGCTCCGGCCAGGCCCTTATCTCCGGTGACTACGATCAGCAGGATGTTGTTTTCCGGGCGCTCGGCGAGCAGGGGATGACGCGGCAGTCCGGTGGCCGGATCGTAGATATCGGCTCGCGAGACGAGCGATTTGAGAACGTTGGTGAGCATCTGCGAATAGGGACGCGCGGCGAGCGCGCCCTCTTGCGCGCGGCGCAGCTTCGCGGCCGAGACTGTCTTCATGGCCTTGGTGATCTGCCGCGTGTTGACCACGCTGCGGATGCGGCGCCGGATGTCGAGGATGTTTGCCATGAACGAGTTCCCAGTTCTCAGTTCTCAGTTCTCAGTTTCAGTCAAATTCTCCTGGAATTCAGGATTAACTGAGAACTGAGAACCGAGAACTGAGAACTTCTACTTTGCTTCTGCTTGTCTTGCATCTACGAACTGCTGTTTTGCTTCTTTTATTACTCTGGACAGGTCCGCTTTTAGATTGTCGTCCAGAATCTTCTTTTCCATGATCGTGTTTAGCAGGCCTGGATTTGTGGTTTCCACGTATTTGTAGAGGTCTTTCTCGAAGTCGCGTACCTGTTCGACCGGCATGTCGTCGAGCGCTCCGCTGGTGCCGGCGAAGATGATCAGAATCTGTTGCGAGAAGGGGAGGGGCGAGAACTGTCCTTGCTTCAGGAGTTCCACCAGCCGTTTCCCGCGATTGAGTTGCTGTTGGGTGGCTTTGTCGAGATCGCTGCCGAACTGGGCGAAGGCGGCTAGTTCCCGGTACTGGGCGAGTTCCAGCTTGAGGGTTCCGGCGACCTGGCGCATGGCCTTGATCTGGGCGCTGCCGCCGACCCGGCTCACGGAAAGTCCTACGTTTACGGCGGGACGTACGCCCTGGTTGAAGAGGTCGGTTTCAAGATAAATCTGGCCATCGGTAATCGAAATCACGTTGGTCGGAATGTATGCCGAAACGTCGCCCGCCTGAGTTTCAATGATGGGCAACGCGGTGAGCGATCCACCACCATTCTGGTCGCTGAGCTTGGCGGCGCGCTCTAACAGACGCGAGTGGAGATAGAACACGTCTCCGGGATAGGCTTCGCGGCCGGGGGGACGGCGGAGCAAAAGCGAAATTTCTCGATAACTGGCTGCGTGCTTGGAAAGATCGTCGTAGATGCAGAGGGCGTGGCGTCCCGCATCGCGGAAAAATTCGCCCATGGCGCAGGCCGCGTAGGGAGCGATGTACTGCATGGGAGCGGGTTCGGAAGCGGAAGCGGCGACCACGATGGTGTATTCCATGGCGCCGGCATCTTCGAGAATCTTGACCACCTGGGCAATCGACGATCGCTTCTGACCGATGGCGTTATAGATGCAGATGAGGTTGTTGCCCTTGTTGTTGATGATGGTGTCGAGGGCAACGGCGGTCTTGCCGGTCTGGCGATCGCCAATGATCAGTTCGCGCTGTCCGCGGCCGATGGGGATCATGGAGTCGATGGCCTTCAATCCGGTGGCCATGGGCTCGCGCACGGGCTGGCGGGCAACGACGCCGGGAGCGAGGCGCTCGAGGGGGATGAATTTATCGGTGGCGATCGGGCCCTTGTCGTCGAGGGGCTGGCCGAGCGAATTGACGACGCGGCCAATCAAGGCGTCGCCGACGGGCACGCTCACGATGCGGCCGGTGCGCTTGACTTCGTCGCCTTCTTCGATCCCGGTGTATTCGCCGAGGATGACCACGCCTACCTGATCTTCTTCGAGGTTCATGGCGATTCCGGCGACGCCGTGCGGGAAGCTGAGCAACTCGCCGGCCATGACCTTGTCGAGGCCATAGACACGGGCGATGCCGTCACCGAGGGTAATGACAGTGCCAACCTCGTCGACCGCAATCTTCGATTCGTAGTTCTCGATTTGCTCGCGGATTAATTGGGTGATTTCGTCTGCTCTGATTTGTGGCATAAAGTCAGCTATCAGCTCTCAGTTTTCAGCTCTCAGTTCTTTCGGTGCAGGGACGCTTCTTGCCGCGTCTCGATGGGCTGCGAGCTTCGGGCTACGAGCTGCGAGCGAACCATTTTGCTCGTGGCTCGTAGCTCGCAGCTCGTGGCTCGCAGCCGTCAGCCTTCCACCAACTGCTCCCTTATCCGGTCTAACTGGCCTTTTACCGAGCCGTCATAGATGGTGCTGCCTACTTGCACCACTGCTCCGCCTAACAGCGCGGCGTCTTGTTGGTAGCGCGCGCGGACTTTTTTGCCGGTCATTCTTGCGATCTCGGCTTCGAGCATCTGTTTCTCCGGGTCGCTCAGTTGACGCGCGGTGCTTACTTGCGCTTCGGCGAAGCCCTGGCGGTCGTTCAATTCCTGTTCTACTTGCTTCAGGATCTCACTGAACAGCGGCAGCCTTCTATGATCGGTAAGTACGGCGATGAAATTCCGTACTTGTCTGGTCGTGCCCAACCGCGTGGTGATGGCATCGAGCACGGCGCGTTTGCGGTCGCCGGGAATGGACGGGTTTTCGAGGACGCGGCGCAACGGATCGCTTTCCTTGAGCAGGGCTTCGATGCTGTGCAATTCCTGCAACGCGCGCGCGGGATCGAGGTGGCTGGCCGTTTTCCCGGCAACCGGCGTCATTACTACATCGGCGAAGGCGCGGGCATAGATGCCGACTACGGAAGCCATGGTTAGCGGCCGTCCTTTCCGCCGTCGTCATTATTGTGAGACGCCAGTTTCGAGGCAAAAGTGCGGACCAGTACCTGGTCGGTATTGGAATCGACCGTAATCTGTTTGCGGGCCAAGGCGATGGCCAGGCCGGCGGTGTGGTTGGACAATTCGCGGCGGGCTTGCTTGGCGGCGGCGGCGATTTCCTGCTCGGCGGCCAGCACCACTTTGCGAATATCTTCTTCGGCGGCTTTCTGGCTGCGGCCTTCCTCGGCTTCGGCTTCCTTTTCCGCGGTGGCCTGCATCTGTCCGATTTCGACATCTAACTGGCGGAGGCGATTCTCGATGCCGGCCAGGCGGCGATTGGCATCCTGGCTGGCAGCGCGCGCTTCTTCCAAAGCCCGCTGGATGGATTGGCTGCGGTGGCGCAACAGGCCGGGCACGAACTTGCGCGCGGCCCAGAACACAACGACGACAATGATGGCGAAGTTCAGAATGAGCGCCACCATATGTGCCTGATGCACGCTCAGACCGGTTTTACGCGCCAGCCAGCGGACCGGGGCGGCGTACTTGAGATTGGCGTTTTCTTCTTCGTCTGCGCCGGTAGACTCGCGGGTCTGCTCGGCGAGTTCTCCGCCGATAGTCTTTTGCTCGGGGGCAGCCTGGTTGGCTTCTTTTGTAGGTTCTGCGGATGTTTGCTGGGAAGGCTGGGCCGCGGATGGATCCTGCGCGTAGGCTCGTGCCGGAACGAGCGACAGGAATGCCAAGAGCGCGAGGGTCAGCAGTGGGCGGAGGATTCCCGGCATCGTTTTCAGCTTCATCATCGCGCATCCAGAGTTGCTGTGACGACAGGCAACTGCCGAGCTGCGCTCGGCTTGGACGGGCGAGGGCGCCCGTCCCCACACGAGCCGTCCCCACACGATCTCTTGCTGCATGTTCATTGGCCACCGACCTGGCTGGGGGATGCCATGGGGCGCAAGACGGCGCGCACGATATCGGTGGCGAGTCTGGCGGCGTCGGTTTGCAGCTTCGACATGGCTTGCTGCTTATCTTCTTCCATGGCGGCGCGGGCCTGCTTGACCTGTTCCTGGGCACGGGTGCGGGCTTGACCGACAGCCTGGGCGCGGGACTGGGTGGACTGCTGGCGGCGAGCTTCCTGGTTCTTGAAGATTTTCTGGCGGGCTTCGCGGAGGCGCTGCTCGTAGTCGGCGGTGCGGGCTTCGACGGAGGCGATGTCGGCGCGCGCTTTTTCCATGGCGCCCTGGGTACGACGGCGGCGTTCGGCGAGCACGGCGGTGAGCGGGCGATAGACGAGAAACGTATAGAGGATGTAAAGCGTTGCCAGAAGGATGACGGTGGGCACGGCTCCGAGCAGTAATTCGCCTAGTTGTCGGAGTGTCTGGGCCATTTTGTGATGATCAAACTGACGATCGAATCCTCAGGTCTTGCTGGCCGATCCTGCCGGAAGAAGCGCAGCTTCTAAAACCAATAAAAATAACACTGTAGGTTGGTGAGTGTCAACGATTGGAGCGGTTTTCGGCGGGAAATTTCCCGAAAGGAAACAGGTCGCATTATTGGGGAAGCATGGAAGTTGACGCTTGACAATCGAGGCGAAGGGAATAGCATAGAGATATCACCTCCGATCCCAGTCCGGATCGAATGGGCCGATAGCCAAGGAAGAGTCACCGCTTCTTGGCTGGCGGCCCATTTTAAGTTTCGGGAACTTCTCTCCGGCAAAAATCAGCGACAGAGACGCGGCAAGCCGCGTCTCTACGACACCGCAAGAAAAATGCAGTGGTTGGGGGTTGGGGGTTAGCGGGCGGGCGCGGGCTGAAGCAGGGCGGCGATCTTTTCGAGGATCCGGTGCATGCTCATGCTGGGGTCGACCGCGGCGTCCACTTCGTGATGGTGCGTGCCGGCGTGCATGACCAGGACCTTCGTTCCCGGGTGCGCCTTCTTGACCATGTAGGGCAGGTGATGGCGATCGTCCTTGGACAAGGTGGGGCCGAGGATGACCAGGTCAAAGGCATCGCCGCGAAGGGCTTCCTGAACGCCATGGCGGTTGAGGGCAGTGGTCACGCAATGGCCGGCTTTGGCGATTTCGGCGGCTTGGGTGGAGAGTGTGTGTTCGTCGCTCTCGCCATAGAGAATCTTGATGGTTGCTTGAGAAGCGGATTGGTGAGCGGGTTTCTGAGCGGTCGCGGGCAAAGGGCCCTCCTGGAACTCAGTCGGAGCTTAGCAAGTGAGGAGCATCCTGCCGAGGTCACGGAAGATCAGGGACCGCCGGGGAGAAGTTTGAGGCGGGACTACTGAGCCGCGAACTGGGCCGCTCGCGGGTGGGCCAGCCTCCAGTAACATAAAAGCATTATTGCATTCGCTTTTTGTGCTCCGCATACTCAGGTCCGTGATTTTAACCACAGATTTCCAATGGTCACGCGCATAATCTCCGCCGGCAGTGACAGTGATGATGACCGCTAACCCCCAGCGGAATGGCAAGTCATCCTGGGCAATGCAGCGGCGGAGGCGGCATCTGCAATGAAGCACACGCCCAGCGCGCTGCTCGGTTCCCTTTTGCTGCTGCTGGCGGCGGCCCTGCGAGCCTCCGCCATCGAGCACCCGGGCATCCTCCCCAAGGATGCCAATTGTTCGTCCTGTCACGCTGATAAAACCAGCGGTAAGTCAGTGCATTCCGCCATGGCGCTTTCGTGCACGGTCTGCCATCTGGCGAAGACCGAAGGCGACATGACTACGCTGAATCTGGCCATGCCGAAGGAAAAGATCTGTTTCGCCTGCCATGAGAAATCTGCCGAATTGCAGCAGCACTCGCCAGCCGTGAAAGGACAATGTGTGGACTGTCACGATACGCACAGCAGTAGTCGTCGCTCCCTGCTGCGAGAGCAAGCCGATGTCCGCCACCGGCAGCCCTAGGCTGTCAACCTCCCGCATAGAAACGGGAAGGCAGTTTGCCGAGGTGAGCGCGTCCATCCCTACTCACGGTTGGCGCGCTAGCCGTCACAAGCCTGATTCTCGGCAACGGTCGGTCCTTTTATGCCATATCGTGAGCGATTGAATCCATCTCTATCGCTCATAACGAGCGGCCAGCGAGTTTTAAGACAGTTTGCACCAAGAGCGGGCAGTCGGCCGTGGTGCCGTTCGTAGAAGTGATCTAAAATCAGTAGAGCAATACAGTCGGGGCGTAGCGCAGCCTGGTAGCGCACCTGCCTTGGGCGCAGGGGGTCCGCGGTTCAAATCCGCGCGCCCCGACCAACAACAACTCACCTTGTGGGATTCCTCCAATTGACCCCCTGTTTGGAGGATGCCGTGGACCCGCGCTTCGAGCAATTCATCAAGGAAAGACGCTACCTCGCCAACGTTTCCCCGCGCACAATTGAATGGTATGAGCAGAGCCTTCATTGGCTTTCTAATCCCGCACCCGATGTGGCCGCGCTCAAGGATTTTGTGATGCGGATGCGCGGCGCTGGGCTCAAGGCATCATCGTGCAATTGCCGCATTCGCGCTGCGAATGCTTACCTGCGATGGGCCGGACTGCCGCTCAAGGTGCCACGCATGAAAGAAGAGCAGCGCATCTTGCCCACGTTCTCCTTGGAAGACGTTCAAAAAATCATGCGGTGGAAGCCCGCGGACTTTTGCGGGATGAGGTTGCATGTCTTCGTTCTCCTGCTCACAGACACAGGTTGCAGGAGTGGCGAGGCCACGGCGCTGTGCTGGGCCCATGTTGACTTTGACAATCTGCTTTTGAAGCTCCACGGCAAGGGCGCCAAAGACCGCCTTGTGCCGTTTAGCTTCGAGTTGCGCCGTCTTCTTTATCGGTGGAGGCAGTTCAACCAATGGGACATTGTGTTTCCCACGCGGCAAGGGCAGTTTATGGGGCGGCGCAACGAGCTGCGCGGGGTGAAGCTGCTTTGCAAGCGGCTGGGCATCGTGGCCCCTGCTAGAACCATCCACGCTTTCCGGCATACGTTCGCGGTGAACTATCTGCGGCGTGGTGGGTCTGTGTTCCATTTGCAGAAGGTCTTGGGACATTCCAGCCTTGAGATGACGCGCCGGTATGCCAACCTCGTGACGGCAGACCTGAGCGCCGTCCATGAGCGGCTGAGCCTGCTGTCCCCCGGCCGGTAACACCTGGGTGGTTACTCCCGTGTATTGACGTGTATGCACGTATCGGGTAGCCTGGGTACATGAAGACACTATCACAGCTCGGAATACTGGCAACAATCGCACTGGCTACCCTGCTAACCGGCTGCACAGCCGCACCAACCACGCAAGCCACTACACCCGCACCGGAACCAGTCGCCGCGCCAGTCACCTACGGCCAACAAGAAGCGTTTGCCAACAAACTCCGCGCCTTTTTTATGGATGAACTGGCGCTGCAATTGAAGGTTGAAATTAATGACGATGCTGTACCGGAAAATAAAGACGCGAAAACCGCCAGCACACTGCTAATTTCGCAAGAGTACATGAGCGAAACTCTGGCACGCCAAATTATGCACAATGGTCTGCTAAAGGCTGCAACCAAAATGGGCTTTTCCGTTGTGCGTTTTGCTAACAAGAGGTCATCCCGTGAACAGGCAAGAATTTGGGATTACCGCATGGACGGCACCGCAAAGTGGGGTTTCCGACACTGCACAACGGATTGGAAGCAGGTTGAAAAAAACGTGCACATGACGCCTGCTCAACTTGCGACCGCACCCGCCTCGACTACCTGTGAGGACGAATTACAGGATGGGCTCTCTTTATGAGCGTGCCCATGAAAAAATTCACGCTGTACCTGGACAAACAGCAACTCGAAAAGCTCGAATCCCTCAGCAAGAAGACGATGGCACCCGTTGCGGCCATCATTCGCAAGGCCATTGACACATACTTAAAAAAGGGGGAATCACAATGACAGATTTTCAAGGGCAGATGGTGTTGCTGGTGGTGTCTATCTGTGTGGGAGCGTTTATCTACTTCATTCCGGCGCTAAACGCCCGAGGTAAAAACAGGGCCCCTGCAATTTTCGTGCTCAACCTTTTTTTGGGTTGGACCATAATCGGCTGGGTTGGGGCTCTCATTTGGTCAATGTGCGAGAAGCCGGTAAAAGCGTAGGAAAGTAAACGGCCGCGCCCGGCGTTCGCTGCGCTGGACACGGCCTAACCGCAAGTCACCGTGCAAAGGACACTTGGACGCGGTGAACACCTTAATGGTATTATCTGCACCTCGAAAAGTGAGGCCGCATGAACGTATCAATCAAGACATTTGATGTTGCTATGGATGTGAAAACCAACGGCATCGAACTGGATGTTTCGGACCCCGGCGGGGCTCATCTCGGCGATTTGTTTGTCACAAAGACCAAGCTGATATGGTGCAAGGGCAGAACGACTCGCCAGAACGGCAAGGAAGTGACTTGGGAAAGATTCATGGCATACATGGAACGTGACGATGAGTAAGGCTCGGTGATTGAGGGGTGCTTTCTCACCGTGGACCGCGCTTTTTACAACGCCGGGCTATGAGCGCCTTTCGGGGGGTACCCTGAATGCCCCTTTCACTGTCCCAGGACGTAAGGTGTCCAATATCCACGACCGTCCCCGCCGATGATAGCCCGATAACCTTGCTGCGTCACCGTGTGGCCGAGATAGAACCAAGGGCGGTAGTAGTCGAACACGATTATAACCTCGGCTCTTCGTATGGGCTTCGATGATTCGATTAGGGTGGCGCATGGGATGGAGTACTGCTCCCCCGCATTGAGCACTTGTACAGGTGGAACGTAATCCGCAGCGGCATTATTTTCTTCTAGCGAGGGTGCTAACGGCGAGCCCCGCCAAATTCGATTTACTTGACACAGCACGTGTACGTCACGGACTGAAAACCAAGGGCTATTGTTCTTGATTACGAACGGCCTAGAGAAAAGTTCGTAAGCGTCTGAGGGATTCGAGGATGGCGTTTCAATCTCTACGGTGGGTCTGAAGAAAAAATAGGTACCCATCACCCCGGCTACGATAGTGAAAGCGACAAACAGATTCCACATTCTGGTAGAGAGTGAAGAATCTGCAACCCCCCAACCGTGCCGCTTTTTTCCGTCCTTGCGCCGTTCCCGAATCTCTTTTGGCGCTTTTCCTTTAGTCATAACCTCTGGGTGAGGTGAGCACGCTACGATTTTACGCTTGACGGCAAGACCGGCTTAACAAGCTCGTTATAGGGACGTGGGATAAATGAGGGCTCTCGGTCTAATCCCGTTAGGCGCGGCACACCATTTTCGCCATACGCTGTACGAGAAAGTCCGCCATGTATGCGGCATTCATCGCCGGGTCGGTCTCGTCCTGTAGAACGGCCAGGTCACCGCTCGATAGAACACGGAAAGCAAAATGACCCTGCTGACCAGTAGGAGTGTGACAGCGGATTTCCAGACCGCCGAGATTGTAAAAGAGGTCTGTGTATGTCTGATTCACTCCTGAATTGGTGACTTGGACCGAGGGTGTAAATAGAACTGTGTAAACGGCCATGGGAGGAAGAAAATAGGAGGCCCCATGGCAATCGACAAGAAGTTGATCGACCAACTGCTCACCGACTACAAGAAGCCCGAGGATATCATCGGGGAGAACGGACTGCTCAAGGAACTGACTAAAGCCATCCTGGAACGAGCCCTGCAAGCCGAGATGACGGATCATCTAGGTTACGAGAAGCACGATCCGGCGGGCCACCACCGGGGCAACACGCGCAACGGGAAAAGCCAAAAAACGTTGAAGGGCGAGTTCGGCGAACTGGAGTTGGAGACTCCGCGCGACCGCCAAGCCACGTTCGATCCCAAGATCGTGGCCAAAGGGCAGACGCGCTGGACGGGCTTCGACGACAAGATCATCTCGATGTACGCGCGGGGCATGACCACGCGTGAGATTCAGGGGCACCTGGAAGAGATCTACGGGATCGAAGTTTCTCCGACGCTGATTTCCAATGTGACGGACGCGGTGATGGAGGAAGTGAAGCTGTGGCAGGGTCGGCCGCTGGAAGAGCTGTATCCGATCGTGTACCTGGACGCGCTGATGGTGAAGGTGCGCGATGAGGGCCACATCCAGAACAAAGCGATCTACGTGGTTCTGGGCGTGAACCTGGAGGGGCAGAAGGAAGTGCTGGGACTGTGGGTGGCACAGTCGGAAGGAGCGAAGTTCTGGCTGCAGGTGCTGACCGAGTTGCGGAACCGTGGGGTGAAGGACATCCTGATCGCCTGCGTGGATGGGCTGAAAGGATTTCCGGAAGCCATCGAGGCGGTGTATCCGCGAACCGAGGTGCAGTTATGCATCGTGCATCTGGTACGGGCGTCGCTGAACTACGTACCCTGGAAGCTGCGCAAGCCAGTGGTGGCCGATCTGCAGTCGATCTATCGAGCGGCGACGGCAGCCGAGGCCGAGCAGTACCTGGCGGAGTTGGAAGCAAAGTGGAAAGCCTATCCCAGCGTCGGCCAGGTGTGGCGGCGGAACTGGGCGCGGATCACACCATTTTTCCACTACCCGCCGGAGATTCGCCGCGCCATCTACACCACCAACAGCGTGGAATCGCTGAACCGGTCACTGCGCAAGATCATTAAAACCCGGGGCGGATTCCCCAACGAAGAAGCCGCGCTGAAGCTGTTGTTTCTCGCGTTGCGGCAGGCGGCGAAGAAGTGGACGATGCCGATTCATCACTGGCGAGAAGCCTTGAACCATTTCACGATTCTGTGGCCGGAACGAATGCCGGCCCTGGAGAGGGTGGCGTCATGAAATCGCAGAATCCTTCTACATCGCTGGGCGAGGGAAGGGGAAATTGCCCCCTTCCCTCGCGCACCCATCCCCAAAAACTAAACCTGGTCGTTTACACAGATGAGTTGACACACCTCTTGGACCCTAAAACTCTGCTGTCCACGCTCGGGAGCCGCAGTCACAGATGTGGTCCCGCTGAGTCCGATTCTCGGCAGTGCGTCAGTGTTTTCTTTCAGATTCTCTAGCAGCTCTTTCCAGAAAACGGGACCCTCTTTCGCAATCTTAAGTGACGCGTCTAATGACTCTTGAGCGCCACGCTCGCTAGCGGCCTTCTTTTGCTTTGTTTGTGCCTCTTCCTTCTTAATCCAATCTCGCGTCGGTATCTGCCTTAGCAGTTCTTGACCTAGTTCGCACAAGTCCCATTGTCCCGGCGCACTTTCAATGCACTTGGGGCAGGTGCGCTTGTGTTGCTCAAATTTCTCATTCGCGCTCATTGCTCGGACCTCTCAAGTGTCCATTGTACCGCCGTTGGAATCAGCGCGTGTCTCGGGGGAGGATGCGCTAGCCGAGCTTGATGCACTCGTCGCAACGCTTCTTGCCGCCTGTTCCACTCTCACGATGCTTCGACTGGATTCGTTTACCATCTGGGCAGTCATCGTGATCGTGATAGACCTCCCGGTGTTTGGGTGGATACTCAGGGGAATTTGTATGATATGCCGGAACCTTTGCCATTGAACTGACTCCTTTCCCTTAAGAACGAAAACGGCCGACAATCCCCTTCAGAAAAGCGCAATTTGTCACGGCAGCTCGCCATAATCACGCTTTAAGGGTCTGCCACGCCTGGAGCCCCTGTGGAGTCCAAGCACAGGCCAGCGATGCGCCACCGGCCCGCTAATGCGCGGGAAACGGGCATCTGTGTGTACTATATAGATAATAATAAAACCTATTGACACGATTATGGCATCCGTGCGAATATAGGTTTGTCAGTTATGGAAACCGCAATCCAACCCGCATCGCAAGCCGAGCGCAAGGCCCCCAACATGCTCCAATTGATTAGGACGCGCTTCACATCGGGGCGGCCGCGCAAATGGCCCCTCGATATGTTGGGGCCGATGTTTGTCACGGGCGTTGCCAGCAATGAGCGTGACCGGATTACCGAGTTCATCCGGGCACAAGATGGCGACCCGGCAGATTTTGTAATCCAGGTTTTCGTGGTCACAGCGCGGCGCGTATCCGATAGCCTCCGTGGAAAAGCACATCTGCTCCCCGAGGACAAAAAAATTCTCGATCTAGCGGATACGTTGAAAGCGGCTGAGGGTGTGATGTATCCGGGAATACTTGTTTCCGTCACCGATTCCAACGGTGCCGTCCTTCGGTATATGCGCACGTTTGCCGTTTCGCTGGAACTCAATGAAGTATTAGCGCGTGTGGCTCTCCAGGTCAGATACGGAAAGGAAGGCGCATGAGCACCGAGACAAAGCAGACACCCGAAGTCACAAAGTTCCTAGCCGATGCTCACGCGTGGCCCTGGGAGATTTTCCACCTCATTTGCATGGACGGCAGTTTCTTCCCCGCCTCTACCGATGCAGCCGTGTTGAACGCGGCCGTGCGTAAATTTGGTTGCGCGGGCTTCATCGGAATTGTCAAAACTCAAGGCGGCAAACTGGCGCAACAAATGATTCGCCCCTATGGAATTGAAACGCCCGAAGCCGCAGAGGCGTTGAAGGCGGCCGCCGATGCGTTGAGCCCAACATCCGTAGTTTGTAACGTGGACCCGCAGACGGGGGAACTCAGCAATTGAAAATGCAGTTTACAAGTTTGCCTTCGGGCAGGGCGGTTAGCAGAAGCACCGTTCCACAAGTTTGCCGGGTCCGTTTCACTCGCATGGCGGGCTCGACGAAGGCCGGTCTGATCCACCGGCCTAACCATTTTGACGCGTGCCAGCCGGTAACGGCGGCCAGTTCAATCAGGTCTTCAGCGTACCTGGGCTTTGAAATCCGCTGACTGCCCGCGTTCGGGCACCATAGTTTCTGAACGGGCAGTGATGGTCTTCGGCGTACCCGACAAAGAATCGCCGGGAATCGGTGAGCATGGCCCTTGCAACTTGCGAGGGCCACACCGATACAGCAACCGAAAGGACGTATGGACATTGACACGATTTTCGATCCCGTGATTAGCGATTGCTTGGCCCGGCTGCGCTCCCGGAATCGGAAGGTTGACTCCCGCGACGTGCAAACGATCTTTACGCCGGTGTTCATGGCGATTGCGAAGGCAACGGGAAACGAAGCGCGCCAACGTACTCTCGTGCGCCAGTGGACGGGCACCACGGCACCAGGGCAGGTTACCGAGGATTCGCTGCGCACCTTCGTTTCTAGACTTGTGGAAGCGGGGCAGCCCCCCTTTGACTTGGAGGCCATGCGGCGCAAGCAAGCCGCGCTAGAGGCTGAGTTAGCCGCGCCCATTCGTGCCACGGAACGCCCTAATGTGGAAGCAGAGAGTCTGTTGGTTCATTAGCACGCATCGCAACTTGCGCAGTGTGCGGAAAGGATGGTCCACCATGATCGTTGAGTTTCAGGACATACGCCCTCACCGGGATGAGAAATCGGCTGAGAAGGTGTCCCTGGATATGCCGGAAGACATTGGTTCACGATTTCAGGCGCACTTGCAGAGTAAGAAGGACGCGGCCACACCGCGCGGCCGGGCGACTCGGCAAGCCGAAATTGAGAGCACACTTTAGCAGCTAGACGGTATGCAACGTGCCTACCGACACCGGGCCCCACAGGCCCACAACGCCTAACTGGCAACAGTACCGACCCAAACCGGGTCTAGTCCTTCTCGGAGAGAGGGCCGCCTTAGAGACACCGCAACCTGCGGACTGCGCTCGGGGCAGACAACTCCAAATTATCGCGGCCTAGCCGCAGAAGGAAATACTATGTCTGACTCTCTATCTATGAGGCGGGATCGTGCTGCGCTCGTCAGGGAAATGCACACACTCGCTAACAGCACGGCACCCGCTGATGCCCAGAGATGGGCCCAGCTTAACGCGCAGCAAGAGACGTTGCGTGTCCAGATTGAAAACATTGAGGCCACGTCCAGACTTCAAACGGAGTTGGATCAGGTCCGCAATGCAGAGCGGCCGAACATCATCACCCCAGGTGATCGCGCTGCAACCCCAACCGAACAGCTCTTTGCCCTTCGTTCAACAGAGTCCTATAAACGGGACTTTGAAACGTACATCCGCACGGGCCGCATGTCACAGGAGATGGAAGAGACGCGCGCACTTGGCGTCGGTGCCGATGGTTCGACTTTGGTGCCGACCGGATTCGAAGCCGAGCTGATTATCAAACTGAAAGCCTACGGTGGCATGACCCGTCTGTGTCGCGGCCTTACCACCTCCACTGGGAATCCGTTGCCCTGGCCAAACCTGGATGACACGTCCAATGTGGGCGAGTGGCTGACGGAAGGCTCTGGCGTGGGAGCGGCTGACCCGACATTTGCTAATGTCACGTTGGGCGCGCAGCTTCTATCCAGCAAGCAAGTCAAAGTGTCTGTTCAGCTTGAACAGGATTCGGCCTTTGACATCGTGGGCTTGTTGTCCGCTGCGTTTGTCATTCGTCTGGGACGCACAAGCAACGCGGCTTACACGATTGGTGATGGCTCGGCCACTTACGGCACCATCACGGGACTGATTCCCGCCCTTGTTACCGCGGGCGGCCGGGGCGTTCTCGCCGTTGGTGCCAATGCCAACAGCGGTCTGGATAGTGACACGGATCTCAATTCCGTGGGCTCAGATGACCTGGACAACCTTATTGCGAATACGGACCCCGCATATCGCAATAACCTTGATTCCTGCGCGTTCGCGGCCAACATGAACACGTGGGACCGACTCCGCAAGGTGAAAGACAAGTACGGCCGTCCGATCTGGCAGACCTCGCTCTCTGCGGGCAAGCCGGATTCGCTCTGCGGTTATAAGTACGATTACAACCAAGATCTGGCCACCATCGGCGCGGGAAACATCTCCGTCGTTTTTGGGGATTTCTCCAATTACGTGGTGCGCAACGTCTTGGGCTTCACGTTCGTGCGGTTCAATGAACTGTACATGACCAACTATCAGCGGGCCTATCAGGCGTTCATGCGCGTTGATGGCAAGCTGCTACAGGCCGCCGCATTTTCATATTTGATTCATCCTGACTCGTAGAGCCGGGGTAATCAAATGAAAGGGCCCGGTTACCGGGAGGCCGGGCCCACTTTTCTTACTACTTAAAAAAGCGAGGGACTAGCAATGATAGAGCGAAGATTCAACAGCAATGCCCAGGTGCGCGCGGTACGCACGGACGGGGCAAACGATGGGGCGGCGAAGATTGCGGGCTATGCGGCCGTGTTCAATGAAGAGTTTGTCCTTTACGAAGACGATGCCTACCGCGTGCGAGAGATCATAGCGCCGGGCGCGTTCTCCGATGTCCTAGGGGATGACGTGCGCTGCCTCTTCAATCACGACGCGGACAACGTGCTTGGCCGTTCACTAAACGGGACGCTCACGATGCGTCAAGATCCTCGGGGCCTGAGATTTCAGAACGCGCTTGACCGAAAAACCACGGTTGGAAACAACGTGTATCAGTTTGTGAAGCGTGGGGACGTGACCGGCTGTAGCTTCGCGTTCATCGTGGCAGAGGACTCATGGGATGAGGCCACACAAGCCGATGGCCGCACGGTGGTCACCCGAACCATTCTGAAGCTCAAGCAACTGTTCGACGTGGGCCCGGTCACCTATCCGGCTTACGAGCAGACCACAGTGAGCGCATGAGCGCGGCCAACACGGCTAGCCGAAGGAATCACTAAAGGGGGATCTATGAACTTGATAGAGCAACTGCAAGCGGAATCCGCGTATTGCTTTGGGTGTGACGGCATCCACGTGGGCGCATTGCGCCGCGCCGGGGGCGAACGCCCGGATCCAGGCGAAACGTGTATGGGCCCACACATCCCCGAGTGTACCTGTGAGCAATGTGAGCATGAACGTATGGAGGCCTGGGAGGCGGCGGTGTGGCAGGCGCGTTACCACACTTTTGACGAAATGGAGAACGCGCCGCCGATCAGTTTCCTAATTGACGGCTTCTTACAGTGCGAAGGCGTCACCGGGTTGGCCGCGCCCGTGCGCGAGCGAAAATCGCTTATTGCATTGAACGTGGCCCATGCTCTAGTAACCGGCGAACCTCTGTTCGATCACTTCAAAGTGGCGAAGAAACCCGACCGGGTTTTGTATTTGTGTCCAGAGGTTTCATTGGGCCCGTTCACCGACCGCCTAAAGAAAATCGGCTTGATGGATTACGTCGGCCGGACGTTGTTTTGTCGCACGCTGAGTGCTGAAGGACACGTGACCCTGAAAGACCTGAAGGAAGAATTGCCGGGGAGCGTGGTCATTCTCGACACTGCGATTCGCTTTATTGAGGGTGATGAAAGCAGCTCGGCCGATGCGCGTGCATTCGCTGATAGTGCCTTTGGACTGCTACGCCGGGGCGCGGAGGCGGTTTTGTTGCTGCATCACTCACCCAAAGATTCCGGCGAAACCATGACGCTGGAAAACGCGTTACGGGGGTCTGGGGACCTGGGCGCATTCCTTACCGCTTGCTGGGGTACCAAGCTGCAAGATCCAACCAAGCCGTATGAGTCTGCCAGCTACCTGGAAAATCTCAAACAACGGGATTTTGAAAGCGCACCGTTTGAAGTCACAAGCGGCGAGGATTGCCGGTTGCATATTGCCCCATCGTCATTGACCCTCGCTACGCTGAGATCACGGCGCGGTGGGACGCGGAATAAGAACCTAGACGGGAAAGACGCGGCCGCCGAAGATGCCATCCGAGCAAACATGGAGATGTCCGTCCCAAAACTTCAACAGCTCCTATTGGCCCAGGGCATTGAACGCGGCACAAACTGGATTCAGAAGCGCCGGGCAAAGATCAAATACGGCAACCCTTAAACGCTGCACAAACCATCATCACCATCATGGGGAGAACTTCAGTTCCCCCATGTGTGTGGTGTGGTAAGGGTCAATCGTACGTTTCAAACTGTCTCTATAGGGGTGCGTACGATTCTAGGGTCAAGAAAGGAACATACCGTAGTGGGAATGCGTCCACAGCGCGTGTGCAAGCGGTGCCAAGCCGTAGCCGAGCCGGGCAGAGACGTGTGTGCGCAACACAGGAACGCCGACGCCGTAGCGGACATGGCGCGCCGCGCGGCGAACCCACTGCGCAAGCTGTACGAGTGCAAGCTGTGGCGCGTTCTCAAGCGCGGCGAAGTGCTCATGTACTGCAATCGACAATGCCAATGTATTCCCGCGTACGGCACGCGCTGTCTGCGGTTGGCGGAACACGTGCACCACGTGATACCGGCCGCGCAGTGGGTAGCGCAGCATGGTGGGGATGAATCATCCTTCTATGACACGAATAACTTGGTCGGTGTTTGCTTTGGGCACCATCAAGAGCTGACAGCGGCGGAGAAGCGGGGCATTCCGTGGTCAGGGACCTTCGCACCGCCAGACAACAAGTGGTCACCGTCAGTATGAAAGCGAACATACGGCGAAGGCTAGGCGAACAGATGGCGAAGGTGACATTGTTTCTAGCCCTCGCGCCGGGTGGGGGATATTGGGTCTAAATTCCGTGGAATCAACGACTTCGGTAACCGACGTGGGGCTTTTTACACGTAAATGTTATATTTTTCATAAAGTGAGCGAACAAAAGGCGAAGACAGTGAGCATTCAATAGGGATTCAGGTCAATTCAAGGGGGTTTCAGATGGCAGATAACGCGCCCACAAGAGACGAGCAACGCAAGGCAGCCGAGGCCCAGAAGGCGCAAAAGAAGGCCACAGCCAAGCGCAAGGCGTCACGGGAATGGAAACCGCCGTTTGACGGTGCTCACCGGGGCTACTGAGCCCTGTCCCCGCCCTTTCCGGGGCCTTTTCTTGCTTTCCACAGACCCCCTGTGCTATCGTTCCGGCCGTTGGAATTTCACAGGAGACGGCCCAATTACGGGCGTAGCGCAGCCTGGTAGCGCACCTGCCTTGGGCGCAGGGGGTCCGCGGTTCAAATCCGCGCGCCCCGACCAAACATCTTCGTTTCTCTCTAGCTCAGCTCAGGATTTCGCCAGCGGGCTCCCGCTTCGTTCACGCCCGCTCACTGGCTCAAATTGGGCGCAAGGGTCCTTTTATTCCGCAGAGACTTCGCTTCGCGAAGTTTCTGCTGCGTTCAGGATGACAACTTGGACAGGGTAGCTGGACGGGCGAGAGCCTGTCCTGAGCTTGCCGAAGGAACGCCCGTCTCTCCACGAACAGGTTTTACTGAGAGCTGAGAACTGAGAGCTGAGAGCGGGTTCCTAGAGTTCGTACTTCTTCATCAGGTGGCGGAAGGAGCGGTAGGAGATGCCGAGCACGTCGGCGGCTCGGACCTGCACGCCGTTGGTTTGCGACAGCGCGGATTGCAGCAGGGAGCGCTCGATCTGCGCGACGTAGTTTTCCATGTTCACGCCCTCGGGCAGAACGGCGCCCGCGCCCGCGGGCATACTGGCAGCGGTTTCCGCGCCGGCGGCCACGGCGCGAGCTTTGGGACGCTCCACTGGCAACTCGATGCGCAGTTCGCTCGTGGTTTCGAGGGCGACCGCGCGTTCGATCGTGTTCTCGAGTTGGCGGACGTTGCCCGGCCAGTCGTAACCGGTCAGAACTTCGAGCGAGTGGGCGGCGATGCCGTGGATGCTCTTGCCTGCTCCGGGGGCATATTTTTTCAGGAAGTGATTCGCCAAGAGCGGTATATCCTCGCGGCGCTCGCGCAAGTCCGGCACGCGAATGGGAATGACGTTGAGGCGATAGTAGAGGTCCTCGCGGAAGGTGCCGTCGGTGACCTGGCGGTCGAGATCGCGGTTGGTGGCGGCGATGACGCGGACGTCGACGGGAATTTCGCTGGTGCCGCCCACCGGACGAACGGTGCGCTCCTGGAGGACGCGCAGCAGTTTGACCTGCATGGGCATGGTCATCTCGCCAATCTCGTCGAGAAAAATGGTGCCCTGGTCGGCGACTTCGAACAGTCCGCGGCGGTTCTGCGTTGCTCCGGTGAAGGCGCCTTTGACGTAACCGAAGAGTTCGCTTTCGAGCAGCGTTTCGGGGAAGGCGCCGCAGTTGACCGAGACAAAGGCTTCGGCGGCTCGCGGCGAGCAGGTATGCACGGCGCGGGCAACGAGTTCTTTACCGGTTCCGCTTTCGCCGTAAACGAGAATCGTGCTGCTGGTGGTGGCGACGGTGCGGATGGTCTGCTTCAGCTTTTCGAGGGCCGGACTGGCGCCGACGATGTTGTCGAGCGAGTTGCGCGTGGCGGCGTCGCGGCGCAGGGCGAAGTTCTGACGGCTGAGCGCAACTTTCGTGAACGCGCGGGCAATGGCGAGTTTGACCTCATCCACCAGTCCCGGACTCTTGCGGATGTAATCGGTGGCGCCGCCCGCCTTGACCGCCTGCACGGCGGCTTCGTAATCATCGACCGCAGTCATCAAAATGACGGCGGAATCGGGCGAGATCTGGTGCGCGTGGCGGAGGACTTCGACTCCATCCACGCCGGGCATTTTGATGTCGGTAACAATCACGTCGAACAGGGCGCTGTCGATTTTGCGCTTGGCCGCTTCGCCGCCGGTGACGGTTTCCACCTTGTGGCCATCGCGGCGCAGGGCAATGTCGAGCAGTTCGCAGATGGAGCGCTCGTCGTCAACGACGAGAATGTTACCCACGCGAACCTCCTCCTGCTCCTGCTCCCGCGGCTGCCAGCGCAGCTCCGGCGGATGCCGATGTGGAGGAGGAAGTTCCGCTGGCGGCGCCCTGCACATGATCATGGTCCAGGCGCCGCAAGCGCAGCACGAAACTGGTGCCCTTGCCGACTTCCGAACGCGCCCAGACCTTGCCCTCATGCGCCTGGACGATCTGGTACACGATGGCGAGGCCGAGTCCGGTTCCGCCTTCAAAGTTCGACTGGAAGGGCTCGAAGATTTTTTCCGTCTGCTGGGGGTTGATGCCGGGACCGGTGTCGGCAAAGCTCATCTCCCAGTCCAGGCCGCGCTCGGCCAGGGCCACGGTCAGCGTTCCACCTTGGTTGGTCGTTTTTATTGCGCGGACAGCGTTTTCCGAGAAGTTCCAGAACACCTGTTTGAGCTTGTCGCCATCGGCCAGGACCCAGGCTTCGGACTTCGGAAAGGTGCGCTCGAGCTTGATGCCGGCGTTCTCGGCGGTGAGGCGGTGTTCGAGCAAAGTGAGAGTATCCTCGAGCAACGGAATCAGATTCACGCGCTCGAAGCGATATTGCTTGCCCCGGGAGTAGGCCAGAAAATCGGTGATGATGTGGTTGAGGCGATCGGACTCGCGGATCACAATCTGCAAAAGGTGGCGCTCTTCGGAATTCAGGGCGGGCGCATCCGACAACATGCTGACCGAGCCGGCGATGGAGGTCAGGGGATTGCGGATTTCGTGAGCGATGGCGGCGGCCAGGCGGCCGACGGCAGCGAGGCGATCCTGCATGCGCACCTCGCGTTCGAGGCGGCGGATCTCGGTCAGGTCGTCAAAGGAATAGACAAAGCCCAGGTCACCGCGGGCGTTCACATTGAGCGCGGAAACCATCACGCGAAAAGTCTTGCGGAAGCCGTTGCCGGCCAGGTAGCGGACTTCAGCATCGGCCCGGGCCACGCCGAAGTGGGGCAATGGATCCTGAAAGAGGCCGGCCACGGAGCGTCCGCGCAACTCGGCTTCGGAGATCTCGAGCAGTTGCTGGGCCGCTCGATTGACCAGCGTGATGCGTCCGTCGAGCCCGGTGGTGATGACGCCGCCACTCATGGACTGCACGATATTTTCGTGGAGCGCCTGCAGATTTTCGAGCGCGCCGCTGGCGTCCTGCAGTTGCACATCCACCTGGCGGAGCTTGCTCATCAGCAAGCCGGCCAGGTAGGCGATGGCGAAGTAGGCAAACAGGTTGACGAAGATGACTACCTGAAGCGCCTGCAGCTTGGGATGCGAGATCGAATAGGAGGGAATGACCGAATAATAATCGAGTTCGAGGATGGTTCCGAAGAGGATGAAAGCCAGGGCCGCGCTGAGATATCCCCAGGCTCGCGGCAGCAACATGCAGGCGACCACGATGACCAGGGGGTAGAGAAAATTGAGCAAGCTGTCGATGCCGCCGGTGACATGGACGACCAGCGTAACCATGGCCAGATCGGCGAGGACCTGGAGAATGGCCTGGAGGCGGTGTTCGCTCCAGACCAAAACCAGAAAAAGGAAGAACAGCGAGAGCACGAACCACAGCACCATCCCGGTAAGAAAGGGCAGGATGGGCAGGGGGCTGGGAGTGAGGCGGATGACGGCGAGTTCGATGGCGAGCAGGACCATCAGGATCAGGATGCGAACCTTCACCAGCCAGGTCAGCCAGTTCCGCTCATCGGAGATGGGGTGCATAAGTTTCGCCGGTAGTTCGTGTTTCGCGGGCCAGTTGCTTCGAGCTTCGAGCCGCGAGCTTCGAGCTTCGAGCTACCCCTTCAAGTCTTTGTCCGCTCGCAGCTCGTAGCTCGCAGCCTCTTCTATCCCGCTAGTTTTGCGATCATCGAGAACAACGGCATGTACAGAGAAATAACGATGCCGCCGATGGTGATGCCGAGCATGCCGATGATGACCGGCTCCAGCATGGCCAACATGTCTTTGGTGGCGGAGTCGACTTCATCCTCGTAGAAGTCGGCGATCTTCTGCAGCATGGAATCCATGGCGCCGGTGGCTTCGCCAACGCCGATCATCTGAGTGACCATGTTGGGGAAGACGCCGCATTCGCGCAGGGGATCGACGATAGTGCGGCCTTCTTCGATCGCCTTGCGCACCTTCATCAGCGCCTCTTCGATCACGGCGTTGCCCGAGGTGCGGGCGGTGATGGCCAAGCCTTCGAGAATGGGAACGCCGGAGGTAATGAGCGTGCCCAGGGTTCGGGTGAAACGGGCCACTGCGATCTTGCGCAGCAGCAATCCGATGATCGGCAGCTTGAGCAACATGGCGTCGAAGTAATAGCGGCCACGCGGGTGCTTGCGAATCTGTTTGATGCCGAAGACAAGGCCGACGCCACCCACGATAAAGAACCACCAGAAATGACCCACGAAGTCACTGAGGCCGATGACAATGCGGGTGGGCAGCGGAAGCGCGACTCCCAATCCGACAAAGAGGTTGGCGAAGATGGGCACCACCCACTTGAGCAGCGCGGCTACGATTACCATGGCGAGGCCGACGACAGCGACCGGGTAGATCAACGCCGACTTGATGGCCGCGCGCAGCTTGACCGCCTTTTCCACGTAGATGGCCAGGCGCTGGAGGATGATGTCGAGAATACCGCCGGTCTCGCCGGCCTCGATCATGTTGGTCGTCAGGTCGTCGAAGATGACCGGATATTGACGCATGGCATTGGCCAGGGTGGAGCCACCTTCGACGGTAGTGCGGACGCCGAGCAGCGTTTTTTGAAAGGCAGGATTCTCCTGGTTGGCGCCGAGAATTTCCAGGCACTGCACCAGCGGCAGGCCAGCGTCAATCATGACAGAAAACTGGCGGAAGAATATCGCAACTTCCTTGACCTTGACCTTGCCGCTGCCAAAAGTGGGCAGGGAAAATTCCTTGCCCTTCTCGCGGATGCGGCCTGGGGTGATGCGCTCCTTGCGAAGCTGCGAAGCCAGTCCGTCCTTGGTGGTGGCGACGCGCTCGCCCTGAACTTTCTCGCCCGAAGCGGTCTTTCCCGAAAACGTAAAAACCGGCATGGTTGCTTTCTCCTTATGGACCAGGTGTCAGGTCGCAGGTCTTAGGTCTCAGGAAAACCTGACACCCTAATCTGCAACTTCTGACGCCTTTTTTGCCTAACCTCTCACTTCTAACTAGAAACCTAAGACCTGACACCTGAGACCTGAGACCTGGTCTCATCGTTTCGCCGGCGCCGCCGCCTTGGACATCGGAGCCGGACCGCCCCGGTTCACAAAAGTGGCGCCGCGGGAAATCATTTCCTGCAGTTCGTCCTGATTGCTGGAGCGCGTCAGCGCCATTTCCAGCGTGATCTGCTTCTGGAAATAGGCGGTGGCGAGCGACTGGTTGAACGTCTGCATGCCGAACTTCTCCTGGCCGGACTGCATGGAGGAGTAGATCTGGTGGATCTTGTCTTCGCGGATCAGGTTGCGCACGGCCGCATTGGGCACCAGGATTTCCATGCACATGGCGCGTCCCTTGCCGTCGCTGCGGGGCAGCAGGCTTTGACACATGATGCCTTCGAGCACCAGCGAAAGCTGGGCGCGGATTTGCGATTGCTGGTGCGACGGGAACACGTCGATGATGCGGTTGATGGTGGAAGACGCGGAATTGGTGTGCAGAGTGCCGAAGGTGAGGTGGCCGGTTTCCGCGATACGGAGCGCAGATTCGATGGTTTCGAGGTCGCGCATTTCGCCGATCAGCACCACATCCGGGTCTTCACGAAGCGCGGCGCGCAGGGCGTCGGTAAAGCTTTTGGTGTCAGAGTGCAATTCGCGCTGGTTGACCACGCAGTTCTTGTTCATGTGCACGAACTCGATCGGGTCCTCGATGGTGAGGATGTGTTCGTGGCGCTCGGTATTGATCTTGTCGATCATGGCCGCCAGGGTGGTGGACTTGCCCGAACCGGTCGGCCCCGTCACCAGCACCAGCCCACGCGGTTTGTCGCACATCTTGCTGACCACCGGGGGCAGGCCCAACTGATGGAACGACTTGATCTCAAACGGAATCAGGCGGAAGACGCAAGCCGAAGCCCCGCGCTGGTTGAAGACGTTGGCGCGGAAGCGAGCCAGCCCCTTCAAGCCGAAGGAGAAATCCAGTTCGAGGCTTTCTTCAAAACGGTGCTTCTGCGAATCCGTCATCACGCTGTAGGCCAGTTGCTTGGTCTCGGCCGGCGTCAACTGGGGCAGGTCGAGCGGCACCAGATGTCCGTGCACGCGGATTTGGGGTGGCGAGTTGGTGGTGATGTGGAGGTCGCTTCCATTCATCTCCAACATGCGGCGGAGCAGATCGCTTAACGAGAGTGCCATAGTTTTCTTTCTTTCTTTCTTTCTTTCTTTCCGTTCGCAATTTTCTGTTGCAATTTCAGCTATTCGCTGTTCGTCGTTCGCTTTTCGCTTTTCGCCCCCGAATCGTTCTTGCGAAACAGCGAACGACGAACGGCGAACGACGGCGCTTAGTGGATCGTTTCCCGAGCCACTTCTTCGAGCGTGGTCCAGCCTTGCGCGACCTTGATCAGTCCGCTGCGTCTTAAGGTGATCATGCCGCGTTCAATCGCTTTCTTCTTGAGTTCGACCGCCGAAGCGCCGACCAGAACCAGTTCCCGGATCTCGTCGTCCACTTCCATCACTTCGTACAAACCGGTGCGGCCCTTGTAGCCGGTTTTGTTGCAGGTGGCGCAGCCTTTGCCCTTCATGATCTGCACCGTCTTGGCCTCTTCGGGGGTGTAGCCTTCGTCGATCAGGGCCTGCGGAGGCACTTCGACGGGCTCGGCACAGTCCTTACAGATCCGCCGGATGAGGCGCTGGGCACAAATCAGATGAACCGAAGTCGCCACCAGGAACGGCTCGATACCCATGTTCATGAGACGGGTGATGGTTTCGGGCGCGCCATTGGTGTGCAGCGTGGACAAAACGAGGTGGCCGGTGAGGGCGGCTTTGATGGCGATTTCCGCGGTTTCAAAGTCGCGGATTTCGCCGACCAGAATGATGTTGGGGTCCTGGCGCAGGAAGGCGCGGAGGGCCGCCGCAAAATTCAGGCCGATCTGCTCCTTCATCTGCACCTGGTTCACGCCTGCCAGTTGGAACTCAACCGGGTCTTCGGCGGTCATGATGTTGGTATCGGGCTGGTTCAGTCGCGAGATGGAAGAGTAGAGCGTGTTGGTTTTGCCGGATCCGGTCGGCCCCGTGACCAGCACCATGCCGTAAGGCTTCAGGATGGCCTTCTCGAATTTGACCAGGGACTCCGCCTCGAAGCCGAGCTTGGTCATGTCGAGGCGCAGATTTTCCTTGTCGAGCAGCCGGAGCACGATCTTCTCGCCCCAGAGCGTGGGCAGAGTGGAGACGCGGAAATCGAGCTGCTTTTTTTTGCCGCCAATCTGCATCTTCAGCATGATGCGGCCGTCCTGCGGCAGCCGCTTTTCGCTGATGTCGAGCTTGGCCATGATCTTGAGGCGCGAAGTAATGGCGTCCTTCAGTTTGAGAGGCGGATTCATGATCAACTGCAGGATTCCGTCAATGCGGAAGCGGACCCGGAATTCTTTTTCGTAGGGCTCCATGTGAATGTCGCTGGCGCCGCGCTTCACGGCATCGGTGAGGACCAGGTTCACGAGCTTGACGATGGGAGCCTCGTCGGCCGCCTTCTCCAATTCCTTGAGTTCGAGCTCCTGCTCTTCGTTCTGAAGCTCGATATCGGTGCCTTCGCCGAGGTCATTCATCGACTGCATGACCTGTTCGAGCTCTTCCTCTTTGGAAGTGCCGTAGGCCTTATCGATGCCCGCGATGATGGAGCTTTCCGAGGCCACGACCGGTTCGATGTTGAAGCCGGTCATGAACTTGATATCGTCCATGGCAAAGACGTTGGTGGGGTCCACCATGGCGATGGTGAGCGAAGCGCCGACGCGGCTGAGCGGTAAAATCTGGTAGCGTTTCGCGGTTTCGTAGGGAATCAGCTTGACGACGGCGGGGTCGATTTCAAAATAAGAAAGATTGATGGCGGGAACGCCGTACTGGCGCGAGAGAAAGTTGGTAACATCCTCATCCGAGAGGAAACCCAACTTCACCAGCGCGGAGGCGAGCCGGGTGTGAGAGTCCTTCTGGAGCTTGGTCGCCTGTTCCAACTGCTCTGGGGTGATGACCTTTTCCTTGACGAGCAGGTCACCCAGCCGCTGAGACATATCTCTCCTGTAATCCCACGAACTGCGAGGTCAATGCGAAGCCGCTGATTCCCGGAGGGATCAACGAAGGCGCATTCGCACTGACACAAATTGTCAACCCGATAGGCATTCCGCAAAAGTAACTTAGGTACTTGTACTTCGCGGGGCATGCCGTTATTGGCCGCTATTGGCGGCATTTGTGGCAGAAAATCGCGGTGTGCGGAGGATCACAGCCGGGAGACCATGTTCTTCGGTGCGCGGATAGTGGTTTCTGAGGGCTGCGATCTGTCACGATGGTCGTTAGTCGTTGGTCGTTAGTCGTTCGCGGTTCGTCGTATCCGCCGGAAAGCAAGCCCTTGCACGCCAACGACTAACGACTAGCGACCCACGACGCCCTACAATGGTAACGCCCTTCGTCCAACTTGCTCCCGCCATGAGCGCAACCAAACACGACGCGATCCGCGCTTACTACCACACGTTGTTTTCCGCCAGGGGACGGCAGCACTGGTGGCCGGCGCAATCGCGCTTCGAGGTGATCGTTGGAGCGTATTTAACGCAGAACACGGCGTGGACGAACGTTGAAAAGGCGCTCGGCAACCTTCGGAAAGCGCGGCGGCTGACGGTCAGCGGAATCCGGCGCACGCCTCAACCTAAGCTTGAGCAATTGATTCGCCCGGCGGGTTACTTCCGGCAGAAAGCGCAGCGGCTGAAAACATTTGTGAGCTTTCTGGATGAGGGTTACGGCGGGTCGCTGGCGCGGATGTTCGCGCGGCCAACGGCCGAACTCCGCGACGAACTGCTCGCGCTCAACGGTGTAGGGCCGGAGACCGCGGACTCGATTCTGTTGTATGCCGGCAATCACCCGGTGTTTGTGGTGGACGCTTACACGAGGCGCATTCTGGAACGGCACCAGATTGTTCCGAGCGCGGCAGGCTATGACGAAATTCGACAACTGTTCGAGCAGGCGCTGGGCGAAAAACCCCCGCCCACAGGCCCGCCCAAGCAGAGCTTGGACGGGGCACCCGCTGCGGAAGCCGGCCCGCGAGGCTCTTCGCATCCACCTTCTGCCGTGAGTGAAGCCGAGCGCACGACGCTGGTCCAGGTATTCAATGAGATGCACGGACTGATCGTCGGAGTCGGCAAGAATTACTGCCTAAAGTCACAACCGCAGTGTGAGCAATGTCCTTTGCAGAAGTTCCTTCCTAAGGCAAAGTAAGTCGGCGGGAGTGACCGTATGAAATGGCGAGTTCTTGTTCTTACTTTGGCGAACGCGGGCTTTTGCCTGGGATTTGGCGCCGCAGTTCCGGAGCAGTCGCTGCGTGAGGCGGCACGGGGTTCTGGACTGCTCATCGGCACCGCGGTGAGGCCGGCTCAACTTTCCGAGGCGGCGTACGCGTCCACGCTCGCGCGCGAGTTCAACATGGTGGAACCGGAGGACGCGCTCAAATGGGAGGTGGTGCATCCGGAGCGGCAGTCTTTCGATTTTTCTCAAGCGGATCAAATTGTGGATTTCGCGACCCGGCACGGCATGAAGGTGCGCGGGCACACGCTGGTCTGGCACCGGCAGAATCCAAAATGGCTGACGGAAGGAAAATTCACTTCCGGCGAGCTTGCGCAGATTCTTGAGCAGCACATTAAGACCGTGGCCGGACATTACCGGGGCAAGATATTCGCGTGGGACGTGGTTAATGAGGCCTTCGACGAGTTGCAGCCGGGCGAACTGCGGAGCACGATCTGGCGCGACCAGCCCGGAATCGGCTTGGCGGGGGATGCAGCTTCGAGCATAGTTGAGAACAAAGAGCCGCGAGCTTCGAGCAACCCGGCTCGCTCGGAGCTCGCAGCTCGCAGCTCGCAGCAGACTTACTCCTATATCGAGCAATGTTTCCGCTGGGCGCATGAAGCCGATCCGCAAGCTCTGCTGTTTTACAACGAGGCCGAGGCGGAGGTCATGAATCCCAAGTCGGACGCGATCTATGCCATGGTGCGCGATTTCCGGCGGCGCGGCGTCCCCATCGACGGCGTGGGATTACAGATGCACATCGCAAACCTGCGTGCCGATGTTGCGTCCATTTCTTCGAATATCAAGCGCTTCACGGCTCTGGGAGTGCAGGTCCACATAACGGAGATGGACGTGGCTCTGCCGGTCGACGCCAACGGCAATCCTCGCCCCGAGGACGTGCAACGGCAGGCCGACATCTATCGCCAGATTGCCGGCGCTTGTTTGGCTCATTCCGGGTGCACGGCGATCCAAACCTGGGGTTTCACGGACAAGTATTCCTGGATCGGATCGCACTCGAAGAAGACCGAAGGCGCGGCGCTGCTGTTTGATCGCAACTATCGGGCCAAGCCTGCCTACCTGGCCCTGCGGAACACGCTCGCTGCGCGATGAGTCAGCCAGTCACGAGCCGATTCTGGCATTGTGAGTGATATAGAGATTTATCAACAGTTACGGTCGAATCCTACGTGGTTGAATTACCGTTCTGCGGCAGCAGAGCTCACCTCGATCCACCCATCGAGAAAAAGACGGCTATGAATCCCCAGTAAGCGAGGACGGGGATATTGGTCAGGACACAAATTGTACCCGCGACCTTGCTGCCCGTGCTGAACGCAAAAACGCCGATGCCAACGCCAATGGCCCCGATAGTGGCCAACAGCCACACGACTACCGAACTAGGAAAGTCCGGGAGATAGTCCGTGTAAGGAAGGACAGCGCAAGCAGGGCCAACGAGAGAAGTGATTCCGGCTGCTATGGTGATGCGGGTTGTTGCCGGTCTCCACTTCCTCCTGGCGAGCCATCGGCAGAACAGCACCTCAACGATGAGGGCCGCAATCAAGACCAAGATGATGCCCCGAGCGATCACAACAATTGGAAGTTTATGCGAAGGTGTAGTAGTTGTGTTGAGTAAATAAACGTCAAAATGAGGGTAGTCTCTGGGGCGGAAAGTGGTGGCGTCAGCACAAGCTTGCGCTATCTCTTCGCTCGTGAGCAGGGATTATGAGTGAAACCGGGATATTACACCAACTGACGGCTTGAAATGCGTTTGAAACCCTGCCAGTTCGTGAACCACTAACGCTTGCCGCGCTCCTCCGCCGGTGATAGGATTGCGCAAATCTTCTTCCTGTCCCGTGGGGAAAACTTCGCTGTGAGGTTCGTCATGACGCAAGATCGTGTTGCATGCAGCACAGGGGCCTCTCCGCTCTCCGTCGGGATTTCCCGATTTATTTTTTGCACTTTGCCACTACTTGCCGGAATGCTGATTTTATTCCTGCCATTCGCGAGCAAACAGGCACACGCTGTGCAACCCTATAGCTCGGGATTAAATGGAACCTGGGTCAACACGCAATCCAGTGGACTGATTTCGCAAGTGGTCATCACTGGCTCGGGCGGTAGTTTCCAGACGCATCTTTATGGCTTTTGCTCACCCTCTCCTTGCGACTGGGGTAGCTACGCGGCTGCCCGGTTCAGCGATGGTGTTACTTCGAACACCGCCATCAGCTTCCGCCTGACGATCTCCTCTGCCACCGACAGCAAAACCGTCCAGGGAAATCTGTCCGGTACTGGAACTCTGGAAATCACCACGCAGATTTCTTATCCCCAGAGCCCCTCCAGCAACAACTATGAGGTCACCGACGAGTTTCAGCTGCAAGGTTCAACCGGCGGCCCGGCACCGAACGTGCCCTCCAATCCCTCCACCCTCACTGGCACCTGGACCGCGGTCAAGTCTGAGGGAGGACTCACCAAGGTCATCATCACCGAATCAGGAGGTGCTTTTCAGATTCATCCCTACGGCGCATGCTCTCCCACCGATTGCGACTGGGGCGTTCAGCCAGCATTCCAGTTCAGCGACAGTCCGACTTCTTCCACTCCTGTCGGCTTCCAGTCATCCATCAACCAGAATTTTGCCTCCAGATTCCTGCAAGGCCACCTCATCCTGAGTTCCACCGGAGAAACTCTGCTGGAAATCACGACTCAGTCTACATTCGCAGCCGGCGATCTCCGCTACGATTACGAACTTACCGAAGACTTCCAGCTCGCCACCAGCGGATCGCCCAGCTTCTCGATGAATCCTGCGTCAAGTTCGCTCACGATCACGAGTGGCGGAGAGGCCACCGACGTCATCACCATCACGCCCGTGAATGGACCCTGGGATTCCGCCGTACAATTGTCCTGCTCCGTCACCGGAACTTCCCCGACGCCAACCTGCTCGTTCTCGGAACTATCCGTCACTCCCGGTTCGAGCGCTGTCGCTTCCACCCTGACCGTGAACATGCCCGCGGTTGCGACCTTGGACTCGAAAAGATTTCCGCGCTGGATTCCGTACGCGGTACTGGCTCCCTTTGCCTTGGGGCTTGCCTTCGCCGGAAGTTCTGAGCGGCGTCGCAAAGGATGCCAAGTCCTGTGCATGCTCGCCGTGCTCGCCGCTTTTTCCCTTGCCCAGCTCGCCTGCGGAGGAAGCCCCACGAACAAAGACGCTCTGATCCAGCAGGCTCCCGGACCCTACACCGTCAAAGTCATAGCCAACTCTGGAAACATCCAGCTGGCTTCCCAAATCACGGTGACAATGCAGTAGATGGGGTCAATGAGTGTAATGATTCCATAACAATCCAGGCTGCAGAATAACAGCGCCTCAGGATGTGAACGGCCTCCCGCCGAAACCCGATCCAGTTCCCCACTAACACAGAGCGACCGAATCGGGCAGACGCAAACAAGATACAAGGATGTGACTACAACCTAGTGGATGCCGCCAACCTTCGGCAGGTGCCCGTTCGGTGCATAGCTCTAACAATGACTCAACTGAATCCCAAACTCTTGCGGGCCGAAATAATGGCGCGATTTCGTTCTTCTATGACAAATCGGCAGCGACGTTAACGGTGAATCGCTTTGCAGAAACGAAATTGTTTGACAGCGGCTGAAGGTCGCACTGCTCCCTCTCGGCGCCCTAAGGCGCCCCACCGCCTTTTGCGAGACGTGACACTTTGGGTGAATGCGGAGGATTCTCAATTGTTTAAATCAGGCGATAGCGCTCACGACCCGGACTGGCTGGGTTCGGATTCCGGTCGGATGACGGGCTGCTCAGAAGCGACTCGCTCGGTTGAGCAGACGGGGCATTCGCCACTGACCCGCCGCTGCGGCTCTATAATGGAGACGATTCCGTCGCCGGCTCTGTGCTCCTGCCGGGACGCTTGCCTTGGCCGCACCGAATCCAATTCGCGACGAACCCAAGACCTCCGGCCGCCGGAAGGCGGTGATCGGGCTGACGATCGGCGCTTTTCTGCTGCTCGCGATCCTGGTATCGCAGGCCTCGTTCAATCTGAAGTTCATCAGCCCTGACAGCAATCAGGAGCTTCTGTTTTTCGCCGGACTGAGCGGCCTGATCTTCTTTGCCTTCGTGGCGCTGACGGTGGTTCTCGGACGCAACCTGCTGAAGCTCTACGCCGAACGGCGGCAGGGCGTAGCCGGGTCGAAGTTCCGCACGCGCCTGGTAGTGGTCAGCCTCCTGCTGTCGTTTTTGCCGGTGATTGCGATGTTCTGGTTCTCGTACGGGCTGATGAACCGCTCCATCGACAAGTGGTTTTCGCAGCCGGTCGAGGAGGTACGCGCGGACACCGCAGCCATGTCGGCTCTGCTCTACGATTACGCGGGCCAGAATGCAGCCTCGGAAGCACAATCCATCGCACAGTCGGACGAATTTCGAAGAGCTTTTGCCAGCAGGAATTTCTCCGAAACGACTGAAGAGCTTCAGGAACACATCCCGACACTGCAAGGCGGATTCGTTCTGGCCCTGGTGAACGGCAACGTCGCAGCCAGCCTGAACACCCCGGCCCTTTGGAGCATCATGAAGGCCACCTTCCCGGTGCAGCCGGCCCTGCGCGGCGAGCACCCCCATTTCCAGTGGGGCCAGACGGACTACATTGTGGGGGCGGCCCCGGTCCCAGAGGGCGCAGTGCTGGTCGCCATGCCGCTCCCGCCAAAATTTGCTCAAACGGCTAAGCAGATTCAGGACAGCCAGCATCGCTACATCGAACTGGCGGCAAAAAGAAAGCTGTTTCGGCGAACCTACATCGGATTTCTGCTGCTGCTGACGGTGGTGGTGCTGTTCGCTTCGACCTGGCTCGCGCTCCTGCTTTCGAAGTTGGTCAATCGTCCAGTGGCGGCGCTGGCGGCGGGCACGGAGGCCATCTCCAAAGGGCAACTGGACTACCGCGTCGATATCCGCGCCACCGACGAACTGGCCGAACTGGTGCAGTCTTTCAACAGCATGGCGGAACAGCTGGAATCCAGCCGGCATCAGATCGAAGCTTCCAGCCGCGATGTGGGCGCCGCGAACGAGGCGCTCGAAAGAAGGCGCCGGTACATCGAAACCGTCCTCGAGAGCCTTCCGACGGGAGTGATTTCGATCGACGCGGCGCGCCGGGTGACCCTGGCGAACGCCGCTTTTTCCCGCATGTTTTACCTGGAGCGAAGCGAGTACGTGAGCCCGGCGGCGCTGGTGAATCTGCCGCTGCGGGAGGTGGTGCCCGCCGACGTGCTGGCGGACCTGGAACCGCTGCTCCGCCGCGCCGATCGTATGGGCATCACGGCAGCCAACATGGAACTTGCCCTGCCCCGAGCGCAGTTGAATGTGGCCGTAACCGTGTCCGCGCTGAGCCATGCCGCCGAGGGACTGGGATACGTGCTGGTGTTCGAAGACCTCTCAGACCTGCTGCGAGCGCAGAAACAGGCAGCCTGGCGTGAGGTGGCGCGGCGCGTGGCACATGAGATCAAGAACCCGCTGACCCCGATCGCTCTTTCCGCCGAGCGCATTCATCGCCATTTGACGCGGGGCACCGCGCCCGATGCCGCCTCACTCGAGGTGGTCCGCACTTGCGCGGAAACCATCCGGAATGCTGTCGAAACCGTGCGCACTCTGGTGGACGAATTCTCGGTGCTGGCGCGTTTTCCGGCCTCCCGCCCACAACCCGCCAGCTTGAATAGCCTGGTGGAAGGCGCGCTCATCATGTTCAACGGGCGGCTGGAGGACATTCGCGTGCGCACAGAACTGGCGCAGGATCTGCCGGCCGTGATGGCGGACCCGGAAGCGATCAAGCGCGCGGTCGCGAACCTGGTGGATAACGCGGCGGAGGCGATGCAGGATGCGATGCTGAAAGAGATCACGATTTCAACCTCGCTGGTGGCCAGCCGCGATGCCGTCGAACTGGCGGTCTCCGACACTGGGCAGGGAGTTTCGCGCGATGTGAAAGAGCGACTATTCCTGCCCTACTTCTCGACCAAGCAACGCGGCACGGGGCTCGGGCTGGCCATTGTGAGCAGAATTGTGGAAGACCATGGTGGTTCGATCCGGGTGGAAGAAAACAAGCCGTTCGGCAGCCGCTTCGTAATCGAGCTGCCGGTAGCGGTTGAAACGGTTGGCGCTCCGGCGGCGAGCTAGCACTGTGACTGAGTAACAAGTTATATGGTGGAGCGACGGGCGTCTCGGCCGTCAGCAGTATGGTGGCCGGGCGGGGACGCCCGGCTCTCCACCCGCAAGCGTTATTAAGCTAAACCATGGCGCACATCCTGATCGTCGATGACGAAGCCGGTATCCGCGAATCCTTGCGGGGCATCCTCGAGGACGAGGGCTACAAAACCAGCGTCAGCCCGAGCGGAGAAGACTGCCTGGAGTTGCTGCGCAAGACGAGCTTCGACCTGATCCTGCTGGATGTGTGGCTGACCGGGATCGACGGGCTGGAAGTGCTGGAGAGAATCCGCGAGATGGAGGATCCGCCGGAGGTCATCATGATCTCGGGCCACGGAACCATCGAAACGGCCGTGCGCGCCACCAAACTGGGCGCCTACGATTTTGCGGAAAAACCGCTTTCGCTCGAAAAGACGCTGATCCTGGTAAAAAATGCGATCGAGGCGCGGCGGCTGCGCCATGAGAATCTCGACCTGCGGAAGCAACTGCAGTCGAAGAGCGTGATCGTGGGCGACAGCGTTCCCATGAAGGCGCTGCGCCAGCAGATTGCGCTGATGGCGCCCACCAACGGACGCGTGCTGATCTACGGCGAATCGGGCACCGGCAAAGAGCTGGTCGCGCATGCCATCCACATGCAGAGCCTTCGCAAAGATGAAATGTTTGTCGAGATGAACTGCGCCGCGATTCCCGAAGACCTGATCGACAGCGAACTATTCGGGCATCGCAAATCGTCGTTTCCGGGAGCCACGGCCGACAAGGAAGGCAAGTTTCAAAAGGCCGATCGCGGAACTTTGTTTCTGGACGAAGTCGGCGACATGAGCCTGAAGACACAGTCCAAAGTCTTGCGCACTTTGGAGCAACAGCGATTCATCCCGGTGGGAAGCGACGATCCCGTCACCGTGGACGTGCGCGTGATTGCATCTACTAATAAAGACCTGGAGGAAGAAATCGCCAGGGGCAACTTCCGCGAGGATCTTTTTTACCGTCTGAATGTGGTTCCGTTTGTGGTGCCGCCGCTGCGCGAACGCAAGGAAGACATCCCGTTGTTTGCGCGGCACTTTCTGAAAGAATTTGCCTCGGCCTACGGCCGGCGTCCAAGAGAGATCACTGACGATGCGATCGACGTCCTGATGCGCTATAACTGGCCGGGAAACGTCCGCGAGCTGCGCAATGTGATCGAGCGCATCGTGATCATGAATCCCACCACCTCACGATTTGAACGCAAGCATCTTCCGCCACTGGTGCACCGCGACGGCAGCCACCGGGTGGCGGGCAGCGAGGGCTCCACGCTGCACCAGGCGCGGGCAGCTTATGAGCGCGACTACATCCTCAAAAAACTGGACGAGAATCATGGCAACGTCAGCCGCACGGCGGAAGTGCTCGGGCTGGAGCGAAGCCACCTGTATCGCAAGATGAAGAGTTTGGGGATTGCGGCGAAGGAGTAGGGCAGGTCTCAGGTCTCAGGTGGCAGGTCTCAGGAAAACCGAGTGACATTTGAACGTCCAAGCTTTTCCTGAGACCTGACACCTGACACCTGAGACCTTATCTTTTCAGCATTCGAATCTCTGTCCCGTTCTTGTGAAACTGGACTTCGTCCATCAACTGATTAATGAGGTAAATGCCGCGGCCGTGATTGGAATAGATGTTCTCACCCTGGCAGGGATCGGCAATCTTGGCGGGATCAAAACCGGGGCCGGGATCGCGCACCACGATCAGGATACCCCGCTGCTCGTCGCAGGCTACGTTGCATTCGATAATTTTGGATGGATCGCTTTTCGCTCCATGCACGACGGCGTTGGCCAGGGCCTCGGTCAACGCGAGTTCGATGTCTTCTTCGCGTCCCGAAGCGCATTTCATTTCCCGCACCACATTCATAACGCTTCGGACGACCCGGTCCACGGCATCGCGGTCGGCGGAAAACATCACGCTCAGCTTGAGGTCAAGCTTCTCCGCGTCGAAGTTACACGATGGCGGGGGCTGCGGTTGCTCCGAGGATGGGTAAGAATCTTCCATAAGCGGCTGTGGGCTTTGGTTCCAGCCTCTCCCTTAACCTTGTCCCTTAACTAAGATGCCGAAAAGCGCTGCCAGAGTCCAGGGATTTCGGGTCTGAGATGCAAATCTATTCGGATCGCAGGCAACTGTTAGCGTATTACAAAGGCGCGCTACGCAAGATCCGATGGTGGCGTAACGACCTGAAACCCATGGTCTGGCGGGCTGCGGAGCAATTCGAGTCGAGACGGGGCTTGCCCCGTCTGGCGGCGTCTGATGGGCACGCGGAGACGGGGCAAGCCCCGTCTCTACAGGAGAATTGCTTCACGATTCCGGATCCGGTGGACCTCCGATCTGCTGTAGTTGACGGCGCCAATCCAGTTCTTCCACAAAGCTTCGCGAATCGCGCCAGCCCGCCTTGATTTTGACGAAGAGATCGAGAAAAACTTTCGTCCCTACCATCTTCTCGATGTCGAGGCGGGCCGCGGTTCCGATCTTTTTGAGCATCTGGCCGCCTTTGCCGAGCAGGATGGCCTTCTGGCCGTCGCGTTCGCAATATATCACAGCGGCAATCCGCGTCAGCCGCGGACTCTCCTCAAACTGCTCGATCAGCACCGAGACCGCGTGCGGCACTTCTTCATGCGTCTGCATAAGAACATGCTCGCGGATCAACTCCGCCGCCATGAATCGCACCGGCTGATCGGTAATCTGATCTTCGGGAAAATAGCGTGGGCCGTTGGGGAGAGCCTTCAAAACGCATGACAGTAATTCGTCGAGGCCCTTCTTTTTGAGGGCGGAAATGGGGACGATCTCCTTGAAATCGTGCAGCGTTTGAAACTCGGCAATCAGCGGGAGGAGTTTGCTCTTGTCCGCGAGCAAATCAATCTTGTTCAGCAGCAGGAAGACCGGAGTGCCCGCCTTTTTCGCGAGGTCGAGGACGTAGCCGTCTTCCGCGTCCCACTTCTTCTTGGCATCAACAATCATGAGAATCAACTCGCAACCTTCGAGCGCCTCGCGTATCTCAGACATCATCTTGCGTCCGAGCGAGGAGCCGGAACGGTGAACTCCGGGCGTGTCGATCAGCACGATTTGCCCGGCTTCGCGTCCTTTTTGCTGAGGGACGTTGATGATGCCGAGAATGCGGTTGCGCGTGGTCTGAGGCTTTGGCGAAATGATGGCCAGCTTCTCGCCGACCAGCGCATTCAGCAGCGTGCTCTTGCCCGCATTGGGGCGGCCGAGAATGCAGACGAAGCCGGAGTGGAAGGACATGGGGATAGGCTACTAGCTTCTGGCTGCTGGCTGCTAGTACCGTGACCGCGAGATTCTTACCGCAGGCTGGTAAATTGTAGCCCCGGCATCTTGCCGGCTGTCCCGAGGGCGTCTCGCCCTCGGCGCGGCGGGCGGGGATGCCCGCCGGACAGCCGCCGGGACGGCGGCGCTACAGTCATAGCGCATCGGCCGACTCTGTAGTAGAGATCACACGGTCACGGTACTAGCGGACATCTCAACTTACCGAATGACATGAATTCGGACGCCAATTTTAAGGTTCTTCCAGGATCTATCCGTTGTGTAGACCGGAGCATGGAGCGCAGTTCCAAGCGCCAGACAGGCACGGTCCCCCAGGGGCAGACCGAGCAGCCGGGTTTGAGTCACGAGATTGCCTGCAATTCTCGCTTGCTCTGCGGTGAATGGCACGGGTTCATGGACCGCGCTGAGCGCATCCTCCCAGGCTTCATCGGGATTGCCCCCGCGACTCACCAGCTTCGTATGGACTTCGGCCAAATTAACCGTGCTCCCAACAGCGTAGCTCAGCATGTCTGGAGTCAGTTTCTCCGAACCTGGCTCATGATTGAGCACAGCCAGCATAGCCGACGCGTCCAGTACGATCTTATTCACGTTTTGCGGCCTCGCGCCGTTCAGCGATGAGCTCGTCTGCCAGAGACACGCCCGGCTTCACGTACTGCCGAATGCGCCGCCGTGCACGTTCAAGACGCCGCTTCATCGTCGTGATCCGCAGTTCGGCGTCTTCCATGCGCAAAATCACTTCGTCTCCCGCCTTGATCCCCAGCGCTTTCCGATAGGAGGCGGGTATCACCACACGGCCGTTTTCGTTGACCCGGGCAAAGGTTTCGGTGTCCATGTGTCACACTCCAATATATATGACACATTGCACAGTAATGTCACCAGATATACAAGATGACACATGGATCTAAATCAACTTCATCTGCTTCGGCTCGGCGGTGGTGATGCGCACGCGCTCTACGCGGCGGTCGGTGGAGTCGAGGACTTCGAACTTCAGGCCTTCGTCTTCGATGACTTCGCCTTTCTTGGGAATGCGTCCGGCGAGTTCGCTGACCAGGCCGGCTATGGTGGAGGATTCGTGGCCTTCGGGCCTCATGCCGAAGAGTTCATCGAGGCGGTCTACATCCATATTGCCGGGGACTATGTAGGAGTGGTCGTTTTCCTGCACGACTTGCGCTTTTTCGTGTTCATCGCCGATTTCGCCTACGATTTCTTCCACCAGGTCTTCGATGGTTACCAGGCCGGCTACGCCTCCGTATTCGTCCACTACTATCGCCATGCGGATGTTACTGCGCTGCATCTCGCGCAGCAGATCACTTACTAACTTGCTTTCCGGGACAAAGTAAACGTCTTCGCGCATCAAGGTCGCTACCGTGCGCGTGTGGGCCTCGGAGTCGGGGACTTGCAACACGTCCTGGGTGTGGAGAATGCCTTTGATGTGGTGAATCGAGCCCTCGTAGACGGGGATGCGCGAAAGCGGCCTGGCTTTGAGCAGTTCTACAACCTTCTCCACGGTGTAGTCCGATGGGACGGCTACCATCTCCGGCCTTGGCTTCATGGCCTCGCGAACCGTTTTGCCGCTGAACTCGACCACCGACTGGATCAGGTCGCGATCGCCTTCCTGGATAATGCCTTCCTCTTGTCCCGCTTCAATCAAGGCGTCAACGGCTTCGGAGGAAGTTTCGGGTGGGGCGTCGGGGCGCTCGTGGGTGAGCGCGGCCACGGACTGGCAGAATCCGAGCACCAGCGTGACCGGCAGGACGAGGTAAATCAGCAGGCGCAAGAGCAGCGCCCAGTCGGCCAGCCAGCGGCCGCGGGTTCGGGAAAAAAAGACGAAGGGCAGCAGGCGGTTAAAAACGATGACGATCAGCACCAGGCTGAGCGTGGCCTCGAGGACTTCGTAAACGCTCCAGGCGCGGTCGCGAAAGACGGTGAAGCCGACGATCATGGCAATGGCGGCGGTGACCAGTTGCGTCAGAATGGCCATGGAAAGCGAGGCGCGGGCGCGCGGGACTCCGAGGCGCGGTTCGACGATCTGCTCGAAGGCGTCGATGTTGTCCTGGAAATCGCGCGAGAGGAATTTGCCAATCTCCTGGTAAAGACGGTCCACGTAGGAGACCAGCGTCAGCAGGCCGAACAACAGGGCGAGAGCAATGCCGACACCGATCATTGCGGTAGCTTCCTCCTGGCAGAACCCGAGACGGACGTCGAGGCCTGGCGGGGCTTCGCCCCGCTGGACCGCCGAACCACCCCAGCCCGCGAAAAGCGCGCGGTCTGGGGGCCCCGGCGAGGGCGGCTGTCCCTGCGTGGTCCAGTTCTCTCAATCAAGCCGAGAGGAAGGCGGAGTTTCGCGCGCAACTGTTTTTCGCGCCGCGCCATCCGTCCATTGTCGCACTCGTGATCGTAGCCGCGCAGGTGCAAGACGCCGTGCAACACGAGAATCTTAACTTCTTCGGCGGGAGAGTGTCCGAGCGTTCGCGCGTTGTGCGATGCGATCTCCGCCGAAATAGCGATTTCGCCGGCAATTTTCTTTCGAGCGCCGGGCTCGGCGGGAAAGGAAAGTACGTCGGTCGGGTTGTCTTTTCCGCGGAAACGCCGGTTCAAAGATTTCATTTCGGCGCTCGAGGTCAGCAGCACGTTGACCACACCCTTCAACCCCGCGGCGCTCCGGGCGCGAGCCACGAAACGGTTCAGCGCCAAGTCGGTCAGATCGGCGACGCGCTTTTGAAAGATGACCAAGTTCCCTTCTCTCCCACGCCTTCAAGCTAACACCTGGCACTTTGCGGAGAAACCATGGCGGTTTCAAACAAAGTGTAATCCGTCTGCCGCAGAGGGGGTCGCGGTAAAAGAGAAAAGTTCGAACCACAGGGGGCCCTTCGGCTCCGCTCAGGGCAGGCTCCGAGGAACACGGGGGAAAGCCTAAATGCGAAGCGCTGGTTTTGAGTCGCCAGCCCATCCCGGTTGGGGTGTCAGTCGAGAATGTGCGTGAACCGAGCATAGTTCCCGGCCGCGGGGTGTTACGGCGAGCGCTTAGGGCACGGCTGAAGAGGCTGCGGAAAAACTAGTCGAGGGCGCAAGAAGCGCACCTCGAGCGCTAAAGCGCGGGCAAATCTAAACGACTTAACGGCACGACTGAAGTCGTGCCC
The DNA here is from genome assembly GCA_963773965.1 of uncultured Acidobacteriaceae bacterium. Lineage (GTDB taxonomy): Bacteria > Acidobacteriota > Terriglobia > Terriglobales > Acidobacteriaceae > Acidiflorens. Next base: position 196,491 of record CAVZDG010000008.1, read on the forward strand.
TTCCCAAGACCTGCTCGAATCAGAGTTTTTCCGCAAGTTGTAAAAACGTGGCCTTGGCAAGACCTGCTCGAATCAGAATTTTTCCGCAGCCCTTCAAGGCATTTCTTCGCCGACGCCATCTTCACCGACGCCATCATTGCCGGCTCCATCATCGCCGACGGTATCAATGAGGCTGCTTCTTCAATTTCCGCCGGATATCGGGCCAGAATTCCTTGACCACCAGTGTAATCGTGTCGTAGCCCACCTGCGATCCCCAGACGCTGGCCGTATTCGGCAGAGTGCGGTCGGCGCGGGGATGGTAGCTGTAGGTTGAAATGGCCGACGCGATGGCGCTGCCAAAGATTTCGGAAAAGTTGAATTGATTGTGTCCGGAGTCGCTGCGAGTCACGAAAATCCGGCTGATGGAATAGCCGGTGCGGTCGAAGAAACTGCCTTGGCCCGACTGAAAATAGCGCGGATCCTGATGGAGCACGGAAGGAAGAATCGCGCCCACAAAGAAATTCTCGATGGTGCCGTCGGCAGCGTAGGCGCCGTAGCGCTTGCCGTAGCCTTCGGCGCCTTGTCCGTAACCGGGCTCGCTGTTTTCGGCCTGGCTGATACCGGATAGAAAACCGTACCAGACAATCTGCACGGGGTCGAACGAGCCCTGGGCGACAACCTTGAATTTTTGGCCGGGCGTCAGGGGTGGGACTTGGCCGGCGTTCTCCAAGGTCAAGAAGTTGGGCAACGCAAAAAAGAGCCGGTCTTTGGAGGTGCCGGACTCGTCATTGTTCGCGTCTTTTGCGCTCTGGCTGTTCTTGGCCTGGCTCTGGCTTTGATCGGCAGGTTGGGCCGGTTGGGCGGCGGACGGGTCGGCTGGAAGCGGCGTTTGGTCGGGGGTGTGGCCGCTGCCGGTCGCGGGCGGTTGGGCGGACTGGTTCGCGTCCGAGGTCGCAGGCTTCGGCGCGCTTTGCGCGGCGCAAAGAGCCGCAGTGATCAACATCGATAAGATCAATACGCAGACAAGTACGAAATGAGCAGGCTTCAAGTTGATTCTGGCTCCAAATTCAGTTGATTGAGATGCGCCCCGGGGCAATGTTGGCAGTTTACTGTTGGCAGTCCACGGGATTCAGCGGGTGGTCACTTGGATTCTGCGCTCAGTTTCCCCCACTCGCTCTTTCCCTACTCGGTCCAGGGTGATTTCCACGTTCCGATCACGTTCGAAGCGAGGGAACTTCTCTCCCCACTCTATCAGTAGGATGCAGTTGGGCGCGAGCAGGTCGCCCAGGCCGAGCGTTTCCAGGTCGCGCTGGGTATCGATGCGGTAAAGGTCGATGTGGAACAGGGTGGTGTGGGGTCCGCGGTACTCGTGGACGAGGGTGAAGGTGGGGCTGGTCACGTCGTCGGCGCGAGCGGCGCCGAAGCCTTCGACGATGCCCTTGACGAGGGTCGTTTTTCCCGCCCCGAGGTCGCCGCGGAGCAGCACGATGAGGGGAGGAGAGAGTTCGGCGGCCAGGCTCCGGCCGAAAGCGATTGTCTCCTCGGCGGAGTGAGTGATGGTCTGGATCGTCATGCCGGAGGATTCAGTATAGCGAAGCAGCGGGAAAGCAGGTCTTAGGTCTTAGGTCTTAGGTCGCCACGGTTGATCTTAGTTTTTCCTGGGACCTGAGACCTTGGACCTGAGACCTGCCTCTCAGAATCCGGGCGGCGTCTGAAGCTGCTCGGAAACGGGATCGAGGAAACTGCGGTCGAGAGCGGAATCGAGCGCCATGCGCAGCTTGCGGTGGTCATCGTCGCCCAGGGCAATGAAGCGGAAAGGCTGGAAACACGCGCTCTGAAACTTGCGCGTGGGGTGCAGCATTTCGGCCATGCCGCGGATGGCGCCCGATCGGGAGTGGAAAGCGATTTCGACGAAGTCTCCGGTGGAGAGCTCGTGCTGCAACTGCAGCAATCCGCCGGTGATGGAAATGGTTTGTAGTTTTGCGCGCGCCCGCTGGCCGCCTTCGGCCATGACTGCGGCCGTGACTGATCCACGGAGTTGTACTCGGGGGGAACGGAGGTTGACATTGGATTGGGGGAAGTGGGTCATAGCCAACTGAAACTATACCATGCCACGACCCTTTGGGGCAGATTACCAAAGCGCCTGTACACGAGCGTATGCTTGCAGATGGGGCAAGGTGGTTCTGGCGGTTGGCCGATTTTGCGATAATAACGGCAGTAACTTTTCTGGCTTGGGCCGGGATAGTACCTTGGTGCAGTAGGGCATTGATAAGACAAAGTTTGCGCGAGGCGAGGCGTTCAGAGATATGGGTAATGGAAAAGGGTCAAGAATGCGGTGTGCAGTAGCGGCGGTTTGCGTGCTGGCGGCAATGTTGACGGGCTGCTCGAGGGATCCGAACGTTCGCAAGCAGAAGTACCTGGAGAGCGGGCAGCGCTACTTCGACAAAGGCCAGTACCGGGAAGCCGAGATTCAGTTCGAGAACGCCATTCAGGTGGATGCGCGTTTCGTCGACGCCCATTACAAGCTGGCGCTGGCGGCCATGAAGCTGCAGCAGTGGCCGATCGCCTACCAGGAGCTGTCGAAGACCATCGAAATCCAGCCCGACCAATATGCGGCTCACCTGGACATGGCCAACCTGCTGATCCTGGGCCGTCAGTTCAATGACGCGAAGGGGCATCTGGACCTGCTCGCGGAAAAACAGCCCAACAACCCCGACGTTTACATCGCACGGGCCAACTACTACGCCGCCACCAATAACACCACGGCGGCGCTGGCGGACATGCAGAAGGCGTTGCAACTGGATCCCAACCGTTCCGAGTCTTATCTGAATCTGGCCATGCTGCAGATGCACGGGCAACAATGGGACGCGGCGGAGGCGAGTTTCAAGAAAGCGGCCGAACTCAGTCCCAAGTCTACGAATGCGCTGGTCTCGCTGGGGAACTTCTACCAGACGCGCGGGCGATTTCCCGAGGCCGAGCAGTGGTTCCGGCGGGCGATGGAGAACGCAGCGGACGATCCCGGCCCCAGGCTCTCTCTTGCCGGCCTGTACATGGCCGAGAACAAGCTCGGCCAAGCGGAAGAATTCCTGCTGCAATCGAAGAAGGATTTCCCTAATAATTCCGTGGGCTACCGCATGCTCGGCGATTTCTATTTTTCCAATAACCAACTCGACAAAGCCACAGCCGAGTATGCCGCGCTGTATCGGGACCATGCCAAGGACATGGTGGTCAAGAAGAATTACATTCAACTGCTGATTCTGAAAGACCGGCTCGGCGATGCCCGGAAGTTGAATGACGAAGTGGTGAAGGCGAAACCGGATGACCTCGACGCCCAGGTTTACAAGGGCGAGATCGAGATTCGCAGCGGCAAGAGCAGCGACGCGGTCAACACGCTGCAAGCCGTGTTGAAGAACGATCCCGATAACGCAGTGGCGCATTACCAGCAGGGTCTGGCATTCGACCAACTGGGCAACAGCAACCGGGCGGAAGCCGAGTGGCGCAATGCCGTTCGACTGCGTCCCGAGATTGTGGAAGCGCACCGGGCGCTGGCGGGCGTTGCCATCCAGCGGGGCGATGCCGGAGGGCTGGCGCAGGAAGCGGACCAAATCATCGCCTTGCAGCCGGGAGCTCCTGACGGATACCTACTGCGCGGGGTGGCCGAAATCGATCGCAAGCAGTTCGCTTTGGCGGATGAGTATCTTCATCGGTCCCTGGAAAAGGAGCCCAACAATCCTGGCGCCTACGTGCAGTTAGGCAATCTGCGGATGGCACAGAGCCAGTATGCCGAAGCGCAAAAAGCCTACCAACAGGGGCTCGATCAGGATCCAAATTCGACCGACGCGCTGGGCGGCGTGCTCAACGTGGACCTGGTGCAGAAGCAACCGGACAGAGCCATTGCTACCGCCAAGACGCAGTTGGCCAGGTATCCGAAGAACGCCGGGTTTCACATCATGCTGGGCGTACTTCTGATGGAACAGAATAAGGATCTAGCGGGCGCAGAACAGGAGTTCAAACAAGCCTCCGACTTGGATAAGAAGAACAGCGAGGCGCTGATTAAGCTCGGTTTGGTGCAGAACGCACGCGGCAACACCGATCAGGCGCTGCAAACTTATCTCGATGGGGCTAAGACCAATCCCCAGGGGAGCCTTTTCTACCTGCTGGCTGGGGGCATCTACGAGAGCAGGCAGGATTGGGAGCACGCGAAGCAGCAGTACCAGAAGGTGCTAGAGATTCAGCCGGACAATCCGGTGGCCTCCAACAATTTGGCATACGTAATGCTGCAGCAGGGTGGCAATGTGGACGTTGCTTTCGCGATGGCGCAGACGGCGCGGCGTCAGTTGCCCGATAATGCGAACTCCGCCGATACGCTGGGCTGGGCTTTCTACCACAAACACGTGTACACGTCCGCGATTAACCTGTTCAAAGAAGCGGTGAAAAAGGAACCGAATAACGCGCTCTTCAACTACCACCTGGGGCTGGCTTATGCCAAGAGCGGTCAGGCCGCGCTGGCCCGGCAACAACTGGACCGCGTGATGAAGATCAAGCCGAATTTCCCGGATGTGGAGGAGTTGCGGCGGGCAGTGGCTGAGGCGAAAGGGTAGAGACTGGTTTTGCGGGCACGGCTTGAGAGGCTGCGGAAAAAGTAGTCCAGGGCGCCAAAAAAGCACACCTCAGGCGCTTAAGCGCGAGCAAATCTGAATGACTTAACGGCACGACTGAAGTCGTGCCCTTCCCAAGACCCGCCCGAATCCGAGTTTTTCTGTGGCCGGCGAAGCCATGCCCTTCCCAAGAACCTGCGTGGATCGGGGTTTTTCAGCCATCCGAGACGGGGCAAGCCCCGTCTCTACACTGGCAATTCTTCCTGCGCCCAACCGCCGGCGGCTTCGAGCTTGGGGTCGGTGGCTAGATCGAGAACCAGCTTTTCGAGGACCAGCCGCTTGCCGGGAGGATTCGAACGCAGCGCCAGATCGGCTTTGGCGACCAGGCGAATGGCGCGCGTCAGCTCCCGCTTCGATTTGTAGCGACGCGCCTGGCGGATGATATCGTCGGCGGCAAAGGGCGGCACGCGGAAGCCCTGCCACAATGCCGCCCACAGCATCCGTTGGTCGCGTACGTTGCGCTCCAGGATGACCAGCATCTGGCGGAAAGTCTTGGCCAGCATGTAGAGATGGCCAATGGCCGCTTCTTCGCCGTCGCCGGTCGAAAGCATGGCATCCAGGATTTCCAGCGCACGCACGGAGTTCTTCGAGGAAATGGCATCGGTCAACTCATAGAGCGAGCGCTGTTTGGCGGCGAGCACCATGGTCTCGACATCGCCGAGAGTGATTCTTCCCTTTTCGCCGACGTAAAGGATCAGTTTCTCCACTTCGTTCGACACCATCATCATGTCGCCGCCCAGCGCATCCACTAACTCGCGGGCGCCGTCGGCGTCGATCTTGACGGCGCGGGTGGCGCAGTACTCGCCAATCCAGCGGACGGCTTGACCCTCTTGCACACGCGACAGTTCGACAATGCCGCAGAACGGGCCCAGGTCTTCGCGGATCTTCTGGTAGCGATCCTTGTCCGTCATCTCCATGCGGCGGGCGTCGGCGGGAATGCTGATGTGATCGGCGACAAAAACGACGAGCGCGTCGGGATTGGGACCCTTGCAGTAGGCTTCGATGGCTGCGATTTTTTCCGCATTGGAGCTCGAGCTGCGGCCAAACAGCGTCTTCACGCCGCGCACGAAGAACACCTGAAACGGCGCCATCAGCGAGGGCGTGCGGGCGCGATCCAGAACTTCAGTCAGGGAAGTCTCAGCGAGATCGAACTCAAACAAGCCGAAGTCACGCGCGTCGGGCGCGACCAGGTGCTCAAGAATGGCATCGCGGCAGCGCTTGCGAAAAAACGCTTCATCGCCAACCAGCACATAAGCCGGCTTGAGCTGGCGCGACTCCAGTTCGGAGAGAAAACGGTCCGCCTGAGTAAAGGCGCGCATCGCCATCAGTAGGCCTCCAGGATATTGGCCACCAGGGTGCGCGCGAAATCCCGCGACAGGCGGTCGACGGCCGGAGAATCTTCCTGAAAAAAACTGGGAAGGTCGCTCGACAGTTCGTACTGATCGTGAAAAAGATAGGAAGGATTCTCGAACAACACCTTGCCCTGACGGTCGGTCAGCGTCACCTGTACGTTCACGGTGATCAAGGCGCTGACCGCGCGCCCGGTTTGGGAGTCGTAAGCCAGCGGGTTGGCCGACGCCGACAAAACCGTCGCCTTCAGCACCGCATCGGCGTCGCCTTTCGCTTCATGGATGACACGGTACTGGGTGCGGGCGTTGAATTCGCGCACGACGGCGTCGGTTATTAGTTGCTCGATGCGAAAAGTCTGGCTGTGGCTTACGAAGCCGGGAATCGCTATGGTGTGGATGTTCTGCGGCAGTTCGACCGCACTTCCCGCCGTGTGGTAGCCGCAGCCGCTGGCGGCCAGGGCCATTGCAAGCGATACGGCGGCCACCCGCCTTGTTGTGGCGCGGACACTCTTGTCCGCGAACCGTGAGAGCAAATTCAAAGGCCGCGGACAGGAGTGTCCGCGCCACACAAGGTTCGCGGTCGCGGTTAAATTCATTGAATCTGGCCTCGCGGGCGGGACGCGGTCATGGTCTCGGCGCATTCGACCGCGGTCAAAGCGGCAACGCGCAGGTTGTCGGTCGTTGCCCAGAGCCACACGCCGTTATTGTGATTGGCGTCGCGGGTGAGTGAGACCAGGATGTCTCCCTGACCGGCGGCGCTTACGCTGGTGGGCACATCTTCCGGGCTGCCGCTGATGACCACGTGCTCTCCCGCCAGGGCCTGCGACAAATCTGCGATCGCGACGGGCTTCTCCATCTCCAGATAAACCGAAAAGCCGTGCCCATGGAAGACAGGCGCCTGCAGGACCTGGATCGCAGGCTCGGCGGCGGCACGGGCAATGTGCCGGTAGTGCTTCCGGATTCTTTGCGACACCGCTTCCAGCGCCAATTCCGATCTCTGTCCGTAGCGCGGCACCATGTTGAAGGCTACCTGGATGTCGAAGACATTCTTCGGCAGCTCCTGGAAGGAGAGCAGATTTACGGTTTGCTCGTGCAGTTCGTCCATACCCTTCTGGCCGGTCTCGGACGCCGGTTCAAACACGGTCGCAACCATGCGTTCGATTTTGGCAGCCTTCGCGCTGGTCTTCTCGCTGCGTAAGGCGAGCAGGGCGAGGACCGTGGCCGCGGGATGGGCCACCACCACCGGGCCCGGTTGCAACTCGGGAGCCATGGGCTGGCCGGTCTGGCGCTCGATCCAGGGCGAGCGGACCGAAGCTCCCGGTTCATCTTCGAGCGCGTACGAGAGATCCACGATGGTATCGCCCAGGTCGCGCGCCGCCTTCCAGTTACTGCGCGTAGAGCGTGGGTCGGAAGCGAAGAAGGCGAAGTCCACGCGCTCGAACTGCTCCGAGCGGATGCTCTGAATAAAGCTGATCTCGTCGCCGACCGCTTCCAACTGGCCGAGAGACTCGTCATCATCGAGCAAGCGGACATCGACGGCGGGGAAATTCCGTTCGCGCAGAATTTCGGCAATCTCTTTCCCCTTGAGCGATGCCGCGCCGACGATGGCCACGCGATAAAGGTTGGCGCCGCGAAGATCGGCCTGCGAGCCGGCGGATTTCGAAAGGGGAGTCTTCGAAAGGGGACTCATGGAGTGTGAGATGCCTCCCGGTACACCGGAGGTGCAGGCGGAGTCTTGCGATGGAAGATCCATTGCAGGCGCCACAGGACGCCGGAAGCCATATACAGTATGGCGACCGCGAATAGTACGGGGCGCGAAAATCGTGCGATCAATGCGATCAACACGGCCATCAGCACAATCAGGCGGAAGGGACGGCGCGAACCGAGATCAATATCCTTGAAGCTGTAGAAACGCCAGGTGCTGACCATCAGATAGCCGACCACGACGACCATCAGCAACCAGCTCATCGCCGTCCACCAGGAAGTCACAGGCACCCCGGCGGAGTAGTGAACGACCGCCGCAATGACTCCCGCCCCGGCCGGAATCGGCATGCCCACGAAATACTTCTTCCCCGGACGTCCCGGATTCGAAGGCTCCGGATTCTTGGCAATGTTGAAGCGCGCCAGGCGGCTCGCGCCGGCTATGAGGAAAGCGAAGCAGGCTACCGAGCCGAGTTCCGTAATTCTCAGGCGCAGGTCAGGGGCAATGGTCACCGGCAACAGATGGAAGCCCCACATCCAGGCGAGCAGCGCCGGAGCAACGCCAAAGGTGATCACGTCGGCCAGCGAATCGAGTTCCCGGCCAAAATCGCTGGAGGTGTGGGTCATGCGCGCGATGCGGCCGTCCAGACCGTCGAACAATACGGCAAAGCCGATGGCCATTGCGGCGAAGTCCATGTGCCAGGCCTCACCCGTGCTGCCGTGCACGGTCTGCAGAATCGCGTAGAAGCCAGCCGCGATATTCGCCGTGGTGAACAGCGAGGGAAGTATGTACATGCCCTTGCGCAATCTTCCGTGCGGACGGTCAGAATCACGACGATGGGGCACTAGCTCTTCCATGTTCCCAGCTCTTTCATTTCAATGAGCCTCCCGCTCGCTGGCCGTGACGGCATGAACCGGCTGCGCGACGGGCTGCGTCACGGGCTGCGTCACGGGCAACCAGGCCAGGAGCGTCGCTCCTCCCTGGACGCGAGCGCCGGGCTTCACCTGGATGGTGGCATCGCGATCGAACAGAACATCAACGCGAGAGCCAAACTTGATGAGCCCAACCCGCTCGCCGCAGGCCACGTGGTCTCCCACTTTACAATTGAAAACGATACGGCGGGCGATGAGGCCGGCGATCTGCTTGAAGATTACGGTACGGCCCGCGCCTTCCACGGTGACGATGTTCTGCTCGTTCTCCTCCGCCGAATTCGCTCCCATGGCGTTGAGGAACTTGCCGCGTTGATAGCGCACGTCGCGGATGACGCCGGCAATGGGGGAGCGGTTCACGTGCACATCGAAGACGCTGAGGAAGATGCTGATCCGGTTCCGCGAAGTTCCGCCAGAAGTCACGACTGAAACATCAGTCACCTTGCCGTCCCCCGGAGAAACGATAGGCACGGCGGCGGCGGCTTCGGGAATCTGGCGCTCGGGATCGCGAAAAAACCACAGAAAGAAAGCTCCGAGCAGCAACACCGGGACGGCGTAAGGCCAAGCCGCCAGCCACGCGACAATGACCGCGGCAAGCACGCATCCCGCACCATAGAAGTAGCCGTCACGAACCATGGGAATACAGAATGATTATAGAGCGAGGCCTCGACATTCTACATAACTGCAATAAAAAAAGGCGCTTAGACGCGCCCGGTATGGTGGCGTGGGTCAAGCGAGGGATTGCGTTTTCTTGCGCTTCAGGCCCGATTGCTCGGGCCAGCCGTTTCTACGCAGACTGCCGCTGGAACTGCGTTTCCAGACTCTGCATCTGGTCTTTGAGGCGCAGCTTTAGTTTTTTCAGCCGCACTTCTTCCAGTTTTTCGTCTTCGGTGAGGTATCGCTTCTGGGTGAGGGATTCCAGCCGTTGGGAGTATTGCGAGTGCTCCTGAACCAGTCGCTGGAACTGATCATGACCGGTCAGGAGTTGGTCTCTTGGAGTCAGCATCCTTGCTAGACCTCCTGCTGTTTATTACTGCACGGTTAAAAAGTAGCACAGAAATCGGCAGGGGTTCAATGGGATTTCATAGATTTCCACCGCCGGCAGGGGCTTGGGTGCGAAGTTGAACAAAAAATGGTGCAGAAACTTGCGGCTTTTCGACCCAGGTCAGCGGTCGAACCGAAGCGCATACAGAATCGCATCCTCCACCGGATTCCGGTAATACGCGCGTCGGCGGCCCACCTCGCGAAACCCGTTTTTTTCGTAGAGTCCGCGGGCCGGCAGATTCGATTCGCGGACTTCGAGCAGAATCGCCGGCGCCGCCTCGCTCTCCGCGCGCTGAATCAAGGCACGCAGCAACTCATTGGCGATGCCACGGCGGAGGAACCCGGCGGACACAACCACGTTCTCGATCTCCCACTCGCCCGCGACCGCCTTCGCGCAAACGAATCCGCAGAGCTCGGCTGCTTCCCCGGCTGTTTGCTCGGCTACTAGAACGACTCCGCCAGCCACCAACTTTTTGTACTGCTCGGACGTCCAGTGGGCTGCGCTCGGCGCCTGCCGCTCGATGGCGACAATCGCGGGCACATCGTTCAAGGCAGCGGAGCGGATGGCCACGGGCATAGATAGTTGACAGTCTCACGCTATCGGCTTCGAGAAAATTTCAGCGTCGGAATGGCGGATGTAGTTGGCTTCCAGTTCTTCGGGAGGAACCGTCTGGCCGCGCTGGAGATGCTCCCAACCCAGACGGGCAATCACGCCGCTGTTCGGATAATGGATCAGCTCAACTTGAATTCCGGCCGCCCGAACCGCCTCCGCCAACGCGGCATCGGGCGTGGCGACCGCCTTCCCCGCCGCCTGGGCACCCTTGGCTTCGGCAAGAAACTCTTCCCGGCTCAGGAGGCGTTCGCTGCGCATGTGAACGTTCACGCGAACTTGCGGCTCGAGTTCGTAGTCGCCGACATACACGTCACCCCGGCCCGCATCGAGCGCCGCGAGAACCCGGCGGAGGGCCGCGCCGTGCGCTGTACTGCTCCAGGCCGCCGCTTCCAGCAGTGAAATGGCAACAATTGGTTTCCGCAGCGCCTCAGCCAGAGCTTTAATGGCAGCCAAGCCCACGCGCAGCCCCGTAAACGACCCCGGACCGGACGCGACCGCAAATGCCCCCAAATCAGTCTTGCTGTATCCGTGTTTTCCGAGCAGTGCGGCAATCTGCGGTACCAGTTGCGCCGAAAACGCGCCGCCGGCGAGCGGCACAACTTCGACGATCTCGACGTCGCTCTGGCCGGGCGTGGCACGAGCCAGCGCGATGCTGCCGTTTTTGCCCGAGGTGTCGGTCGCCAGCAGAAGCATAAGTTCGACCCTGTGCCTATTGCCGAAACGCCTTACCACAGAGGACACAGGGAAACACAGGGGAAAGCCTTGGCGCGATGGTCAATGCGAGCTTTCCACTAATTCCAGCAACACGCCCGCGGTGCTCTGGGGATGCACGAACACATAGCGATGTCCGCCCGCGCCCGTCTTGATCTCATTTGATACCAGGCGCACGCCGTCGCTCTTCAATTTTGCAACCGCCGCCGCGAGATCCGGAACGCGCATACAAATATGATGCAGTCCCTCACCGCGCTTGGCGATGAACCGGGCGATGGTCGAATCGTCCGAAGTCGCTTCCAGCAACTCGAGCCGGCTCCCGCCCACCGGCACCATCACCAGCCGAACTTTTTCCTGCTCGACGATTTCTTCCGGAGAAACGCCCAGCCCGAGTTTTTCGTAGATTGACTTCGCTGCCGTCAGCGACTTCACTGCGATGCCGAGATGATCAATGCTGAATTCCATAGATTGCCTTCCGATTGCGTGCGTCGATTTCCCGTAGAGACGCGGCTTGCCGCGTCTCCGGAGACGGGGCAAGCCCTGTCTCTACTCGATCATGGTTCCCCTAATTGCGTTTGACGCCGCGCACAATCTCCTCCACCAAGGAATACGGATCGCGCTTGTGCTCGGCGATCTCGGCCGCATAACGCTGGAGGCTGCCGCCGTCCGTCTCCATTTGAGCGCGCGCTTTTTCGAGCATGGCATCGCGCAGCATCTCGACCAGCCGCTCCTGCCAGTTTTCGACGTTCTTCTTAAGGACCAGGTTCCCTTTCTTAAGGTACGCCTCGTAGCCTGCGATCGCTTCCGCCAACTCTTTGGTTCCCACGCCCTCGCTGGCGACCGTCTTCACGATCGGCGGCGTCCAGCGGTCGTCGCGAGTGGCGAGCGATTGCATGGCGCGAATCTCGCGCTCCACCCGCTCAGCTCCCTCGCGGTCGCATTTGTTGATGACGAAGATGTCGGCGATTTCCATGATCCCGGCTTTGATCGTCTGCACATCGTCGCCCATGCCGGGCACCAGAATCACGATGGTGACATCGGCCAGCCGCACAATGTCAACTTCGTCCTGCCCGACGCCAACCGTTTCGATCATGACCAGGTCGCGGCCCGAGGCATCGAGCACGGTGGCAGCATCCGCGGTGGCGCGCGCCAGCCCTCCGAGCGATCCGCGCGTAGCCATGCTGCGAATGTAAATCCCCGGATCGCTGAAATGATCCTGCATGCGGATGCGGTCGCCCAAAATCGCCCCACCGGTGTACGGGCTGGTCGGGTCAACCGCGATGATGCCGATGGTTTGATTTTCCTTTCGATAGTGTTTGGCAAGCCGATCGACCAGCGTGCTCTTGCCCGCGCCGGGAGCGCCGGTCAGACCGATGACTCGCGCTTTGCCCGTGTGCGGAAAGAGCGCCTTGAGCAGATCCGACCAGCCGGCAGCGCGGTTCTCGACGGTAGAGATGGCGCGGGCCAGCGCGCGGGGGTCGCCGGAGCGAAGACGATCGATAAGAGTTGCACTCACGGGAGTCAAGCAGGATAGTGTAACAGTCTAACAATCCGGGCCGAGCTGCGTTGATCGAACCTAGTTTGATCCAACCTCAGCGCCCGATCGCGGTCGGGTGCTTGGGCTGGTAGAGGCCGATCTTCCCGCCTCCGGGCAGAGAGATCGTGGTCAGGCTGCCCCAGCGCACTTCTTGCACCGGACCACACTTCACTTTCTTCCCTTTCAACGATTCCATGGTCGCCTTCAGGTCGTCGCACATGAAGTACAGCTCGTGGGGCCCGTTCTTCTCGGAAGGATGAAACGCGGCTTCCGCGGGCGGCAGCGCAACGATGAGCCAGCCGTGACCGGCGTCCACCGCGGGAAATTTCACGAAGAACGCGCGGTCGCTTTCCGGGTCTTTGCTGTAAACGATGACATGAGCTCCGTTGATCATGGCGGCTCCCTTGTCCCCCACAAGTTAGTGGCATAAATCGTACTGTCATCCTGAGCGCAGCGAAGGACCTGCTTTCTCTTGGCACCGACAAACAACAGGTCCTTCGCTGCGCTCAGGATGACAACCTAAACTTATGTCGCGAATCTATGAGACACGATGCTAATCCTTCAGCAACTGCCGCGCAATCACCAGGCGCTGGATTTCGCTGGTGCCTTCGCCAATCGTGCACAGTTTCACGTCGCGATAAAACTTCTCCGCCGGATAGTCCTTGATGAACCCGTAGCCGCCGTGGATCTGCACCCCTTCATTGGCGCACTTGACGGCCACTTCACTCGCGTAAAGCTTGGCCATCGACGATTCGAGCGTGGTCTTCATCCCGGCATCTTTCATAGCGGCGGCACGAAACGTCAGAAGTTTTGCCGCTTCGATTTCCGTCGCCATGTCGGCCAGTTTCCACTGGATCGCCTGAAATTCCGAGATCGCCTTTCCAAATTGCTTGCGCTCCTTCGAATACTTCAGCGCTGCCCCGTACGCGCCTTCGGCCATGCCGAGCGAAAGGGCAGCGATCGAGATACGTCCGCCGTCGAGGGTGCGCATGGCGTCGATGAAGCCATCGCCTTCCTTACCCAGCAGGTTTTCTCCCGGTACGAAACAATCTTCGCAGATCAGTTCGGCAGTGTCGCTGGCGCGCAGGCCGAGCTTGTTTTCTTTCTTTCCGGGGCGGAATCCCCTGGTATCTTTCTCCACGACGAACGCCGAAAGTCCGTGCGTGTGCGCCGCGCGGTCGGTCACCGCCAGCACGACTGCGACGTCGGCATAGTGGCCGTTGGTGATGAACGTCTTGGTGCCGTTGAGCACCCATCCGCCCTTGGCCCGCGCCGCCGTCATGCGCGCGCTGCCCGCATCCGACCCCGCCGAGGGCTCCGTCAGCCCCCACGCGCCGATGTACTCGCCGGTGGCCAGTTTCGAGACATACTTCTTCCTCTGCGCCTCGTTGCCCGCCAAAAAAATATGGTTTGAACACAGGGAGGTATGCGCCGCTACAATGATCCCCACCGAACCGTCCACGCGCGCGAGTTCCGCGATGGCCGTGACGTACTCCACGTAGCCCATGCCGGCGCCACCGTATTCCGGCGGGAAGATCATGCCCATCAGGCCGAGCTTGCCCAGTTCCTTGATCGTCGCCAGCGGGAATTCGGAGGCTTCGTCCCACTTCATGACGTTCGGCGCAATCTCGCGTTCGGCAAACTCGCGCACGCTCTTCTTCAGTTGCAGTTGCTCTTCGTTTAGCTGGAAGTCCAAGAGATGGTCTCCTTAATTGCTCGCTAACGTGATGGTGTGCGCATTCCCAACTTCAGATCCCTCGCTCCCCCACCCCAGCCAGCAAATGCGGCTGGCGGGGGGCCCCGGTCGCTCGGGATGAGAACCGGATGAAAGGTATCGCGTTCAGAATTTTCAGGCTGGATGCCGCGCGCGGGGATGGCGCAAAAATTGGCGCCCAACTTGTCATTTAAGCACGGCGGGCAGTAATCACGAAATTCTCGTACCGACCGGTTGGCTTGGAGAGCGTGGACAGAATGACGCAATCGCGCAGAGGCATAACTGGCGGGCTGCGCCCCGCGGACGGGCGAGGCGCCCTCGCCACAAAGAGCTCAAGTACACGGACCTCTTCGGACCGGCTCCGAAGATCTTGCAGACAGCGGCGCCACAAACACGTGGGCAGGATTGCTGAGCCGGCTTGTGCCCGCGATCAGGTGGCCGAGCAGAGCAGCGCGAAGGCCGCCGGGATACAGCAGAGCAATGATCCAGTGCCACCAGACCACGATCACCGATCGAGAATCCGACGGAAATGGCGATCCGTGCAAAGCGGGGTTGACGGGAGGCTGCGGCGACCGAGTGCGGTTTCGAGATGCCTCCGCGCGGAAAGCACATCCCTCAGGCGCTAAATCGCGAGCAAATCTAAACGACTTAACGGCACGACGAAGTCGTGCTCTTCCCAAGACCCGCTTGAATGGGAGTTTTTCCGCAGGCTGTGAAGCCGTGCCCTGATACCAATCTTACTTGCACCACGGGCTGTCAGGCACGAGGTCCTTCCTTCCCCCAGGATGACAAACTAAACTTATGCCGCATATTTCCGGGACACGACACTGGCCGGGGGCATTATATTGGCAGTTCGGCCCCCGCGAAACGATTGCGACCCTGGAAACACTATTATGTGGGAGGGTTTTTCCGCGCTTTCGCCAAAGCCATTTCGGGGGTATACTCCTTACCAAATCGGAGTGCTGGGTTCTCGAATTCCCCTCGACAACCTGAGGCGACGTCGTCTTTGTCGTTGGGGCCGAAGTGCGCTCCCTCGCGGGCTCTCCGAATCCAGGCAATTGCAATGGATGAGCGCGACTACAGGGGTAATGATTCCGACAGCCCGACGATGCCGGGTAGCCGTGTCCCCGGAGACTTCGTAGGCGCTGGGGCGCTAACGCCTCCGCCTCTTTCCAACCCACCGCTCTCCGACGCTCCCACGTTGCCGCACGGGAGCCCAATTCCGGGTGCAACGGCGGCACTTCCCTACGTCCGTCAAGCTCCGCTCTCGACCAGCATATCCGCTTTTCAGAGTCTGCAGCCGGGCGTGCTATTCGGCGGACGCTACGAAATCCTGGGCGTGCTCGGACAAGGCGGCATGGGCGCCGTGTACAAGGCCCGCGACCGCGAACTGGACCGCCTGATCGCGCTCAAGGTCATCCGTCCCGAACTGGCAACCGATCCCGCGATTCTGCTGCGCTTCAAGCAAGAGCTCATTCTCTCCCGCAACATCACGCACAAGAACGTGGTCCGTATTTACGACCTGGGTGAGGCCGAGGGCATCCGCTTCATCAGCATGGAATACGTCGACGGCGAGGACCTGCGCACGATTTTGCGCCGCGACGGAAAGTTCGCACCCAAAGACGCTATCGCGGTGGTGGAGCAGGTCTGCCGCGCGCTCGACTCCGCGCATTCCGAAGGCGTGATCCATCGCGACCTGAAACCGCAGAACATCATGCGCGACCGGCACGGCCGCATCGTGGTGATGGACTTCGGCCTGGCGCGCTCGCTGGGCGATAGCGGCATGACCCAGACCGGCGCCATCGTCGGCACGCTCGAATACATGTCGCCCGAGCAAGCCCTGGGCAGCACACTCGACCAGCGCTCCGACATTTTCAGCGTCGGGCTGATCTTCTACGAACTGCTCACTGGAAAAGCTCCCTACGAGGCCGACACCGCCATAGCCAGCCTCATGAAACGTACGCGCGAGCCGGCACGCTCTGCTTCCGACGTCGAAGCCTCCGTTCCCAAATCCCTGAGCGCGATCGTCGGCCGCTGCCTGGAGCGCGAGCCGGCCAACCGCTATCACTCCGCCGTCGAACTGTTGCAGCAATTAACCACCTGGGAAGCGAATCCCAACATCAGCGCCGAAACGCTCTCCCAGATGATTTCGCATCCGATCGTGCGTCCGTCGCGCTTCAACGTCGATCTTCCGGGGAGAAGCTGGATGTGGATCGCCGGAGCTGTGCTCGTCATCGCGCTGGCGGGATTCGTGGGCCGTAACCTATTGAATCGCACACCTGCTGCCGCGACCGAGAGCGCAGTCAGAGGTATCCCGCCGTTGAGCCGGGGCGAGTACGTTGCCATCATGCCCATGAAGATCCTTGGGGATGAGAAAGCGCTGGGCTACGTGGCGGAGGGAATTGAAGAGGCACTGGCGGCAAAACTTTTCCAGCTCAAGGAGGTTCACCTCGCCTCCACGGCGACGGCGGAGGATGTTGCCAAGAAGAATCTCCCCCTTTCGAAGTGGGCGCAGGAACTCGGCGTCAATCTGATTATCCAGGGCAACGTGCAGGGCAGCGGAGACAAGCTGCGAGTCGTACTCAGCTTAACCGATGCCACCAGCGCGGGCGACGCTGGCCGTCTTCTCTGGTCCCAGGAGTTCCAAGGGATGTCCCAGGATCTGCTCGCCCTCGAAGACCAGATTTACGGCACCGTGGTCACCGCCCTGGCCCTCAAGCCGACCAACGAAGAGCAGGCCCGGGTTGGCGCCCACCCGACCGAGAACGTGAAGGCCTATGACCTCTACCTGCAAGGGCGGAACAGCTTGCGCAACAGTCACAGCTTGGAGAACATTCGCCAGGCCGTCGGGTTGTTCGACCAGGCCATCGAGAAAGACCCCAACTTCGCTCTGGCCTACACCGGACTCGCCGACTCCAGCCTGCGCATGTACGGTGCGAGTAAAGAGAGCATTTGGGCGCAAAAAGCTACTCTGGCCGCGCAGCAAGCCGAGCGGCTCTCCAACAACCTGCCCGAGGTCCACCTCTCGCTGGGTAGCGTCTATTCCGCCACCGGGAAGTACGCCCAAGCGGTTACCGAGCTCAAGCGCGCACTGGAATTGGCACCGAACTCGGATGAAGCCTATCGAAATCTGGGTGACGCCTACAAGGCCAGCGGTCAAAGTGACGAATCCATCGCCACCTACCAAAAAGCGGTTGCCGCCAACTCCTACAATTGGTTGAATCACATTGCCCTCGGCAAGGCCTATTTTGAGCTTGGCGACAACGCCAAAGCGCTCCCGGAGTTTCAGAAGGTTACCGAACTCGCCCCCGATAATCCTATGGGCTACGGAGACATCGGCGGGGTGTATCTGCGGGAAGGCAAGTGGAGCGAGGCCATTCCTCATTTCCAGAAGGCACTGTCGATCGCACCGGACTCTGCGACCTATTCCAATCTGGGCACCGCATACTTCTGGCTGAGGCGCTACGACGAGTCGGTCAAGATGTACGAGAAGGCAACCGAGATGACGCCCAACAACGAGGAACTGTTCGGGAATCTGGGGGATGCTTACAGGTGGTCGGGTCACTCCGAGCAGGCCGCCGCCGCCTACGGCAAAGCCATCGCGCTTGCCTTCCAGGAGCTTCAGGTAAACCCGCGATCAGCCTCCATCATGGGTGATCTTGGGCTCCTCTATGCCAAGAAAGGCGATGCGACGAACGCGCTGCAATACACAAATCAAGCCCGCGCCATCAGCCCCGATGAAGTGTATCTGATGTACTCCGAAGCCCAAGTGAAGACCATGATCGGTAAACCGGAGGAAGCGCTGAAGTCACTGCGGCTGGCCCTGGAGAAGGGCTACGCGGCGCAGGAGGCCTGGAACGATCCCGAGCTTCAGAAGCTCCAGGCCCTGCCGCAGTTTTCACAATTGGTGAACGAGTTCTCGAAAAAGAACCACTAGTCTAAGCTTGCAAGCGGTTCTTCCACAGCTTACGGCGCGAAACAATGGCGCCCAATCCCGTCACCATCAATGCTACCGTTCCCGGCTCCGGAACCGTGCTCGCGGTCGCGCCAACCTGGGTTCCACCGTTGGTCCAGCAGCTGGCATTGACGCACGCAAAACCGATCGCGAAGTTCTGCCCATTCAAGATCCCCTTGTGCGGATTGAGCCCATGCCTAATGCCCGACAGAAGAATTTCCACCGAGCCGTTCTCCAACGTCTTCGTGGAGCAACTGGTAAAGAAGGACTGCTGGCAATCGATGTCGATCGCCGGCACGCCTTTTTCGATCAGCGCCAGCGAAGTCCAGTTCTTTCCGCTCTCGTTCGTAAAAAATAAAAAGCCCTTTCCGGTCTTGGGTATGGTGAAGGTGAACGTCAAGCCAACATTCACACATTTCGAGCAGCCCCCCTCAGACAAGGGGGCGCCGCCGCCACCGACACCTTGAATGATGATTTTTGGATCGTTGATCCCGTCGGCGAAGGCCAACACCGACCCCACTACAAGGAGCAAAGCCACTGCGCAGATCTGAGAGATTTTCATCGAGGTTTTCCTGTTCACTAAAGGAATCCAGCTGGGTAACCTTCTCCCAGCTTCGGGGGGTGCGGTGAGATTAGCTCGTCTGCCAGTGCGGGTCAAGCGGAAACCGGCACATCCTAAAAAAAAATCGGATAACATGCAAACTGTTGCGCACAACCCATCTAAACTGTGCAAGCCTCTGCACTCCCTGTACTTACAGAGCGCATCGCGAACCACAAAAAAGCCGGAGCCCGAAGGCCCCGGCTGTCCAGTTGGTTGTGTGCCCGGATAAAAAATCTAGCCAGCTAGCCCACCCGTCGCGCTCCAGGGAAGGTCAGAGGTTAGAGGTCAGATTGCAGAGGTGAGATCGCTTGTGCGATGGGTTTTAACCTCTGCAATCTGACCTCTAACCTCTGACCTCATCAGAAACGCGGCTTGCCGCGACTCCGCCTTACGCACTCCGTCGAGGGCGCACCGTCAAGTCCCGCACCTGCGCCAGAATGCTCGACATCTGCATTCCGTTGAGCTGTGACAGGTAGGGCAAAACTTCGGCTACGAACTGATCCTCCATCAGCTCCCGAACTTGCTCCTGCCGGTTCCGTTCTCCACCGGAGAGCAGATCGGGCACACTGACCTCGAGCGCCCTCGCCAGGCGCTCCAGCGAAGACAGTGTCGGCGTCGCCTTCTCGTTTTCGATTTTCGACACGTAAGTCCGTGGCACCGACATGCGCAGCGCCAGCTGTCGCTGACTCAAGCCGTTGCGCAACCGCAGCGATCGGATCGAGTGCGCCAGCCTCAGATGTCCGCGGCCATTAGAATTGATATCCACCGGCAGCGCTTCCGGCGCCGGAGTCATAGCGGCAAGCTCCGCCTCGTCCTCATCCAATGACAGATGGCAACGGCGGCAGAGACTGTTCGATGTGCGGAATTGCACCAAGAGACAACGGTCGCATCGTACAACTTCCCGTGAGTCCACGGGAGTTAATGTGGTAGCCATTCAGGGTTTGCGAGTGCCAGAGCGGCGGCTACTCTCAAAGCCGACTAGGGGGTAATCTGCTGGATTGCACCTGTGGAAGTCAAGGCAAAAATGCGAGAAAACAAAGTATTTATCGAAACAAAAGCATAATTACAATGCGAAGATCAGCGGAAAACAGGGACAAACCATGAATCAACGCGACACGGCATGGTGTTTACTAAGTGAGTTCACCCAGTCAGAAAGTTTGCGAAAACATGCACTCGCGGTCGAGGCCTGCCTGCGCGCCTACGCCCGCAAAGCCGGAGCTGACGAAGAATTGTGGGGGGTGGTCGGCCTTCTCCATGACTTCGATTACGAAAAATATCCGAGCCTCGAAGACCACCCGTACAAAGGCGCCGAGATTCTGAAGGAACGCGGCTACTCCGAAGAAGTGCGCCGCGCCATTCTGTCGCACGCCCAGTACACCGGCGTCGCGCGCGTCTCACCCATGGAAAAAACCCTTTTCGCCTGCGATGAGCTGGCTGGATTCATCACCGCTTGCGCTCTTGTGAAACCGGGAAAATCGCTGGCTGAGGTCGAAGCTAAGTCCGTCCGGAAAAAAATGAAAGACAAAGCCTTCGCCCGCGGCGTCCACCGTGAAGACATCATCGAAGGCGCCGCCGACTTGGGTGTGGACCTGGAAAAGCACATCGCCTTCTGCATCGAAGCGATGAAGACGATTGCCAGGGAGTTGGGCCTTGAAGGCAGCGCGTAGAGCTCAGCTGCGTCTGGCACCACTCCAGCCTATTAGAAATCCCAAAATCGGCATCGGGGGGAGTGGTCACCCGCTCTCCCCTGCCACACCACCGGACATGCGGGTCCGCATCCGCCGGTTCAGTTCGGTGGAGTTAAAGCACTTCAAACAAACGTGGACCACCGAGCGAGTCGAAGTAAGCAATGGGAAAGGCCGAGGACAAAGCCGGGCTGTTGGCCAGACGCCATGGGCCATGGGGACTGCCGGCGGTTTGAGCCGCGAGGTCAGTGCCGATGTTCCGATGGCGCAGTTGATTGCGTCAACTATTATCTGTGATCTACGCTGTCCTCAAACGGCGACCCGGATTCGGCAATTCAATGTCTCCAGCGTGCCGACCCAGCGTAGAGACGAGACACGCCCGTGAGGCCATTGTTCCAGACTGTCTCACTTTAGCGGAGGACACGCATACCAACTGGTGCTCTTCCAAGTCGCTCCTGGCGCGCTCCATCTCGACGTTTTTGTAGGCCGCAAGCTCGGTACTGACCCGATAATACGCAGCGGAACGGGCCTCGAGGTACTGGCTATGCCCGGATTCAAAAGCTCGTTCCAGATTCTTGCAGACTAAGCACTCCACGGCTATCCCTCCAGCCTTGCAGCAGACACACAGCGGCGGTGGATGTCGTGCTTTTACCGCTTCCGTTCGCGGATCTCCTGCTCGGCGCGGAGCCAGTCCTGTCCGTCTTGGCCGGGTTCACGACCACGGCTTTCATACAGTTCGTAGGCCCGCACTCTTATCCTGTCTTGTGATGGGACAGTATCTGGCATTATCGCCACGTCGCCAGTAGGGCTTTTCGGGCCAACGCCAATCTTTGACTTCGGTTGTTTTGGAGCCTTGGAATCGATCATTAGGAAACCTTCTGGGTGCTGCCGACTAAGAGGAAGGTACTTCAGATGAACTGACTTAGTTCAGCGGACCTGAAAGAGGAGAGGAACTGCTCGCTCACCTTCAAGACTACGCTGAATTGTCATGCGTGTCCAATTTGGAGGTGCCCGCTGGCGGCAACAATCGGCAAATCAGGCGTTGCCTTAGGAGTGCTCAATGCGCTCTCATGCTGCGCTCGAACGACAATTTCTCAGTCCTGCTGGCCATCGAATGCCAGTTCCGCAGCTTGTGAGCATCCGCCTGTGCGCATCACCCTCGGAACACCGGCGATATCGCCGGACACGCCGGATGCCAAAAATTGTGTGTAACGATCCACGCCCTTTCTGCACTATCCCAATAAGTGGAAGACATCGCGGTGTGCGGCGATGAGCCACAGTTTGGGATCCCAACCTGGAAACTCCCGGCTGGGATCCAGTAAAGTGCCGGAGCCGACGGGGAAGCGGCTCCGGCGCATTGTGCGTCTTCTTCTCCAGCGCAGTCTCCTTTCGAAGTAGCGGATTGGTTCGACTGCCGTAAGTCAGAGGAGATTCACTCTTCCCAGTGCATGCCGCCCGCTCCATCCCGCCGGCCGGACGCCGTTGCAGCAGCCACACGGCTCTGAAACGCCCGTCGTCGTCACTGTCACGCCCACTCGTTCCCGAAAACGGCCACGGTTCGCCACCGCAAGTGCTACACTGTCTGCCACTTCCGGCTTCCCGGGGCAGGTACTTGGAATTCCACTCCTTTGACGAATCCTACGTCGAGCGTCTGCGGGCAGGAGACTCGCGCACGCAAGAGCATTTTGGCGCGTATTTCAGCACGCTGATCCAGGTGAAATTGCGCTCCCGACTGCAGTCGCGGGAAGCCATCGAGGATGTGCGTCAGGAAACCTTCGCCCGATTTTATGCAGCGCTGCGCGAGGGGAAAATCCTTCACGCGGAGCGCCTGGGATCGTTTGTGAATTCGATTTGCAACAATGTTTTGCTGGAGCACTATCGCGCGGCTGCGCGCCACAGTTCGCTCGATGATGAACAGAATGAGCTCCGCGCCAGCGCGATCGATCTGCTGGGCGCCCTCTCCGCCAGAGAAACGGAAAAGAAAGTCCGGGAGATTCTGGACCAACTTTCAGAACGCGACCGGCGCTTGCTGCGCGAGGTTTTCCTCGAAGAGCGGGACAAGGACGAAGTATGCCGTGACTTCGGTGTAGACCGGGAGTATCTGCGGGTGTTGCTGCACCGTGCGAAACAATCGTTTAAGTCGTTGTATTTAAGAAATATGGGAGACGATTCGCCGGGGTTGACTCCGGCTTGATGGCTGTGAAACGCCGGGTCGCGCCGGCGCACTATTCGTTAGACGAGGGGGCATTTAATGGACCACGATGTGGTGGTTCGTCAAAAAATGACGGAAAGGTATCTGCTCGGCGAACTCGATCCCGAGGCCCGGGACGAATTTGAAGCACATTTTTTCGACTGCGGGGATTGCGCGCTCGACGTCCACGCCGGGGCTTTGTTCGTGGAGCAGAGCAAGGTTGTGTTGGCGGAAAAGTCTGAATCAATTTCCGCCGCCTTGCCTGTAACTGTCCCGGTTCCAGTCCAACCGGGATGGCTCGCTGGATTACGTTCAATGTTGCGTCCGGTGTTTGCCGTGCCCCTGATGGCCTTGCTGCTGGCGGTGATCGGGTATCAGAATCTGGTTACGTATCCGCAGCTGCGGCAGGCAAACAGCCCGCAGGTCTTGCCGTTTGCGTCGGTGAATGTCGGCACCTATGGATCTGAGGGGCCGGTGATTACGATCAGTCCAGGGGAAGGTTTCCTGCTTTTTGTGAGGATCCCACCGGAGGACAGCTACTCAAATTACACGGCAGAGTTATATAATCCTGCGGGTAAGCTGGAATGGTCGCTCACGATTCCGGGAACCTCGGGGCAAGATCAGTGGCCAGTCCAGGTACCGGCAGCGAATCGGGAAGCGGGCAGTTACACTTTGAAGGTACGTGGAGTTACTCCTGCGGGCAAGAATAAGGAAGTAGGTCGGGCCTCATTTGAATTGCAAATTCAGAAGTAAGCCCAAAGGGGAGGAGCTAACAACATGGCCGCAAATCCGAAATCACCTGTGGCGCCGCGCCCTGTCATGGAACGGTACCACGTTTATCACGCCGAAGCCCAGGTACTAAGTGGCGAACTGGAGCGCCCTATCAAGCAGCCCATTGAAAACTATGGGCGAGTGGTCCTGGAGAGGACCCGCCGCGAAAGCCTCATCAGCCAATCAGTCGGTGAGACCAACATCGAAGGCCTGATTTCCTTCAAGCGGGGGCACACTCGTGTGGTTGGCACCCAGGTTAAGCAGAAAGTGGATATTTTCGGCCACGATCACGCCGGCTGGGTAACGCTATCGACGTCGGTGATCGAGGGCTACAACGTTGTCGATATGATTACGGCCGATCGCGTGGTGGCGCAGGTTTCCACTGAGCATCCGATGACGCACGGCGAGGTTCCGAGCGTGAACTTCACAGGCTCGCGCTTCGAAAATCTGCGGGTTGGCGGATACGAGGTTGAAGTCGAACTGGATCTCAGCATCTGCGGCGATAAGCCCGAAGGCGACCTGCCGTATCTCGAAGACAAAGGCTTCCTCGATCGCGTCAAGCGTCAAATCGAGAGCATCGGCAAGACCGGGGAGATTCCCGAAAGCTTGGCGAAGAAATACCGCGCCGAGATCAAGTACATCGACGATCTCAAGAAGCGCGCCAAAGGGGGTGCGAAGGGGGATCGGAACGGCTATTCTAAGCTGCGATGTTCACTGGTCAAAAACATCGAGCCGATCCCGGGGGTCAAGACGTTCGGGAATGTCATCTTCATTCCGAACTTTGGGACCGTGGCCTTGGCCGAACTGGAGGTCGGGATCAACAACGGGCACAGCGACTTCCCGCCGCACCGGAGGGACGATGCGCCTCGAGCGGAGCCAAACGCCAGCAACTACTTCACTCTGAACATGTTCAACATGCATCTGGGCTGCCCCACTGGCGGGAACGTCAAAGGTCCAATAGCCGTGGCCAATGGACACGGCAGTCCCGGATAGTCGCCGGCCTGTCCTTTCTGCTCCTGGCCTGCGTGTTGTCCTGCAGTCGCAACGACAGCCCGCAGGCCGCCTATGATCACGCTTACAAGAGTCTCCTGCATGGCGATCTGAAACAAACCCAGGACGAAGCCCATCGAGAATGCCAACGGTTCCGAGATTCGAGCCCGGAATGGGCTTGGAAGTTCCGAACCCTGGAAGCAAGAGCGGCACTGCAGCGAGGGCTGTACGAAGATGCCCTGAAGCTCCTCAAGTCAGCGCCGTTACCTTCTGACCAGCCAGACTTGGTTATCCCCATATTGACGCTTGCTGGCGAGGCCGATGTTAATACGCACAACTTCCCTGAAGCCGAGCGGTCGCTTAACGATGCAGCGAGACTCTGCGGTAGTTATGCGTCGGCGAGTTGCGGATACGTTCTCAAAGCGCGTGGACTCCTGGCCACCGAACTGAATCAGTGGGAGTCCGCGGAGCGGCTATTTGAACTTAGCCTGGCCTTCGCGCGCTCCCACGGAGACGCGCTACTGGAATCCCATGCTCTTCTCAACCTGGGGAATGAGTCGCTAGCGCAAGGACGCTACGATGAAGCGATCGACAGGTCGGAAGCTGCGTACGAAACTGCGAAGGCTGTGGGCGCCCGGAGACTCGAACTCATCAGCCAGGGCAACATAGGTTGGGCCTACTACAAGCTCGGGGACTCGGAGAAGGCTTTGGAATTGTCAGCGGAGTCAGAAAAGCTAGCGTCGCAACTTGGGGACGTCTGGAACCAGGAGAACGAACTCACAAACATCGGCTACATCTACATGGATGCGCGCAAGTTTGATCTGGCCGCGCAGACATTTCAACACGCCTTGGGTCTAGCGCAAGGAATTGATGCGAAGGAAGATATCTACAACGCACTGCGCGTGCTGGCGCGGCTGGCCCTGCAGACCGGCGATTTGGTGAATGCGAGCCAGTATGCTCAGCAAGCTCTCGATATTGCGCGAGCGAGCGGGAATCATCTCGATGAGATCTATCCCATGCTGGTCCAGGGGCAGATTGCGGCCCGTGGCAGCAGTACCGGCGAAGCCGAGAGGACGTTTCAGCAAGTTGAGCACAACAATATCTGTCCCGTTTTTCTGAAGTGGGAGGCGGAGCACTCGCTGGCGCGTCTGTACGAAGACGAAAAGCGTCCAGATTCGGCGGACCGTGAATATCGGGTAGCGCTGGCCACGTTCGAAGCGGCTCGCGATACCGTGCGGCATGAAGACTCTCAGCTTTCTTTTCTTACCAACGCTTCCCGCATCTACGACGACTACGTGCATTTTCTGGTGGCACGGGGAAAGACGGACGAAGCCCTGCGCTGGGCCGACTACAGCCGCGCCCGCACTCTGGCCGAAGGATTGAGATTGCTGGCAAAGGGTCCCTCAACTGGGCCTCCGCCATTGAACCCCCAGCAAATCGCCCGACGAGCGGAAGGGACAGTTCTTTTTTATTGGCTGGGCGAAAAGCAGTCGTACATGTGGGCAATCACGCCGCAGAAAACCAACTTGTTTACGCTTCCTCCCGGCGCGGAAATCGATGCGGCCGTCGCGCGCTATCGCAAGGCTCTCGGCGGACCGCAGGACGTTCTCGCATCGGCCGACCCGGATGGCGGTTGGCTCTATCGCACGCTGATCGCGCCTGCGCAGGCATTATTGAAGAAGGACGCGAAGGTTTTCGTCATCCCGGATGGCAACCTGAACAACCTGAATTTCGAAACTCTTCTGGTCTCGGAAGCAAAGGCGTCCGGGCCAAAGCTATCCGGACCCAATGTAACCGAAGCGAAGATGCACTATTGGATTGAAGACGCGACGACGGCGAATGCCAGCTCGTTACGAGTGCTCGGCGCGGCGCTCGCGGGCAAAAGCAATAACAAAGAGAAGCGCGAGCGCGGACTGCTTCTCGTCGGCAACAGCGTCGCGCCCAACGATAAATATCCCGAGCTCCCGAAAGCCGCGGCCCAGATGGAAAGTGTTGCCCGGCATTTCCCGGCGGCCGAGCAGCGGATATTTGCGCGCGAGCAGGCGACTCCGGCGGCGTATCTGGCCAGCAGTCCAGAGCAGTTTTCCTACATTCATTTTGTGGCGCATGGGACGGCCAGCCGCCTGAGCCCGCTCGACTCGGCGATTGTACTGTCGAAGATTGTGCCGTCGAAGATCGCGCTATCCAAGCCGGACCTATCCAACACCGGCCTATCCAAGACTGACCTATCCAAGACCGACCTATCCAAGACTGTACCGTCCGGAGGCAGCGCCGAGAACGACTCCTTCAAGCTTTACGCCCGCGACATCATTCGCCATCCCTTGCGCGCCGATCTGGTCACGATTTCGGCGTGCTATGGCGCGGGTGAACGCGCGTACTCGGGCGAGGGACTGGTCGGGCTCTCCTGGGCGTTCCTCAGAGCCGGCGCCCACCACGTGGTCGCCGCGTTGTGGGAAGCGACGGACGCTTCCACCGAGCAGCTCATGGATAAGTTTTACGAGGAGTTGGACAAGGGAGCGGGTCCGGATGCCGCGCTTCGCGCCGCCAAACTGTCATTGCTTCGGAGCAGCGGATTCCACAATCCGTTTTACTGGGCGCCGTTTCAACTTTACGCGGGTTCGTGATGGGCAGGAGCAAATCGTTGCGGGTTCCCGGGATTTCGATCTCGATCTAGGGCCGCGACCGCGTGATTGTCACTGCTGTCGATCCAAACTTGCTGGTGGAGAGCCGGTCGTCCCCGCTCGGCTGGACGGCCGAGACGCCCGTCCCTCCACCGCATAATTCATCACGCGGTCACGGTAATAGTGCACGGACCAAATCCGGCGCCGCTGAGGAGCGCTGCCGAGCTTCGCTCGGCTGGACGGCCGAGGGCGGCCGTCCCTACGTGTACGGCACGAATCTTCGATGCGGTAAATTACAATACATCCATTGCGCCGTCAGTCGCAGTCTCCTTGCCGATCTTCGTCCGCGATCAAGGAGAGATCGCACGCACCGGTTATGCACTTCCACAGGCGCAGGAACAGCAGCAAGCGGCCCGTGATACGGTTCGCGCCCACTTCTCGACTTATTGCCCTGCTTCAGAACTGCGGGGCAACAATCTCGTGGAATTAAGGATAAACGCCAACTCCGAGGCCACGTGAATAAAGGCGGCAAGCAGCGGATTTAGCAGGCCAAAAGCTGCCATTCCGACTCCTATGCTGTCCACGGCCAGCGTGCCTACAAAATTCTGCATGATGATCCCACGGCAACGTCGCGCAAGCCGCAGCGTTTCGACAAACTTTGAGAGATCGCTTCCGATCAGGATCACATCCGCACTCTCCCGAGCAACATCGGTTCCCGATCCCATGGCAATTCCGACATTAGCCTGTACCAAGGCCGGAGCATCGTTGATGCCGTCACCGACCATGGCAACCTTGCGATTCCTGCCGCGAAGCTCGCTGACCCACTTTGCTTTCTGCTCCGGCAGCAACTCTCCTACCGCTTCGTCTACTCCGAGGTCGCGGCCGACCGATGAGGTTACGGCTTGCGTGTCTCCGCTCAGCAGAACTGTCCTCAGGCCCATCTGTCGCATCGCCGCGACCGCATTCTTGGCTTCCGGACGCAGAACGTCAGCAATCCGGATACTCCCAAGAACTTGCCCGGCACGAGCGACGTAAACCTCCGACGCCCCGTCCGCGCCGTTGCCATCCACGGGCAACACCCGAGTCATGCCGTGCTCCGTGAGAAGCGCCCGACTACCAACCAGGATCTCCTCGCCCCGGTAACTCACCCTGACTCCTCTTCCAGGCGTGTACGAGAATTCATCAGGCTCCGCCCGAGGAACGGCGAGTTCCATTGCCCGTGCCATAACTGCTTTGGCGAGGGGATGTTCCGACTTGCGCTCGGCAATGCTGGCCGCGGCTATGATCTGTTCCTCCGCGAAACCATTGGCTGAGACGACTTCTCGGATCTGAGGTGTCCCGAAAGTCAGCGTGCCCGTCTTGTCCAAAAGCACGGTGTCCACGGCAGCCAGCGCTTCCAAGTACAGGCCGCCTTTAATGATGGCCCCCTGATGCGCCGCTCGGCCAATCGCGCCGAGGATTGCAAGTGGAGTTCCGGCCGCAATACCGCAGGCTCCGGCAACAATTACAACCGAAATGGTCGACCTGACATTGTGAGTGACGATGAAGGTCAGAACCGCTGCCCCGAGGGCGAAGTACACGAGGTAGCCCGCCAGGCGATCCGCAGTTTTCTGGATCGGGGCACGTGACTTCTCCGCCCGCTCGACGGCTTCAATGATTCTTCCGAACGTCGTGTCTCGACCGAGTTT
The DNA here is from genome assembly GCA_963773965.1 of uncultured Acidobacteriaceae bacterium. Lineage (GTDB taxonomy): Bacteria > Acidobacteriota > Terriglobia > Terriglobales > Acidobacteriaceae > Acidiflorens. The sequence goes on from CAVZDG010000008.1 coordinate 225,229, forward strand.
CTGGGCACCGATTTCCAGAGCCCCCGATTGATTGATGGTTCCGGCATAGACTCCATCTCCGGATGCTTTTTCAACCGGCATGGCTTCGCCGGTGATCGCCGCTTGTTCCACGAACGAGTGGCCACCAAGCACAACGCCATCCACCGGGATGTGTCCACCGGGCTTAACGATGACCGTGTCGCCGATTTGAACTTGATCGGATGCGATTTCCACCACCTGATCATTGCGGCGGACCGCGACCGTTCTGGGGAGAAAATCGAGAAGACTCTGGATAGCCCGCCGGCCTCTACCAATTGTGAGACCCTCCAAAACCTCAGCGGCAAGGACGAAGCCGGTGATGACCAGAGCGGTGAAAAATTCTCCGATCGCCAACGCCGCAAGAAGAGCGATGGTCATCGAGAGTTCCATCGTCATCTTTCGTTCAACGATGTTCTCGAAGGCTTCCTTGAAAATGGGATAGCCGCCGATCAGGGTGGCCGCAATGCCGATTACGCTGATGTGCGGGAAAGGCTCCCAAAGGCGGACCCAGACCGCCGCTGCAGCCAACGCCACGAAGGCGATACGGACAAGTTCGGTCCACTCCACACCGTGTGAGTGTTGATCGTCCTCAGCGCCAAGCTCAGGGTCCTTCATTTCTGGAGACTTCCGCGTCTCCCTAAGCTCGGAAGAGTCAGCCGGGGACTTTTCGATCGAGGGCGAAGAGCTCATCGAGAGATTCCTTCCGTTCTCCGGAGGCGGCTATTTCAAGTACGACTTGACCATATCGATCACTTCGTCAGCGGCCACTACCTGCTGTGAAGTCGGTCTCTGTTTTCCGTTGAGAACGTGGCTCCGGATGTGGCCTTCCAGAAGCTCCGCCATTAGGCTGTTCATGGCTCCTCTGGCTGCGCTCATCACTTGCAGAACTTCGGAGCAGTCGCGTTCTTCGCTTAGAACTCGCACTAGAGCTTCCACCTGCCCCTGGATGCGCTTAGCTCGGAGAAGTAGATTTTGCTTTTCTTTGACTGTGTGGCTCATAGTTGAGTCGCCTTTCAATATACCATACCCGGTATGGTAATCCGGCACATTCGGTATGGTTTCGTATGATCCCCATGGCCCACTCTCTGAGCGTCATCTTCTTGCACCCAGCCATGGCAACTCTGTTTGCGTTTGGTGGAATAGCGCTCGGCGTGGCCCTTCGTAAGATCGCCTTGCATCGGCTCAGCCTGCTGGCCGCTGCGGCGATGGGCACGCCGGACATTTCTCCGAACTGCCACGCCCGCCCTAGAAGCCCGGCAGAGCGGTGATTCCTTTTGACTCCACGCACTCGTAGGCGCGGCCGGCTGCGAGGTTCTTGTATTCTTCCGTTCTTCCGCTGGGCCATTGGATCACCAGACGATCGATCTTGTCTCGCTTCCCGAGCCCGAAGGTTACGGGCAGTTCCGACTGCGACAGATAACTGGACCCGCCTTTAACCAGGCGCGATTGGCTGGATGTTCCATTCGACGCGCCGTGAAAAATCTTCAGCGAAGCCCCGATGGCATCGCGATTGGATTTCGTCCCGACGAGGCGAATGCGGAGGCTGCGGTTCCCGGCAGTCTGATCGTTGCGGTAGAGATAGGCTGGACCGTTGTTGGTGGTGATCAGCAAGTCAAGATCGCCGTCCCGATCGAAATCGCCGTAGGCAAGCCCTCGTCCGACCTTTGGTTGACTGAAGCCGCCGCCGATTTCAGCAGCCACGTCAACGAACGTTCCCTTCCCGCTGTTCAAAAAAAGTTGCGGTGGCTGCGCGTAGCCGACGCCGCTGACATTGCGCACCGTGTCGTCGATGTGTCCGTTCACAACCGCCAAGTCGAGTGTGCCATCCAGATCGGCATCGAGAAACACGCATCCGAATCCCAGTTTGTCTTTCGATGCCAGCCCCACTCCGCTCGGCATGGCCACGTCAATATAATTCCCGCCGTCGGAAAGCCGGTAGAGCCCGGTCATCTCGTTATCGAAATTCGTAATGGCGATGCCCGCATTTCCTGAATTGTCGAAGTCGGCCACGTCCACGCCCATGCCGGCGCGGGCCCTGCCCTCGGTGGAAAAGGCGATGCCGGCCTCCACGGCTATGTCTTTAAACGTACCGTTGCGCTGATTCCTATAAAGCTTGTTGGGTTGCGTGTCATTGGTCACCAGCAAATCGGGCCAGCCATCGCGATCATAGTCGAGCATGGCCACGCCCAGGGACTTCGAGCTGCTGTCGAAAATTCCGCTGGTGGCCGTGACATCCTCAAAGGTTCCATTGCCGCGATTGTGAAACAACCAGCAGGTCTCTCCGCGGTAGGCCTCGGGCGTGCAATAAGACTTGTGCTTGCCGTCGAGACTGCAAAACACGTCGTGCTCGGGAGACCACTTGACGTAGTTGCAGACAAACAGATCCAGCAGTCCGTCGCGGTCGAAGTCGAACCATAAAGCGGACGTGCTCAACGCCTGCCGGCCGCCCAGTCCGCTCGACTTGGTTACATCGACGAACGTCCCCTTACCGGTGTTCTTGAACAGCCGGTTTTGCCCGACGCAAGTAATAAGAATGTCCGGATAACCGTCGTTGTCGTAATCGCCGATCGCAACCCCCATGCCGTACATCTCGACGTCGAGCCCGGCGCTGCGGGTGACGTCGGAGAAGGTGCCGTTACGATTGTTGCGATAGAGCTTCAGCGTGCTTCGCTCGCTTTTGTGTCCGGGCCCATCTTTATGTCCGGGCCAATCGACGCCGTTCACCAGAAGAATGTCCTGCCAGCCGTCGCGGTCGTAGTCGAGGAATGCGCAACCGGCGCCGAGTGTTTCTGGCAGCAGCTTCCCGCCATAGGCGCCGCTGTTGTGCCGGAACTGAATGCCGGACGAAGCAGTTACATCCACCAGGCGGAAGCCAGGATCAGGCGAGGGAGAAGCTGCGAATGCGTCCAACCGCAAGCCTGATGTCGATATGAGTGTCGATGCCAGGCCGGCCATTCCCCAGAGAAACGACCGGCGGTTCACGGCAGGGCAGCTCACGGCAGGGCTTCTCACGGCAGGGCTTCTCACGGCAGATCAACCAGCCCGTTGCGGATCGCGTAAACGACCAACTCGGCGGTCTTGTGGGTTCCCAAAGCGTCCATCATGTTGGCCCGATGGACGGCGATTGTGTTTGCGCTGAGGTCGAGCGCGATAGCAATCTCCTTGTTGGATTTGCCATCCACGATCATTTGCAGGACTTCGAGTTCGCGCGGGGTGAGCGCCGGGTGGCGCTTGCCTTTGAGCACAGCCGGACGCTTGAGTTGGGAATCGAGCACGGTTTCGCCGTTCGCGACTCGCCGGATGGCAGCACCCAGCTCCAGGTCCACTGCGTTCTTTAAAACGTAGCCGCGCGCGCCGGCATCCAGCGCCTGCCGCACCAGAGTCTCCTCCGGATGCATGCTGAGCATGAGCACCAAAGCCTGCGGATGCCTGGCAAGAATCTGCCGCGTGGCTTCCAACCCGTTCATGCCGGGCATGGCGCAATCCATGACAATCACTTGCGGACGAAGTTCATCCGCGAGTTTGATGGCTTCAAGGCCGTCGCCAGCCTCACCGGCAACTGTAATATCCGGCTCATCCTCCAGAATGCGCCGGAAACCTCGCCGCACCAGGGTATGGTCGTCAACCAGCAAAACTGAAATTTTATCCGCCATGCGAATCAAGCTTCTCCCTTGGAACTCGTAATCGAACCAGCGTTCCTGTTCCGCCTTCACCTTGCGCGGGCCGCAAAAATTCAACTGTGCCGCCCAGCAACTCCGCGCGTTCGCGCATCGCCACCAGTCCAATTCCCTGGGTTGCGGCCTGCGCTTCAAAGCCCTTCCCGTGATCTTCCACTTCGATTTCCAAAGTATGCGGCAGAAATCGCAGACGCACCCAGGCTTCGCTGGCTCCCGAATGCCGGGTCAAGTTATTCAAGGCTTCCTGCACCACGCGATACACATGAATGGCGGCGTTGCCGTCGACAGGAAAGGGTTCGCCCGATTTCTCATAGAATACGTGAATCCCAGCCTGCCTTTCCAACACCGGCAAATACCAGTCGAGCGTGCTCTCCAGTCCGGTTTCTTCGAGCATCACGGGGTGCAACGCCTGGGAAAGGCTGCGCACTTTGTCCAGCGTATTTTGCGTAATCTCGCAGACTTCACGCAGTTCGGCGCGCAGTTCCGATTTCTCGGGAGCCTGATTTCCCGCGCGGGTCAGCATCATCCCCACAGCCGTCAGAATCTGACCGAACTCATCGTGCAGTTCACGTGAGATGTGGCGCAAAGTGGATTCCTGGGTGGAAATGAGCTTCTGGGCAAGCTCGCTGCGCTGTTCGGAAAGCGCCGCCAGTTGCGCGAACAATCGCCGATTGGAGCGGATCAGGTAAAGGCTGGTGAAGAGAATGGCCATCAAAGTCGCGGTCAGGAACAGATACACCTGGCGCTGAACGCGGTCATAAATCTGTCCAATGCGCAGCGCAGCTTGCTCTTCACTCTCATTGTTCTGCACCAGCAGCCGGGACACGGCCGTGCTCAGCGCTTCCTGCCGGGCTCGCAGCGAGATTCGAATCTGCGTTCTGGCTTCCGCCTGGTTGGGGTCGCGCGCCAGCGCAAAAGTCCGATCCGCGGCGTCCCAGAACTGGGTAACCGAATTCGCGAGGTATTGCTCTTGTTCGGGAGTGCGATTCACCGGGGCAACCTGCCGCTCGCGGCGCAGCGCGTCGTCCAGATCCGTCCGCACGCGCTGGAACTGCGCCGACCACGCCGTCAGCGGGTAGGGCTCATCGTTGTCCAGCATGTCGCGCATGGCCAGCGCCAGCGAGTTCAAATCGTTCTGGATGCGAAGCAACTGCAGGGAGTCTTTCCGGTTGCGGTCCACCAGATTGTTCTGCAGTTCGCGCAAGCCGGAAATCTGCCGCGTGATGTATCGAGAATATGCAACCACGGCCGCCAGGGTGATGATCAGCCCTAAGAATAATCCGGGAGTTGGAGACCGATGGGGCGCAGGCGAACGGAGCACGCCCCGAGAATACAACGCGGGCGGCTTAATTTGCCAACCTTCGCAGCGCGCGCAAACCTTCCGACTTAGGACCGACCCGGCCGGATGTCCTTATTTAGGGAGGCCGTTTTGTTTTGGAGATTTTGCCCGGCAAAACGTCTGTGTAGAGACGCGGCTTGCCGCGTCTCCCGCCGGCGAGTGCGATGACCGTGGAGGGACGGGCGTCTCGAGACGCCCGTTCCTCCACCGTATGAACCATCACGCGGTCACGGTGCCAGCGGCCCGTTTTCGATTGACGCAGCGGAAAATGTCTATTAGTGTTCGTCGTCGGAACCGCGGACGACGAAGCAGCGATTCTGGCTGCCGCGGTGGCTTTCTTCGGGTTCTTGCGAACCGCCGGTTCTGTAGCCGCGACTCGATCCGTCAATTCTCACCAGTGCCCGCGCGGAAGCGGCCGTCAGACGAATAGCCACGGCGTAAGCACGAATACGTAGCCACTCAACTAAGGAGCGCAAAGCCATGAGACGGGATGTCCTCAATTCCAGAATCGGCACTCAGGCGGTGTGGGCCGGAGAAGAAGAATCCCTGGCACAGGGGGCGACCCAGGTTCCCATTGTCCAGAGTGTGGCGTTCGGCTACGACGACCTCGAAGACTGGGAGGATGCCGCTCTCGGTCGTAAACCGGGTCACATTTACAGCCGGAATACCAACCCTACGGTCACCGCTCTGGAAGAGAAAGTTCGGGTGCTGGAAGGAGCCGAGGCAGCGACCAGCATGGCGTCCGGGATGGCGGCCATCAGCAATACCCTTTTCGCTTTGCTGCGGCCCGGCGACCGCATTGTAACCGTCAAGGACACCTATGGCGGGACGAACCAGCTGTTTCGCGAATTTTTCCCCAAGATGAATCTGCTGGTCGAGCTTTGCGACACGACCGACCTCCAGCAAATCGAAGCCGAGATCGCGAAGGGTTGCAAAGCAGTCTATCTGGAAACACCCACCAACCCCACGCTCAAGGTCATCGACATCGCGCGTCTGGCGAGAGCCGGCCACCGGGTTGGAGCGCTGGTCCTGACCGACAACACTTTTGCCACTCCCATCAATCAACGGCCGCTGGAGCTGGGTTCCGATCTTGTGCTGCACAGCGTCTCGAAGTTCCTTGGCGGTCACGCCGACGCTTTGGGTGGAATGGTCTGCGGTCGCAAGGAATTAATCGCGCCGATATTTCATTTCCGCGAGATCACCGGCGCCGCGCTCGATCCCTTTGCCGCGTATTTGCTGCTGCGAGGTTTGAAAACCTTGGACATTCGGGTGGAGCGGCAGAATGCCAGCGCCCTGAAAGTCGCCCGCTACCTCGAAGGGCATAAAGCGGTCGCCCAGGTGTATTACCCCGGCCTGGAGTCGCACCCGCAACACGAAATCGCAAAAAGACAGATGCCGGGCGGCTTTGGCGGCATGCTCAGTTTCGTTCTCCGCGGCGGCTATGAGGCAGTGAAGAAAGTCCTTCCCCGGCTCAAGTTTGCGCATCGCGCGGCAAACCTTGGCGCAGTTGAAACCATCGTCGGGCCGCCCGCCACCACCAGTCACGTCGAGGTTAGTGCAACAGATCGCGCGGCCATGGGCATTCCCGAGGCGCTTATCCGGTACTCGACGGGAATCGAGCACGTGGATGACCTCATTGCGGATCTCGCGCAGGCACTGTCCACCCTTGACCGCGCTTCGTCAGGGTGAGCTGGGGAATCCGCCCTGCGTCAGACGTCAAGACCGTTGCCGTCGAAAAATGGCCGAACGGTGTGTCACTGGCGAATGACTCCCAGGCGAAAGTTAGAAATGTAATGCATGCGGTTTTTAATCACGCCACGCGGCAGGAGTGGGCGGAGAGAAATCCCATCACTAGCCCGTGATCAGCCCGTGATACTAAATACTTGAGTTCTCGGTCTTGCGGTTTTAATTTTGTCTAAACGTTGCCGGAATTGCCCCGCCGCCCGTAGAATTGAAACCATCAGCGGTTCGCGTGCAGGCCCGTAGCTCAGTTGGTTAGAGCGCTTCCTTGACACGGAAGAGGTCGATGGTTCGAGTCCATTCGGGCCTACCATTCAAACAGTTCCCAGCACGTGTTTGCGGCCCTGTTTGTAACCGCGCTCCCGCGTATTCGCTTGTTGTTCGCCAAGCGGCCATAACACTCAAAACTGGTCAGTGAGCGTTATGGGGATGTTGCAACAGCAAAGGTCTGGCCGGGCCTTGCGCGGTGGCTCTTGGCGATCGCCGCACATCAATCTGTAATCCATTTCTTCATTGACACGACGCGCTCCTTCGTGCTTCCATTTCGCTCCTATTTGCGTGGGGGGTTCTATGAACTTTTGCATCCGCTTTCTGGGAGTCTTCGTGTCGAGCTTGTTCTTCCTTCTTCCAACGCCAGCCCTGTCGGGGCAAGAGTCAGCCGCGCCGAAGAGCGTAGCCACGACCGCGGTGGCGGCCGAACCGCAGGCGGCGGGGCAGATTGTTTCCTCCCCGTCCCAACTGGTCCCGGCGCTGCCCGTCCCCCGCCTGATCAAATTCAGCGGGGTGGCCAAAGACGCCTCGGGCCAGCGGCGCAGCGGCACGGTGGGAATCACCTTCTCCATCTACGCCGAGCAGCAGGGCGGCGCGACGCTCTGGATGGAAACGCAGAACGCTGCATTGGACGCGCAGGGGCGCTACGCGGTGCTGCTGGGCAGCACACAGAACGCCGGCCTGCCTCTGGACCTGTTCGCCACGGGCGAGCCGCGCTGGCTGGGAGCAAAGCTGGAGTTGCCGGGGGAAGTGGAGCAGCCGCGGGTGCTGCTGGTGAGCGTGCCCTATGCCTTGAAGGCGTCGGACGCGGACACGGTGGGCGGAAAGCCGGCCTCGGCCTTCGTTCTGGCTCCGACCGGTTCCGGTGCGGGTACGGGTGCGAGCGCGCCGGGCAGTACGAACTCCACAGCAGCCAAATCCAAGGCAGAACCTCTGTTTACGAGCTCCGGTACAACGAACTACATTCCCATCTTTACCGACAGTACGGGCGACATCGGCAACTCCACTATCTATCAGAGCACGGCGGGCAACGTGGGGATTGGGTTCAGCAACCCGCAGCAGCGGCTGGTGATCGGGGCGCCGGCGGGAGGAACCGTGCTGAACGCGACGAACCTGTCGGATCAAGACCTGAATGTGAACGTGAGCGCGCCGGGGGCGACCGACAAGCATACGTATTTCGGCCCTTCGGTGGCGACCAACCTGACGCTGGGGGTAGGCGGGGTGGAGAAAGTGCGAATCAACAGTGCGGGGAATGTGGGGATTGGGGCTAGCAACCCGCAGCAGCGGCTGGTGATCGGGGCGCCGGCGGGAGGAACCGTGCTGAACGCGACGAACCTGTCGGATCAAGACCTGCAGGTGAACGTGAGCGCGCCGGGGGCGAGCGACAAGCATACGTATTTCGGCCCTTCGGTGGCGACCAACCTGACGCTGGGAGTAGGTGGGCTGGAGATGATGCGAATCACCAATGCGGGCAACGTGGGCATCGGCACGACTACACCGGCCGCCACGCTGGATGTGCATGGCACGGGTAACTTCACCGGCTCGGTCACATTCGCCGGAAGCAACACGTTTACGGGCAATCAGACGGTGAACGGGAACCTGAGCGCGACGGGCTTTATAACGGGCGCCGCCTTCAATATCGGGAGCGACCTCTTCGCCTTCGGCTCGTATGCAAACGCGAACGCTTTTCTCGGATTTGCGGGGAATGGCAAGACCACGGGCGGGCACAACACCGCCAGCGGAAGCGGTGCGCTCTCCGAAAACACCACGGGCGGTTGGAACACCGCCATCGGGGACCAGGCGCTCTACCTCAACACCACAGGCAGCAACAACACCGCCGACGGGGCCCTCGCGCTCGAAGACAACGGCACGGGCGACAGCAACACTGCCATCGGCCTTTTGGCGCTCTCGTACAACTACTCGGGCAGCAACAACACCGCCAGCGGCTTCGAAGCACTTTATGACAACAACGCCAGCGACAACACCGCCGTCGGTTACCAGGCGCTCTTCGCCAACACCTCGGGCTCCCCAAACACTGCCAGCGGTGCCCAGGCGCTCTACAACAACACCACGGGCACCTGGAACAGTGCCAGCGGCTACCAGGCGCTCTACAGCGACACTAGCGGCGGATACAACAATGCCAGCGGCGGGCAGGCGTTGTACAGTAACACCACGGGCCAAGCCAACGCCGGCAGCGGCGTCCTCGCGCTGTACAGCAACACCACGGGCAGCGACAATACCGGCGACGGCTTTTTCGCGCTCTTCGACAACACCACGGGCACAGAGAACACCGCCCTCGGCGCGTTCGCGTGTCAGTCCAACACCACAGGCAACGATCTCACGTGCCTGGGCTACAACACCGAAGTGAAAGGGCAGAACGTTCACAACGCTACCGCCATCGGCGCCCACGCCTCTGTTAGCGTGAGCGATGCCGTGGTGCTGGGCAGCGTTGCCGGGGTGAATGGCGCCACCGCCACTGCCAGGATCGGCATCGGAACCACCAGCCCCACCAACCTGCTCACTCTGGGCCAGGGCTTTGGCCCCTCCATTGCCGACGGTTGGGCCACTTACAGCTCGCGCCGCTGGAAGACCAACATTCAGACGCTGCACGGCGCGCTCGGGAAAGTCGAGCAGCTCCGCGGCGTCTCCTACGACCTGAAGGCGAATGGCCAACACGTAGTGGGTGTGATTGCCGAAGAAGTCGGCGCCGTCGTTCCCGAGGTGGTTACCTGGGAGAAGAATGGCAAAGACGCCCAGAGCGTCGATTACGGCCGCCTCACCGCGCTGCTGATCGAGGCTACAAAAGAACAGCAGGCGCTGATCCACAAACAGCAAGCGCAGATTGCCCAGCTCACTCGGCAAGTGAAGACAATCCAAGCCACCCTCAAGGCTAACGGGAGAAATGGCTCCGCGATTCGCTCGGTGAAGGCAGAGGGGACGACGGTTCGTCAATAATCGCGAAGAAATGACGGAGTCACCCGGCTTAGCCCGGGTGACTCTTACTCTTGCTGGTTTAGCGATTGTTGACGTAAGCAGGCGTTTTCGCTCAAAACCCCTCAATGAGCAACTGGGATTCCGCGTCCTCAGTTCACCAAGCCCGGCTTCATCATGGCCTCCATCACCTGATTCTGCGCCACCAGCTTGTCCCTGTTGATGGCATGCGTGTAGATGTCCAGAATAGTGCCGACGTCGGCATACCGCAGCATGGACTGTACCGTCTTGACATCGGTCTTGGTCTGGGTGACCAAGTAGGAAGCCAAGGAATGGCGGAGGTTGTGGAATCCGAAACGACGCCGATCGTCGGGCGCGAGGATTGCAGTGTCAACATCCATGATCCCAGTCGCGTTCGTATTGAGTCGTCAATATTTTTCTGAGCTCTTCGGCGCCAGAGGCTGTCCACAATGCGGAGATGACAATTGAAGTTCAGTGGCATCCAAAAGTGCGGGGTACTACGATGATCAGGACGCGAACACCGAAGTTGTCTTTCACCCATTGGTTGCACCACTTCGGGTCCAAACGGCAGGTCATGAAGTAAACAAATCTGGTTCCCGGTTTGTTCTCTTCCCCCGATTGCGCGTCACAATATATGAGGAGCTTCGCCGTTTCATGAAACGAAACCGAAAGAGAAGTTTGGAGCACCAACATCATCTGATCAGGTGCGAGTTCAAGAGGCAGGCATCAGCGTGGGCAGGAGAGCGAGTTTCCCCCGATCTTCAGTGGGTTGCGCGCCAACTGCCGTTGAGACGGAGCTTCAGTGTGTTGGACGTGGCCGCCGGAACCGGGTTGCTGAGTCAGGCCGTTGCCTCCAAGGTGAAGCGCGTTGTGGCGCTGGACCTCACCCTTGAAATGATTACTGAGGGTTACAAGAAGGTCCAACAACGCGGATTGCGCAACATCCTCTTCATTTTGGGAACGGCAGAGGCCTTGCCGTTCCCAGCTGGGACATTTGATCTGGTTATGACCCGCTTCTCCTTCCACCACTTTCGCAGGCCGGAGGTCGTTCTGAGGGAGATGAACCGTGTGTGTCGCCCCGGAGGTAACGTGGTGGTTGTCGATCTCCTGGCACCTGCTGACAACAAGCTGCGCGCGAGATACAACCTCCTGGAGCGCCTTCGAGATCGCTCTCATACCGAAGCGCTTTCCCAGCGGCAAATGGAGTCTATGGCAACAGAGGTCGGTCTGAAGATGATGACCTTCTCCTCCCGCCGAGTGAGAATGGACTTTGAAGAGTGGCTCGATTTTGCTCACGCCGCGCCTACCGCCCGAGAGAGGATCCGAACTGCATTGCAACAGGAATTGAAAGGAGCGAAACCGACAGGGTTCCAGCCAATCATCGAGAAGGGTCGCCTGGTCTTTCGGCACACATGGGCGGTGCTGGTTGCCAGCAAACTCTGCCATTGACGCTGCAAAATCATCATGCGATCAGTGGCCCCAGCCGTAACGCGGATATCGAAGAGATTCTTGTGCAGGGTGCCCATGGTCCGAAGTGGCTGGTAGCCATCCGTCAGACCGGAACGTGATTCGCCGGTTGACAGACTCAAACGATTGGTAGAGCATTCCTGTCGAGCCGCGACATCGGATACGAGCGGCCGCAATCAATAGCCACGAGGACTGCCTTGGCAAACTACATTTGCAATCCGAAGAAGTGGTATTCGCTTCCCGTCGGTCTGTTGTTCCTGGCGCTGCTGGCTGTGTTGCCAGGATGCGGGAAAGGCAGTAAGGGCGCCACCAACGAGATCGCCATCGGCGTTGTGCTGCCCATCACGGGCCGGGAAGCCAAGCCGGGTCAGTATCAACGAGAAGGCATTGAGTTGGCCATCCACCAGATCAACCAGGGTGGAGGCATCTTCGTAAAAGAGCTGGGGAAGAAGCTTCCGGTGAAAGAAGTCTTTTACGATGATGGCTCCGATCAAGCGAAGTCGGCGGGCCTGGTCGAGCGCGCGATGAGCGCCGATAACGTAGTCGCGGTCCTGGGTGGCTATTCCACCGCTCTGGGCGAGGCCGAGTCGGTCATGCCCGACCGATACCAGACTCCCTGGATCACGACCGGTGCGGCTGCGAGCACCATCTTCAGCCACGGCTATCAATACATTTTCGGAACGTTGAGTCCCACCGATCTCTTGGGGTACACCACTGCGGAGTTTCTCGGCAGTGTCGTGGACCATGGGAAACTCAAGAAGGGTCTGAAGCTGGCGCTGGCCCTGGAAAACACGGATCACGGCGTTGACTACGGCAAAGGCATCGACAAATGGATTCAGGAGCACCCCGGATACTTCAACGTGGTCTTCAGTGAGAAATTCGACTTGGGTTCGACCGATTTTTCCGGCCTTCTCCAGAAGGTCAAGAACGCCCGAGCCGATATATTTCTGGCGGACGCCCACCTGCAGGATTACATCACCATGCACCGGCAATATATGCAGACCGCCATGTACCATCAGATGATCAGTTATGGTGCACGGGGGCCGGAAGCGGATGCCCGCAAGGCCCTCGGGGACGCCACCAACTACATCTTTGCCGGGATCTGGTGGTCCGGTAAGCTCCCCTACCCACAGGTGAAGCGATTCGCGGCCGACTACCAGGCATCCACCGGGCATCCGCCCGACTCCTGGTACGCCGCCACCGCTTACGAGGGCATGCGGGCGCTGGCAACTGCCATCGAGCACGCGGGCAGCCTGAACAGGACCGCCATCCGCGATCAGTTGCGGACCGTAGAGCTTAACGATTCACTGTTGCCCGGCCAGGTTCTTCGATTCGGGAAGAACGGCCAGATCAACACGCCGTTCGTGATCGTGCAGAACAAGCCCGATGACAAAGTGGACATCGTTTATCCGCCCGACGCAGCCACCGGGGAGGCGCTTGCACCCAAGCCTCGTTGAGCGAGCCCCGCGATGAGTGCTGTCGATCTGCTGAATTTGCTGATCGCCGCGCTGCTGCAGGCCGGCGTCTATGCCGCCATGTCGGTCGGCATGACCATCATCTATGGTGTCATGAAGATCGTGAATCTCGCCCACGCCGGATTCCTCATGCTCGGAGCTTATTTTGTTTACGAGCTCTACGCCCGGTTCCACATCGACCCGCTGCTGGGTGTGGTGCTCGCCTTTCCGGCATTTTTTCTCATCGGGATGTCGGTCCATTGGCTTCTGGTCCGGCGGATTCCAACTTCTGATCAGCCCACGCTAACCTCGCTTCTGCTGCTTTTCGGATTGTGGTTAGTGCTGCAGAATCTGGGCTATTTGGTCTGGGGTAACTCGGATCGAGCCATTCTCACCCCTAGAACCCTCGACGTACTGCAGATCGGCCCCATCAGCTTTCCGACTGTCCGGCTCGTGGTTTTCGGTGCCGCCCTGGCTTCTCTCGGAGGCCTGGAGTTTGTCCTGCACAAAACCTGGTTCGGGAGAGCGGTCCGTGCGCTCATGCAGAACAGCGATGCGGGACGAATCGTCGGGGTCAATGTGGAGAGAACCGCTCGGGTCGCCTTCGGCGTTGGAATCGCTTTCGCCGGAGCTGCCGGAGGTCTGCTGGCCATGATCTACTCTTTCAGTCCGGATTTTGGCGGACCCTTTTTGCTGCGCTCATTTGTCATCATCGTACTGGGCGGCCTGGAATCGTTCGCCGGCGTGGCCGTCGGTTCGGTGATTCTGGCAGTCGTGGAAACCTTCTGCATTCTGGTTTTACCCGCAAATTACCAGCCCGCAATTGCGTTCTCACTGCTGGTCCTCGCTTTAATAGTGCTTCCGGAAGGAGTGGCCGGACTCTGGAACAAGAGGCGCCGCTGGGCATGAAAGGAGCCGGAAAAAGTGGCGCGTCTGCCCGCCCCAGATTCGCTTTCGCGGTGGCGCCCCTCTTGCTGCTTGCAGTTTTGGCTGCGCTTCCGGCGTTCGGGCTCGGCCCGAACACCGTTCGGCTTCTCTTTGTCACGTTAGTTTGGGTCACGGTCAGCATCGCCTGGAACATCTTGGGGGGCTTTGGCGGCCAGGTCTCTTTCGGTTTTGCCGTTTTCTACGGCCTCGGCGCCTATGCGGCTGCACTGTCGGTCAATAGCGGAGTCAACTCCATCGTATCGTTGCTGCTGGCCGCAAGCGTTGCTGTCCTGGCTTCAATGTTAATCGGGCTCCCGACCTTTCGTCTGAGGGGTCCCTACTTCGCCATTGCGACGATTGGAGTGAGTGAGGCGGTCCGCGTCGTGATGACCAATGTTTCCATGACCGGCGGCGCCAGCGGTTACCGGATTATTGAGACACAGCCCTTCCACCAGTTGGAGCACTTTTATGGCGCGTTGGCGCTGGCGGTGGTAGCGGTGGCCGTTTCCATGCAGGTTCGGCGCTCCAGGCTCGGCTTGGCACTCATCGCAATACGCGAGGATGAGGAAGCCGCTTCTGACCTGGGAGTGAACCCCTTTCGCACCAAGTTGCTGGCCCATGCCCTGGCCGCCGCGCTCACCGGAGCAGCCGGAGGCGTTTACGCTGAGTATGCCGCCTTCATTCATCCGCAAGGTGTTTTCGCGTTTAGCATCGGCGTTGCTATCCTTCTAATGCCGATCATTGGCGGCATTGGCACGATCTGGGGGCCGGTGATCGGCGGTGTGGTTTACGGACTGATTCACGAAGAGCTGATTGCGTCGTTCCCGCAGTTGCATCTTCTGATCTACGGATCTCTGTTGATTCTGATTGTTCTTTTTGAACCGGCGGGAATTGTGGGATTGCTCGACAGGTCGTTCCGCGTCTTCGCGCGCGGCTGGAGGGTTAGTGGCTCCCATCCTTAGTATTGACCGCGTGACCAAGTACTTTGCCGGGCTGACTGCGTTGAACGAGGTGAGCTTCGACCTGCAGCCGGGGGGGATCTATGGCCTGATCGGCCCCAACGGCGCCGGCAAGACAACGCTGCTGAGCATCCTCGCCGGGTCCATCCAACCAACTTCGGGAACCGTCGTCTTTCAGGACCGCAACTTGACCGGGGCGAAGTCCTTCGCCATGGCCCAGGCCGGCATCGTCCGGACCCACCAGGTGCCCAGGCCCTTCCGGGCCCTTTCCGTGCTTGAAAACGTGGAAGTGGGCGTGCGCTTCGGACGCAACCGAGGTTCGGTCGGCGACTCCCCGGATGCAACGCAAATCCTCGAGTGGGTAGGAATCGCACACCTCGCAGAGGCATCGAGCGTCAACCTTTCGGTCGGCGACCAGAAGCGTCTGGAGTTGGCCCGTGCCCTCGCCACTCGCCCCAGCCTCCTGCTCTGCGACGAGGTTTGCAGCGGGCTCACGGAAACCGAGACGGTCTCTGTGCTCCGCCTGCTTCGCAAAATCCAGGAAGCCGGCACTACAATCCTCTATGTGGAACACAATTTGAAAGCAATCATGTCGGTTTCCCATCACGTCATCGTGATGAACTACGGACAAAAGCTGACGGAGGGCTCACCCGAAGCAGTGCAGAGCGATCCCGCGGTCATTGCAGCCTATATCGGCAGAAAGGCGTGCGCGTAAATGGCCGAACACTACCCAGATCGATTGCTCGAGGCGGAAGATCTCGACGTCGCTTATGGCGCGATCCGGGTGGTTTGGGGCGTCAGCCTCCGCCTGAATCGTGGCGAGGTCGTCAGCATGATCGGGCCCAACGGCGCCGGCAAGACAACCACGTTCAAGGCCTTGGCAGGACTCATTCCGGTTCGCAAGGGCAGAATCGTTTTCAATGGATGCGACGTAACCTCAGAGCCAGCGCACGAACGGGTGCGCCACCGTCTCTGTCTGGTCCCTGAAGGGCGCCAGTTGTGGCCCCGGATGACGGTCGAGGAAAACCTTCTGATGGGAGCTTTTTCACCTCCGCTCCGTGGGAAAGCTCATCAAAATCTCGACCGAATTTATGAGATGTTCCCCAGGCTCGCCGAACGGCGAAAGCAGGCCTGCGGAACTCTGTCGGGAGGTGAACAACAGATGTGCGCCATCGGGCGCGGCTTGATGGCAGAGCCGCTGCTTCTGCTTCTGGATGAGCCTTCGCTTGGGTTAGCTCCCATGCTGGTGGAACAGGTTTTCGAGATGATTGGCCGGATTGCCGCCGCCGGCGTCAGCATCCTGCTCGCTGCTCAAAACGTCAACGATGCACTACTGATTTCTCGCTCTACTTACGTGATGGAAACGGGACGGGTTGTCCTCGAAGGCCTGAGCGAGGAGCTGCGCACCAGCGACCATGTCCGCCGAGCTTACTTCGGGGTCGCCGACTCCGGAGCCGCCGACTGATGGCGCGGTGACTCCTGAAGCGCCATTCAGGCGCGCCCCATGCCGGTGGGTTGAACGTTCGAGGGCGCCCCGGCTGTCACGTCGTCAACCCTATGACAAGTTTTCGGCCATCGTTTTCTCAAGACAGGTCTTCGGATAGAAGTGCGCTGCGATAAAAACGTCTATGCTAAACGCATCCACTTCGGTCAGAACGCGTCACATCGCCTGAATTTGTAAGCGGTTGAAGAATTGAATAGAGCAGAGAATTTTCACATCGGTTCAGAACCGTCTCCGTGATCTTCAAGACCGGGGGGCAAGACATCACGCCTTCGGGTCAGCATCCCCGCGGCAGCTCCCCAACCAGACGTTGTCCAGAAATCTCGACCTGGAGTTACGACGATCGGGGCCATCGTCGGCACCGGTTCCGGTCGGATGACGGGCAACCCTTCCATAATCCGGTAAGGGAAGGGTTGCCGACAATCCATCCAGAAGCGGGTCCCGATGCCGGTCGTGGTAGCTGAGCCACAGCCTGGTCTTGCGGCCGACCGCCCTCTTCGAGGTCGCAGGAAAGATTTCGGTTGACACTGCTCCCGGTCGTTTTATACTCATTCTTATTCGATAATCATGCGCCTCACCCATGAACAGTTCCGTGAGCTGGCCGCGAAGCGCGGTTTGGCGGTCACGCATCAGCGTCAGGTGGTCTATGAGGCCGTCATCGCTTCTCACGGACACCATTCCCCGGAAGACATTTACGCCGCGGTGCAGCGCCGCATTCCATCCATTTCTCTCGCCACGGTCTACAACAATCTGCGGCTTTTTATCGAGTGTGGGTTGCTGCGAGAGGTCACTCCTCATGCGTCGACGTTGCGCGTGGACGGCAATCTCAAACCTCATCACCATCTGGTCTGCTCCCGCTGCAAATCGGTGCAGGACATTGAAGGAGGGTTCATCGATTTGAAGCGGCTATCCCGGCAACTGCCGGACGGCTTTGATCTGACGCAGCCGTTGATCGAGGTCTTTGGCCTCTGTCGCCGCTGCCGCGCAAAAAACTAAGCAAAACATTCTGTGTCCAATGGATTTCTTATCCCACATTTCCGACAGCAAAAGTTTTGAGGAAGCAGTGAGGGGGGGTCGCGCGTGAAGGCCTCGGAGCGCATCGACCAGCACATCGCGGGGATATCGGACTGGCGCGGCAAGGTGCTGGCCACCATCCGGAGGATCATGCTCGAGTCCGACCCCGGGGTCACCGAGGACTGGAAGTGGATGGGGACGCCCGTCTGGTACTGCGCCGGGATGGTCGCGCTCGCGAACCCCCACGGGGGGAAGGTGAAGTGGACCTTCGTCCAAGGGGCGAACTTCCCGGACGCGGACCACCTCTTCAACGCGGGGCTGGAAGGGAACGCCTGGCGCGCGATCGACATCTTCGAGAAGAACCGGCTCGACGAGGCGGCGCTCCGGCGGCTCGTCCGGACCGCTATCGCCTACAACCGTTCCAAGTTGAAGGACAAGGAAGCCCCCGGACCGGACAAGAAGCCGTCCCGTCCCTCGGCGCGAGGGAAGAAGGGGCCCGGAGGGACCCGTGCGCCGCGACGGTAAGCTCGGCGATGGCGCGAATGGGAGAGTCAGGATGGGTTGGTAGTTCGTCACAGTTTTCTTAGAGGAAGGAGCAATCATGTCAACCGAAGCAAAGTGCCCGTTCACACACACCGCAGCTGGGGCCACGGCGAATGCCGACTGGTGGCCGAATCAGCTGAACCTGAAAATCCTGCACCAGCACTCCCCCCTGTCCGATCCTATGGACAAGGGGTTCAACTACGCGGAAGAATTCAAGAGCCTCGACCTGAATGCCGTGATCAAGGACCTGCATGCCTTGATGACGGACTCGCAGGATTGGTGGCCGGCCGACTTTGGCCACTATGGGCCACTTTTCATTCGTATGGCGTGGCACAGCGCGGGTACGTACCGCATCGGCGACGGCCGCGGCGGGGCGGGAGCCGGGCAGCAGCGCTTCGCGCCGCTCAATAGCTGGCCGGACAACGTGAACCTCGACAAGGCGCGCCGGCTGCTGTGGCCGATCAAGCAAAAATACGGCCGGAAAATTTCCTGGGCCGACCTCATGATTCTCGCCGGCAACGTCGCCCTCGAGTCGATGGGCTTCAAGACGTTCGGTTTTGGCGGCGGGCGCGAGGACGTGTGGGAACCCGAAGAGGACATCTACTGGGGCCCTGAAGGCAAGTGGCTGGCAGACGAGCGCTACAGCGGCGACCGTGATCTTCAAAATCCGCTCGCTGCCGTGCAAATGGGTCTGATCTATGTGAATCCGGAAGGGCCGAATGGAAAGCCGGATCCAATTGCTGCGGCACGGGATATCCGAGAGACTTTCGCCCGCATGGCGATGAATGACGAGGAGACGGTTGCGCTCATTGCCGGCGGTCACACGTTCGGCAAAACCCACGGCGCTGCCGACCCGAACAAGTATGTCGGCCCAGTGCCAGAAGCGGCCGGCATCGAGGAGCAGGGCCTCGGCTGGGAGAACAAATTTGGCACGGGCAAAGGGGATGACACGATCGGCAGCGGCCTGGAAGTCATTTGGTCCACGACGCCTACGAAGTGGAGCAACAACTTCTTGTGGAACCTGTTCGGCTACGAATGGGAACTGACCAAGAGCCCCGCCGGTGCGCATCAGTGGACACCGAAAAATGGCGCTGGCGCCGGTACGGTGCCGGATGCGCACGATCCTTCAAAGCGTCATGCGCCATCTATGCTGACCACTGATCTCTCCTTGCGGTTCGACCCTGCTTACGAAAAGATTTCACGGCGCTTCTACGAGCATCCGGATCAGTTCGCAGACGCGTTTGCGCGGGCATGGTTCAAGCTGACGCACCGCGACATGGGGCCGATCTCGCGCTACCTTGGCCCGCTCGTTCCGAAGGAGCCCCAGCTGTGGCAAGACCCCGTTCCCGCCGTGGATCATAAATTGATCGGGGAGAAGGACATTGCTGCTCTGAAGGCGAAGATCCTCAAATCCGGACTGTCGATCTCCCAACTGGTCACGACTGCCTGGGCATCGGCGGCGTCGTTCCGCGGCTCCGACAAGCGCGGTGGGGCGAACGGGGCGCGCATTCGCCTCGCGCCACAAAAGGATTGGGAAGTGAACCAGCCGGCCGAACTGGCGAAGGTTCTGCGGACGCTGGCGGCGATCCAAAAGGAGTTCAACAGCTCGCAGTCTAACGGGAACAAAGCGAAGAAGGTCTCGCTCGCTGACCTGATCGTTCTGGGCGGCTGCGCAGCCGTCGAGGAAGCTGCGAAAAGGGCCGGGCACAAGGTGAAGATTCCTTTCGCGCCGGGGCGCACGGATGCTTCGCAGAAGCAGACCGACGTGCACTCATTCGCCGTAATGGAGCCGGCCGCGGACGGGTTCCGCAACTACCTCCGGAACGGACACCAAATGTCGGCGGAGGAGCTGCTGGTGGATCGGGCGCAGTTGCTGACGCTGACTGCCCCCGAGATGACGGTACTCATCGGCGGCATGCGCGCCCTGAATGCTAACGTCGGGCATTCCAAACACGGCGTCTTCACCAAGCGGCCCGAGACGCTGACGAATGATTTCTTCGTCAACCTGCTCGACATGAATACGAAGTGGGAGCCCTCCTCTACGTCCGAAGGCATGTATGAGGGGCGCGATCGCGCGACGGGCAAAATCAAGTGGACCGGCACGCGTGTCGACCTTGTGTTCGGTTCGAACTCGCAGCTGCGGGCAATCGCGGAAGTCTATGGATGTGACGACGGGAAGGGGGCGTTTGTGGAGGACTTCGCGGCTGCGTGGAACAAAGTGATGAACCTTGATCGCTACGACCTTGCCTGAGCTCGGCGGAAAAGAGAGCTGTCAACTTCGTGCGGTTGCTGTTGTTTGGATTGGCTAAACCGAACTTGTCGCTTTTCCTGGCTCGCGGGGGCGCATCGCGCCCCCCATAGGCGCAGCAGTTTCATACGGACCGAGTTTGTCGCCGGGAGAGAGCGCCGTCTGCGTGTCAGACGTAAGTTTAGCCGATCAGATTGGAGATAAGTCCTAGGTTACGCTCCATTCATGGCCTAAGTTCTCGCTTTTCAGGTCAATCCCGTCACAGATTCTCGTTCCCACTGCGCAACCCCATAATTCAAGGATGCGGACTACTCGGCGTCGGTTCGCGCACCTTCCCAGAAAAATCGCTGGCACCGCATCGTCGAACCTCTCGGGGAGGATCATCTGGACGACCCGTTGTTGAGCGTGTCTGTTCGCACCCTTGCGTACCTGCGAGTAAACATCGAGCGTGAACCGACTGCTGGCATGCCGCATCAGTTCTTGTACCACCTTCGCGTTCTCGCCGTTAGCGACCAAAAGCGACGAGTAACCGAATGAGCCACCGTGAACCTCGCAAAGGCCTCCTCTCGATACGTCAGAGTTCCTCGAAGGCACCGCAAAACGCGCGTGCGGGAATCTTTCCGACAGTGCAAGTGCGGCCACTCGATCAGCACCCCCGCCCAAGCAGAGCTTGGACGCATCCGTCCTCCGGAGTTCAGGAGTTCAAATGAATGCGCGAGGGCCAGGCACCACTCCCGTCACGTTGATGAGTGACGTGCGTTACAGCAGGCCGTAACAATGCAGAGGAACATATTCGTAGGCATCCGAGCACGTTGGAGGTTCTGAAATGCTCGGCAAATGCACCAATCCTTCGTGTTCCATCTCCTTTCGCTATCTGGAAGAGGGGATGCTCTTTCGACTGGAAACTGACCCAGCTCTCCGATGGTCCAATCCCAAGACGCCGGAATATTACTGGTCGGATTTGCCGGCTGATTCGGCCGGTGAAAGAAGACACCATGCCAGATGACTGGGATGACCATGATGACAGAGTTGCGGCCGGGTCGAGTTGTCCCACACCCGGGTGCGGCGAATTAGTGGTTGCCTACGGGCGAACAGACCGAACCGGACGCGACCATGCCGAACCGCGGGAGTTCACCTGCCCGCGCTGCGGAATCAACTTTACCGTCCCTGAAGATGAGCTGATTTTTCAGGGCGTGCCCACAAACTGGCTGTTGGCGAGGGTTCAAGCCGCGTAGCTGAAGTGGCGAGGACGCGTCAACACAGGCCGTCAATCATTGCTCATTGCCAACAAAGGAGTGGCATCACCATGAAGTTCGCACCCGCAGCACCCAATCTCTTAAACACAACCAAGCAGACAACCGGATCTACCAGTGACCTTCAAGAGGAAATCCGTCGTCGTGCCTACGAACTCTACGAACAACGTGGGAAAGACGACGGGCATGACCTGGAGGACTGGCTGCGAGCAGAGTCAGAGGTGACTCAAGCAAAGGCGAAGACAGTCGCCGCATAGAGCCAGCATTCGCGCCGGGCTCACTTCCCTCTGAAAGATCGCCCACAGACGGGAGTGAGCCTTCAAGTTATTGAGCGATCTCAAGGCCGTTTACGGAACCGGTGAGAGACATCGAGCGGCAATTTCCGGCGGCACCGGGTTGTAGAAGAACCAAGACGCCCACTCGAACCCGGTCACGCGAACGATCTGCGGCAGGATTTGCAGGTGCCAGTGGAAGTCGTCTTCGATGGTGTTCCAATACCCTTCTCTCCGCCGCAGAAAGGGTCGATCTTGCAGCGATAAGTTGTAGGGTGGCCCGCCTACGGCATGATCCAGCCTCTGCAGGACATCACGCAAGATAGTCGCCAAGTTTTTGATTTGTGGTGGGCTGATCCGGCTGAACGCACTGCTGTGAGATTTCGGGAACACCCCCAGCTCGAACGGAAAGCGCGAAGCAAATGGAGCAAGGGTCACAAAATCATCATTCTCAGCGATCACCCGCCGGCGGTCCCTCAGTTCTTGTTGGAGCACATCGCAGTAGAGGCACCGTTCCTTCGAGGCAAAGTAGTCGCGAGCGACCATAAGCTTTGTCTTGACTGAGCGCGGCGTTACCGACAGGGCCATCAATTGCGAGATTGAATGACTGATGGTGTGCGCGCCGGCTCCTTCGCCGTGATTCTTGAAGATGAGCACGTAGCGCATCCGCGTATCCCTCTCCAAGTCGATGATGCGAGCCACGTAAGCTCTGATAACGTCAGAGACTTCGTCAATTTCGAGTTCGTGCAGGCTACGGTCGTGTCGGGGGGTTTCCACGATGATCTCGTGTGCACCCACGCCGTTCATCAGATCGTGGATCCCTTCGGCGCGTCGTCCCAATTCGCCCTCGATCCTCAATCGCGGATTGGCATTCGGGACGACCCGCACCGACCACCCTGGCCGGTTGGAGAACGAGCCCGGACTACGGATAGCAAAGACCTCCGGTGGTGTAGCAGCCTCGTTGGTTTCGCAAAATGGACAGAACGTCGTTTCCCTCGTGAATCTCTCGAAGTGAAAATCTGAGGGGCGCACCGTATCGGTCTCAGCCACAACTACCCAGCCGCCAGTAAAGACATCCTTCCGCATTTGAGACATTCGGCCCTCACAGTCATGAACGCCTTTGCAGGTGGAGAGCGACTTGAGCCTCACTCCCTCTTTGATGGTGGTCGTCCGCGATATTACCCGGCTCAGGAAACTCGCCTGAGAGCGCGCACTGCTGCATGCCGATTGCGCCGATGGCGAGCGACAGGGCATCCCGTCTCAAGCGTTGTTCAAGAATGCTGGGCCGTGATAAAGGACTTCTCACTCGCATGAGGCGTTCTATTCTTCGAAGCAGGGGCCACCCTCGTGACCATGCTCCTGATGATCCTTGATGGTGCGACTCAGCCGGGAATACGCGATCTGCAGGGAGCGTCTTTCCTGCTCGCTGAGGTGCGGATTCTCGAGCGCGGTGAGAATGTCATCGAATTCCGCTTCCAGTTCCTCAAGCTCGGCACAGAGCATGCGACCTCCGTTTCCTCCTGAAATCGTCACGGAGTTGACTGCCAAATAGACTCGGCAAGGCTGCTGGGCTGCTCTGATCAGAGGATGATCCGCCGATTACGCAACGGCTCTCGCCATGAGTTCCTTTTTTCCCAAACCTAAAATGCCGTGTTTCTTTCCTACTTTCTTGAACGCTTCGAGGGCGGCGTCCAAATGATGTTTCTCGTGAGCCGCGGAGAGTTGCGTTCGAATGCGGGCCTGCCCCTTGGGCACGACCGGGAAGAAGAATCCAATTGCGTAAACGCCCTCGTCAAAGAGATCGCGGGCAAAGTCTTGTGCCAGTTTGGCGTCGTAGAGCATGACCGGCACGATCGGGCTGTCTCCTTCCTTCAGGTCGAAACCAGCCTCTTTGAGCAAGCCGCGCCAGTACCTGGCGTTCCACTCCAGCTTGTCGCGACGATCGGTTGAGGCGCTGATCAGATCCAGCACCTTGAGCGCACCCGCCACGATCACCGGCGCCACGGCGTTGGAAAACAGATAAGGACGCGCGCGCTGGCGGCACATCTCCACCAGTTCGCGGCGCCCGCTGACGCAACCTCCGGAAGCGCCACCCAGCGCCTTTCCCAGCGTCGTAGTAATCACATCGATCTTGCCGAACACGCCGCAGTGCTCGTGCGTCCCGCGTCCGGTTTTGCCCATGAAGCCGGTGGCGTGCGAGTCATCCACGAACACCATGGCGTTGTACTTCTCGGCCAGCGCGACGATGTCGGCCAGCTTGGCGGTGTCGCCGTCCATCGAGAACACGCCGTCCGTGATCACCATGCGGGACCGCTTGTCCTGATGTTCTTGCAGCTTTTCCTCCAGGTGCCCCATGTCGGAATGCTTGTAAGTGTCCTGCATGGCCTTACACAGGCGCATTCCATCCACAATCGAGGCATGAACGAGCCGGTCGGCGATCATTACATCCTGCTCATTCAGGCAGGCCTCGAAGATTCCGGCATTCGCGTCCATGCAGGAGGGGAATAGCAGGGTATCTTCGGTGCCGAGGAACGCGGTCAGGCGATTCTCCAACTCGCGATGGATGTCCTGCGTACCACAAATGAAACGCACCGAGGACATGCCATAGCCGCGTGCGTCCAATCCTGCGTGCGCCGCGGCGATGACCTCGGGATGGCTGGAGAGTCCGAGGTAGTTGTTGGCGCAAATATTGATGCACTTCTTGATTGCTGAGCCAACCGGGAACTCTACCTCAATTTCCGACGACTGCGGCGAGTGGATATACCGCTCCTCTTTGAACAGACCCGCGGCTTTGATTCCCTCGAGATCGGTCTGATAGCGGTGGCGAACTGTATCGGCAAAAGCCATGACGCGCCTCGCATAATAGGATTTCATTCAGTAGGTGCCCAAGCCGGACTGGATCCCGAACTATGTCCGGCGGCGGGCACGATCTAGCCCTTGACGACTTCGGCCTTCTGGAAGCGCCGCACCAGCCCCGCGATGCGCTCGACGGTGTCGAAAGCATCCGGAGTGGCGCATTCGTCGGGAATGTCAATCGCGTACTTCTTCTCCAGAAACCGAAGCAGAGACACCATGGAAAACGAATCCACAATGCCACCCGAAATCAGTGGCGTTGTCTCGGTGATGGTTCGCTCGTCTCCTTCTTCCAGGTATTCCCGCATGATGTAATCGCGAACTGCTTGGGTGATTTCGTCCATAGTTAGCCTCTGTTTAGTCCTCCATGATGGTGGAAAGATCGCCCACGGGCTCATGGAACTCCTTGCAGCGCAGGATGCGGCGCACGATTTTGCCGCTGCGTGTCTTGGGCAATGAGTCGACGAACTCGATTTCCTGGGGCATGGCCAGCGGCGACAGCCGCTTGCGAATATGGTTCATGATTTCCAGTTCAAGGTCATCGGATGGTTGAAAACCTCGCTTCACGGTCACGTACGCTTTCACAACTTCCATGTTGACGGGGTCAGGTTTAGCGACGGCGGCAGACTCGGCGACGGCCGGGCATCCCAGCAGAGCCGATTCGACTTCGAAGGGACCGACCAGGTGCCCGCCGGTGTTGATGACGTCGTCATCGCGCCCCATGAACCAGAAATAGCCATCCGCGTCGATGGAGGCGCGGTCGCCACACAGGTACCATCCATTCCTGAATTTGGCCTGGTATCCGGCGGCATTGTTCCAATAGCCGCGAATCTGCGACGGCCAGCCTGGGCGCAGCGCAATCAGACCTGCCGCAGCGATCCGATTCACCGGTTCGTACGTCTTCGGATCCAGCACCGTTGCGCTGATGCCCGGAAACGGTTTGCCCATCGAGCCAGGTTTGATTTCCATCCCGGGAAAGTTGGCAATCACGATGCAGCCAGTTTCGGTTTGCCAGAACGTGTCGTGGAACGGCTTCCTGAAGACTTCTCTCGACCAGATCACGGCCTCGGGGTTCAGCGGTTCGCCCACGCTGGCCAGATGGCGCAAGCTGGAGAGATCATGCTTGCGGATGATTTCCGCTCCCTCCTTCATGAGCAGGCGGATGGCAGTCGGCGCCGAATACCAGACCGTAACGCGGTACTTCTCGATGAACTCGTACCATTTCTCTGCGCTGAAACCGGAGTCCAGAACTGCTTGTGTAATCCCGTTCGCCCAGGGACCGATGATGCCGTAGGAAGTGCCGGTCACCCAGCCCGGGTCGGCATTGCACCAATAGATGTCGTCCGGCTGAAGATCGAGCACCCATTTCGCGGTGAGATATTGCGAAACGATCGAGTAGTGAACGTGCTGCGCACCCTTGGGCTGACCCGTGGTGCCAGAGGTGTAGTGCAGAACCGAGGGAGATTCCGCCTTCGTCGGGTAGATTGGGAAGTGCTCGACGGGCGACGCTTGTTCCATCGCAAAGGCCGTCTCGCGTTGCTGTAAAGACGCCGGGGGCGCATCCACCACGATGCAGAGCCGCAAGTTGGGGAGTTGCTCCCGGATCTTGCGGACCTTATGGAGATGTTTTTTCTGCGTGATGATCGCCGACGTCCCAGCGTCTTTGAGCCGGACACACAGAGATTCGTCTCCAAAAGCCGAAAACAGTGGCTGGGCCACCGCGCCCATCTTCAGAATGCCCAGAAATCCGATATACAGTTCGGGTACCCGGTCTAGAAAGAGGCACACCCGCTCGCCGGGGAGAATTCCGACGCTGGCCAGGAAATGGGCGATGGTGTTGGAGCAGACACGAAGATCGTTATACGTGAAGCGCTTCTGGTTGCCCTGATAGTCTTCCCAAAGCAGCGCCGGCTTCCGTGCCAGGCCCAGTTGGCACAGGCGGTCGCTGCACATCCAACCGATGTTGATCACATCGCCCGGCCGATAGCCTAGCTCGCGCTCAGCGACCGCCCAGTCGAAATTCGTGTTGAGTTGCTGGTAGGAGGGCGGATCGCGCATGGTTTTGTCCCCTCCTGGTGTCGCAGCCGCAGACAGCGCAGCGACGGAGCAAACAAATCCATTTTCACCATACTCCTGTCCTCGTCGGTCCGCAGTGACCCTCGTCAATCACTGCTGTGACGCGGCGAACCTGGTACCGTGATAGGCTCCACGAATCGTCTGTCGGATCGATTGTGTCTCAGACGCGATACCAGTCTTCCCGCGTCAGCGGCAAACCACTGTCGCCGTGCCGTGCCTTGGCGAGTAGCGTCTGGTACACGTTCAGGCGACCAGTACGGAATCCGTGAGCAGAGCCGGCCATGTAGAGGCGCCATATCCGGTAAGTTTTATCATCCGTGATCCTGCGCGCCTCATCTGCATGGGCCTCCAGTCGCTGTACCCATTGGTGAAGTGTCAAGGCATAGTGCTCGCGCAGGCTTTCTAGATCCCGGACCTCAAACCCGCTCACTTCAGCGGCTCGAAGCGTGGTGTTGATCGGGACGAGCTCGGCATCCGGAAACACATACTGGTCACTAAAGGACGGGCCCTTCCGGCGGTAGGTGGCGGAATAGGCAATCCCATGGTTAAGAAACACCCCACCCGGTCGCAAGAGCTCGTACGCTCGGTTGAAGTATTCCGGCAGCAGCGCTTCGCCGACGTGCTCAAACATGCCGACGCTGACAATCTTGTCGAATTGCTGGCCATGGTCAATGTCACGGTAGTCTGAAACCTCCACGCGGCATCGATCGTTCAGGCCTGCTCCGCGCAGGCGTTGTCGCGCCATCTCCGCCTGCGGCACACTGAGCGTGAGCCCCACGGCTTGCACGCCATAGTTAGCGGCTGCGTACATGATCAATCCACCCCAACCGCAGCCAATATCCAGGAGACGCTCGCCGCGACGGAGCCGCAGTTTCTTGCAGATGTAATCCAGCTTGCGCTGCTGTGCCGAATCCAGATCCTCTTCCGGGGTGGCGAAGTAAGCGCACGAGTAGACCATGCGCTGATCCAGCCAGAGCGCGTAGAACTCGGCTGGAAGATCGTAGTGATAGGTGACGGCTTGTTGGTCCCGATCCTTGGAATGAACCGGACCGCACAACTCAATGGGGTGGGGGCCTGCTCGTGGCGGATCGTTTGCGGACCGTTTCTGCAGCCGCTCTTGAAGATCAAAACCTCCCGGTAGGCAACGCCCCTGACCGAGCAGGTAGTGTGCCAAGTCGAAGGCGGCTTCGATGTCTCCCTCAATGTTGAAGTCGTCGTAAATATAGGCTTCTCCCAGCTTGAGTTCGCTGGGCGAGAGAAACATCGCGCGCAGTGCCTCCGGATGCTTGAGAACCAGTGTGAAGCGCGGCTGCTTTTCCATTCCCCAAGTAGTGCCGTCCCACAACCGAAGCTGAAAGTCGCGTGTCGGGTAATCCGCCAGGAGCGTCTCCAACAACTCGGCACTGATTAGGGAATGCGGTTCCTCGAATCGAGACTTCGCCAATAGTCCCATATCAACCTCCATTGCGTTGCCGACTCTAACATAAAAACCAGCACTGTGGGCAACGGTCCCGCAGACCCATCCCGGCCGTCACCTCAAGGATGTCCTAAGACTTGGAGAGACGTACGAAGTTCCAGAGAATCGAGGGGCATAGAATCCTCCTCTTATACGGCGCGACGGCCGTCGTGCATGGATCGTATGCGGATCGCACGTGCATCGCCTGAAAGAGCGGAAGAGACAGATGCGCACCTTCACAGTAGCCGGTTCAAACCGTTCTGTCTGTGATTAACCGCAGAGGCCGGTGCGCAGGCACCGAGGAGGAGCTGGAACCCATCACAAGGCACCGAACAAGTCAGGCAGAACCTCCCCTGCTTTGCCCAAATAACATTCCGTGAACGAGGATGTGTTCGCAGGATTCTCCGGCCCGACGTAGATTGTCCGCGCACGACCATTGACATGAGCAACCAAGCTGGCCGCGGGCTCGACTACGCCTGACGTTCCTATGGCCACAAAGAGAGTGCATTGACCGAGTGCACGATAAATTCGCTGCAATTCGAACGGGACTTCGCCAAACCAGCAGATGTGCGGGCGAATCCGGCCGCCGCATGGGCAGCGGGGGACTTCGGCTGGTGGCTCGTAGAGATTCGTGTCGTCAAAAGGAGGGCGGCTGCAAGTGCCGCAACGGCTCTTGAACAGCTCTCCGTGCATGTGAACGACGTTTCTAGAGCCTGCCTGCTCGTGCAGGTTGTCCACGTTTTGGGTGCAGGCGAAAAGGCGCTCTTGCAGCGTGTTTTCAAGTTTCGCCAGGGCGAAGTGAGCTGGATTCGGTTTGGCTGCCGAAGCAACACGCCGACGCATGGAATAGAACTCCCACACCAGTCGCGGATCACGGTTCCAAGCTTCGGGCGAAGCGACCTCCTCGATCCGGTAATTTCGCCAGAGGCCACCCACACCACGGAAAGTTGGAATGCCGCTTTCCGCACTTACTCCTGCTCCGGCAAGAATAAAGACCCGGTCAGTGGAGGAAACTGTGAGCATGGGAGACCAACAGCCAAATTAACGGTCTTCTGCCACTTCTCTCGCGGTCTGGGCAGCGGCTTGGTTCACTTCCTCGCGGGCAGTTTTCTTGATCTCGTCTGGATGGCGATCTACCCTTTTTTCCAGTTGTTCAGTCTGCCGCTGTAATCTATCGGCTTTGGTGCGTTTTTTTGCCATACCCACAGCTTGACACAATCCTGATGCCAAAGCGAGGTTGTACACTGCACCACTACCAGAGACAAGCCACGCAACTTTCAACTTCCCGTCATTCTATTCATCGATTGTTTCCGATTGTTACCACGGAGTCTAGTCCAGCCATTTCTTAGCTAAACATCCCTCAGTTGGTTCTCATCCAGCCCGAAATAGTGGCCCAGTTCATGGATGACCGTCAGGCGGATTTGTTCGCGGACTTCGGCCTCACCGGAGCAGACCGCTTCAATATTCTTCTGATAAAGCACGATGTGATCGGGTCCTGACGGTAGGTCAAAGATGCTCTTCTTGGTCGTGGGCACACCATGGAAGACGCCCAGAACGAGTCGCCTCTGCCGCGACCGCGGTGATGGCTGGTTCGGCGGCATATCCTCCACCAGAACAGCAACATTACGAATGTGACTGCGAAATTCTTGTGGGAGCGAGTCGAGTGCCTCCTCGACTACCTTGATGAAATGTTCACGCTTCATCCTTCACCCGCTGAAATAAGTAAGGGCACGCTCACTCCGAGTCAGTGAACGACTGGGGAGCATCCAGAATTAGAAATTCAGGAACCAATCGTTGTCTAGCCTGGATTATTCATGACGAGTTTGGAGAGAATCGGGAAGGGCACGGCTTTCAGCCGTGCCGTATGGCCCGGCGTAAGTTCCGGCTTCAGCCGCTGAGGGAGGGCGCTGGAGTCATCCTGTTGCATCGGCAGCCGTGCCGACGCTGACGACCTCAGGGGCTAAAGCCCGCGTCTTTATTGGCTCTGGGCGGCACGGCTGAAGCCGTGCCCTTCCCAATTCTCTCGCCTCATGAATAATGCGGTCTAGGGGCGGCCGGGTAATCTCCCGCCAGTTCCAGGGCGCGGTATTTTGTGGACGCCAGCAGGTACATGCTGTCGGTGCCGTGCAAAGTGACTTCATAGAGGTTCCTAAGCTCCCTCCGTTCTTGTGCGGCGCTTCACCTGATGCCACGGGTTGCCACAAGCGCGGTCGGCAAGCCTCAATACGCACTGGCCGATTTTCTCCAGTCCTGCTTGAGCTGCTCCATAATGTCATCTGCCAATATGGTTCTATCAAAGGCCCCGGATTTTGCGGTCTTCCAAATGGGTTTCTGAGAGCGACGGTCCACAAGGGTAACTTCCGCAATCGTCCGCCGTACAACCACCTTGGCGGGCACGATTGTGCTCTCCGTTTGACAAGTGAGAATCGCGTCAGCGTCTTCCGGCCTTGAAGCGATCCCGACCGTCGACCATTTTTCGAGACGAGCCTTGACCAGGAGCACAAAATCATCCGAGGACGGAGCCACATAGATTGTCCTCACCTGGTGCAGCAGAAGTGGGCCGGCTGAAAAACTGGCCTGTGCGGCCAGGAATCCTGTGGAGAGTAACAGCCCCGCGAAAATCAGCAGGATCTTCCCGTTCACTCGCAGAGGTGTGTAGTTTATTAGTCGGGAGTTCATAACGCTCCACCTTCCTTTCTCATGCACTGCTTCTTACGCGTGCGCGGAGCTTGGCGAACTCATAGGTTCCCAAACCGCGCTGGGACGCCATTTTCAAATAGGGCAGAGATGAAACTTCCAAATTCCAGTAGGCCTTCGCCACATAAGCGTCCAGCGCCACCGGATCGGTTCCGGCCACCAGCGTCTTCTTGAGCAGGACATCGTCAAGGCTGCCTCCGGTGGGGCCGTTCCGGATGAGCACGCGATAGCAATCGATGATAGTAAGAGTCGGACGGATGAAATCAGCGAGGTCCACCAGGCTTTCGTGGATCTTCTGGTGCAACTGATGGCGCGGCCCACCCAGGATGCCGTACCAGTTCTTCATCCCCAGAGTCGTGCCGGTCAGGCTGTGGTGTTTGGCGATCGGGACGTTGATGATTTTGTCGGCATTCAGGAAGGGATCGAACACCGGCCAGTCCCGCAGAACCTCTCCCTGCAAGTCCACATCTTTGAATCGGGCGGGCTCGGGCAGGATCACCTCGGCGCCTTCGCGCCGCGCTGCCTCGGCAATGCCCGACCTCTGAAAACACCGGCGCGGGTCGTTACAGCTCACGTCGGTCACGATGACCCGCTTCGCCCCTGCGTTCCAGCACTGCCGGACGATCTCTGCGACGATCCTCGGATTGGTGTTGGCCGCCTGTTCTGGAGTGCGGTCCCAGCCGATGTTCGGCTTCACCAACACGATGTCGGCGCGGGAGACGAAGCGATGGATGCCGCCCAGTTCTTCGATGGCAGTCCGCGCCAGTTGTTCGGGATCGTCTCCCTGGATGACCGCCATCTCGGGCAAAGCCGCATCGGCCGCTACAGTATGACTGCGCTTTGCATTCATCGCCAGCGCGTGCACAGGCCGTTCGCTGCGTTCGCTCAGCCAATATCCGAGGCCTGCGGTTCCGGCAGCGACTCCTCCCAGACGAAGCAGTTTGATTAACGCTTCACGGCGGTTGAAAATTGCGCCCTGGGTCGACGGCATATTGCTCTGACCTCTTTGCTTTTGCCCGACAACTAAATTCTAATCTCGTTTTGGTGGCAGACCTATGCAGTCCGTCACAATGCCGTGTGCGAAACAATCGACGCCTGCCGTAAGGGCGGCTCTGACGCTGATCGGATTCAGCGCGGTCATCGGGCAGATCGTTCTCATGCGGGAGCTCATCGTCGTCTTCAACGGCAACGAGATTTCGCTGGGAATCATGTTCGCCACCTGGCTCTTCTGGACCGCTGCCGGCAGCAGCCTTAGCAGCCTTTTTGCGCTGGGCGGGAACAACGCTCGCCGGGCAGTCGCCGCGCTCGAATGCCTGCTCGCCGTCAGCCTGCTGCCGACGATCTGGGCCTTGCGCGCCTCCAGATCTTTTTTTCAGACCGTGCCGGGCGAACTGGTTGGTCCGGTGCCCATGCTGCTCACATCTCTGGCATGTCTAAGCCTGTTTTGCGTGGTCGCAGGGTCGCTTTTCGTGGTTGCGACTCGGATGTACCAACAGGAGCGCGCCGTCTCTGCTCGCGTCGCTACCAGCTCGGCTTACTTGTTGGAAGCCGCTGGCTCCGCCTTCGGAGGGCTCCTGGCCAGCATTGTGTTGCTACGTTTTCTTGGGTCCTTTCAGATCGCGACCGTCGTCGCCCTCCTGAACCTGTGTATGGCAGCAGTCTTGTTGTTCCGGATGAGCCGCAAGCAGCTCGGGGCCCTGACCGCAGCAGCGACGCTTTTCGGCATCCTTCTTCTTAGGTATGTTGCGCCGTCATTGGACAGGTCCGCGCAGGCGCGCCTGTGGCAGGGATTCCGCCTGGTGGGATCCCGCGACTCGATTTATGGCAACCTGGCGGTCATTGAAACTGGCAACGAAACCGGCAACGCGGGAACCGGCAATATCCGCAGCATTTATGACAACGGCGTGATCCTTGCCAACGCGCCGGACGAGAACGCCGCCGAAGAGGCGGTTCACTACGCGCTGCTCGAGCACCCGGCGCCGAGGCAAGTTCTGCTGATCGGCGGCGGCGTGAACGGCAGCATCGCGCAGGCTTTGAAGCATCCCACCGTCGAGCGGATCGACTATGTTGAGCTGGATCCCGCGCTCATCGACATGGCGCGGCAGTTCTTCCCCGTGCAGTCCGCTCCGGTTGTCTCGGATCCTCGGGTGCACGTGCACTACGCGGATGGCCGGTACTATCTCAAGACCACGGGCGACAAGTTCGACGTGATCATTCTCAATGTGCCCGACCCGCAGACCGCGCAATTGAACCGGTTCTATACCGCCGAGTTCTTTCGTTCCGCGCGCGATCACCTCGCGCCCGGCGGACTGCTCGCCTTGCAACTGCGCTCGTCGGAGGATTACATCAGCCCCGACCTGGCGGAATTCCTGCGTTGCATTCACCACACCCTGCTGGAAGTCTTCCCTTACGTTGTCGCCATCCCAGGCGAAACGATCCACTTCTTCGCCGCTACGCGGCCCGATGTTCTGACCGACAATCCCCAAACGCTGATTGCAAGATTGCAGGAGCGGAATCTGAAGACGCAGTATATTCGGGAATACTTCATCCCCTTCCGCATGATGCCCGATCGCATGGAGCAGGTTCGCGAGCAACTGCGACCGCTGGCTTCGACGCCCGTCAATCGCGATTTCGAGCCAATCGCCTATTACTTCGACGTTGTGCTGTGGAGCACGCAGTTCAAGTTGGGCTATTCCCGCTGGTTCCGGGCCGCTGCGCACATCGCGTTTACCGAGGTCATCGATGCGGTCCTGGTTGTCTTATTGTTGGTGGCGGTTCTTCTGGCGTTTGTGCCCGCTCGCGAGAGACGCGCCCGTTCTGCCGCGGCGTGCTGCATGGCTGCGACCGGATTTACTCTGATGGCTCTGCAGATTTTCCTGCTGCTCGCATTCCAGTCCGTTTACGGCTACGTTTACCATCAGCTCGCAATCCTCATCGCCATGGGCATGGCGGGCATTGCCTTCGGAAGCTGGCTGGGCATCCGCCGCATTCGTTCCAGCGAAGGCCCACCCTACCGCACCATGACAGCGACCCAGTTCCTGCTCGCCCTTTCTGGCCCTGCGCTGATGTTTGTGGTTGGCCTGCTGTCGAAGATTTCCGGGTTGGAGGCCACCTGGTTGGCGGCGCAGTTTGTCTTCCCGGCGTTGGCCGCTCTCTGCGGAATGCTGGGGGGCTATCAATTTCCTATCGCAACGGAGATCTACCTTTATGGCGAAGACTATGACAATGACAATGCCCGCAGCGGTCGATCACGGCTGGGCACACTCTATGCCATCGATCTGCTGGGCGGATGCGCGGGCGCGCTTTTGTTGAGCAGTTACCTCATCCCGGTGTTTGGTTTTTGGAAAACCGCATGGCTCAGTGCGGCGGTAAACCTGGCGCCGTCCCTCCTGGGCGCGCGGTTAAACCTGGAGGCAAAGGTGTCTCGGGCGTAAGCGCTTGCGGCCTGTTCTCGCCGAACACCACCGCCGTAAACATGAAGATGTCGGTGTTCTCATCCTTCCAGCAGCCCGAGTGCATACCCGCTTTGGCGCAGGTTTCTTCCAGGAACTTCTGTCGATCCCATCTTTCATCCACCGGCACCTGCGGAAGTAAAAGACCCTCGTACGCGCCGTTTTTCATCAGCAAACCGTGCTGGCCAACCTTGATCTGCCGAGTGTCCAGCACGCGCCGAAGGGGCGACAGCACGGAAACTTCATAATCGATTTGCGGTAACTCTGAAACTACGACCGGCTGGAATCGGGGATCGCGCAGGGCGGCCAGCGTCGCCGTGTCCCGCACGGTCATGTAGAGAGGTTTCGCCGCGGAGGTATAGCCGATGCACCCCCGCAGTTCTCCGGACTTGCGCAGGGTCACGAATGCACCGCGCTCCTGATTCAGCACTTCGCTTGCGCTCGCGCTTGGTTCATACGCCTTCTTCTCCCGCACCGCGTACTCCACCGACTTGCGAGCTAGAGCGAGCAGTTCGTTTTTCTCGTGGCCAGTCAGTGAGAATTGCGGTTCCACTGTCTTTCCGCTTGGAGTTTTCAAAAAGACGTCCGCGCTGTATCCGACCACGCGCGAGTGGTCGCCGGTGATGTCGCCTGAATTGGCGTACTTGAGAACCACGGCCTGGTTCGCTCCCATGCGCTCGGCGGCAATCATTGCGGCTACGATAGGCGCGCCGCCACAGGCTTCCCAGATCCGCGCCTCGAAGTTCCGCGACATGCTGAAGTAGTCCCATGCCTGCAGTGCGCCCAGCGTTTTATGGTCGATCTTCACCGCTTCATCGTAGGGGTGATAGTGCGACAGATCGGAACTGGCCACGATCAACGTATCTTTATCTTTGCCCTGGATTAGCTTCGCCAGAGCCACGCCCAGCGCGCGGCTGCTTTCATAACTCTGGTCTCCCATGACGACGGGCACGAGTTCGAAATCGCCCAGCACCCGTTGCAACCACGGCAACTCCACCTCAAGCGCATGCTCAGCGCCTTTCGCCGTGGGAACATGCCCCTGGCTGGAGAATTTGATGGTTGGACTCATCTGCACGAGTTGCTTGGCAAACGCCTTGTCGACCGGGACTACACCCAGCGGCGTCGCATAAGCATCGCCGTCATACACGGAAGTGAAATCAAAGGCCTCGTAATGCGATGGCGCAATCACGACCACGCGCGAAAACTTGCGCCCTTGCAGCGCCGCGTAGGTGTAGGCAGCGACTGGGCCGGAAAACTGATAACCGGCGTGAGGCGCAACCACAGCGAGGATCGGGTCGCTGGTCGGAACGTTGATCGGCGGCTGAGACGAAGCGGCATGCGCCAGCATGTCATCAATCATCGCCGAAAGTGTCTTTGGGTCGGCCGGATAGAAGCCGCCGGCGACAGCCGCTTGTCTCACATTTTGCGGGTCAGCCGCACGGACGTGCCGCAGTGACGCGATCGCCAGGATCGCGAGGAGCAAAGCCGCCAGCCAATAAATTTTTGAGCGCATCTTTATGTTCATATGCGAGATATTCATACGCGAAGCCTCCTCTCGCGCTGTCATGCGTGCCAAATACCAGGGATCGGCTGCCCGCAGAATGGGCAATTGCCCTTGCGGATCAGCATCTGACTCGCCGTGAACCCGACGCGTTCCACCAGCATGCGGCGGCACTTCGGGCAATAAGTATTTTGCGCAGGATGTCCCGGCACATTGCCGATATACACGTAGTGCAGCCCCTCGGCGTCGGCAATCGCCTTGGCACGCTCCAGAGTGGGCACCGGCGTGATGGGCAGGTTCTTCAACAGGTATTGCGGATGAAATTGCGTGAAATGGACCGGCACATCCACGCCCAGGTTTGTCTTAATCCAGCGTGCCAGGCCGCGGAATTCGGCATCGCCGTCGTTCATCGCCGGCACCACCAGGTACACGATCTCGGTCCACTTGTTCATCTTCCGCAACGTGACCAGCGAGTCCAACACCGGCTTCAACTCACCAACGACCACATCCTTGTAGTAGGACTCCGTGAACGCCTTCAGATCGATCTTGACCGCGTCCATCTTTCCGTACGCCGTCTTCAGCGCCTCCTCTTGTATGTAGCCATTCGATACGACCACGCTGCGGACTCCGGCTTCGTGTCCGGCGTCGGCTGCATCCATCAGGTACTCGCTGAAGATCACCGGCTCGCTGTAGGTGTAGGCAATGGTCGGACAGTCGCGTTGTTTAGCCAGCTCGGCAACCAATTTCGGGGGCGCGTAGTCGGCGGGAACCTGCTCCGGACGCACCTGGGAGATGTCCCAGTTCTGGCAAAATTTGCAGTTGACATTGCAGCCCGCCGTGGCCACCGAGAAAGCGAGCGTCCCCGGCAGGTAGTGGAACAGCGGCTTCTTCTCGATGGGATCGATGTGCGCCGCGCACACCCGCGAGTGCACCAGCGTGTAGTAGGTTCCTCCGCGATTCTCGCGCACGCCGCAATATCCGCGTTCCCGATCTCCCACCGTGCATTCGCGCGGACACAGCTTGCACTTGACCCTCTTGTTGTTGGGACGTTTTTCGTAGAACTTTGCTTCGACGGTGAATCGCGAATCATCCTGCTTCTGCGGACCCGCCTGCGCAGGGATCGCGACGAGGGGGGCAAATTCGCCGACGCCGAGAGCTGCTCCCGACGCCAGAGCGCACTGCAAGAACGCCCGCCGATCGAGTTCACGCGCCATGTTGCACCCTCAATCACTGAGAGTAGCGCCGCCGTCCCGGCGGCTGTCCGGCGGGCGTCCTCGCCCGCCGCGCCGAGGGCGAGACGACCCTTCGGCAAGCTCAGGGCAGGCTCTCAGGACAGCCGGCAAGATGCCGGCGCTACTCGTTTTCCACGCCATAATCATCATGCGGTCACGCTACTACACCTCGACTACCGCGATCCTTCTGGGATCATTCGTGCCCAGTCGATGCTGTCGATCGGCGGCGGTCGCGATGTAGTGGGGTGCTCTTTTATCGCCTTCCAGCGTGGTCAACCCTTTCTCGGCTCGCTTGCGCTCGATGATTTGCCAGCCGGTGTAGTCGACCGCGACGGGATCCTGCGAAACCATCAGGGCATTATTCTTCCAACTGTATTCGGGCTTGTATCCGGGCCCGCCTTCGAAGCAGGCCGTGGTCGCGTCGCAGATGGTCAATCGCATCCTGGTTCTGATTTCCGGCAGCATGTTCAAGTCCGCGATATACGGATTGCCGCCGTTGGGGTGGTACTTGTTCGGGTTATGAATGACGCCATACATGTTTTTCAGGGCGATGGTTACGCCGGCGCCGTCATGGTCTTTCAGCACCGGAACGTTGATCAGGACGTTGCAGCGTTGCGTCAGAATGTTTGACAACCGGCTGCCAACGCTGCCATACATGGCCAGCTCTGGTTCGTAATCGACTTGATCGGTGCCGAAGCACTGCACCCGGTTTCCGCCCGTCGCCACATGGAATCCAACGTGTTGCATTTCGTCGCTGTCGCGGTCCCAGACCACGATATCGCTCGCCTTGATTCCGGCCTCCTGCAATCGCTCGCAAATGGCTTCGACGAGCTGAAGGTTGCTGGAGAGTCCGCGTCCTCCAAGCGCATTCACTTTCAGTCCCACCGTCTCGCCCGGGTGGACCAGCTTCTTCCACGTCTCGATCGGATTATCGCGGTCGAAAAGAGCCTGCATGGCGCGATCCAGAAGACTCAGCATCCGGCGCGAATCCACCGTAGCGCCCGTGCCGCGCAGCATGGCATCGCGCGCGATCACCACCCTGGATTTCGCGAGCGCCGCTTCTTGTTCCGCTGCTCGGAGCGGTCCCATCCTGCCGCTGGCGCCGAGAACCGCAGCGCCCGTGAGGCACTTCTTCAGAAAATCCCGCCGACTGGCGCTGCGCATTGCGCTCATGGGGTTCTCCGGTGAACCCACGACCAGGTCCGAGGATCAGTTTGTGGAAGGGCACGGCTTCAGCCGTGCGATCCGCCGCGAGGAGTCCCGGCTTTAGCCACTGAGGTAAAACCGTTCAACGCGCGGCGGTTATCTTCGAAACGGGTCCTCATCATAGATTGAGCCGCTTCAAACTATGTATACCGCAATCCGTGCAACTTTTCAGTGACGAACCGCACTTCGGGCGATCATCGCCTGGCAAGCCGCAACTCGATACCTTGCCCTAGTTGCAAAAGTGCCTCCTCGGTTTCCGCTGATTCCTCATAGGCGACGATTCGCACCAGGTAAGCTCCCTTGCGGAAGACCAGGCTTTGGCTGGACAAGCGCGCCTCGTCTCCCAGTTGGATCGGTTTCACATTGACGGCCGGCTCCGATTTGGAAATCTTCTCGGCGCCCGCCGCGTTCCCCATGGTGTAGATGTCTACTACCGCGTCGACCTTGTTCTGGAACTTGTAGTCCGCCGTAGACACTCTCTGCACCCCAGCCTTCAAGTACCGCTCCGCCTCGCCGTCGATGTACTTCCACAGGTCTGCCGCCTCGAAGGTCCGTGTATCTCCAGTCTTCGCCCATCCGGCAACTTGATTGGTCGCAGGGAAAAATGATTGCTCAGTCTCCGGTTGACGTTTGCAACTGGCGTCCAAGAGCAGCGCGACAGCGAGCATGACCAGCAGCACTCCGCGGACTTCAACTCTTCCGATGCTCGTCACCTCGGCCTCTCTTTGCCCCGGTTCAGCAGGATCTGGTTCGTTCGCGATCGGCTCTCGCCGATGCTGGTCACGTAAACTGCCGGACGATCCTGAACCGGGCAGGCGTATTCGCACGCCCCACATCCCACGCAGAGGTGAGGATCGACAAACGGTTGTTTTACCTGCTTCAGATGACCCTCCGCATCCGCGACTTCCGCTGGTTGCAAATAGATGGCCTTGGGCGATGTCGGACACCACTCCTCGCAAACAATGCACGGTGTTGCCATGGCCCAAGGCAAACATCGTCCGCGATCTAAGAACGCTGTTCCAAGACTGATGGGCCTCGCGTCGCCGGCGGCCCGCGCCTCCCAGCCCTTTTCCTTCGCCGTGATCTCCCAGATGGCACCGGTAGGACAAACCTCGGAGCACAGGACGCAACTCGACTCGCAGTAACCAATCCGCGGCACCATGACCGGCGTCCAGAGACCTTCCAAACCCGCTTCGGTCAGCGCGGGATGCAGCGCGTTGTTTGGGCAGACCTTCATGCACTCACCGCACCGTATGCAACGTGCCAGGAAGTACTCTTCATCCAGCGCGCCGGGAGGACGCAGCAACCGCTCATGGCGCTCGACTGCGAATCCCGGCGTGCTTCGCAACAGTGGAACCACGACTGCCCCCGCCGCCAATCCGGTGAGCACCTTGCGTCTCTGCAGGTTCAAACCGATGGACTCTTGAGCGGGGAAAAACTTGAACTGCAGACCGTGCTCCGGACACTCACCAATACAGTTCAGACAGAGATGACACTCCGGTTGACGCCACGGAACTCCGCCGATGGGATCATCGCCGCCCTGGCAGCGCAACAGGCAGCGGTTGCAGTCCTCGCAGCTTTCCGGGGTCTTGACCAGTCCAAGAATCGACCAGCGCGATACGATCCCGAGCAGAGCGCCCAGTGGGCAAAGCGCCCGGCACCAGAACCGCGTGAAGCGAAAATTCAGCGCCAGAAGAAAGATGAAGATGAGGCCGAGCCAAACACCTTGCCGAAAGTACGGCTGTTTGAAACTGAGCAGCCACCCTCCGAGGAGGAAGTTCAGCACGTTGCCTTCTAGCCCATTCCCCCAACGGCTGTGTTCGAGCACGCGCAGGCCAGCGCTCACGGCATAGTTCGTTGCGGGCAAAATGGATAGGCCGAGTGAGCGCACCAGCAGCGAGAAAGGATCCAGCCATCCGACGATCCCTGTGCCCAGTACGGCGGCGATTAAGGCCGCGAACAAAAGGTAGTACTTCGTCGTCTGCCAGCGTTTGTAGCGGTTCGATTCAATCAGTTGCTTTCCACGTTTGCGCTCGGATCTCAGGCTGCTGAAAAAGTGATGGATTGAACCCAGAGGACAAATCCATCCGCAGAAGAAGCGTCCGAGCAACATCGTCGGAATCAGAACCACCAGGCTCCACAACAGGCCGTGGTACAGGGTGCGGCTGGAGAGCGCATTCGACAGCGCCACCAGCGGATCAAATTGGAAAAACAACTGCACCGGATAAGGAAGCCGGATCTCACTCCCGCCGGCGTGCAGCGATCCGCGGAACTCCGTGCGCAGCAGAAGGAACAGGAACAGAGAGAAGAAGACAATCTGCGAAAAGCAGCGCACCTTGGTCGGCTTAAGACGCACCTCGTACTCCTTGCATCTCCACGCAGCGGATCGGCGCAGCGCACACTGAACCCGTGGCACTTTCTGAGCGCCCGACGCTGCAGCCTCAATCCTCCGCCAAGCGGCTTCCGCTTTCTGTGAGCAAGATCACTTGTTTTGGCCCGCGCGGGCCGAGCTCAATCTGTGCGCCACACTCGTGAATGGAATCCACGACTTGAGGGCTTCGGAATCGGATATATTTTCTTCATTTTGAGCCCAACGAACCAGCGGAACAACAGGCTGTGATCGAGTTGCTCCGTTCGCTCCGGATGGTGTAGAACATCTGCAAAGACAGGGCGCAAGCCTCTCTGCGGCCTGCATCGGCGCCGCCATCTTCACCGTGCCCCTCACGACCGCCATCTTCTCATTTCATTTCACCGGAGTTGCCGGAGCACTGGAACCGACGTTCTGCTCTCCCCGCGTTTGCTCTCCAAATTGCTGCTCCGTTCCGACGAAGAATTCCTCGTATTTTCTCTTGCCCTGCGAACCAGACTTCTCACCGTTGATCTTTCCCCAGATGAGGCCCCCACCACCTGGAGGAGTATCCGGCAATATTCGCGCACCCTTTTCGGAATAGTAGAAATAGTGGTCCTTGGCCCATCCGTATTCTTCTGATGAAGACGTCCTTAATAAGCCGGAGGGCGGAAACTCGAATAGATACTCTTTTCCCTCGACAGGCAAAGGGGGAGCACCGTTGACTTGGAATTCGACTCGTACCCAACCCACATACCCTTCCGGAATAAGAAAGCGCGAGGATCGACGAATTGAATTCCGGGCATCGATGGTGAGCCATACTGCCAGGCCGAGGAAGAGTGCGAGCGTGCCGATGCCAGCCGCTATTTGCGCAGACCGCGTTGTGCCGTTTGGAAAGATCCAGGTCGCAGTGCTGCCATCCCGCTGTTGGCGAAAGCTCGCGAAAGCGGCGTATGCGGTGGCCAGTATCAACAGCGCTGTTGCTAGATATAGCAGTATCATTCGAGTTCAGAACCAGCCGGCCGTGCGGGCAATGGCTGGACCATAAAAGCACCATATTGTGAGCGAAGCGAGCAGAGCAAGTTTCGCCGCCGCATGTGGTTTGAAAAGGCTTAAATAAGCGGCGACCAGTAGACCCAACGAGCCTGCCAGAGAAACAAGTTCGAGCGGGTTCACAGGACTTCCTAACACGGCCAAGATCAGCAAAGTGTAAACGTGGAATCCTGTAACAGCCCCGGCAGCGAGATATAGGAAAAAGGGGATCATGCCAAAATGATCTTAACCCGCAAAACCGGAATTCGCTTTTCGGCTGGCTGTCGCCGCAGAAGCCCTGTGTCCGACTTCGAAATCCTTCGCCACGGTTCTCGCGTCCCTGGGGCCAGGGAGTTCTCGGCTCTGGCCACATTCCTCTGAACGGGATGCCTTCGCTGAGCGATCATAAACACTCCAAGAATCATTCCCATTACGGCTACGGGCGCGAGCCGAATCAGGCATCGCTCCAGCGCGAAGATCGCAGGCAAGACCTCTAGTATCGTGACCGTGTGATCTCTACTACTGAGTCGGCCGATGCGTTATGACTGTAGCGCCGCCGTCCCGGCGGCTGTCCGGCGGGCATCCCCGCCCGCCGCGCCGAGGGCGCGACGCCCTCGGGACAGCCGGCAAGATGCCGGCGCTACAATTCACCAGCCTGCGGTAAACATCTCGCGGTCACGGTACTAGGAGGCTGCGGAAAAAGTCGTTACGAGGGCGAAAAGCACACCTCGGGCGTTGAAGCGCGAACAAATCTAAACGACTTAACGGCACGACTGAAGTCGTGCCCTTCCCAAAACCCGCTTGAATCGGAGTTTTTCCGCAGGCTGCCAGGGAAGAGATCAGCAGTATTCGCTTCCTACAACTGCTCACCGCAGCCCGGGCTCTACCAGAAAGCACGCGGACGTTGCGGCTACAGCGACCACCCTGTCTTTACCTGGATGTAATAGACCAAAAGAAAAACAAGAGCGAAAAAGGTACCGACGACAAGGGTAAGTAGTATTCCGTGGCGCGTCGTAAAGGAGGATTGTTTTTTCTTCCTGCTTGTCTTCATGAATCGCACCACTGGACGCCCCATGACCATGCCAGCCACTTTCGCCGGAAGGCAATCTCAAGGAGAACTGCCCACAACAATTGCGCCTTTCCCTTCCAAACCAGTCTTATCCTAGAAGCCGGTCGTCTGATATTGCAGGGCTGCCAGTGCAAGCCGGCAATCATAGCCCGCCTGCGCGTTGCTGATTTGAGCCTGCGTCTGCTGAAGCTCCGCCTGGCTTAATTCGACAATCGAACCCAGTCCCAACTTGTATCGTGCCTGCGCAAGATTCAGCGCGAGGTTGGCTTGCTCCAACAGTTGCTGCGTGACCGCCAATCGATCGTAAGCATTGGTTGCGTTGAGCCAACTCGTACGCACGTCGCGTGAGATCCGGTTGCGAAGATCGCGCAGGCGCTCCTGCGCGGCTTGTGCTCTGAGTGCCGCCTCCCGGGCCCTTGCCGAGTATAGAAATCCATTGAACACCGGGATCTCGACGTTCACTCCCACCGCCCCATACCAACTGGAGACAACCGGATTCCGCACGGGCGTGTCCCCGACTGCGCCCATTGCACGAACATCGGGAAAGAACAAGTCGCGTTCCGCGGTTTGGAACTTCTCCGCGGACTCAGCCTGGAATTCAAGCGACAGGATTTCCGGCCGCATCGCAAAAGCAGTAGAAATCAGATCATCCACATTGCCTTGAGGAGGAGTGATCGCGTCTGTTTCCTCCGCCAACTGGAAGTCTTGCAGGTTGGAAAACCCAAGCACCGCCGAAAGCGAAGCCAGCGCCGCATGCTCGTTGTTTTGCGCGTCCAGCAGCAGCAGTTTGGCTTGTGCCAAGTTGACACTCGCAAAGCTGAAATCGAGTTCCGACTTCAACTTATTCCTGAACAGAGCGCCCACCTGGTCCGCGACCGTCTGTCGATCTGCCACCGTGCGTTGCGCCACGGTCCGCACGGCTTGCGTTTGCAGGGCATTGTAGAAAGCTTGATCCACGGCCAGCAGGATTTGCTGCTTGGTCGCCACGGCATTTTGGTTCTCTGCCTTGGCCGCGAGATTCGCGCTGGAGATCAAGTTCGGCGTGCGTCCAAAATCGGTGATCAGTTGAGTGACCATTGTGCCGACAGCAGCGCGCTGATAGACAGTCGGATTGTTAAGCGCTCCGGCAGTGATTCGCGTCCCAGGGTCTGAATCCACCCCGGTGAGATCCACGGTCGCGGTCGGCCATAGATTCGAGCGGACTTCTCGTGTCACCTGCTGCGACGCAAGCGCGGTCAGGCGCGCAACCGAGATTTGCGGATTATTCTTTAAGGCCAGCGCTTGCGCGTCTTTCAGAGACAGCAG
The DNA here is from genome assembly GCA_963773965.1 of uncultured Acidobacteriaceae bacterium. Classification (GTDB taxonomy): domain Bacteria; phylum Acidobacteriota; class Terriglobia; order Terriglobales; family Acidobacteriaceae; genus Acidiflorens. The sequence goes on from CAVZDG010000008.1 coordinate 269,089, forward strand.
CGTGGGCGTCCCTTGACTGCCTTGCGGAGCAGAGGTCTGCGGCCCAGCCTTGGGTGCGCTCGAAGTGCCAGGCGGCGTTGGTTGCGGCATTGGAGCCGAAGGCAAACTCGATGGTTTTTCCCAAGTGAGCCCTCCCTGCGCCGGGCTGCACACGGGCATGACCAGAGCGAGGCAGATTGGCAATACTTTTTTCATGCGCTGCAAAGCAATCTTGCCTATCATTCCGTCGTCTCCAAGGTTGGGTTCGTGGCATCTTTCGCTCCACGCTTGCCGTAAACGAGCAGATAAGCTGCCGGTACGATAAAAATGGTCAGAAGCACCGATGAAGTGAGGCCACCGATGATGGCCCTCGCCATGGGTGCATACTGCTCAGCACCTGTGCCCAGCTTCATCGCCATGGGAATCATGCCAATAATTGTCGCCAGCGAAGTCATCAGGATCGGTCGCAGGCGAACTCGGCAAGCGGTGATGACTGCGTCCGCCGGCGACAATCCCTGCCGCTCCAGATTGTGAGCGAAATCCACGATCAGAATGCTGTTGGAATCGGCGATACCGACCAGCATCAGTACTCCCATCAGCGACATTACGTTCAACGTGATGTGGGTGAGGGGCAGGATGATCAGCACGCCGACGAAGCCCATCGGTATGGCGAGCATGATCAGGAAAGGATCGATGAACGACTTGAACTGCGCCGTTAGAATCAGGAAGAGCAAGAGAAACGAAATCAGAAATCCCAGCGCGAAGCTTTTGAATGAGGCTTCCATGCCTTGCACCATGCCGCGCAGATTCACGCGGACGTTGCTGGGAATCTTTTCCTTGGCCAGAATGTCCCGCACGGCGCTGGTGACGCGCCCCAGATCTTCCCCTTTGGGAGTAATGAAGATATCGATGGCACGCTGAATCTGGTAGTGGTCTACTTCCGTCGGCGTCAGGACCTGTTTCACATTCACAACATTGTTTAGGACCGTGGTCGGCCTGCCCCCTCCGAGGCACGCCCACGAAGAGTGACCCGTACCTGGTTGCGGTGGGCCGGAGGGACCGCAGGCCATTCCCGCTCCGCTACCAGGGTCGCGCAGGGGAATCTGACCCAGGTCGAGCATGTTGTGAATGGCACCGTCGCCATGCTCGAAGAACTGCACGGTAAGGTAGTAGTCGTTACCACTCTTGCGATCGACCCAATAATTCGGCGCGATCATGTAATTGGAATTGAGGGCGGTGATGACGTTATCCACCACGTCTTTTTGCGTCAGGCCCAACTCGCCCGCGTGTACGCGATCCACGTCGAGCCGCAGAGCCGGGTAGTTCATGTCTTGCGGAATGTAAATTTGGCCGACGCCAGGCAGTTCGCGAAAACGAGAGGCCAATTTCTGCGCGATGCCATAAATCTCGTGCAGATCGGGGCTACTGACCTGCACGTCAATCGGCGCCGGCATCCCCATGTTGAGGATGGCATCCACCATGGAGCCACTGCTTAAAAACGTCCGGATATCTGGAAACCGGGTCGCCATCGCCTTCTGAACCCGGTCCATGTACTCAAAACTGCTGAGCCGGTGCGGCTCGTTTAACGCTACCTGGACGGTCGCGGTGTAGGGACCAGAGTTGGTGGTGTAAAGCGAGGAAAAGTCTGGGACCACCCCGATGTTGGAAACAATGCGCTTGAAATCCTTCGGTTCTACCGTATTCCGGATCAGATCCTCCACCTGGGCGACGTATTGATCCGTCACCTCAATGCGCGTGCCGGTTGGTACTTTGAGGTTGATGGTGAACTGGCCGGCGTCCGTCTTCGGGAAAAACGCCAGCCCGAGCAACGGATAAATCGCCAGGCTTACCAGGAACACTCCGCTCAGGAGCGCCACCGTCAACCCCGGACGGAGCAGTGCCCGTCTGACCCAGTACTCGTAATAATCGAGGAGCTTGTTAAACATCCGATTGAAGCGGGCATTGAAGCGCTCCATCCAGGAGTCATCCTCCGCCACCGTGGGTTCGACCTCATACTCATTCTCCTTAGCAGGCTTCGGTACGTGCGGCACAGCCTTCAGAAAACGCGAGCAGAACAACGGAATCACCGTCATCGCCACCACATACGAAGCCAGCAGCGACAAACAAAAAGCCAGCGCCAGCGCCGTAAAGAGAAACTTGGCAACGCCATAAAGAAAAACCACCGGGAAGAAATCGACCACATCCACCAGGGTTGCGGCTAAGACAGCCAGGCTCACTTCCGATCCGCCGACCTCGGCCGCGATCATCGGGGCGGCTCCCATTTCCAGATGGCGGTAGATGTTCTCGAGCGAAATGACGGAATTGTCGATCACGCGCGAGAAGGCCAGGGCCATTCCACCCAGGATCATCGTGTTGACCGTCCCACCCATCAGAGCCAGCACAACAAACGCGGCCAGCGCCGATATAGGAATGGAGAGAAGCACAGCCGACGTGGCGCGGAAACTTCCCAGGAAAATCAGGATCATCAAGCTGGTCAGAATCAACCCCAGAAAGCCCTCGTGGAGCACGGTGTCGATTGCCTCCTTCACGTACACCGACTGATCAAAGACAATGCTGGTCTTCATCTGCTGGGGAATATCGTAGAGATGTTTGATGAGCCGGCGGACACCATCGACCACCGCGATGGTGTTGGTATCGCCGCCTTGCTTCATGATGGGAATGTAGACGGATTTCTGGCCATCAATTCGGACCACGTTGGTTTGAATCCCGTGAGCGTCCTCCGCTTTGCCTACGTCATTCACCGTGACCCATGAATTCCCTTTGACCTTGAGCGGAACCTTACCCAGCTGGTCCATGTTGTCAACCAGGCTGTTGGAGTAAACGAAGTAATCGTAGGGCCCCATCTTGACGTCACCCGCGGGCAGGATCAGGTTGGAATCGTTGACCGCGCCCACCACGTCCATCAGGCTCAATTGACGGGAACTAAGTTTGTAGGGATCGACGTAGACCATAACCTGGCGGTAGGTTCCGCCGAATACGCCGGGGATTTCGGCACCCGGTACGCCCGCGATCTGGTTGCGAATCTGGAACTGAGCGTAGTCGTGAAGCTGAGTTTCGTTGAGTCCCTCGCCTTTTACCGTAACCAGCGCCACCGGCAAGCTGGAGGCATCGAACTTGAGCACCACTGGGGGCAGAGTTCCCGGCGGCAGACGCTTCAGGTCGGCGAGAGCTAAGTTGGACAGCTCGGTTACATCGGCGTCGGCGCTGGTTCCGGGCTGGAAGTACACCCGGATAATGCTGACGCCTAACATGGATCGCGATTCCATGTGGTCCACGCCGGAAGCCAGCGTAAAGAAACGCTCCAGAGGATCGGTGATATCGGTCTCAATATCCTCCGGCGGCATGCCCGAGTAAAACGTGGCCACGACGACTTCGGGCAGGTTGATCGGTGGGAATAGGTCGACCGGCATCCGCGACAGACTGGTCACACCGATGACCAGAAGTACCAGACAGATCACGATGATGAAGTACGGATTACGTATTGAAAATCCTGGCATAAAATTTGTCCTGTTGCATTCGTAGCTGTTTCAGTCATCCCGATCAGGCATGCGCGGCGCCGTTTACTGCGCGCTTGGCTCGTGATACTCCATGACGGCTACGGCCTGCGGATGAACCTTTTCGCCAGCCTTCAGACCGCTGCGATCGCTCACCACGACCTGCTCTCCTTCGTTCAGTCCGGAGATGATTTCGGCATCGCTGGCTGTCTCCAATCCTAGTTGCACGCTGCGGTCTTCCAGTTCTCCATTCTGGTTCACTACAAAGACGGTGGTTTTTTCGCGTTCGTGATTCAAAGCCTGAACCGGCACCGTCGCAACGTCCTCTTTTCGATCGAGCGAAAGCTCCGCATCCGCATAGAGACCCGGCACCAGAACCCGCCCTGGATTCTGCACGTCCACTTCTGTATGCATGGTGCGAGTGTCTTCGCGCACATCCACGGAGAAGCGCGCGACTTTGCCCGGGAATGTACGGTTGAGCGACGGAACACGAACATCCACGTGATCGCCGACATGGATGTAGCGAACGTAAGATTCCGGAACCGGAATCACGAGCCGGAAAAGATCGTCCTCCGACAGCCGGACGATGGGCATCGCTTGCGTGCTCGAACCCGTGCCCGCCTGCACCAGCGTGCCAAGGTTGGCGTACCGCTCCGTTACTACTCCGGGAAACGGAGCGGTGATCCGCGAATAATCAAACAGGCTCTGATCGTGAGCCAGTTTTGCCTTGGCCGCGGAGAGCTGGCTCTGGGTCGCCTCCAGAGCCGCATGGCCAGCATCTACCTGAGACGATGCCGCCAGATCCTTGCCCTGAGCGTCATCCACTTCCTGCTGGGCGACAATTCCGGGCTGGCTCTCGAAGACTCCATTCAAACGCGTGTATTGCAGGTGCAGGGCGTTGTACTGCGCCTGATACCGGGCCAATTCGTGCTGCGCCCGGGTGACTTGATTCGCCGCATTCTTGATTTCCGCCTGATCTTCCTGAAGCTGCGCCTCGAGCTCGGGAATCTCCAGGATCGCCATGACCTGGCCGGCCCTCACGCGGGTTCCGTAGTCGACCAGCAGATTTTTGACGAAACCGGATTCCTTCGCGTACACATCGATTTCCTGGAAGGGCACCAACTCCGAGGACAAGGTGATTTGCCGACCCAGCGACTTGCGCACGACTTTGGTCACGCCCACCGTAATGGCTGACGCCTGAACATGACTTCCGCCCCCTGAGCAAGCGACGAATTCGACCACCAGAGACACAAGGCTGGCAAGCAAGATCAGCTTTGAAAATCCGATGCCTCGTGTTGGTATTCCGCCCGATTGATTGCTAATCTCATCCATCGAGTTCTCTTTACCAGCTTTCTCTGGCATTTCCAGCCAGCAATGTCCCATGAGCGCAAATCTTGTGTTTGTCCCTAACGTGTCGCTTTCATAATTTCGCGCAGCTTGGCGACTGAGAACGCGCTGGATCGGCAAAAGTCGATCACCGTTCGTTCCGCCCGTTGCAATCGGGCCGCAGCGTCCGGAATCTTAGTTGCGAATTCCATGGGAACCGTCAGCACTCCGTGGCGGTCGCCGTGCAACAAATCTCCGGGGTGGACTTCCATGCCCCCCACCCTGACGGTGGCCGCCAAATCGTAGATGTGGGCGTAGGCATGAGAAACCGCAACACTTCCCGCAAATAACTGGACTCCCATGGTGCGCACCGCGGGCAGTTCGCGCACGGCTCCGTTGGTTAAGTACCCGATACACCCCAGCGCTTGAAGGATGGCGGCATGCATATCGCCCAGGAACGCCCCGCGCCCGGGCGGCTTGTCCATGTCCTCCAAAACCAGGATACGAGGCGCGGGAACTTCGAGGATGCTGTTCCAGAAGGCGGTACGATCATGAAAGCTACCGCCCACAATTGGCGGTTCCCCGCTTCGAAGACGAGCCGTGGCTGCATAGCCCACCATGGGCGGAGCTTCTCCATCCTGGAACATGCAGCGAATGCTGCCATCGGCAAACCCTGTGTTCCGAAGCCTGGTACCAAATGTCTCGATCGCATTCGAGACCATGCAAGTGTCAAACTGGCGAAGAGCATCGAGATCTTTTTCAGTCAGCAAAGACTCAATGGCCATGTACGTTTCCTTTCGGAGAATGCTCAGCTAACGTTACGCGAGCCTGCGTAACCGGAAAGGGCAAACCATTCATCGCCCCTGATTCCGGGACTCATTTCTGCACCGGGCTCGAACTCGGCCAAACCGCGCATGAACCTCGCGTTCAAGCGGAACTGCCGCAGTCAATTTCAATGACTGGGGTTGAGTTCAAAAAGCAATAGCAACGATTGGCTGCAAAAGCGGAAAAGTCAGCAGGCGGGAGGAGGCCGGTTGTAAAGCCAGCTCTCGGAACTAAGATTCGTAGAGGGGACGACCGCCGAGACCGAAAAAACGGAAGACCGCGGAGGTTGAAAGAGGGTGAAACTGGAAGCTGGAGCCGTCCACTGGAGTGCGTTGCTAAGGAGGCGCTGCCTCTGGGCATCCGGAGACTGGGATTTTACGGTTGCTGCATTCTGAACTTCCGGAGCCGGTGCCGTGTAACGAGTCGCAAGGCTGGCCGTGAGGGAAAAGATGGCTAGAACAACAACGGCAATCCGGCATCGAGACCACAAGCTTACTCGGGCGCGAGAGTGTTCCGCCATAGCCATTTCAAATCCATGCATGAATCGAATGCCAGCACATTATACACAATCACCGCGGGGCAGACAGATCACGAAGGTTACCGCGGACCGACTCGGGGGTATTCTGGGCGACTGCAACCCGGACTGGTAATTGTCAGTTCCGCGAGATTACAGAAGAGCTTTGATCTCCCGCTCGAAAACCGATATATCCGTCGCGCCAATGTGCTTGGCTTCGATGCGGCCATTGCGGTCGATCAGGAAAGCGATCGGCAAGCCGAGAACTCCCCCGTAAAGTTCACCTATGTTCGCGTTGCCCATGGCAACCGGATAATTCATGTGGAAACGCTGGTAGAAGTCGCGGACGGGCTCCGGTCCGTCGTCCATGGAGATGCCGATGACCTGTAAGCCTTGATCTCGATATTTGTTTTGCAATTCCACGAAATGCGGAATTTCGTCCCGGCACGGATCACACCAGGTTGCCCAGAAGTCGAGGAGAACTACTTTGCCCCGGTAGGCGGAGAGATCGAGCGTTGGTCCCGTCAATTCGGGCAGCGAGAATGCAGGAGCGAGCGGATGCCCGGCGATATTCGTAACACCGGCGCCCGCGGATATACCACGATGCCGGTGCAGGAGAAACAGCCCTGTCGCGACTGCGATGGCCGCGATGGTGATCAGAATCTTTTTCCCCAATGTGTTGTCCTTGACGGAGGCAGCGTCGCGAGCCCTATTCTCCCTTGGCAACCGGATACCCTTTCTCGACCCAGTCCATCCCGAAATTGCCCGGAATATAGAGCACCTTCACGTTGGTAAAGCCCATCGCATGGAGCGCGTCGCCGGCAGGCTTGACGTTCGGACAATGGCTCCACGGGCAACATCCGCAATAGATAACGATGAACTTGTTTCGGGGAAGAACCCCCACACGTTTACGCAGCTGCTGTATACCGCTCTCGCTGGAAGCAGGGCCGACGTACTCGGAACCGGGAATGTGTGCCTGCTCGTAAAGAACGTGGGATCCCACCTGGATCATGAGCGGCTTTTCGCCTTTGGTGGACCGAAGGATATTGACTAGTTCTTCCGGGTTGATGAGCTGCGAGCTGGACAAAGATGTTGCCTGGTAAGCGGGAAACATGGCCGCGGTCGCGCCGCCCAAGCGGGTTTGCGTATTCGCGCCAGCGGCCCAGGCCGATGGGGCCATGCTTGCCGCCGTCCCAACAAGAAGAATGGTGATTGCGCGTTTCATCAATAGAGATAGACGTTTCATTTGAGACTCCTTCGGCATTATCAGCGGTTGATTGCCCGACCCGCAAGGCATTGTGAGTTCCGCTTTGGGGACCCGATCAGATTGAGATGAACCCGAAGCGGATGAGAGCGAGAGAAGAGATCGCCACAATCGCCCACAGCAAGATTCCCGGCAGCAGGGGACGCACGCCTATTTGTTTCAATGTTGATTTTGAAATCCCTTTGCCGATCAGATACGGCGGCGTTCCGGTTTTGCCCGCTTTACCGTCTGGTGGGGTTCAGCACTTGTCCATTGGCGGAGAAGAGATAGGCCATCGCAGAAGGCCAGCTCGCAAGCGCCCAGATTCCCTATCGTGGGAGCAACCGACTCACAAGACGGTTCGCTAGCCAGTTGTTATGACGGAGCGCGCTGTTGTAGCATTTCGCGACATGATTCACAAGCTGAATATCACCGCAATTGTTGAAAACACGGCCGGCACTCTTGAGGCTGCGGGCGAGTGGGGGCTTGCGCTGTGGATTGAAGCGGACGACCGCCGCATCCTCTCCGATACCGGCCAGGGGCATACGCTGTTGCACAACGCACGCCTGCTCGGAATCGATATTGCGACCGCCGAAGCCCTAGTCATCAGCCACGGCCACTCCGATCATACCGGCGGCATTGCCGCGGCGATGGACGCTGGCTTTCGCGGCAAGATCTATATTCATCCCGCGGCACTGCGCGGCAAGTACCAACGCGAGAAAACGCCGCCGCACCGAGCCAAGGGCATACCCCCTGCGTCGTACCGAGCCCTGCTCTCCAGGGTAGCTGACGTTGTGGAATCGCCGCAGCCCACCGAAATCGCTCCCGGGGTGATCGTGACCGGTGCCATCCCGCGGCGAAATACGTACGAAGATATACCCGACCCCTTCTTCCTGGACGAAAACTGCACCCAGCCCGATCCGCTCATTGACGATCAGGCGCTGTTGCTCGAAACCCGCCGGGGTTGGGCCGTAATTACCGGCTGTGGACATTCGGGGTTGATCAACACGTTGAACTACGCCAAAGAACTAATTGGCAATAGCCGCATTGTCGCCGTGATCGGAGGTCTGCACCTGTTTCGGGCATCGGCCGAGCGCATCCAGGCGACAACAGAACAGTTGCGCGCGTTCGGGGTCGAGTTGATCGCGCCCTGTCACTGCACGGGGTTCGAAGCCACTGGCACTCTGCAGAACCAGTTTGGGAGCCGGGTGGTGGCGCTCCGGGCCGGCCTGACCGTCCGGGTTTCCGAGGCATGATCACGAGAAATAAAAGCCGCTTTGCGGCTTGTGAAGACTCATAGACGCAAATGTGATTGCTACGATCGGGATCTTCTTTACCCAGGCTGGCCGTTGTATGTAGACACCGAATTGCCGCCCTTGCATGTGGCGCGTCGCGTCCGACTGGTACCGTGACCGTGTGATCTCTACTACCGAGTCGGCCGATGCGTTATGACTGTAGCGCCGCCGTCCCGGCGGCTGTCCGGCGGGCATCCCCACCCGCCGCGCCGAGGGCGCGACGCCCTCGGGACAGCCGGCAAGATGCCAGCGCTACAATTTACCAGCCTGCGGTAAAAATCTCGCGGTCACGGTACTGGAGTTCCACCCGGTTTGTGCCGATTACTAATCGTGGGTCACCAAACCGGAAGGAGCAAGGGTTTGGAATCACGGAATCAGCCAGGGACGCAACAATCTCCCGTTCTTGCCGAGGCGCGTCGCCAACCACGCTTCAAGCTGCAGACCGATATCCGTGCCTATTCTCGCTTCGCGGGTCTGCTGAAGGGGTACACCGCGGATATCAGCGAGTCGGGGATCTCCGCCATCCTGAAACTGGAGGTTTCCGTAGGCGAGGTGGTCCAGTTGGAGTTCGAGCTTCCGTCTGGTCCGGTCGCCATTCGCGCCCTGGTGCGGCACAAGACTGCCTTTCGCTATGGCTTCCAATTCGTCGAGCCAGACCCGCTCGATATGATCAAGGCCACTTGTTCGCGTCTGGCCGCACTGCAAGTCTAGCGCGGATTCAGCGTTGCTATAACTCACTCGTGTAGAGACGGGGCTTGCCCCGTCTCCGCCGCGGGAGACGCGGCAAGCCGCGTCTCTACAGGAGAGAAAACTCACGGAAGCCAGGGAGGGACTGTCGCGGGCGTGGCTTACACGAACTGTGAAAATGCTCTAACCATCAAAGCTGGGGCAGCCCTTCGAAGAGGTACAAACTCTGCAAACCACAGCACGGCTGTGAGAGAAGTTCGAAGCGCGATTACGTTATCACTGGGACACTACGCTAGTACCGTGACCGTGTTATCTCTACTACTGAGTCGGCCGATGCGTTATGACTGTAGCGCCGCCGTCCCGGCGGCTGTCCGGCGGGCATCCCCGCCCGCCGCGCCGAGGGCGAGACGCCCTCGGGACAGCCGGCAAGATGCCGGCGCTACAATTCACCAGCCTGCGGTAAGCATCTCAGGGTCACGGTACTAGATCCCATTCCCGCGTGCCTCGAACGCGGGCGCCGTCTGCGGCGAGAATAATCCGGACTTCAGCATGAGCATGAGCAGGGAGAAGTCTCCCGTTAATTCACATCCGGCGATCACCAGCGACAGCCCTTGCGCCTGCCACTGCGGTTGAACCGCTGAGAGCAGTAACGTCGCAATTAATCCGACTGCGACGATCAGTCCGAAGAAAACGCGGGCATATCTGCCCTTCACCCACATGCGAGCGGTTTCCTGCGCGGCCGGCGTCCACCGCGACATGCGCAACAGATATAGGCAGAGCAACAGGAAGTTCGCGATCAGCAGATAAGGCTCGGCTTTTTCCAACCATGCCGTGTCCCGGCTCCCATAGTTCTGCAAACCTCTCAAAGTGATGCTCAGCGTGGTGCCGCCCAGAGTGGCGTACATGAGGATCAACAACGGCAGAAGCTGCGTATTCCAGAACGGGATGGCCGCCGACTGATTCATCACCAAGCCGTCGTAGAACATGATGACAAGGCCGGAGCAGACGGCCACAACTTTGGCCGCGCTTTCTAATCCGCCCGAAACCTGCCACGCCGCGCCCAAAATCATAGGCAGCAGCAGGATCGCGCCGCTCACCGCAAATAATCCGCAGGCCCAGATGCCGCGCGCAATCCAGGAGCGGTCCGGCCGCAGCGCGGCGCGCCAGAAGCGCTCTGGCCGTCCCAGATACAACAGGTGCGCCGTATTCTTTCCGATCACCACGATCAGGTAGCCCACAACCATTCCGAGGCGGTAGTCAGTCCCCAGCGAAATCAAAAAGAGGCCCGCGCCCAAGCCCCCGCAGAAGAACGCAGTGGCGATCAGCCAGTTCCACCAGACCTGCCGGTAGAAGCCGTATCCGAACCGGTGCTCAGCTATCGTGATCGACTGGGTCGTCATTCTCTTCGCTCCACCGTACTCCGAAATACACCTTACTCATCCAGATAAAACACGCTCGGCTTGGTGTTGCATTCGGGCAGAAGTGTCCAACCTTTGCGCTCGCGAATCAGCTTCTGTAGCTTGCCATCCTCCGGCTCCAGGTCTCCGAAAATCCTGGCGTCTGTGGGACAGGTAATCACGCACGCCGGCTCCAGACCCTGGTCCACGCGATGTGCACACATAGTGCACTTGGTGTTCGTGCCCTCTTCAAACTCCAGGAACTTGACCGCCTCGTACGGACTCAGCCCGTCGCTGCCGTAGCCGTGCTGCAGCAAACCCTTTTCAATGAAATGCCGGTTCATATAAGGACACGCGACCGCACAAGCGCGGCAGCCGATGCACTTTTCGCGATCCACCAGCACCAGGCCGTCGTTGCGAATCCAGGTGGCTCCTGATGGGCACGCCTGCGCGCAGGGCGCGTCGTCGCAGTGATTGCACAGCACGGGCAGGAAGGTACGCCTGGTCTTGGGATAGGTGCCCGCTTCGCGCGCGATCACGCGCGCGTAATGCACACCTTCGGGCGTGCCGTTCTCCTGTTTGCAGGCGAGCGTGCAGGCGTTGCATCCGATGCAGCGCTTCAGATCGATCACCATTCCGAGTCTTGCCATGAGTGCTCCGCTAACCTCCGTGCAGATGACGCAGGATCGCCATCGTGACGACCTCTTCCCCACCCTGCAGCGGCTTGTTCAATTGATCGGACTTGAGACTCAGACCGTTCACCACAATCGCAAAATCGCCGCGCAGCCTGCCCTCGCACACCAGGTTGTCGTAGAGGCTGCGGCCGTCCACGGTTTCGAGCGAGCGCAACAGCTCGGCAACCGTCGTGCGCTCGAATTCCACCGTGCGCCGGCTGAAGCCCAGCATCTTGCGCGTCGCGCCCAGGGCGGAAATGTTGGCGGCCGGCATCAGATTTTCTCCACCCGAACGCGCGCGCTCGATTCCAAACCTCCGGTTGCGCTGTCGGTGTAACGCATCGAACCGGTCAATAACCGGTTGAAATGGCTTCCCCTTTGCTTTTGACGGTCGTTGGTCACGAAGTGGCGCGTGATCGCGTTGCTCACGCCGAACACTTCGGGATGAATCCCTTCGACCACCCGAGCCTGCCCCTCGATGCTGCCCGCAGGGGATGTCAACCGGATCCGGCTCCCGGTCTGGATTCCGAGGTTCTCCGCCGTGACCGGGTTTACCAGGATTCCACCGTGGATCGCATCTTTCCCGCTCACTTCCGACAGCCACGGCATGACCACCGTGTCCGCAAACGTGTGCAAGCTCTCTTTGAAGGTGATGGCGTAAAACCGGTATCCGGCCTTGCCGTCCTCGATGACTTGGGAGTTCTTCCAGAATGGCAACGGCTGGTAGTTGTCCAGCGGCCAGTCCTTCATCCCCACCTGCTCGAACTTCTCCCGCATCTCGTCGCCGGTGCGCTTGATGAACTCGAAGTAGAACGGAATGCGCAGCTTGCCATAAGGCATGTAGGTCTCTTCCGGCGTACGGTAGCGAACGGCGTGACCGTGCTCTTTGAACCAGTCCAGCCCTTTGTCGTCGCCGTAGATCGAGCGCCCATAGCGGTCCCAGAACTCCTCCACGCTGTAGCGTTTGTCCGGATCGAGCAGATACTTGGGATTGGCCGTGAAACCGGTGACGATGTTGAGCAGGTCGTTCCAATCATCGCGGAACCCCAGCCGTTCGGCGATTTCGGTGAGAATGTCGAAAGCATCTTTCGTGTCGCCAACGGGTTCGACTACCGGCTGGCGCAGAGAGTGACCAGTCACCGCCGGTGGTTCCAGACAATTGAGCAGATAAGACTCGAGGAATGTGTGGTCGGGGAGGAAAACGTCCGCCCACTCGGTGGATTCCGTCCGCTGGATGTCAATGGCCACGACGAACTTCATCCGCGCCATGATCTTCTCCACCTTGTCCGTCTCCGGCATATTCCAAAGCGGATTCGAGTGATACAAGAGCATGGCTTCGGGCGAGTAATTCAGGCCGAAGCGTTCCGGCTCGAGCAGCGTCTCGGTATTGAGCTGGCCGGCGTCGAAACCGATCGGGAACCACTCCATCAGGTGGGTCGAATCCGCCGGATACTTGAACGGAGGCGCGGGATGCAACTGGTGCGGCTCGGGCTTCAGCACTCCATCTTCGCCCTCGTGAACGAAGAACCCGCGGTGGTCGAGCGGCACGCCCAGGTGCCCTCCGGGAACATCAATGTTGCCCACCAGCATGTTGAACAGCTTGTAGCTGAGATTGTCGAAAAGCCCGTTGGCGTGCGACTGCGAGCCGCGATAATAATTGAGCGCCGCCGGACGGAAGGGGTAGGTCTTGCCTTCGATTTCGACGGTCGCGCCAATCTGCGCCGCCTCGACGAACTCGCAGGCAATTCGCCGGATGGTCTCCGCCGGAACCGTGCAGATCTCCGACATACGTTCCGGGGTGTGGTCCCGCAGTTGATCCGCCCAGACTTGAAACCCGGTGCGCACGCGCCTGCCGGCAAATTCGTACGCGCCTTCGAGCGCCATATCCGCGGGGGCGGCTGCATTCCACGGTTGAGGAGTTGCGAGTTTTGTGTCCCAGACCATGGCGCGTCCCTGGTCGTCGCGCAGCCAGTATCCGTCCTCTTTCACCAGGTAAGGTGCGTTGGTGCGATCGCGAAGGAATTCGCGGTCATACTGCTTCAGCTCATGGATGAGCACATGCGCCATGCCCAGAACGAAGGCGCGGTCGGTGCCCGGCAGGGTTGGAATCCACTCGTCCGCCTTGGCGGCGGCCACCGACATCCGCGGGTCGAGCGTCACCACCCTCATTCCCCGCATGCGCGCGTCGGCCATTCGTTTTGCGCTCCCCGAAAGATGCAGGTGCGAGGAAAAGCCGTCTCCGGAACCGATCTGGATCCAGTAATTGCAGCGATCGTAGTCGTTGATCGCGGCAAACGAGCCGTCCACTGAGCCGTTCACCGGGTGGTAGGATCCGCCGCAGTAGTTCCCCAGCGAAGTGAAGAAGTTCGGCGAGCCAAACACTGCCGGCCATCCCCACAGCAGAATGCGCTGGAAGTCGCCGATGGCGCACAGCAGCTTGCGGGGATCGTCGGCCCGCACCTTGCCCAGTTCGCGGGCCACGATGCCGTAGGCTTCGTCCCACGAAATCTCCACCCATTTCGGATCTATGCCGGGCCCCTTCCGCGGATTGGTCCGTTTCATGGGCTTGAGCACGCGCGTGGAATCGTACAAGCGCGCCAGCCCGGCATTGCCCTTGGGACACAGCTTGCCTAGATTGTCGGGATTGGTCGGATCGCCCTCGATCTTGAGCGCGACCCCATCACGAACCAGCACCCGGATCCCGCAGCCATGCAGGCACATGCCGCACGTGCTCGGTATCCAGTTGGATTCGGCCGGGACCAATTGCGCCACTGCCATGGGACCCCCCACGTGATTTGGGGAGTTTCGCCCGGATGGTCACATCGGTTCTGTGACGTTGATCACATCTCCGTGTGATTTGCGTCCGCGGCCGGGCGGGGCCGTCGGGAGCCTCCACTTTGGCCGCCAGCTTCGTCGCCGTGTCGATCGTCTCCCTGAGAGGCGCGAGGCGTTCACCCGCGTTCCGCGGCCCATTCCGGCCACGTCCGTGCTGTTGCTGTGCCGCAAAACGTGGTAAAACCAAACAACTGGGGTCACCGGGCAGTCCTTGACGCCTTGTAATGAGCTCGCTTTCTTGCCCGGCTTGGGAAACGGATTGCGGGCGGGAACAGGAAGGGTAGCGATGACAACTGAAACAAATACTCTGACGGCGGTGGATAAAACCACGATCACTGGCACGAAGGCTGAGAAGACAACGCGAATCCTCGCGAACTACGTGGGTGGTCGCTGGGTACCGGCGCAGGCGTCCGGCCTTCTCGACGTGACCAACCCGGCGAGCGGCGAAGTTTTGGCGCGCGTTCCATTGTCGGGCGTTGCCGAGGTCGAAGCGGCGGCCGCCGCCGCCAGCGCCGCGCTGCCGGACTGGCGCGCCCGCTCGGTGGGCGAGCGCACGGAATTTATTTACGCTTTACGCGAAAGATTCCGGCAGCGGATTGATGAGCTTGCGGCCTCGGTCACGCGCGAGTCGGGCAAAGTGCTGTCGGACGCGCGCGCGGAAATCACACGGTCCATTGAAGTGCTCGAAGTGGCTTGCGCCGCTCCCATGACCATGCAGGGACGGATTCTGGAAGGCGTGTCGCGGGGAATTAACACGGAAATGATCCGCCAGCCGGTCGGGGTCTGCGCCGCCATCACGCCCTTCAATTTCCCGGCCATGGTGCCGATGTGGTTCCTGCCCTTCGCCATCGTTTACGGGAACACGTTCGTTTTGAAGCCGTCGGAGCAGGTTCCGCTCACGTCGGAACTGATGTTCCACATTTTCGAAGAGATCGGTCTGCCGCGCGGGGTGGTCAATCTGGTGCACGGCGCGCACGATGCGGTCAACGCCATTCTCGACAGCCCGGGGATTCGCGCCGTTTCATTCGTCGGCTCGGTCAACACGGCAAAGTACATTTACCGGCGCGCGGCGGAAAATGGAAAACGCGTGCAGGCTCTGGGTGGCGCGAAAAATTACATGATCGTGATGCCGGATGCGGTCATGGATAAGACCGTGTCCAACGTGATCGGCAGCGCCTTCGGAGCGTCGGGTCAGCGCTGCATGGCTGGATCGGTGCTGGTAACGGTCGGGTCGGCGCGGGCGGCGATCCTCGGCAAATTGAAAGAGGGGGCCGAGAAGCTGATTGCCGGAGATGGCATGGATCCGAAGGTGAGCCTGGGGCCTGTGATTTCTCACGCCGCCTGCGAGCGCATTCATGAAGCGATCGAAAGCGGATTGAAAGAAGGCGCGGAGTTGCTGGTAGATGGAAGGCGTCCAGCGGGCGTTCCAGTTGGAGGAAACTTTGTGGGCCCGACCATTCTGAACCACGTGAAACCCGAGATGCGCGTGGCGCGCGAAGAAATTTTTGGCCCGGTGCTGTCGGTGATGCACGTGGATACGCTCGAGCAGGCGATTGCGCTGGTGAATAGCGATCCGCGCGGCAATGGCACTTCGATCTTCACGGAAAACGGCGCGGCCGTGCGGGAATACAGCCGCCGCATCGAAGTCGGCATGGTGGGCGTGAATATCGGCGTGGCCGCATCGCCCGCTTATTTCCCATTTTCCGGCTGGAAGGATTCGTTCTTCGGCGACCTGCACGTCCACGGCTGGGATGCGGTCGAGTTCTTTACCCGCAAGAAGACGGTGACCTCACGCTATTTTTCAGCAGGCGAGACGGGGAAATTCTTCGTTGAGCAGGGCGACAAGCACTAGCGCGGATTTTACTTCGAGTAGTGCGATTGTTGAGATTGTCGCCTGCCGACACCATGATGACGTCTACTTCTGGCCGGACAGTTGGGCAGCATGCGCCGCGCCCTGGAGTGCCCCGCGCCGCCCGGGGGCATTGGCAAGTGCTGCCTCAAATTCTTTCAGCGCTAGGCCCGGGTGATTCTGCTCCAACAGCAAGTTGCCGAGCTGTTCGCGTGCCGGAACGATCGGCCCCGGCGTCACCGGAAGCTTCTCGATTGCGTCCTCCTCATCGGCTGACGCGCGCATCAGAGCTTCCGCTTCTTCCGGCTTCCCATCCGCCTGAGCTGACCACGCCATCACTTCGCGGGTCAGAATTTGCACCTGAACGGCCCAATAGTCGTTGCCTGACGCGCGAAGCTGCTCTTCGATTTGCCGCAATCTATCAATTTCCGCGCGCGCCTCGGCGGCCCGTCCAATCCGAGCGAGTCCCAGCCCCCGGGCCCAAACCGCAATTGCAACAACATGAGGCGGGGCTTCCGTTGGAGGAACGACGGCAGCAGCTTCGGCCCATTGACCTCGCTCAATCGCGTAGCGAACCGGCATCGCGGTAGAGGCGTAGCCTACCTTGAAATCGCCTGCGTGCAGCTTCGGCATGTTCTTAAGTTCCTGAATGACTTGAGCTGCGTCTTTGTCGCGTCCGCTCTGCAGATAGGCATACACCAGATAATCCATGGCGTGCAGTTCTTCTCCCGTGTCGCCCTGCTGGTGTGCCGCTTCCCTTGCCGCAACGTTGGAAGCGATGGAGTCTTCCCATAGGCCGAGTCGCGTGAATATGTGCGATGGCATGTGCAATGCGTGCGGCGCTGAAGTCGCAATCTCGGAGTAGGCTTTTGCCGCCGGGAGGCCTTTCGGCGCGAGCTCCGCATTGTCGCAAGCGTGAATGAGGTAGTGAGGGATTCCTGGGTGCTGCGGGTAAGCGCGATCCAGCGGCTCAAGTAGATTGACCGCCTGTTTCTGCTTCGCATGCGTCTTGTCGGCAGGAGATGCGTTTGCCAGGAGTGCGAGCGCGTAAAACACCTGGGCTTCGACATCCTTCCTGTTCTCGGAAGCGAGATCGCTCATCGCGCGCTCGTAGTTCAACGCCCGCGTGTGGTAAGGAACGGTGGCAGCGTCCTGATAGATCAAGCCCAGCGCATGGATGAACTGGCGCTCGCGTTCGGAGCCCGCCCCCATCTGCTGCGCCCGCTGGATTTCCTTTTGCGCAATCGAAATTGTCGTGGGCAGAATGGGCGGCTCCCAAAGCTGGTGAAAATACGACATGGCCGTTCCCCAATGTGCCATCGCACACCGCGGATCCAATTCGGCCACGCCCTGAAATGCACTTTCGGCGGCGGTGTAAGCGAAGGAGTGAAGCAGCGCCACGCCTCGGTCGAACTGCTCCTGAACGGCTGGCGCGCAAGAAATCGGAAACGATACTTTTCCCAGTTTTTCAGGTGCGAGGTGGCTGTGTGTTTCTTGTGCTGCCGAGAAGGGAAAGATGAACAGCAGGATGAGCAATATTCGCCATAGATCAGGCATCTCTATTTCCCTTTGGCGCGTCGCGCTTCTGTGAAGTCCGAATTCTAAATTGAAGCCGTCGACAAGCACCATGCTAGGGCTGGGAGTACAGCGCCCGCTTGAGAAAGTCTCCCGCGCCCGCGCGTCCCAGAAACTTATCTCCTTCTACCACCATGCGGCCGCGCGACAACACCGCATCGGGCATGCCCGTCACTTGAATTCCCTCGAACATCGAATAATCGACGCGCATGTGATGCGTCTTCGCGCTGATGGTGTGCTTGCGGTTCGGATCGAAGATCACCAGGTCCGCATCACTGCCCACGGCGATCGTGCCCTTGCGCGGATACAGGCCGAAGAGTTTGGCGGGCGTTGTGGAAACTAACTCCACAAAACGGTTCACGCTGAATCTTCCCTGGGCAACGCCGCCGGAATAAATAAGGCTCATGCGGTGCTCGATTCCGGGACCGCCGTTCGGGATCTTGGTGAAATCGTCGCGACCCAGCTCTTTTTGCTCCTTGAAACAGAAGGGGCAGTGATCGGTCGAGACTACCTGCAAATGATCGGTCTTTAATCCGTTCCACAATTTTTCCTGATGCCACTTCTCACGCAGAGGCGGCGTGAAAACATACTTCGCGCCTTCGAAGCCGGGCGCGTCGAAGTTATCGAGCGAGAGATACAGATATTGCGGACACGTCTCGGCGTAAACGGGAAGGCCGCGGTCGCGGGCTTCGCGTACTTTTTCGAGCGCCTCGTTGCAACTCAAATGGACAATGTAAACCGGCGCCCCGGCCATTTCGGCGAGGGCAATCGTTCGCGAGACGGCTTCCGCTTCCGCCGTCGTCGGACGGGTCAGGGCGTGATACTTCGGCGCTTTTTTCCCTTCCGCCAGCGCCTGCTGCACGATCACGTCAATCGCGCCGCCGTTTTCGGCGTGCATGCAGACGAGTCCGCCGTTTTTCGCGGTCGCGCGCAGAGCTTTGAAAATGCTGGCATCGTCGAGCATGAACACGCCGGGATAGGCCATAAACAATTTGAAGCTGGTGACACCTTCGCGCACCAGGGCGTTCATCTCGTCGAGCTGCGCGCCCGCCAGATCGGTGATGATGCAGTGAAACGCATAATCGCAAACCGCTTTGCCCGACGCTTTCTGCATCCAGGTATCGAAAGCGGTTCGCAGCGTTTGGCCTTTGTACTGAATTGCGAAATCGATCAAAGTAGTCGTCCCGCCGAAAGCCGCGGCGCGCGTGCCGGTCTCGAAGTCATCCGCGCTCGTGGTGCCGCCAAAGGGCATGTCGAGGTGGGTATGCACATCGATTCCGCCGGGAAACACGTACTTACCCGCCGCATCGATGATTTTTCCAGCATTCTCCCGCGGCAGGCTTTGTCCGACGGCGGAGATTTTTCCATCGCTGATCGCGACGTCGCTGGTGTAGGTATCGGTTGCGGTAGCTACACGGCCGTTAACGATGATGGTGTCAAAGCCCATGGGTGCGCCTTCTCCTCCGATGGCGAAGTACAGATTTTATGCTAAACTCCCGAAACTAAGTAGCCGCACCGAGCGAAGGCATTCACCGCAGAGGACGCAGAGTTCGCGGAGAAATTCTTGTTTCTGTATTTGGACGCGGGAGCCGAAGCATTCGCGTGAGAGGCACTTCGGGCAGCCTGTTTCGCGCTCTTATTTTTATTGTGCTCCGCGTCCTCTGCGCTCTCTGCGGTTAGAGCTTTCGCTCAGGGCGGCTGAGATACTGACTGGAGCAGAGGAAACCTCATGCACTTCGGCATCACCATTAAGCCCGACATGTCGGTGGAACGAATCGTCGCGCTCACGCGCCAGGCGGAAGCGGCTGGCTTTGAATATGGCTGGATGTTCGATTCGCACGTTCTCTGGCTCGAACCTTATCCCATGCTCACGCTGATGGCGGCGGCCACCAAGAAGATGCGGTTCGGCACCTGCGTCACGAATCCCGCGACTCGCGACATCACGGTCACGTCGAGCCTTTTTGCCACGCTCAATTTGATTTCGGGTGGACGCATGCAACTGGGCATCGGCCGTGGCGACAGTTCGCGGCGAGTGCTCGGCAAAAAGCCGGTCACGGTTGCGCAGTTGGAAGAGGCGGTGAAGGCTTTCCGCGATCTCACGGGCGGGAAAGAGATCGACTACGAAGGCCGAAAAGCGCGGCTCACGTGGGCGACCGGGGGCGTTCCGCCGGTGTGGGTTGCGGGATATGGACCGAAAGTGCTCGACATGGCTGGCCGGATCGCCGACGGCATCATCTTGCAGTTTGCCGATCCGGATTTGATCGCGTGGTGCGTCAGTTTCGTCAAGAAGGGCGCCGAGGCCGCGGGAAGAGATCCGCGGAAGATCGAGATCATGGCGGCCGCGCCCGTCTGGATTTCGGACGATCTGAAAGTGGGCCGGGAGCGAGTGCGCTGGTTCCCCGCCCTGGTATCGAACCACGTCGTGGATCTGGTCTCGCGCTACAAGCCCGAGGAACTCCCGCCCGCTCTAACCTCTTATATACGCGACCGTGGCAAGTACGATTATCTTCATCATTGCGAAGTCCACAGCAGCAATGCGAACTTCGTGTCGGATGAAGTGACGGACCGCTTCTGCCTGCTCGGTCCCACCGAAGCGCACATTGAAAAGATTCGTACGCTCGCTCGCGCCGGAGTTACTCAGTTCAACATTTATCTAATGTGCGGAGACGAAGAGGACACCCTGGAGAAGTATAAGAAGGACGTGTTGCCGGCGTTTCGGAAGTAGGTCGCGGGCTGTCTGTGGTGTAAGAGAGGCGATGTTTCAACAGTTAATCGAGCTTTGGCCTAGCACGCCTATTTCGCTGCCTTCCCTGCACCTTACCTATGTGTGCGTTGAATGCACCATCTATCGGCGATTCGGAGCAGATCGCGCCTTCGGCTTAGAACTGGATTTGGGCACATCCCCCGCTTTCCAGCTTCACCGATTCGGCGTTTTCATAGCTGAGCCAGTCCGCGACAAGACTCTTTCCCCCGACAGCCACCTTAACGGAATACTCACCCGCCGGAACATTCAGGTTGAATACTCCATCATCGCGCGTTTGGGTTTCGAATTGCTTACCGTCGTTCTTTCTGAAAGCCACAATCTTCGCGTGTGCTACAGGTGTCGAAAGTCCGACCTGCCCAGTGATTAGAGCGTCGCGCAATGAAGAAATCCGTTGAATTTCCTTGAGTGTTCTCGCGGTCTTCGAAACTTCACCAGAATTGCCGCAGCCATCAGCCGTCCACCAGCCTTTTTCGGCCCAGCGCTTCACAAACAGCAAGTACTTGCGCCCTTGCAGAACGTCGAAGGTCAATCTCCCTGAGCTGTTCTCGTCCCAAAGCACAAACTGGTTCGGGATGCTCCCGCGAAGTATCTTTTCGACCTGAAAAGTGTACAAGTCATAGTCTTGGTCATCCTTCGGATCGACGTGTTGAGACTTAACAAGATGCGCGATGACGACGGCGTCGCTTTGCGAGTATTCCGCACGGACCAATCGCGGCCGAGGTAGGTAACAAACCCCGAAAGCAGTTTCGGACGCTGCGAACAGGAGCAAAGTCAGAAGCCAATGAAGGAGATGGTGTATCCGCCAGCGTGTCACACCTGCATGATAACTGTTTTAATCAGGCGTTTTCACTCACGACACTTCCTCCAGCGCCGGGACTCCCGGTTTCTCTCCTTGCAACTTCATCAGCGCATAGTAAGTGACAAAGGAAACCGCAAATCCCACAAACCAGGAATAATCGTATAAGACGCGCACCGCAGGAACGACCAATCCCACCAGCGCCGTGCCCGCTCCCAAAGCGAGCGCGGCGACTGCCAGCCAGTTGAAGCCGCGCGAATATTCGTAAGCGCCGTCGCGCAGGTAGAGATCTTCGACCACGAGCACTCGCCTGCGAATCACGAAGTAGTCGCAGATCATGATGCCGGCCACTGGGCCGAGGAACGCGGCATAACCGCCGAGCCATCCGAAGATGAATGTGCTGTAACTGGACAGCAGTTTCCACGGCATCAGCGCGATTCCCATGAAGCAGGTAATTACGCCGCCGGTCCGGAAGCTGATTTTTCGCGGCCACAGGTTGGAAAAATCGTTGGCCGGCGAAACCACGTTGGCGCCGATATTCACGTTGAGCGTCGCCAGCAGAATCGCGAGCAGCGAAATCACCACGGCCACCGGCGAATGAAAGCGGCTCAGCAATTGCACCGGATCCCAGATCGCGGTGCCATAAATTACCACCGTTGCCGAAGTCACCAGGATTCCAATCAGCGAATAGAGTGTCATGGTGGTCGGCAGGCCGAGCGCTTGCCCAATCACCTGTTGCCGCTGGCTGCGCGCGAAGCGCGTGAAGTCCGGGATGTTGAGCGACACGGTGGCCCAGAAACCGACCGTGCCATTCAGCGCGGGGATGAGGAATTTCAGGAAATCCGGGAAGCTCACAAAGCGCGACGGCGCCGACAGCATCGGCCCAAATCCTCCCGCCGACTTGTAGGCCCACGCCAGCAGCAGGAGGCCGACAGCCAGGAGAACCGGCGCGCTGATTCCCTGCAAAAAGCGGATGTACTCGATGCCCTTGAGAATGACGGCCAAATTGATGAGCCAGAACGCCAGGAAGCAGATCGCCGCGCCGTGGGCGACTCGCGCCCAACCGGGCAAGAGCGTCGCGATCAGGGTGTTGATCGCTTCGCCGCCGATCCAGGTCTGAATGCCAAACCATCCACAGGCAACGAGGGCGCGTAAAATCGCCGCAAAATTCGCGCCCAGCACTCCGAACGAAGCGCGCGCCAGCACCGGAAACGGAATTCCGTAGCGGGCTCCCGGATGCGAGTTCAACAGCATCGGGATGAGAACAATCGTGTTGCCGAGGAACACGGTCGCCACCGCCTGTTTCCAGTTCATTCCTCCCTGGATCAGGCTGGCGGCCAGCATGTAAGTAAGAATATTGACCGACATCGATACCCAGAGCGCGGCGAAATTGTAGGTGCCCCAGGTGCGCCGCTCGGCCGTCGCGGGCGCGAGGTCTTTGTTGTAGAGCGGACTGGATTCAACTCGTGAAGACAGTGGCATGTGAGTTGTAGTTCTCAGTTCTCAGTTCTCAGTAAAACCCGGCGGCACTAACTGAGAACTGAGAACCGGGAACTGAGAACTGCCCTATCCGGTTTGCGTCGTCAGCGCGCCGTAGGTTTCCGGACGGCGGTCGCGATAAAACTGCCAGACCCTCCGCACTTCCTGGATCATGTCGAGATCGAGATCGGCGACCAGCACTTCGTCTTTATCGCGGCTGGCCTGGGCGAAGATCTTGCCGCGCGGATTGCAGAAATAACTCTTGCCGTAAAACTCGCCTATATTCCATGGCTTTTCCCTGCCCACGCGGTTGATCGCACCCACGAAGTAGCCGTTGGCGGCGGCGTGCGCGGGCTGCTCGAGTTCCCACAGGTATTCCGAGAGTCCCGCGACCGTGGCGGAGGGATTAAAAACAATTTCCGCGCCGTTCAGTCCCAGCACGCGCGCGCCTTCGGGAAAATGACGGTCATAGCAGATGTACACTCCGATGCGAGCATATTTCGTCTCAAAGACGGGATAACCCAGATCGCCCGAGGTGAAATAAAATTTCTCCCAGAATCCGGGATGCACGTGGGGGATGTGGTGTTTGCGGTACTTGCCCAGATACTTGCCGTCCGCGTCAATGACGGCGGCGGTGTTGAAGTACAAGCCCGGCATCTGCTCTTCATATACCGGGACCACCATCGCCATGCCGTGCTTGGCTGCGATCTTCCGCATGAGCTGAGTCGTTGGTCCATCGGGGACGCGCTCGGTGAGGTCGTACCAGCGAATGTCCTGCTCGGCGCAGAAATACGGACCGTAAAAAAGTTCCTGGAGGCAGAGTATTCGCACTTTCTTTTTCGCAGCCTGCTCGATCAGCTTCAGGTGCTTGTCGATCATGGCTTTCTTGACTTGTGGCAGCGAGCGGCTATGGAGCGCGTTCCTTGCCTGAATCAGACCACAGCGCACATTCCGGGACATGGACATACCTCCGAAGAAACGCTAAATATATCAGACGGCACTTGGATTGCCGAGAACGCCGGCGCGGCGCAAAGGGCACACCGCAGGCGCTGAAGCGCGGGGAAATCTTCGACAGCTTACGGCATGGCTGAAGCCATGCCCTTTCCAAAACCTTTGTGAATGAATTTGTAGAGACGCGGCTTGCCGCGTCTCCAGGGTCCAGAGGAGACGGGGCAAGCCCCGTCTCTACACGAAAGTTTTTCGCATCGCTAGCGCAGCGCCGCAAACAGTGCTTCTTTCCAGCGTTGGTTGTTCATGGTCCAGCAGACTTTGGCTTTGCGTTTCTTCTCGAGGACGGGCGCCCAGACCGCCTGATTCCGGTCATCGGCGGCGACGTTCAGCCGATCGACCACGGTCATGCCTCGCGTCAACTCGCTCTGGGTCTCCACGTCGAGGTAGTGTTCGCTCCAATCCGTCCCGACAGTCGGATCAAGCGCGATCGACATGGCGACTGGGTCCGGCAGACAAATACCGTTTTCGCCGGTTTGCACTTTGTAGGCCTTGCGCGCGTGGCTGTTGCACTCGATGGCAAACTTTGCCAGTGGGTTGTTGAATCCGAGAATGTGCGCGATGTCGTCCTCACGAACTACGGCGTCTCCGCGGGAAAGATGCCAGCCCACAAGTTCGACCGGCAATCCGCTGCGCATGACGATGCGGGCGGCCTCGGGATCGACCCAGATGTTGTACTCAGCGGCCGGCGTCACGTTGCCTTCACAGCACGGCGCCCCGCCCATGATCACACAGCGTCCAACTTTGGCGGCGATCTCCGGCTTCTTCGCCAGTGCCAGCGCAACATTGGTGAGCGGCGCCAGCGTCACGATGACGATTCCAGGGTTCGCCTCGATCGCTTCGATGATGGCATCGACCGCGTGCAGGCCTGCCGCGGATTGACGAGGAGCGGGATAGTTGTGATCTCCCAGCCCGTCGCGGCCATGAAACCAGATCGCGTTCTGATAAGTGCGCAGGAGCGGTTTGTCGGCGCCGGCGTGGACCGGGATGTTCGCCCCGCAGAGTTCGACCGTATAGAGAGCATTCCGGGTGGATTGCGGAACCGGGACATTTCCGGCGACCGTCGTAATCGCCGCCACGCGAACGCCGGGCGCGCGCAGCGCCATGATGAGCGCGACCGCATCATCGGAAGCGGTGTCGGTATCGATCAGGAAGGCGCGCGGCACGCGCCTAGGATAACAAAACCCTGCCCAATCGCAGTTCGCAAGTTCCCACCGGGCGGCGGCAAAAAAAGGCAGGCCACTAAGTGATTCGAAAATGAATGGAATTTCTACTCCAAGCTTGCAGACACAACGGGATCCCACGGGCAGGAAGTGAGTTGCAGAACTACCCCACTCGCCAAAATCGATTTATTTTGGATGCTGGAATTATATCGAGCTAGACAGTTCGACACGGAGGCAACGAGGATGTTGCCGCGGATTCAGGCCTTATTCTCAGGCTTGATTTCGGGCTTGACTTCGGGCTTGGCATCGTGATCCTTCATACCATCTTTCAGGGCGCGAATGCCCTCGCCCAGACCTTTGCCCAACTCCGGCAATTTTTTGGGGCCAAACACCAGCAGCGCAATAAAGAAAATTACCAGCAGGTGCATGGGTTGAAACAGACCTTCAAACATAAAGCCTCCGAACCGGATGTGCGGACTGGAGAAACCGGGCAACACAACCACTACTTAGTGTACTGCAATTAGTGTACCCCAACTGATCCCCGCGAGTCTCGCCGATTCCGGCCATGCGCACCCCGCCGTCTCGCTGGGGCATGTCCTTCGAAATTACTTCCGTGACCTATCGGCATTATCGCGGCCGGACTATTTTGGCCAAAGGGCGATTCTCGCGCGTCAAAACCGCCAAACCCGCTGGAGGGCTTCGTGAAACGCTGTGTCCTGAGATGGCTTTTGCTTCTGCTAGCGGCTGGTTCCTTACAGGCTGAACAGGCTCCGCCCACGCCCGCTTCCGACGCCATTTTCCTGTGGCTGGCAGGCGGCATTTCGAGCGCGCGGATCGAACGCCTGACGATCCAGCGCCTGGCCCAGACGCGGGACGAATCGCCCGACGCCGCCCGGAACCTTTCCTGCCGCGCCACCACGCAATGCACCCGCGCCCTGCAAAAGGCTGGCGCCGACTCGGGCTTGATTCAGAGCCTCGAGCGTCAGAGTTCGGATCGAAGGTCGGATCGAAGGTCGAACCGAAACTCAGCCGCCTGCGCCGCCTGCGCCTGCGCCAGTCCGGCAGCACAGGTTGCCGCTCTGGTTCATGACAAGAGTTTCGACGCCGCCGAAGACAAGATCCGCGCCCTGTTGCGCGACGACGCGGACAATTCTCTGCTGTACTTTGTCCTCGGAACCGTCCTGCGCCGGCAAGGCCGGTTCGACGATGCGCTCGACGCATTTGCGGAATCTTCGCGCCTGACGCCCGGTTTCCCCGAAACCCACAACCAGCTTTCTTACCTGTTTTACCGGACAGAAGATCCCGATGACGCCCTCGCCGAAGCGCGCACCGCCCTCAGCATGGATCCCGCCAACGCCGAGGCCTACCGCTACCTCGGACTCGCGCTCTACGCCGGTGGCTACTACGATGCCGCCCTGCACGCCTTCGACAAATCGCTCGAGCGCGAACCCGCCGGCTCCGTCGCGAACGCCGACGTTTACTTCGACATGGGAATCACCTACCGCGATCGGGGGGATCTGCGCCACGCCGCCATCGCCTATCGCCACGCCCTCAGCCTGCGCCCCGACTTCTGGGAGGCGCACAGCAATCTTGGCGTCGTCCTGCACGATCAGGGCAAGCTGGATGAGGCGATCGCGGAATATCGCTCCGCCAAGCGCCTCAACCCGGAAGAAGCCAGCGTCCGCAACAACCTGGGAAATACCCTTTGCGACAAGGAAGACTTCGATAGCGCCATCGCGGAATTCAAGGATCTCTACCGTCAGAGTCCGGAGTGGGAAGGCGGTCACAACTGCCTGGCCCGCGCTTACATGTCCAAACGAGATTACCCATCTGCCATTCGCGAGTTACAAGCCGCCATCGCCGCCAATCCCGCCGGAGCGGCCGAACACCGCGTGCTGGGGCAGGCTCTCCTTCTTTCGGGAAAAGATCAGGAGGCCGTGGAGGTGTTGCGCCAGGCAGTTACTCTCAATCCCGAATCCGGCCTGGGCCACCACTATCTCGGCACCGCGCTCGTGAATACCCAACAACTGGCCGAGGCTGAAAAGGAATTTCGCGAGGCCCTCCGGCTCGAGCCGAGCGCCCAGAATCACTATTCCCTCGCCGCCTGCCTGATGGCTCTTAACCAATACGAAGAAGCTCTCGCAGAACTCGAAATCGCTTCCCGCATGGATCCCAGCCAGAACCTTTACCGGGCCCGCATGCAGGAGGTCGTCCGGCTGATCACAAGCTCGAAATAGGTCAACTTTTCCCTGTAGAGACGGGGCTTGCCGCGTCTGAGACGGGGCAAGCCGCGTCTCTACATAAGACCCAGCCCAAAGACCCGGCCCGGTTGGACATACCTGCCGCATGCACTGACGTGCATCGCCTCCGGCCCGCAACATCCCTAGAATATATTCAGGTAAACGCGGCGCTGGTGGCGCCGCCGGGGCGATTTATGGAAACCAGTGCTACCAAGCAATCCCGGGAGAAGCCCGCCAACCCTGCTGTACTATCCACCCCACAGCGGCCTATGCCGCACGGGTCCGCGCCCGAGTTCCTCCCGGCGCCGGAGAAAAAAGCCATCGGCTACGGTCTGCCTTGTTCGCGCTGCCACGCCTATTATCCCGCTGACATGCGCGTCTGTCCGATCTGCCAGTCGCCGGATCGTGTCTCGCCCACCACACCGGTGGTGCATGCGATGGCTTCCGCCGTGCCACAACCCGCAACCGGCGCGCAAATCGATGACGACCGCGAGCGCTTCCTGAAAGAGCTCAAGTCGCAGGCCTTCGCTTCCCACACTCAGATCAACACCGCAGCCACGTTCCGGTGCGTTCTCGCACACCAGCACAGCGGATCCACCGAACCGGCCGCGGTTTGCCATAGCTGCTACAGCGAGGCCCGCCAGCAGGCCGACCGCATGGAAGCCACTCTCCACATGGATGCGAAAGAAGCCGCAAAGATTGTCTACGAAGCGGTCTGGGCCGATACGTCCGACCCCAACACCACCTACCTGAACGCCGCCAACGCGCTGCTGTCGGAGTTGCGCAAACGCGCCGGCATCGGCCTGCTGCTCGGCGCAAATCAGCCCTTGGCGCACTAGCCCATATATCCAAGATTGCTCTACCCTCCTTCGCAATCGTGTGGAAGCGGGGCTGCGCCCCGCTTGGACGGGGCAAAGCCCCGTCCCCACACAAGGAAGCTCCGTTATCATAGGCGGTCTGCAACTTTCCCGCCCTTTCCACATCTTATGTCTGGAGAAACGACATGACCGAAAAACTCAGCGACAAGATCACCAAGACCGAAGCCGAGTGGAAGCGGCAGCTTACTCCTGAGCAGTATCAGGTGGCCCGCGCCTGCGGCACCGAGCCCGCTTTCACCGGCCAGTACTGGAACAAGCACGACGACGGCACGTACCACTGCGTCTGCTGTGGCGCACTGCTGTTTGGCTCGGAAACAAAGTTTGATTCAGGAACCGGATGGCCGAGCTTCTATGCCGCCACCGACCGCAAGAACATCGCGGAACACACCGACACCAGTTATGGTATGACTCGCACCGAAGCGCGCTGTGCCCGCTGCGATGCGCATTTGGGCCACGTGTTTCCGGATGGTCCAGCACCGACCGGGTTGCGCTACTGCATGAACTCGGCAGCCCTGGACTTCAAGCCGAAGCAGTAAGCACGAAAAAAGAAAACGATGGAGAGCCGGGCGAGACGCCCGTCCCTCCATCGTCGTTCTTGAATTCCAACCTCGAATTCAACTTCGCGAAATTACGCGTTGCCCGCAGTCGCGGCCATTGCCTTGGGGGGTTCCGGCTTGTTCTGCACCTGCGCCTGCGCCTGCGTTTTCTGATCTTTCTTTTCGGGGTTGCGCACTTCGACACCGCCCTTGAGGATCGCGCCTTCTTCAACGCTGATGCGGTGCGTGATCACGTCGCCCGTGAGCAGGCCTTCGCTGCGGATGTCCAGCCGGTCCGCACACTCGACGTTGCCATGCACCTTGCCCATGATCACGACTTCTTTGGCGGTGATGTTCGCCGCGACGTGTCCGTTGCGGCCGATGGTGACGCGATTGTCGGGGAAGCTAATGCTGCCTTCGACGCGTCCGTCAATGAAAAGCGATTCCGCACCCGTCACCTCACCCTTGATGACGAGCGAGCGTCCGATGTTGGCCTGATCCATGGGTGAGGTGGCCGGCTTGACCGGGGTGTAACTGTTGGTGGGGGCCGCGTTTGGAGAGTACTTCGGTTCCGGAGACTGCAACATGAATGAACCTCACTTGAGATCCGCAACCGCAACGGGAGTTGGCCCTGCGGTCGCGGTCGATGGGCTTCTAACGGCAAAAAGAGAATGGCACGAAAGGACGTGTTACGACAGGTTACCGAAGGGGGTGTACGTTGGCGCGGCAGTTCGTGGAGATATCAGACTTGTCATCCTGAGCGAAGCGAAGGACCTATGTATTTTGTCGCCGCCCCAGCGGCAGGTCCACGATCCGTAATCCAGCAGGCAAGGGGTCTTCTCCAGCGCTGCGCTTAAATCAGAGAAACCTCAGGACGGAATCTCCCAGCCTTCGTCCTTCATTTTCCGATTGGTCCAGTGCTGCAGTTGCTCGAACAGAGCGGGCTCGACCACGACAAATCGCAGGCCCGCCCTGCCTCCAGCGTCGGCCCATACCAAACGGCCTTTCGCCTGGATCACGGTTTCGCTCTCGGGCAACAGAAAACTGACGTCGACTAATCCGGCAAAACCGGTCGGATCGCTCACCACATCGAGTCCCATGCCTCCGGTGCTCAGGTTGACCGCCTGCACCTGCAATTCCTTGCCCTGCGCGTTTTTCAGGCTTACGGACAGATTGACTTTGGAACGAAAGAACTTCTGCTGGTCCTCACTGATGACACCGAGTTTTGCCGAGCCATCGCCCGAAGGCACCCCAATCTCATACTCGCGCAGTTTGCGGCTGAGCGTACGGCGGGAAATCCCAAGCTGCTCGGCGGCCTGGGCGCGATGCCCGCCGGTTTGCTCGAGTGCCCGAATGATCATCTGCTCTTCCATGTTTTCGAGGTTGCCGAGCGGTACCGCGCCGCTGGTGTGGGCTGCGGCCGCGGATTCGCCGCACAATTCGGCGACAACCTCGGCGCTCGTGATCTGCCGGTTCTCCGTGGCCATCGCAAGTTTCGCGATCAGGTTCCTCAGTTCGCGGATATTGCCCGGCCAAGGATGGGTCTGCAGGGCAGTCAGTGCGTCTCCAGTAAGAACTTTATCTGCCGCTTTCAGCGACAGGAAGTGACGCGCCAGCGCGGCGATATCTTCGGGACGCTCGCGCAATGGCGGAACCCGCAACTGGAACTGGCTCAGCCGGTGGAAAAGATCTTTGCGGAAACGCCCCTCTTTCACCGCCAGATCAAGATCCTGATTGGTGGCGGCAACCACGCGCACGTCGACGGTGATTTTTCGATGCCCACCCAAACGGTAATACGGCGCGCCGTCCAGAACGCGCAGCAATTTCACCTGGACTTGCGGCTGCAATTCGCCAATTTCGTCGAGAAAAATCGTGCTCTTGTCGGCCAGCTCAAACAAACCCGGCTTCGAGGAATCGGCGCCGCTAAAGGCTCCCTTCTCGTAGCCGAACAGTTCACTCTCCACCAGATGTTCCGGCAGGGCGGCGCAGTTGATATCTACCAACGCATTCTTGCGCCGATAAGAGGATCCGTGGATGGTGCGCGCAACTAATTCCTTGCCCGTGCCGGTTTCGCCAGTTACAAGCACGGTCTCGGTGTGCCCGGCGACACGGTCCACCATGCCCATGAACTTATGCATCATCGGGCTGGCAATCAGAAATTGTGTGCCGTCGATTTCACGCCGCGCCAGGGGGACCGCTACGGCGGTTGGGGCCTGTATCGGCGAAGACACACCTCCCGGAAGCCTCTTGTCGGCGATCTCGATCGAGAATCCCAGAATGCCTGCGGGAGTTGCGCTCGAATCGCGCAGCAGCGTCAAACACAGATGAACATCGACATTCTGGCCGGACTTCGTGCGGCAGCGCAGTTCGCCCTCAAATCGTCCTTTCTCAAGAACCGAAGCCATCGCCCGGCTGGCGAGAAACGTCTGCTCTTCAACCCCATAGAAGTCGGCGATGTTTCGGCCGAGCAGATCCTTCGGCGCATAGCCGTATCGATCTACACCCTGGTTACAACTGGTGATGATTCCATGAAGGTCCGCGGTGAAGACCGCGTCCTGCATCTGGTCCAGAATGCCGGGCGGCAGACCGGTTTGAACAATGGCCTCACCGGCCCGGGCAGAACCATGGCAAGCTTGGCTCCCAGTTGCGGATTTCGGCGCTCTCTCCGTTGCCGGAGTCTTCGATGAAATTGTCATTTCTTGTCGCTGGCTAAAGGGGAGTGTCACTTTGCGCTACCACCGCCGGATCCACTAACTTCATGTATTGACCTCAGGCAATTGCAGGTACGCGCCCTTTACATGATGCTGCCACAATCCCGATCACTTCGTGGGATGGTTCAGCGCTGACCCTCACACCGAAGTAACTACCACACACTCTTACTTCCGAGTCCCGCCTCGTTCAGACTCATCATATCGTTCTCCATGCTGCCACCTTCCACATCGGCAGTTACCTCGGTAAGTATCTGATCCTCCAGATAACGAACTACTATCCGTCACAATGGGCGCACCAGATTCCTGGCTGTGCCCGGGACCGGGTTTGACGGGCCAAAAAGTGGCCACGCGGCGACCACTTTTTGGACTTACGGAGAGGTGCACGGGGAACGCCGCGGCATAGGTAAGCATAACTGTCGCGGATTCAACGCGGTAACAGAGGTAACGCACTCGCCGGCGTGGAGGTGCAGTTGCACGCGCTTTAAGCAGAAGTTGCGGGTCGTCCTATGTCCATTCGGGCAAGACTGTTTATCGGAGCAACGGCCGCCCTCGGCATGTGGGCGCTGGCGCACGCCCTATGGCACTGGCAGAGTGCCGACCCGGCACGATTTGTCTGCTACCTGTTGATCGCAGTTCTTGCTTCCAGTCTGAAGATTCAACTGCCCGGGATCGACGGCACCATGTCGGTCAACTTCCTGTTCATTTTGCTGGGCGTGCTCGAACTGAACTTACCCGAGACGCTGGTCCTGGGCTGCACCGCGACCCTGGCACAATGCCTGTTCGGATCGCGGCAGAAGCTGGTTCCCATCAAGATCGCTTTCAACGTGTTCGGCATGATGGCGAACGCAATCGCCGTGTCCTACTTCGCCTATCACGGATTGCAGCGGGTGCTCGGCGCGGGCACGCTGCCGCTGCTGGTCGTCACCGCCCTGATTTTCTTTCTGGCGAACACGGTTCCAGTTGCAGTGATCATCTCGCTGACCGAAGGCAAGCCGGCGCACAAGGTCTGGGCGGAATGCCACTTCTGGTCGTTCCCGTTCTACATGGTCGGCGCGGCGGTGGTATTTGCCGTGGGCTTCCTGAGCAAACAGGTGGGATGGCAGACCTCGCTTCTGGTTCTGCCGCTGGTCTACTGGGTCTATCGCTCGTATCATCTCTATCTTGCCAAGCTGGCCGCGGAAAAGAGACAGGTCGAGATCGAAAAACGCCACGCCGAAGAGGTTGCCGCACTGCACTTACGCACCATCGAGGCCCTGGCGCTTGCCATTGAAGCCAAGGATCACACCTCACACAAACACCTGCAGCGCGTGCGCGTATTCGCGCTTGCGGTCGCGAAGGAATTGGGCCTTCCCGAAGACGAAATCGAAGCGCTGCGCGCCGCCGCACTGCTGCACGACATCGGCAAGCTGGCAATTCCCGAACACATCATCAACAAGCCCGGACGGCTGACCCCGGAAGAATTCGAGAAAATGAAGATCCACACGCTGGTGGGCGCCGAAATCCTGCAGCGCGTCGCGTTTCCCTATCCGGTCGCACCCATCGTTCGCTCGCACCACGAGCGCTGGGACGGAACGGGCTATCCCGACGGACTGAAACGGGAGCAGATCCCAATGGGCGCGCGCGTGCTCGCGGCTGTCGATTGCCTGGACGCACTGGCCTCGCATCGCCAGTATCAAAACGCCATGTCGCTCGATGCCGCCATGGAAAAGGTCGCCTCCATGTCGGGCTCGGCCTTCGAACCCAGGGTTGTCGAGGTCCTGAAGCTCCGTTACCGGGAACTGGAGATGATGGCGCAGTCGGATTCGATGACCACCGAGGACGCGACGCTCTCAATATCGACCGGCCTTCGCATGGAGGCAGGCGCAGAGCCGGCGGCGGGATTCGAGCCAGCGGCGCCTTTTCCCGGCCCGGCGAACGAGGCGGATTTTCTCTCCTCCATTGCCTCGGCGCGCCAGGAAGCGCAGACCATGTTCGAGCTCAGCCAGGACCTCGGCAACTCGCTGAGCCTCGGCGAAACACTCTCCGTGCTTTCCGTGCGCCTGCGCAAGATGATTCCTTACGATTCCATGGCCGTGTTTCTTTTGAAGGGCGGCAGGCTGGTGCCCGAACTGGTGAGCGGCGACAACTTCCGGCTGCTCTCGTCGCTGAACATTGGCCTGGGAGAAGGGCTGTGCGGCTGGGTCGCCGAAAAACGCAAGCCGATCGTCAATGGCAATCCCGAGGCCGAAGCCGGCTATGTGAACGATCCCGCGAAATTCACCACCCTGCGCTCGGTTCTCGCCGTACCGCTCGAGGGACTCAATGGCGTGGTCGGAGTGCTGGCCATGTACCGTGCCGACCGCGATGCTTTCTCGGCGGATCATCTGCGCATCCTGCTCGCCGTCAGCTCGAAGATCGCGCTCTCGGTCGAAAATGCCCTCAAGTATCAGCAGGCCGAGGACTCGGCAACTACCGACTACTTGACTGGACTGCCCAACGCCCGCTCGTTGTTCGTTCATCTGTCGCGCGAACTGTCACGCTGCCGCCGCACCGGCACCTCGCTCGCGCTGATGGTCTGCGACCTCGACAACTTCAAGCAGATTAACGATCTCTATGGCCATCTCGAAGGCGACAACCTGCTGAAGGATTTTGCCGGCCACCTGAAAGAAAGCTGCCGAGGCTACGATTATGTTGCCCGCATGGGCGGAGATGAATTCGTGATCGTCGCTCCTGGAATGAGCCCGGAAGCTGCCAGCGAAAAGGCCAGCCGTCTGAATCAGCTGGCCGTCGAAGCGGGCAGGAAAATTGCCGGCCGCGATCTGGTTGCCCTGAGCGTGGGCACGGCGTTCTGTCCGCAGGATAGTTTCGACGTCGAGCGCCTGCTCGCCGAAGCCGACCGCCGCATGTACTCGATGAAGAAGCTTCACCATTCCGAACCCGCGACTGATGGCGACGCGAACGGTCCAACCCGCGCGCGCAGCGCGACGGTGAACTAGGACGCTCCCATGCTCCGGCAAATTTCGTTGGGGAAAATGCCGCTCGGGAAAATCGCACGTCGCCTTGGGGCGATCGCCGCGCTGGTCCTGCTGGGCGGACTGCTTTCGGCCACGCTGGTGCGCCTGGCTCCCGGCTTCGATGCCGACGAGCGCGAACTTGACCCCAGCCTGAACGCCGAAAGTGTGCGCGCCTTGCGCCAGTCGCGCGCCGGTGAACACAACATTCTCAGCTTTTACGCCGGCTACCTCCGCGGCGCCATCCACGGCGATCTCGGCACTTCTCATGCCCTCGGCCAACCCGTGCGCGATCTTTTGCGCGAGCGCTGGCCCGTCACCGCGCGTGTGGCTGGCATTGGCCTTTTGCTGGCATGGCTACTCGCCTCAACTCTCGCCTTCACCGCCTGCCTCTGGCGTCGCCCGGCCTATGAAATTCTGGGCACCACCGTCAGCGGCGCTTTCCTCTGCATCCCGGCGGCGGTGCTGGCCTTGCTTTCCGTAATCCTCAACGCTCCCGGATATCTCGCCATTGCTCTGATCGTGTTCCCCAAGATCTACCGCTATTCGGGGAACCTGCTCGCCAAGGCCTACGCCTTGCCGCACATTACCGCTGCCCGCGCCCGGGGACTCGGCGAAGTTCGCATTCTGGCCCGGCATGTGCTTCCCGTCGCCGGTCCGCAGATGATCGCGCTCGGCGGCATCACCGTCAGCATCGCTCTCGGCGCAAGCATTCCCGTCGAAGCCTTATGCGGGCTGCCGGGCGTCGGTCAGCTCGCATGGCAGGCGGCGCTTTCCCGGGATCTTCCCTTGCTGGTGAACCTGACCGTGCTGGTTACGCTGGTAACCTTGCTGGCCAACTCGGGGGCCGATGTAATGATTTACATGTTGAGTCGCCAAGAGGCATAAACGCCGCATGAACGCCGCCCGCAAGCTTTCCTGTGTTGTCGTGCTCGCCGTGTGCGCGGTGTCGCTGGCCGCGAATTGGCTGGCGCCCGCTGGATACTCCAGGCAATTTCGCGAAGCCCCCAGTGCGCCTCCTTCCCGTCAGCATCTGTTCGGCACCGATGAAGTTGGCCGCGATCGCTTCGCGCGCGTCCTCTACGGCACGCGCATCTCGCTCCTGCTCGCTCCCGCCGCCGCTCTGCTCTCCACCGTACTTGCCGCGCTGGTCGGCGGGCTCGCAGGATACTTGGGCGGAATCTGGCTGCGTCTCGCCAGGGGCTTTACCGACCTGTTTCTTTCTCTGCCCTGGCTTTTCCTGCTGATCGCGGTTCGTGCGCTTCTGCCGCTGAACGTTTCTCCGCTCGTCTCGGTTCTGATTACGTTCCTTATCCTCGGCTTGCTCGGCTGGGCCGCTTCGGCGCGCGTGCTTTCGACCAGCGCCGATGCCTTGCGCAACTCTGACTTTGTCCTGCAGGCGCGGGCTTCAGGGTTGCACGGCACGCGTCTATTTCTGGTTCATGTTCTGCCCAACCTGAAGCCGGTTCTCTACGCGCAATTCTGGATTTCGATTCCGGTCTTCATCCTCGCCGAGGCGAATCTCGGCATCCTCGGCTTGGGCGTTGCCGAACCGCTGCCTTCCTGGGGAAGTCTTCTGCGCGAACTGGAAGGTTTGATTTCGTTCCGCGAAGAACCGTGGCGGCTGGTGCCTCTACTGCTGCTGATCGTTGTCATGACGTCGTTCCAGCTGCTCTTGTCGAACGAGGAGGTGACCGTATGAGTGATCGCATGAATATGACCGGTCGCCGCGCATTCTTACGACTCCTTCTCTGTTTCGCTCTTCTCTTTCTTACTCTGACATCCGGCTCGGCGTTCTCCCAAAGCGGCGGCGAGCTGCGATTTTGTCTGCGTTCCGAGCCAAAGACTTTCGATCCGCTCCTGGTCGATGACGATGCTTCCCTCTCGATCCGCTATCTGACGGGCGGAGTGCTGGTGCGCGTCAACCGTCACACGCAAGAACTCGAACCCGAACTGGCGGAATCGTGGAAGGTATCGAACGACGGCAAGCAGATCACTTTCAAGCTCCGCCGCGGCATTACGTTTTCCGACGGCAGCCCGTTTTCCTCCGACGACGTTGCCTTCACCATGCAGCGGCTCATGGATCCCGCGCTGCACTCCTCGACCGGAGACGCATTCCGCTCCGGCAGCGGCGCCGTCACCACCAAAATCATTTCGCCCGACCAGATCTCCATCACGTTTCCCGCACCCATTGCCGGACTCGATCGCCTTTTCGATCAGGTCGCCATCATGTCCGCGCATTCCCCAAATCCGGAGAAGGAAGCGGCCGTGCTCGGGCCATTCATGGTCGCCGAATACAAAGCGGGATCGAGCGTGCTCCTGCGCCGCAATCCCAATTACTGGAAAAAAGATTCCCAGGGGCGCCGCTTGCCCTATCTCGATTCCATCCGGCTCGACATTCAATCGAATCGCGACGTCGAAATGCTGCGCTTCAAGCGCGGCGAGCTTGACCTGATCAACGTCATCGACAGCGACTACTTCGACCGCCTGGCCGCCAGTTCGCCGGGGCTCGCGCACGATGCCGGGGCTTCGCTCGATTCCGATTTCATGTGGTTCAACCAGGTGCCCAGCGCTCCCATCCCCGAGTACAAGCGCGCCTGGTTCCGCTCCACCAATTTCCGGCGCGCGATTTCTCAAGCCATCAACCGCGACGATCTGAGCCGCGTGGTCTTTAACGGTCACGCCCAGCCCGCCGTCGGCCCGGTTTCGCCCGCCAACAAGGTCTGGTTCAACAGCAAGCTCAAAGCTGAACCGTATCGTCCCGACGCCGCACTGCAACGCCTGCAAGCGGACGGTTTCCACCTGCAAAACGGAGCGTTATTCGATAAGGGGGGCAACGCCGTCGAGTTTTCTATCGTCACCAATGCGGGCAGCAAACCGAGAGAACGCATGGCCGTCATGGTGCAGGAAGATCTCGGGAAGCTCGGCATCAAGGTCAACGTTGTGACGCTCGACTTTCCCTCGCTCATCGAGCGCATTTCGCAGAAATTTAATTACGAAGCCGCGATGCTCGGCTTCCGTAATGTCGACCTCGATCCCAACGGTCAGATGAACATCTGGCTGAGCTCGGCTGAGAATCACGCCTGGAATCCGCAGCAGAAATCGCCGGAAACCGCGTGGGAAGCCGAGATTGACCGGCTGATGCGCGCGCAAGCGTCCACCGCGGATCCGAAGAAGCGCAAAGAGAGTTTCGATCGCGTGCAGGAAATCGTCGCCGAGCAGGCACCTTTTATTTACCTGGTCAATCAGAATGCGCTGTCCGCCGTCTCCAGCGCGGTCGAAGGCGCGAATCCCGGAATCCTCAGTCCGCAGACGTTCTGGAACGCCGAGCGCATGACCCTGAACGCAAGTACGCGGGCGAGCCGATAACCCAGCCCCGGAGGGGCGAACCAACTTAGCCCAGCGCTTCAGCGCTGGGAAAGGTGCAAGAAATGAATGAGTCCCGGAGGGACGACCCAGTTTAGCCCGGCGGACCGGATGTTACGCCCTGAGAATCATCTATGAGACGAGTTATATGACACCGGCGCCGAATACTTCGCCCAGCCTGCTCTCCGCGCAGGTGACCGTTCGCTATCCCGGCAAAGCTCCGGTGCTCCGCGGAATCTCGCTCGAAATCGCGCGCGGCGAAGTCCTGGGCCTGGTCGGCCAGAGTGGCTCGGGCAAGAGCACGCTGGCGCTGGCCATCCTCGGATTACTCGGCCGCCAGCGCGCCATCGTCGAAGGCAACATCCTTTTTCAGGGCGCCAATCTGCTCGCCATGCACGAACGGGAATTGCGCAACCTCCGCGGACGTTCCCTGAGCCTCGTGCTTCAGAGCCCTCTTGCCTCGCTCAATCCCGCGCTCCAAATTCGCACCCAGCTAAGGGAAGCCTGGCGCGCGCATAGCGACAGCGCCGCCACCAACGAAGACTGCGACCGCGCCATCCAGTCCGCATTGAAAAGCGTCAGCCTGCCCGGCAACCAGGACGACCCGGACTTCCTGCGCAAGCGCGCTTCCCAGCTCAGCGTCGGCCAGGCGCAACGCGTGCTAATCGCCATGGCCGTCATGCACCGCCCCGCACTCTTGATCGCCGATGAAGCGACCAGCGCGCTCGATGTGATCACGCAGTCTGAAATCCTGGAACTGTTCGCGCGCCTGAATCGCGAGACCGGCATGTCGATCCTCTACATCTCGCACGATCTGCCTTCGGTCGCCGGAATCTGCCAGCGCATCGCCATTCTGCACGAAGGCCAGATTGTCGAGTGCGGCTTGACCGAACAGATCTTCACCGCGCCCGTCCACGCCTACACCCGCCGCCTGATGTCAGCCCTGCCCCACCTTCCCACGCGTCGCGAAGAACCCATGGCAAAAGCGCAAGCCGCCACGATGGAATGACGGACTGACCCCGAAGCCAAGACGCAGCCTTCAGAAGTTTTTGCACGGAGCGCACCCAATCATGAAAAAATATCCTTAGGATTTTCTCACCTGAAGGTCCTCCGAGAATTTCGCGCGACCGGCTCGACTCGGCGCTTTCAACCCCACCCCGGGGCACTCCCCAAAACGAGATTGCCAACCTGTTGACCGGCTTATGGTTGAAGGACGCACCGTCTGCGTACTCCTTTTGTAACTTGGACATGCACCCAATACGGCCTACAGTCATCTGAATCCGCGTTTTTGCGGTTTTCGGCCCCCGGCGTGCATCGAAGTATTTGAAAGTTCCGATATTTACAGGGCGTCCGAATAAGATTTACGAACCAGGCGCAAAGAATAATAAGGTAATGACGAAGCGCAACCAATTCGGGTTGGCACCGGGCGGAGTCGCACTCATCGTATTCGCGATCGTCGTTCTAGGTCTGTCCCTCTCCGCATACGCCCAAACCAGTCCCTACGTCATGGCCGCTTCTACGGCTGCGGTGGACCCCAGTAGCGCCGCTGGTCTTTCGTCTGCCGCCGCCACCAACAACGAAGCAGACGAACCTATCCTCACCATCAAGAAACGCGTCGATGAAGTCAACGTGCTCTTCATCGCTACCGATCGCCGCGGCAAATTCGTCCGCAATTTGAACCAGACCGATTTCTCCATTTTCGACGACCACAAGCCCGTGCAGTCCATCATTGACTTCCGCCGCGAGACCGACTTGCCCATCGAGTTGGGCCTGCTCATGGACGTGAGCGGCTCGGTGCAGGGTCGCTTTGCATTTGAAAAAGAAGCCGCCACCGGATTTCTACAGCACATCATCCGTCCCGGCTATGACCGCGCCTTTGTCGTAGGCTTCAACAAAGAGAGCCGCCTCACCCAGGATTTCACCGACAAAGTGCCGCTGCTCGCCGCCGGAGTGCAGCGCCTCAGCAACGGCGGCGGCACCGCGCTCTACGACGCAATTTACAAAGCGTGCAAGGAAAAGCTGCTGCGTGAACATTCCGACCATCCCATTCGCAAAGCCATCGTTATCCTCAGCGACGGCGAAGACAATCAGAGCGAATACACGCGCGCCCAGGCCATTGAAATGGCGCAACGCGCCGAAGTTCTCATCTATGCCATCTCCACCGACGACAGCGGCCTGATCCTGCGCGGCGACAAAGTTCTCGAAGACCTGGCTTCCGCCACCGGAGGCCGCGCCTTCTTCCCCTACAAGATGAAAGACATCACCCACTCGTTCGCCGCCATTGAAGAGGAACTGCGCAGCCAGTATGCCGTCTCCTACAAGCCCACCGACTTCGACGCCGACGGGCGCTACCGCTCCATCCAGATCACTGCCCTGAAAAAAGATCTGCAAGTCCGCGCCCGCCGCGGATACTACGCTCCAAGGCAGTAGCAAAGTTTCAGAGTTTCAAAGTTTCAATGACTGGAACCATACTCTGAAACTTTGAAACCTTGAAACTTTGAAACTTTGCTGTTAACGTCCCCTTAAATCCGCACGTAGAGACGGGGCTTGCCCCGTCTCTGTGGACGTTGCAAGAGACGCGGCAAGCCCCGTTTCTACGGGAAAAGAGGGATCGCATGGCCTGGATTGTTCTGGCAGTCATCGTTCTGTTGGGCGTCTTCCTGATCGGGATGTACAACAGCCTGGTGCAGCTGCGCGTGCGCTCGGAATCGGCCTGGTCCGACATCGATGTTCAGCTCAAACGCCGCCACGACCTGATTCCAAATCTGGTCGAAACCGTGAAGGGCTACGCCGCCCACGAAAAAACTACGTTCGAGGACATCGCCAAATTTCGCTCCATGGCCATGCAGGCCACCGGCCCAGTCGACAAGGCTGCCGCCGAGAATCAACTGACCGGCGCGCTCAAAAGCCTGTTTGCGGTGGCCGAAAATTATCCTCAGCTCCAGGCCTCGCAGGAATTCACGCAACTCCAGAATTCTCTCAGCGAGATCGAGGACGCCATTCAAAACGCCCGCCGCTACTACAACGCCGTCGTGCGCGACCTGAACACCAAGATTCAATCTTTCCCGACCAACATTCTGGCCGGGATGTTCAACTTCCAGCAGAAGCAATTCTTCGAAACAGCTGCCGCCGATCGCGAACCAGTAGCGGTGAAGTTCTAGAGCTCGTGCTCGTGTGGGGACGGGCGCCCTCGCCCGTCCAAGCCGAGCGCAGCTCGGCAGTGCCAGTCGCATCAGCAAGTCTGGATTCGCCATGAAGTTGAAGTTCTAAATAGTATTCCGCGGAGCATATACGAATCGCCGATTGCTAGTTCTATCCTTACTTCTCGCGCTGGCTGCCACCGCCTCTGCCCAGGCCCGCAACTGGCGCGTCGCCGATTTCAACGACACCATCTCCATCGCCGCCGATGGCACGGCCCTGGTCAGCGAAAAGATCACTCTCGTTTTCGTCGGCGAGTGGCACGGCATTCACCGCACCATCCCGGTCGAGTATCCCGGGCCGCAGGGAACCAACTACACGCTCTTTCTCGATGTCATGAGCGTCACCGGCGAAAACGGAAACAAGCTGAAGTACGATTCGAGCAGGTCCGGAGCCTATCGCGATCTCAAAATCTATATTCCCGACGCGGTCGATACAACGCGCGTCGTCAACATCGATTACTCCGTGCGCAACGGCGTCCGCTTCTTCGATAGTAACAACGATAATTACGCCGAGTTCTACTGGAACGTGACCGGCAACGATTGGCCGGTTCCCATCGACCATGCCTCGGCCTTCGTGACCTTGCCCGAACCTGCCGCCGGAGGACTGCGCGCCCAGGCCTTCACCGGCGCCTACGGTTCCAAGGAAAGCGCGGTGACCGCCGAAGTCAAAGGCGCCGACGTTGTTTTCGAAACCACCCGACCGCTTCCCATGCGCGGCGGGGTCACCATCGACATCTATATTCCGCAGGGAGTGCTTAAAGCTCCGTCCGCGCTCACGAAGTTGGGCTGGTTTCTAAGCAGCAATCCCATCCTCTTCCTGCCCTTACTAACTCTGGCCGTGATGTTTGGCCTCTGGTATTCCGTGGGACGCGACCCCGATCCCGGCGTCTCCGTGGCTCCGCAATACGAACCGCCCAAAGGCATGTCTCCCGCGGAAGCTGGAACCTTGATCGACGACACCATCCACCCCCGCGACATCACCTGCACCATCGTCGATCTGGCCGTGCGCGGCTACATCAAGATCGAAGAAAAAGTCGACACTTTCCTGGTCTTTCACCACAAAGATTATTTATTCCACCTCTTAAAACCACGCGAGCAGTGGGGCCCCGACCTTGCCCCACACGAACGCGTGATGCTGGAAAACATTTTCCTGGGCGGCGCGGAAACCCGCTTGTCCAGCCTGAAGAATCGCTTCTACACCGCGATTCCCGTGGTGCGTCAGGACATCATGTCCGCGCTGAAGAGCAAAGGCATCTACACCCTCGACCCGGAATCGGCCAATGGCTACAGCATCGTCGCCGGCGTCGTCATCGCGATTCTCGTGGTTGCCGTGCAAGTCCTGGGTTGGATGAATCTGTTCTATTCCATTCCGCTGGTGATCGGGAGCGTTCTCGTTTCCGCGCTCGTCTGGTGGCTCTTTGCCCGCCAGATGACGGCGAAGACCGTGGCCGGCGCGCGCACCACAATCGCCGTCCTCGGATTCCAGGAGTTCATGAATCGCGTGGACGCCGACCGCATCGAGCTCATGCCTCCTGACACCTTCGAAAAATTTCTCCCCTACGCCATGGCGCTGGGCGTCGAACACCACTGGGCACAAGCGTTCGACGGCATTGTCAAAGACCCGCCGAGCTGGTACGTTTCGCCCAACGGCTACGTCGGATTCAGTCCGCTTTTCTTTTCCAGCTCCATGCACAGCATGGCGTCAGACATGCACCAGGTGTTCACGTCCGCCCCCAGATCCAGTTCCGGCGGCTCCGGCTTCAGCGGAGGAGGCGGATTCTCCGGTGGAGGCTTCTCCGGAGGCGGCTTCGGCGGCGGTGGCGGCAGCGCCTTCTAGCTGGTGTGGGGACGGGGCTTTGCCCCGTCCAAGCCGAGCGCAGCTCGGCAGCCGCCTACGGCCACGGCAATTCCGTATTCGCTATAGCAAGGGTCACCCGGCAGAATGCCAACCCAAGGCCGTATACTGTTCCGGTTTCTGAGGAGTCATGCATGAATCGGCGGCCGCGACCCGGAGAACCTGTCGCATGAAACGTGAATACCCGGAGTCGCCGCTGGTAGGCGTGGGCGCTGTGATCGTCGATCGTCATCGCGAGGATCGTCGCGTGCTGCTGATCCGCCGCGGACAGCCGCCGCTGCTGGGCGAGTGGTCGTTGCCGGGCGGCGTCCTCGAATGCGGCGAAACTCTGCGCGAAGCAGTGGTCCGTGAAGCCCGCGAAGAAACGGGATTGGTGGTCGAGACCGGTGAGATGCTGGGCGTGTATGAGCGTGTGATCCGAGACGACGAGGGCCGGGTGCGGTATCACTATGTGTTGATTGATTTTTTCTGTCGCGCGGTTGGCGGCGATCTCAAAGCGGGGAGCGATGCGGCGGAGGTTCGCTGGTTCACGCGTGACGAATTGCCCGCCCTCAATCTGGCGCACGATGCGAGTGA
This sequence comes from uncultured Acidobacteriaceae bacterium, assembly GCA_963773965.1. Taxonomy (GTDB): domain Bacteria; phylum Acidobacteriota; class Terriglobia; order Terriglobales; family Acidobacteriaceae; genus Acidiflorens. The sequence continues at coordinate 312,365 of CAVZDG010000008.1, forward strand.
CGTCGTGCGCAAGGGATTGACGCGTTCGACCTTGACGGATTGACGCGATGACAGCACTTACACTGACTCAAGTCGTTGCCCGCCTGAACAAGTTCTACGGTGCGCCTGCGCCGCCACCAGTTACGAATCCTTTTGAACAGGTGCTTTGGGAAAATGTCGCCTATCTCGCGGATGACGAGAAGCGGGAAGCGGCATTTTCAACACTTCGTAAAACGGTGGGCCTTACACCGGAAGACATTCTCAAGGCGAAACCCGAGAAACTACTCGCGGTCACGCGCATGGGTGGGATGGTTCCGGAACTGCGGGCACAAAGGTTGCGGCAGAGCGCGGAAATTGTCGAGATTCTGCTGAAGGGTAAGCTAAACGCCATGCTGGATGAGTCTCTGGCGAAAGCGAAGAAAACGCTGCGACGATTCCCTACAATAGGAGAGCCGGGTGCGGAAAAGATACTGATGTTTGCGGGAAAGTATCCCGTGCTTGGACTGGAGTCGAATGGATTAAGAGTGCTGTTACGCCTGGGCTTCGCCGAAGAGCAGAAGAGTTACTCAGCCAGTTACCGCGGAGTTAAGAACGCAATTTCCGGCCAACTTCCCCAGGACTGCAAGGCGCTCGTCGTGTCGCACCAGTTGTTACGCAGACACGGCCAGGAGCTTTGCAAACGCTCCCGGCCGCTGTGCGACAAGTGTCCGTTGATGGACTCGTGCGCTTACGCAGCGCGGTTTTGATCTGGCACCCAGCCGGCGTCCTTATTTATCGACTTCGTTCACCAACTTTAGTCTTGCCATCTTCAGCCGAAACGTGCTCAGTCGGCCATTTTGGCCACATGCACTGGAAAACCCGTCTTCGGCAGCAGCGACGTTAGCTCAAATACCTTGAAGCCGTCGCCGGTGATTTCGCTCTGGCGATAGATGCCGGGCTCGGTTTCGGAAGTTTCGTGGCGGCCCTGCAGATTGTCGAGAAACTTCTGCGCGTCTTTACTGCTGGCCTCTCCGCCTTTGGCACGCGTCACCACCGCCTCGGTGGCATAAGAGCGCACGAGCTTCGGCCAATACTTTTGCAGCAGCTGCGTGCTCGCGAAAATATCGGCCCAGACGACTTCTCCGTTCACGCCAACCACGACGCCCACCGCATTCTTATCGCGCAGTTGGCGGATAACGCTTTCGTAGTTGCGCTGCACCGGTTCAGCGACGGAATCGACCTTCTGCTGTACTTCTTTGTTGTCCATCACGCGCGCATAAGAGGTGGTCGAATTCACTTCCGCAGCCGCCGGAGCTGGGACAGCCATCGCCAATGCCTGCTTCGATTTTCCTACGTTGTCCCAGACCTGCTGCTGATTCTTGGCGGCCATCGCACTTCCGCGCACGCCGGGCGAAGCGAAGACACCGCCAGCGACACCGCCCCCACTGAATTCGTACTTACCGTTTGCCGCCACCCAGCGTCCGGGCTCGACGCAGAAGACACTCAGGTCGACCGGATCGCTCTCCGGGGGCACGATGCGGTCTTTGCCGATGACGCGATCCTGCTTGCCGCCAGTAACTATCTCGCCGGCAAGAACTAACAGCGGCCGCTTCGAGTTATTAACCAAAACCAGCCGGTTCACCTCCGCGTCGCGTATGGGATGCATGATCGCCGGGTCGCCCGGACGGCGGCGGATAAGGCCACGCGCCTGGCCAGCCTCAGTCACGACCACGTCGCCGCTACGCAGGCCCTCATCGAGGGTGAGAAACTCCGCCGTGTCGTATGACTTACTGGCGACGACGGGAAAAACTGTCAGGTTGCCGCTGCGAATCGGGCTGAGCAGCGAATAACCGGAGGATGGCGGCACTTCACCCGCTTGCAGCAGGCACGGAACCACAACCGCCGCCACTACCAAGAGAGCAATTCCAGCAACCACGATGACCAGCCGCATAATTGGGCCTCCCAGCAGTAAAGACACCAGTGAAGACAGCAAGGCTCCCGCGAGCGCGTGATCCTCTGCTTGCGCCGCTGCCCCGGCATGACCGGCACACCCCGGCACACCAAAGCTAGAGCGTGCCGGGGGACTCCATCGCGAGTCTTCCAGGAGTGTCTTTCTCTGCTCGCTGATCGAAGAACGCACGATTTGTTCGTCCTTGCATCTAAAAAATTGTTAGCATCATCTGGGACATGCCAGAGTGACATGCCAACTTCCGCCCAATCCGGCCACCCAGCGGACGTCGCTGCGGCTCTTTACCAGCGCAGCGGGGCTGCGGCTTATGGCGTGAGCGCTGAGCAGTTCACGGCCATCCTCGATGAAATTCTGCGCAAGTATTTTTCTTACAATTCGGCCCCCAATTCGGCCCGCGCTCCGGCAGAACAGAAAGCTGAGTTTTGCGCCGGGTTGCGTCTGGAAGAACTGGCGCTGGCGCGCGCATGTGCCGCGGGAAACGAGCGAGCGTGGCAGGACTTCATCAGCCGCTACCGGCAGAAGCTGCACAGCATGGCGCTCCACATTACGCGCGACGGCGCGCATGCCGCGGAGTTGGCCGATTCGTTGTTTGCCGATTTATATGGCGTGAACGTGCGCGACGTAAATCGCCCGCGCAGTTCGAAGCTCGCGTCCTACACCGGCCGCGGTTCGCTCGAAGGCTGGTTACGCACGGTGCTGGCGCAGGAGTTCGTCAATCGTTATCGCAAGCAGAAACGCACGGTCAGTCTGGAAGAGCAGGCGGAAGAAGGTATGCAGTTTGCGGCGGCGGTTCCTGAGCCGGCGTGCGCTTCAGATCGCCTTTCAGAACGAAAGCTGGAAGCGGCAACCGATGAGGCGCTGGCGGAACTTTCGTCGGAGGACCGGTTTACCCTTGCGTCTTATTATCTGGATGGGCGGACGCTGGCCGAGATTGCGCGCACCCTGGGGCTGCACGAATCGAGCGTGAGCCGGCGGCTGGATCGGCTCTCAACCGGGCTCCGGAAGCGCATTCTGGCAGGGCTGCGAATGCAGGGAATGAGCCATGCCCAGGCCACGGAAGCGCTGGAAACCGATGTGCGCGACCTGCAGTTGAATTTGCGCTCTCGTTTGACGCAAGATTCCGGGGCAAGAACGTTCCCTGAGGGAAAGGTTCCGGCACAAGACGCAGGCGACGGAAGCACTGACTGACGGAAGCGACATACGGAAACATGACCGAAGTACCAAAAATCGTGGTTGACCGACTGCGGGCCGCTTTGCCTAAGCGCACCGGGCCCGAGCGAGCGCATCCGGATGCGGATGTGCTGACGGCTTTTGCCGAGCAGGCGCTTTCGGCGACCGAGCGCGACGGCGTGCTCGAGCACCTGGCGCTCTGCGAAGACTGCCGCGAGGTGATCGCTCTGGCGCTTCCGGCTGCCGACATTGTGGCCGCTCCGCTTGCGGCGGAGACTGAAGTGGTTCGAGCAACGGTCTCGCGGGCGGGGGCGCCCGCGCCACACAAGCTAAGCTTTGCCTGGCCAAGTCTGCGCTGGGCCGCTCTGGCAGCGGGAATTGCGGTGGTTGCCGCGGTGCTTCTGGTGCGTCCGGGAAAGCTGAACCAGGCGATGCTGCCTTCCGCAAACCCTCAGCTTACGGCCACTGCGCCACCAGTTGCCGCCCCGCAGATTGCATCGTTACCAGTCCCATCGTCGCCAATCGCGTCGTCGTCAACAAACCAATCCTCAGTCTCGGCTAAGACTGACGAAGCACCTCCAACGTCGGAATTGCGGTTGTCCAAGAAGCTCAAGGCGGGACAGGTTGTAACACCGTCGCATCCAACGGAGTCCGGAATGCTGCTTGCTGACAACAAGAAGGATTCGGGCCTGGCAGACAAGCTGTCGGCCGCGCCGTCGGCCAGAGCGCGGGCGCTCGATGCACCAATCGTTGGAAGGTCGACTGAAGCCGTCGAGGTTTCTGGGGCAGCCGCCGCAGTAGAGGCAGCCCCTTCCGCCGACGGCAGCCTGGTGGCGCGCAACGACGCACCGGCGATTGAAAAAGCAAAACCGGCGCTGCAAGAGATGGACGTGAATGGGCTGGAGAAAACCGAGGCGGCCGTTGTCCCCGCACCAGCCAGGTCACAGGCCAGGAATATGATGTCTGCTGTGAAACTGGCGCCCACTGCAAGCCAGACTTTGACGCACAATGTCACTTGGGCGATTGCCGCGGGTGTCCTGCAACGCTCACTGGACAGCGGCCAGAGCTGGCAAAACGCTTTGCGCGCGGATCATCCATTGCTGTGCTACGCAAGTCACGACGACGATGTATGGACGGGCGGGCAGGCGGGCACACTTTTCCATTCCGCCAACCGTGGCGTAACTTGGGTGCAGGTGCAGCCTTCCATCAAAGCCCAGGCACTTAGCTCCGACGTAACTCATATTGATCTGCGCGGCGATGTGCGTGGCGAGGTCCGCGGCCCGGCGGAGATTGTAGTTTCCACCAGTAACAACGAAATCTGGAGCAGCTCGGACGGCGGAACAACCTGGGAGAAGAAGTGATCCGGTCGCTTCTGACGACCTGCCTTGCGGCCATTCTCCCGGTCGCCAGTTTTGCGCAGCCGCCCGCGGAACCGCTTCGGCCAGAGTGGTGCCGGCAGTTGCCAAGGCCGGAGTACGGCAAGTTAGAACGCGTTCTGCGCGACGAATCGTGGTTTGAAATCTACCGCATCCGGCCGGGCGTGTTCGCCATCTACGAACCGAAGCAGTTTGAAGAAGTCATCTCCTATCTGATTCTTGGTGAAAAGCGCGCCCTCCTGTTCGACACAGGTCTGGGAGTGGGAAGGATCGGCGCGACTGTCGCCAGACTTACGCCCTTGCCGGCGATCGTGATCAACTCGCACACACACACTTCGATCACGTTGGTGGCAATGCCGAGTTTCAGGAGATCTGGAATCGCGATCTGTCCTACACGCGTCAGAACATGCGCGGCGAAAGCAACGTTTACTCGCGCGATGCGCTCGCCCCCGAACGTCTGTGCGGAGCGCTGCCGCCAGGCACGAGCTCCAAATCTTATTCGATCCGTCCCTGGAAGAGCACGCACACTTTGCAGGACGGTGAGCGGATCAACCTTGGCGGACGCGAACTGGAAGTGATCTTTACACCCGGACACACGCCGGACTCTCTGGTCCTTCTCGATCGCAAGAACGGATTACTCTTTACTGGCGACAGCTTTTATCTCGGCCCGATTTACCTTTTCGCTCCGGAGACCGACTTCGCCGCCTACGCGCGATCCGTCGCCCAACTGACTGCGCTTGAACCTCAAATTAAGTTGCTTCTGCCCGCACACAACGTGCCGGTGGCCGCGCCTTTCTATCTGAAGCGCCTCGCCGCTGCTGTCCAGCAAGTGCAACACGGCAAGGCCAAAAGCCGAGTAACCGAGGGCCACCGGGAATACTCTTTTGATGGGTTCTCCCTGTTGCTTTCAGACAGATAGCATTTACTAACTCCGCGAAGTAACGTTACCTCCGTGCACAACCCGCGGTACTCCTTGGCAAGCTTCACATTACGAAAGTGACATTTACAGTCGGGCCAAACGGACAGTAGGATGAGCGTGTGGTTTGGCAGTTCTGGGGGAGGGCTGCCGAAGGCGTCCTGAGCTTAACCGCTCAGGGCGTTTTTCATTGCCCTCAACAATTCACCGGACAAAGAAAAGCTCTCAAGCTTGATCGGGTGAACGTGGCATTACCGAGGCGGAGAGCGGATACTTCCAGTATTCTTCCAGTCTTCGGCTAATCAGCGGTCTTACACGGAGTAGGAGACATCGTCATTGGCGGCGCCCGGATTTGCCGAGCCGGGTGCCGTGCTTTCGGTAGTGGAGGCGGCGCCGTTAGCCTTGCTGCCACGTCGCATGGCGACGATGCCGGTGCGCACCATCTCCAACACGCCATAAGGACGCAGCACTTCGAGCAGTCCGTCGATCTTGTCTTCCGCGCCGGTGATCTCGATGGTCAATGATTCGGGAGAGACATCGACCACCCGCGCGCGAAACACGCTGGCGAGTTCCAGCACGTGCGAGCGCGCATCGTGCTTGGCCGCCACCCGGATCATGGCCAGGTCCCGCACGATGGCCGGTTGATTGGTGATGTTCTCGACCAGCAGCACGTTCACCAGTTTGTACAGATTCGCTTCGATGCGGCGGGCCTGGTCGCGGTCGGCGTCCACGGTAATGGTCATGCGCGACACCTCCGGTTTTTCAGTCCGCCCCACCGTCAGCGAATCGATATTGAAGGCGCGGCGGCGAAACAGCGAAGCCACGCGGGTGAGCACACCCGGCTTATTTTCGACATACACCATGAATGTATTCAGCATAGTTTTATTCGTTTCTTATTATGGTTAGAGGGCCAAATTCCTCGTTGCTGCTGCGAGCTTCGGGCGGCGAGCTTCGAGCAAAACACATGGCTCGTGGCTCGTAGCCCGCAGCTCGCAGCGCACTCACTTGTCGTCGGCAGTCTCGACAATCGGGCTGGGCCGCCGAATCATGTCGTGCAGCGCAGCTCCGGCCGCGACCATCGGATAGACGGTATCTTCCTGTTCAACCTTGAAATTGATCAGCATCGGCCCCTCGTGCTGGCGCGCCGATTGGACGGCGGGCACGACGCCGGAACGCTCCGAAACGGCCGTGCTCCGGATGCCGTAAGCCCCGGCCAACTTTACGAAATCAGGATTGAGCAAGGGCGTGGCCGCGTAGTTGCGGTCGTAGAAAAATTCCTGCCACTGCCGCACCATGCCGAGATAGCCGTTGTTGATGATGGCGATATTGATCTTCAGATTTTCCTGCACCAGCGTCGCCAGTTCGCACATGGTCATCTGGAATCCGCCATCGCCCACCACCACCCAGACCTCGGCCTCGGGGCAAGCGACTTTGGCGCCGATGGCGGCGGGCAGCGCGAATCCCATCGTGCCTAGTCCGCCGGAAGTGATCAGCGAGCGCGGATGCTCATGCTTGTAGTACTGCGCCTCCCACATCTGGTGCTGGCCGACGTCGGTTACTACGATCGTGTTGGTGTCGCGCGTCTGGTGCCATAAATCGTTGATGACATGCGCGGCATAGAGATGGCCGCTGTCGGGCAGATTCTGGATGTCGCGCACGGCGGAATCGCCCTTCAGCTTGTCGATGGAATCCAGCCACTCGCTGCGGTCGATGGATTCGACGTGCGGCAACAATTCCAGCAAAACTTCCCGCAAATCGCCGACCAGGGGAACATCGACCTTGACGTTCTTGTTGATCTCGGCGGGATCGATCTCGATGTGAATCTTTTTTGCGTTGGGCGCGTAGGTTTTCAGCGTGCCGGTGACACGGTCGTCGAAGCGCATGCCAAAGGCCAGCAGCAGATCCGCTTCTTGAATTGTATGGTTCACCCAAGCTTCCCCATGCATGCCCATCATGCCGAGATTGAGCGGATGCGATGCCGGGAACGCACCCAGGCCGAGGAGCGTGAGTGCGACCGGAATGCCGGCGCGCTCGGCAAAATCGCGCACCTCGCGCATGGCTCCAGAAACGATGATGCCGTGCCCGGCCAGGATCACGGGCCGCTTCGAATTGTGGATCAACTCCAGTGCCCGCGCATACTCCTCGGGAGCGGGCGAAAGATCGGGGCGATAACCCGGCAATTGTGGCTTGGCCGCTTCCCAGTCGAACTCGCACGTGCCCTGCTGCGCATCTTTGGTGATATCAACCAGCACCGGACCGGGACGCCCGGACCGCGCCACGTAGAAAGCTTCGCGGATCGTGCGCGCCACTTCGTTCGCGTGCGTCACCAAATAGTTGTGCTTGGTGATCGGAAGAGTCACGCCGGTGATGTCCGTTTCCTGAAACGCGTCCGACCCGATCAGCTTGCTGCCCACCTGGCCGGTGATGCAGACGATCGGCGAGGAATCGAGCATGGCGGTAGCGATTCCCGTAACCATGTTGGTGGCTCCCGGACCCGAGGTTGCCACCGCAACCCCCACCCGTCCACTGGCGCGCGCGTAGCCGTCGGCCATGTGGGTTGCGCCTTGTTCGTGGCGCACCAGCACGTGATGGATCTTGCTGTGCTTCAGCGCGTCATAGGCCGGCAGAATGGCCCCGCCGGGATAGCCAAAGACGTGCTTCACGCCTTCCCGTTCCAGACATTCCCAAAGAATACTGGCGCCGGTCATTGTTGTTGTCTTCGTCTTGCTTATCGTCGGCGTCGTTTTCTGATCCGTCATGCGACCTCCTTGCGATGCTCCTGGTGCGATGGTTCTGGAAAAACAAAACCCACCGTGCCAGCGTTTCTGGCGGGTGGGATTCGAGAGCACTTACGATTTCTAGTCTATCAGCTCACTCTTTCCCCCGCACCGAATCGGACAGGCATACTCGCACCCCGGGAATTCTAAAACTAATTCGTCGGAGGCTCCGTCCATTCGTCACGGTTGCACCAATAGTGTACGTGATAGTACCGAACCGACCGCCCGGTTGGCAAGCGGAAAGTCAAACCTTCACTGGCCCGGCGTGTTGGAAGCCGCTCGCACCGCCTCCTGGCAAAGGCCCGCCGCGGTCAACACTTTGTCAAAAGCTGCATCTGTGCGGAGTTTTGCCAGGAGAGGATCGGAAAGCAGATTCTCATGCGCGCAATAGTTCTGCTCGACCGCGCTCTGGAGCAGATGCAGAGCCGCTTGTTTCTTGCCACAGTACGCGAAGAGCGCTCCCTGGTAATACCACGTCTCAGCGTCGGGCTCGGTGGGCAGATTGGTTTCCGCTTCCTGCGCCATCCGGTCCAGATCCGCGGCGGGCCGCAACTGCAAGCAAGCCTCCAGCAGATCGCGGTGATAGAGCGGCGTGGCCGGCATGTGCTTCACGGCCTCGCGCGCTTCCGAAATCTTTCCCTCGCGCAGAAGGATGGATGGCATCACCCACGCGGCCCACTCCGAACCGGCATCCAGACGGACAAAATCCGCGGCCCGTTCGCTCTTACCCAACTCCATGAACGCCCAAGCGCAAGAACGAAAAGCATAGTTACCGGGGTCGAGCGCCAGCGCCGTGTTGCACTCGCTCGTCGATTGCCCCAGCATCCCGGCATAACGATAGACATAGCCCATCGCAAAATGGGCCTCAGCACTCTCCGGGCGACGCTTGACCATGGCCTGCGCCGCCTGATATGCCTTGCCGAGTTCGCCTCGCTCAACCCGGTTGGCGATCAGTTGTCTAGCGGCAACGATTCGATTCGGATCGAGCTCTATGGCACGTTCGCAGGCTTTGTTGGAGCGCTGGAACATCGACTCGCCACCATCGGAATAGTCCGCGTCATAGTAGCAACGCACTCCGAGCTGTTCCCATGCCGGCGCGTAGGTCGGGTCCACTTCGACCACATGCTCCAGAACCGCGATGGCATCTTTATTCGGACCGGCATCGTGAGGCAGCGCCAGGCTGTGCAGGTAAAGATCGTAAGCCTCGGCGCTTTTCGGGCGCGTTCCGGTATCGAGAAAACCGCCGGCGGCGCCGAGCGCCGGCAGCAACCCTTGACGCATCTGGGCAGCCATCTGGGCTTGCAATGCGATCAGGTCCTGAGCGGGCGCGGTCAGATTGGTCTGCCACAGAAGCCGGTTCCCCTCCACTTGGATCGCCTCGAGCGTAATCAGAAGGCGGTCGCCTTGCTTCAGGAAGTGTCCGGTAATAACGCTGGCGACGTGGACTTCCCGGCCCGCCTGCTGCGGATCGACGTCGTTGCCGACAAACTTTCGCGTGATGGCGGAGGGACGAACATCCAGCGTCCGGGTGTAGGTGAGTGTGTTGGCGATTTCATCGGCCAGCGCGAAGCGCAGAAACTCCACGCTGATGTCGCCATTCATGTTCTGCAACGGCAGCACCGCAATCGTGTTCTTCGGCGCGCTCCCGCCCGTCATCTGACGCTGTTTAAACCACCACGCTCCCACCGCCACCAAAACCGTGAGCAGCAGCGCGCTCACTCCCAGTAGAAGATAAGTTGAAAATTTGCTCGTGGCCTGGAACGTGCTCGTGGCAATGCGATACGGCAAGGCTGGCCGCCGCGCCCCGGTCCTGGTTAAACCCGATTCCGTTTCCTTCTTCAACGACTGCAGATCGCCCTTCATCGCCAGCGCGTTCGGGTAGCGGTGTCCCCGGTCTTTCTCCATGGCCCGGCCAATGATGCCTTCCAGATCCTGGGGAAGCGCAGGATTGAGCTGAAGAGGAGAGACCGGCTTCTGGTTCAGCACGGCGTCCAGCGTGGAGATCACGTTGCCGGTGGCAAAAGGCTTCTTGCCGGTGGACATTTCGTAAAGCACGACTCCGAGCGAGAACAGATCGCTCCGCGGATCCAGTTCTTCGCCGCGCGCCTGCTCTGGCGACATGTAAACCGCCGTTCCCGGAATCACGCCCACCGCCGTTAACGAGTCTTCCAACGCTGCCTCGCTCGACCCCGGCTCCGGTATCGACTTGGCCAATCCGAAATCGAGAATTTTTGTCTGCCCGTTCTGCGCCACAAAAATATTGGCCGGCTTGATGTCGCGATGAATGATCCCCTTCGCGTGCGAAGCCGCCAAAGCGTCTGCCACCTGGATGCCGATGTCGAGCATCTCGTCGACTTCCATGGGCTTCCCACGTATCCGCTCCTTCAGGCTCACCCCTTCCAGCTTCTCCATGACAATGAAGGGATGTCCGCCGTTATCGTCGATATCGTGGATGGTGCAGATGCCGGGATGGTTTAGCTGAGAAGCGGCGCGGGCCTCGCGCACGAAGCGGTCGAGCGACTTGCGGTCGTGCACCATCTCCGCCGGAATGAACTTGAGGGCCACGTGACGCGCCAGGCGCGTGTCTTCCGCCTCATACACCACGCCCATGCCACCACCACCGAGCTTTCCCACGATGTGATAGTGGGAGACTGTCTGGCCGATCATTCCGGGGGCCTCAGTGCCTTCGGCGGCTATGTTAGGCCGCTGGCGAAGCCCAGGTCAACCCTTGGGCGAGACAGGTGAGATCGAAGCCCAAGCGATTACGCAACCGCTGCGGGCAAACGCCTGTGAGCCTGCCTCGGCAGGGCCGCTGGGGAGGCTTTGAGCGCCTGAAAATGGGCTTGCTGGTGGAGAGCCGGGCGTCCCCGCCCGGCTGGACGGGCGAGGACGCCCGTCCCTCCGCCGAATGACTCATCGCGTGGTCACGGTACTAAAGCATCTGGCTCCGTTTGCCGATCCTTCAAAACGTATCTCCGGATACACGGGCCAGCCAATTGCGGCCCTCCTCAAGCAACCTCTTGGTCTTATGATGGGTGGGTCGGGTTTCATAGGGTACCGATCTGCCACGGGGGTATGAATGAGCGGCCGTTCGTTTTTTGGCGCAGGGGAGTTTGGCGCAGCGGAGGTCGGAGGTTCAAGACTCATGCAGGCTTTGGTGGTCGATGATTCCGCTGTCTATCGCAAATTGATCGGCGATCATTTGCGGAGCTGGGGTTTTGGCGTCACCCTGGCGGAGAGCGGCTCCGAGGCTTGGGGAATCCTGGAGCAGCCGGATGCTCCCAAGCTGGTTCTGCTCGATTGGGTGCTGCCCGATCTGGATGGCATTGAGCTTTGCCAGCGCATTCGGCAAGCCGGTTCCTCCGGTCCTTACGTCTACGTCATCCTGCTGACCAGCAACGAGGGCCGCCAGAACATGCTTGATGCCATGCAAGCCGGGGCGGACGACTATCTGGTCAAGCCCTTTGATGAGCTGGAATTGAAGGCGCGCCTGCTGGTCGGCAAGCGGATTCTCGACCTGCAAGAGGAACTGGTTTCCGCCCGGGAATCCATGCGCCACGCCGCCACTCACGATAGCCTCACCGGATTGATGAATCGCGGAGAGATTGTCGCCATGCTCGAGCGGGAATTGGAGCGAGCGCGCCGGGAGCACCAGTCGGTGGGAGTGATTCTAGGCGACGTCGACCATTTCAAGAGCGTGAACGATACCCTCGGCCATCTTTTTGGCGATGAGGCGCTGCGCGAAGTCGGCCGGCGGCTGCGCGCGCAACTCCGCGTCTACGACGGTGTTGGCCGATACGGCGGAGAAGAATTTCTTATGGTTCTGCCCAACTGCGATTTGCCCAGCACTGTGCTGCGCGCGAATGCGCTGCGCGAAATCGTTGCCAGTACACCCGTGGTTTGTTCCGGCGAGGAGAGACTCATCACCATGAGTATGGGAGTCGCCGTCTCCGCTTGCGAGGGAAAAAACGAAGTGGAAGTGTTGTTGAATGAGGCCGACGCCGGCCTTTATAAGGCCAAGGAAAAAGGCCGGAACCGGATCGAGCACTTCACCCCTGCCGCCAAAAAGGCGGCGACTGGGCGCGCCCGCAAAAGCTAAGCGCCATCTCCCAATGAACCGAAGGCATAAACTGCCGTGACCCGCAGCGATATTGCCTTGGATTTCGGGTGGCGCAGCGCTTCAGTGTGTGCGTGACAACTCCTTTTCGGGCAACCCGGTGGAATGAAATGCCCGAGAATCCAGCCCCGGAGGGGCGGCCTAACTTAGCCCCGCGCTTCAGCGCGGGGAAAAGTGGAAGAAATGATTCAAGTTCCGGAGGAATCTGTGTCATAGCTTGAGGTCGATCGCAAAAGTGGACCGTACCATGCATCAGCCGCGAAGCGGCGGAACAGGAAAGCCCGGCACGTCAGTGCCGGGTAGGCGGAAGTGGTACCAATCGAGTCCCGCTAGGGACGGCACCCAGGCTATGACACAGACTCCGGAGGGACGACCCAGTTCTCACGCACACGCTTCAGCGCTGCGGTAACTGCACTGTTTTGCGTGCGGCTTTAGCCGCTGAGGTCGTGCTTTCCGCTCGGGAACCAGTCTCCCCGCAGCCCGCCAGCGGAAATCAAACTCGAATAGAAGCGTCAGAGGAACTACCCGGTTGGCGAACATCGCAATCCCTTGTGAGAGCCTCAATTACGCTTACGACTCAGTCAATGAGTGCAATGGCGATATTTCGTCAACAAATTATTTAGATCCACCGATGCAGACAATTCGGGAGCTGGCGCTACTAGGAATGGGTGGTTTTCTGACCAAGGCTGCAATTCCGGGCCCTCGAAGCCAACGATCTTTCTCACTTGCCTTTTTCTCGCGCACCAACGATAAATACAGGCAAGTTATGATCAATCGTTGGTGCGCCCTTTCTCTTACTGTTGTCCTGGCGGCGTTACTGGCCGGACGTGCGCAAACTTCACCGTCCCACGGTCCTGCCAAGGAGGATTATTCCCAAGAGGCCGCTGTCGTTGAAGAGATGTCGACCAAGATTGCCTTCGAGAACGACGGCAATTTTACCCGCGATCAAACCACTCGCGTGCGCGTGCAAACCGACGCGGGCGTGAAACAGTGGGGCTTGCTGAGCTTTCCTTACCAGTCGGCGACGCAGACGGTGGAGATCAATTATGTTCGCGTCCGCAAGGCCGACGGCAGCACCCTGATTACGCCGCCCGACAACGTGCAGGACCTGGATTCGGAAATCACCCGCAGCGCTCCCTTCTACAGCGACCTGCGGGAAAAACATGTTGCGGTCAAGGGGCTGGGCAAAGGCGACGTTCTCGAATACGAGGCGCGCTGGCGCACTACCAAGCCGCTGATTCCGGGGCAATTCTGGTTCCAATATAACTTCGAGCACGATGGCATCGTGCTCGTTGAGCGCATGGAAATCAAGGTGCCCGCCGAGCGCGCGGTCAAGGTGAAGGGACCGCAAGCCACCCAGACCGTTACCACAGAGGCCGGTTCCCGCACCTATGCCTGGACTTACTCCAAGCTGCAAAGCGCCAAGGAACCTGAGAGCGACCAGAAGAAGGGAACGGAGACAGCTCTCGGCCGCCTTCCCCCGCCGGATGTGCAAATCAGTAGCTTCCAAAGCTGGGACGAAGTGGGCCGCTGGTACTGGAATCTGCAAAAAGACCGGATCGAACCTACCGCCGCCATCCGCGCCAAAGCGGCAGAGCTCACGACGGGCATGACCGATGACGCTGCCAAGCTGCGCGCCCTTTACAGCTTCGTCAGCACCCAGTACCGCTACATTGGAATCGCGTTTGGCATCGGACGATATCAGCCGCACGCCGCCGACGATGTCCTCACCAATAACTACGGCGATTGCAAGGACAAGCACACGCTCCTGGCCTCTTTGCTACAGGCTTCTGGCATTACCCTCTATCCGGCGCTCATCAATTCCAGCTTCAAACTCGATCCCGAGGTTCCGTCGCCCGCGCAATTCGACCACATCATTGGCTATTTGCCGCACGGCAAAGACAAAGACGTTGTCTGGCTCGACACCACGCTCGAGGTTGCGCCCTTGGGCTATCTATTCACCCGTCTGCGCGACAAGCAGGCATTGGTGATGTCGGGAGAGAAGATACAGTTGGTGACCACGCCCGCCGACCCGCCTTACCCCAGCACTCAAGCCTTCAAAATCGGTGGCAAGCTCAGCGACGACGGTACTTTCGAAGCGAAAGTTGAGGACACGGTTCGAGGAGATGCCGAAGTCGTGATGCGCGCAGCGTTCCGCCAAACCCCACAACCCCAGTGGAAAGATTTGATGCAGCAGATTTCCTATGGGCTGAACTTTGCCGGCACCGTGGGCGACGTCAGTGCGAGCACGCCCGAAGCGATCAGTGAGCCTTTTCACTTTTCTTATTCCTACAACCGCAAGGACTATCCCGACTGGAAGAGCGATCATCACTTTACCGTTCCTGGATTGCCGTTCTACTTGCCGCCAGTCAGAGACGATGCCAAGTATCCTATCTGGCTTGGGCCGCCCGCGGAGACAGTGTCAGACTCCAAAGTGGAGATCCCCAAGGGCTATAAACCGCAAACGCCTTCCACTGTGGATCTGAAATATGATTTTGCGGAATACCATGCTTCTTATTCCCAGGATAACGGTGTGCTCATCGCGAAGCGCCGGTTTCTAAGCAAGCTGCACGAAGTGCCAATCGCAGAGTTCGACGACTATAGAAGCTTCGTCAAGAACCTGCAGAACGATGTCAACCAATATGTGCAGACCTCGTATTCCAGCGCCGCGACGGCCATGCCAAATATTTTGGATCCTGCAACACCGCAATTCCTGCGCGACCTCCGGGCACTACCCGAGAGCACTTCGCCTGACGCGAACCGACTGGAGGCCGATGCGCACGAGGAGATGACGAGGCATGATGTACAGGGCGCCTTGTCGTCTTTGTATCGCGCCGTATCGGCGGATCCGAAATTTACGCGGGCATGGGTGATGCTAGGAGGACTGCTGATCGCGCAGAAGGAAGTAGAAGCAGGGACGGACGCGTTTCACAAGGCCATGGCCGCCGATCCTACTCAATCCGCGATTCCCAAGGCTCTGGGTTTTGGTCTGATGGCGGCCTCGAAGTTCGAGGAGGCAGTCGCGGTGTGGAAGGACTTCGCGAAGGCGTACCCGGACGACGTGGACGGGCCGGGGAATCTAGGCAGTTGTCTGCTCGAAGTGAAGCGATATTCTGAAGCGACGGCGGCGTACGAGGCGGCGGTAAAAATCCGGGGGGATTGGCCCAAACTGCAAGCCGCCCTGGGTTCGGCCTACTTGCTTGCAGGGGAAAGGGAGAAGGCAGTCGCGGCATTCAGCAAACTCGCGGACTTGGATGCGGACGGGAACTATTTCAACGATGTCGCCTACCAGATGGCCAATGCAGATTTGAAACTGCCCCTTGCCTTGGACTACGCGAAGAAAGCGGTGCGGGCGGCGGAAGAGGAATCGCAGAAGATCGTGCTGCCGGATTTGAAGGTGGAGGACCTAAGGAAGATCTTCAAGGTGGCGGCGTACTGGGACACGCTGGGCTGGGTGGATGAGCGGATGTCGAACCTGGAAGTGGCGGAACAGTATTTGCGGGCGTCGTGGAGGCTGACGCAAGACGGAGTGGTTGCAGGTCACCTGTGTCATCTGTATAAACGCGAGCACAAGGACGGGCTCGCGGTTCAGATGTGCCGCATGGCGATAACCCGCATGTCGATGTCGCAACAACTAGCGCTGAGCCAGTTCAAAACCGAGATGGACGCGGCGCAGGAGAATTTGGATCACTTGACCGGCGGGGCGGCGAAGTCGAAGAGCGCAGGAGATGCTTCTGAGGTGATCATTCACGAGCGCACGTTCAAACTGCCGCGGTTCCTGCCGGGAACGGAGAGTGCGGAGTTTTTTGTGCTGCTCGGGTCGGACGGGAAGAGCAAGACGTTCAAGGTTGACGATGTGAAGTTCATCAGCGGGTCGGACAAGATGAAACTTCAGGGGAAGCAACTGAAGACTATCGACTTCAATGTTCCCGCACCGGACGACGTTCCCACGCGTTTCGTCCGGCGCGGGATTCTTGGCTGCTATCAATACACTGGCTGCTCTTTCGTGCTGCTCGACCCGACTACCGTGAACTCGCTGAACTAGGGACAACCCTGCGAAGCGAACGTCGGATTGGAGCGATGTCGAATTCCCCTATGGCTGCGAAAAGCAGAACTACATGATTTCCGCTACGAAGCCCGGTGGAATCTGACACTGAGGGCGCAGCGATATCCTTCTTGAACCCGTTATCAAACCATTTCCACGGGTATTATCAACGCGATAACGGAGTGGCGACCTGTTAACTGTCGTAACTAGGCAATTACACTCTTTGAGACGGTCGTGAGTGTAATGGCGATATTACAACAGTTGATCGTCTGGCTTTGTGGCTCTTGGCGGTCAACGCACATTAGAAGATGTGACCCGTGTCACTGACCTTGTGCAATCATTCGTGTGTATTGAGTATTCTCAGCCTCCCCGAAGATCGGCCCCAGTTGCATCGCCTGTGAGAGGTGGAAAGTCCTCACCCGATGGATAGTAGGTAGGAGTCTCCCATGACGATGGCAAGGATAGTCTCCGTTGCGGTGCTCTGTATCTCGTTATGCAGCGCGTTGGCGGGACAGCGCACGAAAGAGGAAGAGGCCGTCGAGAGACGAATCACGGACACTTTGCACCAGATGTACGAGGCAGAGAGGCAGAAGGACCTCAAATTTGTCTTAACTCACCTCGCCGACGATTTTGCCGAAGTTGCAGGTAACGGAGGCGTGTATCACCGTGCGGACATCGAGGCGGAATGGTCCAACGTGGCACTGCACGACTACAAACTCTCGGACTGCGCGTTCAAGCTGATGACCCGCGATTCGGCGTACTTGAGTTGCAAGATGGAACTGGATGCGACGTACAAGGGGCAGCCATTTCCAAGCCGTCTCCGGGTGACCACTGTGTGGACTCGTCACGGAGGCGAATGGTCGATACGGTTTGAACAGGGAACGACAATCCTCGAACCGTCGAGTAGCAAGTAGGGAAATTCCTCACCTCCATTCAAATCTCCATGAAAGTGTTGCAATCAGGCGATTACGCTCAGAACCCCGCAGCCTATACCGCGAAAGTGGTAGCCTCTTTGGAGGATGTGAGCTCCATGAAGCGGCCGAACTGGCGGCGAGCCGCTAGCTTCTTGTTCTCCGACCTTCCAACCCGCATCAGGCAGTCCGCGCGCGACGCCGGTTTCGATCTCTGCGGCATTGCTCCGGTCCGCGACTTCAGCGAGTTGCGCGTCTTTCCCGCCTGGATCGCGGAGGGCAAGCACGGCGAAATGAAGTACATGGAAGCGCGCGATGAGACCGGCGAACTCAAGCGCGCATCTCTAGCTCGAGTCGCTCCCTGGGCGCGCAGCGTGGTCGTGTGCGCCATCAACTACAACACCGCGCATCCCTACTCGACTCAGGCGCGTACCGAAGATGCCAGCCACGGCTGGATTTCGCGCTATGCCTGGTCTCGTGAGGATTACCACGAGTCCGTACTGCGCCGCCTGAAGCGGGTAGAAGACGAATTGCGCGGACTACTCGACTCCACTGGCAACTGGCCGCTGGCAACGGGCAACTTGCACCTTCGTTCCTATGTTGACACCGGCCCGCTCATCGAGCGCGTGTACGCCAAGTACGCTGGCATCGGATGGATCGGCAAAAACACGTGCATCATCAACCAGCAGCTTGGATCGTGGCTGTTTCTGGGCGTGATTCTGACCTCGCTTGAGCTTACGAAGCTCGATCTCAAAAAAGATGGTCTCACCGCCGACTTGCCCGCGCCGGATCGTTGCGGGACTTGCACGCGCTGCATCGCCGCCTGTCCCACGCAAGCAATCGTTGCGCCCGGCGAATTGGATGCCCGGCTGTGCATTTCCTATCTGACCATCGAGAAGCGGGGCGAGATTCCAGACCATCTGCGGTCGGGCATGGGACGGCACGTCTTCGGATGCGACATCTGTCAGGATGTTTGCCCGTGGAACCGCAAGGCGCCGGCGACTTCCGCGACGGAGTTCGAGGCGCGGGAAGGCCTGGTGAATCCGGCGCTCGACTGGCTGGCCGAAATTCAGCAGGAAGAATTCCGCGTCGTGTTTCGCGGATCTCCCGTCCGGCGCGCCAAGCTTTCCGGCCTGCGGCGCAATGCGGTAATTGCGATGGGAAACAGCGGCGACAAGAAATTTGTGCCGACGCTGAAGAAACTCTGCGAAGATCCAGATCCGGTGGTCGCGGAACTCGCGCGCTGGGCGGTGGCGGCACTCGGTTGAGAATCTGGTGGTGGAGAGCCGGGCGTCCCCGCCCGGCCGCCTAACTGCCGGACGGGCGAGACGCCCGTCCCTCCGCGAGCAAATCTGTCCATTTACAATCGACAGTTCATTTCAGAGGAGGACCCATGTTCCAGAAAGATCTGCTTCACGGCAAGCGCATTCTTATTACCGGCGGCGGCACCGGTTTGGGCAAGGCTACGGCACAACGGTTTCTGGAACTGGGCGGGGAGGTTTATATCTGCGGGCGGCGGCAGGAAGTTCTGGCGGCGACCGAGCAGGAGCTGCGCGAGCGCACGGGCGGCAAGATCCACTCTCGTCCCTGCGACGTGCGCGACGCCGCAGCAGTCGAAGAGATGATCGGGATCATCTGGGCCGAAGGTCCGCTCGATGTGCTCATGAACAACGCGGCCGGAAATTTTCTGGCGCGCACGGAAGACCTTTCGCTGGGGGCGTTTCAGTCGGTGATTGGCATTGTCCTGATGGGCACGCTGCACACGACCATGGCCTGCGGGCGGCGATGGCTGGCGGCCAAGCGAGGAGGCGTGGTGCTGAACGTGACCACCACCTACACCACGACGGGCTCGGCGTATGTGGTGCCATCGGCGGTGGCAAAGGCGGGCATGCAGGCGCTGACGCGGAGCCTGGCCGTCGAGTGGGGCGATCGCGGGATTCGGATGAATGCCATCGCGCCGGGGCCGATTCCGACCGAGGGCGCGTTCTCGCGTCTGCTGCCGCGTCCGGAACTGGCGGAGGCGGCGAAGAAACGAAATCCTCTGGGACGGTTCGGAACGATGGAGGAGTTTGCCAACCTGGCCGCATTCCTGATCAGCGATGGCTCCGGGTACGTGAACGGAGAAGTCGTGACCATGGATGGCGGAGAGTGGCTGCAAGGAGCGGGCGAGTTCACGGCGCTGGGCCGGGAGTTGACCGGGAAGGAGTGGGAGATGATGAGACCGAAGCCAAAGAAGACCGAAGCAAGGAAGGCCAAAGAATGACGAGCGCGCCCCAGCCGTGAGGCAGGGACAATGAAAATGCCGCGGCTCGCCGGACGGAGTCAATTACGCCGCAAAAAACGAAAGCGCCCGGACTCGGTTAGAGTCGCCGGACGCTCGTCGAACAGCCCTCCCCCGAAGTCTGCTCACAACCACTCTACGTTGTGATCGCCACGGGGTGAATGGCACGAATGGGCGACTTCCGTAGGACAATCTGGTAGGCCCGGCAGGAATCGAACCTGCAACCGTCGGATTAGAAATCCGATGCTCTATCCGTTTGAGCTACGGGCCCTCAACAACTTACGAGCATTTCGGTGATTAGTTTTCACCGATTTTACACTTATTCTGTCTGGCAGTTTCAGCGAGAACTCTTCGACACGCTGCACGGACGTCGTGATGTCTGCCGTCGAAACGATAGCGTATCGACGGAACACGCTCGCCGTTTTGTGACCGCTGATAGACATGCACCAGTTCTCAGGATTACCCGCCGCCACCATGTTGCGAATCGCAGAGCGTCGCAGGTCGTGGATAATCAGGCCGCTGTACTTCTGCCAGACGTTGCCTGCCTTGCTCTTCTGCTCTTCCATTTTACCAAGGCCGACAGCCGTGCAAGCCTTCGCCCAGTCGAGACGGAGATTCTCGTCATCGAACACTTTGCCTTGGGGCGAGTCTGAATAAAAAGGCGCTTTCCGACAAATGGAAAGCGCCCGGTTGAGTAGGAGTGCGACTTTTAACCGCCGATTTCTTCTCGCACGGTATAAGGAACAGTGGTTTGGAATTTGAGGCCGCCCTCACCTTCGCTTGGTTTGTAGAAGGTCAAAACCCCATTATTGCTGTTGATGGTTACGTCGGACACATTCTTAAACTCTTCCGACTCATCATTCGGTGGAAATAGGATGACGGTTGTCATTAAGAAACCCTCCACCCAAAATGCTACCGCTCGCTTATGGGTACGTCAAAGGCGAGGAATCCGGCGTAGACTGTCACTGAACGCTGCGGCTCGCCGTTGGCTGGAAGAAGTAAGAGAAAGAGTGCAATAAGAAAATTGCCTCATGTTGTACATCAACGAACCTCCTCGAACTCCTCATCTCGTTTTACCATGCTCTTGGCGCAGTCGTCACTTCCTGTGCATGTCCTTGTGACCAAGTCCTCCCCGGTCAGGAGGTCCACGACGTTTAAACTATAGATGTAGTCCGATGGCTTCTGCACAATCCCCAACTGGGCGGCGGTGGCAACGTCCAGCCCCAACTGCTCGGAAGTTGAAGCGATGCACGAACCTCGACGACGACTAAACTCGACGCGGCTAAGAACGACCTTGCCACCGACGGCGGAACGGTCCCTCACATACTTGTCGGCCATGGCCTTACACCGCAGTCGTTGCCCGAACAACTCACGGCTGTCGCGGTCGGTTATTACGTGCGCTGTTTGTATGACTGCGGCACCCAAGAGCACACCGACAACCGCACAGAGCCACATCTTCTTGTTCATCGGCGAAGATTGTACTCCAAATGGGAGGGTGATAAGTTTGTTCTGGAAAATGTGAATCGCCTGACGCGGTTCAGTACGAAAAGAGTGACCCGAAGTTTCTCTGATAAGCAGCCGACTCGCTAACGGCTGTTCGAGCGCGTGAAATAGGTGAAAATTTACACCGAATTTACACCGACCCACCTAAAACGGGCCTACTCGGGTCTAATGGAATCTCACGTAAAGCTATGAAAAATATAGCGAGTAGCGACCTTCTGCGCGATTAGAAATCCGATGCTCTATCCGCTTGAGCTACGGGCCCTCGCCAAATCGAGGTTCTGACTACCGATTATAGGGGAAGCGCGCGGTTCCGCAACGGGCGGTTCCTGTCTGCTGAGCAGAGGCGCGCTGCCCAGCATTCTGGTTGAGTTGCAGCAGCAAGCCAGGAAGATTTGCGGGAATAGTTTGTCTAATCTTTCAGCGGTACCATGGTTCGATCGCCACGGCAAAAAGTTGCGACTTTCAACAGGCCCCCTTGCGCCTGGGGCATGGTCATCACCGGTCCGTAGCAATACACGGCGTGCCCGGTTGCGGCGAAGTACCATTGCCCCCCCTTTCTCTTTGCGGGTTGCTGGCTGGGGGTGGGGGAGAGCTGAGTTGGTGGGGCCAACCTCGGGACGGGAAGTGACAAGACTAGAGCCAGGGCCAGGGCTTTCATGATTGGGTCTCGCTTGCATCACGGCCCCCACATAAGGCCGCGTTTTCACAGAACCGTTTTCTTTTTCTTTCAAAGCCCGAATCGCTTTCGCCGATCCGTACTACCCACGCTACTACGCCCGCTAGATGACTTGAGTGGAGCGCCGCACATCCTCTAAATCCGCGGCTGGCTTCCGGGGAACTTCCTTCAAGGAGTGGGCCGATTTACCGGGTCGTTTTGTTTCCTTGTCCAATCCTTTTGCGTCCGATCCTTTTGCCCCTGCCGCAGGATTGCCCGGATCCGCGTCTTTTTGATCCGCTTGCGCCGACGCTTTGTCGTGGAGCCGTTTGCTGTCGTCACGGGCCAGCTTGTCTTTCAGCATCGCCAGTCGGGTGCTGTCCTTCAACATCCCGCGGATTAAACTGCGCTGCGCTTCGATGGTCTGGCCCTGCTCGAAAACCAGCATGGTCAGAATGCCGTAGGAGACGATGAACAAAATCACCAGCAGCGGCAGTATGCCTGTCGGCCGCGACGATGTTCGAGGAGCGACGCCCTCAGCGCTGTAAATGACGGTCACAGTTGCCCCCAAATTCGCCCCGTACGTTCCGGGCTTCATGCGGGATAGTGCACCCGTGAATCCAAATGAGAGAGAGGGTGCAAGTGTTTGTTGCGAATGGAGTTAGTAAGCCGAAACCGGATCAGGCTGAACCGGAGGGTGCAAGCATCTGCACTTTATGAGTAACCGTCCCAGCGTTACGACCGTAAGTTCGCCCGGAACAATCGCCCGGCCCCCCGCGCTGGCCACGGCCTTTCAAGGGGGCCCCGACTCACGCCCGACTTCAGACCACGACTCGGGACCCCGGAATTTCAGACAATGCGCATGGCCGCCAGAATCCGCCGAAACTGATCGTCGCTTACCAACCCGCATTTGCCGATGGCAGCCTGCTTGACCGCGGCCTCCTTGACCGCAGCCAGGACCGGACCGCGCTGCTCGGCCGTGATCGTCACGCCGAGTTCCTTGCATTTCAGGTCGATGTTGTCGAGCCCGCTTTTCTTGCCGAGAACAATCCCGCGCTTCGCGTGCACAATTTCCGACGAGTAGGGCTCAATCGCCTCCGGAAGATGAAACTGGGTGGCCACCGCGCCGCTTTCGCGCATGAACAAGTTTTGGCCGACCAGTGGCTTCCATCCGTCGAGCGTGTACCCCGCGGCCCGCCTCACCACCTCCGAAACCTCGCGCACCTTTTCGAGATTCAGTACTACCGGAACGTCGTAGAGGCAGCGCAGCGCGAGTGCAATCTCGGCGATATCGCCATTGCCCGCGCGTTCGCCCATGCCGTTGATCGTGCCCTGGATCCAGGTTGCTCCCCCGCGGACGGCCGCCACCGCGCACGCCGTCGCCATACCGAAATCGTTGTGTCCGTGGAAATGCACGGGCACGCCTTTGCCGGCCCACTGGCAAACTTGCCGCGTCAGATATTCCGCCGCCTCGGGCCCGCAGGCTCCGATCGTATCCACCACGACCAGTTCTTTCGCTCCCGCATCGAGCGCCGACAGGTAAACGGTTTTCAGAAATTCCAACTCGGTGCGCGTTCCATCGACGGCGAAGAATGCGACCGTGATGCCGGCGTCGCTCGCCGCCGAAACCGCATCGCGAATTCGGCGCAGCACTTCCTCCCGCGAAATGCCATACGCTTTCAGCTTGATCTCGCTGACGGGCGCTTCAATCACGGAATAGCGAAGGTTCAGCCGCACCAGTTCTTCGACGTCGGCTTTGATCGCGCGCGAAAATCCCCAGAGCTCCGCCTTGATGCCCGCCTTCTGCATGAGCTGAATGGCTTCCGCGTCTTCCGCCGAAACGCGCGGGAAGCCGGCTTCAATGCGGCTCACTCCCAGCTCATCCAGCTTGTGCGCGATTTCCAGCTTCTGCTGCGGCGAGAGCACAACTCCAACCGTCTGCTCCCCATCGCGCAGCGTCGTGTCGTAAAACCGGATGGCATTGTCCGGAAACGCGCCCCGCACCTCCGGCCGCGCATTGAGTTCGCTGACCCAGATCTTAGAATTCGTCGTCATAGTCTGATAAACCCAAAACTCACCACGGAGACACGGAGTCACGGAGAAGATCGAGTTCTGGTTTTCTCCGTGACTCCGTGTCTCCGTGGTGAAAAAGATCTACTTCACTGTCTCCTGCGTCGCCAGCGCCGCCGGTTTCTGGCCATACGCTTTTTCCCACGAGATCACCGGATTCCGCAGCACGCCGATCTTCTCAATCTCGCATTCCATCACGTCGCCCGGCTTCAGGTACCACGCCTTCGGATCTCCCGAAAACGCCGCCACGCCCGACACCGTTCCCGTTGAGACGACATCGCCCGCGCTGTAGACCATCGGCGAGTAGTGCGAGAGGATTTCCGGAATCTTGACCGACATTTTGCTCGAATGCGATCTCTGCCGCGACTCGCCGTTCACCCGCAGCTCCATCGCCAGGTTGTGCGCGTCGGGAATCTCGTCGGCGGTCACGATCCACGGCCCCAGCGGGCAAAACGTATCGATTCCCTTGCAGAAGCTGAATACGCCCGATTTCATTTCGCGGCGCTGAATGTCGCGCGCCGTGATGTCGTTGAAAATTACGTAGCCGCCGATGTAGCTGGACGCTTCCTCCGGCGTAAAGTGCTTGCCCGCTTTTTTTAGAACGACCGCCAGTTCCAGTTCGTAATCCAGTTCCTGGGTCAGGTGTTCGGGATAGATCACGGGCTCGTCCGGTCCGATGATCGCATCGGTGTTCTGAAGGAAAACGATCCACGGCATGACCGGATACGAAAAGCCGGCTTTCGTCGCCTCTTCGTGGTGCTCGCGAAAGTTGCCCGCCGTGTGAAAAAACTTTTTTGGAATGATGGGCGCCTTGAGCTGTATGTCGCCCAGCGAGTACAGCACCGTCTCGCCGCGCGGACCGGTGACACCGGCGCCGCCCACCGCGAGATGAGCGACGTAGTCGAGAGCTTTGCGCGCCGCCTCCAGGCTGGTATCTCCGCCGCGGAACAGCGCCCGCATGTCGGCTGGGACAAGAGCATCGGCCATGCGGTAGAAAATGGCCTCGCTCTCGACGTCGCGCAGGTAGAGCGCGCAAGCAGTGTGCAGATCGACAATCTGCTGGCCGCTAATCAGCGCCCCAATGCGGGATTGGCGCGCGGCGTTTTCGAAGGTCACAAGTTTCATCGCAGTTTGCCAACAGGTGAATGCAACCCCAAATTCTATTGAGAGAAACAGGCATTGTCTATCGCGCGCAACGCCGGTGGAGCGCCGGGCGTCCCCGCCCGGCCCCCAGTTGAGTCGCCCGACGTACTTTGAAACCCTGAAACCTCGAAACTCTGAAACCTGGCCTCAATCGGCTTTCACGACCACATACTTCCGCCCGGCATAAAGCCGGTAGCCACCTCCGTCTTTTTCCAGCTTCAGGGGAACCGGGTGTTTGAGCTGATCGTCGTTCTGGCTGGCGATCGAGAGCACATCCGTCGCGGCGACGTTCATCACCGTAAACTTGCCGTCCTTGAAACCGAATCCATACGCTCCCGGATCGAGCGTAGCTCCGTCAAAGCTAAGTTTGGTTTCGGTGATCAGGAAACCCTGGTATTTCTCCGCGATTGCGGTGGCATACCCCGTTGTATCCACCAGCCCCGCCAGCAGCAACTTGCCGGCGGAGTTCTTCAAGCCGGTCGCATTCCGCAGCTGCACGGCCGCGCTCTGGCCAGCGAAGAAAAACGAGTTCGGAGCAATCTTCTTCACTTGATCGCCCGTGAGAACTTGCGCGCCGGCCTGCGCCACCAGAGCCACCAGCACAACCAGCCACATCATCTTGCGATTGCATTTCATCGAGGGTCCTCCTCAGATTGTTGAATTCAATTCTGTCGCAGCGAGACCGTCATCGTACCTGAGTCACCAGATTCTGGCAGTGATGCGTGCCACGGATAGTGTCCTAAATTCAACCTCGACCTGCGATCTCCGGGCCGTTCACAAACCAGAACCTCACCACGGAGTCACGGAGTCACGGAGAAAAGCAAGTTCATGATTTCGTGCTCATAAAGCAACCAAGACTCGACCATGAGCCTATGAAAAGGCCTCCCTCCGTGTCTCTGTGTCTCCGTGGTGGGTGTTGCTCGGGATCGCAACCGATTTAGGATACTACCGTGCCGCGATCTCGTTTTGCCCGTCCTTCGCCAACCCTGCGATCTGTCAGCAAATTCGTTTGACCGCAACATTCGGATAGTCCGCGCGGCCCGACTGCCCTATGTTACCTGCATGGCCACCAATGCGATACTTGCAGAAGAAGCAGCGATGAATCGAACTTCACAACGAAGCCCCGAACGAATCCCCGAACCGATTAACGACCGCCGCTGGCAAGCCGTCGTCGATCGCGACGCCTCCCTCGACGGCGCCTTCGTTTTTGGCGTTTCGAGCACCGGAATTTTCTGCCGTCCGTCGTGCCCCGCCAAGCGCCCGCGCCGCGCGAACGTAAGCTTTTTCGACCATGCCCTCCAAGCCGAGCAGGCCGGCTATCGCGCCTGCTTGCGCTGCCGTCCGAAGGCGGTGGACGGAAATCCGCAATCCGCGCTGGTCCGCGCGATGTGCCGCTACATCGAGCAGCATATCGAAGACCGCCTGACGCTCCGCCTGCTAGCCCAAGAATTCCGCCGCAGTTCCTTCCACTTGCAGCGGACTTTCAAGTCGGTGCTCGGCGTGTCGCCCAAGGCCTACATTGACGCCTGCCGCCTGCGGCAGGTGAAACAAAATCTACAAGCGGGCCACTCCGTAACCACCGCGCTCTATGCCGCCGGATACGGCTCCAGCAGCCGTCTCTACGAACGCACGGCCGCGCAACTAGGCATGACCCCGGAGAAGTACCGGCGCGGCGCTGTGGCTGCTGTCGTCCGCTACACCATCGCCAGCTCGCCTCTCGGACGCATGCTGATCGCCGCCACCGACAAGGGCATCTGCGCCATCCAGTTCGCCGACTCCGATCAGCAGCTCGTGCAGGGATTGATCCGCGAGTTCCCTTTCGCGGTCCGCCGCCAAGACGATGCCGCCATGTCCCAGTGGCGAGACAACCTCTCGCGCCTCATGCAAGGGCAAGAGACCAATCCCTCGCTTCCGCTCGACATACGGGCGACTGCCTTCCAACGGCGAGTCCGGGAATGTCTGCAACGAATTCCCCGAGGAGAAACGCGCTCCTACAGCGTCGTGGCGAAAAAGATTGGCATGCCGAAGGCAACGCGAGCCGTAGCCCGAGCCTGCGCCACCAACCCCGTAGCAGTAGCCATCCCCTGCCACCGCGTGGTCCGCCAAGATGGCGAACTAGGCGGCTATCGTTGGGGCATCGAGCGGAAAGAACAGTTGCTGGCCATGGAGAAAGAAGTTGGGGCTTAGAGCGCTGATGTTTGCCTAGCGGCTGAATTCGACGGGCTGCACGTTGGGCAGGAAGATCTTTCGCATCGGCGTCCGCGTGACGAGTTATTGCTGCGGCCGCCCGGACAACCGCTCCCCGACGCGCTCTGTGATTTCCTTGTAGACCAGATCGTCGTGCACGGCGTTGAAATCGGGGTTTCGGCTTAGATACAGCAGCCCTGTCTCCCGCTTCTCGTAGGCCACCTGCAAGTACCGCAGCGCTTCTTCTTTCTTGCCCAGCAAGGCGTAGGTCGTAGCCAAATCGTAGGCAGAGCCTAAATCGCGGTCGACCATCTCCTTCTGGACAGGAATCATGCTCTCCCACATGCCGTTAATACCGCCTGCGGCAAAACCCCGCTCGGCGGCAGTGGCGATGGCCAAAGCTGCTTCATCGTGGCGCAATTGCGCCGCCTGTTTTGATTCAGCGAAGAAACTCTCGTAGTCCTTGCGGTCGAAGTAAATCGCAGCCAGGTACCCGTGCGTCGTCGCCAGAGTCGGGTCGGTTGATTCCAGTTGCTTGAGAAGGGCCAGCGCTTCGCCCTTTCGACCGGCATCAAAGAGAACCCGGCCCTTGTCGGCTTGGATCGTAGTGGACGAGGGGTCGAGTTTGCGAGCCTGCTCGATTTGGTCCAAAGCTTCGGGGAAGCGTCCGGAAGTCAGCAGGAATGTCGCATACCAGTGATGCCCCTGCACGAAGTTCGGGTTCAACTCCAGCGCCCGTTTGTATTCGCGTTCGGCAGTCGCCGGGTCCCAATTCCAGTAGTAGGTGGCAAAGGCAAGAGAATTGTGCGCCCCCGCAGATGTGTCGTCGAGTTCGACGGCCTTCTGAGCAGCTGCCAGCGCCCGCGGATAAGCCTCGTCCGGAGGCATGACGCTGAATTCTCGCAGCAGGTTATAGCAGTCGGCCAACCCCACATAGGCCTGGGCATAACTGGGGTCTCTCACGATTGACTGGGTGAAGTAATCGACCGCTTTATTCAGATCTTCCGGGGTGCGCTTGGTCCAGTGATACTCGCCTTTGAGATACAACTCCTGCGCTTCGGCGTTGGGCGTATGCGGGCCTGCCAGTGCATTCTTGTAACGGGTCTCGCGATGACCGAACGAAAAAGCAACGATCAAACCGCCAACCACCACTAATGGAGCGATCCAAACCACAATCCTGGCCAGCGAAGGATTGGGTCGAGCGGAAGCAGATCGTAGTTCGAGAACCGGCGCAAGCAGGACCGGGCCTTTCGCAGGCTCGGATGCGAGCACGCCTCCGGCCTCCTCACTGTCTGTAGCCGCACTCTCGGCAACGACCCGAACAGTTCCGGATTCGGCAGCCTCCAATTCGCTGCCTCGCCCTTGGAGCCACTCCCTCAGTTCATCGGTGTAGGCAAATACACCTCCACGCTCCCCACCAGGAACACGATGGGCGGGCAGGCTGCGTTCCTTCTCCCAGCGGCGAACGGTACGCTCGTCGCGGCCGAAAAAGGCAGCGATCTCCTTCCAGGAATCAAGGCGGTGATTGGATTTCTGTTGCGCGGAACTATCGCCCATCCGGTAATACCCGCTAATGTCCTTTGTTGTCCGTTGCCGGCGAGGGTGGCCTCGCGCATTATACACGGACAACAGGGCGATCGAAATCCCCTATTTGATCCCCCGAGGTTTGAATTACCCGGGTCGTTTTTTCAGCGAGTCGGATGGTGGGGCTAGAACGGAAACTCGCTGGTCACTAGTAAGCAGTTTTAAATCAACCATTTTGGAGGATTCCGATGTCCACAAACCGCTTGACTGCTGTCGTGACCGAGATTGTTTGCACCCTGCTGCTGATCGGGCTGGCTCTTACCGGTATGGCCTTCGGACAGACTCCGACCCCACCGACATTCGTGAACCCGACTTTGCTTAATGGAGGTTCCATTATTAGCAATTACAGCCCGATTCCCGTCCAAGCGCTTGCCGTTGGCGACTTCAACAATGACGGGGTGCCGGACCTGCTCGCGCTCGATGACAACGGCAACACCGCCGGAGTGGGCATTATGCTGGGCAACGGCGATGGCACCTTCGGGACCGTCGCGTCCATTACCACGTTTGCCTGCACTTTAGAGGGCGGTATCGTCACTGGCGACTTCAATAATGACGGTAATCTGGACTTCGCCGTCGTGTCGGGTACCGCTGGGGGTGACTGCAACTTCAACCCCGGCACGCTCTGGATTTATTTGGGTAACGGCGCGGGCGGCTTCACTCTCAAGGCTTCCTATTCAGAGCTTGGCCCTCCCGCTAACAATGAGAAGGCTAGCGGACTGATCGCCGCCGATCTTCGGGGCAACGGACACCTCGATCTCCTCGCGATCGATCCCAACCACGGCATCGACGTCTTTCTTGGGAACGGCGATGGAACATTCGTGGCTCCAACGGCCGCTCTCGCACTCCCTTGCCCCGGTTGTACAAACTCCGAGGCCGTATGGGACGTCAATCATGACGGGAAACCCGATCTGGTGGTCGCGTCCAATAACAGCGGCGACGGTATTTTCGTGCTGATCGGCAACGGCGACGGCACCTTCCAATCCCCAGTGTTCTACCAGCAAGGCTCGAATTCGGGCACCATGGCGGTAGCCATTGGGCAACTGATCAAGGGCGATCACGGAGACGTGGTGATGGGAACTGGAAGCGGAGTGTACGTCTACATCAACAATGGCGATGGCACGTTCAAGACTCCGGTTCTATATGGCGGGACTGGCCCCCAGTGGATAAACTCCATTGTGATCGCCGATATCAATGGCGATAAGAAGAATGACCTCGTCGTGACTTCCTATACTTCCTCCTCAGTATGGACAATGCTGGGCAATGGGAAAGGCGGTTTCGCGGCGGGAGAGTCATTCGCCACAGCCGGGTACCCGAACAATTTGGTTGTTGCCGACTTTAATGGCGACAAGAAACTGGACTTCGCTACCTCCAACAACGCCGGCCAGTGGGTGACGGTGGGCCTCGGAAACGGGGACGGCACTTTCCGTAGCAGCCAGAGTTACGGCTACAGCTGGGCATCCAATGCCAGCGGGCAGGGCACTATGGCCATCGCCACCGCGGATCTCAACGGCGACGGCAATCTGGACATCGTGGAAGGGGGCGGCGGTACGGGCGTGGGAATTACGGTGATGCTGGGCAGTTCGCACGGCGTGTTCGGAGCGCCCACTTCGATTGCGGTCGGTTGCGGCGAAGCGAACCGCAGCGGAGTCAACTCGATCGCCTTAGGCGACGTCAATGGGGACCACAAGATCGACGTGGTAGCCACGAGCCTCGACGATCCCTACAACTGCTACGAAAACGTGATTGCGGTGCTGGAGGGCCTCGGCACGGGGAAATTCAAAACGCCAGTCTACTATTCCACTGGGACTACGCAGCAGTCCTACAGCATTCAGTTGGCTGACTTCCGAGGCGATGGAAGGCAGGACATCGTGGTTTCGAACGCAGACGGAAGCCTGAGCGTTCTGCTCAATAACGGCAAGGGTGTCTACGGTACGGCCAGCGTTATTACCGGCGCCAGCGGGTCGGGCGCTGGGAGCATCGTCACCGGCGACTTCAACAATGATGGCAAACTCGACGTCGCCATCGTCGACTACAACCAGCAGCAAATCAATGTGCTCCTGGGCAATGGAGACGGCACCTTCCAGGCTCCGATGGGCACTCCGCTGGCGCCGATTTATCCGGTTGGGCTGGCAGCCGGTGACTTCAACCACGACGGGAAGCTGGATCTGGCGGTCACCAGTTGGGGCTATTCAGGATCGCTGGTGATTTTGACCGGGAACGGCAACGGCACGTTCAGCGTTGGCACGCCTTACGAATTCGGCACGTGGGAGCAATGCTATCCGAGCGGCGGATCCAATCCCTACTGGATCGGTGCCGGCGATCTCAACCAGGATGGCAAGTTGGATCTTGCGATTGCCGTTACATACTCCGCCTGCGATACCGAATATAGCGGACAAAACAATTGGGGAGCGGCGCTGGTCTACACCGGGAACGGCGACGGTAGCTTCAATGTGGACGACGGGCCATGGCTCGGCGGCGTGGACAACTCCGGCATTGCCTTGGGAGACTTCAACCGCGATGGCATGCTCGACATGGCCGTGGCCGGCAATGCGGCATGGACGAGCCAGCAATGGACAACCATCATGCTGAACAACACGCAGCCGGTGAGCGTCTCGCCGCTCGCCATGACTTACAAGTTGCAGGCGGTAGGCACCACCAGCCCCCCTCAAACTGTGCTTCTTACCAATGATGAAAAGACATCGCTCGCCATCAGCAGCACGAGCCTCGGCGGAGCGGACCCGGGAGACTTTATCCTTAAGTCCGCTTGTAAGAGTAGCTTGCTGTCCGGCGCCTACTGCACCCTGACCATCACCTTCAAACCCACGGCGGTCGGCACGCGGACGGCGACTCTGTCCATCACCGATGGGGCTGGCACGCAAAACGTCTCGCTTACGGGCGCCGGCGAGGAGATCATTACCAGCTTCACTCCGACGAGTGGCGCGGTGGGAACGCAGGTGACGATATCGGGAACCGCCCTGACGGCGACTACCAATGTGACGTTTGGCGGCGTGGCGGCTTCCATTTTCACGGTGATCTCCGACACGGAGATCACGGCGACGGTGCCTACGGGAGCGAAAACTGGCAAGATCGGAGTCACGACCAATGGAGTGACAGTCAACAGCAAAACCAGCTTCACGGTGAACTAAGTTGTGCAACGAGCTTCGGTCGCAACGCCGAACTCTGCAACCGCAAATCGTGACGGGCTCTCGTAAGTCGAGGAAACTGCCCGGTGCCCCATCCTAACGCCGCGCTTTTCGGCGTTAGGGTGGGATTCCACTGCCGGGTGAAGCATGGGATTTTCTAGAAATCGAGGAAACCGTCTACTCCGCCTGCTTGGTGATATTCAGCAGCACCCCAACGCACATCAGGGTCACGAACAGTGACGATCCTCCGTAGGAAACAAACGGCAGCGGAATCCCTTTGGTCGGCATCAGCCCCAGCACGACGCTGATGTTGATGAAGGCCTGGAGCACGATCATGCTGGTGATCCCCACGGCGAGAAAGCGTCCGAAGTTGTCCTGCGTGCGCAGCGCCGCGCGCGTTCCGCGCCAGAGGAAGATCGCAAACAGAATGATGACGGCGAGCGCTCCCACCAGGCCCAATTCTTCGGCGGTGACGGCAAAAATAAAATCCGTGTGCGGTTCGGGAAGATAAAACAATTTCTGCTTCCCTTCCATCAGGCCGAGTCCGGTCACGCCGCCGGTCGAGACCGCGATCAG
Organism: uncultured Acidobacteriaceae bacterium; assembly: GCA_963773965.1. Lineage (GTDB taxonomy): Bacteria > Acidobacteriota > Terriglobia > Terriglobales > Acidobacteriaceae > Acidiflorens. The sequence continues at coordinate 344,746 of CAVZDG010000008.1, forward strand.
CGACTGGATAATGTGGAAGCCAAATCCCTTCGGGTCGGCGTAAGGATTCAGGAAGGCGAGAATGCGGTCTTTCCGGTACGCCACGTGAAAGATCAAAAAATAAAGCGGCACGAGCGAGGCCGCGAAGGCGTATCCGAAGTAGCGCAGGCGGATGCCGGCGATGAACAGAACGCAAGCGGTAATACCCGCGCAGGCGATAGCGGTGCCGAGATCCGGCTGAAAAACAATCAGTCCGAGAAAAACGGCGATGGGCACCACGGCGGGAATCAGCGTATTGCGCCAGTCGTCCATGGCCCTGGTCTTGTTTTCGAGAAACCATGCGAGAAACAGGATCAGCGCGGGCTTGGCTAGTTCCGAAGGCTGCAACGAAACCGGCCCCACGTGAAACCAGCGGTGCGTGCCGTGGGCGCGATCAAGGAAAAAAACGGAGATGAGCAGAAGCGTGGTAAAGCCCAGAAACGAGAAAACCAGCGCCGGATGCTGCAGGCGCTTGTAGTCCACCTTCATAGCGAAAACCATCACCGCGAGTCCCGCGACGGCCCACACCAGTTGCTTCAGCAGGAATTCGTAGGCCGAACCGAACCGCTCCTTGGCCATCACGGCGGAGGCGCTGAAGATCATGACCAGCCCGACAAAAACCAGGATCGTGGTCACGGTGAACATCCAGCGATCGGCGCTGACCCGCTTAGCCATAGAGAATCCATTTCACCACGGAGAAGGGGAGACATGGAGGAGTTTCGACCGTGGATTTTGCGCAGGGGATAACTGAGTTGGTTCCAACGTTGGATTCGTATCAGGGCTTCGTATCAGGGTATCGCTTTAGCGATACCGAAAGTTCTGCAAAATCAGACGCCCCTTTAGGGGCTGCGTTGGAGTCACCGCTAAAGCGATGACCTGATACGAATCTCGCGCTACGTGGATCGAGACAGCGCCAGGGAATGCACCGTCTCTTTGAACACTCGGCCGCGGTGTTCGTAGCTTTGGAACTGATCAAAGCTGGCGCAGGCCGGAGCAAGCAGAATGACGTCTCCGGGCACGGCGGATTCGCTGGCGCGCCGGACGGCGTTTTCCAGAGTTTCCGCATGTTCGATTTCGACAGCGCCCTGGATCTGCGATTCAATCTTGGCGGCCGCGGCCCCGATGGTGTACACGCGCTTCACTCGCTGCCGCAACAGCTCATGGAGCACGGTGTAGTCGCTGCCCTTATCCTTCCCACCGAGAATCAGGTGAATGTTCGCGGGGAAAGATTCGAGCGCCTTGATGGTGGCATCTACATTCGTGGCTTTGGAGTCGTTGTAGTAATCCACGCCTGCGACCCTGGCCACGAACTCCAGCCGGTGCTCGACGGCTTTGAAATTCCGGACGGCTTGGCGGATCTGTTCGGGCTGGCAGCCGACGAGGACGCCGACGGAAACTCCGGCGAGCACATTTTCCAGGTTGTGCGCGCCTTTCAGCGGCACGTCCGCCAGCGGCATGATCTCGCGCTCGCTATGGCCATCCCGGAAATAGATATGCGTGCCGCGAGCAAAGGCTCCTTTTTCAATCCCTTTCTTTCGGCTGAACCAGAACAACTGCGCGCGCGTGCGATCCGACAATCCAGCGGTCGTGGGGTCATCGGCGTTGAGGACGGTGAAATCGTCCTGCCGCTGGTTCTCGAAGATGCGCGCCTTGGCATTGACGTAATTGGCAAATGTCTTGTGGCGATCGAGATGGTCGGGCGTGATGTTCAGAATCACCGCGATCCGCGGGCGAAATTCAACGATCGTTTCCAGCTGGAAGCTTGATACTTCCAGCACCGTCCAAGTCGCGGGCCCGGCCTGATCCACAAAACTGATGGCCGGCGTGCCGATATTTCCGCCCACCAGTGTGGAGAACTTTCCGGCGGCAATAATTTCGCCGGCCAATGCGGTGGTGGTGGTCTTGCCGTTGGCTCCGGTAATGGCGACGATCGGACCCGGCAGAAATTGCGCCGCGAGTTCGATTTCGCCGATGACCGGCTCTCCCAGGCTGCGCGCCTGCGCCAGTTGCGGCGCATCGGCAGGCACGCCCGGGCTGACGACGATTAAGTCTTGCCCACGAAAGGTGCGGTCGCCGTGGCCCCCGGTTTCGACCGTGATCCCATGCTCCAGCAGGAGCAGGATTTCATCGCGCAGCTCGGCTTCGGGCTTGGAGTCCGACACCGTGACGCGGGCGCCGCGCGACTTCAGAAAAAGCGCGGAGGCAACGCCGGATTTGCCGAGGCCAACAACCAGGACGCGTTTATTCTTCAGCTCCATGAAATTCATTTCACCACGAAGGCACAGAGGCACGGAGAAAAAACAAACAAGATTTGGTTTCCTCCGTGTCTCCGTGCCTCCGTGGTGGATTCTTTCATCTCAGTTTCAGCGTTGTCAGCGCAAACAGCGCGAACACCAGCGATGCGATCCAGAAGCGCACAATCACCTTCGACTCCGACCAGCCCAGCAGTTCGAAGTGATGGTGGATCGGCGCCATCTTGAAAATGCGTTTCTTGCGCAGCTTGTAGGAACCAACCTGCAGGATCACCGAGAGCGCCTCGACGACGAAGATACCTCCGATGAACGGCAGCAAGAGTTCCTGTTTGATCATGACGGCTACAGAGCCGATCGCGCCACCGAGCGCCAGCGAGCCGACATCGCCCATGAACACTTCCGCCGGATGCGCGTTGTACCAGAGAAATCCAATGGCGGAACCGACCATGGCTCCGCAAAAGATCGTGAGCTCACCGATCTGCGGCATGCGCTGCAATTCGAGGTAGGTTGCAAAAGTGGCGTGGCCGCTGACGTAGGTGAGAACCGCGAGCGCTCCCGCCGCGATCACCGTACAGCCGATGGCGAGCCCGTCAAGACCGTCGGTAAGATTCACGGCGTTGCTCGATCCGACAATCACAAGCACCACGAAGGCCACGAACGGCAGGAAGGCCAGCGGCCAGAGTTGGGGATGAGCCGCCCATCTTTGAATCACGAGGTCCGGGTGAAACTGCTTGAAGAACGGGACCATCAGTCTGGTGGAATACTCTCCGCGGTGCTGCAAAGCGATCAGTGCGATCGCAATCAGGATGCTGACCGCGGCCTGAAAGCCCAGCTTGGCGCGCGCGGTAAGGCCGAGATTGCGGCGGTGAACGACTTTAAGGTAGTCGTCGGCAAAACCGATGGCCGCGAAGGCCAGCGTGGCAAACACGGCAATCCAGACGAACGGATTGCTCAGGTCCGCCCAGAGCAATGTCGGCACCAGGATGGCGATGGCGATCAGCAAACCGCCCATGGTCGGCGTGCCCGCCTTTTTCTGATGAGCCTGTGGACCCTCTTCGCGGATGTACTGCCCGATTTGGAAATCTTGCAGACGCCGAATCACGATGGGCCCAACGATCAGGCCGGTGAAAAGAGCGGTGAGGCTGGCGAAAGCTGTGCGAAACGTCAGGTAACGAAAAATACGGAATGGCGGAAAATAATGGAAGAGCTTCAGGTAGAGCAGCCAGTAGAGCAATCCGCCTCCGAAAATCAGTCGCTGGTCGTTAGTCGTTGGGCCCTGATGCTTGCTCGCTAGTCTGGGCTCCGATCTTCTGTTGCCACGTCTCCAGGGCTTTTTCCAGCTTCACGCCTCGGGACGCTTTCAGCAATACGACATCGCCTTCGCGAGTTTCGCGCGCCAGCCACTCGCCGGCTTCCTCTGGCGTCGCGACGAATTCCGCTTTCATGCGCGCTTCGTTAGCCGCTTCCACCATCGGCTTCGCCAAGCCACGCACGCCGAGCAGGAAATCAAGTTTACTTCGGGCCATGTAACGTGCGCACTCGCGATGCAGTTGCTCGCCGGTTGTGCCAAGTTCGAGCATTTCGCCGGCGACAACGATCCGGCGCCGGGCGGGCATGGCCGCTAGAGTATCCACGGCAGCCATAAGCGCCTTCGGACTTGAATTGTAGCAATCGTAGAGCACGCTGATGTTACCCAGTTGGACGACCTGTCCGCGCTTGTCGGCGGGCTGGAGAGACGGCAGAGCGGCGGCGATCTCGGACGGGGTAATGCCGTGCTCCAGCGCAATGGCAGCCGCGGCGAGTACGTTGTACACGTTGTGCTTGCCGAGCAGCGGACTGTGCACTGACTGGCGCACTTCGCGACTGACGAGATCGAAGCGCGTGCCTTCGGGGCCGAGCACCTCGATGTTTTCCGCCCGGACATCCGCCGGAACACCCGCCGGAACATGCGCCGTGGGCTTCACACCGAACAGGATGACCTTGCCCTTGAAGTCGCGTCCGAACTGGCACACATATTCATCGTCGGCATTCAACACGGCGGTGCCGCCGTGCGGAAGAGCTTCGATCAATTCATATTTTGCGCGCGCAATTCCGGCGATGGAGTCGAAGCTCTCCAGATGCACCGGGGCAACGTTAGTGACTACAGCCTGGTTCGGCAGGGCGATGCGAGCCAGGGCGGAGATTTCGCCGGAGTGGGACATTCCCATCTCAACCACGGCGAGATCGTATTCCGGCTCGAGAGTCAGCAGCCCGAGGGGCAGACCAAAATGATTATTGAAATTTCCCTTGGTGCGATGCACACGGTACTTGATCGCGAGCAAATGTGCCATCGCTTCTTTCGTGGTCGTCTTACCCATCGAGCCGGTGACGCCGATGGCGGTCTTGCCCCAGATTTTTCGGACTGCCGTCGCCAATGTCTGGAGCGCGACGAGCGTGTCGTCAACCGCGAGCAGGCCGGCGGAGTCGGCATAGCGCGCCAGTTGCGCTTTCTCGACCACGGCGGCAATCGCGCCCCGGCTCAGCGCCTGGTCGACAAAGTCGTGACCGTCGAGGCGCTCGCCTTTAACCGCAAAGAAGAGTTCGCCGGGCTGCACGGTGCGGGAGTCGATGGAATATCCCTGAGCCATCGCGCGACCATCGTATTGCCCGGCCGCAACCGGGCCGGTCGGAGCTTCGCCGGCCGGAGCTTCGCTGGCCGGAACAATGAATTCGGCGATGCGGGAGAGAAGAAGTTTCATGCGGTCTTCCCCGCGGTGCCCGCCTTGGCGGCACTTTTGCAGTCGTAGCCCAGGGCCATCAGGTTCTCGCGCGCGACGTCCACATCGTTGAACGGGATGGTTCCGTCCTTTGTGATCTGCACTTTTTCGTGACCCTTGCCTGCGAGCAGCACGATGTCGCCGGGGGCTGCCTGTTGGAGCGCGAAAGCGATGGCCTTGCGGCGGTCGGGCTCCATAGAATATTTTGCGCCGGATTCTTGCAAGCCGGACTTCTGCAATCCAACGACGGCATCGTTCATGATCGCCAGCGGATCTTCAGAGCGGGGGTTGTCCGAAGTGAGAACCACGAAGTCGCTGCCCTTGCCGGCGGCCTCGCCCATCAGCGGACGCTTGGCGCGATCGCGATCGCCGCCACAGCCGAATAGCGTAATGATCTTGCCTTTGAGGCCGGCGCGGGCGACAAAATCGCGAGCCAGGGCGGTGAGGTTGCGGAGCGCGTCGTCCGTGTGCGCATAATCCACGATCACCGTAAAGGGCTGGCCGCAATCCACGCGCTCGAAGCGGCCAGGAACGCTGGTGAGGTCGAAGATTCCTTTTGCGATCGCCTCGGCGGAACAATCGCGGGCAACCCCGGCGGCAGAAGCTGCGAGCACGTTGTACACATTCACATTGCCGCTCAGCGGGGACCACATGGCGATCTTTCCCGAGGGCGTCACCATTTGAAAACGGGTTCCGCGCGGCGTGATTTCGACGGACTCGGCATGGAAGTCGCCGGACGCGAGACCGTAGGAGATCGCCAGGGCGCTTTTCTTCTTGCAAAGTTTCAACAACTGGCGCCCGTATTCATCGTCAATATTAAGAACGGCGGCGCGCGGCGGCTCCGTGCCGCAGCCTTCGAACAGCACCTGTTTGGCGCGGAAGTAATTTTCCATCGTGCCGTGGTAATCGAGATGATCGCGCGTGAGATTCGTGAAGACGGCTACGTCGAAAGGAATTCCGAATACACGCTGTTGCTCGAGCGCATGCGATGAGACTTCCATCACCGCCTCGGTGACTCCTTGGCCGAGGCCCTCCGACAAAAGGCGGTTCAATTCCAGCGCTTCCGGCGTGGTGTGCGGAGCCGGGAGAATCTTCCCGGCAACGTGATATTCGATGGTTCCGACGAGCGCCGTTTTGCGTCCGGCCGCCTGGAGTATGGATTCGATCAGGAAGGCGGCCGTGCTTTTTCCGTTCGTGCCGGTAATTCCAGTGTTCGCAATGCGCTCAGCAGGGCGTTTATAGAAATTCGCGCTCAGGCGGGCGAGAGCGCGGCGTCCATGCACGACTTGCGCCCAGGCAACCGCGGGACGCGGCGCTTCGGCGAGGGAGTCGGTGACGATGGCAACCGCTCCAGCAGCGATGGCTTGGTCAATGAACCGATTGCCGTCGCTGGTCTCACCTTTCATGGCAACAAAAACAGTTCCGGGACGCACTCTCCGGGAATCGTATTCCACACCAGCAACGGCCGCGTTCCCGCTCTGGGAGAGGATCTCGGCGCCCTGCAGGAGTTGTTGGAATGTCATTGGAGTGATTATAAATAGCCGGCATTTAGGTTTCCTCTGTGAACCTCTGTGCTCCCTGTGGTCCAGGCTTTCCTTCTCAACCACACAGGACACAGAGGGGCACAGAGAAACACCAAGACTTATCTGCCGAAACGCACGGTGATGCGCGATCCAGCCGCGACGCGCGCACCGGGCGGAGGCAACTGCTCTCGCGCGGTCCCGCTGCCGATGGCGTCGAGGTCGAGTCCGGCATCCTGCGCGGCTTCAATGGCAACGCGCAGGTTCTTGCCGAGGAAGGACGGGACCTCAATCCCTCCCTCTTCCACGTCGAGAACCACCGTTCCGCTGGCCGGCAATTTCTGTGGGGGTGAATTCTCGGACTGTGGAGCCGGTAAACTTGCAGCCGGCGAACTCGCTGCGGCTGTCACCGAGGCGGTCGGCGCCGGGTGATCCGGCTCTCTTCCGGTCAGCGCAGCAGGAACGACCTGGGCGGCAATTGGGCTAGGCTTGGCCGCTGCTGGAATGACGGGCATTTCATTAGCTTCGGACATATTCAAGGTGGCGCCGAGGTGATCGGGCGAGCTTTCTTCAAGACTTGCGTCAGGAACATCGCGGCGAGCGAGCAACACCTGTCGCCTGGGCGGAAGCTGGACATCATGCGGGACGTGCAGATACTCGAGCGCCTGCTGAGTGATCCGTTGGAAGACCGGCGCCGAGACCTGACCTCCCTGGTGCAGGCCGACAGCGGAGTCGAGGATCACGACCACTGCGATTTGCGGATCATTGATGGGAGCAAACCCGGCAAAAGACGCGACATACTTCGTCTTCGAGTAAGTGCCGGTGGCTGGGTCTACTTTCTGAGCCGTCCCGGTTTTGCCCGCCGAACTGTAGCCCTCGAGAAGGGCTCTGCGTCCGGTACCGTGGAGCACCACTCCCTGCAACATCTGGCGCATCTCGGCGGCGGTCAGAGATGAAATCACCCGCGTCCCCTCGGCGGGCTGGAAGGCGATGGTTTGCGGAGTATTCTGCGGCGCATTTTGTGGCACCATCGTGCCGGCCACGATACGCGGCGGGACGTGCATGCCGTCGTTGGCAATCGTCGCGATCAGGGAAACGAGCTGCAGCGGCGAGATTCCAATCTCCTGGCCCATGGAGATCGCACCGATCGAAACTTTCGACCAGCGTTCCACCGGCTTGGTCAAGCCGCGCGTTTCACCGGGAAGTTCGATTCCGGTTTGCTGGCCGAATCCGAAAGCACGGATGTACTTGTACAAGCGCTCGTCGCCGAGTCGCAGGGCAACTTTGATGGCGCCGACATCGCTCGACTCGGCGATAATGTCGGCCACCGAGAGCATGCCGTGCGGCCTGCTGTCGCGGATGCGCATGCCATTGATGACGATCGATCCCATCTGGCAGTCGAACATTTCGTCGGGGCGCGTGATCTTCTCCTCCAGGCCGGCAGAGATGGTCACCATCTTGAAAGTCGAGCCGGGCTCGTAAATGTCGCTCACCGCGCGGTCTTTCAGGGCTTCGTTGCGAATTTCCTTCCGGATATTGGGATTGAACGTCGGACGGTTGGTGAGCGCCAGAATCTCGCCGGTGCGAGGATTCTCCACGATCACCGTGCCGGCGATGGCGTGCGTCTCCTCCATCCCGCGTTCGAGTTCCCGTTCGGCGATGTACTGGATGCTCTGATCGATGGTGAGGACGACGCTGTTGCCGGATTCTGGCTCCTTTTCAACACTGGCAAACCAGCGCTTGCGCGCATCGACGGAAATCATCAGCTTGCCGGGCTTGCCCTGCAGTTGCGGATTGAATTGCCTCTCCAAGCCGCTCAGGCCCTGATCGTCGGTGCCAACGTACCCCAAAACTTGCGCCGCCAGTTCACGTTTTGGATAGAAGCGCTTGGGCTCTTTCTGGAAGTGGATGCCTTGCAGATTCAGCGCGCGGATGCGCTCAATCACTTCGGCATCCGCCTTGCGCGCTACCCAGCAGAAGGTCTTGTGGGCGCGGCAGTCCGCCAGCACGACGCGGGGATCGTCTTTCGTGATGCGCGTAATCAGGCTAATGGTATTGGGAAGATCGGGAGCTTCCGAGGGCACCACGAAGGCCGAGTCCACCTGGATGGACATAGCCAGTTCACGCCCGGCGCGATCATAGATGACGCCGCGTTTCGGCGAGAGATCGAAGCTGCGCTGCTGCTGGTGCTGGGCGCGGCGCTCAAAATCGCCGTAGCAGAAAATTTGGAGATAGATCAGCCGCAGACAGATCGCCAGGAGCCAAAGGCACAGCAATCCAGACAAGGCGTAGAGCCTGAATTTTGCGCCGTTCGAAGAGGTGGTTGCCGCCACTTCCAGTCCTCAGAAACTTTCGGCGGCCCCGAGGAGCCGCCGCGTAAAATGTGGCGCGGATTGTGTGGATACGGGGCTACGCCCCGTCTGGACGGGCCAGAGGCCCGTCACCACACAACCAAGGTCACTATCTTGCCGACACGACCGCGACCGGAGTCACGCTGGCCATCACCGGCGTGGCGGCATCGGTGACGGCATCCATGCGAAGCACCTGCCCAGGCTGGGGCGATTGCATGCCCAGCATGCGCGCCATCAGGTCAATTCGTTCCGGATCGCGCAGCGAAGCTTCTTCCAGGCGCAGGGCCCGGTTCATTTCCCTAAGACCATCGCGCTCGGACCGCAGCGTCTCGATTTTGTACCCGTATTCAATCGCACGGAAATGCTGCAGCGCGTACCCCATGACCAAAAGGAACAGGCAGCACAGCGCCAGCCCGAAGTGTTTCATCTCGCGCGCGCGGCGCGCGTCTTCGACCTTTACCAGGCGCGAGTTGTCGAGGGTCTTGCGAAAATAGATCTCCGGGGTCCCCAGCCAGCAGGACTTGCGCCGGCTGGAAAGAACTGCGGGTTGCATTGCCACGGCGCTCATTGTTTATGCCACTCCATGGAGTTTCGAATCGTAATCTGGGTTTTCCTGAACCGACGCGAGCCAGGTTTCGACGAACATGGGTTCGACGACCAGGGCTCCATCCGACTGCGCCCTCTGTTCGGCGCGCTCGACCGTTGCCATCAGATCTTCAATCAGGGTGCCGGTAAATGTCATTTCGAATGTTCCAGTTTTTCTTCTCTGGACGCGGCCTTGTTCTGTTTTTCTTGGCCGCTCCGGGAAAACTCCACCACAGAGTTTTTTCCAAAATCTTATCCCGGCACGCCTTACCATCACCGCACCGGGAAGTCGGGGTCCCCGGCGCGCGCGCTTTCCGCGCGACGGGGTGGCCGAGCCCGGCAGTTTCTCCGGGGCAAACTAAACTCTTTTACCGCCGAGTCGCCGGCAGTACGCGGACAAGAGTGTCCGCGCTACACTTTTTCGGCGGCGCGCATCTTGGCACTGCGCGACCGCGGATTACGGTCGATCTCATCTTCGCTGGCCGTCACCGGCTTCTTCGTGAGCAGCCGGTACCAGCCCTGATTCGCACCCTCGCGAAGCGCATCCTTGACGATCCTGTCTTCGAGCGAGTGAAAGCTGATCACCACCAGCCTTCCGCCCGGCTTCAGCACTCTGGGCGCCGCCTCCAGCAGTGCTTTCAGATCGTCCAGTTCACGGTTTACGAATATTCGGAGAGCTTGAAAGGTTCGGGTCGCCGGATGAATCCGCTCGTACTTGTGTTGACCCAGTTTCATTGACCGGGCCGCGGCTGATACCACTTCGACAAGTTGCCTCGTCGTGCGTATCGGCCGCGACCGGACAATGGCTCTGGCGATTCTCCGCGACCTCCTTTCCTCACCGAATTCGTAAATCACATCGGCCAGCTCGCGCTCGCCGATGTGGTTTACCACTTGTTCGGCGGTCTCGCCGGACATCGGGTTCATCCGCATGTCCAGCGGTCCTTCCGCCTGAAAACTGAATCCCCGCGCCGGGTCGTTGAGCTGCAAACTGCTCACTCCCAGATCCGCCATCATGCCGTCCAGGGAGGCGGGAGCGACGCGCTCACCGGCTTCCGCAAACGATGCATGAATCAGCGTGACTGTCGGCCAATCCAACCCCAGTCGTTGGTCGTTGGTCGTTGGTCGTTCGGCAGCACCTTCGCTAACGACTAACGACTGACGACTATCGACTGGCTTTAGCCTCTCGCGGGCCCGTTCCAGCGCTGCCGGATCCTTATCGAAGCCAATCAAATGTCCCGGTGCGCCGAGGCGTCTTGCGATTTCGTAACTGTGCCCGCCCAAGCCCACCGTGGCATCCAGATAAGTTCCGCCACGCTTTACGGCCAGAAAATCGATCGCTTCTTTTAAAAGAACCGGGACATGGCCAACCGCTCCATGCCCACCCCGCTCGGGGGTGTGTGTTGAATCTGTGCCCACTAGATGCCCAGTTCGTCGAGCGTCTTGGTGTCTTCATCCGTAAAGGCCTGCTGGTCGATCTCCTTGCGGAACGCTTCCAGGTTCCGGACTTCGAGATGGGTCAGCATGCCAAGCACTGCCACTTCGCCGCGAATCTGCGCCGACTCCCGCAGGGTCTGCGGAACCAGCAGCCGCCCCTGCGTGTCCATCTCCACCACCTGCCCGTAATAATTCGTGCGATTCAGGAACTTTTTCTTCGTCGGGTTGTATGTGGACAGCGCTGCCAGCTTCTGCTCGATCCGCTCCCATTCCTCGAAGGGATACACTTGAGCAATATTCCCATCCAGACTTGTGATGTAGAATTTCTCCGCATATTTCTCGTCGATCACGCGCTTGAATTCCGCGGGGATTTTTAATCGTCCCTTTTCGTCGACGCGCGTTGGATGATTTCCGCGAAACATGTGCCGTGCTTATTCTTGGGCTCCGTATATTTATGGCTGCTACCACAGCCACTACCACGAGGGAGGTAGAAGCGGTCACAAAAGCAGTGGATTCGGGTTCGTTGGGCTCGTTTTTTTCGGTGTCAGTCTCAGAAACCACTGGCGCCTCGAAACTTAGGGTTTAGGCCCGCGACCTCTATTGTTTACTCCACTTTCAACCACTTTTGTCCACATCCTACGCCTAAATCGTTTGTTGTCAACCAGAAAGTTTCAGGTTGAGACTTCGGTAATGGACTCAAGGTACAAAACGCGAAATGTTGCGGTTAACCAGAAAGATGACCACTACCGCTTGTGTTTAGAAAAGTGGTTCGCTGACGGTGGAATTGTGAATTTTCCGCTTGCTGCGCTTGGGCTCGCGAAGAATTTCTTGGAGAAGTTGGCGCCGAACCGATTACGGGCACAGCGAGAGAGTACTCGTGCCTGCTCGTAAGCCCGTAATTCCACCGCATTGACCTGGTGGAGTACACTGGTGCCGATTTAGGCCAAACGCAAACAGGGGGCACAATGAAGCTGAATACGACTCGGGTGTGGCTGGGGGGCATTGCCGGCGGGGTGGTGTGGAATGCATGGAGCTTCTTCATTCAGACGCGACTTGGCCCGTTCTACGAGCCTCTACAGAAGCAAGGGTTACTCCTCAAGGAACCGCGTTATCCGTTTTTCGTCGGGCAGTGGATTCTTCTCGTGTTCGTGATGTCGATTCTCCTGGCGTATCTCTACGCGTGGAGTCGCGCCACCGCCGGCGCCGGACCGAAGACGGCTCTCAAAATCGGCATGATCGTCGGATTCTTCGCGGGAATGCCTGGCAACTTTGCGCAAGCAACCTGGTCGCCGGTTCCGCGCATGTTGCCCCTCGGATGGATGCTCGAAATGTGGATAGGCTCGATCTTAGCCGCGGTAGTCGCGGGATTTTTGTACAAGGAGTAATCCGGGGAACGTTTCCGTAGAGACGCGGCTTGCCGCGTCTCCCCCGCAGCGTCCCCAAAGACGGGGCAAGCCCCGTCTCTACCAAAACTATTTTGCAGGTTCGACAAAAACGGCCGTGCCGTAGGCCAGAACTTCCGTGACACCCTGCATCACTTCCGTGGCGTCGTAGCGGGCGCCGACGACGGCGTTGCCTCCGATATCCGCTGCGTGCCGCAACATCAGGTCGAACGCTTCGGCGCGCGTCCTCTCGCATAGATTGGTCAGCAGAGTGATATTGCCGCCGACCAGCGTTTGCAAGCCGGCTCCAATGGTTCCGAAGATCGACCGGGAGCGCACCGTGATTCCGCGCACCACGCCCAGCGTGCGCACAACGCGAAAGCCATCGAGCTCAAACTGCGTGGTCACCATGTTGTGCGCGACCATCCGCCCCGCGGTTACGGCATAATTGCCCATCGCTCCTCCGGAAAAGACTCGCCGCTCTAACAACGTTTCATTCTAATTCAGCGACGATCACAAATTCTGTCGCCCGGAATACGGTGGAGCGCCGGGCGTCTCGCCCGTCCCGCCGGGCGGGGACGCCCGGCTCTCCACCTCCGACTCTATATAATTGATCCTCTTTCCCGGAGGCTTCATGGTCTCGCGCCGCCGTTTCCTGCAAACCGGTTCCCTCGCTGCCGGCGTCAGCGTAGCTTGGCCCACGCTGGCGCGAGCGGCAGAAGGCGATAAACCGCTTCCGCCAGTCGTCGCCGCTCTTCGGACTCTCCGCGGAGAGGCCAAGCTCATCACCGTCGAAGAGCGCGCCGGTCGCCAGGAAAGGGCTCGCCGATTGATGCGCGAGAACAATCTTTCCGCCATCCTGCTCGCCCCGGGCACATCTCTTTCTTACTTCACCGGCATACGCTGGGAGGGTGGAGAACGCCTCTTCGCCATGGTGTTGCCCGTCAAGGGCGAAGCCTTTTACGTGTCTCCGGCGTTCGAGGAAGGCCGGGCGCGCGAGCAGATCGCGCAAGCGCCCGATGGCAGCAAGCCCGATGTCCGCATCTGGCAGGAAGACGAGAGCCCCTACGCACGCGTCGCGCAAGGGCTCAGCGACCGCGGAATCGCAAGCGGCATGATCGGTATCGACGAGACGGCAAAGTTCGTGTTCAGCGACAACCTGCGAAAGGTGGCAGCCACCGCGACGTTCACGAGCGCGACTCCGGTCACCGCCGGATGCCGCAGGATCAAGAGCCGCCAGGAAATCGACCTGATGCGGCTGGCCTCGAAGGTCACACTGGCGGCTTACGAGGCGACTTATCGTTCGATGAAAGTGGGTATGACGCAGCGGGATGTCGCAGACCTGCTGGAAGCGGCGCACCGCAAACTGGGATTCGAGGGCGGCGCGGATGTACAGGTTGGCGAGTTTTCCGCTTTCCCCCACGGCTCGGTCAAACCGCAAGGCATTCGGGAAGGCACGATCGTGATGATCGACGGCGGCTGCTCGGTGGAGGGATATCAGTCCGACATCACGCGCACGTTTGTGCTCGGCACAGCCAGCGACAAAATGAAACAGATCTTCGACATCGTGCACCGCGCCCAGAGCGCCGCGCTGGCAGCCGCGAAACCCGGAGTGGAAGCCGGTTCCGTGGATGCCGCCGCGCGCAAGGTCATCACCGACGCGGGCTACGGCCCCGATTACAAGTACTTCACGCATCGCCTGGGACACGGCATGGGCATGGACGGTCACGAGTGGCCGTATCTGGTTCGCGGCAACTCGACGCAACTCCAGCCGGAGATGACCTTCAGCGATGAACCGGGCATTTACATCCGCGGAGAATTCGGCATTCGTCTCGAGGACGACATGCACATCACGGAAAGCGGAGCGGAGTTGTTCACTCCGCAAAGCCCATCTCTGGAGAACCCGTTCGGGAAGGCGTAGAATATGGGCCCACAGTTTCAATCATCCAGTTGCAAGCGGGCGGCTCATGCTGGCGAGGAAGGATCTAAGACCGGGCAGCCTTCGTTGCGCGCGGCTGACAGCAAGACCTTGTCGGAACAAACGAAAGTGGGTTCCTCGGTTCCAGATACTGAACGCAGCACCAGATAGCCCGCCAGTTGCACGGCATCGTGCCCCTTAAGAGGATAACTATCGATCAGTGCCAAGGCTACGTCTAACAACGAGTCTGAGAATGACTGTATGAGAAACTTGCCCTCCGAATGCCGGCGAAAGGATTCAATCAATTCGTCGGCCGCGGAATCTGGGATCTCGCCACCTCGTTGCCGCCGCCGGATCGCGGACCGGAACTCGACCTCCGCCAGCGACAGGATGGCAAATCGATGCCCTGCGTCGCTGGCGGTGAGGTCAAGAAGCCGCTCCGTACCCGACTCATACACGTAGAGCTTGACAAGAGCGCTCGTTTCTAAGTAGTAAAGCGCCAATTCTCAACGCCTCTCCCGCAGAATGGTAGCGGACAGCGGTTCACCTTTGATGTGGATGGGGTGGAAATCCAGGTCTTTCTTCGGGAGTCCCAGCACCTCCTGCACCTCAGGCAGCAAGCGGTTTAAACGGATGCTGGTCACCGGAAACTGTGGGGACTTCGGGTTCGGCACCGGCTTCTTCAGAATCAGCCTCTTGTCAATCGCTGAACGAAGCACGTTCTGACGCTCCACATCGGAGCGAATGGACGGGACATCCTCTAGCGGAAGAATCTCATCGCGAAACTTCTTTAGCGAGACGAAACTCCAACCCGGAGTGGACTCCGCGCGATCCAGGGCCCTTAGCAACTCGGCCTCTGCAGGATGTACTTGGACGCCCGCGCTGGTGGGACTTTGAGAACCTTGTGCTTGCGTAGCGTTGTTGACAGATGCGACTTTCGCCTGGGGAGAGCCTGCTGCCGGAAACGCCTTTTCCTCCGCCGTGGAGGGCTCGAGCCAAAACTCCATGCGACCTGTTCCGGGAGCCCAAGTACTGGCACTCGCGTTGCTCGGTTGCTTTCGCCCGTTGGCCCGCACGAGAGAAACACGCAACTTGGAATTTTCTGGGACAGAGTAACCATGCTGCTTCAACGCCGTTTTTAAGGGAGTTTCTACTTCTTGGGCAAGCTGCGGCTCGACCTGCTTGATGCTAATTTTCTTCATTGTCCTTGACCTCATAGCTTTAAAATAGGTGGAAACTTAACGCATATATATAATATGAGGCCGGATAACCGCTTGTCAAGAAAAATATTCAGCGCTCAACTTCCCTCACTCCACGACCCATTCCCGCATGCGGCGCAGCAGCGACGCGGGCGCTTCCGCTTCGAGTATCACCGACCCGTCCTGATACTGGCGGGAATAGATACGGGCGCCGGCCTGCAACTGAGCCAGCATCTTTCCCTCTTTTTGCGGGATACGGAGACGAACGCGGCGGGGGCGGTCTTCTTCGAGCAGGGCATCGACACGATCGAGCAGCGTGCTCAATCCGATTCCCTTCGCCGCCGAGACGTGGATGGTCTGATCGTTGTTCAGCAGATCATGGTCACGCAGATCGCTGTCAAGCAGCGACTCGCGCTGCTGGGGAAGCAACAGATCGATCTTATTCATCACTCGCAGCCGCGGCTTTTTGTCGGCTTCGAGTTCCTTGAGGACGCTTTCGACTTGCGCGTCCTGCTCGGCGGAGACCGGGCTGGTGGCATCCGAGACCTGCATGATGAGCGTGGCGCGCTGCACTTCTTCGAGGGTAGCGCGAAACGCCGAAACCAGCGTATGCGGAAGGTGCCGGATAAAACCCACGGTGTCGGAAAACAAGACTTTGCGTTTTGACGGCAGGTCGGCGGCTCGGATGGTGGGATCGAGCGTGGCAAACATGCGCGACGACGCCACCACGTTGGCCTTGGTGAGGGCATTGAACAGCGTGGACTTCCCCGCGTTCGTGTAACCCACCAGCGCCACCGTAGCCACCGGAACCGATTCGCGCCGCTGCCGCTGCTGCGCCCGGATGCGGCGCACATTTTCGATTTGCTGCTTGACGTGCCGGACGCGGCGGAAAATCTTTCGCCGGTCGGTCTCCAGCTGAGTTTCGCCCGGTCCGCGAGTGCCGATGCCGCCGCCGAGCTGCGACATTTCGACGCCGCGCCCGGCCAGCCGCGGAAGCATATATTCGAGTTGCGCCAGTTCCACTTGCAACTGGCCTTCACGCGTGCGGGCGTGCCGGGCGAAGATATCGAGAATCAGCTGCGTGCGATCGATGACGCGGGTTTTGACCACGCGTTCGATGTTGCGCTGTTGCGAAGGCGAGAGGTCGTGATCGAACAGAATCACATCCGCGGAAACCGAGGCTGCCGCGCCTGCAATTTCCTCCAGCTTGCCCTTGCCGATCAGTGTGGCAGGATCCGGCCGGTCGCGGTGCTGGGTGAATTCGCCGGCGATTTGCGCGCCCGCGCTCGTCGCCAGCGCCCGCAGTTCGTCGAGCGATTCTTCGCAGCTGAAATCCGGGGAATCCGCCGGCAGGGACGAAGCGGCCACGCTGGTGGCGTGATTTCGAGCCGCCTGGGCACCCGGAGTGATCGGTGCAGAACTTGTCTTTCCTGCGCGGCCCGAGTGGCGCCTGGTGCGAAATTCCACCCCCACCAGGAACGCCCGTTCCTGCTGCTCCGATGGATTCAGCACCGCCTTGGGCTCTTCCCGCGAACTGCCGCGGCCGTTCAGTCTGGAGTCATCTCGGCGCAAGCAAACTCACTTCATCCTTCAGTGCCGGAAGCGGAGTCTGGGATCGCCGCCTCCCCATGGGACGCCACCGCCGTCGGCTTCGCATCCGTGTGGCTGTGGGCTCCGCGCACGATGACGACAGTCGAAATCGCGTGCTTGAAGATGAGTTGCTCCTGGTTGCTGGTTTCCAATACCACCGAGTACTTGTCGAACGATCGGATGCGACCCGTCAGCTTCACGCCGCTAACCAGATAGATCGTAACATTGTGCCTTTCCTTTCGTGCCGTGTTGAGGAAGGAATCCTGAATGTTCTGTTGTGCCGGCTTGGCTTCCATTTGCCGATCTCCTTATTATTTTCTGGTCCGAGGCTGCGCCGCGAGCTTGGGGAAGGGCAATCGGCGGCAACTCTCTTCCTGTCGGCTCCTACAATACGGCCTTGTCTCGGGCTTTTCAACTTGCCGCTCGGCAATATTCTCATGGGCGTCACGGCGCCTGGCGCGGCCAACGCTCCGTTTCCGGCTTTCGTAAAAGCCCAGGAGGGTTTCCTTTCGCAAGCCAGCCATCTACAATCGTCACTTCCACAACAGAGTTGGAGAACAGGAGCCCTGACCTTGACCGACATCAACTTGCCCACCGACTTCAACACTAACCTTCTGATGCTGTTTCGTTGGCTGCATTTTGTTGGCGGCGTGACCTGGCTCGGCCTCCTGTATTTTTTCAATCTCGTTAATGTTCCGTTCATGAAGGAGCTCGATCCCCTCACCAAAGGCAAAATCCTGCCCAGCCTGATGTCGCGGGCCCTGTGGTGGTTTCGCTGGGGATCGGTGCTCACCGTGCTGATGGGCATGGCGTACTGGGCCAGCATCGTCGCCTCCGACGCCAAAAACGGCGGCGCATCTTCCGGTGGCCCGATGGCAACCTTCTATGTGATCTGGACGGTCGCCTGGGCGCTAATGTATGCCTGCCAGATTCCCGGTAAGGGCGCGCTCGACAAAGGACCGGTGCTCGCGGTGATTTACACCGTCATCGCGGTCGCGGCCTCCTGCCTGTTTCTGCGGCTCAACGATCATGGCTGGGAGAGCAATCGCCTGCTCGCCATCGGCATCGGCGGTGGGATGGGTTGGGTGATGATGCTGAACGTCTGGGGCGTAATCTGGCGCGCGCAGAAGAAAATCATTAAGTGGACCGCCGACAACGCGGCCAATGGCACAGCGATGCCAGACAAAGCAAAATATCTGGCGCGGCAGGCATTCCTTACTTCGCGCGCGAACTTCGTGCTGTCGTTCCCCATGCTGTTCCTGATGGGGGCGGCGAGTCACTATCCCATGTTTGGCAAGTAGCGTTCGGGAAGTAGCGTTTCGAAAACACGAGCCCTCTCATAGACGGTTTTGGGAAGGGCACGGCTTCAGCCGTGCCGCCCAGAGCCAATAACCACGAGGGCTTTAGCCCCTGAGGGCCCAGCCTTCTAGCGTTTGGAAGACAGCATTCTGGAAACAGCCACGGCAATTGCGTCGTATGCGCGAGTATATAGATTCAATCTTGGAATGGTCCGGCGCACGGGAGGACTGGCGTCCCGTCTCGCGCTGGGCCGTTGTGGCGTGGCTTGTCTTCTACGTTCTTTTCCTGATCTACGCCTTCAGCATGCATGGCGGCTACCTGTTCATCGACTCCGCCAACCTCGTCGTCCACGAAGGCGGCCACATGCTCTTCGGTTGGTTCGGCCCAACACTCGGCCTCTGGGGAGGAACCATTCTGCAGTGGCTGGTTCCGCTGATGCTGGCCGCCTATTTCTTCCACGAACGCCAGCCCGCCGCTTTCGTGTTCTGCGTGTTTTTCTTCTTTGAGAACTGGCTCTACACCGCAACCTACATGGCCGACGCCCGCGCCATGGCTTTGCCCCTGGTAACCACCGGAGATTCCGATTACGTCGAGCACGACTGGAACACGATTTTTTCGAGTCTCGGCGTTCTGCAGTACGACACGACCATTGCTGCCATCGTGCGGACGCTGGGCTGGTGTGGAATGATAGCGTGCGTCTGCTGGCTCGCTGCGCGTCTGAGAACAACAAAGTTATAAGTGGAGCGACGGGCGTCCCCGCCCGTCCACCAAAATCTCAACCCCGAGTGGCTCGTTCCTACTGGGTCCCTTAGGAATGCCATTCACTGAGATTCGTACCGTCAGGTCAATGAGCGTAATCGCGATTTATCAACAACTATCATCCGCAAAGCAATCGCCCATCATCAAGGGGCCTTCCCTGTATTCACCGCGAGGGGAAACGCACGTCAAGGTCAATCGACATGGGAACAGCGACGCCCGCGAGGAGCGCAGGCGCAAATTTCCACTTCTTCAACGCGTCGGAAGCGCACCGGTCGAGCACGGGATTAATTCCGTGGCGCACTGACGCCGACTGCACACTGCCATCAGAGTTGACCAAGACGTTTACTGTAACCGTGCCAGTGTGCTTCGCATTCTTTTCTTCGGCAGGGTAATCGGGATCGGGAGTGTAGAGTGGTTTCGGAACTAAATGAGTTGCCGTGAGGCCCACGGTTTCAGATGTCGGAGCAGATATTGCGCAAGTAGTGACACGGGCTTCTTGCAGTCGTCCATCCTTTCGTTTTTGTACCTCCGCAATCCACCGCTTGAACAGTTTGATAGAGTTCGTGGCTTGCCCCGCGTTTGCCATGTCAAGAATCTCGAAATGCTGAGGACCAGCAGAGTGAGCCACGGACACTTCCAAGACTTCGACGAAGTCGAGCGGCACAACACCATCAGGCGGAGCAAACGCGATGCGCGAGCGCAGGTTCACAAGACCTCCGAGCGTACCATTGATCTCTCGGAAACTCTCGGATTCCACAATCTCTTTCAGCTTTTGGAGATCACCCTCGCTGACGCTACTCTCGAAGATTTCGGGCGCTTGCCAATCAGGATGGGCATGGTTTGCGGGGTGCTCCTGTTTCATAATCTCGCTGTGGTATTCTCCATCGCTCCTAACAAGCAGGCATGACCGCCTGAAGCCCTCAACCTTGTCACCGGTCAGCTCTATAACCTGGACCAGAGGCGATGCCTTTGCCTCACTTGCGGCGACTAGCCCTTGCTTAGGGATACTGAGAAATGTGAGCACGACGCCCGACACAGAGAGAACAAACATTCGCTTCATCGTTGATTGCCTCTTTTTACTACTGGAAGGGGTTCTGCGTTGTTACGGGTAGCATCGTAAGCCCGCCTGTCCGTGAACTCAAACAAAATTTCAAAGTGTAGTCGAGCAACTGTTGTAATCAGCGTTTACACTCAGAACCCCGTCAATGAGCTTTCGCCGCCAGCGTCCAAGCTTTACCGTCGAAATGCCCAGGCAACTTCAAGCCAAACAGCTTAAGGATTGTAGGCGCCACGTCGACAATCGCCGGCTTCTCCGCGATGAACTTGTGGCTTGAAAACAGAACTCCAGGAACGAGCCGCGGGTCGATGCAGTGGTCGCCGCTCCACGCCTTGGTATTGTCCTCGAAAACCTGCCCCGTAACTTTTCCCATCACCGAGTCCCACGAGGCGCGATAGCCGGCGCCGTAGCCGACCAGCAGATCGGGCGCGTTTTCCGTATACGGCCCCCGATAGAACGTGTCCGTGATAAACACGCCGGTGACCCCAACGGCGCCCGAAGCGGGATCCGTCAGGCCATTCAACTTCTGTTGCAGTTCTTTCTTCAGCGCCTCGGTTTCAGCCGGATCCACAATTCCCTGCTTCTCGCGGCCTTTGACATTCAGATAAAGTCCGTTGAGACCCATGGTGTATGCGCGAGTGCGCGACCAATCCACGTCCTCGAACCAGTCGCCACTCTCAGTCTTGCCATCCTTCAGCGAGAGATATCCGTTCTGATGCAGCCACGCATTCACGTTCATGCAGCGTGCAAACGACTTGAATCCATGATCGGAAATGATCATCAGCAACGTGTCATCGTCAATTTTTTCCATCACGCGCCCGATGAGGCGATCCATGCGTTCGTACAAATCCTGAATCACCCGGGGATGCTGGCTGTGCGGCACATCGCGCGCCGCCGGATGGTCTTCTTCCAGATAGCGCCAGAACATGTGCTGCACGCGATCGGTCGTATCGAAAACACAGGTGCAAAGCCCCTGCTTCGTTTTCTCCAGCGCATCGAAGAGCATCCGCTCGCGATCTTCGTGATTGCCGTAAGCCTGTGCGAGAAACGCATCGTCATCCAGCACGTGCTCGTTGAGCGCCCACGTGTCTTCCGCCAGACCGAGCGTCGCATACGGCCCGAAGAGCTTGGCCAAATAAATTGAATAAGTGACCGGGTGCGAGATCGGCAGGTCGGGATGTCCAGGATCGATATTCACCGGCGTAACATAAACTTCAACCTCCGGTGAAAGTTCCTTGAGATAGAAGCGGCAGATGCCGTGCGCCGTGAAGCCCATGCCCGCCTTGAATTCGGCCGGAACCCACTCGGAATATTCTCCGATTTTCAACGTGAATTTTTCAGAACCAACAACGAAGCGCGCCGATTTTGATCCCGGCTCCGGCCGAATTTCGAAATCCACGCGCAGTTCGCCGGCCTTTTCCACCAATGGATTCTCCGGCCCCGGAACGTAGGAGCGGCAAACACCGTTCTTGCGCTCGATGGGTACGCGCACGCCGCCTTCGCGAAACTTATCGCTCGAAGCGCGGGTCGTACACAGGCAAAACGTGCCCTGGCTGCCTTTCAGGTCGGGCACACACATCCCGGAAAGCAGCACGCCCTGAAACTTCTCCGGCGGAAACGTGACGGGAACGCGAATCACGGAACTGAAAATTCCCGCATTGCCCAGCCAGTGCCAGAACGGCGTGCCCTTCCGCATAGCCTTGATTTCTGTTTTGCCGAAGGGAATGGAATATTTGCCGATCTTGATGTGCCGCTTCGGCCCCTTGATTTCAGCCGACGAAAGAAATGGCAGATAGTTGCTGGTATCGCGCGCCAGAAAATCGTAAATATTGTGCTTGCCCGGATTCACCCCGGTCATGAAGGTCGACCAGGCCACCGGAGAAATCGCCGGAAACGTCGTGCGCAGTTTGCTGAAGGTTCCTTTATCCCGCAACTTCGCCAGGTTCGGCAGCCTGCCTTCGTTCATAAACCGATCGGCGAGATCCGGGTCCATACCGTCGAATCCCAAAATCACCGCTCGCTCAAACGTCGCCCTTGCGTATGCATTTCGCCGCCGGATAAAACGGAACAACTGGCGGAATGGCCACGTCATCAGCGCGTAGAACGAATAGAGGAACGCAACAAAGATCGCCCAGAACGACGACAGCACCGCAAATCCCGCACCCGGACCAGCGTAGGCATGCGCAAGAGCGGGCAGGAAAATGAGGGCGATCAGCAAGAACCGTGTGGCGCGGGCGCCCCCGCCCGCGAAACGTTGGCGCTGGCGATGGAGTGGCGGGCGTCCCTTCGACAAGCTCAGGGCAGGCTCTCGCCCGTCCCGCCGTTTGATAGCCAATGCAAATAGGCGGACAAGAGTGTCCGCCCCACACAGTCTCTTCATATCTGAATCCCCAAGAGTTCCTTGAAAATGAATCCTGCCACCATCGACAAGATGAAGAACAGCCAAATCCAGTTCATGCCATAACCCGCGACTCCGATATTGCGATCCGGGTAATTGATCGAAATGGACTCGATCGGACTATTCTCCGGCAGCGCCGGCTCAGCCGACGAGAACATCCGCTCCCAGAATTGTCCACGCAAGCGGACAGTCGAAATTCGCGGCAGGTCACTGCCCACACAAACGGCCTTCGCCGCGCTCTGGCCGGCAGCGGCGATCCTCACTTCATATTTTCCCTCTTTTGAGCCGGCCAGTCGCCAGACAATCTCATTGTCCGCCGGCACGTGCACCGGAGGCGCGGTCATCGTGATTTCGGGCGGGAGATCGAGCGTGACATCATTCAGCGCGTCGCTTCCGCTCGACTGTCCTGTCGACGCCGCAGTGAGGTGAACCGTCAGCAGGAACGGCACATTCGGAGGAATCGGGGTTGCTCCCAGATAACGATCGATCTGCACCATCAACAAAGTAATCGGAATGATGACGTACAGCAGCGGCTTGAAGGCGAGCTTCAGGTAACGACCGGTGCCGCGCAGGATCTTGCCGTACGAGCCCATCACCACCGGAATCTGATCCCGATACAGGCGCACCGCCAGCAAATGGGCCTTTAGCCGATCCTTCGCAATGCCGATTGCTTTCTGATCCGACGTGTATCCAAACAAAACCACCATCAGCAGCCCGACCACCAGCGACACAACAACCACAATCGCCAGCGGACTCGTCAGCAGAGAGAACGAGAGATCGACCGCCGCGATTGCCACTGCATGACCGGCGATCGCCATCGGTTTTGAGAGAACAGTCAAGCTACTCGATGTACCCTAATCCGCGCAGCCGTTTCTGCACGTCTTCCTTCGACGTGCTGCTCTCGTCCGGCAGGATTTTCTTGGTTTCTTTTTCCAGCATGTGGATCACGAATTCGTCGATCGATTCGTATCCCGCGGCATCCGAACACTGCTTGACCTTCTCCAGCAGTTCGCCTTCGATCTTCACTTTGTATGAACCAAACATGATTTCTCCCCGTTTTCATTTGTAGCGCCGCCGTCCCGGCGGCTGTCCGGCGGGCGTCCGCGCCCGCCGCGCCGTGGGCGAGAGGCCCGTCGCTCCACCCGGTCAAAGCCCTAGCGTGCCTGAAACACCGACTGCCCCATCATATCCTTCGTTTTCGCGATTCCGAATTCCGACAGAATCGTGGGGGCGATATCGGTGAGCGCCGGAGCCTGCGCCTCGATCTTGCGATTGCTCAACAGCACTCCCGGCACTTTGGTGAAGTCCATGCAATGATCGCCGCTCCACGCGTTCGTGTTGTCCTCAAGCACGTCCGCCGGGAACGCGCCCAGAATCGTTTTCCATCCTGCGCGGTACCCGCGGTTGTAGCCGACGAGCGCATCCGGCCCCGAGTGCGCGTATGGACCTTGATAAGCTTCGCTGGCCAGGTCAATTCGCGTAATCACCTGAGAACCATCCTTCGGATCGCGAACCTCCAGAAGCTTCCGCCGGATTTCCCGCAGCAGCGCGTCGGCCTGAGCGCCAGACTCGACAATGCCCTCGCGCTCGCGTCCGCGCACATTCAGATAAAGTCCGTTCAACCCCAACCCGTAGGCGCGCGTACGGCTCCAATCCACATCGGCGAAAGGCTCGCTCGCATCCCCGCTTGCGCCATCTTTCCGGGTGATGTAGCCATGGTTCAGCAACCACGTGTTCAGATTGAAGGAGCGCCGGTAGGGAGCAAAACCATGGTCCGACAGCACGAGCAGCGTCGTATTCTCATCGACCTTCGGCAGCACTCCGCCGAGCACGTGATCGATTTGCTCGTAAAACTCCTCCAGCGCCGACCCGTACTGAGCGGCGAGCGCGGCGTCGTACGCAGGACTCTGCGGATCGGTCAGCCGCCACATCATGTGCGCGTTCAGATCGAGGCTGGAGAAATAAAAGAAAAACAGGCCCTGGTGAAACTTTGGGAACTCCACATCGAACGCGCGCCGATGTTCGGCGAGCACGGTGCGCGCCTGTTCCAGATACTCTTTATCGTCGAGCACGCCGGCGGTGAGCGCCTTCGTGTCTTCGGCAATGCCTTGAGTGTGGAATTCGCCGATTTGTTTCGCCAGATCGCGCGAGTAACTCGATGGCGTGGAGATGGGCAGAGCGGGATTCTCCGGATCAATATTGATCGGCGACACGTAAAGTTGAAAACGCGGATGCGTCTGCTTGAGATAGAAGCGGCAGATTCCCTTCACATTCCCGATCAGCGGCATGAGCTGAAATTCCACCGGAACCCATCCGCTCCATTCGCCTTCCTTCAGAACGAACTGCTGGTCCTGCACGCCAATGCGCGCAACCGATTCCAGTGGATCCACATCCACCGTGAACGGCTCGGTGGAGGGAGGCGAGTTCCTTCGAAACGTGTTGTCCGGTCCAATCAGATTGGTCGCGACCCGATTGTTCTTCACTTCGACCTGCACCACTTCCCCGCCCTCGATGGCTCCCACCGCCGCAGTCGGATCATCGGTGTAGAAAGTAAACGTGCCATACGTGCCGCGCAGATCGGGCGTGCCCATGCCGGAAAGCGTCTTCCCTTTCGCTGCGATCGGCGGGAAATTTGCGGGGATGCGGTACACATAATTGGGCACGTTGTGTTCGTCCAGAATCTCCCAGAACGCCTTGCCGTGCCGCAACTGTTCCGCCGAGCCGCTGCTGAGCGGGATCACCCAACTCCCGAGATGAAAACTATGCTTGGGGCCTTCTACCCGCGACGTGGAAAAATACAGCTGAAAAGTTTTCGGATCGCGATGGATGAAATCAAAGATTCCGTGCCCACCGGCATTCAATCCCGTAATCAGGTTCGACCACGCCACCGGGCTTTGCGGCGGGATGCTCGTCGTCAAACGCCGGAACGATCCCTGCTCGGCCAGCCGCGCGAAGTTCGGCATCTTGCCCTCCGCCATGAACTTCGTGAGCAGGTCCGGGTCGAGCCCATCAATGCCCAGGATGATCAGTTTCCTGGACCCAACCGCTCCGCCCCGCGCGCGCTGGCAGGAGGGCAGCAGGCTCAAACCCGCGGCGCACAAAGCCAGCAGGCTCACCCGCCGAAGACGTTTTCTGAATGGCGCGGTCACTGCAAATATGGTCTGCAAATATGGTCCAGCTTCACGGAGGCGGCATCGAGCCGTACTGGCTAACGATGGGTCGTGATCACGACATCACCGCAAGACTGGAGATCCCGAGGAGCAGGTACATAGATTGTACTTTACACTTACTGTCATGATCCGAAAATTCTTTGCCGGCGTGAGTCTGATCTTTCTTAGTCTTAGTTTCTCCTTCGCCGCCGCCGCATCGAAACCCAACCTGGTGCTGATCACCCTCGACGCCACTCGCGCCGACCGCATGGGCTTCCTCGGCGCCAAGGGTGCGCTTACGCCCAATCTCGATCGCCTTGCCGGGGAAAGCATCGTCTTCGAGCATGCCTACGCCCAAGCGCCGGCCAGCGTGGTTTCGCACGCGACCATTCTTTCCGGAACCTACCCTCAGAGCACCGGCATGAGCGAGATTGGCGCTACGCTATCGCCATCCCTGCTTTACCTCCCGGAACTGCTGAAGACGCAGGCCTATCGCACGGCCGCCTTTGTTGGCTCCATTGATCTCGATCCGGTAAACGGGCTGGCACAAGGCTTCGACCGCGGCTTCCGAACTTACGATGCCGGCTTTCGGCCCGCGATACCCGGTGACGCTCGTCCTCCGGTAACTGAGCGCCGAGGCGACCAGGTGGTTGGCCGCGCCGTCGCTTGGCTGGACCACAATGCGCAAGGCCAGTTTTTTCTCTGGGTTCATATCAGCGATGCGCGCGCGCCCAGCACTTCCTACAATTCCGCCATCACCGCCGCCGATGCCGCCATCGGCAAATTAATCGGCGCCTTGCAACAGCGGAAACTCTACGGAAACACAGCAGTGATCGTCGTCGCCGACCACGGCGAGAGCCTCGGCGCCCACGGCGAAGACACACACGGCGTTTTTCTCTACGATGAGACCATTCATGTCCCGCTACTCATAAAACTCCCCGAAGGCCAACTTACCGCGAAGCCGGCAACCACTCGAGTCGCAGCCAAGGTACGGCTCGTGGATATCGCTCCCACCCTGCTCGAAATCGCTGCGATCCCGGTGCCCTCGCAGATGCAGGGACAGTCACTGCTGCGCATCGCAAAATCAAAGTTCAGTGGCGGCAGCAGCGGTAGTGGGAGCAGTAATGATCAGCCCGTGTATTCCCGCAGCGATCTGCCCCAACGCGGATTCGGCTGGAGCCCGCTTGAATCCTGGCGCGCCGGCAAGTATCTTTACATCCGCGCCCCCAGGCCCGAGCTCTACGACCTAACCGCGGACCCGGGCGCTACCCACAATCTGGCCCAGAGTTCGAAGGCCACGTTCGACACGATGGCCGCGCAGCTCGACGGCTTTGATCGCAACTATGATCGCAACTATGACCGCCATTTCAGCGGCGAGGCCGGCCAGTCTTCCGCGGAGTTGAGCTCTTCCGAGATGCAGAAACTGGCGTCGCTCGGATACATCGGACTGCAAAAGTCGCCGGGCTCCGCCGCGGCGGTTGCCGGAACCGATCCCAAAGACAAAATAGCGACCGCTAACAAAGTGCTGGGGCTTGTGTGGGGACGGGCGCCCTCGCCCGTCCAAGCCGAGCGCAGCTCGGCAGTGAGCCAGCAGAAACTCGCCCGCGCCATTGCCGCGCTCGAGCCCGTCGTCTCCGCCGACCCCAACCTCTACCTGGCGCAGTACACGCTCGGTGTGGCGCTGGCCCGCAAAGCGCAATACGCCGAGGCGGTCAAGCATCTGCACAAGGCGATCGAACTCCAGCCCGACTCCGCCTGGGCGCACTACGAAATCGGCGCATGCCTGCTGAAGACTGGCGACTTCAAAACCTCTGCCGTGCATTTGGAAATCGCGGCCAGCCGCCTGCCCGGCTTTGCCCCCGCCCACGCCGCCCTGGCCCAGGCTTACGCGAAAATGGGCCGCAGCGACGATGCAAAGAGGGAGCTAAGCAAGGCGGAACAAAAGTAAGGGCCACGCCTCTCTGGAATGAGCAACAGATTCAACATCCCCAAGAGCAGTCGCGGCGCTAAGGTAGGTGCAGTCTCAAAAGTCGTCTGAACAGATTCTTCCCGCGAGACTTCGAAGTATCCAAAAAAGAAGGCGTCTCGCTTTCGCGAGACGCCCGTAAAGCCTAATTCAAGCGAGCTTAGAAGTAGAACTTCGCGCCGAGTTGCACGGCCCTACCCTCGCCACCGGTCGATATCGTCTTGGTGGAGTATACCTTTCCGAAGGTCCCGAAAAGGCTCTGGACGTCGTCGCTGTTGAAACCATTATCGGAAGGATTGTTGAAGTTCGTGTGGTTGAAAGTGTTATAGGTTTCGAGGCGCAGTTCGAAGTACCGCGATTCGTCGATGTGAATTCTCTTCTCCAGCGCTATGTCGCCGTAATTGATTCCCGGGCCGTAGATCGGGTCGCGGCTGGCTGTTCCGAGTGTCCCGGAAGCGGGAATGACGAAGGCTGCCGGATTGAAGTAGAGGTTATTGGGGTTGTCACCGTGGTTGTTTCTCGGGTCCCTGATTCCCACAGGGGCGACTTGGTTGGGTACGCCCGGACAGGTGAAGAACCCAACGTTATTGTCGCAAGTGGCCGAGTAATCACGGAAGTCAAACAGGCCAACGGGAGTGCCGTGCTGCAGAGTGTAGATGCCTGCGAGATTCCAGTCGTCTGTCAGTCTTCTCCATTTATGCGTGAGGGAATAGATCGGCAGAGTGTAGGTGTAGCTCACCACGAAACGTTGCGGGGCATCGTTTGCGGAAGGAGCATAATTGCACTTTAAGCAGTACGGGTTGATTCCGGGAAAGTTGAAAGCGTTGTTTTCGAAGCTGGAGGTCTCGTCGAAATAGCGTGACCAGGTGTAGGCCGCCAGCACCTGCAATCCCTTGCTGAAGCGCCGGTTCAATGTGACCTGCATCGAGTTGTAATTGGAGTTGTATTCGGTCAGGTCCAGGCCCGGATGACCGTATACGCTAGGGTTAAGCGGAGTCCCGCCAGGAGCGGGGGTCCCATTTGTCCAGGTGAGGTCTGCCTTTTCAGTGATGCCGGTTATGGGGCAGAGACCAACACTCGCCAAGCGAGTTCCGCGTGTACAGCTGGGCCATGCTGTCCCCGGGCCAACAAGCGGATTCACGCCAGGAGCCTGGCCGGCCTGATTCTGGACGATTGCGCCCTCTTCGTGGCGTCCCAGATTGCCGACATAGGCCACGGAGAGAATGGTCGCCTTATCGAGCTGCCGCTCGATGGTTAGATTGAAGTTGGTCGATCTGGGCGCGGTCCAGTGGGAATCCAGCGAGGACCAACTAAACCCGATAGGAGCGAATTGGGAGAAATCGATGTTCTTGTCGCCCACCGGAAACCCGTGGAAGGGGAACGGATTGGCGACGGCCGCGGGACCCGAATAGCAGGTGCCTCCTGTCACGCTAATCCACGGGTTTGCAAAACCCGGTGAACAAGGTGACCCTAGGCCGTTAGGCTGAGTTGAAGTTGCAGAAGATGCGCCAACCCCGGTAATTGCAAACGGCGCGTTGATCAAAGTTTCCAGCGCCGTTTCTTCCTCGCTGCGGTTGTAGTAGAGACCGATGCCGCCGTGCACGCTCCAATTACGCGAGGCGGTGGGACTCCAAGCGAAACCGAACCGGGGAGCGAACAGTCCGTACTTGACAGTGGGGCCACCATACTCGTTGATCCCACTATCGCCGGGATAAACAAATCCTGGAGGCGCTGTCGGGAAGACAGTCGATTGCTGACCCGGCCGGAATGCCCCCATGATCAAACCCTTGTCAAAGTTGTTCTTCCAGGGTGTGAAGACCTCGTAGCCAGTTCCGAAAGTGACGGTTAGATTCGATCGAACTTGCCATTGATCCTGGGCGTAGGCATAGATTTCATGCGCTTTGGCGTCGACAATGGAGCCGCTGCCTTGCGCGTAGGTATCCGGGAACCCCAGCAGAAAATCCAGAGACCCGTCTCCACTGGAGTAGGGTCCAGACCCTTGGAAGCCGAAGTTGCCGCCGAGGTTGTTGTAGAAGGGATTGCCGATGGACCCGCGGTTAAAGTTAAAGCCCGCCTTGAACGTGTGGTGGCCCCAGACTTTACTGAAGTTATCGGTCAACTGATACACATTCTGGATACGGGGTTGGGGCCCGTTGGCGCTGAACCCCAGTGTAAAGAGGGGCGTGGTCATGACCGGCAAGGAAGCCGCTGCCGTATTCTGAGGCGTAATCCCGGTGAAACCATAGGCTGTGGGATTGATTGGGTCGACTGGTGTCACGGCGGCGAAGTTAAAGCGGGTATATCCAATACGGAACTCGTTCAAGACCGTCGGTGAGAACGTATGTGTCCACGAAACCGCGTCTTGCCAGTAATGACGAAGCGCTTCCTCCGGCTGACCGGGTATGGTCGCTCCCGTGAACGGCAGACTATCTTGCGAGGGGTGTGTCTCCCACAGACCATAGAACCAGAGCGCGTCGTTACTCGTAAGTTTGAAGTCGATTCGGCCCAGGAACTGGTGTTGGTGGCCGGTCGTTCTCGGATTAAAGGTGAGTATCCCCGAAGAGTCAAAGGCATTGAATTGATTCACCAGCTTAGTCGACAGTGCGTTGAAGTCCTGAGTGGGGATGTTTCCCGTCGAGAAGAGATTGCTGTATGGTTGCGAAAGAGCTGGGCACTGCGCCCCTCCAACGGGACATGGCGACGCGCTATCGCCATACAAAGGGACGGGATTGAGGTTACTGCTGAAGAGACCCACGTCCTCGCTGAAGTTACCACTTTGGAACTGGGCCGTCGTGTATACGGGCGATTCGGGGGCGGCGCCGGCTTGCGGAATTCTTTGTTTAAATCCCTGGTAGGAGAAGAAGAAGAAGGCCTTGTCTTTGAGGATCGGGCCGCCTATGGTGCCACCGTACTCGTTCTGGTGGAACGGCGAGCGACAGTCACCGAAGCTGCCGCATATACTTTGGCCACTGGCATTAGTAGCGCCATTTTCAAAGTAGTTTGCGGCGTCCAGGAACGTGTCGCGATAGAACTCGAATCCGCTGCCGTGAAACTGATTGGTACCGTTCTTGATGTTCGCGTTAATAACACTTCCCGAGTTGCGTCCGTATTCGGGATTTATGGTGCTGGTGATCAGCCGAAATTCGCCAATGGCGTCCGGACTTGGAATGACCAGGACAGTGTTCAGGGCGGCATCGTTGGAATCGACTCCGTTAATCAAAAAGGAGTTCTGTTGTGTTTCCGCGCCGTTGCCGGAGAAAGCCCCGTTATTCCCCCCGAACCGGTCGGACGTTCCTACGATGCCCGGCTGCAGTTGCTGCAACTGCGTCCAGTTGCGGCCGTTCAGTGGCATGTCGACAATCTGTTTTCCCGTTACGACGGTGCCAAGTTGCATATCCGTCTGCTCCACCTGGACCGGATTGGCCTCGACGACGATTTGTTCGGTCGCTGTACCGAGGGCTAGCTTCACGCTCAGGTTGTACACCTGGTCGAGATCCAGGTGAATGCCCGATGCCCGGTACGCCTTGAATCCGGTCTGTTCAGCCTTGACCGTGTAATCGCCGATAGGGAGCTGCAGAAAAACAAAAGTACCAGTGCCGCTCGAGGTCGTGGAGAACATGATTCCCGTGGCCGAGTTGGTAGCGGTCAGCTTGGCGCCGGAAACCACAGCTCCGGTCGGATCCGTGACCGTACCGCGGATGCTGGCGTAAAGGTTATCGGCCGCAGCCGGCGTGGCGTACATCAGCGCGAAGACGAAAAGAAGGCTCAGAACTAAAAAGCGCTGTTTCATTTTGACCCTCCATTGGCCAAACGTCACTAGAAATCCCCTTGAACATTCTTTGTAGCGTCTCTACGGCGAGTGTCTCCCCATGGAAACGCATCCGAGAGCAACCCTTCTTGCAGGCAATCGAAATTCCAAAATAATTGGGATTTGTTATCTTTATTTACAATGGTTTACAGGAACATTTTGGGAAAAATATGGTTTTATGGACTGTAGCGGCCCCGTATGTATGAAAAACTGCATTATGCGGCTGAGCGAGCCTAAAACCGCAAGAGACGTATTTCCGTTCGGCGATGCTGATAGAATGCTGCGCATAAGTGAAGTCGGATCTGAAATACGCGCAGGCCACCAAGGTGGTGGATTCGGTTCCTCTTCTTGATTTACGCCGCCAGTACGATGGCATCCGCGAAGAAGTGCTGGCCGCCATCGCGCGCGTGTGCGATTCGCAAAGCTTCATTCTCGGTCCGGAGGTTGAGGCGCTCGAGCGTGAGATTGCCGCGCTGACGGGAGCGGCCTTCGCCGTCGGCTGCGCGTCCGGAACGGAGGCCCTCTGGCTTGCGCTCGTCGCCGCGGGCGTAAAGCCCGGGGACTCGGTCATTACCACCGCATTCAGCTTCTTTGCCTCGGCCAGCGCAATTGTGCGGGCGGGCGCGACGCCGGTCTTCGTGGACGTCGATCCCGGCACGCTGAATCTCGATGCGGGGCTCGTTGGCCGGCAACTCCGTGATCGGCAGCTCCGCACAACGCAACCCGAAAATCTTTGTGCGATTCTTCCCGTGCATCTTTACGGCCAATGCGCCGACATGGATCGCTTCGACCGCATCGCGCAGGAATTCGGAGTCGCAATTGTGGAGGACGCCGCCCAGGCGATTGGCGGCGAGTGGAACGGGCGCGGTGCGGGCGCGCTCGGTGTAAGCGCTGCCTTCAGTTTCTATCCCACCAAGAACCTGAGCGCCTACGGAGACGCGGGCATCGTCACCACTACCTGCCCGCGGATGGCCGAGCACATGCGGCAGCTCCGCAACCATGGCAGTCCCCGGCGCTACTACCATCACGAATTTGGCTGGAACGGACGCATGGACGCCATTCAGGCAGCGGTGCTGCGCGTGAAGCTTCCGCACATCGCGGACTGGAACCGGAATCGGCAGCAGCACGCCGCGACGTATGACCAGTTGTTTGCCGAATCCGGGCTGACGTCCAGCCTGGCTTCGAATCTGCCTTCCGGCCAAAGCAGCGTACCGGTGCGATTGCTCTCGCGAAGTCCGCAAGCTAAACATGTATTCCATCAGTATGTGATTCGGGTCGAGCGGCGAGACGAACTGCGCAAATTTCTCGCCGACCGAAAAATTGGATCGGAGATCTACTACCCGCAACCGCTGCACTTGCAGCCCGTGTTTGCCTACCTCGGACTAAAGGCCGGGGATATGCCCGTCGCCGAACAGGCTGCCCGGGAGGTGCTGGCCTTGCCGATGTTCCCGGAGTTGACGGAAGCTGAGATCCGGTGGGTAGTCGAGAGCATTGCGGATTTCTACTCTTGAAAGGCGTTTTACCGCCGAGACGCCGAGTTCGCCGAGAAAACCTTTTCAGAAAAAAAATTCTTGAGAAAGCAGAACGGGCAATTCTTTGCGACCTCGGCGTCTTGGCGGTGATAGGGTTATCGCTTCCGCCGCACCGCTCGCTTCGATGATGTCCGCACCGGCTCTTCTCCCGGCCTATACACGCGACGCACAATCGGCGTGTTGAGCTTGTATTTGCGCTCGGTGACGTTGCCCTTGTCGTCTTCCACGCGAATGGTGAATACTGGCAACAGGCCTTCCCTGTCGAAGGTCTCTTGCGAAACGGTGACCGGCAGGACGCCTTCCGTGCGCTCCCGATAAGCCGTTTCATAACGATGACGCTTCACATTCCAGGTGAAGACGCGAAACTGATTGAAGTCAAACGGCAGGCCATCCTTCGGTTCGGTGAGGACGGTCAAGTACTGCGCCACCTTCTTGTCGGCATCCTGAACTTGATTGAGCATGAAGAATGCGACAATACGCTGGCCTTCCGCGTATTGCGCGACGTCGAGCGGGACGTCGAGATCAATCATGCGGGCGAGCACCCAGCCGACACGGTTGTGGGAGTCGCGCACCAGCCACCAATCTTCGATCACCGGTACAGGCTGTTTCTTGTCCTGCGGATTGCCGCCCGGGGTGGCGGGGCGCGACGGCGGCACAACCGCGCCTGGCTTTTCGGCCGTGCCTCGCTTCAACAGCGACAGCTTCTCGCCGGAAGAAATCTGGTAGAGATGTTCGGTATCGCGTCCCGGTTCAACGTGCAGGTTCGTGTCGTTGCGCGTGATGCCTTGCGCCTGCACAGGATCGTTCTGGCTGGCCGCGGTCAGCTCCTGGATCTGATCGAAGACGTCCTGACCAACCAGGTAACGCTGCTCGATCCATCCCGTCACACCCGTTGCGGTGCGCACTTTGGCGAAGCGGCGGTCATGGTCGAGCACTTCCACGCGCTCGCCGTTCTTCACCACTCCGGTTTTCTCATACACCGCAGCCACGTGATCGCGCAGGTTAGCCTGGACGGCGGAAACATAGGCGATCTCGAGCACGCGCCCGCGGCCCCGATTGCATGCCGACAACAACAGGAGAAAGAGAAGTGGAATACAGAACAAGAATTGATGGAGGATGCGTTTCACAGGCTCGCTACCCAATATAGCGCGAGGCTGCTTCCCCCGGCACTCATTCGATCAACACCGACTACGGTTTTTGGGGCGCTGCCCCTATCTCTGTCCGGCTGTTCACTCCGAAGGTATTAAACGAATGTTAACGTACCCCCTCCCCCCTCCCCCCGGTCTAATGGAATCATGGAGTTAGGGGGAAATTCCCGCCAGTTCTTGGGGTTTAAAGGACTTACAGCTAAAGTCTTCCGAAATCAACGACTTACGTTGTCAAAGAGCGCCGAAAAGTGGATTGGGGCAGCTTCAGGGACCGTCTTGTTAGAGACGGCAGACCTCTACACACTGCCCCATCACGCATTCATTATCGTCGCGGCAGGATGAAGAGTCGGTGATGGCGCTGACAGCTTATTTGTGATGAAAAGGTCGGTATGCGGTACTCAGTACTGGGCTGGGTTGAGGGCAACTTGGGGGAGCGAGTTTTGCCGCTGGCGAGTCGGGCGTTCGCCCGACTGGACAGGCGAGGGCGCCCGTCGCTCCGCCGGTTCTCGTTAACTTGCCGTCACATTAATGGTGGCCGTGATGGACGATCCGGTATAACTCACCACAATCGTGTATTGAGCCGGGGGCGTTGCTGCAATCGCGGTACAGTACACGGGGTTGGTGCCGTTCACGCAGTTAATATATTGTGTGTTGCTGGAGGTGAAGGTTGCGCCGCTGGTGACGTCTGTGTTCCCATTTGCGGTTACGATGAATCCCGGACTGGTCCCGCCGTTGGCGCCAGTGAAGGTCCAGGTATTTTGGTTAAGCGTCAGACTGGTGATAACGATGTACACAGTGGCGGAAGCCGTCCCGCTTAGCCCCTGTGCGGCGGCCGTCACTGTGGCCGTGCCCACGCTCACCCCCGTGGCGACACCGCTGGTCTCGTTGATTGACAGGACGGTCGGGTCGCTGGTCGACCATGCCACGCCGCTTGTGACCTGGGATCGCGTATTGTCCTGGAAAGTGCCCCACGCCTGCAAGGTCGTGCTCTGGTTAAGAAGGACACTAGGGCTGGGCGGTTGGACCGCAATCGATACGAGAGAGTTGGACTGGAAAAACCCATTGCAGCTGACCCCAAAGGCCAGTGCAACTAGAACCGTGAAAGCCAGCGTTAACCCCAGTTTGCGCCCTTGAAACATAAGTGATGGCCTCAGATAGCGTGATTTTAGCAGAACGCCCGGCCCTCGCTCGATCACCGATAGTGCATGGCTTGGGTCGTACCTTCGCCCACCTTGCACACACGCGCTCGAAGCGTTCTCCAGTAAAAGAACGGCGCACGATCCTGAACTTGCAGTGTTTTCCGGGAGGCGGGATTTCCGGTGCTGCAAGCGAGTGCATGGGTCCTTCGCTTCGCCCAGGATGACAAATTTAATGGAGGATGACAATTTTGTCGGCGTCCTTGCGGTTTTATCGGCGTCCCGCAGTCAAGGGTTTTCTGAGAGCTGACAGCTGAGAATTTTCCTTTACTTCGGCCGCTTCTTCCCCGCGTTCGCGATGCGCTCGTCGATGGGCTTGCGTGCGGCGAAGCCCTCGCTTGTCTCGTGCCAATGCGCGATCGCTGGCTCGCCCAGTTGCCAGCACAGCAGGAGGATCTCCCCCTCCACCTTGCAGGGGAAATCGAGCAATCCGATGTCGAGATCTTTCACCTGCACGCCGGTCGCGTCAATTTCGGCGAGGGCATCCTTGATGCGGCGAATCGCCTTCTCGCGCTCCGCCTTGCGCCGCGCCAGATGAACCACATTCAGCATCATGCCGCCGTTGAGAAAAACCCGGTGCGCCGTCTCCTGCAACTCGGCGTCCACGCCTTCAATCAGCTTCTTGCCGTTAATCGCCTGCCGGAGCAGCGATTCCAGAATCGGCAGGAGCATCTGCGCTTCCTCGAGGGTAAAGGTGCGGTCGGACATGTACTTTATATTCTACTCGAATGCAGCAAGAGACGTAGGTCCCAGGTGTCAGGCACCGGACTGGATCTTGACAGGGTGGACCCAGCCGATTCTGGCTTTCTTGGGAACCGATTTTTGCATCCAAAACTGCAAGCCCTGTGGCGTCGTCAATGGTTCTAGAATAGTGGTCAACCAGAGTTGTCAGCCTTGGGATCCCGCGGAGAAACCGACATGGCACTGCCTCGCGCCTTATGCACGATTCTGCTTTTTCTAACCTGGGCCTGCGCCATCGAAGCGCAGGAAGTTCCCATTCCCCAACTCACCCCGGGTTCCGAACGCAAACCTGCATCCGCATCGAGCGACCCAGCTCAGCCGGCGCCGCCGCAAACGGTGGCTCTGACCGTAGCAAAAGGCGCACCTTTGCAAGTAGCTCTCGATAAGGAAGTACAAGTGAAGAAGGTGGGACAGCCGGTCCACGCGCGCATCGTGGAGCCGGTATATGCGTTCGACCACATTGTCGTGCCTGTTGGTTCTGAGATCATCGGCGAAGTCACGAAGATCGAGGAGATGTCGGGCGGCAAGCGTACTTTAGCGGCGCTGAATGCGGACTTCACGCCCCGGCGCAAGGTTGAAGTCGGCTTCCATGAATTGGTGTTGGCCGACGGGAGACGTTTCCCGCTGCATACCAGCGTCACTCCCGGCTCCGGCCAGGTCATCGAACTGGTCACGGCGGCGGATGCGAAAGAAGAGAAAAATCGCGTGCAGGATACGGCGTCGGAAAAAACCAAAGAGGCGAAGCAGCAAGCCCACCAGGAATGGGACAACGCCATGAAACAACTGAAGACGCCCGGGAAAGTCCGCCGCCTGGAACGCTACGGGGAAGCGCAATTGCCGGTTCACCACCAGTACATCCCGGTCGGCACCGTGTACTTCGCGGAATTGGAGGACGCACTGGATTTCGGGAGCGAGGTGATGACCGCCCCGATGGCCTCCTCGATCGGCACCGTACTTCCCGAGGGCAGCGTGGTTCACGCTCGGCTGGTCACACCGCTATCGTCCGCCACTGCCCATAAGGGTCAGAACGTGGAAGCAGTCCTCTCGCAACCGCTGATGGATGGTGAACGCTTGATCCTTCCGCAAGGCAGCCGCCTGAAGGGCACGGTTAAGCAGGCAGAACCGGCGCGTCGCATGAAAAAGAACGGACAGCTTCGGATCGCGTTCTCGGAACTTATTCCGCCCGACGGCATGGAGCAGAAGGTCGCGGCTACCCTCGAAGGCGTGCGAGCCGGCAAAGATGCCAACGTCAAACTGGATTCCGAAGGGGGCGCGGAAGCGACCACTTCGAAGTCGCGTTACCTTGGAACCGCCGTGTCGCTCGGACTGGCTATGATGGCCGCGAGGGCCGGCGAGGATCACGACAGCGACGGAGCAAGCCACAGCGGCGCCACGGGCGGCCTAGGTGGATTCAAGTTAGTCGGGTTGGTGGTGGGTGCGCTCGCGCGCTCCCGCGCCTTCGGCACCAGCATGGGAGCATACGGCGCGGCGGTGTCGGTTTACTCGCACTTCATGGCGCGCGGACGCGAAGTGGTATTTCCGAAAAATACCGCCATGCAGATTGGAATCGGAACGCGCGCGGCGACCGCAACGCCACCAACGCCGGACGCGGCGCCGTCCGAGTCCGCCGCTCTGGTTGACTCGCATTAGCGGACCCCTGGAAAAGCGCACCTCAGGCGCTGAAGCGCGAGCGCATTCTCAGCCACTTGGCGGCACGAGTAAACTCGTGCCCTTCCCTTTTCCCAGTGAAGTGTTGAGTTTTCTCGCCGGCTCAAGGTCGGGACCTTGCAGCCGCCATCTGTGCCTTCGCGTCCATGCTATTTTCAATAAACGGTCATGGACACGCCGCCCCCACTGCTTTCTCAATCTACCCCCCGAAATATATACGCATTCGGCCTGACTTCGTTCCTCAACGACACGGCCAGCGAAATGGCGTACTGGGTGCTGCCCGCCTTTCTTGCATCGCTCGGCGCCGGACCGGCGCAACTTGGGATTATCGAAGGCGTCGCCGAGAGTGTGGCTTCCTTTGCCAAGCTTTTCTCGGGCTACCTGGCCGACAAAGTTTCCCACCGCAAACCCATCGTGGTTGGCGGATACCTCGTGGCCAACGCGGTGAAGCCGCTGCTGGCGCTGGTTTCTTCGTGGCGGCAAATTCTGGGGATTCGTTTTTCCGATCGCTTGGCCAAAGGCGTCCGTGGAACCGCCCGCGACGTGATGGTGGCCGAGTCGGTGGACAAGTCAAACCTCGGCTCCGCCTACGGCCTGATTCAAGCCCTGGATTCCGCCGGCGCCATCGCGGGCCCGCTGCTGGCGCTGGCGGTGATCGGACGCTTCGGCATGCGCGGCGTATTCGCGTCCGCTGCCATCCCGGGAACTCTGTGCGTAATCGTCGCCTGGGTTGGAATCCGCGAGGTTCATCGCGCCAGCAACCCGCTCGTGGACGCTGGAGCAAGGCCAGAGTTGCTTCAGCCGCACCCGTCTGCCGAGCTGCGCTCGGCTGGACAGCCGAGGGCGGCTGTCCCTACGCAGACGGGCGAGGGCGCCCGTCCCCACACGACCAAATCCCAGTGGCTGCCAAGATTGCCGCTCGGCTTCTACTACGTGCTGGCGGTGGTCACGCTGTTTTCGCTGGGAAATTCCAGTGACATGTTCCTGGTACTGCGTGCCGGAAACATCGGCATCCCCGCGTCTCGCGCGCCACTACTGGGACTGGTCTTCAACATCATGTTCACGGTGCTGTCGTGGCCGGCCGGCAAGTTCAGCGACCGCTTCTCGCGCTCGGCCATCGCCGCCGCCGGATATTTTGTTTTCGCCATCGTCTATTTTGTCTTCGCGCTCGCGCCTTCCCAACTGGCCATCTGGCTGACCATGGCCTTCTACGGACTCTTCTATGCGCTGACCAATCCCGTGCTCAAGGCACTGGTCGTCGAAAGCGTGGACAGCGATGT
Organism: uncultured Acidobacteriaceae bacterium; assembly: GCA_963773965.1. GTDB lineage: Bacteria > Acidobacteriota > Terriglobia > Terriglobales > Acidobacteriaceae > Acidiflorens. Next base: position 383,752 of record CAVZDG010000008.1, read on the forward strand.
CCGTGGTCGCGCTCTGGGAATTTACTTTTTTCTCACCAGCGTAACCACGCTGCTCTCGAGCATCATCACCGGAGCGCTTTGGAAGGTCTATGGCCCGGCGTTCCCGTTTTATTTTTCGGCGGGAATCGCTACCGTCTCGGCGTTCGCCCTGCTCGCTCACCGTTCGCCCGCGCGAGCAGTTCAGACTGATCTGTAGAGACGGGGCTGGCCCCGTCTCTACGGGAATCCGACCGGCGCAACCAGACATATGCGATCAGCAAAAACGCCGCACCCGCCACGCTGTCGAGCGCCGCATCCCGCCACGTGCCGGTTCGCGAGGGAATAAAGCTCTGGTGCCATTCATCCATCGACGCCACGAAGACAGTCCCCAACCAGGAGAGCAGCGCCGTGCGCCCCAACTGGGCGTGATCTTGATCGAGCGTAGCCCGCCAACCACGCCACAGCAGAAGGGTCAACATGCCATACCCGACGACGTGCCCAGTCTTGCGGAGATAGTGATGGAAGACGAGGAATTTGTAGAAATCGATGTGGCCGAACAGGTGCGTCAACAGCGTGTACAGCATGCTGCCGGTGTGCTCTGACGAAAAGAAATCGGTGGACTCAAACGCAATGAGAACGACCCAGACGGCGGCTGGCCACCAGGCGCGCACAAGATTGGGACGGGACGCAGTCAAATCGGTCGTCAAATCGGTCTCGTCCCTCACTCCGCCGCGTAATTCGGCGCTTCGCGCGTAATCATGACATCGTGCACGTGGCTTTCGCGCAGGCCAGCGGCGCTGATGCGCACGAATCGCGCCTTCTGCTGCAGTTCGGCCACCGTCTGGCACCCGCAATAGCCCATGCCCGACCTCAGCCCGCCCACCATCTGGTACACAATCATCGCCACCGAACCACGATATGGCACGCGCCCTTCAATTCCCTCCGGTACCAACTTACTCAACCGGTTTGACTCTTCGCCCGTCATTGTCATTGGCATTGCGGTCGACGCATCTCCATCCGAGTTCTGGAAATAGCGCTCGCTCGAGCCCGCCGCCATCGCTCCCAGCGAGCCCATGCCGCGATACGCCTTGAACGTGCGGCCCTGATACAGAATCTGTTCACCCGGGCTTTCATCCGTTCCCGCAAACATCGATCCGATCATCACCGCGGAAGCGCCCGCCGCCAAGGCCTTGCTGATATCGCCGGAATACTTGATGCCGCCGTCGGCGATCACGGGAACGCCCGAGTCGCGCGTGGCCCGCGCCGCCTCCGCAATCGCCGTGATCTGCGGAACCCCCACGCCGGTTACGATGCGCGTAGTGCAGATCGAGCCCGGTCCAATGCCGACTTTAACCCCGTCCACGCCCGCGCGCACCAGGTCGCAGGCGCCATCGAATGTCGCCACGTTCCCGGCAATCAGTTCCACCTCCGGCAACTTCGCTTTCACCTTCTTGACCGCTTCGAGCACCAGCGCGGAATGCCCGTGCGCGCTGTCAATCGCCAGCACGTCGACTTTCGCGTTGGCCAGTTCCTGCGCGCGCTCCAGGAAATCACCCGTCGCCCCGATCGCCGCACTCACCCGCAACCGCCCCTTATCGTCCTTGGCCGCGCCGGGGTACTTCAGTTTCTTCTGGATGTCCTTAACCGTGATCAAGCCCTTCAGGATGTACTTTTCGTCCACTACCAGCAGCTTTTCCACGCGGTGCTCATGCAGAATCTCTTCCGCCTGCTCCAGCGTCGTTCCCACCGGCACCGTGATCAGGTTCTCCCTGGTCATCACCTTGCTGATCGGAATATCGAAGCGCGTCTCGAAGCGCAGATCGCGATTGGTCAGAATGCCGACCAGTTTTCCATCCTTCAGCGTGATCGGGACACCTGAAATCTTGAATTTCTGCATGACGTCCAGCGCATCGGAAACCTTCGCATCCGGCGACATGGTGACCGGATCCACGATCATGCCGCTCTCCGACCGTTTCACCTTGTCCACTTCATTCGCCTGCTGCTCGATCGTCAGGTTGCGATGAATGATCCCCAAGCCGCCCTGCTGCGCCATGGCAATCGCCATGTGCGACTCGGTCACCGTATCCATGGCGGCGCTGAGGATGGGAATGTTCAGCCGAATGTGGCGCGAGAGCTGGGTCTGCGTGTTGGTGTTGGCGGGCACAACTTCGGAATGCGCCGGCAGGAGCAACACGTCGTCGAATGTGAGGGCTTCGGGGACCGGAAAATGGATCATAGAATTTGGATGAACCTTCTATTGTAGGGAGGGGCCAGACATCAAGCAAATGCAGTCAACCTGGCTGACGCAGCATGCATCAACGACAGGCCTTCTTCATGCACGACCAGCGCAGGCTCGCCTTCCCGCTGCTGGTGGACGCTCACAACCGGCTCGCGCGCCAGTTCGGAGTAGTGTACCGCGTTCTTGAAGAGCAGCAGGCGCTCTACCGCAGCACCTTCGTCAACCTGCCCTGCGCCAACGGCGACCCAGCTGGGGCACCCGGCAAGAGTGGGGCAACATCGGTGAAAAGGTGGGCCAGCCGCCCGGTTGTGATGAAAAAGATCAGAGGCGCCGCCCCAGCGGAGCGTTCGCAGGGCACCCGGCCGCCTTGGTTATCTGCACTGTCGAATCAAAACAACTCGATGGGCGCGGTGTGACCGGATGCAGACGCGAGCCGGCTGTCGCGCGTAACTAATCGAGCGCCGAGTTTTTCGGCAAGCACGACATATGCCGCATCATACGCGGACAAATTGTGACGGAGCTGCCAAATCCGGGGCAGCAGAACGAAGTGGGGATACCGAGTGATTCGCAAGTCGAGCAAGTCCTCGATTGCCTGATCAGCGCGGTCGGTTGAGACCGAGCCTTCCCGCACCAGACGCCGCAGGACCTGGCCGACCTCAAGATCCAGGAAGGTGAGGAGCATGCAGGGATTCGCTATGCGAATAAATCCGCTGCTCAATCCGCTGTCCCGCAGCTGTCTGAAGCAGCCAGTCAATGGCGGCGGACGCGTCCAGGACGATCACAGGCGATCACCGGTCATCGGTCATCGTTCCTGCGTTCTTCCCGCACGTTCTTCTTGCACCAGGCGGGCAGTATCGAGTGGGACGGCAACCGGCTCGCGCTTATGCAGACGGGCGCGCAGTTCGGTCAAAGTTGGCCGCTCTGCGATCTCCCTAATTTCTGCTAACAGATAGTCTGATAATGACATGCCAGCGGTTGCGGCACGGGCTTTCAGAGTGCGATGCAGGGCGTCCGGCACATTCCGAAGCTGAATCATCTTCGACATGTTATGAACATACTTTCATGTTTTGCACATGTCAAGCGGCTCAGCGAAGGGCACAGAACCGACGCCCTCGGTGCCGACCGTCCGCCGACCCAGGTCTCGAAAAGCGCGAGACCCTGGGGCACCCCCCGGTTTTTCCTCTGTCAACATTTAAGGACAACCCGCGTTGAGAGGTGCGCCACGTGCCAGAACATCAGCGCCAGTCTTGCGCGCCGTGATAGATATGCAGGATTTCGACGGCTTCGGCTTTCACTGCATAGACCACAACGTAGGGGAGCGGCGTAAGCGCCAGTTCTCTTGTGCCGCTTCGGTGGCCGGGCCTGCCCCGGTTCGGTGAGGTTTTCAGGGAGCGGATACGCTGGTAGATTGTCCGCACGGTCGGTTCTGCAAAATGCGGGTAGTTCTGTTGCAGATAGTTCTTGATGTTCTGTAGATCGTCGGCGGCGGGGACGGTCCAACGGATGCGCATCAGGCCTTGAACATGGCTTCAAGGCGGGCGTCCATTTCTTCTTCTTCGATAAACTCGCCGCGCTCGGCTGCCGCTATTCCTTTTTCCACGGCGGCCAGGAAGCGGGCTTCTTCGTCGAGATAACGGGCAACAACATTCGTCACCAACCGCTCGGGGACGGTCCCGGCTTTAGTGGCGATCTGCGCAAGCTGTGCTTGCTGCTCGGGGGTGAAATGTACTTCCATCGCCTTCAGGGTACGAAAAAACCTTGCTGGTGGCAAGTATATGATGGGGCCTTACTTCCGTCACCGAGCTGGTTGTGATGAAAAAGATCAAAGGACCCGCCCAAGCAGAGCTTGGACGGGGCACCCTCAAGAGTTCAGTAGGATGCGATTGCCAGGGCCACCCGCCGGCGGACTTGGCGCACACGGTCTAGGGATCCTTCGGCTCCGCTCAGGATGACAGGGTTGGGTGGGGTGGAAAAAGCGGGCCGAGCGTTGCTCGGCCTGGACGGGCGAGGGCGCCCGTCCCCACACTGGCAAAAGCAAACGCAACTTCTTCAGCCTTCGGCTCATCTAAACCTTGACAATGATACGCTCAGGTTATAGGATGGCTTAGAGCGTAATCATTATTGCACTGATTTTAAAGCACTTATCTGTACTGGAGGATGCGCTATGGGAAAGATTATTGGAATTGACCTTGGCACTACCAACTCCTGCGTAGCGGTTATGGAGGGCGGAGAGCCGAAAGTTATACCTAACGAAGAAGGTGGGCGGACTACGCCTTCGGTCGTCGGATTCACCAAAACCGGCGAACGGCTGGTGGGGCAGGTCGCCAAGCGGCAGGCCATCACCAATCCTGAGAACACCGTGTACTCGATCAAGCGGTTCATGGGGCGTCGCTTCGACGAAGTGAACGAAGAAATGAAGATGGTTCCCTACAAGGTGGAGCGCGACGGCGACCATGTTGTGATCGTGGCGCAGGGCAAGAATTTCACCCCGCCGGAGATTTCCGCGATGATCCTGCAAAAGCTGAAGAAGGCGGCGGAAGACTATCTCGGCGAGAAAGTCACCGAGGCGGTCATCACCGTGCCGGCGTATTTCAACGACGCGCAGCGGCAGGCGACCAAAGATGCGGGACGAATCGCCGGGCTGGACGTGAAGCGAATCATCAACGAGCCTACGGCGGCCGCGCTGGCCTACGGGCTCGACAAGGGTAAGGACGAGACGATCGCCGTCTATGACTTCGGCGGCGGCACGTTCGATATTTCGATCCTCGAAGTCGGCGAAGGCGTGATCGAAGTCAAGGCCACCAATGGCGACACGCACCTGGGCGGCGACAACATCGACCAGCGGCTGGTGGATTGGCTGATTGACGAGTTCAAGAAAGATGAAGGCCTCGACCTGCGCGGCAAGGGCAACGAGATGGCTTTGCAGCGTCTGCGCGACGCGGCGGAGCGCGCCAAGATCGAGCTTTCGACCACCATGGAGCACGAGATCAATCTGCCGTTCATCACGGCGGACGCTTCCGGGCCGAAGCACCTGGTGAAGAAGCTGACGCGGGCCAAGCTCGAAACTATGATCGAAGACATTTTGCAGCGCTCGGTCGGTCCGTGCAAGCAGTGCATGAAGGACGCGGGCGTGGACACGAGCAAGATCAACGAAGTGGTGCTGGTTGGCGGACAGACGCGCATGCCGCGGATCCAACAGATCGTAAAAGAACTGTTTGGGCGCGAAGGCCACAAGGGCGTGAACCCGGATGAAGTGGTGGCCATCGGCGCTGGGATTCAGGGCGGCGTGCTCAAGGGCGAGGTCAAAGACCTGCTGCTGCTGGACGTCACTCCTTTGACTTTGTCGATCGAAACGTTGGGCGGCGTGGCTACGGGGATGATCCCGCGGAATACTACGATTCCGACGAAGAAGACGGAGACGTTTTCGACGGCAGCAGACAGTCAGACTTCGGTGGAAGTGCATGTGCTGCAGGGCGAGCGACCGCTGGCGGCGCAGAACCGCACTTTGGGCAAGTTCCATTTGACCGGGCTGCCGCCGGCGCCTCGGGGCATTCCGCAGATCGAAGTAACGTTTGACATTGACGCTAACGGCATCCTGAACGTGACGGCGAAAGATATGGCCACGGGCAAGGATCAGAAGATCACGATCACCTCGTCTTCGGGCTTGTCGAAGGAAGAAGTCGAGCGCATGGCGAAGGAAGCGGACGCGCACTCGACCGAAGACAAGGCCCGGCGCGATGAGATCGAGGCCAAGAATCAGCTCGACTCGATGGTCTACAACATCGAGAAGATGCTGAAGGAGCATGGCGACAAGATCTCGGGCACGGAGCGCGGCGACGTGGAGAACGCGCTGGCGGACGCGAAGAAGGCCATCGAAAGCGGCGACAAGTCGCAGATGGATTCGGCGCGCGAGCGGCTGACCACGGCATCGCACAAACTGGCGGAGCAGATGTACAAGGCTACGCAGGCGACTCCGGGCGCGGCACCGGGTGCGACGGGCGCGGGGCCGACTGATGGGCACGGCGCAGCGCATGGCACGAACGGCGCGGGCCAGAAGAAAGACGAAGGCGTAATCGACGCCGAGTACGAGGATGTCGAGGACAAGAAATAAGCTGTCAGCTTTCAGCTTTCAGCCATCAGCCATCAGCGAGTGGCACTTCAGTGGGGGCGCGAATGCGCCCCCAATTTGCATCACAGTTTAAGAGTTATTAATTTACGGGCCAGAAATGAGGAAAGAGAATTGAGATTTGAAGTCAATGGACAGATGTTTTTTGTGAACTTCATCCCCGAAGAAGGGCGCTGGTACTGCATCGCGCCGACTGCGACGGGAGTGCAGCGGATTCCCGTGTCGATCGATGCCTCGCCATTTGAGGCGTTCACCGTGGCGGTGGATGAGCAAGCGAAGGAAGTGGTGAACTGAAAGCGAGCTCTCACCTGGCAGTTCTCAGCTCTCAGACTCGCAGGTGTGCGACACTCGTGTAGCAGGAAAATCCAGGAGTCAGTTGCCTTGCAGGCTGAGACCTGACACCTGAGACCTGACACCTGAACCATGGCCACCCAAACCAAAGACTATTACGGCGTTCTGGGCGTAAAGAAGTCCGCCTCCACCGACGACATCCGCAAGGCGTTCCGCAAGCTTGCGCGCAAGTATCATCCTGACGTGAACCCCGGCGACAAGACCGCGGAAGAAAAGTTCAAGACTCTTTCCGAGGCCAACGACGTTCTCAGCGATCCCCAGAAGCGAAAGATTTACGACCAGGTCGGGTTCTACTCCGACAATATCGATCCGGCTACGGCGGAGGCCTACGCGCGCGGCGGCGGCCAGCCTGGCTCCGGCGACTTTGGCGGAGGCTTCCCTGGAGGCCGCCACCCCGGCGCACAGAGCAACGTCGATTTCGGCGGCTTCGACTTTTCGGATCTATTCGAAGGCGCTCGAACTGGCGGGAGGAAGGGATCGAGCGGCGCGGGCGGCGGGTTCCGCGATGTCTTCTCCAGCATTTTCAGTGGCGGCGGGCGCGGTGAGACAGCCGAGGCAGGCCCGGAACCGGGCAGCGATCTCGAATACCAGGTCAACGTGCCCTTCTGGACCGCGATCCGCGGCGGGGTGATGAAGCTGAATATCGCCCGGCGCGATGTCTGCGGAAACTGCCGCGGCAATGGCTTCCTGGAAGCTCCGGGGCAATGTCCGCAGTGTCATGGCAAGGGAACGATCGAACAGACGGGCGGACGGATGAAGTTCAACGTCACCTGCCCGCGGTGCCATGGAACGGGCAAGAATATTTCGCCCTGCGCGGTCTGCCATGGCGAAGGCAGCGTGGAGCGCAGCGATCCGCTCGAGATCCGCATCAAGGCCGGAACCCGCGACGGGCAGCGTATTCGGATCGCGGGCAAAGGCAACGCCGGGCTGCGGGGCGGAGGGGTAGGCGATCTTTACGTGATCATCCGCATCGGCGAGCACCCACTGTTCCGGCGCGAGGGCGACGACATCCACATCACCGTGCCGGTGACCGCGGTAGAAGCGGCGCTGGGATCGAAAATCGAAGTGCCCACCATCGATGGCCGGAGCATGCTGAAAATTCCGCCAGGGTCGCAGTCCGACCAGAAGCTGAGGCTGCGGGAAAAAGGCGTGCCGTCGGCGACCAAAGACGGAGTGCGTGGCGACGAGATCGTGGAAGTAAAGATTACAGTCCCGATGCCCCGCGACGAGAAGACGAAAGAACTGCTGCGCGAGTTGGCCAAGCTGAACCCCGAAGACCCGCGGGAAGAATTGTGGAAGCAGGTGTGAGTGCCAAACCCTTTACCACCGAGGACACAGAGGAACACAGGGGAAGTCATTGAGTAACGGGTTTCCGCTGTGACCCCTGTGGTAAAGAATTTCCTCCGCGCTCTCGGCGTCTCGGCGGTGAATCTGTTTGGACGGCTGACTGAGCCTACTATATACGATTCGCTAGGCCCGGAGGATGAATGGCGTCTGCACCCGTCGTTTCGATTTCATCTTCACTGTTGCCCTTGCAGATTGACGGACTGGTCAAACGTTTCGGCGACTTGACCGCGGTCAATGGCGTTACGTTGAAATTGAAGAATGGGGAATGCCTGGGATTACTCGGCCCGAATGGCGCCGGCAAGAGCACCCTGATTCGCAGCATAGTCGGCCGCGTCGCCCCAGACGCGGGTACGGTGACGGTCTTCGGCGACCGGGCCGATTCGGTCGACGCGCGCATGGCGCTGGGTTGGGTTCCGCAAGAACTGGCGCTCTACGCGCGGCTTACCTGCCGCGAAAACCTGGAATCATTCGGCCAATACCACGGCCTTCGTCGTGCCGCCCTGAAAACGGCGGTGGCATGGTGTCTGGACTGGGCAGCGCTCACCGACCGCGCGCAAGAACCTGTGAAGAATTTGTCGGGAGGAATGAGGCGGCGGCTAAACATGGCTGCCGGACTGATCCACCGTCCCAAGGTGATCTTGATGGACGAGCCCACGGTCGGAGTCGATCCGCAATCCCGCAACCGCATCTTTGAAATGATCGAGAAGCTGCACGGCGAGGGAATCTCCATGATTTACACGACTCATTATATGGAGGAAGCGGAGCGGCTCTGCGATCGCATCGCGATCATCGATCATGGGCGCATCATTGCCCTGGGAACCAGGGACGAACTGGTGCAGAACGCTTTCGCCTCTCGCAGCGAGGTGCTGGCGCGATTCGCGAACGCCGATGACAGTGTGGCCGCATGGGTAAAACAGCGTGGAGGAATCTACGAAAACGGCACGGCACAGTTCACCCTAGAGCATGCCACTGAAATTGCCGGATTGCTCGACGCCGCGGCCAAGGCTGGACATGAACTGGCGGACATCTCGCTGCGGAAACCCAACCTCGAATCCGTATTCCTGCACTTGACCGGAAGGGAGTTACGCGATTGATTTTCCCCATCGTGCGCACCGCCCTGATCGCCCTGCGCCGCGACCGCGGGGCTCTGGCATTGAGCTTCATCTTGCCGATAGCGTTCTTCACCATCTTTGCCGTGATCTTCGGCGGACGACGTGACAGCACGCCCAAAGTGAGTGTCCTGGTGGTCGATGAAGACCACAGCGCAGCCTCCGAGAGACTGATCCAGGGCCTCGAGCGCGAAGGATCGTTGTCGGTAAGGAGAAGGCCGGCAGCGAAGCAAGGTGCGGAGCAACCGGACTACACGGCCGCCACGTCAGAAGCCGCGGTGAAAGCCGGTACTGCGCCGGTGGCCCTCGTCATCCCTCACGGCTTCGGAGAAGATCCAATTTCTTTCGGCCGCGCCGATCAGGACCGGCCGACGATCCAGTTGCTCAAAGACAGCAGCGACATGGTCGCGCCACAAGTGATCGCCGGGCTGCTCCAGAAAGTTGCCATGACCTCGATGCCGGACATCATGGCGGAACAGGGATCGAAGTACATGGATGAGTACGCCGGCGGCTTTACGCCGGAACAAAGGAAGAAAATCGACGCCGGCCTCGAACAACTGCGCAAGCGGGAAAATGCGGAGAGCAGCGGCCAGGAAACCGCGCCCGCCGATCGCACCCTCGGTATGCCCATTGCAGTAACAACCCGCGATGTAGTCGGTGAGAACAAAAACAATCCCATGGTGTCTTTCTATGCCGCGGCCATCGGGGTGATGTTCCTGCTCTTCACGGCCAGCAGTGCGGGCGGGTCGCTCTTGGACGAAGCCGAAAGTGGAACGCTGGACCGGGTGCTGAGTTCGCGCGTAACCATGGGGACGCTGATGGCCGGTAAGCTCTGCTACTGCTCGTTGCTGGCGTTCTCCCAACTGGTCCTCATGTTTGTCTGGGCATGGCTGGTATTCAAACTCGATTTCATCCCGCATATCCTCGGCTTTGTGGTCATGGGGCTCTCCACGGCCTTTGCGGTGGCGGCTTTCGGCATGCTGCTGGCCAGCGTATGCCGCACGCGCGCGCAACTGGGGCCGCTGGCGACGCTGGTTATCTTGATCATGTCCTCGGTTGGGGGGAGCATGTTCCCGCGCTTTCTGATGCCCGAAGCGATGCAGAAAGCTGGCTTGCTGACCATCAACGCGTGGGCAATCGACGGCTTCACGAAGGTTTTCTGGCGGGACGAGCCGGTTTCGCACCTCTGGCCGCAGGTTCTCGTGCTGCTTGGAGTAGGCGTCGCACTGTGCGCCATCGCTCGCAGACTCGCCCGGCGCTGGGAGTATTCGTAACTCCGCTGGCCGACTTCCAAAAGCCTGAACCCCAGGGGGCACAGAGGAACACGGGGCAAACCCTTAGGTCGGGACTCATTTTGATACTTGTGGAAAAAGAAATCCCCCTGCGCTCCTCTGTGCCCCTGTGGTAAAGAACTATTTTTCCCAATCCCTGCCGTCCACCATGCGCTTGATGCCGTCTTTCAAGCGCGCCACGTGAAAGTTGATAAGCAATCCCACGTTCTTCCCGCTCAGCCGCAGGTACGACAGTAGCTGGGCTTCATGGACGGGATGGATCGCGCCCACACACTTCACCTCAACGATCACCAAGTCTTCAACCAGTAAGCCGATGCGATATCCAAGTTCGAGTTTCTCGCCGTCGTAGACCACCGGCAGGCACACTTGCGTAGCCACGTGGAAACCTCGTTTCCGCAGTTCGTGCGCCAGACAGGCTTGGTAGGCGCTTTCCAGCAGACCGGGCCCAAGCAACGAATGAACTTTCATCGCGGCATTGACGACTGCGCCGGACACCTGATTGACGCGGGGCGTGGGGATGAATGCGGGGCTGGCCACTAGATTTTTCCTGAATTCATCAGTACCGATCTGTTTCGGCTATGTCTGTGATCTGCGTTGGTCTCGCTGGTGATGAAAAAGTCAAAGTCTTTACCACAGGGAGCACAGAGGAACACGGGGAAAAAACCTGAGTCAATGCTTTCCTCTGTGCTCCTCTGTGCCCCCTGTGGTAAAGAACTTTGTGGGCCGTGAAGCACCGTTTGACGCCGTTACCTCCGTACCTGTCCTCATTGACAAAAATTTTCGCTATTTTTTAAAAATATTCTTGCATCTGTGGGAATTTGCCGTAATCTCACAATTGCGAACTAACTTCACCGAAAATGCCCGGGAATCGCTGTTACCCTGGGAGCCGCGGAAAGCAAGTCAAGGGAGACGCGGTGGTGAGAGTGAGTCGCCTGAGGAGGAAGCCATAGAAATTGGCAACAGCTACCGCAACCACTAACCTTTCGCAGCCTACCCTGACTGTCGCTCCCCGGAAGAAATCTATTCGTCTCACGCTGTGGCCCCTGGTCGCCGCGACCTTCTTTATGGTCTCGGGCGGAACCTATGGCACCGAAGACATCGTGCACGGCGCCGGGTATGGCAAAGCGATCCTCATTCTGCTGCTGACCCCGCTGCTCTGGAGCCTGCCGACCGCGTTCATGATCGGCGAGCTTTCAAGCGCGCTGCCCTTTGAAGGCGGCTACTACGCCTGGGTGCGCCGCGCCATGGGGAATTTCTGGGGATTTCAGGAAGCCTGGCTGTCGCTGGTAGCGTCCATTTTCGATATGGCGATCTATCCCACGCTGTTTGTCGCCTACCTCACGCGCATGTTTCCCTGGTTCCAGGAGAACCATCGCGGCGTGGCCGTCGCGCTGGCCGTTGTGATCGTCTGCGCGATTCTCAACATCATGGGAGTGAAGGTCGTCTCGACGACTTCGCTGTGGCTGTTCTTCGCCCTGTCGGCGCCCTTCGCGGCTATCTTTGTGCTCGCGCCATTCAAGATTCACGCGCTGGCGAATGCGGTTACCAAGCCGACCACCTCGAACGTCGACATTCTCGGCGGCCTGCTCATCTGTATGTGGAACTACATGGGATGGGACAACGCTTCCACCATCGCCACCGAAGTGGAACGTCCGCAGCGGACTTATCCCCGCGCGATGCTGTGGGCAGTGGTCATCGTCTGCATCACTTACGTTCTTCCCTTTGCCGCCATGTGGATCACCGGCCTTCCGGCCAGCGCATGGGAAACCGGCGCCTGGGCCGATGTTGCCCAGTTGATGGGCGGGCCGGTGCTTCGGATCGCGCTGGTGGCGGGCGGCATGATGAGCGGGTTCGGCATGTTCAATGCGCTCGTCATGAGCTACTCGCGGCTGCCGCTGGCCATGGCGCAGGATGGCATGTTGCCGAAAGTCTTTGGCAAGCTGCATAAGAAGTCGCGCGCGCCCTGGGTTGCGATTCTGGCGCTGGCGGTTGGTTGGGGCCTCGCTCTGAATCTCGGCTTCGAACGGCTGGTTACGCTCGACATCATGATCTACGGCGCCAGCCTGGCTCTCGAATTTGTGGCCCTGATCTGCCTGCGCATTCGCGAGCCGGAATTGAAGCGCCCGTTCCGCGTGCCCGGCGGCCTGTTTGGAGCGATTGCCGTTGGCATTCCTCCAGTGTTACTGCTGGGATTTGCCATCCTCCGCAGTGAACACGAAGTTGTGCTTGGCATGAGCTCGCTCTTGTTTGGACTGCTTGTAATCGGCGCCGGCGTCGTCGCCTACCTGATCAACCATGCTCTGAAGCCGGCGGGCTGGACGGCCGCTCAACCAAAGCCTGAACTGGCAAGCTAGAGTAAGCATTAGATTGTGTGGTGGCGGGGCTCTGCCCCGTCCTGGCGGGGCGGAGCCCCGCCACCGCACAACCCTTCTTTTCTTTCTGATCAGAAATCACGTTCGCCGTGTCCTTGCGACCGCGCTGTTATACATTAGTGAACAGCGGCCATGACCAAGCGCAAATCCAAGGGCGCGTACATGATTTCGGCGGTGGCCGAGATGTATGAGATCCATCCCCAGACCTTGCGCCTCTATGAGCGCGAAGGGCTGCTCAAGCCGAGCCGCACCGAAGGCAACACCCGGCTCTATACCGATGAAGATTTGCAGCGGCTCGAGTTCATTCTCTCGCTGGCGCGCGATCTGGGCGTCAACATCAGCGGCATCGCCATCATTCTGCAAATGCGCGAGCGCATGGAAGAAATGCAGCGGCAGATCCAGGAGTTCGTGCAGTACATCCAGCACGAGGTCCTGACGCGGGCCTCGGCCGCCGCCGATCCCTCCAAGGGCGCGATCGTTCCGTTGCGGCGGTCCTTCATGGCTCCCGCCGATTCATCCCGGCGAAAAGACTCCTCGAAGTAGCTGCGCTGTTGCGCGGGCTTATACTTCGGTGCGGATGGAGGCGTTCATGACGCGCGGACAGACTGGAACCGCGGCAAGTCCAGATCGTGACGATCGTTATCGTGGCCAGCATTGGCCGACAACCGTCGCTTCCCTAGCCGTGGGCGCTGCATTCTTTGCTCTGTGGTTCTGGTTGCTGCCCCCCTGGCTGGGCTTTCGCGTCGATGCGGCAGGTGCGGCGCGATGGCGCTGGATTGCGGCCGTGCCCTCGGTGCTTGGTTTCGCGGTGGCACTGCGGTGCGTGTGGGACTTCGGATGGACGGGACACGGAACGCCGGCGCCGATTGCCCCGCCGAAGAGACTGGTCGTGGTGGGCTTCTATCGATATGTACGGAACCCCATGTACCTGGGGTTCGGTGTGGGTTGGGTGGGGCTGTGGGTAGTCTTCGGACGGGCGAACACGGTCGTGATAACAGGGGCGTTCGCCGCAACGCTGGGCGTGGTTCTGTTTGTGCTTCTGTACGAGGAGCCGCACCTGCGAAAGATTTTCGGCGCGGAGTATGAAGAATACTGCCGGAACGTCCGCCGATGGGTACCGCGGATGCGGGCATGGAACAAGTGAGACGATTTTGGCGAGGCCAGGGTCCTCTTCCAGATCTCTAGGCGCTACTTTTCCCGCTGGAAGCGATAACGGCCGCCTCTGTCTTTTGCCACCTGCTCCGCCACTTTCAAAAACGCCCGTCCCGCGTGCGACAGCGTCGATTCCTCCCGATAGACCAGGCGCAGCTTGCGCTGAAAATGCAGATCGCGCACCGGAACGCGCACCAGGTCGCCGCGGCTGATCTCGCTTTCCACGCTGATCTCGGGCACCAGAGCGACCCCGTTCCCCATGCACACGAAACGCTTGATGGCTTGCAGCGTGGGCAATTCCACGTCCATGTGTAATGGAGTCTTGTGGTGGCGGAACGCTTCGATCACTTTATCGCGATAAGGAGACGTGACGATGTGGGCCACGAACGACTCCGCGCCCAGTTGCCGAATGCTGACTTCGCCCGCCGAGGCCAGCGGATGGCCCGGAGGAACGACAAGTACCAACTCGTCCAGATAAACCACCGCCGATCGCAACTGTGGCTCCTGCGGATCGTAAGAAAGCACCCCGAGTTCCACGTTGTGCTTGAGCAGATCGTCGGGAATGTGACTGCCCAGCGATCGCCGCACGGTGATCTTGATCATGGGATGCAGGCGGCGAAACTCGCCCAGCACCGGCAACAAGTAGAGCGCGGTAAATTCGTTGGCGGCGATCGCCAGTTGGCCCTTCTGTAACTCGCGCATCTCGACCAGCGCCGTCTGCGCGTCCTGCCGCAGGTTGAGCAACTGCTCGGCGTATTCCTGCAAAACACGCCCGGCATCGGTGAGCACGCCATCGCGGGAAGACCGGTCGAACAGCGGCTCGCCGATCTCCAACTCAAGTTTCCGGATGGTCTGGCTGACCGCCGATTGCGTGCGAAACAGCTTTTCGGCCGCCCGCGAAAACCGCCGTTCGCGAGCCACCGCGAGGAAGACTTCGAGTTGCGAAAGGTCCATGGGAATAAGCTGTCAGCTCTCAGCTATCAGTTTTCAGTTTTCAGTTCTTCAAGCTCAAGGTCGCAGATTTCAAGTGCCCGAGGCGGGGGCTGAGACCTAAGACCAGACAGCTAAGAACTGACAGCTGATAGCTGACAGCTTTTATCAATCATAGATCCTGCATAAGCCTGTCTAATACTATCACTATCTCTAATTCTTCCGTAAAGATAATAAACTTTTCTTTTGCCCTAATTTGCCGATAGACTTGTACAGTAATAAGATTTCCTGGAGGTACGGAATCCATGGATCGGCCGCGCATCACCATCTTCGACACCACACTTCGTGACGGCGAGCAGTCGCCGGGCTGCAGCATGAATGTGCAGGAAAAGCTGCGCCTGGCCCAGCAACTCGACCGCCTCGGCGTGGACGTGATCGAAGCCGGATTTCCTGTCGCGTCCGATGGCGACTTCGAAGCCGTACAAAAGATCGCCGCATCGGTGCGGCGTCCCGTCATCGCGGGTCTGGCTCGCGCTTGCGCCGGCGACGTGGACCGGGCCTGGCAGGCGTTGCAGGGAGCCGCGCACCCGCGCATCCACGTTTTTCTGGCGACCTCGGACATTCATCTGAAATACAAGCTACGCATCACCCGTGAGAAGTGCCTGGAGCAGGCGCGGGAAGCGGTTCGGCACGCGAAGTCATTGTGCGCCGACGTTGAGTTCTCGCCCGAAGATGCCACCCGTACCGACGTCCCGTTTCTCTGCCAGGTAGTCGAAGCGGTGATCGCAGCCGGCGCAACCACCGTCAACATTCCCGATACCGTCGGTTACAGCATGCCCGAGGAATACGGCCAACTCATCCGCACGCTGCGTGAGAAAGTCGCCGGCATCGACCAAGTAACGATCTCCACGCACTGCCACAACGACCTCGGTCTGGCGGTCGCGAACTCACTCGCGGGAGTGCAGCAGGGCGCGCGTCAGGTGGAGTGCACCATCAACGGCATCGGCGAGCGCGCCGGCAATGCGTCGCTCGAAGAAATCGTCATGGCCATGCGGGTGCGCCCCGACCGGTATCATTACGAAACCGCAGTCGCCAGCGAGCACCTCTATCCTTCCAGCCAGATGTTGGCGGAGATCACCCGAGTTCCGGTGCAGCCCAACAAGGCCATCACCGGGCGCAATGCGTTTGCGCACGAGGCGGGAATTCACCAGGATGGCATGCTGAAGAATCCGCTGACCTACGAAATCATGACGCCCCAGTCGGTGGGCGTGCCCGATTCGCGACTGGTGCTGGGCAAGCACTCCGGCCGCCACGCGCTGGCTCTGCGTTGTGAGCAACTGGGACACCAGTTTGAGCGCCGGGAACTCGATGAGGTCTATCGCAAGTTTGTCGTCCTTGCCGACCGCATCAAAAACGTTCAGGACAGCCATTTGATCGAACTGATCCAGGACGTTGCCCACGGCAACCCAAGCAACGGCGATGGCGCCGCCAGCCACGGCAAGAAATTCCCGCCCGCCGCGGCTTCCTTGCCTCTCCCGCGGGCCGCCGCTGCCGCCGCAGCCAATTCCAACGACGCGCATCCGGCTCATGTATCCGGCAGCGCCGGCCAGGCAACGGTATCGATCCCTTTCACCGATCACCACAGCGAGCAAGAAGATTATCTCTGGGGCGTGTAATCCCACACCTGTAGAGACGGGGCTTGCCCCGTCTCACTTGCCCCGTCTCATTTGACCCGTCTCACTTGCCCCGTCTCGCTTGCCCCGTCTCGCTTGCCCCGTCTCACTTGCCCAGTCTCGCTATGCGGGCGGGAGACGCGGCAAGCCGCGTCTCTACGGGAAATTGACGCGCATCGCACAAAATTCTCGCCGCACCTTGAAAACGGGCTTCCACGGCGGTCTTTCCTCCTTTATCCTTTGGAAAACGAATCGAGGGCTCCATGCAACTCCGCGTCACCTCCCTCCCCGGAGACGGAATCGGTCCTGAAGTTACGTCCCAAGCCATTTGTGTTCTGGAAGAAGTGGCCAGCGGCTTTGGCCACGATCTTGAACTCGACGAAAAAGAGATCGGCGGAGTTGCTCTGGAAAAGTTCGGCAATCCCTTGCCGGACTCGACCATTCAGGCCTGCCTCGCCGCACAGGCCGTGCTGCTCGGCGCAGTCGGCAGTCCGGCCTTCGATCACAATCCCCGCGAACTTCGCCCCGAAGCTGGACTGCTGCGTCTCCGCCAGGAGCTCGGAGCTTTCGCCAATCTTCGTCCTGCGGTCTTTTATCCGATGCTGGCTGCCAGCTCGCCTCTGCGCGAAGAAATCGTCAAAGGAACCGACATTCTCATCGTGCGCGAATTGCTCGGCGGATTGTATTTCGGCAAGCCTCGCTCCATAGTTGCCGAGGGCGAAGGCGCCCCCGGCCAGCGCCACGCGCTCAACACCATGCGCTACAGCGAGCCGGAGATCGAGCGCATCGCCCGCGTCGCATTTCAACTCGCTCGAACCCGCCGCCGGCGCCTGCTCTCCATCGACAAGTCGAATGTTCTGGAGTGCTCGCGGCTGTGGCGCGAAGTCGTCACTCGCATCGCCCGCGATTTTCCCGATGTCCAGCTTGGCCACATGTACGTGGACTCGGCCGCCATGTCGCTCGTGCTCAAGCCCACCCAGTTCGACGTCATCCTCACCGAAAACATGTTCGGCGACATCCTGTCCGACCAGACCGGCGGAATCGTGGGATCGCTTGGCCTGCTCGCTTCGGCCAGCATCGGAGGCCCGGTCGGTCTCTACGAACCCGTCCATGGCTCAGCTCCCGACATCGCCGGTCAGGGCATCGCCAATCCGCTAGGCGCCATCCTCTCGGTCGCCCTGATGCTGCGCCACACCTTTCATCTGCCCAAAGAAGCGGAGTGCGTGGAAGCTGGCGTCATCTCAACTTTGATGGGAGGCTTCCGCACCCGCGATCTTGCGCGCCCCGGTGAGCGCACCGTCTCCACCGAAGAAATGGGCGCCCAGATCGCCGAATTCGTGCGCTTAGTCCAGAGCGTGTGATGCATGAGGCGAGAGAACCGGGAAGGGCATGGCTTCAGCCGTGCCACCCAGAGCCAATAAAGACGCGGGCTTTAGCAGGCTGCGGAAAAACTCTGATTCAGGCGGGTTTTGGGAAGGGCACGACTTCAGTCGTGCCGTTAAGTCGTTTAGATTGGTTCGCGCTTCAGCGCCCGAGGTGTGCTTTTTGCCCTCTCAACGACTTTTTCCGCAGCCTCTCAGCCCCTGAGGTCGCCAGCGTCGGCACGGCTGCAGATCCAACAGGATGACTCCAGCGCCGTCCCCCAGCGGCTGAAGCCGGTGCTGAAAACAAGCCGGTTATCGCAGCGCTGAAGCGCTGCGCCACCCAAAATCAAGTGCAATATCGTTTTTCCGCAGCCTGACAGGGAGCGGTTACTTTCATCACCGCTCGATGTGAGCGGATGTTGGAAGTGTTTTGCATTTGCGCCCTGAACTCAGTTCGTGCCAATGCGCCGTGGCGCGGGGCAACGGGATGTGCGGTGGATCACAGTTTTCCGACTTCCCGCCGGAGTACAATTCCGGATTTGATCGGCCCGATCCCAGAGGCTGATCTCGGCGGGGAGCTTCTGTGTCGGATCCACTCTTTGGAGCGATGCTCCAAAGCATCATCGACGGCGCGCCGGATAAGGCCGCGGAATTGGCGCAGCAGGCGCTGGCCAACGGCATCGATCCGCTCGAAGCGGTAAACCGGGGATTTGCTGTGGGGATCAAGTTCGCCGGTGATCAATTCGGCTGCGGCGAAATGTTCCTGCCCGATCTGCTGGCGTCGGCCGAGGCGATGAAGGCGGCCATCAAGATCCTTGAACCGGAGATGCTGAAGCGCGGCTCCGAGCGCGAGGCTCTGGGCAAGATCGTCCTCGGCACCGCCCGAGGCGATATTCACGACATTGGCAAGAACCTGGTCGCCACTATCCTTTCCGCCAGCGGATTCCAGATATTCGATCTGGGTACGAGCGTGACTCCCGAGCAGTTCGTCGCCAAGGCCAAAGAAGTCGATGCCGATATCGTCGGCGTTTCCGCTTTGCTGACGACGACCATGGCCGGACAGAAAGCCGTGATCGAAGCGCTCGATCGGAATGGTTTGCGGCCCCGGGTAAAAGCGATTATTGGCGGCGCCGCAGTCACCTCGAAGTGGGCCGCTGAAATCGGCGCCGACGGCTACTCGCGCAACGCCATTGACGCCCTTGAACTGGCAAAGAATCTGATGCGCAAAGTGATGAACAAAGATATGAACAAGGGAACCGCCCTGGCATGAGACCCGGAATTCAACGGCCCAGCATTCAACTGCTCAGTCCCGGTCTCATCGGCCGCATTCTGCGCGAAGCGTTCGAGCTGCTGATGAGCCCTGGAGTCCGGGTGGGCTCGGCGGTGGTCGAGCTGTTGCGGTCGGCGGGAGTTGAGGTCGGAGTTGCGGCAAACGACGGAGTGGCGCGCCTCCCTGAGCCCCTGGTGCGACAGTGCCTGGCATCGGCCCCAAGGGACTTCTACCTGTACAACCGCCAGGGAGAGAAAGCCGTTCATTACGGCGGCGACGACGTGCACTTCGATCCCGGCTCCTGCTGCGTGCAGATGCTCGACCCTGGCACGCTGGAAGCGCGGCTCTCCGAGACTCGCGACCTGGTGCGCATCGTCCAAGTCACGGAGGGGCTGCCGCAGTTCGCTGCGCAATCGACCGCCGTAGTTTGCAACGATGCGCCCAGCGCGATCGGCGATCTCTACCGCCTGTTCGTAGTCCTGCAGCATTCTGACAAGCCCATGGTGACCGGATCGTTCTCCGCTGCGGGCCTCGAAGGAATGATCGACTTGCTCGCCGCCGACAGCGGCAGTCCCGACAAGTTGCGCCAGCAGCCGCGGGCAGTTTTTGATGTGTGTCCCTCGCCGCCATTGAACTGGTCGGAGTTCGGATCTCACAACCTGCTCGATCTGGCCCGAGCCGGTGTGCCCGCGGAAATCGTCTCCATGCCACTAGCGGGCGGCACCGCTCCCGTGACGCTGGCAGGTTCGGTGACGCAACATGCCGCCGAAGTGCTGGCGGGCATCACGCTGCATCAACTCGCGGGGCCGGGCTCACCCGTAGTCTGGGGCGGCGCTCCTGCCATATTCGACATGCGTACCGGGGGCGCGCCCATGGGCGCGGTGGAAACTGCCATGCTGAACATGGCGTGCGCTGAAGTCGGCAAGCACCTGGGCCTGCCGACACACGGCTACCTGGTCGCGACCGATTCGAAGCTTGTGGATGCCCAGGCCGGCGCGGAGAGTGCCCGCTCCGCGATGCTGGGCGCGCTCGCGGGCATCAACATGATCTCGGGAGCGGGTATGCTCGAATCGCTCGCCTGTTTCAGCGTCGAAAAGCTGGTCATTGATGCCGAATCGATTGCCTCGGCGCAGCGGCTGGCGCGAGGCATTGAAGTTCGCGGCCACGACGTTCGCGGTGATGACGTTTGTAGTGAAACTCTGGCCACCGCCATGTTCGCGCAAACCGGGCTCTCCGGAGAATTTCTCAAGCTGAAGGAAACGCGCGCGCTTTTTCGGCAGGAGCAGTATCTCCCCTCCCCGGTCATTGATCGCAGCGCGCGCGGCGCGGAGCCACCCAGCGACGTCTGCACGCGAGCTCGAAGCCGAGTCGACGAACTGGTAAACAGGTATCGGAAGCCATCTCTTCCCGAAGACGTGCTGCGGAAGTTTCAGGCAATCGTCGACCGCGAAGCTGCCCGCGAAGCAGACAGAGTAGGCGTGGCCGCGGACCTTCCCAGAAACTGAGAATGCCGGCTTATCAGGCCATTGCCGATTAGGGTCGCCCTCAGTTCGCGACTTGGCTTTGGTGCGCTTCGGGCTTAAAGATCACGCCTTGACTGGTGCGGCTGTTCATCACGACGCGGATCGGTTCCGCAAACTGCAAGTGGCGGACGCAGCCTTGCTCTCCCACGGCCGGTTGCTCTGTCAACCACTGCCAATCGACCGAGCCTTCGCCGGCGTCTGGGTTCACGGTGAAGTAACCGATCCGAAAGGCAGTGAGATTCTGGAAGAAATGGCTGCCCTGCGATGGAGTGACGCGGAAATCGCGGAATCCGGCCTCCACAATCACGCGCGCGCCGGAGATTTCATCCCACTCGACCGGGATGCCCAGCCAGGGTTCGGTCGATCCCCAGCGCCCCACCCCGATCAGCAGATAGGGCCGGTTCTCCTTATTGAGCAGGCGATTGAAGCGAGCGACCGCGGTGGCCACTTCCTGGCTGCGGCTGCGCTCGAAGCGCTGCGAATCGACCACCACGACATCGTAAAGATTCTCGATGCGGCCGTTGCCCAGAACCTTGCTGCTCAGGCAGATCAACTGCTCCGGTCGCACATCGTCGAGGGCCAAATCCTCGGTGTCGCGCGCCAGCGTTAGCGGCCGGATCTGGACGAAACCAAACTCCGCCACCTGTCCAGTCGCTGGGCCAGTCTGCTGCGGCAGACGCACGGCAAATTCGATCTCCACGGGATTACCCAGCGCATCCTCGCCTTCCCGAACCAGGTCATCGAGAATCTCAGCCAGGGGGAAGGTGGCGTGCTTGAGCATGGGAGCAAAGGTCACGATGCGCGCTCCCGGCCGGCTCACTCCATCGTAGATGGCGTGGTTGTCCCTGGAGTAAGTCGAGGCCACGGCTCGAAGTGTGCCGTCGCTCTCGGCGGCGTTCAGGTTGAACCGCCTCTCGTGCCAATGCCCCGGACGGCCGTCGGCGGCGCCGTCCAACTCCAAGGCCCAGAATTCCGACTGCGAGTTGGCCAGTATGTCTTCGACCGAGGAGAACTGCACCAGGTTTTGGGGGTAGCGCGGGCAGAAAGTCAAACACTTCCCTCCATCCACGACGGCCCGGCCCAGGCCCAGAGCGACGGCGGCGATGCCGTCTTCGAAAGTCATGGGTGGCACGGGATAAAAATTGCGCGAGCGCACCACTCCGGAGAAATCCGGATAAAAACGCTGCTCGTGGGGCGTGCCCACAACCTGCTGGAGAATCACCGCCATCTTTTCCTCTTCCAGACGGTAAGGCGTAGCGCGCACGTAGGCCTTGGCATGGCGGCTGAACGTGGAGGCATAGACGCGCCGGATGGCCTCGCTCAGTGCCGTCAGCCGGTCTTCCGGATTTGCTTGCCGATTGCCCAGCATGAAGGTCTCATACACGCCGGTGAAAGGCTGGTATTGCGAATCCTCCAGCAGGCTGGAGGAGCGCACCGCCAAGGGATGATTGACCTCGGCCAGAAACGATTTGAGGTCCTGGTTGAGGGAGGTGGATAGCGGTGCGGCCAGGAACTTCCGCTGAATTTCAGCGTCGTCTTCGCACTGCAAGGCAAAGTCCAGGAGGTTGTTCTCGGCTACGAATTGATCGAACACATCCGTCGCCAGGACGACGGCGGGAGGCACGGAGATGCGAACGCCGGGAAAGCGGCGGGTCATACGGCTTTTCCGCAGAAAGTGGCGCACAAAGGCGAGGCCGCGAGCCTTGCCACCCAGCGACCCGGAGCCGATCCGCAGAAAACTTGATTCCGAAGGCTTGAAGGTATCGGCCCTGAAGTCGCCGATCAGCACTTCGCTCTGCTCGCGGCGATACTCGTTGATCGACTCGATCAGATCGCGCCGCAGATGTTCGGGGCTCGGGAAATCGGAAACTTTTCGCGGGCGGAGCTTGGCCGCCAACGCAAACTCGGTGCGTGCCATCAGCCAATGGGAGAAGTGGTTGCTCTGCGAGTGAAAGACGATGCTTTCCGCCGGAACCGTTTGCAATTGCTTCTCCAGTTCGTTCATGTCTTTCGCTCGTCCGACTTCGCTCCCATCCGGCAGACGAAACACGAAGTCGCCGAAACCGAAGTGGTCGGTCAATATCCGGCGCAAGTCTTTCAGCAGCGTGGGCGACCTTTTGCGGAGAAACGAATAGCCCTCGGCGTGCGCCCGTGGCCGGAACTCGGTGCGGCTGGTTTGCAGAACTACCGGCGCGTCCGGCACCAGGCTCTTCACCATGCGCGCCAGTTCAAAGCCCGCTTCCGGACTGAGCTTGCCCTCCCAGGGAAACTCCACGTCCGAGACCAGGCCGAACAGATAATCGCGATATTCCTGCACCAGGCTAGCCGCGTCTTCGAAGTTCGAGCTCAGCAGAATTCTGGGCCGCGCCTGCATGCGCACCAGCTTGTGCGCCACGTTGATGCCTTCCTGGATCACCCGCCGCGATTGCTTGATCAGCTCGGTATAGATCACGGGCAGGAACGACGAGTAGTAGCGGATGTTGTCTTCCACCACCAGCAGCACGGGCACGCCGATGGCCCGCGTGTCGTGCAGCACGTTGCGTTTATCCTCGATGTACTTGACGATCGCGATCAGGATGCGGGCATTGCCCTGCCACAGAAAAATGCGTTCGATCTCGGTGGCGGGATTCCGCGCCACAAATTTCTTGATCTCGCGATAGTCATAGGCCAGCACCACGACGGGAACATCCAGCCCCGCCCGCTTCACCTCGCGCGCCAACTGCGCCGCGTTCATGTCGCCGACCGCAAGGTTGGTCACGATCAGGTTGAATTGCTGCGAGCGCGCCAGCGCGGCTGCTTCGGCACACGAAGAAACGTGCGTGATTCCGGGGATTTGTTGCGGACTGAGATCGAGCGATTGGTCGATGAGCAGTTCATTGAGGCGGCCGTCTTCGCGGAGGATGAAGGAATCGTAGAGGCTCGAGACCAGAAGGATGTTGTGTACTTTGAAGGGCATCAGGTTTTCGAAGCCTTCAAAGCGCTCTTCGGCGTCCATGACGATGACGGGCTCGGCGATGCGGCGCATGCTCATGGGGAATATCCTAGTCCAGGTTTGCCAGAGCGTGTTTCATAAATCGGTTTTGGGCAGGGCACGGCTTCAGTCGTGCCGTTAAGTCGTTTAGATTTGTTCGCGCTTCAGCGCCCGAGGTGTGCTTTTTGCCCTCTCAACGACTTTTTCCGCAGCCTCTTCAGCCGTGCCGTTCAGGGCCCAACAGAATGCGGGCTTTAGCCGCTGAGGGACGTGTCTTACGAACGGAAAGGCATTTATGAAACCGTCCAGTACCGCGACCGCGTGGCTGTTACTGCGGTCGATGCAAGCTTGCTGGTGGAGAGCCGGGCGTCCCCGCCCGGCTGGACCCTCCCGGTCCCGATATTTCTTGACAGTCGCTCGTCCTGCCATGTCTAATAATCCCTTTTCAAACTAGTGCTGTATCCAAGGCAGTCAAAACCGCTCCACTGAGAGGCGCCCATGTCGATTACTCGAAAGTTGGTTGTGCTGTTGCTGCTGTCGCTGTTCTTCGGCTCGCTCGCGTTCGCGCAAGGCGGAGCTACGGGCGCCATTGGCGGCGTGGTTCAGGACGCATCGGGAGCCGTGATCGCCAACGCCAAGGTAAGCGTCACGAGCGAAGCCACGGGCGAGGTACTGCGCCAGGTGACGACGGACGCATCCGGCGTGTTCACGGCCACACTGTTGCCCGTAGGCGCATACACGGTCGAAGTGAGCGCGGCGGGCTTTCCCGTCACCAGGTTTCCCGGCGTGGTGGTGCGCATCACAGAGACGACGCGCATGACCGCAGTGGTTAAAACGAGCGTGGTGAAGGAAGTGGTGGAAGTCCAGTCCCAGGTGGAGCAAATCAATACGACGGATTCCACCACGGGACAATCGCTGGTGGCCCAGACGATTACCGATCTTCCGCTGGCGACGCGAAACTTCCAGCAGTTGCTGACGCTCTCCGCGGGCGCTTCCTCCGACTTGAACGGCGCCGCGCAGCTCGGCCGCGGCACGGTTTACATGCACGTAAACGGCGGCAGAGAAGATAACAACAACTATCTGATCGACGGCATCACGGTGGCCGACTACGCCTTCGGCGAATTGACCTACACGCCCCTGCCCAGCCCGGACGCGGTTGAGGAGTTCAAGGTCAGCACCAGCCTCTACGACTCCACACAGGGACGCAACGGCGGCGGCAACATTAACGCCACCATCAAGAGCGGAACCAAGAGCTTTCACGGCGATGTTTTCGAATACTTCCGCAACACGGTGCTGGACGCGAACGACTATTTTCTGGGTAAGGTAGTCGTCAAGCAGAACATTTTCGGCGGCGACTTTGGCGGGCCGATCGGCCGCAAGGCCGAACTGGGCTACTTCTACGTGAACGTTCAGGGCACGCGCCAGCGCAGCGGCGATTCGCCGGGAACCTTCATCAACACCTCAATTCCTATCGTGCCAAGCGACCGCACGGCGGCAAACCTCGAGTCAGTCTTCAGCAGTCAGGCGGCTACCAACTGCCCCGCGATTCCCCTCACGTCCATCGACCCCGTTGCTCTCGCGCTGATGAATGCTCCGGGCAACCAGTTTGGGGGCGGAGGCTTTCTCTTTCCCACGGTTCCGGGAACTGCTGGAGTCACACAGACGTATAACCCTGTCACCAAAACGTGCAGTTCTTCGGTGAATTCCGGGCCATTGATTCTGACTCAGCCCGGTAAGTTCACGGACAACCAGTTCACGGAATCGTGGGATCGGGAATTTCACGGCGGCAAGGACCGTTTGTCCGAGCGCTTCTTCTACTCCAATTCCGATACCTTTCAGCCCTTCGGAGCGGACTCTTACGGGATCCAGACCGGCGGCCAGCCCGGCTCCAACAACCTGAACTTCCCCTTGGATATTCCTCTGCACAGCCGCTTCGGCAGCATCACCGAAACTCACCTGTTCAGTAATACCCTGATCAATGAATTCCGCTTTGGCGTCAATGTCATCAGTGACAAGCTGGACAACAAGGCGCCCATTACCGGAAAAGATATCGGCATCAACCTGCCCACCTCCAACGCCGATCCCAATATGTACCGCTTGCAGTTTGGAAGCTGGGCGTTTGGGCCGTATCCCACCCAACTGCAGTCCGCGCTCTCCGACAACTACACCTGGCTCGACACCGTGAGCTGGACCAAGGGCAAGCACCAACTCCGCTTTGGAGGAGAGATTGACCGCGTCGCCATGCGCCGCAGCCTGCCCATCGCCGACAATGGACTGATATTTTTTATTTCGGGTACGACCGAACCCTTCACGGACTTCCAGAGTTTTCTGGCGGGTTCCCCGCTCTTGGGTGAGGGCGGCGGCGGCCTCGGCAACCACGACTACCGCATTCCCGGCTTTGCATGGTTCGCCCAGGATGACTTCCGTGCCAGCAAGACGCTTACACTGAACCTCGGTTTCCGAAACGAGTTTCTGGGCGCGCCCTACGATACGCTTTGCCACACTGGCAATACCGATCCTAATCTGGCGAACGCGACCGGGCAGCCCTATATCTATCCCAAGTGCATCAATAAATTTGGACTCTCAGGTATCACCGGAACGCTCAATGCGGCGGGGCTCAACAATGAATACGCTACGGTTTGGGAGCCGCGCATCGGCTTTGCCTATGACGTGGGCGGGCACCACACCACCTCGATTCGCGGCGGCTATGGCATTTACAGCGTCCGCGAGGACCTGGGCGCGGTGGATAATCTCGCCATTGTTCCTCCGACTTACCCGTTCCTTGTTGGCTTCTTCCCCGGACCAAACAGCCTGGCTAATCTGTTTGCGCATAGCGCCGCGTTCCCGAATGGCATTCCGCCACTCGGTGCGCAGCCCACCCAGACCTATGTGCCCACGGCCGCGATCCTGCAGAGTTTTAACACTACCTGCTCCTTCCCGACTGTCGAGGGTTGCTCCCCTAATTTCAGCGGCAATGTGAACGGCTTGATCCAACTTGCCGTGCCGCTGCACTGGGTAGCGGGCACGACGCAGCAATGGAACCTCACGATTCAGCGCGAGCTGGGACGAGACTGGTTCATGGAACTCGGCTACGTCGGCACCAAAGGCACCCGTCTGCGTTCGACTTTCGATCCCGCTCAGGCCACGCTGGCCACCAAGCAGAATCCGGTCACCATTACGGGAGCCGGTTGCACCAATTTGCAGGCCCTGGGGCAATCGTGTCAGATCGTGGATTCGACCGTGGAGAACGCCGCCGCCCGTTCGCCCTATCTGGGAATCGCACCGGGCGACTTCGAAGACTTCGCGCCCAACTCCGATTCCCACTACAGCGCGCTCCAGGCCACCCTGGCTCACCACTTCGGCAAGGGGCTTTATTTCCAAAGCGCCTATACCTGGTCCAAATCCATTGACGATGTCTCCAGCGCTTCCGTGGCATTCCTGACCCGGGTCAACAATCAAACCGACGCGCGCGCCTCGCGCGGCCTCTCCGACTTCGACCGGCGGCACCGTTTTGTGACCAGCGCTGTCTATCAACTGCCTTTCTTCTCGAACGCCAGCGCTTTCACCAAGGGAGCGCTGGGCGGCTGGGAGGCCAGCGGCGTAATCATCCTGCAATCGGGGGCGCCATTCACGATCTATGATCCGGCGGGAGGCAGTGCCTATGCGCTGGCTAGCACTCCGTCGTCAACCGCCACTTTCAGCTCGGGGTTCGGTTGCGCCAATGCTCCCAGTTCGGGCAGCATACGGTCGCGGCTGGCTAACTGGGTCAATCCCAGTGCTTACACGCCCGACCCGCCGGCAACGCTTTCTGACGGCACCGCAAGCGATGCGACGGTCTATGGCAACACGCCGCGCAACTGCATCATTGGGCCGCCGCAGAAGAACGTGGATCTAACTCTGGGCAAGACGTTCAAGTTCGGCGAACGGCAGAATCTCCGCTTCCGGACGGACTTCTTCAACCTGTTCAACCATCCGTCGTTCGCCGATCCGGCGGCGACCTCCGTGTCGGCGGCGGGAGGCGGGTCTGCGCCGATCACCTCAACCGTGGGCACGCCGCGGCTGATTCAGTTCTCGTTGAAGTATTCGTTCTGAGATGAGTCTGCTCGTGTGGGGACGGGGCTCTGCCCCGTCCAAGCCGAGCGTAGCTCGGCAGCGGCCCGTGGTCACAGCAACTCTTGATTCGCGACAACCGGAATGAGGCAAACTGCATGAAGCTCAAGAGCGGCGTTTTGACGCTGCTGGGCGTGTTGCTGGCGGCGCCGGCTGCATTTCACGGGCAGGCGGCGAAGGCGCAGACCGGCAAGGTCGTCCACTACACCACCACCATCGACAACGTAAAGTACCTGTTCGCCACGGCCGAACCGGTGGCGCGTCTGAAGTCGGGCGACATCCTCGACACCAACACGCTTGACTGCTTCGGGAACGCGCTCCGGAAACCCGGGGACACGCTCAGCCTGTCGAAAGGCGACAATCCGCTGGCCGGGCCATTTTTCGTCGAGGGGGCGGAGCCCGGCGACACGCTGGCCGTAAAGATTCTTGATCTCGAAGTCGATGGCGACACGGGCGTGGGCGCGTTCGCTCCCGGATTTGGCGCCATCAACGAGACCAACTACACGCCCATGCTGCATCCGCCTCTTCCCGAGCGCGTGTGGTTCTATCACATCGATCACGCCGCGAACACGGCGCTGTTCAAGGCGCTCGATTCCGATTTCTCCGTCAAGATTCCCATGCATCCTTTCTTCGGCTGCATCGGAGTCGCGCCGGCCAATGGCGAGGCGCGCAGTTCAGTCGTCCCCGCGGAATTCGGCGGCAACATGGACTCGCCGGAAGCGAGCGTCGGCAACACCGCGTATTTTCCGGTGAATGTTAAGGGAGGACTGTTCTACATCGGCGACGGCCACGCCGCCATGGGCGACGGAGAAGTCGCCGGCACCGCCATCGAGGTTCCGCTGAAGGCGCGCGTGCAGTTGAGCGTGATCAAAGGCCGCACCATCGCCTGGCCCCAGTTCGAAAACGACGATGCCATCATGACGGTGGGCGCTTATCGTCCTCTGGATGATGCGCTGCGCATCGCCTTCACCGAACTTGTGCACTGGATCCACAAGGACTACGGTTTGTCGGAACTCGATGCCTATGAGTTGCTGTCGAAAGTCGCGAGGATTCATCTCAACGAAATGGTGGATCCGAATTACGTGGTGGTCGCCTCCATAGAAAAGAAATATTTGCCCGCGAAAAAGAAGTAGGGCTTCGCAGAGTGCGAGTGCAGCGTGGAGGCGCGGGTCGGAATCGAACCGACGTATAAAGGTTTTGCAGACCCTGTAGAAGCCCCCTAAGCCCTTTCCATTCAACCTCAGACTGGAACCCATCCAGGGTTTTGTCCGCTTTCTGTCCGCCTAACGCACGGAAATCTCTTAGCTTGCAAAAGAAGTGCCAGCGATGAGCGCTCGGCCCAATTTCGCGTTCACTAAACAGTTGGTCTCTGCCGCCCCGGCTCAGTCTTTCAACCCGATCGCCATGAGTCGGTCGGAGGGGCGTCCGGTCGTTTGTTCGCCAAAACAACTGCGGCTGCATCCCGCGCTGCAGGAACTCGGCTGGACGGGTCCAATAAACGAGTTCAACAACGCCACTCGGCTGAAGGATCAGCCCGTTCCCGTGCCGATTCTTATCACGACGAACGGGACGATTCTCGCTGGCTTTGGGCGCTGGCGGTCGGCGCTTTTCGACGATCGGCACGAAATCAACTGCATCGAGTATCCCCTCAGTGAGGAAGAAGCCCTACGGTTCATCATCAGTCACCATCAACCCCAGAGCGGATGGAATGCGTTTATCCGTATTCGCCTGGCGCTCAGGTTGAAGGCTAACTTTCAACAAAGAGCGTTCGACAACATGAGTGCTGGAGGTAAGTACAAGGGTTCGACAAATTTACCAGACGCAGACCGCATCGATGTCCGCCAGGAGATCGCCCATCTCGCCGGTACGGGCACTAGCAATGTGGCTAAGGTCGAGGCAATCCTGGAACATGCTCATCCAAACATCATCGTTGCGTTGCAAAATGGCTCGCTCAGTATTCACCGGGCGTGGCAATGGTGCAAACTGAGCATGATGCAGCAGAAAGAGGAATTCGCTCGCTACGAAGAAGAGTGCACCCGGCGCAAGATTCTGCGTGAGTTTTCGATTGGACAACCTAAGGTATCGTTGGATCCAGCCCAGGTTATCGAAGTCTTGGAGCACGAGGAAACTCGCCAGCCAGGCTCCATAATGATCCGCGCAAGCCGCGGTAGGCGGACGGTGGTTATTGTCGGACAAGACTTACTGCCACTAATGGGCGAACACAAGGAGTCAATTTAGCTTGCCTGGACTCTCCGCAGTTCCCAGTCGTAGCAATTTGCAGCAGACTCTCAGCCTCCGGCCCGACCATTGGGATCATGACGGTTACGACTCCGACTCGCGCCGCGCATTCCAGCTGGCTCTACAATGCAAGACGCCAGCGATGGGCGGCCGAGTCTTTGCCTCGGAGAACGAAGAAGAAGTGTTTTACAACACTTGCAAGTCACCGGCCTGTCGTAGTTGCGGTCATTGGTCTACTATTCAGTGGCAGCGCCAGCGCTTCTGCGCTCTTCCCGAAGGGCCTTATCTTGGCATCACGTTCACCATGCCAGATAAGTTATGGCCGCTATTTGGCCGCAACCGGCGGCTTTGCAGCAAACTGCCCGAGATCGCAGCCCGAGTAATCGGTAGTTATGCAAGGGTTCATTACGGCGTTGAAGTTGGTGTGATGGCGGTTCCGCACACCTTCAATTCAGAATTGCGCTTCAATTCACACGTGCACGCTCTGGTCACAGGCGGAGGTCTGCAGTCCTCAGGCTCGGGGCGGCGGCCTCGGATCTTCTTCGTTCGCGACAAGCTGATGCGCAGCTGGCAGAGGTCAGTTATTGCACTTCTGCGCGGAGCATTGGACGCGGGCCAGTTCGACTTGGGGATAGGTCGCGACGAGCTTGAAGATCTGCTCCAGCACGAAGAGAAGCGCGGGTGGATCGTGCATGTGCAAGCCTTGCACGGAAAAGAGCACTTTCTGCGTTATGCCGGGCGCTATGTCAGGCGTCCGCCCATCGCGCAGTGGCGTATTCTTGCGATCGAAGACGGATTTGTGCGCTTTTGGTGTAAGGACAGGCGCCTTCATCGATGGGTCGTGGTGCAGTGCACGATTGAGGAGTTCATCGACCGCTGGTCGCAACACATTCCCAAACGCTATCGGCACGCGGTACGACATTTCGGATTGTTTGCTCCACGCCGTTGGACCCAGGTAGCCGCAACTGGATTCGCAAATCTCGGCACAAAACAGCGAGAACGACCGAAGCACCTGCCGTGGGCGATTGCGATCCAATCGCAGTTCGGTCGTAACCCGCAGCTGGACAAAAACGGTCAGCCCATGAAGTTTGTCAGACATCTGGCCCCAGCTGCAGTTTGATTTCAAACCCTCTGCGGCCAGTCCCAAGGTTGCCGGAGGCGGTGGTAATGCCAACGGCCGGCAGCCCCTCCCTTCTTCAACAAGCCGAAATCCTCCGCGATCTCGCCACAGAGTGTCTGAGCCAAATTCTCATGTTCATGGCTTCGAAACGCGATCCGTGAGGCGGGAAAAACTAACAGCGGGCATTGACTGCACCAAAATCTTGACGCTCCCCGTACACACATCTAAAATCTCGATTTTTGATTTTCCTAGTGATCAAGTAGCAATGACGATCGCTTCCGGTTGGCTGACGATGCGTGAGTTGCCGCACTTCCGCCCGACCGGCAACGAGGGTGGGCCGAATCTTGATTAAGAGATCGTATCCATCAAGATCGGCGGAACCTTCGGCCGCTAATGCAGAATCTTGAACTGCCCCTGATATGCCGGGAACGCATTCCCGTAAATCGTCACGTTATAAGTGCCCACGGCATAGTTACCCGCCCAAATATTAATTGTGTAGATACCCCTGTCGCCTGTCAGCTTAAAGGCGTTTCTTTTCGAAAGAACAACTTGCTGGGTCGGATGTCCGTTGGCATCGGCAATCATCACCACCGAGATGCTCACCTTCGCGTCGGTGATCGGCTTTCCGTTGGCCACCGACGTCAATCGAATTGCCACCGGGATCTTCTTTCCATGGTAATAATTCCTCGGCAACACCGGACGGATAATCTTGAACCGGGCCAGGCCTTGAGGGTCGGTGGCACCCAGAGTAACTGCCACAAATTCCGAGAAGCCCGAGGTTCTCCCCTTCACCGTAGGATCAGCGTATCCGGTGAAGATGTTTTTCCACAGATTTTGGCCGATGGGCGTGGTGAGGTAGCCGGGATTGGTGATGGCTTGCGTCGGGCTAAAGCCGGTCTGCACTGCGATGATGGGCTCGGCTTCACTCGGACAGGCGATCGGGTTGCCATTGTTGTCGGAACACTTCACCTGGTAGTCCACACAGTTGCCCCCCGTGCCCGAGTAGACGATACAAGTGGCATTGGCAAATGTCGTGCCAGCTACGCGCTGTTGGAACTGGGCCTGTGTAATCTCGACGGCCGTAGTGGTCATGTTCACGCCAGAGAAACTCGTACCTGGCGGGTACTGTACTACCTGGTTGTTCGTCCCAAAGTTAAACACATTCGGCTGGGTCGGGCTCAACGGCAGGGTGATTTGCAGCTCGGTGGGAGGGGCTGAAGCGATCGCAACACCAATCGGGGCCGAACCGACCGCTACCGTGCCAGTGATTGTGTTGCTCGCGGTGGCAATTACGGAAACATCATCAGCGTTCAGGTTCGTGACGTACGCGGAAGTGCCGTCCGCGGTGAGCGCGACCTGAGCCGGCCCTTGTAAGCCGGCCACGGTAGCTATTACCTTGCTGGATGCAGTATCTATCACCGAGACCGTATTAGAAGCGCTATTCGCTACATAAGCAAAGTTGCTGTCTGGAGTGAACGCGGCGCCGTTTGGGTCCGTTCCCACCGGGATGGTCGCCGTCACCGTATTGTTGGCGACGGAAACCACCGAGACGGTGTTGTTCCCGTTTTCGACATAAGCCAGGCTGCTGTTCGGAGTTACTGCGACCCAATGAGGCCCGGCGCCTACGGGGATGGTTTGCACCACGGTGGGGCTGCTTCCCACCTTGATCACGGAAACGGTGTTGGATGCGGAATTGGTGACGTAGGCGAACGTCCCCTTCGACGTGAACGCCATCGCCACCCCAACCGGAGCGCTCTGGACTGGCACTGTGGCCACCACAGTTTGAGAAGCCGTGTTGATCACAGAAACACTGTTGGAACTAAAGTTCACTACGTACGCTGAGGTTCCGTCCGGAGTGAAGGCCACGCCCAAGGGATTCGATTGAACCGGAATGGTGGCCACCACGCTGCTGTTCGCGGTGTCGATCACCGACACGTTGTTCCCGAGACTATTGGTAACGTAAACCTGATTTCCGTTGGGTGAGACAGCAACTCCCCAAGGCCCAGATCCCACGAGTATGCTGTTGGCCACCTGCCCGGTAGGAATGTTAATCACCGACACGGTATTACTGCTGTTGTTGGCCACGTAGGCAAACGGTCCATTCGGAGTAATGGCGAGTGTCTGCGGCGAGGAGGTTGAAGCCGAGAACGCGCTGTCGCCACTGTAAACCGCAGTGATTGAGTAGATCCCCACCGCCAGGCTGCTGGGGTTGTAATTGAACGTCCCGACTCCGCCGCTCAGCGTAGCTGTCCCCACCTGGGTTGAACCGTTGAAGTACGTGACACTTCCGGTAGGCGTGCCGCCCCCCGAGACCGGGGCGACCGTCGCCGTCATCGCTATCGGCCCCACCGAGCCCACGGAGATGTTCGAAGGCACAAGAGTCAGGCTGGTAGTGGTAGGGTTGGTCCCAGCACTGGTGACCACGATGCTGCAATTGGCCGTGGCTGTGGCGCTCTTCGAGTCCACGACCTGGGCCGTGAAATTGTACGTGCCCACCGTGGTCGGCGTGCCTGTGATCGCCCCTGTCGATGAGTTAAGCGAGAGCCCCGGAGGCAGTGCGCCGATAGTAATTGAGAACGTGTAGGGAGCGACTCCGCCTGCGGCAGTGAGCGCCGAACTGTACGCAACGCCCACTTGCGCCGTCCCGGTTGGACCGGTCAGCGTAAGCGCCGCCGGCGAGGCCACGATGCTGCAACTGGCGGTGGCTGTATTGCCCTGCGAGTCCACAACCTGGGCCGTGAAGTTGTACGTCCCCGCCGTCGTCGGCGTGCCTGTAATCGCCCCTGTCGATGAGTTAAGCGAGAGTCCCGGAGGCAGTGCGCCGATAGTAATTGAGAACGTGTAGGGAGGAACCCCACCCGTGGCCGTTAGTGCAGAGGCGTACGCAACGCCCACTTGCGCCGTGCCCGTTGGACTGCTCAGCGTGAGCGTGGATGACGAGACCACGATGCTGCAACTGGAAGTGGCTGTGTTGCCCAGTGAATCCACGACCTGGGCTGTGAAGTTGTACGTCCCCGCCGTCGTCGGCGTACCTGTAATCGCCCCCGTCGATGAGTTAAGCGAGAGTCCCGGAGGCAGTGCGCCGACAGTAATTGAGAACGTGTAGGGAGGAACCCCACCCGTGGCCGTTAGTGCAGAGGCGTACGCAACGCCCACTTGCGCCGTGCCCGTTGGACTGCTCAGCGTGAGCGTAGCCGGAAAGACCCCGAACGACGACAGCTTAGGATTATTGTTAGTTTCCCATGGGAGGTAGATGAAGCTGCCACCGCTCCCGCCGCTCGAGGGCGAAACTATGTAGACAATCCCAGTGGGGAGACCGTTTGAAGTGATGACCGTTCGCCCATCCGACGACACCGTATAGGTGAACGAGGTGGGGTTGCTCCTGGGGTTTTCGCCGCAATTGCTCTCACCAATGTCGGTCCCGTTGCCCGAGCTGACGTTCGGCAGATCCAATTCAGCGCACTCGTTCGACGACACCAGCTCCCAAGTTCCGCCGTAGTAATTCCCCGAAATCGAGTTGTTGTTGAAGTTGCTTCCCGATTGCGCCACCATCGAGCCGAACTGCACCTTACTTCCCCCGCTGCCAACGACGACCCCGGTGTTCTTGCCCGTCAGGTAGAAGAGGAGAGAATGCCCCCCCCCAGTTCCGCTAAGGGTGACGCGCCCATTGGAGCCCACGCTGTACGTTCCCCCCGAGCCGCTACTGGAACTTACAGTGCCTCCGTCGTTCTCGTCCTCGCTGTGCGATAACGAGCCGGATCCGTTCCATGTGACGAAAATCAATTGCGCGTCCGCACACGCCGGGTTACAGCCCGTGTCCAACCCTTGCAGTCCGAGCACGCTCACACCATTGAGGTCCGAATCGCTATAGGTCAGGCCCTGCTGTTGCACGATCTGCCCGCTGAACAACGTTTGCAGTCCCTGCGAGATCGGATCAATCTGGATGATGAGCAGTTGCGACGAATTGACCACATAGAAGGCGAAGTTCCCCGTGCCCACGCCGCTGACGTTTATGCTCACCGTGCCGCGGCCGCTTGACGTCACGCTGAAGTTGTCGGAGCTGAACGTCGTATTGCCGGCGTTTCCACCGTCATCGGTATCCAACTCTCCGTTCGTCAGGTTTGCTGTCCCGTTGGCGGTGAATGCTCCGGCCAACCCGAACCTGCTATAGGCGTTGTCGACGCCAATGAATCCAAGCGAATACTGGCCGGTGAAGTCGCTGGTCGAGAAATCGCTCGTGTTCTGCTTCAGGAAGATGCCGGACGCATCCACCGGCGTAGTCGTGTCGTAGGGAATGATGTTTCCGTTGGCATTCGGCTGCAGCACGAAGGCAAACGTCGTGCTAGGGCCGTTGCTGAAGTCAATCGTCATCGTCCCCAGATTGTTCGCGGGAACACAGTAAGTTCCCGTCAAAGTCCCTTGACTTGGCCCATTCACAGCATCGTTCCGGTCGTATTGTCCGCTGGTGATGTTGCCGTTCCCATCGAAGACAAAACTGCCCGCCGTATCGTTGAGAACATAACCGCTGCCGTGGTTGAACCACCCTTGGAACAGGAATGCGTAATTGCCGTTCACGTTCCCATTGTTGGTGCACGACTGCGCCGCATTGATTGTGATGCTGCAACTGGCTGTGGCCGTGTTGTCCTGCGAGTCCACGACCTGGGAGGTGAAGTTGTACGTGCCCGCCGTGGTCGGCGTACCCGTAATTGCCCCGGTCGAGGTGTTAAGCGTTAAGCCCGGAGGCAGCGAGCCGCCAGTGATCGAGAACGTGTAGGGAGCGACTCCGCCGCCGGCCTTTAGTGCCGAGCTGTACAAAACCCCCACTTGCCCCGTGGCGGTTGGACAGCTCAGCGTGAGCGGGAGCGGGAAGACCGCGATGCCGCAATTGGTTGTGACCGTGTTGCTTTGCGAGTCCACGACTTGGGGCGTGAAGTTGTAGACCCCCGCCGTGGTTGGCGTGCCCGTGATCGCGCCGGTCGAGGTGTTGAGCGTCAAGCCCGGAGGCAGCGACCCGCTGGTGATCGAGAACGTGTATGGAGCAACCCCGCCCGTCGCCGTTAGTGCCGAGCTGTAAGCAACTCCAAGTTGCGCCGCGAAGGTTGGACAGCTCAGCGTGAGCGACTGTTGAACCTGCGGCAGGCTGAAGATGGTGCCACCCAGCCGATTGCCGCCAAAGTCCGTCATCCCGTACAAGTTCCCATTGTTGGCTAGTACCAGTCCGCCCTCAGGATAAGCGCCGTCAGTAAGGCCGAAGCCATACAGAGTGGTCAGTTGGCCCGCTGGCGTGATTTCGAAGACCGTGCCCCAGCCGTTGGGGCCTAGAACTTCTGTTGTGCCGTAGAAGTTCCCACTGGCTTGCACCAGCCCGGCGGTAGGTTCAGCACCGTCTGTGCAGCCCGGTTGCGAGCAAAAGCTGTAAAGGGTGGTCAGCTGGCCCGCTGGCGTGATTTCAAAGACCGTGCCCAAGCCGTTAGTCCCGCCGAGGAAGGTCGTTCCGTAGAGGTTCCCGTTCGCGCCTTGAATCAGCCCCGCGTAGGGCTCAAGGCCGTCCGTACAGCCCGATTGGGAGCAAAAGCTGTACACCGTAGTCAGCTGGCCGGCTGGCGTGATTTCGAAGACTGTGCCCGCGCCGTTGGCCCCGCCTTCCAAGGTAGTCCCATAGAGATTCCCGTTGGTGGCTTGTACCAGCCCGGCGTAGGGGTAGGCGCCGTCCGTGCAGCTGGTTTGGGAGCAAAAGCTGTACAGGGTGGTCAGCTGGCCCGCTGGCGTTATGTCGAAGACAGTGCCCACCCCGCCGGCTCCGCCAGCTGCCGTTGTGCCGTAGAGATTCCCGTTGCTGGCTTGCACGAGTGGAGCCTGGCTGTAGTTCCCATCAGCGCAGCCCGCCTGGGAACAAAAGCTGTACAGCGTGGTCAGCTGGCCCGCTGACGTGATTTCAAAGACCGTGCCCGCGCCGATAGCTCCGCCAACTGACGTCGTGCCGTAGAAGTTCCCATTGGTGGCTTGTACCAGTCCGGCGAAAGGCTCCGCGCCATCCGTGCAGTTGGTTTGGGAGCAGAACGTATATAGCGTCGTCAGCGTCCCCGCGGGCGTGAGCTGGAACACGTTGCCCTGGTCGAAGGTCCCGCCACCGTAGGCCGTTCCGTAGAGATTGCCGTTAGTGCCTTGAATCAAAGAAGTAAACTGAGGAAAGGCACCATTCGCTCCGTCGAAATTCAAGACATTTGTGAGAGCTTCTGGACCTGAAGTAGGCACGACCGCACCGGAAGCCGCCGCCTCCATCCTGGCCGTGGGTGGCCGGACGGGTACAGCGGTACGAGTTCTGGCGCTCGGGGAGACGGGGAACGCCCGTCCCGTTCCGTTAAATGTGATACCGGTCGCAGCC
This sequence comes from uncultured Acidobacteriaceae bacterium, assembly GCA_963773965.1. Taxonomy (GTDB): domain Bacteria; phylum Acidobacteriota; class Terriglobia; order Terriglobales; family Acidobacteriaceae; genus Acidiflorens. The sequence goes on from CAVZDG010000008.1 coordinate 421,303, forward strand.
TGCAGATCGTTTCCTGGGAAAACGAAGTTCGGGAAAACGAAGTTCGGTTTGGCCTTGCGAGGGCTGGCCTGACTTTCCTTTAATAGGTCCAGCCCCACCGGCAGGCTGAAAACTGTGCCGTTATACTGGCTGCCGCCATAGGAGGTCGCTCCGTATAAAATTCCGTTGGCGCCTTCTACCAGCCCGCCGTAAGGGTAAGCGCCGTCAGTCACGCCGAAACTGTGTAGCGTGGTCAGCTGGCCCCCGGGCGTGATCCCGAAGACAGTGCCAAAGCTGTAGGCCCCGACGGGGCTAAGGCCACCACCTTCAGTCGTTCCATAAAGGTTTCCGTCACTGGCTTGCACCAGCCCGGCAGAGGGGAAAAGCCCGTCAGAGCAGTCCGATAAGGAGCAGAAGTTGTAAAGGGTGGTTAGCTGGCCTGCTGGCGTGATTTCGAAGATCGTGCCCACGCCGTTAGTCCCGCCATCAACAGTCGTTCCGTAGAGATTCCCGTTGCTGGCCTGCACCAGTCCGGCGTAAGGGGTGGCACCGTCCGTGCAGTCGGTTTGGGAGCAGAAGCTGTAAAGGGTGGTCAACTGGCCCGCTGGCGTGATTTCGAAGACCGTGCCCGCACCCTTGGCACCTCCATACGGGGTTGTTCCGTAGAGGTTCCCGTTGGTGGCTTGCACCAGCCCCGCGTAGGGATCTTCGCCGTCGCTACAGTTGGTTTGGGAGCAGAAGCTGTAAAGCGTGGTCAGCTGGCCCGCTGGCGTGATTTCAAAGACCGTGCCGCCGCCGTTGGCACCTCCACCCGGGGTTGTTCCATAGAAGTTCCCTCCAACTTCCACGAGACCGGCCCACGGCTTACCGCCATCAGTCGGGCCTCCCGCAAAGCTGTGCAGCGTGGTGAGCTGGCCCGCTGGCGTGAGTTCGAAGACCGTGCCCTTGCCGTAGAGCCCGCCCCAGTGGGTTGTACCGTAGAAATTCCCTCCGGCAACCACCAGCCCTGAGAAAGGCTCAGCCCCGTCCGTGCAGTTGACCTGAGAGCAAAACGTATATATCGTCGTCAGCGTTCCGCTGGGGGTGACTTGGAATACTGTGCCATCGTCGTAGGCCCCTCCTCCCACAGTCGTTCCGTAACCGTTTCCGCCGCTAAATACAATCGGATACCCATAGAGGGGTTCAGCGCCATTGGCGCTGCCCTGGAAATCCGCTAGAGTGGTGAACTGGGCGTCGGACTGGCTGGTCATCGCCAGCAACAGAAGAATGCATCCTACAAGGACCTTGAAATGGCGCTCGCGCATGATTTCACTCCACCGGCAACGGCATCTTTTCGTTTAGCCGAATCATCTTATGTAGCGTGGTGCCTTCTTTCGTTCGCATTTCCACGCTCAGAAAAACGCGCATGCCTTTTTGTTATAACTGATATCGCTGCATAGGAATGACCACCTATTCACCGGGCCAATTACATTCATCGATTTTGAGTAACTAATCGCGATTTCTTCGTCAACCATCGTGACAGAAGCTTGGGAAGCGCCACGCTATTCCTAGGCCTGGCAACCATGCCTCTGTCCGGTCGAGCTGTTGCTAGCGAGCGGGGGGGGACCTGCGCTCAGCGGTGGGAAGTCTAAGTTACAGCAAATGGGATGTCAAGAACAAATGTCACGTTGCAAACGGGCTGCTCCTAAAGAACAGCCGCCTTGCGGGCAATGAGATCGAATCCCTTCGCTTTGGCATCTTTTTGCAACTGCTCCAGGCGAGCGCGGGAGGCTGCGGATTTCCCGGATTTCAGCTCGATTTCTTCTAGTGCCAGGCGGGATTCGAGTTGGTAACCGACATAGCCTGACCTGGTTGCCTTGGCGAGCGCTCCCTTGAGGATGGTTTTGGCAGTTCCCATTTCCTGGGAAGCGGCCTCGGAGCGCGCCCGGGCGGCAGCGAATGCCAATTGCACACTCAGGTTCTGGCTTGTTGCAGCGAGGGGAGCAGTTTTTCCCGCTTCCTTGAAAGCCTCCTCTTTCTTGCCATCCGCCAGGAGTGCACCCACAAGAATGGCGGCGGCGGTAATCTGGTCGTCGCTCTTGTGCGCCTTCTGAAACTCGTCGCGAGCTTCCCTTGCGGGTCCTTCCGCCGCGTCGGGATGGCCTTCTTCGATGGCCAATTCGGCGATCGCCACACGGGTTGCGGCGATCGTGTCTTTCTCCCCTAACTCGTTGCGGAGGGCCAGGGCCTCCTCGTAATCCTTGTGCGTTTGCGTGAAATCGGCCGCCTTTAGTGCCAGGCTTCCCAGACCCGCGAGGGCGTAAGCTGTCATGCTCTTATCACCGGCAGCGCGGGACAAGGTGAGTGCGTCTTGATAGTTCTTACGTGCGCCTGGGAGATCCCCCAGGTGTTGCAGGGCATCGCCAAGATCGATCACCTTGTCGCTGGAGGGGCTGGTTTGTCCCCCGGCAAGATCGAGGGCCACGGCCTGCTCCAGCATTTTCTTTGCACCTGCGGAATCGCCTTGCCCATCCAGCACTGTACCAATGCCGGTAAGCGACGTTGCGATACCATTCTGGTCATTGATTTCGCGGCAAAGTGTGAGCGCCTGATCGTACGTCTTCTTAGCCCCGGCCAGGCCCCCCTCGTCCTTCATGATGCCCGCGATGTTAATCAGCGCTAAGGCAGAGTTGTTCTTGTCGCTTACCTCGCGGAAGCTGGAGAGAGCCTTTTCGAACATTTTCCGGGCCTGCTCCGCTTCTCCCTGCTGATCGAGGACCAGAGCCATGTTGTTAAGCGCGGAGCCTTCCGCCTTGCGATTTCCAACCTCGCGTGCAATCGCCAGTTCATCTTTGAATTTGCCCAGCGCACCGGGATAATCGCCACGATCGACTAGCACCTGGCCGGTCACCTCGAGCGTGCTGGCCAAGCCATAGCGGTGGCCGACCGCCTGGTAGATGCGGCCAGCCTCCTCAACGGCAGTCATGGCGCCTTTGGTGTCGCCGAGGTTCTCGAGGTCGAATCCCTGTTGATATAGCGCACGAGCCAGAAGCAGTTTTGCGTTCCGGGTTCTTGCTTTCTGCGTTGCCCGAGCGGCAAAAGCCTGGCCCTGCTTGAAGTCGCCTAGCGACCGCCAGGCCTCGGACGCGGCCAACTCGATCCGCGCATCGTCGCCCTCCGGGGGCGGCTGACGGCGCAGCGATTCCACCGTCGCCAAAGCTTCTTTCCCTTTGCCTCCCCGCGTTTGCGCCCTGGCGAGGAGCAGGCCATATTCGAGGTTGTCGGGGAAAAATCCAAAAAGTGTACGGTAGCTCTGGGCAGCGTTGTCCCACTCCTTCGAAGTTTCGCGGTAGCGGGCTTCGATCAGCAGGCGGTCTTCGCGGGAGAGCGAGGCCGAGAGTTCGTATGCGCTCTTCGCCGACAGACGCGCCTTCTCATCATATCCGAGAAGCGTCCAGGCAGCTGCCAGCGCCGAGTGAGCCAAAGCATGGTTAGGATCCGCAGTCACGGCTTTCTGAAGAAGGTCACGTGCTGCGATCGCGTCGTTGACGCGCAGCTTTGCCAGGCCTTCCGCGTAGAGTTTTGAGGCTTCAGGAGTAGACGGGAAGGCCGCCCGGATCCCGGCCTGGTCTTGCGAGCTCACTTGTCCGGCATCAATTTTTTCTCGCAACTGGGCGCCGGCACGGCTGACCAAATCAAACAGATTGTTTTCGTCCCCGGTCTGGTTAACCGAAAGCAAAGTTTCACCGGCGACCACATCTTGTAGATGGAGATCGACGCGTAGTTTGCCGCCGGTCAAGGCGACATAGGAGCCGAGCACCACTTGGTCCGCCCCCAGGGTCTTGCCGACTTGGGACAGGGTCTGCGCCGACAGAGTGTCTAAGTCTGGCAGCGAGAGATTCGTCTTCATCTGCGCAACTTCCTCGCCCGTAATGGTGCGCACCTTCTCGCCAGCCGCAAGTTCCGTGGTCAACATTTCGGGGATGGCCGTGGAGAGCCATGCCGCCTCGGGGCGGGACGTGGAATTCTTAAAGTTCAGAACCGCCACTGTGCGGCGTCGGCTCAGCGGTTTGGTGGCAATTTCTCGTGGTGGTTTCCCGCGAACATACAAATACGAAAGCGCTCCAACCATCAGCAGTACGATCACGGCCACAAGAACTGCTGCCGGTCTTATCTTAGTCTTAGCCGGGACGGCAATCGGAGTTGTAACTGGAATCGGGGTGGAAGGCACCTGGGAAACCGGCATGGTTAGGCGGTCGAGGTCGACGCGCAGCTCCCGCGCGGATTGATAGCGCCGTTCCGGATCTTTGTCGAGGCATTTGAGAATTGCCATCTCCAGCCCCGGCGAGATTTTGGGATTCAGGACACTCGGCATCTCCGGTGGCTTGTTCATGATGGCATCGACCAAAAGAGGAACTTGCGAGAACGGGAATGGACGCCGTCCCGTCGCCAATTCATACAGCACCGCACCTGCCGACCAGATATCAGAGCGCTGATCGGTCAACTCACCGCGCAATTGCTCCGGAGACATGTAGGGAAGAGTGCCGGTAACTTGTTTGTTTTCGGAAATGCTGGCGGTGATCTCAAGGTCGGTTTCCTGCCGGACAAACTGCGCCAGCCCAAAATCGAGAATCTTGAGTCGATTGTCCTGGGTTAAACGCATGTTCGCCGGCTTCAGATCGCGGTGAATGACTCCGTGTTCGTGGGCGCTGGCCAAACCGTCGGCCAGTTGAAACCCGAGGCGTAAGACCTCTTTTTGCGTTAATGGACCGGATCCCAGCCTGGCATCGACGGGAACGCCGCCGACATATTCCATGACCAGAAAGTCCAGCCCCTCTTGGCTGCCGAATTCGTAAACCGTTCCTATGTTGGGATGATTCAACTTGGCGAGAGTCAGGGCTTCACGACGGAAGCGCTTGCGGGCGGCTTCATCGGCGAGCATGCCGGGCGGGAGCACTTTGATGGCTACGTCGCGTTCGAGTTGCTCGTCAGAAGCACGGAACACCAGCCCCATTCCGCCGGCCCCGATTTGCTCAAGTACACGGTAATGGCCCAGAACCCGCCCGACAATTGGAGTCTCCGGCGCCATTAGGCCGGAATCTTACCCCCTGGAGGAATTGCGGTCAACGCAAGCACTTCGGAACTGTGCTTAGACAGCAACCTTTAACGGGCTCGCTCTGGAGTGACCGCAACTCTAAAATCCGATTGGACCTTGCTGCCGATTGCGGGCGGATGACGGGCAATCCGGAGGTAATGCCTCCGGATTGGTCCCGAGAAACGGGCTTGGAGGAGATCAATAGCGATCTCCCCGAAGCCGATTTCAATCCCGCCACGGTTCAACTTCCGAAATTGGAAACTTGGACTGCACTGCAAAGTGCCTACATTGAATGCTTCAGCTATGATCTGCGATTCGAATATCAGACCAGCAAGGTCATCCCGTCGGTGTTGCACGGCTGCACTCAATGATCCGTTGATCCCGGGTCTTTGAACAAGCCGAGTTGACGATAAATATCGAGGTCATTAGAGAACACCCATTCTTCAGCGATCTTTCCGTTCACAAAGCGCCACACGGTCATGGCTGAGAGTTCATAGCGCTTCCCCGTTGCAGGAATGCCCTGAAAAGCGCCGTCGTGGGTTCCTTTGGCAGTAAAGCACACCGCGACCTTGTCTCCTTCGGCAATCATCCAGTTCTCCGTAAACGTGAGATCGGAGGACGAGTCAAACTGCCCCTTGGCGTCACGCATTTCTTGCGATAGATTCTCCGCTGGGCTGTTGTTGTAGTGCTTCACAAAGCCCTTGGTGTGGATTTCTTCAAACCGCTGGAAGTCCCGGTGATTCAGGTAGTCGAAAAACGCAGCCCGCGCTACGGTCTTGTTCCGGTCCTCCAATTTGCCCCCGACGGCATGGCTCGGTATCAAGAGGGCACACAGTCCAATACAAAGGACAACTGCACTAGCCCCTTGTACACGGTAGATTCGCCAAAACTGTTGCTTGCTTCTCTCCAGCAGTTGTTTGCTCTTCATGGGTGTCTCCTGATTGAGATACGTGAGCGTCGAGATACACCCCGCCCCGCATTCGTCCCAATGATCCTCCCGCGTTCCGCCTGTCATTGGGACGCTGAAAGCATTCTCAAGCCTGCACCTAGGTATAGAGTCAAGCGAAAAGTTAGGAGACGGAGACCGCAGTGGGTCGGGAGAACTCAGTGTGATCTGAAGGAGTTTTCTGCCGTGTCGGAGCGTTGAGGTAAGCGCGGATTTGGCCCAACGCCTCCATCAGTTCATCCCGAATTTGAGTGGCGGAGCGGATTTCGTCGTTCATGGTTTGCAGCTTCTTCTCCCCAAGCTTCAACGCTTCGCGGAGACATTCATGTGAACCTTGCTGATAGGGAGAAGCCCCGCCTGAATCGGTAGGCAAAATCCACAACTGCAACACGCGCCGTATTTCCACGAGCTTGAAACCAAACCGCTGCATCTTCTTGATCAGCGTGACGCTCTCAAGCTCTTGTTCGCTGTAAATGCGATATCCCGCGGGCGTTCGGCGTGGGGTATTCACGTTCGTCCTTTACGACTTCCGCCACACTTTCGCAACCCGTCTCGCGCAGGCAGGGATCGACCTTGCCACGCTGGCGGCGATCCTGGGTCACAGCTCGATTCGTCTGGTGCAGCGCTACGTCCATCCGACAGCTGAGCATGAGCGCAGCGCGATGCTCCACTATGACGAGATTCTGAGAGCTGAGAAGGCAGTGGGCGAGCAGGCAGGGAGGCCAAATTGAAGGGTCAAAATCGTGTCCGCTTTTTGTCCGCCCCTGGGGCCAAATTTGGCCAATTTTGCCCTATTGAGGCCCAACCAGAACGAACCGTCAGTTCGGGGCTAACCGCAAGCCAGACAAGCAACTGCAAGGAAAGGCTGGAGGCGCGGGTCGGAATCGAACCGACGTATAAAGGTTTTGCAGACCTCTCCCTTACCACTTGGGTACCGCGCCCGATCACCTTCACAGTAGAGCCTCGGCGTGGGTTTGTCTAGAAGCGTCGTTCGCTGTTCGTCGTTCGCCATTCGCACCGCGCCTTTGGAGCAATCGTGGCGAACAGCGAATAGCGTTCCTATTTTCTCGCGACTGGATCTGTGCTACAACACGGTGCATGAGTTCGACCGTGAATTTGACTGTGAGGCCGCCCGGTTCCGCGACTGCGCCGAACGCTCTTGAGACGGCGACTGGCGTTTCTGCAAGTCTGAAGAAGGATGTATCCTCGATCTGCCCCAACTGCTCGACCGAGTTGCGCGGACACCGCTGCAAGGTGGTTTGCAAGAAATGCGGCTTCTATTTGAGCTGCTCTGATTTTTACTGAAAGGGCGTTTGATTTCCCGTAGAGACGCGGCTTGCTGCGTCTCCTGCCGCAGAGTGAGACGGGGCAAGCCCCGTCTCTACAGGCGCAAGAACTCCCCGACCCTCTACAATAGAGTGGGACTTTGTTTGAATCCTCACATCAGGAGATTGGCGATGCAACGCAAAGCGAGTGCAGTGTGGAAGGGCGGTCTTAAAGACGGGCAGGGGACGGTCTCGTCCGCCAGCGGAATTCTTTCGAACACGAAATGTTCGTTTACGACGCGGTTTGAGAACTCTCCGGGGACGAATCCGGAAGAACTGATTGCAGCGGCGCATGCGGCGTGCTTTTCGATGGCGCTGTCGGCGCAACTGGGAGGCGCGAACCTGACGCCGGAGAGCATCAGCACGGCTGCCACGCTCACCATGGAGAAACTCGACGCGGGCTGGAGCATCACGGCCGTGCATCTGGATGTGGTCGCAAAGGTGCCGGGCGCGAGCGCGGACGCCTTCAACACGGCAGCGCAAAATGCCAAAGCGGGCTGCCCGGTATCGAAGGTGCTGAACGCGAAGATTACGATGGATGCGAAGCTGGGCTAGCGGCGTCTGCTTTCCCGTAGAGACGAGGCTTGCCTCGTCTCCTGCCGCAGAGTGAGACTCCGCCCTCTGCTCGTCAATACCCACTTCGTCAGATTTTGTCATCCCGAACGAAGTGAGGGATCTGCAGCTTGCCGCGAAATGCAGATCCCTCACTTCGTTCGGGATGACAATTCATGTAAATAGATATCTAGCTTTGCGAGCGCAGGAGTTGCCGCAGCTTGTGGTTGATTTTTACCGCTTCCTGCGCAGCTTGATCGATCAGTTCGACCCAGCGGCGTGAGTTCTCGGGCGGGCCGGACTGCGAAATCAGGTAGGTGGCTTGCACGATGGTTTCGAGCGCATTGCTGAGATCGTGCGCCAGCGTCCGGAGTTCCTTCGCCAGTTCTGCCGGGATTTTGTCGGGGGCATTTCCCATGGTCTTCGGCGGCCCGGCGCCTTGTAAATGACGTCGCGCGGCGAAGGTTAGGCCGTTGCGCTCGTTTGACAGCCAGACGCCAGCCAGTAGATAGTAGTCTAGTCGCCCTGGAAGAGGGCCCTGCCGATTTTTTCTTTTTATGCGGATGTGGCGGAACTGGCAGACGCGCTAGGTTCAGGACCTAGTGGCCGCAAGGTCGTGGAGGTTCAAGTCCTCTCATCCGCACCAAAATCAGTTCCCAGGTTTTAGGTGTCAGGTCTTAGGTATTTAGCTCGCAGCCCGTAGCTCGCAGCCTTTTGTCTTATGCGCCGGCGGATAAGCGGTGCGTGCTGCGGCTTTGCGCGATGCCGTACTGACGAATTTTATAGAGCAAAGCTTTGTAGCTGATCTTCAGCAGCACTGCGGCTTGTTTGCGATTCCAGTTCGTCTCTTCCAGGGCGCGGGCAATGGCTTCGGCCTCAGCCTCATCTTTGGCGGTGCGCGACAGGGACTTCAGGCCGCCGCCGGCGTCGGCACCCGCGGCTGCGCTTCTGCCGTCGGCGTGCGTTCCTCCACCGCCATCGGGCCGGGGCTGCAACTCGGATGCGGCCAGCGTTTCGTCTCCCAGAACCAGGTAGCGCTTGATGAAGTTGCTCAGTTCGCGCAGGTTGCCCGGCCAGGAATGGCGCAGGCATGCCTCCATCAACGGGGGCGAAAGGGGCAGCGGGGGTCGCGCGTAGGACTCCGACATGCGCGACATGAAATGCTTCAGCAGGATAGGAATTTCTTCCTTGCGGTCGCGCAGCGGAGGCAGCGACATAGTGAAGGCGTTCAGGCGGTAGTAGAGATCCTCACGCAGACGTTTGTTGGCGAGCGCCTCGGGAATGTTGATGTTGGTGGCGGCCAGGATGCGCACATCGACTTTAATCATGGTGCGGCTGCCCAGGCGAGAGAAAGTTTGGTCCTGGAGGACGTGCAGCAGCTTGGCCTGCAGCAGCGCCGGCATTTCGCCGATTTCGTCGAGCAGGATGGTGCCCTTGTTGCAGAGTTCGAATTTGCCGGGCTTGGGGTGCGTGGCGCCAGTGAAGGCTCCCGCTTCGTACCCGAACAGTTCGCTTTCGAGCAGGTCGGCGGGCACCGCCGCACAGTTCACTTTAAGGAAGGTGCGGTGGGCGCGCGGGGAAAGTTTGTGGATGAGGCGGGCGAGCACTTCCTTGCCGGTGCCGCTTTCCCCGAGCAGGAGGACGGGGATTTCGACGTTGGCAACGAGCGCGGCCTGCGAGCGAATTTTTTTCATCGCCGGGCTGGCAGCGACAAAGAACACGTCGTCGCAAAGTTCTTCGATGTCGCCCGCGTAGTTCTCAGCCTTGGCGGTGCCGACGCACTGTCCAATGACCGCGTCGAGTTCGGCTTTCTGGAACGGCTTGGTCAGATAATCGATGGCGCCGAGGCGCATCGCCTGCACGACTTTGCGCGTGTCATTCACGCAGGAGAGCATGACCACTTTCAATCCGGGCCGGAGATGGCGGAGTTGTTCGAGAGTCTTTAACCCGTCGATGCCGGGCATGAGCAGATCGAGCAACACCAGGTCGGGCTGCAGTCCTTTTTGGACGCGGTCGACCGCTTCTTCGCCGGTGCTGGCGGTTTGAACTTTGTGCTCATCCACTTCCAGCAGGGTGCGGATATAGCGCAGCATTCCCGGTTCGTCATCCACCAGCAGGATGTTGGCGCCTTGGCTCATTTGGTTCCTCGTGGCGGACTGCCCAGAATTGGTTTCAGGGGAATGAGAAGAGAAAACTTGCTGCCGGCGCCCGGTTCGCTCTCGACCCAGATCTTGCCGCCCATGCCTTGGAGAAGGCGGCGCGCGATGGCGAGTCCCAGGCCCATGCCCTCGGCCGATTCGCTGCCCGGGAGGCGGTAGAAATCATCGAAGATTTCCAGATGAAACTCCGGCCGAATTCCCGGGCCGGTATCGGCAACGCTCACTTTGACAGCGTTCGGCACGTTCGCCGCATGACGGCGGCGGTCGCCATTGGCAGCGGACTGGCTCACGCTGCGACGCTCCCACATATGAGGTTCGGCATGCAGCCAGACGGTGCCGCCCTGAGGCGTGTACTTGGAGGCGTTTTCCAGAAGATTGGAAATCACGCGCTGGATCTTGGGCGCATCGAATGCAAATGGCGTCAGTTTGTCATTGGCCAGAAAATACAGAGCGAGACCGCGCTCCTGAAAGCGTCCTGACCAGAGCCGGCAAACTTCAGAGAGGCAAGCGTTCATGTCACCTTCCACGTACTGCATGCGCAGTTCGCCGGTTTCCAGCACGCTGAAGGTGAGGAAGTCCTGAATGAATTGCTGCAAGCGCTGTCCGTTGGAAACCATGTCGCCCATCACTTCGCGCTGGCGGTCATTGAGCGGTCCGAGTTTCTGGCTCTGCAGCAGTTCCATATAGCCATTGAGGATCGCCAAGGGCGTCTTGAGGTCGTGGGCGGCAGAGGCCAGAGCGCTCGTTGTCTTGCGGAAACGATCGCGCAATTGTTCGAGCTCGCGGGCCACATCGTCCGCAGAGCTGGGCGCGGCAGCGTGAGCCGTTTCGGTGGACGGCAAACCGCCCTTCCGACTAGTGCCAGTGGGGGCGACGGCTGGGCTTTTTTCGGACATCGAAGCCATGGGAAACCAAATAACGTCAGTATTGGGGAAGGGAAATCTACTACCGTCAGAACGTGGGGGATGTTTTGATCCTATGTCAGGTGCAACCGACTGTCAATTGGAAAGGGGTGCCGAACAGGCCCCGAAGCGAAAAACGTTGCACTGTTGTGGCATGACCCGTAGTCATTATGAAATCCCAAGGGGCCGGAAGTTACTTCGTAATCTCCGTGTTGGTAGCGAGGTTTGGAGTGATTCCAAGCAGGCTCGGCTCTGCTTCGCAGTTTGGCCCCTGAGATGCGGTCTTAGGGGTGTTAATACCTCTTTAGTGGTGGTGCAGACACGTGCCTCGTAGCTTATCGAAGAGAGAAGAACGCAAGTGGGCACGGTTACAGCTCGCCATTCCGGTTTTTGTCCGCACTTGCGACGGCGGCGGCAAGGATTCCCTGGAGTTTGCCACGGCCATTAACATCTCTCCTGGGGGTGCTTTAGTGGCAGTTCGCCGTTCTTTGCCCAAATCGGCACTGGTTTCACTGGAGATTCCGAGCGCTCCCATCGGCCCCGCCAACGGTTTGAAGATCTCTACGCGGGTCATGCAAGCCAAGGCGGTTTGGGTTACGCACCTCGATGACTACCATCTTCTGGGTCTGAAGTTCGCCCGCCCCCTGAACACCGACGCGGCGGCCGTTTGCGGCAAGCACATGAGGAAAACAGCTTCTGCGGTGTGAACTATTTTTCTCTTTCCCAGCCTGTCTCCGAATGGCACTTTGGTGCCATGCTGGAGGTTGGCACTTCCGGGATATCATCCAGCCAAGCCATTCATAAGTTGAGCGGTTAAGGGTAGTCATCCCGGTCGCTCTGCTCTCCTCCCCGGTTTGGTGCTTGGGATGCACTTTTAGTGCATGCGGGTGAACACTCACCGCAATGGGGTATTCAGTCTTATGACGACACTTTCGGTAAGTTATCTGGCCCAGTCGCTTGGCGACGTTCCCCCGGACAACATTATTTTTGGCCACTCCGAGGTCATGCAGGCGGTTCGTTCGCGGCTCGGCAAAGTCGCCGCCGCCAACGTTCCGGTCCTGATCACCGGCGAGAGCGGCACCGGCAAAGACATCATTGCCCGGCTCATCCACGGCCTGTCTCCCTGGAAGGTCGGGCCGTATGTAAAGGTGAACTGCCCGGCGATTCCCGGCACGCTGCTGGAAAGCGAACTGTTCGGCTACGAAAGAGGAGCCTTTACGGGCGCGGTTGGGTCGAAGCCAGGACGGGTAGAAATGGCGCACCGCGGAACATTGTTTCTTGACGAGATTTCCGAGCTTGACCCATCGCTGCAATCGAAGCTTCTACAACTCTTGCAGGATGGGCAGTTCTGCCGGATCGGCGCCCAGGAAGACAAGAAGGTCGAGGTGCGGGTGGTGTGCGCGACCAACCGCAATCTGGAATCGGAAATTGAATCGGGGGCTTTCCGCCAGGATCTTTACTACCGAATCAACGTGGTGAATCTGCGCATGCCGGCGCTGCGGGAACGCCGTGGCGACATTGAAGATTTGTGCAGCTACTTCCTCGAATACTACAACCGCAAGTTCAACTGCCGGGCACGGCCTCTGTCCAATGAAGTGCTGGCGGTGCTGCAGAAATATCACTGGCCGGGAAACATCCGCGAACTGGAAAACATGATCAAGCGCTACGTGATCCTGGGCCATGAGGAAGTGATCACCAACGACCTGGTGACGCGCGAGCCCGACTTTTTCAATCCCGAGATGATCTCGCTGGACGGGCCGATTTCTCTGAAGAAGCTTACCCGCCAGTGCGTGCGCGAACTGGAACGCAAGGTCATCCTGAAGGTGCTGCAACAGCACCACTGGAACCGTAAGCAGTCAGCCCGCACGCTGGGCATCAGCTATCGCGCCCTGCTTTACAAGATCCGCGATGCCGGCCTGCCCTCCAACCGTGCTCTGCGTCTGCGGCAGGCGGAGAAGAACAGCATCGCCAACAACGACAGCGCAAATAGCGGGGCGGCGGCCGACTGAGACGGGTTTCGTTGTGATCCGCGCCGTGAGCAAGGGTCACGTAGGGACGGCCGCCCTCGGCCGTCCAGGGCGAGCGCAGCTCGCCCGCTCCTCAGTTGCTCAAGTCTGCTGCAAAACGGCAGTGCGAGCTCACCGGCTGAGTCTTGCCGTCAGTTCGCGAAGTACCGCGCTCCACTCGTTCAGCCCATCCGCCTCGAGCCACAGGTCTTTGAGTTCGGAGTTGGTTCGCACCCTTTCCACCGCGCGGCGGGCGAGTTCGACCAAATCGGGCGGGGCACCAGCCTGGTTCTTGCTTGTCCAATTCTTACTGATCCAATCCACGAGTGGCCGCGGAGCTGCGAACGACGGTGCCTCCTCCTTTGCGGCGACGACTCTTGCAGCGACGACCAGCGCCGCAACCACCTCGGCGGCCGCGACTGCGATGCTGCTCTCCGGCGCTTCCAGATAGTCCTCCTGATCGGCGGCGCGGGCCAGTATCGGTCTTAGATCATCAATTCCCAGGGAGTTAAGGCGGCCCAGGAAACTCTGCGCGTCCTCGTTTTCGAAACTGCCCGTACCCCAGCCAGCCATAAACCGTCCGGGCTGAATTATAGATCGGGGCCGTCTTTGGGCAACTCGCCGATTGCCAGCGCCGGCCGGCGCAGATTCCCCTTGATCTGTAGTATCGTGTATTGGTACACTTTACACATGCTGAAGAGCTATCGGCACAAAGGCGTCAAGCAGTTTGCCGAAACCGGCTCGAAGGCTGGCATTCAGCCAGAACACGCAAACCGGCTCAGAAGGATCTTGTCCGCTTTGGATGCGGCCACCTGCCCGGCCAACATGAATGCGCCCGGCTACGCCCTGCACCCGCTCAAGGCCGAACTGGAGGGGCACTGGGCGGTGCGAGGGAGCGGGAACTGGCGGCTAACGTTTCGGTTCGAGGGCGAGGACGCGATCCTCGTCGATTACACGGATTACCACTAGGAGCTAAGTATGCTTTTCCATCCATCCCATCCCGGCGAGGTCTTGAAGGATTACCTGGGCGACATGACGGTGAAGGAGGCGGCCAAGCGCCTTTGCGTGACGCGGCCGAATCTCTCCCGGATACTCAACGGCCGCGCCGGCATTTCAGCGGCGATGAGCGTCCGGCTTGCCCAAGCGATGCCCTACACGTCTCCCGAGTTTTGGCTGAAGATGCAGCTCAATTACGATCTTTGGAAGGCCCGGAAAAGCAGGCTGCCAAAAATCAGACCGTTTCCGGTCCGGTTGCAAAAGAGGCTTGCCTCAGCCTGATTTGACCTCCTCGACGCTTCCACTGCCGGGGCGGCGGACGGCCGAGGCGAGACTATCGGGGCATTGAATCATTGAGTCATCGGGCTATTTTTCCTTACCCAAACTCCCGATTTGCTCAATGATTCAATGACTCAATCCCTCAATGATTCAATCCCTCCGCCCTCACGCCCAGTACGTGCGGTCCAGCGTTCGGTACTGAATCGCCTCGGCGATGTGTTTCGGTTCGAGCTGCGGTATGCCGTCGAGGTCGGCAATCGTGCGCGCCACTTTCAGGATGCGGTCATGGGCGCGGGCGCTGAGTCCTTGCTGCGCCATGGCGCGTTCGAGCAGATGTTCGCAATCCGCCGAGAGCTCGCAGAATTTGCGAATCGACTGCGCCGGCATTTGGGCGTTGCAGTAAAGTTTTTCGCGTCCCGAGGAAAAGCGCGTCAGCTGAATCTCGCGGGCGCGGATCACACGCTCGAGGATACTGGCTGAGCTTTCCGACTCCTTCGTGCTGCGCATTTCTTTGTAGTTCACCGCCGGGACGTCAATGTGGATGTCGATGCGGTCGAGCAGCGGCCCCGAGATCTTGGAAATGTAGCGCTGAATCATGGGCGGGGTGCAGTGGCATTCGCGGGTGCGGTCGTTGTGAAATCCGCAAGGGCAGGGATTCATGGCAGCGGCGAGCATGAAGCGCGCCGGGAAGGTCAGCGACATGGCGGCCCGCGCGATGCAGACGGTCCCATCTTCCAGCGGCTGGCGCATGACATCGAGAACGTTGCGCGGGAATTCGGGGAATTCGTCGAGGAACAGCACGCCATTGTGGGCGAGCGAAACTTCGCCCGGCCGGGGAATCGCGCCCCCGCCGATCAGACCCGCGTCGGAGATGGTGTGATGAGGCGCGCGAAAAGGGCGCACGCCGACCAGTCCGGCGCGCGCATCGAGCACGCCCGCCACACTGTGAATCTTGGTGGTCTCGAGCGCTTCTTCGAAAGTGAAGGGCGGCAGAATCGTCGGCATGCGTTTCGCCAGCATGGTTTTTCCGGATCCTGGAGGCCCGATCATCAGAATGTTGTGGCCGCCGGCGCAGGCGACTTCGAGCGCGCGCTTGGCGGTTTGCTGGCCGCGAACGTCTTTGAAATCCACATGGAATTGCTGCGCTTGGCTCAGCAGTTGATCGGTGTCGATCTGCAGGCGGGAAACGCCGTTGCCGGAATTGATGAAGTGAATGACATCGAGCAATGACGTGACGGGGTAAACCTCAACCCCGCCGACCATGGCAGCTTCGCGAGCGTTGACTTCGGGCACGACCAGCCGCTTCACCTTCGTACGGCGGGCCTCGATCGCGATGGGCAGGGCGCCCCGGACTCCGCGCACTCTTCCGTCCAGCGAAAGCTCACCGACAAACAGTGCGTCGGGGATCTCCTTCTTATTCAGACCGCCGTATGCACCGAGAATGCCGAGCGCCATGGGCAGGTCGAAGCCGGAGCCTTCCTTCTTGATGTCCGCCGGCGCCAGATTAATGGTGATCTGGGTGGGAGGAATGTCGTAGCCGCAATTTTTTAGCGCGGAGCGAACCCGGTCGCGGCTTTCGCGGACGGCAGCATCGGGCAGGCCGACCGTGTGAAAGTGGTCTTCCGTCATTTTGATGCCGGAAACATCTACTTCCACTTCGAT
Organism: uncultured Acidobacteriaceae bacterium; assembly: GCA_963773965.1. Taxonomy (GTDB): domain Bacteria; phylum Acidobacteriota; class Terriglobia; order Terriglobales; family Acidobacteriaceae; genus Acidiflorens. The sequence goes on from CAVZDG010000008.1 coordinate 437,183, forward strand.
GATGTTGGCGTCAATGCCGTAAACGGCGGCGCTCAAGGTCTTATAAAGCATAGGGACACTCCTGGGCACACAAAGGGGGCAACGCGGATGGGAGATTCCTGCAGACATCATAGCCGATGGCAAGCCCGACCGCTGTGATGGGCATCACCCGGTTACCGTGATGGAACGTGACCGAACGTTCTATCGTGAACGGACCGGTTTCGGTGCTACGCTAAGGGCAATCTGGCCTGTAACGACGAACGGTTATTGAGGAAATCGTTTTCGCGCCAGGGGTGTCCCCCAATGCCCGACGAAGATCCCACTTCAAACCGGCCCCAACCGGCGTCCAACCGGCTGGAACGCGAAGAGAGCCAGTTGTGGCGATGGGCGCTCGGCCTGCTCGTTTTGTTGGCGGCAGCGGTGGCGGCGTTGTCGTGGCAACAACTGAAAGACCTTCCTTACCGGCTGTGGGCAATTCCGGCCGGACTCTTCTTGCTAGCCATCTTATTTGCCGCCTATGCTTTCGGGCGCAGGCGCGAGGTTTCCGAGCTCAAGCAGATTCTGAAGGGCTTTCAGAATCAGACGGGAGTCACACCCTCGGAAGAGCAACTGGATCAGTTGGGCCAATTGATTATGCGTTCGCAGCGCAACTTCAAGGAGCTGATCGATTCTCTGGATGACGTGGCGCTCGCCATCTCGCTTGATGGAACCCTGAAAACCGTAAACCGGCGAACCGCGGACATTCTCGGTGTTCCTTATACCCAGTTGGTTGGTCACAAACTTGAGGAATTCCTGGGCGCACCGCTGCATGCCGAGGCGTCCGGGAGCCTGGAACGGTTCCTGGAGAAGCGGCACTGGTCGGGGGTGGTCGAGGTCAACCTGAAGAACGACTCCCGGCGGCTTTATTACGACTGCATGGTCAACGCCATCGTCAAGGGCGGCGATGTGACCGGGGCGAGTGTGCTGGCGCGCGACATCACCGGGCATCGCGAGAAGGAACAGCGCTTCACACAGTTGTTCGAATCTTTGCAGGAAGGCGTGTACATCAGCAATCCGGAAGGCAAGCTGCTCGAGGTGAACCCGGCGCTGGTGACGATTTTGGGATACGAGAGCAAACAGGATTTGTTGAACCTGCCGCCCGAGCAACTGGGTGTTGACGCTGGCGGGGATCCGGTGCTGGGACGCGTGGGAAGCGAGAGCGGCCGCACGCGCACTCGAGAGCTTCGGCTACGAAGAAAAGATGGCGGCGTCGCCGTGTGCGTGGACACATCGACCGGCGTGATGGAAGCAGGACGGATTATCCGTTACCAGGGCACCCTGGTGGATGTCACGGAGAAGCACGCGCTGGAGCGGCAGGTGCGCCGCCAGGAGGAGTTCCGGCAGCACCTGCTGGAAAGCTTTCCGGATCTGATTCTGGTGCTCGATCTGAAGGGGCAGTACACGTTCGTGAGCGCGCGCATAGGCGAACTCCTCGGATACGGGCCGGAACATCTCATGGGCAAGAACGTCGAGGATGAGGAGAATACTTCACCCGAACTGGCCGCGCTTTACCGGACCGTCGCGACCGGTCAGAGTGCGCTGACTTCATGCGAATACGGCGCCCGGCACCACGACGGCAGTTGGCGCACGATGCTGGGCATGGCGAGTCCGCTGCTGGATGCCGAAGGCAAACCAGCGGGCGTGATCATCTCCGTCCGCGATGTGACCATGGAGAAGAAGCTGGAGCAGCAGATTATTCAGAGCGAACGTCTGGCGGCCATGGGGCAGATGATCGGCGGCTTTGCACACGAGCTCAATAATCCGCTGACCGTCATCCTGGGTAATGCCGACCTGCTGCAGGGATTGGAGGTCAGCGAGGTCGCGCGCAAGCCGATTGCGGCTCTGCGCCAGCAGGCGCAGCGTGCGGCCGAAATCGTGCAGAACTTGCAATACTTCGCCCGCCCGCCTGCTCCGGGACGCAGCCTAGTCAATCTGAACGAACTCGTGCAGCGTACCGTGCAGATGCAAGCCTATCCCTTGCGCAAAAGCAATATCACGGTGGACTTCCTGCCCGAACCGGCAATCCCCGCGATCATGGCCGATCCCAATCAGTTGATGCAGGTGTTCTTGAACCTCCTGCTGAATGCGGAGCAGGCGATCCGCGAAAGCCGCGAGAAAGGCACGATTCGCGTACGCATTGGTCGCAACCCCGATTCTGTATGGGTCGTGTTTCAGGATGATGGTCCGGGAATCGCACCCGAAAACCTGGCGCACATTTTTGATCCTTTTTTTACTACCAGGCGGCCCGGCCGCGGCACCGGCCTGGGACTAAGCATCTGCAAGACCGTGCTGCGCGAGCATGGCGGAAACATCGAAGCCGCCTCGGCCCCGGGCGGCGGCGCGATATTCACCATCACCCTGCCGGTGACGGCGGCGGAGCCGACTCCAACCGCGGGCTAGAGGATGGACGATTAACTTTAGATTGTCATCCTGAGCGAAGCGAAGGACCTATGTATTTGAATCCGCCAGAATGCATAGGTCCTTCGCTTCGCTCAGGATGACAGTGGGTCTTATGTTACGAACTTCCGGGAAATCAATGGCTCAATGCTGTTACCGCTCCACCGCCATCGCCACCGCATTCCCGCCGCCCAGGCACAGCGCCGCAATCCCGCGATGCACGTCACGGCGCATCATTTCGTAAATCAAGGTGACGAGCACGCGCGCTCCGCTGGCCCCAATAGGATGGCCCAGAGCCACCGCGCCTCCGTTCACGTTGACGCGGTTCATATCGAGCCCCAGTTCGCGGCAGACTCCGAGCGCTTGCACGGAGAAGGCCTCGTTCAGCTCGTAGAGATCGACGTCATCCTTCTTCCAGCCCGTCTTCTCCCAGATCTTCCGCACGGCGCCAACCGGAGCCATCATGACCCACTTCGGCTCGACTCCGCTGGTCGCCTGCGCGACGATGCGGACCATAGCAGTTGCGCCCAGCTCTTTCGCGCGCGCGGCACTGGTCACGACCAGCGCTGCCGCTCCGTCGTTGACTCCGGGAGCGTTGCCGGCAGTAACGGTGCCATCTTTCTTGAAGGCCGGCTTGAGGGCGCGCAGCGCTTCGATGGTGGTATCCTCGCGCGGGCCTTCGTCCTGGTCGAAGATTACGGGCGGCTGGCCTTTTTTCTTGGCCGGGATTTCGACGGGAACAATCTGCGACTTGAACCGGCATTCCTTCTGAGCGGCGATGGCTTTGCGGTGCGAGTTGGCGGCGAACTCGTCCTGCTCTTCGCGCGTGATGCCGTATTTCTCGGCGACGTTCTCGCCCGTCAGTCCCATGTGATAGTCGTTGTAAATGTCCCACAGCCCGTCGTGCACCATGGAGTCCACCAGTTGTCCGTTGCCCAGACGATATCCCTTGCGCGCGTTCGGCAGGAGATAGGGCGCGTTGGTCATGGATTCCATGCCCCCGGCGACGACGATGGAGCTGTTGCCGGTTTCGATGGCCTGCGCCGCGAGCGCGACCGCTTTCAATCCCGAGCCGCACACCTTGTTAATGGTCATGGCACCCACTTCGGGCGAAAGTCCGCCGAATAACGCCGCCTGCCGCGCCGGATTTTGACCGAGCCCGGCAGAGACGACGTTGCCCATGATGCACTCGTCCACTTGCTGCGGCTGTAGATTCGCCCGCTTGACGGCTTCGCGCACGGCGACCGCGCCGATTTGTGGAGCGGTCAAGTCGCTCAGACTTCCCTGAAATTTTCCGATCGGCGTGCGGCATCCCGCGACGATCACAACATCATTCGAACCGGCCATAATTGCGCTCCTTGGACGCGCTGCCTGAAGCATTGCGCGCTGTAAAATCGCCTCTCATTATAGATCGCGGAAAGCTCCGCGCATATTCGCGGGGCGCAATCAAGCCGGAGTCGCAGGCAAGCATTCCCTGAAACCGTGCGAGCGGCAGAAACAGCGTGATCGGAGAACAAGTGAGAGTGAGTTGTGATGCCGCGCGAACTTTTTCTTCGCGCGTGAGTCGCGCATGTGACTTTGGTGCAGCGTTGCATGCGCGCGTTGCGATCATTTTTCTCTTGACTTCGTTCTGCGTTGACTCTATACATTCAAACAGTTGCAACAGAAGACCGTTGCGAAATTCCATGAAGAATGGAAAGGGAGAATAGATCCATGGCAACCAAAAAGAAAGCAGCAAAGAAAAAGAAGCACTAAGCACCCGCAACAGGCAACGACCAAGGGGACGCGATGAGCGTCCCCAAAGTTTTTCGCGCCAGTTTTCCGATCCCCCGCGCTGCTCCGCTTGTTCTGCCGAACAAAATCCTTCCGCTCAAACTTAGGACTGTTCTCATAAATGGTTTTGGGAAGGGCACGGCTTCAGCCGTGCCCCTACTGGCCAATAAAAATGCGGGCTTTAGCCCCTGAGGGCCGGAGCTTCCGCCCGGAGAACCACTTATGAGACCAGTTCTAGTTGACGCGAGGCGCCGATTTCTTCGGCGGAGCTGCGACCATCTTCTCGGTCGCGGGACAAAGATTGCGATAGGGACAAAACGCGCAGTGATAGCCGGGTTTCGCGGCAAACTCTCCCCGCGCGATTCCCTCCGCCACTTGTTGCACACGCAATTTCGCCGCCTCCAACTCGGCGTCGGTCCGCGTGGCGCAAACCGGCGTGTTGTTTTCGAGGTTGTGGAAGACCAGGCGGTCGGCACGCTTTCCCCACGTCTCCCTGGCCGCGAGCGCATACAAGGAGAGTTGCAGGCTCTCGTCCGCATCCTCCTGGGACTTCGGCTTGCCCGTCTTGTAATCCACGATGGCCACGGTGTCCGGGCCGGTGCGATCGATGCGATCGACGCGTCCGGCCAACTTCGCCGGCCCCACTTGCAGTTCAAATCCGCGTTCGGTTTCGATGACCTCAGGCGGCGGGGCGCTGCGGGCCGCCTCGAAAAACTGCCGCAACTGCTCCATTCCCTGCCTCAAATACAACTCATACTGATAGCGGTCGGTGATGCCGGCGGAAGCCAGGGCCGCCCGGAATTGTTCCAGTAAATCATCGTCGCCGATTTCGCGTTGATAGCGCTGCGCGTCGTAGAACGTGCGCAGCACGCCGTGCATGGCTGCTCCGTAGTGCAGTGAGGCGGGGACTTCGCGCGGCAGGTGCCATTCCCTTTCGAGCTTGAAACGGAGCGGACACTCTTCGTAGATTTCAATGGCCGTCGCGCTCAGGCCGGTGACGAAATTTGCCGACGGCGGCATGAGCAGCCACGCGGCCACGTTCGATTGCGGCGCCACAATTCCCGGCGCTTCCCCGGCAGCAATGTCCTGCGCGAACTCCGCTGGGCGGGTGGACCAGAACTTCTTGTAAGCCGGTTTCGCCATGAACTCGCGCAAAAACTTCGTCGGCCTCGTGTCGGCACCCGTGCCCTGCTTGGCATAGATGGCGAGCGTGTCCTTGGCCCGCGTCATGGCAACGTAGAAGAGGCGGCGCTCTTCTTCTTCGTGTAGCGTTTTGTCGTCGTGCGAAGCCGCTCCCGGCCGGCGCAGTTCGGCCGGAAAGGCAATGAGCGGCGGCTTGTAGGAAGTTGGGAACGTCGTGGAAGAACCGCGAAGGATGGCGACATGCCGGAACTCAAGACCCTTGGCGGCATGCGCGGTCAAGAGGCGCACGCCGTCGTCTTCGATGGGCGGGAGTTCAATTCTGCCGTCCTCCTGCGCAAAATAATCGAGATAGTCGAGAAACACGGACGGACTGCCTGTTTCGGCAATCGGTTTGTTCCGCCACGCTTCGACAAAGTTCACAAACGCGTCGATCAAAGCCGAGTGCGGCAAGCCGAATCTCCGGATCACAACCTTCACCGCGTCGTCGGCTCGAACTCCATCCTTCTCCACTTCGCGGTGCGCGTTCGCCACGGATTCGAGCACTGCCGCCCCGCCCGCGAGCCTTCCCAGCACCGTGCGCAGATCGAGTTCCTCCCGCTGCACGGCCCGCATCGCCGCCCGCAATTCCAATGGGTCGATGCCGAATTGTGGAAGCGCCGCCGCGCGAAACAGACTGGCGGCATCGTTCGGAGATACGGCGACGGTCAGGCAGGCTACGATATCGCGAACCTCGGGCGTGTCGAGCACGTCCAGACCTTTAATGGAAAATGGAATGCCGCGGCCGGCAAGTTCCTGGACCAGTTCATCGCGATGGATGTGATTGTGATAGAGCACCGCAAATTCCTTCCACTCGCAGCCCAGATCTCTATGCTTCCGCTCGATCCGGAAGGCGAGGTCGGAGGCCTCGACTTCCTTGTCCTTCCACGTGGCAATTTCGACCAGGCGCGCGGTCGTGGCCTCTCCCTTTTGCCTATCCACCTGGTCTCGCTGGGATTCCAGGGGCGCTCGCTGGTAGGAAATTGGAACTCCGTTTTGCTCGGGCGTTTGAGCGAGCGTCTGTCCGAAAACCGGCGGGTTGTCGTTCACAACGCCAAAGGCACAGCGCAGGATGGGCAAGAGCGAGCGCCGGTTCTTTCCCAGCACCACGATCTTCGCCGCCGGAAAATTCCTGGCGAACAGCGTGAATGCCTCGCTCGAAGCGCCGCGAAACCGGTAGATCGCCTGATCCGGATCGCCCACGGCAAAAACGTTCGCCGCTGCGCCCGCCAGCAGCGTGAGGATTTCAATCTGAGCAAAGTTCGCGTCCTGGAATTCATCCACCAGCAGGAAGCGAGTGCGGCTACGTTCTTCCGCCAGCAGCGCGGGGGCGTCCTTGAGCAGCCGATAGGCATTGGCAATCATGTGGCCGTAGGTGCCCAGCTTCTTCTCCCCCAGCATCTCTTCCACGGTGGTGAAAACGCGGGCGATTTCCCGGCAGCGTTCAATGACCTCCGTCGGTTCGAACTCGGCTTGCTTCTTCGAGCGTGCAACCCGGGGCAACGCGGCCTCGCTGCGTTCCAGGCGCTCCACATAGCGCGCGTATTCGGCGGGGCCGACCAGTTCGTCCTGGCAGCGGCGCATGAAATCGCACAGGTCCTTGATAAACTTGCCGACGTTCGCTGCGCTCTCAAAGTGCTGGAGACGCAGTTCCCGGATACGGCGGCGCAAATACACCCGGAGATCGGTATCGTCGAGCACGTCAAAACCGGCGCCGCGACGCTGGAGCAGTCCGTAGCACCAGGCATGGAAGGTGCAGGCTTGCAGGCCGTCGATGGCGGTGCCCTTCAGTTCCCCTCGGACGCGTGCCATCATTTCCGCGGCGGAATTGTCGGTATAGGTGAGCGCAACAATTTCGTCGGGGCGGGCGTGACCTTCGCGGATGAGGTTGGCCACGCGCTGCGTGAGGACAGTGGTCTTCCCCGTGCCGGCGCCGGCAATCACCAGCATCGGGCCATGCACGTGTTCGATGGCTTGCTGCTGGCGTTCATCGGGAACGATCTTTGTCGCAGGTGAGGCGGTTGAATTCACTTGATATGTCACTTGAAAAGCCACTTGCCGGAGAATATCAGAGGTCGTTGTGGAAGGCTGTAGTAGGCTGCGGAAAAACCCTGATTCGATCGGGTCTTGGGAAGGGCACGACTTCAGTCGCGCCGTACGTGCCTCTGAATGGAATGCGGCTTCAGCCGCTGAGGGACGGTGCTGGAGTTATGCTGTTTGATCTGCAGTCGTGCCGACGCTGGCGACCTCAGGGGCTAAAGCCCGTGTCTTTATTGGCTCTGGGCGGCACGGCTGAAGCCGTGCCCTTCCCACTTCTCTCGCCTCATGAATGATGGGGGCTAGGCAATCACCGCAGGGCGTCAAGCGCCAGGGCAGTGGCGACAATCGCCGCAGTTTCGGCTCGCAGGATTGTGTCGCCGAGCGAGGCTGCGACCCATCCCATCTCGCAAAACCACGCCAGTTCCCCGTCGGCCCACCCGCCTTCAGGCCCCACAGCGAGCGCCACTTTGCTTTCGGTCGACTGGGATTGCAGAATTTCTCCCAGCCGAGTTTCTTCTTCCGACTCGGCCAGAACGACGCGGGTCGATGCGTCTGCAGGCAGAACGCCGTCGAGCTCTTTCAATTTGACCGGGACCGCAATCTCAGGCGGTACCAGCCTTCGCGACTGTTCGGCCGCCTGACGAACGATGCGCTGCCAGCGATCGTGGCGCTTCACCGCGGCGGCGGCCAGATGCGCATCCGTCCGGCGGGCGATCACGGGAATGATGCGAGCGACCCCGATCTCCGTGCACTTCTCGATCGCCCACTCCATGCGGTCGAACTTGAAGATGGCGAGCGCCAGCGTGATCTTCGGAGCGTCGAACGGCTTGGACCTTAGCCTAGGGTACGGCTTCTTGTCGAGCGCGAATTCAACGCGATCATAGGAGATCGTGGTGATTGTTCCGCGGCGAACTTCTTCTCCGGTCGCAATGTCAAACTCCTGCCCGACTTCCGCGCGCAGCACGCGGGCAAGATGAGCCGCGTGTTCGCCCACCAAGGCGGCGGTGTCTCCGCTAACTTCGTCGGCAATCCAGCGGCGGCGTGTCATGGTTCAGGTGTCAGGTGTCAGGTCTCAGGTGTCAGGTGTCAGGTCTCAGGTCTCAGGTGTCAGGTCTCAGGTCTCAGAAAAGTCTTTCATCGAAGGATGAGCGCAAGAATCTTGAGCCTGAGACCTGAGACCTGGGACCTGAGACCTTCTCTACACAAACATGTCCTTCACCCGTCCCAACAGCGACCGGGGCTGCGGTTTATTCTCTACCGGAGACAGTTCTCCCAGTTCGGCCAACAGTTCGCGCTGGCGTTTACTCAGTTTCCCGGGAGTTTGGATTCGCACCTCGACGTAAAGATCGCCTTTGCCGTGGCCATTGAGTACCGGCACGCCTTTGTTCCGGATGCGAAATGAGGTTCCCGACTGCGTGCCTTCGGGGACTTTCAGCTTGTGTTCTCCTTCCAGCGTCGGAACCATAATCTCGATGCCCAGGGCGGCTTGCGGGAATGAGATCGGAACCACGCAGTGCAGGTCGTTGCCCTCGCGCTCAAAGAAGGCGTGTTCTTTGACGTGCAGGACAACATACAAATCGCCGGCCGGCCCGCCGAACGCGCCCGCTTCTCCGAGGCCGCTGAAACGGATTCGCGTGCCGTCCTCCACTCCCGCGGGCACCTTGGCTTCGACCACGCGATCGCGCAGCAAGCGGCCTTCGCCTTTGCACTTCGGGCAGACATCGGTGATTACGCTGCCCGCCCCCTGGCAGGTTGGGCAGGTTCGAGCGATGCTGAAGAAGCCTTGCTGGTACCGGACCTGGCCCCGTCCATTGCACGACCGGCAGCTGACCGGAGCCTTGCCGGGCGCCGCGCCGGTTCCGCGGCACGCGTCGCAGGTCTCATGGCGGCGGACATTCACTTGCTTTTCGATGCCGAAGACCGCTTCGTCAAATTCGAGATGCAAGTCTTCGCGAAGGTCCGCTCCGCGCTGGGCGCGACTGCGACGACGGCTGCCCTGGCCGAACATGTCGCCAAATCCAAAAATATCGCCGAAGATGTCGCCGAAATCCTGGAAGATGGCGGGATCGAATCCAGCCCCCGCTCCGGTGGTGCCGCCCACGCCGGCGTGCCCGAAGCGGTCATACAGAGATCGCTTCTCGCTGTCGGCGAGAATTGCGTACGCCTCGGTGAGCTCCTTGAACTTCTCTTCCGCGTCAGGATTGTTGGGGTTGCGGTCGGGATGGTACGTCATCGCAAGCTTGCGGTAAGCGCTCTTGATTTCGACGTCGGTGGCCGCACGGGTGACACCGAGGACCTCGTAATAATCGCGTTTTGTGTTGGCGGCCAGAAACTCCCCCCACTCTTTCGTTGAGCAATTCAGTTAAGCAAATCCAATCTATCTCATAAATCGCCTTGGCAAAGGCACGGCTTCACAGGCGGCGGAAAAACTCTGATGTTGACTTTGTTTTGAAGGGGCGCGGCTTCAGCCGCGCCGTAAGTCCCGCAAAATCAAAGCCGGCTTTAGCCGCTGAGGCGTACGTCAGCAGTTTTTCCGCAACCTCTTCATCCGTACCGCCCATAAATCGCTTTGGCAAGGGCACGGCTTCAGCCGCGCCGCCCCGAGCCAATAACGACGAGGGCTTTAGCCCCTGAGGGTCCCGTTACCCGCCGGTGTTGCGCGCGACCCGCACCATCGCGGGACGCAGCAGGCGGTCCTTGTACTTGTAGCCGCGCTGTAGTTCGTCGAGCACATGGTGATCCGGAACCTCGGCGGTATCCACCATTTCGACGGCTTCGTGAACCCGCGGATCGAAAGGCTGCCCCATCGCAACAATCGGCTGCACTCCGATTTTCTGCAACGCATCCTGGAACTGGCGGTAGATGAGCTCGATGCCGTTGCGGAAGTCGGTGGAGTCGGCGCCGGCTCTTAATGCGCGTTCGAAACTGTCGAGGGTCGGCAGAATGTTCCTGATGACGTCGGCCGCGGCGAACTCGCGGAATTCCTGCTGATCGCGCACCGCGCGCTTGCGGGCATTGTCGAACTCCGCCTGCAAGCGAGCCAGACGGTCGAGGAGCGCGTCACGCTCGGCCTTGAGCTTTTCCGTTTCCGATGGCGCTGCTCCTGGTCCAAGTCTAGGTCCAGGTCCAACGACCTCCGCTGCTTTGCCCGCCACCGCGGCCGTCGCAGCTTCTTCTCCGCCTTCCGCGGCCGGAAGCTCGTGCTCCAGATCCTCGCTCTTCAGACCCTGGTTTTCCAGACGGAGGTTCCCGTCGGTTTTTCCGTTTCCTTTGCGCATACTGCTGCATTACTCCGATTCGTTCAAAAGTTTGTCGAACAGCCGCGCAATGTACGACACCGCCGACATGGTGTGTTGATAATCCAGCCGCGTCGGTCCAATCACGGCCAGCGACCCCATCACTTCCCCGCCCACGCGAGCGGGCGCGCCAATCAGCACAAAATTCTGCAAATTCGAAGCAGGCAGCGCATCGTCGAGCCCGATCACCACGCGCACCGCTTCCTGCCGCGTGTCAAGATAAGCGCTCAGCAGCTTCACAACTTTTTCTTTTTCCTCAAGCGTCCGCAGCAGATCTTGCAGCCGCTGCCGATCTTCCTGCCCAGTCACTGGGTTCGTAACCAAGTTCGTTACTAAGTTCGCTGCTCCTTCCACGAACACCGCCTGCGTGTCGTCGTTCGAAGCGAGCGCACCCTGCTGGTAGAGCTGCTCTATCGACTTCATCAGCCGGTCGTACTCGCTGCGTTCTTGTTCGAGGCGGCGGGCAAGCTCGGCGCGCATGTCGCCCATCGTCCAGCCGCGAAAATTGTCATTGATGTAGCGCGCCGCCAGGTCGAGATCGGATTGCGGAATATCGAGACGCAGCACGCGGTCGCGCACCACCCCCGAGCGCGTGACCACCACCGCCAGCACTTTCTGATCGCCCAGGCGCGAAAAGAAAACGTGCTCGAGCGCGTTCCGCGGTCCGCTGGTCGCCACGGTAACCCCGACGCTGTGCGAGATCAGGGAGAGCACATGCGAAGTGCGCTCCATGAACTCCGCCACGTCCGCAACGCCGGTCAAAGTGTCCTGGATGATGCTCTGGTTCTCGCGCGAGAGATGCGTCTCACCACTCAGTTGCTCGACATAATAACGATAGGCCTCCGCCGTGGGAACGCGCCCCGCCGAAGCGTGCGGCTGCTCCAGAAATCCGGCATCGGCAAGATCAGCCATCACGTTGCGAATCGTAGCCGCACTCAGCCCTTCGCGGCTGGAGCGCGCAAGCGTGCGCGACCCCACCGGCTCTCCGCTGGCGATGAACGTCTCGACGATGGCGGTAAGAATTTCGCGTTCCCGTACGCCCGTTGGCCCTGCTGGCATAAGTCCCTAAACAAAGGAGGGTGCCCCACTCATCGCGTCCTTTGCGATGAGTGGGAGTCGAACCGCCCCTCTAAATTCTTTAGATGCAGTGGCTTAGATTAAGACTCCACCACTCCCTAATGAAATTCTAGGGAGCCCTGGCGAGGGTGTCAAGGATGGGGGGGTAGCTATTGGCAGGGGACAAAATTCCTACACCCCCACCACGGGACTTGGAGCGCAGGGGCCGAGGCGCGCGCACTCGGTGAGGCGGAGCGACAAGGATGCATCCCTTATCGCTTGCGTACCCGGATAACTTAGGATACAAAACCCCCAAAGGTTACACATGACTATCCGCCGGTTTGTTTTCGACTTTCTTCTCTTTTTGGTTTTAAGTGTACATCTGGTAAGTGCCGGGCCTGCCCGTGCGGGTAAGCTCGAACAGGCCGCCACCGGACAGCAGCCGTCCGCAGTTACACCGACAACGACGGAAATGGAAAAAGCAGCGGCAAAGGCCACGCCTCCGACAGAGACCAAACCGGACTATTCCAAGGAAGCCTTCGTTGTCGAGCAGTTGTACGAGCGCTACCGCTTCGAGAACGACGGGACAGGGCGTAAGGTCGCTACGCTTCGCGTCCATGTGCTGAGCGAGGCGGGCGTGCAGGGGTTTGGACAGCTGAGATTTGGTTACAACTCAGCCAACGACCGGATGGAGATCGGATACGTACGCGTAATCAAGCCAGACGGCAACATAGTCACAGCCGGGGCGGATGTGGTCCAGGATCTCAACGGCGTGGTGCAACAGATCGCTCCTGTATACACCGACTACCGGGAGAAACACATAACCGTCCCAAGTCTGCGCCCCGGGGATGTCCTGGAATGTGAAGTGACAACCCTCTTTCATACCCCGTTAGCTCCGGGACAGTTCTGGATGCAACACGATTTTAATCAGTCGAGCATTGTGTTGGATGAGAAGCTGGAAATCGATATTCCCGCAGGACGCACAGTCAAGCTGAAAGCCAAGCCGGGCTCGGATGCGAAGATTACCGAAGAAAACGGCAGGCGCATCTATCGCTGGGAAACCTCGCACTTAGTGAACGACGACGACAAAGACGCGGACAAGAAGAAGAAGAAAAAGAAAAAGGTGGACAAAGTTCCCGATGTACAGATGACCACGTTTGGCAGTTGGGAAGAAGTCGGGCGCTGGTATGCGGGACTGGAGAGCGAACGGCGGGTGCCATCGAAGGAAGTGCGTGCCAAGGCGGACGAATTGACCAAGGGACTGGCGTCAGCTCTGGAGAAGACGGAAGCCCTCTATGACTTTGTGGCGAAGAATTTCCGTTACGTGAGCCTTTCCTTGGGATTGGCGCGATATCAGCCGCAGGCAGCGGCCGATGTTCTTCACAACCAATACGGCGACTGCAAGGATAAGAACACGCTCCTGGCAGCACTGCTAGAGGCGAAGGGCCTGCATTCTTCCACGGTGCTAATCAACTCAGCCCGCAAGCTCGATCCGGACGTGCCTTCGCCTTCGCAATTCAATCATGTCATCACCATGTTGCCGCTGGGAAAAGAAGAAATATGGATGGACGCGACCACGGAAGTCGCGCCGTTCCAGCTTCTGACATATCAGTTACGCAAGAAGCAGGCCTTAGTAATTCCCGAAGGCGGCGTACCGCATCTTGAGGAAACCCCGGCTGACCCACCCATGCCCGACCGGGAGTTGGAGGAAATCAAGGGAAAGATTGACGAAAGCGGCAGGTTGGAGGCGACAGTCAGCTACACCCTACGAGGCGACGCTGAACTCCGGCAGAGAATGCTTTTCCGACGCATCGCCTCGGCACAATGGCAAAAATACGTGGAGGGCCTGAATAAGACATTGGGCGGGGACGTAAGCAATGTGAAGGTGAGCGACACCGCGTCGACGCGGGAGCCTTTCACGATCTCTTACGAAGTGAGCAAGGCGAGCTTTGTCGATTGGTCGAAGAAAAAACTCCAGTTAAAATTGCCTCTCACTTATCTCAATCTTGCATCCGTAAGTGCGGATGTAGATGAGGAGAGCGAAGATGAAGAATCGGAGGGTTCCACTGCTGAGACCTTCAAGCTAGGACCGCCTCACGAGCATACCTACCGCCTCAAGCTGGAACTGGCTGCCAGATACACGGCCGACGTACCGGTTCCGACCGTGCTGGATCGCGACTACGGAGCTTACCAGTCAACCTACAAACTCGAGGGCAACGTCTTCACCGCGGAACGCAAATTGACCATACGTCAAGGGGAGTTGCCCCCAGCACGGGCAGATGACTACCGCGCTTTTCGGCAAGCAGCGCTCGCGGACGCAGGCCAGCATTTGACCATTGAGAGCACCGTGGCGGACTCGCACAGTGTTCCTGGGGGAATGAAGGCCAATGATCTCGTCAAGAGCGGCAACGAGGCCAGAAAGAATGGAAACTACGCGCTAGCAGTCGACCTGTTTAACCGCGCGATTGAAGCCGATCCCAAGAGCAAGGTGGCCTGGAACGATTTAGGGATCGTTTACATGAACGATCAAAAGGATGAACTTGCAATTAACGCATTTCAGAAGCAAATAGCTATTAATCCCTACCACTACAACGCCTATGACAACCTTGGGCGTGTTTACCTGCGCGAGCGTAAATACGATGAAGCGGAGAAGTGGTTCCGTAAGCAACTTGAAATCCAGCCCTTGCATGAGCATGCGCTGACCAACTTGGGCATTGCCTATCTAGAGACACACAAGTACGAGGAAGCGTTGCCCGAGTTGGAGAAAGCCGCATCGCTGGCGCCAGACGATGCAGATGCCCAGGTGAGGCTGGGCCAAGCTTATCTGAACCTTGGTCAGGGCGACAAAGCAATGACGGCGTTTGACAAGGCTGTGAAGATTTCCGCCACCCCTTCGGTCTGGAATGACATCGCTTATCAACTGACGCTCAAGAGTGCGCACCTTGATCTGGCACAGCGTTACGCCGAGTCTGCGGTTTCGGGAACCTCTGCACGCTTGAGAAATGTATCGCTCGGCCAGCTTAAGCAGAGAGATTTGAGACTGGTTTCTTCCCTTGATAGTTATTGGGATACGCTGGGGTGGGTCGCATTTATCGAAGGTAAACTCGATCTGGCTGAGAAGTATGTCTCGGCAGCTTGGCAATTGGGGGAACGAGGAAATGAGGGTGATCATCTGGGGCAGATTTACGAGAAACAAGGCAAGAAAGAAGGAGCCCAGCATCTATATGCCTTGGCACTCAATGGGCGGCGGCCTGAACCCGAGACCCGGAGCCGCCTAGCTGCGCTGATCGGCGGTGAAGGCAAGGTGGACGCCTTGGTTGAAAAATATCGCAACGACCTGCAGCAGGGACGAACCATTTGGCTGGGCAATACCTCCAAACTTGACGGCAATGCCGATTTTTTCATCTTGCAGAGCGCGGGCCAAGGCTCCACAGCCACACTCGAAGACGTGACATTCGTGAGTGGGGACGAGAAGTTGAAGGCACTCACCGATGAGCTTCGAACTGCCAGATATAGCCAGAAGTTCCCCGATGAGACGCCCGTAAAGATTGTGCGGCGAGGGACGCTTTCCTGCAACGCCGGATCCGATTGTACTTTTCTGCTTGCGCTGCCTGACGACGTCAAGTCAGTGGACTAAGAACTTGGGTAAGTGGCGGGTGGGCCGGGCTATCGCGTCCACATCTACTTTCGAGGGTGCCCCGTCCAAGCTCCGCTTGGGCGGGGCTTTTCTGCCGGCCGGGTAACCAGCTTCGTGTAGCTACGGTCGTTTGCTCGGGAACACCCGGAATTGACGTTTCCCCTCGATGCGATAGGTCGCAAAGTCCGCGTGATCGACCGTGAGAACAACGGAAAGAGATTCGCGCTTCGCCAGATACACGAGCGTGGCGTCGGCGAAATCCATCGGCCTATCCCAATACCGAGACATCAAGCCGTGCAGGTGCGTCAATTCCGCATCTTCGATTGCGCCAAGAACAAGCGCTCCCGAACGGACGAACTTCCAGGCAGCTTCCATCTCAGTGCGCGTATCGCCAACCAGGTGGAACACTTCCGTGAGCACCGCCTCGGAGGTCAGCAGCGGTAGCCGCAGTTGCCGGAATGCCTCCACGCAGGCGTCGTGCCAGCGATCGCTGCGGTCAAGCAGCGCGAGAATCGCGCCCGTGTCAATGAGCGCATTAGCAACGCACGCATTAGCGGCCATGCCGCCGCTTCAGGCGCTTGAGAAGCGCATCGCGCGCCGTCTCGGCCCGGCGAGAGTTGCCGCTGGCGAGGACTCCGAAGCAGTTGGCCGCAGTGGCGTGAAGTCTGCTCTGCGCCTCCTCCTCCGAGGCGTCCGCATCGCCCTTCTTCAGCAAGTCGCGCACGGCAGTCTCCAGCACCGCCGAAACCGGCACCTTGCGCAGACGCGCTTCCCGCTCCAGGTGAGACTTAAGTTCGCCCGACAGACGCCAGCTGTAAACTTCGTTTCTCATGCACTACAGTGTAGTGCATAAAGCGCGGTTTTGCAACACGAGCGCCTCTTTCACCACGCACTGGGTACTGGGTACTGAGCCTCAGGGATTTTTCATCACAACCAAGCAGTGACCGCCATCACAGACCCTGATCGCGCCAGATGCGAGAATAATCTCCTGATGGGGCAGTTCCGAGCTGTGTCCGTCTCCCAAGACAGCCCTCGAAACTGCCCCAAACCCATTTTCAGCGCTCTTTGACAACCTAAGTTGAGGCGTTTAGCGGGCGTGAGCGAGCCGGGGTCCCCGGCACGCGCGGTTTTCGCGTGACGGGGTGGAGGAGCGGGAGCCCGCTGCCGAAATCCTGAGCGAAGCGAACGGATCTCGTAAGTCCTTATTCCGAAATACTTTACGTATAAGTCCTTTAAACTCAAAGATTTTGCGGGAATTTCCTCCTAACCCTATGATTCCAAAAGACCGGGGGGGGGTACCCGTAAGTCACGGGTTAATACCTATCTAGTAACTATCAGGAATCGAGACGGAAAGCAGGGGAAAGCCCGTCATAAAAACCTCCGTGAACTCTGCGTTCTCTGCGGTTCAGCGGTTCTTGGCCTTACTGAATCTGGATCACGCTCTCCGAGCTGCCGGCTTTGATCTCATCCACGCGCGCCGCCACATTGCGGGCAAACGCAAACAGCGACTTCGCATGGGGCGAATCTTCTCCTTGGAGCACGGACGGAACGCCGCTGTCGCCTGATTTGCGAATCTCCGCATCGAGCTCGACGCTTCCGAGGAAGGCGATGCCGAACTGTTTCGCCGTCTTTTCCGCGCCGCCGCGCGAGAAAATGTCGATTTCGTGCTGGCAGTGCGGACAGACGAAGTAGCTCATGTTTTCGACCATGCCGACGATGTCCACTTTCATCTGGCGGAACATCTCGATGGCCTTGCGCGCATCCTGTAGCGCAACGTCGGAGGGCGTAGAGACCACAATCGCGCCGGTCAGTGGCACAGTCTGAATCAGCGAGAGCGCCACGTCGCCGGTTCCCGGAGGAAGGTCGATGACGAGATAGTCGAGCAGTCCCCACTGCACCGATCCCAGAAACTGCTTGATGATCGAATGCAGCATGGGACCGCGCCAAATCAGCGGCTTGTCTCCAGGATTGAGGAAGCCGACCGAGATGACCTTGAGCCCATGCGAGTTGATGGGCGCGATCTGGCCTTCGGCCATCACTTTGGGCTGCTCGTTGGTGCCGAGCATGAGCGGGACATTGGGACCGTAGACGTCGCCGTCGAGCAATCCTACTTTGTGGCCCATCTTAGTGAGGGCGATCGCCAGATTGACCGAGAGCGTGGTCTTGCCGACTCCGCCCTTGCCGGAACCGACGGCGATGATGGCGTTGACGCCAGGTAAAGGTTGCGCGGTGGGCTGTTGCTGGCCGGGATGATGGGAATGAGCGCTCATCATTTCATTATACGGGAGGGGAATGGGCTAGCGATGACACTAGCGCGATGTCGATAGATTGCAGAGGCCAGAAGTCAGATTGCAGAGGTAAGAGCTCTAGGACTCACAGTGCCGTTTGCGTCGGAGTCGTTCACTTCTGCAATCTGACCTCTAACCTCTGACTTCGGTGCTACCTCTGACCTCTGCAATCTCTAGTAGTGCCCTTCTCCGATTTGCACCTTGCCGCGAAACATGCGGTAGACGAACAGAAAATAGCCCACCGCAAGCACCGCGCCCAACGTCCACCAAACCAGGCCGACGCTCAGCCCGTGACTGCCGGCGGCGCTGTTGTAGATGGTGAGGTCGTATTGGTGGCTGCGGGCGGGCAGCACGACAGGGTAGAGCGCAAACGCCGCGCCCACCAGCATAGCGGTGATATACAGGCTGGAGGCAACGAACGCGAGTTTCTCTTTGCCCCTGGGATTGGCCCAGAGCATGATGGCCAGGCTGGCGGCAACGACGATCGGAACCAGTATTCCGATCTTGTACTTCCCGTAGTTCGCCATGATTTCGGGCCGGATGAAATACGTCGCAACCATGCAACTGCAGGTCAGAAAAAACTGCAGAGGCCAGCACAGCAACGCGAAACCACGGGCGCGGCGGCCGAGGTCCTCGTCGGTTTTGAGGGCGACGTAATAAGAACCGTGCGCGGCCAGGGTCACTAACGCCAGCACGCCGGTGAGTACCGTGTACCAATCCAGTATGCCCGTCTGCGGGCCGAGCTTGAAGTTGGTCCAGAGCGGCTCAAAGAAATAGCCGGCTGCATCCAGCGGAACTCCGCGCACCACGTTGCCCAGCGCTGCCCCGAAAAACACAGCCAGCAGAATGCTGGAGACGCTGAAGATCACGTCGAAGAAGTCCTGCCAGACTGGGTTTTTGATGTGAGCGCGGAATTCAATGCCGGTGCCGCGCAGAATGAGCAGCCACAGGACCATGGTCAGCGGAAGGTAGAACCCGCTGAAGCTCGACGCGTAGAGTCGAGGAAATGCAAAGTAGAGTGTACCGCCAGCCGCCAGCAACCAAACTTCGTTGCCATCCCAAACCGGGCCGATGGCGCGCAGCACCCGTCGTCGTTCTTCGTTGGTTTTGGCCGCAATCAGATAAATCGCACCCGCGCCAAGATCAAATCCGTCGAGCACGACATAGGTTGCGATCATCGCTGCGACAATCCAGAACCAAAGGCTCGCCATATTTACCTTGCCTCCGTTACCTTGCCTCCGTCGCCGGATGGAGATTAGAAACGGATTCATGTCCACCCGGTGGGCCGTGCTCAATCTCGCGCCGAATCAGGAACAGGCCCAGAATGCCCAGCACAAAGTAAATGCCCATGAATCCCAAAAGAGTAAACATGCCGTTACCGGCCGAGACGAGCTTGGAATAGCCGTTTTCGGTGCGCATCAGCCCATAGACCAGCCAGGGCTGGCGACCGAGCTCGGCGGTCATCCAGCCGGCGGTATTCGCGATATAGGGAAAAGGCGCGGAGAGCATCAGGATCCAAAGCATCCACCTGGCGCTAAAGAGTCTGCCGCGCCACAGCAGGAACAATGCCACGGCCATGACGGCGACGAAGAATGTCCCCAGGCCAACCATGATGTGGTAGCTGTAATAAAGCAATGGGATGTTGCCCGGCCAGTCTTGTTTGGGGAAAGCGTCTAGTCCGCGGACGTTCGCATTCCAGCGTTTGTAAGTCAGCATGCTCAACATTTTCGGAACTTCAATCGGGTTATCGATCGTGCCTTGCTGCTCGTTAGGCTGACCTACAATGACTAACGGTGCGCCGGGCTGGCTCTGAAACAATCCCTCCATCGCCGCCAGAGTCACGGGTTGCAGGTCGGCGACCATTTTGCCTTGTCCGTCGCCGGTCGGAAAAATCTGCAGAACGCTGAACAGGCAGCCCGCGATCACGCCGGCCTTGACGAAGATGCGGGCGTGCGCGGCCCACTTGCCGGAGAGCAGATAGAACGCGCCCACCGACGTCATGATGAACGCGCCGGTGATCGCCGCTCCGTTCATGTTGTGCGCGTATTGCCACCCGGCCCAGGGATTCAGCACGAAATCCCAGAAGCTCGCCAGCTGCAAGCTGCCATCTGCAGCCGTGAAATAGCCGACGGGATGCTGCATGAAAGCGTCCGTGGCGATGATGAAATAACCCGACAACCACGAACCCACAAAGACTGCGACGGCCGACAACCAGTGTGCTTTCGGGCTCAACCGCTTCTCTCCGTAGAGGAATAATCCGAGAAACGCCGATTCGAGAAAGAAGGCAAACATGCCTTCCATGGCGAGTGTCTGCCCGATCACGCCGCCCGCGAATTGCGAAAAGTGCGACCAGTTGGTGCCGAACTGGAATTCCATCGGAATGCCAGTCACAACACCGAGAACAAAATTGATGCCAAAAATCCTTCCCCAGAAGCGGGCTGCCTCGTGATACACGGGATCGTTACGCCGCAAGCCGATCGTCTTGAGCACGACAATCAGCAGGGCGAGCCCCATGGTGAGCTGCGGGAAGAGATAGTGAAACGTCGCGGTAAAGGCGAAGTGAAGGCGGTGAATAAGAAGTGCGCTGTCCATAAGTAAGGTCTCAGGTCTCAGTTGCCAGGTCTCAGCTTTGAGCCCTCCAGCTTAGCAGCAATACAGCATTAAGTTCTCGGTTAGTTAGCAAGCAATAGTAATTAACTCCGAACCTCGTTTCTGCGCGCCGATTCCGCGCGGCGTATCTCCCGGCGCCGCGCGGCGCCATCATAGCGCCGCTTTTCCTCTTCCGTCTCGGGGACAACGGGCGGCACCGCCATTTTATTCCCCGCAGCATCGACGGCAACAAAAGTCAGATAGGCGGAGCTTACGTGATGGCTCTGTTCGGCGCGATAATTCTCCACCCACACTTTCACGCCCACTTCCATCGAAGTGTGGAAGACGCGATTGACCGACGAACGCAGGATTACAAAATCTCCGACCCGAACGGGCACAAGAAAGTCCATGTGATCAATGGAAGCCGTCACCACATACGCGCGCGAGTGGCGGTGGGCGGCCATGGCGCCGGCCAGGTCGATCCAGTGCATGAGGCGTCCGCCCAGCAGCGCGTTCAGCGGATTGGCATCGTTCGGCAGAACGAGCTCGGCCATTTCAGAGATCGATTCGCGCACCGGCCGGGGGCGGGTTAATTTCGCTTTGTCATTCATAGAGTGTCGGGTCGTCGATCCGTCCGCTTGTCGATCATTAGTTCCAAGATCGGCCTTTCTAAGTCGTTAGACGAGAACAGCGCTCTGTCGGGCGCGATATGCATGGAGATAGCAGGTCGCGAGTGTAACCACACGCGGGTCCGGATGCGCGTTGAGCCAAACCTCGCTCGCCAAGTCGAACGTCATTTTCCCATGTTCGACCGGAGTGTGCGCTAACTCGCAAACAAAACAGATCGTGACCTGCTCCCGGCTAACGGGGGCAACCGAAAAACGAATCGCATCCCAGTCACGGCGCCGGGGAAGATGCGGACAGGCGGTTGCGTAACCAAGGTTGCAGAATTCCCGTATGTGGGTGTCCGATGCCGTCAGTTCTTGCCCAGAGGCGCGGCAGTTGCCCGTCCATCCCGCTCCCAGTGGCAGACGCGAAGGATGCGGCCAGGACCCGTCGTTCACGATTTCCAACGGCACAAAAAATGGGCAGGCCAAGTTCGTTTCTCGGAGAACAGCTATTGTAACGCGGAGCGTACTATGAATGGGAAGCTGCTTTTGGCTGTTAGCTGTTAGCTTTTGGCCTTTGGCTTTTGACTGAGAACTGAGAACCGGGAACTGAGAACTTCTCTATGGATCGCATAGCCGCGTTGAGTGAAATTCTTGCCGCTGATCCCGAAGATACGTTTGCCCGCTATGGACTGGCTATGGAGTACTCGAAGGCCGGACAGATCGACCAGGCACTGCAGGAATATCAAACGTTGATCGGGAAAAATCCGGATTACACGCCCGCATACTTCATGGCCGCTCAGACTCTGGCCAACGCGAGCCGCGTCGATGAGGCCAAGCGATGGCTGGTGGATGGCATCTCCTGCGCACGCCGCACCGGCAACGCGCACGCCCAATCGGAGATGACGGCCATGCTCGAAGAGTTGGGGTGAGGCAAAGTCAAAAGTCAGAAGTCAGATTGAAGAAGTGAAAACCGCCAGAGTGCCGTTCGCTTTTACTTCTTCAATCTGACTTCTCACTTTTGACTTCCTGATACACTTCCCTGTTCCGCGGAGGCACGTCATGCGGCGTCTTTCTTTTCTTCTCGTTCTTCTTTTCTCTCTTCCCGCATTCTCTCAAGCCAAGCACCCCTTTACTTTCGAAGACATGATGAAGCTGAAACGCGTCGGCGAGCCGGTGCCTTCGCCCGACGGCAAGTGGGTGTTGTTCAGCGCGGTCGATGTGGATCTGGCGGCGAATAAAAAGACACCGCACATCTGGATCGTGTCGCTTGCGGCGACAAGTGTGGGGGCGGGCGCCTCGCCCGCCCAATCCGAGCGCATTCTCATCACCGATCAGGACGGCGACCGCCCGCGCTGGGCGCCGGATGGGAAGCGATTTGCGTTTATTTCTAATAAAGAAGGCGGTTCGCAAGTTTGGATTTCCGATTTCGACGGTGCCGCTGGCATGGTCAGCGGCGTCCACAAACTGACTTCGATCGCGACCGAAGCTGGTGGCGAACTCTGGTCGCCGGATGGCCATTACATTCTTTTCACCTCAGATGTCTATCCCGAATGCGACGGCGTGCCTGACACCGAAGTCGCCTGCAATGCGAAAAAGTTGAAAGAGGCAGAAAACTCGAAGGTCAAAGCGCTGATCTTCGATCGCCTCCTTTATCGCCACTGGAATGCCTACAAGGGAGGCAAGCGCACGCACATCTTCGTGGTCGCAGCGCCCACCCTTCCCAAAACCGGGGAAGAGTGGGGCACCCCAGTTCAGGCCGCCCGCGATCTCACGCCCGGCGACTACGATGCTCCCGTGTTCTCGCTTGGCGGACAGGACAACTACGCCTTCTCGCCTGACGGGCAGGAGATTTGCTACGCCTCGAATCACGACAAGGTCGAAGCCACGTCCACTAACAACGATCTCTGGATCGTCCCGGTGAATGGCGGAGGTGTGATCTCCGGAAATCGTTTGTTCCCGCTCCCGCCGCAGGCCAAGAACATCACCGCCGACAATCCCGCCAGCGACTCGACGCCGCTCTATTCGCCCGATGGCAAGTACATCGCCTACCGCGCCCAGCAGCGCCCGGGATACGAGAGCGACCGCTTCCGCCTGATGCTGTATGACCGCAAGACGGGAGAGAAGAAGGATCTGACAAAAACATTTGATCGCTGGGTTGGAACGTTCGTATGGACGTCGGACTCCAAGGGCATCTTCTTTGCGTCCGAGGACAAAGGCGAGTCACCGATCTATGCCCTCGATTTTACGAAGGAGCACATTGCACCGGCGCCAGGTGGTGACATCTCGCTCAACCTCACCAACATTACCGTGCGAGAGATTGTCGGTGGCTTCAACGACGATTTAGCAGTGGCTGGCGACGGCAAGACTCTGCTCTTCACGCGGATGTCTTTGCAATCCCCAAGCGAAATATTTGATTTTTTATCCTACGAAATCTGCAACGGACAGGTCTGTAACGAGGGCGGTATGCCAAGGCCCCTTACGAATCTCAATGCTGCCGTCCTCTCCCAAGTCGCCATGTCCCCGCTCGAATCTTTCTGGTTCCCCGGTGCATTCGGCGACAAGGTCGAAGGCTTCCTCGTCAGGCCGCCGAACTTCGATGCCAGCAAGAAGTATCCCGTGAAGTTCATCATCCACGGGGGACCGGAGGTCCCGATGGGCGACCTCTGGAGCTATCGCTGGAACGCCGAACTTTTTGCGGCCGGTGGATACCTGGTCATCATGATCAATTTCCATGGCTCGCCAGGATACGGGCAGAAGTTTATTGACGAAATCAACGGCGACTGGGGCGGCGCTCCGTTTGAAGACCTGATGAAGGGCCTCGACTACGCGGAGAAGACTTATCCGTTCATCGATAAAGACCGGGAGTGCGCGCTGGGCGCGAGCTATGGCGGATACATGGCGAACTGGGTGCTCGGCCACACCGACCGCTTCAAGTGCATCGTCTCGCACGACGGCATGTTCAATGCCGAGTCCGCCTGGGGCACGACCGAAGAACTCTGGTTCAATCACTGGGAGTTCAAGGGCACTCCGTACACCAACCCGGAGATGTACGAGAAATGGTCTCCGCGCAATGCGGCTAAGAATTTCAAGACGCCGACGCTCGTCATCCACGGACAGCTCGACTACCGTCTCGACGTCAGCGAAGGCTTTCAGCTTTTTACCACGCTGCAGACGATGGGCGTGCCGTCCAAGATGCTCTACTTCCCCGACGAAGGCCACTGGGTGCTGAAGCCGCAGAATTCGCAGCTTTGGTACAAGACGGTCAACGACTGGGTGGATCAGTGGACGAAGAAGTAGTTAGTCGTTGATCTTTGATCGTTGATCGTTGGTCGTTCTTCGTTGGCTGTTCGTTGTTAGTCGTTCGCCCTTCGCATGTACCTGGCGGCTGGGTAGAGACGCGTCTTTACACACACGCGCCAAGCACCGGACACGTTCCCGTCCAGGCGGCAGTTTCTCAGGGCAGACTTCCAATCGTCGTTCCGAAGAAAGTTCCGTCTTCACTTTGCGCAAAACGGCAGCTTCGTTTGTCTTCAAGCAGCCTGCTCACGGCAGGATTACCAACTGGAGGTATTGTTCCTTCACTTTGCGCAAAACGGCAGCTTCTTTTGTCCTCAAGCAGCCTGCTCTCCACGGGACGGCCAACGGACGGATTGTCTGCCGGGGGATCGTTCGCTGAGGGATCGTTCGCTGAAGCATGATTTGCCGGAGGAGTCTCAGCAGGCTGCCGTGCGGCCCCGCCACCATGGTCGCGTTCCGTCGACTCAGCCTGCGGCTTACTTGACGGCTCAGCCGGAGGCCGAGGGGCTTCGGCTTCGACATGCGGCAAGCCGGAGGCCGGCTCGCAAGAACTCACATCGCCAGCCCCCGGATTTCCACTCGCGCCCGAGCTTGAACCCGTGCTCGAAGCGAGAATCCTGACGCGTGTTCGGAACACGGGCTCTGGCTCGCGACCGGGCCATCCAGCGGAACGCCTTGCGGCACCGCGACCAGCGCCTCCGGCGGGCTTTGTGGCGCGGACGTTTGCGAACCAAAGTGCGGAACGAAATGCGGATCGGGCGGCGCAGTCGGAGCCTTGGCGGAGCTGTTGTCGCGCTGACCCGTAACGATCGCTGCCACGCTCTCCATTTGAAGCTGCGCGCTCGAGGCACCCGCACTCACCGTGATGAACACAGCGCACGGGCCCACGCTTCCCCCGGCGGAGGGCACGATGGAGGCGAGGCCGCCCTGAGTGGTCGCGACCTGCGTCTGCGACGATCCGGGGGGGTTGACCGTCGTCCGCGACTAATGAGTCGCCGCCCGGCGGACCTCCCTGCCCGGTACTGATCCGGGCCAACGTGGTCGCGAAGGTAACGTTCACTCCCATCACCGGATTCGCGGCCAGCGAGCCGTCGGTCACGCGCATGACCAGCGATTGAAAGGGCTGCCCGGCCGGCACAACCTGCGACGATCCGCTCACCGTCTCCAGCGTCCACAACGAAGACGGAGTCGAGTACAAAGTGAAAGGCTGGCTGCTACAGATCGTATTGCTCTGAAAAACAGTGCAAGCGCTCACCTGCACACTGGCATTTAGATTCGTTAGATTTGCGGTGACGGTGGCGAACCCCGAGCTGTTGGTGGTCGCGCTCGCCGCCGAAAGCGTAGCCGTGCCGTTGACGATTGCAAAATTGACCGCGATATTCGCCTGCGGCGCGCCGCTTTGGTTGAGCGCTTCGACCGTGAGAGGAACTCCGATCGTCGCGCCTTGCCCAAGCCAGCGCGTCGGCGTCACCGCGGCCAGATTGACCGTGGACGAACTTAACCACGGTCGCCCGTCGCGACTGCGGCCTGCCAGTACGACGCTGGCGCCAGAGCGATCGTGATCGTGCTCTGTCCAGTCGCGGTGGGAGTCACCCAACTGGAAGATTCTCCCGCTTCATCGCTCAGCACCGAACACGATGACGCTGCGCTGCACGCCAAGAGCGGCAAGCCGTCGGTCGCGCTCCAGGCAATCGTCGCCCCGCTCACCGGCGTAACTCCATCGGCAGCAACCGCGCGCACGCGGGTATGGCATTGGCGGCTTGGTACTGGAACCGGCGTCGCCGGTTCCGCGCCTTGCAGAAGAAGCAGAAGATCCGTGGCCAGAGCGCCATAGGTCAGCGCACCGATCATTTGGTAAGTTATTTTCGCTCCCCGGATTCGCGATCTGGATCGTAGCCGTCCCGTCTCCGGGCCGGTAGGGACCGCCCACCCCTGGATTCGGCTCTGCAGACCAGAAGAAGTGTCGCCGTCTTGTTGCCAGCAAGCGCCTCACCTGCAGTCCGGACGAACCCGGTGCCATGCAGAGTGGTCACGCCGCCGGCAGACTCAGGTGCGGCGGCGTAACCAATTGAATAAAGCAGGGTCCGCGTGGTAGAAGTAGTTGTAGACCACCGCTCCCATGGAAACCTCACCCCCATACTCGGAACGTATCTGTCACGCCGAACTGCACATCCAGAAGGCGGGCCTCATTCCAAAAGTCGTGGTGTTGAATGCCGAGGGTGTGGACGCAGGCGCGGGATTCCCGCTCTGGTCGCTCAATTGCCAAATCCCAATTACGGGCAAGAGTCTGGTTTCGGTCGGCAGCCCCGTTTCATCGAGGGCAGTCACCGAGACCCAGGCCGTCCGCTTCGCCTGCGCGGTGAACTCGAACCAATCGGTGCTGCCGTAACCGGATATTGACGACCCCCGATCCGCCGCCCTGTGGAAGCGCCGCCGGATTGGCGTAGTCGACCCGCTGCCGGGATGCGCCTGCGCGATTTCATCCTGCAACATCAGGATGTCCCGCTCCGCATTGACCCGACTCGTCACCGTGACCACAACCGGAGCGAACGAGCCCGAGGGCGTCACCTGTGAGGGGACATACGGTTCGACGCCCATGGACCAGTTCGCGTTCAGCGCTTCCACGCTTAGCTGGTACTGGGCGGTGGTTTGCCCGGTCGGAATCACCAGTTGGCCGAGATCGAAAAACCTTCGTGCGAGGGATCATTGGACCCCCACCGGTCATAGCGGAGACCATTTCCGTCCACGTATCGATCGAGCAGGTCGCCCGCGTTGCCGCAAAATGGAGTCCAGAAACGGAAGTCACAACGTGACCGCCGCGAGGGCGGTTCGAGACCATTAGCCGGGCCACCACGTTGACGCCCGACGTACTTGACCGCATTCCCGGGATGCATCGGTGAAATAGACGCTGCCGTAAACTCTGCCCGCCGGTTGCTGGTTCCCGTTGCCTGGATAAAGCCGCGCGAGCGCGGTGATGTCATCCATTTTGGGGACGGCCGCGTTGCATAACAGACGCTGATGGGCACGCAGTTAGTCGGGTCGGTAAAGTGCATCACCGGGAATCCCGCATAATCGGCGCTGGTTGGGGCTGGGGTGTGCGTCTAACACGTTCACGTTGGCCTGCGACCACCCCAAGCCGACAGTGCGCCCCAGCACGCGCACCAACCGGTATTGCACGTCGGGCAGTTGCGCATTGGTGGCCGCGCAGACTCCGTTGATCACCACCAGCGCGTGCACGATGTTGCCGCCGGTGGAGAAGTTATCGGGTCCGCCATAGACGGCGTTGGTGAAACAATCGGCCAAGTCTCCGGCACCCTGGCCCAGCAGCGCATCGGTGACCGTTCCGTCGTAGTCATAAACAATTCCCACGGGCGTGCCCGTGGCTGAAGGTGTGATGTCCGCCGGGGCGGTGATCATTCCGTTGGTGGCGACCGCGATATTGCTGCCGTTCACGTCTTCGGCAAGATGTCCACCCTGCGATGCGGTGAGGGCAACACTGGAAATGCTGGTCCAAGTGCTGAACGCGGTCGCCACAAAAGCATCGGCCTGGGCGCCGGGGAGGATCGGGCTCAGCGCCCCCTGGTCGGTGAAGTACTGCACGGAGCCATTCGCCCAGAGTAGCGCTGGCCTTCGACTCCGGCAGCGTAGCCGGAGCCGGCGATAAAAGCCGGACCTCCGGCACGGCTGGCAACGACACTGCAAATCAGGAAAACCGCAACCGTCAAGATTCGCCAGCGCATGTTCACTCCTCTCGGGCGCTGCGGATGGCCCGCTCCAGTTGAACAACGCTGACGCTCCGGGTAGCGCCGGGCAGACGTGGCCGCGGAGACGGTTCGTTTGCAGGCCATGGCGATGCGGCAGGCTTCTGCTCGGCCACATTCTTGCCGCTGGCAGGTCGAGAGCGACTTGGCCAAGGGAGCCACCTATTGGGCTGGTAAAGCCCAAGCGGCTCGGCGGATATAAGAAGATCAAAATGTGTTGGCCGGTGCGCATTGGACGATGCATGGACCACGCGCCCGCCCACTCGTGAATAGTGAGAATCTGTCCCCGCTTCACCCCCGCGATCGCATGGTCCACGCGGAAACTCAACTGGACAGACTGAGTCGCCGCCGGAACTGCCCGATCGGTTGGCGGGGCCTGAGTTGGCACAGTCTTGGGGGCGCGGCGGCGAGCACCGTGCCGGCGAAGATCATCCCGGCCCGGCGCGAAAGGTGTTTCCATTGCGGGCCGAGAACGCGCCCAGCGATGACTTGATCCGATTGCTGCGCCGGTGCAAAGTTCGACAGGCAGAAGCTCGCCAACCAACGAGTGCCACAGTGAGCACGCGTCTTGCCGCAGGCATAGCGATCTCTTTCTGGAGGGAACGGGACCGGGAGTGATCCTGGGAGTGGGATCAGGGTAGCGCGTCGGGAATCAGGCGGCTGTGCGGGCGGTCACTGTGGATTTGTGATGAATCTGACATCGCGCGAGGGTCAACAGCAATGCGAAAAAACTGTATGATCGCGAGATCGTATTCCTGAAATGAGCGCCGCATCCAGGAGATTCTTTCGCCGGGTCAAGAGTGCAGTGCTGCGGTCTGAGATCGCTTATCGGCTCTATCTCAGACTGAAATTGCGCCGGCAGACTCTCGGCGATTCCGGACGACCGCCTTCCCAACGGGACCCTGCAAAGTTCCGCCGAATGGAAAGAAGCATTCGAGAGAGCGAAACGTCTTCATGTTCCACTGCACCGGGGAGAGGAAAAGAACTGGGATCATCTCGCCGCCGTGTTTGCCATCCTTAGCCACACGCCCCCTTCAGCTCGTATCCTCGACGCGGGAGCGGAGTTTTACAGCAATGTACTGCCGGCGCTGTTCGTCTATGGCTACAGAAATCTTTACGGGATCAATCTGTCCTTCACCGATCCCGCGCGGCGTGGCCCCATACGCTACCTCCCCGGCGATATAACACAGTCCCCGTTCCCGGGGGAATATTTCGACGCCGTAACCTGTATGAGCGTGATCGAGCATGGCGTTCCCGTGGAAAAATACTTTCGGGAGATGCATCGTATTCTGAAGCCCGGCGGATTGCTGGTCACTTCTACCGACTACTATCCCACTGCGATCGATATCCATGGCCAAGTGGCGCATAGAGCTGCAATCAAGATTTTTTCCAAGCTTGAAATCCAGGAAGCGTTAAGGCTGGCGATGGAGATCGGCTTTGAACTTACGGGCGCGGTCGATCTCGAATGCAACGCCAAGCCGATTCGGTGGGCACAGTTTGATCTTGAATACAGCTTTGTTATTTTCACCCTTCGCAAGAAGCCTTAAAGAAAGCATGCAGAGACGCGCTGCGGCGCAGGATTCTCTTCGACCACGACGGGTGGGGCTTCGTTTATGTTGACCATGGTCTCTGACCATGGTGCGATATACAAACGGGACCCGAATGAAAAAGATTGCCATTCCCAAATTCAAAGCCACTTGCCTGGCCGGACTTGAGCGAGTCCGCAAAACCGGGAACCCGGTTCTGCTGACGCGTTTTGGCGAGCCGATGGCCGAACTCATCCCTCCTCGGGCGTCCAAACAGCCGAAGCATTGGGTAGGTTCTCTGGCGGGAACCGGTCAAATCACCGGCGAAATCGTTTCTCCTGCCAGCGAAGAAGACGATTGGGAAGCCCTGCTTGGATGAAACTGCTGCTCGATACTCACATTTGGGTGTGGAGCGCGCTTGATCGCGCGCGTCTTTCCAGCCACCTGACTGCCACCCTGGAGAATCCCAGCAATGAGTTGTGGCTTTCGCCCATCTCGCTGTGGGAGGTTCTGACTCTTTGCCAGAAGCAGAGGCTGACTCTGCATCCCAATCCCCAGGCGTGGATCGCAAATGCGTTGGACGCAGTTCCCATGCGGGAAGCTCAGATCACCTACCAGGTCGCGCAAGAGAGCGCCCGCGTGCAACTCCCCCGTCGCGACCCCGCCGACCGTTTTCTGGTGGCCACTGCGCGTGTGTTCGATCTGACCCTGGTAACCGCCGATGAGCATCTGCTCAAGGCTCGGCAGGTGCCAGTCTTGGCAAACCGCTGAGGCCGGGGGCACGCCTCGCTCGGCTCATTTGTAGTTCCGCTCGATCCATTCCGGATAGCGATACTTCAGCATGTAAGAGATCCACATTCCTTGTGCGGTCGCGTGAGCGGACGTCTGCTCATCGGCAAAAGAGAAGCGGTAAGGCGTTCGATTCCAACCGTGCCAGCTTCCCAGCCAGCCCCCGTCGATCTGCTGCGCAGCAAAGGCTCTTTCGACCCATCGGGACCGGACCAGATCGGGCCTGCCAACTGCCAGCAGAAATGCGAGCCGTTGCAGGTAGAGGTCCGTCAGGCGAAAGTCGAAAGCGGCTTCCCATGCGATTCGCTCCTCGATCTTTTGCATCAGGCGATCCATCTCAGGCGTGGAGCCTTTGGATTTCCGGTAGAAGTACAGGGCGAACAGTTGGTGCGTCGCTTTTCCCGTTCGATACTTGTCCGGAGAGAACATGTCTTCCGTTTCCTTGGGCGACAGCGGGACGTCGTTCGGAGCGGCTCCGTGCAGGATCCAGCGCTGGTGCTCCTCGAGACTCTGGAGTTCGCGGCCGCTCGGGGCATTCGCCGGCATGGCGGGTTCGACCATCTTGCCGAAGACATTCGCTTCGACCTTCCAGGCGTCAACGAAACTGGAAGCGAGGGCCTTCATCCGTGGCTCGCTGGAAAGCGAGGCACAGTCCATCACCATGTGGGCGGTCGCGGAGTTGGATAGAAGAGAGCGGCCTTCGGGCGTGGAGACGTTTCCCGTCGCAGTTTGGTGATACTGCTCGAGCGTCCAGTCAGTGCTGCGCGCGCGCGTCCGATCGAGATTCCCAACAAACTCCGCCCGGGAAGGCCGCCGGATCGAGACATTGTTGTTGAGCAGCGCCGCTCCGAACGCAAGCACTAACAGGATTGCAACGGACGCAGCGATGCGTCGCAACCACCTGAGGAAGGGGCCGCGTGCCGCGCTTCTGTCAGCCGGAATTCCCATCTTGGCCCCAGGGCCCCGCTCCATCCGAGAGCAATCAAGTCCGCGTTCCCTTGACCAGCGATACCCCCGGGCGGGTAGCCACGTCTCCCCTGCGAGACTATAGCGCACTTTGTTTTTTCTGTGGGCAGAACGAGACGGGCTATCGAGTGCGACGGTTCGCCTTCTTGGTCGCCTTCCGTTGCGCCTTCGCGGCCTTCTTCATTGCTTTCCGCTGTTTCTTGTTTGCCTTCTTTAAGAATTTTTGCTGCCGCTTGGCCGCCTTGCCGGACTGGCGCGCATTTTCTTCGGGACTGATGCGTTGAGCTTGAGCGGGTATCGAGCCTGCAACACTCAAGGCGACCAGCAGCATGAAAGCAACAATTCGTTTCATAACGTCTCCGAACGGAAGATCCTGCAGCGATCTTACACCGAAGCCGCGCCCGCGCTGGTACGCAGGGTGTTACTTCTGTAATCCGACCTCTGGCGAATGGGAAGCCCTCCCACTCATTCGCAAAGAACAAAAAGCGCGAGAAGTGGGGCAGCGGCGAGTCAAATCCATAGGTCCTTCGCTTCGCTCAGGATGACCGTGTGGTTTTAGTGGGACGGGAATGTAGCGGGCCTATACGCCGATGCTGGAACCGAGGAGGCTGTAGAGCAGGATGGCGAGCACGATCAGGGTGAAGGCCACGTACATGCGATCGCGTTCGATGGCGAATCCCACGACGGAAAAGGCTACGCGGGCGATGGGGGTAGCGATTAAGAGTAGCAATCCCAGTTGGATTAAGCCTCGGCCTCGGCCGTTGATGACGCTTTGCATGACTCCGGGGATGGTGCGGTATTCGGAGGGCTCGCCGCGAAAGACGCGGTAACCGGCGGGCTCGTGCGCGTGGCGGAAAAGGTAGATACACGCTCCCCAGAGAACGACAGCCGCGGAGATAAGGACTCCGGCGCGGAGCAGGTTGCCGAGGATGACTTCGATGCGGTGATCGTCCCACGGCGGTGGGGGTTGGAGCGGGTGCGGTGGGGAGGCGGGCGCTTGGGCGGCGGGCATCAGATTTTTCCCCAGAATCCGTTGTAGAGCATTTGCAGGCCTAGAACGAGAATCACTACGCTAAAGACGAGGCGGAGCGATTTGGTTTCGGCTTTGACCAGGATGCGGCTGCCGAGTAAAGAGCCGGCCAGGACTCCTAACATGACGGGCATGGCGAGGCCGGGATCGACGTATCCGCGGCTGAGGTAGACACCGGCGCTGGCGGCGGCGGTGACGCCGATCATGAAGTTGCTGGTGGTGGTGGAAACTTTGAAAGGGATCTGCATGGCCTGATCCATGGCGAGTACTTTGACGGCTCCGGAGCCGATGCCGAGTAATCCGGAGAGCGCGCCGGCGCCGAACATGAGGCTGAAGCCGGTGGGGACGTGCTGGACGTTGTAGCTGCGCGGCCCTTCCAGGTCGGGAAAACTGCCGTTCATCCGCAGACGGGTGGCGAGCGGATCTGGCGGCAGCTTGCGCTGGGCCGGCGGGCGCGGCTTGCGGGAAAGATACGCCGAGTAGAGCAGAACGACGCCGAAGATGATCGCCAAGATGCTCGTCGGGATGCGGGTGGCCAGGAAGGCTCCGAGCAACGCCCCGAAGGTGGTTGCGATTTCCAAAAACATGCCGATGCGAATGTTGGAGAACCCTTCTTTCACATACGAGGCGGCGGCGCCGGAGGAGGTCGCGATCACGGAGACGAGCGAGGCTCCGATGGCGTAGCGGATGTCCACGTGAAAGAAGATGGTGAGCAGGGGCACGAGGACGACACCACCACCCAGGCCGGTGAGCGATCCGAGAAGTCCGGCGACGAAGGAGACGACCAAGACGACGCCGGTGAATTCCAGGATGGTCATTTGAATTTCCTCATAGGGTAACATTTCTTTTCTGGAGAGGATCGGAGGACCGTCGGAGCTGAGGGACGGAATTTGTATGCAGACGACGAAGCGGATCGTGCTGGCGACGATCACCATGGCGATTTTCGCGACGGTGATCGTGGACGCTACTCGGGCTGAGGCCGGGCAACAACCGACGCCGGATTCGGCGACGGCTGCAGAAACGCAGGCTGGACCGGGTCCCGGCTGCTTGGCCGTTGCGGAATCGATGTTTCGAAGGAAGCGGGGCGCGAAGTTTTTCCGAATCGCGCCATGCCCGCGCGTAAAACGGCGGGCTTTTCATTTTTAGATTTAGATTGCAGTTCGAGATTGCACGGACTGGAGTGTCCGCGCCACCCTCTACCGGTTTACCCAGACGACGCGGGATTTTTTCAACTGGGCGTGCTGCTTCCTGAGTTCGCGGGCAGCGGCGCCAAGAGATACGGCCTCGGGCTGCGGGAAATCCGAAGGCGGCCTTTCTCCCTGGGCGGTGGAGTAACTCGATGTGGCGAGGACGCTCTTTTCTTGTAACATCGGCCCATAAGATGCGTGTGCCGGATGACCTGAAAACTCGTAGATACGCGGTTCACTACTGATGGACGCGCCACCGGCATAATACTGGCCAAATGCCGCGGTGGTGGAAAGCAGGCAGAGCACGAACAGGGCCCGTTTCATCGCAAGGTCTCCAGACTGTGGAGGAAGCGAGGGATCATCCGCGGACAAAGCCGGGGATTTTGGCTCCTCCGGGAAGAGTAGGAGCAAGCCCGGTACCAAACTTTGCCGGGGTAAAATGGCGGCTGGCGGGGGTTGGCGGGGGGTAGGGCAATTGTTTGCACAATTGTGGAGAGCGCATGGAATAGGCCAAGACCCCACCTGCCGGGAGTGGTGGGTTGCGGCGCCCCCGCGGAGGATTTTTTCTCTAAATTACGATAAGGTGATAGACATGAAAATGCGAACAGCGGTGCGAATTTCTTTGTTTTCGCTGACGACGATCTTGCTGGCAACCATGGTAGCGCTGGCAGCGGCGGCATCCGGCGCGGATTACAAGGTCGTTAAGACGTGGAAGCTGGGCGGCGATGGCGGATGGGACTACCTGACCGCGGACAGCGCTGGGCATCGCTTGTTCATTGCGCGGGCCACGCGGGTGATGGTGATTGATACCGAGTCGGGCAAGCAGGTCGGCGAGATTCCGGATACGGCAGGCGTGCATGGGATAGCGCTGGATCCGGAAATCGGGCGCGGATTTACGAGCAACGGCCGGAAAGATACGGTGAGCGTGTTCGATCTGAAGTCGCTGGCGGTCGAGAAGAAGATCAAGGTGGGCAGCGTGCCCGACGCGATTCTGTATGACCCGTTTTCGAAGCGCGTGTTCACGTTTAACGCAAAAAGCCATGACACGACCGCCGTGGATGCGTCCAAAGGCGAGGTGGTAGGCAAGATCGAGTTGGGCGGGAAGCCGGAGTTTGCTGCCACTGACGAAAAGGGCACGGTGTTCGTGAATATTGAAGACACGTCGGAGCTGGTGGCGTTCGATCCGCAGAAGCTGACGGTGAAGTCGCGATGGAAGCTGGCGGACTGCGAAGAGCCGACCGGCCTCGCGATCGACCGAAAAAACCGCCGTCTATTCGCCGGCTGCGGCGGCAATAAGAAAATGGCGGTGGTAGATGCGGACAGCGGGAAAGTGGTGGCAAGTCCCGCCATCGGAGAGGGATGCGATGCGACCGGGTTCGATGCCGATCGGGGCCTGGCATTTGCTTCGGCGGGAGACGGCACGATCACGGTAATCAAAGAAGATGGCGGCAAGTTCAGCGTGGTGCAGACGGTGACGACGCAGAAGTCTGCGCGCACCATGACCCTCGATACGAAGACGCATCAGCTTTTCACCGTAGCGGCGAACGTAACAGGCACTCGGCAGGACAGAAAAATCGAGCCGGATTCGTTCGTCGTGCTGGTGGTGGAAGCAGCGCACTAGCAGTTGCTGTTATTAGACGAGCTAAACGACAGCGATCTGCTTGCGCAGGTCGGCAGCGAAAAGGTTCTTGGGGATCATGGCATGGACCCCGCGCACGATGTCCACCACCTGCGTCACCCGGAAACTGACGGCGATGCTGCACAAAGCATAGGCGTCGAGCTTGGTGAGATCGGCGTGCGCGGCCAGGAAGTTGATGGCGTTGCGCGCCGCGAGAGTCATGGCCACGTTGAGATCCTTGTCCAGGCCCAGCGTGATCCAGTGGGTCTCAGTCTCCGCCACCGGCCAGGCAAAATTCTTTTGCTTGTGCAGGACCACCTGGATGCGCAATTCCTGCATGCGCGTTTCCAGTGCGGTAAGGCAGATTTCGCCATCGCCCTGCACGGCATGAGAATCGCCGGTGTAGATCAGCGCCCCCGGTTTCCACACCGGGATGAACATGGTCGAGCCTTCGGCCATTTCGCTCAAGTCGACATTGCCAGCATGAGGGCCTGGGGGAACGGAACTGGTCACTCCCGGACTCAGCGGAGGATAGAAGCCATCGGGGGGAGCCAGACCCAGCGTCCCCTGGAAGGGCTTGAGGGGCACATGAATGTCCCGGTTAAACTCCGCCGTCATGTTGGGCAGGTCGAGCTTCAGATATTTCACCTGTCCTTCGGGGAAATCCTGGGCCAGCAGTCCGGTTCCGAGCGACCCCGGGTTATTGAATACGGCTCCCCAGTCGAATGGACGAATGCGCTTGTAGCGAACCTCCAGCACGTCGCCGGGTTCGGCATTGTTAACGTAGATGGGGCCGATGATCGAGTGCGGCCCGTGTCCCGGATTGCTCAAGCGGAGCTTCGCCAGGGTCTCGACCGGAACGCCGGGCTGCATCTGGTTCAAAAAGTGTGACCATGTGTTGGGATAGCTGATGGTATCGCCGGAATCGACTTTGAGAATGGGCTCGAGTGTGGTGTCGTAGACGCCCAGGCGCACCGTCTTATCATTGCTCTCGACCACGTGGACGCGGCCTTGATCGTCTTTCTTCTGCGCCGCCGCGGGCCCGGCCGCAGCACCTCCGCCTAGCGCATCCGCTGCATGCGCAAGTTTGCTGAACCAGGGTCCGATGCCCGCCAGCGCACCCATGAAGCCGCTGGCGCGCAGCAACCGGCGGCGGGAAAGGCCGCGGGCGGTCAGATAGCCGTCGAGCCGCTCCTGGTTCATCTCGTCCATGTGCAGAAGTCGGTCTGCGGCCCGCTTGGTGAAGGCGGCATCCTTGATGTCTTCGCGGAGCACACCAATGCCCTTCTCCTCGCCGCATCCGAAGAGGTTCCCGCAATAGTGATGGTGGGGTTGAGGCTGGCTTTCCTGGTCCTGCTGGCGATCGAGATCGTGTGGCATAGCTTCCTCCTTAATCGATCCACAAAGAGAAGTTCCTTTGCAACAGCACAGCGCGTGACAAGGGCAGGCGGCCGTATTATACCGCACGATACGCCGGCGAGGTGTGCGCTCTCGGCTGGAAGTGTTCGCGTCCCCGCCTGGGCCGGCCATGGCACGTTCGAGGGCGCTGGCCGGTGGGCCGAATTACCGCAGCAGGATGTTGTATCGCCTACGCGCGCACAAGGAGAGGTTTTGTTATCGGCTCTTTGTTATCGGCTCTAAGATCGGACTCGACGGGATCGCTCGTCCCAGACATTGGCACGACTGGGGATACGGCCAATGGAACATCTCTTTGGTAACCCTCTTCTTCATGCTCCTGTAACAGTTCGCCGTTTACAATAGTTGTAGATCGATGAATTGTGGGGTATCGGAAGTGGACAGCGTAGCCAGAAATCTTGAACGGCGAAAACTGATGGTGGAGTTGCTGGAAAGAAAAGTACGTCTGCGCGCGCGCCAGCTTTACGACGAGCGCGGACAGGCGCAAGGACGCGCCCTGGAAGACTGGGTGAGAGCCGAGTCCGAAGTTCTGAAATCGAGCATTCTCGCGCCGCTGTGGAACGCTCGCCAGGAGCGGGAGTTGGCGGAAGTATAGAATCACCGCGCTTCGAGCCGTCCACCAACCTCCCGACGGCGACTCCAACATTGTTGAAACTACAAGCTATCCCATAAATCGTTTTGGGCAGGGCACGGCTTCACAGGCTGCGGAAAAACTCTAATTCGAGCCGGTTTTGGGCAGGGCACGGCTTCAGCCGTGCCGCCCAGAGCCTATAAAGACGCGGGCTTTAGCCCCTGTGGGCCCCGGCAGTGCACCCCTTCGCTTCATCATGAGATAGCTTCCAGCTGGTAGTCCGCCGCAAGCCTGACGCGGACGACAGGCCGAACCACGCCACGCGGCGGTCGCGATTTGGATTTGCGGAACGGATCTGTTAGCTTTCAGCGTCGGCGTGTAAGCGAACTTTTCGCCGAAATCTTTATGGAGGATAGACGTGGGATCTCAAAAATGGCGGCTGGGTCTTTTTTGTTCTCTGATACTTGCGACATCGATGCAGGCGCAACAAACGGCGCCAGCGGACGAGGCTACGCGGCGGCTGGCGGTCGACATTTTCAAACAGCTGATCGAGATCAATACGACGGACTCGGTGGGCAGCGTGACGGCGGCCGCGGAAGCGCTGGCGCAGCGGTTTCGCGACGCCGGATTTCCCGAGAGCGACATCCACGTAATGGGCCCCAATGACCGGAAGAAAAACGTGGTGGTGCGGCTGCATGGATCGGGCAAGCACAAGCCGGTGCTGCTGATCGGGCATCTCGACGTGGTGGAAGCGCGGCGCGAGGACTGGACGACGGATCCGTTTCAGTTCGTCGAGAAGGACGGCTACTACTACGGCCGCGGCACCAGCGACATGAAGGATGGCGACGCCATCATGTCGGCCACGCTGATCCGCATGAGGAAAGAAGGATACCTGCCGAGCCGCGACATTATTCTTGCGATGACGGCGGATGAAGAGGGCGGCACATCAAATGGAGTTGACTGGCTGATCAAGAATCATCGCGATCTGATCGATGCCGAGTTCGTGCTCAACCACGATGGCGGCGGCGTGCTGGCCGATCACGGCAAGCCGCTGATGATGGAAGTGAACGCCACTGAAAAACTGTATGGCGATTTCGTGCTGACGGCAACCAATCCGGGCGGCCACAGTTCGCTGCCACGTCCGGAAAACGCGATCTACGAACTAGCCGATGCGCTCACTCGGATCGAGCACTACCAGTTTCCTTTCGAGCTGAACAACATCACGCGCGCGTATTACGAGCGCCAGGTGCCGATGGCGACGGGGCAACGGGCGGCGAATCTTAAGGCGATGCTGAAAAATCCTCCCGACATGGAGGCGGTGGCGCGGCTGTCGAAGGATCCCCTGGACAACTCGACCATGCACACCACCTGCGTGGCGACGCGGTTGAGCGGAGGCCATGCCAACAATGCGCTGCCGCAGACGGCGCAGGCGAACGTGAACTGCCGCATAGAGCCCGGGCACACGCTGGAAGAAATCCGGCTGACGCTGGAAAAGGTTGTAGCCGATCCGAAAATTGCGAAGCCGACGATTAAAGTGCAGTTCCGCGAGAACAACAACGTGCTGATGGATCACGGGTCCGACCGGCACAGTTATGTGCCGCCGGCTCCGCGGAAAGAAGTGTTCGATCCGCTGGACAAAATCGTGGCAAGAATGTGGCCGGGAATTCCGGTGCTACCAAACATGAGCACAGGCGCGTCGGATGGCGTGTACACGAATGCAGCGGGGATGCCGACGTACGCTGTGTCGGGCGAAGAGTATGACCGCGACGACATCCGGGCGCATGGGAAAGACGAGCGGACGGGGGTCGAGTCGTTTGCCCGAGGCGTGGATTTCTACTACGTGTTCTTGAAGGGCGTTACGGCGGAGTAGGGCAACAGCACTCCTCTGTAAGCCAGAACAAGCAGCGCTCGTCCCGGAAGAGTCGGCGGAGCCTTGCCCCGCAGGCGCTGACCTGAACTCCTGCCCGTATCCTTTTTCCCACCGTTTTCGTCCTAGGAATAGCACCGACCGTCGGTCGGAGGAGGTCCGCACATGGCTGTTCTCAAGCGTATTGGTCCGGCTTCGGCGTTCAAAATCGGCCTGCTTTCATACGCCTTCCTAGGTTTGATTGCCGGCGTCTTCTGTAGTCTGATCGCGCTGACCGGAGCCAGGTTCGCTCCTCATGCGCACCTGCCTTTTGCACCTGCGATTGGCCTGTTTGCAGTGATCTTGTGCCCTATCGTGTATGGGCTCCTCGGCGGCATTGCGGCCGTTATCGGCGCGCTCATCTATAACCTCGCCTCCAGTTGGGTTGGCGGAGTCGAAGTGGAGATCATCTGAGCGGGACGTTCCGGGCCCAAGTGTTCGTATTGTCAAAAGGAGTTGGTACAACCATGTTTCGTCACAATGTTGGCGGAGTTGACAGAGTATTGCGCCTGACTCTGGGAGGGATTCTCTTTCTCGGCGGCCTGTTTCTGCTTACCAGCATAATCAGGCTTGGACTGATCCTCGCCGTGATCGGCTTGCTCGCCCTGCTGACCGGCATTTTCCGCTTCTGCGGGTTGTATATCCCGTTTGACATCTCGACTCTACAACCTGAAGAACAGCCGCTCACCCAGGTTTGCGACTGTGCAGCATGGACAAAGGCAAGGCAGAACAACCCCGCCGCCGCCGCTCCACCGGGCTCCACGGGGAAGGAAGAGGAGATTGCGGAAGCGACGACTACTGCTCGTGGCCGGTAGCGACGCGCCCGGACGGGATGGTCGCTCCTGTGCTTCGATCGCTGGCGGCCCCCTGGCAGTGATTTCCGTCACGGACTTGCGCAAGCTACCGAGTGTCAAATAACTGTATGGCGCCGGCTAGCGGAACCGTTGACGCGGGCGTGTTGTTCGAGATTTACCACGCCCGAATCTATCGCTACGTCCTCCGTCTAGTGAAAGACCCCGCCGAAGCTGAAGACCTCACGCAGGACACATTTCTCCGCGCTTATCGCCGTGGGGACTCGCTACGCGATCCAGAAGCCGTTCGCGGCTGGCTCTACCGCATCGCCACGCACGTGTGCCTCGATCGTTTGCGCCAACGCCGGCCGCTTATTTCCCTTGACAGTGAAAACAGTGAGGATCACGTTAAGCCGCCGGTTTCGGAGTCTCCCTCGCCCCTCGACCTTTGGGACAGGAAGGAAACCAGCGACATGCGTTCAGCGCTGTCTGGATTTCCTGCCCGATAAGTACCGCGCCGTAATTCTGCTGCACGAAGCCCACTCTCTCACCGCTCGGAGATCGCCGATCTCTTGGGCGTGACCCTCACCACCGCAAGATCCGACTCCATCGCGCTCGCCGTAAGTTGCAGCGGTGATGGAGTGCGGATGCGCCGTTTCCAGGGACGGGCGTGGGTTGCCCACCTGTCATCCGCAAGTCCTGAGGTCAATGGCGTCCCCACCTGGATATTGACATTCGCCATACATTCGCCTATGCTCCCGGCATGGCAATCACTCGGCGTCAACGCGAGTTGTATGACTTTATTTCGCGCTTTGTGGCGGAGAAGCAATACTCCCCTTCGTTTGAAGAGATCAAGGAAGGCATGGGGCTGAATTCCTTGGCCACGGTGCACAAGCACGTCACCAACCTGGAGAAAAAAGGCCTGCTGACGCGGGACTACAACCGCAGCCGCTCGATTGATCTGCTGCCGCCGAGGGGAAAGTTGAAGCAGTCGATGGCGGTGAACACGGCCGTGGTGCTGCCGCTGGTGGGCAGGATTGCGGCGGGGCGTCCGATTGAGGCGGTGGAGCACAACGAGACCATCTCGCTGGCGGATTTTGTGCGCTCGAAGGAAGTGTTTGTGCTCGAAGTGCGCGGCGAATCCATGCAGGACGAGGCGATTCTCGATGGCGACTACGTGCTGGTCGAGAAAACAAAAACGGCGCACAACGGGGACATTGTGGTGGCGCTGCTCGACTCGTCGGACGCGACCCTGAAGCGTTTCTTTCGCGAGGGAGACAGCATCCGCTTGCAGCCTTCGAACGCGGCGATGAAGCCGATCATCGTGCCCGCGGCGTCGGTCGAGATTCAGGGACGGGTGATTGGCGTCTTGCGGAAATACTGAAAGGCATTCGATAGTGGTCAGTGGTCAGTGAATAGAAGCTATCCCAATAAATCGTTTTGGGTAGGGCACGGCTTCACAACTTGCGGAAAAACTCGAAAATGTGCGGGTCGCCCTGGAAGAGCGGCCCTTCAGGGCCGCGTAAGACGAGCGGAATCACCGCGGGCTTTAGCCCCTGAGGTCCCCGGCAGCTTACTGCTTCGATTCACTATGCGATAGCGCCGGTAATTCGCGCTCGCTTTCCGCGCAGCAAAAAGCCCGGGGTTGCACCCGAGCCTTGCGTGTTCGAGAGCTGACGGCTGAGAGCTGACAGCTTAGCTCAGGTGGCGATCCAGCGCTTTCTGAATGTCGTCCTTCGAGCGGTAGCCGACGAGTTGCTCCACCACCTGTCCATTCTTGAAGACGAGCAGGGTAGGAATGCCGGTAACTTTGTAGCGCATGGGCGTGGCGGCGTTACGGTCGACGTCCATTTTGCCGACCTTGACTTTGCCCTGATATTCGCCGGCGAGTTCTTCGACGATCGGAGCGATGGCGCGGCAGGGGCCACACCAGGCGGCCCAGAAATCAATCAGCACGGGCTTGTCGGACTTCAATACATCGGAATCGAAATTGGCGTCGGTGACTTCGACGGTGGCGTGTACCGGTCCGGTCTTCGGCCCCTTCGGTCCCGAAGACGTGTTTATGTTGCTTGCCATTCATCCTCCAGAGTTAACAGTTCCCCCCCAGGGTGGACCGTGTGGTCTCCTTGGGCCGGACTTCTATCGTAGCACTGTTGATTGGATGCTCCGCAAGGGCGGAAGTCGCAGGAGCTGCCGGGAGTGGGTAGGCGGGGGCAGAGCGCCGTAGAATGATGGTCTTACATGAATGACGGACGACCAGTGATTGGAAAATCGGTAACTGGAGAATCACTGACTGGCGATCTCGATAATCTCCGGGTGGTGCTGGTGGCAGCGCGGAATCCGCTGAATATTGGGGCGGCGGCGCGGGCCATGAGTAATTTTGGGGTCCGGCGATTGCGCGTGGTGAATCCCTACGAGGTGGCGTTTCGGGAGGCGCGGTCGGCGGTGGGCGCGGCAGAGTTACTGGCGAAGGCGGAACAGTGCGCGAGCGTGGCCGAGGCGGTCGCGGACTGCCGGCTGGTAGTGGGAACGACCGTGGCGGGGCGGCGAGAGTTGCAGCATCGGTTGCAGCGGCTGGATGAGGGCGCGCGGGCGATCAAGCGGCAACTGAAGACGGGACCGGTGGCATTGCTGTTCGGCTCGGAAAGATTCGGGCTCTCGAATCAGGAGATGAGCTACTGCCATTGGATGATGCGGATTCCCACGCGAGAAGAGCACGGTTCGATGAATCTGGGGCAGGCGGTGGCGGTCTGCCTGTACGAACTGGTGCGCGGACGGAAGACGGCTCCGGCCAAGATCGCGCCTGGAAAGAAAGGAAAGACATCGGCCACATCGGGAGACGTGGAGCGCCTGACGCAGTTGCTGCTTAAGGTCCTGGGCGTCAGCGGATATGTAAAGACCCAAAGCGCGGCGGCGACGGAGGAGAAACTGCGCCGCCTGGTCCGGCGCATGGAACTGAACACCAGCGACACGGAGCTGTGGCTGGGAATGCTGCGGCAAGTGGCGTGGAAGCTGGGCGCAAACGACAACCCCTAGCCGACTGAACCACTTCCGTTGTGTAGAGACGAGGTTTGCCCCGTCTCACTCGCGGCAGGAGACGCGGCAAGCCGCGTCTTTACATTCAGGCTGTCTTCTGTGCCCGGCTTATCAAGCCTACGATCACTCTGCCCAGAACCAGCAAGCTCACGAGAGAAATCACTCCCAGCGATATGACGCAGTAGATGCACCACACGCCCAACACCGCGGACTCAATGTGCGCGAGATAGAGCGCAAAGCCGAGGCCACCAAGCGCGGCCACCAGCGCCAGCCGGTACGCTTTCCTGAAGGCGAGCACGCCGAGCAGCAGATATCCGGCGATGCCGATCACAGCCACGGGAACTCCGTGGAACATGGCGTACGGACTGTGATTTACGATGCCGCAGTCCCAGCGATCATTGATGCTGCAAGGTGAAGTGTCGGTGCGGTAATGCTCGCGCAACGCGAGTGAAGAAGCGGCAATACCGGCGACGGCGAGCACAATCAGCACCCATCTCATGCAGGACTCCCAGATAAAAATAAATGAAGTGCATTCCCGAACTAACTATTATCCACGATAGTAGCGGTTCACGAGGACACAAAGGTTCTTGTGTGGTGACGGGGCTTCGCCCCGTCAGGCGGGGCATAGCCCCGCCTCCACACATGGAGTTGCGCTCCACCAATCAATCGTGGTAACGCTGTTCGCCCACCGGTATCGGGACGCTGAGGCGATTCTGCGCCGGAGGCAGCGGACACGTGGCATAGGCGGTGAATGCACAGGGCGGGTTCACCAGTCGATTGAAATCGAGCCAGACTTCGCCGGGCTGAGTTACGCCATGGTCGGGAAGTTCGGTATAGAGAAAGCGACCCGCGCCGTAGGTCGTAGTCTTGCTGGTAGCGTCACGAAGAATAAAGAAAAGGTCGGTCGATTTCGGATCTTCGAGCACGGGCTCCAGCCGGAGAAGTTTTCCATCCAGCGTGAATTCGGCGACGCCGGGCGCGGGAAGATGGGTCGTGGTGCCGAGAACGGTTGGGATGTCGAGCACTTTGGGAGGGTTATACGGGATCCAACGCGCGTGTACGCGGTAGGCCTCATTCGGCGCATACCAGCGCAATCCGTGGAAGGCGCTGCGGGTCGGGGCTTGCAGATCCTTGACGCGCAGGGCGAATTGGTCGTCTCGATGGATCACGATGATGGTGAGCGTGCCGATCGTCAGCTTCGAGGGTTTGTCGGCATCGTCGGAAGCGAGCGCCTGCTCCCTCGCGGGTTGACCATCGACCGAAAGGTCCTTCGGGAAGCCCTCGGCCGGAGGGAGCAAGCGCAGCGCACCTTTTTCAAGGCGCACGATGGCGATATGCACCGGCGCTTTGCCTGCGATCTGAACCCGGCTGTCGTCGGCCGACCCAAAGCTGTTGTCCCCTTCTTTCAGCCAACCGAGGGCGATCAAAGAAAGCCAGCCTTCGGGAGCCTGGAGGTTGGTTGCCCGCTGAGCGCGCCAGGCGAGCAGATCGCGCTGCCATGCACTTTGATCCTTGGAACTCTGATCGTCGGAACCTTTATCGTTCGAACCGAAGGAGAGCGACTGCGTAAGCATCGCCGCCACAACCAACATCGCCAGCGGGAATCTTCTCTTCATTTGCAAGTCTACGTTTTTTCAACCTGGCAATGCTTCATAATGTCTTACTCGGCTCGAAAAAAAACTCCGCCGCGTTTCTACCCTTCTACAATTTCCCCGGAGAAGGCACCGCGCC
Source organism: uncultured Acidobacteriaceae bacterium (assembly GCA_963773965.1). Classification (GTDB taxonomy): domain Bacteria; phylum Acidobacteriota; class Terriglobia; order Terriglobales; family Acidobacteriaceae; genus Acidiflorens. The sequence goes on from CAVZDG010000008.1 coordinate 481,692, forward strand.
AGCCGTGTATTCCCCCGTCATCGCATTCCACCGGATCCGCAAAACTTCCACAAACATTCGCAGTCCGTCCCGGAAAGGGTGCAGCCGCGTCCCCTCGCTGTGCGCCCAAAGCACCGGGACCTCTTCAACCCGCAGGCCCGCGCGCCGCGCCAGAAACAGAATTTCCGGATCGAATCCCCACCGTTCAATTTTCTGTAAAGGAAAGATGCGTTGCGCGGCGTCCCGCCGAAAAGCTTTGAATCCGCATTGCGTGTCCGCGAAACGCAAGCCCAGAATCACCCGCAGCGCCAGATTGAAGATTCGTCCAAACGCCTGCCGGTAGAGTGGCTGCCGCTCGGTCTGTAGTTCCACCCGAAGCCAGCGCGACCCGATCGCGATGTCGGCGCCTTCGCCAATCGCGTCGAACAGTTTCCGCGCCTCCGACATCGGTGAAGAAAGATCGGCATCCGTGAACAGGCAAATGTCGCCCCGCGCATGCAGCATCCCGTTGCGCACGCTGTAACCTTTGCCGCGGTTCCCGGGATTCTCCACCAGCAGAATCTGGGGATGCGACTTGCCGTATTCCCGCACGATTTGCGCCGTATCGTCGCTCGAGCCGTCGTTCACCACCAGAATTTCCGCGTCCCAGTTTTGTTCCTTTGTATAGCGGAGAAGCTCATCGAGCGTCGGCCGGATGCGTACGCTCTCGTTGTAGGCGGGAATGACGAAACTGTAGGTCAAGGGCATTGAGTCAGTGAATCATTGAGACATTGAATCATTCATGCATTGGACATGGAAGAGCGATTCAATGAGTCAATGCCTCACTGAATCAATGATTCAATAGTTCATGCCACCTGCCGCCGCTTGTCGAGCATGGCGAAGAACTCCGACACCAACTCCTTGTCCCAGAGTCCGCTGCGCGCCTCGGCGCGCATGGTCGCCGCCGCCTGCTCGTGGGTGAGCGCCGGCTTGTACGGACGCGCCGTGCGCAACGCATCGTAAATGTCCACCACCCTGAGAATGCGCGGCAGAAGCGGTATCTCGTCCTCCCGCAGCCCATCCGGATAGCCGCTGCCGTCCGAGTGCTCGTGATGATGCCGAATAATCGGAAGCACCAGCCGCAGCGACTTCAGCGGACGGCAAATCGTCTCGCCCGTCACCGGATGCTGCTTCATGATCTTCCACTCCGCCGGCGTCAGATCGCTGCCCTTCTTCAGGATGTCATCCGGCACCGCGATCTTTCCCAGGTCGTGCAGGTAGCCGCCCCGTCCCAGGGCGACAATGGATTCTTCTTCCACCCCGAGAAAGCGCCCCAGATCCGTGGCATCGCGCGCCAGGCGCTCACAGTGGCCTTCGGTGTAAGGATCGCGCGCCTCCACGCTCAGCCCCAGCGTACACAGCACCGCATCCGCCGTCTCCAATTCGTCGGTGAACTCCTTCAGCTTCAGCAGCGAACTCACGCGCGCGAACAATTCCTCGGGACTAATTGGCTTGGTCAGAAAATCGTCGGCGCCCGCTTCAATTCCCTTCACGCGGTCTTCTTGAGCGCTCAAGCCGGTAATCATGACGATCGGAATGAGCCGCGTCCTGGCATCCTCTTTCAGTTCGCGGCATAGTTCATAGCCGTTCTTGCCGGGCATGACGACATCAAGCAAAATCAGGTCCGGGGCTTCGCGCCCGATTTCCGCCTCCGCGGCAGCCGCGTTCTGTACCGCAATCGTTGAATAGCCGCGGCTCGCCAGCAACTCCGTCATCAGCGCCGCGTTCACCAGATTATCTTCGACCAACAGAATCGACTGCTTCCGGCGGCTTGCCAGCAGATCACCCACGCCCGCGTAAGAGTTCAAGTGCGGAAAAAGGGTTGTCCGTCGCTGTCGTGGTGGAAGACTCATCGCGTCACTTTGCTTTGCCGCAGATAGTATCTGAAATCAATTCGCTGCGATATTGCAAGCGAGAAAACATGCGCCAATCGACTACTTCCCCGCAACTTTGGCAGTTTCCTTCGCGATCGGCGCCGCGTTCTGCCTGGCGTCGCACTTGTGCGCATTGAACTGTTGCTGAACTCCCGCCTGCCCGAGCTGACGAGGATCTGCCGAGAACTGCGCATGGCACGATTCACAGATTCCCAGCGACGGAACGTTGCTGACCCGTTTCAAGATCCGAAGACTGCGCTTTGCCATGATTTAAGTCTCCCACACCCCCGGAAACTGCGCCACCACCACAACCCACGTAGGGACAGCCGCCCCCGGCTGTCCAGCACCGTCCGTGTGGGGACGGGCGACCTCGCCCGTCCAGCCACCGCAAGAAAACCGAACATTTTCCCTGTTCAAACGTCATTGCGGCGATTTCCGCTCCCGTGCCAGTCTTCCATCATGCTGCGGAAACTCTTATTGATTTGCATCCTGATGTGCGTCCCAATGCTCGTCATGCTCTGCTTGGCGTCGAGCGAATGCGCCGCGGTCCCAAAGCCTCATGTCATCACTTTCGGAAAATGGATTTCCGCCAAGTGGCCCAACGCCACCGGACAGAAGCTGCTCGACCTGAAAGTGCGTCCGTTGTTTGTGGATACGCGACTCAAGGAATACACCACCGGAAGTCCGCACGAGCTGACCGACCGCCTGTTCGTAGTCCGCCGCGCCTTTCGCGTGAACGATGCGCTGCCTACCGAGAAGGCAAGCGCCAACGCCCCGCGCTGGCAGTGGCAACGCGGCGGCTGGCTGCTAGTCGACCGCCTCACCGGACGCGTTTCCCAGCTCAACCTGCCCGAGTTCGATCCCTTCTATTCGACGGCAAGCTGGTATCGCGACTACATCGCCTACTGCGGCGTCTCCGAAGACGGCAAGAAACTCTACGCGGTAGTAGCCCAGGTAGGACGCCGCAAGCCCATCCTGAAAAAAGAAGCAGGCGAACCCGCCGCAGCCGACGATCCCGACTCCGAGTGCCCCCCTCCAGTCTGGGAGCGCACTCCCATGCGAGTCACCTTCCAGCCCGACGACGGTCAGAAGCTAGTCTTTTCCATTCGAAGCCGCGTGGTGGACGTAGTAAACGACGCCGAAGAAGCGGAAGAGTAGGGCGGGCCACATCTGCGGCCGACAGTATAACGCGCATTTGTAAGTGTGGGCAGAAGAGGAAAATGGCGGCCCACTTCTCGAAAAACGCGAGAAGTGGGGCCCCCCCGACTTGGTTAGTTAGAAAGAAGTCAAAATCAAAGTCAAAGTCAAAATCAAAGGCAGCGGACAGGAGTGTCCGCTCTACACGCAAAAATGCCCGGGATTCTCGCGAATCCCGGGCACCTTGTTATCGCTAAGCGTCGTACCCTTAGACAGCGGTAACGTTCTCCGCTTGCCAGCCTTTGGGGCCTTTGGTCACGTCGAACTGCACGGTTTGGCCTTCTTGCAGGCTCTTGAAGCCGCCCGCTTGAATAGCTGAGAAATGCACGAAAACGTCTTCGCCATTTTGACGGCTGATGAAACCATAGCCTTTGGCGTCGTTAAACCACTTCACTGTTCCTTGTTCTGCCATTGTTGTTCCTATTCTTGTTTCTGATTGAAATGTGCTGAGAAGATTCGCTGCTGTAGAGGGGGTTGACGCTGGTTGGCGGTACCGACCTGCAACTGCTTGTGAGTCAAACTTAGCAAGAACAGTGTAGCACAATAAACGGGGAAAATGCTCGAAAGTTTGGTCGGGAGACGATGGACTGCTGGTCCGCTTCCGATAAGTCCTTGTGGCTCAACGAGGTGGTATCGATTCCGAACCCGTCATTACTCGCGCACAATCTACTCGTGGACAATCGCTAAGGTGTCAGACAGGGCCACATCCACCTTCTGCCGACGTCACCAGGCGTGGGCGAAAATGATTGTCTTTACTACAGGCTACGGTATACATTGGCGTGCTCAATGAGGTGCAACATGGACAAGAGACTTTCGGGATTGTTGATTCTGGCCCTGGTGACAGTCTTGACCGGAGCTGCGCTGAGCTCCGACCACAGTGAGGACGAGGTTGAGATCCGCAACTTGCAGACCCGGCAAGCGGAGGCTTGGAATCGTCACGACGCCAGGGCTTATGCCAAATTGTTCACCGAAGACGGCGATGTGGTGAATGTGCTGGGCTGGTGGTGGAAAGGGCGTGTCGAGATCGAAAAGAAGCTCACCGAGGCCTACGTATTCGTCTTCCGAGAGAGCACCTTAACCATCAACGAAGTCGATGTTAGGTTCCTGACTCCACAGATTGCCGTAGCGCACGTTCGCTGGTCCATGGCTGGCGCCAGAACCCCGGAAGGCCTTCCTGAACCCCGGCAGGGAATTCAGATGCAGATTCTGCAAAAGCAGGAAGGCAAATGGTTGATTGCCGCTTTTCAAAATACCAACGGCGTACCCGAAAAACCATTTCCCCAGGGTCCACCGGCGAGTCGATAGCATCATCCCTCACGGGCCCTGCAACCGCTACCTCGGACTCTTCATGATCGCGTTTCTCACCCTCGAACTCCGTATCGAAGCCGCGCACTCACTCAAAGACAAGCGTCAGGTAACGCGCAGCCTCAAAGACCGTCTCCGCTCCTCCTTCAACGTCGCGGTCGCCGAACTCGACCCTAGCCTTCTCTGGAATCAGGCGACCATCGGCGTCGTCAGCGTCTCCCACTCCCGCGATTACCTCGACGGGCTGATGAAGAACGTGGAGCGCGCTGCCACCCGCATCGCCAATAACGCGGGCGCCGAAGTCACGGACTCGTTTGTGGAGTTTCTGTGAGGGGAGAAAGCTACGAGACAACCGGTTTGCTCGAAGCTCGTAGCTCGCGGCGCAGAGGTTCACTAGCCTAACACGTGTCACGCCCATCGACCCGCGGCTTTCTGATATCCTTACAGGTTTTCCTCCATCCGAGGTGTGCCGTGGAGCATCGTGGCCAGAAGTATCATCGCGGACGGCTGAGCGCGGCCATCCGCGAAGAGATCGAAACCATCCTCGAAGGCGAACTCGGCGATCCTCGCATCGGCCTGGCCAGCGTCAGCGCCGTGCTCATGGCCCAGGACGCGCGTTCCGCTCGCATCATGGTCACCGTTGCCGGCGATGAGGCCGAGGCCGAGCGCACCCTCGAAGGGCTCACTGCTGCCAAGAATTATCGTCCGGCACGAACTCGCGGAACGCCTGCGTCTGCGCCGCCCTCCGGAACTTTATTTCCAGATCGATCGTGCCGATGAACTGGAGAGTCGGGTCGACGAGCTTCTCGGCCGCGCTAAGAAACGCAGCCGGAAGGGCGCTGAGCCCAGCCCCTAAAGGGGCGGCTGATTTCGGAGAACTTACGGCATCGCTAAAGCGATGCCCTGATACGAAGCGTGAATCTTTTCGCGGCGACGTATGACATGACGTTGAATTCAGGAGCTGGGCACTGAGAACTGAAAGCAGAGAGCTGAAAGCCAATAGCTAAGAGCCAATAGCCAAGAGCTGCCAGCAGCGCTGGAAGGCGGTGCCAGGAACACCTCATGCTAGAGCGGGTTCTACAAGAAATTCGGGCGCGTCGCCGCTTCGTGGTGACTTCGCACGCCCGTCCCGACGGAGACGGCATCGGCTCTGCCCTCGCCTGTGGCCAGATCCTGCGCGTCATGGGAAAAGATGCCGAAGTCGTCATGCACGACGGCGTCCCGCGCATCTATCAGAACCTTCCCTTCGCCGATCGCGTCATCCAGGTCGATGCTGTCCCCGGAACGATGCCGTCATCCTGCTCGAATGCGACAGCATCAGGCGCACGCTTCTCGAAGGTCTGGAAAAATGTTTCCTCATCAACATTGACCATCACGCCAGCGGCCGCAATTTTGCCCACATCAACTGGATCGATTCCACGGTGATGGCCACCGCCGAACTTGTTTTCCGTCTTGCCCGCCTGGCCTGCGTCCCCGTCGATCGCGACATTGCCACCTGTCTCTACACCGCGCTCATGACCGACACGGGGTCCTTCATGTTTGAAGGCACCAACGAGCACACGTTCACCGTCGCGCGCGAACTCGTGCTCGCCGGGGCCGACCCCGCGCTTTGTGCGCGGCCTATCTATTTCGGACATTCGACGGCCAAACTTCGGCTGCTCGGCGCCGCGCTGTCTAATCTGCATCGCGAAGGTACGCTGGCCTGGATCTGGGTCACGCAGGAACAGATGCAGCGCTTCGGCGCCCGCGAAGAAGATTGCGAGGGCCTGGTCAACTACGCGCTCTCTATCGCCGACGTGCAGGTCGCCATCTTCTTTCGCGAACTCCCCGATCGCCGGTATCGCATCAGCCTTCGCAGCAAAGGAGCAGTGAACGTCTCCACCGTGGCCGAGCATTTCGGCGGCGGCGGGCACAAATGCGCCAGCGGCTGTTCGATTGAAGGACCTCTGGCCGTCGCCGTGTCCCGAATTGTCGATCGCCTGCACGCAGAACCTGTTGTCTTGGACGCGAACTCATCAACGAGCTAACGAACGCGACCATGAACGCCAGCGCACCAACCCGAGATCACTATGGCCGCGCCCTGCCTGACATGCAATGAATAAGCAAAGAACGAATCCGCGAACCCGCACCGATGTGCTGCTGCTAGTGGCGTTCTGCGGATTCCTTTTCTTCTACGGTCTCGGTGCCTTCGGCCTGCTTGGCGCCGACGAACCCCGCTACGCGCAAGTAGCGCGCGAAATGCTCGATCGCTCCGATTGGATTACCCCCACGCTGCAAGGCAAACCGTGGCTCGAAAAGCCAGTGCTGTATTACTGGCAGGCGATGCTGTCGTTCCGTGTCGCCGGCGTCACCGACCAGACTGCCCGCCTGCCCGCCGCCTTCGACGCTGCCCTGCTCATCGCCGCCATCTACTTGTTCCTCCGCCGCTTCCGCCCCGGCAGTGAACTCGACGGCGCCCTCATCACGGCCAGTTGCGCCGCCGTCATTGGATTTGCGCGCGCCGCCGCGACCGACATGCCGCTCGCCGCCGCCTTTTCCATCGCATTGCTCGCCTGGTACGCCTGGTACGAAAGCCGCCGGCACATTTATCTCGCCGCTTTCTACATTGCTCTGGCGCTCGGAACCTTGGCCAAAGGCCCGGTCGCGCCCGCTCTGTCCGCCGTCATCATCTTTCTCTTCGTCGCTGTAAAGCGTGACTGGCGCGCCATCCCGCGCACTCTCTGGATCCCCGGCATCGCCCTCTACCTCGCCGTCATGTTGCCCTGGTATATCGCCGTTCAACTGCGCAATCCGGAATTCTTCCGCTTCTTCATTCTCGAACACAATCTCGCGCGCTTCTCGCAGGACGTCTATCACCACCGCCAGCCTTTCTGGTTCTACCTGCCCGTGTTCTTGCTGGCCATGATGCCCTGGACGCTCGCGCTCATCCTCGCCGTCGCCGAACGCGTTCGCCTGATCTGGTCCGAAGGCAAACAGGCTTTCTCCAGCCCGGAAGATTCCTGGCCGCTATTTCTTCTCATCTGGATGCTTGTGCCAATTCTTTTTTTCAGCGCATCGCAATCCAAGCTGCCCGGCTACATCCTGCCCGCCGTGCCCGCTGGAGCGCTCCTGGTCGCCGAATATCTCGCCGCCCACCGCAGCGACGAAAAAAAGTTTTCGCCGCTGTTCGCCGCCGCTCACGGAGTTCTCTGCGGACTGCTGATCTTTGCCGCTCTCTCCGCCGCCTCCATCGCGATCAATCACCACCTGCTGTGGGGAACCGGAACCTACGTCGCTGCCGCCATTGCCGCCGTCTTTGCGCTCGGCATCAGCGCCGCGCTGCTCTCCCGCGCCGGATTGCGTCTGTTGCGCCGCGTCACCATGTTCGCCGTCGTCGTAAGCGTAGCCGCCATCATTCGTTTCGCCGCGCCCGTCATCGATGCTACCCAATCCGCGCGTCCCATTGCCGAAAGCATTCACGCCTTTTCGCACGAGCCGGTCCCCATCGCCCTCTATCACGTCAATCGCGTGCAGGAATACGGTCTCGAGTTTTATCTCAATCGTCCGGCACAACCATACGAAGGCGGAAATGTCCCGGCCGCAGCTCATGTCCTGGTTGCCGCACAAGGTACGCAATCCCAAGTCGCCCAACTCGTTCCCGGACGCCGAGTGTCATACTTAACCAGCATCCCTGCGCAGAAGTTGGATCTGTACTGGGTGGGAAAAGAATAGGTCCCAGGTCTTAGGTGTCAGGTCTTAGGCACCAGACCCTAAACAGGCAACGGAATTCAGCACCATGTGTTTTTCCTGAGACCTGAGACCTAACACCTGAGACCTTGTTTATGGAAATTCTCGATCTCCGACACTTCTCTTCCGCCGACCTTCGCCCGCTGCTGGAAGATGAGATCGCCATGTGGGGACGCATGCTCGCCTGGGATTACACCACCTCCGCCGAAATGATCCTCCGCTACATGGACGCCAAGATCCTCCCCGGCTACGCCGCCATCGAGCGCGGCAGTATCTTCGGCTACTCCTTCTTTGTGTACGAGCAGACCAAGGGAGTGATCGGCGACCTGTTCGTCCGCGAGGGAGCCCGCGGTCCCGACCGTCACGAGGTCGAAGAACAACTGCTCACCCACGTCATTGAGACCCTGCAGCAGTCGCCCGGCATCCATCGCGTGGAGGCGCAGTTGCTCGCGCACCACACCGGGGAGGTCGCGCGCCCCTTTCTGCAACAGGGCTTCAGCCGCCATCCCCGCGTCTTCATGAATTTCGATATCGGCAAGCATCCCCCCCCAGTGACGCCCGCGCCGCCCGTTCCGCCCCAGTTCGAAATTCGTCCCTGGTCCGAGCAGGAATACCAGTCCGCCGCCGCCCTGATCACCGCCGCCTACCGCGGCCATGTCGATTCCGAGATTAACGACCAGTACCGCACCCTCACCGGCTCGCTGCGCTTTCTCAACAACATCGTGCGTTTCCCGGGGTGCGGCACCTTCGACCCGCAGGCGTCTTTCGTCGTCTTCCAGCGCCGCACTCGGACGCTGATCGGCCTCATCCTCTGCTCGCAGGTGCGCCCCGATGTAGGCCACATCACCCAGGTTTGCGTGCTGTCCGAATACCGCTCCGCCGGCCTCGGCGAAGCCATGCTGGCGGCGTCAACCAGGAATCTGCGCGGGCGCGGATTTCGCTTCATCTCGCTGACCGTGACCGAAGCAAACGACCGGGCGATTGCGCTCTATAAACGCATCGGATTTGAATCTACGAGGGTGTTCGACGCGTTTGTGTGGGAGGGATAGGATGAAGGGCACGAGGCAGTGTCCGTAGAGACGCGGCTTGCCGCGTCTCCCGCAGCGCCAAAAGCAGACGGGGCAAGCCCCGTCTCTACACAACCTTCCAGTGCCCGAAAAACAAAAAACCTCCGCGTCGTCCTTCCCCGTGACGACGCAGAGGATTTGAAGTGGAAACCGGAGTCTCGATGCAAAACCGTCGCGAGCCACGGACCCTTTGTGCCCAGTTGGACGCAAGCACATCGCCGAGGGGGCAGGCTGTGAATCCAAGCTAAGCTGGCTTCCACTTCATACAACGAGAACGCCCGCCAATCCCCTTCGCGCCGGGAAGGAAAAAGTCAAATTTTTGTAAGCGCGAGCCTTTGCCCGCCTGCCTGATCCACACCTATCCGATTGACGCCACGGGTTTTACGGCCGCAGAAGGTTTTTCGCGATGAACAGCACATTGGCCGGGCGTTCCGCCAGCCGCCGCATAAAATAGGGATACCACTCGGTACCGAAGGGGATGTAGACCCGCACGCTCCAGCCCTCCTTCACCAGGCCCTGCTGCAGGTCGCGACGGATGCCGTGTAACATTTGGAATTCAAAAGCATTGCGCGGAATGTTCTCGCGCGTGGCAAAGGCCTTGGCCTCTTTAATAATGGCCTCGTCATGGGTCGCTAGCCCATGATAGACGCCGCTCTTCATCAGAATCTTCATCAGCTTCACGTAGCTGGCGTCAACCTCGGACTTCTTCTGGAAGGCGATCTCTTCGGGCTCTTTGTATGCGCCTTTGCAGAGCCGTATGCGGATGCGCTCGGAGAGCAGCTTCCCGATGTCGGCCTCGGCGCGCCGCATATACGACTGGATCACCGCCCCCACGCTGTCCTCGTTACCGGGAACCCGGTGGAGCTCGTGAACGAAGTCGAGCGTACGCTGTGTGTGCGCCGATCCTTCCATGTCGACGCGAATAAAATTTTTCGGCGACATGCTGGCCGCCTTGGCGACCAGCCCGCGGACGATGTCGTAGGCCATCGTCTCGTTCACGTCCAAGCCCATGTGGGTGAGCTTTACGCTGACGTTCGCGTTCAGCTTGTTGGCGGCGATTTCGTCGAGCAAGTGATGATAAAGCTGGGCGCTGGCGCGGGCTTCGCCGGCGTTGGTGACGTTCTCGCCCAGATTGTCGATGGAAACGCCTGCGCCGAATTGATTCACGGCGGCGGCGGCGCGGATCGCGTCCGCAACCTCCGTGCCGGCAACGAAACGGGCGGAGGTGCGCTGGCCAAGGCGGGAGCGTTCGGCGACCCCGCGCAGCCACCGGCTCTCCGACAGCGCAATGAACACTGCCCTCAGCACGGCGCCCTCAGCACGGTGTACCTGATTTTCGTGGGCCGGATTTTCGCGGATTAAGACTGCCAGAGGCGTTCATTGGCATTACATTACTTTTTACCACATTTTTCGTAGAGACGCGGCTTGCCGCGTCTCCCGGCGCGCCGCATGACGGCGCCGGCAAGACGGGGCAAGCCCCGTCTCTACAGGAGCTTAATCCAGCGACGGCCAGCGGTCGTGTAGAATAACCGTTTGGATATGGACCTGTCTGCCATCCAGCACGCGCTGCGCGAGCGCAAGATTGACGCCTGGCTTTTCTACGATCATCACCATCGCGACCCGATCTCTTACCGCGTTCTCGGGCTGCCGGATGGGCTCATGGTCACGCGGCGCTGGTACTACCTGATCCCCGCCAAAGGCGAGCCCGTCAAGCTGGTGCACAAGATCGAGTCGGGACACCTGGATACCTTGCCGGGCGTGAAGAAACAGTATGCCGGATGGCAGGAGCTGTTCGACGGCTTGAAGCAGATGCTGGGCCCGTATCGCGATGTGGCGATGCAGTATTCGGCCAACAACTTTGTCTTCACCATTTCCATGGTGGACGCGGGAACGGCGGATATGATTCGCGGGCTGGGCAAGAACATTGTCAGCGCGGCCGACCTGATCGCGCACTTTGAAGCGACGCTGACGGACGAACAGATCAAATCGCACTTCGCGGCGCGCGATGTGATTGACGCGGTCACCGCCGCGGCCTTCAAGGAAATTGGACGGCGCGTGCGCGGCGGCGGCACGCACGAGCATGAAATTCAGCAGTTCTTCATGGAAGCGTTCCAGCGCGAGAACATGGTGACCGACGATCCGCCGATCGTTGCCGTGAACGCCAACAGCGGCAACCCGCACTACGAGCCGAGCGCCAGCCGGCCGGTGCCGATTCGCGAAGGGGATTTTGTTCTGCTGGATGTGTGGGCGAAGAAGAATACACCGGGCGCGGTTTACTACGACATCACGTGGGTGGGAATTGTGGGCCAGGCTGCGTCGGACCGGCAGCGCGAGATTTTCAAAATTGTGAGCGAGGCGCGCGATCTCGGCGTGAAGACCGTGCAGGATGCCGTCTCTGCCCACCGGCCGATCGCGGGATGGGAAGTGGATCACGCGGTGCGCGGCCACATCAAGCAAGCGAAATACGGAGAGTACTTCATCCACCGCACCGGCCACTCGATTGCCACCGAGGTGCATGCGAATGGCGCGAACATGGATGATTTGGAAATTCACGACGAGCGGCGCATTCTGCCCAATTCCCTGTTCTCGATCGAGCCCGGGATCTACCTGCCCGAGTTCGGCGTGCGCCTGGAAGTGGATGTGCTGGTGCGGCCGGGAAGCGCCGAGGTCACAGGTAAAATCCAACGAGAGATTGTGACGATCTGAATGGCCAAGCCGACGACAGCTAAAACGACAGATAAATCAAAGAATGCAGTTTCAGTGCGTGAGCCGGAGTACCCGCTCACGACCATGGCGGTGGTCGCGCCGCTGGTGGGCTGGCTGATTCCGGGCGGCGGGCACATCCTGCTGAAGCGCTATGGGCGCGGCATTCTGCTGCTGGTGTCGGTGGCCGCGATGTTCCTGATTGGGCTGGGCATGCAGGGGCGGATCTATAAGCCGAACGGCGGAGACATCCTCGACATACTCGGCTTCGTGGGCGACGTGGGCTCAGGAGCGCTCTATTTTCTGGCGCGCATCATGGACTGGGGCAACGTAATGGCGGCCAATGCCGCGGCCGATTATGGCAAGACGTTCTTGATCGTTGCCGGCCTCTTGAACTTCATCGCGGCGGCGGACGCGCACCACATTGCGCTGGGGAAGAAATCGTGACCATCAACTTGTCGCACTTCTCGGCTGCGGTGGTGTTCGCGCTCTTCGCGTCGGTGGTTTTCGGCATCACGCAGCGCAATTCGACGATGGAGCAGGTGAAGTACGGTCTCTACTGCTTCGCCATGTTCGTTGGTGGAGTATTTCTAGCGGGATGGGTGATGGCGCTGATTCGGCGGTAGCTGAGCGGCTCTCAGCCTTCAGCTCTTAGCTCTTGGTTTCTGATTTCCAGCGCCTTGCAGACAATCCTGTCCATGTGGGGACGGGGCTTTGCCCCGTCCGGCGGGGCAAAGCCCCGCCTCCACACAAGTTCGAATTCCTCTTAATTCTTCGGGCGTTATTATTCGGGCGGCTCGGCGTGCAGGCCTTCGCCGGGGGCGAGCGGAAGGCGGGAGGCTCCGGCGAGCAGGCTGCGCTCCTGCGGCGAGAACGCGCTCTTGTATTGCTCGGAGTTGATCAGCCGGTCGCGCTGTTCGGGCGTCAGGCCGCGCATGCCGCGGATCGCCTGGTTGACGGCCTGGCGCCGGTCCGGCGGCAACTGCCGGAACTGCTGAAAGAGTTGGCGCGCGTGCTGCTTCTGATTCGGAGTCAGGTGTTCCCAGGTCTCCATGCGGTTGAGCACGCGTTCCTGCTGCTGCGGAGGCAGGCTGGAAAAATGCTGCAACCTGTTTTGCAGCTGCGCTTGCTGATGCGGGGGAAGCTTCCGGAATTGCGAATCGTTTTCGAGCGCGCGGCGCTGCTGTGCCGGCGGAAGATCTTTATAGCGGCGGAGCCAGTTGCCGGCGTGACCGGGCTGGTTCGGCGGCGGATGGAATTGATTGGGACGGCTGGGGCTGGCACGACCTTCTTTCTGAAAGCGGTGCCACTGCCCGTCCGCAGGTTGCGAGTGCGGATGCGGTTGCTGTGGCGGCGGCAAATGGCGGACTTGAGCGAACGACGAAGTCAGCAGCATCGCTGCCAGACAGCCCGCAATTGTCGCCCGTCCCAACATGTTTGGTCTCCTGCTAGTCTGGCGAATCCCTACGGATTCGCGGTTACGTCGTCCTGCACCTGCAATTCGTCGAGCACATCGAAATCGGCGTACAACTCGTCGTTCCTCTCCAGCGCCTGCAAGTCGCCGACGGCGGTTCCCGGCTGCACCGGTAGACCGAGGGAAGGAGCTTCGGTCTTGATGGCTTCGATCTGATAGAAATACGACTTGTTGCCAGCCACCAGCGCTCCAGCAAATAGCACGGCCGCGAGCGCCATGGCCCACGCCGGACGCCGCAGCCAACTGAACCACGCCACGCGCGGGCGCGCCATTTCTTCGGTCATTTCTTCGCGGAGCCGCGCCTGCAGGCGGGTGTCGAAATACGGCGAGGGCTCGGGCGCTTGCCATTCATCGAGCAGCGCCATGGTTTTCTGCAATTCGCCGAGATGCGCGGCACAGGCGGCACAGGATGCGATGTGTTGCTTGACCTCGCGTTGCTCGGCCTCCGGCATCGAAGTGTCCATGCCCGCGGCTAATTCCCGCAACAGTTCGCTAATTTCATGGCAATTCATACTCTTCCCTCTACTTCCCCGAAACGAACTCTTTCAGCTGCTCGCGCAACGTTTCGTAGGCGCGGAACAGCAACGACTTGGTGGCGGATTCGCTCAGCTTCAGCACGCCGGCAATCTCGCGGTAATCCATCTGCTGATACTTGTGCATGATTACGGCCACGCGCTGGCGCTCGGGCAGTGCGTTTACCTTGCTGCGGATGGCCGCTACCCGCTCCCGCTTCAATATCTGCTCTTCGGCGCTGAGCGTCTCGTCGGCCAGGTCGGGCGTATTGCCAGTTTCCTGGTCCGGCTCATCGAGGCGCACGGTATTTCCCGGACGCTCGTGCCGCGTATCGCGCGCGTGGTTGACCGCCAGATTGGTCGCGATGCGATACAGCCAGGTCGTAAACTTGGCGCTCGGCTCGTAACGGGTGCGCGAGCGGTACACGCGCAGAAACACTTCCTGCGCCAGTTCCTCCGCGGTCGATGGGTTGTGGCACAGGCGGTACATGAAGCCCACCATCGGCCGGCGATATTTCTGCACCAGGTAAGCGAAGGCGGACTCATCGCCCGTCTTCACCCGCAGCATCACATCGACGTCGGAAACGGCCTCGTTTGTGCTGACGACGGAATTTGCCATGGTAGCGGGCGCAGACGGCGGCGTTCCCGCACAGTTCAGCAGCCCGCGATCCAGTATTCCGCGATCAATGGCCACGCTGCTCACACTGGTAGAAACCCCGTCCAAGGGAGAAAGTTGCGTGTTTTCGTGGCTAGGAATGCGCGCGGAAGTGTTTTCCCGTGAATCAGTTACGGATCGAGGCTCGGGAATGTCGGAGGCGGCCATGAAAGGGCGATAAAAAGAGGCTATCGGGAGCGGCGCAGGCGGTCAAGAGGCTGGGCGGATGCCGAAAGGGCAGGCACGATTTGTTACAATTGCAAAACCGCAGGTAGTGGGCGCTTAACTCAGCGGTAGAGTGCCATCCTCACACGGTGGAAGTCGTAGGTTCAAATCCTACAGCGCCCACCATTCACCAATTGGCGTTGCGGCACTTCCGCGTAAAGCGACAGCCTCCCGCGGGTCAGGTCGTATCCAGTTGGTTCCCCTCCCGGCTCCACTCCCTCCGAAATGCTAAGATTTCGTGGATGCCACCGCGCGGCAAACTCAAGAAGGTCAGGCATGCGCCGGGAAAGCCCGCGGCGGGAAAGGCCCGCGGGCGTAAGGGCGAGCCGCACACCGCCGCGGAGTTGGTCATCATTACCGGCATGAGCGGGTCGGGGAAGGCTTCGGCGCTGAAGGCCTTCGAAGATCTTGGCTACTATTGCGTGGACAATCTGCCAGTGGAGTTGATTCCGCGTTTTGCCGAACTGGCGCTGCAGTCGGGAGAGATTCCGCGCACGGCGCTGGTGGTGGACGTGCGCGAGGGTTCGCAACTGGAGAAGCTGCCGGCGATGCTGAAGTCGGTGAAGCGGACAATCCCGACACGGGTGATTTATCTGGAAGCGAGCGATGCCGCGTTGCTGCGGCGCTTCAGCGAGACGCGGCGGCCGCATCCGCTGGGGACGGGCACGACGGTGCGGGCCTCGCTCGGGGCCGAACGGCGCCATCTGCGGGCGATTCGCGCCATTGCCGACCTGGTCATTGACACCTCTAAGTTTAATGTTCATGAACTGCGAGCGCACTTGACCGACCGCTTCAAGCAGCACGCCGGGAGCCAGCAGACGATTCTGGTTTCCTGCGTGAGTTTCGGATACAAACACGGCCTGCCGGAAGATGCCGACCTGGTGTTCGATGTGCGCTTTCTGCCCAATCCTCATTTCGTGCCCGAGTTTCGCGCGCTGACGGGCCGCGACCCTGGTGTCGCCAAATATATCCGATCGTTTCCGCAGACGCAGGAGTTCATCAACCGCATCTCCGAACTGCTGGTTTACCTGCTGCCGCACTACATTCGCGAGGGCAAGAGCTACCTGACCATCAGCTTCGGATGCACGGGCGGGCAGCACCGCTCGGTGATGATCGCCGAAGATGTCAGCAAGCGGCTGCGGAAAGCGGGATTCAAAGTGAAGGTCGTGCATCGGGACAGTCCCAGGTAGGTTCCGGCTGAAGCTGTGTGGTGACGGGGCTCCGCCCCGTCCTAACGGGGCGTAGCCCCGCTTCCACACAATCTCTGCAGGGAAATCACATGTAGAATTGAGCCTTACAAGCATGGCAACCTCCACAGTGGCGAGCGCGAACCGTGAAGGAACACCGGCAAAGCCCCGTCCGCCCCGTCCCATCGCCCGCCTGTTGCGCTACGTTCTGCCGTACTGGTGGCCGCTTCTGGCTTCGGTGACCCTGATGGCGCTGGTGGGGCTGCTGGATGCAGGCCGGGTTCTGCTTATCGGCCCCATTTTTGATCGCGTCTTGAATCCCGCTTCCCAGGAAAAAACCATACAGCTATTCAAGCTGCCGGGCAGCGAGCGCTTTCTGAACCTTCAACAACTGGTTCCGTCCCACTTTCACAATCCATGGACGATGGTTGCCTTCGCGCTGGTGGCAGCCACGGTATTGAAAGGGATCTTCGACTACGCCGGCACTTACCTCGTAAACTACGCCGGCTTTGGCATGATCACGGACCTGCGGGACGATTTGTATAACGCCATCCTGCGCAGTTCGGCGGCGTTTTTCACGAAGCACACCACGGGCACGTTGCTCTCGACGATCGTCAACGATATCGAGAAGGTGCAATTCGCGATGTCGAGCGTGCTGGCGGAATTCCTGCAACAGTTTTTTACATTTGTGTTTATTGCGGCGGTGGTGGTTCAGTTGGGAGGCAAGCTGGCGTGGGTGTTGCTGCTGTTCGTTCCCGCGATTTTGTACTCATCGAGAAAAATCGGGCGGCAAGTGCGGGGCAAGACGCGGGGCGGGCAGGACAAGCTGGCCGAGATCCAGAACATTCTGCACGAAACCATTACCGGGAACCGAATCGTCAAGGCGTTTGGCATGGAGAACTGGGAGGTGGAGCGTTTTCGCGCCGCCGCGCGCCGGCTGTTCCGGGCCAATCTTCGGCTGGTGGCGGCCTTCGCCATCAGCTCTCCGCTGATGGACATTCTGGGCTCGATTGCCATTGCGCTGCTGCTGCTCATGGGCCGGGACGCGATCAACAAGCACGTTTTTACGGCGGGAACATTTCTGGCCTTCATCGTGGCGGTATTCAAGCTCTACGACCCGGTGCGCAAGTTCGCGCAGTTCAACAACAATTTCCAGCAGGCGGTGGGCGCCTCGTCGGAAATTTTCCGTTTCATGGATATCGAAGACGAAGTGCGGGAGAAGCCGGGAGCGAAGCGCATGGGGAAGTTTGCGCGAGCAATCCAGTTTGCGGACGTGTCTTTCTCCTATTCCAATGAAAACGCCGACGATTCGCCGCCTGTGCTGCGCGGAATCAATCTGGAAGTGAAGGCGGGCGAGGTGCTGGCGGTGGTGGGATCGAGCGGAGCGGGCAAGAGCACGCTGGTGCACCTGATCCCGCGCTTCTTTGACGTCAGCGGCGGGCGCATTCTGATCGACGACACTGATGTGCGGGACGTGACGCTGGAATCTCTGCGCTCGCAGATCGGGATTGTCACCCAGGAGACGGTGTTGTTCAACGACACGGTGAGGAACAATATCGCCTACGGCCAGCCGCATGTATCGCAGAAGAAGGTGGAAGAAGCGGCGCGGGCGGCGCGAGCGTATGAATTCATTCGCGGCCTTCCGGAAGGCTACAACACCATGATCGGGGAGCGCGGGGTGCGGCTTTCGGGCGGGGAGCGGCAGCGGATCGCGATTGCGCGGGCGATTCTGAAGGATGCGCCGATTCTGATTCTGGACGAGGCGACCTCGGCGCTGGACAGCGAATCCGAGTCGCTGGTGCAATCGGCGCTGCAAAATCTGATGAGTGGGCGTACTGTGTTTGTGATTGCGCACCGGCTCTCGACCGTGCGCCGCGCGGATCGCATCGTCGTACTCGAAAACGGCACGATCGGCGACATTGGCGCGCATGAAGAGCTGATGCGGAAGTTGGGCACGTACCGGCGGCTTTACGAATTGCAGTTTGCCGAAGCGGATGCGCCTAAGGCAGTGCCCTCGTAGGGACAGCCGCCCTCGGCTGTCCGGCGGGGCGAAGCTCCGCAGAGGTTGCGATCTATCGGAATGTGGGTCGCGCTGCGCGCGGCTGGACAGCCGGGGGCGGCTGTCCCTAGGTGATTCGAGACGAACTTTATGCCACTTCGCTCCATGACGGGATTCGCGCAGGTCAAAGGGCAGGTCAGCGCTCAGTTGGCGTTTGCGCTATCGCTGAAATCGGTGAATCATCGTTTTCTGGATCTTCACTTTCGCCTGCCGTCCGATACCGACGCGCTGGAGATGAAGCTGCGCCGAATTCTGAAAGAGAAACTGGCTCGCGGCCACGTGGAAGTGATCCTGAACCTGGATCGCTCGGGGGCGAACGGCGTCGCGCTCAACCGCCAACTGGTTGAGGGCTACGTCGAGGCCTTCCGCGCGGCGGCCGATGAATTTGGAGTCGAGGGTCAGCCCGATCTGAACGTGGTTCTAAGGATGCCGGGCGCAATGGATCCGGGAGCCGAGAGATCGGGAGACGAAGTGGAGACCGCGGTGATGGCGCAAGTAGAAGAAGCGCTTTCCAGACTGAATGAGATGCGTGAAGAAGAAGGCCGGAGCATCGTCACGGAGTTGCGCGCCCGCATGGCGAATCTGGAAAAAGCGGCGGCGGGGGTGGAAGCCCATCGCGGCACCATTCTGCGCAGCTACTCGGAACGCTTGCAGGCGCGTCTGCTGGAGGTGCTCGGCGCGCAGGTGGACAAAGAACGGATTCTGCAGGAAGTGGCGGTGCTGGTCGATCGCAGCGACATCCAGGAGGAACTGGTCCGGCTGAATGCGCACGTAAAGCATTTTATAGGGTTGCTCGACCAGGGTGGCGAGGTGGGCAAGAAGCTGGATTTCCTGCTGCAAGAAATGAACCGCGAGGCCAACACGCTGCTTTCGAAGACCTCCGGCCTGGCGGGCGAGGCCTTGAAGATTACCGAGATGGGACTGCTGATGAAGTCGGAGATCGAGAAATCGCGGGAGCAGGTGCAGAACCTGGAATGAGCATCGTTTACATTGTTTCCGCGCCCTCGGGTTCGGGCAAATCCACGCTGGTGAACGAACTGTTCAAGATGGTTCGTCATCTGGACTTCTCGATCTCGTACACCACGCGCCCGCCGCGTGGAAGCGAACAGAACGGCAAGGAATATTTTTTCGTCGCCAGGAAAGAATTTGAAGCCATGATCGCAGCCGATGAGTTTCTGGAGCACGCGATCTACGACGGCAACTATTACGGCACAGCGCGGCGGTTTCTGCGCGAGGCCGAAGCGCGCGGCAACGACCTGCTGTTGGATATCGATGTGCAGGGAGCGAGTCAGATTAAACAGACCATCCCGAACGCGGTGAGCATTTTCATTCTTCCGCCGGATCGGGTAAAGCTGGAATGGCGACTGCGGAACCGGGGGCTGGATTCGGAGGCGGTAATCCGTCGCCGGTTGGACACGGCCCGTCGAGAGATTGAGAATTACGCGAAATACGACTATATATTAGTAAACAACCTGCTTGAGCAATCGGCGGACGAACTAAAGGACATAGTGTTGGCGGAGCGGTTGTTGCGAAGCGGGGCGAAACCTTCCGGTGAAGAAGTGCAGCGAGTGGCGACCGCACAAGCTTGCCGGCTGGAACAGGCGCGCGAGCGGGTGCAGCCGATTCTGGCTTCGTTTCACCCGCAAGTAGTAAAGGGCACATGAAGTTTTGGGGGAGAATGTATGAAGCTGATGGAGGGGTTCGACAGCAACTACCGCTACATTCTGGTAGCGGCGCGGCGGGCACGGCAACTGCAAGGCGGCGCACCGCCGGTGATCGATACCGGATCGCGCAAACCCTGCCGCATCGCACAGGATGAAATCAAGGCCGGCAAGGTGAAATGGCTGATTCCGGAGATTCCGAAATTGCCGGTAGTTGCCGCGAACGAGACTTTGAGCAAGGTGTTCCCGGAAGACGCGTAGACATGGTTTTGTAGGGGCAACAACCAGAGCCGTTCTCAATCGGTTCTGAGTTTTTGGGAAGGGCACGGCTTCAGCCGTGCCGCCAAGAGCCTCGCGGAATGCGGGCTTTAGCCCCTGTGGCCAGACGCCACCAGCGCAGGATGTGAATCTCGCGTCGTGTGGCAGCATCAACTCTGTAGGCGGGGCTGGATCTTGAAGCCGTGGCCGCCACCTTCCTCCTATGAAAATTGCGCTGGGCGTGTCCGGTGGAATTGCAGCTTATAAGGCGGCGGAAATCGTGCGCCTCCTCCAAGACCGCGGCATTCGTGTGCAGGTCGTCATGACGGCTGCGGCGCAGGAGTTCGTTCGTCCACTGACCTTTGCAGCTCTCTCCGGTGAAAAAGTGATCACCGGTATGTTCGGGTCCGGCGCTGGAGACGGACAGGCGAATGTCGAGTCGGCGATCGAGCACATTGCGATGGCGCAGGCGATTGATGCGCTGCTGGTGGCTCCGGCGACGGCCGATGTGCTGGCGCGCTTCGCGCAGGGGATTGCGAACGACTTTCTCAGCACTCTTTATCTCGCGACCACCGCTCCGGTGGTAGTGGCTCCGGCGATGAACGTCGAGATGTGGAAGCACGCGGCCACGCAGGCAAATCTGGAAATTCTGCGCCAGCGCGGCGTTCGCATCGTCGAGCCCGGCAAGGGATATCTGGCCTGTGGGATGACCGGGGCCGGGCGTTTGGCCGAAAACGAAGTCATTGTAGCGGCGGTCATGGAAGCGCTTGGCGCCTCGCAGGATCTGGCGGGCGAAACAGTTCTGGTGACGGCGGGGC
The DNA here is from genome assembly GCA_963773965.1 of uncultured Acidobacteriaceae bacterium. Classification (GTDB taxonomy): domain Bacteria; phylum Acidobacteriota; class Terriglobia; order Terriglobales; family Acidobacteriaceae; genus Acidiflorens. Next base: position 502,431 of record CAVZDG010000008.1, read on the forward strand.
CGACGCGGGAGAAGATCGATCCGGTGCGGTATTTGACCAACCGGTCGAGCGGGCGCATGGGTTATGCCATTGCCGAAGCGGCGCTGCGCCGCGGGGCGCGCGTGCTGCTGGTGAGCGGGCCGATTGCGATTGCCGCCCCGGGCGCTGCGGAACTGACGCCGGTGGAGACCGCGGCAGAGATGCTGGCGGCGGTTTTGAAATTGCTGCCCGAGAGTACGGTGGTGATCAAGACGGCGGCGGTGGCGGACTTCCGGCCGAAAGCGACGGTGGGGCAGAAGATCAAGCGCAAGGGCGCGATGACCCTGGAACTGGAACCGACCGCGGATATTCTGGCGGAAGTGGCGCGCCGGAAAACGTCGCAGGTCGTCGTGGGGTTTGCCGCTGAGACGGAGAACGTGCTGGAAAACGCGCGTAAGAAGCTGGCATCGAAGTCGCTCGATGCCATCGTGGTCAACGATGTTTCGCGCGGAGGCATTGGTTTTGATTCCGACCGTAACGCGGTGACGATCATCTCTCCGAGCGAGGTGGTCGAGGTTCCCGAGACGTCGAAATGGGAAGTCGCGCACCGCGTGCTGGACCAGGTAGTGAAGCTGCGGAAGCGCAGCGGCGTGGCTGTCCGGTAGGAGAATTCAGTGAAAATCTATTTGTGCGGAGCCTTCGCGCTCGCGTTGTCCAACATTGTTGCAGCGCAATTACCCGTCCCTCTAAAGAGGAACCGCATCATCATCTTCTGCTGAAAAACGAATCCATCATGGTGCTGCGGGTGAAGCTTCTGCCGGGCGAAAGCACGCTGTTTCACACGCACTTGCATGACCGGGTGGCGATTGATCTGTCCAACACCACTATCACACGGCAAAAGCTTGGCGAACCAGAAAGCGCGCCCGAGTCAACGAAACCTGGAGACGTCGCAGCGTCGGTGTCGAATGGGCCTTACACCCACCGCGTGCATAACGGCGGCGCCGTCGACTTTGAAGCGTTGGATGTGGAACTGCTTCACCGGCCGACAAACGTGGGTCCAGCCGTCGCGACGGTGGAGGCGGAGAATCCAAGCGCGCGGGTTTACAAGTGGACACTGGCGCCGGGAGCCAGGTCTGCAATGCATGCACACGAGCGTCCCTACCTGATTATTTCGGCGACACCGCTGGTGCTGAAGATGACGGACCCCGAAGGGAAGTCGCTCACGCACGAAGTGAAGGCGGGGGACGTTCATTGGGTCGATGCCAAAGTCACGCACTCGCTGGCCAACGAAGGGACGACCGTGGGGCAGATTGTGGAAATTGAGTTGAAGTAGTCTTCAGAGCGCGCCACGTAGTTTGTTATCCTTATCCGCCATGCCCCGCACTCTCGATCCTGAACTCCGACCCGCGCTTGCCGCCCGCATCCGTTGCTACAAGGAGGAAGTCCGTCTCGAACGGGGTTCGATTTTGCCTGAGACCTGACACCTAAGACCTAAGACCTGCTTCTAGATCGGCATACTCCCCTTAAACAGCCAGATCAGGTCAATGATCAAAATAATCACCACCATCAACTCCAGCACAAACGCCCGGCTCTGGTGGAACTGGTCCACCATGAAGCGGTAGAGCTCTTCCGCGGTGTGGACTTTCTGGTTGACCAGGTTCTTGTAATCGCTCACGCCGATCTTGGACGCGGCGACCTTGTAGAGGCGCGCCGAGAACATGTCGCTCAGGAACTTGATCGCGTTGTCGGCGCGCTCGGTCAGTTCGTCCACATCGAGTAGGACGGTGTGCAGGCGGGTGGCACGCTTCGCGGTGCGCCAGCGGGCGAGGATGCCGGTCGAGCCGCGATCCATGAAATCGTAAACGCTCTGCAGTTCGCGGGTCAGCAGTTCGTCGTAGTGGCGGAATTCGAGGAGCTGCGAGTTGGCGTATTCGAGCAATTGGATGACGGTTTCCGCGCCGCTCGCGGAGTCGTAGAGAAACGCCGCGTTCCAGCTGATCACCGCCAGGTCGTTCGGATAGTACGAAATTTTCGACTGCATGATTTCCTGCTGCTCGCCGTCGGAGAGCGGAACGTTTTCGCCGCGCACGATCTGGGCGATGCGTCCACCCTCGGTCGAGAGCAGTTCGGCCGCCGAAGGATTGCCGGCGAGGTCGCGCACGTGGAAGACGAAATAGTCTTCATGCAGCCAGCTGTCGTAAAGCTTAACCAGCGCGGGGCGGGCGCGCTCGATCTTCTGTTTGACGATTTTCTGGGCGAAGCTGGTGAAATCGGTGTCCCAAACCCAGCGGCTGGCCAGGCGGACGAGCGTGTCCCAGTCGCCCGAAAACGGCAGCTCGAAGACGACGCTCAGCACCCCGTAGTCGTAGTACTTGATCTGCACGTCAAGCCGTTCGCCGCTTTCGAGGATCAGCGGTTCGACCGGCTCAACGACCGGAGGTCGCTGGAAGCGGACGTATCCAGGGGCAGGGTGCTTGAAGCTGGCCTCCTGGCGGCGAGCTCCAAAGATGTCGCGCAGGGCGTCGAGTTTGATCTCTTCGCAAACGTCGAACTGGATGAGCACCAGAACCGACCCTTGCAGCGCCTTGCCCTGGGCAACGACACCGACTCCGGACGGAGTTGGCGTCACGGCTGGGGCTGAGACTACGGCGGTTGGGTTTGCGGTTTCCATACGAAGGCCTGCTGGCTGTATCTATTGTCCCAGAAAGCGGGCGGGTTGGGCAGTGGGTTAGTAACTGTCTATGTATCAATATGTTAAGCACGGCAAGAATGGCCGAGCGCAGCTCGGCAGCTTGTGTGGGGACGGGCGCCCTCGCCCGTCCAAGCCGAGCGCAGCTCGGCCGCGCTGCCAGCGCCACCCGAACTCAGCGCTTTCTAGCCAGCGCCAGCAGCAGCGCCGCGCCCGCTGCGATCCCAACCACCGCCAGCCCGGTCCGCTTCATTGATTTCTCGATGGCAGCCCGGTGCGGCCGCACCCAGGCGTCTTCCGGATAGTGTTGCGGCGCGGGGTCGAACATCGGAAAGCCTTCCGGGGTCTCGGTGGCCTCGCGGATGGCCATCTGGAGAACTTCGGCCAGGTGGAGGGCGTGGCGATCAGTTTCCTGGGCGATCTGCTCGCGGCAACTAAAACCGTCGGCGACGATGAGCCAGTCGGTCGGAGCCTGGCGGACGGCAGGCAGCAGTTCGAGCTCGCCGATGGCCTTCGAGATGTCATAATTTTCTTTTTCGAAGCCGAACGCTCCCGCCATGCCGCAGCACCCGGGGGCGGGAGCGGTGAAGTTGATCCCCATGCGATCGAGGATCGACTCTTCGGCGGTCATCTTCATGATGGCCTTGTGATGGCAATGCCCGTGGATAAGCGCTCGGCGCCGCAGTTTGGGAAGCGGAAAATTCTTTGCGCGCTGCTCGAGAAATTCACTGAGCAGGAAGACTTGCTTCGAGAGGGCTTGCGCGCGTTCGTCTTTCGGGAAAAGGTTCGTGAGTTCGTCGCGAAAGACAGCAGCGCAGCTGGGTTCGAGGACGACGATGGGCGTTGCGGCTTCGATTTCCGGAAGCAGTTCGTCCATGATCTGGAGGAGCAGGCTCTTGGCGCGGTCAAGCATGCCGATGTCGTAGAGCGGGCGGCCGCAACAGAGGTGGGCGCGCGGGACGAGGACATCGAACCCGGCGGCTTCGAGCACTTCGGCCGCAGCCTTGGCGGTTGCGGGGAGGAAGTGATTGTTGAAGGTGTCGGCCCAGAGTAGGACCGTAGCGCCGGCGTCTCGCCGGCTTGCATCTCGTTGAGGTTCCCTCGTGCGTGGGCGAGACGCCCGCTCGACAGCCGGCGAGACGCCGGCGCTACGTCTTGCTTCCCACCATTGTTTGAAGGTTTGCGGCGCTAACGCCGGAATACGGCGCTGGGCGGGGATCCTGGCGGCTAGCTTGGCGAGGTCGCGCAGACCCGGGAGTTGGGTTGTGAGATTCACCAGCCCCGGCACGTGCGAGGCGGCTCTGAGCCACAGGTCAATATTCGAGAAGGCCAGCGCATTCAGCGGACGGCGATTGGTTTCGTAGTAGTGCGACAGGAATTCCGCTTTGTAGGTCGCGACATCGACACCGACGGGGCAATCGCTTTTGCATCCTTTGCAGGCAAGGCAGAGATCAAGCGATTCTTTCACGGCTTCACTCTGCCAACCGTCTGTGATCACGTCGCCCTTGGTCATCTCCCAGAGCAGGTGAGCGCGGCCGCGGGTGGAGTGCTCTTCATCGCGCGTGACGCGGAAGCTGGGACACATGACTCCGCCTTCGTCGCGGCGGCACTTGCCGACTCCGACGCAGCGCAGGGTGGCGGCCGCCAGGCTGCCGTGGTCGTCGGGAAATTTGAAATGCGTCTCCGGCTGCCAGGGATCATAGCCTGCGCCGAGGCGGAGATTTTCGTCGAGGCGATAGGGCTCGATGAGCTTGCCCGGGTTCATCTTCCAATCGGGATCCCAGAGCGATTTGAACTCGCGGAATGCCTGCATGAGTTCGGGGCCAAACATTTTGGGAAGAAGCTCGCCGCGGGACTGCCCATCTCCGTGTTCGCCGGAGAGCGAGCCCCCATAGCGGACGACAAGGTCGGCGGCCTCTTCCATGAACTGGCGGAACTTGCGGACGCCTTCGGCGGATTCGAGATCGTAGTCCATGCGGGTGTGAACGCAGGCGTGGCCGAAGTGTCCGTAGAACGAGCCGTCGTAGTGGAAGGCTTGCATCAGCCCGCGCAGGTCGCGGAGGTAGGCGCCGAGTTTGTCGGGCGCGACCGCGGAATCTTCGAAGCCTTCCCAACGAATCGGTTCGCCGGGGACGTGCGCAGTCACTCCCAGGCTGGACTCGCGGACGTCCCAGATGCGCCGCGCCTGGCGAGGGTCAGTGAACAAACGCAAGTTGGGCGGAGTCGCGGAGCGGTCGAGCGCCTTCATCAGATTGCGCGCCTGCGATTCGGCTTCGGCGGCGGTTTCAGCTCCAAATTCGACCATCAACCAGCCACCGCCTTCGGGCAGCAGCGCGAGGGCATCGAGGTTCACGCCCTTGTGGCGGCTCGCTTCGACCATGATGTCGTCAAAGCCTTCGAGGCCGATGGGGCGGTGCTCCATGATCTGCGGGACGTGGTCGGCACAAATGTAAACATCGGGCCATCCGATGACGAGCAGCACGCGCGCCGGCGGACTTTCGACGAGGCGGCAAGTCGCTCCGAGAATCGTGACGCAAGTTCCTTCGGAGCCGACGAGCGCGCGCGCCACCTGAAAGCCGCTTTCGGGGAGCAGGTGGTTGAGGTTGTATCCGGAAACGCGGCGCGGAATGTTGGGAAACTGGCGGCGCACCTGCTCGCCGTAGCGGTCGGCGAGGGACTTGAGGCCGGCGTAGATTTCGGCGCAGCGGCCGCCTTCGCGAATGAAGCGGTCGAAGTCGTCGGCGCTGGTCGCGCCAACCTGCATGCGCTGGCCGCCATAGGTCACGATCTCAAGTGATTCGATGTTGTCGTCCGTCTTGCCGGCCATGATCGAGTGCACGCCGCAGGAGTTGTTTCCGATCATGCCGCCGAGCGTGCAGCGGTCGTGGGTCGCGGGATCGGGCGCGAAGGTAAGGTGGTGCTTCTCGGCAGCAGCGCGCAGAGTATCGAGGACAACTCCGGGCTCGACGCGCGCGATGCGACGCTCGGGATCGATTTCGAGAATTGTCGCCATGTACTTCGAGAAGTCGAGGATGACGGCAGCGTTGCAACATTGTCCGGCAAGCGATGTGCCTCCGCCGCGCGCCAGCAGCGGAGCGCGGTGGTCGCGGCAGAGGGCAACGGTGGCGAGAACGTCTTCCTTGTCGCGCGGAACTACGACGCCGATGGGAACCTGGCGATAATTGGAGCCGTCGGTGGCGTAGAGGGCGCGGCTGCCCGAGTCGAAGCGGACCTCTCCGCGAAGGTGGCGGCGGAGCGCGGCTTCGAGCGCGCCCGCATCGAGTTGCGCGGAATGGGCCGGCGGTGGGGCGATGTCTTGCGGCATAGGGTACAGAACATCTTCGAGGATACGGGCGTTGAGCGCAAGGGCTGAAAGTAATTAGCGCGCGAAGGTTGTGTGGCGCGGGCGCCCTCGCCCGCGAAGCTCCGCTCGCAATCGGAGCATCGCTGCTCTTGGTCAGGGAGCCCAGGTGGGAGGGAACCTCTAACGGCCTTGTACCAGGCTGTTGTAGAACTCGCGGCTTTTCGCGGGCGAGGGCGCCCGCGCCACACAAGACACAATTACCGCCAGGATCGGGTCAGGTAGTCCGCCAGGGATAGCGATAGCAGAATCGCGAGAAAGAAGAAGCCGGAGACAACTACGGCCCCAGTCAGCTTTTCGCTCGCGCCTTTGACGTGCATGAAGAAAAGCACGACGAGTGTGGCTTTGATGGTGGCGATGAGGAGCGCGACGATAGGGTTGAAAGGGCCGAGGTTCACGAAGGCCGCGCCGACCGTGGTCGCCGTCCCAACAAGCAGGCCGACGCCAATGGCTATGTAAAATCCTTGCGAGTGACTGCCGTGTTCTGCGTTTTCCGACATATAGAAGTTCTCAGTTCTCAGCTGTCAGTTCTCAATTTCGTCACGAGTGGCGGCTGATCAGGTACAACAACGGGAACAGATAAATCCAGATGATATCGACCAGGTGCCAGTACAAGCCCGCGTTTTCTATGGGCGTGAAGTAGCCGGGCGAGTAATGTCCTCTCCATGCGAGCACAGCCAGCACGCTAAAAAGGCCGCAGCCAATGATCATGTGCAGGGCGTGCATGCCGGTCATGGCGAAATAGAGCGAGAAAAAGAGCTCGGCTTCCTTCGGGTTGACCGGGATCTTCTTGCCGTTGTCGTCGAAAGTGTCCGTGAACTTGAACGTGGGACCGGGCACGTGGTGCTTCTCGAATTTTTCGCGGTACTCGAATCCTTTGACCACGAGGAAGGTCATGCCGAGCAGCACGGTAACGACGAGGTAGCCGACCAGCAGTTTGCGCTTGCCTGCTTCCGCCGCCTTTACCGCCAATACAACCGTAAGCGAACTGACGATCAGGACGGCGGTGTTAGTGGCTCCGAGCGCGATGCTGAGCTGCTGGCTTCCGGCCGCGAAGGCGTTGAAGTGGGCGAGACGGTACACCAGGTAGGCGCAGAACATGCCGCCGAAGAACATGATTTCAGTCACCAGGAACAACCACATGCCAAGCGAGGCAGCGTTCTTCTGTTGCTGAGCGTCAGCGAAGTGGTGGAGCAGCGCCGGATTATTAGCTTCGTGTTCCATCGTCGTCGCTGGGCTGGTGGTCGGTTGGCTACCGTGCAACGGGAGCCCTCCGTTCCTTGTGTGGAATCTCATCGTAGTTAT
>CAVZDG010000009.1:0-313543 GCA_963773965.1 uncultured Acidobacteriaceae bacterium
GAGCCCGCAGGGTGTCAACCCGCAGAACACCAAAGCCAAGAACAACACCAAGGTCAAAGGCGGCGGACAAGAGTGTCCGCCCCACACGAGTGTGGGAGAGTAGGTCGTTGCCGGCATAAATAAAGGCCACGTTGAGAAATCAGCGTGGCCTTTTCCGCTTGGGTGTGGAGCGGACACTCCTGTCCGCTGCCGTTGGCTTTGTTTTTCTCATCACCCAATCGACGCATCTGCCCGCAATCGAGCCCGCAGGGTGTCAACCCGCAGAACACCAAAGCCAAGAACAACACCAAGGTCAAAGGCGGCGGACAAGAGTGTCCGCCCCACACGAGTGTGGGAGAGTAGGTCGTTGCCGGCGTAAATAAAGGCCACGTTCAGAAATCAGCGTGGCCTTTTCCGTTTGCTGGTGCAAAGCCCCCAGCCTACACTACGCTGCGGCCTGCTGCTGGTATGCCGGCACGAATTCTTCGGCCACAAAGGTTTCGTACGTTGTTGGAGTGCTGTTGCGGGAAGATCTGGGTTCGAGGGCCCGCATGTATCCTGTGTTCAGAGCCCCGGCCATTTCGAGGATTAGTCCCACAAAATTCTCGGACATCCCCATCTGCACCATGGCGGCCTTCGTCTGATCATCGGGCAACTGAATGTAGCCCAATCCGGGCTTCCCGATGCCGTTGCCGATGATGGCCGCAACCTCGGTATAGTCGAGATCGCGCTGCCCCAGGAGTTCCTGCGTCTGCTTGCCGCGGAATGTGAGTTGCAGAAGCGCGTCGGCTGCCACCGCTCCAATGTCCCGCGTGGCAATCATGGCAACTTTCAGATCCGGACGGAGCGGCCCAGCCGTGCTGCCTGTCATTCGAATGGCGCCGACTTGCGGTAGCGTGTTTTCCATGAAGTATCCAGCGCGCAGGTAGAGAACGTTCACGCCATCGATCAGGTTGAGTTTTTGCTCCAGGTTGTAAAGACCGACAACCGGTCCGGTGCCACTTGCCTTGTCGGCTCCAATGCTGCTGAGCGATACCACGTACCTGACTCGGGCATGCCGAACGGCGGTAGCGATTGCGTCACTGGCGCGCTCCTGAAAGGCACGGAAATCGTTGCCGGTAGGGTCGGGTGGGATCATGACGTAGGCGGCCTCGGCGCCCTGAAGCGCCTTGGTCAGGCCCGGCTCGTTGGTGATATCTGCGATAAAGATTTCTGCGCCTTCGGCTGCCAAAGGCTGCAGCCGAGCCGCGTTTCTGCCGACGACGCGGACCTTCTGCCTGCGGGCAAGAAGGTTCTTCGCCACAATATGTCCGGTGTGTCCACTTGCTCCAAGAACTGCGTACATACAAACCTCCAATCTTCAGATTGGATGCCGGAGCCGGCGGATCGACTCTACTCGGAAAGGCAGCTGAGATCGACATCAAAGGCGGCGGACGAGAGTGTTCGTCCTCCCCTCCTGGGCGTATAATCCCCACCCAGCAAGCCATTAGGAGGATTCAACATGGCCAAGACGAAGCAGTTCACAATTTCGATTGAGAATCGACCGGGGACAGTTGCTGAGATCGCACGCACCATGGGGAGCGCCAAGGTGAATATTCTCGCTCTCCTCGGAACAACGCAAGGGACGACGGGCACGGTGGAACTCGTCGTCGAGGATGCACGGCGAGCCAAGAAAGCGCTCGACGAAGCCGGGCTCACTTACAAAGAAACCATCGCCGAGGAGTACGAGTTACCCAACAAGCCCGGCGCGCTGGCGGAGTGTTTGGACAAGCTCGCCGCCAAAGGCGTCAACTTGAATACAATCCACGCCACGGCCGCGAAAGGCGGGAGGAAAGCGGTTGTGGTCTATACCGTCGCGGCGGAAGAAAAAGTGGCGGCAGCGTAGGGCCGAGCACCAGGACAATAATGGTGGCGGCGAGAATCAGCGGTTGCCGCCTGAAACGTTCTCGCCTGAAACTTTGCTAGCTAAAACGTTGCTGGCTAAAACGTTGCTGCCTAAAACCAGGGCCACGTTGCGAAATCAGCGTGGCCTTTTCTGGTTGGTGCATCATTCTGGGGGCGATGGCTGACGGGTTCGCCCTGCTTCGACAATCCGACTGGTGATAATCTTGCGAGATGCCTCACGATCCTGATGCAGGCCTTCACTCTCCTGAGTCTGCTCCTAAACCTGCGCGATCCTCTGCGACGGTTGTGTTCGCGCTCATTATCGGGCTGCTCTTCGGGGTAGTGTTTGTCGGCTCGATGGGATGGCTGGTGCTTTCGCGAAATTCCGGGCGGGCTCTGTTGAGCCATTTGTTGTCGGCGGTGACAGGCAGAACCCTCAGCATCGATGTAAGCCAGCCCACAGTGGTCGATCGCATTCAGCGGCTGCAACGGCTGGAGACCGTGGTTTACACCATGGACAAGATAGTGACCGGCGCGAAAGAAAATCCCCTCTTACCGGATTTTCTGACGGGAGATCGCCTGTTGATGATGGTGCACGGCGAAGTTGTCGCCGGGATTGATTTTTCGAATCTAAAGCTGGCCGACGTCAGAGTGGATGGGAAGCAGATTCACTTGCGTCTTCCGGCGGCGCAGGTGTTCAGCACCCGGCTGGACAGCGCGAAGACCCGGGTGTATTCCAGGCAAACTGGGTTGCTGGTACCGACCGACCCGAATCTGGAAACGCAAGTGCGGCAGGAGGCGGAACGTCAGCTGCAAGAGGCCGCCTTGTCCGATGGCATTTTGCGAACGGCCCAGCAGAATGCGAGTTCGACGATCAGCAGTCTGTTGCAAGGATTGGGATTCGAGAAGATTGACTTCGACTAGTGGCAGTGCGGCGAAGATCAAAGGCGGCGGGCGGGGGCGCCCGCCCCACACTAACATGGTAACTTGCGGGCTATCACTTGGGTAACCTCGTCATTCAACCCCTACGCAACTAATCTTTCGAGTGGGGGTTTCTATCCACATGAACAATAAATTCACGAACTCGCTGTTGATCCTGGCAGTGGGGGGACTTATGCTCATTGGTTCCGCCTCTGCTCAAACCACAACTACTACTTCGGGAGCGGGCCCGGGCGTTGTCGATCCTGGCCATCCGCGCGTTAATCAAGTGAACAACCGCGAGGAAAACCAGCAGCAGCGCATTGGCAACGGCATCAAGAGCGGCAAATTGAACTCGCAGCAGGCGGCCAACCTGGAGAAGCGCGAGAGCAGTGTGCAGAATCGTGAACAGAAAGATATGGCGAAGCACGACGGCCATCTGACCAAGGCGGAGGAGAAAGGGATCAATCGTCAGCAGGACCGGATCAGCAAGAGCATCTACAAGGACAAGCATCCCACGCAGTAATCCGGAGAGCGCCGGTACGAGATTGAAACGGTAGGACAGCCGCAGGGTTGCTGCGGCTTTTCTTTTTGCGGCGGAAGGAGACGGGCCAAGCCCCGTCTCTACAGAGGTGTTCATCAGCTCGTGAAGCCCACATCTCTATTGTTTCAGCGAGCGGATGTGTTTTATAAGATCGCGGATTTGATTTGGGGAAAGTTTGCCATCGAAGGGCGGCATTCTGTTCCTGCCTTTGCTGATGATGGCGGCGAGCTCGTCGTCCGATTCTTTTTGCACGTCGGCTGAAGCGAGGGGGCGCAGCTTGAGGTTCTTGCCTAGCATGGTGTCGCCCGCTCCGTTGGCGCCGTGGCAGGCGGAACATTTCGCCTTGTAGGTATCGGAGCCGCTGCCGGCGAGTGTGTAAGTGGAAAGCAGCAGCGGCAGCAGGATTAGGGCGAGGGGTGCCCGGGCAGGACGCGGAGCTAGTTCGCAATTGGAAAACTTGACCTCAGCGGCTAAAGCCGCACTCAAAACAGTGCGCTTACCGCAGCGCTGAAGCGCTGCGCCACCCAAAATCAAGCGCAACACCGAGTTTTTCAGCAACCTGTCAGCCCCCTTCAAAAGCAGCACATAGCTACCACAACCTGATTTTACCAGTTCAATTTCAGCGCGAACTGGAACTGGCGGGGGTCGTAGGCGGCGGTGGCCTGGCCGGCGTTGTTCAAGCCCGGGTTAACGGCCGCCACGTTGTACACGTTGGCGATGTTGAACATGTCGACGATGAGATCCATGTTGAAGCGCTCGCCGAAGTAGACGCGCTTGGCGATGCGCATGTCGTTGAAGACCGTCCACGGGCTGATGCCCGCGTTGCGGCCGAGGTTGCCGTCGAGAAGGAGGAGCGCTTTGGGTTGCAGGAGTTGTGCCGGGGTGATGTCGGCAAAGCAGACCTCCTGCAGGAAGCCGGTGGGCGAGTATTTCGAAGCCACTGTCGGGTAACCGCAGGCGTTCGTGGGTGTTCCTGCCGGAACAATATTGGGACGGCCTGTCTGGGAAGAGAACTGCCAGTTGTCCCCACTTCCGGTGACGATGTTGAAGGGGCGGCCAGAGCTGAATTCGATGAGGGGGGAGAACGTCCAATTGCTAAAGAACTTACTGGCGAAGCCGCTGCCGCTGAGCTTGCCCGTCTGGTAGACGCCGCTGAAGACGAAACGATGGCGCTGATCGAAGGTAGAGGAGGAGCGGTCGAGGCCCGGGAAGAAGCTATCCTGCGGGGTGAGCGTGGCCTGGAGGTCGGTGGAATCGTCGATCGCGTGCGACCAGGTGTACGAAGCCAGGAATTCGTAGTGATTACTGAAACGCTTGCGGAGATTGGCGGTCAGGCCGTGATAGACCGAACTGCCGTTGGAGTAGTTGGCGTCCATATCGCTGAAGGGAACGCAGTTGGCGAGTCCGGACGACGCGGGGTTGCATTTGGCATTGAGTCCCGCGACTTGCAGGTCGGCCAGCGCCAGGGGAACGCACGGGGTGAACGCACCGCCGGCCAAGGAGGGATTGAGTCCCGAGGGGCGGAAGAAGCTGACCAGCGCCGCGGGAACAAAGTAGGGGAGCTGCGCCCCTGGTATCGGGTTCACTCCGCAACTGGCAATGTCCAGCGGGAGGGTCGAAGGTGTGGCCGCTCCGGCTGCCACGGCAGCTTGCCAGTTTGCCGTCAGCAAATCTCCACGGGCAGGGTTGGCGTTGATGGGACGGTTCAGGTGGCGTCCACCGTTGAAGTTGTAAGCCAAATTCAGAGCGAAGCCGCTGCCGAGATCTTTTTCAATGCTGAGGTTCACTTGCTGCGAATAGGCGTAGACGAAATTCTTGCCCTGCGGATAGCCGAACGGTTGTGAGATCAGAGGAAAGGCAACCGGTCCGGTAAGGTACTGCTGGTTGAGAAACGGAGAATTGGGGAAGCAGGGATCAAATCGCTGCGGGTTGGGGACAGCGAGGCAAGCGGATCCAGGCGCGGAATTGTTCTGGTAGCCGAGAGCACCAGCGAGTCCGGGAGGCAGGCAGTTGTTTGCTCCGAGAATGCCCTGGAACATGTTGGTGGCGTTCAGGTTGAGCGGGCTGGTGTTGGCGGCCGTCCCGGTGCAGGGGTTGGAGCCGAAAAAGAGCAACTGACCGGTCTTGGAGCCGTCCGAGGCATCGCCCAGGAAGTAGAGCCCGAGCAGCGGGTGATCGAAGAAAATGCCGTAGGAGGAGCGGACAACAGTCTTACCGTCGCCTTTCGGGTCCCAGGCGATTCCGATGCGCGGCTGGATGTTGTTTTTATCCGTCTGAATGCCTTTTTGCACTCCCACGAAGTTATATCCGGCCTGAGCCAGAGCTGAGGGCGGCGCGAACGTTGGCGGAAACTCTATGTCGTAACGAGCGCCCAGGTTCAGGGTGAGGTTTGACCGTACACGCCAGGAGTCTTGAAAAAAAACTCCCAACGGCTTGTTGGAGAATGAGTCATTCGGGCTGCCGATGCCTTGGACTATATACGAGGGGATTCCCAGGCCATAGGCCTGCACCGACGATAAATCCGGAGCACCCGGGAACAGGCCGGAAAGAGGGCTAAAGTCATAGACGCCGCCGTAGTTTACGGTGAAGGTGGCGGTGAGGGGGAGATAGTTGAAATCGCCTCCGAACTTGGTGTTGTGGCGGCCGATACTCCAGGAAAAATTGTCGGTGAACTGGTAGCGATTTTCGACACGCTGGATGAACGAGTACGGCTCGTGCCCAGTGTAAGCATAACCAATGATGTTGACGCCTGGGTCATTTCCGGCGGCGATGGACTTGTTGTAGAAATACGCCAAACCGCGGCGGGCGTACTGGAAACGGAACTCATTCACCTTGTCATTGCCGATTGTCCAAGTGTCCTGAAAAACGCCGGCCACGTCGCGGTAGGTTTGCTGCGAGGTGCGGGAGTAGGCGTTTTGACCGAAGGGCTGGTCCTGGCCGTTGACTTCGATGCCGGTCACCGTGCTGGGGCTGACGTTGGCGCGCAATGTCAGGCGGTTGTTGTTGGTGAGGTTATGGTCAAGGCGCAGCGAATACAAGCTGGTGCCCTCGAAAACCGGGAAGTTGCCTTCCTGCGACTGCAGACTCAGAAAGCTTGCCGGCAAGCCGTTGCAAAGCGTGTTCGAGGCAGGAGGGTTCAATGGATTAAAGCTGCAGGAGGAAAAGAATTGCGCGAGCGGGCTGGTACCGTTTGTTGGGGTAGGAATAACTCCCGCCTGCGCCAGCCCCGCATAGAAGGCGGGATAGGAACCGTTGACCGCGATACCTGATGCGGCCCCGATCGTAATAGCGTAAGGCGCTAGCGCCTGCGGCGGCGTTGGCCCGAGGAAAGCCGCCTGCTCCGGGGTAGCCTGGATTACCAAGCCGGATCCCTGGGGAAAGCCGAATGCAGTGGACACATCCGTGTTCACGAGCCCGAAGTTGTCCTGGCCAATGCTGGAGAACCCGGTCTCGTGGCGGCGGGTGACTTCATAGGAAAAGTAATAGTATGTTTTGTCTTTCTTGATCGGCCCACCGAAGGCTACGCCAGCTTGCACGCGGGTGTAGGCGGGATTGGACGTGGTGCTGAACGGGTTCACCGCCTGAAAATTTCTGTTCCGCAGATAGCCATACACGTCGCCGTGGAAATCGTTGGATCCGGAGCGGGTGATAATGTTGACCACGCCGCCGGCGGCGCGGCCGTATTCGGCGGCGTAGTTGTTGGTGATGATTTGGAATTCCTGGACGGCTTCCTGGGAGACGGTGGAGCGCACGCCGTTGGTGGAATTGTCGGTGGCATCGGCGCCGTCGACATTGACCAGGTTGGAACGGCCGCGCTGGCCGCTCATGTTGAGGCCGGAAGTGGGCGCGGCGCCGAGATTGGGGGCGCTATCGCGCTGCACCTGCGAATCGGTGAGCGTGAACTGGATGTAGTTGCGGCCATTGATCGGCAGATTGTCGATGCGGCGCTCGCCGATGGTGTCGGTGGTGGAACTGCGCGAAGTTTCAATGATATCGGCCTGGGCGCTGACTTCGATGATTTCCTTGCCACCCGAGATGGTGAGCGCGACGGGTAACTCGGCCATCCCGCCGACGGTGATGGCGACGCCGGTGGCTTCGGCCTTGGCGAAACCGGGTGCATCCACGGTGACGGAATAGGTGGCGGGAGCCAACTGACGCACACTGTAACCGCCCTGGCCGTCGCTGCTGCCGGCGCGTTCCAGGCCTTTGGCGACATCGCGCACGGTGACGGTGGCGTTGGTCACGGCGCTGCCCTTCGGATCTTTCACGCTGATGTGGAGGTCGCCGGTGGCGGCGCCCTGGGCAAAGGCAGATTGACGGAGGAGCAAGAAGAAGACCGCGAAACAGAACAGACGCAATGACGTTTTCATAGGGCTCCTGGATCTTCCGCATCGTGGGGGAAGGCGGGAATCGAAGTGCGCGGTTTTTCACCAGCTACTTGAACTTCGAGCACGGTGCTAGGTTAGGACACCGCTGATATGTACATCAGAGGAGGGTGTTTAGGCAAGCGATAAGGTAGATTACCGGCTGGCGGAGGCGCGCAGGCGGAGACTGGGTTGTCCCGGCCTTTGTCCGCGCATTGCGTTTGCAGCCGGCTTTCTTTAGATTCTTGAAGCGAGAAATTCCTGGAGAGAGACTGCTGGCGCGGCAGAAAGTTTTTGTGCCTTCTTCCATGCCTTCCGACAATTTCAACGGCCATTCCATGACTGGCGAACTGCTGCGGGTGATGGTGTGTTCGCCGGGCAACGCGGGGTGGAATATTTCCGGGAAGGCGGCGGCCTGGCGGGATCTAGGATTTCAGCATGCCCCTGATTTTGCGGCAGGGCAGAGGCAGCACGAGATTCTGTGCCGGCTGCTCAGCGACTGCGGAGCCGAGGTCGTGGGTCTGCCTCCGACAAAATCGCTTACGCTCGATGCCGTCTATGCGCACGACGCGTCGCTGGCCACAGACTATGGCCTCGTCCTGATGAACTTGGGGAAGAAGAATCGCGTGCCGGAAGCGCAGGCGCACGCGGACTTTTGCGGGCAACTGGGGATTCCAGTGTTTGGCGAGATACGGCTGCCTGCGACTTCCGAATCCGGCGACATGGTGTGGCTCGATTCGGAGGCACTGCTCATCGGGGATGGCTATCGGACTAACAAGGCTGGGATCGAGCAGATGCGGACGCTGCTCTCCGCGAAGGATGTTGAGGTGTTGTCGGCGCCGCTGCCTTACGGACCCGGGCCTTCCGCGTGTCTGCACCTGATGTCGCTGATGAGCATGCTCGATGAGCGGACGATTCTGGTCGATCTGCCGTGGCTGGCGGTCGGGACGGTTGAATTGCTGAAGGCGCGCGGTTTCCGCCTGATTGAGATTGAATACAGCGAGCGCGACACGCTTGCCTGCAATGTGCTTGCACTCGGTCAGAAGCGCCTGATTGCGATTGAAGAAAACGCGCAGACAAATCAGCGTCTGCGCGACGCCGGTTTTGACGCTCGCACGTTTCCGGGGTCGGAGATCTGCATCAACGGGGCGGGAGGGCCGACGTGCCTGACGCGGCCGCTGCTGCGGAAGTAGGCGGGTCACAGCGCAGGCGAAGTCTCGATGGTAATATCTATCGATTGGAAGGGAACATTGACATGAGACAATTGGCAGTGCTGGGCCTAATGCTGTTGATTGTCGCCGGACCGTCGTTCGCCAAGACACACAAGGACCTGTATTCTGTCCCGTGCAGCGTGTTGTGGCCCGCGGTGAAGGATACCCTCCGCAACTCGGGGAAGTATGGGATCTTGGGGATCGACAATACAGAGATGACCGCCTCGTTCATCATCGGGTCGACGCTCAGTGGGAGGCGCGTCAACTCCGCGGTGCTAACTGCCAAGGGGGATAGCTGCGAGATGCAGGTCCAGAGCACCTACAGCGGGCTTACTCACCACGACGCGGACGATTTCAAGACGCGCGTGGATGCGTCGCTGGCTCAGCAGCAGCCGTCGCAGCCGGCTCCGCCCGCCAAGCCGGAGAGTCCCCGCAAGTGACAGCTTTGCCTCCCGCGCGGACGGTTGTGGCTGCTCTGTTGCAGTGCGCGCGAGGTTTCGGTCGTCCCTCCGGGACTTGTTCATTTCTCTCACTTTTCCCAGCGCTGAAGCGCTGGGCTAAGCTCGGTCGCCCCTCCGGGGCTGGATTCGTTACGGCTCCTTTCCGCCCGGCTTGGTAGAATCAAGAGGAAATGCTTTTGCCGTTTGTCCGCGAACTTTTCGCGGAGGTGGAACGATTACCTGCCTTCACGCGCGCGGCCTCCCATCTGCGGGAGAGCGCGGGGCGGATGAGTGTCACTGGACTTTCTTCTGCCGCCAAGGCTCTGATCGTTGTCTTATTGCGACGCACGGTCGAGCGTCCGTTTGTGCTGGTGGTGGCCGACAACCGCGCTGCCGAAGAGTTGCTACCGGTGCTGCGCGCATTCTCGGAACTGACTGGGGCGGCGGATCCAGACTCGGTCGTAAGCCTTCCGGCCCGCGACGTGCTGCCTTTCCAGAATTTGTCGCCGCATCCGGAGATTCAGGAAGAACGGGCTACGGCGTTGTGGAAGATCGCCACGGGCCGCGCCGCGATCATAATCTCACCGGTGACCGCGACCACAATTCTGCTGCGCTCCCCCGACTACTACGCCGACCTGGCGCGAGTTCTGCGTCGCGGTGAGATTTTCGACCTGGAGAAGTTGCTTGAGCACCTGAACACGGTCGGCTACAGCGCAACCGATGTGGTGGAAATGCCGGGGCAGTACGCGGCCCGCGGCGGCATTCTCGATGTGTACTCGCCGGAAGCAGACCGCCCGGTGCGCGTCGAGTTTTTCGGGGATGAAATCGAGTCCATGCGCAAGTTCGACCCGGCGAGTCAGCGGTCTTCAAACCCAGTCGATGAAGCGTTGCTTCTGCCGCTTACGGAAACGCCGGTCACGGAAGAACTGCTTGGTTCGATCAACGCGCGGCTCTCCGGGAAACGTATTGCTGGATCACCGGAGATTGTGGAGCAAGCGGTGCGCGATTCCGGCGCTGGAGTCTTTCCAGGCTGGGAGTTCTACGCTCCGGTGGCGGGCGCCGACCGCAGCATATTCGGGCTGCTTCCGGAAGCGCGGGTGATTCTTGACGAGCCCGAAGCGCTGATGCAGGAACTCGACAAAGTCTGGGCCCGCATCGAAGAAGCACACGAGCGCAGCGGAGTGGGGAACCTGGTTCGTCCCGCCGATCTTTATCTGACGCCGGAAAGCTGGCGGGAAAAAATTGCGGCGCTCGCCGGCGCCGATTTCGAATATCTGGCGATGGCGCGCGAGGGAAGAACGGAAGCCGCGTTTCTTTCCCAGCCCGCCACGCGCTTCCACGGCGCGGTGCCCGCCATGATCGAGCAGGTTCAGAGGCTGGTTGGCGGCGGCACGCAGGTAATTCTTGCCGCGCCCAACACGGGAGAAGTCGAGCGCCTCGCCGACATGTTCACCGAGTACAACGCTTCGTATCGTTTGGGGAGCCGCACACGGAGCGGAGAAAGCTATGCCGATGAGACTTCTTATTTTGCCGGCGACGTTTTCACAACTACGCTGCTGAAGGCTTATCTTCCCGACGGCTTTGTTTTGCCCGAAGCGCATCTCGCGATTTTTGGAGCGCGCGATCTGTTCGATGAATCGGACCTGGTGGCGGCGCGACCACAACGGCAGAAATCGAAAGTCTCGGCCTTCCTTTCTGACTTCCGGGATTTGCAGGTCGGCGACTACGTTGTGCACGTGGAGCACGGCATCGGGCAGTATCAAGGTCTGAAGGAAATCAATCAGGGCGACGGCGCCGCGGAATTCATGCTGCTCGAGTACGCCGAGGCTGCCCGGCTCTATGTTCCGCTGACTCGGCTCGATCTGGTCCAGAAATATCGATCGTCGGAGGGCGCGAAGCCCGTCCTGAATCACCTCGGCAGCGCTGCCTGGGGCAAGACCAAGGCCCGCGTGCGCAAGGCGATGAAGGACATGACTGACGAGTTGCTTAAGCTCTATGCGCAGCGGCAGTCCGCGCAGGGCCACATCTTTCCGGCCGACACCGAGTGGATGAAGGAGTTCGAAGACTCGTTCGAATACAGCGAGACTGGGGACCAGGCGCAGGCCATTGCCGACGTGAAGCGCGACATGGAATCGCAACTCCCGATGGATCGCCTGCTGTGCGGCGACGTCGGTTATGGCAAAACCGAAGTCGCGATGCGCGCCGCCTTCAAGGCCCTGAGCGATAACAAACAGGTCGCCGTGCTCGCGCCCACCACCGTTCTTGCGTTCCAGCATTACGAAACATTCAAGCAGCGATTCGCGCCGTTTCCGCTGACGGTCGAAATGATCAGCCGCTTCCGGACGCCGAAGCAGGTGAAAGAAATTTTGCAAAGAGTGGAAGCCGGCAAAGTGGACATCCTGATCGGCACGCACCGCCTGCTCTCCAAGGACGTGAAGTTCTCCGACCTCGGCCTGCTGGTGGTGGACGAGGAACAGCGCTTTGGCGTCCGCCACAAAGAGCGCATCAAGCAGATGCGCACTGAAGTCGATGTGCTCACCATGTCAGCGACGCCGATTCCGCGCACGTTGCATATGTCGCTGGTGGGGCTGCGCGACATGAGCGTAATCGAAACGCCGCCCAAAGACCGCATGGCAATTCAGACCGTAGTCGCGAACTGGGACGAAAAGCTCATCCAGTCGGCGATGGAACAGGAACTCGACCGCGGCGGCCAGGTTTATTTCGTGCACAACCGCATCGAGACGATCTGGGAGATTGCGGCCAAGATTCAGGCGATGGTTCCGAACGCGCGTATCGCGGTGGGTCACGGGCAGATGGGGGAAGGGGAGTTGGAAAAAGTGATGCTGAAATTTATGCATCACGAAGCCGACATCCTGGTCTCGACCACGATTATCGAGAACGGCCTGGACATCCCGCTCTGCAACACGATCGTCATCAATCGCGCGGACCGGCTGGGCTTGTCGGAGCTTTATCAGCTTCGCGGACGGGTTGGCCGCTCGAACCGACGCGCCTACGCGTACCTGCTACTGCCCGCTGAAATCGAGTTGACGCCCACCGCGCGCCGCCGTCTGGCCGCGCTCAAGGAATTCTCCGACCTGGGGGCGGGCTTTAAGATCGCTGCGCTGGATCTCGAATTGCGGGGCGCGGGAAATCTTCTGGGCGGCGAGCAGAGCGGGCACATCGAAGCGGTGGGATTCGAACTTTATACGCAGATGCTGGAGCGCGCCGTGCGCGAGATGAAGGGCGAGGCGGGCGTTGAAGTCACGGAAATCCAGCTCAATCTCGGTCTCAACATCCGCATTCCGTCCGACTATATAAAGGAAGAGAACCAGCGACTGCGAATGTACAAACGCGTCGCAGGAGTCGAAACCGAGTCGCAACTGCACGACGTGCGCTCAGAGCTGATCGACCGCTACGGCGAGACGCCCGGAGCGGTCCGCAATCTGCTTGATTACGCCGCGCTCAAACTGCAGGCGATGCGGGTCGGCGCAACCGCTATTGAGCGCAAACGCGAGTTCGTGAACATCAAGTTCAGCCAGACTGCGGCGATTGATCCGGAAAAACTGGCGCGCTTTGTGGCGTCGCAGCGCGGCACGCAGTTTACTCCGGACGGGACGCTGAAGTTCTCGATAAAGATCGACAGCGCCGGAGGGATATTGCAGACGCTGCGCGATTTGCTGGAGGAACTGGAGGCGCGCGAAGAAGCCGTGCGCGAGGTATAAAGGCGAGCAGTACAATTGTTCCGCGGCCCAGCCCCTAAAGGGGCTTCTGATTTCGAGGAAGTTCGGCATCGCTAAAGCGCTGCCCTGATACGAAGCTCGAGTTCTGCGCAGAGTTCGCAGGTTCCAGGCGAAGCGCGAACGACTACCGACTACCGACCGACGACTCCATGACCCACGACGAACGACGAACGAATGGCGACCGGCGCAAGATCCGGAAAGTCCGCAAAGCGATTTTTCCCGCCGCCGGATTGGGCACTCGCTTTCTCCCGGCCACCAAAGCTCAACCGAAAGAGATGCTGCCGCTGGTCGATAAGCCCATCATTCAGTATGGCGTGGAAGAGGCGATGGCGGCGGGATGCGACCAGATCATCATCATCACCGGCCGGGGCAAGAGCGCGATCGAAGATCATTTCGACGTCAGCTACGAGCTGGAAAAAATGCTCGAAGAAAAAGGCAAGCACGACTTGCTCAAGATCGTGCGCCAGATTTCCGACATGATCCACGTGGCCTACGTGCGTCAGAAGGAGGCTCTGGGCCTGGGACACGCCGTGCTCACCGCGCGCGAATTGATTGGCGACGAACCTTTCGCCGCCCTGCTCGCCGATGATGTGATCGATGCGAAAGTGCCGGTGCTCAAGCAGTTGATGAGCGTGTTCGAGGAGAAGCAGTGTTCCGTGATCGCGACGCAGGTGGTCGACGGGCCGGCGATTTCTTCTTACGGCGTGCTGAAGGCGAAGGAGGTCGCGGGCTCCGGGGGCAAACTCTACGAAGTTCTCGACCTGGTGGAAAAGCCGAAGCTCGCGGATGCGCCTTCGAATCTGGCCGTGATCGGACGCTACATTCTGACGCCGACGGTCTTCGAGACGCTCTCCGACATCAAGCCGGGGGCGGGCGGCGAGTTGCAACTTACGGACGGGCTGCGCGGGCTGCTGCGGCGCGAGAAGATGTACGCCTATGTCTACGAAGGCCGCCGCCACGACACTGGCGACAAACTTGGCTTCCTCAAAGCGACGGTTGAGTTTGCGCTGAAACGCGAAGATCTGGGCGGGGAGTTCCGGGAATACCTGAAAAGCTTGAAGCTGTGAGCGGGATCCGCGGCTATAGCGGTTTCCGGCAGAGTGTAGTCCAACGTGCCTCAGGCAGGGTTGTGGTAAAGGGGGAAAGCTTGAACCACAGGGGGCACAGAGGAGCACAGGGGAAACCCTAAATGGAGTCGCCAGCCTCTGCTCGATGCGAATGCCGGTTTACGCTATCTGTGAAACGGGCATAGACAGCTTCGTATGCGGTTTCGCTTACTCCTTCACCGTTGCTTTCATCTTCCTTGATGTTTCTTCCACGCCGCGCGCCAGTTTCTCTTTGTGCGCTGCCAGTTTCTTCGTGATCGCAGCATCCGCGAGGGCCAGTATCTGTGCTGCCAAAATTCCTGCATTCGTCGCGCCGGACTTGCCGATGGCGACGGTTGCTACCGGAATACCCGCGGGCATTTGCACTGTCGCCAGCAGAGAATCCATGCCGTGCAGGGAAGTGGAAGGAATCGGGACGCCGATGACCGGCAAGGTTGTGTGCGCTGCGATCACGCCCGCCAGGTGCGCCGCTCCGCCCGCGCCCGCGATGATCACGCGAATGCCACGTCCAGCGGCCTTGCGCGCGTAGTCTGCGGTGCGATCGGGCGAGCGATGGGCGGAAGTTACGTCCATCTCGTACGCAATGCCGAATTCGTCGAGAGCGTTCCCAGCTTCGCGCATGACCTCCAGGTCGGAGTCACTGCCCATCACGATTGAAACGAGTGGCTTGCTCATGATTGGTTTTGCGTCCATCTCCGTTGAAGTTATAGATCCCGATTGTCATCCTGAGCGAAGCGAAGGATCTGCTTTATACTGGCGCCGCGAAGAGCAGATCCTTCGCTTCGCTCAGGATGACAAGTCAAATGGGACACTAGTTCTTCTTCAACGCCCGCGCCGCAATGTCTTTTCTATAGTGGGCGCCCTCAAAGCTGATTTTCGCGCAAGCCTCATAGGCGCGCTGCACGGCCG
The DNA here is from genome assembly GCA_963773965.1 of uncultured Acidobacteriaceae bacterium. GTDB lineage: Bacteria > Acidobacteriota > Terriglobia > Terriglobales > Acidobacteriaceae > Acidiflorens. The sequence goes on from CAVZDG010000009.1 coordinate 15,096, forward strand.
CTTGCAACTCGGCAGCCCGTGCCGTCACCCCGAGCACGCGCCCACCGGAAGTATAGAAAGCGCCGTCACGTTTCGACGTTGCGGCATGGAAGACTTTTACGCCATCCAACTTCGCCGCATTCTCCAGGCCGGTGATTTTCTTACCGGCCTGGTAGGCCCCCGGATAACCGCCCGAAGCCATCACCACGCACACCGCCGCATCGTTCGACCACTTGAAATCGCCGTCGCTGGTGCGGCCGTCGATCGACGCTTCCATCGCCTCGACCAGGTCGCTTTCGAGGCGCATCAGAATGGGCTGCGTCTCCGGATCGCCGAAGCGGCAATTGAATTCGAGCACCACGGGGCCGCGCGCGGTCATCATCAGGCCGCAATAGAGAACGCCTTTATACTCCGCGCCTTCGGCCTTCATGCCGGCGACAGCGGGCCGCACGATGTGGACGAGCAGCCAGTCACGCATCTGGTCATCGACGATGGTCCGCGTCGTGTATGCGCCCATGCCACCGGTGTTGGGGCCAGTATCGCCGTCACCGGCGCGCTTGTGATCCTGCGCAGCGACCAGCGGCGCCACGCGCTCGCCGTCGCTCACGACCAGAAACGAGAGTTCGTCGCCTTGGAGAAACTCTTCCAATACAACACGCGATCCGGCTTCACCGAGCATCCTGCCGCTGAGCATTTCATTGGCGACGGTGGAGGCTTCATCCTTACTTTTGGCGATGACCACGCCCTTGCCGGCAGCCAGTCCGTCGGCCTTCACCACGATCGGAGCATGGAAGTGCGGCAGCGCATCGCGCACCTGTTCGGAAGAATCGCAGATCGCATAGTGCGCCGTGGGAATGCGGTGGCGTTGCAGGAATTCCTTGGCAAAGCTCTTGCTGGTTTCGAGCTGTGCGGCGGCTCGAGTGGGGCCGAATGTGCGCCAGCCGCGCCGCGTGAATTCGTCCACCAGGCCGAGCATCAGCGGCAATTCGGGCCCCACGACGGTGAGGTCGGGCTGGATCTGATTCGCGAGCGCGATCATGGCGTCGAGGCTCTTTACATCTACCGCGACACACTCCGCCTCCTCCGCGATCCCGGCGTTGCCCGGCGCGCAGTAAATTTTTGTGACCCGCGACGACTGCCGGAGCTTCCAGACCAAAGCGTGCTCGCGTCCGCCGCTGCCGATGACGAGGAGTTTCATAGTCAGACATTTAAGGGTAGGGGCGGGAGAAGGTGATGTCAAACGGAAGGGCGAAGATTGGAAAAGTCAGAAGTCAAATTGCAGGAGTTTGGGTTTTCACTCTGCAATTTGACTTTTGACTCTTGCAATTTACGGTTAACTACGTTTAATCCCGACGTATAATCTGCTCACGTGATCACAGTTTCCAAAGAGGACTACCTTAAAGCGATTCTCGAGGCCGAGAGCGAGGGGGAAACGGTCATTTCGGCGACGCTCGCGCACTGGCTCAAAGTTTCGCCCCCGGCCGTAACCATGGCTGTGCGCCGGCTGAAGAAAGACGGCCTGGTGCGGGTAAATGCCGACGGACGCGTTCGTCTGACCGCTGCCGGACGAAAGATTGCCCGCAAGCTGACGGTTCGGCATCACCTGATCGAGCGCATGCTCGCCGAAATTTTCGGAATGGAATGGTACAAGGTGCACGACGAGGCGGAACGTCTGGAACACGCGGTCTCGCCGGATTTCGAGGCCAGGCTGTTCGCTAAACTTGGGCGTGGAGTCGCGTGCCCGCACGGCAATCTAACTGAACTGGAGAGTCCCGCCAGCCGGCGTCGTCGCGGCCTGCTGCTGCTGGCTCAGGCCGAACCAGGAAAGAATTTTCAGGTGAGCGGTATCTATGAACGCGATCGCCACCTGCTTGAGTTTCTTGAACAGCGCGGCATCCGCCCTGGAGCCAAAGTTCATGTCGCGCATCGCAATTACGACCACACGCTGACGCTAACCACTGGCGCCGGCCGGGTTTCGCTCGGGGTATCCGCTGCGGAAAAGGTCTGGGTTAAAGCGGCCGACGGGAAAGCCGTGTCCAAAGGCTGAAGGCCGATCCGCTCGTCGCTCCATAAATTGCTACCCTAGCATTCGAAAATCCACAATGCCACAGCAGGCCCAGCCCCTGAAGAATGTGCGTGAGGATTGGGTCGTCCCTCCGGAGTCTGTGTCATAGCCTGGGTGCCGTCCCTAGCGGGACTCGATTGGTACCACTTCCGCCTACCCGGCACTGACGTGCCGGGCTTTCCTGTACCGCCGCTTCGCGGCTGATGCATCGTACGGTCCACTTTTTCAATCGACCTCAAGCTATGACACAGGCTCCTCCGGGACTTGAGTCGTCACTCCACTTTACCCCGCGCTGAAGCGCGGGGCTAAGCTGGTTCGCCCCTGACGGGGCTGGAGTTTCCTGTGTTTCATTCCGAATTCAAATACATAGGTCCTTCGCTTCGCTCAGGATGACAGCATGGGTTTATAGCGCGAACTGAGGGAAGCCAAGGGTCACAAAAGTAATTAACCGTAGTTTATGTCCTGATGTATACTTGCGCTAATTATCCAGCGGGCGGCATTGGCCCGTTATCCCTTTCGTGCTGCATTGGTGGGATGAACGAACCATTGAATGAAGGAAGCAAAGACAGCATCGGAACTGCGAGGGGAAACCGTACCCCGATCCAACGTGCTTAACAATCAGCGAACGTCTGGCAGCGACGTTGTCATCACGCATGAGGACATCGATCGAGCGCACGACCGCGAACGGGTTTCGGAGACGCGGGCGCGGCACGGATTCCGGCCACGGTTGCGGTTATTTTGGTTGCTCATTGGTCCCGGCATCCTGGTGATGCTGGGAGAGAACGACGGGCCCAGCATGGTGTCCTATGCGGCCACCGGGGCGCGGTTCGGCATCAGCTTTTTCGTGCCGTTCATTGTGCTCACATTCCTCATGGCTTGCGTGGTGCAGGAAATGACCGTGCGTTTAGGCGCGGCCACTCATCGCGGACATGCAGAGTTGATCTTCGACCGCTTTGGTCCGTTCTGGGGCTGGTTCTCGATGGTCGACCTCATGGTGGGGAATTTTCTGACGCTGGTCACGGAGTTTATCGCCATCCGCGCCGGGCTGGGATTCTTCGGGGTGCGGCCGGCAGTTGCGGTTCTGGGAGCACTGTTCGTGCTTTCGATTGCGCTCATGACGCACCGGTACTGGACATGGGAGCGGATCATTTTGGGCGCTGCACTGTTCAACCTGCTGTTTGTGCCGGTGGCGCTGCTGACCCATCCGCACTGGGGGACGGTGGGACGCGCATTGGTGACTTGGAGGCCACTGCCTGGTGGCGTCACGCAGGAGACGGTTCTGATTCTGCTGGCCGATATCGGAGCGACGGTGACGCCGTGGATGCTGTTCTTTCAGCAAAGCGCAATTGCCGACAAGGGTCTCACCACGCGTGACATCCGCTTCGGCCGCGTAGACACGGTGCTGGGAGCGGCTTTGGCCACAGCCGCCGCGCTGGCTACGATGCTGGCGACGGCTCCGCTGTTTATGCACCACATGTCGACGGCGAATTTCGAAGCCGCCGAATTCGCCCAGGCACTGCAGCCGTTGATTGGGCACTGGGGAGCGGCGCTTTTCGCTCTGGGCATCTTCGAAGCGGGGATGGTCGCGGCCATTACCATTTCGACTTCGTCGGCGTATGCTTTCGGAGAAGTGGCGCGGCGTCCGCACAGTTTGAATCTCCCCTTCAAGCAGGGGCGGTCGTTCTATCTCGTGCTGCTGCTCGAAGCTGCGGCCGCTGCGGGGTTGGTCTTGATCCCGGGAATTCCACTTGTATACATTGTCCTGCTGGTGAACGTGATCGCGGTTCTGGCCATGCCTCCGGCGCTTCTTTTCCTGTACATGCTGGTGAACGATCGTGAGATCATGGGCGCGCTGGTTAGTCCGCTATGGGCAAATGTGCTGGCGCTCGGAGTCGTGACCGTACTGATCGGCGCCGGCCTGTTGTTTGGAATCAGTGTGGTCGCGCCCAATGCGCTGGCGCTGATCGGAGGCAGGTAGGTGGAAAAACAATTTGAGTCTGCAACCGCCGCTGAACTGAGCCGTGAAGATTTCACTTCGGTGATGACCTCCCTGGAGCCGGATCAGTTGATTTCCACCAAGGAACACCATCATTGTCCGCGGCGGCGGCTGACTCGGACCGAGATGCTGCTGTTCTGGGCGCTCAGGGTTTACCTGGTGTTCATGCTGGGCGTGGTGCTCTATCAGATTTGGACGAGCGTGCGGTAGAACTGTGTCCCCGACATAAATTTCGATTGTCATCTTGAGCGAAGCGAAAGACCTATGCATTCCGCAGTCCAATACACAGGTCCTTCGCTTCGCTCAGGATGACAGCTCTTGTAGGGATGAGATCCCTGTAGGTCCCGAAACCAATTACACTATTAGTTCCGAGTCTGCACTATTTTCCCGGTCCCTGTACCGGAGCTTGTGAGGAAGGCCATCATGTCATCGAATAGTTTTGGAGCCCGCACAACATTCAAAGTCGGCAAAAAAGAATACGAGATCTACCGGCTCGATGCGCTCGACAAGCAGGGCATCTCCACCCGGCACTTGCCGTTTTCGCTGCGCATTCTACTGGAGAATCTGCTCCGCACCGAAGATGGGCGAAGTGTGACGAAGCAGGAAATTCGCGCGCTGGCGGCGTGGAACAAGAATTCGAAACCGGAGAAAGAAATCGCCTTCACGCCCAGCCGCGTGCTGCTGCAGGATTTCACCGGCGTCCCCGCGGTTGTGGATCTTGCCGCCATGCGCGACGCCATGAAGCGCCTGGGCGGAGATGCCACGCTCATCAATCCGCTGCAGCCCGCCGAACTGGTGATCGACCATTCGGTGCAGGTTGATGAATTCGGGTCGTCCAAAGCGTTTGATGTGAACGCGCTGCTTGAATTCCAGCGGAACAAAGAACGATACGCGTTTCTGCGCTGGGGGCAGACCGGCTTCCGCAATCTGGCCATCGTGCCGCCCGACACCGGCATTGTGCATCAGGTGAATCTTGAATATCTGGCGCGCGTGGTTTTTGTGCACGAAGAAGGCGGCAAGCGCACCGCGTATCCCGACACGCTGGTCGGCACCGACTCGCACACCACCATGATCAACGGACTCGGCGTGCTGGGCTGGGGCGTGGGCGGCATTGAAGCCGAGGCCGCCATGCTTGGACAGCCCGTCTCCATGCTGATTCCGCTGGTAGTTGGCGTGAAACTCACCGGACGCCTGCGCGAAGGCGCCACGGCAACCGATCTTGTTCTCACTATTGTTGAAATGCTGCGCAAGCACGGTGTTGTCGGCAAGTTTGTCGAATACTTCGGGCCCGGCCTCGAAGACCTGCCGCTGGCCGATCGCGCGACCATCGCCAACATGGCTCCCGAGTACGGAGCCACCTGCGGCATTTTCCCGATCGACAAGGAGAGCCTGCGCTACCTGAAACTCACCGGACGCAGTGACGAGCAGATCGCGCTGGTCGAAGCTTACGCTCGCGAGCAGGGTCTTTTCCACGATGCGAAAACTCCCGAAGCTGAATATTCCGAACTGCTGAGTCTTGACCTTGCCACCGTCGAATCGAGTCTCGCCGGACCGAAGCGGCCACAAGATCGAGTCGTGCTGTCGAAAGCAGGCGAGTCGTTCGAGAAAGCTTTGCCGGGCTTGATCAAAGTTGCGAAAGGCGAGGCCACGAAAGGCGAGCCGAAAATTCCCGCCAACGGGCATTTGCATCACGGCAGCGTGGTGATCGCCGCGATCACCAGTTGCACGAACACGTCAAACCCATCCGTGATGCTGGCCGCCGGACTGCTGGCAAAGAAGGCGGTGGAGCGCGGGCTCGAAGTCCCGGCGACCGTCAAGACTTCGCTCGCACCCGGATCGAAGGTCGTGCTCGACTATCTCGAAAGGGCCGGCCTGATGCCGTATTTGGAGAAGCTGAAGTTTCACATCGTCGGCTACGGCTGCACCACGTGCATCGGAAACTCCGGCCCGCTGCCCGCGGAAGTGTCGAAGGAAATTGAAGAGAAGAATCTGGTCGTCGCTTCGGTGCTCTCGGGCAATCGCAACTTTGAAGGCCGGATCAGTTCCGAAGTCCGCGCCAACTACTTGATGTCGCCGCCGCTGGTGGTGGCGTTCGCTCTCGCCGGCCGCATCGACATCGATCTGCGCAAGGACCCCGTTGGAAAGGGCAAAGACGGCAAGCCGGTTTACCTTGCCGACATCTGGCCGTCGCAGCAGGAAGTCGAGCAATCGATGGCGAGCGCGATTACGTCGGAGATGTTCCGTAAGAGCTATGCCGAGGTGTATTCGGGAGACGAGCGCTGGCGCGGGCTGCCGGTTCCGAAAGGCGAGACTTACGCGTGGGGAAAAGATTCCACCTATATTCGACAGGCGCCGTACTTCGACGACATGGCGCTCAAACCGTCCGGCGTTCAGGACATCAGGAGCGCGCGCGTGCTGGCCGTGCTCGGCGACAGCGTCACCACAGACCACATCTCACCCGCGGGTTCGATTAAGAAGGATGGCCCCGCCGGCAAATACCTGATTGCCCACGGCGTGCAACCGGCGGATTTCAATTCTTATGGATCGCGTCGCGGCAATCACGAAGTCATGGTGCGCGGCACGTTCGCCAACGTCCGCCTGCGCAATAAAATGGTGAACACCGAAGGTGGATTCACCCGCCACCTGCCCGATGGCGCGGAGATGTCGATCTTCGACGCGTCTGAAAAGTACCATGCGGAGAAAGTGCCGCTCGTGATTCTCGCGGGCAAGGAATACGGCTCCGGATCTTCGCGTGACTGGGCGGCCAAGGGGCCGCGGTTGCTTGGCGTTCGCGCGGTGATTGCGGAAAGCTACGAACGCATTCACCGCTCCAACCTGGTCGGCATGGGCATTCTGCCACTGCAGTTCCTGCCGGGAGAAAATGCCGAGACGCTGAAGTTGGCCGGCGAAGAAGTCTTCGAGATTGCGGGGATTCGCGAGGTGGTCGAGAAATTTTCTTCCGGGCGCAAAATTAGGGTGCGCGTGAAGGGCGGAAAGACGGCAGAATTTCAGGCTATCGTTCGCATTGACACACCGCAGGAGGCTCTCTACTACGCGAACGGAGGCATCCTCCAATACGTGCTGCGGCAGTTGCTGGCGGGAAAGACGCAGCCGGAAGCGGTTACGGCTTAGCATTTCCTGTAGAGACGCGGCTTGCCGCGTCTCCGCAACCTGAGACGGGGCAAGCCCCGTCTCTACAGAATCGTTCAAGCGATGCCGCGTTGTCCCCACGCGGTTCGTGCTTACCGCGTGCTAATCTCAAATTCCCATGTCCGCCGCAGCCCAATACATTCCTGCTGCTTATAGCCTGACCGCATTCGGCGTGTGGGGTGCCAGCGATTTTCTGGGTGGTGTGGGTGCACGGCGCGCGAACGCGTTCCTGTTCACGGCCATCGTGCACATCAGCGGCCTGGTCGTGGTCGGCGCTCTTGCGCTGATGACGCAGGCGCCATTTCCGGGAAACGCGAGCTTGGTTTGGGCACTGATCGCCGGGTCGGTCGGGGGTCTGGCGCTGGCCTTGTTCTATCGTTCCTTGGCGAGCGGAAATATGGGACTGGTCGCGCCTGTGGCTGCCGTTCTCGGCGCGGCGATTCCCACAATCGTGACCGCCTCCACGGAGGGCTTTCCGGGCTACCGGCACGTGCTTGGTTTTATTCTCGCTGGAATCGGTGTCTGGCTCATCTCGCGGACCGAAACTGGTGTTGGCCGTCCCGAGGGCCTAGGCATGGCGGTGCTGGCCGGAATCGGCTTCGCTGGGTTTTATCTCTGTATCCACCGGGCGGGCAACGGCTCCGCATTGTGGATCGCGACCTGTTCGCGCTTCGGTGCCTTGCTGGTTACGGGAACTATCGTTCTTTTCGGAAGACACCTGCGCGCGGTGGCCGCTCCGGTACTGGGCATTGCCTTGGTTGCGGGAATCCTCGACATCTCCGGCACTGCCGTCTTCATCCGCGCGGCTCAAATCGGACGCCTGGACGATGCGGTCGTGCTCAGCTCGCTCTATCCCGCAGTTACCGTTGTGCTCGCTCGCATTTTTCTACACGAGCACTTCAGCCGCGCCCGGACCATCGGCATGGTGGCTGCGCTGGCGGCGGTGCCGATGATTGCGGGGTGAAGAGTCCGGCCCTCAGGGGCTATAAAGCCCATTTATTGTGGATCGGAGTGGCACGGCTGAAGAGTCTGTTTTCGCAACTCGGTGCCGTCCCTGACGGGACTTCGTTTTTTTACACTTTGCGTTCCCGGCACTCACGTGCCGGGCTTTCCCATGTCGCCGCTTCGCGGCTGGAGCGACAGCGCCTTCCACTTTTTTCCTGCGCTCGTGGTTGTGACACAGGCTCTGAAGCCGTGCCCTTCCCCAAACCTGCCCGGGACCACTTAGGAGACCAGTTCCGGGAAGAACGCCGATCACCAACAACGATGCGCTGCCCCGACCACTATCCACCGGCCCACTATCCATCGGCCCCTATCCACTGCTAGTCTGACTTCGTGGCGCTGCTTGAAGTTCGCGAACTGACTAAGAGTTTTGGTCTCGCCGAATCTCCGTTCGGAGGGCGCCGCTCGGGCGAGGTACGCGCCGTGGACGATGTCTCCCTCGACATCCACCAAGGCGAAACACTCGGCTTGGTTGGCGAATCCGGCTCCGGCAAAAGCACGCTTGGACGCCTGATCCTCCGCCTCCTCGAGCCGAGTTCGGGCGCCATCTTTTTCGATGGCATCGATCTGCTAAGGGCGAACGGCTCCGAATTGCGCCGTCTTCGGCGCGACATGCAGATCATCTTCCAGGACCCGTTCGGTTCGCTCGATCCGCGCTACCGCGTAGAGGACGTGATCGCCGAGCCGCTCGTTCTTCATCAGAAGACGCTTCATGAGAAAATCGTTGACCAGAAGAGCAGGGACGAAAGCCTCAGCCGCGATGCCCGCCGCCAGCGCGTGCGAGAACTTTTGCGTGCCGTGGGAATGGATGAATCCGCCATGCCGCGTTACCCACACGAGTTTTCCGGTGGACAGCGGCAGCGCATCGGCATCGCCCGCGCTCTCGCTCTGCGGCCGAAGTTCATCGTCGCCGATGAACCGGTTTCGGCTCTCGACGTCAGTGTCGGCGCCCAGATCGTGAATCTTCTACAGCAACTCCAACGCGATTTCGGCCTCACCTATTTGTTCATCTCACACGCCATGCCGGTCGTTCGCTATCTCTCGACCCGCATTGCGGTGATGTATCGGGGCAAGATCGTCGAGATCGGAAGCACGGAACAGATTACTGGCCAACCGCAGCACGCTTACACACGCAAACTGCTGGCGGCAACGCCGGAGATGGCGGCGTCGTGATTTGGAGTTTTGCGTGGAGACGGGGCTGTGCCCCGTCCCCACACAACGAAGCTGAGGACGCGGGCAGGCGAGCGAAGCTCGCAGGGTGCAATCGGGGTACAGCGTTTGTGAATTCGCTCTAGCCTAAACTGCCGATGATAAATTTTCGTACCCTCTGGCGAGTGCAATGGCCGGCGCCGCCGCACCGCCGTGCCGAACCTCGTGAAGGCGGCCGAGCTTCAGCCCAAATCGCCCGAGCCGCACGGGTTTCTGGCCGACGCGTACGTCCAGTTAGGACAGCAAGCCGATGCGGAACGGGAACGAGCGGCAGCCCAGCGGCTGAGAGGGAGCGGCAAACAGTGACTCAGTGCGCAGGCACAAATTTGCAGAACGCTTCGTCGAGCTTGCAGGCCGCCGCGTATTCCTCATGCGCGGCTTTTGCATGGTGCAAGAGTTGATGGGCGTAGGCCAGGTTCAGGTGCGCCTCCGCCAGTTTCGAATCAAGCTCAATGGCGCGCTGGAACTCGCGGACTGCCTTTAAAGTCCGATTCGTCTGGTTGTAGCAGATGCCGAGGAAGTTGTGCAGCCGCGCATCTTCCAGTCCAAGCCCGATCGCTTTCTCCAGGTGCGGCGCCGCCGCGGCAAAGTTCTTTTGCTGAAAAAGAAGCATGCCCAGTTCGCGCTGGCCCGCAGAAAAATTGGGCTGAATGGCAAGGGCTTTCTCATATGCGGGCTGGGCCGCCGAAGGATCGCTCCCCGCATCCAGCAAGCCCGACTGATACCAGGCCCGGTAGTTCTGGGGGTTGCTTTGCAAGGCTTTGTTGAGCCAGCTTTTCGCCTCGTCCACGCGACCGAGCTTCGCCAGGGCCCGCGCCAGCCCGGTCATGGCGTTGTCGAAGTTGGGATTGAGCTCAAGGCATCGTTGCAGCTGATCGGCAGCGCGTTCCCAACTCTGGCGGCGCAAAGCCGACTCGCCGAGCATGAAAGGGATTACGTAGATTTGCGGATCCTTTTGCTGGACCTCAGCGAGAAGAGCCTCTGCCCGATCGTCCTCTTTGCGTTGAAAAGCGTCCTGGGCTTTCAGGATGGAATTAAACTCCCACAGCTTGTCCTTGGGATCGGCGAGCCCTTGCTTGAGCGACTGGGGAGAAACCGCGGCACGAAATCCGAAGTAGCCCAGAGCACGTAATTTTTCCTGCGCGTCGGGGCTCAGATTTCCCGCACCCGCATCCTGGCGGGTGAAGGGATTGTGCGCCAGAAGTCTCTGCATCTTTTCCCGAAGCACGGCAACCGTGGCGGGTTGCTGGGCGGCAATGTTCCGGGTTTCTCCGGGATCGGTTTCAAGATCGTACAACTCCGGTGTGGGCGCTTCGATAAAGTGAAAACGCTCACTCTCGAGCGCGTGCAACGGACTCCAGCCGAAAGAACTGAATGGATAAAACGTCTCGCTGTAGGCCGGATTGTTTACCGCCTGACCGCCTGCTTGATTCGTGCCTAACAAAGGATGCGACTGGAACTGTGCATAAATCGAATCAACCGAATCAGGCGAATCTTTCACTCCCGCCAGTTGCAGAAGCGTCGGGGCCACGGCCGTGGTCTCCACGGGGTCGCGGCGCCGGCCAGCCGCAATGCCGGTTCCGGCGGGCGGTTTCACGATCAGCGGCACGCGCACCGTGGCATTGTACACGAAGAAGCCGTGCTCGTCTTCGCCGTGTTCCCCGAGAGACTCGCCGTGATCGCTGAGTGCGACGATCAGCGAAGAATCGTAAAGGTGGTTCTGCTTGAGCCACGCCACCAGGTTCCCGAGTTCGTGATCCGCGTAGGCAATCTCGCCATCGTAGAGGTGGCTGCGGTACTCGGAGCGGTAGGGTTCCGGAGGATCGTACGGGCTGTGCGGATCGTAAAGATGCAGCCAGAGAAAAAACGGGCGTCGCGGAGTATTCTTCAACCAGGCGACGGCGTGCGCTACGCTCTGCCCGGCGCGACGGTCCACCAGGCCGATATCTTTTTTCTCGAAGGTTTCCGCCGGAAACGCATCATCGTAAAAGTCGAAGCCGCGCGCCAGCCCCCAACTCCGGTCGAGAACGAAGGCGCTGACCACGGCTCCGGTGGCGTAACCCGCCTGCTGGAAGGCCTGGGCCACGGTGCGAAATTGCGGTGCCAGCGGCTGCCCGGTAAAATCTTGCACGCCGTTCTGAAAGGGGTAGGTGCCGGTCAGGATGGCGGCATGGGAAGGCCAGGTAAGTGGAACCTGCGAAGCCGCGCGCTCAAACACAACTCCGTCGTGAGCCAGCGCATCGAGCGTTGGAGTCTTGACCATCTGCGCTCCATAGCATCCCACGTGATCGGCGCGCAGCGTATCGATGGTGATCAATATAACACTGGGCCGCTTCACGTCAGGGCGCGTTATACCGGGTCGGGTAACAGCGGGCGCTGGCTGGGGTTTCGCTGGCACGGGCCTAGGGGCAGCGGCCTGCGCGAAAGCTGTGCGCCCGGCAGTCAGAGCGATGACAACCGCGAACACGAGCGTGGACAAGAAAATTGAGAAGCGCCCAGACATGCGTCTATTGCGGCGCGGGCTGCTGCTGCGCGCGCCGCGTCTCCTCGTCTGCCTCTGCCGTGAGTCCCTTGGCGGCCAGCGCCTTGGCTAGCGACTCGTGCATGATGGGCTCTTGCGGCGCCAACTCGACGGCGCGGCGCAACTCCGCAATGGCGTCGTCAAGCTTGTTCTGGTACAGGAGGGTCTCGCCCAGGGCCCGATGTCCACGCGCAAACTCCGGATAAATCGTAACCGATTGCCGGAGTGCCGCCGCCGCAGGCTCAAGTTGCCTTTTCTGAATGAATGCCACTCCCAGATTGTAGGCAGCTTCGAAATTGGTGGCATCCAGTTGCAGAGTCCGTTGCAGCGTCGCGATGGCGGCATCGATCTGGCCGGCGTGGGCCTGCGCCATTCCGAGGTTAAAAAAGGCGAGCGCGTAGTCGGGACTGAGCTGAACCGTTTTTTGCAACTCGTCCACCGCCTCGCCAAACATCTTGAGGTGGTAGAAATCCAGACCTCGCAGATAATGAGCCGGAACCGAGTTGGGCTCGGTGTTGACTACGTCCTTCAGTTTTTCGATCGACTCCTGATAGCGTCCATGCTGGCTGTCGGCGATGGCATCGGAGATCAGTTCATAAGTGACGACTCGGTCTTTCGGATCCGGCAAGTCGCGGCTGCTGATGGTCGGATCGCTGCCCCCGGAAAACCCCGCATACCCCAGAGCCTTCAACCGTTCCATCAGCGCCGGATCCAGACCGGTCTTTTGGGCCAGCTCTTTGCCAGCACTGTAATCGCGGATCAAGCCGGCGAGTTTGGAGCGCATCTCCCCGGCTACCGCCTTCTTTTCGGTGAACAGATTGTGAACTTCGCCCGGATCCTTCGCCAGATCGTAGAGCTCAGGTCGAGGCGCGTCGATGAAGTGATATTTTGTGTTCTCCGATCCCCGCAGTTCACTCCAGTTGAAGTGAATCCGTGGCAAGAAGGTCTCTCCATAGAGCGTGCGCTCAGCGCGGTCGCGCGCGGCCAGGCCGCCGCGAAGCTCGGGAAGCAGGCTGCGTCCTTGCACCTGCGACGGAATCTCCAGTCCGACGGCGCTCAGCACCGTGGGCATGAGATCGACCAGCGAAACCGGATCGGCAACCGTGCGTGCCGCGGCATTCTCCGGCAGCCGGATGATCAGGGGCACGTGCATCGTAGCGTTGTAGATAAAAAATCCGTGCGTTTTTTCGCCATGCTCTCCCAGACTTTCGCCATGGTCGCCGCAGAGCACGATCACCGTGTTCCGATAAATCCCGTTTTCTTTCAAAAAGCGGAGAAGCCTTCCGACCTGTTCATCCGCAAAAGCGATCTCGCCATCGTACGGCTGCGCCGCATATTCGCGACTGTAAGGCTCGGGGGGATGATAAGGAAAGTGCGGGTCGTAGAGATGCATCCAGAGAAAAAACTTCTTCTGTGAATTCTTTCCGAGCCAGTCCAGCGCCACGTCGGCCACCACATTGCCCGGCCGCTCCATCTCGTCGAGATTCGCTTCGTCCAGGCGGTTGAAGTCGAAGTGGTCGTAATAGAAATCGAACCCCTGATTCAGTCCAAAGCGCGAGTCCAGCACCGCCGAGGCGATCACTGCTCCCGTCTGATACCCGGCCTGCTTGAGAACCGCAGCCAGCGTGGGCTGAAGGGGGCTGAGTTTGTTGGCGCTAAAATCGTGCATCCCACTCAACATGGGATACGTCCCCGTCAGCATCGAACTATGCGACGGCAGAGTAACCGGGACAACCGCGAAGGCCCGCTCAAAGCGCACTCCATCCGCAGCCAGGCCGTCAATGTTTGGCGTCTTGATCTGCTTGTATCCATAGCAGCCGACATGGTCGGCGCGCAGCGTATCAATGGTGATCAGGACTACATTCAGCGGCGGCTTTGCGGGCGTTTGCGCCGCCGCGTGGAGCGCGGAGAGGGCTGTCAGAATGAGTATCAATCGACGAAAAGTAAGCACCATCGGTGAGTTCAGTTTATCGCATGGAGACTGCCAGCAGAGGCTCACAGGCCACGGAAACACTCTGATTGAACCGAGTTTTCGGGAAGGGCACAACTTCAGTCGTGCCGTAAGCGCCGTTGAATAAAGCGGCTTCAGCCGCTGAGGGCAGTTGCGCCCTGCACGCAGCCCGTTCAACCACGCAGAAAGTCTGTGATAGGCTGGGCGATTATGAGAGGGCTGGCTATTTGTCCCGGGATGATCGGAATATTTATTGGAATCACGCTGCTCGGAACGGCGGCCCCCGCCCAGACCTCCGCCCCGCGAAACTCTTCGCCCGACGTGTACCTCATTACCATCGACACGCTGCGACCCGATCACGTTGGCTGCTACGGATACAAGCAGGTGGAAACACCCGCACTCGACGCGCTCGCCGCCGACGGTATCCGCTTCACCCAGGCCTTCACTCATAGCCCGATCACCAACACTTCGCACGTTACGATCCTGACCGGCCTCTTGCCCAGCGTGCATGGCGTCACCGATTTTGGAGTTCCTCTCTCGGCGCAGCATGTCACCGGGGCCGAACTGCTCAAGAAGCGCGGCTACCAGACCGCAGCTTTTATCGGAGCCGTGATTCTCGACAGCAACACGCTCGCTCCCGGCCTCGATCGCGGCTTCGATTTCTACGATAACTTCCCCAAAACCGATAGCAAGAATACTGATGGCACTCATAAAGAGCGTTGGGGACGCGTCGAGCGCCGCGCCATGGAAGTGGTCGAGCACGCCGAAAACTGGTTCGAGAAGCACCGCACCGGACCTCACTTCGTGTGGGTGCACTTGTACGATCCGCACGACCCCTACGAGCCGCCGCCGCCGTTCTCGGAGAAATACAAAGACCATCTGTACGACGGCGAAATCGCCTATGCCGATTCCGCCGTGGCCCACTGGATCGCCTTTCTGAAAAAAGCGGGCGCCTACGACAACGCCATCATCATCGTCACCGGCGATCACGGTGAAGGCCTCGGCGAGCACGGAGAAGAAACCCACGGCCTATTTCTTTACGACTCGACCCTGCACGTTCCGCTCATCCTCAAAACCCCGGCAGCCGCCCATCATGGCACAGTAGTTGATGCGCAAGTGCGCACCATCGACATTCTTCCAACCATTCTTTCCGCGACCGGCGTCACTGCACCGGCGGAACTGAACGGCGAGTCGCTCATTCCCCTCATCAGCGCACAAACAACCAGCTCGCAAGCGCCCTCAAATCGCGCCCTCTTCGCCGAAACCGATTATCCTCTCCGTTGGGCATGGTCCCCTCTGCGCGCCTTGCGCTCCGATAACACTAAGCTGATCGAAGCGCCCCGGCCCGAACTCTACGACCTGCAGGCTGATCCGGATGAACTGAAGAATCTCTACGCCCTCGACAGCGCCAAGTCGAAGGTGCAAGCCCTGCAAGCCGAAATGGCGACTTGGAAAGCCAAGCTCCCGCCGCAGAGCAGCTCCAACAAGCCCGGAAGAACTTTGCCCGATCCCAAAGACGAAATCGAAGTGCAGAACCTGCTGCACCGCGCCATGCTGGCCTCCACCGGCAATCGAAGGAGTGAGGCGCGCCAGTTGCTGGAGAAAGCGCTGCAGATCGATCCCAACTCGCCGACCGCGCTGCGCCATCTGGGCGAGCTCGAACTCGCTGCCGGAGATTTCGCCAAAGCATCTGTCCACTTGAAGCGGGCTTGTGCACTGCGCGCCGACGATGCCACCGCCGCGTTCGAATTGGGCGAGGCGGCGGAGAAGTCGGGCGATTGGCCCGGGGCGCGGGATGCGCTCGAATCGAGCCTGAAGGTGGCGCCCGGCCAAATGCCCGCACGGCTGTTGCTCGGTCACGTTTACCTGCAACTCAAAGACGCAAAGAACGCGGAAGACCAGTTCGAGGCCGCGTTGCTCGTGGATTCCGATAACCGCGAAGGCCGTCTGGGCCTGGCCGAAGCGCAGATTCAACAATCCGATTTTGCCGGCGCCTTGCCCGATCTTGGAGCGCTCACTAAGTCTGATCCGCGCAACGCCGCCGCCCTGCGTTTGCTCGCTCGAGCCTATCGCGGACTCGGCAGGGAGCAAGACGCCAAGCGGGCTGAAGAGCAGGTCGCAGCGCTGGGGAAGAAGTAACCGGAAAAGCTCGGCAGGGCAAACGGATCGTGTGGGGACGGGCGCCCTCGCCTGTCCAAACCGAGAGCGAAGCTGGGCAGCGGCCTGTGGCCACAGCAACTCTCGATTTACATTCCTTTCACATTCCCACTTTATGCTAGCTTCTTAACAGTTACTAGCTATCTCGGTTGCGCGAGTTCCCCATGGCCCGAAAACAACCGTCCCCGGTTTCACGACCGAAGCGCCGCCCGACTTCGGCGCGCCCGCGAGCGGAAACTCGCCCCCGTCCCGCCGATACGCGCAACGAAGACTTGCCCGAAGATGAACTGACGTCCCAAGTCGTCCGCGGCTGCCTGATCGCGCGCGACGCGGTCTTCAACGTCAGGGATTTTCTCGCCGACGGTTCGCGCCTGGCGTTTCTTGCGATCAAGGACTGCGAAAAAGAACTCGACCGGATCGAGCGCAAGATCGATGACCAACTGCCCGAAGCCATCACGCGCGTAGGGGAAGCCAAGGCGCGTGAGTTGCTGGCGTGTCTGAAGTTCATCACCGACCTCGAACGCATCGGAGACCTCGCCTACAGTGCGGTAATGCACCTACAATCGCGCCGCGAAAAACTGCCGGCGGCGGACTCCCGTCAGTTGGTGGAGATGGCTTCCCTGCTTTGCGAAATGCTGGAGCAGGTTCATCAGGGCTTCCTCAAACGTGACGTGGCGCACGCGCAGGCTGTTCTGCAATCCGATCCGGAAGTGGACCGCCTGTGCCATTCCCTGTTTCAACGACATCTAGCCGCGCCGAACACTCCGAGCGGACAGAAAAATTTCGACATCCTTCTCGCCGCCCAGGCGCTGGAGCGCATCGGCGATCACGCCAAGAATCTGGCGGAAGAACTCTACGGCCTATCCGAAGGCCGCTCCCTGCGCCACAACGCCAGAAAACTCTCGACGGCCTAAACCTGCTCGTGTAGGGACGGGCGCCCTCGCCCGTCCAAGCCGAGCGCAGCTCCGCCCCGCTCAATGAAAATCGTGCGACGCCGTCTCTGCCCGCGTGACGCGAAGCGGCGAAACTTTTTCCGCGCGGATGTGGATTACGTTGTCCTGATTCTGCAGAATTCCCTCGACCATCAGGAAACGCTCGGAAATCAGCAATACGCGATTCTTCTGCAGCAGATCTGGAGTGAATATCGCATTGGCGATTCCCGTTTCATCTTCCAGGCTCATGAACATCATTCCCTTGGCCGTCCCCGGACGCTGCCGGGCAATCACGCATCCGCCGATTCGCAATCGGCGTCCATTCGGAATGCGCGCCAGATCGGAAGCGCGATAAATCCCCATCCGCTTCATTTCTTCCCGGCGGTACTGCATGGGATGAGGGCCAACCGTCAGCCCAGTGGCGCGAAAATCCGCCACCAATCGCTCTTCGTGCGTCATGGCCGCAAGCGGAGATTCCCCATCAATTTCCGGCAGCTCATCCAGTAACGGCCCCGACCAGCGCACCGCCCGCTCCACCTGCCACAGCGCATCGCGGCGATGTATTTTGCTGGTCCGATTTTTACTGGCAACTGGCAACTGGCAACTGGCAACTGCATTCAACGCTCCGATCTCCGCCAGCGTCGTCAACTCATCCTTGCGCAACTCGGGCACGCGGCGAGCCAGATCCTGAACCGAAGCAAACGGCGCCAGGCTGCGCTCCCGAACCAAAGCCTGCCCCGTCGGCTCGCGCAACCCGCGCGCGTAATTCAATCCCAGACGCACTGAGAGCTGAGAGCTGACAGCTGACGGCTCTAACGTACACTTCCAATCCGACCGCGTCACATCCATCGGCAGCACTTTCAATCCGTGCCGCTGCGCATCTTTCACAATCGTCGCGGGATGGTAAAAACCCATCGGTTGATTATTCAGAAGCGCCGCCGTGAATGCCGCCAGGTAATGGCATTTCAAATAGGCGCTGGCATAGGCAATCAGGGCAAAGCTCGCGGCATGAGATTCCGGAAATCCATAAAGGGCGAACGAAGTAATCGACTGGATGATCTGCTCCTGCGTTTCGCCGAGGATTCCGTTGCGCGTCATGCCGGCGCGCAGCTTTTCTTCAATCGGTTTCATTCTCGCCTCGGAACGTTTGAAGCCCATGGCGCGGCGCAACTCTTCCGCTTCGCCGCCCGTAAAGTTGGCGGTGATCATGGCCATGCGCAGCAACTGCTCCTGAAACAACGGCACACCCAGCGTTCGGCCCAGCACCGCTTCAAGCGACGGATGGGGATACGTGACCGCCTCTCTGCCCTGCCGCCGCTTGAGAAATGGATTCACCATATTCCCCACGATCGGTCCCGGCCGTATGATCGCCACTTGCACCACGATGTCGTAAAATCGCTGCGGCTTCAGGCGCGGCAGGCACGCCATCTGCGCCCGGCTCTCGACCTGGAACATTCCCACCGTGTCGGCTTTTTGCAGCGTGGAATATACGACGGGATCGTCCGGCGGAAGGTGCGCCAGATCCACTTCTTCTTTGTAGTGATCATGCTTGTAATGAACGTTCTTATAATGAACATTGATCAGTTCGAGAGAATCCTTCAGCACCGCCATCATGCCCAGGCCAAGCAAATCGACTTTGATGATGCCCATGTCCGCGCAGTCCTCTTTATCCCACTGCACCACCACGCGGCCCGGCATGGATGCGGGCTCCAGCGGTACGACGGAATCCAGACGCCCCTCACAGATGACCATGCCGCCCGAGTGCTGCCCTAAATGCCGCGGCAGATCCTGCGCGGCCAGACATAACTCGAAATATTTGCGAATCCGCGGATGCGTGAGATCGAGTCCCGCATCGCGCAGACGGCGATCGAGCGCATCGTTCTCATCCTTGAATTCCCAAGTTGCTACTGCCGCTGAAATTCGCTTCAGCGTCTCCGGATCGAACCCCAGCGCTTTGCCCATTTCGCGCGCGGCCATGCGATTGCGATACGTGATCACGTTGGCGGTCATGGCCGCTCCACGCTGTCCATAACGTCGATAGACATACTGGATCACGCGTTCGCGCTCGTCGCCGCTGGGCAAATCGAGATCAATGTCGGGCCACTCGCCGCGCTCCTCGGAAAGAAATCGTTCAAACAATAATTCCATGCCAATCGGATCCACCGCCGTGATGCCGAGTGAATAACAAACCGCGCTGTTGGCAGCCGACCCGCGTCCCTGCGCCAGAATTTTCTGTTCGCGGCAGAAGCGCACCAGGTCCCAGACAATCAGGAAGTAGCCGGCGAGATTCAGCTTTTCGATCAAACTCAACTCGCGCTCGATCTGCCGGCGCGCGCGCTTCTTCAACTCCGCATCCGCTCGGCCATACCGGCTCAGCATTCCTTCCCGCGTGCGCTCCCGCAGAAACGACATCATAGTTTCTCCTTCCGGCACGGGATAACGCGGAAACTCGTATCCCAGATCGTTCAGCGTGAACTCAAGCCGTGAAGAAAGTTCAACCGTATTCGCGATGGCGTTCGGAACATCCGCAAAGAGCGCGCGCATGGACGCGGGAGACTTGAGATAGCGCTCCGCATTGCGCGCCAGCAGACGTCCGGCAGTGGCCAGCGTGCGATGATGCCGCAGCGCGGTGAACGCATCCGCCAACTCGCGCTCCCGAGGCGTCGAATAGTTCACGCCATTGGTTGCGAGTAGCGGCAGTTGCAAAGCTTCCGCGATCTCGATCGCAACCCGGTTTCGATATTCTTCCTCGCGATGAAAATGCCGTTGCAATTCGACGTAGACATTGGACTGGCCAAAGCTGGACTGGCCAACATTAGACCGGCCAAAAATTTCCGTCAGCCGCTTCACCGCTTCGAACGCCGCTTGCGGTCCACCTTGCCTGAGCGCCGCAGCCAACGGTCCTTCCTCTCCACCGGTCAGGCAAATCAAACCGTCGGCATGTTCAATAAAATCCGAACTCGACGCGAAGGCTCCTTCTTTACGTCCAACGCGCAGTTTCATTTTCGTGATCAGGCGGCAGAGATTTTGATATCCAGCGCGCGAAGCCGCCAGCAGCGGAAGGCGAAATCCACCACGGAGACACCCTGCTTGTGTGGTGACGGGGCTCTGCCCCGTCCAGGCGGGGCCAAGCCCCGCCACCACACAGGATGTATGCCTCCGCGGTGAAAACGCAGTACACGTTATTTCCGCGCCAATATGCGCCTTGATCCCCGCCTTTTTTGCGGCGAGATGGAAGCGAGGCGAGCCGTACGCTCCATCTCGATCGAGCAATGCCATCGCCGGCATTCCCAGGTTCGCGCACACCGCGATTAGTTCCTCGGGAATCGAAGCCCCTTCGAGGAAGCTGAACGCGGAGCGGGAATGGAGTTCAATGTACATCAGTTGCCGGTTGCCAGCTGCCAGTTGTCAGTTTGACTGGGAACTGACAACTGGCAACTGGCAACTGCTCTAGTCGTACGTTCCTTCTACAAACCAGTTTCCACTTAGCTTGTCTTGCACTAAGCGATACAACACGAGTCCAGTTTCGGCGGACACGGCGATGTCCCACTCCTCGCGCGACCAGCCTTCCTGTTCCGACCAGTCGCCGGAAGAACGCCAGGGGCCGGCGGTCCAGACGATTTCGCCGGCAATGTCCTGGCGCTCGAGGCATCGCAGCCGTACCGGCTTCGCTTCGCGCAAAGTGACGCGCGCGACAAGCGGCGGACGAAAGAGGCGCAGGGCGATCACCGCGCTCATTTTTTCTTTCGCGCTTTCCTCGAGTTTGTCCTCTGCATTTTCCTCGACCGGGCAGGCACTGTCATTGTCTGGCATGGACATATCTTTCTTTCGATTTCCAGACTGCTTCGTTTTGGGCTCTGTGGGCGCGGGCTCTGCAGGTGCTACAGGCGCAAAGTGCCGCACCGCAAACGCGCCTTCGCGATGCGTATCCAGTAATTCCACCGACCCCACTCTTCCCTCGCCAACAATGCCTGCGATGCGTGCCAGCGTAAGTTCCAGCTTTTCGGGTTCGGGAAAAACCGGCTGAAACAATCCACTCTGCAGAGCGCGTGGGCGCGCCGGATCCGCCGACAAATGAATCTTCACGATGGGCGCTCCCGGCGGATGCGCCTGCAAATCAAGCTGCAACAATTTCAGAAAGACTTTCGCGTCCAGCATGGGCGTCGGCAGCCGCAGCGTGCGCGTGAATTTTCGGGTGCGAGTGAAAGTGCGGGTAAACGATGCGCAACCGTTCGGCTGCGTAACTGCGAGTTCCAGATTCAGACGCAACTCCTGCACCGCCAGCGCCCGCGCTTTCAATCGCGCGCACACTTGCTCCAACATGCGGTTCAGCAAAAACGCCAGCGGCTCCAGCAGCACGATGGGATATTCCAGTTCCACACTCTCGGCAAAAATCAGCCGCGGTTCCAATACACGCAAGTTGCGCGACGCCGCGCCCCGCGCCAGCTTTTGCAGACGGATTCCCCGCTGTCCCATGCGCTCGCTGACCGGAACTTCGGGAAGGGCCGCCAGCGCCCGCAGCTTGCGGATACCCCAGCGATCGAACGTTTCCGCCCAGCGCGCGGCCTCCTCGGCATCGGAAGAAAGATCGGAAGAAAAACTTTCCAGCAACACATCCACCGGCAGATCTCCCAGTCGCTCCGCTTCGCGCCCCTCGGGAATCAAGGTCACGCCGGGAAAACCGCGGGCCGCGAGCAAGGCAGCATCCGGATTCGCGGCCACGGCAATGTTCGCTTCCAGTCCCATCTGCGAGACCCGCCGCGCCAAATCGCGGACAATCTGCGGCAGCGGACCCAGCAACGGCTCGAGCCCGGCAAGATTCAGGAGCACGGTGCCGGGCGAGGTGTCTTCCACTTCCGGAGAGAACGATTGCGCACAATCGAGCAGCGCCGCGTGTGCGGATGTCTCCTGCGACTCCGAGCGCGCACGCAGCGCCAGGTTTTCCCAAGCTTCCAGTTGCGACTTAGTCGCGCCTACCTCCACGCCCGCTTGCCGCGCTCTTTCGTTGAGCGCCACGACTTTTTCCAGCGGAGGCCGTCCGGTGAGCACCGCGACCGAGCGGACGCGCAACTCTGGTTCAAAGCGAATGATCGCTTGCACAGAAAAATCGGGGATGAAGACGCAGGCAAACATAGCAGTTCCCGGTTCTCAGTTCTCAGTTCTCAGACTCGATCTTCTTGCCCTTATCGTTCAATGAATGAGCCTTTACTGAGAACTGGGAACTGAGAACTGAATGACTATCCCGCCCATGCGGCTCGACTCTGAAAAGCGGTCGATTGCACCGGCTTCCTCTCCAACTTCCTTTCCAACCGCGAGCGCAACAACTCGGCGGTGATCTCGAATTGATCCAATAGTTCCGAATGCGGCAGTTCCGAATGCGCCGGCCGATTTCCCGATAGCTGAGAGCTGACAGCTGACAGCCTTTTTCCTGAGACCTGAGACCTGACACCTGACACTCTAAGCAGCACCGACGAGCAACTCCCTGCTATTGGCTGCTGTTCCAAAACCAGCAGCGCCGTGGGCGTGTGCTCAATCGCGCGGCGGAAGCGGAACCACGATGCCAAAGGAATTCGCCGCGCGCTCGGTACCGGAACATCGCCGAGGTCGAGAGCGATCATTCCGAAACCATTGCTTTGCAGCAGCAGATCGGTGACTTTAAGCATTTGTCCCAACTGCGATTCCCAGCGCTGGCCTTCCGGATTTTTCCACCGATTGTTCCACCCCGAACATTCCGCGGCGCGGGAGCCTGCGCGGAGCGGGTTGCGAAAAAATGCTGTTTGGGGAAGAGACGTAGAATCGCAGCGGCTAAAGCCGAATCCTTTTTCAGCGGCTTGTGGTATGCCTGAAGGCATACCCTGATACGAATCGTGCGTTTTTCCGCAGCCTGTGAGCGCAGCCGAAGGATGTTTGCGCGATGGATATTTTTCACCGCATCGCACCCACAGCAAACGGCTCATCTCCATGCCCGCAGCCGCGGCTGACGCCGGATCGAACGCATCGCTCGAATCCACGAGCGCGCAAACTTCTCCGCGCTGGGTGGCGCGGGCCAGCGCGAAAAGTAACACGCTGGTTCTTCCCGATGAGGCCGTGCCGCAGATTTCCGTGAGGCAACCGCGAGCGAGACCGCCGGTCAGCGAGTCCAGTTGCGGAATGCCGCTCGAAACCATTTCCGGCGCCGGGCGCACATCGAGGCGCGAAGCGGGAACGACCGCGGCCAGTTTGGGGATGGCGCCCACGTGGGCCAAAATCTCCGCGGTCTTTTTTGTGGCCATCTCCTTTGCGGCCATCTCCTTTGCGGCCTTCTTCGCGGTCGAGCGCGGGGAAGGCTGCGGAGAAAAAATGAAATGGCGGCCCGTGGCCGCCGATGAAAAAAACGGAGAGGCAGACATACTTTTCTCGCAATTGTCAGGGAACGCAGAGGGCGGGATCAGCCCGGGCGAGGCCTGCGACTTTCGCTTTTTATTCGCCTACGTAAGTATCTCCTCTCGGCCTGCCATTGTCAAGGGGGTTCGGTGCGAATCATGAGCCGGAAATGCAACGGCTGCGGACGGGGGCGTCCGCGCTGCACAGTTTTACAGCGCTTTGCGGAGAAAATTTCGCGAGCGAAAGCGGCCACAACCGCTCCCAGGTCTCGAAAACCGCGAGACCTGGGGCACTCATTGGTTAGAACCAGTTTTGTTATAATCAGATTTCGTCGCAATCCACCCGAGGGGCGCTATCGTCTAGGGGTTAGGACGGAAGATTCTCAATCGAATTTGCGCCGCCATCCACGCCGTAAATCACTGAAAACGCGCTGTTTTCATTAGATCCCATTAGGCCGTATTTGGGCCGATTGGTGAAACTCTTGGTGAAACTTTTCACCCGCTTTACTTTCGCCGACAGCAGAGCGATGTTCGTGCCGGGGAGGAACGATCATGCCGAAGAGCGAATATCAGAAGCGGAAGGCCGCCGGGCAGTGTGTCCGGGCGGGATGCAAACGGAAACCGAAGTTGGGCAAGGACGGCAAACCGCGAAGTTACTGCCCGTTTCACAATGACCAGAACCACAAGAACAGCGAGGCGTGGTTAAAGCGGCAGCGGAAAAAGAAGAACTCATCCAAGAAGCCGACGGCGATCCGCCGCAAGAAGGTCACGCCCGTCGTTGACACGCTGGAGCAGCAGACGGCCTGAAACCACGGTCCGTTCACTTCGGCCCGCCGCAAAGGCGGGCCCTTTTCTTGCCAAAACTCGGCGCACAGGCGGCTTCAGGGCGATACTTAGGCGGGCGGTGCCCCCACCCCCGTCGGTTTTCAATCTCTCGCAGCCGTTTACCAAATCCCCCGGGCGCGGGTCGTTTAATCACTCGGCGGGCGGTATTCATTCCCGCCCGTCCCGCTCACTTCCCGACTTCCGGCGCGTGCACCAGTCGTTGCAAAAACCAGCTTCTTAGGTCGTCAGGAAACCATTGATTCCACGGCACAAGGAATCGCAGGCTAGACCGTTCTGAAAGCATGGATTTTTGTTTTTCCTATACGTCAAGTCCTACTTCTGCTCGTTCTCTCTGGCCTGAGCTTTTGCGTGGCGAATTTCCGCAAGGAACGGCTGGGCTGCGGATGGAGCCGACACTTTGCCCAACAGCAACGCCCGAGTTGTGACCTTGGGTCCGTACATCGCGTGCCGGGAATCATTGTCTTGACGGAGCGATGCACCTTCCAGCGTGAGCCCGGCGAACGCACCCTTGGCACGGGAGTAGGTCAGGATCTCTGTATCCATCTTCCAATCCGTACCGGCCTCGGCATGCCGTCCAACTGGACCCGCTGCTGCTGAAGCGTCCCCTCCAATTTGGAAATTACTCTCGAGCAGCCTTTCCATCCCTTTCTGATTCTGAATGATCAATACCACGTCCACAGCTTCTACACCGATCTGCAGCCCCCAACTTCCGCCCGAAATCGTGATGAACGCCGGCGCGCTCCAGCCATCGGCCGTGCGGCAGGTGGCTACGCCTTTGCCTCCTTTAGCTCCGAAGATAAAGCCGCCTTTGACCATGTGAGGTATAACGGCCACGCACTTTGCGTGCTCCAACACTTCTTCCGGGATTCCCTTGTCAGGCATCCCCATAATTTCGTGCATCACACTGGTAGCGTTGTCCAGCCGTTCGGTGGCATCTTCCCGCGCCGACCCTGCCCAGCACAACGTACCGAGACCCAACATCGCAAGTACGAACATTACTTTTTTCATGGAATCCTCGTTTCTGTTTCCTCTCCGCCGCATCTCCAGCTCCGGGCACAATTCTGATTAGAAATGACGGCGTACCAAGTCGATTCCGACGTTAGCAAATGGGGATTCAAAAGGTCTGAGCAATAATGCTCACTTGCCACCGACCTGTCGAAAACTTGTCGGGAAGAAATCCATCCTGTCCTGTTTTGCGCGAGTTCTGTGTGAACTGATGTAGAAAGTCACATTTCACATGACGCCTCTGCGTATACCTTTGCCGCTTTTCGGGATGAAGCCGGGGGCCCGTTCCAGAGGTGGTCAATTCTGCTCAGACCTCGGAAAGCCGGGAGATTAAAAACGTGGCAGTCCTCAAAGTGGCTCCGAAGAGCCGCCATCCGCGCTTTACGAGGGCGAAGGAGAAATATGAAAACCAGCACGAAAGACAAGCTCAAGGGCAGCTTCCACGAATTGAAGGGAACAATCAAGGAGGAGGTCGGAAAGGTAACGAGTGACCGCAATCTGAAAGCCGAAGGGAAAGCCGAAAAGAAGGCGGGCAAGGTTCAACAGCGGATAGGTGATGCTAAAGAAGCCGTCGCAAACTTGAAAGAACAGCTGTCAGACTTAAAGAAAACTGGATAAGGCCACCTGCCGCATGCCACTGAACTCGACCGCCTGCTCCACTACGCCGTTGACCGTGTGCGCGGTGATGTCCGGCTTCAGATCGCTCGCCAACACGAAACGCGAGAAGTCGTCCAGCACCAGAATGAAGTGATACCAGCTCCAACCGACCACGAAAAAATTACCTTGCGGGGATGGAGACGGCGTCCTTCGGGATCTGGTTGTGGTTTATGCGCTCTTCGATCCTAGACACGAACTTCGATGTGAGGCCCTTCACCATTTGCCGGATGCCAGGTCCAAATTCGTGGAAGACGTTGATCCCCGCGTCGCCGCCAATCGTCGAACCAAAATCGTTGAATGGCGTCGAAGCGGACCGCGTCCAATATGGACGGTAAGCAGTGTGGACAGCAACCGAAGTCAGCACCCCGAGGAAGTACGGAATGTTCAGCCTCCTCTTCCCCGAGTCGTCACGTGTGACAAAAATACGCGAAGCTGCGTAGGAGGCCCGGCCCATAAAGCTGTCGCTAGTCGAAGCGTAATAACGTGGGTTGAGCGACGACGGAGCAAGGTATTTACCAAACAAACCGCTGGACTCTTGTTGAATAAACGCCACTTGATAATGAGCGGTGAAGCTGGGCTGCGGCCCCGGAGTGACGCGTCCCAGTTCTGTTGACCGCATTGCGGCCGCGCTGACGCCAACCGCGCCAAGTGTCAAAGGCGAGTCCGTTTCATTGACGAACGTGTGAAATCTCTCTGTTCGTTTTGGACGCTGTACCGACGACGGAGCATCCGGAAGTGAACTCCACGTACGCATCTCCTGGCGTTGCACTTGGGGTGAGTCTGAGCCGTCAAACTGTAATCCCTGAAGCAAGTCAGCTGGAGGAGGTTTCTGGCACACGGCCCCGCAAGCAGCCAATAGAATAAGAGAAACGACCCGGATTGGCGCAGTTCGCTTGATCATAGCTCGCGCCTACAAACCGGCAGCGACCTTCCGGCTCCTCGGCGATTCGGCTGGAAGCACAGCTCGACGCTAGCACTCCACGGGACATTCTTCTGAGCAAGAGTGCTCACTCCGGGAGGCATGGGTATTGAACGGATAGCAGCCTTGTTTCGCACGGAAGAGACTTGATCCATGCCATCGCGGACTTTCTAGTCAGCCAAGCTTCTTGTGTCGGCACCCACCCCTGGGGAAAACGCTAGCTCTAACGCTGTACCGTCGCCAAGTCCGGATGGGAAAGCTCATTCTGTTTTCAGTAGTGATTTCTTCCATCGTTCAGCCTGATGTGAGCGGTGTTGACCAGACTCGTCAGATCGCGGCCTGATAATTTTGCGGTGCGTAGTTCTCAACGTTATGACCCGGTAGCAGTAACATTGCCGCTCCCAGAGGCGCTATGACATTCAAATTCAAGACCCTGTCGTGTTTCGTTGCAAGCGCGGCGATTCTTCTTGGCACACACACGTCGATCGCAGCCAACCGCCCGGTTCCATCAGCTCGGTCCGGCGCGCCCACAGAGCTCGAAATGCAGGTCCTTCTCGATCGAGCCGGCTTCTCGCCGGGTGAGATCGACGGGAAGGTCGGCAAGAACAGCCGCGAGGCCCTGGCGGCGTTCCAGGCCGCGCGTGGGATTGCTCCAGGTGCGCGGAACCGCAAGGCGCTGCTCAAGGCGCTTGGCGCCGGTGCTGTTAAACCGATCGTGCCCTATACGATCACTGAGGAAGACGCCGCGGGGCCGTTTGCCCAGACGATTCCGGAAGACGCGACGGAGCAGTCGAAGCTGGCGGGCCTCTACTACACATCCGTGCTGGAAGAGCTCGACGGGAGATTCCACTCGGCAGCGGCCCTGCTCAAGCGCTTGAACCCCCGCGCCCGGCTTATTGCGGGAGAGCACATCCGTGTCCCCAACGTATTGGGCGCCGAACAAGCGACCAGGGCCCAGGCTGGGGCCGTCAAGATCGTTGTCTCGAAGAAGACATCGGTTCTGATGGTGTATGACGGGGAAGGCCAGATCATCTTTTACGCCCCGGTGACGAGCGGCAGCGAGCACGACCCACTCCCGTTCGGGAATTGGGTGATCACTGACGTGGTGCGAAATCCAACCTACAACTACAACCCTGGCTTGTTTTGGGACGCCGATCCCGCAAATGCCAAGGTGAAAATCGCAGCGGGTCCAAACAATCCGGTGGGTGTTGTCTGGATGGGAATCAACGTACCGCACTACGGCATACACGGCACGCCTGAAGCGGGGGAGATCGGCCATTCCGCGTCTCACGGGTGCGTGCGAATGACAAACTGGGACGCCACCAGGGTCGCCGACCTGGTTCGAGATGGGACGCCAGTCGTGTTCGAGGAATAAGAAAGCGAAGCTCCGCCCGCTCAGGGATCGTCGAACGTGGCGGCCGCAGCGGGTAGTAGGTTTCTCGCCGGCGCGATTGCTATTTCGCTCGCTTCACCGCGTCTACCAGGACAGGATATGGGTTAACGGCCTTCCCCTGCCACCACCGCTTTTCCGGCCCCAACTCGTGGATTTCAAAATGCAAGTGGGGCGCGCGCGCATCCGCATCTCCCGTCGAGCCAACAAAACCGATGACGTCCCCACGCTCGACCCGCATTCCCTCCCGCAGCCCTTTCGCGTAGCCGTCCAAGTGCGCGTAGTAATAGCAATACACTCCCATTTCATCGAACTCGTATATCGTGTCGCCGCCCGGTTTGCTGAGGAACAGTTTGCGGATGGTTCCGGATACGACCGCGTGCACGGGTGTCCCTCTCGGCTCCAGAATGTCGATCGCCTCATGCCGATGTCCGTTGTGAACTTCTTCGAACGTATCCCGCAGATCCGCGAGGGCGAGTCCGCTGATGGGCGAAGTCATCTCGAGAATGGAAGAGGTCACGCCAACAGCAAGAAACACCGGGAAAAGCACGGCAATACAAACGCGGAGCCTCAAGCCTATTCCTCCAGGATGACCGGTGTGCCGCGTCGAACCATGTGCGACAGATCATCCACATCCCAGTTCGTCATCCGGATGCACTCACCGATTCATCGTGCAGGATGTTGCCGATCCGGCTCCCAAGGATTCCATTGTGTTCTTTCGAGTCCGATCCACGCTACGCGGGCGGGACTGTACTGCTCGGTCTCTTGACCGCCTTCAGTAGTGTCTTGCTTCTTCGCCTCGAACCTGCGTCCCACTTGATGCCTGCCGAAGGTTTACCAGGTGTAGTCTCGTAGCTGGTCTGCTCGCGACCCTCTGGTCTGACGCCAAGTTTGCCGGCCATCTGGGTATCAAGCTGCCCTGTGACCGGCAGATTCTCAGCCTTCTGAAATCCGCGAATGCTCGCCCGGGTTCGGAGACCGAAGATGCCATCGACCTTCGCCCCGTATTGTCCGTTGTCCTGCAGAGCTCCTGAATCTTCCTGACATCGTTCCGCTGCGCGACCCCTGGCACTTCTTTGCTGACGTTCGCTCCCGAAGCGAGCGGAGTCCCGGGGTGGTCGGGAGATCCCCGACGTCAGCAATAGGAAAACAATCCCAGCCCACGCAGCTTTGCTGGCTAAGAACATTCTGTCGCCTCGATTTGCATAGGGACCGACAACAGATTCGCTCACTTGCTCTGGCAATTACTGTGCAAAATGACTCATGTCGTGGGCCATCAAACAATCTTCTCTCACCCGGGCTTCCTCCTGATATGGATCCATCCAGCGAATGGCGGGCTGGGGTTTTCGGATATTTACGCCGTCCAGGAAAGCGCCACAGATCGCAGCAGACCCGCAGTTTGGTTTTTTCTAAATGTGAGCAATTTTGAACAGATTCGTTACCGTCCAGCTGGCTAAATTTCCCCTAAATCAAGATTCTACTGTGCGGCAGCACTTGAGCCGAGAGGAAGAAGGATGACGATCATGCGTAGATACTACAATCATAAGATCTGGTCCATAGCATTCCTACTGCTCATCTTCAGCCCCGGATGCTGCAATCCCGGCGCCAACCCAGGCTTAATCCCGCCCACCGTGATTTCCGAAACACCCGTTAGTGGTGCGGCCGGCGTCTGTCCCAACACGGTGGTGACCGCCACCTTCAGCGTGGCGATGAATCCTGCAACCATCAATGCCACAACTTTTACGTTGACAGGGCCGGGCACTACGCCCGTGGCAGGAGTGGTTACCTACAATGCGTCAAGCAACACTGCGACCTTTACACCATCAAGCGCTCTCGCGCTGAACACCCTCTATACCGCCACGATTACGACCGGCGCCATAGACGTATATGGCATTGCGCTAGCGAGTAACTTAGTATGGAGCTTCACAACCTCCAGCGAAGCATGTGCTCCGCCCAGCGTGGTTTCCAAAACGAACCCCGTCTGTCCCAACCTGGTAGTGACCGCCACCTTCAGCGAAGCGATGCTTGCTTCCACGATCAATACCACGACCTTTACTTTGACAGGGCCGGGCAGTGCAGCCGTGGCAGGAGCAGTTACCTACGATGCGTCAAGCAACACTGCGACCTTTACACCATCAAGCGCTCTCGCACTGAGCACCCTCTATACCGCCACCATTACCACGGGAGCCCAGAACATCAATGGCAATGCGCTAGCGAGTGACTTTGTATGGACCTTCACAACCTCTAGCGAAGCATGTGCTCCGCCCACCGTGATTTCGGAAACGAACCCCGTCTGTCCCAACGCGGTAGTGACCGCTACCTTCAGCGAAGCGATGAATCCTGCCACGATCAATACCACAACCTTCACTTTGCAAGGGCCGGGTACGACACCCGTGACAGGAGTAGTTACCTACGCTGCGTCAACCGCGACTTTCACACCCTCGAGCCCTCTTGCACTGAGCACCCTCTATACCGCCACCATTACAACGGGGGCCCAGAACCTCAATGGCAATGCGCTGGCGAGTAACTTTGTATGGACCTTCACAACAGGTACCAGCTCATGTGCTCCGCCCACGGTGATTTCCGTAGCCCCTCCTAATGGCTCCAGCGGTATATGTCCCAGCACCCTAGTCGTTGCCACCTTCAGCGAGGCGATGAATCCTTCCACGATCAATACCACAACCTTTACTTTGACGGCGCCGGGCCCGACACCCGTGGCAGGGACAGTTAGCTATGTTGTGTCAAGCTATGTCGCGACGTTCACACCAACCAACCCTCTCGACCTGAACACCGTCTACACCGCCACCATTACCACCGGGGCCCAGGATCTCGCTGGCAATGGACTAGCAAGTGACTATGTATGGACCTTCACCACATCTGCCTCGGCGTGTCAACCCATCGTACCGTTGGGATCGGCCTGCAGTTTTGGAATTCTGGGCGGCTCCACGGTCACCAACTCCGGAACGTCCACGTTCGTTAGTGGGGATATTGGCGTGTGGCCAGGGAGTGCGATCACTGGATTTACGCCGTCAAATTATAGCGGCACGCTACACGCGGGTGATGCGGTCGCCCAGACGGCCCAGGGTGACTTGACCACGGCGTATAACTTCGCCGCGGCAGCAGCAGGAGGGGCGGTCCTCCCCGCAGATATAGGAGGGGAAACACTCGCTCCTGGCGTTTATAAGACGACGAGCGCCCAGCCTTCGCTGGGAATAACCGGGAACCTTACCCTCAGCGGCAATGGTGTCTACATCTTCCAGATCGTGTCCACACTGACGACGGCGGCTAACAACAGTGATGTCATTCTAAGCGGCGGGGCCACGTCTCAAGACGTGTTCTGGCAGGTCGGTAGTTCGGCAACGCTTGGAACCAGCACAACATTCGCAGGAACCATTATGGCTCAGGCGTCCATTTCGCTTAGCACCGGCGCGACGCTGGATGGCAGAGCGCTAGCCCGGACGGGCGCAGTCACATTGCTAAGCAATCCGGTGAATGTACCTCCCTGTCCATGAGGTATTCGGTAGTGAGATCAACTTGAGGCTGGTCCACTACCGGCCGGGCTGGAAAAGCATGATTTCACGTTATTGAAGTTCGTATTGAAGCTCGGAGGAATTGGCACATGTCATCTCACTCTCATATCGCTTGTGGCCGCGTCGCAGTTATGCTATTGGCAGTAGTTGCTGTCCTGTGCAGCGTTGACACGCTCGCGGTAGCGCAGGATCAGCCTGCTCCCAAATGGGAACTTTTCGGCGGATACTCCGTTTTCTATCCAGGCTGCAAGGTGTACGGCCTGCTTCCAGGAGGTGTGGACCCGGTGACCAGTTGCTTGACGTGGGATCCGCGGGGCGCTGGCGCCAGCATCACCTACGACTTTAACCGCTGGTTCGGATTGACAGTCGACAGCAGTGGGCAGTGGGGCAGCGGTAAGACCGGGGTGGCTGCCCGAATTGACCAAGCCGAATTCTTCAACATCTCCGCTGGGCCTAAGATAACTTTTCGCACGCACTATTTTTCCCCGTTTCTCGAAGTTCTCGGGGGCGAGCATCGCCTAGGATCCGAAGTCTTCGGGCACGATGACGAACCCGGGTTCATGGCTGGTGGCGGTCTCGATCTGAACTTGGGCAGACACTTCGCTGTACGTCTGGCCAGAGCCGATTTCGTGTACTCGGATCATCAGTTTGGCCCGTCGTCAGTTGTCCCCGCCACTGATGTGAGAGGCGTAAGACTGCAAGCTGGCGTGGTATTTATGTGGGGCGGTGAAGAGGCTAGGCCGCCTGTTTCAGCAAGTTGCACCATCAATCCCAGTGAAGTCATGGTGGGCGAGCCCGCGACGGCGAATGCTGCCGGCAGCAACTTCAATCCCAACCACACGCTGAACTACACCTGGAGCAGCACCGGCGGCCAAATTACCGGCCAGGATAATACTGCGAGCATTAACACCAATGGCGTGGCGGGCGGCCGTTACACGGTTACGGCTCATATCTCCGATCCCAAAATGACGAAGGGTGGCGAGGCAAGCTGTATGGCGACCTTCACCGTGAAGGAACTGCCGAAGAACCCGCCGGTCATTTCGTGTTCGGCTGACCCGTCCACAGTTCAGATCGGCACGTCTTCTACCATTAGTTGCACCTGCACAAGTCCTGATAATGCCTCAGTTACGGTGGGCGGATGGACCGCGAGCGGCGGCAGCGTTTCCAGTAGCGGCGGCAACACTGCTGCTCTGAATACGTCGGGCGCTTCCTCCGGCCCGATCACGGTGAGTGCGAGTTGCACCGACTCGCGTGGCCTGAACACTCCGGCTACCGCCCAGGTGATGGTGGAGAACCCGCCCCCTTCGCCTGAGTTCCAGCAACTGGAAAGAAGGCTTTCGCCGCACAGCATTTACTTCCCAACCGATCAGCCTTTCGTCGCGAAACCCAATGGCGGCCTGCTCGCCAGCCAGGAGCAAACGCTCATTTCGCTGGCGGACGATTTCAAGAAGTATCTCGAGACTAAGCCGGATGCCCACTTGACTCTCGAAGGCCATGCCGACCCGCGGGCCTCCGTGGAATACAATCAGGCGCTCTCCGAACGGCGTGTCGATCGTACGAAACATTTCTTGATCGAACACGGTGTTCCCGAAGCAAACATCGAAACCAAGGCATTCGGCGAGCAGAAAAATCTAACTGAAGATCAGGTGAGAGATGCGGTTGAGAAGAACCCCGAGTTGACTCCCGAGCAGCGGCAGAGGGTGCTCGACAACCTGCAGACAGTCCTCCTGGCTAGCAATCGCCGCGTGGACGTCACTCTGAGTACCACTGGGCAAACTTCCATCCGCGAATACCCGTTCAACGCGGCGGATTCCTTGACCCTGCTCCAGCAGAAAGGAACCAAGAAAACGACCGGGCCAGCGGCCAAGAGAAAGGCAAAGCCTAAGGTTCAGCAATAAGCCAGGCTAAAGACGTAACACAATGAAACGGCCGGTCAGGTGCATCACTTGACCGGCCTTTTTGTCCTTCGGCAACTTGAAGGCTGGCCCGGATCCTTTTGCTGCTCGCTCACTTTGGCAAGGAAGGCAAACCCGAGACGGCAGGTCCCAAGATCAGTCAGGAGATGCCGGCGGAAATGATCGGCACAACGCGCTCGCGGGTCAGCTTCTTCATGAACCGGTTCAGGAAATTGGGATTCATCCACTACAACGGCGGTCTCCAAGTCCACAGCTCACTGCTCAATGTGGTCCTGCACGACTAGCTTCCACCGGGCACACCTGGAGCGCACACCAGATCCGACAGAGACGCAAATCACTACAGCGTGTTTCATATATGGTGTGTGGGGAAGAAGGCTGCACCCCTCAGGGGCTAAAGCCCGCATTCTGTCAGGCCCTGAACCGCACGGCTGAAGCCGTGCCCTACCCAAAACCGATTTATGAAACACGCTCTAGTGTACTGAGTCTAATGTTCGTTTACAAAAGCGGGCGACGGAGTCGAGGATTTGATCGGCTGACTTGGTCCAGACAAAGGGTTTCGGGTTCTGGTTGTGATGCTCGATAAAGTGGCGAATGGCATTCTCCAACTGCAGCGTGCTGCGGTGAACACCACGCCGGATCTGTTTTTCGGTCAACTCGGCAAACCAGCGCTCGACCAGATTCAACCAGGAAGCCGAAGTGGGAGTAAAGTGCAGGTGGAAGCGGGGCCGTTTGGCGAGCCAGTGGCGAATGAGGTGGGTTTTGTGGGTGCCGTAGTTATCCAGGATGAGGTGAATGTCCAGTTCTGCGGGCACGTTGCGCTCGATGGTGTCGAGAAAGCGGCGGAATTCGCGGGAGCGATGACGACGATGCAGTTGGCCCAGCACGTGGCCGCTGGCCACGTTGAAAGCGGCGAACAAACTGGTGGTGCCGTGCCGTTTGTAGTCGTGAGTGCGGCGCTCGATTTGTCCGGGGCGCATGGGCAGCAACGGAGCGGTGCGGTCCAGCGCCTGAATCTGGCTCTTCTCGTCCACGCACAGTACCAGCGCTCGGTCAGGCGGGTTCAGATAGAGGCCGACGATGTCGCGGACCTTGTCGATAAACAGGGGATCACGGCTCAACTTAAAGGCTTGGCTGCGATGCGGCTGCAGGGAAAAAGCGCGCCAGATGCGACTGATGCTGCTCTGGCTGAGTCCGGTGGCCTGAGCCAGCGAGCGCGTGGACCAGTGGGTGGCGGCTTGGGGTTGGGTTTCCAGGGTGCGCGCCAGTACGCGTTCCACGGCGGCGTCGCTCAAGCGGCGCGGCGTGCCAGGGCGGGGTTCATCGAGCAACCCGTCGAGGCGGAGAAGCACAAAACGCTGTCGCCACTTGCCCACGGTGGCGAGCGCAACCTGCACTCGGCGAGCCACCTCGGTGTTGCTCTGGCCGGCGGCACTGAGCAGCACGATGCGGGCGCGCAACGCCAGGGCCTGCGCCGTCTTGGGACGACGAGTCCAGTCCAACAACTGTTGTCTTTCGGAAGGGGACAGAGACAGCGGCGAGAGCGGGCGACCGAGAGCCATGCAGTTCCTCCTGCTTATATCAGATGCAGGAAGAGCTGTTACTTATTACACGAATATTAGACTCAGTACACTAGTTTGCTGAATCTAATCCCGAGAGCGGCAACATTTTCGTCGTCACCAGCACTTCCAACAATGTGGCGGTATTGCGAACGCTTTCCGAGATGACAAGGAGCGCTTCGGAGACGAGGGAATGTTGCTCCGCCAGTGAGCCAAGGCGGTCACTCACGCCGTAGAGTCGTTGAACTTCTTGCAGGATTGCAGTCAAAGGCATTTGGCTACCCGACTTTCCTGAGAGCCTAAGGAGAGGAGAACTACAGATGGACTGACTTAGTTCAGAGAACCTGAAAGAGGAGAAGGTGGTGACCGCCTCAATAACAGTGTATCAGGTCCCTCCCGTGGTCGCTATCGTAAAATCCCCTCAACGACTGATGAATTGTGCACCAGAAGTCTAGATGCACCGCCCGGTGCGATCCCAACTTATTTCACAACTGTGCAATTCTGAACAGATGTCGGAATTGGCACTGTTGTACTTTGCTCTTCATCGAACATGAGGAGATGTGAAGGAGCTACGCGGCCACTGCTAACCTGGGCCGTTATTGCTCCCGTGGTGGCGCAGCAGCAGAGGAGTCTGCGCCACCTCTTTTTGGGAAGTTCGCCACGCGCAAGTCCTGAGAGAGCATCAGGGCCAGGAACAACCGGACCCCTTTCTAGAAAAGAAGGAGCGCCGGAATACCCCTTGATTTCAAGACTGTGCAATTTTGAACAGATTTCCGAATTGACACTGTTGTAAGTTGCTTTCCGGCGAGCTACGCGGCCCGAGACGTCGCGAGGGTCGTTTGCTCTAACGATGGCGCAGCAGTGAAGGCTGCGCCATTTCTTCCTAGGACGGTGTTGCACAGGACGACCGACACCCATTCACTCCTCTCGGTGGATCATATCGGATGAGTTCTTCCGGCTGCCATGTGCGGAACCCACGAGAAGATCATAGTATGAGCAATCTTGAACAGCTTCCTCGGCCCAGGTATTGAAAATTGGTTCTTGAAGGTGAACCATGCCTCTATCGGCTTACCCGGAACTCTCAAGCGGGGTAGTTCTGTGCATCGACGATAACCAGGATGTGCTGGAATGCGAAAAGGCATTTCTCGAAACCTTTGGGTATACCGTTCTGACCGCACGCAGCGGCAGCAAGGGACTGGAACTGGCTTCCGCCCATTCGGTTGACGTTGTAATCGTCGACTATTTCATGCCCGAGATGAACGGGCCAGAGGTTGCCATTGAAATGAGACGGCTTAGGCCGCAAGCGCCAATCATCATGCTTTCCGCGGCAGTGGATATTCCTGAGCAAGCCTTGAAGCTGGTAGACGCTTTTATCGCTAAGGATCGTTTGGCCAGCCAGTTGTTGCCCGCGATCTCACAATTGCACGAAGGCGGAGCGATCCCTCCGCCTTCGTTTGACGCGTGACGGCGGAGAAGTCGTTTCTGAAAATCTTGCTGTTTGCAGGCCTGCTCCTGGTCGTGCTCGGCATCGCATCTCTGGTCGTGCCCGTTCCCCACAGCGAGACGCAGCGTATTAAAGCCGGGGACATAAACATCGGCGCGCAAACCAGTCACAGTGAACGCGTGTCGCCAATCATGAGTGCGGTGCTGATCGCAGGTGGGATCGCGCGGTTCCGTGAAGATTCCACAGGCGAGGTATGGGCATTTGAGTGGAGACAGGGGTCTGGCTCATAAGGAAGGCTGTTCGTAGTGCATCCTACCTTCGACTATGGTGTGGTTCTTGTCGATGGTGATCTTCCTGGCCTGACCGAGGTCGGAAATCTGTATGTTGTTCAGTTGGATGTTGAGGCCTTCGGTGATGGCCTTGCCACCGGTGAGGCGGGCAACGTCCTGCAACATACTCTTGCGCTGATCCCCGAAGCCGGAGACGCTGACGGCAGCAACTTGCAGCGGGCCACGAAGCTTGTTCACAACCAGAGTAGCCAGCGCCTCGCCCTCAACATCCTCTGCGATGATGAGCAGGGGCTTGCCGCACTTTGTGATCTGCTCAAGGAGCGGGAGCAGATCTTGCTTGGAACTGATTTTCTTTTCGTGAATGAGAATGTAGACGTTCTCGAAGGCAACTTCCATGCGTTCGGGGTCAGTGATGAAGTAGGGAGAGAGGTATCCGCAATTGAATTGCATGCCGCCCGCCTGCGGTTTGTCGTTGGCGCCGCGGGCAATGATGCTCCCGGCGCGGATGGCGGTAACTTCTTCCATACGAGCCAGAATGCGTTCGTCTACGGCAGCAAGTTTCGCAGCCATGATTGCAGAACCTCCATCAGTCGTGTCTCCAGGGCATACTCCCTCTGGCCATTCCCCTCGGTACACGCCGCAACAGTTTGGGACAACCGACAACCAAAACGTATTATTTCGTTGCGATGCCACATTTGTCTGGTCAAAACCGACCAACTGACCATAGGAGTCCCGAAGTCGCTTCGGCGGCCTCGAAGGATGGCGCGCGGCTCATCCCGTGGGAAGTAAAAAAGAGCACCGTCTGAAAACTCAGAATGCCCAGAGGATTGCCCCCAGTCTGATCCAAGCCAAAACCTTGGCGCTGCCGCGGCGGCTTCTCGTCCCGCGATACTCGATCAATGAAGGCCTGTTCACTGAACGATTAGGGCTTTCTCGTCGGAAGACGATCTTACTTCTTGCTCGGTTCCCGGTTCGCGGGCTGCTGTCTCTGCTGCAACTGCTGTTGCTGCTGTTGGTGTTTTTGCTGCAACTGCTGCGTCTGCTGCTGATGGCTCTGTTCCACCTGCTGCCTTTGCGCGTCATTCGCCTTCTGTTTATCCAGCTTCACGTGCTCCTCGTCCTGCTTCTGCTGGAGTTTGTCTCGTTCCTGTTGCTGCTTCGCGATTTGTTTGTCCTGCTGCTGCTGGTACTTCTTGTCCACCTTCGGGTTGCCCGTATTGGGAGCGCTCCGTGCCAAGGGCGGAAGGTCGCGAGGATGGACGGCGGTGCTGGCTCCAGCGGCGCTGTTCTCTGAACGACCCTGATTTCCTCCCCGATTGGCTGGGGTATAAGATCCGCCTGCCTCTTTGGCCGGTACAGCGCCACGGTCATTAAAATCTCCGGGCCTGGGTGTCGCTGCCACAGCTGGCTTGCCCATGTTCGCCGACGCGCGTTCCTGCGGGTTGGCTCGCGCCGCCTGCGCATGTTGAGTTTGAGCCGCTACCGGCGGGATATGTCTCTCACGCGCCGCCGCCTCCTCTTCAGGTCTCGGACGCGCGTTGATTCCACCGTTGCCGCCGTTGTAACTGACGTGGCTCACATTGTTGTTGATCACGGTGGTGTCGTAAACATTGTGAATGTTGGTGATGTTCACGTTGTTCACGGAACGGTTGTAGAAAAAGTGTCCGTTATCCCAACGCCCGCCTTCGTAACCTTCTCCGAAATACCCGAAGCCGTAATTAATCCCGCCGTAGAAGCCTACGTGCGGACCCCAGTAGCCGTCATAGAAAACAAATCCGTCGCCGCCCCAACCCCAATAGGCTGGAGTCCACAGGAAACCGACTTCCGGGGCATCACCCATGTGCCCGGCACCCAGTAGTAGTCGCTGATGTCGTAGTCGTAAGCCCAGTAGCCAGGTGTCCAAAGATAACCGTCCTCCGGACAAAGCGGCTGCTCATAAACGGGCAGCGGGGGCGGCCCGATCCTAATGGCCACGCCGATTTGTGCAAACGATGCTGCCGACATCGACAGCACGACGAGCGCGAACAATAGCGTACGAATGAAACGAATATGCATTGTGCTTCCTCTTGCCCGATGATCCTTCGCTTGCCCGGTCTCGCTCTGCGGCTGCGGGTTGCGCGGATTGAAAGGCACGATTTCGGAGCGAAACGTGCTGAAGACTCCGTCTCGCTCGCAAACACTTCTCGGCGAAACTTTCTCATTTCGGAAGTATCGAAGTCTGTGCAAAAAAGCTCACTTTGCGCATCCGTCCCGTTCGTCCCCTGGGATTGAAATGGAGATCACGAAGTGCTGGATGGCAAAAACTGTCAAAAGCGAACAGTGAGGGTCGACTGTCTTAGGTTTGGATTATGACCGCCCCGGTAGCACTTCCCTGACTTCCGGCCAACCCTGAGAGCAAAACTGCATAGACGTAGCGGAATGCCGCGCTTTTTCTCCTTATCTCATAATCGGCCAACATCTGAAGATCGACAGCGCGGCACGGCGGTCAATAGTGCTCAGTAATGCCAAGACAGAGGCTCGATACTAGCGATGCGTAATCCTCTCCACGGTTGAGAAGCCGCCGGACTATCCGGCGGTAGAGCTCTTGTGATCGGATACCCAAGAGTTCCCAAAACCTACCCACTGCCGTGCGAGCGACTCGGAGAAACTACAGGAGAAAATTATGAAACCGCGTCGGGCATAGACCGGGCACCCCACTACCAGGTCAAACGGGGAACGTCGCCCTCGCCGGGCATCGGGACACCTTTTTCAGAACGCTGCGAAATATCCGCGAGGGTGATGAGATCACGTTGGAAACGTTAAGTGGAATCTACCGCTATGGCGTGGACTCCACCAAGGTGGTTGATCCCGGGGAGACGCGAGTGCTGGACAATTCCAATGACTCAATTCTGATCCTGGTGACCTGTTACCCGTTTTCATTTGTGGGCCCCGCACCGAAGAGATTTGTCGTTCGCGCGCACAAACTAGCGACCACAGCGGCTGGGCCCGCCAACGCCGAAGGCAAACCGGGTGATCGGTGTAGTCCCAATGAACAGGGCACATGTTGACTTTCGCGTTGGGACGTACGGCAGGTTGAGTTACTCAGTGTTTTCGCTCCTTGTGCTCTTGGCTCTTGGGTAATTGGCGCAAACATGCAATGAAAACTCTTTGTCGCGCTGCAACTCGAAGTTGCGCATCATTTCATCGAAAGACGCGCCGGTAGGCGCTCCAGTAGGTTTGAAGCGCCAGCTACATTCCGAGCAACCAAAACCCCGAAACCGGTGTTGGTCAATCCAGACCAGCTTCCGCCTCATGGCTTCCTATCTCGTTGCGCCCCAACGTTGTCTGACCGCATGCCTAGTACCCGCTCCGCGTCAAGGGATGAAACGTTCTCCTTCCGCAGCGGCGTACCGCCTGATTGCAGCAGAAGACCGTCACCCGGTCTGGGCGTGGCGGAAAATGCGTAAAGGGACGGGCGAAGTTTACATGCGCCAATTTTGGATGGTCTGTAGGGCATCCTACATACATGGAAGATTTCTGTTCGTGCGCAGGTGCGAGTTCGGGACCTCGTTTGAAGTGGCGGAATCGCTTAAGTGTCGGTTCAGGTTTCGTGGGTCTTGAAGCGGTCAGTATTGCTCAGTATCAGGTTCGTATCCAGGGTAGCGTTGACAGGTCTTCGAGAGGGGTTCACCATGCCCTCCGAGAATCGTACCCTGTTTCGCACAGCATGGCAGGCGAGTTCATCCCCGCATCTGCGAGGGTTTTCGGTTCTGATCCTAGTCTGTTAAGGACGGTTTGTGGAAAGCAAAGACTTCCAAGTCGTGCAGTCTGGCGAGCGGACGAATACCGAAGGGAAACCGGTCAGCAACCTAATACTTCTATCGATCTCCGATAGCGACTACAGCTCACTTCGGCCTCATCTCGAATACGTCGGATTGCCAAACCATCTAGTCCTTCACGAGGCGGGTGGAAAGCTGGAATTTGCGTATTTCCCGAATCGAGGGTTGATTTCGCTTGTAGTTGTAATGAAAGATGGAAGGACCGCCGAAGCCGGCATCGTTGGCAATGAGGGCTTTACAGGAACACCGGCGTCCGTTGGCCTGAGCAGGAGCCCGCTTCAAGCGGTGGTACAAATCACGGGGGATGGGTTTCGGGTAGAGGTCGCAGCTTTGCAAAACACTTTGGAATCCACCCCACAGCTGCAATTGATGTTGAGCCGCTATGCAGTAGTTCAGGGAATGCAGGTTGCACAAACTGCCGCGTGTAATCGGCTGCACGGCATTGAGCAGCGCCTTGTGCGGTGGTTGCTCATGACTCAGGACAGAGTGGATTCGGAGTCGCTGCCCATCACCCATGATTTTCTCGCAACGATGCTAGGGACAGATAGGCCTAGCGTGAGCTTGGCAGCTGGTGTTTTGCAGAAGAAGAAGCTCATCGAGTACACCCGTGGTGCGGTGAAGATCGTGAACCGCAAGAAACTTGAAGACTCCGCCTGTGAGTGCTACGGGATTACCCAGCAATACAATGGCGAGCTCGGCTTGAAATGAGTCCGTAAGTGAAGACTCACCCTGTTCTTGTTGCCGACCGAGCGCGAATCGAGGCGAGAACCTGTCTCATAAATGGTTTTCGGGGCAGGCTGTCCGGCCCTCAGGGGCTAAAGCCCACTTCTTTTTGGGTCTGGGCGGCACGGCTGAAGCCGTGCCCTTCCCAAAACCATTTATCAGACCAGTTCGAGTTTACTTTCGGCGGTCACGGCAAACCGCTACTGTGGTTTCGGCGTCGCGGCGGCCGAAGCCTGAACCGGCTGGACTGAAGTTGCTTTGGATGAGACACCGGCCTGCGTTTGCTTGTTAGGCGGAATCTCGGTCCCGGCTGGGTAGATGAAAATGTGCACCATACCCCATCCAGCATCCGAATTCACCTCCGTCTGCTTGCCCATTCCTAGAGTCTTGAGCTGACTATCATCAAATCCGAAGTTCTCGACCAGATACTCACGCACGACCATAGCCCGGGCTTCCGTTAGCACTAACTCCTTCTGGGTATCGCCTTCCATGCCCGCGGACGCGACGACCACCGCAAAGCCGAACTGATTATTAGCCAGGAACTCGCCGCCAGCGCTTAGAGATTTCTGATTCTTCAGCTTGGCCGAATCTTGCTTATCGAAGAGCTGCTTCGCGGAGTACGTAAATTCTTTTGTCGGTATGCCTTGCGGCAGCCGCTCGATCTCGTTTTTTGCCAGCTCGGCGGAATCTTCGTAGCCGCGGTTCTTGAAATACCCGCGCAAGAAGAAGTTGTGCTTCATGGCTTCCATGTTCTCCTGAAAGTCGGTAACCCCTGCTTGCGCCTGGACCATCGTCTCACGCATGCTGCTTGTCGTCTGTTCGAGGTTGTTATAGAGCTGTTTGTCGTTCACCAGCGCTCCTGCGGTTCCCTGACCCTGATCGATCTTGGCGCTTATCGAGTCTAGATTAGCCGTCGCCCGAGTGGCGTTCTGGATGGCTTGCTGGCTGCTGTCCAGAATGCCGCTCGTCTTTTGGAGCAGGTCTGAAATTTCGAGTGGCGGCTCGCTCGCGATGATATCG
Organism: uncultured Acidobacteriaceae bacterium; assembly: GCA_963773965.1. GTDB lineage: Bacteria > Acidobacteriota > Terriglobia > Terriglobales > Acidobacteriaceae > Acidiflorens. The sequence goes on from CAVZDG010000009.1 coordinate 57,534, forward strand.
CCATCCCGCACGTCGGCTTTGCCAGCGGAGCCAAACGAGATCGCCAGATACTGGTTGCCCAACAACCCCTCGGTTTCGATTGTGGCTACGGAGTCTTGCTTGATGATCTCGTGCGTCGACTTGCCGAGATCCATGATTACCGTGACCTTTTCGCCGGGCTGGTGGGGCAATACGATGCTGTGCACGGTTCCACTGTGAACCCCGCCCACTCGCACATCGGCTCCTGCATCCAGGCCCGCCACATTGTCGAATTGCGCCTTCAATTGGTATGTCGAGCTGAAAAGATACTGCTTGCTCCCGATGATGAAGACACCGGCGACCAGTATTGCCAGTGTCACAACGATGAAAGCTCCCAACCGCGCCGCTCTCGACATATGTCCTCCTACGAATGCCTTAGAAATTCCCCGACAAACTCGTCGTCACTTTTCTGAAGCTCTTCAAAGTTGCCTTCGATCACCACATTTCCCTCATTGAGCAGGGCCAGACGGTCCGCAATCGTCTTCGCGCTGTGCAGATCGTGAGTCACCACGATGGATGCCATGTGATGTTCCTCCTGGAGCTTGAGAACCAAATCATTGATCTCCGCGGCGCTGATGGGGTCGAGACCCGCGGTGGGCTCGTCGAGCAGCAGAATATCCGGCTCCAAAGCCAGCGCACGCGCCAGCCCTACTCGTTTCTGCATGCCCCCCGAGATATCCGAAGGCATCTTCTCAAGGTCGCCTTCCATGCCCACTTCCGCCAATAGTTTCCTGACCCGGTCGCCCTGCTCAGACTTCGACATCTCCTTCTTATGGTGCTGCAGCGGAAAAGCCACGTTCTGCTCGACGGTCAGCGAATCGTAAAGCGCGGCATGCTGAAACAGAAAACCCATCTTCTTCCTGATTTCTCCGATCTTGTCGAGAGCGAGGCCGGCGATATCTTGGCCGTGGATGCGAACCGCTCCCGAGTCAGGCTTCTCGAGGCCGATGATGAGCCTCAGCAAGACGCTCTTACCGGTACCACTGCGCCCCAGTACCGCCAAGGTTTCGCCCCGACCCACGGTCAAGCTAATCCCGTTCAAAACCTTTTGACTTCCGAAGGACTTATGCAAGTCCTCGACGGCGATAACTGGCGCACTGCCATTGTCCGCGGCTTCTCCTCGCTTCAGCGCAATTTGATCGATTGTGTCCATACTTGTTTCGCGAGCTGTTGAATCCATGGTCACGGGAAAAATATGATGATGATTTTTACCAGCACGACATCGGCCATGATCACGAACAGCGAGGACAAGACTACCGAACTCGTGGCCGCGCGGCCCACGCCCGCAGCGCCTCCCTGTGTCCGCATTCCCTGAAAGCACGCGATCAGCCCAATGATCAGGCCAAACATCATGGTCTTAAACGTGGGTGGCAGGAAATCGTTGAAATCGGCGCCCTTGAAACCGCTATTGATGAACTGATGTAACGAGAGCGGCTCAACCAGGGCCTGCGTAACCCATCCCATTACCAAGCCGCATAAGTCGGCGGCGAGGGTCAGCAAAGGCAGCATCAGGATACAAGCCAGGATGCGGGGCACCGCCAGCAGCTTATAAGGGTTTACCGCAGATGCCTCGATGGCATCGATCTGCTCGGTAACTTTCATCGACGATATCTCCGCGCCAATGCCAGCGCCCACGCGACCGCTCACCACCAGGCCGGTGATGATGGGGCCGGTCTCGTGGATCACGGAGAACACGATAGCCGCCGGAAGCAGCGATTTGGCCCCAAATCGAGTCAGGCTGTAACGGGCTTCCAAAGAGAGAACGACCCCGGTCGCGGCGCCGGCCAATGCGACCAACGGCAGGGACATGGATCCGATCTCGTCGAGTTGTCGAAACAATTCGCGGAATTCAAACGGCGGCGTCACTGCAGCCCGCACAACCTGCCAGAAAAATATTCCCAGATCGCCGAACCACTCGAGAAACCCGTTGATCAGGCCCTTGGCGGAACTTCCAGTGGAAGACACGGGCGGGGTCCGTAACCCCGGAAGTGGCGGGTCCATCGCCGCGACCGCCCTGAGTTTCCGGTCGATCACGGACTTACACCCGGGCTGGGCGCTCCGTGCCCATTGTTCAGGTGCATGCGGGAAATCCATGAGTGTGGTCCGCTATAGAGGAATTCAAGGGCGATGTTTGCGCCGACATACCCCAGCAGGCTGTAGTTGCCCATTCGGAAACCATCCCTGGCATCGTAGCGGCCGGGATACCAACCATAGACGGCGGCCATGGTACCGGCATACGGAGCGACTAGAGCAGGGAAAGAAAAGACGCGATGGCCATCGTCGCCGCGGCGCGCTGTAAAGGTCGAAATCACGGCATGGCTCAGCCGCCGAACCACGCCTTTACACTCACAGCGGTAATACAACGTGTCTTCGTGGAAGGCTTCCGAGAGCGCGTAGCGCGTCGTCGTAGTTACCGCCGCGATGCCGAAGTCGGACCCGATTCGCTTGCCGTAACCTTCCACGCCTCGTCCCCACTCCGGGGGAGTGTTCTGCACCTGGTTAATACCACCAGCGATTGCGGCGCCGACGATTGGATAGGGGCCGTACGCATCGAAGAAGTAGTTGCGGAGCTTCGTTTTCTCTGTCGGACGCGCGTACGTCAGATCCGGTTGCGGGTTCGCCGTACTTAATGACAAGACACCAGCGCTGGAGGAGTCTCCTGAATCGACCAGTGATTGCGCCTTGGCCAGCGTTGATAGCGCTGCGAGGCCGCTGAATGTCAGCAGCAAGAAAATAGCCCAGCGCATCTTCATATCGAGATTCTCCCTGGTCAATCTAAGATCCAGCTTCATACGGTAAGTGGGCAAGCTCCATGCTCGCACTGGCACGCAATCTCGACGTCCTCGGATCCCGCTTCCTTACAGGCTTGACCGCAGTACTTGTGCAGCGCCTTTTGCCAGATCCTTGTCGGTTCAGTGTGCCTGATCTACCTTCGTTTCAGCATCCAACCGATCAATGTTCCTGCGGTGACTCCTATCGCAAACGTCGTCGCAACCGTTAACACAAGGTGTCGCTGGAGGCGCTGAGTTGTGTCATCCAAGAATTCTTCGGCAGCATCGCCGCCCTGCTTTGCGGCACGCCTCACTACTCCCACGCCATCCTCGATCGCATCGGCAATCGCGCTGGTTGCACGTGAAGCCTGGTGAGCTGATTCGGCGATGTGTTCAGCCGTTCTTTCCACTACGGTTTGTGACATGGTCCCCTCCGGTGTGTTTTGCGAGCCACTGTTGATACGTCCTTATTCTCCGCCGGCTTTTTCAGCACGGCCGATCGATTGTTCGCCCCTTGCCGGCTTTCTCTTCCGTTTCGCCTGGGACTTCCAAGTTCGAGTCTTTCGACGGCTGCCGCTTTGGCGGAATGCCGTAGGTCGCCAGTTCGGCCGGCGTAAGCACTCCTTCTTTTGTCTTCAGTTCATCCACTACGCCACTTCTTTTCTTTCAACACCCGCCGGCACCTGCGCCAGTTCCTCAAACAGAGAGCGGTAATGAATCATCGCCGTTCTCAGCTCTTCGGTAGTTGCTTCATCTTTCCCGACTTTCCCAACCCGCAGCGCAATCTCATGCGCGGACCGGTAGTTCTCCATCACTCGGGGATGGTCGACAGAAATGTCGGCGGCACGCTGATCGAAATCGGATACGGGATAGCCACGCGCTTTCATTACAGAGGACACCAGGTCATCGGCTTCTGTGACTGCTCCCTTGGGGGAATCGACAAAACGAGACTGCACCGACTCCCACCGTTTCGAAAAACGTTCGTGTTCCATCGGATCAAGATCGCGAATGGGGAGCTTTTCAACCCGCTTCTCGCGATCCTCCAATTTCGCTTCGGCTTTTCGTTCTGACCCATGCACCCGCACCGCCCGATCGTACTCGGGCCCAAATTTCTTCCGCAGGACTGCGCTCGCACTCCTGCGTTTTCGCACATACAGCCAAGCAAGCACTGCGATGATCAGAATCGCCGCGGCGGCGAGCACAATCAGGTTCGTATCCAGCAGATGTAGATTCATCGAAACCTCCCTGTATCAAGAATGTCCACAAAACCAACTTGTTCACGAAGTTCCCTCTGGCGTCAGAACCTTGTGAGTTGCCAGTATCGAACTTTAGGCTTCGGAAGACTGGTCAGAATTGACCGGTTTGTAAATCAGTGCTACGACGTCCAGCCGGAGTGCAGAAAACACAGCATCAACGTTCTCCGGGCTATTGGGTAAATGTCGGCCGGACGAGGCGGAGCGAGCTGACTTGCTCATTGCTGTCGGGCAGCTTTGTCTGTGGGAGTGGGTCGCGGAAGCTAGTCGTGGAGAACAATGTTGAGAAGTGAACTATGAACGTGCAGCCCGCTCCCGCCATAGTCAAGGAAGCCTAACTTTCTGAACCTATTCATGAAAAAACTGACCCGCGACCGCGTGGTGCCTACCATCTCGGCGAGGGTCTCCTGACTGACCTTGGGGATTACAGTCTCGGGCACGCCGTCCTTACCGAAGTGGGCAAGCAAGAGCAGAATCTGAGCTAGCCTCTTTTCGCTGGAGTTGAAGAGTTGGTCAACTAAATCCTCTTCGTATCGGATGTTCCGTGTCAGCAGATACCCCACGAACAGATCCGAGAACTTGTGTTCCCGGTGAAGCGCAAGCATCATTTCCTTCTTGTCAATTCGCAGAAGTTCGCAGTCCGTCATTGCGGTTGCAGACCCCATCCGTAAAGGCTGTCCAGCCAGGCTGCCTTCTCCGAAAAACTCTCCCTCACTCAATATGCCAAGAGTTGCTTCCTTGCCAGTCTTGGATACGACCGTGAGTCGAACCTTGCCCTCTTGGATGTAGAAGACTGAGTCAGCCGCGTCCCCCTGCGCAAAAATTGTTTGCCTCTTGGGGAAGGCCACGACTTTCCTGCCAGCACCGATCGTGGCAAGGAATTCCTCCGGGTCGAAGTCGCGCTTCTTCATGGCCAAATTGGTTGGTGGTGCCCTCAATGGCTTCTCCCGGAGTGGAGCTACGCTCCCAATTATCTTGGCAGAATCGTAATCACCGAAGATGTTCACTCTTGCTCATAATTGGCAAAATTCCATGGGCCGACCCAAAATGAAACCTGCCGCTTGGCTGATGTGTTGAAAATGAGCAATATTGAGCATCTTTCCCGCAGTGGAAGGTTGCATTATGCGGTTGTGAAGACCAAAGAACTCACCCCGAAACAGATATTATCCGTGCCTTGTAACACTTGTGGTGCAGCGATCGGGGAAGTTTGTGAACTGCATACGGGTGCTGCGCGCACCGAGCCACACCGGGATCGGAAACTTTCCGCAGCCGAGGCCGTGGAAAAAGAAACCGCAAACGATAACAGCCCGTGAGGCTGCCCGGTCGTGTCTGAAACCTGCGTTGAAGCCCCCGTGAAACGTGCCGAGTGTAAGGGTGGCGCTTTGGCAACTGTCAAGAATTTTATTCAGAGGGTGGTGCAATTCTATGGACGTACAGCAAATGAGCAAAGAACAGTTGATAGAGTTGGCCAATGAATCCAGGCGGAACCTCGAAAACGACAAGAGCCAAATCACATCACTCGAAGTGGATCAGCGGAAACTCGTTTCTCTGCTCTTGAGTTTGACAAAGATAACCGGCAGCCTACGGAACCGGCTATTAGAACTCTCTCTGGATAACAAGGCTCTGACTGAATCTCTTGAAAAGCGCGCTCCCGATGTACACGCGCTATTCTCCGATCTGCGTAGTAGTTCCAAAGATCGTTTCTCTTTGGCCGATTTTCCAAGCGTTCAAGAGTTAGAGCAATCCATTGAAGCGATTCTGGGACCGATTCATTAGCCATTTTCAATACTCCTGAATTTCTTTTACGAGGCCCGGAAAGGAATCATTGCGTCTTGCCGAACGCAATTCTGGTCCAATAGAGGATGCACCTGCCCGCGATCGTCCTGCTCGTGTCGAAAAAGAGCGCCCTGCGATGGCTGATTCATCTCGGCGGTCCCAGCCTGATTTTGCTCGGCCTCGTTGACAACTCGGTCATCCCTCTGCCGGGTAGCACGGACGTCGTCACCATTCTGCTCGCTGCCCATCATCCCAACCTGTGGGTTTACTACGCGATCATGGCAACGGCGGGAGCCATCCTTGGCGGCTATCTTACCTACCGCATGGCTCGCAAAGGTGGCAAAGAAACTCTGGAAAAAAGATTCTCGAAGAAGACGACCAACAGGGTCTACGCGATTTTTTCACGCTGGGGCTTCGCAGCGGTCGCGATCCCGGCGCTACTTCCGCCGCCGTTTCCCATCGTGCCCATGCTTTTGGCCGCTGGCGCCATGCAGTACCCCACCAGGAAGTTTTTGACCGCTTTGGCGGTGGGGCGCGGGATTCGGTTCACCATCCTGGCTTATCTCGGGTTCCACTACGGCCGGCACATCGTGAGGCTTTTTGCGCTGTACTACTGGCCCGTGCTGATTGCCCTGATCGCATTCTCGGTGCTCGGTGCTCTGTTCGGCCTGTTCGAATACAAACGGAGACAGAAAGCGAACGGCCGCGAAACTCCCCGCCCGAGATTGCAACCTCGTCGCCGGGGGGCCTAATCGCTCCAGGTCTTTCTTCAGCAAATCCAGCAGGACGAAACAGTACGACAGCGCCGCGGCAAAGGCCGCGGTGTGACTGTTTTCCATGCAGCATTGTTGAGGTGAATGAACTGCCTCGGACAAGCTCTGCAATAATTTCCTTACGGTTTACCTCTCACGTATGTTCGGAACAGCACCGGTAACGTCATCAACGCGTTACAGCTAGTTCCCTCCTGTTGGGGGCAGGTTTGACCGTATCAGAGACTCCGCTTGTTTCCACACATCTGGATCACATTCAATTTGGGTGTGGGACTTCACGAAGATGCGGTCGTACCAGGGATACTCGTCGCATTTATAGGGGCTCGCTTTGTAGTCGAATCGAAAATTCCCGATGATTCTCGTGCGTGCTGGATCGGCAGCGCGAATCTCGGGCTGGCCGCGGAGAAGTCCATTCGGTTGGTAGAAATTGGCGGCTTGGGCTACGTTCGCGGGGATGACCGCATCATTTCGGTGAAACTTAGAGATACTATCCACTTGAATGGTGAGCAGCACCGGGATGCCATCCTTCTCCAGTTTACGTGCCAGGGCGACGGCTTCCGAGCCGCCCCAGCTATGCCCGTAAATAATGATGCGGGCATTCTGTTTCTCGTCGGGGGTTAGAGTGCCATCATGGTTCGCGTCCAGGAGGCTCAGGACTTTCTTTCTGGCTTTTTTCGCGCGATAACTCTCAAAGGTCTCCACGTCCACTCCCGTGGGGTAAGCCGTGCGCAGGCGGGCCGCGAGCTGCACCTCGCTGTGGACGAGATTATCGTGCTTGATGAACCCGCCGACGAAACCGATGACGATTACGGGCGGCATCGTGGGCTTCATGGTCGAGGGAACAGATTGTGCAAGGCCCGTCTGGGCAAGCGCAAGGACGGCCCCGAGGGAGAAGATCGAAGTGCGAATCAAGACACCCAATCGACAAAGGGCGGTTGTGCAGATCATGTGGAAGGAGCCTTCCTGGAAAGCATTATTGTTGGTCCGGCATTTCATTCGGTCGCCGGAACTGTAGTAGCCAACGACGTGTTCGTCGTTGTGGCAACCCTCGTCTTGAGCACGGATCGGGATCACTTTGCAAGGCTGCCCTCCACCGTCGGCACCGGAGTCATCGACTTCAGTTGGTCTAACTCTGCCAGTACGTTGTTCCAATCATTCTGATCTTTTTTCGTGTCGAACGAAGCCGAGAGGTCGGAATAAAAGTCGAGAATGTTGGCGCGCAGCTCCGGAGTCGTCCCCTCGAACTTGCGGCTCGACAACTGCCTCAGCAACTTTGCATAGCTGTCGTCGGTGAGCGTGTATTCCGCTGCCTTGGTCGGTTGGCCACTATCAAGATCACAATTGGGAAGTACCAGTGTGTCCGTGCGCACTTCTTCGAGAAAGGCCCGGTATTGATCGACGGTCAAATTGATGCTCTTGAAATACATGTCCTCGGTCTGCGGAGTCGGGTTCTTGAAGCCCAGCCCCTTGAAGGGACCAATTCTCGGCATGTAGCGCAAGAGTGTTGACAGGATCCGGGTTCCGAAACCGGGCTTGGTGTAGTCCTTCCCCCACTCCTTTTCATAGCTGGTGCGCGAAAGACGGTAGAGGAACTTTTTTTTCGCGAAGTCGGGGTGTTCGCGCATCAGGTCTTTCTTACGGGTCTGGAGCGCGACTTGGGTCATCTCCGGGATCAGCCGGCTGACGGCGAAACGATAGGAGCCGATGGCGAGATCCTCATGGGTAAGCACATCTTTCAACTGCAATCCGTATACCACTGGGAAGGCTCGCTCCAGCAGGGGCTTTGACACTTTAAACCCGATGAAATCGTGGTACTGCTGCGAGGCGTAACGATTCTTCGACACCTGCAGCGTGTCGAAGCCGAACTCGGTTTTCAAATGCGCGGTCTTGTCCTGTGCATAGGTCACGGACTTGCCGAACTTCGCTCGCAACTTTGGATACTCGATAGGCACCGCCTGATTGACTGCCATCCCGTGCCCGTTAATATCCGACGCATAGTGTGCTAGCGCGCCCAGAGCGAAGGCATACTCGTTCACATCCGTGCTTTCGAGCAACAGCTCGCGAACAAAATCTCCGCTGCGAACGTAATGCACCAGGTTGCTGAAATCTTTACTGCCGAATGGGTAATAACCCATGTCCTGGATGACGGCGCCTCCGTAGGCGTAGGCATGCGCCTCCTTGATCTGATCTTCCGAGAGCCCCGGGTATCGCTTGAGCAACAGTGGGCGGATCTCGTCGGACCAGAGCAGGTCCACGATTTCCTCGTGGGTCAAAACCGAGTAAGCGAACGAAGCACCGCTGCCCATCACCACGACGAGAAGAAGTGTCACTATACGCGTAGCCAGCAAGCGCCAACGGGCGGCTATGGAGTGGAGCGACGACGATAAGTGCCTGGGGCTAGTCAGAACAGAGCTTTGCATGGGTTTCGTGCACCTTCCAGGCGATTGCTGACAATCTCCAGAACCAGTCTCGCATTGATGCTCCTGCGATTCTGGTCAAGAGTGCACACTTCCGGCCAACCAGCTAGCTGTATGCTAGGCGAGTATGCGAGTGTGGCTGCTAGTTCTTCTACTCACTGCCAGTTGGGTATCCTGCGCCCGGCAGCAGACTGTAGTTTCAGAAGTTCCTGCAGCTCCCGTTCCGGCTCAGATGGTCCGTTTCGAACACGTCTTCGTGGTCGTCGAGGAGAACCAGAACTACGAAGAGGTAATCGGGAACACAAAAGACCTGCCTTACCTGAACACGCTGGCGGCAAAGTACGGAGTGGCCACAAACTACTACGCCAATACCCATCCCTCACTCAACAATTACTTCTATTTGACCGCCGGGCGGAGCGGCACCAGACCGCCTTGGATAGGGGTTCTCGCCGATTTATATCCCGGGGAAGTGGCGGGCGACAACATCGCCAGCGTTCTCACGGCGAACGGCAAAACCTGGAAAGCATACGCCGAGAGCATACCCCGGGCCGGCTACGTGGATGGCGATCGCTTTCCCTATATAAAGCATCACAACCCATTCGCGTATTTTGAAAGCGTCCGCCAGAGCAGGGCCGCAGCGGGTCAACCTTCGCAGCGGGCGAATATTGTTTCCTTTGAGAGTTTTGACCGTGATTTACAGCACGATACTCTGCCCGACTACTCGTTCATCGTGCCCAACGTGTACAACGACGGGCACCACAATGCGGTGACACGGCAGACGGCATCCTGTGGAGATCATCGAGCCTTGCAAGGGATCGATGCCTGGTTGAAGGACAACATGGAGCCGCTGATTGAATCGGCAACCTTCAAACGCGGCGGGCTTCTGGTGATTGCCTTTGATGAAGGATGTGAGACAGGCCCGAAAGCGGATTCGAGATATGATCCGAAGCGCCGTGACTTGAAAGGCGGGGGCCACATTCCCGCGCTGATCATAAGCTCACGAACCCCCGCCGGCACCACCCGCGACGAACTCTATCACCACGAAAGTGTTCTGCGGTTGAGCCTGAGAGCGCTCGGAGTCGAGCAATTCCCCGGTCTTGCCCGAACGGCTCCTGACATGAACGGCTTCTTCAGTGCTAAGACAGAATGAGGGTAAAGTAACCCCTGCGATCGTCTGCGGCGGGAAAGAAGCAGCGCAGGCCCCATGGAGTGGACGCGCGCCAAGAGCGATCCGCGGTGACGACCTACCCTTCGCTTAAATCCGACCGAGAACCAGGAGAATGACAACGATGCAAAGGATAAGCCCCACTCCCCCGGACGGAGCATAACCCCAGTCTCGACTATGCGACCATCTTGGTAGCGCACCAAACAGAGCTAAGATCAAAATCACGAGCAATATAGTTCCAAGCATGTTTCACTCCTTTTCCCCGCCCTGAGACAAGGTTCAAACGTCACTCCCGAAGGGGCGCTTTGATTTCGTCTTATTCCAGCCCGGCGTTGCCGATCCTCAAGTTTTTCGGACCGGGAATCCAACCTTGAGGGGAGGCCAGCGTTGTTTATAGGCGTTCGGCTGTTTTCTTACTGGTCAAAACTGCTCAACGTACAAGAATTGGGTCGAAAGGGGCGGAGGTGCTTTCGTGGGGAATGCGGGCGATGATAGCGTGTGGATCGCATCTCCACGCCGGCGGGACATCACTTCGATCGCCGCGTACCGCCGGAAAAGAAAAGGCGCGAGCCCACGGGAGTGGACCCGCACCAATGTAAGTGTTAATCGACTTTCTTAGACCTCTTCCCTGTAAATCGAGCGGCCTGACGCCATACGTCGCCGTCAATTCGCTACGGACGAGCTATTCCTTTCCTCCAGGGCCTTTTTTCTCAGGAGCGCTCGCCGGGCGAGCCTCAGGACGAGGGGCAGGCTGCGCATGAGCCGCAGGCTGCACATGAGCTGCAGGCTGTGCATGAGGGGCAGGCTGCGCATGAGCCGCAGGCTGCGCATGAACCGCAGGCTGCGCATGAGTTGCAGGCTGCGCACGAGTTGCAGCCGCCGGACGAGGAGCGCTCTCCGGGCGAGGTGCAGCCTGTTGACGAGCTGCAGGCTGCGCATGAGCCGCCTTATTCTCATTCGAGCGGGTAGCCGCTGCTTTATTCTCGGCTGCCTTGTTCTCGGTGGCCTTGGTAGCCGCTGCTTTATTCGCAGCTGCCTTATTCTCATTCGAGCGAGTAGCCGCTGCTTTATTCTCGGCTGCCTTGTTCTCGGTGGCCTTGGTAGCCGCTGCTTTATTCGCAGCTGCCTTATTCTCATTCGAGCGAGTAGCCGCTGCTTTATTCTCGGTTGCCTTGTTCTCGGTGGCCTTGGTAGCCGCTGCTTTATTCGCAGCTGCCTTATTCTCATTCGAGCGAGTAGCCGCTGCTTTATTCTCAGATGCCTTGTTCTCGGTGGCCTTGGTTTCGGCTGCTTTGTTCTCGGCTGCCTTGTTCTCGGTGGCCTTGGTTTCGGCGGCTTTATTCTCGGCTGCCTTGTTCTCGGTGGCCTTGGTTTCGGCTGCTTTATTCTCGGCTGCCTTGTTCTCGGGTGCCTTGTAAGGTGCTCCCGCCTCTTTGGCCGCTACCACCCCAGAACCGCTAAACTCCGCAGGCTTCGCAGTTGCAGCGATTGCCGGCCGCCCCTGGTTCACGGACGCCAGGAGTGCGTGGTTGGAGCTGGCAGCGTGCACATGCTGGGTTTGCAGCGCCGTTGGCGGCCTGTGTTGCTCGTGTGCCGCAGTCTCCTCTGCAGCGGTCGGGCGAGCGGAAATTCCACCCTCGCCGCCGTTATAGCTGACATGGTTCACCGTGGTTTCGTTGATTACGGTTTTGTTGTAAACATTGTGAATGTTGGTGACGTTCACGTTGTTCACCGATGTGTTGTAGTTGAAGGCTCCGTTATTCCAATATCCGCCTTCATAGCCGACACCACCATAGCCGAAGCCGTAGTTGACGCCACCGTAGAAGCCGACACTTTGGCCCCAGTAGCCTTCATTCCAGGCGAAGGCGTTGCCGCCCCAACCCCAATAACCGGGAGTCCAGAGCAGACCAACTTCGGGAGCCATTACCCACGTACCCGGCACCCAGTAGTAGCCTTCATCTCCATAAGCCCAGTAGCCGGGCGTCCACAAATAACCGTCGGCGGGGGCCATGGGTTGCTCGTACACTGGGAGCGCGGGCGGAGCGATCGTGATCGACATGCCGAACTGCGCCAACGAGGTGGCCGGTATGGCCAGTATCAGAAAGGCTAGCAATAGCAAACGGATTTTGCGCATTTTGAACCACCTTGCCAGATCATCCTTCGGTTGCCCGGTCCTACCTTGCTGCTGCGGGCTGCGTGGATTGAACGGCGACGCGTCGATGCAAGGATTCCACGAAGGCACTGCCAAGACTGTGCACTACGGCTCACTTTTCGTGAATATTCCCATTAAATCTGTTAAATCGATTTTTCCCGAGATGACCTTAGCTTGTGCCGGAAAGAAAGCGGCGCGAACCCACGCAGTGGACCCGCGCCGATAACAGTCAAGCTGGTTGCGCCCTCAGGCGACACCCGGACGAGCCGGCTAGGGTGCAAAGCTAAGTGTAATGTTAACGCCAGGATACATCGCGTTGCACAGGTAATACACGCCGTCAATCTCGATAACAAAAACGTCTTGCGTGTAGAGCCAGTTGCTGGGCCATGGGTCAACGAATCCGAACGAATAGCCACCATATTGGAAGCGGTGATTGCTGTAGTCGCCTTGGCTGACGTGGAAAGTGTGTTCCCGTCCAAAATTGGCCTTGAAACGGTCGTCGGGAATGCGGCCACCAGCAGCGTGCTGCGCCTGCTTTTCAGGCTGCGCCTGCTGTGTGTGTTGCTGCTGTGCGCTCTTCTCTTCCTGCTTGGTGTTCTTCTCCGGCTGCGCCGCGGGTTTTTCCGCTTGCTTCGTAGCCTTCTCCGGCTGCGCTTTTTTCTCTTCCTGGGCAGGCTTGGCTTTCTGTTCTTCCTGCTCGTGCTGCTCCTGTGCGAACGCCGGAGCCGCGACTCCGAGGGTCAAAGACAGAACTGCTGTGCTGATAATTCCAATTAGTCTCATGGGTGTTGCCTCCATTATTGATCGTTGCGTGCGCTTGCTCTACCGCAAGCTCCCTGTGGTCGCGTTAACCGGGCTGCCGATGGCTTCGCCGGACACGAGAAGTTCAACTCTCCGGTTCTGTTGCCGGCTGGAAGAGTTATCGTTTGAGGCTACCGGCAAGGTATTGCCGAAACCTCTGGCCGAAACCGAATTCGTCAACACCCCTTGTTGCACAAGGTAGTCGCGCACGGATCCAGCACGATTCTCAGACAGCGTTTGATTCATTTCATCGCTGCCCACATTGTCGGTGTAGCCGGCGACTGCAATGTCGAGTCCAGGATAGGCAAGCAGAATGCCGGCGACTTTCGCCAGCTTCTCCCGCGCACCCGGCTTCAACGAGTATTTCCCGGTGTCAAACAGAACATCGGACATGCTGACAATCAGGCCGCGTGCGCTGTCGCGAGTCTGGAGAATGGAATTCAACTGCTCGGACAATCGCGTGCGCATGGCCACTTTATCGGTTTCCGCTTGTTGCGCGCTCTGCAAGGCCTGCTGTGCAGCTAAACGAGACTGCTCTGCATCAGCCTGGGCTGCGAAGAGTGCATTGGCTGACGAAGCCTGGCTCTCCGCCATATCGGATTTAGCCTTCGCGGTCGCCGATTGTGCATCGGTAGCGTCCGCCCGGGCCTTTGCTGCATCAGACTCTGCCTGAGCCTTGGCGGCTTGAGCTATCGCCGTGTCGGACTGGGCTTGCTCTTTCCGCCGAATCGCGTCGTTGGCTTGCGCCTGCGATTGTGCCTGGGCATCCGCTGCATCCTGGCGTTCGTTTGCCAAGCGCCGCTCGTCCATCTTCTTTACTGCGATCGCGCGTGCATCTTCGGAAGTCTGCACTGCCTCGCGGGCGACCGCGATCAGCGGCTTTCTGTCGATGTGTTTTCTGGTGGCATATTCATCGGCATTGTTCATCAACTGGACAGCATGCTGATAGCTGTCGCTGGCATACTGCTCGGCTCCCTCGGATTGCGCGATGCGCAGTGCGTTACGCGCCTCGAAGAATTCCAACGGCAACCGGGCATTCAGAACCACAGGGTCGAACTTGTAGCCGGTGGGAATGTAGCCGCCGCGCTCCATCAGTTCGTACTTTGCATTGACCGCCTCGGTAGTTCCCTTGGTGTCCTCGCGAACTACGTTCTCAAGCACAACCACATTGCTGGGCTGCCGCACGGCATAATAGGGTTCCGCGGTAACCACTAGAGCGAACGCCTGAAGATCAGTGGTGACCTGCAGCTTGCTGCGATGGTTTTCTCCTACTAACACTTCGCCCAGGTTCACTGCCCGGCCCTCGGGCGAAATCGCCCACAAGACGTAGGTCAGATACTCATTGCCGAAAGTCGTTGGGTTTTGCAGGTTGCCAAATTCCGCTTCGATCTCAATGGATCCCCGCTTGCTGTTCACCTTGGCTTCACCATTCGCTGAAGGCATCAAGTCCGTGCCCGCGAAATCCAGCTTGGTGGCCCCGCTGCGATGCCTGTAGTTGACGGCCTGCACGCTGCGGCTGACTACGTTCACTCGGAAGATAGGTGTCGGACTTATGGGTTCGACGGCCATGGTTGCTTGAGAATTGGTTTGAGCAAACGCGCTCACACTGAGGGTGATTCCGACTGCTAACAAAAGCTTAGTATTCAAAATATCTCCTTGAGGCAGATTTCTGCCGTGTTGTGTTGTATCGATCTGGTGTTGTTCAGCTTTCTTCGCTGGTCTCTCTTACGTCATCCTTTACGTTCCAACGTGGATGCCGGAAAGGGAGTGAAAGAGCCCAAAAACATTCAGGAGCCACAGAACCACGGCAATGACCACGACGCCGTTCAAAATTGACTTGATGGATGCCTGCATGGGAATGAAGCGATTCACCAGCCACAGGAGGACACCCACCACGATGAGAACTTCGAGCAATTGAATTAGAGGCATAAGTTTCACCTTCCTTTTTTCTCGGGCTGACTCCTCTCATCCGCCTGGAGGTGTTGCCCTGACTTCGATGTGCGAGACTTTTTAGGGTCGAATCGTGTCCCGCCGCAGGGTTTCGCGGCGTACACACGGATGAAGAATGCCGATTGGCTGGATGTGGTCACTTCGCCGTGACTTGATCAGAACCTGACCGGCAGTGACCTGGGAATCGGAGCTACGAATCAGCGTTCGCGGCTCCGTCTACACACTCAGGAGAATAAAGAATGACAGGGGTGGGCTTTCGCGTCTGAGCAAGATAGCTCACATCTGGAGATTAAGATTGCGATACCTGTACCGCGATCGAATCAACTCACCGGTGCTTCATTTGAGCTGACATTGTTCGAAGGCCGCGGCGCATCGGGACCGCGGGCAACGTTCGACCGGACGGAGCGCATCCGCGCCCAGGAATACTCGAATTCCTTACCACACTTCAAGCAGACCTGGTACGTCCGCTTCCTGATCGTAAACACACTACTCTTTTGGCGATGATGACATCCGAATGCAAAATGGAGAATCCCAAACAGGGACGTCATAAGTCCTCCGCTCGCTGCCGGCGTTCGCAACTTCCGTTGGTCTCCAGCCAACCCAGTAGAGCGCGTACACTGGCTCGAGCCAGGGCGATAGAGCAATCCGCCGCCCCGTAGTAAATATTGAGGGTGTCGCCATCGGCATCCATCGTGTAGCCGCACGGGAAGACGACATCGTCAACGTCGCCGTGCCGTTCGTACGGGGCCTCGGGCCCAAAGATCCACGAATCTCCTCGCAGCAGACATTTTTCCGGATTCATAAGGTCGAACAGAGCCAAGCCTAGTCGATACAGACAGCCCGAAGGCGTGTGCCGGACTCCGTGGTAGAAGACGAGCCATCCTCTGGAAGTCTCGATGGGCGGCGGCGATAGCCCGATTTTGTTTGCATCCCACCAGGCGCCGCGGCGGGCTTCGAGCATGAGCCTGTGTCTTCCCCAATAGCGCAAGTCGGGAGAGTAGGAAATCCACATGTGCGACCCGAGCGTCGTCATGGGCCGATGAATCAGTGCCCAGCATCCGTCGATCCTGCGAGGCAGAAGCGCCGAGTCTTTGTCGTCCGGAGGCATGATGACGCCGTAGCGCTCAAATGTGCGGAAGTCTTTGGTCAGAGCCAACGACACTCCGGGGCCACCGCGAGAATAGGAGGTATAAGTGACCACGTATTGTTGTAACTCGGGCACAAACGTGATGCGAGGGTCTTCGATGCCCCAGATTTCCTCCGGATACTCCTTCGGGCTGGGCATCAATGTCGGTTTGCGATCAATCTGCCATCCATCAACGCCATTTCGCGAGCGCGCAGCGCAAAGATGCGACAAGCCGCGCCGGTCTTCGACGCGGCACAGAAGCAGAGTGGTTCCATCGGGCAACAAAGTTGCGCCGGCGTTGAAAACGCTGTTGATGGAGTACGGCCAATCCTTGCGCGTCAGGATGGGGTTGCCGGGGTGACGCAGAAGCAACGATGGGTAGTGCGTGCTTTCTACGTTGATCAGCGTTGTTTCAGGAGCTGTCATGATAAGTCTTCCAGCCTTTCAGTTGGCTTCTCAGCTTTTTGCAGCGAGCGCATCTCCAGGAGTGCCATCAAAAACGATAGCGTCGATTCCGCTCCCTGATTCTGATTGGCGCGTTCGGGATGCAAGCCGTCACGGCATCCGCCGGTAACGGAATCATAAAGAGGAAGTTGTAGATCGTTGTCGCCCAGGAACCAGTTGAAGGCCGACCAAGCTTCGCTGCGCCAGCGGCTGTCACCCGTTACGCGGTGCGCTTCGAGACAGGCAGAAACAGCGCCGGAGGCTTCAATCGGCTGTTGATCGAAGCGGGCTTTTTCACCACCCTGGGGATAAAAGCCTTGCGATCCGATGGGTACGAAGTGCTGATTGGTTTCGCAATGCTGTGTTTTCAAGAGCCAATCGAGCGCTTCGATGCCGTCGGAGACCATTCGATCGTCTGAGCACGCTGCGCCCACGACCAGCAGCGCCTGAGGCAATCTCGCGTTGCCGTAAGCGACGACGTTCTCGAACCACTTCCAATCCGGACGGCGGATCGCCTCATACATTTCGAGCAATCGCCAGCTGAGTACGGATCTTATTTTCTGCGCGTCGCGGTCTCCAGGATACGAATTGAGGTATTCCTGAATTCCGAGCAGGGTATAGGCCCAGGCACGGGGGCTGCTGAATTCTACAGCCGCGGGGAGGGAAAACTCGAACAGACGCCCGGCGGCACACCGCAATCCCTGATCTTCGGATCGGCCTAGAACCGTTCCAAGTCCCCACAATGCGCGCCCATGAGAGTCTTCAGAGCCTTCGGCATTGTGCCACCGGCGGTCGTACGCGAGAAAGTTTCTGAATCTACCCTTCGCTGGATCGAACGCATGCTCCAGGAACGACAAATAGCGGCAAGAGAAATCCGCACTAACTGAATCTACCTGTCCGCCCTGCTGTTTCCTCAGTTGCGCCAGTAACACCGTGAAAATGAGTGCGCGTGCATTGTCGTCGGTAGTATAGCCCTCGCCTCGATTGGGGATGGTAAAGATCGCGTGCTGCAGCATTCCCGTATCATCGGTTAACCGATTCACGTGATCGAGCTTTAATTCGGGCAGTTGATCGAGCGTTTTGGGAGTAGCGCGAGCCGAAAACTGAACGCGGGGGCTTTCCATGCGGTCGCTGCGGACCCGGGTGAAGCTTTCCATGTAACCTTGCGCCACTTTTTTCCAGACCATGTCGCGAGCGAACAGATAGGCGCGTTTACGCATGGCATGGCGGATCGCAGGCGTATTCAAAAGTTCGATTGTCTTGCTGGCGATAGCAGCAGGAGTTTGGAATGGGACCAGCGCACCACGGCGGTCGTCTAACAACTCAATCGCGTGCCAGTATGGAGTCGAGATGATTGCCTTGCCCGCACCGAGGGCATAGGCAAGCGTTCCGGAAACCACCTGCTCCTCATAGCGATAAGGAGTGATGTAGATATCGGCTGCGCCAATGAACGCGGCCATTTCTTCAGGGCTGGCAAAGCGGTTGAAGAAGATCACTTGTGATTCCACTCCCACTTCCTTCGCCAATGCCTGCAAACTGGCTCGATACTTGTCCCCCTCGCGACGGAGGATGTGAGGGTGGGTCGCGCCGGCGACAATATAGGCAACATTGGAGTGTTTGGACAAAATCTGCGGCAGCGCTTGAATGACGTTTTCGATTCCCTTGTTCGGCGAGAGCAAGCCGAACGTGAGCAGCACCGCCTTTCCTTCCACGCCAAAGCGGTCCTTGTAGAAATTGGGATCAAGAAAGGGCAGGTCCGGAACGCCGTGCGGAACCATGTCAATCTTGCTGCCAGGCACTTTGAAAATTTCCTGCAAGAACTGCGACGAGAGCTGGCTCATGACGATGAGGCGATCCGAAAGTTCTGCGATCTCTTCCATGACCATCAGTTGGTTAGGGTCGGGCTCGCGCAGAACCGTGTGCAGCGTGGTCACCACGGGCATCTTCAGGCCGCGCAGCAGATGCAAGATATGGCTTCCGGCCGGACCACCGAAGATTCCATACTCGTGCTGCAGGCACACCATGTCGATATTGTTGAAGTTGAGAAATTCAGCCGCGTCCTGATAGGACTTCACATCGTCCTGGGCGAGCGACCATCGCACACGCGCGGGATAGTCATACCCATCTTCCGTGTCGTTTACCGGTAGCGCCAACAATCGAGATGTTCCGTACTCCGCGGATATGGCCGCGCACAGGTCGGTGGTGAACGTAGCAATTCCACATTGCCGCGGAAGATAATTTCCGATCACCGCGATTCGACTCGGTAGCGACGGCTTCGACTGCAACCTTGGGCGAGCCGCTGACAACCCGTCTCGCACCACGGGGCACGGGGGAACGACTTCCAGGACCCCCTTGGGAAACACGGCGTTCGGCAGCGACATTTGTCCCTCATTTGGTGAGAACAGGTGCTGAAAGAGGCTACTCTTCAGATGGGCCTGAGCGATTCACCGGCACTGGTTTGAAACCGTGATGGCTGGGCTAGTCACTTCGGTTCTCGCGTGGTGTTTTGGTCCACCGCTACAGTTTGCCTTTTGTCAGTATTCAACAAGAGTGGGCCTGCGGACTGGTCAAAATTGACCAGCCATGCCTCGATCGGCAACTGAAAGACCCAGCCGAATTTTCCAAAGCGCTTGCAAGACGGCGGGGGCTGACCCTCTTAATTCAGAGGCGCAGCGGATTGATCGGTCAGGGCGATCAACTTTCCAAGCGGATAGTCTCAATGGTTGCCGTGAACTGCTGCGTGCCTCCAACAATTCAAGCGAGCGCACTGAATCCTCACAATTAATGGTTTATTGATTGTCGCCGATCCGGAAAACGTGACGGGAGATGCTACTGGCTGAAATTGAACCGAAGGTCGCCAGGGTTTTCGACGCGACGAACCTGCGGAAGGAGTGGCAGAAGGCTTGCGCGGCTTGCGGGCTGGCTCGTATCATCGAAGTGCCGGGGAAGAAGTATGATCCGCGCTACGAAGGGTTGGCCATCCATGATTTGCGTCGGTCCGCCGTTCGGAATTTGGTGCGGGCCGGGGTTCCAGAAACCATCGCCATGAAAATCAGCGGTCATAAAACTCGTAGCGTGTTCGACCGTTACGCCATTGCGTCCGAGAGTGATCTCAAGAAGGCGATGCAGCGCGTGGAAACAAACGGCCTTGGTGAAACTTTGGTGAAACTTGCTCTTCCCGCGCGGGCCACTAGAGCGGGCAAGTAGTTTTCTCTTCATGTACGTGGCGCTATCGTCTAGGGGTTAGGACGGAAGATTCTCAATCTTCAAACCCGGGTTCGATTCCCGGTAGCGCTACCAACCTTTCTTAAGCCGTGTTCTTCCAACAGGTTGTAGCCTGCCAAAATTTTGTCACGGTGCATGTCACGGTGCAGTCCCGGTAATTCCGCGAATCTTCGCAGAAAGTCGGTATTACTGGATATGTCGAACCGAAGAGTCAGCATCATTGAACGAGTCAAACGAAACGGGCAATGGGTCTGGGGACAGAAGTGGGAATTGCCGCTCAATCTCACAGCCAAAGAAAAATCACGCCGGGGGAAGTTCTATATCCTTATGGTATTGCGGTGACCGCAAGGTGTTCATGCCCGTGCCCATACTCAGGGAAGAAAAACTCCCCGAACTCAAGGCAGCCCTGTGGCACGCAAAAATCAAGCAGCGGCATCTGGAGGACGCGGCGGATGGTTTGCAGCGCCCTGATGCCACCAAGCCAGGGAACCGCACCGCCATTCAGGAGGCCGTGCAGAAGTTCGTCCCTCAAATTGAGCTAAGCAAAGACCCCCTCACCCTAAAGGTGTACGAGCAGGACCTCCGTGAGTATTTGGAATGGACGAAGCTGAAAGCAGCTTGACTTTGTCACGCGCCTGGAGCTTGGCGATGTTGAAGGGCGAAATCTCGCTTCGAAAACGTGGCCGAGTTCAGATAGTTTCCCTGTAACCGACGATTCTGGAACTGCCTCATTCCTGGACAGAAGCGCGTTTTGTCGGTACTAATCCGACGGACGACCGATAGGATTCCATTTAAGGTTGTTAGTCTGGCGCAAACAGCTTCCTGATTGCAGGGACGGGAAGACTGGATTTTTCAACCAGTGCCATCAGTTCGATGCCAAGTTGGCGCATTTCATCAGGCGCCTGGGAACAGTGCCAGCCAGCGCCGACTTCTGCGAATTTAGTGGAAAGCAAACGTCGCAGAGCGGCGACCAAAACGAAACGCGGAACGATCCCGACTATGTTCGTGCTCAACGGGATTATTTTGAACCCAGTTGCGCGAAGCACATCGAGTGTCTCGCGCAGGGCGTCTACAAGCAGCCTGAGATCGGCTGACGATCGGGCCAGGGCATGGGTATCGCAGCCATGTTTAGTGAGAAGATGCGCCAAGGGAGCGACGAGCGCTGCATGGGTTGCAAGGTAGTCTGAAATATGAGTTGATGTTTTAGATTTCAAACCTGCCTGGCATAAAATGCTAACCAGTCGCGTCAACCGCGGCGTTATCCTACCGTCGATCTCCCCAAAGGGCGTGGCAATCCAGGAACCGCCAACCCCGCTGATCGCACGGATAACGCTTCCATCTCGCTTTCCCGCACCGAACACAAAGCCCAGCATGACCCGTTTCTTACCCAGTACCCTGGTAAATTCATCGGGGCCGGATGGATTGTTGACCATGAAGGCGACATTTGGAGACCGGTTGAGGGCCAAGACCGGTAACAGGTCTGGTACCTGATTTTTTCGGATGACAACGAGGATGTAATCGTAGGACTCTTCCGGATCGAGGCGGTTGATGACCGGAACCTTCGTATGGCTGCGTGTATTTTTGAAGGGATCCTCGATGACGATCCCCCCATCTCGTATCTCTTCATAACGCTTGCCGCGGGCGAGGACTGTCACATCGAACCCCGCGGTATAGAGGCCCACGCTACAAATCGAGCCGTTCACGCCGCCCCCTATCACGAGTATTCTGGCGTTATCCGTAACCACTCGATCTCCTTGAATAAACAACTTTAGAACCATGTGACTCCACCACGTAATCGAGAACGTTCTTGGCCAATTTCTCCGACACTATTGCTGTCAATCCGGGACGGGACGGAAACACCTACTCACGGACGCGGAGCAGCAGCAAACTCTGGTCATCCAGTTGGACGCCGTGCTGCTTCACTTCTCCCATGACCAATTCCCAAATCTGCGACAGGGATTGGGCGGCGTGTTGGGTCATCAGTCGCTCCAGTCGTGCCAGACCAAACTCCTCGTCTCGCTCGTTGACTACTTCCGTGATGCCATCGGTGAGCAACAGGAACAGGTCACGCGGTGAATAACTGACGCGCTGGCTCGCATACCGCCCACCGGGAAGCAGACCCAAGGGGAACTGCTCCATGGAGAGCCGAGCCGTGTCGCGGGTGCAATGGCGATAGTGCAGGATGGGCACATGCCCCGCCAAGGCGTACTCGGCCTGGGTCGAGCCGTCGAAGTACAGCATGGCGATGGTGGCGTACATATCCGGTTCCTTGACGGCAGGCAGCACACGGTCTGCACTCTCGAGCAAAGCCACGGGTTGTTGATGGAACTGGAGAGAGACCCGCAGCGCGGCCTTTAACATCCCCATGAGTTGACCAGCAGGAAGACCATGACCGGAAATGTCGGCAACGTAAGCGAGCAGATTTCCATCGCTCTCGATGACATCGATCAAATCGCCGCCCATTTCCGTACTGGGAATGGATTTGCCATAGACCTCGAAACCCGGAGTCTGGAAAGAAACGGTGGGCACGAGAGTAGCCTGAATGTTGTGGGCGAGGGAAAGTTCGGTTTGCATCCGAATGTTGGCTACACCTTCGGTCGTCACGAAGGATAGCAACAGCCGAAAGCCTAAGGTTACGCCCAACCAGATGCCGATGGCATCAAACAGGATTCGTAGTCTCAGTGTATGCGGGATAGGCGATGGCACGACAACCAGCGAGATCGGGTAGATCAGCCAGCCCTCCCCGAACCAGCCAAGACCCGACAGCCCCCCAACGAGCCACACGAGCACGACAATGAACAACAAAAGGATAGGAACTCTTTTTATGTTGGTCACAAGGGTGCCCACCGCCGCCGCGCCCAGCACGAGAGGCCAAAAGAAACCTCGACCCAGAGGGGGCAAAGGGAGTTGCAGCAGATCGAAAGCAAAACCGACCACCGAAGCGGAAAAGAAAACACCAGCGAGAAGTCTTTTCATGCGTCGTATGGGCAGGGATCGCC
Source organism: uncultured Acidobacteriaceae bacterium (assembly GCA_963773965.1). Classification (GTDB taxonomy): domain Bacteria; phylum Acidobacteriota; class Terriglobia; order Terriglobales; family Acidobacteriaceae; genus Acidiflorens. The sequence goes on from CAVZDG010000009.1 coordinate 80,401, forward strand.
AATATGGACTGGACGCGGTGGGAAAGGCAGTGCTCAGAATGCCAGGCCGCTGTTGAAGTTTCTTTTTCATAAACCCGCTCGCTCCGCTACCCAATCTTGCTTGACCTTTCGACTAAGGCTACTTTTCCACAGAAATGCCAGACCAACGCTAGCTGACTTCGAACCCGCTCGTCTAAAATGTTGTTGAGGTTCCCATGATGACAACCCCAGCCAGTGCCATCAAGGATGAAGTCCGTGTGCTCATCGACGTTCAAATCGAGACCTTCGGACAGCCAACATCTTTGACACCTTCTCAACTCCACGAATTTCACGACCGCTCAGAAACAATCAGGATGCTTTGCCAAGAACTGAATCAGATTGGCACAAGGAGCGTTATGGAGCGGCGGTCGGAAAAGGCGTCTTAGCTCCGCTTGTTCAACCGCCATTCACAGAATGATGCCGCGCCAGCCGCGTCCCTGTGCTCTGGATCACATCGTCCCTGCTGTCCAATATCGCGGTGGAGGGCGCACAAGACTCGGACGATTCGCGCTTCTCACCATCTGCGGATTCCTGATCTTTGCAGTCACGATGAGCCGAGGCTCGACGTTCTGGCGAAGGCGATCCGTCAGTGAGAGCCAAGTTTAACAAATTCCACATTTGCCCCATGCGAGTGTCTGCCCACGCCAGTTCTACCAGAAGAAGGGGGCGAGCCGGAGGCGGGTGCGGAGGCAGGATTCGGAGTAGCCGGGTAGTTCTTGGTGCAGAACCTTTTCTTCGTTGAGCAGGCGGAGAACGACTAACGGGATGACGAGAACGAAGGCAGGCAGGACAAAGTACGAGCCGAGCGCCAAAGGCGTGAACAGCAACATTGCACAGATGCCCGAGTACATGGGATGGCGCACGAATGCGATACGGCCCGGTGGAAATCAACTTCTGAGCGGGCTCGACTCGGGTTTGAGACTCATCTGAAGGCCCCAGGAGGCTGCGGAAAAAGTCGTTGAGAGGGCAAAAAGCAGACCTCGGGCGCTGAAGCGCGAACAAATCTAAACGACTGAACGGCACGACTGAAGTCGTGCCCTTCCCAAAACCCGCGTAAATCAGAGTTTTTCCGCAGCCTGTGAAGCCGTGCCCTACCCAAGAATCAGACCGCAGTCTACGGTAACCATGAAAACGGCGTAGCTGTGAGAAGGCGGATGATTGGGAGCAGAAAGTCGGCCACACGGAAGTGATCTGGGTGCCGGCTTACCGCGATTAGTAATGGGAAGCCGGCTTTGCTCAAGTCAACTTCCGGTTTGCTCGTGATCCGCCCGAAGGAGTCTTGCCGTCCTGTCAACCCCACGCGACAATCCGCTCCGACAGTAGAAAGCAAGCACGTCTCGGGAGTAGGATGTTTTCGGCTCCCGATGCGCCCCACGCCGATCATCACGGGCTCCTGTTGGCCGGTCTCGCCGTTGTCTATCTAGGGTTGTTGCTATGGCTGTCGGGCGATTGGCGCTGGGTGGAGGGCTGGATCTTCGGTATCTGGTTTGTCTCCTTCGCTGCCGCCGTTCTCTTGTGGCTTCGCTCCAGGGACCCTGCGCTGTTGGCCGAGCGCTTCCGCATGCCCGGCACCGGCGGTGAATCGCGCGCCGATGTGGCTATCGTCATCGGGATGAAAGTGTGTTGGCTGGCTTTTTTCATTGTGCCGCCGCTGGATGTGCGCTTCGGTTGGACACCCCGCCTGCCGCTGTGGTGCGAAGTGTGCGGAGGCATCCTGGTCCTCGGGGGCAGTTTCCCGTTCTTCCGCGCGTTCACCGATAACACCTTTGCGTCGCAGCTGGTGCGCATTCAGACCGAGCGCGGCCAGCACGTCATTGACACGGGCGTCTACGGCTTTATTCGCCACCCCATGTATCTTGGGGCAAGTCTAGTGTTCATTGGTGGCGCGTTGCTGCTCGGCTCCGTTTTCGGCCTTCTCTTAGGCCTCGCCATGGTCGGGTTGCTCATTGTGCGCATCTTTGGCGAGGAGAAGTTGTTGGCACGCGATCTGGAAGGCTACAAGGAATATCTCCAGAAGGTGCGTTACCGGTTGGTACCACACGTCTGGTGATCACCCGTCAACGGATTTCCGCTCTCGATCAGGAAGGTGTTGGCAGTATCCGACTCACCGGGCGGATCGTCGGCAAACCTTCCCTTACCGGATTATGGAAGGGTTGCCCGTCACTCGGGCGGAATCGTTTGGCCATCCGAAAGTCCATCCAAGAAATTCCCTTCATGGTTATGCCCTCGGGTTGCTTACGCCATCTCCCGCACCGGCTTTTGGAATGCAGCTCCGGCGGCAGCCACCAGCGGATCGAACGGTCTCCAGTGCGTCAGCAGCACCAGCCCCAGTCCTCCCACAACCCCAAAGCTGGTCCAGCTATCGGTGAGAACGTGTTTGCCATCGGCTTCGAGAATGAGTGAGTTGGTGCGCCGGCCGGTCCGCAGGAGATAGTAACCGAGACCCGCATTGAGCACTCCCGCCGTCAGGACCAGCAATACGTCTGTTCCCAGGCGTTCCAGCTGTAGTCCGGTGATCCACATCCGGATCGACTCATAGAGAATTGCGATGGCGGCCACGACGATCATCGCTCCTTCAAATCCAGCGGAGAAGAAGGTAATCCGCTCATAACCGTAGAGGAATTGAGGGGAAGCTGACCTTGTGCTGAGCCGAAGACTAAAACTGGCAAAGCCAACCAGTCTTTTTCGATCGCTTCACATGCATCCTGAACCGAACCACCCAGCGAAAGGGTCGATTGCTATCGTGCTGCTGGTGTTCGGCAGAGCCATCTACGTTCCCGGTTTCTATTGGAAGTGATTTGCGACGTAGCAGGACACGCTATTCCGAAAAATGGGGATTCATCCACTGACTACGTGCGTGAGGGTTGGTGGCGAGAGAGACAATCAGCGCGAAGCTTTGAACCCGTAACCGACGCCACGCAGCGTTTTCAGATAGCGTGGATGCCGCGGGTCCGGTTCGATCTTCTCCCGCAGACGACGTACGAACACGTCAATCGAGCGCGGCGTGACGAAGGAACCTTCTTTCCATACGGCGTCGAGAAGTTGATCGCGGGTAAAGACCCGTCCGCAGTGCCGGGCCAGGTATTCCAGGAGCCGGAATTCCCGGACAGTCGTGAGAACGGTACGGCCCTCGACTCGGACCGTCATGGAGGCCGCGTTGATCTCCAAATCGCCCACTCGAAGGACCTCGTGATTGGAAGCAGGCGGCTGACTGCGGAGGGCATTGCGCACGCGGGCAATCAATTCTCTTGGGCTGAAAGGTTTGGTGATGTAGCCATCGCCACCGGAGTCGAAAGCCTGGATGCGATCCGGTTCCTCGGTCCGGGCGGAAAGGAAAATGATCGGCGTTTGCGATAGCTGTTCATGTTGGCGAATCTGGCGGCAGAGATCGAAGCCGCTGATGCCGGGCAACATAATATCGAGAAGAAACAGCGCTGGTTGCGTCCTGGCCGCCATGGGAACCACGGGCGCTCCGGAGAAAAATGTGGCGACCTCATATCCGGCGGTGCGCAGGTTGTGCTCGATCAGGCGCGACACATCCAGATCGTCTTCCACGACGTAGATCAGATCGGGACAACGCGGTTTGTCTGCCGCCTCCAAAGGTTCCATGGCCAGAAGGAGAGCCTCGCGCACTCTCGAAGAGCATTGCTTTGAAAGACTCGGCAGCCCCTAAAGGGGCGTCTGATTTTTCGTGGAGACGGGGCAAGCCCCGTCTCTACGGGAGGAATTTGCGGCGCTGCCCTACTACGGAACCGAGTCCTTCCGCACCCGGCCGAAAAAGCTTTGCTTAGACAATCCCCAACCGACACTAGAGGGACTGTGTTGCAGCAATGTTGCGCCCATGTTAAAGGAGGATTAATTTGATTGGGGCACCTCGTGCTACTGACGCGGTTGAGCAGGGGCGGGGTTAGTCGATGCTCCCGGTTCCGGAACAGACTGAAGCTCGTGCTGAATCCATTCCAGGTTCTTGCCATCCTGGAAAGCTGCCTTGAACTCTTCTAAAGTTTTGTAGAGCGCCACGCTTGCGCCAGCGGGGACTGCGGCCTGCAGCTTTTCCTTGGCGACCTTTGGTGTGTTGGTCTCGAAGAGCTCATTATCAAGCCGGAATTTCTTCGCCTGAATCTTTGGCAGCCAATCGACCGGCTCAAGCGCGGATACTTTCTTTAAGAATTCCGGCCTCACGTACTCTGCCCGTTCGTCCTGCGGCACGAAGGGAGAAGTTGCCATCCAGGTTGGCCAATCGCCCCAGGGATCCAGCGCTTCCAGCACCTTAATGCGCGGATCGACCGCGGAAGCGAGGATTGCGATGCTTGCTCCCGATCCTTGCGCAAACATCCCGACCCGGTTCATGTCGAGATCGTTGCGCGCAGCCAAATAGTTCAGCACCATCTGCACGTCGTGCGCCGAGGCTGCCAGGCACTCCTGTAGTTCGCTGATGAACCACTCCTTCATCGGACGGTCGTGGTAGCGGTGTCCCGTGAGCGCGGAGACGAAGCCTACGGCGGCAACGCCGTTCCTGGTCACAAGATCTTCGTAGTCGTCATTCTTGAAGATATCGGTGTCAGTCGGATAACCGTAAAGATACAAGATCACCGGGGGCTTTTTGACACCCTTGGGTTTCATTACATAAAGGTCGATGGGATCGCCCCATCGCCACTGTACCTGGAGCAGTTCCACCGTGTACCGAGGGTACTCCATAACAAACGCCAGCGGTCGAGCCGGCTTTAGATGGCTGCTGGTTAACGCGGGCGAAGTCCAGTCTTCCTGCACACCCTGAAAACGAGTGTCGGCGGGATCGGCCAGAGGCGGAGATGCCGGCGAGAGTTGAGCAGGGCTGGTCCTCGCCAAACTTAGCAGTGTGCTTCCGAGAGCTAGCGCTCTTATGAATCTACCTGACAGATGATTGGACATCGTACTTTCCCGGATTTGGGATGTTCGTCCCGCGAAGGAGGCGATAGAGGCAACGCCTCGCGGCGACGCCCTTGCGCTTCTCTGCTCTTCACCTCCACCAGGTTGCGGAGGGGACTTGGACCCCCAAGCTGTCGAACATGTTCGGCACACAAAAAGGCCTCCATCAGACTTGCGCTGATGGCGGCGATCAAAGGAGCAAGAGGAAACTTGACTTGCGAAAACGTGTATAACCAAACCCGAATTAGCCGCGCAGCAGCTTGCGCCGCACCAACGCTGCAATCGCTATCAGGCCCGTCGAGAGCAGTATCAGGCCGCCCGGTTCCGGAGCGCCTATCCCCTGCCGTCGCTCCACACCATTCCAGTTGGGGGCTCTGAATCTAATGTCGTCGTGCATCCCCGCCCGCAACAGCGAGGCGCTTCCCATTGGAGTCCGTTGCGCCCTGGGGCCAGGCATTACATCTCCAGAAAGCGGCCCGCCGACGCGAGCATTCCAGTCGCCCGGCGTGTGGTTGTTAAACGCGGCAAACGTCGTGGGCGCAGGCTTTCCGCCGTTAATCGAGAACCAGCCGGGATAAGTGTGGTCTCCACCGGAGACGCTGGCGCCGGAGTGAAGAAACTTCGTATTGACAGTGATGGAATTGGCCGAGGCCAGTGTGGAGAGGGACACGGCCACAACCAGCGACAAGAGAAAGCGGCTAGGTAGCACGATTGGATCCTCCCAAAACAAACTCGAATTCTCTGCTTCTTGGCAAGCTTTCTTAGGAGAGGGCGAGCCGATAAACGGCCCGCCCTCCACGTTCAGTGAAGCGGGTTAGGTCCGGTTACGGTCTGACCTGAAGACCCTGGTTACCCTGAACTAGCTGCGTGGTTTTCGAGCACGTCGCCACCGTCGCGCATGGGAGGGTTTCGCCACCCGCGTCGCCGCCAGCCTCGCTGGCCGCCGGCGTGTTAACCGGAGCTGCGCCAATTAAGGTGCCGGCTCCGTCGTACTGTTGGTAGTGCGAACGCAGGATCAACAGACCGGGATCGACGAACGTACCCGAGGAAAGAGTTACTGTCGTCTTCACGGCCGGCACATAGTCGGGAACGGAGGCGACCACGGCCGCCTGTGCGCCCTTTACCAGGGACTTTGCGTTCGCCAGCGCCGTTCCGTTGCTTATTATGCGTATGATCGACCACCAATTGTAACTGCCGTTGCGGATGTTCGGAAAAGAGAGGCCGCCAGCCCAGATCTGGTTTTCCGGGCAGGGAAACGCCGAGCCGCAAGATGCCGGCAGGTTGGCTGCGGCTGGCAATACACCGGTAGTTGGACCGATAATCGGCTGACCGGGATCGTACCCAGCTCCGGTTGAATTCTGATATCCGTAGCTTGCGAAAATCGGATCGACATTGTTCAACGTGGCGTAACCGTAGGCGGTTTTATTGGCGACCTTACTGACGTTGCCGTAGCTGAAGAACGTGTAGCCGATGCCGTCGGTCCCGAGAATCGAGCCGGAGTTCAGAACCCAGTTTATGATTTCACCAGCGCCGACTCCACGATACCGGCCGCCGAGACCCGCCAGGCAAGTTCCAGCCTGGTTGTTGAGTGGGTTGTTGTTGCCCACGTTGAGTTCCTGGCTCAAACCAATAAGCGAGCCGCCGCCCGTGCCCGAATAGACGGTGGGCTTACGGAGTAGACTGAATTCCGTGGCGGTCATCGTGCCCGAAAGGGCCTCACGCAGGAAGATGCCAATATTGCCGGCAGGCAGACCGAAAGCACTGGCGTCGCAGTTGGTGCCCGAGAACACTTGTTGCAGTTGTTGCGTGCTCACGTCGTGCAGGTTGGTGAGTTGCCCCTTATCGCGCTCGAAGAACGCAATAAGGGGAATAGCTCCCAATGCCACCTGCGTGTAGGCTGGAATGGCCGTGCCGCTGATGGGGTCAACACCTTTGATATTGAATGCGAGGACATTAGCTGTCGCCGTGCTCCCGGGGTAGGCGCTCTTGATGGGGGTTCCCACGTAGTTCGCTTGGGCGAGGCCCGTACCTACACAAACGCCAGCGGCGTTGTTTACGTTGTATCCGAGGCCGTCAACTCCGTCGCTGGCGGCGCCAGCATAGCTTCCGGCGCCGAGGGCGGAGTTGACGCGGCATGATTCGAAGAGCGCATCTTCGGCACGGACGTCGCTGGCTGCGGCAGTGACTGGAGTCCCGGTTGCGAAGATGGAAACAATAGATGCCGGCAGAGCCGTGTCTGCGCCCCAAACGGTGGCGGAGATCTGCCCCGCGCCGCTGCCCGAGAGATTGGCCACCGTAGCGTTTACACCGCAGTGGGGTTGAGCAAAGTAGCAGCGGTCTCCGACGATGGTGTCTACCTTATTGTCGGACCACATCTTGGTGCCGGCGGAGTTCCAAACCACCCAGAGGGTGCCACCGTCATTGTTGACCGGCGTCACGCGAGAGTCAGTGAGGTTTACGACGTTGGAAGCGCTCGTCCAGTGATAACAGGTGACACCACCAGTTTGACAATAGTTATAGGCGCCCACCCCCAGGGTCTGCCACGCGCCGGAGGATCCTGCAAGCGTTACTTCGATCGTAACCGCGGCCTGTGCCTGAGGCACGATGCACGCGATTGCGGTCAACAACAGCACTGCGAAAATCGATTTCATCCGCGACATAATATTGATCCCTTTCTCAATGGTTTTGAAAACTATTTCGTTGCACATGGGGCGTAGCGCCACACGCAGGGAGAAAACTCTCAGCGAACGCGACACCTTGTTCGCAAGCAATTCAGTTTCTCGGCTGCGTGAGCCGCCGATCCGCACACCAACTCAGCGCAGCAAAGCTTGAACTTTCAGCGCGAAGTCTATCTGCTCACTCGCCTGGCGATGTTAAGGTTGTATGACAAGTTGGTGAAAATTCCGTAACGTAGGAGGCAGAAAGTGCAATTACTTTCAGTCCTTCTCCTCGCTGCCTCGCTGCCTGCGATCCTAAGAGGGTGATGAGCATACCCTTTCGATTTTCGCGGTTTTTCTAACCGGCGGCTTCCCCTGTGGAAAATGGGGGCGATCGCGTCCTGCGGCCGCGAAGCACAATTGAAATCTCGGATGAAAGACGATTCCGGATTCCTATTGAGCCTCCACGGACACTAAGAATCGGCGAGAAGGTTTGTTAAGGAATTGTTACATGGATCGCGTCTGGCAAGGAAACGACCGGCGACATTTAACATTCCGTTAACCTTGGGGCACTCGCCTGCCATATACAATCCCCGCTTGCCAGCGCGTTTAAGAGCATATTACTCCGGAGCGGTAAGTGTGCGATCCTCTGCGCCTTGTGTTTTGTCTCGCGTCATCGGCGTCCTGACGCTCGTGTTTCTCGGGTTATCGTTTAGTGCCGGTCAGGAGGAACCGAAGACGGCGGCTGACAAGGGCGCCATTAGTGGGACGGTAACCGACCAAACACAAGCCGTCGTGGCCAATGCGAAAGCGGTGCTAACCAGTGCGGCGGGGGAGAAACATGAAACCCCGGCTAATGACAAGGGCGCATATTCCTTTACCGGGCTCAAGCCGGGAACTTACACGCTAACGGTAACGGCTCCCAATTTCGCGTCGAAGACCTTTGACAACGTGACACTGACTGCGGGCCTCGAACTGACGGTGGACGCATCCCTGGAGCCAGCGGGCGAGAAAACCGAAGTGAACGTGGAGGGTAGCGGTGCAGGAACAGTGGAGACGGAGAGCTCCAGCGTTTCCGGCACGATTACGCAAAAAGAAATAGTGTCGATCGGACTCAACGGCCGGAATTTCACGCAGCTCGTCGCACTCGCGCCTGGCGTAAGCAATCAGACGGGCCAAGATGAAGCCACGGTGGGAGTGGTGGGGAGTGTGAAGTACAGCGTGAATGGAGGCCGCGTCGAGTACAACACCTTCGAGGTCGATGGCAGCGACGTCCTTAACACCGGCCTGAACGGTGCCTCCAGCACGCTCATGGTTTATCCCAGCCTGGACGCGATTCAGGAAGTGAAGGTGCTAACTTCAAACTACGGGGCTCAGTTCGGGCGCACGGCATCCGGTACGGTGCAGGTAACCACGAAGTCCGGAGGCGCCAAGTGGCACGGAAACCTCTACGACTTCGTTCGCAACGAAGCGTTTAACTCGCGCAATTTCTTCGATATTGTGTACACAACCCCACCTGCCCCCGGGCAGACTGTCCCCGGGCAGACATTTGGCACTAAAGCCCCACTTTATCGGCGGCAAGACTTCGGGGGTACGATCGGCGGTCCGCTCACCATTCCTGGTGTTTACAACACCAAAAAAGACAAGACCTTTTTCTTCTTCTCCGAGGAATTCCGCCTGGAGAAAACTCCCACGGAGTACAACCAGGCGGTGCCGGGGCTGAAAGAGCGTGGTCTGATTCTGACACCGCAGGGGGTACGGAAAAATCTGCAAATTTCCCCGGCCAATGGAGAAGTTTACCAGGACTTCGATTTTAGTGACGTGTGCCCGTTGGGCGCGGGATTCACCACCATTGTCCGTGCGCAGTTCCCGGACTGTCCGGCCTTACTCGAGTCGGACGGGCTCCACCCGATAGCACATTTGCAAGGGCCCTTGACCTTAGGCACGCTCAGCGTGGACAAGAACGCGTTGGCGATCTTGAACTCGAACCTGATACCGCTGCCCAACGCCTCTTTTGGCTGCAACTTCAGCGTGACCAATTTCAACCCTGCCGCCCCCGACCCGAGCGACCCCAATCGCTGTTACAACACCAGCGTTTCCCCTTCCACCTACTGGCGCGAGGAGTTGTTTCGCATCGATCACGCATTGACCAACAACCTCAGGGTATCGTTTCGCTACATCCATGACGCCTGGGATACGTCGGTGCTGACGCCGCAGTGGGGCATTGTGCGCGACACGTTCCCCGCCGTGCAGAACCGCTTCGTTGGACCGGGCACAAGCCTGGTGGTCCGAGCGACGGACACGATATCGCCGACGCTGCTGAACGATCTGGTCCTCAGCTACACCAATTCGAACATTACATTAACGGACCAGAACGGGCCGGGTGGCGCCCAGTTTCAGCGCGATCCCACGCTGGACCAGCCGCTGGTTCCCGATCCGTCGGCTCCCGGACAGTGCAATCCCACGCTCAGCGTGGACCCTGTGACTGGTTTCCCGCAATGCGCCATTGGTCACATTTTCAATAACGGCTTTGGCGGCAAGATGCCGGGCGTCGCCTTTCTAGGTACAAATGCCGCGTATGGCGGCAGAGGCTTTGCCGCCGACCCCGCCTACATGCCGTGGGGCCACACCAATCCAACCTACGCCGTGCGCGACGACGTGGGCAAGGCGATCGGCAAACACACGCTCACATTTGGCGCGCAGTACGTATTATCCCAGCGCAATCAGACCAACAACGCGATCGGCGCAGCTTCTGGCGACTTACAGGGCCTGCTGACTTTCAGCAATCTCGCGCACAGCACAGGAAATGCCTTCGCCGATTTCCTGCTCGTCAATACCCCAACCGGACAAAATCCCTCTGGATTCATTCAGAGTTTTACCCAGGATTCCGCGCAGCACCGCTACTACCAGCGTTTCCAGATCGCCGAGCCTTATTTCCAGGATGACTGGAAGGTAACTCACAACCTCACCCTGAACCTGGGCCTGCGCGTCAGTCTGTTTGGCCCCTATAGCGAAAAGAACCGTGACGCTTGGAACTGGGAAGCTGCACGATTCAATCGGTCGCGATTTGCGGTTGACCCAATTTATGGCGAGCTTCTGGATAAGAATGCCGGGTCGACTCCGGTGCCGTTCAATCCCGTCAATTTCCAATTAGACCCCGGCGTTGTGAGCGACCTGGGCCTGGTCCAGTGCGGCGTGGGCGGCAGCACGCCCGCAGGCTGCATGAAAGGGCATCTGTTCAACCCGGCGCCCCGAGTTGGTTTTGCCTGGGATCCGTGGGGCGACGGCAAGACGTCAATCCGTGGCGGCTATGGCATCTTTTTCGAGCATGGCACCGGTAACGAAGCCAACACCGGTTCGCTGGAGGCGAGCGCGCCTTTCGTGCTCAGCATGACACAGCAGCTTCCTGTCAGCTACCCGTGCATCGGTAACGTCGGTTATGGGCCTGCGTTTGATCCGACCAACAGAGTTTGTGCGAGCGCCGTGGGCGGATCTGCGCCGCCGTCCGGCTCCGTCTTTCCTCTCGACGTCACCTCAATTCCGACCAAGGCGGTTTGGCCCTACGCTCAGCAATGGAGTTTCGGGTTTCAGCGAGAACTGCCGAGAGCGGTGGTCGTCAACGTCGCTTATGTGGGGAGCAGGGGAACGCACTTAACGGTCGAGCGTCAGCTCAACCAGTTGGTACCGTTACCAGCAAGCCAGAATCCCTTCGGACCGAACGAGCCACTGACCATCACGGATTGCACGCTCATTTCGAACGGGCAACTAGGCCCCGGGAACGCCCCAGGGGATGGCACTCATCCGTTCTTGCTCGCCAATGGAACCCAGGTGACGCCGCAAAACCCCGCCTACATGTATTTGCAGGCAGCGTGTACAAATCCGTACATCCCGAATGTCAACTCCCTCCCCGGGCGGCCCTACCCGGGTCTGGGAAGAGTTCTCTCGTTGCAGAATGTGGCCAACTCAAGCTATCACGCGCTTCAGGCCACCATGCGACACAGCAGCGGGCCGCTGACGCTGGGAGTGTCGTATTCTTACAGCCACTCTCTCGACAATGCTTCGGATCGAAGCGATCCGGTTCTGGTCAATTCTTACGACCTGCGCCAGAACCGGGCCAGTTCGAATTTTGACCAACGTCATCTGGGCACCATCAGCTACGTGTATAAGCTGCCACTCAAGGATTTTCCTCGCCGCTTCAGCGACTGGGCCAACGAACGGCCGAAGGATTCGACCGCGCCCCCGGCAAATTGTTGTTCCGCGCTGGCGAATCAGCTTCTCGACGGCTGGGAGCTTTCGGGAGTAACGCTTGTTCAGTCAGGCACGCCGTTCACGGCGATCAACAGCGCCGGCAACACCGGCATTTCCCTCACCGACAACGCCGGGGTTTCCAGCGGTCTTGGCATCGCGGCCTCCTACCCCGACGTTGCGAAGGGACTGCAAGCGCCCTTCAACAATTCTCAAAGCTTTGGCCCGCTCATCGGCAATCCTTCGCAGTTTGTGGCGCCGCGGGGGCTCACCTTCGGGAACGCGGGCCGGAACTTCCTGAATAATCCAGGGCGCGTGAACTTCGACATGGCGCTGCTGAAACATTTCAAGATCCGGGAGTCCGGCCAAGTTGAGTTCCGTGCCGAGGCCTTTAATATTTTTAATCACACTCAGTTCCGGATCTACGATCCCGATAACCCAGGCAGCAGTGGAAATAACATCATCAGTTGCTATGCCGGCCCAGTGTATTCCGCCGGGTTTAAGGGTAGCGGAGCCGATTGCGTCACTGGGGCTTCCTTCTTGCACCCGCTCGATGCGCATCGGCCTCGCACCATACAGTTTGGTCTCAAGCTAGCCTTCTAGGACGTGGAACATCATGCAGACATTAACGAAGCATCGAGGACTATGTTGGACGAATCGTGAACCGCGCTCGACCCGGTCTGGCGGAGGGTACGTGAAGAGTCTGTGGGTTTTGTCGGTGGCCGCTGCGATGATGCTTTCGGCGTGTGGGAGCGGCGCTTCCGGCGGCTCCGAGAACAGCGTATCGCTTTCGGGCAACTGGCAGTTCACGGTGGCGAATCCGCCCGACGGTTCGTTCCTGGGTGGCCTGCTGGGCGGGTTTCTGCTGCAGAACACTGGCTCGGTGACGGGAGCCGCGGTTTACACCGTCTCGTTGCCGCAACTCACGTTCCCGTGCAATAGCGGATCGGCTCCGATCACCGGAACGGTCACCGGCCAGAACGTAACCCTCACGGCGGTAGCCGGCACACAGACTTTTACTTTTGCCGGAGTGCTGAGTTCCGATGGCTCGACGATGGTGGGTACTTATACGTCCACCGCCGGTACGGCAGCCGACGGTACGGCTTGCGGAACCGCCCAAACGGGACTGCAATGGAGCGCAACTCTCGTGCCGCCGATTACGGGGCCGATCCAGGGGGGCTTTCACAGTACGGACAACGTGGGCCTTAACAATCAAGATTTCGCGGTGACCGGGTCGCTCACCCAGGGGGAGAACATAGGAGCCAGCAACGCAACCGTCACCGGCACTTTGAGCTTCTTAAACCCGGTAACGAATCTAAGCGACTACCCTTGTTTTACCCTCGCTTCAGTAAACGGCCAAATCAGCGGCAATTCTGTCATCCTGCAGATCATCGGAACGGACGGATCGACGGTGGGTCAGATTGGCGAACCGGCCGGTTCGTTTGGAAGCACAGGCGTTAATCCCGTTACCTTCGACTCCGTGCAGGGCGGGTACATTCTGCACGGGCTTCAACCAACATACATGACGGCCACGAAGGCCTGTGGGGGCAGCCTGGCCAGCACAATTACCGCCGGAGACTACGGGAACATCTGTCTGGCGTTGGGAAGCGCAAGCGCTTGCCAGCAACCGATCGCGCTGTCTCCGGCCGTTGTAACCTTCCCCGCTCAAATGTTGGGCTCGGCTGCGACGACGCAGACGATCACGCTGGCAAACAATTCCAGCTCTACCCTGAACGGTCTGACGTTGAATTTCAGTAACAACGGCGATAACCAATTCAGCGGCCAGAGCGATTTCAACGGTCTGCCCAGTTTTGCGGAACAGGACACTTGTGCCGCTCCACCCGGGTCGCCTTTCGCTCTCACTTCAGGGCAGTCTTGTTCCATTACAGTTACCTTTACCCCTCAGGAAAGTTGCCCTTGGCTGCCGTTCCCTCAATCCGGGAGTCCGCAGTCCATTTTCGGGGCCTCGCCGGAATATTGTCCGTTTCCTCAGAGCGCAACAGTGACCGTCACCAGCCCCGCGAGCGCGGACAACGATAAGGCCTTTGCTGTGCCCATCACGGGCATCGGGGTCAGCGCCATCGAACCCTCGACTCGCGAACTCGATTTCGGTGCGGAGGAGCAGCTTAATCCGCCGGAAGCCAGCCTTCCTCAAACGCTGTCATTCACCAACAACAGCGGGTATCCTCTTCAGATTCTGGGCAGCGCTCCTTGCACGAACCCATCAAGGGGCCAGAACAAGCTCCCGCACCCGTTGTTGCAAACCAGCCCAGTTGCCGGGCTGCAAGTGGTAAGCAACGGGTCCGGTGGTGTCCTTCCCATCACTCCCGCCGGTTCTACCATTAACTACAACTGCGACAGCGATCCCGGCACTTTTCTGCCGAACTTCCAGATCTCCTCGGACACCTGCACGGGAACCTTGCTCGCTGCTCAGGCAAGTTGCAGCCTGCAGGTGGCGTATGTGCCGCAGCCGAAAACCGACATAAATGGCGGTCTGGATTATTTTCTGGAACTGAACACGGTCCAGTGTTCCAGCACGGTAACGTCGGACTGCGAAATCGATAGCGGACGTTTTCCGGTGGAACTAAAAGCCAATACACCAAGCCCACTGCGGATGTCCCCCAGCGCGGGCCTGGATTTTGGCAACCAGGCGGTGGGTAAAACTAGTGCCCCGTTGACGATTACTCTCCTCAGCGACCCGACCCTGACGAACCCACAGACAGTAACCTTGGTCGGCAAGATCTCCGTGAGCGGCAACTACTCTGAGAGTGACGATTGCCCCGTTACCCTGGCTCCCGGCAGCAGTTGCACTTTGACCGTGACTTTCAAGCCCGGCATCGTGGGATTTATTCCTGGAAAACTCACCATCAATTACTCGCCGGAACCATTCGGCGTGCCCCAATTTGTCTATCTGCGGGGCACGGGGCAATGACCCCCGCTACCCTGGGGCGCTCTGTGTGCGGGAGTTGGCATTTGAGTTCAGGATCTGACCGGGTGGCGAGGCAGGATGACGCAACTTAATTCTGGGAGGTGGGCCGTGGCAACTAAACGATGGATTCTCTTTCTTCCGCTGGCGGCGATGATTGCAGTGCTCGCCGGATGCAGCAGCGGTACCGCGGATGTGCAGAATCCTCCACCTCCGCCGCAGTCCCAGCTCAAGATCGCTTTTCAGCCCGAGCCCGCGCCATCGCTTGCAGTCAGCTTCTCGGAGAATCTCACGGCGGCCGTCAGCAGCGACCCAAACAATTACGGAGTGGATTGGTCTTTGACGTGCCAGGACCCTCCCAACTGCGGCATTCTCAATCCTCCGCACACCGCCAGCGGCACAGCCACCACCTATACGGCGCCCTCAAGCCTTTCTACAGGCAGCATGGTTGTCGAAATTGTGGCCTTCGCGACTGCCGATCATACGAAGAATGTTGTCGCTCCGATTACCATCACCACCTTTGACAGCAGCCTCCAGGGCACCTATGTTCTCCAAGCCCAGGGAATTGATGCCAATGGCGGACTTAACTACCAGTTTGCGGGCGCGATCGTTCTTGATGGCAACGGTGGAATTTCGTCCGGCGAGCAAACTATCAACTTCTTTGATACAAGACCAAGCATCAACGCCTTGGTGTCCAAGTCGGACGGGATCCAGAAGCAGGGCAGCAGCTATTTCATCGGCAGCGATGGACGGGGAATACTCACCATCAACACCGGCGACAACGATATTGGCGGCAACGGCGTAGAGACTTTTGCTTTCGTGCTTCTCTCCAATTCCCAGGCGCTGATTTCCCAAATGGATCTCGGAAGTGCGGCCACCGGAACCTCGGCCACCGGAACCATGGATTTGCAGACCAGTACCGCAGCGCCCTTGGGCGGCTATGCCTTCGCGGTGAGCGGCCTTGAAGTCGCCAAACTGTTGCCGCTGGCTTTCGGCGGCGTTTTTAACATTGATTCTCCCAGCACAATTTCTGGAAACGGCAGCGTGAGCGATGAGATCCTTTTAAGGAAAGTAAACGCAACTGCTGTGGGACTTTCCGGGACACTCACGACTCCCGATCAATTCGGTGCAGTCACATTTTCCCTGACCGCTGGCTTTGGCAGCAATAACGCTGCTAAACATTTCCAGTTCACGGGCTACATCGTGGACGACACCCACATAAAACTGATCGAGAGCGACAACACCTCCGGCACTGGCTTTGGTTCGACCGCCGGACTCGCCATCGGCCAGGGCTCGGCCACCGGCACCTTTAAAGACAGCGCGTCGTTCTCCGGCACCTACGTGTTCGGTGTGCTTGGGGTAGACCTCTCCGCCAACAACAGTAGTTACCTTCCGTCCACCTCGACTTCGGTCGGCCTGTTCACCGCCGATGGCAGCGGCAACCTGAGCAATGGATTCACGGACACTTTTCTGCTGTTCAACAGCGTCCAGGGAACCGTCGCCGTTCCACAAGCGGGCGCCCAGATCAGCGCCCCTTTCACTGGAACCTATTCCGTCGATTCCACCGGAACGGGTCGCGCGAGCTCGACCTCCATCACCTTCAACCCCGTCCCAAAACACGGGTATCAACCCACATTCTTTTTCTATCTCACCGGCAACGGGAACCCGCCGCTGGTGCTCGCGGGCGGAGATACCCAGGCCCCGATCCACTATCCATGGGTCGGAGCGGGATTAGCTTACCCGCAATCGACTGCGACTCCTGCATTCAGCGGCGACTACGGGTTTAGCTTCACACAGGAGTCCAACGGTAGCGAGAACGACGGCACCGCCCAGTTGAATGCGAACCCGACGGCTCAAACCCTGTCTGGTTTTGCAGATAGCAGTATTAACGCGGGTCTCCCGGGTTTGCCAGACCAAAGCTTCGGCGGCATCTTCAATTCCCCGGTCTCCAACGGTCTTTTCCCGGGCACTCTCGAAAATGTCGAACAAAGCAACGCATTCACCGTCGGCAACAATGCCAGCAACGGGTTCGCGGTGGATTATTACATCATTGACCCAGGCCACGGCTTCTTCGTCGAAACGGACTTGGTAAACTCGGTACCGCCGCCGACGACGCCGACGCCGTCGGGGCAGGTGTCCTTCGGATACTACGCCGCGCGGACTCCGGTGTGCGCTAGCTGTCCGTAGCGAAAAGACTCGGGGCGACGCTGCCGGATAGGCTGGGATGGCTGGCAGCCCGTGGTGCAAGTACGATTCGTATCAAGGTATGTCTTCAGGCATACCGTAATCGCCGTGTCATGAGAGCGCCTTCCGGCGCTGGCTTTGGGCGCTGGAGTTTCACCGCAGACTGCTATCGATGCTGCGCGGTTCGACCTGTGTCACAAAGTGGCTGTGTAATAGTTGCTGGTGAAAACGCGATTTTATTTCGGCAAATCTCTCAGGCGGGAATTTTTCAACAGCCACGCGATTTTTCGACAGTGCTCCGGCTACTCATGCGGCACTGCGCTCTCCGTTTGCCATGTTCACGATGGATAACGGAATACGGACACGTCTCAACTGCCCTGACTTTTTCTCGATTGCGTCCACAAGAACCACGTTAGCCCCCATAAAGATTGGCTCGCCAAGCAACTCAAATTCCTGTCCGTACAGCTTTATCTGGTTCCCTTGTGTGTAACCCACCTGCTTTAACCTTGTGCAAAGACCGACCTGTTTCGCTGTCATCGGAATACCTGGGCGTCCCCCGGCTCTACGTTCCGCCAAGCAAAAAGTAAGAAAAGGATTGCCAACTCAAATTATAGACCCTCCGCCGATCGTTTTGCTGTGACTCCGCTGGCTGGAGCGCTCCGAGTCCAAATCGGGTCCTGTCTATTTAATCGTCCCGTAACACTCGGGACCTAACATTCTGGAGACAGAGGCAGATGTGTCGGAAGTGTTTCCATTGGCGCTGCTCGCGGTGCTCGTCATCCTCTTAGCCGCAATGCCGTGGCGTCGTCCCCACCCCAATCATCAGTTCATGTTGGAATTGTTGCGATCTCAGTTGGAAGACGAACAGACGAACTTGCACGATCCGCAGTAGGAAGCCCTTGTTCATACGCTGTACTCAGAGTGACCTCGAACCCGATTTTCGGTGAAAACGCTCTTGCAGTTGAAGTGATTTCCCGTCTGCTCTTGCCTCTTTGTTTTTCCTATAAATTAAATTAAATCAAGACGCGCTAATTGAGTTTGTGGAAGTGGCGGAAGCCGGCAAAGCCTTCCTTGCCCATATAGCGCTCGAGGACCGAGGGATCGGTCTGGCGCAGATCGACGATCACCAGGCCATCGACCACGTCGGAAAACTTGCGGTCGAGATTGAAGCCCACCAGCCTGCCTCCCACCTTGGCATACTGCTTGATCAGAATGGGCAACCCTTTGCCATCTTCTTCCACATCGGAGATCGGCTCGGCGAGTTCGTCGAGATCGCGCAGTGCACTGCACACGGCGCCGCAATCCCAGCGGCGGAGCTTGGGGGCCCGGAACGGCGTGCGCGCCTGGATAAGGTCGGAAAACTCGCGGCCGTCTTTGTCTTTGCGCTGCTCAAAATAGCGCACGATCATCTCGCGCGATAAACTACTGTACTCGTTGCTGATGCTGACTGCTCCGTACAACACCGGAGTCTCGGGGCGCGCGGCTACGAAACGCGCGATACCCTTCCACAGCAAAAGCAGCGGCGCGTACTGGCGCTGATACTCGGGACGCACAAACGAGCGGCCCAGTTCCAGAGCGGCGCCGATCTTCAAGAACAGTTGCTCGTCGTAGCGGAACACGGTGTTCGTGTAGAGACCCTTGATGCCGTGGCTGCGAATGATCTCATCCGTGTTGCCGGCGCGATAAGCACCGGCCAATTCCTGCTGCTCCTTATTCCAGAGCAGAAGGTGCCAGTAATAAGCATCGAACTGATCAAGGTCGGCGCTGCGCCCGGTACCTTCGCCGGCGGCGCGGAACGTGATTTCGCGGAGGCGCCCGAGCTCATCGAGCAAGTGGGGCAACTCAGCAGCGCGCGCGGCGTACACAGCGAAATCCGCGTTTTCGACGAGCATCCGGTCGGCGGGTAACGCCGCAATATCGTTGACGACGAATCGCGATGGAACCTCGGGAGCGATCGGCTCCTGCGGCTTGCGCGGAAGCGCGGAGCGCATCTTGGTGGGCAGCGAGATCGGCTTCTTGCCGCGATACGACAACAGGTAAGTTCGCAGACGAAGATACTCGGTGGCTTCCTCGTCGTTGTCGAGGTTGGCGATCAACTCGGACGGGATCGCGCCGCCGATGCGAACCTGTACGTCTTTCTCGCGCTGCTGCAGAAACTCCTGCAAAAGGAAAAGCGTCCGGAGCCGCGGATTGATCAAACCGAGTAACTGGAACGTCACGCTGTTGCGGCCGCAGAAATATACCGGGAGCGCGCTGGCTCCGGTCTTGCGCACCAGGCGAGCGGCCACGGTGTTCCATGCGGGATCGGTGACCTGCGCCTGGCGGATATTCCACTGCGAGACTTCGCCGGCGGGAAACACGGCGAGCGCCCCGCCCCGGCGCAGCCATTCCATCGCCTGCTTCAGCGGTTTCACATTCTTATCCGCCGAAGACGGAGTGTGGAAGGGATCCACGAAAATGCAATGCTCGTGGAGTTCGGGGATGCCCTGGAGCAACGCGTTGGTCAGTATCTTGACGTCAGGACGCGCGCGAGACAGAAGCACAGCCAGAGCCACGCCGTCGAGCACACCAAAAGGATGATTCGCCACGGCCACCAGAGGACCTTTGACCGGGATGCGATCGAGGTCGGCGGGCTGGACTTCGAGCTTCACCTTCATTTCCGCCAGCAACGCTTCCAGCCGAAAACCCTGTGGCGCCGCGCGCACGCGCCGATACAGTTCGCGCGCCTGCTCCATGGGAATAAATTTTCCGGCGAATCCCGGGAGCCCGGCCAGAAGGGGCGGTTCGGTCAGTGTACCTCGCTCTTCGTCCCCCGCGATTGGCAACTTAGGCATGGCTGATTCTTGCCTTGCCTTGGTTGCGCCTTCATGAAGAGATGGTTAACGGTTCGTGAATAAGTATTCTTTTAGTAACTCCCTATAACGAAAGTTACATGGCTAAGACGAGTTCTCGAGCCAGCCCGGCCTTCATCACGAGTCAAAGACAGGAAGGCTGGCGAGTACTTCCGGCCCGCTACGTGCTGTTCGGAATTGATTACCCGTTCGCTTGAGGACTAGGAAAATCAAAAGCGAGATTTCTTGGTGTGTATGACTTGGAACAGGATTTCTGATTGCCGTTCAGGAACGGAGCCGCTAACTTCGCTGGTAGAACTGCCTTGGCAAGAGTGGGGCTTGCCGGAGAGCTGTGGGAATACGGAGGGACGCTTCTGCCACCTCAGCGAGTCGTTTTATGCCGGCTCCGGTTTTCTGAGACTCGCCCAGCAGACGGTTGGTAGTGTAGGCATACCAAGCGGTGATAGATACCAGCATGATGTTGATTGCGATTAGGGCTGTGGTCATAAGGGATCAACAGGCATTTTACACGGAACCGCGCCGATGGAACCTGCGGCTCGGAATTTTCCGCGACAGATGAAATCGAACAGATCGACCGCCGTCTTCAGGTGACGCGCCACCAGAATCCCGTCCTCACGCCTAGCGCGGCTACGTCCGTAATTATTGGCAGAACGAAAGGTCGGGATATGCTCCGAACTGATCGCGATCAGTAGCCGGGTGGCTAAGGAAAGTGACCAACGGGTTAACAAAATCAGAAGAAAAAACTCTGGCTTACCTCAAGCAAATGTTTCCGGGTTACGCTTGGGAAAAACTGCTGGTGGAGGTCAACTAGGAGGCTGCGGAAAAACTAGTCGGGGGCGCAAGAAGCACACCTCGGGCGCTAAAGCGCGAGCAAATCTAAACGACTTAACGGCACGACTGAAGTCGTGCCCTTCCCCAGATCCGCCCGAATCAGAGTTTTTCCGCAGCCTGCTAGATTTCATGGGCGCACCGCCCCCGGAGGCGGACCTCCCAATGCTGTTTGTGGAATCGAAGTGCGACCGTGACCGCACAGGAGATAGCCAAAATGCATGGGCGAGGAGCCGCAACCGATTTCGCTCCGGCTTGTACGCGGCTGCGCGGGCAGACAAAGTCTCAGTGCGCGGGCAGCCGGACGGGAGTGTTCGCATCACGAAAGTCGGGGAATGGTCTAGCGTGCGTGGCTAAGGGCAGAGCGAGAGCGCAGATTTTGAACTACATTGAACTACATTTCGCGAAAAACCGCATAAAAAAGTGCCATTAACAATGGGATTTTGGATTTCTCGCCAAAACCCTTGACAGGCGCGGATTTCCGCATGAGTATTGGAAAATCCGGAACGTGGCGGGAAGCGATTCCCGGTAGCGCTACCAAAGCTTCCTAAGCAGTTGAATCCAACAAGGTTTCAAAGCCCGCGGAAATGCTTATCCCACCACCGCTTCATCGTCCACGATACTTGAACAATTCGAATTTTCAGGCATAATGCGCAGGTTATCCATTGGGTAAAATCCAGCAACCGGGTCGCTTGAGGTTTCATGGGCCGAAAACAGTCTCCCATCCTGAACAACAACCAATTGAAATTGGGCTTTTTCTCTCCAAACTGCTCGGGCGGCATGTCGGTCACGAAAGTTCCCGAGCGCTGGGTCAATTCCTGGGACAACAACATCCGCCTGGCGCAGCTTGCCGACGATGCCGGCATCGAATTTCTGCTGCCGATCGCGCGTTGGATCGGTTACGGCGGTGAAACCGACTTCCACGGCAGCGTGCTGGAAACGCTCACGTGGGCGACCGGGCTGCTGGCGAACACGAAACGGATCAACGTCTTCGCCACTGTCCACACGGCGTTCATCCATCCCGTGGTCGCCGCCAAGCAACTCGCCACCGCCGACCAACTCGGCCACGGGTGCCTCGGTCTCAACATCGTTGCCGGATGGAACAAGCCCGAGTACGATGCCTTCGGCATTGATCTGCCGGAGAAGCACGCCGACCGCTACGCCCTCGCGCAAGAGTGGTTCGACGTGGTCAAAGCGATTTGGAGCCACAATGGTCCGTCCGATTGGAAGGGGAAGTTCTATCACCTGAAGGGCGTGTACGGATTCCCCCGTCCCTATGACGGCATTCCGCCCATCATGAACGCGGCCGGATCGGGCGAGGGCCGCGAATTCGCGGCGCGCAACGCCGACTTTCTGTTCGCCATCTCCGTCGATCTCGAGAAATCCAAGACTGAAGTGGATGCGATCAAGGCAAACTCCGCCAAGTTGGGGCGGAATACCGGCGTGTTCACCTTGTGCCACGTGGTTTGCCGCCCAACAAAAAAGGAAGCCGAAGAGTACTACCATTATTATGCCCATGACAATGCCGACTGGGGCGCGGTCGACAACCTGATGCGCCTTCAGGGCATGCACGCGCAGTCCTTTCCGGCAGAGGCGCTGCAAATGCTGCGCGACCGTTTCGCCGCCGGACACGGCACCTATCCGCTGGTCGGCGATCCCGACACCATCGTGAAAGAGATGGAGAAGATTCCCGCATCCGGTTTTGCCGGGACGACCCTGAGTTTTGTGGACTATGTAAAAGAGTTTCCCTATTTTCGCGATGAGGTCATTCCACGGTTAGAAAGAAAAGGCCTGCGCGAAAAATTCAAAGGGCAAGCGGCTGCGGACTGAGGGCGGCCGGAGGACAGAGAGACGAGGTTCGAAACAAGAACATGACGCAAGCATCCGGCTCCAACCCCGAGAAGACGCTTTCCCAGGCCATCAAGGATCGTCGAGCCACGCCCAGTTTTTTGCCCGATCCGGTGCCGGAGAATGACCTCAAGAAAATTCTAGAGGCGGGGCTCTCTGCTCCCAGTGCCTACAATCTTCAGCCCTGGCGATTCGTGGTGGTGCGCGAGGTTGAGCAGCGCGCGCGATTGCGTCAGGCAGCCATGAAGCAGCTCAAGGTGGAAGAGGCCCCGGTGGTCATCGTGGCCTGCGCCGATCTGGAAGGCTGGAGAAATGGCGATCTCGACGAAATCATCCGTCTTGCCCAGCAACACGGCTACGGCGATGAAGCCCGCTACGCCAGCATGCGCAAGAACATCGCCAGCTTCTTCGGCTCCATTCCCGGCGCCGCCGGCGGATTAGCGCCGGATTTCGCGGTGTGGGCGAACCGTCAAACCATGATCGCCTTCACCACCATGATGTGGATGGCCGAAGTGCTCGGCTACGATACCGCGCCCATGGAAGGCTTTTACGAAGACCAGGTCAAAGCGACGCTTGGCATACCCGCCCACGTGCGGGTGGTCGCACTACTTGCCATCGGCCATCGCAAAGGAGAAGACAAGCGTTTCGCCGGACGCTTCGCCATGCAGCGCACGGTATTTGCCGAGAAGTGGGGGAATGCGATTCCGTAGCGCCGGCAGCCTAGCGCCGGCAGGCGGAGCAGTATCCACCGACTTCGAGCCGCGCTACCAGGATGTGGAAGTGGCAATCGCGCTCTAACTGTTTCTTCAATGACTCGAAAGTCTTGCTGACAAATTCAGTGATTTTCCCGCACCGGAGACACGCCATGTGAATATGATCGCGGCCCAGCTTGCGTTCGTAGTAGTGGCCTTCGCCCTTCAGATGCATCAGGTCGAGCTCATCGATCAGCCCTTGCCGCTTGAGCAGGTCCAGCGTTCGATAGACGGTGCTGCGATCTACGGAGGTGTCCACCGTCCGCGCCTTGCGCAGGATCTGGGTGGCATCGAGATGTTTGGTCGCGGTCTCAATCACACTTAGAATCGCCCGGCGCGGAGCGGTCATGCGGATTCCACGTTCGGCCAGTTGCATCTGCAAACGGCCGGGAATCTCGGTTTGTGGAAGCGGCATTCGCAATCTCCCGTTCCCGTCGCAACTGATCGCAAAGAACATGCGACGAAATCTTAGGGCGCCCATTGACAGTGCAAGGAGGCGCACTTTACGCTGAGATTGTAACGCTTCTTGCGACCGAGTCGCAAGTAGAACTATTCAGAATCGGAGACTCGATGGTCGCGCGCCTTTTTCCTAAGTCTATCCCGCGGCAGTTTACCGCTCTCATTGCTTTGATTTTCTCTCTGCTTTCTTGCCACTCATCTTTGGCGCAGGAGAGCCCTTATATCGTGACCTACAACCATTACCTCGAAGAGCCCGGCAGTCTGGAGGTGGAGTATTTTTCGACCTTTGGCACGCAGCGCGGGGGCGACGACTTCCATGCCTTTTGGGCGGAATTTGAATACGGCGCCACTGCCTGGTGGACGACCGAGTTTTATGTGGACGGACAGACGACCTTCCACGACAGCACGATTTTTACGGGGTTTCGATGGGAAAACCGGTTTCGTCTGCTGCAGCGCGAGCACCTCGTCAATCCGGTGCTTTATATCGAGTACGAGAACACCAGCGGGGCAGACAAGATTCTGAAGGAAGTCGAGGGTCACGACGTAGAGTCCGACTACGCCGATTCGAACGCCGTATTGCGGAAGGAGCACGACCACGAATTGGAACTCAAGCTTCTGCTTTCCAGCACATTCAAAGGCTGGAATGTCGCCGTGAATCCCATTGCTACCAAGAACCTGTCGCCGAGCGAGCCCTGGGAGTTCGCATACGCCATCGGTGCCAGCCGTCCGCTCGCGCTTAAGGCTTCACCCAACCGCTGTAATTTCTGCCTGGAGAATTTTATTGCCGGAGTGGAAATGTACGGAGGTCTGGGCGACACACAGAGTGCTGGTCTGCACGACACATCTCACTACCTCGCGCCCGTCGTCGCGTGGAATCTCCCGTCGGACTGGACCGTTCGCCTTTCGAGCGGCTTCGGTCTGAACGACAACAGTCATCGCCTTCTCTTGCGCTGGGGGCTTTCGCGTGAGTTCTCCGGCTTTGGTGAGATGGTCGGGCGGTTGCTCGGAGGTCGGCCATGAAACAAACCTTCGCTTGGTTTCGCCGAGCCGGATGCATCGGTCTAGCGACCATTGGCGTCGTCGTCTTCGGGATTGTAGTCTGCGGGACTTCTCGGGCTGTGGCGCAGAAGAACGACGCGGCTGCGCGCATGAAGTCAACATACGCCGCACTTGCAGAAGCTCCGGAAAAAGCGCGCGAGAAGAAAAACCCCTTCGAAGGCGATGCTCAGGCTGTGGCTGCGGGAGGAAAACTTTTTGAACAGCACTGCGCCGACTGCCACGGAAGAAAGGCGGGAGGCGCGCGGAAAGGCCCAAGCTTACTGCGGGAAGAAGTGCAGCAGGCAACGCCCGGCACGCTGTTCTGGATTCTGACCAATGGAGTTGTCCGCCGGGGCATGCCGGTTTGGTCGAAACTGCCGGAACAACAACGCTGGCAGATTGTCACATTCTTGCAGTCGTTGAAGTTGCAATCGGTGAACTCGCGGTCAGAGAACGAGAAGTGGGGGAATCCGATTCCGTAGCGCCGGTGGCTCGCCCGCCCTGCTAAGCTCATTCCTGCGTGAATCGGAAATACGACGTCATCATCCTCGGAGCCGGGGCTGCCGGCCTGATGTGCGCCATGGAAGCCGGCAAGCGGGGCCGGCGCGTCCTGGTGCTTGAACGCGCGGATCGAATCGGCAAGAAAATTCTGATCTCCGGCGGCGGCCGCTGCAATTTCACCAATCTGTACACCGGCCCGGAGAACTTTCTTTCCGCCAATCGACACTTCGCCAAGTCGGCGCTCGCCCGCCATACTCCGGCGGACTTCGTGCGCCTCGTCGAAAAGCATCGCATCCCCTACCACGAGAAAAAGCTTGGCCAGTTGTTCTGCGATCGAGCGGCGAGCGACATCACGGCGATGCTGGAGCAGGAATGCCGCGACGCTGGAGTAGAAATCCGGTGCAACACGAAAGTGAGCGCGGTGCGCAAGAACGAGGCGCGCAAGAACGACCGGTTCACCGTGCAAGCCGAGGATGCGAGTTTCGGCGCGCCCCGCCTGGTGGTCGCTACCGGAGGCTTGTCCATCGCGAAAATCGGCGCCACCTCATTTGGTTATGATCTGGCCCGGCAATTCGGTCTGAAGATCGAGCCTCCACGCGCCGCCCTGGTCCCTCTGGTATTCAGCGAACGGGACCGCAGGCGGTGGTGCAATCTGGCAGGAGTCTCCACCGAGGTGATTGCTTCCACTCGCAGCACGGAGCGCAACCCGAAACAAGCGTTCCGCGAAAAAATGCTTTTCACTCATCACGGTCTCAGCGGGCCCGCGATTCTCCAGATCTCTTCTTACTGGGACGGCAAGGAGCCGATTCATCTCGACCTTGCGCCCGACCGCGATCTTACTGCCGATTTCGGAACGCGGGGCCCTCGCGCCCAGTCGAGTTGGAAGGTGCTGCTGCGAGAAGTCCTGCCTCGCCGCTTCGCGGATCGCTGGCTCGAAACTTATCCTTTGGCGGGCAACTCCGATCGCGCCTTCGCCGACGCCGAACAGCAACTGCACTCGTGGGAAGTGAAGCCGGAAGGGACCGAGGGTTACGGAAAAGCGGAAGTCACCGCGGGCGGCGTCGACACGGACGAACTTTCCGCCAAGACGATGGAGTCACGGAAAGTGCCCGGCCTTTTTTTCATCGGAGAAGTGGTCGACGTGACCGGCCAGCTCGGAGGCTTCAACTTTCAGTGGGCGTGGGCGTCGGGATTCTGCGCCGGACTGGCGATGTGAGCTGTGCTGGAACAGGGCGGGCAGGCGGTGCAACGAACCATTGCGAATCCAAAAGTTGCTGTGACCGCAAGCAGCTGCCGAGTTCCGCTCGGCTTGGACCCTTCGGCTTCGCTCAGGGCAGGCTCCGAGGGCGCCCGTCCCCCCCACAAGCTGGGGTCAAATCTCGGCGCCTTCCTGCATGAACGGCATGCGGGAGAGAATTTCCGCGGCCTGCTCCAGTTGCTTCAGGTCTTCGCCGGTGAAGTCTGCGCCGGCGAGCGAAGCATCCAGCCCTTTGCGCGAAACCTGCACCACTCCCATGACGTTTCCGGAGCGCAGCACGGGAACGGACATGATTTTCTGAATCGGCATTTGCTCCTGGCTTCGATCTTCTTCCTCGGTGCCGGCTCCGAGCTTGACCGCTTCAAACAGGCTGACATGTTTTACGCGCATGAAGGTATTCGACAGAAGTGGAGTGCGAGTTGCCGCCGTCCGGGCTGCAACCGCCGATCCGGTCAGCGGCAGTACGCCCGCGGATCGCAGCTCGGGCGGAAAGATAAATCGCAAACTGCCCTTGTCTAACCTGAGCAGCGCCACTTCGCTGCGGCGCACGCGCAGGATATGGGCCAGCTTCAGGCAAACTCTATCCGAACTCGGAGATTCCGAAAGCATGCTCTCCAATTCGCTGACGCTGGCCTTGGCGGCCTTGGCGGCGGAACCTTGATTGCAAGACGACATAATGGTAGGCGTAATCCTTACTCATCCATCCTGCGGGCACCGGCAACTTTTCGACAAGTTACCAGAGTACTTTTGCGGCCTTCCGGCAACGCAAACTTGTCCCTGTCCAAAAGGTTTCCTATTTTTGCACGGAGGGAAAACTTTTCGTCGTCTTGCGGCACACTTCCACAGGCATTCGCGTTATATTGAATAGATGATTCATCGCAAATAGTCGGATAGCGGCTATCAGGGTACGCGTATGTCGCTGATTCATTACGTAAGACCATTCCTGGACTTGGGTATTTGTAAGGAGTACTGTATGGCTCGCAAGACAACCGGAAACGGTACCATCAATCGCAGCAAGAAAACCGAAGCCTCCATTCAGCCTGCCGCGGTGCAGGGTGCGCCCGAAGTTCGCAAGAATGAGAAGCCGGCCAACCTGGTTCCAGTCAATCTCGAAGAAGAGATCCGCTGCCGCGCCTACGAACTCTACCTGGAGCGCAGAGGGACTGCGGGCGACCAGAACCAAGATTGGCTGATTGCGGAGCGCGAGATTCGTTCGCGCTACGGCAATCTGGCACGCCACGCGACGGCGTAGCTTCCGGCGGGGGTCCGCCTTTCGGTGGTCGGCACTGCCTACGGGCTCTGCGCCGGACGCGTTACGATCGGCGGTCGAGCCTGGGTGCGAGCTTGCCTACGAAAGCTGACCGGCCAGAGCCGCAAGCGATCGATGTAGATATAGACCACGGGAGTGGTGAAGAGGGTCAGCATCTGGCTCACAATGAGCCCGGCAGGCCTGCCCGGTGGGCTTGTGGTTGGCTACTTCAACTTCGATCTGCCGTAGGATCGCGACGATCTGTTCAGGACTGTGTTTCTTCCTCGCCATGCTCCAGCTCCTCTCGTACCAGTTTCTCTAACATTTCCCCTGGTACAAAATTCGCCGGTCAGGTCAGTACCGCCGAGTTGCATCCACTGCCAATTTAAATTTGTATTCATAAAAGAGCCGTACAAACGGTAGATTATCCAACGTAATCATGCTCTCCTAAAATGATGGTTTCTGGAAAGCAAACGATGGTAGAAGTTTGTAAATCATAGATTTGCGGAAGAAACGCGCGACCAGCCATCAAACACCAACCTGCGCGCTAAGTTGCACTCTCCCACGGTGGAGCTACTGTTGTACGGCCTGAACCAGCGCCGGCCTCACCTGTTCGCGCTGAATTTCGGAGGCGTCCCATGCGCCGCCCAGAGCCTTCACCAGGTAAACGGAAGTGACCATTTGTTGACCGAGCAACTGCGTTGCCAGGCGTTCGTTGCTCAGCAGCGTGGATTGCGCGGTAATAACATCGAGGTACGTGGTGACGCCGCCGACATAACGGCTGTTGGCGATGTCGAGCGCGCGGCGCGAATCCGCGACCGCTGCCTGCTGAGTTTTCGCAGCCTGGTTGAGCAGCGCGAGACCGGAAAGCCCGTCCTCCACCTGCTGAAATGCAACCAGCACAGATTCGCGATAATTGGCGACCGATTCATCGTATGCAGCGCGGCTGAGCGCGAGGTTGGCGCGATTGCGTCCGCCATTAAAAATCGGCTGCAGCAGATCGCCGCCCAGCGACCAGAAAGCGCTGGAAGCGTTTACCAGTGTGGCGATATCGCGGCTTTGCCATCCGCCACTCCCGCCGAGTGTAATGTGCGGATAAAACGCAGCCATCGCTAAACCGACTTGCGCATTTTCGAACGCCATCTGGCGCTCGCTGGTCGCAACGTCAGGCCGACGCTCCAGAATTTCCGATGGGACTCCGGTGGGAATCGCTGGAGGCGCGGCGTCGAACGGCGCCTCAGCCAGGCTGAAAGCCGAGGCCGACTTCCCCGTCAGCACAGCGATGGCGTGTTCGTATTGCGCCCGCTGCTGCAGCACCAACTGAAGCTGCGTCGCAGTCGAATCCAGCAACGCGGCCTGCTGCGCGACTTCCAGTCCAGACGCGACTCCGCCTTCGTGACGATGGTTGACCAGGTCCAATCCTCGTTGCTGGATTTCGACCGACTGCCGCACCACTCCCGCTTCGCGGTCAAGTTCGCGCAGGTTGAAATAGTCGGCCGCGAGTTCGGCAGTCAACACCAGCCGCACATTTTCCAGGTCGGCCGCGCTCCCCTCGAGCGCAGCGTTGGCCGCTTCCAGATTGCGGCGCACGCGTCCGAATAAATCAAGCTCGTAGCTGACGGAAAACGGGACGGTAAAATTATTCTGGGTAAAGGGCGGCAATTCGCCGCCCGAAAACGGACGGTTGCTGGAGACCTCCTGGCGCTGCCCGCCAGGATCGGCGCTGAGCGCGGGAAAGTACGCCGAGGACGCGATCCGCGCCTGTGACCGCGCCTGCGAGAGGCGATCCCGCGCCGCATCCAGTGATTGGTTTGCCTGAAGCAGTTCCTGCTCCAGCCGGTCGAGTTCCGCGTCATGAAATAGCTGCCACCACGTGCCCTTGGGAATGGCATCCTTCGGAGCAGCCGTGTGCCACGGCCCTTCGCCTTTCCACGAGTCGGGAACCTGCGCGGTGGGGCGCCTATATCCGGGCCCCACGGTGCAGCCCGGAGTGCACACCAAGCTGCAACCCGCGAGCACGGCGGCGGCCACGCAACCAATGTATTTCCTGTAGAGACGCGGCTTGCCGCGTCTCACTGCGTCATCGGAGACGGGGCAAGCCCCGTCTCTACAGGCTGGGGCCAAGCGCTTCACGAGTGAGTATCTCCCGCACTCGGCTTGGCGACGTGTACCTGCTGCCCTTCAACGAGCGAGTCGGACGGGTTGATGACGATCTGATCGCTTACGTCGAGCCCGCCAAGAATCTCGAGCGTAGCTCCGAAGTCGCGCCCAATGCTGATCGGCCGCAAATGCACCTTGCCCTCCTTGTCGACGACCGCGACCCGCGGTCCCTCGGCGCGGAACAGCATGGCGTTCACCGGGATCGTAATCCTCGGAACGGAAGTTCCGGTCGCAAAATGCACTTGGCCGAAAGAACCCGGCAACAGCTTGCCGTCTTTGTTGGGAACATCCACTTCCGTGTTCAGGGTGCGCGTGGCGGGATCGATGGCATCGGCGGTGCGAGCCACCGTTCCCAGGAATTTCTGGCCGGGAAACTCCTGCAGCGTAACGTTCGCCTTCATACCAACTTTCATGTTCGGCGCATAGGCCTGCGGCACACTGATGTACACCCGAAGTGGATCGACGCGGGCGATATCGAACAACTCCTTGCCAGTCGCTTGCGCGCCGGAATTGATGAGCGCGCCCGGATCGACATTGCGCCGGGTCAGCACTCCGGAAAAAGGAGCGTATACGTTCTTGAAGGACTCGAGTTCTTCCAGGCGGCGAACATTCGCGTCCGCTGCTGCAAGGTTGGCTAGCGCCTGCTGATAGCCGCTGGCTTGCTGGTCGGCTTCCTGCTGCGAAACCGAGTCGGTCTTGCGCAGATTTGCCCAGCGGTCGGCGGAGATCTTCGCCAACGCCAGCGCCGCCTTGATCTGTTCGCGGCTGGCTCGGGCCTGAGAGAGTTCCTGATCGATTTCCGGAGTATCAATCGCCGCCAGCAGTTCACCCTTCTGAATCTTGCTTCCAATGTCCTTGTACCAGCGTAAGAGGTAGCCGTTGGTGCGGGCAAAAATGGGGGATTCTATGAAGGCCTGCAAGTTTCCGGGCAACACCAGTTCGTCGTTGCCGGGCTCGGACTCGGGTTGCACCACGGCGACGGTCGGAACCGAGAAGGCTTCGGTTTCTTTGGCCAGCGCGTCGGTTTCGCTCTTCCGGTTCAGAAACGTCATGCCTCCCGCGGTGATCAGGACGAGCAGCGCGGCGCCAATCAGGATCTTTCCCCGGCCCACCGGGGCGGGACCCAGATCGGAAGGCTGATAGCTATCCGGACGCACGGCTTCCGTTTCGTTCTGCTCGGTCGTTACGGGCGGCGGTTGTACTGGCATAATTGCGGTCTCCACAAAATTCTCTGCTTCTGTTCTTCTCTACTCTTACTGCGGTCTACTTCCGCTCCGGCTGCTGCTGTGCCTGGCGGCGGCCGTGAATAATCGTAAACACACTGGGCACGAAAAATAATGTGGCTACGGTTGCGAAGAGCAGGCCGCCAATCACGGCGCGGCCCAGCGGCGCGTTCTGCTCTCCGCCCTCTCCCATGCCCAACGCCATCGGTACCATGCCGATAATCATGGCGAGGGCGGTCATGATGACCGGCCGTATGCGGGTGTGGCCCGCTTCGAGCGCCGCTTGCCGCGCGGGCGCTCCCGCATTCATGCGGTCGCGAGAAAACGAGACCAGCAAAATCGAATTCGAGGTCGCAACCCCCATGCACATGACCGCGCCCGTCAGCGACGGAACACTAAGCGTGGTGCGCGTGATCAGCAGGAACCAGCAGATTCCCGCCAGCGCTCCCGGGAGCGCAGTAATAATGATAAAGGGATCGAGCCACGACTGAAAGTTGACCACGATCAGCAAATAGACGAGCACGATCGCGCCCAGAAGGCCAACGCCCAGGCCGAAGAACGAGGAACGCATGGTCTCAATCTGCCCGCGAACCACGATTTGCGTTCCGCGCGGCAGATGGTCCCGGAAGGGTTTGAGCGCCTTCATGATGTCCGACGCAACCCCGCCCAGGTCGCGCCCTTGCGTGCTCGCATACACATCGATGACCGGTTGCACGTTGTAATGGTTGACCACCGCCGGGCGCGCCACCGGCGTCAGTTGCGCCAGATTGCCCAGCACTTGTGGAGCCTGCGCGCCCGGGGCGTTCACCGGCGTGTTCATCAAGTCCTGCAACGATGTCATGCGATACTGCGGCGTCTGGATGGCAATGTTATAACTCACTCCGTTCTTCGGATTAAGCCAGAAATTGGGGGCCGTCTGGAAGCTTCCACTCAAGCTGATCAGCACGCTCTGGGCGACTTCCTGGGCATTCAGTCCGACCTGATTGATGAAGGTGCGGTCCATGTCGAGGTAGAGCGTGGGCAACCCCATCATCTGTTGCACATGCACATCGGCGGCGCCGGGAATCTGACGGAGCCGGTTTGCGATTCCCTGCGCAATGTCGTAGTTTCCGCGCATATCGGCGCCCATTACCTGGATGTCGACCGGCGCGGGCAATCCAAAATTAAGAATTTGCGACACGATATCGGCGGGCTGGAAGAAGAACTCCACGCCTGGAAAACGCGATGGGAGTTCGCGGCGCAACCTGCGCACGTACTGCGACGTCGGATGATGGTGTTCCGGATTCAGCGAAATCAGAATCTCCGCATCGCTCGTCCCAATCACTCCCGAACTGGCGTAGGAGAGATTGATGCCCGAGTAGGGGACGCCGATATTGTCCATCATCGTCTGCAGTTCTTCCTTCGGAATCTCGCTGCGCAGCACCCGCTCCACGTCATCGCACAGACGAGCGGTCTCCTCCACGCGCAGGCCGGGCCGGGCACGAAAGTGCAGACGGATCAGGCCGGCATCCACCTGCGGAAAGAAGTCCCGGCCCAGAAAGAACACCAGCACCAGCGACAGGAAACAGAAAGCCGCAAAGCCGAGGGAGAATAATTTCCGGTGCTCGAGCGTGGTCTCCAGCAGTTGCCGATAGCCGCCGCGGAATCTTTCAAACCAGCGCTCGAATCCGCGCTGCGATTTTCCCAGAAAGCTTTTCGGCTCGGCGACGCGGTGCTCATGCCCGCGCATGATAAACATCACCATCGTCGGGATCAGGGTCCGCGACAGCAGATACGACGCCAGCATGGCAAAAGACACGGCCTCCGCCAGTGGAACGAAAAGAAACTTCGCCACTCCCGCCAGAAAAAACATCGGCACAAACACAATGCAGATACTCAGCGTCGATACGAACGCGGGCACGGCGACTTGTTGCGCGCCGTCGAGGATGGCCTTCTTCATTTCCTTGCCCATGGCCAGATTGCGCTCGATGTTTTCGATCTCTACGGTCGCATCATCCACCAGGATGCCGACCGCGAGCGCCAGTCCCCCCAGGGTCATGATGTTGATGGTCTCGCCGAGCGCGCTCAGCAGAATCACGGAGACGAAAATGGACAAGGGGATCGAGACCGCGATGATCAAGGTCGGACGCCAATCGCCCAGGAAAACCAGGATCATGACGGCAGTAAGGCAGGCAGCGATCAGGCCTTCACGCAACACTCCCTGAATCGACGCGCGCACGAAAAGCGACTGGTCGAACAGGGCCTTGATATTAAGGTCCCGCGGCAGCGACTGTGCCGCCCGCGGCACCATCGCCTTTATGCCATCGACGACGGCCAGGGTAGAAGAGCCGCCCAGCTTATAGATCGACATCAGCACGCCGCGCACGCCGTCCTGCCGCACGATGTTGGTTTGCACCGCAAATCCGTCACGCACGTGCGCCACATCGCGCAGGTAAAGCGTGGACGTGTTCGAGCTCTTCACTGGCAGATCGTTGAGTTCGGCGATGGTCGCCGGCGTGCCGTTCATCTCCACGTAGTACTCGGTCGGCCCGATCTTGGTCGTGCCCGCCGGCAGAATCAAGTTCTGCGCGGACACCGCGTTGACGATATCGATGGGCGCCAAACCATAGGCCTGGAGCTTGGCCGAATCGAGGTCCACCTGCACCTGGCGCGGCTTGCCGCCGTATGGATACGGAGTTGCCGCGCCTTGGACCGTGGTCAACTGCGTACGCAGAAAATTCTGCCCCAGATCGAACACCTGCTGTTCCGGCAGGGTCTTGCTGCTCAAGCCCAGTTGCACAACCGGCGTCGTCGATGCGGAGTAAGTAATGACCAGCGGCGGAGTCGTGCCCGGAGGTAGTCCGCGCAGCACCGTCTGGCACATCGCCGTCACTTGCGTCACCGCCATCGAAAGGTTGACACCAGGCCGGAAGAAAATCTTGATCACGGCTTTTCCGTTCAGCGACTGAGACTCCTGGTGTTCAATGTCGTTGACCGTGACCGTCAATCCGCGCTCGGAGTTGGTCACGATCCGGTCCGCCATCTCCTGCGGCGACATACCGTCATAGTTCCATACCACGCTGACCACGGGAATGTTGATTTCCGGGAAAATGTCAACCGGAGTGCGCAGGATGGTGAGTGGCGTAAGAATAATGATGAGCAGTGCCATCACCACGAACGTGTAAGGACGGCGAAGCGCTAATGCGACGATCCACATAAAAAGGACGAAAGCTGGTAACGCTGAAATCCGATACTAGCGGAAACTGGGTTGTGTGGTGGCGGGGCTTTGCCCCGCCGGGACGGGGCAGAGCCCCGTCACCACACGACACGGAAACCGCAGCCCCACACTGGCCTGGGTTATTCTAAAACAGATTCAAAACAGTACGTTTCGGATTTATATTATATTAGACTTCAGCCATGACGCAAAATCATACGCGGAGGGT
Organism: uncultured Acidobacteriaceae bacterium; assembly: GCA_963773965.1. Taxonomy (GTDB): domain Bacteria; phylum Acidobacteriota; class Terriglobia; order Terriglobales; family Acidobacteriaceae; genus Acidiflorens. The sequence goes on from CAVZDG010000009.1 coordinate 114,929, forward strand.
CGGGGCCCGGAACGGAAGTAACGGAACTAACGGGAAGCGCCCGCCCGGGCGGCCACGCAGTGAGGAATCGCGCCAGTCGATCCTGCGCAGCACCCTGAAGCTCCTCAAGCAGGACGGTGGATTCGCAGACCTGAGCATTGAAGCCGTCGCCGCCGACGCCAATGTTGGCAAGACAACTGTCTACCGTTGGTGGCCGACCAAGGCCGCCCTGGTCGCCGACGCTTTCTCCGCCAGCGCCGACGAGGAACTCCGCTTCCCGAATACCGGCTCCGTGCAACGCGACATGAGCCTGCAGATGCGGAGGGTGATTCGCATCTTCCGATCCGAGCGCGGCAAGGTCGTAGCGGCATTGCTCGCCGGCGGTCAATCCGACCCGGAGTTGCTCAAAGCTTTTCGTGAGCGATTCTTGTGGCCGAAACGCAGGCAGGCCTATCAAACTTTGCAGCGCGGCATCGACCGCGGCGAACTACCGGTCGGCAGCGATCTCGACCTCATCCTTGACTCGCTCTACGGGCCGATCTACATGCGCTTTCTGATCCGCCACGACAAGCTCGACGAAAGCTTCGCCGACGAAATTTGCGGGCTGGTGCTGCAGGGGCTGAAACGCCAGCCGCAGAGCTGAAATTAGGGCGCGCCGCAGCCTACTGCGAACCGCCAGACACCCAGGAGAATGAACCCGCTCCCTAACCCGTTTGCCTGCTGAAAGTTACCGTTCAGTCGCCAAATCGGACCGACGCCTGATCGGGCTTGCGTGAAATAGCCGTCACGGTTAGAATTAAAGTGCGACCGAAACAGTCGGGATTTAATCCGATCATATAGGTCGCCATTCGGCTCGATGCTGAAACTAACCAAAAAAGCGGACTACGGGCTCATGGCCATGAAACATCTGGCCGAGCACGTTGACCAGGGCGCATGCAGCGCCAAGGATGTCGCCGAGGCCTACGGGATCCCGCAGGAAGCGCTGGCGAAAATTCTGCAACGGCTGGCGAAGGTTGGTCTGATCCGGTCCCAGCATGGCATGAACGGTGGTTACACGCTGACGCGGGATCCGAAGATGATTTCCGCGTTCGAAGTGATCAAGGCCATTGACGGGCCGCTGTTCATTACGTCGTGCGTGACCGTTCGCGGCGAATGCGGCCAGAGCGATCGCTGCACGGTTCGCGAACCGCTGCGGAAAGTGAATGTGAGCATCGAGCAGGTGCTGAAGAACATCATGATTTCGCAGATGAAGGAAGAGCCGGAAGTCATCCAGGTCCAGAAGTTGGAAACCAGGAAGCCGGCGGAGTTGGTAACGATTTCGTAGGCAAGTTGTATTCATCCCAGAAAGAAGTGCGAGGAGAAAACGCGGTCATGAGCACGAATGGCAACAAAGCGACCCAGACCAGTCAGGATGCAGAACAACGCGCTGTCCCGAGTGGGATCAAGCTGCCGATTTACATGGATAATCACGCGACCACGCCCATGGATCCGCGGGTTCTCGAAGAAATGCTGCCCTACTTCATGGAGAAGTTCGGCAACGCGGCCAGCCGCAATCACCCGTTTGGCTGGGCGGCGGAAGAGGCGGTCGAGTTGTCGCGCGAGCGTATCGCCAAGCTGATCGGCGCGAGTGCGAAAGAAATCATCTTCACCTCGGGCGCCACCGAAAGCGACAACCTCGCCATCAAGGGCGTGGCGGAAATGTACCGCGAGAAGGGCAACCACATCATCACGGCGGTCACCGAACACAAGGCGGTGCTCGACACCTGCAAGCATCTGGAGAAGGCTGGCTTTCGCGTGACCTATCTGCCGGTGCAGAAGGATGGACTGGTTGACCTCGACGACCTGAAGCGCGCCATCGACGACAAGACGATTCTGGTGACGATCATGGCCGCCAACAATGAGATCGGCGTGCTGCAACCGATCGCGGAAATCGGCAAACTGTGCCGCGAACGCGGCGTGATCTTCCATTCCGACGCGGTGCAGGCGATCGGCAAAATTCCAATCGACGTGAACAAGATGAACATCGACGTCGCCTCCATCACCGGACACAAGCTCTACGGGCCGAAAGGCGCGGGCGCGCTTTATGTGCGCCGCAAGAACCCGCGCGTGCAGTTGGTGCCCTTGATTGACGGCGGCGGGCACGAGCGCGGAATGCGCTCCGGAACGCTCAATGTTCCCGGCATCGCCGGCCTGGGCATGGCTTGCGCCATCGCGCAGGAAGAGATGCCGCAGGAAGCCTGCAAAATGGCGGGCTTGCGAAACCGGCTGAGAGACAGCATCATGAGCCGGCTCGACGAGGTGTACATCAATGGCTCCATGGAACATCGGTTGCCTGGCAATCTGAACATCAGCTTTGCCTATGTGGAAGGTGAGTCGCTGCTGATGGGCATCAACGATATCGCGGTTTCGAGCGGATCGGCATGCACCTCGGCGACACTGGAGCCATCTTATGTATTGAAGGCTCTCGGCACCGGCGACGATCTGGCGCACAGCTCGATCCGCTTCGGCATTGGGCGCTTCAACACCGAAGCCGAGATCGATTACGTGGCCGACCGCGTGGTCGAGACGGTACTGCGTCTGCGCGAACTGTCGCCACTCTACGAAATGGCAAAAGAGGGCGTGGACTTGAAGAGTGTGAAGTGGGCGGCGGAAGCGCACTAGAAGCGGGTGGCTTTGGTGCAACTTTTAAAATTTAACAAGGGGTCTTTAACAAGGGGTGAGGAAAAATGTCATACAGCGATAAAGTGATCGACCACTACAACCATCCACGCAACGTCGGCTCGATGGACAAAAAGGATGCCGATGTGGGCACCGGCCTGGTCGGCGCGCCCGAGTGCGGCGACGTGATGAAGCTGCAGATCAAGGTCAACCCGCAGACCAACATCATCGAAGACGCCAAGTTCAAGACCTTCGGCTGCGGCTCGGCGATTGCATCGTCGTCGCTGGCGACCGAGTGGGTCAAAGGCAAGACGATTGACGAGGCTCTCGCGATCAAGAACACCGAGATCGTGAAGGAACTGGCCTTGCCGCCGGTGAAAATCCACTGCTCGGTGCTGGCCGAGGATGCGATCCGGGCCGCGATCGGCGACTGGAAGAAAAAGCAGGACGCCGGGAAACCGGTGGAAGCGCAGGCGAGGTAAAATCGCTGCGAGCTTCGAGCCGCGAGCTTCGAGCACCCGGTCGACTTTTCCCGGATTGCTCGCTCGCAGCTCGTGGCTCGCAGCCCGAAGCTCAATCATGGAAGACGTACTCAAAACTCTCGCTCCGCCCACGGCTCCGGCCAAGGGCATCCAGGTGACCGACAACGCGCTCAAGAAGATTCGCTCAGCCATGGTGAAAGAAAATGTTTCGCCGGAGCAGGGCGGGCTTCGCCTGGGCGTGCAGGGCGGCGGATGCTCGGGCCTGAGCTACAACATACGGTTCGATACGCAACCACGCGAGCGCGACCGTGTGTTTCAGTTCGGAGAGGTGCGGGTTTTTGTCGACCCGAAGTCCTTCATCTATCTGCACGGGATGACTCTCGATTACCAGGAAACCCTGATGCAGCAGGGATTCGTGTTCGTGAATCCGAACTCGACCAAGTCCTGCGGCTGCGGCAGTTCGTTCTCGTAGTGGATGGAGTGGAGACGGGGCTCCGCCCGGTCTGGACGGGCCAAAGGGCCCTCCCCACACGACCAGTGGTCAAAGGGCGGGCCGCGCGCTCGCCCTAAATTTTGTATGGCAAACATAGAATCCAAGTCGTCGTTGATCATACCCGGACACGGGCCCGGAGAGGCAACCTCGAGTTGCTGGTCGTGCGGCACGATGCGCGCGGTGCACTTCTGCAGTTCGTGCGGCAAAGTGCAGCCGCCGGTTCCGGTGGACTATTTCACGTTTTTCGGATTCCCGCGCAAACTTAACCTCGACACGTCCGCACTGGAAAAAGAGTTCTACGCGCTGAGCCGCAAGCTCCATCCTGACGTATTCGGACAAGCTGACACGCGGGAGCGCGCCTGGAGCCTGGAGCAAAGTTCCATGCTCAACGACGCGTACCGCACGCTAAAAGACCCGATCAAGCGCACCGAGTACCTGTTGCGCGTCGAAGGCGTCGAACTGGAAGAGCAATCGAAACAGGCGACCGAGAAGGCTCGCGCTACCGGGGAATTGAAGAAGCAGGTCGTGCCCCCCGATCTTTTGGAGGAAGTCTTCGAACTCAACCTGCATCTCGAAGAACTGAGAATGCAGAAGAAGATGGGCGAAGACGATCCCGCTTTACTCGAGGAAATCGGCAAGGCCAAGCTTTCGCTGGAAGACAAATACAACGCGCTATTCAACGAACTCAAGACCGAATGGAACAACTGGGACAGGTCCGTGGACAGTGGAACCGAAGAAGACCGGCGGAAAATCCTAGATAAAATGCTGGATGTGCTGAACCGCAGAAATTATGTCCGGAACCTGGTGCGGGACGTGAATGAGGCAATGGAAAGCTAAGTCAGGGGTAAGAAGTAAAATTGCAGAAGTAACCCAGCTCGACTTCACTTCTGCAATTTGACTTCTGACTTCTGCCTTGATCTACAAATGGCAACTGACTACATCGTCGGCATCGATCTCGGCACCACGAACTCGCTCGTGGCATACATGCAGGGGGATTCCCCTGTCGTCATCCCCGGAGAAGACGGGCTGAACCTTGTGCCCTCGGTGGTGGCGCTCGACGAGAAGAACCAGATCATAGTGGGCAATGCCGCGCGCCGGTATCTGATCGAAACGCCGGAGCGGGCGGTTTACTCGATCAAGCGTCTGATGGGGCGCGGCGTCGAGGATATACAGGACGAACTGAAGCTGTTTCCGTTCCAGTTGGCGGAAGATCTTCAGGAGGAAGAGGTTCTGCGCATCAAGATTGGTGAGCGAACCTACACCCCGCCTGAGATTTCGGCGCTGGTGGTGCGTCAACTGAAGCGCAATGCCGAGCGGTTTTTCGGAGCGCCCGTCAGCCAGGCGGTCATCACCGTCCCCGCATACTTCAATGACGCGCAACGGCAGGCGACAAAAGATGCCGGCCGCATCGCCGGGCTGAATGTTTTGCGGCTGGTCAACGAACCGACGGCGGCATCGCTTGCTTATGGCCTCGACAAGAAGACGAACGGAATTGTTGCGGTTTACGATCTCGGCGGAGGCACGTTCGACATCTCGATTCTCAAGCTGCACGACGGCATTTTCGAGGTGATTTCGACCAACGGCGACACGCACCTCGGCGGTGACGACATTGACAATCTGCTGATCGCGATCGCGCTCGACGACATTCGCGGCGATTTGGGACTCGACGTGCGGCGCAGCGGCGAAGCGGTGCAGCGCATTCGCCAGGCCGTGATTGAGGCCAAGATTGCGCTTTCGTCGCAGCCCACGGCGAAGCTTGATGTCGACTTGCCCGGTGGAAAAAAGTATCAGCGGGAGATTTCGCTCGAAGTTTTCGAGCAGATGATCCAGCCGATCATTGACCGCACCGTCGGTCCCTGCAAACAGGCGCTTAAAGACGCGGGCCTGAAGCCCGAACAAATCGACGAGGTCGTGCTGGTCGGAGGCTCGACGCGCATTCCGAAAGTTCGGCGGTTGGTGCAGGATCTGTTTCGACGCATGCCGCACACGGCTTTGAATCCGGACGAAGTGGTTGCGCTCGGCGCGGCCGTGCAAGCGAATATTCTGGGCGGCGGCTCCGAAATCACGAAAGAGATGCTGTTGCTCGACGTAACTCCGCTGTCTCTGGGGATTGAAGTGGCGGGCGGCGTGACCGATAAAGTCATTCTGCGCAACTCCACGGTACCGGCTTCGGCAACGCAGTACTACACGACCCAGGTGGATGGCCAAACCAACGTCGCGATTCACGTGCTGCAAGGCGAACGCGAGTTGGCGCGCGATTGCCGGTCGCTGGCGCGATTTGATCTGAAGGGCGTTCCGCCCATGCCCGCCGGCATGCCGCGCATCGAAGTAAAGTTTCTGATCGACGCCAACGGCATTTTGCGCGTCTCGGCACGCGAGCAGCGCAGCGGACAAGAAGCTGAAATCGACGTCCAGCCCACGTACGGCCTCACCGACGAACAGGTCGAGAACATGCTGCTCGAATCGTTCGACTACGCGGAAGAAGATTTCCGGCAGCGGCAGGTGATTGAAGCACGACGCGAAGCCGATACGATCCTGACCGCGCTCGCGAAAGCGAAGAAGAATCCGGCCTGGCAGGAGCTCACGAGCGACGAGCGACGCAATGCCGAGTCGCTGGAGAAAGCTCTGGTTGCGGTAGAGAATGGCGACGACTATCACGCCATCCGCGCGGGCATTGACGCGCTGAACCAGGCCACGATGCGTTTGGCGGAACTAATGATGGATACGGCTGTCTCGACCGCGCTCAAAGGAAAGGCGATGGACGACACCGATCTGGAGGAAGGCCCGCAGGCCGGCCATCCGGTGGCGAAGGCAGAATTTGAATAGATGCAGGTTTCAAGGTTTCAAAGAGCAGAAGCCTGAACCACAGGGGACACAGAGGAACACAGGGGAAACCCTGCCGATGGAAACGGCTACGAATTATTGAAACTCTGAAACTTTGAAACTTTGAAACCTGGGGTTCTTACATGTCTGACGAAAAAGCACAGGGAACTGGAACGATCACAGTGGATGCTCCCGGAGAAAACACGGTTGAGGTCACCTTTCTTCCCGAAGGCAAGACGGTGACCTTCGAACACGGCAAGCTGCCTTATAAAGACCACGGCAAGGAAGAGTCGCTGCTCGATGTGGCGTTGAACTTCGGCATTCATCTCGATCATGCTTGCGGCGGCAACTGCGCCTGCACGACCTGCCACATCTGGGTGAAAGAAGGCGCGGACCTGATTTCGGAGATGGAAGACGACGAAGCCGACAAACTCGACATGGCCGCCGATCTTCAGTTAAACTCACGCCTCGGATGCCAGACCGTGATCAAGAAACCGGGCAAAGTGGTCGTGGAAATCCCGGCCTGGAACCGGAATTACGTTTCGGAAGAGCACTGAGAACCAGCTGTTCGCTATTCGCTGTTGGTCGTTCGCTGTTTGGCTTTGCTCCGCGGATGAACGAAAGTGAATCTGACTAAGCGAATAGCGAACAGGGAAAGACGAAAAGCGGAGTTACTATGCCAAAAGAACTCACCTGGAGCGATTCTGACGACATCGGGATTCTGCTCTCTGAAACTCACCCGCAACTCGACCCGCTCGCGGTCCGTTTCACCGACCTGCACAAATATGTGATCGCGCTCCCCGGCTTCAAAGACGACCCCACGAAGTCGAGCGAAGCCAAGCTGGAAGCGATCCAGATGGCGTGGCAGGCCGAGGTTCTCGACCGAACCCAGGGATAGACTCAGCGCACGGCCACCGCGCTGGGAGCCGCATCTTCCACGCTCGCCTCGCGCAGAAATTTCGCAGCCTCTTCGGGCGGCGTGGGATTGATGTAGAAACCGGTGCCCCATTCAAATCCCGCCGTCTTGGTCAGTTTGGGCATGAATTCAATGTGCCAGTGGTAATACTCGTTGGTCGGATCCTGCACCGGCGACGTGTGCACGACCAGGTTGTAAGGTGGATTGTCGAGCACCCGGTCCGCTTTCATCAGCAGCAACTTGAGGGCTTTTGCGAGATTCTCGAACATTTGCGACGACGAGTTCTCGAAGGCGGATTCGTGGCGCTTGGGGAGGAGCCAGGTTTCAAAGGGAAACCGCGGAGCATAGGGGGCGAGAGTCAGAAAATCTTCGTTCTCAGCCACGACCCGGGTGCCATTGTCGATTTCCTGCCGGATGCCGTCGCAGAAGACGCAGCGCTCTTTGTAGATGTAATACTGTCTGGCTCCCTCCAGTTCCTCAGCCACGTAAATGGGCACAATCGGCAACGCAATCAGTTGCGAGTGGGCGTGCTCGAGCGAGGCGCCGGCTGCTTCTCCGTGGTTCTTGAAGAGCAGAATGTACTTGAAGCGCCGGTCTTTCTTGAGATCGAGAATGCGATCGCGGAAGGCCCAGAGAACATCTTCGATTCTTTTCGGCGGAAGCGAGGCCAGGGTGGCATTGTGGTCGGGCGTTTCGATGACGACTTCGTGGGCGCCGATGCCATTCATCTTGTCAAACATGCCCTCGGCCTGCTTATTCAAATTGCCTTCGATGCCGAGTGCCGGGAACTTGTTCGGAACCACGCGGATCGTCCAACCCGGACTGTCCTTCTGAGGAGGATTGCTGTTGGCGCTTGGGCGATACGCCAGGATCTCCGGCGGGGTCTTGCTTTCATTGCCGTAACAGAAGGGACAAAATCCGCCCCTGATCTTCACGGGTTCGCGCACAAAATCGGTAGGCCGCTTGGCGCGATCCGTGGAAATAATCACCCACCGGCCCACGATGGGGTCTTTTCTCAGTTCAGGCACGCACTAAATCCTTTCAATAGGAGTTCGCGAAGCCACGATTGCCGAATTTATGATTGTACGACACGGCAAACGCATTCTGAAACAACTCGAATGAGGGGTGGTTGTGGCCGTGCTCATAGTATACGGAGAGCACGTCGAACCGCCACTGGCACGAAGGGGGCATCTGGCGCAGGAAGTCACGGGCGACTAGCGATAACTCCCTTTGTTTGGCCCGGTCTACGGCGGCTTCGGCGGGCTTGACGTCACGCGTCGTCCGAGTTTTCACTTCGATAAAACACAGGACGTCCTGATCCCAGCCGACAAGATCGAGTTCGCCGCGATGGTGCGGGGAGCGGTAGTTGCGGGCAATGATGGTGTAGCCCCGCCGGCGCAGGTAGAAATAAGCGTCTTCCTCGCCGCGCCGGCCGGTACGCTGGTGGGCTGGCGCGTCCTCGGGCGAGAGCGTTCTTGCCGCCAGCCAGTCCAGTGCGCGTAGTGTGGCTTCGGTCAGACGTCCGGCGAACATGGGAGAACTCCGTCTTCACCCTAGCTTGAACGAACCGCGCGTTATGTGATGCTGATCACCGCGCATCCGGTACAATTCGCTGCTTGCGCTCTTGCTGACGGTGGCTGACCACTGGCGCGACTTCAGCTCACCGACTTCCGAAACAAGCAAGGCAACTGCTTCGACCGGCTTCCCTTTGTCCAAGTTCTTCTTCCCGACGGTGTTCACCAGCACCACGCCGCCGAGCGCGATCGCTCCGCCGACCAGAGAGATCAGTTTCGGCACCTCGCCCAGCCAGATCCATGCAATGCCAATGGCCACGATCGGAATCACGTAGAGCAGCGTCGCCGTGCGTCCGGCGGCGCCGTGCGAAAGCACGTAGGCCCACGCCACATAAGCGAGCGCTCCCGGAAAGATACCCAGATAAATGACCGCCAGCGTCGCCGCAGGCGGGAGCGGCGCGCAGGGTGTGCACCAGACCGTTACCGAAGGGCAGCATCAGCGCGGTCCCGAACCAGATCGAGTACGCCGTAAATTCCAGCGCGCTGTACCTGCCCAGATAGTGCTTCTGCAGAATCATGTAGAGCGCGGACGTAACCGCGGCGGCAAGAATAATCAGCGCTTGCGGCGAGAGGCGGATGCCTTCGCCTTCTCCGCTCGAAATCAGCGCGACTCCCGCGAAGCTCACGAACACTCCACACCATCCGATCGCAGTCAGTTTTTCGTGCAGCCAGAATCGAGCCGCCAGCGCGGTCCAGATCGGCACGGAGGCAATCAGCATGCTGGCTGCGCCCGCGGTCACGCGAGTCTCTCCGTAATTAAGTGCCAGGTTGTAAAAGGTGATTCCGATGGCGCCGGTCAGGACCAACCCGGGAATGTCGCGCAATTCCGGACGGCGAAAGTGTGCGATCCCGGCGTAGATGGCGAGCACCAGAGACGCGACCAGAAAACGCAGGATGGCGAGATTCGCGGGCGAATAAGCGCGCAGCCCGGCGCGAATGCCGGCAAAGGCAGAGGCCCAAATCACCAGGGTGAACGCCAGAGCGACAAGAGTGCGAGATGTAAAGCGTGGCATCGAGAGGCCTCCTTCCAGTAAGAATTTCTGTTGATGAAGAGTGGCTGCGTCGGGATCGCGGTTCTGAGTCGGGTAATCGCTCACCAGGTATCGCCGCCTCGTTCAGGAGGCCAGGCGCCAAACTGGCGGCGGAGCAAGGCAATCTGGCCGGCGTGATAACTGTTATGCGCCGCAATTTGCCAAAGCATGGCATGCACGGTGGACTCACGCGGAGACTTGCGGCGAGACCCACGTTCTGAACTTTTCGCGCCAGTTCCGCCGCATCGGATTCCGCGAGGCGGGCAAGCCGGGCCAGCAAATCGGTGAAACGGCGAGTCGTGGCCTGCCACTGCTCATCGGCTTGCCACTGTCGGCGGCTGGATTCGGATGCTCCGGCCAGCTTTCGATCGCTTTGTCCGGATAAGGACGATTCTCGCCCGCGACTTTGCCGAGGTCGTAGTCCATCCAGTAGTTCATGTGCTCCACGATCTGCCAGATGGAGTGCGGATAGCCCGCTACGATCCGGGCTGCCAGTTCCGCGGAAATATCTTCGACGCAAGCCACCGGATCCACGTGGGCGCCTTTGCCGTACACGAGTTCACGCAGTGTGGTGTCGCCCATACGTTCCATCCTTTCCGCAGAAGTGTCTAATAACCTGTTCACGTGTAGAGACGGGGCTTGCCCCGTCTCAGTCTGCGGAGACGCGGCAAGCCGCGTCTCTACGTGAGCAAGCTAACTTCGTCCCCGACCCGAATCGTCCCTTGCGTGAGAATTTGAGCCCGCAATCCTCCGCGGTGAAGCAGGCCCTTGAGCACCGGCTTGCCCGTTACTTTCTGCAAGTGATCGCAAGGCTCGCACAGGCGGATGCCGCGAATGCGCACATCGCCGATGGCAAATTCTCTGCCCACCAGGTGATTCAGCGGCACGTTGCGTGTCACGATATTGCGGCGAGCTTCGCCGGCAGTAAGCTCGACCTGATAGTCCCGCCGCAGCGCCTCAATCGCCTCCGCCTCAATCAGCGTGAGTTCGTAATCCGGCGCAGGCTTGTAGAACGTGCCCAGCTTCAACGCGTATCGATCGCCCTCAAGCCCCGCGCCTGGAATCGCCACCGCCTGACCGACAGATTGCGTCGGCCCTTGGGCGGCGGAGGCGATATGAATCGATTCCACAGTTCCGTTCCACATGGCACACCTCCGGCGATTACGCGTTCTCCTCAGCTTCACTAATTCTAAGCTTCAACGATCGCGATCGACTCTTCCAGCGCATCCATGGCCACGTCGGCTTCGTCCTTGGTGACGATGAGCGGCGGCGCGATGCGAACCGTGCTCGGACCGCAGCCCAGAAACAGAACGCCGCGCTCGAACGCCTGCTCCACGATGCGATCGCGCTCGCTGGCGCCGTACTCGCGAGTCTTCTGGTCTTTCACGATCTCGACGCCGATCATCAGGCCGCGTCCGCGGACGTCGCCCACGATCTTGTGCTTCTTCGGCCAGTCGCCCATGCGTTTCAGCATGTGGTCGCCGACCTCCCGCGAGTTCCTCAGCAGCCCTTCTTTCTCGATCACATCGAGCGTGGCCAGCGCGGCGGCAATGCAGACGGGGTTACCACCGAAAGTCGACGCGTGCGAGCCGGGGATCCAGTCCATGATGTCGGCCTTACTCATGGTGATGCCGAGCGGCATGCCGGAGGCAATACCCTTGGCGATGCAAACGATGTCGGGATGCACACCAGTGTGTTCGACGGCAAACCATTTGCCCGTGCGGCCGATGCCAGTCTGGACTTCGTCCAGCACGAGCAGGATGCCGTGCTTGTCGCAGATGCGGCGCAGTTCCTGCATGAAGATCGCCGGAGCGACGACGTATCCGCCTTCACCCTGGATCGGCTCGACAAAAATGGCCGCAACTTCCTCCGGCGCGAGGATGGTCTTAAACAGTTTGTCTTCGATGTAGCGCGCGCAGCCCAGCGCGAATTTCTCGGCATCCTGCGGACCGCCCGCACAGCCCCGATACACATCGGGATAGCGCACGTGCGTAACCCCGGGCACGAGCGGCGAGAAGCGGCGCCTCTGCTGCGGCTTCGAAGCGGTCAGCGAGAGCGCGCCCATGGTGCGTCCGTGGAAAGCCCCGAAGAAGGCGATCATGTGCTGCCGCTCGGTGTGATAGCGCGCCAGCTTCAGAGCGCACTCGATGGCTTCGGCTCCGGAGTTTCCGTAATAGATCTTGTGCGGCCCCGGCATCGGCGCAATCTTGGAGAGCCGCTCAGCCAGCGTCACCATGCCCTCATAGTAAAAGTCGGTGCCCGACATGTGGATCAGTTCGCCCGCCTGCTTCTGAATGGCGGCGACCACTTCCGGATGGCAGTGGCCGGTCGAGGTCACGGCAATGCCCGCGGAAAAATCGAAGAACTCATTGCCATCCACATCTTCGACCACAATGCCGCGGCCGCGCTTGGCAACCATCGGATAGGAGCGCGTGTAGGAAGGCGAAATATATTTCTCATCGCCCGCGAGAATGCGTCTGGCATTAGGGCCCGGAATCGCAGTCTTGAGCTTGGGGCCGACGGTCAAAGTTTTGGTGGTCATGGAGTCCTCCAGATTAGTTCTCAGTTCCCGGTTCTTGGTTCTCAGTGGTTATCAGGCCAGATTCGAATAGCGTCCAGCGAGATAAGCTGCTTTGGCTAAGAGCTAAAAGCTAAGAGCGAACAGCGAAATAGCGATTAGCGAAGCAACGAAGAGGAAAGAAAAATTAGTCGCAGCCAAAGAGATTGGCGCGTACGTGCGAAGGCAGAACGGAAAGGTACCGGAGGGGACAAGCGCGTCCCTCGATCCAGCACGTCTGGAGAGGCGAAATGTAGCCGTTCGAACGCATAGTAGCTATTTCATTATATCCCGGCTTTGATCGCGGCGTAACCCCCGGAAGGACAAGCCCAGGAGGTCGTCTTGCCGCACCGCGCAGCTCGGCAAACTGCTAGGTCGGATCGCTTCCGAGCCCGCCTCTGCACTGAAAACAAATCGATCGCCGAGCAGAAAATTCAACAGCGAACAAACGACGATCGCAACACAATTCGACGCGACATAATTGAACTTCAGTTTGCCCACCAACAGCCGCATGAGCACGAGATTCCCTACAATCGACACCGCGCCGTTGCTGGCGTTGAACTTCGCCAGCCTGAGCAAGGAATGAGCCAGTCGTGCAGTCGGCCTGTCTGCCCAGGTGAAGCGCTCGTGCCATACGAAGTTGTGGATCACCGCGATCTCAACCGCCAGTCCCGTAGCCAGGAGATAATCCAGCTTCAGCCATGAGCGGAAAACGGCCAGCGCCGCCAATTGCACGCCGATGCCGATTCCGCCCACAGTGTTGAACTTCATCCAGCGGAGAAAGGTCCGATTCGTCTGAGAACTGGGAACCGGCGGCTGAGAACCATCCGGCTTCATCGGATTCTCTCGTCGCGGTAAAGCCGAAACGTATTCTTCAGTGTGGCAACAACCAGCATCAGCAGCATTCCAGCCAATCCAATCGCGCCGCCAATGTCAAACAGCCGGTAGCGCCCGTGAATCACCCATGCCCACCGGAACAGGGCAAGGTTGCCAACTATCAGCAGAACGCGCAACTCGGTTGGGCCGAAGTGCCACATTGAAAGATGGAACTCACCGAGCGTATATGTCGCCAGATACGATTGGACCGAAAGCAAAAGAAACGCAATCAGCAACCCAATCGCAATCGCCGGATGCATATAGCCGGAAAGAGCCAGCCCGCCCATCATCGCCACTGCGCCAATGGAATCGATCATGTGGTCCACGTAAAAGCCGTAGCGCGGCCTCTGCTGTTGGCGGACGCGCGCCAAAGTTCCGTCGAGGCTGTCGCCGAACCAATTCACTGCGAGACAAAAAATAGCCACCAGCAGCATGCGGCGATCTCGCCCCGCGAGCGCATAGCAGACGCCGGTCGCAATTTGGCCGGCAAACCCGAGCAGAGTCAAATGGTCGGAATTGACCCATGTCGGCATGCGCTCGGCCATCCAGATGAGGGCTCGTTTCTCAGTGGCTGCCAGAAAACTTCCGTGGACGCGCGTCGCCTGCTCGAAGTCAGCGCGGCGTTGCGCGGTCAAGCCAGGTTCGCTCACAAGCGGATTATAGCGTGGTGGCGCGGGCGCCCTCGCCCGCTTGCCGCGATCTTCCCTAAGCCAATTGCCATTCCCGATTCCAGCCCGCCGATAACTCTCCAACCAACCGCAAGATGCGTTAATCTGCGAAGGATGCGTCTGTTGCGTTTCTTCCGGCCATCGCACCAGCACACGGCGTTGTCGGCGACGCTGCTGCTGATGACGACTATCACGCTCTCACGCGTGATCGGATATATCCGCGAGGCCTACATCGCCTACGCCTTCGGCGCCGGACAGCAGACCGACGCCTATGTTGCCGCTTTCACCCTCCCCGACTGGCTCAACTACATCGTCGCCGGCGGCACCGCCTCGATCACATTCATCTCCATCTATACCCGGTTTCTGGCGGAAAAGCGCGAGCAGGATGCGCAGAAAACTTTCTCGATCGTCATTACCGTGATGACCACCGTGCTGGTCGCCGGCACCATCCTGGCCGAAATCTTCACGCCCCAGTTCGTCGGCTGGATGTTCCACGGCTTCACGCCCGAGCAGATGCAACTCTGCGTTCATCTGACGCGCATTCTTCTACCGGCGCAGATCTTCTTTTATGTTGGGGGAGTCGTTTCGGCGGTCCTGCTCTCCCACCGTCTGTTCCTGTTCCCAGCTTTCGGCCCGCTGATCTACAACGTGTTCATCATCGGCGGTGGAGTTGTCGCCGGGCGGCAAATTGGCATCGCCTCCCTTGCCTTCGGCGCCCTCGCCGGAAGCATTGCCGGCCCGTTTCTGATCAACGCGCTCGGAGCGGCCAAAATCGGCACCGGATACCGGCCCTCCTTCGATGTGAAGAATCCGGCATTTCGCGAGTGGGTGCGCCTCTCCATCCCGCTGATGCTGGGCGTTTCGCTGGTCACCGCCGACGACTGGATCCTCCGCTACTTTGCCTCGAGCGGCATCGGCGACATCGCGCGGCTGAACTATGCCAAGCGTCTCTTCGCAGTTCCCATCGCCATTCTCGGACAGGCTGCCGGCCAGGCGTCGCTCCCCTTTTTCTCGCGCCTGTTCGGAGATAAAAAGTTCGAGGAATTCGCCGCCACCGTGAACGCTTCCGTCTACCGCATCACGGCGGCTTCTCTGCTCATAACCGGCTGGATGATGGCCGTTGCCGTCCCCCTGATCGATCTCGTCTATCGTCGCGGCCACTTCACCTTAGCCGATTCCGAATCCACCGCCATTTACTTTTTCTGGTTTTCGCTCTCGCTGGCTTTGTGGTCCAGTCAGGCGCTCTACGCGCGCGCGTTTTACGCCTCCGGCAATACCCTCACTCCGATGATCGCAACCACCCTCATCACGGTCGCTTCTCTGCCGATCTACGCGCTGTTCTTTCGGACGCTCTCGGTCACCGGACTGGCCATCGCTTCCGACGTTGGCATCGCCGCTAACGCCCTCGCCATTGCCCTGCTCCTCCATATTCGCGGCATGGTGCCGCTCGGCGGATTGAACTGGAGAGAATTAGGGAAGGCTGCGCTGGTCGGCGCCGTTTCCGGCGGATTGAGTTATGAAGTCATGCGCAGCCTGCCGCTCAACGGCAGCCGCCGCGCCGATCTCCTCGCCCTCGCGCTCGGCTCCTTAACCTGGGCTGCAGCCGTCGCCGCTGGACTCTGGTTGTTGCATTCGGAATTACCGTCAGATCTTCGCAGGAAAAGATCCGCTACTCTCCCCAGTCTGGCCGAGGGCCAAGCCGCCGAGACCATGGCTACCGGAAAAGAACCCTAGGAAGCGCCCGCTGGGACGGAAAACAAAGCCTCAGCGCGGTCCCGGGCCGGAAGTCGCTCCCAGGGCACTGCTGGCCGCAAGTCGCACCAATTGAGCGATCGGCTCGTTGGCGGGCAAGTACTCGTAGGAATCGAGTTGCACGGCAATCCCGCTTCGTTGACCGCCCGGGGAAGCCGAGGCGCGCAACACCCGCCCACGACAACGAACCGGCATGTTTTCCGCCAAAGTGATTTCGGACGGCATGGTGAAAGTCAATTCCACGACCGCCCCTTCCGGAAGCGCCGTCTCGGCGTAAAAGAAAACTCCACGACCACTCAAGTCCTGAGTAAATCCGGGCACCGTCCGTTCCTCGAAGTGAACCGCCAACGGCAGGTGCACTTCGAAACGCTGCCCGCCTCGGCGTTCCAGACGATTAGGATCTGTGCTCATTTTTCATCCTTCCCGGATCCTACTCTCTCGGATCGGTGGACCTTAACTCTATCGCGGATCGAACCGGCGGGGAAGTTCCAATTTAGTCACCCAAGCTGTGGAAATCCGCTGGATCATTGAGACATGGACTCATTGACTCAATGATTCAATGTCTCAATCACGTTTCTCGTCTTCCTGCCGGTTGCCGTCATCCCCAAGATGTGAAAAAGTTCTAGAAGAGTGACTCAGGGGCAAAATTCGGCGGTAGCTGAAACAACGGACGTGAAAGCCGTGTCTTCGTCGAAGTGGGCCACAACCCTGCGCGCTTTGCGCCACCGCAATTTTCAGCTCTTCTTCAGCGGACAACTAATCTCTCTCATCGGCACCTGGATGCAGACCGTAGCCCAGGCGTGGCTCGTTTACCGCATGACGAAATCTGCCCTGCTGTTGGGAAGTGTCGGCTTTGCCAGCCAGATTCCTGTTTTCCTCATCGCTCCTTTCGGAGGGATCACCGCCGACCGCGTTAATCGCCAGCGCCTGGTGATCGCCACCCAGACCGCTGCCATGATCCTCGCGGGGATTCTGGCTTTCCTCACGCTGAGCGGGCGCGTCCAGGTGTGGCACATCTTCGTGCTCGCGGCCCTGCTCGGAGTGGTGAATGCCTTCGATATTCCCGGCCGGCAAGCCTTCCTCGTGGACATGGTCGGCAAAGAAGACCTGATGAACGCCATCGCGCTGAATTCCTCGATGTTCAATGGCGCGCGCGTCATCGGCCCGGCCATAGCCGGAATTCTGGTGGCGAGAATCGGCGAAGGCTGGTGCTTTGCCGCCAACTCAATTAGTTACATCGCCGTGATCGTCGGCCTGTCGCTGATGCACGTGCACTGCGCCCCGCGTGCCAGCGAGCATTCGCCGATCGAAGACATCATCGAAGGTTTTCGCTGGGTCAACCAGACGCGGGTCATTCGTGCGCTGCTTTTGCTGCTTGGCCTGGTGAGCCTGGTCGGCATGCCCTACACCGTGCTGATGCCGGTCTTCGCCGACAGAATCCTGCACGGCGGCGCGCGCGGCCTCGGCATCCTGATGGGCGCCACCGGCGTAGGCGCTCTGTTCGGCGCCTTGACGCTAGCCGCTAAAACCGGAATAAAAGGGCTCGGGCGGTGGGTGGCAATCAGCTGCGCCAGCCTTGGGATCAGCCTGTTTCTTTTTTCGTTCTCGACTTCATTCTGGTTGTCAGTCGCGCTCCTCTTGCCCGCCGGTTACTCGATGATGTTGCAAATGGCCTGCTCGAACACGCTGATCCAGACCATGGTCCCCGACCAACTGCGCGGCCGCGTCATGTCCGTGTATTCGATGATGTTCATGGGCATGGCTCCCTTCGGAGCTTTCTTTGGAGGAGCGTTGGCCCACCGCATCGGCGCGCCCATTACGGTCGCCACCGGAGGAGTGGCCTGCGTCCTCGGCGCAATCTGGTTCGGACGCGCACTGCCCGAACTACGCATCGAAGCCCACCGCCTAATCATTGCCCAGGGCCTGGCCGCAGGCGAGCCCGCTCAGGAACTGAACGCGCAACCGGTGGAAGAGTGACATCCTAAGTGTAGAGCGGACACTCCTGTCCGCTGCCTTTGCCTTTGCCCTTGATTTTCCCGAACTAAAATGTGCGTCAGCCCATATTGCACTTGATTTTGGGTGGCGCAGCGCTTCAGCGCTGCGGAAAGACGTAACCTTCTCCACGAACGGGAAGGGCACGAACGGGAAGGCCACGGCTTCAGCCGTGCCACCCAGAGCCAACAAAGAAGCGGGCTTCAGCCCCTGAGGGCCTCGACAGTTTGCCCGTTTCGCTTCAGTCCTCCCAAATCAAAGGCATACCGTGTTTCCGCCATAGATACCGATGGCGCCCGGCGGGTGGCCCGGCCCAGCGCCGCCATTTCTTCATCAAGAGGGTGCTCCGTCCAAGCTCCGATTGGGCGGGTCCTTTGACTTTTTTTCATCACAAACCACCCGTGAGCGCCATCACAGACTTCCCGAACCGCCCCGTGCGAAAATCGTGTTGATTAGGGCAAGTTCGACGTGTGCCCGTCTCCAGAGACGGCACGAGAAGCCGTACGGCCCGGTTCGCTAGTGGCTCTTTGATAACTAAATTTGAAGCAACAGGCCGGTGTCATTTTCCCAAAATGGTGCCCCAAAACAGGAATTTTGGTTCAAAATCGAGCTAACTCCTTATTCCGGAATATTTTGAAAATAAGTCCTTTGCGCTCTAGATTTTGGCCGGAAGACTCCCCCTAACCCCATGATTCCAAAGATTAGGGGGGAGGGGGGTAGTGCTAAACACGGGTTAATACCTTTGTAGTAACGAGGCAAGAAAACAAGCAAAAGCTTCGTCCCCGCTTTTACTGAGAGCCGAGAGCTAAGAGCTAAGCCTGTACGCGCCATCCGGCAAGCCTGTGATCCGTATTCCGCCGTGGCCTTTGTGGCGGATGTTGAGACCGATCAGCAGCGCGGTGATCTGCTCGACAAGGCGCGCGTTCTCAAGCTTGCCGCCATCGACCGCTCGCACGCGCGGGATCTTTGCCGCGAGTTCCATCGCGACCTGCGTGGCGTTCGGATCGTCGCTGCATACGATCACGTCGCAATCCACGTCTTCGTTACTGTCGTCGTTGAGCACGTCCGCCGAAACGTTTTGGAATGCCGCCACGACGGAAACGCCCTTCGGGACCAGTTCCGCCGCC
This sequence comes from uncultured Acidobacteriaceae bacterium, assembly GCA_963773965.1. Taxonomy (GTDB): domain Bacteria; phylum Acidobacteriota; class Terriglobia; order Terriglobales; family Acidobacteriaceae; genus Acidiflorens. The sequence continues at coordinate 133,857 of CAVZDG010000009.1, forward strand.
TGTTGCGCCGCGGAGCCTTGCCACACGCCAAGGGTGCGACTGGCGCGTCCGCCGACGCTTGCAGCGAGCGGAACGGTGGCATCAATCAAAATGCTGCCTGGACGGATGGCAGGCTTCAACTGCTTCAGCAGCGCCGCCTGCCCTTCGAACGGCACGGTGAGCACCAGCAGATCGCTGGCAGCGCAGGCTGCCGAATTTTCCAGCCCGGAAACTTGAGCATTTGCGCCCGCGCGCCTGCGGATTGTTTCCGCCGTTTGCTGTGCCCGGGCGGCATCGCGCGAGCCGATGATGACGGTCTCCCCCGCGCGCGCCCAGCGCAGCGCGAGGCCCTTACCAGCCGGGCCGGTGCCCCCGATGATGGCGATGGCGCGGCTCATGCTGGCGTTCATGCGAACTCCCCGAGCTGCGCGTGTTCGATAGCGGCTCCAGAGTTGTTGTAGGCGTCCGCATTGGCCGAGCTGCGCTCGGCTGGGCAGGTGAGGGCACCTGCCCCTACGTGGGCTTGGACGGGCGAGGACGCCCGTCCCTCCACTAGCGGCAGCTTGATCTTTATGCGCGAATAGGTTGTGTTGCGCTCCGCTGGAATGCGTCCGATCTCGAGAATCAACGCCTGGAAATCTTTCGGACTGGTGTACTGGCCCGCGGTCGCTCCGGCCTCACGCGAAATATTTTCTTCCATCAGGGTTCCGCCGTAGTCGTTGGCGCCGGCGTGCAGGCAGAGTTGCGAAAGTTTACGGTTGAGCTTCACCCACGAGACCTGGATGTTATGAATCGAGCCGGCGAGCAGGATTCTGGCCAGCGCGTGAATCTTGAGGTGTTCGGCGAGCGTCGGCCCCGTGCGCGCCAGACCCTGCTGGAATAAGAGCGTGTTCTGGTGCACAAAACCAAGCGGCACGAACTCGGTGAAGCCGCCGGTCTCAGACTGAATCTGCCGGAACAAAGACAACTGCCGCACCCAGTGGTCGGGTGTTTCCCTGTGTCCGTACATCAGCGTCGAAGTGCTCGGGATTCCACACGCGTGCGCCGTGCGGATCACCTCCTGCCATTGCGCCGACGAAAGTTTGTTGCGCGAGAGCACATGACGCACTTCGTCATCCAGAATTTCGGCCGCCGTGCCCGGCAGCGTGTCCAGTCCGTTATCGCGCAGCATCGTGAGATAGTCGCGCAGCTTCATGCCGGTCAGTTCCACGCCGTACACAATTTCCATCGGAGAAAACGCGTGGATGTGCATACCCGGCACGGCATGCTTCACGGCGCGCAGAATGTCTCGGTAATAAAACGGCGGCAGACCGTGCGGTAGACCGCCTTGAATGCACACTTCGGTCGCGCCCAGTTCCCACGCCTCTTTACTTTTGCGCCCCATGTCTTCGAGCGAATGAAAATAGGAGTCGGCCTCGCGCGGTCCGCGGCTGAACGCACAAAACTTACACCCCACGAAACAGATGTTCGTGAAATTGATATTGCGGTTTACCACGTAGCTGACAATGTTGCCGACCAAGTCGCGCCGAAGCGTATCCGCGGCCACCAGCAGTGCGAGCAAGTCCGCACGATTGCAGTTTGCCCCATCGCAGTTCGCCAGGGCGTAGCGCTCCTCGTCCGTCAGACATGCTCCGTCCTGCGTTTCCAGCACACGCTCCAAGGCGCCGCGAATCGCCACGGAAGCTTGGGGTGCGATCTGGTCCCAGGTCAGCGCGGGGAATTGCTCGAGTTCTGAAGTCTGCAAGGGCATAACGTTCTCCTAACCAGTTCGTGGCGCGACAACTATCGACAGCAGATCCTTCGCTTCGCTCAGGATGACAATACATGGATGTGTCTCCTATCGAAAAAGATCGTTCTGCGCGGGCCGGATCAGTGCCCGCGCCCCACCGCTTCCTCGCCGGTTTTCTCGCGGGTAAGCATAGCCTCGAATGATGCACGCCGGAATGCCTGCCAGCTTGCCGCAGACCAGTCCGGCCGCACAAGCCAGTTCGTCCGCGATCGCGTCCACCGTTGCGTGCAGCGAGTAGCCGTGCGGGTCGCGACGTCCTCGGTAGTCGACCAGAGGCCGAATCCCAGCGGCGCCAATCGCCACTTCCGTCAAGCCTTCCCGCCACGGACGCCCGAAACTATCGCTGACGATGACCGCGATCTCGATCCCAAGCTGCTTCTTCAACTCCCGCCGCAACCGCGCCGCGGAACGATCCGGATTCACCGGCAGCAACACCGCGTGCCGCCCGCCATCCACGTTCGACACGTCCACGCCACTGTTCGCGCAAACGAACCCGTGCCTGGTCTCGGTGATCAGCACACCGCGCTTCCGCCGCACGATTCGACGACTCTCACGCAACGCCAATTCACTGATGCGGGCGTCGAGCCCGTAGCGCCGAGCCCAAACCCGTGAGGCCGCCGAGGGCCGGATCTCATCCAGCGCTACCACAGCGCCTTCCGCCTTCGAAACAACTTTGTGCTTCACCACCAGGATGTCGCCATCCCGAAAGCGCAACCCCAGGTTTCGCGCCGCCGCCAACAAAGTCGCGCACAGCGGTTCTCCGGCGCGGATTTCTCCACTGACGGCGATCGGAAGAATGCGAATCTCTCCGCGTGCGCGCTTGGATTTCGTCATGTGAACGATGCTTTCATAACTGCCGTTCTCGTGCCGTGGCCGTAGCGCCGCCGTCTCGGCGGCTGTCCGGCGGGCGTCCCGCCCTCCGCGCCGAGGGCGAGACGCCCTCGGAACAGCCGGCAGGATGCCGGCGCTACAATTCAAGATTCCAGCTTCGCACCAGCTTCTGCGATTGCCGTTCTCCGCTGGCGCCGGCGAGTTCGCGAAGGTCTTCGGGACGATCGACGTCCCGCGCAATGCCCGGCAGTTCGAGCACAACACATGGCAGGCCCGTTGCCTTTGCCGCGGCCAGGTGCGGCAAGAAGCTATCGTTGCCGAAGCGAAGCGGAAACAAATCACCCGGAGATCGCCAGGCTGCATTCGTGCCGCGTCGCGCCGCGTCCGGCACCAGCACCGCACCACCGGGAGGAGCGCAATCCACGATCTTCTGAAGTTCCGAGCTGTCGATCAAAGGAATATCTGCTGGAACCACCAGGGTGCTGCCGGCTCCACGCTCTCTGCATAACGCCGTTGCCATCTCGATGGCGCTGGTCTCTCCGGAGTTGTCGTCGGCAACGACCTCGAAATTCAAACGCGCCGCCAAGTCGCGCGCAAACGAATCACTCGTCACCACCGCGACGGCAGGCCGGCGTTGCCAGTGCGCCAGCGCTTGCAGCACGTCCTCGCACATCGCCTGCGCCAGCGCGAAACGTTCTTCCGGACTCAAAATAGGGGACAGCCGCTGCTTGGCGTCGGCGAGGTTTTTTACTGGGACCAGAATCATGCCTGCTCCACCTCGGCCGGAGCGGACGGAGGTTGCATCGCCGCATCCAGGACGCTTTTTGCCAGCGCGACTCGATCTTCATATTTACGCATGATAGTCGGGGTGCAATGCACACGCATGCCGGTCTTGCGCAACTCTTCGGCCGGCTTCGCGTCCTCGGAATCGACCACCAGCAGATCAAGGAAGTCTTGATAGAAGTCGGCAACGCCAGCAATCGAAACGGCGAAGCCTTGCGCCGCCATGAGTATTCCGGCGGGCCCGGTGACCGCGGCGCCGCCCACAATCGGGCTCACGGCCGCAATGCGGGCGCGGCTTTCGCGCAGCGCTTCGCGAATTCCCGGCACGGCGAGAATCGGAGCGATGCTGGTCACCGGATTACTCGGCGCGAGCAGCACAAGATCTGCCGAGCGGATCGCCTCGATGACTCCCGGCGCCGGCTCGGCATCGGAGGCGCCGGCGAACCGAACCGATTCCACTGGATCCTGGTACCAGCGCTGGACGAAATATTCTTCAAAGCTCAGATCTCCCGCCGGAGTCAAAACCCGCGTCTCCACGCGCGAATTGCTCATGGGCAGCACGCGCGTCTTGATGCCAAGCCGGTTCCCGATCTCGGACGTGGCTTCGGTGAGCGTCTTGCCGTCGGCCAGCAGCTTCGAGCGGAAAATATGCGTAGCCAGATCGCGATCGCCTACGTGAAGCCAGGTCGGTTGTCCCAGTTGCCCCATGGCATTCAGGCAAAAAAAAGTGTCGCCTTTCACGCCCCAGCCGCGCTCCTGGCTCAGTTTGCCGGCCAGCATGTAAGTGATGGAATCCAGATCGGGCGCCACGTACAATCCCCACCACAGCAAGTCGTCGCCGGTATTCACGACGATGGTCAGTTCCTCTGGATGAACGATCTGCCGGAGTCCATCGACGAACTTGGCGCCGCCTGTGCCGCCGGTCAGAACCGTGATCATGCCGCCCTCCGAGCGTAGCCCTCAGCGTCGGCAGCGGCGCTCAGTCGCTGCGCCAGCAAATCGCTGTGTGCCTTTGCTTGTTCCGCGAACTTTTTTGCGAACCTATTTACGAACTCCGGATAAACCGGCAACCGCTGGCGCAACTCGAATCCTTTGGCCTCGGTTCGCTGTCGCAATTCTTCCAGATGCGGCCACGGCTTTTCCGGATTGATGAAATCCGGCGTCAGTGGCGAAACCCCGCCCCAGTCATTGATGCCGCCCTCGAGCAAATCGGCATAGTGCAAACCAACGCTCGGATCGGAGAGATTCGGCGGCGCTTGAATATTCATCCTCGGCATCAGGAGGCGCGCCACGGCCAGCGTGCGCAGCATTTCCCCGCGGTCCGGTTCGGGCCAGTGTGCCATCGGCGTTCCACTCTTGGCGCGAAAGTTTTGCACGATCACTTCCTGAATGTGCCCGTACCTCTCATGCAAGTCGCGGATCGCGATCAGCGCATCCACGCGCTCTTCCGGCGTCTCGCCAATTCCAATCAGAATTCCCGTGGTAAAAGGAATCTTTCGCCGCCCCGCATCCTCAATCACACGCAGGCGCTTCGCCGGTTCTTTGTCGGGAGCATTGTCGTGCGCGGCATTTTTCACGAGCAGCCGCGCACTGGTCGTTTCCAGCATAAGCCCCATGCTGGGAGCCACGCGGGACAGCCGTTCCAGCCATTCCGTGCTCATCAGTCCGGGATTGGGATGCGGCAGCAGGCTCGATTCGCGGAGCACTTTCTCGCACATCGCTTCCAGATAATGGAGCGTGGATTTGTATCCGAAGCGCCGCAGCGTATCGCGCATCCGGGGAAAGAGCAGCTCCGGCTTGTCTCCCAGGCTGAACAACGCCTCGGTACATCCCAGGCGCTCGCCCGCGCGCACTACTTCCATTATCTCGTCCGGCGCCATGGTGTGCGCGCCGGGCTCGCCGGGATCGCGCCGGAATGTGCAGTAGCCGCAGTAGTCGCGGCAAAGATTCGTCAGGGGAAGAAACACTTTGCGGGAATAAGTGATGACTCCCGGTTTGAATCTCGCGCGGGCAAGTTGCGCCGCCGAGAGCAGGGAAGGTAGCACGTCGTCGTGCGTTCGCAGCAGAAGACAAGCCGCTTCACGAGAAATCGGCGCCGTGCCGGCGTCCGCCAACTCAGTAACCGTCGCGCACAGCGCCTCTGGGAAAAAAGTGGCCATACCTCATCTTTCGAAACTCGTTTCATCCGAACCGGCGCAGATTCTGTCCGGCGCTGGCAACGATCATAGCGGACCCGGCGAATCCCTGTCCTTTCGGGGCTTTCGCGAAATGTTCGCGCGCCCGAAAGACAGGCCGTGCTGCCGATCCAACATACCGCCAAAGTGGTGAACATTTCAACACTTGACAACGTGGACAATTAAGGGCAAAATTCCGCGGGTCAGCCGGACGACAATTTCTCCGCATGGATCGAACGCAGATTAACCGCGTCAGTGTGGCGGATCAGGTGGCCGCACTCCTCCGCCAGCGCATACTCGAGGGCGAGTTCCGCCCCGGCACCCAGCTTCAGGAGTTGCCGCTGGCTTCTTCCCTGGGCGTTTCGCGCAACACCATGCGGGAGGCAATCCGGATCTTGTCCCTCGAGGGCCTTTTGCGGCGCAGCCTCCATCGGGGCGCTGCGGTCTCGCAACTCTCTTTGCGCGATGTGCAGGAGATCTACCAGTTGCGCCGGATGCTGGAGTTGCCCGCCGTGCTTGCGGCGCGCCGTCCGGACCCGGGTTTGTTGCAGGAAATCCGCAGCGCGGTAGAGCAATACGAACTGGCCGTGCACGACCGGGACTGGTCCCGCGCCGTCAGTCACGACCTTCATTTTCACAGCCTGCTGATCCGCTTCCACGGCAACGAGCGGCTGGACTCGTTTTATAAAAACATGCTCGGCGAACTGCGTGTCGGCATGGTGCTGGTGGACCGCAGTCATGACAATCCCGGCGCTCTGATTCCTGTCCACCGGAAGATGTGCCAATTGCTCAGTACCGGAAAGCTTGAGCAGTGTGCCACTGTACTGGAGCAGCATCTCGAGGACTCCGAATCGAGGCTCACTCAGATCATGCACGCGCACGCGGCACGAGTGGTGCGGGCAGCTCAGTAACTGCCAGCGCAACAACACCAGACTTACGAGGGGGAAATTCGATGGCCGTTCAATACGTTGTGGAATCCGATGCCGGAACGCCCGGCTCTGTTCAGTCCACGTTGTTCCATCGCGGTCGCCTGGGAGCGGTCATTTGTCTTCTGTTCCTGGCACTGTCCTTGGCCATGCCGAGTTGGGTGGCAGCCCAGACCGTTACCAGCACTCTCCAGGGACGCATCTCCGACACCACCGGCGCCGTGATTCCGGAAGCGTCGGTTACGGCGCTAAATACGGCCACCGGTTTGAAGCGCACCGTCAATGCCAATGCGGTGGGCGAATATCAGATCGGCGGACTTCCCGCGGGCGATTACACCGTCAATGCCGAAAAGCAGGGTTTTCAAAAGTCCGCCAAGAAGATTCACCTGGATCTAGGCGCGTCCGGCACTGTGGATTTCGCGCTGGCTCCCGGCCAGGTTCAAACCCAGGTCGAGGTGCAGGACGTTGGCGAAGTTGCCGAGCCCACTCGAACCATGGTGAGCTCGGTCATTGATCAGCAAAAAATCGAAAACCTTCCGGTGAACGGACGGGAGTTCATCGATTTCGCGTTGCTCGCGCCCGGCATCACCATCGGAAACACGACCTCCGGCAGCACCGACGTCATCGTCGAACCGGTCACCAAGCTCTCCTTCGCCGGTCAGAACATTCACTACAATTTCATCGCCGTGGACGGCGCCGACGACATCTCAACCGCTTCGGGCATCCAGCGGGGCACGCCGCCACAGGAGTCGGTGCAGGAGTTTCGCGTCATCAACACCGACTACACCACGGAATTTGGCCGAGCCACCGCCGGTATCGTAAACATCATCACCAAGAGTGGCACCAACAACGTGCACGGTTCGGTTTACGATTATCTGCGCAATAACAAACTCGACGCCGTCAGTATTCTCTCCGCGCCCGGCTTCAATGTGCTGCGGCAAAATCAGTTTGGGGGCGCCATCGGCGGACCGATCCAAAAAGACAAGACATTCGTTTTCGCCAATTACGAAGGGCAGAGACGCACCGAATCGCCAACCTACAATTCGGTCGTGCTGAGCAAGATTGCGAAGATAAATAACGTCAAGACCACGGTATTCGGCCTGCCTGCCGAAAACCTGTTTGTGCTGCGCAACGCAAACACCGACAACGTGCTCCTCAGGCTGGATCAGAACTTCAGCCACAGTAACCTGTATGTCCGTTATTTCCTCAATGACGGCCGTTTGACCAACCAGTCGCCACTGAACAACGGTTTCGACCTGCCGTCTGCATTCAAGAACAACAACATTCGCGACCAGTCGCTCGCCGGCGGCTTGACGACGGTGATTTCTCCAGCGTGGGTGAACGAACTGCGTATGCAGTATGCGCACCGCAATTTCGATTTCCCGGTTGTTTCCACCCAGCCCCACCTGGAAGTCGCCAACACTTTTGCCGTCGGAGTCAATCGCGGGAATCCGGATATTTACACCGAGTCGCGCTTCGAGTTGGTCGATAACATGACGCACAATGTGTCGAACCACACCATCAGCTTCGGCGGTAACTTCGATCGGGTCGGGACTTACGAATCTTTCCCGTTGTTTTATCCGTTTGAAGCGGACTTCGCGGACCTCGCGGCTTTTCTTGGAACCGATGGCGCGGCTGGATGTCCGGCAGGCGTGTCATGCCCCGATCCTTTCGTGATCTTCTTCCAACGCTTCAGCACCACCACGACGCCGCTTTTCGCCGAGACATCTGTGGCGGGAGGAATTGGGGTGTATCAGGGCGGCCCGATCTCACAGGCGATCCGTCAACAATCCTCAGCGACGCTGGACCACGACTACACCGGCTTCTACCTGCAGGATAAGTGGCGCGCCTCCCAGAAACTGACCTTGAATGCCGGCATGAGGTGGGAATTCGAGACGTGGCCTTCGGGAGTGCTCAACACGCAGTGGAAGAACGTTGACCCGCGCGTGGGCCTGGCTTACAGCCTGGGAACGCCACACGATGCCGTCTTCCGTGCTGGGTTTGGGCTATTCCACGGGATTATTCCATCGCCCCTGCTGATGTGCCAGGCGCCTTCCTGCGGCGGACTCACGACCTACCCGGGGCGTTCCTTTGAGGATAGCCTGAATGCGAAAACTGGGCTTTTCAGCTTTGCGAGTTCACCTTTCATCACGTATTCGGCGCTTGCTGCGCTGTTTGGAGGCGGCCCGTTTGGCACCGCTGGACAAGCGCTTTATCCGAACGGGGTGGCTGCCGGGTTCTGCCCGGTTGGGATCGTTCCCGGCTATGGCCCTGCTGGAACGCTGGCGGGGTGCGGCTTTCTGCAGCCGGCAACCATCGTGCGGTTCGATCAGAACAGCCAGAACCCGTATGGCATTCAGACCAGCGCTTCGCTCGAGTTCCAGCCCTTCAAAGACTCGCTCTTGAGCATTACCGGAGTCCACCTGCGCGGAGTACACCTCGGCAGCTTTTACAACGTGAACCAGCCCGACCCCAGCGGCACGGTGCAGGTTTACAACTCCAAGGGGCAGGCGAGTTGTAAGAACATGTACTTCAACTTTGCTGCGAGTGGAGTTGCGAACGCACCCGATTGTGCCGGTGGCAACAATGTAAATTTCCCCTCGTCAATGGTGATTCCGGGCGTGCCCCATGTCAACGGCATCCCAGGATTCCGCGATCCCAACTACAGCGTCTTTTTCGAGGCTCGTTCCGGCTGGGATTCCGTTTACGATGGCCTGCTCATCAACATGAGCAAGCGGATGACGCATAATTTTTCGTTTAACATCAGCTACTCTTGGTCGCATTCCATCGATGACGGACCGAACCCCAGCTTCGTCCTGATTCCACAGGACAGTAACAACGGCAGCTTCCGCGCGGAGCGCGCCAGTTCCGCCGACGATGCCCGGCATCGCTTCGTCGGCAATGCCATCTTTACCAGTCCCAAGAACTGGAACGCGATTGCGCGCGACTTCAGTTTCAGCATGATCGTTACCTTGCAGTCTCCGCAGTACTTCAGCAAGTATGCCGGCTTTGACGCGAACGGTGACGTCTTTGGAAACAATGACCGGGTCGGCGGCGATCCGCGCAACACATTTAAGGGAGATACACTGAAGACCGTCGATGTTCGCCTGGAGCGCACCTTCCCAATTTATGAAAAGTTGCACCTCCAATTCCTGGCGGAAGCCTTCAACTTGCTGAACAGCGTCAACGTTCGCTACTACAACACAAGTTATGGGGCGGCGGACTTCTGCGGGCCCGATCCGGGCGCGCCCGGTTGTGCCGGAGCGACGACATTCTATCGGGAGGGTTCGCCCAATCCGACCTACGGAACGCCCAGCGCAGTATTCAACCCGCGTCAGATTCAGCTTGCGCTGCGTCTGACGTGGTAGCACAGTCATTCGCCGGACGGGCTGCCTTCGTGGCTCGTCCGGCAGTTCAGCACAAAGCAGTTTAGGACGGCAAGCCACCGCTGTATTTTCGCAGCCAATACCGCGACATCGAATCAATGGAACACTAATGCCAGCGATTCCCAGACCATTTCCGGACAGTACCAGTCTCGCGCCCGCGAATTCCGCGTCTGGTTTCGCGCCAATGAGCGCACGCCGGCTCTACATCTTCGGTGGCATCGCTCTGATTGCCGGCGGACTTCTCTTTGGCGATGTCTTTGCCGTTTTCATCCTCCACCAAAACGCCGCCCGGCAAGGCGAAGCGCTCGTCGCAGCCTCGCGCGCCGTCGCAGCCGGAAATGCCGCGGCGGTGAATGAGGTGTTCAGTCATCTCGGAAATGTGCTGGAGGATCGCGGCACCAAGGTGGATGCCCACGTCCACATGATTGACGCCGGCTACATGGCGCTGCTGTTGGCGCTGGTGCAGCCGTACATCGCCCTCTCACGGCGGACGAAAAAATCACTGGCGGCTCTGTTCATCGCCGGTAGTGTTCTTTTGCCCCTCGGCATTTTTCTGATTCACTACGTCGGCCTCACCGGCAGTCCGTTTGCCGCAATCGGCTGGGCGAGCGTGCTGGCCGATTCCGCCGGAGGCTTGCTGATTCTTGTTCTCATCGTTCAGGCGTGGGGTTTCTGGCAATACCTTCGGAGCCGCCAACTCAGCGAACCCGAACTTCCCGCCCCCGGACTTTCTGACGAAGACAGCATGCCGCGCCGCGCGCTTCTCACCGGGGGCACGATTCTTGTCTTGCTTGGCTTCCTGCACGGCGCATACTACGCTGGCACTCTGTTGTATGAACACGAGTGGATGGAAACCGCGATTCTGCAACGTTTGATCAGCGCCGCCACCGCGGGAAATCTCGACGCCGCCACAACCGAGGTCAATAACTTCGCCAGTCTGGCCGGCGCGCGAGCCGTAAACATCGCTGCCCACTCGCACATCATCGAGTTTGGCCTGCTGGCGATGCTGCTATCGTTCGTCCAGCCTTTCGTGTTCCTCTCGGAAAAGTGGAAGCGGCGTTGGGTAAAATTGTTGCTCGGGGGCTCGGTGATTCTGCCCGTGTTCGTGCTCCTGGAGTTGAAGTTTGGATTGCTGGCCGGAGGCATCGCCGACATCGGCGGTCTGATGGTCATGGTTGGCCTGGTTGGAATGCTGGCCGGCATCTTGCGCTATTCCGGCGGCCTCGATGTCGCGGAGAGCGCGGCGGGGGGTGCGCGGTGACCGGATCGCGCAAACTTCTGATTTTCGGTGGGATGGCTCTCGCCGCCTTCGGCATGATCTACGGTTTGCAGTATGCGCTCTTCGTTGAGCACCAGACGCTCGATCACATGGGCGGATCGCTCGCCCAGTCTTTTACCGCCGCGGCCAGCCGTAATCTCGGGCAATCGCAGGCTGCGCTCGAGCAGTATGGCGAAACCAAGTACGATTATGTTCGCCAGGTGGACGCTCACTCCCACTGGATCGGGCTCGCCATGCTCATGATCGTGCTGGGTGTGATTTTCGAGCGGGTGAACTTCAGCGAAGGAATTCGGCAGATGGTTGCATTTTCTCTGCTGGCGGGCAGTGCGCTATTCCCGCTGGCGATCATCCTTCAGACGTATCATCATGGTGCATTAGTCTTGAAAGCTCTGGCCGTGGTCAGCTCCGGGCTGGTCATCGCCGCATTGACGGCGACGGCCTGGGGATTTGCCCGGTCGAGCACCACGGCCTAGCTCCGTAGAGACGGGGCTTGCCCCGTCTCCCACTGCGAGTCGGAGAAGTGTAGACGCGACCGGAGACGCGGCAAGCCGCGTCTCTACAGGGAAATCGTTTAGACAGGAAAGACGAAACCACAATGTATCCGCGATCGTTTCACTATCACCGGGCGGGATCGCTGAAAGAAGCGGTCTCCATGCTCGGCCAACTCGGGGAGGGTGCGAAGTTTCTCGCCGGCGGGCAGAGCCTGATTCCGTTGCTCAAGCTTCGGTTCGCCAATCCCGAGCACCTGGTGGACTTGAACTTCATCCCGGATACCTCCTTTATTAAGGAAGATTCGGGTGTGCTCCGCTTCGGAGCGATGACCCGCCACGCCGAAATCGAGCATTCCGCGCTTGCAAGAAAGATCCCGGTCTTGCATGACTGCGCCGCCGGGATTGCCGACGTGCAAGTGCGAAACCGGGGCACCATCGGCGGATCGCTCGCGGAAGCCGATCCAAGCGGCGATTGGGCCACTGCCTTGATCACGCTCGACACCATCGTTCACTGCCTCGGGCCGGACGGCGCGCGCACCATTCCCCTGAGCGACTTCATCACAGACGCCTACACAACGGCGCTGGCCCACGACGAACTTGTGACCGCGGTTGAAGTGAAGATTCCGCCTCAGGGCAGCGGCGGCGCCTATCTTGCATTCAAGCGGAGCGCTCCCGTGTATCCAAGTGCCAGTGCCGCCGTACAACTCACCGTGGCGGGCGACGTCTGCGAGGATGCGGCCGTTGCTCTGGGCTGCGTTGGATTGGGGGCGATCCGCGCGACCGAGGCCGAGACGGCACTCCGCGGAAAAAGTCTGAACGACCAGACGATTGCCACGGCCGCCGAAGCGGCTCGTGCCGCCGCCGATCCTCAGCCTGACATGCGCGGATCCGCCGAATACAAACGCCAACTGGTCGTAGCTCTGGTGAAGCGCGCCATTCAGATTGCCGCGCGCCGTGCCCGCGGAGAACAGGTCGAAGGGGCCCATATCTATGCCTGAAAATATGCCTGAAACCGCAACCGTGGAAAGAATCGCCATCAGCGTCAATATCAGCGTAAACGGCAAGCCCTACGTGCGGCAGGTCGAGCCGCGCATGTTGCTGGTTGAGTTTCTGCGCGAGGCATGCGATCTTACCGGCACGCACGTCGGTTGCGACACGACGTACTGCGGCGCTTGCACCGTGCTGATGAACGGCCTGGCGGTAAAGTCCTGCACGATGTTTGCGGTGCAGGCGGACGGGTCGGAAATCACTACCGTCGAGGGCCTCGAAAAAGACGGCAAGCTTCATCCCATTCAGCAAGCTTTCGGCGATTCATACGGCCTGCAGTGCGGCTACTGCACGCCTGGTCTGATGCTCTCAGCTCATCAGTTGCTCGCCCAGAACCCGGAGCCAAGCGAGAAGGAAATTCGCAAAGCGATCTCCGGCAACACCTGCCGCTGCACGGGGTACATGAACATTTTCAAGGCCATTCGGCAAGCGGGCCGGAACATGAAGGGAGCCTGAGATGGCGATTAAGTTTTCTGGTGAATTCGAGGTCAAGAAGAAACCTGAGGAGGTCTATGACTTCCTCACAGATCCGAACCGGTTTGCACCGCTGCTGCCTGATTTTCAGAGCGTCTCGGTGGAAGATCCAACGCACTTTACCGTGAAGGTGAAGGTAGGCATTTCCTATATCAAAGGCGTCGCAGACGTGAAGTTGGAACTGGCCGAGGCCGATCATCCACGCCGCGCTCAATATAAAGGACAGGGATCCGTGGCCGGTGGAAACGTTACCATGATCGCCGGATTTGACCTGTCTTCAATCGCGGACGCAACCGCAGAAGGAATTGCGCTCGGAATCGTACTCGGAACAAAAGTGAATTGGCAGGGCGAAGCCCAGCTTTTCGGCCGCCTGACTTCCGTAGCCGGCGGTCTGATCGAGCCGCTGGGCAAGAAGTCGATTCAGAAATTAATCGATGGATTACAGGCGGCTTTGGCGTAGTGGCGCGGGGCGGGACTTCCTGCCCGCCAAAAGTTCGTGGAGGCACTCATAGCGTGACTGACGAGAAAAAGAACGGACACTGGGTAGGCACTTCGCTCCCTCGAAAAGAGGAAGACCGGCTCCTGCGCGGCCGGGGCAAATTTGTGGACGATATCAAGTTGCGCGAGATGACGTATCTCCGTTTCGTGCGCTCCCCGTATGCGCATGCCCGGATCGTCAGCGTGGATACGTCGACTGCGGAAGCGTTGCCTGGCGTGGTTTGCACGATCACCGGCAAGGAAGTGGCCGCCCAGACCCAGCCCTTCATCGAGATGGCGCCGGACCATGCCCAGAAGATCCGCGACTTTCCCATGGCTGTCGAAAAGGTCCGCTACCAGGGCGAACCAATCGCCGCCGTGGTCGCCGAATCTCCGAGCCTCGCCGACGATGCCGCCGAGTTGGTACAGGTCGAATACGAACCGCTCGAGCCGGTGATCGATTCGGAACAGGCGCTGTTGGATAAAAGCATTCTTCACGAAGAAGCGGGAACGAACCGAATCTGGACCGGCATTTGGGAGTTCGGCGACGTGGAGAAAGCGTTTAAGGAAGCGGCCTATGTGGTCAACATCGACCGTATGCACTTCCATCGTTTCTCTTCGACCCCGCTCGAGAACAATGTCGTGATCGGCCAGTGGGAGCCGAAAGAAGATCGTATTCATTACTGGTGCAATAACTCGTTTCCCTCGTTTGCCATTCAATTTCTTGCCGCCCACCTCGCGGTCCATATTGATCGCATCCGCGTGCAGACCTCCGATATCGGGGGCAGCTTCGGCATTAAAATCACCAGCTATCCGCAGATGTCGGTGTGCGCGCTGGCTTCAAAGAAAGCCGGTGGACGTCCGGTGAAATGGGTGGAAACCCGCTCCGAGCACATGACCTCGAGCGCGCACGGAAACGAGCGCACCTTCCGCGACACGCGGGTCGCCCTCGACAAAAACGGAGTGATCACCGCCATCGCGTCCCGGCATATTGACGATTGCGGCGCTTATCCGCGCTATGAACCCCTGGGCTGCGTGATTTATTCCCAGGTGTTCTGCGGCACGTACCGCTTCAAGAACGCTCATATCGAGTTCACACAGACGGTCAGCAACAAGTGCCCCGTCGGTCCTAATCGCGGCTACTCGCGCATGCAGCACCTGTGGTTTCTGGAGCGCATCGTGGACATCTGTGCCCACGAAATTGGTATCGCGCCCGACGAAATGCGCCTGCGCAACTACATTCGCCCAGAAGAGTTCCCCTATACCACGCCCAACGGCTGCGTGTACGACTCGGGCAACTATCCCAAAATGCTCGAAGTCGCGAAAGGCTTGATTGGCTGGGACGACTGGAAGAAGAAACAAGCCGAGGCGCGCAAACAAGGCCGCATGATTGGCATCGGCATCGGCACCACGCTCGATTCCGGAACCAACAACTTCGGGCAATCCCAGATCGTGAACCCCAATGCCCCTTTTTCCGGCAACTCGCAGGGTGCGAACTGCAAACTGGATATTTATGGCGAAGTCGTCGTTGCCGTCGGCTCCTGCCCGCAGGGCCAGGGACATGAGACGGTCTCAGCGCAGGTCGTCGCCGACGTACTCAACATTCATCCCGACATGATTACCGTGCGCACCGGGTTTGACACCGAGCGCAACGTGCACACCGGCTTTTCGGGAACCTATGCCAGCCAGTTTGCAGTTTCCGGACTGTCGGCGGTTCACGGCGCCGCGCAGAAACTGAAGGCGGAGATGAAGCGCCTGGCCGCGTCGGTGCTCGAAACGAAGGAAGACGATCTGGAATTTGGGGTCGGCCAGCAGGGGCCGGAAATCAAGGCCAAGAGCACCGGCAAATCCATCAACTACTGGGGTCTCGCCAACATCGTCAACGTGAACAGCGCCGTACTCACTCCCGAACTGCAAGATGTTACGCTCAACTGCCGCTACATCTGGCGCGCGCCCTTCAAAGTGCCGGACAAAGCGAAGAAGTATGGAAACCTCACCCTCACCTATTCCGCGCAGTTGCACGTCGCGGTGATCGAGGTGGATCGCGACACCTTCGTCCCCAGGATTCTCGACTATGTCGCGGTGGACGATTGCGGCGTTGTCATCAATCCGCCGATCGTGGAAGGGCAGGTCTATGGCGCGACCGCTCACGGCATCGGCGCCGCGCTGATGGAGACCTGCGCTTACGATGCGGTCGGCAACATGCTGACCAGCACCTTCAGCGACTACACGCCCATCACATCCGTGAACATTCCGAAAATTAAATATGGACACATTTCGACCCCTTCGCCCTTCACCTACAGTGGGGCAAAGGGTATGGGCGAGGGCGGCGCAGCTCCGATCCACACGATCTCGTCGGCCTTGCAGGACGCACTATTTGCGCAGGACATCTTCATCAACGACTCGTTCAACAATGCCGACAGTATTTTCCGTTCGCTGAAGTATCGCGAAGGTGGACAGCTGGCGAAGCAAGTGAGATTGGAGAAAAGATAAGGGAAGTGTAACGAACGAGGCTCCCAGCCGCGAAGCGGCAGAACAGGAAAGCCCGGCACGTTAGTGCCGGGAAAGCAAAGGATGAGAGCAAGAGTCCCGCAGGGACGACACCTCTTAATACAATGAAGAAAGTCTGCATCATCGGTTGTGGCGCCATCGGCTCGCTCTACGCCGCGCATCTGGCGCGCGTCGCCGAAGTCTGGGCCTTCGTGCGCCGCGAAGATCACGCCGCGGAACTCAACCGCCGCGGCCTGCGCGTTACCGGAACCCACAACTTCGCCGTCCCGATGAAAGCCACCACCAACCCACAAGAATTGCCGAATTGCGATCTCGGCATCGTCGCCACGAAAGCCACGCAGATCAAAGAATCATTTCGCCTGGTGGGCCGCCACTTCGATAAAGGAGCCGTCCTCTCTGCCCAGAACGGAGTCGGCAGCGAAGAGATCATCGCCACCCTTACGCGCGGCTACGTCATCCGCGCCACCACTTTCATGAGCGGCACTCGCCACAGCGATACGCACGTGCAGTATGAACTCGACACGCCAACGTGGATGGGCCCCTTTGAGCCGACCGGCACCCCATTCTCCGTGGTCAAAGAAGCCGCCGATCTCATCGTTGCCGCCGGGCTCAAAGCCGAGGCGCTCGAAGACGCCCGCCCCGCGCAGTGGTCCAAGCTGATTTTTAATTCGTCGGTGAACAGCGTGTCCGCCCTGACCGGCCTGCCGCACTCGCCGCACTTCTCCGATGAAGCGAAATTTTCCGACCTCGGCCATCTGCTGCACGCCTTGATCGACGAAGGCAAGAGAGTGGCCGAGGCAGCCGGCGTTCGCCTGCACGAAGATCCCTGGGAAATGAACCGGGTCGGGGCGATGACCAATCACCCGACTTCCATGCTTCACGATGTCCGCCATAGGTTGACGACCGAAATCGATTTTCTTTCCGGCGCCATCGCTCGCGAGGCCGCGCGCGTCGGTGTACCCGCGCCGCTGCACACCGCGGTTTACCGGCTCATCAAGGGCAAAGAAGCAGCCTGGAATTTTCAGGACGAAAATAAACCCGTCACCGTGCATTGAGATTGCCATGGCCTGGCCCGCAGACAAAACGAAACTCGATCGCGTTCGTGCCCTGATGAAAGATCGGGACCTCTCCGCCCTGGTCTGCCGCGCGCCCGACAACGTTCTCTATCTCACCAACTACTGGTGCATGAAGGGATACGACGCCGTCGTCTTTCCGCGCGAGGGCGAGCCCACGTTGATTGCCCTCGAACCGCAGCAGGCCGACGCCGAGCGTAACTCGTGGACAAAAGACGTTCTTTACTTCAAAGGCTACGACGAGCGCGATCCGCGCCCGCCGCAGTTCCGCGCCTGGGACCGCGCCTACGAAGTCCTGAAGCAGCGCGGCCTGACCGATAAAGTTGCCGTCGAACTGAACATGGGCACGCAGTCGGCCGATCGCATGGTGGGCGAACCGACCACCTTCATGCTGTCGTATTTCGAATCGTTTAATAAATTTTGCGGCGAGGTCGTGGACGCGACGCCGCTCCTCAACGAAGCCCGCTCCATCAAGACCGGTCAGGAAGTCGAGCGCATGCGTTTAGCCAACGAACTCGCGGCCCTCGCGATGGATTACACGCGCGAGCACATGCGCCCCGGCATGAAAGAGAGCGAAGCCGGCGCCATGTACGAAGGCTTCGTGCACGGAACCGGCGTTGGCTACAAGGGTAAAGTCGAGATGGCGCGCGCCTTCACGCTGGTGTGGTCCGGCAAGGGAATCGCCACGTTCACCGCCACCGGCGATCGCCCGATTCAGAAAGACGAGCCAACGCTGTTCGAAATCTGGGTCTGCGCCGACGGCTATTGGACCGATCTCACCAAGAATGCCTGCCCCGGCGAATTGAAACCTGAGTATCACAAGTTGCTCGACCTTCTGCTTGAAGTTTTCAACGGCGCCGTTTCCTTCGCGCGCCACGGGGCCAGCTTCCCCGAACTCGACAAGCTCGTTCGCGCCCGCATCGCCGAAGGTGGATACCCCGGACAGCCCTCCCACCCTATCTGCCACGGCGTCGGCGCCCGCGCTCACGAATGGCCCTACGCGCACCAGGCCGGCACCGGCACCATAAAAAAGGGAATGGTGCTGGCGATCGAGCCCGGCATTTACTGGCCCGGTGGCGGAGGTCTGCGGTTGGAAGATAACTTTCTAATCACCGAAGCCGGCAACGAAAAACTGTGTACCGACCCGGACGATTTCCGTCTGGCAAAACATTAGGCCGTAGCGCCGGCGACTCGACGGCCGGAGACGCGGCAAGCCGCGTCTCTACAGGAAAGTAGCGAACGACTAACGACAAACGACCAAAGACGAATCGTGCCACAGACAAACGCAAAATCCGCCTCCGCCCTCGACCCCAAACTCATCGAGCGCATCCTCGCCGAAGTTCGCGAGGACGAAATCATTTCCATGTCGTCCGACGTGATCAACATCCCCAGCCCGACCGGCGAAGAACTGCAGATGGCGCAGTACATGCAATCTGCGCTGCAGAAGATCGGCCTCGATGTCACGTGGCAGGAGGTTGAAGAAGCGCGCGCCAACGTAGTGGGCCGCTGGAAAGGCTCGGGTGGCGGCAAGAACCTGATGTTCAACGGTCACATGGATACCTCCAACACCGGCCAGGAAGAATTTCTCACCGGCCTCGGCTACAAGCCGCACGCCGTGGTCAAAGACGGTTTCATCTACGGCCTCGGCATCTACAACATGAAGGGCGCGCTGGTCTGCTACACCAACGCCGTGAAAGCGCTGCAGCGCGCCGGTGTGCGCCTGAAAGGAGATGTCATCATTGCCGCCGTCGCCGGCGAAATCGAAAAAACCCAGTGGGGTGAATTCAAGGGCAAAGAGTATCGCGGCTACGGATACGGCACGCACTACCTCGTAAACCATGGAGTGCTGCCCGACATGTGTATTCTCGGCGAGCCCACCGACATGCATGTCGTTCTCGAACACTTCGGCTCCATGTGGGCGCGAATCTCGTGTACGGGAATTTATGTGCACACCGCCTTCTGCGAGGGCCGCGAAGAAATGAATTCCATCCGCCGCATGGTCGAACTCATGCCGCCCATCCTGAAGTGGATCGAAGCATGGGAGAAGAAGGCGAGCTACGGCGGGAAGAAGGCCATCGTGAATCTCGGCGGCATCCGCGGCGGACACGCCTGGCGCGCCAGCCGCACTCCGGAAAAAACGGATCTGTTCCTCGACGTGCGCGTTCCGCCCACCATCCCCATGGCCAAAGCGCGCCGCGACATCCAGCGCCTCTTCTTCGAACTTGAAAAAGCGCACGCGGGCTGGGGCCTGGAATTTGAAACCTATGTCTCTGTCCCCGGCGCGCGCATCAGCGAAGAACACGAGATGATCCGCGCCATCGACCGCAATCACAAGCGCATCACGGGAAAAACGCCGGAGCGGGAAGTCGTCACCTGGTGCTCCGATGCCAGCGTCCTCAGCCGCTACGGAGTCGAGACCGTGAACTACGGCCCCTCCAGCGGCCCGCGCGACAAAGAGGGAGAAAAGGTTCGCATTCAAACGTTGGTGGACATCACAAAGATTTACGCACTAACCGCCGCCGAATTATGCGGAGTGAGCGAGTAGCGTGTAGAGACGGGGCTTGCCCCGTCTCCGGAGACGCGGCAAGCCGCGTCTCTACGGGAAATCAGAGGCTGCATCAGAGGTCATTTTGCCAAGTCAGAAAGAAATCGATCGCCGTTACAAAAACATCCGTTCCCGCATGCAAGCCGCCGGACTGGACGCTCTCATCGTCTGCGGCAATCAATACGCTGGGTTCGAAGGCGCGGTCTTTTACACCTCCGGGTTCGAAATCGTTCATCGTTACGTTTACGTGGTCATCCCACTCGAAGGCGAACCCACGCTGGTCTTTCCGCGCGAGTCGCGCTGGATCGGTGACAAGAAGAAGCCCTGGGTGAAAGATCAGGTCTGGCCCGACGTTCCCGGCCAGTGGCTGCGCGACCGTGCCGTCGAGCGCAACTGGAAGCGCATCGGCACTTTTGGAATGAACTTCGTCATGGCCGTTCGCGACTATCGCGAACTCGCGCAAGGTTCGTTCGAACTCGTGCCCTTTGACCAGGAATTCGACATGGCGCGCGCCGTCAAGAGCGAAGAAGAACTCGTCGAAGTCCGCGACGCCATGGACATTGTTGTCGATGGCTTCTGGGCGCTGCTTGCCGGCTACGAGCCCGGCAAGACCGAAGCCGAAATCATGGCGCCCGCGGTCGAGCGTTTCTTCGCTCGCGGCGCCGGCCCGCGCATGATGAACATTCTGCTCTCGGGCGAACACGGAGAGGCCAACGCTTACTTCAAAGTTCCGGGTCATCGCAAAGTTTCGGGCGACGATCTTCTTCTGTATTCGCTCGAAGTCACCGGAGCCGGCGGCTACTGGGTTGAGTTCTCCCGCGCCCTGATTCAGGGCAAGCCCAGCCCGACCACGCAAAGGATGGCCGACGCCTATCCGCACGCCATGGAATCAGCGCGTAAATTGATGCGTCACGGCGAACTTGCCTCCACCGTGCATCGCACGGTTGCCGACATATTCGTAAAGCACGGATTCGCGCTCGGCCATCTTTCCGGCCATAGCATCGGCATGACGATGCTCGAGTATCCCTCGATCGGCGCGAAAAGCGAGGTTCCGCTCGAAGAGAACATGATCTTCTCCCTGCATCCGCAGGTTGTCGATCGCGACGGCAAGGTCTGCCTCTATACCCAGGACACGTATCGAATCGGCAAGACCGAAGGCGAGTGCCTGGCCGATGTGCCATGGAAATTTTTTAACGGCGGGGAGAGGAGACCAAGTCAAAAGTAAGAAGTCAAATTGAAGAAGTAAAGCTCCCACGCTGGTTTTACTTCTTCAATTTGACTTCTTACTTCTGACTTTAAGGAGTTCGAGCATTGCTTAGAATCTGTATTGTCGGTTGTGGTGCGGTGGGCAGCCTCTTCGCCGCGCACCTCGCCCAAAAAGGCGAGGCCGAAGTCTGGGCTTACGACGTCTGGAAGGATCACGTTGAAGCCATCCGCAATAACGGTCTGCGCATTTCCGGGGCCGCCGATTTCACTGCGAAACTGAATGCCACCAGCGATCCCAGGGAACTTCCGCGCTGCGATTATGGCATCGTCGCCACCAAAGCCATCCACACCCGTGGAGCCATCGCGCAGGTTGCCCGCGCCTTTGACGAAAACAGCGCGGTCTGCTCCGTGCAAAACGGTGTTGGCAACGAAGAGATCATCGCGGAGCACGTGAAGTACGTGATTCGCGGCACGACGTTCCCCGCCGGACATCCCATCGCTCCCGGCCACATCGGCTTCGACATCAAGGGCGACACCTGGATTGGTCCCTTCGAACCGACGAGAACGCCCATGTCCAAAGTCGAAGAGTTGGCTGGATTGATCACGCGCTCCGGCATGAATGCAATTCCGTTGAAAGACGCCCGCGGTGCGCAGTGGACCAAGCTGATCTTCAACGCCGCCACCAACCCCGTCGGAGCCCTCACGCTGCTGCATCACGGCGCCGCCACGCGTTTCGGGCCGACCGGTCAGCTATTCAACGATCTGATCGTTGAAGGCGAGGCGGTCGCCCGCGCGCTTGATGTCGAACTGCACGGCGATCCGCGCGCTCTGGTGCAAAAAGGAGCAAATGCTCCCGGCAAGCATCGCGCCTCGATGCTGCAGGACGTTCTTGCCAAGCGCCAGACCGAAGTCGATTTCATGAACGGCGCAATTGTGAAGTGGGGCGAGAAAACTGGAACCCCCACGCCACTGAACAAAGCTGTCTGGGAATTGGTGAAAGGCCTGGAGCACGCCTGGGCCGACCCGGACTAAAACAAGGTCTCAGGTGTCAGGTCGCAGGTCTCAGGAAGATCCACAACGCGACGATCCTGAGCTTCGACTTGACAGCAACACGGAGCAGTTTTGCTGTTCCTGAGACCTAAAACCTGAGACCTGAGACCTAACAAGGAGCCACTGCCATCATGACCATTGCATTCAACATCGGAGTCCTTCAACTGAGCATGGAGCCTGTCCACGAAACCGCGGCCATGGCCAAGGCCTGCGAGGACGCAGGCTTCGACACCTTCTGGATCGCCGAAGCGTACCCGTGGTGGCGTAAACATTCCTTTGAGGCCCGCTCCTCGACCGCAATTCTCGCCGTCATCGCCAGCCAGACCAAGCGCATTCAACTCGGCTGGGGGATTATTTCTCCCTACACGCGGCATCCCGTCGAAATCGCGATGGAAGCGCGCGTCATGCAGGATCTCGCCGGTGACCGATTCCTTCTGGGTCTCGGCGCGTCGAAGATCTTCATGAAAGAAATCGGCGAGGGGGAAGGCGAGAAAGTCGGTCCCGCTACCGTGATGCGAGAAAGCATCGACATCATTCGCGGCGTGCTCAAGGGCGACAAGTTCGAATATCAGGGAAAAGTTTTCGCCGCCAGCGTTCCGCCGCTCAAGAGCGACGCGCACACGTCGCGCAAAGTTCCTCCTGTATATGTTGCGGGAACTGGACCTGCGATGCAGAGGCTGGGCGGATCGCTCGGAGATGGTTTGCTAACCGCGTCGATCACCACTCCCCCATTCGTGCGCTACTCGAAGAAGAATATGGAAGAGGGCGCGGCGAAAGCGGGCGAGGATGCTTCCAAGCTGATCCTCGGCTGTGTGATCGTCGGCAGCATCGGCCGCGATTCGAAGAAAGGAAAAGAAGGCGCGCGCGAGCAAGCCGCCATGTATCTTGCCAACAAAGTGCAGAACATCAAAGGCTCAGCGGATGTCTTGCTCGAATCGGCCGGCATCACTTTTGAAGAGTTGCAGCCGGTTGCGGACGCCATGGAAAAAGGCGGCCGCAAAGCCGCGGCGCAGGCCGTCAGCGATGAACTGCTCCGCAAAGTCTGTCCCATCGCAGGCACGCCCGACGAGTGCATTCAGAAGATCGAGGAATACCGCGCCGCTGGCTGCACTCACATCATGCTCGAAATCTGGGGAGACGATCGGATAGGACAGGCGAAACTCTTTGGCGACGCAGTGTTGCCGCACTTTAAGAGGTAAGAGATCAGAGGTCAGATTGCAGAGGTGAAAACCTGGGATCGCCAGCTTTTCACTTCTCTATTTTTTAACCTCTGCAATCTGCCCTCTAACCTCTGACCTTATTTCCCCATCACCAGCTTCGCGATCGTTGCCAGTTGCATGTTCGACGTGCCTTCGTAGATTTTTCCGATCTTCGCATCGCGCCAATATTTTTCGACGGGGTAGTCTTTTGTGAAACCGTATCCACCGTAGATTTCGATGGCCAGCGACGTCACACGCTCGGCTACCTGCGACGTGAACAGCTTGGTCATGGCGGCTTCTTTCACAAAATTTACGCCGGCGTCTTTCATGCGGGCGGAGTTATAAACCATCAGGCGCGCCGCCTCGATCTCGGTGGCCATCTGCGCGATCTGGAACTGGATGCCCTGAAATTCCGCAATCGGCTTGCCGAATTGCGTTCTCTCCTGCGCATATTTGGCGGCGCATTCCCACGCGCCGCTCGCCACGCCCAGCATCTGCGCGCCAATTCCGATGCGCCCTTCGTTCAGCGTTTCGATCGCGATTTTGTATCCCTTGCCGACCTCGCCGAGCACGTTCTCCCTGGGCACGCGGCAATCTTCCAGAATCAGCTCGCAAGTTGACGACGCCCGAATCCCCAGCTTGTCTTCCTTCTTGCCGACGGTGAATCCGGGGGAATCTTTCTCGATCAGAAACGCCGTGATCCCCTTGTAGCCCTTCGACGCATCCACGGTGGCAAACAGAATGAACAATCCAGCCTCTTTGCTATTCGTGATCCAGAGCTTGCGTCCGTTGAGAACGAACTCATTGCCTTTGAGCTCAGCCTTGGTTTGCAGCGCAAACGCGTCCGATCCCGATCCCGCTTCGCTCAACGCATAGGCGCCAAGCGTGTCCGCCGTCAAGCTCGGCAGGTAACGCTTCTTCTGATCTTCATTGGCCCAGCGTAGAATGGCATTCGCGAACAGCGTGTTCTGCACGTCCACGATTACAGCGGCGGAAGCGTCGGCCCGCGCAAGTTCTTCGACGGCCAGGATCGCCTCAAAGAACTTGCCGCCCGCTCCGCCGTACTGCTCGGGAATCTCGATGCCCATGAGGCCGAGCTGAAAGAACTGGTCGATCAGGCCGTGATCGAACACTGCCTTTTCGTCCATCTCTTTGGCCAGTGGACGAACCTTGTCCTCGGCGAACTGGCGGACATTGTCGCGGAACAGAATCTCGTCTTCCGTAAGAGTGGTGATCGGTGCGGGATTCGAAAGCTGCAAAGTTTCCGGCATGAAGACACCTCATTTGTAGAGACGCGGCTTGCCCCGTCTGGGCAGGATGGCGAACCGGAAATTGTAGCAGCAGACGACGGCGAGACGGCGACCGCTCGGTCGGTCGGGTAGTGGGTCGGTTTCACCATATAACAAGAAACAATCAACCACCAAGGGCACGAAGTATCACGAAGGCTTTTACGCTCAAGAGGTTTCCCTCGTGTACCTTCGTGGTTAATGCTCTGCAAATGGATCCACTACCTCTCGCTGGGTACTCATCGCTCATCGTCTGAAGGGATCGGCTTCCTGAGTGCGGGTGAGAACTGGTTCGTCCCTCCGGGACTTTACTGATGTTTCCTATCCTACTCCGCGCTAAAGCGGGGGTCTAAGCTGGCTCGCCCCCTGCGGCTTCGCTGAGGGCAGGCTCTGCCGAGGCCGGATTCTCCAGCGGTTCATCCCACCGCGCTGCCCGAAAACGAGTTCTCACTCCCACACTTCATGGGTGGAGGTCGCGGCTGCGCGGACGAGGGCGTCCGCGCCACACGGACCTATTCGCCGTATCTTTCTTTTAGCTGGCGGGTGATTTCGTCCTGGAGTTGACGGTAATCGGAGTGGACGGTGGCGCGTAATGCGGCTTCGATGGAGCTGCCTTGGGAGAGGAGTTCCAGGATGCGCGTGATTTCGCTCATGCCGTAGGCGTCGCGGATGTATTCGGCGGCGGCTAGAGATTCGGCGTAGGCGGCGGTGGCTTCGGGGGCGGAGAAGCTCATGAAGCTGCCTTCGAGCACATTGAAGGGAATTTCATTTCCGGCGGCGAAGAGTTGCGAGAGCTGGCGTCCGTTGGCAGCGGACGACTTGCCTTCTTCCACTTGCGCGATGCCTTCGTTCAGCCAGGTGGGGCAGCGATTGCCGGACATCTGGGAGACGAAAGAGTGAGTCAGTTCATGTTTGAGGACGCGGGCGAGCTCGGGCGTGACGCTTTGGACGCCGCTGATCGGGATGCGCAGTTTGCCATCGTTGATGGCGCCGCTCCAGGAGGGCGCGCGCGTCACGTCGAAGAACGCCTGCTGCGTGTAGAGCGTAACGGCGATGTTGTTGTGGGGCGAGTAGCCGAGGTCGCGCACCAGGTCGTCATACTCGGAGTCGAGGGTGGCGAGCAGGTCGCGGCGGAAGGTCTCGGAGGTGTCCTTGCCTTCGAAGTGGAGATTGAAGTGACTGCTTTCGCGCTGCGAGAAATCGGATTCGGCGCTCGATTCGCGCTCGGCGCGGGCGAGGTATTGGCTGACGGTCGGATCGGGACGCAGGGTCAGCGACTTCTTCCAGGAGCGAATGGCATCGGGCGTATGATCGCTGGCGAATTGCACGAAGCCGAGCATGGCGATGGCATCGGGTGAGTCGGGAGCGATGTTGGCGGCGTGTTCGGCGTAGGAGAGAGCTTCCGCGGCATGGCCGGTGCGCATCAGGGTGGCGGCGTAGTAGATCAGCAAGGTGGAGTTATCCGGCTGGAAACGGAGCGCGGATTCGTAATAGCGCTTGGCCTGCGGGAAGTTGCCGTGATCGGATTCGTGCTTGCCGGCGAGGAAGTAGGCGGTGGCGGCGAGTTCGGGATTGGATGCTTGTCCGAGGCTGGCGAGGGCGTCGGTATCAACCTTGCCGTCGCGGATGACTTTTTCGGCTACGTCGGCTTCGTGGTTGAACGAGGGCGCGGGCGGCGTGATGTCGGGGGCATGGGAATTGGCGGATGCTCCGGAACCGGCGTGAACGGGGGCGGTGGCGCCGGAATCGATGCGCTCGACGGAGGATTTCGGGATGGCGTAGGTGTCTTCGCCGAGGTCATACTCGACGCGGTCGTTATTCTTGGTTTCGCGGACCTGATCGGCCCAGATGGTGCGTCCATTCTTGAGATGAATGACGTCGGCGGGCGCGGGCAGCGCAGGCAGAAGCACTAGAATGAGGACGAGGGCTCGCACTCGGCTGATTCTAGCAACGGCGCGGAGGGGCGGTAAGGTGACCAAGGTGCTGGAACTGGGGCGGCGGAAGGAGTCGATTTCGCGGGCCTTTAAAGAGTGTGCGTGAGAACTGGGTCGTCCCTCCGGAGCCTGTGTCATAGCTTGAGGTCGATCGAAAAAGTGGGCCGTACGATGCATCAGCCGCGAAGCGGCGGAACAGGAAAGCCCGGCACGTCAGTGCCGGGTAGGCGGAAGTGGGACCAATCGAGTCCCGCTAGGGACGGCACCCAGGCTATGACACAGACTCCTCCGGGACTTGACTTATTTCTTACACATTCCCCAGCGCTGAAGCGCTGGGCTGAGCTGGTTCGCCCCTCCGGGGCTGGATCTATGAAGCTGGGGCTGGTTCGGTCGCGGCGGATGATCGGGTTGGCAGGGTGGCTCGTGGCCGTGACCGCTTGGGCGCTGGCGGCGGGACCGGGCCCCGAGTGTCCGCAAACGACGAGCGGGCTCTACGCGCGGATTCGTTCGGTCGGACTCGATCCACAACGGGTGTACCACGTTCGGGACGCATCGATTGACCGGCCCAATCTCCATCTTGATTTGGACGACGGCACGCTGGCGTTTACGGAGGACGTTTGCGGGCGGATTACAGGCGCGTTCTTCGAGGGCGAGGGCGAGATACGGCTGCGGCCGCCGAACCGGGTGGAGCGCGGATCGCTGGCGCTGTTTACGGGGATGGCGATTCTGGAAGAGCAGTTCAGCTCGGGATATCTGCGCTTCAACGACGACACGGCGGCGGTCTTGCAGCGCTTCCTTTCGCCGGCGCCGGAGGGCGCGGAATTCATAAAAGAATGGGACGACACGAGCCGCAGTCTGGCGGAGTTTGATGCCCTGCGCCTGCTGCTCGACTTCAGTCATTTTCTTCCGGCGGGTGGACGAGAGCCTGCCCTGAGCTTGTCGAAGGGGCGTCCGCCCCTACACGAACCGGATCGGAAATTTCCGCCTTTACTGCACGCTCATTTGCTGGGCAAGAAGCAGGGTGGTTTCGAAGTGTTCTGGGATGCGGCAGACGCGGAGCCGTTGTGGGCGGGACAGCCGCGGGTGAAGGACGGCATTCTGTTCTTCGATATCTGGACTTCGGTTGCGCCTGGCGGGGGCAGCGCGGCGGCTCCGCTGGCTGGTGACGTCTCGCTCACGGGCTTCCGGATTCGGGCGTCGGTCGAGCCTCCGACCAGGTTGCGCGCATCGACGGAGGTGAAGGTTCGAATTCGCGACGGAGGACAAAGAACGCTGCTGTTTGAGTTGTCGCGTTATCTGAAAGTTGATGCGGTCGAGGCGGATGGGCGGCCGGTGGACTTCATCCAGAACCCGGCGATTGAAGGAACCGAGTTGCGGCGAAAAGGGAACGATCTGGTGGCGGTGGTGTTTCCCGCTCCGCTTGCGGCCGGGCAGGAATTGAAACTGCGCTTCCGCTATGCGGGCGAGGTTCTATCGGAGGCGGGGAACGGATTGCTGTATGTGGGCGAGCGCGGCACGTGGTATCCGAATTTCGGTTTGAGTCCGGCGCAGTTCGAGATGGAGTTTCACTATCCGGCGAACTGGATGCTGGTGGCGACGGGAAAACAGATCTCACGGGCGGGCAGCGACGAAGACGAAGCGGAAACGAACCAGGAGGCAGCAGGAGAGAAGGTTTCGCGATGGAGCTCGGAGCGTCCGATTCCGGTGGCGGGGTTCAACCTGGGCAAGTACGTTCGGGCCGAGGCGAAGGCGGGCAACATTCTGGTGGAGGCGTACGGCACGAAGGGAGTGGAGAAATCGTTTCCGAAGGGGAAATCGGAGGTGATTGAGGAGCCGACCTTCCCTGGTCCTCCGACGAGATCGAGATCGCTGCCACCGATGGTAGTGACTCCGCCGCCTCCGTCGCCGGCGCGCGATGTGCAGGCGGTGGCGGACCGGGCGGCGAAGGCGATTGAGAGTTTCTCGCAGTGGTTTGGGCCCTATCCGTATGGTTCGCTGGCGTTGACGCAGATGCCGGGGAATTTGAGCCAGGGATGGCCGGGGCTGGTGTTCCTGTCGAGCTTTGCGTTTCTGAGTCCGCAAGAGCAGACGGATCTGCACCTTGACCCGGTAACTCGCGCCCTCGATAGCCAGGTTTTGGTGCACGAGACGGCGCATCAGTGGTGGGGCGATCTGGTGCTGTGGAAGGGTTATCGGGATCAGTGGATTGTGGAAGGTTTGGCGAATTATGCGTCGCTGTTGATGCTGGAGCAACAGAACCCGGCGCAATTCCGGCAGGTTCTGGAAAAGTACCGGCGGGATCTCCTGAGCAAGAACAAGGATGGAGAGCGTCTGCGCGATGCTGGACCGGTGACGCTGGGGCAGCGGCTGGAGTCGTCGCATTTTCCGGGAGGGTACGAGGCGATCAGCTACGAGAGAGGGACGTGGCTGTTTCACATGCTGCGATCGATGCTGCGCGATTCCGAAGCGGCATCCCGTTCCCGGAAAGGGCGGGCGAATGCGGGGGTGAACTCGGAAGAGCCGTTCTTCCGCGCGCTGCGGAAAATCAGGGAGCGGTATGCAGGGAAGAGCATAAGCACGCGGGGACTGATGGACGTTTTCGAAGAGGAACTGCCGCGCCCACTTTGGTACGAGAAACGTCCCAAGCTGGACTGGTTTCTGGAAGGTTGGATCGAAGGTACGGCGATTCCGGAGCTGGAAGCGCGCGAGATTCGTATCACGGAGAAGGCGGGAGTGACCACGGTTACCGGCGTGATCGTACAAAAGGACGTACCCGATGATCTGGTCACGGCGGTTCCGGTGTATGCGACGACGGCGGGAAAGGCGCTGGTTTTCCTGGGCGAAGTGCTGGCGGACGGCGCGGAGACTGGGTTTCGGCTGATTGCGCCGAGCGGCATGCGCAAGATTGTGCTTGATCCGAAGCAGACGATTCTTAGCGCGCCGAAGTAGATTCCGAATCATTGGAGGCGCTGGTGCGGTGCGCACCGGTTTTGCGGAGGCGGCGAGGCCATGCGATTGCTGGGGAAGAGTTGTCAGGAAAGTGAATCGGAGGATGGTATGACTCTTCAGCCCAATGCATTCGCGAACGATCGGCCACGCCGGCGCACCATCCTTCTGGTTGAGGACGAACCTTTTGTGCGGGAGGCGACTTGCAGCATTCTGGAGAGCGCGGGCTTTGAAGTTTTGCCGGCTGAGGATGCGCGCGATGCGATGAAGGTTTACGAAGAGTGCCAGCGGGGAATCGATCTGGTGATGACCGACATGGTGCTTCCGGGACGGTCAGGGCAGCAACTGGGGCAGGATCTGCGGGAGCATTCACCGGAGGTTTTGGTTCTGATGACGTCGGGTTACGGGAACCCGGAGTACGAGACGGAAGCGCCCGAGTCCCGCACGTATTTTCTGGCGAAGCCGTATTCGAGGCGAACGCTGGTCGAGAAGATTGAGAAGATTTTGGGCGCGGCGACGCTGGCGCGGCGGGCGTCGCAAGCGGGCTAGCTTCCTCTGCGTCCTCGGAGCCTGCCCTGCGCGAAGCCGAAGGGCTCCCTGTGGCTAAATTCCCTGCGTACCTCTGTGTCCTCCGTGGTTATGAATTCCTGTGCCGCTTAGCCCTTGTCCCCAGTTGCCTCCCTCGACGTTTATAATCCTCCATTCCTAACTTCAGTTCCTAAGGTCGGTTCCTAAGGAGCACGCATGAAACTCGAGGGGCGAGTTGCGCTGGTTACAGGAGCGTCGCAGGGCATCGGTCATGCCTGCGCGCTGGCGCTGGCGCGGGAGGGCGCTAGCGTCGCGGTGGCGGCGCGCAATCGGCAGAAACTCGACGAACTGGTCGCCGAGATCGCGGCTGCGGGAGCGAAGGCGGCGGCTTTCGTCGTCGTTATGGACGTCTCGGACGAAGAGCAGGTGAAGGCGGGGATCAAGTCGGCGCTCGCGCAATTCGGCAAGATCGACATCCTGGTCAATAACGCGGGCATCACGCGCGACCAACTGGTGATGCGCATGAAGCGCGGCGACTGGGACGCAGTGCTGAACACGAATCTGACGTCCGCCTATCTTTGCATCCAGCAGGTGATCGGTTCGATGCTCAAGCAGCGTTGGGGACGGATCATCAACATCACCAGCGTCTTCGGACAGATGGGACAAGCGGGACAGGCGAATTACGCGGCTTCGAAAGCCGGGCTGATCGGGCTGACCATGGCGATGGCGCGCGAGGTGGCTTCGCGCAATATTACTTGCAATGCGGTCGCTCCGGGATTTATTGAGACCAGCATGACGGCTGCGCTGAGCGAAGAATTCAAGCAGAATGCGGTGAAGTCGATTCCGCTGGGGCGCGTGGGCTCTCCGGAGGATGTTGCCAGCGCGGTGTGCTTTCTGGCTTCCGACGATGCTTCCTACATCACGGGGCATGTGCTGAACGTCAACGGCGGATTGCTGATGGGGTGACAGTAAGTGTAGGGCGGACACTCCTGTCCGCCGCCGTTGACCTTGGTGTTGATTTTGATTTTGATTTTCCCGCGCAAGGGGTGCGCCTTATACCGGCGCCGCGGATGGGGGACGCCCGCCCGCTGATGGGATAGGAAAGTATGAAGAAAAATATCTGGAGAGCGGTGATCGAAGTAGGTTTTATCGTCTTCCTGTTTTATTCCAATCTCTTGATGGGAGAATTTGAGCGCTCAGGCATGGGACAGAAGAGAGGTTTAGCCTGGGCACTCGGAGATATTCTTACCGCTGCCAATTTTGAAATTGCCATGATCGCCGCGCTCATCGGTTATGTCCTGGTTGAATTTCTTCGGAAGAGATTCTAGAACTGCCCTCATAAATGGTTTTGGGTAGGGCACGGCTTCACAGGCTGCGGAAAAACTCCGTCTCGCACTCGTCTTTGGGTGGCGCAGCGCTTCAGCGCTGCGGTAACTGCATTGTTTTGAGTGCGGCTTTAGCCGCTGAGGTCACACTTTCTGCTCGGGAACTAGTTTTTCCGCAGCCTGTTCGGCCGTGCCGCCCGGAGCCAATAATGACGTGGGCTTTAGATTCTCTGTTGAAGCGCAAGCAAAAAAAGTCAAAACCTTCCTAAGAATGAGGGGGGAATGGTTAAGCGGCACAGGCGACCTCGGGCGGCACGGCGAGGGTGAGAGCCGGGCAAAGCTTGGCGCCATCGAAGGGAGCGTCGTGCTTGAACATGCCGAAAATCGCGTGCAGCAGCTTCCGCATGACGGCAACCAGGGCCACCATTTTGCATTTCCCACGAGCTTGCAGATGCAGATAAAAGGCGCGCAGGTGAGGAGCAAAGCGCACCGCAGTGAGGGCGGGCATGTAGAGCGCCCGGCGAATATGCCGGTTGCCCACCTTGCTGATGCGCGCTTTTTGATGCACCGAGGTGCCCGACTCATGGTGCCGGGGATCGAGTCCGGCGTAGGCGACCCACTGCCGCACGTCACAATTGGCGGGGATCAACAGCAGTTCGCCCAGCAGTTGCAAAGCGCTGACCGCACCGATCCCGGGCGTGCTCTGCAACCGCAGAAAGCGGCGCTCGAGCTCCGGCGTCGCGGCCAGGATCTTGCGCGCCTCCCGGCTCAGTTTGGCGATCGCGGTTTCCAACCCCCGCACGCTGCGCCGCAAATCCTGCACGATCACCCGCAGGGTCGTCGCGGTCGCGGCCACGGCGTGCAGGCGGTTCTTCTCCATGGTGCACTGCTGGGTGAGAGCATGAATGCGACGCGCCAGAGCCGTTATCTGCAGCGCCTCGGCCGGCGGCGGTTGCCAGGGCTGGAAGGGCATGCGCGCCGCATATTCCAGCAGCACCCATGCATCCAGCGGATCGGTCTTACTGCGCTGCAGCAACGCGCGCGAAAAACTTTTCACCGCCCGCGGGTTGGCCACCATGAGCTCGATGCGCGGGTCGGCCCGCAAGGCCAAGGCGGCATCCAGACCATACATCCCAGTCGATTCCATGCAGACGCGCACCCGCTCTGGTGGGCGGGAGAGATACCGTCGCAGTTCCTGATGGCCCTGGCGGGTGTTGGGAAACGAGCGACAGGGTTCGGTTTTGCCGCTGCGGCGGACCATCACGACCAGTTCTTGGGCGCTGACGTCCAGGCCACAAACATCGGGGTTGTGCATGCCTTCCTCCTGGGACTAGGCTGGTTCCGGCTCCCCGACCCTGCATCGTCTCCGGTAGAGCTTGTCTATGCAGGCTGTCGTGCCAACGACGCCTCAGATTCTCCTCGACCTTGGAGAAGAGGGCGGGGGGCCTATCTAAAGCCCAGGCTTCCGATACAAAATCGGGCCTCGCCCCTGATCGGCCTTCCCCGGAACATGGGTGCCTTGTGCCCCATGCCTCTTTACCACAAATCGAACATACAAGCCCCTGAGGGCCGGACAGCCTGCTCGGAGAACGATTTATGAGACCAGTTCTAGCTCTCAGTTTTTAGGTTTTGGCGCACTGACTGAGAACTGGGAACTGAGAACTGAGAACTGGGGTCAGAGGTCTGTGATGGCGCTCACGGTTTGGGTGTGATGAAAAAGGTCGGGGTGGGAGCTCAGGCGGCGCAGCGTCGCAGAAAATTTAGTTGACAGCGAGCTGTGACTTACGTTAACTTTTACGTGTTAACGGTATTCACAGAGCGAGGCTTTATGGCTGAGTCTTCCCTTATCGGAATTTACGAAATCGCAGAAATGGCAAACGTGAGTCCTTCTGCCGTGGCTAATTGGCGAAAGCGCTTCCCGGATTTTCCCGTGCCGCTTGCCGACTTGAAGTCGGGGCCCGTGTTCGGTGAGAGCGAGATAAAAATTTGGCTGGCGCGAAGGCAGGCCAGCGACTCGCCCGAGATTGAGCTCTTCTACGATCAACTGGCCAGCAAACGGGGAGACTCGTCGGAGTTGCGCGCCAAGGTTGAGGAGGTGTTGGAAAAACTTCAGAGGGAAGCAACATCAACCAAACGGCCGGGCATCCTCTTGGGCAAGGTGCAGAGCGGCAAGACAGCCGCGTACCTAGGCGTCATCGCACGGGCATTCGACCGGGGATACGATGTCGCAGTCATTTTGACCAAGGGCACCAAATCTCTGGCGGAGCAAACGCTGAGTCGGGTGAAGGAAGATTTCGGAGATTTTGTGGACCAGGTCGAAATCTTCGACATACTGGCGGTTCCAGAACTGACGCCATATGAACTTACCCACAAGCTGATTTTTGTCGTCAAAAAAGAGGACGACAACCTGCGGAGGCTGCTGGACCTGTTTCAGAATCAATATCCCCAGCTACGCAGCCGATCTGTACTCATCATTGATGACGAGGCGGATCTTGCGTCGGTAAGCGGTCGCAGAACCGGAGGTATCGGCACGGCAGGGATCATATCCAGACAGATTGATCAGCTTCGGGACTCAGTCACGAACTCTGCGTTCCTGCAGGTGACGGCCACCCCCTACGCCCTCTACCTCCAGCCGAACGACGAGATCGTAATTAACGGCGAGGCGCTCTTCAAGCCCAAGAGGCCGGCTTTTACAGTCTTGCTGCCAACCCACAGCAAATACGTCGGAGGCGACGAATATTTCGAGAGAAGCGGCGACGCGGAATCCTCGGCATTCTACTTCTTTCGTGAGGTTCCGATACAGGAACGCGATGCGCTCAAGAAAGAAGACCGGCGGAGGCTGCAGATCGACAGAGTGCTAACTGAAAAAAATACCGCCGTTCTGAGGGACGCAATCGTCACATTTCTCGTCGGGGGAACTATTCGCCGATTGCAACAGCGAGCTGCAGGCCCGCGCCAGAAGCCGCAGAAATACAGCTTCCTCCTCCACACCGAACAATCGCGGAGTTCGCACGAGTGGCAGGAGACTGTCGCAGTCGCCATCCGGGACGCGCTGGTGGACCAAGCTCGCGCGGATAGCCCGCTCTTCGATGAACTGGTTCGTGCTGCCTACATGGATCTACGCAGATCGATTGAGCTGGAGGCGATAATGCTTCCGAATGTGGATGAGGTCAAGAAGGCCGTCTCTGAGGCTCTGGACACCGGGCAACTCAGGATCACCAAGGTAAATTCTGATAACGAAATCAAGAAGCTGCTCGCCGATGACGGGCAGCTTAAGCTCAGGACTCCATTCAATATGTTCATAGGGGGACAGATTCTGGACCGGGGCATAACGATCAATAACTTGATAGCGTTTTATTACGGCAGGAACCCCAATCGCTTCCAGCAGGATACTGTGCTCCAGCATTCGCGCATGTATGGTGCGCGTTCAACGGCGGATCTCGCCGTCACAAGATTCTACGCGCCTCGGCATATCTATGAAGTCATGCGAAGGATACACGGATTCGATGGCGCGTTAAGGGAGGCTTTTGAATCTGGCGCCCATGACCAGGGAATCTACTTTATCCAGAAGGATGCGGCTGATCGTCTGATTCCGTGCTCACCGAACAAGTTGCTGTTTTCTGATGTAGTAAGTATTCGGCCAGGCCGGCGCCTGGTGCTCTCTGGTTTTCAAACGCTGGCCAAGTCATCGGTAACGGCGAAAAGAAATCTGATGGCGTTGGATAAGCGGGTTGAAGAGCTTACCAAGTCATCCGAGGAGCCTGTTCTGATTGACGTCGACGAAGCGACCAGGCTTCTCGAACTCGCCTACGGGAATATCGAGTTCGATGATTCCACCGATGACGACAGGCAAGCTCACATCGTAGCCCTGCAGCATCTTTCCCGGATTTGCAAGAATCCTACATTGAAAGGCAAAGTATGGTTATTGGCGGCGAAGGACCGCAACGTCAGGCGGTATCGCGAAGAAGGGCGATTCTCCAACGCGCCCGATACGAAGCAGCAAAAGGACTCCGCCCGAACGCGCGCGCGGGACATTCCCGTGCTGATGCTTCTCAGGCAGAGTGGCGAGGAAGCCCAGGGATGGCGCGGCTTGTCGTTCTGGTGGCCTGTTGTTTTGACTCCCAGTACCGCCGCCACCGTTATTTTCGCCACGGAGGAGGCGGTATTGCCAACATCAACGAGCACGGATGAGAGACCTTTGTCGACGGAAGAGATTGCGTAGGCTCTGGTTTTTCCGGACTGGCCGCCGAGCCTATCGGGATCGCCTGGAATCCTTGAGTCTACTTCTTACGTTCGCCCTTGGATTCGCAGAAGTCGGCGAGTTGCTCCCATGTGATTCGATATGGGAATGTGTGGTCCGCCGGAGTCCAGTTCAAGTGATTTTGTCGGACGGTGATGGTCCCGTGCTTACTGCCATTCTTCCTGCGGACAAATGTCACGCCTATGTTGCCGATCTCGCGCTCCGGAATCGAGAACTTCACGCTGTTAGCCATGCCATCTCCTTTTAATCAATGAAAAAGGGCCATGGGTTTCCCCATGACCCCCTCGGTCGGGATCATTATCTATCAGTATCGACTAACGATGCATAGACCACCTTGGTGCCAGGTGGGTGGGCGCTATTGAGGCGCGGCGCTGGGGAACCTACAAGAAGCGCTGATCGGGGAAGCTGCCACAAAAATATTTTCAGCACCGCTTTGTCGCTAAGTCATTGATCCCGAAATACTTTACCTTTAACTCCTTATTCTTCAAAGACCTGGCGAAACTCCCCGCTAAGCCTTTGATTCCAAAAGACCGACCGAGAGGGGGTCCCAGTCGCGCGGGGGCGAATGCGCTAAACGCTAGAAGTCCAAACCGCACTCAAGCGCAGCGATTGAACAAGCTCAAGCTTAGCGAGGATTGTGGACGACCAGAATCATTCCGGGACGCAGGGTTGCGATGTTGCGGTTGTCGTGCTTGAGCGCGGTCACCGTCGTGTTATAGGAATTGGCGATGGAGTAGAGGGTTTCTCCAGCCTTTACTCTGTGGTGGACCACTCCGCTCGCCGGCGTTTTCGCCGTTGCGGTCTGGGTTGACGAAGCTGGATGCTTCGACTTGCTGGAATGCTTGCTTGCGACTTCGGTGGCTTCTTTGCTGCGCGTCACGGGCAAGTGGAGATACAGAACTTTTCTTCCGGCCAGGCTGCTGCCTTTGATGCGATTCCATCCACGCAGCATCTTTACGGAGACTCCGAAATTCTCGGCTACCGACTCGACCGTGTCTCCTTGGCGGACTCTGTAGCGCGTGGTGGCGCGCGCGTAGGTGCTGGTGTCACTCTGCTTGCCGGGGGCGATTGGAATGATAAGGCGGGCTTCGGGCGCTAGCGCGTCGTCATCCAGGTCATTCGCTTCGGCTATGGCTTTCGGAGTGGTGTGGTAGGTGCGGGAGATCGAGGCCAGGGTTTCTCCGGCTTGGACCTTGTGATAACGCCACCAGACGCGCTTGTCGGCGGGAATCGAGGCGACCGCTACCTGGAACTTGCCGGCCGTTCCGGCGGGCAGGTGGAGTTCGAATTCTTGAGCTTTCGGCGTGGTCAGGCGGAGCAGACTGGGGTTCAGGTCCGACAAGTCGGCGGCGGTGGCATCGACGCACTCGGCGGCCAGGCGGAGATCGATGGGATAGTTGATCTTGACGGTGTCGTAGGGAACGGGCTTTTCCTTCACCACCGAATCCAGTCCGTATTGCGCGGGATTCTTGGCCATGATGGTGACGGCCAGAATGATGGGAACGTAGTTGCGGGTTTCCTTGGGCAGCACGTTGCGGCGGTAGAGTTCCCAGAAATCGGCATAGCCGGTGCGCTTGACGGCGTGCTGGACGGTGCCTGGTCCGGAGTTGTAGGCGGCCATGGCGAGGTACCAGTCTCCGAACTGGTTGAAGAGGTCTTTTAGGTGGTGAGCGGCGGCGCGGGTGGCTTTTTCGGGATCCTGGCGGTCATCGACCCACCAGCTGCGTTCTAGTCCGTAGCCTTTGGCGCGGGTGCCCATGAACTGCCACATGCCGCGGGCGCCGGCGCGGGAAACGGCTAGCGGATGGAATCCGGATTCGGCCTGGGCTAGATAGATCAGTTCCTGGGGAACGCCTTCTTCTTGCAGGGTGCGGCGGATCATGTCTTCGTAACGGCCGGAGCGGGCCAGGGCGCGCTCGACGGTGCCGCGGCCGCGAGTGGAGAAGTAATTGATGTAGCCGGCGACCTGGTCGGTCATGACCAGGGGCAGGTCGGAATGGGTGGATTTGATCTCGGCTTCGGCTGTGGCCTTGATTTTCTCGTCGACCGCGGGGGTGAGCTCGTTGGCCTCGTCGATCGGAGCCGGTTCCGACTTTTGCTCGGCAAAGCCGTCGCCCTGCTGCAAGGCGGCGAGTTCGAGGCCGTTGATGCCATCGAGAATGCGGTCGAGTTCGGGCTCGAGGCGGTCGTCGGAGCGGAGATCGAATCCGCTGCCGAGCAGTTGGTTGAAAGCGGAGTCGAAATTTTGTTTCGCGGCTTCGAGGTGGCCGGCGCGATAGTTGTCCTGTCCTGACTGGTATTCTTTTTCGA
Source organism: uncultured Acidobacteriaceae bacterium (assembly GCA_963773965.1). GTDB lineage: Bacteria > Acidobacteriota > Terriglobia > Terriglobales > Acidobacteriaceae > Acidiflorens. The sequence continues at coordinate 171,667 of CAVZDG010000009.1, forward strand.
CGCGAGCGATCAGGTCGCCTACGGGATCGACTTGGAGCGCCTGCGGCACCTGCGGCTTCGATTGGGGCCCGGTGGCGGCGGCGGGCTTTTGCTGGTGCGGATCAGGCGGGCTGCTGGCCGCAATCAGGGCCGGGGCCTGGGCCTGGGCGGGAGGCATAAAGGAAGACGATTTCTGGGCACTCTGGCAAGCGAGAGTCGCCGCCAATGGGGCGGAGAGCAGGATCGCCAGATACGGGTGAGAAGAAAATCTCATATTTTCAAAAAACTTACAAACGCTCCCGTGCGCAACCTATGCGCCACAACAGGCTTTGCAATGCCAGCCCCTAAAGGGGCGTCTGATTTCGAAGAACTGGTGGCATCGCTAAAGGGATGCCCTGATACGAAACCTCGGTCTTTACAAGCAGACTGCTAGTCTGATGAGATGTTACTATCGCAAAATTCATTGGGTCAATTCCACAGAAGACCCGTGAGACCGGTTACTTTCGGCACCGGCTGGGCATGTTACCCCAGGCTGGCGGGGGATGGCAAACGGGGCAGTGGCAGGGTAGGGGATCAATTTGCGAAATCTTAACCACCAAGGACACGAAGTCACACGAAGGAAAATATGAAAGCCATACAGATCAAGCAAACAGGTGGGCCGGAAGTGATGGAACTGGTGGACTTGCCGGTTCCGCAGCCGAAATCGAGTGAAGCGGTGGTGAAGATCCAGGCGGCGGGGGTCAACTTTATCGACGTCTATAACCGCGAAGGGCGTTACAAGTCTCCGCTGCCGTTGGTTCTGGGACAGGAAGCGGCGGGCGTGGTTTCGGCGGCCGGGCCGGAGGTGCGGGAGGTGGCGGTCGGCGATCGTGTGGCGTACACGATGACGCTCGGGAGCTACGCCGAGTACGCCGCGGTGGCGGCCGACCGGCTGGTGAAGGTTCCGGCGGGAGTGGGAGAGCGCGAGGCTGCGGCCGCCATGTTACAGGGGATGACGGCGCACTACCTTTCTCATGACACCTATCCGTTGAAGAAGGGCGAGACGGCGCTGATTCATGCGGCTGCGGGCGGAGTTGGGTTGCTGCTGGTGCAGATGGCGCACAACCTTGGAGTGCGGGTGATTGCTACGGTTTCGACCGAAGAAAAAGCCAGGCTGGCACGGGCGGCGGGGGCGGACGAAGTCATTCTTTATACGCAGGCGGATTTTGAGGCGGAGACGAAACGGCTGACCGGCGGCAAAGGCGTGGATGTGGTGTACGACTCGGTGGGCAAGACGACGTTCGACAAGGGTCTGAACCTGCTGCGTCCGCGGGGAATGATGGTGCTCTTTGGAGGCTCAAGCGGGGCGGTCGCGCCGGTTGATCCGCTGGTGCTTACACAGAAGGGATCAATCTTTTTGACGCGGCCTTCGCTGGCTAATTACATTGCGAGTGCGCGGGAATTGCAGCAGCGGGCGGGAGCGGTCTTCGGCATGATTCGCGACGGCAAACTCAAGTTGCGGATCGAACACGTGTATCCGCTGGCCGAAGTGCAGCAGGCGCACCGCGACCTGGAGGGGCGGAAGACTACGGGAAAGTTGCTGCTGTTGCCATGAGTTGAGCACGTGGTAGAGACGCGGCTTGCCGCGTCTCAGATTGTTGACAAACTCGTGTTGCGGGCCGCGGTTGCCCTCAGCGGCTAAAGCCGACACTGAAAACAGGCCAGTTATCGCAGCGCTGAAGCGCTGCGCCACCCAAAATCAAGCCCGAGATTGAGTTTTTCCGCAGCCTGTGAAGTCGTGCCCTTCCCAAAACCTGCATGGGCCAAGGTTTTTCAGGAAGCCTATGCCGAATGAAGTCGGACAGACGGGGCAAGCCGCGTGTTTGCAGCGAAGCAGCCGTCGGCGCGGACAAGAGTGTCCGCGCTACACGAATTTGGCTACGACTTTTTCTGACGCGAGTAGTTCTTCAGATAGGCGGGCAGTAGTTGCTGGCAGCGCTCGTCGCGGATTGCGGCGCCCACCGTCATTTCGAGCGGAATCACTCCTGCCCAGGTTGGGAAGGAGTAATCCTCATCGTCGTCCACGGGCGGGCCGACGCGGACTTTGGCGGAAAATTCATTGATCGGAAGGCGCAGGACCGACGTAGCCTTCAGCTCTTTTTCGTTGGGCTGGCGCGAGTCGTCCCAGCGCTGAGGCAGGATGTGCTCGGTCAAGGCGCGCAGGGCCGCGAGCTTTTCTGCCGGGTCGTCAACCAGCGTTGCCGTGCCGAGAATGACCACCGAGCGGTAGTTCATCGAGTGATTGAAGACGGAGCGGGCGAGGACTAATCCATCGACCAGCGTGACCGTGATGCAGACCGGGACGCCCTGTTCGAGATTGCGCAGCATCCGGCTGGCGACCGAGCCGTGTATGTAGAGAATGTCTCCGTCGCGGCCGTAGGAAGTGGGGATGACGTAGGGTTGTCCGTCGGCAACGAAGCCGACGTGGCAGAGGAAAGCTTCGTCGAGGATCTGGTTGACGGCGTCGCGGTCGTACACCGCGCGCTGCGGTTCGCGCACGACGCGGGTGCGTGGCGTGGGATCGCTGGGCTTTAGACTGCTGGGCATGGAACTGATTTCCTAGGCAGGCGCTAAGAGTGGTGAAGCTGTAGTTTAGCAGGTGAATCGGTGTTCCCAGTATGCTGAGGCTATCTCAGGCACAGGCGATGGGAATTCTGCTGTGAGCGCCGCCTTTTGGGTAGGGGCTGGATCGGGCCTGCACCAGACTTACCAGCCCGAAAGTTTGAAGTTCACAACAATCTGTGTCTCGACAGCGACGGCACTGCCGTTAAGGGAATATGGCTTGTATCGCCACTGCTGAACCGCGCCCATCGCGGCCGGAATCAGTTCCTTTGGTCCTGAGATAGGTCTCAAGTCCGCTACCCGTCCATCTCTGCCGATCTCAGCCTGTAGAACGACGGTTCCCTGAACGTGATTCTGCCGCGCGGACTCAGGGTAAATAGGCTGCACTTGGCGGATCAGCAATCCGCGCGAGACTCCCGTCGGCACCCGCACTCGCTGCTCACTCCCAGCATTGTCCGTGACGGCATCTTTTGGCGGGGATGCGTCTTTGATTTTGTCGCCGAACGCGAAATCGAATGGAATTTGGGTGGCGACCTTGACAGGCTTCCCGCCTCGAATAAACGGCTTAAACTTCCATTTCTTGGCTGCGCTGACTGCTGCCCCCGCAAGGATTGGGTCTCCGCGAATAACCTCAACGCTTTCGACGTCGCCGGTTTCAGAGAGATGCACTTTCACAACTACTTGGCCTTGAAGACCATCCCGTGCTGCCTCCAAAGGGTAGTCTGCCTTCTGTACCTTGATCGGCTCCAGCTTCGTGGAGTCTCCCGGAGCGGCGGCTGGACTCCGGGCCGGTGCCTGACCACTTGGCGGGATCGAAGCCTCCGAGGTTTGAGCCGGCGTTAAATTCGAATTGCCGGACTGCGGCGGCGTGCTACCGGATTGCGCGACCAACAAAGCTGATACTGTAAGTAGCAAAAGCATCAGGGTTAGAAGTTGGCGCGTCATGAAGGAATCCTAATCCCTTAAGAAGGCGTCGCCAACAGGAGTTTCTGTGCTGCTGACCGCCCATAACGAAGGCGATGTGACGGAGAATCCTCGCAGGTCGAAGGTTGCAGTACGCACTCGCTGTTACAGTAGCCCGCCGGTTCGTATCGCCAGGATGTTGAGCGCCATCTCCAGTTTCGTTATGGCCTCGCCGAGTTCTGGATGGTTCCCGACCTTCTGCTGCAGTTCCTTCAAAATCTTGTGAGCACTTGCGACATGCTCTGCCGCCTGGACTGGATCTTGCTCGGGCTTCGGTTCGCTGGGCGTTGGCATGGTGTTCGTACCCCCGTACAACTCAATTCTATACAGGATCGTGTAGAGCGGACACTCTTGTCCGCCGCCGTTGACGTTGCTTATGCGGGCGCGGGAAAGATCAGGATCAAGGTCAACATCAAGGTCAAGGGCAACATCAAGGTCAACATCAAGGTCAAGGGCGGCGGACAAGAGTGTCCGCCCTACACGTTTCTTTCACGAGAAGTCATTTACGTCTCCGCGGGGTTGCACGCTGCGGCTGCTCTTCGAACACCGCGAACTGGATCTTCTTCTCTACCGGATCAATCCGGTCCACCAGCACTAGCACGCGATCTCCCATGCTGTAGGTCTTGCGCGAGTGCTGGGCTATGATCTGGCGCGTGTCTTCGTGGTAGGTGTAGCGATCGTCGGCTAGCGTGTTGAGGGGGACGAGGCCTTCGACGAAGAGGTCGGTCAGTTCCACGAAAAAGCCGAATTTGGTTACGCTTATGATTAGGCCGTCGAAGTCTTCTCCGAGGCGGCGCTCCATGAATTTCATTTTTTTCCACTCCATGAGGCCGCGTTCGGCTTCGTCGGCGCGGCGTTCGGACTGGCTGGATTCGTCGGCGATGTTGTGGAGTTCTTCGAGCGCTATGGGTCCGCCGAGAGGTTCGAGGGCGTGCTGATGCGCGTCGCGGTCGCGGCGCTTGGACCAGGGGGATGGCGGAGCCTCAGGGGCTGAAGCCCCTTTCTTCTCTAATCGTTCATGGGCACGACTAAAGTCGTGCCCTTCCCGTTCGTCTTCGCGTGGAGACGGGGCTTCGCCCCGTCCAAGCGGGGCGGAGCCCCGCTTCCACACGATGTCGAGAGATTGCGACACGCCCACACGAATTTCTCCATCCACGCGCTCGGGCGAGTCTCGCAGCACTTCTTTGAGGATGCGGTGCACGATCAGGTCGGGATAGCGGCGGATGGGCGAGGTGAAATGGGTGTAGGTGGTGGCGGCTAAGGCGAAGTGTCCGCGATTTTCTTCGGAGTAGCGGGCCTGTTTCAGCGACCGCAGCATCAGGAAACTCAGAATCCTCTCTTCCGGCTTGCCCGCGATCTTCTCGGTGAGTTTCTGGTACATGCGGGGGGTGATGTGGATTTCCCTGGGCACTTCGATTTCACGGACACGCTTGCCGGTGCCGCGGGCATCGCGGCGGTCGGCTTTGAGTTGCACGCGCTGAATGGGCAGCGCGCCCACTCCCAGCGAGTACCCGAAAGTGGCGGCGATGACTTCGAAGTCGTAGACGCGCTTGGCGTCCGGCTTTTCGTGGATGCGGTAGAGCGAGGCGATGCGTTTATTTTCGAGATAGTGCGCTACGCACTCGTTCGCCGAGAGCATGAATTCTTCGATCAGGCGGTGGGCGATGTTGCGCTCGGATCTGGTAATGCTCTTCATCATTCCGAGTTCGTCGAACTCGATGACGGGCTCGGGGAGATCGAAATCGATCGATCCACGGCGTTTGCGCTTGCGGTTCAGGATCATCGCGAGATCGCGCATGCGTTCGAAGTGGACGATTTGGTTTTCGTATTGGCTTCGCGCGGTTGTCGCGCCCAGGTTAGCGCTCAAATGCGAGCGCGAACCTGGGGCACCGGCCGCTTCGAGGACGGCGTTTACGGCTGTGTAGGTCATTCTCTCAGCGGAACGGATTACGCCTTCGTTGATTTCATAGCCGTTGATCTCGCCGTGGTGGTCAATCTCCATGGTGCAGGAGAGCACGAGGCGGTCGACTCCGGGGCGCAGGCTGCAAATGTCGGTCGAGAGTTCCAGCGGCAGCATGGGAACGGCGCGGTCGGGGAAATAGACGCTGGTGCCGCGCAGACGGGCTTCCTGATCGAGCGGCGAGTTGGGGGTTACGTATTGGGCGACGTCGGCGATGTGGACTTGCAGTTCGTAGTTGCCGTTTTCGAGTTGGCGGACGTGGACGGCGTCGTCGAAATCGCGCGCGGTTTCTCCGTCGATGGTGACGATGGGAAGCTGGCGGTAGTCGCGGCGGTGGCGCAATGCGCCGGCGGGAATCACGGATTCGGTGCCGGATTGGAGCGCTTGGGCTTCTGCGATCACTTCGGGCGGGAAGCGATGGGGCAGGTGAAACTTGCAGATCATGATCTCGACGTCGACTCCGAAGTCGTTTTCTTCGCCGAGAATTTCGATGACGCGGCCGCGCGGGTTTTGCGTGGCGCTGGGCCAGTCGGTGATTTCCACATCGACTACTACGCCGTCTAGATCCTGCCAATCGGTGCGGACTTTGGCTTCGTCGCCGATTACTCGGTCGACAGATTGTTTGCGGGGGCGAGACGCCCCCACGACAGCCGCCGAGGACGGCGGCGCTACGTTCTTGGACGGGATCTCCATTCCCGGCGGGATGACGATTTCCTGCGTTACTTTTTCGTCGATGGGCTTGACGTAGTTGTGGCGGTGTCCGTAGTGGAAGATGCCGACCACGGTGGGATGCGCACGCGACAGGGAGCGGAGGATGCGGCCTTCGGCGCGGCCATCGGGGCGAACGGTACCGACTTCGACGAGGACGCGGTCGCCGTGCATGGAGGACCCGATGGCGTGTGGAGGGATGAAGACATCGCCAGCGAGGCGGGACTTGAGACTGTCGTCGAGCGAAGTGGCTTCGGGAATCACGAAGCCGAAGCCGTCGCGATGCATGGTCAGACGGCCGACCAGCAGGTTGCGTCCCTTGGCAGCGTGTGGAATGGCGTAGCGCTCGGAGTCGACTTCGAGCAGTTCGCCTTTACTGACGAGTGCGTAGAGGCGGTCGGTTAGTTCACGACGCGCTTCGCCTTTGACGCCGAGTTCGCGCAAGAGCTGCTTATGGCTCGCCGTCTGCCTGGGCTGGCGGGCGATGTGGCGAAGGATGGCGGAGTCGGAGAGCATCAGGTCTCAGGTCTTAGGTCTCAGGTGTCAGGGTGTTCGCTCCCATGCATTTCCTGAGACCTGACACCTGAGACCTAAGACCTATTTCAAATACTTCTCCTCGATCATCCGCCGATGATGCAGTTCGTGCCCAGCGATGATGTAGAGCAGGGCGCGGACCGTCACTTCGTTCTGGTTAGCGGTGCCGCGGCGGGTCCAGGCGGGCTCGTCCAGATTGCGAAACAGCGAGACGGTGGCTCGTCGGACAGCGATGTAGTCCTCGATCAAAGCGGCTAGCGAATTCCGCGCGAACGGACCATTGCGGACATAGTCGTCCTGCTCGAAGCCTTCGATGGGCGTCGTGTCGCCGCGCGCCATACGCAGCGCGCGGTAGCTCATGATGCGCTCGGTATCGTTGATGTGGCCGAGCACTTCCTTCAGGCTCCACTTATCGGGCGCGTAGCGAAGATCGCCGTCGGTTTCGGTGCGTGCGCAGAGCAGGAGAAGCATCTGGCGACGCTGGTCTTCCAAGGCGGCGAGCGCGGCGAGAACGTCGGCGCCCGGGACGAGGGAGATGTAGCGGTCGTAGTAGGGAGCGTATTCTCCGGGCTGGGGCCGGAGGGAGGCAGTCGCGGTTAGAGTCGTCTCAGTTAAATTCATGGATTCCTCGTCAGGGATGGCACAGGGTTTGGTCGTGCCCCACAGCTCCATAGTATCGGATAGAAGTATCGCGATAGAAGAATTACCGCAGGCCGGGCAGGGCTTACACGATGGGAGGCAAGTCCGATGGCGCAGTGCGGCGGGAGAAGCGGGAGGAGAACTATGAAAATCAATAAGAAAAGGGTGTTTTCCACAGGGCAGGGCGTTTACTGAGGAGTACAATTCGATTTGGCAGCCGAAATGCGGCGGTGATTCAGAATTTCTTAATAGATAAGGAAAGGATTTCGACGACAATGTGGAAGCCCACGAATCAACCTGCGACACCTAGCCGGCCAGCTGAACCGGAGCGTCCGAGCACGGCCACTGCGACGACTGTACCGCTCACGAGTGAGCCCGCCGGTGTGCCGCGCCCGGTTACGACCAGCACTTCGGATCAGGCCACGATAGGGAAGTCGCTGGTGATCAAAGGCGAAGTGACGGGTTCTGAGTCTTTATATATTGATGGCCGGGTGGAGGGATCGATCAACCTCTCTGGCAATCGCGTAACCATCGGCCGCAATGGAGTGGTGGCGGCAAACATCAACGCGCGGGAAATCGTGGTGCTGGGCAAGGTACGGGGCAACCTGACCGCGAGCGACCGGGTGGATATCCGCAGCGACGGGTCACTCACTGGCGACGTTGTGGCGGCGCGCATCTCGATTGAAGACGGCGCCTTCTTCAAGGGCGGCATCGACATCCGTAAAGTGGGAGCGAAGACCGACGCTAAGCCGGAAGAAGTAACGAAGAGTGTTTCGAGTGCGTCGCCGGAACCGGCGATTGCGGCGAGAGCATAAGACGGCTCTTCTGGGTGCCCGGGTTTGGGCTCCAGCCGCTGAAGGAGTTCAACGAAAAGGCACCCTTGTTTTTAGGATGGCCTTTTGTTTTGGATTGTGTGCCCGGCAAAGCGTCGGTGTAGAGACGCGGCTGGCCGCGTCTTATTTCGCGGCGGGAGACGGGGCAAGCCCCGTTTCTACGAAGAACTTCGCCGTGTTCCCCCAGGCCGGCGCGGTTCGAAGCTCGCCTTTTCAAACGCTGTCCTTTGGCTTACAATGAAGTAAACCAGCAGTCTGGCGGGTTGTTTGCCCTGTTTGAAGACCCGCTGGCGACCTGCCGCTTCGTCCGTGGTCCCCTTTCGATTACGAAGGTCATTTGGCCCCGGCGCTGGAAGTTCGTAGCATGACAATGAACACTGAGAATCGCGTCATGCCCGGGATCGCCGTCGCCCTCCTTTCTGAGGACCGCGAACAATCCGTCGTGCTGAACAGCCGGGTGGAGAGCACCAATTTGGCCCGAACGGTATTGAGCCACGTCGGGTTCCCCGCGGGACCGAGCGATGCCGTCTTGCGTCAATTGCAGGATCAGAGGGCGGAAGTCGTCCTGGTGAGTATCGATCCCCAGAACCCGCAGCGAGCCATCCGCACGATCGAACTGATCCACGCCAGCATTCCCGAAGTCACGATTTTTGCCGTGGGCGAAATGAACCAGCCCACGAACATCGTTTCCGCGATGCGAGCGGGCGCGCGTGAGTTTCTGGATCATGCCTCCAGCCGCGAAGCCTTGATCGAAGCCTTCACTCGCTTCTCGGCCACGTTGAGCCGCGCGCAACGCAGTGCGAGTAAGGCCCGTGTCTTCACTTTTCTGAACGCCAAGGGCGGAGCCGGCGCCACCACCACCGCGGTGAATACCGCCGTCGCGTTGCAGGAGGCTCACGGGCGCGTGGTGCTGGTGGATTTCGCTCCCATCGGCCACGCAGCCCTGCAACTGAATCTGCGGCCTCAATTCACGCTGATCGATGCGTTGCAAAACCTGCATCGCATGGACGGTTCGCTGCTCGATGGCCTGATGACGCCCTATCGCAATGGCCTACATTTGCTGGCCGGCGCGCAGCTACCGCACAACGCAGTCCCGACCGCGTCGGAACTGGCTCGGCTCTTCGACCTGCTGGTAGGACAGTATCACTTCGTCGTGCTCGATTGCTCAGGCCGGATGGATGGCACGATGCAAACGATCTGCGACCTCTCGAACGCGGTGCTGCTGGTCACGCAGACCGATGTCGTTTCGCTCTGGAGCGCTGGCCGGATTCAGGCGTTCCTGCAGGAAGGAGCGGGCCGCGATCGCCTGCGGATCGTGCTCAACCGGTACAAGAAGATTCCCGGCTTCACCGACGACGATGTGGAGAAAGCCACCAACTGCAAGGTGCTCTGGAAGGTGCCCAACAGCTACCAGGTCATCGGACCCGCGATTGACAAGGGCAGCCCGGTGGCCGCGCAGGGGAATCACGAAATCGGCCGCTCCTATCAGGGTTTGGCCGCGGAACTCGCCGCCGGCGCCACCACGTCCGGCGAAGGCGCCCTCTCGCTGCTCTACCAGCACGACAAGGGCGACAGCAAGAAACGTGCTGCCGGCCACCTGATCGTCTCGCCGGTGCGCGCCGGACAATAAAGCCAATTGCAGAAGTCAGAGGTTAGATTGCAGAAGTAGAGTGTTCCTCTCCCGGCGACTTCGGCCCATCCGTCTACAGTCGACGTCCTGCAATTTGACTTTTGACTTCTACAATCAGACTTCTAACCCTTGCAATCCAGTTCTGCAATCTGCCCTCTGACCTCTGCATTCTCCCGGCTTTGTTAGAATCAGGGTTCACCAATGACGCGGCAAGCCGCTGTTCAAGTCTTTTATCAGATGATCGCGTTCCTGTTTGCCATCAGCGTGCACGAGTCCGCCCATGCCTGGACGGCGTCACGCTGTGGAGATCCCACGGCGCGCATGCTCGGACGCGTATCGCTGAATCCGATTCGGCACATCGATCTGTTTGGCACGATCATACTGCCGCTCGTCGCGGCCATCAGCGGCATACCGTTGCTCGGCTGGGCGAAGCCTACGCCAGTCGACCCACGAAATTTTCGCCATCCCGTGATGGACGACATTCTGACCTCGGTGGCGGGTCCAGTCAGCAACTTCATCGTCGCCACGGGGGCGCTGCTGCTGCTGGGCGGCATCTCGCTTTCATCGGCCTCCGGACACACTCTTGTCACGGGATTGGCGCGTGGCTTCGAGGGCGCTGCTTCCGATTCGCCGTTGGCGTTCGTCGCTATGCTGCTGTATGCACTCATGCTCATCAACATCGTTCTGGCAGTCTTCAACCTGATCCCCGTCCCGCCGCTCGATGGCAGCCACGTGCTGCGGCATTTCCTGCCGGATTCCGCGCGAATGGTGTACGACCGCATCGGCATCTTCGCACTCCTGGCGCTGGTGTATCTGGGCGGAGGGCTGCTCTGGGGCTTGATCCGCCCATTTCTCCGCTTCTACCTTGCGATGCTGGGCAAATTCTGAATGACGACTCCTTCCAAGAAACGCGTGCTGAGCGGAATGCGCTCGACTGGCAAGTTGCACCTGGGAAACTACGTTGGCGCGCTCGAAAACTGGGTTCGGATGCAAGAGGATTACGACTGCTTTTTCTGTATCGCCGACTGGCACGCGCTGACCACCGACTATGCGGACACGTCGCGTCTGAAAGAAAACTCGGTCGAGGTGCTGCTGGATTGGCTGGCGGCGGGGCTTGATCCTGCGAAGTGCGTGTTGTTCATCCAGTCCCATGTGCCGACTCATGCGGAATTGCACCTGTTGCTCTCGATGATCACTCCTGTCGGCTGGCTGGAGCGCGTCCCGACCTACAAAGAGCAGAAGGAAAACATCAAGGGAAAAGATCTGGACACATACGGCTTTCTTGGTTATCCGGTCCTGCAGTCGGCGGATATTCTGATCTACAAAGCGGACGTCGTGCCGGTTGGCGAAGACCAGGTGGCGCATGTGGAGTTGACGCGTGAAATTGCGCGGCGGTTCAATGGCTTCTACCCACGCAAAGTGTTTACGGAAACGAATCGCCTGACGCAGCAGCAACGGGACTGGCTGATTTCAGCTGGGCGGCAAATAACGCCTTACGTCCTTCACGAAGCCATCTTTCCCGAACCAGCGGCCCTGCTCACGCCCGCTCCTCGCTTGCCAGGCACCGATGGCCGCAAGATGTCGAAGTCGTACGGCAACGCGGTGATGCTGACCGATCCCGAGCCGGTGGTGCGGCAAAAACTGAAGACCATGGTCACCGATCCCAGGCGCATCAAGCGCACCGATCGCGGCGACCCGGACGTGTGTCCGGTGGGCGACCTGCACAAAATATTCAGCAGCAAAGAAACGATGGCGAAGGTGTACGAAGGCTGCCGGTCGGCCGGAATCGGCTGCATCGAGTGCAAGAGCTGGGTCGCCGATACCATCGTAAAGATCCTTAACCCGATGCAGGAGCGCCGAAAAAAATACGAGGACAATCCGCGCCTCGCCTGGGATATTCTGGAAGCTGGCTCGGCCCGCGCTCGCGACGTCGCAGGCTCGACGATGGACGAAGTCCGCAAGGCGATGGGGCTGGACTATAGTCCGAACGATCGTCCGAACCACAGTCCGAACCGTGAGCTGACAAAGGATTCCACGAAGTGACGGATTTGCCTCAACCCATATCAGAACAGGCGCCGGTCGAGGCTTCTGGACACGACGCGGCTTCGGTGGTTTCCGCGGAGACGCGGCAAGCCGCGTCTCTACGGGAGAGCAAATCTACCGCCAAGTCCGGTAAAGACGATGCCAGCGATTTCCCGTTCGCCATCGCGCTGGGCGAAATCTACGAAGGTCCGCTCGACCTGTTGCTCGATCTGATCCGCAAGCAGGACATCAACATCTACGACATTCCCATCGCCAGGATCACGGCGCAGTATCTCACCTATGTGGAGCGCATCCGCGAGTTCGATGTGAACGTCGCCTCCGAGTTCATCTACATGGCGGCGGTGTTGATTCACATCAAGTCGAAAATGTTGTTGCCACGCGATCCGCTCGCCGCCGCGGACGCTCTGGAAGACCCGCGCAAGGAACTCGTCAACCGCCTGCTCGAGCATGAAAAGTTTAAATCCGCGGCACAGATGCTTCTGCAGAAACAGCAGATTGAAGACGAGGTGCTGAGCAACCCGGCGATCCGGGAGTTCCTGGACGCAGAGGGCGCCGAGCCCGAACTCGCCGCCGATGTCATCGACCTGGTCAAGACCTTTCAGCAGATTCTGGAGCGCGCGCGCTCCCGGCCAATCCTGGAAGTGGACGAAGAGACTGTAACCGTAGGCCAGATGATCCAGTACCTGCACCGCCGGCTCGCGCTCGAAGATCGCCCGATTCGATTGAAGCAGATGCTGCGCACTGTGCCGTCACGGCCGGCGCTGGTCTGCATGTTTCTGGCGTTGCTCGAACTCGTCCGGCTGCAGGCGATCCAGGTACGGCAGGATCACGTCTTCGGCGAAGTGCTGGTGAGAAAGCATTCCCACTTCGAACAAGTGATGACGGAACACGCTGCGGCGCGGGATGATTGGAAGTGAAAGAGAAGTTCTCAGTTCCCAGTTCTCAGTTCTCAGTGAAAGCCTGCGGCCGATGGGCTTTTCTGAAAACTGAAAACTGAGAACTGAGAACCGAGAACCGAGAACTGATCCATGAGTCTTAGACCCCAACTCGAAGCCATCATTTATGCGGCGGAAACGCCCATTTCGCTCGAGCAGATTTTTTCACTGGTGAAGGAGTCGGTGCTCGCGGAAACTCCGGGACTCGACGCGGCGGAAATCAAGTCGCGCATCCGCGCCGGAATCGAAGAACTCATCGCGAATTACTCCGGCGCGGACCACGGCATCGAAATCCGCCAGGTCGCCGGCGGATACCGCATGTCCACCAAACCCGAGCAGCACGACGTGGTGCGCGCCTTCGCCAAGAGCCTGAAACCGCCTTTCCGGCTGTCGCTTCCGGCGCTTGAAACGCTTGCCGTCGTCGCCTACAAGCAGCCGGTCACGGTGCCCGAGATCAGCGAAATCCGCGGCGTCGATTCCGGCGGAGTCATTGCCACCCTGCTCGACCGCAAGCTCATCACGACCGCGGGCAGAAAAGCCGTAATCGGCCGCCCCATTCTCTACAAAACCAGCAAAGAATTTCTGCTGCGCTTCGGGCTGAAGGACGTCAACGAACTGCCGAGCATGGAGGAATTCGAGAAACTGCTGGCGGAGTCGTTCCAGAGCGACTTGCTTCCGAGCGAGGGCACGCTGGTGGAAGCTTCTTCAAGTTCGCCGTCAACTGTGGAGGATGATTCTTCCGAAACAGAAGGTACTGCTGAAGGTGCCGAGCGCACCGAGGCCGAACTCGCCGCCGAAGAAACCGAAAGGCCAGCCAGCACCAAATCGGAGTAGCCATGCCAGCCGAACGTCTGCAAAAAATCATCGCTGCCGCCGGAGTTGCATCCCGCCGCAAAGCCGAAGAGCTGATCGCCTCCGGCCGCGTGCTGGTCAATGGGCAGGTGGTCGTGCAGCTCGGCAGCAAAGCCGATCCGGAACACGACCACATCCGCGTGGATGGCAAGCTGCTGCAGGGGCCCGAACGTTACACGTACATCGTGCTGAACAAGCCCAAAGGATATGTGACCACCGTGAGCGATGAGAAAAAGCGCCCCACCGTGATGGACCTGGTGCAGAAGGTGAAAGGGCGCGTGTATCCCGTGGGCCGTCTGGACTGGGCCAGCGAAGGCCTGCTACTGATGACCAACGACGGCGGGCTGGCTAACGCGCTGATGAAAGCGGCTTCCAACGTGCCGAAGACCTATGTGGTGAAAGTTGCCGGCCAGCCCGACGAGGGCAAGCTCGACAAGCTTCGCCGCGGAGTTTCCATCGCCGAAAAAGGCGGCCGCCGCGTGCGCACGGCTCCGGCAAGAATTCGTTTGATCCGCGAAGGCGATAACCCGTGGCTCGAAGTGACCATCATTGAAGGCCGCAACCGCCAGGTCCGAAAGATGTTTGAAGAAGTGGGGCACCACGTAGAGAAAATCCGGCGCGTGCAGTACGGGCCCCTAGCGCTCGACGTGCCGCCGGGAGATTGGCGCAACCTTACTCTGCTGGAAGTGGCAAAACTGAAGACCGCTGCGTCGGGACCAAAACTTACCCTCCCGCCCAGCTTGCCCACTCCGCTGTACGCACCGAAGGCGCCAACGAGCAAGTTGCCACGCGTACCGAAATCATCGAGCCGATCGCGTTCTCCCAGGCCATCGCGTCCGGAGAAGCCGTCGTTCGTAACGCGCTCATCCTCATCCAGAGCGGCGCAGTCGTCGATGTCGAAGCCGTCGCACGCACCGAGACACAAGCGCGACTAGGGCGAACCCAGAGTTGCTGTGACCACAGGCAACTGCCGAGCTGCGCTCGGCTTGGACCCTTCGACTTCGCTCAGGGCAGGCTCGCGAGGGCGCCCGTCCCCACACAATCCCCCGCACTAACGCCTTGCTTCCGCAACCATCGGAAGGCGGGCGGCGCCGTACAAGCCGGCATCGCTGCCGAGCAGCGCGCGCGTAATGATGGTCTTGTGGCCAGGGCCGGCGTCCACGTGGGCGGAAGCGCCCTGGTTGGTGGCCGAAGCATCGTGCGGCGCGGTGGCAGCGTACACGATGGAGCGCTGCCGCAATTCCTCGAAGATCGCGGGCGAAAAAGTTTCCCACGCGCTCGAAACTCCCCCGCCAATCACGTAAATCGGGAGGTTCAAGGAATTTACCATCGCCGAAAGCACAATGCCCAAACAACGGCCTACGTACCGGAAAATGCGGCGCGCATCTTCATCGCCTTGAATCGCGAGATTGTAAATCGATTTCGCGCTGAACTTGGGATCGGAGCTTGCAGCGCGCGCCAGTGCCGACCCGCCGTTGCTCGCGATCGCCTCCCGTGCCATCCGGACCACGGCCGTCGCCGAGGCGTATTGTTCCAGGCATCCCCGATTCCCGCACCCGCAAAGCTGCCCCTCCGGTTCAACGGTCGTGTGCCCGAACTCCCCGGCCATGCCGTTCGCGCCGCGCCAGATCGCGCCGCCCAGAACCAGTCCACCACCGACGCCGGTACCGAGGGTCAGCATCGCCATGTCGGAAAAATCCCTGGCTGCGCCGAGCCATTTTTCTCCGAGCGCGGCGACATTGGCGTCGTTTTCGAGGATCACGATGGTCTTCAGGCGCCGCTCAATTTCGGCGCGAACTGGATAGTTGGCCCAGCCCGGCAGGTTGGGCGATTCGCGCAACAGGCCAGTTTGCATGTCGATGATGCCGGGCACTCCGATGCCGATCCCCAGCAGTGGGACGGAGTTGCTGTATTTCTCCGCCATGCGCTGGATGGCGGCGCACATGTCACCGATGACGTGATCGCGCCCCAGGGAAACCTTGGTGCCGAGCGTGACTTTCTCGACCAGTTTGCCGTGCTCGTCCACGGCTGCGATGCGCAAGTTCGTGCCGCCGAGGTCCACTCCAATCGAGAATTTATTCATGATGAATGACTCGGTTGCCGGTTCGAGGGGAAATCCAGCCCTGCCCTTTTTTACAGTGCGGGTGTCAATCCGTCAATATTAAATCGTTCTATTAGGGCTATTTTTGACACTTTGAACAGTAATGACTACTGCGGCCAGCCAGTACAACGCGCCGGATCGCGGCCCCGCACACCAGGCACGGCTCCCCTTCACGGCCATAAACTCGATGCTGGAGCTGGAAGAATCCTTCTTCCCCATCGGCGTCCACGTAGTCGGAAATCGAAGATCCGCCCAGCGCGATCGCCTCGCGCAGCACTTCCCGCACCGCCCGGTGCAGCTTGCCCAACTGCTCCCGGGTGACGGCCGCCGCCCGCCGGCGGGGACGGATGCCGGCCCGAAACAGCGACTCGTCGGCATAAATGTTGCCCACGCCGCGCAGTAACTTCTGATTCAGAAGCGCGCTCTTGATCGGAGTCTTGCGCCCGCGAAAAAGCGCGATGAACCGCTCCCCGTTCACCTCCAGCGGCTCCACTCCACCGGGATCGAAGCCGCCAGGATGAACGCTCAGCTTGCCAAACATTCGCGGATCGATAAACCGCAATTCGCGCCCCGAAGCGAGCTTCGCAATCAAGTGGGTGTGCTTTGCGATCTCCGCCGCCGGGTCGCAAACGACCATGCGCCCGGTCATGCCGAGATGGACGATCCACTGCGCCGTCTGTAGAGACGCGGCTTGCCGCGTCTGCATTTCGGCGGACGACGGAGACGCGGCAAGCCGCGTCTCTACGCTCACTGCGCGTTTGCCTTTCTTCGTCTGCGATGCCGGCGCTTCTCTATCCAGATCGAACACGATGTGCTTGCCCGCACGGTGCACTCGTACGATTCGCCTGCCCTCAAGCGTCCGAGCGATGACGCCAGCCGGTGACTTGAGCGGCTGGGTCCGGGAACCAATCCAGACAGATTCTATGGCGTCCCCGGCGACGCGCCTGTCGAGGCCTAGCGCAATGGTTTCGACCTCGGGGAGTTCGGGCACGCTGTCAGGATACAGGATGTGTGGTGACGGGCCTCTGGCCCGTCCAGACGGGGCACAGCCCCGTCACCACACACTCACTTGCCGCTGAATTCCGGTTTGCTCCTCCACGGCCCCATTCGGTATGCTGAAGGGTACACACCAAGTTTCGCCGATCTTCCCGGTTTTCCAGTCTATTCAGCACCGGCGCGGCCAGTGTGTGCGACCCTGGGGCGGGCTTCGGTTTGCGGCCGCGCAATATTCCAAGTGGAGTTGTCATTGATCAGAGGGAGCACGAGCAGGGGCAGAACCGCGGTCATAGTCGGAGCCCAGTGGGGAGACGAGGGCAAGGGCAAGATTGTCGATGTACTTACCCAGACTTTTTCGGTCGTGGCTCGCTATGCCGGCGGCCACAACGCCGGGCACACCGTCATCGTCAATGGAAAAAAGTTCATCCTGCAGCTCGTACCCGGCGGCATTCTGCGGCCCGAGTGCATCAGCGTTGTCGGCAATGGCGTAGTGCTTGATCCGTTGGCCTTCCTGAAAGAAGTGGCTTCCCTGCGTGCGGCCGGCGTGAAAGTAGACGGCAATCTTTTCGTCTCGAACCGCGCGCAGGTCATTCTCCCCTACCATCGCATGATGGAGCTGGGATCGGAAAACGCCCCCGGCCGCGTGAAAATCGGAACCACGTCGCGCGGCATCGGCCCATCTTACGAAGACAAGATGGGACGCCGCGGATTGCGCGTCGCCGACCTGCTCGACACCCAGTTGCTGCGCACGCACATTGAGAACGCATGTCACGAAAAGAACATGATCGCGCACGCGCTGTTCAACTCCGATCCGCTCGATGCCGACAAGATGTTTCGCGAATACGCCGACGCCGCCGAGAAGATCGCTCCTTTTGTCCGCGACACCGCACTCCTGTTGAACCGCGCACTGGCCGAAGGCAAGTCGATCGTCTTCGAAGGCGCGCAAGGCGCCATGCTCGACATCGATCACGGCACTTATCCGTTCGTGACCTCTTCGAGCTCCACTTCTGGTGGCGCCGCCATCGGAACCGGCGTGCCGCCGACATCGATTGACACGGTCATCGGCATCACCAAAGCCTATTGCACCCGCGTCGGCGGTGGGCCGTTCCCCAGCGAACTCGCAGGTTTGCAGGGCGGGGCGCAAGGCGAAGACCTGCGCAAACGCGGCAACGAATTCGGCGCCGTCACTGGACGCCCCCGCCGCACCGGCTGGCTCGACTTGCCTCTGCTCCGTTACGCTGGCATGATTAACGGAATCTCCTGGCTGGTGGTTACTAAGTTGGATGTGCTCGACCACCTCACGGAGATTCCAGTCTGCGTGGGGTATAAGGTGGACGGCAAGCAAACCGACGAAGTTCCGGCTCAGGCCTGCGGTTATGAAAAAATCGAATGCATCTACCGCAACCTGCCGGGCTGGGCCAGTCCAACCCAGGCGATTCGGACAGTCGAGGCATTGCCCAAGGCCGCGCGCGAATACCTGGCCTTCATCGAAAAGGAAACCGGAGCGCGGGTGGGAATGATTTCCACGGGCCCCGATCGTGAGGAGACGATCCTGGTCCCCGAGTTCATAAGCGAGTTGGGACTGAAGAGCTGCTGAAAAGTTTTGCAACGGGGGTATCGCAGTAGCGATGCCGAAATTCTTCCGCTTGTAGAGACGGGGCTTGCCCCGTCTTCTTTGGGCGCGACAGGAGACGCGGCAAGCCGCGTCTCTACAAGAATAGAACGGAGCGATGGATGCTGGTGTTGGCCGTGACCTGGATGGCAAAAATCGGACGCGAGTCCGAAGTGACCGCGATCTTTGAAAAACTCACAGCCGAATCGCGTAAGGAACCGGGCTGCCTCATGTATCAGGTGCATAAGCACAAGACCGATTCGCGCCGGTTCTTTATCTACGAACAATACCAGGACGCCGCCGCCCTCGAGGCGCATCGCGCCACCCCGCATTTCTTGCAGTTGGCAAAGAAGGATCTGCGTAAGATCGCCGACCGCACCGAGGGACACTTGTTCGAGCCACTGGGATAGGTGTAGGGCGGACACTCCTGTCCGCCGCTGTTGGTTTTGACGAGTGGCGGGCAAGAGTGCCCGCCCTACAAGTTACTGCTTGTCCACCATCAGCACCCCGCCTGAAGCATAGCTCTCCTTGGAAACTTCGTGGAAAGCGACCACGATGGCTTCGCGGCGCGCTCCCGCTTCTTCCACCATCGCGTCGGTAATGCGCTGTGCGATCTTGCGCTTCTGATCGGCCGTGCGGCCTTGGAGCATGGTGACTTGAACTAATGGCATAGAGTTCTCAGTTCTCAGTTCTCAGAGAGACCCAGCCTCAGATCGACTTCACTGGGAACTAAGAACTGCTCTTACTGCGTCAATTCGTAACCCGCAAAAAAGAAGCTTAACTCGAAGCGCGCCGTTTCATCCGCGTCGGAGCCGTGAATCGCATTGTGTTCAATGCTGCTCGCCCATTTCTTGCGGATGGTTCCCTCATCGGCATTGGCCGGATTGGTGGCGCCCATCAGCTTGCGCAGATCGGCGATGGCGTTTTCCTTTTCCAGCGCCAGCACCACGATCGGTCCACTCGACATGAACTTGGTCAGCGAACTGTAAAACGGCCGGCTGGCATGGACGGCGTAGAACTGCTCCGCCTGGTGCTGGGAGATTTCCAGCATCTTCATGGCCAGAATGCGGAAGCCGTTCTTCTCGAACTGTTCGATGATGTCTCCGACCGCGTTTTTCTTCACCGCGTCGGGCTTGACGATGGTCAGTGTGCGTTGCAGTGTTTTCATAAGTCAGGTCTCAGGTCTCGATGAACTTAACTGTAGAGACGCGGTTTGCCGCGTCTCACGTCGCGTAAGCAGAAGACGGGGCAAGCCCCGTCTCTACACTTTCACTCCCAGCGCGGCAGCTAGCGTTTCGCCGATTTCCGCCGGCGATTTTGCGACCTTGAGGCCAGCCTTTTCCATGGCAGCAATCTTCTCGGCCGCAGTGCCCTTGCCGCCGGAGATGATCGCGCCGGCGTGGCCCATGCGGCGTCCAGGAGGCGCAGTCTGTCCGGCGATGAAGCCCACGACCGGCTTCTTCATGTGCGTTCTGATGAACTCCGCGGCGGTCTCCTCCGCGTTGCCGCCGATTTCCCCGATCATGACCACGGCTTCGGTCTGGGGATCGCGGTTAAACAGATCGAGCGCGTCGACAAAATTCGTGCCGATAATCGGATCGCCGCCAATGCCGATCGCCGTCGATTGCCCGATGCCGCGTTGGGTTAGCTGATGCACTGCCTCGTAAGTCAGCGTCCCGGAGCGCGATACGATTCCGACATTGCCCTCTTTGTGGATCGACGCCGGCATGATGCCGATTTTGCACTTGCCCGGAGAAATGATGCCCGGACAATTCGGCCCGATCAGGCGCGAGCGCCGGTTTTGCAGAAACTCCCAGGCGCGCACCATGTCGAGCGTCGGGATGCCCTCGGTGATGCAGACAATGAGTTCGATTTCCGCATCAGCCGCTTCCATGATTGCGTCCGCCGCGTACGGCGGCGGCACGAAAATCACCGTCGCATTCGCGCCCGTCTTGTCCGCCGCTTCCTGCACAGAATTAAAGATGGGCCAGCCTTCGTGGGTCGTCCCGCCCTTGCCCGGAGTGACGCCGCCCACAATCTGCGTGCCGTAAGCCGCGCACGCCTTCGCGTGGAAAGTGCCTTCGCGGCCGGTCAGACCTTGCACAATCAATCGAGTTTTTTTATCAGCCAGGATTGCCATAATTGCTCACTTTCGTAATAACGCTGCTCGTGTGGTGACGGGGCTCTGCCCCGTCCCGGCGGGGCAAAGCCCCGCCACCACACAAACCGGCTAGGCTGCGGACTGCGCCGCCGCGACTACCTTGTCGGCCGCATCTTTCATGGTCTCCGCGACCGTGAAGTTCAGCCCCGATTCCATCAGGATTTTCTTGCCTTCCTGAACGTTGGTGCCTTCCAGTCGCAGGACCACCGGCAGTTGGATATTCATTTTCTTGGCCGCCTCGACCACTCCTTCCGCCAGGGTATCCACGCGCAGAATGCCGCCAAAAATATTGATGAGCACGGCGCGCACGCTCTTGTCGCTCAGCAGAATTTCAAATGCGTGCGCCACCTGCTCCGCGTTGGCACCGCCGCCCACATCCAGGAAATTAGCCGGCATGCCGCCCGCGTACTTGATGATGTCCATGGTGGCCATCGCCAGGCCGGCGCCATTCACCATGCAGCCCACACTGCCGTCGAGTTTGATGTAGTTGAGGTTATATTTCGACGCCTCCACCTCCAGCGGATCTTCCTCGGTGAGGTCGCGCAGTTCGCGCAGGTCCGCATGACGGAAGAGCGCGTTATCGTCAAAGGTCAACTTGGCGTCGAGCGCAAACAACCTGCCATCCGTACAACTGATGAAAGGGTTGATCTCCACCAGCGAGGCGTCGGATTCCAGAAAGGCGCGGTAAAGGCTGGTCAAGAACTGTACGGCAGGATTGATCTGCTGCGGCTTCAGGCCCAAACTAAACGCGATCTTGCGCGCCTGAAACGGCTCCAGACCCATGCCCGGATCGATGTACTGCTTCAGGATCGCCTCGGGCCTCTCGGCTGCCACCTGCTCGATCTCCATGCCGCCCGCAGCCGATGCCATGAAGACCGGCTTGCCCTCGCCGCGATCCACCAGAATGCCGAGATAAAGTTCCTTCTCGATGGGCAAGGTCTCTTCGACCAGCAACCGATGCACGATGCGTCCTTCGGGCCCTGTCTGATGCGTGATCAGTTTCATGCCCAGCATCTTGCCGGCGAACTCGCCCGCCTCTTCCACCGACTTGGCGATCTTCACGCCGCCGCCCTTGCCGCGTCCGCCGGCGTGGATCTGCGCCTTCACCACTACTCCCGTCGCGCCCGAGGCCAGAAGATCTTTCGCTGCCGCCTCGGCTTCTTCGCGCGTTGCCGCCATCATGCCGCGCGGCACGGCGACGCCATACTTCTTCAGAATTCCTTTTGCCTGATACTCATGAATTTTCATAATGATTCCAAATCCGTCGTTGGTCGTTAGTCGTTCGTCGTTCGCGATCACGAACTGTGGCAACCAACGTTTCTGGACTCCCGAGAGGACTCTGCTTGCGGCTTCACACAACGTGCAGCAAACTCTTGATTTTATAGAAGGCAGAAGGATTGGCGCAAACGGCGTACATCACTGGTAGAGCCTACCCACATCGTATCCCTCTGGCGGCATTGAAGTGTATGAGTGGGAAACGGTGTCGAGAGCTGGAGGATTGCTTATGGGCTCGGTGAGAAAACCCGCAGCCGCCGTCGGGGTGGTGGGAAAGTGGAAATCTCGCGCCCTTTCTTTTTGCGGGATTTCCACTTTTCCACCACCCGCTTTTCTCCCCATTCGCGCCGTACGATGCCTCCAGCATGTCGGCCCCTTACTTCAACTTGGTTCGTGAAATGCGCGACGCTTACAATCATCGCTTGCGTCTGGTGCAGTCGGCGCGACAACGCGGCATCAAGCCCACCGCGCGGCTGTTCGAAACCACCGTCCCCACCGTGCGCAAGTGGCTGCGACGTTATCAGCAGCAAGGTCCGCGCGGTTTGATCGAGCTTTCCCGCGCCCCTCATCACCAGCCCGGCAAGACTCCTGCCGACATCGAGCAACAGGTCGTCGCTCTGCGTCAGCAACTGTTCACCTTCGGAGCGCGCCGCCTTATCCGCGAGTTCGATCTTCCGCTCAGCCATCGCGCCCTGGAACGCATCTGGCGCCAGCACGGTCTGCTCAAAAAACGACAGCGCAAGTATCAACGCAAACAAGACCTCGCCCACATCAAAGCCACTTGGCGCGTCTTTCAGCAGATCTCCGCCGACACCAAGGACCTCGACGATATCCCCCGCTACTGGCCTCAGGCCCAGGCCTTCGATCTGCCGGCCGTCGAGTACACCGCCCGCGAAGTGCGCAGCGGCCTGCTGTTCTGGGCTTTCGCGCAGCGCCGTTCCGCAGCCGCCAGCTCCGTCTTCGCCGCCCGCATTCAGCAGCATCTTGATCGCTGCGGCATCTCGCTGCGCGATCTCGTCTGGCAAACCGACAACGGTTCTGAGTTCATCGGCGGCCATGATCGCAGCGGCCATCCCACGGGCTTCCCCACCGCCTTAGGCGACAGCCAGCATGTCCGCATTCCGCCCGCCGCTCCCACGTTCCAAAGCGACGTAGAAACCGTTCACCGTCTCGTCGAAGATGAGTTCTTCGACCTGGAAGCGTTCTCCAGCCGCGGCGACTTCCTTGCCAAGGCCTTTACCTATCAGCTCTACTTCAACCTCGTCCGCCCCAACTCCCACAAACAAAACCTCAGCCCCTGGCAGATCGTCGAGCAGCTCCAACCTCGCTGGCCTCTCCAACTCTGCTTGCTTCCACCTGTCTTCTTGGATTATTACTTGGACCACTCCGGGGGATACGATGTCCCTAGGCACCCCTAACGGCGTACATCACAATGAACGGTGATAAGTGCTACCCTTGGCTGGAAGCAATGATTCTCGTTCAATAATCCTCGTCAAATGATTCTCGACGCCCTCCATCGCATCGCCAATCACCGCCAGTCGCTTTCCCGCGAAGAGGCGCACGCGGTGATGACCGAGGTCCTCACCGGCCAGTGCTCGGACGCGCAAATTGCGGCGCTGCTGGTAGGGTTGCATATGAAGGGCGAAACGGTCGAAGAAATCGTCGGATTTGCCGAAGCCATCCGCGCCGCCGCCGTTCCTCTCGAACTCCACGCCAACTCCGTGCTCGACGCCAGCGGCACCGGGCGCGACGCGCTCGTCGATACCTGCGGCACCGGCGGCGACGCCAGCGGCACATTCAACATTTCGACGGCGACGGCCTTCGTGGCCGCGGGCGCCGGCGTGCGCGTCGCCAAACACGGCAATCGCAGCGTGACCTCGAAGTGCGGCTCCGCCGACGTGATGGAAGCGCTGGGCGTGAACATCAACCTGCCAACCGCGCAGATCGCGGCTTGCCTGGCACAAGTAGGAATCGCGTTTCTTTTCGCTCCCGCCATGCATTCGGCGATGAAGCACGTGCAGACCGCCCGCCGCGAGTTGCGTCTGCGCACGGTTTTCAACCTGCTCGGTCCGCTGACGAATCCCGCGCGCGCCACCTGCCAGGTGGTGGGCGTCTATTCCGCTGATCTTGTCGAAAAACTTGCGGAAGCGCTCAGCATGTTGGGGCTGCATCGCGCACTGGTCGTTCACGGCAGCGACGGCCTGGACGAAATCACTATCACCGGCCCCACACGCATTGCGGAAGTGCGCGAGGGACAAGTTCACAGCTACGAAGTCACGCCCGAGGAATTCGGCCTGCGGCGCGCCACACTCGACGAAATCTCCGGTGGAGACGCCGCTCGCAACGCCACGCTGATCCGCGAAGTATTAGCCGGCAAGAAATCCGCCCGCCGCGACGTAGTGCTGCTCAACGCCGCCGCCGCCCTCGTCGCCGCTGGACGCGCCGATCATCTGCGGGACGCGGTGCCGCTGGCGGCGCAGGCGATCGATTCGGGCGCGGCGCTGGCGAAGTTGGGGGCGCTTGTCGCCTTTTCAGCGGCCAATAATTGCTAAATGTGATTTGAGTCGGGGCAGTCGTTGAGAAATGACGCGTGCCAGGCTTGCTGGGAATTTCTATCAATGTATAACCGTTTCTACTGTGAATTGAATAGAAATGGCTAGAACTCGCAAAGGCTGACTGAAGGCCAGTCTTTGACTGTATCGCTCAACGCTCTACTCCACGATATTCGCCGCCGCTTTCAGCTTTTCAATCTGCCGCAGGTGTGCAGCGCCATGCCCACCCATCCTCTCGACAAGGTCAGCAACGGTCATCGCCCGTTGCAGTTCCGGATGAAAGGCCGATTTGGAGAAATCGGAAGCCTTCAAGCTGCGCAACAAACGCAGGTTGTGATGGCGCCCTAACCCGTAGAACGCGACCAGTTCCGAGGCCGGCGAATCCAGGTAGTTCAGATTGTGCGCCCATGCGTCCTGATCGAGCGGCGCGATAACGGGCTTAGCATCCGCCAACATCTGGCGCAGACGGTATCCATAGATGATCTCGGCATCCGCCAGGTGGCCGAGAATTTCCAGCACGCACCATTTTTCCGGCGAGGGCTTGTAGCGCAGAACTTTTTCCGGCAAACCGGAGACCGCCGCTGCAATTTCTTTCGGACTCTTCTCCGCTGCATCGAGATGTTTCTTAAACTCTGCTTCCGTCATAGGCGACACTCGTTGGTGCAATCACTTCACTTCAACCCGCTCCATATACTCCGCCACCTGTACATTCCATCCCAACTCTTTCTTCATCCGGTTGCGAAGTTGCGACGCAGCCGCTGGCTCGCCGTGTACCAGATAGGTCGCGCCCGGTTGGTTCTTAAAGGTGCGCAACCACTCCAACATCTCGGGCGGATCGGCATGATCGCTGAACTGTTCGAGCGCCGCGACCTGCGCGCGGATGGGCACGAACTGGCCGAAGATTTTCACCTCGGGTGCTCCGTTCTTGATCGTGGCGCCGCGCGTGCCCGGCGCCTGGAAGCCGATAAAAATCACCAGGTTCTTCGGATCGGGCAGGCGCTGCGCCAGGTGATGCAGGATGCGGCCACCAGTAACCATCCCGCTCGACGAAACGATGATCGACGGATAGCGGCTTTCGTTAATCTTCTTCGACTGCGCGGTGGTTAGTGCAAACGTGAAGCCCGGCCACTCGATGGGCGAGCCGTATGTCCCGATCAAGTCCGCGGCTCGCGGCGTGTATTCTTCCGTGTGCTTCATGAAAATTTCGACCGCCTTGATCGCCATCGGGCTGTCACAATAAACCGGCAAGCGCGGAATCTGTCCCGTCTCCATAAGTCTTTTCAGGATGAAAAGAAATTTCTGCGTCCGCTCCACGGCAAACGCCGGAACGATCACGCTGCCGCCACGCTCGGCGGTATCGCGAATCAGGCTGGCGAGTAGCGGTCGAGGATCAGTGTCGGGATGCTGCCGGTTGCCGTACGTGGATTCCATGACCAGCACGTCGGCGGTTTCGTTTTCCTGCGGCCCGGAGTGCACCACCTTGCCAGGCGCAATTTCGCCATTGCGCACCCGGCCAATGTCACCGGTGAAGAGCAGCCGGCGGCTGCGGCCGTTCGCTTGCAGCGTGACTTCCGCCATGCAGGAACCCAGAATGTGCGCGGCAGGCACAAAGCGGAACGCAAGCTCGGGGCTCAGTTGCGTGGTTTGCCCGACCGCGACCGGCTTGAAATACTTCAGACAATCTTGTGCTTCTTTGAGCGTGTACAAGGGCAACGCCGGATCGTGCTTCGACACTTTCCTTTTGTTGTAAAACGCCGCGTCTTCTTCCTGCAGGTGTCCGGAGTCCGGCAGCACAACCGAGCACAGATCGATAGTCGGCTGCGTGGCGTAGATCGGCCCGCGAAAGCCTTCTTTCACCAGGCGCGGAATCCAGCCGCAGTGATCGAGATGCGCGTGGGTAAGAACAACCGCATCGATTTCACGCGCTGGAACCGGTGTGTCCTGCCAGTTGCGCTCGCGCCATTCTTTCTGTCCCTGGAAAAGTCCGCAGTCGATCAGAGCCTGAAATCCCTGTTTGCCACTCGAATGACAGGCAGTGTTGATCAGGTGCTTCGAGCCGGTCACGGTGCCGGCAGCGCCGAGAAATTGAATGTAGGGCAAGCGTCCTCCGGAAGTCAGAATGCAGAAGTCAGATTGCAGACGTGAACCGTGAAGTCGATTTTACCTCTGCAACTCCGCGTTTTTACTTCTGCATTCTTACTTTTGACTTTTAACTTCTTGCTGCGCACCGATCTGAAACACATTATTCGTCATGTCGCTTTCCGGGACACTGCCGTCGTTGACCACGATCTCGCTCGCCGCGCCCGGCAATTCCACTCGCGTTGTGGCTGTGCCTTTGGCGCGCACCTCAATTCGCTTCGTGATCTCGCCGCCTTCAAACAATATCGTGAACGGTACTTCCGCGCCGGCATTGCCAAGGTTTTCCAGCGTCACGGTAATAAACTGCACACCTTTGTCCGTCTTCCACGGGTGTACGGACTGCACATGGAAATCCGGCAGGCCGCGATCCTGATATACCCAGTCGTCGAAGAACCAGCCCAGGTCGCGCTTGGCGGCCGCTTCGATCAACTGCTCCACATACTTTGGATCTTTATCGTCCTCGGCTCGATACTTGCTAATCGCCTGCTTCAGCGCATCGTCGCCGATCATGTCGCGCAACATCCACCACACGTAGGCAGCCTTGCTCCGATAATAGGTTTCGTCAAATGTGGTCGTCAGCGGCTGGCCAACGCTCTTCTGCGCCGCGGCTGCGACTTCTTTTTCCGAATCAAGAAACGCCGCCCGGTGCAGCCCAAGAAGGTCGAGCGCTGCTTGACGCCCACCTTGCTCCTGGCGATACATCGCCTCGGCAAAGTGAGCCAAGCCCTCGTACACCCAGGGCCTCGACGACGGCAACGCGGAATGAACCAGTTCGTGAACCAGGTTGATGCCCGCGAGCGTCGAGTCCTCCACGGCCACCGACGCCATCAACAAGGTGCCGCTCTCAAACGGAGCGGAATGCGGATCGGAAAAATCGGCAATCGCGACCGGCGCGACCGGCTGGCCAAACCATCCGCTGACAAACTTCATTGCCGGTTCGATCGCGTTGGAATATTTCGCCGCCCCTGCCTCGTGGCCCGGCAGACTGAACAATTTCAAAGGCGCCTTGGACTGGTCCACATATTCGGCCATCGCAAAGGTTGGAGTGACCGTCCCCAGCGGACTCCAGCCACATTCCACCCGGATCCCCCGATCTCTTCCAGCCTCAGCGGAAGAACCGCGAGCTTCAGCGCCGCACAGCAGAGTCGCGTCCACACTCCCACCCTGCGAGCTCAGCGCAAGCTTGAATTCGCTCCCCGCTTCCCGGGCCTTCCATCGATCGGCAACCTCAAACAGGCTGTTGCCCTCGGAAAAATCCGCCGACTCAGTCGTAATCGGATACCACGCTACATATCCCGCGCCCCGCACCGCCGTGAATGAGGAACTGATCTGGTCCCAGCTCGTGTGCTGGGCAATCTCCTCCGGCACTCCGACCCGAATCAGGCGCGTCGCGTCCAGCGCAATTACACCCTCGTAGCCGATTTCGACCTCCACGGAATCTTTCGGCTTGATTTCGGCGGGCAGCGTAACGATGGCTTCGGAAAGCGCGCCGGTGTGGTCGATGTCGGAAATGTAGGGTTGCGAAACAAATTGGACGACCTTGCCGTCTACCCGAATCGAACGCCAATTGAGAGATGAAGAAATCTGCAGGGCGGCGATCTTCTGCGGGCGAGCCGAGTCGTTGCGCAATGTGATCTTGCCCCGGGCACCGAGCCTCTGCTGCCGCGGCTCCAGGCGAATCTGCAAATCATATTTCGCAATGGTAAAGGCTTCGCGCTCCAGGGCAGCGGCGAAAAAGCTTGAACCACAAAGGACACAGAGGACAGAGAGGAACTTCATATTTTCTTGGATGCGGCTTGCCGCCTCTGCCGCACAACTTCATACAGCACCACGCCCGCCGCCACCGATACATTCAGCGACGGCACCTTGCCCAGCATCGGAATCGACACTAGGAAATCGCAGTGTGTGCGCACCAGGTCGTGCAGTCCCTTGCCTTCGGCGCCGAGCACGATGGCGCAGTTCATCTTGTAGTCAACCGCATCGTAAGTTTGGTCGCCGCGCTCATCCAACCCGACGATCCACAGATCCTTCTCCTTCAATTCCTCGAGCGCGCGCGATATGTTCGTGACTTTGGCAACCGGAAGGTGTTCGCTCGCGCCCGCCGAAACCTTGGCCACCGCGCCGGTGACCGCGGCGGACCGGCGTTCGGGAATCACCACGCCATCGGCTCCAGCAGCGTCCGCGGTGCGCAGGATCGCTCCCAGATTGTGCGGATCTTCGACTCCATCGAGCACAACGATCAGCGAGCGCTCGCCGCGACGCGATGCCACGATGTCATCGAGATCGCTATATTGTTTTGCCGAAGTTGCGGCCACCAGGCCCTGATGCGCCGCATTGCGGGCAATTTCGTCGAGTTCCTCACGCGACAAAACGCGCACGGGAACTCCGATCTTGCGGCACTCGTCAATCACCCGCCGCAGACGAATATCTTTCCGCTCCTTGGCGACACCAACCCACTCGAAGTTGCGCCCGCGCGCCTTGAGCGCTTCGGTAACCGTATTGATTCCGTAGAGAATATTCACGTTGGGTAGTTTACCGCGTACGCCGTCCCGCTCGTGTGGGGACGGGGCTTTGCCCCGTCCCAGCGGGGCAAAGCCCCGCTTCCACACGGTACAACCAAGCCATGTTTGGTCTAGACTGAAAGGTTTGGGAGGCTCCGGTGAACAACGTGTACATTCTCTCCGCTGTGCGCACGCCCATCGGCAAGTTTGGAGGCGCGCTCGCCTCGCTCTCCGCCGCGGATATGGGCGTGGTCGCCGCCAAGGCAGCGCTCGAACGCGCCGGAGTGCAGCCGCAGCAGGTCGAAGAGACGATCTTCGGCAACGCCCGGCAGGCGGGAGGCGGTCCCAATCCCGCGCGGCAGATTTCCATCCGCAGCGGCGTTCCTCAGGAAGTTCCAGCCTACACAGTGAACAAGGCGTGTGCGTCGGGCATCAAAACCATCGCGCTCGGCTTCCAGGAGATTGCTACCGGCAACCTGGAGTGCGTGCTGGCGGGTGGAACCGAGTCGATGTCGCGGCTTCCTTATTATCTCGAGGGCGCTCGCTGGGGATATCGTCTCGGCCATCAGGAACTGGTCGACGGCATGCATCGCGACGGATTTTTCTGCCCGATGGCGAAGATGCTGATGGGCGTGACGGCTGAGATTCTCGCCGGGCAATACAAGATCTCGCGGGAAGAGCAGGACCAGTTTGCGCTCGTGTCGCAGCAGCGCGCCGCGGCGGCGCAATCCAGTGGACGTTTCGACGCCGAAATTGCTTCCGTCACAATCGAAGGCAAGAAGGGCAGCACCGTTTGCTCACGCGATGAACATTTGTTTCTCGACGCGACCATGGAGAAGATGGCCAAACTCGCTCCAGTTTTTTCCAAGACCGGTACCATTACTGCCGCAAATTCTTCCGGCATCACCGATGGCGCGGCGGCGGTGGTGCTCGGGAGCGAGAAATTTGTCCAGCAGAATAACCTGAAGCCGCTGGCGCGAATTCTCGCCGCGACTTCCGCGGGCGTGGATCCGCGCCTCATGGGCATCGGGCCGGTGCCGGCCATTCGCAAAATGGAAAAGAAGCACGGCCTCAATCTCAGCGAGTTCGATCTGGTCGAACTCAATGAAGCTTTCGCCGCTCAGGTGCTGGCGTGCGATCGCGAGTTGCACTTTGATCGCGAGAAACTCAACGTCAACGGCGGCGCCATCGCCCTCGGCCATCCCATCGGCTGCACCGGGACGCGCATCACGGTGACGCTGCTCCATGAAATGCTCAAGCGAAAAGCACGCCGCGGCCTGGCCACGCTTTGCGTCAGCGGCGGCATGGGCATGGCGCTGGCGATCGAGAATTCTCTGTAAAGGAAAGGGACGTCCAGTCCAAGTTGCGAAGCCTAACGGCTGTTTGCTTGTCGCGCAGCGCTGGCCTTCCGTGCGATAAGCTCGAAACCCTTTGAATGTGCGATTTCTTCCGTTTCCTCGAGCCGTTTGCGACCCGCGGCGGGATTTGGCCCTGTCATCTGAATCTGACCCAGAGCGAGAGAGGCCTCCAGTTGCAAGCGAAAAAGACCCAGGTTGCGCGCACGGGTCAGCCCTTCTTGAGCGGTGGTCTCCGCTCCGCCCAGGTTTTTCCCGGCTGCCATGACGTAGGCATGATCAAGTATCACCGGGATTCGAATAGTTACATCCTGGCTCTTTTCCGAAAGTCGGACAGCTTCGGCGACGGCTGCACGCGCCTCGTTTACCTTTCCTTGTTGAAGAAGGGCTCTGGATAACATAGATTGCGCGAAGATCTCCTCATCTGCGTAAGCATCCGCGCGAAACGCTTCGACCGCCGCGCGGCTGAGTTGTTCTGCCTCGGTTCCTTTGCCGGAATCGCAATCCAATTCCGCCAGCGCCAGGCGAGTTTCGGCGGCGTCGCTTTTATTTCCAAGTTCCTCCTGCAGGGAAAGGGACTCACGATAAGCCTGTTGTGCCTCATCCGGTTTCGCCTGTTGCCGAAACACTTGCCCCATTTGACTGAGCGTTGAGGCGTAGACATTCTTTCCACCAATCTCGCGCTCAATAGTCGAGGCCTGTTGGTACATTTTGTAAGCCCCAGGCAGATTTCCTTCTTCTAACAATACGTCTCCAATTGCCGCCATGGCTTGCGCAGCTGAACCCCGATGTCCCACTTCGCTAGACAACTCGAACGTCTGTTGAAAATGGTTAAGTGCGTCCTGCAATTTCCCTTGTGCGCGCAAGAGGGTGCCGGTATTGCCCATCACGCTGGCCATTCCATACTTGTCACCCGCCTTCTGGTAGCTCCGCAATGACTCGTCATACATCCGTCGCGCAGTGGTGAAGTCACCTTTCTTGGCGGAAATCAGGCCGAGGTCCAACAGTTCTCTCCCCTGACCCTTCTGATTGCCGATGGCTCGCGCTATGGTAAGTGCTTGACTGTACAACGTCTCAGCCGCAGCGAAATCCCCTTGATTGATGGGGACCTCAGCCATGTCGTGCAGGGTCTGCGCCAAACCGTTGCGGTCCCCCGCGGCTTCATAGATCTGTCGCGCTTCTTCGCAGGTACCCTTGGCCTTCTCGTTTTCGCCAAGATCCGCCAAAGCCCGGCACTCAGAATTTCGTGCGCGAGCCACCAGGAGTTTGGCCCCTTGATCACCTGCTTCTTGTGCCGCGAGCTCTGCCTTGTCTAGCCTGAGTTTGTTGTCGCCGAGCGACGCAGCGGCGTCCGATCTGGCCACATCGATTCGCGGGTCGCCCTTTGTCTGCACCCCCGAGGCATCGAGAGCGGCCAAGCTCTTCAATGCATCCTTGCCTCGGCCGCCAGCAGTTTCAGCGTTTGCCAGCTGCAAGCCGTACTCGAGATTGTCGGGGAAAAAGCTGAATAGAGTCTGATAGGCTTCAATGGCCTTCTCCCAATTCCTGCTCGTCTCATAGAACCGGGCCTCGACCAGCAGGTGCTTCTCACGCGAAAGATTGCCCGCTCCATCCAAGGCTTGCTTTGCTTCCTGCTGCGCGTTGGAGTCATACCCGAGGGACGACCACGTCCTTGCGAGCTCAGAGTGAGCCAGAGGAAAGGAGGGATCGGCAGCGACAGCGCGGCTGAGGAGTTCCTGTGCCGATAGTGCATCAAAGGCCCTGATCTTGGCGAGTCCTTGCGAATACCGACGTATTGCTTCCGGATTCGACGGTAGCTCGGCTCGAACTCCGTCGGATTCGATTTGGGAAAGCTTCGCCAGCCCGAACTGCTCGCGCAAGCGCGCACCAACCTGCGAAGCGAGGTCGATTATGGTTTTCTCAGTGCCCGTTTCCGAGACGGCAGCGACAGTTTCTCCTTTGACAGCGTCTTCGAGGCGAAGGTCGAGGCGAATTTGGCCCCCCTTTTCTTCTCCCAGGTCGAGATATGAGCCGAGAATGATGAAGTCGCTTGCCAGGTTCTTGCGAACTTGCGTCAATGTGTCGGGAGGCAGACTCTCTACATTGGAAAGACCAAGGTCGATTTTCGTTCGCGCGACTGTCTCGTCCGGTACAGTGCGCAATTGCTCGCCGGCTGCCAGTTCCGCAGTCAATATCTCCGACAGCGCGGTCGAAATCCAAACGGTGTCCAGGCGGCTGGAGAGATTCTTGAACCCTAATACAGCGACCGAGGGCCGTATTCGAACGTGATGAGCGCTGGACGTTGGCTCGGTGGCAGTCTCCTGTTTCCACAATCTGCGCGCTGCCCACACCCCCAAACCAGCTGTCACCGCGAGTATCAGTATTGCGGTAGCCAACGACTCCGTATGCCGACGGACGAATTTCCCACCGCGGTAGAGAAGAGTAGGTTTACGGGCTTTAATGGGCAAACCCGAAAGGTGCCGCTCGATATCGTTCGAGAACTCTTCCGCGGAGGCATAACGATGTTCCGGCTCCGTGCGGATTGCCTTCATCACGATGGTGTCGAGATCGCCTCGCAAGCAACGCGGCAGGTCTTCGGGCCGAATGGCACGTACTTCAGCAACTAATTGAGGGGTGATTACGGTTCGCGTGCTGCCATCCTGAGATGCTTTTTCGTCAATCCTGCCGACTGCCACACTCGGCTTCTCCGGTTCCTCGTTATCACGGTGGCGCTCGATCTCCAAAGCACAATCGTGACGAGCGCGATACGGCCGATGCCCGGTCAACAGCTCGTAAAGCAAGAGTCCGAGCGAATAGATATCCGTGGTCTTTGTGACCGGTGCTCCGCGCAACTGTTCGGGACTCGCGTACTCGGGCGTCATCGGACGCCAATCGGTTCGGGTAAGCCTCGTGTCTGGGGACCATTGCGGGTTGAGCACTTTGGCAATGCCAAAATCCAGGAGCCGGACCACGCCCTCCTTGGTAATCAGAATATTGCTGGGCTTCAGATCACGATGGATGACGAGGGTCTCATGGGCGTATTGCACTGCCAGGCAGACGGCACGGAACAACTGCAAGCGTTCGGTGATCGACAGTCTGCGAGTATCGCAATATTCGTCGATACGAACGCCCTCGACGTACTCCATGATCAGATAAGGCAAGCCTTCTTCGGTGCTCCCACCGTCGAGGAGTCGTACGATGCTGGGGTGGTCCAGAGCGGCCAGCGCCTGTCGCTCGTTGCGAAAACGGCGGAGGATTTCATCCTGCTTAGTCCCTGGCTTCAGCATTTTGATGGCTACACGTTTGCGATACTGGTCATCCGCACGCTCAGCCAAATAAACCACCGCCATGCCGCCCTGCCCAATCTCGCGGATGATGCGGTACGCCCCAATCCTTCTTCCCGTCATCGCACGCGACTGCGCGGACAGCAGATCGGCGGCGGGACAATCCTCCAGAAAAGTGGCGGCGCCGTCGAAGCTCGACAGCAGCGATTCTATTTCGGTGCGCAGGGAGTCATCGCCCGCGCAGGCTTGACGCAAAAAACTACTTCGCTCCTCGGGGTCTCGCTCCAGGGCCAACGCGAACAGCTCTTTTACCTGGTCCCATTTTTCAGGCATCTTTCTGGTCGCCTCTGCGTAGCTCACGCGCCAGCCATGCCTTGCCCAGGTTCCAATTGCGCTTAACCGTCGTGCGGGAAACTCCCAGGACTCCGGCAGCCTCCTCAATACTTAAACCGCCGAAAAAACGCATCTCTACTAGCCGGGCTTGCTGCGGATCGAATACGGCCAGTCGGGTGAGAGCTTCATCCAAGGCAATGACATCCGCCGCCTTCCCCTTGGAAACGCCTGCCGCTTCTTCCAGGAAAACTCTCTCAAAGCCCTGGCCGCGCTTTTTGGCGTCATGGCCACGGCTGTAGTCAACCAGTATCCGGCGCATCAATTGTGCGGCGACGCCCAGGAACTGCTCCCTGTTTTTCCAACGAACTTCTCTCTGATCGGCCAGGCGAAGATACGCCTCGTGCACCAGGGCGGTCGTTTGCAAGGTGTGATCGCTGCGCTCCCGCCGCAAGTAACGAGACGCCAAATTCCGCAGCTCCGAGTAGAGCAGCACTACCAACTCGGCCACTGCCTTGTCATTGCCGACATCGAGTTCACCCAGGGGGGTGGCTACATCCGTTGGCGTATCCATAAGAACCTCGAACGCAATGACCGGAACCACCGGGGCGTGAACGGACACCGCTGTCGCGATCACTCGAACTTAGAAATCCAGAAGAAAAGATAAAAGCGAGGGAAGATCCGATATGAGCTCGCGAACACTTCCAATTCACCCCAAGAATCGCGATCTCTATGGGGTTGAAGTATATACCCAGTCGAATGCAAAGCCAACGGAGTTTACGCCTGTGTTTTGTGACACATGCAGATTCTTTGGGCGGGAAACCACAACCGCCCGCGACCTATATCAAAAGAAATGTGGACCTTTTTCTTTGGTTTCTTCGCGTTACTAGATAGAGGCCGAGTTTGGATCGTGGGGACGGAAGACGGCAAGTAAGCATCAAGGTTCGCGATCTCTGCCGCGGCGCTCAAGTAGTTCAAATCCAGGAGGCTGAAAATGGCTAAGAAAATTATCTCGAAGGTTACGCTGCGGGTGGCTCTACTCGTGGTACTTGGGCTGTGCGGACCAGTCGCGATGGCATCCAATTCCTGCGATACGGCACTGAATTTCGGTTCCGGCGCTACCCTGATGAACGTCTGCATTTCCAACGAAGGCAACATCGTCGGTTTCGAGTCCCCGTCCGGGTACCAGCAAATAGGGCCATCGACCCTCTACCGGGATGGGTATGCAATCTGCAGCGGGAACCTGCCCACGTTTCCGAATGTGCCGCAGGGCCAGGACCCCGGAGACGTTTCAGTGGAGTCCGGGTTTGGTCCTGCCACGGTCACTCAACCTAACGGGGCGAACACACTGCCCCTCACCATCGTCCGCAATAGCTTGAGCGGCAACTACAAGCTCACGCAGAGTTTTGCGGTGAACACGTTGCTAAGGACCGTCACCGTCACGATGACAATCAAAAGGCTGGCTACGGGCGACTGCACGGCCTCGGGTTGCCCACCCGTGAGGCTCCAGCGCGCCTTTGAGGGAGACGTTGACAACAACACCGTCGCGAACGCAGCCTTTGCCAGCACAACAGATTCTGTGTGGGAGTGGGTTGACACGATCGCCGCGTTTGACGGCCCGATAGGACATGGGCTGCGCCTCAGCAACGTGGCGAACGGGGGGGCCACGGCGATCACCACCGTTTATACCATTGCTGATTACGCTACCGATGTCGACCAAGGGTGCATTGTTTACGCCGGTGAGGTCGCTACCCCGACCAATCCCGCTGTCACCGATGCCACCACCTTGGTGGGTCGTCTGATGTATTTCTTTGATAACATCCCTCTCCACGCTAGCAAGACAGTGAAGGTTGTCTACGAACGCTTCTAAGACTCGCGAGTTGGGGGATGGCTAGGTGAGCAGCCTTCCCCCTTTCTTCAACTTGCGACCATCGTTGTGAGGCAGTCGCGCATTCAGGCGTGAGTGAAGCGAGCGATCGACTCTTCGCCAAGGTCTAATGGGCATGGCGCCGGCAATAGAAAATTCTTTGTAAAGGAGTCGCGACTGGCGGCCTACCCACCGCGGTGGCTATACTCATCGTTAAGGATATGGCGATCGCCGCCGTAAATACCGGCTTCACCAGCTCGGCTCGAAATCCTGTGCCCCTCTCCGCGGTGATCGTTGACGACGAACAACTGGCGCGCGACGAGCTCGCTTACCTGCTCAAGAATACTGGCGACGTGAACGTAGTCGCGCAGGGCAAGAACGGCCTGGAGGCGATCAGCCTGATCCGCGAGCACAATCCGGACATCGTGTTTCTCGACGTCCAGATGCCGGGCTTGGACGGTTTCGGCGTAATCAAGAAGCTGCTCGATCGCAAGGTTCCCCTCCCCAAGATTGTCTTCGCGACCGCCTTCGATCAATACGCGGTGAAAGCGTTCGAGGTGAACGCGGTCGACTACATTCTGAAGCCATTCGATAAGAAGCGAGTGGCCCAGTCCATCGAGAGAGCGCGGACAAAGATCGAGGCGGGCGCCGGGCCGGAGGAAAAATTCGAAACGCTGGTGCGGATGCTGGAATCGCAGAAGCCGCAGACGGCGAAGATTCTCATCAAGGCGGCAGGCAGGTTATTCCTGGCCGATCCGAAGGATATCTGCTATGCGACCATCGAAGATGGCGTGATCACGGTGGCCACCAGCGGCCACGCGGGCATGGAAGGCCAGTCGAACTGCCGGACGCTGGAAGAACTTTTCGAGAATCTCGATCCCAATTTCTTCTGGCGGGCGCACCGGTCGTTTCTGGTCAACATCAATCACATCCGCGAAGTCGTGCCCTGGTTCAAGAGCTCCTACCAGTTGCGCATGGACGACAAAAAACAGACGGAGATTCCGGTGAGCCGCGCCCAGACCCGCCGCCTGCGGGAACTGTTCAACCTGTAAAGGCAGTTCCCGGTTCTCGGTTCTCAGTTCTCAGTGAAAAGCGCTGGGACCGGTTTACTGAGAACTGGGAACTGGGAACTAAAAAATGGGCGGGCACGAGACTGCTTCGCCCGCCC
This sequence comes from uncultured Acidobacteriaceae bacterium, assembly GCA_963773965.1. GTDB lineage: Bacteria > Acidobacteriota > Terriglobia > Terriglobales > Acidobacteriaceae > Acidiflorens. The sequence goes on from CAVZDG010000009.1 coordinate 208,685, forward strand.
GGGGAGGGATCTCTCAAGACGCAATGGCTTGCAAGGCGATGCGGTTGGGAATCACCAGCGTTGCGCCCTCAAGCCGAATCAACTCTTTCCTTTTCATATCACTCAACAAGCGGGTTACCGTTTCTCGCGAAGATCCGATCATTTGCGCAATTTCTTCGTGCGTGAATTCCGTGGATACTCGGAGTTCCCGGTTGCGGGGCTCGTCCGAGACCCAGGAAAGGAGCAGGCGTGCGAGCTTCTCCGTCGAACTGCGGGCAAGCAGCAGGTCGTACACATCGTCGAACGAGGTGGTGACCTCGCGGGCGAGCATGGTGGCGCAGGCCAGCGCAGCGTGGCTGTCGTGTTCGATCAGACGCAGGAAGCTGTCGCGTTCAACGAACTTGATCTGGCAAAGCTCGATGGTGGTAACCGAAATCAGGGAGGGCCCTCCGGAGACGACCGCGCTGAGCCCCAGCACCTGGCGGTCTCCGGCAATTTTCAGGATGATCGTCTTGCCATCACGGGCCTCGACCGAGAGCTTGGAGCGGCCGGAACAGGCGATGTAGACGCCGCGCGGGATTTGACCTTCCGTCAGCAAAGTGGCATTGGCGGGGTACAGGGTCAGGTGCCCCATCGCGTTGAACTCAGTCATGAGCGGCTGAGGCAAATTGCAGAAGTCACCGGTCCGCCTCAGGGCGCAGCTTAGACAGTTTTTTGGAATCGCGAAGCGCCGGGGCACACCCACAGCAAACTCCTGCTGGTCGATGAAACTTGGCTGGCTTGATCGTCCGGCGGGAAAACGGGAATGCGCCACGTGGACAACAGTGCACCCCAACTGCCACATCCTCGACATACGCTAAGTCGCTGTAAGTTCACAGCTTAGAAGGGATTGAACGAGCCGCGCGCCAACGGAGATGCCGTAGCACTGCCCGGATGCCGATAGTTCGGCAGAAGGTCACTCTCGTAGTCTCAACTCCCGATAATCACGATCCCGTGATGGTTAAAGTCTAGGAGGCTGCGGAAAAACACAATCTGCCGGGGAAGAACAACCACCGGGGCTAAAGCCCGCACCGATTTCGCAAGGCTTACGCGGCCCTGAAGGGCCACTCTTCCACGGTCACCCACGCATTCGTGAGTTTTTCCGCAAGCTGCCAGGGATTCTTAGTCCGGCAATTCCTATTGCAGATAATCCGTGCGCGAGATTCCCAGCCTCTGCATCTTGTACTGCAAAGTGGTGCGCTTGAGTCCCAGCCGGGCCGCCGCGCCTGAGGGACCCGACAGGGCGCCCCGGGTCTGACGGAGAATTTCGATGATGTGTTCGCGTTCCCTATCGCGCAGCGTACCGTCGGAATTGGACGGCTGTCGTGAGATTTCCTCGCGCAACTCGCCGAGCGGCGGGTTCAACCGGTTGCCTTCCGACAGGATTACCGAACGCTCGATAAAATTCTCCAGCTCGCGGATGTTTCCCGGCCATTGCCAGTGCATCATGGCCTCGACGGCCTCATCGGGAATAACGGTGATCTGCTTGTGCAGCCGGGCCGCGCATTTTTCGACGAAATGGCGAACCAGCATGGGGATGTCCTCGCACCGTTCGCGCAGCGCCGGCAGATGCAGGGGAAAGACGTGCAAGCGATAGAACAAGTCTCCGCGGAATTCCTTTTCTTCGACCGCGCGGACCAGATCGCGATTGGTGGCGGCGATCAGCCGCACATCCACCCGGATCGTCTTCGTTCCTCCCAGGCGCTCGAAGTCCTGGTCCTGCAGAACGCGCAGCAACTTGGGCTGCAACTCCAGAGGAATTTCTCCAATCTCATCGAGCATCAAAGTGCCCTTATCCGCCAATTCAAGCCGGCCGAGCTTCTGGCTTACCGCTCCGGTAAACGCTCCCTTTTCGTGGCCGAACAGCTCGCTTTCCAGCAGTCCCGTGGGAATAGCGGCGCAGTTCACCTTGATGAAGTTGCGGTCCTTGCGCCGGCTCATGCCGTGAATCAAACGGGCAATGCGTTCCTTGCCGGTCCCGGTTTCGCCGGTGATGAGGACGGTGGAATCGGTGTCGGCAACGATGGCAGCATAGTCCAGCACACGTTTCAAGATCGGGCTGGCGCCGACGATATCGTCAGTCCGGTTCGCGCTCTGGATTTCGTACTCCAAATAACGCTTTTCCTGGGCAAGGCGTTCCTTGAGTTCTGCGATCTCGCCGTAAGCGTGCGCATTGTGGAGCGCAATGGCGATCTGGTTGGCCACTTGCTGCAGGTATTCAACCTCCGACGGTCCGAAAGCGTGCTCGATCATGCTACTCGGATTCAGCGCTCCCCAGATCTGATTGCCCGCGACCAGCGGCACACTGCAAACCGACCGAACCCCACCTTCGTACATGGCTTTCGCCAAGGGTCCTTTCATGCCGCGCAAATCGGCTGCGGTGAGGAATGCAACGCTTCGCGTCTGGATCGCCCGTGCCGAGAGTGATTGCTCGACCGGAATCGTGGTTCCGTGGTTGACGAAAGGCTCCCATTCCTGAGCATCTCCATACCGGTACACATTCTTGCCATCCTCGTCGAGCAGCGACAGAACCGCCCGGTCGTAGCGCGCGATGCCCCGAACGCTCAAAAGAATGACCGGCAAGAGTTTTTCCAACTCCAGGCTGGAACTGAGTTTGCGGCTGATGGCGACCAGGCTCTGCTGTTCCTCCAAGGCGCGGGAAGCTTTCTCCTTTTCCAGCGCCAGCGCTGCCATGAGCGCGACGCGAGAGAGAAGCTCCACATCCTCGCTCTTGAGGGCCTCGGGCGCGCTCTTGCCCAGGCCAAGGGCCCCAAAACGGCTGGAAGGCGTGCTTACAGGAAGGACGGTGTAGGATCGGACGCCGTGATTAAGCAACACGGGCACGATGTCGGGAAAACGCTGCTCGCGCTCGATATCGGGAATTGCGATCTTTTCCTGATGTTTCCATGCCCACCCACTCGCCGCTTCGTCCACGGGGACAGCGTCGAACTCTCCACTCTCCTGGTTCTTCTTCCAATACTGAGTCAACATGCAATCCCGGCGCGGGTCGTGGAGGGAAAGATTCAGCAGTTCGCCTCCCGTCAGGGCCAGCACCGGCGGAGCGAGTTCTTTGAGAGCGTCGGGCAAGCTCTGGGTGAGCGGGACCCGGTCCGTGACCTCGAGTAGCAACCGATACCGGCTGCTGTCAAGCGAGGGGTTTTTCTCGAGTGCGGCTCCGCTTACTGACATAGACACACCTCCTGCACCTGCCGAGTGCAATAGATCAGGCAGCTAGTTTTGAGCAGGAACTGGGGGTCATCGCAGCTTGCCAAGCTGCGAAACTACAGTTCAACATTGCGGTGTCCGCAGGTGTCGGTTCCTTTACTTGGGAACCGATCTCATCCTCCCCGGTCGGGGAGCCCCCTCAGGTCTGCGGCACTGGTTTTCCCGGATTTGTGCCTTCCCGGTAACGATATTCTTACTCAGTCTCCATGTCACAGGCAAGTTGTTTCCTAGTCAAGATCTGGAAAACTCTAAGGCAGCATTCCCCAAATGGCACGGGGCAGGGATCTCGGAGATTCACGCGACTTTTCGTCGAGACCCCGCTGTTCGCCGGAGGCTGATGCTGTCTCGTGGTGCTGGCAGCCTCGTTTCCGGGAGCTTCCATCGGTATGGGATCACTGAGATTCATTTCTATCTCATGGACACAGCGGAAATGGTAAATGCCTCCTGTTCTACTAGACTGACAGGGAATTTTCGTTACGAAAACCGAACAGACGCTTACGGGGACCTGGCCGCTTGGTGCGACCGGTGGTGTTTGTCTGGATCCATTATGAAGGAACTGCACTGCAACCGCACGCTCTTTTCTGTTTCAAAATCCGGAAATCCAGTTGGAAGCTCTGTTCATTGCGCCATCTGAAGCGGTGGTAGAATGTGGGCGTGGAGGTCGGCGGTTGTGCAACTTAATGGTGGGCAGAGGCTGCGGGCGCTGAGAGAAACCCTCGGATATCGTATGAGGGACGTGGAACTGGCCAGTAATCAGATCGCGCAGAGATTTGAAAGCGAGGAATTCGCCATTCCGCCCAGCCGCTTGTCCGACATCGAAACCAAAGGCATAATTCCGAGTATTTTTCGGCTCTATTCGTTTGCCGCTATATATCGGCGGGAATATCGGGAGTTGCTATCCTTCTATGGCCTCGAACTCGATAGCATCTCAGCGGACATGCGCTTTGGGAGTCCGCAGAAGTCTCACGTGTCCGAAGCTTCGAGCAACGTCAGACAAGTGCGGATGCCGACGAGGCTCGATCCAGGATTCTCGCTCCAGAAAACGACGGACTTGAGACGCGCCATCGAGCAATGGGGTGCTGTGCCCATGGCTTACCTGGAGCTGTTTGCGGATGACCGATACACATATGGGTATATTGGATCGGAAGATTTCACGATGTATCCCATTCTTCCGCCGGGCAGTTTCGTGCAAGTGGACGAAGCCAAGAACAAGGTGGGGGAAGGAACATGGCGTTCGGAGTTCGAGCGCCCTATTTACTTTGTGGAAATGCGCGACGGATTTACCTGTTGCTGGTGCTCGACCAAGCGCGACTCCATCATCTTGCAACCTCATCCGCTGTCTCCCGTTGCGGTGCGAGTTCTTAGATACCCGCAGGAGGCCGAGATTCTTGGGCAGGTTGTCGGGGTTGCGATGCGCCTCGGAGACTGGCATTATTCCGACTTTCAAGCAACGCCGAAAGTGCGCTCAGCACTGACCTCAGATGCGCCAGGGCAGCTGGGGAGAGGGGCTTAGGGAGAGATTGCGTCAGCGAAGCCAGGAACTCCTTTTCTGTCAGACGTTCGTTCGCGCATGACGCTGGCACGTCGTTGAGCAGCACAGCCAAAGGTTTCTTCAAGACCTCGGAGAGCAGCACCCGATGAGACGCACGGATAGCGCTTTGTGCGGCATCGTCGCCATACACCCTCGTCAAACCCCAGTGCTCATACCTTCCATTGCCCGTTCCCTTGCCGTCATGCAATCCACCAACGTAGGAAAGTCTGCCCAACAACCCAGGGACAGCGCCGAGGGTATTCGCTTCAAAGTCCTCGCGAGCGGATTTCAGTCTCATCGAATTTACGATTTCCGAAAAGACATCGGAGCTTAATTAAATACAGAAAACCCCTCTGCCGCCTGCAATGTATCACGGTGCGAATTCTTTCGCAAAGGAGAACTACCGTGAAACGACTCATGCTGGCTTTGGCTGCAATAGCTTTGTTCCTGACAACCGTGGCGCTTCCGAGTATGGCCGATGGCCTTCCCTTTCCGCAACCGACGGGTGGGTCCCTGGTTTCCGCTTTGCGGTAGCCAAACCTAGGATAAAGATCGCGGCGGGTTTTTCAGTTGAAGGCGGGTTTCTCAGTTGAATAAGGAGCAGCGTCAGGGTTATAGTGCTCTGGAATGTTTCCCCTGAATTGGTACAAGGCGCTGTCGCTCTTCCTGTTCATCTCGCCGCATGTGCTTCTCGGGGTACTGGCGGTCATTCTATACAAGCGCCGCTTGTACCGGGAATTTCCGGTCTTTTTCGCCTATGTGCTTTACGAAATTGCTAAGTTCATTCCGGCGTTCGCGTTGTATTCCGTCCTAGGCGTGACGAGCAAGCCGTATGCGTATGCTTATTGCGCCACGCTGATGATTAGCATCGCTCTGCGTTTCGGGGTGATTGACGAGGTTTCTAAAGATTTGTTTCGTGAATCCCAGTTTCTGAAGGTGGCAGCGCGGCGATCGCTGCAATGTGTAACAGGGTTGCTGCTTGTAGTGGGTGTTCTGCTCGCTGTCTATGCGCCCGGCGACAGTCGATTCGGGTTCGTCGCCGGTATGCTCGTCGTCAACCGGGGAGCGGCTATGGTTCAATCCGGCTCGCTCCTTGCCTTGTTGCTCTTTTCCCGCTTCTTGGGCCTGTCCTGGCGTGGCCCTGCATTCGGGATCGCGCTGGGTCTTGGGGTCCTGACCAGCGTCGATCTTGCTATGTTTGCTCTTCGCGCGGAATTCGCCAGTGCTGTAGCGGCGGTATATTTGAATTTGCTGACCACGGGCACCTACCTGGTGTGTGTTTTGATCTGGATCGGGTATTTGCTGGCGCCCGAAGTTGACCCTGCGTCCCTCACGGTTGTTCCCCGTGATGAGGTGGAGACATGGAACAAGGAGCTTCAACAATTTCTCAAGCAATGATTGCCGCTTGGATTCTTGTCGCCGTCGCGTTCTTCGCGCTGGGGATCCTGGTGTATGTTGCCATCCGCAGCCGCACGCGGCGGGTTGATTTGGAAAAAGCTGTCCAGGCGTTCCGGTCTCTCGACATTGAGGCCTTCAGAAACCTGATCGACTCAGCCGAGGAAGCGTTTCTGCGCAATAATTTATCGCCCAAGAAGTTCCGCGAGATTAAGCGGCAGCGTGCGTGGGCAGCACTCATCTACGCCTGGGAAGCGGGAAGGGCCGTGGCGGCGCTGGCAAAGATTGGTCAAGCCGCGCAACGGAGCTCCGACCCAGAGATCGCAGCGTCCGGCGTTCAGCTTTCTGAGAATGCTTTTCGGCTTCGATTGCAAACCATCGGGGCTTGCCTCCAGCTGCTGACCGAAATCCTATTGCCTGACCTCGAAAGCCGATCGCTTCCGCCCTTAGTGGATCAGTATGAGCGAGCGGCGGAAACACTCTTTCGACTCGGCAGATTTTCATCTGGAGTGCACGGGTTAGTGCGCTCCAAGAGTGCCTGACACCGCTGACATTGTTAGAAACCTGGAAACGGGGCTTGCCCACCTTCTAAGGTAAGGTCTCTGATATGGCACGCGGCTGGGAGCGCAAGTCCGTAGAACAACAACAAGAGGAATTGTCAGCGCAGCGAAAAACTGTGACGATTACGCGCTTGACACAGAAAGCTAGAATGAGGCGCACTCGGCACTTGGAGGAATAATTTTGTCGCTGCCGCCTGACTTTCCTCTCCTCGATTGCGCGACGGGCGACTATGAGCGGCATTACCGATGAAAGCCCAGTGACGTTAAGCGGCCCCTACATCTTCTTTATCATCCTCCTCGCCGCGAGGAGTGTCGGCCAGACGCAATTTCCAACATCCGCGCAGTTGGGAAGGCTCAGCACGACCCATGTTCCCTAGTAGTGCGAGCGCGTCCTCGATGGCTCCCGTCGTCTCTCTGAAGCGGCGTGCCAACTCTGGGACCTCGACGATCGCGTATGGCGCGGCGCAGCCGCAGTATTCCTGGATCATTCGCCCGTAATCAAGGATTGCTTCTGAGAGCTGGAGCAGTTGATGAAATTCTTCGAGAGTTAGCCGCTGTTCTAGACGCAGTGCCCGCATGAGACGGCCCAACCGACGTCGCAACTTATCCCGATCCATACCCCCCCTGCCCCAAACAGATAGTTTGGCGGCTCCTAACGGAAATCGGGCGCAAGATTCCCGGCCCGAGCAGCGATGGTATATGCCTCCTCTTTTATTGGATGGGCAGCGAATTTCTTTTTACGAAAACCGAAGAGACGCCCGCGGGGACCGACCCGCTTGGTGCGGCCTGTATAACCCACCGGGAGCCTGTCACGGCATGCGCAGTCCATTCTGTGCCAAGTGCCTAATCATCAAAACTGCCCGTGCACCGATCCCACCCGACGAGCAACAATGCAACCGGGAACGCGAGGGCTGGTCCTTTCCCGCGGGCGCCTCACGCGGCAACTGCAAGCAGCCAGCAACCCTCGTCACCGGGTAAGATCTCTGATATGGCACGCGGCTGGGAGAGCAAGTCCGTAGAACAACAACAAGAGGAATTGTCAGAGGAGCGGCAAACCGTCCGCACACCGCTCTCGCCCGAGGAGCAGCAACGCAACCGGAAACGCGAGGACCTACTTCTCTCCCGCAAACGCCTCACTCAACAACTACAGGCAGCCGCCAACCCTCGGCAGCGCCAGATGTTGGAGCAGGCGATCGCGGAGTTGGATAGACAACTGTCATCTTTTAAACAAGTTACAGATCCGGCCTCACCAAAGTGAGGGGCCCGAACACATACCCCCTATAACCAAAACCACGGTCCGGTTCGCTGCCACCTGACGTATAATCGATGAGTTGATGAAAGCCTACGTTTACGTGTCATTGAAGAAGAGCGTTCTGGACCCGCAGGGTAAAACCATCCACGGCGCCCTTACGAAAATCGGCTACAAGAGTTTGCACGATGTACGGCAAGGAAAGTATTTCGAAATTACGCTCAACGGCGGCATCTCAAAGGATGAGGCGCAAGCGGAAGTAGAGCGGATCGCGCGCGAAGTTCTAACGAACCCGGTCATTGAAGAGTTTCGTTTCTCCCTCGAAGAGTAATTTTCCGGTTGTGCTGGACGCGCAATGTTGCCCTAACATCACCGGGTCCCCCACCGAACCATTCGTTAAGGAGCCAATTGGGCAATGTGCGGAATCGTTGGATATGTGGGTAAGAAGGCAGTCGTCCCCGTCATCATTGAGGGTCTGAGAAAGCTGGAGTATCGCGGCTACGACTCCGCCGGAATCGCGGTAGCCGGAAACAGCGAAGGCCTGCAGATCCGCCGCGCGGAGGGCAAGCTGCGTAATCTGGAAGAAGTCATCCGCCTCAAGCCGCTCGACGGCACCTACGGCATCGGACACACCCGTTGGGCTACGCATGGCCGCCCCACCGAAGAAAATGCCCATCCGCATCGCGATTGCACCGGCAGAATCGTGGTGGTGCACAACGGCATTGTCGAGAATTATCTCTCGCTCAAGAAGAAGTTGACCGCCGAAGGCCACAAGTTCACCACCGAAACGGACACGGAAATCATCGCGCACCTGGTGGAGAAGCACTACCTGCAAGCGGGAAACGGCCAGCGGCCGGCTTCGTTGCTGGAAGAAGCGGTGCGCCAAGCGGTGAAGGAACTGACCGGCGTGTTCGCGCTGGTGGTGATCGCGGCCAACGAACCAAACAAGATCGTCGCCGCGCGCAATGGACCGCCCGTCGTCATTGGTCTCGGCAAGGACGAATACTTTGTCGCCTCCGACGTGCCCGCACTCCTCGATCACACGCGCGATCTTTTTTTCCTGGGCGATGGCGACCTTGCCGTGGTCACCGCAGGCGGCGTGCGGGTCACCGATTTCGACGGCAAGCCACTGGAGCGGAAGGCGCAGCGCATCACCTGGGATCCGATCATGGCGGAGAAGGGCGGCTTCAAGCACTTCATGCTCAAGGAAATCTATGAGCAGCCGCGCACCGTCCGCGACACCACGCTCGGCCGCGTCTCGCAGGATACCGGCGCCATCTTCCTCAACGAGATGCAGGTCGGCGAAGCGGAGTTCAAGGCGCTGAAGAAAATCAATATCGCCGCCTGCGGCACCAGTTGGCACGCCGGACTGGCCGGCAAGTTCATGATCGAGAACCTGGCGCGTGTTCCGGTCGAAGTCGATTACGCCAGCGAATGGCGCTATCGCGACCCGATCCTCGGGCCGGACACGATGACGCTGCTGATTTCGCAATCCGGCGAAACCGCCGACACCATCGCGGCCCAGCGCGAAGCCAAGGCCAAAGGCTCGAAGACGCTGGCCATCTGCAACGTGGTCGGCTCCATGATCACGCGCGAAGCCGTGGGCACCGTCTACACCCACGCCGGCCCCGAAATCGGCGTGGCTTCGACCAAGGCTTTCAGCGGACAACTTACCGCTCTTTATTTATTCGCCTTGTATCTGGCGCAGGTGCGCGGCGCCATGACACCTGAACAGGCCAAGGCCGCCGTGCAAGAACTCACCCGCATCCCCGGCAAGCTGGAACAGATTCTCACCCACGATGAGGCTTGCGACGAGCTGGCGAAAAGAGGTCGGCCAGATTCTCCACGAGAGCTTGCGAGACGGCGAAAACGTATGTCCGCGCGCAGGACTTCCTTTTCCTCGGACGCGGCATTCACTATCCCATCGCGCTCGAAGGCGCGCTCAAGCTCAAGGAAATTTCCTACATCCACGCCGAAGGTTATCCGGCGGGCGAGATGAAGCACGGCCCCAATGCGCTGATTGACGAGAATCTGCCGGTGGTCATCATCGCCACGCGCGACGTGACGAGCCCGCAGTCGATGGTCCGTTACGAGAAGACCATGTCGAACCTGAAAGAAGTAAAGGCTCGTTCCGGCATAGTCATCGCGCTCGCCACCACAGGCGACAAGGAAATCACCGAAGAGGCCGATCACGTGCTCTTCGTTCCGCCCGCGCCCGATGAACTGTCGGCAATTCTGGAGATCGTCCCGCTGCAACTGCTGGCCTATCACATTGCGGTTCGCCGCGGCTGCGATGTAGATCAGCCGCGAAATCTGGCGAAGTCGGTGACGGTGGAGTAAAAGTCACCAGATTGTCCGAACCGCGTGCGCCTGGCGGATCTTGCGGTCCGCAGTGAGCAGAGACAGACCCTCGACCAGTGCGGTGGCCCCAATAATACGATCTGCCGGATCCTTCGGATACGCCGCTGGAAGTACGAGGGCGCGTGCACACGCTCGGCCGCTGATCGGGAACACGACGAACCGGGCCTCGACTTCATCGAGAAAGGATTCGAGACTGATTTCAAGACGGATGCGACCCTTCCGGAAAAGTGCAGCCAACTCCAGGAGCGTGATGTCGCAAATGGCGAGACCATCTCCATTCTGGCGCGCATCGTCGATGGCCGCCCGCGCCTTTGTCGACAGCCGAGCCTGATCGAATGCCAGCCAGACAACCACATGCGTATCCACGAGAATCACTTCAGCTCGCCCCATTCCGCGCGGGAAATCGCCGGCGAGACGACGTCGCCGGTAACCTCGCCTTTACCCGCAAGAAACCCGTAGATGTCGTCCGCACCCTTGTCGGCAGGAACAAGCTTTGCCACCGGTTTGCCGTGCTTGGTGATGACAACCGACTCTCGCTTCGCCTGTACTTCGTCCATCACCGCAAGGCAATGCACCTTAAAGGAACCCGCCGCCATCGTTTTCATGTCGAACCTTTTATGTACATAGTCATTATACCATGGTCATTCTGTCGATGGGGAAGCGGTTTGCCCTTAGGGCAAAGGCGAACGCAGCGCGTGCAGGCGAATCGAAGCGTCCGGCGGCTGGCGACAATCATCTACATAAATGATGGCTCAGTTCAAGACTTTCGACGCCCGACTGCTTCGCTCCGTCTCGCTCTCCGAGTTTACCAAGCACCTCGAACTCGAAGTGAACGGCGTTCCCCGCTTCGGCTTCGTTCCCGGACAATGGCTCTCGGTGAAGGCTAACACTCCCGATGGCGAGGAGATTACGCGCCCGTATTCTATCGCGTCGCCGCCGTCCGAGAACGGGCACTTCGCTTTCTGCCTGAATCGCGTGCAGGATGGATTCATGTCGAACTATCTCTGCACTCTCAACGAAGGCGCGAGGATCGCGTTTCAGGGGCCGTTTGGCGATTTCACTCTGCGCCCGCCCCTCCGTGACACCGTGTTCATCGCCACTGGAACCGGGATCGCGCCCTTCCGCTCCATGCTGCACTGGCTGCTGGCGGAAGGCGACCGTTATCAGGGACACCAGTTCTGGCTGCTCTTCGGCGCACGCCGCGAGCAGGATATTTACTATCGCGAGGAGTTTGAGCATCTTGCCGCCAGGCACGCCAACTTCCATTTTCTGCCCACGTTGAGCGGCGCTGAAGTCGAGTGGAAAGGCTTGCGCGGGTATGTGCAGGAACATCTGCCCGAAATCGTGGGAACCCGCACCGACATGCACGCCTACATCTGCGGCCTCGACAAGATGGTGAAGGCGAACCGCGAGTTGCTGAAGAGTCTCGGTTGGGATCGAACTTCGATCCGTTACGAAAAATACGACTGACCTCGTAGAATGATTCCCATTCTTTTTTTGAGGAGAGCCATCGTGTACGTCGCGGATGACAAACGTTACGACGCCATGCAATATCGCCGCTCGGGGCGCAGCGGCATCAAACTTCCCGCCATCGCGCTCGGACTGTGGCACAACTTCGGAGGGGTGGACAACTTCGAAAATTCTCGCGCCATGCTGCGCCGGGCATTCGATCTCGGCATCACGCATTTCGATCTCGCCAATAATTACGGCCCTCCGTATGGATCGGCGGAAGAAACTTTCGGGCAGGTCCTGAAAAAGGATTTTCTTCTCTACCGCGACGAGTTGATCATCTCGACCAAAGCGGGCTGGGATATGTGGCCCGGGCCCTACGGCAATCTTGGCTCGCGCAAGAATTTGCTGGCGAGCCTGGATCAGAGCCTGAAGCGCATGGGGCTTGCATATGTCGACATTTTCTACCATCACCGGCCCGATCCCGACACGCCGATGGAAGAATCGCTCGGCGCGCTCGACACGGCGGTACGCTCGGGACGCGCGCTCTACGCGGGCATTTCCGCCTACAACGCTGAGCAAACGTCAGAAGCGATAAAGATTTTGCGCGCTCTCGGAACGCCCTGCCTGATTCATCAGCCGAAGTATTCGATGTTCGTGCGCGATCCTGAGCAGGGATTGTTCGGCGTGCTGGAGAAAGAAGGCGTGGGAGCGATCGTCTTCAGCCCGCTGGCGCAGGGACTGCTATCGGATCGCTATCTGCACGGAATTCCCAGCGACTCGCGCGCCGCGCGCGACTTCTTTCTGAAGAAGAAGGACATCGGCGAAGACAAGCTCGCCAAGATTCGCGCGCTGAATAAAATCGCCGGACAGCGCGGGCAGACGCTGGCGGAGATGGCGGTGGCGTGGGTGCTGCGCGATCCGCGCGTCACCAGCGCGCTGGTCGGGACGAGCAAAGTGTCGCAGGTGGATGACAACGTGGCCGCGCTGAAGAACCTGAAATTCGCGGCCGAGGAATTGCGCAAGATCGACGGCATTCTCGCCGGAACCCACTCATCGCAAAGTGCGCGATGAGTGGGGCACCCAGTGCGAATCTGATTCGTTGCACGTGGGCGACGAACGATCTCTCCATTCAGTATCACGATCGCGAAAGGGGGCGTCCCGCAGCATGACGACCGCGTGTTGTTCGAGTTCCTGATTCTGGAAGGCGCGCAAGCCGGGCTTAGTTGGGACACGATTTTGCGGAAGCGCGAAAATTATCGCGCGGCTTTTGATGGCTTCGACCCGGAACTCGTCTCCCGCTACGACCGGCGAAAAACACAGCGACTGCTGCGCGATGAAGGGATCGTGCGCAACCGTTTGAAGGTGGCTTCAGCGATCCAGAACGCCACGGCATTTCTGGTAGTGCAAGCGGAGTTTGGCTCGTTCGATCGCTACATCTGGCAATTTGTCGGAGGCAAGCCGCGAGTAAACGCCTGGCGGTTGGGGAAAACGATTCCGGCGCGCACGCCTGAATCGGACGCGATGAGCAAAGATCTGAAGAAACGCGGCTTCAACTTCGTCGGCTCGACCATCTGCTACGCCTTCATGCAGGCCATCGGGATGGTCAACGACCACGCGGTCGAGTGCTTCCGCTATCCCGGGTAGTTCGCACGCGGACGGGGGCGTCCGCGCCACACGGGCTACCCCACGCCCATTAGGGGTGCCTAGCAGCCCGTGGTGCAAGTAGCGGATTTCCTGCAAGGCGGGCGACGTAGCCGGGCACGCGATCTCACGAAGCACTTGGCAACGGACGCGGAGATTCGACTTCTGCAAAGCCGATTCTGCTTTATCCGACACGTGAAAAGTAAATAGACAAGCAAAACAAGCCTGCCGAAGCGGTTTCGCCACTCCCGCGGTGTGCCCGCGCCCAGCAGCTTGCGCAGAATTAGACTCAGATTGAACGCGCCCACATGGATCAGTTGCCGCTTCAGAATGTTTTCGTGCCCGCGCAGATGCGTGCGCCGCATGCCGCCCGTCTCATAGCAGTGCGCGAAGCTGCGCTCGACCAACTCGCCGCGCCGCCGCAGTAAACTCTTGCCGTACTCGCCCCGCACCCGCCGCCGGTTTGCATACACCGCTTGTTGCTCCTCCAGTTTGCCCGCCCAGTTCCGCCGCCCCTTCTGTTTCTTCTCCGGAATGTAACTGCGCACGCCGTACGCCTGCATCCGCTTCACCACTGCGCCGCTGTGATAGCCCTTGTCAGTCACCGTCTCTTCGATGCCGGCCACGTTCACCTTCGGCGCTTCGTTGGGCCGCAAGTCCGCCTCGCGCCCCACCTGCTCCGCCACCGCCATCCCCGCCTCGCATAGCGTCTCATCGAGCGTCGCCGTGTCGCCCTGATCGGCGTCTTGCAGCGTGACCGCCAGCACCGCGCCCGTGTCCAGATCCACCGCGTGTTCGGCCTTGTGCGCCAGATGCGTGCGCCCATCCTTCATCTTCGTGATCCGCGCATCTCCGTCCGCTGGACTCTTCCACTCCTTATTCGACGTGCGTTTCTTGCGTTTGCGATCCAACCGCGCCAGGTCTTCGCGCGTCGGCGTCGCGATGCCCGACGCCTTCGCCAGCCCGCGTAGAAACTCCTCGTAACTCTCGCCCGTGTCCCGCCGCACGATCGAACGCATCGCCGCGTTCGCTTCCAGCGTCGTCGCATCAATCGCGATCCGCTGGCCTTGCAGGAGTCCGCGGTCGGCCAGCACGCCCAACACCCAAGCGAATACGTCGCGATGGGTGTCCAGATCGATCAGCCGCCGCGTGCGCGAGATCGTCGAGTGGTCCGGCGTGTACTCGTCCAGCGCAATGTCCACAAAGCGCCGCAGCGCCAGCGAGTCCGCCAGCCGCCAGGCGATCCCGCGCTCCGCCCCGATGCCCTCGAAATACCCGATCAGCAGCGCCCGAAAGTAAATCCCCGGCGTCAGCGACGGACGCCCGTTCCTCTCCGCATAGAACTTCGCGCACCGGCTCTCGACAAACTCGTCGAACTTCTCCGCCTCCAGTAACTCATTCAGCCGCTGATAAAACGGATGCCCCGGAGCCGATGCCAACTCCTGCTGCGCGATCCACAACCCCTCTTGCTTCTCTCGCTGCTTGCGCGTGCCCATCGCCATGCCTGAAGTCTACGAACAAAACCTGTGGATACCCCAGAACTTTCCACCCACGAACCCAGACTTGCACCACAGGCTCCTAGGGACATCGTATCCCCCGGAGTGGTCCAAGTAATAATCCAAGAAGACAGGTGGAAGCAAGCAGAGTTGGAGAGGCCAGCGAGGTTGGAGCTGCTCGACGATCTGCCAGGGGCTGAGGTTTTGTTTGTGGGAGTTGGGGCGGACGAGGTTGAAGTAGAGCTGATAGGTAAAGGCCTTGGCAAGGAAGTCGCCGCGGCTGGAGAACGCTTCCAGGTCGAAGAACTCATCTTCGACGAGACGGTGAACGGTTTCTACGTCGCTTTGGAACGTGTGAGCGGCGGGCGGAATGCGGACATGCTGGCTGTCGCCTAAGGCGGTGGGGAAGCCCGTGGGATGGCCGCTGCGATCATGGCCGCCGATGAACTCAGAACCGTTGTCGGTTTGCCAGACGAGATCGCGCAGCGAGATGCCGCAGCGATCAAGATGCTGCTGAATGCGGGCGGCGAAGACGGAGCTGGCGGCTGCGGAACGGCGCTGCGCGAAAGCCCAGAACAGCAGGCCGCTGCGCACTTCGCGGGCGGTGTACTCGACGGCCGGCAGATCGAAGGCCTGGGCCTGAGGCCAGTAGCGGGGGATATCGTCGAGGTCCTTGGTGTCGGCGGAGATCTGCTGAAAGACGCGCCAAGTGGCTTTGATGTGGGCGAGGTCTTGTTTGCGTTGATACTTGCGCTGTCGTTTTTTGAGCAGACCGTGCTGGCGCCAGATGCGTTCCAGGGCGCGATGGCTGAGCGGAAGATCGAACTCGCGGATAAGGCGGCGCGCTCCGAAGGTGAACAGTTGCTGACGCAGAGCGACGACCTGTTGCTCGATGTCGGCAGGAGTCTTGCCGGGCTGGTGATGAGGGGCGCGGGAAAGCTCGATCAAACCGCGCGGACCTTGCTGCTGATAACGTCGCAGCCACTTGCGCACGGTGGGGACGGTGGTTTCGAACAGCCGCGCGGTGGGCTTGATGCCGCGTTGTCGCGCCGACTGCACCAGACGCAAGCGATGATTGTAAGCGTCGCGCATTTCACGAACCAAGTTGAAGTAAGGGGCCGACATGCTGGAGGCATCGTACGGCGCGAATGGGGAGAAAAGCGGGTGGTGGAAAAGTGGAAATCCCGCAAAAAGAAAGGGCGCGAGATTTCCACTTTCCCACCACCCCGACGGCGGCTGCGGGTTTTCTCACCGAGCCCATAAGCAATCCTCCAGCTCTCGACACCGTTTCCCACTCATACACTTCAATGCCGCCAGAGGGATACGATGTGGGTAGGCTCTGCCATACCCCACGCCCATTTGCGAAAAGGGCTAAGCTCCGGCATAATAATGGTTTGTCTTTACTTCGCCGGACTCTTCCGGGCAAAGGATACTGAAGTCTGTGTTAATGATCCGACTGGCGCGCTTTGGTGCGCGCAAACAACCGTATTACCGAGTGGTGGTGATTGAAAAGGAGCACGCTCGCAATGGCCGTCCGGTGGAAGTTGTGGGCACGTACAATCCACGCACCAATCCGGCCACTTTCGACCTGAAACGGGAGCGTATTGAGCACTGGGTTTCGAAAGGCGCCCAATGTTCGGACCGGGTCAGGAAACTGCTTGCTTCTCCCGCGCCGGCTGCGGCCGCTACGGTCGCCTAGCAAGGTTGCGGGCGCGCAGCCCCTAAAGGGGCGTTGAATTCCGAAAACTTACGGTATCGCTAAAGCGATACCCTGATACGAAGCGCGAGTTTTTACCCGTCCTGCTGGTGCGCGGGCGAGGGCGCCCGCGCCACACGACACTCGCCAATTCAGGAGCAGTCAATGATCGAGCCGAGCGCCAGCCCGCGCGCCATGATTGAGTACATCGCCAAGGCGATCGTCGAGGCCAAGGGCGAGGTTTTTGTTGACGAGTACGAAGACGGAGACGAAACCGTCATCGAGCTCGAAGTGGCCGAGGCCGATCTGGGCAAAATCATTGGACGCTCGGGCCGCGTCGCCCGCGCCTTGCGCAACGTGCTGAACGCGGCGGGCTCGAAGCAGGACAAGCGCTACGCTTTGGAGATCGTCGAATAGGCAATCGCCGGCTTAGAAGATTGTCGCTCAGAAGATCGGCGAACAGGAGAGCATCGAATCGCGGCACCGGGCGCAAGCGGCGAATGGATTACCCTGGCGGTCGTCATCAAGACGCAGGGCCGCCGCGGAGAAGTAGCGGTCGAATTGCACACCGATGTTCCGGACCGCTTCCGGCAAGGCATGCGGCTGTGGGCGCTCGGGAAAGACGGTCAGCGCCGCGAAGTAACCATCGAGGATCTCTGGCCGCATAAGAGTTTTCTGGTGCTGAAATTTCAGGGCATCGAGACGATTTCCGATGCCGAGCCGCTGCTGGGCGCCGAACTTCAGCTTCCGCGCAGTGAACGCGCCGAACTGGAACCGGGCTGGACGTACCTGAGCGACCTGATCGGTTGCACCGTGTTCGACGGCCAGCGCGAGATCGGCGAGATTGAGGATGTGCAGTTCGGGGCGGGAGAAGCGCCGCTGCTGGTGGTTCGGGGTGAAGAACATACGCGGGGAGCGAAGTTGCCCTACGAGATCCCCTTCGCCGAGGCGTATTTGGAGAAGCTGGACCTGGAGCGGAAGCAAGTCCGGATGAATTTGCCGGAAGGCTTGCTGGAAGTGAACGCGCCGGTACCGAAAGAGAAAGAAAGAAGTCGTTAGTCGTTGGTCGTTGGTCGTTCGCTGTTCGTCGTTCGCAAAGCGCGGGTGGTTGATCCTTGAATGCTCTGCTCGGCGAACTCTGCGTCTCGGCGGTGAAAAAGGTTTAGTCCGCAAATGAAGATCGACATTCTCACCATCTTTCCCGACTTCTTTCGCGGACCACTGGATTACGGAATTGTGCGCCGGG
Source organism: uncultured Acidobacteriaceae bacterium (assembly GCA_963773965.1). Classification (GTDB taxonomy): domain Bacteria; phylum Acidobacteriota; class Terriglobia; order Terriglobales; family Acidobacteriaceae; genus Acidiflorens. The sequence continues at coordinate 226,555 of CAVZDG010000009.1, forward strand.
CGCGGGAAATGGGCCTGGTGGAAATCGGCATTCACGATCTGCGAGCGTTTACGAAAGACAAACACCGCACCGTGGATGACCGCCCGTTCGGCGGCGGCGAGGGCATGGTCCTGAAGCCGGAACCGATCTTTGAATGTTTGGAGTCGTTCGGCGATGTGGAGTCGCGTGAAGCGCGCCTAAGCCCGGGCGCGAAGCAGTCGGTGATTCTGCTTTCCGCCCAGGGACGCAGGCTCGACCAGTCGCTGGCAGCGGAACTTTCGGCGCTCGACCGGATCGTTCTCATCTGCGGACGCTACGAAGGCGTGGACGAACGCATCAGCGAGCACCTGGCGGATCGCGAAGTTTCGATCGGCGACTATGTGCTGAGCGGCGGCGAACTGGGCGCAGCGGTAATTGTGGACGCGGTGACGCGGCTGATCCCGGGCGCGGTGGGCAACCAGGCGTCGACGCGGCAGGAATCGTTCACCGAGTTCGCGGGCGGGGGCCCCTTCGACTGTCGCTCAGGGCAGGTCCGCGCCACACTGAGTGACGGACCGAGTTCCACGTGCGTTTCCGGGGGATTGTTCGACTATCCGCATTACACGCGGCCCGCGGATTTTCGCGGCATGGCGGTGCCGGAAGTGCTGGTGAACGGCAACCACGACCAGATTCGCAACTGGCGGCGCAAAACGGCTTTGGCAAAAACGCTGCGCAACCGTCCCGATTTACTGGAGCGGGTTGCGCTGACGGCGGAAGACAAGGAATTGCTGGCGGAGATTAAGCTGGCGGAGACGGGGCAAGCCCCGTCTCTACAAAAAGTTAACGGAAAGAATTAGGAAGGAAACGTTATGCGCAACCCGATTATCGAAAAACTGTTGGCGAAATCGCGCCGCGCCGACATCCCGAAGTTCGGTCCCGGCGATACCATCAAGGTTCTGGTCAAGATCAGAGAAGGCGAAAAAGAGCGCCTGCAGGCGTTTGAAGGCATCGTCATTTCCCGGAAGCGCGGCGCGCAACCGAGCTTTACCGTCCGCAAAATCAGTTTCGGCCAGGGCGTGGAGCGCATCTTCCCCATCGACTCGAAGGTCATCGACAAGATTGACGTGGTGCGTTCTGCCAAAGTCCGCCGCGCCAAGCTTTATTACCTGCGCGGACTCAAGGGCAAGGCCGCGCGACTGAAAGAAGTCGAACAACAACAATAAGCGGCGGTTTTCTTGTGTGGGGACGGGGCTTCGCCCCGTCCAAGCGGGGCCGAGCCCCGCTTCCACACATTAGTTTCCACGGCATTCCTCGAACTTCTGCTCTTGCTTCCCACCGCTTCTTCGGCGAAGATGCTGATCAGCTTCCGTGTCCAAGTCCGCGCCCACGTCGAAGACTTCGAACGCAGGCGGAGTTTCTGCCTCCGCCGCGAAGTTGCGCTTGCTGAAAAAGCTGCGCTGCACTCTTAATTTTGAAAAGCGGGCTTGGGCCGCGGGCGCCGAACACGTTGCCGGAGTCGATGAAGTGGGGCGCGGATCGCTGTTTGGCCCGGTCGTAGCTGCCGCCGTGATGCTCGACCCGGCACACCGCATTCGCGGACTGCGCGATTCCAAATTGCTCCCCGCCGAGCGTCGCGAAGAACTCGCGCTCCGCATTCGGCAGCATTCCATCGCCTGGGCCGTGGCGGTTGTGGATTCCGCCCGCATCGATCAAATTAATATCTACCAGGCTTCGCGCCTCGCCATGCTGCATGCGGTTCAGCAACTGGCGCCGGCGGCGAGCTATCTTCTGGTCGATGCGGTGAGACTCGATTGCGAGCTTCCCCAACAAGCGATCATTCACGGCGACGCGCTCTCCGCCTCAATCGCCGCGGCCTCCATCCTCGCGAAGGTCGAACGTGACCGCATGATCTCCGCCTGGGACCCGATCTTTCCCATGTACGGCCTGGCGTCGAACAAGGGATACGGCACGCCGCACCACCTCGCGGCGCTGCGCGAGCACGGCCCCTCGCCGCTACATCGGCAGTCGTTCTCACCGGTGTGGAGCGCGCCGATTCCGCAGGATGTCTTGGGATTTATGCTGGAGCAATCCGCTCCTGAAGTAATTTCCGGCGACGAAGAGCCGGTGGCGGCGATCTCGGAGGGCTAACAGGGTGGGCAAGAAATCTGCCGTAGAGACGCGGCTTGCCGCGTCTCCTCTTGCCGCCTCCCGGAGACGGGGCAAGCCCCGTCTCTACACGAACCCGCTCTTTATTGCGCCCGATAAATCTCCGTCAGCAGATCGGGCTTCGAATCGTTCCGCACCAGGTGTGGATACTTCTCGCCACCGTGATAATCCAGTTTCACAACCCGGAAGTAATCCGTGTTTTCGACGATCAGCTCAATCGGCGACGGACTGGTCTTGGCGGCTCGAATGGCGTCGTGCCAGGCATCGGGCGAAAACCTGCGGCCGTTCACGGCGACAATCTTCATCCCCGGTCCGATCCCGGCTTTGGCGGCAAGCATGCCCTCGACCGTATCCCGAATCACACCATCGCCCCCGGCAAACAGTCCCACCGAGTAATGCGCATTGATCGTCTTTCCGTCGCGATCCTGGGCGCGATCCAGTTCCGAAGGGTTCTCGTCGTACACCAGCTTCCATCCGCTTCCTTCGACTCCGCCGAGCGGGGCTCCCGGGCCATGGTTGGACAGCCGCTCCGTCCAGAACCGGCGCCAGTCGTAGGGAGCGACCTGGTTCAGCGCGTTCACGACGTCGTCGAAGGTATAGGTCCTCACCATGGGCGGACCGCTGGGCCCGCCATAAAACAGTTTGCAGAAATCGTCCAAGGATTTCGCGCCCTGGCTTTGCTGCCGGATGATCACATCCGCCCACAGCCAGGTGAGCACGTCTTCGTCGTAATAATCGAGTGGGCGGCGATAATCTTGCCACCCGCGGAGAGCGTCCTGCATGGTAGGAACGCCGTCGGCCGTATCCTGCAAGTTGCGCCAGGTCCGGCCCGAGCGATGATCCAGATCCGCCGCAATCTGCGCCAGCCCATCGCGAGCCAACGCGGGCGTGCGCTCGCCGCTGCGCGCCGCGAGCATATCTCCCAGGTATGAAGTCAAGCCTTCATACACCCACAGCAAGTCGGTCTGCATCGGCTGTTCGTAGTCGGGCGTCGCCAGATCCGCCGGACGCCGGTACTTCCCGTTCCACGAATGCACATACTCGTGCGGCAGAAGGCCAGCGGTCAGTTTCCGTCCGTCTTCTTCCACCAACGACCGCTCGTCGACCCGGCTGTCGTTCGATTCGTGATGCTCCAGTCCGAAATGCGCTACGTGATCGCTCAGGGTCAGCAGGAAGTGGTAATCGTTGTAGTGCTGCGCGCCAAACAGAATTCCCGCCTGCTTCACGAGGTTCCGGTAGTGTTCCCAGACTTCTTCCGGAGCATCGAGCGCGGCGGCGCTGTCGGCCGCAACATCGAGTTCCGCCGGAGGATTCTCGTTGGGCGGCGTCAGTGGCACCACCTTCAAATACTCGCCCGCGATAACCGGACCATCCACCAGCATGGTGAGCGAAACGGGCGCGAAATGAATGTCGCTGCCCACCTGATTGGAAACATGCAGCGACGTTCCAAACTTCCATCCCGCGGGCAGCCGCAAGCTCGCGCTATACGTGAGTTGATCGGAGCCGATCCCGGCGGGATAGAGCAGCAGCGTGCTCCAGTTGACGACGTACAATTTTTCCGTCGCGGCCATGCCGGCGCTGTATTTAGCTTCATACGACGCGGGTGAAGCGTAGTCGAGATTCGCGGTAACTTCGTTCTCACCCGCCGGAACTTCCACGTGAAACTTAAAACCGTCGAGCAGATCGCGCCGCCACTTCAGCGTCTTGCCGCTGGCCGTAAACTTCAGACCGGTCAAATCCGTGATCGGGCCCGTCGGCCCGTGCTCGCCAGGAATCCACTTCGGATAGTAGAGCGTCAGCGTCCCGGGTTTAGCCGGAATGCGCAATTGGGCGTGGAAAATCTTGCGCGGTGCCTCCGATGCGTCCACCGAGAGCGCGATTGCCGGTCCATTTGCCCCAAAAACTGAAAATGATAACAACAGAAAAATTGTTACACAAAAAAAGTTTCTCACCCCACAACGTGAGCCCATTTCCCCTCCGGATTGTCGAGTTCGCCCCACCGCGATGCCAATAGGACAGTACGTAATATATCAGTCTGCCGCGCCGGTTCGCCCGCGCCGGCACTCGCACTCATTGCTCATTGCCTGCTCCCCGCCTGCTCGCCTGCTATCATTCCGACGTGCCCGTGCGCGGAAAATTTATTACTTTCGAAGGTCTCGATGGCAGCGGCAAGAGCACGCAAATCGAGAAACTGGCGCGTTCCCTGCGCGCCCACGGCCTCTCCGTCACCATCACCCGCGAACCGGGCGGCACCGCCAGCGGAGAAAAAATTCGCGAAGTGCTGCTGCACTCCGCCACCGCGGGACTTTCTCCGCTCACGGAAATGGCCCTCATGTTCGCTTCCCGCGTTCAGCACATTCACGAGGTCATTCTGCCCGCGCTCGCCGAAGGACGCATCGTGCTCTGCGATCGCTTCACCGATTCGACCGAGGCGTACCAGGGCGGAGGCCGCAAACTGGGCACGAAGCCGGTGCTGCAGATGCACCAAATCCTCTGTGGCAACCTGCAACCCGACCTGACCGTCTTACTAGACAATGAGGTAACTTTCAGCGTCGAGCGCGCCCGGCGTCGCAATCGAAAACACAAAGGGGGCGGATCAGAAAAAGGCTTGGAAAGAGACGAGAACCGCTTCGAGCAGGAGAACCGCGCTTTTTTCGGACGCGTCCGCCACGCGTACCTGGCCATCGCGGCCCGCGAGCCGCAGCGAGTGCACATCGTAAACGCCCGCGGCACGCCCAGCGAAACGCATGCGGTTATTATGGAGTTGGTGCGAAGAAAACTGAAGGTCTGAAACCCAGCTACTAGCTTCTGGCTTCTAGCTAGTAGCTAGCGGCTAAAAGCTTTGTTATGCCCTTTTCTGATTTCGCCGGCAACCCGGAAACCGTCCACCGCCTGCGCGAGATGCTGGCGCGCAACCGCCTTCCGCACGCCGTCATTCTTTCCGGGGCGCACGGATCGGGCAAGTACACGCTGGCACTGATGCTCGCCCGCGCGATGAACTGCCTGGAGCAGTCCATTACCGGGGGCAGCGACGGCTTGCCCGATTTCTGCGGACGCTGCTCGAACTGCACTCGCATCGCGCAAGCCGAAGACCTCGACTCCCGCTTCGCCGAAGCCGTCGAGGCTCGCGAGAATCTGCGCGACACGGACAAGAAAGAAACGCGCCTTTTCGTGCAGACCCACCCCGACGTGCTCATCATCCCGCCCGATCCGCCGCAAATGATGATCAAGGTCGATCAGGTTCGCCACGTGATTGAGAGCATTTACTATCGCCCCGGTGAAGCTCGCGAGCGCGTTTACATCTTCACCAGTTCGGCCTTCATGAAAGAGGCCGCCAACTCGCTGCTCAAAGTTCTGGAAGAGCCGCCCGAGTTCGCCAGCATTTTTCTGCTCACCGAAAACGCCGGCGAATTGCTGCCCACAATTCGTTCGCGCTCCATGACCTTTAACCTGGGCGCGCTCGCTTCGACAGAAATCGAGAGCCGGCTCGCCCAGCTTCGTCCCCACTGGAATGCCCGGCAGCGCGCGCTGGTCGCCCGCCTCAGCGAAGGCGCCATCGGACGAGCTTTATCTTTCGATCTCGAAAGCTACGTCGCCGCTCGCAACCACGCCCTCATCATGCTGAAATCCGCGCTCGGCGGCAACGACAACGACCACAGTGACCTGTTCAAGACCACCGAGGGCTACCGTCCCGGCGCCGAAGGCCGCGAGAAAATCGAAAACCTTCTCCGCACCCTCTACTCGTTGCTCGAAGACCTGGTGTTCCTGCAATCGGGCGCAGCGCAACTGGTTCGCAATACGGACATTCTGGGCGAACTCAAAAAAATGTCCGAAGCCGCCGACTTCGCCTGGGTGCAGCGCGCCGCCGACGGTCTCGGCGAAGTGGAGCGCGGCCTGCGCCGCAACCTGCTGCGTTCGCTCTCGCTCGATGCCTTTGCGACCGCGCTGGAACGCGTTTCGTAAAACCAACGATCTCCGCTGTAGAGACGCGGCTTGCCGCGTCTCCCACCGCACACAAAGGAGACGGAGCAAGCCCCGTCTCTACAGGCGGAATGCGCTGCTGGTCAGGCTGCCGCACAAAAGACACTGCACAAAATATTGTCATCTCCTGTCCGCTGTGATACCGTAGCTCTCAGTTCACACCTCTGGACCCACAATCACAGGCTTAAGTGTTGTGGCATTTTCTGCCCGCCCAGCGCGCAGGTGGTGCAATTTGAAAGATGCACTCGACTCCATACCAGCCGAACAATCCGCGGATCAGGAAAGCTTTGCGAATCGCAAGCTGATCCGCCCAACCCTCACTCGCGCCGATCACGCGCACAATAACCACGGCCCCAACCACGCGCCCGCCGAACGTAGAGACAGGGACCGTGACCGTCCCGCCGCCCCGGCCAAGAAGACCCCACCTAATGAGCAGACCAACGCCGAGAATTTTTATTATCAGAAGCAGATACAGACCAAGACTCCCATGGTCATCGTGTTGCGCGACGGCGAGGAAGTTCACGGCTATATCGAGTGGTACGACAAACATTGCATCAAGCTGAACCGCAGCGGCTCCGCCAACCTGATGATCTACAAGCCCGCCATCAAGTACATGTTCAAGGAAGGCGAGAACGGGAAGAAGTAGGCAGCATTCCTCAGACAAGCTTGAGGTTGAAGACCGGAACAATTTCTGTCAATGGTGCCACGTTTTTCACAGGTGTACACATTGACGGGAGAGCCTCTCGCGGATAAAGTGATCCCAACGAATCGGGTCTGGCGATTGTTTCAATAAATTACACCAGCCAAAATGCAGTTGGAGGAGCCGCGACCATTGCCTAGCGTCTTCGTGGTGCCCGTGTACATCGAAGTATCAGGCGGCTTTGAGCGAGCCGTAGACACGTTGGAATTGTATTTGCGCCGCGCCGGTTATCTGTTTCACACGGGAGAACCGTTACCTGAGACCCTTGAGGAAACGAAAAGAGCGCTGGAGAACGAGCGCGCGAGCCGAGGCGACGATGGCGGAATCAGAGCGGAGCTATCTCCTTGAACTCTGGGACCAGAATATTTGCCCAAACTGCTGCAAAAAGATCCCCGAGGGTAAGCGCGTCGGAAGCGGCAAGAAGAGTGACGGTGGGTTTTGCAGTCTCGACTGTTATGGCGAGTACTACAAAGCCGAGCTGACGGAGAGACACAAGAAGGCAATAACGGCTGCCGAACGGCACCGCAATTCGTAAGAATCGTGAGGTTGAGAGTGGGTATCGTGGAGCGGCCGTTGTTCCCCGAAATATATGATCAAGAGGGCGGCACTGGTATTCTGCCTTGGCAAGAGATCAAACGACTCGTGCAGGTTGGCCGAATAAGCGCCAGCCCAGAAGTGTCGGACTCTCAACTCCAGCCGGCAAGCCTTGATCTGCGCTTGGGCCGGGAGGCCTATCGTGTTGAGGCGAGCTTCCTCCGTGGCCGCTCGGCCACTCTTCTTACAAAGGTGCATGAGTTGCTCCACTCCACCATTGACCTCACCCAGCCAACACCGCCTTTGCTGGAACCCCGCGTTGTGTACATAGTCCCGCTGCTCGAACGACTGAAGCTCCCAAACGATATTCAGGGCGTAGCCAACCCGAAGAGCACAACTGGACGCCTTGACATATTTACGCGGTTAATCACCGAGTGCGGTGATGAGTTTGACCACGTTGAGAAAGGGTACTCTGGCCAACTCTATGTAGAGGTTTCTTCCAGAACCTTTCCGATCCGTCTGAGGGCTGGGATGAAACTCAACCAACTACGCTTTGTGCGGGGCACTTCAGCCAGGCTAGGTAACGGGAATCTGAGAGAGTTGGCGAAGGAGCAGCGCCTTGTCTACGATGCCGAAGGCAGCCCCGCGAAGAATCACATCGGCGACGGCGTGGAGATCACGGTAGACCTGGAGGGCGACAACCGCTCAAGCATCGTCGCCTATAAAGCCAAAGGGTCCGACCGAGAGATAGAACTGGACAAAATCGATTACTACGACCCAGTGGATTTCTGGGAGGCAATCCCAAGACCCGGTGACGGTCGCATTATTCTCGATACCGGTGGTTTCTATCTGTTAGCCTCGAAGAAGAGGGTGCGCGTCCCTCTCGATCATGCAGCGGAAATGGTCGCGCATGACCCTAGCATGGGGGAATTTCGTGTTCACTACGCCGGATTCTTCGACCCCGGCTTTGGATATGGAGCAAACGGGGAAATCCCGGGAACGAAGGCCGTGCTGGAAGTCAGGGCATACGAAGTGCCGATCCTACTTGAGGACGAGGATCTCGTCGGCAGACTGCATTACTACCCGATGGCAAGCAAACCGGAGAGAGTGTATGGGGTATCCATTGGCTCTTCATATCAGCAGCAGGGACTCGCTCTCAGCAAGCAATTCAAGCGGCCCGACTCGCACAGCAGCAGTAGCATTTCGGGTCCCGCACTAAACCTGGCCACAGCGTAGACGCGCCAATTTGTCAGAGAACCTATTCTCTAACGCTCCCCCGGTTGACAATCCGTCCTATCTCCCTTAGCATCAATAACTTGAGGAACACCAATCCTCGGGAGACGGGGGATACTTGTGATTAAGCTCGACATCATCAACGAAGTGGTCAACCGGACCGGGATCACCAAGACCAAGGCGGAGCTCGCCGTCGAAACTGTCTTCGAGAGCATGAAGAAGGCGCTCTCGACCGGCGACCGCATTGAACTGCGCGGCTTCGGCGTGTTCAACGTGCGCCCGCGCAAGACCGGCATCGGACGGAACCCGCGCACCGGCGCCGAAGTTTCCATCCCGCCGGGCAAGGCTGTCCGCTTCAAGCCGGGCAAGGAACTGCAGTCGATTGACTAGCTGCTCTCGCGATTGCAGAGGTCAGAGGTCAGATTGCAGAAGTAAACCCACACCTGTGCAATCTGACCTCTAACCTCTCACCTCAGGTTCCTATGTCCGAACCCACATCCCCTTTTCCGGCGACTCTCGACTGGGACGAGCAACCCCAGCCCGCCGTCTGGGTCATCCCCCCGCCGCGTCAGCGGTGGTGGCTGCATATCCTGCTTTTGGCCGCCACCTTCCTGAGCACGCTGGTGGTGGGTGCGCGCATCTACGCCAACTTCGCGCTCCAACAACCGGCTTTCTCGTTCACGAATGACAACATTCCCATGTTCCCATTGGAGTGGATGTGGCAGGCTCCGACAAAATTGATGCATGGGCTCTACTTTTCACTCACGCTCATGTTCATACTGCTTGCACACGAGATGGGACACTACTTATACGCCCGGCATTATCGCGTGTATGCGACGCCGCCGTTCTTTATTCCATTTCCGAGCCTGATCGGGACGTTCGGAGCTTTCATCCGCATTAAGGGCCCGATTCCCACTCGCGCTGCATTGTTCGATATCGGGATTGCGGGTCCGATTGCGGGCTTTATTCCCTCATGCGCGGCCGTGCTGGTGGGACTTTCGTTGTCCCATCCGCTGATGTTCGGCAGCGCGCCACTCGAGAATGAACCGGGATTCCCCCTCGCTTTTCATCTTGCGGCCCGCCTGCTGCGGCTCGACGTGCCCCTAGCATCGCTGTCCTTGCATCCGATCGCGGTCGCCGGGTGGGTGGGAATGTTCGCGACGGCGCTGAACCTGTTGCCCGGCGGTCAACTTGATGGCGGTCACATTCTATTTTCGGTGTTCCCAAAATCGCACCGCTGGGTTTCCCTGGCCGTCGTGGTCGCGCTCGTCCCGCTTGCCAAGTACTGCTGGATCGGCTGGCTGATTTGGGCAGTGGTGCTATGGCTAACCAGTCATCATCCGCCGATTCCGAGGCGTCCGGAAATTTCCACACAACGAAAGTGGTTCGCTGTGTTCGCGGTTGCAATGTTAGTACTGGCTTTCACCCCTGCGCCCTTTACGCACAGCTCCGGCCGAGAAGTCTGGCGAGAAGTTTGGCCAGATTTCCGCGACGGGGTTCGCCACTCGTTGCATCGGAAATAATCCTTGGCACGCTTTTCGCCGAGCGAAGGACGTCTGCGTCTTCGCCACCTCGCGAACGACGAACGACCAACGACCAACGACGCCCCTACATCAACCACACCGCATCCACATCCACGATCACCTGCGTGCGCGGAATCTTTCGCACCGCGGCTTCCGCCAGCATCGCCCGCAGAAGCGCGTTCATCTTCTCGCGGCTGGGAGACTTCAAAATGAAGTGATAGCGGTAATCGCGCTTCAACCGCGTGATTGGCGCCGCAGCCGGGCCGAGCACACGAATGCCTTCATGCCGCGTCTTCTCAAACCAGCGCCCGAGTTCGCCCGACCACGTCAGCGCCTCATCCAACTTCTCGCTGCGAATGAGCACATTCGCAATCGCGCTGTACGGCGGATAATGCATCCAGGCGCGAAATTGCAGCTCCTTTTCGTAGAACCCGGCAAAGTCGTGCCGCGCCGCAAACTGCACCGCGTAGTGATCCTGGAAATAAGTCTGGAGCACAACTTTCCCCGGAGACTGCCCGCGGCCCGCGCGACCGGCGACTTGCGTGAGTAGCTGAAACGTTCTCTCCGCCGCCCGGAAATCCGGCAACCCCAGCGCCATGTCCGCTCCGACCACGCCGACCAGCGTCACGCCGTGGATGTCGTGCCCTTTCGCGATCATCTGCGTGCCCACCAGCATGTCGAGCGCGCCGTCATTCAACGCGTTCAGCGCATGTTCGAAATCTTCCCGCCCGCGCACCGTATCGCGATCCAGCCGCCCGATTCGCGCCTGCGGAAACATGCCGTGCAGCAACTCTTCCAGCTTTTCCGATCCCGTTCCGACAAAGTACACATACTCGCTGCCGCAATGAGCGCACTTGTCGGGAATGTGCTCGACATGCCCGCAATAATGGCATTCCATTTTGCGCTCGCGCTTGTGGTGCGTCATGGACACCGCACAGTTCTTGCACTGCAGCGTCTTGCCGCACGCCCGGCACAACACCACCGGCGAATACCCGCGCCGGTTGAGCAGCACCATGACCTGCTCTTTTTTCGCCAACCGCTCGCGGATTTCCTCCGCAAGTTTGCGCGAGATTGCCTGCTCCTGTCCCGTCTCCTGAAACTCCTGCCGCATGTCAACAATCTCGACCGCCGGCAGCGGACGCATCTCCACCCGGTCGGGCAATTCGACGAGCGCGTACTTGTTTTTCTTGGCGTTGTAGTACGACTCAAGCGATGGCGTAGCCGAACCCAGCACGACGACCGCTCCCACCATCTTCGCTCGCATCACGGCCACATCGCGGGCGTGATAGCGCGGCGTCTCTTCCTGCTTGTAAGACGAATCCTGCTCCTCGTCGACAATGATGAGCGCCAGATCGCCGACGGGCGCGAATACCGCCGACCGCGTTCCCGCCACCACCCGCGCCTCGCCGCGCCGTATGCGATGCCACTGCTCCGCCCGCTCCGCGTCCGACAGGCCCGAGTGCAGAATGGCAACTTCCTCGCCGAACACTTGATGCAGATCGGCCGCCACCGCCGGAGTCAGGCCGATTTCAGGGACCAGCAGGATCGACGATCGCCCCTGCTCCAGCACCTCGCGCATACAGGCCAGATACACCGCCGTCTTTCCCGACCCGGTGATGCCGTGCAGCAGCAGGCCGGCGAATTTGCGCGATCCCACGCCCTCGCCAATCTTAGCGAGCGCTTCTTTCTGGGCCGCACTGAACTCGAACTCAAAGGGAGACTGCCGGGGTTTGAGCTTCGAAGTCGTGAAATCTTGCGGCTCGTCGATCAGTTCGATCAACCCGCGCCGCACGAGTGTGCCGAGCGTCGTGCGCGGCACATCCAACCCGCGCAGAGCCTCGACGAGCAAGCGCCCGCCAGAAGCAGCCAGCGTCTCAATCAAAGCCCGCTGGTTTTCGTTGAGCCTTCTAGCAACGTCGGTGGAGAGACGGGCGCCTCGCCCGTCCCGCGAAGATGCACCTTCTGTCTGTAGAGACGGGGCTTGCCCCGTCTCCGGAGACGCGGCAAGCCGCGTCTCTACGGGTTTCCGCTCCTCTACCCCCCGCAGCACCGCGACCTTCACCAGCCGCGTCGCATCCCGAGCCGCTGACACATCCTCGCGCGCGATCCACTTCTTCCGCACCATCCCGCTCAGCAGCGCCTTTGCCACCCGCGTTACCCCGCGCAGACTCTCTGCGCGCACGCTCTCCCGCTCCGCCAGATAATCGAGCACGCGAAATTCAACCAACTGCTGTTCCGGCGTCCGCTTCGACCGCGTCGGAGACCCCGACATCCCCGCCAGATGCAGCGCCAACCGCCCCTGATCGGTGATGCGGTACGCGATCGAGCGTTTAAACTCGGCGGAGAGCGGCAGCATGATGCGAAGGACTTCGCCGACCGGCGCGAGATAGTAATCGGCAATCCACTTCCCAAGTTTCAGCAGATGTTCATCGAGAACCGGAGAGAGATCGAGCGCTTCGATGACCTTTTTCGTCTTGACCTGCGGCGGACGGTCATGCAGCTCAACCACAATGCCCGACATGCGTTGCTGTCGGAACGGCACCAGCACGCGCCCGCCAACGACCGGCTCCATGCCGGGAGGAATGGCGTAGGTAAACACCATGTCGAGCGGCACGGCGAGAGCGACGTCGCAGAAGAGGGGCATGTAGGAGGAAGAGTATAACAACGAAAATCAGAGTGAGTTAGGTCAGCCAACGAGCGTTCCGCCAGGCCCCATGATGAAGTCAGCCGTAACCGTGCGGAAGAAAGGCCGCCGGGCTTTGCCCGGCTGGACGGCCGAGGGCGGCCGTCCCTACGTGGCTGATTTTGGCGCCCTCATCCCCAGCTCCTTCATTACCATCTGCAAGTCCTTCCACGCCTCGCTCTTCTGCCGCGGATCGCGCAGTAGAAACGCTGGATGGTAGGTGACCGCCAGCTTGCAACCGTTCCAATTGGGATCGCTGCTACGCACTCCCGCCGGCCTGAAGTCGTAAAAGCGCCCGCGCAGTTGCATCATCGAAGCATTCATCGCCAACAGCGTCTTCGCCGCCACCGCTCCGAGCGCGACCACCACCTTCGGCTTGATCACCGCAATCTGGCGCATCAGAAATGGCGAACAGGTCGCGCACTCGTCGCGCTCCGGTGTGCGATTGCCCGGAGGCCGGCACTTCACGATATTCGCGATGTACACCTGCTCGCGCTCGATGCCCATCGCTTTAATCATGTTGTTGAGCAGTTGCCCGGCGCGCCCGACAAACGGCTCTCCCTGCGCGTCTTCATCGGCGCCCGGCCCCTCACCCACGAACATCAACTCGGCCTTCGGATTGCCTACGCCAAACACAATCTGCTTTCGTCCCTGCTTATGGAGCACGCAGCGCGTACAGTCACCCAGGTCTTCGCGGATGATCTTCAACGCCTTGACCGGATCGCTCACGCTCTGCTCGGGCTTCAGTGCGATCACTTCAAAGATATCTTCTTCAATCGCAACCGGCATTGCGACTGTCGCGGCCTTTCGTGGACTCATTTCTTCTCCCGATTCTGTCTGATTTGTCGAAACCGTGCTTGCCGAAACAACGGCTTCCGCTTCGTCCACTGAAATCGACACTTCCTCGGCTTCGGCCGACAGGGGCCGCCGGTAAAAATCGAAGATCCCCATCTCGTTGTAGTAGCGGATGCGCGCCGCGAGCGCGCGGCGAAGTTCAGGATCAAGGGTGCGGGGCATTGCGAATAAGGATAACAAACCGGGGCGTGGGAAGACTTTTTCACCGCAGAGTCACAGAGAAATTGGTAATTGTGTAATTTGTAAATTGGTAATTTGAAGCCGATGACCGCCAATCTCGGGGAAGATCTGGACTTTCAATTGCCAAGCAAGACGCGCTCAGAAAAAACCCGCTTTAACTGAGAGTTGAGAACTGAAATCTGCGAACTGGGAACTGAAAACCTCAATCTCCCGCAGTTTCAACCGCAGGAAGCTCTTCCGCCGCTGGCCGAGTCGAGATCTTCGCGCTCGTCACCAGCACCACCGAAGCCACGATGATCGCGCTCCCCATCAGGATGTAGCGGTCGATGCGCTCGTGCAGAACCAGCCATCCCAGAAACACGGCGACCACGGGATTGACATAGGCGTAGGTAGAAACCTTCGAGGTCGGAACGTGCTGCAGCAACCAGATGTAGGCGGTGTAGCCGATCCAGGAGCCGAACACCACCAGATACAGAATCGCGGCCACTCCCCGGAAGGTCCACGTCACGTTGGAAGGTTTCTCGACGAGCAGCGCGAAAATGAGATTGGCGATCCCGGCAAAGATCATCTGCCAAGCAATGGCGCTGAAGGGATCGGCAGCCGCGGTCTGCCACTTTTTCGAGAGCACCGAACCGAGCGCCCAACTGAACGATCCGAGTTGCAACGCGAGCGACCACCAGAGTTCGCGGTGGCCAAGGGAGTTGGGATGCCGAAGATCGGGCCAGATGAGCACGACCACGCCGGCGATCCCGATCCCGAGGCCGATCTTGCCGCGCCGCGCGATGTGATGGTCGCCTAACAGCAGACTATCGAGCACCAGAAACCAGAGCGGCGTAACCGCAATCAGCAACGCCGACAGGCCAGTGGGAACGATCTGCTCCGCGTAAGAAAGCGTGAGATTGCCGCCCAGCAGAAGCAGAATGCCGACCGCCGCCAGATGGCCAAGCTGGCGCGCCGAAAAACGAATGCGGCGTCCAGTCAGCGCGCAGTAGGCAAGCATCACAGTGCCCGCGATCGAAAAGCGCGTGGCGCACATCACAGCCGGGGGAATCTGCTCCACCGCGATGCCGATACCCAGATACGTCGAGCCCCAGAAGACATAGACGAGCCCGAAGGCGACAATGACCTTCCATCGACTCGCGGACGCAGCAGTGCTCATGGGAGTAGAAGCGAGAAAAATTCAGAATATCAGAAGAACATCGGGTCATCGATCACCCGATGGCCCGATGCTTCAGTCGGCGTGCTGGCGATCGACCGACCAGATCTGCGCTGCGTCTTTCTCGAGCGGATAGAGATGCACCATCCAGTTGAAGATGATGGGATGAAACTCTCCGCCAGCGGCATCGCATTCTGCCTGCGTGGTGATGGATCCCCTCAGGCCGAACTTAGGATTCGGTCCCAGCATTTCTTTCCTGCGGCCCTCGGGCGCCCGGCAGAAATTCACGTGCTCATGCCACTGCGCGATGCTGAGCGGAATGCGCTGGTTTAAATCGTCTTCGGTGAAACGCTTGGGAGCTGTGTACATCACGCCCACCAACCGGTAGTCGTCGCCGTTCTTCTCATAGAGCAGCGACGTCGGATGCTCGGGATTGAAATTGAATGCCGCTTCCATCGCGTAGCGGTAGTTGGTGAAGTGATACTGCCTCTGCGGCACTTCGCGATGGAAAATCTTGAAGCCGTCGTTGAGCGCGACATGGTAGTCTTTGTACTTTTCCATCACGCCGCGCGCCGTTTCCGCGACCTGCCGAGCTTTTTCCGCATCGCCCGGTTGCGGAGTGCGGAGCGCGGTCATTTTCATGTGCGGACCCATGTCCATGTGATGTCCCTCCATGGAATGCATGGCATGCACACTCGCGTCCGCCTCTTCGCCGGAATCTTGACCCGCTATTTGCGACATGTCGTGACCGTTCATTGGCGACATATCGTGGCCCGGCATATTCATGCCCTTCATGTCCTGTGGCGAATTTTGCTGTGCAAAGCAGAGCGCTCCCGCGAGGCAAAGCAGCGTCAACAGAGTTTTCATAACGGTTCCCCAACACTCCAGATGCTGATTCTACTAACCCTGCCCCAGCGTCTTAGTTTCGGGCAAGGGAGGGTTCGAACGAGACGTTACGCCGGTAATTGCGCGTCTAACCAAGTTTCCCGGTGGAGAGCCGCTCCATTTAGGCAGACGACCACATCCCCATTTCGGCGAGGATTTTGCCGGCCGCTTCGGTGCCGGAGCGAACGCAATCGGGGACGCCGATGCCGTTATAACCGTTGCCGGCGAGCGCCAGACCGGGAAGTTTCTGGCGGAGTGACTCGATGCGCTGCAAGCGTTCGAGGTGTCCGACCGAATACTGCGCCATGGAGGACTTCCATTTGTACACACGCGTAAACAGAGGTTCGGCATCGAGGGCGATAATCTGCCGCAGTTCGCCGCGAACGATTTGCAGGATTTCTTTTTCGCTCGCTTCGAGAATCTGTTCGTCGCGGGCGCCGCCGAGAAAGCAGCGAACAAGGGCGCGATCTTCCGGCGCGCGATGAGGAAATTTATTGTGGACGAAGGTGGCCGCGAGCATACGGAGTCCTGCACTGCGCGGCACCAGAAATCCGAAGCCCGGTGGAAGCGAGCGACGCACTTTTTCGTCGTAACCGAGCGTGACGGTCACCGAAGAGCTGTACTGAATCTCGCCCAGATCGCGGGACAGATTCTCATCCGCACCTTGCAACAGGTCCGCAGCGGCATGAGCTGGGGTCGCGATGATCACAGCGTCGAATTGGTCGCTCTGGTATCCGGCGGACACAGTCCAGGCGTTATTCTGCCGAATCACTAACTGCACGAGCGAAGACGTCTTTAGCGCGTTTGCCTCCAGACGCGCGACCAGGGCATCGACCATCTGCTGCATGCCCTCTTTGAGCGAGGTGAACAGCGGCCGCGCCGGGACGTTCGCCGCTGCGCCCATTTTCTTGCGGGCTTTCTTACGAGATTCGAGCATGGCGCGGCCCAGGCTGCCGTGTTTCGATTCCATGTCAGCGAAGCGCGGCAAAACGGCGCGCACGCTCAACTGCGAAGCTTCGCCACCATAAACTCCGGAGAGCAGCGGATCGGCGAGCAGTTCGACCATCTCGGAACCGTAGTGGCGTTCGACCATCTCGGCAACAGTTTCGTCTTCGGAAGCCTTGCGCGGCGGATGAAACCATTCGGCAGCCATACGTATTTTTGTGCGCCAGGAAAAAAGCGGTGAGAACACGGTGGGCATGATCTTGGTGGGTACCATGAACATGAGCCCGTCTGGCATCACCTCCAGCTTGCCCTTGGCTACGATGTAGGTCTTGCGCTCAGAGTCGTTCGAGCCGATGAGCTGGTCGCCTAACTCGATCTTGCCGCAGAGGTCGGCAGCCCAGGGCTTCTCGGTGAGAAAGGAATCGGGTCCGGCTTCCACCAGGCAGCCTTCGACGCGGTCGGTGACGAGCACACCACCCAGGCGCGGGCTGGACTCGAACAAAACGTAGTCGACGGGCGTGCCGGACTGACGCTTTTTCTCGATCGTGTACGCGGCCGAGAGGCCGGAGATTCCGCCGCCGATGATGGCAATGCGTTTCATGGTGAGCAGTAATTAGCAATTAGCACTTAGCTTTTAGCTCTTACATTCCCTATTGTAGAGACGCGGCTTGGCGCGTCTCCATCCCGCGAGTGACACACGCTGCGGGAGACGCAGCAAGCTGCGTCTCTACACTGGGTTACTTGAGGCGGCTGCGGACTAACTCCGCAATTGCCTCAGTCAGCAGGCGCGAGCCGTTTAGCGATTCGGCTCGCCACAGGCGCATGCCTTCTTTTTCCGCGAACTGTTTGAAGGCTATGTCGATATCGTAAAGCACCTCGACGTGATCGCACAGAAATCCGATGGGATGCAGGAAGACACCGCTATGGCCTTTCGCCTTTAAGTTCTTGATCGTTTCCTCAACCGTGGGGCCGATCCACGCGCCTCCGGACATGCCCTGGCTTTGAAAAGCGAAAGTCCAGTCCTCATCTGCAAGGCCCGCCTCTTTCGCTACCAACTCAGCGGTCTCCTTGGATTGCTTCTCGTAGGGATCGCCTTCCGTAATCGTGCGTTCAGGGACGCTGTGCGCGGTGAAGATCACGGGCAGTTCCGCTCCATTTTCGGCGCTGGCCTTTCCCCAGCCTGAGCGCAGTTTTTCAGCGAACGCGTTGGCGAGAAGCGGCTGATCATGCCACTCATCGACGAAGTCCATCTTAAAAGGAAGATTCCCGACAGCGCTAACCGCGCTGCGGTAGAGGCCGACGCTGGTGCGCGAATTCTGCGGCGCGAGGCAGACGGCGATGACGCGCTCGTATTTCTGGCTGGCAATTGCTTTCACCGCCTCGGCGATAAAGGGCTTCCAGTTGCGCATGCCGACAAAGACTGGCATCTTCAACGACTGCGAAAGTTGATCGGCTTGTAGAAGAGTCCAGCAGGGAAGGGGCGAGAAACCGATCAGCGAATAGCGACGACGGATCTCTTCGACCACCGTTGGCGGCAGCGGACGTCCGCCGGTGACATAACTTAGAAATTCGGGAACCTGGCCGGGATTCTCGGGGCTGCCGTGCGCCAGCAGAAGCACGGCGGTTTTCGCGGGCTCCGAGGAAGCAAACGACCTCACCCGGTTGGCGCAATAGCACTGGCCGGCGAGGCCCAGCGGACAGGGCGTCATTTTTTCGACTCCGTCTTCAATTCCGTCTTGCGCGGCTCTGTCTTGGACTCTCTCTTGAACTCGGCCGAGTGCTCGCGGATGAAATCGCAGAGCGCTTTCACGTTGTCCACCGGAGTTTCGGGAAGAATGCCGTGGCCGAGATTGAAGATGTGGCCGGGGCGTCCGGCGGCCCTCCGTAAAATGTCTTCGGCGCGCGACTTGAGTTCTTTCCAATCGGCGAAGAGCAGCACGGGATCGAGATTGCCCTGCACGGCGCCTTTGAAACCGAGACTCTGCCATCCGGTGTCGAGCGGAATGCGCCAGTCCAGGCCAACCACTTCGGCTCCGGCTTCCTGCATCGACGGGAGAAGAGTCGCGCTGTCGGTTCCGAAGTAAATGACGGGCGCACCGCTCTTTTGCAGGCGCTTTACCAGGTCCGCTACATGCGGCAGAACATAGCGGCGATAATCCTCGACGCTCAGGCAGCCGACCCAGCTATCAAAAATCTGGATGGTGTCGGCGCCGGCGCGCACCTGCTCGGCGGAATACTCGGCGGTCACCGTGACTAACTTCTTCATCAGCTCGTTCCACGCGGCGGGCGCGGAGTACATCATCTTCTTGGTGAAAATATAGTTGCGCGAGCCTCCGCCTTCGATCATGTAGCTGGCGAGCGTGAAGGGCGCGCCGCAGAAGCCGATGACGGGGAGCTTGTCGCCGAAGTGCTTGCACACGAGCTTCACGGCTTCAGAAACATAGCCGAGGTCGGCGGCACGATCGGTGCGCAGGTGGGCAACGTCTTCGGCGGTGCGCACCGGCCTTTCGATTTTCGGACCCTCGCCGGCAGCGAAGTGAAAGGGCAGTCCCATGACTTCGAGGGGGAGCAGAAGATCGGCAAAGATGATGGCCGCATCGACTTTGAGGATCTCGGCCGCTTCAATCGTGACCCGGGCCGCGACCTCCGGCTTCTTGCAGATTTCGATCAGGGAATATCGCTTGCGGACGGCGCGGTACTCCGCCATGTAGCGTCCGGCCTGACGCATGAACCAGACCGGTGTCCTTTCGGTGGGCAGAGCTTTGGCGGCACGAACGAAGAGAGAGTTTGGGGCAGACATGAATCTTCTAATTTAGCATCTTCGACTCGTCGTCGGCTCCTCATCCGCCCGCAAATCAGAGCGCCGAGCAGGGTCACTGGGCGGAGCCGTTTCCGAGTGATTTTGGAGTTCCTACCACGGAACTTCGCAAGCCATGCTATAGCCAGCCGTCCGTTTTATGTTGACTTTCCTTTCTGCATGTTGTAATTCCTCCCACGAGGTTCCAGGAGGAAATGGTGACGGTCTGGCACCAGGTCTATAACCCCTTCGGCAACGCCCTGCTCTCCACGGTCGTGGCGGCCATTCCCATCTGCACCTTGCTGTATTTCATCGCTCTCCACCCCCATCGCGACAAACAGGGCGCGAGGCATCTCGGCATCAACGCTCCGTATGCGGCGTTCTACGGGGTGCTGGCGGCGTTCCTCGTCGCCTGCGTGGGGTTCGGGATGCCGCTCGGGTCGGCCTTCTCGGCCTTTGGCTTCGGGTGCTTGTCCGGGTTCCTGGCGATCATCTGGATCATTATCGGGGCCATCTTTCTCTACAATATGACGCTCATCTCCGGCAAATTTGAGATCGTGAAGGAGTCGATCATTCACATCTCGTTCGACCGGCGGCTCCAGGTGCTCCTGATCGCCTTCTCCTTCGGCGCCATCATCGAGGGGACCTCGGGGTTCGGGACGCCAGTGGCCATCGCCGGAGCGGTCATGGTGGGCCTGGGATTCGCCCCTTTCGAATCGGCGGTTCTCAACCTCCTGGCCAACACCGCACCGGTCGCCTGGGGAGCCATCGGCACGCCAATTGTGACGCTGGCGGCCGTGAGCGGGATTCCTGAGCTAAAGGTGTCGGCCATGGCCGGGCACCAGCTCCCCTTCGTTTCCGTCCTCGTCCCCTTCTGGCTCATTGCCGCGTTCGTCAAGATGGAGGGGGGTACGTGGAAAGAGGCCTGGGAGGTGTGGCCGGGGGCACTGTGCGCGGGCCTCTCCTTCGCCGTCATGCAGTGGTTCACGTCCTCGACGCAGGCCTTCCACCTCATGACCGACGTGGTCTCGGGCGTCTTCTCCGTCATCTGCACCGCCCTGTTCCTGCGCTTCATCTGGCACCCCAAGACGCGGTTCCTGCTGCGGTCGGAACGCGAGGCCCTGGCCAAGACCGGAAAGACTATGGCGACGGCGACCACGGACAAGACGGAATGGGTATACCGGTACACCGCCTCCCAGACCGCGTATGCCTGGCTGCCGTGGACGATCCTCATCATCTGCTGCGCCGTCTGGGGCATGCCGACGTGGCGGACCTACTTGAACAACCTCTTTTCGGGCGTCACGTTTCAGACCACCCTGCTAGGCTCCCCGTTTGGGGGCACGCTCTCCCTGCCGAAGTGGCAAATGCCGGCGCTCCATAACATGGTCCAGCGCATGCCGCCGGTGGTCCCGGCCAACGCCAAGGCGGAAGCGGCTATCTTCACCATCAACTGGCTGTCGGCATCCGGGACCGGCGTGTTCGTGGCGGCCTTGTTGTCCGGACTCGTCCTGCGGTTGAGTGCCGCGCAATGGGGCGAGGCCGTGCGCCGAACCGCCCGTCGCCTGGTGGTCCCGATTTTGGTCATCGCGCAGGTGCTGGGACTCGGGTACCTCACGCGCTACTGTGGGACGGACGCGGTGCTCGGTCTGGCGTTCACCAGAGCGGGATTCATGTATCCCTTCTTCGCGGCCTACCTGGGCTGGCTGGGGGTGTTCCTCACCGGCTCCGACACCGCCTCAAACGCCTTGTTCGGCAGCCTGCAGCGGATCACCGCCCAACAGCTCCACTTGAACGAGACGCTCATCGTCGCGACCAACTCCACCGGGGGCGTCATGGGAAAGATGATCGATCCCCAGTCCATCATGGTCGCCTGCGCCGCCTGCTACGACGATCCGTATGAGCGGACCCATGCCCTGGGGCCGATCTTCCGGACGGTGTGGTGGCATTCGGTGGCGGGCGCGGCGGTGATCGGGCTGATCGCCTTCCTGCAAGCCTACGTCTTCCAGGGCCTGATCCCTAAATGACGAGCTACTCGGACGTAACTGTTGTCCACAGGCCGTTACACTGACTGAGAATTACTGGTGAAATGGGGATGTGGCAACCGTTACCAGTTCGCTCAATTTACCAAGGCGAAGAACCAAATAAAAATCCCCGACCAAGCAGAGCTTGAGCGGGGCAACCCGGCACCTGTGGGGCATCCATCGGGATGAAGTCAAAATCAGGTCGACTTTAAGACGAGAACATCTGCGTCAGATGAGTGATGCGCAGCAATTTCAGCACGCCAGGTGTCATGTTGGCGAGTTCAAGGATGCATAGCCGTTGCTTGATTGCGGACGCCTTGAGGCCAACCAGCACTCCGAGGCCCGCGCTATCCAGATGTTTTATATCGCCAAGGTCGATAATGATGCGACCGCCAAGAGGAATGAGGGGCCGCACCAGTTCTCTTATCTCACCCGCGGTGTCACTGACCAGCTCGCCATGACACTTGATGGTGGTCACTTGATTCCCGTTTTCATCTTTATCTTTCGACTTCTCAAGTTCACAGTGGAACGAACCATCTCGTGCCATAGCTCCGCCGTCTCCTTTAGCGAGAGTGATGAGCGCCTGACCGACCTGGACAACTCGAGACCTGCTGCCTACGGCGCTGCGTCATTCGCAAGTGAACGATCTCGATCTTCATTCTGTTCTCCAATCTACTTGGTGTAGCCCCTTGTGGCGCAGTCGGTTCGTCAACCTATGGGGATTGTAGATTAAGACGACAATGCCGTGATTTTATACGATGGTTGATGAAAACAGGCGATAGCACTCAGAACCCGGATTGTGAGTGTAAACGCGATTATTGCGTCAACTATCAGGGAGTCTATCTAGCCTGAGATTTGGGCAATGCCTTTGCCTTTGGCATGAGTCTTACCCAAGAAGCGAGCAACCGATTCCAGTTTCTGTAGATCGTCGGGAGTGAAGTCCCCCGCCGCGGCTGGGCGTGGGGCCTTGCGGGAGACTTGAATCACGCCAATTACTTCTCCGTTCCGGGCAAGAACGGGTGCGGACATGAGCTTCTGAATTACCTGCTCGTCCAGTCCGCTGTCGCCTAGCTTGACCAGTTCAAAAATGCTCAAATGCTTTACTTGCGTGAAGCTATTGAAAAGCTCCGCCTGCTTGGTCCGCGCTGTACGGGCCGCTACCGCCGAACTGGAAAGAGGGATCGCCCCCGCCGTTTTCAACTCGGCGGGGTAGAGGAAGTTCAGCAGACTTCCGCCAACCTCCAGCAGTGCGACTTCCGTTTCTCGTACGTGGAAGATCTTGGCCACGCAGGCGCAAATCGACTCTGGAGTGCTGTCCGGCGAGTCCAAGCCCGCAAACTGCTCTATTTCCCACATCTTCCCGAGCATGCCTGAGGAGAGGCTGCGCGACAAGGTGACTAAGGTGCCCCTTTTTGCTTTTCCGTTTCAGCAACCTGGGGCGCGGATAAGAGAAGGCTCGGAATACCTTGGACGAAACTTGTCTTATGACACGCTGGATGGAGCGTCGCCTCCGTTACTTGGCTGACGGGGGTTTGACGAATCCGGTAGACTGTATGACCAACGACCATGCTCCTCCCAAGAAAGGACCGCACATGGCGACATCGGTACCAGTACGTCGTAAGCTGCTGAGGATGACCTCTTGGATAGCTTCGAGGAGATTATTGACAAGGCCGCAGAAAAGATGAGCGATAAAGAATTCAGAAAAGCTGAAAAGAAGTCTAACGAGATTCTCGATCGCGCGCTTGCCGATCACTCACGGCGTCGTGGTACCGCCTAATCTTTTCTCGCAATTCCTCCGGCCCAATGTCTGGTATCCACTGTTCTAGCAGTTCTACGTACTGCGATTCGGCCTCGTGTCCCCCACGGAGATCAACTGCTTGAGCTTTTCACGCTGCTCTTTTCGTATCCTGATCTTATTTTCGTCTTTGTAATTGGACTTCCTGGAGCCGGGCCAGAGTCGCTTCATTATTGGGGCTGCCCTTTCCTTGTACTCCGCCTGCTCACACGAAATTCAGAGTACCACTGGCTTCCGGCTATAATGGCACACTCTCGAACAAAAGGAGCTGCATGCGACCGTTCGCCGCGATTGTGCTGATCTATACCCTGGCGGTTCCATCTTTGTCTTTCGGCGCCGACCAAGTCGGCTCAAATCAAGCTGCGCTGGTGGGGTATTCGCCTCGCGCCAGTCAGAGCGAGCGCGAGTGGGAGGCGAAGTTCCGCGCGATCCCCGATCCTACGAACCTGCGGGAATACATGCGGCGGCTGAGCGCGCGGCCGCATCATGTGGGCTCGCCCTACGATAAAGACAACGCCGAATGGATTCTTGCCCGCTTCAAGGAATGGGGATTGGACGCGCACATCGAAAGGTTCGACGTTCTGTTTCCGACGCCCAAGGTTCGCGTGTTGGAGATGCTTGCGCCTTTGAAGTTCACGGCGAAACTGGAAGAGGCGGCGCTCGCGGTGGATCCGACCTCGAATCAGAAGTCGGAACAGTTGCCGACCTACAACGCCTACTCGATTGACGGCGACGTCACCGGGCCTCTGGTGTTTGTGAACTACGGCTTGCCCGAGGACTACGAGAAGCTCGACCGGCTGGGCATTTCGGTGAAAGGCGCGATTGTAATCGCCAAGTACTATCACAGTTGGCGCGGGGTGAAACCGAAAGTTGCGGCCGAGCATGGAGCCATTGGCTGCCTGATCTACTCGGAGCCGCAGGATGACGGCTACACGCGCGACAATGTGTTTCCGGCGGGGCCGATGCGCCCTTCGGATGGAGTGCAGCGCGGCAGCGTCATGGATTTTGCTTCCGCGAGCCCGGGAGATCCGCTGACGCCCGGAATCGGCGCGACACCCGATGCCAAGCGCCTGCCGCTGAAAGAGGCGAAGAGCATCACGAAAATTCCGGTGCTCCCGATTTCCTACGGCGACGCGCAGCCTTTGCTGGCCGCGCTGGCGGGACCGATGGCGCCCGACGGATGGCGCGGCTCGCTTCCGATTCCGTATCACGTGGGGCCGGGGCCGGCGCCGGCGCAGGTTCATTTGAAAGTCGCATTTAATTGGGACATCAAGCCGGTCTACGACGTGATTGCGAAAATTCCGGGGAGCATGGCTCCGGACGAGTGGATTGTGCGCGGCAATCATCATGACGCGTGGGTGAACGGAGCCGAGGATCCCATCTCCGCACAAGTTTCTCTTCTGGAAGAGGCGCGCTCGATGAGTCTCCTGCTGAAGCAGGGATGGAAGCCACGGCGCACGATCATCTACTGCGCATGGGATGGCGAAGAGCCCATGCTGCTGGGCTCAACCGAATGGGTGGAAACGCATGCCGATGAGTTGCGGGAGCACGCCGCTGTATACATCAACACGGACGGCAACGACCGCGGCGTTCTGAATATGGGCGGCTCGCACAGCCTGGAGCAGTTCATCAATGGAGTTGCGCGCGACATCGAAGACCCGGAAACGAAGATGACGGTGTGGCAGCGGGCTCAACTGAGCAAGATCGCCGAAGCAAAATCCGCGGACGATCGGAAGGAATTGCGGCAGCGGGCTGACTTACGCATCGATGCGCTGGGCTCGGGAACCGATTTCACGGCGTTTCTGGATCACCTGGGCGTCGCCACCCTCGACCTGGGATATGGCGGCGAGGACGAAGAGGGGATCTATCATTCCATTTACGACGATTTTTACTGGTACACGCACTTCTCCGACACGGATTTCGTGTATGGCCGAGCCCTGGCGCAAACCGTTGGAACGTCGGTGATGCGCCTGGCGGATGCGGAAGTACTGCCTTTCGACTTCGTGAATTTCGCCGATACGGTCGGGATGTACACGAAGAATCTGGAGAAGTTGCTCGCCGACAAGCAGGAGGAGATTCGCGAGCGCAACCAGGAACTGGACGAAGGAATGTTCAAGGCGACGTTTGATCCCAGACGACCTACGGTCGCGCCGGTGCGGGAACAGGTTCCGCCGCACCTGAACTTTGCGCCGATGCAGAACGCGGTGGACTCTCTCACGCGCAGCGCCAAGCACTACCAGCAGGCGCTGTCGCAGCAGGAGGCTAGTTTAGGAGACGACGCGGTGACGGCTAAGCTCGGCGCTCTGAATCGAGAACTGATGGAGAGCGAGCGGCGGTTGACTAATGCTGATGGATTGCCACGGCGTCCGTGGTACAAGCATTTGCTGTATGCTCCGGGCGTTTACACAGGGTATGGAGTGAAAACGGTTCCGGGAGTGCGTGAGGGGATTGAACAGAAGCGGTATGCGGAAGCGGAGCAGGAGATGGTGCGTGTCGCCAAGGCGCTGGAGGACGACTCGGCGCTGATCGAGTCGGCGGCTCGGCAGTTGGAGGGGGCGGGCCGATAGCGGGCATTGTGGCGCCCAGGTCTCGAAAAGCGCGAGACCTGGGGCACCCAGGGTTTGACTTCCCGTAGAGACGCAGATTGTCGCGCCTGCGGAGACGGGGCAAGCCCCGTCTCTACACGAGAACTTGATCCGCGATCAGGAAGCGATTGGTTGTTCTTTGGAGTTGGAAACCGCGGGAGCGATCACGGGCAGCGCCTTCGTTCTCAAGTAAGCATCGACGCTTGCGGCCGTTTTTCGGCCTTCGGCGATGGCCCACACTACCAACGACTGGCCGCGTCGCATATCTCCCGCCGCGAAGACTCCGGGCACCGATGACATATTGTTCTGGTCCGTGGCCACGTTGCCGCGCGGATCGAATTGCACTCCCAACTGCTCGAGCATGCTCATGCCGTTCCGCACCGGTCCCAGAAAGCCCATCGCGATCAGCACGAGATCCGCTTCCATCATAAATTCAGTGCCCGGAATCGGCTCGAACTTTGGTGGGGGTCCGACCCGCACGGCGTGCAGTTGCTGGACGTCACCAGAACTGGAGCCGGTGAATTTCGTGGTCGCAAGGCTCCAATCGCGCACGCCACCTTCTTCGTGTGCGCCTTCGGTGCGCAGTTGCATTGGCCAGAGCGGCCAGGGCGTCAGGGGCGAGCGCTCATCGGGAGGCTTCGGCATGATTTCGAACTGGTGCACGGAAAGAGGCTTTTGCCGATGGCAGGTTCCGAGGCAATCGGCGCCGGTATCGCCGCCTCCGATGATGACAACGCGCTTGCCGGTCGCCGAAATTTCTGCGTCCGGCTCGATGGTGTCGCCCAGACAGCGCCGGTTCTGCTGCGGCAGGTACTCCATTGCGAAATGGATCCCTTTCAGCTCGCGTCCCGGGACGTTCAGATCGCGCGGCCACTCGGCTCCGCCGGCGAGCACAATCGCATCGAACTCGCGCCTTAGATCTTCTACCGCGACATTCTTGCCTACCTCCGCGCCGGTAACGAATTTCACGCCCTCGGCGGACATCTGTTCCAGGCGGCGATCAATGATGTGCTTCTCCATCTTGAACTCGGGGATGCCATAGCGCAGCAGCCCGCCAATGCGGTCCGCTTTTTCGTAAACCACCAGGGAGTGTCCGGCGCGGCACAACTGCTGGGCCGCGGCCAATCCCGCGGGGCCCGAACCCACGATTGCCACTTTTTTCCCGGTGCGGACTTCTGGCGGCTCGGGCCTGATCCAGCCTTCGTGAAACCCGCGCTCCACGATATTTTTCTCGATTTGCTTGATTGTGACTGGAGGCTGGTTGATCCCGAGCACACAAGACGCTTCACACGGCGCTGGACAAATCCGGCCAGTGAATTCCGGGAAGTTGTTGGTCGCGTGCAATTGCCGGACCGCCTCTTTCCAACGTCCGTGATAAACCAGACCGTTCCAATCGGGAATCAGATTGTTGACAGGACACCCCGTCTGACAAAAGGGCACGCCACAGTCCATGCAGCGCGCGCCCTGGGTGCGAAGATTCGCTTCGGGAAAATCGAGATAGATTTCAAACCAATCGTTGATGCGTTGAGTAACCGGACGTCGCGGGGCAAGCTCGCGCGCGTATTCCAGGAATCCCGTGTCCTTACCCATGTTGCACCTGCTCGGCCGGCGCCATCGCGGCGACGGGCGGGCTCGGGATATACGGCTGGCGTCTGCGGCTCACTCCGAGCACTCGCTTGTGTTCGTGAGGGAAGACTTTGATGAACCGGGATAGCGCCTCAGACCAGTTGTCGAGAATCCAAGCCGCACGCGGGCTGCCGGTCAGTTGCAGATGCCGCGTGACGAGATCTTTTACGAGCTTTACTTCGACAAGCTGCGGCTCGGCGAACTGGGCATCCTGCGCTTCGAGAACTGGCTCAAGGTCAACCGATTCCAGATTGCAACGCTTTTCGGTGAAGTCTCCGCGCTCGTCAAAAACGTAGGCGATGCCGCCATTCATGCCGGCGCCAAAATTTCTGCCGCAGTCCCCGAGCACCACGACCAAGCCCTTGGTCATGTATTCGCAGCCGTGGTCGCCGACTCCCTCGACCACCGCGGTCGCTCCGGAGTTGCGAACTGCAAAGCGCTCGCCGGCGACGCCGTTGAAAAACGCTTCGCCGCTGGTGGCGCCATAGAGGGCAACGTTGCCAATCAGAATATTTTTCTCGGGGGTGAAACTGGACCGTCGCGGCGGATAGACAATCAACCGTCCTCCGGAGAGACCTTTGCCTACGTAATCGTTGGCTTCGCCTTCGAGCGTGAGAGTGACTCCCTTGGCCAGAAACGCGCCCAGACTCTGCCCCGCCGATCCGTCGAGGTGAATCCGGATGGTATCGTCGGGCAGGCCCGCGGATCCGTAGCGGCGGGCAATCGCTCCGCTCAGCATGGTTCCGACGGAGCGGTGAACATTGCGCACTGGCACCGTGATTTCAACCGGCGCAAGGGTTTCGAGCGCAGCCTGCGATTCGGCAAGAAGCTTGTGATCCAGCGCTTGCTCCAAACCATGATCCTGCGCCTGCACGCAACGGCGTGCCACGCGCGCCGGCATGGACGGATCATGGAGAATGGCCGACAAATCCAGGCCTCGCCCCTTCCAGTGATTCACGGCTGGCTGCACGTCGAGCATATCGACGCGCCCGATCATCTCGTCCATGCGGCGGAAGCCCAGTTCGGCCATGTACTGGCGCACCTGCTCCGCCAGAAAGAAGAAGAAATTGATGACGTGCTCGGGCTGCCCCTTAAATTGCTTGCGCAGCACGGGATCTTGCGTGGCGATGCCGACGGAGCAGGTATTGAGATGGCACTTGCGCATCATGACGCAGCCCATGGCAATCAGCGGCGTGGTGGCGAAACCGAATTCTTCGGCGCCGAGCAGCGCGGCGATCACGACATCGCGGCCGGTCTGCAGCTTGCCGTCGGTCTGCACGCGAATTCGGCTGCGCAGATCGTTCAACAAGAGCACCTGCTGTGTCTCCGCCAAGCCAAGCTCCCAGGGAATGCCAGCGTGCTTGATCGAACTCAGCGGCGAAGCACCCGTGCCTCCGCTGTCGCCACTGATCAGGACAACATCCGCGTGTGCCTTGGCGACGCCCGCCGCCACCGTGCCCACTCCGACTTCCGCCACTAACTTCACCGCGATGCGGGCTTGCGGATTCACATTTTTCAGGTCGTAGATCAGTTGCGCAAGGTCTTCGATGGAATAAATGTCGTGGTGAGGCGGTGGCGAGATCAAACCCACGCCGGGGATGGAGTGCCTTATCCGCGCGATGACCTCATCCACTTTGTGCCCGGGCAGTTGGCCGCCTTCGCCGGGCTTTGCACCTTGCGCCATCTTGATCTGCAACTCATCCGCATTGACGAGATAGTTGGCGGTGACTCCAAAGCGCGCCGACGCGACTTGCTTTACGGCGCTCCGCCGCAGGTCTCCGTTCGCATCCGGCTTAAAGCGCTCTTCATCTTCGCCACCTTCGCCGGTATTGGACATCCCTCCGATGCGATTCATGGCGATGGCCAGGGTTTCGTGCGCTTCTTTGCTGATCGAGCCAAACGACATGGCCCCTGTGGTAAAGCGCTTCACGATTTCTTTGGCCGGCTCTACTTCTTCGATCGGAAACGGGTGGGCGCTCTTCTTCAACTTCATCAGACTACGCAGCGTCGCAAGGTTACTGCTTTGGTTGTCGATGAGGTCGGTGTATTCCTGGAAGGTCTGGAAGCTCTCCTGCCGCACTGCCTGCTGCAGCTTGCTGATGGTCAGCGGATTCAGCAGATGATACTCGCCGTTGACGCGCTGGTGATAAGTTCCTCCAACCGCGAGTTCGGTCTCGGACTCGGTCAGCGGACGGAATGCGTGCTCATGCTTCATCTGTGCTTCGCGCGCGAGCACTCCGAGGCCAATGCCTTCCAAGCGCGATGCCGTGCCTGCGAAATAGGAATCCACCAGTTCGCGGTTCAGCCCGATGGCTTCGAAAACCTGTGCTCCCTGATAACTCTGTAACGTCGAGATACCCATCTTGGCAAAGGTCTTCAGCAAACCCTTATTCACCGATTTGATGAAGTGCTTCACGGCAAGCTCGGGAGTTACTCCGTCATCCAACTCGCCCCGCCGCGCCAGGCTTTCAACGCTCTCCAATGCCAGATACGGATTGATGGCGCTCGCCCCATAGCCACTGAGCAGGGCAAAGTGCATCACCTCGCGAGGTTCGCCCGATTCCGTAATCAGAGCGACCTGGGTTCGGGTCTCCTCCTGGACCAGCAGGTTGTGCACCGCGGCCAGCGCCAGCAGACTGGGGATGGGAGCGTAATCCTTGTTCACACCACGATCGGAAAGAATCAGCAGGGTGTAGCCGGCTTTGCCCGCGAGCGACGCGCGCTGGCACAACTCGTCGAGCGCCCGCTTCAGTCCCGCTTCTCCTTCGCTGGCACGAAACAGCGCAGGCAGCGTGATGGCCAGCAGATCCCCGGTCGAGACCCGGCGCAGCTTCTCCAGTTCGAGATTAGTCAGAAGGGGATGGGCCAGCTTCAGCATGTGACAGTTTTCGGGCGCTTCCAAGAGAATGTTGCGCTCGCTTCCGATGTAGCTGATGAGCGACATCACGATCTCTTCGCGAATCGGGTCAATGGGAGGATTGGTGACCTGTGCAAAGAGCTGCTTGAAGTAGTTGAACAGCGACTGCGGCCGGTCCGAGAGACAAGCGAGCGGCGTGTCCGTCCCCATAGAGCCAACCGGTTCCTGGCCCTTCGAAGCCATCGGGCCGAGGATCATGCGCAGATCCTCATCGCTGTAACCAAACGCGCGCTGCCGGCGAAGCAGGGTTTCCGAATCCGGGTGGTGCATGCGCGAGGGCGCGGGCAACTGATCGATCGTGATCTGATTGTCCTTGAGCCACTGCGCATAAGGCTGTCGCGAAGCCAGCCGGTGCTTGATTTCCTTGTCCGGGACAATGCGGCCTTCGACCGTGTCCACCAGGAACATCTTCCCCGGCTGCAGGCGGCCTTTCATCTTTACCTGTTCCGGTTCGATGTCGAGCACACCGGCTTCGGAGGCCATGATGACGTGCTCGTCATAAGTAACAACGTAGCGTCCAGGCCGCAAGCCGTTGCGGTCGAGGATGGCGCCAATGACTCTGCCGTCGGTGAACGCGATGGCCGCCGGCCCATCCCACGGCTCCATCAGGCACGCGTGATATTCGTAAAAGGCGCGCTTCTCCGGCTTCATGTGGGAATTCCCGGCCCAGGCTTCCGGAATCAGCATGGCCATCGCGTGAGGAAGGCTGCGCCCCGCCTGCACCAGAAGTTCCACAGCGTTGTCGAAGTTCGCGGAATCGCTGCCATCGGGCGCGATGATGGGATGGAGCTTCTTCACATCGTCGCCAAACAAGGGAGACTGCAGCAACGACTGCCGCGCGTGCATCCAGTTGACGTTGCCCTTGAGCGTATTGATCTCGCCATTGTGCGCGATGTAGCGATAGGGATGCGCTCGTTGCCAACTGGGGAAGGTGTTGGTGGAGAAGCGCTGGTGCACCAGACACAACGCGCTGGTCACGTCGGGATCGGAAAGCTCGCGATAGAAATTGGCGATCTGGGGGGCGAGCAGCAGACCTTTGTAAACGATGGTGCGGCAGGAAAGCGAAGGAATGTGGAACATCTCCGCATCCTCGATGCCGGACGCTGCGATCTCACTCTCGGCGCGCTTGCGCACGACATACAGCTTCCGCTCAAAGGCGTCCTCGTCGGCGAACGCGACACAGCCGACAAAGATCTGCTGGATGTAGGGCTGCGAGGCTCGCGCCACGCGGCCAATGGCGGAAGCGTTGACCGGCGTATCCCGCCAGCCCAATACCGTTAATCCCTCCTCGCGCGAAATGCGCTCCAGAATTCCTTCGCATTGCAGCCGCTCATGTTTCTCCACCGGCAAAAACGTCATGCCCACGCCATAAGCGCCGGGCAGGGGCAGTTCGAACCCCAACTTGCCGCACTCCCGTACAAAGAACTGGTGGGGGATCTGGAGGAGAATGCCGGCGCCATCGCCGGTCTCGGGATCGCATCCGCAGGCCCCGCGGTGCGCCAGGTTGAGCAGCACCTGGATTCCCTTGCTGATGATTTCGTGACTCTTGATACCGCGAACGTTGGCCACAAATCCGATCCCGCAGGCATCGTGCTCCTGCGCAGGATGGTACAGACCCTGGGCGGGCGGAGGACCATTCGTTTTTTTCAGACGCGTCGTCATGGGGACGTTGGCAGCATTGCGGCGCGCTTGGCCGCTTCCGGATCAGTTGTTCTTGAGTTGGGACTCTGCCCGCAAAGGCTGCGGGGGTCGCGCACTTCGGCTCAGGAACACACACCTCTGCAACTTATTAGTTACTACCAGTTGGGCCGTAAAGTACAATTCAGAATTTCGATGCGGAGGATGCAAATTTCAGGAGTTCGCGGTTCCCGGGCGAATTCAGCCTAATTTCCCGCAAGACCGGCGGAGTCCATTATAATCCCCGCATAAACTCAATGGATTTCGATCAGCTCATCACGTTTCTGGAAGTGGCCAAACAGGGCAGTTTTTCGCGCGCCGGAGAGAAGGTTTTCCGCTCCCAATCGGCGGTGAGCGCCCAAATTCGCCAGTTGGAGCAGGAGTATGGCGACCGGCTGCTCGACCGCTCGGGCAAGACCGTAAAACTGACCCCGGCCGGACAAGTGCTGTATGACTATGCCGAGCGGCTGAAATTGCTGCGCGAGGAATCGTTGATGGCGGTCGCGGACCACAGCCGCACGCCTCGCGGTACGCTTCGCGTCGGCGCCAACGAGGCAACCTGCCTGTACGTTTTGCCGGAAGTGTTTGCCGAATACTGCCGGCGCTACCCGCCCGTGCAGATCAACATTTACCGGAATTTCAGCTACAAGATCACGGAAAAACTGGAGAACGGCTCCATCGAAGTGGGCTTTCTCACTTTACCCATTCAGTCTCCGAGCCTGGAAATCCAACCGATCTTCCGCGACAAGCTGATGTTGATGGTGAGCGCCAGAAATCCCCTGGCCAAGCACAAAACGGCGGCCATCCGCGATATCGTCAAACATCCCCTGCTGCTCCCGAAGACTGGCCATACGCGAAGACTCCTGGACAAGCTGTTCCGCCCTCATCGCGACGAACTGCAAGTGCGAATGGAACTGCCCAGCATCGGCATAATCAAGAGCTTTGTGGCAGCCGACATCGGAGTGTCTATCATCAGCGCGTCGTTCGCCCGCGATGAAGTGGCCGCCGGGACAGTCAAGCTGATTGATCTGGAGGATGTGGAACTTTTTCGCGAACTGGGACTGGCCTACCGCCGCGACCGAACCCTTTCCTGCGCCACCACCGCATTTATCGATGTCTTGCGCGAATTGGCCGCGTCAGCGAAAAAGGCGTGAAGCCACCAGATCACGACACTAGCCGCTTCTAACGGGTGAGGACGTGCCTGATGCCAGCATCAATTGCCTCCGCAGCCGATGCTCCGGCGGCCTGGCCTAGCGCGCGGTAATTCTCGAAGTGGGTTTCGTCAAACCACTGGTTGGCCGTCGTGTCATTCGGGAAGCTCTTATTGATCCCGGCATAGGCGAGGACATCGTCAGGATCGCCATCCACCAGGGACGGCTTGATGTAGATGATGGCGCCGTCCTCTTGCGCGGAAGCCGGGTTGTAGCGAATTGTGCCGGTGACGAAGTGAGCCTCCGAACGCAAGATGCCGGCGTCGGCGGAGCTTGGCTGCGGCCTTAGCGGGCCGAGGTCATCCAGAACAATCTCCACTCCGAAATCCGTGCGGCAACGCTCCATGGCATTGTGCAGATCCGCGAATCCGCGAGCCGGATCGCAGGACGCGTCGCAAGCCACGATCAACTTACACCGGCGGCGCACCAGTTCGTACAGCGCGAGGTTCTCAAAGTGTCCGCCGTCGGAAAGGTAGACATAGTCGCTGTCGTCGTTGGTTGCGCCCAGTAACTCACGCAGCAGCCAGTAGAAACCAATCGCCGGACTGCCATGCCGCCATCGTTTGCCCGCGGGATTGCCGATCCACCAGCCCAGCCTCACGTCGAATAGCGTCATCAGAAAAGCCAGCGGCGGTTCCGAATACGACCCCATGTTGGGGCTGGCGGCGGCGCCAGAAATAGCAATGCTGGTTCCGAGCGTGATGCCATCCGGGTACCCGGGTAGCTGGTTCCCCGCTTTTTCAGTCGGCCCGAAGAAGGATTCCCACGCCTTCTTTCCGGCTGCCTGCCGCGTGAACCCTCCATAAAGTGGCGTAAGGGCAAACGAACGTGCCTTGCGCGATTGCAACGCCAGTTCCTTCCCGCGCACGACATTCAGGCTGGTGTTCACAATCGGGATCGGGCGCGCATCCTTCGGATCCGCCGACTGGGAAGGAATTCGCAAACTGGAGAGCGGGAAATTGTCCGCGTCGGAGAACCCGGTGAACGGCTGGGCATTGCGTCCGGGCACTGACGCACCCAGGTAACAGCGTACGAGCCGGTTGCGGTACAGATAGTGGATGGAGAATTCGTTGATATCCACTCGCCAGGAAAGAACCACGGCGGCGGCGAATAGCAGCACACACGTCAAGGGCACGCGGGGATCAAAATTCAAGTCGCTGGGCAGGGCCAGCGTCGGCCATTCGATTCCAGTGATGCAGTTGGAAATCCTCGCAGCCAGCAGCGAAAGTCCCATTAGCAAGCCCAGAATGAAGACGTAAGGGGCGACTTTTGCCAGATAGTGCAGCAACTTCTCGCGGTAAGACGCATCCAACTTCGGCTCGCCGCTCCTGTCACTCTTGCCGAAGGCAACTCCATAGGCTGTCGAAGCGATCCACACCAGAACGCCAGTGAATGTCAGGGGATGATTGGGGTGGCGCTGCTGCTCCCAGGCCAAGAATTGTCCCAGGCCGGCGGGAAAGTAGACCGCGATCAGAAACAGGGCAAACCAGCAGAAGGCGTAGATCAGCAGCCAGCCTCCGAGTCTTCCCCACCATTCGCGGTGCGCGTCGGTCATCCCGCGGCCCATCAGGCCAATGTGCAGCACACCCGCGATCAGCATAATAAGGATCGCAATGGGGGTTCCGAATGTCATCACGTGCCAGTTGCTGAACGCAGTTCCAGCTTGGCCGTGGATCAGAACTCTGGCGAAGGGCACGAAGAGATAACCGCTGATTGCTCCCGTTACGGGGGCTGTCGCCAGGAGGGTCCACCCTTTAGGTCCGCCATTCCCCGCACTTTTGATCACGGCGCGGACAATCGAGCGCACCAGAAGAGCGCCCGTCCACAGTCCGAAGTAAAGGGCGATTCCCAGCAATGGCGCGCGGTACAGCGGCTGCTCCACGATTTGCCACTCGGTGAGGAATTGGCCGAGTCCGTAGGTAAAAAGCGCGGCCGACACAAACAGAGGCACCACAATCAGGACCTGCACGGCCCATTGGTGCGTGAACCAGCAGTCTCTTCGTCGTCTTCGCACATCGACCGAGACCAAATTCATCCCAATAAAAACAATCGCCAGGAACGCCAGTGCAAGTCCCAGCCCGAGCGCGAGGTATTGGGACCGAGCGTAGTCCTGCACATAGTCCTGCACGGTCTCGGAGAATCTTCCTTGCAGAGACGCTTGCAAAGAAAGTTCCGCTTTTTCCAGCAGATGTAGGAGATACGCAAAGCTGCGCGGCAGCAAGAGCAGGGAAAGCAGCGCCAGCAAAAGGATGATCTGGTTCAGCAGCGTGTTGCGAAGATAGCTGGCGGCAAAGGCCCAGAAGTCGGCGCCGAGCAAGCCTTTTCGCGGTGTCAGGTAGTTGCTGTAGTCGCGCAGAAAATGAACTTCGGGAGGGTCGGACGACTCGCGCGGGGCGTCGGGCGATGCCGAGAGCTTTTCTTCAACCTGCTGGATTCCGATGCCTTGATGGTGCATCCAGGCCATCAGCCAGCCGCCGATATAGCCGCCACCCGAGACGGTTGAGAGATAGTCAAAGGCGCCCAGCAATCGCGAGCGCGCCAGCGCCTGCAAGACGCCCAGGTTGAACGTGGCGCTGCGGATTCCGCCGCCGGAAAACGCCAGCCCGATCAGACTCTCTCCCGCGGCTGGGCGCCGGGTATCGTGCCCAAGTCGCAGGTTGCGCGACGTCTCGACCTGCTGCAACTCCTGGTCAAGAACTTCCTTAACTGTTGGTGAGGTCGTTCCCGCCATACTTCAATCCGGCTATTCCAACGGAATAGTGACGTGTCACCCCGAATCGTTACGCTCCCATCCAACGGAGCCTATGGAGGAGTCGATTTTGCGCTTTTCCGGTGGCGTTGGCTAGATCCAACCTTGCTGCGCGCTCATCGCTTTCTCGTCACACTGCGGTGTGTCGGCTGTCACAGATCGCGGTAACGATCAATGTTGTACTTACCGTGGGGAGAGTTGCCGTGTGCCTTGCCATACCAGGGAAGATCCTCGAAATTCAAGAGCTGGGTCAGATGCGCGCGGGGCGCGTGCAGTTCGGCGGGATCGTGCGCCAGGTATCCCTGGACTTTGTTCCCGAGGCTGTCCTGGGCGACTATGTGATGGTCCATGTTGGCTTCGCCATTAGCCGGGTGGACGCGTTCGAAGCCGAGCGCACCTACAAGCTTCTGGAAGAGATGGGAGCGCTGGAGGCGGAATTGCCGCCAGCGGAATAGCAATTTCGCCGGTACTCACTCCGAAGCCTCGGCGGACTCCCTTGCAAGCTGAAGTTTCGCTGGCGCGCCCTCCCGGTTCTGGCTCACATCAAGGTGTGATCTTTATCACCGATAGGCGGTTCGCCTGTGGTTAGAGTCGTGCCTGCGGGTTTTGCGCTGGGGTTCAGTCTATGAAATATCTGGACGAATACCGCGACCATCGTATTGCGCGGGCCTTGGCGGCTGAGATTGTCCAGCGCACAACCCGGCCCTGGGTGCTGATGGAGATCTGTGGCGGCCAAACCCACACCATCATGCGCTACGGCATTGACGAACTGCTGCCGCGCGCGATCGAACTCGTGCATGGCCCGGGATGTCCAGTCTGCGTCACGCCGCTTGAAACCGTGGACAAGGCGATCGCGTTAGCGCTGCAGCCGGACGTCATCCTGGTTTCCTACGGAGACATGCTGCGTGTGCCTGGGTCCCGTTCGGATCTGTTTCGAGCCAAAGCCCAGGGCGCGGACGTTCGCATTGCGTACTCCCCGACTGAGGCGGTAAAGATCGCCCGCTCGAATCCGGATCGTAAAGTCGTGTTTCTAGCGATTGGTTTCGAGACCACGGCTCCGGCGAATGCGATGGCCGCGTGGCAAGCCCGGCGCGAAGGTCTCACCAACTTTTCCATGCTGGTTTCGCACGTGCTGGTGCCGCCGGCGATCCGCGCCTTGATGGTTTCCAGCGCAAACCGGGTGCAGGGTTTCATTGCGCCGGGCCATGTCTGCACCGTGATGGGGTGTAAGGAGTATGAGGACCTGGTTCGCGATTTCCGCGTGCCGATTGTGGTCGGGGGATTCGAACCGGTAGATATTTTGGAAGCAGTCCTCATGCTGGTCCGTCAACTTGAAGCGGGAGAGGCGCGGCTAGAAAATCAGTATGTGAGATCGGTGAGCTACCAGGGGAACGTGCCGGCACAGCAGATCGTGGCCGAGGTGTTTGAAATCGCCGACCAAAAGTGGCGCGGAATCGGCCCGATCCCACAGAGTGGTTTGCGTTTGCGCGAGGAATACGCCGCTTTTGACGCGGACCGAGTTTTTG
The DNA here is from genome assembly GCA_963773965.1 of uncultured Acidobacteriaceae bacterium. Taxonomy (GTDB): domain Bacteria; phylum Acidobacteriota; class Terriglobia; order Terriglobales; family Acidobacteriaceae; genus Acidiflorens. The sequence goes on from CAVZDG010000009.1 coordinate 264,258, forward strand.
ATTTGGGCGAAATTGCAGTAGACGAGCCTGCCGAGTGCATCAGCGCCCAGGTTTTGCAGGGATTGAAGAAGCCGACGGATTGTCCGGTATTCGGCAGGCGATGTACGCCGGAAAATCCATTGGGAGCGCCCATGGTCTCGAGTGAAGGGGCATGCGCGGCGTACTATCACTATCGGCGCCATGCGGTCGCGAGTTAGGAAGTGCGGAAGTTAGGAACAGAGTAGCGCATGAGCGTGCCTGTCATGAATTGTCATCCCGAGCGGAGCGAGGGATCTGCATTTTGCGGCGAACTACAGATCCCTCGCTTCGCTCGGGATGACAAAATCTGTTGAGTTGAAGCTGTTAGGAGGGCGCGTGTCAACGAAAACCGGCGTCGAAATTAACTTCGAACTCAGTTGCCCGGCGCCGCTCGCGGCCAAAGACAGAATTCTGCTGGGGCACGGCAGCGGCGGGAAGTTGAGCGCCGAGTTGATTCGCGACGTCTTCCTGCCTGCGTTCCAGAATCCGGTGCTGGCGCGTCTGGATGACCAGGCAATCGTGAATGTGAATGGCCAGCGTCTAGCCATCACCACCGATTCCTTCGTAGTGAAGCCACTGTTTTTTCCCGGCGGCGACATCGGCTCGCTCGCCGTTCACGGCACGGTGAACGATTTGGCGATGGGCGGCGCAACGCCGCTGTTTTTGAGCGCGGCCTTCATCATCGAGGAGGGCTTCTCGATGGACGAGCTCCGGCGCGTGGTGAATTCGCTGCGCCAGGCGGCATCGGAAGCGGGCGTGCAGGTGGTGACTGGCGATACCAAGGTCGTCGAGAAAGGCAAGGGCGACGGGTTGTTCATCAACACCACAGGAATTGGACTGGTGCCAGAAGGAGTCGACCTTTCCGCCGACCGTGCCCGTCCCGGAGACAAGGTGCTCCTGAGCGGTTCGATCGGCGATCACGGCATCGCGATTCTGGCGCAGCGCGAGGGGCTGGAATTCGAGACGCAAATAAAAAGCGACAGTGCCGCCTTGCACACGCTGGTGGCCGCGATGCTTGGTGTAACTTCCGATATTCGCTGCATGCGCGACCCGACGCGAGGCGGCGTCTCCAGCACGCTGAACGAAATCGCAGAGCGTTCGCGGGTTGGCATCGAACTGGAAGAACGTTCCCTTCCGATTCATGAACAGGTTCGAGGCGCGTGCGAGTTGCTGGGGTTCGATCCCTTATATGTCGCCAACGAAGGCAAGCTGATCGCAATCGTGGCACCCGAGGCCGCCCACGCGGTGCTGCAGGCGGTGAGACAACATCCGCTGGGAACAGAGGCGCAGCTCATTGGCACGGTAAAGAAAGAGAACCCGGGTCTGGTAACGATGCGAACGCCGTTCGGCACGACTCGCATTGTGGACATGCTCGCGGGCGATCAATTGCCGCGCATCTGCTAACTCTCCTGTAGAGACGGGGCTTGCCCCGTCTCCTTTGGACGCGGCGGGAGACGCGGCAAGCCGCGTCTCTACAAGGAATTATGCACGAGATGGGAATTGCGAATTCGGTGCTGGAAGCGGTCAGAACCGAGATGGGCCTCCATCCGGGAATGTATCCGTGTAAAGTCGGTGTCCGGATCGGCGAAATGGCAGCCATCGATCAGGACGCATTGCGCTTCTGTTTTGAAGCGATCGTTCACGAGACCGATCTGGAGTCGCTGGAGCTGGGGATCGAAGTCTGTCCCCGCCGTCATCGTTGCCAGGTCTGTGGACATGGGTTCGTCGTGCGCGACTACGATTCCCGCTGTCCGCAATGCGCGAGCCTGAAAACCACATGCATCAGTGGAGATGAGTTGGAGTTGGCCTATCTGGAGGTGGAAGAATATGGAGCGAGTCCCGTTGGAACGAAAAGTACTCAGTGAGAACGACCGCATCGCGGCTGAGTTGCGTGCCCGATTTCAGGAGCACGGCGTGTTATGCCTGAACCTCATCAGTTCTCCCGGTTCGGGCAAAACCAGTCTCCTGGAGCGCACTCTCGAAACCCTGCCGCGGCGTGATCGCGTGGCCGTATTGACGGGCGATATTCAGACGGAAAACGATGCGGTGCGCCTTAGGCGATTCCATTTTCCCGTGAAGCAAATCACGACCGGCGGTACTTGCCACCTGGATGCGCGCATGATCGAACGTCATTTGGCGGATTGGAAACTCGAAGACCTGGATCTTCTGCTGATCGAAAACGTGGGCAACCTGGTTTGCCCCGCCAGTTATGACCTGGGTGAAGCGGCCAAGATCGTGGTGTTGAGCGTTACCGAAGGCGAAGACAAACCGCTGAAATATCCGTCCATATTCTTCAAGTCCGACTTGCTCGTGCTGAACAAAATTGATCTCCTTCCCTATGTTCCGTTTGACATCGAAGCAGCGGCGGAAAATGCCCGCAAGGTGCATCCCGGGATGGAGATTGTGAAAGTGTCTTGCCTGACCGGCAACGGTTTGCACGAATGGATGATGTGGCTGGCGGAGCGACGCAATGCACGCAAACCGCTGGTGCAGCAGCCTGCGAGCTGACGATGTATGGAAGTTCGGCGCCAGATCGAAGTTTCCGGCATCGTGCAGGGAGTTGGGTTCCGGCCGTACGTCTATCGTCTCGCTACCGGCAGGCGCCTTAGAGGCACGATTCGCAATACGTCCGCCGGAGTCACCATCGAAATCCAGGGGCCGGCGGAAACGGTTCAGGATTTCGTTGAGCACTTGCCCGCCGAAGCGCCGCCGCTGGCGCGGATTACGAGCATAGCCGTCCATGCCGTGCCGTGCCTTGCTGTGCAAACCGGTGCTGTGCAGACCGGCGGCGATCAGGACTTCCGCATTGTTCATAGCCACGAGGGAGAAGAAGTTCGCACCCTCATTTCGCCCGACGTCGCGATATGCGCGGACTGCCTGCGCGAACTGTTCGACCGGAATGACCGGCGTTATCGCTATCCGTTCATTAATTGCACCAACTGCGGGCCGCGCTTCACCATCATTCGCGATATTCCTTACGATCGGCCGAGCACGTCGATGGCAATGTTTCCCATGTGCCCGGCATGTCTTGCGGAATACGAGAATCCGCTGGACCGCCGCTTTCACGCCCAGCCCAACGCCTGTTGGGAGTGTGGACCTCGAGTGGAACTCTGGGATAAGGCTGGGCGGCGGATCGAATGCCGCGATCCCATCGCCGAGGCGGCCTCCGGGCTGCATGCCGGACTGGTCGTGGCGGTGAAAGGTCTAGGCGGTTTCCACTTAGCAGTGGATGCAACAAACCCTGCGGCCGTAGCGCTGCTGCGTCAGCGGAAGCGCCGGGTGGAAAAGCCGTTCGCCGTGATGGTTCCGGATTTGCAGGCCGCCCAGGAAGTCTGCGAATTGGATAGTTCGGATAACGCGACGCGGACGGTTCTGCAGTCGATCGAGCGGCCCATCGTTCTGCTTCCGAAAGCTCTGCTCCCGAAAAAGACGCCCAGCGCGATTCCCGACGAGGTTGCGCCCTTCAACCGCTACCTGGGAATTTTTCTGCCGTACACACCGCTTCATTACCTGCTGCTCGCCGAGGGAGGGTTCAAGGCTTTGGTGATGACCAGCGGCAACCTGAGCGAGGAGCCGATCGCGATTGACAATCGAGAAGCAGTCCGTCGATTGAACGGTCTCGCCGACTATTTCCTCGTGCACAACCGTGACATCCTGCTGCGCTCGGATGATTCCGTGGTGCGAGTTGCAGGCGGCGTCACACGGCAGTTGCGGCGTTCCCGTGGTTTCGTTCCGGTACCGGTTTTCCTGAAGGACGATCAGCCTTCGGTGCTGGCCGTCGGAGGCGAACTCAAGAACACCATCTGCCTCACCAAAGGAAAGCACGCTTTCCTGAGCCAGCACGTCGGCGATTTGGAGAACCCGGAGAGTTATAGTTTTTTCCACGAAGCCATCGAGCATCTGGAACGGATTCTCGAAATCCGCCCGGAGATCATTGCCTATGACCTTCACCCCGACTACTTCTCCACCCAATGGGCGCTGCAACAGAGTGGAGTGGAGTTAGTTGGCGTGCAGCACCACCACGCACACATCGCCAGTTGTATGGCGGAGAATCACCTCGAAGGCCGTGTGATCGGATTCGCGCTGGACGGCACTGGTTACGGCACCGACGGACATATTTGGGGAGGAGAAGTGCTCATCGCCGGGTATGAAGCTTTCGAACGCGCCGCTCATTTCGAGTATGTGCCTTTGCCCGGCGGAGCGGCCGCGATCCGTGAGCCATGGCGGATGGCGGTAAGTTACCTGGCACATCACTTCGGGCGTGAGTTTCTGAAGCTGGAGTTTCTAACGCTGGACATCCCGTTCGTGCGCCAGCTCGATCGGCCAAAGGTCGACCTTCTTCTGCGCATGATGGAACAAGGCGTGAATTCACCTCTCACGTCCAGTTGCGGGCGCCTGTTTGATGCCGTGTCCGCGTTAGTCGGAATCCGTCAACAGGTCAATTACGAGGCCCAGGCTGCGATCGAACTGGAGATGGCGATGGCATCGTCAAAGGAAGAGACTGCCTATCCGATGAAGCTCGTGTCGGAGGACGACCACTGGATCGTCAGCACTCGGCCGCTGTTTGAAGCGCTGCTGGCTGATCTCGGCCGAAACCTTCCTGTGGCGGCGATCAGCCGGCGTTTTCACAACGGGCTGGTTGAAGGGTTCGTCCAGTTGGCAACGCTGCTGCGAGAAAAATCCGCTCTTCACCGCGTGTGCCTGAGTGGCGGAACCTTTCACAATATCTACCTGTCCGAACGGCTCGAAGCACGCCTGTCCGAAGCCGGATTTGAGGTGTTCACGCAGAAAGAAGTGCCATCGGGAGATGGTGGTTTGAGCCTGGGACAGGCGTTAGTAGCCGCAGCAAGACTTCACGCGTAGGAATGCGTGACCTCAACTGGTTCCAACAACGGATTTGACGACGGGTTTCTCAATCACCTTCCGGATGCGCTCGAAGGCCCATTCAATCTGCTCACGCTGGATGACCAGCGGCGGCGCAATCCGGATCACCCGGTCGTGGGTTTCTTTGCACAGGATTCCTTCTTCCTTCAGGGCTTCGCAGTACGGACGCGCGGGGCTGTGCAGTTCAATCCCGATCCACAGTCCTTTGCCACGCACTTCCTTCAGATCGGGGCTCCGGAGTGTCTGCAGCAAACCGAGAAAGTAAGCGCCAAGTTCGGCGGATCGTTCGACCAACTTCTCCTGCGTCAGCACCCGCAGCGCGGCGCGCGCTACGGCACAGCCCAGGGGATTGCCGCCAAAGGTGCTGCCGTGGTCTCCGGGCTTGAAGACGCGCATGATTTCCCATGAGGAGAGCACGGCGGAAACCGGGTAGAAGCCGCCCGAGAGCGCCTTGCCCACGATCACTACATCCGGCCTGATTCCGTCGTGCATGTGAGCGAAAAGTTTGCCGGTGCGGCCGAGGCCGGACTGAATCTCGTCGACCATCAGAAGAACGCGGTTCTGGCGGCAGATATCGGCGGCCTGCTTCAGGAATCCGGGAGGGGGAATGACGATACCCGCTTCCCCCTGGATGGGTTCGACGAGGAAGGCGCAAGTGTGTGGAGTGATGGCGTCCTCCAGAGCCTGCGCGTCTCCAAAGGGAATCACCTTGAAGCCGGGTGTAAACGGCCCGAAGCCGTCGCGATACTGAGCGTCCGTCGAGAAACTCACTTGCGTGATGGTCCGCCCGTGGAAATTATTGGCGCAGACGATGACTTCTGCTTTGTCCTCGGGAATGCCTTTGATCTTGTATCCCCACTTGCGGGCGGTTTTGATGGCGGTCTCCACCGCTTCCGATCCGGTGTTCATGGGCAGCGCCATGTCATAACCGGTCAACTCGTGAAGTTCTTTGTAAAAAAGCGGGAGTTGGTCATTGCGGAAAGCCCGCGAGGTCAACGTCACCTTGCGCGCCTGCTCGATCAGCGCCTGGAGAATTTTGGAATGGCAGTGACCCTGATTGACCGCGGAGTACGCCGCCAGGCAGTCGAGATAGCGCTTGCCTTCGACGTCATGGACCCAGACGCCCTCCGCCCGCTCGATCACGACATCAAGCGGATGGTAGTTGTGGGCGCCATACTTGTTTTCCAGTTCAATAAGATCGCGCGTGCGCAGATGTTCTTCCGTCATAAGTCCGCTGTGCATAGATGTCTCCTTACCTTACTCCTTCTCCAGCAGCATGGTTAGCAGGGCCATGCGCACGTACAGTCCATTGACCGCCTGGCGGAAATACAACGCCCGCGGGTCTTCATCCACTGACTTGTCGAGTTCCACGGTTCGCGGCAGCGGGTGCAGAATGATAGCGTCCGGCTTCATCTTCCGCAAGACCGCCGAGTTGATCGCGTACTGTTGCGGGCTTCCCAGGCCGGTCATGCGCTCAGGCCGGATGCGGGTTTGATACACCACATCCACTTCTCCGATGATCCGGTCAATGTCCGGCTCAAGTTCGTAACGTACTCCATGCCCGTCGAGATACTCGAGGATGTCGGGCTTCATCTGTAGTTCGGGCGGACTGACAAAACAAATCTTTACCCGTTCGAACTTTGCCAGGAGATAGGCGAGCGAACGCGCTGTGCGTCCTTTGTCAAGCTCTCCGATCATGGCGACGCTCAAGCCATCGAGCGGACGCTCGCGGTAGATGGTGTACAAATCGAGCAGCGCCTGCGTGGGATGCTGCCCGCCGTCGCCATCTCCGGCATTGATGACCGGCACGGAAGAGACCTCCGCCGCACGCCTGGCGCCGCCTTCCTCGTGGTGCCGGATCACGATTACATCCGAATAGCTGCCGATGATGTGGATCGTGTCCTCGACGTTCTCTCCCTCAATCTCGGAGGAAAACTCTCGCGCATGCTCGGTAGACAAGACCCTGCCTCCCAACCTTTGCATGGCGGCTTCGAACGAAAGCCGGGTACGGGTCGAAGGCGTGTAAAACAACGTCGCCATGATGCGGTTCTGATAGTCGAGCGATCCTCCGCGGGCGACCACCCGCTCCATGCCTTGGGCACGGTCAAAGAGTTCCATCAGCAACGGCACCGTGAACTGCTGCGACTCGATGACGTGCTTCAGCTTCCCGTTGCGCTTGCCCTTGGTCTCTGCGCGTCCGCTTCTGGGCACGTCCGGAGTGAAAACCTGGTTTTCCATGATTACCTGCCTCCCACCGGCAACTCACTCTGCGCACGGGCGTCAGGCGCGGCGAGTCCCCGATCCAACACAATATGAGTGCCTCCCGGTCCAGACACGGCCGAACACAGATTTTCGCACGATGTAATGATTGCCTCGCGCCCTCCCTGCATCAGGAACCGCAATACCGATTCGACTTTAGGTCCCATGTTGCCGGGCGGAAAATGTCCAGCATCAGCGTACTCCTGCAACTCGCGGCAGCCCACGAGGTGCAGCGGTCTTTGAGTTGGCTTCTTGTAATCCAGATACACGTAATCGGTGTCGGTAGAAACGACGAACAGACCCACTCCCAGACGCGATGCCAGCAGCGCGGAAGCGCGGTCCTTGTCAATCACCGCTTCGACACCCTGCCATTTCCCCTCATGCCACGCCACGGGGATGCCACCCCCACCGCAGGCGATGACCAGCACGTTCCGTTCAATCAGATCGCGGATGACTTCGAGTTCTATGATGTCGAGCGGCTCGGGCGAGGGCACCACCCGCCGATAGCCGCGCGCCGCATCTTCCACAATCTCCCAGCCCAACAGACGCTTGCGTTCCTCAGCATCGGCCCGAGAGTAGAAGGGACCAACCGGTTTGCTCGGGTGCCTCATAGCCGGATCGTCGAGCGAGACCACAACCTGGGTCAGCAGCGTCACCACCGGCACCTGCAAACCCGCCAGCCTAAGTTCCGTATCGAGGGATTGCTGCAAGAGGTAGCCGATTTCGCCCTGCGTGGAGGCGTCACAGACATCGAGCGGTTGTCCCGGGACCTGGCTCGCTCCCCGTTCAGAGCGCAAGAGTGCCGCTCCTACCTGGGGCCCATTGCCGTGGGTGAGAACGATGCGGTAGCCGTCACGCACCAGCCGGGCGATTTCTGCGGCTGTATGCCGGGCGTTCAACAGTTGCTCAGCGATGGTGCCTTTTTGGCCTGCGCGAATCAGCGAGTTCCCGCCTACCGCCAGCAGCATGGTTTTCATGCCTACTCCTGTTACGCGTGCGCCAGTTCGGGCATTGTTGCCGGACGCACCGGCCCCACGGGCACGTTCTTCATCAGTTCCAACATGATCGCCTTCTGGACATGCAGCCGGTTTTCCGCCTGTTGGAAGACAACCGAGCGCGGCGAATCAATCACATCGTTGGTCACTTCCTCGCCGCGATGTGCCGGCAGGCAGTGCATGAAGATGGCATCCCGTTTCGCGCCAGCGAAGAGCTCGGAATTCACCTGATAGCTCCGGAAAGAGTCGAGCCGCTTGCCTGCCTCGGCCTCCTGCCCCATGCTCGTCCACACATCGGTGTAAACCACATCCGCCGCCGAAACCGCTTCTTTGGCATTGTTCGTAATCCGGCAACTGCCTCCTGTCTCTCGGGCCCGCTCCGAGGCCCAGGCGATCGCATCCACTTGCGGCTCATAGCCCGGAGGGGTTGCCACCACAACCTCCGCCCCGAGTTGGGCGCCTGCGAACAGGAGCGAGTGCGCGACGTTGTTTCCATCACCGACGAATGCGACTTTCAACTGGTCGAGCCTGCCTTTGACCTCCCACATTGTCAGAAAGTCCGCCATCGCCTGGCAGGGATGGCTGTAGTCGGTCAGCCCGTTGATGACGGGGATGCCGGCATACTCCGCCATCTGTTCAACGATCGCGTGAGCGAAGGTCCGGATCATGATGCCCTGCACCATGCGTTCCAGGTTCTTGGCCACGTCATACACCGATTCGCGCTTGCCGAGGTTGATCTCCGCGGGAGAGAGGTAGAGTGAAAAGCCGCCCAGTTGCTGGATGCCGACATCAAAAGTCACCCGCGTCCGCAACGAAGGCTTTTCGAAAACCATGGCCAGAGTTTTCCCTTTGAGGGCTTGGCTATAGACATCAGGGTAGGCTTTGATTTGTCGGCCCAGCAGCAAAAGGTCCTGAATCTCCGACGGAGAGAAATCTCTGATCGAAACAAAGTCTTTGCGGTTCATCGTCCCACCTCCGCCGGCACCTCAATTTGCGCGAGGATCTCAGCCAGTCCTGGATGAGTGAGCTCTTCCACCTCGTAAGTAACCCGCAAACTGGGTTTGTTGAGTTTGATGACTCGCGTCAGGTCAATTGGCGTAGCGATCAAAACCAGGTCGCACGGCACGCGGTTGATGGTCTGTTCCAGTTCATGCCGTTGCATAACGCTGTAGCCCATTGCCGGCAGAAGATGGTCGAGGTGTGGGTAGCGGTCAAGAGTGCTGCGAATGGAGCCGACCGCAAAAGGCTTCGGGTATACCAACTCTGCCGCTCCCCACTGCCGCGCGGCCACGACTCCGGCGCCGTAGGGCATTCCGCCGTGGGTCAGGGTGGGGCCATCTTCCACCACCAGCACGCGCTTCCCCTTTACTAGTTCAGGCGTGGAGGCGGAGACCCGGCAGGCGGTTTCGACAATTCTGGCTTTAGGGTTGCTTATGTGGATATTGTGCCGGACGGTCTCGATGTCCTGCTGCGCGGCAGTATCTACTTTGTTGATGACCACCACGTCGGCGCGCCGCAGGTTGACCTCTCCAGGAAAATACGACAATTCGTGCCCGGGGCGGAGCGGGTCGGCCACCACGATTTCCAGATCGGACTTGTAGAACGGCGTGTCGTTATTCCCTCCATCCCACAGAATGATGTCCGCTTCCTTCTCCGCCTGGCGCAGGATCCTCTCGTAGTCCACGCCCGCATACACGACTGTTCCCTGACGGATATGCGGTTCGTACTCCTCGCGCTCTTCGATGGTGCACTGCTGGAAATCCAGATCGTCCACGGTGGCAAAACGCTGCACCGCCTCTGCTGCAAGGTCGCCGTAGGGCATGGGATGGCGGATTACGACCGGCTTCCAGCCCTGGCGCCGCAGTTCGGAGGCCACCAGTCTCGACAGCGGACTCTTGCCGCAGCCGGTTCGTACCGCGCAAATAGAAACCACCGGGACTGACGACTTGAGTTGAGTATGCTCGGTCCCCAATAACCAGAAGTCCGCGCCGGCGGCCACGACGCGCGACGCGAGATGCATCAGGTTCTGGTGGGAGATATCGCTGTAAGCGAACACCACCGCATCCACGCGCTCGCCGGTAATCAGTTTTTCCAGGTCCTTCTCTTCAAAAATCGGTATCCCGTCCGGATACTGCAAACTGCCCGCCAGCTCCGGCGGGTATCGGCGGTTGGCAATGTCGGGGATTTGCGTGGCGGTGAAGGCAACTACCTTGTAGTCAGGATTGTTGCGAAATATGACGTTGAAATTATGAAAGTCCCTGCCAGCCGCACCTAAAATGAGGATTCTTTTCATGGCTTTCCTCCTGCCAGACTCCCACCCAATGTCCTATGTTCTCGCGCGGCAGGGGAGCGTGGCTGTGCTGCTTATCACCGCCAGGTGTGATTCCGCGTGAACGAGGTTCGCTTCCGGGACCCACTTTTCGAGCCCGCGTGTCACTGACATCTGTGATTCTCACCACGCACGGTAGTGACACCGAACACAGCGGTTTGGGCACAGTCTTCTGTATTCAGTGGAGAGCGACATCCAGCTGGAGGGCTGTGGGCGAGTCTCCGGCGCAAACGATCGAGCGCGGGTACCACCATGCATGCCTTCAAAGACTCCGGGCACCTTTTCCGTGTGGCAGCAGTTTTTGTCGCGGGAATCCTGCTATTCCTGGTCGTCCGCAGCTTCCTGGTCCCAAAAAGCTTCGGACAATATGGGCACTACCGAGGGAACGCGATGGCCGAAGCCGCCGCCCGGCCCGTCAACTTCGCAGGCCATGAGACTTGCGAGGCCTGCCATGTCGACGTCCTCGACAAGAAAAAGGACGGCAAGCACGCCCACGTCAATTGCGAGGCCTGCCACGGACCACTGGCCAAGCATGCCGACGACCCGGCCTCGGTGCAGCCCGCTAAGCTCGACACGGCGGTGCTCTGCGTGCGCTGTCATGAGGCGAACGCGGCCAAGCCGAAAAGCTTCCCGCAGGTCGCTTCCGCCGACCACTCCTCCGGTCTAGCCTGCGATACCTGCCACCAGCCGCACAGTCCGGCCATCACCGACGGAGGGACGAAATGAGCATTACCCGACGCCACATGCTGCTTCTGTTGCCGGCGGCGGCGGTCGCATGGAAGCACGTTCTGGCTGGGACCCCGGAGTCGTCCCCCAACTACACCATGAGCCAGCATTGGTGGAGCATGCTGATTGACCTGACGAAATGCATCGGCTGCGGAAATTGTGTGCGTGCGTGCCAGCTTGAGAACGACGTGCCGGACGGATACTTCCGCACCTGGGTCGAGCGTTACCACGTTTCGGATTACGACATTGAGAATCCTCACGTGGACTCTCCCGATGGCGGCAAGAAGGGATTTCCCCCGGCGAAAGAAGAGGGCGGGAAAAACTTTTTCGTGCCCAAGCTATGCAACCACTGCGCCGACTCACCTTGCACGCAAGTCTGTCCGGTGGGCGCAACCTTTATAAGCCCGGATGGCGTGGTTCTGATCGACAAGAAATACTGCCTCGGCTGCCGGTATTGCGTGCAGGCCTGCCCCTACGGCTGCCGCTTCATCAATCCGAAAACCGAGACCGCCGAAAAATGCACTCTCTGCTATCACCGGATCACGAAAGGCCTGACCACCGCATGCTGCGAGTCTTGTCCGACCGGGGCGCGGCAACTGGCGGACCTGAAGAATCCCCACGACCCGATTCACGAGTTCCTGAAAACCCATAGCGTCCAAGTCCTGAAACCTTACATGGCGACCCACGCCAAGGTCTTTTACTCCGGCCTGGATGGTTCCGTGCGATGAGGGCTTCGAGGCAACAAGGAGACTGGTAACGGATATGCCCGGCGTTGAAGGCTTCATGTATCCCAACGAAATCGAGCTCCAGTGGAGCGTGCTGATCGTGCTGTACCCCTTTCTCACGGGACTGGTGGCCGGCGCATTCATTCTGGCTTCGCTGGAGCGCGTTTTCCAGGTGCAGGCGGTTAAGCCCACCTACCGGCTGGCGTTGCTGACGGCCCTGTCCTTCCTGCTGGTGGCGCCACTGCCGCTGCAACTGCACCTTGGACACCCGGAACGTTCCTACGAGATGTATCTGACGCCGCACAGCACGTCCGCGATGGCCATGTTCGGCTTTGTGTACCTGTGGTATCTGATGGCGGTTCTGGTGTTGGAAATCTGGCTCGACTACCGGCGCGACATCGTGGTGCTGTCCCAATCCACTACCGGATGGAAGCGCTGGATCTACCGGCTGATGACCCTGGGCTCAAGCAACATCAGCAAGGGCGCGCTCGCGGTTGACGAACGAGTGGGCTGGGTGATTACCCTCATCGGCATCCCTTCCGCGTTCCTGCTGCACGGCTACGTCGGCTTCATCTTCGGCTCCGTCAAAGCGAACCCGTGGTGGTCGTCGCCGCTCATGCCCGTGGTGTTTATCTTCTCCGCCATGGTGTCGGGAATTGCCGCCGTGATGCTGCTCTACATGCTGATGACGTGGTCTCGCGGAGAGACGATCGATATGCGTTGCGTGGACACGGTGGCGCGCTACCTGTTCTACATCTTCATCATCGATTTCAGCCTGGAAATGCTCGACCTGATCCACCGCATCTACGAGGCCGATGAAAGCTTCCGCAGCCTGGATTTCATGGTTCACACCAAGCTGTATCTGTCGCATATCGTGGTCCAGATTGTGCTGGGCACCGTTACTCCCCTCGCGCTTCTCGCCTTGACCCAGGTGTTGCGGCTCGGCGAAATGGCCCGCAAACGCATTTACGTCCTGGCTGGATGCCTGACCCTGATCGGTATTTTTGCCATGCGCTGGAACGTCGTGATCGGGGGACAGTTGTTTTCCAAGAGTTTCCTGGGATACACGACGTACAAGATGGGCCTGATCACGCGCGAAGGACTGCTCGTGGCCATTGTGCTGACGGTTCTGCCACTCGTCATTTTGTGGGTGCTGGTGAAGCTCCTGCCTCCCTGGCCGGAGAAAAATTCGGGTTCACTTCCCAACGCCACACTCGTGCATTAAGTTCGACCCGTATTCGTTGCCAGCCTTAAGCGGTGGAGATTATGGACGATCTTCTCGACGCTTTAGCACGGCTTTCCGACCGATTGGAGCACCTGGAGCGCCGAGTCTCCGCCCTGGAACGCTCCTCCGAAACCGCCAACTCCCGCCCCACCCCGGCAACCGCACCTGCGAGGGGAACGCCTGCCGCTGAAGAGTTCCCCCTTCCGCAAGCTGGAGGAGTGTTTCCGGTGGTGGGTAAAGCCCTGCTCGGAATTGCGGGCGCCTATCTGCTGCGGGCCGTGGCCGAATCGGACGCTTTGCCGCAGTGGGTGGTGGTAGCGCTTGCCCTTGCGTATGCGGGAATGTGGTTGCTATGGGCGGCACGGGTACCGGCAAACATTCCTTTTGCCAGCTCCGCATACGCCGTTACCTCAGCCTTGATTCTCGCCCCCATGCTCTCGGAACTCACACTGCGTTTCAAGATATTGCCGGCTTCCGTGACCGCGGGCGTACTGAGCGCGTTCGCGGTAGGCGCATCGGCCCTCGCATGGAAACGCAATCTCGCGCCGGTCATCTGGGTGGCCAACGTCACCGCGGTCTTCACCGCCCTTGCGTTGATGATTGCGACGCACGCTCTGGCGCCTTTCCTTTCGGCGCTCCTCATCATGGCTCTGGTTGGCGAGTTCGCGGCCGATCTCAATCGCTGGCTGCGCCTCCGTTATCTGCTGGCGCCGGCGGCGGACCTTGCGGTTTGCATCCCGATCTATATCTATTCGCTTCCAGAAGGCCTCCGCTCCGACTACCCAGCCTTCCACGCCGCGGCACTGGTCACCTTCCCATCCGCTCTGTTTCTGATTTATGGGGCAAGCGTCACCTTGCGGACTACATGGTTGCACCAGCGCATCACGTTCTTCGAGATCGTGCAGACCGTCATCGCATTCCTGCTGGCGGCCTTCAGCTTGCTTTGGTTCGAGCCTGCCGCGCGCGCGGGCTTAGGGATTTTCTGCTTCCTCTTCTCGGCCGCATGTTACGCGGCAGCGTTTGTCCGCTTCGACCGCCTGCCGGAACAGCGCAACTACCACGTGTATTCCACCTGGAGTGCCGTTCTCCTATTGGCGGGCAGCTTCCTTTGTCTCCCGCCGCTGCTGCTGGCGCTGTTATTAAGCGCGGCCGCAATTGTTGCCACGTTGGTGGGCGTCCGGACGGCTCGCCTCACACTCGAGTTCCATGGCTTGTTGTTTCTGGCGGCGGCGGCGTTGGCATCTGGCCTGTTGGATTATGCCGTCCGTGCCCTGGCCGGAACCTTTCCCAACCCACCCGGCTGGATGGTCTGGATCGTGGCCGCTACGGTGCTTCTCTGCTACTTCTTCGGAGGACGTTTCCCAGGAGAACTGTGGAACCAGCGGCTGCTTCGGTTGCTATCGGCAATTCTGGCCGTCAGCGCCGCCGCCACCCTGCTCGTCTCTGCCTTGGTCTGGCTGGCGGCGCTGGGCATGACTCCCGGCGCATCTCATATCGCCGTCATCCGCACGCTCATTACTTGCGCTTTGGCGCTCACCCTCGCCTTCGGGGGCTCCCGCTGGCAGCGTATCGAACTCGTCTGGACCGCTTACGGCACACTGGCCTTTGTCACGGCCAAGCTTCTGTTCGAAGACTTGCCGCATGGCCACTCGGGATCCATCGCCGTCTCGATCTTCCTCTACGCCGTGGCTTTGATTATCGTGCCGCGCATGGCGCGCCTGGGAGCGCAACGCAGGGGAACCGAGAGCTCGTCGAAAACCAACCGTTCATGAGGCGTGACACTCGCATCCCAGAGTGGCGCGACCGTCATGCGGCGCGGACTGGGAAGCAACCTGTACCGTCCCGCTGTGCCGAGCGCGGGCAGCCGATCTCCGACAATACCGTGTGGAACGGAATACTGGACCAATGATTCAGGAATGAAGCACATAGTTCGAAGCAACGTCGCGAAACGCGGCCAACTGTTTCGTCCGGGTGACCTCGTCCCAACCCAGTTCTGAAGCCATCAAGTCCGCGACGACGGGCGCCATCGCGAGAGCCGCGCGCGCATTCAAGAACAGCGCGCGGGTGCGCCTGGCGAGCGTGTCTTCCACGGTGCGGGCCATTTCGTGTCGCGCCGCCCAGATCACCTCCGCCTTCACGTAGGGTAGCGCCGCATGCAGCGGTTCGCTGAGCCCAGCGTCAGTCTCGATCAGCTTGCGAATCTCATCCGCATCCGAACCATAGACCGCCAGCGAGCCGAACTGTTTCGCTGCTTCTTCTTTCGCAGCATCGTGGAAGCCGTGGATGCGCAGGTGGTGCGTCACGCATGGTTTTTCCGGCAACTGCGCGAGCGTGGCTGCCTGATCGACGCAATCCTCGGCCATATGCCGGTAAGTCGTCCATTTTCCGCCGCAGATGGTGACCAGGCCGGAGCGATCGATGTGGATGACGTGATCGCGTGATAGTGCCGCGGTGCTAGCCGCGGCCGTAGCGCGCACCAGCGGACGGATGCCGGCGAATACGCTCAAAACATCGTCGCGCGTGGGCGCTTTCGTCAGGTATTGCCCGGCGGTCGCGAGGATAAATTCGATTTCCTGCTCCCTGGCGACGGGCTCGAGCGTTGCGGCTGCAATGGGCGTGTCGGTGGTTCCGACCAGCGTGTGACCGTGCCACGGAATCGCGAATAACACGCGGCCATCGCTGGTGTGCGGTACCATGATCGCGCTTTCCCCTTGCAGGAAGCTCGATTCGAAGACCAGGTGAATACCCTGGCTGGGAACGATCATTGGCGCAGCGGAAGGCTCCGCCTTGAGCCGAAGCAGGTCGCTGAAAGCGCCGGTGGCGTTGACCACAACTTTCGCGGTTGCGCAAAATTCGTTGCCGGTTTCCGCGTCGCGTGCGCTGACACCATCCACAAATCCCTGCGCGTCCTTCGTCAATCCCGTGACTTCGACATAGTTCAGCAACGTGGCGCCCTGCTCGAAAGCGGTGGCCACCATGTGGATGAGCAGCCGGGCGTCGTCGAATTGTCCATCGTAGTAAACTGCGCCGCCGCGCAGGCCCCCGGTCTTGAGAGTGGGCAGATGTTCGAGCGTCTCTTCTCTGGAGAGGATGCGTGAGGCGCCAAACCCGTATTTGCCAGCCAGCAACTCATAGAGCTTCAGGCCGAGACCGTAGAATGGTGCCTCCCACCAATCGTAGTTCGGCACGACGAACCGAAGATCGTGTACCAGGTGGGGCGCGTTTTGTAGAAGGAGTCCGCGCTCCTTGAGCGCTTCCATAACCAGCCCGATATTGCCCTGCTCCAGATAGCGCACGCCACCGTGTGCCAGCTTGGTGCTGCGACTGGAGGTGCCTTTGCCGAAGTCGCTCTGCTCGAGCAGCAGCACATCGTAGCCGCGCGCCGCGGCGTCGATGGCAACACCCACGCCGGTGGCGCCGCCACCAACGACAATCATGTCCCAGACTCTGGGATGCACATCGATGCGTCGCCACATGTCGGTTCGATTCATAGCTGCATTCTGTGCAGTGGAGCGCCGGACGTCCCCGCCCGGCTGGACCCTTCGACTTCGCTCAGGGCAGGCTCGCGATACGCCCGTCTCTGCATTGTCTAACTCATCACTGGATTGCCACTAGTGCCGTGACCGGATGATTGTGCTCCTGTCACGGCTTTCTTCGGTGCGTGCCGACCGTAGCGCCGCCGTCTCGGCGGCTGTCGGGCGGGCGTCCCGCCCGCCGCTCCGAGGGCGAGACGCCCTCGGGACAGCCGGCAAGATGCCGGCGCTACGGTAGTCATTAAGCGGTCACGGTACTAGCCTGACAATCGCTGCGCCGATGCCGCCAACGACCAACGGGCCGGCCAACGGGCCAAGGATCGGCACGAGCGCATAGCGCCAGTCTGAATTCTGCTTTCCGCCGATCCGCAGGATAGCCTGGGTCCTGCGCGGACCAAAGTCACGAGCAGGGTTCATGCGGGAAACGGGCGCTGCCGCCGGCTGGGTACACACGCAAGTTAGCAGGATTACAGAAGTTAGTCACCATGATGGATCGGGAAGTCAAACCTCAGTAATACCGGGCGGGTTCTCCCGTAACCGTCAGATAGCACCAAAGTGGCCTGTATCTCGAAACGGAATCGTGGCATCTTACATAGCATAGAAGTAAGGTTTGCGGCCCCGGCAAACCAGGAGTGTGGGGCTCCGTGAAACATTTGGACAAAGTAATCCGGTCTGTGCAAGCCTTCGGCCGCGAACTGTCCCGCAGGTCGAGTGCAACCGAAACCAAGCGCATACCCGCAATTGGTATCGCCTTGGGTGGAGGCTTCGCCCGCGGCATCGCCCACATCGGGGTTCTCAAGGTCCTCGAAGAAGAAGGCATTCCAGTTCGGATGGTTGCGGGCACCAGTGTAGGCGCAATCATGGGCGCCGCGTATTGCAGCGGACTCACAATTGCGGAACTGGAGGAACTCGCCCAAAAAGTTCGCTTCACCACCTTCGCGCGCTGGACGCTCTCGCGCTACGGATTTGCCTCGAATGACCGCATGGTCCCGTTTCTCAGGCAAACTTTGAAGGTGCAGACATTTGAAGAGTTGCGTATTCCTCTCGGTGTGACGGCTACCGACTTCAATACCGGGAAAGGAACGATCTTTTCCTCCGGTTCGATCATCGACCCGGTGCGTGCGAGTTGCGCTTATCCGGGAATGTTCCTGCCGGTCGAAATTCGTGGGCGCTGGCTGGTGGATGGCATGCTCTCCTATCCCGTGCCGACGCGTCCCCTGCGCGAAATGGGCGCGGAGCGCGTGCTGGCCGTGCAATTAAAAGGGCAGTGGTCGAAGACGATCGCGCCCCGGCATTTCTTCGACGTGATCGGGCAGTCGTTCGCCATCTCGCAGGAGCTGATGAGTCCGGTATGGAGGAGCGCAGCCGACGTCGTGATTGAGCCCGATGTCGGTGGTTTCGACTTTGACGACTTCAAACGCGCCGGCGAATTGATCCGCGTAGGGGAACTGGCAATGCGCCGCGCGCTGCCGGAAGTGCGCAAATGGCTGGAGGCTCCTGCGGAGACGGCTGCCCCTGTTAAAGCGCCTGCGCTCGTCGCGGGACCGGCGCCCGTGCCAGCGGACTGAAATCGCGAACCGACAGGGCATTCGCCTGATGGAGTAGTAGGAACCGGACTGCGCGTCTGCCTCCGGAGAAAAACGCTCCCAAGCTTACCTGCGGAGTGCAATCCTATTTCATGGGCGGCACATAGGGAATATAGCGGGCAAACAACCAGCACAGGAAAAACACGACCGGTATATGGACGATCAACTGCAGCACTCCATATCCCACGATGTCCCTGGCCTTCAATTTCAATATGCCCAGCAGAGGCAGCATCCAGAAGGGATTGACCAGATTGGGCAGCGCTTCCGACGCGTTGTAGATTTGCACCACCCAGCCCAGATGCACCTGGTGCAGATTCGCGGCCTGCAGCACATAGGGCGCTTCGATGACCCACTTACTGCCGCCGGAGGGAATGAAAACGCCGAGCACCGCGGAATACATCGCCACCAGCAACGGATAGGTGTTATGGGTGCTGATGGAGGCGAAAAGTTTCGCCAGCGCATCTGCGATCCCCGTTCCTACAATCATCCCGAAGATCACTGCGTAAAACGGGAACTGAATCAGCACGCCGCCGGTGGCGGGAATGCACTCGGCCACAGCGCGCATAAAGCGCTTGGGGCGCCAGTGCAATAAAAGCCCAACCGTGATGAACATGAGGTTGTAAGTGTTAAGGTCAAGCGCGGCCAGCGCGCCTTGCGGTGAGGTGCGGAAGACGTCGATCAGATACCAGCACAACAGCAGGGCAACCAAAATTGTCAGCAGCGGACTGTATTCCAGCCATTCGCCGGGTTTGCTTCTGGGTTCCAGGCTGGAGCGGATCGGTTCGTGTTGGATGCCGTAGGATTCGGCGGTTTTCGCGTTCTCTGGCGACGGCGTGGACAAGTAGGCGATCAGCACGGATAGCGCGATCAGGACCACCGTGGTCGCGATGCTTTGCCACAAGAAGAGAGTTTGGGTGAGCGGGATGAGGCCACTAATGTTGAACAATGATGGCGGCATGGAGGACTTGGTCGCCATCAGCATGGCGGCGGAAGAAGACAGCCCCATCGCCCAGACGGCTCCCAGCCCGAGATAGGCAGCAGCACCCGCAGCGCGGTAGTCCATTCCCTTGACGCGATGCGCCAATTCCCGAACAAAGAGTCCACTGAAAATCAGGCTCAGGCCCCAGGAGATGAGCGAGGTCAGCATGGAGAACAACGCCACCAGGGCGACCGCTTGCCGCGGCGTCTTAGGAATCCCGGCTAAGGCTCGGATGGCGCGATACACGAGCGGCGTCGAGGCGACGACATATCCACCGATGATGATCATCACCATCTGCATGGTGAAAGGGACGAGAGCCCAGAAGTTCTTTCCACCCTGGATGGCGAGTTTGGCGGGGGTTTGACGAAGTAAAAGCCCGACGACAAAGACCACCACGATTCCCAGCAGCGCAAAAATCAGCGGATCCGGAAACCACCGCTCACTCCAGTTGGCGAGCCTCAGGCCAAAGCGGACAAGCGGTTGTTCCTCAGTTGCCGCTTGCTTCTCTCGTGGCATGTGCATACTCGATCCTTTCGGTTCGACGGCGACATTCCGCGAAGTGACAGGTTCTCACCGTCGCCGAAGACAGATGGCTTGCCGGTCCTTTGCCGGAATATGCCCGACATTGTAGCTTATGTTGCGCACAAAGGAAGTTGTTGTGCCGGATTCCGCAATGGGTGTAGGATGCGTGCGATTGGGCCTGGCGGGATCGGCCACTAATTGCTTTAACTGGAGCGAGTGATGAATACCTTTCCGGTTTTGTTGGGTGCGTTGTGTGTGTACGCCCTTGCCTACCGTTACTACAGTGCGTTCATTGCCGCGAAGGCTCTGGCGCTCGATGATCGCCGCACCACTCCGGGGCACACTTACGCGGACGGGCATAACTATGTCGCTTCGCCAAGATGGGTGCTCTTTGGACATCACTTCGCGGCCATCGCCGGAGCAGGACCGCTGGTGGGGCCGACCCTGGCGGCGCAGTTCGGGTTTGCGCCGGGTTTCCTGTGGATACTGATCGGCGGCGTCCTGGCCGGGTGTGTGCAGGATTTCACCGTGCTGGTGGCTTCGGTGCGTCACCGCGGCCGCTCACTGGCGGATATTGCCCGCACCGAAATCAGTCCCTTTGCCGGCCTGGTGACGATGATCGCCATGCTCTTTATTCTTCTGGCGACGCTCGCCGGCCTCGGCATCGTAGTGGTCAATGCGCTTTCCAATAGCCCGTGGGGCGTCTTCACCATCGGCATGACCATCCCCATCGCCCTCATCATGGGGTTGTGGATGTTCAAGAGCCATGCGGGAAAGATTATGGTCACCGGCCCCAGTATTTTTGGAGTCGTCCTTTTGCTCAGCAGCGTGATCGCCGGACACTGGGTAGCTCAGAGCGGAGCTGCGGCAGCGCTTACCTTCACGCCCCATCAGATCACCATCCTCATGGCCATCTACGGTCTGGTGGCTTCAGTTCTTCCCGTCTGGCTGCTGCTGGAACCGCGCGACTACCTCTCGACCTACGTTAAGCTGGGCACGATTGCCGTCCTGGTCGTCGGCGTCTTCATCGTTCATCCCAACATCCAATTTCCGAACGTCACGCAGTTCGTTCATGGTGGCGGACCGATCATTAAAGGGAAGCTGTTTCCGTTTCTCTTTGTGACCATTGCTTGCGGCGCCATCTCGGGCTTTCATTCGCTGGTATCCTCCGGCACCACGCCGAAAATGCTGGATAAGGAAACCGACGCTCGCTTCATCGGATATGGCGCCATGCTCTGCGAGTCGCTGGTGGGTGTGCTGGCTTTAATTGCGGCCTGCTCCATGTATCCTGGCGACTACTTTGCCATCAACGCTACTCCCCAGGTCTTCAGCCATCTCGGCTTGACCACGGTCAATCTGGATATGTTCTCGCGCGAAGTCGGGGAGAAGCTGGCGGGGCGCACGGGAGGGGCGGTCTCGCTGGCTATAGGCATGGCACAAATCTTCAAAGGCCTGCCTGGGATGGCTCGTTTGATGGGGTACTGGTATCACTACGCCATCATGTTTGAAGCCCTTTTCATCCTGACCACGGTGGACACGGGGACCCGCGTGGCCCGTTACGTCCTCCAGGAACTCATGGGCAGAGTGCACAAGCCCTTCGGGAACACTGCCTGGTGGCCGGGAAATCTGATCACTAGTTCCCTGGTGGTTCTGGGCTGGGGATACATGATCTACACGGGAAGTATTTCGACGATATGGCCGTTGTTCGGGACCGGGAACCAGTTGCTGGCGACCATCGCGCTGGCGGTGACGACTACCTTCCTCATTAACATGGGCAAGCAGAAATACGCCTGGATTACGGGAGTTCCGATGTGCTTTGTGGGGGTCACCACGGTTACGGCGGGAGTGCTGGGGATCAAGGACATTTTCTGGCCCTTGACCTCCAAGCCCGGTCAGGTATTTACCGGCTACCTGGATACAGTCCTCATGACCATCTTTATCGTGGGCGTAGTTCTCGTCGTATTCGATGCCGTGCGACGTTGGATCGCGGTGCTGAACGGCGCGCCCGCGCCGCAGGAGGCTTTCGGTCCTCCGCTCACCGCTGCCGGCGAAGTGAAGATGGGCTGCTGCTAAGAGTCGCCGTCATTCGCTGCAAAGTAAAAACTCCTGCGGGACCTTCGAGCAACGGTCCCGCAGGAGATGATCCCAAAACAAAAGTTCAGAACGTGAAGATTGGTCCGAACTCCTGGCGCCAATCGTGCGCTTGGGTCACGTCTCTTGCCTCGAAGAGTTTGCTGTCCTTCGTGGCCGCGCGCGTAACGATGTAGCTGGTTTCATTGACGAACGACACCCACGAGTTCATCTTGTAGGTGAGCGACGCCGTGTAGAGATCCGTGCGAGCCAGGCCATTGCTCTTGCGTGCGTCGCTAGCCGTGGCGCGATCGGTACCGTACTGCGTATGGAATACCCATCCTGCATTATGGCCCTCGGGATCGGCGTGGAAGATTCGCGAGAGCGGGAAGCTTAACTCCACGAATCCACCTGTGCCTCCCACCGGTTGGAGATAGGCGGATTGGACAGGCGTGCCGTTGCAATTGACAGTCGCGGCGGGCTCGCCGGTAGTGGTTCCACCCGAGCAGCCGAACAAGATGGCCCGCCCGCTTTCGGAAACACCGTTCCCCACTTCGAACAAGCCCTTACTGGCCAGGTTCGACCAGACATCGTTGAGCTGGCTGCCGAAGAAGAATCGCAGGTCATCGCCTTTGTAAAACTTGCCAACGAACGTCACCCAGGGCGTGGGCAGTTGCAGCTCGGTTGTCCAGACGTTCTGCGGGTTGCCGACCTGGGTGCCGGTGGGAAACAACTGCTCGAGATTGCAGGACGCCGTGGCGCAATTGGTGGCATTGAGTATGGTGGTGGAAGTGGTGAATCCGAGATTAGGAGTGGTGGCGGTGGGGAAGGGGGTTGGGATTGTGCAGGGCAGAGCCGTGCAAATCACGCTGGTTGCGGCCTGCGCCGCGTGGGGAATGATTTCATTCATCCGGGCATGGTGGCCGCTTACGATAATCTGCGCCGGCGCCACGCCTCTCCAGTTATGCGAGAGCGGGAACTGGAACACGATTCTGGATTCCACGCCAGGTTGGTTGGAGTCAGAACCTGCCCGGTCTCCAAAGCGCGCCCTCTGATCGGGGGTGAGTGCGGCGGAGGCGGCGACGGGCAGGACAATGGCGAATTCCGGCTGGATCTTCAAATCGCCAGTGTGAAATTGCACGCCGGTGCGAAATTGCGGGATGCGCTCATAGAGCGAGCCCATGGCCACGCCCAAACCGGTGGTCTCGAAAAGACTGGGGAGCGAGGAAGACATCAGACTCCAATCCTGGCCGAACTCGGCGAACCACGGTAGGTCGCCAAGCTTGTGATCCAGCCGCATGTACGCGAGCCGGAGGTCAAACTGGCTGGAACGGACACTGCTGATGTTCCGGTTGCTGACGTCGGTGTAGTCGCCCTCGAAGTCCGCTTCCACTTTGGCGGTAATCGTGAAGTCGGAATGTCTTGGCACCCATTCGAACTGGGCGCCGGCGCGGGAGCTGCGAGCTTTGATATGGAAACTAGGGTCTGAGGTAGGGCCGGTATCGCCGCCGATCAGCAGGGGAAGCGGCCAGTCCTGGTCGCCAAATGTGGGACCGCCGCTGGACGCGGTATCTTCAACGGCGCTGGCCTTGAAGAAGCCATAGAGCTTCAAGTTTGCCCCGCTTCCGAGGTGGATGTCCGGAATAAGCCCTCCTTGCTTGGGCAAATCAATGGGCAGTACCCGCACGGGCGCAACCGCCGGAATGAAAGGCGGTCCCGACGGAGCCGGCGGAGTTGCAGGCACAGCCGAGGAGGCCTGCGTCGCGCTCGAACTGTGCAGCACGGCGTTTACCAAGCGCGGCCCGGACGAGTCCATGCTCACGGGCGCGACCGTTGCCTTGTATTCCTGCTGACTGATCAGGCCCTTCTCCACGAGCAATTGAGCGAGGCGCGCATTAGCCTCCTCCGCAGAAGATGCTTGGTTGACCATTGCGACCTCGGCGGGAGACAAAATTCCCTTGGATTGAAGCAATACCGCGAGAGGGTTGTTATTGGTTGTGTGGTTTTCCTGCTGCTGGGCCATGGCCGGCAAGGCCAGGACAAGCACGGAAGTCAACAAAATCAATCGCGAGACGATTTTTTTCATTTGGGACAACCTCCGAAGAAAAGTTTGCGATCGTTGGCCCGATAACAGATCTGCAGGCCCCCATCCAAATACATAGCCGAATGTGAGCATCCTACATACCGTTACAGGGAGTTGGATGTCAAGATATTTCCGTTCGGGGATTGCAAGGACTGGCGGAGAGGGAGGGATTCGAACCCTCGATAGAGTTGTTAGACCCTATAACGGTTTAGCAATTCTCGCCCTCGAAGTGATGCCGAGCGATCCCAACGGCTTACAGTCGCGTTCGGTCACGCAACATTACGCGAAGTGATGTCATTCGGCAGTTTCGGGACACCGTTCGGGACACCATTTGACCCGATGGCACTGCCGCCTTCTGGGGCGGATGTACTGCCTGGCGGTTTTCGTCGAAGACCCGCTCGACACATGCTACGCTGGCGGGATCGGAGGAAACCACATGACGCAGAGAAGCTACGTCGCTCAACAATTCGTCGACAATCAGATCGGCCAGGCGATGGCCCGCGCCGGTGTTCCGACCGACCACCCAATTCGACGGCAACTTGATGCGGAGGCCGAGATCGCGGGCGCGCGCGACGTTGTGGTCAGAGCGCAGGGCGAATCTCTCGACTCCCGCATAGCCCAACTCAAGCGCGACCCGAGGTTTGCCTCGTCCCTGCCGCGGCCCGCGCGCGTAGCCAAGAACGACATGAGAGAACTCACGAAGAACTTCGACCAGATCGCCGCTGGCACTACTGTGGTCGAGTGAGTCATGGCGTCGCTTCCTGCCCTGGTGCGGGCCGTTACGGATGGCGTATAGTTAAGACTGGTAAGGCATCAGGAGCGTCCCCGAAAACGGGGGCCGCCAACCGACTCTTTTTGAGAGCACGGTGGTTTGGGCCGGAAAGAAGTGGCCCGATGTGGCAGATACGGTCTGCAAAAGCGTATCGCCGCCCTGACGTTGGGCGGCTTTTTTTGCTTCTCGCTTTTCCTTCCTGATGCCCGGAGAAAACGGGCATGTTCGGCGAAAACCTGAAACCAGTGGCAGTGCGGTGCGTCCTCTGCCGGACGTGGGTCGCGGTGCGCCTGGACCAGGAAGACCTTGCGCGTCACCGCGCAGGCGTGCTCGTCCAGCTTGCGTTCACCGACCGCGCAGGCGTGCCCTACTTGAACGCTGGCGAAAGGGAACTCTTCGTCTCGGGCGTCTGCAACGACTGTTGGTCGCTGCTCTGCCCCGACCCGCTTGTTTCCCCGCACGAATACAACTGAGCGTGACGCACCTGGAGTCCGCTGCGCGGACTCCGAAAGGAGTGAGCAATGGCAACGAGATCAATACGGGCCGACGCGATCGTGCAAGGCGGGGTCGCGGTCTTCCTTTTCGCCCCACAGACGGAGATCGCGCTGGAGTGGATCAGGGAGAACGTCCAGGCCGACGCGCAGTGGTTCGGCGACGCGCTTGCCGTCGAGCATAGGTTCGCGCTTGACCTGGCGCATGGCATGATCCTCGACGGCTTGAAGCTGGCCTAGGAAGGGGCAGCGGCGAGGAACTAAGTGCCTACGCCAGATGACTGCCGACGCGAGTGAACCGGTACAATCAGAGGAAACCAACATGGCGGACTACGAAAAGTGGCTGGGCGACGTGAAGGAAGCGCTGCGGTCGGTCAACATGCCCTTCGACGATTGGCAGAGTCGTTGGCGCTTCGACTTTCGGCGCGAGTTCGAGAGTGGTGCGAAGGCCGACGACGCCGCGATGAAGGCAAACCGCTTCTGGTGGCGCGAGCAGAACAAGTCGCTGAAGCAGGACTGTCGCAATGCGCCCGGATGCTGGCTGCCGAGCGGGCATCGAGGCGCTTGCCAACCCGTGTCCGCGCCGACCTATGAGCGCGGCGATTTCGTGAAGGTCGAGTTCGCGGGAGAGGGCGGAATGCCTAGCGAGTGGATGTGGGTTCGGGTGAGCCGCTGCGACGACCAGAAGCAGCTAGTCTTCGGCACGCTGGACAACGAACCGTTGAACGACTACTGCGGCAAAGTCGGCCTGGGATCGGAGCTGGCCGTCAGTTTCTCCCAGATTCGGGAGCACAGGAAGCCGACCGAGTTCACCAGGCAATGACCGACTTTGCGCTCGTTCGACTAGCGCCAATCAAGTGCGACTGCGGGAGCATGATTGAATCCGATCCGTTCCTGCCTAACGCGCGCGGCGGTGCCAAGCGAGCTTCCGGTTTTGCAAGTTGCCTGCGCCGCTGCAATGCATGCGGGATCGGCTTCTCCAATGCGCAGAATCCGTCTGACGTCCGACAGATTCTGCGCGATCCGTTCGCGGGTCTTCCGCCGTACATCGCCGAGGGCAGCGACTCCGCGCTCGCAGACTGTCTCAACCGATCCCACGCAAAAGCCAAGAAGACCGAATTTGAATCCCTGAGATCAGAAGATCACGCTACGTGGGTAGTGATGCGTCTCCTGCAACACGAGCTCTTACTCGGTCAGGCCTTCAGGCATCCAGCCCTTGAGCCGGCGTTACTAGTGTGGGGCGTGCCCGTTCCGAACGATTGTGCGGCGGGGCACGCACTTCGAGATAGGGTCATCAGCGTCTTGAAGAGTCTTGAAGAATATCCCAGGCGATTGACTGAACCCGATGTCGTACTGGATTTCGGCAGTGCCGGAATCATCATTGTGGAGGCGAAGCTGTTCTCCCCGAATGAATCCAAACCGGAGAGCTACGGTGGTTGGTCGAAGTATCTCAATCACGATGCGTTCCGCGACCCCGACTGCGCCCGCGCGACCGGCTTTTACCAACTAGTACGGAACTGGAGGCTTGGCAGCGACCTTGCGGGCGAGCGTCCGTTCACGTTTGTGAATCTCGCTCCGGAGTTCTCCGCCAATGAACGTACTGGATTGGCTCGGCTCCGACTTGCGTGCAGGACATCGCCGCAACGCCGGTTCGTCTTGCGACGCTGGAGAGCGATATTGAGTGGCTTGACAGTCCCACACTGGTTTTCAGACTACACTCGGCGACGTGGCGTAACGAAGCTCTTGCTTGATCAGAGCTAGTCAGACTACCGCCAATCACCCGGAGGCAGGAACATGGGCGGCGGGATGAGTTCGGTGGTGAAGATTCCGAAACAGGAGTTCCAGGCTCTCACAGGGGAGGCCTTGACGCAGCTTTAGGAGAGGATCGGATTCTGTGATCCAAGGTTCTTGCTAACTTGGCTGTTGAGACGCTCAGGCGACTTTGTGCAGCATTCCCATATCGTGTAAACTCGCCAACCTGCCTGCCTAAGGGCCTTCACGTGTCGCTTGTCTCTGTCGACGTTTCCCCTGCGCTTGTTTTGCCAAAACTCCGCGTTCGTCGTGGGAACAACTCGGCCGTAGCGGCATCTGTGCATGTGCCAGAAGCAGCCATGAACGAAGATCACGGCCCGATGCTTTGGCAACACGATGTCCGGACATCCCGGCAGGTCGCGGACGTGCAGCCTGTACCTGTATCCGAGGGAATGAAGGAGCCTTCTGACTTTCATCTCAGGGCTGGTGTTTTTGCCCCTGATGCGCGACATGTTGAAGCTGCGCTGCTCCGGCGTGAGAACGTCGGCCATCTAAGCAAGCCTTTCTCTCACGGATCGCACGAATGCTTCAACATTCATCAGCGTGATCGGTGTGCCGCTCGGATACTGCTTGTGGAACTTCTCGGGGACTACCAGTTTTACCTTTGCGGCGTGCATCTCCCTTAGCTGGTTGCTCGATATTCCCTGCTGGATGGTCAGGATGTGCTTCTCCGGAATGCGCTTGGCTTCGTTCAGAATCTGTCGCCAGCGGTCTTTACAAGTGGTCTTCACCCCTACGATGAGCAGCTTCTTCGTGGGGTAGGAAGGATCGCGGTACGCGTCGGCACTAGGAATGATGATGTCCGGCTTCCCGTCGATATTTGGCCGCATGGAGTGGGGTATCTTGGCTTGTGTCAGGATGTACTCAACATGATTCTCCAGGGAGCGTCCTGCTCTCGCTTTCCTGCGGTTCATGATGCTCGACGCGGTCGCAAGAAAGTCGTCTACGTCACGGAAGACCCGCACGATCTCACTCTGGCATATCTGCCTTTCAGCGAGTCGAAAGAGCCAGTACTCGGCATCCATGCAGCGCATTAGCACGTCATCCGAGCGCATCGCGTTGAACCCCTTGATGCACGCGATGAGAGCGTCTCGCGCCTGTTCAGAAAACGCCGCGCCGGCGGGGAATGATTCCAACTCCTGAACAAATCGACGGAAGCGCTTTTCAACGCACTCGTCTTCTGTTTCAACGTGGGGTTCACCTTGCTGATATGCGGCCCAGTTAGCAACGAACTCGACGCCGAGAGCAGCTTGGATCTCTTCGATGTCAGTTCGAGGTCGAGAACGAAGGCGAGGAAATGCGTGTGGTCTGGGAATGTGGACGAGGAGGTTATGGGTGAGGGCGCAGATTTATGCCCTCTAGACTAGACCTAATCTTGTCCTGATGGCAGCGTAAGGCTCTCTAGCGGATGAAATCCGTCGGAAGGATCGAATGCACGCCAGCCGATAGACGCTTCTCGGCTAACCTCGGTCAGAAAATCACCTATTGACCGTCCAAAGCGATCGTTCGCCGCGTCGACCGTGAACTCGACGGAGTCGAACTCGTGGAAGCAGTGGTCATCCGGCGTGGGATTGCCGTGGGTGTAAGGCAAGACGTCGGGGATGCGGATCTGATGGGCGATGAACAGCCCATCCTGCATAAGGGATTTTTGAAATTCGGATGTCACTGCCTCCGGGGACAAATCCTCAGGGTTGGAGAACACAACTTCATTCCAAGTTTTGTAGTTTCCACCGTCTCGGTAGAGATAAGTGAATTTGATGTTTTTCATAGCGTGGCTCTTAGCGTCGCAAGAATACGTTTTCGTTGTGGAAGCGAAGACATTCCGGGTCGGGGGAGAAGCGGGGCGGAATCGAGATAGAGATGCCATCGTACCTGCACAACAGCCCCGTAATCGCCGGATCGTCTGATTTCGATTTTACTCTAGGCGATATCTTAACCTTAAGGTCAGGGGCGATAGTTAGGAGGCCGCAATCGAACGCCCGATCGTGAATGGCGTTCAGGCATAGGCCGTTCCGCGGATTCGTCCGATTCTTGATGTCGAGCGACCACGGGATAATGTGGCTCGCGTTTAGGAGCTCCGGAATGGGCAAACCAGTTATGCAACATCGCGTCCCATAGGCCGCCAGCACAGCCGCCCGAAAAAAGCCTTGGTTAACGCGAGCTCGAATCACCGCATCGCGGGTTCTGCCTTCAGGAAAATGTTTTATCTCGTCTACAATCTCAGGGCTGCGCCCGGTAATTTTCTCGAGCAGACGTTCGCTTTCGTAGGCGAGGCGCTCCCAGTTTTCACTGAACTCCTTCCACACCTCCACTTCCGCTTGCGCACCGTGTGTCGCGCCGGCTATGTTGCGTTGTTGGAGAGCAGGGTCTAATCGCGCGAAGTTTGCTAGTTTCCACGATACCGCCGAGGGGGTTCTTCCGATGGCTTTCGCCAATTCTATGACCAACGGATTGCGGATGTGAATCTTCCCGAAAGGAATCTTGCAATACAAATTGAACGCAACAATTAGCTCTTCGCGAGTCCATCCACGACGAGGCATGCGGGCGCCCTCTTTCCCCCGCCAAAGGGTAACACACGACAAATTGCACCGCATTCATCGAAGACGGCCGGCGGGGAGAGCCCGCGGCGAGGAAGTCATGATCCGGGACTGTAGGATGCTGCCATATATGCCCATACCGACCTGATAAGGCGTCAGACTCTGGCTCTCGTATATCAGGATGTCTTCGCGAAGACGGTGCTCTACGAAGGCTAGGTCATTGAACCAGCCCTCCAATTCCGCCGTTGTATAAATCCGAGTCAGATCTTCATAGCCAGCCCGAAAACCGAACCAGCGGCCCATCTGCATCAGCGTGTCATACCCTACACTTCGACGAATGAAGAAACTCACCATTAACCCTTCCAAGGTAAGTCCTCGTGAAAGGCGATTACCTCCAACTGCGATGGCTTTGAGCGATGGCTCGCGTTCGTAGTCAAGCACGACGCCAGTTGCACTGTTAATCTCTCGAACCTGTACCGCTTCAAGGAACGGCCCGACGTGTTGTTCTATGAGTTCGAATGCGACGTCACGTTCCAGATGGCGGCTGCGTGTTAGCGGGCGAAACTCTGATTCCCAGCGGTCTCGGAGGCGTTCGCGAATCCCGTGAGTCCTCTGATAACGCCACTCGTCGCGTAACTCTGAAAACTGCTCGGTCACCAGCCTGCGCAGATTCGCCTGAACTACGATGAGCTGGCTCGTGTGAATAAGCATGGTGGCTGGCAAATCGCCTTCGCCCCGCTGCGCACGCGCCGCACCTGCAAGAACAAAGTCTACGAGGGCGGTGCTCAATGAAGCAGGCACTTGTCCGTGCTCAAGTGTGACGATGTCGGCGTCGGTCACCTCTCTTACTACATCCAATCCGCCGACATCGGCGCCAGTGGCTGCGTCCATGCGGCCAAAAAACTCTTCCGCGCCAAAATATCCGGGAGGCTTCGGTAAATCCACTATGAAGTCTTTCGGATAAAGGTCATTTCCCACGCGCGGATCCGCTGTGTCGTGCGGAATTAGAATGTTGGCGAAAGGCGTTGCTGTATAGGCGATGTAGGCGCGGCGCTCGAAGCGTCGAAGCAAGTCCCTGATAAGACCGTTTATTACTGATGGTGGTTCGTAGTCTGGATCTGGCGGGTCGTCTTCGGCTTGGTAAGTACCGCGTGTGGCAACGCTCGCCTGGTCGGCCTCATCATCGATCAGAAGAAAAGGTAGAGTGCGACGGACTTCCGCCGGTGCCTCATCCAGCCAACGCAACAGGCGGCGAAGAACGGGGCCATTCTTCTTCACTACTAACAGCACAGGCTGAGACCCCTGCAGCGCCGCGTGATTGGCAAACCCTGGCTGGAAATCGCCCTGCAAGTCATCGCGAGTAAACTCGTGCCATTGACGACCCATGAGCGGTAGACGCACCGCTCCAGGACGGTCGTCTGGGTATCCGACGAGCTCGCGCTTGAGACGACTATTTGTTTGACGGCGGAGCCCATTGTCGATGCCAGACAAAACAATCATAAGTCGGTAGCCGGCATCCGCTGCCTTTGCAATGACCGCAGTATAGTTTGCGGTCTTACCACTCTGAACAAAGCCCAGTACCAAGCCCCGGATGTCGAACCGCTCTGTAGAGGGAGCCATTAGCTGGCGGAGGATTCTATCGGAGCTGTCGTCCAGTGAGCGCAAGGCGGAAGACTCCCAACCCTTGTATGTCAGAAGAAACTGGCGAAGCCCAGGCCAGTAGTACCAAGTGGAACGGTCGAGGCCAAGTAACCAATCGGGACGATTCGGCTCTGCGACCAGAGTGCGGGCAGGAGTCAGCGGAAAACTCTCATCACGTTGCAGTTCTTGCCGGACGAAGTCTCGAAGACCGTCAGGGATAAACGCGCTGCTTATGATTAATTCGAGTGGATGCCCTAAGTCGAGCATCACCCGCGCGGTACGCAAGGCTTGTTGTTCTGGGGTCATCGTTACTGTCCGTCCGACTTAGAGATTTGGGAGCCGTTTCAAACTGCTTCAACAACCGGCCGCTCTTTTTCTGTCGTTGCCGAAAGCAGACGTTCAGACCATTGTTCCAAGGTCAATCGAGGAGAAGAGTCGCCCGCCGTCGATGTAGTCGTTGCTGTGACGGTCGTTTCTGCCTGCGTCGCACCTTGTGAAGCATCAGCCGGGGGATTTCCTGGTGGGCGAGATTGCGGAGGAATGGGTACCTTGGCTGGCTTCCGATCATAGACCTCTCTTGCGAGTCGAACGACCGGAACAATGGCTTCCCGCACTTGGTCCCTAATCAGCGTCGGCAGTTGCACGCGCATCTTAGCGACGTTGATTTTGAACGCCTCGTCCAA
Organism: uncultured Acidobacteriaceae bacterium; assembly: GCA_963773965.1. Taxonomy (GTDB): domain Bacteria; phylum Acidobacteriota; class Terriglobia; order Terriglobales; family Acidobacteriaceae; genus Acidiflorens. Next base: position 296,128 of record CAVZDG010000009.1, read on the forward strand.
TTCAGGTGAAAAGCCGACTGCAACGCGCGCCAATTTTGTGTGCTCGTCGGGGGCTCGAAGATTTGACCAGCCGCCACTTTGAATCATTCGCCCAGCCCTGTAAATGTAGAAGCCCTGTTGCTGATTCCATTTCCCCGGACCGCCCGCAAAGCGGAATGCCTCCGGCGAACTGAAATCGTTTTCGGGCGGAAGAACGAACGGCTCCAACAGAACTTCTCCTGAGATTCCTTCGTGTTCTACCGGAATCCGAATCTCCTGAAGTGTCTTGGTCTTCTGTTCCGCGCGGCAAAAGGGGTCCCACGGCTGGATTTCGTTGCCGTTGAGCAAGAGCTTGAATCGCTTACGTCTAACTTCGCCAGTCAGAAATCGGTGAAACACCATGCCAAGGTGAAGCTCAATCTCGCGGCAGGTTTGCGATAGTCTTTTACGCGAAGCTTCTCCATACGGGTGTCGGTAGCCTAGAATGCGATCCAGACGCTGCCATAGAACAACGGTGCCCCGCGTGTTCTTGAGAGGGAGCCGGATTGCAGGTTCCAACCCGTTTCGCTCCATCGGTAATATCTCCCACTTGTTCGTACGCTCAATATGTTCCAAGTCCCAAGAATAAGCGGCAATGTCGGCGCGGTCGGGGTTCCATCGGCTTGCAACCGACAGGCGTTGGCATTGGCTCATGGAAGCCGTCTTCAAGGCAAGGCCGAATTTCCCCAAGTCGTCCTTGTCGTAGTCGCGCGCTGCTCCGTAGCGCATCGCTTCCCGAAGTTCCTCGGGCTTCATACCCTCGCCATTGTCCGCGATACGCACCCACGACTCGTCACCGTCAAACTCAACATCAATTGCAACAAGAGATGCTTTCGCTTCGATTGAATTATCCACGATGTCGGCGACGGCTTGTGAGAAGTCGTAGCCCATATCACGAAGTGACTTGATGAGTCGCTTTGCCGAAGGAATTAACTCAATTGCTGACATTATTGGTTCCGCTCTCGCAACTCCTTTATGGCAAGACCGTTTTCCCAGGCTTCATGGACGGGTTTGCGCGGACGACACAGGAGGTCGGCGACCAGATGAAGGCCACCTCCCTCTCAGAGAAGTTGTTCACAATGGCACCTTGGCTGAAATCCGCATGGGAAGGTTCGCGGAAGCAGCATTATAGTCGAGATGTTCGGGGAGAACTAGTAAGTGCTCGCCCAGCGTGATCGCTGAATTACCTTTTGTTCCATTCGACCGCGAGATACGAGCACAGAGTCATCCAGCGGACAATGGCTAATCGTCTTCTGCCAGCCTGCCGCGCCGCCATCAAACAAGGGCATTGCGATGCGATGCAGGAGCCCCGCCGGGCGTGGGTGCCGCGGCCCGCGATGCAATGCAGCCAAGGCCTTTTTCCCCGGTGGCGGACGGACAAAGTCCGCGCAGCGGAGTCGCCGTTCAGAGTTTGGACATCGCCACGACTGTGGGGTAAGGGTGGTTAAGTTGGTGATATGCGATTGCGGGGGAAGACCTTCGACGGCCGCATATCGCAGCCAAGGCCGCTGGACGCCAGACAATGTGTTAACTCAAACTGTCAGAGCCGGAGGAGCTTAACATCGCCGTTTGCGAGGCAACTCCTTTGCTTTCAGCCAGCCGACACCAAGAACGACGTTTATTTCAGTTGTGACAAGTTAACACCGCAGGCATGGCACACGTGCCCTTCATAGTGGTGGTGGCATGCGATTGCATGAACAGAATATTCCATTCGGCAGGGGTGTCAGACTGACCCGGACTCTCACCTTGTGCGGCGTGCGATCCTCAAGGAATGTCCAGTGCCATCCTTGGGCGTTGCCCGGCGAAGCCAGAACTCGATCCGTTGCGGGGTGGTCTGTAGGCGCTCGGCGATGGCTCTGACTGACTTGCCCTCTCCCCTGTACTTGATAGCCAAGTCCTTCTTTCGTTGGTAGTACTCGCTCTGCTTTCCACGCTGGTATTCCCTGAAACTTCGCTGGGATCGCTCGTGGGCTTTTCTGCAATCCCCGTCGCAGTACTTCTTCCCGTAGAGCCACCTTCTGCATCGGCTCGAATGACAGCGGTGCAATCTCCCGGCCAACCCAAGTTCCGCCAGCCTGATCAGTGCGTTCACGGCACGGTGTTCGCTGGCTGTCCCTTTTCCGTCGTGTTCCATATCGAAAACAAGAAAGCCCTTGCCCTGGCTCTCGCCGAGGGCGCAACCCGGTCGGTAAACGTACTGACGGAGTGAATGCCGGATCACGTTTGCCAGCGACCTAACGTTTCTTAAAGGGGTGTCTTTGTCCTGAGCTTTTCTGATGGCGCGAACCAGGTAGATGACACGCTCTCTGCCGGGGTCGCGGCGGCGAGAGCTCAGGTATTCGACTATAAGACGACCGAAATTCCGTGTTTGTTCTTTAGGGTGACCACTGCCAATCCTTGGCATAAAGAAATTATATTCCCACGCTTTAGGTTTGGATTAGTTTCTGTGAGTCGCTCAGGAGGCAGATGGATGGCACAGATTAACGACAGGTTGCATTCGATCGAATCGGCGAGCAAGTTCTTGGGCGGGATTAGCGCTCACACTATCCGTGGTTGGCTTCGCCAGGGTCGATTGACAAGAGTCAAGGTTGGGCGCCGGACGATGCTTTCTGAGCGCGAGCTAAAGAGATTCATCGCCATCTGTAATCGACCACGTTCACAGTCTAGCACCAATGTCCTTGATCCGAGGAGTTGAGGCGGTGGGGACTTTCTAGACGCTCGGGCCGTCGAGCAGGACGGCCCAAGCAGAAGCAATGCGCGGAGGCGCACGACAATGCAGTCTCACAATACCACCCGAACGAACGGTTGTCCAAAGGCGGGACTCTGGCACGACCATCCGGCAACCGAACGACAGCTTACACTCGCATTCCCGGCGGGGCCGCATCAGCAGTCACGGCGCGCCACACAGGCTGACGTCTTGATTGAACTGATGCGCACGAGGCGAGCGGCCGGTCTTGCCCTCGAACTCCCAGACATCCTGGCCATCGGAATCGGTCAACATTCAGCGCGTTTGGTTGAAGTTCGCGCGCGCGGGTTCGTCATTGAAAACGAAATGCAGCGCTCGGCCGACGGCCACGTGGTGCATTCGCGCTACTGGCTGGTATTCGACCCAGAGCGAGACGGTGCGCGATGAATCGGCAAGCCGGGTTGGCGCTCGTTCCCCGAAGTGAGCCGGCAATCAGCTGGCCAGACTACGACCGCATCGAACCGGGCGTGTACACCGCTTATTGCAGGTGGGCCAAAACCTACCGGGATCCAGGATTCAAGCGGTGGACCTGCTTGCTCCGATTCGACGTGCTCTCGGATGATCTCATCCGGGTGCTTGCTCGCGTGGCGTTCTGGATGAATCTGGGGCCGGGCGACCAGCCACATGCCGGTCGGCGGACGCGATACTTTCTTGAATGGGTGCGGGCAAATGGCGAGGGGCCGGGGAGAAAAGATCGTCTGTCGGCGAGGGTATTCACAGGACGAATGGCACGTGTCGAGGTTGGGGACACGGAAGGCGAATCACCGTCGTACTCCGTGGTGCGAAGAATTCTTTCCTGGGAAACCGGTTCGGCTGTGGTCACTCAGTCAGCAAGTCACATAGTCAAGGACGGCAAGCCCTAAACGGAGCAGAAAGACAGAGTTGTAGGAGATGGATGCCAAAAGGTTCGGCCCTTGCCTGGGTCGAGGGTCGTCACTCACAGCACACACCCAAGGGGCGGGCGTCCCAATTCGGTTCGGCCGTCAATGGCAAGGGGCAGGGCTGGCAAGAGATCGTCTGTCGGCCCTGCCAAACAACAAGAGTAGCGGTTAGCAGAACCGCAATACACCTGTAACGGGTTGAAAACATGAGCACAGAATTGGCTGGTGTCCCAATGGTGTCCCCAGCGACCGGAACCGGCGTCGAATTGATTGACGCAAGAGAACTGGCCGCGCGATGGAGACTGCCGGAATCTTGGGTACGGGCGCAGAGCCGGAGCCGCGTCCCGCGCGACCATCGCATCCCGAGCGTCCGGTTCGGACGCTACCGCCGCTACGAGTTCGGGTCCGCCCGCTTGACCGAATGGATTACCAAGCACCGTGAGTAATTTTTTCACTATCATGCATTGCGCTAAGCAAGATATAATAGGAACATGGGTAAGAAAAAGAACGTGCACGCACAAGCGCTGGGTGCTCTCGGCGGGAAAGCCCGTGCGAAGAACCTGTCAGATGCCCGACTCCGGGCGATTGCCAGTAAGGGTGGCAGGGCACGGAGCCGCCGCCTGTCAAAGGCCGAGCGGATACGGATTGCCCGGCTGGCTGTCCGTGCCCGTGAAAGAAAACGGAAAGAAAAAGCAACAGAGCAAGAAACAAAAGGAGATTGCTGATGCGAGGACAAAGTGGACAGATCGTTCGCCATCGCCGGCGCTTTTACCTTCGCTACTGGGAACGCCGCGTTGTGAATGGTGCCTTGATGCGGAAGAGAATCAACCATTACTTAGGGCCTGTGACGCGCGGCAAGCGCATCCCGGAGGACATCAAGAAGGCCGCCGAGGAGCACATGGCGGCGACCATGAAGGGCATCGTCCCTGCCGAGCGGATCATGACGATTGGCGCATTTGCCGAGCAGGTCTACCTGCCGTGGATCAAGACACATAAGCGTCCGTCAACCTACAAAAGCTACAAGGACATCTTTGAGGATCACCTGAAGCCGCTTCTCGGCCCATTCTGGCTGAAGGACACGAAGACCTACCACGTGCAAGGCTGGCTCAATCAGGTCGGAGGCGGCGCGCTGAGCCGGAACACGCTCAAGCACATAAAAAGCGTGATCAGCGGCGTGTACACATTGGCGAAGCAGCAGGACTACTACGATGGGATCAATCCGGCACAGGGCACAGCCACCAACCCGAATGCGGCAGAGCCGGTCGAAACCTATGCCTATTCCCTAGAGGAGATTCAAGACATTCTTTCGCTCCTCCCTGAACCGGCCGCAACAGCGTTCGCGGTGGCTGCGTTCCTGGGCCTGCGCTTGGGCGAGATTCAAGGCTTGCTCTGGGAGAACTACCATGATGGCGAGGTATTCGTGTTGCGTAGTATCTGGAATGGTCGCATCAATGCCCCGAAGACGCGCGCGGGGCGAGATGCTGTTCCAGTGATCAAGCAACTGGCGGAGCGGCTAGATATGCACCGGCTGCGTCTCGGGAATCCGGCGAGCGGCCCCATCTTTCCGAACCTCGCCGGCAAGCCAAAAGCACTCGGCAGCATCGTCAACCGCATCATCCATCCCGCGTTGAATCGGTGTGTCCACTGCGGAAAGGCAGAGCGGGATCATGATGTAAGGTCGGGCCACGTCTACGAGCGTGACGGTCGGATTCCTGAGTGGCATGGCTGGCACGCGGCCCGACGCGGACTCGGCAGCAACCTGTACCGGCTGGGCGTGCCCGAGAAGGTGATCCAGCGCATCCTGCGGCACGCCAACGTTAGTACGACCACGACCTATTACATAAAAACGGCCTCCGACGACGTGCGGAAGGCGATGATCAAACTCGAGAAGGAGATTGGGGAGTCTAGTCCCGCTTCTGGAGCGGACACCATTGGGACACCAACCGGTGCTTTCGCTGTAGAGCGCTCTGCAACGCCGCGACTGCAATAGGTGTGTAAGTGGTTGGGATCGCAAGGAACTGGCGGAGAGGGAGGGATTCGAACCCTCGATACAGGTGTTAGCCCGTATAACGGTTTAGCAAACTAAGCCGTCCTGGGGCCTGCTGTTCGGATTCAACAATCTACGTCGGAGTGGGACGGCCATTTTCGGGCAGACACGGCTTATTCGGGCACAACTGTGCAGCAAGAGTGCACCGCGCCGATACCTCAGCGCAACTCTATCCCCGCACCAGAAAACCTGTTGCGGTCCATTGGTGTCGTTCCATTACAGCGGTCCACTTCCCAGATGCCCGTTTGAACAAAGCCGCTTTGCGGCAGACGCTTTCGCGTGCCCGGTGTCAGCAGTGTGCCTGTGAGGGGATAAGGTTGGGTCATAAGGAGATCACCTATGACCCACCTTCGCAAAATGATGCTCGAAGAGCTCGAGCGTCGTAATTACGCTCAGACTACCATAGACTGTTACATCCAAACGATCGAGGATTTTGCGCGTTACTTTCGGCGCTCTCCTGATCAGCTCACTCCTGAGCACATCCGCGAGTACCAAGCGTATCTGTTCCGCGAGAGAAAGCTGGCCGCGTCCACCGTGACGCAACGGTTGGCCGCTCTGCGGTTCTTCTACACGCAGACGATCAAGAAAGCCTGGAGCGTGGCCGATACACCTTATCCGAAGAAGACGCGACTCCTGCCCAGCATCTTGAGCCCGGAAGAAGTTGCCCACCTTATCGACTGCTCCCAGACTCGGTTTCATCGCATGGTATTGATGACGCTCTATGGCACGGGGGTACGGCGTGCCGAGTTGGCGCGCTTGCAAATTCCCGATATCGACAGCCGACGCATGGTCATCCACATCCGCGGCGGGAAGGGTCGTCAGGACCGAGATGTGATGCTCAGTCCCACGCTGCTGGAAGCATTGCGCGACTACTGGCGTGGGCTGAAGCGCAAACCCACAGAGTGGCTATTCCCGGGCGGGTCCCGGCACACCTCCAATCATCCCATCACTCCCAGGGCAGTGTGGTATGCGTGCCAACGTGCCGCTCAGCGGGCGGGCCTGCAGAACCGGGTTCATCCCCACACGCTGCGCCACTGTTTCGCCACCCACTTGCTAGAAAACGGCGCTGACCTGCGCACCATTCAGCTGCTCCTGGGACATCACGATCTGAAAGAGACCACCCTCTACCTCCATCTCTCACGACGGCATCTCCACGCCACCGCCAGTCCGCTGGACTCGCTCCAGCTGAAAGATAAGGTACCGCAGAGAAAGTAGATGAACCGGCCGCCGCTTGAGGTGGCCGATCTGGTTCGCGCCGCGGGCCGCGCCTTCATCGAACGAAGCCGCCGGTGGATCACCTGGCAACACCTCGAAGTGTTGCGCGCCATCGCGCGCTGTCGCACCGCCGCCTTAGGCGGGCATCTCGATGAGTGCATCGACTGCGGCTACCGTCCGGCCATCTCCTACAACAGCTGCCGCAACCGGCACTGCCCGAAGTGTCAAGCCAACGCCCGCCACCGTTGGCTCCAAGCGCGTCGTCAGGAACTTCTCCCCACGCGCTACGTCCATCTTGTGTTCACCCTACCTCATGAACTGGCGCCGCTCGCCCTGCAGAACAGGAAACTCCTGTACCATCTCTTGCTGCAGACCAGCGCCGAAACACTCCTCCAAGTCGCTCGCGATCCCCAACATCTCGGCGCGGAGATCGGCTTCTTCAGTGTGCTCCACACCTGGAATCAGAAGCTCGAACATCACCCGCACGTGCATTGTGTCGTGCCCGCCGGCGGATTGTCGCTCGATCACTCTCATTGGGCTCCATCACACTCTCGCTTCTTTCTTCCCATCCCTGTGCTCCGGCGAGTTTTTCGCGGCAAGTTTATCGCCGCTCTGCAACGCAGCTTCCGTCAGGGCAAGCTCGGCTTCCATGGCACCCTGAAGCCCCTCGCTCACCCCAAAGCCTTCGCCGCCTGGTTGCGACCGCCGTTTCGCAAGCCCTGGGTGGTCTACTCCAAGCCACCCTTCGGCGGCCCCGAGTATGTCCTCCAGTATCTCGGCCTGTACACCCATCGCGTGGCCATCTCCAACCATCGACTGGTCTCCTTAGCCGACGACCAAGTCACCTTTCGCTGGCGTGACTCCGCTCATAACAACGAACACAAGTTGATGACCCTAGCGCTCGATGAGTTCCTGCGCCGCTTCCTCTTGCACCTGCTGCCCAAAGGCTTCGTCCGCATCCGCCACTTTGGCTTCCTCGCCAACCGGCGGCGCGCTACTCTCCTGCCGCTTTGCTTGCAACTCCTCGGCACCGTACCGCCATCGCCGAACGAACCAGAAGCCTCCCCGGTCCAGGAACCCAGCCCACTTTGGCGCTGTCCCAAGTGTGGCGGCCGCATGGTGGTCATCGAGAGACTTACCGCGGCCCAGCTCCAACTCCGTTCTCCACCCTTTCTCGTCGGAGCCGCCGCATGAAACCACAATTCCACGTCCCGCCCTTACTGCGCCTCACCACTTCCCGCCGGGGTGCGCCCTTCTTTCCCCCAAACCAAGCTCCCCGTCCCCAATCTCGCCTCAAACTCTCGCCCCAGCCCCGCGCACACTACCACCAAACCCATCCGGACTGCACTCTTGTTCGCTCCACTCCCTCTTGCCGAAGCCTTTCTCATCTACCCAATACCATTGAATTTGCATAAATGCTTCCCCACAGGCGGCTTCCTTCAAACAGCTGTATCGGACGTGCCCCGCCGGACTTTCCGAGTCCCCCGGCACCCTTACTGCGGGGCCCGTCCGATACAGCACTAGCGTTTCTGGATAACTTCCGTATTGACGACCACCCGCTCAGGAATTCCTGGCCGCTCCCTGGAGCCGTATGTGGATCATGTGACCGCGTGTCCTCAAGAGAACTGAATCGGTCCTGATCGGCCCAAAACGTATCGGCGGACGTGATGACTGCCTTCAGCAAAACTGAATGCTTCGCTATCGAAGACCCTTTGCTGCGGCGAGCATCTCATCCGCACGCGGCCGCACGCGAACGTCCTCGGTGAAGTTGACCCAGCGCACCATTCTCGACGAGTCCACCAGGAACTCTGCGGGCCGGGCAATATCATGCCCGTCAGGCCCCCCACCCACGTGCAAGAGATTGTAGCGACGGATCACCTCAGCGTTCGGATCGGAAAGAATGCTGAAGGTATAACCCGCTTTCTTGCTCAGATCACGCGAGACCTCGGGCGGGTCCACGCTGATCGCCACGGGACGAACGCCTGCGGACCTGAATTCGCTCAGCTGTTTCTCAATCCCTCGTAACTCGAGGTTGCAGAACGGTCACCAATATCCGCGATAAAAAATCAGCAGCACCGCTCTGGGCGGGAGGCCTCGTGAGTCGTCAGCGGCCGATACGAACAACTGGTCCAACGAAACGGGCTGACCAGTCGTGTCGGGCAGCGTGAAGTCAGGCGCCTTTTGGCCTACCTGTGGTGCTGCCAGGGAGGGTGGGAGTGCACGAGCGTGGAAGAAGAGAAAGATCGCCATGCCGGACAGCAAGAGCGAAACCAGGGACAGGATCGAGCTTAGAATTTTGCCACGATAGACCAGCGGGTTTCCGAAAGCGTGCTGAAGTCCCCTGGCCAGGAGAATTAGCGCGACCACGGCCAGCAGTACGCTTAGCCATGGTGTAGCCCGCTGTCCGGGAAGGTTGACGAGAAGAACCACATTGCACAGCATCGCACCTAAGGCGAGCAGAAACCCCAACCACACAGCCCAATTGCGGCGCTTTTCGATCATGTCTGGCATTACGGAGCTCAGTTTACCAGACTCATACCAGCACGATTGTCCCCGAAGCCTCTGCCGAAGTAGTCCCAAGGGACCTGATCACGCCATTACTTCCGCATTGCCGACTATTCAGGAGTTGACAAGTTCATCTACTGCCAGGGCAATCTGGACAAACCGCCCCATCCGGAGTGGGTGTACAATCGGCACCGTGTTTGAAGTCAAAAGGGGAGATTCCGACTGAAATGTCGAATCCAGTGTATGTGTCCAACGTTCAGATTGAGCGGCGGTCGGGACCGCTTCGAATAGCGCACCTCCCAGGGGAGTCGCAGCCCGTAGTCTTCAGCGTTCATGGAGCCATCGCCGAGCATTATGGCCTGGATCCAGCAAAACTGTCCGAATCGCACGCAGCGACGCTCGATTATGTTGTGGCCGCCCTGGGTGGTTGAATGATCGGAACCTTCGGGGGCGCGCTGGATGCGCGCAAAATAGATGCAAGCAACGGCCGGTTGCGTGCCGAAGTGAGGGGGGAGATCGAATCCGATCAGGGGGTCCTGGTAATACGCAGAGTTCACGTTCACTTCTTACTTGATGGAGCCGAGCAGGCCAGGGAAACCGTGGAACGCGTCCACCGCGTATACGCAGACAAGTGTCCCGTTTACAAGACACTGCGGCCTGCTTTCGAAATTACCTCAGATTTTGAACTTACAGGGACAACCGCGACGGAAGGCACCCGATGATTCTTCAGCAAAAGCTGGACGACTTTAAAACACAGTTCGAATCCGGTGGCCCACCTTACAACGCTCCCAAGGCGGTAATCGAAATCTTTCATCGGGCTACGGAGGAGCTGCGCCAGTCCGGATTGGCCGAACGCGCTCTGAAACCCGGCGATCGGGCGCCGGCATTCGCCCTCAACAACCAGGACGGGAACCCGATCTCTTCTGCGGAACTCCTTGCCAAAGGCCCGCTGGTTATCACTTTTTTCCGTGGTCACTGGTGACCCTACTGCAACATGGAGCTGGAGGCTCTGCAAACAGCTTTGCCTGATATACAGCGGCTAGGAGCTAGCCTGGTGGCAATTTCGCCGGAATTGGAGAGGTACGGACGCTCGATCCATCGTCGCCTCAATCTGGGTTTCGATGTACTGACCGACCGTGGGCTGCAAGTAGCAGCTCAATTTGGCCTCGTATTCACACTTCCCGATTACCTCAAAACGGTTTATGTGCAGTTCGGAAACAAGTTGGATGAGTTCCACGGAGAGAACGCTTTCCGGTTGCCGATGCCCGCACGATACGTCGTCGACCAACAGAGCGTGATTCGTAGCGCCAATGTGAGCCCGGATTACACCATACGTCCCGACCCAAGTGAAACCATCAGTACGCTGGAGGAACTCGCGAAGGGCAGAGGCTAGCTCGAATCGAGATTGCTCCTGAGTCACGGGCTAACCTTACCTAATCCGATAAGGTAACCCTAGCGGAAATTGGCGCTTAGCCCCAGTGGTTCAAAAGGGTTCTTACGCGGCGGCCGCAAACCCTTCGCTGTCACCGCCGATTTTTTAGTTTTGGGCTGGTCAGCCAGCATACCTTTTGACCACGCGCATACAGCAATGACGGGACGCCCATGGGACACGTACTGGGCGAACTGGGCGAGGAATAGTCAAGACCTGTGGATCGGCGTGCTACGCTGATCGGTAAGACCAGTTGCAGGGAGGGGACGAAGATGTTGGAGCGATCAGGAACCCTCGCTGACGACCCGCTCAGTGGTCGGCACCCGACCAGTCACGAACGGCGGTCGGGACTGCCTTGGGATGCGTCGTACCACGACGGCCCTGCGCCTTGGGATATTGGGCAGCCGCAGCCAGCAGTTGTGCGTTTGGCATCCGAAGGCGGATTCGCCGGAGCGGTGCTCGATGCAGGCTGTGGGACGGGCGAGAACGCTCTTCACGTCGCCTCGCTGGGATTGTCGGTTCTGGGCGTTGACGTGGCTGAAACGGCACTGGCGATTGCCCGACAGAGAGCCGCCGACCGTGGGATCGAGGTTGAGTTCGCTGCGGCTGACGCCTTCCAGTTGGAGCGTTTGGGGCGCACGTTTGAGACGGTTTTGGACTGCGGACTGTTCCACACCTTCGACGGCGACGAGCGAACACAGTACGTGGCGAGTCTAGCGTCGGTGATGGAGCACGATGGAACCCTGTATGTGTTGTGCTTCAGTGACGATGGTCCCGATACTGGCCCGCACCCCGTCAGTCAGGAAGAGCTTAGAGCAGCGTTCAACCCCAGCAATGGATGGAATGTCGCCGCCATCGAACCGGACCGGATTCAGACGAGATACCACGACCACGGCGCACCCGCTTGGTTCGCGACAATCAAACGGATCGGGCATCCCTCACGATCTACGTAAGTCTTCGTCGTCGTTTGCCACATGGTTGATCCCAGTGCTCACGGGGTAGCGCCACACACCGCGTTCTAGCGCGGCAATGTGGCCTTGACTAGCTCCACCGCAGCCTTCGGATCGGCGACTTCGACGATTAGCTCGTTGTACCGTTCGTCCCTCAGTCCAATCACTACCGTATTCTCTGGGTTGTGAACATCCCAGAAAACCCGCTTACCATCCTGATAAAAGGTTCCAGCCGTCAGCACACCGGGAATATTGGTGCCCGGCATTCTTAGCCCGTGCCACCAGCCGTGCGCTATAGACGGGTCTGCCGTGATCTCCGTAATGTGCACCAACGGGATTTCGAGCGAACTCTTGAACGCCCAGAGCTTGTCAGCGCCCCGGACGTGCAAAGTCAGCCTTCCTTCCGCTATGGACAAATCCACCATGAACTAAAACATCGTGTTCTGATTCGCTGACGTATCGGGCACGACCTGAAGCACGTACCGATGTTCGACAAACTCGGAATCTTCGTCAAACCGGAAGATGTCGATTTCGTACCACCCCCGGACTACGCCGAACAGTAGGACTAGAACCATTCGGTTGCCTCGCATTTCAAGACCCGTAAGGCACAGTTCAGACACACACGGGTGTGATTTAAGTCACATCCCTTGCCAGCGACGGTCTGCAATCATGAAAATGAAATTCAATTTCAATATTGGTTTATTCATTGTTTCAATTCATTTTTGTAGTGAGTGAGGAAGGCAGCATGAAGTGGCACAGTCTAGGTAATAATACCCCTTATCGATTTCGTGTCCCCATCGTTTCCTTGGCTGCTTTTGTCCTGTTGCTGTGTTGCTCTGGATGGGCGCAGACGGCCAGCATCTCAGGGGTGGTCACTGATCCCACGGGAGCCGTGATCTCGTCGGCAACCGTTGTAGCTGAGAACTCGGAGCGTAGCTGGAGCAGGCAGTGCACTACAGGCGAGGACGGCTCATTCAGCCTGCCCCTTCCAGCACCCGGTCACTATCAACTCCGGATCGAAGCTCCCGGATTTAAGCCGTACGTGCAAAACGATCTCGTGATAAATCAGGCGTCAGCAGTCGCTCTGAATGTTCGGCTGGTTCTGATTTCTGAAAGCACAACGGTTGAGGTCTCGGCTGATCGCCTTCAGATCGACCTCTCCGACGCGGAACGTGGCGAGACTATAGGTTCAACAAAGATGACCAGCGTTCCGTTGAATGGCAGAAGCTTTACCGATTTGGTTGGCATCCAGCCTGGCATTGTTCCCACCAGTTCGCAGCAGCCGAATGCCGTCCTGATGAGCGGAGTCACGAGCACGCCGCCCTCTGGAGACTTGAACGCCGGGAACCTCTCGATAAGCGGTCAGCGAGAGACCTCGAACGGGTTTCGAGTGAACGGCAGCGACGTGGAAGAGGACGTAAATATGGGCACTGCCATCGTGCCGAATCTGGATTCTGTTCAGGAGTTCCGGGTTCTAACGAGCAATTTCGACGCCCAATACGGCAACTACAGCGGTGGACAGGTTCTTCTTTTGACCAAGACAGGCACGAACCAGCTTCATGGGGACATGTTTGAATTTCTGCGCAACACCAATCTCGATGCGAGGAACTACCTCTCTGTACAGCGTGCACAGTTTTCCCAAAATCAGTTTGGGGGAACCTTGGGCGGGCATATTCGGCGCGACAAGGTCTTTTTCTTCGGCGATTATCAAGGAACGCGGATGACTCAAGGCATAGACACGGAACGAATCTCTGTTCCGAGCATAGCCGACAGAACGGGCAATCTCTCTGACCTTGCTGCCTCGCTGACAGGAACTGTGAACGGCCAAGCGTGGGCTGAGTCTCTCTCTCAGCGACTTGGATACCCGGTTTACGCGGGGGAACGGTACTACACACAGGGATGCACCACTACTTCGGAATGTGTCTTACCGAATGCCGAAATTCCGCAATCTGCATGGGCTGCTCCATCGAAGGCACTGCTGCGGTACGTCCCGGCCCCCAATCAAGGTGGAACCGTGTTCTCGACCTCTGCCTTTAACCAGAGTGTTCGGGACGACAAATCGGCATTAAGGATCGATGCCAACACCCGGTTCGGCTCCGTTGCCGCGTACTACTTTTTGGACGACTACACATTGAACAATCCGTATCCGACTGGACAGGGCGGTGCGACCGTTCCGGGATTCAATGCAATGACGCTCGGACGGGCACAATTGTTGAGTCTCGGCACAACGAAAGCCTTGGGAGCGAATGCTGTCAACGAATTCCATTTCAGCTACATGCGTTTCGCGAACAACGCTGGCAACCCAGTTGGAGGCGTCGGGCCGAGTCTAGCTTCCCAAGGATTCGTTGATGCGCAGGGCGCACCGGGGATCATACCTCTGTCCAAAAAGATAGAAGGCGTCGAGAACGTCTCATTCAACGATTTCACCTTCGGCGTGGACACCACGGGTCTGACGCAGGCCAACAACACGTTCCAGTGGATGGACAACTTCTCCAAGGTCATCGGCAAGCACACCGTCAAAGTCGGTGGAGAAATTCATCTCGATCAGATCAATACCCATCCTGATGTCATCTTCAATGGCGCTTTCCTATTTCAGGGAACTGAGACGGGTGTGGACTTGGCCGACTTCCTGCTTGGTATCGCCAGCAGCTACAACCAAGGCGATTCTCAGCCGTTTTATACCCGCAACAAGTACGTAGGTGCGTTTGCGCAAGACAGTTGGAAGCTCAAACCCAATTTCACCTTGAATTACGGGCTTCGCTGGGATGTGCTCCCCCCGTGGTATGAGAAGTACAACCAACTTCAAACCCTCGTCCTTGGTGAGCAATCCCGCGTCTACCCCGGAGCACCCGCAGGTCTGGTTTTTCCGGGAGATACTGGCGTTCCGCGAACTCTCGCTCCCACGAAGTACGACAACTTCGCTCCCCGTATTGGTATTTCCTATTCGCCGGATGTCCAAAACGGAGCGTTGGCAAGAATCTTCGGCGCAAAAGGATCGACTGCCATTCGCGTTGGTTATGGGTTCTACTACACAGCATTTGAGGGATTATCTGCCGGGATCATGAGCGCCAATCCTCCGTATGGTTACACGTACTCAAGCATTGCTCCTCCCCTGTTTGCTACCCCATTCGTCACGGCAGCGAGCGGGCAAAGCGTCGGCCAACGCTTCCCGTTGAACTTTCCTCCCTTTGGGGCTTCGGCGAGCAAACCAGATTCAAACGTTGACTGGACGCAATACCTTCCCATTACGGGGGTGCCGTCCTTCTCTCGTGGCAACGTGCCTCCGTACACTGAGAGCTACACACTCTCTGTGGAACGACAGATAGCGGCAAATACGTTCCTCAACGTCGGTTATGTCGGATTGGAGGCGCACCATCTGCTGGTGCTGACTTCCGCGAACCCCGGCAATCCCGCGCTGTGTTTGAGTCTCAGTCAACCAAGCGATGTCATGCCGGGGACGGCGACCTGCGGGCCATTTGGCGAAAGCGGAACTTACACAATGCCATCCGGCGCGGTCGTCCACGGCACGCGAGGGCCGTTTAGCTCACAGTTCGCGGCGGTCACTTACCAGAAGACGATTGCCAATTCGGATTACAACGCGCTTCAGATCAACCTTCGCCACAATTCCGGGCCGCTGGAATTCATGGCTGGCTATACGTACAGCAAATCGCTAGACGAATCGTCCAGCCTTGCAGAGGCGGTGAACCCAATCGACGCAGCGTTGAGCAGGGCGCTCTCCGCTTTCGACATGCGCCACAACTTCGTGGTGAGCTACAATTGGCAGGTGCCTGTCGGCAGAGTTCTTCGCCGCGATAACGTGTGGACGCAAGGATGGGCGCTTTCAGGCGTGAGCCGTTTCGCGACTGGTTTCCCTGTAACTCTGTACAACAACGGCGACACATCTCTGCTTGGAACGATTCCGAACGGTATCAACAACAATGGTATCGACACTCCGAACTTGGCTCCCGGCAACCTTGAACTCAACACCAATCCACGGAATGGAAGTCCCGCGTTCAACACGGCCCTCTTCAGCCTGCCATCGCTGGGTCAACTCGGCAGTGCTCCAAGACGATTTTTTGATGGGCCGGGAATCTATAACTTTGATATGGCAGTGCAAAAGAACGTTCGGCTCTCGGAGTCCAAGTCTTTAGATTTCCGTTTGGAGGCATTCAACGTCTTTAACCACGCGCAGTTCTATGGTCCGGCAGCGGTCAATGGAAACATAAGCAGCGCCAATTTCGGGCAAGTGGTCAGTGCCGATGCTCCCAGACTCATGCAGTTGGCCGCCAAATTCTCTTTTTAGACTGTAGACTGCTACTACTCGACAGTCCTATTTTTCTCCATGCAACTGCTGCGCGAGGTAGTTGGCAATGCCCAGTTCCTTGATGGAATGAAGCTGAGCATCCAAGAAGTCCGCGTGTCCTTCCTCGTCCTTGAGCATGCGCTGAAATAAGTCGCCTGATCCGTTGTCCCCAGCTTCGGCACAGATTTTCATAGCAGAGTTGTACTGGTGCACGGCGTCTTCCTCGTCCTTGAAGTCGCCTTCGAGTTGCTGTTGCACGTTAGCGCCAATCTTGGGAGTCAGAGCGACATCCACTTTGGGTGTGGCATCCAAGAACACAATGCGTTCGATGAGACCTTCGGCGTGACCCATTTCCTCGATTGCACGCCTCTTCAGATAGTCGCCTATCCGCACGTATCCCCAGTTTTGGCAGGTTTCTGATTGAACCATGTACTGAACGATTGCAGTCAATTCAGAAGCGAGAGCCACATTTAGTTGCTCGATCACTTTCTTGTTGCCGTGCATAGTTTTGCCCTCCGTCGCTCAACATTTTGCGATCTTGCACAACATGGAGGCTGTGACCCAACGCACAGGGACGCGGCAGGCGGGCATCGCTGGGTTGGGAGATCGATCCTGATCTGGCGGTACCGGGCGAGGCGGTCTTTGAGGTCACCTGCGACGAGCCCGCCGACCAACCACTGTTGAGGCCTGCCAGAAGCTATGCCGCTTTCGCCTGCGTGCCCTTTATCTCTTGCTCGGCCTGAAGCCAGTCGTCCAACTCGTGACCGTCTGTCCTTCCGCGTTGCTCGTAAAGTTCGTAGGCGCGTTGCTGAATCTGCTGCTCAATCGGGATCAGGACGGTCGGCTCGTCCGACTTCGGTGCGAGTGTTGATGGCTTTGGTTTCATGGGGAAATACCTCGCTCTATTAGCTTCGCCCGAAATCGCCTTCTCGTCAGTGATGGCGGTCACCCTTTCGCTGTTTAGGGAATAGCTGCTGCATGGCTGAAGCAATGCGAGCAATTGGTCTCTCCCATCAGTCACGAGTCTAGAGAATGACGAAAGAACAACAGCCAAATTAACGGCTTTCTGTCGCTTCTCTCGCAGTCTAGGCAGCGGCTTGGTTCGCGCCCTCGCGGGTAGCTTTCTTTTTCTCGATCTGGTCTGGACGGCGATCTGTCCCTTTTTCCAGTTGTTCAGTCTGCCGCTGTGACCTGTCGGCTTTGGTGCGTTTCTTTGCCATACCCACAGCTTGACACAAACCTGATACCAAAGCGAGGTTCTACATTCCACCACTACCGGAGGCGATTCGTTTCCGGAGCCACACGGGTATCGAACCGAAAGC
>CAVZDG010000010.1:0-133334 GCA_963773965.1 uncultured Acidobacteriaceae bacterium
GTCAACTCCGGCTGAAAATTCCCCGTTGTACCGGTTGAAAATTCCCACCCCTGAACCTCATGATTGGGCTTCCTTGGCCTCGGACGGAGTGGAGCCCAGCGCCGCTTGGCGCGTTTTGGGCGCAACGGAGTCCGAGGCCAAGGAACGAGCCGCGACCTCCGCCCCTTCCTGTCCTCGCGGCGGCACCAGTCCGGCTTTGCGGCGATCCTTCAGCCGGTAACTTTCACCCCGAATGTTGATGGTCGTCGAGTGATGCAGCAACCGGTCCAGAATCGCCGTGGCGATGATCGAATCTCCGAAGATCGATCCCCAGTCCCCGTAACTCTTGTTCGAGGTCAGGATGATGCTCCCGCGTTCGTACCGTGCGCTCACCAACTGGAAGAATATCGTCGCTCCCAGGTCGTCCAGTGGCAGATACCCCACTTCGTCGATCACCAGAACTTTCGGTGCCAGGTACACGCGCATCCGGCGATCCAGCCGTCCTTCGCGATACGCGCGCCCCAAGTCCGCTGCCAGATCGTGCGCGGTGATGAAATACGCCCCCAATCCCGAGCGGAGAACGTAATGGTTATAAATCTCGGTGATCCGCGCCAAATCCCCACGCTCCGCCGTCCGAATCCGCGTCTCGTTCATGGCTCGCCTCCAAACAAAAAGGAGCCGCCGCGTCGCTCCGTTGCTCCACGCAGCCCTTCGCACTCTACATTCCGCACTTACCGCATCAGCCACCCTAAGACCGCTGCCGCCGCAACCACCCAGGCCGAATTCACCCGAAACCGGAGCAGCGCGATCAAGCTCATGCCGAACACGACCAGCGTTGTCCGGTCCACAATCGATGCCTTCCCCAACTGCATCGCCACCACCGCCATCAACGCAAGCGACCCCGCGACCACTCCATCGAGCGCGGCCGCCGCCACTGCCGATCTTCGCAGCCGCGGAATCAGCGGCCCGCTCACGGCCACCAGCACGAACCCGGGCAAAAAAATCCCGATCGTCGCCACCGCCGCGCCCGTCCAGCCCGCCACCACGTACCCGATAAACGTCCCGGTCGTAAACACCGGACCGGGCGTGAACTGGCCGACCGCGACCGCGTCAATCAACTGCTTTTCCGTCAGCCAGTGCAGGCGCTCGACGAACTCGCTCCGCAGAAACGCCAGCAAGACATATCCGCTGCCGAACACCACCGACCCAACTTTAAGAAACGACAAGAACAGCCGCGCCAACCCGACCGGAAAAGCCGCGCCCACAGCCGCCACCGCCATCGCCCCGGCAACAATTTTCGGAAGCGCAACTACTTTCGGAAACCCCACAACTTTCTTAAGACCCACTGCGCCCGCACCCAGCAGCCGGTTCTTCATCGCCCAAGCCGCCGCCGATACCAATCCGGCAAACACCAGCACCAGCACCGGACTGACTCCCACCAAGTTCAACCCCGCCGCCAGCACCGCAATCACCGCCAGCAGAGGCGTGCGCACGCCCGTCCGTCCCAGCTTCCCCAGCGCCTGGATCACGATCGCAACCACGGCCGGCTTGATCGCGGAGAGCACCCCTTCGGCCTTCGGCAACGAGCCAAAGCGCACATAGGCCCACGCAATCACCGACACAATGACCGCCGCCGGAATGATGAAGCAACAGCCCGCGACAATCAGGCCGCGCCAGCCGCGTTTCAGTTGCCCTACAAAAATCGCAACTTCGGTCGAACTCGGACCCGGAATCAAATTCGCCGCCGCCAACCGGTCCAGAAATTCGGCATGGGTAATCCACTGCCGCCGCACAAATTCTTCTTCCATCATCGCCAGATGCGCCGCCGGCCCGCCAAACGCAATCGTCCCCAGCTTCAGAAACACGAGGGCAATCTCCCCCAGCGACGCTTCCCGGATTTCCCTGGACTCAGCCATAGTCTTGTGTAGCGCGGGCGCCCCCGCCCGCTCACTCATCTCACCGAGTACGCAACGACCGTCCGCCCACGGGGACCTTCGGTCTTCTCCACTTTCTCCAGCAGCTTCGATTCCAGGTCATCCGGATCGACGACCATCTCGCAGGCGGCAATCTGTTCGCCGGTCGCGCCCTGAAAACACAGTTCGCAGACTCCCAGCCCGCCTTCTGCTCGCACGGGGGGACCAAACGTGCGGCACGTCATCGGCCGCGCATCGTAAAGATCGCACAATCCGGTCTCCGGATCGAGCACCGGACACGGCTCATCATTCGCAAATTCGGCGAAGCGCTCTTCCGCCTCCGAGCCTTCGTCGAATACCTCCGCGTCGAGCACGCCCGTTTTCGCGTTGCCGGGAAACTCCGCCGCCAACCGCTGAATCGAATCTCGCGCCCGCTCGCGAATCCGGCCCGCCCGAAGCGGGTCCGCCTCTTCGAGGTCAGCCAGCCCGCGCTGCAATCGGATCGCATCCAGTTGATGGATGGCAAACACACCCACGCAGCACTGTGTGCATCCCTTACGACACACCAGCCACTCGCCGCTACGCCGCGCAGCATCGTCCAGAGCAGCATCCACGATCTGAATCAGCGCCGAATCCGCAACCGGCAATCGCCGCAAAGACATGCCGGAAGCATACCGCATCGCCGGAGCCACGCAGAGTGGACGCAATCACCAACAAGAATGGAGGGGCAACCGTGGAAAAGTACTGGAGGATTGGCGAATTTACCTCTCCTCCAGCAACCGGGTAGCGACAACAGGGCGGGCGTTATTTGCCGTCGTGATCCGGGTCGCCAGCACTCTTGTCGCCAGTACTCTTCAGGGTAACTGTGTCCGGTGGGACCGCACTACCCGTCGCAGCCTGTGCCGGAGGTTGGGGCTGGCGAGCCGCCGGTTGTGTAACTTCGTTGGTGGAATGGGCAGAGGTGTTGCCAATTGGATTTATCATACGAGGTAGATCGGCATTGTCTGAAAACTCTTTGATAAATCGCAACCGCGATCGGCGATGCCAGGTAACGGTTACTGAACTTAAAGAAATACTCCCTGCGGAGTGGCGACCGGCCTGGCCTGTGCGCTCATCTCAAATCTGAAGGGTGCCCGCTCAAGCTCCGCTTGGGCGGGGGTGCTCGCAGGTCCGCACATTCACGGGAAACGTAGTAACCCGAAGTCAAAACAAAAGGCCGCTCTTTTCGAGCGGCCTATTGCATGCTTGAGCGAAGAGCTAATGGCTAAGAGCGTGTTTCATAAATGTCCTTCAGCTCGAAGGGTTCATCCCTCAGGGGCTAAAGCCCGCATTTTTCCAGGTCCTAAACGGCACGGCTGAAGCCGTGCCCTACCCAAAACCGGTTTATGAAACACGCTCTAAGAGCTGGAAGTTAGTCCCCCGCCACCGGCTCGCCGACTTCTTCACTCTTCTTCGCGTGGCCGTTGCCGTTTCCATTTGCCGCAGCGATCGCGGCAGTGATCGCGCCCAGCGGAATGAATCCACCTTCATTCGACGTAGCCGGCTTCTCTTTCAGGACAACTTCCCGATAAAGCTGCGCCATGCGCGCGTCGTAGGCCGCGTCGTTCTTGACCTTGTTGTCCTTGGTCTTGTTGTCGCGAGCCCGCTTCTTTTCTTCGCGCGCCGTCTTGGCGATGCCCAGCTTGTCGAGATCGTGCTGCACTTCGTTGGTCACGATTTCGTCGCGCAGGTACAGGGCGTGCGTTTCGTCTTGCATCTTGACCTTCTTGCCACCCGCGAAGATCTCGTGACGTCCGTGCTCTTCGTACCACTTGGTGAGCGTCGACGTCATGTGCATCTTCTCAATGATGTTGCGCCAGCCCACGCCCGTGTTGTAGGCGCAGAAGCTGATCTCGCCTTCCTGCGTCGCATAAGGAATGATGCACTGTTCGGTGCGCCGGAAGTCGTAGTTGAACAGATCCTGGAACCACATCCCCGCGATGAACAGGAAGTTCCACCGGTCCTGACGCCGCTTCATCACGTCGTCAATCGTCCGATCCGGACCAACCTTGCCGTAGTTCCTGCCCGTGGCGTTGAAGTTCTTATCGAACTTCTTAAGCAGGTCCATCATCTTAAAGTGGGTCGGTGACTGGAACGGATCGTAGTTCTTCATCAAACAAAGCGCCATCCCAAACGCAGTCCAGAACTTCGAACGGGCCGCATCGTTGACCTTGGCAATATCCTTAGCCAGTTGATCGCCTTTTAAGAAAGCAGTAACCGGAACCGCCTCCTTAGTCTCCTTGTCAATCATCATCGCCATCCCGGTTCCGCAATTCGGATGACAACCGCAAGAAAGCTGGCCCCAGTCGTTGTTGGCATCCTGGGAGTGCAGAACATCAGCCCAGTCTGAGAATGTGCTCATGAAGCTGATGGGGAACCAATCGCGGGTAGGTTCTCCAAAGCCCGTCTGATTCTTCACGTCGTGGGCCAGGTGCGCCAGCGTGTAGCGCTGCGCCTGGCGGCGTTCGTCGGTGATGGCTTCGTCCCGGCCGGTGAAGGAGACGGGTTGGAAGCTTAGGAAGCCAATCTTCTTCGGATTGTCCAAGGCGAACTGGATGATGCGTCCGACCTGCTCGTTGTTGATGCCGTTGATGATGGTGATTACCGGGACGATTTCGCAGCCGGCTCGATGCAGGTTGTCGATGGCTTTCAGTTTTACGTCGAACAGGTTGCCTACGGCGCGATGATCGTTGGCGGCGTTGCCGATTCCGTCGAATTGGAGGTAGGCGTAACGCACGCCGGCCTCAACCGCTTGTTCGCAGAATTCGTAACTCTTGGCGAATTCAATTCCGTTGGTTGCGGCTTGCACGCTGTTGTATCCGACTTTGCGCGCGTAACGAACCGCGTCGAGGAAGTACGGTGACAGCGTCGGCTCGCCACCGGAGAACTGCACCGACATCTGCCGCTTGGGCTTCACGGTGATGGCGTTGTCAAGCACGGTCTTGATTTCTTCCCAAGTAAGTTCGTGGACATACCCAACCTGATTAGCGTCCATGAAGCAGGGATCGCACATCATGTTGCAGCGGTTGGTGAGATCGACGGTGAGCACGGCACCTCGTCCGTACTTCACAGTGGACGATCCGTGGTGATGCAGATGTTCGTCTTTGTGGGCGCGGATGTCGCGGCCGGGGAAAACTTCTTCGAGGTGTTGCGAGAATTCGGTGTCAATCGACATCAAGTCTTCGAAGTGCCCGTGCTTGGGGCAGTCCTTAACCATCCAGATCTTGCCGTCACGTTCGATGATCTGGGCCTTGATCTCGCCGACTTTTTCGTTCATGAGAACGTCCACCGGCAGGTGGCCGTCTAGAATCTGCTGACGTATTTCGGGGACGCACCTGGGACAAAGCGAATCGGTGGAGCGCGGCCAGCCCAGCGGCGGCTTCGACTTTTCCCAGGACTTGAGCAGGGGCTTGTCGGACCACTTCGGAGTCGGCGCCACATTCGGAGCCACGCGGTTCAGGCGTTCAAACACTGCCCATGCGCCCGTAGCGGCAACCGTCACGGCCTTCTCAACGTATTTGATCGGCTTGTGCATTCTGCTCTCGCTTTCCTAAACTCGGGAGTTAGAACTGTCCCCGCGGTCCCGCGAACGGGAACCTGCGTAAATAGACTTGTCCACGAGGAAACCTACCTGTGAAACCCAGAAGTTTCGATGCGTGGAATGGGTCACACTGATGCTATTGAAACCGCAATCTTTAGGCACGAAGAAGGCAATGAAGGGGAGAAAATCGGGGTTAAGCGGGGAATTGGGGCATTTTATGGGCGTAACTTGTTGAAAAGGCAGGGGCGGAGATGGAACGAGTGGGAGGCAAAGAATAAGGAAAGCGGGTGCCCCTCGAAAGACACAAAGGGAAAGGGGCAATGATGCGTGCAATCCCGCCGCTCTGCTCGATACTCTTTCGGCAAGACGGGATGCACCTTGAAGTTTAGTCAGCAGCTTGACTTATAGCAGCGTCGCTGAGTCTGAGGGCTTGATCTCACAAAGTGGCACTAAGAGGCCAGTGTAACGGAACCGATATTGTGCTATAGTTTGCGCAAAGAGCCAGGGTAGGTTGCTGACTCGGACAGCTTAGTAGGGCCATCTTTATTAGTAGGGCCATCTTTAAGGGAAGTCTTTCGCAAGGTCTCTGGAAATTAGTAATTGGGGCGGTCGCTGGGATTGATCTGGCCGATCAGAAGTATACGATTCCAAGCGGCGCGCTCAGGGGTGAGCCATGGCATTGCACCCTGGGGAACGGAAACGCCACTTTCCGGAAGAAGCGCCAGTCGCGTGGGACCCGATCCGGCGGGCCCTGGAAGAAGACGAAGACTGGTATCGCGATCTGGTTGAGCACAGCCAAGACCTGCTGTGCGTCCACGACCTTCAAGGCCGATTCCTGTCGGTCAATCCCGGTCCCGCGCGAGTGCTGGGATACACCGTAGAAGAAATGATGCGGACGGCGATGCGGGAGTTTGTTGATCCGCAATTCCGCAGTCAGTTCGATGTCTATCTGCGCGAGATCGAGCGCACAGGCGAGTCTCGCGGCCTGTTGGCGGTGGTGACGCGATCGGGAGAGCAGCGGATATGGGAGTATCACAACACGCTGCGCACCGAAGGAGTGGCGACGCCGATTGTGCGGGGGATCGCGCACGACGTCACGGAACGGGTGCGGGCGGAGAAGGCGCTGCGCGCGACCAACGAACAACTGCTGAAGACGGCGCGGGAGAAGGAGCGGATGCTCCACGAACTGACGCTGTTCCGGACGCTGCTGGACCAATCGAACGATGCCATTGAGGTAGTGGATCCGGAGACTCTGCGGTTTCTCGATGTGAATGAGAGGGCTTGTGTAGAGCTTGGGTATAGCCGGGAAGAGCTTTTGTCGATGACGGTTCTTGATATCGACCTGAACATCGACGAAAGTTCGCGCGCGCGGGTGGAGCAGCAGTTGCGGGAGTCGGGATTCGCAACCATAGAAAGATTGCGCCGGCGGAAAGATGGAACGACGTTTCCGGTGGAAGTGAATCTGCGAAAGGTGCAACTGGAGCGGGAGTATGAGGTGGCTGTGGCGCGCGATATCACGGCTCGGAAGCGGGCCGAGGAGGCGTTACGGGAGAGTGAAGCGCGCGAGCGAACTCGGGCAAAGGAACTGGAGACGGTGCTGGAGGCGGTGCCGGTGGCGGTTTGTATCGCGCATGACGCCGAGTGCCGGCGGATTACCGGCAACCGGGCGGCATACGAACAGATGCGTGTGCCGGCGGGTAAGAACATTTCGAAGAGCGCGCCGCCCGAGGAGCGACCCACGTTCCGGCTGATGCAAGATGGGGTGGAGATTCCGACGGATTTGCTGCCGATGCAGCAAGCAGCATCCACTGGGAAGCCAGTGTATGGACGCGCGGTGACAATCGCACGTGAGGATGGCAGCGAGCGGGAAACGGTGGCGAATGCGGTCCCTCTGTCGGATGAGGAAGGCAAGGTGCGTGGAGCAGTGGGGACGTCGATCGACCTGACAGAACAGAAGCAAGCGGAGAAAGCGCTGCGGGAAAGCGAACTGCGATTCCGGGCGGTGTACGAGCGGTCTCCGGTGGGCATTGCTCTGGTGGATACGCGCAGCGGGCGATTCCTGCAAGTCAATCCGAAGTTCTGCGAAATCGCCGGGCGCAGGGAAGAAGAACTGCTGCGGACCGACGTGGGGAGCATTACCCACCCCGATGATGTTGGGCAAACCAGCGAATTCCTGCAGCAACTGGCCGAAGGAAAGCTGGCAAATTACGAACTGGAAAAACGGTATCTTCGCCCGGATGGATCGGTGCGCTGGGTAAGGATTCTGGTCGTGCCGATGTGGGATAAAGGAGAGACGCGCCGATGGCAAATGGGTCTGGTGCAGGACATCACCGAACGCAGGCAGGCGGAGGAGGCGCTGCGGGAGAGTGAGCGGAGACAACAACTGGCGCTCCAGATCGGAAAGATCGGAGCGTTTGAGGTAGACCTGGAGAGCGGCCGGGGAACGTGGACGGCCGAATTCGGAGAAATCTGGGGCGTCCCCAGCGGCTTCGCGGGGGATTTTGCCACATTCTTTCGTTGGGAAATGGTGCATCCTGAAGACCGGGCAAGGGTCAAAGAGGAGTTGGCGCAGTTGGTGCAGAGCCGCGAAGAGGGCGAATCGGAGTTCCGCTTGATTCGGCCGGACGGCGTGATGCGGTGGATACGCGGGCGAGGCCTGGTAATTCCGGATACCGCCGCAGGGTCCTTGCGAATTGTCGGAGTGAACATGGACATCACCGAGCGCAAGCGAGCGGAGGAGGCGATCGCCACCCTGGTGCAAGTGCGCGCCGACAGCAGCGAGAACTTTTTTACCTCGATGGCGTATCAGCTCGCCAAGTGCCTGGAGGCCGACTATGCGGTTATTGGAGAACTCATCGAGGGCGAAGAAGGCAAGTTGAGAACGATTGGTGTCTATGGTCAGGGCGCGATCGCAGACAACTTCACTTACGATCTAGCGCATTCTCCGTGCGAAGGAGTCATGAGGCAAGGTGCCTGCTCTTATGTTTCCGGCGTGGCCGAGATCTTCCCGAAAGACGTTTTGCTCAAGCAGATGAAGGTGGAGGGATATGCCGGGACGCCTTTGCGGGATTCACAAGGGCGGGCCATTGGCATCATGGTGGCGCTCTACACTCGACCGCTGGCAAATGCAAAATTTGTGGAGGCGATTCTGCAACTGTTCTCGACGCGAACGGCTGCGGAGATCGAGCGCAAGCGCACCGAGGAGGCCTTGCGGCAAAGCGAGGAATGGTTCCGGGTGGCACTGAAGCATTCTCCGATTGCGGTTTACAACCTGGACCGGGATTTGCGCTACACCTGGATGTATAATCCGCAGCTTCCGTTGCCGGTGAGCGAACAGTTGGGAAAGACGGCGACCGATCTCTTCTCCCCTGAGGAGGCTGCGCGCATCACGGAAGTCCGGCGGCGGGTGCTGGAGACCGGGGTGGGATCGCGGGATGAAATACAGGTCACTTGCGAGGGCAGGAAGTACTACTTCGATACGACAATCGAGCCGGTTTTGAACTCGGCAGGCGCGGTGATTGAACTCACCGGCGCCCGAATGGACGTCACCGAGCTCCGGGAGGCAAACGAAGCGTTACGCGAAGCCAAGAGAAGGCTTACGGAAGAAAAGCTTTATCTTGAGCAGGAAATCGATACGGAACTTGGGTTCGGGGAAATCATCGGGCAGAGCAAGGCCTTGAAAGCCGTCAAGGAGCAGGTGGGCAAAGTGGCGGCCAGCGATGCCACCGTGCTGCTGCTGGGCGAAACGGGAACAGGAAAGGAACTGGTGGCGCGGGCGATCCACCGGTTGAGCCTGCGCGCCGACAGCAGTTTCATCAAATTGAATTGCGCGGCGATCCCCTCGGGGCTATTGGAAAGCGAGTTATTCGGGAATGAGAAGGGCGCGTTCACGGGAGCGGTGAGCAAGAAGATTGGACGCGTCGAGCTGGCGGACAAGGGCACGCTGTTCCTGGACGAAATCGGGGAGATTTCGCTGGCGCTGCAGCCGAAGCTGCTGCGGGTTCTGCAGGATCAGGAGTTCGAGCGGCTGGGTGGAACGCATACGTTGAAGGTGGACTTTCGTCTGATTGCGGCGACGAACCGTGATTTGGCTGATGCCGTGCGAGAGAACGAGTTCCGGAGCGATTTGTATTACCGGCTGAACGTGTTTCCGATCCGCGTGTCGCCGTTGCGGGAACGGCGGGAGGACATCGGGTTGCTGGTGGAACATTTTGTGCAGAAGTTCGCCCGGCGGACGAACAAGTCGATCACGAGCATTCCAAAGAAAACCATGGATGCACTGATGGGGTGGGAGTGGCCGGGGAATGTGCGGGAGTTGGAGAATTTTATCGAGCGGTCGCTAATTCTGACGCAAGGTTCGGTGCTGGTGTCGCCGTTAAGTGAACTGGAGCCGACTCGCGCGGAGGGGAAAATTCCGGATGAAACTCTGGAGGCGGCGGAACGCGAGCACATTCTGCGGGCTTTGCGGGAGAGCCACGGGCAGATTGGCGGCCCGAGAGGGGCAGCCAGGCTCTTGGGACTGAAGCGGACAACGCTGCAATCGAAACTGAAGCATTTGGGTATCAATCCGAGGTCAACGCCGCCGGCTCATTAGTTCACCAAGGATCGGCTGCTGGCATACGTCCCTGAACTTTCTTTTGATCTTCTTTCTGACCATTCTTCTGACCTTTGGGTGCACGAGCAACACCCTTCATGAATTGTCATCCCGAGCGACGCGAGGGATCTGCATCTTGCGGCGAACTGCCGATCCCTCGCTTCGCTCGGGATGACAAAGTCTGGCGAATTGAGAGTTAAAGATCGGGCTGGACGCAGCGTTAAAGACGGGCAGATGCCGAAGGTCAGGCGGTTCGGTTACAATCCTCGCGCACATGAACCGCGAATATAACAAACAATACAGCCACGAATTGGGGCGTGATATGGAGTCGCTGGCGTATGGGCACGCCGGGCAACCGATCCTCGTTTTTCCGACCTCCATGGGACGTTTTTTTGAGTATGAGGATGCGGGCATGATCCGCGCGCTGGGCGGGAAACTGGAGGCGGGCGCGATCCAGGTATTTTGCGTGGACGGGGTCGACGGCGAGAGTTGGTACAACAAGAGCGTGCATCCGGGAGGGCGAATCTGGCGGCATGTGCAGTACGAGCGCTACGTGATCAACGAGTTTCTGCCGTATTTGAAATGGAGAAACTGGGCGCCGCAGATCGCGGTGACGGGATGCAGTTTTGGCGGCTATCACGCGCTGAATTTTTCGATGAAGCATCCGGATCTGGTTTCGTCCTGCGTGACCATGAGCGGATCGTTCGACATCAAGAGCTTCCTCGACGGCTATTACGACGACAATGTCTACTTCAATAATCCGCCGGACTACCTGGCGAACATAGGCGATCAGTGGTTTCTGAACCGCTACCGGCAGATGAAGATTGTGCTGGGAACGGCGAACTGGGATATGTGCCTGGACGCGAACGTGAAGATGGCAGGGATTCTCGAAGGCAAGGGGATTCCGCATTGGCTGGATATCTACGGCGACAACAGCAAGCATGATTGGCCGCTGTGGCAGCGGATGGCGGGGAAGTACTTTTAATAATTTACTGTTGCTGGTTGTGATGAAGATTGCATTCTCAATCGCGGTGATCGTTATAGTTCTTGCGGTTTGGATTGTCGCAAGGTCTCGAGCGCAAAGTTCGAGCGCGGAGACGAAGAAGGAGAGTGAGAAGATCGCCCCCGCACCACCCACGGACGTGTACCTAGGTCTTCGCAACAAAATGCTGCACGGGTCCCGCGCGGAGTTCGGCCTCCCTCCTGGCGCAAGGCAGAATGATCCATGGGGCGTTCTGATGGATTGGGGGGTTGAAAAGGGCACAGTAACGGTTGTCGCTGTTTCTGACGGGTCCGCGAGCGTCTATTTCAGCAGCGGTGGCGGATTCATCGGCGGCAAGGGTCAGGAGCCCATCCGGAAGGCGGCTCAACATGCGGCCGAAGTTGCCCGCGCGCTGCAACCCTCGATGCGGACGTCGACTTCGCAGCCGCTGCCTCAGCGAGGTCGGGTTGTCTTTTATCTTCTTACCGATGCGGGCGTCTTCACGGCTGACACAACAGAGCAAGAACTGAATTCGACCGACCACCCTTTAAGAAAGCTAGGCGACGCCATGCAAGAAGTCATTACTCAGTATCGGCTCTGGTCGGAAGAGCAGAAGAGAGTGCAATCGAAGTGACAGGGAATGCCTTGCGGCGGTGAGGGTGGCGCGAGGGGAGTAGGGCTCCTTCGACTCCGTGAGTGCTGCGCTTCGCGCTGCACTCACTCCGCTCAGGATGACACTCAATTGAAGGCTAAATAAGAACAGGAGATTGCCGTGGCAAAGAAAATTGGAATTCTTTTTGGGATGGAAAATACATTTCCTCCCGCTTTAGTCGAGAAGATCAACGCCATGAAAGCCGAGGGCGTTACGGCTGAATTTGTGAAGATTGGCGGCATCCGCATGGATGAGCCGAAGAAGTACGACGTCATCATTGACCGGATTTCGCAGGATATTCCTTTCTACCGGGCCTATTTGAAGAACGCGATGCTACAGGGAACGATTGTGATTAACAATCCGTTCTGGTGGACGGCGGACGACAAGTTTTTTAATTATGCGCTGGCGCACAAGATGGGCGTGGCGATTCCGCCTACGGTGATTTTGCCGCATCACGAGCATCCGCCGGATACTACCGATAAGTCGATGCGGAATTTGATGTATCCGCTGAATTGGGAAGAGGTGTTTGCCTATGTCGGGTTTCCGGCGTTTTTGAAGCCTTACTCGGGCGGCGGCTGGAAGCATGTGTATAAGGTGAATTCTCCGGAGGAGTTCTTCCATAACTACAACCAGACCGGCGACCTCTGCATGACGCTGCAGCATGGCGTGGAGTTTGAGGATTATTACCGGTGTTACGTTGTGGGGCAGGAGAAAGTGCACATCATGAAGTACGATCCTAAGGCTCCGCACCATGAGCGCTATGTAAAGGGAAACCCGCAGCCGGGAACTGCGCTGAAAGAACGCATCGAGAAAGATGCGCTGGCGCTGTGCCGCGCGCTGGGCTACGACTTGAATACGGTGGAGTTTGCGGTGGAGGACGGCGTGCCGTATGCGATTGACTTCATGAATCCGGCCCCGGATGCGGAGGTTACATCGGTGGGGCAGCAGAATTTTGAGTGGGTGGTGGACGCGGTGGCGGAGATGGCGGTGAAAAAGGCGCTGAGCGGGGTGAATCCGGTGGAGGAATTGCGCTGGGCGGCGTTATTGAATGGGCCGAAGTGGGTGGAGTTCCGGGTGCAAAAGGCGCGGAAGAAGGCGTAGAGGGCGGAACTCTAAAGGCATCTCCTTGTTTCCATTGACAATTTAACGGATGGCGCTGGCATCGAGCCGGGCTTTGCCCGGCTGGACGGGCGAGGCGCCCGTCCCCACACAAGCTGCTCATTGGTATACTAATTGGACTTCTGCCAGAGTATCTTCCTGCCTGGCAGCTCTGGATGCCGCGATGAAGCCAACATTCACGCTGGGAATAGAAGAGGAGTATCAGACCGTCGATCCTGAGACTCGGGATCTGCGGTCACACATTCAAGCCGAACTCATCGAGAAGGGCAAATTGATCCTGCAGGAACGGGTCAAGACGGAGATGCACCAATCGGTGGTGGAAGTTGGGACTTCGGTTTGCCGCAATATTAAGGAAGCCCGGGAAGAGCTGAAGAATCTGCGGCGGCACATCATCCGGCTGGCGCGGGAGAACGGGCTGCGGCTGGCTTCGGCGGCAACGCATCCGTTTGCCGACTGGCGGGTGCAGGCACTTACGCCGGGCGAGCGCTACAAGAACATTGTGGAGGATATGCAACTCGTGGCCCGGGCCAACCTGATTTTCGGGCTGCACGTGCACGTGGGCATCGAGGATCGCGAGACGCTGATCCAGATGATGAATCATGCGCGTTATTTTGTGCCGCACCTGCTGGCGCTGTCGTCGAATTCGCCGTTCTGGCTGGGGATGGATACGGGGCTGAAATCGTACCGCTGCAAGGTGTTCGATAAGTTTCCGCGGACGAACCTGCCGGATTATTTTCCGAGTTGGGGCGAGTACGAGAATTACGTCAAGCTGCTGGTGAAGACGAACTCGATCGATAACGCGAAGAAAATCTGGTGGGACATGCGGCCGCATCCATTCTTCGACACGCTGGAGTTCCGGGTGTGCGACCTTCCGATGCGGGTCGACGAGACCATTGCGCTGGCGGCGCTGATCCAAGCGACGGTGGCCAAACTGTACAAGCTGTACTCGCAAAACCAGGGATTCCGGCTGTACCGGAAGTCGCTGCTGATGGAGAACAAGTGGCGAGCGGCGCGCTATGGGATCAACGGAAAACTGATCGACTTCGGCAAGCAGACGGAAGTTCCGGAGCGCGATCTGATCGAGGAGTATCTGGAGTTCGTCGATGACGTGCTGGACGAACTGGATTGCCGGGAAGAAGTGGAGTACATCCGCGAGATTATGAAGATGGGCACGGGCGCGGACCGGCAGTTGGACGTGTACCGCAAGACAGGCGATATGAAAGCCGTGGTGGACTACATCATTGAGGAGACTGAGGTGGGCGTGGACGAGGTGGATAGTTTGCCCACCGCACGCGCCGTCTGATGAGTTTGATGAATACTTTTTTGAATACTGCAGAACAATCCAACCGAAAACTGAATCAGATGGCTTTTGATCCGCAACTGACGCCGGGGGCGCGGAATGCAGTGCGCGTGTGTCTGCGCGTCGAGGCTTCGGAAAAAGTCACCGTCATCACCGATGAAGTGAGCCTGGAGATTGCGGCGGCGCTGGTGCGCGAGCTGGACGAGGTGGGCTGCCGCTACCAGACGTGGGTGCTGGAGGATGTGGCGGCTCGTCCGCTGACGGATTTGCCGCTGGCGATCGCGGAAGATCTGGATTCGAGCCAGGTCAGCATTTTTGCGGTGCAGGCGCAGACCAACGAACTGAAGTCGCGCATGCAGATGACGGATGTGGTGAACCGGCGAAAGATCCGGCACGCACACATGGTCAACGTCAATAAGCGAATCATGCTGGAAGGCATGCGCGCGGACTTCCTGAAGGTGGACCGGCTGAGCGTGAAGGTACTGGAGACGGTGCGCAAGGCGAAACAAATCCGGGCCAAGACGGACGCCGGGACGAACCTGGTGGCGGATTTGAATCCGAATTACCGGTGGGTGAAGACGAGCGGTATTATCAGTACGGAAAAGTGGGGGAACCTGCCGGGTGGTGAAGTGTTCACGACGCCGGGCGAGGTGAATGGCACGTTTGTCATTGATGGCGTGGTGGGCGATTATTTGTGCGCGAAATTTGGCGACTTGAAGTCGAGTCCGCTGACCATCCAGATAAAGGGGAATCGCGTGATCGAGGCGCACTCGGCGAACAAAGAATTGAAAGACGATTTCTGGGCTTACACGCATACCGATGAGAACAGCAACCGGGTGGGCGAATTTGCGATTGGGACAAACATCGAACTGAAAGATGTAATCGGGGAGATCCTGCAGGACGAGAAATATCCGGGCGTGCACATTGCATTTGGAAATCCGTATGGGGCGCACACGGGAGCAGAGTGGTATTCGTCGACGCACATCGATGTGGTGGGACGGAATTTTGATATCTGGGTGGACGGTGCGCAGATTATGCGAGGCGGCCAGTTTCTGATTGAGGCGTAGAGCTTTTCACCGCCGAGGCGCAGAGAGCGCCGAGAAAAGCACGCTTTGTTTGGCTCAAGCGGCTGAAAGACTTTGGTTCACGCCAGTTCCTGGGAAGGGCACGACTTCAATCGTGCCGTAAGTGCCGCTGAAAGAGTCGGCTTCAGCCGCTGAGGGCCACTGCGGCACGCGACAAGAGTTTGTGAGCAGCCCCAGCCGAGCTTTGCTCGGCTGGACGGGGCAAAGCCCCGTCCCCACACGAGCTTTTATGATTCCCTCTTATCGGCAAAGCTTCAACTCGAGCTTCACTTCTGAAAAATACATGCGGTTGCGGCGCGAGATGACTTCGCGGTGCGGGATGGAGGTTCCATTCGCGCTTTGTGAGACGCCTTGCTTCTTCCCGCATGCGCTGGTTGAGCGCATGGGGGAGGATGGGGAGGCGCTGATCCGGCAACTGGTGGAGAATCCGGAGTATCGGGCGCGCTCGGAGGCTTCGATTCCCGCGAAATTTCGCGTGCCCAACGAATCACCGCATCCGATGTTTATCCAGGTGGACTTTGGGCTGGTGCGGGATTCGGCGGGCGAGTTACAGCCGAAACTAGTGGAGTTGCAGGCCTTCCCTTCCCTCTATGCTTATCAGCCGGTGCTGGCGCAGGCTTATATCGACGTATTCGGCCTTGACCCCACGCTTCGCTACTTTTTGAGTGGGCTGGACTCGGTTTCTTACCGGCGGCTTCTACAGGACGCGATTGTGGCGGGGCACGATCCGGCGAATGTGGTGTTGATGGAGGTGCATCCGGAGGAGCAGAAGACGCGTCCGGATTTTCTGCTGACGGAGAAGCTGCTCGGGATTCACACGGTGTGCGTCACGAAGATTCGCAAACAGGGGCGGCGGCTGTTTTATGAAGAGGGCGGCAAGAGGGTTCCGATTGAGCGGATTTATAACCGCACTATCGTCGATGAACTGGAACGCAAGGGCGTGGCCTTGCCGTTTGATTTTCGGGATGAATTGGATGTGGAGTGGGCAGGGCATCCGAACTGGTATTTCCGGATGAGCAAGTATTCGATTCCTTATTTGAAGCATCCGTCGGTGCCGCGGACAGGGTTTCTGGATCGATTGACAGAAGTGCCGGCGGATCTGGAGAACTTTGTGCTCAAACCGCTGTATTCGTTTGCCGGGTTGGGCGTGGTGATTGCGCCGTCGCAAGAAGAGATTGAAGCGATTCCTGCCGGGAAGCGCAGCGAATACATTTTGCAGGAGCGATTGAACTTCACGCCGGTGGTGGAGACGCCGCACGGGCTAACCAAAGTCGAATTGCGGCTCATGTATGTGTGGCTGCGCGAGTTGGTCCCGGTGCTGACGATCGTGCGCATGGGACGCGGGTTGATGATGGGCGTGGATCAGAACAAGAACATGGCGTGGGTAGGATCGTCGGCGGCGCTGATTGGTTAGTTGGTCGCAGCTTCCCGGCTCCCACTCATTCGCACAGAACGCGAATGAGTGGGGCACCCGCCGCACTCGCAAGGGAATATATTTGATTCTTTCTTTGAGGAAAATCCATCAGATGGTCATGTTTGCGATGCTGAAAAAGTTTGGACTGGCGCGCAGCCGGGTTGCGGCTGCGGTGCTGGTAGTTTTACTGACTGCTTCGACCGGGATAGTCGCCGCTGCGGAATCGGCCGCAAAGACTCCCGCGGATCATTCCGCCGATCATTATTACGAACCGCTTCCGCAGGAAACGGGCGCGGCGGGGCTGAAGCTGATGCTGCGACGCTTGCAGACGACGGCGCGGCTGATGCAGGTGGATGCGCATCCCGATGACGAAGACGGTGGCATGCTGACGCTGGAGGCGCGCGGGAAAGGCGTCTCGACGGTACTGATGACTCTGACGCGCGGCGAAGGTGGGCAGAACAAAACAGGAAGTAACTTGTTCGATGAGCTAGGGGTGCTGCGCACGCTGGAAGTGCTCGCGGCCGATCGCTATTACGGAATCGAGCAGCGGTTCTCGCAAGTGGCGGACTTTGGATATTCGAAGACTCCCGAGGAAACATTTCAGAAGTGGCAGGGGCATGACATCGCGCTCGGCGACATGGTGCGCGTGATTCGAACCTTTCGTCCGGATGTGCTGGTGGCGCGGTTCTCGGGGACGGATCGCGATGGGCATGGGCATCATCAGGCGTCGGCGATATTGACGAAAGAGGCGTTCCGCGCGGCGGCGGATCCAAAACGCTTTCCGGAGCAAATCGCGGAGGGACTCGAACCCTGGCAGGCGAAGAAGTTGTACATCGGCAACGTGTGCGGCTTCATGGCGATGACTTGTGATGGGGCTAACTACACGCTGCGGCTGAACACGGGAGTCGTCGATCCGGTGCTGGGAAGTTCATACGTTCAATTCTATTTGCAAGGGCTCCGACATCAGGAATCGCAGGGTGTGGGAAACTTCCACGTTCCGTCCGGTGACTGGTTCAGCTTCTACAAGCTGGTGGATTCGGTGGTGGAGTCTCCGAAAGATAAAGATGGGCACGAGCAGAGTTTCTTCGACGGGATTGATACGACGCTGCCGGGGTTGGCTTCGCGGCTGGGGGAGGACGAGACGAAAGTGCCGTGGTTGCGGGGTGAACTGGGGTCGATTGCCGCCGAAGTAAAGCATGCTGTGGACAAAGGCGATTCCGATCCAGATAGCGCGGCTGATCCACTCTCCAAGGCGGCACAAGGTCTGGATTCAGTAACGGCTCGCCTAAGCGAAAGCGGCGTGGCGATCGCTGCCAAAGAAAACTTGATGGCGATTCTCCGGGGAAAAGAGGAACAGGCACAGACCGCAGTCAACTTGGCGTTGGATGTGTCCTTAAGAGCGAGCGTGGCTTCGCTTACGGATCCAGGAAAGCCAGTGCCGGAATTCAAAGATGCACTTACCGTTGTTTCTCCGGCACAAAAGTTTCAAGTGATTGCCAAGCTGCACAACGGGTCGAAATATTGGTTGATCGTAGACGATGCCGGTCTGGGCGGCTCTGAAGACTGGGTAAAGAAAAGCGATGCCGGTGAAATGACGATCGCTCCCGGCCAGAACTACTATGCTAACTTCGCGCTGAAGGTTCCGGCCGACGCACCGGCTACTCGCCCGTATTGGCATCGCGACAACCCCGAAACTGAGGCACTCAACACCATTGATGAAGAGAGATACCTAACCCTGGCTCTGCCTCCACCGCCGCTGCGCGTCGATCTGCGGTACGAAACTGTCGACCGGGACGGGAGACACTCGCCGTTGCCAGATGTGATCAGGAACCGCGGGGCCCGGAAAGCCGCCCCGGCGGGAGAGATTTCTGCCACCGTGATGGTCCCGTTTGTCGATGAAGAAGGCAAGACGCAAAAAATTCCACTTGCGGTTGCACCCGCATTCTCTCTGAATCTCGAACCCGGCGAACAGGTTCTGCCCGTCGAGGATGGAAAGGAGATAACCGTCAAAGTCGGCGTGAGTTCAAGTCTCACTGGAGCGCCGGATGGAATGCTTCGGCTGGAGCTTCCGGCGGGTTGGAAGTCCGATCCGCGGGAGTTAGCGGTGCATCTGATGAAAAGCGGCGATAAAAAGGATTTTGTATTCAAGCTTTTTCCCACCAGTTTGAAAGAGGGACGGACTGAGGTTCACGCGGTTCTTGACGCGGCCGGCAAGAAATACGCTGAGGGTTACACTTTGGTGACTCGCGAAGACCTGGGCGCGGCTTACTATTATCAACCCGCAACGCAGCGCGTCAGCGTCATCGACGTGAAGGTTCCGAAGGATCTGAAAGTCGGCTACATCATGGGCGCCGGGGATGAGATTCCTACTGTGCTGCAGCAGATCGGGATGGATGTGACGCTGATTCCGGCGGAGAAGCTTGGCTCGGAAGATTTGAGCCGGTATCAAACGATCGTGCTGGGGATTCGCGCTTATGACACGCAGAAAGATGTGATC
This sequence comes from uncultured Acidobacteriaceae bacterium, assembly GCA_963773965.1. Taxonomy (GTDB): domain Bacteria; phylum Acidobacteriota; class Terriglobia; order Terriglobales; family Acidobacteriaceae; genus Acidiflorens. The sequence continues at coordinate 19,116 of CAVZDG010000010.1, forward strand.
GCGAACAACAAGCGGCTGCTCGATTTTGTGCAGGCGGGCGGACGGTTGGTGGTGCAGTACAACACCGTGGGGTACAACGCAGCAGCGGGAGACTTCAATACCGGGAAGTTCACGCCGTATGCGGCAACGCTGAGCCGGGCGCGGGTTTCGGTGGAAGAGGCGCCGGTTGCGATTCTCGACCCGGCGAATGCGATCTTCCATTCTCCGAACGAAATTACGCAGAAGGATTTTGAGGGCTGGGTGCAGGAGCGCGGGCTGTACTTCATGTCGCAGTGGGACTCGAACTTTACACCGCTGCTCGAATCTCATGATCCGGGCGAAGGCGAGCAGAAGGGTGGCCTGCTGGTGGCGCACTACGGCAAGGGGACGTATATCTACACGGGATATGCGTTCTTCCGGCAGTTACCGGCGGGCGTGCCGGGGGCGGTGCGGTTGTTTGTGAATCTGGTGAGCAGTCGTTAGTCGATGGTCGTTAGTCGTTGGTCGTTCGGAGTGTTGTTAAGGTTGCCCGCGATACTGGTGGCGCAGGAAAAAGCAGGTCCTTCGCTTCGCTCAGGATGACAATCTAACTTAGGCGATTACTACTTACAGTCCGCCCGCCAACGACTAACGACCATCGAGCAACGACTTATTTCATGACAGTTTCACTCCAAGGGGAATCCGGCACCAAGCCGCAACTCATTCGCGGCATAGGGCTCGGCTCCGCTACTGCGCTGAACATGATTGACATGATCGGCGTGGGACCGTTTATTACGATTCCGCTGATCGTGACCGCGATGGGCGGGCCGCAGGCGATGCTGGGATGGGTACTGGGCGCGGTGCTGGCTATCTGCGATGGGCTGGTGTGGGCCGAGCTGGGCGCGGCGATGCCGGGGTCGGGTGGGTCGTATCGATATTTGAAAGAGATCTACGGGCCGCAGAAATTGGGACGAGCGGTTTCCTTCCTCTTTATCTGGCAACTCTCCTTCAGCGCGCCGCTTTCGATTGCCTCGGGAGCGGTGGGGCTCTCGCAGTACGCGGCTTTCTTCTGGCCGGGCCTGGAGCGGGTGTGGTCGACGCATACGTGGGGCGTACGGCTGCCCCTGGCTGGAACCCTGCAATTGACGTGGGTCGCGATGCCGGCGACGCTGGTGGCGATTGGCGTCTGCGCGCTCACCGCTTTCTTGCTGTACCGCCGAATCACCGCCATCTCGCGGCTCAGCACTCTGCTTTGGGCCGGGGTCATGGGGACGATCGGATGGATTATTTTCGCCGGCCTCACGCATTTCAATGCGCATCGGGCATTCGATTTGCCTCCCCACGCGTTCTCTCTTTCCCGCGGCTTCTTTCACGGACTCGGCGGCGCCATGCTGATCGCCGCCTACGACATCGGCGGATACTATAACGTCTGTTTTCTCGGGGACGAGGTCAAGGAGCCGACAAAGAATATCCCGCGCGCGCTCTTCCTTTCCATTCTGGCCGTGGTGTGCCTATACATCGTGATGAATGTGAGCATTCTCGGTGTCATCCCGTGGCGGGAAATGGCGAGCGCGGGCGCGGCAAACAGCAAGCTGTACGTGGTCTCCACGCTGATGGAAAGAGTTTACGGACATGGCGCGGGGTCGGTGATTTCCCTCCTGGTGATGTGGACGGCGTTCGCTTCGGTATTCTCGCTGACACTCGGATATTCCCGTGTGCCCTACGCGGCGGCGCTGGACGGAAATTATTTTCGCGTCTTTGCGCGAGTGCATCCGGTGCACCGCATTCCCTACGTTTCAGTGCTCGCGCTGGCGGGAGTGGCCGCGTTGTTCTGTTTTCTGCGGCTGGCGGATTTGATTGCGGCGCTGGTGGTGATCCGCATCGTTCTGCAGTATCTGGTACAGGCCGTGGGCGTGATCGTGCTGCGGATCCGGCGGCCCGATATGGCGCGTCCGTTTCGGATGTGGCTTTATCCTGTGCCGGCGCTGGTGGCAGCGGGGAGCTTCGTTTTTATTCTGGTTTCACGCACTGGCTTCTTGCGGGAGATACGGTATGCGGCGGCGATTTTGGTGGTGGGGGTTGTGGTTTATTGTGCGCGGGCTTGGCGGCGGCGGGAGTGGCCGTTTGGGGAAGGGGCGTTGGACGCTGAGCGTTAGTCGGGAGTAACTACCTGGTACCCCCACCCCCCTCCCCCCCTGCCTAGTGGAATCAGGGAGTTAGCGAGAATTTTTCGCTTCGGTCTTTGAAAAATAAGGACTTATATCAAAGTATTCCGGAATAAGGACTTAGCTTTACTTTCCCGCTAGCCGAGGGCGAGACGCCCTCGGGACAGCCGGCAGGGATGCCGGCGCTACTTTTCTCGGCGGCGCAATCCTCATCCGTCACTACACTAGGAGTTATTACATGGTGTCGCAAAAAAATTAATATACCGGCCCTTTAGAATCATAGATTTGGCGAAAAAAACCTTTCAAATCTTTGGTTTTAAAGGAGTTATTCGTAAAATATTCCAGAATAATGACTTAGCTTTAGGGTCTGGCCGTCTCGGGACATGGGCGCACCAATGAAGAAAGGGCGCGGAGGGAAGCCGCGCCCTTTTCTCATCTATAAGTTTATTATATCAATCCCGACGCACCTGACCGCCAACTTTTCCGACTTTATTTTCCTCGCCAATTCAATGACTTACGCGGAAAATCGTCAAAACAGGGGCTTGACAAGATTTGCCAAAATCGAGGAGCAGGTCTCGAAGCTTTGCTGGTGGGGTCGTCCGGCTTGGCCGACGCCAATGTGATCGACGCGATTGGGTGGTTTTGAGCGTTATAGAGGTGTTAGGCCAGCTATCGCGAGACTGAAGAAGAGAACCGAAGACGGGCCCGAAAGAATCCACACTCTATTTAACCCACTCCAGCCACGCCCATCCAACCATCAACGTCATCACGGTAATGGGCAGTCCAACGCGGAAATATTCCCAGAACCCGATCTTCACCTCCGGCTTGGCGCTCTCGACCACGATAATGTTCGCCACGCTTCCCGTGATCGTCAGATTCCCCGCCAACGTCGAAGCCATGGCCAGTACGAGCCACCCGGTATGCGGATTCGCGAAGTCCGGTGCAAGCGACTTCAAGAGCATCACCGCAGGTACATTGCTCACAATATTGCTCAGCAACGACACAGCGACCGTGAAGACCCCCGGCTTGTGGAGATTCCAATGCTCTGCGATCCCCAGAAACTTCTCTATAATTCCGGCATTTTGCGCTCCGCCCACAATCAAAAACAGCCCCACAAAAAACACAAGAAGACCCCAGTCCACTTCTTCGTACAGTTTTCGCGGCTCCAGCGTTCGGGTAATCAGCAATACCGCTGCGCCCAAAGCGGCTGCCATCGCCGGAGGCACACCTGCCAAAAAAGCGATCACAACTGCGGTTACCACAATCACTGGTTTCGTCAGCCGCGAAAGATCGAGCGGCGGCAGTGGAATCCCGTCGTTCGACAATTCCGCATGCCTCACCTTCCGCATATGCATCCAGTGCAGCACCATCCAATCTAGGAACAGACCCACCACCGCCACCGGACCAAGATGTAGGAGGAAGTCACGATAAGCAATGCCGGAGAACGACCCGATCAGCATGTTCTGCGGGTTCCCCGTGATAGTCGCCACGCTGCCAATATTCGATGCGGTCGCCACCGCCAACAGGTACGGCAACGGCTCCAGTCGCAACCTGCGCGTGATGCTCAGCACAAACGGCACCATCACTAGGCAGACAATATCGTTCACGAAGAATGCGGAAAGCACTCCTGACGTGAAGACCACCGCAGGCAACAGCCGCGACGGCTTCAGCCGCCGCAGCACCATCTCCGCATTCCACTCAAAAAACCCCACCAGATGAAGAGTGCCTACAATCAGCATCATCGAGAACAACAACACCAGTGTGGGGAAATCTATGAAACGCAGCGTGTCGGACGGCTGCACAATCCGGAAGGCCACCATACCCACCGCCCCGATAATCGCCGCTCCCGGACGGTCAATTTTTAGTCCGGGAAATTTTCCCAGTGCAAAGACCAGATAGCTTGCAAGAAAGATGACGTAAGCGGCCAGAGTTTGGGCGTCGGAAACTGCCGTCGGCGAGAGATGAAACATGATGTTCGCTACCACCTTGCGCAGGTGCAATTCATGGTAGCAAAACGGTTCAGGCCGGTAGTTGATGTAAGCAGGCGTTTACACTCATTGAGAACTGGCCGACCCTGGGGTCAATGAGTGTAATCGCGATGTTACGCCAGTCTGGCTTTAAGGGTATGATGACTACGTCTGCGGACGGCCCGTACCGCGCGGAAAGATGACAATCCAGGTATGAGATATTTCGTGCATTTCGGGATTGCCGCTTGCCTGATCTGCAATGCTTTGCTGTCCGCAAGCACCCACCCATTACCAGCGGGACAAAATCGGCAGGTGGGTCCCGCGACCTCAAGCTCCCCGTCGCAGCTAGCGCAGACTAACGGACATGAGCCTGCATCAACTTTGTCGGCCGGTGTGACGGAGGGTGAGCTTGCGAAGGTATGTAGCAAAAAGAACCCGCCACCCTGCGCCACCCCTCCGCACGTGGTCTCTTCGCCTGGTCCTGAGTATTCCCCTGAAGCGCGTGCTGCGCAATATCAGGGAACGTGTAAGCTCAGCTTGATCGTGGAACCCGACGGCCGCACCAGCCATATTACGGTACTAGACCGCCTTGGCATGGGGCTCTCTGAAAAGGCAATTGAAGCGGTGAAGCAGTGGAAATTCAAACCTGGTATGCGAGATGGCAAGCCCGTCCCAGTACAGATCACCGTCGAAGTAACCTTCCGTATTTCTGAAGGGATTCCACCCGATAACAGACCGATCCCAAAACGGTGAGTTGCCCAGTTCTCGGCCGGTTCTCGAAGACCTGGGAGCGGGCTTCCCCGCAAAAATCTTTCTCAGTTGTCGTAACCAGGCGATAGCTCTCAAAACCCCCGGCCAAGGTCTGTCCGACAATAGCGACCCCATCCGACAGCATGGTGTGCGAGGTCAGGTCTTGGCTCCCATAGATAAAGATTGAGTCGCAGGCGGCGATGCTGCCGAGCTACTCCACCCAGGTTAGCTTTCGCCCAGGTTAGCGCCCAAAGAACGGGCGCGAACCTGGGGCACCTTGCGGCGGGGCTCTGCCCCGCCGGGACGGGGCAAAGCCCCGTCCCCACACAAGCTTATTTTCTCGCGGGGCCGTGATGCTTGCGCCAGTCGGCTCCATCGCGTCCACCGTGTTGGGCGATCTCGGTGAGAATGAGTTCGGCGGTAAGCCGGCGCTTGGTGAGGTGAGCGGCGATTCTCTGCTTCGCTCTTTTCGCTGGAACTTTCGGGTCGAGGAACACCAACACGGACGGGCCCGCTCCGCTGAGGGCGGCGCCGAGAATGCCGGAATCTCCGGTGAGTTCCTTGAGGGCGGGAAGCAGCGGACAAAGCGGCGCGCGATAAGGCTGGTGGATGCGGTCTTCGAGAGCCGAGGAGAGCAGGTCGGGACGGTCTTGCGTGAAGGCCGCGAGCAGGAGCATCGAGTTCTGAATGTTGGTGACGGCGTCGGCGCGCGAGTACTGGAAGGGCAGCACGCGGCGGGCTTGTTCGGTTGAGAGCAGGGCCTCGGGGACAGCCAGCAGCAGCGGCCACTTCCCTTTCGGCTTCACTTCGACCACCTGCGCCTGCACCTGGTTGGCCATGCGAGCCACGGTGAGCGCGCCCATCCAGCAGGCAGAAGCGTTGTCGGGGTGGTGCTCGCGCATGGAAGCTTCGCCGACGATGCGGTCATTTTTCCAGCGCAGATGCCCGAAATGTACGGCCAGCGCGATGCCGGCGAGGCGGGCGGCGGCGGACGATCCGCAACCTCGGCCAATGGGAATCTCGTTTTGGATGTGGATGCGCAAGGGCGCAATCTTGCGGTTCTCCGATTCGAGCACCTCGCAATAGGTGGTGACGATGAGGTGGTTCTCCATGCGAGCACAGATCGCTGCATCGCGGCCTTCGGCGGTGACAAAGAAGTCGGGCGCACGCTCGGCGCGCAAGCGGAGATGGAAATCCAGGGCGAGGGCGGCGGCGTCAAAAGCAGGGCCCAGATTGGCGGAGGTCGCCGGGAGCGCCAAGCGCAACGAGCGGTCCAAGGATGTGGGACGTGAAGGCATAGGGTAAGAAACAGTTCTCAGTTCTCAGTTGTCAGTTCTCAGTTCTCAGTTCTCAGTTCTCAGTAACACCGTTCCGCAGCGAGTACTGAGAACTCTCCTCCGGGGCTACAACCGAGCCGAAATGGAAGAAATAAAAGATCTTAGCCCGGTGCGGCCCAAGCAGAATCCCTAACAATCATCAAGACATTGAACTGTGTTTTATACACGAGTTTGGGGCGAACTGCTACGAATTTCTCTCGGCCGCGTCGAGGGCGGCAATGACGGCCCCCAGATCGGCATCGAGCACAACCGGGGCACGTTGCAAATATTTTGCCTGGGCAGCCTCGGCCTCCTCGGGCGTTCCGGCGACGGACGTTCCAGCGAACAAATCGCCGCGATGGAACTTGATCGTGAAGTCGGGATCTTTGAGCTGATGGCCGGTCAGGATCAAAACGACGGCCTCGCCGGGTTTGACAAATCCGCTGCGGCGCAGCTTCTTGAGTCCAGCCAGCGTGACGGCGGAGGCAGGCTCGCAACCGATGCCATCGGCGCCGATTTCGGCTTTAGCAATGGCAATTTCGACTTCCGTAACCTGTTCGACCTCACCGCCAGTCGCCTGGAGCACGCGCAGCGCTTTCTTCCACGATGCCGGATTGCCGATGCGTATGGCGGTGGCGAGCGTGTCGGCGGTCATGGGTTCGAGCTTCTTTCCTCCGAACTCGCGCACGCTGCGGTAGAACGGGTTCGCGCCCTGCGCCTGGATGATGGAAAGCTTCGGCAGGCGCGAGATCAGTTTGAGCTCGCGCATTTCGAGAAGCGCCTTGCCGATCGCGGAACTGTTTCCGAGATTGCCTCCGGGGACGATGATATGGTCCGGCGGCTCCCACGCGAGTTGCTCGAGAAGTTCGATGGCGGCCGTCTTCTGGCCTTCGATGCGATACGGATTCACGGAATTCAGCAGGCAGACGGGCTTCTGGCGGACGAGGTCGTTGAGGATGTGGACGCATCCGTCGAAATCGGTGCGGAGCTGGCAGGTAAGGGCTCCGTAGTCGAGCGCTTGCGAGAGCTTGCCCCAGGAAATTTTGCCTTCCGGGATCAGCACCAGGCTGTGCATGTTGCCGCGCGCGGCGTAGGCCGCCATGGAGGCAGAAGTGTTGCCAGTGGAGGCGCAGGCCACCCAGCGGAATTTTCCCTGGCGCGCGGACGAAGCAGCGAACGTCATGCCGGTGTCTTTGAAGGATGCGGTCGGGTTCATGCCCTGGTGCTTGGCGTGGAGATTCTCGACACCGGTAGCGCGCGCGCATCGTGGCAGGTGGTAGAGCGGCGTGTTTCCTTCGCGCAGGGTGATGACATGCTCTTCGGGAATGTGCGGAAGAAGTTCGCGGAAACGCCAGACTCCGCTTTGATCGAGCGCACCGTGTGAGGTGCGGCGGTTGAGCCAGAGAGACTTCAGTTCCGCCGGATCGAAGGTCCATCCGGGGAAAAAGAATTCCAGCAGGTCGCCGCAAGCGGTGCAACGGAAATCCTGGTTCGCGGAATCGGGCGTGGCGCCGCAGGCGATGCAGCGCAGGCGGGAGGTGGGTTCGGCGATTCGAGTAGTCGACAATGGATATCCGGTGGAAAGCGATGAGTGTTGCTCGCCTTACACATGATACGGTACGGCTGCGCTGGCGACGCCCGATACCCGGTCGAATTCACGGACGCTGTCCGCACGCGGACAAGAGTGTCCGCGCCACACGGGCTCTAGCGCAAATAGGTGTCGGTTTTGTTGATCCAGTCGGCGCGGGGCGGGTTGAAGATATCGAGATCGACCGTGTCCGCGAGCGCCTCGGCCCAGTGGGGCATGTTGGGCGGAATGGTCAGGACCTCGCCCGCATTCACCACAATCTCTTTGCCGTCGATCCCGAATTTCAGCGCGCCTTCCAGGATGTAGGTGATCTGCTCGTTGTGGTGGCTGTGTTCGGGCACAATGCATCCTTTCTTGAGCAGGACGCGAGCGAGCATGACGTTCTGCCCGACAATGAAGTGGCGGCCCAGCAAAGGGTTCAGGGCTTCGACTTCGACCGAACTCCACGGGATGTGGCGCAGTTCGGCCTTCGGTGGCTTGCCTTTCAGGACGGTGGCTTTGAGGGCGACTTTACTCGATGAGCGCGTCGTTTTGGTCGTTCTCGTTTTCTTGGTCGCGGATGTTTTTCGGGCGGTTGCTTTCAGCTTCTTCTTTTTCATAGGAGTGGCTCAAGGAAGGATATTACAAACGCCAGGCCCGCGTATCGCAAGACATGGCTTGCGCGTGTCTTGCGCTTGCCGCGGCTGGGCAGCGCAGGTAATCTTAAATGAATTCAGCTTTCTTGTACTAAATGTGGATTTCCTAAGCGGCCCGAGGCTTAAAAGACTTAGAAGATGGACGAGGGGTGACACGAGTGGAACGCGCAGTTCAGACGTTAATTCTGGCCTTATACGTCGCTGTCTCATGTGCGCTTGTATTCCGTTTGCATTCCCAGGTAAGGGTGCGACTACCTCGGGAACAGAGCGTAGAATTTATGCCGATCTGGAACTATTGGCGCATGTTACAGCTGCATCGGGATTTCTATCCGAGTAGCCTGCTTAGGCTGGCCGCTTGCTTGTGGGAATTCGGCGGGGCCGTAGCAGTCTTTCTAGTCTTTATGTTTTGGAAGTTTTGAATCAAAAACAGCTTCTCAAGGAGAATATGGGAGCCGCTCGTTACATATGGATCGATGATTCGTTGAGGCCCGCCAGTGAAGGCGTGGTTCCGTTCGTGAGTGCCGCCGTGCAGTATGGCTTCAGCGTTTTTGAAGGGATCCGCTGCTACGCGACCGATCAGGGGCCGGCCGTGTTCCGGATGGACGAACACGTGGAACGCCTGCTGGATTCCGCCCACATCGTGGGCTTTCGCGACCTGCCCGTTACGGCGGACCAGGTGAAGACTGCGGTCAACCAGACCATTGCGGCGAACGAATTTTCAGCGTGCTACATCCGTCCGATGATTTACCTGAACGGCGCAATGAGCCTGACCGTCGAGGCCGGCCAACCGCGCTTTGTGGTCGCGGTGTGGGAGTGGAAGGCTTTTCTGGGGACCGAAGCGAAGGAACGCGGCATCCGCGCCAATATTGCGTCGTTCACGCGGCTGCATCCGAACATCATGATGACCAAGGCCAAGGTCTCGGGAAATTATGTGAGCTCGATTCTGGCCAAGACCGAGTCGCATCGCGCCGGATTCGATGAGGCGATTATGCTGGGGCCCGATGGATACGTGGCGGAATGCACGGGCGAAAATCTCTTCGTCGTGCGTAACAAGGTCCGCGACAACGTCCGCGACAAGATCCTGAGCACGACGCCGCGGGCGGGGATTCTGGAGGGCATCACCCGCGACAGCCTGATCACGCTGGCTCAGGATTTGGGCTACTCCGTGGTCGAGGAGCCCATTTCGCGCGATCAGCTTTATATTGCCGACGAAGTCTTTGTGTGCGGCACCGCGGCGGAGGTCGTCGCGCTGCGGGAAATTGATTTTCGCGTCATCGGCGACGGCAAGGCTGGTCCCGTAACCCGCGCCTTGCAACAGGAGTTCGACAAAGTAGTGAGTGGCCGGCACGCGAGGTCGTCCGAGTGGCTGGCGCCGGTACCCGCGCTGAATGCGGCGGCGACGCGGAGCTAGCGGGTTTCGTGTAGAGACGGGGCTTGCCCCGTCCCCCACCGCTAACGGAGACGCGGCAAGCCGCGTCTCTACAGGAGACTTCAAAATGAAAAAGCATCAATTCCGTCGGGAAACCGAGGCGGTACGCGGCGGCACCGACCTCTCCAAGAAGAACGGTCCGCTCTCCACGCCGATCTATCAGACTTCGACCTTCGAGGTCACCGACACGCAAGAACAGGTGCGCGCCACTCCTACCGACCGCTTCTACACGCGCTATGGTAATCCCACGCATACGGTCGCCGAGAATGCCATCGCCGAACTGGAAGGCACGGATGGGGCGCTGCTGTTTTCTTCGGGCATGGCCGCGATCACCACTTCGATTCTGGCGCTGGTAAAGGCGGGCGACCATATCGTGGCGCAGCGCGATATTTATGGCGGCGTGATCAAGTTCTTGTCGCAGTGGCTGCCGAAGCTGGGAATCGAAACCACGTTCGTCGACACCAACGACATGGCGCAGCACGAGCGCGCGATCCGGCCCAACACCAAGATCCTGCACATCGAGTCGCCGACAAATCCGACGGTGCGGGTCGTCGATCTCGAAAAGATTGCAGCGCTGGCGCGCAAGCGCGGCCTGATCTCGACCGTTGATTCGACCTTTGCCACGCCGATCAATTGCCGTCCGGCGGAGTGGGGCATTGATCTCGTGCTGCATTCGGGGACAAAATATTTTGGCGGACATGCCGACATCATTTGTGGCATCGCGACCGGACGACGCGATTTGATCGAGCAAATCCATCACACTCGCACCACGCTCGGCTGCTGCATGGATCCGCACGCGGCGTTTCTGCTGCGGCGCGGGATCAAGACGCTGGCCGTCCGGGTCGAGCGCCAGAACGAAAGCGCGCTGCGAGTTGCCGAGTTCCTGAGCCGGCATCCGAAAGTGACGCGCGTGTACTATCCGCTGCTGAAGGAGCATCCGGACTACGCCATCGCGAAGAAGCAAATGGCGGGCGTAGGCGGCGTGCTGAGCTTCGAGGTGGAAGGCTCCGGGGCCGACGCCTGCCGCGTGGCCGAGGCGCTGAATCTATTTACCCTGGCGCCGAGTCTTGGCGGAGTGGATTCGCTGGTGACCATTCCGGTGCTGACCTCGCACGCCATGATAGCTCCGGAGCTGCGGCAAAAGATGGGCGTGACCGAGCAGATGATCCGGCTGTCCGTGGGCCTTGAGCATGTCGAGGATCTGATGGCCGATCTGGAGAAGGGACTGGCGGTGATGAGTCGGGACCGCGTGCGCGCGGGCGTAGCGGACTGACGAAGCAATCGGTTGAATACCCGCAGCAAATCCCACTCATCGCAAACAACGCGATGAGTGGGGCACCCGCCAATGGATCAGAATGTAAATCTCGCCCCAAACTGGAATTGACGGGGCGAGTTGGAAGTTGCCGTGATCTGGCCGAAACCGGCAGCCGCCGTCCACCCGGTATCAGCTCCGGGCACATTCGGCGACGCAAACTGCGGCCTGTTGGCGACGTTATAAGAAGAAATATCAAAGCGGAGATCCCGCGTTTCGCCCAGTTTGAAATTCTTGGAGAGTGTGAGATCCAGGTTGTTGGCTCCCATCGTGCGGACATGATCAAGATAAGCTGGCGCATTCCCCGGAACGAACGGGCTGGCAGGCACTGCGAAGCAGTCGCCTGTGAACCACTGCGTTATGGTATGTGGCGCCCCCTTGCTGGGATCGCAGGTCATATTGGCCCGCTGATAGAGGTAGATATTTGACGACCCTACAACCGGCGAAGGGACGGGAATACCGCTGCTCAGGTAGAAGATCCCGTTGGCGGTCCAGCCGCCCAGGATGGCATTCGATACTCCGTTCAGATCCAGCGCCCGGCCCTTGCCTACGGGCAGGTCGTAAGATGCCTGCCATGTGAACTGATACTTCACGTCCTGCGGGCTGACGGAATGCTCGTAGCTCAAGTTCCTCCAGTCCTGAGGGTACCCGCCATGCTGGCCGACAAAGTCCAGCGGATTACGGCTGTCGTCCGACATCAGCTTGGCCCAGGTAAAAGAGGCCAGGGTGGTGAAGTGCTTGGTCATGCGCTTCTGCACCTTCGTCTGCAGGGAGCTGTAGTCAGAATCTCCGCCGGGGTAGCCATGCACCAGGACACCAAAACCTTGGCCGGTTATGCTGATGTTCCCGCCACTGGTGAATTGAGGGAAAGGCTCGGCCGCTACAAACTGCGCCTGCGTGGCGCCGGCCGTGCCGAGCGTGTTGATCTGGCTTAGGGTGAGCTGGTTCAGATCTGCGACTTCCATCGGAAGGAAGAGGCCTCTGCTGCCCACATAGCCGACGCTGAGAACGATCTCGCGTGGAAATTCGTACTCCAGGCCGAAGTTGAAGTTATAGGTTTCCTGCGTCCTCTGCGAGTGCAGCATCGTGTTCAGACTTCCTCCAAGGCCGGTCTCCAAGCCGCTCGGCTGCAGCTGGGATGGTGGCACCAGACCGCTTGGGAATGGATTGCTCAGCGAATAGGGGCCGGTCACACTAGGCGCCCCCCCCGGTACACATGAGGTGTCGTTGTTGATCACCGTATTGCCGCCCAATTGAGTAGTCGAATTGGTTATAGGTTGAATACAGGTAGCGTTCCAGTTAATGTTCGTGGAATATCCATCGCTGTTCAGCGTGGCCGAGCTCACCTGCTGTGCGCTCGGCCCAAAGTAGAAGCCGGCGCCGCCGCGAACGACAAGGTGTTTCTCTGGCTGCCATGAAAAACCCAGGCGCGGAGCAAAGTTGTGCAGATTGGTCTTAAACGGAGAACGGTTGCCGCTGCTGGCGAACACTTCGCCGCCGGTGAAGGGTAGCCCGGTGTTGGGATCTGTACCCACGGCCGTCGGATCGAAGTATTCCAGGCGGTTATGGCGCTCCGTCTTGCCGCCGAAGATGTCCCAGCGAAGTCCGGCGGTGATGGTGAGATTCGACCTAACATGGTACGTGTCTTGGACGAAGGCCGCGTAATAGGGATTAGCTTCCGCGGCGAAGAGATCTTGGGTGAAATTCGTGCTTTCGATGGAACTATTCCCCATGCCCAGGAGGAACGAAGCGAAGTCGCTGCCTCCCACGATTGTACCGGACGCCGGTGAGGTTTGTTGGTCGGTAGCGGAGAGATCGAAATAGTACCAGCCGGAGGGTGCGGGCGGCTGGCCCACATTCAACAACCTTTTCATATATTCCCCGCCGAAGCTGAGTTCGTGTTTACCCATTACCTTCGTGAGGGTCGCGCTGAAGTCGTGGTTCATGCTGGCAAAGATGAAGATATTGTAGTTCGCGGCGCCGCCGACCCCGCTGGTGAGGCCGTTTGCCGAGTAGTCGTTAAAGAACACGATGGGGATGTTTTTGTACGCCTCGGCCGCGGCCAGCGACGAAGGAAATCCCAGCGTGGTGATGTCGAAGCCATTCTGTCGAGGATCGCCCCCCTGATTGGTATATTGGCGCGTGAAGGAGTACCGCAACTGCAACACGGTAGTGGAATTTATGGTGTAGTCGTCCCCGATGATGAAGTTGCGCGCATTCGTGACGTTCTGGGCGTAGTTCGGATCCCACTCGTTGTTGAAGGCATTGACCCCCGCCACGGTCGTCCGGGCAAGCGAGAAGCGGGAGAAGAGGCGCTGCTTTTCGCTCTTGTCGTAGTCCACGCGAATGTCGAATCTCTGCGCGGTTATGGGGTCCAGACCCGGAAGCTGATAGTTGTTGAGGTGGAAGGGGTTGTTTGGGTCTGTAGCTGTATCGCACGTGGCAGGATTGGGATAGTTGCATTTGGGGAGATGCGACAGAAACGTCACCGCGGTTGGATTGAGGGGGGTATAGCTGGTAATTACGTTGTGGGTGGGAAACTCCTGCCGCGTTCCGTCGGCATTATCGGCGACCAGCGGGTTATAGATCGTGAAAAGGTCGTTTGAAAAATCGCCGTTCCGTTCCGCGGTGGTGGGAACAGTAAAGATGCTCGTAGGATCATAAAGTTTCTCGTCCGTGTATTCATAATCCGCAAAGAAGAAAAGCTTTTTGTGCACGATGGGGCCGCCGATGGCGCCGCCTTCCTGGTAGCGATGAAAGGCAGGCGACTGGTTGGGCGTACCGGCCGATAACTGGCCGAGCTTGTTGAAGTATTCGTTGGCGGCAAGGACATCCGGGCGGAAAACCGCGAAGGCATCGCCATGAAACTTGTCGCCGCCGGATTTGCTGGCCAGGCTTATGACGCCCGCGCCGCCGCTCTGATAGGAGGCGGGAGTGTTTTGGGTTTCGACGCGAAACTCTTCCACGCCATCCTCGGGAATTTCCATCGCCGGGAGGATGGCGGCGACGTTGTTTTCAGCAACGCCCAGCGGGCTGCCGTCGAGCATATAGTAAACCGATCCCTGGATGGCGCCGTTGAAGGTGTAGGACGAGACATCGATTCCCGGGCGTCCACTCGAGATGTTGACGATGGCCTGCGAACTGGAGGAGTTGGGAGCTCCATTGGCTGGGGTCACGCCGGCGCTCAGTTGTACCAGATCGAAGACATTGCGTGTGAGCAACGGGACGCGAGCGATGGTGGCTGAATCAATTAACTGGCCTACGGTGGAGTTGCTCGTCTCCACCAGTGCGGATGTACCCGACACCGTAACCGTCTCGGTCATGATGCCGACTCGCAGAGCGATATTCACGGTGGCGAGTTGATCCACAGTTACCAACACATTGTCCTGAGCGACGCTTTCAAAGCCCTGTTGACTGGCCGTGACTACATAGAGGCCAGGGTTCAGCGATACAAAGCTGTACAAGCCCGCCACGCTGGTGACGGTGTGCAGCGTGACTCCGGTTGCATGGTTGAGGGCGGTGACTTTGGCGCCACTGACGACCGCGCCCGAAGGATCGGAGACCAGACCGCTGATGCTGCCCCTGCCAGCCTGGGCAAGCGCTACAGAACCCGCGCAGAGGAAAAGAATACAAACAGAAAGAAAATTCCGCGCTGTCTTGACAATTGCATTTCTGCTATTCATGACCAGCCTCCTAACCCAAAGTCGCAACGCGATTTGGCGCAGAAGAAATGCCGGGCAACAGCAAGAGGCTCTCACCGAAGAACCGATGCGGTCCAGGTCCCCGGCGCTACCGGCGTTCCATCTTCAAACCCGGTCAAATACCTTTATTAAAACGTATCAATACTGCGTTAGGTGTCTCTCTGTCAAGAGAAAAGCAGGGCTTCTGCCCAGGGCAGCTACTTTACGCTGCGGGTGGATTCGCGCACGATCAGCTCGGGAACGATTCTGCGGTGAATGGTGCGGGTTGGCTTGTTTTCGAGAGCGGCGTTGATGGCTTCGAGCACGATGGTGGCCGCAGCCGTTCCCATGACTTCCATGGGCTGGCGCACGGTGGTCAGCGCGGGAGAGTAGATGGCAGCGGGCGCGATGTCGTCAAAGCCCACGACCGAGCACTGCTCGGGAGCGTGAATCCCCGCCTTGCCGAGCGCGCGGATGGCGCCGAAGGCAGTCATGTCGTCAAAGGCCATCAGCGCGGTGAAGGGACGGCGGCGGTGCAGCAATTCCTCCGTTAATCTGTATCCTTGTTCAAAACTTGAAAACGGATCTCCAGATTCTGGCAGGTCGACGATCAGCCGCGGGTCAAGTTCGAGGTTACGTTCGCGGGCCAGCGTCCGCACGCCACGCCACCGAGGTTCGGTGTCGGACAACTGGTGAGGGCCGCGGATGAACGCAATTTTGCGATGGCCGAGCGAATGGAGATGTTCGACGGCGGCGCGCGCGCCTGCGGCATTGTCGACGATCACCGAGCTGATTTTGTCGTTCTTGAGCTCGCGGCCCACGGTGGCGGTCGGAATGTTGTTCTTCTCCAGATCGGCGAGGACGTTGATGTCCACAAACAGCCAGTTCGCGAGAACGACCAGGCCTTCGATGCGGCGGTCCAGCAGCATTTCCAGATAGCGCTCGAAGCGGCTGCGCTCGTTGTGGACATCGGTGAGGATGGGGAGGAACGACGACTGGTAGAGCGTGTTCTCGATGCCGCGCAGGACCAGCGTGCAGTACGGGTCGGTCATGTCGAAGACCATGACGCCGACGGTGTGGCTGCGCCGGCCCCGCAGCGAGCGCGCAAACAGGTTGGGACGGTAGCCGAGATGCTGGGCGGCGCGCTGGATCTTTCCTTTGGTGGTGTCGGGAATGTAGCGGGCCAGGGGCGCGTTGTTCAGGACGATGGAAACCGTGGCCGAGGAAAATCCGCTGCGCTCGGCGACGTCGCGGATGGTGACCGCGGCCGGCTGTGACCGTTTGCGGGTGGGCTCGGACTTGCGGCGGGATTTTGCCGAGGAGGAATTTCGCGTAGGCTTCGAATCAGCAGATTCCATGGACTCCTTGAATTTCAGCCTCTTGCTGGCGGACACTACAGGACGACGAATCGAGTGTCAAGCATTCGCATGCCCTTCGTGGTTCTCCTACTGCTTTCTCTTGCGAATGGGGTGAGCGCGCAGAGCATGGGGCTCGAGAAGATCGAAGAACACCGACGGCACTACGCGGCGGCGTTATCGGAACTGGATCAGTTCATCCGGCTCGACAGCGGAAACGCCAGCGCGCGTGATCTGCGCGGGCAGGTGCTGGTGCGCATGGGACGCGAGAAAGAAGGCCGGGAGGAGTTGGCATCGGCGACTAAAATGCTGAATGAACAGCGGGCGGCGCGGCACAAGGAACTGGAGGGAGAGACGGTACCAAGTCCAGAACTGGCGCGGGAACCGGAGTAGAGACGCTAGGCCTTTTTCTCTTCCTTGGGAGGAACGGTTAGCCCGAACACCGAAATCTGGCCTGTTCCCGCGACGTTCACCCCACGGGGATCGTCGGGACTGGGCAGATAGAGCGTCTGACAAAATTCGCAGCGATACACTTCGGCGTCCGCTTCCCAGGCTTTCTCCACGTCGCCGCACTCTTGTTCGAGCACGTCGGCGGCGTAGAACCAGCGTTTCAGGTGTCCGCCGCAGAACTTGCCTTTTTCGTTTTTCTCATTGCAGGCACGCTGGCCCGGCTTCTTGAGCTTGACTTTGTGGTTGGGAAGCTGCGGAATTGTGCTGGTGACAGCAGTTGCCGTTTCGCCGGAAGCCATTGAACCTCCTGCGGGCCATGGTAAAGGCCGCTTGCCCGTTATTTTACTCAGCCGGGGCCTTCCGACCAAGGACGACGCGCTTTGGGTGGTGCGTTAAGTTCATCCACCACCAAGGACACCAAGGTACGCGCTGTCTCTCGGGGCTCCTGCTATCGACTTCAATTGCGGATTGCGAGCACAATGGCTGGCGGCAAGCGGGGTAGGAATCCAGAGACCCTGAATTTGGGAGGGAGAAGCGTAATGAACGATAAGGATCAAGATCGTGAGTTAGGTATGGGGCGCGCGATTACCCGTCGTGATTTCCTGAATGGAATAAGCATCGCCGTTGGCACGTCCCTCTTTGCAGCAAGCCCCACCTGGCTGGAAGCCTTCGGCGTGCCACAGTCCCCATTCGCTCCGGAGAAGGATCCCGGTGATTACCCGCCTGCCAAGACTGGCCTTCGCGGCACTCACGATGGTTCCTGGGAGGTTGCCCACGACCTGCGCGATGGTAAGGAGTGGCCCGAGTCCGTGGACGACGGGGAGTCATATGACCTGGTGGTTGTCGGCGCGGGTATGAGCGGCCTGGCGGCGGCATACTTCTACCGCAAGTTTACTGGAAAACAATCGAAGGTTCTGATCCTCGACAACCACGACGATTTCGGCGGCCACGCCAAGCGCAATGAATTCCAGGCAGGAAAGCGATTGCTGCTCGGATACGGCGGGACCCAGTCCATTGAGGCGCCGGGCAATTACAGCAAGGAATCGATTGGGCTTTTGAAGGAACTGGGAATCGACGTACGGCGCTTCTACAAATACTACGACCAAAAATTGTTCGGCTCGATGCACCTGAAAGAGGCCGTCTTCTTCGACAAGGAAACATTTGGCACAGAACGCCTGGTGCCGCAGAGAGGCCTCCACTACTTCGGCATCGACTTCACATTGGAGAACGTTGCCCAGATTCCAATCGCGGAAGCCGCCCGTAAAGATCTCCTCCGTCTTCAGCACGCCCGCGTCGATTACATGCCCGACCTTACTCCGGAGCAGAAAAAATCCAAGCTGATCAAGACCAGCTACAAAGATTTTCTGCTGCAATACGTCAAGGTTCACCCCGATGTGGTGAAAGTATTTCAGAGCTCAACCCATGACATATATGCCGTCGGGATCGATGCCGTTTCGGCATATGACTGCGCCCGGGAAGGATTTCCCGGCTTCAAGGGCATGAGTCTTCCCAAGGACCATGAAGAGAATCCCGAAAAAGATGAGCCTTACATCTTCCATTTTCCGGACGGCAACGCATCCATCGCCAGAATGCTGGTGCGCTCCCTGGTG
The DNA here is from genome assembly GCA_963773965.1 of uncultured Acidobacteriaceae bacterium. Classification (GTDB taxonomy): domain Bacteria; phylum Acidobacteriota; class Terriglobia; order Terriglobales; family Acidobacteriaceae; genus Acidiflorens. Next base: position 37,331 of record CAVZDG010000010.1, read on the forward strand.
CCCGGCGTTCTTTCCGGCCATACCATGGAGGACATCGTCACTGCCCGCGCGAACTATGCTGGCCTGGACGATGCCGCTTCCCCGATTCGCATCCGTCTGAACAGCACCGCGGTGAGAGCCCGGCACATCGGAGATGCGGCAAACGCAAAGGAAGTCGAAGTAACCTACGTTCGCGGCGGAGAGGCTCACCGCGTTCGCGGCGCGAATTGCATACTCGCCTGCTACAACACGGTCATCCCCTACTTGTGTCCGGAGATATCAGACAAACAAAAAGAAGCGCTCGCCTACGGTGTGAAGATGCCTCTTGTTTACACCAATGTGCAAATCAGCAACTGGAAGGCATTTCAGAAACTCGGTATTAGCGCGATCTACGCTCCGGGAGCGTACTTCAGCAACGTTACATTGGATTTCCCGGTCTCCATGGGCGACTACCACTTTCCCAGTTCGCCGGATGAGTCCTGCCTGCTTCACCTTCTTCGCACTCCATGCGAACCCGGCTTGAATTGCAAGGACCAGTACCGGGCAGGACGGTGGGAGCTCGTCAGCACAAAATTCGAAACCTTCGAGCGTCAGGTACGAGATCAACTTGGCCGCACGCTCGCAGCGGGCGGCTTCGATCCCGCTCGCGACATTCAGGCGATCACGGTGAATCGTTGGCCGCACGGATATAGCTACGAATACAACGAATTGTTCGAGCCTGTCGACCGGCCGGCGTCCGAACGTCCGTGTGTGATTGGACGGCAGCCCTTCGGAAGGATCAAGATCGCGAACTCGGACGCCGACGGCCATGCCTACACCAACACCGCCATCGATCAGGGCTATCGCGCAGTAAGAGAGATTGTAGGGGCATGAGACTCGAGGAACTTTGTTGGCTACTCCTGGGCGAGTCAGCCACTAATCCTGCACGGATCTTTTATGAGCGCCCGGCTACAGGCCATCTCATAATGCACCGAAGCAGTAACTGTCAGGGCCCTCAGGGGCTAAAGCCCACGTCTTTATTGGCTCTGGGCGGCACGGCTGAAGCCGTGCCCTTCCCAAAACCATTTATCAGCGCCCGGCTAGTCAAATTCCTTGCGCGGGGACGCCTGGTCTGCGCCGACGCGTCCGACGGTAATTTCTGCTACGAAATAGTTTTCGCCCTTTATCGGGACACCGGCCATCCGCCGCAGCATCGCGATCTGGCCGATGTGGGTGAGCGCGTCGGCGATCGAGCTCTGAAACAATTTTTCGACGGAGATTCGCAGCGGCTTTTCCGACGCCAGGTAGTCGTCAAACTTCTTCAAGGCGGTGAAGAAGCGCTCGCATTCTTTTTCCCACGCGAGCGGAGAGGAATCGTGCCATTCGCGGCGGCCTTCGGACATGGCGAGACCCCAGTCCATCAGGTCGCCGATGTGCGCGAGAATTTTCGCCGGCGTGCGCGAAGTTTCAGCGGAACCATATTCGGCAAAGCTCGGCCCAGCATTGCGGATTGCTTTCGCTCCGCGATAGGCGATGGTGGCGAGAGTGTGGCGCAGGAACGCACGGGAGTCGGTCATGATTAGTCTACTTCCTCGATGATTAGTACGTTCTTGTCATCCTGAGCGAAGCGAAGGACCTCTGCATTCCGGTGCTGCAAGCAAATGCATAGGTCCTTCGCTTCGCTCAGGATGACACATATTTCTGGATCTTTTCCACCGTTACAGTTTTCTCCGCCACAGCGCCCCGGCCGCGCGCACTGCGGCTTTGATCTTTTCTCGCAGCGGGCGTGCGTATAGCAAGTCGAGGAAACCTTCCATTTCGCCGGCGAATCCGCCACCGTAGCCGAACCACCAGATTTTTTTCATGCGCGGAACCAGGTCGTTGTCGAGATACTTCACGCGCACCATTTCTTCCAGGCCCCAGCGGCCATGCGTGCGCCCCAGACCGCTCGACTTCACGCCGCCGTGTGGAGCTTCGCTGATGCTGAAACACGACACGGCATCGTTCACCATCACCGTGCCGGCATCGATCTGGCGAGCCAGCCGCTCGCCGCGGGCGCGATCGCGGGTCCACACGCTGGCGGCCAGTCCGTAGTCGGAATCGTTCGCCAGGCGCACCGCCTCGGCATCGTCGCGGAAAGGCGCAATCGGCAGCACCGGACCGAAGGTCTCTTCCCGCATCACGCGCATGTTGTGATCCACGTCCGCCAGCACGGTGGGCGCAAAAAATGTGGGGCCGAGTTCGCGCAATCGCGCGCCTCCGGCCAGCACGCGGGCGCCGCGCTGCCGCGCATCTTCCACTTGCGATTCCACCACACGCACTTGCCGCTCGTGGATCATGGGGCCGATTTCGGTGGCCGGATCCATGCCATTGCCGACGCGGAGCTTGCGCGCCTTTTCGCAGCAGGCATCGAGGAAGGCCGGATACAAACTCTGATGCACGTAGCAGCGTTCGACCGACAAGCAGGTCTGCCCCGCATTCACGAAAGCTCCCCAGACGGCGCCGCTCGATGCGACATCGACGTCGGCGTCGTCGAGCACTAGCATGGGATCCTTGCCGCCGAGTTCCAGCACCACCGGAAGCAGGCGTTCGGCGGCGATCTGCGCGATTCGCCGACCGGTCGCGACGCTTCCAGTAAAGACCAGTTTGTCGATTTCGCCCTTCACCAGCGCCGCCCCGGTCTCGCCTTCGCCCGGCAACACCTGGAAAATGTCGTTGGGAACTCCGGCCTCGCGCAGCAGTGCTTGCAGTTCGAGGGCAATCAGCGGCGTCAACTCGGAGGGCTTGAGCACCACGGCATTTCCCGCAACCAAGGCCGCCATGGCTTCAGTCGCCGGAATGGAGAACGGATAATTCCACGGCGAAATGATTCCGACCACGCCATACGGCTCGTGCAGAATACGCCCTGACTTGGTTTTGACCGCGAGATTTCCGTGCGGCAACTTTTCTTCGCGCAGGATCGCGAAGGCGTTGTCGATCAGGAATCGCGCCGCGTCGAGCACGACCAGAACCTCAGTGAGCAGCGCTTCGACCTGGGGCTTGCCAGCTTCCTGCGTGATGCGCCGCGCGATGTCGGTCTTATGCGCGAGAAGAATCTGCTGGAAGCGGCGCAATAGCCGCACGCGATTGCGGATACCCCAGGCGTTCCAGTCCGGTTGCGCGGAGCGCGCGCGGGCCACCGTAGCGCGCACTTCGGTCGGACCGGCGCTGTCCAGTTCGCCCAGAACTTCGCCGGTCGCCGGGTTCACGGAGGCGATGTGGGAGACGACGAATTCGACGTTGGTGGCCATCTGCGAAGAAGTGTACGCGGGACGGAAGGGGCGCGCCAGCGCCTTATCCTGCTTGTGAATTGCCGGACTGTTCGTGTAGCGCGGACACTCCTGTCCGCGCCGCCGGCGGAATTGCTGCGAGCACGCGGACAGGAGTGTCCGCGCTACACTAGTATTCCACACCGACGAGATACAGCCCGCTGGCGGGCGCGGTCGGCCCGGCCGCCGTGCGCTCGCGCGCGTCGAGGATGCGGCGCAAATCATCCTGGCTCACGGTTCCCTTTCCCATGAGCAAGAATGTGCCGACCAGGTTCCGCACCATGTGATGAAGAAATCCGCTGCCGCGAACCGTGTAGATCAATTCTTCGCCTTCGCGCGTCCAGATCGAAGAGAAGATCGTCCTAACATTACTGACGGCCCTTTCGCTATGTCCTCGGTGGGTAAGATTTTCTACGGCCGCCATCCGTTCTACCCGCTCTGGATCCACTGCCGCGAACGACGTGAAATCGTGCTCGCCCACGACCACGCCAGCGGCTGCAACCATCGCCGATTCCTCCAGGGGATAAGGGTAATGCCAGACATAGCGCGCCAGAAACGGCGGACAGACCGCTCCGCGGTGAATGCGATAGCGATAAGTCTTGGCGCGGGCCGACTTGCGCGCGTGGAACTCGGGCGCGGCCTCCGTCACCTCCAGCACCCGGATCGAAGCCGGCAGAATGTCGTTGAGCGCCCGCATCCAGTTTTCGGTCGGAATTGCCGACGCGGTCGCAAAACTCGCCACCTGGGCCAGTGCGTGCACGCCCCCGTCGGTGCGACCGGAGCCTTGAGGCAGTACATTTTCCCCGCTCAAGCGTCCAATGGCTGAGGCCAGCGCGCCTTGCACGGTAGTCCGACCGGGCTGCACCTGCCAGCCGGCGAATTCGGCGCCGTCATAAGAAAGGATCAGTCTGAGATTACGCACGTTGTCTTTCGAGTCCTAAGCTGCACGAACATCATCGTTAGTATTTACAAAGTTTTACCGCTGCGCTGACCGAGCGTGCGGCGGCGCGTCAGCTATACTATTTCACTTACGGTCACTTTTACTTACGATCCATGAGAAAGATTGCTTTCCCACAGCATCGCAAGGAGAGTACTGCAAGAACGAAGATTGCAGGGAACTCTGGCCTGTCGTTCTACGTATTAGCAAGGGGTTAGTAGGAGTGCAGACCACTACGTCCGTTCCTCTTGAGCTGATCGCTTGAGCCTGATCGATGGAGATGATGCGAATGCAACGTTCTACTGTGTTGACTGCGTTTCAGCGGGCCGCCGCTGCCCTTTTCCTCGCCGCCGTCTTCCTTGCTGTAATCATGGTACCTGCGGGGTGGGCGCAGGATGCCTCGCCCGTGCCCGCCGCGCCGTCGGCGCAGATGCAGGCCCAAAAGGCTTTGCCGTCATCGTCGCAGCCGTTTGACGTGCAGGAGTATGCGCACCCGCAGTCGCACTTCCCCAACCCGCTCGCGCCCTACACTGCGCGCCATGTAGCGCCGCCGAACCTGGCCAACACGGCGCGCATCGACCAGCTCATGCACGACGGCAAACTTTATATCTCGATGAACGACGCGGTCGCGCTGGCGCTCGAAAACAACCTCGATATCGCAATCGCCCGCTACAACCTGAACATCGCCGATACCGACGTCTGGCGCGCGAAAGCTGGCTCCAGCACTCTCGGTGTCAACAACGGTGTCGTGCAGAACACGCCCGGCGGCGGCGTGGGCGGACTGGGCTCACAGGTCGGCTCGGGCCAGGGTGGAACCTCGGTCGCGGCAGGTGGCGCCGGCGCCGGATTAAGCGGTTTGGTCCAATCAACCTTCGGCAGCGGCCCGCTCATCACCAGCTTCGATCCTATCCTCACGGGCACGTTGCAAATCGATCATCTCGGGATCGATTGCACCACCCTATTTTGCGGCTCCCACCAGAACACAGGAACCGCCAATTTCGCTTACACCGAAGGATTCCAGTGGGGCACGAATATGGCGATCGGTTTCAACAACAGCCGCGTAACTTCCAATAACGAGTTCAATGCCTTTACTCCGGTCCTGAATTCCAGTTTCCGGTTTCAGTTGACGCAGCACCTTTTGCAGGGCTTTGGATTCGCCCCGAACACTCGCTTCATTCAGATTGCCAAGAACAATCGTGAAATCTCGGATATAGCCTTCCGCCTGCAAATCACCACCACCGTCGACCAGATCGAAAACATGTACTGGGATCTGGTATACGCCTACGAGAACGTCAGGGTTCAGAGGGAGCAGTTGGCTTTCGCTCAGAAAACCCTCTCTGACAACCAGAAGCAGGTGGAGATCGGGACCCTCGCGCCGATCGAAGTGGTACGAGCACAGAGCACAGTTGCCTCCAATCAGCAAACCCTGACCGTAGCGCTGACCAATCTTCAACTGCAACAACTGCTGATGAAGAATGCGATCAGCCGCACGCTCGTCGACCCGGTACTGGCCGACGCCGAAGTAATTCCTACCTCAACCATGGAATTGACGGCGCAGGAAGCGGTTGTCCCCACCCAGGACTTGGTGAACGATGCGCTCAGTCATCGCCCAGAACTCGCGGAACAGCGTATCAACCTTTCCAACACCGACATCAGCAATAAAGCGATCCGCAGTGCCCTATTGCCCTCGCTGGACCTGTTTGCCTACTACGGCGGCTCAGGCCAGGGCGGCAATCAGAATCCTAACTACGTATGCACTACTAGTCCGTCATTTTGCGGTCTCACCAGTCCCCCCCCTGTCGTACCTGCCATCTCTTACGGTGCAACGTTGAACCAACTCGTGAACTCCAGTGCGCCAGATAAGGGGGTAGGCGTAAATCTCACCATCCCGATTCGCAACCGTGCCGCGCAGGCCACGCAGGTACGCTCGGAATTCGAATACCGGCAAGCCCAGTTGCAGCTGCAGCAGATCGAGAACAAGGTGCGCATCGAGGTGCGCAACGCGCAGTTTGGTGTGCAGCAGAATCGCGCCAGCGTCGCTTCCGCCCAGGCCGCCGTGGATCTGGCGCGCCAGTCCCTCGACGCCGAACAAAAGAAGTACGCGCTCGGCGCATCGACCTCAACTCTGGTGCTGCAGAACGAGGCGGCGCTGACGCAGGCCGAAGTCACGCTCGTCTCCGCCAAGGCCCTGTACGAAAAGGCCGAAGTCGAACTGGATCGGGCCATCGGTCTCCTGCTCGATCACGCCGGTATTCTGATCGCCGACGCCGAGCGCGGAGAGGTCACGCACGCGCCAAATATTCCGCACGTGGCGGCGCGGCCAGCCGACCAGCTAACGCCGGCGAACCCTTTGGCCCAACCGCAACGGTAGCGTCGCAACCGGAGCAAGAGAATCCTACGATGGAGCGCCGGGCGTCCCCGCCCGGCGTTTCCCTTTTGCGCAAGGCCGCCTCTCGCGTATCCTCTCTCCGTGACGCTCTCGGCCATCGGCAAGGCTAATGTGGAGAAGGCTTGTGTGGGAACGGCATGTGTAGGGACGGGCGTCCTCGCCCGTCCAAGCCGAGCGCAGCTCGGCAGGCTCTTAGCCGGCAGCGGCAGGAGCCCCGCGTGATCCTCTCCGTCGTCATCATCACCCACAACGAAGAGACCAACATCGGACGAACGCTGGCCAGCGTGCAGCCGCTAATTGGCGACGGCAAAGGCGAGGTCATCGTCGTCGACTCCGGCTCGACCGACCGCACCGTCGAGATCGCGAAATCCCTCGGCGCGAAAGTCTTTGTCGAGGAGTGGAAGGGCTACGCGGCGCAGAAGAATTCAGCCATCGACAAGGCGGCGGGAGATTGGATTCTGAGTTTGGATGCGGATGAGGAACTGGGCCCAGGACTCGCCGGCGAGATCTATGCCTCCATGCGCGGGCGTCTCGACGTTAATTCGATAGGGGAAGATTCTCTTGAAGTCGTAGAGAAAGTGATGGCTATCGAGGAGGCTCAAGAGCGCGGTGGAAGAAGTTTCCCGATTGCGTTTTGGATTCCGCGACAAAATTTTTTCCTCGACCGCTGGACCAAGCATGGCGGCTTCTGGCCTGATCCAAAGCTGCGTCTGTTTCGCAACGGCACCGCGCGTTTCGAAGAACGACTGGTTCACGAAGACGCGAAACTTATCAAGGGTATCTCCGGGAAACTCAACCACGCTATAGTTCACCACTCCTACCCCACGCTCGCTGATTACATCGACCACATGAATCGCTATTCTTCCCTTGGCGCGGAGATGGTTGTCGCCAGAGGCCGCCACGGCTTCAGCCTGTTCAACATCGTCCTGCGCCCGCTCACAACTTTTTTCTACAACTATTTTTTTCGTTTAGGGTTTCTCGATGGCCGCGAAGGCTTGCTCCTGCACCTCTACCACGCCGTTTACGTGTCATGGAAATACGCGAAGGCGTGGGAACTCGCGCGCAAGGAAAAACAATCGTAGAGACGCGGCTCGCCGCGTCTCGGATTGCTGACAGACTCGTGGTGCTCTCCGCAGCCGCCCTCAGCGGCTGAAGCCGACTTCATTTAGCGGCACTTACGGCACGACTGAAGTCGTGCCCTTCCCAACAACCTGTGCGAATCAGAGTTTTTCAGCCGCTATCCCCGCAGCGTGATGCGCATGATGTCGAACTTCACTTCCACCGACCGCTCGGGAAACTTCGACTCCACATGAGCCTTCACATCGCCAACCGAAGGAATCCCGTCCCGGCCCGTGAGTCCGCGCGCGTCGTCGAGCAGGATCATGTGTGGGTAGGGGTGGCTCAGAATCATCTCCAGTTCCGCCGATAACCGCTGCTGATCGCCCTGCTTGCCAACCCAGCCGTAGTAACCGGCGTCCAGCCAGAACAACGCGGGGCCTTTCAATAATGCGAGCACCTCGGGCATGACCACGCGGCTGTCTCCGCAGAAAATTCGCACGTGCTCGTCGCGCGCGAATTTGCGCATGGCCCGCTCCGCCAGCGCCGGAACGCATTCGATGGAATAGACGCGGTCGAAGCGGCTTTTCATCGCGGCGACCATTTCGCCGTAGTACGTTCCGGTCTCGACCAGGGTGTTCAGCCCAAAGTTCTCACCATATTCGCGCACGACTTTCTGCTTCAGCAAATGCGGAGATCGCGACGGCCGCCCGCGCAGTATCCAATACCAGTAGTCGGGATAGTGGCCAAGCGCCTTGTACGCGCCATACACCGGAGTACGCTGCAATAACCGCCGGAACGCTCTCAGAATCTCCTCCGCCGAAGAAGACCAAGCATAGGTGCGTGCGAAAAGCGGCGTCAAGCGGGCTGCGCATAGGAAATCTTCACCACCGAGGACACAGAGGTCACGAGGTAAACCTTCAACCTCACCAACCGCTCGGTCGGTCGTGCCATTTTGCAGCATGACGATCCTCCTCTATCATCAAAGCCACAGTGGGAGCTAACGCGGGGAACCGTATGCCTGAGAACAAAGCGAAAGCCGATCAGCGCAAGACCATTGCGGAAAGCCCGATTTCCGACGTCTTCGAGGGCCGTCATCCCGCAGCGTCCGAAAAAGATTGGGCCGAGAAAACTCTGGCGCCCACGCTCGACAAGGCTCCCGAAAAGCCGATCGGCGCTCCCACCGGCACCAACCTCGACGAGCACGGCCACGCGCGTTTCAGCACCATCTCGAACAGCCCGATCCGCCGCCTCTACACCCAGGCCGACCTCCCCGCCGGCTGGAATTACGATCAATACCTTGGCTATCCCGGTCAACCGCCCTACACGCGCGGCATTCATTCCACCGGCTACCGCGGCAAGCTCTGGACGATGCGCATGTTCTCCGGCTTCGCCTCGCCCGAAGAAACCAACCAGCGCTACAAATATCTTCTCGAACACGGCGGCGGCGGACTCTCCGTTGCCTTCGATCTGCCCACGCTCATGGGCTACGACTCCGATCACGCGGCCAGCGAAGGCGAGGTCGGCAAGTGCGGCGTGGCCATCGACTCGCTCGAAGATATGGAGATCCTCTTCGATGGCATCAGCCTCGAAACCGTCAGCACATCGATGACCATCAATTCCCCGGCCAGCGTGCTCTGGGCCATGTACCTGGTCGTGGCCGAAAAGCAGGGCGCCGATTGGAAGAAGATCTCCGGCACCCTGCAGAACGATATCCTGAAGGAATACATCGCGCAGAAGGAGTACATCTATCCGCCCGCGCCCTCGATGCGCCTGGTCATGGACACCTTCGAATTCGGAGCGAAGTTTACGCCGCGCTTCAACACCATCTCCATCAGCGGCTACCACATTCGCGAGGCCGGATCGACGGCGCTGCAAGAACTCGCCTTCACCATCTACGACGGCGTCGAATACGTCGAGTGGGCGCGCCGCCGCGGCCTCGACGTCGACGACTTCGGGCCGCGCCTCAGCTTCTTCTTCAACGCGCACAACGATTTCTTCGAAGAGATCGCCAAATACCGCGCTGCGCGCAAGATCTGGTATCGCCTGATGAAGGATCGTTTCGGCGCCAAAAGCGATCGCACCCCCCTGATGCGCTTCCATACCCAGACCGCCGGCGTTTCGCTGCCCGCGCAGCAACCGATGAACAACATCGCGCGCGTCGCACTGCAGGCGCTGGCGGCTGTGCTCGGCGGCACGCAGTCGTTGCACACCGACGCCTACGATGAAGCCCTCGCCTTGCCCACTGAGGAGGCTGCGCGCATCGCACTGCGCACCCAGCAGATCATTGCCTTCGAGTCGGGCGTTGCCCAAACTGTCGATCCGCTCGGCGGCAGCTACTTTGTCGAGAAGCAAACCCTCGACATGGAAAACGGCGCCTTCGATTACTTCGAGAAGCTCGACCAGATGGGCGGCATGGTCAAAGCCATCGAGCGCGGATTCCCCCAGAAAGAAATTGCCGAGGCCAGCTACCAGTACCAGCGCGCGGTTGAAGCCAACGAGAAGATCACGGTCGGCGTAAATGATTTCGTCATCGAAGAAGAGTCGCCCCACATTCTCTACATCGGCGAATCGGTAGCTCGCGCTCAGGAGAAGAAGCTCAAAGCCCTGCGCGCCCGCCGCTCGAACGAAGAAGTCCAGCGCCGGCTCGATGCCCTGAAACAAGCCGCCGCCAAGACTCCCGCCGCCGGCGCCAACGGCAATATTTCCGACGTCAACACCATGCCCTACATCATCGACGCCGTCCGCGCCTACGCCACCGTCGGCGAAATCTGCGAAGCGCTGCGGCAGGTGTACGGGACGTATACGGAAATCAGCATCACATAATTTCTGTTTGAGGTCGCAAATTGCGACCTCAAAGATTTGTTCCTGAGTTCTGCGCGCCTCCTCGGCAGAGCGCCGCACGACCGAACTTCATTTTCATCACATTCGGAGCGCCCATGGATCACAGCCTCCGCGGGTTGTAATCACTATGATGGCAGCATGCAAAACCGTTCGCCAAAACCCGGACGAACACGGCGACTAGTGGCAACCCGTCGAAGAGCGGCCGTGGTCCCCATCGAATCCCAAATCACGATTCTGCGCCATCAGAAAGTTATTCTCGACACCGCTCTGGCAGAGCTCTACAACGTGCCCGTAAAGCGCTTGAATGAACAAACCAAACGCAACCGTGGACGATTCCCCGCAGACTTCATGTTCCAGCTCACTCCCCGAGAGAACAAATGTTTGAGGTCGCAATTTGCGACCTCAAACATTGGGCGCGGCGGCCGACGCTCGCTTCCATACGCCTTCACGGAACATGGCGCAATCATGGCAGCGACGGTGCTCAACTCTGAGCAGGCAGTAGAAATGAGCGTTTTTGTGGTGCGCGCCTTTGTCCGCTTACGCGAGATGCTGGCCGCAAACAAAGAACTCGCTGGCAGGATTGAAGAATTGGAAAAGCACCTGGAGACGCACGACGGCGCCATCCAGGAAATCATCAAGGTCATCAAGAGACTGATGAACCCGCCACCCAGCCGCCGCAGCAAGATCGGATTCGCGCTCCCGCCGGCCCAGACGGGGTAGTCGCGATTGGAATTTCCTCCGCTCATTCTCGAGGCTGAATTCCCACTTGGCTCGCCTGCCCGGTGCCGCTAGATGCCGCGGGATATTCGTCCGAATCGCAAGCTGTCCTCCCCGCGCCGCGCTACTTCATGCGATTGCGATACAGGCTTCCATCCACTTGCCGAACCATGGCCTCGATGTCGAGCGGGACCCGTAAGAACGCAGCTACTTCTTCGGCGACTGCCTTCGGTTCGCGCAGCACGCGATGATAATGCACGCGCCAGACCTGCACGTTCGCCTTGCCCGCGAGCCACTTGTTCACTTCGATGAGGTGGCGCTGAAAGGCTTCTTCGATCGCGGATGTCTCGGCGTTCGAGTCCGCATTGCCACGGCGTCGCAGCATTTCTTCCTGCGACTTCAGCACTTCGGGCAACGGACGCTGCATGAAGACGATACGGTACTCGTGGCCCGCGGGCAGCGACAGAATCAGTTGCGAGATGACCTTCACCACCTTGCCTTCGGCCTCCGCCATCAGACTGGGATCTTTTGGAAGCTGCTTGATGCGCTCCCACTCGAGATAGCCCCTGGGGTTGTCGGTGTCGGCTTTGCGCTCGCCGTCGGAAAGAACCGGCAGCCCGCCTGCATCGAGCATCTGCATCATTAGCGATGTGCCCGACCGCGGCAATCCCGAAACAATGGTGATCATCCGTGCCTTTCAAGAAATGGGAAATGGCGGAGGCGAATTCCCTGCTCCGCCGGATTTTACAGTCTGTACTTGGAATGATAGTGGGAACCTAGCCGTCGGGCAAAGACGACGGCCGCCGCGCGGCAAGAAGACGAAGAAATCCGTGGACCTTCAGTATGCCCTCCCCGCCGCCATTGCGCGGCAGCGAGTGTTCTGATAACGTGCCTCTCGTCTCTCAAAGGAGGCTCCCGTGGCTTTTTGTGCAACCTGTGGAACGCAGATCGCGGATGGAGCGACCTGTCCGAAATGTGCTGGCGGCGCCGTGCAAGGCGCGAGCGCGGTGGCACCCGCGGCCGCCGGACTCACCGATAATGTAGCTGGCGCGCTGGCCTACGTGACCATCATTCCGGCGATTGTGTTTCTCGTGCTGGAGCCGTTCAACAAGAAGCGCTTCGTCCGCTTCCATGCCTTTCAATGCCTCTTCTTTACGGCCGCCTGGATCGTGCTCGATATCGCCCTGGCATTCCTTGGCCACATTCCATTCCTCGGGTGGGCAACCGTGCTGCTGTGGCCACTGATCGGTCTGGTCGGGTTTGTGATCTGGCTGATTCTGATTCTCAAGGCCTATCAGGGACAGATGTTCAAGCTGCCCGTGATCGGCGACATGGCCGAGCAGCAGGCAGGCGCGTAGGCGGGCCGGCATACAACTCGTTGCCAGGAACACGGTCGGACGCCGATTGGCGGCAGGGCCGCACCTCGTGGCATTTTAGGCATTTTCCGCCCCGCCGGGGACGATTTCCCTCGAAACCTTTTCTCGCTTGGCACGCGCTTACCCGCTCGATGCAGGATGCGGCATGGTCACCTGCTGAATTCGCCATTTGTTCGCCTTTGTGCTAAACTTGCTCTCCGTCCAGCGAGGAGCGAACGACGATGCCCAAAGCTGTCCACCACCTGGCGAACCATCTGGCGATCCGCCACCTGAAGAAATCCGACCCGGTGCTGGCGGCGATTATCGAGCGCGTAGGGCCGTGCCGCATGCAGTTTGGCGAGCCCACGTTTCACTCGCTGGCTGAGGCGATCCTCTATCAGCAGTTGAACGGCAAAGCGGCCGTGACCATCTTCAATCGCTTCACGGCTCTTGCCGGCGATCCGCTAACGCCGCAGGGCATCCTCAAACTGACTGACGCCGAAATGCGCGGCGTCGGGCTGTCGCGGCAGAAGACGGCGTATCTGCGCGATCTCGCCGAAAAGACCGCGGCTGGCCTGCTGGAGTTCGAGCGCATGCCGGAATTGCCGGAGGAAGAAGTGATCGCGCATCTCACCCAGGTCAAGGGCGTCGGCGTCTGGACGGCGCACATGTTCCTGATGTTCACGCTGCGGCGTCCGGATATTTTGCCCACCGGCGATTACGGCGTGCAGGCCGCCATCAAGAAGCACTACAAAAAACGCAAGTGGCCCAAGCCCGCCGTCATGGAGAAGATCGCGAAACCGTGGGCGCCCTATCGCTCGATTGCGTGCTGGTATCTTTGGAAGAGCCTGGATATTAAGACGGTAGAAAAATAGCGTGTAGAGACGGGGCTTGACGGGTGGCTCATCCCACTTTCAAACTCTCGAGGGTGCCCCGTCCAAGCTCTGCTTGGACGGGCCCGTTTCATCACAAACCAACAAAGCAGTCATCACAGACGAGGAAAGCGCTTCAAGGGTATGTTGCAACCATGCCCTGGGGATTGCGGCGTTTCCAGGAAACCGGTCAGTTACACTTCCTCACCTTCAGCTGTTACAAACGACGACCAAACTTCACGAACGCTCCGGCCCGGACTACGTTCGAGACTTCTCTCGAACGGGTACGACAACACTACGGGCTTAGCGTGTACGGCTACGTAGTGATGCCCGAGCACATCCACATGTTGGTAAGCGAACCGGAGCAAGGCTCGCTGTCGCGAGTTATGCAGTCGCTGAAGCAGTCGGTCGCTAGGACATTGGCCCTACGAGCAGCAGATCCGTTCTGGCAGGTTCGATACTACGATTTCAACGTATGGAGCGAACACAAGTTTGTGGAGAAGCTCCGCTATATTCACCGGAATCCGGTAACACGCGGGTTAGTTGCGCGTCCCGAAGATTGGGTCTGGAGCAGCTTCCGTCATTATGCTAATGGTGAGGTCGGTCGAGTAGAAATCGAGTCGCAGTGGACCGCCCGGCGGAGAGAACAGGCAGGTATCTTTCCAACCGTGCGGAAGCATCCTGCCGCCTAGCGGGCCCGCCCAAGCAAAGCTTGGACGGGGCACCCTCGTGAGTTCAAATGATCGCGATAGCCCGGGCCACCCGCCAGTGGACCGCCCGGCGGAGAGAACAGGCAGGTATCTTTCCCACCGTGCGGAAGCATCCCGCCGCCTAGCGGACCCGCCCAAGCAAAGCTTGGACGGGGCACCCTCGTGAGTTCAAATGATTGGGATGGCCCGGGCCAGCCTCCAAATAAAAAACCCTCTCGACCGAAGTGAGAGGGTTTGCGAACTGGCGGGAGAAACTTATGCCGCGCGCACGACGTTGCCTGCCTGGAAGCCCTTCGGGCCTTTGAGCAGATCGAACTCGACGGTCTCGCCTTCGTTCAGCGAGCGGTAGCCGTTCTCCTGGATGGCCGAGAAATGCACGAACACGTCCTCGCCCGTGGAGCGCTGGATGAATCCGTATCCCTTCGCCCCGTTGAACCACTTCACAGTACCCTTCTCTCTCACAAAGAAACTCCTTTCGCCTCATCGCTAAGAATTATTCTTCCGTCGCTTGTCTGTTTACCCTGGTGTACCGGACACGCGCTACCGGACACGCGCTACCAGGGCACCCCCTCTAAGCGGCGGTAAGAATTTTTGGCTGGCGTCGCCGCGCGCCGATGATGCCGCACCAACAGAAACGGCTCCCCTGCATTCCGTCGAACGGTTGCCCGCGACGAAATACCGCGAAGCCGCGAAAACGAAGGCGCGATATCGGACTGCTGCCACAGAAACGTCAACCCTGCTGCTCGCCAACCGGGTCCGGGTGACGAAGCACCAGATAATAGCAGGAAGATTGCAGTTGGCAAGAGCTAAGTTACTGAAAGCAACGGAAACGAAATGGACGTGGGCGCAGGCAAGGGCATGTCTGGTCCGGCAAGCCGTTTGGCGGCCGGGCGGGGATGCCCGGCTCTCCACGGGCGACCTTCTATGGAAATCCGACGAAAAGCCGTAAGTATTTGATAATATTTGAGAAACCAGTGTCTTCGATCACGCCCATCGAGCTTTCCGACAAGCACGGCGCGGCCGAACTTCGCGCCGCTCCGGCCGAGGGTCTGGTGCGCTCCACGGCCCGCTATCTGCTCCGGACCGAGGTGCACACCTTTGCCTTCTCCGTTGCCGCCAACTCCATTCTGTCATTCTTCCCGTTCCTGTTGTTGCTGATGACGCTGATCCGCTACGTCTTTCATTCACGGGTGATGTACGGTGTAGTCGAGAACCTGTTGCGCGACTATATTCCGACCGGGCAGGAATTCGTGATCCGGAACCTGAATGCGCTGGTCGGCGCGCACCATCGGGCGCAGGTGTTCTCGCTGGCCATGTTGCTGATTACTTCCACCGGAATTTTTCTGCCGCTCGAAGTTGCGCTGAACCGCGTCTGGGGATTTCGCAACAATCGCTCGTACCTGGGAAATCAATTGATGTCGCTCGGGCTGGTGTTTGCCTGCGGATCGCTCGCCCTGCTCTCGGTAGGATTGACCGCCGGAAATGTCGCTATCGTGAAGAGTGCCCTGCACGGCTATGGCGCCTGGTATGTGACCCTGGTGGACTTTGTGACCATGAAGATCTTTTCGATCCTGGCCAGCATCGCCATCTTCTTCCTCGTCTACTGGCTGTTGCCGAATGGCAAGGTGCCGGCCCGGGGAGTGCTGCCGGCGGCGGTGATCATGGGCTTGCTTTCCGAGGCGCTGAAGTACGCTTATATCTTCGCGCTGCCGCGGCTGAATTTCGCGGAAGTGTATGGGCCGTTCGCCATCTCGGTCAGCCTGATGTTTTGGGCGTTCCTGTCGGGGATGCTGCTGCTGACGGGAGCCCATCTTTCGGCGCGAAGAATATTGCGGGGCTGAGAGGGCTTCCTCTGTAGAGACGGGGTTTGCCCCGTCTTGCGGGCGGAGACGCGGCAAGCCGCGTCTCTACGGGAAATGAACAGGGATTCACCTGCTATGCCTCACAGTCTCCATCGAGTTGCGGACTGCGGAAAAGTCTTTTCCACGAAACCGAAGACCCGGCTGGGCTGGACGCGGAAGATCGGTTCTCCCATGCTCCTCGGGTCCATCTTGTATTTCTTCATGTAGGCTGCGGCAAAGCGCTCCAAAACGACTGCGTCTTTGACTTCCTCGGCAAAGCCCTCAACGATCACCGCCTCTTCGCCGTTGTCGTTGGTAATCGTGCACGCGGAGTTGGCGGCAAGGTTTTGACCTTTGCGGGACTTGCGTCCCGTCGAGAAGAAGAAAGCGTCGTCGAGCCATACTCCCCACACTGGCATCACATGCGGACGTCCCTGACTCGCGTGAATCGTGGCCACCCAGAAGGTGCGGCAGTCGTTCATTTTTCTGGCTACCCAGGTCCACGGGAGCAGGCCTTTACCGTCCTCGGCTCCCACGATTCCATAGCCGGGCGCAAACGGACGATCCGCCTGCGGCGCGGAGTTGGAATTGGCAGATGTGCGCTCAGCAGAACGCTTGGCAGAACGCGGAGACATGTAAGCACCTCCCTGCTCGTGTGGCGCGGGCGCCCCCGCCCGCGTCAACCGATGCGAGCGTCGCCGCCTGCGGACAAAACGCAAAACGAGTCACTTCTTGATCGAAAATCCTTCAACCCCAGATCAATTATTCGCCACCGTACGCGGGCGGGGGCGCCCGCGCCACACTAATTGTTTTTCAACTCGTGCACGGCGCGGTACGCCTGATCGATGGCACAGTCGGCGTAAGCGTAAGCGTCCGCGTCCGAATTCGCGATCGCCAGCCGCCCAAACGGTTTGCGCGCCGCCTGGCACGGTGTCTCGCCGCCTTCCAGCCAGAACTGATCGAACAGCGAATTGTATTCATACGCGTAGCCGTGCGGCCAGCGGTTGACCGTGATTTCCAGGATGTCGCGCGCGGGGTCGAATCCGCCCGGGCCGAGCATCCGCGCGAGTTGCTCGCGGATGTTGCGCTCGTGAGTTTCGAAGGTCGTGGTATAGAGCTGGATGCGCCCCAGCCTATGCTGCTCGCGCGCCGGGCGTCCCGGCTTGCAGGCCGCCTTCATCATGTGCACCACGATCGGCTCGTCCGGCTTTTTCGTGCACTCATAGCCGCCGATGCTGACCGGAATATCCAGGTTCACGCCGGTGTGGTACATGCCGGGCGCGTAAATCGCACTCGTGCCCAGCTTCTGGAACGCGCTCCAGTTGCGCACCAGGACGTTGTTGTAGAGCAGCGGAACTTTCTGCGCCGAAGCCAGCGCTTCTTTCTGCGCGTCCGGCAATTCCTGCGCAATGTACGGAATCACCACGTGCCAGCACGCCAAAATGCAGTTGGCGGCGCGCACTGTCTTGAGGCTTTTTTCGGTAAAGTAGCTGACTTCCACTTCTTTTGCCGAGGCCGGATCGCCCCGGTGATTCACCTTGACCACCGTACTGTTGAGCCGGATGCGCATCGAAGAAGACGGGTCGTCGAGCTTCGAGTAATCGGCTTTCGCCAGCACCACGTCAGTGGCCGAGCTGCCTGGAATCGCCGCCGGGATCAGTTTGCGCACCAGCAGCCGGGCGATGGTGGCCATGCCGTCGGGATGGTGAAAGAAATATTTTTCCGCTTCGTCGTTGTGAATGGCGTCGCGGTTCATGCCTTTGCCGGGAGTGGGGTCGAGATTGAGGCCATGGAACCCGGGCAATCCCAGACCCCAGGCATCTTGTGCGGCGACCGCATCAATGCCCACGCCGAACAGCGGGTGCGGAAAGGCTTGCAACAATTTCACGATCTCGTCGCTCACCCCGGCCGTTTCGGTCAGGTATTTCGCATAGCTCAAGCGAGCCAGCCGCGCCTTCTTTTCATTGGAGCTGAGACCGGGGAAATAATCCTTCTTTTCCGCGAGCAGACGCTGAAAATCCTCCTTGGCTTTCGCCGAGAGCGGAGCTTCTTTCAGGAATTCTCGCAGGCCCGCTTCGCCGGCCTCGTCGTTGATGCCGCTCTCATCGCCTCCGGTATGCACCGTGTTCAAGACCAGCTTGTCGGTCCCAAACGTTTCCTTGTCGAAAAAAATGCGCGGCTTCAGGCCCATCGAACGATAGAGGTCCTTGTTGACGTACTTATGATAGGAAGGCACATCAATGCCGAGGTCTTCGATCAGAGCCTTTGAGACCGCGCTATAAGGCGCCGGGCTTTCGATGGAATAGGTGCCGCCGAAACCCAGAATCGTGCGATTGCCCGCGTGGAATTCGTTGCGCTTGGCGTGTCCGCCGAAGTCATCGTGGTTTTCAAGAATCAGGACGCGCGCCTTGGCGCCCGCGGCCTTGCGGAAGTAGTACGCCGCGGCGAGTCCGCTGAAGCCTCCACCCACGACCACCAGATCGTAGAATTCGCCGGTATCCACGGCCTTGGGAGCGTCGCCCCAGAAAGCGCCGTCGCGGAGTTTGTGCGCGGCTTCGAATGATCCGGCGTGGTCGCCGCGCAGGCCGACTTTGCCCGGAGGATAGTAACCTGGCGCGTCCTGACCTTCCAGATCCGGGGTCCCCGGCGGGCCTGTTTTTGGGCCGCCGGGGTGGAGATCGGCGGCTGCCGCAGCCCACATTTCCGGCGGGATTATGGCCGCTCCCGCCGTGAGTGCGACTCCATTCAGAAAATCCCGGCGCGTGATCCTCGCGCCCATCCCCAGTGCCCGGTCCCGTTTCTTAGACCCAAACTCGCCTGACATAAAGCCCTCCGGCGAGGCAGTTTATCACTCCCGCGTCGCCAGTGCCGTGACCGCGTGGTGAGTCCTACGGTGGAGGGACGAGCGTCTCGGGAGCCTGCCCGGATTTGCCGAAGCCCCGAGCGAAGCCGAGGGGGAAGTCGAAGGGTCCAGCCGGGCGGGGACGCCCGGCTCTCCACCAGCAAGTTTGCATCGGCAGCGCTAACCATCGCGCGGTCGGGCCGCTAAGAGGCTGCGGAAAAAATTAATCGGACGCATAAGAAGCTCACCGCAGGCGCTAAAGCGCGGACACATGTTCAACGACTTAACGGCACGACTGAAGTCATGCCCTTCCCAAAACCGGCTTGAATCGGAGTTTTTCCGCAGCCTGTGAAGTCGTGCCCTTCCCAAGAGCCGCTTGAATGGGAGTTTTTCCGCAGCCTGCTAACGCCCCGTCCCGGCGTCGTTCGCACGAAGGCTGGCCGTCTCCAGCCCTGATTGCGCCGTCGCTTCGAGCACCTCATGCCAAAACGAAGTATTCGGATCGACCGCCGCCACCCCGATCTGACCCGCTGCCGGAGTGTCCTCTCCCCCTACCCACGCGACTTGAAACTGTTCCTTTTTTTGTAAGCGGGCGAGAGCAACTATGTCGCCCTGTCCAAGCATTCCGTGGACGCCCTCCAACAGCGCTCCGCGCCGGCTTATATTGATCGTCATCACTCTCTGGTCCAGAGGACGGCCGCTGACGTCGGTCCCGGTAAGCAGCACCGGCAACGCCAGGTCAATCCGCGGGTCGCGGCGCTTGCCCAGCCGTTGCGTTCGCAAATCGTTCAGAAACTGTTCCGCAGTCACTGACGGCCCCTCGCGAACCAGCTCCAGGAGCGGGTCGGGCGATTCGGCGTCCTGCGCGGCGTCCGGCGCCGGATTCGGCGCCGCGTGCTGGCCTTCTTTCCGGCCAACGAAAATTTTCGGAACCTCGCGACTGCCCGCCAGCCGGCTGATCAGTTCCTCCACCCGCGCCCGCTGATCGTGCGCTGGTGCTCCCGTGAACTCGACTCCCATTCCCGTCTGCGCATGCGACACCCGCACCACTCCATCCAGCAGACACTCCGTGTCCAACGCTCGAATACTCAGCAACACCGGAGTATCGGCGGGAAATGGCGCAGCCGTCTCCAGGTAGCAGGCGCCCGCGCTGATGTCGGTGAGGCGCCAGCGTCTGGATCGAGCCGGTTTCGCCGCCGCGCCCGGCGCTTGCTCGGGCCGCGGCTGCTCCGCGGCCGGCGATGCGCTCTCCTCGATCTTCCAATCCGAAGGCGCATACTCGATTCCCCAGAAGTTGCCGGGAACGTCGAGTTCCAGGCCGACCAGCCAGGTCTCGGGGTCGCCGCCCAGTGGAACCACCTCCGCCACCTGCGCCGTGGTGTGCCGTCTTGCCGAAACGATTTCCAGCCGCACCTGAATTCCGTGCGCGACCTCGCCGGGAAGGATCAGCCCACATCCGTGCGCGTTCACCAGGGTAGTGTTGCCCCGCGCGGAAAATGGCGCGGCGGTGTCGAGGCTGGTCACAAGCACCGGAACTTCCAGCGGCAGTCGAGTGCTGCGCCGAATGGCGTGCTGTGTTTTTTCCGAAGCGCCCATTGAGTTAGCGGACAAAAGGTTCTTCGGCCTGAAAACGTCGACTTGAAAACCAGTGCCGGGAACTCCGGCAATCATTGTCCACGGACCATGCTAGATCACGAGAAAGCCCCGGGCACGTAATTTCGCCGTCCGGGTTTCCAGTTAGACACTAGTACTGTGACCGCGTGATTTTTACCGTTTTACCGCTAAGTGTAGCGCCGCCGTCCCGGCGGCTGTCCGGCGGGCGTCCTCGCCCGCCGCGCCGAGGGCGAGACGCCCTCGGAACAGCCGGCAAGATGCCGGCGCTACTCGTTTCCGCGGGGTAATCATCATGCGGTCACGGTACTAGCAGGCTGCGGAAAAACTCGACGTTGCAGTTGTGTTTGGGTGGCGCAGCGCTTCAGCGTGTGCGTGAGAACTTCGGTCGTCCCTCCGGAGTCTGTATCGGAGCCTGGGTGCCGTCCCTAGCGGGACTCGATTGGTCCCACTTCCGCCTACCCGGCACTGACGTGCCGGGCTTTCCTGTTCCGCCGCTTCGCGGCTAATGCACCGTACGGTCCACTCTTTCGATCGACCTCAAGCTATGACACAGACTCCTCCGGGACTTGAGTCGTCATTCCACTTTACCCCGCGCTGAAGCCCTCCACCCCATCACGCCAAAAGCGGGCGTGCTCGGGGCCCCGGCGCGGGGCTAAGGTAGTTCGCCCCTCCCGGGCTGGATTCCCGGGCATTTCATTCCACCGGGTTGCCCGAAAACGAGTTTGCCGGCAGCCGGAGACGCGGCAAGCCGCGTCTCTACAGGAAATCAGACGCCCTTTCTGGGGCTGGGCATCGGCATTTCATCGTCGCACAATTCCTTTTTCGCCACCGGACCAGCGCCGGGCATCGTGAACTTGAAAATGGAACCATGGCCTGCTTGCGCCTCGACCCAGATCTTCCCGCCACAGTGCTCGACGATCTTCTTGCAGATTGCCAGACCAATTCCGTTGCCCGGGTACTCGGTCCGGGTGTGCAAGCGTTGAAAGACGACAAAAACATTTTCCGCCTGCTCCGGCGCGATGCCGATTCCGTTATCGCTCACGCTGAACAACCACTGCTGGCCCGCTTTTTCGGCCTGCACGGAAATCGCCGGCGCTTCTTTCCCGCGAAACTTGATCGCGTTCCCGATCAGATTCTGAAAGACCTGGGTCACGTGCGAGCCGTTCGCCCACACCACCGGAAGCGGGGCATGTGTAACCACCGCGCCGCTCTCTTGCATCGCCGGACCCAGATTCAGCAGAACCTCTTCCATCACCGCATCACAATCGACGCGTTCGCAGCCATTCCGCCCGGCTCGCGAAAAGGCCAGCAGATCCCGAACCAGGGTCTGCATGCGCAGCGCTCCCTCGTTGGCATAGCCGATGAATTTGTCGGCGCTCTCATCGAGTTTGCCGCGATAGCGTTCCGCCAGCAGTTGCGTATAGGCCGCCACCATGCGCAGCGGCTCCTGCAGGTCGTGCGACGCTATATAAGCGAATTGCTCGAGGTCGGCGTTGGAGCGGGCAAGCTCCTCGACTTTCCGTGCCAAGTCCTCTTCCGCTTGCCGGCGCAAACCAAGCAGACGTCTTTCCTGCAAAGCGCGGCGCACAGCCTCGGGCAGGCGCGCCAAACCGTCTTTCAGAACGTAATCCGTCGCGCCCTGTTTGATGCACTCCACCGCCGTGATGTCTCCCAATGCGCCCGAGACCAGGATCAGCGGAATGTCCAGCCCTTCGCGCCGCAGCACGTGCAGCGCGTCGATGCCTTTCCACTGCGGCAGGTTGTAGTCGGCGAGCACGATGTCGGGACGGTGCGCGCGAAGCTCCCGCTCAAACTCCGCTTCCTCTTGCACTACGACCACGGAAGCCGAGAAACTGCCTCGGCGCAGCGCCTGGGATACGAGCTCCGCGTCCAGTTCGTTGTCTTCGATGTGCAGCACCCGGAGTTCGCCGGGTGGTGGCGCGGGGTCGTTAGCGGCGGTCATGAGCCTGTCCTGCCAAGGCCTGCGCATCTTGCAGTATGGGCGGCTGATTGATGACCAGCCAGTACAGTCCGACGGTCTTAACCGTCTCCCGGAACTGTTCGAAGTCGACTGGTTTCTGGATATAGCTGTTCGCCCCCAGGTGGTAACTGGCCACTAAGTCCCGCTCTTCTTTCGACGAAGTCATGATGACGACCGGGATCACCTTGGTCCGAGGGTCGCTCTTGACCTGTTTGAGCACTTCCAACCCGTCGACCTTGGGCAGTTTCAAATCCAACAGCACCAACTTGGGCGGATGCTCGAACGATCGGTCCGCGAACGCCCCGCGACAGAAAAGAAAGTCCAGGGCTTCCTCGCCATCGCGCGCCACGAAGATGTTGTTCGCCAGCTTCTCCCGCCGCAGCGTATGCAGGGCAAGGTCCACGTCGTCCTGACTGTCTTCCGCCAACAATATGTCCATTGCATCTGAGTTCATAATCGGCCTCCAGCCGTAGCTCCATTGCGTTTTGTTGCAACCCGTTTTCCCACCCCGAGGGTGAAATAGAATGCCGCGCCCTTGTCCAGTTCTCCCTCCGCCCACACCCGGCCTCCGTGCTTGTGAACGATGCGCTGCACCGTCGCTAATCCGATGCCCGTGCCTTCAAAATCTTCCGCGCGGTGCAACCTCTGAAACACTCCGAACAATTTGTCGACATACTTCATGTTGAAGCCGATGCCATTGTCCCGGACCATGAACACCGGTTGCCCGCCTTCCTGTGTGCAACTGACTTCGATGACGGTGTGGGCGCGGGGACGGGTGAACTTGAGCGCGTTCGACAGTAAGTTTTGAAAAATCTGCCTGATCAAAACCGGATCGCACGCCATCGCCGGTAGATCGGAGATCGCCCACTCCACTTGGCGCCCTGCGCTCTCCGGCTGCAGCATCGTCATCACCTCCGCGACCAACTCTTTCAAGTTTGTGGTCTGCCGATTCAGGGCATGGCGGCCGACCCGCGCCAGATGCAATAATTCATCCACCAGCACGCCCATCTTTTGTGTCCCTGCCTGGATGCGATCGAGGTAGTGCCGGGCGCCGGGGTCGAGGGTGGCGCCGAATTCTTCCACCAGCAACTGGGAAAAGCCGCTGACATGCCGCAAGGGCGCCCGCAAGTCGTGCGACACCGAGTAACTGAAAGCTTCCAGCTCTTGGTTGACGACTTCCAACTGGGCCGTCCGCTCTCCCACCCTATGTTCCAGTTCCTCATTGAGTTGCCGGATTACCTCCTCGGCCCGCTTGCGTTCCGTGATGTCGGTGCGGATGGCTACGTACTGACGCGGTTTACCATCCGCCCCCATGAACGGGACAATCGTCGCGTCCACCCAGTAAATCGAACCGTCCTTGGCTCGGTTCTTGATCTCGCCGCGCCACACCTGGCCGCTTGCGATGGTCTGGTACATCTCCTGGAAAAACTGTTTCGGATGATGGCCGGAGTTCACGATGCGGTGATTCTGCCCAATCAGTTCCTCCTGGGAATATTGACTGATGGCGCAGAACTTCTCGTTGACGTAGGTAATCGTGCCCTGGACATCGGTTGTTGCGACGATGGCGTGCTGATCGAGCGCGAACTTCTGGTCGGCCAGATCTTTGAGCGCAGCTTCGCTGGTGGCCAGGCTTTCCTTCAATGCCTCTTGCGCCAACATCCGCTCGGTGGCC
The DNA here is from genome assembly GCA_963773965.1 of uncultured Acidobacteriaceae bacterium. Taxonomy (GTDB): domain Bacteria; phylum Acidobacteriota; class Terriglobia; order Terriglobales; family Acidobacteriaceae; genus Acidiflorens. The sequence goes on from CAVZDG010000010.1 coordinate 61,427, forward strand.
TCGGATTGCAAAGCCGCCGTGCGCTCGGCCACACGCCGCTCCAGTTCCACGTTTAGAGCATCGCTGCGATCGACGATGAAAGCAATCCAAGTGACGAAGCCAGCGAGCAGAGTGGCGCAAAATATCGCGAGCAAACTCGCCTCAACCCAAGTGAAATGAGCCTCCGTAAGGAGGGCCTTCGACACCGGCCAGCCGATGAGACCGAGCACCAGCAGAGCGGCAGGAATTACGCTTCGCAACAACCTTGCTCCCGCGTTCTGGCTGGTAAGAAGTCCGCCGATGGCCCAGGTTGCGCGCGAGCAGACCAGCCCGCACGCCAGGACAAAGAAGGTCACAGCGGCTGGCAAGGCCATGGTAATGCCGGATGCTCTGGGCTGGAGAACCAGGGCGAAGAGCCCAAATATGGCGCCGATCGCCGCTCCAAAAGAAAGGAACTGGGCCAGCCAATGGTCGTGTCGCGTCTTCCAGTCCAGCAGCAGGAGCGCGGGACCGAGAACCAGGAAATTCAAGGCCGCGATGGTGGCCATCAAGCCCGGCCGCACGCCTGCAATCGCCTCGGCGGGCGGAACGACGACCAGCAATTGATCAATGCCCAAATCCGAGCCAAGAACGTGTTCCTCCAAACTCAGCAGACCCACCAGGCAGACGATGGCCGCTGACGTCTTGGCGGCAAGCTTCGTGATCCATATCCATGCGAAAGACTGGTTGTCCTGTTTTCTCTGCAGCCACAGGGAAACGCCGAGCAGAACCAGGCAGGCAGCGGCGTTCGGCACAATCTTTACCGGCGCGGCTACCCAGGTGTCGAGAGCTGCAAGGTGAAGTTTCCACCCTGCCAAGGCCGACAGCCCGGCAGCCACTGCAAACCCGGCGGCGGAGGAGGCGAAGACGTTCAACCGCTTGACCAGTCGAGGATCGGAGGGGCTGTTCATGCGGTTGCAGTCTTTCGCAGAGAGGCCACTGCCGGAACATTGCAATACGATTCGCCATGGCATCGCTTACGCATCAATAAGGTAGCCATCGGCAAGGCCGTTGTCCTTCTCAGTAAACAGGCAGGTTACTTAGGGCGTGGGCGGGTACGGTAGAGTGCGGATCCGATATTTTTCCACCGGGCGCAATGCTCGAAGCGCTAAACGCCCGCCGCCGCTTCCGCTTCTCCCGTTGGGCCCGTGGTCTCCAATTGCCTCCGGAGTTTCTTCACCAGTTCGTGCACCGCCGCCAGCTTTTCGGCCGCCGCCGCCGGCAGGCATGGAGTTTCGAGCGCCAGTTCAACGGACAGCAGCAGCGCCGTGACCGTGCCATTCAGTTCGCTCTGGAGCTTGGCGAGCGCCGCGTGGCGGGCCCGCATTTCGTCGCGCTGGCGGCGCTGCACCGCTTCCCGAACCTCCCGCACCAGACGCTCCATTCCACTGATCGCCAGATTGACCTGCACCGGGATCGCCGTGCCCAGGTGCTCGAGCGTGGCCTCGGCTTCCTGCGGCTCGGCTTCGAGCAGGTACTGATCGAGCACCACTGCCAGGTAGCATCCCGCCCGCAAAAATGTGGTGGCCCGCGCCAGACTTTCCGCCACCACGACTTCCTCGCCCGTCGCCTCATGCAGCGCCGCAGCACACTCGGGTGCCCGCTCGCTCGGCGTCACAAAAAGGATCATGAGGAATCCTTCGCAACTCCCGGGCCAATTGTATTAGCGTGAAAATAAGTGAGTTATGCGCTCGGCCTTGCGCTGGACGTCCCATTCTGGCACCGGCGCTTTGCCTGACAACTCAGTTTTGGGACTCGTACTCTTTCAGCTTGCGATAGAGCGTGGTCTTGCCAATGCCCAGCAGGCGGGCCGCCAGCATCTTGTCTCCGTTGACCTGCGTGAGCGCGTTCAAGATGGTCTGTTTCTCCACTTCCGCCATGGGCACGATGCCATTCGTCGGCGGGCTTATGCCCAGCAAGTCGATGGGCGCGCCGTAAATCTGGGTGGGAAGATCGCGCAGCTGAATTTGGTTCGCGCTGCTGAGCGCACATGCCCGCTCCAGCGAGTTTTCCAGTTCGCGCACGTTGCCGGGCCAGTCGTAATTCAGCAGCGCCTTGAGGGCCTCGTCCGAAATCGTCTTTTCGATGCCGGCGTCGCGCCCGATGCGCTCGAGAATATGCGCCACCAGCAGCGGAATATCCCCCCTGCGCTCGCGCAACGGCGGAATCCGCAAGGTCAACACGTTGAGCCGGAAAAAAAGATCGCGGCGGAACGCGCCTTCGGCCACGGCTCGTTCCAGGTCGCGGTTAGTCGCGGCCAGAATCCGCACGTTGATGGGAACCCGCTTCACGCTTCCCACCGGACGAATCTCCTTCTCCTGAATCGCCCGCAACAGTTTCGCCTGCAAGTCCACCGGCAGCTCGCCAATCTCGTCGAGAAATACCGTGCCCCCTTCGGCGATCGCCAGCAGTCCGTCCTTCGGATTGGTCGCACCCGTGAAAGCGCCGCGCACGTGGCCGAACAGTTCGCTTTCAATCAGCGTCGGCACCAGCGATCCGCAATCGACCGGAATGAACGGCTTGTTGCGGAAGATGCCGGCAAAGTGAATGGACTTCGCGATCAACTCCTTGCCCGTGCCGCTTTCGCCCAGAATCAGCACCGGATGCACGCTCTGTCCCGCCTTCGCGATGATGCGGTAGAGCTTTTCCATATCCGGCGAGCGCCCGACGATGTTGCCGAACCCCTGCCGCGACTTGATGGTTTCCCGCAGCACGCGGTTTTCCGTCTTCAGCCGCAGATGTCCTGCCACCCGCTCCAGCAGCAGACGCAGTTCTTCCATGCTGAAGGGTTTGGTGACGTAATCGTAGGCGCCATCTTTCATCGCCTGCACCGCCGACTTCACCGTGCCATAGCCGGTCACCACGATCACCAGCGCGTCCGCGCGATGCTTCTTGATGGTGTGCAGCGCTTCGAGGCCGCCCGCGCCCGGCAGCCGCAAGTCCAGCAGCACGACGTCGGTGCTGGAGCTGTCGAGCAACCGGTAGGCTTGTTCGGCGGACTCCGCTGCCTGGGTGTTGAATCCGAGCGACTGCGCCACCTCGCGGCAGGCCTCGCGGATGGTGCGGTCGTCGTCCACGATCAGGAGATTCAGGAAATTCGCTGCCTCGATTTGCGGGGCGTGGCTGGGGCTATGATTGAGGACAGCGGCGGTCGATGCGTTGAACATGGCGAATCTCCCTGGCGATGCAGAACTTCACGAGCCCAAACTTCACGGTCAACTGGCAGCTTTAGCGATGCCGCTTGTAGAGACGGGGCTGGCCCCGTCTCGCTGGCCCCGTCTCCGGAGACGCGGCAAGCCGCGTCTCTACGGCAATCGGCCCCCCTTCAGGGGCTGTGCATAATTTCAACCACACGTTCGATCAGAGCCTTTCCGGAGAATGGTTTGCGAACCAGCTCCACCGCGCCCGCTGCGGAGTCCACGGTCGCGTGCTCGTAGCCGGAAATCAACAGGACTTTCAGCCCCGGCTTCTGCCCGAGCAATGTTTCCGCGAGTTCCTGTCCATTCATCCCAGGCATCATGTAATCGGCGATCAGCAGATCGACTGCGCCGGAATGTTCCGCGAAAATCTTCAGCGCTTCCTTCCCGTTGGGAGCTGGCAGAATCCGGTAACCGGCATCCAGCAGGAAGCGCTGCATGGATTTGCGCGCGGCGGCATGGTCGTCCACCAGCAAAATCGTCCTGCGGCTGGTGTCAAGAACGACTTCGCCCGCGAACGGCCGCGCCACCGGCGGGCTCGCCTGGTTCGATGACACCTGATTCGATGACGCCTCGATCGATGACTCGATGGCCGGAAGAAATACTTCGATGCAGGCGCCGCGTCCCGGTTCGCTCTCGACCGCGATCGTGCCGCCCGATTCGCTGACGATGCGCTGCACCGTCGCCAGGCCCAGACCCGTGCCTTCTCCCGGCTTCTTAGTTGTGAAGAAAGGCTCGAACAGGCGCGCGCGCGTCTCCGCATCCATCCCGCAGCCGTTGTCTTTCACCGCCAGCGAAACGGCGCGCCGGGCGCTCCCGGGCTCAGCTTTACTACAAACTTCACCAGGAAATTCGCCGGGGAACTCCGCAACGGGAAATTCCCCAGCCCGCGTGCGCAAGGTAATCTTTCCGCCTTGCGGCATGGCGTCGCGCGCGTTCAGCACCAGGTTCAACAGGATCTGCCGCAACTGCGCCGGATCGGCGAGCACAAGTCCGGCGCCGGAGTCGAGCACGGTGACCAGTTCAATCTGCTCGCCAATCAGCCGCCGCAACAGATTTTCCGTGGAAGCCACAATTTCGTCGACCCGGACCGGCCGTGGCTCCGCGGCTTGCTTGCGCGCGATCGCCAATAGCTGATGCGTCAATGCCGCTCCTTGCTCGCCCGCCAGGCGGACTTCTTCAACGTGCTGGCACAGCTCGCTCGGCTCCAATCCACCGCTTGCCACTTCACCGTTCTCCGATCGGCCGCTCTCTAACCCGCCCTTCTCCGGTCCCCCGCTTTCCAATCCAGCGCTCAACAGGTCGCAGTACAGCAGAATGCCGGTCAGCAGGTTATTGAAGTCGTGCGCGATTCCTCCCGCCAGCCGTCCGATGACTTCCATCTTCTCGGCTTCGCGCAGATGTTCTTCCACCCGCCTGCGCTCGGTCGCGTCCGCCAGCATCGCGATCAGGAAGGCGGGCTGGCGGCGGGCGTCGCGCCCGAGCGACACCGTCAGATGCCCCCAGAGCTCGGAACCGTCTTTGCGCCGGCAGCGCTTTTCGATTTCGAACGAGCCGCGCTCGCCCCGGATCAGCTCGCCCAGCAATCGTTCGCCGGGCGAAACATCGCCGGGATAAATTGCGCGGCCGATTTCCCGATGAAGCCCCGGATGAACTCCTGGAAAGAAATCGCCCGCATGCCTGCCGGCCAGTTCCTCCCGGCTGTAGCCAAGCATTCCGCTGAGCGCGGGATTCGCTTCCAGAATCCGGCCATCGAGCTGGCAAATCCCGATCCCAATCGCCGCCCCTTCAAACATCGCGCGAAACAGCAGATCGGACTCGTAATCGCGTGCCGCCGGAAATTGGGTGATGACGTTCATACCGACACCGCTCCGAAGAATTTTAGGTCTCAGGTCTCAGGTTTCAGGAAAACAAGGTTCTAAGACCTGACACCTAAGACCTGACACCTGAGACCTCGCTCCGATTCCAAGCTGGGAAAAAGCCTGCTCAACTTTCCGCGAATGAACCGGCGCTAACCGGATTGGGGAAAAGTGTAGTGCGAAACCCTTCGCCGCTAAGTGCGAGCCATCACATCAAATTTGTGACGATTCCGGCGATGATAAGGAAGGAATTAAGGAAGGATGATTTGGAAGAAACAAGACTAGAGATGGCAGGCGCAGTTGCCGGAATGCTAATACGGGCAAGCCCAGCCGCCCCAATTCGGAACCTGTAGCAGCTTCGCAATGGGCGGAATGCGGGGCGGGCAAAAATCTTGTCAAGAGGGAAAAATTTACAAAACGCACCTAACTCGCTGAAAACAAGTTGGAAACAAATCGGCAAAATTTACCGCTACACCCCCGAGAGTTCGATGGAGGCAAACCCGGTCCATCCGCCAACCGCTCGTGATCATTGTCATTAATTGATATTCTGATGGGGGCAAACATGCCGCTCCATGCCAATCGCATCGCCATCGTTCTGCTGACGCTCAGCTTGGTCTGCGCCTGCGGCCGCCCTCCCAGCGCTTCCGGCGACAACGCTACGAACTCCGCCGATTCACAAAAGCTGCCCTTTGATCGCCCGTCGCGATCGGAGGGAATTTCGCCCAGCCAGTCGCTGATTCCATCCACCACGAAACTGCCCGAGGGAACGCCCATTCCGATTCGCCTGAAGAGCGCGCTTTCGAGCGCGCGGTCGCACGCGGGAGACACGTTCCGCGCAACCATCGATGAGCCGGTCACGATCAACGGCCAGACGCTGATTGCCCGCGGCACACCCGCGACCGGCCGCGTGCTCGAAGCCAAGCCCTCGGCAAGTTCACGCGGAAGCTCGCTCGAAAGTTCGCTCGAACCCGGCTATCTGCGGATCGTGCTGGTGAGTTTGAACGTTGGCGGGCGGACGGTCATGATCGAGACCTCCAGCATCTTCGCCAAAGGCGGCGCGCGCGAGGAACGAAACCCGGCTACCGGCGCGGCTTCTGGGGCCAGTCAGAAAGATAAAGATATTGTTTTCGGCATCGATCGCCGTCTCACCTTCCGTCTTGCCCAGAATGTGGACCTGCAATAACGCGACCCGCAGTAACCCCGATTATGGCGGTTTCAGGGAAGGTGTAGTCCGATGTGCGTCAGAGGGTGCTGCGATTGGAAGGAAAAGCCGGAACCACAGGGGTCACAGAGAAGCACAGGGGAAACCCTAGATGAGAAGTGCTGGGACTGAATCGCCGGCGGCAAAGTCAGTCTACGCTGTCGGTGGAACTGGCATAAAGCCGGAGCTGGTTGCAGCTCCTGGCGGCACGGCGAAGACGGGGCGAGCCGCGTCTCTACACGAGCGGGTAGAGCAACGCTGAATCCGCTCTAGAATTTCCGCCGCGTCTGACGCTCGCTCAGGCCGTCATCTCCACTGGGCGATCCGGTTTCGCGACCACCGCCGGCAGCCGCAGGCGGAAGGTTGTGCCGGCTCCGACGGTGGAATCGAACTCCACCGAGCCGTAGTGCCATTGCATGATCTGGTAGGTTTGCGCCAGCCCGATTCCGCTGCCGCCTTTGTCGCCCTTGGTGGTGTAGTAGAGTTCGAAAATTTTCTCCTGCGCTTCGGGCGGAATGCCGCAGCCCTGGTCCATCACTTCGGCGAGAATCATTTCGTCATCGAGCCGCGCCTTCAGAGTGAGCGTTCCTCCCTCATTCATGGACTGCACGCCGTTCAGCACCAGGTTCATGATCGCCTGCTTGATCAGGTCGGAATCGACTCGCACCATCAGCGCGTCATCAGGACACGGGCTGCCCGCGGCGGAAGACGGGGCAAGCCCCGTCTCTACAGGAGGTTCTAGTACTATGCGCACGCCGTGACGCGCGGCATCGGGCGCGGCCAGCACCGATACGCTCTCCAGAATCTTGCGTAAGTCCACGTCTTCCAGGCGCAAATCGCGGGGACGGGTGAAGTCCACCAGGATTTGCACGACGCGGTCGAGGCGGTGGATTTCGCTGCCGATGATGTCCATGTGGCGGCGCGTGTCGGGATCGTCCTGCTGCAGTTTGTTTTGCAGCAACTGCAGGTGCAGCACGATGGCGTTGATGGGGTTCTTCACCTCGTGCGCCACGCCTCGCGTCATCCGCCCGCTGGCGGAAAGGCGCCGCGAAATTTCAATCTCGTCCTCGATGCGCCGCACCGATTCGGCATCGCGCATGGTCAGCAGCGCGCCAATGGGCGTGCCTTTCTCCTGAATGAAGTCGAGCGAAACCTGAACCCGCCGGCGATCGGCGCCGTCGAATTCGTACTGCACCAGCGGGCCCTGCTTCTGGAATGCGGGCAGAACCACCGCGCCCAGAACGGTTCCGTCGGAAAAAATTTCTTCCGCGGTGCGTCCCAGAATTTCGCGGCGCGGGCGTCCTAGAAATTTTTCCGCCGAGGCGCTCACCAGCACCACCCGCGAATCGCGCGTGAACAGCATGAGGCCGTCCTGGAGCTTGGTCATGACCTGCTCGACGTTGTCTTTCAATGCGGAAAAAATCTGGTTGGTATCGCGAATCTGGCGGCCGAGGTGCGCGATCTTCAGCGACACCAGGCCGACCTCGTCGTCGGAACCCGATTCCTCGGCGGGCAACAGATCTCCCGCGCTCGCGCTATCCAAATTTCGGGCAATGGCCTTCAAGGGGCCGAGCGCGACATTGGAAACCACCGCCCCCAGCAGCAGCGAGCAAAAAATCGCGACCACGGAAAAGAAAGCTGCCTGCTGCAGTCTCGGCGTCATTTCGTTGCGCAGAAAAACCGTGTTCACGCCCACGCGAACGCTGCCGAAAGCCTGCCCGTCGAGCTCCAGCCCGATGCTCACGTCATAAACTGTGCCGGGGCCGTAGAGCATGCGCAACTGGCGGCGGAAACCCGCGTCGCGCAACCCGCTCAAAGGGGATCGCTCCGGAACCGGCTTGCCGTTCAGGGCCGGATTCGTGTCGAGGATCGCCACCCCATTCGGATCAATGATGGCGGCATCGTAGATGATGGGAGAATTTCCGACCAAGGCTTCCAACTGGTCGTTCAGGTTGGCGTCGGTCTGCAGATAATTCGTGATGGCGGCGCGCATCGCCTTGGGATTGTTGGTGTTAACCCGGGTGCTGGTCAGATCGGGCACCGCTTTGGATGCGGTGTACTCCAGTTGGTTGGTGAGCTGGGAAGCGGTTTCATCGGCCCACAGCAGACGCTGGCGCAGCAGTTGCGACAGGTAAATCCAGGAAAAGCCGACGACCAGCGCCGTGAACAGCGTGGTGATCACGAGCACGATGATGAATTTGCGCGTCATCGATTAAAGAAGTTCTCAGTTCCCAGTTCTCAGTTCTCAGTAGACCCAGATGTGAACTGAGAACTGAGAACTGGGAACTGAGAACCGGGAACTAGCATCACTCCCCCGCAGCCATGATCGTATTCTGCGGCCGACCGTATTCTTTCAGCTTGTTATGCAGCGTCTTCAAGCTGATGCCGAGTATCTCCGCGGCTCGCGTTTTGTTGTTATTGGTCGCCTGCAGAGTTTTCAGGATGAGCAGCTTCTCCGCTTCCCCGACCGTCGTGCCCACGCCCAGGTGCACGGCATCGGGATCGTTCACCACCGGCCGCACACTCTGGCCAAAGCCCGGCGGCAGGTGCCTGGTTTCCACGAGCCCGCCTTCGCAAACGATGACGGCACGCTCCAGCGTGTTGCGCAACTCGCGCACATTGCCCGGCCACGAGTAAGTCTGGAAAACATTGAGCACGGCCTCGCTTACATCCGCCACCTTGCGATCATGCTTCAGGTTCATGTCGGCGAGCAGGCTCTTCGCTAACTCGCGAATATCTTCTTTATGCTCACGCAGCGCCGGCATGTGAATGTTGAACACGTTGAGCCGGTAATAAAGATCCTCGCGCAGTTCTCCATGGGCCACGGCATCGTCGGGAACCTTGTTGGTGGAGGCGAGCACGCGCACGTCCACCGAAGTCTCGACTTTGCTGCCGAGCCGCCGCAATTTGTGGTCTTCCAGCACACGCAGCAGCTTGGCCTGGGTGCCGACCGGCATTTCGCCTATCTCGTCGAGCAGCAGCGTGCCGCCTTCGGCGAGTTCGAAGCAGCCGGTGCGGCGCTCCAACGCGCCCGTAAATGCGCCTTTTTCGTGGCCAAAAATCTCGCTCTCGATCAGCGTCTCGGGAATGGCCGCACAATTAATGGGGAAGAAAGGTTTGTTGCGCCGCGGACTCAGGTCGTGGATGGTGCGCGCCACCAATTCTTTGCCGGTTCCGCTGGCCCCGGTGATCAGCACCGAGGCGGTGCTCGGAGCCACCAGTTCGATGAGCCGGAAAATCTCCTGCATTTGAGGGGACGCGCCGACCAGCAGGCCGAGCGCTCCTTTGTCGCGCAAGCGGCGGCGCAACGATTCGTTTTCGGTGCGGGTGTTCAGGATTTCCCCGATGTTGGTCAGGATGGAGCGCAGCCGCCGGAAGTCGATGGGCTTCTCGATGTAGTCCTGGACGCCCAGGCGGCCCGCGTGAAATGCGGTGTCGGTCGCCTTCTGGGCGGTCACCATCACCACCGCGATCGATTGCGCCAGGTCGGCCAGCCGCTCCGCCAGTTCCATGCCGCCCATGCGGGGCATCTTCACGTCCGTGATCACGATGGAGGGAGCGAAGGCGGGGATTTTTTCCAGAGCTTCCAAGCCGTCGGCCGCCGTGTCGGTACGATAGCCCCATCCCGAAACCAGTTCGGCCAGGCCGGTGCGTTCGTTCTCTTCATCTTCCACAATCAGTACGCGTTCCTGTGTCATATTCCTGTGCTATGGCCCCACCAGCATTATTCAGGGAAGCGCGCCGCCTCGCAACCTGGCCCGGAATGCCGGAATATCAATTTGAGATGAGTAACGGCGCAACCGTCCGCAGAAAACCGGCTCGCGACCCGCGATGGCTATGAAAATACCCGTTAACTAATTCTTCCTCTTTTGCAAAAGTGCCCGCTTGCTGTAGAATTCGGTGTTTCCCAGGTGCAGGCTATCCGTGCGTGCCGTAAGGCTTTATGGATTCCAGTTCTCGTAAATAACTTGTAGTGGATTTGACCGGAGGAACTCAATGTCACTTTGTCATGAAAATTACCGGAGATGCGCGAGTGTCGCGCTCGTCCTGGCCCTCGTTCTGATTGCGTCACCGTCTTTGCTGAACGCACAAACCTCGCAGTCGAACGACAATGTGCCTCAATGGGAATGGTTCATTGGCTACCAGTGGTTAAACCCGGGCGGCAACATCCCCGATAACAGCACCCCGCCCTTGGCTATCAAGGCGCCCTCTTCGGCGAGGGGGCTGGGTACCAATGCGTCCTACAACTTCACCAAGAATCTGTCTCTCGAAGGTAACTACGGCGTGAACTGGAAGAAAACCGGCTACCTTATCAATGCCTTCGGCTTTGGGCCGAAGCTCACCTATCGCGGCGAGGGTGTGAACTTTTTCGTGCACACGCTGCTCGGAGTTCAACGCCTCAATTCGAATTACAACCAGTCCACCACCGGGGTGGCCGCACTTCTTGGCGGCGGCATGGATCTCAAGCTCTGGGAGCCGGTCTCGCTCCGACTCTTTGAAGCCGACTACCAACTCGGGCGCGAAAACTTCTCCAACAATGTGCCGCCTTCAGATAGCGCGTTGCGGCGTCAGACCTTCAACGGCGCCCGCCTGACGACCGGTCTGGTGTTCAATTTTGGCGGCCAAGCTCCCGAAGCTCTCGTGGCGGCCTCCTGCTCGGTGCAGCCCTCCGAAGTCATGGTTGGAGAGCCGGTGCATGCCAGCGTGGTGGCCAGCAACTTCAAACCCACGCACACGCTCACCTACACCTGGGCGAGCAACGGGGGCAAGATCGAGGGCAAAGACACAGTCGCCACCATCGATACTAACGGCGTCAGCGGGGGCAGCTACACCACCACCGCCACGGTCACCGATCCCAAGGCCAAGAAGAACAACACGGCCAGTTGCACCGCCAACTTCACGGTGAAGGAACAGCCCAAGAACCCGCCGCAGATTTCCTGCTCGGCGAGCCCGTCGATGGTCCAGACCGGCGCTTCGGCAACCATCAGCTGCACTTGCACCAGTCCGGATAATGTTCCGGTAACGGTGGGCGGATGGACATCGAGCGGCGGCAGTATTTCCGGCAGCGGAAACTCCGCCACACTAAACACCACCGGCGCCTCGTCCGGTCCCATCACGATCGGGGCTACTTGCACGGACTCGCGCGGCTTGACGGCTTCGACTACGAGCTTGGTGACGGTTGAAAATCCGCCACCGCCGGCGCCGCAGGCCAGCAAGGTGAACGAGTGCCAGTATCCCAACGTCAAGAAGCCGTGGCGCGTTGACAACACCTGCAAGGCTGCGCTGGACGATGTTGCACTCAAGTTGCAGCAGGATCCAGACGCCAAGCTGGTCGTGGTCGGGAACGCCGATCCGACGGAAAAGCGTAAGAACCTGGCGGGCGAGCGCGCGCTCAACGTGAAGGCCTACATCTCGGGAGGCGAGGCGAAACAGAACATCGACCCAAGCCGCATCGAGACCCGCACCGGAAACGCCGGCACGGCGACTTCGGAACATTGGATTGTTCCGGCCGGCGCGACCTTCCCCGGAGCCGTCACCACTACCCCGGTCGATGAGACGAAGGTAAAGGCGGTTCCGGATCATCCGAAACCGGTCGCCAAGAAGAAGGCGGCGAAAAAGGCCGAATAACCGAGGTAGGAAGAGCACGAAAGGCCGGTGGGGTTCACCCTGCCGGCCTTTCTATTTTTCTTGCCCTTCGGTAACCTTGTCTCACCGTGCTCGCCTGTCTAAAGTGGAGCGCAGGCGAATACTGTTCGCCGGGGGTCAATCTACGCGCATGGATTTCACAGTGAAACGGAACGTTCTCCGCACAAGTCTATTGCTTCTTGCTGTCAGTCTTTTGAGCACCGCGCTGCTGGCCTCCGGGCCCTGGCAGGTGCTAGGTCCGGACGGCGGCGATGCCCGCAGCCTGGCTTATGACGTCCACAATCCGGACCACATCCTGCTCGGCACCAGCACCGGCCAGATGTTTGTTTCGAACGATGCTGGACGCAACTGGTCACGCTTGGCGCGCCTGGGTGGCGACGACTACGTGCTCGACCACATCTCCATCGATCCGCAGGACTCCAACCGCATCTATGTTTCGGCGTGGAGCGTATCGAGCCAGCAGATCGGCGAAGTCTTCCGCACGCGCGACGGCGGCCGCAACTGGGATGCGCTGCCGGCGATGCACGGCAAATCGATCCGCGCCCTGGCCGTGCACAAGGGTGATTCCAAAGTCGTGGTCGTCGGCGCGCTCGACGGCGTCTATCGCAGTAAAAATGGCGGCGATACCTGGGAGCGCCTGTCGCCCGCGAACTCCACCGACATCAAGAATATTGAATCGATCGCGGTCGACCCCAAAGATCCGAACACCGTCTATGCCGGAACCTGGCACCTGGCCTGGAAAACTTCCGACGGCGGCGCCAACTGGCAGCATATCAATAAGGGCATGATCGATGACTCTGATGTGTTTTCGGTCATCGTCGACCATGAAAACCCCTCGGTCGTTTTCGCGAGCGCCTGCTCCGGAATCTACAGGAGCGAGAACGGGGGCAACCTGTTCACGAAGATTCAGGGCATTCCGTTTTCGGCGCGCCGCACCCGTGTGCTCAAGCAGGATCCGACGAACGAAAATATCATCTACGCCGGCACCACCGAAGGCCTCTGGAAATCGACCGACCTCGGCAAGGTGTGGAAGCGTGTGAGCGATCCCGAGGTCGTGGTCAACGACGTGCTCATCGATCCGCGGGATTCCAAGCGCGTGCTGCTCGCCACCGACCGCAGCGGCGTGATGGCCTCGACCGATGGCGCCTCCACCTGGACCACTTCCAACCACGGTTACACACATCGCTATGTCTCCGCCATTCTGGCGGATAACAAAGATGCCAGTTCGCTCTACGTTGGCGTCGTCAACGACCGCGAATACGGTGGCATGTTCCATTCCCGTGACGCTGGACAGCACTGGTTGCAGAAAGCGGCTGGCCTCGGCGGGAAGGACGTTTTCGCGCTCAAACAGGCTCCCAGCGGAATGCTGGTGGCCGGCACCAACCACGGTATATATTCGCTGGAGCGCAATGCCAGCGAATGGCATCCCATGAACGTTGTGGTTGTCGAGCATACGGTGAAAACGCCGCGCAAGGGTTCGCGCAAAGCGGTCACCACAACCACTTTCCAGAAGTCGCAACTGGAATCGCGGGTCAACGATCTTGAACTCGGTTCCGGACGCTGGCTGGCGGCAACCACCACTGGCATCTACGCGAGCGCCGACCAGGGCAAAACCTGGAAGGGCGGACAGATTCTGGGACAGAGTGATTTCGTTGCCGTGCGAGCCGAAGGTTCCACGTTGGTGGCGGCTACACGTTCCAGCGTGCTGGTCTCGAATGACAGCGGCGCGACCTGGAAACGCGCCGGTCTGCCGACGTATGTGGTCAGCATCCGCAGCGCCGCGATTGCTTCCGATAGCCAGATCATGATCGCCTCGCGCGAAGGGGCGTTCCGCAGCGGAGACGGGGGCGCGACCTGGGAGCACGTCGTCAACGGCCTTCCCGCCAAGGACATCACTTCCGTCAGCTTCGATTTCACCCACAAGCGCCTGCTGGCCACCAGCGACGCGACTGGCGTGATCTTCGAAAGCCGCGACGGCGGACGGTCCTGGCAGCGCGGTCCCGACAGCGGATTCCCGCTGCGCCGGGTCAGCGTAATTGGCGGACGCTTCGTAGGCGCCACTCCATTTGATGGCGTCATCCTGCAACCGGAGAACGAATCCATCAGCGCAGCCGCCGAAGCGGGCAGCACCGAATAAGACTGAATTCAAACCGAAATACCAACCGGGGAAGCGGAAACGCTTCCCCGGTTTTTCTTGGTGGGGACGGTCGCGCCGACCTTGCGTTCTTTGCGAGGGTGGGAAACAATCTTTCTAGCACTCTTATGCGACTTGCCTGTGGACTCGCGATGGTGCTTGGGCTGAGTTTTCCGGCTGCGGGAATGGCTTCCTGGCAACAGGACAAGGCTAGCTCCGCGAATGCCGCGGGACAAACTCCGGCTGCGCCCGCCGCTCCAGCAGAGAACGGGCCGGCGGGGTCGCCGGCTCCGACGGAGAAATCGCGGACAGAGGGCGGTCCTGCGGAGCAGGTTCCGGCAGAGACCACGCCGGCTGCGCCCGCGGCTCCGGTGGAGAGCACTCCCGCTGCGGAGACGAGAGCGCCGGAGAACGCGGCGAAGGAAAAGACGGATGCTGGTTCGGCAAACAACGCTTCGGCAAACAACGGTTCGGCAAGCAATGGTTCGGCGAGCGGGACCAGAAAACGCCGCAAGCGCGCCGCGTCAGCGCCGGATGGCGCGCCGCGGAAGATTGTGGTTCGCGAGGGCGGAGCGAGCGAGCCCGCGGCGCTGATTGCGCCCGGCATGAGTCCCGCAGAAGCCACCCGCCAGCGCCAGAACGCGGAACAGTTGCTGGGCTCTACCGACGACAAGCTGAAGCGACTGGCGGAACGCACGCTGGACGCGCGACAGCAGGAGACGGTGGGACAGATCCGCAACTATATGGATGTCGCGCGTTCGGCGCTGAAGGAAGGCGATGTGCGGAGAGCGAATACGCTGGCGCAGAAGGCACATTTGCTGTCGGAAGATTTGACGAAGCATTAGGGGCGGTGGAAAACTTACCGATTGCAAGGATCGATTTGTGATGCTATAATGTATCACATGACTAAAGCCTCGGTTCGGGACCTGCGCTACGACTTCAAAAAGATTGAACGCCTCTTACTCCAAGGTGAAGAGATCCAGATTACCAAACGCCGGCGTGTCATCGCCCGCCTGGTGCCGGAAAGCGCGGAAGGTGAGAAAAAGATGCCCGATTTCATGGCGCGGGTGCGCCGGATCTACGGCGACAAGGTGCTGGCGGTTAGCGGAGCGGATTTGATATCCGCCGATCGGGATCGGTATTGAAGATCTACGCCGATTCCAGCTTTCTGGTGTCGCTGTACAGCGCAGATGCCAATTGGGCCGCCGCCGCGCGCACCATGGAGACTTCCAGGGGAGAATGCTTGGTTACTACGCTTGGAGAACTTGAAGTCGTCAATGCTTTCGGATTGCGGGTTTTTCGGAAAGAAGTATCGGTCGCGCAGGCCCAATCGTCATTACTCGACTTCGAAAAAGATTTGCGCGATGGGATTCTCCAACTCCGGGAGTTATCGGATCCGATTTTTCAAAGGGCGCGCCAACTGTCTCGACAAACAACCGCCAAACTGGGTACCCGGACAGCAGATATTTTGCACGTGGCGGCAGCACTCGAACTGGGTGTGGATTGGCTCTACAGCTTCGACCGACAGCAGAGAAAGCTTGCTCAAACTGTTCGCCTCAAGCTGAACTAGGGTGGCGTAGCCCCTAAAGGGGCGTGAGATTTCGGGAAGTTGCGGCATCGCCAAAGCGATGCCCTGATACAAAACCCCGATACGAAACCCGAAATTCCCTGTAGAGACGCGGCTTGGCGCGTCTCCGCCCGCACCGCCGATTCTCTCGTTGGCAGCGGGAGACGGGGCAAGCCCCGTCTCTACAGGCGGGAAAACTATTTTCGCCCTGCGCGCTTCTGCGCCACGACCAGGCCGCGCGGGGTGGGCAAGAGCACGGTCGAGATCAGGCCGTCTTGTTCGAGTTTGAGGGCGGCCTCGCGGACGATCTTCAAATGCGAACTGGCGTCGTGCATCAGGATCAGGCCATAGGGGCTGATCTGCGGCAGAAAGCGGCGAATTTCCCGCTCGCGGATGGACATATCGCTGTCGCTGAAAAAGAGGTCGATGGGGCCCTCGACTTTCATGTCGAGGCTTGATTCATGTCGCAGTTCGATCCACTCGGCGAGTCCGGAAGCCTGGATTCGCGCCTTTGCGTTCTCATACACCTCTGGGTCGAACTCGCAGGTGATGACGCGCCCGCGTCCGTTGGCTTTCAATCCCTCGGCGATCCAGAGAGTGCTGATGCCGCTGAAGGTTCCGGTCTCCACCACCAGTTCGGGCTTGATGGTGGTGACGAGGGCGCGCAGGAACTCGAGCACCTCGGCCTCGGCGGTCATGGAATCGAACATGCGCCAGCGCTCCGGGTGCGGACACTCGGGCGTCGGGCGATGATATTCGGGCTGCAGTCGATCGCCGGTGCGCTCGATCTGGCGCAGGATGCGGCGCTCCTGCTTTTCTTTCTTGAAAAGGCGGCGAAGGCTTAGGGACATAGAGTAAAGAAGTGTACCGCAGGAAGAAGGTCACAGGTGTCAGGTGTCAGGTGAGCAGGGAAAAGGTCTCAGGGTCAGGTGTCAGGAAAATCTCACGAGCGTCGGGTTTTAGGTTTTTCCGAGACCGAAGACCTGAGACC
This sequence comes from uncultured Acidobacteriaceae bacterium, assembly GCA_963773965.1. GTDB lineage: Bacteria > Acidobacteriota > Terriglobia > Terriglobales > Acidobacteriaceae > Acidiflorens. The sequence goes on from CAVZDG010000010.1 coordinate 78,040, forward strand.
TGAGACCTGCTCTACTCACTCGTGAAGTAATCCACGGCCACGGGATTCTCGAAGAGGGAGTAATCGCGGGTCACGACCGTGATGCCGGTGTCGGTGACGAAGTAGCGGTCGCGGTCGGCTTCGGCATCGTAGCCGATGGTGGTTCCTTCGGGAATGTGGACGTCGCGGTCGATGATGGCTTTGCGGATGCGGCAACTGCGTCCCACGTTCACGTGCGAGAACAGGATGCTGTCGTCGATTTCGGTGTAGGAGTTGACGCGCACATCCGGAGAGAGCACGCAATTCTGGACGGAGCCGCCGGAAATGATGCAGCCGGAAGAAACCAGGGAATCGAGGGCGTGGCCCATGCGCCCGGTTTCGGCAAACACGAATTTTGCCGGCGGATACTGCCGCTGGTGGGTGCGGATGGGCCATTGCTCATCGTAAAGATTGAAGACCGGAGAGACCGAAACCAGGTCCATGTTGGCTTCGTAGTAGGCTTCGAGCGTGCCCACGTCGCGCCAGTAGAGGGCTTCTTTCTTGTTTTCGTCGACAAAATTGAAAGCGAAGACGCGGTAGTCATCCAGCATTTTGGGCAGAATATTCTTGCCGAAATCGTGACTGGAATCGGGATCCTCGGCGTCTTTGAGCAGCACGGGAATGAGCACGTCGGTGTTGAAGATATAGATGCCCATCGATGCTGAAATTTTCGTCGGATCGTAGGGCGATCGGATCTCGGTCTGTTGCGGTTTTTCCAGGAAGCCGATGATGCGATTTTCGCGGTCGATGTCGACGACGCCGAAATGGCGGCATTCGGCCGGGTCGGTCACCAGGGTGGCGACGGTGACGTCGGCGGCGGCGTCCTGGTGCTGCTTGAGCATGCGCTCGTAATTCATTTTGTAGATGTGGTCGCCGGAGAGGATGATCACGTACTTGGGCTGCTCGGAGCCGATGGAATAGATGTTCTGATAGACGGCGTCGGCCGTCCCCATGTACCAGTTCTCGCTGACCCGCTTCATGGGGGGCAGGATTTCGATGAACTCGCCGATTTCACGGCCGAAAATATTCCAGCCTTCGCGGATCTGACGATTGAGCGAGAGCGCCTTGTATTGCGTGAGGATATAGACGCGGCGCAGGCCGGAGTTGACGCAGTTGGAAAGCGTGATGTCGATGATGCGGTAGATGCCGCCGAAGGTCACGGCCGGTTTGGCGCGGTCGCGGGTGAGCGGATAGAGGCGTTCGCCGGCGCCTCCGGCGAGCAAGATTCCGAGCGTATCTTTCATTGGACACCGTCATCGGCACACCGTAGGGATGCAGCGTGCGACGCGGACGCTGTCCCGGCTCAACGCGACATACTAGCACAGGCAGTGCGTTCCGATCGGTGCGGCCAACACAAAATCCGGTTCAAAAAGACCTTATACTGGCGGTCTGACTAGCTGAGATGCTGAAGTAGCTGACAGCTAGCAGTGCACGATCTTGTCGCTCTTGATGCCGCGGGTGGCGTTGCGCGAATCCACCACCAGTTGGGCCTCGTTGACGATCTTCTTGTAGTCGTAGTCGGAGTGATCGGTGACGATGAGCACGCAGTCGTACTGGCCGAGATTGTCGAGCGACGAGCACTTCATTTGCAGGTCGTACTTGCGGCCGCGGCCGACGAAGGGGAAGTAGGGATCGTTATAGCTGACCACGGCTCCCTCTTTTTGCAGCAGCTCGATGATGGTGAGCGCGGGCGACTCGCGCAGGTCGTCAATATCTCTTTTGTAGGCAACGCCCAGAACCAGGATCTTGGATCCGTTGATGGCCTTTTTCTGCCGGTTGAGCGCGGAGATGGTGGAGGCGATCACGTTGTAGGGCATGGCCACGTTGATTTCGCCGGCCAGTTCGATGAAGCGGGTGCGGAAGTCGAACTCCTTCGCCTTCCAGGAAAGATAGAACGGGTCGACCGGAATGCAGTGTCCGCCGAGACCCGGCCCGGGATAAAACGGCATGGAAGCCGAAGGGCTTGGTGGCGGCGGCGTCGATGATCTCCCAGATGTTGAGGTCCATGCGCAGGCAGAGCATCTTGAGTTCGTTGACCAGCGCGATGTTGACGCAGCGGTAGATGTTCTCGAGCAACTTGGTCATCTCCGCGGCCGCGGGCGAGGAGACGGGAACGGTGCGGCGGAAAATGGAGCCGTAGAGCGCGGCGGCGATTTCGCTGGCCTGGGGATCGAGTCCGCCAATCACCTTCGGAATATCGTGACGAGCCACCTGGGTGTTGCCGGGATCCTCGCGCTCGGGCGAGAACGCGACCCAGATATCGTTGTCGCCGGCTGCGCCCTTGCGGGAGGCTTTCAGGCCGGCCTTGTTTTCCTTTTCGAGAATCGGAATCAGGACTTCTTCGGTGGTGCCGGGGTAGGTCGTGCTTTCGAGGATGACGATCTGACCGGCGCGCAGATAGGGCGCAACGGCGTGGGCGGTGTTGGTGATGTAGCTGAGGTCGGGCTCGTGATATTCGTTGAGCGGCGTGGGGACGCAGATGATGATCGCATCCATGGCGGTGATCTGCGAATAGTCGGCCGTGGCTTTGAAGCCGTTCGCTTTCGCCGCCGCGATCTCCTCGGGCGTGATGCGGAAAATGTAGGTGCCGCCGCTCGCCGAGGGTATCGATTTTTCGCTGATCGATATCGAAACCGGTGACGGGAAATTTCTGCTCGCTGTAGAGCAGGGCCAGCGGCAATCCGACGTAGCCGAGGCCGATGATTCCGACCCGAGCCTGGCGCGCATCGATGCGGCTTTTCAAGTCGGTAAAGAGGGAAGAAGCGGTGAGTTGAGTATTCATAGGCCAGAAATGATTCTAGCATTGGAGGTCACGCTTGGGCCGCGGAAGCTGCGGTTCTCATTTTCATGCGATTTTTACAGGGCGGATTGCGATCTTGATTACTGCCGGTAATCGAATTCGCCCGCGCAGGGGTTTCCTTAGTAACATGCGGGTGCAGTAACATGCGCCTTAGATGCGATTCTTACGATTGCTCATTGTGTTCCTGATTTTTGTCCGCGCTGGCGAGCCAGGCGGCGCGCTTTCTGGTGGTGGACGAACCGGAAAAGTCCGATGCCATCGTGGTGCTGGCTGGGGAAACCAACGTCCGTCCCGGCCCGCGCTCTGGAACTGCTGCGCCAGGGAGTGGCGCCGCGCGTGTTTCTGAATGTTCAGACGCGAGATCTGATCTACGATCAGCGACTGACCGACATTGCGCAGAAATACGCGAACGGCCTTCCCGAAGCAAACCGCGTTTCGGTTTGCCCGATCGCCGGGTTCTCGACCAACGCTGAGGCCGACGACGTAAGCCGATGCCTGCAGCCGCTGGGCGCGCATCGGGTGCTGATCGTGACCTCCGACTATCACACTCGCCGCGCCTTGACGATCTTTCGCCATCGCCTGCCGCAATACCAGTTCAACGCGGCCGCGGCCCGCGATCCGGCGCACTTCGGCGAAGCCTGGTGGACGAACCGCGAATGGGCGAAAGTCACTTTTGATGAGTGGTCGAAGATGCTGTGGTGGGAAGCGGTGGACCGGTGGCGGTAGTCAGTATCCAGTACCCAGTACCCAGTCAGAAGACTCGAGCGCAAGAAGACCGAGATTGCGGGCTGTTGAACTGGGTACTGAGTACTGGCAACTTTTTCTTTTGTGCGATAGTTTGAAAGCTATTCATCTTCACCGGAGGTTCCATGGCGCAAGTCACGATTACGGTGCGCAAGAACGGTCCTTTGCGCATAGACGATCCCAACGGCGTGGTCGAGATGGTGGACGCCGACGGCAACAAGTACGATCTGACGGGCAAGCCGGTGTTTTCCCTTTGCCGTTGCGGTGCGTCCGCCAACCGGCCCTTCTGCGATGGCAGTCACAAGGTCGCCTTCCAGTCGCCCGCTACGGCGATCAAGATCGGATAGGGGCTGGATGCGATGAAGGTTCGCTAGCAGGCTGCGGAAAAACTCCGGCTTCGTATCGGGGCATCGCTTTAGCGATGCCGTAATTCTTCGAAATCAGATGCCCCTTTAGGGGCGGCGTGAGAACTAGTTTTCGGGCACTCCGGTGAAACGAGAATCCAACCCCGGAGGGACAACCCAACTTAGCCCAGCGCCGGGGTCCCCAGCGCGCCCGCCTTTGGCGCGATGGGTGGGGGAGCGAAGGATCGTGTTAAGTCCTCATTCTGTAATATTGTAGGTATAAGTCCTCTCGAATCTATATTTTGGAGTGTTTTGAGCACATAACCCTATGATTCCAAGAGACGGGGGTGAGGGGGTATCCCCATAACTAACTGTCTACTACACATATAGTAACAGGCAGGAAATAAGCCAATAAGCTCGTGCTGGAAGCTAGCGGACTTAGCCGACTGCGGAAAGACTCGGTCTCGCACTGGTTTTTCCGCAGCCAGCGTGGGCGCCATGGCGGGACGCAAGAAAACTCTTTCCCAGGCACGGCCCTCGACCCTAAACTGGAGGGTAGGCAGGCCGAGGGTCACTTCCCAGCCCTCGAATCCCGGGGGTTCTGTGCGCGTACTGGTGACGGCTGACACGTTCAGCGGAGTGTGGACTTACTCGCGCGAACTGGTTTCGGGTCTGGTGACCCACGGGGCGCAAGTCACGCTGGTCAGCTTTGGAGAAATTCCGCTTCCTCATCAGACCGCATGGATGGACGGGCTGCACGGGCTTGAATATCATCCCACCGCGTTTCGTCTCGACTGGATGCAGGAAGGTGAGCAGGACTTCCACGCGGCACAGGATTATCTGTGCGCGATCGTTCGCGACACGCGTCCTGATTTTCTGCATTTGAATCAGCTGAGTTTTGGGGCACTGCCGGTTTCGACTCCGCGACTGGTGGTGGCGCACGGCGATGTGATCACGTGGTGGCTGAGCATCCACGGACACGAACCCGCCCCCTCGGCATGGCTGAAGTGGTATCGCGAGACGATGGTCGCGGGCTTGAGGCGGGCCGAGGCCGTGGTCACCACTTCGCGCTGGATGGAAAGGATGCTGCGCGTTGCCTACGGCGACGATTTCGAAGGGCACGTGATCCCGCCCGGACGCAATCCGATTTACTTCAATCCGTTTGTGACCAAGGAAGAGTCGGTGCTGGCGATTGGGCGCTTGTGGGATTCGGGAAAGCAGGTGGCATTGCTGACCCAGCACACGCACGGCTTGCCGGTGTGCATTGTGGGGGCGGATAATCCGATTCCGGCGCCGCCGGTGCCGATCCGCGCCGACGTGCGCGTCTCCACCGGCGAACACGAGATTTCGGTGAAAGGAGCGCAGACCGAATCGCAACTGCGCTCGCTCTACAGCAAGTCAACGATTTTTGCGGCGACTTCGCGCTACGAGCCTACGGGACTGGCGTCGATCGAGGCGGCGTTCTCGCGCTGCGCGCTGGTGGCAAACGACACCGACGTGTATCGCGAACTTTGGGGCGACGCGGCCTTGTACTTCGAACGCAATGATGCCGAAAGCCTCGGCGAGGTGCTCGCCCAACTGGACGAGGACCGCGAACTCACGCGCCTCTATGGGACGCGCGCCTACAATCGGGCGCGCGAGCGCTTCACGGCGCGACGCATGGTGGACGACTATCTGCGGCTGTATCGGCGATTGCGGACTTCGAAAGTGGCGGTGGCGTAACGCGGCTAAGGCCTGGCCGTCAGAAACTGAGGGCTGTCGCTGTCGAATCTCGCTCTCGAATACAGCCACTCACCAGCCGCATGCTATACTTTTTAAGCAACTTTCCTGTCAGATCAGCAGACGGAGGACAGTATCGACAAGCGTTTTATCCGCATGAACGAGCGCATCCGGGCCCGCGAAGTTCGCGTGATCGGTGACGAAGGCGAACAGATTGGCGTAATGCCTCCCTTCGAGGCGCTCAAGATAGCCCGCGAAAGAAACCTGGATCTGGTGGAAATTTCCCCGACTGCGCAACCTCCGGTTTGCCGCATCATGGACTACGGGAAATTCCTGTACCAGAACGAGAAGCGCGAGCGCGAAGCCAAGAAAAAGCAGAAGACCATTACGGTCAAAGAAGTGAAGTTTCGTATCAACGTGGACGACCACGACTACGAAACCAAAAAGAATCACGTGCTGCGCTTCCTCGAAGAAGGAGACAAGGTGAAAGCAACCATCTTCTTCCGGGGACGCGAAATGACACGGCAAAGCCTGGGCCGCCAGATTCTGGAACGTCTGATCAAGGACGTCGATCAGAAAGGTTTGGTGGAGTTCCGTCCACGGCAGGAAGGCAATACGCTGCACCTGATTCTGGCGCCGAAGAAGGAAACCGGGGCGAAAGAAAAGCCACCCGCTCCTCCTCCCGCGTCGCGAGGCGGCGCGCAGACAGCGTAGGGCAGTTGTCAGTCGTCAGTTATCAGCCATCAGTAAAATCTCATGGCGCGATCGCTAGCGGACGGATAGAGTGTTTTGCGCTGCCTAACGCTGATGATGTAACTGAGAACTGACAACCGAGAACTGAGAACTGATCTTTATGCCTAAACTAAAAACACACAAAGGCGCTTCCAAGCGCTTCAAGAAAACCGGGACGGGAAAAGTGAAGCGGCACAAAGCGTTTCTCCGCCACATCCTGACCTCGAAGGCCAAAAAGCGCAAGAAGAAACTGGGAAATTCCGTGCTGGTGAGTGCTGCGGACCTTCACAAGGTAAAGCGGATGATCCCGTACTAAACCAGTGGTTAGTGGTTAGTGGCTAGTAAAACCAAGACCCTGAAAAGTCTGCGGAGCGAAACGCCCCGCAGCGGCGCGTGAAGAGGCCGGGCTTCAGAAATCCCATTCCCACCCCAGAACGGCAAAACCGGCCGTTCCGGGGACGCCGGTTCGGGGAGAAGCCTCCTTACCTCCAGCCGCCAGGCGAAGTAAAAAAGGAGAACAGCAATGCCTCGTGTAAAACGCGGAACCAAACGCCGCGCCAAGCGCAAAAAGATTCTTGAACGCGCCAGTGGATATTTCCTAACTAAGTCCAAACTTTACCGTTCGGCGAAAGAAGCCGTCGATCGCGCCCTGAAGTTTGCCTACTCCGGCCGCAAACAAAAGAAGCGCCAGTACCGCTCGATCTGGATCGTGCGCATCGGCGCCGCCGCCCGCCTGAACGGACTGAACTACAACCAGTTCATAAGCGGGCTGAAGAAAGCCGGCGTGGAACTGGATCGCAAGATCTTGGCGGACTTGGCGGTGAACGATCCGGCGGGGTTTGGCAGTCTGGCGGAACAGGCGAAGAAGGCGAACGCGGCGGCAGCAGCGTAGAACAGCCGTCAGCTGTCAGCTCTCAGTTTTCGTTCTTAATTTAATCTTGTCATCCTGAGCGAAGCGAAGGACCTGCTGTTTCGCGCACCGACAAGAAAACAGGTCCTTCGCTTCGCTCAGGATGACAGTTCTTGCAAGAGTTGCTCGGGAATATGTCCTACTCAGTCCCCAAACTGACCGACTTCTCGACAGCAGCGCTCGATGGCGCCGTGCGCGAACTTCTGTCTGCGCTGGAGCACGAGTCGGCAGCGGTCGCATCCGAGAATGACTGGAAAGCATTTCGCGATCGCTGGGTGGCGCGCAAGAACGGCGTGCTTACGCAGCTGAACGACCTATGGTTGAAAGCCGCACCGGGACCGAATAAGCGCGACGTCGGGCAGCGCGTCAACGAACTCAGGACCAAAGTCGAGCCAGCGGTTGATGCGACGCTCGCCCGCATTCAGAGCGGGGCTTCCTCTGGCAAACTCGCCGCCGAGCGTCTCGACATCACGCTCCCCGGCATTCGCCGTCCCTTGGGCGCGGAACATCCCGTCATCAAGACGATGAACGAGATCATTGGGGTATTTCGCAGATCTGGATACTCGGTCGAGGAAGGTCCGGAGATCGAAACCGATTACTACAACTTCGAGGCGCTGAACTTTCCGCCGAACCATCCCGCGCGCGACACGCAGGACACATTGTTCATCGCGGGGCAGGAATCGAAGCCGCTGCGCGACCGGCTGCTGCTGCGCACGCACACTTCGCCGGTGCAGATTCGCACTATGCAGAAAATGAAGCCGCCGGTGCGCGTGGTGTGTCCGGGGAAAGTTCATCGCAATGACGCGTTCGACGCGACGCACTCGCCCATCTTTCACCAGGTCGAGGGTCTGGCGGTCGACACCAACATCACGTTCTGCGATCTGAAGGGCACGCTCGACCACGCCATGAAAGCGATGTTCGGATCGAGCGTGAAGACGCGCTTCTATCCGTCGTTCTTCCCGTTTACCGAGCCGAGCGCCGACGTGCAGATCAGTTGCATCTTCTGCGATGGTAAGGGCGTACGCGACGGCGCTCCATGCCGGAACTGCAAAGCCAGCGGATGGATTGAACTGCTAGGCTGCGGCATGGTCGATCCGAATGTGTACGGCTTCGTGGATTACGATCCGTTGAAAGTCTCGGGATTCGCCTTCGGCATGGGCGTGGAACGGATTGCGATTCTGAAGTACGGCGTGGATGATATTCAGCTGTTTTTTCAGGGCGATGTGCGGTTTCTGGAGCAGTTTGGGTAGGCGGCTGCGAGCTACGGGCTTCGAGCAATCGCTCACGAGTCAAGCTCGCTCGTAGCTCGCGGCTCGAAGCTCGTAGCGGACGTTCTTTCAAAATGAAAATCTCTCCCCATTGGCTACGCGACTTCGTTGACCTGCCGGTCGACTACTTGCGTCTTGCGGACGAACTCACCCTCGCGGGTGTCGCGGTCGAGGGCATCTCGGGCTCTGGCGACGCAACCGTTTATGAGATGGAGATCACGACCAACCGTCCCGATGCGATGAACCATTATGGCGTGGCTCGCGAGGCCTCGGCGCTCTACGATCTGCCGCTCCGGCCGATCGAGCCGAAGCTGCCGCCGTCGCAAGGCAAGTCCGACGTCACCATCGACATTCAGGAGCCGGAGCTGTGTCCGCGCTTTACGGCGCGTGAAATTCGCGGTGTCACCGTCAAGGGCTCGCCTGCAATTGTCGCCAGTCGCCTGTTGCTGCTCGATCAGCGGCCCATCAGTAATGCGGTGGACGCTACCAACTACGTTTTGTGGGAAAGCGGCAAGCCCACCCACGTGTTCGATCTCGATCTGCTCGAAGGGCGCAGGCTGGTCATACGGCGCGCCCAGGCCGGCGAAACGCTGAAGACTCTGGATGGCGTGGAGCGCAAGCTCTCCACCGAAGATCTCGTCGTTGCCGACGCGAAAAAGCCGGTGGGGCTGGCCGGTGTGATGGGCGGCTTCGACACGATGATCACCGAGCGCACGAAGAACATCCTGATCGAATCCGCGTGGTGGGACCCGGCCACGGTCCGCCGGATGTCGAAGCGTCACGGTCTGCACACCGACGCCTCGCACCGGTTTGAGCGTGGCGCAGATTTCGAGTCGACTGTGATTTCGACAAATCGTGTGGCGGAATTGATTCTGGCTTCGGGCGCCGGAACTCTGGTTGGCGACGTGATCGACGTGATCGCTCGCCAGCTTGATCTGGCTCCGGTGGAACTTGACCTGCGGGAAGTGCACCGGATTCTCGGCGAGAAACTCAGCACGCTTGAAATCAGCCGTATCCTTACTCGTCTCGGTTTCACGGTGCTGCCGGGCAGCGAAGATACTTATCTGGTGCACATCCCGAGCTGGCGCCTCGACATCGAGCGCGAGATCGACATCATCGAAGAACTGGCGCGGCTGCACGGCTACGACAAGTTCCCCAACACGCTTCCCGTCTACAGCGGCGAGGTCCGCGAACTGCCCGATGCGCACAAAGACACGCGGCTTCGCTCTGGACTGCTGGCGCTCGGTTACAACGAAACCATTTCGCTGACCTTTATTTCGAAAGAAGATGCCCGGCGGTTTTCGACTGCTGCCGAGCTCGACCTCGCGAACCCGCTGAGCGATGAGGCTTCGGTGATGCGCACATCGATGGTTCCGAGCATGTTGAACATGCTGGCTTACAACCTGAATCGCGGCACCGACAATGTTCGCCTGTTCGAATCTGGAAATGTATTTGAGGCGTCGGGCGAGAAGTCGGTGGAGCTGAAGCGCATCTCGATGGGCGCGACGGGCAGCGCCGTAGAAGCGGGAGTTCATCAGGCGGCGCGTCCGCTCTCGTTCTTCGATCTGAAGGGCGACATCGAAAGCCTGCTCGCGTCCTTCAGCCATTGGACGCTGTACTACGATGCGCAGGCCGTTAATGAGAAAAGCGCCGATTACTATCATCCCGGACGTTCGGCGCGCGCCGTGCTGGATGGCGCTACCGTCGCCCAGTTTGGCCAGATCCATCCCGATGTGGCCGCGGCACGCAAACTGCGGCAGGATGTTTTTGTCGCCGAGATCTATCTCGACCGGCTCTACCAGCACGATCTGCGCCAGGTGCGTTATGAAGCGCTGCCGCGCTTCCCTGCCGTCGAGCGCGACTTCTCCTTTGTGTTTAATGACGGCGTGGAGTTCGAGAAAATCCACCAGGGCGTCAGCGGATTGGGCGTCGCCGAACTGCGCAGTTTCGTCGCGGTGGAAATTTTCCGCGGCGAAAAGGTCGGCGAGGGCAAGTACTCGATTCTGATGCGGGCCAAGCTCCAGTCGAGCGAGCGCACCCTGCGCGAAGATGAAGTAGCGCAATGGTCGGGGCAGATTGCGAAGGCGCTGGAAGGGCTCGGCGGAGTGCAGAGGGCTTAGGGGCTATCTGGCTCGTAAACTGCCCTTCGGGGTAGGTGGGATTAAACGCCGGCTTACAACAGAACCATTGGCGGCAGCCGAAAACAAGTACCCTCTCTTCAATCTGGAGGCGGCCCTTGCTGGCGACAAGAGGCAGGCGCGACACACTCATCCCTCGGGCACCCAGTTGTCCGTCTTTAAGCCCTGCAAGCCAATTTGTCCTTCCTGCGGAGTGCCCGACTCTCCTATCCAAATGACTTGAAACTGCGCGTCAACGCCGTCAGAGACCAGATGAACGACTTCCCCGGCCTTCAGATGGTTGGCAACGCCGCCAACACGCGCGCCGCGATGGCTGAAATCGATCAAAGAAGTCGTCTGGGGAACGGATTCCTGGTGGTCATGGCCCCGCACTTCTACCGGCCGTGACACGAATAATCTTGGTTCCCGGCGTTGATAAACGATAGGTTCGGTGGAATTGAGTTGCGACGCACTTCCGGGAGCGCCTGCCAACTGGTGCTTTTCGAGTTCAAGAAGAAACTGTTCTTTGGTAAGGGTGGCCGCGGTGCGGAACAATTCCAGGAGAGGATCGTGTTCCACTTCGCCCTCCAGCGAGCGCGTGTTTCCTCCCGACGAATCGGCGGCGCCATCATCCCAATCGAGTCCTTCCGGCTCAACCAGCACTTCGGCAATGGCGTCTGGGGTCGCAGTCATTTGCTGGATTAAGTGTTCCAATCGCCGCCGGTGCTCGGACGTCCGGTTCAAGAACTCGATCCCCATGCCGAGTTCGGGTTCCATGACCCGTACTTTTCCCTCCGTCTTGACAGAACCGTCCGCGACACGGAGCAGCAGCTCGACCCGCGTGTGGGCGGGGAAGGGGGACTGGGTTCGCAAGAAGCATCCACCAAAACTGAGCCCCATCAGAGAGCAGCGGATGGGCGGATCGCGCTTCTCTCCGCACTGCAAACACAACCATTCTTTCAGGCTGCGGTGCGAGGCGTCGGAGATTGACGCAAACTGAATGCCGGCACGACAACGCGAATCCTGCCAGGCAATGATTCCAGTGGCTTCGATCACAGTCGTGGTGTCAGGCAGCGCAAAGGAGAAACAAATGGGGCCGCTTCTCTTGCCAGCCGAACTCGCCAGCCGGACCGAGAGACCGCCCTCGCTCAGCCCCGAGATGGAGGCCTGCTCGCCCTCTCCATCCTGAAATCGGAAATAGGCGGGGATATTAACTTCCAGCCGCACGGACCGGCGCCGTTCTCGTCTCAGGAGAGCTCGGGCGGCTCGAAAACTCGACTTCGCCTTTTCGGTCGAGATCGGCTTGTAGACAACAAAGTTCGCCCCCAGCCTAAACGCAGTCTGCAAATTGGTGCGCGTGTCGATAATCGCTATCGCCACCGATTTACGGTTTTGTTGCCCGGAACGGACGCTTCGCAGCAGCCCGAAGCTGCTTTCGTCTTCGCAGTCGATGATGACCGCTTCGAAGCTGTGCTGCGCCAGCTTTTTCGCGGCGCTCGAGTGGTCCGCGCAGTGCTCGACATGAATCTCCAATTCGCCCAGAACGTTGCGAAGGATGCGGAGGGCGCGGTCGTCCGAGCAAACCAATAGTGACTTGAGGTTCATGCCAGTATCAAGGGTAGGCAAAAAGCAACAGCATCCAAAGTTACGGCGGTAATGCCAATGTGGAGTGGGTTGCGTTGGCGTAACATCGCTTTCACCAGTAACGCTCAGTGGCTTGTTCATACGCCGCGACCCGCTCGACAGCCGAGCGCGCCCGTAGCACGAGGGCACCCCGTTCATGCGCGGAAACAAATCCGAGCGGTCAGCGGTTGGCCATGGTTCGGATCGTTCCCAATCCCAGCAACCGTTGGTCGGCCGTGACCAGAGTCAGGTCTAGGACCTCGGCGGTGGCGGCTAGAATGCGATCGGCGGGGTCCTGATGCAGGGGTAACTGTCGGGCTACGAGAGCGATCTCGTGGGTAAGCGGAGCTTCGCGCGTGCCGGCAACCGCTCGCGCCAGCCATTGCTCCAGGTTTCCGTCAATCTCGAATCTCCCCTTGTAGTGCAACGCTAGAGCCTCATAGGTACTGATCGGCGAAAGCCAAAGTTCATTGGCTTCGTCTTTGAGTTGCTGCAGAACCCTCCGCCCAAGCCGTTTTGGATCGCTCAGCGTCCACAACCAGATGTGGGTATCAAGTAGCAGCCTCAATCGCGCAGGACCTCCCACTCATCTTCATCGGTGGCCGGCGAAACGATGTCGCCCTTGATCCTCATCGAATTCTTCATCGATCCGATCCACGACGAGCGCTCTTCGACCGAGGTGGGCGGCACGACCTCAGCGACAGGTTTTCCAAAGCGCGTTACACGGATCGGCTTCTTCGTCGAACGGACGCGTTCGAGCACGGCTAGGCACTTGGCTTTGAATTCCGAGATGGCGATTTCCTGCATAAGGTTCCTAGTGGTCAGTATATCATACTATGGTCATTTTATATGACCATTTGTAAAGCTGCGCTTAGCCCGCCGCCGTCGCCCCTCGGCGCTAAAGCCGGCTCTTAGTTGGCGAACTTATGGCACGACTGAAGTCGTGCCCTTCCCAAGACCTGCACCGCGCTGGATTTGAAAGCAACCGCCGCATGCGCCGCCCGCTGGACGGGCGATTGCGTTCGTCCCTATGTGAGCATCTATTGTGCTAGCCTTACTTTCCATGACACACGTTTCGGCCCATCCCAAGCACTTTCTCTCCGACAAGGTTGAGCATTTTACCGAGTCGGTGATTCGCGAGATGACTCGGCAGGCTATGCAATATGACGCCGTTAATCTGGCGCAGGGGTTTCCGGATTTCTCGGCGCCCGCTGAAATCAAGCGCGCCGCGCAGGAAGCCATCGCTGCCGACGTGAATCAGTACGCCATCACCTGGGGCGCGAAGAGTCTGCGGGTTGCGATTGCGCGGCAGATGCGGGAGTGGCAGGGGATCGAGGTCGATCCGGAAAAGGAAATTGTGGTGTGCTGCGGCTCGACCGAGGCGATGATCGCCACGTTGCTTGCGGTGTGCAATAAGGGCGACGAGGTTGTGGTCTTCGAGCCCTTTTACGAGAACTATGGCCCGGACTCGATTCTGAGCGGAGCCAGGCCGCGGTTTGTCAGTTTGCGTCCACCACAAACGGCCGGAGGCAAGTGGACCTTCGACGAACAGGAATTGCGCGAAGCTTTTCAGCATCAGACGGCGCAACATCACACCAAAGCCATCATCGTTAACACGCCCAATAACCCTACCGGCAAGGTGTTCAGCCGGAAAGAGCTGGAACTGATTCGCGATCTGTGCGTCGAATACAACGTGCTCGCCATCACCGACGAAATCTACGAGCATATTCTCTACGATGGATCGGAGCACATTTCGATCGCGCGGCTTGACGGCATGCGCGAACGCACGATTACGATCAACGGGCTCTCAAAAAGCTACAGCGTCACGGGATGGCGCGTTGGCTGGGCGGTGGCGCCTCCGGCGATCACGAACGCGATCCGCAAGGTGCATGACTTTTTGACGGTGGGCGCGCCCGCGCCCTTGCAGGAAGCTGGAGCGGCGGCATTAAGCCTGCCTGCCAGTTACTATCGCGAACTGGCCGACCGGTACCGCACGCGGCGCGATCATCTGATCCCGGCCCTGGAGAAAGTCGGGTTTCGCTGTTACCGTCCGCGGGGCGCGTATTACGTGATGACCGACATCGGCGCCTTCGGGTTCGCCAACGACGTGCAGTTCGCGGCTCACCTGGTGAAGGACATCGGCATCGCGTGCGTGCCCGGGTCGAGTTTCTACAAACATCCGAAAGACGGATCCCAACAGGTACGTTTCGCCTTCTGCAAAAAGCCTGAGACACTGGACGAGGCGGCGCGACGGCTGGAAAAGCTGCGGTCACGGTGAAACGTATCGGTGAAGACGCGGCAAGCCGCGTCTCTACCGGCAGAACGGGCACGAGTTGCGGCAAAAGTAGCGCTAAAATCCACAGCCAACTGCGCTATACTTCGCCTCAACGCTGAAACATTCCCCGAAAGCGAGTGGTGCCCATGTCCGTGAAAACCGTGGAAGAGGTATCTGCGCGAGGTTCCGGCTGAAGATTTTCAGGCGCTGGAAGAGAAAGTTTATCGCACCATTGAGTTGTACAAGGCCGCCAAAGAAGCGCGGGCTACCGCCGAGCGCGACGCGAAGCGGCTGCGGGAGCAACTTGAAGAACGCGAGGAAGAAAACGAACCCATGCGCCGCGAACTGGTGCAACTGCGCAAGGATCGCGAGGACATTCGCGGCCGGGTGGAAAAAATGTTGAGCCAGATGGACAGCCTGACGCATGAGCAGGCGGCAAGCTGAACGGTGCGGCGAACTGAACGATTGCGGCAAAGATGCGCCCGGCAGTCGTCTGGCAGGAAGTGAATCCGCCAAGGAGTAACATGGCCACTGCGAGCAAAGAACCTCCGACCGATGGGCTGACGAAAAGATGCGGCTGACGAAAGCTGTTGCCAAAGCGGCCTGACCAAAGATGCGTTGCGAAAGACGTGCCGGCCACGAATGCCGCCGGCGTCAGTGGCAGCGTGCGCGTCGAGATCTTCGACCAGGTTTATAACCTGCGGGGCTCGGATGCGGACTACATTCTGAAGCTTGCCGAGTATGTGGATGGCAAGATGCGCGCGGTATCGCGAACAGACTGCAACGGTCGATTCGGTGCGGCTGGCGGTGCTGGCGGCGCTGAATATTGCGGATGAATATCATCTGCTGAAGCGGCGACTGGAGACGGCTTCGCCGGAAGCGCGGCAGCGGGCCAGCAAACTGGCAAGCGCGCTGGATGAGGTTTTGGAAGATACGCGGCGCACGGGCTGAGAATCGGAGCGCTGACCTGGGGACTTCATCTTCGGCAATCGCGATACCTCTGTCCCGAGCGATTCGCGCTCCAGAGCATGGATCGCCGCCGGCAATCGTGAGAACCCTCGTCCTCGTTCACACGTCGAGCAACTCCCTAGCAAACTTTCTGCCAACTATTTTGCATTTTCCTCTTGCGAATCTCTTCGCAGTTTCCTAGCATCCAAGGTGAAAGCCGACCTGCGAGGTTGGTGATGGTGGCAACCGATTTTTGAACCAATGCCGAATGAACGGGGACTCGACTCGCAAAAAGATCCGGTGTGCTATGTTCCGCCATGCGGAAAAGCCTAATGGGTCGCGGCGGGTTCCCACCGTCTGAGACGGGTTCATTCTCGGCCCACCACACGGCCCAGTGGGTCGGCTTGTTTTAGTGTCAGGTCTCAGGTGTCAGGTCTCAGGAGAACTGGACTTAGGATCGCTAATCTCCGCGGTCCTGCATTCCGGGAACGCGGATGCCCGTACTGCATCACAGATTTTGCCTTTCCTGAGACCTGACACCTGAGACCTTTCTCCTCTGCTAGACTCTCCTTGGAACTCAACCTGCAATCGGAGCATCTAAACTAACGTGTTCCCCAGACTTTTTCAGATTGGCAGTTTCTACCTGCCCACCTACGGCGTCCTGGTCGCCTCGGGCGTGCTGATCGGGCTTTGGATCACCGTGCGCAATTCGGAGAAGCAGGGCATCAATGGCGACGATGCCTGGAATCTTGGCATTCTCGTTGTCCTCGCCGGAATTATCGGGGCGAAGATTCTTTACGTCATCAACGACTGGAGCACTTACGCGAACAACTGGCGGGAGATTTTCAGCCTCAACACGCTGCAGGCGGGAGGCGTATTTTCCGGCGGACTGATTGCCGCGCTGCTCATGGCGGTGTGGTACATGCGGCGTCATCACATGCCGGCGCTGCGCACCACCGACGGCTTCGCTCCGGGGCTGGCCTTTGGCCACGTCCTCGGACGCTTCGGATGTTTCTCGGCAGGCTGCTGTTACGGCAAACCGACCAATCACTTCTGGGGCGTCGTCTTCACGAATCCTTTGGCGCATGCCGTCAGTGGAACTCCGCTCGGCGTCAGGATTGAACCGACACAGCTGATCGAAGCCGCCGCCGAGTTCTTGCAATTTCCTGCTGCTGATGTGGCTGCTCAAGCGCAAGAAGTTCGATGGGCAGGTGTTCGGCAGCTTCATGATCCTGTACGGAATCGAGCGCTACTTCATCGAGTTTCTGCGCGACGATCCCGGACGCGGCGAAGTCTTCGGCGGCCTGATGACGGGAACGCAGTTGATTTCGATTCTGCTGGTCATCGGTGGTGGATTGATCTGGTGGCTGAAGAGTGGATCAGCACAGCCAGTGCCGGCGCAGAGCAGCGTTTAGCTCTGCGTCGCTTCCCCCAATGCCTGAATTCCCCATAACTCTTCGTCGTCTCTGACCAACGACGCAGGGCAGCGCCTGGACCAATATCTCGCGACGCAACTTTCGAGGTTAATCACGCAGAGGTCAGCCGGGCGCGCGTGCAGCAACTCATCGCGAAGGGTGAGGTGCTGGTGAACGAGGCCGCGGCGAAGGCGTCGCTGCGGCTGAAGGGCAATGGCGACGAGCAGATCACGGTCACCGGGCCGCCGCACGCTCCGCCGCTGCGCGCCATGGCGGAAGAGATTGCGCTCGACATCGTCTATGAGGACGACGACCTGGCGATCGTCAACAAGCCCGCGGGCATGATGGTGCATGCGGGAGCGGGAGCGACCGACGATGCGCGCAACCGCGGAACGCTGGTCAATGCGCTGCTGCATCACTTTGGAACGCTTTCCGCGGTCGGCGGCGAACTGCGTCCGGGGATCGTGCATCGCCTGGATCGGGCGACCAGCGGGCTGATGGTGGTGGCGAAGAACGACGAATCGCACCGCCGCCTGGCGAAGCAGTTCAGCGGGCGCGAGGTGCACAAGACTTACATCGCGCTGGTCCACGGCTGGCCGAAGCAGGATCGCGGCACGATTCAAAGCGCCATCAGCCGCCACTCGCAGCGGCGCACACGCATGACGACGCGAGGCTTCGGCGGCCGCGAGGCGGTGACGCATTACGTGGTGCAACGAAAGATCGATTCGCCTTACGGCAAGTTTGCGCTGGTCGAACTCAAGATCGAGACGGGACGCACGCACCAGATTCGCGTGCACATGTCGTCGCTCGGACATCCGGTGGTGGGCGACGCGCTCTATGGCGCGCCGGGCGAATTGCGGTCGCAGTCGAACAAACGGCGGTCGGCAGGCATGCCCGCGACGCTGACGCTGGATCGAAATTTTCTGCATTCGGCGGTGCTGGAGTTGACGCATCCGCGGACGAAGGAGTTGCTCAAGTTCTCCCGGCCGTTACCGAAGGAACTGGAGAATTTGCTCGATAGCCTGGAGAATGCTCGACAAGAAGGTCCGCGGCTGGAACCTGGCCGGTACGCTGGTAGAGAGCGGCTTGCCGCGTCTCCTCGCGTGAGCACTGCCGCCGCAGCGGAGACGTGGCAAGCCCCGTCTCTACGGGAGTTCTAGTTCGGACCTGCCGAGTGCGGAGCCGCGGGCTATAATTGAAGAAATCGTTTCTGATCAAATCGTCCCGATGAAATCGCGCATTTTTCTGCTTCTGGTTGCTTTTCATGTACTGGCTGGCTCGCTTATCGGCCAGACGGCGCCGCCTGCGTCCGCGCCGGCGGCGGCGCAGAATTCGCCCGCGAAAACGAGCGCTCCGCCTGACGGCAAGACGCAGGCTCCGGCGGCACCAGCCGCGGGTGCGCCAACTTCTTCCACACCGGCTCCACACCAGCATCCGGCTCCTCCCGCCGACGCCGGCAGGGCAGGCTCCGGCGCAGCCGGAGAATCCACCCAAGTCTGATTCCGATGAGTCGGTCACGACGATCTGCACATGCGGTCAACGAAGTTCGCGTGGTGTTCACCGTGACCGACCGGCACGGCCGCTACATCAAGGATCTGAAGAGCAACGACTTCAGAGTGATCGACGATCAAAAGCCCGCGGAACTGCGCAGCTTCCGCAGCGAGACCGATCTGCCCCTGCAGGTGGGGTTGCTGGTGGACGCGAGCAACTCGGTGCGCGACCGCTTCAAGTTCGAGCAGGAAGCGGCAATCGAGTTTCTGAACGCCATCATTCGTCCGCGGTATGACAAGGCATTCGTGGTCGGCTTCGACGCCACGCCGGAGGTTACGCAGGATTTCACCGATAATACGGAGAATCTTTCGGCCGGCGTGCGCATGTTGCGGGCGGGCGGCGGCACCGCGATGTACGACGCGCTCTACTTTGCGTGCCGGGACAAGCTGTTGAAGCAGGAGCAGACGGGACCGGTGCGCCGCGCCATCATTCTGCTGAGCGACGGCGATGACAACCTGAGCCACGTGACACGTGAAGAAGCCATCGAAATGGCGGCGCGCGCGGAAGTGATCGTCTACACCATCAGCACCAACATCAGCGGCATGAAGGGCAAGGGCGACAAAGTGCTGGAGCGCATCGCGGAAGCGACGGGCGGCCGCGCGTTTTTTCCCTTCCAGATGCGCGACGTGTCGGATGCGTTTCTCTCCATTCAGGAAGAGTTGCGCAGCCAGTACGCGGTGGCCTACAAGCCGGCGAATTTTGTCGCGGATGGACGCTACCGCACGATCGAAATCCTGGCGCAGGATAAGGGTCTGAAGGTGCGCACCCGCAAGGGATACTACGCTCCGAAGCAGTAACGTCGCGCCATACAACCGTCTATCTGTCACTCATCTCTATGCCTGGATATTCGGGAACTCCGCTGGCGAAAAAGTTGGGCATCAAGGACGATTTTCGCGCTGCCCTGTTGCATGTGCCGGACGACGTGAAGACCGAGCTTCGCGTCGCGCTCGGGAAATGCCGGATTCAACCCTTCAGCGGACACAGCAGCAGAGATCTCGATTTCATTTTCCTCTTTGCCAAGTCGCGCGCGGGGCTCGAACTCGAACTGTGGCCGGCCGCAAAAGCGCTGGCGCCCGCGGGCATGCTGTGGATCTCGTGGCCGAAGAAAAGTTCAGGCGTCGCCACCGACCTCACAGAAGATGTGATTCGCCAGAGCGGGCTTGATGCTGGCCTGGTGGATGTGAAAGTCTGCGCGGTCACCGACGTCTGGTCGGGATTGAAGTTCGTGATCCCGGTCAAGAATCGGCCGAAAGAGAAACGTCGAATCGTCTAGTAACAACTTAAGATATGTCATCCTGAGCGAAGCGAAGGACCTATGGATTTGAATTCTCGGAATGGCTGAGTAATATGACATGTTGCTGGCAGCAACTTTGCGACGTTAGTAGCTTGCCGGGACGTGCCGAGCCAAGTTCTATTCATTGTGGAGAGATGACTATGCGAATCGGAACCCGGCTGGCGGCAATGGCAATGGTGGGCATCTTGCTTTGTTGGCCGGCGTATGGGGAGACACCAGTGCTGCGGGCGGAGCGGGAACTGTTCGCTTCGGTGAACCAGGCGCGGCGGGCACAGGGGCTGTCTTCGCTGCGGTGGGATGAAACCCTGGCGAGAGCGGCGCGGCGTCACGCCGAGGTGATGGCCGAACACAGATCGGCGCAGCACGGGTTTGAAGGTGAGCCGAGCCTGTCGGCGCGAGTCAAGCAGGCGGGCGCGCATTTCAGTTCGCTGTCGGAAAACGTAATTCAGGGGCCCTCGCCGGAGTTCATTCACGCGCAGTTCATGAAATCGCCTCCACATCGCGCGAACATTCTGGACCGGGACATGGATTCGATTGGAGTGGGCGTGGTGCAGCGGGGCGGGCAACTGTTCGCGGTGGAGAATTTTTCGCAGGCGCGCTAATGGACGGCACGCTCCGCGATGCGATTCCTAAAGCGACAGGAATTGAATGGCCCACGCACGGGTTAACCGGCGTAGGCCGCTTCATTAGGAGATTGTTCGACGACGCTTAGTGTTGATCGTGATCGTGGTCGTGGTGCTCCGCGTCGTGGTAGTCGGGGCAATTGCGCCTCTCTTGTTCGAGTTGTTCGCGGCGCTTGCGCGCCTGTTTGCTGTCTTCGCCGTGGCGCTGCACCGCGTCACGCAGCTTATCCTCTGCCTGGTGAATGCGTCGTTCACATCGTACGCGCCGGTCGTCTCTGTCGTCCGCCCGTGCCGGGAGGGACGAACCCACCAAGCCGACGGTCGTCAGCAATGCAACGCAAAGGATTCTGATAATACGAGTCATTATGTTCTCCTTCGAATCCGAATTTTACACCTAGAGTGATTAATCGCCGGTGTAGCCGGCATCGGAAAACAGACGAAGTTGTGCCCTTACACAGTAGCAAAGATTGGATGCCGGCACTAGCGGCGCTGTTGCACTGCGTTGGGTAATCCGCGCGCGCGCTCCCGCACGACCTTTAGATTGCTGGGTTGACCTTTAGTCTTCTAGTCTTCGTGCCGCGGCGTGGCGTAGTAACCGCTGCGGGCCTGGATTTTGTAGTCCCCCTGCTTCGGCTTGATCTCGACTTTACGGAAAGAGCCGTCGCGGGTGGTGTTGGTGGGCACGTAACCAGCGTTGTACTGGCTGCGGAGTTCCTGGGAAATCTGGTCGAAGGCCTGGCGGAGTTTTTCGATCTTGTTGCCGACTTCGATCACGCGGCCGCCGGTTTCCTGGGTGAGCTTTTTCATCTCGGAGTCGCCGGAGTAGCCGCCGAAGCCGTAGAAACCGCGGTCGGCGATGAGCAGCACGTAGCAGATGGCATCGGCTTTCTGGGCGGCTTCGATGGCATCTTTGATCTTGAGGCGGCTGCCTTCGTCTTCTCCGTCGGTGAGCAGGATCATCGCCTTGCGGCCGACTTCGTGGGCGAATTCGTCGTGCGAGGCGAGATAGACGGCGTCATAGAGCGCGGTGCCGCGTGGGCCGGTGGCGGAGCATGGAATCGGGCCCTGCGGGCCAATCGGACCGCCGGAACAGCCGACTCCGCCGGTGTTGATCCTGGCCTGGTTGAGCGCATGTCTGAGCCGGCTGACGGAGTTGGTGAAATCCTGCAGGAGGTTGATGTCGACGTCGAAGCTGATGACGAAGGCTTCGTCTTTGGCGCGCAGCGTGCTCTCGAGGAACGAACCTCCGACTTCCTTTTCCATATCGAGGACGCGCGTCTGGCTGCCGCTGGAATCGATGAGGATGCCGAGGGTCAGCGGGAGATCGGATTCGGCCTTAAAATACTTGATAGTCTGGGGCTGGCCGTCCTCGAACAGGTCGAAGTTTTCCTTGTTGAGATTGGGAATCAGCGCGCCATGCTTGTCTTTGACGTTGAAGAACAACTGGACGACTTCGACGTTGACCTTGAGGGTCTCGACGGGCTGGTCTTGCGACTGGGCGTTGGAGGTGCCCGCCGGAGCCGGAGAATTCTGCGCGGCTGCGGGAAGCGACAGGGGCGTCACCAGAACGAACATGGCCAGAGCGAACAAGCCCGCGGCCAGGCACGGTTTGCAATGTAGTGTAGGCATTAGCGTTTTTATCCCGAGACTTTGCTAGTCTATCCTGTAAAGGGCCTGTAAGGGCCCGTAACGGTTAGATGCACCAAAGGGGCGTGGTTGGGCATCTGAATTAGTGAAAAGCGCAGGGACCAGCGGTGCGCGGCTGAACAAGCGTGGGTAAACAAGAAAGATAATAGAGGATTCCGGTGATGGCCACGAAGATTAACACGGCACTGATTCTGGGGCTGACATTGTTGCTGGCGGGCGCCCTGGCGGCGCAACAGAAGCCTGACGACATCCCGGACGCTCCGTCGGCGACGCGTCCGATACCACCGCCAGCGCCGCCCAGCATGCGGCCCGGGGCGGATGAGGAGACCAAGCCCGATGCGCCCCCGGCGGATGGATCCGGCGTGACCACTGGGTCGAAGGAGCTTCCCCGAAGCGCTCCGGATTCGACGGATCAGAAGCCGGCCCCGCCGCCGATGCCTCCGGTCAGGACGGTGCCCGCAGGCAGCGTGCCGAAAGATCTGGAGACCGGCCAGGATCTCTACACGATCACGGTGACTACAAACCTGGTGACGGTTCCGGTCACGGTAACAGACCGCGAAGGCCGGCTGATCGGCGGCTTGCTTCCCAGGGATTTTGTAGTTCTGGAAAATGGGCAAAAGCAGACGTTGAAGTTTTTCACCAGCGATCCGTTTGCCCTGTCGGCGGCGGTGATTTTCGATACCGGCATGGCGGACGTAGGTTTGAAGAAGGTGCAGGAGACGCTGTCGGCGTTGCAGGGAGCGTTCAGCCAGTTCGATGAAGTTGGAATTTATACCTATAGCAGCACGGTAGGCCGGGTGGCAGACTTCACGACCGTGGGCAAGCAGTTGACGGCGACTCTGAACGAGGTCAAAGGGTTCAGCGGAGCAAATAATGGACCTCCGGTGACGAGCGGGCCGCTCGGGCCGCAGGGACCGATCATCAATGGGATCCCGATCGACTCTCCCGTAAACCCGGTGAGCACCCCGCCGAAGGTAGCACGCGTAATGAATGACGCGATCCTGCTGGCGGCGCGCGATCTTTCGAAGCGCGACCGGGCGCGGCGGAAGATCATCTTCGTCATCAGCGACGGACGCGAGCAGGGCTCGATCGCCAGCTACAAAGATACCCTGAAAGTGCTGTTGACGCAGAACATCACCGTGTACGCTGTGGGAGTGGAAGGCGCGGCGATCCCGGTGTACGACAGGCTGCAGCGGATCCACCTGCCGAAGACGCGGGCGGCGATGGGTTACAGCGACATTCTGCCGAGATACGTCAACGCAACTGGAGGAGGCACGGTGTACGGCGAGTTGGCGCAAGCCGAGATCGAGCGGGCTTACGCTCGGGCGATCGGAGACGCACGCAACCAGTACACTCTGGGTTATTCGCCCAGGTCGAGCGTCGGAGGCTACCGAGAGATCGAGGTGCAGGTGCGGCGTCCGGACGTGAAGGTCTACGCAAAGCGCGGATATTATCCTCTGCCAACGGCGCGATAGAGAGCGGAGCAGCTAAGCATTTGAGCCCGTAGTGTTTTAGTAACGTGGGTAACCTGCGCCATAGCCTCCCGTTGTGGTATAAAAACCAGCAGGAACCGATACTGTAGTCAGGTGGATTTGTAGCGAGAGGCTCGCGCGTTGAGGGAGTGGTTTGCGAGAGTCTTTCGCAGGAGTTTCTGAGGAAACCTCTTGAGTTTCATCAACTTCGCAGCACGCGAGATCAACTGCAAGATCGTCTACTACGGCGCCGGGTTGGGCGGCAAGACGACAAATCTGCAGTTCATCTTCCAGAAAACAGCCGAACAGCAGAAGGGTAAGATGATCTCGCTGGCCACGGAGACCGATCGAACCCTGTTCTTCGATTTCCTGCCGCTGGATCTGGGCACGGTGCGCGGCTTCAAGACGCGCATTCACCTCTACACGGTTCCCGGCCAGGTCTTTTATGACGCCAGCCGCAAGCTGATTCTGCGCGGCGTGGACGGCATCGTGTTCGTGGCCGATTCCCAGCAGGAGCGCATGGACGCCAACGTCGAAGCCCTCGACAACCTGATGGCCAACCTGAAAGAACACGGCTACGACTTCAACAAGATTCCCTACGTGCTGCAACTGAACAAGCGCGACCTGCCGAATATCCTGCCGGTGGACGCTCTCTCCAAAGAACTGCGCAAGAAAAACGAGCCGGTGCTGGAGGCCGTAGCCTTCCAAGGCGTGGGCGTGTTCGAGACGCTCAAGGAAATCGCGCGGCAGGTGCTCACGGAGTTGAAGCAGGGTGGGTAAGGCAGCTCTTAGTTGTCAGTTGTCGGCTCTCAGTCAAAGCCCCAACACAACGTTCCCGTAGAGACGCGGCTCGCCGCGTCTAGATTGTGTGTGGGGACGGGCGCCCTCGCCCGTCCAAGCCGAGCGCAGCTCGGCAAATGCCGGCGGCCTCAGCACCCTCCGGATGCGCTATAATGATCATACCTATGATATGATACAAAGTACTATGGCAAACGCTAACCCACGCATTAAGCGGCGGCGTACATTCACTCTCTCGCCCGAGAGTTTGGCTTACCTGGAGCAGCAAGCACGCGAGCGAAAGGGCTCCCAATCCGCATTCCTGGACAAGTTGCTTCTGGAAAAGACGGCCGAACAGCGGAGAGCGTCGCTCGAAGCCAATGTCACCGCCTACTACGACAGCCTGAGCGAGGAGGAAGTCGAGGAGCAGCGAGCTTGGGGCGAATTTGCCGGACGCCATCTCGCTCTTAGTGAGGAGGAACTCTTGCATGCCCAGTCCACAGCGGGGAGAAATCTGGTTCACAAAGCTGCCGACCGACCCTCCGGAAAAAGGAAAGCGCCCGGTCGTCATCGTCTCCATCAACGCGCGAAACAATCATCCGCGCGCTAGCACCGTGCTCGTTGTACCGCTGAGCACCTCGGTTCACAAGGACGAGATTCCCACGCACTTGCTACTGGAACCGGGGCAAACGGGCCTGCGAGAGCGTGTCGTGGCCAAGGCAGAAGATGTTTCGCCGGTCTGGAAAGCAGAGCTCGATCCTTCGCGCGAGCGCCTGCGGGTCCTCAGTTCGCACCAGGTTTGCGAGTTGGCGCGGAAGGTGGAATTAGCGATGGGGTGCTCGCCCTAGGATCGCAACCGTTAGTCGTCTGCGAAATTCTCGCTAGTCCGCAATCGGTCCCGACAGCTCTTCCCATTCCTTCATCAGGCTCTGTAGATCGCTCTTCCGGCGGGCGAGTTCCTGGGTTTGGCGCTGCGTTTCTTCTGCGCTTACAAAGCTCTGGAGTCGGTTTCACACAGGGCAATCGCGGCTTCGGCGCGGGCAATCTCTTCTTCGATTTCGTGCAAACGGTCTTCCATCTGCTGGCGCTTGATCGGATTCAGGCGCTTGCCTTTGGGTTCGGCTGACTCGGCGGCGGGCGCGCGGTCTCCGTTCACGGGCACAGACGAAGACGCGCGATGAGATAGTGGACGGCTTCGGTATTTCTACCGCAACCGCGGCTCTTCCCTGCTTCCGCCAGAGATAGTCTTCGTAATTTCCCGGATAGATTTCCACTTTGCCTTCGCCAATTTCGAAGACCCGCGTGGCCAGCTTGTCGATGAAATAGCGGTCGTGGGAAACGAAGACGACCGTGCCGGTGTACTTCATCAGGGCTTCGAGCAGGACGTCTTTGGCGCGCAGGTCGAGATGGTTGGTGGGCTCATCGAGCAGCAGGAAGTTGGCGGGGTGCAGCAGCATTTTGAGCAGCGCGTAGCGATTGCGCTCGCCGCCGGAGAGGACGCCGATGCGCTTGAAAGACATCGTCGCCCGAGAAAAGAAAACAGCCAAGCAGGCTGCGCAGCTGCGTTTGCGTGGAGGCGGGCGAGAGTTCGCCGAGGTCGTCGAGGATGCGAGCTTCCGGATCGAGTTCTTTATATTGATCCTGCGCGAAATAGTCGGGTTCGACGTTGTGGCCGAGCTTGTATTCGCCGGCGGTCAGCGGCTCATGACCGGCCAGCAGTTTAATGAGAGTGGACTTCCCTGCTCCGTTGACTCCGACCAGCGCGATGCGCTCGCCGCGCTCGATCATAAAATTCACGCTCTCAAAAACCTTGCGCTCACCAATCCCGCGCTCGCCGTAACTCTTGGCCACGTTCGCGAATTCGGCGACGATGCGCCCGCTCGCCTTGGGCTGCGGGAAGGAAAAGTGGACGGTCTTCTCTTCTTCCGGAATTTCGATCCGCTCCATTTTTTCGAGCTCTTTAATGCGGCTCTGCACCTGCTTGGCCTTGGTCGCCGTGTAGCGAAATCGATTGATAAAGACTTCGAGCTGCTCGATGCGGTCGTGCTGGGTTTTGTAGGCGGATTCGAGCTGCTCCTTGCGCACGGTTTTCGCGGCCAGGTACCGGTCGTAGTTGCCGGCGTAGAAGTGCATCTGCTTGTTCCAGATTTCCACGATCCGTTTGACGGTGATGTCGAGGAAGTAGCGGTCGTGCGAAATGAGGACGAAAGCGTAGGGATAGGCGGTCAGGTACTCTTCAAGCCAGTTGCGGGCTTCGAGATCGAGGTGGTTGGTAGGCTCGTCGAGCAGGAGCAGGTTGGGCTGCTGGAGCAGAAGTTTTGCGAGCGCAATGCGCATTTGCCAGCCGCCGGAGAATTCTTCGGTCCGACGCGTCCAGTCGTCGCGGTGGAAGCCGAGACCGGTTAGCACCATGCCCACCTGGGCTTCGAGCGTGTAGCCGTCGCGGGCGACAAATTCGTGTTCGAGCCTCTGGTAACGGTCGGCGACGTTGGAGTATTCGGGACCCGCGTGGTCGAGTTCAGACATGCTGCGGGTGAGCGACTCCATTTCTTTTTCGATGGCATCGAGCTCGGCAAACACAGACATGCACTCGGCGAAAATCGTGCGGCCGGTCAGGGTGAGGCCGTCCTGCGGAAGGTATCCGGTGGAGATGCCTTTGGCCCGCGCGATGGTGCCGTAGTCGAGCGATTCGCTCCCGGCAAGAATTTTCATGACGGTGGATTTGCCGGTGCCGTTCGCTCCGACCAGACCGATGCGGGATTCTGGCGTAATCAGCCAGTCGGCGTTCTCGAACAAGAGCTTGTGCCCATAGCGCTTGCCGGCGCCGGAGAGTTGGATCATGGATGTCGTCTAATGAGATATAGGCGACGGACACTGCCGCTGCAGCTGTTTCGCTCGGACGGCGGACGCGCCCAGCGAGCCGCAGCTGCACGCGCTACACCGATGTGCTCCAGCGCCCGGTCGATCACGGTCTGGAGTTCGTGGGCGTATTTGACTTCGCGGCCTTTGGCCAGGATCCCGCGCGCTTTTTCTGCATCGAACCAGGTGGGATTGCGGAAGTCTTCCTCGGGACGGCGAGTTTGGCGGACGTCCATCAAGAAAGCTTTGACTACGTATTCCTGCACGCCACCCGCCTGCCAGAAGACACCTTTGGAATGAATGTAGATATGGAAATGGCGGGGCTCGATGATGCCGCTCGCGCCCGCTTCTTCTTTGGCTTCGCGTTCCGCGGCCTGGCTGTGCGAGAGGCGAGGTTCGGGGGCTCCCTTGGGAAACGTCCACTTGCCGCCGCCGTTGGTATTCACCAACAGAAACTCGGCATGCGAATTCACCCGCCTGTAACAGACGGCAGCGACCTGCAAAGGCAACGCAAAGCGAGAGACGCGAGGCGAGCTCATCTTTTCGTAGTTTACTGCAAAGATATTTCAGGAATGTTAAATAGCAACGACAATTGTGCACATCTTTGGTACCGGTTCTTTCGTGCACCGGCACCCACGTCCTTAGCTCTCAGCTGTCAGTTGTCAGTTTTCAGCGACCGGACCCTACCAAGGACAACGCCATCGATTTACTGAGAGCTGAGAGCTGAGAGCTGAGAGCCGCTCCCGAAGCTCAGGCCGCTCAGGACGGCCACTTTCTTGCGGTCTATCGCTCGACTGGCGATCAGCACCTGGAAATTCTCTCCCATGCCGACGGGCGTGACCAGATGTTTGAGCTGGAGGGCTACTTTCGCGCGTTCCTGCGGGACGCGGCAGTCTTCGAAGGCGTCGGCAAACTGATTTCTCTCGCCAATGCCCATCAGGAATTGCGATTGCGTGAGGAGTTTTTCGACCGCATACCGGCTTGCTCGCATGCAGCGGCTAGCGCGGTGAAATTGACGTGGGCGGTGAGGTCTTGCTCGCCGGGGGCCTGGTAGGGGTCGGAGCTGGCGGAGTGATGGCGATACGCCATGAGCGTGCCGCGGTAGCGACCCGCGAGTTGTTGGTCGCGCGTGTAACCGTAGTCAATGACAATGACCAGCAGCAAGCCGCGTGCGATGGAGTGCACGATTTGCTGGATCCAATTCTGCGCGAGGATGGGCACTTCGATGCGCTCGCCGGGTTCGGGATGGACGCCGTAGCGGTCGAGGAATTCCAGTTCTTCGGCGAGCGGCGGGAGCCAGGTTTCGCGCAGGCGATTGTTTTCGAGCGCGATGTGGAGTTTGCCGTGGGTGCTGAGAATTTCGACGGGTAGGGCGTCAAAGAATTCGTTGGCGAAGACGATGAGGGGAGCTTCCGGCGCGAGAGTGCGATGAATGCTCGGCAGGTGCCGAGCTACGCTCGGCTTGGACGGGCGAGGGCGCCCGTCCCCACACGAACAGGGATCGTTCCTCCGGAACTGTGGCTTTGCCGGCCGCAAGATGCTCGCGCAGTGTTTCTTGCAGTTTGGCTCGCAGCGCGGGCGAACGTCTCCTGCAAGGTGTACGTGAGGGCGGCGAAGAAGTCGGGGAATTTCTTGTTGGACCAATCGAGCACATCGCGGGCGAACAGGCCGCGGCCGGGACCGAGTTCAAGGATTTCGATTTCCCGGGGGCGGTCGAGCGCTTGCCATATCTGGTCAAACTGCCGCGCCAGCAGGCGTCCGAAGACGGCGTGAACGTCGCTCGCGGTATAGAAGTCTCCGGCTTTACCGAATTGTTCGGCGTTGCGGGAATAGTAACCATGGGAAGGATCGTAGAGGCATATCTCCATGTAGCGCGAAAAGGGGATGGGACCGCGCTCTCGGATCTCCTGCTCGATTTGTTCGCGGATGGACAATGCGCTAGCTTCCCTGGCTTCCCTCTCCGGCAGGCATCGGGCTGCGGGGTACGGCGCGATCCTGCGGGGTGCGGGTAAACATCTCGATGAAATAGTCGTGCAGGCCGTCGTAGAGCTGGCGCTGAAGATGCCAGGTGAACTGGGGACGATCGAGGTCGCGTGGATGAATCGGGAGCACGTAGGTGTGAACCGGGACGGTCGAGTTCTTCAGATCGATCAGAATTTCGATAGCGCCGTTGTTCTCGCGCGCGGAAAAGGCGAGCAGCGGATGATCGTAGAGCTTGCAGGTGATCGAGAACTTTCGCAGAGTTTCTGGAGTCTGACACGGATCCATTGTACTCAGGCTGGAGGGCAGGCTTGGCGCCCGTCCTTCTACCGTACGAATCGCGGTGGCAACGCGGTAGGCTGCCATGCGGAGCGAGTGGCGCTTTCGTGAAAGGCGCGCTTGACGGGGGCAGGGCGAGATAAATGACCACGACGGCGTTGATGACTGCCGAGAGCCGCCGGAATTCCGTGCACGAGCAGCAGGCCGGCAGTAGCAAAACGAGGCCGAGCGCTGAAAGAAACATTGTGAGCAGACGGCCCCAATTATGTACTCCCAGAACTCCATAGCCGGCGATCAGATGAAGGGCCGCGAACAAAACAATCACCAGGCTGGCCAGGTGCCCAAAACCGCCAAAAAAGCGTCCGGCGATATTGGCCTCAGCGGCAAGAGAAGCGAGTTTGGCGGCCAGTCCAGCGAAGAACAGGATGGAAACTCCGAACAGCAATCCGAAGACACCGCGCAGAATCTGATAAAAGCCGACCAGAGTGACGCCAAGTGGACGCATGAATCCTCCATTACAGGCTTGGGGAGAAATATAGCATAACCGGCGTGGGAAACAATCCGGTGAGAGAGTAAGGTCAGAGGTTAGAGGTCAGATTGCAGAGGTAGAAGGGCTCTCACTATAGGTTCTTACCGCTGCAATCTGACCTCTCACCTCTGACCTTCGTTTGACTTCATTCGTAGCGGAGGGCTTCGATAGGATCCAGGCGGGAGGCTTTGATGGCGGGCAGCATTCCGCTGATGACGCCAACGAATCCGAGGATCATGGTGGACGCCAGCAGCGTGGTCGAGTCGATGGTCAGATGGATATCGCCTTCGGTGCCATTCTCCACGAAGGCGCTCCAGAGAGTGAGCGATCCGACCGACCAGGAGACGATGTAAGCGAGCACCACGCCGGCGAGCCCCCCAACAAGGGTGATGGCGAGGGCTTCAGCGAGGAACTGGACCAGAATGTGCCAACCGCGCGCGCCGAGAGCCTTCTCGACGCCGATCTCGCGGGTGCGCTGGGTGACGGAGACCAGCATGATATTCATCAGGCCCACGCCGCCGATGCCGAGCGTGAGCAGGCCGATGAACCCGAGCAGAATCTTGATGCCGGTGGTGATCACGCGCAGGTCGAGCAGATCGGCGAAAACGTCGAAGACAAACACAGCGCGCTTGTCCTTCGGATCGAACTCATGGTGAAAGGCCATGGAGCGGCGCACGGCCTCGGCGACTTTTGCGTGGTCGCCTTCGTACTCCATAGCGATGGCGTTGAGGTAATAGGTATTGGTGAGGTCGTTCATGGCGCTGAACGGGATATAAACTTTGCCGTTCATGTTGTCGTCGCCGTTCTGGATGACGTGTTTGAGCACGCCGATCACCTCGTAGGAGATGCCGTCAACCCGCACTTTTTCCCCGAGAGCGTTCTGTCCGGAGAACAACTTCTTCTTGACGTCGGCGCCGAGGATGGCGACCCGGCTGTGCGTGTTCTCGTCGAGGTCGGTGAAGAAGGTGCCGTCTTCGACGGCGATGCGGCGCATGTGCTGATAATACGGATAGACTCCGCTGATCCCGTAACTGCCGCTGCGCGTTCCATAAGCGACAGTGCTTTGCTTGAAAGCTTCGGGCGAGACGCGCTTGAGCAGAGGCACCTCGGCCTGAAGGTAATCGAGATCGTTGACGGTAAGTTTGATTTCGCTGCCCGCCTTGGTGCCGCCGGCTTGCAGCGAGGTGCGTCCGGGGAAGATGAAGACCAGGTTCGTGCCCCAGGAGCGGAACGCGACCCAGAGGCCGCGCTCGAAACCGGAACCGTAGGCAAGTAGCAACACGACCGTCGCGATTCCCCAGGCCATGCCGAGCATGGTGAGAATGCTGCGGCGGCGATTGTGCTTGAGCGCGTTGTAGGCCTGGCGGGCGAGTTCGAGAATCATAATTAATTTCCTGTAGAGACGCGGCTTGCCGCGTCTCCCCCAAATCCAAAAAGACGGGGCAAGCCCCGTCTCTACAGAAGAACTTACTCCTGGCGCAGGGCCTCGACCGGTTGCAGCAGGGCGGCCTGGCGCGCCGGATAAAGACCCGCGACGATGCCGGCAAACGCGAGCGAGAGAATGGCGATGGCCGCTGACAACGGAACAATGCGCGGCGTGTCGAATCCTTCAGGAGCGGGCAAGGCGGCGAGAACCGTGACCAATGCGGTGGTGATGGCCAGCCCGATTCCTCCGCTAAGAGCGGTCAGGAACGCGCCTTCCACAAAGAACTGGGTCAGGATCGCGCGATGAGTGGCGCCAAGCGCCTTGCGCAGCCCGATCTCGCGGGTGCGTTCGCTGACGGAGACGAGCATGATGTTGATGATGCCGATGGCGCCGAGGGCGAGCGTGATCACACCGACCACGCCGAGGAAATAGTCCATGCCATCGAAAATCTTGGCGACGCGCTGGTTGTCCTCGATGGTGTCCCAGTCTTCGAATGATTCCGTAAGCTTGGGATCGAAACCGTGACGGCGGGCAAGAATGTCGTGCACTTCCTGTTTCGCCACCAGGTTCCCGGCGGGCGTGAGCGGACGGTAGTTCAGGAACGAGATGGCATCTTCGCTGTTCTGCTCTTTCAGCCGGAACAGGTTGCGCATGGTCTCAATGGGAATGAAGATGCGCGCGTTGGTGCCGTTGTTGCCGTCCTGCCCAACTTTGCTGAGCACACCGATGATTTCGAAGCGGACGCCATTGAGCAGGACAGGCGAGCCCACGGCCGGGCGTCCGGGAAATATGTTCTTCAGAAGCTCCCAGCCGACGACGGCCACGCGGCGCGCTTCGGTATTGTCCCCATCGTTGAACCAGCGGCCGGGGCCGACGGGGATATTGCGGATCTGGCTGTACTCGGGCGCAATGCCGAAGACCTGGCCGTTGGCGGAACCATAATCGCTGACGGCGCGAATGTCCTCGCGGTTAAGCACGGGCGAAACATACTTGAGCGAGCGGGCCTCGCGGCGGATGGCGAGGTAGTCCTCATAAGTGAAATGGTAAGTGCGGCCGGACTGCGTGCTGCCTTCAACCGCGGGAATGCGGCCCGGGAAGGTGAACATAATGTCCTGCCCGAGATTCTTCAGTTGCTTCGCCTGCCCGCTGCGGAAGCCCTCGCCCAAGCCAACCAGCAGGAGCAGCGATCCG
Source organism: uncultured Acidobacteriaceae bacterium (assembly GCA_963773965.1). Lineage (GTDB taxonomy): Bacteria > Acidobacteriota > Terriglobia > Terriglobales > Acidobacteriaceae > Acidiflorens. The sequence goes on from CAVZDG010000010.1 coordinate 110,581, forward strand.
ACGCCCCAGGCAATGCCAAACATGGTAAGAAACGAGCGCAGCTTGTGGGCCCAAAGGGTAGCCAGCGACTGGCGAACGATTTCGATGAGCATCCGCATGATTAATTCCGGGCAGGCAGCCTTTTGTCGAAGGCGAAGCCCGCACCCTGCACTCTGTCATGTAGTACGGGATCGGGTGAGGCGCGGTTCCCGAAAAAAGCGTGCCCCAACCTTCTTGCTTAGACGCTGGAAACGACTGCCGGGTTAGCAGCGAGGGGGGAAACGCGAAAGGGGCCTCGATTTAAACTCCGTACCCCTGCTCACCGCCGGGCTTGGGGCACGTCTAAGATGCCGACCAGGGGCGGGCCGCGATCCGTGGCCCGTTACAGCAAAATCTGCGATGGACGCATTAGAAGGAGGCATTCCCATGTTTCGTGCAGCTTTACGAGGAGTCCAGTTCTGCCTGCTGATGGCAGCCATGCCGGGCATGAGTTCGGCGCAATCGTTCGTACTCGATCTGCCTCTGCAAAGCCAGCGGGCGCAGGTTTCACAACGCATCGGCATCACCGACATTACGATCAACTATCACCGGCCGCTGGTAAATGATCGCAAGGTTTGGGATGCCCTCGTTCCCTACGGCAAGGTGTGGCGTGCGGGAGCGAATATCAACACGACGATCACCTTCAGCGATCCGGTCCAGATCGAAGGCAAGCCGCTCGACAAGGGGACTTACGGGCTGCACATGATCCCGAACGCCGACGAGTGGACGATTATTTTTTCGAAGAACTCGACTTCCTGGGGATCCTTCAGCTACGAGGAAAAAGAAGATGCGCTGCGCGTGACGGTGAAACCCAAGGCCGCGGACATGCACAACGCGCTGACCTACGACTTCGACGACCTGCAGAAGGATTCAGCGGTGGTCGAACTGGAGTGGGAAAAGATCGCGGTTCCGTTTAAGGTCTCGGTCGATGTGCACGATGTGGTGCAGGCCAGCCTGAAGAAACAGCTTCGTAACCTTTCCCAATATACGTGGATGAGCTGGGACAACGCGGCCAATTACCTGCTCGCGGAAAAGGTCAGCCTCGATGACGCTCTTACGTATGCCAACAAATCCATCGACAATGAAGACCGCTATGACAATGAGATGACGAAGTCGAAAGTCCTGGCGGCGCTCAGTCGCAAGGACGAGGCGGCAAGCGCAGAAAAGAAGGCCTTGGGACTTGCCGGCCCGCAAGAACTCCATCAATATGCTCGACAGTTGCTGGGTGAAAAGCGCAACGAGGAAGCGTACGCGGTCTTCCGCGAAAATGCCAAGAAACATCCCGATCAGTGGGTCGTGCATGCTGGACTGGCTCGGATGTATAGCGCGCAGAGCAAGTTCGACGATGCGGTGAAGGAAATGAAGCTGGCGATGGCAGGATCTCCCGACGACCAGAAGAGCTATGTGGAAGGCTTGGTGAAGCGGCTGGAGGCGAAGCAGGACATCAATCAGTAGCTCGTCTCAGGTTGCCGGTGTTCGACGATTAACGGAAGCGTTGCTGCGGCTGGGCTGCGGGTTCGGTAACGAATCGGCAGCCCTTGCCATTTATGACAGGCGCGCAATGCCTGGGAACACGTCAAACCCAGAATCAAAGGTCAAGATGCGCTCGATCCCATGGTGTTCCATGACAGCGAGATGAAGGGCACCACGTGCCGACAGCTGACGATATCCTAAGACAATTTGCTTCGCACGTTCGGCAATTGCCAGATCAATAGTCAGCACCTGATCGACGATGCCGAGCAACGCATCGAAGGCTGGCTGGATGGCGTCGCGGCGGTTGATGGCGACGTAGCGATGCAATATCTCCTGCAGCACTTCGGCGTCCGTAACCAGACGCTGGCGCTCGCTGACAACCTTTTCGAGTAAACGTAGAGTATCGCTCTTCTGAGGATGGGATGCGCCGACCAAATACATCGGAATGTTGGAGTCGACGAGAATCACTGTTGCGCGTCCGTGAGATATCCTTTTTCAATCTCCGCCAACATGCCGCCGATGTCACTCACGGGATATTCGTGTCGCGCAGCGGCGCGGATGACTTCGAGTTTCTTGCCGATGCCACCGAGAGGCTCGCGGCGCCGCGCCATCTCGAGTGCCTGCCGGACCCATTCCGCGATGGACATGTGACGCGACCGCGCCATAAGCTGGATTTCCTGATAGTCAGGATCCTGTACGATTACCTGCAGTCGTTTAGCCATAAGATGAGTATATTCGACTCATCATATGTAGTCAATATCTTCTAAATAACAGATTCAATTCCATTTATGTACTTTGTTAAAACGAATCTAGTCGCCATTAGCGCGGGTGGACTTCGATGCGGCCTAGTTTTTCGCCACCTCTGGGTACTCAAACACGCCCCGCCCCGACTTGCGGCCGAGCCTTCCGGCTTTCACATATTGCGCCAGCAGCGGGCATGGGCGGAATTTTTCGCCCAGGGTTTTGTGCAGGTATTCGAGGATGTGGAGGCGGGTGTCGAGGCCGACCAGATCCACGAGTTCGAACGGTCCCATGGGATGATTCAGGCCGAGCTTGAGCGCCTTGTCGATGTCTTCGGCGCTGGCGATGCCTTCCTGGAGCATGTAGAAAGCTTCATTGCCAATCATGGCGTTGATGCGGCTGGTGATGAAGCCGGGCGCCTCTTTGATCACTACAACTTCCTTGCGCATGCGCTTGCCAACTTCGACGACGGCGGCCAGCGTGTCGTCATCGGTTTCTAGCGCGCGCACGATTTCGAGCAGCTTCATCTTGTGCACGGGATTGAAGAAGTGCATGCCGACGCACTTTTTCGCGCGATAGGTAACGCTGGCGATCTCGGTGACGCTGAGCGAGGAAGTGTTCGAGGCGAGAATCGTGGTGGGACGACAGATCTTGTCGAGCATGGTGAAGATTTCGATCTTCGACTCCATTTCCTCGGGAACGGCCTCGATGACGAGATCGGCCTCGCGCGCGGCTTGATCGATCGAGCCGGCATACTCCAGCCGGGAAAAAGCTGCGTCGGCGTCGGCGGCATCGACCCTTCCGAGTTCAACAGCTTTGTCGAGATTGGCGCGGATTTCCGTCTCAGCCTTGCGCAACGCATTCGGAAGAAGGTCTTCGAGAATGGTGCGATAGCCGCCGAGAGCGGCAGCATGCGCGATGCCCCGGCCCATGATGCCGGCGCCGATCACGGCAACCGTGCGGACTTCAGTCACTCTTTGCCCGCCTGCTCGAGGTGCTGAACCACGCTCTCATAGCTTGGTTCGGACTTGCGGATATATTCGCCAAGGCGGGCGCACTCCTCGTTGGTCATGGCCGGGATGCTGGCGCTGATGCGGCGCAGGGTGGTGGCGATGTCGTCGATGTAATTCATGAGGCGGATAAGTTCTCCAGTTGCGGGCATGAAGGCTCCTTGCGTTTTCTCTGGCGCGCCGGCGGAATCGCAACCGGCCGCTGCGAGCCAGGGAACACTATTCATTGTTCAACAGGCGGGCGGATTTAGCAAAGGCGGTCTGTGATCAATTGGGCGTACTGGGGAGAATCCGCAGTGGATAGCTCCTCGCCCAATTAGAGTCCTCCAAATGGGCGGTAAAGCAAAGCAATAGACGATAATAGGCCCATGCTGCGCGACCCGAGTCTGATCCCGCTTTCGCGGCAACACCAGCACGCGCTGGCGCTCTGTGTGCGACTGGAGCGGGCGTTGCAAACCGGCGCCGTGGATCTGGGTGTGTGGCAACTGGAAGCGCGCCAGCATTATGCGAACGAACTTCGATTCCATTTCGCAGCGGAAGAAAAGGTTTTGTTTCCCGCCGCGCTGCGTTTTCCGGAACTCGCCGCGCTCGTGGAAGACCTCAGCGGCGAACACCAGCGATTGCGGGAGTACTTTGCCCACGCCGGGCGGGGCACTGCGACTCAAGGCGAACTGGAAACGTTCGTGAAGTTGCTCTCCTCACACATCCGCAAGGAAGAGCAACAACTGTTCGAGGCCGTGCAGAAGCGGATGCGGCCGGAAGAATTAAAGTCGCTGGGCGACGAATTGGCGCGTGCGCTGGAGGATGCGGTGCAAGCCTGCCGGCTGGGCGCAGGCGAGGAGAATTTGTGAGACCAGTTCCAATGCAATGCTCGCTAATCCAGCACCGGCCGTGGGCAGTATGGGATCGGTTGTCCTGTAACGATCGCGCCCGGGTTGCCCTCGACCAGCGCTTCGGCATACTCGGCGCCCACGATCTTTTCCGCTACCGCGCGAGCCGCGGAAAGATTCGGGATACGGCGCTTGGTGTCGTGAGCATCCGAGGCGAGGATGTGGACGGCAGAACGGTCGAGTAGCCAGCGGACCACGATTTCGGGCCGTTCTCCCCAGAGCCCCGTCAGCGCCGAGGCCGTGACCTGGATCAGACAGCCCTGCTCCGCCCACTCCAGGATGCGCTGCGGCGTTTGCTGCAGAATCGGGTTCCGTTCGGGATGGGTCAGGATTGGCGTAAGCCCGCGATCTCCCAGGCGGGTGAAACACTCGGAAAGCCGGGCCGGGACACTGAAGTTGCTGAGTTCAATCAGCAGATAGTTGGTTTCGCCAATCGTGTAGGTGTGCGGCTGCGCGAGAACGCGTTCCAGATTCTCGAACGAAAGATGAAAATCGCAGCCCAGGCTCAATTGCGGCGCGGGACCAACCTTCTCTCGTAGCTCGCCGAGTAGCCCCGAGAGGTATCCGCGGTCGTAGACGTAGCGATCGTTGGCGTGCGGGGTGGCGACGGAGTGGGTAATACCGTCCGCCGCCGCCATGCGGCACATTTCGACGGCTACATCCCAGGACTTGGGGCCGTCGTCGACCTCGGGCAGAATATGGCAGTGGATGTCGATCACGACGTCGTCTTTGCTTGCAACACAACTTTGAACACTAACGATTAGAACACATCCCGCCGTGAAGCATCGCGGGCCTTTCGACGCGCGCAGTTGGGGAGACCCTGCGCAGCCTCGCGGCCCCGCCCGCGCATCCAACCCGAGGGGTTCCAGTTTCAAAGGTTGCGTCGCGCCGGGCGCGGCGCGCAGTTGCGTTATTCCCGCCTTCTCGTGCACGATAGTGAACACGACCTTTTCGTTCTCACCTTGGATATTGAGGAGTAGGTTCGCAAATGAGCTTTCTAAGGGCGGCGCGTGCCGCACTGGCAGATCAAAGTTGTTTTCCCCGAATTATTGTAGCCGTCGTCGTTGTCCTGGCAGGACTTTCCCTTTCCTGCAGCAGTTACCGCGGCACGGCGGTTCCGGACCATTATGCCTACGTAACTCTGCCCGCGACGGGCAACGTGCTTCTGCTGCACATCAACGGCTCCACCGGCGTCATCACCGCGGGAGCGCAGACCCCGCAAGTGGAGGGAACTTCGCCCAACGGCCTGGCGTTGCTCCCGTCGAAGAAGTTTCTCTACGCGGTCAATTCCCGCGCCAACACGATCTCGATTTTCAACGTCGCCAGCGATGGGACTTTGACGTTCAATGGCACTCCGGCTCCTGCCGGTTCCGGTCCGGATGCGGCGGTCATCGACCCCACAGGCAAGTACCTGTTAGTCACGAATAATTTTTCTAACGACGTTTCCGTTTTCTCCATCGATCCCGCTAGCGGCGCCTTGTCGGAGGTCCCAGGCTCGCCTTTCTTCGCGAATGCGGATCCAACCGAGATTTTGATCACGCCTTCCGGCCAGTCGGTGTACGTGACGAATCCCCTCATCGGTATGGTCACCGCTTTCTCATTCTCGAACGGCGTACTCAAGCAGGTGCCCGGGTCTCCGGTCTTTTCAGGAGCGGGAGCCTACGGCCTGGCGGTGGATGGCAGCGGACGGTTCCTCTATGTTGCGAACCCTTCGGCAAGCAACTCTTCCGTGCCCACCATCGGCAACATTTCCGGGTTCAACATCGACCCTGTCACCGGCGCACTGAGCCCGATACTCGGCTCGCCGTTTACCTCCACAACCGGCATCGGTCCCACCGCGCTCACCATCGATCCCAGCGGCCGGTTTGTTTACACGTCGACTCCGGGATCGACAGCCTCCATCTGGTGTTTCGCGATCACACCCACGAACGGACAACTGGTGGCAGTAACGAGCTCGCCGTTCAGCCTGGCTGCGGGCGGGCTGTTCGCGCTGATCGATCCCAACGGCAACCATTTCTATATCGGGAGTTCTACGGCGAACGGTATCGAGGCTTATACCTATAATCCATCGACCGGCGCTCCGACGGTCATCACGGGCTCGCCTTTTTCCACCGGAACGGCGCCCGGGAAGATGGTGATTTCAGAGTAGGACGGGTCTGTCATAAATAGTTCCGGGAAGGGCATGCCTTCCGTCGTGCCGGAAGGGCCGCTGAACAAGAGCGGCGTCAGCCGCTGAGGCCAGCGGCCGGCATGATCGGTGGCCGTGGAAATCGGGGCGCCGGCGATCACGTTGAACAGAATGTGGCACGGCGTGCCGAGCAGCAGCCGAACGATCTATCCGAGTCCCGGACCTTCGCCCAGGCGAATCAAGACCAAGACAAAGTTTTTTCAATTTGCTTCGCAAGCGAGAATACACTCCTCAGGCCGCCCACTCTTCACTAGCGGTCGCGGGTAACGGCTGCGGAAGCCGGTCGGAGACTTCGGCGAGCGTGGCAAGTTTTTTTGCCAACTCCGGGCGCAGCAACTCGGCGGCAAAACGCCAGCGCCAGTTCCCTCCTCCGCGACTGGGCACATTCATGCGCGCATCGCTTCCCAGGCCCAGCGCATCCTGCAGTGGCACCACGCAAAGGCTGGCGACGGAATCGGAGGCGGCGCGAATCATCGCCCAGTTGATGCCGTCATCACATCGGCCCAGGTACGCGTGCGCTTGTTGGCGTTCATATTCCGTTGCGCCCGATTCCCACCAGCCGAGCGAGGTGTCGTTGTCGTGCGTGCCGGTGTAAACCACCTTCTCGGTTGTGAAAGTGTGCGGCAGATGAGTGTGCGCGCCAACATTGCCAAAACCAAATTGCAGCACGGCCATGCCGGGAATTTTGAGGCGTTCGCGGAGGGCGTGCACGTCGGGCGTGATGTATCCGAGATCCTCGGCGAAAAATGGGAGCCCGCCCAGTGCCTCGCGCAGCTTCAGGAATAAATCATCTTTCGGACCATCGACCCAGCGACCATGAATCGCGGTTGGTTCGCTCGCCGGGATCTCCCAAAACTGCGAAAACCCTCGGAAATGATCGAGGCGGATGTAGTCAAAATTGTGCGTGAGCCAGCGCATCCGGTCGATCCACCACGAATATCCCTGCTCTTTCATCACGTCCCAGCGATACAGAGGATTGCCCCAGCGCTGGCCGTCTTTGCTGAAAAAATCCGGCGGCACGCCGGCGACGACTTCGGGATCGAGTTCGGGGCTAAGGCGAAACAGATCGGGGTGGGTCCAGACATCGGCGCTGTCGAAATCTACGAAGATCGCGACGTCGCCCACGACGCGAATCGAATGTTGCGCGCAATAAGCCCGAAGCGCCTGCCACTGGTCGAAGAAGAAAAACTGCAAGACGCGGCGGACATCGAGCTCCTCGAGCATTTCCGCGTGCGCCTTCTCGATCGCTACCGGATCGCGATGAGTCAGTTCGCGCGGCCAGCGGTTCCAGTTTTCCAGCTTGAAACGCGCGCGCAATCCATCGAAGAGAACGAAGTCATCGAGCCACCATTGGTTTTGCCGGCAGAAGCTCTCGTAGCGGGAGCGCGCGTTCGGTGCGGCGGAATGCACAAAGTTGTGCGCCGCTTCAAACAGCAGAGGCAGTTTCTGGTGGAAAACCGACGGGTAATCCACGGGCCCGGCAACGCCGGCTAGAGCGTCGACCTGAGCGCGGTCAATCCAGCCGCGATCGGCGAGCCGCTCCAGGCTGATCAGCAGCGGATTCCCGGCAAAGGCCGAAGTGGAGGAATAGGGCGAGTTCCCGTCACCGAGTGGGCCGAGAGGCAACACCTGCCACAGACCATGCCGCGCGGACGCAAGAAAATCCGCGAACGCGTACGCCGACGGACCAAAGTCGCCGATCCCGCCGCGCGAAGGTAGCGAGGTGGGATGAAGCAGAATTCCGCTGGCGCGCGGGAATGGCATGCAAAATCAGTTCTCAGTTAATGTAGAGACGGGGCTTGCCCCGTCTCACTCTTCGGCAGGAGACGCGGCAAGCCGCGTCTCTACGGGAAATCAGAATTCCCGCTACGAACCCTCTTGTCCACCTTGCCGCGTCAGGTTTTTCATCTCTTCCTGATTGACCTTGAGCCGGTGGGACTTTTCCATGTCCTTGCGCAGGTTCGTAACGAACAGCCCGAACAAATCGTTCTGTTTGGCTTCGAGGAGCGACTGGCGAATCCCGTCCTTCTTCTCGGTGAACTCCTGATCCGCCGGTGCCTGCTTTTCGAGAAGTTGAGCGACCACGCCATTGCCGCCGGCGGTGATCGGCCCGCTAATTTCGCCGGGCTTCAGTGAGAAGATCGCACTCGCGCTGGCCATGGAACCGATGTCGGGAACCTGCCCATCGGGCAGAATCAAGTCGCTGGTCTTCACCGTCGCACCCAGATCTTTGGCAGCTTTCTTCAAATCGTGCGCCGCCTTGGCGCGATCGGAAAGTTCCTGCGTCTTCTGTTGCAGCAGAAAGGCGCCGCGCTCGCTCTCGAACTCACTCGCGACCTTCGAACGAGCCTCTTCGAACGTGGGCGTAGCGGGGGGCTTTATAGCGAGCAGTTGGAAAACCACGTAGCCTTGCGGAACCTGCACCACATCGGGTGGGGCCTTCTCGGTTTCGTTGAAGACGGCATCCATAAACTGTGGATTCGCCGCCAGCCCGGGCAAGTTATCGGTTCGGCTGAAGAATTCGGTGGTGACTACCGTCTGACCTTTGGCGGCGGCTGCCTTGTCGAATCCGTCAGTGCGCGCCTGGCTGAGCAGGGCATTCGCCGCCGCTTCGGTGGCGCGCGCCGTTTTCTGCTGCTTCACCTTCTCTTCGATCTCGCTCTTCACCTCGGCGAGCATCTTGACGTGAGCCTCTTGTTTATCGTCGACGCGGATGATATGGAAGGCAATGCTGGTCCGAACAAGGTCGCTGGTTTGTCCTTTTGGCAGAGAAAACGCGACCTTCTCAAATTCAGCTGCGGCCTGGCCGCGACCGATCCAGCCAATTTCGCCGCCGTTATTCGCGGTCGTATCGTCGGAGTATTTTTGTGCTAGCTTGGCGAAGTCCCCGCCCGCCCTGACCTCCTTCAGGACGTCCTCGGCTCTCTTCCGAACCTCCTGCACACCCTTTTCGTCGACTTTTCCACCAGGGCCGAGGGGCAATTTGAACTGGATCTGGCTGACCTTTGCCTTCTCAGGAAATCGGTACTCGTCGCGGTGCTGATCGTAGTAGGCCTGCAGGTCCTGATCGTGGATCGTCGTCGCAGCCGCCGTTTTCGCGCTATCCACGACGACATACTTAATCTGCCGCTTCTCCGGGATGGAGTTGTTGAAGCTCGCCTTGTTGCGTTCGTAAAAAGCCTTGAGTTCCTCGCCGGTGGGGTGCAATCCCTTCAGGATGTCGGCCTGCGTGATCACGGCATATTCGAACTTCACCTTGGTGTTGCGGTGGTCGAATTCATCGCGAACCTCGGCGTCCCCCACGAAGGCGCTGCTTGAAACCAGGGCGCGCAATTTGCGGACAAGAATAAAGTCCTTCTCCAGCCCTTCAAACTGAGGAACCGTCAGGTCGTTGCGCTGGACAAAGTTTTCGTACTCCTCCTGCCCCACGAACTTGCCGTCGGGAAAGAGCATGGAGCCAAGCTGCCCGTGCTGGAGCTCTTCGCGAAGTTCGTCGTCGCTGACGCGCAGGCCCAGGCGGTGCGCCTCGGCAATCAGCGCCTTCTCATTGATGAGTTGCTCGGCAGCCTGACTGGCAAAATAGGGCAGCAGCATGCTGGCCTGCGCTCCGCCTTTGGGAAACTGCTGCCGGATCATGGCCCTGGCTTCACGCTGCACCTCGGGCACGGTCACTTGCTGGTCGCCAATGGTGGCCAGAACGCCCGCCGGAGGCGCGCCGATGCCGAAGCTGGAGCCGATGCCGCCAGGAATCAGCGTGATCGCCATCGAGGCGCAGATAATGACAAGCAGGGCGCCCAGAATGATCTTCAGGGTTGGTCCTGCATTTTGAAGCTGTCGAATCATAGTCGGATAACTCCGTGTCAGATAACTGCGTTAGATTACTCCACGCTGGAAACTGGAATTTATGATTATAGACTAGCCATCGAAGAAGAGCTGGAGTGCCGGCAGAGCGATCACGTCGCCATCTGAGAAACTCACGAGTACCCTGCAGAAATGGGCTATTGAATCGAATTAATAAAGGTGTTATGAACTAGGACGGCACCGGCAGAACCGGACGCCAAGTTTTCCATTTTTTATCTTTTTTCATCGAGGACACTGGCATGAAGATATTCCGGCTCTTGATCCCGTTCTTCTCGCTCGCGGTAGCAACCGCCCAGCCAAGCTTCCAGCCGGCCCCTGCCTCGACGCTTCCTTTGCGCGAAGGGTGGGCACTGCAGTCTTCCGCGAAAGTAATGGCAACGGGCGAAGCGATCTCCGGCACGTCATTTAAGACGACCGACTGGATCCAGGCGGATGTTCCGACGACGGTGGTGGCCGCGCAAGTGAAGAGCGGTTTGCTGCCGGATCCTTTTTACGCCATGAATCTGCGGCAGTACCCGGGAGTCAGCTATCCTGTCGGCTTCAATTTTTCGAATATTCCGATGCCGCCGGACAGTCCCTACGCAGTTTCGTGGTGGTACCGCAAGGAGTTCACGCTGCCCGCTGTGTACGCCGGGAAAACCGTGTGGCTGAACTTCCGCGGCATCAACTACCGCGCAAATATTTTTCTCAACGGAAAGCAGATCGCCAACTCGAACAAAGTCGCCGGCGCGTGGCGGACCTGCGAGTTCAACGTTACTTCCGCCGTCAAGCCCGGAACGAATGTGCTCGCGGTGCAGGTATGGGCGCCAACCGAGACCAGTCTGGCAATCACTTTCGTGGATTGGAATCCCGCGCCGCCCGACAAGAACATGGGCCTCTGGCGGGAAGTTTACCTCACGTCGAGCGGACCGGTCGCGGTGCGGTATCCGGCGGTGATGTCTAGGGTGGATTCGCCGGCGAATGACGCGGCACATCTCACGGTAGCCGCGCTTCTGAAGAATGCAACGGATCATGCGGTGAAGGGGACGCTTAAGGGTCGCATCGAGAAGATCGAGTTCGCGCAAACGGTTGAACTGGCTGCGGGAGAGTCTCGGGATGTTATGTTCTCGCCCGAGCGATATCCGCAGTTGAATCTCAGCCATCCGCATCTGTGGTGGCCGGCACAGATGGGAACGCCGGACGTCTACGATCTCGAACTGTGGTTTGAGATCGGGGGCGAGGTTTCGGATGAGGCGCACACGCAGTTTGGAATTCGCGAAATCACATCCGAAGTCGCCGAGCAGGCGCCGGATCGCCTAAAACGCCTGTTCAAGGTCAATGGCAAGAACATCCTGATTCGCGGCGGCGGCTGGGCGATGGACATGATGCTACGGGAAAACTCGCAGCGGCTTGCCGACCAATTTCGCTACGTGCGGGACATGGGCCTGAACACGATCCGGCTGGAAGGGCAGATCGAGTCGGAAGAGTTCTTTGAGATGGCCGATCAGCAGGGGATGCTGGTGATGGCGGGATGGTGCTGCTGCGATTTCTGGGAGCACTGGGGAAGCTGGGAAGATGAGGACTTCGAGATCGCCAAATCCTCGTTGCGCGACCAGATGTACCGGCTGAGGCGCCATCCGAGCCTGGTGATGTGGCTGAATGGCAGCGACAATCCTCCGCCGCCGGACGTGGAAGAGATGTATCTGAAGATTGAATCTGACCTGCTGTGGCCGAATCCGGTGGTCTCTTCCGCCACGGCGAAGCCGACCACAGTGACAGGCGGAAGCGGCGTGAGGATGAGCGGGCCTTATGAATACGTGGCGCCTTCGTACTGGACGGCGGATCCATATCTGCAGACGGAGGAGAATCGCTGCAACCCCGGCGGATGTGGCGGCGCCTACGGTTTCAACGGCGAAACCAGCATGGGACCGGCGGTTCCGCCGATCGAGAGCGTCGAGCGCATGGTTCCCAAAGATCATCTCTGGCCAGTGGATGAGTACTGGAATTTCCACGCGGGCGGCGGTTCCTTCAAGACCATACAGGTGTTCACCGATGCGCTGAATGCGCGCTACGGAAAAGCTGGCAGCGCGGAAGACTTCACCTACAAGTCGCAGCTCATGACCTACGAAGGCGTGCGCGCCATGTATGAGGCCTACAGCCGCAACAAATACAGTTCGACGGGCGTGATCCAGTGGATGCTGAATAACGCGTGGCCTTCGATGATCTGGCATCTGTACGACTACTATTTGCGGCCGGGCGGCGGATATTTCGGCGCGAAGAAAGCGCTGCAGACACTCGACCCGGTCTATGGATACGACGATCACTCGGTGTGGCTGGTGAGCAGCCAATATGTGGACGCCAAGGGGCTGAAGCTCGGGGCGCGGGTGTTCAATCTGGATGGAACGCAGAAGTTTTCCAAGGACACTGCGCTCGATGCGGCCGCTGACAGCACGGCGAAAGTGTTTGAGCTGCCGCGGATCGAGGGACTGTCGCCGACGTACTTTCTGGATCTCCGTATCACCGATGGCAGCGGCCAGCTGGTCGGGTCGAACTTTTATTGGCTCTCGACGAAACCGGAAACGCTCGACTGGGCAAAATCGAACTGGTATGTGACTCCAACCGCGTCCTATGCGGACTACACTTCACTCGCTCAGTTGCCAAAAGTAAGGCTGAATGTATCGAGCCGCAGCGAACGCATCGGCAATAGCGAAGATGCGGTGACTCGCGTGACCGTCGAAAATCCCAGCAAGACGCTGGCGTTCTTCGTGCGCCTGAAGCTCGACAAGGGCAAAGGCGGCGAGGAAATGCTGCCGGTTGTCTGGCAGGACAATTACATTTCTCTGCTGCCCGGTGAAAAGCGGGAGATCTCCGCAACGTATCGCGCCAGCAGCCTGGGAGCGGCGAAGCCAGAAATCGAAGTGAAGGGTTGGAACGTGGAATGACGCAAATTGCAGAAGTGAGAAGTCTAATCGAAGAAGTAAAGGCTCCCGGTGTCAGGAGCACCGATCACACGGAGAGCTTCTCACTTCTGCAATTTGACTTCTTACTTCTGACTTTTTTCACTCTTCCGGCGGCAGGTCGAAGTTAACAAGGTCTCCGCGGAAGCCACGCGTCTTCCAGGCGCCGAAGGCGATTCCCGCCGCCATCCAGATGCTGCCGGCGATCTTGGCGGGAGTGCTGAGGCTCAGCCAGAGCAATAAGCAGATCACGAAGCCAAGGACAGGCGGCGCGATAAACGACAGCGTCCTCTTTTGATCGCGCACCACATAGCGCACAAAAGCGGCAGCGTTCACGCCCATGAAGGCGATGAGCGCGCCGAAATTGAGCATCTCGGCGCCGAGACCATAACTCATCACGAACGCGCCAATCAGCGCGATTGCACCCACAAACAACACGTTATTCCGCGGCACTCGATGCTTCGCGTCGACGGCTCCGAAGAATGATTTCGGCAGCGCGTTGCTTCGCCCCATACCGTAGAGCAGGCGGGCAGCACCGATCTGCGCGCCCATGCCTGATCCGAAGTTGGCGACCAGGAGGGTGAATCCGATAATGCCAAACATCGGCTTCCAGGCGCGGCCGGCGACGTGAACGAAGGCAGTGTCGACATCCGGAAAAGGCTGCGATGCGGGCCAGATCAACTGCGCGGCGTAGACCTCAACGGCAGACAGAATGCCAATCACCAAGCAGGTCAGCACCGTTGCCAGCAGAATATTGCGGCGCGGGTTTTCCGCTTCTTCCGAGAGCGTGGAGATGCCGTCGAAACCGATGTAGGTGAGCACCGCGATCGATGTCCCGCCGAGCACAGCCTTCGTGTTCCATAGCGTCGGGTCGTAGAAAGGCCGCGTGTAAAAGCCTGCGCCGCCGTGCGGGTTCCCAAGAATGTAGCGCGCCGCGACGACGAAGAAAATTGCAATCACCACGCCCATCGCCGCCGCCAGCGCCGAGTTCACCCGAGCCGAGGTTTTCACTCCCTGAACGTTTAGGAGCGTAAACACCAGCGCAAAAAAGACAGCCCACGCCCAGTACGGCACTCCGGGAGCAAACACGTGCGCCTGCTGGCTGCACCAGATGGTGCAGATGATCGGATTAAGCATGTAATCCATCACCATGCTCCAACCGGTGACGTAACCAAGAGCGGGATTGATTTCCTGTCCGACATAGGTGAAGGCCGAGCCGGCGCTGGGATAAGCGCGCGCCATGCGGCCATAGCTGATGGCGGTGAACAGCATCGCCACCATGGCGATCAGGATCGTCGTAACCACGTGCCCATGCCCGCGGTCGCTGAGGACTCCGAACACCGACATGGGCGCGACCGGCTGAATCACGATCACACCGTACAGAATTAGATCCCAAAGCGTGAGCGAGCGCCTCAGGCGCAGAACGTCAGCGGGCGGGTTGGCAGTAGAACTCATTCACGATCTCAAAATAAAACCCCATTATCCTGCGGAGATAACGGGGTTCCGGGGAAGGCTTAATCGTGGTTCGCGCGGTCGCAAATAAAGCGACCCTGCCGCAGTTCCACAACGCTCTAGAATTCTATACGGCAAGGATATTCTGTCAACGAAAAACACCTGCATTAAAACGATTCTTGCCTCATTCCAGGGCAACTCAGAAATTCTGAATTCAGCAGAAATTGACGGAGTTGTCATTTAGGATATTGGAACGAGTATCCGCTCGCCTCACTCCCCGACATGAACCGGGTGTTGTATTCGAGCAAGTAGTTCAGGTGCTCGGCATCGGAAGGAAAAGACCTGCCGGGATACGGATACGTCTCCATGTCGCGGAATGGCAGCGGGTCCACCGTATCGCCGCGGTAGGCGTAGAAGTCCATATCTTTTTCGTATCCATTGGCGACAAAGAAATAGTCGCGCACCCAGCCGCGCGGCAAGGCGGGCAGCTTTGCCGGATCGAAATCGAGCGCGACTTCATCGCCCGATCCAAAGACGGCAAACTTGTCGTCGATCGATTCGAGCAGCGGGCGCACATCGCCATAGCGCGTGTAAGCGCCGGCGGGACGCGTGTAGGGGCCGGTGGCGCTGGCTTTTTCGTAAATGTATTTCACATTGCCCGGCGGCTGGCCTTCGATCTTCAGCGGGAATCCGTGAAAATTCAGGTCGGCGCGTGAGAGTGGCAGGGGCGTAAGGCGCGCCCTTTGATCGTCGCTTTGGGTCTGGCTCGTCCGGCTGATCAGAATGTTGTCCCAGTAGATCTGCAGATTCGTGGTGATGCGAATGCGTCGCGTGCCCGGCGGCAGCTTGCCGGTGAGATCGGCGGTCATGGTGCGCGCGCCACCGGCGGGGAATCCCATGTCATCGACGACGCGGATCCATTTCCCGTTCGCGTCGTTTCCGGTCGAGACTTGCGCTTCGACATACGGCGCAAACGGCCGGAGGTGCGCTTGATCGGCAGCGTACATGCTGGTCGCGGAGAAATATTCGATCTCGCCATGCATCAGCAGCCACAGCGGACCACCGCGGTACGGTTCGCCGAGATCCAGCTCCAGGCTATGGGGCTCAGTGAATCCCATAAAGGAAAGCACTTTGAAGTCGCCGAAATAACGGTGCGCGAGCAAATCGGGAAGCACGCTGTGGCCGTGCTCGTCCCAGGCACCGGCAGGCGGACGCGCGTCATTCTTATTGCTGAACACAACCTTGAATGGCGGGTAAGGCGGATTGCTGGCGAAATATTCGTTGGGATAAACCTCGACCCCGGCGGGGTGATCGACAGCGAGCAATTGCACTTGATCGAGGTAAACGGATTCTTCCAGCGGCTCCATGAAGCGAAAACTCAGCTTGCCATCCTTTTCGCGGAGCGAGTCGCGGTCGAGTTTGATGGATTCGGTAGGACGGGCAATATTGCGCTCGACTTTGCCGTCGCCCGCCGCGATCCAATGCCCGACAACGCCCGCGCCGAGCATATCGCCGACCAGTTGATATTCGTGGCCATCCCAGGCGAAGAGCGTGGGACAAGAACTGCCGCGGCGGTCCATTTCAGTAAAGTTCTGCAGCTTATTGGCGGCGACTCCGATTTCATCCTGCAAAACGCCGGTCGGCCACAACATGCGGACTACGTCGGCTTCTTTCGCTTGTCCGAGGCCGATGGTCAGGTAGGGCGAGTTCTGTCCGAGGTAGCCGGACGATCCGTACACTTCAAACTTCTGCCGCAGTCCGGCGGAGAAGACTTCCACCTTCGTGCCGATGGCGCTCTTGTTATCGTTCAGGCCCTTGAGCGCGAGGCGCAGCGAGTTGTTCTTGTTGCCGCCTTCGTTGTGGAGCAGCACGGCGGGGCCGTGATTTTGCGTGATCAGAAGATCGACGGCGCCGTCGTTGTCGTAGTCTCCGGCAATGATGGCACGCGGCCCTTTGAGCTGAATCTTGTCGAGCCCGGTTTCGACGGTGACGTCTTTCCATCCGTCGGGGCCAAGATTGCGAAAGAGGCGGACTTCGCCTTTACCGTCTTTCGTCTCGCCGACAGCAACTAGGTCGACCCAGCCGTCGTTGTCGTAGTCGATGGCGGCGACGCCGTAGGCGCGAACCCAGTCTGGTGAGGGAAAGTCCACCTGCTCAAAGCCCTTGCCGTGATTATTTCTCCACAACGTAAGACCAGGGCCAGTGCTGTGCGTAAACGCGAGATCCATCCATCCGTCGTGATCAAAGTCAAGGACGGCGACTCCGGTTGCCCCCTCGGGTCCACGATCGGGCCATAACTCCTGGACCTTGAACATCCCTTCGCGCGGGTTTTCAAAGATTGTCGCTCCTCTTGGCCCCCCGGTTAGTACTATGTCAACCGCCCGATCATTGTTGTAGTCTGTCCCGACGGCTGCGATGCTGCTTGTATTGCCAGCCAAGCCAACTTCCGGTACTGCTGTGAAGCTTCCGTTCCCGTTATTGCGCCACATCTCATTGCTGCCGGGGGGCGGTATCGCCTCACTCCAGGTGGTATCGCCTGACGTTGGCGCCTCGAAAGGAACAGACTTTGTAACGTAAAGGTCGAGGTCACCGTCGT
Source organism: uncultured Acidobacteriaceae bacterium (assembly GCA_963773965.1). Taxonomy (GTDB): domain Bacteria; phylum Acidobacteriota; class Terriglobia; order Terriglobales; family Acidobacteriaceae; genus Acidiflorens. The sequence continues at coordinate 127,746 of CAVZDG010000010.1, forward strand.
GATCGTAATCTACAAATGTGACCCCAATTGGTACCTCCGCGGGTCTAATGGGCGCATTTACTTGAGCAGGTGGAATCTGATTCCGGAGAGCTTTAGATTGTGAGCTTTGTTTCTTGCTCTCAGTTACAGTCTTCTTAGCGATCCCAGCAGTCTCTGTAACATCCTTGAACGTACCGTTCTTTTCATTGTGTAGCAGCATCACCCGGTCATCAAAGCTGACGACCAGATCGGTGGCCCCGTCGTTGTCGTAATCTCCGGCAGTGCAGCCTGTGCCATGCAAGGTCGGATCAAGTCCAGCCTTCGTGGTCACATCCTCGAACTTGCCGTTGCCCAGATGGTGATTCAGCGATAGTCCGCCTTGTGAGCCGTTGTCGGGCAAGAAAATGTCGACGTTGCCATCGCCGTCATAGTCAAAAAAGCAGGCCCCCGGACCTAGGTATGAACCGCCGTCACTGCCTACACCGGAGTTTGCCTTCGTGGTCAAACCCGCTTTCTCTGTCACATCGACAAACCTCACCGGAATCTGCGGCGGGACTTTCTCCACCGCCGCCGGCGAATCTTCTGCGCGCGAATATTTTCCCTGTTCGCCATAGGACAGGCTGATGGGCGCGCCCAGCTTGTTTTGCGTGATGTACTGGAATTTCTTCATCGCTTCGTGGGCGGGGTCGGCTTGGCCGGATTGCTGGTAGGCGCGCGCCAATCCGAACTCGGCGGAGGCGTGGTGCGGATCGAGCTTTAATGCGTGCTCGAAGGCGGCGATCGCTTCCGGAAATTGCTTAAGTTGCGCGTAGGTCGATCCGAGAAAGTACCAGGCATCGGCATCGCTCGCATCAATTTCAGTAACGCGACGGAACGCATTGACGGCAGAACCTGCATCCGAGGAGTTCTTGTAATAGAGGCCGAGGCTGTACCAGGCATGGGCATCTTGGGGATTGCTTTTTGTAGCCTTTTCTAGCAATGCCTTCGCTTCTTCGCCACGCTGCAGGTTGAGCAGCGCCACGCCGCGATTGACAGCGACCACTTCTAGCGCGGGATCATTCGCAGCCGCTTCTTCGAACGATTTCAACGCCTTCTCAAAGAGTTGTTGATTCATGTAAGCGACGCCGATGTTGTTGAGGCGGGCGGCTTCCTGGCGATTCGGGGCGGGAGCGCCCGCTGCGAGCAGAGCGAGAAGAACGATGCAGACTAGAGCGATGCTGAGCGTCTTGATCATTGCGAGTTAGAAGAGATTCTATCCGAGCTTTGGGTGTGTGTCCGCAAACTCAGCTATCCTCCCCCGAAATCAAATTTATGATTTGTTATTCTGAGCGAAGCGAAGGACCTGCTTCTTTGCCGTCTGATAAGAAAGCAGGTCCTTCGCTTCGCTCAGGATGACAAATCCAGGAAGATGCCCGACACACTACTGCTTCCGGTACGGCCGCGCGGCGATCTGTCCTTTGGCTTCCTGGACGGTGATGGTCTGCCCGGTTGCGATGTTTGCGAGCCTGTCCACTTGACCACTGGGCCAGTCGATCTCGACCGTGTCGGCTTTGGTTTTCGATCCCATGCCGAAGGTCAGCACCAGTTCGCTTTGCGAAAGATAACTGGAGCCGGTTTTCACGGTGAGCCACTGCTTGTCGGCTCCGGCGCTCACTCGGACAACGGCGCCGATGCCGTCGCGGTTGGATTTTGTGCCGACGAGTTTTATGCGCAGGCTCTGGTTCGTGCTGCCCTGGTTGAGGTAGAGATACGCCGGGCCGCCGTTGGTTGTGACGAGGACGTCGAGCGCTCCGTCATTATTGATATCGGCGTAGGCAGCGCCACGCGCGACTTTCGGAGCGGCAAAGGCGCTCCCGGCTTTGTCCGTAACTTTGTTCGTGACTTCTTCAAACTTGCCGTTCGCGAGATTGCGGAACAGGTGCGGAGGCTCGGCGTAGCTGACGCGCTTCTGCACGCTCTCGATCTGGTCTTCGATGTGGCCGTCGGCGACGAAGATGTCCTGCCAGCCGTCGTTATCGTAGTCGAAGAAGAAGCAGCCGAAGCCGAGCGTTAGGAGTGTTGCGCGGCCGACTTCCGAGCGCGGCGCTTCGTCCACGAACAAGCCGTTGCCTTCGTTGTGGTAGAGCGAGAGCATCTGGTTGGAAAAATTTGTGATAACCAGGCTGGCGCGGCCGGAGCGGTCATAATCCGCGGCGTCGACGCCCATGCCAGCGCGGGCAATGCCATCTTCGCTGAAGGCGATGCCGGCGGAAACGGCGCGTTCTTCGAAGGTGCCGTTCTTTTTATTCAGGTAGAGCTTGTTGGGCTGCGTGTCGTTGGCGATCAGGATGTCGGGCCATCCATCGTTGTTGTAGTCGAGAATGGCGACGCCGAGGCCTTTTGAAGTCGGATCGTAAAGACCGGCCTTCTGGGTCGCGTCTTCGAACTTGCCGTTGCCGAGGTTGTGCCAGAGGCGGGCCGACGTTCCCTTATACGATTCGGGCGTGCAGTAGGACTTGTGCGCGCCATCGAGGGTGCAGTAGAGGTCGGTGTGCTCGGACCACTGCACGTAGTTGGCTACGACGAGATCGAGTTTGCCGTCGCGATCGTAATCGACCCAGGCGGCGCCGGTCGAAAATTCGTTCGGACCCCAGAGTCCCGCGGACTTAGTCACATCCGTAAACGTGCCGTTGCCGTTGTTGTGGAAGAGATGGTTCTGGCCGACGGCGGTTATGAAAATGTCATCGAAGCCGTCGTTGTCGTAATCGCCGACGGCGACACCCATTCCAAAAAGCGAAATGCCGAGGCCAGATTTGCGCGTTACGTCGGTGAAGGTGCCGTTGCCGTTGTTGTGATAGAGCTTCAACGTGGTCGCGCCGCTTTTGGCATGGCCCGGCCAGTCCTGGCCGTTGACGAGCAGGATGTCGGGAAAACCGTCGTTGTCGTAGTCGATGAAGGCGCAGCCGGGGCCCATGGTTTCCGGAAGCCATTTTTTCCCGAAGGCTCCGTTGTTGTGCGCGAAGTGGATGCCAGCCTGGGCGGTGATGTCGCGGAAGGTGATGGTTTGCGCTTCGGCGAAGTTTGCCACGATCAACAGCCAGGGCAACACCCACCACGGAGGCACAGAGACACGGAGAAAAGCGCTTTTGGCTTCGGGCTTCTGGCTGCTATCCAATAACCAAGAGCCAAGACCCAAAGCCCGGGTTTCTCCGTGTCTCCGTGTCTCCGTGGTGGATTTTCTCTTGAGGGCGTGCATCACTTGGGGATTCCAGGAGTTGTGCTGGCAGCCAGGCGTTTGACGGGCGCGTTCTTCAGGATCGGCAGCGGAACTGACGTGTGCTCGTGGATACTCTGGCGTTCATTGTTGTCTTCGGGATTGAGCTGGCGATAGGGGCCGGTGATGGCCTGCGACGCTTCGTCGGCTTTGAACCGCAGGTAGCGGGCCTGGTGCTCATTCGACATTTTTTCATCCCCGAGGCCGTTGTAGCAGAGCATGAGATTGTAGTGCGCCTGCAAATCCTCGGGATCGACAGCCAGCACCTGCTGCAAGGTTTTCACGGCCTCGGCATACTTGCGCTCGAGAAAAAGAACGCGCCCAAGATTGTTCAGCGCCACGCGGTCGCGCGGATATTGAGCGAGCACGATTTGGAAATGCGCGGCGGCCTGGTCGTAGTCTCCGGTCTCCTTCAGCAGCGATCCGTAGAAAAAGTTTGTGCGTGCCAGCTTCGGGCTGAGCGTCAGCGCTTTCTCAAGAACGGTGCGGGCGCGAGCGACGTCGCCTTCCTGCAGGGTGGCGCGTCCGAGGTTCACCCAGCCATCGGGATTCTGGGGATCGACCTCGGTGACTTTTTCGAAGGCAGCCTGCGCCGCTTTTAAATCGCCTTGCAGCAGCAGGCCGATGCCGTAATCGTTCCAGCGCTGCCAGTCTTCCTTCGCAAGTTGGGTTTTGGGCTGCGGCGCCGGGGCGTTCGCGGGCAAGACGTCGAGGGATACTTCGTTTTGCGCAACCGCCACGATTGGGAGATCGGGAATTTTCTCCGACTTCGCGGAAACTCCGCGGAGCGATTGTGTGAACGTATATTTTGTATCGTCGTAGTCGGCTGCAACGGAGCCAGGCGTAACGGAGCCAGGTGCGATCCCGGGCTTCGATTGATTGTTGTCGCGCTCACCCGCAAACGCGAACTGCGTGTTCCACCACGCGAACTTGCGATAGCAGAGCCGCGCGGTCAAGGTAATCTTGCTGCCCGTCTTCTCGGGAACCTTCATGCGGAAGTGCACCGTGTCGGCGGCGCCGGGCGGAATCAGCCGCACATACACGACGGCGCGTGTGGCCCACGCGTTGCGCTTGTTGATCGGGTTGCCGTGCGCATCCACCTGGAGCGAGCGGTAGAAGTGCGCGCCCTTTTCGACCGGGCCTTTGCCGTTGTCCTCGACCATGCCGCTCCAGAAAATCGTCTGGCCTTTATCGTCGACGCCTTTGAGTTCTAGCCAAGTGTCGTAGGCGTCGACCGTGCCGCCGGGAAAGAAATGTCCGACGCGCTTGGTGCGCACCACTACATCGACGCGGACGGTATCGCCGCGACGAACGGCGGGCTGCACGCGGCTGAGAGGCGCGGTGACGGGGCCGGCCTCAGCGTTGGAACTGGGGCTAAGAGTGATTTTCGATTCCGCTTCTTCTCCCACGGCAAAGGTGGTTGCGAGTTCGTGTTGCGCGACCGCTCCTGTTTTCAATACAGCACTCGCTGGCGTGAGCGCAAAAATGTCCACCGTAAGAGCTCCGCTGGTCAGGAAGTCTTCGGTGGCCTTCAACTGCGCGGCATCTTCGTTGGCCGTGGGCAGCGCGGTGTTGGCTGCCGGAAAACGGTGGGAGTGCACTTTGCCGCCAATGTTACCCATGTCGTTAGAGGGTTCGAGGGGCATGTGGCAATCGGCGCACTGCTGCGGCTTCGGCGGGTAGTAGAAGGAGCGCGCGCCCTCTCCGGAGACGCCGCTTGCTTGCCAGTTGTCGTACTCGTTGAAACCGCGAATCCAGCGGTAATGATTGACCGGCGCGTCGAGATGGACTTTGTGGCAAGAAGAGCAGAACTCCGCCGTCTGCTGGGTCATGAATGGCTTTAGGAACACGCGGCGGTGCGGCTCCGGATTCAGCTTGATCATGAAGTCGTGCAGGCCGCGAACCAGGGGATTCTTGCTGGCCGCGAGTTCGTGCAGCTTGGGATACTCGAGATAGAAATCGCCCTGGCCCATCGTGCTTTTTACGTCGGCGATGGAGTGGCACATCATGCAGCCGAGTCCAGCTTGGGCTTCGGGCGTGTGCACGATCTGCTTGATGGGCGTATCCATCTTGCCGGCATAGAGCACCGCCGGGTCATGGCATCCGCCGCACCATTTTGAAGGCTTGGTGCCGATGGTGTCCTGCATGTACTCGACCGCCTTGCGATACCACTGATTGTTGAACGATGAAAAATGGTGGGCCGAGCTATTCCACTGCTTGTAGATGTCTTCGTGACAGCGCTTGCAGGAATCCGACTCCATGAAGAACTTGCTGGGAATTTTTTCTCCGCCATAGACCTGCGCGGAACTGGGGAAAAATGGGCCGGTGGGACCGTCGCCTTCGCCGTTCATGGTGGC
>CAVZDG010000011.1:0-403345 GCA_963773965.1 uncultured Acidobacteriaceae bacterium
GACGGCCGGGGGGGCCGTCCCTACACGAGCGGGCTGCAGAAACGCCGAAAACCGCGCTAGCCCTGGAGAGAATGCAACACGCGGAAGGTGCTGCCCCCATTCGACCACACCAGCACGAGTGCATCCTGACCATTCGGCACGCTGGATAACGCCTGCGCCACTTCGGACGCAGATTTCAGCGAGTGCCGATTCACTTCCATGATGACGTCCCCGCGCTGCAAGCCGGCATTATCGGCCGGGCTGCCGGACTGGACTTCTTCCACAATGGCCCCGTGAACCGACACTGGCGCTTGCAGTTCATTGCGAACGTCCGCGGTCAAGTCGCCGAGACTCAACCCCCAACGCGCTTTCCCGTGTTCGCTGCCGGCGGTCTCGGTGCCTTTGCCGCCGAGCGCTTCGAGGGTCACCGGAATGCTTGTCGGTTTGCTGTCACGCACCACCTGTAGATGGATCGTGTCACCCGGCCGCTTTTGTCCGACTGTCATTTGCAGTTGTCCGGCGTCGGTCACGGGCTTTCCATCGAGTTCGGCGATCACGTCTCCGGCGCGCAGGCCCGCCTTCGCTCCGGGCGCGTCCGGCTCAACGTCGGTGATCAGCGCCCCCTCGGCTTTGTTCATCTGGAAGAACTTCGCGTTGTCGGGAGTCACGTCGGAGATCTGAATTCCGATAAACCCGTGAGTTACTTTACCGTCACGAATCAATGTCTCCACGGTCGGCTGGACAATCTGGGAAGGAATCGCAAAACCCATTCCGGAGAATGCTCCCGAGGATGAAATCAGGAAGGTATTGATTCCAATAAGTTCGCCGCGCGCGTCAACTAAGGCTCCGCCGGAGTTGCCGGGATTGATGGCAGCGTCGGTCTGGATGAACTCGCCCGGCTTGCGTCGATCGCTGGCATCAGGGTTGGGACGGTTCAGCGCGCTGATGATGCCGCGCGTCACCGTGAATCGGTACCCGTACGGATTCCCGAAGGCGAGCACGGTCTGTCCAGGGTGCAAGCCGGCCGAGTTACCCCAAGGCACGCTCGGTAAGTTAGTTCCATTTACCTTGATGACCGCGAGGTCCGTCAGCGGGTCGGCGCCCACCAACTTCGCAGGCAGCACCTCCCGGTTACTCATGGTGACGCGAATATCGACAGCTCCGTCGATAACGTGGTTGTTAGTGACGATGTACCCGTCGGGGGAAACGATCACGCCGCTGCCTAACCCGTGTTCCATTCTGTTCTGCGGCTGCGACGGAAAATTGAACTGACGGCCGAAGGGATTGCCCGGGCCAGGACCGAAGAATTGCCGCATGTCGGGCATGCCTTCCGGACCGCTCTGCTGCGCGTTCGCCTTCGACACTACCGTGACATTGACCACCGCGGGTGTAACTCGCGCCGCCAGGGTTTCCATGGCGCGGTCGAGCGTGAGCAACGCTCCCACACTGTTGTCATCAAGCGGCCCCGCGGCCGGAGCCGCCACCGCTGCCTTTGCCGACTTCGTAAAGTTGAAGGTCGCCACTGACCCAACTGCCACCACGGCAATCAGGGCCACTACCAGACGCCTGGTCACCACTGCCTTACAACGTGCTTTATAACTCTCTAGCCACATCCTCATTTTCTCTTCTCCTTGTACAACTAATTATCTAGTTGTTGTTTGCAAAAAAATTTGCGCTAAATCGAATTGGCTACAGGCACTCTCGCGATCCGTTCGCGTACTGCGCTCACAAACGTCACTCGCCACACCTGGACGCTCCACACCGACGAGTCGGAGGTCATGTACTCGGTGGCTTCAATAAAGACCAGGGTTCGAAATTGAGGCAGGATTTCCTGCTCCGCACTTGCGCTTGCCTCGACTACTCGGTCACGCGGCGGTGTCGAGTTCAATCGGGCGGCGACTGCCTGGGCCGGAGCAAACTCGTGTTCCGCAGCAGCGTGCGGATGAACAAATTTGGCAGTCGTCGTTTCGGCAGTCGTGCCCACCGATGGCGGTTGACCATAGCGAATCCAGAGTTGCTGTGGCCGCGGGCAACTGCCGAGCTGCGCTCGGCTTGGACGGGCGAGGGCGCCCGTCCCCACACGAGCGGGGTGCAGCGATGCTGAATCCGCTCTTGTCCTCAACGCACCGGGAATTACCGCAACCGAGTACCCGTGACCGGAATTGCTTGCCAGCACGCCGCGATCAAACGCGACGAACTGGGGTGCATGCGGCAGCACCGCGAGACAGACCATGGAAAAAGCGCCGACCATAGCCAGCGCCGGTTTCCAGACTCGCGTGACGACGGGCCGGTTTGCGTCGAGAATCCGCGCCAGCCGCAGCGAAGCCTCGCGGGCTCGGTCGACAGCGGCCTGGGCCATCGACCGTCGTTGGCCCGCTAGACGATGCGCCAGGCTCTTCTCCAGGAGCGAGACCAGACAACTGGCGTATCCGAGGGGGTTGGCAGTTTCGGCCAGCACAGCATCGTCGCAAGCCATCTCGCGTTCCACCGAGAGCCGCTTCTCAATCCACCACACCGCGGGATGAAAGAAGAATAGAGCACGGACGATCTTCTGAATGAGATTTGTCCAGTCGTCCCAGCGCCGCAGGTGCGCGAATTCGTGCAGCAGGATGACGTTGAGATCGTCAGGCGGCAGTTCTCGCAACGCCCAAGCGGGCAGGACAATTGTCCGCTTCCAGAAACCGATGGCGGCAGGCACGCGCACGCACTCTGACGTGGCGATCGTTATTGATCTCGAAGCGCCGATGGCATCAACCGTTTTTCGCACAGCCGGGTCGAGATCCGCTGCGACGATCGGAGTGCAACTCCGGCACAACTGGCGCAGTCGCCAAAGCCCAGCCGCCAAACGCAACGTCGCCGCGCATGCCCCGAGAACCCAGGCAAGGAAGACGAAAAGCGCCCAGTGGCCGGGCATGGCGAACGCCGGCCGCAGGCTTCCCCACGAGTTCCCCCATGACATCCCAGATGACATCCCCGCCGCCATCGTCACCCGTTCTTGTCCTGCGCCGAAACCGCTGAGCACAGGAAGCGCAGCGACGGCGAGCAACGCCAGGAACCAGACGGCAAATCGGGTTCCCGAATTTTGCCTTCGCGAAACACGCAGCAACGCCCACGCAAAGAGCGCGATCAGACATCCTTCGGGAAGCGCGTTGAGAATGCGCTCGACCGAGATCTGCGCCACTGTCTGCACCGGAAGCCAGTTCATTTCGCGTCGCTCCGAATCGTGTCTTTCTGAACCGTGTCGTTTTGATCCAGCATCTGCCGCAGGCGAGCAAGTTCCTCCGGACCGATGCCCTGGTCCTCGAGGAGGTTCAAGACGAGTTGTTCTTGAGAGTTCTTGAAAAAGCGACTCACGAGATGCCGGATCTCCGAGCGCGTCGCCTCCTTCTGCCCGACCAGCGGCGTATACACGTGCGCCCGTCCATCCTTCAGATGTTTCAAATAGCCCTTTCTTTCCAGTACACGGATGGTGGTCAAAACAGAGTTATAGGCCAGGGGAGGTTTTTGAGTAATAGAATCAAGCACTTGCTGGACCGTGCCCGATCCCTTCAGCCAGAGCACGTTCATGATCCGCAGCTCGGCTTCGGTCAAAGTTCCCGATGGTCTCGGCGGCACCGGATGCCCTCCTCGGACCTTAGACGCTTCACGAAGCGAAAGGTAACTAATTCTTTAGTTGCAAGGGAAAAGCCGGGGGTTGCTTCACTGGCCGCATGCGCTCGCCGGAACTCGATACAATGAATGGAATGGCACGGCAGTCTCGCGGTGGGCCGGCTGGGCGCTGGCGGCGTCATGCCGATGAGATGCATCGACCTTCGAGGATCGCCGCCAGATGATCGCAACCATCAGAGCCACTGAACCCCAGGATCTCCCGGCACTCGCAAAATTCCTTGTCCGCGTGTACCAGTTTGACCCATCGGACCATCACGCCGATACGCATTTTTTGGAGTGGAAGTACCTCTACCCACGGGCAAGCTGGCAAGGTGGCCGCAGCTACCTGCTCGAAAAGGATGGGCAGATCGTGGCGCATTGTGGCATTTGCCCGGTGACCTTTCATCTGCCGGACAGAACCACCGTGAACAGCCTGACCATGATGGACTGGGCCGCCGACCCCTCTGCCCCAGGGGTAGGCGTAATGTTGTTTCGCAAGCTTATGGAAATGGCGCCTACTTCTTTCGTCATTGGCGGCGCACCGGCTACACGCCTGATCGTTCCTCGAATCGGGTTCCGATATGTGGGAGAAGCTCTGACTTGCACCGCCTGGGTGCGCCCGTGGCGTGAGTTTCGCCTGCGTCCCCGCACTCGAAGATCGACTCTGCGGTTACTGCACGGACTAACCCATCCCGCGCGGAATCGCAGGCGAGCAAGCGCGGGATGGGATTGCGATCGAGTACATCAATTTGACGATTCGCTCTTGCCGGTATTGAACAACACCAAGCGCGCGTGGACGTTTTGCCGGCGGACCCTCGCGGACTTGAACCATCTGCTGAAATGTCCTCACCTCGAGATGCAAGGATTCCGGTTGCGGCGTCAGGGCAAGCTCATGGGCTATTTCATCATTGGAAAAGCGGACTGGGAAGCCCGGCTGCTCGACCTCGTGATTGATTCCGCAGATACGAATGACTGGAATCTCGCCTGTGCGACGGTTACGAAGGCAGCCCAGCTCGACCCGGAAGTCTGCCGGATTCGCGCACTCGCCTCATTTCCTATTCTGAGTCAAGCGCTGGCGTGGAATGGCTACTGGTGCCAGTACAAGGAACCCATCGTAATTCACGACCCTACCAATGCTTTGGCCGGCGCATTTCCAGTGAGTTTCCAGCTCTTCGACGGTGATTCAGGTTATTGACATGAGCATGGACAGGAACCACGGACGCGCGACGAGCAAGCCGTGATTCGTCCAAGCACGAGCCTGCGAACTGTGCGATACAATTCTGCGGACATCTTCGAAAGGCACTTTTGAGATTCGTCAGTCCCGCTCTGAAGCACATCTTCTTTCCCGCCCTGTCCCGGAGCGGGTTCCTGCCCTACTCCGCCGGCGCTGGTCCAGCGGTCGTGACTTACCACGGTGTGTTCCCGGCTGGATACGAAGTCAGGAATCCGGCTTTGGACGGCAACCTGGTGCATGGGGATTCGCTGCGGCGCCAGCTGCGGCTTCTGAAGAAGCGCTACCACGCGATCACCCCCGAAGATTTTCTCCATTGGTCTGAGGGAGAGCTGTCACTTCCTCCGCGTTCGATATTGCTGACCTGTGACGACGCGCTGCGGAACACGCTGACGGAAATGGTTCCCATACTGCGGGAGCTCGGCTTGGCCTGCCTCTTCTTCGCTACCGGGGCGTCCGCCGATGAGACGCCGTCCATGCTCTGGTATGAGGAACTCTACCTGATGTTGTTGGACGCGAGCGAGCCCATCACTCTCAGCCTCCCCGAAGCGGGCGTTAGCATTGGCCCAATTTCGCCGAACGAGAAACACTCGTGTTGGTGGAACTTGGTCGAACGGCTTTCGCAGTTCGATAAAGAACTCAGGCGCACATTCCTCGATCAAATCCGGGACCAGCTCAAGCTTGCAGCGAACTGGAGAGAGCGATTCGTCCAAAATTCGACCCTTGCCGCCAGATTTCTTACGCTGGATCGATCCGGGTTACGGCAACTGGCCGCTGCGGGAATGAGTATTGGAGCCCATTCTCTGTCCCACCCGATTCTCGCGCGGGCACCCGAGGACGTGGCTTGGCGGGAGATCTCCGAGAGCCGGAGTGTACTTGAGAAAGTTCTGGGGCAGACCGTGTGGGCGTTTGGGTATCCTTTCGGGAATGCTGCCACCGTCACAAAACGAGATCTGCGACTGGCGGAGCAAGCGGGCTTCCGCTGTGCATTCATGAATGCGGGCGGCGGTTTTGGCGCCAAGATCGACCGATTCGCCGTACCGCGCGTTCACGTCACAGCCGACATGAGCTTGCCTGAATTTGAGGCCCATATCGCAGGCTTCTATCGCACCCTGCGAAAAAGGTTTGGGAGACCCACGCCGCCGCTTCCGTGATCGCGCGGACCAACCCAGCGGTCCGGGTGGCCAGTGCCTCGGGATCACGCAAGTGGCGGATATCGCGGTCAGCATTGAGGCTTTATCGACTAGCTTTCACCGTGATGAGTTTGCCGTTGCTGTGTCACAACCGCTAACACTTAAGAACAGTGAATAACGCTGGAGCACATGGGCAAATTCCAGGAGGCTTACTCGTCAGTCTGCCTGTGCTTGAAAGGATTGGTCGGGGAGAGAGGATTTGAACCTCCGACCCCCTGGTCCCGAACTATGAAACTACAAACTCCAAGTGCTTTAGCTGGTGTCGCTTAGGGAACGGCGTGCCACTTTTTCTCTCGCTCAGTTGTACCCAACTTGTACCGAAAGTGGGCACGTGATCCGGGCTGTGTACCCTCGCGGAAAGCTCTGGATTTGTTTTTGAGGGATAACCTCTCAGTTGGTGGCGAGCCATGCGGATCGATGCAGACGGAGGCAAAGAAACTCGCTGGTCAGAAATGGCATCTTCCTTTGCAGCCCTACGAACGGCTTCCCCCACTGTTTTGATGCGCTTCTCCAATCGGCGCACTTTCGGCCTGTCTTGCTAGAACTGAGCAAGGAGTGGCCGAAACCAGCCAGAGGAACTCTATGTGCGGACGCTACCGACTCTCGCGGAGAAAGCAGATCCTTGAGGAGCACTTCGACAGTGTCTCTGGAGAGGAAGACTGGAACCCACGCTACAAAATACCCCCCAACCCGTCCCGGTCATGTCGGCGAGGGGGCTCTGGCGAGTGATTGCGGTCCTAGCCAGTCCGATCCTAAGCCCACATGCCATCGACGGAAGGAACGTCCGCGGACCCTTTCCCATTCGCTGAAATCCACATTGTGTCTGCGAAGGCGAATTTGACCGGGCCTTGACACTCAGGAATCTCCTGTTGAGAATTGGGCGGGGCTTCCGTTCCGCACTTATGCAAGTGGAGAAGTACACTGAGAGGCATTTTCCATCGATTGGACGATATCGCAGGAGAGGATAGATCCGCTCTCGCGCTCATCGACACGTTAGAGGCAGCTCGGATCACATATGTCCTTGCGGTAATACCGAGACAATTGACGGCCAACTTGGCCCGACGAATTCGAGGTTATAAGTTTTGCAGTATTTTTCAGCATGGTTGTTCGCACGTCAATCGAGTCGACCATGGCTACCCGGATGAGTTCCCTGTCACGATGGAATGCAAACAGGTACGATCCCATCTGCAGGAAGCGAAGTGCATTTTAGAAGACAATGTGGGAAAAGCTGTAACCGGGTATACTCCGCCCTGGAATACCACTTCCCAAAAAGCAATCCAAATTCTGGAGGATCTCGGATTTCAAGTTTTATCTGGGCATACCCGATACAAATATGCGACCCGGATGGTTCAGGTGCACGTCAGTGTGGATCCCATTTCCACCTACCATCCTCTCCGTCTGATGCCCAGCGATGAACTGTTTCGCAAAATCCTAGCGGCCAACAACATCAACGACCTCGTCGGTATCGTTTATCACCCGACACTGTTCCCGGCTACGTACTTACCCATCGTCCGGAACCTTATAGAAATCGTGGCGAGCGACTCCATTTCCTCAGATGCATGGCGAGCAGCACTAGGCACCAGAACACAACACTAGCAAGGAGCGCACAACATGGAGACGCTGCCAGCTAAGGCCACCGTTGTCGTTGCATCGACATTTCATTGTGGACTGATGGAGCAGGTATTTGAGTTTTGGCTGGAACGACTTTCGATCTCGGCAACACTGCAATTCACGCCTTACAACCAGGTAATGCAGCAATTGTTGGATTCCCACAGTGCCATGGCAGCAAATCGAGACGGAATCAATGTCATCCTTTTGCGAATTGAGGACTGGGTTCCTGCCGATACTCTGAGCAAGCTCTCAATGAGTCTCCTATCCAATCAGGTCAAGTCGTTTGTTCAAGCCTTGCGCAACGCGGCGGAGCGAGGGAGTCGATTCATTGTTTGCACTTGCCCACCCTTTCGAGGTGAAGATCACTCCACGACTTCGATATTGAATGAGCTACGCTCCCAGGTTATAGCGAATTTGGGTAATGTCCCCCAGTTGTGGATTTGTGATCTTGGCGATGAAATCGGTGGGTACATGGTGAGGGAGCTAACAGCTCCTTACACGGATCGAATCGCGTCTGTCCCGTACACGCCTTCGTTCTACGCTGCTGCAGCGACGATTGTAGCGCGACGGCTTCACGCCCTTTTGTGCCCGCCTTATAAAGTCCTTGTCCTCGATTGTGACAACACGCTGTGGAGAGGAAATTGTGCCGACCTTGGCCCTGATGACGTTGAACTGGATCAGCGAGCGCTGACGATGCAGAAATTTGCCGTTCGATGTGCCCAACAGGGCATGATTCTGTGCTTGTGCAGCAAGAACGACCAAGAGGCTGTAAAGGAAGTGTTCGAGTCGAAGGTCCAAATGGTCCTGAATCTCAAGCATGTAGCGGCACAGCAGATAAATTGGAGACCAAAATCAGTTAATATTCGACAGCTGGCGAGTGACCTGAGCTTACCGCTGGAGAGTTTCGTTGTCATCGATGATGATCCAGTCGAATGTGCCGAAATCAGTAAGCTGTGCCCGGAGCTAGTTACGTACAAACTGCCGTTACAGGGCGAGGTTGCCGGATTCATTGCTAACTTGTGGGCGTGCGATGGGGTAAGTAGCAGCCAGGAAGATGCGTCGCGAAATTCATGGTACATAGCTAACCAAGTTCGTACCAGCCTGAGTGAGCATTTGTCGTATCAAGAGTTCCTGGAGTCATTGCAACTTGAGCTCACAATTCTGCCGCTTGGGAAGGAGCACCTGGAGCGAGCGGTCCAATTGACACAGCGAGCGCGTCAATTTAATACTCGGGTCACGCCAAGCTCCATCGCTCAGCTAGAAGAGATTCTCGCCTCCCACACCACTAGCTGCTGGGTGCTTACCGCAAGTGATCGCTTTGGGGACTATGGTTTGGTTGGGTTGGCGATTGGAACAATTCATGATCAATCGTGCTGTATCGACCGAATGACTCTAAGTTGCAGAGCATTAGGAAAGCACATTGAAGATACCCTGTTAATGCACCTATTACGGCATTACCAGAATCTGCACCGCCTGTCCGTAACAGTACCTATTGAACGGACCGCACGGAATATGTATGCATACAGATTCTTCAAAGCATTGGCGAGTGATTGCGAAGAAACTGGCAATGTGATTGTGTTTCGACTCGCTTGCGAGGATTTGGTCAGACCGGAACGCTCCGCAGGTTTGCCCTATGGGATTCGCTTTTCGCCCACAGGGGAACCCGCCTCAAGTGAGCCAGCGAATGCGACGCACGAAGATGGCAGGATCGAGGCCGCCTCTAGCGCTGTCACTCGATCCACAACACTGGCGGCCATTCCAACGGAATTTAACACTGCTGAGGCGATTCTAAACGCCGTGGTTGCTCGGCGAAGTCGAGACTGGAAACGAAGTTCACGGGTCTGCAGTGCTCGGACACCGATCGAGAACAAGTTGCTGACGATCTGGCAGGAACTGATTGGAATCAAGGAGATCGGGGTTCATACGGATTTGTTCGACATCGTGTCTGACTCGCTCCTAGCGATTCAGATACTAGCTAGCGTAGATCAGGTCTTCGATGTCGAGGTCCCAGTGGCGATGTTGTTCGATTCCGCATTTACGATCGCGGAACTCGCTAAATTTGTTGAGCTTCAAATACTGAAACAGGTGCCCGCTGCTGAACTCAGCGCCGCTTTGGACAAATTAGAGAAACTTACTGATCATCAGGTAAACAGGATCTTGCTCGATTCAGATGTCGCCTAAGGTTGGAATTCATGGCTCGCTTCATCCTCTCCGCAGTAGGAACCGTCGGCACAGTGGTGCCATTCGTAGCGATTGCATCTGCTCTCAAGGTCCGCGGCCATAGCGTTGCTCTCCTTACCAATAGTCGTCATTGCGATGAATTCAGTGATAGCGGCGTGGATATGATTCCTCTGGACACGCCAGAAGAATACGATCAGTTCATCCACGACAGCCCTCTTCTAAACGATCCGAGAACAGTACGTACTGTTTTCGAACGATATTTTATTCCGAAGGCTAGATCAGAGTACGAGACAATCTCTAGTCTGATACGCCCTGGTCAAACAGCGATCATCGCAAATGAGGCCCCAGGCATCGCGTGCCGGGTCGCAGCTGAGGCTTATCGAGTACCACTTGTCTCTGTATTTACGTACCCAAGCCACATCTCCGGCATGGCTCTGCTCGACGAAATAATCCTCACTGTTTTCGCGCGTCAAGTTAATGAGCTAAGAACGAGTATTGGTCTCCCACACGCAATTGATCTTCGGCTGTGGTGGAAATCTCCAAAGAAGTATCTAGCACTATGGCCGGAGTGGTTTTTTCCAAAGAACGAGACATGGCCCGCTCGCGTTGAACCCGTCGGCTTTATTTGGTTTGAAAGAGGCGATGTCGAGCATCCGGAGCAAGAGGCCGTCATGGAATGGATTCGTGGACAAGCCACTCCGGTGCTAATCACCGGAGGTACAGGGGTGTTCGCGGGCGCTGCCTTTTACGATCTGGCCTGTCGGGCTTGCAGAGCGCTAAGTCTGTCTGCGATCGTGCTTGTGCGACACGACCAAATGTCTTCTGCTGCACGGCCTTCAACCGCACGGACGCTCGTCCTGAAATATGTCCCGAATATTCAGGAACTATTTCAGGCTGTTAAGCTCATTATTCACCACGGGGGGATGGGGAGTATCGGACAAGCAGTAAATGTCGGAGTGCCGCAACTCGTTCTCGCCGACGGAGGAGATCGGCCGGAAAATGGGTTACTCGTTCAGAAGGCGGGTCTGGGACAGTATTTGCCTCGGCACAGTTGGAGCATCGATGAGGTGTCCCGTGCTATCGGTGTCCAACTCACGGATAGAACCACTCATGAGCGGTGCAAGCAAGGCGCGGCGAAATCATCTATTGAGAGATCTCTCGCCCGAGCGTGCAACGCAATTGAAACTCAGCTCAGCCGCAACGCGGCGGCAAGATCATGCTACGTCAGTGTCGATCCCACGATTTATTTTCAGGACCCAAAATCGGTAGGTATTGCTGAATCATTAGCGCGACGCTGTAGCTCATTGCCAGCCGAGCGCAGAGCAGCCTTATTGAAGTTGTTGCAGAGAAGTCCTGAAGAGGGTTGATGGATGCGCATTCTTCTAGTTCACTTTGGTTCATATCTTGTCGCGCACAGCGGCGCAAGCAAGGCAAACCGCTACATGATTGAATTACTTGCACGACGCGGCCATGAGTGCTTGTGCGTCGTGCCGCCAATGGCTCATGGCGAACTAGGTGAGCAGTTGCTCCTGGAGGACGAACTGCGGAGAATCCAGGTGCCGTTTCTACTAGACGGCACAAATATCGTCTTCCACCTTAACGGCGTGCAAGTGCGTGCAGTTGGAGAAATCTCGCAGGCCAACGTGCGAAGACTGGTTGGCATCCGCCGGGAGATTGACTCGGCATGCGCTAGTTTTGCACCGGACTATGTCCTTGTGTCCTCGGCCGATAGGGCGTTCTTGCTTTTGCGAACGGCACTAAAGAATTGTGGCGCGAAAACAGTGTACCTAGCTCGGGCTACGGCAGATTTGGGTTTTGGGCCCATGACCTTTATTCATAATCCGGACTCCCTGGAGTTACTGCATCAGGTTGGCAAGATCATTTCGAATAGTTTCTACATGAAATCGTATCTTCAACAATGGGGGCAACTCCACTCTGAGGTGCTCGATTTACCGATGTACGACTGTCGTACACGCCTTCCTGACGGACCGACGAAAGATGAATTCGTGACGATTATCAACCCGTGTGGAATTAAAGGTATTTCAATTTTTATATCTTTGGCTGAGAGGTTCGCCTCGGTGAGATTTGCGGCGGTTCCGACCTGGGGGATGACGGAGAGCGACCGCGTAAAGCTCTTGTCCCTAAACAATGTCAGTCTCCTCCCTGCCTCGGACGAAATAGCAAGTGTATTTGAGCGCACACGAGTGCTCTTGGTGCCATCGTTGTGGGATGAGGCGTTTGGGCGTGTGGTTATTGAGGCGATGATTCATCGGATTCCTGTTCTTGCGAGTAACGTTGGAGGGCTCTCAGAGGCAAAACTGGGGGTCCCTTTTCTGCTCCCCGTCCGTCCGATTGAGCGATACCTGCCGCAGTTGGATGACCGCCGGGTTCCGGTTCCGGTAGTGCCAGAGCAGAACCTGATTCCATGGGAAGTGGCTTTGGCCGATGTCCTTGATAGCAGGGACGGGTATGAACGGCTTGCAGAGGCATCGCAAAATGCGGCGCTACGCTATGTCGGAACTTTGCGCGAAGAGGACTTGGAACGTGTGCTCGGGATGGTTAGAAGTGTCACGTCCGGAGGGTGCAAGCCGTCACTTCGCCAGCAACAACAACCCCTGCGTTCGACGAACTGAAATTGCATATATATGGCAAATGCTCTTTTACTAGTGCCGCATTTTTGGGATCCTGTTTGCGTTCCCTTGGGAATTTCCTCGCTTAAAGCTCATGCTGAAAGGCATGGCCACAGGGTGCATTTGTTCGATTTCAATACGGTTCACGATGTCTTTGGTATTCAACGAGAGTATTTCGAAGAGGGGAAACGGCAATTTCCTCAATGGCACAATTGGAATATCGAACGCAACGGAACCGAAATGCTGTCGCTCCACCAACTTGTATACCTCTTCGGTCGTGGTGACGGACGCTACCGAAAATGGGTGGGCGAGATACTCAATCTCGACGGTCGTTCGGAATCCAATATTCATTCGCAATTAGAATCCGATCGATTTGATGTGCTGTTTGCCCGACTCTATGATCGCGTTGGTACCATAATCAAAAACCTTCTGAGTACTCTGCGTCCGGACGTTGTCGGTTGTTCTTTATTCAACTCAACGTGGCCAGCCGCATTGTTCATCTTGAACGAGGTGAGAAAACACAATCCTACAATCCGCACAGTTTTAGGTGGGCCTGGTGCTCTAATGGGCATAGCGTCTCGGAGGGAAGAGGTCGAACACCTCGTCGGCAGCCATCCCAGTATCGATTACTACGTGCTGGGCGAAGCGGAAGACGGGTTGGTTCAGATTCTCGATGATCCGTCTCTCGAACGAGGAATTCTTACTCCACGCGTCAAAGGCGAACACCGCGCCGCGATTTCGAACGGCCCCAGTACTCCGGAACTAGAAGCCAATTATGGTGAGCTTCTCGTTGGCAAATATCTGCAGTTGTCCGTTTCGTCTTCTCGCGGTTGCCCGTTTGCGTGTTCGTTTTGCGCTGAGACCGTTTTCTGGGACGGGTTCCATTCGATCGACGCTAAGCTGCTCGTCCAGCGAATGTCGACTCTCGCCTCCCAATACGGTCGGACAGCCTTCTACATTTGTGATTCGCTGTCAAACCACATCATTACTCCGTTAACAGCGCAGCTACACGATATGAAGTTATCTTACAAGCTCGATTGCTATCTCAGGCCTGATCGCACATGCGCCGACCTGGTGAAGACAAATGCTTGGCGGAAGGGCGGTCTAGTGCGAGCAAGATTGGGCATGGAGTCAGCGAGCCAGCGGATCCTGGACCGAATGGAAAAGCGAAACACCGTTCAGGCAATGGCGCAGAGTCTGTACTCGTTGGCGGAAGCCGATATAGCAACAAGTACTCTGTGGATAGTTGGATATCCGGGCGAAGATGACAGCGACTTTTCGCAGACGTTGCGTTTCATAGGAGAAAACCGAGCGAGCATGTATCAAGCAGATGCGTGGTTGTTTCAGTACCACCCGACCGGACTTCCCGGTTCTTCCCAAATCGAAGCCGAACACGGTTCTCGACCTCGCTTCAGTTCGGATTTGTGCGACCTGCTGAGAGTTAAGCCCTACTCGGTCTGTGGGCTTTCATCAGAAGAACGTTTTCAAAGACTGCACAGGTTTGTAGCACGAATGCGTGAGCTTAAAATACCCAACCCGTACAGTCTCTACGAATGGATTGGGGCCGAATCAAGATGGGAGTCGCTTGGTCACCGCTCTGGTTGGAAGGTGACTGGTGATCTCCTCGCAGTTAACGAGTGATCGGGCGACACTATCCGAGTGCGACAGGATAACTCCGAGGACAGACCGGATGTCGATGCAAACCGTTAGGGTTCTGAACTACGCAATCAATGGCCTTGGTGTCGGCCATGTGACTCGACTGCGATCGATCAGCCGTTGGCTCCGAAGACTGTCGGAAGAGAATAACTGTCGAATGGAGATTCTCTTCATAACAAGCAGCGAGGCCGATGTTCTGCTCTTCCAGGATGGATTTCCCGTCTTCAAGATACCATCCCGTACCATAATCAAAGAAGCCACTAGATCACCGGAACATTTTGAGCAGGCCGCGCGCGAATGTGTTTGGGCGATACTAGAAGCCATGAGACCGGACTTGTTAATTGTGGACACCGCACCGGCGGGTTCTTTTGGGGAGTTCCTTCCTTTCCCAGGAATGGACGCATTTGAATTATGTCGGCATAAAGCCTTTATCTATAGGCCGATGAAGTCTTCAGCTGCCTTGAAGGGTAACTTTCAAAAGACGCTGGAACGTTACGACCTCATTCTAGTGCCCGAATACAGCGGCAACTCGACAATCCACGTTCCAGACCCGGTTGTGACTCGTGTGGACTGGTGCGGTCCCATTGTCTCTCTGGATCGATCCGAGCTTCTTGACAGAGAATCGGCGCTCAGATCGCTTGGTATTAAGGAGAGCGGATTCCAAGTCTACATAAGCACGGGCGGTGGTGGACATGAAGAAAGTGAGAGGCGCTTGCACGATGTGTGCGCAGCCCTTGCGGACGTGCGGGATGCTCAGTTGCTGGTTGCGGCCGGCCCTTTGTATCGCGGGTCCAGGGTGTCGCTCCCAAATCTAGCCTGGCTAGATACCCGTGGAATGGCATCACACTTGGCTGCTGTGGATATTGCGGTCTCGGCGGCTGGATACAACTCCTTCAATGAACTAATGTTTGCAGGCATCCCGACAGTGTTTCTGCCACTCGATACTCCTGCCGATGACCAGTGGGAAAGAGCTAGGCGAGCGGAGACGACTGGAGCCGGTCTCGTGCTATCCGAGCCGTTCGGCAAGCCCCTAAGGGAAGTCATCGATCTCTGGCGAGACGGCGGCAGAAGAATAGCAGCATCTAGAGCGGCCCGTCAGTTGGTTCCTGAAAACTGCGCCCGCGTGGCTGCGGATCGCCTGTTCCGATTGTTGACCTCTCACCCTAGCGATTGTGCGGATCAACTAGATTGAGTGCGAGCCAATCGGTCCGGTCCACATCACGGAAAAGAGCGCAAGTGATTATTCCCCAGACGCCGTTCTCGTATGACGTTATCGGAAGGTACGTGTGCAGCACGTGGGAAGAGGTTGAGAGAGCATCGAGAGGGTCACACTTCGATGTAGTCGTGATAGGCGCTGGAATGCACGGAGCGTACACGGCAGAAAAACTGTACAGATTCGGGGATGCAAAGAAGACTCGCGTGTTGGTACTTGATGCTGGAGCACTCCTGCTCCCGACGCACCTCCAAAATCTTCCCAGCAACTTTGGGAGCGATCTGGGTCGTCCAGCATCTTTAAAAACCCGAGGAAGTGCCCTTAGTCTTGAAAACGTGATTTGGGGTCTGCCCTGGATCAGCAACATCCCCTCACCGGGACTAGCTTATTGCTTGGGGGGTAGGTCCTTGTTCTGGAGTGGTTGGGCGGTTCCACTGACACAGGATGACTTGCGTCGATGGCCCGCGGATGCCCGATCTTACTTGCTGAGCAGGAACGGTTATGTGAAGACAGCGGAGGAAATTGGAAGTGCCGACTCAACCGACTTCATTGCTAACAGTAGGTTCTTCAGGAAAGTCAACGCTCGTTTCCAACGAGCAGTGGCGGAAGTCAGTGAAATCGATGATGTGATGGAGGCGCCGCTCGCGATTCAAGCCACACCACCTCGTTCAGGATTATTTCCGTTCGACAAATTCAGCAGCGTGACGCTGCTGATCGATGCGGTTCGACAGGACGCCATGAGGGCTGGCAGACATGAGAAGAGTCGACGAATGTTTGTGTTACCCCGAGCCGTGGTGTTGCGAATCTGTCAGACGCAAGGTCGCCTTGATGGCCTGGACATCTGCGTTGACGGAGTTCAGCGACATCTTCCGCTCGGTCGTCGCGGCGTTGTGGTGGTCGCAAATGGAACCATCGAAGCGTCCCGTTTGGTACTGAACTCATTCAGTCCGGCCCAGCTACGAATGTCACAGCCACGACTTGGCAATCTGATGGCTCACATGCGCAATAATGTTACGGTTCGGGTCCGACGGCGAGCGCTGGGGTTGTTCGGAAAACCACATGGCTTGGAAACGGCTGCACTACTTGTTAGAGGAACATCCTTTCTGGGGAGCGTCCACTTTCAAGTGTGGGCAGCTGCCCTGTCGGACGAAAATCCACTGCGGAATGTGTCCCTTCTGGTGCCAGACCTTGATGCGATAAACGATCTTGTCCAGAGCCAGAGTAAAGATTGGGTGAGCATCACCGTCCGCGGAATGGCGGAGATGGAGAACCAAGGACCTGAGACCGCGCGAAAAAGCACCAAGAGTTGGGTTCGGTTGAGCGATGAGAAGGATGAGTGGGGTGTTCGTCGTGCGCAGGTTAATCTCGTCCCAACGCAGACCGATATTTTGCGTTGGAATCAGTTGAACGATGTGGCGCTGAAGCTAGTACATCAGCTTGTGAAATCGCAGAGTGATCTTCAGTATTGGGACCGGAAGGCTTTGTTGTGGAGACATGATCCGCCACCCAAAACACCTTCCGAGCAATTCTGGCTGGCACTCGGAGAATCTCATCACGAGGCAGGCACTTTGTTTATGGGTTCCGCAGAGGGTGCGATGACTACAACTTACGGAGGGCTACATGCGAGCGATTGTGTATTTGTCGTTGGCCCGGCAATTTTTCCGACGATCGGATCGGCGAATCCTTCTTTAACGGCTCTTACGCTGGCAAGACGCACAGCAAAGAATCTCATCCAGTACTCTGTTCGATAGCTTTGCCTTTCCGTCCGACCTGAAAGAGAAACTATTGGGCATCGTTGCAGACGTGTCAACTTGTGTGGCGAGGGGTAAAACGAACATTGAAACCGCGCAGGTCTGTTGTGATCGGAACATCGGTGGGACGAACATGATTGGAGAGATTGGTGCCATGTACGAGCTGAATCCACATTGGGCCGTTGTCGATCTGGCTGACTGGACCTACAGTGCCAGCAAGCCGGTGATTCACGCAGAAGACCGTTCGCGGTTTAGCCGCGGTTTCAATCAAGGAAATGAAAGCATTACTAGTCTGACGTGACAAGAAGATCCCTTTCTGCTCGTCCACTACGTAGCCTCTTGGAAAGTTGATCCACTGGCACGGTTGCGCACAAAAAGTCTGTTGTATCTGTTCAATGAATGTTTCGTGAAGAGCATCATCATTGTCCAGGCGAGAAGATACAAGGAATTTACTCTCGATTGGACTGATGTACTTTGCGATATAGTCTGAATTAAATTCCTCCAGCTCGCAGAGTTCGAGCGGCTGTATCTTTCGATTGAGCAGGATGGTCCTTCGCGTTGCCATAGAAGTACGCGAGTCGATGAGAACGATCCACCTGAAATTCTGAACCGTCTGACTCGCCACTGACGGCACGCAATAACGCTGGAACAGATCGAGGCGATGTGCAATCCAGTCATCTGATGGAGGTTTTTCAGGCGAAGACAGTCTCACATTGAAACGAGTCAGCAGAACGTGGGAAAACGAGTGGTCCAACAGGCGGCCCTCCCAGTTTCTCAACGCGCCGTACGTGCATTGTTGGCAATGCATCCTAGCGTCACCGGGTTGAGGTTAAGTCGTTTTGATGAAACGTCAGATTATCATCACTCGCATTGTGCTCTGTGTCTTTTGGCAAGAACAGTGGCAGAAACTTTGCGCGAAGGGTGATTGTGCCGGTGGATCAGACAAAGCGATGCGCAATCGCTTTTCGATCATCGTTTCTTCTTTGCTCTTGTTTTCTTCGAAGTGCGTCGCACCTTTCTCTCCGCAATTCCGTTGTCGTTGAATAGCTCGATCGTCAAAGCACTTCCATACCAAACGTCTCCGGCATGTGCGACACGAGATAGGCGACCTGCTCTGCGACGTAGGTCGTTAGGCTATCAAACCACTTGGGAAAACTGTCCGTATCAAATAATCGCTTCTTGTAAAGTGTATCGTCTGGCTTCTCCCATAGAGATGTCATCGCAAAGTGGAATCTGCCGCAATCTACCAAACCGGGGAAGACCTCGCTTTCGCGGTCGGGAGCAAACTCACGTACGGTCTGCGATGATGAGCTCATAAAATCCATCACGATGCGCTCGATGCGCGCGGGTCTCTGGACAAAATGCCAATGTGGTTGTGCGTGTGTGGAATTTGTGCAGGATGCAGCTAGTTGGTCCCACTCCGCCCGAAAAAGGGGAACAAGCTCTCCCGCAATATTGTAAAACACGGGTAGACTCGCGTGCTGCAATGAATGTTTCTCGCTCTGCTCCTGCCGGAATGCGGCCACAAAGCTGAACCAGAAAGTGCTGTGGCGGCCATTGGGCAACATGATCTCCATCACTATCGGTTCCGAGCCATCATCCTCAAGTGCTGTTGTCACAGGGCTGCCTCGTAGGTCCGCATCCAGCCGAATGTGGAATTCTGACGATCTCTTGGGAGTTCCTGGCGGTCTTGTGAGTTTTAAGAATCGTTGATGAAACGCGGACCCAAGACTTCTCTCCAAGTCTTGAATCAGATTGTTGCTGTATTGAATCACTAAGTTACCTGCCCAGCGCGGAAAGAACTATCTCATCGACCTCTGACCACCGGTCAAAAGATTTTTCTCCTGCAATTTCGGTCCCAGCCTGAATCAGTTCAGAGAGACTTTCATCTTTTAACTTCGTCAGATTCGGAACTGGCAAATTAGCCAAGAATTTGTTGGAAAGATCCAATTGTCCCCCGGCTACCTGTGGTGACAGGTATTCGATCAGATCGTAGGCCACAGAACTACTCAGATACGCGAGCGTAGCCAAGTAAACCTCATCATCAGTGGGCTCTAAATTACGATCAACTCGATCAATTACTTCCTGTATTTTCTTGTCATCGTCGGTCAGTTCCTGCAGTGCTCTGCCCTTCTTGAGCACCCATGCATGTCCAACAACCACAACGAAATCGCCAGACTTGTCGAATGCGAATGCCCGGCCTCCGCCGAAATATTTCGACACGATTTTAGGCTCCCGCGCCTTCTGCCAAGAACGCGGCCACAGCAAATCCCACCAGTTCAGTTCCGTTTGCCTGACTAAGGTTTTACGTGCCTTGAGTGCCTGCTTGGCAGGCTCAAGATGATCCTTGTAATAGTGTGGGGCATGTTCTTGTAATTGCTTCTCAGTCGTTATCGGAGGAAGCCCTGTCGTGTAGGGATACCACACAAAATGCGCGTCTGCGAGTTTTCCATCAGCTATTGAAGGGTTCATTACTGCCGGACGGAAAAAACGCTGCTCATTCTTTCGCAGTCCTTGGACGTATTCTTTCGGCACGATGAACACGTCATTCCCTAGCCTCACGCCTTGTCTGATGTCGAAGGCCGTCCGAGCAAGCAGCATTTTGTCGCTGTGCTGAAAACGCCGATACTGAGACCAGGAATCGTAGCTACGAGCAACCCACGGATCACCTGACGTCGCGACCCCCTTGCGGAGGTACACAGAAAATCCTCTACCTCTAATGGGCTCGATCTCAGCCCCACGCCATCTTCGCAAGCCGCGCAGAGCATTATTTAAAGAGTCTTGACGTGAGTCAGCCCAAAGAATTGCTGCTGGTTCCGCTGGCGTGGAGGTTTTTCGCTTTGCGACGTAGAGGCCAGCATCCACTAAGGCGCGGGCAAAAATGCTTTGGTCGCCCAGCCGAGCGATGAGCGAGGGATTCAGGGCATCCGCCATTGCCTCCCTAGTCTCCCTGCCAGAGTCACCCTCAAGCAGAGAATTGGGCGTGATCATGGCTAGCACACCATCCGCGCTAAGTATCTTTAATGCAAGACTAGCAAACGCCATTGCCAAGTTCGGTTTGCCGCTGGAGGAACCTACAATGCTGCTAACAGCATTCTGTTCCTGGGCATCCATCAACTGCCAAGACTTGAAGGGTGGATTCATCACAAGGATGTCCACCTGGCTAGGCCAGTTCGTGTCAGTAATTGAATCGTGCCGGGTGACATCGATATCGACTTGACCCGTCAGCCATGCACGGCTCTCCCAAGTTAAGACAAATCTCGCCATGTCAACCGCAGCAGGGGACTTGTCCCATCCGACAATCCGCACATGGCCAACATGCCCGTTCTGTCTCAATTGGCGCAAACATTCTTTCAGTAGTTCGCCAGAACCACAAGCAGGGTCAAATATGACAAGTGCCCTGTTTGCGTCGGGCTGAACTCTGCGCATTGCCTCTTCTGCCAGAGTCCGCGCAAGGGCGGCAGGAGTGAAGTAAACTCCTGTGTCGTGTGGAACTGATTTCGAATCAATATATGCTGGCCCTTCCAGTCCTTCGAGCCAACGCTGTTGAGAAATCTGGGCTTCAAGATGCGCGTCCTGAAAAACAGCCCCGGACGCATGGCGTATCACTAGATCAAAATCTGGAGGGAGCGTGTCGTATCGTCCAAGGCCAGAGAGGTCGTTATATAAGGGACGCCATGTAGCATCGGTAATGGTTTGCGAGGGTGCAACCACGTCCGACGTTAGTCCCCATCGTGTTAGGTCAGAACTGAGAAGGCCGTCTTGCCCAGCAGCAGCAGATGCTAGAAGATGTAGCAATATTCTGAGTGAGCGGAGGCCATTGTCCTGCTCGCCCACAACCGTTCTGATGCGGCGAAAGACTGCCAAGACATGATTCACGATGTTTCGGGATTGGTCAGGCGTGGTCTTTTCGAGATGGCGATGAAATTCAGGGAGACGCTCAAACACACTCCGACATGAAAACCTTTCCTCGGCTGCCCCCTTTTCCCACCGATTAACGAGGACGGAATCTCCAGAAATCGTAATATAGTGTCCAACATCGCAGGACCAGGCTGCTATGCGCTGTGAATTCTGGTCCGTGCCGCCAACAAAATCGAGACAGAAATTTCCCTTGCTGCCGTTCAAGAGGACGTAACGTTCTTGGTTTTCGGCGGTGCCGCGCATAAATACCGGCAGCAGCCCAAGTGCCGTGCGCCATGCACCGACCGTCTTGAACTGCGCTAGTCCGTTCATGCGGATGAAGCGATTATCGAATTGACTTTCTTCCTGAGACAAGGCAGACTACTCCCAGGCCGCATTCATTGCAGCCTTGGGAGCTATGCCGTCGCCGTTGCGCCACCCGCAGCCTTCCGCCAAGAATGAAACGGGTGAAACGCACAAGCTTTACGTGGCAAGATTTTGACCGACCTGTGGAGCGGGCCGTACGCAAGCCCGCTCGGAAACCCTCTCCAAAACCGGAACAAGAATCAGGTTTCCTTGGTCTCGCCGATTGTACCCTCCAACGAACACCCTAGCCAAATACCTTTATAGGTACAAATGACAGCGAATTGTGTTCAGATTCTTACGTTCGCTCACGCAGATTCGACATGCCAGTGGATTATACACCCGAACTCGTAGACGAACAAAAGGCGAATCTACTACCATGCATTGCGTGGGCGAAGGGCGCAAGCGCGTGCTAGCAATCGTGGCAGGAATCCTCGTGGCACGGCATCTGAAGACGACGGACGATCTGTTCGACAGCAGGCCAGTCCACGGACAGAGTCTCTCGTTGCGGTTGGTGTTCAGCGGGCCGAGAGAATCATTGCGGAAGATTTGACGGGGTGTTTCCCCCAGATAATGCCCCACGGTCATTTCATAGCTGTCATCGGGAAGGTTGTACGTAAGTCGACGGACCGTCGTTTTCAAGCCGACAACTCAGGCGGGTAGCGACAATTCCATTTGCTTTGGTGGCATCCGCTGGGGTGCATACCTGCGGAGGAAGGAGTTACCACTGCCGGTCATCCCCAGAATCAGGGTATGGGCAACCTCGCCGTTATGCAGGTTGAGGAAGTATGGTGTGCTGTTGTCGGTTTCGAGCGCAGCCAGGTACTCCGTGCCAAGATGCGCGTTCGTCTTGTCACCGGGAAGGATCGTAAAGAGGAAAGAAAGGTCGGCGTAGTTCGTGTTCAGTAAATACAGTCGACGGAGGTTCAGCGCATAGTTCCCCGGCACAGTGGCGAAATAGGCATTTAGCTGGTTGTAGGTTTCCGCAAACAGATTGCCGTCCGCGTTCGTGAAGACGCCAGTAAACTCAGCCACGAGCTGATCGAGTTCCATTCTCGACTGACCAGACGACGCCCGGCCATACAGCACAATTGTGAGCGAGAAATCGCCAAGTGATTGACCGTCACCCAAGGCACGCAGGCAATCGCCAAGATTCTCAATATCGGCCTGCTTGGACTCGTCCACCAGCACGTCGCGTGGGTTCGTCTTCGTGGCGTCGTTGCCCATCTGGGAGACAAACCCTGTCTTCGACATATTGAAATGGCGGCGGCGCTTGTTCACTTCTTTGCGGGCCTTGTCCGTGGTGAGCGGCGTCCACTCCGTGACGACGTAGAAGTTGGCCGGAATCTTGAGCAGCGCGTCGAGCACGAGGGGCCTTGTCTCTGTGATGGCTTCTTTCATCGTCAGCACCCGGACGATGTGATCGCCTACCCGCAGATGATCGCGTTCCGCTTCGATATCAGAGTTCGCTACCTGATAGTCAAGGAACTGCGTGGACTGCGGCCGGCCCGTAACACGCCAGTTGTCATAATTCAGCAAGCGGCGGAAAAACTTGAACTGCCCTTGCCGATTCAATATCTCGATTTGCATGAAATCCGCAAGCTGACGAGCGAACGCCTGCACGTGCTGGTCGAGTCGTTGAAGATCGCGCTCGATATGCGTACGCAATTGCGTCTTCATGCTGTCGTTGGTGAACTGCGATTTGAGTTCGGCAATTCCGCCCTCTGGATCGCGCAGGAGGCGAGCGAACGCCGTGCCCACGCCGGTCTTGGATCGGGCGCCTTCGAGCAGGATGCAATAGAAGATTTCAACCTGATAAAGATGGTCACGCTTCGCTTCGAAGAACTTCCGCCGCTGGTTGATAGCCGCTTCGACAACAGGGTCGTCATATTTTGCGAATGGTATGTCCGGGCGGTTCGATTTGAAGAGGTACTGGTAAACATGGAAGCCTGGGCCAAACGCTTTCAGCGCTGCCTCCAATCGCTTCACCGCATACTCCTGCTCGGAGCGGTCAAGACTTTCGTAGTCCACGCCGGGAATACTGAGAACCATGCCAAGATCCCCGCTCTTGGTGACGAAGGCCGTCTCATTCCAGAACCCGTATAGGTTGATGTGGGCGTTGAGAGCCGCACTCTCCTTCCATGGCTTGGTGACCTTATCGAGACGCAGCATCACACCACCT
Source organism: uncultured Acidobacteriaceae bacterium (assembly GCA_963773965.1). Taxonomy (GTDB): domain Bacteria; phylum Acidobacteriota; class Terriglobia; order Terriglobales; family Acidobacteriaceae; genus Acidiflorens. The sequence continues at coordinate 23,539 of CAVZDG010000011.1, forward strand.
CCACACGGGGGACTTGCTGTTTGGCCGCGTCATAGCGCAACTTGTAGCGTTCGGACTTTGCCAAGATGCGAAGGAACGCCGGATCGCTGTTCGTTACCCAATGACCAAAGGCAAAACCGCCAATGAAGACGGCAATTCCAGCGAGGATGGAATTGAAGAGATTGAAAGCCCCCACCGCGCCGACGCAGACGAAGTAGAACAGTGTGCGCTCCACACCCAAGTAAGTGAGCGGCTTATGCAGGCTTTTGAAGACTCGATTTGCGCGATGTTTCTGCTGTGTTTTGTCTGGCATAAGTCACTTGCCTAAGCAATATTTGCTACACCGGATCGAAGGTCGGTTGCGAAGGTGCTACACGCCCCAGAGCCAACTCAGGACATTCACGGCGAGGACGGCAATGCCCGTTCCGGCAGCAACCCCGGCGAGTGCCTTTTTCGCACCAGGTTCACCGTGGGCGAAGCCGTAGCCTCCGATCACGATCGCCACCAGACTCGCAACTTTCGCAATCGTGCCGGTAAAGAGGCTTTGGATGGCGGTAAAGCCCGTGTCGAACGGTGAACCCTGTGCCAACGCCGCCACCGGCATGAGGAAGAACAGGGCAAGAACGACTGTGGTTCGACGCAGGCACTTCAACTGAGGAAGGCGGTCGATTTGGCGGATGGAATGGACTCGGAACCAACGTGTCACTTGCACCTCCCGCAGCACCTCAAATCGGCTGCTTGTGGCGCAAACGTAACCTGACTCAATCACGATGTCCAACAACTTCTCGTCACTCTGTTATTCCTGGGAGGAATAACAGACGAACATGGTGTCGCGACCAAGTAAATTGCGCCTTCCGGCCCGATAGTTTCGGTAAGGAATCTTCCTCGGAAAGCGATTGGTCCAAACGCGACTCGGCCACAGGTACACGCAGGGCGTCTAATTAGACGGCCCTGAGATCCCGTTTTGCTGGCGGGCGCGTATTCATTATTTTCCCAAGTCTGCGTCCAAGTGCTTGCCGACGAGGCAGATGAGTCTGTCGTGGTCTGCTTGACTCAGTTCTTCTGAAACGGCCGCACCGCATCCGCGAAGCGATTTGCCCAACGAAAAGTGAGGTGACAAATCGTTTTGCTGCTGTCTGATATTCCCGGCAGGAATATCACGTGGACGAGAAGTTGTTGGACACGGTTAAAGGAATCGATCAAATTTGTCCCAACCTGCCAACAGCGCATAACGTGCTGTCCTGAGGCAGAGCTTCCGACACGAACTCTCTTTCTTCGTTCGGTTACTCGGTTGCAATCATGGCCGCGATACACAAAACGATCGGATGTGCAAGCGATTGGTGCGAACACGGCCCGTTGGGCACGCCTCAACAGGTGCATTTGCCCAGGGCTCCGAGCCAGGACTCCGTAACTCCTACCCCATTGCAATTAAACGCCATCGATACTAAGGTTTTAACTGCGACACCAGCGAAGCGGAGAGGAAAGAGCATGTTCCGCAGAACTGGTCAGAGCGGTCACATTGAATCAAGCGGTAAATGGTGGGTTGTTCGGTGGTGGATGGATGTACCGGGACTAGAAAAGAGAAAACACATGCGGGAGAGAATTTGCCCGATCTCAGGCCCCGGTTGCCTGTCCAAGACCGTCAGGGAGCGCCGCGCTCGTGAAATTATCACGAAAAGCGGAGCTGACACCGTGGAGTATTTCGATCAAGTCGTGCGGCAAAAAAGCGGTGTTACGTTCCATGAACAAGCAAGATGGTGGCTCAACCACGTCCGAAGTCGGAAGCGCAAGCCCATTGCAACTTCGACCTTGGAACTCTGGGAGGCCTGTCTCAAAAACTGGCTTCACCCAAGTATTGGAGATTTGCCCCTGTCCGAAATCAACAATGCGGTCTTGAAGTCCGTCGTTGCAAAGATGTCGGAACAGGGCTTGTCTCCAAAAACCATCGACAACTATGTTCCGGTTGTGAAGATGGTCGTGGCTTCCGCGGTCGATGAACAAGGCGAGGAAATTTATCCTCGAAAGTGGAATCACGAATTCATCGACCTACCTGTGGTCGAGAAAGACAAACAGAACACGCCATCTTTCTCGTCTGAAGTGATGACAGGCTTAGCACGGTGGAAGCGAGAACGGGAGCGGATGATTTTCGTTCTGTGTGGTGCTGGTGGTTTCCGAGTCGGAGAGGCGCTTGGTATCGAGATTGACAAGCATATCTCTCCGGATTTCCTGACCATCTTTATCCAACAGAAAATTCATCACGGTAGGGTCGAACAACGACTCAAAACAGCGAACGGCTTTCGCCAGGTTGACCTCCACCCGACGATTGCCGCTTTTCTTAAAGAGTTCGTTGGCACCCGAGCGTCTGGGTTTCTGTTCTGCACTCGACAAAGGAAACCGCTCTCTCCGTCAAACATCATCCGGCGCCATTTGCACAGGGCCCTTAAGGAACTGGGCTATGTCAATCCGTTTACCGGAACGCACAAAGCTGGAAACCACGCGTTCCGTCGTTTTAGAAACACGTACCTGCGGAACTATGCGGAGTGTCCCGAGGGCCTATACAAGTACTGGATGGGTCATGCTGGAAAGGACATGAGCGACCTCTACGACAAGATCAAAGAGGACGTTCCATTCCGCAGGAAGTGGGCGGAGCGATGCGGCTTTGGTTTCGAATTACCCTCAGTTGTACCGAGTGTACCGAAATGTACCGAAAAAACTGAGGTGGCAATAGCTGCCTAAACAACTGAAAGAGCGAGAGAAAAATTGGTCGGGGAGAGAGGATTTGAACCTCCGACCCCCTGGTCCCGAACCAGATTCTGCATGTTATGGAGATCTGTTGAAATGCGTGGATTGTAATTGATTGATATGGAACCTGTTGCACGCTCCTTGTTGAAAATTGTTGATCGGTGTTGAACGTTGATGCTCTGACCGTTACAAAATCGTCTACATTTTTCTGGGCGAACACAACACGAATATAGGGAAGGGGATTCCATTTTCCACGGGGATTTCGTGCTGACCCCACGCGAACAGACTGACGCCAGCACAGAAAGATATGCGGATGCCTTGAGACTTGAGACTAGAAGTTGTTAAAGAGGAACGCATATTTGGGTTTTATTCGTCCTCGGATTCTTTAGTCGACGAAATCCGCCCCGACGACCAGACCCCAAGGGGTCAAGCAACCAGATGCCTCAAGCACGATCGCAGCTTCAATCGCATCACGCAACGCCTGTCTACCCACGGAACTTTTAGCGAGGGCTTCTGCTCTCGTATCCCGCTCGACTGATTGCAGCATTTTCTTCCAGCCTTGAATCGGTTCCTTCCGAATGCCTAAAGTTCCCTCTCGCTGGTGAAGGACATTGTTTATAGCCGCTTCGATCGGGTCATACCTTTCGTTTCCATCTCCCTGGTGATGGCTGGAAACGCGGTGAACGTCCATGGCATCCTGCATTACGGCGTTCGGCGTCCACCGCCACATACCGGCTGCGAGGACAGGATTCAGGCACCCCACGTTGATAGAATCGTCTGGGTTGAGGCCTTCCACCCAACGCAGCAACCAGTCGCTATAACCGGTTCCAGTTTCTTGATTATTCTTGATAGCTCTTTGTATTTCTCTTGCGGGGACCCACTCTTCAATATCGTGAATGCCGGTTGCGGGAAGATAATAACCGAGAGCCCTCATCACATGTTCCACATCGCGGGAGTGAAGCCAGGATACTACCAAGGTTAGCCGAAGCTTAAAGCGCTCTTCGTCGCTTCCAGGAAATGGAGCGGCGAGCCCTTCCGAAGCCGCATGTTCAGCGTCGACGATGCATTGGTTAACCCTTGCAACCTGATCCGCAGGGATGCTGCCTTGGCAAAGCCTAACCAACTCTGTTTCTTCCAGACTGCCTGGGGTGTAGAGACGAATCAAGTCGGCAAACGGTTGGGGTATACTCGTTACAGGATTGTTGGAATATATCCTCGGCAAAACGTAAGGCAGCTTGTTGATACCTACTCCCTCATACAAACCGGCCCATGGCCGACCGGATCCAAGGGCGTGATACCGCTTCGACATGTAGGGACGATGTGGGGACTCTCCCAAAACATGATCGAACATTTCAAAGGTGGAGAGTCGAAACGGTTCCTTAGCGCTTGCGATATCATAAGTGAAACGCGGAATGCATGCCGCTACCCCTAATATCGTGGGGCCAATAGCTTCGATAATCGCAGTCCGATTGGTTACGCGATCATCAATGATGGCAACCGGAGGGCCGTATAAGTTCCTGATGGTGTCTTGATGATGTACTTTGGCTTGCGCATCCGAAAGAGCACGGTCTGGCAGCACGAGTGTTGAATGCCGATCGTTGCCAATAACAAGCTTAGGATCTTGAACACCGGCGCGTCGCAAAGTGGTGAGAGTTGGCTCTACGTGCTCAGGCAACCAACGCCCCGACAAGAAGACAACTTCTCCGCCGATCTCTTCAATTCGATGAACAAGCATGCCCAACCCCGGAGTCGGCGTATCGTCCGCGATCCATTCCGTAGTCCAGTATGCCTCGTGAAACGCTGCGAACGGTTCTCCCACGGCCTTGTTCGGTTTACCCCCGCCATCGGTCCACTGAATATTCGAGAAAGTCGTTTCCAGATTCATCTGATGTATGAAGGATAGCCAAGCCTCGTCAGAATACCCGGGCAGAATCGGTAACAACTCCGGTTTCGTGAAGAGCTCGATGCCTCCAAGTTCGCCGGCGATGGTAAGCGCTCGACGAGTCCGATAAATAGGCATGACAGCAGTCAAGTCGAGGTCAATTTCGACCACTGGCTTTTCTTTTGTATCGACGGCCTTTCGGATGTGAACCAAGAGAACTCGAAGTGTTCTCAGTTGGGTTGCAACCGTCACGGCTTCACTCAATCGAATGTCGTCAATGTTCCTGTCACAGTTCATGTTCGCGAAATGGAAAGATATAACCGCCGAAGTCCATCAACATCTGTTGTTTGCAACATCGCGCGAATCTGCTGCATGAAATCCTCTGGGAACTTAGCGGAGCCAGCCTCATGGGCACGAAGCACGCGCTCGGCCCATCTGACGACTGGGTCGTCGGACTTTACAGCTTGAATCTCGACTGATTCCGCCAAAGGTCCCAGGGAATCCTTCCTTTCCTTCCCTATAGACTCATCGGTCTTGTTAAGGAGTCCCTGAAGTGTGCGGGCGATCTGCCACGAGAACTCTTCGATCGGCTTACCTTTGTCTACAGAAGCTAGTAGATCTTCCAAGGCATCAAATAGTTCGCGCCGGAAGGAGTCGGCTTCTGGTAAAAGCGACCCCTCGGCGTACCTCCAATCTAGCCTAGCAAGCCGACACGCTGCACGGCCAGGAATTGTCTCCGCAGCCCTACTTCGAACCTCTAACACCTCCACAACCTTTTTGGAATCGATTTCTCCAATGACTCCGTCTGTTTTGTGGTGAAGACTCGTGCCAATGCCTACGCCACCAACTCCGATGAAGACGGCATCCCACATGTGCTTAACTGCCATCCCAGCTGAAATGTATGTTTCAAGTCCGTGCTCATGAGCTGCATGCGTGACCTTAAGCAACTGAACCCGGCTAAGCTGGCCGATGATGGGCTCGCTTGGCTGCGTGTTCGATGCGCCATCCCAAGCAACTTTATTAAATCCACCCTCGGTAACCATACGCACGGCCAGTTTCGCGATCTCAAAACGATCCGTGATTTCTTGCGGTGTGCCTCGAGAAGCCAGATCGTTTACGAGCGGGGAATTGATATTGAATGCCGCTGAGAGTCGTTGCTTTAGTGGATCGCGAATGACATTTCCTGCAACGACCTTCATGAACTTGACAGCTTGTGCGGCCGTCATTCCGTCCATAGCCACCTTGCAGTCCGCTATTCCGTGCACGAACATGCCTGAGCAGACGCTGGCCATCGTGTGCCCGGCTTTCAGCAAGCCATCCTCGAAGTTGCCCTCGAAGACAGGCCGACCGATGAACGCAGTACATGGTGTTGAGTTGCCAATATGAAGCCTCACCCGCGCGGCCTTCCTGATTGCGGGCAATCGGTAAGCCTCCACCAACTGTCTGCTGTCGACGTTATCCCGGTCGATGTACTCAATATGGACGATCAACCCGTCAAGCAATTTTGGGTCGCGGACCGTCACAGCCAAGTGACCGTCGCCAGGATCCGCGAAGGAAAGGTAGGTTTGGATCGTTCGGGCGTCATCTGTGAGGATTGCTTGGTAATTTCGTGGCATTCGCACTCCTTCATCGAGCAATCGGTATGCCGTTTCAAGCGCTAGCTCATCTTGCGCAGAGAAATCGCGACCCTCTGACCTATGCTCGAGACACATTTGCATGACTGACGCCACGAACCGCTGCTCCTCGAGATCGTGATCCAATGCCTCCTTAATGTCACTGCCAGGTGAAAACCTAGTAGAGCCTTCGAGCCTCAGTCGTTCACCGGCAATCTTCGATTTATATTTTCCTTGCCCCGATGGAGAGCTATCCTTTCGATTGAGAAGCGTTGCTGCAAGATCTCGGGCTTCGTCGAGCCGCTTAAGGGCATTAGCAACATCCGTTGTGTTCAAGATTTGCTGGATAAGCAGATTTGTGGGGGCCAGCTTTTGCCGCAAAAGAGGCCGGTCCTCATGGACACGGTTCGCTAATGTCCGAAGCTCTGCTGCTTGCTCTTCCTCGGTTTGCAGGCGCAACAGCGGCGGGGGCTCCCGGTGAAAAATTGCCGCACCAGAGTCATCTGACATGGAGAGAGCGCGAAGTGCGCGCCCAAGCACTGACAGCGCAATAAGTCGAAGGTGACCAGGGGTCAGCTCTGCGAACGACTCATCACGCATACCCTTACCCATTCCTTCCTGGAGTTTGAGAAGATGTCCCGTCGAACCCGTCCGCCTAACGGCTCTCAGTCGGAACTCTCATAGCAGCAAAGGCCATTTTGTTGCTCTACCAGATAAGACTGCATTAGAATGCGTTCGTCGTCATCCTTGCCTTCGCCCTCTTGATAATACCAAAACGCTTCCTCATAAAGTTTGGTTAGTAATTGTCGATGTGACTGATCTATTGATCTGGTCTTAACTATTTCATTAACAACCTCCTGCAGAATATGCAGCCACATCCTCGAGCAGTTAGGGGTGACAGCATCAATGCTGATATTATCCGTATACCCCAAGAAAGATCGAGAAGAAATCGCGGCGACCTCGGCTCCAAGAATGCGACCTGCGAGACAGCAAAAGGCAAAGAGCTGTCGCGGTCCACGAGAAATTAATGTTCTGTCGTAGATAACCGAATAATGCACTTCTGTTGAAAGTTCGTCGCTAGCCGAGGGCGGACCGAGCAGTGCCTCGGCAGTTCCGTGTCCTAAGAATATGGCAATCGTCGATAGCCCTTCTAGTTGATGCAGGGAAGCTTCGATTTCTGACTTCCCGACTTCCCAGCCCGGCATAGCAATAGAATGTGAGCGGCAGGATATCGCGCCATCTCCCGTGATCACTTGTCCGCAGCCGCTCCGTTAAGGATTTCCCAGTATAAATAAGTGTCCATAGTGCGTATAGGACGCCAGGCAAGATGATTACCCAAGAGGACCCGTTCTCCCAAGATATGTGGAGATATCGGTGGTCGAGGTAGAGACTACCAAGAATGAAGGACCACCAGAGCAATAATCCAGAGCAAAATTTGCGCCGGTTAAAGAACTGATCGGGAGTGACCAAGGCAGCAGCCTGAAACGCCACCATATATATCTTCCCCAAAATGTAGATACAGGCTGCCCAAATCGAATCATGAGGCTGCGGCTTGAAGAAACCTTCACCGAGGAAATAGATTGCATTCCCAGCCCACCCGAGCGCAGCTAATGCATAAAATCTATCCTGGTAGAAGGAGTACGCATACCAGTAGAGGACTGCCATGCCCAGTAAAACCACTAGCGATGCCAACGCCATCGAGGGCATGAACTCGATCGTATAGGGAGGAGGAGAACGAAAAATCAAAATGGGTACAGCGACGAGGAGGATTATGCCGAAAATGATCGCTGCCCATAGGAGGAAAATCCTTCTGCTCAGATATTCAGCGCCAGCCTCATCGAAAGAGAAGCGACTCGACTGCGCATTCGAAAGGTCTGGGGGCGCGGCTGGGTGCAGAATGGCTAGCCAGTTGTGGAGCGTCGATCTCGCCTGGGACATATATTCACCAGCGCGCATGCGTATGTAGAAGCAGGACCCGAGAGCACCTCGCTGAAAAGAAAAGCATGGAACCGCTCGGAAGTCAAGGATTTATTATAGCTCTGGCCTTAAATTCGTGCTGCCGGAGCGGACATTTCGGTATGTTGTGTGTGGGTTTGGGGACTCTCTGAACAAGTGTTGTCCGCGGCCAAGAGAAGGGTAGAAGCCCTTGGTTAGCGGCTGATTTTGTTGTCGTGCGATGGTGCTATTCGCTTTACCACCGCCTTGCGGGCGGTTCGGCAGCGTCGTGCAACACTACATCGCCGTCGTACACAGCAGTGTCCCACGTCAGCGGAAATGGGACAGTTTGAGACTGGGAGTTGAGCTACACATTTGAGCATTCAGTTCACCCGAAACAGGGAGTAGACTGGGGGCGACGACGGGCGTCGCCGGCAGTCCACTAGCGCGCCCCTCAACGGGGCCGGAAAGGTGTCAGGCTTGGACAATGTCCATCGTAATACGATATACTTAGGATAGTACTATTGTTCTGATGTTTCCGTCGCACGCTCGCCCTTTTCTAATGCCCGCATCAACTCACTAATCCATTCGGTCACGGCTCGTAACTTTGCCACCACCCGTCACTTCAGCCTAACGATTCACCACGCCTGAGCAAAGTATTCGTCTTGATGAGTCATCTGGCGCTAAGCCATCACATCTGGATTTTCATAGCAACCTTTTGGTCTCATTCGGTCTCATTTGTTTGATCATCGCGAGCGCTCGGCCCGTAGGCGCGACACCTCCAGACTTGACCTGGCGATGAATGTCCTTCACAGAAAGGAGGGAATGATCGTGAATTCTGATGTGGCGTTATTTGATGTAAAGCTCGCAGCTCTGGTCGCGCGTGCGAAAAGCATTTTGAGAGCGCTTTCCCGTGCCTCCACTGACCGTCCAGTTATGAGTCACGTCTCCAATCGACCCGGTGACGCTATCGATAAGACCGCAGAGATGCCCAGTTGGCGGAAAGAGGGCTATCCGAGCAACGAATGGTGGAAGGCGTACTGGCTTTGGGTTTCGGCTGTAACGTCATTCTTGTTCGAGGTATTTGCCTGCAGTTTCCTTTTGCTGTTGCCTATTCTGAAATGCGGATTGCTTCTGTTTCACGACAGATCCAACCATCAGTTATGGCTTTGGATTGTGATAGGAGCAGCTGCTTATTGCATACTGACGCTCCTGTGGCTTATGAGCGGTCTCGCACACTCAAAATGCTGGCTTGCAAAAAACAAGACGGATCTTCGCTCGCAGATGATTGTCAGGCATTGGTGAAGAGGACGACGGGCAGCTTCACGACGCAGTTGCGAATCTTAGCACTCTTGTGCCGATCGCAGCGGTAGCTAAGTTTCTGCCCAATGTAAACACACGGACCGCACATGGCCTGACGATTCTCGTCAGGCCTATTTTGGTGTGCTGGGCATGTTCAACAGCTTGGAGGTGAAACTCCTCTTCCCATTCTGACGGAGGAGATCGAGCGCCGCCTCGCGATCAGAGAGACACACAACCAGTACCGGCGTCACGCTGAACCGTGACTCGTTGTGCCCGCTATGCCTGAAGGCATGCCGTGATACGAATCTCGCTTATACCATGGGCCGGTAGGGTTTCTGGGTCGCTGTAAAAACCAGCATGATCGCGATAATTTGGTGAAGCTTGTTGCTCCCGGATGTCCTCGCCGTCACAAAATCGTCTCAGTGACAACGGAGGTGGTGGGCAAGTCCGCAACAACGTCACGCCGTCGATTTAAGATATGCTCCTTTCAGGTTGGCCTCGAGAATAGTCCGGTCCACTTCCGAGACTGCGGCTTGTGCGTCTTCCCGCAAACTTTTCTACAGCGCCGGTAGTCCCCCCAGGCAATTCGCACGGGACGCTCGTGCGTCCTCAACGCGGCATCTGACGGAACATCGAATAGTTCTCCACGGTGGCTCCCGCCAATGCAAAGTATCCGATCCAGAAATCTCGCAGCGTCTGCCAGTAATTGACAGATTTCCCGCTCGCATCCACGCCCAGGGCGTACACGTCCACGCCGTGCAGGTCGGGGATCAGGTGGCTCTTTGCCACCTGCTGCAACGCCTCGGTTTTGTGGACGAGCGCGGTGCGCTCAAGATCGAGCACGCTGGTTGCCTGCCGCATGTCGGAAAAGATTATGAGCACCTCCTTACGATTTTTTGGCGGATGCTCGAAAACCTGCGCGGCGACGAGTAGTGCGCCCAGCAGGTCGGTCTTCGGAAATTGTGCGGTGAGCCCAGAAGAGCGCTCCTGCCACGCCCGTACCAATTCCGCATGGCCTTTGGCGAGTCGTTCTTTGAAGTACCCTTCGTCATCGTCCAGCTGCGCTCTGAGTAACGGATACGGCGTGCTGAAACTGTCTCCCGTTATGCCGAACACGGCAACCCGCGAACCAGCGGGCAGGGTCGCAAGCACTCCCGCCACGCTATTAACATTCTTCTTGAACTCCTCCGTGTTGGCGTGATCCTTCGCCGCTACGGACCGCGACAGGTCCAGGAGGATGACGACATCGAGGCGCTCCGCTGCAAACAGCCGTCCATGCGCAAACAGAGCCAGGCAAAGGACAATGAGCGTCAATTTCCGTATCGCGCCGCGCTTCGCGCCATTCAGTAACGAGCGATAGAAATCTCGCCAGAACTGATTCTCAAATATCGCCCCTTCATTTTCGAGCAGCCACAGTGCGCGTCCGTGTTCGATCATCTCATCGCGCACGGCAGCCAATGCGCGGCGGAGCGAGACGCCATCCTCGCCCGATGCTGACCACCGACGCGCCTCATAGAGCGCTATGCCAGCGCCGAGTTCGATGGCGAGTGCCAGGAACGCCATGATGATCCGGAGAAAGCCCAATGTACGGTCAAAGAAGGTACTCACCGCCACGGGCGGCGGGGCGTCGCCGTTCATGACCACGGCCGTGGCGTTCGTGATCTGCTCGGTGAGAAGATCGCCACGGATCACGGCAAGGAGTACGAGGCTTGTCACGGCTGCCACGCACGCCACGGTGACGAGGATCTTGACCAGCCGTGGGCTCGCCCAGGAGTCCAGGATCTTCTCCACCAGAAACGGGGTAACGACGGCGATGCCCAAGCAGTAGAGCCACGCCTTCCATCCCAGGCGAAAGGGATCGAAGGCGATGACCGAGAACACAAACGCGGCAATGCTCAAGAGCCCGGCGACGCTCCAGTAGAAGAGCATCTTCCGTTTGCGTTCCCGTGCTTCGCTTGGTGGCGCTGCCTTGCGGATGCGCTCCTCAAGGTCCTGCGTAGACTCCTGAAGCGCTCCGATCTTGGCGCGCAAGGCGAGCGTTTTAGGTTGATTGGCCAGCTCGATGCGCTGGCGTTCGCGGGTGCAGTATTCGGCGGCGTTACGTTCGCTATGTTCCGCAGCCTCGGTACCGATCTCATGACCGATGCCGTGCTCATTGACGCCCTGTTTCATAAAGTCGTCCATACATTCCTCCTTGAGGGCTTTGCCTCAAAAAAGGAGCCTGCCGTTCGGCAGACTCCTGAAAATACAAAGAGCTAGGTGGATTCCAGTACCTTCTTGGCCTGGAGCAGTTTGGTGAGCATGGATTTTTCGGTGTCGAGTTCGTGTTGCAACTCGGCGACTTTCTTCTCCTGCTTCCCGATTTGTTCAAGAACAACCTCGACGGGCGACCGTGGCGTCCACGCCCTGCGGGCGCCCGGTTCCGTTTTCTTATCAGCGGTCATAACTCCTCCTTGGAGTTCTCGGTCTGGAAGTGATCGCGTATGAGCACCATGAAGGTGCGCATACGCTCGACATCTGCTTCCATCCCGGCAAGTGCGCCGATCACGGCGCGGTTCTCGTTTCTGCTCAGGTGGCCCGCAGCATCCTGAAGCCGCGTGAGCAGTCGTTCGTTGATCGTTTCAGCTTTCCGAAACAACAGGCTTCGGATCGCTTTGGTCGGTGATTGGGGGTCGTCCATCAGCGTCTTCCTCCTTCTTGGCATTCAGTTCCCGTTGCGCATCGACCCACGCCTCAAGTTTGCGAATCGCCTCCCGTTTTGCCGGGAGCTCGACGTGCGTGTAGATCGAATGCACGTCCTCGCCCGACGAATGACCCATGAGCGCCTTGCGGACTTCCTGCATGACGCCGGCTTCCATCAGCCGGGTGTTGAAGGTGTGGCGCAGGTCGTGGAACCGGTAGTACTTGATACCCGCCCGCCGGATCGCTGCCGCCCATGCCGTTTTGATCCGCCGAAGAGGACGACCCTTGAAGACGAAGACGAACCCCTCCTCCTGCCGAGCCCCGAAGAGCCGTTCATAGAGGCGAGTGGTGAGCGGGATTTCCCGTGATTCACCACCCGCCGTTTTTGAGTGAGTGACAAAGAGCAGGCGACGGGTGAAGTCGATGTGCTCCCATCGTTGGGCCAAGAGCTCCCCTCGCCGCATGCCGGTATCGAGAGCAGCGATGACGAGCCCAAGGAGGTGTGGTGCTGCCTGCGAGAGGAGTCTCCGCTCCTCGTCGGGCGGCATCACGGGCCGCGGCTTCCGCCGCTCCCGCACCATTGGCATGCGGCTTAGGGAGTTCGTTGCGAGATATCCTTCGTCCACGGCCCAGAAGAGCAGGTGACGCAGGACTTCGAGATCGCGGTTCACGGTCGTTTCGGACAGCGACTTCTTTTGTTCGTGGCGGTACGCCCGATAGTCACGCGCCGTTGATCGGTTCAGGTTTGCAATGGGGATATCCGCGAAGTACGGCAAAAGAATCTTCAAGCGGTCGATGTGATGGGCTTTCGGACCGGCTTCCGCAAGGAAGCGGGCAGCGAGCTCACCGAACGTCATATCAGGCTTGAGCTTGTTCGGAAATGTGCGAGCGAGTGTGAGTTCCTCCTTATATTGTTCGTCAATGCGAAGGGCTAATCGTCGGTTCCCGGTGCGGGTCGATTTCGCGTGCCGGACGCCATCAGCCCAAACGTAGGTCCAGTACACCGTGCCGCGCTTCCATAGCGTCATGTGTCGTCACCTCCTTCCTCGGTGAATTGCCTGCTGTTCAAGAATCCAGCGCGTAATCTGGCTTCGGTAGAAGACAAGCTTCCCTGTCCCTCCGGTTCGGAAGTAGGGGAGGCCGCGCCTCAGATGACGGTTCCGCACGGTCCAGGCGGAACATCCGAGAAGCCGACTAACCTCGTGGACCGTAAGCGCCTCGCCCAGCGGATCGTCTAGGGCTCGATCTGCTGCGGGTTTTCCTACGGGCAGATCTGCCCGAGGAGGATCGGCCAAAACCCCTTTGAATTGGTGCGCTTCTGCGTTTTCGGGAAGCTTGACCTCTGTCATCGTGACCGTCCTTCTTGCTCCCGCACCGTATGCGTCCGCAGTCTTTGCAATGAGCTGACTCTTACCGTCCATCGCGGTGTTCCTTTCGCTTCAGTACCCAGTGAATTGTTTTGCGAAACCAATCAGGGAGGAGGCTCCAGAGGAACCAGAGACCTACGAGAAGCAGTCCAATCGCGATCAATCCGTTCTGCACTTCGCGCATCGAAAGCAGGGCAACAAGAAGAGCAAGGGATGCAGCGACAAGCAGCGCGCCAAGCAGAATCCGCACGAGCACAGCGCCGACACGCCACAAGAGAGAAACTTTGGGTTGGGGTGTCGAGAGATCACGGCTGCCGCATTGCGAACACACCTCAGCAAACCGTGGGTTGGGATGCAGGCGTGGGCACAACTTCACGTTGTACGTGCGCCCGCAGAAGTGGCAGAAGAGTGGTTCCCCGCTCGTTACATGTCCGCATTCGTAGCAGTACTTCATAGGGTTCCTAAGAGGGGCTTCCGCTCATCGCCAGTGGGTCGGAGCCACACGGAAGCGAAGAAGCCATCGGCCCGAATTGCTTCGAGACTTGCAAACCAAAACACTTTTTGCGTGGCAGAGACGACAGTCGTGCGTATCGAGCGCAGGCGTCGCTCCGATGGGGCGATCACGAGAACCCGGAAGCGGTTTTGAGAGAATCGCCGCTCGTATTCTCCGGAGAGGGCCAGTTGGAGATAGTTCTTCACTTTCTCCTTCCAGATCGTGAGTCCCTCGTGGCCGAGGTCAATTTCAAGGAATGCACCAAGGACTCCTGAAGGCGTTTGCCATTCCGCGTACCCGTCCGGGATGAGGCGCAGCCCAGGAAGCAGCGGCTCGTGGAATGCCATCCAGCGCCGGAAGGAGAACCCGTTGAAGTTCATGGGCCGGTATTTCACGGTGCAATACATCTCGTTAACGGTGAGCTGGTGCTGCACGACGAAGTCGGCGACCAGCGTTTCGTCCTTTCGCCGCCGTGGTGCGCGGAGCGGCACGCCGACAAGCTGCGCTCCCTTCGCTGAGAGGGCATAGAGCGCTTTTTGGCCTGCGCCCGTCGTCCCGAGGAAGAATCTCCGGAGCAGCCCCGCGCGCGTGAGCGCAAGCAGCCGGGCGTTCGCGCGCGTGGTTGACGTGAAGCCAGCGACGATCTTGGCCTGCTCCCGGTCGATCACGCGCATGACATCGAGTTCTCGAAACAGATGTCGGTCCCGCTCCTGGGCAACCATCCCGTGATGTTCATTCCCACTCATGGAGCACCTCGTCGGCACTGCGGCTGATACTGGCTTGCCGTTCCGCGATGTCCCGCTCGATGTGGGCGCGGACACGCCCTCGCGCGAGACGGGACCGATTCAGAAGGTCGGTGTAGTCGACCTTTGCTTCACGCACCGTGGGAACCTCAACTTCGGTCCACCGGTCGGAAGCGCTTTTCACAATGCAGTGCCGCTGCGGAAGATTCTTGAGGCGTTCCGCTAGGGACTTGCCGCCGTCGAGCGCCTGGCTCACTTGTGCGCTGTCCATGCTGGAAAGCTGAAAGAACACGTGGGTGCCGACGGCGAGGATTGCCGCCCGCATCTCAGCCGGATACTGGTCAAGAAACTGGTTCGCCGATACCACCGCGACACCAAACTTGCGCGCCTCCGACAGCACCGTATCGATCCCGCTTCCATAGGCCACCAGGTTCTGAATTTCGTCGCAGTACACCGTGTAGAGCGAGCGCTTCTCGCGAGTGAAGAGCGCATTCTTGACCATCGTGAAGAGGAGACTTGCGAGGGTGAGCGCCTGCTCACCCAGTCGTCCCTTGGGGAGATTGACGAGGACCCAGTGGCCTTCATCCATCGCTTCCCGGATTGAGAACGTCGAATGCGCCTGTCCCACGATGTGGCGAAAGTGCGGGTCAGCAGTGAAGGCCGAGGTTTTGTTCAGAATCGGCTCGCGCATCGTGGCTCGCATCGCTTCGCTCGCCTGGTCGAAACGTGCTTCGAAGTACTGCCGCACTTCGGCGTTCGGCACGTTCTTGAGGCACGCTGCGCGGAATCCCGCGTGGGTGAGGAGCGGCCCCAGTTCGAGGAGCGTCAGATCGTTCGCGGAAAGAACGTACAGTGCATTCCGCAACAATTCGTCCGTGCGGGCTCCAAAGTGGTCGAGGCCCCACCGCAACTTGAGCACTGCCGCGAATTCGGCGATCTGCACGAAATTGGGAGTGTCCTGTTCGAGCGGATTGAATCCGACCGAGTAAATTGGATCGGCGGGTTCAACGACAATCAGCTTGCCGCTCAAGTGACGGTGCAGCCGCCGTTCGCGGTCGCTGATCGCCCGCAAGAGAAACGGCGTCGCATCACCGTGCAGGTCGAAGTACAGAAACCCGCGATCGGCCTCGATGTCCTGCTGAATCAAGTAGCGCAAGAAGGAACTCTTGCCCGTACCGGTCTTGCCGAGCACGGCAATGTGCATCGCACGGCGGGCACTACTCAGGCCCACACGCCACCGCGCCACCTGACCGTCCACGACGCGAGACCCGAGATCAAGACTCTTCGTCTCTTGCCGTGCTCCGCGTTCCCGCCGCCGAAGCCGGTTCCAGATCGCTGCAACAAGTTGGTCAATGAAGTGAATCATCACGATTACAGTTTCCAGGGCGCCGCGACAAAAACGGGAACAAGTACAGGGGTGCGATGACCACAAGGGGGGAGTCGAGGCTCTGCATCTCCGCGCGAAATGTCAGTTCGCGAGGCCTGCGGTTAGTGCTTGAAGTTGGTGATGAGCACTTCTCCGTATTTGCGGCCCGCATGCTTTTGTGCGGAGTAGGACAGTTCCACGTCGTGGATCACGAAGCGGCGGAACAGCGCGCGCACTTCAGGGGTGTCATTCAGTGACAGCACGAACTTCCCGTGAAGTCCGCGGAGACGCTCTGCAAACTTCTCGAAATCTGCGGTCGTGAAGTTGTATCGGTAGAGTTTCCGTGCGTAATACGGCGGATCGAGGTAGAAGAGCGTGGTCGGGCGATCGAATCGTTTAAGGATTTCTTCGTAGGGCAGACACTCGATCTGCACCCGTGCCAATCGCTTATGAGCGTTTTCAAGGAGCGAAGGGAGTTTGTCGAGATTGAACCCCGGCTTCTGGACCACGTGCCAGTGATAGGTGGGGTGTCGCACCAGGCTCGCAAAGGAATTCTTGAGGATATAGAGATACCGCGCCGCCCGCTGGATGTCCGTCAGGGTCGCCGGGTCGGTGGCCTTCTGAAGGTCGAACGACTTGCGGCTCACGATGGCGAAGCGGAAATACCGGATCAGCTCCTCGTGATGTGACTGGCAGACGCGGAAGAAGTTCACGATCTCGCCGTCCAGATCATTCAGCACCTCGACGGCGGATGGCTCCTTATGAAAGAGCACCTGTGCGCCGCCCGCGAACGCCTCGACGTAGGTCGTGTGTTTCGGAAATATCTCAATGATCCGCTTTGCGAGACGGTTTTTCCCTCCTATATATGACAGCGGTCCAACCATCTCCCTTTTGTGAAAGCGGGCCCTGCCCTGAGAGTGAATCTTCGACTCAGGCCCATCGAAGTTATTTCAGCCTATGACGTACAGGAAAAAATAAAAGGTGGGAGATTGTGCGTCCCGCGCAACAACTTCACAGATCAACGCTCGCGAAGTACAGTTAAAAGCACACATGGCCATCAAGAAATCCGAACTTTATAGCTCCCTCTGGAAAAGCTGTGATGAGCTGCGCGGCGGTATGGATGCCTCACAGTACAAGGACTATGTCCTGGTTCTGCTTTTCGTGAAGTACGTCTCCGACAAATATTCGGGCCAGAAAGATGCGATGGTCGAGATTCCCAAGGGTGGGAGTTTCGCCGACATGGTCGCGCTCAAGGGCGACAAAAAATCGGCGGAAAAATCGCCGAAATACTGTCTAAAGAAACCTATCCTTTACACCCTGTCAAAATTCTCCTGCCTGCTCTTGGGACAAGAGTGTCTCTATCTAAAAGAAAGACCCCGAGAGAAGTCGGGGTCCAGGAATGCACGAGGATCTTTCAGTAGTAGGAAACATCAACTTTTACAGTTTTGGGGAGCCTGAGTGGTTCCAGGCCGCCCTTTTTCAGCATGGTTTTCAGCGCCTCAATTACCGCTTCATTTTTGGTCTTTGCCTCTCTCGCGCAATAAATTTCGAGGTTCTGATCTAGTGCGGCGGGCAGGACTATCGTTGTCCTGACGTACTCCCGGTGGGTGGCCTCACTAGAGAAGCGCAAATCGTGATTCGGCGGAACGGAGGCTGTTCTGGACGGGTTCTGGATGCGAACCCCGTTCTGTGCGAGGAAGGAAAAAGCGAGTTGGAGCAAAGTGACATCCTCACGTTGTTGAGCATAGTGGCTGTCGTGGTGTTCCTGGCCCAGACACTGAAACATGCACGCAGGGTCATTCCGCAGTTGATCGGCCTCGCGGTGGTCATTGCGGCACTCGGTGGGTACGTTGCCTACCGGCACCGTGAACAGACCCGAAAGGCACAAGAACAGGCTGCAAGGCGGGCGGAACTGAGTAACCTGAAATACGACTTCGAAGTCGCGAGAGAGAAGCTCAACGCCAAGGTCGCCAAGCTGGAAAGCCTCTGGCCGATTCGCTTTTTCACCTGGGTCGCTTCTTTGTTGAGTTGAACTGACTGGTTGTTTCCTCCACGGGGCGCTTTCGAGCGCCCCTTTTTTGTGCCCGCGCCCCAGCTCGGCCCGGTAAAGTCAGCATTACTTGCTATTGTCGCTGGGTCGAACCTGGCAAATCGGTCAGCGGCGTGCAATTAAAGCTATCGGCACGAGTGCGCCATAAGCGAGCACAACGGCCGTTGCCGCATAGCTAAAACCAGCGTACGAAAGGAACGCCAGCTTATCCAAGAGCATATCGACTTGCGGATCGTCGCTTTTCTGAGAGTCCCACCTGCCTCTATATGCCTCATGGACGGCTTGGTGCACTCGTAGGATCCCGAACCACAGCACGGTCAAGATGACAACAGGTAAACTCATACTAAGAAGCATCTGGCCATTCAGGCGCAATCTGAAGAACGCAGTCAAGAATACAGCCTCGGATGCGATCATCGGAAGAAACAGTGCCTCCACCCAGAGATAATAGGATCGAATCGCGGGTCGCGAAAACTGGTGCCCCCCAACCTTGAGTTGTTGCCAGAATCCTAACATTTTGATTCCTTTCTACCAATGACTTGACCCGCCAAGGGAGCAGGCCGCCTGACTCACAACAAGGTTTAGGGCGGTGAATGGCAAGGCAATGGCTAACGTGCCACCAGTTGGTATCGTAAGGCCAACGTTGAGTCCAAAAAGCAACGTACTTCCCGTTTGCCACGCCAGGCAGGCATTCTGCGAGAACATGGCGACCTGTAGTGTTCCGTAGCTATCGACCCAATAGTTGTAACCCGGCGGCGCCCATTGCCCATTCGCTTGGCTACACTGTTGTTGGTTGAGAGTAGTGTTCACATTGTAATTCCCATTGTAGTTGCCATATCTGTCGGTTTGCGTGAAGATGCACGGGTCGTTCCCGGCCTGCACCGTTTGGAGTGCGGCCGCTCCCGATTGGCACTGTGCCGAATAGGGGTCGGAACAACCGTTGGCGAACGGATTACAAGTCCAGTCCCCCGGATTACAGGTGGCGATTGGATTTGGCTGGTTGCAGCTTGGATCTGACGGATCACAGCCAGGCGCGGGCGGGTTAGTCGGGCTACAGGTTGGATCTGAGGGATCACAGGCGGGCGCAGGCGGCGGTTGTCCGCCATTACCAGCGTCACCGCTCCCATCGCAATAGTCGTCGCCGCAAGCGTTCTCGTCATCAAGTCCCTGCGGATCAACCAGAGCCAGCGGGTTGTTCAATACGTAGGCATAACGGTTCCAGCTTTGCGGATTAGCCAGCGAAGTCGCCCCGCGCCCCGCAGGATCGGGCGAGATCCAGCGGCCCTGAGTTGGAGATAACTCTCGATTCGGTGTATCAAGAATAGACTTCGTTCCGCTGCTATCGAGATCGCTATAGTCCCCTGTAAAATTCATTGGCCAATTGGAGATACCGAAAGCCGCATACTCTTCTCCGAATGGAGCGAAGGCTTCATCGGAGTAGTAAGTTCTGGTAGAACGATTTGATATAAGCCTGTCGGAACCGAGCCAGTCCTTGTGCGTAAACAATACAGAAGAACCGTAATTTAATTGCTTTACTCCTCCCGGCAACGGCACACGAACCTGATTGATGTTCTGTCCGCACATTGATGCAATGCTGCCTACCGGACTCAACAGATGCTGGCAATTCCAATAATCTACAAGGTTCCCACTCGCATCGTAGTAATTTTTTA
This sequence comes from uncultured Acidobacteriaceae bacterium, assembly GCA_963773965.1. Classification (GTDB taxonomy): domain Bacteria; phylum Acidobacteriota; class Terriglobia; order Terriglobales; family Acidobacteriaceae; genus Acidiflorens. The sequence goes on from CAVZDG010000011.1 coordinate 43,360, forward strand.
CTCCCGACGAGTTCAGCATCAACACTTTGTTGTCTTGATTCCAAGTGTAAGTGTTGAATGTGTCCGTCAACAAATTGCCATTGGAATCATACGTAGACCCGTTTTGGAAGCGGTTATTTGCAGAGTTGTACCCCGGCGCAAAAGAGATGCCTGTGTCCCCGGAAGGAACAGACTTTGTGATGTTGCCAAAAGCATCATAGCTAAAGCTTTGTCCCCACACATTCGAGCCGACGCTGTTGGTGCAGACCACGGACGCAAGACGCCCGAGATCGTCATATCCAGCAATGGTAGGAGTTCCATAGTGACAATCCTGTGTTCCACCCGTGTTGAAACCATCCGTAACTGACATTTCGTTTAAGGTACCGTTAGCATTCCACCACAACCTTCCAACATCGGTTATGGGCGTTGCACCGACAGAGAATGTGTAACTGGTCATACGACCTGTGTTTGGGTCATAGGTGTAAGTGTCAGTATCCCCCAGACCTAGAGTAATTACAAGCGGTTGATCGGCACTATTATATGTAACGCTACTTACCATGTTTGTTGAAGACCCTTGAATTGCACTATACGGACGACCCTTTCCATCAGGCGTGTAGGTCCAAGAGGCTTGCCCCGGTATTCCACCCAGAGTAGCTAGAGCGCCGTTTGCAAAATACGTCGCATTGGTATGATAGTATCCGCCCGAATTGGGGGTGGATTCGTACACATCCGACATCTCGCCACGGGCAGTGTAACTGAATCCTTCGTCAGTGACTCTGGTCATACTGGCTAGACAAGTGGCCACTGTAGTACAAGAAGGTCCGTATCCCGTTACTTGCTCTGCTAAACGTCCGGCGGTATTTTGCATCGGTGACCCGCCTACAGTGGCTGAGTCATAGACATAAATACTAAAGTACCCATCGCTGTTGGGACCGTATGAGCCCTTCACTATCATCCGATTCAAGGAATCGTAAGAGTACATGATAGTGGTGCCTGTTGCGTCAGTCTTGTAGGTAAGTAACCCTTTTGTGGGAGTAGACCAGCAGCTAGTGCCATCATACACGTAGGTGGTTGTCCCCGATTCCGGATTCGCTTCGGAGGTGAGGCGTCCCAGCATATCGTAGACGTAGGTGCGTGTCTGCGTGCCTCCGATTGCTCCCGGCTGCGCATTTTGGGTGACGGTGAGTAAGTGACCGAGAGCGTCGTTGGTGTACTTGGTCAGGAACCCAGTCGCGGAGGTGGACTGGCCACACGAGCCGCTTCCGGCAGCCGAAGTGATTTCGCAGACCGAGGTCAATCTTCCCAGCCCGTCGTATTCGAGCTGCTTTTGAAACGTCTGACCTCCACTGATCGTTTGCAACACATCGTTGTTTACGTATTTGTAGGTAACTTGTCCGCCGCCCCCGTCCGTGACGGTCAACGGCCTATTAAGCGCATCGTACGTTTGCGTTGTAGCCGGTGACGCGGGGCACGTGGCAACGAAGCTTCCCGCGCACGGCATGGAAGTCGAATACAGTCTCCCGTTGGTGTCGTAGGTGAAGGACACGGTGTCCAGAGTGGACGAGCCCGGAGCCTGGAGACTCTGGTAATCCAGAGGGCGACCCAAACCGTCCATATATATTCTATTATCCACAATTGAGTTGCCATTGTTGAAACTCAATGTGCTTTCGACCATCGTAGGAAATTGATATTGCGGATTTGGTTGATATGTATAATTCGTTTGGTTACCAAGTTGATCGTCCACGCTGCTCGGCCGCCAGAAATCCGAGGCGGTGTAATTCGAGGTGACATTCTTGCCGTTCTCGTCGATCACCAGGGTAGCCACGCCGCCCGTGCAGTTCCAAGTAGTGGAGCGGGAGAGACCTAAGGGCTCATTGATGGTTGTGGAGAAGGAATTCCCGCAGGAGCCAGAGCCGTAGACGTACATCGTCTGCGCGCCGTTAACGCCCGTGGCAACATTTGGGTTGCCCGTGTCGTAGTAGGTGAAAGTCCTGGAAAGCGATGCCGTGCTGCTGGTTGAGGTGGTGGCTGTGGTCAGATTCCCGCGCGAGCCCGTAATGGCAATATGCTGCGGCGTGCCCGACGTGGCCGTGGGCGTTCCTTGGTCGTAGGTGTAGGTTGAAGATGCCAGTGTTTTCGACGTACCGCTGGTCCAGTCATAGACCGTCACAGACGACGGCTTGTTGACGATTCCATTGCCCAAGCTCGCATATGAAGTAGCTGTTTCGCGCACAAGATATGTCGAAGAGGGCGCTGCGCCCAACGTGACTCCGTACTTGTACTCCTTGTCATCGGTAACCAATCCGTAGCCGTTGTACAACACTTCTGACAGGCGCGTGCTGCCGTTTGGAAGCTGGCTGTATGCGTCAGTCTGGGTAATCGGCGAGCTGACGGTGGCAGTGGAGCAGTTTGCATAATTGCTGTTGTAGCAGCGTGTGCTCGCTACCAGCAGGGTCTGTGTTCCGTTAATCAGTTGGTTAACCTGCCGTTGGGTTTCGTAGAAGTTGTACGTCGCAATCGTCGTGGTGCTATTGGTAGTGCCATCTTCGGCAAAGTTGATGACCGTTTGATTGCTGTTTGGGTCGATGACGGTTGTCTTCCATGTTGATCCCGGACCCGGTGTGCCGTTCACCAGAGAACGCGAGTATTGCCATTCGCCGTCGGGTGTGAGCGTTCGATTGAGACCTGCAGTCGAGCCGTCACCGTAAATCCCGGTGCTATTTGGTCCGCCGGTATAGGCATAGGTTATCTCTCCGCCTGTCGGCAAGGTCACGGAAGCAATTCTGCCAGTCACGCAATTGGCCGAGTAGGTGCCTTGCAGCGGTGTGCACGAGCCGGGCGTTGTTTCGTACGTAAATATGTAGCGACTGCCATCTGGAAGGGCGATGCTGCTGACCAGCGCGTTGCTCAGGGGCCCATACTCCGTGATCGTGGCGCTCCCACTGAAACCAAAGTGTGTTGCCACTGTGTATTGCGTGTAGTTCATGGTGTAGGAGGCACACTGCGTTATGGGGTTACAGGAGGACGCACCGTCCGAGGGAGCAGGGTACGTAAAAGTGGTGGGACTGGCGGGAGTCCCGGCGCCCGCAACGGTCAAAACCGGAATCGTGCTGGACAGCGTGTCGAAGAATTGGCCGCTGCTATTTTCGGTGATCTGGTTCCCGTTGGCATCGGTCATGGTTCCGGGTACTTGGTAGGGGAGCAGGGCAACCTTACCGCCCCTAAAGGTGACTGTCGGGTTGATGAGGTTGAAATTAAGCGTGTAACCAGAGCCATCCGTCGCAGTTGCCACGAGGATAGGCTGTTGACTACCACATGTGCCTAGATACTGATAGGCGGTTCCCGGAAAGGCATGTGTAATACCGAACGTGTCGCGATAAGTAAACGAGGAGTAGCTAGTCTCTGAACCCCACTGCGGATGTCCTTCGAGGGGCGGACAAAGTTTTACTTCCGTAGCGTTGTAGCTTAGAAATCCGGTCGCGACCTGGGTTGGTACACTCCATCCCCAGTTATTTACCGGTTGCCAGCTCGTCGTTCCGTTCGACACAACCGGTGTCCACACAGAACTATCGTAGCTGAGGTTGTATGAAAACGACGTGCCCCGGCCCGCCTTGTTGAGCACGGGAACCGCGAAATGCACGTTTAGATTGCCCAGGTTCACGGTATCGAACGGCCCACCGCCAAAGCTGCCGAAAGGCGGCGTACCCGTTGCCAACTGCCCTGACGCGATGCCCGTTCCAAGAATGATGATTGCCGCAAGCAAGGAACGTAAGTTCATGATCTCTCTCCTCGTGTAGTTCAGTTGATTGTGAAATCCGAAAGCGGCAGACCCGTGTTGAAGGAAGCGCCAGAGACGGTTATATCCACGAGCACGTTCCCTTGCTGGGATCTCTGGATATGTGTCGGGACCATAGCGCCGTTCATAACCTGATAATTTGAGAGATCAACCTCGATGAGAAGGTTTGTGCTCGCAGTGTTGTCCGGATGAGCATTGAAGGTGATTGCGACAGGCAAGAGCGTAGTTGCGTCGAGGTAAAAATCCATCGTGCTCAACTGCTGCGGGCTCGGACTAACGCCCGATGGATTCTGCTGGTAAATGTAGGACTGAATGTGTTGGACGGCTGCTCCGTTTCGAGTTTCTTGGCCGATGTAGGCAAGCACCACATTAGGACCCGCCGCAAGAGACCCGAGTGCCGGGAAGAACCAGACCGCATCCGTGGCGCAGTTTTGGAAGGCAAACAGGCCAGACTTGGCACTCTGGGCAATCCACTGCCCCTGAGCCATGCCCGTGGACGCGTCGCGAATCTCCGTTCGCGTCCCGCTGGGAAGAACAAGACTCATCCGGCTTTCGCCTGTGCCGGATGCGAGCAGGGTGGCAGTGCCAGTCTCGGGAGCTGCCCCGCCCGACCATGTGACGCTGCCGGTCAGTGTTACATCGTTGATCGCTTTTCCACCGGTCAACGCGGCGATTGATTGCGACGCGAAAGAAACGGCTTGAGGATCGCTTTCCGACGGATTCTGGGAGAACAGAAAGGTTGAACCGACGAGGACAAGCCAGAATGACCGGAGAGAGCAGCGGAGAATGCGAGTTTGCATCGAATCTTCCCCTTTTTGAACCGCAGCACTGCGGCGCACGCGATCGCCCTTTCGGTACACGACCGAGCAGCGCAGCCCTCCGCGCACAGCACGAGCGGAGACCACTAAAGGGAAGAATCCCGCGAAGAAAGTCTCAGAGAAAGCTTGAGATCAAAGTCGTTCCTGCAAGGATTAGCGAGTAATTTAGGTAAGTTACAGTTCCGTGTCAAGAAGAAAGCGCGAAAAAAGTGCGTAATCACACTGGTGCGTGACGAAACTCACTTGGTAACCGACTGCCAATACCTCGGACGAGGGCGTCGGCTCGCACGGAATCTGAGGATGGCAGCCGCTCTGTCGGCTCGGGGGTTTTCCTAGTTCGAATATTGCACGCGGTTGAATTCGTCCAATGAATCTAGGCAGATACCGACGCTCGCAGAACCGATTCGCGATAGTTCCACGGCATCCACTCCGACGGGTTCCGTGTGAGGTCGACGGAATGTCTCCGTAACTTACTCAGGTAGTCGAACGGGTTGACGCCCGAAAGTTCACAGGTGTGGATCAAGCTCATGAACAGGTCGCCCACCTGCGCCCCGTTCAGCGTCCGATAGAACAGAGCATTCTTGCGGTGCAAGATGACCTTCTTCAATGCTCTCTCGCAAACATTGTTGTCCAGTGGAGCGCGGCTAGCGCAGGAACAACGTCAGCTTCGTCCGGTGCTTCAAGAGGTAGGAAATAGCTTTGCCTAGGCCTGAGTTCGGCTCCGTCTTCCTCTACACTAATTGCGCCCCACGCACAATATCCCACCTTTTCAGATGGGAAATTGTGCGTAGACTGAAATGCGAGATCGTCAGTCGATTGACATCGCCCGCGGTTGCGACATACTTGTTGCGAACAATGCAACGAGCTTCTTTAAGACACGATTCCAGGTTCGAGGTAAACCCCTATTAGGGCTAGGTCTGTTACTCGCTTAAGCGCCAACTCCCGCGCCTTTCTCTCCAACAATTGCAGCGAAAGCTTGGATTTCTTGCACGAGTTGGTTCCAAAACTGTCCTGCGAGGGGCACCAAGTTGGACTCGCGGCCTCCCGAGGCCCGAAACATCGAGAAAAGACAACCCATATCGGCGGTTCCAATTCTTTCCACAACGAAACCTGCCGGAAGGATCAATCGTTGGAACCGTTGTTTCAGCGCGGGTGAAATATCAAGCCACGTAGCCGCAAGATTCATGAGCGGATCGCAGATTTCGTCCAACTGATCTTTAACACGCTCTTCGTCGAGCGCTGTTCCTGCATCTGAACTTTGAAGCTCGACGCGCCTTTGCGTGAGAAGTGTTTTCTGGGCGAGGAATTCATCATCGGTAATCAGCTTTTCCATTCTCATATTGATGAGTTGCTGTTGCTGGCCCTCCAGCCTCTCGATCTCGATCCTTCTCCGTTCCTTGAGGGCTCCGCTCGCTCTGCAACGATTCCGAGCAGCGATGACCACCTGCTCGGCGATTCGGTCTATGGCTTTGCGGTCCGGAGCTATCGAAGCCAAGAAGGCGGTGAATTCATCATGAACCACTTCTGAACGCCGGTATGTCAGGGTGGGACACGTGCGATTGAAGCAATGGTAATACGGATAGTACTTGGACCGTCCTCGTGAGAACCCGCCCGTCAGACAGTGCTTGCACTCTGAGCAGCGGACAAACATGCGCAGCGGGAATTCCGGTCGAACGCGCTCATGCCGGACGGAGCGGTTGCGACGGGCTTTGATCGCCTGTACCTTAGCGAACGTCTCGCGACTTACAAGAGGAAGGTGTCGGCCCGGATGTTCTTCGCCCGACCAGGGATCACGGATAATGCCCGCGTAGAAAGGGTCACTCAACATCTGACTGAGCGATTGCTTGGAAAGCGGCGCACCTCGCTTGGTGCGCACTCCCCAGGCTGCCGCCAAGCGCAGGATTTCGGCTTGGGTGTACGCCCCGGTCGCGAACTCGTTCCACACTCGCTGCAGGAGCCTGAAAACAGGTTGATCCGGCTGGTCCGGTTCGGTCTTCTTGTTGCCGGGCTGAGTGACGATCTTATAACCGAAAGGTGGCTTCCAAGGAAAGATGCCTTCCTTGATTTTTCTGCTCATCCCCTGAAGCGTGCGAGTGGCGCGGAGATCGTTATCAAATTGGGCGAATCCGGCGAGAATCGTTTCAAGCAGTTTGCCTTCTGGATTCGCATCAATCGGTTCGGTAACAGACACAACCCGGATCTCTTGCTTCAAGAGGGTCGCCTTGATATTGAAGTGGTCTCCCACGTTCCGCGCGAGCCGATCGACCTTCCAGACGAGAAGTGCCCGCACACTGTTCTCCGTGTGACGACAGAACTCCATAAGTTCCAAGAGTTGCGTGCGATCAGCGAACTTGGCCGATTCTCCTTTTTCCACGAACACCTTGAGCACGTCGATGCGATTGCGAGCAGCGTATTCCCGGCAGGCAAGTTCCTGCGACTCAAGACTCGTACCCTCCACCTGTTCCTTGGAGGAAACACGGCAGTAGATGACTCCATTCATTTCTTGGGAAACTTAAAGAAGAGATTTTCTATGATCGACCTTTCTCATATCGTATGTCGTCCTGAGGCAGCGTCAAGGACCGGCGATTCGCTGCCAGCAATCGAGGCCTTTTTCCGTTCTTGCTTGTATTCAAATATGTCGAGTAAGAGCTCCGCAAGTGCCTGAAGTTCGAGCGCGACCTGCGAGTCTTCATCGTGCGGACGATCTTCTTCCGAGTTAGCGATGATCGCCCCCCCTCGTTGGTTTCGAGTTGTTGATCCGTCAATGGGAAGCATAGGCAGGAATTATTGACCCTCCCTCAACTCTTGCAAAGGTAGGCGATCGTGCGTGGCGCGCAACATTTCCACTAGGAGTTGCCACTGTCTGCGGCCCTCCGGGCCTTCGCGCCCAGCGCCCAATCTCGCTTCTTTGCTTCCGGGTAGAAAGCGACCACCATCATCAGCATGGAGCTGTTACAGATGCTTATCCAAGTCCTGGCCGACTGGGCCCGCAGCATTTTACTGGACATTCTGGGCCGACGCGCAGAGTGGTTTGTAAACAAATGGCTTAAGAAACGACGGGGGCGTTCCGGGAAGGAGTCGCGCAAGACTGAACATGCGAGATCGTGCGGCAGCAACGGCGACTGATAGCGCCCCGCCCTGACGTGGGGGTTCACGCAACCACGTGACATACGCACAAGGAGTCCACTGCTTATCAACACAAAAACTCGATTGAGCGCTGATTTGTCGGTGACAGCGAAATCGGGCGCTGTGGGTTTCAGCATTGGAGGCCGTCCATATTTGCATGGCGTGCGATATGTAGCACCTTGAACGAGCGCTATGGCTTGATACCTTGGAAGCAAAGGTCGATGGAAACCATGAGCGAAATCAACTATGCAGGGTCACTCACTGAAAAACTATTTGAAAACGTACCGAAAGCGATCCGGCCTGAGCCAACGAGAATTAGGGCAGCTGCTCGGGTACAAGAACCAAGGGCAGGTGTCGCGGCATGAGCAGTCCAAGACATCGCCTCCGCTCGTGATTGCGCTGGCCTATGAGGTGATTTTTCGAGCGCCGGTGGCTACGTTGTTTCTGGGAACACACGACGCTGTAAAGAAGACAATCGAGAAGAGATTAGCAGAAGTGGAAAAAGACCTGCAGGGTCGCAGTGCGCAGGAGCCTGGCGCAGAATCGATTGCGCGAAGACTGGAGTGGCTGATGGAGCGGCGCGGCCTCTAACTACAGACAGCACATGATTCAAGACGCGACGATAAACACCGGAGAGAGACTACTGGCGCTTGAGATCCGCTCGCAGAAAATAGGATTCGTGGTATTTGATGGGCCGACCAGATTGCTCGACTGGGGGATCAAAACCTGCTTGCATCCCACACGCAGGCTGCATGAGGTTGTGACCAAGAGGGTGAGGCCCCTGTTGTTTCGCTACAGGCCATTCGCTGTCGTGATGCGGCGCGACAACCATTACTCGTCGCAGACTACGGCTCGGCTCCGAATCTCCGCGGGCGCGATCAAGAGAGAAGCACGTCGATGCGGGGTCAAGTTTCGACTACTGAGGACGAAAACCCGGAAACATTTCTTCGCCCAATTCCGATGTGACACAAAGCATCAAGTCGCACAGCTGATCGCGAATTTGTTTGAAGAGCTCTCTTGGATGGTGGCACCAAAGCGCAAACCGTGGCACAGCGAGAGTTACCACGCAGTGATCTTCGACGCCGTAGCAACCGGGCTTGTCGCCTTCGCTGCGGAGTTCAATCCGGATGCCGTGCGAGCGTTGATAGCGACGAGAGAGTCTTTTCGCCGGCCTCTCGATGACGCAGCCATATAACGGGCCGTCATTTCACTGAGAGGCCGACGAAAGGACTTCAGGAACACCTACGCTAATCTAAGATTTCAGGACGGGGGACCTTCTGGCCGTAGTTCAGGAAAAACTCTATAAAGCTCATGCTCGTAATCCGCCGCCTTTGCAAGTCCCCATGTTCTCAGAGTAGAACGGTGTGCCAGACTCACTGGGTCGGCGTGCACGGCTCCTGGATCGGTAAATTTCTTGAATTCTTCTAGGACACGGCGAGCGGCCTTCTCTCGTCCAGCGCCAGGTGCAATAAATATCAAGTGCTCCGAATTGAGCAGTTGGCGAATTTGCTTAAACGGATAGTCGTCACGGAGATTCAACAGATACGACATCAGATCGTCCCTGTTCGTTTTGCGCATGTGTTGCAACGCAGTCATCAACGCATGTTGTACGACTAAGTGTCGAACAAGCTTCTGGTGTTGTATTCCAGCAGAGTCGTTGTGCCTTTGCTCCAAGACAAGGGCGCGTAAAATATGAGGCATCCTCCAAGCGCCGGTTGTTTGTGCGAACGTGTCACTCTCCCACATTATGGTGATCAGACTCAAAACGTTGCGTGTAACAAATTCTCTCAGGGCGTTCTTGGCAAATCGATCTTTGGACTTCAGAGGGGATTTAGGGAGAAAACCCGCGAGAATGTTGGTCGCTGTGCTTCCAAGTGCGGATTGGAGGTCCCGGTCTTGATAGTAAGGACGTGCGACGTTGTACTTAAAGTTGTTTGGGTCAAAATCTTCCTGGAAAAGGCTGATGTCCTCGCCTAGATGCTTAGCGGCTTCTCGCACCATGTAGGCCCGGAAGAAATGAATACAGCGTTTGTCTGTCACGCACCTCGCAAGCCGAGTGATGTCCGCCCGGATACCATTGCGGATGTCTGGGATACGAAGAAGGCGACCCTCCGATATGTCGCTTGGGTACGGCCGCTCAATGCATATTTCACCGAGCCGCTTCCTCACGTCCACCCCAGGCTGGCCTGGCGTCGTGAGGCTTGGCCTGAAGCCTTTCGAAGTTACCAAACGAGATGCATAGACGGAGGCGAACGCGAGATCCTCCATGCACCGCTCATACGACGCGGCGCAAATCGTTCGCACGTGACTCGTATCCGCGTCCTCATGAAGCAGCTCACCCGCCGTATTTATGATCATTCCATCAACAATCAGTGTAAAGTCGTCTTTGCGAACAGATGCCGATTCGTTGGGCTGCTCCGCATCTGAGAATTCGACGTCCGCGACCGCTTGCTCCTTTCCCGTGTGTCGGCTTTCCGCAAATATAGGCTTCGGCTCTTCCGCGAGTCTGTAGGGATCCTTGTCGATATATTCTTTGCCTTCACCGTTCAATACTCGGCGCAACTTTACGATCGACTGGTAGAGGCTGTCGTTGCTACCTTCCTCCCCCCAGATTTCCAGGATGATGTCGTCATTAGAATACTCATGCCCATACTTTAGGATCAGAAATCTGAGAACCTTACGATCCTTGCCTCGAACGCTTGCTTCCCGCTGTCTTTCAATGTCAAGCAACTTTCCAGTAAATATATTGACTTGCCAATCGCCGACCTGCCATAGCACTCGTTGTTCTGTCATATCGATGTTTCAGAAAGAATCAGGTCTTTTCAGGTTCTCCCCAAGCGCGTTCCCGCGGTCCTTCCATATTGTGCTCGCAGTGAAGCACGAAAAGACCGGGTGTGGTTGCACACACCCGGCTTGTTCCCGCACTTCGCGGGACGTGCCCACCATAAGGATGATTTATGGCGAACACGGGTCGCGAATCCACCGCGTCTTTTCGTAGTGGACTAATTCCTTTTTCCTCTTCGGCTTACAGCCATCGTATTTCTACCGCCGCTGATCCAGCCTGTCAAGAAGTCAACCTTGTAGCGCTCCCTATTGGCGAGCCATTGCTCTGCTGCATCTTGAGAGCAGTGCAGACAACGATTGAGCTGCATTCCGGGTTAAACGGGGCGACAGTAAGTCTTTCAGAAGGGAACATGGTGGGGCGGAAGTTGTTTGCGGTCTCGATTTATCCGGAGCGGACGATCGAACTCACGGTCCAGCCGAGTTGGCGGCAGCTCTTCGTGTTCGTCTTGGCCAACTTGGATCTTTTGCTGCAACCCGACCGGGCGCTCGGCACCTGGTTCGATGATCTGCGAGGCGTTCACGTACTCGACGTCGTTATTTGCGTTTCTGATCGCGATACAGCGCTCGACCTCGGGTTGCGCTTCCATCAACGGTCAATCTTCGACCTTGCGGCCAGCCACGCGATCCGTATAGGAGAGCCCGTCTCCGTACTTAGGCCAACCTACACCGAGGCGCGGCCATGAATAGAGTTCTGCTCATTGACGAAAACGCGGATAATTCGCAGCAACTCGGTTTAGCCCTGGCACAGCGCAACCTGATCGTCACTCGCGCCAGCGATATTGGAGAGGCAATCCGGAGCTTAAGGAAGCCGGCATTCACCTACGACATCGTAATCCTCGTCATGGCTGATCGTTCTCGATCCTGGCTTACGGTTCTCCATGATTTGCAACAGGCAGTTCGGCAAACAGCGCTCTTTGAGGTTCCCCAGTTCCTTTGCGTGTCGAAGTTGCAGCTCGGGCCTGAATTCCAACTTCAGATCGAACGAATGGGAGCTCGCTATGTTTTCCAAGGATAGCCTGACGCCCGTCCTCGAAAGAGTGGACCTGCTCATTGCTGAAATGAAACATCTTCGTTTGGCGGGACCCCATTTTCTGGTGACACATCGTTTTCGGATGCCGGGCGCCGACTGCCTGCCCGGCGAGGAAATTGCTGCTGTTTCCCTGATATATCGTGGCCGTGAATATCCGCTGCGCCTCTCGCTCGCGCTGCGCATTTTGTTCGATTTCCTCGCGCACCATTCCCGTCTCCCACAAAGCGCGCGTCAGATTGAGCTGGGAATCCGCGCTGATGATTTTTACAAGCGGCACGCCGCGAACGCCACGGGCCGCACGGTGCTCACAAGACGTATTCCGCGCTCGGCGGTGAAAGTCTATATCAGACGCCTGCATCAGGCGTTTTCATTGGCGTTCCGGGACGCGAGTGTGCGCATTGATCCCGGCAAAATCCTCATTTCACAAAAGACCGTAGGGAACGAAGTTGGATATCAACTGAAAGCCAGTTGCGATTGGACCCATGTCGATCTCGCTTCGCGCAACTGCCTACCGTTGCGATGAGCACGGGGCGATGTACATGAAGATTTCCAAGTGGGCGTTCCGGTTGTGATCCCTCCCGCACTCCCGCTCAAGTCTCCGCGAGTCGATTGAATTGAATGTCAATTGGAAAAACAGGAAATCCGTACCGTCTACAAAATCATCTACAGCGATGTGACGGAAAAACCAGAAATACGGTTTATGTGCTTGAAAAGATTGGTCGGGGAGAGAGGATTTGAACCTCCGACCCCCTGGTCCCGAACCAGGTGCTCTACCAGGCTGAGCCACTCCCCGACTGACGACTGGATGACGGCCGCCAAGGAACGACGTGGCGACTCGAACTCAGACAGTATAGCATTCTGCGGTCTGGTGATTTGCTCGCGCGGGCGGCACGGTGCTCTCTCGAGCGGACGTTATTTCCTGTGCTGCTATGGCAGGCGCTGATTTCGGGGAGTATCGAGTTTCTGACGCTCGGTGCCGTACCGTGCCACGCCGGAGCGGTCGTTGGGACGTTCACCTTGGAACGTTCGGCGGGGAACGTTCGCCGGGGAACGTTCGCCGGCCGTGAAGAGATGGTTTCGCGGTACGAGCCGTCCCGTCGCGCTGCCGGCGGGCGCGCAAAGGCTGCTACAATCTTGGTCATAGTCGTCTTCGTAGCGCTATTAAAACGTTTTTATGCTGGCTTTTACTGCTGGAAGGCTGTGGACTCCGACGGACGCCGTCGAGCATCCTCTGGTGCTCGTCGAGCAGGGACGCGTCCTCACAATTTCCGCTCGCGGCAGCCGGCAGGTTCCCGCCGGAGTTTCTGCGTTGGACTTCGGCGATGGCGTGATGGCGCCGGGTTACGTTGATCTTCACCTTCACGGCAGCGCCGGATATGACGTCATGGACGATAGCGCCGAGGCGCTGCCGGCAATCGAGCGATTGCTGGCGCGGCACGGGGTCACGAGTTACTTCCCAACCACTGTCACCGCTCCGATGGATACGACTTTGCGGGCGCTGGAACGGCTGGCGGATGCGATCGAAAAGCGCGAACGAGAGTGCGAACATCAGCACGAACGACAGCACGAACGACAGCACGAACGACAGAATGCGGATGGCAAGTGTCGAGCCCTCCCGCTCGGAATCCATCTTGAGGGGCCATTCATCAGCCATGCGCGTCGCGGGGTACATCCGCCGGAACATTTGCTGACTCCGACGCTGAACTTGTTCGGGCAGTTCTGGCAGGCGGCGCGCGGGCGGATTCGCATGATGACGATTGCTCCTGAATTGGAGGGCGCACCCGAGGTCATTGCCGAAGCGGTGCGGTGCGGCGTTTGCGTGAGCCTGGGACATTCCGACGCCGATTTTGCGGCGGCCGAACGCGGAATCGCGGCGGGAGCGCGGCACGCGACGCACACCTTCAACGCCATGCGTCCGCTGGGTCATAACACTTTGGACCATCGCAGTCCCGGTATTTTGGGAGCGGTGCTCACGGATCGTCGCGTGAGCGCGGACATCATCGCCGACGGCGTGCATCTCGATCCGGCAATCGTGAAACTCTTTGCTAACGCCAAAGGTCCGGAGCAAACTGTGCTCATCACGGATGCTATTTCGGCAACCGGCATGCCGGAGGGCCGCTATCGTCTTGGCTCCTTCGAAGTGGAGGTTCGAGATGGCAAGTGCATGGCGGACGGCAAGCTCGCTGGAAGCGTGTTGACCATGGACCGTGCGGTACGCAATCTGGCGCGTTTCGCGGAATGGGATCTGCCCCGGGCAGTGGCGGCCGCCAGCCAAAATCCGGCGCGGGTGGCGCGAATCGCGAATAAGGGCGCTCTCGCAGTGGGAGCCGACGCGGACTTCGTGGTCCTGAGCGAGGAAGGCGAAGTGTTGCGGACTTTTATCGGCGGCGTGGAATGCTCACGGTAGGCATTTCACGCTCCCGTAGAGACGCGGCTTGCCGCGTCTCTCGCTGCGTCCAAGGCAGACGGGGCAAGCCCCGTCTCTACAGGAGAAAGAGCTGCGGCATCGCGCGACTTCCCGATACGAAATATGACGAAGGAGTGTAATGGCTGAACCCCGCAAATTTCCTCATCATCTGATTCGGGAGATTTTTGAGCAACCCGACGCTTTGCGGCGGGCCATTGAACCTCGCGTCTCGCTGGCCGAGGGATTCGTGCGTCTGGATGAGATCCATATCTCGCGCGAGGAACTGCGCGCGCTGCGGCGGATTCACATCGTGGCTTCGGGAACCAGCCGTCATGCGGGGATGACGGGCCAGTTCATGATGCAGGAACTGGCCGGTGTGCCGGTCGATGTGGACTACGCGAGCGAGTTCGAATACCGCAACCCAATGATTGGGCGGGGCGAACTCAGCATCTTTATTACTCAATCGGGAGAAACCGCCGACACGACTGCGTCGCAGCGCGAGGCCAGGCAAAAGGGGGCGCGCACCGTCGCCATTTCCAACGTCGAAGGCTCGACGATTGCGCGAGAAGCCGATGGCTTCATCTACACCGATGCTGGTCCGGAAATCAGCATCGCCTCGACCAAGGCATTCACCGCGCAGATGGCGTGTTTGTTTCTGTTCGCGCTGTACCTCGGCGAGGTCAAGGAAAAGGTTTCGAAGGCGCTGGCCCAGCGCTACATCGGCGAACTTCTCGCGCTGCCCCGAAAGACGGAAATGATCCTGGCGGCGTCCGATCAAGTGGAGAAGCTGGCCGAACTTTATTATCGCGTGGACGATTTCATGTTCCTCGGACGCGCCATCCATTACCCGATCGCGATGGATGGAGCTCTCAAGCTGAAGGAAGTTTCCTACATTCATGCGGAAGGCTATCCCACCGGAGAAGCCAAGCACGGGCCGAACGCGCTGATTGATTTCCGCTTGCCGCTGGTGATGATCGCGACTTGTGACCGCAATGATAAAGACACGGGCTCCGCATTGCGCTATGAGAAGAACGTCAGCAACATGGAAGGCTTTAAGAAGCAAGGTGCGACCGTGATCGCGCTGGCGACGGAAGCCGACACCACCGTACCGCAGTTAGCGGATCACACCATCTTTATTCCCCAGGCGCCGGAACTGTTGTCGCCGATTCTGGAGATCGTCCCGCTGCAGTTGTTTGCCTATTATGTCGCCGCCAAGCGCGGGCTCGATGTGGACCATCCGCGCAATCTGGTGAAAGCGGTGACGCTGGAGTAGGGCAGCCGGGCTACCAGTACCCCCCCTACCGCCCACCCCCTATCTAGGTATATTAGAATCATTGGATTAGCGAATGTCCCCTCTCAAAGATTTGAGCGGAAAGGACTTATAGGCAAAGTCTTGAGCGCGTGTGACTTAGCTCCGGGAAACGGGTACGGCCCATCTTGTCGCGGCTATCCGGCCGAAAAAAATTGTATACTCGGTCTTTTAGAATCATTGGTTTAGGAGAAAATTCCCGCAAAATCTTTGAGTTTAAAGGACTTATTCGTAAAATATTCCGGAATAAGGACTTAGAGTGGGTACTCGGCCTGCTCAGCCTCGCAAAGTATTGATTACAAATGCGATTACTTGCAGCGTATTCATAATTAACAACTTTAGCCGAGCGGGCTTTCTTTTGTCCGTTCAGAGCTTCGGCGTCCGCTACTTGTGCACATGTCGCGCGTGAGGCTGCATTCTTCCGCCGCTTCGCGGTTGTAGCGGGTTCGTTATTATTTAGGTTGTCAAAGAGCGAATGCAGATTTGACTGCTACTTCTATTTTATCAAGCGATGTCAATAGGGATTCGACAGCTTTGTCCTCAACATCCCCGCTAGGAAAGTCAAAGTCCCCGCCCTGTGTCTGCAAAGAACGCAGACACAAGGACGGGCCACCCTCGGGAGTTGAGATGAGCGAGAGGCTGGGCCAGCCCCCACAAGCGCTAAATTAAGGCCTGGGGACGGGCCCTCAATCTTCCGGAAGCCCGATTCTGGATAGGTTCCGGATTGCCGACCATCCGCCCGGAATCTCGTATTTTGCTTCCCGCAACCACGTTTCCGGTCAGCGAGGGAACTTGTCCGATTAATCAGAGTTGAGAGTTCTGATAGTTCAGTGGAATGTTTTGGTTCGCTGTAAAACCCAAGTCGCAAAACTTTGCCAAACTGCGGTGCTTCCAATCGGCAGTTCCAATTCCTGCATAACTACTAAGAAAAGCCCTCCCCAAATCGTTGCACGATGAACCCTATGCGTTGAGCACAGATCATACGCCACCAACAATATCAGGAAGGAATAGGCAACTACATCGATCATGAATGGTGACCGCTGAAAAATCGGAAACGGCCACCGGTTGATGGCCGCCTCCATAAGTGTGATCGTCGCGATGAGAACCAATCGTTTGTGCGCCGCTGGATTAAATCGTTCGCGGAATGCGAAATAGACCAGAGTTCCAAAAATGACCATATCTCCAAGTGTCGCTGCGTAGAACGCTTTCGCACCTGCACCCAAAGCCGCGCCATCCCTCCGGAGCAAATCCGTCCCTGCCATGACGCCCAACACCACCATCAGGCACGCCAAGCCAAAACCAAACATGCCCAGTCGCCGATGTATATCTGTGCGCCCCGTCGAAACCAGCGACGTCTGAACGATCAATAAGAGAACCCATGAAGTGAACGCCGCACCGTGTACGTGAATCACCCAACTCGGCAGGGGTGCTCTAAACGCGCCAGCTAGGAAATAGGTCTTTGCAAAACCCAAAAACACTGTCCCGAAAATCAACAATGACATCCCCGGAAAAAAGTATCGCTCGTACCGACGCCTCGAAGGTGCGTGGTTGGATTTAGTCACCATTTGATCGTCCGCAGACATCGACCCTCCTGTGCTCTCTCCGGTCAAGCCGTTTTCGGCTGGGCTGGATTGTATATCGGTTTTGGATCCGGTGTGCATCCCGCGATACGAAGAACCAATCCACATGCCTGACTAACGCCGTAACCGGACAAGTGCCAGCTAACGCCCCAAAAGCTTGGTCTTGGCAAATTGGAATCCCTGTTTGGAGTCCACTGTCGAATCGCGGGCGGATCACGGGCTATTCGGAAGCTATCCCCGGCCGGGCCGTGGCTTTCGCATGATCGGATAAGTCGTTGCATTCATCATCTCAGTTCAGTGTGGCGACGCGCGGGCAGCGGTGGCTGCGCCCGGCAGGACGGGCGAGGTCGCCCGTCCCCACATTAGCTAGGTCTCCACACCGGCTGCCTTCCAGCAAAATTCCTCCCGATTGCTTATGATGAGAAATTGCATTTTTATTCGTGGGGGCAAAGTGGCTGAGACGCAACCGACAAACGGAATTGAAGTGTTGGAAACGCGGGAGTGGCTGGACTCGCTCGACTATGTTCTCTCGCACGGCGGACCGAACCGTGCCGGGCGCCTCTTGCAACAACTGGCGCTGCACGCGCGGCGGGAGGCTGGGATCAACCTGCCGTTCTCGGCGACGACTCCGTACCAGAATACGATCCCTTCCCGGCAGCAACCGCCGTTTCCCGGCAGCCAGGAAATGGAGCGCCGCATCAAGAGCCTGGTGCGCTGGAACGCCATGGCCATGGTCGTCCGCGCCAACAAGATTCAAGAAGGCATCGGCGGGCACATTTCCACGTTTGCGTCGGCGGCCACGCTCTACGAAGTGGCGTTCAATCACTTTTTTCAGGCATCCACCGAATCCGGCGACCGCGATGTCGTCTATTTTCAGGGGCACGCCGCGCCCGGAATTTATGCCCGCGCCTACCTCGAGGGCCGTATCCCCAAAGAGAAACTGGAGAACTTCCGGCGGGAGTTGAAACCCGGCGGCGGGCTATCGTCGTATCCGCATCCCTGGCTGATGCCCGACTTTTGGGAATTTCCGACCGTGTCGATGGGTCTCGGCCCGATTCAGGCGATCTATCATGCGCGGTTCATCAAATATCTCGAAAATCGCGGATTGAAAACCTCGACCGGCGGGAAAGTCTGGGCGTTTCTGGGCGATGGCGAAATGGACGAACCGGAGTCGCTTGGCTCGATTACGCTGGCTTCGCGGGAGCGCCTTGACAACCTGATTTTCGTGGTCAACTGCAACCTGCAGCGCCTCGATGGACCGGTCCGAGGAAACGGAAAGATCATTCAGGAGCTGGAAGCGATTTTCCGCGGGGCGGGATGGAACGTCATCAAGCTGATCTGGGGCGGCGATTGGGACCCGCTCATTCAGGCCGATCGCGATGGCCTGCTCGTCCGGCGCATGGGCGAGATCACCGACGGCCAATATCAGAAATACTTCGTCGAGAGCGGCGCGTATTTCCGGCAGAATTTCTTCGGCACCGATCCCCGGCTGCTGAAAATGGTCGAGCATCTCTCGGACGAGCAACTCGCCCGCATGCGGCTCGGCGGTCACGACCCGATCAAAGTGCATGCCGCGTACAAGGCTGCGGTTGACCACACGGGATCGCCGACCATCATTCTCGCCAAGACCATCAAGGGCTATGGACTGGGCGAAGCGGGCGAAGGCAAGAACATTACGCACCAGCAGAAAAAGCTGAATGACGATGAGTTGCAAATCTTCCGCTCGCGCTTCGGCATTCCGATTCCCGACGGCGAGTTGCACGATGCGCCTTTCTATCGTCCCGCTGACGACAGCGCGGAAATCAAGTACATGCAGGAGCGACGGAAACAACTGGGCGGCTACATGCCGGTGCGGAAGGTGCGCGCCACGCCGCTGAAACCGGTATCGGAAGCGCTCTTTGAGGAGTTCTACAAGGGCACTGAGGGTCGTGAAGCTTCCACCACCATGGTCTTCGTGCGCATGCTCTCGAAGCTGCTGCGCGATCCTGAAGTGGGCCGCTTCATCGTGCCCGTGGTTCCCGATGAAGCCCGTACGTTCGGCATGGAGGCGCTCTTCCGCCAGGTCGGCATTTATTCGAACGTGGGCCAGCTCTATGAGCCGGTCGATATGGCTACGCTCCTCTATTACAAGGAGGCGAAGAACGGGCAGATTCTGGAAGAGGGCATCACCGAGGCGGGATCGATGTGCTCGTTCATCGCCGCCGGTACCGCGTATGCCAATCATGGCATCAACACGATTCCCTTCTTTATTTATTACTCGATGTTCGGACTGCAGCGCATCGGCGACCTGATCTGGGCCGCGGCGGACATGCGCTGCCGCGGCTTCCTCATCGGAGGCACGGCGGGAAGAACGACGCTGGCGGGCGAAGGCCTGCAGCATCAGGATGGACACAGCCACGTGCTCGCTCTCAGCGTGCCGAACCTGCTGGCTTATGATCCGGCCTTCGCCTATGAGATCGCCATCATCATCCAGGACGGCATCAAGCGCATGTATGTTGATTGCGAATCCATCTTTTATTACTTGACGGTCACCAACGAGCCGCTGCCGATGCCCGAGATGCCCAGCCAGCCGGGCATTCGCGAGGGCATCCTCAAAGGCTTGTACCGCTATCAGAGTTCCGAAAAGAAAAATGCGAAGCTGCGGGCGCAGTTACTGGGCAGCGGCACCATCATGTTTGAGGTACTAAAGGCGCGGGCGATTCTGGAGAAGGACTACGGCGTGGCGGCGGACGTATGGAGCGTGACCAGTTACAAGGAGCTCTATCGCGAAGCGAACGACTGCATGCGCTGGAACATGCTGCACCCCACCAAGACAGCAAAGGTGCCGTACGTCACCCAGACACTGAAGGGGGCGTCGGGCCCGTTCATCGCGGCATCGGATTACATGAAAGTTCTGCCGGAAAGTATCTCCCAGTGGATTCCGGGCAAGCTGGTGTCGCTTGGCACCGACGGTTTCGGGCGCAGCGAGAATCGCGCATCGCTGCGAGATTTTTTCGAAGTGGATGCCAAGCACATCGTGCTCGCCACGCTGCACGCCCTGGCCAGCGAGAAAAAAGACGGCGGCGAGGGCGTCAGCGCGACACTGCTGGAAAAAGCAATCCGCGATCTTGGACTCGATCCGGAAAAACGCAACCCGGCCACCAGCTAAAGGAGTGACCCGGAAATATGCGACATAAGATTCAGTTGTCATGCGTTTGAGTTGTCATCCTGAGCGACGCGAAGGATCTATGGATTTGACTCCGCCCCAATGCATAGGTCCTTCGCTTCGCTCAGGATGACAGTGTGGATTTGTGCCACGAACTTGCGGGACAGCACACGAGGGCGAAAGATCTAGCGGAAAAAGGAAAGAATGGCAACGGAATTTAAGCTGCCCGAGCTGGGCGAGAATATCGAGAGCGGCGACCTGGTCCGCTTGATGATCAAGCCCGGCGCCAGCATCACCGCAGGCCAGCCCGTCATGGAACTCGAAACCGACAAGGCCGTGATCGAAGTTCCTTCCTCGATCGGTGGCATCGTGCGCGAGATCAAGGTCAAAGAGGGTCAGAAGGTTAAGGTTGGTGAGGTCATCTTTACACTAGAGGGCGGTGTAGCCGCCCAGGTGGAACCTGCTCGCAAGCACGAGCCGGTGGAACACATCTCGGGACAGCAAGCGGCGCGGCTCGCGTTCCAGCTGGCCATGCGCGCCGAGGGAAAAACGGAAGAACAGGCGCTTCCACCGGATCAACCGCAAGCCGCGACACCGGCGTTCAGCATGCCCGTGCAACTGGGCAAGGTTGCGGGCACCGACCGCCATCCGGTGCCGGCGGCACCGCACGTGCGTCGTCTGGCCCGCGAAATTGGCGTGGATATTCACAGCGTGCAGGGCAGCGGACCGGGCGGGCGCATCAGTGAAGACGACGTAAAGCTGTGCGCCAAGAATGCTCTGCTGGCAGCCGCCGCTGCGGCTCAAACTCCACGCGCCGACTTCGTCGAGCCCGAACTGCCCGACTTCGCCAAGTGGGGCAAAACGGAACGGGTTTCGATGCGCGGGGTGCGGCGCAAAACCGCCGAGCACCTGCGTCAGGCATGGAACACGATTCCGCATGTCACGCAGCAGGATCGCGCCGACATCACCGAACTCGAACAACTACGCGCCAAGTTTGCGCCGCGAGCCGAAGAAGCCGGCGGCAAGATGACCGTGACGGCGATCGCGCTGAAAGTCTGCGCCTCGGCCCTGAAAGTTTTCCCCCAGTTCAACGCCTCGATTGACATGGGGAAGGAAGAAATCATCTATAAGCAATACATCAACATCGGCGTTGCAGTGGACACCGATCGCGGGTTACTGGTACCGGTCATCCGCGACGTGGACAAGAAGAATATTGTAGAACTGGCGGCGGAGATGACGCAGCTTTCGAAGAAAGCGCGCGATCGCAAGCTCACTCCCGAGGAGATGGAAGGCGGCACATTCACTATCACGAATCTCGGCGGAATCGGCGGTACCGGGTTCTCGCCGATTGTGAATCATCCCGAAGTCGCGATTCTCGGCCTTTCGCGTTCGCGCATGGAGCCGGAGTGGGTGAGCAACAAATTCGAGCCGCGCTTGATTCTTCCGCTCTCACTCTCGTACGATCACCGGTTGATCGATGGCGCCGACGCGGCGCGTTTTCTGCGCTGGATCGCGGAAGCTTTCGAGCAGCCGTTCCTGCTTTCGGTGCAGGGGTAAGAACTTTGACCGCAGAGGACGCAGAGGTCGCGGAGAACTGCTTTTCTGTTCTTGGACGTGGGATGCGCAGTGTATACGTGAGAAGGTGCTTCGCGCAGGTTGCTTTCTTTCTTGTTTTCTCCGCGTGCTCCGCGTCCTCTGCGGTTAAAGCTTTCGCTCGGGATGGCATAATTTGGCGAATTAGAGGATAGATAACGAAATGGCAAACACTTCGAATCTCCGTGTGGCTGTGATTGGCGGCGGACCCGGCGGATATGCCGCCGCATTTCTGGCTGCCGACCTGGGCATGAAAGTTACGCTGATCGATCCGGAAGCGAACCCCGGCGGCGTCTGCCTGTATCGCGGCTGCATTCCTTCCAAGGCTCTGCTGCACGTGGCCAAGCTGCTCGAAGAAGCCGAACAGGCCAAGAACTGGGGCATTGAATTCGGCGAGCCCAAAATTGACTTGAACAAACTTCGCGGATGGAAAGAGAGTGTCGTCAAGAAGCTGACCGGCGGACTCGGGCAGTTATCCAAACAGCGCTCGGTCCAGTTCGTGCAGGGCAAAGCGGCGTTCGTGAATTCGACTACTTTGAAAGTGACGAAGACCGCGGCCGGCGGCGAAGAGACTCTGACGTTCGACCGCATCGTCATTGCAACCGGATCGCGTCCCACCGCGGTGCCGAGCCTCAAGCTCGACAGCCCGCGCCTTATGGATTCCACCGGGGCTCTCGACCTGCCGGACATTCCGAAAACGCTGCTCGTCATTGGCGGCGGCTACATCGGACTGGAACTGGGATCGGTTTACGCCACGCTCGGCACCAAGGTGACCTGCGTCGAAATGATGCCCGGCTTGCTGCCCGGCGCCGACCGCGACCTGGTGTTGCCTCTGCACAAGCGCCTGGAAAAACTTTTCGCCGCGATCCTGCTGAATACCACGGTCAAATCGCTCAAGGACGAGAAGACTGGCATTCGCGTAACGTTCGATGGTCCGGCTGTGAAAGAAAAAGAGCAGGTGCAAGTATTTGACCGCGTGCTGATGTCGGTGGGACGGCGGCCGAATTCCGAGATCCCTGGCCTCGACAAGACAAAAGTCAAAGTGAATGCAAAGGGATTCATCGAAATCAACGAACAGCGCCAGACCGCCGATCCCACCATCTACGCCATCGGCGACGTTGCCGGCGAACCAATGCTGGCGCACAAGGCAATGCATGAGGGCCGCTGCGCCGTTGAAGCCATCGCCGGCCACAAGGTTGCGTTCGAGCCGAACGCGATTCCCGCGGTCGTTTTCACCGACCCAGAAATCGCCTGGGCCGGACTAACCGAAACGCAAGCCAAAGAACAAGGACGCGAGATCACGGTCGCCAAGTTTCCCTGGGCCGCTTCGGGGCGCGCCATCACACTCGACCGGCCCGAAGGTCTCACCAAGCTGCTCATCGATCCGAAGACGGAACGCGTGCTCGGTGTCGGCATCGTGGGCGCGGGCGCGGGCGAACTGATCGCCGAAGGCGTGCTGGCCATCGAAATGTGCGCCCTGGCGGCCGATGTCGGCATGACGATTCATCCGCACCCAACGCTGTCGGAGACGATGATGGAATCGGCGGAAGTCTTCTACGGACAGGCCACCGATATCTATCGGCCCAAGAGGTAGTGGCGGCTGTTCTGGAGCTTTCGGGAACTACGGCAACTCCGGAATTGCTGTGTCCGCCGGCAACTGCCGAGCTGCGCTCGGCTTGGACGGGCGAGGGCGCCCGTCCCCACACGTACACTTACTGGAAACTCGATGAAAAAACTGGCGCTGTTAGTTTTTGTCGTTACGCTTTCTCTCCATGGGCTGAGGGCCCAGTCGGTGACCAGTCTGCTGCCGGGTGGGGCACAGGCTCAGGCAGCAACCGCACCCGCCGATGAACTGGGACGTGGGACGCCTTCGGGAGCCGTGGTTGGATTCTTGCAGGCGGCGCAGAACGGAAATTACCAGACCGCCGCCGACTACCTGCAAATGAGCAGCGCGCGCCGCCAGTCGCAGGGTCCGGACTTGGCCGAAATCCTGAAGGTGCTCATGGACCGCGCCTTCGTGGGCAGCCTGCGACAGCTCAGCACCAGTCCCGAAGGCAATCCGGATTACGGCGTCCTCGATCGGCAAACTATCGGAGTTTTTTCCAATGGCGATGCGGATGTTCCTGTTGTCCTCGTCCGGGTCGCGGATCCGAATTCCGGAAAAGTCTGGCTCTTCTCTTCCGAGACGCTGAGCAAGGTCCCTGAGTTGTATGACAACCTTGAGGCTCACCAGGTCGAAAGCAAACTTCCTCAAAGCCTGGTTAAGAACGTGTTTCTCGGGATGCCGCTCTGGCAATGGTTGGCGCTATTCGCCGCGATTCCAGTGGCGCTCGGGATTGGCTGGGCGGTGGTTCTGCTGCTGGCGATTCCGCGCCGGCTTTGGCTCAAGTTCAGAAATCGTCCCAACCTGCACTCTTACAGCCGCATGTCCAAGCCGCTGCTGCTTTCATTCAGCGCGCTGGCTCACCTCAAAATTGCCTCCTACCTCGGCCTGCCGTTGCTGGCACGTTTTTATTACTACCGGGTGGTCGGCGTTCTCGTTAGCATCGGCTTTTTCTGGTTTCTGCTGCGCGCCAGCAGCTTCACGATGCAGCGCCTCCGCATCCATGCCATCAGCGCGGGCCGCATCGGCACCGGAACCCTGATGGTGCTGGGCGAAAGACTGCTCGCAGCGCTGGTGGTGATCGTCGCCATCCTGACCGCGTTCTTCATACTGGGCTTCAACCTGACCACCCTGCTCGCCGGCCTTGGCATCGGCGGCATTGCCATCGCATTCGCTGCACAGAAAACACTCGAAAATCTTTTCGGCGGAATTTCCGTTCTGGGCGACGAAGTCATCCACGTCGGCGACTACTGCCGCTTCGGCGATCGCATCGGAACCGTGGAAGACATCAGCATGCGCTCCACCCGCATTCGAACCGACGCACGCACCGAGGTCTCGATTCCCAACGGCGCCCTCGCCACCATGAACATCGAAAATTTCACCCGTCGCGACAAAATTCTGTTCAATCCTGCGCTCGGGATCAGGTGTGAGACCACGGCGAACCAGTTGCGCTATTTGTTGGCTGAAGTTCGCCGCATGTTGTACGAACACCCGAAAGTCGAAAGCGACACAGCCTACATCCGCTTCGCCAGCTTCGACAGCGGCGCCTTGCGCCTTGAGATCTTCAGCTACGTGCTCACGCGCGACGCGGTGGAATTCGCAGCCATCCGCGAAGACCTGCTGCTGCGCATCATGGATATCGTCGAGAAATCGGGCAGCGGCTTCGCCTTCCCGTCGCAGACCGTATACTTCTCGCGCGATTCCGGCCTCGACAAGGAGAAAGCCACCGCCGCCGAGCAACAGGTCCAGCAATGGCGGGACCAACACCTGCTGCCATTCCCCGATTTTGCGCCCGCCGACAAGTCCGCCTTCCGCGGTTCAATTGTCTATCCTCCGGCTGAGTCGGCGACGGGGAGAAACCCGCGCCTTCCCTGAAACTATAGGGAGCGACCCCACTTACCCCGGTAACTTGCGGCTTTCGATGGCGGTTCCTAGCATGGGAGAGCCATGCCCCATGCTCTGCTGTTGTCGCCGGATGACCAGGCGGTGAGCGCAATTACCTGCGTTTTAGAAGAAATGTCAGTGACTTGCGAGCGTCCCCTGGACGGACTATCCGCTGCCCAAAAACTCAATTCGCAAATCTTCGACCTGGTGCTGGTCGATTGCGAAAATCTGCCCGCAGCCAAGCTGATCTTTGACGTTTGCCGTCGCGGAAAAAACGGCAACAACCCGGTCCCCATCGCCATTGTCGATGGCCGCGCCGGTCTACCCACTGCTTTTCGCCTGGGCGCGGAACTGATTCTGACCAAGCCGGTCGCGAAAGACCAGGCCCGGAGCACGATCCGCACCGCAGTCAGCCGGGTGCGAAAAGACGTCCCGACGACTGAGAGTGTTCCCGCGCAGCCGGCGAGAGCGGCCGTGCCCAGCGCGGTCGTCACCAGCGCAGCCATGACCGGAGAACTTGCGCAGGCAGCCGCCGCAACAGCCGTTTCTCCGCAACTGACCAGCTTTGATGAGCCCGTTCCAAGCTTTGTTCCAACCTCTGTTCCATCCTCTGTTCCAACCGCTGCTTTAACGGCGACGCTCCCCGCGCCGGCTTCCACCACGGAGATGCATTCAGCCCTAGACGAAATCGATGTCACATCAACTATTCCAAAGTTGAATCCGCGGTCCAAATCTTTTTCCGCATCGTCTTTGTCAGAGTCATCTTCGGCTCGAATGGCTACGGTAAATTCGGGACCCGCGCGCCCGGTAAAACCTTCGGACGATCCGGTGCTGGCGGAACTGGAGAGAACGGAACTGGAAAGTTCGAGACTGGACAAAGCAGCGCCGGATCAACCGGCAGCCGAATCTGGCGCCCCGGTCTTTTCGTCCCACCGGCGAGGCCAACAGAAAAAACGCAGTCCGCTGGTCGCGTTGCTAATGCTCGCGCTCGCCGGCGGCGGGTTCTATGCCGCGTGGATGTATCAGCCCGGATTCCGAGCCATCGTCCAACCGCAGATCGATCGCGCGCTGGCCCTCGCCGGGATGGCGCTGCCGGCGACTCGGACGCCAAACCCCGCGAAACCTTCGGCGCAACTGGCTCCGGCCACAACCCCGGCGCCTGCGCCGGAATCGCCAGCCCATCCGAATCAAACACAATCCAAGGCGCCAGATTCCGCAACCCGTTCAGCGACGGGTGCAGCAACTGGTTCACCAACGACGTCGGCCGCTGCGACTGCTCCTGTCCAGTCGGCAGCGACTCCGGGCACGGCAGTTGCGCCGCCAGCTTCCGGGGCCACGGCTGCACCGGTTCTCACCCACAGTGAGGCTAACAAGCCCCGCGTCAGCAAGCTCGCCGACAGCAACAAAGACGACGCCGCTGCGGCTTCGTCCAGCGCCCAACTGCCCGGGGAGAGCAGCGCGATCATTCTCTCTTCGAAGGGTGCGGAAAAACGGCTGACTCACAGCGTTCCGCCGCAATACCCGGTCGAAGCGCGCTCGGGCGAAGCCCAAGGAACGGTGGTCCTCAAGGCGGTCGTGGATGAGAACGGCAAGGTTGCGGGTGTGCGACTGGTCGAGGGAAACGCCACCCTGGCAACCGCCGCCATCCAAGCCGTGAAGCAGTGGCGCTATCGGCCCTACGTGCGCGACGGAAAGACTCAGGCCTTCCAGACGGTCGTGATCGTGGACTTTCAGCGGCCCTAGCCGCAGACGAGTCAGAACGTCGTTAGTCGATGGCCGATGGCCGGCGAGTGCCCTGCTTTTCGGGTGATCCGACAAACCGCGAACGACCAACTACACCCTCACCTCGCACCAACGACCGCCTGCGAAGTCTGCGGACAAATCCACAGCAATTCAATTACCCCCGTAACTTGCTGGTTACCCACTACATTACCTAGGATGACCTCATCATGGGTTACGAAGCTTTACTTTTCTGTCCCGATGAAAAACTGGCTCGCGTCGTAAGTCAGGTGTTCAGCGAACTGGACTTCACCGTAGAGCCGGTTCATGAACCGTTTGCTGCGGTCAAGAAGTTGATGTCGCAGCGTTACGACGCCATCGTCGTGGACTGCGAGAACGAACAGAACGCTTCCCTGCTCTTCAAGAGCGCAAGAAATTCCAGCTTCAATCAGAGTTCGCTGGCCATCGCTTTGGTCGAAGGACAAGCGGGCGTGGCCAAGGCTTATCGCATCGGCGCCAACCTTGTGCTCACCAAGCCGATCAACGTCGAGCAGGCAAAGGGAACGCTTCGGGTCGCGCGAGGACTTCTGCGGAAAAACTTCGATGCTGCGGCCGCCAGTGCTGCCAGAGCGGCAACTCCCGCAATCCCCGCAAAAACAGATCCGGTATCCGCCAGCAGTTCATCGCAACCGGCGAGTCGAGGCACGGATGCGATTGCCCCGCCGCCGAGCTGTCCCGAGCTTCCTGAATTTGAGTCTCCGCTGCCGGCGATGATTCCGGAAACGCGTCCGGCGGCAATTCCGGCAATGGCAGCGTCGGCAAAAGTTGAGGACAACCCGGCGGTTGTTCCTGCGCCTGAAGCGCAAAACAGGATTACGGTCGCGGCCGAGCCGGCCGTGGAAGCGCGGCAACCCGCTTCTCCGGGTGCAGTCAAGAATGACGTAGCAAAGGACGAAGCAGTCAAGAGTAAAGTAGTAGCCATCGCCGCCGTGTCCGCAGCAGCCCAAAATCCGAATTCCGCTTTCCGGTCGGCCCTGGGATCAGCCGCGGCACCAGCTCCGGCAAAAGAAGTATCGGCGCCGCCAGCGAAACAGAACAGGATTGTTGAATCGGAGCCCGCCCGTCCATCTCACGCCCATCCGTCGCACGACGACGCTCCCGCTCCCATTCCAACGTTAAGTTCGGTGAGCGCGGTCGATGCCCCGTCTTTTGCCGCATTGAGTGAAGAAAATTACGGCGGATCGGGCGGCACCAAGAAAATCCTGGTCGCAGTTGTGGCTATCCTGGCTCTGGCCGCGCTCGGCTACCTTGGTTATGGGACGCTGGGCAAGAAGTCCAGCACAGCCCCAGCTCCGCAGCCTGTAAGCAGGCCCCAGGGCTCGGCTCAGTCCGCTCCTGCTCTGTCGCCCATGTCCTCCCCGCTGGCTGCACCTTCGACGAGCACGCCCGACCGGGCAAGTTCCGCAACGCAAACCTTAGCTCTCAAAACGGCTACCGCGGCGCCGCCCGACAAGCCATCGGCCGGCGCTGGCAATTCTCCGGTGATTCGGATCGCCGCGAACCCTGAGCCGGAAACGAAGAAGCCCGATTCAGCACCCATGCACGTGAAGTCGAACGCCGCAAAAGTCAAGACGCGGACCCAAGCCGAGGAGTCCGCGCCTCCGCTTCCCAGTTGGCTCGCCGGCGCATCCGCAGACGACGGCAACTTGAGCGGCCTGCTGTCTTGGGCATCTTCAAGTGTTCCCAGTCCGTCGCTGGCAACAGTAAGAATTTCCCAGGGTGTGTCCCAGGGGCTTCTGATCAAGCGGGTACAACCAAAGTATCCGCCCGCCGCGCTCGCGGTTCATGCCCAGGGCGCAGTGCAGATCGAGGCGACCATCGACAAAGAGGGCAACGTCACCAATCTGAAAGTGCTCAGTGGAGACTCCGTTTTCGCGCGCGCCGCCCTGGAAGCTGTCCGCCAATGGCGATACAAGCCGTACTACCTCGATGGCGGTCCCGTCGAAATCCAAACGGAGATCACGGTCAACTTTAAAGCGAACTAGGAAAGGCAGGTGTCAGGTCTGAGTGCACTTGGGTTTCCTGAGACCTAAGACCTGAGACCTCAGTTCAACTGCTCGTTCAAAGGCCGGTGCCGCGGGCGCCCCGGATGAGCACTGATGCTGCGGAATTTCTGGTACAGTCCGTGCAAGTCTTCGCTCAACAGCCGCACCACCTGCATGCAGAAATCGCAGTGCTCACGGAGAAACTTCAGGAACTGCTCGCGCGGAATGAAGGCCGCCGTCGCTTCGTCGTCCGCTTCAGCGGTGATCTGATATTCTTCCCCGGTCATGCTCTCACTCAGCCCGAGTATGGTTCCAGGACCGGCGACCTCCAGAAGCTGCTTTTGGCTTTGGCCGGTTTCCAGCAGGACGCGAACCTCGCCGCTCTCCACCACGTAAACGCCCGTTGCCGCGGAACCCTGCCGAAACAGCGTGGCGCCCTCGGGGAAGAGCCGAACCGATTTGATTCCGTGAAGGGCCTGCAACAGATCGGGACTCAACTTGCCTAGCGTGGGCTGCAATGACACATGTCACCCCCTCTTACCTCAGCCTATCTTGCACCCACCCGGAACCGCGGGCTGTGATCTGGATCACTGCTCCAAGTGGTAGGCGGCCGGGAGCCGCTGGAGTCTGTGTCATAGCCTGGGTGCCGTCCCTAGCGGGACTCGATTGGTCCCACTTCCGCCTACCCGGCACTGACGTGCCGGGCTTTCCTGTTCCGCCGCTTCGCGGCTGATGCATGGTACGGTCCACTTTTTCGATCGACCTCAAGCTATGACACAGACTCCGCTGGCTCCAGGTTGCGCCTCCCGAGGGCCGCTGGCGGTTCATTCCAGATTCGGTTTGGATTTATCAGCTGTGCAGCGCTTGGCATTTGAGTTTTTCGCGACGGAACCCGCAGGGACTGTCCGCGCCACACCAGAAGTGTGACCAGAGGCCCGCCGCATCGCCGCCTATTGCCGCTCAAGAATTTCGTCGATGGCGGCCTTGCCGGCTTTGTCGACGCTGACGACTTTGTGGAAGGGCTTGAAACCGGTCAGCGTGATATCCACGATGTAGTTCCCCGGTCCCAGCATGACGTCGACTGGCGACGTCTTATCAAGCACCCGCTGGTTGATCGCGACCTGTGCGCCTTTCGGCCGGGTGTGAATGCTGATGGAACCCATGCCGGCCGTGCTGTCTCCGCCGTGTCCAAACAGCTTGTTGAACTTGCCGACGGTCCGTATGTCCTCAGCATTGCCCAGCGCTTTGAGCACCGGCGAGTACTGGAAATTCTGCGCGGGACCGAGATCGGCAGTGACGGTCTCGTCGAGGTATCCCTGCTTGCGTAACAGAACTGTGTGGCTTCCTTTTTCCACGGCGAACTGCGCTGGGGTCACGCGTCTGGTAGGCTTGCCGTCCACGATGACGTCGGCGCCGGGCGGGGTGCTGTTTACCACCATCAGGGCATTGACCGGCGACAAGTGCAGCGTCAGAGACGATTTGCTGCCCGCAGCAACATCGACTGACCGTATCTCGGACGAATAGCCGGACTTGCTCGCAGATATGATGTGGTTACCAGGACTCAGGTTCGTCAAGTTAAATGGCGTAACCCACGACGGATCGCTTTTTCCATCGACCTGAAGCTGTGCGCCCTGCGGGCTGGAGTCGATCAGCGCCTGGCCGGGGATCACGACCGGCACCGCGGCCGGAGCGGGCGCCCGTCGACGGCTGTTCGAGCTGCGCTTTTCGACTTGGCGTACCGTCAGGCTCGGTTGAGCTTCCGCAACCGGCGGAGCTGGCTTCCCGATTGGCGCCGCCACCCCAGTCTCGGCCACCGGCTGGGTCGAGGACGAGCTTGGCGTCGCGGCTTTCGTCGGCCGCGGAGCAGCCGTGGAACCATCGTCTTCCGAGCGAACATGCAAAAAGATGGCGACCACAACCACGAGGATCAGTCCAACCGCGCCCAGGATCGAATAGAGCATCAGCCGCGGCGGAATGGTGGCGATTTCCTTGATTGCCTTTTGCGCCACTTCCCGCGGCTGGATTCTTGGTTTTTCGTCTTTCCGCGGGTAGATCTGCGCCACCGGACGCGACGGCTCAGCGGGCTCGGGAATTGGCGGCGCGAAAACTGGTTCCTTAAGTGGCGGCATCTCTGCCAGGTCGGAGAAACTCGTGCCGGATGAACCCGCCACGGGCTCGGACATCATGGGATCGACGGCCACGCGGGGCGAATGCCGCTCGGATTCCCGCTCCACCACCGCCGCCGATAAAACCGGGACGATTTCGGCCTGGGATTCGGGAGCACTTACTTCAAATTCGCCTGCGACCTCGCCCATGAGTCGCGCGCCAGATTTCCAATCAGAATCAGCATTGGATCCGCGCGCAACACTCCCTCCAGTCACCGCGCCCGCAGCGGCCGCAGCGGCTTTGGTTTCGGCTGCCGGCGGATCGGTCCGCGAAAGCACCGGCGCGTCGATTCGCGGAGAAACGGAAGAAACAGACTTAGGCGAAACCGAGTGAGCGGAGGGCGCTGGTTTGGCCGCGCTGGAGGCTGCCGAAACAAACTTGCTGGCCGCCGCCGCTCGATCTGCGGAATTCACGGCGACGCTCGGCACCCCGGCCGGCTTCTTCGTATCCGTGGCGGCTTTCTTGCCGTTTTCCTTGCACTTCTCCAGGTCATCCACCAGTTCGCGCGCGCTCTGATAACGCTCGGCCGGATCCTTCGCGAGCGCTTTCATAATCAGCGTGCTCACCGCCGGTTGAATCTTAGCATTCACCGCAGACGGGATGGCGGGCATTTCATTCTCTATCCGGCTTACCAGCGTAACCGGATCTGCGGCGTCGAAAGCCTTCCGCCCAACCACCATCTCGTAGAGGATCGTCCCTAAGGTAAACAAATTCGAACGCTGGTCGATGGCTTCTCCGCGGATCTGTTCGGGAGAACAGTAGGGCATCAGGCGGCCCAAACCTTTTCCCGATTCCGCTTCAATGAGGCTCATGTAGGAGATGCCATAGCCGAGGATTTTGACCATTCCATCCCACTGCACCATGATCTTGGCCGGCTCCAGCGAAGTGTGGGTCACACCCTTCGAGGCAGCGTGCTCCAGGCCGGCGCAAACCTGGCGCGTAATGTCGAGCAGATCCCAGATGGAGAAACCCTCTTTGCGCGCCAACATGGTGGCGACGCTGTTGCCCTGGATGTACTCCATCGCCGCGCAGAACTGGCCGTCAATCTCGCCCGCGCCGTAGAGCAGGACAATGTTCTGGCCGACGAGATCGCGCGTGCTCTCGCCTTCGGCGATCAGTGTCTCCACAAACGCGTCCGCACGGTCGCCGAGCGGCTCCAGACTCTGCGTCTTGAGCGCCACCACCTGGTTGGTTTCCGTGTCCATCGCCTTATAGATCAAGGCGGTCTCCGACTTGGAAAGCTCACTCTGGATTTCGAACCGGCCAAACATCGTCGCCATTACAATCGCCTCGCGGTGACAAGCCGCACTACACCCTGAATATGGATTTGGCTAAGAACAGGGGGAGAATCGAACCTAGAATACCAACTTCAACTGTCCCACCGAGAGTTACGAAAGTACTCAAATGTGGCTGCGAAAGGCGATCGCTTGGACTTGAGACCGAGGTGAAAGCTGAAGCTATCCAGCTACCTCACAAGTGATCCGGTAGTCGTTCAGCAGGAGAAGTGCGCTTGACGGGCGGGATTCTCCCGCCTAACCTGATCCGGCACACAAGATCGTAGCAAGTCCCGTGCCCAATCCGCTTTACAAGAGGAGGTTGTTCAATGAATCGAAGATTTGTAGCGTTCGCCATCGCCTCACTGTTTGTTCTCGCCACGTTATGTGGTTCTGTGGCCGCTCAAAGCGTGGAAGATC
Organism: uncultured Acidobacteriaceae bacterium; assembly: GCA_963773965.1. Lineage (GTDB taxonomy): Bacteria > Acidobacteriota > Terriglobia > Terriglobales > Acidobacteriaceae > Acidiflorens. Next base: position 76,098 of record CAVZDG010000011.1, read on the forward strand.
AGATCAAGAAGCTTGAGACCGATCGGGCCGATGCTGTGGTCCGGGGCGATATTGCCACCCTCGAGAAGGGAACCTCTGACGACTACACCGTGATCGGCACGAACGGCCGCCTGTCGAACAAGTCGCAAATGCTAAACGGGTTCAAGTCCGGCCAGTCCAAACTGACCGTGAACGAGATTTCCGATATGAAAGTGCGCGTGTATGGCGATACCGCTGTGGTCACCGGCAAGGCGAACGTCAAAGGGATCATGGCCGGGAAGGATGCGACCGGACAAGCAATGTTCACGCGCGTATACGTGAAAAAAGAAGGTCGCTGGCAAACTGTCGCCTTGCAGCACACGCGCATCTCGAACCCGTAGCAGCCTGTGGTGTAACAGAGATTCGTATCAGGGCACGCCTTCACGCGTGCCGTAAGTGCATTGGCATCAAGGCGCCTTCAAGCGCGGGATCTCGGAATTCAAGTTTCACCACAGGCTGTCAGGCCGTTCTCCTGGAAGGCATCGCCTCCGCCGGCGGCTCGGTGTCGTTGATCCACTCCCAGACGCGACGTCCGCGATCGTTGCTCAGGCTGCGCGCCTCGCCATAAGCCACCAGACGATTCAAAACGGTTGTGACCGAGGCCAGCGGGTCCTTGTGCCGCGCCAGGATTGCCGGAGCATAGCGCTCCAGTTCCACGCAAACCTCGCGCGCTCCCAGGGGATGCCGGACTTCCATAAGTACCCTCCGGCACGCCTTGGTGAAGCCGGGCTGACGACCATTGGGCTTGCGGTCGATCAGTTCCAGCAAGTCGTCGCCGAGCACCTGCTCGCCGAAAAGATTCGCCAATCCCGCGATAGTCTGCTTCACCGTGCCAATGCGTTTCACGACCTCGGCGCGCTGCCGCATCAACTGAAGCAGTTCTTCATGCGCAGCCTTCACCACCGGCTGCGCCGAAATACGATTGGCTTGAGCGTCGATCGCGTGCATTCCAGCGCGGTTGTTTTTCCCAACTTCCATAAACGTCTCCTCCAGCAAACGCACAATGACGAGGATCCCTCACTCTCGTCTTCTAATACGGAAAACGATTCTCCGAAGTTCCATCGTGAGTTGGACTCGTTTGCTGAAGAAAGGTTATCGGAGAAAAGCTGTGGGTGGTGTGGCGCGGACACTCCTGTCCGCGTGCGGCGGGCAAAAAAGTCCGAGCCAACCTGACAACGCAGTCCCGAGAATACAGCCACCGTTCGCGGACAAGAGCGTCCGCGCCACACTAAAACATCTAGCCCATCACGGTCGTATGTTCCGGCCGGATTTTGTAAAGCACGCGCACCTCTCCCGGTTGCGCGTACGGATACTTGTCGACTCCCATATACTTCTTCGCCATCTTGTCGATGTGCTCGGCGGCGCCGTCCTCGGTAATCTCAACCACGGTGCCTCGGATCTCCAGATAGCGATAGGGATTGTCGGGATCGACGATGGCCAGCGCAACCCGCGGATCGCGGCGCACATTGCGATCCTTCTGGCGTCCGCGCGCCGAGTTGAAGATGACGTGTTGGCCGTCGAAATCGCACCACACCGGAGTGACCTGCGGACGTCCGTCGGGCATCAGGGTACCCAGACTGGCGAAAGCGCGTTTCTGGAAAAGATCGACGTATTTTTCAGGAATGACGTTGGACATCGCTGGCTCTCTCCTCGGTTGATTTATTGCCGCCCCGATTATAGATGCCGGAAGCGTAATGATGGCGCATGGTTTTCTCTTTTCCGTGGCTGAGTCAAGAACCGCAGTTGCATTTTTCTTACTCCCTAGTACTCTAATAGTCTTTCTGGAGAGTTCGGTTTTATGCGGATGACAGTCAGCCCGGCACGGAAATCGACGCGAATACTCTGTTTGTGGTTCGCTTTTTTATTTCTGGCGGCAAGCCCTCTTCTGGCGCAGCAGTCTGCCGTGCAACCTCCGCCAACCCTCGTCTTCATGACCGATTTCGGCGTCCTCGACGATTCCGTGGCGCTCTGCAAGGGCGTCATGTACGGCATCGCGCCCAACCTCCGCATTGTCGATCTCACGCATCAGGTGAATGCTTTTTCGATTCGAGACGGCGCCCGCTTTCTTTTCGGCGCCTCGCCTTACTTCCCGGCGGGAACGGTATTTGTGGCGGTCGTCGATCCCGGCGTGGGTAGTTCGCGAAAGGCTGTGGTGGTGAAATCGAAACGCGGACAATTCTTCGTGCTGCCCGACAACGGCCTGATGACGATGGTCGAGGACCGCGATGGCGTCGAAGGCATTCGCGAAATCACCAACCCGGATTGGATGGTCGGCGGCAAAATTTCCTCCACCTTTCATGGCCGGGATATTTTCTCTCCCACGGGCGCTCGCCTCGCGCGCGGCGACGACTGGACCCAGGCCGGACCCGCAGTCAAGGAACTGGTCCGCCTCGATCTGAAGCCGGCAACCGTGGACGACAAGGGTCTGAGCGGCGAAGTGATCGCCGTGGATGGTCCGTTCGGCAACCTGATCACGAACATCAGCGCCGAAGATTTTCTGAAGCTCGGCTATCGGCGCGGCGACAAGTTGAAGGTCACGATCGCCGGACGCGAAGTCGAGATGCCGTTCGTCAACACGTTCAGCGATGTGCCGCTCAAACAGCCGTTGCTGTTCATCGATTCGCGCGGACAAGCCAGCTTTGCGCTCAATCAGGCAAGCTTCGCGGCGGCGTACGAGGTCAATCCGCCGCAACCGGTGTTCATCCCCCGCAAGGGGCATTGAGTTTGAAACCGCCAGGAAATCCCTGTAGAGACGCGGCTTGCCGCGTCTCTTTGTGCTCGCGAGGCATATTCGAGGAGCCCGTGGCGGAAGTCGAATTCGGCGCACGAGCGATACCCTTGATGAATTGTCATCCCGAGCAAAGCGAGGGATCTGCAGTTCGCCGCAAAATGCAGATCCCTCGCTTTGCTCGGGATGACAAAATCTGATGAATTGCGAGTTGAAGGGCGGGGTCTCACTTTCGCCACGGGCTGTCAGCCCGGCTTCTGCAACTCCTCTGCTATCCGCGGCAGCACGGCTCGCAGCAGCGCGATGAACTGGCCCATTACTCGCCGTCCCACTTCGAGCACTTCTTCGTGGTCGAGCGCCTGATCGAGAATTCCGGCGGCCATATTCGTCACGCATGAGATTGCCAGGACGTTCATCCCCATGTGCCGCGCGGCGATCGCTTCCGGGACGGTTGACATGCCCACCAGGTCGGCGCCGATTTTGCGCAGGTATCGAATTTCCGCCGGAGTTTCGTAACTCGGGCCCGCCAGTGCCGCGTACACGCCCTCGCGCGGCGGAATCGAAAGCTTCTTTGCTTCCTCCAGCGCCATCTCGCGATAACGCTTGGCGTAGGTATAGGTCATGTCGGGAAAGCGCGGGCCCAAGCGCTCGTCATTCGCGCCCGTCAGCGGATTCTGTCCTTGAAGATTGATGTGATCTCTAAGGATAACCAGCGCGCCCTGTCCGTACTCGACGTTAATGCCACCGGCGGCATTGGTGAGAATCAGAGAGCGTATGCCCATTCGTCCCAGCACGCGCGTCGGAAAGGCAACCTCGGCGGCCGAATAGCCTTCATACAGATGCACCCGTCCTTGCATCACCGCTACGGGAACTTCGCCAGACTTGCCAATCACAAGTTGTCCGGCATGGCCAACCGCCGTCGAACGCGGAAATGCCGGGATGTGGGCATAGGGAATGCGGACGGCTTCGGTAAGGTCGTCCGCAAAAGATCCAAGGCCCGAGCCGAGCACGAGCCCGATTTGCGGCCGCAGACCGGTCTGCGAAAGCACAAACGCCGCTGCGGATTCGGCGCGAGTAAACAGGTCTGGGTTCATAGTGACCAAAACCGGGTCAAACACGCAGGCCAGTTGCCCTCACCCGCCCAGCCGGGCGCAGCCCGCGTTCTCCCCATGCTCTGTGGATGGCGAGGGCCAGTTTCTCGTTAACTTCAGGCCGCTGCCTGGAACGGCTCGTCGTAGCTGCCTCCATAGATCGAGGGCACCTTCGACCCCATGGGACGCAGATACGTGGCTAACTCGCCCCGATGATGAATGCTGTGATTGTTCAGGAATCCCAGATAAAACGCCGCCGGTAAGTTGAAGACGCCAAAAAACTCGATTGGTGTCAGCAGTTGCTCCGCCGAAAGAGCGCGAACCCGGTCCGCGCAGCGCTTCATATTCCTGTCGTACCAATCCACCAGTCCCGCGACCGTCTTAGGCTTGTCTGCCTCCGGCGGATTGGCCATGTTGAACTTCAGATCCGCGATCCCGTCCATAAACTGGACGTCAGTATTCGCGATGTGCCAGGCCAGTTCCCAGGCCGTGCGCGCGTGGGGGTCTGGCCGGTAGTCCCTTTTTCCATCGGGGATGGCAGCCAAAACTCTCTTGGTAATTTCAACTTCCTGGGCAAGGCCATCGAGCATCATGGCGCGATAACCCAGGGCAAAATCAGGCGTAGGACCGGACATAGCAGTTCTCCTTATGGGCTGGGGGTTAATGGAAAAAACAAAGCCGCCTGCAATTCAGCGGCCTTCACTATAGTTCAAGGGGATGGGAAGCACAAACGGCCTCTCGACACACGATGAACAAAGCTAGACGCTCACCGGCTGCTTCGCTCCCACCGGAACCGGAGTCAGCCACGCATAGCGGTCCGCCTTCTCGCCGCGGACGATGCCGTAAAACTCTGCTTGCAGAGCTTTGGTCATGGGGCCGAGCTTACCCTTGCCCACATTGATTTTGTCCACCGAGCGGATCGACGTGATTTCGGCGGCGGTGCCGGTAAAGAAAACTTCATCCGCGATGTACAACGACTCGCGCGGAATCTGCTGCTCCACGATTTTGATGCCGAGGTCGCGGGCGATCTGCAACACCGAGTCGCGCGTGATGCCCGGGAGCACAGAGTTGCCCAGCGGAGCCGTGTGCAAAACGCCATTGCGGACGACGAACAGATTCTCGCCCGAGCCTTCGCTGACGTAGCCGTTCACATCCAGCGCGATGCCTTCCGCGTAGCCGTTGACGATGGCTTCCATCTTGATGAGCTGCGAGTTCATGTAGTTCGCGCCAGACTTGGCCATGGCGGGCAGAGTGTTGGGCGCGATCCGGGTCCACGAAGAAATGCAAACGTCCACGCCATCGCTGGCATCGTGCCCCAAGTACTTCCCCCACGGATAATTAATTATGTAGATTTCGGTGGGGGAGTTGAAAGGGTTGACGCCGGCTTCGCCGTAGCCGCGGAGAACGATGGGGCGGATATAGCAAGGCCACACGCCGTTGTGTTTGACCAGTTCGACCATGGCGCGCACGATCTCGTCACGCGTGAAGGGGAGGTCGATGCGGTAAATGCGGGCGGAGTCGATGAGGCGCTGCATGTGGTCGGTGGCGCGGAAAATCGCGGGGCCGCTGGGCAGCGCGTAGCAGCGAATGCCTTCAAACACCGAAGAGCCGTAGTGCACAACGTGAGACATCACGTGGAGGGTGGCGTCGTCCCAGGCGATGAACTTGCCGTTGTGCCAGATTTTGTCCGTCTTCTGAATGGCCATGCAAACTCCTTCGGTATAAAGATTCGCGGAAGCGGCTGGGGGTTCTCGAAATACTCAAAGAAAATTCTTCCCGAATGGAATTATAACGTGGAAGCGGGCGGGCCCAACGAAATCAGGACTGCGCAATCCACACCTGGCGTCCCGGTTGGCGGTGCAATTCGTGCTCTTTTTTCTCAGCGAATCGCAATGATGTTGTTGGCGACGAACCCACCTTCACCGGCAACGAGCAGCCGCATCGTAATGCGTTCCGCTTTGTAGTGGTGGCTGCGATGCAACAGGTACACGACTCCAACTCCCGCGCCAAAACCCAGAGCTGATCCGGCAGCCTCTCCGGCGGCGCCATGCGTCACGAAGGGACGCATGAGCGGATTGGCTTCGCGGAGACCCTGATTCAGACCCCGCTGGGTGGTGACGGCATCGGCGGCGACCAGCGCGGCTAAGATGCTGAAGTTCACTTTGTTCTCGACCGTCCAGAAAGGATGTTGGCTGGGCGCGTCGGGAAGGGCGAAGCTGCTGCTCGCCGTGACAATCTGTGCCTGCATGGCAACGCTCAGCAAGAGAATCGAAAGGAGGTATTTCATCTGATCTCCGAATACTAAGTAGGTCGGTACAATGAGAGTAAGTCATGGAAGTACGGACGCACATGGCCCGATCTTGTAGGGCGAATGGCCTTCCGGTAAGAGTAACTTTACGGTCCTGGCAGGTTACTTGCGCTGTCGCCCAGCCCCAGAATGGGCTGACAGCAGGCAATTTCGGCATCGCTAAAGCAATGCCACGGTATGAGTTTTGGGTGGGCGGCTAGTAACTATTACCTTAAGTTCCCATGAGCCCATCGATTTCGGTCACCATGCGAATGGTACGGCGGGACCAGTAGGGATCGAGTCGCGCGCCGCCCCACGTCTCGAAAACCGCGAGACGTAGGGCGACCGGCACCCGCCTTTCGAAAAGAAAGACGGCCTCCTTGAAAGGCCGCCCCGTACGGCGGAAGATCCCTTACGCTGCTACAGCGACGTTATGGAAGGTCGAGGTGACGGCTTCAAACGTCTGAACCCTGGGCGTTCCATCGATGAATCTTGCGAGTGCTTTCAACACTTGCGGGTAGGTATTCGTGTTGTAAGCTTCGGCACTGGCTTTGTTCTCCCACAAACTGATCGCAATCGCATCCTGGCTGCCGGGATTTGACAATGTGATTTCTTCCTTGAAGCTCTTTTGCTTGCGAAGTAAAGGCAGAATTTCGTTTTCAAGGGTCCGGTTATAGTCAGAAAGCATGTTCGATTTCAGACGAAAAGAAACGTTGCGTGCAAACATATCAACCTCCTAAAGGTTGTCGTCGCTAAGAGGAGAGAACTTCAGATGGGCTGACTTAGTTTCAGGGAACCTGAAAGAGGTGGGAGCCACCTCACTGGCAACGTTAGCCCTCTGGAACACTATTGTCAAGGAGCAGTTCAATTGGGGAGGCGGCCCAGCCTGTCGCGATGATCTGAATTCTCTGAGGATGTCCCTCGTGAGTAGGGACGAACGCGCTAGCCTGGGCTACCAGCCAGCCCGTGGGCCACGCCTTTATTTCTTCACTCTATATATTCAGAATAACAAATGGAGGGGGGGTGTACCGCCAAATTGGGCCGATTTATTTTCGGATTGCTTTCAGCGAGTTAGATGCGTTTTGTAAATTTTTCCCTCTTGACAAGATTTGGGGGGGATTCCGCCCAGGTCCCTGACGGCTTGATCCTGTACGAAGATGGGTGCCCCAGGTCTCGATTTTGAGACCTGGGATAGCGCGAACCTCAACGCACGAAATTACGCGGTCGGAGACCAAGTACCGTGACCGCGTGATTTGTACCGCTTCACCACTGAGAGTAGCGCCGCCGTCCCGGCGGCTGTCCGGCGGGCGTCCTCGCCCGCCGCACCGAGGGCGAGACGCCCTCGGGACGGCCGGCAAGATGCCGGCGCTACTCGTTTTTCACGCCGTAATCATCATGCGGTCACGGTACTAGGGCGACGTTCTAATGCCGCGACCGCGCGATTGTTACTGCTGTCGATCCAGGCTTGCTGGTGGAGAGCCGGGCGTCGGTGCCGGGCTGGACCCTTCGACTTCGCTCAGGGCAGGCTCGCGAGACGCCCGTCCCTCCACCGTATGACTCATCGCGCGGTCACGGTCCTAGTGCCGCCAGATTTTCTGAGCGGGGTGGGCGCTGTCGGTGGGAGACGGGGCAAGCCCCGTCTCTACGTTTGTTTTGGGCGCGCTGACGGGCGCGGCGTTGGAGGCAACCGGAGTGGCTGTGGCGGGTTCCGGCTTGGAGCCTACTTCGTCGCCGCGGAAGTAACGCCCTTTGGCGGCCCGCATTTCGGGCATGGCGGTGTAGGGCTTGGAGTAGTCGTTATTGGCGTTCCAGAAAAGAAAGCCGATGCCGCCTCTTTGTTTCGCTACTTCGACTTGAACTTCAACATACTTGGGTGAGTAAGTCCTGGTGCGCCAGGCAAAAGCTTGCAGCCAGGGACGAATCACCACGCCGCCGGCTCCGGAATTGGTGATGAGCTTGAAGCGGTCCATGGACTCGCCGATGAAATGCTCGGGCGCATCGCCGGGGTGGGCGATGCCGTCCATGCCGAAGAAGTGTGAGGGATAGATCATGGGCGAGAGCACGTCACAGTGTTTGGACATGGCTACGATGTCCTGCCCGGTGTGGGAAAGATCGACGGGACGCTGCCACGCCATGACTCCGAAGACGTCGAGCGAGAACAGGGCGCCGGTGGGATGGATCTGGGCATAGGCGCGCTGAAGGAAATCGGCGATCACTTCCGAGCGCTGAACGTCTTTTGTTTTCGGATGATCGGTTGGAGGCCCGGTGGTTGGGGAGACGGGGCAAGCCCCGTCTCTACATTTCTGTCCGGGAGGATCGGTCTGGAAGGTGAAAGCGGCATCTTTCTGGTCGCCTTCGGCGGGAAAGCGGACGTAGTCGAACTGCACTTCATCGACTCCGGCCTGGGCTACGAACTTGGCGAGGGCGATGTCGTAGTCCTGCACCTTGGGGTTGGAGGGGTCGGTCCAGACCAGCTTGCCGTTCTCGCGCCAGGGCTGGCCGGTGCTCCGGGACTTTACGGCCAGTTCGGGATGGCTGGTGACCAGATGCTCATCGCGGAAGATGGCGATGCGAGCGATGGCGTGCATGTTTTCGGAATGCAGGAAGTGAATGAACTTCGGCAGATCGGAAATATAGTGGCGCTGTCCGCTGGCGAGGGGGTGGTCGAAGGCGATGTTGACGATGCCGTCGCTATCCTTGATATCGAAAACGACCGCGTTGCCGCCAACCTCGCGCCAATGGCGGATGATGCGCAGTCCATGATCGCTGCCTGCCATTACGCCGGTCAGGTAAATGGCGCGGACTTCGAAATCTCTTGCAACTGGGACCGATTTCTCTACAATCGGGGATTCGAGAATTCCGGGGATGACGATCGGCTCTCCGGATTTGAGCCAGGCCCCCTGCCGGTTGTGGTTGGCTTCGCGGATGGCTTCGGCCAGTTCCGATGAGGTGAGATATTTGGTCCGCTTCAGATATTTGCGGGCGACGGACGGGATGCTGTCTCCGCGCTGGGCGATATAAAGATCGGAGCCGGGGGGCGCAATAACGGAGACAGGAGCCGGGGTCTGCAGCTTATTGGTGGCATCGGCTTTCACCTGGACGAACTGCACGCCGTGCGGATTTTGTACTGCGGCGACAGGCGGACAGAAGAGGCCGAAGCTGGCCACGACCAGTCGCACCAGGAAGGCAGCAACGGTCGTCATCGAGAGTGTGGCTGCCGAGAGTCTGGCCGTCGAGAGTCTGGCTACGGAAAGTCTGGCCGTCGAGAATTGGGACAAGGACATCCTCCGGAGAGGGAATCTGATTATATTGTGAGCCAGCGGTAACCGGGGCTGCCAGTTACGTCGGGCCAAGCAGGTTAAGGCGTACCGGACATGGGCGTAGGGGTGACTAGCAGGCTGCCCAGACCCTAGAGGGGAGCCTGATTTCGAAGGACTTTCGGCGTCGCCGAGGCGATGCCCCGGTTCGAAACTCGAGTTTTTCAGCGGCCTTTAGAGCGCAAAGGAAAGTTCCCGCAGACTGCAAACAATTGCTCTTGGGGAAGCTGTGGGTAACATGGCCGTCCTGAGGTGGGGCGGGCTAGCCGCATCTAAAACGATGAGAAGCGGGGAATTGCGGTACTTCCGGCGGATGGCTAACGGCTTGCACAAGGAGGGGTGGGTGAGGAGATGCAAGCTTCATCCCGAGTGGCAAGCGAGTGACGAAAATGAGCAGTCTCCCAGAAAACGTACAGTTCCCGGAAAGGAAACAAGGGTCCGAAAAGATGAGAACGAACCTTGCCACCGTGCTGGATCCGAGCCGCCGCAGCAATGACGCCCGTGACTTTGAGGCCGCCCTGCGCCGGAAGATTGTAGGGCAGGACCAGGCGATCGAAAAAGTGGCGGAGATCTATCAGATGTTCCTGGCCGGGCTGAATGCGCCGGGCCGTCCGGTAGGCAATCTGCTGTTCCTGGGGCCGACCGGCTCGGGCAAGACGCGGGTGGTGGAAGCGGTGGCGGAGTCGCTGTTCGGGGACGCGCGGGCCTGCATCAAGATCGATTGCGCCGAGTTCCAGCATTCGCACGAGATTGCGAAGTTGATCGGCTCGCCTCCGGGATACCTGGGACACCGGGAGACGCATCCGCTGCTGACGCAGGAAGCGCTGAACCAGTGGCACACGGAAAAGCTGAAACTGTCGATCCTGCTGTTCGACGAAATCGAGAAGGCTTCCGACTCGTTGTGGCAACTGCTGCTCGGAATCCTGGACAAGGCGACGCTGACGCTGGGCGATAACCGGCGCGTGGATCTTTCGAGTTGCATCATCATCATGACCTCGAACCTGGGCTCCGCGGAGATGAATGGGTTGGTGGATGGCGGCTTGGGCTTCGCGCCGAAAGCGGTGCAGGTGGATAATTCGCTCGACGAAAAGATCAACCGCTCGGCCGTGGATGCGGCGCGGCGCAAGTTTGCGCCCGAGTTCATGAACCGCATCGACAAAGTGGTCGTGTTCAAGACGCTGCGTCCCGAGCACCTGCAGCAGATCCTGGAAATCGAACTGGGGATGGTGCAGCAGCGGGTGCTGATGGCGGCGGGCGCGCACCAGTTCGTGTTCAACTGCACGCCGCAGGTGAAGACCTTCCTGCTGGCGGAGGGCACCGATCCGAAGTACGGGGCGCGGCACCTGAAGCGGGCGATTGAACGGCATCTGGTGTTTCCGCTGGCGAACCTGGTGGCGACGGGACAGGTGAAGCTGGGAGATTTCGTCCGCGTCGATCTGCTGGGCGAGAGCAAGCTTACCTTTGTGAAGGAAGCGGAAGGCGCGATGGTGCCCATGCTGCTCGAGCGTTACGGGGCGGCGGCGGCCATGCCGACGGTAGCGTCCGCGAGAGCGGCGCGCCCGGTGATACAGCGCAAGGAGTTTGGCGCTGGGTCACAGAACGAGAATAAGTAAATCAAGTTGCTGGTAGGTGGGGACACCGCGTGAGCGGTGTCCTTTTTTGTTTGCAGCGGGGTGCCTCGCCAAATGCCGCTCCGCCGGAGGGGCGCACCTTCCGGTGCTGGCCAGCCCGTCAATATCCCCCAACCGGAGTAACCCTCCGGGCGGGGTTGGTTTGCCAGCACCACAAGGCGCCAGGTTCTATAGCGAATCCAGGGTGGCTGTGACCACAGGCAGATGCCGAACTGCTCCACCCCGTCAAGCCGACACCGGGCTTGACGGGGGCCCCGGTGCGCCCGGCGGAGACGGGGCAAACCCCGTCTCTACGCGAGCGGGCTACAGCAACGCTGAATCGGCTCTAACGCGTCGTGGCCAAAACCGGCGCGCGTTTTTCAGCCGGCACAAACTCCCGTACTTCGTGTCCGATGTAGACCTGCCGGGGACGCGCAATCTTCTGCTCCGGGTCGGTGACCAACTCCTGCCATTGGGCCAGCCAGCCTGCGGTGCGCGGGATGGCAAACAGCACGGTAAACATTTCCGGTCTGAAGCCCATGGCCTGATAGATGATTCCCGAGTAAAAGTCTACGTTGGGATACAGTTTGCGCTTGATGAAATACTCATCCTCAAGGGCGATTCGTTCCAGTTCCAGCGCGATGTCAAGTTTGGGATTTCCGCCCGTGACCGCGAATACTTTCTCCGCCGTCCACTTGATGATCTTGGCGCGGGGATCGTAGTTCTTATAGACGCGGTGGCCAAAGCCCATCAGCTTGCACTGCCCTTCTTTAACCTTCTTGATGTAGGCAGGGATATTCGCCTTGGAGCCGATTTCGGCGAGCATTACCAGAACGGCTTCATTGGCTCCGCCGTGCAGAGGTCCGGCCAGGGCACAAGCCGCGGCCGCGGTGGACAGGTAGGGATCGACCTGGGAGCTGCCCACGGCGCGCATGGCGTTGGTGCTGCAGTTCTGCTCGTGGTCGGCGTGCAGAATGAAAAGAATGTCCAACGCGCGGGCTAACACGGGATTGGCCACATACTTCGGCTCCACCATCCTCCACAACATGTTCATGAAATTTTCCGGATAGGTGAGATCGTTGTCCGGATAGACATAGGGATAGCCGAGACTGTGACGGTACGACATGGCGGCGATGGACGGCATCTTGCCAATCAGCCGTTTGATCTGGTGCAGCCGGTTGGCGGGATCTTGAATCTGCCGAGCCTCGGGATAGATGGCGGACAAGGCTGCCACCGTGCTCACCAGCATGGCCATGGGATGGGCATCGTGACGAAAGCCCTCCATGAACTGTTTCGTGTTTTCATGCAGCATCGTGTGATGGGTGATCTCGTTGACCCAGTTCTTGAGATCGCTGGGATTGGGCAGGTCGCCAAACAGCAAGAGGTAGGCGACCTCGAGGAAGGTGCAGTGTTCGGCCAGCACTTCGATGGGGTAGCCCCGGTAGCGAAGGATGCCCTTGTCGCCGTCGATAAAGGTGATGGCGCTGCGGCAGGACGCAGTATTCATGAACGCGGGATCGTAGGTCATGAGCCCAAAGTCGTCAGGGCCGGTCTTGATCTTGCGCAAGTCCATGGCCTTGATCGTGCCGTTTTCTATCGGCAGGTCATAGTTTTGGGCGTTGCGATTATCGGTGATGGTGAGAGTGTTTAATGCCATATGTTGAAGCCTCCTTGTGATGCCTGTGCCCTTGGGGCCAATCGCGGGGACCTGAGCTGGGCGCAAAACTCAAGCGATCCCGGTTGCCTGGAAACTGCAGACGTTCCAAACTTCCCGGCAGCACATTCTCTGCTGTTCCGGCAAGGTGCTGCAGTGCCCTGCCTCACTCAGTCTCGTGATTGGGGTCACTCGCGCTGTGGTTGCCGACCGGCGGGTTCGCTTCCAGCGCTCCGATGAATTGCGTAATGCCACGTCATCGATCCACCGCGAGACCGTGAAGGTTCATAGGTCAGTGCTGCTGACCTGCAACCCTGTGACCGGCATTAGGAATGCGCATCCGCCAGCTTTAAATATCGGGGCGGTCCGTCACGGATTGCGCGCACTGGACTGCGGTCCAGAATCCGGCGAATTGACCGCGCATTTGTGATAAATGTCACCGACAGCCGGGGTCAAAAGGGTCTTATAATAACGAGGAGGACGAAAAACTGAATACCGCAAATTGGGCCCGGCCACGTCAAGAGTGAGGACACTCGCTCCGCCGCCGCTCGACGGCAAAAGGCCGGGCCTTCTGCATTTCCCGCAGGGTTCTTAAGAATTCTTAAACAAATCCCGGGATCTGGCTAACCCATGTGAGCGAGCTCTTCTTCGACTACCGCGGCCGGCCGGCTGCGTTCCGTGATCTTGAATCCGCGCCTTTTGGCTTCGCGCACAAAGGCCCTGCCCGGCACTGCCAGCTCCAACGGCATCGCGCCGGTTGGGGTGTCCTGCTTCGCCATCATCGCGGCAACGATTGAAGCGTGCCAACCCGTCATTCGTTGCATCGCGGTAAATCCAGTAGCCTCGTCGTAGTAATCAATGACCTCCACGACTGCTTCGGTGGGCTGCCCGTTTTTCTTTCCTTTCGCGTGCGCCCGAACAATGCACACGTCCCGTACGTCGTCCACTCGGTCGTCAAATCGCACTTGGGGCTCGAACAAAGCATGGAAGAGCTGGCGCGGAACCACTTCCGTTCCGTTCACACGAACCGGTTTGAGTTCGAACAGCCCGAGGTCGGAGAAAGCCTTCAATTGCGCAAAGGTGCCGGGATAGCGCAACACTTTGAGTTGGTAGGTTCGCAGCTTGCCTTGAAAGCTCCAGGGCGCGGTCGAGACGCCGCCCGCGATCAGAAACGCCTCCAGTCTTCCGATTGGCGGGATATCTACCATTTCGAATTCAGTGAAGCAGGGTGCGTGGAACAGTTTGCCATCCCGCAGGATGGTCATTCCTCCATAATACTCATTGGTCAGACCCTCGATGGCAAACGTCAGCGCGTAGTTCCAAGGTGGCTGCGGCTCCAGGGGCAGGCCACCGTCATAGAGATACACATCCTCCGGATCGCCCACCAGTTCCATGGCATAGACTGCGAGGTTATTGCCCATGCCGGGTCCCATGCCGCAGTCGGGGATTACGCGCACCCCCGCACGCCGCGCCTCCGGATCGAGCGCATGCTGCTGCCGGACGATCTCCGTGTTGCCTCCCAGATCGCAGAACGACACGCCCGTTTCAATCGCTGCCCGGGTCAGGGCGAGATTATAGAAGTACGGTACGGCGCTCAGCGCGACGTCGTAACCCTCCAGCGCGCGGCGCGTAGCACTTTCATCGCGGACATCCAACCCGATGGCATCGGCGATTCGGTGGCGCACAAGGTCGTTCACCCTGTCCGCTGCCGCCTGCGCCCGTTCTCGATTGCAGTCGGCCAGCGTAACTTTCGAGGCCTCGCCAAAACGCGCCAGATCATAGGCCGCGGCGATGCCTTGCCGTCCGGCTCCCAGAACCAAGTATGAGTAAGCCATAATTGCCTTTCCCCCGTGTTAGGAATTCGAAAAGACTGGAACTGATCTCACAACTAATTTTCCGGGGGGCGCGACCTCTGGCCCTCCGGGGCTGAAGCCCGTTTTTTCGCGGCGCCGAGCGGCACAGCTGAAGCCGTGCCCTTCCCAAAACCTTCCCCGGAACCATTGGCGAGGTTCGTTCTACTCCGGGCTGGACTTGCCGCGTACCTTAAAGCCGATAATCAGCAGCACCAGGCCCAGTACGCCCATCGCGATGATGATGCCGAGGAACGTCGCATAGTGCCCAAACTTAATGCCCGACGGCAGGAAGAAGACAACGAGCAAATCCATCATCCAGATCCCCAGCCCAAGGAACATCAAGCTGGCGCCGGTTTCTCGTTTGTCCTCGAGGTCCATCATGGCGACGTAATCGTGAGACTCGACCGTAGTGTCCGCAGCCAATATTTATTTTCAGTCTTGCGGTCTGAACCTGCCGTGATCTACATCACCTAGGGCAGTGCTTGGGCGCAGGCCACGTCTTCAACTGGCCTAACGTGCCGCAACCAACTGCCGCGCTCGCCAAGGTTCGCGCCTCTGAGGTTTGCCCGATGGAGATTCACCACGGTGGGGTCCGCCTCACGCAGCCAGGAAATGTCTCCTGCCTCCAGCATGTTTATAATCAGAAATTCGCCCGCTGTCGGCGGGCGAACTGAATGCTTACGGCGTTAAGGACACTTCTTTAAGGACACTCATTGGCACTCGACGAAAACATCTATGAAATCCGGCGCGAGAAGCTGAAAAAGATTGCGGCTCTCGGGCATCCGGCTTATCCGCGGAAGTACAACTACAGCCACACCGTGCCGCAGATTCTGGCCGAGTACGGCGGGCAGACGACGGAGGAACTGGAATCTCCGCGGGTGACGGTGCGGGTTGCGGGACGCATCATGGCGATCCGGCTGATGGGCAAAGCCGGGTTCGCGCACTTGCAGCAGGACGGGCAGCGGCTGCAGATCTACGTCAAGAAAGACGCGATCGGCGATGCCGGCTACGAACTGTGGAAGTTGCTTGACTTGGGCGATCACATCGGGGTTCGCGGATATCTGTTTCGCACGCGCACGGGCGAGCTGAGCATTCATGCCGAGGAACTGTCGTTTTTGGCGAAGGACCTGCTGCCGTTGCCGGAGAAGTTTCACGGGCTCACCGACGTTGAATTGCGCTACCGGCAACGCTACGTGGATCTGGTAATGAATCCGGAAGTGCGCGAAGTGTTTTTGAAGCGCAGCAAGCTGGTGCAATCTCTGCGGCGGTATTTCGATGGGCAGGGATTCATGGAAGTCGAGACGCCGATGATGCAGCCGATTGCGGGCGGGGCGGTGGCGCGTCCGTTCAAGACGCATCACAACACGCTGGATATGGATCTGTTTCTGCGCATCGCGCCGGAACTTTATTTGAAACGGCTGACGGTGGGCGGATTCGATCGCGTGTACGAGATCAACCGCAACTTCCGCAACGAGGGTCTGGGGTGGAGATGGAATCCTGAGTTTACCATGCTCGAGGCGTATCAGGCGTACACGGATTATCTCGGCATTCTCGACACGACGCAGGGCGCGATCGAGCAGGCCGTGAAAGAAGTGACGGGCGGGACGAAGACGAAGTGGGGCGAACACGAGATTGACTGGTCGCACGCGAACTGGCGGCGGATGACGATGCGGGAGGCGATCGTGCGCTTCTGGCCGGAGAAAGCGGGCGCCAAGCCCGAGCGCAACGACTTCGCGGCGCGCGAACCGGTCGAGGCGCTGGTGGAGCGAGTGCGCGGCGCGGGGATTCGTTTGAGCTACGATGCGGCGGCGCCGGTGGGCAAGGCGATCGCGAATCTGTTTGAGGCGATAGCAGAAGAACACTTGATGCAGCCGGCGATCATCTACGAATTTCCCACCGCAGTCTCGCCGCTGTCGAAGCAGAAGCCGGACGAGCCGGACTGGACTGAGCGCTTCGAGATATTCGCTGGGAAAATGGAAATCGCCAACGGCTTCAGCGAACTGAACGATCCCGAAGATCAGCGGCAAAGATTCGAGTCGCAGTTAAAAGAACGCGAGCGCGGCGACGAAGAAGCTCACCAGATGGACGAATCCTATATCCGAGCGCTGAGTTATGGCATGCCTCCGGCGGGCGGGGTGGGCTTGGGAGTGGACCGGTTGGCGATGCTGTTCACCGACTCGCATACGATTCGCGATGTGATTCTGTTTCCGTTGCTGCGGCCGGAGAAACATCTAACCGCAGAGGACGCGGAGAGCGCGGAGAAAGAATAGGGCGTGGGTTTCTGCTATTTCCGAGTACCTGAACGATCACTTGTAGTCCTGGCTTCGGTCACTCATTCTGAAGTCAGTTTGAACTTGGTCATGGCGGCGCTGCCGTAATGGCCACTTCGGGCGTTGGGTCGGCAGCGCTTTGCTCTTGGGTAACGATTGTGAAACGGCTGCCGAGCTGCGCTCGGCTTGGACGGGCGAGGACGCCCGTCCCCACACGAGCGGCTAGTCGGCTGCGCTTCCGGACTTCTTTCCTGCGGTCTTTTCTCCGGTTTTGGCTGCGTCCTTGGCTGCGCCTTTTTCGGGACCAAAGTTTTTGGTCAGGTAACTCAGAAAGGCGTTGCGATCAGAGTCAGGGATGACGGCGCCCAAGCCTTCCATTTTTTCGAGCTGGTCGGACCACTGCTGGCGGGTCATGTGTTGCTCGGTGATGCGGGTGGTGTTATGGCACGAAGTGCAGGCGGCCTTCACTTTGGCTTGCATGGGTCCGGGCGGAAGCGGCTTGCCTGGCGTGCCCGGCGCTTGCGCGCTCGCCAGAATGATGGATGCGAACAGAAAGATTGCCGGACAAACTCGTTGGAACAAGCAGGAATCCCCAGACTCAGTTCTCAGTTCTCAGTTCTCAGTTCTCAGTTCTCAGTTCTCAGTTCTCAGTTCTCAGTTCTCAGTTCTCAGTTCTCAGTTCTCAGTTCTCAGTTCTCAGTTCTCAGTTCTCAGTTCTCAGTTCTCAGTTCTCAGTTCTCAGTTCTCAGTTCTCAGTTCTCAGTTCTCAGTTCTCAGTTCTCAGTTCTCAGTTCTCAGTTCTCAGTTCTCAGTTCTCAGTTCTCAGTTCTCAGTTCTCAGTTCTCAGTTCTCAGTTCTCAGTTCTCAGTTCTCAGTTCTCAGTTCTCAGTTCTCAGTTCTCAGTTCTCAGTTCTCAGTTCTCAGTTCTCAGTTCTCAGTTCTCAGTTCTCAGTTCTCAGTTCTCAGTTCTCAGTTCTCAGTTCTCAGTTCTCAGTTCTCAGTTCTCAGTTCTCAGTTCTCAGTTCTCAGTTCTCAGTTCTCAGTTCTCAGTTCTCAGTTCTCAGTTCTCAGTTCTCAGTTCTCAGTTCTCAGTTCTCAGTTCTCAGTTCTCAGTTCTCAGTTCTCAGTTCTCAGTTCTCAGTTCTCAGTTCTCAGTTCTCAGTTCTCAGTTCTCAGAATTGGATGTGCTCGTGGTTTGTGGACGTCGCTATTTTTTTGTTTTGGTTTGCGACGTTGATTGCGTCGCGGTTCTTGGTGCTGCGTACGTTGGCCGGTCGGGGCCGAAGTTCGCGCTGAAATAATCGATCAGAGGGTCACGATCTTTGGGATCTACCTCGGCACCCCACTTAATCATCTTGTCCATTTCCTTGGTCCAGGCAGACTTGCTCAGGCGTTGCTGCACGATGATGCGGGCTTCGTGACAAGTGGAACATGCGGCGGCGGCTTTTTCCTGCACGGGGCCGGCGGGCAACTGCTCGTTGGAATTGGGAGAAGATTCTCCGGCAAACGCAACGGCGCTGAAGACGAGGAGCGTCAGAATTATCGCGCTCAGTTTCTTGAGCTTGCTCGCTCGATCAGGCCGCGGAAAAAGTGTGCGTCGCCGCTCGGTCCCTAAAGGGACTGTTAATAGCTTGCGGTTTGTGGCATCGCTAAAGCGATGCCCTGATACGAAACCATCACTAGGCTTGGACATTGATCTTCACCCGATCGTAGGCGTTATACAGATAGCCGCTTGGGTTCCACACGGGGGCTTCGGGCTGGACTCTTCCCTGGCTGTCGGTGGCGCGGGAGAGGATTACGTAGTCGCCGCTTTTGGCGGGCTTCCAGTTGTAGCTCCAGAGACGCCACGCGTATCTGGCATGGTCTTTGCCGAGTTTCGCTTCGTTCCAGGTGGCGCCGGCATCGGTTGAGATTTCTACTTTAGTGATGTCGGCTGCGCCGGCCCAGGCGACACCTTGAATGACGTGGGAACCGGGCTTGAGCTTCGCGCCATCGGATGGGGCGGCGATTAGGGACTTCACGGTTAGCGCGGTGAGGGAGTGCGTGTCCTCGGGCTTGACGGCTTCGCCGGGCTTAATGGGCGTGTTCGGCAGGCGGTAGCCGGGGCTCATGAAATTTCCTTCGGCCGGCTTGTCGAGGACGGTAATTTCGGTGAGCCATTTGGTGGAGGCGGCGCCGGCCCAGCCGGGGGTTACGGCGCGCGCCGGGAATCCGTGATGCGCGGTGAGCGGGGCACCGTTCATATGCGTTGCTACCAGCGTGTCAGCGTCCATGGCTTTGTCGATTGGAATGCTGCGGATGAAGGGTGGAACTTTGCCGGGGATCTGGTCAAGTCCGCGGAACAAGACGTGCTTGGCGGTATCTTTGACGCCCGCTTTTTCGAGCAGAGTCTTCAGGCTGGGGCCGGAGAAGCTGGCGTTGCCGACCGCTCCCTTGCCCCACTGGATTCCTGGGACCTTCGGATTCTGCAGCGAGCGACCGTTGCCGGCGCACTCCAGAGCGTTGACGACGGAGTGGACGGAAAGCTTTTCGAGATCGGAGAGAGTGAGCGTGAGCGGCTTTTCGACTTCTCCGGCGATGGAGAGGCGCCACGCCTTGGCGTCGAATTTGGCAGGCTCGAACATGTGGTTGCGGACATAGAAATGGTTGACGGGGGTGATCCAGCTGGTCATGAACTCGACCGGTGTTTCGAGGTCGAGAAAACGCGTGGAGCGGACAATCATGCCGTCCTTGCCGGGAATGGCGATGCAACCCGCGTCTCGAAAACCGCGAGACGTGGGGCAGCCGGCATCTTCGGTGGCCCAGGACAGCAGCGGATGGGCAGCGCTCGCGGCCAGTGCGGCGGCGGATGCAGTCTTCAGGAAGTCACGGCGGGACGTCATAGCTCACTCCCAAGCATGGGAAGACTACTATATTTGTAGGGATTAAATCAAACCCAGTTCGGGCCCGGTCCCAGGACCGAAGAATTACCTCGGCTGCAATCCCCCGACGGCAACCGAGGCACTTTGGTGAACAAGCCGCTCAGCCTCGATCCCCCGATCGTGGCCGAGACTTCTTCCAGGTCGCACCAGGAGGAGGGTCCAAACGGCGCGCTTAAATACAAGTATATAGATATACATTATGTAGATCAAGCAAATTCGGGGCTAACGTTGGTCGAGCAGGTGGATGGTTTCCAGGATCGTGTTGCCAACGATTTCGAGGCTCTTGGGGCTGAGCTTGTCCATGGTGTCTTGCGGGGTGTGGTGGAAGACGTTGTTGTAGCCGTAATCGAGGTCGATGACGTCGGCGCTGGGGACGCCGCGTTTAACGAAGGGCAGGTGATCGTCTTCGATGGGGCCCTGACGGGCATAGAAATGGGACTGGTAGCCTATGCGCTCAGCGGCGGCGTAGATGAGGTCGAGCAGCCAGGGAGCGCTGTTGGTGTCGCGGTCGATGTTGAGGTCGGCGTCGCCGATCATGTCCATGACCATGAGCGCTTTGATCTTCTTGAGGGTGCCGTCCTTTTCCCATTTTTCGGCGAGATGGCGCGTGCCGTAAAGGCTGTCGGTGTCGGACCACTTCTGCACGGCTTCTTCGCCGTCGGTCCAGACCAGCCAGACGGTGTAGCCAGCGCGCTTTTTACCGCGCAACTGGTTGGCATATTCGAGCAGGATGGCGGTGGAAGACCCGCCGTCGTTGGCGCCGACGTATCCGGTATTGCGCAGCGGATAGTTGGTGTCGTAGTGGCCGAGGATGACGATGATGCCGTCTTTGGTGCCGGGAAATTTGGCGATGATGTTGCGGACCGGGAACTTCCCTTCTACGGTGTCGGCGGAAAAGGCATCGTCTTCGACTTGGTCGCCTTTGAGATGGTCGAGGATGTAGCGTTCGAGTTTCTTGTGATTCTCGCTGCCCATATAGCGCGGGCCGAAGGCGGTGACCTCGCGGGTGTACTGGAAGGCGCGTTTGGAATCGATGTGCGGAAGCGGGGCGGAGTCGGTTGGCGCGCCTTCGGGCGGAGCTGGCGCCGTCGCGGTGGATTCGGATCTTAGGGCTGCGCTGGCGGTGGCGTCGGTTCCTTTGGCGCAGGCTACCGTGTTTGCCAACGCAATGGCCAGGAGTAGCTGCCGACAGATTCTCAACCACAAAGGGCACAGGGGGGCACAGGGAACGGCTTGACGAACCCCTTTTGTGTTTGCCGGTGTCATGGTTTTCCCTGTGATCCTCTGTTGTGTGCTCTGTGGTTAGGAGCTCTTCTCCGCGCGTTTCTTGCGCTGGCTGGGATGCACGAGCCAGGCGATCGCGATGCTCAGAATATACAGCGCGACCATGGGCGCGGCGAAGATGCACATGTTCAGGATATCGGTGGTGGGGGTGACAATGGCGGCGATGATGAAGATTACGAGGATGGAATAGCGGAGATTGCGCCACATCCAGCCGGCGCTGACGAGGCCCATGAGCGCCAGGAAAAATACCAGGATCGGCATTTCGAAAATTACGCCCAGGCCGACGATGATGGTCAGGAACAGAGAACTGTACTCGCTGAGCGTGATCATCGGCTGGAAGGCTTTGCCGTAGCCGATCAGGAACACGAGCGCCGCAGGAAGGACGAGCTTGTAGCCGAAGTATCCGCCGGCCAGGAACAGGGCTACGGTCGAGACCATGAAGGGCATGACGTAGCGTTTTTCGTTGCGGTAGAGACCGGGCGAAATGAAGCACCAGAGCTGGTAGAGCACGAAGGGCGAGGCGACGAACAAACCGGCCATGCCTCCGACTTTGAGATACAGATTGAAAGGCTCGGTGGGATTAAGGTAGACGAGTTTTGCGGAGAGGCCATTGTGTTGGAGCGCGTCCATGATGGGACGCTGCATGATTTCGTAGATATTCTCGGCGTATCCCCAACAGGCGAAGAAGCCGACGGCGATGGCGATGACGGAATAAATAATTCGCTTGCGCAGCTCCTCGAGATGATCGAGGAAGCCCATGGTGGGCATTTGTTCCTTGGCTTCGTTCACGGGTGAGGAGGCGGCCGCTTCAGGCATCGGGCGCCGCTTTCGGAGTGGGAGCAGGATCGGAAGACGGGGCAAGCGGAGACGGGGCAAGCCCCGTCTCTACGGCGGCAGTTTCACCGGCGACGACTTCGGCAGCTTCCAGTTTTTCGGCGGGCGGGGGATTGAAGATGCGATTGGCTAGCGACCCGAGCGGGGCCTGCAGCGGCGGCAGGATCTGCTGCCGGGGAGTGACGCTGCTCTCGAGGGAATTGATTTCGGACTCGATCTGGGAGCGGAATTCGTTGGACGCGCGCCTGAACTCGTTCAGGAAGCGCGCGACCTGGCGGCCGATCTCCGGCATTTTCTTGGGGCCGAAGAGGATCAGCGCCAGAAAAAACAGGAAGATCATCTCGCCGGAGAAGCCGAAATTCATGCCTCTATCATAATGCGGGATGGGTGAAACAGGAAACTCGCGAGGTGAGGCGGACGAAAACTTTACAAAGGGGAGCGCGAGCTTTTCAACGCCCAGCCCCTAAAAGGGGCTCACGATGACGGCGGTTTTCGGCATCGCTGACGCGATGCCCGGATACGAAACCTCGCGCCGCCTACGAAACAGCGGTGCATACGAAACGTCGCGCTGCCCCAAGCTGCGAAGGGCCTAGCTTGCCAAAGTGAGCAAACAGCAGGTCCTTCGCTTGGCTCGGATGACAAATCTAAAAGCCAGGTGGTTGGAGGCTATCGTCCTCCGAAGGTGTAGCCGATGGAGGCGCCGAAGCGGGTGGCGTACGAGGAACTGTAGTCCACGTTGTTGTTGATCAGGTAAAGACGCGCCTCGGGCCGAATGAAGAAGCCGCCCTTGGGATAAAACTTGATGCCGGCTCCGAAGTCCCCCATGAAATGGTCGCTGGACTGGTAATTGGAGCAACTGTAGGGTCCGCAACTGTTTCCCGTGTAGAAGCGGGTGCTCAGCGCGCCGATGCCGCCGACAAGCTCCAGATAGGTGTGGCTCGCGAGTTTGGGCGAGTAGACGGCATTGAAGTCGTAAAAGAGCGGACGATAATTGAAACCGGAACCGAGGTAATTGTCGCTTTGGGATGCTCTCCAGTAGACTTCGCTCCCAATACCCAAATGGTGCCAGAAAATCACGTCGCCGCTAAAGCCCGGATAGGCGCCGCCGGTGAGCGACGGGCCCGTCGAGTTGGCCGAGGGCGCTGTCAACGTGCTGACGCCGAAAGCCAAGTCGATTTTCTGAGCCTGCGCGAAACTCGAGAACGCTGCCAGGGCAGCGCAGGCAAACGTCAAGAGGGTGGCAATACGCAATGTCTGTTTCAATCGAAACCTCCGGTGCGGTATTTGCGTTTAACAGGTTGGATGCAGGCAAACAGCGCGACGCTGCCGGGCAGAGGGAGATTTACAAGAATTTACGGTGGGCCGGAAGACCATGAACTGCTGGGTGTTATCACGCTAACGTTCGCGCAGCGGAAGCGATGTCGATGCCAGCCCCTAAAGGGGCGTTTGATTTCTCGTAGAGACGCGGCTTGCCGCGTCTCCCCAGACGGGGCAAGCCCCGTCTCTACAGACAGGAAAACTTATACGAAACTTTCTAGTACGCCAGCAGGATGCGCAGGTCGCGAAGATTATTTCCGGTGGGTCCGGTAATGACGGCGTCTCCCAACGCGTCAAATAGAGGATAGGCATTGAAGGTGGAGAGCGCTTGCGGGATACAGCCCACGTCTCGAAAATCGCCAGACGTGGGGCACCCTTCGAGTCTACCCGCCCGATCAACGGTGGTGCCATCGACTACGGCACCGGCGGCAGGACTGTTGCCGTCGATGCCATCGGTGCCGGCGCTGAGCACGGTAATGTCGTCTCCCGATATTGGTTCGGCGCAGGCGAGGGCGAACTGCTGGTTGCGCCCGCCGGTGCCACCGTTGCGGACGGTCACGGTCACCTCACCGCCGGAGAGCAGGCAGACGCGCGACACTTTGCTGCGCAGTTCGCGCAGGCGATTGAGCAGGTAGCCGGCGGCTTTGTCGTAGGGCCAGTCGTCGCAGGAGTTATCGACTTCGACGGCGAAACCGGCGCGGGTGGCGGCTGCGGCGGCCTCATCGATGGCGACTTTGTTCGAGAGCACGGTCCACCAGCGGGCGCGGACGAAAGCGGGGTCGTCGGATTTGGGCGTCTCGTCGAGGGCGTGCTGACGGAAGAGATTGGCGACGGAGTTAGGGAACTGATCGAGAAGGTTGTATTTGGCGGCGATGCGTTCGCAGTCATGAATGGAAGTGGAATCGGGCATGGTAGGGCCGGAGGCGAGCGCATCGGGCGTAGCGTCGGGCACGTCGGAGACGAGAATCGAAACCTGTTGCGCGGGATAGGCGGCTTGGGCGAGGCGTCCGCCCTTTACGGCGGAAAGATGTTTACGGATGGCGTTGATCTCGGCGATGGGCGCGCCGGAATGGACGAGCGTGCGGTAGGTGGCGGCTAGGTCGGGCAGAGTGATGTCGTCGTCAACCGGCTTTTCTACGATGGAGGAACCGCCGCCGGAGATCATAAAGATGGCGAGTGAAGCGGAGTCGAGAGCAGTCATCGATTTGAGGATGGCGTCGGCGGCGCGGATGGATTCGGCGGTGGGCGTGGGATGTCCGCCGCGAAAATAGCGGAAGCCGCGCACCAGATTGGCGGGTTCGACTGACGATGCGACGATGCCTTCGAGGCTGCTGCCGACTTGGGCTTCGAGAGCGGCGGCCATGGTGTGCGCGGCCTTTCCGATCGAAACGACAAAGACGCGATTGTAGGTGTCCAGATCGTACAGGTCGTCGCCGATGCGCAGGACGCGGCGCTCGCAGTGCAGGTTGCGGGCGAAGGCGCTTTCGATGGAGGCGTCGCCGATCGCGGAGGTGAAGATCTCGCGGGCGAGGTCGCGCATGCGAGCGAATTGCTGGTCGCGCTCGGGAGTCAGGTCGGACATGGACGGGATTATAGAGACAGTTGCTCGTTGCCAAAAGTCATCTGGTAAATGCGCTCACATCATCGGTAGCCCCGTCGTTACCCAAGATGTAAAATCCGCCGTGAGCCTTGAACGGGAATGAAATGAAATCAAAGTTGGGGAAACTACGGCTGATTCAATCAGCATATATATTAACAATACCGCTCTTTGTGTGGATTAGCGAGAGCGTCTGTGGTCGCGGCAGCAGCGATTGGACTTTGTGGCATTGGGTGATGGCGGGCCTTGCTCTCTGGGCAGTGTTGGGAGGATTTCGCATTCGCCGTCGACTGATACGTCGCGGCGAGGAGGCGTTAGCGAAGGACGCGTCTAATCCGAAGGCTCTTAGACAGTGGCAAGCAGGTCACATCGTCGGGATGGTATTCGCCGAAGCTATCGTTTTATATGGAGTAGTAGTGCGCATGGTTATTGGTGGTGCCCTTTCGCAGGCCTCGTTGTTTTATGCGGTTGGTTTACTTCTGATGCTGCTGTGGACGCCCCGGATGCCGACTATACCTGCTTCAAACTGAACACTGCCAGCTGCTTTTTCTTTTCAATCGTCGAAATTAGGGCGATTTCACTAGCTATTCTTGCGCACCGTACTGAGCCTTCTTGGATAGCCCGCGTTGGGGTATGGATTGGTGGTCATTGCTTTACCCGACTGCCAAAGTTTCCTGGGTCCACTCTTCGATGGCTACGCGCAGCTCCTTGAGTCTTCCTTCGAAGAAGTGATCTCCGGCTTCGATGCGGACCAGTTTCTTGGGGTCGGCGAAGGTGTTGACGAGCGCTTCGAGTTTGCCTGGGGGACCGAAGTGATCGCGCGAACCGCTGACGAAAAGTTTGGGCTTGGCGCACTCGCGCAGGAATTCGAAATCGTAGATGCGGTCTTCAGTACGATCTGCGACGGGGACGGCGGGCAGGCCGAGGGCGATGAGCGCGCGGACACGGTCATTGGAATCGGAATACGCGGCGCGCAATCCGACGGCGGCGCCGAAGGAAAAACCGGCAAAGACGATGGGGAGCGTGAACTCGCGTTCGAGCCAGTCGAGGGCGGCGCGCACGTCTTCGACTTCGCCGATGCCGTTGGCGTGTTCGCCTTCGCTCAGGCCGGTGCCGCGGAAGTTGAAGCGGAGCACGGGAAATCCGAAGCTGTGGAGCGCTTTCATGGCGTGGAAGACGACTTTGTTGTGCAGCGTTCCGCCGTAGAGCGGATGCGGATGGCAGACCACGGCGGCGTGCGTTGCGTCGGGCGATCCGGCGTTGAGGAGAGCTTCCAGGCGTCCGGCGGGACCGGCGAGGAAGAGCGAGCGAATGCTGGACGTTTCGGGCGGCATGGAGCGGTCGTTGGTCGTTAGTCTTTGGTCGTTCGTCGTTCGCTGGTGGCTCGTCGCTAATTGTAGAGAATCTGCCTGCGAGCGACTAGCGACTGGCGACCAGCGGCTGTTACGCTTTCCTGCATGGAACTGTTTGCGCTTACCCGCCGTCTGATCGATATCGAATCCATCACTCCAAATGAAAGTGTGGTGGGAGATTTCCTTTGCGACGAGCTGCGGCGGCGCGGCTTCGAAGCTCGGAAAATGCCGGTCGAGGGGGCGCGCGCGAACGTGCTGGCTACGTGGCCGGGTCATGCTCGTCCGGAGATTGTTTTCTCCACGCACATGGATACGGTGCCGCCGTTCATTGCCTCGTCCGAAGATGACGGGCGCATTTACGGGCGCGGAGCGTGCGACGCGAAGGGGATTATTGCGGCACAGATTCTGGCGGCGGAGAAGCTGCGCGGGGCGGGCGTTTTCGCCGGGCTGCTGTTTCTGGTGGGCGAGGAGCGGGACTCGATCGGCGCGAAGACGGCCAACCGGCAGCCGATGGGCGCCCGCTTCATGATCAACGGCGAGCCGACCGAAAACAAACTGGCGCTGGCGAGCAAGGGTGCGCTGCACGTGGAGCTGGTAGCGCGCGGCAAGATGGCGCACTCGGCGTATCCCGAGCAGGGCGAGTCGGCCATCGACAAGCTGGTGGAAGCGCTGCACCGTTTGCACGCGATGAAACTTCCCGAAGATGCCGAGGTGGGACCATGCACGAAGAACGTGGGCTCAATTCAGGGCGGGCGCGCGCCGAATGTCATTTCCGATTTTGCCAAGGCCGATCTTTTCTATCGCCTGGTGGGTCCGGCGGAAGCGCTGCGCCGCGAGATTACGGAGGCCATCGGCGAACTGGCGGAGGTTCGCTTCACCCGCGAGACTCCGTTCGTGCGGCTGCGAAAGTTGGACGGTTTGCCGACCATGGTCGCGGCTTTCACCACCGATATTCCGTCGCTTGCAAATTGGGGCGAGCCGCTGCTGCTGGGACCAGGCTCGATTCACGTGGCGCACACGGAGGGCGAGTTTGTGGAGAAGAAGCAGCTACTGGAAGCGGTGGAGATTTATTGTTCGATGGCGAAGAGGCTGGGTTCCTAGCTGTTTGGATGGTTTGGCCTGGCATCCTCGGCGCCGGTTTGACCATCTATTTGGAGTAATGTTTTTTCGAGTAATCTTAATTGCGCGATCTTCAATTAAGGTAGTCTTTAATTAGGATAATCCCGGATTTGGTTCTCTAGCGCCACCGATGGCCTCCAATCAGGAAGAAGAAGTATTAGGGAAAGCGTACGACGGCCGGCTCATGCGGCGGCTGCTTACGTATCTGCGTCCGTACAAGTGGCACGTGGTGGTGGCGCTCGGGGCGATCATCCTGAAGTCGGGAGCGGACGTGCTGGGGCCGTTCCTCACCAAGATCGCCATCGATAAATACCTGGCGAAATCGCCGAACTCGCATTCCTGGATTGGCGACCGGCTGAGCGACGCACCGCTCACCGGCATTGCGCAGATTGGCGGGCTGTACATCGGGATTCTTATCCTCACTTTCGCGCTTGAGTTCGTCCAGACTTACTTGATGCAGTGGACCGGGCAGAAGGTGATGTTCGATCTGCGGCGGCAGATTTTCCGCCACTTGCAGCATATCCACGTCGCGTTTTTCGACAAGAACCCGGTGGGCCGTCTGGTGACGCGCGTGACCACCGACGTCGATGCGCTGAATGAAATGTTCACGGCGGGCGTGGTCTCCATTTTTGAAGACGTCTTCGTGCTGGCCGGCATTATCGCGATCATGATGAAGATGAACTGGAAGCTGGCGCTCATTACCTTCGCCGTGCTTCCGCTGATCGTGTACGCGACCAAAATTTTCCGCGACAAGGTGCGCGATTCCTACCGGCGCATCCGCACGGCGATTGCCCGGATCAACTCTTTTTTGCAGGAAGCGGTGTCGGGGATGCTGGTCTTGCAGCTTTTCAATCGCGAGAAGCGCGCCTTCAATAAATTTTCCGACATCAACGCCTCGCACATGGAGGCATTCAAAGACGCAATTTTGGCATACGCGGTGTACTACCCCGTGGTCGAAGTGATGTCGGCGATTGCCATCGCCAGCATTATCTGGTTCGGCGGCGGGGACGTGATCCGGGGCGTGGCGACGATTGGCGTGCTGGTCGCGTTCATGCAGTACGCGCAGCGGTTTTTCCGTCCGATTCAGGACCTGAGCGAGAAGTACAACATTCTGCAGTCGGCGATGGCGGCGGGAGAGCGCGTGTTCAAGTTGCTGGATACGAAGATTGAAGTAACCTCGCCGGCGATCACGAAACAACCGCAGGGGCCGGGGCGGATTGAGTTTGACCATGTGTGGTTTACGTACAACGCGGGCGGAGAAACAGATCGTGTGGTGGCGGGGCGTCGCCCCGCTGGGACGGGGCAAAGCCCCGTCACCACACAAACCACCAAGCCCGACTGGGTTTTGCGCGACGTAAATTTCCTGCTTGAACCGGGGGAGACTATCGCCGTCGTCGGCCACACCGGGGCGGGCAAGACTACGCTGATCTCGCTGCTGATGCGCTTCTACGACGTGCAGCGGGGTGCGATTCGCATCGACGGCGTCGACATCAAGGAGATGAACCTTGACGATCTGCGCAGCCGCTTCGGCGTCGTCTTGCAGGATCCTTTTCTATTCAGCGGCACGGTTGCGGGCAATATCCGTCTGGGGACAGCGCGCATTCAAGACCAGGACGTGGAGCAGGCGGCGGAGGACGTCAACCTCGCCGACTTCATCCGAACCTTGCCGGGAGGATTCAAAGAGGAAGTGCGCGAACGCGGCTCGACGCTCTCGACCGGACAGAAGCAGTTGATTTCGTTCGCGCGTGCGCTGGCGCACAATCCGAAGATTCTGATTCTGGATGAGGCGACTTCGAGCGTCGATACCGAGACCGAGTTCCGGGTGCGCGACGCGCTCAACCGCATGGTGGAAGGGCGGACGGCGCTGATCATCGCGCACCGGCTCTCGACCATCCAGCGGGCCGACAAGATCATCGTGATGCACAAGGGCCAGGTCCGCGAGATGGGATCGCACCAGCAACTGCTGGCCCAGCGCGGGATTTATTACAAGCTGTATCAACTGCAGTATAAAGATCAGGAGATGCCGGCGGCGGCTCCGTCGGTTACGGCAAACGCGGACGACTGAACACTGCTCCTTCTACCCCGTTACAATGCAGCTGTGCAAATCCTGATCTCCGCCGGGGAAGCCTCGGGCGAAATGTATGGCGCGCAGCTGATCGAAGCGCTGCGGCGGCGTGTAGCCATTCCTGCCCGTGTGGTGACGGGGCTCCGCCCCGTCCCGGCGGGGCAAAGCCCCGCCACCACACAGGCTGTGAAGCTTGATTTTTTTGGCGCGGGCGGGGAGCGCATGGCGGCCGCTGGCTGCGACATCGTTGTCGATGCTAAGGACCTGGCGGTTGTCGGCATCACTGAGGTTCTTAGCCATCTGCCTAAGATTCTTGGGCTTTATCGAAAATTGATGCGCACGGCCGATGAGAAGCGTCCGGCGCTCGCCGTCGTTATCGATGCGCCGGCGTTCAACTGGCGCGTGGCGCGGCAGATGCGCAGGCGCGGCATTCCGGTGGTTTACTACGTCTGCCCGCAGTTCTGGGCTTGGCGGCAGGGACGCGTCAAGCTGCTGCGCAAATACGTCAACAAGGCGCTGGTGATTTTTCCCTTTGAAGAAAAGTTCTATCGCGATCATGGAGTGGACGCGACATTCGTCGGCCATCCGCTGGCCGATTTGCCTGCGCCTGCAATTACTCGCGCAGCTTATGCGGCTGAGAACCAGCTCGACGTCGCGAAGCCCTGGATCACGCTGATGCCGGGCAGCCGCCGGAAGGAAGTGCGCATGAACCTGCCGACGATCCTTGATGCGGCGGATCGCCTGGGCAGCGGTTATGAATTCCTGCTGCCGGTGGCGCGCACGCTGGACGCGGCGTTTCTGAAGGAATCGATCCCGACGCCGACAGAGACGCGGCAAGCCGCGTCTCTACAGGGGAATATTCACTTGGTGCGCGAGGCTTTGCCTGCGCTCTACCACTCCCGCGCGGGGATTGTTGCCAGCGGGACGGCTACGGTCGAAGCGGCCCTCATGGGCACTCCGTTTGTGATGGTGTACCGCGTTTCTGCGCTCACCTACGCGCTGGGCAAACCGCGCGTGAAGGTTCCTCACTTTGCCATGGTCAACCTGATTGCGGAGGAGGAGGTCGTCCCCGAACTGGTGCAGCACAAGTTCACGGCGGAAAACATCGTCGCCGAGATGAATAAGATCATCCCCGACGGCGAGGCGCGGGCGCGCATGGTGCGGCGTTTAGCGGCGGTGAAGGCTCGACTGAAGCTGGGGAGCGGTGCCAGCGCGCATCCTTCGGAAACGGCGGCGGAGATCATTTTGAAGGAGATCAGTCGAAAATGATCAGGTAAGTCAAAGGCCGCGGACAGGAGTGTCCGCGCCACAGGAAACGCAAACATATTTCGCTAACCCTTGTCGGCACAGCATCTTTTGCGGGAAAATTAACATCATACAAATCGTTGTTCTCGCCAGGAGACATTACTTGAAGCTCTGCCACTCTCGACCAGCGCGCCGGGCGCTCTGTTTGACTGTTGTCTTTTTTCTTGGCTTGTTTCTTACCTCGGTCGCGAACCGGCCGGCGCTCGCGGCCGAAAAGACGCGGCTGCGCGCGGACGACTATCAGATCGACGTCGAACTCCTGCCGCAGACTCACAAACTCACCGCGCGCGCGACGGTCAAGGTCACGGCGCTCGAAGACCTTAACGTGGCCGTGTTTCAGTTGAACAACGCGCTGCGCATTACGAAGCTCACGGACGCGAACAACAAGCCGCTCAGTCCGGAACGCAACACGCAGGATTCGACCGTGCGCTTCGCGCTCAACAGCGACCTCGCAAAAAATGCCAGCACCACCTTCACCTTCGAATACGAAGGCACGCTGGAAAGCGCCGACGACAGCCCGGTTCAGGGGTTGAAGCTGGCCTACGTCGGCCCCGAGACCAGCTACCTGCTTTACTCCGGATTGTGGTTTCCGGTCGCGGGATACGGCGTCAACCGCTTTACTTCGACGATCAGCGTTACTGTCCCAGCGCATATGGTGGCGATCGGCAGCGGGAATGAGACGTCGGCGGCGGCAACTGCAACATCAAAGAAGCCCGCGACCGCGCTGGCGAATTCCAAGACCTTCACTTTCAAGTGGGACAAGCCGAGTTTTCCGGGCACGATCATTGCCGGCACCTTCCAGGAATTCAAGAGCGATGAAGCGGGCATCGACCTGCACGTGTTCTTCAAACCCAATAAACAGACCCTGGGCGCAGAGTACGCATCGACGGCGATCAAGGCGTTCACTTACTTTGTCACCCAGTATGGAGTCGTACCCTCGACGCGGTTGAAAGTCGTTGAAATTCCGGATGACACGGTGCCCTCGGCGTGGGCGCCTGAAATCGCAGCCCTTTCGAGCCGCGCGATCACGGAAAAGACGAACTACCGGCTGCTGGCCAATACGATTGCCCATCAATGGTGGGGCGTCTCGGTGAGTCCGGCGTCGAAAGACGACTGGTGGATCAGCGACGGCTTCTCGCGCTACTCCGAAGCTCGCTACGTAGAGAGCGCGGCGGGCGAAGCGGGGCTCGAGGAAATGGTGAAGGACATGTCGGTGGGCGCGCTCGCCTATGACAGCGTGCCGCTTTCAAGCGCCAACAAACTGGACTATTTTTCTCCCGAATTTCAGTCTTTGGTAACCGACAAGGGCGCCATGATCCTGCACATGCTGCGCTGGGTCGTCGGCGAGCCCAGGTATTTGAAGATCATGCGCGACTTCGCCACCAAGTACGCGGGCAAGTCCGCCAGCACCGACGATTTCCGCGAACTCAGCGAGAAAGTATATGGCGAGAAACTTACCTGGTTCTACTCGCAGTGGATGGATTCGACCAGCGCCCCCGAGTTCAAGGCGAAGTACACATGCTACCGGCTGGGCAACAACAAAGGCTTCCGGATTGTCGGCGCGATCACCCAGGATCTTGATCTGTTCCGCATGCCGGTAAATTTGAGAATCGATACCGATGGAAGAACGGAAGAAAAACGTATTGATGTGGTGGGTACCGATTCTCCGTTTTCGGTGGAAACCTTTGGACGCCCGCGGCGGATCACTGTCGATCCCGAAAACCGCGTGCTGACCAACTCCAAGGATATCAAGCTGCGTTCCTCCATCGTGCGCGGACAGGGTCTGACCCAGCAAGGCGATCTGGCGGGAGCGCTGAGCGAATTCAACAAAGCGCTCGAAGTCAACAAGAACAGTTCGCTCGCCCACTACCGGATCGCCGAAGTGTTTTTCCTGCAGAAGAATTATCAGGCGTCGGCCAACGCCTACCGATCGTCGCTCAATGGCGACGGTGAGCCGCGATGGACCGAGGTTTGGAGCCACTTGCAGCTGGGCAAGATTTTCGACGTAACCGGCCAGCGCGAACGCGCCGTCAATGAATACCGCCAGGCCATCCAGACCAACGACAATACCCAGGGCGCGCTCGAGGAATGCCGCCGCTACATGCAAAAGCCTTACGAGCGGGAAAAAGGAAGCTAAGCGGAAAAAAGAGGGCCCGTACCACCAGGCGAATGGCGGTACGGGCCAGGAGGGAACGATTCAAAGCATAGAGCAGTTTCCGGATAATGTCAAGTAAGTCTATCGGTTTTATTCTTTGTACCTGCGGCCGATGTGGCGGCGGGGCTTTGCCCCGCCGGGACGGGGCGAAGCCCCGTCCCCACACAACCGCGAATCACGCTTTGACGCCGTCAAATCCCTTGCGCCGCTGCTCGCTGTAGCGGTGCAAAGCATCCTCGATGATGGGATAGGCCTCGCTTGCCGGCTGGATCTCATCCACCTCGACCGACTTGCCCTCCAGTTGTTTGTAGTCCTGAAAAAAGCGGCGCAGCATGATCAACCGGTGCGGCGGCATTTCCGCCGCTTCGCGGTAGGCGTTGAACTCCGGGTCTTCGGTGGCGACGGCGATGATTTTATGATCTTTTTTCCCCGAGTCGATCATGGTCATGAGCCCGATGGCGCGCGCGTGGATGATGGTCAGCGGCACCACGGGTTCCTGGCACAGCACCAGCACATCGAGCGGGTCATCGTCTTCGGCCAGGGTTTGTGGAACGAAGCCATAGTTTGCGGGATAGTAAACCGCCGAGTACAAAATGCGGTCGAGTTTGATGAGGCCGCTGGTCTTGTCCAGTTCATACTTCACGCTCGAGCCAAAGGGAATCTCGATGACGGTGTTGAACTCCTGCGGAAGCCTGCTGCCGGGAGTTACATCGTGCCAGGGATGGATCATGGAATCGGGCCTGCCTTTGTGGGTTCGTATATGCCGCTGAAAGGCATTGTAAATGCAACGGGATGAGCAGGAGTTGGGGCACGCGGACGGCGGCAACACCCAAGGTGTACAGGAACCTGTGTATCTTGACCTGCGGTTGGCGGGCGAGGGCGCCCGCCCCACACCAGCACCGCGTCTTGACCCGTAACCGGGCAGCGCGTAGAGTTTTTAAACAGGGGTGAGGTTTCCATGTCGAGCGAAACCAGCAAGTATCTGAAATTTGGTTCGGTGACCGTGTTGATTCTGCTCTCGCTCGGCTATCTTGCCTACACGGGCGTCGAGGACAGCAAGAGCTACTATGTCACCATCAAGGAATTGAACGGCATGGGGAACGAGGCTTACTCGAAGCATCTGCGTGTGGCGGGCAACGTGGTGCCAGGCTCGATCAGGCGCTCCGGAACCCGCGTGGACTTCATGTTGAAGGAAAATGATCTGACGCTGCCGGTTTCGTATACCGGGACCGAAGCTCCGCCCGATACTTTCAAGGACGACTCGCAAGCTTTGGCCGATGGCAGTTTCGGGCGCGATGGCGTCTTTCATGCCAAGCAACTACAGGCCAAGTGTGCGTCGAAGTACGCGCCGCAACCCGGGGCCACTCCGACGGCTGAGCCGGGCAAGACCATGTCGCAGAATCAGAACGCCGGGTCGAGCGGGATGGCAAATTAAGTCTAAGCAGCCTGTGGTAGAACTTGAATTGCGAGATCCAGCGCCTGAAGGCGGATTCATTCCAAAGCGTTTCGGCACGCCTGAAGGCGTGCCCTGATACGAATCTCACTTACATCACAGGCTCTTAACCCTTTGACTGAAACCGCGCTCGTCCCCGTCAACGTCATCACTGTCTCGAACCTGATCAAACAGTTTGGCCGTTTTGCCGCGCTGCGCGGCGTCACCGCGGAATTTTCCGGCGGCAAACTCTACGCCATTCTTGGCGATAACGGCGCCGGCAAAACTACGCTGCTGCGCACCCTGGCCGGACTCAACCAGCCGTCGAGCGGCGAGGTCGCGATCCTCGGGACCAGCAGGTTTCACGACATCTGCCAGCAGGTGGGCTACATGGCGCATCCTTCCCTGCTCTATGACGAGATGAGCGGTATGGAGAACTTGGCATACTTTGCCCGGCTGTACGGAATCGCCAGCAGCACGCGCTGCGCGGAGGTCATCCGCTCGGTCGGTCTCGATCCTGATCTCGGCCGCCCGGTCGGCCAGTATTCGCAAGGCATGCGGCAGCGGATGTCGTTGGCGCGCGCTTTATTAAACAACCCCAAGATCCTGTTGCTCGACGAACCTTTCTCGAACGTGGACTTGCATTCCGCCACGGAGATGGTCCGCCTGTTGGTGGGTGCGCGCGATCGCGGCACAACCATCTTCGTCGTCACTCACCAGGCCTCGTTGCTCGAAGGCGCGGCCGACGAGTTCGTCTGGATGGAATTCGGCAAAATTGTCGGGCGCACGCGGGAACTGAAACGTCCGGCGGACGGGTGTGGT
This sequence comes from uncultured Acidobacteriaceae bacterium, assembly GCA_963773965.1. Lineage (GTDB taxonomy): Bacteria > Acidobacteriota > Terriglobia > Terriglobales > Acidobacteriaceae > Acidiflorens. The sequence continues at coordinate 111,129 of CAVZDG010000011.1, forward strand.
GGCGGGGCTCTGCCCCGCCAGGACGGGGCGGAGCCCCGTCACCACACGAATTCGGGAGAAGGCGCAAAGATCGGGGAGAGCGCACCATGATCCAACACACCGCGAGCGCGCCCACCGGCATCACCCGCGCCACGCTGCTCAAAGACCTTCGGTTGGAGTGGAGGTCGAAGGACGCCATCAACTCCATGCTGTTTTTCTCTCTGCTGGTGGTGGTCGTGTTCAGTTTTTCGTTCGATCCGAGCGCCGAAGAATCGCGCCAGATCGCGGGCGGGCTGATCTGGGTGGCGTTCCTGTTCGCGGCGGTGGTGGCGCTGAACCAGACCTGGGCGCGCGAGATTCGCAACCAGGTGCTCGACGCCTACCGGGTATCGCCCGCTCCGGCGAACTCGCTGTTCATAGCGAAGACACTGGGCAACTTTATTTTCGTCAGCGTGCTGGAAGCGCTCATGACGCCGCTTTTCGTCGTGTTTTACCGGCTGCGGGCGCTGGGCCCTGTCTGGCAACTGCTGCTGGTCGCGGTGCTTGGGACATGGGCGCTGGTCGTGAATGGAACTTTCTTCGCCGCGATGTCTCTGCGGACGCGCAGCCGCGAGATTATGCTGCCGCTGCTGCTGTTCCCCATCTCGATCCCGGCCCTGCTCGCCATGGTGCAGGCCACCACCGCTATACTGAACGGTGAGGGCGCGCGCTTCTGGATGGTGTTGCTTGCGACCTACGATCTGGTGTTTACTACGGTGTGCCTCCTCTTGTTTGAAACGGTGCTGAATGCGGAATGAACGAAATTGAGACATTGAATCATTGAGCCATTGAATCACTTGGACGCCGACTCATTGATTCATTCAGCCCTCGGGGTGCCAATGATTCAATGACTCAATCGCTCAATGATTCAATGCTTCACCCGACGAACGCACAATGAAAAAAGCCTTCCCCATCCTCGGTGTGCTGACTGCGATCCTGCTGAGCTACGCTTTGTACCTGGCGCTGGTCTGGGCTCCCACCGAACGGACTATGGGCAACGTGCAGCGGATTTTCTACTACCACGTGCCTTCGGCCTGGACGGCGTTCATCCTCTTCTTCGTCAATTTCGGAGCCTCGGTCGTCTACCTGATCAAGCGCAAGCCTGCTGCCGATATCGTCGCGCTGGTCAGCGCTGAAATCGGCGTCGTGTTCTGCACCGTCGTGCTGATCACGGGGCCGATATGGGCGCGTCCCGTCTGGGGCATCTGGTGGACGTGGGACATGCGCCTGACCTCGACCCTGGTGCTGTGGCTGATCTACGTCAGCTATCTTTTCCTGCGCCGCTTCTCTTCCGGTGGACAGACGCCTTTGCTGGCAGCCTCCCTGGCGGTACTGGGCGCGCTGTGCGTGCCGTTCGTTTACTTCTCGATCTGGTTCTTCCGCACCCAGCACCCGCAGCCGGTCATGGGCGGAGGCGGATCCATTGATCCGCGCATGTTGCATGTGCTGCTCATCAACTGGCTGGCCTTTTCCTGCTTTGCATATCTCGTTTGCTGGTCGCGTTATCGCTTGGAAAGGCTGCAGCGCGACGTCGACCAAGCCCATGCCCTGGAATCGCTGTTGGACCCGCGCGGGAGTGTGCGATGAGCGGAAACGGATACTTGTTTGCAGCCTACGCCATCACCTGGATCATCCACATCGTTTATCTCGGAACGATTGTGTCGCGCTATTCGCGGCTCAAAAGAGAGATCGAGGCACTGAAGAAAGAGTAGGTCTTAGGTATCAGGTCTCACGGGTTTTCATCGCAGAGGTTTTTCCTGAGACCTGAGACCTAAAACCTGAGACCTGTTTTCCTGAGACCTTTTTCTTTGCAACCATTTGCCCCTCTTCCGGCTTCTCACTATGCGGCCCATGCTGTCTACCCGGCTTGACAGCGTATCTGTTGAATGTAAAAGTATTTGTTTGGTTCAATCCCAGTGTTCTGGTGACAGGTACGCATCCGCTTTCTAAGGGCGTCAAGCCGCAGCGGTGTTTGTGTGCCATTCTTGTTCTCACCCCACGAAATTGGGAAATCGGAGGAGCTTCGTGAATTGGAATTACCCTGGGTCGGTAGGAGGTTCGGTGAGACGTTCGGTGTCAGGAGAAAAAACAGGCAAGGCAGAAAAAAAGACAGGAAATGGGATGAAGGCCGCATTTCTGGGGGCGGCAGTGCTCGCCACGGCAGGCGTCGTGTTTTATTTTGGAGCCGCAGTACATAGCGCCAAAGCCAGCGGGCCAGGATCTGCTGAGCAAACATCTGCCGAACAAACATCTGCCGCCCATAAGGCGCTTCCTTCAAAGTCGCTGTCGCTGCCGCTCTTCTTCGAGCCTAACCAGGGTCAGACCGCTCCTCAGGTCAAGTTTCTCGCGCGCGGCGCGGGCTACGGTCTGTTTCTGACCGCCGACGAAGCGGTGCTGGAATTGCACCGAGCCGCCGGCACTCAGCCTTCAGCACTCAGCTCTCAGCGGTCAGCGGTCAGCTCTCAGCGTGCTTCCAGTTCGGTGATTCGCATGCGACTGGACGGGGCTAACTCTTTGGCCCGCGTCTCCGGCGCTTCGCCTCTGCCGGGGAAGAGCAACTACTTTATTGGCAACGATCCTTCCAAGTGGCATCGTGACATTCCGCAGTTTGCCCGGGTCGAGTATCAGGCGGTTTATCCCGGCGTCGACTTGGTTTACTACGGCAATCAGGGACGCCTTGAATACGACTTCCGCGTCGCGCCGGGCGCCGACCCGAACCAGATTGCGCTGAGCTTCAACGGCCCATCCGCGCATATTGATTCCGACGATTCCGGCGATCTCATCCTCGCAACCGCCAATGGAGACGTCCGCTTCCGCGCTCCACGCATCTATCAGCCCGCCGCGCCCGAGTCAGGAAATGCGTCCGGCAATTCCGAGAAAGCGATCGCGGGAAGTTTCCGCCAGCTCGCTGACAACAAAATTGGCTTCACCATCGGAGACTACGACCACAGCCGCGAACTCGTCATCGACCCGGTCCTGAGCTATTCAACCTTCCTCGGCGGCAGCGGCACCGAGGGTCTGGTGAAAGTGGCGGTCGATTCCGGCGGCTTGATTTATGTGGCGGGCTCGACCAACTCAGCGGACTTTCCGCTGAGCACGGCGAACAACCCGAACAACCCACCGTACCAATCGCACCTGGCGGGCGCGCAGAACATCTTCATCGCGGTGATCAACACGACTCTGGTGCCGCCGCTGTACTCCGACACTCAGCAACTGGTTTACGCAACCTATCTTGGCGGCTCGGGAGTTGACAGCCTGGCAGGAGTCGCGGTCGATTCGGCCTTCGACATCTACGTTGCCGGTACGACCACTTCTCCCAACTTTCCTACCACCAGCAATGCATTCCAGACCTCAGCAACCTTTGCCGGGACCCAAACCCACGGATTCCTCAGTAAGATAAGCGCGAGCGAGACCCAGACCCCCCCCACCCTCGTTTACAATCTCACTTATTCCACCTATCTCGCCGGCAATGGAACCGACCATGTCACCGGGCTCGCCATCGACGCCACCAATCGCAACGCCTACGTCACCGGCGACACCACTTCCACCAACGCCGCCAGCGACGGCTTTCCCGCGAACCCCAACGGCTATCAGATACAGTCGAACTCTCCCGGGAACCCCCAGTTTTTCGCCAGCCAGATCAACACAAACGGCAGCGGTTTCCAGAGCATGCTCTACTCCACCTACTTCGGTGGCGGATATCCAGTTGGCGCAACGGCGGTTGGCGGCGGGATTGCCGTGGACCCCACCCCGACCAACGTCAACATGTACATCACCGGCACGACCAACATGCTTCAGGTGACAGGACCGAACGGCGAGGCAGCGTTTCCGCTTCTCGATGCGCAGCAGGCCTGCCTTAACGAAGCCAGTAGAACCACGTCTTGCATCTCCAACAGCTCGACGAGCATCACCGACGGTTTCGTCGCCAAGATCAATCCCAACTATGATGGTCAACAATCTCTCATCTACTCCACCTACATAGGCGGTAGTGGTTCCGATGTCGGCCTGGCCATCGCCGTGGACTCCTCCAGCAACGCCTACATCACCGGCTCGACCAACTCCCCCGATTGGGTTTGCAGTTGCAGTGGTTTCCAAACCACCGGTTATGGCGGAGTAAACGGCGCAAGCAACGGGTTCATCGCCAAGCTCGGCAACCTAAGCGGGTCGGTGTATCCGCTGACCTACTTCACCTATTTGGGCGGCTCCGGCCCGGACAGCGGGCAGGACATTACGGTGGATTCGTTGCAGGCCGCCCACGTGGTGGGCTCGACCGCCTCCCCGAACCTGCAATTAACCGCCGACGCCCTCCAGACCTACGGCGGTCAGGGCGACGCCTTCGTCGCGCTGATTGGAACCACATTGTCGGGACGGGGCACTGGCGATTACCTGACCTATTTGGGTGGCAGCCAGTTGGATCAGGGCACCGGAATCGCACTCGATACCTACAACGCCACTTACGTCGCCGGCAACACGCTGTCCCCGAATTTTCCGGTGACTTCAACTGCCTACCAGCCACAGTTGAACGGGGGCTCGCAGGATGCCTTCGTGAGCAAGATTGGCGCCGCCAGCACACTCACCGTGACACCTACCAGTACCAGTCCATCGCCCAACCCGGTCGCGGCCGGAACGCAAGTTGCGTTTACTTTTGACATCACCAACACCGGACCCGACAACGCGTCCTTCGTGACCTTCTACGCCGTAGTGCCTACCACCGGGCTGGCGTCAAGCGCCACCGCCAAAGTCACCAGCGGCACGGGAAACTGCACCGCGGTCCAGGGAACGACCATCGCCTGCTCTATTCCGACACTTTCTGTAGGCGCCTTGGGAGCAGTTGAAGTCGACGTGACCCCGTCCGATACCGCTACGCCCAGCCTCACGCAAATCAGTGTCTCGGGCAGCGCCAGCGCGAACAACGGTCCCACGCAATCCTCCAACTCGCAGACGGTGCCCGTCGTCGACTTCGCGATCAGCGCCTCGCCTGCCGCGCAACAGATTACTGCTGGCAACCCCGCCGCGATCCAGGTCAACTTTTGTCCCACGAATACGAATCTGGGCTATAGCGCCACCGTCACGCCGAGCCAAACCACGTCGCCTTCGATGGTGACCGCAACCACTCCCACCTTCAGCCCCACCCCCGTCACGCTTTCGGGAAGCGCTTGCGGGCCCACGACCCTGAGCATCGCTACCGTGGCCCGCCCCGTGACCACCGGCAGCCTGCTCCGCCGCGGCTCGGTCTACGCCACCTGGCTGCCCATCGGCGGCTTGAGCCTGGTCGGACTGGGTATCGGCGCTGTTCGCAAGCGTCGGCGCTGGCTGGTCGGAGTTGTCCTGGGCGTGATCGCGGGCGCGATCCTGCTGCAGTCGGGCTGTGGATCGGCCAGCACCAGCACTACCACCGCCGTCGGCACGGCGGCTGGAACCTACACCATCACCATCGTCGGAGCTGCCGGAACCGGAGCGTCGCACAGCCAGCAGGTGACATTGCGGGTGAACTAGACAAACCCGCTTTTTCCGATTCAAGGCACAAACCTCCCAGTTCAAGCCTCCGCCCCGGCGGAGGCTTTTTTCTTTGGACGCGTTGGACCCGCTGCGGTTGAAAGAGTCTTGATTCACGCGGGTTTTGGGAAGGGCACAACTTCACAGGCTGCGGAAAGACTCGCTCGTGTTCTCGATTTTGGGTGGCGCAGCGCTTCAGCGCTGCCGTAACTGCCTTGTTTGGAGTGCGGCTTAAGCCGCTGAGGACCGCTGCAGCCGCTCGTCACGAGTTTTTCAGCAACCCGAGATGCCCTCCCTAAGCCCTTGCAAACAATGCCAATCCAGTCTTTGATAATATTTCATATTGCGATCGTAATTATTGCGATCTGGCATATGGGGCTGATATTTTTGTCTGATCTGTTTCGCCGTCGGTTTTCTGTTGAGCGCGATTTCGTTCATCGCCGGCGGACTGCGCTGGCATCTGCATCGGCCGCACTTCCCGCATGGCGGTGGGAAGAAATGAGCAGCGAGGAGCTAAGGGCTAAGAGCTGACAGCTGACAGCCGATGCGTTGGGACACTCAGTAATACAGGGACAAAGATGAGCGATGCATTCCAGGGCGATGTGTTGGCGGAAGAGACGCATTCCGGGCGGGTGTGGAGTCTGATCATCCTGCTGGCGCTGATTGGACCGGTGATCGGAGTGGCGCTGGCTCCGATGGCGGCGGTTCGTTGGCCGGTGATCCTCGCAGGCATGGTCGGGCTCGGCGCCTGGGCGATGGCGTGGAGCGGTTTTCAGTACCGGTTCCTGCAGGATGGGGTCGAGATTCGAATGCTTGGATTCCGGCTTCGGTCGATTCCGAGGCGGTCGATCGTGAGTTATTCGATTGAGCCTTGGGCTTTTATTCGCGGCTACGGCATTCGCGGCATCGGCAGCACGCGGGCTTACGTCTGGTGCAACCAGGTTGTGCATATCAGGACCTCGAACGGCGAGGTTTTTCTGGGGCACAGCGATCCGGAGCGGATCATGCGCGATCTGGATCTGGTGACGGGCGTTTTGACGCGTGGTTAGACAGTCCACGGAAACACTCGCGTTTCCTATCAGGGCATCGCTTTAGCGACGCCGGTTTCGTATCGGGGCATCGCATTCGCGATGCGGTAAGTTTTCGAAATCAGACGCCCCTTTAGAGTGCGCGTGAGAACTCGTTTTCGGGCAACCCAGTGGGACGAAACACAAGAGAATCCAGCCCCGGAGGGGCGAACCACTTCTCACGCGCACTCTGCAGACCGGGTGGCCGTCGTGCGAGAGGGAGATCACGCGCTGGCTTTGTCGGTCGGCGGCACAGGCTGGTCGCCTGACTCCAGCTCCAACTGCTCTTGCCCGCTGAGCGCGGAAACTTTTCCCCGACAGCTTTTCAGGTGCCGCTGCGCGGCCTGGAATGCTTCCTGCGCCTTGGGATTTCGGATACACTCACGGGCTTGAATCTTCCTCGGAATGCTCCTCGGTCGCGTGATCTTCCGCCTCGGCACAGAGCAACGCCACGGTGCGGGGAGTGGTTTCGATCGGTACCAGCTCCGGAATTTCCGGCGGGCTCGCCGCTTTCAGTTCCGAGAAACGCCGCGCGGAAACCAGGACGCGGCTCTCCAGCGAGCCGACGGCGTCGTTGTAAAACTGCACCGCACCATTCAACTTCTCACCGAGATTACCGAGATGACTGGCGAAGGTGCGAAGGCGCTCATGCAGTTCTTTGCCGAGCTTACTGATCTTCTGCGCGTTTTCGGCGAGTTCCTCCTGGTCCCACCCATACGCAATCCCCTTTAGGATCGCAATGAGGGTTATTGGGGAAGCGAGGATTATGCGCTTATTCACTCCGTACTCGATTAAGTCTGGTTGTTGTGCAAGCGCGGCGCTGAAAAAGTTTTCTCCGGGTATAAACATGACTACGAATTCCGGGGCGGGCTGAAACTGTTCGAAATAGGATTTCAAACCGAGCTTTCCCATATGCGCCCGAACCTTCTGCGCGTGTTCGAGCAACTTCGCTTTCCGTACTTCATCATCGGTTGTCTGCGCCGCATCCATATAGTCCTGCGTGGGTGTTTTTGCGTCAACCACAATGTTTTTCCCGCCTGACAGCTTCACCACCATATCTGGACGGAGTGGGCCGTCAGCGGTCTTGACCGAGACTTGTTCCTCGAAATCGCAGTGGTGCAGCATCCCTGCGATCTCGACCACCTTCCTCAACTGGATCTCTCCCCAGCGGCCACTGACCGCAGGGTCGCGCAAGGCCTTCGCTAGGTTCCCCGTCTCGCCACGCAACTGGTTCTGCGTATCAATCAAGGAGCCGACTTGCGCCGTAAGACTTCCGTAGGCTTGGCTGCGCTCTTTCTCGATCTGCTGGATTTGGACGTCAACCTTAGTTAGAGATTCCTTGATCGGCGTCACCAATTCTTCCACTGCCTTCTGGCGGGCTTCCAAATCTCCCTTCGCCTCGGTTTGATATTTCTCCAGACGTGTCTGTGCCAGATGCAGGAAGGATTCGTTGTTGCTCCTTAGGGCGTCGGCAGCCAAAGCTTGGAAAGCTGGGCGCAGCTCCGCCAACGCTGAGTTCAGGAGTTGGAGCTTCTCCGCACCCGTCTTGCGCTCTTCTTTCAGCGTGGAATCGAGTCCTGCGACTTGTGCCCTAAGGTCTGCGTTGGCGGCGTTCGCCGTTCTGAGTTCTTCTTGCACAGCAGGCAGCGTTCGCTCCAGAGTCGATACTTGCTCCCGTAGCACGGCGGATCTGGTTTGCAAAACCAGCCACGCAACCACGCCCCCCAGCACAGCGGAAATCATTGCCAGGACCAGCATCGAAAGGCTAACCATGACTGGCCTCCAGTTGGTCCAGCGTGCTGGCCATATCGGCAGTAGCGGCACTGAACTTCTGGCCAAGGGAAGTACCGAGCCTTTCGCGCTGACCTGCAACTTCCGCTTTTACATCCACTTGCTCAGCTGCCGGAACGCGGCGCAGCAGAACCGCCGAGAACCCAAGCAGGACAAGGGTTCCGACGAGCACGGTAACCAGCAGTAAGGTCTCCATGGTAAGTGGCTGAGCTGAATTCTAGAGGTTAGCGTGGGAGATGGAAAGCGGAACTTTACCGGCGATCCCCGCGCCCGAACGCTACCCCAACAATTATGCTCCAGGCCCTGGTGTTTTCATTCGCGATCTTGGCGGTAAATCCTGGACCCAGCGCGGCAGTAACAACTCCGCCAGCAGCCGACGTTCGCAACGACGTTCGCAATAACGTTCGCCATGACGTTAGCAACGAGCAGCCCACCCCCAACTCCAACTCGGCGGCCGGATCATCCTCTGGTGAGGACCCCGCCGCCGGGAACGAACTTTTGGAAGCGGCAAACAAGAGCCGCGAACTCGCCGGCGTGCCGCCGTTGCGGATGGACGAAAGTCTCCTCGACGCGGCGCGAGCGCACGCCCGGCGAATGGTTGAGAGCGAGCGTCTGGAGCATCAGTTGTCTGGTGAGCCCTCCCTGCTCGAAAGAATTGCTATGGTGAGTTCGCCGGCTGGCGGACTGAAGCTGGATCGCGCCGGCGAGAACATCGCATATGCCGATAGCGGTCCCAAGGTTAATGAAGCCCTAATGCGCTCGCCTCCGCACCGCGAGAACCTGCTCGATCGCGGATTCAACATCGTGGGCATCACGGCCGTCTGGAGCAAAGGCCGGCTATACGTGGTGCAGGATTTCGCGCACGAGGTGCCATCGTATACCGCACAGCAGAGCGGAAAATTAATTGGCCGGGTGGTCGGCGAGATGCGGCAACAGGCGGGGCTTCCGGAGCTTGTCCAACTCACGCCGCCGAAGCTTGACGAGGCCGCCTGCTCGCTGGCCCGAGAGAACCCCCCGAACACCCACCTGCTCGCGACCGCTTACGACAATCGAAGAATTATCACCTACACGCAAAGCCGTCCGGACATCCTGCCGCAAGCCGTGTTGAGTATGCTGCGCGATCCGGGCGTTCGCCAGTTCGCGGTCGGCGCCTGCTACGCGCGCAATGCGGCGTATCCGGCCGGGACGTATTGGGTCGCGATTCTTCTCTACTGATTCTTCTCCATTGAGATTATTTATTTGCAGATGATTCCCGCTGGCTCGCGGCGTTCGCGGGCGGGGCGCCCGCGCCACACGAGCCGTGTGCTAACCTGCGAGCATCTGGCCCGCCCGCATGGAACCTGCTCCGCGAATCCGAATCGGGACTGCCGGCTGGTCTTACAAAGACTGGGACGGGATTCTCTATCCGCCGGAAGTGACGCGGAAGAAAGTGCATCCGGTCGAATTTCTGGCGCGATTCTTCGACGTCATCGAAATCAACACCTCGTTTTACGGACACATACGGCCGGAACTGGGGCGTCTGTGGTCGCGGAAGGCAGCGGCGGTGAATCCACATTTTCTTTTCACCGCGAAGCTGCACCGGTCGTTCACCCATTCTCCGCTGGCGGTGATGGAACCCACTTCAGCGGCCAGCATCCGGCCGAATGACCGGGACGAGCGGCTGGCCCGGGAGGGTCTGGACTCGCTGGCCGCGGAAGGCAAGCTGGGCGCGCTGCTCATTCAGTTCCCCGTCTCGTTCAAGAACACCAGCCTGAACCGCGAATACCTGGAGCAGTTGCTGCGGCAGTTCATCGAGTATCCGCGCGTGGTCGAAGTGCGGCACGAGAGTTGGAACCAGCCGGAAACCCTCGCCGAATTCATGCGCCACAACGTCGGTTTCTGCAACATCGACCAACCGCTGCTGGGGCGTTCGCTGGGGCCGACCGAACATGTCACGTCGGGCGTTGGATACGTGCGCCTGCACGGCCGCAACTACGAACATTGGTTCGACAGCGGGTCCGACAGCGACAACCGCAACGACCGTTACAACTACCTCTACAAGCCCGCGGAATTGCAGAAGTGGAAGGAAAAAGTCGAGTTCATCGCGCGCCAGGCCGAGACGACGTTCGTGATCGCGAACAATCATTTTCAGGCGAAGGCGGCGGTGAACGCGCTGGAGCTAAGGCATCTGCTGGACGGAAAGAAAGTCCGCGCCCCAGAGACGCTGGTGAAAAGCTATCCCGAACTGAAAGCGATGGTTGAGATCGAAGACGCGAGCGGGGATTATTCGCTGCTGGGGTGAAAGAAAACGGGTGCCCCGTCCACGCTTGGCTTGGGCGGGGTCTTTCGCTGCCGACACTTCCCAGCACCTTATCGAAGAGCGGACAGTCCGGTTCAGAACTCGTACCGCAATGCGAACTGCATGACGCGTGGCTGCGTCAGCAGGCTCGTGTAGGCTCCGAAATTCGTCGACTGCTGCGCCAGCGACGTCAGCAGCGCCGACGATCCCACCGACTGAGCATTGAAGCGTGTGAGGTTCGGCACGTTAAAAACATCCCACCGGAATTGCACGCTGTGAGTTTCCCGGTAGGGCATCTTCCAGTTCTTGTATAGACTCATATCCCAATCGGCGTAACCGTTCCCACGCAGGACGTTGCGCGAGCCGACCCCGCCTGGAAGGGGCAATGTGAAGTCCTGCTGTGCCGCAGCGGGATCGGCAAAGAGGTCGACGCGGCCGGCTCTCTTGTAGGTGCCGGTCTGGGGTTTCGCCGTCATCTGCGCGACCCCGGTGAGGAACCAGTCTGTCGGCCAGCGTTGGCCACCGTCAATGCTGAAGGGGAATCCGCTAGTCCAGCGGGCGACTCCGGAAGTCGACCACCCGCCGATGACCGCGTCCAACACACCATGGGCACTGCCGGCAAAAGCGCGACCTCTGCCCACGGGCAGTTCCGCAACCCAGTTGAGGTTGAACTGGTGAGTGGTATCAAAATCAGACACAGCGCGGGCCAGATTCGGGGAAAATGCATTAGCCAGGCGGGTTCCGACCAGGCCGATGTTCTGGTAGCCGTAGACAGAGAATCCGACGCGCGACGCGGCGGATGTGACGTCAATGGATTTCGACCAAGTGTAGTTGAAGTCAAACTGGAATCCATGGCTGACTTGTTTCCGCATGTTCAATTGCAGCGCGTGGTAACTGGAATTTCCTACCGAACTCCATCCGTACGTGGAAAAGGCTTGGTTGTTGAGGAACTGGCCGGAGCCGGTACCCAGCAGGCCTGCGGGGCCGTTGAAGAAGTAAGACCCTGTGTTGGCGTTGTCGTTGAGGCCGCCGTAGGTATCGATGTCTGCCAGCCCGACGATCTCATCGCCGATGACCGAGAGAAGCGGGTTGTAGTACAGGTCGAAGACCGACTCGATCAAGCTGTCAGTTACGCTGGTCCCCGGGTTCGGTACGAAACCGGTAAACGGATCCGTGTAGACTGTCGCGCCGGGACGAAGCGCGGGTAACATGTCAACCCAGTATTGGGCGGTATTTCCAAGCAGTGGATCGGATGCCTTAATCGAGGCAATCTGCGCCGGCGTAATGACGGCCTGGTAATAATTTGTGGGATTGCCTCCGTTGTTATCCCGCGCGAACTTTCTCGCGAGCGTGGAAAGGGCCGAAGCCGCGGTGTAGTAGTCGATGCCTGACTTGGGGTCCTTGATATTCAGAGGCTGTGTCAGGTCACGCTGGGTGAGCAGATCGCGGCCGAAGCGGCCCACGTACGATACCTGCAGCGAGAAGCGGTGGGGCAGTTCGCGGCCGATTGAGAAGTCCGCGGTATAGGCATGGGGCGTCTTGAGTGTGTTGTCGTTGCCCCACAAATTTGCCTGAGAATTGAACGGGATTACTTGCGGGAAGCCCGCCGGAGGTGGCGGCTGCAGGAACGGAAACCCATTAATGTTGTTTTGCGGAATCGCATTGATGCCCGTGATTCGAGGCAGGTCTTCTGCACTGGTTTCACCAAACGTGCAGCAAGGGTTCTGGAGCGTGGTTGAGAAACCGGCGGCGCCGATCTGGTCGAAGCTGTTAATGAGCGCGAAGCCGGCGCGGTCGTAAACTCGGCTGAAGCCGGCGCGGATGACGGTCTTGTCGTTGTCGCCGAAGAGAGTTTTCAACGGGCCTGAATCGAACCGCGGCGAGTAGGCAATCGAGATTCGCGGCGACCAGTCCGTCTTTTCCAGCGGATAAAAACCTGGGCGATTGTTCGCCGGACCACTCGGGCTGAAACTGATCGACGGCATGGCGCCATAGCCAATCCCCTGGTTCATGTTCTTCACGTTCTGCGCGAACTGCGTTCCCAGCCCGAAGGTAGTCGAGGCCTGAAAACCGTTGGTCTCCCAGGGTGCCGGAAAGAACGACCAGCGCAATCCGTAAGTCACCGTGAGATTCGGCTTGATGCGCCAGGCGTCCTGGCCATAAAACTCATACGAATCCAGGCCATACCTCCGGTTGACCGGTGCGCCGCATGTCCCTCCGGGACACGAAGATCCCGGCAGCACATTGCCGTTCTTGTCCAGGTTGTAGTTCGCGACCACATCCGAGATCATCCCGTACAAGGACAACAAGGGGCGATCGTACTGGGTTGCGGTCTGCGGCTCCGGCCCACTAATCCCGGGGTGAGCGGTGGTGTTGGTCGGGTCCAGTGTGCTGCCGTTAGGACCCGTTCCGGCGAAGCCGATGGGAGAAGTCCAGTTGGTCGTTCCCAGCGCGATCGTGTTGGAGTGCAGATAGCTGGTGCGGGGATTGCGGGCGATTTTGATCGACGCTCCAAATTGAAACGAGTGCGTGCCCTTGGTCCACGAGAAATCGTCCACAAAATTGTGCAGCGGCAGCTGGAAATTGTGACTGAACGTGATCCCCTGATCCAATCCCAGGAACTCGTTCCACTGCTGGTTGGTGTTGCCGATAATCCCAAAGCTCTGCCGGGTATATCCCCAATGGAAGGAATTGACCATGGTTGGGTTTAGAACGGCGGTGTATCCCAAAGCAAAGCCTTTGCTGTGGTCGTCAGTTGTTTGCATGGGAGCACTCGGGTTCAGTTCGCCCGGCAAAGTCTGGTACTTGCCCGGCAAGAAGGGAGCTCCGGGATTGCGCAAATCATTCAAATTGCCGCGCCAAAACAGACTGTGCTTGCCGTCCGCGGTGAGGTGGTAATCGACACGCGCAATGAACACGTCGTTGTCCAGCTTGGTGGGTGCGCGGAAAACGTACCCGGCGTAATTCAGCCCGTCTCCCGCCGAAATATCGTTGGTTGGTGTCTGACCAGTGCAAAAAGTCCGGTCGAGATAACCGGTGTGATTGATCGGGTCGAGCATCGCGTTATCGATCCCGATGCGATTAGGATCAAGCAGCTGAAGCTGCGGGATGCCCCAGCTCGTGGTTCCACTGCCGTCCCCGTTCACATACTGAAAGATGCCCTGGCACATGGAGGGCGTAGGAATCACCCGCTCCGCTCGTTGTTCCTCCCGCTCGCGGGTGCCCTCATAATTGGTAAAAAAGAAGAGCCGGTCTTTTTGAACCGGTCCCCCGACCGCTGCGCCAAAAATATTGCGATTGAGCTGCAGAGGCTTATTCGGCAACCCTATATTCTGTTCCGATTGCTTGACCAGATAGTCGTTGGCGCTGGTGACTGTATTCCGCATGTCTTCATAGAGCGCTCCGTGAAACCCGTTGGTGCCGCTCTTGGTCACCAGCGCGACTTGCGCGCCAGAACCCTGCCCCTGGTCTGCCCCATAATTCGTCGTGGTGACGCGGAATTCCTGCACCGAATCCTGGGTCACGGGGAGCACCGACGTAAAGGCATATCCATTCGACTGGTCGTTCACGTCCACGTTGTCGAGTGTGACATTGCTCTGATCGCTTCGAGCTCCATTCACAGCGCCATTGCGCGTGTCCTGGTCCTTGTCCCCGATGCGATTGCCCGTGTACGCAACTCCGGCTTGCAGGCTCAGCAGGTCGGGAACATTCCGGCCCTCCAGAGGAATATCCTGCACCAGGGTTTGGTCGAAGGAATTGCCGAGGGACGCATCCACCAGATTCAATGCCGGCGCTTCACCGGTGACCTCGACCACCTCGTTGGAGGCTCCGACCTTGAGTTGGGCATTGATGGTAGCGGGCGTGTTGACCAGCAACTGCAGGCCGGCAAGCTTGTAGGGTCGAAACCCGGTCGCCGTGACCGTCAGCGAGTAGGTCCCCGGGGGGACGAACAGGAACTGGTACTCGCCCTGTTCCGCGGTCGTGGCACTGCGTTCTGTCTTGGATTCGGTGTTGGCGAGAACGACCGTGGCCCCGGCCACCGCGCTGCCGCTCGGGTCGGTGATGGTCCCGCGCAGCGATGTCGTAGCCTGACCGGCGGCCAGGCCGCACATGCTCAAGGTGAAACACGCCAGGACCAGGGCCGCGAAAACGGGCTGCCCAAGAACAGACTGCTCGCTGCAAACACTACCGCCCGTGGACGATATTCTGCGCCTTCCAATCATGGGATCCTCTTCTCGCTACGGATTAGGAAGCCGGAAACATTACTAGAATTCGGGAAGGTTAACCGCGTGCGTGGGCGCTGTCAAGTACGAAATTCAATACGAATTTGCGAGAAATTTGCATTCCGGGATCAACATTTTGCCTGCCAGCGGACATCGCTGGTATTCCCTCCGAGTGCAAGGCGGGACAAGCGGCCAGCCGCTAATCCGACATCCTACGATATAATGATTGCACGTCAATGATCTCTGGCCGCAACGGGTGCGAACTGGCTGTGGTGGCAGCTCTCTGCGTTCTGATGATTTTTCTTTTTCCGTCCATGCAGGGCCCCTATTCTGTGGTACACGGACCGGTTTCCGCACTTCTGGCAGCGCAAGCAGCGGCCCGCGTGCGGATCGCCATCGTGCAGGCCGCACTTAGATCCCTCGGGAATTGTCTGATTTCGCCTCTCGCCGTTCTTTCCCGGATGTCGCTTCCAGAGGCAGGCTTTCAAGCGGTTTCCTTGCCCGAGTGCACCCCCATCCTCCGTTGCTGATTCTCCTCAGATTGCCGTTCTAGAACCCCTCAATCTCTGTCGCAATCGCCGGAGGTGTTTCCTTCTGGTCAGGCATTTCTTCGCGGCTCAGCGGAAGTTGTCCAGCAGGTCACAGCTCCACCGCCAATCCAACGTTTCTTTCATGTGAGGAGGACTAAATAAAATGACGCAGAAAAGAATAAAGACATTTGCTCTACTGGCAGCGCTCGCGAGCGTGTTGTTACTGGCAGGATGCGCCAAGAAGGCAGCCAAGGTGACGCCACCGCCGCCGCCCGCACCCGCTCCCACCGCGCCGACAGCTACTCTGGCCGCAAACCCCAGCGTGATTCAGCAGGGACAGGGGTCGGTGCTGACGTGGCAAACCAGCAACGCCAATGAAATTACCATCGCCGGACTCGGCACGCTGCCGCCGTCCGGTTCCCGATCGGTCATGCCGAGTGCATCCACTACTTATACCCTGGTCGCCAAAGGCCCGGGGGGAACGAATGAGGCCTCCGCCCGCGTCACGGTCAATGCCGCAATCGCCAGTGCGACACCTTCACCGACGGATGAGGAATTGTTCAGCAGGAACGTCAAAGATGTGTTCTTCGACTATGACAAATTCTCCATCCGCCCCGGCGAGGCACCGACTGTCCAAAATGACAGCGCCTTCCTCTCGCAGCATCCGAGTATCAAGGTTCTCGTCGAAGGGCATTGTGACGACCGTGGATCCGAGGAATACAACATCGCCCTCGGAACCAGCCGGGCTGAAACCGTAAAGCGAACGCTAGTGCAGGAGGGAATTCCCTCCGATCGCATCAGCACCGTCAGCTACGGTAAAGAAAAACCGTTCTGTACCCAGGACAATGAACAGTGCTGGCAGCAGAACCGGGTTGACCACTTCGTATTCGAACGCTGAGCAGTTGTAAGGCGAGGGGCGGCTCACTTTCGGGCCGCCCTCCAAGTCCCGTGCGATATCCTGCTAAAAGGTAATCCCCGAACCATGAGTGACGGCGTCCAGACGACGAGCGGCAGTTGGTGGAGAACCTGGCTGTTGCCTCGCGTGGCCGAACTGCGGCAACGTGAGGACCAGGTCTTTCTGGTTTTGGCGTTGGTGATCGGCGCATTGACAGGCTTGGCGGTCGTCGCCTTCATCCTGCTGACGGAACGCATGGGGATGCGGCTGTATCCGGTGGGGGGCGCGCCGTGGCGACGGTTGCTGTTCCCGGTCGTGGGCTCGCTCGGCATCGGTTACCTGCTGTATCGCTATTTTCCCGACGCGCGCGGCAGCGGCGTGCCGCAGACTAAGGCTGCGCTGTTTGCCCGCGAAGGGCGCATCACGCTGCGCACCGTCCTGGGCAAGTTTTTCTGCACGTCGGCAACGCTTGCCAGCGGAATCCCGCTGGGGCGCGAGGGGCCTTCGGTTCAAGTGGGTGGGGGCATTGCCTCGGTGCTCGGACGGCTCCTCGGACTGCGCTCCCAGCAAGTAAAGAATCTGATCCCGGTGGGAGCGGCGGCGGCGATTGCAGCCGCGTTTAATACACCACTGGCAGCAGTGCTGTTTTCGCTTGAGGAGATTACGGGCGATCTCTACGCCCCGGTGATGGGCGCGGTGGTGCTGGCCTCGGCGACTGCCTGGATGGTCCTGCGCGTATTTCTCGGAAATCACCCTCTCTTCAAGGTTCCGCAATATCAACTGGTGCATCCGGCGGAGTTCGGGGTGTATGCGGTGCTCGGCGTGGCCGGCGGCGTGGTTTCGGTGGCCTTCGCCAAGCTCTTGCTGGGTATGCGGGCGCGCTTCCTGCGGTTTCCGCAGAAGACGGTCTGGTTCCAACCGCTGGCGGGTGGGTTGCTGGTCGGCGTGATGGGCTGGTTTGTGCCGCAGGTGGTGGGCGTAGGTTATGGATTTGTCGGCGACGCCTTGAACGGAAGGATGGCGTTCAATCTGATGGCGCTGCTGGTGGTTCTGAAACTTGTCGCTGTCACCACCAGTTACGCTTCGGGCAACGCGGGGGGTATCTTCGGGCCATCCTTGTTCATCGGCGCCATGTTGGGAGGGACCGTAGGGACCGTGGCGCATCATTTGTTCCCGGCTTACACGGCGACGCCGGGCGCCTACGCGCTGGTCGGAATGGGCGCGGTGTTTGCGGGCGTCGTGCGCGCTCCCATGACCTCGGTATTGATAATCTTCGAGATGACGCAGGACTATGCGGTGATTGTCCCGCTGATGATTGCGAATCTGGTGAGCCTTTTTATTGCTTCACGATTGCAGCACGAGCCGATCTACGAAGCGCTGGCGGTGCAGGATGGCATCCACCTGCCTTCGGCGAAGACGCGCCAGCGATCTGGTCAGCGTCAGGTAGTAAGAGTCATGCAGGCTGCGAGTCAGTTGCTGCCTGCCGAGCTCACAGTTCGGGAAGCGCTGGAAAAGGTGCGATCGAGTGAGTTCCGGACGTGGCTGCTAACGGATCGACGAGGCGTGGTTGGCGTGATCCGCCTTTCGAGGTTGGAGCGGGAGCTGGCTGAAGGCGCGGATAAGAAGCTCGGCGAGCTGGTGGATGCGCTGGTTTTTCCGCACGTCCACGCCGACCAGGGGCTGGATTTGGCGCTCGAGCGCATGGGGACAAACCAGATTGAAATCCTGCCCGTGGTGAACCGCGCCGACGTGCACAAACTGGAAGGCATCGTCACTCTGCGGGATGTTTTGGATGCGTATGGTGTGAGCCGGGCCTGATTCTTCGCAGAACCAAATATCCTAGGGTCGAGCGACGGGCGTCTCGCCCGTCCCGCCGGGCGGGGACACCCGGCGCTCCACAAAGAAACTCGGAGCCTCCTATCGCATTGCACGTACAGGATTTCGTGTGTTAGTTTCGACTCGGAGAGTTCCGCTTGCGACACACGGTTCCGGCGGGGATGGAGCGCAAGGAAACTGACGTTTACCTGCGGCTCGATCGGGCGCGTCTTCCCCAGCATATCGCCATCATCATGGACGGAAACGGGCGTTGGGCCCGGCGCCGGCACATGCCGCGCGTGGCCGGACATCACGCCGGCGTCACCGCCGTGCGTTCGACGGTCGAAACCGCGTCGCGCATAGGAATTCCGGCGTTGACGCTCTACGCCTTCTCCGAAGAAAACTGGAAGAAGCGTCCGAAGACGGAAGTGGATTTCCTGATGCGCCTTTTGTGCCGCTATCTCAAAGCGGAAATCAAAACGCTCAACGAAAATAATATCCGTTTGCAATACATCGGGCGCAAGCATGAGTTGCCGGAGTCGGTGCAGCGTGAGATGGCCGAAGCGAGCGACGCCACCTCGAAGAATACCGGGATGCTGCTGACGCTGGCGCTGAATTACAGCGCGCGCAGCGAGATCGTCGATGCGTTCCGCTCGCTGGCGGAGGCTGCGGCCCGCAATGGCGGGCTCGATCACATGCGCGTCGATGAACAGGCGATTAGCGATCATCTCTACACGCGGGGGCTGCCGGATCCGGACTTAGTAATTCGCACCAGCGGCGAGATGCGGCTGAGTAACTTCCTGCTCTGGCAACTGGCTTATGCGGAGATTTATGTGACGCCGACGTTGTGGCCCGATTTCCGTGGCGTTCAATTGCTCGAGGGGATCGAAGAATATCAGAAGCGCGACCGCCGCTACGGCGGGCTGGGGCCGGACGGGCATGCTCCGCAGCATACGGCGCTCCGGACCCACGCCGAGGCGAAGCGTTGATGAGCACGGGTGGGGACTGCTCGTGTGGGGACGGCCGCCCCCGGCCGTCCAAGCCGAGCGCAGCTCGGCAGCTGCCGCGATCACATCAACTCTGGATTCGCTATAAGCGAAGCGTGCCCCAACCACAATGATCAAGCGCGTCGCGACCGCCGTCGTGTTAATCCCCCTAGTCCTGTTGCTGGTGCTGAAGGCGCCGCTTTATGTGCTGGCCCTTGTGGCCGGAGCGGTGGCCGTGCTGGCTATCGCCGAGTTCTTGAAGCTGGTGATGCACTATGGGGTCCAGCCGCTGGGACCGGCCACGTATGCCTTTGTCGCGCTCTTCTTTGTATTTGTGATTGTCGCTTCCACCAATCGCACGCCTCTGGTTGAGACCACGGCCATGCTCTACGGGATGGCGCTGGCGGCGGCGCTCGCACCTTTTGTGTTTCTGACCGTGGCCATAAGAATGAGGCGCGCCGACTTGACCAGCGGCTATCCGGCGGCTGCCGCTTCGGTTTTTGCCTTCGGGTATATTGCGATTCCGATGGCGCTGCTGGTCGCGATTCGGCAACAGCCGGCGGGCGCGATCTGGACGATCTACACGCTGCTCGCCGTGTGGGCGGGAGATATCTTCGCTTACTTCGTGGGCAAGTCGCTGGGGCGGCACCGCATGTCGCCGCGGATCAGCCCGAAGAAGACCTGGGAAGGCGCGGTGGCGTCGATCCTAGCCAGCGTGATCGTCGGCGCGCTGTGGTTTCAGCACGCGCCCGGAATCAGTGCCGCTCTTCTGCGGATTGGATTGATTGACCGCCGCGATGGCATGTTCGGCTTGGAGCAGCCGCAACTGTGGCCCATCATTCTACTGTCGGCGGTGGTCAACATCGCGGCCCAGTTGGGCGATCTGGTCGAGTCGCTGATAAAGCGCGGCGCTGGAGTGAAAGATTCCGGCACAATCCTCCCCGGCCACGGAGGCATGCTCGATCGCATCGACGCCATGCTGTTCGCAGTGCCGGTGGTGTGGGCGTATGGGGCTTGGCGGTTGATGCAGTAAGCAAAGGAGGAACGGGGTGTGGATACTACATCTCAAATTCTCACGCTAACCGTTTTCATGGCCTTGGTTATCGGCTTGGCGGCGTTTGTCCTGTGGCTTTTTGATAAACGCTCTTTGCCTAAAGGGGTGTCGACAGAAATAAAGAAGACCTTCGTCGATCAGCGTACAAGGCGTTGGCAAGACCGATATCGGAAGGCAACCGCAGTAATGGCGGCGCTTTCAATTATGGGAAACGTTATAGCGCTGATCACCAAGGTAGAAACCGATGTATCCTGCGTGATTTGGATTGCAGTAGCATCCGCGTTTTTGCTTAGCCCTTGGAATCCTTATCGTAGGGAAGGCCCCGACTGAGCGGCAACTTGCCACAACCAAGGCTTTTCCCTATATTGAAGCCCATGGAAGTCCATTTCACTCCCGACGTTGAAAAGAAGCTCAACGACCTCGCGGCGCAGAGCGGACGCGGGACCGATGAGCTTTTGCAGGATGCATTCACCGCATATTTCAACGAACTCGTGCAGACGCGGGACATGCTCGACAACCGCTATGACGAACTGAAAAGCGGCAGAGTGAAGCCCATCGACGGCGAGGAAGCCTTCGCCCGACTGAAGGCGAAAACCGAAGCCCAGCGCAACCGCCAGGTCTGAGGAGAGATGAGCAGCGGCCACGCTCTCCACCCCGAGGCCTTCGCGGATCTCGACGAAATACGCGATTTCATCGCACAGAAAAACCCGGACGCCGCCGACCGCGTGATCTCGGAGATTTTTGACACCATCCGCGGGCTTGTGCCTTTTCCTAATCAGGGCCACCGACGCCCAGACCTTAGCTCAAGGCCTTTGCGGTTCGCTCTTGCACGTGAATATCTGATTGCCTATGCAGGGGAAGAAAAGCCCTTGTGGGTTGTGGCTGTACTGCACGGACGCCGCAACCCCCGCATCATGGCCGCGATTCTGAAAGGCAGGGAGTAAATCCCTCCGTGGTCCTTGTCGCGCGGTCTCGAGGCTGATGAAGCTAAACTGGATTTAGAGAGGGATGGAGATGAACGAGCAATTACAGCAGGCAGCAAGCAACAAGACCCGTCAGATTTCTCTTTCGGGATATGACCTGATCAATTCTCCGCGTCTCAATAAGGGAACAGCCTTCTCGGATCACGAACGCGATATATTTGGCCTGCACGGTTTATTGCCACCGCATGTGGGGAGTCTTGATGAACAGATTGAGCGGCGGATTAAAGCCTTCCGGGAGCAGCCGAACTCCTTCCATAAATACAGCTTTCTCCGCGACCTGCAGAATACGAACGAGACGCTGTTCTATGCGCTCTTGCTGCGCAATATCGAAGAGATGCTGCCCGTGGTGTATACGCCAACCGTGGGTGAGGGGTGCCAGCGCTTCAGTGAGATATGGAGAAAGCCGCGAGGTTTGTTCCTCAGCTATCCGAATAAACATCGTATCGATCAGATCCTGAGTCATCCCCGCTACGACGGTGTGAAATGCATCGTGGTCAGCGATGGTGAACGAATCCTGGGGCTCGGCGATCAAGGTGCGGGAGGCATGGGTATCCCAATCGGGAAGATGGCCCTTTACACTGCGCTCGGCGGCATCCATCCGGAGCATTGTCTTCCGATTCTGCTCGATGTGGGAACGGACAACGAGGACAGGTTAAAGAGTCCAATTTACATCGGATGGACGCATCATCGGATTCGCGGCGAAGAGTACGACGCTTTCGTGGATGTTTTTGTAAACAGCGTGAAGAAGCGCTGGCCGCACGTTCTTTTGCAATGGGAGGACTTTGCCGGTTCGAATGCCGCTCGACTTCTGGCTCGCTACAAGGACCAACTATGCACTTTTAACGACGATATTCAAGGCACTGCGGCGGTAGCGGCCGCGACGCTGCTCTCTGCTATCAACGTTACGGGCGTGCCACTAGAGCAACAGAAGATCGGCGTTTTTGGCTTCGGAACTGCGGGCATAGGCATCACCAAACTGTTGGCGCAGTTCATGCAGGAGAAGGGCATCCCGGAACGGGAAGCTCGCAATCGCTTCTACGCCATCGATTGCTACGGTCTGGTTACAGAAAATGGTAGAGATGTGCGGCCCGAGCAGCTACCCTACGCGCGCAAAGAAGAAGAAGTGCGGGCTTGGAGACCACCGAATGGAGAGATCAGCTTGCAGGATGTGATTCGCCATGCCAAGCCTTCGGTCCTCATCGGAGTGTCTGGTCAAGCGGGAGCCTTCACCGAGGATGCAGTGCGCGAAATGGCCAGGAACACAATGCGACCTGTCATCTTCCCGCTTTCGAACCCCACCGCACGCAGCGAAGCGACTCCTCAGGACTTGTTGGACTGGACCGAAGGACGGGCGCTGATCGGTACCGGGAGTCCGTTCGAACCGGTGACTATTTGGGGAAAGAAGGTTCGCATCGACCAAACCAATAACTCGTACATATTTCCTGGGCTTGCTCTCGGGATTATTGCCTCTAAAGCCAAACGCGTCACGGATGCGATGGTCATGGCTGCGGCTAAAGAACTGGCACGTCTCGTCCCCACACAAAAGGATAAGAAGGCAAGCCTCCTGCCGTCACTTGCGGATTCGCGGCAGCTCAGTCGCTCGATTGCGCAGGCCGTAGGTCGCCAGGCGATTCAAGATGGCCAGGCGCAGGTTGCCGACGAAGATAGCCTGAACCGCGAACTCCAAGCGAATATCTGGGAACCAGTGTACGTACCGTACGAACGCAAAGCAGGGAGGCCCTGAGATGACGATCAGGGAGACGTGGGGCAGATTCCTTCAGCACGGCAACATCATCTCTAGATAAGCCGTCGTCCGCTAAACTGATCCATGCTCCGATTCTTGCCTGTTTCTGGAGCATCGTCGCCCAACCAGAAGCTGCGTTCACTGCTCCCTGGTCGTGGAGCCGGCTTTCGGGATCCGCTACCGTACCCCTGTGGTTGAGGTTCGAACTGCGCCCCCATCCCGTACAATAGAAGAGTCCTCGCGCATGAAACACATCGCCATCCTGGGTTCGACGGGCTCGATCGGCTGCAGCACTTTGAGTGTGGTCGAGAGCTATCCTGACCGCTTTCAGGTCTCGACGCTGGCGGCGGGCAACAATGCCCAACTCGTCTTCGAGCAGGCGGTGCGCTGGAAGCCGAGCGTCGTGTCGCTGGCGGACGAAGCCGCCGTGCAGGCTCTCCAGGCCAAGCTGCGGCTGGCGGGCTTAGGCGAGATTGAAGTCGTTAGCGGCGCTGCGGGCACGGTTCGGGTGGCGACCCATCCCGAGGTGGATTTCGTGGTCAGCGCAATTGTGGGCGTCTCCGGCCTGGAGGCGACCTACGAGGCGGTGCGCGCGGGCAAGACCGTTGGCCTGGCCAACAAAGAATGCCTGGTGGTGGCGGGGGAGTTGATCACGGCCGAGGCGCGGAAGCAGGGCAAGCCGCTGCTGCCGATCGACAGCGAACATAACGCCGTCCACCAGTGCCTGCGCGGCGGCCGCATGGACGAGATCGAGCGCATCTGGCTGACCGCTTCCGGCGGTCCGTTTCTGAATACCCCCAAGTCGGAATTTGCCTCCATTACGGTGGAGCAGGCGCTCAATCATCCCACCTGGAAAATGGGCAAAAGGATCACCATCGACTCGGCCACTTTGATGAACAAGGGGTTCGAAGTGATCGAGGCCTGCCGCTTGTTCCAGGTCGCGCCCGAGCGCGTGCAAGTCATTGTGCATCCGCAATCTACGATCCACTCCATGGTCGAATTCGTGGATGGCAGCATACTTGCTCAGATTTCCGTGACCGACATGCGTCTGCCCATTTTGTATGCGCTCATGTATCCGGATCGCATCCCTTCGGAGTTGCGCTTCTCGGTCAGTGACTTAAGGCACCTGGATTTCTGCCCCCCGGATATGAGTAAATTCCCTTGTCTGGGTTTAGCTTACGAAAGTTTGGCTTATGAAGCGGCCGGTGGCGGAGGCGCAAAGACTATCGCCCTGAACGCCGCCGACGAGGTCGCGGTGGCGGCATTTCTGGAGGAGCAGATCGGATTCGAAGAGATCCCGCAAATCATTGAACAAGTAATAACTGCAACGCCGGCCGGACATTTGGAATCTATAAAGAAGGTACTCACGCTGGATACCGAGGCCCGCCTTTTGGCGAGAGAAATAGTTCAAAAGAAAGTGAAGCAGCGCCGCCGAAAGCGCATCGCCCATCAGGGCCATTTCGTAACCGGAATTATGGAGTAATCTGAGGAACTATGCCGCAGCTTCTGTCCATCCTTCATACCATCTTCGTCATGGGGATCGTCCTCGGATTCATGATCCTGATTCACGAGTTCGGTCACTATGCCGCGGCCAAGTATTTCGGCGTCCGGGTGGAAGTGTTTTCCATCGGCTTCGGCAAGCGTTTGTTTGGCTTCACCAAAGGGGAAACCGACTATCGCATCAGCGCCATTCCGCTGGGCGGCTACGTGAAGATGTCGGGCGAAAACCCCATGGACGACCGCACCGGCGATCCGGGGGAGTTTCTGTCGCATCCGCGCTGGCAGCGCTTCATCGTCGCCCTGGCCGGACCGGCCATGAACGTCCTGCTCGCCTTTAGTTTGTGGACGGGCGTTTTCATGGTGCATTACGAATACCGCTCGGTGATCGATGGTCCTGCCTTCGTTGGATTTGTGGTGCCCGGCACGCCCTCCGCCAACGCTGGCATCCAACCGGGCGACCAGATCGTCCGCGTCGATGACATCGAGAATCCCAACTGGGAGCAAGTGGGCTACAAAGAAGCGCTCAGCCCCAATCAACCTTTGAAGTTCGAGATTCTGCGCAAGGGCGTTATTTCAACTTTCACTCTCGTCCCTCAGCCCGTGGGCCGCAATGAGGCGGGCGATGTTGGAATGGTGCCCAAAGAGCCAGCCTTTATCGCTACTTTTATCGAACCCGGCATGCCCGCAGAGAAGGCCGGTCTCAAAGTCGGGGACCAGATCCTCACCGTCAACGGCCAGGAGATTCCCGCTACCGAAGCGATGGTCGACATGATGACGCACACTAAAGACCAGCCTTTGGATATCGTGGCTCTCCGCAACGGGCAAAAACTCACCTTCAAAGTTCAGCCCACGCTCTCCGCCGGTCATCCTCCCGGGGAGGTGCGCTACCGGATTGGGCTCGCCAGTGTGCCGACGAAAGTCGTGCGGCTGCCTTTCCCGGAAGCGGTCGGGAAATCGGTTGGCGAATGCGTCAAGAATTCGTCTCTTATCCTGGAATTGCTGCAAAAGATGGTGCAGCACAAGGTATCCATGCGTCAGGTCGATGGCCCGATCGGAATCGGCAGCGCTGTCGGTGCGGCCGCCCGCGAGGAAGGATGGACTCCGCTATTATTTGTGAGCGCCATCATCAGCCTCAACCTGGGCGTGATGAACCTGCTTCCCATCCCCATTCTCGATGGTGGCGTGATCCTTCTCCTGCTCATCGAAAGCATCATGCGGAAGGAAATCAGCCTGCCCATCAAGGAACGCATCTACCAGGCCGCATTCGTGTTTCTCGTGCTCTTTGCCGTAACGGTGATCTATAACGACCTGGTCAAGACACTACCAGGGCTGGCGCGGATGCCGTAACAGATTGCGGAAAAACTTGTTGAAAAACTTCAAGAATTGTCATCCCGAACGAAGTGAGGGACCTGCAGTTCGTCGGAAATCGGTGAAAACTGCGGATTCATCGCTCCCTCCGAACGCCGCGACGGCTGCGGCGATGCAGGAAGCGCGCAATGGTGGACTGCCCTCGTTCCACAATGTCTCCGGCTTGATGGCCGACCTGAATGCTAAAATAGACAGCAAGCATGGCCGAAATTCAGCGTAGAAAAACCTTCACCGCCACCATCGGCGGCGTCCGCGTGGGCAGCGATGCACCAGTGATGGTGCAGTCCATGACCAACACCGACACCGCGGATATTCCCGGCACCGTAAAGCAGGTAGCCGCTCTGGCCCGAGCCGGTAGCGAAGTCGTCCGCGTCACCGTCAATAATGACGACGCCGCCAAAGCCATCCCCTACATCGTCGAAGGACTCGAGAAGCAGGGCTTGCGCGTGCCCATCGTCGGCGACTTCCATTACAACGGACACCTCCTGCTCACCAAATATCCAGGCTGCGCCGAGGGCTTGGCCAAATACCGCATCAATCCCGGCAATGCCAGCATCGGACGCAAGAACGACGACAACTTCCGCACCATGATTGAGGTTGCCGTGAAGCACCAGAAGCCGGTGCGCATAGGCGTGAACTGGGGATCGCTCGATCAAGCATTGCTGACCAGGATGATGGACGAGAACTCGCGGCTGCCAGAGCCGAAAGACGCCCGCGAAGTGACGATGGAAGCGATTGTAGTAAGCGCGCTCAGTTCGGCGAAGCTGGCCGAGCAGCACGGATTGCGCTCCGACCAGATCATCCTCAGCGCAAAAGTCAGCGGAGTGCAGGATCTGATCGACGTGTATCGCATACTCGCCGCGCGTTGCGAGTACCCGTTGCATCTGGGACTGACCGAAGCCGGCATGGGAGCCAAAGGCATCGTGGCTTCAAGCGCGGCCATGGCCGTGCTGCTGCAGGAAGGCATCGGCGACACCATCCGCGTTTCGCTCACCCCCGCGCCCGGCGGCGATCGCACCGAAGAAGTCCGCGTGGCGCAGCAAATCCTGCAGTCGCTCGGCATTCGCAGCTTTACCCCGCAAGTCACCGCCTGCCCCGGCTGCGGCCGCACCACCAGCACTTTCTTCCAGGAAATGGCCGAGCAGATCCAAACCTACCTGCGCGAGCAGATGCCCGTCTGGAAAGAAACCCACACCGGCGTGGAAGAAATGAAAGTAGCCGTGATGGGCTGCGTCGTCAACGGCCCCGGAGAATCCAAGCACGCCAGCCTCGGAATTTCTCTGCCCGGAACGGCCGAAGAACCGAAGGCTCCCGTCTACGTGGACGGCCGCCTCTTCACCACCCTCAAGGGCGACAAGATCGTAGCTGAGTTCATCAAGATTCTCGACGACTACGTCGAGTCCCACTACGCCGCCAGGGAAAAAGAGGAAGTCGGCACACGGGGCTGAGCCCGCGCTAGCGCTGCTCTACAGTCTGCACGGTTGAACTCCCTCCTGATGGTACGTATCAAAATCCAGACCGTAGTATTTCGACTCATTTCGTTTGATTTCGAAATATAGTATTCTGCCCACGTCAAATGACTGAGTGGATTCAGACCGCGCTTCTCTGCTTGACGCTGTTGGCTGCCGCCCGTGCTGCTGCGCAACCAACCGGCATCGGCTACAAGCCCGCCACCGACGCCGAGAGCAAGAAAACCATCCTGCTCAAGGATTTTCAGCCCGAGCCCACGCTTCATGCCGCAGCACACGAAGTCCAACGCGCGAAGTTTCCCGTGATCGATGTTCACACCCACACCAACGATGCCGTCGGCATTGGAGATCGAGTCGATCCCAAAGAAATGATCGCGCGTATGGACCGCCTCAATATCAGGACCATCGTCATCCTCACCGGCATGTGGGGCGACAAACTGCAGACCATCATCGACACCATGGTCAAGCCCTATCCCGGGCGCTTCGTGGTGTTCACCCAATTCGACTGGACGAAAATTAACGACCCGAATTTCAGCCAGCTCATGGTGCGCCAGATCGACGACTCGGTGGCACGCGGCGCGCGCGGGCTGAAAGTGCTGAAAGACCTCGGCCTCGGCGTGCGCGATGCGAGCGGCAAGCTGATCACGATCGACGACCCGCGCCTCGACCCGGCATGGGAAGAATGCGGGCGGCTGGGCATCCCCGTGTTTATTCACGTGGCCGATCCGGAGGCGTTTTTTCATCCCATCGACGCCCGCAACGAACGTTACGAGGAGCTCATCGAGCATCCGGACTGGAGCTTCCACGGCCCGCAGTTCCCTTCCATGCGGGAATTGTTTGCGCAGCGCGATCGAATGTTCGCCAAGCATCCGCATACCACCTTCGTCGCCCTGCATTTTGGCAGTTGGCCCGAGAACCTGGACTTCGTCGAGCAAACGCTGCAGAAATTTCCCAACGTCATGATCGAAACCGGCGCCCGCGAAGGAGAACTCGGACGTCAGCCGCGCCGCACTCGCCAAATCTTCCTGAAATATTCCGACCGCATCATGTTCGGCACCGATGAAGGCGCGGGAGAAGCGATGTATCAGAACTATTTCCGCTGGCTCGAGACCGAAGACGAATACTTCCCGTACGCGCAATATCCGCTGCAAGGACGCTGGATGATTTACGGCCTGGGTCTGCCCGATGACGTGCTGGAAAAGGTGTATCACGGCAATGCGGAGGAGCTGTTTGGGCGGTTCAAAGGCGCGGAACGGGTTGCTGCGTACGGCACTTCGGCCACCAACCCGCTGGCGTCCATGCCGCGAAATGGTCCGCCAAATAGCCCTTGACAATTCCGGCGGCCATCAACGAAAGTTACTATTCGAAACAAATCGAAACCTAATGCCTTCGAACGGATTGCTCAACGAAGAACGCCGCCGTGAAATCCTCGGGGTCCTGCACCGGGATGGACGCGTGCTCGTCAAAGATCTCGCCCGGCATTTCCGCATTTCGCAGATCACCATCCGCAAAGATCTGGAGTTCCTCGACGGCCAAGGGGTCATCCAGCGTACCCACGGCGGCGCGCTGCCGGTGCAAGCCGGTGCCCTGCTCGATCCTTCGCTGCGCGAGAAAGAGAAGCTCCACCGTAAGCAGAAGACGCGAATCGCCGACGCCGCCGTCCGCCTGGTGGAAGAAGGC
Organism: uncultured Acidobacteriaceae bacterium; assembly: GCA_963773965.1. Taxonomy (GTDB): domain Bacteria; phylum Acidobacteriota; class Terriglobia; order Terriglobales; family Acidobacteriaceae; genus Acidiflorens. The sequence continues at coordinate 140,026 of CAVZDG010000011.1, forward strand.
CAGTCGGTATTGCTCGATTCCGGAACCACGACAACGGCCATTGCGCGCGCCCTGAAAGACATGGCGCAACTCACCGTGATCACCAACGCGATCAACATTGCGGCGGAGCTGGCCGGCACGCACATCGAAGTAATCCTGACCGGAGGCATGCTGCGCAAGAATTCGTTTTCCCTGGTCGGTCCGCTGGCCGAGCGAACGCTGCGCCAGCTCAGCGCCGACATCTTGTTTCTGGGCGTCGATGGCTTCGACACCAAGGCCGGCCTTTTCACTCCGAATTTATTAGAGTCCGAGGTCAACCGGGCTATGGTCGAAATTTCCCGCAGGACGATCGCGGTATGCGACTCGAGTAAGTTCGGCCGTCGCAGCCTGTGCAACATCATGCCGGTCACGGCGGTCCATGAAGTGATTACCGACAAGCAGATCCCAAAGTCGGACTTGCGCGCGTTGAAAGAGGCGGGAATAAAGGTCACGGCAGTGTAAGCGGAATCGAACACAACCCATGAAATCGGCAGAAATTACGGCACAGGGCCAGCACACGCTGAGCGAGATTCTTTCCCAGCCCCGGTGCTGGAGCGCGTGTCTCACCCATCTGGCAACCAGCGCGGAACTGCGTGCGGCCATTCAACTCGCGCGACCGGGAGCGGAGTGGATTTTTGTGGGCTGTGGAACGAGCTACTATCTCGCGCAGGCTGCCGCATCGAGCTTCAACTATCTCAAGCTGCCGGCACGGGCTGTCCCAGCTTCTGACTTGCTGATGTATCCCGCGCTAACTTTGCAAGCCGGACGGGATTATATTCCGATTGTGATTTCGCGCTCCGGCCGCACCTCGGAGGCGGTCCGCGCCGCGCAAATTCTGGAGAAGGATCTCAATCTTCGCACCATCGCCATTACGTGCGCCGATCGCCAGCCGCTGGAGTCATCCTGCAGCGTAACGTTGAAGCTGCTCGACGCGGACGAACTCAGCACGGTTATGACGCGGTCGTTCACGTCCATGCTGCTGGGGCTGCAATACCTCGCGGCGACCGTCTCCGGCAATGATGCATTCCGCCGCGCGTTGATTGAGCTCCCGCAACAGGTCGAGCCGCTTCTGAAAGACATTCCCCAGCGTCTGCGGTTGTTTATCGCTGATCGCAGTTTCTCCGATTTCGTCTTCCTGGCGCAGGGACCCCTGTTCGGAATTGCCTCGGAGTGCATGTTGAAGGTGACCGAATCCTCGCGCACCTATGCCCAGGTATTTCACTCTCTCGAGTTCCGTCACGGTCCGAAATCCATAGCCGGTCCGGAAACGCTGATTACGTTTCTTATGTCGGAGACTTCCTACGACGCGGAAGTGGAGTTACTCGAAGAGACGAAGGTTCTCGGCGCGGCCACTATGGTGATTGCGAATCGGGTCGATAACCGGGCTCAGCGGGCCTCCGACTTCGCCATCGAACTCGGCCTCCAGTCGCCCGAGTACGCGCGTCCCGCCGCGTTCACGATTTGGGGTCAACTGTACGGCGTTTACTATGGCCTCAAGAAGGGCTTCAATCCCGACTCGCCGAAGAACCTGACGCGCGTGGTCGAACTCGCGGACGGCCGCTAAGACCAGCCGTTAGCATTTAGCACTTAGCGAAGAACGCCAAAGGCCTGCTTCATGTCCAAGCTCGACATCGCGATTGCAGGGGAGATCAACCTTGACTTGATCCTCTACGGTCTGCCTGAGCAAATGGCCACAGAACGTGAACTGCTGGCCAGTGGCTTCACCATCACATTAGGCAGTTCGTCGGCCATCCTGGCGCATAATCTCGCCGCCCTTGGCAGCCGCGTGGGGTTCGTCACCAAGGTCGGCGACGACTCTTTCGGAAGCCTCGCGATGGAACGCCTGCGTGAGCGCTCCGTGGACCTCGCCCGCGTCGCGCATGGCGCCAAGTCCGGCGTAACGCTGATTCTGCCCCACGGGCCCCGGCGCCACATTTTCACCTATCCGGGCACAATCTCCGAGTTGCGCTTTGAGGATCTCGACCTCGATTATCTGGCATCCGCGCGCCACTTCCATATGTCGTCGCTGTTTTTGCAGCGTGAACTGTTGCCGCATGTGCCCGAACTTTTTCGGCGGATGAAATCCGCCGGCCTGACCACCTCGCTCGACACGAACGACGATCCCGACGACCGCTGGGACGGCGTCCTCGAAGAGGTTCTGCCTCATGTGGACATCCTGCTGCCGAACGAGCGCGAAGCGATGAAGATGTCGCGGGCTGACGACGTGGAAACCGCGCTCTCGCGGTTCGCACAAAAAGTGGAAACCGTCGTGGTCAAAATGGGCGCCAGGGGAGCCCTTGCGATTCGGGACGGGCGCCGATTCAGCGCGCCCGCCGTGCCGGTAAAGGTCGTCGATCCGATTGGCGCGGGTGACAGCTTCGACGCCGGGTTCCTCCACCAATTTCTGCGGGGAGCGGATCTCGCAACCTGCCTGGCCTATGGAAACCTGTGCGGCGCATTCTCCACCACCGCCTGTGGCGGCACGGAAGCGTTCCGCGACGTCGCCCGGATGCGGGAATTTTTCCGGCAGCACGACGCCGGAAATCAAGCGCAATAGATTTGGTTGGTGGAGAGAGCTGGCGGAGAAAGCGCGTCGATCTTGATCGCGTAAGCCCAGCGCGAACTCGTCCGATTCCCCGAAGTCGTTCTTCGGATGGGTGCGCAGCGTGCCCCGGGTCACAACCAAGTACAGAGTCCGGCTGCAGGCGCTTTGCGATAACACCCACAGCAGAAGACACTTTGCAGACCACAAGGGGAGAACGGCGGCATTCGCCAGATAGCAGGTGCGCAGCTGGCGATGCCAAAAGTTCACCACCCAGAGATTTTTTCCCTCTTGTCCGAATCTGCCGAAAACTGTGCATTAGATAACTGAACAGGAAAGAAACTTTCCAGTCGGGTCTTGCCCCAGAGATCCGTCACCGATAGGCCGCATTAAATACGCGTGCACGGGCAAACGCCGGCTACTACTATCCGAACGCCGCGTCTGTGCATGCAGGTAAGTAGCCGGGAAGCGAGGAATTCAATGGACTATTCCGCAGCTTGGACTGAATGTGGGTGCCTCATCAGTTGCTGGCACGAGCACAAAACAGTACTGAACGCTGCTTCCTGTATTCCATGCGCTGGCGGCTATGTTGTCGCCGTCGAGAACGGTGCCATGCGCTCTTTGACAGCAGAGGAGGAGTCTGAGTTTCAATGCTCCGTTCCCAGCCATTCCACTGACAACCCAGCAGTAGAAACCACACCAGCAGCGCCAGCGGAAGCAACGGTCAGCGATCCCGCCTACGCCGTAATGACCCGAATTAGGGTTGGTGATGGTTGGACTTGGACAACATGGATGCGTTTTGAGACGTATGCGAAAGCGGCAGCACACGCTCGGGATGGCAACAAGGTTGTGCGTTTTCGATCCCTGGAATGGGCGGCATTGCGGCAGCAAACCGAAGCCGCTTCTCCCATCGTTATCAACGCGCCGCGAGAGAGCATACCTCCGCGAGGCGAAGGAGAAACGTTGCTCGAATTCGTGCTCCGATTCTTGAGTGTATGTGGCTTCGCTCAGCACGCTGAGCCTATTTCAGACGTGAAGCACGGCTTGATCAATACGGACATGATTGACCTGGTTTTGAGCCGCCTAAGCGAATCGGAAACAAGCGAGCTTCGAAGTATGTATGCCGAAGATAAACATGCGTTGGTGGAGGCGCTCGGAAATCGATTCCGTAACGTCCTTAAGCCCAAAGGCGGGTGCCACTGATGGCGGAACACGCGAATCGAAGAACCATAACATGCATCTCCAGAACTAAGCACTCTCCAGCGATTACCTCGGCAACCTGTCGTCAAGCTACCCCCGGCAACGGACTGAAGATACAGCTTCCCCACCATTGATTACCGAAGTACCGCTTCGACCCACAAAAGTCAGCAAATCAAGCCGCGCCGGGTGCAATGGTTAATTAGAGCTTTCTTAGAGTGGAGAAGAAACAATGGCGCACTTGCTCCCTTACCCTGAACCTCCTGAACCCCCTTTACCGCCGCCGAGGAGCATAAATGCCTCCCCCAAATCGGCGTTGCTGGTCGAAAATGACGAATCCTTGTTGAGTTTCTTGAGAACGTCCTTGAAGCACGAGGGGTATGCGGTACGTACCGCTGCGAATAGCGAGGAGGGGCTCCGTTTGTACCGTGATTGCGCCCCGTTCAATGTGGTGCTTATCGACTATTGCGTACCGCCAAAATACGGGGTCGTGATCGACCATTGTGCACCACTACAGACACATGGGACTGCGCTTGCCATAGCGATCCGCGAGATTAATCCCTCGCAAGGGATGATCATTGCAGCATTGGACTACCGGAATGCGGGAGAAGTGCCGCGACCGCCGGAGTTGATGCACATCCCCCTTCTGATCGACATCAGCAATTTTCAGTTGCGCAGTTTGCTGGAGAAAATCGAGGTTGATCGAGCTATCGAAGCGCTAACCTCTTCAGAGGTGCTGCGACTCCAGCAATCTGCCGACTTCCGGGTCCGGGGTCTCGGGCGGGCCGCACGTGGCAGGACTTGGGAAGACCTGCTTCAGCAGGCCGTGCTGCGGACATTGATAGGAGCGGAGGACACCCAGAGGGGCAGACACTGGAACAAAGATGTCAATATCGTGATGCACCTCACGGGGGCCATGCGGAGCATTTCTAACTGCTGGAAGCGGCAGTTCAAGGAGAAGGAAGCCTACCTGGTATCGGAAGTCCCTATACACGATGCTGAGGGACAAGAACAATCGCCGCTTTACGATGTGGCTTCAGGGCACATGGCAGCTGACCAGTGTCTGATCGAAAAGGACGAGGAGGACCGGGTCCTCACGATGTTCAAGGACGACCCCGAAGCGACCCAAGTCCTTCAGGGATTGCTGGACGGCCTGGAGAAGAGTGAAATTATGCCGAGATATGGTCTTGGCGAAAAAAAATACGCGGCTGCGGTGAAGCGAATGCGCGTGAAACTGCTGGGAGGAAGAAACGGCGGGGGCAAGGGTGGGAAACATGGCAGATAAGAAAAATCACGATGAGCGTCTGGAGAGACTCATGAACCAGTTGGCCGATTCCGCGCTTGGGCTATCGGATGAAGCCATCCTTGCCGAGACCAGTGAGGTCGGGGCCGATCCGGAGCAAGAAGCTGAACGCACGCGCTTAGTCCTTCGACAGGCGTCGAAGGCATTGGATAATGTGAACGAACGCTTGTCCAATCTTGGCCACACGATCAATTCAGATGATTGGTGGCGCGGGCATTGGGGTTATCACAACACCTGCGTAACCTGCGGTTCATTCGTGAGTTTCACAACGGCAACTGGCGAAATGCGAGGGGAGGCTTTGGACGGGCTATGCCCTGAGAGCGACCAGTACACGATCCAACGACGGGAAGCGTCTCGTAAATGACTTTGTGAAGTCAAGTTCTGAGGGCGAACTAAGTCTTGTGGATTTGGGGTGGGAGACGGGAATTGAACCCGCAACCGTCGGAGCCACAGTCCGATGCTCTACCAGTTGAGCTACTCCCACCGCAGAGTACGATTATAGCAATTGCGGCGGGAGTGCGGCGCTCGCTACGACGAATCCAGAGTTGATTGTAAGCGCAGGAGACTGCCGAGCTTCGCTCGGCTGGACGGGCGAGGGCGCCCGTCCGCACACGATTATCTCCGCTACGGTCGGCCCACGCCCATGTAGTGGAATCCCATGGCGCGCAGGCGCGACGAGTCGAGCAGATTCTTGGTGTCGATGATGATGGGCCGTTTCACCAGGTGGCGGATCCGGGCGAAATCCAGCGTCCGGAACTCAGGCCAGCCGGTGGCGACAATCAGAGCATCGACTCCTTCGGCGACTCCGTAGGCGGATTCGCAGTACTTCACCATGCCGTTCAGTTGCAGCCGCGCGTCGGGAATCGCCACCGGATCGTAAGCCCGCACGCGCGCGCCCCCGGCCAGCAAGTTCTGCGCCAGTTGCAGCGAAGCCGATCCCGCAACGGAGTTGGTGTGGGGCTTGAACGCCAGCCCCAGAATGCCAACGTCTTTGTTCTGCACGGTATCGATCGCAGCCGCCACTTTCTGCATTAGCCGGTTCGCCAGATCCAGATTTACCTCGCGGGCGGCATTCAACACTTTCAGGTCGACACGGTTTTCGCGCGCCAGCCCGGTGATCGATTCCATGTCACTCTCGGCAAAAATTCCACCCATGCCGGCGCCTGGTTGCAGGCAGCGCGGCGCGATTTTCTTGTCCAGCCCCAGGGCGAGTGACAGGCTGACGGCATCGGCGTTGACGTGTTCGCACAGGCTCGCAATTTCGTTAATGAACGAAATCTTGGTGGCCACGAATGCCGTGGTCGCTTCGCGCGCCAACTCCGCCGTTTCGTAATTGGTGACCAGCACCGGAACCCCGCGCATCACCAGTGGATGAAAAATCTGTTTCAGTGAAGAGACGGCTTCGCTCGAAGGCGTCCCGAGAATGATCCGGTCGGGCCAGTTGAAGTCTTCGACCGCGCATCCATTGGTGAAGAACATCGGCTGGCACACCAGCAGGCTCTTCAGCCCTTTCTCCTTCAGCATCTTTTCAATGGTTGTGGTCGAACCCACCCGAACCGGCGTGACGATCGACAGCACCTGGAAGCGGCCCGCCGCGCCCGCCAGGCGGAGTATGAGTTCTTCCAGTCCCTGGGCCGAATCTTCGGCGAGAAAAATCACCTGTGTCCGGCGCGCCAATTCTTCCGGGTCGGCCGAATAGATCAGGCGTCCCGAACGCACGTTGCGGCGAATCACTTCCTGAAGATTTTTTTCGAAAAAAGGTATGTTGCCTTTGGCCACATCCATGAGGCGCGTGCCGTCGGCATGACAGCAGCAAACCGGCGTGCCGAAATCGGCGAGACAGGCGGAGATGACAGTGGCGAGGTAGCCGGATCCATAAACCCCAATTTGCATATGCTCTCTTCCGATCAAACCCGCAGCCTGGGATCCGGCGCTTGGTCTGCAGCCCGTTGAATCTATGGTAATCCGGCCAATGGGCTTGGCAACGGGTAGAAAGTACATGTCCCGCCGATCAGCGGAACTGGCCGCTAGTTGCGGGTTTTCAGGGGTTATTGCGGACTTCATTGCGGGTTTGTCCCGGACCTAGTCCCGGACTAGAACTTGGACGACAATTGGCCGCGTCCCAACGGCAGCGACGCTACATCCTGCCAGAAACCGCCATTCTCGCGGACAAACATCAACTCCTCCACATGGACCTGGCGCTTTCCCGGAAATTGCGCCCAGCGCTCCCGCGCGACCACGCACGCCGCGCGCGCCTGCTCATCCGTTTCCGTTTTCAAAATCGTGAGATGCGGAATGTAGGGCCAACTCTCCTCGCCGCACAGCCCCTTCCCACTCAGTTGATCGTGCAGTTCACCCATGCGATAAGCCGCCTGCTTGACCTCGATGAACACCGTCGGAGTCGTAGGCAGAAATGTCTCCACGTCTCCCAGCTCGACGCTGAAGGGGACGACGCGGCCACAAGCCTCTTCCAGAAATTCCAGCGCGGCCGCTTCGGTTCCCGTCAGCTCCTGCGGAGGAAGAATGGTGAGATGGGCCGCCATGTGAGGCGTAGTCGGGTGGAGTTCCCGGCGCAGTTGTTCGACAAACTCGCCAACCGAATTGCGGACGTACGTCACCAACGCGTAGCGTGAACTGGGCATGAGTTGCAAAACAAAATTATAGCCCGAACGCGGCCTGCCAGGGCAGTACACCTTTTGGTAGTGTCGCGAATGTCACCCGCATAAGGTCAGCCGTATGCGATCATTGATAGTCGAATCTCGTATGATCGAAGAACAGTCGGGGCGTAGCGCAGCCTGGTAGCGCACCTGCCTTGGGCGCACGCGCATCCCTTCTGAAAGCTCTCTTGATGCTGACGGCTCCTAATAAATCCAACAACTTGGGGCATCTGCTTTTCGCTCAAGTCAAGTTCCAACGCTCCGAACAGAAGGACATGGAACCGGAGCTTTCGGTTGTTGCTTCATTCGCTGTATTCTCCCGCCAGAAAGCTATCCTCACGCTTCCTTCTTTCCTTCGGTAAGAGAAGTGATTCGAACGGCTGATTCCTGGGAAAGGGGCGCGATGGCCTCATTGCCACAATCAGAAGAGAACATCGAAGTCGAGCACAAATCGCCGACCGATGTTCCCAAAGAAATCGCCATGCTGCGGATCGGCCATGTTCGAGTGCACTTCGAGCGGATTGAAGTGGTTGGTCAGATTACGGACTGTACCCGAGAGGCGCACTGCGTGTTTCGGGTCCACCTGGATATCTTTCGAAACCCGCAGGTCGAGAGAGAAGTATTTTGGGAAACGATATTGCGGACCGCTGGTTGCAGCTACGTACTGCTGGAACACGTCGGTCGGCTGGTAGGGAAACCCGTTACGAAACTCCGCATGTGGAGACACCATGATCTTTCGTGGAAAAGCATACGAGCCCCACAGCAGAAACCGATTGGGAATTTCACTGGGCAAACTTGCTATGAGGCTGTCGCGCACGACAGGAAAAGGGTAATTCCCCAGGTAGGAGTTGGCATCGCTGATGTCGCCACGGGCATATTGCCGAACGTAGGAAAAGAAAAACTGGCGATTGGAAGCCGCTCCAATCCGCGCCGTAAACTCGGCTTGCCGCGTGTGCGCCGAGCCGGATGCCCCGAGTACAAACGCATTCTGATTCTGGATGACTTCCGGCTGGAGCGTTATCATGCCCTGTTCGTGGCTCTGAAGGTATTTCACCCGAAGCAGCAGAAAGCGATTCACGGAGCGTTCGAACGCCACGTTCCATGCCACGCTGTAGGGAGCGAAGTTACCGTTCTTCTGAGCACTGTCGATAAACGGAAAGGCCGATTGCGCCGCCTGCGCGGTGAGGTTGATGTATTCGACCGGAGGCCCCACGGGGACGCCGGACGAATTGTAAGTGGTGATCGTCTGCTTGGGATAGCTGCTGAATGCATAAACATCGAGCGGGACGGAATCATAAAAGACGCCGATGCCGCCGCGAACCACCGTTTTCCCTACATCGGGAGTCCACGCGAAACCAGCGCGTGGGGCAGCGCGGGTGGTATAGGTAATCGTCTGAGATTCGAGACGGAGACCGGCGTCAATTGCCAGATGAGAATTTAGCACCCAGTGGTCCTGGGCAAACGCAGCCGGCTCGGTGTCGGCCAGATCGAACGCTCCCGCTCCGGAGAAGTCGATCTGCTGCAGGAGATGGCCGCCGGCATCATTAATCAGAACCGGACGAGCGTTAAAGTGGCCCACATTCTCGCTATGGCCGAGCACCGATCCAAACTTGAGCGTGTGCTGCCCGGCGAAGTGAAACGTGCGCGGGGTCCATTCTTCAATCCATTCAAAACGATTGGCACTGCGCGATTCCTGGCTGAAGTAGTTGCCCAGGTTTCCCGTCGGGGTCAGCACCATGTCGGCTGTTCCCTGTGCCGTTATGCCACTGCTGACCACTCTGCTTGACACTGTGCTTTGCAAGAGCCCGCCGCCGATGGCCAGCCGGTCGGTGAGCGTGCCGGTAGTCTCGTGAAAATCCGCGTTTGGCGTTACCGGTTGCGGATTGAAGTAATCCAGTCCCGCATACTGCAGCGAATGCGGAGCGTAATGGAAGCTCCCGGTCAGGGTTTGGTTGTCAGAAACGATGGCATCGATTTGCGTGAAGGAGTTGAACGCCGTCGAGGTGCTCAGACTCTGGGCAAACGGCAGGGTGCGAACCTCCTGCTTGTCGAGCAGGTATTCGGCGCCTTCCAGAAAGTACAGGCGGTTGGCGACAATGGGACCACTGAGATTGAATCGAGGAGCAGCGTCCCTGACGCCGTCCAGGTGCCCGCTTCTGATGAAAAAGTCGGGAAACGGGTCATTCAAGCTGTAGCCCCACGTCTCGCCTCCACGTCGCGTATCCGCCGCGACTACACCCGCGGTGAAGCGCCCATACTCTGCGAGGTATGGCATCTCCGACACTTCGATGGTCTGCACGCTGTCGATCGGGACACTGAGTCCAAAGGCCCCGGTAGCGGGATCGGTCACATCCACCGAATTGACCAGCAGCGCGCTATGGTCTTCGCCGAAACCCGCGATTCGTACGCTCCCGTCCGGGGCGCGCACGATTCCAGGTATCAGCGGCAGAGCATCCACCAATGTAGCTGGGCGTAAGGGAGTGTCCTTGGCTTTCGTCGGAGCCAAGGTTGCAGGGCCGCTTGAGGTTTCGGTTATCGGATTGGACGCTTCGCCTTTCACTTCCACACTCTGCCGACTCAACGCCACGGTGCTCAGCACAACGTCGATATCGATATCCTGGGCAGCATTCCCTTCGCTAACTTCCAAAGTGGTCGCGGTGGGCAGGTAGCCTTTCTTTTGAATGTTCAGCGCATACGTCCCCGGGAGGTTGACCGTGAGGGTCACCTTTCCTGTGGCATCTGTGCTGGAGGTACTTGCGAGCTTCTCGCTTAACCGAACCTCAACCGTCGCATTGGGCAGCGGCAGGTTCTTTTCGTCAATCACCGAGAGGTGGATAACCCAGGTACGGATATCGGCAGCTCTAGAAGAGCCGGTGACGCCACATATTGCCATCCATAGCAGGAACACGCCTGCGGCCGTTGTCCGGAACAGGGCCGACGGTGATCGTTGTGCAATACTGGCAATTTTCATTCGCATGCGAATGGCAAGAAAGCAACATCTCAATTTTACGATCGTCTTCCTCTGGGCTAACAAGTATCTTTCTTCAACATTACGAATTCGTCATTTGCCGCACTCTCGGAAGGGGGCAAGACCAAGAAGATGAACGGAACGTCATCTGAGTGCAAACCAAGCCGCTGTAAACTATGATAACGAAGTGAGCTCAATTGGACAACGTCCGGCACAACTCTTTTAAGTAACCGCAGAGTCCAACTCACGTCCCGACCCTTATGTCGATGCCCAGGAAGGAATATCCGATCAAAAATCTGCTGTCGTCAAAGCCCGAAGCGCGAAACGAATTCCTGATCTGCTGGAGGTTGAGAGTTCTAAGATCTCCAGGCGGGCGATTCTTGTGAAAAACAGAGCCACTGGGCGGTTTTTACTTGTGGGGCTCGTATACTGCGAGGGCACAACCATCATCTCGGCAAGGTTGTTCGTCTTCGGTGTGCGAGGGACTCGATGATTTTCAGCATCCGCCAGGTGGTTCTTGCCGTCGCTGCCATCCCCTTTGTCTATTATTTGATTGCCCTGTTCAGCTCTTGGCAATTCTTTCGCCGCACCGCGCGTCGAAACGCATCCGATCACACTTTTACTCCGCCGGTAAGCAATCTAAAACCGATTCGCGGGCTTGATCCCGACGCCTATGAAAACTACGCCAGCTTCTGCCGGCAAGACTATCCCGACTACGAGCTGCTTTTCTGCATCGGCGACGAGGATGACCCGGTTGTTCCCATACTGCAGAAGCTAACGCGTGATTTTCCGGAACGCCGTATTCGGGTGCTCTTCGGCTCCGGCGGAGGAGGATCTAACGACAAAGTGGTCAAGTTGGCCCGCCTTGTCAGCGAAGCTGAGCACGAAGTTGTGGTCATTAGCGATAGTGACGTCCGGGTGCAGCCCGACTACCTGCGCACGGTGGTTGCGCCTTTGGCCGACCCCAAGGTGGGAGCTGTGACCTGTTTTTACGTGCCCATCAAAGAGAAAACACTCGCCGAAAATCTCCAGACGATCGGTATGTTTTCCGACTTCTATGCCGGCATCCTGGTCGCCCGTCAGCTTGACGGAGTGAAGTTTGCGTTGGGGCCGACCATTGCCACCACGCGCACGCGATTAGCCGGATTCGGTGGCTATGAAGCGATTGAAAACCGCCCTGCCGATGATCTGCTGGTGGGCCGACTCATCGCCGAACAGGGCTACGAAGTCGAACTTTTGCCCTACGCCATTTCGACGGTCGCAGATTATGGGTCGATGCGCGACCTTCTCCACAAACGCCTGCGCTGGATCGTGGTCATGCGCCACATGCGGCCCTGGGGACACCTCGGCCTCCTTCTCACTCAGGGATTGCCCTGGTCCTTGGCAGCGATTGCCATCCACCCTTCAGCGCGAGTTGCGCTTGGTTATCTCGGCACGTACCTTGTGCTGCGATGTGCGATGACTTGCCTGATTGGCGTTTGGGGGTTAAAGCAGAACGCGGTTTGGAAGAAATTGGGATTGATTCCGGTGTGGGACGCCATGGCTTTCCTGGTTTGGCTGATCAGTTTTGCGCGCAACAGCATCCGCTGGCGGGATGGCGAATACTACATCCGCGATGGCAGGCTCGTGCCCGTGACTCCAAATCAAGACTAGAGCAATTCCCGCCTTACAGTAGAGACGCGGCTTGCCGCGTCTTCCTTGGCGGGTTAGTGAGACGGGGCAAGCCCCGTCTCTACGGAGGGAGAATCGGTCGCAGGTTTCCTCTGCAGCAATCGGGAAACGCTGTAGCCGGAGTGCTGAGGGACGGTTTACTCTCAGAACTCCGGCTGGTTACGCAACTCGCTGCGTACGCCGTCCGTAGTACGGCGATTTCCGTTATTTTTCTCCGACAGACACGCCCACCGGTTCTCGGGCTGGTCTGCGCGCAGTGCGGTTATGGGTCTGACGCCAGTTGATCCGCGGTAGCATCACGGCGGCATCGATCCGGTCGCGATATTTCAATGCAACATTCATCAGCGAATCCAACAGGGAATCAGAAAGTAAATGCGGTTCCAACCCAAGTTCAATCAGCTTCGAGTGTTTCGCATTGTAATAGTGCTCCTCTGCCTCCACTCGCGGATCGGGGAGGTGATCGATTTCGACTGTCAGGCCCAGCTCTTTCCCGGCGGTTTGGACCATTCTTGCCAAGTCCAAAACTGAAAACTGTTCGGTGAATTGGTTGAAGACCCGGCACTCTCCTCGGGCTGCCGGATTCAAACACGCGATCTCGACGCACCGCACCGTGTCGCGAATATCCAGAAATCCGCGGGTTTGGCCCCCCTTGCCGTACACCGTGAGTGGGTGTCCAATGGCCGCCTGAACGCAGAAACGATTGAGCACGGTGCCAAAAACTTCATCGTAGTCGAAGCGATTGATGAGCGCTTCGCCCAGGGCCACTTCATCGGTCATGGTTCCGTACACCACGCCCTGGTTGAGGTCGGTGGCGCGCAGTCCCCACGTCTTGCAGGTGAACATGATGTTGTGACTGTCGTGCACCTTCGAAAGATGGTAAAAGGAGCCGGCTTGCTTGGGGTACGGTAAGGTGTCTCGTCGCCCATTGTGCTCGATGGTGATGTAGCCTTCTTCAATATCGATATTGGGTGTGCCATATTCACCCATGGTGCCGAGTTTGATGAGGTGACAATCGGGCTGAAACTCGCGCAGCGCGAATAGCAGATTGAGCGTCCCCACGACATTGTTCACCTGCGTGAAAACCGCATGTTTGCGGTCGATCATGGAATAGGGGGCGGCGCGCTGCTCGGCAAAATGGACCACTGCCTCCGGTTCGAAGTCCTGGATGACGGAAGAGAGAAAGTCGTACTCTGTTACATCGCCGACAAAGAGCTCGATGGTCTCCCCGGTGAGATCCTGCCAAACGCTCAGGCGATCCGAAAGCGGACGGATCGGCGTCAGGGTTTGCACACCAAGTTCGTGGTCCCATTGCCGGCGCGCAAAGTTGTCGACAATCGCAACCGAATGTCCTTTCCTTGACAGATATAAAGCGGTTGCCCAACCACAGTAGCCATCGCCTCCCAGCACCGCAACCCTCATGTGGCCTCCTCGGAAATTGATTGTGCCGGCAACTGCGGCACACGTTCCTCGACATCCAAAATCTACGCGCTCTCTACATCTTCGGGCTGCGCCATGGCACCAGGCCCGTCGCTGCTAAGTCGTGGCCGCTTCAGGCGGCTGACCTCGAAAAACGCACTGGAAACAGCATGCTTCGTCGCCAGGGAGCTTTCCACCCCGCAGGTGCAACCTGGGCACTCCCGGCGGACCATGGCCGCTGCTTGGCGGGAATACGCCTCAGACGCCAGGATGTTCTCCAAGCTCTCCCGGAGAATATTCCCGACTGGTTTTAGTGGATAACACCCGGTCAGAACGTCGCCGTTCGAGATCACGAAAACTTGAAGGAACCCGAGAACACAAGGGGGCTCTTCAAGCGTCTTACTATTGTTGTAATAGCGCGTTACGTAATCGACCTCGTAAGCAGGACGCCGCAGGACGTCGCGCAGGAACTTGGCTATTTTGTCCACATCGCTTGGTTCTGGCCACATGGTGCCGATGTCGGCGCCCTTGAGGAAGTAGAGGTCTCGACTCAGAATATTGGATTCAATCTCAGCTCCCACACCGTGAGCCACCTCTGCGAGTTCTTCCAGCTCTCCGGCGGAAATCCGATTCAGGGTCACGGAGATCGCAACCTTCTTATTGCGGAGCATCTGGATGCCTTCCATGGCGAGATCAAAATATCCGCGGATGCCGCGGATGTGGTCATTTGACTCCTTCAGGCCATCTATGGAAACAGAGATATTTGTAATCGGGGAGGCATTAATCTCCTCGTGAAGTTTCTTAAGGAGCAGCCCATTGGTTTGGACGATAATGCGCTTGAGCCCCGAGCTGTCCGCCTTCCGCAGAATTTGGAACAGGTCCTTCCGAAGCAGGGGTTCTCCTCCCGTGAAGCGCATCGACCGAATGCCTGCCGCGCCAATCTCGTTCACGAGTTTCACTGCGCGATCAGTGTCGATCTGATCGTGCCACCGTGATTTCCAATAATCACAACTGATGCATTTAGCCTGGCAATTTTCCGTTAGCTTGACGTGGGCGGATAACGGCTGCACGGCCGCAGGCAGGAGTCTGGTTGACACTTGGCTGCCCGCCCACACGCGCGTTAAGTAGTAAGCTGGCGAACGCATCTTTGACCCTCCGCCCTCGTCGGGGCATTTCTGCGCGGAACCGAGATCCTTTCGTTTCGGCGGCCAATCTCTGAGCGTCGTCATCGCAGCAGCTGATCTCGATCTGCGATGGGTTGATTCGTAAGAACGATCTTCCCGCCACTCTGCGCCACCAGACTAAGGTGCTCATTTCCTACCAAGGATTCCAGTCGAGCAACCGCGTTCTGGCTCGCCACGATATAACAGCGCTCCGGCTTAAGCCAGAGATTCTTAAACTGCAAATCGTCGATAAATACATCGGGAACGCCAGGAGCATAGCCACCGTACTCGAGATTAATCCTGCGTCCATTCAGGAGTAAGGCGGTGCGGTTCGTATAAAAGAACACGGAAGAAAATGTGTAGTAGTGGTGGTCCACAATCAGCGTTCCTTCCGGCGATTTCAGGATTGCCTCCGCCAGCGGCCGCGACGACAGATAGGGATCGAAGACGGCCAGGGCAAGTCGGGCGGCGTGGAAGAACAGTATCATCATCAGCGCGGTGGCCACAAATGCGCGCTGGCCAGCCCATTCCCAGGTTGCGAACGCACCCATGCAGAAGGCAATGGCAGCCACCAGCAGAGGCACCCGAAGGTAGGCAAACGACCCCAGAGTGAGATCCTGCATGTGCCCCAAGGACAGCGTATAAGCGCCGGGATGTTGGCTCAGTGCCTGCGAAATGTCTCCCGGTGCGGGGACGTTACGGGTGAGAAAAAAGAGAGTTGCCGTTACCAGCCCAAGGCACGCCGCAATCACCGAAAGCACTCGCGTGCCACGCCGTATCCAATCGCTCTCCATCGCCATCGCCGAACCCAAAAGCAGCGCCAGCGCGGCATAGCAAGGCATCGAATAATATTCCTGCGTGGTGGAGAAGGTGAAGAAGATCAGCACAAATCCCGCCCAACAGAGCGCCAGAAGGCGGGTTCGCCCGGCACGATCGTTGGGGTTGGGCTTGAACGAGAGCTTGGCAACGGCGGGAAAATACACACTCCAGGGAAACAGCCACACCAGGTGCAACAACCAGAAGTAAAGGCGCGGCACGGTGTTGTAGTCTCGCGGATAGCGCAGATTCAGAAAACGAAGTAATTGCTCATTGATGAAAAAAAACCAAAAAAAACCGTGATATTCCCCCGGCCCACTGTGAAGGGTGAAGGCGAGGTAGGGTGGATTGCGCAACATGGCCAGAATGTGCCAGGGCGCGGCGATGAGCAGGATGATCAGCAATCCGCTGAAGGGATGCAACCGCCGCCAGGCGGTGGCGGAAAAGATCTGACGGGTGACCCAAAGATAGATTAAACCAGCCGCGAGTGGAAACAGGACTCCGATCAAGCTCTTGAGCAGGAGACCCAACCCGAGATTCACGGCCAGCACGAAAGCCCAAAATCGCGGATGGGGCTCCTCTTCGTCCAGGGTGCGAAGAAACGCCCACATGGCAAGGGCGACCGTGAAGGTGAGCATGACATCAGGGATCAAAATCCGGGTGAACAAAAACAGCCCGATACATGTGGCCATGCATAGACCTGCGTAGAATCCGGCTCGCTTACCGAATGCCCAAGCGCCGAAAGCCATCGTCAACCAGCAGAGGGCAATGGCCGACAAGGCAATCGGAATGCGCGCTACCCAGTCGTGCGCACCGAAAATCTCGTAGCTCGCCGCCATGGCCCAGTACACCAGGGGAGCCTTTTCCAGATACACCACGCCATCCAACCGCGCCGTCACCCAATCGCCCGAGGTCAGCATGTTACGCGCGATCTGTGCCTGTACGGCGTCCACATCGTCCATGAGGGACGGAGGAGAAACACTGCAACCCAGGTAGATGGCCCCCGCGACTAGCAGAACGCCTAGATATAGGTACCAGTTGTTTCCTGTATCCAAACGCTCGTCTCCCGCGAGGCCGCGGCCTGAATCCCCCATTTTTTCATCCACAGAAAGAGCACCATCAGGCCCCATAAGTGATATCCAACATTGACTTGTCTCTCCAGGTGTTGGCGAATATAAGTCTCGATCACATCCCGCCGGAATAATTTCGCGTGGTCGGACGCACCGTCCAGCAAAACCTCCATCATCAGCGAGCGCAGACAGCCCCGAAGCCAATCATGCGCCGGGATGTCGAATCCGATCTTCTTCCGTCGAAGAACCGAAGGTGGAAGCTTGTCGCGCATCAATTCCTTCAGAACAACCTTCTGCCTCGAACCACGAATCTTCAGAGACGCGGGCAGGGAGGCGGCGAATTCAACGATCCGGTGATCGAGGAACGGCGGCCGCACTTCCAGCGAATGCGCCATGCTCATGCGATCCGCCTTGTTCAGAATATCGTCGGGAAGAAAATATCTCTGATCGAACCACAAATACGGCGCCAGATCGTCGCTCGCCCCAGACCGATCGCGCAGATCGCCCAGAACACAGTTGAGAGCGGGGGGGAGTTCCGCACGCAGCAGAGCCCGCTTTTGCGCTTCGCTGAAGGTTCCGTTCCAGTAGACGTGCGCGCGCTCGGGAGTCATCAGAGAGCCTTCGAGAAATCGCCTCAGTTGGTATTCGAAACTGATTTTCTCGTCAGAAACTGGCCAGACCTGTAATGCGCCGAGTCCGAGTTGGAGAGCCTTTTGCGGCAATCGCCGGGCGAGCGCAGCCAGGCGATTCGCTCGATGAGTGAGATAGCCGCCAAACAGCTCATCCGCACCTTCGCCGCTAAGGCTAACCGTGGTCTTCGTCCTGCTCAGCTTGGAAAGGAACCAGACCGGAAGCGCTCCTGCGTCCGCGGACGGTTCATCCGAGTAATACGCGAATGCCTCAATCGCACCCCGCAGGTCGACCTCCGGATTCAGATCCAGTTCTTCGTGCTCGGTTTGGTATAGCTGCGCGACCTCGCGAATGTATGCGGTTTCGTCGAAACTCCTCCCCTGGAATGAAATCGAAAAAGTCTTCAGCGGCGCACTGCATTCGGTCGCCGCGTAGTGCAAAATCGTGGAAGAATCGATGCCTCCGCTCAGCCACATGCCCAGCGGGACATCGGAAAGCAGGTGCTCGTGGATCGACTGACGGAGAAGAGCGTCTAATTCCTCCCGGGCAGACTCCAGCGTCCAATCGCGGACGACTCCGATCGGCAAGCGCCAGTAGGAATCGGAAGAAACCTTACCATCCCGCCACTCCAGCCACTGCCCCGGAGGAAGCTTTTCGATGCCCTCCACCAGCGTCCAGGGGCAGGGCACATAGTTCAGCGACAGATAGCAATCGAGGCCGTCCAAACTCAATCGCCGCTCAATCTCAGGATGGATCAGAATTGCCTTTAATTCGGAGCCGAAGAACAAGTCGTCTCCACGCCGCGCGAAATAAAGGGGCTTGATCCCCATCCGATCTCGTGCCAGCACGAGCCGCTTGGTCGAGTTCGTCCAGAGCGCGATCGCAAACATGCCTCGCAACCGCGCAAAACAAGCTGTATCCCATTCGAGAAACGCTCGAAGAACGGTTTCCGTGTCGCAGTGCGAGTAAAAGCGATGGCCGAGTTCTTCCAGTTCGCGCCGCAGTTCCTGGTGGTTGTAGATTTCGCCGTTGAACACGATGGCAACATCGGCATCTTCAGACAGAATTGGTTGGTCGCCGGAACCGAGGTCTATAATCTTGAGCCGCGTCGCGCCCATCGAGCAGAGGCTGGACTCGAACACACCTTGCTGGTCCGGTCCACGATGAATCAGTGTGGCCGCGGCGCTCCGAATGCGATCGGAATCAGGTACCCAACGTTTGTGGGTGAAGCCGACAATTCCACACAAGTGCGTGCACCTCTTTCGCTTTCTTGAAATCAGCTTGCAATTCTCCCGCAAATCGGCGCGCGGAAACTTGTGCCTCCGCGGAATCCAAGGCACGGCGCAAGCTCTGGCTATTTCGGCAGAAAAGCAATCCTACCGGTCTTTCTGAGGATGCACAACTCAGATGGCTTTCCGCCCGCATCACCGGCGTCCCATAACCACCAGGGTGACGCCGATGCAGACCAGAAGCACGCCCGCCCACCTCCTCGGCGTGACCTGTTCGCCAAGAAAGAATTTCCCTCCCAATGCACCGGCGCTATAGCTCAGAGCTGTAACCGGAACCACCACACTGACGTTTTCCCGCGATAGCACCGCCAGCAGGGAGAAGAACGCAGTTCCCATGAGGGTGAGACCGGCCCACATCCACGAAACTCGCAACGCGCGGATGATCACTCCCACCAGCGCAGCGGGACGAAAATCTTTCACCTCGCCCACTGCCTTCATGGCCCGGGAGACGCATAACTCGCCTCCGGTGCCGGCCCCAATAATTAGCAGATAGAAGACAAAAACGAGCATTTAGCTTGGCTCCGTGGTCCGCGGAGGCGTGTGTCCAACCACCAGGACGCCCAGGCAAATGACCAGCACACCCAGCCAACGCGTGGGCATGACAACTTCGTGCAGCAGGAAGTGGGCCAGCAGGGCAGACATGCCGTAGGCCGCCGACGAGGCTGGTTGCACGTAGCTGTAATCCGCCCACGAGAGCACCAGCATGTTCGCCGCAAAAAAAATAAGGAGCGACCCAATCCCCAGCCAAATCGTGCTTGACGTGAGAACGCGCGAAAGCAGGTCAAGCGCCTCCGCTGGCGTTCCCATGCTCACCGCGCCGATGCGCTTCATCCCCTTGCCAAGCAGCACGTTACCCAGGGGGCCAAATATCACCATCAAAAAAATCAACAGGTAGGTTTTGAGGTGCAGACCGGCAGAGGACTTCATGCGTGATAGGGACCTTCCGTTTGCTTGAAATCAAGCCCCTTGTCCTGGGCGAGGTGGTTCGTCGGTCGCATGAACACCGCATCTCCGTCGGAAATCATCATCCACGAAATACACATCTTAAATGCATGTTACTTGATTTTCCGGGTACGCCCAAACTCTCGACCGCGACTTGGCCGGAGCCCGTTCGGGCCCAACCGGGCTCACTCGTATCGTAAACTCTCCACCGGGTCCATCTTGGCAGCGCGCGCGGCTGGCACCGTTCCGAACAGAATGCCTACCACGGCGGAGACGAAGATGGCCACGATCGCAGAGAGTCCCGAGATGGGGATGCGGTAATCGGTAAGGAAGCGAACCGAGAAGGGCAGCGCCAATCCGACAACGACCCCGCCTAAACCCCCGATCAGAGAAATCAGAACTGCCTCCGATAGAAACTGAAACCGAATCTCGGCATTCGTGGCGCCAATCGCTTTCCGAATGCCAATTTCATGAATTCGCGAAGTGACCGTCGCCAACATGATGTTCATGATGCCGATACCGCCTACCAGCAGGGTCACGGCCGCAATGAGAAGCAACACCAACGTTAAGGCATTTGCCGTGCGGTCGGCCACGCTGAGCAACGCCGTGAGATTCTGGACGACATAATTCGATTCTGGCCGATGGCGGGAGTGGATCACTTCGCGAACTTGTTCTGTCACCGGAACCACCATCGAAGGATCAGCCGCCGAGAAGTAGAGCTGCTGGACATACGGCGTGTTGTTAAAATATCGGCTTACGCTGTAGGGAATCACCATGGAGTTGTCGGTGACTTCCGACTGCCCGAAAGTATCCACGCGCTCCCGGAACGTTCCAACGATGGTGAAAGGCAGTCCGCTCAGCTTGACGACTTTCCCTACTGCCTTCTCCGCGGATCCATAGAGTTGTTCGGCAAGTTTCTGCTGGATCACACCGACTTTGTTGCGCGCCTGTTCGTCCTCCGCATCGAAGAATCTTCCCGAGACAACCACCAGATTGCGCACGGAGCGGTATTCGGGAAGAACCCCAAGCACGCGAAGATCGCGCTCCTTGCCATACCCAATCGGAATCCGGTTGTCCAGCGGAACCACGGGAGAAGCAGCCACGACTCCGGATACGCGTTGCAGCACGGCATACATGTCATCAATCGTCAGACGATCGGGCGTCGCGTCCTCGGCCCCGCCCTGGTATTCAGCATCGATCATGTTGGCGCCAATCGATTGAATCTGGTTCAAGACGTATTGCTTGCCTGTCATTCCAATGGTGACCACTAGAATCAGAGACGCAGTTCCAATCACCATTCCCAAGGCGGTGAGAGAGAAGCGCACCTTGTTGCCGCAGAAGGTGTCATAGGCGAAACTAAACATTTCCCCAAACACCAGTTTGGGTGGACGGCTCGCCGTAGCCGTAGCCGTAGCCGTAGTAGTCGCCATACTCAGGTTGGATGCTACGCGGTATGGGGAAGAGGCGCAATTGACAATGAGGTAGAGAGGGTCGAGGGCTGGAGTCTCATGGGCGGTATGTTTTGCCGTGGGCGATAGTCGAGGCCTTCAGGGAACTCCTCATGATTGCGCCGGAGAGCACGGATGAGATGAGATGGAGGCTCGTCATTTTGTCGTGCAGCACGAGGAATCAGTGAATAGCGGGAGGTATGATAGCCCAATCGGTCGCGAGATGGAACGAAATCGCGGCTTGGTTGGGTGAAATGGAGCTGTTGACATCGCCGAGCTCTGGTCCGGGCTCAGCCAGTTTCCAGAGCGATACTAGTACCGTGACCGCGAGATTCTTACCGCAGGCTGGTAAATTGTAGCGCCGGCATCTTGCCGGCTGTCCCGAGGGCGTCTCGCCCTCGGCGCGGCGGGCGGGGATGCCCGCCGGACAGCCGCCGGGACGGCGGCGCTACAGTCATAGCGCATCGGCCGACTCAGTAGTAGAGATCACACGGTCGCGGTACTAGCTGCTGAACTCCCCTCACGCGGCTGATGCCAGCAGCCAGTTCTGGACTCAGCCATCCGGAATCCGCGGCTTCATACGACCTGGAATGGTCCAGGTCAGGCAACCAACGTAAAGTGCGACGACGGTTCGCCTTGGCTTTCCTGTTCCCCATACTGGCGGTCTCCACTGCCGCAGCATGGAATTACGCCACACTCATGGAACTACGCCAGCGTTGCGTGGCGTCGTGTTCGAGTATTGACCGACTGCTGGTGAAATTCCGGTTTCTGCTTGAAGAATTCGCCGTCTCTGAAATCTGCTGAAGAATGAGATTTCGCCGGGGATAAAATGCCGCTAAGGAGGACCTGGACATGGTTAGCCTACGCCGCCCGCTTTGCATCCGTGGCTAGCAGTGATAGCATTGACAGCATGGCGACATTAACCATTCGACAACTTGACGAGAAAACCAAGACCCGGTTGAGGGTCCGTGCTGCCCATCACGGACGTTCGATGGAGGAGGAGGCCAGGGAGATTTTGCGCTCAGCTCTAACCGCTTCCTCACCGGTAAAGGGGAACCTGGCGGAGACTATTCACCGAAGATTTGCAGCGTTTGGCGGGCTCGAATTTGAGTTGCCGCGACGCGACGCTACGCGCCAGGCCCCGGAATTTGGCAAATGATCATCCTCGACACAAATGTGCTGTCAGAGCTCATGAGGCCCAAGCCTTCTCCTCGGGTTGTGGCATGGGTTGCGAGACAACCAGCAGCAGAACTCTTTACGACGTCAATTACGGAGGCAGAAATCTTTTATGGAATTGAGTTGCTCACCAAGGGCAAGCGTCGCGACGGGCTGCTGGCAGCGGCGGAAGCTATGTTTGCCGAGGATTTGGCCGGCCGCATCTTCGGGTTCGAGAGCGACGCAGCGCGAGTTTTTTCTAAGATTGCCGCTCACCGCCGTGTGCTCGGCAGACCGATCCGCCACGCGGATGCGCAGATAGCGGCCATTGCCCAAGTGCGAGCTGCCAAGCTCGCGACGCGCAATGTTGCAGACTTCGAGGACTGTGGTCTTGATGTCGTTGACCCCTGGAATGGTTCGTGAACCTGTGGCTCGAGGACGCCAAGACTTCGGGTGAGGCGTAAGCCGGCTTCCCGGTTCCGTCATCTCAACCGCGTGCGGGTCAGGCCTCAAGCGCGCCGTGTCTACTGGCAACGCTGGCTCGGCGCCGCAACCCGTTCATCGACGGGCAAGTGTTGAACAAAGTTCCATCTCTCTTGTCGAGCACATTCAGACTGACCAGCGCGTTCAGCAGCATCCCTGTTGCTCGTGCGTCGGCATGAATCTTCTGCGCCATGTGCTCGGCGGAAGCACCACTAGCAACCACCGATTCTCTATCCCGTCGGTGCCGGGCCTTGCCCTGATCCGAGTGAGGGCCCCGGATTCCGGGGGCACGTGCACGAGCAGATGTTTTCCCATGCGAAATCCTGAACGGCACAGGTATAGTTATGCATTCAAGCTGGTTTGCCCGTCCGGCGGGTTGTGCGAGCATCGTGCGGCGGGACCGGAGAGTCGTCCATGCTGGGAACGATGATGCCGTATCCGCTTACCCTGAACAGCCTGCTGGAGCGTGTGGGCCAGCTTTTTCCTTCCGTCGAAGTCGTCGCCCGCATTCCCGGGAAATCGGTGCTTCGCACCAGTTACGGCGAAGCCTGTCGCCGGGCCCGTGCCCTGGCCGAGATGCTGCAGAAAGCCGGCCTCGAGCGCGGTGACCGCGTCGCCACGCTCATGTGGAACCAGCATGTCCATCTGGAAGCCTACCTCGGCGTTCCTGCTGCCGGGGGCGTTCTGCACACGCTGAACCTTCGTTTGGCCCCCCAGGAACTGGCTTACATTGTGAACCACGCGCAAGACCGCATCCTGATCGTGGACGACGTTCTGCTGCCGCTCTACGAGAGTTTCGCCAGCCAGGTAAAGCTGGAGCGCGTCCTGGTGGTCCGGCTGAGCGGGGCTCCGGTCCCCCCAAGCTGCGAGGATTACGAGGAATTCATTCGCCGGGCGAGCGGGGACTTCCGGTATCCCGACTTGGACGAGAACGAGGCGGCGGGCATGTGCTACACCTCGGGCACCACGGGCACGCCCAAGGGGGTGGTGTATTCCCATCGGGCGCTGGTCCTGCACGCCATGAACTTTGCTCTTCCCGATGTTTGCTGCATTTCCCAGCAGGACGTGCTCATGGCGCTGGCCCCGATGTTTCACGTGAATGCCCACGGCGTGCCCCTGACCGCCGTGATGACCGGAGCCAAGCTGGTGTTTCCGGGACGCTATCTCGACCCGGAAAGCGTGCTCGAATTGTTCGAGTCGGAGCAGGTCACCTTCGCCTCCGCGGTGCCGACGGTCTGGCTGGGGATCCTGCAGGCATTGGAAAGTCAGCCCGGCCGCTGGAAGCTGGCTCCCGGCATGCGCGGCATGGCGGGC
The DNA here is from genome assembly GCA_963773965.1 of uncultured Acidobacteriaceae bacterium. Taxonomy (GTDB): domain Bacteria; phylum Acidobacteriota; class Terriglobia; order Terriglobales; family Acidobacteriaceae; genus Acidiflorens. Next base: position 164,108 of record CAVZDG010000011.1, read on the forward strand.
GGATCCGCCGTTCCGGAGAGTTTGCTGCGAGGATTGGATCGCCAGGGCATTCCGATCACGCATTGCTGGGGCATGACCGAAACCACCCCGATTGTCACTGCCAGCAACCTCAAGTCTTACATGCGCGATTGGCCGGAGGACCGGCGGTACGAGATGCGGGCGCGGCAGGGACGGCCATCACCCTTCATGGAAATCCGCACCATGGCCGGCGACGATCCTGCGCCCTGGGACGGCGCCACCCCAGGCGAACTGCAGGTCAAAGGCCCCTGGGTGGCGGCCAGTTACTACAACATGCCGCAAGGGGGAGAGCGCTGGAGCTCGGACGGCTGGCTCCGCACCGGGGACGTCGCCAACATTGACGCGGAAGGCTACGTCAAGATCGTGGATCGCACCAAGGACTTGATCAAGTCTGGCGGTGAATGGATCAGCTCCGTGGATTTGGAGAACGCGATCGTAGCCCATCCCGACGTACGGGAGGCCGCGGTCATCGCAGTTTCCCATCCCAAGTGGCAGGAGCGCCCGCTGGCGGTCGTTGTCCCCCGGCAAGGAGCGCAGCTCAACCCCTCCACTCTGCGGGCCTTCCTGGCGCCGAAGTTTGCCAGCTGGCAGTTGCCCGATGCGTTTGTGTTCGTCGAGCAACTCCCGCACACTTCCACGGGAAAGCTGCTCAAGGCTGCGTTGCGCAAGCAATATCGCGACTGGGTTTGGGAGAAACCCTCGTAGTCCCGGCCCAGCGCAAAAGTGGCAGACAGGCGGGCGCGAAGCGGCAAGAATTTGGGGATACGCCGGACAAGTGTAGTGTGGTATCCCACGGGAACCTCATGGCCACGGTAACTCGCGAACTGGGCAGTCGACTTCTACATACCATGAAGCTCATGCGGGAGCTGGAGCACCGCATCGAGAACCTCTACCGCCAGGGCAAGATCGTGGGCGGGGTGTTCATCGGGCGGGGGCAGGAGGCGATTTCCGCCGGCAGCGCCATTCAGACCTTGCCGGACGATGTCGTCTGCCCCAGCCATCGCGACCTCGCCGCTTTTCTCCTCCGCGGTCTGCCGCCCTGGATGGTCGTGGCCAATTACCTGGGTCGAAAGGACGCCCCGACACGCGGGCGTGACGGCAACACCCACATGGGTGCGCTCCCACTGGGCATCATTTCTTATATCAGCTCGATGGCCGCCATCGTGCCGGTGGCCAACGGGGTGGCCTTTTCCTTCCAGTACCGCAAACAGCCGAACGTCGTGCTGTGCTATTTCGGGGACGGGGCGACCAGCCGGGGTGAGTGGCATGAGGCCCTGAACTTCGGGGCCGTCTTCAAACTGCCCATCGTCTATCTCTGCAATAACAACCAGTACGCATACTCGACGCCGGTGAGCCGGCAGATGGCGGTTGAGCACATTACCGACCGCGCCCAGGGCTACGGGATTCCCTGCCAACGCGTGGACGGCAACGATGTCCTGGCCGTCTATGCCGCCACGGGAAAAGCCATCGCGCGGGCGCGACAGGGAGAGGGCCCAACGCTCGTGGAGTGCGAAACCTTCCGCATGACCGGGCACTCGGCCCACGACGGAGCCGAATACGTGCCCCAGGAACTGTTGGAAAAGTGGAAGAAGAAGGATCCGATTCTGCGGTTCGAGAAGTACCTGCTGGATCACAAGCTGCTATCCCGTCGAGGCATTGACGAGCTCTACGCCAAAGTGCAAGCCGAAGTTGAAGCGGCCGTGACCCGCGCCGAGCAATCTCCGTATCCGGATCCCGGCGAGCTGCTGGAGGGCGTTTACGCGTCCGCAGAAGAAGATCATTCACCACAGATGACGCGAGGAAAGCGGGAGACGGGCTCATGCCAGTGATGACCTACCTCGAGGCGATCCGCCAGGGAATCTGGGAGGAAATGGAGCGTGATGGCCGTGTCTTCATGCTGGGCGAAGACATCGGAGCGTACGGTGGCGCCTTCAAGCTCTCAGCCGGCATGCAGGAACACTTCGGTCCCAACCGGATCGTGGACACCCCGCTGGCGGAAAATGCCTTCGTGGGAGCCGCGATTGGCGCCGCGATGATGGGCCTGCGACCGATCGTGGAAATGCAGTTCGCCGACTTCATCTCCACCTGCTACGACCTGATCGTCAACTACGCCGCCAAAGCTCGCTACCGCTGGGGCGCAGGCGTCCCCATCGTCATACGCGGACCTTCGGGAGGCGGTGTCCACGGCGGTCCCTTCCATTCCAACAACCCGGAGATCGCGTTCGTCCATACGCCGGGACTGAAGGTCGTAGTCCCCGCGACGGCCTACGACGCGAAGGGGTTGATCAAGGCGGCGATTCGCGACCCCGATCCCGTTCTCTACTTTGAGCACAAACTGCTGTATCGGCGAATCAAAGAGGATGTGCCGGCGGATGACTACATCGTGCCGCTTGGTCAGGCCCGCGTGGCTCGTGCCGGAACCGACATTTCCGTCATCACCTACGGAGCTATGGTGTATGTCGCTTTGGAAGCAGCGGAGAAGCTGGCTCAAGAAGGCGACGGCGTGAATGTGGAGGTAATTGACCTGCGCTGCCTGGTTCCGCTCGACAGCGAAGCCGTACTGGCCAGCGTCCGCAAAACCAGCCGCGTGATTTTGCTGCACGAAGACACGCGCACGGCGGGCTTCGCCGGCGAACTCGCCGCCCAGATCGCGTGCGACGCTTTCGATTACCTGGACGCACCCGTGCTGCGCGTGACCGCGCCCGATTGTCCCGTCCCCTACAGCCCGCCGCTGGAGGACGCATTCTTGCCCAAGGCGGCGGACGTCATAGCCGCCGTCCGACGCTCGATGGCGTACTAGTACCGTGACCGCATGATCTGTACCGCTTTACACCTGAGCGTAGCGCCGCCGTCCCGGCGGCTGTCTGGCGGGCGTCCCGCCCGCCGCCGAGGGCGAGACGCCCTCGGGACAGCCGGCAAGATGCCGGCGCTACTCTTTTTCAGCGTCGTAATCATCATGCGGTCACAGTACTAGCGGCTATCCCCATCGTCCCGCGCTCTCCCGCAGATGGCTTCTGTTTGTGGGTTGCTCCGGCGTCGTAATAGCACATTTCTCCCGGGACGCACGGCGCAACACTCTCGCGAAGGGCCTGCGCATAGGCTTGGATGGTTTCTTCCTGCGCCCCATTTCGTGTCTTCTCCACGACCGCCCGGACCAGCCTCAGACTGGCCAGCTTGCGCAAGGAGGACGCTTCGCGGCCGACAATTTTTACTGCGGAAATGCCCATACGATGGAAGGCGGGGATGGCGCAAAGGCCGCACGGCGCCAGCGGCAGCGCGGTCTGCGGCGGGGCCGAGCAGGCGTAATTGGTGAGCCCGTCAATGCGGCGATGAAAATCCTGCAGGAGGGTGTTTATCTCCTCCTCTTCTCCCGGAGCCCAGGGTGCGCCGGAAAGCTTGAAAGACTGCGAGTCCATCCGCGCCAGTCCCACGCAAAATGCGCCCACGGAACGGTGGTGGGTCGTGAGGCAGAACCCCTCTTCGAAAATGCAACCGTCGTTCAGGATGAACACCTCGAGTTCGACCTGAGAGCCGATTTCGCCGGCGATGCGCTCGATCTCTGCCAGCGTAAGGCTGCGCGGCAGAATGACGCGGCGCACTCCTAGCGACTGGAAGAAACGGACGGCAGCCACATTCAACGACGCGGCGATGGAACTGAGATGCAAAGCGCAGGGCAAGTCCTGGTTCGCGAGTTCCAGGATCAAGGCCGGATCGGAGACGATCAGCCCATCCACCCTGGCTTCCTCGACATAGCGGCGGGCGAGGTCCAGCACCAGTGGCAGTTGGCTGGCGGTGTAGGTCTGAGCGTTCAAGGTCACAAACACGGGCACCGAACGGCCGTGAGCCTGTTCGACGACCCGGGCTAGATCCGAAAAGGTGCGCAGGTTCCCGCCAGCCGGGCTGCGCCGGTTCAGCCAGATGGCGCCGCTGTAACGGGCCACCCACTCCTCCGGCACCAGGCCGCAGTAAAGCTCCTCCGCCCCGTTGGCCAGGAGCATCTCGGTTTCCGCCGGCGAATTCAAGGGTGCCAGAATTTTCATCGTGTGCTCACATGGGCAAGTCCGGCTGGTAGATCAACCGGCCTACTCCCCGGGCTTCCGCTTCCAGCAGGAAACGCTCGAGCGCCTCGGTGTCGGGGCAGTAGAAAAAAGTGTTTCCGCGCTGATAAAACGCTGTGCCATCGGTGGGCAGGGTAGTACCGACGAAGCGGTGCTCCGAAACGTACGACCGGCACTCGTGCTGGCACTGCTGCATGGGCCGAAATCGCTCACTCTCCTGGAAATGGAGCGCGCCGATCATGCATTGCCGTCCCGTAGTCACGAAACCATAGGGGAAGTAAAACGCCACCTGAAACGGGAGCCGGCGCAGGTCCGCGGTAGAGTCTTGAAACAAGATGTCCAGTTCCACCGTCTCGACACCATAGCGGCGCAGCAGGCGCTGCAACGATGGCATCTCGAGTCCTCCCGGCTGCATGGAAGCGCGGATGCCGTCCGGTGCATCCGGTGCGTTGTACAAGGGGGTGACGCGCGGATCCCGCATCGTTTTATTCAAGAGGCGTCCACGAACCGGCCGCAACACGTCAAACTCTTCGTGCAGCACCTGCAATGTGCCCCAGTCGTTGAATACCACTTCCGCGCCGCTGGCCTGAGCGGCGAGCCAGGCAAAAAGAGGCCGGAGTTTATCCAGGCCAGCGTCGGTGACCGGCGGCGTCAGGAAGGTGATCGCCAAGCCGCGCTCCCGGAGCTCGCGGCACACTTTGGAGAAGCTCTCGCGCGCGGGGATCAGGTGCTGGCAAAATTCGTTGCCCAAGTAGGCACGTTGCGGGCGAACCGGCCCAGCCGCCCGTTGGACGACCTTTGCCGCTGCAGCCTGCAAATCGCTCAGCGGAAGTTCAGAACTTCGGGGAGGGCACGAAAAAAAGTCTTCGCAGTGTTCCAGAGATCTTCCGTCTGCAACGTGAATGGCCCACTCCATAAGCGGCTAGGGCACGGCTCCCGGTGGCAGGGCGCGCAGTTGGCTGGAGCTCGGGTCGCCGGGAAGCTCGATGCGGTGTATGAGTTTCAAACTCTGCGCATCGTAAACGTCCACGAACGGGCCGGCCGACGACGGCAGGTAGACTTTCTTGCCGTCGCGCGTGAGGTTGACGACGTAGGTGGTCCCTCCTGTATCGCGCACCTCAGCAATCTTGCGTTGCGTCAGGTCCACTGCCACCAGCTGGTTCATGACCATGTAGGCCCGCTTGCGGTCGGGGGAGACTACCGAAGAGTACAAAGGAATGGCCGGGCCCAGTTCCATGAAGTCCAACTTTCCCGTGTCCACGTCCATGTTGACCAGGCCGAGCACCATCTTGTGGGTAAACGGATTGGTGGCGAAGTAGGGCAAGCTCACGATTCCGCTCTGCTCGTACTGATTAAAGAAGGGGAGGGTGTCCATAGGGCTCTGATCGGGAGGCAGGCCGGTGCGCATGGGTACCGTTTCCACGACCCGGCGCTCGGCCAGATCAATGAAGTAGATGTCATTTCCCCAAGCGATCAGGCGGTTCGGGTCCGCGGGCACGAACAGGCTGACCACGCTTTCGGGCGCGTCCATGATCTTCTTCCTGGCGTGCGTGTTCAGGTCCACGGACCAGATTTCCGGCGGCATCGCCACATATTCATCGGGAAGTTGCTTGACCGGACGAATATGAACAAACAGGCGGTCTCCCTTGCGGCTCAGCGCCAGGCCGAAAATGTTGATCTTGATGCCCGGCTGCGCCAGATCAATCACGTCTTCCACTTTCCGGTCGGGTACGTTGACGACCTCGATCTTGGCGCGGCCGTCGGTGGTCAGGAAAACGTGTTTGCCGTCGGGAGAAGGGATCAACTCTTTCGGCGAACGGCCCCTGGTGGGAATCTGCGCGACGATTTCGTCGCGGCTGCTGTCAATGACGAGCAGCCCGGTGGGGTGGATGCCGAGAACAAAGTACTCGTGGTCCTGACTCCAGCCCAGGGACGTGGCCAGCAGCAGGAGGCCGAGCGCGATCGCAAGTTGCGCGCGACGACCGGGCCGAAGCAGCGGGCTGCGAAGAATGACGTGAGTAGTCCCAAACATGACCGTCCACCGGCCTTTCATTTGTTGTCCGTCGGCACCAGATCCAGCTTGCGCCAGTCCCGTTCCGCCGAGGCGCACTTGTCCGACCATTCCAGAAAACTCGTCAACTGATCCGGCAACTGGGCCGGCCACCAGCACTCGTCGTAGCAGCCGTAGAGATCGGCTTCCATGGGCTGGCACAGGCCCGTCATCTGGCCGGAACTGTCGGCCTCCCACCCGGGATCGAAGATGAGCGCGCAGCCCAAGGGGAGTTGGGGCGCTTGCAGCGCCCGCACGTCGCGCTTGCTCTCCGCCGGGGAGCCGCTGTCGGCTTGCTGTTGCGCCGCCGCCTCGATCTTTCTGGCTTTCTTATTGAGTGGCTTCAAGTGTTTCATATAAAATTTGCTCCGCGTTACGGTATCAGGGTGTCTCTCATCTTGGGGATGCTCACCAGCACGTAGGAGCGTGCCTTCATCGCTTTGGCGTCATTCCCCGGTTTGTATTCGGCCGTCACATAGACGTCGCCGATGTTCTCGCCACTGCGGTAACGTTTCGGATTCGGTCCCTCGATCGCGGGGGTAAATAATCCGTTCTGATCGATGGAGCCGACAAATTCCCGATCCTTGTCGTCGTAGGCGTTGTACAGCTCTTCGATTGCCCAGTTTGGCTTGACGACGCCTATATCGAGATCGTCGTCGTTGCCGACAACGCCATCGGGACCGCGGTTGTACGCGTGCGCCTCAAACTGGACGTACTGCTTGGAATAGTGAATCCCGCCCGTTCGCGCCATCGTCCGCTCCGGTAGCACGCGAATGTAGTCCACCTTGTCGTACACGCAGAGCAAATCCTTGGCTGTGGCTGGGCCCACTTGCACCACCCGCCGGCCGTTTTTCGCATCCGCCGCAACCGTGGCCTCCACTGTAATCCAATCGCTTGTGGCGGCCGTGATCTTCTCGACCTTCAGGCCATCGCCCAGGCTCAGATCGCCCGGTTTCACGCTGGCCGGCAGGTCGGCTCCAAAGATGCGCAGCTCGACGTTCTTGGCGCCAGACTGTACGGCCTTCGGAAACACGGCGACCAGGCGGGCGTGCCCGTCCCGGTGGTAGAGAGTTTCCTCGCCTGCGATTCCCGGCTTTTCGACGCCCAGCCAGCGCCCGCGCAACGTCGTGCCGTCGGCGGAAAGATGATAGATTTCCCGGCCCTTTGCTCCCTCCTGCCACTGAGCATTGCCTCTCCAGGAAGCCGCTCCATACCAGTGTCCGGTGCCGGAGCGGGTCGTGTGGGTGCCGTCGGCAAACTCCAGAGCCGCCTGAGTCTGCCGCGAGCCGTCTGCCGCCACGCTCATCTTGATCTGTCCCACGTAATCGCCCTTGCCCGCCTGATACCCGCGAACCACCCAGGCGCCTTCGCCGGGAGCAGTCTGGTTCTTTTCCCGCTGCCATTCCGGAGTTTCCAGCGGGAACTGCTGGGCCAGGTAGGCGAGCGCTTCATCGCACGTAGTCATCCAGTCCATGTAGCGATGTTGATAAACGATGGTGGGGATGATGGCCAGCAGGAAGCTTTTCAGCTTCAGCCATTCCTCTTTAGTCCGACGCTGGGCTGCAATCCTGGCGTAGCTGTGGCAGGTCGCGCAGGCCGTCCGGACCGCTTCGTTGGGAATCTTCTCCTCCTCTCCGCGTTGCTCCAGTTCGCGTTGCTCCAGGGCATAGCTGATCTTGTCCACCTCCGAAGCGGTGAGGCCTTGCTGATCCCCCAGGTACTGCACGATGGCCCGCGCTTCCGCCGCAGTCAGGCTCACCTTGTGCAGCTGCACCATGCGCCGCACGGTTTCCTCCCACCCCTCGGGTGTCTTGCGCTGGTAGGAGATGCGGCTCATGCGCTGCTGGGAATCGAGGGTATGGCAGCCGCCACACTTGTCTTGCACAAGTTGGCTCTTTACGGGGATGCCCTCAGCCCACAGCATTGCGGTGAGAGCGGCAGTCGTCAGTGTTATCGCCAGGAGTCGCATGGTTGATCGTCCGCCTTGAGCGAAACTATGTAGTTTTTCAGTTCGGCAGGCTCACCCACACGCTCTTCACTTGCGTGTAACTCTCGAGCGCGTGCACGCCCAATTCGCGGCCGAATCCGCTCATCTTATAGCCGCCGAAGGGCGAGAGACTGCTGATCATGTTGTAGGTGTTCACCCAGACCGTTCCCGCTTTGAGCTTGCGAGCCATGGCATGGGCTTTGCCGACATCACGCGTCCACACCGCCGCCGCCAGCCCATAAAAGGTGTTGTTGGCGCGGGGCACAACTTCGTCCATGTCTTTGAACCGGATGACCGAAAGCACCGGCCCAAAGATCTCTTCGCGCGCGATCTTCATGGAGTCGTTAACCCCGTCAAAGATGGTGGGATTGACGAAGTAGCCGCGCTTGGTGGGCTGGTCGCCTCCCGTGCGCACCGTGGCTCCCTCGGCTTTGCCGATGTTGATATAGCGCAGCACCTTGTTCAGGTGGTCCTCGGAAATCAAGGCCCCGACCTGGGTCGAAGGATCCATGGGGTCGCCCACTTTCATCTTGCCGGCCTGTCCCACCAGTTTGTCCATGAACTGGTCGTACACCGACTCCTGCAGGAACAGGCGCGATCCAGCACAGCAGACTTCACCCTGGTTCCAGAAGATACCCATTAAGGAACCGGCGACGGCCGCGTCCAGGTCCGCGTCGGCGAAGATGATGTTGGGCGACTTGCCGCCCAGTTCGAACGAGATCCGCTTTAGCGTCCCGGCCGCCTCGCGCATGATGGTCTGGCCGGTGATGTACTCGCCGGTGAAGGCGATCTTGTCCACGTCCGGATGGGTCACCAGAGCGGACCCGGCCGTCGGCCCAAATCCCGGCAGCACGTTCACAACACCAGGAGGGATGCCCGCTTCCAGGCACAGCTCACCTAATCGCAACGCGCTTAAAGGTGTCTGTTCCGCGGGTTTCAGCACCACCGTGTTTCCGGTGGCCAGCGCGGGCCCCAGTTTCCAGGCGGCCAGCAGCATGGGGAAGTTCCAGGCCACGATCTGGCCGACGACGCCGATCGGTTCCCGCAGCGTGTAATTGAGAAACGGTCCCGGGACGGGAATGGTCTCCCCGTGCACTTTGTTGGCCCAGCCAGCGTAATATTCGATGCAGTCGGCGACCAGGGGAACGTCAACATTGCGCGCGTCGGAGATGGGCTTGCCGTTGTCCATCGTTTCCAGTTCGGCCAGCTCATCGCGATGTTCCATGATCAGGTCGGCGAGCTTCGACAGGATTCTGCCCCGGTCGGTGGCGGTCGTCCTGCTCCACGGCCCCTCTTCGAAAGCCTTGCGCGCCGCCTTGACCGCAAGATCCACGTCAGCCTTGTCGGCTTCGGCGACGGTGGTGATGACTTCGCCGGTCGCGGGATTCACGGTTTCAAAACGCTTTCCCGAGATCGCCTCGCGCCATTGGCCATCAATCAGAAGCTGGGTCGGACCGTTGTAGGTGGAGAGTGGTTTGATTGCAGTTGCCATTGGTGCCTCCTATCGGATTCTGCGAGTATAGAACTTGTGCTCCACTACGAAAACAATCCCCGTCTCCATCACCAGGAGATCTTCAATCCGAACTGAAGCTCCCGCGGGGAATAGGCCTGGGTTGACTTGCCAAAGGTGGAGAAGACTGGATTCGGAGTCAGACCGGCGAGCCCCAAGTCCCCGTCCGGCAAGTACAGGTTCACCCGGTTGAGCGCGTTGAATGCCTCCGCCCGGAACTGGATTTTGCCTTGCTCTCCCAGGAGCCGCGCTTTGAAGTTGCGTACCAGGGAAAGGTCCAGACCCTTATAGTTGGGGCCACAAAATGTGTTGCGCCCCAAGTTCCCATCTCTGGGCGTTGGCGGCGGTGTGAAGTCCGCAGGGTGAAACAAACCATTCACGTAGGCCTGCGGCGATTTGCAACCCACACTGTTGCCTAAGGCGGTCACGTCGGGACGATCGTAGGCGTTGCCGGTGGGAGGGGCTTGCGCTGCTCCGCCACCGTCTCCGTTATAGTCCACGACTGAATTGAAAACCGTAAATGGCCGGCCGGATTCGTAAGAAAAAATTGTGTTGATCTGCCAGCCGCCGACTAGAGCGCGCACGACCGGACCCTGCTTGGACATCTGGCCGACTTCCCAGACCCCGTTGGCGGTCAGGCGATGGCGGATGTCGAAGCTGGAACGTCCATAGTCGAGGCGGGGATTCGAAGCATCCATCGTGCCGTTGTAGCCGGTCCCCGATCCAATGAAGTCGCCGGCATTGGCGTCGTCCTGGACGTCGAGTACCTTGCCGAAGGTATAGCTGGTTTGCAGGAGGTAGCCGTGGCTGAACTGCTTCTTCAACTGCACCGAACCGCCGTTGTAGTTGGAAGCCCCGCTCGTGGTCAGGTAATCGATTCCCCCGAGGGCGTTGTTGGGACGGTTTTCCGGCATTCCTTGATATCCCCCGGTCACCCGGTTCGGATCATTGGTAAACGCGAGCCTGTGTCCCTGATTGCCCGCGTAACTCAGCTCCAGCATCCAGTTATTCACCAGTTCGTGCTGCACGCTCAGGTTCCACTGTTCGACGTAGGGTGTTTTGAGGTTGCGGTCAATGAGAAGAAGGCCTCCAAAACCGCAACCGAGATAATTGTTACTGGGATCCAGCCCTCCCCCAAAACCGGCGGGCAGTACTTGCGGAGAGGTGAATACATTCGCCACCGTGTACGTCGGCATGGGGCAGACGGGATACGTTGGAGGTGGAAAGTAAACTGGGTTCAGCCCGACGCCGTATGCGGAAAATGGGGGAGTGAAACGCGCCGGCTCGGAAAGCAGGTCGCTGTGGATGCGGTCGTAGTTGATCGCCCAGGCGCCACGCACCGAATACTTCCCGTTTCCCAACGGGTCCCATGCCATGCCGAGCAGCGGAGCAAAATTCTTGTAATTCGGCTTGTACATCTCACTCACCGGCGCAAAAGTGGCATTGATCAATTGCTCCTGGATAGTGGCACCCGACCCCAAAAGCATCCCCGCCTGCTTGCCGTTGGTTTCTTTGATCACGCCGAAGTACTCCCACCGCAGCCCAGCGTTGACGGTCAAGTTCTTGCGAACCTTCCAGTCATCCTGGAAGAACCAGGCAAAGTCCCGCCGCCGGAAGTGGCGTTGATGGTTGGGGCTGGTGACGATGGACTGTCCGGTGTTTGGATCAATCTGGGCCTCGTAAACGGCCGGGAAGTCATTGACAAAGTCCGACAAACCCGTGAATACATAAATACCGCGGCTGGCCGAATCGAACACGCTTGTTTCCAGGTCGTGGTTGTATTCCACGCCCATTTTCATCGCGTGCCGTCCACGCGTGACGATTAGGTTGTCTTTGAAGTTGAAGGCATTGTTGGTGAAGTTGATCGGGATAAAGAAATCAGAGCCGAACCCCAGGGTCAAGTCGTTGAGGAAAAAATTGGGGACGTTGCTGGGGAAGGCGTCGGTATAGGCCCGATTGCGCAGGTAGCCGAAGCGGAAGTCGTTCAAGACACTTTGGCTGAAAAGATGAGTGTATCCAACCGCCAGGTTGCCAATGAAACCATCGCTCGGACGCCGGAAGCCGCGCATGATGCGTCCTAAACCGCCGAAGGTGGTAAGTTCGCCGGCGCCGGTGCTTCGGGGATAGTCTCCTACCCAACGCACGAAAACTTTGTCGTTGACACGAAAATCATGGTCGATTTTCGCCACGTATTGGTCGGTCGTATTGTGATTGATGGCTTGGCCGGCTCCGATGCCGACATCAGGAACGCTTCCAGGCTGGATGCCCACGTTCACGCCCGTGCCCGGCAGGATGTACGAAGGACCGGGAAAGTTCTGGAACAAGTAGTTGGCAACGCTGTTGGGAAAATTGGCGGCCACATAGCTCCGCAGTTGCGGCGTTTCCACCTGAACGTCCCGAGTACTGCCGCGTTTTTCGCGGAAGCCTTCGTAGGCCAGGAACCAGAATGTTTTGTCCTTGCGGAGGGGGCCCCCGAGAGTAAATCCGAACTGGTTATGGATAAGCGCGGAAGGGTTGGCGAGGTCGAAATAATTGCGGGCATTGACCGCCGCATTGCGGTGAAACTCCCACAGCGAACCGTGGATCTTGTTGGTGCCGGACTTGGTGGCCACGTTAATGTCCGCCCCGAAATTCCGTCCGAACTCGCGGGGGAAATCGTTGGTGGAAACCTGGAACTCCTGGACCGCGTCGAGGATGGGCGCAACCGCGGGAATTCCACCGAGCCCATTATCGTTGTTGGGCACGCCGTCCAGCATGAAATTGGCGGAGCGAATGTTCTTCCCGTACGAGATGAAACCCATGTCGTAAACGGAGTTGTTGTAATAAGTGGGCATGAGAATACGGACGGGCGCGGTGCCCGGTTCCAGCACCGGCAACTGGTAAATGTTGCGGCGAACCAGCGGTAGCTCCTCGACCTGCTTCTCCTCGACGACATTCGTCGTGCCCGCCTCCTCGGTATTGACGAGCACCGGCCTGTCTTCCACTTCGACGGTTTCTTTTACCATGCCCACGCTGAGTGTCAGATCCACGCGCGAGGTTTCTCCCACGTGCAGAGTCACGTTGCTGGTGACGGTCGTCTTGAACCCCTCTTTTTCCGCGCGGACTTCATAGATCGCTGCCGTCAGGTCGGAGATGCGATACAGGCCGTCGGCAGTGGTGACATCGGAGCGGGTCTCGTTGGTGGCGAGGTTGCGCACGGTCACGGTGGCGCCCACGATGATGGCGCCTCCCTGGTCCCGCACCCCGCCCACCAGCGTGGCGCTGGTCAGTTGGGCGTATCCGGCGCCCGTGAAGACGAGAACGGCGATGACGATCCCAGCACAAAAAAAATGACGGCAATCAGAGCGCAGTTGCGGTTTCATTCCTGCTCCTCTCCCGGAAACGATGCTATGAGTCCGGTTCCATATATGCCTTGCCTACCAAGAGAGGCGGACTGAGCGGCCGCGATCCCGCTGCTTCGCACGGAAACTCGCGCTGTAGCCGTCCCTCTATCTATTACATTTTCTTCACGCCAGCGTGATGGGGCGTAATGCTATAATCGTTTTCGTCTGTTGTCAAGGTCATTTATTAGAGTCATTTTTATTAACGTCATTACGGTGAGAATTTGTGGTAAAGTTGCCGGCCAGCTCGTGATTCTTGTGACAGCGCGCGCACGGACGCAGCCATGAACGCACGTAGAGCCATCTTCGAAATCTACCTTGACTACGTGCAGTACTACGGCGGCTCCATCCGCTTGCGGAGCCTGCTGGCCCTGGGCGAGGAACTGGGACTGACGACCACGGCCATGCGCGCGGCCCTGTGCCGGCTGTGCAGCCAGGGATGGTTGCAAGTGACTCCATGGGAGAAACAGAGCTTCTATGCCCTGACAGAAATGGGCCGGGAACGCGTCGAAGAAGCGGCGCCCAGAATTTTTGCTCCCCATGCGGAAAAGTGGGACGGCCAATGGACGATGCTGACCTACTCTCTGCCGGAGAAGCTGCGCCCCCATCGCGACCGGCTGCGGCGGGAGTTGACCTGGTTGGGCTTCGGTCCGGTTCTGCCTTCGGTCTGGATTAGTCCGCGTCCCGTCGTCGAATTGACTCTCCGCCACCTGGGTCAGCACCAGTTAGACGGTTTCGTGCATTTGTTCCGCGCCCGCCACGTGAATTCTCTGGCTTACGACGAATTGGTGCAAAAGTGCTGGAACCTGAAAACCGTGCAGAGGCAGTACGTGAAGTTCACCCGGCACTGGGAGCCGGCGTGGCAGAGTTTTCAAGCCCGTTTCAACTCCGGCCATCCGCCGGACGAGAGCGTCTGCTTCGCCAGCAAGATGCGCCTGCTCCACGAATACGGGAAGTTTTTGCACATTGATCCCGGCTTGCCCTCGGAACTTTTGCCGGCGGGCTGGCCCGGGACAACCGCCTGGCGAGTGTTCCGCGAATGTCACCTTTTGCTGGCGGAAAGGGCACTGAACTTTTTCGAGCGGCACTTCCAGGGACCGCCGGAGACACAACCGCAGCAGAAAGAAGGCCGCCAGAAAGCGCTGCACAATGTGTATGAACTGGCGCAACTTACCTATGGAGGTTAGCGACGTGCAACTCGAAACCATGTGCTGTGATGTCAAAGGCCCGGTCGCTCATGTCACCTTGAACCGCCCGGATGTCTTGAACGCGATGAACGTGCAATGGGCCCATGATTTTTTGGCCATCGCGGAAGATCTGGAGCGAAATTCGCAGGTGAAGATCGTGATCATCCGCGGCGGCGGCCGCGCGTTTTCCAGCGGCATTGACCTGAAGGCGCTTTCCCGCCGGGAGTTCTCCATGGACTGGTTCCGGGTTTACGAACGGAGTCTGCGGGCCATGGAGACCATGGATAAGGTGGTCATCTCCGCCATCCACGGCTATTGCATCGGCGGCGGACTGCAGGTCGCCCTGGCCAGTGACATCCGGATTGTCGCCGAGGGCACAAAGTTCGCTCTCACCGCCGTCAAAGAGTGCCTGGTCCCCGGCATGGGAACCTACCGTCTGGCCCGCTTCATCGGCCCGGGGCGCGCCAAGCGCATCATCCTTTCCGGAGAGTTCATTGATGCCCAGGAAGCGAATGCCATGGGATTAATCGACTACCTGGTGCCGCAAGCGGACTTCGACAAGCGCGTGGCGGAAATCACCCAGGTCTATCTGAATGCCGCGTCCGAGGGACAGCATCAGGCCAAGCGCTTGGTGAACCTGGCTTTCGACCTGGATTGGGATGAGTTTCTCGAAAAATACATCGAGGCTCAGGCCGCCGCCTTGGCCTCAGAACAACATGAGGAGGCAATGGCCGCATTTCGCGAAAAGCGGGAACCGCGCTTTTGAGGCGAAGTCCGGAAAACAAAACAAGAGGAGCGCTTCGGCGGCCTTCTCGGACTGCGCCTTCTCGACGGCCTTTACAGGCTGCGGAAAAACTCGGGCTTCGTATCAGGTTATCGCTATAGCGATGACGTAAACTTTTTGAAATCAGATGCCCCTTTAGGGGCGGGGCATCGGAAATCGAATTTTTTCCGCAGCCTCTTTCGCTTGGAATCGAAAGCCTAAAGGGAAACCCGACAAGGTGTGCCGCCCGCCGCCTGTTCCAACCACGCATTCGCTAAGCCGAATCCCGTCTCCAGCGCGCGCCGGTTGATTTCCTCCGTCCCCTTGGGAACCCGCGCCAGGACTGCCTTGTGGAGATCCTCATTGGAAGCCAGTCCCGACAGCATGCCCACGATTCCCACGCAGACCATGTTGGCCACGACTTCCTTCGCCAGTTTCACGCGTGCGGTTTGCAGGATCGGCAACCGGCACAGGCGGAAGGACCCCGGCGGGATTGCCGAAACCCGGTTCTCGTCAACGATCAGGATCCCATCTTTCTTGAGTTGCAGGCTGTAGGAATCGCAGGCTTTCTGCGTCAGGGCCAGCAGCAGGTCGAGCCGCGTGCAGATGGGATAATCCACCGGCTCGTCGCTGACGACAACATCGGAACGGCAACTGCCGCCGCGCGACTCGGGCCCGTAGGACTGCGTATAGGTGACGTGCTTCCCGCCGTAGATTCCGACGGCTTCGGCCACGATTGCGCCCGCCAACACCAGCCCCTGGCCGCCTTCTCCGCTGAGCCGAATCTCGTAACGCTCCATAGTTTTCTACTCCCGCATGTCGGGACGCACCGCGCCCGCAAAATTCCGATCGAACGTGGCCAGATATTCGGGCGCCGAGTCCTGGTGCAGGATGCCGGTGAGCAGTTTGCCCTTGCGCCGCTCCGGCGGCAAGGCGGCTGCCGCCTTTGCGTCCAGCGTGTGCTGCTTTTGGGTGAAGAGCATGTCCGACGGACTGCCGACGCGATTGAAGCGCCCAAAGAATTCGGGGCAGTCACTGAGAATTTCCACGAAGGAAAAACCATTGTGCTGAAGCGCCGCCGCAATCAGCTTTTCCACTGCGACCGGTTCGTAGGTGATGCCGCGGGCTACAAAGGTGGCGCCGGCCGCCTCGGCCAGCCGGCAGGAGTCAAAGGCGCGCTCGGTCTGGCCCTTGGGACTGGTCGTGCTCACCTTGCCCGGAGTTGTCGTGGGGGCGGATTGCCCGCCGGTCATGCCGTAGATCTCATTGTTCAGCAGCAGGCAGGTCATCGCCAGGTTGCGCCGCGCGGCATGAATCAGGTGATTGCCACCGATGGACAACGCGTCGCCGTCGCCGGTGATGACAATTACCTTCAGTTCCGGCCGCGCCAGCTTGATTCCGGTGGCGAACGCCAGCGGCCGCCCGTGCGTGGTGTGCAGCGTGTTGAAGTCCACGTAGCCCGACAGCCGGCTTGAGCAACCGATGCCGGAAACCACCATCACTTCATCCTTGTTGAGGCCCAGCGAATGAATGGCGCGCAACATCGCGCCCAGCACGATGCCGTGTCCGCACCCGGGACAAAGGATGTGGGGAAACATGTCAAGCCGCAAGTATTCCTTGAAATCAAACATGAGTTTCCCTCCCCGCTTTCAGCGCTGCCAGGATTTCCTCCGGGGTAATGGTCTCTCCGTCGGCCTTCAGGCAGGTATCGATACGTTTCGCATTGCCTGCGGCTCGCTGCACTTCCCCGAGCATCTGTCCCAGGTTCATCTCGGCGACGACGATGCGGTCCACCTGTTTCGCCAGGGCGGCGATCTCCTCCGTGGGGAATGGCCACAGCGTGATCGCGCGAAACAGTCCGGCCCGGATTCCCTGCGCCCGGGCCAGGCGGAGCGCCTGCCGCGCCGCCGCCGAAACAATGCCGTACGCGAACACCACCACCTCGGCGTCCTTGCAATCCACGGTTTCAAACTGGACGATGTCCCGCCGCTGCCACTCGATCTTGTCGTGCAGGCGCCGCTGCGTGGCGGCGATCACCGCCGGGTTCTGCGTGGGATAGCCGCGCTCGTCGTGCGCCAATCCGGTCACGTGATAGCGGTAGCCGTCGCCAAACGGCGCTATCACCGGCACTCCGTCCTCGCCGGGAGCGTAGGCCAGATGCCTGCCGGGCGCGCCGTTGGGCTTCTTGCGGTTCTCAATCGGGAGTTGGGCGAGCGCCGCCATGTCCACTTTCTCGTACATGTGGGCGACCACCTCGTCACACAGCAGCGTGACCGGCGTGCGCAGCCGCTCCGCCAGGTTGAAGGCGCGCACCGTCAGCTCGTAAAACTCCTTCGGGGAGGCTGCCGCCAGGGCGATGCTGGGATGGTCGCCGTGCGTTCCCCAGCGCGCTTGCATGACGTCGCCCTGGGACGGCGAGGTCGGCAAGCCGGTGCTGGGCCCGCCCCGCATCACGTCCACGATCACGCAAGGCACCTCGGCATACGCGGCGTATCCGATGTGCTCCTGCATCAGCGAAAACCCGGGCCCGCTGGTGGCGGTCATCGCCTTCTTGCCGGCCAACGAAGCCCCAATCACGGCCGCCAAAGAAGCGATTTCATCCTCCATCTGGATAAACCGGCCGCCCGCCTCGGGCAGCAAGCGCGCCAGCTTTTCCGCGATCTCCGACGAAGGGCTGATGGGATAGCCGGCGAAAAACCGGCATCCGGCGGCGAGGGCGGCCTTGGCACAGGCCGTGTTGCCTTGCAGCAGTTCGATCGAATTGGCAGTAGCGGTTGCCATGGTGATGGTGCTAGTACCGTGACCGCGTGATTTGTACCGTTGCACCACTGAGTGTAGCGCCGCCGTCCCGGCGGCTGTCCGGCGGGCGTCCTCGCCCGCCGCGCCGAGGGCGAGACGCCCTCGGGACGGCCGGCAAGATGCCGGCGCTACTCGTTTTCGATGCCGTAATCATCATGCGGTCATGGTTCTAGTGCACGTTGACGGCGAGATCGGGACAAAGCCACTCGCAGAGCATGCAGCGAATACAACTGCTGGCGTCGGCCACGACTGCCTTCCTGGCGTCGTTCATCTTCAGGCAATTCTGCGGACAAACGACGACGCAGATCTCGCAGCCCTTGCACCAGGTCTCGCGAATTTCAATGTCAGCGATTGCCCGGCTGGCAGCGGCTTCCTGCGCCGGCGCTGCGGCCGGTTTTTCTTCGGCTGCCGGGAACTGCAGGTTTCGCCCCGCCAGAAAAGCCCGCCGGTTGACCTCGCGTGCCTGCGGCTTCACGCTGCGCTCGATCGCGTTGGTCCAGTCTTCCGCGGAAAACTCGCAGACATTGGAGAGCACCCCCAGCAGAACCGTATTACTGACTTTGGGATTGCCCAACTCCGTGGCCAGCGACTCGGCATCGAGCGCGCGCACATCCCCGAGTTGCTGGCGGAGCGAGCGCTGAATCTCCTGTGGATAGCACACGGCGGCTTGCGGACGCCGGTCCTGGCACGATGCGGGCGGAACCCTCTGCCGCAGGTTGGTGATCAAAGTGCCTTCCGGTTTCAGGTACTTGCTCCAGCGCAAGGCTTCCGCCGGCTCGAAGGCCAGCAGCACGTCGCATTCGCCGGGCTCGATCAGGGGAGAGAGCACCTTGCGCCCGTAGCGCACGTGGGTATACACCACGCCGCCGCGCTTGGCCATGCCGTGAACTTCGCTCTTCTTGACGTCGTAGCCGGAGGCCAGGCAGACCGCGGCCAGGATCTCGCTGGCGGTCAGCACGCCCTGTCCGCCCACGCCCACGATCAGTACGTTTTGTACCTGCCCGTTTTCCACGCGACTCCTCTCATTGCGAACGCCCAGCCGAAACGTCCGGCAGGGGCACAATCGCTTCCGTCGGACACAAAAGCGCGCACACCGCGCATCCGATGCAGGTCGCCGGATCAATCGTCACCTTGTGCTGGCCTTCGTGGATCTCATCGGTCCACGTGATGGACGGGCAGCCCAGGTTCATACATTTCTGGCAGGCGTTACAGGCCGGCGCCGCCACTTCGTAGGGTGCGCTGCGAATCGGCGCGGGCGAAACCACGCACGGGCGGTTGGTGATCACCACCGAGACGCCGTCATGACTCACCGCCGCCTTCAGCGTGCGGAACACCGCGGGCACGTCGTAGGGGTCCACCACCTGCACCTGTTCCACCCCGAGCGCCTTGCAGAGCTTGGCAATCTCGATGGTGTGGGAGATCTCGCCGCGCAGATTGCGCCCGGTGCCCGGGTGGTCCTGCCCGCCGGTCATCGCGGTGGTGTGGTTGTCGAGGATCAGCACCGTGATCCGGGCGCCGTTGTGAACGGCATCAATCAGGGGAGGAATGCCCGAATGAAAGAAAGTTGAATCCCCGATGGTTGCTACCACCGGCCGCGAAGTCGCCCCGCCCTTATGCAAGCCAATCGCCATGCCGATGCTGCAGCCCATGGCCAGCGTGGTCTCCATCGCCGCCAGCGGTTCGTACACGGCCAGGGTGTAGCAGCCGATGTCGCCGACGACCAGGGCGTTCATTTTCTTCAGCACCAGGAAGGGGATGGTGTGCGGACAGCCTGGACACAAAGCTGGCGGACGAAACAGGTTCTGCGCAATTGGAAGCTTGCTGGCCTCGGTTGGCGGCGCTGACGGCGGCAGCACGCCCGCCTTCTGAAAGCCCTGCTTCACCCGTTCGGGCGTCAGTTCTCCCAGGCGCGAGAAGAACGTTTTCCCTTCGACCGCGATTCCACCGGCCTTGCACTGGTCCTCGAGCACCGGCTCCAGTTCCTCGACCACAAACAGCCGCTCCACGCTGGCGGCAAACTCCCGCACCGTTTGCATGGGGAGCGGGTAGGTAAATCCCAGCTTGAGCACGCTGGCTTGCGGCAGGACTTCCTTCACGTACTGGTAGCAGACCCCGCTGGTGATCACGCCCACAGACGCGTCGCCCTTTTCCCAGCGGTTCAACGGCGTCTGCTCGGAGAATTCCTCGAGCTGCGCCAGCCGTTCGAGAACCTTCTCGTGGCGGACGCGGGCATTGCTCGGGACCAGCACGTACTTGGAAAGATCGCGCTGATAGGTTTTGACCGGGGCCGCAACAACCTCGCCCATCTCGACCATCCCCTTGGAGTGGGAAAGCCGGGTGGTGGTGCGCAGAATTACCGGGGTATCGAAACGCTCGCTGATGGCGCAGGCCTGGCCAACAAAATCCTTCGCTTCCTGGCTGTCGGAGGGTTCGAGCAGGGGGATCGCGGCAAAGCGCGCATAGATGCGGTTGTCCTGTTCGTTCTGCGAGCTGTGCACACCGGGATCGTCCGCGCAAACGATGACCAGCGCCGCCCGCACGCCGGTGTAGGCCACACTCATCAGAGTGTCGGCGGCCACGTTAAGTCCCACGTGCTTCATCGTGACCAGAGTGCGGGATCCTGCCAGCGCGCCGCCCACCCCAACGTCGAGGGCTACCTTCTCGTTGGGCGACCAGGCCACATAGCCTTCCGTATCAATGTGGGCCAGTGTTTCCAGAATCTCGGTGCTGGGCGTGCCCGGATAGCCGGTGGCGACGCGAATGCCGCTCTCCATCGCCCCACGCGCAATTGCCTCGTTCCCCGAAAGCAGGACTCTGGTCGCTACTGCGTTGTCGATCGCCATGGTTCCAGCTGTGGTCATATATTACTAACTTACGACAGACATGAAATTAATGTAATATATTGCGGCGCAGAAATCCTATTGTCAAGAGAAAAGTGCGCTGCGACCCGGCGGGCGGTTAGTCGCCCGGGAGGAAGGCGGCCTCGGGCTCGTGGACGGACTCGAAGGGGTTCTGCAGGGCTTGCAGCCGGGCCTGCACCCGGTTCCAGCGCGTGTCGGCCGGCGCCCGAAAGACCTCTTCAAAGAAGCGGATGGCGCCCTCCGCCAGCAGTTGGTAGTAATCCCGGAACAACTGCCAGGCGGCCGATCCGGGCCATTCCCGGGGCAGCAATTCCGCCGGCAGGCTGGGATCCACGAACAGGAACTTGCGGTACTCGTGGACCAGCCAGGTCTTGTCGGAAAAGCATTCCTCGTCCGCCATGGGATCATTGCGCTCCGCGCGGGCGCGGCAAGCTTTGAAACGTGGCTGCCAGGTGGCGATGAACTGGCCATACTGCCGGGCAATGGCCGGAATATCCCAGCAGCGCGCGACGATTTCCTGGCGTGAGGAAGTGCCGATGTGGCGTGCCGTAAAGGCCTCGACGCCCTTGCCGATCTTCTGTAAACGCAGATGGTTCAGGGCCACGCGCGCGACCGGGTTGGGCGAGATCCAGGTTGCCGTCGTCAGTCGCCCGAAGCCCAGCCACTCCATTTCCCGGCGTAGCCGTTCCCGCCGTTCCCGTTCGCCCTCGGAGCGACCCAGGGTGACCACGGTCCACTGTCCGTCCCAGGCGTCGCGGTGCGCATGGAAGATCCGGTGGGCGGCTTCCTCCATGCGCTCCTGCCCGCGTTCGGACAGACCGTAGTAACTCAGCTTCCCGTCGCGTGTGGCCTGGAGCCATCCCTGCTGGCACATGCGCGACAGCGCCGTCCGCACGGCGCCCGAGGAAAAGCCCAGCTGCTCCATCAGCGAGATGAGGCTTCCCGTCCAGATGCCGCCGCCGAAATGCAGGATGTAATCCCCGTAGAGGGTGAAGAGCACGCCACGGGCTTTCAGCGCGCTGCTCTTATGTTTGGCGATCGAAGCCGGCATGAGTCGCTTTCCGCGGGCCACCCTGCGGCCGGGTGTGCCCGATGCATACTATATCACTTTTCTGTGTATTGTCGATATTCTGTATTATATGTGAAGAGCGGGCCCGGCCCGAGAATCACCACGTCGAAACGGGACGGAGACGTTATAAGAATCGCCCACCAGCGAACGCGTGCCGGGCTTACGCCGGACCCTGCCTTTTCTCCTGCTCGTGCCGCCGGAGTTCCACGCGCCGGATTTTGCCGCTGACTGTCTTGGGCAACTGCTCGAGAAATTCGATCGCGCGCGGGTACTTGTAGGGAGCGGTCGTCTTCTTTACATGCTCCTGCAGTTCTTTCACCAGTTGAGGGGAGCCCTCATACCCTTCACGCAGCACGACAAAAGCCTTCACGATGAGCCCGCGCACCGGATCCGGGCTGCCCACCACCGCCGATTCCACCACCGCGGGATGCTCCAGCAGCGCGCTCTCCACTTCAAAGGGACCAATGCGATAGCCGGCGCTGATGATCACGTCGTCAGCGCGGCCCACGAACCAGTAGTATCCGTCTTCATCGCGGTAGGCGCGGTCTCCGGTCACATACCACTCGCCGCGACGGGTGCGCGCGGTCAGGGCGGGTTCTTTCCAGTATTCCCGGAACAGCGAAGGGGGCGAGCCGCGCAGCGCAATTTCGCCCTCCTCTCCGGCAGGCAGCGGGTTCCCGTCAAAATCCACGATCGCAATTTCGTGTCCCGGCATGGGCTTGCCCATCGATCCCGGCTTCACCGGCAGGCTGGGATGGTTGCAAACCGTAATGGTGCTCTCGGTCTGCCCGTAGCCGTCGTAGATGGTCAAGCCGGTGCCTTCGCGCCACACCTCGATGACCTCGGGATTCAGCGGCTCTCCCGCCCCCACCACGTGCCGCAACGCAAAATGGTATTTCTTCAAGTCTTCCTTCACCATGACGCGAAACGCCGTGGGCGGCGCGCAGAAGGTCGTGATCCGGTACTTCTCCAGAAGTTCCAGCGTCTTTTTCGCGTCGAAGTTTCCCGCATAGGAAACCACCTGCGAACCCACGTGCCAGGGCCCGAACAGGGTGCTGTAGGCAGCCTTGGCCCAGCCCGTGTCGGCAAGGTTCCAGTGCAGATCGTCGGGGCGCAGGTTGAGCCAGTATTCGCCGGTGACGTGATGGGCATAGGTGTAGGCGTGCGAATGCAGCACCATTTTCGGACCGCCGGTGGTGCCGGAGGTGAAATAGATCAGCGCCCGGTCGCTCGCCAAGGTCGGCTCCGCGCGGAACTCCGTCGCCGCCTTCTCCATGGCCTGCTCATAGCCGACCCAGCCGGGACGCGTGCCGCCCACCAGGATGCAATACTTGAGCAGGGGAGTGTCTTTGCGGGCGGTCTCGACCTTGGCGCAGTTGTCCACGTCCGTGACGATCGCTTTCGCTTCCGACAACTGCGTCCGGTAGGCAATGTCTTTGGGTTGCAGCAAAGTGGCGCCGGGAGCGGCCACCGCGCCCATCCGCAGAAGTCCCAGCATCACCACCTGCCAGGCGGGTATGCGCGGCAGGACCACCACCACCACGTCGTCCTTGCCGATCCCGAGGCTGGCCAGAACATTGGCAAACTGCTTCGAGAGCCGGCTCAGGTCCCGGAAGCTGTAGCGCTCTTCGCGGCCTTGCTCGTCGCACCAGAGCAACGCGGGACGCGCCGCGTCGCGCGCGTGCCGGTCCACAACGTCGGTGGCGAAGTTGAAGCGTTCCGGCAAATCCCAGCGGAAGTTGTTGTACAACTCAAGATATCGGTCGCTCACATGGCCTCACGCAGTTTCGATCTTTGCCGCAGCCTCTAATCCCAGTTCTTCGGTGGACACCTGCCGCATCTTGAATTTCTGGATCTTTCCGGTCACTGTCATCGGGAACGAATCCACGATCTTCACGCACCGGGGAATCTTGTAGGCCGCGATCTTGCCCTCGCAGTACTTGCGGATGTCCTCCGGGGAGACTTTCGCGCTGGCTTCCAGTCTCACCCACGCCACGACCTGCTCACCGTATTTCCCGTCGGGCACGCCGACCACCTGCACGTCACTGACACCGGGACAGGTGTACAGGAACTCTTCAATCTCGCGCGGGTAGATGTTCTCGCCGCCGCGAATGATCACGTCCTTGGCCCGGCCCGTGATCTTGCAGTAGCCGTTGGCGTCCATGGTGGCGAGGTCGCCCGTGTGCAACCAACCGTCGCGATCAATCGCCTTCTGGGTTGCGTCGGGGTTCTTGTAGTACCCCTTCATCACCAAATATCCGCGCGTGCACAGCTCGCCCGGAGTCCCGCGGGGCACGATCTCCCCGCTGATGACGTCCACGATCTTGACTTCCGTATGCGGGAGGGGCTTGCCGACGGTGGTCACGCGCAGCTCCAGCGGGTCGTCCACCGTAGTTTGCGTGATGGCCGGAGAAGACTCCGTCAAGCCGTAGGCAATGGTCATCTCTTTCAGGTGCATCAACTGCACCACTCGCTTCATCACCTCAATGGGGCAGGGAGAACCGGCCATGATGCCCGTGCGCAGCGTGCTCAGGTCGAAGCGCGCAAATTGCGGATGGTCCAGTTCCGCAATGAACATGGTGGGCACACCGTGCAGTGCGGTACAGCGTTCGGCTTCAACCGCTTCCAGCGTCGCCAGCGGGTCGAAGAAGGCGGCAGGAATGACCATGGTGGCGCCACTCACCACGCAGCCCATATTGCCCAACACCATCGCGAAGCAGTGGTAGAAAGGCACGGGGATGCACAACCGGTCCCGGTGGGTGAACTTCATGGCGGCGGCGATCAGCAGCCCGTTGTTGACGATATTGTGGTGGCTGAGCGTGGCGCCTTTCGGGAATCCTGTGGTGCCGGAGGTGTACTGGATGTTGATGGGATCGTCGAATGACAGCGTGGCCTCACGCTGGCGCAACTCCTCTTCCGGCACGCCGCGGCCCATTTCGCGCAGTTCGTCCCAGCTGAACATCCCAACCTGCCTGCCCTCCCCGATGAAGACCAGATTCTTGAGATGGGGCAAAGACGCCGAGCGCAGTTCGCCCGCTCGGGCTGACGCCAGCTCCGGACAGAGGCCGTGCACGATGGCGACGTAGTCAGCATCGCGGAACCCCTGGATCAGCAGGAGCGTGCTGCATTCGGACTGGCGCAACACGTACTCCAGTTCGAAAGCGCGGTTGGCGGGGTTGATGTTGACCAGGATGGCGCCAACCTTGGCGGCGGCAAACTGCGTGACCACCCATTCGGCGCAGTTCGTCGCCCAGATCCCGATCCGGTCTTCCTTCTGAATGCCAAGCCGCAGTAGGCCTCGCGCCAGCAGTTCTACTTCTTCCAGCAACTGCTGGTAGGTATAGCGAAGCTTTTGGTGCCGGACCACCAGTGCGTCCTGGTCGGGATAGGAGCGGGCTGAAACATCGAGCACCTCTCCGATCGAACGGCCGAGCAACTGGATGTCTCCCGTGCCGTGGGTGTAGCTGCGTTCTCTGGTCACTTCCGCCATGCATCTCTCCCATCTTCAGCCTTAGCCTTAGCCTTGCTTCAGGCTTCGAAACGAGCGGCTGTTTCTTCCCTGGGCCTTGCTTGCGCAATCAAAAATTCTACGATTTCTTCGTGCCGTGCCTGCGGCTTCTGCTGCAGGATCCGAGCCACGCGGGCGGTGATATGGGCGGCGGCAAAACTGTGTCCTCGTAAGTTGAGGCTTTGCGGGCGTCCCGGCAGCGGGCGCGGGCTGGGATGGGCGCGAAACGGCACGGCCTGGTCAGGGCAATAGAAGTACTCGTCCCAGGCGCACCACTCGTCTCCCGCGACTGCGATCACGTTGGCGAAGCTGGCCGGAAACCATTCCTGTTCCTCGTCCCCGGCAGCCGCCACCAGAATCATGCCGCGCCGGATGGCTTCATCACAGGCGTCCTGCAATACCTCCCGGTGTTCCGCCCGCTCCGTCCCCAGGCTGATGTTGACCGCCTGCATACCGTGCTCGATCGTCCAGCGAATCGCCGCCGCCACGACTGCGGCCTGCGTCCGCAATTCCCGGTCAAAAACTTTCACGGCGTACAGCTCAACTTCCGGCGCCTTGGCGCGGATCACGCCGGCAACGGCCGTCCCGTGACCGAGCATATCGCGAAAATCCGGATCGAACTCCAGGCTGCCATCTTCGCGCCAGCGCACGTGAACCCCACCTGCGACCTCGCGCACGTGCGAGTGCAGGGCGTTGATCCCGCTGTCCAGGACCGCAATTCGCACGCGCTGCCCCTCCTTGTTCGGCGGGCCAATTCCGGCTGACCGGTCCCGAGAGTTCACGACGCCACCGCCTCCGCGCCGGGAACGGTTTGCCGCACGCGGGCCGCGCGCTGTAACTCCCGGTACAAGCCCTCCACCTCCGCCAAGCTCTCGTGCGTTCCCACCTGCACCACTTCGCCTTGATCGAGCACCAGGATCTCATCGGCATCTCGCACCGAAGACAACCGGTGGGTGATGACCAGTGCCGTGCGTTCCCTAAGACAGTCCTCCAGCGCCAGCCAGATCCGCGATTCTGTCAGCACATCTAAAGTGGAAGTGGCCTCGTCGAAGATCCATAATCTGGCGTCCCGCAGCACTGCCCGCGCAATCGCGATCCGCTGGCGCTGGCCGGTCGAGAGCTTAAGGCCACGTTCCCCGACCACCGTATCCATGCCCTTGGGCGTGGAAAGAATGAATTCTTCCAGGTCTGCCTTGCGTGCCGCTTCCCACACCTGCTCGCGAGAGGCGCCCCAGTGGGCGTAGCGGATATTCTCCTCGATGCTGGTGTGGAACAGAAAGGGCTCGGAACTGACCACCGCAATCTGCTTGCGCAACGAACGCACTTGCAGGTCGCGCAGGTCATGTCCGTCGAAATATACCGCTCCCTGCTGCGGATCGTAGAAACGCAACAGCAAGTCCACGAGCGTAGATTTGCCCGCTCCGCTCGGCCCGACGATCGCCAGGCGGCGTCCCGGCGACAGATTGAAACTGACACCATGCACCACCGGGATTCCCGGCCGGTAGGCAAACGTGACATCGCGGAACTCCACCTCGCCCCTCGTCGCGCCCAGCGCGACCGCGCCATCCCGCTCCCGCACTTCCGGCGGAAGATCGAGAAACTCAAAAACACGATCCAGCGAAACCCGGGCGCGCTGCAGGCTGAGGTAGAGTCCAATCACGTTTTGCAGCGGGCTCAGCAGGCGTGCCTGGTAGGCAGCGAACGCCACCAGCGCTCCCAGGCTCATCGCGCCCACGATCACCTGGTGGCCCCCATAGAGCAACAGAACCAGCGTGCTCAGGCTCATGAAGATGGTGGGCAGCCCGCCCGCATACGCGGAGACCACCTGGTACCGCAGCACGCTCGCGATGTACCCCTGGTTTTTCTGTGTCAGCTTCTCCGCCTCGGCATCCTCCGCGCCCACGGTAGTGATCCACTTCATGCCATGCAGCGATTCCAGCACTGTACTGCTCAAATCGGCATTGTGTTCCCGCACCACGCGCGCCTGCTGTGCGATTCGCCGCCGGTACGGCACCAGCGCCCGAAAACTGAAAGGCACCAGCACAAAGCCCAGAAGGAACAGTTTCCAGTTGAGATAGACCAGCACCACAACCGTGCCCAGCAGGGTCAGGACACTCAGCGCCAGACTGAACAAGGCATCGGTCGCGACCGACTGGATCTCCGCGACGTCGCTGTTCAGCCGGGAAACAATCTCGCCCGTCCGGGTTTGGGCATAGAAGCGCGGCGAGAGGGTTTGCAGGTGGCGAAAAACAAATACCCGCATCTCCATCAGGATGCGGGATGAAACCGCAGTGTACAGGTAGCGGGTGACAGCGCCGGTGACGAAGCTCAGCACCACCAGCGCGGCCAGCACCAGCGTCGCCACCAGCAGCAGGTGCGGCTTCCGCCCCACCAGCACATCGTCAATCAGGAACTTGGCGCCCAGTGGGTACACCAGGCCGAGCAAAGTGGAGAGCAGGGTCAGACTGAAAACCAGCGCAAGCTTGCCGGCGTGTGGACGTACGAAAGGAAAGACCCGGCGCAACTGTCCCAGCCCCGCAGCCGGCGCTCCCGCGCCGGTCCGGTCACTCCCTTCCTGCCTAGACTCGGTGCTCATCATGGCCCATCATCGAACTGCACCCTGGGGTACGACGCGCAACGCGGTTACGCTTCCGTCCCCGGAGAGTTCGATTTTCTTGATCTGCTTCAGAGTCTCGGTGTCGTAGATGTCCATAAAAGGTGCGGCCCCAGAGACGTACAGCTTCCGCCCATCGTGGGAGATGTTAGTTACATATTTCGTCCGATCCAAGTCAAGGACATTCGTCACACGGCGGTCTTCCAGATCCACGACCACTAGCTGGTTCATGACCGCATAAGCCCGTTTGCGGTCCGGAGACACCACGGCAGAATACAGCGGAATGGCCGGTCCCAGCTCGACCAGGTCGGTCTTGCCCGTTTCCACGTCAATGTTCA
This sequence comes from uncultured Acidobacteriaceae bacterium, assembly GCA_963773965.1. GTDB lineage: Bacteria > Acidobacteriota > Terriglobia > Terriglobales > Acidobacteriaceae > Acidiflorens. The sequence continues at coordinate 192,250 of CAVZDG010000011.1, forward strand.
CCAGCCCCATCAAGCTTTTCCCGTTCAGGGGATTCGTCGTGTAGTAGGGCAAGGAAAAGATTCCGCTCTGCTCGTACTGGGTAAACAGCGGGAGGCTGTCGAGCGGGCCGTGGTCCGGAGCCGGCGTTTGCAGCGGAAAGCGCTCCGTAATTCGGCCCTGCGCGATATCAATAAAATAAAGATCGCGCCCCCAGCCCACCAGTCGCTTCCCGTCCCCCAGTGCGATCAGCGCGGCAACGCCTTCGGGCACCTCGGCAATCTTGCGCGACTTGCCGGTACTTAAGTCGTAGGCCAGGATCTGCGGCGGCTCCGCCTGGTATTCGTCTGCCAGCAATCGCACCGGCTTGACGTGCACATACAGCACCTTGTCGTCGGTGCTCAAGGCCGTGCCGTAAATCACGAACTTGTATCCGGGAGGAGCCAACCGGATGACGTCTTCCGCCTTGCGGTTGACGAAGTCCACGATTTCGATTTGGCTGCGCCCCTCGGTAGTGACATAAAGATGCCTGCCGTCCTTGGAACGTTCGATCTCCTTGGGAGCGCGGCCGCGCAGGGAAATCTCGCCCACCACTTCATCACGGCTGGTATCCAACACGATCAGCGCGTGCGGATGGATGCCCATCACCATGTATTCGTGTCCGGCCGCCTGCGCCCACAAGGGCACGGCCGCCGGCAGAGACAACAAACCGATCGCCAGCAGGCAAAGCCAGTCCGCCTTTGGCTGCCGCCGTATTCTCCAAGCTTGAATATTGCCAACCAAGGTTCGCATCGTTGCGCTCAGCTCCGTCGCTCAATCACTTTTTCAAAGAAGGCGGGATTCCTTTCCATGATTTCTCCGTAGCATTCCAGACCCAAGTCAATCCAGGTGCGAATCCATTCGCAGTAGTGCGGATTGCCGTGGTAGAGGTCGCCGTACCGGGCGTGCGCTTCGTGATGACAACCGCCGGAGCAGATGTGCCGCACCCAGCAGGTCTGGCAGGGCGCCTTATGGCTCAGATGAGCGTTTTCCAGAAACTCTGCCTGCTTCTCCACATCCAGCCCGTCGTAGACGGAACCCAGTCGGTGTTCCGGTGATTCCAGGAAGCGATGACATAAATAAAGGTCGCCCTTGGCGCCCACGCCCAGCAACCCCAATCCAGCCCCGCAGGGATAAGTCTTCACGATCCCGGCGTGCAACTCGGAAAGCAAGTTGGAAAGGTTGGAGAATCCGAGATACTCGTCCCTGGCCGCCTTGTCCACATACAGCCGGGAGAGCTGCCGGAACGCCGCCATGATCTCCCACAGTTCTTCCGCGGTCAGGGCGTAGTCGTCGCGGTCGGCGGAAGTCACCGGCGCGAAACCAACCTCGTGGAAGCCCATCTCCTTCAAATGCCAGAAGCATTCCTCCACGGCCGTAACGCCGTGTGTCAGTGTGGCGCGGGCCGCGACGCGGCGCGTCTTGTGGTTGCGCAGCAGGCTGAGCACCCGGGGATGGATCATGTCGTAGGAGCCGAGTCCGCTCTTATACGTCCGCCGCAGATCGTGATACTTCTTCGGCCCGTCGATGCTGACGGCGACTCCGATCCCGCTATCGCTCAGGAATTCGATCACTTCCTCGGTCAAGTAGGTGGCGTTCGTGGTCATGCTGAATTCCACCCGCTTGCCCGCCTTGCGTCCTGCTTGGTTGGCGTAAACCACCAGGCGGCGGATCAGCGCCAGGTTCATCAAAGGCTCTCCACCGAAAAACACCAGCGTCACGCTCTCGCTGTCTCCGGAGTTTTGCAAAAGAAAATCCACGCTGCGGCGCGCCGTCGCTTCGTCCATCATCTGGCGCGGCGCTCCGTAATCGCCCTGCGCCGCGAAACAGTAACTGCATCCCAGGTTGCAGTCGTTCGCCACATTGAGCACGAGACTTTTCTGCGGAAAGGGCAACGGCGGAAGCTTCGGTGCCGTGAGCCCGGCCGCGTCTTCCCGCACACCACGAAGCCGGATCGCACCCATCCGGCCGAGTTCCGACAAGACCACCCGGATTTCTTCACGGGAATGTTCGCATTCGAATGTGGAATACAACTTAGGAAAAGCGACAGGAGGATTTCCGGTCGCCTGCTCGCCTGCGGTCGCAGCCGGTGGACCTTCGGTTCCGCTGCAGAGGAACTTCAGGATCTTCCCTCCCAGTTCGTCCACGGCAAAGATGCCCGTGGTTGCAACCACCATCACGTACTCGCGGCCGCTGACCGAAAATTGCCGGACTTCGCCGAGCTGCACACTGGGTTCGGTGACCGCTTCCTCTTGCGGCCGCACTGGCGGCACGGACAGGCGCAATTCACCCGGCTGGAGGCGAACGCCGGCTGGCGGCGTCAGCCGCGAAAGCGGAAAGAAATTCTGCGCGCTGCCATACCGGGACGTTCCCATTTCTGCCACCTGCACCATCCAGGCAAGATCCCGCTGGGCCAAGGCGAATCCCCGTATCATCCGCACGCCAGAGTCGCCGGTCCCATTCGGGTGCTGGCAAGTGTAGCTGCCTCCAGACAAATTGTCACCACCGGAAGCCGGAAGCCGGGTTCTTGGGTGTAAGATTCTCGCGCCTGCTACGGCCCGCAGGAGACGCACGCCGGCAGGTCAGCGGGGAGACGCCGCACTGACCGGCGCCGGGACTCTCTTATGTCCGGAGAGCTCTTCCGCGGTCTGCAGGATGTCGTCGCGGGCGTAGTCGTCGAAGAAGGCCCAATCTCCATGTCTCGATCGGATGCCGGGAAGCACTGCCTCCACTAATGCGTTGCCGGATTTCCCGTCTCCCTGGGCCCGGCTGACGGCAGCCCGCAGGTCCGCCAGATATTGCCGGAACGTGGAAACGTCCCCCGCGGTTGCGACCTCGCCGTGACCCGGCACGAAGGTGGACGAGCCGTGCTCGGACTGAAGGGTTGTAAGGGTGCGAACCCAGGATTCGGTCGTGGCATCGATCAGGTTCGGGAAGTGGTTCTTCCACAACAGATCGCCGCAGAACACTACCCTCGCATCAGGCACAAAGACGACAGAATCGCCGCCGGTGTGGCCAGGGTAGTATCGAACCTCAAGGATCCGAGTCCCAAGATAAAGATCGATTCGGTCGTCATACACAACATCCGGCAAAGTCAGCGATTGCACCCGGGCCCTGATCTCCGGGGGTATGGGATCGGTCCAGAACTTCAAGTTCTCTCTGCGCATCCAGGCGCGCACGTTGCGCTGGGCCACGATGGTGGCGCCCGCGGCGGCAAAGACGTCATTTCCATTCACGTGGTCGATGTGGTAGTGGGTATTGACCACGAAACGGATCGGCAGCGGTGTGATCTTGCGAATCTCTGCCAGTAGTTCCCTGGCTGGTTCCGGATCCTGGAAGGTGTCGATGACCGCGACCCCGTTATCCCCCACGACAAACCCGGAATTACCAAAGGCCTTCCCGGCATCGCTGGCAATGACCGCCCACACTCCATCGCCGACTTTGCGGAGCGTGAAGTCTGGAGCACTTGTTGCGGCACCGAAGCCCGGCAGCGCAGCGAGGACGAGAAACAGCATGACGAATGACCGGCGTCTCATGGTTGAACTCCTGCCCCGGACAGGATACGCCAGCGAAGCGCGCGGCAACAGCATTACGGCGCGTGAATTTCTGGGACAAAGCGTCGAAGAACATCGACGCCGGTCTGGCGCAAGATCCTGAGCTGCAAGCCCAGCGGCGTGACGTCGGCGGTTCTTCCCCTGCCCCGCGAGGTACTGCTCTACGCTTTGGATCTCACGGTCAAGTTGTCTCGACGCGGCCCTGGCTGGGTCAGCTTGCCGTGCCTTCTTCAGCTCTAGGACTTTCGCCAAGCTCACCTCCAGTTTCCACTGATACAGTTCTCGGATTTTGGTGATAACGGCTCGTGATTCAGCTCATATTCTGCAGCCTCCGACTTGGCGTAAGCCCATCTGTGCTTTTCTCACCGCCCAGGCTGGTAATGTTCTTGAATGGCGCCTTCGCAATTTTCCCGCATGTGGAACCGGAAGACACATTCAAGAAATTGTTTTACCGCATGCTTGGCGTAGGATTTATAGCGGTGTCAGCGGGACCTGAGTCGGCCAAGAGAGCACTACGTATGCAGAGAGTCAATATCCATAGATTCTTGCGTTCCGGCATTCGGGCGGTCCCCGGCATTCTTCTTGTAGGACTGGTAACTTTCATCTGCCATGGGTTGGGGCTGAATCTCACCGCAACCGGCTTCCTTTATCTGATTATTGTGGTGTTGCAATCCCTGCTCGGCGACTTCGTCTCCTCTGCCGTTGTTTCCATCATCGCGGATCTTTGCTTGAATTTCTTCTTTGTTCCCCCGATTTTCTCGTTCAGGGTGAGCGATTCCTCGGATATTTGGGCGCTGATAACTTTCTTGCTCACGGGGTTAGTCATCACTCGCCTCACGACTCAAGTGCGCCGGGAGGCGGAGATATCAGAGCTTCAGCGCCGCGAGATGAAGCTCTTGTACGAATTGGCACAACGCTTGCTCGCGCTGGATCCGGACGACGTAGTGATGACAAAGGCGGTCGGACTGTTTCGCGAAGTCTTCAGTGTCCATGCGGTCTGCCTATACGACGGGGCGAACGCGGAACTTTACAGCGACGGAGAATCTCGAAACGATCTCGCGGCGCGGACTCGGGCAGCGTATATCTCTCGCCTAGACGGCGATGATAACGTCTCTGGAGTTTTCATCCGGTGTCTGCGCGCAGCAGGGAAAACAATAGGAGCGATTGGATTCGATGGCTTGAGTGATCCGGAGTTGACCGCGGGGCCGCTTACGGCACTTGCGGCCGCTATGCTGGAAAGAGCGCGTGTATTTCGCGATGCAAGCCACGCAGCCGCGGCCGCTCAGGCAGAGGTGTTCCGCGGAGCGATCCTCGATGCACTGGCCCACGAGTTCAAGACTCCCCTGGCCGCCATCGTTACCGCCGCCGGTGGCCTCCGTGAAACGGGCGGGCTGCGTCCCGAACAGTTGGAACTGGCTGAGATGGCGGAAACGGAGGCTTCTCAGCTGGCACTGTTAACGTCGCGATTGCTCCGCATCGCCCGGCTGGACCAGGAAGAGATCAGGCCACAACTGGAACTGACCGATGTCGCCGACCTGGTTGCCCAGTTAGCGGATCAATACTCTAGACGAACCGATCGTGAAATCTCCCTAGTCAAAGATATAGCATCCGCTGACGCGTTGGCCGACGCTGAACTTCTCCGACTTGCTCTGCGCCAATTGCTGGACAATGCCTGCAAATACTCACCGGCCGGTTCTTCCATCAAGGTCGCAATCGAGCTACAAGACAAATTGGTGGCCGTGCGCGTGTGGAACAGCGGAAGTCTTGTTCCAGCGAGTGAGCGCGCCCGTATCTTCGAGCGCTTCTATCGCGGTTCAGAGGCACGCCATCTGGCTCCGGGATCGGGCCTCGGTCTGTATGTTGCGCGGAAAATCGCCCAGGCGCATGGCGGAGGTCTGGAACTTGAAACGGACGTCGGTGAGGGCACTTCTTTCTGCCTCACTTTGCCCATCGCGCAGCACGATCCTGCCTACGCCGGCAAGACGTCTTAGCCGATACCTTGGGTTTGCAGACTGACGATGCTACACTTCGTGGGAGCCGCACTCCCAGCCCAATAACTGTTTCTGCATCCAATCAAATTCTTTAGAAAATCTTTACGGATTCTTCATATCTGCTCCTCTATCTTCTCGAAAGAGGGTCCTGTTCGAGAGGGCACTTTTCGCAACTTACACCGCATGTGCGTGCTCTATCGACGTTGTAGTCTGATTCTCGTGCCTGGTTATGGGCTCGGTATGCATCTCGATAAAACCCATCGCGGCCACCGGTATGCGTGATCCACAGACTCCTGCACCGGTCGTAAACTTGCGGCGTTCCGCGCCAGTCTGGCAATTGCGAGGACGAGCTTAGCCATGTCAGCGCGCCCAATTCTCGTGCTGGTCGTCGATGACGAGCCAGCCTTGCGCAGAGTGTTTCGGACTTCTCTGGCCGCCAGCGGTTTCTTGATCAAGGAGGCGCGTAGCGGAGAAGAAGCCGTTGACATCCTCCCCCAACACCCTTTTGATCTGGTTCTGCTTGACATTAATATGCCGGGAATCGGTGGAGTGGAAACCTGTCGCGAAATTCGCGCGCTTGCGCCCAAAATCGGGATCCTGATGGTCACTGTGCGAGATGCAGAGCAGGACATGGTGCGGGCGCTGGAGGCAGGTGCCGACGACTACGTCACCAAACCCGTCCGCTTTCGCGAACTGGTGGCCCGAATGCGGGCCGTACTTCGCAGGCTCGATGCCAACAGCGCTACCCAACCGGCAGTGATTCGAGTAGCCGCCCTGGAGATGGATATTGAAGGCCATTGTTTGCGAAAAGATGGGCATCTGATTCACCTGACACCGACAGAATTCGAGTTGCTGGCCTTACTGATGAGGAACCAGGGCGTTCCTGTGACCCACGCCAAACTGTTGCGTGCGATATGGGGGCCAGAGTACGGCACAGAACTCGAATACCTGCGATCCTACGTCAGAACTCTTCGCAAGAAAATCGAAGACGATGCCACGTGTCCGAAGTACATCCTGACAGAGCCTTGGGTTGGCTACCGATTTTGCAATCCGTCCGATCCGGACTCGCCCTCCACTGGGAATGTGTCCCTCTGAGAAATTGCCTCGCTGAGCAGTTGCCACCTGCCTTGCGTGTTGCTGCGCTTTCCCGGAGAAACAAAGCTCGGCTGTAGCGGGTCTTGCTTATATACCACTCAAAAATTCTATGAACCCAAACCAAAACTTTTATGAAAGTTTATGAAAATCTTCACGGTTCTTCCATGGCCAACGCTCTATGTTCCACAACGAGCCTTGATCCCTGAGAGTTACGGCTCCTCGCCAAGGTGAGTCAGGCCCTCCTGGGACCGCATGACTCTGGGTGATCGATGTTCAGAGGAGGAGAACATGAACAGACCTGTTAGCTACCGAGTTGTTCTTGCCGCAAGCCTGCTCGCTTTATGCCTGCCGTTAGTGATTCAGCCGGCGCGCTCGGCGACGACCGATGTCACCCTTACCGGAACGGTTAGTTGCTCGCGGTGTCGTGGATTGCATTCGCGCAAGGGGACTAATCGCCTTTCCTGCACAATGCTTTGTGTGAGCCAGGATTCGCACTACGTTCTGCTGGTGGGTGACAAGGTCTATGCGCTCGAAGGCGACAAGAACAAAATTCAGAACTTTGGTGGAGGTAATGCCACCGTTACCGGTCGTGTGCATGGTGACACGCTTGAAGTGACGACCATCGGCCACGAGGTCCGTGACGTCGCAGCAAAAACAAGATAGGAGCGTGGCCAGCGCAGGAAACTGCCGCCACTCTCCAAGCTGACGCTCACAGGGAAATCACCGAGGGGCCACGACCGGTCGCGGCCCCTCCGTGAGCCGTTGAGATCTGACAGAAGTGAGCGCCTCGTTTCCGCCCGATTGAAACTTTTATGCACGCCAATCAAAGTTTTCATAGGGAATCTTCACGAACTTTTTATGACTGGCATTCTACGGTTCAAGCTGAAGATTGGTCGCAAGCAGGCTGCGGATGGAGCACAAAGGTTGCGACCGAGTAGGTGTTCTGCATGGCCATAACAACCGATCGAGAGGATTTGGAGCTCGGCCTTCTGCGCACGTTTCTCGCTGTAGTTCAGCATGGGAGTATGGGACGGACTGCAGCGGCGGTTGCGAAGACTCAACCGGCCGTCAGCCAACAGATGTTGCGGCTGGAAAAGATCATTGGCCGGACGCTCTTCTACCGAAGCCGGAATGGCGTGAAACTAACCAGCCACGGCGAACGGTTGGTCGCGTACGCCAATCGCGCCATCGATCTCAATGAAGAGGCGCTGGCGCGGCTACGCGAAGAATCCGCCTCTGGGCCAGTGAGCCTCGGCGTCAGCGAGCAAACGGCGCTCGCCGGGCTGACGCCGGCGCTGAAGCGGTTCCACAGAACCCAACCTGACGTTGAGTTGAAGCTTATGGTAGCAGCGCCGGCGAAGCTCGAATTCCTGCTCACGCAGGGAGAACTGGATTTTGTCATCACCGATCCCATGCGGATTAAAGGCCTGCCCCTCATAGAGTGGAGATCTCGTTTAGCCTGGCTTGCCAGCACAGACTTTTCTATCGACCCGCTCAAGAGCCTGCCGCTCGTACTGTGTGAAAGCACGAGCTGGTGGCGCGACAAGATACTTTCTGCCTTGCGCAAAGCTGGGTGGGAGTGGCGTGTGGTATTCGAAAGCGCGAGCTTGGATGCGACCTTGGCAGCGCTCGACTCCGGTGTGGGGATGTCAGCGCTGCTACCGGAAACTGTCCGCGATACGGGGATCAGTGAGGTCAAGTACTCCAGCCTGCCGGTGCTTCCCGAGGTTCGATTCGGACTGTTTCGCAGCCCAACTCCATCCACCAAAACCCGGGCTCTGATGGAAACGGCACTGGCATCTTCGATCCAAGCGGCAACCGGCAACCGGCTAACGCATTCTCCGGAAGCGCAGGGATTGCCGTCGGAGGAGAACAGTCTTCCGGGCGCCAGCGGTTCGCAGGAGTTGGGTGGTGCGCCGCTTTAACCTATGGAAACACAACTCGCTCTGCTTTTGGCTAGGTTGCGCGGCTTACGCTGCGTGGGCTTATCTTGGTCTACATCACGCAGGAATATCATGCCTGCTGACTCTCGATTAGCGAGTTCGTCCCGGACCGAATTGGCATCCCCACAGTTGAGCCTCTCGACTCTTAACGAATATTTTATGCACTCTTTACGAGATCTTTGTGCGCTTGGGTATCGAATGAGATCGTGCCAGACGACAAGAAGCATCCAGTAAGTGACGGTCAGAAGAAAGGTGCGTGACCGTGTCGCAAGGTCCGATAAGCCAAGAGTTGCCTTATGACACGTGCAATGCTCATTAGGACTGCCTTCTGACTAATTAAGTTATCGTCCTAACAAGAATTATCTATTGGACGGTGGCGACTGGCAGCACTTAGTTTATGAGGACTGTGATGGCCGATTACACGTGGATGAAACGCGGCGATGAACGGCATCGGTGGAAGACGGAACTAAGTAAAAGGGGAACACGCGAAATGAAGAATGCTTCCAGTGCGCGGCTGTCATGCAGTAAAGCGAAGAGCGATTTCGAACCGGGAGGGGATGAAGACGTGAAAACTATGAGACCTCTGCTGCGCACAGCCGCGGCAGGTGCAATGTTCCTTTCGATGTTTGCTTTGTGGCTGGCATTTGCTCAAGGTTCGCGTTGTTACGCGCAGGCCCAACCACAGGCTCCGACGGAAGTGGCGAAGTTGCACAAATCAGGAGAACCTTCGCCGGGAAGCTCTGCCGATGTGGGATCGACGACCAGCGAGTCGCCCGCCCGGCCGGCGGTCGCGCCAAATCCGGCTGTGCCGGCAGATGTTGCCAGCGAGCTTGCGGCTCTGAAGGCGCGCATTGAGCAACTCGAATTGCAACTGAAGGGAAATGCGGCGCCCGAACAGTCGTCCACCGCCATGGTTCGGGCACTGGCAAAAGAAAGTAATTCGGCGCTGGCTGTGGTACCGGCTGGACCGGCGCAGCCGCAGGATCAGTCCACATCTGCAGCTCCGGCCGCGAAGCCCGAGAAACAACCGCCGACAGAGCCCTTTGCGTATGCCGATTGGACCTGGCTGAACGGCACTCCGCGCAACAAAGACGCGGTGTGGGATTCGAAGTTCTTCACTCCTGAGATCAGATTTGACACTGACTACATAAGCAGCATGAACCACCCGAAAGATGACTCGCTGGGCGGCTCGACCGAGATTTTCCGGTCGAACGAAGTCCAGATAGAGCAGATCAGCGTCGGGGGCGACTTCCACTGGCAGAACGTTCGCGGCCGGATCCTGACCATGGGCGGAATGTTCGCTGTTACGACCCCACGGAACGACGGCAGCGTTGGACGCGGCCAGTGGGACCTCACTGGCGCGTACAAATATTTTTCTGAAGCCTACGGCGGATACCACTTCAACGTGAACCATGGCCTCAACGTTGACGCGGGAATCTTCGTGTCATACATCGGTCTCTTCAGCTACTACAACTTCGATAACTGGACTTACCAGCCGTCCTATGTGTCGTCTAACACGCCCTGGTTTTTCAATGGTGTCCGGGTCCAGTGGTTTCCCACCGACAAACTGAAGATTGAGCCGTGGTTCATCAACGGCTGGCAATCCTATGCCAGGTACGCCAACCGACCCGGCTTGGGCGGACAGATTTTGTACCGTCCGAAGCCGTGGGTCTCGATGGTCTTCAATAACTACGGAATGGGTGAAGATACGCTGGGCCTTAACGGCGCCCGCTCACGCATCCACACGGATGACAGCGTCGAGATCAAGTACTACGACCATCCGGAGAAGACTCTCGACAAGATGGCGTTCTCGCTCACCGGCGATCTGGGATGCGAATACGGTGGAGGAGCGGCTTGCTTTGGAGATAAGAAGTCGGCGGGCCAGATCACTGCCTACAAACAAGTCTTCGCCGGGTGGATGCTATACAACCGCTTCTGGTTCAAGAAGGATCTGTACGGAGTGACGCTTGGTGGTGGTGTATTGGACAATCCGGGGCGCTATCTGACGCTGCTTCCCCCTATCGATGGAGCGACCGCGGTCACCGGATCGCCATACTTCCCGGTGAATCCTGGCCTCGTGTACAAAGCCTGGGACACTTCCGTCACCTTCGATTACATGCCCAGACAGTACATTACGTTCCTCTGGGAGTTCGGGTATCGCCACGCGAATGTACCGTATTTTACGGGTCGAGGTGGGATTACGCCTCCGGGCGGCAACAACGGATCTCCGGCATTCTATGTTTGCAATGACAATAGTTCGACCGGGTTTGGGTGGGCCGTAAACCCCGCCAACCCCACCGACCCAGCCGGCGCCAACCTCGGCAGCGCACAGGCGTACTGCAATGGGTCTGGGGGGGGTAACCTGACTACTCCGCACGGCGGCCTTTGGACCCCAGACCTGCGGAAGGATGAGCCCAGCATCAGGATGGCCATCATGGTCAAGTTCTAGCGTTGAATTCAGGATTCCTCAAGGGGAAGCCTGCTTCGTGTGGTCAAGCGATTTCCAATGGAGGTGAAATCATGTTTAGACCCTACCTGATTGTTTTCGCCATCATTGCAGCGGTGTTCTTAGCCGGAGCTATGGTAGTAAATGCCGCGGATACGCAAGGCGAGAAATCAACGGTAGTCACTCCAACGCCGGCGGCTGAAAAAACTGAAAAAGAAAGGAAGCTTGCCGCCGCAACGGAAGCGGCTAAGCAACTGTTGCTCGTGATGGACACGGACAAGAGCGGCAAGGTCTCCAAGGAAGAATGGATGAAGTTTATGGAAGCAGAGTTCGACAGGTTGGACACGGACCATAAGGGACAGTTGGACGTTAAAGAATTAACGCAATCACGAGTGCGGGTTCGTCCATTTGTCGGAAAGTGACCTCGAAAGAGTCGCAACTTGTGCGACAAGCGGCGTGCGTACGCGTCGTTCGCGTGTTTCGGCCGAGTTGAGGTGCTATGGGGTTTCCTGGTGCGGAGACAACGATGCGCGCGAAACAAAATGGGGGCAGAGTTCCGGATCTGGTTCCGACTCCGGCGCGTGGCGAATGTGGACACACTTATGAAAAGCAGAGGTTGGGTATTTGTTCCTGTTTTGCTCTCCATCCCTTTGCTGCTAACTCTCGCGGGTTGCAGCAGAGCGAATGGAGATGCGGCGGCGGAAGCGCCGCCTCCCGCTAACATTGTTCCTGGCGTAGATCCCACCCTTTTCACTGTCGATCACCCAGAGCAATTTCCGCTCGCTGCCGCCACCGCGCACCCCACGACCTCCGAGTTAGTGGTCACGGGGGCAGTGACCCCCGATGTCTCTCGCAACGTCCCGGTGGTTTCGCTCGCCTCTGGGCGGGTCGTAGCCATTCACGCGCGACTCGGAGACACGGTGCAAAAAGGCCAGGTGTTACTAACTATTCGCAGCGACGACGTTGCGGGAGGTTTTGACGCCTATCGCAAGGCCGTCGCCGATGAGCTTCTCGCGCGCAAGCAGTTAAAGCGAGCCCTGGACCTGTTTGCACACGGCGCCATCGCAGAGCAAGACCTGGAGGTCGCGCAAGACACCGCAGAGGACGCCAAAGTCACCCTCGAAACCGCGACCGAGCATCTTCGGCTGCTGGGCAACGATCCCGACAAGCCCATGGGCATCGTGGATATCCTTGCGCCCACCACGGGCGTGATCACCGATCAGGAAGTGACGAACGCAGCGCTCGTGCAGGCCTACTCAGCGCCCAGCCCGTTCACGATTTCAGATGTCTCGTCGGTGTGGGTTGTCTGCGACGTGTACGAGAATGACATGGCCCATGTCCGGCTCGGGGACACCGCGGAGATCACCCTGAATGCGTATCCCGACCGCCCGTTCAAAGGAAGGGTCAGCAATATTGGCATGATCCTCGATCCGAGTATTCGCACGGCCAAGGTTCGAATAGAAGTCCAGAATCCAGGCATCATGCGGCTAGGCATGTTCGCGAAGGCGACCTTTCGCGGTCAAACCACGGAGATGCATACGGTTGTCCCGGCATCCGCCGTCCTGCACATGCACGATCGCGATTTTGTCTTCGTTCCCGCGCCCGACAAGAAGTTTCGCCGCTTGGACGTTGTCAGTGGAGATCTTTTGCCAGACAACGCGAATCTGCAGGAGATCAAATCCGGACTCAAGCCAGGGCAACAAGTAGTTACGAACGCCTTGGTCTTGGACCACGTGCTTGCTCAGTGATGGTTGGCCAGGCGCTCGGGGTTTTGCACACACCGCTAGCCTAGAGAAATGGGAAGGAAAACAGTAAACAGGAAATGATCCGCGCCCTCGTAGATTTCGCCCTGAACAACAAGTTTGTGGTGTTGGCGATTGCCGTCTTGTTGCTCGCTTGGGGAGTTATCTCGTTTCACATTCTGCCGGTGGAGGCCTATCCCGACATCGGCGACAACTACGTGACCATCATTACGCAATGGCCGGGCCGCTCCGCGGAAGAGGTCGAGCAGCAAGTCACCATTCCGATCGAAATGCAAATGGCCGGAATGCCGCACATGACCTATCTGCGGTCCGAATCCATTTTCGGCCTGTCGTTCGTGATCATGATCTTCGACGACAGTTCCGTCAACGACTGGAACCGCCAGAAGGTGCTGGAAAGGCTCACCCAGGTCAATCTCCCTCCCGGGCAAAACCTTCAACCTCAAATCGGCACCGACTGGAGCACCACGGGCCAGATCTATTGGTACACACTGCGAAGCACAAATCCCCGGTACGACCTGATGGAATTGAGGTCGATCGAAGACTGGGTTCTGCTCAAGCAATTCAAATCCGTTACCAATGTGGTGGACGTTTCCGACTTCGGGGGCACGGTGCGTGAGTACCAGGTGCGCGTTGACCCGAGCAAACTCGTCGCCTACGGATTGAGCATCGGCCAAGTTGAGCAGCAGTTGGCCAACAACAACATCAATGCGGGCGGCAGCTTTGTGGAAGAAGGCCTCCAGCAGATGAATGTTCGCGCACTCGGGCTCTTCAGCACGGTGCAAGACATCGAGCAGACCGTCCTAAAAACCCAGACCGGCACCGCGCTTCGGGTTAAGGACATCGCGGACGTGACTCAGGGTCCAAAAATCCGGCTGGGCCACATGGCCAGAGCCAACCACATGGAGGACGGGCGCATTATCGATGAGCCTGATGTCATTCAGGGCGTGGTGCTGATGCGCAAAGGCGCGGAAGAGCAAACCACGCTTGATGCCATCCACAAGAAAGTGGAGCAGCTCAATAACGGCATTCTGCCTCCCGGTGTGAAGGTCGTTCCCATGCTGGACCGTAGCGATCTGCTTCACTTCACGACGCACACGGTGATGGACAACCTGGCGGAAGGGATGATCCTGGTGACGATCATTCTCTTCCTCTTTTTGGGCAATGCTCGGGCAGCTTTCATCGTGGCGCTCACGATTCCGTTCTCCTTGCTATTCGCCTCCATCTGGCTTGACTTGAGCAAGGTTCCCGCAAATCTTCTGTCGCTCGGAGCGCTGGATTTCGGAATGGTGGTGGACGGCGCAGTGGTCATGGTCGAAAACATCGTCCGGCACATGGGCCGCCGCCAAAGCAATGTCCCGGCTTCAGGGCGCATCACGACGACCATAAAGACCCCCGCCCAAGCCATCCGCGAGGCGGCGCATGAGGTGCAGCGGCCGGTGTTCTATGCGATCGCCATCATCATCACTGCTTACATGCCGATCTTCACGCTGCAACGAGTCGAGGGCCGGTTGTTCAGGCCCATGGCCTTAACCGTTGCCTTCGCGCTGCTCGGCGCCCTGATCTTCTCGATTTTGATCGCACCGGTTTTGTCGAGCGTGTTGTTTCGCGGTGGAGTTCGCGAGTGGCACAACCCGGTCATGACCTACCTGACCGAGCACTATCGCAGGCGGCTGCGCTGGTGCCTCGGGCATCGTGTGCTTACGGTGGGCGTCGGTTTGGCGGCGCTGGCGGTGAGTCTATTTCTGTGGTTCAGCGGAATCATCGGTTCGGAGTTTTTGCCTCATCTGGACGAAGGCGCCATCTGGGCACGTGGCACCCTGGCGAACAGCACCAGTCTTACGGAAGGCGAGAGGTTCACAAATAACTGCCGCTACGTTTTCGCGTCGTTCCCGGAAGTAACAACGGTCGTATCGGAGGTTGGCCGGCCGGATGACGGAACCGACACCGGGGGATTCGGCAACACAGAATATTTCGTTGACCTGAAGCCGCACGACGAATGGCGTCCGGTGTTTCATAAGAATAAAGAGGAACTGATCGCCGCCATGGAACGCGCTCTGCAAAAGTACCCGGGGGCGATCTGGAATTTCTCGCAGCCGATCGAAGACAACGTGGGAGAAACCCTTACTGGCACTAAGGGTGCGCTTGCGCTCAAGATTTTCGGGGATGACCTGAAGACTCTGGAGCAAAAGGGCGAAGAAGTTACTGCCGTCCTGTCAGGTATTCCAGGCATGCATGACGTCAAGCTCTTACGCGATTTCGGCCAGCCAAATCTTGACATAATCATCGACCGCCGGCAGGCGGCCCGTTTTGGAATCAATGTGGCAGACATACAAGACGCCGTCCAGACGGCGGTGGGCGGGAATGCTGTAAGTCAAGTGCTGATAGGTGAGCAGCGCTACGACGTGGTAGTGCGCTATCAGGAGCCCTACCGTAAAACCCAGGACGCCATTGCGAGAGTTCGGCTGCTGTCCCCCAGCGGAGAGCGGGTGTCTCTGGCCCAGTTAGCAACAGTCGAGGTCAAGGACGGCGCCTACGACATCTACCGGGAAGGCAACAGCCGCTACGTGGCAATCACCTTCAACGTGAGAGGCCGGGATCTGGGGAGCACGGTCGAAGAGGCGATCAAACTGATTGGTGAAAAAGTGAAATTGCCGCCGGGCTATAGCGTCGGTTGGTCGGGCGAATACGAGAGCGAAAAACGCGCGGAAGCACGTTTGCTGCTCATCGTGCCCTTAACCATCCTCTTGATCTACATCATCCTCTACACGATGTTCAAATCGGCGAAGTGGGCGCTTCTCATCCTCACCAACGTAGCCATGGCTCGGATCGGCGGGCTGGTAGCGCTGCTGGTGACGGGCACGCACTTCAGCGTGTCCTCCGGGGTTGGCTTCCTGGCGCTCTTCGGCGTTTCGGTACAAACGGGAGTCATCATGCTCGAATACATCAATCAACTCCGCGCGCGGGGCTACACCATCGTGCATGCCGCGATCGAAGGCGCCGTCCTGAGGCTCCGCCCCATCATGATGACCATGCTGGTGGCAACTCTCGGACTGCTGCCGGCAGCTCTTTCGCACGCCATTGGCTCCGACTCGCAGCGGCCATTCGCGATTGTGATCGTCGGAGGTCTTATTTCTGACCTGGTCATGAGCATCGTTCTATTGCCCACGCTTTATGTTTGGTTCGCGAGCGAACGTGATCAGCTTCCGGAACCGGAGGCGTCCTTTGAGAGCTAAGACATCGCATTCCCGTTCAAAGCACTCGCGGTCGAGAAAAGTGTGCAAGTACGGACTAGCCGCTGTCCTCTTCGCCGGTGTCCTGCTTGCACCCTCGGCGGAAGCGCAAACCCAAAGTCCGCAAATTCAGGGTCCGCAGACCCAAGGCCCGCAGACTCAAGCTCCGCAGACCGGGGGTCCGGTCAGGATCACACTCGACGAAGCCGTACAGATGGCACTGCAGCACAACCACAACATGCTGGCCATGATAACCACGATCCAGCAGAGCGAGGCGGAAGAGATCACGCAAGGCCTGCGCCCCAATCCAACGCTTTTTGCGGACTGGGAGTATTTGCCTCTCGGCTCGCCTTCGCATCAAAACCCGGACATATATTCAGGCGTGTCTACACCCGATTATCTGAAGAACAACACGGAAGGTGACATCGGCCTCAGCTACCTTATTGAACGTGGCGGAAAACGCCGTGACCGCCTTCGGGCGCAGAAAGATATAACGGCCCAGACGCGCTCGCTGGTGGCGGATAACGGGCGCGGTCTTACGTTTCAGGTTGCTACCCTGTTTTACAACGCGCAGCTTGCCGAGTCGTGGCTGGAGTTGGCCGAGAAGGACGTCAAGAGCTTTCAACAGACCGTGGACATCAGCGAGCATCAATACAAGGTCGGCGGCATCAGCGAGAACGACTACCTGATGATTAAGCTGCAGTTGCTGCAATTCATAAGCGATGTCGAACAGGCGCAGTTGGCCAGAGTCCAGGCGCTGTCGGACCTGCGGCAGCTACTGGGATACGAATCCGTGTCCGCAGATTACGACGTCGTCAGCACCTTCGAATACCAACCAGTGAAGGTCAATCTTGATGACTTGAAGCTGAAAGCGTTGCAGAATCGCCCGGACCTGCGCGCGGCGCAGCAAGGCGTGACCGCTGCGAACAGCCAGTTGACATTGCAAAAGGCGATTGCCCACCAGGATGTGACCGTTCAAGCCAACTACTCGCACACCGGCGGAATCAATGCCGCTTCGCTTTATGGGAGCATCCCGTTGGCGATCCACAATCGCAACCAAGGCGAAATCGCTCGGGCGCGCTTCGTCATTACCCAGGCGCAGGAACAGGAGAAATTTACGACTGGTCAGGCCCTCACCGATGTGTACGACGCCTATCAGGGCCTGCGAAGCAATGACAAGGTGGTGCTGCTGTATATTTCCACGTATCTCGACGTGGCCACGCGGTCGCGCGATATCAGCGAATACGCTTACCGGCACGGCGGCCTCAGCCTGCTCAATTTCCTGGATGCCGAGCGCAGCTATCGAGCCACGCAACTCGCCTATCGGCAAGCCCTCGAGTCGTACTTACTTGCACTCGAACAGCTTCGAGAAGCGGTGGGCGTGAGAGATCTGCCGTGATCGGTCAAACAGGATAAACGATTCGCCAAAGGAGCATCCGTGAACCAGCAAGAGGTACGAGCCCGGATCGAGGAAATTGGCATTATCCCAGCCATTCGTGTGTATTCGTCCGAGGACGCTCTTTTTGCTGCGGAGGCAGTGTCCGACGGCGGGATTCCCATTGTGGAGGTCGCGCAAACCGTGCCGAATGCGCACACACTGATCTCCCACCTCGTGCAGAATGCTCCTGAAGTCATCGTTGGCGCGGGTGGGGTCCCGGATGTTGAAACGGCCCGCCACTGCTTGGATGCTGGAGCCAAGTTCCTGGCAAGCGATGGGCTCGATCCTGAGCTCGTGAACTTCGCCGTAAAGGAAGGTGTAGTCATGATCCCAGGAACCTTGAGTCCGA
The DNA here is from genome assembly GCA_963773965.1 of uncultured Acidobacteriaceae bacterium. Lineage (GTDB taxonomy): Bacteria > Acidobacteriota > Terriglobia > Terriglobales > Acidobacteriaceae > Acidiflorens. The sequence goes on from CAVZDG010000011.1 coordinate 210,075, forward strand.
GCGAGGTATTGACGGCGTCGAAGATGGGCCCCGACTTCGTAAAGGTTGTTCCCTGCGCACAGGTGGGCGGCGACAGTTACATCCGGGCTTTGAAGGCCATGTTTCCAAAGGTGCCCCTGATCGCCGCGGGCGGGGTGACTCAGCAGACAGCGTCCGGTTTCATTCTGGCGGGCGCCATTGCACTTGGCATTGGCGCGGATTTGGTACCCAGGGAGTCTATCCGAATGCGGCAACCGGATCGCATCGCCGAATTGGCGCGTCGGTTTATCGGCTTTGTCAGCGGTGCCCGCAGCCAACTGCGAGGAGGGTAAAGGTTCCGACTGCAAGCGGGCCCGCAATCGTGGAATCGCTCTAGGTAAGTGACAAGGTCGGTGGCAGCACCAAGCAGCTTAACTGAGATAAACGTCAGGAGGAGGCATAAGATGCAACAAGAAGGAAATGGGCATTCACCAGTGGAAACGCACGATCCAGTGGAAAACCCCTTATTTGCGATCCTGGCACGTGTCGAGCACGATCTGAACGACGTGATCGGCGCCTTGGCATTACTCGGGGTCAAGCGCTGTTCGCAGTGCAAGCAATTCTTCCGCTCCGCCGATCCCGGCGCGCTCTTCGACGACTGCGGCCAGCTCGTCTGTTACGGATGCATTCCAGATTGGTGGCCCTCCCTGTCAATGCGACTCGGCGTTGAAGAGCGGGAACGGATTGAGGGAAAACTGGCATCCTGGTTGCGAAAATATCACCGGGCCGAGGTCATAAAGGTAACGCCCGGCAGCGTGCTTGACACTACCAACGCCGAATTCCAGATCGCAGTCAAATGCCTTGAGTGCTCTGGCTCGGGAAAGCTCATGGAGGGCGAGCGCTGCCGGTTTTGCAATGGACTTGGGACGGTCCGGATCGTCGTGCCCAAGTAGAGGCACCGCTGCCGACGCAAGTGCTGCAAGTATTCCCTCCCCTGCCGTACGTGCTCCAGCAGTCTACGCGGCGTCAGCGACCGGCAGATGCGGCGCCGGCACGAGCGCTACGAACAGTTTGGCGATGACCGGCTGTTCGACCGGCGGCGTGGCCAACCCTCGCCCAAGCGGGTTCCGCTGGCCACGGTGGAACAAGTTCTGGGACTGTATCGTGATCGGTATTTCGATCTGAACGTGCAGCATTCTCAATGGGGTTCAACAGATGAAAGAATTTGCAGATGCAAGATGGGGGTAACGTTGCCCGAAGCGATACTGCTACTACACCAGATCGGGGAATTGGTAGAGCCAAGGGCTGCAGTCTTCGCGCGCTAACGCACATTCGCGATCGTACTACTGTCGCAAACGCATTATAAAAGGGCGCCCCTTTTATAATGTGTTTACAGCAACAAGAGTCTACTGAAGGCGAGCAGAAGCTGGCTTTTCTTCGAACTTCTGCATGGCTGCCACGGAGAGCTTTGGCGCCCTCTTGATGTAGGCATGCCACGTGAACAAACCCTCCGCCATCACCCCAGCGGCAAACTGAAGTAAAAAACCGACCCGTGCCCCAACTGGCTGGTGACGCCGAGGTGGCCGCCGTGGGCTTCTACGATGGCTTTGCAGATCGCCAGTCCCATGCCGGTTCCGTGGACTTGCACGCGCTGATTTCGTCCGCGGTAAAATTTTTCGAAGACGAAGGATTGCTCAAAATCGTCGATGCCGGGACCGCGATCGGCAATGTTGATGGTGAGGGTCTGGTCCTTGGCCTCGGCGGAGATGCGGATCGGGGCATCAGCGGGCGAGTATTTGGCGGCGTTCTCGATCAGGTGCACCAGGACTTCCTTGATGTGAGCGGAGTCCATGCGCGCGTTGGGAAGGCCGGCAGGGATTCTGACTTCCACGGGATGCTGAACGAGGAGTTGCTTCAGTTCGTCGAGCGCTTCCGCAACCGCGTGGCCGATGGGCGCGGATTCGAAGCGGAATTCCACTTTTTTGGCGTCCAACTGGGACATCTCGGCGGCTTCTCCGATCAACCGGTTCAGCCGATCGCTTTCCTCATTGATGATGGTCAGCAGTTCCTGTCTCTCCTCCGGCGAATGATTCGAGCTGCCCAGAAGCGAGGTCACCGACGCTTTGATGGCGGTGAGCGGAGTGCGAAACTCGTGCGTGACGGAATCGAGCAGGACGGAGCGCAATTGCTCGCTTTCGCGGGCGGCCTCGGCGCGGCTGAGTTTTTCCACGGCGCCCGCGCGCTCGATGGCGATGGCGACCAGGCCGCTAATGGCCTCCAGGGTTTGCCGCGAAAGCACCGAACCGGAGACGCCCATGCAGCCCACCACGCGCATGCCCATGCGCAGCGGCATGAACGCCAATTGATGGGCAGCTTCAAACCGCGGTTCACCGCGCACGCCGATCAGTTGCAGATCGCGCGCTTCCAGTCCGTCGATGGTGGGACCGGAACGATACACGTCGCTGCGTCTGGAGAGCAAAATTGCCGCGGACCTTATGCCGAATGATTCGACGATGTAGCGGGGAATCAGGTTCAACAACTCGGCGGGATTGTCGCTCGAAAGCAGCAACTGGCTGAAGGCGTAGAGGCGTTCCAGTTCCTCCCGGCGCTCGATGGCAGAGCGCGTTCCGCGCCGGGCGCGCTCCGCCAGTTGGCTGGCAGTGACCGCGGTGATCAGGAAGGCGAAGAGCGCGATCCAGTTTTGCGGGTCGGCGACGGTAAACGTGCCGATCGGAGGCAGGAAAAAGTAATTGAAAGCGAGGGTGGCGATCACCGACATGAAAACGGCTTGCCGCAAGCCCCAGGAAGCGGAGATTCCGAGGATGCCCAGCAAGAAAAAGAGCGCGACCGTGGTCGGATTCAGATGGAGCCACCGGTAGCCGACAAGAGCAATTCCGGCGACAGACAGCGCGGCGATCAGGTATCCGCTTCCGGATCTGGCCGCAGCGTTCACGAGCCGATTGTAACTGACATCGACAAAGTTGGATGTCTCAACGACAATAAACGCGATGCCCAAGACCCCCGACCAGTGGCTGGAGGAATGTGCGCCGACGAAGAAGGGAGGCGTGTTCAAGCTTTTTCTTGGATACGCTCCCGGCGTGGGCAAGACCTACACCATGCTGACCGAGGCGATCCGGCGGCACACCCGCGGCGAAGATGTGGTGATCGGAGTTGTGGAAACCCACGGACGGAAAACGGTGGCGGATCTGATCACGAATCTGGAAGTCGTGCCGCGCAAAAAGATCGAATACAAGGGCGCGTTCTTCGAAGAGATGGACGTGGACGCCATTCTCGCGCGCAAGCCTCGCGAAGTGCTGGTGGATGAACTGGCGCACACCAATATCGAAGGCAGCAAGCATCGCAAGCGCTATGAAGACGTGCTGGAGCTGCTGGATGCGGGCATCGACGTTCTCTCCACCATGAACATCCAGCACCTGGAGAGCGTGACCCCGACGGTGCAGGGAGTGACCGGGATTCAGGTGCGGGAAACGGTTCCGGACTGGGTGCTGCAACGAGTCAACGAAGTGGTGATGATCGATCTGACTCCGGAGGCGCTGCAGAACCGGATGCGGCGCGGCGACGTTTATCCGCAGGAACGCGTGGGGCGGGCGCTGGAAAACTTTTTCCGCGAGACGAACTTGATCGCGTTGCGCGAGCTGGCATTGCGCCAGGTGGCCCAGGTGGTGGATCAAAGCCTGGAACAGCACCGCGGAGAGGAAGAGAAAGAACGGGGAGCGGTTGCCATCCGCGAACGCATCGCCGTGTGCATCAGCTCGAACCCGGCGGCGCAGTATCTGATTGCGCGCGGGGCGCGCATGGCGCAGGCCATGAACGCCGAGCTCTTTGTCGTCTATACGGATTTGGGGCAGGACTCGAGCGAAGCGAATCAGCGAACATTGGGTGCGAACATCCGCTTCGCGGAAAACGTTGGGGCATCGATAGTGCGGCTGCAGGGGAAGAGCGTGGCTGAGGCGGTCGCGGAATTCGTCAATGAGAAGCACATCACGCAAGTTGTTTTCGGACGCTCCGCGACGCGGGGCTGGAAACGATATTTCTATCTTTCGGCGATCCATCAGTTTTTGCGCGACGCCCCGGCGGTGGATGTGCACATCGTGACCCAGGAACCCGGCTGATTGGGCATCTTGGAGCATAAACTTTGGAGCATAAACACATTTTGGTGGTGGACGACGAATCCCAGATCACGCGGGTGCTGCGGACTTCTCTTTCCAGCCACGGGTATGACATTCGCGTGGCCAACGACGGCGAGACTGCGCTGGAGATCATGAAAGACTGGTCGCCAGATCTGGTCATCACCGACCTGGCGATGCCCAACATGGACGGACTGGAGTTGTGCCGGCGGCTGCGAACGAAGACACAAATTCCGATCATCGTGCTCTCGGTGCGGGGTGAGGAACGGACCAAGGTCAAGGCTCTGGATGCGGGCGCGGATGACTACGTGACCAAGCCGTTCGGCATGGAGGAACTCCTGGCGCGGGTCCGCGCCAATCTTCGCCGCGCGCGGACGGAAGCGTCGGAACTGGAGCCGATAGAAGCGGGCGATTTCAAGATCGATCCCGGAGCCCGCACCGTTTTTGTAAAAGACCGCGCCGTCCGCCTCACGCCGAAAGAATTTGACTTGCTCGTGTACATGGCCCGCCACGCTGGCAAAGTGGTAACGCATCGCGCTTTGCTGGGCGCGGTTTGGGGTGGTGAAAGCACGGAACAGGTCGAATACCTGCGCGTGTTCGTTGCGCAACTCCGCAAGAAGCTTGAGCCCTCGCCAAATTCTCCTCGCTACATTGTGACCGATCCCTGGGTGGGTTATCGCTTTGAGCCGGGCGACTGATTTCCGGCTCCGTCACTAAGCCGGCGTCCTCTTTCCTATCGTCGGTGGGTCCCGCTGGACGGGAGAGGGCGCCCGTCCCTCTATCTGTGTCGGAATCTGGTGTCGGCGCTTCTTTATGACTTCCTTACGGACTCCTTACTCCCCTTTTATGGTGCCCCGGATTTAATCGAGGTGGTACGGAAACCGCCTCCGAGCGGACTGGAATGATTTATTTTTTGCTCATGTTGTGCGTGTTCGCTGAGGGCTTTTTGTTGTGGTTCCTGGTAGCGCTGATCCGGGAGAACCGACACCTCGCGCCACACACGGGGAAAGCCGATCGCACGCGACGCGGACCGGTGCGCCGAAGGCGAAAACTGATCCCTATGAATACTGGAACGACTCACGACGAGAATGCAGGAAAGCCAATAGGAAAGCGCACGGTGCTGATGGCGCTGGGCGCATTGCTTTTCACGCTTCCACTGCATGGGCAGCAGACGTGGACGCCGGATCTCCGCAAGGATGAGAACCGGCTGAACTTGGCTATACTGGTCAAGTTTTGATGGTGACGAAAAATTAGTCCGTACTTGTTCGTCATTTAGAGGAGGTTGTGTGCAAGACCTGATCTTTGTCGTGACGCTATCTAGTCCTGGTCCCGCCATTAATGGTGAAACTGCCTCCTCCGCAGCGATCAACGCGCCTACTTTACCGGGAATCCAGGGATCCGTTCAAGGCCTGGGATATGTCGGTCACGTACGATTACATGCCGAGGCAGTGGCTCACTTTTCGCTGGGAGTATGACTACCGCCATGCGAGTGTGCCGTATTGGACTGGTCGCGGCGGAGTTACGCCGCCTGGTTCGAACGGAGTGCCTTATACGAACAACGGATTTCCCCAGTACTATGCTTGCATGAACGGAAATTCGTCCATGACAGACGAGCCTCGTTGCAGCTGAAAACGGCTTGCGGCAGCGGAGCATCAGCAGCGTATGGTTTCCCGATCTGCGCAAGGACGAGTCGTTCGTCGATTTCGCCATCATGGTTAAGTTCTGATCGTGACGAACAAAGTAGTCGCCTTGGAGGAGGTTGTGTGCAAGACCTGATCTTTGTCGTGGTTGCGATAGCGTTCTTCCTGCTGTCGCTCGGTTATGTGCAATTCTGCGATCGAATTCGCTGAGGATGAATCGCCTGAGGTAATCAATATGAACGCTGAATCGATCATCATGCTGATTGTAAGCGCAGGTTTGATGGTTTACCTGCTGTACGCGTTGCTGAGACCGGAGAAGTTCTGAAATGACAACCAATGGCTGGATACAGATCGGCGTATTTCTGGCTCTGATTCTGGCGATCACCAAGCCGCTCGGCGTGTTCATGGCGAAGGTTTTCAGCCGTGAGCGCACTTTTCTCGACCCCGTGGTTCGGCCGATTGAGCGCTTACTTTATCGCGTGACCGGCGTCGATGAAGAGCACGAGATGCGCTGGACCGAATACGCCTTCTCCATGCTGCTGTTCAGCGGCGCCTCCATGCTGCTGCTCTATCTGATCGAGCGGGTTCAGCAGTTTCTGCCGTGGAATCCGCAGAAGTTCGGGGCAGTCGCTCAGGCACTGGCCTTTAACACCGCCGCGTCCTTCACCACTAACACGAATTGGCAGAACTATTCGGGCGAGTCCACCATGAGCTATCTCACGCAAATGGCTGGACTGGCCTACCATAACTTCGCGTCGGCGGCGGTGGGAATCGCGCTGGCGATCGCATTCATTCGCGGCATCGCGCGCAAGGAAAAAGAGACCATCGGCAATTTCTGGGTCGACATGACCCGCTCCGCTCTGTGGGTGCTGCTGCCGGCCTGCATCGTCTATGCCCTGCTCCTGGTTTCGCAGGGAGCCGTGCAAAACCTCCGGCCGTATGACACCGCGAAGCTGATCGAGCCGCAACAGGTCCAGAAGACTGGAACGGACGGCAAGCCAATGGTGGGGCCGGATGGCAAAGCGGTGATGGACACGGTGACTGACCAGACCATCGCGCAAGGGCCGGTTGCTTCTCAAGAGGCGATCAAGATGCTGGGCACGAACGGCGGCGGATTCTTCAATGCCAACAGCTCCCATCCCTTTGAGAATCCCACGCCACTTAGTAACTTGCTGCAGATGCTTTCTATTTTCGCGATCCCGGCAGGTCTTACTTACACGCTGGGCCGAATGACGGGGTCGCAGCGCCACGGCTGGGCGGTGTGGGCGGCGATGGCGATTCTGTTCCTGTGCGGGGTTACGACGGCTTACTGGGCCGAGGCCAGAGGCAATCCTCTGCTGCACGGAGTTGACCAGCACGCCACCGCGCTACAGCCGGGCGGCAACATGGAAGGCAAGGAAGTGCGCTTTGGCATCGCCAATTCCGCGTTGTTCGCCACCGTCACCACCGACGCAAGTTGTGGCGCCATCAACGGCGTACATGATTCCTATACTCCGCTGGGCGGAATGGTGCCGCTGGTCAACATCATGCTCAGCGAGACCGTTTTTGGAGGAGTGGGTGCCGGCCTGTACGGCATCCTGATCTACGTGGTGCTGTCGGTGTTCATTGCCGGACTCATGGTCGGTCGAACGCCCGAGTATCTGGGCAAGAAGATTGAAGCCTACGACGTGAAGATGGCGATGCTGGTCACGCTGGTTTTCCCGCTGATCATTCTGGTGCTCACGGGCATTTCATCGGTCGAGGGATTTGGCACATCGAGCATCAGCAATGCGGGTCCACACGGCCTGACCCAAATCCTCTACGCGTTCACGTCCATGGCGGGGAACAACGGTTCCGCGTTCGCCGGATTGAACGGCAACACGCTTTGGTACAACACCGCGGGCGCGATGACGATGCTGGTGGGACGATTCTTCATGATCATTCCCATGCTGGCGATTGCCGGCAACCTGGCGAAGAAGAAAACGGTGCCCGCTTCGGCGGGTACGTTCCCGGTGACTACGCCGCTGTTTACCGTTCTGCTGGTGTCGGTGATTGTGATCGTGGGAGCGCTGACATTTTTCCCGGCCCTTAGTCTGGGACCCGTACTTGAACACCTGCTGATGATGGCAGGGAAAACTTTCTGAGGCAGAGCTTTCTGAGGCAAGACATGGCAGAAAAAAAGAGCAAGAGTTTGTGGGACGCAAAAATCATCCGGCGCGCGCTGGGCGACGCCGTCGTCAAACTCGATCCCCGCACCATGATGAAGAATCCGGTCATGTTCGTGGTCGAGGTTGGCAGCGTGGTGACGACCTTGCTGTTATTCCGCGGGAAACAGGGCTTCGCATTCAATCTGCAGATCACGCTCTGGCTCTGGTTCACGGTGCTGTTCGCGAATTTCGCGGAAGCCATGGCCGAGGGGCGTGGCAAAGCGCAAGCTGACACGTTGCGCAAAGCCAGGTCTGAAACCGAGGCCCGGCGCTTGTTGCCGAACGGGACGACCGAGACGATACCGAGCGCCAAGCTGCGGTCCGGTGACGTCGTGATGGTGGTCGCGGGCGAACTCGTCCCGGGTGATGGTGAAGTCATCGAAGGCGTTGCCTCGGTGGACGAGTCCGCCATTACGGGGGAATCCGCGCCCGTGATCCGCGAAGCCGGAGGAGACCGGTCGGCCGTTACCGGCGGCACGCGCGTCCTTTCCGATGTACTCAAAGTCCGCATTACCTCGAATCCAGGCGAAACCTTCCTCGACAGAATGATCGCCTTGGTCGAGGGCGCCGAGCGGCAGAAGACTCCGAACGAGATTGCGCTCAACATTCTGCTGGCGGGGCTGACCATCATCTTCCTGCTGGCTGTGGTTACGCTGCAGCCGTTCGCGATTTACTCGGGATCGCCGCAGACGGTATTTGTGCTCGTCTCTCTGCTGGTCTGCCTAATTCCGACCACCATTGGCGGTCTGCTCTCCGCGATCGGCATTGCCGGCATGGACCGCCTGGTACAGCACAACGTGCTGGCGATGTCCGGGCGCGCCGTGGAAGCGGCCGGGGACGTGAACACGTTGCTGCTCGATAAGACGGGAACGATCACGCTCGGCAACCGCCAGGCAGCGGAGTTCATCCCCGCACCGGGGATTACCACAGCCGAGATGGCCGACGCCGCGCAACTCTCTTCGCTCGCGGACGAGACGCCCGAAGGCCGGTCTATTGTTGTGCTGGCGAAAGAGCGGTACAGCCTGCGCGGTCGTGAACTGGCTTCCCACGAAGCGGTGTTCATCCCCTTCACCGCGCAAACGCGCATGTCGGGCGTGAACCTGGACGGTCGCGAGATTCGGAAAGGAGCGGTCGACGCCATCACCAACTACCTGCATCAGTTCGGCACATCGCTGCCGCGCGAGATTCAGGCGAGCGTGGAACAGATCGCGCGCTCGGGAGGAACGCCTCTGGTTGTCGCCGAGAATCAGCGGGCCCTGGGCGTGATCTACCTGAAAGACATCGTCAAAGGCGGCATGCGCGAGCGCTTCAATCAACTGCGCACGATGGGGATCAAGACCGTCATGATCACCGGCGACAATCCCCTGACGGCGGCGGCGATCGCGCGCGAGGCGGGCGTCGACGATTTCTTGGCGGAGGCGACTCCAAAAGACAAGATGGATCTGATTCGCCGCGAGCAGGCCGACGGCAAGCTGGTTGCCATGACCGGCGACGGCACCAACGATGCGCCCGCGCTCGCTCAGGCCGATGTGGGAGTGGCCATGAATACCGGCACGCAAGCGGCGAAAGAGGCCGGAAACATGGTGGACCTGGATTCGAATCCCACCAAGCTCATCGAGGTGGTGGCGATCGGCAAACAACTGCTGATGACGCGCGGAGCGCTCACCACCTTCTCGATTGCGAACGACGTGGCCAAGTATTTCGCGATCATTCCGGCAATGTTTGCCGGCACATTTCCAGTGCTGAATGCGCTCAACATCATGCGCCTGCAGACGCCGCAGTCGGCCATACTTTCCGCCGTCATTTTTAACGCGCTCATCATCGTTGCCCTGATTCCGCTGGCGCTGCGAGGGGTCGCGTACAAGCCGATGAGCGCCGAAGCTCTGCTGCGGCAGAACCTGCTGGTTTATGGATTTGGCGGACTGGTGGTCCCATTCATCGGCATCAAGCTGATTGACATGTTCATCACCGGCATCAAGCTGGTGTAGGGAAGAACTGGTGACCAGAGTGCGTTTAGCAACGTTTGTAGGCAGGGTTTTGGGAAGGGCACGGCTTCAGCCGTGCCGTTCAGGGCTAGAAAGATTCGGGCTTTAGCCCCTGAGGGATCTTGCCCGGCAATGGATGAAAACGAGACGACAATGAAGAAAAATCTGATCACAGCGGTACTCATGACGATCGCGACGACGGTCCTGTTGGGAATTCTGTATCCCCTGCTGGTGACCGGACTCGCGCAGTTGATCTTTCCCAAGCAGGCCAACGGCCAGCTGATCAAGGGGAAGGACGGAGTGGTAGTTGGCTCTCGCCTGATCGGACAGCCATTTTCGGGGCCGGGCTACTTTCATTCGCGGCCATCCGCAGCGGGCGCCGCAGGCTACGATGCCAGCGCCTCCAGCGGCTCGAATCTGGGCCCCACCAACGCGCAGTTGATTACTCGCGTCAATGGAGACGTTGCCAAACTGCAAGCCGAAAATCCCGGTACTCCCATCCCCGTCGATCTGGTTACGACATCGGGTTCGGGACTGGATCCGGATATCTCGCCGGCGGCGGCGGAGTTCCAGATTCGGCGCGTGGCGTCGGAACGCAAGATTCCCGAAGCTGAAGTCGCACGCCTGGTTCTGGAGAACTCCGAGAACCGGCAATGGGGATTCCTGGGCGAGCCGCGCGTTCACGTACTCGAACTCAATATTGCGCTCGATTCCCGGTACGGACGTGTTCGCTAAGAGTCCGTTTAAAGTCGGGTCCGGAGGGCTGAGCAAATCTCGCGCTTTGACAAACGATGGCAGTGAAGACCAAGGCGAAAGCCCAATAGAGAATGTTTTCTGAGCATGTAACGACGCCTCGGTCGGTCTGCTTCTGAGTAGGGCTGGTGGATCTCTACAGCGCAATTCAATACGTATTGTTTACGGCCATCGTCACCATCCTGGTGAAGCCCTTGGGCGGGTACATGGAACGGGTCTTTTCCCGGCAACGGACCGTACTTGATCGTTTATGTCTTCCGGTTGAGCGGCTTATCTATCGCATTACGGCAGTTGATCCAAATGTGGAGATGACCGGCAAGGAGTATGCGACGTGTTTCGTGCTCTTTGGTTTTGCCGGCACGCTCCTGTTGTATGCCATTCTCAGAGTGCAGCAGTTTCTTCCCTGGTTCTTCCACCAATACCACACGACGCCGTTATCCCCAGATTTGGCTCTGAATACGGCGATCAGCTTCTCGACGACCACTACCTGGCAGGCCTACGCTGGCGAGAACACAATGAGCTATTTCAGCCAGATGGTGGGACTTTGCGCGCAGAACTTCCTGGCCGGCGCTGCGGGGTTAGCCGTGGGTATTGCATTCATCCGCGGTCTTGCCCGGCAACTCTCCGCCACGCTCGGCAACTTTTGGGTCGATCTGACCCGCGCCCTGCTCTGGATATTGTTGCCGGGAGCATTGATTGGCGCCATGCTGCTCGTCTGGCAGGGCGTTCCGATGAATTTCCGCCACTATGCGGTCGCCACGACCGTCGAGGGTGCCCACCAGGTCATACCGCAAGGTCCGGTAGCCGCACTGGAGATCATCAAGAATCTCGGCACGAATGGCGGCGGCTTCTTTAACGCGAATGGGGCTCATCCCTATGAGAACCCCACACCGCTTACCAACTTTCTAGAAATGTTGGCGATCGTGCTCCTGCCTGCGGCTTTGACGAACACCTTCGGCAGGATGGTTGGTCAGCCTCGACAGGGATGGCTTTTCTACTGCGTGATGGTGCTTCTCTTCGGCTGCGGACTGATCTTCGTACATCACTTTGAACAGCGAGGCGACCCCCACCTCGGGAATGTGGATTTTCGAAATAGTCGCGTCCAGTCCGGTGGGAACGTCTCTGGTGGGAACATGGAAGGGAAGGAGGTGCGCTTCGGCATCGGAGGTTCGACCCTCACGGCTGTCGTTACATCCAACACGGCCACCGGATCATACAACTCGATGCACGACAGCTACACCTCGCTCGGTGGCATGGTTTTGCTAGTAAACATGCTGCTCGGAGAGCTCGTATTCGGAGGGCTGGGGACTGGTCTTTACAGCATGGTCATGGCCGCTGCCATCGCTGTGTTTCTAGCGGGACTCATGGTTGGGCGCACGCCTGAATACCTGGGAAAGAAGATAGGACCCGCGGAGAACAAAATGATCATGCTGTACGCTTTGGCGGCGCCGCTGGTCGTGCTCCCACTCACCGCGATTGCCGTGAGCACGAGGGTTGGACTGTCCGGGTTGACGGTCAACGGCGGTCCGCATGGTTTTACGGGGATTCTCTTCGCCTATACTTCCTGCTTCGCCAACAACGGCCAAAGCTTTGCCGGTCTGAATGCGAACACTCCCTTTTATAACCTCACCACAGCATTAGCGATGATGGTGGGCAGGTTCGGCTTGGCGATTCCTGCATTGGCATTGGCAGACCTATTTGGTCGTCAGAGAAGTGCCCCTTTTTCGTCGGGAACTCTTCCGACCCATTCTTTTTCGTTCGGGGTCCTACTCACAACCTGTTTGGTGACGATGGTGGCTCTGAGCTATCTTCCTGGCTTGGCCCTCGGTCCCGTACTGGAACGATTGCTCTTCGGAAGATAAAGGGTGTGAATTACTCGTTTCCAAGATGCACAGCCGCCCACCTGGCCTTCCGGGCGGCGCTGCCGGCGACAGGTTCACGCCGGAACCCGTCCGCCTCTGTCAGGTCCGCAGTTTGCGGATGGCGAAGCTGGATCCGGCTGCGAAGAAGATTAAATTGTAGTTGGCGAAATCGCTAAACCGAATGCTCACGAAGCGCAAAGTAGTTCAGTCTTCTTCAGGCACGGTACAATACCGTTTCCTGGAACTCTGATAACGGAAATGCTGGTAAAAACGGGGTGGAGCAATGCCCGAGTCCATTGACTGGCCGCCGACGCATCCGCCGCGTCGTCGCCGCCGCTTCCTTCTCATTCTCGTCGTCCTTGCCGGCATCTTCTTCGGCGGTCGGACCGCGTTGTCGTATTACGTGGACGTGCTCTGGTTCGGGTCACTCGGCTACGGGAACGTGTTCTGGAAAACACTGAGCCTTCAGTGGGGAATCTTCACGGCTTTTGCAGCGGCCACATTTCTCATTCTGTATGGATCGTTCCTGGCGCTAAAGCGGGCGCATCTACCCGACTTGCCGAGTGGCCACACGATTTACATCGGCGGACAGCCGTTGAAGCTTCCGGTTGAGCCTGTCCTGCGCCTCATCGCGCTCGGTGTTGCGCTCGTTATTGCGGCTGCAACCGGCGCCAGCATGATGGTGGAGTGGCCGGCGCTCGCTCTGTTTTGGTACGCACCCCGCGCCACTGGCGGCGGCAGCGCCCTTGACCCGATTTTTGGCAGGCCGCTGAGCTTCTTTCTGCTCGCCCTGCCCGCCTGGCAGCTCATCATCGGCTGGCTGCTTACCCTAGCCGTGATTACCTGTATACTCGCCGCTTTTTTCATCCTCATCACGGGCGGAACCCGTGTGCTCGCCGGGCGCCTCAGCCGCTCCGTCACATTACCTTGGCGCGGGCTCTCCATCACGTTTGCGTTCCTGTTGCCGATCCTTGCGATGCGTGTGTATCTCGGCCGGTTCGAGCGATTGTTCGACGATCATACGATCTTCGGCGGCGTGACATACACGGACGCGCACGTCACGCTCACAGGGATGCTCGTCGTCTGCGCGGCGCTCCTTCTCGGCGCGGCGATCGCAGCCGTCAACGCCGTGCGGGCGCCACGTGGACGCTGGCTGGTCGCGGCCATCCTTCCGGGCGCGGTCTGTTATGTCGCCCTTCAACCGGTCGCCTGGTACGTCAGCAGCTTTATCGTCAAACCGAACGAACTGGTTCGCGAGAAGCCCTACATTGTCTACAACACCGATTTGACGCGGCAGGCCTACGGATTGAACCGGGTCTCGCAGCGCGAGTTTCCGGCGGAGACGACCGTCGACGCGGCCGAGCCGGAGAACAATCAGGCTACGCTGCAGAACATCCGGCTGTGGGATTGGCGCGCACTCCAGGACACACTGCGTCAGATTCAGGAAATCCGCACTTACTACGACTTCCCCGACATCGATATTGATCGCTATGACATTGACGGCACGACTCGCGAGGTGATGCTCGCCGCGCGCGAACTGAACGTCGACAAGCTCCCGGAAAGCAGCCGCAACTGGATTAACGACAAGCTGATCTACACCCACGGCTACGGCATCACCATGAACCCGGTCAATGGGTTCACGCCGGAAGGGCTGCCCACGCTGATGCTGAGCAACATGCCGGTCCAGAGCACGGTGCGCAGTCTAACCGTGACGCGCCCAGAGATTTATTTCGGTGAGATGACGAATACCGACGTCTACGTGAAGACGCGGCAGAAGGAATTCAACTACCCGCAAGGCGCGAGCAACAGCCTCACGTCGTACGAAGGCAACGGCGGCATCGTGCTCGGCGGTTTCCTGCGCCGCATCGTGATCGCGCTCGACCGCGACGACCTCGCCAAGCTGCCGTTCAGCGATGACGTGAACAAAGATAGCCGGCTGCTGATGCGCCGCAACCTGCGCGATCGCGTATCGGCATTAGCGCCGTTCCTCACCTACGATCCGGATCCGTACATCGTGCTCGGCGACGATGGCCGGCTGTCGTGGATCATGGATGGGTTCACGCTTTCCGACAGCTATCCGTACTCGACCCATTACCGTCTCGACCGCGACCTCATTAACTACATGCGGAACAGCGTTAAGGTGGTCATCGACGCCTACGATGGCACGGCCACGTTTTACGTGTTCGATAAGGAGGATCCGATCATCGCAGCCTACCGCCGCATCTTTCCGGGTCTGTTCAAGGATGCGGCCCTGATGCCGTCCGGGCTGCGCAAACACGTGCGCTACCCCGAGTTGTTGCTCAAACTGCAGGCGGAAGTCTACGGCCTGTATCACATGACGGATGCGGAAGCGTTCTACAACCGTGAGGATTTGTGGACGGTCGCCACCGAAGTCGGCATGGGCGAGGGAGGCGCGCAAACCACACAGGCGATGCAGCCGAACTTCGTGCTGATGAAGCTGCCGGGCGAAACTGGCGTGGAGTTCGTCGAGATTCTGCCCTTCACGCCGGCCAACCGGAATAATCTGATTGGCTGGATTGCCGGGCGCAGCGACGGCGCACAATACGGTACGTCGGTGGTTTACAACTTTCCCAAAACGAAGCTGGTGGACGGACCGCTGCAAATCGAGGCGCGAATCGATCAGAACGCGCAACTTTCCGGACAATTGACGCTGTGGAATCAGCAAGGCTCGCACGTGCGGCGCGGGGCCCTGCTGGTGATTCCGTCCGGGCGCGCGCTGTTGTATGCGGAGCCGATCTACCTGCAGGCGGAGCGCAGTCCGATGCCGGAGTTGCGTCTGGTCGTGCTCGCGCTGCAAGATCGGCTTGCGTACGGACCAACCTTCGAGTCGGCGATGGCGGCCCTTTTTGGCGGAGCGGTCTCGTCCCTGAGCGCCCCAGCGACGACCGCCGCGGCTGTCCCGGCGGAGCCGGTGCGCGGCGCACCCGGATCCAACGCTTCGCCCCAGACGTCAGCTCAACCTGCGGCGGATCTCAACGCGCTCATCGCGGAAGCCGCCAAAGACCTGGCCGACTACCAGCGCCTGACGGCGGAAGGCAAGCTCGGCGAGGCGGGACAGAAGCTTGAAGAGTTGAAGCGCGCGCTCGACAAGCTGAATACGCGTCAAAGATAGTCTCGCTGCGCTCTGGGCTCTCGAACTCTTCAATCACGACGAGACTGCCCAGAGACCGGCTCTCCCCGCGGGCCCGAGCTTCGGGGGACTTGGCCATTTCTAGGGGACGTTCGTTATACGATATATCACGGAGCGCTTTCGTGACTGAGCCGTGGGTCGGCCATCGCTTCGAGCCCAGCGACTGAGCCGAGAAACAGTTAACGATTCTGGAGTCCCAAGTTCCGATGAGTTCACCAATTGCTGAGAGGCTTCGGGACGCGGTTTCGCAGGCCCATTGGAATGAGGCTGTGGCTCTGCTGCGGACTTCCGCTGCGCTCCAGGCGGCTGAGGCATTGGGTGACCTTCCTTTCGAACAGCAACAATCCCTGTTCCGCCACTTGCCCCTGGATCTTGCCGCCGTCGTCGTCGCTCAATTTCCCTACTATCACGAATACGTCCTCCTGCACTCGCTGCCAGCGGGAGAAATGCGGGCCTTGGTTGACAAAATCAACCCCAACGACCGCATGCTGTTCTTCGACGAACTCCCGGAAGAGGCTTGGCAGCGGCTAATGGACGAACTCTCGAGTGCAGTAGCCGTTGAGACTTCGGGCCAGCATGAACCAGAGACGGTGCGTGCGCCGGAACCGCAGCTTCCACAGCCGGGGGAACCAATCATCCAGGCGCGTCAGATTGAGAAGTGTTTTGAGCAACCGGACGGAAGGGAAATTCAGATCATCGCCCCGATGGACCTATCCGTCGAGTCCGATACCATCTTTGCTCTTCTTGGACCTTCTGGATCCGGGAAATCGACCTTGCTCAGAATTCTGTCGGGATTGACCGCGCCATCCAGTGGAACGGTACTGGTGCATGGCCAGTCACTAGACTGCTGCAGTCCAAATATCGGCATTGTTTTCCAGAGTTTTGCATTATTCCCCTGGTTAACGGTGCTGGAGAACGTTGAGGTTCCGCTGGTAGCACGAGGGCTACAGCACCAGGACCGGCATCGCGAGGCGTTACAAGCGCTGGCCATGGTGGGACTCAAAGGTTTTGAAAACGCCTATCCCAAGGAACTCTCTGGGGGCATGAAGCAGCGAGTCGGATTTGCGCGTGCCCTCGCCGTAGAACCCGAAGTGCTCTTCATGGACGAGCCATTCTCCGCCTTGGATGTGCTTACGGCGGAGAACCTCCGCGGCGAGCTGATGGAGTTGTGGATCAAGGATCAGATCCCCACAAGAAGCATCTTCCTGGTCACGCACAATATTGAAGAAGCAGTTCTGCTGGCGGATCGGATCGTTGTTCTTGGAACACATCCCGCAAAGATCCGCGCTGATTTCCGCATTTCACTGCCTCAGCCGCGCGATCGGAAGTCCGCTGAATTTCTCATATACGTGGATTACATCTACAAAGTGATGACCCAACCCGAACTGGAGCCCGGCCCTTTCACAAAGTTGCCCTCCCTGCGCAAACCTTCGTTCCAGGTGTTGCCCCATGCAACGGCCGGCGGGATGGCTGGACTGCTTGAGTTCCTGAACGATCGCGGGGGCAAAGAGGACTTGTACCACCTCGCCGAAGAGTTGCTGATGGAAGTGGACGATCTCTTCCCCATCGTGGACGAGGCGGTCATGCTGGGCTTCGCAGATTCAACGCAAGGAGACGTGCGGATTACTTCGGCGGGAAAGGAATTTGCAGAAGCAGATATCGCGACACGAAAGAAGCTCTTTCGCCAAGCCGTCCTCAGTCATGTCACACTGATTCAACAGATTCGGAATGCTCTTGAGCGGAAGTCGGACCGGACAGTTCCCTTGGAATTTTTCCGGGACGTTCTGGACGAGCACCTCTCCCAGGAAGATGTTCAACGCCAGATCGACACCGCCTTGAATTGGGGACGATATGCTGAGATTTTCACCTACGACTCGGAGACTGATAGGTTGCTGCTGAACGAAGCCTCAGGTACCGCTAATTCCAGCGAAGCCGTTCCTCTTCACTGATGCCGATGCGGCAATCCATTCATAACGTCTCTTCCCGGTCGGTAGGATGGGGTATCGTGCCGGTGGGCGCCACATCTCTGGCCAGAGAGTTGCCGATTGTTCTGGGCGGAATCGGCCTGTTTTACAGCGTCATGGCATTTGCCCGCTATTGGTCTGGCCCCGTTAGCTCTCAGGCGGAAATCAGCCTTCATCCTGCGGCGCTGCCGAAATATGCGTTGTTCTCGGTTCTGCGGATTGCCATAGCATACATATTCAGTTTCGTCTTCACGCTGGTGTACGGATACGTGGCTGCCTACAACCGTAAAGCCGAGCGCTTCATGATTCCGCTGCTCGACACGCTGCAGTCAATCCCTGTCCTCAGTTTCCTTCCCGGCGTGATGATCTCGATGGCGGCGCTTTTTCCCAGCAGACAGTTGGGGGTCGAGCTTGGATCGGTCCTGTTGATTTTCACCGGCCAGGTGTGGAACATGACGTTCAGTTTCTATTCGTCACTGAAGAGTATCCCCACCGAAGTGCGCGAAGCGGCGCTGGCGTATCGTTTAAGCTGGTGGCAGCGGTTTTGGCAGCTGGAGTTGCCGCAGGCGGCGATTGGACTCATTTGGAATTCAATGATGTCAGTGGCCGGCGGCTGGTTCTTCTTGATGGCCTGCGAAATGTTTGTTCTCGGCAGCCGCGATTTTCGTCTGCCCGGCCTTGGCTCCTATCTTCAGACCGCCGCCAACGCCGGAGACACGCGAGCGATCTTCTGGGGTTTGATGACCATGATCGGTGTCATCATTCTCATTGATCAAATGGTTTGGCGCCCGGTGATCGCGTGGGCAGAGAAGTTCAAGCTCGAACAGGTCGGCTCAGCCGAGATCCCTCGTTCGCCGATATTGACTCTGCTGCGTAGTTCGAAACTCCTTCCGTTCGTGACGCGCTCCCTTGTTTTGCCGCTTCGTGAAAGGTTGGATTTGTACTTCGCGAAAGAGCACGAGACACGGTCCCTAACAAAAGACAAAAACCGGGTACCGCACTGGGCTCTCCGCGCGGTGGCGCTTGTCTTGCTGGCTGCGATCGCGTACGCAGTGGCAAAGGTGTTGGCAATCCTGGCAACGATGTCATCAGCGGAATTGCGCCGTATTGTTTGGGGAGCAGGAGCGACATTCTTGCGGGTAGAAGTTGTTCTGCTACTCGCAGCTCTATGGACTATTCCCGTCGGAGTAGCAATCGGGTTACGGCCCAGGCTATCTGCCATCGCGCAGCCGATTGCGCAGATTGCCGCATCGGTACCGGCGACGGCGCTGTTCCCGATCATTCTTCTCGTGCTGATTCGCGCCGGAGGTGGTCTCGGAATCGGCTCGATTGTACTGCTGCTCCTGGGCACTCAGTGGTACCTCTTGTTCAACGTGATTGCCGGTGCGATGGCAATACCGGCGGACTTGAAAGAAGTCTGCAATACGTACCAGCTGAGCGTGGCCGAGCGCTGGCGAAGCCTATACCTCCCTGCAATATTTCCTTACTTGATCACGGGTTTGGTCACCGCCTCGGGCGGGGCATGGAATGCGAGCATCGTGGCTGAATACTTCCACTTCCGCGGCCAAACCATCTCAACTACCGGTCTAGGCGCGATCATCAGCTACGCGACCGACAGCGGCAATTTCCGTCTTCTACTGGCCGCGACCGTGGTCATGGCCGTGATGGTGGTTACGATTAACCGCCTCGTCTGGAGACCGCTTTACGCCCTCGCATCAACGCGGTTCAAACTGGAAGGCTGAGTTCCGGCAGGATTCAGCGCCCAGTCCTCTGGTAGTGTGCAGCAAATATGCCTTTCCACCAGTTCTTTCCCCGACCTGCCTCAGAGCGTTGACGCCCCTGTCAGCCTGTCGGGAACTCACACCCGGATCCACATTCCTCTGTCTGGTCGAGTAGAACCGAATGCCTTTTCTCGGTCGCTCGTTGATTGACGCATTCGGTAGTCCGAGATGGCTGCCACTGCCGCGGAGTCAGATTCTTGGCCTTTTTTATGCGGCTATGAGCAGGTAGCTACGATCAGAGTCATATCGTCGGCCTGCCTACCGCGGCTGGCCTGTTGCACATCGCTGAGAATGCTGGCCACGATTTCGCCAGCGGATTGCTGCTTATGCTTCCGAGTCGTCTCAATCAGACGTTCTTCGCCGAACTCTTCCTCTTCGTTCGGCCCCGCTTCAGAAATGCCGTCGGTATAAATCACGAGGATGTCGCCGGATGCGAGCTCGCATTCAGCCACGGTGCAGTCCCATTCCTCGAACAGTCCCAACACGGTCGCCGTTGCCGTGAGCCGCTCAATATCCCTATTCGCCCGCACCAGTATTGGAGGATTATGCCCGCAATTCACATAACGCAAGCGCCGGGTCCCATCGTCGTAGATTGCGAAGAACATCGTCGCATAGTGGCTGGTTTCCGTGTTCCGGTAGAAGAGGTGATTCACGGAGCGCAACAAGCGGGGCACATCCTCCAGCGCCAGCGCGTATTGGCCTCGCAGATTGGCCTGCAGATTCGCCATGAGCAGTGCAGCCGACATTCCTTTGCCCGAGATGTCGGCCAGTACCAGACCGAGACGGCCCGAACCGAAATCGAGAAAGTCGTAATAGTCACCTCCGACGGCGCGCGTCTGAATGCACTTGCCGCAACAGTCCAGCGTCTTCAGCGAAGGCGCCTGCTGTGGCAGCAGCCGGGTTTGCACCTGGCGTGCGATTTGCATTTCCTGCTCTGTGCGGCGCTCCGCTTCCATCTGCTCCGCCATCTTTTCCGCGAGCGTGATGCTGCGCATCGCGATTCCCGCCTGGCTCGCAACCGATGCCAGCAGACGTTTGTCACTGGCTGAGTACGGTTCTTCGGAAAGCCTGGGACCGAGCACGGCCACTCCTTGGAGCGTTACTCCGCCGGAGCCGCGAATCGGCACCAGGCACTCCGGACCGAGCGGAGCCAATTGCGTCCCGTGCATTGCGTCGGAGATCAACTCCAACGGCCCGTCGCGGTCTGCCAGTTCGGCGATTCCGGCCCCAGTGCTGGAAAGTGTCATGGCCTCCGGTGGCGGATTGCCCGCATACGCGAACAACTGTCCGTTGTTGGCCTGGAGGTAGACGAACACGGAACGCGGATGCAGAGCATCCCAGATGTTCTGCTGGAGAAGCAACGCCAGCCCTTCTCGGCTGCTGGTGTTGAGGGTCTTGGCCGCAAGGTCCTCCAGGATTTGCTGCGCGTCATAGGAGCTGCGGAAAAAAACGCGGTCCAGCCGCGTCCGAACCCGGCGATGGACTTGGGTTGCGCCCGAGATCACCAGCACGCCAAACGTCGCACCAATGGGAATGGCGGCCTTCGACCCGGCGTAGAAATAGCGTGAGAACGCCTGCCCGAACCACAACGTCAGGCCCACAGAGAGGACGAGGATGAGGATGAAAAAGCCGCGTTCCACCACGAAGTAACGAGCACTGCGCTTGAGCAGGACGGGAATGTCCATCACCCGATGCTTCACCACTGCGTAGGCGAAGGAGAGAGGAAACAGGAACAGCAGAATCACCTTGGCGAAATTCAGCCAAAAGGAAACTTCGGCATGGAAAACTTCCTGCGCGAGCGCGATGACGACAGCGGGCGTGACTCCGACGACGGTGCCCCAGAAAATCACTTTGATCTTGCGCCGGTCATCTATGCTGGAGACGCTGAACCTATTCCACAACAGGGAAATGAGCCCCAGAAAAATAGACCCGTAAACGACGACGATTCGGGCATTCTGGGCGATGCGCTCGGGCAACACCGCGAGGATAAAGGGTAATGCTGTGGAGTCGCCGTGCCGGTAACCTCCAGCGCTCAAACAAATGCCGCTTATCAGCAGTGCCCACTTCAGCCAGGGAACCTTGCGGTCAATCGGAGAGCGCGTGGGGAAAACCGCGAAGAAGAAGTAGAACAGTCCAGTGAGAACACTGCCCATGATGGTTCGATAGGCGAGCAGGAAGGACCGGAGATGTGGTAGCGCGGCGGAAAATTCGTCTGGCATGTCCCCGGCCGTAATGAAGGTCGCGAATACCAGCGCCAGCAGCCATGCATTGCGGTCTTCCACCCGCAAAAATAAGACAGCCAATCCCACGATGAGGAATAACAGCGGGTACGACCCCCGTATCTGACCCGCTATGGTGCGGGCGATGGTCTTGGTGTCGCCCGCACCTTGCCTGGCGCGAAACTTAGGCGTGATAACCAACGGTTGTGATTGTCCCGGCCGCTGCAGAGTAAGGGTCACCGTGTCTCCGGGTTGTGCACTCCGCCAAGTGCGTGACAACAAGTCGTTCCATGCCGATGCCGAACCTGCGCTGCTTCCATTGATAGCTACGATGCGGTCGTTCGCTTTCAGCCCCGACTTTTCCGCTGGGCTGTTCGCGTGCACATTGCGAATCTCAACTCCGGCGGAAGAGTACCATTCGTCAAAGCCCACTTCGACCTGCGGCCCCGGCGACGGGCGGCGAATGTAATACATCCACGCCGCGCTGTAGAAAATGGTCAGCCCTGCGAAGACTGCAGCAAGGGCCAATAACAGAGGTCGGTATGCACGACTTTGCGTCGTGGCTGCCATGTGGTCAGCGGGCGTCTGACCCGCTTCAACAGTAGTGTAGTCCAACCCGCGACTTGGGCTGGTGCGTCTTTGCTAGGGTAGTGTCGCCTATTCTGGTCCGATCACGGGCAAACACGAAATAATCCACTTGGTCGCTTAACGGGCATTCGTCCAGAGAGATGAATTTGTCAGCCACTTCTGGTCTTCGATAGTGCGTCCGCTGATCTGATCGCGGCCACTATGAATAAGACCTGGTGCCTTCATCCTGGAAATAAAACTTTCTCCTCGCGCGCGGACAAGTTGCCCTCATTCGATTCACAAGGGCGGTTGCAAGCTCTGGCCCTCCAATACTCTTGCGCGCGTATTAATCGGGCCGCTTCATGACGACGACCGACCTTGCTGATTTCACATCGTAGTCGGGGTTTAAGTTCCGCAGCATTCGCAGATACTCCGCAGCTTTTGAATGTCTGAGCCTTTCCTGGCCTGTGGTTTCGGCTTGTCAGAATCTTGGGTCATGTCTCTATGATCGTTGCCCTCGGCGGGGAACGACGTCAATGCCCTTCCATGATGGCACGTTTGCTGGATCTTGTTGGGAGAGCGGCAATCGGAAACGATAAAGTAACCGACAGCAATCCGGCTGCTCAGAGCACCGATGGCATGAGAGGGGACGATCAGAATCGAGCGGAGCGTGGCAGGATCGAACAAAGGCTGCTATCAAGACAGTGGTCACAAAACACGCAAAATCTCAGCAGTGGAGGTGGCATGTACTCACTCCAGTTATCATCGGCTGATTCACCGTTGGCCAGGATCTTCTTGTGCGAGTACATAAGCCGGCTCGCTCACACTCGGGGTGTGTAAGGTTCACACTTCATAACATCTTTCATAACAACTACGCCTAAAATCGCCTATTTTTGCCCAATATGGAAATCGAGAAGCCGCTGAAACAAACGACATTTAGCTGACTACTGAGCAATCAGTAGGTTGTAGGTTCGATTCCTACCGCGCTCACCAACCTTAGTGCGCAGGGCTGTCGCTTTTTCCTTGGACAGGAAACTGCGCAGATACTTTACCTTCGTTACTGTGTATCTATTCTTGTCCAGGGCCTCAACCCAGTACGCTCTTTGATCCAAGTCATGCTTCGTTGGAAAAACTTCTTCTTCCAACAGCGTCATTGAACGGATCAATTCTTCCGATCCATGTTTCGCAACAGGAATCCGCTTCCGTAACCGCCGCAATTCTTGCAACTTCTGTGACTCCCAAGGTAGTGGATACGGCCGTCTGTGTCGCAGCGCAGCAGAGGGCGCCGATAATGCAATCACTTGGAGTGGACCACCGCCTAGCTTTTTGACGATGCGGTACTATCCGGCGGCCCGCGCTTGCAGCTCTGAGGCAGGAGTGCCCTGGATGGCAGCGTCCATCAGCTCGATCATGTGCAGCACCGGCACCCGCTTGCCCGCGCGTTTCAGGCCGGACGAGATCTGCACCAGGCAGCCGGGATTGGCCGAGACCACCACGTCGGGGCTGGTCGAAAGGCAGTTCTTCACCTTCATGTCGCCGAGCTGGGCCGCCGTGTCAGGCTGAACCAGGTTGTAGATCCCGGCCGAGCCGCAGCAGAGGGCGGAGTCGGGGATCTCCAGCAGCTCCAGCTGGGGAATAGTCTTGAGCACCTGCCGCGGCTGGGTGCGGATGCCCTGCGCGTGCTGGAGATGGCAGGAATCGTGGTAGGCGACACGCAGCGGCAGCGGATGCCGCACCGCGCGTGGCTCCAGCTCCGCCAGCACCTCGGAGATGTCCTTGCACTTGGCCGCGAATGCCTTGGCGCGTTCGGCGTACTGCGGGTCGTTGCGCAGGAGGTAGCCGTACTCCTTCATGGTGGAACCGCAACCGGCGGCGTTGATGACGATGGCGTCCACTGCGGCGCGTTCGAAAACTCCAATGAGCTTGCGCGCGAAATCGAGCGCCTGCTCTTCCAGTCCGGTATGGACCGCGAGCGCGCCGCAGCAACCCTGTTCGCGGGGGATGATGACCTCGCATCCCTCGGCGGCCAGCACCCGCGCTGTGGCCGCGTTCACGCCGGAGAACAGCACGCGCTGCACGCATCCGGTCAGCAGGCCCACGCGCTTGCGCACCGGGCCTTGCGCCGGAATGCGCTCCGGCATATTGCCGCGCAGCTCGCGCAGCGTGATCGCCGGCAGCAACGCTTCCGTCGACCGCAGCTTGCGCGGAAGCAGCTTGAGCAGCCCGGCGCCCCGCACCAATGCGCGCAGTCCGGAAGCCTGGTACGCCCACGCCGGCCACAGGAATGCGCGCAGCCGTTCGGGATGCGGGAACAGCTTGAAGATCAGTTGCCGGTGGATGGTTTCGCCGGGCGAGCGCCGGTAGTGGCGCTGGAGTTGGGCGCGGGTGGCTTCGATCAGCTTGCCGTACTGCACGCCGGAGGGGCAGGCGGTTACGCAGGCCATACAGCCCAGGCACTGGTCAAAATGGCGGGCGTAGCTCTCGGTGAGATTGGCTTTGCCTTCGCTGCCCAGCTTCATCAGGTAAATGCGGCCGCGCGGGGAGTCCATCTCTTCGCCCCACAGCGCGTAGGTGGGACAGGTGGGCAGGCAGAAGCCGCAGTGGACACACTTGTTGTACAGCTCCGCTGCCGGCGGATTGTGATCGTCGAAAATGGCGGTGGGGTTGGTCGGTTCACCTTGGGCCATCAGATCCCTCCTAGGAAGCGTCCTGGGTTCAGAGTCCCGTCGGGATCGAAGCGCTGCTTGATGCGCACCATCAGCGGCTGCGCGTCCGAGGCCGGTCCCCAGGCGTCGAGGCCACGCTTAACCGCCGCCGGGCAGGCGAGCGCGACCAGCGTGCCGCCCATTTTCGCGATCTCGTCGCGCAAGGTCGGCAGCGCGCTGCGTAGGCCTTGCTCGTTGCCTTCGAGACGCGCATAGCCGGCGCCCACACTTTGCACGACGATCTTCCACGCCAGCGACTGCGCCCCGGCGGAGCGCTCGACCAGCGCACTCACCGCCGCGAACTGCGCCGGCAGCACGCTGAATTTCGTGAGCAGCGCCGGGGTGGCGCCGTCCCAGATGGCCTGGTGCGAGGTCCAGGCGTTAGCGGGCGCATCCGAGGCAGCCATGGATCCTGCGATCTGCTGCACCTGCTTGACCTGGGCCTGGATGCCGGCCGCGGTGCCGTCGAAGCGGACGTCCAGGTGCGCGCTTCCCGGCTCCGCCCGCAGTTGCAGGCCGGTGAAAGTCAGTTTCGAGGCCTGGATGGCGAGCAGCAGTTGGTTCAGCGATTCGGGCGTCCCGCTGAAGCTCAGGCTGCGCGATTCCCGTGGCAAGGGATGGAGACGAAAGATCGCCTGCACGATCACACCCAGTGTCCCCAGGGCGCCGGTGAAGAGTTTTGCCAGATCGTAGCCGGCAACGTTCTTCACCACTTTGCCGCCACTCTTGGCGAGGGTGCCGTCAGGCAGCGCCACCGTGATACCGATGATGAGGTCGCGGAGCGAACCGTAGCGCGCGCGCAGCGTGCCGCTATCGTTCGTGGAAAGGATGCCGCCGATGGTGGCCCGCTCCGGCCACAGCGGGTCGAGGGCCAGCCGCTGGCCGTGCTCGGCGAGCGTCTTTTGCAGGTCGGCGACGCGGCATCCCGCTTCGACGATGACCGTCATGTCTGCCCAGGCGTATTCGAGGACGCGGTTCAGGCGCGCGGTCGAGAGCACCAGATCGCAGGCGGCCGGCGGATTTCCCCAACCCAGCTTGGTGCCTCCGCCCCGCGGCGACACCTTCACGCCCGCGGCGTGGGCCCAGCGCAGAGCGCGCGCCAGGTCTTCGGCAGTCCCTGGTTCGGCGACCATCTGCGCCTCGACGCCATCGATGGCATCCGCCGCAGTGGCGGCACGGAGATTTTCCTTCCCAACGATTTCGGCCAGTTCCGGCCACGAGACTTGGGTCATAAGACCGCTTGCGCCTGGCATGGGCGTTTCTCCTGCTTTTAGAAGCGTTGCACCACGCCCGCGACTTCCAACGGGTGCGGTTCATAGACCCCGGGTTTTTCTCCGCACAACCGGGGCCGGGGAAATACCTTATCGGGATTGGAGAGGTTCTCGGGATCGAAGGCGCAACGCAGCAGTTGCATAGTGTCCAGGTCGGGCTCGGCGTACATCTCGGCCATGAACATCTTCTTTTCTTCCCCCACGCCGTGTTCCCCGGTGATGGAGCCGCCGGCCTTGATGCACAGCCGCAGGATGTCGCCGGCCAGCTTTTCGGCCAGCTTGTCCTGCCCGGGCACGCTATTGTCATAGAGCACCAGCGGGTGCAGGTTGCCGTCGCCGGCATGGAAGACGTTGGCCACGCGCAAGCCGACCTCGGAGCTCAGCCGTACGATCTCGCTCATCACGTGCGGCAACGCCGTGCGCGGGATCACGCCGTCCTGCACGATGTATGCCGGCGCGAGGCGGCCGACGGCGGCGAAGGCGGCCTTGCGTCCCGTCCAGACGCGAGCGCGCTCGGCGTCGGACTGCGCGACGTGGATCTCCCAGGCGCCGCATTTGGTGCAGACGTCGGCCACCTCCTCCATCAGGGTCTCGACCTCGGGGGCCGGGCCGTCCAGCTCAACCAGCAACAGCCCGCCGCAATTGGGATAGTTGGCCTGCACTGCGGCTTCAGCGGCCTGGATGGCGAGATTGTCCATCATCTCGATGGCCGCCGGCAGCATGCCGGCCGCGATGATACCGCTCACCGCCGCACCCGCCTCATTCGTGGAGTTGAAAGCCGCCAGCAGGACCTGGATGACTTCCGGCTTTTTCACAATGCGCAGGATGACTTTGGTGGCGATGCCGAGCGTGCCTTCCGATCCCACGAAGACCCCCGGCAGGTCGTAGCCTGGACGATCGACTGTCCGCCCGCCAAGATGGACGAGCGAGCCGTCGGGCAGCACCACTTCCATGCCCAGGACGTGCGTGGTGGTAAAGCCGTACTTCAGGCAATGGGCGCCGCCGGAGTTCTCCGCGACGTTGCCGCCGATGGAGCAGACCAACTGCGAAGAAGGATCGGGGGCGTAGAAATAGCCGTCGGGCGCGACCCGGGCGGTTACGTTCAAGTTGATCACGCCGGGTTCGACGACGACCCTCTGGTTGGGCAGATCCACTTCCAGAATGCGGTTCATGCGCGTCAGGCTGATGACTATGCCTTTGGCCACCGGCAGCGCTCCGCCGCTCAGCCCCGTGCCCGAACCCCGCGCGACGAACGGGATCTTTTCGCGATGGCACACGCGCACGATGGCCTGCACCTGCGCGGTGGAGGTGGGTAGCAGCACGGCCAACGGCAGCACCCGGAACATGGTGAGACCGTCGCAGTCGTAGGTGCTGAGCTGCTCGGGCTCGGTGATCAGCCCGGGCGCTCCGACGATGGCGCGAAATTCATTGAGGATGTCGACTTCCATGTGCTGCTCTCCTCTCATGGCGAGCCATCGGCGGGGCGGGGCCTGAACCCGCAGCCCAGGAGCGCAACCAAGCTACACAGCGGGGGTTCGCCGGCCCGGTGGAACGCGACAATCTACCCGAGATTTCCTTTTTGACTTCGAAAACGGATCATTGTACACCCGTTTCGCTTTCCTGGCGTTGCTGGAACCGAGTTCGTCCGTGGATGCCCTGGTCAACACTCCTACAAGGCTGCCACCTTACTCGTCGCGATGAGATGATCCAAATGGGGATTATGCGACATGACTACCAGGCAGGCCAGCGCAATGCTGTCGAAGAACACGTAACGCAGGATGTCTCCCTCATGGCCGTACCCTCGGGTCGGGGCTTGCCGACGCTATCTGCTCCGCCGCGTCATCTTGCTTGCGAGCCAACCAGGAAAAGCGAACAGCTGCGGGCGCCGTGCGCTCCGATAACGAGTGCCTGCTCGATGTCGGCGGTCTTGGACGGCCCGGAGATGAAGATGCCGAAGCCGGGGCGCTCGAGACAGATCCGATCGTACGCCTGCTGCATGTTATGGACAATCTGGCCGGCCGGCACCACCAGCACGAGGTGCTGGGTAACCACGAAGATCGCCCGATGCGGATCGAGGGTGCTTCCGGGCACCCACACCGCACCGTTCTCCGCGACGCCGAACTCGCCGGCAATGATGGCGATATCGAGCCCCTCCAGCTCGTGCGGATCCTTTAGCGCGGCGAGATCAATATTGGCCCTACCTATGTCCGGGATAAGCGAGGCGATCTTGCGCGCCTGGGTGTATGACTCGAACTTGCCGAGCTCGGTGTTGACCTCCGCGAGGCTTGCGACGCGAACGAATTTGCCGCCCACGGAGCCGAACGCTTCGGCGAACTGTCTCTCGGGGTCGGCATAAGTAATAGCAGTGGGCGCTTCCGGCAGCGGCGACAGTTGCGGTGCGTTCCGGCGCAAGGAGTCGAGGATAGCGTCCCGGCTGTTCACTTCGACTCCTCCTTAATAAGATCGCGAAAGCTGTGTCGCGGCATCGGCGGCAGCTCGCGTTGGCGCCCCCACGGGTTCCAAGGACCATACACGAAAGCCCGAGGCAGCCGCGGCACGATCCAGCGCATGAGCCTGCCTGCGAGCCGGTAGGCCCACGGCCTCGCCAGAACGGAGCTCATTATTGCCATGCCGAAGCGCTTGTAAAGCGGCACTACCTTCTTTTGGACCAGCTCTTGTCGGAAGGCATAAAGTTCGTGGTGCAAATCGATCTTCACCGGGCAAACGTCGGAGCAGGAACCGCACAGGCTCGAGGCGAACGGCAGGCTGCCGAACTTGCGCGGGTCGCGCAGCGGCGCGAGTAACGAGCCGATCGGGCCCGGGACCGTGTAGCCGTAGCTGTAGCCGCCGGAGCGCCGGAACACTGGGCAGGTGTTCATGCAGGCGCCGCAGCGGATGCAGGAAAGCGAGCGCCGGAAAGTCTCCTGACCAAGGATCGCGCTCCGCCCGTTGTCGACAATGACTACGTGCAGTTCGCCGCCGCGCATCGGGCCGTGAAAGTGTGTGGTGTAAGAGGTCACCGGCTGGCCGGTTGCGCTACGGGCGAGCAACCGGAGGAAGATGGCGAGATCCTTAGCCCGGGGTACGATTTTCTCGACCCCCATACAGGCGATGTGTACTGGGGGCAGGCTTGTTCCCATGTCGGCGTTACCTTCATTGGTGCAGACGACGAAGCCGCCTGTTTCGGCGATCGCGAAGTTGACGCCGGTCAGGCCCGCCTGCGCCGCCATGAACTTCTGCCGCAGATGGCCGCGCGCTGCCTCGGTCAGATACTTCGGGTCGGAAGCGCCCTCGGCTGTCCCGAGTTCTTTGTGAAACAACTCGCCGATATCCTCTTTCTTCAGGTGAATAGCCGGGAGCACGATGTGGCTCGGTGGCTCGTGGCGAAGCTGCACGATGCGTTCACCGAGATCCGTGTCAGTCACCTCGATGCCGTGTGCCTCGAGGTAGGGGTTCAGGTGGCACTCCTCGGTAAGCATCGACTTCGATTTCACCAGCCGGGTGATGCCCCGATCCGCGAGAATACGGTGCACGATTGCGTTGTGCTCCGCACCATCGCGCGCCCAGTGGACCTGGATACCGTTGCTCCGGGCGTTGCGCTCGAACTCCTCCAGGTAGTCGGCGATCCGTGACAGGGTGTGCGCCTTGATGGCTGCGGCGGTTTCCCGCAGATCCTCCCATTCCGGAACACTCTCTGCTTGGCGATCGCGCTTCAGCCGTACGAACCACAGCGCCTGGTCGTGCCAGTGCACCCGCCCCTCATTGGCGACAAAGGGCGCAGCCTTCTCAGCATGTCCGATCATGAAAGTCTCGCGCCTTCCAGGATTTCCGCGACGTGCATCACCCGCAGCGGCTTGTTCTCGCGGCGGATAAGGCCGTCAAGGTGCATAAGGCACGACGTGTCAAAGCCGGCAATGATCTCCGCCCCCGCCTTCTCATGGTCGGCGATCCGGTCCCGGCCCATGAGGCAAGACACAGCCTCCTCGTTCACCGCAAAGGTGCCGCCGAAACCGCAACACTCGTCGGACCGGGTGAGCTCGACCAGTTCTATGCCCCGCAACTGACCGAGAAGCAGTCGTACTTTGTTGAAGGGCTTCACCATTAGTTCCGAGGAGCGTCCGAGCCGCAGCTCTCTCAGACCGTGACAGCTCATATGCAGTCCCACCTTGCAGGGGAAGTCACCGTCAACCTTGACTACCCGGGCGATGTCCACCAGGTATTCGCAGAGCTCGAACGTCGTCGTGCGGAGGTGATCGAAGTCTGGCCTCCCCTCCAGCCACTGTGCGTAGTGGTTGCGCACCATCGATACACAGCTTCCAGAGGGCACGACCACGTGATCGTACTTGCCGAAGATCTTAAGAAATCTCTCGGCAAGCGGCCGCGTGTATTCCGCACAACCCGAGTTAGCCATGGGCTGGCCGCAGCAGGTCTGCTCCTCGGGAAAGTCGACATCGACGCCGAGGCGTCGCAGCACTCGCAAAGTCGCAAGTCCGACTTGCGGGTACAGCTGATCCACGTAGCACGGTATGAAAAGACCTACTTTGGGCATCGAGTCCTCGTCACCATGAATGGTGTTTACACGCGAATCGCTTCGCCCAAACCCTTGCCCAGATCGCCCAGCTTGCTTGCACCAAACAGCAGCCAGGCTATGTCGCTGGTTACGCTCGCGCCGCTAATGCGCGACAAGCTTGGTGAACGGATATAGGCCACGGGTGCAGTATTGGCGATGAGGGACAAGCCCGAGGCCTGCAGCGGTTTGAAGCCCCGGCCGATCAGAAGCGCGGCGGTCACCGCAACCGGCGTTCCGAACCCGGATGCGCCCTCAAAGAACGCGCCGAAGGAAAAGGCGATCAGCAGCATTTGCAGCCGCGTATCCTGGGCGATGCCGGTCATGCTCTGCTGCAAGACCTTGAAGCGGCCGGTCTCCAGCGTCATGCGGTAGAGAAAGATGACGTTCAGGATGATCCAGCCGATGGGGAACAATCCATAGCAGGCACCGTAAATGGCGGTGTTGATCGCCATCTTGATCGGCATATACAACAGGCCGACAGCGATCACCAGCGCCGTGACCAGTCCTGAGAGAGCGGCGTAGTGAGCTTTCATCCGGAAGATGGCCACAGACCCGAGGAGCACGATCACGGGTAGCGCGGCGAAAATCGTCGAAAGCCACCAGTGCCCGAAGGGATCGTAGCCTTGCGCCCAGGGCTTGGTGGGCGTCGCGCCGGTCCAGGCCAGGACGAGGATTGCGGCCGCGACTAAGCCCATCAGGATGGCGGGCAGCGGTCCCCCGCGTGGGGGCTTCGGCGCAGCGGGTTTGGTCTGAGCCGGAATTTCCTTTTTGCCTCGGAGAACGGCGGCCATTATACACCTCCTTTGTCCTCCCGAAAGATATCTTGAACCGAGGTCATCCAACTGGCCGCCTGATACAGAAAGCCCTTCTACCAGACCACCGGCTTGTGACTGGGCCGCCCCACTATCGTTCTTGGCTCGATGCAGCGGGCGCCTCGATAGCCGTGCTGCAAAAGCTGATGAGACACGCGGACATCCGCACGACGCTGAACGTCTATGGCGACGCGGTGACCGATGAGATGCAAAAGGCCAACACCAAAGTAGCGGAAATGTCCTTAACTGATCGCGTATCTGATCGCAACAGCGCTAACTGATTGAAATACTGGCGGAGAGAGTGGGATTCGAACCCACGTTACCCTTTCGAGTAAACACGCTTTCCAAGCGTGCGCCTTCAGCCACTCGGCCATCTCTCCGGCGCCGTGCGAAGTGATTGTTTTGATTCTAGCAGTGCCGCGGGACTGCCCGCGAACCGCGCATCCCTCCCCTTCGACTTCGCTCAGCGCCGGGATCACAACTGCGGAGATCTGCCTGCTGTTGCCAGTTCCCTCAGGGGCTAAAGCCCGGTGTTTATGCGGATCGTAGCGGCCCGGCTGAAGCCGGGCCCTTTCAAAGCCGTCCACTTTATGAATGAATTCCTGACTCCGGACGCTAGCTTTCCTCGGGCTTGTGCAACTGCTGGGCCAGGTAGTTCTCGTAGGTCATCTCTTTCATCGCGTGCAGTTGCCCTTCCAGCCAGTCGATGTGGTGTTCTTCATCGAGCAGGATCTTTTCCATCAGCTCGCGCGAACCGTTGTCGCCGGCGGCCACGCTGGCCTTGATCCCGTCGTTCAGGCGTTTCACTGCCGTGTATTCGAGTTGCAGATCGTTCTCCAGTTGCTGCTTCAGGGTTTGCCCGATATTGATCTTGAAGTAGTCGGTGATGTTGGGAGCGCCATCGAGCAGCAGGATACGCTCCATCAGAATTTCGGCATGCTGCATTTCTTCGATGGACTCCTTGCGGGTGTGCTTGGCCATCCGTTCATAACCCCAGTTCTCGCACATTTCGGCGTGCAGGAAATACTGGTTGATGGCGGTAAGCTCGGCTTTGAGCACTTCGTTCAGAATGGCAATAACTTTTGCGTCGCCTTTCATAGTTTGCCTCTCTCGGGATGGGGAATCAGTAATGGATAATCAATTCCCGGTTCTCAGTTCTCAGTTCTCAGTGAAAACTCAACGGTTCTAACTGAGAACTGAGAACCGGGAACTGAGAACTGGACCTACAGTCTGCGACAGAGAATTGTACTAGAAGAAAAGAATCAGGAGCGGGATCCCGAAGCAGCGGCCGTGGCGTTGGGCGTTTCCGCCGCCGCCGGAGCGTGGCCGTTGCTTGGTTGGACGGGTGGGGCAGGCGGGGCGGGCTTGGCCTGAATCGCGCCCTCAAGTACGCGGTGATTCAGGCAGTAGAGCGCGAGTTCCAGACGGTCGGCCACTCCCAGCTTATCGTAAACTTTGCGGAGATAATTCTTCACTACCTGCTCGGTGGTGCCAACCCGTAGGGCAATCTCTTTGTTCTTCATACCCTGGGTGACGCAGGAGACGATGAGGGACTCTTTGGGCGTGAGCGAAACTTTGGGACGCGACCCGGCCGGACGCACGCCTTGCGTGCGATAGGCCTGCATCACCCACCCGACGGCGCGGCTGTCGAGCCAGGGTTCACCCTGGGCGACTTTGCGCAGGCATTGCACCAGCATTTCCGGCTCAATTTCGCGCGAAATGATGCCGTGGGCGCCGCGCCGGAATAATTCGAGCGTCATCTCCTGGTCGGGCTCCTGGAGCACGACGACCAAACGGCAGTTCGCACCTTGCCGGAGAAGATCGGAAACAGTGTCGGCTGGATTCGGTGTCAGGGCCGCCTCGAAGATCACAATGTCGGCGGAAAATTTTTGCATGGCGGCAACGGTCTGCTCGAAGCTCTCGGCCTGGCCGACAACCCGGATGTCGTCCTCGAGGGCAAAGATCTTGCGCAGCCCGACGCGGAAAATGGCTTGGGTATCCGCCACTATCACGCGGATCGTGCCTTTGCCGTCCTCAGGCCGAACGCCTTCGCCTAGCTCGACACTGACCGAGGTGCTGACCGAAGTGCTACCCATCCGTCCTCTTTTCGCGCCCTACCCGCGCGGCCGAACTTGCTCGGTCGACCGGGAGACGCGGCAAGCCGCGTCTCTACGACAAACTACCTGCGCTCAAAACGGTATTCGTCAATGACCACGCCGACTCCACGCCGGCCACCATCTTCAAAACTGCGCACCACTCGTCCGCGGCAATCGACCTGCACGTCGGCTTCCGCGCCCACCACATCGGCGGGAAGTGAGATCGTAAAATCGACAGCCGAACCTACGGGCACATCGGCATCCATGCGGAACAGGACGCCATTGGCGGAAATGTTCTCGGTCTCGACCGACTTTTCCGTGACTCCAGCCCCCGTGACACCAGACTGGTTGACTGCCGACTTCAATGCCACCGGCAGTTTTATGGGAAAGCGCGGCGCGCCTTGCACGTCCGTATAACCCCTTCGATTCTTGCTGACTTCAGCAACGGTTCCCTTGGCGGTTTCAGACACGTTTGCGACGACCTTCCTTCCGGTTCGTGCCGTGCACCACTCCGATTGAGCAAATGCACATTTCAGGGCGAGATTACACCCCCGCATCGGCAATGCAAAGTTACGGAAGTCATGGAACAACGGCGGCGAAGTGCCACTGGTACAGGGACTTAGGGGCGTAGCGAGGTGCTTTGTGCGCGGTCACTGCGGTGTGAGCTGCCAGTAGCTAGCATTCAGCAGTCAGCACTCAGCAGTCAGCCCTCCGGCCTTGCTTTCTATGCTGACTTTGGAGATATGACTATGAAGACTTTTCGGGATTCGATGGTGTGGGAGAAGGCACATGCACTTACCTTGGCCAGCTATCGGGGCACAGCGGGATTTCCTAGACAGGAAACCTATGGCCTCATTAGCCAGATTCGCCGATGTTCGGCGTCGATTGCGGCGAATATTGCCGAGGGTTGCGGTAAGCGTAGCAATGCCGAGTTCCAGCGTTTCTTGCATATCGCCGCCGGATCGGCCAGCGAACTCGAGTACCACTTCCTGCTAGCCAAAGATCTTGGGTTTCTTCCCAGCGAAGAATACGCGAAGCTCGACCAATCCACAGTTGAGGTCAAGAGAATGCTCGCCGGTCTCATCAAGAAAGTGGAAGCTGATCGGCAGGGGAACTGAATGCTGAGTGCTGAGTGCTCAGAACTTTGTCGCTTCCGTAAAATTAAACCCCCGCACTTTCATCGCCGGCACCACCATATCGAACGATTCCTCTCCGCAGGCGCGAACTGGGACGCTCATGGCCTCGACATTCGACAGCATCGAAATCAGGCTTTCGTTGAACCGGAAGTTTCGCAGTCCACACTTGACCTTGCCGTTCTCCACCAGGAACGTCCCGTCTCGCGTCATGCCGGTCACGATCTTCTCGTAGGGATCCACTTCACGGATGTACCACAGGCGCGTGACCAGCACGCCGCGCTCGGTGGAGGCGGTCATTTCTTCTACGCTTCGCGGCTTTTCTGGCGCACCGAAAACAATGTTCAGCGGCATCTCGCCCATTTCGTTCGGCAAGGGAAATCCGTGCCCCGTGGCTTCGATGGGGCCGACCTTGCCCGCATACGCCGAATTCTTCATCTTCTGTGCCGTGGCTCGCGCATACACCAAGCGCTTGACTATGCCCTTCTCGACCAATAGCACGCGCTGGCGCCGCATGCCCTCGCCATCGAACGGCGAGCCGGCCTGCAGCGGATGCGCCGCGTCATCGCAGATGTTGATGTTCTCGCCAAGAAGTTGTGTGCCCATGCGGTCGTTGAGGAATGATCGCTGGTCGAGAATCGCGACGCCGCTGTAGTCCGAGAACATGAAGCCAACAATATCGAGGACCGCTGCCGGTTCGAGAATTACCGTGTACTTCCCGGGCGCAATCTCCCGCGGATGGGCGGAGTCGACCGCCTTTCGCGCCGCCGTCTCCGCTAGCCGCGCAGGGTCGAGGATAGTCACATCGGGGGAATTCAATTTCTGCCAGCCGGAAGAATCGTCGCCCAGCATAGTGATGGACATCTCCGCCAGCGTCTGGTGATGCCAATTCGCCAAGCCGCGCGAGTTGAAGATTCCTTCCCGTGATTCCGAGGTCGAATAGATGCCTGCCGTTGTCAGTTTGTGCTTGTCGGCAACGGACACGATGCTCTTGACCACCTCCGCGCGATCGGCCGGAGTAATGCCTGTGGTCTCGTCAAAAAAACGTGTGGCGCGGGCGCCCTCGCCCGCGGCATTTGCCTCGTCTGCCGTCGGCATCGGCAGCAAGTCCGGGTCCGACGTCTGCACTCTCGCGAGATTCTCCGAAGCGGCCACTGCCCGCCGCAAACTCTCGTCGTCAAATTGATTGGCGCTGGCGCGCGCCGTCCGGCCGGCAAAATTCGTGCGGACCGAAACGATGGAGTTCTCTTCCTCCACATTCTGATGGATGGTATTGTTGGCGAACCGGGTCAGGGCAAGGCGGGAGCCGGTGAAGATGGCTTCGACCTCGTCGGCGGACGAGAAGCGGCGAATGCGGTCAAAGATGTCGGCGGCTCGGTCTTTGGTAAGCATTGAAGTGATTTCCTGTAGAGACGCGGCTTGCCGCGTCTCCCCGCCGCGCCAACAAAGACGGGGCAAGCCCCGTCTCTACGAATACGCCGAGCCGACGCGAATATTCTGGAACCGGGCCGGGCTCGCGCCATGTCCGGTTCCCACGACCTGCTGCGGCTGGCCTTTGCCGCAGTTTGGAGTTCCCCACAGCGTCCATTCGTCGCGCGAGCAGATCGCGTCCATCGAATTCCAAAACTCGGTGGTGATCCCGGAGTAAGACGGATTTTTCAGCATCCGCACCCGCTTGCCGTTCTTGATCTCCCACGCGATTTCACACCCGAACTGAAAGTTGTAGCGCTTGTCGTCGATCGACCATGATTTGTTGGTCTCCATGTAAATGCCCTGGTCGGTCGCGGCAATGAGCTGCTCCAAACTCATCGGCGTCTCTCCCGGCAAAATGCTGACGTTGGTCATGCGAATCATGGGCAGACGGTTCCAACCTTCGGCGCGCAGCGTTCCTCCCGATCGCGCGGCGCCGATGGTGTGGGCGGTTTCGCGCGAACTCAGATATCCAGTAAAGCGTCCATTCGTGATGATGGGCGTCGACTGCGCGGCCACACCTTCGTCGTCGTAGGCGAAGGTCCCGAGGCCCGGTCCGTGTTCCTGCCGGGCATCGGCCACGACGTTGACCAGTTCGCTGCCGTAGCGCAGCCTTCCCAGCTTTTCGAGTGTGAGGAACGACGTGCCCGCAAAATTTGCTTCCATGCCCAGCACACGATCCAGTTCAATCGGATGCCCGATGGATTCGTGAATCTGCAAGCCCAGTTGCGATCCATCCAGAATAATTGTGGCCGTGCCTTCTGGGCACCGCTCGGCCTGGTGCAACGCGACGGCTTCTTCCGCCACGCGGCGCGCGTTCTTCACCAACTTCATCTCTTCGATCAGTTCGTAGCCGCGGTTTTGCCAGTGCCCGCCGAACGAGTTCGGATAGGACCGCTTCTGAATCTCCGATCCGGCAAACGCATACGCGGTATAGCCTGCGCCGGTCGAATATTTTGTCTGATGGATGCTAGAGCCCTCGGACGAAAGAAACCACGACTCTTCGCGCTGAAAGTTCATTCCGGTTTCGGCGAGCGTGACGCCCGGAACGGCGCGCATCTCCGCGTCAACCTTCAGCAACAGGTCCAGATTCTGTTCCACCGACCTGGTAAATGGATCGACGTTGTAGGGTGTCGTCCACTCCGCCACTGCCACAGGCTCGGAAGCCAGTCGAACATCCTCCCGTTTCACGCGCGCCGAGGCCTTCGCAATTTCGACCGCCCGCGCGGCCGCCGCTTCTACCGCGCCGCGGCTCAAATCCGCGGACGCGGCAAACCCCCACGCGCCTTCCGCGATCACGCGCACGCCGATGCCGAGCGACTCGGACTCCGAGGCATGTCCTACCCGTCCGTTCTTGGTGGCCAGCGAGCGGTTGCAAATCGACACCGCGCGCGCGTCCGCATAAGTCACTCCGCACACGGATGCGGCGTCCAGAGCCTGGTGGCCAGCAGTCTTCATTTCAGGTTTAACCTATCACGAGCGGCGATCGGCACTCAGCTGTCCGTTATCAGCTATCAGTTATCAGTTATTAACGATCAGCGATCAACCATCCGCTGAAACAGCGCAACTCAGTGCATGCCGGGCGCAGCCGCCGCCAGCGGAGCTCTCTTGCGCGCAACATCGACGAAGAAACGGCCACCCTGCAAACGGTCTTTATCCGAATCCGAACTCGCGCCCGTGCCGTCTTCACTGCCGCTGGGATCGGTCCACAAGCTGCCGACTTCCACCTTGCCCGCGCCCGCCGCCATCTTGGTGGGCTGGCGCCGCTGCTTATCGACGTAAGCCTTGATCACCTGGGTCGCCAAGCGCGCCGCCAGTTTCCCGTGCTCGCCGCCCTCGAACAGCACACACACAATGATGTCCGGATTGCGCCTGGGCGTGAATCCCACAAACCACCCGTTCTGAGCGAACTCTCCGCTATTCGTGTGCTTCGCACGCAGCGCCAGCGAAACAACCTGCGCCGATCCGGTCTTGCCGGCGATGTCGATTCCCGGTATGTGCGCGGAGGGAGCCGTGCCCTCCGGCAACAGCACCCGGCTCAACGCATCGGTGATGGTATTCCATCCCGTCGGGTCAATCGGAATGTTCTTTACTTCCGTATAGTGCGTGGTCTCAACGAACCCCGGCGGCAGGTTGGTGGGATTGATCACGTGCGGGACAACCATGCGGCCATCCATCGAGATGGCGCCCACTGCGCGCATCAGTTGCACCGGAGTGATCGCCACCGCGCCCTGGCCGATGCCCACCGAAATCGTTTCCCCGGCGAACCACTTCTGCTTGAAATTGCGGATCTTCCATTCTTCCGAGGGCATCACTCCGCTCACTTCGTTGGGCAGGTCGATACCCGTCTTCTGCCCCAAGCCAAAGGCGGTCGCGAATTTTGCGATGCGATCGATGCCGAGTTTTTCCGCCAGCGTGTAGAAGAAAACATCGCAGGACTGGTAGATCGCTTTCGGAAAATCGACCGGGCCGTGGCCGCTTTTCACCCAGCATCCGAAGCGCCGGCCATAAAACGTGGCGCCCCCGGCGCAGTTTACGTGGAGGGTCTGGGCAATCCCTTCCTGCCATCCGGCGGTCGCCATGATGACCTTGAACGTCGAGCCGGGCGCGAGTTGGGCCTGAATCGCCTTGTTCAGCAGCGGCTTGTCGGGATCGTTGATCAGCTTGTTCCACTCGTCCCGTGAAACCTTCACCGCGAAATCGTTGGGATCGAACGTCGGACGGCTCACCATCGCCAGAATTTCGCCGGTGTGTGGATCCATCGCCACGATCGCGCCATTCTTTCCTTCGATTGCCTGTTCCGCCGCGATTTGCAAATCGAGGTCGACCGTAAGCTTGAGCTGCTTGCCCGGCTCCGCCGGCGTTTCGTCCAGGCGCCCGACCTCGCGCCCATGGCTATTCACAATCGCCCGCCGGAATCCGTTTTTGCCCATCAGGATGCTGTTGTATTGCTTCTCGACTCCGCTCACGCCGACCACGTCGCCGGGGTTATAGAGTTCGAACTGCGGCTGGTTGAGCATGTCCTCGCTAACTTCGCCCACGTAGCCGATCAGGTGCGCCATGAAGCCGTTGCGCGGATACAGCCGCCGGTGCGCCATGATGGTTTCAAGTTCGGGAAGCTCGTTCTTGTGCGCCTCGATGAAAGCCAGTTCGTCGGGCGTAATGTCTTCCTTCAGGAAAATCGGCTGGTACTGCGGCATCGACGAGAAGCGCCGGATGCGCTGCCGCACTTCCTCGGGGTTCAAGTGCAGCCCCTTGGCGATGGCGTCCGCGTCCGCGTTCAGATCGCGCGCAGAATCGCGCAGCAGGAGCGCGGAAAACGACGGATAGTTATCGACGATGATCCGGCCTTCACGATCCAGGATTTTGCCGCGGGGGGCGAGAATCGGCACATTGCGAACGCGGTTCTTCTCCGCCAGCAAAGCGTACTCATCGCTCCGCATCACCTGCAGCCGCCACAGCCCGTATGCCAGCAACAGGAAAATGAACAGTACGATGTACTGCACGACGGTGAGCCGGAGGGCGGAAACTTTTTCTTCGCGGCCGAACATCAATCCTCAGCTCCTGAATCCTTATTCCCTGCCCGCAGGCATGGGCGCCCCAGCCGCAATCAAAATCGGCGATGGCGACGGGCCTGGAAAGCTACTGGAAACGTTAACTGTATTCTAACCCCTGGCCCATCCTGCCCGAAATATTGAACCGGAAACGAAAGTTTTCTACTCGAATGCTGGTGGTGGTGGTGGAATCGGGTAATCGCCTCAAGCCCTAGCAAGACAATCGGTGGGTCATGTACAACCGTGGATTGAATTCGGCGCCCCTTGGGGCAACAATACAGGCAAGACTTACGTCTTACTTACTTCCGGCGAACAGGCTGCGGAAAGAGTTGGATGTCGAGACCCACCCCCTAAAGGGGCGTCTGATTTCGAAGCGCCTCGCCATCGCTAAAGCGATACCCTGATACGAAACGTAAGTTTTTCAGCAGCCCCTAAGGAATGGAATGAGGATTCGCAGTTTCATCATCGCTTACGCGCTCGTGCTCGCCATTCTGCTGTTCGCCGACCGGCGCCCCGGATCGACCGAGCAGGATCGCTATTCCCACGTGGTCGACCTGACCGATGGACAAAACGCGACGGCGCCACATGCCACAGCCGCGGAATCGAAAACCCGCATCATTGCTCCCGACGCGCTGATTCCGGGGACTTGGGCCGCGGGGCAGATTCCGCCGGAGCGCCTCGTGGCTCCGCTGGTAGTGATCGATTTGAACCCAGCGGCCGTAGCTGTCGGCGGCAGCCCGCAGATTTCGCTCGACGATATCGCCGCATGGGAAGCGCACCACGGCATGATTCCGCAAGGAGCCGTCGTCGCCATCCGCCGCGCTGGCGCGCGCCATGAT
This sequence comes from uncultured Acidobacteriaceae bacterium, assembly GCA_963773965.1. GTDB lineage: Bacteria > Acidobacteriota > Terriglobia > Terriglobales > Acidobacteriaceae > Acidiflorens. The sequence continues at coordinate 250,739 of CAVZDG010000011.1, forward strand.
CCGGCGACAACGACGTTAACGCCGTTTCCTATCGCCCGCGACGCGGCTGAGTTCCTCATCGACGCTCGTTACACTATCGGCTTTGCCGTTGAGACGCCCGTGAACTTGACCTCCGACCGGACGCTGGCGCGGCAGCTCGCTCTCCACGGCAGCTATGTGGTGGAAGGAACCGCGCGCTTCACCTCGCTGCCTGCGACCGGCTCGCTCGTCATCGTAGCCCCGGCAAAAAACAAAAAGTCTGGCGAGGCTCCTGTCCGCATCCTGGCTATGGTGAGATAGTCGCCTGGGAGCTTTTCGCTGTCCGCTTCTCGCTCTTAGAGCAGTTCTCCAGTTGTTGTAGAGGGCGCCGAGAACGGGTAGGGCACGGCTTCAGCCGTGCCGTCAGGAGTTACAACGGGTTCCGGCTTTAGCCGCTGAGGGCACGCACTCTACACCATCACGCAAACCGCTGTAGCTTGTCGCTTGCACCGCCCTCTTTTTTTCTGCACCGCATTTCACTCCGAAATCATCTATCCTTCCGGAGGAATGTTCATGTCTGACCCGCGCTATCCGATCGGAAAATTTTCCTACACCGGCCCGCTTACCGCAGAACAAAAGCAGCAATGCCTGAACGACATCGAGCAGACTCCCGCCCGGCTGCGCGCCGCCCTCCGCGGACTCTCTGACCAGCAACTGAATACTCCGTATCGCGACGGCGGCTGGACGCCGCGCCAGGTGGCCCATCACGTCGCCGACAGCCACATGAACTCTTATATTCGTTTCAAGCTGGCGCTCACCGAAGACGCGCCCACCATCAAGCCGTACCTGGAAAATCTCTGGGCCGAGTTGCCCGAGGCCAAGCACGCCCCCATCGAAGTGTCGCTCGCCTTGCTCGATTCCCTGCACCAGCGCTGGATGCTGATGCTCCGCGAGTTCACCGACGCGGAATGGAAGCGTACGTTCCGCCATCCTGAACTGGGCCCCATGTCGCTCGAAAAAACTCTCGCACTCTACTCCTGGCACGGACGCCATCACGTGGCGCATGTCACGAGCTTGCGGGAGAAGATGGGGTGGTAGGGACGCCGCTGCCGGCTTCGAGCCACGAGTTGCGGGCAGGCAAATAAACCGTATGTAGAGACGCGGCTTGCCGCGTCTCGGCCGCGTGCGAGACGAGGCAAGCCTCGTCTCTACAGAAAAAGTAGGTTGCTCGCAGCCCGGAGCCCGCGGCTGCTTCTAACTCATCCCGGCCTTCCACGCCAGATAACTCGCTGCCTCGCGCATGACTGCCGCGAATCGCTCCCAGAGAGAGCGCGGACGCGACTCTGGCCTGGGCGCCAACTCCACTTGCACACCTTCGTGCTCGAGCAAAGCGCGAATGCGAAATACATGATAGGCATCGCTCACGGCAATGCAGGTGCGCATGCCGTTCGCGCGCATGATGTTGGCCACCCGCGCTGCCGACTGCGCCGTATCGGAGCCTTGCGTCTCCGCGATCAGAGCCTGCTCCGGGACGCCGCGCCGCAGAAGATAGTCTCGGCCAACGCCGCCCTCGCTGAAATCCGGATCCTGCGCCGCCCCGCCGGTTGTAATCACCACCGGCGCCATTCCCTTCTGAAACAATTCGTAACCGTGATCCAGCCGCGCCCGGTACACTGGCGAAGGACGTCCGACATACTCGGCAGCTCCGAAAATAGTGATCACATCCGCTTTTTTTGTGGGTGCTTCGGCGGCGGCGCGCACGATGCGCGACCCGGTAACACCGAAAAATAACAACAGCGCTCCCACCACCGCCAGCAACAACAGCGGCCAGGGACGCATCCATATAGACCCAGGTTTCAAAGTTTCAAGGTTGCAGAGTTTCAGAGTTTCGGAGTTTCAAGGAGGATCAGTCGGAGGGCCACTCAGAGTTTCAATCAAAGATTGCAGCCTTGAAACATGGAAACTCTGAAACCTTGAAACATGGAAACCTGACTTACGATAACGCTTCGATAATATCCTTGGCGGGGATCGCGCCTTCGCGCATAATCTGCCAGGTACCGTCTTCTCTGAAGTGCACGATCGTCGATGCCACTGTCCGCGGAGACGGCCCGCCGTCCACGATCAGCGCGATGCGACCCTGCAACTGACCCTGCACCTGCTCCGCGGTCGTGCATTCCGCCGCGCCACTCAGGTTGGCGGATGTTGCCGTGATCGGAATTTTCGCCGCCCGGACCACCGCCAGCGGGATCTCGGCCGCCGGCACGCGCAGCGCCACGTTCCCTGTGTTCGCGGTGACCTTCAGCGGCAGATGCGACGCCGCCGGCACAATCAGGGTCAGCGGCCCCGGCCAGAAACGCCGCGCCAGAAGATGGAAATCGTCCGGCAAGGGACGCGCAAATTCTTCCGCCTGGTCCACGTTCTCGATCAGCAGCGAGAGCGGCTTGTGCCGCAAACGCGATTTGATCTCATAGACGCGCTCCACCGCCCGCAGGTTGAAGGGGTCCGCCGCCAGACCATAGAACGTGTCGGTCGGCATGCCCAGCACCTGCCCGGCCTGAATTTGTTCGGCGGCATACTTGATCAGCGAAGCTTCGGGCTTTACGGCATGAATTTTCAGGATTTCCGCGCGCACTCTGGTCCCTTCCCGATTGCCGGCGTGAACCTTGCCAGCTTAAACATTGTCCGGCCAAACAATGAAATGTACCATACCACGAGCTTCGGCCGAAGCCCGAACCGGGTACTCGTATTATCCTGATCTTGGAACCAACCTATGAAGCAAGACGCGAAGGCCGCGCGAACTCGCAATCAAGCGGACCGTTTGCGCCCCGTGGCCGGCCGCCACAACCAGAGGCTGAAGGAATTGCGGCTCGCATTCCGCCGCGCCGAACTGACCGCGCAAGGTGAGTGTGCCATCGAAGGCGTCAAGCTGATCGAAGAAGCATTACGCAGCGGCCAGCATCTGGACAGCGTATTCTTCAGCGAATCGGCACGCCCTCTCGCCGAAAAACTTCTGCCCCAGATCAACGCCCGCACCCAAACGCTCGTCTTGCCGAATGCACTCTTCAACTCGATCGTGCCGAGCGACGCGCCCCAGGGCGTGGCGGCCCTGCTCAAACTGCCGGCGTTCACTTCCGTGCAACTGCTTGACCGGTCGAGCGGCGGCCCAATCGTCGTCGCCGCCGGCCTGCAGGACCCCGGCAACCTGGGCACGATTTTGCGCTCGACCGAAGCCTTTGGCGCCGCCGGAATTTTTCTAACCGAAGGAACGGTCAGCCCTTACAACTGGAAAGTTCTGCGCGGTTCGGCGGGTTCGATCTTCCGCGTACCTTGGTTGCGGATCTCTTCCGCCGAACTGATTCCGCTTCTGCGCACACATGGCGTTCGCCTGCTCGCAACTTCCTCGCACCAGGGAACTCCGCTGCCACAGATCTCATGGACTCTGCCGCTTGCGATCTTCATCGGCAACGAAGGCGCGGGCCTGTCGCGTGAACTCACGCGGCAAATGGACGAAACCCTGGCCATCCCGCAAGCTGCCCAGGTCGAATCGTTGAACGCCGGAGTCGCGGCCAGCATCGTGCTATATGAAGCCGCGAAAAGTCAGAAGTCAGAAGTCAAAATGCAAAAGTAAAATCTCAAAATTCCACGCATATGACGGAAATAACCGATACTCAAACCCGGAGGCTTTACTTCTGCAATCTGACTTTTGACTTTTAACTTCCTCAATGAGCTTATTCGCTCCCATCCCGAACCAAGACGGGTCCGCCCTCGGCGCGCGCCCGCTGGCCGACCGCATGCGCCCGCGCACGCTCGATGAATTCGTCGGGCAGGAACACCTGGTCGGGCCGGGCAAACCGCTGCGCGTGCAGATCGAGCGCGATGACCCCACATCGATGATCTTCTGGGGCCCTCCGGGCACCGGCAAGACCACCCTCGCCAAGATTATTGCCGGCATCACCAAGGCCGACTTCATCGAGTTTTCCGCCGTTCTCGCCGGCATCAAGGAAATCAAGCAGGTCATGAGCGACGCCGACCGCGCCCGCCAGTACGGCACGCGCACCATCGTTTTCGTCGACGAAATTCACCGCTTCAACAAAGCGCAGCAGGACGCTTTTCTCCCGCACGTCGAAAAAGGCAGCATTCGACTGATCGGCGCCACCACCGAAAATCCGTCTTTCGAAATCAACGCCGCGTTGCTCTCGCGCTGCCGCGTCTATGTGCTGAAGCCGTTGACCGAAGATGAGATTGTCGTTCTTCTGCGCCGCGCACTCAACGATACCGAACGCGGTCTCGGCCCATTGCATCTCGAAGCCGCTGACGAAGCCCTGCGCAAGATTGCCGCCTACTCAAGCGGAGACGCCCGCGCCGCCTACAACGTCCTGGAAGTTGCCGCTTCCCTAACTGTAGAGACGGGGCTTGCCCCGTCTCCCGCCGCGACCACCGCAATCTCCGAAGCCACAATCCAGGAAGCCGTCCAGAAGCGGGTTCTGCTCTACGACAAAGGCGGCGAGGAGCATTACAACATCATCTCCGCGCTGCACAAATCGGTGCGCAACAGCGATCCCGACGCCGCTCTCTACTGGCTCGCTCGCATGCTCGAAGCCGGAGAAGATCCGCTCTACATCGCCCGCCGCGTCGTCCGCATGGCAGTCGAAGACATTGGCCTCGCTGAACCGGGCGCACTCGCCTTGTGCATGGCCGCACGCGACGCCGTCGATTTCATCGGCATGCCCGAAGGCAACCTCGCCCTGGCGCAAGCGGTCGTCTATCTTTCAATAGCGCCCAAATCGAACGCGCTTTACACGGCCTACGGCGCGGTTCTGCAAGACGTGGAACAAACCGCCGCCGAGCCCGTCCCGCTGCACCTGCGCAACGCCCCCACCAGCCTGATGAAAAACCTCGGCTACGGCAAGGACTATCAATACGCCCACGACACCGAAAACAAGGTTGCCGACATGCAGTGCCTGCCCGCAAGCCTGCGCGACCGCGTGTACTATCGTCCAACCAACGAGGGAGTCGAAAAGCGGATTCGCGAGCGTCTGGAAGAGATCAAACGCCTCAAGCAGCCGGCGTCAAATCGGGCTTCGAGTCCAACAAAAAGCCGAACAAAAAGAGAATCTGAAACCTGATTCTTGCCATCTCATAGAGCAGTTGCAACCGACGTCGCAGGAGGGTTCCCTCGTGGCCACGACACCGTTCACGGATTTCAGCTTCCCCACCCAGCCAATGCCGGAAACATCCGCACACAGGATCGCCGAACTGGTGCGCATGCAGAAATTTGCGCAACGTATTACCTCCACTCTCGACCTTGAGGAACTAGTCCCGCGGATCGTTGATGAGGTTGCGGCATCGCTCGGCTGCGTCGAGATCAACCTATATCTGCGCGATCCTGAGCAATCTGATTTCGTACTGGCCGGGGTTCGCGGCTGTACCGTTTACGCCAAAGGCCATCATCTCAAGCCCGGCGCCGGAATGGTGGGACACGTCGCGGCCACTGGCAAGATGCACTACGCACCCGACGTCACTCGCGACCCTTATTACATGGCCTGCGAGCCCGATACCCGCTCCGAAGTCGCCATCCCGTTGCAACGCGAAGGCGAGCTGGTGGGAGTTTTTACCGCTTCCCATTGTGAACTCGACGCTTTTTGTCCCGATCAACTACGCCTGCTGCAGGGATTGTGCGCGCACGTGGCCGTAGCGGTACACAATGCCCGGCGTTTTGGCGATGAGCGCGAAAAACGCCAGCGCATGAGTCGCGAGGCCGAAGAGGCTCGCTCCATTCAACAGGCTCTGTTGCCGCGCAGCTCTCCTCTGATCCCCGGGTTCTCGGTGTCCGGGCTTTCAATTCCGGCAGGCTCCGTCGGCGGCGACTGGTATGACTTCATTCCGCTCGGCGACGGACGCTGGGGACTGGTTCTCGCCGACGTTTCCGGCAAAGGCACGGCGGCGGCGCTTCTCATGTCCGCCACGCGCGGCATGCTGCGCTCGCTCGCGCAAACTTGCTCCGGACCTGCCGAAGTGCTCACGCGCCTCAACAACATGATGATCGAGGATTTTCCCAGCGGCCGCTTCGTCACCATGGTGTATGCCGAACTCGATCCGTCCAGCCGCCTTCTGCGTATTGCGAACGCCGGCCATCTGTCGCCGCTGCTGGTCGAGCCTTCCGGACACCGCTGGATCCATCACGAGCACGGCTTGCCGCTGGGGATTTCCGCTAGCAAGTTCTCGGAGACCGAAGTGACGCTCGGCGACGATTCGCGCATTGCGTTTTATTCCGATGGGATCACCGAGGCGGACATCGATTCTGCGGCCAGTGCTTCCGGCGAAGAATACGGCGCCGAGCGCCTTCTCGCCCAGATGCAATCGCCGGACGTCACTGTGGATGGCTTGCTCGCAGACGTCAGAAGATTCACGAATGGAACTGGACTGCGCGACGATGCCACCGTGATTCTGGTGAAGACGCGGTCTAATCAAAACTAAGAGAGGCGATTTGGGTAGGGCACGGCTTCAGCCGTGCCGCAAGAGCCCAAATGCGGCGCGGGCTTTAGCAGGCTGCGGAAAAACTCTGATTCGAGCAGATTTTGGGAAGGGCACGACTTCAATCGTGCCGTTAAGTCGTTTAGATTTGTTCGCGCTTCAGCGCCCGAGGTGTGCTTTTTGCCCTCTCAACGATTTTTTCCGCAGCCTGTTAGCCCCTGGGGGACTGCACAGTTTACGCCAGCATTCACCCGAATCTCGCCCGGTGCTCTTTCAAAACGCACCGGTCCATAACCACAAAGATTCCGGCCTGGCGCGCCTTTTCCGCCGCGCGTTCGTTGATCACGTCTTCCTGCAGCCAGATCGCCGGAATCTTCAACTGGATGGCCTGCTCCACGATCTCATCCACGTACTCCGGCCGCCGGAACACATCCAACAGATCGATTTTCTCCCGCAATTCGAGCGGCACATCGAGCAACGACGGATATGCCTTCTCCCCAAGCGCCTCCGCAATCTGCGGATTCACCGGGATAATCTTGTATCCAGCCGCCTGCATGTACGCGGAAACGCCGTGACTCGGCCGCATCGGACTCTCCGACAATCCCACCACGGCAATCGTCTTCGCCCGCGACAACAGTTCGTAAATAGGATCCGATTGCTTCATTACCGGTGCCCCGCTCCCGAAACGGCGCCATTTTCCGTAGAGACGCGGCTTGCCGCGTCTCCTTGTCGCGTCGCCGGAGACGGGGCAAGCCCCGTCTCTACAAGACGAACGACCAGTGACTGACGACTCTTCCTTCAGCCTTTCTTTTCCACCTTCTGCTTAAACATCCGCAGCGCCAGCTTGCGAATGGTGTCCGAAACCTCTTTGTTCCCGGACAGATTTTTCAAGTCGTGAATGAGCAAGCCCTTCATCAATCCCAGCGACAGATCGAGCGGCGTGCGTGGGTTGTAGACCAGGTTCCGCATGATGCTGTAGTTCTTCGCAAACCGCCGTTTCAACGGGATCGCGCGCAGCACCGACTCCAGCACATTTTTCTGTAGCGCAATTTTTTCCACCTCGGCATCCGAAACTTTCGGGGATTCAAGCACCGCCAGCGCCACTAGTTTTGTGCCATCGCGTATCAGGATCGACCGGTCCTCCTTGCTGCCGCGCATCGCCAGCGTGATCCGGCCCCTGATGTCGAGCTTGGCAATCTTCTGCAGCGTGCTGTCGCGCCGTTCCTCATGAGCGGGGACTGCATGCTTTTTAGCATGGACGGCACCTGCGGCCGCTGGCTTTCCCGCTGCGGCCGTGGCCGGTTTCCCCGCTGCTGCGTCCGTGCTTGCATTCGCCGTGACGGCAGCGGCCTGCTCACCCGCCGCCTCGACGCCCGCCTCTTCGTGCGCCATTCCTATGGGCTGGAACGGTTTGTCTTTTTCGGCTGCCAGTTCCGCCGCGTTCTCTTCCAGATACTTTATGACCGTACTCTCGATAACTTCGTCGGGGGCTTCCGCTTCGGTTGCGGCCGCCGCTGCCAGCGAACTCGTTTCCAGAGCAGCCAGCTTCTTTCCAATTTCGGCGAGCTCATTCGGACGCAGGTTGGCATTCGTTTGCAACGCCTGTAACAGCCGCGGAGAACTCATCACTCGCGCGCTCGTCAACAAAGCTTCTACTGCCGAACGCGACCCCGACACCGCCAGCGCATCAAGCGGCTCTTCCCCTACCGACGGATTTTCCGCCAGCGCCGGCACCAGACTAGGCCTCAGATTCTCCAGCGAAACGAAATATCCCAGCACCTCGGCGCTGGTCTTCGGATCGGCAGCCGCCGCCAGGCTGGCTTTTTCATCCCAACCGGCCAGCGTTAGACGCGCCCGCTCACTAAACAATTTGTGATGGAGCGCCAGATACACCAGGATCTCAATCGTCTCCCCAGGCGGCACCGAGAGGGCTCCGCGCGCCGCCGATTGCATCAGGTGCGACGGAACCTGCGATTTGCGGACTAGATCAAGCATTCGGGGCATCATTCATCTCCCGGAATTGGCTGCGGCTTTCTTCTTCGCGAATTTTTCGCGAACTCTTTCGTGAATTCTTTCGACGATCGCGGCTTCCTGCCCACCGCCAGCTCCAATTGCGCGACTGCAATCTCCAGTTCACGCGTAATGCGGTTCGGGCTGCGCCGCTGATATTCGTCGCTCAAAGCGCGATAGTACCAGAGCGTGCCTTCCTTTTTCCCCGAGAACCGCGTCCAGATAGCTTCCCCATGCTGCCGGTAGTCCGCCAGAATCGTGCGGACGTTATGCAGCTTGTCGGACGCCGAAACCAGCCGCGTCTCAACGCCGGCGTGCTGCACTTCGCGCAGATAGTCTTTCTTCCGTTCCACCCACTCCGGCTTCGGCTCGCCGAACGAATCCGTACAACCCTCGACGATCTTCGCGACCCGCGGACCAAACTGCTTGCGGACTTCGCGGAGCCTCGGCAGGCCGCCGCAATCTTCGACCACATCGTGCAGCAGCGCCGCGATCGCCATATCTTCGTCGCCGCCCGCTTCCAGCACCAGCGACGCCACCGCCATCAGGTGCGAGAGATAAGGCACCGCCGACTGCTTCCGCGTCTGTCCGGCATGTTTCTCGGCGGCGTAGCGAAAGGCGCGCTGCAGGCGGAGTCCAAGATACGGCGGCCTCAGCGAAATCCTTTTTCTGACTTTCATAAGAAACTGAAACTCTCGCAAATCAGCGGTTTCCCCCTGTGCACTCGGAGCCTGCCCTGAGCGAAGCCAAAGGGTCCCCAGTGGTAAGGATTCCGCCGTGTCCAGCATGACAAATCGGCGCGTCCTTAAGCTTTTTTCTCGCCTCTTCGCATCCGCAGATACGCCTGCATCAATGGCCGCAGATCGCCATCCAGAACGCGATCCACGTCGCCGATCTCCAGTTTCGTGCGGTGATCCTTGATCATCCGGTAAGGTTGCAGCACATACGACCGGATCTGAGAACCGAAGTCAATATCCAGTTTCGAATCCTCAATTTTTTTCGTGACCTCGCGCTTTTTCTCCAGTTCGAATTCGTAAATTTTCGAGCGCAGCATGCTCATCGCCTTCTCTTTGTTTTTATGCTGCGAGCGCTCGTTCTGGCAATTCGCTACGAGACCCGTCGGGATGTGCGTGATCCGCACCGCCGAATCGGTGGTATTGACGTGCTGTCCCCCCTTGCCGCTCGAGCGGTAAGTGTCAATCCGAATATCCTCGGGCTTAATGACGACCTCGATGCTGTCGTCAATCTCGGGCGAAACATAAACGCTGGCAAACGAGGTATGCCGCCGCTTCGCCTGATCGAACGGCGAAATCCGCACCAGCCGGTGCACGCCAATCTCGCTGGTCAAATAGCCGAACGCATACTGGCCAATCACCGAAAATGTCGCCGACTTGATTCCCGCTTCTTCTCCGGGCTGGTAGTCGTACATCTCGGTCTTGAATCCCTGGCGCTCGGCCCAGCGCAGATACATTCGCAGCAGCATCTCCGCCCAGTCCTGCGACTCGGTGCCGCCCGCCCCGGGATGAATCGTCATGATCGCATTCAGGCCGTCGTTCGCTCCCGAAAGCAGCGTCTCGGTTTCGACGCGATCCACCAGTTCGTTCAGAGATTCCAGTTCGCGCTGTAAGTCGGCGGTGACGTTCTCGCCTTCGCCTGCCAGATCGAAATAGGCGGCGATGTCGCTGGTCCGGCGCTCCAGGTCGCCTTCGAGCGACAACACGCTTTCCAGGCGCTTCCGCTCGCGCATCACTTGCTGCGATTTTTCGGGATTCGACCACAGATTGGGATCCGACGCCTGCTTTTCGATTTCGGCGAACTGCTGGCGCAGTTTACCGGCGTCAAAGATACTCCCGGAGGTCGTGAACCTTGGTCTTTAGAGAAGTGTATTGCTGTTCCAGTTCATCGAGCATTGCTGATCACTTGGCCTTTTCTTAGCCGCCAGTCGTTGGTACGCTAGTCGTTAGTCGTTCGCGAGCTCTTGCCAACGACTAACGACTGTCTTTATCGCGAAATACAAAACCCGCCAACACCGCGCCTGCTGAAATTATCGCACACAGATATGCGAACCAGTCGCCATGCCGGGTGTAAAACGTGGTGCCCGAACTCAGCGCATACGGCGCAATCAGCGCGGTGCGGACCTTGCGCGGGGTTGCCGCCACGATCCGCCCGTAAGGGTCGATCGACGCGGTTATTCCCGTATTTGTCGCCGCCAGCAGCCATCGCCCATTCTCGATCGCCCGCATTTGGGTCTCCCGTAGATGCTCCTTCCAGGCGCCGCTGTCGCCGTACCAGCCGTCATTCGAGATATTCAACAGGACCTGCGCGCCCTGCACCGGCCCCTGTCGGACTTCGTCGGGAAAGATGGATTCATAGCAGATCGACATTCCCAGCCGCTCCCCTCCGGCATCCAGTGGCCTTCGCGACGCACCTCGCTGAAACTCTCCTACTTCTTTGGTCAGCCCTCCGGCAAAGCGAAACAGTTGCGGAAACGGCAAATATTCACCGAAGGGCACGAGATGCACTTTGTCGTAGCGTCCAACCCACTCGCCCTGCGGGCTGACCAGGGCAGCGGAGTTGAAAATCTGTGAGCTTTCCCCGCCGCTGTGCATTGCAGGAGTGATTCCAATCGCGCCCGCCACCACCCAACTTCCAGACTGCCTCGCCATCTTGCTCACGGCATCTCGAAACATGGGATCGTTGGTGTAAAACGGCGAAGGGGACTCCGGCCACACAATCAAGTCGTAATGCCGCCCTGATTTTTCTCCGCCGGGTTCTCCGGCGGGATGCAGACTCGTCGCCGTTAACTCCCGCAGCGTGCTTTGAAAATATTCCTTCGTCCACATCGCCCCGTCTTGAATCGGAATGTCCGGCTGCACGAGGATCGCGGCGTGATCCGTCGCGGCCGGTGGAGGCGCCAGCCACTGCCCCGCCCCGAGGATCACTGTCGCCGCACACGCCGCCGCCAGCAGCCACTTTCGTCGCTCCTTCGGGGCCAGGAACGCCGCCGCGAACACGCTGTTCACGAGCACGATCTCAAAGGAGAGCCCGTAGACGCCGGTGAGGGTCGCTATCCGCGTGAGCGCAAGATTCGCTGTCTGCGAGTATCCGAGAAGTTGCCATGGAACTGCCGTAATCCGCGTCCGGGCCAGTTCCACTGCTACCCAAAGAAACGGAGCTGCACCCAGCCCGCGCCTCATTGATGCTCCCAATTCGGCGGGCTTCGAGCCAGCGATCTTTGAGCCGGCAACCAAGGCCAGCAGCAGCCCGAACATCCCGTGATAAAGCCCGACATACAGGCAGAACAAGATCAGCGCCAGCACGGCGGCCGGAACCGGCAGCCCGCCATAGCGGCGCATGGTGTCGAAGATCCAGTAGCAGGACCCGGCAATCCAGAGAATTCCACACGCGTAGCCCAGTGCGAACCCCTGCCACGGCGTGGCGGGCAGCAAGCGCGCCTGATCGTCCAGTTCCAGTTGCAGCGTCTCCGGAGCGCGCGCCCGCAAGATCGCGACCAGCAGCGGCGCCACCGCGACCCAAGCCAAGCCATACACGCCCGGCAGCGGAAAGATCACAACCTGCAGGGCGGCCGAAGCCAGCACCAGTCCCCACGCGCTTCTGTGGATTTTGAGCACGCATCAGAATAGCAAACAGAAATAGGCTGCGCGCTTCGGGCGGCGAGCTGCCAGCAACCGGTTCGCTCGAAGCTCGTGGCTCGAAGCCCGTAGCTCAACAAAATCTCGCCCCGAATTCCGCGCCAATCGGATAACATATCGTCGTCATGAGTTTCAGCGTTCTACTGATTAAGATTCTGGAATACATGTTTGTCGCCGGGTGGGTCGGGTCCGCAGTTGTGCTGGTGCTAACCGGCATCGAAGACGTCGGAACCCTATTGGACAGAGAGGACGAAAACAGCCACTAAAGCTCCCGCTGCATGTCGTCAACATCAAACTCACCAAGCGGCTCCAACCGGGTTCGCATTGTGGTTGCGACCTCGGTGATGCTCACCTTCATCTCCTACTGGCGAGCCGCCGCCATCATTCTCAACGACCTCGGTTCTTCGGCCTTCTACGCCTGTGGCATCGCCGAACAAGCGATCGGAAAAAGCGCGCCCTGGTTTGTTCTAGGCGTCATGCTGTTCGCTTTCGCTGTCCGTGCCGTTTACGTGGAAAGCTGCTCGATGTTCGTGCGCGGCGGCGTCTATCGCGTCGTCAAGGAAGCTCTCGGCGGCACCCTCGCCAAGTTCAGTGTCTCGGCCCTGATGTTCGATTACATTCTGACCGGGCCGGTCTCCGGCGTGTCCGCGGGGCAGTACATCGCCGGCCTGATCAACGAAACCATCAGCATTGCCGACGCCCACGGCTGGATCCCCGCCGCCCTGCATCACCTGTTCCACGGCACGCCGCAGGTCGGTGTCAACGCCACCGCGGTCCTGTTCGCCGTAGCGGTCACGCTCTACTTCTGGTGGGAGAACATTAAGGGCATAGAGGCATCCAGCGAAAAGGCCCTCTGGGTCATGCAGATCACGACTGTGATGGTGGTGATGCTGCTCGGCTGGTCCGGGTTCACCTTGCTGAAAGTCGGCGGCCATCTGCCGCCTTTCCCGACCCTCGCCAACATCCACTACAGCCAGGAATCGCTCGGCTTCTGGAAACACAGCAGTCTGCCACACATGTTCGGCATTCTTGGCCTGATCATCGGCTTCGGTCACTCCGTGCTCGCCATGAGCGGCGAAGAATCCCTGGCGCAGGTCTATCGCGAACTCGCGCACCCGAAGCTGAAGAACCTGAAGCGCACGGCCATCGTCATCGGCGTTTACAGTTTTGTCTTCACCGGCCTCGTCTCCTTGCTGGCGGTCATGCTGATCCCCGACGATGTCCGCGTGAAAGTGTACAGCGACAATCTGATCGCCGGACTCGCCATGCACATGGTCGGCCCGCAAGTTCTGCGCCTGGCCTTCCGCGCCTTCGTGGTGGTTGTCGGATTCCTGATTCTGTCGGGTGCCGTAAACACCGCCATCGTCGGTTCCAATGGCGTTCTCAACCGCGTCTCCGAAGACGGCGTGCTCGCCGACTGGTTCCGCCGTCCGCACAACAAGTACGGCACCACTTACCGCATCATCAACCTCATCGTTGGGCTTCAGCTCTTCACCATCATCGTCAGTTGGGGCAACATCTACACCCTGGGCGAAGCGTATGCCTTCGGCGTGGTCTGGAGTTTCGTATTCAAAACCATTTCCATGCTGGTTCTGCGCTACCGCTATAAGGGTGAGCGCAACTGGAAAGTGCCCCCCAATCTTCACATCTTTGGGGTCGAGATTCCGATCGGATTGGCCTCGGTCGCGATGGTTCTGCTCTCCACCGCGATCGTGAATCTCTTCACCAAATCAGTAGCCACGGTGAGCGGCTTGATTTTTTCGGTAGTATTTTTCGCCATCTTCACCTTCTCGGAAAAAGTGAACCGCCGCAAGCACGCCCACACCGCGGCGCAGATGAAGGAGCAATTCCAGTTGCAGCAGGCGGAAAGCGTCGAGCGCGAAACCGTCGGCATCCGCTCCGGCAACGTGCTCGTCCCGGTCCGCGACTACAACACGCTGAACCACCTGAAGTGGGTTCTTGATCGCACCGACACGCATGAACAGGACGTCGTCGTCATGACCGCCCGCATCAGCCAGTTCGGGGCCGCCGCCTACAGTCTTTCCACCGAGCAGATGTTCACCGACTACGAGCAGACCCTGTTCACCCGCGCCGTCTCCGTCGCCGAAAGCTTCGGCAAGAAGATTTCACTCCTGGTGGTGCCGGCTCGCGACTCCTGGTCGGCCATCGCTCAGACCGCCCACAACCTCGATTCCTCCGGCGTCGTCACCGGCCTCTCCAGCAAAATGACCACCGCCGAGCAGGCTTTCGCCCTGGGCAGCGCCTGGGAAGCCATACCGGAGCCCAAACGGCAATTTGTATTGCAGATTGTTCAAACCGACGGCCGAGTCGACACCTTCCGCATCGGCCCGCACACGCCCACCATGAAGAACGAGGACGTCGTCCTGCTGCATCGCTTGTGGCTGAATCTCACCCGGGAACCGGGTTTGGAAAACGTACACCACCACGACATTCTGACCGAGGCCCTGACACGCTTCGCCAACGATTATGGCGCACGCGACCGCGAAGACATTGTCAAGGAATTGCGCCGTCACAGCGCCGACGGCGGCCCACTCCCCGCGCGCCGCATCGCCGATCAGGTTCACACCGTCCAGCCCGCGCCTGCTCGCCCCGACCGCGACGATGGGCATCACGACGATGGATCATCCCGCCCAAAGGGCGACGCCTCCCAGTAATGTTGCCCAGCCATCGACTGCATAGACGCTGGGGTGGTGGGTAATTTTTCGAGTTGCCGGCTGCTCGCCCAGTGACCGGCCGGACCCATAAACTGCAGGCCCACGCTGCGCTCCGGCCCGGATCGACACCCTGAAGACCTCTTCGGCATGGTCGTTTTACCGTGTTTCGTCAAACCGGCTTGAGGAGCCGCGTTGAGCGGGGTTGAGGAGTGGGTTTGAGAAATTGACTTGCTCCTCTCCACGGCCTAACATGACCACCACATGCTTGGTCAGACAATCTCCCACTACCGTATCGTGTCAAAATTGGGTGGCGGAGGAATGGGCGTGGTGTACGAGGCGGAAGACCAGCGCCTCGGTCGCCGCGTGGCCCTGAAATTCCTTCCCGAGGAACTGGCGCAGAATCTACAGGCGCGGGAACGCTTTCAGCGGGAAGCGCGCGCGGCGTCGGCTCTCAATCACCCCAACATCTGCACCATCTACGACATTGGCGAATACCAGGACCGGCTCTTCATCGTCATGGAGTGCCTGGAAGGCTCGACGCTGAAGTACCGCATCGAGGGAAAGCCCATCTCCGTCGAACAACTCGTGGACTTTGGGGCACAGGTTGCCGACGCGCTCGAGGTGGCGCACACGGCGGGTATTGTCCATCGCGACCTCAAACCCGCGAACCTGTTCCTGACCAAGCGCGGCCAAGCCAAGATCCTGGATTTCGGCTTGGCCAAACTCGCGGCCGGGCCGGTGCCGCAGTTGGAGCCGCTCGGCGGATCATTGCCCACCGTCGCCATCGATGAAGCTCATCTCACCAGCCCGGGCAGCGCGCTGGGGACGGTGGCCTACATGTCTCCCGAACAGGCGCGGGGCGAAGAGTTGGACGCCCGCACCGACCTGTTTTCCTTCGGCGCCGTGCTCTACGAGATGGCCACCGGCCGGCAGCCCTTCAACGGCAACACTTCCGCGATCATCTTCGATGCCATCCTGAATAAGCCGCCGGCTGCGCCCGTCCGCTTCAATCCCGACCTGCCCGCTAAACTCGAGTCCGTGATTGAAAAATGTCTGGAGAAGGATCGCAGTCTCCGCTACCAGACCGCTTCCGATCTCCGCGCCGATTTGCAGCGCCTCAAGCGCGACACCCAGTCCTCCAAGATCGCAGCCGTTTCAGCGCCGATGACCGCCGCGGCTGCTCCATCCCAGTCGTCCCTCCGGAATTGGCCAAGGTTGGCCGGTGCCCTCGCCGCTGTGGCCGTCGTGGCTGTACTGGCTGTCGCCTATTTCGCCGGATGGTTCGCCACCGCGCGGCCTTACTCGCAGAACGACCTGAAACCCCAGCAACTCACCGCTAACTCGTCCGAAGATCCCGTCGCCGTCACTTCCATTTCTCCTGACGGAAAGTATCTTCTCTACTCCGATCTGGAGGGATTGCATCTCCGGCTGATCGCTAGCGGCGAGACGCAGTCGCTTCCCATTCCCGACGCGTTCTGCTTCCGTTGAGCCCGTATCGAATGGTCCCAGGATGGGACCAAATTGCTGGTGAGCGGACCAGTCGCCCAGGAGAAGCAGGGCATCTGGGTGATCTCCGTCATCGGCGCCACCCTCAAGAAATTGCGTGACGATGCCCATGACGCATCGCTCTCCCACGATGGATCGCAGATCGCTTTTCGCGATGCCATCACTCAAGACATCTGGCTCATGAGCGCCGATGGCGGGCAGGCCAGGGTCCTGATTAAGAAGGAACCGGGCTACCATCTGTTCGAGCCCACATGGTTCGCCAACGGCAAACGCCTCGCCTACGGAAAGTTTCGGATCGCGAATGGCGAAGGCACTTTCGCGCTCGAAAGCCGCAATCTCCAAGGCGGCGACCCGGTTGTCCTCCTTTCCAATCCGCGAGTCAATGATTTCTATTGGGGGCAGAACGGACGGCTGATCTACGCCGTCAGCGAGCCGCCGCCCAACCAGTACGACTCCAACCTCTGGGAATTGCGCTTCGACGAAGAAACGGGTAAGCCCAAGGGGACTCCGCGACGTCTTACCGACTGGACCGGCTTCTACTTTGCCAATCCGGAATTGACCGCGGATGGAAAGCGCTTCGTCTTCCTCAACCGGAAAGGGCAAAGTGATGTCTATGTCGGCGAGTTGGCGAACGGGGGCAGCGAGTTGAAAACTCCACAACGCCTGACCCTCGATGAACGCCTCGATTGGCCGGGTGGATGGTCGCTCGACGGCAAGACGGTGTTTCTCTATTCCAATCGCAACGGAAGCTTCGACATCTACAAGCAGGGAGTAAGCGACCGCAATGCCGAACCGGTCGTCACCGGCTCCGAAGAAAAATGGGCGCCGCAGATCAGCCCTGACGGCAAGTGGGTGCTCTACATGCAATGGCCCAAGACTGCCGAGGGTACCACCGCTGCCTCCGGAAAGCTGATGCGCATTCCGATCGCGGGTGGTCCAGCGGAAGCGGTCATGGAGATTAAGGGAAAGCCCTGGATCTCATACAGCAGCGACCCGGCGGATACCGTGGCAGGCTATCCCAGCTTCCGCTGTCCTTCGCTTGCGACCGCCACTTGCGTTCTTGCCGAAGCCGATGAGAAGCAGATTGTCTTCACCGCCTTCGATCCTTTGCAGGGGCGAAAAGCGGAACTCGTCAAAGTTCCAGCCAGGGTGGACTTAACCCGTTGGGATCTTTCTCCCGATGGGAGCCAAGTCGCGCTTTCCGTCTTTGACTATAAGGCGGCAGATATCCAGATCGTTCCTCTCGCCGGCGGCGCTCCGCACAACTTGTCTGCCCTGCCCTGGACGGAACTGGTTACGGTGGCCTGGGCGGCAGATGGCAAGAGCCTGTTTCTGGCCAGCTACTCTTCCCGCGGAACATCGATTGTGCACATGGACTTCACGGGCGGATCAAAACTGCTGTTCAAACCCAGTTGGGATATTTTTTCGCTCGCGCCTTCGCCAGACGGCCACTACCTGGCCTTTGGTCCAGTCATCACCAACGCCAACGCTTGGACCATTGCATCATTCCCTGGCAAGTGATGGGGCGTAAAACCGTTTCACGGCGCCGCCGGGAACGCGGGCGCGAGAGCGAAGGGGCGAGATGCGCTCGCCCGGACAGCGGAGTACAACCGTCCCTGCGTGAGCCTTACCCGCGGGACATCGGCACCCCATCACTTCACCTTCGGCGAACTCAGATCCGCGGCCTTCTGATCGTCCGCGTGAATGGCCCCATCGTCTTCCGCATAGAACGAGCGGTGTTCGCTGTCCATCTGCTTGGGCGTCAGGGTGAGCACGAAACCGTCGTGGTGGGCGCGGAAGCTGGCCGTGTAATTTCCGCGGTCGGTCGTGCGCGCCATGCGCTTGGTGAAGGATCCGGTCCCCGCCAGAGACTCCAGCGTATCCGCGAACTTGTCATGCCGTTTCTTGTATTCGCGCTCCGCCCGGAGCACCACCCGCATGTAGCCGAGCGCCTGCGCTTCCGATTCCGAGCGCGCCGGGTCGCCCGGAAACTTCGGCTGATATTGCCCTGAAGGTTGCGCCGGAACTTGTGCCTGCCCCGGAGCCTGCGCCTGTGCCAACTGCAATCCCGCCGCCATCATGCCCACCGCCAGAATCCCTGCACAATATCGCTGTATCCGCCATCCTCTCACCGCAAGCCCTCCTCCCGATGCCTGAATTGGGGGGTTACCCCCGTAATTTGTCTCGCTCACCAATCGTTCCAATTCTGTGCTGGTTCAGGCAAGCTTTAACAGGAAGCAATCCTAACAGGGAAACCTTAATGAAAGCTGCCGTCGCCAGAAAGCCGCTGATACGTGTCGCCGTAGTGGAGAGCGATCCGCTGCGGTTTGTGGGATTCCGGGCCCTCTTTGATACCGAACCCGATCTGGAGCTGGTCTCCGCCTCGCTGGCCGAGCTGGGCCAGCTCCAGGCCATCGATCTGGTCCTGCTGGGCAATCGCGGTGGCCAGAACCTGTACGACATCATGGCCAGCATGAAAGCCATCCGGCCCGACCTGCGCATCATCGTAACCGGCTCCGGTATGGACGACGAAAGTGTCCTCAAAGCCATCGCGGCCGGCGCCAAAGGCTACGTGGATGAGGCTGCCTCACCGGCCGAGTTTATCCAGGCTCTTCGCGTCGTAAATCAGGGTTCGGTGTGGGCTTCGCGCCGCGTGCTCTCGACTTTCATCGAACGGGTCAGCGCATCCCCGGGGCGCATCTTCCCCGCCGGCCGGGTTACCTTTACCGACCGCGAAAAAGAAGTTCTGGAGATGCTGGTTGCCGGCCGCTCCAACAAAGAGATCGGCTCCGCCCTCGGCATCGAAGAGCGCACCGTGAAGGCTCACGTCGCAAAACTGATGCGCAAAGTCGGCGTGCAGAACCGCATCGCCCTCTCCGTCCATGCCATCACGCATTCCCTGGTGACGGCGAAGTAGGTTTTGGTTTCAGAGCCGGCTCCCCAGCCTGAAGTTTGGCCGACACCCTGTTGGCGGCCTTCCGCCCGAATTCGGGAGGACTCGACGCAACGACGGATGCAACGCACGGAACACTTAGCTTTTGACGTTAATTCTTAGCTTCGCCGCCCGTTCGAGCTGCTTCACAGCCACCACGGTTCGTGCAGCACCTTTACGCCAACAATTCTCAGTTAGTGCAAACGCCTGTGGCTGTTGAAAAAGGAACCAAATAAGTAATTTCAGTGAATTTCAGCGCCTACGGCGAACGAACATTCAATAACTTGCGAACGAATTTCGCCGGTGAAATTCCTTGAAAAGAGTTTTTCAACAGGCACGCCTGACTACGACAGTTAGGCCAGCATCACAAAAGAGGCGCACACTAGGAAGGCGCGGTTAATAAAGATGGAAGTTTACTTCCAACCTAAACTGCACCCGCACCGCATCGCCGTCTTTCCTTGCCGGATCGAACCTCCACATCCTCACGGTATCAACCGCTGCCTCGTCCAGACCCATGCCCGCCGGCCTGACAATCTGAATGTCCTGAGGTAATCCATGTTGGTCGATGACGAGCCACAACACTACGACCGACTGATACCCCACCTGACGAGCGACGACCGTATACGGCGGGTCGGGCGCGTACTTTACGCGCGGAGCTGACACCCCTCCGCCAACGCGGTGCTCCCCCTCAATCTTCGGCAACGGAGCCGGAGACACCAATGCCTTCGGTTCGAGGTAGCTCTTCCAAAATTCTGGCGCCACTCCCGCCAGGGCTTCCCCCGGAGCTAGAAACACTGCATTCATCGCTTTGGCTAAGTCTGCCATCCCGGGCTCCGCCACACCGCACTCCACTTCAATCTCAGTCTTGCCCTCCTTTGCCGCCCACCTGTCCACTTTCCCGCGAAAGAGCTTCCTGGCATTGTCTGTCTTCGTCACCGAACTCACGTCACGCAACTGCTTGCTCTCCGGATCAAAGAAGAGAACCAGCCGTTGCCCCTGAATGTGCACCACTCCGTCTTTCAAAGAAATGTCCCTTACCCGCACCTGCCCGTCCACAGTCCATGCACCTGGCCCAACGGCGCTGGCCAGCTTGCCCGCTGCGTCGAAGTGCAGGCGTTTCCCTGGACAAAACTGCCGCAGTGTCAGGATCTGGCCCCCATACTGCTTTTGCAAATCCTCGCTGTTCACACTGCCGTGTGCCAGAGTCGCCAATCCGAAGAAAAGGACCGCACCAAGCCGATGACAAGGATGTTCGTTAAAGTTCATGGCACCGTCCTTGGACTTCCGGATAGAAAGCCGGATTCTAACACCCGCTCCCAGCTTATACAGTGATTCCGCGAATCGGATCTGCGTTCACGCAGGTGTTCACTTCCGGGTTGTTGTCGCAAAGTTACACCAACAATCGGAGAGGGACTGATCAAACCGCCCTTGGTTACCAAAGTACAGTGACCCTCGTAATCTTGTCCGCTTTCCCCACCTGCCGCATACTCCCCTCACCTACCACAGAACCTGGGAGACGGGGTTGGAAACGGAGATTAGGGTCGCCGCTTTCAGCCCCGCATTTTTTTGCCCGCATCGGGGGGATTTAGGGTTTCCCCTGTGCTCCGGAGCCTGCCCTGAGCGAAGTCGAAGGGTGCCCCCTGTGGTTCAAGCCTTTCTCTTTTACCGGAACCCCGTCTGAGGCAGACGGATTACACTTTCCTTGAAACCGCCATAAACTTCCGCGATCATAGCTGGAATCTAACTGAGAACTGAGAACCGGGAACTGAGAACTATGTTAACCTGACTCACCCTGATCACTCCCCCGGTATCCTCCATCCTGCCGCCCGCATCGAATAGAATCAGAGACAATAGAATCCATACTCTTATCTCCCAAGTGAGGCATGATGCGAAATATTCTCGTTCTGCTGCTGCTCGTTTTTCTCCTGACCCCGATTCTTTCCGCTAATAGCGACGAAGACACCAAGGCCGCCGAAGCCAACACCAAGGCTTCCGGGCGCGTCGAAGCCGCCGCCACGGTGCTCGACGAAATCCAGGGGGCGCCGGACCAGCGTATCCCCGAAGAGGTCCTCGGTTCGGCCGAATGTGTGGCCGTGGTTCCGTCGCTGCTCAACGGAGGCTTCGTCTTCGGCGGCCGTTATGGCAAAGGCGTCGCCAGTTGCCGCACTCCAAAAGGCTGGAGCGCGCCCGCTTTCTTCACCATCGGCGGCGGCAGTTTCGGCTTGCAGATCGGCGGCCAGGCAACCGATGTCGTCATGCTGATCATGAACAAGGGCGGCATGGATAACCTGCTCTCCAGTAAATTCAAGCTCGGCGCCGATGCCAGCGCCGCCGCCGGCCCCGTCGGACGCCACGCCGCCGCCGACACCGATTGGAAGATGCGGGCGGAGGTTCTGACCTACTCGCGCTCCCGCGGCCTCTTCGCCGGGCTCGAACTCAACGGCGCCGTCATCAAGCAGGACAAAGACAGCACCCGCGAATTCTACGGTCGCATGGTGCCCTTCAAAACGTCCCTCAACGGAGACACCGAAGCTCCCAAAGCCGCTTACCCCTTCTTGAGCACGCTAGCCAAGTGGGCCCAGCAGGCCGCAAAATAGCAAGTTCTCAGTTCCCGGTTCTCAGTTCTCAGTCTTCGGTTCAGTTCACTGAGAACTGGGAACTGAGAACTACCCCACCCGTGCGAGAACGCCTTGAATACGCTCTAGTCTGGCCCTGGATAAAAATCCTGGGCTTGCTCCCCCGTCCCGTGGCGCGCGCTATCGGCATCACACTCGGGTTAACCGTCTACGCCGTTCACGGACGCCTGCGCCGCGTTGGCCTGCGCAACCTGGCTCTTGCCTTCCCCGAAATGCCGGAGCGCGAGCGCCGCCGCCTGGTTCGCGGCGAATTCGTCTCCCTCGGACGCCAGCTCGCCGAGGTCTGCCTCTTCCCTCGCTACACCCGCGAAAATGTCTCCCGCATCGTCGTCTATGACGGTTTTGAAAACTTCGAGCGCGCGTACGCTCGCGGCAAAGGCGTTCTGTTTCTCACCGGCCACCTCGGAGCCTGGGAGCTTTCCGCTTTCGCTCACTCGCTGCAGGGTCATCCGCTGTCGATCGTCATGCGCTCCCTCGACAATCCCTACATCGACGCCCTCCTCCAGCGCTATCGCACCATGCACGGCAACCGCACCGTCGACAAAGACGATTTCGTGCGCGGCCTGCTCTCCGCCATGCGCGCCGGCGAAACCGTCGGCATTCTCATGGACACCAACATGACCCCGCCACAGGGCGTGTTCGTCGATTTCTTCGGCATTCCCGCCTGCACCGCGAGCGGCCTCGCCCGCATTGCCCTGCGTACCGACGCCGCCGTCGTCCCCGGCTTTACGGTGTGGGATTCGAAACTCCGCAAATACATCCTGCGCTTTGATCCGGCAGTCGAGTTGATTCGCACCAGCGATAACGAGGCCGACATCGTAGCCAATACCGCAAAGTTCACCAGCGTCATCGAAGATTTCATCCGCCGCTATCCCGACCAGTGGCTCTGGGTGCATCGCCGCTGGAAGACTCGCCCCCCAGGCCAGCCGCCGCTCTACTAGCTGGTGTGGTCGTGTGGGGACGGGCTCGTGTGGGGACAGGCTCGTGTGGGGACGGGCGCCCTCGCCCGTCCAAGCCGAGCGCAGCTCGGCAGCTGCCGGCGGCCACAGCAATTCTTATTTCGCTCTAAGCGTTGGCATTCACGCCAAATGTTCGGCGCTCGGATCTGAGCTGGAGACTCTGGGTACTGGGTACTGGCGACTGGGTACTGAGTACGCGACAATAGAAAACCATGAAGCTGACCCTGCGCGATCTCGCCGAGAAGCTCAACTGCCGTCTCCTTGGAGAAGGCTCCATCACCGCAACCAGCGTCTCCAGCCCGCAATCCGCGACGAGCGACAGCCTAGTCTTCGTGGAGGACGCCCAGTATCTCGACGCCGCGCTCCGCTCAGTTGCCGCTGCCGTCATCGCTGGCGACTTCGCGGCCGGAGACTTCGCCGCCCGCGAAACCGCCTCCAAGCCCATCCTGATTTCCGCCCAACCGCGCCTCGCTTTTGCCCGAGCCGCGCGGCTACTACGCGACCCCGACCGCAATCGCGTCGTTCATCCCTCCGCCATCGTTCCCGCTTCCGCTGAGATCGGCACGAACGTGGCCATCGGCCCGCGCGCGATTCTCGGCGAACACGTCAAGGTCGGCGATGAAACGACCATCGGCGCCGCTTCGGCTATCAGCGATAACGTCGTGATCGGAAGCCATTGCCGCCTCGATCCGAACGTCACCATCTACCCCGGCACAACTCTCGGCGACCGCGTCATCGTGAAGGCGGGCGCGGTTCTCGGCGGCGCGGGCTTCGGCTACGTCCGCGATGCGCAAACCGGACGCTACGAGCAATCCCCCCAAATCGGGCGCCTGGTGATCGAAGACGATGTCGAAATCGGCGCCAACTCCACCATCGACCGCGGCGCGCTCGATGAAACGCGCATCCGCCGTGGCACGAAAATCGACAACCTCGTGCAGATTGGCCACAACGTCCAGGTCGGAGAGAACGTCGTCATCGCCGCGCAAACCGGCCTCTCCGGCAGCGTCACCATCGAAGACAACGTCGTAATTGGCGGCCAGGTCGGCATCGGCGATCACGCCCGCATCGAAGCCGGCGCCATGCTCGGTGGCCAATGCGGCATCCTGCCCAAGAAGGTGCTGCGCGGAAAAGGCGTCGTATTCTGGGGAACCCCAGCCCGCCCCGTAAGGGAGTATCTTAAAGAGCTGGCGTTTTTATCGCGCTCAGCCAGGAAGGACCGCTGATCCCGGAATAGATTTTCCCTGTAGAGACGCGGCTAGCCGCGTCTAAGCCAGAGCTGAGACGCAAGAGCTAACAGCTAAGAGCCAAGAGCCGCACCCATGCCCATCCTCGTCATCGGCGGACACTCCCGCAGCGTCGGCAAGACCAGCGTCGTTGCCGGTCTCATCGCCGCCCTGCCCGGGTTCCACTGGACCGCCCTCAAGATTACTCAATACGGACACGGCGTCTGCTCCGCCAATGGCGAAGCCTGCGACTGTGCCACCGCCAATCATTCGTTTGCTGTGACAGAAGAAAAAGACTGCTCCGGCGAATCCGACACTTCGCGCTTCCTGGTCGCCGGAGCCGATCACTCCTGGTGGGTCCGCACCCAGCAAGGACACCTCGCGGAAGCCATGCCGCGCATCCGCAAGATCCTTGCCACCACACAAAACGCAATTATCGAATCGAACAGCATCCTGCGTTTCGTGAAACCGGATCTCTATCTAACCGTACTCGACCCGCGGACCGCCGACTTCAAAACCTCCGCGCAAAATTACCTCGACCGCGCCGATGCGGTCCTGCTGCACGCGGCACCCGACGCGTCGAATCCGCCGTCGAATTCAACCTGGCCTCACGTTTCGCTGAAACCCGTAATCGACCGCCCAATGTTCGCGATCCATCCGCCAAACTACGTGACGCCGGAAGTCGTCGAGTTCGTCCGCGCCCGCTGGTGTCATCTCTCGCAAGTCCGCGGTACAAACCACGATTGTCATCCTGAGCGAAGCGAAGGACCTGCTGTCTCCCGCAGCGGCAAGAAAGCAGGTCCTTCGCTTCGCTCAGGATGACAACGTTCAATTTTCTCCGCGCCCTCAGCGTCTCGGCGGCGAGAACCGTACGCTTACAATCCCGGCTTGATCTCAACCGCCTTGTCGTCTTGATAGGCGATCAGCTGCGGCTTTCCCCCATTCGCGTAATGCAGAGTTCTCCAACCGTAATCGCCCGAACCCTGCGGCACGCCCGCTCCAATCGCGAAGCTGGCCTGTAACTCGCTCATTCCCGGTTGCACTTCATGAGCGTCAATCTTCTTCCAGACATCCGCGGGCCAGTGCTTGTAGAGATCGCGTGGATCTTCGATGAAGAAAATGTCGTCCGAGTAAATCTTGAAGTCGCCACTCTTTTCCGCTCCAATCGGAACCGCGTAATTCGTGCCGCTCAGCGCAAAGCACGCCAGCACCTGCTTGATCCCTGGAGCCTGCGGAGAAACATCCATCACCACGTCCTGAATCGCGAGTTTCTGCAAAGGCAGCAGCAGTCCCGCCTCGTGCGCGAAATCTGTCTTGTGCCGCGCGACATCGTATGGATAGTACGTGTGCTGATAACCGACCTTCACCCATACGGGCTGCTCGGTCAACTGGCGCGCCGACTTCAGATCGTAAGGATGCAACTTCTTCGGCGTAATGTAGTAGTCCGCCTTCAGCGCGGTTTCCTGCCTGGGCTTCGCCTCGTTTTTCATCGCCTCGCGCCGCTCGTACACGAGGTACGCCGCGCGCCCGCCCGCCAGCACGATGACGGCGAGCAGAAAGACTTGCAGTTTTTTCTGAAACTCCGGATCGAAGGCCATGGTCGAGGAACGGGCTCCGTTCGTGTGGTGACGGGCCTCTGGCCCGTCCAAGGTTTGCGCCGGGACAGCCGGCCACGGCTGTCCAAGCCGAGCGCAGCTCGGCCACTGCTTGCAGTCACAGCAACCTTGAATTCCCTAGTAGAATATGAATAAGCGCACTCGGTATCAATGTCCCGTATTCTGCAAGCCGCAAAGGAAATTCATGCCCATTGCCCAAGACGACGTTCTCAACGCACTCAGGCAGTGCTACGATCCCGAAATTCCCGTCAACATCGTCGATCTCGGCCTGATCTATGACATCCGCTTCGACGAAGTGCCCGAAGGTCAACAGGACGTCACTGTCGATATGACGCTTACCGCCCAGGGCTGCCCCGAGCACGTCAACATCAGCGCGCAGGTCAAATCCCGCGTCGAACAACTCCCCGGCGTCCGCAATGCCAACGTCAATGTGGTCTGGAATCCGCCCTGGACTCCCGAACGCCTAAGCGCCGAAGCCCGCAAACAACTGGGAATCGACTAGCCAAAACTTTCCTGTAGAGACGCGGCTTGCCGCGTCTCTTTTCGCGAGCCGCTCAATATTCCCCCAACTCCTCAAACGCTGGCGCCGCGCGCTTTTCCACCAACTCCTCGATCCTGCTGCCGATCTTCATCGCCAGATCCAGAAACCGCGTTCCCTGCCGCACATACGAGGGCAGCTCTTCGCGAATGCGCACAAACTGATTCGGATACTCGGACGCCAGCACCGCCAATCCCACGCTTCCCACCAGCACCGCCGCCGGACGCCTCCCCTTCAGCAACAACATTGCCGCCGTCCCCACCGATCCCGCAATCACCGCCCGCTTCCAGTTCTCCATGTCATCTCCTGACCGAGAAGCTTTTCCTGGCAGCCATCGGCGAAAAGTAAGACCCGCGAGTCATCTTGTCATCCCGAGCGAAGCGAGGGATCTGCAGTTCGCCCGCAAAATGCAGATCCCTCGCTTCGCTCGGGATGACAATTCATAAACGGTCTTGCCCGTGCATCGCTCCAGGTCCCACTTCCGCTGCAGGCTGCTAGCAGGATTCTAAACCAACGCCTCCATGCTTTATACTGCCGCCGGTGCTCAATCGAGTAACACTTATGATCCCATCTCGCATACTTCTCTGCGCTCTTCTCTGTGCCGTCACTCTCGCCTTCGCCCAAACCAAGCCGCGTGCCCGCGACCTCGGCGTCCCCTTCGACGGCACACCCGGGCCGAACAACGCCATCACCGACGTCCACGGCGTCGAAGTCGGACACACCACGCTCATCTCCGGCAACGGCAAGCTCAAAGTCGGAGAAGGTCCGGTGCGCACCGGCGTCACCGCCATCCATCCGCGCGGGAAGGACGTGAATGATTCCGTCTTCGGCGCATGGTTCACGCTCAACGGCAACGGCGAAATGACGGGCACCACCTGGCTCGAAGACTCCGGCTTCCTCGACGGCCCCATCCTGATCACCAACACGCACAGCGTCGGCGTGGTTCGCGATGCCGTCATCGCCTGGAAAGTGAAGCGCGGCGAGCCCGACATGGAAGGCTACTGGTGGTCCTTGCCCGTCGTTGCCGAAACCTGGGACGGCTATCTCAACGACATCAACGGATTCCACGTAAAACCTGAGCACGTTTTCCACGCGCTCGAATCCGCGCACGGCGGCCCGGTCGAAGAAGGCAACGTCGGCGGCGGAACGGGCATGATCTGCAACGAATTCAAGGGAGGGATCGGAACCGCCTCCCGCGTGCTCGATTCGAAAACAGGCGGATATACGGTCGGCGTGCTCGTGCAGTGCAACTACGGACAACGCGACCAGTTGCGCATCGCCGGCGTTCCCGTGGGACGCGAAATTCCGGAGCACACGGTCTGGAAAGATGACGTCGGCTCGATCATCATCGTCGTCGCCACCGACGCGCCGCTCATCCCCACGCAACTGCGGCGCCTCGCGCGCAAAGCCTCTCTCGGCCTCGGCCGCGACGGCAGCTACTCCGGCGACGGTTCCGGCGACATCTTCGTCGCCTTCTCCACCGCGAATCCGGGAGCGGCGTCTTCCAAGGGAGTCCGCGACCTGAAAATGTTGCCCAACGACAGCCTGGATCCTCTGTTCCTAGCCACCGTCCAGGCCACCGAAGAAGCCGTCATCAACGCCATGGTCGCCGCCGAAACCATGACCGGCATCGACGACCATACCGTCATCGCCCTCCCGCACGACCGCCTGCGCGAGGTCCTGAAGAAATACAACCGCCTGGGAAAGTAGTGCCGGTGGAGCGACGGCCGCCCCCGCCCGTCCAAGCTTGTGTAGGGACGGCCGCCCTCGGCCGTCCAAGCCGAGCGAAGCTCGGCAGCTGTCTATGCTCTCGGCAAATCTCGACTCGCCATTGCGTTACCTTCGCTGCCCAACCAACGCTTGCCCGCTCCTGCCTGCGTAGGACTACAATTCAGGTAGTGAAAGCCTACAGAATCCAGCGCATCAAGGGCGGCATGAAGTTCACGTGCACGCAGTGTGCGCACAGCGTCAGTACGGTCGATTTCGACGCAAAGGCCGGGAACCTCCGCACCCAGGCCGCGACCGCGATCAATGCTCACGCCACCCAGGCGCACCACGCCCCCCTGCTAGTTTCCCCCTCCGATAGCCAACAGCGCACCTGGCGCTAGTGTACTGAGTCTAATATTCGTGTAATAAGTAACAGCTCTTCCTGCATCTGATATAAGCAGGAGGAACTGCATGGCTCTCGGTCGCCCGCTCTCGCCGCTGTCTCTGTCCCCTTCCGAAAGACAACAGTTGTTGGACTGGACTCGTCGTCCCAAGACGGCGCAGGCCCTGGCGTTGCGCGCCCGCATCGTGCTGCTCAGTGCCGCCGGCCAGAGCAACACCGAGGTGGCTCGCCGAGTGCAGGTTGCGCTCGCCACCGTGGGCAAGTGGCGACAGCGTTTTGTGCTTCTCCGCCTCGACGGGTTGCTCGATGAACCCCGCCCTGGCACGCCGCGCCGCTTGAGCGACGCCGCCGTGGAACGCGTACTGGCGCGCACCCTGGAAACCCAACCCCAAGCCGCCACCCACTGGTCCACGCGCTCGCTGGCTCAGGCCACCGGACTCAGCCAGAGCAGCATCAGTCGCATCTGGCGCGCTTTTTCCCTGCAGCCGCATCGCAGCCAAGCCTTTAAGTTGAGCCGTGATCCCCTGTTTATCGACAAGGTCCGCGACATCGTCGGCCTCTATCTGAACCCGCCTGACCGAGCGCTGGTACTGTGCGTGGACGAGAAGAGCCAGATTCAGGCGCTGGACCGCACCGCTCCGTTGCTGCCCATGCGCCCCGGACAAATCGAGCGCCGCACTCACGACTACAAACGGCACGGCACCACCAGTTTGTTCGCCGCTTTCAACGTGGCCAGCGGCCACGTGCTGGGCCAACTGCATCGTCGTCATCGCTCCCGCGAATTCCGCCGCTTTCTCGACACCATCGAGCGCAACGTGCCCGCAGAACTGGACATTCACCTCATCCTGGATAACTACGGCACCCACAAAACCCACCTCATTCGCCACTGGCTCGCCAAACGGCCCCGCTTCCACCTGCACTTTACTCCCACTTCGGCTTCCTGGTTGAATCTGGTCGAGCGCTGGTTTGCCGAGTTGACCGAAAAACAGATCCGGCGTGGTGTTCACCGCAGCACGCTGCAGTTGGAGAATGCCATTCGCCACTTTATCGAGCATCACAACCAGAACCCGAAACCCTTTGTCTGGACCAAGTCAGCCGATCAAATCCTCGACTCCGTCGCCCGCTTTTGTAAACGAACATTAGACTCAGTACACTAGAGCTGCTTTCATAAATTCGTTTTGGGTAGGGCACGGCTTCAGAGCCTGCCCTGAGCGAAACCGAAGGGTGCCGTTCAGGGCCTGGGAGAATGTGGGCTCTCGCCCCTGAAGGACGTGCCTTCCGGGCTGAAAGTGTATTTAGCAAGAGAACGCTCGCTCACGACTTTTTCGGTAACATGGTGTCTCCGAGCGTATCCCATGATCGAGCGATTCGACTTCTCCGACCTCCGCGAACTGTTTGCCAAAGCCAACGAGGAGAAGTCCGGCGACCAGTTGGCCGGCATTGCCGCACGATCGGAACGAGAGCGAGTCGCGGCGAAACGCAAACTTGCGGACCTGACGCTGGAGGAAATTGTCCGCCGCCCCCTGATCAATCCTTCCGACGACGATGTCACCCGCCTCATTCTGGACACGTTCGACCAGCAAGCTTTCCGCCCCATCGGAAGCATGACCGTCGGGGAGTTTCGCGAGTTCCTCCTGGACGACGGAACCACAGAAACTCAGCTACAGCCGCTTCAGCGGGCCATCATCCCTGAAATTGCTGCCGCCGTAACCAAGCTGATGAGCAACAAGGATCTGGTGCTCGCCTCCGTCAAGATCCGCAACGTCACCCGCTGCCGCAATACCATGGGAGAGAGTGGAGTATTGGGCATCCGCGTGCAACCCAATCACCCAGCCGACGACATCGGCGGGATTCTTCTGGCAGCATTCGAAGGTCTGCTTTACGGCTGTGGAGACGCAGTGATCGGCGTGAATCCCGCCACCGACTCGGTGGAAACAGTCAGCTCAATTCTTTTGGCGTTGAATCGCCTGGTGGAGGCATACGAAATCCCCACACAAGTCTGTTGCCTGGCGCACATCACAACGCAACTGGCAGCGTTAAATCGCGGGGCGCCGGTGGACCTTCTTTTCCAGTCCGTCGCGGGTACGGAAGCCGCCAACCGCAGCTTCGGAATCACGCTGAACATGCTGCGCGACGGCCGCAAGCAGGTTCTCGAGCATCATCGCAATCGCCATGTCCGCTGGGCAGGCGATCACGTGATGTACTTCGAAACTGGCCAGGGTAGCGCTCTCTCCGCCGAGGCGCATCACGGAGTCGATCAACTGACGCTAGAAGCACGTGCTTACGGAGTCGCGCGCGCCTTCCAGCCTTTTCTCGTCAACAGTGTCGTCGGCTTCATCGGCCCTGAGTATTTGTACGACGAGCGGCAGATCATACGCGCTGGACTCGAAGACCATTTCATGGGTAAGTTGCTGGGCTTACCGATGGGTTGCGACGTTTGCTACACCAATCACGCCGCCGCCGACCAAAACTCGGCCGATAACCTGCTGTTACTTCTAACAGCCGCGGGCTGTAACTACTTCATGGGTGTTCCGTGTTCGGACGACGTGATGCTGAATTACCAGTCCACCAGCTATCACGATGCGTTAGCCGCGCGACGCCTCTTCCAGTTGCGTCCCGCGCCGGAGTTCCTCGCGTGGCTCCAGAGCATGGGGATCTATCGCGGCACCGAACCGGCGTCCCTCGACTCCTCCGCGCGGCGCCAACTGATGCAGGGTTTGGAGGCATCGCTGGCGAGTGTCTTGTAAATGTTTCTAGGTGGATTCTTGGGGTGGCGACGGGTAGCGCCGGCATCTTGCCGGCTGTCCCGAGGGCGTCTCGCCCTCGGTGCGGCGGGCGGCGATGTCCGCCACACAGCCGCCGGGACGGCGGCGCTACTTTCGCGGTGCCGGGGCAAACGCATCGGCTGCCAAGTGGTACATACCACCCGGTCACGGTACTAGGGGAAGGGCTTGAGTGCCTCCGGAAGATAACAAACTCGCCCCGCAATACGACCTGTCCGAGATCGTAAAGAAGGTCCGCACCCAGACTCCGGCGCGCTTGCTGGCAGGCAGGAGTGGGGCGGCGTATCGAACCAATACTCAACTGGAGTTGCGTGAGGCCCACGCCGCCGCACGCGATGCCGTGCGCGCCGAGTTGAAGCTCTTCACCGATCCCGGCGGGGATTTCATGAGGACGTGGAACCTGTTCGAAGTCTGCTCCCGAGCAGCAAGCAAAGATGAATATCTCTTGCGCCCCGACTTGGGTCGTCGCTTGAATGACGCGTCCCGCGCGGAGGTGAGCAGGCGTTGCACCACAGGACACGACTTGCAAATTGTGATCGGCGATGGCCTCTCGGTAATCGCCGTCGCCATGCAAGTTCCGCGACTATTGCCGTTCCTCTGTGAAGGAGCAAAGACTCGAGGCTGGAGTGTCGGCGAGATATTCGTGATTCGCTACTGCCGCGTAGGCATCCTCAACGAGATTGGCGAGTTACTCGGCCCCAAGGTTGCCGTCCTACTGATCGGCGAACGTCCGGGCTTGGTAACCGCCGAAAGCCTCTCGGCGTACATGGCGTACCAGCCGAAAGCATCGGACACTGACGCCAACCGCAATCTCATCTCGAACATTCACGCGCGTGGCATAAGCACTGAGCAAGCCGCCCAGCGAATTCTGAATCTGGCAGCCTCGATGATGAAAACTAACAAGAGCGGGTGCCAACTTCGAGAAGAACTACCGGCTGTCATTCGCCACGAGATAGCTCGATAGCCTCTACTCCTTAACCGCCCGATCCGTAATCTCAAGCCCTTTATCAATGATCGCAAACGCCTCCCGCAGTTGCTGCTCGTTGATGCACAGCGGAGGATTGGTGAAGAAAGTATTCCAGCGAACCAGGGTATAGAGCCCGTTCTCCCTGAAGAACTTCCCGAGCGCAATCATTTCATCCGAAGTGCCGTTGAACGGAGCCATTGGCTGCCGTGTATTGCGGTCCCGGATCAGCTCGACGATGCCGAACAGTCCGATGGAACGTACTGCGCCCACCGACCGGTGTTTCGCCTGTAGCTCCGCGTCCAGCGTCTTCATGATCGCGCCCATATTCCGCGAATTCTCGATCAGTTTGTCTTCCTCGTAAACGCGGATAGTCGCCAGCGCCGTCGCGCATCCCATCGGATGACTGTTGTAAGTAAGTCCTCCATAGAACACTTTGTCGTCGAAGTGTCTCGCGATATGTTGCCGCATGCCGACAGCGCCGAGCGGAATGTAACTCGAAGTAAGTCCTTTCGCCATGCAAAGCAGGTCGGGAACAACCTTCCAGTGATCGACCGCGAACCACTTACCGGTGCGGCCAAAGCCCGACATCACTTCGTCGGCGATCATCAGAATCCCGTACTTGTCGCACAGTTTCCGCACCCCTTCCAGATATCCATCCGGTGGCACAAGAATGCCGTTCGTCCCGGTTACCGGCTCCAGAATGAACGCGGCAATCGTGTGCGGGCCTTCGAGCTGCATAACTTCGTCGATCATCGCCAGCGAAGTTTCGGCCGGCTCCCATCCGCGCTCGATGCCATGATACGGATCGAGCACGCGCACCACGCCCGGAAGGCCAGGCTCAACCGCCCATCGGCGAGGATCGCCTGTAAGGCTGATGGCGCCGGCCGTCGCCCCGTGATACGAGCGATAACGCGCCAGGATCTTGTGGCGTCCGGTAAAGAAGCGCGCGATTTTGATGGCGTTTTCATTCGCTTCAGCGCCGCCGTTCGTAAAGAAGAAGGTGTCAATATCGCCCGGAGTGATCTCGGCTAACTTCGCTCCCAGCCGCGCGCGTGGTTCCGTCGCCATAAATGGATTGGCATAGGCCAGCACCGACGCCTGCTCGGCAATGGCCTGGATCACGCGCTCATCGCCGTGTCCGATGTTCACCGACATCAACTGGCTGTTGAAGTCGATGAAGCGCTTCCCTTCCGGCGTCCAGAAATAAATGCCCTTCGCCCGCGCCACGGGAATAGGATCGACCTTGGATTGCGCCGACCACTCAAACAGCGTGTGTTTCTTCGTAAGATCGACCATTTCTTTGCCGGTCATAGTGGGGGACGTGGTTGCTGTAGTCATAAGATTTTCCAAACTTGATGAAAAAACACGTAGGGACAGCCGCCCTCGGCTGTCCAGCCGGGCAATGCCCGGCTCACTCATCGCGCATGCACTAAAAGCCTCCCGAGCTGGGCTCGGTTGGACAGCCGAGGGCGGCTGTCCCTACGTGAGTTGCGCCGTCAACGCGCCTTTCTTTTCGGCAACATGCGCCAGCGCGGCTTCGAGCACGTCCATGGCTTCGTCCATCTGCGCGTCGGTGATGACCAATGGCATGAGCAGGCGAATCACGTTGCTGTACGACCCGGCCGTGATCGTCACCAGGCCATGCTCGTAACAGTGTTGTGACACTTGTTTCGTTTCTTCGTCAGCCGGCTCGCGCGTTGTCTTGGAGCGCACCAGTTCGAGCGCCTGCATGGCGCCAAGTCCCCGGACCTCGCCGACCAGTTCCCACTGCGCCTGCCACTTCGCCGCGCGCTTGCGGAAACGTTCGCCCAGCACGTTGGCGCGCGCGCAGAGGTTTTCTTTTTCGATGATGTCGAGCACGGCCAGCGCCGACTTCGCAGGCCACAGGATTGCCCGCGAACGTGCCGCCAAGCTGGCCGAAGCCGGGCGCATCCATGATATCGGCGCGTCCCGTAACCGCGGCCATGGGCAAGCCGCCCGTCAGCGATTTGGCCATCGTGACCAGATCCGGTTCGAGTCCCAGGCGCTCGCAGGCAAACATCGCGCCGATGCGCGCGAATCCAGTTTGCACTTCGTCGGCGATCAGCAGAATGCCGTGTTTGCGGCAGATCGCGCCGAGCGTTGGATAGAACTCCGCCGGCGGCGTAACGAATCCGCCTTCACCCAGGATCGGCTCGACGATCACCGCCGCCACCGATTCCGCCGCCACTACCCGCTTAAACGTGTCTTCGATGTGCCTCGCGCAGTGCACGTCGCACGACGGATACTTCATCGAGTACGAGCAACGGAAGCAATACGCATAGGGAATGCGGTACACCTCGCTCGGAAACGGCTCGAATCCCGCTTTGTACGGATGCGTCTTGCTGGTCGCCGCCATCGCCATATAAGTGCGGCCGTGAAACGCGTCCTCGAAGCAAATGATCGCCTGCCGCTTCGTGTAGCAGCGCGCGATCTTGATGGCATTCTCGACCGGCTTCCGCGCCGGTGTTCACGAGTACGGTTTTCTTCGGTCCCTTGCCCGGCACCAGCGCGTTCAGTTTCTCGCACACGGCGATGTAACTTTCGTAGGGCAGAACATTAAAGCTGGTGTGCAGAAAGCGATCGAGTTGGCGGCGCACGGCCTCGACCACAGCCGGCGCGCGATGTCCGGTGTTGAGGCAGCCAATGCCACCGGCAAAATCAATCAGGCGGTTGCCGTCAACATCTTCGACCACCGCTCCTTCCGCCTTGGCCACGAAAACCGGCGTGGCATGAAACGCCGCCTGCACCACGGCGGCATGGCGCCGGTTCATGAGGGCTTGCGAGCGCGGTCCGGGAATGGATGTGCGCAGTTGGATAGTGGACATAAACGAGTTCTCAGTTCTCAGTTCTCAGTTCTCAGCCAACGTGCACATGGCCATGGTCGGTTCTACTGGGAACTGAGAACCGGGAACTGAGAACTGGTTTTTCAGTACCACCCGATCGGAGCTTCGTTCAGATTGATGTGCACCTGCTTGCTTTCCAGATACTCTTCGATGCCCCAGGGCCCGAGTTCACGGCCAAAGCCCGACTGCTTGTAGCCGCCCCAGGGTGCTTCCACATACGTCGGCTGCATGTGGTTCACCCAGATGATGCCGGCGCGCAACGCCTTGACGGTGCGGAAGGCCTTGAAGAGATCGCGTGTCCAAACCGCTCCAGCGAGGCCGAAGGGCGTATCGTTGGCGATCCGGATCGCGTCCTTCTCATCTTCGAACGGAATCACAGCCGCCACCGGTCCAAAGATCTCTTCTTGCGCAATGCGGGCGCGGTTGTCCACGTCGTAGAAAATGGTGGGTTCGATGTAGTAACCCTTGGCGAACTTCTCCGCCCGGCCGCCACCAATCGACATCCTGGCTTCTTTCTTGCCGATCTCCTGATAGGAACGCACCGTCTCGTACTGGTCCTTGCTCACCATCGGTCCCATCTTGGTTTCGCGCTCCAGCGGCGGACCGAGCCGGATTCTCCTCGCCTTCTCCGTCATCGCCTCGACGAACTTCTTGTAGATAGACCGCTGCACCAGGATGCGGCTGCCCGCCGAGCACACTTCTCCCTGATTGATGAAGACGCCGAAAAGCGCGCCGTCAATGGCATTTTCGAAGTCCGCGTCGGCGAAAAAGATGTTGGGAGACTTTCCGCCCAACTCCATGGTGACGCGCTTCAACGTATCCGCCGCCTGCTTGATGATGGTTTTGCCTACGGAATTGCTGCCGGTGAAAGCGATCTTGTTCACATCGGGGTGCTGCACCAGCGCGGTGCCGCAGACCGACCCCGACCCCGTAACGATGTTCAGCACACCCGGCGGCAGGCCCACTTCCGGCAGCCAATTCGCCAGTTCCAGCGCGCTCAGCGGCGTGACCCCCGGCGGTTTCAGAATGCAAGTGCACCCCGCAGCCAGCGCTGGCGCCATCTTCCAGGTCGCCATCAGCAGCGGATAGTTCCACGGCGTGATCATGGCGGCCACGCCGATCGGTTCCTTCATGGTCAGACTGACGGCGTTGTCCGGAACCGGATTGACCGTTCCCAGGATCTTCGTGGCCATCCCGCCGTAATATTCAAAGCAGGTGGCGACGTCGCCAATATCGTATTCCGCCTCGACGATGGGCTTGCCGCAGTTGCGCGCTTCAATTTCCGCCAGCTGGGCCGCGTTTTGGCGAATCTTTTCCGTCAGCCGGAACAAGACCCGGCCGCGCTCCTGCGGCGTGGTCGAAGCCCACGGACCGGTTTCAAAAGCGGCCTTCGCCGCGGCCACCGCCCGGTTTACGTCCTCCGCGTTTCCCGACGGCACCTGCGCGATCACTTCTTCCGTGGAGGGATCGATGATGGCAGAGGTCTTGTTGGACACGCTGTCCACCCATTCGCCATTGATGTACATCTGATAAGTACGAACTTCCGATTTGACTCCGCTTGGCATAGAAAAATCTCCTTTCAAAATCTCGGCAGTCGCCGGGCTTCGCCCGGCGCGACAGACGAGGGCGTCTGTCCCTACGTGGATCTTGCCGCTCCGGCCTTAGACCCGAGCGGGTTGCGGCGGTTTCAGCCGCCCGTACACGAAAAAGAAAAACGCGGCCAGCACCAGAAAAAACAACGTGAAGCCGAACATCTTCGCTTCGTACCTCCAGACCGAGGTGATCTGCCTGGCCGGAAAAAACGCCAGTGCAATTCCCAGCGCTGTAGTGACGAAGCCGCAAAATCCGGAAACAATCAGCGTGCCGCGGCTGTAGCGCCCGCCCGCCAGGTCGCCACCGAAAGCAAACTTCAGCAGCGCCGCAAACACATACAGGAACGGCACCAGTTGCAGAACGACCGCCAGCGAAAGCATGGTCTGGAAAGCTTCCTGCACGCCGCCCGAGGCGTAGAAATTGATGACGATCAATATAAGCGATACCACCGCCTGCACGATCAGCGCCGCGTAAGGAGTCGCGTACTTCGGATGTACTCTTCCCAGCCACGACGGCATGTAGGAATCCAGTCCGGCGACAAAGGGAATGCGCGCCGATCCGCCCATCCAGGCCGAGCCGATTCCAGCAATAGACAGGCTCAGCATCACGGCAAACGGCGTAACCATCCAGGCCACGCCAACCTTGCCGGCCATATGGCTGACGGCCTGCACAATGCCCTGCAGCACACTGATGTCGTTCTTGCCGACCGCCACCAGCAGCGTCAGCGTCGCTCCGATATACAGCAGCCCGGAAATCATGCCGCCCCATGCCACCGCGCCCGGCAATGTTTTCTGCGGATCCCGGATTTCGTCGCCCATCACCGAAGCAAGTTCAAGCCCCACCAAGCCGAAGCAAATCACGCCGAACGAATTCAGAACAAACCTGGAATCCGCCGGAATCCGAAAATCGGCGCCGGTTACGGTCGTGCCAAAACGCGACCAGACCGTAAATCCCAGCCCGATCAGAACCGCCGCCGCTATAAAGGTTCCAATCGCGCCCAGATTGTTGAGCCACTTCCCAACTCCCAGTCCGACAATGTTCACAACCGTCAGCAGCGCCAGCAGCGCCAGAGAAGCTGCCATTGCGAAATTCTTGTTATCGGCGAGCGCCGCGTGGCCCGCGCCCATCGCAAACACAGTTACTCCGACGAAATAAAGCATCACCGTCGGCACGTACAGCATGTTATTCGTCCAGTAACACCAGCCGGAGAGAAAGCCGTGGAAGTCGCCGAACACTTCTTTCGCCCACAAGTACACGCCGCCTTCGCCGGGGTAGCGATGCGCGAGTTCAATCACCGCAATCCCCTGCGGCCAGAAAAACAGCAGCAGCGAGATGATCCAAAGCCAGACCGTCACGCCACCGTTGGCAGCGATGCTCGGGACGACATTGAGATTGAATACGGCGACGACAAACAGCAACACCAGGTCGAAGCGTCCGAGGACGCGCTTCAGGTGCGGCTGGTTGTCATCGGTCGTGGACATTGTCGTGGGCTGCGAAGTAATCGGGTCATCGGGCCATCGGGTGATCGGTTTCAAATGGCCCGATGACCCGATGGTGAGATGACCCGATTCTGACTTAGTGTGTTGCCACCGCTCCCAACCGCTCCTGCTGCGCCGCGGCGAGAGACCCGGCGACGTCGGCAAATGCCGCCAGGTGCTTGTCGATATCGTCCTCGGTGTGCTGCACGGAAATCGTCCACTGCTCGTCCCACCAGTAGGGCTGGCACAGCACGCCGCGATTCACCATGCCAAACCAGTAATGGCGCCACAGGTCCGCGTCAATCGGCAGCCAGTCCCGGTAGTTGCGGATTTCCTTCGGATAGAGCATCAGCACGCCGTTCGCTCCCGCGCTCGCAATGTAGCCCTGCAAGCCAACTTTCGCGATGGTCTTCTTATATCCGTTCACCAGCTTGTTACTAAGTTTTTCGATGATCCTATAGTTCGCCCGGGTAAGCACTTCGCGGAAAGTTGCAATGCCAGCCGCCATCGAAATCGGATTCGTGTTGTAAGTGCCGCCGTGGAACACTTTGTGGTCCGAGATCAAATTCATGACCCGCTTGTGCGTACCAAAAGCCGCCAGCGGGAATCCCCCACCGATCGACTTCGCCAGGCAGATCATGTCGGGCATCACGCCAAAGTATTCCGAAGCCCCGCCCCAGCACAGCTTCGCTCCCGTCTTGACTTCGTCGAAGATCAGCAGTGCGCCGTGCTTGTCGCAAAGCGCCCGCAGACCCTCCAGAAATCCCTTCTGCGGCATGCACAGGCCAACGTTCATCATGATCGGCTCCAGGATGATGGCCGCAACCTCAT
Source organism: uncultured Acidobacteriaceae bacterium (assembly GCA_963773965.1). GTDB lineage: Bacteria > Acidobacteriota > Terriglobia > Terriglobales > Acidobacteriaceae > Acidiflorens. The sequence continues at coordinate 289,545 of CAVZDG010000011.1, forward strand.
TCGGATTCTCCTTGAACCGGCGCTCCACCGTTTCCAGATCGTTGAACGTCGCAACCAGCACGTCCGCGATACTCGCCTTCGGCACGCCGGCCCCGCCGGACACAGCTTTCGGATTCTTGATATCGCCGAAATCGTCGGCGGGCGGGTGCGGCTTCACGCTGACCAGCGCCGCGTCATGCAAGCCGTGGTAACCGCCTTCGAACTTGATGATCTTGTCGCGTCCCGTAGCGGCGCGCGCCAGACGAATGGTGTGCATGGTGGCTTCCGTGCCGCTGCTGCCGAAGCGGCACATCTCCACCGGAAAACGCGTGCAGATCTCTTCCGCCAGTTCCCACTCCATGTTGTGCGGCATCCCGTAAACGGTGCCTTTGTGCAGGCGCGCTTCCACGGCCTTGATCACCGCCGGATGCGAATGGCCCGCCATGAGCGTGCCAAAACATAGATTGTGGTCGATGTATTCGTTGCCGTCGAGATCGCGGAACTTGCTGCCCGACGCTTCCGACACAAAGATAGGATACGGCTCATAGGCGCGATAGTTGCTGGCCACGCCCAGAGGCAGGCGCTTCAGGTTCTTCTTATGCGCTTCGGCGGATTTCGGAGTGCGGCGCTCGTAGGTTTCGAGCTCTTTTTGCAATGCGGGGTACATCGTGATCTCCAATAAGACTCAGGCCGGGTAGGCCATTAGATTGGGCCCGGGCGGCCGAAGCCGCCCGGGTTAGGGTCCTTCAACTCCATTATTTCGAGCTAGAAGTAAAACTTCAACGCAAACTGCATCAGGCGCGGATCTTTGACCTCAGTGACCTGGCCAAACTGCGTGCCATCGGTGCTGTTGCCGTCCGGGTTATAGAACTGTGTATGGTTGAAGACATTGAATATTTCCGCTCGAAATTCGAAGTGTGTACGTTCGTTGATCGGAATGTTCTTTATGACAGAAATATCCGTTTCGCTGATTCCCGGCCCGCAGCAGATTGTGCGGGGCGCGTTGCCAATCCGACCGAGGAGGCTTGGATCATAGCAACCTGGGTACGGATTGCCGCCGCAAGTCGGGTCGCTGGTGTTCTCGGTGAAAATCTGGGGATTAAAGTAATAGTTGCCGTTCTTCTGGGGACTTTGCCAACCGAACTTTGACAGCTGATCGGGTTCGCCAGGCAACTCAAAGTCGTAACTGTTCATTAACTCATTGTCAGCGGAGGAAGTGATCCGGATCGGGAATCCTGTCTGGTAGGTAGTGATGCCCGAAAATGCCCAGCCATCAAGGGCCTTACCGGCAAAGCCGCTGTATTTTCTGACCGGCAATTCCCAGAAATAACTAATCACAAAGCGGTGACGTGCGTCGAAGAGCGATCGCGCATAGTTATTGGCGCCAGGCAGCGGATTCAAAATCCCCTCGAAGCTGGAAGCCTCGTCAATCGACTTACTCCACGTATACGCTGCGGTAAATTGCAACCCGCGGGCAAATCGTTTATCCAACGAAACTTGCAACGAGTTATAGGCTGAGCTGGCAATTGTGTCCTGAGCAAAGATGCTGGTAAACACCGGAACGGCCGGACAGCCGATGCCGGTCGTTGCATTGCATTGTGGCGACGAATACGGGCGCAAGCCGACGAAATTCAGCGTTTGACCTGTTCCGGCAACAACCGAGCCATTGGGCATGTGAAAATTGAAACCGGATGGGACAGTCACTGAAAACGGAGCGTCTTCGGTGAACTGCGCACAGCTACCCGCACCATTAAGCGTGTTGATATCGAGGCAGGTCTGCGGATTCGAATAATTGATGTCATGCGTTGCTAGCAGCCGGTGCCCTTGCGATCCGACGTAACCGACTTCCAGCTTCATGTCTCGGGTCAATTCGCGCTGGATGGTGAGATTGTACTGCGCGGAATACTGCGTACGCAGATGCGGCTGAAAATCGCCGTACAGAATGATCGGTTCGAATCTTGCCCAATCCTGAGGGGTCCCGCGTTTGGGGCTGATGACACCGCTAAACGGATTCAGGTAAGTGGTGGCCCCGTCCTGCCCGAGAAAAGGAAGGTTGAACTGCGTTTCCGAGACACTCGTGCTGCCGCCAAACGGAGGCTCAGCGCCGAACTGCGCCAGCACCAGCTGCTCGATCGGGTTATAGAACAGTCCCCAGCCGGCGCGAATGCTGGTCTTGCCGGAACTACCCGGACTCCAGGCAATACCGATGCGGGGAGCAAAGGCTTTGTAATAAGTTGAGGTCATGCCCGGAGGAACACCGGGATCGCCCGGAACGACCAATCCGACCGCATCTTGCGACGTGCAATCTGTGTTGGCGCCCCCACAGGGGTAAACCGTAGACGATTGGCCGGGACGGAAAGTTTCGACGTGCTGGGCCTTATCCGCCAGTGGTGTGTTCAACTCCCATCGCAGCCCGTAATTCAAAGTTAGATTCGGCCTTAGCTTCCAGCTGTCCTGCGCGAACAGATAGAGTCCGGTGTTGCGGATGTTTTCGCCTTGGGGCGATCCCTGTAGGAATCCGTCGGGAAGGCCCAACAGGAAATTGGGGAACAGATTAGCGGAACCGGTGTCGTTCGGTCCTCCCCCGAAATAGGTAAACTCTCCGTTCACGTCGAAGTAATAGAATTGGTTAAACTGCTGCCGGCGAAGGTCCACACCAAATTTCAGGGTATGATTGCCCGAAATTTTGGTTAAGCTATCTGCCCACTGAAATGAGTTCCCAGCCTGAGGAAGCTCTCCTTCCCAATTATTGCCAATGGAAAATCCTCCGGAAATAGTGATGTAGGGAAGTCCCTCACGGGTGGCATTAAGAAACGGATGGATGCCGAACTGGCTGCCAAGAGGATCGCTGGAGTTATCTCCGTAAAAACAAGGCACGGAGGCTGTCAGCCAAGAGGGGGGCGGGGGACAGGAGTTCTGCACCAGTTCTGTATTAGCCGGATGCTGAAATGTCTCTTGGCCTTCCCGATTGTAATTGAAACGGAATTCATTCACCGTGCTGTTGTTGAGCGTCCAAGTGTGGGTAATGTTCCACTGTTGGAAGCGCTCCGCCACAATATCTCCGAAGCCGGGGAGATCGGCCCCAGCCAGCTCGAAGCTGGCAAATGGGCTTTTCGTGCGATCGTCGTTGAAATAGTAATAGATGCTCAGGTTCTGCTTGTCATTCAGGCGATGATCAAATCTAACTGTGACCTGGTCGCCGCGGATGGCCCTAGTAGGCACGGTGCTGACCAGAGAACCGCCGTTTGGCGGAGTGGGGACGAACTGAAGGAGATCAACCGCAGTGGGGTCCATGCAAGCAAGAGGGATCTGCCCGTTGGGGAAGAGATTAGCGTATGGGAAGGGATTGGGGGACGTAGGTATGCCCGCCGGAAAACCAACAGCCTGATCGCATCCTGGGCGGTTATCGAGAAGCTGCGTGTTAGTTAGGCCGCCCGCAAAGGGTGACGACCCTAAATCAGTAAAATCAGAAAAAGGCTGGCTTGCGCTTGGCCGCTCCTGGGAGCTGGGCACCGTGACGGCGGGCGAGAGAATGCCTTGGCGAACGCGTCGACCTTCGTAACTGGCGAAGAAGAACGTTCGGTTCTTTATGATCGGGCCGCCCAACGTGCCCCCAAACTGGTTCTGATTGGACTGCGGCTTCGCGCAGGGAAGACCTTCTGCCGCCGTCAGACAATAATTATTGGCGTTGAGGACCTTGTTGCGGAAAAACTCGTAGGCACTACCATGCAGGTCATTGGTCCCCGACTTTGTGACCACGTTGACGACCGAGCCCGAGTTGCGCCCGTACTCCGCGTCGAAAGTATTAGTCAGGACGCGGAACTCCGCAATGCTGTCAGGCGACGGTTGAACCGTCGGTAGGTTCGCGAAGAGGTCGTTGGCGTCGCCGCCATTCACGCTGAAATTGTTGGAGCGCCCGCGGCCACCATTCACTGAGACCGCACCGGGGCTGTCACTCCCATAAACCAGTGTATTGCTGGAGCCAACGGTAGACATCACTCCGGGCTGCAGTTGCAGAAGCTGATAGGTGTCGCGGGAGTTGAGCGGCAAGTTCGCCACCTGCCGGGAGTCCATGATCGCGCCCAGTTGCGTGCTGGTGGTATCGACGAGCGGCGCTTCCGACGTCACTTCGACGGTCTCTTTCGTCTGGCCAATCTGCAAGACCGAGTTGACGGTCACGACCTGGTTTAGATCGACGTTCACTCCGCGCTGCAGGTTCTTCTTGAAACCTGTGAGGTCAAATTCGACCCGATACAACCCCACCGCGACCTGCGGAAACCCGTACTCGCCGCTGTTGTTGGTGGCGGTATCCGTGCTCACGCCCGTCGCTTCGTTCGTGAGGGTCACTTTCACTCCCGCCAGCACGGCGCCGCTGGGGTCCGCGACGCGGCCGAGGATACGTCCGCCGGTGCCCTGGGCGGACAGGAGCGTGGAGCAGATCAGGCATAGGCTCAGAACCGAACTCAGCAAGATGAGCCAACTGGAAATCCGGGATGGTTTTGACGACGGCATGGGACAGATCCTCCAGGTCTCGGGGGGCGATTTTGTTAGATCCGATTCAGCTTGCGCGCAATGCAAACCTTGCTATAATCGTGCAAGGTTAGAGACTCCGCAGCCCGCTGTCAAGCGGAAAGTGCTTTCCCCCTGGCTACCAAAATTCATAGGGGAAACTCATGTCGAGCGACGCACAAGTTTATCTCAAAATCGGTCACGTGGCGCGCTTAGTGGGGATTTCTCCGTCGGCGATTCGAGCCTGGGAAACCCTGGGGCTGACGCGCCCCCGCCGCACCGAGAGCCGCTATCGTCTGTACACCAACGACGACGTGCGCCTGCTGAAGAACGCCCGTTACCTGCGCAAGGTCCGCGGACTGAACGCTGCCGCTATTGTGCAGATGCTGAAGCGCGAGGGCTCGATCAAACATGCCGCCCACAGCGCCACTGCCGCGATTGGCCCTCGACTGCGCCGCTTGCGCACCCGGCGCGGCCTCAGCCTCGCGGAAGTGGCCTCGGCCGCGGAAATTTCGGTGGGCTTTCTCAGCGCGCTCGAACGCTCGCAGATGAGCGCCTCCGTCGGCACACTGCGCCGGCTGGCACGCTACTACCGCACCAACATCCTTGATTTTTTCGATGCGACGGAATCGAATACTCGATTGGTGCGCCCGCCCAAGCGCAAGGTGCTCGAAGCCGGTCCCGGCGTGCGCATGGAGTTGCTCGCCTGGGGCAACAAAGTCATGGAGCCACACCTGTTCCGCATCGCGCCCCAAGCCGGCAGCGGCGAGTCCTACGCCCACGAAGGCGAGGAGTTCCTGTTCGTGTTGCGCGGAGAGCTGAAGATCGCTCTGGACGGCGAGGAGTACCATCTGAAACGCGGCGACAGCTTTTATTTTGAGAGCGCCACGCCGCACCACTGGAAAAATCCCGGCCGCAGCGAGACCTGGCTGTTGTGGGTCAACACGCCACCGACATTCTGAGGACGGCAAGGAATATGGCAGTCCCGTGGGCATCTCTGTCCGAGCTGGAGGCCGAGCAAGGAAGAGCAAGAATGCGAACCTCGCGATTCGCCAGCCGCGAAGCGGCGACATAGGAAAGCCCGGCACGTAAGTGCCGGGAAGGCTGAAGTGCGACATTCGAGTCCCGCAAGGGACGGCACTCCGCCGACGACACCGACTCCGTGGCGTCTCCGTTTTCCGATGATGAGGGAGAATAAATAATGTTACGCAAATCAATATTCGCCCTGTTTGCCCTGCTGCTCTTAGCCTTCTCCGCATCCTGCTCCAGGAAAACTCCTACCCTGAACCTGCTGGTGTGGGAAGGCTACGCCGATCCCGCTTACGTCAAGGCTTTCGAAGAGCAGAACCACTGCAAGGTATCGGCTTCCTACATGGGATCGAGCGACGAACTCGTCGCCAAACTGCGCGGTGGCAGCGCGGGTAGTTACGACGTGATCTCTCCATCGAGCGATGTGGCCACCATGATTGCGACATCCGGTCTCGCCGCGCCGCTCGATCTCGCCAAACTGCCCAGCTACGGCCAGCTTTCGCCGCAGCTCACCTCGCTGTCGCTGGTCCGGGTGAAGGGCGCCGTCTATGGTGTGCCCTTCACCTGGGGGTCGGACCCCATGATTTATGACACCACCGCATTTCCCCAGCCTCCCGAAAGCTGGAACATCCTGTGGGACCCCAAGCTGAAAGGAAAAGTCTCCGTGTGGGACGATATTTCCACTCTCTACCTGGCGGCGCAGGTTCTCGGCTACGACAAGCCCGATCCCGGCCATCTCTACAACCTGTCCGACGAGGAACTGGATGCGGTCAAAAAGAAGCTGGTGGAGTTAAAACCCAACATTCGCAAGATATGGTCCCAGGGCGGCGAACTCACCCATCTTTTCCAGAACCACGAAGTGGTCATCGCCATGGGCTGGCCGCTCATGACTAACCAGTTGCGCAAAAGTAATTTTCCGGTGGGCGAGACCATTCCCAGGGAAAACACCACCGGATGGATCGATCACCTCATGATCACCGCCGCTAGCAAAAACAAAGATCTCGCCTACAAATTTCTCGAGTTCATGATCCAGTCCGAGACGCAGAAGAAAGTCACCGACGTGACTGGTTATACGCCGGCAAATCCGCGGGCCGCGCAGTACATGACGCCGGAAGAGCAGAAGAACCTGCACCTCGACGACGTCGACAATTACCAGAAGCGTCTCTATTTCTACCAAAATGTTCCGCGCCGCGCCAAGTACAACGAGACGTGGAACCAGGTGAAGGCCGCGCAGTAGTTAATCCAGGTTGCTTTCGGCAGGCAGCGGCACGTCCAGGTGGGCGAGGTGAGCATCGCCCTCTGCTGCATCGCCGTGATCGTAGGGCCGCAACAGGACGGCGTAGACCAGGCCGATAGCGAATACGGCCACCCACACTACCATCATTCCGTAGTTGCTATACCAGGGATCCTGCGGCGTGCGCGGCCACGTCATGTTGACGATGGCCAGGACACCATAGGTGAGCGCCGCCAGATTGACCGGCCACGCCCAGATGCCCAGACGAAACTCTCCGCTTGGTTTCCAGCCCTTGGCGCGCGCGATCAGGGCTCCCAAAACAATCATCTGGAAGGCAACATAGATGCCGGCGGCGCTGGATACGACGATCGTCTCAATCATTCTCTTAAGGAACAAACCTGCAATCGCAATGAAGGCCGGCACAATTCCGGCAAACAGCAAGGCATTCACCGGAACCCGCGTGCGTTCGGAAAGGGTGCTGAGCTGGGCGCTGCCAAAAATCATGCGGTCCCGGCCATAGCTGAACAACAGGCGGCTGGTGGCCGCCTCCAGACTGATGAGGCAGGAAAAAAATGAAACCATGACCACCGCGATGACCGCTCGCAGCCCGATCGGGCCCATAGCGGTGTTCAGGATCGTAACCACCGGGTCGGTATCCTGCCCGGAGAACACGGCCTTCAGATCGGGCACCGCCAATACGAAAGCCAGGCAAACCAGCATGGCCGCGAAGCCGCCAATGTAGATGGTCATGCGCATCGCCTTGGGGATGGCACGGCCGGCGTCGGGAGTCTCTTCGGCGACGTCGCCACACGCTTCAAAGCCGTAGTAACACCACATCGCCGCCACGCTCGACGCCAGGAAAGCAGGGAGGTAATGTCCGTTGCCCAGGCCAAAGCTTTGGAACAGGACCCAGAAGCTCTGGTGCCGGGCCACGATCAGCAGATAGCCCCCCACCACAATCGCGCCCACCAACTCGCAGATGAATCCGAACATGGCGACCCGAGCCAGCAGCTTCGTGCCGCTGACGTTGAGCGCGGTCGTGCCGATAATCATGGCCACCGCAATCGCAACTTCTCCGGCTTGGCCCACCCTCAGGCCCAGAACTTGAGCCACGTAGGGAGCTCCTCCGACGGCAACCCCAGCGATGGTGCTGCACAAGGCCCACAGGTAAACCCAACCCGCCATCCAAGCCCAGCGCCTTCCCACCAGCCGCCGCGCCCAGGGATAGAGACCGCCGGCAATGGGAAACTGAGAAACGATCTCTCCGAACACCATGGCCACGAACAGTTGTCCGATTCCGACAAACAAGTAAGTCCAGAACATCGGCGGGCCGCCAGCGGCCAAAGCGACGGCGAAAAGTGTATAAACTCCCACCACCGGCGACAAGTAGGTGAAGCCGAGCGCGAAGTTCGACCACAGGCTCATGGAGCGATCAAACTTGGAGTCATAGCCGAGGGCTTCGAGCTGAGCCGAGTCTCGCTCGGCGGTGGTTGCCTTTCGTGTCATAAGGATCCTTTCCAGACTTGCCGCCCGAAAAATTCCGGGCGTCCCGGGTTATGCTCGTTTCACAGATAGCGTAAACCGACTTTCGCGCCGAGCAGAGGCTGGCGGCTCAACTTAGGGTTTCCCCTGTGCTCCTCGGAGCCTGCCCTGAGCGAAGCCGAAGGGCCCCCTGTGGTTCAAGGTTTTCCCTTCTACCGCAGCCCCCTCTGATGAACCGAGGACGACACTTTCCCTGAACCCCCACTAGGCGGCGCTGCCACAACCTCCACCGTCATGCGCGCCCCGCTCTCGAAAACGTCCCGCGCCGAGCCGCCAGCGTTTCTGCGTCACTTGGCCTCGCCGGCAGGGGTTGGCAACAGCCCGACCTCGCGCATGATTGTAGCCGCATCGTAGAAATCGAGGTTGCGAGATATTTTGCCATCGCGCACGTCGATCACGCTGACGCCTCGCACGGAAAACTTCTTTCCCGTCTTGAACACGTCCTTATCGGTGCCACTAAAGATCCATTCAATGGTTCCGTGGCCGCCCTGGACCTTGGCGCGCAGCAGCTTGAGTTCGAGATCGGCAACGCCTTCAAATTCGGAGGCGGCGAACTTACGCAGCTCGGCGCTGCCGTGACTGACTTCGCCAAAGGCCACGTCTTCGTAGAAGATGTCGGCGGTGAACAAGGGAATCATTTTGTCCGGGCTGTGGGAATTCCACGCCGCAATCCACTTTTCGGCGATGGCGGCGTCGCCATCGCTGGCCGGCTTGCCCTCGGGCGGGGCCGCGATCGCCGGCAGAACCAGCATGGCAACTAGGATGGCGCCGCTTAGAACTCGCTTCCTATTCATTTTCATTCCCTCCAATCGGACATGAGCGGCCTAAAACCTTGCGCGATTATAGCAACGTTACGAAAGAGCGCAAGCGTTCTCTGGGCGGGTGACCCAGGCTTTTGATCTCGCTGGCACAAATAACACAGCGGGTGACCCATCCTAACGTCGCGTCTTTTGCGACGTTAGGGTGGGAGCCTCACGGGTGCCGCCGCAGAGGAAGCGCACCATCCTTTGCGCACTTTGCGAAGGGTGGGAGTCGAAATGTTCGCACCACCGGACGAACCCATGTCGTATCGGCAGCATCGCTACCCGCCCTTTCCATGGACGAAATCCGCGGGTGACCCAGGCTTTTGATCTCGCTGGCACAAATAACACAGCGGGTGCCCCATCCTAACGTCGCGTCTTTTGCGACGTTAGGGTGGGAGCCTCACGGGTGCCGCCGCGGAGGAAGCGCCCCATCCTTCGCGCACTTTGCGAAGGGTGGGAGCCGAAATGTTCGCACCACGGGACGAACCCACGTCGTATCGGCAGCATCGCTACCCGCCCTTTCCATGGACGAAATCCGCGGGTGACCCAGGCTTTTGATCTCGCTGGCACAAATAACACAGCGGGTGCCCCATCCTAACGTCGCGTCTTTTGCGACGTTAGGGTGGGAGCCTCACGGGTGCCGCCGCGGAGGAAGCGCCCCATCCTTCGCGCACTTTGCGAAGGGTGGGAGCCGAAAATGTTCGCACCACGGGACGAACCCATGTCGTATCGGCAGCATCGCTACCCGCCCTTTCCATGGACGAAATCGCCGTCACCTTCTTCCTCATCGGCCGCGGCAACACGCTTCCGCTCGAAATCTGGGGACGGCTGCGGCGCGGCATTACGCCGGAGATCAAGGCGATCTCGACCATCATCTTTTTTGTGTTTTCGCCGATTGCGATTGTGTTCTGGTATCGCCTGCGAACGCGCGCGGAAGTGACCACGGAAATCGGCGCGGAGTTGGTCGAAACTGTTGGCGATCGCTAGGTCGTTTTTTCCTTTTTATGGACCGATATCACAGTTACCACGCTTGGCAAAGATCGCCAATTTCGTGGGTACCCCTGGCTTTGCACAGAAAGGCACCTATGAAGGGTAATTCTTGTGCAGGGCATAGGCTTTATGTGCAGGACCGTTTCGCAACGGTATCGCATCCGTTCGCTCCTCGCATCCTGATAATGTTGCTAATTATGTTCGACACGATCAGGAGGCTTCTCATGGAAACTCGCCCTGTGGATCAGGTAATGCTGATTATTGAAGCCCTGATCCTTTTCTTCATTGTGTGGGAGTTTGGCTGGAAACTTAAAGATTGGTACAGCGCACGAAAAGAACGAAAAGAATACGAATCTGAGATGGCGGCGCGTTTGTCACACCTTAGTCCTGAGGAGGCAACGGCTTTAGAAAAATTAACGCTGCGGGGCGACCAGCCCCCAGATCAGATCGCTCTGGCAATCACGAGAAAAATTCAATTACTGCTTCTCCGAGATTTTGTATTGGGATGGGGAATTGCGGTGGAACATCGAAACTACATGAGGAATTGGGCTACTGAACGGCAAAAGAATTATCTTTCCAGAAAATAGGATCAATGGCGGGTGGGCCTTTTTAGGGGGACGGCGGGTGGGCCACTTTAACGGGGAAATGCGGGTCTGCCTCTGAACATTGAGCGAAACAACTGGGGGTGCGCCGGATGCCCCACCCTTCGTTTGTTGAAGGGTGGGATTCCACGGCCGTCTCGCGCATGGGTTTTTTCATTGTGGCCTGCAGTACCCAAGCCCATCGAGTGCACCGGCGATCCCATCATCCGTCCTTTTCCGCGAAGCAACACCGACCCTTATCAGGCCTTGTGCGGAATATGAACTTCAACATAGCTGCCGGGCGTGGCCGCGCTTACCGCTGCCGCAATTTTTTCGGTGTGCAATCGAACGACCGGCCATTGCGGAGTGCTCAGCACCACCCCGGCTATTTTGCGGCCAGTAAGATTCTGCTGGTATTGGATATTCTTGTCAGCGGTAAGAAAAACGTCGAACCCGGCCCGCTCCGCTTCGGCTAGCAACTCGCCGTTGGAAAGCGTGTCCCATCCGCGAGTTCTTGCCTCTGTGACCGTGTGGTCGATCAGGTAGGGAGATAACGGGGCCGGTACGCTATGGTCAAAGAGAACGAGCATCGGGGGCGGACGCGGGTACTGGCTCGACCGGAACCGGGGCGGCGAGGCTGCGAGCGGCAAACTCCAGAACCTCGATTACCTGCTCCTTGGAAATGCTGAACCAGTCCACAATCTCGTCTATGGTGGCTCCAGCTTCGAGGTTTTCGAACACGGCGGATACGGGCATACGCGTATTGCGAAATACCCATGCGCCGCTTAGCCTTCCGGGCACGCTTTCCACGGCGGGGCATTGTGACCAATCGAGAATTGCCATGTTCCGACCTCCTTTCCTCTTAACCTTTTACCACGGTTTGACGACCCTAGGCCAGTTGCTCCCAGCTCACGTCGAGCGCAGCCCCCGCCTTTTTTCATCACATTTTTCTCGTACCCCCATCACAGACCTGCACCGAAATCAGTGCGAAGATTCCCCGGCAGTGCAGCATCGAGAAATGCGCCCGTCTCCAGAGACGGACCGATAATCCGCCGCAAAACCATTTTCGATGCTCTTTGACAAAACGCTCTTTGACAAGCAGTAGAAGCGGTGACCCCGCACCGGAAAAAGCCCGCCAAACCGCAGAATCCCACCGCTAAGTCCAAATTTCTGAATATTTTACATCTAAGTCCTTTAATTTTAATATTTTAGCGTGTGGTGGCGGGGCTTTGCCCCGCCGGGACGGGGCGGAGCCCCGTCCCCACACGGTCGCTTCCGATCAACAACTGCTAACCTCCTCGCCATAGTAAAGTAGTAGTAAGCCCCAATCTGCAACCCTGAGGAGTTTTCGATCTGAACCCAAGTATTCGCAACATCGCTATCATTGCCCACGTGGACCACGGCAAGACCACGCTGGTTGACGCCATGCTCCGGCAGAGTGGCACGTTCCGCGATAACGAGACCGTCGCCGAGCGCGTCATGGACTCGAACGATCTGGAACGCGAGCGCGGCATCACCATCCTCGCCAAAAACACGGCCGTGTTCTACGCGGGCATCAAAATCAATATCGTGGACACGCCCGGCCACTCTGATTTTGGCGGCGAAGTGGAGCGCGCCCTGAAGATGGTGGACGGCGTCATGCTGCTCGTCGATGCCAGCGAAGGGCCGCTGCCGCAGACCCGTTACGTGCTCAGCAAGGCGCTCGAAGCCAACCTGAAGCCGATTCTCGTCATCAACAAGATCGACCGGCCGGACGCTCGCCCGCAGGAAGTTCTCAACGAGGTTTACGACCTGTTTATTGATCTCGACGCCAAGGAAGAGCAGCTCGACTTCCCTGTCCTCTACACGAACGCCAAGGCGGGCACGGCTGCCGTTCATCAGGGAGCGGCGGGCGAAGACCTGCGTCTTCTGTTTGAGTCGATCATCGACACCATTCCTGCGCCGCAAGGAGACGCGAACGGCCCGCTTCAGATTCTGGTCGCGAATCTCGACTACAGCGACTACCTTGGCCGCCTTGCCATCGCCCGCGTTTTTTCTGGAACCATGAAGACCGGAGAAGACGTCGCTATCGCTAAGCGCGACGGCTCATTTCACAAGACAAAAATCACCAAGCTCTTCAGCTTCTCCGGCCTCAAACGCACCGACATCACGGAAACATCGCTCGGCGACATCATTGCCGTCGCTGGCGTCGAAGGCATCACGATTGGCGAGACGATTACCAGTGCCGAGAATCCCGCGCCGCTCCCGCCCATCGTTATCGACGAGCCGACGATTGCGATGCTGTTCACCATCAACACGTCTCCGTTTTGCGGACGCGAAGGCAATTACGTCACCTCGCGCAACCTGCGCGAGCGCCTGGAGAAAGAGCTGCTCACCAACGTCTCGCTGCGCATGGAAGAGACCGGCAGCACCGACTCGTTCAAGGTTCTCGGCCGCGGCGAGCTGCAGCTTTCCATCCTGATCGAGATGATGCGCCGCGAAGGTTACGAGTTGATGGTCGGCAAGCCCGAGATCGTCACCAAGCGCAATAAAGAAGATGGCAGGCTGATGGAGCCGGTCGAGCACCTCACCGTCGATATCCCCGAGGAATTCGTCGGCGTGGTCATGGAACACGTCGGGTCGCGCAAAGGCGAAGTCGCCAACATGCACAATCACGGCTATGGGCGGGTGCGCGTCGAATTCCGCGTGCCCAGCCGCGGGCTGATCGGACTGCGCAGCACGCTGCTCACCGACACGCGCGGCACCATCGTCATGAACGCGCTTTTTGACGGATACATCGAGTGGCAGGGCGAAATTCCGCATCGCCCGACCGGCGCGCTGGTCGCCGACCGGCCCGGGCTTACGACCTCCTACGCTCTCTACAATCTTCAGGAGCGCGGCGTGCTTTTTGCTGGGCCTGGCGTCGATGTCTACGAGGGCATGATCATCGGCGAGAACGCGAAAGACACGGATCTCGACGTCAACATCGTGCGCGAGAAGAAGCTGACCAACATGCGCGCCTCAACCTCCGACGAAGCGATCCGCCTGGTCCCGTATCGCAATCTCAATCTCGAACAGGCCATCGAATTCATCGCCGACGATGAGTTCGTCGAGGTCACGCCGAAATCTCTGCGCCTGCGCAAGAAGATTCTGCAATCGAATCGGCGGAAGAAAGGTTCGCTGGCAGCGGTCGAAGGCTGATCGCCCCGCTCGTGGAGCGACAGGCGTCCAAGTGTAGAGACGGGGCTTGCCCCGTCTCAGACGCGGCAAGCCGCGTCTCTACGGGAATGGCGACTTTCCCGCAGCCATTGAGGCATTCCGGGCCCACGATGTACACTGGCAATACCGCAGCGCGCCCGTAGCTCAGCTGGATAGAGCGGCAGCCTCCGGAGCTGTAGGTCGGGAGTTCGAATCTCTCCGGGCGCACCAGTTTCCCACAACCCCCGCCGTTGCCACCTCGGCAAGGTCCTGACCGCTCGACATCCAGGTTTGCAGCAGTAATCAGCGGCCTATCAGGACTAGCGTCTCGGTCGCCACGTCGCCCCGCAGAATGCCGATGCGAACTTTCCCGGATTTGTCCGACAGTTCAGCGGCCAACTCCATCGGCGTCTTTACTGCCTTGCCATCTACTGACCTAATCAGATCGCCGGCGTGCAATGACGCCATCTCCGCGACGCCTCCCGGCACGATCTCCAGAATTTTCGCTCCGTCGAATTCCTGGGGCGTAACCACGACGCCGAGAGCAGGGAGCGACATCCCGCGACCCAGCATAGTCACCGAAGGCTGAGCCGGCCGCTGGACAGCCACAGTCGAGGGTTGACTCTCGGCAGGAGCAGGCTGGTTCTTATGCCAGGGCCGAACCCGAGAACGACCAGACTTGGACTCAGCCTTGGGCTCCTTCGGGGGCTTGGGCTCATTCGAAGGAAGATTACCGCCAAATCGAAAAACGATTCCGGCAGAGGCTCGGAAGTTGCTTTGGCTGGGAATGTTGTAGCCTTCGTAATTGTTCAGGTGACGGGTGAACATATAGTCGACCGGCCCCAACTGAACTCCGATGTGCTGAAAAAACCAATAATCAACGCCAGCGCCCGCGGCGAACGCCAACGAGGTATCGGACACGGTAGTCCCCCCGGAGATTGGAAAATCCGCCCGGTCTTGACCAACCAGGCCGTGCACAAAGCCGGTAAGCCGGCTGGAGCGATCCCCAAACGTATAGCGAGGCCCAATCATGTAGGAGAAATCGCTGCAGTTCAGATTGGAAGTACCACCGCAATCGCCAAGCTGGTGGCCGCTCAAGTCTCCCTCAACAGAAAAATGGTGAAACTGGCCGACAGCGACGGAAAAGTCCCAGCCGTTTAGAGCCAGCCGCCCAGAGGTCGTAACCGAGCTCGACGGCACGTCCAAGTTGAGGTACGAGTAGCCGCCGAATACATCGACCGCCGGAATGTTCTGAGCGGAAGCGATGCCCACAAGAAACAGAGCTGCCAGAGCGATGCGAACTAGTTTTTCCATGTTCCTTACTGCGCCTCCAGGGAATGCGACAATGGCCCAACTGACCGCATACAACATTGTAACGACCGCCAAGTCCGACCTGAGCCAGCCTCGCCAGGAACAACCTACGCTCCTGGTGGCGGCTTGTCTTCGGTCAACACTCGCACGGGATTAGGGCGAACGGCGATTATAATTGCGGAATAGAAAAAAGGAAAATGGGACCAAACGCCGGAATCGGCGATGACCCCGCTGCCACGAACGCGCGGGCAGGCGGCTCGATGGTCCTCGGTGCACAGCAGCGACGCGAGAAGCACCGCGACAATTCCTCGGCGCCAGATTGTGCTTCAGGACACGCCTGCAGGAGGCGCGAAAACTTGCGCACCCGGAGAGCTGAAGTCAGCTTCCCGTTTTGGAACCATTTCACCGAAAATCATCACACCGGTCCCGCCCGCCCATCACTGCAAACCTTCTGGCTCCGTTGTACGCTGCCATCCGATCCCGCAGACCAGGGCCAGACAGAAGTCTCGCGGAACCAATTTCAAAATTCCAAAGAACGAAAGGAGACTTTCCCATGTTCGCACGCATCCTTGAATTCGTTCCGCTAATGGAGAAGAAAGACGAATTCATTCGTGTCGTAAAAAAAGAGGTCCTTCCCATTCTGAAGAAGCAGGATGGCTTCCTCGAAATCCTTCCCCTTGTGCCCGAGAACAAGACCGACAAAGTGCTGGCGGTCACTCTCTGGACCGACAAGAAGGAGCTCGAGCGCAATGAGAAAGAATGGTCGCCCCGAGTCGAGCAGATCCTCAAACCCTATCTGAGCACTCCCTCGACGCGAAAGCTTTACACGTTGGAAACCACGCTCTGCGAGCATTTCGAAAAGGCACTGATCGCCTAACCGCGACAACGCTCGAGTAACTCGGGCCGGAGCCACCAACTGCCCCGGCCCCTCCGCCTCCGCCGTTGCAAACCGCTTCAGATTGGTCTCCCGGCAAGGGGCCAAATGCGCCGGAGACCCACTTCATAATCCCTGTCCTTCAATCGTACCTCGGTTGTGTCGCTATGGAACGTTGGTAACTTCTCGTTTCCTCTAAAGTCACTCCGCCGTTCAACCGATAAAGTTTGGAGGGCGGCAATTAAGCCCCAGTTATGAGTTAACGGCGAACGCGCCATCGGGAGAAAATCTATGTCAACAGCGGCAGTTTCCAGTTTATCGATTTTTCAGGAGCTCCAGAGCTTCTACCAGAACCGGCAGGCCGATCTTAAGCAGCTCGGCAGCGCTCTTCAAAGTGGGGACCTGAACGGCGCCCAGCAAGCCTACAACGCGCTGGCTGCGCTCGGGCAAAGCGGTCCCTTCGCCAATTCCGAACCGTTTTCCAAGTCCAGCCGCACCCAGGCTTTCAATGCCATCGGCGAGGCATTACAAGCCGGCGACCTGGCGCGAGCGCAGGCAGCCTTTGCTACGCTTACCGGCAAACAAAGCAATTCGGCAAGTTCAGCGCAGGCGACTTCGGCCGCGGTCGTAAACCTCACCGGCACGCCGTCTAGCGAGGCCACCGCGACCAGTAGTGCGTCTTCGATCTACCAGCAACTGCAAGCCTACCGGCAGCAGCGGCAAGCCGATGTCGCCCAACTTGGAGAGGACCTGCAAGCCGGCAACCTGAACGCAGCCCAGCAGGACTTCACCACCCTGACCGCGCTTGGCCAGAGCGGTCCCTATAAGAATGGACAGACCTTTGCGAGAGCCGATCGCACCCAGGATTTCCAGGCCATCGGACAGGCGCTGCAGAACGGCGATCTCGCCGGGGCCCAGTCGGCCTTCGCAAGTCTTGAGAGCACCTTCGGCAAGCAAAACCAGCAGTCCCAGTCGGCCATCTCAGCCTACAATTCCAATTCCGGCGCGGTGGAGATCGTCATCAATCTCGCTCTGCAGCCGACCAGCACCCAAACCTCGCCGGCTCAGCCACCCGGCATTGAGCTCCCAATCATCGTGACGCCGGTCGCCAACCCGGGGCCGGTTCAACCACCCGTCGCTCAGCCCCCAATCATCGTAGGGCCACCTGTCGCCAACCCGGGGCCGGTTCAGCCACCCGGCATTCAGCTCCCAATCATCGTGACGCCGGTCGCCCAGCCACCGGCCGGTCCCGGTGCCGTTCCCGAAATCGTCATCAACTTGGGAGGCGCGGCCAGCACCAGCGCTTCGAGTGGATCGGCAACACCGGAACTCGTCATCAATCTCGGCCAGGGAAGCTCTTCGTTCGCTACTTCTTCCGCAACCCCCGAAGAGGTCACGATCAATCTCGGCAGCGGCAGTTCAGGAGCGCAGGTCTCGATTGACGCAGCTCAGGGACAGAACGGCAGCAACGCCGAGCAACTCACCATCAACCTCAACCAGGCGAA
This sequence comes from uncultured Acidobacteriaceae bacterium, assembly GCA_963773965.1. Taxonomy (GTDB): domain Bacteria; phylum Acidobacteriota; class Terriglobia; order Terriglobales; family Acidobacteriaceae; genus Acidiflorens. The sequence goes on from CAVZDG010000011.1 coordinate 307,079, forward strand.
GAATTACGAGCTCATTTTGAACCTGCTCAATTCCAACGCGACGAGCAGTTCCAGTAATGCCCTGAGTGTGAGCGCATAGTTCCGCGGGCATAGTTCCGCGGGCATAGTTCCGCGGGCTTCGTTCTGCCGGCGTTAACTCACGTCGCACGCCCGGCACGAAGCCGCAAACCATGGGGGCGTTTCGGAAGTGTCTCCACCCGCAACGCCCCCACACTCTTGCCGCTCCCGCTACCCTGATTTACCCGGAGTCAATTCCACGGTCTTGCCCAGCGCCTGCACTGGCTCCTTTGCCCGGCCAGACAACCGGGAGCGGCTGTCCCCACGCAGGTCCGACGCGTTCGGAAGAGGTCATTTGATTACCTGCTCTACTACTTAGCCCGCCTTTTCATAGGGCGCGCTCTTGTCGGGAGGGGTGAACAGCGTTTTGTCGGGAGTACCGAGGACGATATCGCGGTAAACAGCCGTGAGTTTCTAAGGTGGCAGGCTTCCGTTCCTGGAGTATCCTAGGGAAAGGCGCCGATTAACTTCTCTGCTATACGCTGAAGTTGAGGAACAATCTCTTTGATTTCCGGCCGAAGAGGTATTGTGGGATCCGACCCAATAATTCGCAGACGCAGCCGAACGATTTACGCCTTGCTGGCAGCCACCATGCTCCTGATGGCGCTCGGCAGCGTGAAGGGTCGCGAGGGCCCAGCAGACTCCCAAACCCAGGAGCACCCACAACCTGTCTCTTCCGAGCCCCTCGTAATACAAGGCCGTATCACCGGGATACAAGGCGCGCTCGTGACTGTGAAGACGCCGGACGGCTACCCAGGCGGACCGGGAGGCCATGCCCAGTTCGCGACCGCGGGGCCTACCTTCAAGGTTGACGTCTCTCGTGCCCGCGTCTTGTTGCCCGATGGAAAGCAGGCTGATAAGCTGCCACTCGCGGTCGGCGATCGCGTGCTGATGGTTCTGAGCCGGCCAGACTCAGGGTCGCGTGCGCCGCTCGGTAGCCCCGGGAACTTCAGCCAGACCTATTTTGCCTCTACCATCGAGCGTATCGTGTACAGCGACAAGATCACTACCCATTAGTGCGAAGATTCGAAGCCATGGGTGCTGCTACGCTGGGCGGCGCGGAAGGGCAACGCCCATGAGCGCAGTAAGATGCTCATCCAGGGGCGGGAAGGGCTGTTGAACGAATCAACTGTTTCGTCCGGCAAGACTCGTGGATCCCCGGGCGAGCGCGAGATCCCGGTACACGCCACCCGAAGGCCTTCCCAGCAACCGATATCGCGTTGTCAACCCGGTCCAGCCCAGCAACAACAACAGGGGAAAAAGAAGAGGCCCTGACGAGCAGGGCCTCTGAAAAACTGCCAGTAGGTAAGGTTACTTCCCGAGTTTGCCGCGCGGGCTTCCGATGCCGGTGCACTGATCATAGCCTGCACCAACGGCGCGACCGTTCGATCCCGTCGTGACATCGTAGAAGTTGGCCTTATATGCGGTATACGTGTTGAGCTGAGAATAGAGGAGGGTGTTCTCCCCGGCACCGTAGTAGCTGCCCCCCGGAGCCTGCCCTAACCTGTTGTTGGAGGCGTTGACGATGCCAGCCAGTGCAGGGGAGGATACGCTGGTGCCCCCTATGACATACCAGGCGCCCCCCTCATCGGTATCGTAGATCCACACGCCGCTATTAGGATCGGCATTAAATGACATGTCAGGAGTTGAGCGGGCAGGAAGTTCATAGGGAGCCCCCCCGAAGACTTCATACTGATAGTCAGCCCACGGTCCCATCCCGTTTCCGATAGACGGCGAACTTTGCCAGAATTCAACGGCGCTAGGGCCGCCGCCTGAGTCAGACCAGCAGCTCTCACTTAGGAAATTCCCGCTCGCGTCGCGGTTGATGGTGGTACCGCCCGCGGAGACTACCCACGGTGAAGCACTGGGATAGAGAACTTCCGATCCAGTGTCGCCAGCGGACGCAAAATAGGTGATGTGGTTCCAGTAGTAGCGGTAGAAAAAATTGTCGTCCTGTTGTTCGGTGAAGGTTCCGCCGCCGCAATCGGGGTTTCCAACGCACTGCTCTGGGTATCCCCAGCTATTGGAGATATCGCCGCCGCCGTCCGCAGCCACCTTTATACCGGCCACATACTCGGCAAAGAGCAGGTCAGGGAGGCTTTGGCTGCAGGCCTCTACCAGAATGATCTTCGCGCTGGGCGCCATGGCGTGCGCCCACTCGATGTCCAGAGACTCCTCAATGTCCCAGCCATAATTAGTGTTGGCCGGTGGCGGCGTCCCGCTGCAACTGGCAGTCAGGCCGCCAAGAGTGCCGAAGCTCGAGTTGGCATAGACCTTCGTGAAGTTTGCTTTTGGCAATTTAAAATAGGTGTCGAAATACGCCAAGTCGGACGCCGCGTTCGGGTCGTCATAGGCGTCCACCAACGCAATCGCGCCCCAACCGCCGCCGGCATGGTAGGCGTTGGTGTCCGGAACGCATCCCGCGTAGTTTGGGCCAACCTTGTAAACGCAGGCCATCGATGCCGGCTCCTCAGCAAAGGTGTAATCCGGGACCGCGGACCATAGTTGAGTGCGGCCGGCGGGAACGAAAATCTTGTAGTTAGTGTGAACTCCTTTGCCGGGACTCGAGAGGCTGCCGGCTGGGGTGATCACGGTGCCCTGCGGCCTAAAAGCCGCCGCTGGAGGCGCCTGATACGGCGCTGATACGGCCGCTGGTTGCTCTGGGGTCATGTTGTCCTGAGCCGCCGCGAAGGATGACAAGCTCACGACCAATAGGGTCACTGTCGCTACCACGGCTACCCGGTTCAAGAATCGCCAATTCTGGTTTTGCATTATTTTTTTCTCCTTCCCCTGAGAGGGAATGTGTGAGGCCAAGGAGGTATCCCCATCACGAACGGAGGCCGCTTAAGGCGTCCTGTTGGACCGGACGTTCGAAGGAATTCCCTCATGGACGTTTTGTTCAAAATTGTGAAGTTTGCACAACGCGAACTCAGTGCGGCTCCACTGGGGAAGCGTAGCGACCTACACTGACCCCTGAAGCTTAGCGCATTCCCAAACTGAGTCAAGTCAATAATTTGTTCCTTGCGAAAAAAATCTTGAGAAGATAAAAACTTTGCGCTCTTAACGCAAAACATCGGCATCAAGGCGAAAATGTCTTGGGCCAGCTTCGGCAAGAACCCTGGCAGGCTGCGGAAAACGCGGACTTCGTTTCAAGGTATCGCTTCAGCGATGCCCTAAGCTCCTCCGCCTGTAGAGACGGGGCTTGCCCCGTGTCCGGAGACGCGGCAAGCCCCGTCTCTACTGGAAAATCAGACGCCCCTTTAGGGGCTGGGCATGCTAGAACGTGATCCGCACTCCGAATTCCATTTGCCGCGGCGCCCCGTTCGCATACGTGCCCGAACCGGGCAGAACCCGGTCCAGCCGCGAGGTGCAGAAAGTGGTTGAGCTGCCGCAGTATCCCGCCGAACTCGCGTTGTTCAGCGAACTGCCCGGCGCGCCGTTCAGCACACCGCTGAGCTGGTTCCCCGCGCCTCCGAAGTTGGCCCAGTTGAAAACGTTAAACACGGAGACGTTCGGCTCCAGCTTCACCCGCTCTCCAACCTGGAACGGCCGGCTCAACCGCAGATCCATCGTCTTAAGCCAGGTCGCTTCCGCATAATGCCCCGGCAGCGCTTGAATCAGAGGCGAGTAAGCGCCCAGCGCCACCAGTTGCTGCCCGGTAAACAGACCGCTATTCACCAGCGTCTGACCCGCCGGCGTCAACTTCCCGGCGTAGCTGCTGTTGTAAAGCGCGACGGACTGGGTCAACTTGCTGGTCGAGTATTTTCCCGTGCTTCCGATAAACCCCGGCAAAAGATCGCCCACCGTACCGTCACCGGTGAGGTCGCTGCGAAAGATTTCCCCCGCCACTCCGCCCCCGTCCTGCTGCGGAACATAAGCGCTCAGCGGAAGCGGCGACGCCAGATGCGCGATCATCGAAAGCCGCAGCCCGTGCGGCAAATCCGCGGTCGGAGTGAACGTAAGCTGGTGCGTCCGGTCCAGCCCCGAGGCCCCCCAATGTCCCCGGTGCGGCCGGTTGTAATCTTCCGCGACGTTCATCAGCGAATAATCTCCGCCACTGCCGTTGGGCTCCGCGATGTTGGTGCGATAACGCGACCACGCATATGCAAACGCCACTTCCAGCCGGCGCACGCGCCGCATCGGGTTCTCTCCGCTGACCCCTCTGTACGCCAGGTGCAAACCCTGATACTGCGAGCGTCCGCTGGGAAAGTACATGATGTTCGATCCCACCGTCGGATTGATCCCGCCGAACGCCGCCTGCTGCTTGCCTAAGACCGAGCACGGAAACGGTCCGCAGAACGCATTCGACGAATCCAGCCCCTGGCGCGCGAAATCCGCGATGCTCGCTCCGGGCACGGCGGCCAAATAGCAATTCACGGCAGCCTGCGAACTGCTGCCCGCGAACGTCGCCTGCGGGCATGCCTTCGACGCCTGATTGCCTGCCAGCGTCGCATTGATCGCCGACAGCTCCGCCGCATAGGTATTGAGCGAGGGGGTTGTATTGTCGCCGTCCGTCAGGTAGCCCGCGTCGCCCACGTGATTGGTGTCAATCCCCAGCGGGAACTGGGTGCCGAGCTCGCGCATATAGTCGATGGAGAACATGCCGCGCTCCCCGATCTGATGCTGAATTCCAGCGGACATGTGCACCACCCGGGGCGTCCTGAAACCGGGGGCCAACAGGCCTCCAAAATTCGCCACGCTGTTCGCCAGCGAGTACACATTCTGCCCGCCCGTCACCGCCGACTGGGCCGCCATGAATTGCGACTGCAGATCCTGAATCGCCGTCGAAACCGTACCGATCGGCTGTCCGCAAATCTCGGTCGCGATATCCAGCGAATCCACGGAACTCACCACCGATCCGTTTGGAAACAGCACCGATCCCGTAGGACACAGCGTCAGGCTGCGGTTGTATTGCCCGTTCGACAAGCGGTTGATGCGATCCTGATACGCATTCTGCAGCAGAAAATTGTCATAGAAAAGCCCGCCGCTCGCCCGCACCACCGTCCGCCCATTGTGTCCCGGATCCCACGCCACACCCACTTGCGGAGCGAAATTCCAGTTCGGCTGGTTCACGCTCTCGCCCAGATTCTGGTGCGCATTCAAACCAACGTTCGGAAGCAGACCGAACTGATCCAGGATCAAGCCGCTCGTGCAGGGTGGAGTCTTCACGATCGTCGGATTGATCGCCGAACATGGCGTCGCCGGGAGATCGCTGTTGGTGCGCCCGCTGTCGCGCACATAATTCACGCCAAAACTAATGTTCAGGTTGGGAAGCAGGTTGTAGGTGTCGCCCAGGTACCCCTCGAGGCGCGTGTCGAAGTGTCCGCCGCTCGAGCGGTTGAATGCCGAGTTCTCGCTGAAATTTCCCAGCCCGTTGAAAATCGTGACCGTGCCCACCGGATAGTTCAGCGGATTGTCCGCCGCTCCGCGCGGATCGCCCGGAATCAGCGGCACCAGGTTCGGGTTGCTATTGATGGCTGTAATCGCGTCGAGCCCGTTCGAACTGGTCACCGACGGCCCATAATTTCCCGGTGAATAAAAATCACCCTGCGCGATGCGATGAATCGCTCCCCCGAAACGTATCGTGTGATACCCTCGAATCGTGCTGCTGTCGTAGCGCCCGAAAAGGTCGCGCTGAATCGTCTGCCGCGGACCCGCCACGGTCGGCCCCAGTGCATACGATCCAATCTGCATGTGGAATGGCGCCGTCGGAAAAATCTCCGAATCCTTCAAATCCGGATTGATGGCGTTCACCATCTTCTGATAGCCGAAGCGCGCGCTGTTCACAAACCGTCCGTGGTTCCAATCCAGCCCGAAAACCGCAGCCGGAACGTTGAGCTGATTGCGGAAATTCGACAGGCCGTCCGGCGGCCCGATCTGGTTCGCGTTATCGTAGCTGAGCCGCACAAATCCCTTCATGTCGTCGCTGAAGTTGTAATCCAGCCGCGCCGTCAGCATGTTCTCGCGAAAATAAGCGCTCCGCAGGCTGGTCCCGTTAAAAGCCGGGAATCCGAGCATCGTCGGCAAGACCCCATCCTGTTTGCTGCGTTCCCCGCCGATGAATAGAAACGCCTTGTCCTTGATCACCGCGCCGCCAGCCCCAAATCCATACTGCTGCCGGCTGTACTTCGGATTCCCTGACGGAAACCCCGCGAGGCCGGCGATCCGGTCGCGCAGATTTCCAAACAGATTGCCGTGCCATTCCTCTCCGCCGGAGCGCGTTGTCACCCGCACCGCGCCACTTGCGTTGAGCGACTGAAACACGTCCGGCGTGACGCGCGAGACGATCGCTTCGCGCACCGCCTCCGCCGGCAGGTTCAGCGTGGACGCGCCCCGGGTCTCATCCATCGCCTCGACTTCATCCATGTCGTAGTGCGTCGTGCGCCCCAGTTGGCTGTTGATCGAGAGCGACTGAAACCCACTCTTGCCCGGATCAAAAATCCTTCCATCCACCGCCTGCACACCCGGCTCCAGTTGCCCCGCACTCAGATAGTTCCGCCCGTCAATCGGCAGCTTGTCGTTAACCTCGCCACTGAACTTACTCTCCAGCCGCACCGGCCCCGGACTAATCCATTCCAGCTTGAAATCCGCCGTGACCGCCGCCCCCAAGACCACTTTCACGCTGCTCTCCACCGGCAGCATGTCCCGGCCTTCCACCCGCACCACATAATCGCCCGGCGGCACTGGCTCGGAAACATACGTCCCGTCCTTGCCGGAGCGCGTCACGCCCCTGGTTTCGGTGGCCTGCGAACTGTAGAAAACCCGCGCGCCTTCCACGGCTTGGCCGTCGTCATCCCGCAACGTACCTTGAATAGTGCCGGTGGTCGGATTTTCCGAGGTCATTTCCTGCGCCCGCAACGAAATCGTGAGCGCAACAACAAAGACGAGCAATAGGCCAATAAGCAGAGAACGACGAACCTGCAAGCCAGAGCGATCGAACAAAGTGCCACTCTCCTGGGGGCAGAACCTCAAGTAGAACCTGGAAGCGATTCCGCGTCTAAGATCCTAATTTCTACGGCAAATGGAATAAAACAGTTTACTAGATGCGCCCACTTCTCCGGCGCGATGCACGAGTTTTGGTAGTGGTCTAATTCTTGGTAGTGGTCGAATTCCGCGTTGCTGAGCCGCGAGCTTCGAGCCCCGAGCTTCGAGCAAACCGGACGCCCCGCAGCTCGCAGCTCGTAGCTCGCAGCTTATTTACACGGCAACACAGAATTAGCCCACTACCCGCGTTTTTTACCGGCCTCAGAACGTACCCTTTCGCGTGTAGTACCCCGCTCGATAGTGCGACTGATAAGGGCCTCCCGGCGGCGCGTTCGTCAGGTCCACCCGCAGTTGACGGAATTCCGAATTCGAATAGCGCTGCGACGGATAGTACGCCAGCAGATACTGCGTCCGCAGTTCGTCGCTGATCTGGCGGAACGCGTCGTCCAGTTGCGGCAGCGAGGTGGCGTAATAATACTTCCCGCCCGTATCGGTTGAGATCTGAATGAGCGCGTGCTCGCCACCCGTGTCTCGTCCCGCGCTGGCTTCGATGGGCACGATGATGATGCTATAAATAATCGCCTCCGCCTCCTGTGCCGAGCGCAACGCCTCTTTGTAGTTCACCTGGCTCACCGTGTCGCCGCCGTCGGTGATCACCACCATCACTTTTCTTCCCTGCCGCCGGCTCAGCGCCTGCGATCCCAGAAAAATCGCGTCGTAAAGCGCCGTCGCCGAGCCGTTGCGCACGCGGTCGATTCCGGCGTCGATCTTTTTCAAATCGGAGGTGAACGGCACCAACTCGATCACTTCCTCGCTGAACTTGTACAAGGCCAGTCCGTCCTGCGGCCGTACAATCGCGTGCGCGAACTTGCGCGCCGAGATCAGCTCCAGCGGCAGATCTTTTCTGGTGCTCAGGCTCGTATCCACCGACAGCACGATCGACAGCGGCAGCGCCGATTCCCGGCTGAAGATCGCGATCTTCTGTTCTTTGCCGTCCTCCTTCAGCAGAAAATTTTCCTTCTGCAGGTTCGCCAGCGGAGCCCCACGCGCATCCGTCACCGTTACGAACACGTTCACCAGCTTCACGTCCACCTTGAGCGTGGTTGCCGGTTCCTCCGCCAGCGACGGAGCGGCGCTGCACATCATCGAGACACACACCATCAAGCTAGCCGAGAGCTGCGAGCTACGAGCCACGAGCCACGAGCCAGCCGCCCTGACAGTGTTTGCTCGGAGCTCGTAGCTCGACGCTCGCGGCACCTTTGGGAGTCGCTTCATGTGGGATTCAATCATTTGGATGCAGGCCGCTCCCCCGCTGTGCCTCCCAGCGATCGAATTTCTTCGGGAAATGGCTCCCCGTCCGCCCAGACCGCTCCATCTTCAAAATATTCTTTCTTCCAGATCGGCACCGTCTTTTTCAGCGTGTCAATGATCCACCGGCAGGCCTCAAACGCCGCGCCCCGGTGCGCCGCAGTCACCACGATCAGCACGCTCGTCTCCCCAATCTCCAGCCGCCCCAGCCGGTGGACGATCGACGCTCCCCGCACCCCAAAACGCGCCCGCGCCTCCATCGCCAGAGTTTCCATCTGCTTCAGCGCCATCGCTTCATAGGCTTCATAGTCCAGATAATGAGTGCGCCGCCCACGCGTGTTGTCCCGCACCACGCCATCGAAAATCACCGCAGCGCCATCCGCCGGACGCTTCAACCGCCCAACCACAGCCTCCAGATCAATCCGCTCGCGGACGATCCGAACCTCGCCTCCAACCTCGCCCCGGACTTCGCCGCCTTCCGCCGACCCGCCGCTCACCGGCGGCAACAGCCCGACTTCATCGCCCTCGCGCAGCGCCCGGTCCGCTCCCGCATATTCCCGATTCACCGCAATCGCCAGCGACGGTACCATCGCCTCAAACCGCGGAGCCTCTCGCGAATAATAGAAGAGCACTTCCCGCACCCGCGACCCTTCCGGCAGATCAACGGTCTCGCCCGTCCGTCCGACCAGGTCTTTCAATACGCCAAAAAAAAGCACGCCGATCTTCATCGGAACTTTCCTGTAGAAACGCGGCTCGCCGCGGCTCCCGCGTAGCGCACCAAGCATCCCAAAGGCTTCATGGCTCGGTACTGGCTACTGGCTACTGAGCCCGCGCCACCAGTGTAGCGCGCCCGCATCCTAAAGGACCTGCCCCTCCGTGCAGTCGCCCGCGCCCGAGACTCCCGTTCGGTTCAATTACCTCCGTAATCGTGCATTCGGTCGCTTTCCCGCTTAGTCTTATTGCCAACGCTCCATACATTGACGGGAGGCTGTCATCGTTAACGCTGCTCAAACCGACGCCCGCAGCGCGTCCGCTCGGTCCTTCCTCCACAGCCTCAATATTTTGATCAAGTACACCCGGCTGTATGGAGTGAACCACAAACGCACCGAGGGCCAGTTCCTGACGGCCTGGAGCGAACTCCAGCAGGCGCTGCCCAAGAGCGGCGACACTGGTTTTCTGCTCGGCGTCTCCGACAACAAACTTCTTCTCGATGGCATCCCGCTCGAAGCCGGACAGGCCGAGCGCAGCTTCGCCCAGTTGCTGACCGCCGCCGGGCTCTCCAGCATCCTGTTTTCCAACAAGGTCACGCTCGAGGACTTTACCCGCCTGGTCCGCGCCTTTTCCATGGGCGGCTCCAAAGCGCAGGACTTCGCCAAGCAGATTAAGGAAACCCTCGGTAATAACAAGGATTCCTCCATCCGTATCAATGAAGTCAAGTTCGTCGCCGCCGATCCCGCCACCGGCGAATATTCCATCGCCGCCCAACTCGCCGCCCAGGCTCTCGGCCCCGAATTCAAGCAGTGGCTCAATGACCCTCAGAAACTTCTGCAGTTGATCGCCGCCGCTCAAGGAGCGAGCAGCGGCGCTTCCGGCACGCCCGGCGGCGCGCCCCTCGGCAGCGTCCCCACCGTCCCCATTCCCGGCGGCACTGGGACGGGATCCGGCGGATCTTCCGGCGGATCCTCAGGCGGAACTTGGACCGGCGGCGTCGTTCCCTTACAAGAAGAGGAGGTCATCCAGACCATTCGCTTGCTCACCCATTTTGGCCAGGCGATGCAGGATCCCAACGCTTCCCCGGAAAAACTCCAGGTCGAACTGGGCAAGGCGCCCGAAGGCGCCAAGGTCAATCTCGCCCAGTTGCTCGAAAGCCTGGCCAAGCAGACTTCTCAGGACAACGCCAACAGCAGCAATGACACCCCGCTTCTGATGAAGGCGGCTGAAACCATGGCGATTAAATTCGCCCTCGACCGCTATCAGCGCGGCGAAGTCAAGGTCAACGCCGTCCACGACATGATGGAGCACATGAGCCGGCAGATGGACACGCTCCGCCAGATCCTGCGCGTCCAGGAAGATAAAATGTCCAAGGCCGGCATCCTCGTCGATTCCCACGCCGACATTCTCGACCGCATGTTCTGGGCTGAGATTCCCGAAGCCGGCAAGAAAAGCGTTCTGCTCTCCAGCGAAGCCGCCTGCGTGCCGCCCCGCAACATTCGCCAGTTCGTCGAAATCCTTTTTGAGCGCGACGACAATGAGATCGCCGCCAAAATTCTCTCCAACTACTGCAGTGGCCTCGACGCCAAGAATGCCGATCCCCGCCGCAAGACCGCCATCGGACTGTCTCAACTCGCCGACCTCTATGCTGACGCGCCCGAGGAAGTCATGCCCAATGCCCTCGCCATGATCGGCGAGAAACTGAGTAAGGAAAGCGATTCCGAGATCCAGAGTCTGCTGGGCGCCGCCTTCGCGCGCTTCGGGCAGGAGGCCTGCACCCGCAGAAAGTACAAAGCCGTCGCTGAACTCTGCTACTCGCTCGAAAGTGTGGCCCACCAACGGCCTGCCCTGGCGCAGGATCTCCGCTCCCGCGTCGGCATCGAAAATCGCCTGCCCGAGATGATCGAAGAAGCCATCAACGCCGATCAGGTGCCCGAGGACCTGGTCAATGTCCTGCAGCAGCTTCCCAGAACTTCCGTCGAACACCTTGCCGACCGCTTCTTCCGGGCACAGAAACGCGTCGAATGCGATCGCATCGTCGAACTCGTCGGCGAACTCGGACAACCCGCCGTCGACGATCTGCGCGACATCCTGCGCACCGGCCAGCCCCGCCAGGCTGCCTCCACCATCGGCCTGTTGAGCCGCCTCGCCGTAACCACGTTGCTGGAGTTGCTGCCCGCCCGCATGGGCGAGTTCAACCGCTTTTATCAGGACGTCATCGTTCGCCAGATCGCCTACGGCGCCGCACCCGACCGCGGACGCACCCTGCTCGAACTGCTCGAACTGCTCGATTCCCTCATCCTGCCCGAGGCCATCGACGAGATCGGCATGAGCCAGGACCGCAGTGCCAGTGCCAGCCTGATTGCCCTCGCCACCGCCGGCGAAGCCCAGCACCGTCCCCCGTTCGTCCAACTGAAAGCCATCGAGTCACTCGGCCGTTTGCGCGACATCGAGGCGGTCTCCGTTCTGCGCGCCATCGTCGAAGACAAAAAACTCTTCGGCTACAGCCAGCACCGTGAACTGAGAATCGCCGCCATTCAGGCGCTCTCCAAAATTGATCCCCGCTACGGCACCCAGGCTCTCGCCGACAGCGGCCTCGATGCCGGCGAACTCGCCATCGCGCCGCTCGATTCCGGCCCCGGATGTCCCTGGGTCCGCCAGCGCCGCTACGAACGCATCATCTTGCCGCGCACGCTCTCCGCCACTCTTTCCAGTTCCTGGGGAAAGTCGAACGTCATCATGCGGGAGATGAGTCTCGGGGGCGGCATGGGCACGCGCAACGACAATCTCCGCGTCGGCTCCGAAGCCCACATCGAAATCTCTCTGGGCGTGAAGAAAATCCGGGGCGAGGTTCTGCTCCGCCGCGCCCGCGTCAATGAAATCGGTTTCGAGTTCGTCAGCATGGACCTCGACAGCCGCTACCGCCTCCGCCGCGTCCTGGTCGAGGCTCTGCAAAAAGTCCCCGACAATCGCGCCGCCACCTGGGACGGCGAACGCAAAACCTAGAGCAAGCTCTCAGCTGTCAGCTCTCAGCTATCAGGTCACAGGAAGTGCGGGTGCCCCACTCATCGCGCACTTTGCGATGAGTGGGTTCCTGTAACTCCAGAGTCTCCTCACGCCACCTTCACGAAAATAATCGTAGAGACGCGGCTTGCCGCGTCTGGCCGCACCCGTCACTCACACTCAGCGATTCCGCGCCAAAGAAAAAGCCCCTGCGCACGCAGAGGCCTTTCCCAAACCAACAAACCGCCGACTCGCTTATACCACCTTCACGAAAATAATTACCAGCGCGAACAACACCAGCGACTCGATGAAGGCGAGGCCAAGAATCAGCGCCACCTGAATGCCCGCGCGCGCGGCCGGATTGCGTCCGAGCGCCTCGCACGCCGCCGACGCGGTACGCCCCTGGCCCTGCGCCGCCAACCCGGATGCGATGGCGATCGCGAAACCAGAAGTGATTGCTATCCAGTTGGTCGAACCAGCCGCGCCTGCGCCCGTCTGCGCAAACGCCGGGACAGCCAGGAAAGAGAACATCATCATCACGAACAACAACATCACGATTTTCCGCATTTTGTTTCTCCTTAAATGAATTGCCCCCAGTGGGTGGTTGACGCCGTGCCAGTAAGCCGGCGCCCTCACGCTGAAAGGCGAGGTGTTAGGTCTCAGGTCTTAGGAAAACCAGATGCCCTTCCTGAGACCTGACACCTAAGACCTGAGACCTTCTCTAGTGCTCATGCGCCGTCGCCTCTCCCAGATAAACGCAGGCCAGCAGCACAAAAATGTACGTCTGAATAAACGCCACGCCGACATGCAGGCCCTCGAAAACAATCGGGATGCCCAGCGGTATGAGTGAGAAAAATACCAGGGTCACCATCTCGCCCGCGAACATGTTCGCGTAAAGACGAACCGTCAGTGAAAGCACCCGAGCAGCATGGCTGAACAGTTCGATCGGGGGCAGCAGGATCAGCACGATAATGCGTGCCCACAGAGGTATGCCTTCTTGCGGCCCGGTGAAATGCTTCAGGTATCCGATCGCGCCGTTTTCGCGCAGACCCGCATAATGGTAATAGAACCAGGTCAGCAGGGCACAACCGAGCGGCACGATCACCACGGCCGTCGGCGATTCCAGTCCCGGTACGACCCCAAGCAGGTTGCACGTCAAAATAAACATCCCCAGCACGGTCAGATACGGAACAAATCTCTCCGAATGATGACCGATGATCTCCTGGGCCAGGTTCTCGATAAAACCGTTAATGCCCTCCATCGTGTGTTGCAGCCCGCCCGGACGCTCCACCGAAAGCCGCGTGCGCACGGCACTGAAAAATATCGTCAGCAGCAGTACCACCAGCAACTCCATCGCGAAGCTGTTCGTGATCGGAGTCGCCGGATACTTGGGATGAATGTGCAGCGCTTGCAGCAACGCCAAAACGGGTGCGCCAAACAAACGATTCAGAAGTGCGGTAAAAGCCAGTTGTTCCATTTTCAGACTTTGCGATTTTCAGACTTCAATACTTATTTAAAATTTGCCGGTACTTATTTCGGTACTTATTAAGGATTGTCATCCCGAGCGAAGCGAGGGATCCGCAGTTCGCTGCCGATTGAAGAACTACATATCCCTCGCTCCGCTCGGGATGACAAATTTTCAACGGGCCTTTGCTCCCCGCCGGAAGGCCGTGTACCCTTCCCAAACCGCCTCCGCCATCAGGGCCGCCACCGGCACGCACAAGCCCCACAGAAAGCCGCGAAAAGCCAGGGAAGAACCTTTGAATATAGCATAGGCAGCGAGTCCCACCAACCCGTAGCGCACCACAAAGCGCAGGACGATCCGGCCGCCTTTCTCCCGGCTGTTGCGGTTGACGATGCGATCGGCAAGGCCTTCAACGCCGCGCGTCAGCGAGCGGAAATTAACGTAGGAAACCGCCGCCCCGAAGGCAAACCCAATCGCTCCAGCCCAGCGGTAAAACCAGAACGCCGGCCCCAGCAGCAGAACGCCAAAGACCAGCATATTGCGCAGCACGCGAGGAATGATGCGCTCGTGCATTATGCGCTCATGGAGAGTCTCCGCCGGCAGAGTTTCCGCGGGCCCGTCGAGATGCTCACGCTCATTCATCTTTCTTGAAAGCGCCCATGGCCATGCGGATCATCTGCCAAAATCCCACCACCGCCCCAAACAACAGCCCAACCAGATAGAGCCACTGAGTATGCAGCCAGTAATCGGCCAGCTTGCCCAAAAAAAAGCCCAGCAGGATCGCCGCCGGAATGATGAACCCTATTTCCGAATAGCGAGCAAGCGAGACGAGAGGATCTTTCTTCCCTGAAGACGCGTCGGACTCGAGCCTGGGCTTCCCGGCCATTTGGAGGAATTCTAAACCAAGCGGTCAGTCCGCTAGGGTACAAGCCCTCGACGGTCGCGCTTTTATAAGCGGTTACTAACTTAAGAGACGCCGACGCAGAACCGTGACCCGTGTGCCCCTAGCTGTCGGAGACTCGCGGTTTTGCTGCTCGGACCAGAGCTCGGTGCATCTGTGTCTCGATGCGCAAACAGCTCAACCCTAATTGTCCAAGTTTCGAATACGCCTTCCCCTCATTCCGAATTCCGAAGATAAGGATCAGAAAAGCGAACTCAGGCCGGGTTACTTCTCCTTCGGCGGCAAAGTCAGCCCGAACACCGAAATCTGCCCCTGCCCAGCTACATTCACCACCGATTCCCCGGGGTGCGGCAAATACAAAGTCTTGCAATGCTCACAACGGTAGACCTCGGCATCCGGTCCCCAGGCCCTTTCTGCATCCCCGCAAGCTTGCTCGATCACATCGGTGGTATAAAACCAGCGCTTCAAATGGCCGCCGCAAAACTTGCCCTTCTCGTTCTTCTCGTTGCAGGCGCGCTGCCCGGCCTTCTTAATCTTGACCTTGTGATGGGGAAGCTGCGGAGGAATTTGCATACCCGGAGTGGTGATTTTGCCAGTCAACAAAGCGCTTACTGCTGTCTTTGCTTTCCAACGCTCCCGAAGATCCAGAAATGTATTCAGGAATGAAATGCCGGAAAGGGTCAGAAGAATCAGGCTCATGAAGAGCCCGTCGACAGTGGTTACGCTTCCATGCAGAACGATCCATGCTACTCCCAGCAGAGGGACGATCCCAAGCACGACGGAAAGCACCAGCATCATAGGCTTGCGAGCTCCTTTGTGGCGCCGGCATCTTAACCGGCTGTCCCCAAGGCATCCTGCAGGATCACCCCTACCCCGATTTCATGCTTGAGCTTAAGCATGCTCCTGTTTTGCTGCCGCCGCGCGTTCCTGCTCAAGGCGGCGGATGGTCGCACGCAGCCAAGCTCCCAAGGCCTCCTCCAACTTAAGCTGATTGTCCCGCAGCGTGTCCACGGTCTCCCCCTCTGGATTCAGCGGAATATGGTGACACGGCACGCTTTCACTTTGGGCTTTCTCGGGAACGAAGTCGGTTAGGAAGCATTCGTTGCACGGATGCGGTCGCGTGGGCTCGCAGAAATTGATGCAGGAGAGAGAGTCCTGGAAGGTCCTAGTGGGCGTCTTGGGGGTACGCACGGAACGTCCATAGCCTCCCTGCTCCAGGAATGCGAGTTCGAACTTAAGGGCTTCAAGAATGTCGCGCTTATCATCGGACATGGTATGCCTCCGCCCGGTAGTCTCCACCAGCAATGGTTATCCGCCCCTGTGCGTCCATTTTCGCCACCCAATATATCAAAAACGACCAAGCTTTCACCGCAAAGAACGTAGAGTCCGCGAAAAGGGGCAAAGGCAGGCCAAGATGAAACGGACGTTTTGGTCGCAAGCTCTTGCGATTTCTTCAATGACCGGCGGTTTGGGCTTGTCTTTGGCGTAGATGAAAATCCCAAACGTTACGGTATAATCTGTGCCATGCCTGCTGAAGCGGCCGACATGAAACCCGCCGGGATGGTGCCCGACGAGTTCAAATTCGAACCCAAGTCCAAGGGGATCTTAACTCCTCGAAAGAAAAAACCAAAGGAGTTGGCGGTCATTACCGAGTGCTGCACTGGGTGCGCGGGCTCTCCGGCCTGCGTGGAATATTGTCCGGTGGAAGATTGCATGTTCTGGGTTCCGGACGAAGACTGCACTCCGTTTGGCCGAATCCAGGTCGACCCGATCCTATGCATCGGCTGCAAGAAGTGCATCAGCAAGGGCCCCGACGGATGTTTTCTCGACGGCTGTCCGTGGGACGCGATCGTGATGGTAGACACCGTCGAAGTGGAAAAAGAAGTCGGCGTGATGCCGATTTGAGGGCAACTATAAGCTCTTAGCTTTTGGCCCTTAGCTCCTAGCTCAAGCGCGATTTTCGCTGAACACCAGCCACTGACCGCTCATCGCCGGCCAACTCCTTCTTTTGACCTCTGCCGTATCGCTGTCTCTGTTTCCAGCGCTTGCTGGCGCACGTGATCGGGGATGTCGGGCAACTCTCGTTCATAGCGAAGAACTGCGGCAATGTCATCTGGCTGGCCGACGAGGTAGAGTGCGCGCAACGCTTCCCAGACTTGCTCGGTGGACGGGTCGATAGTCGCGACGAGGTCTCCCCGTTTGACCTGCTGCCCAACCTGGGCCGAGAGTGTGCGCACACGGCCAGCGATTGGGGAACGCATTTCAATAGTAATAGTGTGGACCGCGCTGTTCCCGCCTGCTTGGAGCTTGGCGACGACTCCGCCCTGGTGGATGCTGGTGCCGATAGCGCTGGCATCCGTCATCTGTCCGGCATCGGGTGCGATCACCTGGGCGGGTTGCAGAAGTTCAACAATCTGGGGCCTTCCGGTTGCGTCCCCGAAGCGGACCAGCGAAAGGGCGGCATTACCACGCACGCTGAGAGAAGAATCGGCCAGCATTCTCAGCAGAGCTTCATGGAACCCTGCACCGGATGTGTCCTGCCCCATCACCCAAGCATCGGTGTTGCGCACTTCTTCGACCGGATCTGCGGCCAAGCGGATAGCGTCGGGATACCAGCGGGTGACACTCGCGTCGTGGCGGCTCATGCGCTCGCCGATCTGCACCAACGCGTGCTGAATGTGCCGGGGATGCTTCTCGTCTTGCAGATACTCGGCCAGTTGTTTGTCGGAGAGCTGGCGGCCGAACCAGGTGCTCCACCAGAACAGGAACGGCATGAGCACGATCAGCCACGCGGTCAGGAAGAAGAGCAGCCGGTTGCGCGTGGACATGCGAGGACGGGGCTTGGGTGGAGGGCTGGGGGTCAAGCTTGCATCGGACGAAGTTTGCGGAGTTGCGTCGGGGAGAAGGGGCATGGGATCACGGCAATATAACAGAAAGCGGGTTTCGGGTCTCTGGCTCGGCGGTAGGGTGAGCACCACTAGCGGAAAGTCTGGCACTGTCCTAAAAGTGTGTTGCTGCTCTAATCCGCCAATCTAACTTGGCGGTCATGCTGAGTCGGCTGTACCTCAATGTCCGACGATTCCCCGGCCAGCATCTTTTCAAATTCCTCCAATGCAAACAGATGTTCCTTCGTAGTAAATGGAGATTTGCTCCAGAAACGATTGTGGGAGAAAGGAGCACCCTGCTTTCTCTCAATGAGAAGCCCTGGCGGTTTGTAGGAAGTAGCTGATACATCGGGAGAAAAAAGCATTCCTGTCATCTCGAACGGCGCGAGGTGATGCCTAGCAAAAATTCCATCGAGTGTCTCGCAAAAACGTGTGACTTTCGGATTTATATCGCTAGGCAAATGATCCAGTTGCACAATCAGTTCACTGATGTATGTCTTCGTTCGGACCATCTCTGGCGTATAAGCTAGACCGTATTTGCTCGTAGCAGAATGCAGTAGGTCTTCGAGAAAGGCGTCGCCATGTTCTGTCGATGACCAGTTTTCAGCGACTACTCCATCGCCAAACAAAGAGAAATTTACGGTAATCCCGCCTTCATCACTTTGGAATTCACCCGCCTTAAAGAGGAAGCCTTTTTTGTTTTCATCCCTATCCGCTAACGACTTAGGAAAGGTTTGGAATGAGTATTTTTCGCCAAGCCATATCAGCATATCGGGGAAAATGCTCTTCCCGCTTGGGTTTACATCGGATATGTCAAACAACCAAATAGATCTAGCGAGTTCTACTCTTATTTTTTGCATAAAATTAAGCCATGCCTCTGCTGTGTTGGGCTTGATTGTCGAACGATCCACGAGCTTGTGCATAGTCCCTTGCCGAGTCAAAGTCATCTGTATCATCGCGAACAGACTGAACGGGCATTTTTTCTAGCGGAACACTTGCACTTTCAAATTCACGTTCAAAGGTCGGAATCTCGTAAAAGCCTTCCGATAAACCATTGTCCAAATAGGGAGTTCCCGTCACCCACTTGAGGAAACGACTAAAAGGCACAAACCATACTACTAAGGCCACATCACAGGTGGCAGCGATTTGCTTTAGGGTAGAGAGCGTGAGCTTACCGTAGTTAGGATTCTCAAGTCTGGCGGACACATTGTTTGGGTGCTTAATGCCTAGTTTCCCGGCAAATTCCGCCTGAGTCCATTTTTCTTGATCACGAAGGGAGCGAATTTGATACGCGATGCTCTTGCTCAAGTGCGATTCTACGAATTGACTCCTAATCTTCCTGCCCTTTTTTAGTATCTCAAGCAGCTTTGGGAGTGAAATCAAACTTGTGGACTCGTGTTTCCGGTCGGAAGAGTTGGTCGAGTCGTCGCTTTGCTTGTTCCTTACCGTCGAGATCATTTTTGACATCCTTGTCTGTTCCGTGGAGGAACGTATACGAATTCTTGCTTGGATGACCGCGAAACCCATAGATCGGTAGATGATATTCCCATCCTCTCCACGAACGTCCCTTGGCCTCAACTCTGATATCCCACCCTCACCATCAAGTGGATCATAGTCAGGACGCCGCCAGCGGCCCATCGGCAGTCTTTCTAAGTGCAGAGCCATGTTGAGGATTTCCAGTTGTGCATCGAGATCGAGCGCATCGAACCACTCTTGGACAACGCGACCCTCACGGTAAACCTCGATGCCATAGAATTCATTCATAGACTATCACAAAAAAGATACATATCAAATTACAATATCCTTGACTGATACTATCAAAATTGATGCAGTATCGTTAGTGTATGAAAAGAAAAGGCCAACATCCACTGCAACCCAAGGGACGTTGGCCTTTCGTTCTTGTGGGGCTGTGCTGCGGAGATGCGGGTCTCGCCTTGACCGGTTGGCCCGCAGAGGGTTCGATTCCCTCCAGCTCCACCGCTTACTAATGCCCCCGCCAGCGGCGCCAACCGCTAACGGGGAAACGTCCCCGGGTATGGGCCAAGGACAGGGTTTGGAAACCCGCTGTCATTTTGGCTCCATTGGCCCGAAGAAAGCAAGGCCAAAATGACGTGCATCCGCTGCAAGCACGAAGCGCGCAAGCGATTCGGAGCCTATGGACGCCGCAAGATTCAGAGATGGCGCTGCCAAGAGTGCGAAACTACTTTTTCTACTCCTCAACCCAAGATCGGCACCCAACAGAATTAGGACAGCACCGAAAGTCTTGAATCGCAGAGAACGCGGGTGAACTGATCACAGAGGCCAGCATCGCCGCCACTCTGGGAGCCACTGGGATTTTTCATCACAATCACCTGGTGGGCGCCATCACAGACTCCCGACGCGCCTGATGTGACAATGTCTGAGCGGCAAAGCCGCGACAGCCAGTACTCTTTGATAAACCGAGTTGTTCAGCGGGTGAGACCGGGCCCAGGTGGAGAAGCGGAAATTCTCCCCCAAACCACCCCAAAACTGGAATTTAGGCTGAAAATCGAGCTTAAGTTCTTATTCCGGAATATTTTACAAGTAAGTCCTTTAAACTCAATATTTTGCGCATAATTGGGGGGGGGGGGGGGGGGGGGGGGGGGGGGGGGACGTTAAATACTGGGTAATATCTCAACCGTAAATATCCAAGCTTGAAGTCAAGGCGGGTGGGCCAGCCCCCAAGTTCTCGATTCTCAGTTCTCAGAAAAATCCAAGTCCATCCTGGTTCACTGAGAACTGAGAACCGAGAACTGAGAACTTCTTCCAGGCGGTTTGTCTCTTTCCAGTCGTTTACTCCACCACATCTGCATCGAGCACGCGGTCCTGCTCCAGATAGTGGGAGATGGCGTATTGGGCTAGAAGCGGCGTCTGGAGCCGGATCTCAGCGCCGATCCATTCCCCTTTGTGGTGGGGCTCGTTGAGCGGATGATTGCAACGCCCGCCACTGCCGAACTGAGGACCGAAATCGGCACTCTGGATCAGGTCAAACTGCTTCAGTTCGCGCCAGGCTTCATCGCCCACCGTGCCGGAAACGTCAATCTTTAATCTGACGATAGCCATAGACGAAACCATTCACCTTCGAGACTCGTTCTTGATTCCTTCGCTGGATGCCATTGCGTTGAACGACCTGGTCTCCCGCGACTGTCCGTCGCCTTGGAGATAATGTTTACGAACGAGCGCCGTCTGGTCTCAATCGAAACTGAATTGGAGACTGCCCGGCAGATACAATCTTCAATTCTTCCGGCCAACGTTCCCGAGCTTGAAAACCTGCGTATTGCCGCTTCTCACCATCCCATGACCGCCGTTGCGGGTGACCTGACGGATCTTTTGTACCAAGTGGATTGTTAGTGTAACGCCTCTTTTGACATTTGTCCGCAGTCGTCGCCGGGGGTGTGGGGATGTGGGAAACGCGGAGCGTTTTTCCACATCTCCATGCCCCGGTTGTTTGGGCAAGAGGGCTTGCGGTGCCGGTGGCCTATAGCCCAGCGACGAATGCGGTCGTGGGTGATGGCGAGCAGTGGGTGATGTTCGTACAGAACGCCACTGCAGGGTAACCTGTAAATGAAACCGGGAAACGAAGACGGGCTGAGGAAGCGGCCAGGGCGTCTCCGACCTGGACCCCTACCCAAGCCACAAAACAGGCAAATGAACCCCGTGCGCTGGGCACAGCAGTGAGTATACGAATGTCCACGGCAGCGAATGGTGGCTAATTAGGTGAGAAAGAGTGAACGAATCGATGAACCGTTTCGCCCATGACCTGCAACACGATTTGGCCCAGGGCTTGTATGAATTTCGGGGAATCGTTAAGCCCCGCACTCATTTCAAATTGCGCGATGCCCAGCCGACGCGCTTCTTCGCGCGCCTTGTGATCAATTTCACCCAGCGTCTCCACGTGATCGGACACGAACGCTACTGGAACGACGCAAACTTCGCGAGCGTGTTCTGCGGCCAGATCGTGCAGCGTGCGGTGCAGGGAAGGCTGCAGCCACTTGCTTGCCCCCACCTTGCTCTGATAGCAAAGCCGGTGCCGGTTGCTCCATCCACCGCGTTGCCACAGGAGCCGCACCGTGTCTTCAATCTGCCGCTGGTAAGGATCGCCCTTCTCAATCACCGAAACTGGCACGCTGTGCGCGCTGAACACAATCTCCACCCGCTCCGGCACGGCGAACCGTGCCAGCGCTTCGTCAACTTTTTCAATCACGGCGTCGAGATAGGCCTCGTGCCGGTAGAAATTCTCCACGCAATATACGGGCATGTCGTCGTGAAAATGCCTGCGCCACTCATTCAAGCTCGAGCCCGTCGTGGTCGCCGAATACTGTGGATACAGCGGCAGCAACACCACCTCGTCGCACTGCGCCGCTCGCAGCTGCTTAATCGCCTCGCTCGTAAACGGGTGCCAGTACCGCATGGCCACAAAGCAACGGGCATCGATTCCCCGGCTCGAAAGCTCCGCCTCGAGGGCTCGAGCCTGCCGCTCGGTGAACCGCCGGATGGGCGAACCTCCCCCAATCGTCGCGTAGTGGTGCTGCACCTTGCGCGCTCGCGTCGTCGAAATCAATTTGGCCAGGGGTTTACGCCCGATGCGGGCGAAGGGGAAGTCAATAATATCGGGATCGCAGAAGAGGTTATAAAGAAAAGGTTCGATCTCTTCCAGTCTCTCTGGTCCGCCCAGCTGAAAGAGAACTACACCCACACGCCGTGATGTGCGCGTCATCCCCAGAATCCCCAGAACGGGCGAATTTACTCCCATCCGCGGCCAGAGTCAATGGTGCGTGGTGGAGATCGAAGTTGATAATGTCAGCTTGAAGGTTGAAGGCCACAGTGGAGCTGGCGGATCCAGGATCACGATTTCTAACGAAGACTTGAATGTTTCCACTTGGGATTGAGCGGCGGTACCTGTCGTTACAAGTTGCGTGGCCGAACTGAAAGCGGTCTGAAGGGCTTCGCCAGCAAATAAGACATTAAAGATAGAACTCCCCTCGTAGCTGTTCTTTCTCCTTACTCTGTGTGGGCGGGCTACTCCGTCGACACAGTGCCCTGTTTCCCTTCCAGCGAAGCGTGCGACGTGCTACTGGCAAGGGTGGCGCAACTTAACCCGCACAGGAAACTCGGAGACGCCGGAAGAAACAGCCAGCTTGCCCAGTTCAGCCCAGATCCCGTTCGCCGCCACACAAGGCGGGCTGGATGGCGGAGTCGTGCTTTCGACCATTCTCGGGAAAATCGGAAGTCAGCTCTGGGCGTTCGAACAATGATTGGGCTCAGGCTACAGCCTATGAAGGAGCGCGGCCTCCCAAAGACCTGATTGCGCTGGCCTCGTCCCTCTCAATATCAAACACAGCGGACAATCTTGTTAACTGGAGCAGGTCGTTTACTCGCTTGTTCAGATTTACGAGCTTAAGCCGCCCGCCCTGATTCCGAACGGTTGTGTGAGTCTTAACCAGCTCGCCTACTCCTGAGCTGTCTATATACTGAACTTCACCCAGGTTTAGAATTAGCTTCTTGTTCCCTTTGTCCGCCAGCTCGCGAACGATCTCGCGGAGCATAACATTGCCCTCGCCCAGCGTGATCCTTCCACTGATATCCAGAACTGCAACATCTCCTATGTGGCGGGTGGTCGTTTGCATTTTGACGGGCGTCCGGTTTTGCATGCCGAGACCCAGCCGGTCAAGAATCGCGCACGCTTCAGTCGCAAGTTTCTGTGACTCTGTCCGAACCACGATCAGCGAACGCCCTTCTTTGAGCACTTCAAAGAAGAACGCCATGTCCTCAGCGCCCTTTTGATCCGCTGCCGGTTGCGGCGCGTCTGTGTCGTGTGTTGCCGCCGAGCCGACGGCGGTGCCCGCGCCCGCGCCCGCACCCGCGCCCGCAAGCAGTGCGGCGGCGCCGACCCCTAGCGCGAATACCGTCCCGATCCCGGGAAGAAGCACCGTGGCAGCCACCAATGCGGTTGTCATCCCGGCGGCGCCCCCAACGAAGCCTCCCACAAAACCGCCGAGCTCCTTCGCGATGGTTTTGGCCTCGTTTTCGGACCGGGTTAGGAAAACGATGGAGTCTTCCGGCACATGCTGCTTTAATTCCTTGACCGCTTCTTCCGCGTGATCACGCGAAGCAAATACTCCGATTGCAGTTTCCATGTGAACCTCCTCGGTAACGGCGATTGTTTCCAAGCATGTCCGATTTTTTCGCCGAAAAACTCTGTGCGGCGACGGTAACCGGAATTTCCGTTTTAGCTCCCAACAGCCCCACACTATATACCCATCGAGGAATTCCAGCGCACAATTCCTTCTTTGGCTGGGCCCTGGGCTCGGGACAGCGCCCCGTCTGCCCCAACATGAGTCCCGCAACTGCTGACCGCGGCCTGGCTATGCGCCCGAGCATTCCGCCAAACTTCAGGCCTTTCGGGCTACGATCATCCCAAGAACTATAGGCAGGTAGATAACGGAGGCATGCAAGACGCGGCCGGCCAAGACTTTCGAATTTGATCTCGCCAGTTTGGTTGCGTGATATAGCAAGAAGACGCCCGCCAGAAACATAACACCCAGATAAATCGGGCCTCCGCGATCGACCAGCGGCAGCATCGTAGTGACTACCAGGATCACGGTGAAGCCAATAATCTCTGCGCGCGTGAAGCGGGAATCGAGATCAAACCGGGGCAGCATCTTGTAGCCAGCCCGCGTGTAGTCCTCACGGTACATCAGGGCAATCGCCAGGAAATGCGGGAACTGCCACAGAAAGAGAATGGCGAAGAGAAACCAGGCGTGCCGCTCGATACTTGCCGAGGCACCCGCCCACCCGATCAGCGCGGGCATGGCACCAGGAAAAGCGCCGAGCAGCGTGCACAGCGGCGTCTTGCGCTTCAACGGAGTATAGATAAGCAGATACGAAAGCAGCGTGGAGATCGCAAGGAAGGCTGCTAGTCCGTTAACCGCAACCGCAAGATACAGGCCCCCGGCGATGCTCAGCAGAATCCCAAACAGAAATGCTTTGCGAGCATTCAGCCTGCCCGAAGGCAGCGGCCGGCTTGCGGTGCGGCGCATCTGACCGTCCCAAACCCGTTCCATCCACTGGTTCAGGGTTGCGGTACCGCTGGCGACCAGGAGCGTACCCACGAGTGTGTTAATCAGGCCGGCAATCCTGAAAGGTCCACGGGAAGCAAGATAATAACCCGCCGACGTGGTCATAAGAATGAGCAGGTTCACTTCAGGCTTGGTCAGGGTGTAATAGTCACGGAGCTTGGAAGTGAACTGATCCGTCGGGTTCGGCTGCGGCGTACTGTAAGTAGGCGCCATGTTCTCCTGTTACCAATCGCGATCAGATTCAATGCTGCAATTTTCTGCTTGAATTGATACGCTTGCGATCACCAAGAATTAGAGCTTCATCCAAAGTACCCAAAGCAGGTACAGCCAAACAATGTCCATGAAATGCCAGTATTGCGCGGCCGCAGCGAACGTGCTCTGCCGCAGGATGGAGCGGTTGAGTTTGCTCATGACGTAAACCAATCCACAGAGACCGCCCAGCACGTGCAAGGCGTGTACGCCGGTGAAGACATAGAAAAATGAACTGTTCGGGTTGGTGGCGAGATACAGTCCTGCAGCCTTCAATTGCAGCCAGGCCACATACTGACCGGCGACGAAAAGCAGGCCGAGCGCCAACGTTATCAGCAGCCAGCGCATCGGAACCGCAATCTGGCTTTCGATCCCGCGAGCGTACCGCGAGATGCGGCGGCGCGCTAGCTCCAGGGTGACGCTGCTGGCGAGCAGCACCAGTGTGTTGGCGTAAAGAATGGGGGGCAGAATAAAGTGCTGCCAGTCCATGCCCGAGCCCTGACGAACGAAAAGGGCACTGGTGAGCGCGGCGAATGACATCGTGATCGCCGCCAGCGCAACCAATATGCCGGTCTTAGCCGGTTCTGGCGAGCGGTCGTCGACCGCACGCAAATCGCCCTCAGTCGGAACCAGATTCCACCCGCCGCCATTTCCAGAGTGCCCTTCATCCGGCAAGCGGCGAGGTTCGATTTGCGGCGGTTCGTGGACCGTGGTTGCCATAACTTCAGACTCCTTATGTTCCCCAATTGATGCCTACGCATCTTTGCTTACCGGATCGCGATAATACCGGGCGCTTGCCGCCGAAACCGTCAAAACTCGTCGTGTTCCACGATCTCCCCATGAAACCGGTTGCGCTTGCGATACACCAAGCGCGCGAAAGCGCCTGTCATCAGCAGAGGCGGAATCATCAAAACCACAATGCCGCTCTTCAAAGCGTGGATGAGACGGGCGCCCGAGGCGGCAGCGCTCTGGTAGCACATGGCGCAGCCCTGCGCGTGCAGGTCTCTGGGACTGATCAAGAGCAGGAACGCCAGTCCGACCAGCCCTAGCTTGAGATACCGCACACTTGTCTGTTTTGCAAAGTTCACCTGATCTCCTCATCCCCATCGAAGTCGGCATCGGGCCGCTTCGTTCTCGACTGCGTCATTTCCCCAGACTCATCCTTGCCATGCGGTACGCGTCCGGCCACAAGTAGTTCAGCATCACCAACACGAAGAGCGTGGCGGGAAATATGGTCCAGAACAAAAGCGGACTCTCGTACTTCACGTGCATCAAGTACATGATGCCCACGAACGCCTCGAAACACGCCAGGCAGAGCAAGGAGAAGAGCAAGGTTCGCACTGGCAAATGTTGATAGGTGAGAATCACCTCAATCACTACGATGATCATCAGCCCGACCACGATCCCTGCGTAAGAACCCATTCCCGGCTCTTGATTCGATGACATGACAGCTTCTCCCTCCTGCTCGAAGTTCCCCTCAACGGGCGTTCATCAAATACATCAATGGAAAAACGAACATCCAGACCAAATCGACAAAGTGCCAGTAAAGACCGGCCGTTTCGACGTGGCTGCTATCGTAGCGCCCCTGGTTGTAGCCCCGCGCGATAAAAGCCAGCGCGATAACGCCGGTGACGACGTGGGTCAAATGGAGCCCCGTGACGCTGAAGAAGCACGCGCCGAACTGATGCGCGCCGCCCATCGGGTTGGAGAACAGCCCCCAGCCCTCGCCGAACATCTTGAACCATTCGCGAAGGTGCAGAGCGGCGAAGATAGCGCCCAGAAGCATCGTCAGGCCCAGCCATTTGTTGGCCGACGCTTTCTGCCCTGTCTGCGCGGCCCGAACCGCCGCCAGCATGGTAAGGCTGCTGGAAAGCAGAACGAAGGTCATGACGATCCCGTTCAAGATCGACGAGAACTCGAACGGCGCCCCCCAATTGTGGCTGCCCACGCGCATGTAGCCGTAGCCAAACAGAAACGTGCCGAAGGTGCAGGCGTCGGAGACGATAAAAATCCACATCCCCAGCTTCTTCTTTTCAATGCCGTACGGAGAAGCTTCCATCACTGCCTCATGCCCCATTCCCATGGTCAGTTCGCGTTCGCTCACGGTGCCTCCCTCCGAGTGTTGTTCGATCCCGATTGTTATGATGAACCGCCAGTTTCCGCCACCTGGTTAGGTTCCTGCAATGGCCTTCTCCGGCGAAGTCTGCATCACGCTGGCGTCGCCGTCGTATTCCATCGGACCGTGATAGATGGTCATTTGCCGGCCGCCAAAATTGTCAAACGGCGGGGGCGATGTCGTATCCCATTCCAGCGTGGTCGCCCCCCACGGATTGTCCGGAGCCTTGGGTCCCTTGAAGCGGCTCCAAATCGCGTTGTACAGGAAGATGAACTGCGTCGCGCCCAGCAGCAAAGCGGCGACGGTCATGAACCGGTTGGTGGGAATCTGCGGGACCATGAAGTCGGCCACATACGACGAATAGCGGCGCACCACCCCGGTGAGGCCCATCAAATGCATGGTCATGAAAACCAGGTACACGCAAACGAAAGTCAGCCAGAAGTGCACTTTGCCGAGCGTCTCGTTCATCATCCGGCCCCACATTTTCGGGAACCAATAGTAGAAGCCAGCAAAAGCCCCGAAGATGGCGGAGAGGCCCATGGTGAAGTGGAAATGGCCCACCACGAAGCTGGTCGCGTGCAGATAGGAATCGACCGCCGGCTGCGCCAGGAAGAATCCACCGATTCCCCCGCTGATGAAGAGCGAGATGAAACCGAGGCAGAACAGCATCGGAGTCGTAAAGCGGATGTTGGCGCCGTATAGGGAGAACGCGAACACCAGCACCACAATGACGGACGGGATGGTGATGATCAGCGTCGGCACCGAGAACACCATCCCCATATACGGGCTCATCCCGCTCACGAACATGTGATGTCCCCAAACCACGAAGCTAAGAAAGCCGACGGTGGCAGTGGCAAAGGTGATCACCTTCCAGCCCCCCACCAGCGGCTTTCGGGTAAACGTCGGCATCACGTGCGCGATGATCCCAAACGCCGGGATTATGACGATGTAAACCTCCGGATGTCCGAAGAACCAGAACAGGTGCTGGTACAAGAGCGCCGAACCGCCGGCGTGCGGCAGCACCTTGTCATTGACCACTGTTCCCCCAGCAATAAAGAAGCTGGTTCCGCCGACGCGGTCGAGCAGCAGGAGGAGGCCAGTGGGCAACAGCACGGCAAAAGCCAGCAAGCTCACCCACGCGTTTATAAACCACGCCCAGGTCGACACGGGCAGCCGCGACATTGTCATGCCCTTGGTGCGGAGATCGATCGTGGTCACGATGAAGTTCAGCGCCCCGAGCAGCGACGCCACGCAGAAGAGCGCAATCGAAAGTACCCAGAGATCTTGGCCCCGGCCCTGACCCGGACCCGCAACCTGGCCCACAGCGCTCAGCGGCGCGTACGCGGTCCAGCCGGAGATCGGCGGGCCGTCGGGGATGACAAACGTCGCGCAGGCGACAGCGAAACCGACGAACGTGACCCAGAACGACCACATGTTCAACCGGGGAAACGCCATGTCCGCCGCACCCACCTGGATCGGCAGCATAAAGTTGCCAAACCCGGCCATCGGCGCCGCGGTCAGCACGAAGAACGCCATAATCGTGCCGTGCATGGTCATCAACGACAAGTAGTACTCCGGCGTCGGAACGCCCCCCGGAGCGCCGTTGGGAGAGAGCGTACCCAGAAGAGGAATGCTCGCCGTCGGCCAGCCCAGGTGGATGCGCATGGCCCAGGAAAGCGCCATCCCAATGAACGCCGCCACCAGGCTCAAGGTTGTGTACTGGATCCCGATTATCTTGTGATCCACACTGAAGACGTACTTGCGAATGAAACCGCTCGGCGGCGCATGGTGCGCAGCCGCGTGCGCTGACATATCGTGCATGTGATCTCACCCCACGAGAGATGTTTTTCGTCCGCCCCCGTTTCGGAAGCAGAGGCACTTCAGTTACGTACTTCAGTTACGCACTTCATTTACGGACTTCAGTTACTGCATGGCCGCTTGCTGCTTGAGCCAATTATCGTAGTCTGCCTGGGACATCACCTCGAGATACGCCTTCATGTTGTAATGCCCAAGACCGCAAAGCTGCGTGCACACAATTTCGAACTTCCCCGTCTGGTTCGCAGTGAAATGGATCGGAATCACGATCCCGGGCACAAAGTCTTGCTGGATGCGGAGTTCCCGCACATCGAAGGAGTGCCCCATATCCTTGGAATGCAGGGAGAGCAGCACCGGCTTGTTCACCGGAATCGCCAGCCCCGCGGTCACGATGTCGTCCTTCGCATCCGCATCGTGCTCCGGGTCGAGACCAAAGTAATTCTGGGTTCCCTCATTAATCAGCTCCGGGTGAAGCGGCCCGAACTTACCATCCGGCCCGGGATAACGGAAATAAAACGCAAACTGCCCCGCTTGCACGTCGACGCGCAGCGAGTCGGGGTCCGGCGGCGTGAAGTAGACCGAGCCCCACGCCTTGGAACCGACGAACGAGAGCACCAGAATTTCGATGCCAACCATGACAAACGCGAAGATGATGAGAGGTTTCGCGCCACCGGGGAACGATTTCACCTTGCGCGCGCCCTTGCTGTCACCGTACAGAAAGGCAAATGCCGCCAGCACCAGTTGTCCGGCAATAAACAGAATGCCTGCGCCGAATAGCGTTTCTTCTATCTGGCCATCGATCTTGGGTCCGTGGACGGAAATATCCACCGGCATCCACCACACGTGAGCGATTACGCAATAGGCGATAGCCAGCGTGATGATCGCCACTATGAACGCAAAAACTTTACCGGGCATTGGATTCCTCGCTTTATGCGGCCGCCACAGTCTGGGCTGCCACGGCCGCGACTTTGGTTCGATTCTCTACTTTGCCTTGAAGGTGAAACTGACGGCGGCTGGCTTCCTGGCAGCAACCGTTACATTCTGAGTCTGAGTTCCGTAAGTCTCGTGCCAGGCGGCCAGAGTGTAATTACCCGGCGGCACGTTGTCAAGCTTAAAAGAACCGCTGTCGTCGCTCACCCCGTAAGGGCCCTTTACCACCACAATGTAGGCGTGCATCCAAGGATGAACGTTGCACTTGACGGGTATGGCGACTTCCTCGTTGTTCCAACTCACGTCGAGTGGCGGGGCTCCCG
The DNA here is from genome assembly GCA_963773965.1 of uncultured Acidobacteriaceae bacterium. Taxonomy (GTDB): domain Bacteria; phylum Acidobacteriota; class Terriglobia; order Terriglobales; family Acidobacteriaceae; genus Acidiflorens. The sequence continues at coordinate 336,923 of CAVZDG010000011.1, forward strand.
GCGGCTGCGACTTGTTCCACACGGGATTTTTTGTGGATTGCGAGAAAACGTTGTGCGAAGTTTGGTCGCTATTCACTATCTTCATGTGCTGACCCACATCGACGGCCACAACGTGCGGGACGTATAGACAACCTTTTTGGTCAAGCTGGACCGGCTGCGATGAAACGGCCTCGTTACCAGTCAGGCCCTGGCTAATATAGACGACAACGTTCTCTAGCCCTCCGTTCGCACCCGCCACTACGCTCTCTGTGGTGGCCGGCTTGTCTTTGTGAACCGCGGCGCAGCTCGGCTCCTTCCCCATGTCAATCGGCTTCTGGTGTGGAGCTGTGCCGTCAAGCTTGACGCTACCTGTGATCTGGCCTGCGGAAGCCGCACTCACACTTCTTCCCGAATACAACAATCCGAATGCGAAAAAGAGCAAGATTGAGGCGAGTGCTACGATTTTACATCCCGCTTTCATTGAATTCTTCTCCTCGTTTATTCCTGATGTCGCCCTTTCTGAGTGCGCAAATTAACTCTCCAGCCGGGACGCAGGCTCATTGTTGAGAAGCCGGAGCCCCCAGAGCGGCATTCCGGTTTATGAGCTTCCAACCGAAATTCATGACGATGGGGACGGCCGACAGAATCGCGATAATTGCAATAGTGGCTGCAAGAAACTTTCCCATTGGCTATCTCCGCTTGCCCTGCTTAAGTGCGCGTGCGGCGGAGAGGTTCATCTCCGCCGCCGTTTCGTCAGTAGGCCTTCGCCTTGAAGGTGAAGTTCACATCTTTGGTTTCGTTGCCGGTGATGGTGACATCGGCAGTCTGCGTGCCGTAGTCCTCATGCCAGGCGGTGATGGTGTACTTGCCCGGAGGCAGGTTGGGCAGCTTGAAGTCCCCTCCACCCTTGCTTACGTCGTAGTGATTCGTCTTGAGCACCGCGAACCAGCCGTGCATCCAGGGGTGGACGTTACACTTCACCGAGATAAATTCTTCTCTAGGGTATTTCTCGGAAATGGGCGGGGAACCGGGCGGCTGGGATTTGTTCCACTCGCGGTTCACTTTGGGCAGCGGGTGAATGTTGTGCGATGTTTGGTCGGCGTTGGTGATCTTGAGTTCCTGGTCGGTGTGCATGACCAGAACGTGGGGAAGATACTGGCAGCCTTTCTGCTCGAAGGTGACAGCCTGCGCCGGAACCTGACCATCGTCGGGGGCTCCGGAGGAAACGTACACCACCACGTTATCCAATGCATTGTTGGGCCCGGTCACAACCGTTTCGGTGGTCACGGGTGTGGCATGCTCCTTGGCGCAGCTTGGTTCTTTGCCCATATCGATGGGTTTTTGTCTGGCGGGCGTGCCCGTGTAGGTCACCTTGCCGTTGACCGTTCCAGCGAACATCAGCGACGAACATACGAACAACGTCAAAAGAGCTGGCAGCATTTGCTTCGTGCGCATTTGAGTACTCCCTCCTAAGGAACTTTAGCTTTACTTACTGGCCGCCACCGGGCGACTTGTTATCGGCTGGGGCGGCTGGCGCCAGTTTACTGGTTTGTTTTTCTACGTACGGGGGAATCACTCCGTGCGCAGCCAACAGAACTTCGTTTTCCTTACTGTGGCGGTTGACCTGCAATGTACGCAGGAAGTGGACCAGATCCCAGGCATCGTTCGGCTGAATCACGTCCGCGAAAGACGGCATGGGCGTGCCGTCCACGCCGGTCATGAAAATCTTGTAGATATCCTGGTTGGTGCTGCCGCACTTGAAGCGGGAGTCGTTTTTGGCGGCGGCGAAATTATAGGGGCGAATCGGCTGGTCTTTGCTGTCGGTGAGGGTCGAGGCCGACGGACCGTCGCCCTGCCCGTGCGGACCATGACACTTCCAGCATTCGAGTTTGGTGAAGAGCGCCTTGCCGTGGGCAATGCTCTCGATGGTGACGGGGGTCTCGGCGGGAATCTTAATCGGGTCGCCCGCTTTTTCCTTTTCCCAACGGGGCGAGAAGATCTTGATGTAGGCCACCAAGTCCGCGCGCTGCTGCCGGCTGAGGGCATTCCAGATCGGCATGTTGGAGTTGGTGATACCGCGTTCGAGGGTGTTGAAGAGATCTTCATCGGTGGGCAGCGTGCCGGTCGGAGTGGAGCGGCACTTGAAACTGGCGATGGTGAAGTCGCGTGGCTTCGGTTCGAGCCAGACGGCGTTCTCGCCGTTGCCATCGCCGTAGTCGCCGTGACAGCCGACGCAAAAGCGGCGGTAGTCGGACTTGCCGTCCGCGGCATGCCCGGTGATAGCTCCGATGTGGCTCTCCATGGGCTTGATCACGAGACGTGGCTGGGGCCCTACCATGGGCGCCTCCTGGGCGGAGGCCCGAGCGGTGAACCCGGCGGCGAAGACGAGTCCTAGAATCGCAGTGCAAGGGATCGCGGTGCAAAGAATCGCGCCCATAAAACGCATTGGCTTCAAGCTGTTCATAGTCAGCACCCTTAAACCGAAGTCAGCGCCGGCGAATCGAGTTCGCCAGCGGGCCATCCTGAATGGTTAGAAGTCGAAGTCAAATCCCATCAACAACTCGCTCGTGTTGACATTCGTGCTGGTCAGCGGCGATGTCCCGTCCTGATGGAAAATGTTGAACTCGTTATGCCAGGCAAAACCCGCCCGGCTCGTCATAAACGGGTTGTAGCGATAGCCCACCGTGTAGGTGGTGATGTTGCCGAGATCCGAGCGCGTTCCCGGAGTCGATTGCTGCGACATCCGGATCGTTTCGTATCTCGCGAGGAAGATGAGCTGCGGGTTGTACACGTAGTGCGGTTCAACCAGAACGCCATTCCAAGTCGGGTTGCGCGAGCCCGCGGGCAACGTGGAGCCTGGCGTGTTGTTGCGAGTGGCAACCCCGTCGGGCAAGTCGCCATAGCCCTGCCCGAACCATGCGCTGTCCTCGCCATGCTGCGTGACAACCGTGACGTCAAAATGCTGGCCGAAGTAGAACTGTCCGACGAAGCCCTCGCGGCTGTAGCCCTTGTTTGCGCCACCTGAGCCGGCAATCGCTGTCCCGCCGGTGGTGAGCCAACTGGTCGGCGCTTCGCCCGCCATGACGTAAAAGCCGAGGCGTTGCACACCCAGCTTGCCGGCATCGAACGCCTGGCTGCCGGTAATGAATGTGGAATAGGATTCGGCGCCGTAGGGCAAGCCTACCTGGCCATCGTTCGAGCTAAGCAGCGAAACCGAGTAACGCGTGCGATCGTTGTACGAGTGCCCCATTACCTCCACGCCCAGCTGGTTGTCTCCCAATTGCCCAAAGATGTTGCCGTCGCCCACCGGAATGAAGTGATAGATCTGGTAAACGCCGCCATTTCCAGTGAGCGTCAGAATGCGCTTCTCCGAGAGCAGGTTATCGAGTTCAAACTTGCCGAACTTTACGTTGAGCCACGGACTGCCGACCACGTTATCCAGCCGCCCCATGACGGTTTCAAAGTGGAAGGAGGCGTAGGGATCGGAGGAAGGGAGCACATAGAACGAGAAGTTCTTTTCCAACGTGCCGCCGGTGTGAAAATCGAGACCGCTGAGATCGAAGCCCGATGAGGTGATCCGCTGCTCGACCTGGCCTTCGCCGCTGTCAACGGCAACTTTGCCGGTGCTGACGCGGTGCCAGATAGGAGTGATGCGGAACGTGACTGGCCAATAGCCCGGATTCTGCCAGATCGGAGAATCGCGATCGTTCATGAGTTGATAGCCGTTGTCTTTGAATTTTTGGCCGAAGTAATTCAACATGGGCCAACTTTCATGACAGGCCGAGCAGCGCAGGCCATACTTGCGGGCAAAAGCAGGTAATGCGTGAGTGCTGCTGACAAAGCCAACCACGAAGAATGCCAACAGCAAAACACTCGTGCGACTCCTCCCGGAAGAGATCATGAAGTCCTCCTTAATAAAGTCTAAAGTCGAAGCAACCGCGTTCCACAAATGATGCGTCCGCACGCACCACTTTTTAACTGGAACCTTGGTAATCGGTGCGCGAAATATTAGGACATATGTCACAGGATGTCTGTGACAATTGTCACCGATCAATGTGATGTAGATCACAGATCAAGGTGACAAGGTGAAGGTCGCTGTATGGCCGCTCCTGATGAGGATTTCGGTGAACTTGCCCTGCCGTGGCTTGCCTCATTCAGGATGTCGACCAAACGCCAAACTCGCCGCACCTATGAAACTCGCAAACCGATCGCGACAGACCAGTCGGGCACAAATCCCCGTTCGCGGCTCAGGGGCTGAAGGGTTTCGGTTTGCCGGGGAATGGATCTTCCTGCGCAAGCATTGGGAATAAACCAAGGAAACCGCCGTACACCAGATGCCCGAACAGTGAGGCAGCAACGGCCCTCATCCCACCAGCGTGCGAACTAAGTAAACCCGCGCCCATGATCGGCATCACGACCAGTTGCGAAGTCAACCACAGCGCAGCTCCGAAAGCCATTCCTTTCGCGGCGGGCGAGCCCGGGCGGAAACGGAAGAACAAGAACGCGAAAACTAGGGGAAAAATGATCACGCCGTTGAGGATGTGGACCAACATGCCCATCCTCCAGCCAAGCATTTCCCCCAGCATGGCGACGATGTCCACTCTTACGCCCACTATAGGCGCAACCACATACATCGCCACTGTCATCGCCGGTGTCCCTATCAGAGCTCCTAAGAAAACCATACCGAGGTTTGGCTTCATTTCCCGTTTCTCCTCGACTACATTCCGCCCCAGGATCTGCCAAGCTCTTCACTGGACAATGGATAAATTGCCATTCGAAACCCCGTCGTCTTGTGAGTTACCTAAGGGCAATTCGTCTGCCAACACTCTGTCGGCCACCACGCGAACAAAGCTGTAGTACGTAAGCGGTATCCGGCTCTATGGGTTAGCCTCAGAGAAGAGAGGAGCAGCCGGCGTGCACTGCGTTTTTCACTTCGTGACGAGTGGGACAGCAACCTCACACATGCGGAAATGCGAATAGGTCAAGTTCGCTGCGGTTTACTCTCGCAGAGGGACTTATGGAGTGGATAGCGACTGGGACGTTACAGTCGCACTTTGGGGTCTCAAATGTCTCAGTAGTGGATCTGGAACTTGGGGTGGACACCTTGAATTTTGCTATCAAACGATGGAAGGTGCGTCGCGGTATTTTCGCCAGCGGGGCTGCTCAGGATATGTTTCCTTTCGCTTCGGAAGAGATAGCTCGACAGTGCCTGCCGTTCAAACCGCTCGATGGCCGGGACTTGCTTAGGGACGCCGAACCAGCGGGGTAAAAGATAACCTGATTGGTGGCTACTGGATCTTGAAACGTGAACGTATTTGGGCTGATTGGATAGGAGCAAGGAGAGAATCGCGAGCAGACTGCGAAATAACGAGGGCAGGCTGGCAGAGACCACAATCGAAAGCCAGACCTTGCAGGAAAAGTACTTTGTCGCGTGCAACCCGAGTGATAGAATTTCGGAGCACTTCCCTACGGGGGCCCGAGTTGATTGAGCTGGCACCTTCGATTTTATCGGCGGACTTCGCGCATCTGGCGGACCAGGTTCGTGGCGCAACCGAAGGCGGCGGCACGGTCATCCACGTGGATGTCATGGACGGGCACTTCGTCCCCAATATCACCATCGGGCCGCCGGTCGTCAAGTCGCTGCGCCGGGCGACGGATCTGCCCCTGGATTGCCACCTGATGATTGAGAATCCCGACCAGTACATTCCGGAATTTGCGCAGGCTGGAGCAGACTGGATCTCGGTGCATCAGGAGGCTTGCCGGCACTTGAACCGGACGTTGCACCTGATCCGCAGCCACGATGCGCTGGCGGGCGTGGTCCTGAACCCTGCCACTCCGGTGGAGAGCCTGAGCGAAGTGCTCGACATCGTGGACTTCATATTGGTGATGTCGGTGAACCCGGGATTCGGCGGGCAGAAGTTCATCCCCGGGGCAATCCATAAGATTCGGCGATTGGCGGAAATTCGCGCGCAACACAACCTCAAGTATCGGATTGAAATCGACGGCGGAGTTGCCCTCGACACGGTGGCGGAAATAGTGCGAGCGGGCGCTGAAATTCTAGTCGCGGGCAGCGCAGTTTTCGGAAAAGGTGACCCGAAGACCAATGCCGAGAAGCTGCTGAACGCGGCCAGAGAAGCCACGCTGCAGAAGGCGTAGCGATCCAGAGGGCGCTCCAAACGACTGTTGTGCCTGAAAGCCACACCCTCTCAAACACGCACGGCGCTCGCATTGCAGAATCCCACGCTTTATTGCGAACCGCCGGTGCTAGTTGCTCGATGCGGATCCGATGAACTGGCGCCTTGCTGGAGGCGGCCCGACGGGCGAGTCGAAGCCTGCGGGCGACCCATAGCCGCAGCCACCCGCCTTTGTTCCTCGGCGGTGAGCTGGAACATGTAATTCACCAGCAGCTTGGTGTGGTCCTCATCGTAGCCTTGGAACGATGACGGAGTCGGACCGGCGAAGACCCAATGATTACTCAAGCGCCGGAACAGGTCTGAAGGCATGGAAGTGCCTGGGCTAATGGCTTGCGGATCGATGATCCAGCGCTCCACCCAATCAGGCTTCAGGCGCCCCCGCACCAAGAGGAGATTGGGAGCGACAGCGGTCTTATCGTGCTGCGGATCGCCGGTTTCGTGACACTTCAGGCAGGGGGCTGCCGGACTGCTGAACAGGCTGCGCGCCATCTCGGTTTCCTTCGCCGTCAGCTGAGGAACCTGCTCCGGTATGTACGGAAAAGGCTGTCGCGAAAGCGCCTGGAAGAAGCGCACCAGCTTGCCCAGTTCATTCTCGGAAAAGGAGAAAGTGGGCATGTGTATTTGCAGGTAGTTCCGTACGCCGTTGCGATTCGTGTCCTTGTCGCTCAGCGCCGGATTGGTGAGGAAGTGCAGCATCCACTCGGGATCGACCCTGGCACCTTCGGTCAGGAGCTTGGGAGGCAGTAGTTCCTGGGCATCCTGGTAGCGTTTCATCCCCATCAGCGCAGTCTGCTGGCCGGGAATGAACTGATGGCAACCCATGCAGTTATACTTCCTGACGACCCACCAGCCCTCCTGGATGTCGCGGCGATAATCGAGCGGCCGGTATTGATAACTGGCGGGCAGAGCACTCTCCTGGCTGCCCATCAGGAAGGTGGTGAGGGCTTGCACCTGGTCCTTGGTCAAGTGCAGGTTGGGCATCCGCAGCTTTTCTTCTTCGCTCTTGATCTTGCCTTGATCGTAAACATTGGGCTCAGACAATTTGTGCTCGAAGAAGCCCTTGTGGTCGTACCAGGGATCGTGCGCGGGGCCGTCGGGCAATCGTGCCAGGTCTTCCGGGTTGGCGATCGGTTCTGCATTCTTGCCGCCACGCTGCGCGGTCTCGGTGAAGAGGGCGAAGTCGAGACGCTCAATCGGCTTGCTGCCCTCGCTAGTCAACTCGGTTCCGATGCGGCCTTCTTCCTCCATGCCGGCGATCTCATGGCAACCCGAGCAGCCGAAGTGACGAATCCACTTCTTGCCTTGATCCTTCAGCTTGGGGTCGTCCATGAAGGAAGCATCGGCGTAAGAGCTGGGGTCCTGCTTCTTCTGCGCTATTAAAAACGTCGCGATGTCTTGCGCGTCCTCGATGCTGAGGCGCAGGCTTGGCATCACCGTCATGTTTTGCACCTGCAGTTCGTGGCCATCGTTCGGGCACCGGCTATGTTGCAGGTCGAAGACAAAGGGCAGCCCCTTCTTGGCATAATCTTCGGGGCCAATGTCTTTCTTTTCGTAGGGACAATAGGGACGGGTGCGCTCGCGCGCGTTATGCACCCAGCGCACGAGATAGTCATAGTTGGCCTTCTCCCCGACCCGGGTAAGATTGGCGGCGAACGTTCCACCCTCCATCTCATTGCCTTCGCCAATGGAATGGCAGGCCAGACAGCCGCGCGTCTCAAAGAGTTCCTCGCCGTGCGCGGCGTTGCCCGGTTTGTGCTTGGGCTGTGGGTCGGTCAGCGCCGACTGCCACAGATAGGCTGAGATGGCCTTGATCTGGCCGTCATTGAGGCGGAAGTTCGGCATCCTGGTGGTGGGCCGGAAGTCGGTCGGCTTCTTCAGCCAGACCGGAATCCAGTTCTTGTTGAGCTTGAGCCGGATGTCCTTCAGATTGGGCCCCACCTTCTTGATGTCCTGCAACAGACTTTTCGTCTGCTGGTCCAGTTGGGCGATGCGGCCGTCAATCATGCTGTTGGCAACCTTCAGTCCCACCGCTCTGTCGTTCAGCCGGATGGCTTCTTCGTTCGTTTCCGCGGCATCGGCCTGCTTCATCAAGTAAGCTGCCTGCTTGATGTTTTGGATCTTCTCCCCCTCCAGTTGCTTGATCTCCTGGCTGACCGAGTTCAGCTCCTCCGGTTCTTTGTCGTACCCTTCATAGCGATGGCAGCCGACGCAACCCCGTTGGCGAAACAAGTTCTTGCCCTCGCTGATGGTCGAGCCCACGTCGTTGCTCACCAACAGCATGTCGGCGGCGTGGCAGATCTGACAGCCAGCTTCAGTGTTTTCCTTGGGGAAGAGCGGCCACAACCAATGCTCGTAAGTTCCGTGAGCCTTCTCAACGCCGGTGGTGGCCCGGCCATTGCCCTGGTGGCAGGGAGAGCAGCCGAACTTGTCCGGATCATGCGTCTTCAGTAAACCGGGTTCAGGATGGCTGGTGAAAGCGCGCGCATACTCGTCGGGCTTCTTGCCCTGAAGCGCCATGGAAGCCGCGGCCAACTTGAGCGGCTCGCGGATTCCCATGTGGCAGGACTCGCAGCGGTCCACGATGTTGGCCTCCGCCACGTTAATCTGCACGATCTTCGGATCCCACTCCGCGGTCTTCCTCTTCAGACCGTCGATTTGTGCCGGTGTGAGATCAACCATCTGCTGGTTAATGTACGCTGACACCTTGGTGCTGGCTTCGGTCACCGGCTTGAGCACTTCGCCCAGCTCCGCGCTTAACTTGGTGCGTTCGTCTTTAAGCGCGTTGTATTTTTCTACCAGTTGGGAAAAATCATATTTCTCCTTGTGACCGTCGGGATATTCGACAGACCAGGTTTCCTTTTTGTAGTCTTCGAGTTTCTTCCGCTTGCTTTCCTTGCCGGAGACGCTCGTCTCGGTCTCGATCTGGTAGGTGAGAGCATTCACATAAGCGCGTTTGTCGACGAAGACGTTCTGAACCGCCAGAATTTTTCCGTTCAGATCAAGGATCTGTTTCTGGAGCTCATCTCTGTGAGGCTTGGCAGCTTGATAAGCCTGCTGGTAAGCCTGCTCCAGTTGCTGGTACTCGGCGCTCTGCTCGACGTTCTTTTCCGACTGCACGGACTTTGACTCGGCTGTCTTCAGGAAGGTACCGTAGCGCTGCTTCCACTCTTGCTGAAAGGCCTTCCAGGGACGTTGGCCGTAGTCTTCGTCCCACAGCGCCCAGAAGAGCGTGGCCATGAGGATGACCATGGACACGACGTAATGCAGCGCCCAGGACTTGCTGACAATCGGATCATGCCTGCGGATTGGTTCTTCGGGCACCACAGCCTCCCATTAGTCGTTGCTCGTCTGTCGGTGGTCGTTAGCGCCAGCCGATGCGCCTAAGACCTCCAGGCTAACGACCATTTACACGTTAAACCACGGCGTGATCCACACGTACTTGATGTTGAATGCGAGCCGGAACATCATCTTGACCGGCAGTCCCACCATGGTGAGCAGGAAGAACACCATGATGGAGTACTGCAACAGGCTCATGCGCTGATAATCCTTCGGGTTGTAACGCCGGAACAGCGCATGGATGATGAACCCGCCGACCAGGTAATACCCTCCGACGACGATCGCTCCGAAAATTGCCTTGCCTAGGTTGGAGGTGATTCCGAAAAGATCGGGCAGATCGCGGTTCACCTCGTAAATCAGCCGACTGTGGTCCCAGGTTTGTCCCGGCCAGAACCACTGCCAGCCCGGTCCCCGTATAAACGTGCCGATAATGATCATCGCGACCCAGAGAATGATGAAGCCAAACAGAAACGAGCCGATGGCAAACTTGCGCTGCTTCCAGGTGTAATAGCCGTTACCCAGCGGATTGGTGTCGATGTAGGGAATCACCATCAGGCCAACGATGATGAGAGTCGGCATCACTACGCCGGCAATCCAGGGGTCAAAATACACCAGCATTTCCTGCAAACCGAGGAAGTACCAGGGCGCCTTCGCCGGATTCATGGTCACGTTTGGATTCGCCGGTTCCTCTAGCGGTGCGTTCAAAGTAACCGACCAGATCATCAAGACGATGGTGACGATGATGGCAGCGAGGAACTCAATGCGCAGCAGGAACGGCCACACGTGTACTTCCTTCTGCCACCCCGGCTCGAACGGCCAAGCCTTGCGATGGTGAGTCTTGGCCATCGCGGGATTGGTTTCCAGCTCCGCAATCAGGTCGTCGTTGGCCTTCGCCTGCTTCCATGCCAGATAGCAATAAAAGGCCAGAAGCGGAATCAGACCCACGATGGGTACGTTGTCGGGCGCGGAACAGATCTCCCAAAGTTGTCGCCAATCCATAAGTGCTCCAGATCGTTCCCCTTGGCCTCGCTCAAGGCCAGAATTTACGCGTACGGCTCGATACAACTAAATTCGCACTTCCGGCGGTAGCTGCCAGACACGTTGCAGTAAAGCGTGCGCGTCGTGTCAAGGCCACGCCTTCAGGCGTGCCTTGGGCCACGGCGCGGTTTATCTTCCGACGCGAGCACCACCGACCCCGGGCCGGAGATGCCGCCATCCTTCCGCACGCGCCAGAAGTGAACGATCATCAGTACGGAAGCCACGATCGGAATCCCGATGCAATGCCAGATGTAGGAACGCAGCAAAGCATTCGCATCCACGATGGAGCCGCCCAGCAGACCAAAGCGCACGTCGTTATACGGCGTCATCCCCAACATTTTGCCGAACGGCCCTTCGTGTCCCAGCAGCGGCGTGGCGCGAGCCATGTTGGTGCCGACGGTGACCGCCCAGAACCCAAGCTGATCGTCCGGAAGCAGGTAACCGGTGAACGAAAGCAGTAACGTGAGCACCAGCAGCAGCACGCCAATATTCCAGTTGAACTGACGCGGCTGTTTATAAGAGCCGGTCAGGAACACGCGAAACATATGCAACCACACCGTAATCACCATAAGGTGGGCAGCCCAGCGGTGCATGTTGCGCAGGATCTTGCCAAAGGGCACATCGTGCTCCAGATAGAGCACGTCGCGAAACGCCTGAAGTTTGGTCGGATGGTAATAGAACATCAGCAGCACGCCGGTCAAGGTGAGCACGATGAACAGATAAAACGTGATTCCACCCATGCCCCAGGTATAGCTGTAGCGCACGGCGTCGCGATTGATCTTCGCTGGATGGAGATGCAGGAAGACGTTGGAAAGCACGCCCAGAGCCCGGTTGCGCGGCGTGTCATCGTGCTTGGCGCGGAAGATCGATTTGTAGAGCTCGGTTTTGGTTGGTTTTTTGAGCCCCTCGATCTGTTCCTTGGCCTTGGCGGGAAGATCGGTCCTGAACGATTGCACGTCCTCTTGCAGGACGGACTTCAGTCGTTCGATTAGGCCAACTTCTTTGCCGTTTTTTCCGTTCCCATTCTCTTCAGGCATCGTTTCCTCTGATCGGTCTGGTAATCAGCCAGTCTCCCCTCGCGGCCGGGGCTCCGGCAGCACACAAATTACACGGGCAAGTAAGATCCATCATCATTGAACTGGCTCGGCTGCCCCTTCGGCCACTGGTAGAGTCGCGACACATCTACCAGGATCTGACCGTCCGGAGATCTTTCGACGTGGGCCCGGTCCATGGGACGCGGCGCCGGCCCCTCAAAGTTGACCCCTTCGCTGTCGTAGCCACTCCCGTGGCACGGGCATTTAAATTTGTTCTCGCCGGCTTTCCAGTCGGGCGTGCAGCCCAGATGCGTGCAGCGCGCGTAAATCACGAACAAGCGATCGGGTGTGCGGTCCACCCAGATGCGGTACTTCTGTTGAAACTTGGTGTCCACTCCCAGACCGTATTCCTCGGCATAGCCGATTTTGAAGCTGGTCGCAGGCTCGAATAAGGTGCGTGGCAGAAAGAAGCGGAAGAACGCAAGGGACCACGCGGCCAGAAAAGCAACTACGGTACTCCACACCAATCGCCGGCGTTGCCGATTGATCTCATTGTCTTCCGGACCGACAGAGGCTATTCCTGCGCTGGCCGCTGCTTTGGAAGTCCCCACCGCCGGTGTGCCGACATATTTGGTCGCTGCGCCGCTCGGTGCTACGGAAGCAGCCGCGGAAGCCGTTACGGTTGCCGCCGCCGCCGCCGCCGCTGGTCGAGGAGCAGTGGCTGCGGTTGCCGCAACAGGAGCAGTCGGAGCGGTTGCCACAGGAGCAGTCGGAGCGGTTGCCGCAGGAGCAGTCGGAGCGGCCGCCGCAGGAGTGGCTGGTTCGCCGAGCAGGGCAGTGATTTCGGCATCGTTGAGTGCAGGTAAACCTTTGCGACCGCGATGTGCCTGTTCTGCTGCGATGCTGGATTTACTCCACTTCTTTCCGGCCGCGACCCATTTTGCGACTTCCTCGCTGATGGGGGCACCGGGCGCGGGCGTCGCCGCAGCCGCAGCCGCAGCTGGGGATGCCGGCGCTACGACAGTGGCGGCTGGCGCCGGAGTTGGCGGGGAGCCCGCTGGGGCTGGCGCTGAAGCCGCATCGCCGCTCTCCCACTGCATGGGCCGGCCAGCCTTCAACGCTTCAATATCTGCATCGGTGAGTAGCGGCAGGTTTTCGCGCTTTCGGCAGGCCTGCTCCATCGCTATGAGCGAGTTGCTGAGCTGCTTTCTCGGCCAAGGCGGAAGGTGCCCGAGTACGCCATTCACGACGCTCTTGGGTGAGTCGTCTGCCATCTGTACTTGCCCCCAGTGGTATTGGACCCCAAACTTACGCACAGACTTAAGTCTCGGGGGTCGCCCCCCTTGCGATCGCAAAAGTATAGCCGATTTTGTTAGTGCACGCGCCTAGGCAAATCGTACCTTCACATGCGGGCCTTTCTCCAAGTGAATGCTATCCACGAAGCGGACTTTGCCCGTGCACAGAGTCATGATCACGGATGAGGTTCGCGTCCCTTCACCGAAAAAGCGCACACCCTTCAGCAGCGCGCCGTCGGTCACGCCGGTGGCTGCAAAGATGAGTTGCTTCCCGGGAGCGAGATCTTCCGCCTCGTAGATTTTGTTCTTGTCTTTGATCCCCATGCGCGCGATGCGCTCTTCGAGTTCAGGCTTGTCGATCACCAATCGACCGACCATGTAGCCATTCAGACAACGAATTGCGGCTGCAGTAATCACGCCTTCCGGCGCACCACCCGAGCCCATGACCGCATGCACACCCGTGCCGAGGACGGCGGCAGCAATGCCGGCGGAGAGATCGCCATCGCCGATCAACCGGATGCGCGACCCGGCTGCTCGAATCTCTGCAATGAGCTTTTCGTGGCGCGGGCGGTCGAGCACGATGACCACGAGATCCTCAACCCCGCGCTCCAGCCGCTTGGCGATGTTTTTCAAATTCTGGGCGACGGGAGCGTCGAGTTCCACCGCATTCTTGCATGACGGGCCGACCACAATCTTTTCCATGTAGCAATCTGGCGCGTTGAGCAACCCGTCTCGTTCGGATGCAGCCAGCACAGTGATAGAGCCGGGAGCGCCGGTCGCGCAGAGGTTCGTGCCTTCCAATGGGTCCACGGCGATATCGACTTCGGGGACTTCGCTTCTGTCGCGAAACTCGGCGCCGACTTTCTCGCCGATGTAGAGCATCGGAGCTTCATCGCGTTCGCCTTCGCCGATGACGATCCTCCCACGCATTGGGATACTGTCCATGGTGTGACGCATGGCTTCGGTCGCAACTTGGTCGGACAACCGGCGGTCGTCCCGGCCCATGGTGCGGGCCGAGTCAATGGCCGCGTTCTCCACCACGTTCAGAAACTGCGCCGCCAGATCACTCTCCAAATTCTGGCCAAAACTCCTAGCTCCGGTTTCAGGTCTGGTTTGAGTTGCCATCAGCGCCTCCCTTGGAACCTGCCTAACTGCTTCTTTCCATACCGCCTCTAACAAGCCGCGGCACCCGGGTGAGTCGCTCCGGCCGCGACTTGTCGGCGGCTTACACTGAAATACGCCTTTACGCGGCCTCACATGCTGGTCGCTCGGGAATGAAAAAAACCTTACCTTGTCTTTCGCTGGTCTTAACCTATGCCAGGATGGCTCGCAGAGGGTAGTACTTCCGGATCATGCGTCCCACCGCTAAGCCACCCAGGTATTCCGGGATGATCACCTCATCAGCGCCCGACTTCCGTAGGGAATCAGCATAACGCCGTTGGCCGGCTCGTGTAATAATCTTGAGCTTGGGATTGAGGGACCGAGCAGTGATAGTAATGGACAGATTGTCGAGATCGTTATCGATAACGATGCAGATGCCACGAGCCTGCTCGATGCCGGCACTCAACAGGACGTCGCGCCCCTTGGCGTCGCCATGGATCACAGGCACCCCATCCTTCAGAAGTTCGCGGTGTAGTTCGTCATTGGTTTCAATAACGACGAACGGCATTCCAGAGTGACTTAACCGATCTACCACTGCTCGCCCCATGTGTCCGTACCCACAAATGACGAAGTGATCTCGCAACTTTTTGCTCTTGACATCATTGATCATGGATTTTCGCCTCCGCGCCTCAGGGTTGGCGGGTCTCGGTTTGCCAGGGGATAGCTCTAAACCGAGTGGACCGCCGTACACTAAATACCCCACACCTCATCACGCAATCACATACATCGCCGCCACCTATTTTCGCTCGAGCCCTTGCGGCCAAAACTGCGATGCGATCACAGCTGGCCTGGGCCGCCAGCTAGCCCCATCACTTGACCCTGGAGAGCACTCGGCGGGCGGCTCCGGCGACAGCCTCGGCTGTGATCCCGAGTTCTTGGTACAACACTTGGGCAGGCGCAGAAGCGCCAAAACGGTTCAGCCCGACGATGGCCCCATCCAGCCCTACGTAACGCCACCAAGCCAGCGTGACGCCTGCCTCCACTGCCACCCGGGCGCGCAAGCTTGAAGGCAGCACGGCTTCCCGATATTCGTCGGGCTGCTCCTCAAACAATTCCCAGCACGGCATGGAGACAACGCGAGCCTTAACCTTCTGCGCTGCAAGTATCTCTTGCGCAGCCAGTGCCAAGTGAACTTCTGACCCGGTTCCAATCAGAATGACTTCCGGGTGATCGGCGTCTCGGAGAATGTAAGCGCCGCGTGAAACTCCTTGCGCCGGAGCGTGGCACGTGCGATCGAGAACGGGCAAGGCCTGGCGAGTGAGGACGAGCGCAGTCGGCGCATGGCGGCGACCGAGCGCGACGCGCCAAGCTTCAACCGTTTCCGTCGCGTCGGCGGGGCGGAACACAGCCAAGTTCGGAATCAAGCGCAAGCTTGTGACTTGCTCAATCGGCTGATGCGTGGGCCCGTCTTCGCCCAGGCCGATGCTGTCGTGGGTAAAGACGAAGATCACCGGCAGTTCCATGAGAGCCGCCAGGCGAATGGCCGGGCGCATGTAATCGGAAAAAATGAGGAACGTGCCTGCGTAGGGACGAACCCCGCCGTGCAACGCCAGACCGTTGAGAATGCCGCCCATGCCGTGCTCGCGCACGCCGAAGTGCAGATATCTCCCGGAGAAATCCTCCCGCGTCAGGTCATGTTCGCCTTTAGGCAAGGTGTTATTGGAAGGCGTCAAATCAGCCGAGCCGCCGAGCAGCGCAGGAAGGTGTGGCGCGATGGCATCCAAGACCGCTCCGGAGGCAGCACGAGTAGCGATAGGTTTGGTTCCGGAAAAAGCTGGCAGGTTCGAGTCCCAACCTTGCGGCAACTCCCCGCCAAGCGCGCAGTCGAAGACGGCCGCCAATTCTGGGTAAGCCTGCCGGTAAGCAGCACAAAGCGCTGCCCATTTTTTTTGCTGAGCTGCGCCTGTCGAGGCGGACTCTTGCATGAACTCGCGCGCCTCGTCGGGAACCCAAAATTGCTCATCGAGCCGCCAACCCAATTTCTGCTTCGTGAGTCGTACCTCATCGACTCCGAGCGCCTCGCCGTGCGCCTTGTTGGTGTCTTGCCGGTTCGGGCTGCCAAAGCCGATGTGCGTCTTGCAAGCGATCAACGAGGGACGCTTGGTCTCTGCCCGGGCGGACACGAGCGCTGCTTCAACGGCTGTCGCGTCGTGACCGTCAATCCGCTGCGTGTGCCAGCCATACGCAGCAAAGCGGCCTAGAACATCCTCGCTGAAGGAGAGCGAGGTCGGCCCGTCGATGCTGATCCCGTTATCGTCGTAGAGCACGATCAACTTACCCAGACCCAGATGACCCGCCAACGAACAGGATTCGTGCGAGATGCCTTCCATCAGGTCGCCGTCGCTGGCGATCACATACGTGCAGTGATTGACGATCTCGAACCCGGGACGATTGAAGCGCGCTGCCAGCCAGTGTTCGGCAATGGCCATCCCAACGGCGTTGGTGATGCCTTGGCCCAGCGGACCAGTCGTAGTTTCGACGCCAGGAGTCAATCCATATTCGGGGTGGCCGGGCGTCTGGCTGCCCCATTGCCGAAAAGCTTGCAGTTGGCCCAACGGCAGGTTGTAGCCGCTGAGGTGCAACAAACTGTAAAGCAGCATGGAGCCGTGTCCAGCCGAGAGGATAAATCGATCGCGATCAGGCCACAGCGGGTCCGCGGGGTTGTGCTTGAGAAAGCTCGTCCACAACACCACCGCTGCATCGGCCATGCCCATGGGCATTCCTGGGTGCCCGGAGTTGGCTTTTTGCACGGCGTCCATCGCCAGGCCGCGTATGGTGTCGGCGGTCAGCCGGCGCACGCGGGCCAGCTCCGCTCCGGCCGGGGACGACGTAGTGGACAGAAGTGCAGTCATAGTGGTTCCTCACTTTTTCGTGACAGTCTCCGCCGGCGCATCTTGCGGCACCGACCCCAATCGGCTGAGAGCGGCGATCGGACGGGCAAAAGGGATCGGAGCATCTTTGCTGTAGGCGCGCAGCAAGTGATAGGTGATGAGCAATTGCGTGAGGGCCAGCGGATCGCTGTGGCGCACCTCGGTGCCGTAGGCGTAATCGCCGAATTGGTCGGCACGCAATGGCCGCAGATCGGGTAGATGCTTCCAGATCGTCTCTTCCAACTCCGCGGCATGTTCCCGGCTTACATTGCCGTCCACCTCGAGGAAGTCCACGGGACGGCCACAGTCACGGCCGAGCGCGAGGCGTATGCCGGAAGTCTGGTCCTGTTCGCACAGATAGCTCAGATCCGGATGGGGAATCGTCGGGCGCAGCACCAGCCGGACATTTAGGTGGCTGTCGGCCTGGTCCGAGCGCACACCGTCGGGGTAGAACTGAACGACAATGTCAGCAAATTCGCGCTGTGGACGGATGCAGTTCTGTGAGTCCGACTCCCGCTTCTCCATTTCGGCCAAGACCTGTTCGGCCGTATACCCCCGCTTCGCCGTATCGCGCTTGATCTTCCAAAGCCGCCTCAGGTCCTCCGGTGGATCAAGGTACACTTTGACGTCGTAGAACTGCCGCATTGCTTCCGTATGAAAGCCCAGAAGTCCTTCCACGATGACAAATTCCTTCGGGACTAGGTATTCCGGCCGCACCAGGGAGCCTGTGCTGTGGTCATACACCGGCTTGAGCATCGGTTGGCCGTAGTGGGCGCGTTCCAGGTGCAGTTCCAGAATGTCGAGATAATTGCAGTCGGGATGCAAGGGCGTAATCTTCAAGCGCGCCCGCTCGATGCGATCGTACTTGTGATAATCGTCGGCGCAGATGTGCGTAACCCGGTCCTCGCCGAGCAACTCCACCAACCCACGGGTAATCGTCGTCTTGCCAGCAGCACTGTCCCCCACGATGCCCAACACTATTGGTCTTCGCTTAGTCATCACGTCTCCTCGTGCCGGATACTTTGCGCGCCGCCATCGTCCACATCTTCCGGTTCCGCGTCCGAGCCTCCCTGGAACACCCGGCTTTGACGAATGTCAATCGCCGCGATGCGAAGCAGTTGCTCTTTGGGAATGCAGCCCCCCTCGCTGACCAGGCGGCTGGCCTGGCGCAGTTTCATGCGGTCAATAGCATTACGCACACTGCGAGCATTGGCAAACTGAGGCTGCTTCATCCGCAACGCGAGATACTCAACAAATGCCTGGCGCGATTCGGCGTCGAAGGCATAGTTCTGCTGGCGCAGCATCAATTCGGCAATCGTCGCCAACTCCTGCAGCGTGTAATCGGGAAAGTTGATGTGGTGCGCCACACGCGAGCGAAAGCCGGGATTGTATTGAAAAAAAGTCGCCATCCGATCTGGATAGCCGGCCAGGATGACGACCAGATCCTCGCGCTGGTTTTCCATAGCCTGAAGCAACATCTCAATCGCTTCCTGGCCATAGTCGCGCTCATTTTCGGATCGGTAGAGGTAATACGCTTCGTCGATAAACAGCACGCCTCCCATTGCCTTCTTGAGCGTCTCTTTAGTCTTCGGAGCTGTGTGTCCTACATATTGGCCCACCAGGTCGTCACGCGTGGCCACCACCAAATGGCCGCGGCGCAGGTAGCCGAGGTGGTGCAGTATCTTCGCCATTCGCATCGCGACTGTGGTCTTGCCGGTGCCGGGCTGTCCGGTAAAGGACATATGCAAGGTGGGGCGTTCGCTCGCCAGTCCAACCTTCTCGCGTAAACGCGCCACCAGCAGCAGCGAGGCCACGCGCCGGATGTAGGCCTTCACGGGTTTGAGGCCCACCAGCTCACGATCCAGTTCATCCAGGATTTCCTCGAGATTGGAATCCCGATGAGCGGCGCCGATATCCACAAGGTTTTCCCCAGTCTCCTGGGCAGTACCTGTGTCCACGGCGGGATCCGTATCTAGTCTTTGCATGGCATTCTCGCGCTGCTATTTCTGCAATAAGGCGATGCTCACAGTCTGTGCGAACTCGCCAGCTTCGCTTTGGGCCGAATCGTGTACTGGATGCGGCGATCTTGGCCTTCCGTGCGCTCCAAATAGAAACCGGGCTCCTCTTTGGGCCGGTGCACGATGAAACTCAACATGGTCGTCTGCCGGCCCAAGGTGCGGTCAAAACCGTTTACTTTGATGTAATCGTCCGGGAAGGCCTTGCGACACTCATCGATCTGATGCATGGCGCCGTCCAGGTCGCTCGCATCGAACATTGGCAACCCCCACATTTCCCAGTACGCATTGCGGGGATGGGGATCGCCGGTGTGCTCGATGGAAAAAGCCCAGCCGTTATCGAGGCAATACCGCACCTCGCGTCGAATCTCCTCTTCCGTGAAGTCGGGGAGATAAGAAAAAGTGCCTTGCTTGATTCGCATGATTCGTCTCCGTTCCGCAGGCGCCCGGCAATTAAGGTGCAGCGGCGCCCTTGACTGGCTTGCTGCCGACTGGCTTGCTGCCGACTAACCACCGGCCTCTGGCCATCACACCGTGAGCGTGCCGACTGCATCCGGCACATCGGTCGATTCGTAGTTGAAACTCACGTCCTTCCAGATCTCCAGTGCCGTGCGCAGCTCGGGCGACCAACGCGCAGCCTTCGCCAGGATCTCCGGCCCTTCGTTGAGGATGTCGCGCCCTTCGTTGCGCGCCTGGACCATCACTTCCGTGGCCACGCGATTCGCGGTCGCACCCTGCGCGATCCCATCCGGGTGACCGATGGTGCCGCCCCCGAACTGCATCACGACATCTTCGCCCAGCAGGTGCAGCAATTGGTGCATCTGCCCGGCATGGATCCCGCCCGAGGCCACGGGCATGACTGCGGGCATCGAGGCCCAGTCCTGGTCGAAATACAGACCCTGCGAGGGGTCCGCCAACAGCTTGTTCGCCCGCAGAGTGTTGTAGTACCCGCGAATGGCGTTGGGGTCGCCCTCCAGCTTGCCGACCGCCGTGCCGGCATGAATATGATCCACGCCCGCCAGACGCATCCATTTGGAGATGACACGAAAGTTCACGCCGTGCGTCTTCTGTCGCGTGTAGGTGCCGTGACCAGCCCGGTGCAAGTGCAGGATTACGCCGTTGCGGCGCGCCCACTTGGACATGGACTGAATGGCGGTGTAGCCGATCGTCAGATCAATCATCACAATCACGCTGCCCAGTTCCTTGGCGAAGTCAGCGCGCTCGTACATCTCTTCCATGGTTGCGGCAGTGACGTTCAGATAATGCCCTAGAATCTCCCCAGTAGCGGCCATGGCGCGGTTCACTGCTTCCATGCAAAATAGAAAGCGGTCGCGCCAGCGCATGAAGGGCTGGCTGTTAATGTTCTCGTCGTCTTTAGTGAAGTCGAGCCCACCGCGCAACGCCTCGTAGACCACGCGGCCATAGTTGCGGGCAGAAAGGCCCAGCTTGGGCTTGACAGTGGCGCCCAGCAGCGGGCGCCCGAATTTATTCAGGTACTCGCGCTCCATCACGATGCCGTGAGGTGGACCTTGGAAGGTCTTGGTGTAGTGCGGTGGTATCCGCATGTCTTCCAGGCGCAGAGACTTGAGCGCCTTGAAGCCGAACACGTTGCCGATAATCGAAGAAGTCAGGTTGGCGATCGAACCCTCTTCGAAAAGATCTATATCGTAGGCGATGTAGGCGATGTACTGATCGGTGCCCGGGACGGGATCGACCCGATAGCATTTCGCCTGATAATGTTCGTACGGGGTCAGGCGATCTGTCCAGACCACCGTCCATGTGGCAGTGGAAGACTCGCCCGCTACCGCTGCCGAGGCTTCGATGGGTTCGACACCGGGTTGGGGCACCAAGCGGAATGCGCACAAAATATCCGTGTCCTTCGGCTCGTAGTCCGCGTTGTAATAACCCATTTCCGCGTAGGGCGTAATACCTGACGCCCAACGGCTCTTCTTCTCAGCCGGGTTGTTGTTGCTAGCCATCTCTATCTCCTTCGAAAACAATCGAATCTTTTCCGCAGCTTAGGGGCATTCGCTCGTGGCATTCGCTGGCGCCGAGATTGTAGCAGCGGGCCACCCGGTCATGCTACTCCGGTCATAGTACTGAGGAGTGATTGAAAGTGAACGAGACCCCGCACCTCTGGAAATGGGGTCCCACCCCGACGACGGACAACGTGGCAGAAGCCAAAGAGAAATGCTCCGCATGGAGCGCCGCCAAATCTGGAAAGCAATCGGTCACTGATCGGCTCGGCCTTCCGTGGGTCCCAAAAACTTGCCCAACACCATCTCTCTTATTGACTCAGAGATCAGTGACTTGGATCACGCGTCGAAGTGATTTCACTCACGTCAGAACCTCAGAACCTCCCGATTCCGCAGCGCCCCGGTGCACAACCTGCGCCCTGTGTTCCGGACAGCCGGGCTGGTTGGCCCGCCCCATCCTATACCAGATGGCCTGCAACGAATCTGTTCAAAATTGCACACGTTAAAAAAAGGGTGAATCTCGGAGCTTGCTTCGGGTGCCACTTGGTTCTGAGCTCCCGGCATCGCCTTGCGAATTATCTAAAGGCAATCAGCTTGCCAACGCTCCCCAGTGACCCCGAAGGCAAAGGTGTCTTGCGTAAGCGGTTCCGTCTCTAAAGGTTAGCTTCGCAAAAGGAGAGGAGCGCAGCCTGCGCGCGCTCCCTAAGATCGTCAGGAGGCGGACAACAATGTCACATCGGTTGAACGTGAGTCAAGCTCAAGGTTGCTAATTTTCTATCGTAGAAGGAGATAGTTATGGCCGCGCATGTGGGACATAGAAGTCACATATATGTGTTTAAAATGTCTCATCGGTGGGGTCTTGCAAATTGCGCAGAGAGCTTGTGTTTTGCCATCAAACGATGGAAGGTGCGTCGCGGTATCTTCGCCAGCGAGGCTGCTCGGGAAATGTTTCCTTTCGCTTCCAACAGATAACTTGACAGTGCCTGCCTTTCAAACCGTTCGATCGCCTGGGATTTGCTTGGCTTAAAACCCAACTGTGGCTTGAATGCGATGACGTCCTGAACGTGGAGGGGAAGGTGCTCAGCCTCAATCACGGATGAGGACGCCAAGACGACTGCTCGTTCAATGATGTTTTCCAATTCGCGGAGATTGCCCGGCCAGGAATAATTTCTAAGTAACATAAGGGCCTCGGGAGAAACGGCGTCTACCTTCTTGTTAACTTTGGCTCGAGCCCGCTGCAAAAAGAATTCCGCCAGGAACGGGATATCTTCAATCCGTTCGCGAAGTGGGGGCAGGGTTATGGTGAAGGTGTTGATCCGATAGAACAGATCTTCGCGGAATGCGCCTTCGCGAATGGCTCTTTCCAGGTCCTGATTCGTTGCCCCGATGATTCTGACTGACACCTTCTTAGTTCGCATATCGCCGACAGCACGAATCTCGCCGGTCTGCAGAGTTCGCAAGAGCTTGGCTTGAATCTCCAGCGACATGTCGCCAATTTCATCGAGGAACATGGTTCCACCATCGGCTTTTTCGAACAACCCTTTCCTGTCGGCGTAGGCGCCCGTAAAGGCGCCGCGTTTGTAGCCGAAGAGTTCGCTTTCCAGCAGAGTCGGCGATAAGGCGGTGCAGTTGAGCGTTACCAAAGGCTGATTGCTCAGCGCACTGTGACGGTGAATCGCCCGAGCTACCAGCTCCTTGCCGGTCCCGCTCTCGCCGCGAATCAAGACAGTGGTAGGAGTTGGGGCCACCTTGGCAATCAGTTCGGCGATCTCCTTCATCTTGGGATTGTTGCCGATGATGAACTCGCTTTCCTCACGGGTTTCCAGTTCCCTGATGGCGAGCTGGTATTTATCTTCGAGGGCTTCGGTTTTGTTCCTGGCCTCGATGAATTCCCAGATGAACCGGGCGGCGTTCCCGCCAACAACTTCCATCCCGTCGGGTTTTAGTTCGTAGATCTCCCGGCCAATATCGGGATCGCCGGTCACATCGATAATGAGGTCGGCTACTTCGGACGTGAGGAGTTTTCGATAATTCGTAGTTGCCGGTAAACCCAGTTGGCGAGCAAGCAGCAGACCCGGTGCTTGCTCATTCTTGTCAGCCACCCCGACGATTTCGACGGTGGGGTCTTTGCCGAACAGCTCCACCAAAGCCCTTCCACCAGTGCCTGCTCCGATGAGGATAACCCGCGTCATAGCTCATTCACGCACAAGGCGATTAGAGTGCCGTTGGCAACGTGCGAATGCCTAAGCAAGCTACTGGGCGAAGGACCAAGAATCTTCCGGTGAGACTACCCCGTAATCCTGCTGCAGCCGAGATTCTACAGCACCCGGGTTGCCACGGTAAGGCGATTGACCTGGCCGTGGTGTACGGTCACACCGAATGACCGATGGTTCGCAATGGACATCATCGTCCTGATTCGGAGTACAATTGCCGAAGGATTTTGAGCACGATCGGATTCTAAGACCATAGCGATATAAGTGAGGAGTTTATGGCAACCGGAATTCTTGAAACCGCGAAAGCCAGCAATCCCCTGAAAGATCTCCTGAATTACGGTCAATCGGTTTGGCTGGATTACATTCGCCGCGATCTCTTCACCAGCGGAGAACTGAAGCGCCTGATCGAAGAAGACGACCTGCGCGGCATGACTTCGAATCCCGCCATCTTCGAGAAAGCGATCGCCGGCAGTACCGATTACACCGACCTGCTGCAGTCTCTGGCCGCGAGGACCGACCTCGACGCCAAGGCCCGCTATGAAATTCTTGCCATCCGCGACATACAGGACGCCGCCGACTTGCTGCGGCCCGTGTACCAAAGCTCGAAGCGTCGTGACGGTTATGTCAGCCTGGAGGTGTCGCCCTTTCTCGCACGCGAGACGCAGGACACTGTCGATGAAGCACGCAGGCTGTGGAAAGCGGTCCGGCGGGAGAACGTGATGATCAAAGTTCCAGGCACGGTAGAAGGCATACCGGCCTTCCAGCAATTGACCAGCGAGGGTATCAACGTTAACGTGACCCTCCTTTTCTCTCAGGAAGTCTATGAACGAGTTGCGGCAGCTTATATTGCCGGGCTGGAACAACTCGCATCACACGGTGGTGATGTCAGCAAGATTGCCAGCGTGGCCAGCTTCTTCATCAGCCGCATCGATAGTTCGATCGATTCCATCATCGAGGCGCGGCTCAAGAAGTCCAAAGACCCGCGCGAGCAGGAGCAATTGAAGAGCCTGCTCGGTAAAGTGGCCGTCGCCAATGGAAAGCAGACGTATCAACGTTACTTGCGCATTTTCAGCGGCAACCGCTGGAAAGCGCTGGCAGCCAAGGGAGCGCAGACACAGCGCGTCCTCTGGGCCAGCACGAGCACCAAGAATCCGAATTACTGCGATGTTCTGTACGTGGAAGAGCTGATCGGTCGGGACACGGTGAACACAATCCCGCCGGCCACGTTCGATGCCTTCCGCGATCACGGCCGTCCGCGCGCCAGTCTAACCGAGGATCTCGATTCCGCCAATAAGACAATGGAGACCGCGGCGAAGCTCGGGATTTCGATGAAGGAAGTGACCGATAAGCTGACCGACGACGGTGTCCGCCTCTTCGCCGAAGCTTTCGATAAGCTCCTTGAGGTAGTGAAGAAAAGCTTTAGCAGCTAAGCACTCGCGGGACCGTCGCGCTCGGGATCGAAGATCTACCGGGAACGAATTTTGTGTCTATCGAGAATGCCGTGGTGATTGACGCCAGTCAAGCCCCGGAGCGGGACCTCGAAGTCGCCGCTCCGACCTCGGTTTCCTTATCTCCCCGTTGGAATCGTTTCCGGCTGGTAACCCGGATGGGCAACGAGCGGGATTCTCGTCGCAGACCTTCATTATGCCGATCCAGGATTCCCGGTGAACCAGTCAGCTTAGCGTGTTTTGTGTGCCGTGCAAGTTCAACTGAAAGGCCAGACGTGTTTTATCGAATCCAGTATTTGTTTCTTGCGATTCGCAAGGAGGAACCAATGACAAGTAGAAAGACTACGCAACTCCTGATCAGAAGCGCAGTGCTGCTCCTGGTTCTTCTAGTTACCTCGGCTGTCGCGTTCGCACAAGCGGCGGAACCGGTTCAAATGGCCGCTAACGCCGTCGCCCCGATCGCCTCCAAGCCGGCCGGGGACGTTACCCCTTCCACCAATGCGCTGCAAGCTCGCATCGACGCTCAGCAGCAAGAGATCAACAAGCTCAGCGCGCTTGTGGAAAAGCTGCAAGCCATGCTGGAGCCGGTTGCTTCGGCTCGGCCGATTCTCCCCAACGCCCGCATCGGCTTTCTGCCCGATCCTGCGGGTTCGCCCTCGCCCTCACCCTCACCTTCACCATCCCCGGCGCCGGCTTCTTCCGGTTACACCGCACCCCGTGAGTTGCTGCCCGACATCGGACACATCGGCGCCGAACTCGGTTTCTTCGTGGGTGGCGCGACCAATCCGTATAAGGACAACACTGGGTTTGCCTCGGGCGGCTACATCGACCTGCCCTGGAAGAAGGTTCCGGGCGGCAAACTGTCGTATGAAATCATGATCGGCCTGCAACGCTCGGTGACGACGCAGCAGACGACGTCGGGCGTGAATGCGCTGGTCAACGTGGCGGTCAACAACTTCCTGGTAGACGCCGGAGTCATACCGACACCCGTTCCGGTCTCCTTCCTTACCAACTACCTCACGACTCCTCTGCCGGCGACGACTACGGTGGAAGAGCGGTCGAAGGTTCTGACGGTGGCCCCATTCGAACTTAAGTACACGGTGACCAAGCTGGGCAGATTCCGCCCCTACGTGGTTGGTGGACTGGGCGCGTACGTCTGGATTGGCTCGGACAACAATACCAAGGGCTCAAGCCCCTTCACCACGTCGGGGTTGGGAACCTATGCAAGCTTGCCGGTTGGAACCACGACGCTAGGAGCACTGCTGACTTCGATTCTGCAAGGCTCGCAGATCGGCGGCCTGGCTCCGACAGCACCGGAACTCGCTGCCCGCGGCGTGCCCCATGGCCAGGGCAACGTGCTCTTCGGTGGTCAGATCGGCGGCGGCGCGGAGATTCGCATCACGCCCAGGCTTTCGATCGGAGCTGACGTCCGCCACAACTTTGTGGAAGGCAGCAACTCCGGCTTCAGCACGTTTGCTTTCAATCAGGGCCTGCACTGGTAAAACACCCGCTCTGGCTCCATAGGCAGACCGGATGTTTGAAACTCACAATGCTTGCGCTCGCGCCAGACGGCGGCGGTTGGAAGCAGTCTGGCGCAGGAGGTCAAAACATGTCGAAGGACGGTAAAGCAAGTTCAAAGACCGTTTCGCGGCGGCAAGTCCTGCAGGCTGGCGGACTCTCGGTTGCGGCTGGAGTACTGGCAACCGCCAAACCCGCGGCCGCGACCGGAGCGAAGTTTGCCGGCGATTTGGCAATTCTGAATGTGGCGTTGGGACTGGAACATCAGGCCATCGCCGCATACGACGCCGGCGCCGGGAGTAAGTTGCTTTCTGCCGATCAGCTCAAGATCGCAGTCAGCTTCCAGAACGATCACAAGCGCCATCGCGACGCACTTACCGCGTACATCCGCCGCTTCGGCGGCACGCCTGTCGTGCCGAAGAGCAGTTATGACTTCGGCACCATCACTTCAGCGGCGGACATCGTCAAACTGGCGCAGAGTTTGGAGGAGGGCGCCGAAGGGGCGTACCTAGCCAATGCCGGCAAGCTCGAGAACCGCGAAATCCTCAACGCAGCAGTCCCGATCCTTGAAGACGAAGTGCGCCACAACACCGTTTTCAAGCAGTTGCTGAATATGGATGTGACCGAGCGCTTGAAATACTGACCAAGAACGCTAAGAAAGGAGGAACCCAGTTTATGAATGCAGAAAAACCAGCGGTAAACTCCAAAACTGAACCGCTCGGCCAAGCTACTGCACGCCGAGAGTGGATGCGACTGGCCGGTACGGCGAGCGCGGGGGCCATCATCTGCCTGCTCACGGGAGACTCCAAGCTGCTTCATGCGCAATCGCTGGAAGGCGACTTGGGGATTCTGACAGCGGCTCTTTATCTGGAGCATGAGGCGGTAGCCGCCTATCAGGCGGGCGCCGAGAGCAAGCTGTTGCCTCCGGGCGTGTTGCAGGTGGCGGTAGCCTTTCAGAGCGATCACAAGTACCACCGCGACGGAATCAGCGGAGTGCTGAAGTCGTTAGGCGTTGAGCCGGCAGGTCCGGAGAAAAAGTACGACTTCGGGAGTCTGCGCAACGAAAATGACATTCTGCGCCTGGCACGTAACCTGGAGCAGGGCGCGGTGCAGGCCTATGCCACGCTGGCGTCGAACATTCTGACCAAGGCTGTATTGAATTTCGGCGCGAACGTGCTCGTGGATGAAGTCCGGCACCGAACGGTTTTGAACGCGGTGCTGGGCATACCGAATTACTGATTGGGAGTTTGACGAACTCTTAGAAAGGGAGTGCGCCTGTGAGCGTGTTCGTTTTCGCGATGCGATTAGGGATCGCGTTGCTCCTCGGAAGCATCATTGGACTCGAACGGCAGTGGAGGCATCGCAAGGCCGGCACGCGTACCAACGCGCTCGTGGCCGCCGGAGCGGCTGCCTTCGTCATGGCAGGGCTTCTCATCCCCACTGACCCCAACGCCGAAGGCCGAATTATCTCTTATATCGTAGCGGGAATCGGTTTTCTCGGCGCCGGGGTGATCTTCAAAGAAGGGGCGAACATTCAAGGACTGAACACCGCTGCTACCGTCTGGTGTTCAGCGGCGGTGGGCGTGCTCACCGGCATG
The DNA here is from genome assembly GCA_963773965.1 of uncultured Acidobacteriaceae bacterium. Taxonomy (GTDB): domain Bacteria; phylum Acidobacteriota; class Terriglobia; order Terriglobales; family Acidobacteriaceae; genus Acidiflorens. The sequence goes on from CAVZDG010000011.1 coordinate 364,598, forward strand.
GGTTATCCGCGATATTCTATTCTGACTTCCGTGGCAGTTCTGCTGACCAACATCACTCTCCGGCCCCTGGCCTACAAGTTCCGCCCTGAGCTCAAGGAGACGGACTATCACTTCGAATTCGTCTGTGGCGCTGAGGACGAAGGGCGTGTGCGCGCATTATTGTTGCGTTCCGTGGACCAGCAAAACATGAGCCTGAACGCGCTCAGCCGGGAAGGGCTGGAGCAGGGCGGCCAAGTACGGGTCAGCGCCGAACTGAGAACGCACGGCCGAAACGATGCATCCCTGGAGCAGCTCACCACTCGACTGTCACACGAACGCGACGTCACTGCGGTGAGCTGGCGCGTGTTGGCGCCACCCGCAGCGTAACTTTTGGCGAGCAAGCAAGGAGCGCGTCTATAAGGTCATCGGCGGTGTCAAGAGAGAATTTTGTGGCGCCAGTTCTCTCTTAGGAAACACCGGCGCAGCGCGCAGACGCGTGAGACGCCTGGACGGGCGAGCGAATACCAACATCCGCCGCGGCGTGGCGCGCGGCAAGAGTTGCGAGACTTGGTCCGGATCAGCCAAGTTTCGGACAAAGGTTCGGCCACCGTTCTTACGCTGCCCTCCTCCTCGCATGCTCAACCAGCGCCGATTGCACCCAGCCGCGGCGTGCCAGCTCTTCCACCAGCCGTAGGTATGGTTCGTGGAAACGAGCGATACGCTCTGGCCGGGGGTCGATCACCTCACGAATGCGTACCATTTGCTGGGCAACATCAGAGACGCGACGTCCCACGGAGGCCGCTAGCATGGCCATGCCCAACGCCGCCTCGGCGTTTTCAGGCAGGTGAACGGGCCGGCCGAGAATGTCGGCGCGAAGCTGACACCAATAGCGGTTGCGGGCTGCGCCACCCGTCAGGCTAAGGTCACCACTGACCGGTGCACCTAGCATGTCGAGATAGTCGAAACAGAGCCGCTCGATGAAAGCCACTCCCTGGAGCAGCGCCGCGTAGAGATCAATTTCGTCAAGCGGCTCGCCGAGAACAAATCCTTCCGCATCGGGCGCGGTGAAAGGGAAACGCTCACCTCGAGACACAAGGGGATACGCAATGATGTTCGCCGGTTCTCGTTCTGCCGCTTGTGCGCTTAACGCGTCCAGGTCACGCCCGGGGAATTGTTTTGTGAGGACGCCCGCGCCGGTGCTGGAGGCGCCGCCGGGTAGCCAATTGCCATCCGGTGAGCGGTGCGAGTAGACAATGCCCGCGGGATCGCGAATCAGTTCGCGGGTCACGCCCTTGAGAACCAGTGTAGTCCCGAGCACGGAGTTCCAACTGCCAACGTCCAAGGCGCCCGCACCCATCTGGGCGGCGCATCCGTCGGTCATACCGGCAATAATCGGCGTCCCCGCGGGGATGCCGGTCAGCGCTGCGGCCTCGCCGCAAACAGTCCCGAGTTGCGTACCGGAGCGTACGACGGCTGGCATGATCTGGTCAGGCACACCGAGAGCGTCAAGAACCTCGTACGGCCAAGCTTCGCGGACGAGATCGTAACCCGTCTTGAGCGCGTTACTTGAGTCCGATGAGACCTCGCGACCAGCGAGCCGGTGGTTGATGAAATCGGTCTGGTGAGCGAGGCGTGCGCGGGGGATCACGCCGCGATGCTCGCGCAGCAACCAAAGCAGCTTGGGCAGCGCCCATGAGGGCTGCATGCGATATCCAAGCGAGGCCCAGATGGCGGCGCCGGCCTCATTGGCACGGCACGCTTCGTCCGTGGCACGCGTGTCGTCATACATGAGCCCTGAGGTGAGCGCACGGCCTGATCTGTCGACGAGAAGGATGGTGCCGGAGGTACCGTCAACGGCCACCCCTCGGATGGACCAGGCGGGCAAGTCGGCAAGAGCTACACGGCAGGCGGAGACGACAGCGCGCCACCACTCCTCGGGATCCTGCTCGTGCCGCGGACCGTCACGCCGGCTGGTGAGTGGATAGGAGCTCTGTCCAAACGCATGGCCGGCCTCCGACACCGCGACCGCACGGACACTTTGTGTACCGAGGTCGAAGCCAAGCCAGATGCTTTCCCCCTTGTTGTAGGCAGTCATGCAGGGCAATGTGTACAACCCTTCAGTGACAATTAACTGGCGCTAGCCCACCGGCAAACCTTGCCCGGATCCACGCCATAGCGGGCGGAGGGAAAACGCAACCGCGAGGTTCGAGCGGCCCACCTTCAGCAGACTCTTGGGTGTTGCAAGTTCAGACGCCCTCCAAGTTTTTCGGGCCGGGAGCGAAGCGACGTAAGAGAGTAATGGAGAATACTAAAATGAAAATGAGTAGCCCCAGCAAGCCCAGCTCAATCATGCCAGCGCGAAATATGCTTGCGCCCTCCGTTGACCACCTTCCCCCTTCGGTGAGGCTGGCTGCTTCCAAGGTAATTACGAGGATGCGCCGAATGGATGCAATCAAGCCCACGACCAGGAATGGTTCGGCAACCAAAATATGCGAGCGGATGGAGATGCGCACCGTATGCAGAATTTCCACCATCATCAGCACAACCAGCAGTTGGTCCAACACCCGCAATGTCTGGGCCGCAATCGTCCAATGACGGAGGTCGTCCCAAAGCATCTTGCCAGCGTTCGCCATCGTCGCGAGCGCCGTGATAAAAAGCAACACGGCAAGGATGGAATAGATGGCCACCTCGGCTTTGTCCAGATAGTCGCCAAAGTGGATGCGGAGCTTTCCTTGGTCCATTTGCGCGAATGGTATCAGCCAGGCACCCCACTTTCAACTCACGGCGAGTGTCACGGCGAGTCCAGGGACAAGAACACCAACCCGGCAGCCTTCGTGTCAGAAGCGCGGATGAGCGCCTGATGGTTATCGAAATTGTGCCGGGCAGACTGGATCTCTAAGATGACGAGAAATGTTCGCCAAGTGGACATTGCACCCCCCGTGATCTCGCCGAGATTAACACGCCACTGCCAGGATTACCGTCGTAAACAGGCGTTGCACAAGCAACTCAGGACATTCGCAAACCGCTACTTCCTCCAACCCTCACCTTCGACCAGCGAGCTCCCAGAGCCAGGAGCTAACAGCCAACAGCTCGTAGCCTACTTCACCATCGCCGCCACATGCGGCGATTGCGCAATATTCAGCGACCAATTCACGCCCCGAATAAACGGCTCGGGATAAACTCCGATCACAATCGTCGCCAGCGCCGTCACGCCCACCGCACAACGCATTCCGAGGCTGATGGGCAGCCGTTCGGTTTCCATCGGAGCGCGCATCAACATGGCGTTCGCAATCTTCAAGTAGTAATAAAGTCCGAACAGCGAGTAGAACACGCCGAGCGAGGCCAGCCAGTAATGTTGGCTCTCGATCAGGCTCAGGAAGATGTAATACTTGCCCAGGAACCCGGCGGCGGGCGGAATGCCGGCGAGTGAAAGCAGAAACAGCAGCATCAGCGCGGCCTCGACCGGGGCGCGCTGGTAGAGCCCGGCCATGTCGTCGAGTTCGTCGCCAATCACCTTGCGCTGCCGCAACGAGGTGATTACCGCGAACGCGCCCAAATTCATAAACGTATACACGAGCAAGTAGATCAGGATTCCTTTAAAGCCGTCGTTAAAGCCCGGGCTGCCGGGCTGCGAAGTGCCCATGGCCACAAAGGCCAGCAGCATGTAGCCGACGTGCGCAATCGAGGAGTAGGCGAGCAGCCGCTTGGTGTTCGACTGCGTGAGCGCCGCGAAATTGGCGCCGGTCATGGTGGCGATGGAAACGATCACAATCACCGGCGTGTAAACCGAGCGCAGCGGGAACAACCCAAACACCAGTATGCGCAGCAGCAGCGCCCACGCTGCCGCTTTCACCGCTACCGACATGAAGCCGGTAATGCTGGTGGGCGCGCCTTCGTAAGCGTCCGGCGCCCACTGATGAAAGGGAACGGCGGCGATCTTGAACAACAACCCCACCATGGTCGTCAACAGTGCGATTACGACTACCGGGTTGTGCGAATTCTGCGCCGAGACCGCGCGCGCAATGTCCCTCAGGTTGGTGCTGCCGGAAAGTCCGTAGAACAGCGAAAGGCCGTAGGCGAAGATGCCCGACGAAAACGCGCCGAGCAGCAAATACTTCAAGGCAGCTTCGTTCGAGCGCCGGTCGCGGCGCAAGAAACCAACCAGCACATAAGTGGAAATTGCCATCAGCTCGAGTCCGATGAAGAGCAGCACGATGTCGATTCCCGCCGCCATGCACATCATGCCCACCACGGAAAGCAGGAGCAGAGCATAGTATTCGCCGTGGTGCTCATCTTCGAGGTCGAGATAGTGCACCGACATCAGGATCGAGATGGCCGCTCCCGCCAGAAACAAATACCAGAAATAGATGGCGAAGCGGTCAACCAATAGTGAGTTATAGAACCCGACCGCGCCCCTCGGCAGCGCCGACTGAATCTGCCATACGCACAAAGCCGTAAACAGCACGCCCACAAAGGCGCCCACGGCGTTGATCCACTTCCAACCCCGCGGAACCATCAGGTCAATCAGCAGAATGCCGAGCGCAAAGATGGTAAGTTCCACCATCGGCAACATCAACCGGTATTCAGTTGGGGAGAGGCCTCGCACTTAGTTACTCGCTTTCGGTCCGGCGACGTTCGGTCCGGCTTTCGGTCCGGCGATGTTCGGTCCGGCTTTCGGTCCGGCGATTTTCGGTCCGGCGATTTTCGGCCCAACGACGGCGGGCGCCTGCGGAACTGGCGCCGGCGCAACCTGCGCGTTCACCGGCGCGTTCGCGGGGTTGTCATGAATCGTCTGCACAATCTGATTGACTGGTTGTTCGAGGATCTGGAAAAACGGCTTGGGATAAACCCCGATCCACAGCGCCATGACGATCAGCGGCACAAACGTAAGGATTTCGCGCGGCGTAAGATCGTGCAGCTTTTCGTTTTTGGCATTCGTCACCGTCCCAAAGAAAACGCGCTGATAGAGCCACAGCAAGTAAGCCGCCGCCAGAACCACGCCCGGCGCCGCCCACGCCGCCCACCTCCAGTTCGCCGTGAATGCTCCCTGCAGGATCGTGAACTCGCCGACAAACCCATTCAGCAACGGCAATCCCATCGACGAGAGGAACATGATCATGGTGATCGTCGCGTACACCGGCATCACGTTCGAAATGCCGCCATACTCGGCGATCTCGCGCGTGTGCCTCCGTTCATACAAAATGCCGACGATCAAGAACAGCGCGCCGGTCGAGATGCCGTGATTGACTTGCTGCAGCACCGAGCCACTCAATCCCATCGAATTCAGCGCAAAAATCCCCAGCGTGCAGAAGCCCAGGTGGCTGACCGACGAGTACGCCACCAGCTTCTTCATGTCCTTCTGCATCAGCGAAACCAGCGCACCGTAGATGATGCCCACCAGCGAGATTCCGATCATCCAGCTCTGCACTCTGGGATGCGACACGACCGCGGGAAAGAACGGCAGCGAGAAACGCACGAATCCGTATGTTCCCATCTTCAGCAAAACGCCCGCCAGGATGACGGAGCCGGCCGTGGGCGCTTCCACGTGCGCGTCCGGCAGCCAGGTGTGGAACGGGAACATTGGAACTTTGATGGCGAATCCAATAAAGAAAGCAACGAAGAGCCAGATGGCGTAATGAAACGGAATCAGTGGCGCCGTCTTATAAAGCTCTGGAATGCTGAACGTGAAAACGCCAGTAACCGTGCGGTGATGGAAGTAGAGAAACAGAATGCCAAGCAACATCAGCACGGAACCAAGCAGCGTGTACAGGAAGAACTTGATCGCGGCGTAGAGCTTGTTGGGCCCACCCCAGATGCCGATCAGCAGATACATTGGCACCAGCATCGCTTCCCAGAAAACGAAGAAGAGAAAAAAATCGAGCGCCATGAAAACGCCGAGCATTCCCGTCTGCAACACCAGGAACCAGACGTAATATTCCTTCACCCGAATCTCGATGGCGGTCCACGAAGAAAGAATCGAGATCCAACCCAGCAGCGTGGTCAGCATGATCAGCAAAAACGAAATGCCGTCAATGCCGAGGTTATAACCCGCGCCAATCGAGGGGATCCAGTTGTTGGTTGTGCCCTCGAGGAACTTGAAGTGCGAAGGCGTCACCTCGAAGCGCTGCGCCCAGAACATCGGCACCAGTGGAATCGAAATCAGGAAACCGCCAAGCGCGAAGAGGTTCGCAATCCAGCGGATCGCGTCCTTGTTCTCCTTCGGGACGAACAGGAGAACGAACGCGCCCACAAGCGGCGTGAAGAGAATGATCGACAGTATGTGATTCTGCATAAGAAAATCTCAGCTTCGAGCTACGAGCCGCGAGCTCCGAGCAAACCATTTGCCGCACTACCGCTGGCCTGGTTGCTCGTGGCCCGAAGCTCGTAGCTCGCAGCTCATTTCCACACGTAATACACGCCAAATCCCAGCAGTCCCGCAACCATGACTAGCGCGTACCACTGCACCAGTCCCCATTCGAACAGGCGCGTCGGATACGAGATCATCCGTGCAAGAATCGCCGGTCCGTTCACTCCCACGCCGTCGATGATCCACTTATCCCACCAGGTCGAAAGCGTGGCGACCGCGCGCGTAACCCACCCTGCATCGTTGACCGCTCCGTCGATGATCTTGGCATCGAACCACGACGACGCTTCGCCCGCACCCATGGCGCCCAGGCGGACGTCGCCAATCTTGCGGCGTCCGGTGAAAACGTAGTCGTAGGCCTCGTCAACAAACCATTTGTTGTAGAGCACCGTGTAGAGCGGCGGAGCTTTCACGGCAATGGGCTCGGGGTAATCTTTGCCGGCCTTCGCGTAGTGGCCATAGGCCCATCCTCCACCCACGACCGCAGCCCCGACGGAGAGCAACATCAGCCCCCATTCCAGGCCGCGATGTTCTTCGCCCGCAGGCTCCTGCGGCTCCGCCGCCGCGACCGAAGCGGTAGCGACAGCTTCGCGCGCGAATACCGGCTCCAGAAATTTTCCGAAGGCGTTCGTCCCACCCAAGCTTGCCGGCACACCCAGCCAGCCAGCACAAACGGAGCCGATTGCCAACACCACCAGCGGGCCCGTCATGGACTTGGGCGATTCATGAATGTGGTGCTCGACTTCATGGCTCATCCGTGGCTGCCCATAGAAGGTCAGGAAGATGAGGCGCGCCATGTAGAACGCGGTCATCAGCGCCGTACCAAAGCCGATCAGCCAGAGATACGGAAAGCCGCCACCGGCGGAACGCCACGCCTGCCAGAGGATTTCGTCCTTCGAAAAGAAGCCTGCCAGGGGTGGAATGCCCGCGATCGCCAGCGTCGCAATGAACATCGTTTTGAACGTAGTGGGGATGCGCCCGCGCAGGTCGCCCATGTTGCGCATATCCTGCTCGCCGCTCAAGGCGTGAATCACCGAGCCCGAACCAAGGAAGAGTAGCGCCTTGAAGAACGCGTGCGTGAACACATGGAAAACACCCGCGGCAAAGGCGCCGACGCCGAGCGCGAGAAACATATATCCCAGTTGCGAGACAGTAGAGTACGCCAGCACGCGTTTGATGTCGTTCTGCACCAGCCCGATGGACGCGGCGAACACCGCCGTAAGCGCGCCGACGATGGCGACAGTTTTCATTGCCGTCGGAGCCAGCACGAACACGGCATTCGAGCGGGCCACCATGTACACGCCCGCCGTCACCATGGTCGCGGCATGGATCAGGGCCGAAACCGGCGTGGGCCCTTCCATCGCATCGGGCAGCCACACATAAAGAGGAAGCTGCGCCGACTTGCCGCAGGCTCCGACGAACAGCAGCACCGCGGCGGCCGTGAGCACGGGATCGCCGATCGCAAAGTGCCCACTGCGCGCCAGCACGTTGATTTCGGTGAAGCGAAACGAGCCCAGATACCAGGAGAGCGTGAGCGCGCCGAGAATGAATCCGGCATCGCCGATGCGGTTCACGATGAACGCCTTGTTGGCTGCATCGTTGGCCGACTTGCGATGAAAGTAAAAACCAATCAGCAGATACGAACACAAGCCGACGCCTTCCCATCCCACGAACAGCAACATGTAATTATTCGCCAGAACGAGCGTAAGCATCGAAAACATAAACAGGTTCATGTATCCGAAGAAGCGGTAATAACCGCCTTCGTGCGCCATGTATCCGACGGAGTAAATGTGGATCAGCATGCCCACGCCGGTTACAAAGAGCAGCCAGATGGAAGAGAGCGGGTCGAGCAGGAACCCGGCGTCGGCATTGAAGGAGGCGAGTGCCCCGTCCTTTTTCACGAAATTCAAATGCCCGTCGCCGCTGCCCAGCCAGGTATAAACAATTTTCTCGAACGGCCGCCCCGTGCCCTGCGCGAAGTGCGTGTACTCGACGACCGTGAAGCAGGCGAACAGGAAGGCCAGCACAACCACGCCGACGCAGACCGCGTTGACCGTGGCCTTCTGCAGCCGCCGCCCAAAGAAAAACATCATCGCGGCCCCGAAGGCCGGGAAGAGCGGGATCAGCCAGATGTGGTCTAGAAAAATCATGTCGTTAGTCGTTCGCTGTTCGTCGTTCGCTATTCGCCTTTGCTTGCTAGCAGCCAGCAGCTGGTAACCAGAAGCGCCTGCTCGTGGCTCGCAGCCCGTAGCTCGCAGCTTTCTACCACTTCAATAAATCAATCTCATCCACATTGATCGTCTCTCTATTCCGGAAGAAGGCGATCAAAATGCCAAGGCCGACGGCGGCTTCGGCGGCGGCGTCCACTACGATAAAGATCGCGAATAACTGCCCGTGCAGGTTTCCCCACATGCGCGAGAAGGCCACCAGGTTCAAGTTCACCGCGTTCAGGATCAACTCGATCGACATCAGCACAATCACCACGTTGCGGCGCGTGAGCACACCGATCACACCCAGCACGAACAGTGCCGCGGCGACGACGAGATAGTGGAGCGTGGTGATGGGAACCATAAAAACCCTCGTTTGTCGTTCGCTGATCGGCGCTGCTGTTGGTCTGCGAACGACGAGCTACTAAATCTTCTTCTTCGTCATAATTACCGCCCCCAAAATCGCCACCAGCAACAGCAGCGAGGCGATTTCGAAGGCGAACGTATATTGCCCCATCTTGCCGGCTTCTCCGTAAAGCATGGCGGCGATCTGCTGCGTGTTCGACGATTCGGGAAGCGTCATCATGCGATCCGGAAACAGCGCCTTGCCCTTCGCGATCGCCGAGACGAACAACGCCAGCAACGCGCACGCCGCCGCCAATCCTGCCGGCCACATGCGATTGAACGTCCGCTCTTTGGAGGAGCGTTCAATATTCACCAGCATGATCACAAACAGGAACAGCACCATGATTCCGCCGGCGTAAACGATGATCTGCACGCCAGCGACGAACGGGGCATACAACATTAAATAGAGGCCCGACACCGCGAGCAGGGTCACGATCAGCGCGAGCGCGGAATGCACGGCGTTCCGCCGCGTGATGACGAGCACGCCGCTGACGACGGCCACTCCCGCCAGCGCATAAAAAAACCACGGCGTCGCGACCGGGGCCATGCCTGCATTGATCGCCGAGTTCAGACCTGAGTTCATTGCGGGGTTCACGAGAAAATCACCCCCACAATAGCGGTCACGATCAGCACGCCGAGCGAAATCGGCAGCAGCACTTTCCATCCCACCTTCATCAACTGGTCGAAGCGGTAACGCGGCCACGTCGCGCGATACCAGATGAACAGATACATGAAGACGGCCACTTTGAGCACAAACCAATATACGTAGTCGATGCCTTCGTTGACCCTGGCCGCCAGGCTCGTGTCCGAGGAACGGCCTGCGACCGCGATCACGAGCAGCAGCAGCGCGATGAAGCCCAGCAGCGCCGCGAAAACGGCGAGCCCGATCCGCTGGATCCTGAAGAACGAATGCGCCGGCATGCGCGCCGCGCCGATAAAGGCAATCGCCGCCAGGCCTCCGAACGTGAGTCCGGGAAACAAAGAGAAGATAAAGTCCCACGCCGGCGCATGCAGCAGGTTCGGGAACGGACGCATCCATCCGCCGAGCCAGAGCGTGACCGCGATCGAAGAGACGGCGATCATGGCCGCATATTCGGCGAGCATGAACAGCGACCAGCGCAGCCCGCTGTATTCGGTATGGAATCCGGCGGTCAGTTCCGATTCCGCTTCGGCCAGGTCAAAGGGCGCGCGGTTGACCTCGGCGATCATGGCGATGGCGAAAATCGCGAACGCGATGAGACCGAGCGGGAAAAACTTAAAGATGAACCAGACGCCCTGCTGCTGCTGCGCCTGGACAATCCCGATCATGCTCAGCGTGCCGGTGCCTTTCTCGTTCAGGCTGGTCATCAGGATCGCCGAGACGACGGCCAGTCCCATGGCGACTTCATAGGAGACCATCTGCGCGCTCGAGCGCAGCGCGCCAATCAGCGGATAGTGCGAGTTCGAGGCCCATCCAGCAACCACGATGCCGAGCACGCCGAGCGACGAGACACCGAGCATAAATAAGATGCCGATGTTCATGTCGCTCACCGCCTGCGAAGGGCCGAACGGAATCACGGTATAGACGGTGAACGCCGCGAGCAGGCCGATCAGCGGCGCGACCCAGAAAACGAACTGGTCGGCTTCAGCGGGGATGATGTCTTCTTTGAGCATCAGCTTGAGCGCGTCGGCGATGGGCTGCAGCAATCCGTGCGGTCCTACGCGCATGGGGCCGAGGCGAACCTGGAAGTGCGCCAGCGCTTTGCGCTCAATCCAGTTCATGCAAATCACGGCCACCGACACGCCCGCAAAAATGATGAGCACATACATCAGCGCCCAGAACTGGTTGCCCGCTTCGCCGGGCGTCACCGTGCTGCCGAGATACGACCTGATGAAATTGGGCATCAGCGGTCCACCTCGCCGAGCACGATGTCAAGCGTGCCGATGACGGCGACCACGTCGGCGACCAGCATGCCGCGGACCATGAGGTCGAGCGCCTGCAAATTGACGAACGACGGCGGGCGCACGCGCAGGCGGTAGGGCTGCGTCGAGCCGTCGCTGACGATGAAGTATCCGAGCTCGCCCTTCGGCGCTTCGATCGAATGATAGATTTCGCCCACCGGCGGCTTGATCACTTTGGGCACTTTGCCCATGATCGGGCCTTCGGGGATGCCGTTGACCGCTTGCTCGATGATGCGCAGCGACTGCCGCATTTCGATCATGCGGACCATGTATCGGTCGTAGGTGTCGCCGTTTTCGCCGGTCGGAATTTCGAAATCGAATTCCGAGTAGGCCGCGTAGGGCTGGGCTTTGCGCAGATCCCACTTCACGCCGCTGGCCCGCAGCACCGGCCCGGTTACGCCGAGCGCGATGCAGTCGGCGCCCGAGATCACGCCGACATGCTTGGTGCGCTCCAGCCAGATGCGGTTGGTGGTGAGCAGCGCTTCGTATTCGTCGATCTTCGGCGGGAAGAACGTCAGAAAACTCTTTACGTCCTTTTCGAAGCCGGCGTACGTCTCATACTGGCAGCCGCCGATGCGAAAGGCATGCGTGGTCAGGCGCGCGCCGCAATACTTTTCGAAAATCTTGAGGATCTCTTCCCGGTCGCGGAAGGTGTAGAACAGCGGCGTCATGGCTCCGATATCGAGCGCGTGCGTGCCCAGCCAAAGCTGGTGGCTGGCGATGCGGTTCAGTTCGGTCAGGATCACGCGAATATATTTCGCGCGCGGCGGCGCTTCGACATTCATCAGCTTCTCGACCGCTTCGCAGTAGCCGAGGCCGTTCGAGACGGCGGCGACGTAATCCATGCGATCGACGTAGGGATTGAACATCGTGTAGGTGCGGTTCTCGGCGATTTTTTCCACGCCGCGGTGCAGGTATCCGATGACGCACTCGGTGCCGAGAACTTTTTCGCCGTCCAACTTCAGGATGACGCGCAGCACGCCGTGCGTCGCCGGATGCTGCGGCCCCATGTTGATGATGAGTTCGTTCGAATCGAGATACGGCTTCTCGGGAGTTTCGAGATCGAGGTTGGAAAGCGCGCGGCTCGAGACTTCGTTCGTGCGGTCGCTCATTGTCCGCTCTCGATTCCGAGATTGATCTGCACCCATTCTTTGTCTTGCTGCAGGATGCCATAGTCTTTTCGCAACGGGTAGCCCTTCCAGCCGTCGGGCAGCAGAATGCGTTTCAGATCGGGATGGCCGTCGAACCTGATCCCGAACATGTCATAGACTTCGCGCTCCAGCCAGTTCGCCGTCGGCCAGATCGAGATGCTGGACGGGAGCGAAGCGCCGTCGGCGATCTGCGTCTTCACCCGCACCCGCTCGTTGCGCGGGAAAGAATAGAGGATCCACACGACGTCGAACTGCTTTTCGCGCTTCGGATAGTGCACGGCGGTGATATCGACGCAATAGTCGAATTGTTCCTCGTCGCGCAGCAGGCGCAGAAGGTCGGGGATCAGCGAGCGGTCAACGCTCAGGTAGTTCTGTCCAAGATAAGTCTGCGCGTCGAGGCCCGAGCCGTACTGGCTGCGGTATTTTTCAACCAGCGGCGAGGTCCACGGCAGCGGGACGGGGCCAGCGGGCTTGGCGGGAGCCGCGGGCTTGGCGGCCGGAGCAGCAGGCTTCGCAGGCGCGGCCGCCGCCGCTGCTGCGGGTTTTTCCGCCGCCGCCTTCTTCTCACCTTCCGGCGGCGGTGGGCCAGGCGTTTTGACTTCCTCGGCCATGCTAGGGTCTATCGGTAAAACAGCCGCGTAAGTATTAGGAAACTTTCACTTTTAACATCTGGTCGCGTCACCGTCAATGCCAGTCATCACAAACCCCGCAATCGCGTTGACCTTTTCCCGTAGAGACGCGGCTTGCCGCGTCTCCGCAGACGGGGCAAGCCCCGTCTCTACAGGCACCGCCACTAGCGCCGGGCCGCCTGAAAGCCTTCGACCAAATCGCGGATACGCAACGCGTCGGCTTTGCGATGGCCGTGACTGGTGATCGGATCGGTGCCTCCCGTGGACTCAATCAGAATGTCCGACCAAAGCACTCCCGTCGAAATCTTCACCGAAGCTACCTGGGAAATCGAAATGCTTTCCTCGTTGCTGCCGAACAGACGCTTCTTCACGCGGCTCACGCGCAGCGGGCTGACCACGATGCGGGTCGGAAACCACAGGTTTCCCCTGGTCCAGCGGCTCGCGCTGAAGGTCTCATCGGAAGCGGCCGGACGGGGACTGCCCGGAGTTATACCCATTCGAGCGCGCCCTTCTTCCAGATCCATATGTAGCCGACGATCAGGATGCCGAGAAATACCAGCATTTCGATCAGCCCGAAGACGCCGAGCGCCCTGAACTTCACCGCCCAGGGAAACAGGAAAATCGTTTCCACGTCAAAGATCACGAACATGATGGCGATGATGTAAAAGCGCACCGTGTATCGCCCGCGCGCGCTGTCGTAGGGATCGATGCCGCATTCGTAAGGCATCAATTTCACGCGGTTAGGACTTTGCGTGCGGATGATTCTGGCTACCAGCAGCGTGACCGGGATCAGGATGCCGACCACGGCGAGGAAGATGAAGATGGGAACGTAATTTTGCGGCATGAGGCCTCGAAGCAATCGCGATAAGAACGAAACCGAATACTAACGCCGAAGTGGCCCGGCTTCAAGGACAAGTGAACATGTCAGGTGTGAGGTTTCAGCTCTCACGTGTCAGGATGCCTGGCAAATCACAGGCCCAGACCCAGCACCCACGGCAAGACGCGCAACGCCGCAGGCCAACGGTCCTGGGTCATTTTTTCTTCTCCGAGGCGGTTTTGTTCCCCGAGCGCCGCTTGATTTCGGTGAGACGGTGGCTGGCGCTGGAGTCGAGATCGAGGGCGTAGAACTTTTTGAGGTCGCGAATGCGCTGGAGCGATGCGGATTTGAACGGAGTCTTGCCGTCGAAGGCGTGGAGCACGATGCCTTCGAGCAGGTCGCCCAGGGACATGTCGTGATATTCGGCGAAGCCCTTGAGCACTTTGAGGAGGCGTTTTTCCATGCGGACGCCGGTCTGGACGCGTTCGATGAGGAGCTGCGATTGATTGATCATGGTACAAATGTACCACGGTACATAAATCAACGCAACCCGTGTGGCGCGGACGCCCTCGTCCGCGGCCCTTGAATTTGCTCCGGCTTTTCGCGGACGAGGGCGTCCGCGCCACACGAATCTGCTTAATTGCGCAGGTGCGGCTCTTCGGACGGCCCGGGTAAAGGCGCCGGCCGCGGAGAAGCTTCGGCAATATTCGCCTGCGGCGGAGTCGGTTTCGTTTCGAGCAGCGGCAACTGCTGCTCGGCCAGCCGCACTTTGTGCTCGTCGTAGGCGCGAATGATCCGCTGCACCAGGTGATGACGCACCACGTCGCTTTCGTCGAAGTGCACGAAGGCGAGGCCGTTCACGCCTTGCAGAATTTCGGCCGCTTCGATCAAGCCGCTGCGGCGCGCGGTGGGCAAGTCGATTTGCGTGACGTCGCCGGTGATCACCGCCTTGGAATTAAATCCCAGGCGGGTGACGAACATCTTCATCTGCTCTGAGGTGGTGTTCTGCGCCTCGTCCAGGATCACGAACGAATCGTTCAGCGTGCGTCCGCGCATGAAAGCGATGGGCGCAATCTCGATTACGTTTTTTTCCAGATAGCGTTCGACGCGCTCGGGCTCCAGCATGTCGAAGAGCGCGTCATACAGGGGCCGCAGATAGGGATCGATCTTCTCCTGCAACGTGCCGGGCAGAAAACCGAGACGTTCGCCCGCCTCCACCGCCGGCCGCGCCAGAATGATGCGGTTGACCTGCTTGTTCAGCAGGGCCGAGATCGCCATGGCCACGGCCAGGTAGGTCTTGCCGGTGCCGGCGGGGCCGATGGCAAACACCATGTCATGCTTCTCGATGGCCTCGAGGTAGCGACGCTGATTGGGGCTTTTCGGCTGGACGGTGCGGCGTCCAAAGGAACGCTGGCGCCCGGCCTCGGCCAACCCCCGCAGCGTCACGTTCGGGTCGCCGACGACCACGCGCAACATGCTGCCCAGGTCGCCGTTCAGGAACTGGTGGCCGGAGCGCCGCAGATGCTCATAGTCGGCGAACAATTGTTCGGCGCGGGCCACGTCGCGCGGCGCGCCTTCCAGTTCAATGCTATCCGAGCGCAGATCGATATTGATGTTCAGGCCGTCTTCGAGCACGTGAAGATTCTCGTCCCGCGTGCCGAACAGGGTCTCGATGTCAGGGGTGAGTTTAATATTTTTTTTCATTCAGGGTTATGCCGCTGCCTCCATGCAGCTTGGGGGCCCTGCTGGGATGGTCGTTTCGTGCCCGATCGATTGGGGTGTCCGGTTTTGCACGCAAGAGTTGTCTGTAAGGGTGGAATGTTCCGGAACGCGCGCCCGCGTGGCGCGGACAGCCATCATTTGAATTAAGCGTAGCGCGGGCGGGCGGAGGAGTCAATGGGCGGAAACCTTCTGCCGGCGACTGGGCTTACCCGGATGTTCACTACCTGCTCGGGATCGCCTGGAAGCGAAACGAATACCCAACCCCAACGAGATGATCTACGGCGGCCGACGATAGGCCAACCCCGACATGGAAATCAATCTGGTGCTGCTTTGCGAGTTTTAGTGCGGTTCCGAAGTGCAGCAAGTGCCGTGGCCCCCCCAACTTCCGGGAAATCGCCTGCGTACTCGATAAATGCATCCCACGGTTTCGTCAATTGCCGATCGAAAAGGAGCGTGGACTCTCCGGTCACGTCTCGCACGCGGCCCTGCGTAGGCCAGTACACCGAGAACATTCCGGCCGCCGTCCAGTTGGCCGACAGCGCGCGCGACCAGGGCACTTGCAATCCCGGATCGTACCCGCCGCTGGACACGCCGTTGGCGCCGGTCGGGAGACTGAGGAACGCGATCACGGAGACATCGAATCCGTGCGCGGGTCCAAGCTGCTGTTTGACTCCGAGAGCGAGGTCGCCGAACCCGGAGCCGACGCCGTTGCCGGTTGTCAGGTTGTGGAAATAGTCCGGCGCGGTGAAACGCAACTCCGTCTTCTTTGTGAGACCGAAGCGCACTAAACTCTCCGGAACGTCTAAGACGCTTTGGCCATGGCTGCCGGTTTCAAGGAAGCCGTTCTCCACCTGAAAGCTGCCGGCCGGAACGACCACGCTGGAATTCGTAATTGCCGGGCGATCGGTGGAGATCGGTCCCGCGGCGTCAGCGCTTGCGGGCTGATCTTGAGCGTGTAAGGGCAGCCTGGCGGCCAGGATCAATGCCAGCAGCGCGGTGAGAATGCGAGCGGACATTGGCCTTGGGACCTCAGCTATTCCGTTGAAATTGATATGAATTCGACCCGCGCACTGTTCGAGTATAGGTTACGAGGCGGTTTTCGGAGGCGCTTGCCGACGCGACCTCAAGTGGGTACAATGTAATTACAGAGGTATTTCCGGCATGAAGACCGAACTGGTTCGCATCGGCAACTCCCGTGGTGTCCGCATTCCCAAGCCCTTCATCGAGCAATGCGGGTTGGGCGAGACAGTCGAGTTGAGGGTCAGAAACGATTGCCTGATCATCTCCCCTGGACGCCAGCCACGCCAGGGCTGGGACGATGCGTTCCGCGCCTCAGGCCATGCCGCGCACGACGAACTCATGCTGGAGACCACGGAATCGAATGCATTCGACCGTGAGGAATGGCGGTGGTGATTTCGCCACAAAGCTCGCCAAAACAGGATCAGGTCTGGCTCGTGACGCTCGATCCCACCCAGGGGGCTGAGATCCAGAAGACCCGTCCTTGTTTGGTCATCTCTCCCGATGAAATGAACCAGCATCTGCGGACCGTCATCATCGCTCCCATGACCACGGTCGTCCGGCCGTACCCCACGCGGGTAGCAGTACGATTTCAGGGGAAACGAGGGCAGGTGGCCCTGGACCAACTCCGTGCCGTGGACCGGCAGCGCTTGGTGCGAATGCTAGGAAAGGTCTCGGGGAAGGCCGCGCAGGACGTTTCGGCCACGCTTCTCGAAATGTTCGCGCGGACGTGAGCCTAGTAGCGCCGCCGTCCCGGCGGCTGTCCGACGGGCGTCTTCGCCCGCCGCGCCGAGGGCGAGACGCCCTCGGGACAGCCGGCAAGATGCCGGCGCTACAACCTAAACAGCGGTCGTCATCGCGAATTTGCGGCGGCGTGTTGAGGCAGCGTGCTAACATTTTCATCATGACGATGACGGACACGCGTCCGGAGGCGCGGGCCAAGCAGGATGAAATTCTGCGCGCGATGTCAGGAGAGCAGCGCATGACCCTTGCATATGAGATGAGCATGTTCGTGCGTGAATTGATGAGGGAAGGCATTCGGAGCGATCATCCGGAGTGGACGGAGGCGCAGATTGCGCGCGAGCTGTTGCGGCGGGCGTTCTTCCCCGCGCCGTTACCACCCTGGCTCCGATGAGCATTCAGGACGTATTGCAGAGAATCACCTCGACCCTTGATCAAGCTGGGATTGCCTACATGCTTTCGGGATCATTTGCCAGCGCGTATCACGGCGCGGCGCGTTCTACCCAGGACATCGACTTCGTCATCCATGCGAGTTCGAAACAGTTGCGCTCATTCATTGAGGCTTTGCCAGTGAGTGAGTATTATGCCGATCTCGATTCAGCCCTCGAAGCCCACCAGCGGCAATCCATGTTCAATGTGATCGACCAAGCCAGCGGCTGGAAGATCGACTTCGTCAATCGCAAGTCGCGCTCTTACAGCCGGGAGGAATTCCGTCGTCGACAGCGAGTGACGTTGCATGGCGTTGCTGTTTTCATGACGACCGCGGAAGACGCTGTCATTTCCAAGCTCGAATGGGCCAAACGGACGCAGTCAGGGAGGCAAATTGAGGACGTTGCGGCAATTTTGAGAGTGCGATGGGACGCGTTGGATGACTCCTATTTGGAAAAGTGGATTACAGAGTTGGATCTGAAAAGGGAGTGGGACGACGCGCAGCGGGTGGCCGGGATCTCGGACTGAAGCCAGAGTTTCAGGCAGGCGCGCTTTAGGGGGCGGCTGACAGGCAAGTGGTGAGCGCTATGGGGATTCTGCAACATCTACGAGTGAAAACGGATTGCAACCGAGTTTACGGCTGCGCTTCGGCAGGAGTAACTCCCGGTCTCCATACGAGCAGGAGCAGCATTGCGAGTCCAAGAAAAACATTGGCGAGCCACTCAGGACCACCAGTGTAGAACAGAAGCATTCCCCACAAGCCTACTGCTGTCGCGCTACTGAGGCGCACAGCGTGCCCTACCCTCCATCGGCCTAGTATTGTCGATTTTTTCGACGGATTTTGAGAGCGACCTTCGGCGCGATTGATCCTTCGCTGCAAGGTGAAGCCCGAAATAGCAGACCAGATCGCAGCCACAATCATGCACCACTGAACGGGAGAGATGGCGTCACGTGTTTCCAGTCTTCCTATACGTTTAACAAAATAACACACCACAATGAAGACAATCTGGGCGCTCTGCAAGAAACGTAGTCGCCGTTCGGGGCTGCTCATTAAGGTTGCTCCCGCGAGTAGAATACGCTAACTGCCTAGAACAGGCGTTGGCACTCACAACTGGGCTTAGCTGGGCAGGAGTCTTTCCGCGTGACAGCCGGCGTGGACGCCGGCGCTACGACTTATACGCCTTCTTTCTTTGCTTCCGGCAACGATGCCCACACCGCGCGATCCTTGGCCCACGCCCGTAACTGGGCAATCTCCTCAGCCCGTGTGACCGACAGCGGCACAGTGGACGATAGCGCGGTTAGCAGGTCTTTGGTGCTCAAGTCCTGTTTGCTCGCAGCGGGGGAGACGGGGCAAGCCCCGTCTCTACTAAACGCGGCGTAGAGGGCGGTTTGCACTGCCGATTCGATTTCAGCTCCAGAAAATCCTTTGGCTGCGGCGGCTACTCGATCCAGATCGTAATCCGCAGGATTGCGCTTGCGCTTAGTCAGTTGAATCGCGAAGATTTGTTTGCGCTCGGCTGCGCTGGGGAGGTCTACGAAGAAGAGTTCGTCGAAGCGGCCTTTGCGAATCAGCTCGGGCGGCAGCACGGTTACGTTGTTGCAGGTGGCGGCTACGAAGACGGCGGGCTTGCGCTCCTGCATCCAGGATAGAAACGACGCCAGCAGGCGCGAGGAAACACCTGCATCGGCCGGGGCGGAATCGGGGCCGCTTCCGGCGAAAACTTTTTCCAGTTCGTCGATCCACAACACGCAGGGGGCGAGGCCCTCGGCTACCCGGAATACCTTCTGGATTCGCTTCTCCGTTTCGCCTATGAATTTGTCGTAGACCGCGGCGGTGTCGAACTTTACCAGCGGCAGTTTCCATTCTCCGGCTACGGCTCTGGCGCAGAGACTCTTGCCGCAGCCTTGGACGCCCAGAATGATCACGCCCTTCGGCGGCTCGAGGCCAAACTTGAGGGCGCCGTCGTCCCAAGCGCCGCGGCGCTGTTCCAGCCAGCGCTTCAGATTGTCGAGGCCGCCGACGCTTGCCATGTTGTCGGTGGCGTCTACGAACTCCAGCATCTCGGAGCGCTTCAGCAGAGCTTTCTTGGCGTCTAGGACATCCGTAACGCACTCGGGCGAAAGCGCCAGGCGTCCAACTATCGTTTGCGAGATGGCTCGCTCGGCGGCTTCTTCGGTCAAGCCGCGCAAATTGCCGGCCATCGCGTCCACGCCGTTGGCGTCGAGTTGAAGTTTCAGGGTGTGGGTACCGGCCATGCGGGTGTAGGTTTCACGGATGATCTCGCGGAGGCGGTCGCGGTCGGGCAGCGGCAAATCTAGAAATTCCACCAGGCTCGCTAGCTCGGGCGGCATCTCGATGGCGGGGGCGGTTAGCACCAGAGTTCTACGATTTGCGGAGAATTTCTGGCCCACGTCGCGCAGACGGCGGACCACGACCGGGTTATCCATGTGGCGATGGAAATCTTTGAGCACGAAGACGGCCTCGATGGTCATGGTCTCGAGGTTCGCCAACGCCTGCACGGGGTCGGCGGTGTTGTACATAGCAGTCTTGGCGCTAACGCCGGAATCGGAACCAACCGACGAGAGTACCGTTCGCGCCAACCGGCCCGCTTCGCTGTTGCCTTGCGGAGTCGTGCCACGCGCCTGAACCGGTTGGGGAGCGGCGGCACCGCTGCCGGAGCGGACGAGGCCATCGGCGATGGTCCATTCGAAGACGGCTAAACTCAGATCCGAGCAAGCCGTCCGCACCAGAGAGAGCGCGCGCATTTCCTCGACCGTCTCCATGACCACGATTGGGGTGGAGGAGTTGATGAGAACCTTCAGACGGTCTAGCGGGCTTGCGAGCGAATTCATATCTATTTGACCCGACGCGACTTGCTCCCGTAGAATACAGCTTCGGTTCCCACCGATATCCTCCTAGCGCAATCTAGGACAAACAAAGGTAATCAAGCCTCATGGCGAATCATTTTTCGGCGATGAAACGCGCCCGTCAGACAGAGAAGCGAACCACCCGCAACCGGGCCAACAGCTCGCAATTGCGCACCGCTCTGCGGAGCCTGCGCGAGAGCCTGGAAAAAGGCGACAAGGCCGCCGCCGGCGAGACCTACCGGCAAACTGTGTCAGCGCTCGACAAGGCAATCCAGAAGGGCGTTCTGCACGAAAACACGGCCTCGCGCTACAAGTCCCGCCTGTCGGCGCGGCTCAGCGCTCTGAAGTAGGTGCCGGGAGGGTTATCCGCCGGGTTGCAAATTCTTCTTGACCTTCCCCAGCGGTTTGTTATACTTAGCTGTTCTCAGGACAGGAAAACAGTTTCTGGCGGTCCCGACGAACCTCCGCCCGCGTAGGGGCAACTCCTTAAAGAATTGAGCAACTTTCGGGTTGGGCGGGGCATCTATCTGGGTAATTCTGGCAAATCCCTTTGCACCTAGCCCGAATTGCAGCTCGGCTAGCCGTAGGCGACCATCACCCGACGGGGACGATGGGATTAGCGGCCTAAATTATTCCTATCGAAGGAGAAAGATCTAAAATGCGTTCTGATCGTGTATTTGACGCTCTACATACTTTGCGGAACCGGTATATGCTTTGCCAGCTTGCCTCCAAGGCAACGCGCAGGTTTCATAAGCCGAACACCCGCATTCAGGAAACCATGAATGACGTGTTTGACAAGATCGCCGATGCGGAACGTCATGACATCCTGAGCGAACCCGAGAACTTTGCCGAAGCACAACGGCGAGCTGCTTAGCAGCTCCGCCGTGTGCCCGCACGGCGGCAAAGCAATCCAGCCCCGCGAGAGAAAACGAGAATCCCTCCCGAAGAAAATCATCCACGTAGGTAAATATGACCATCGCCGAACTGAAAGAAAAAAACATTACCGAGCTGACCAAGATCGCCCGATCTTTGGAGCTGCCCGGCGCCAGCGGACTCCGCAAACAGGATCTCATCTTCAAGATCCTGCAGGCGCAAAGTGAAAAAGAAGGACACATCTTCGCCGAGGGTGTGCTGGA
The DNA here is from genome assembly GCA_963773965.1 of uncultured Acidobacteriaceae bacterium. GTDB lineage: Bacteria > Acidobacteriota > Terriglobia > Terriglobales > Acidobacteriaceae > Acidiflorens. Next base: position 386,004 of record CAVZDG010000011.1, read on the forward strand.
GATCCTCCCTGACGGCTACGGCTTCCTGCGCTCGCCCGACTACAACTACCTGCCCGGCCCCGACGACATATACGTGTCGCCATCGCAAATCCGCAAGTTCGACTTGAAAACCGGCGACACGATCAGCGGCCAGGTGCGCCCGCCCCATGAGGGCGAGAAATATTTCGCGCTGGTCAAGATCGAGGCGGTCAATTTCGAGTCGCCCGACGAGGCCCGCAACAAGATCCTGTTCGACAACCTGACGCCACTGTATCCGCAGGAGCGGCTAAAGCTGGAAACCACGCGCGAGAATATCAGCGCCCGCGTCATGGACCTGCTCACCCCGCTCGGCAAGGGACAGCGCGGCCTCATCGTCTCGCCGCCTCGCGCCGGCAAAACCATGCTGTTGCAGAACGTGGCGAATTCCATCACCACCAACCATCCCGAAGTCGTGCTGATGGTTCTCCTCATCGACGAGCGCCCGGAAGAAGTCACCGACATGCAGCGCTCGGTCAAGGGCGAAGTCATCTCCTCGACCTTCGACGAGCCCGCCGCCCGCCACGTGCAGGTCGCGGAAATGGTGATCGAAAAGGCTAAAAGATTAGTCGAGCACAAGCGCGATGTGGTCATCCTGCTCGATTCCATCACGCGCCTGGCACGCGCTTACAACACCATCGTTCCGCCCTCGGGCAAAGTGCTCTCGGGCGGCGTCGATTCGAACGCGTTGCAGCGTCCGAAACGCTTCTTCGGTTCAGCGCGCAACATCGAAGAAGGCGGCTCGCTCACCATCATCGCCACCGCGCTGATCGACACCGGCTCGCGCATGGACGACGTGATCTTCGAAGAATTCAAGGGCACGGGTAACTCGGAAATCATCCTCGACCGCAAGCTGGTAGATAAGCGGACCTTCCCAGCAATTGATATCCAGCGCTCGGGCACGCGCAAGGAAGAGCTGCTGATCCCGAAAGAAGACTTGCAGCGCATCTGGGTGCTTCGCAAGGTGCTGAACCCGCTCTCGCCGGTCGAAGCCATGGAGTTGCTGATTGAGCGCCTGGCCAAGGCGCAGTCGAACAGCGAATTCCTGGCCAAGATGAGCCAGTTGTAAGATTGCAGGATTGTGTGGTGACGGGGCTCTGCCCCGTCCAAGCCGGGGCAAGCAGAGGACGCCGTGAACCGCTTGATTGAGGAAAAGCGCCCGGAACTGGAACGCGTGTGCCGCCGCCGCCGGGTTCATCGCATCGAGCTTTTCGGGTCTGCCGTCCGGCCGGACTTCGATCCCGCGCACAGCGATCTGGACTTTATCGTGAGTTTCCAGGAGTTGGACCTCGATCAATACGCCGATGCCTACTTCGGACTCCTGGAAGATCTGCAAGCGCTGTTTCAGCGCCCGGTGGATCTGGTAGTTGCCTCCGCCATTCAAAACCCCTATTTCCGCCAGGCCGTCGATTCCAGCAAGACACTCGTCTATGCGTAAAGAAGAGCTGCCGATTCCGAAAGAAGATTTGCAGCGCATCTGGGTGCTGCGCAAGGTGCTGAACCCGCGGTCGCCGGTCGAAGCCATGGAGTTGTTAATCGAACGCCTGGCCAAGGCGGGGTTAAACAGCGAATTTTTGGCTAAGATGAGCCTGCTGTAGGTTGTGTAGGGCGGGCGCCCTCGCCCGCCCAAGCCCGCGTAGGGACAGCCGCGCGGCGCGAAAGGCGAGTCCCCATAGCGCGATCAGGCTGCCACCCTCCCGTCTCGAAAAGCCGCGAAGGGGCACCTAACTGTTCGATTTGGCGGGTGGCCTACCCGCCGTCAATTTTTGTGCCCAAACCAATGACAACCGGTGCTGGGTCTCGCACAGGCGCGGTCAATAGCGACTGAAATGATCTTGGCGGGTGGCCCAGCCTTCTCCGCATCTGTCCTCCTGTTCCAGTAACAGAACCTGGGGTGCCCCGCTCCTTGCGTTCTGTGCAAGGGGCGGGTGCTGGCGCCAATCACGCCGCCGGAGGTTTTGTCCGCATCTTCATCAGATCGGTGTCATTCACGCGAACTTTCCCATTTTGCCCATATAAGTAGTCCCGGAAACTGCTCCAAACCCACTGCTCCGGTCTCTCGACCAGTCCGCGTGCCACCGGATTGCGATGCATGTAGCGCAGCTTCTCGACGCGCTTGTGTTCCGTCCAGACGTTGAAATCGTAGAAGCGCGCCTGCCAGACATGCCTCGGAACGCGAACTGAAGGCAATCCCTCATTTTTGCTCGGCATTCGCGGCAAGACCCGTTGCGCGTAAAGCTGCTTCACCAACTGCATCGCTCTTGACGGATCTCCTTCCTGCGGTTCGCTCATCAGGAGATGAAAATGCTCCGGCATGACGACGTAGCCCATCACCACGAATCGGCAACGGAGGCGCACTTGCTCCAGGATGGTTAAGAACAGATCGCGACGCGAGGGAGTGTCCAGCCAAGGTTTTCGTTGATAACAACTGCAGGTGATGAAGTGCGCATCGTCAGTCCCGTAATACCGCTTGAGACCTCTGGTCATGTGGAAAGTGTGAATGTGAATGCCCCGCGGAAGATGTCATGGCGCTCACACCCGCCCCTTGCAAAGAACGCAAGGAGCGGGGCATCCTCGTTTTCCTTTTGCCGAAACAAAATTCTGACGACCTCCGCACCGGAGAGGACCTTAAGCTTCGGCATGCGCCAGCGGCTCAAGTTCAAAGCTCGCCAAGATGGAAGGATTGTCAGCCAGGTCAAAGTCGGCGAGGTTTTCACCTTCCAACTGGAGAGCGATCGCTTCCCTCAAGTTCTGCGCGAGTTCGTCCAGCGTTTTTCCTTGAGTAACGACGGGCAAGTCGAGGCACTCGGCGACGAAATGACTCTCGCCTTTGAAAATGTGAACTTGTATGATTTTCTTCATCTTGCGCCATGGTAACGCCTCGCCGATACACAATCAATCGGAGTTTAATTGTCCAATTCGGTGGCCCGCTGGCATTGCTTCTCGCAGTACAATATCCCAATGAAGCACTACACGCTGCCGATTATCATCGAACGCGATGCGGAGGCCTTCTACGTCTCCTGCCCTCCGCTCCAGGGCTGCTACAGCCAGGGAGACACCTACGATGACGCTTTGAGCAACATCAAGGATGCGATCCGGTTGCACCTCGAAGACCGGCGCGTAGACCACGACGAACTCGCCGAACCGAAATCCTTCAGCCTGTCCACCGTTGAAGTCTCAGTCTGATGCCAGGGCTACCACGGGTTACCGCACGCGAAATTATCGCCGCGCTCGAAAAGAAGGGGTTTCTGTTAGCTCGGCAGAGCGGAAGCCACAAAATTTACAAGAATGCGGCCGGGAAACGTGTGACCGTGCCAAGCCGCCATTCTTGCCCAGAAGATTCTCCACCCGAAACTGTTGCGGAGTATCATGCGCGACGCCGGAATCGAACCGGAAGAGTTAGGAAGCCTGCTGTGATATTCGGAGCGGAATTCGTTGAAGTAAGCTACCAGAGAGTTTCTTTTTTCGGGCCAAGGTGAAGAAGTCTAATGAACATGCTTCCACTGGGCATGATCTTTGCCCTTAGTGTTGCCGCCTATTTGACCGGCGCTTTCGCTTCTCTCGCGTGCTGGCGGAAACCGGCGCTGGCTCGATACATCTGCTGCATCGCCGCCTTGGCGGGTGCTGCCTTAGGAGGGCTCGCTGCCGTTCCCGGCATCCTTCGAGGCACGCCGGTTGCGTGGTCGGTCCCCTCCGGAATTCCGCTCTTTGCCTACAGCTTCTCCTACGATGCCCTGGCCGGCTTCTTTAATCTGGCCCTCGCGATCCCCGTAGTCGCGGTCTCCATCTACTCATTCGGCTACCTCAAAGAACTCGAGGGCAAGAGGAACATCGGCTTCTTCGGTTTCTTGTTCCACCTATTGCTTCTCAGCTTGACGATTGCCTTTACCGCTGCGAATGCTTTCCTCTTCCTGATTGCGTGGGAAGTGATGGCGCTTGCCGCTTACGGGTTGGTGACGTTCTACCACGAGGACCGGGAGACCAGACGAGCGGGGTTGCTCTACGTCATCATGGCGCATATCGACGCCGGGTGCCTGCTCCTCGGTTTCGCTCTATTGATCAACGCCAGCGGCAGCGCTGAGTTCGCCAGTTTCCATAAAGCCGCCATGCAATTGTCCAGCAGCCAGCAGACCGCTGCGTTTGTTCTGTTCTTCCTGGGATTCGGCATTAAAGCGGGTGTCATCCCCTTCCATATCTGGCTGCCCGCGGCACACCCGGTCGCGCCGAGCAATGTCTCGGCCCTGCTTTCCGGGATCGTGATCAAAACCGGAATCTACGGCATGACCCGCATTTTCCTGGATTCGCTGGGAGGAGTGCCGTCCTGGGCCGGCTTGCTGGTTCTCATCGTCGGGGTCGTCTCCGCCGTTCTGGGCGTGTTGTACGCCTTGATGGAGCACGATCTCAAACGGCTCCTGGCCTACCACAGCATCGAGAATATCGGGATCATTCTTATGGGCCTGGGCGCGGCTTTGATTTTCCGGGTTGCGGGACATCCGATGCTGGCTGCCGTGGCCCTGGTCGCAGCCATGTTCCACACTCTGAATCATGCGATCTTCAAGAGTCTTCTGTTCCTGGGGGCTGGGTCGGTGCTGCATTCCACGGGGACGCGCAACATGGAAGAAATGGGCGGCCTCATCCGTCCCATGCCGGTGACCGCGTTCTGTTTCCTGATGGGCGCCATCGCCATCTCCGGCCTTCCCCCGCTGAACGGATTTGTCAGCGAGTGGCTGACCTACCAGACGCTCTTGGCCGGATTCGGCGCGATCCCCGGCTTGACGCGAATCCTGTTTCCGCTCGCTGGTTCGATGCTGGCGTTGACCGGGGCACTGGCTGCAGCTTGCTTCGTGAAGGCTTTCGCGATTACGTTCCTGGCGCTGCCGCGTGGCGCCGAATCCCGGAATGCGCACGAGGCGCCCCGCACCATGCTGATGGGCATGGGCTGGCTGACGCTGGCTTGCGCCGCCCTGGGCTTAGGTGTGACCTGGTTTCTCCCGGTATTTGACGCGATGACTGAGCAGTTGCTCGGATAGCAAGTTTCCGCCCATCTGGTGACCGGTCATGGGCTGGTACTCTCCGCAGGCATGCGTACCAGTGGAACGGTATCGCCCGTGGTCATCGCTGTTGGACTAGTGGTTTTGATGCTCCCGGCGGCTCTCCTGGTGGCCATCGGGGTGAAGAGGTTCGGGCGCAAGCGCGGACCGGTGTGGGACTGCGGCTTGTCTGGACTCTCGGCCGAAAATGAATATACCGCCACCGCATTCTCCAAAGCATTGCGGATGATCTTTTCCGTCTTGTACAAGCCGCGCCGCGAGATTCAGGCGGTCTTCGATGTCTCGCCGTATTTTCCCAAAGAGATCCGCTTCGAGAGTGGAATCGAGCCCACGTTCGAGAAGCGGCTCTATGCTCCTCTGCAAGAGTTCATCTTCCGGTTTTCCAGCAGAATGCGCACCATTCAGGCGGGAAGCATTCATGCCTACCTGGCTTACATTTTTGTAACCCTTGTCTTGCTTTTACTGTTCGGGGTGCGCAAGTGACTGAAATGCTCACCAACTCGGCTCTGCAGTTAGTGTTGTTATTACTGGTTGCTCCCTTGCTCAGCGGCATGATCAAGACCCTGAAGGCCAGACTTCAGACCCGCTGCGGGCCCGGCATCCTGCAATCCTACCGGGACATCCTCAAGTTGTTGCGCAAGGGAATGGTGATTCCAGAGACGGCGTCGTGGATTTTCTCTGCGGCCCCGTACATGGTCTTTGGGACAGCCACACTGGTCGGACTCATGATTCCCATGACTACGACCCGTGCCCCTCTCAGCCTGTTCGGCGGTGTGCTCGCGGTAGTTTATCTTTTGGCGCTTGGCCGCTTCTTTCTTGCCCTTGGCGGACTCGACACCGGAAGCTCGTTCGGTGGTCTGGGCAGCAGCCGGGAAATGACGATTTCCGCAATCGCCGAACCCGCCATGATGCTGGCGATTTTCACGGTAGCCCTGGGAGCGAACTCCACCAACCTGAGCGAAATGGCAAGAATCGCCGTGACCCAGAGCTGGAGGTTTCTGGCGCCGTCGCAGATGCTGGCATTTGCGGCGCTCTTTATTGTCCTGATTGCCGAGACTGGCCGCATTCCGGTCGACAACCCGGCAACCCACCTCGAATTGACCATGATCCACGAAGCCATGATCCTCGAATACTCGGGACCGTATCTCGCTTTGATCGAATGGGGTTCTTCCATCAAGCAACTGGTGCTCATGACGCTGCTGGTCAATACCTTCTTCCCGTTCGGTTTGAGTTCTGACTGGACGGTCCGAACCGTCGGGTTAGGCCTGGTTTTCTATCTTGCGAAGTTACTTTTGCTCGCATGCCTTGTTGTCCTGGTTGAAACTACCAACGCGAAGTTGCGCCTGTTTCGAGTACCGGAATTGCTGATGGTTGCTTTCATTCTCGGAGCGCTCGCGCTCATTTCAACGTTCCTGTTCTGAGTCTGCCTATGCCTTTTGCCCCCAACCCGGAGCTTGGCAACAGAATCATCACCCTGATGGCGGCGCTGGTCCTGGTGCTGCAGATCGCCGCGGTCGGACAGCGCCGGATCGTTTCAAGCATTCGCATCTTCGCGGTGCAATCGTTTCTCTTGGGATCGATTGCAGCCGTCATCGCCTACTTCAACCAGGCCAGCCACATCTATATCGCTGCTCTGCTCACGATCGTCTTGAAAGCAGGACTGCTTCCCCGGTTGCTGGAGCGACTGGTGGAGAGAATCGGCATACGCCGCGAGATCGACCCCCTGATCAACGTTCCCCTCTCGATCCTCATCGCAGGCTGCCTGACTCTCTTGGGCTACGTGGTCGCGGAGTCTTTCTACCATCCGGAAGAGACCTCTGCCCGGGCGGCGCTTGGACATAACACGCTCGCTGTCGCCATCGCGCTTTTCCTGATCGGCTTTTTTACCATGGTGAACCGTCGCAAGGCATTGACCCAGGTCCTGGCACTGCTTTCGCTGGAAAACGGCCTCTTTCTAGCCGCCATTTCATTGACCTATGGAATGCCATTAGTGGTTGAGATTGGCATCTTTTTTGATGTTCTGGTCGCGGTCATGGTCCTCGGCATTCTTGTTTTCCGTATCGGTGAGACCTTCGACTCCATGGATGTCAGCAAGCTGCGGAAGTTGAGGGAGTAAGCGAACCTATGATTCTGCTCGTACTCCTTATTGTTCCTCTGGCCGCCAGCCCTTTGGCCTTCTTCCTTCGAAGACGGCGCATGCTCGAGGTGGTCAATCTTGCCGCCTTCGCCATTCTGCTTGGTCTGGCCGCCGTGTTAGTTGACCAGGTACTTCGCAGCGGCCCGGTTTCACTCTGGGATGGGTTCTTTTACGCCGACGCTCTTAGTGCGTTGGTGGTGCTCTTGTCAGCTTTTGTGTCTCTGGTCTGTTCCATCTATGCGGTCGGCTATTTTCGTCACGAGGAGCGCAGCCGAGTTCTGCAAGAGGCCGAGGAAGTGGGCGGCCGGTTTGCCGTCGATAAGCTGCGCGAGTACTACGCCCTTATGCCTCTCCTGGTTTTCGCTATGATGCTGGTCGCGCTCGCCAACAACCTCGGAATTCTCTGGGTGGCGGTTGAGGGAACCACCCTGGCGTCGGTGTTCCTGGTCATGTTTTATGGGCGCGAAACCTCGCTTGAGGCGGCATGGAAGTATGCCATCATCGGGAGCGTTGGCCTCTCTCTGGCGTTGTTCGGTACGATTCTGACCTACTATTCCGCCTATGGGGCCCTCGGTACGGACACGCTTGCGGGTCTGAACTGGTCCGTCCTCGCGAGAAACGCCGCCCAGTTTGACAAGCCGACCATGCGGCTGGCCTTCATCCTTATTCTTCTCGGGTATGGAACGAAGGCCGGCATCGCTCCCATGCATACCTGGAAGCCCGAGGCCTATAGTGAGGCGCCCATCCCGGGAGCGGCGATGCTCGCCACCGGCGTGCTCAACTGCGCTCTCTACGGTCTGGTGCGGTTCTACATTCTGAGTTCGAAATGCCTGGGCCCCCAGTTTGGTTCGCGGTTCCTGATTCTGTTCGGGCTGCTCTCCATGGGAGTGGCCGTCCCCTTCATCCTTGTGCAGAAGAATTTCCGGCGACTGCTGGCCTATTCGAGCATTGACCACAGCGGGATCATGGTGTTGGCACTCGGCTTCGGAGGGCCTCTGGGTATCCTGGGCATGTTTCTGCACATGACATTTCATTCGGTGACCAAGCCCTTGCTCTTCTTCTGTGCCGGAAATGTCCAGCAACATTTGAACACCGATCTGTTCCGGAAGGCGAAGGGGGGATTGATCCATTCGATGCCATTGACCGGCGCCGCATTCCTCATGGTGACGCTCGCGGTCACCGGCTCGCCTCCCTTCAGCTTTTTCCAGAGTGAGTTCACCATTCTGCGGGCAGGATTCAGCGGAGGCCATTTTGTGCTGGCGGTTTTTTTCGTCTCCTTTCTCATGCTCGTTTTTTCCGGCTTCCTGGTACACATCACCGGTCTGGTGCTGGGCGAGAACCCGGGTCTTCCTCGGGCCGGCGTCTGCGGCTGGAAAAAGTACTCCGTCGCGGGTTTGGCTGTGGTGGTTGTCGTGATGGGCTTCTGGATACCCGCTCCATTGTTTAGGCTGATTCAGGGTGCAGTGGGCATCGTGGTGGGTGGATGATGACGCAATCAATGTCCGCGGCAACATCCGCAATCGCAATGTTCGAAGCTCTTCGGCAGAAGCTCGGCCAGCAGGTTCAGTCAGTGCGGGCCGACCGCGTGGATGAAGTCTATATTCTTCTCGCCGATGCCGACATTCGGCCCATCACAGAACATCTGCGTGGCGAGTTCGGGGCCAGGCTGGTTACGGTGTTCGCCGAAGACCGCCGCTCGGCAGAAGGCGTTTTCTTCAACTACTATGTTTTCGAACAGAAGGGTAACGCTCAGTATTTGATCGTACAAGCGCCCGTGCGGCCCGACAGTCTTGAGTTTCCATCGCTCTCTGCCGAACTACCCGCGGTGAACTGGCAAGAGCGCGAAATCCAGGATTGGTTTGGTCTGGAGGCCGTTGGACACCCGAATCCCCGCCGGGTCGCCTTGCATGACAATTGGCCCGACGTTTATCCCTTGCGCAAGGACTTCCCTATCGAAACCGTGTTACCGCCCTTCGCAGGAGAACGCCACATCTACCGTCCTGCGTTGGGTGAAGGCGTGTTTCAGGTGCCTGTAGGCCCGGTCCATGCCGGAATCATCGAGCCGGGACACTTCAATTTCGCGGTGGCAGGAGAACCCATCCTCTATTTGCAGCTGCGAATGTTCTATGCCCATAAGGGCACCGAAAAACTCTTTGAGAAGCTGCCCATACACAAAGCCGTTTTCCTGGCGGAAAGCATTTCTGGCGATTCAAGTTTCTCCCACGGCACAGCTTTCTGTCAGGCCATCGAGCGCGCGGCCGGCATTGAAGTGCCGCTGCACGGTCTGGTAATGCGGACCATCCTGTTGGAACTGGAACGTCTCTGCAATCATGTCGCCGACATCGGGGCCATTGCGACCGACGTCGGCTTTGTCATAGCAAATGCCCACGCCAGCCGCCTGAAGGAGACGTTGGTCACTCTCAGCGAGCAAATGACGGGCAGCCGCCTCTTGCGCGGTATGGTCTGCGTCGGCGGAGTCCGCCGGGGCTGGGACCAGGCGCAACTGGATGCGCTCCGCATCACACTGGACTCTTTCGCGCACGAATTTCAGGACTTGATCAGTCTGATTGATAGGTCCGAATCCGTCCGCGATCGCCTGGAACATACCGGAGTCTTGCGGCCCGACAAGGCACGGGATCTGGGCATTGTGGGCGTGGGAGGACGCGCCTCAGGGGTCGATCTGGACGTGCGCCGCGATCACCCTTACGCCGCGTATTCTCGCTACCCATTCCGTGTCCCGGTTTACCAGGCCGGAGACGTTTGGCACCGGATGCAAGTCCGCATCGATGAGGTGAACGAATCCATTGGCATCCTCCGGAACTCTATGGCGGATGGTCTTCAGCCGGAGTTCCGCGTGCCCGTGCCTGCCATCCCGCCAGACCGCTGTGCGCTGAGCGCCGTTGAAGGATGGCGTGGGGAAATCATCCATTGGATTCGTACGGGGCCTGACAATCATCTCGAACGTTGCAAGATCAAAGACCCCTCACTCAACAACTGGCCAGCGCTGGTAGAAGCGGTCCAGGGAAACATCATTGCGGATTTTCCGGTGATCAACAAGAGTTTCAATCTTTCCTACTCGGGGACGGACCGGTAAGCCCGGCAAGTAACGATTATGTTCAAGATTCTTCAAAAGACGGTCAGCACGGGAATCGTAACCGTAAACTATCCGGCCGAGCCCGCTAAGATCTCCGAGCGCTTTCGCGGACGTCCGAGCTTCGACTTCGACAAATGGAAGGATGCGCGACCTGCTGCCGAGGTGTGTCCAACCGGGGCCATTTCCTTCTCCGACAAAGGTGATTCCCGGAAAGTCACCGTCGATTACGGTCTCTGCGTCTTCTGCGGCTTGTGCGCGGAGGCGTCGTCCGACCAGGCGGTGTACATCACCCAGGAATTTGAACTGGCGACGCCGGACCGCCGCAGCTTGGTTCTTACCGCGGACTACACGCTTAATGCCGACCGCACGCACCGCACGTTGCGCAAAGTCGATCGCCGGTTGGTGAATGCCGAAACGGACGTCGAGCGCCTTGGGCAGAAAGCGCGCGAAACCATCCAGAAAATTCTGGGACGGTCTCTCGCCATCCGTGAGGTCGATGCGGGATCATGCAACGGATGCGAACTGGAGATTGTCGCGCTGAACAACCCGGTCCACGACATCGAACGCTTCGGAATCCACTTCGTCGCCTCTCCTCGTCATGCCGACATGCTCCTGGTCACCGGTCCTGTCACGCGGAACATGGAACTTGCGTTGTTAAAGACGCATGGGGCGATGGCGGAACCCAAAGTAGTCGTCGCGGTTGGCGCTTGCGGAATCAGTGGCGGCATCTTCGGCGTGAACTACGCGTCTTTGGGGAGCGTCGACAAGGTACTTCCGGTGGATGTTTATATTCCGGGATGTCCACCCCGCCCACAAGCTCTTCTGCATGGCATCCTCCTTGCGGTCGGACGTTTGGCGGAACGGCTCCACAACGACCGCGCGGGTTGACACGCAATTCGGATCTTTGGCCTGGTGAGCGATTCACGGACTCTCCAGCTGAGCGAAGCCTGCAACCTGAGGTGCCCAGGACACCGCAAACTGAGCGGTTCGATATATGACTTGGCTGCCCAAGTTGAACCGGCTACTTACTATGCAGCTCGTGCAGGAACCGTTGAGAATCGTTTCACAACGTCTCGAGCAGGCGAAACGGGTGTACAACGGCTGCCGTCTTTGAGATCAAAAAGGAAATTCCGGTGTACATTACAGCCAGCGCCGAAGTTTTATGTCCCTGGCAAGGGGGTTGAGTCCTTATGTCATTCGAGGAGCGCTATGAGCGTGTGCTGGCGCTTGCCTGTGCGCTCGAAAAGCACCATGACGAAGTGGTCGATTGCGCCGTGCGCGACCTGCGATTTACGGTCAAGGACAGCACGCGCGAGGTGGATACCACCATCGATCGGCTCAGAATGTATGCGGATGCGGTATTTTTGCGAGACCGCTTGCCGCTGCGTCCCAGGGCGCGTGTCAATCTGATGCTGTCGTACAACGGCAGCGCATGGCTCAATACTGCGATTACCTCGATCTATATCGTCGGCAACCGGCTGACCGTGAAGTTTTCGTCGAAGGGGCAGCGCATCATGGAGTTGACGAAAGATCTCTACCGGCCGATCTTCGGCGATGCAGTCGCGTTCTATGGCGGGACCGGCAAGAGCTTGCTTGAGGACTCGCTCACAGATCCCGAAGTGACCGCGGCGGTGGCATTCGGATTCGACGAGAACATCCTGCCCTACGAAGAAGCATTTCGCGCGGCGGGCAAGAAGCTCGTATTTGAGGGGCCGGGGCAGGACCCATTCATCGTATTCGCCGATGCCGACCTGGACTTGGCGCTTGACGACCTGATGGCATCGAAGTTCATGTACTCGGGCCAGACGTGCACCGCGCCCAAGCGCATCTTCATCCAAGCCAGCATCTATCGGGAGTTCCTGGAGCGCTTTGTCGAACGTGTGCGCCGCTTGGTAGTGGGCGATCCGGCGGACGAGAAGACCGACATCGGGCCAGTTGCGAGCACGGTAGCGGTGCGGCGACTCCACGAGCAAATGGGCGATGCCTTGGAGAAGGGCGCCAAAGTACTGGTAGGTAGTCGCATCGAAGGCAACCTTGTCTATCCCACCGTGGTGAAGGACTGCACCGATAACATGCTGGGCATGCGCGAGGAGGTCTTCGCGCCGGTGGCCTTCACGTCGTGCTTCGAGACCGCCGGCGAGGTGCTGGCACGCGCGCAGAACCACAAGTACGGATTACGCGCGGCGGTGTACGGCGGCAGCGAGGCGGCCGCAGTGGCGAAGGAGCTTTTGGGTTGCGATTACTGCCATCCGGTGCCCGCGTACACCTTTGGGAAGTTCGGTACGGTCGCGTATAACCAGAGGCGTGCGGAGTCGTGGGGCGGGGCATTTATCACCAAGCCGGTCGGGGGATACGGCTACTCCGGTTGGATATGGGAGACGGTTGATGGACGCTTTCAGATCAAGCAGGGGCCAAAGTTGCTGAGCACGGAAACGTCACAGTAACCTTTTCCCGATCGAAGGTGCTTGCGCACGATCTCATTGCTCCGGGGTTCTGGTAGTGGGCTGTTTTTCTGCCGGGTTCACCAAACGCTGGGAGTGGCTCCCGCGATGGAAGCAGGAATCACCGATCACATTTGGAGTTTGGAAGAACTGGTGGGATTATTGGACAAGCAGGTGAGAGTCCTCGCTGCTCAACCATGTTTGATCTTGAACCAAAGAAGCCGCTGTACCGCGGCATCGCTGCTCTTGCTGGCCTAGTTCTCTTGGGGTTGGGTCTCCGCCCGATTCTGTCTCACAGAGACCTGGTTTACACGAACTGGTTTGGAGAATTGGTGTTTTCGCCTTTCGCAATCATTTTTGGATTAGTGATTGTCTGGGGAGCACTTTTCAAACCGGAGATTCTAGGCAAATCGACTCGAACCAAGCGCTGAATTCAAAACAGCCCACTACCTGGGTTCTGCTCCCTGAGGCGTTGTGATCCGGAATGATCTACTATTACAGGATACTTGGCAGAGTATGTGAAAGTTGAACGGCAACTTTCATGCTGAAGCGTCGATCCGGCCATTATTTGATGGTCTCCTTGCAGTCACCTGACGAAAAGAAGGCGGCATCTGTAGATGTCGGGCCAGCTTGAAAGTGCCCAACGGCCCTTGTAGGATTTGAGTACGTTGTTTGCCGTCACGCCTTGGTGTGACATTGCTTACAGACTCAGGGAATAATTGGGAGCCAACTTGGGTATGGAACGTGCAATCCCGGGCTACGGACCTGTGAAGGCCAGCCCACTTTCCACCGCGCAGGGCTGCGGCATGGACCTGCCCAACATGGCCTTGCCCAAGGGGTGTGCGATGCTGCTGGCTCCTGCCGGCAATCTCGAGGCGGCCAAGCAGGCGTTTCAGGCGGGCGCGGACGCGGTGTACGTGGGATTAAGAGGTTGGAGCCGTGGCGGCGCGCGCGGCGAATTTGACCGTACGCAGTTGCGACTGTGCATCGAGCTAGCTCACGCCCTCGGGAAAAAGGTACACCTTGCGGCCAACATCATCCCCAAGCCGCGGCAGCGCCAGCAAATGCTGCGCCAACTGGCCGAATTGGCGGACTGGGGACTGCATGCGGTGATCCTGAACGACGTCGGGTTTCTGCGCGAGGTCAGCCGGAAGCTGCCGGGATTGGCCATCACCGCCAGCATCGGCTGCGGTGCGCTGAACACGAGCGACGCCCTCTTCTACCAGGACCTGGGCGCGACGGCGGTCGTGCTGCCGGGGTACGTTGAGCCGCAGGAAATCGCGGCTGTGAAGGCGAAGGCCTCGATCCAGATCGAGGTTATGCTGCACATGGTGCAAGAGTTCATTCAGCTCGGAAAGTGCTGGATGCCCAGTTACCTGAACTTCGCCGCGGCGGAGCAGGGCTACCGGTCGCCACGTTTAGGTGGCAGCGTCAAACGCGGCGGAGTGGGCAGTTGTTTCCGCATCTGCCAGCAGCCGTGGAGCCTGCTGAAAGATGGCGTGGAGGCTGACCGGCGGTTGTTTCCCAGCCGGCAGATTAGCCCGGTGGCGGAACTCGGGGCGTTCCTCGATGCGGGCGTGGACGTGATCAAGATCCAGGGCCGCAGCCTTCCGGCGGAGATGGTGGGTGCTATCATTGGGACGTACCGTTCGGCTGCGGATGCCTGGAAATGTGGTCAGAAGGCCGATCAGAAGGCCGATCTGAAGGCCGAACAAAAGACCAATGGGAACCGGGCTGTGCTGCCGCTGATGTGGACCGTACAAGGACGTTGAATGGGCACTTTCGAACTGAATACGACGATCTCTAACCTGCGCAGCCTGCGCGAATCGGACCTGAGCGCTTATGACGCGGTTTACCTGGGCAACATTTACTGCCGCATCTTCGAGGACAACTTCCTGGAGCGCCTGGACGACCTCGAGGAAGGCATCGCGCTGGTAAAGGGCCAGGGCCTGCGTGCCTACGTGACTTCATACGCGGCGCCACGGAATGACGTCCTGCCCAAGGTGCAGAAAGCGTTGGAGACCGCAGCCGCGGCCGGCGCCGATGCGGTCGAGGTCCATAACCTCGGCGTACTGCGCATGGTTCATGAGCAGTTTCCCGCAATGCCGGCGCACATCGGCGGATTTGCCAACGTGTACACCGATGCGGGAGCCGAGGTGTTGAAGGAGTACGGTGCGGTCCGCTTTACGCCGAACTACGAGATCAGCCTCGACGAAGTGGGAGCGATAACGAGCGGTGTCGGTATGCCGGCGGAGCTGGTGGTTCACGGCAAAATGCCACTGGGCGTTTCCGATTACTGCTTCTTACTGGAATATGAGAAGAACTGGCCGGAGAAATGCCCGACGCTATGCCAAAAAAACTTGTTCCTCAAGCAGGGCGACTGGGCCATGCGGTCGGTGGGAAAGGGCGTGCTGAGCGGCAAGGATGTGTGCATGCTCGAGCATTTGCCGGCCCTCATCGCGGCAGGACACACTGTGTTCCGGATCGAGGCAGCCTATGAGACGCCCGCGTACCGTCTGAATATTGCCCAGATCTATCGCGCCGCGCTGGAGCGGGCCGCCGCCGGCGATGGGACGGTGGACGAGTCCGCGTGGAATACGATTCGCGAGCACACGGCTGTGGGTTTGTGCAACGGTTTTTATTTCGGCCGCACCGGCGCCGAGTATGTCGGCAAGCGCCCGCAACCAGCCGTGGCCTGCTGAGTTCTTTAGTTTTTGTCTTTTTAGAGGTGAGCGATGGTGGAGCTATTAGCGCCTGCAGGAAACCTGGAAATGGTAAAGGCGGCCGTGGAAAACGGCGCCAATGCGATCTACGTGGGAGCGCGCGGCTGGAGCCGGCGGCGTGACGCCTACGAACTCTCCGACGAGAAATTGCATGAAGCCATAAAGATCGCCCACTCCGGCGGAGCCAAAATCCGCGTTGCGATTAACACGAACATGCAGTCGTCGGAAATCCCCGCGCTGCTAAAGAAGATGGAGAAGTTCGTAGGTTGGGGTATCGACGGAGCGATCATGACCGACGTGGGCGCTATCGCGCAGGTGCACCGCCGTTTCCCTGATCTCGTTCTGCACGCCAGCATCGGCGCCAACATCCTGAACAACGAAGACGTGAAGTTCTATCGCTCGATCGGCGTCTCACAAGTAGTAGCCGACACCAAGCTCACGCTGGGGGAACTGACTTCGCGCCAGGCGGATGCGGATATCGATGTGGGCATCGAAATCCTGATTCATGCCAACAAGTGCTACACCTACCTGGGCAAGTGCTGGATGTCGCCGTATATTCGGATGGAGCGGACCGCCGACGATTTTGGCAAGGACCTGTTCCGCGGCAGCCCCAACCGCGGCGGCCTGGATTACCGCGTCTGCATGGAACAGTGGGAACTGCTCGACGACAAGGCGCTGCTGGAGCCGGTTATCACGCTCAAGAATGCCGCCTTCTTTTACCTCGACGATATCCCTCCGCTCATTGACCTGGGCGTCCACTGCCTGAAGATCCAGGGGCGTGAGTATCCCGTGCCCTTAGTGGGAAGCATCGTGCGTTTCTACCGCGAGTTGATTGACACTTACGTCGCGAAACCCGCCGAACAGCCTTTCGATCTTACGCCGTGGCGCTCGCGCCTGGAGGCCATCCAAGCGGAGCGCGACAGCAAGCGCAGCAACATGACTTTGGTGCTGTTGAACGAAGCGCGTCAACCGGTGCCGAGCAGAGCCTAGAACTGGTTTCATAAATCGGTTCTGGGAAGGGCCCGGCTTTAGCCGTGCCGCCCAGAGCCAATAATGACGTGGGCTTTAGCCCCTGAGGGAAGTGCCCTCCGAGCCGAAACGCATTTATGAAACCACCTCTAGCGACCCGGCCAGTTCTAGTATAATCACCGGTCGTCCGCTTCCAACCGTTGCTGTTCACCGGCGGTTTGCGGCCTTCATAACTTAATGGAAAGGAGATTCTGCCATGTTTGTTCGCGTTGTCGAAGTCAAAACGAAGCCCGGAAAAGCCAAAGAGGTTTGTGGCACACTGCATGAGAAGATACTGTCTACGTTGAAGTCGAAGACTGGATTTGTGGATGAAATCGTCCTCGTGTCGGATGCCGAAGGCATCCTGGCGCTCAGCTTCTGGAAAACGAAAGAGGACGCCGAACGTTACACCCATGCGGATTACGCCAAGGTCAGCGAGCTGATTCAGCATCTGGTGCATAGCAAGCCCTCGGTGCACGCCTTCGACGTGGAGACCTCGACCTGCCACAAGATCACAAAGGGCGTAGCGGCTTGAGGAGGCAATTCCGCTTACATCCCAAGACCGGGAGCGAATGGCCGCGATAAGTTCGGGGGCATGAGAACCATTTCTCCCATGCCCCTTCTGCACTTGGCTTCCGCAACCGTAGATGCTGGACCAGGCAGGATCCGCGTGACCGGATACTGCAACCGCTCACGATACCAGACAAGACCCAGGCAAGTTCCTTGATCACCGACTGCCACGTCCATATCCAACCGTTCGAACTCCTGCTGAACCCACCGGCCCTCGAGCTGATGAGAAAGCATCAGCCCGATTTCGATCGGGTCCTGGAGTTCACCCGCTCGCCCAAAGCCTTTCTGAAATACATGGACAAG
>CAVZDG010000012.1:0-196892 GCA_963773965.1 uncultured Acidobacteriaceae bacterium
TGTCATGCCGAGGACTGTGACTTCTAAACAGGCTGCGCGTTTAGAGGGGGGAATACCCTTTCGCAGCGGCCTCCGCATAGCTCATGTGGATAACACACGTACCGAACGATGAAGAAGCAGCAGAGTACATGGGTCAGCTGGAGGAGGCATTTCATAAGACAAAGTGGGATATGCCTCCCATTTACCTTGGTATTCCTAAGCCGGAACTTATTGATGCGATCGCTGAGAACGCTACGGGGTTACAGGTGGAGTTCTTAAAAACGGGGCCTGCTGAGCCATACGATCCGAGGAATCCTGGTTTAGACGAACTTATGCGAGATGCACTGGTATTTGCAGACATAGAGATAACGACTGTTGGAAAAATTCCAGATAGCAACGCTACGGGAGTTGTCATCATCGTCGGCCGCAGGCCGCTCGCAATTGGACTAAATCAACACGAGTCTATACTTACAAAAGTAGGGCATTGGCTGGCCAATGGAAATTAAACCTTTGGAAGATAACAAGGCGGAACCTGAATTCCAGAAGTTCGATGCTGTGATGCGGAAGATTCTCTCCGTCTCGAAAGATGAACTGAAGAAACGCGAGAAGGCATGGAGACGCAAGCGAGAACGAGCAAAGAAAAAGCGGGCTCTTTCTTAGCCCGCTTGCCTCGGCCTTGCCGCCGAGCGGCCCGTGTCTGGGTAGTCCTTGCTCAATTTGGCTTGCCAGTCAGTTGAGCAAATGTAATGCGCTTGCCGACGATCTGGCGAACGGCTAGATCAAAGCGGCCAGCGTCATCAAGGTTCTTTGCGGTTATTGAAACGGAACATCTGTTCATCAAGGTAACGGAACAAATGAAACGGCTCTACACTAACGTAGGTTCCAGTCAACCCGCGCTTGAGCAGCGACCAGAAGTTCTCAAGGCCGTTCGTGTGTACGCGGCCATCTACGTACTGCTCCGCATGATTGACGACTTGATGCGCGTATCCGTCGCCAGTCCATATAGCGAGCGTGATCGTCAGTAGTAGAGCTGCGTTCCGCCTTCAATGTCTCTGCGATACGTCGAGTGGACAGTTGGCTTCTTGCGGTCTAGGAACGACTTTCGCCTTGACTCGTCCCGCCGCGTTCCAACATTCCCATGACAATGGTCTTACCCTCAGTTCCCCGTGCTAGTGACCTTCGCCGCTTGGACGCTTCGACTTGTGCATGTTCCGAGCCTTGCCGCCGATGAAGGTTTCATCGACTTCGACTTCGCCGTCCAAGTTTGGAGCCGAAGAACTCATCCTGCATTGCAAGGCGAATCCGTTGCAGCATGAACCATGCGGACTTCTGAGTAACCTTCACGTCGCGGGCAATCTCGTAACTGCTCACACCGTTCTTGCAGTTAGTGAGCATCCACGTTGCCGTGAGCCACTTGTCCAGCGGAATCGGGCTGTCCTCGTAGATCGTTCCGACCTTGATGGAGAACTCCCGCTTCGGGTGATGGCTCCCGCACTTCCAAGTGCGCCGCTTCGGGTTGAATTGGCTAACCTTGTCGGAGCCGCAACCGGGACAGATCACTGCCGTTCGGCCATCGGCGGATAGCAATGTAGTCAATGCAGTTGTCGGGATTCGAGAAGTAAACAATCGCTTCTTGAAGGCTCTTCGGTTCTTGGCTCATCTTCGTTCCTCACTGATGAAAATATACCAAAAACCGCTGGGCGAGTCAAGTATATTCGTGCCAAAATAAATATCGAAAATTTGGCGGTACACCCCCCTCTGATTTGATATCCTAAACTTAAGAGTCGAAAAAAATGAAAAACTCTGAAGGGCGCGACGCAAATCGCGCCCTTTTTCTATTTATGGCGGTCAGATGGCGAAGGCAAAGAAGAGTAGGTCAAAGTCGCGGAAGCCGAAGGAACCGTAGGGAGTGACTGCGGTCCCCAAGAATCCGGGGGAACTTCAGGACGGACGGAACCGGGTGACGAACGTGATCGCGAATGCATCGGTCGATATGACCAAGCGGGTGGTGCGGTCGGTGAATGAACGGGGCAGTATCTTGGCATTGCACTTTCTTTGGGAAATCGCCGGAATGTTCCCACCGTCTGCTGCGGGCGGGGTCGAAGAGCAGGAGTCAGTGGCAAAGTCGCTCATAGAGAAACTGGGGTTGTAGGAAGAGTTCCCCGCCATCCATGGCAGCGAGGGCGACGGGAAAGGTGCCATAGAATCAGAATAATTGTAAGGCGTAGATTGAGGATTGGGTCGGGAAGGCGAACGGAACGCAGCATGGACATGATTTGGGTCACGGAACGAGTTGCGCTGGGCGGTGGGATCTGGAATGCGCGGAACATGGAAGAACTGGCGCAAGCCGGTGTGACCCACGTGCTCAACATGCAGATCGAGTTCGATGATCGGCCGCTCGCGGAGCCGCACGGGATCCGCGTGCTGTGGAATCCGACCGACGACGATTTTTTGCCGAAGCCCCTGGAACTGCTGAAACGCGGCGTCGATTTTGCGCTGGAAGCGCTGGACGACCCGGAGGCGCGGCTTTATGTTCATTGCGCCGCAGGGGTACACCGGGCTCCGATGATGACGTTGGCGGTATTATGTGCAATGGAATGGGAAATGGAAGCGGCCATGGTGCTGATCGAAACGCGAAGGCCGGTGGTCGACTTCGCGGACGTATATGTAGAGAGCGTGCGGCGATTTCTGGAGTCACGAGTTGCGAGCGAGCCGCGGAGTTCAGACTAACAATCGGAATTGCGTTGGGAGGGAATATGCGAAAGGGGCGCCGCTCGGCAGAGCGGCTTTCTTATTGGCCCGAATTGGGGTTGCGTGCGCTCATGAGGAGAGAACAAGAGATGCCCAGATCGTTCGCGGTGAATAACAAGTGTTTCCCGATGGCGGCGGAGGTGGTGATTTCGCTGGTGCTGGCGCTGCTGATGGCATTGGGGTTGTCGCCAACGTTGCAGGCACAAGGGCCAGCGCTTACAACAATCAGTGACACGGTATATCGAGCGGACGGAACCGCCGCATCGGGTACGGTGTTGATTTCATGGCCGTCGTTCCAGACCGCAGAGGGAGACGCGGTGGCGGCGGGTGATCTGAGTGTGACGATAGGACCGCTAGGCGCGTTTACCGCGCAACTGGTTCCCAACGTGGGTGCGTCCCCGGCGGGCACTTACTACGTCGTGGTTTTCCAACTGGATGATGGAACCGTGCGCACGGAATATTGGGCGGTTCCGGCGACATCGCCAACGACGATTGCCGCCGTGCTGACGACACCGGGTACAGGATTCGGCAACCTCGCCGCAACGCAGCAGTACGTAAATACGGCAGTGGCGAATCGGGCCCTCGATGCCACGGTGGTGCACGTGGCGGGAGCGGAGACGATCACCGGCACCAAGCAGTTTGCTGTGTCTCCGGCGCTTCCAGCGCCGGCCGGAGCCAGTGACGCTGCGAACAAGGGTTATGTGGATGCAGCGGTGGCGAACGTAGGTTCGGGAGCCTACGTCGCCATCGCAGGCGGCACTATGACGGGTCCATTGACACTGCCCGCAGATCCGGCCGCACCGAACCAAGCGGCGGATCGGCACTATGTGGACAGTGGGCTTTCGGTAAAAGCGGACCTGGTGAATGGGACTGTTCCGCCCAGCGAATTGGGAGCTGGAGTCGCCAGCGCGGCTACTTGTTTAAACGGCAACTCCACATGGGGATCTTGCGGCAGCGGAGCGCCAGCCGGCATTACTTATGCCACGACGGCGCTGAATTGGACACAGACCATTCCCAGTTCACTAACAGGCGGGTCGCAGGCAACAGTTACGCTAACTCCCTGTCCGGTCGGCATTGATACCACGAGCGGAGCCGGGTATCAGGTTCTTCTTTCTGGCGGAGGAAACAGTGAAGCTGTCAACATCGTTACCGCCACCGGCGGATGCACTTCGGGCGCGGCGTCGGGAACGATTACTTTCACCCCGTTTTATTCCTATGCGGGTGGGTATGCAATTGGTTCCGCCTCTTCTGGCATTCAGGAAACGTTGAATGCGGGTTGCGGAGTTAATACGACCGCCTACAAGAACAGCCAGTGCAACGTGACCATTCCGGCAAATGGGCCCAACAGCTCCGTCAATATTTACAACGTCTCCGGGACGATCTATTTCCATTCCAACCAATCTGTTTTGAGCGGCTACGGAACATCGCTGAACTGCCTTGGCCGCGGCGCCTGCTTACAGGTTGGCGATCTAAAGACTTCCAACGACTTCACAAACAACACCGTCGCCGGGCTGAGCTTTCGCACGCCGGTGAGCCTTGTGGGCAACGCGGCATTTGCTGGAGTCGCGATCACACAAACGCAAAGGACTTCCCAAGTGGCGACCATCACGACGGCCACTGCACACGGCTTTAGGGTCGGAGATATGGTAACGATCCTGTTTACCGACAGCAGTAGCTACTGGGGCGATGCGATAGTCACGGCGGTGCCGAGCTTAACAACGTTTCAGTATGGGCACTCTGGCGCTGACATCGCCGCGCAGGCAAGTCCCGGCGTGGTGGCCCTGGCGTACGTGGCGGTGTTAGATAACGCTGAGAACTCCCACCTGATCGACATTTCCTACGATAAGGTGGGAGAAAACGGACAGTTTAATAACTTCTTTGATTTATGGGACGACGAGAACGTCACCATTAATCATTTCAACAATCAGGGCATATCCCTGAACAACAATGCGAATTGGACGGGATCGTTTGTGTTTTCGGCAGGGAACCAGAGCATGCAGATTGCTCCGGTTATCACGCTGCGCGACTCGAGCATTACAGCGAATTATTCGAACGGGGTGACCGACTACAACTCAAATGGACTCTATATCGAAAATACCATACTTCAAGCCACTGGTCCGTGGCAGGTGTATTCATCGAACTCCACCGGGAACTATCAGGGAGCCTACCTGAAGAACATTTATTCCGAGAGCAGTACTAGCCTCAATCCACAAACTCCGGCACACTCTCCCTTTCCGGGCCTTGGAATTGCGGGTTTGATTGCCGGAATATCGACCGGCGCCGCGAAGTTCCAGATTTCCGGCAGTGGCACCTTTGGGACGTTTGCAACAGGTGGAACGGGTTCCACACCCTACTCCTACTTCATCGTGGCTAATGACACGACTGCCGGTACGCAAACCTCTCCGATGCAAGTTCTCAATTGGCTTTCTACCGGAAACGATTCAATTCCGGTTCGTTGGCCCAGGGTGGCAAACGGAAATGATGTTATTACCTATGACGTGATCCGCATAACAGCTCCGGCTGGCGTCGGGGCAGTCTATCCCTACAATGGCGGGTGCCTCGGTGGATCGGGTGGAACGTGCGGATACGTGGCAATGGGACTTCCCCAATCTGCTGCGTGTTCTGGTAGTTTGGTGTGCACTTACACAGATAACGGATCGTCATCCACTTCCGCCTACACGATTAAACAAGCCAACTACGGCGGAAACCTGAACTTCTGGCCCGGTTCGGTGGTATCAGTCAACAAGAGCGTTACGGTAGATGTGGAGGAGTTGGGTATCGTAGGAGTGGGACTGAACGGAAATCCGCTTCAGATTGCGAATCAGTGCTCGAACTACGGAACAGCGTCGCCGGGAGGGCTTACCATTTGCTTGTCCAGTCTCAACACCACGAACAACAGTGTCACGAATGCCACAGCCACGCTATTACAAGATAATAACCCCAACGGAAACGGATCGTTTTTGGCGAAAGGGCGGTTGAATTTTTCTCTTCCGCTAAACGCGGTAAATATCAATCCTCATCACCCTAATCGACTCCAGAACACTTTGACTCAATCAACGTGGGGGTATCGTCCGCCAGCAAGTGTGAATGATACGTGGATCGGAACGGATGTGCCGAGCGGCGGAGTGGGGCTGAGTTCGGGGCAATTGGCGTTTGGAGCCCCGGTTTCGATTACACATTACATCGCCCAGACCGGCGATGGCATACACGCAAACTGGTTGGAAAGGTTGAGCGCATCGCTGAAAGAGTTCAACGTCCCGGCCAAGTTCGATCAGAGCGTTACATTCACGGGAAATAACACCCATAGCGGAACAGAGACATTTACGGGCGCGACCACGGCATCAACTTTTAACAATCTTACTTATGTGGATGGCGCTAGATTCACTACTTTGGCATCAGCCGTTGCAACCTGCACGGTATATCCATGCAAGATTATCGACAATTTCCCTGAGACGACAACTGTTAACCCGCTGGCTGGCCTGTCCCAAGGATCAGAGGTATGGCTAGGGGCCAATCCTTCCGGGCCGTGCAATTTCCTTACCACGGTTCCGTGGGTTATTCCGAACAAGGTGCGCTTGCATCTTTATGGTCGGAGTTGCGGGTTGCAAGCGACTACGGGTTTTTCAGGCGGCGCTCTGATTTATCTCGGCCCAACCAGCGGCGGTTTGGTCTTCAGCACGTCGATTGACAACGGAACGCTGAACTGCAACGGACTTGCACCCATGGGAATTTACTCCAACGCGGCTAATGAGGAGTCGGGCGCTTGGTTTCTTGACATTATCAACTGTCCCACGGGAGGAGTGCAACTCGAAGGAACCGGCGTTGGTCAGAGCGTAGGCAACATGGGTATGCATGATCTGGAAATCATTCCCGACATCTACGGCACGGCAAGCACGTACGCAATGAAGTTAGACGGTTTCTCGATCAACCAAGCTCAGCTCAATGTAATTCAGGGCGTCACCTTTATAGGAAATGCCAGCGCGCCGAGCACGACGGCTTTTATCTTTGAAGACATGACGGGCGGTTTTGTCACATCCTTACATTGTGAACAGGCTGTGACGTGTTATCAGATCGGGGATAGCATGGCGGCGGCTACAGGCGGAGTCTTTACCCGGCTGGAGTCCGGCCCTGGTGTCACAAATACCGTCTCATTGGGAAACGCTTCCACTAACAACATTGTCCTTCTGGACATCGACAATTTGGTTGGTGCTACGCACACCATCAACAACACCATCAACAGCACATATGTCAACACGACGAATGTTGCCTCTTATATATGGGGTCCATCCTATCTTGGCAATTTGGCAAACGGTTGCCTTAACATTGCGTCCGGCGTGATTGGATCCACGGGGAGCGCCTGCGGGTCTGGCGGTGGTGGAGGGAATGTTAGTTCGGTGTTTGGGCGCTCGGGAGCAATTGTAGCAGTTAGTGGTGACTACACGGTATCTCAAGTTACAGGAGCGGCCGCGGATGCATCGGTGGTTCATAACACGGGGGCCGAGACGATTGCCGGAGCGAAGAGTTTCACAAGCAATGTCACAATGAGCGGAAACTTGTTATTGCCGCAGGGGAATGCCTATGTTCCCGCGGCTGGCGGCATTGGGTTGGATACAGCTGCTGGGTTGCCGGTGGTGAACATTGGCGGTACAACGCACCAGGTTGCTTTTACGAGTTCGAATATCAGCGGACAAGCGGGGACAGCCCTGGCCCTAGCGGCCGTTCCGACGCAGTGCAGCGGATCGTTTGCCACGGGCATTGCGGCGAATGGGAATGCGAATTGCACCACGCCCAATGTGATCCAGTTGTCTGAAACCACGCAGCCGGCGGGCATTTCTAACTGGGGCGTGTTCTGGTTTGATTCAGCCACCCATACTCCGCGAGTCATTGAGAACAATGGGCAAGTCACCCAAGTGGGGATGACTAACCTGTTCAACTCGGATCCGGGCGGCGATCCCGCGGACAATCTTGAGGAACGCAATGGAAGCACCGCGCAGAACCTGCGGGTGTATTCCAACTATGCGAACAACACGACGTGGACGCGGATTTCGCTGGGATCGGAAACGATCGGCACTACCAATTACAACGTCCTCCGCAGCGAGGACGCGAGCAGCGGCAATGCGCCCAGTTTGGGCATGCACATTGGTTCAGCCATTAAATGGTTTTTCTCTTCCGATGGAACGTTTAAGCCGAATTCCGATAACAGTTACGACATGGGAACCGATACCGGGCAGGCGATGCGAAGCGTGTTCGCGAAGACCTCATTCAACATATACAGCATGGGGCGCCAGGATTTTGAGTTTCTCAACGACGCCACGAACGGTACGACGCTCAACCAGCTCGCGATCTACAACAGCGGCGCCACGGGGGTTCAAACAGCGGCGACTTCGAGCACGGATGGCGTGGTTGGCATCGTAAGCGGCGGCGCCGGCACGTCGAACAAAGCGGTGATGACGTGGGCCGGGTTCGCGGGATGTAACTTCGATGCTGCTAATCCGATTTCGGGAGATTATGTAGTTGCCAGCACCACGCAAGCTGGGAAGTGCCACGACACCGGATCTACGACCCGTCCGGCAGGGGTGCAAGCGCTGGGACGGATTGAGAACGGCGGCGTGCGAGTGAGCCTCGCGCCTCCGAGCGGGAGCGGCGGTGGCGGGGCGGTCAGCTCGGTGTTTGGCCGCACCGGCGCAGTCACCGCGGCGAATGGCGACTATTCTGTGTCGCAAGTTACAGGGGCTGCGGCAGACTCTGCTGTGGTTCACCTGGCGGGCGCTGAGACAGTTAGCGGGCCTAAGACATTTTCCAGCGACGCGACTTTCAGCGGGAATCTGAACGTGGCGGGGAATATCAACCAGACGGGCACCGGGCCAACGCAGTGGTCGGGAAAGCAATGGACGGGAACCACAGTCACAGTGCCGAGCGGGATGGATTTTTCCCTGGGGATTGGGTCGGACAACGCGTTCAAGTGTCAGTTGACGAGCGGAGCGTCGTGTATGCCTATGAATGCAGTCACGAGCGTATTCGGGCGAACGGGCGCGGTAGTTGCTGGAAGCGGCGATTATTCAGTAAGCCAGATTACTGGAGCTGCATCGTTGACATCGCCGGCTTTTACCGGCTCGCCGACGGCACCGACCCCGAGCACGGGCGATAACTCCACCAAGCTGGCAACCACGGCCTACGTGCGCAGCGAGATGCAGATGGCCTGGTCATGCCCAGTCGCCGGGACGACGTCCACCGTGCAGTATTGCAACTGGACGCTCCCCGCCGCGATCACGATTACCGGATTCGATCTCGCGGCCAGCACGGCGGCGGCCGGATGCACGACGTATCCGGCCCTGCAGGTCTGGGATGGAACGGCGAATGCGGAAGTGGGGAGTTATTCCATCGCTTTCACTTCCGACACCAATTTCTTTACGCAGGTCACTGGGAGTTCCAACGTAGCGTCCGGCCATCTTCTGCGGCTGAAAATAACGACCGCCGGCGCGGGATGCTCCACCAATGCCGCCGGAGTCGTCGGCACCGTCAGCTACCAGATGCAGAACTAACACCTCGACCGCGTGATTGGTTTTGGGAAGGGCACGGCTTCGGCCGTGCCGCTGGCGCCCCACAAAAGTACGGGCTATCGCCCCCGAGGGCCAGTACACCCGGCAAATCATTCAGTTCTAACCGAGCCACCGAATCAAGAAAACCATGATGAAACAACTGCTGTTGCTTCTATGTCTAGGAGCGCCGCTGGCGTGCGCTTCCGATTATTACGTTGATTGCAATTACGGATCGAATGGAAATCCGGGCACCAGTCCGCAACAAGCGTGGCGCACGCTGCTGGAAGTTGGGATCTCCAACTTTCAGCCGGGCGACACGATCAATCTGCTTCGGGACTGCACCTGGAACGAAACGCTGACTCCGCCCTCGAGCGGGACGAATCCGGCGACGGGCGGCGCGCTCATCAAGATCGACAGCTACGGCAATGGTCAGCCGCCGCACTTAACGGGCTATTTGCCGATCGCAGCGCGATGGTGGACACAGGTCGGAAGCACCAATGTTTGGTCAGCGAACCTGTACTCGGCCACGAGCGGGCTGGCGACGGTGGTGCAGTGCGGCATTCGGGGATTCTACTGCCTGACACAGCCGCCGTCGCAGTTACAGTATGTGCGTTTTGGCACGGTGTGGGGGACGGCGCAGGGGAGCCAGGCGGCGCTTAGTCAGGACCGGGATTGGTGGTACGACTCGACGAATTACATTTTGTATGTGTACAGCGCGGGGGGCAATCCGGCGGCGTATTCGGCATATTCCTCCACGGTAGCGCCGATTGTGCTCAGCGGCGGGACGGTGCTGAATTTGAATGGCGTCTCGTGGCTGGAAATTCAACACCTGCAGATCGATTGGTTCGATGGTTACGGGGTTCAGGTACAGGGAGCGAGCGACCATCTTTGGCTGGCGAACATGGCGGCGAACAGCGAAGTGGAAAACAGCACGGTGCCAATCGGGTTCTATGTACAACCAACCGGCACGCCGGTGGACATCCATCTCTACAACACGGATGCCAATATGAATTATATGGGCTACCGGTTCAATGGATGCAGCAACGGCGGGTGCGCGTTTGAGATCAAGAACTGCCGGGCTTATGGGAACCGCACTTACGGGATCATGGACAATACGCTGGGAGTGGATAACGTGCACGGAGGAGTAAGTTACGACTACTGCCATCTGTATGGGAACTATCTGGCGACGGCGCTGGCGGTGGATGTGGCAGGAACGCCGGGGCCGGTGGCGGGGACGAACGGCATTGTGCACAACATACCGGCGGAAACGCCGCCGTGGATACGGGCGTGGCAGAGATGGCCGGCGTACACGACGGTGACGTTTGACGATCCGGGGCTGGTGCAGTATAGCGACACTTATGTCAGCGGGCTGCTGCCGATCATGACGGCGAAAAAGGTGCCGCTCTCGATTGCGGTGGTTACTGGCGGGACTTATTCGCAGTCGATTATCGGTGAAGTACAGGGCTGGATCAATGCGGGATGGGACATCAACACGCACTCGGTCTCGCATCAATACTGGAATCCGCCTTCGACGACACCATGCGACGACACGAGCGGGCCTATACCCTGTGATGCATTTTTGCTGGCGTACGTGGGCCCGGGTACTTATACGATGAGCATCACGCACAGCGGTGGGGGCGGGAATCTCACTCTGACCACGTCGCCCTACGACGCGACGTGCTATCACTCGTGGGACCTGACCCCGGTACCACCAGGGGGCATGGCAGGGACGGGGCAAATCGACACGCTGGCGAATATTGTCGCGACACTGGAGGGGCAGCCGAATTGCTACGCCGTGGATGCGACGGCATACAACAGTCAGTTCACAAAAGCGCGGGCGCACGCCTATTCGCTGGCGGACACGTTTTCGAGCCCGGGCGTACCGGGGCCGATGACGCTGCCCAGCACCTTGCCTGTGGCTTCGAGCTGTACGGCAGTCCCCTCGACGCCGGGCTGCGTGCTCTTGGACGAAACGAACATGGAAAGCGACGAGATGACGTGGGCGTTGTCGTGGTTCAACCAGAACCTATCGGGGTTTTCGGGGCTAAACCTGAACAATCTGGTCTATGTGATGCCGGGCACGTATGGCGACGCGCTGACGGAAAACATCGCGAGCGGTCTTGGATTTAAGGGTGTGCGTGGGACAGGATCGTTGAGCTCAACATGGGTCTTGGGCGGGGCGGATGCGACGTTGGCGAAGGGATACGACGTGTTGAACATCCTAAGTCAGGGCGTGGTGCCTAACTACCAGGATCTGAGTTATCGGCAGATGCGAAATCTGGTTAGTCAAGACTTATTCAAGAACGCGCTGTGGGGAAGGCCGATCGGGTACTTCTGGCACGTGAACGAGTTGCGGCCGGATGAAGTAGCAAATTTCATGGACGCGCTGGTTCAGGGAGGCGCGACGCTGGAATCGAACACGCAGATGGCGAATATCCTGTCGTCCTGTCAGCCGAACGATGTAGTGCCGGCAGGCTATGTGTCCGGCAGTTATTTCGTTTGTCCGTCGAGTGGTACGGAGGCAGATTTTCGGCCGACCGTGAATTCGCCGGTAAGGGATGCGGGCGCGAATCTGCGTGCGGAGTATCAATACGACCTACTGGGAATCAATCAGAACTCGTATGGGACGGGATGGGAGATCGGGGCGTACGCGTATGTGCCGGAGAACTTCAGCGCGACACACTGAACGGGGAGTCTTCTCGGGACGGCTGCTGTGATCTTGGATTTTGGGTCCGAGAATTTGGATTTGTTAGGACAGAGACTGGATAAACGCCCGAAAGGGCAACAACAGATTGGAGGGAGATTAGAAGCTGGGGAGTTGTGGAAGCCGACGGCGCGGGATCTTTTCATCGAAAAATGGCTGAAGATCCGCACGAAGACGATCAATGGTCCCGATTTCAAATTGAACCGCGCGCAGCGGGAGTATTCGCGACGGTGCACGAATCAGAACGTGGTGCTGAAGGCGCGTCAGGTGGGCATCACGACTTACATCGCCGCTAGATTTTTCGTGCAGACGATCACGCAGCGGGGCACGCTGAGCATGCAGGTGACGCAGGACCGGGAATCGGCGGAGGACATTTTCCGGATCGTCCGGCGGTTCTGGGAGAAGCTGCCGGATGAGGTGCGGACTGGCATTCTGCGAACTTCGCACCGTAACGTGCGGCAGTTGGTGTTTCCGGATCGGGACAGCGAGTACTGTCTGGCTTCGGCGGAAGAGAATGCCGGACGAGGCCGGACGATCCAGAATCTGCATTGCTCGGAGGTTTCGCGCTGGGGCCGAAAAGGTGACGAGGCGCTGGCGTCGTTACGGGCGGCAGTAGTGCCGGGAGGCGACATTGTGCTGGAGTCCACGCCCAATGGAGCGGGCGGACTTTTCTATGAGGAGTGGCAGCGGGCGGAGGATACGGGATATACGCGTCACTTTTTTCCCTGGTGGATTGACGCCGCGTACGCCATTGAACCGGGCGCGAATTTCCAAGCCCTCACGCAAGAGGAGTTGGATCTGGCGTTGATGCATGGGCTGAAAACGGAACAGATCGCATGGCGACGAAAACAATGGGCGTCACTGCGGGGACTTGCAGTGCAGGAATTTGCCGAAGATCCAGTGTCGTGTTTCCGGGCGTCGGGAGAAAGTGTGTTTGACTTAGCGGCGGTGGAACAGGCGCTGCACGGATCGGTCGCACCGTTGGAGGTGCGCGACAACCAGCGGCTGACGATCTGGTTGCCGGCGCAGCCGGGGCGGGAGTATGTGATCGGAGTCGATCCGGCGGGGGGCGGGGTCGAGGGCGATTACTCGTGTGCGGAAGTGATCGATCGTCAGTTGGGAACGCAGTGCGCGGAGTTGCACGGACATTGCCCTCCGCGGGAACTGGCACAGAAACTGGTGGCGCTGGGGAAGGAATACAACACGGCACTGCTGGCGGTGGAGAGGAACAATCACGGGCACGGTGTGCTGGCGTGTCTTCGGAACCTGGACTATCCGCAGGTGTTCATGCAGAAGGGGCAGGACGGGTGGCTTACTTCGGCGGTGAGCCGTCCGGCGATGATTGAAAATCTGGCGGCGGCGCTCGCGGCAGAGCCGGGGCTCTTCAGAAGTCCGCGGCTGCTGCACGAGTGCCGGACGTTTGTGCGGTATGCAGACGGGAATACGGGGGCGACGCAGGGGACTCACGATGATTGTGTGATGGCGATGGCGATTGCCTGGGCGGTGCGGAGGGCGGAGGCGGGTCGGGAAGCGAAGCGTCAAGTCGAATGGAACAGTCTGGCGGAAAAGTGAACATTTAAGGTGTGGTAGCGGTCACAGGCGGAAGGGTACTTCAGAAGGTAGATTGCAGGGTGGAGAAGATCGAGGACTGAGCCGCTAGTTTTCAAACTCAGAGAATGCTGGCATAGGCCTGGACGGAGAAGAGCCTCGCCCCACACAAGCAATGCCGACTACGGCAGTCCAACACGTAAAGAGGATGCGGGGCGGAGCGCAGAGGCACTTGATGCGCTGCGACGATGGGCACTATTACGTGGTGAAGTTTCGAAATAATCCGCAACATGAGCGGGTGCTGGCCAATGAGTTTCTGGCGACGCGACTGGCGGAGCGAGTGGGGCTGCCGGTACCGGCGGCAGAGGTGGTGGAGGTTCCGCAGTGGCTGGTGGAGCACACGGCGGAACTGACGATTGTGTTGGGGAGCCACAGCGTTCAGGTGGAGACGGGACTGCAGTTCGGGTCGCGCTACGTGGTGAGTCCGGTGGAAGGGCAGGTGTTCGATTACCTGCCTCCGGAGATGCTGGAACGAGTGCGGAACCTGGGTACGTTTGCGGGAATCCTGGCGCTGGACAAATGGACGTGCAATGCGGATGGGCGGCAGGCGGCGTTCTGGCGGAAGCTGCGGGAGAAGAAGTACTCGGCATCGTTCATCGATCAGGGGTATTGCTTTAATGCGGGAGAGTGGACGTTTCCGGATTTTCCGCTGCGCGGGGTGTATCCGCGTAATGAAGTGTACGCGCGAGTGAATGGGTGGGAGTCGTTCGAGCCATGGTTGTCGCGAATCGAGAAGCTGGATGAAGATTCGATTTGGCGAGTGGCGGGAGAGATTCCTCCGGCTTGGTACGGCGGTTCCTGGGATGAGTTGGAGGCACTGGTGCAACGACTGATCGAGAGGAAGACGATTGTACGGGAGTTGATTCTGGCATTTCGAGGGTCGCCGCGGAGGCCGTTTCCGAAGTGGATGATTGAGGCTTGAAGGAGCATGTGAGCTCTAAGCCTGTTGCCACGACCGAGAGCTAAAAGCGAGCGACGAATCGCGGATCGCGATGGCTGAGAAGCGACAACTCGAACTTTATTTGCTGCGATTCTTGCCGCATGTTTTGCGGGACGATTTCGTTACGGTCGGACTGTTGCTGCTGGAGAGCGATGGTGGGTTTGCCGAGGTGCGGTTTACGCGCGACTGGAGGATGCTGCAGTGCGTGGCTCCGGATGTGGAGTTGGAGTGGTTCGGGATGGTGGAGAGCGAGATCCGGGGAAAGCTGGGGAGCTTGCGGCGGCGCGAAGATCTGATGCAGCTGATGAGCGAGCGATTTGGGACGATGATCGACGTGGCGCCGACCAAGGCGGTGCTGACAGAGGATCCAGCAAAGGAGATGGAAGTGCTGACTTCGATGTACCTGGTTCCGATGGGGCGAGGTGAGCGAGCGCAGCCGCGCACGGGGCGGGTGGCGATTGTGAACACAATGAAAGAGGCGTTCACTGAGGCAGGGGTGTTGGAGCTGATGCAGAGAGATTTGGATGTGGTGAAGTACACCGGGCCGGGAGATCCGTTCCGAATTGATTTTGGATATCGGGTGGGGAACGCGGTGAAGATGTTCCATGCGGTTTCGGTGGCGGCGAATGTGGACCAGGCGCTGGCGCTGGCTTATCGTTACTCGCGGGTTGATGCGGGAATGCGGCAGGAGCAACTGCAGGCTTCGCTGACGGCGGTCGTGGATCAGGGGATGGCGTTGCAGGAAGAGAAGACGCGGTTCGCGATTGGGATGCTGGAGCAGAATTCGGTGCGGGTGAGGGCGGTGGGGGAGATGGTGGAGATCGCGGGCGAGGTGCGGCGGGAGCTGCGGGCGTGATGGACGAATTCCACTCCAAGAAACTGGCACGCAAGAATCGAGCGAGGTGGTGGGGAGACCATGCTTTTCTTGCTTACGCTGTACTCACTGGAATTTTCGCTTTCATCTATGTCGCAACTGCCGCGTTTTACAGACATCTTCCAGGCTGGCTTACATCTCTTGGCGTGACGCCGTCGGGAGTGGGTTTAATAATGGGGACGCTGTCTTGCGCGGTCGGCGTGTGGGGCATTCGTAAACAGAAGGAGTTCGGTCTCGGTTGGTTGATTATGTATGTGCTGTGTTTTCTGAGTGGAGTGCTGATGTTGGGACGGGCGTTTCGATTCTCTAATCTGAAAGGGATGGGGACTGAACGGCACGGCGAAAGCTGTGCCGTTTTGTTTGTGGAGAAAACGCTTTGACGTTGGCGAGAAGGCATGTCGAGACGTAGGGGTCCTTCGACTGCGGTTGCTGCTTACTTCGTAAGCAGCGATCCTCGCTCAGGATGACAGGGTTGAGGTTTGGCTGTCAAGAAGTCGGATTGCGGGCAGTAATGCCTGTCCCCACACACAAAGGGAGATTCATGAACATTCGAGAGAGGGTGCGCGGCACGATGCGCCGGGTGGGAGACGTGTCTTTGCGGGAATGGCTTTCCACGAATTTGTTTGCCGGGCGCGATGGACGGCGGACGGCGGGAGCGGGGTCGAACCTGGCTCCGTTCTCTTCGCCGAGTTTTTCGCGGTCGGGCAATGCCCGCAACCCACAGTCTGGTGCCGAAGCCTACGCCGGCGAATCTGCGGCGGTTCGCGGAGACGCCGGTGGCGCGGCGGGCAATCAACGTGATCAAGGATCGGATTGTGGGGATGCGATGGCGCATCCAGCCGCGGCGTGGGCGGGCGCTGGAGCAGATTCCGGATGGCGCGCGGCGGGTGCAAGTGCTGACGGAAAATTTCGAGGCGCCAAATCCGGACGATTCGTTTCGCTCGCTGGTGGAGCAGGTACTGGAGGATGTGATTGTCGGGGGATTTGGGGCGATCGAATTGGATCTGGTGGAGGATGGCGTTGGAGCTCTGGAGTGGGCGGACAGGAGCGTCGCCCCGGGCCTCTGCTGATGTGGCCGGTGGACGGGGCGACGATCCGGATCATGACGGATTGGGATGGACGTCCCGACTCTCCGCGATATGCGCAGGTGACGGGATTGTATGGAGCGGCAGGGACAGATCGTATTGAACGATGACGAACTGAGTTACATCCGGCTGAATCCGCGGACGCACACACCGTTTGGACTGGGGCGGGTGGAGGTGGCGTTCGAAACGATCAATTCATTCTTGAGCGCGTACCGGTATGCGGGGCGGCTGGCTTCGAATTCGGTGGTGCAGTACGCGCTCTGGCTGCAGGGTCTGACTCCGGCACATCATGAGCGGCTGATCCGGTGGTGGCAGGATGAGATTGAGGGGACGGGGCGGGTGCCGATTATTTCGGCGGAGTCGAAGCCGGAGGTGCTGCGGTTCGGGGCGGGAACGGACGCGGACCTCCGGCTGGCGTGGCAGGAATTTCTGATGCGGATCATCGCGGATGCATTCGATCTGCCGGCGCAGTTTCTGGGGTTGGAGCAGGATGTGAACCGGTCGACGGCGGCGGAGATGAGTGAGATGGCGTTCCGGTCGGCGATTGTTCCGACGGCGCGGTTGGTGGCCGAGTATCTGACGCGGGATGCGATTGCGAAGAAGCTGGGGTGGACGGACCTGGAGTTTGTATTCACCGACGTCGATGCCCAGGACGAGATGGAACAGGCGCAGATTGACGAGATTCTGTTGCGCAATGGGGTGGTCACGGTGAACGAAGTACGGCGGGCGCGCGGGTTGGCCGAGATTATTTGAAACAGGTCTCAGTTCGCAGGAGACCGGTCTTAGGAGCAAATCTGCCGCGTTGCGTTTTCGCGGAGACCTGGGACCCGTCATCTAGAGACCTTGTCGTGAGGAGACAAAGATGGGATTGTCACTGGAGTCGATGGCGATTGAGATGCCGGCGGTACATGGGCATCCAAACCGGGCAGGGTTCCGGGGAGTATTGACGATTGTCGATGTTGCATCGGACAAGTCGCCGTCGGGCGCGCGGGGGCATCGCGTGCTGCTGACTCGGCGGGCAGCGGAGGCGGCGATTCCATCGCTGATGGGGATGGGGCTGGATTACTCGCCGGCGCTCGATCGTCACGACGCGCGGCGGAAGATTGGGGTGATCACGCGAGCTGAAATTGTGGGACGCGTTATTGAAGTCGGCGGATTTTTGTATGCGAAGGATTTTCCGGAGATCGTGGCGGAGATCGGCAAGCCGTGGTCGGCGGGATAGGAAGCGCGGACAGGAATGTGCGCGCTTCCCGCGCAGGGCTTGGAATGTCGTACGAGATCGCGGATGCGTTGGTGGAAGACATCAAGGCGAGCGTGTGGGTGTTGAACCGGGTGACGTTTACGGGGGCAGCGGTGCTGCGTCGGGATAAAGCGGCGTATTTCTCGACGTGGATCGAGTTGGGATAAGTAGAGCAGCCCCTGAAGCCAATTGATTGTGAGCTATTACGGTATCGCTAAAGCGATACCCCGATACGAAACCAACCAGGGAGGTAAGAGGAATGAACGAAGAGATGGTGCAGCAGATGATGGCGGCGGCGGAGCGACTTGCGGCAGCCACGGAGACGCTGGATCGAGTGTTGGGAAAGCTGGACGCACAGCAGGAGATGCTGAATGCAAAAGTGGACCGGATCGTGGCGGCGGTCGAGGAAAGCATTACCCAAACCACCGAGCGTCGCCAGGCGGAAGGAACTGGCGCCGATTTGCAACAGCGGGTCGTGCAGTTGGAGAAGTCGAATGCAGATCTGAAAGCGCAGGCGTCGCGGATGGCCCGGAAGACGCTGTCACCGGTGGTGTCGGCGCTGATCGGAAAGAACGAGATCGAAGGCGAACGGCTGGACCCGGCGGTGCTCAACAAGACGCTTGCGGCGCTGAGCGTGGAGCAGCGGATCGCGGTGAAGGCGGAGTTGGCGCGGGCTGGGATGATCGAGTAAGGGTCGTTGGTCGACGGTCGTTCGTCGTTGGGGCGTTGGTCATTGGGGCGCGAGTTAGATCGCGTCCTTTTTTATTGGGGTGGATAAGACCCACTCATCGCAAAGTGCGCGATGAGTGGGGCACCCGGAAATCGGAAAGAGAACGGGCAGTACCAACTCAAAAGAGGAGAAGACATGAAAGCGAATTTTCTGGATTTGCATGCAGCAGCGGACTTTCTGGGGCCGGGCGCGATCGAGATCGAGCGGTATCAGACCGAGATCACGGACATCGTGCGGCGGCGCGGCGTGTTCGGGCAACGGATGAAGCAGGTGCCGGCTACGGGACATCCGTCGCGGTTTTTCGAGGAAACGGCGATTGCTTCGCCAACGGCGGCCCAAGCGTTCGTCGATCCGCGCAACATTCAGCCGACGCTGCAAGCGCCGACGCGGGTGGAGCGCAGCGTTCCGCTGAAGGCGCTGGTCTCGCAGATCAACTACAACCTGTTTGACATGGAGGTGGGCGACACAGCAGAGCCAGTTCGCGTATCTGCAGGCCAAGGACCTGGCCGATGCGGTGGACGGGGTTTTGCGCACGCACGACGTGGCGCTGTGGAACGGCAACGACACCTCGCTGAGCACTCCAACGACGGCGCAGTACTTCGGCGCCATCGGGCAGATCGAGGCGGGAGGCAACAGCACCACCATCGCAACCACGGCGAGCATCGTGGACGGGCTTAAGAGCACCATCGCGCAGATGGTGTCGAGTTCGTCGTACGAGGTGCGGCCGACGGCGATCTATGCGAATCCGGTGCTGCTCGACCTGATCGACCGCGAGATGAAGGCGGAGTTCAACGTTGTGCTCTCAACGGCGCAGATCACGGGCGGGCTGACCGTGAAGACCTTGAGCACGCAGGCCGGCGATTTGCCGCTGATTCCGGAGTGGGCCCTTCCTTATACGGGCACACCGGGAAGTGGCAGCGCGGTGCTTGCCGGCGTACATCGTGACCGAGGACATGATCGAGTACCACTGGCTGACGGACCCGAATCCTCGGGTCTTCAAGCTGGGACTGCCGAACTCATTGACGACGGAAAGTGTCGTGGTGAAGTTCGGCGGCGTGGTGGTGAAGGGCGCGTCGTACGCGCACTACGAAGTGAAAGTGAACCGGTAGTGGCACGCTCGGGAAGGTTCCCACTCATCGCGAAGTGCACGATGAGTGGGACACCCGCCGACGAGACTGGGAAGCGATCATGAATTACTTGCAACCATCGGAATATGAGGCGTATGGGCTGGAAACGACGACTGATTTGGCGTGGGTGACGGCGGCATCGGCGATTGTGGATGCGCATTGCCGCAGGGTAACGCTGGCGGTCGCTCAGTACACGGAGCGGTTGCGAACGGAAAACGGACAAAGGCCGGTGCGGCTTACGTATCTGCCGCTAGTCGGCGGTGGCGCCGGCGACATCGCCGATTGTGTCGGCGCGAGCCCGGTATGCGACGCCGCGACGGGGCGAGTTGGCGTACGAGGAGATGGTGTGGGATGCGGCGCTGGCATTCGGAATTCCGGGAACGTGGGTGGACTTGAACGTACCCGACCTGGACGTGTTTCCGGAGACGGGGGAAGTAACCCTTCCGATCAATGTGCTGGGGTGGGCGTTCACCGAACTGGAGATCGTGTATACGGCTGGGCTTGATCCGTTTCCTGACGCGGTTAAGGTGGCGTGCGCGCAATTGGTAAAGAATGCGCAGGCTACCCCGGCGCTGAATGTGAAGAGAAATGTGTTTCCCGACAGAATGCAACTGATGTACTTCTCCGATTCGCTGCTGGATGAAACGGTGCAAGCCGCTGCTGGCGCCCTATGTGGCGCAGAAAGTTGGATGAGCCATGACTGGAATTTCTGGAGCAGCGGCAGCGCGGGCAGCGGATGCGATGATACGAACGATGGGCGGCACGGAAGTGATCCTGCTGTTTCCGGCAGCGGGGATGCCGGCGGATGCGGTGGCGGGACTCGGACTGGTCGATCCGGGAGTTGTGCAGGCGGCGATTAGCCCGGTAATTGTCCGGGAGTTCACCATGGAGAGCGGCGGATTGCGGCCGCGGATAAGCGACGGTCCGCGGCGGCAAATCGAGTTACTGGCGGGCTGTTCGGCGATGGCGGAGCAGGTCAGTCAGCGGAACGTGGCGTCGGCGGACGTCCTGTTCGAAACGGCGCTGGGGCTGGTGTACGACGGGGAAGTGTTCCACATACAAGGGTTCGTCGTCGAACGGCTCGCGGGTGTGGCGTATCTGTACCGTGTGGCGGCGATAGCTAGGCTGTCCGCTATCAGCCTTCAGCCATCAGTTTTAGTGCTTAGGTACAGGGACTACTAAAGACTGTTTCATAAATGCTTTTCCGTTCGGAAGGCACGTCCCTCAGGGGCTAAAGCCCGATCGTCAGGCCCTGACGGCACGGCTGAAGCCGTGCCTTACCCACAACCGATTTATGGAACATGCTCTAGGAGAAATATGCAGGCAGCGAAAGACAGTTTCTATATGGCGCTGCGGGAGCGGCTGGCAGCTTTGAATCCGGCACGAACCATGGTGATCGATGGAGTCACGCTGCCGGCGATCGTGGTCCGCGAAAACCTGGAACCGCGGTTTGGGGAAGCGCAGCCGGGAGCGTTTTACGTGGACTTTGGCGATATTTTGATCGCGGAGAGCACGCGTCCGATGCTGGGAGTGGATTGCCACATCTGGTACGCGAGCGAAGGCAGCGGCGGGACAGGAGTGGATCGTGGGCGCGTGCTGGCGGAGATGGATAGCGAGTTACTCGGAATCTGCGATCCGCCACACACCGGAATGCGCGACTACAGCCAGACTCCGAGCGTTGATTTGGGATCCGGAATTTTCTGGACAGTGCCGGAGATGGGGAACGCGCCGGGAGACGTCTCGATCCAGAAACAGCAGTGGAGCGCCAGCCCAGCGCGGGTGGAACGGTATGCGCAGTTGAGACTCTATTTCTTTCTGCCCGAGGTGCAAGCATGACACGGGCGGGGTTACGGCCAATCGCGCGGCAAACGCGCGCCTATTTTGCGCCGGTGGACAGAGTGAATGGGCCCACGGCGATTTTCGATCCGTCGAAAGACAGCGGTTTCCAGTTGGATGCCCCTCCGTCTCCGTGGATCGACTTGGGATGGATTGAAAACTTTCAGCGCACGAGCACATCGCAGATCGAGGCCTTGATCGGCGGGACAGCGGGTGCGGTGTCGGCACAAGCGCGGCACGGGTTGGGAGCACGAATTGATTTCGAATTTCGCGATTGGGGAAAGTTGCAGATGGCGCTGGCGGGAGGCGCGGAGCACATGAATGTGCTGGCAACGGATCCGAGCGCATCGCGAGCGGGGTCAGGTGGGGTTCCGCTGGCGGCCGTGCCTCTGCTGGCAGGCTCGACCGCCGGGGAATTGGTGTTGGGAGCAGGCGCCATCGCCGGATTCCAGCCTGGAGACCTGGTGGCATGCGATGTGGATTACGCGCAGCAAGTTGGCTATGTGGGCACGGGCATCGCGGCCGCGTATGTGAAAAATCCAGTGGACGTGCGGCAGGACGCCAACTATGTGCGGCGGGTTACGTTCAACGTGGGCCGAGTCGCGCAGGTGACGGCGACGACGTTGCTACTAACGCAGGCATTGCCGGGCGGATTGCCGGCGACCGGGGCGGCGGTGCAAAAGGTGATGGCTTTTGTGGACCGCGAAGGCGGCGCGTTTCTGCAACAGTGGTCGGGGTTATTCGTGGCGGAGGAGGAATCGGGTGGACGCGTGTGTTTCTTCTATCCGAGTTTGAGTCCGTGCACGGTGAAGCCGGAATGGCAACGGGAGAGTCTGATCGCGATTCAAAAACCGATCGGAGAGTTGGCGCTGCAGGCGTCGTTTACGGCGCTGCCAACATTGGACGGCAACGATGGAGCGGTGGTGCTGTGTTACCGGAGTTACTTCCCGGCGAGCGGAGCGGCGGTTTACTAGCAGGCTGCTGAAAGGCCAGGGTTGGGCGCAAAAAGCGAACCGCAGGCGCTAAAGCGCGAACAGACTCGAGTGACTTAGTGGCACGAGTAAACTCGTGCCCTTCCCTCTCAGCAACGCGGAGTTGTTCGATAAGCCATGAAATTACTGATTGATAACCTCGACGGTCGCGGGCCGCAGGACTACACGGCATTCGTGGATTCGAGCAAGAGTCCGAGCCTCGTTCGCAAGTTGAACAGCCCGGCCGAATTGAAATTCGGTCTGGTTGCCGGAGACGGGAGTTTAGCGGCTCCGGTGATCAGCGCTCGCGTGGTACTGAGTTTAAGCAACGGCAATGATCTGTTCACTGGCTACATCGTCCAGACGCCGACGTACCAGTATCTGGGGTGGGCAGATCGCGGGTTGGTTTACCGGTACGAGATAGAGGCACTTAGCGACGTAATGTTGATGGATCAGAAGGCGCCACCCCCACATCCCCCGTTTGTGAACCGGAACGCTGGCGATGCGTTCCGGCAGTTGACGGCGGAGGCGCTGCCGGGATGGTTTGATGTGAGCGGCGTCGAGGCGGGGGATCCGATTCCGTATTACAGCGTCAACCCGGCGAAAAAGTGGACGGCATCGGCGGCGGAGATTGCGCTCTCGGCGCGTTGTTCTTACCGGGACGATAACAGCAAGTTGTTCTTTGCGCCGCTGGCGGCAAACACCTACGCGCTCGCGGAGAATGCAGATACGTTTTCTCCGGGCGATTTCCAATTGCAGAGCGTGAACCGGCTGGTCAATGACTTGACGATACTGGGGCCACTGGAGCCGAGTGCGCATGTGAAGGATTACTTCGTCGGCGACGGGTTGACGACCAAGTTCTACCTGTCGCAGAAGCCGTTCACGCGCAGCAATCAGGTTGCCTTGTATAACCGCACGATTCTTGACGAGACTTATGCGGAGCTGGACCCGACCCATTGGACCGTAACCGATCCGCAGCATGTGATTACGGTCAGCAACGGCCAATTGCAGGTTGGGGGAGGAACGGGGACCGATGGGCAAACGCTGCTGAACTTCATCGAAAAGATCGAGTTGGGCGGCGCCACGATGCTGGAGCACGGCGACGTCGTGTTCAATGCGGCGTCGGATGGAGTGATCGGCGGACTGTATGCCGGGGCTGTTTCGATCGCAGGGTGCCTGGCAGGCTTTCGCATCACGCCCGCGGGCACCAATTGCAACATCCAGGCGCTGGTCGGAGGCTCGGTCACGGGCACAGCGCTCGCCACACAGGCCGGGCACCATTACGTGTTCACTACGCAGTTGTATCCGACAGAGGTGTACCGAATGGAGCAGGTGTTTCATTCTTCGCTGCATCCGAGCGGAGCGGCGCGAGGCGGAGGCGCAGTCGCCTGCGATGTACGAGTCGTACTGGAAGTGCATGATATCGATCCGACGA
This sequence comes from uncultured Acidobacteriaceae bacterium, assembly GCA_963773965.1. GTDB lineage: Bacteria > Acidobacteriota > Terriglobia > Terriglobales > Acidobacteriaceae > Acidiflorens. The sequence continues at coordinate 23,820 of CAVZDG010000012.1, forward strand.
ATCCGGCGACGCAGATCGCACCGGCTACCGTGCTGTTCGACGACATCATTGCGAACGCGCCCGGGTTCTGCACGTATGCGCTCATCAATGCCGGCAGCATTCAATGTTCGGTGGCGTTTACGTACATATGGCTGCCGGTCGATGCTCTGGTACGCGGCACACCGTATGGAGGAAACACGGTGACGATGCTGACGGGATCGTTGCTGGAGGGCGCCGAGTGCCATGTTTCGACCGAGCCCGCGTTGCAATTTTATCCGGAGTACATACCGGCGGCGAACGAACTGATCGAGGTGAGTTATCGCGGCCAAGGACATGCGATGGCGCGAGTGATCAATTCGGCAAGCATTGCGGCTCATCAGCGTGGAGGCGACGACGGAGTGCGTGGGAGCGTGCGGGAGATTGGGATGCCGGTTGCGCGCACCTCGGCGGATTGCGAAACGGCGGCGCTGGCCTTGCTGGATGACGCCGGGCAGGGATGGAGTGGGGACTATCAGGCATGGAGCCAGTTCTTGCCGGGCGGGGCAGTGGATATTTTTCCGGGAGATGGGCTGGCGGTGAATGTTCCATCGCGAATGGCGTCGTTCACAGCGATCGTGCGCGAGGTGGATGTGGAGATCGTGGACATTGCCGGCGAAAACAGCCGTTACACGCTGCGGTTTGTGGATGCGGGAGATCCGTCTCTGGATTTTGCTTTTGTGACGGCCCTGGTGAAGCAGACAGAGGTGCTGACGCCGGTCGATGTGAGCGTGGTGGGGAATGTTTATCTTGCCGATCTCACCGACGCGGAGGTCACCAATGTGACATCGACGACGGTGACGATTGACGCCGGATTTAGTCCAGCGTCGGGCGGAGGTATCGAAGTGCGCTACTCGGACGCGGGGTGGGGAGTCGGTTACAACGGCAATCTGGTGGGCCGTTTCACGAGCAACAGCTTTACGCTTACGCGGTACGCGCGGGCACAAACCTATTTCTTGAGGAGTTATGACGGCAGCGCGCCGCCGAAGTATTCGCGGTACTCGACGGCGCTGCATGTTGACTATCCACTGACATGAAATATGCAAACGATGAAATCGAAGAAAAGGTGCAGTAAATGAGCGAGAACGATTCGCGTCGAACGCTGCTTGTCCCGTTGCCGTTGGTTCAGTTCATTGATCGAACCATCGAAGCCGAGCGTAAGTTGACAGAGGCTGAGTTCCGACGCTGCGATGCCGCGCTGGAAGCGCAAGTCCGTGCGGAGGATCTGCGCCATGAGGCCGCAGATGCCAGAATCCAAAAGGCGAACGAGGTCCTCGATTACCGCCTGGAAGAGATGAACAATTTCCGCGAGCAAATCAACCAAGAGCGTCAGGATTATCTTCGGCGCGAAATGTATGACCGCGAGCACGCTAACTTGGCGGAGCGGGTGAAGAACCTGGAAATTGTGCGCGGGGAACAATCGGGAAGGACCGCAGCCTACGCTTCGATGGTCGGAATTGTAGTGGTTATAGTGCAGGTCGTGTTGCACTTCTGGAAATAAGGAATTACAGAAATCGGGTCATCGGGTGACCGGGTCATCGAAAATCAAGAGCCTCAGATCGCCCGATGGCCCAATGGTCAGATGACCCGATCAGGAAACACGCTCCAGCGAAGTGGCTGGCGGCACAAGATCGAGAGGAAACGCTGTGACTTTCAAGCATCCAAACGTGCATCGCGAGTTCGTGGAGTACTCTGAGACTCAGAAGTTGCACGTTGTTTCGGTTTATTCGAACCCATACCGCTGGCAGCGCAGACGAGAAGCTTTTCATGATTTCCGGTTTCACATGGAGGTCAGTCCGAACATTGCGCTGCATGTCGTCGAGGTCGCCTTCGGAGATCGGCCGCACGAAGTCACGAGCCCCAACAATCCGCTCGATTTGCAACTGCGGACCGACTCGAGCCTTTGGATCAAGGAATGCGCGATCAATGAAGGCGTGCGTCGGTTCCCACCTGACTGGCAATACGGTGGCTATGTAGATGGAGACTTCCACTTCACGCGACACGACTGGGCGCTGGAGGCAATCCACATGCTCCAGCATCACAGCTTTGTTCAGCTTTTTAGCACATATGCCGACCTGACAGGCGAAACAGCGACGAGCCATGTCGGTCACCGCCCTTACCGCATGAGCACAAGTTTTGCCTGGAATTATCTGCACCCCAGTGAATTCCTGAGTTCGCGGCGAGCGCGGCGCGGAGGAACTGATACTTACTACGCCAAGCTTCAACCGTCAGAAGCTTTCCCCTTTGGTCATGCGCCGGGAGCAACCGGGGGCGCGTGGGCGTGGCGCCGGGATGCTTTCGATATGGTGGGCGGGATGTTGGACACCTGCATCCTGGGCAGCGCGGATTGGCATCAAGCGTTCGGGCTGGTGCAAGCGACGAACGTGGCCGCCGAAATGAAGCGGTGCACGGGCCTTACGTGGAAGCTGTACTCAATTGGCAAGCACGCGCCGCGAAGCTGAACCGCATCGAGGGCCGTTCCCCAATGGGGTGCATCGACAATTTCGCAACGCATGCTTTTCACGGCAGCAAAGCGCTGCGCGCTTATGGAGAGCGGTGGGCGCTGCTGCAAAAGTGGGAGTTCAATCCGGCAACCGACATCGCGCGAGATTACCAGGGATTGTGGCGGTGGACAGGAAACAAACCTGGACTCCGCGATGACGTGGCTCGATATTTCATCGAACGCTCGGAAGATGGCCCGTTGCTTCTAGGGGAAACGCCATTAGTTTGACGCTGTACGAACAATACAAAGCGATGCATGGCGATGTGGGGCTGAAGTAGGGCAGTCTTATGGGCTCGCTGCTCATTGCGATTTGCCACGTCGAAATGCTGAGCTAGCCGACTTCTTCACTCCAGTTTTCGAGAGTCTTCTTTACGACAACCATGAACTGGTCGGCCAGGGCGCCGTCGATAATGCGATGGTCGTAGCCCAGCGTGAGGTGAACGACGGAACGGATGGCGATGGAATCCGCGCCGTCTTTGTCGGTGATCACCATGGGCTGTTTGGTGATACCGCCGACGCCCATGATGGCCACGTTCGGCTGGTTGATGATGGGCAAGCCGAAGACGGCGCCAAACTGGCCGGGGTTGGTGATGGTGAAGGTTGCACCTTCGACGTCAGCCGGCATGAGCTTCTTCGAACGGGCGCGCTCGCCGAGGTCGGTGATGCCGCGCTGCAGTCCGAGGAAGTTGAGTTCGTCGGCGTTCTTGAGAACGGGGACGATGAGTCCCCAATCGAGCGCGACGGCGATGCCAGCGTTGACGTGCTTGTGGTAGCGGACGCTGTCGCCTTCGAGCGAGCTGTTGACGATCGGATATTGCTGCAGGGCGATGATGGCGGCGCGCACGAAGAACGGCATGAAGGTAAGCCGCGCGCCGTGGCGCTGCTCGAAGCCGTTCTTCAGCTTGTTTCGCAAATTGACGATGCGAGTCATGTCCACCTCGAACATGCAGTGGACGTGAGCGCTGGTGCGGCGCGATTCGATCATGCGCTGCGCGATGATCTTGCGCATTTGGGACATCGGTACAAGATCGCCCGGAATGACAGCCGGCGCAGGGGCTGAGGCTTGACGGGGTGCGGGGGCCGCAACTGGAGCAGCCGTGCGGTGCTCGACGAAATCGAGGACGTCCTGCTTGGTGACGCGGCCGCCGGTGCCGGTGCCACTTACTTTTGCGAGATCCACATTGTGCTCGCGGGCGAGCTTGCGGACGAGCGGGGAAGAGCGAACGTCGGAATCTTCTTCGTCCTCGGGAGCGCTGGTGGCGGGCGGGAGCGGCGGAGCCGGAGCTTCCTTCTTTGCCGATACCGGAACGGCAGGAGAAGGAGCAGGCGCAGCGGCCTTGGCGGGGGCGGCGGAAGCGCCACTGCCGTCGCCAATCACGCCGACGACGGTGTTGACCTGAACGGTGTTGCCTTCGGAAACCTTGATTTCCTGAAGGATTCCGCTAGCGGGCGCGGGGATTTCGGCGTCGACCTTGTCGGTGGAAATCTCGAACAGGGGTTCGTCGCGCTGGACCTTGTCACCGGGCTTTTTCAGCCACTTGGTGATGGTTCCTTCGAAAATTGATTCGCCCATCTGGGGCATGACTACGTCAGTCGGCATAGTTCCCTTTCCATGAAGCCCTGCGCAAATGGCGGGGGAAGAGCAAACAAACATTATAGCGAAGCCGGGAGTGGCCTCGGGCGCAGAGCGCACGGGTCTGCGCGGACCCTTGCGTTGTGTAAAGGCCTCGCCCCCGTTTAACGAAAGATGCGATTTCTTCTGGAGCAAAGAGAGATGAAGAAGTTCCTGGCGGTTGTAGTATTTTGCCTTCCTGCCTTCGGGCAAGCGGCGTACTCGGGTTCCACGCTGTACCAAGGGGCGGCCGTATATGGCACAGCGGGTGCTCCGTTTGGATTCGCCGAACTTCCCCAGAACTGGGTCAATCCTACAATCTGCAATCCTCCAGGCGGCGTGTTCGACACTACGATCATTTTGGGAACAACGCTCAACGGTGGCCCAAATGCCACTTCGCCCGACACCGTAGGCACGGCCTATACCATGACTTCGCCAGCGGGTTTGCAGGATGCGTTGAACAACTGGCGCGACAATGCCGACGGCCTGAGTCAGACTCCGCACTTCGCTGACAAGTGGTGGCTGATCGAGATACCTGCACAGGGATCGTCAGGGCTCACTTATATTCCAGCTTCAACTTATCCGGCCAACAACGCAGCGGTCACCTACCCGGGGAAACTCAATCCCACAGGAAACGTCGAACCGACAAAGTGCTTGGTCATCGACTCGCAGGATGCAGTAGCGAATCCAGGCCATCTGGCGGTCGGACAAATGGTGTGCGCATGGGGGCTCGCTAACTTTGGAGGCAATAGAAATCCCGGTTGCGACGGCCACATTCTCAGCGGCGCTCAGAATGACAAGCAGTACATGTGGAAGATGGTACTCAGCAATCTACCGGGTTTTTTTGCGGGAATTTACGCACAGGAAGACACGGCAAACCCGCTGGCCAGTTCAATCTCTGGAAACCCGTGTCGCGGCTGGACCGTCTGCGTTCCCTACGCCAATCACATCCTGATCAAGCATGGAGAATTGACGCTCGCTCCTGGATCAGCGCAGAGTTTTCTCAATGGACCTAGTACGGCCCCTTATTTCTTCCAGGCAACTGCAGGCGGAAGCAGCAACAATGGCGCAAACAGTCCTGGTTCGCCGTGTCCTACATGCACATTCATTCCCGGCATCTGGTCCACGAACCTCGGCGTGGTCGGAATGTACATGCATGGTTGGGACCCTGGCGATCCTGGCCAGCCCTCAGCTTCGCCGGCGACTGGAATCACCGCCATTTCTGGGACTGGATCGGTTATTACTTACACCGTAGCCAACACTTTCGCTCCGAATCAAATTGTGAATATCACCAGTTCGGGAACTGGCAATTGTACCGGCTGTGTTATAACCAGCATCGTCGGTTCAGGAACTGGATTTAAGGTTGCCGGAACAGCGACCACTGGTTTCATTACAGGAGGCACGGCGACTCAGATTCCCACCGGGGCGTGCGGCTCATGGACTAACACGTCCGGTACGGGCGGTGCCGGCGTGAGCGTTACGCCAGATGGGGCGCATCCCGGCACCAGCATCGTTACCATTCCTTCGGTGGGCTATGCGAGCAATGGTTCTTACTTCGGGATGACGTTCACGCCAACTTCGACCATCTACATCAATGGTACAGCACAGACCATCGCCAACACGACGTACACGCGGCCGTACTCAGCGGGACTGACAACAAAAACATCTCGATTATCGGTAGTGTTACCCTCACGGGCGCATCCTTTGTGGAGTCCAATCCTCCCACACAATACGCAGTCGGTTGCGGCGACGACGTTAGAAATGCGATGCAGTTCAACGTCAGATGGAGGTTGGTTACAAGACAACTACATTGAGAAAATCCACGATTGGAACAGCGAATCGCATGGCGTCGGCACGGGCTTCATCTACGGTCCTCTAAAGATTGTAAACAACTGGATCGAGGGAGGGTCGGCTGCCTTGTTTGCCGGTGGCGCTGCGGTGGATACCAATGGCGGCCCGATGTACGATGCCGAGATTCGCCGTAATCATCTTGGGGCTGATCTGAACTGGCGTCAACTCACTGGGGGTGGCGGTGCCAGCCCCTACCCTCCTTTTGGGTGTGGGCCGCCAGACGGTACGCAGGGCCATGACGTTTGCCCGTTCAAATGGGGAAGAAAGAACTCACTGGAATTGAAAATCGGCAGCCGGGTACTGATCGCCGGAAATGAAATCGAAGACGATTGGGTTGACGGTCAAGACGCATACTGCATTTCTATCGACGCGCGGGCGATTTCCGGTGGTTCGATGGCAGGCGTTTACAACGGCTCTAATGTACCCCTAACCTTTACTGATAATGTTCGTATTGAAAGCAACTGGAATGCGAACTGCGGGCAGAACGCCTTCGCAGGCCAGTCCAGCACTCCGGGTAATGGTGGCGGGGTAAGTAAGAAGCTCGCCAAGATTGATGTTGTGAACAATCTCTGGTCAAACCTTTCCGACAACTTGCAAAACGGGAAGGCGGGCAGCGAGTGGGAATGGACGAGTGGCGAGATCAAGTATCCGTGCGCAATGTCAGCTTCGGGAGGCAACGCGACAGCAACTTGTGCTCCCTATCAGGATGACCTAACCAGCAATACGACCAGCATCGTAGCCGTATCGGGCGTCGTGACCATTTCGACCAATATCTCCCGCATGGACCCGATCCTTTGCACGATTTCCGCCGCAACCTGTATCTCGTATGGTTGGACGGTGAACGTGGCGAATCATCCCGGATGGAATGGCACCTTCGCCATGACCAGTACGAGCGGGAACTGGAATGCAGATGGCACAGGCGGTGGAAACAGCATCGTTTACACGGACACAATCAATAACCCAAATGGGACGCTGTGCAGTTCGCTCTCAACTTGTAGCGCATTGCTGGCCACCGGCGACCTGACCTTTGCATCGCTTGGGTACAAAATCACAAACATCGGCGTGGGTGACGGCGTTTACGCCACGAATTTCAGTGGAACAGATACGAACTGCACGACACAAGGCTACGCGACCACATCGCCCACGACGCCGATCAAAGCGGTAGTTGGAGACGGCGGTGGCCACTTTACGAACCAATATGGAACTGGACCCAATATGACCGTTGTTTGGCCCAGTTCTGGCACCGGAGCCGCCAATTGCCTGATTAGCAATGCTCCGGGCCCGCCAAACGGGGTCACCTTTCAGAACAACACTCTCTTGTCCATCAACCGCTACGCGATCACGAACTTTGGCCAGTCCTGGTGGCCCATCAACAATTGGTTCTGGAACAACGTATTCGCGGACAATCCAGCAGGTGTCGCATCCGACATCGAATGCAATCATCCGGTGGGCGGTGGTTTCGGCGAGGGAACACAGGCTTTCACCTGTTGGGACTCTCAGACGCTCGAAGTCTACAAGAATGCGTTCATGGGGCATAGCTCAACGTATTGGAACGGCGGAACTGCCGTTGATCCACTTGGCCAATGCTCGTCCGGTTGCTCGAATTCTTTCCCCTCGCTTGCTGGCGGCTATCCTTCAGGGTCTTGCACCTACGATGGATCGCACCCGCTGGACTGCCCCATGATGGCGCTTCCTTGGTCCACGAATTTCTCGCTCAGCAATGTGGCGGCAATGAGCGGGAATCCACCCTCGACTCAAGGAGTCAACGTTACTCAGCTTACAAACACCGCGACGGCGAATATCTATACGTGCCCTGCGGGCTTATCGTGCGGATCGCATGGGCCGTATCCAGATCACTAAGCAGGTGAAGCGATGAGACATTTCTTAATTGTCTTCATTTTGGCTCTCGCAGTTCATGCGCAAGCTCCCGCACCGGTCAATGGCGGCTACGGCTTTGCGAATAACGGCCTATGCGATTCATCGACTCCGAACTCCTTGTCTCGGAGCATTGAAAGTGGCTCAAGGACGAAGCCGGCAGTAGCTGCTCGGGAACGTGAGCAATTACCGCTCGGACATTCTGATCGTAAAACTCTACGGTAGCTAAAACCAGAATCCCCATGAAACTTTCAGAGCATTTCACGCTGGAGCAATTTTCTTTCTCCGAAGTGGCGGCGCGGCGCGGGCTGGACAATACTCCGGGCCGGATCGTCATTACAAACCTGGGCCTTGTGGCGGCGGTCATGGAAAGAATTAGAACGTTGCTCGGAGACAGGCCCATCGTCGTGCACAGCGGCTACCGTTCGGTAGAGGTAAACCAGGCGGTGGGTGGAGTGGCGACGAGCGCCCATTGCCACGGCCTGGCGTGCGACTTCGTTTGCCCCGCCTTCGGCACACCGGTGGAAGTGGCGCTGGCTATTCTGAAGTCTGACCTCGAATACGACCAACTTATTCTCGAGTATGGGTGGGTCCACGTTGGCCTCGCGCAAGAGGGATTGTTATCTCGCCAGGAAGCTCTGACGAAGCGCTCCCCATGGGCGGCGTATGCATCCGGCATCAGAGCTTGACCGATTTCACCGCATTACCCAATCGACATAGTGTAACGCCATGATAAGGAGATACTATCGTGAAAAAGTACGCCGCTTATCTACCTACCGTTGTATTACTGCTTACCGCGATCGCGAACGCCGCCACGCCGGTGATTGCCGCATTCTGGGCGAACCATGCCTCGGCCGCGGCGATCTTCGCGCCGCTGGCTGTCATCGTGGCGCATTGGCTACCTTCGCCGTATTGCGGCGTCAACTCGAATGAAGCCGCGAAACCATGATGATGCTAACGCAGATCGCACCCACTTTCTGGAGCAGCTATGGCGCGGCCACGGTTGCCTTCGCCGGCTTCCTGGTCAATGGCGTCCTGGCATATGGGGCAGCGCAGAAATTGGCCGGCCAGCGCGAGCAGCAGAGAATCGAGGATCAGGCGTGGAAGAAGGAGCACACCGCGCAGGCCAATGTGCGCGATATTGCTATCGCGGCGCTGCAGGCCATGGGAAGCAGCAATGAGGCCACGGTGAAAGGCATTCAAGGGCAACTGCTGCTCATCCAGACCGAGCTGCAGGAACTCCGCAATCGCGCCATTACCCCGCGCCAAAAGTAAGTAACTCAATTCCGAAAAGTTAAAAGGAGAACTATTTATGAGGAAAGTTCTTGTCGTAGCGCTGTCTCTTGCCATGTTCTCGACCGCATGTTCGACCGCATGGGTGGCGACGCTCGATTCCATTCTGGCCGCGGCGGCGCCGGCACTGATCAACATTCTGCAAATCGTCAGCGTAGCCAACGGTCAGCCGGTGAACGGCAACCTAGCAGCCAAGATTAATGCCGATGCTGCGGTCATCAAGGCGCTGGCCGCGGACTTCGCCAAGGCCTCGTCGGGATCCGCGCCGGGCGTTTGCCAGCAGTTGCAAGCGGCTGTGAGTGCCTACCAGGCGGATCAGCAACTTGTGCTTCAGGCCGCACAGGTGAGCGATCCAAACACGCAGACGAAAATTACGCTGCTTGCCGACTTGGTGGCGGGCACGGTGAGCGCAATCACCGCAGTGATTCCATCCTGTCAGAACGCGGCTGCAATCCGAAGCACGAAGATCGCGCCGCCCTACAGCTTTTCCACCTTTGCGGATCATTACAACAGCATCCTGGTGGCGAAGACTGGCAACGCTGCCGTAGATGCGATGACTCCGAAACTGAAACTTCACCAGCACTCGAAACTTGTGCGGTCGGTGACTTTCGGACGGCTCCAGTGACCAACCGCAAATTCGGCGCGCTCCGCGACGTTCATGATGTGCGGGATCGGCTGTACCGGGCTCCGCCGCGATCGGAGCCGGTCCCGCAACATGCGGATCTGCGGGAGTGGGGCGGACCGATCAAGGATCAGGGCGAGGAAGGCAGCTGCACGGGACATGCCTTCTCTTCCGCGCGCGAGTGGATAGCGCGGAAGTACGAGAAGTCGTCTCCGATCCTGAGCCCGCAGTGCCTGTACGTCGAGGAATTGATCGCCGATGGTTCCTTCCCGAAAGACGAGGGCGCGATGCCGCGCACCGGCTGCCAGGTGCTCACGGCGAAAGGTTGCTGCGAAGCCTCGCTATATCCCTACGTCGCGGGCAAGTTATCCGCCCCGACGCCGGAACAGGCGCAGAACGCGCTCAAGTACAAGACGGGCGCTTATCACCGGATCGGAACTTTGTCGGACTTTCTCCGGTGCTTGGCCGATTCAACACCGTGGCTGATTACGGTCGGATTCGCAGTTTACGAATCGTTCATGTCTCAACAGGTGGCAGACACTGGCATTATGCCTATCCCGCAACCAGGCGAGCAGCTACAGGGCGGCCACGAAGTCCTCTGTCTGGGCTACGACTTCCAGAAACAACTGGCGCTTATTCAGAACAGTTGGGGCGACGGTTGGGGACAGCGAGGATACTTCTGGATGCCGTTTGGCGTGATCAAAGCGCCAGACACCGACCTGTGGATGGTGCACACCGGCGGACCCTGGAAATAATTAAGCGGTGGACACGCTGCGGGCTGCCTGCCTATCTGTGGGAGTAGGCACCGCAAGCTGCGTCTCCACCGTAACCTCTACGATCCCGATTTCTTCTCAATCTTGGCCCAGGTATCTTTCAACGCCACGGTGCGGTTGAACACTGGACGTCCGGGCTTCGAATCCGGGTCCACGCAGAAATATCCGAGGCGTTCGAACTGGTAGCGGCCTTCGACCGGCGCATTCGCGAGCGATGGCTCCAACTTCGCCTGCGCGATCACTTCCAGCGAGTTCGGATCCAAGTTCGCTGTGAACTCCTGGCCTTCTTCAACCTGATTCGGGTCTTCCTTGGCGAAAAGCTTGTCGTAGATACGCACCTCAGCCTCGATGGCGTGCGCGGCTGAGACCCAGTGGATGGTGGATTTCACTTCTATCGGAACAGTGAATCCATCATCCTGCGGAGTGTGAGCGAGTTTCCATAAAGCAAAACTGATCTGAGTAGAGTTTAGGCCCGCTCGCTCGAAAGCTGAGGCGATGTCCTCTATACGGTCGAGCGGTATCAACTGAGCAGGCACCGATTCGATCTGCTTGCCAGGTTCAATAACCGAGACTGAGACCGTCCCCTTAGTCCGAAAGACCTTGAGTGATTTTGCCCTGTACCTGTTTGGTGCGTTCCCACCTTGAGTAGAGGGGTCGTAGGTGCAATGCACTTCGACCACTGTGGCATTCTCGTCTTTCACGACGCTAGCACAGGTGATGAAATAGCCATAGCGCAGGCGGACCTCGCGTCCGGGCGACAGACGGAAGTAATGTTTTTGTGGGTTCTCGCGGAAGTCGTCCTGCTCGATGTAGAGCACCTTGGAAAACGGGACCTTGCGCTTGCCGGCGGATTCATCTTCCGGATTGTTCACCGCTTCCATCTGCTCAACCTGACCTTCCGGGTAGTTATCGATCACAACCTTCAATGGCCGCAGCACCGCCATCACGCGCGGCGCGCGCTTGTTGAGGTCTTCGCGGACGAAGTGTTCGAGCATCGCAAGTTCCAGCGTGCCATTCGTCTTCGAAACCCCGATGGCCGCACAGAAATTGCGGATCGCCTCCGGCGTGTAGCCGCGGCGCCGTATGCCGGAAAGCGTGGGCATGCGCGGATCGTCCCAGCCGGTGACGCGTTTTTCCTGCACCAGGGTAAGCAGCTTGCGCTTGCTGAGCAGCGTGTAGGTCAGGCTGAGGCGATCGAACTCCAATTGCTGGGACGGAAAAATGCCGAGTTGCTGGATGAACCAGTTGTAAAGCGGACGATGATCTTCAAATTCGAGCGTGCAGATGGAGTGGGTCACGTGTTCGATGGAATCGGACTGCCCGTGCGCGTAGTCGTACATGGGATAGATGCACCACTTGCCGCCGGTGCGGTGATGCTCGGCGCGCAGGATGCGGTACATAACCGGATCGCGCATGTTCAGGTTCGGCGACGCCATGTCGATCTTGGCGCGCAGCACGCGCGATCCGTCAGGAAACTCGCCTTTGCGCATGTGCTCAAAAAGGTCAAGATTCTCCTTCACCCCGCGATTGCGGTGCGGACTTTCTTTGCCGGGCTCCGTTAGCGTGCCCCGATACTTGCGAATTTCTTCCGCGCTTAGATCGTCAACGTACGCTTTGCGATCGTTGATCAGCTTGATCGCCCACTCGTAAAGCTGATCGAAGTAGTCGGAAGCATAGTAGAGACCGTCCCACTCGAAACCCAGCCAGTGGACGTCCTTCATGATTGAATCCACGTACTCCTGCTCTTCCTTCTCCGGGTTGGTATCGTCGAAGCGCAGGTTGGTCTTGCCGCCGAACTCGTCGGCGAGGCCGAAGTTGAGGCAGATGGACTTGGCATGGCCGATGTGCAAGTAGCCGTTGGGCTCGGGAGGAAAGCGAGTCTGTACCTGGCCGTCGTATTTTTTCGTCTCCAGGTCCTTGATGACCTGGTCGCGGACAAAGTTCGAGGGGCGGGACTCGGAAGGCGAGTTCGTGCCAGCTTCGACAGATTTAGATGAAGATGAATTCACAGCGCTCATGCTCTTTGTATTTTATATGGGAAGAGTGGATTCGCGGCTGCTGACCGCTCCTCGGTTATACTGCGGCCTCAATGATGCCCTAGCCGAATGCAGCCCCCACCGCCGGTGAAGGAATCCACGTGATAATCTGCGTCGAGAGGGACCGCGACCTCCCGACATCACCGGTGACGGCGGAATTCAATCTTTCATGGCAAATTGCGTGCAATGCGGTCGTCAGCTTCCAGCCCTCACCTTCGGCAGGAAGCTTTGCCAGTGGTGCGTGCAGCATGAAGCTGCGCAGCGCGGCGAGGATTCCCCCATCCAGCGAGTCGAACCCGCGCCATGGATGCGGCAGCAGTCCAGTTCGATGGCAGTTACTCAGGTCATTTTCGGTATCAACGTGGCGGTATTCGTCGCCATGACCCTGGCTGGGGTTTCGATGCTCGACAATCCTTCGGGTCAGGAGCTCGTCCGCTGGGGGGCCAATTTTGGGCCGCTTACCGTCAGTGGCCAGTGGTGGCGACTGCTGACTTGCGTTTTCATTCACGGCGGCCTGCTGCACATCGGCTTCAATATGTGGTGTCTCTGGAGCCTCGGCAGACTAGCGGAGTCGGTCTACGGCCACTGGACGTTTGCCTCCGTCTACCTGATCACTGGATTAGCGGCGAGCCTCGCGAGCCTGATTTGGAATCCCGTCATCTTGAGCGTCGGCGCTTCCGGAGCAATCTTTGGGATTGCAGGGGCTCTGATCGCGTCGTTTTATCTGGGCGAATTTTCGCTGCCACGCGCAGCCATGGCCGGAACCCTGCGCAGTGTGGTCGTGTTTGTAGGATACAACCTCTTCTTTGGGGCGGTGATCGCTCGCACCGATAACGCCGCGCACATCGGCGGCCTGCTCATGGGCCTGCTTCTGGGCGCGCTCATCGCAAAGGTCGCTCCACTGCAGGATGACATTTTGCGCCGCATCGCAGTGCTGTTAGTCGGGGCTTTGCTCGTGGTGGGAGGCGTGATGGGGCTGCAACGTTCCCACGGCTATATGGTTCATGCACAAAACGGAGTCGAACTTCTCGACGAAGGAAAGACAGACGAAGCGATTGCGGAGTTACGGAAATCTGTAAGTCTGAGGCCTGACTTCGCCGCTGCTCACGGGGCTCTGGCGCGCGCCTACATCGCAAAGCACGACTTCGAGAATGCGGCGGGGGAAATGAAGCGCTTGATCGCGCTGAATCCACGGAGCGAAGACGCATATTACCGGCTCGGGCTGATCTACCTCGAGCAGAAGCTTCCATCAAAGGCACAGGACATTTTTGCTCAATTGCTCAGACTCGACCCCAGCAGCGCCGATGGACACGCCGGCCTGGCAGCCGCCTTGTCGGATCAGCATCGGGATCTTGAAGCGCTCGAAGAGTACAAACGAGTGGCGGCACTCGATTCCGGCTATCAGGGCGTGTACTACAACATGGGCGTCACCGAGGCCCGGCTCATGCGCTACGACGATGCCATCGCATCGTTGTTGAAGCAGCGGCAAGCCGGGGACGACCGCGACAACGAAGACGCCCTGGCCAGCGCCTTTGAAGCGAAAGGAATGCGCCGCGAGGCCGCGGAAGCCAGCCAGCGAGCCAAGCAGTTTCAGGATCACTAGCGGGTGGGTTCGTTGCGCGGAAGATGCTCGACAATCTCGAACAGATTCCTCGGCCGGGATACTCATCCAAGCCATTTCGTGAATTTTGACCGCGGCCAAGGGGCAGTCTTCATCCATGACGTATCCGGGAGTGGCAGCTTCATTGCGTCTTGGACCGTCAGCCAGCCTTTCGGAAGAGCAAGATCGTTGGCCTTTCCACTCTGGGTAATCCAAGAAAAGTTGCGTCGCTGTTCGCTTTTTTCCGCAACTTTTAGGGCAACTCTGCAATCCTGTCCCACATAGTTCAGGACAGTTTCATGTTTGCCATCTTTCCATAGTTTCGGCGCTTCCCAACTCTCGACACCTTCCAGCTTCCCGAGCCCGATTGCTTTCCCAGCCGCATCAAGCCCGACACCAAAGCCTTTGCAGCAAAAAACGTGAAACATCATGTCAATGTGGCCAACGGCAAGTTTTCTGCAATCATCCGGGCGGCCGGACTCTTCAGCCAGAACATCGAAGTCGAATCCCAGGCCATTATGCGTCACTATCGTGTAACCGTTCTCGACTTGAGCTGTAAGAAAATCTACAAGACCTGACAGGTCGTCCTGGCACATTTGGGCAGAAGGAATGCCGCCGGAATCGGTTGAATAGAACAACTGCGGTACCTTCTTATCGGACGCCAGTGCAGCCGCGCAGGAAATCCCCAATGGCCGGTGCGCCAAAATGTCGGCTACATCACGGGGAAGAACCTTTGCTGTTTCGATGTCAAACGCGAGGTATTGTCGTTTCATGAGGGCAGATCCGCACTCTTTTTCGCGCCATCTTACCACTGCCGCCCGATTCCCACGCGTCCCTGCGTTCCGGCAGAACGTCGCCCTGCTTGATGGGCGAGGACGCCCGTCTCTCCATCGATTTGAGGAATTTACTGTGCCTTCTGGATCGCCTGCTCGATCCTCTTCAGCGTCGTTTCTTTTCCCAGCACTTCCAGCGTCTCAAACAATGGCGGAGCATTCTTGCGGCCGCAGACGGCGACGCGGACAGGTTGGAACATTTGGCCCGCTTTTAAGCCCATCTCCTGGGCAGTGGCACGGAGGGTTTGGTCGAGTGGGTCGTGCTTGAATTCCGTTTGCGCCAGGACTTCCCGCGCGCGGGTCAAAATTTTGCGAGCCACGGCGGCGTCGCCCTTCTGCGGGATAAGTTCGGCTGGATCGTAGGGCGGGAGCTGCTCCACAAAGAAGAAGTCGGCGGCGGTGAGGACGTCACGCAGGAGTTTGATACGCTCGCGAATAAGCGGGGTGATGGCGTGCATTTTCTCCGGCGCAATTGCGAATCCGGCGGCGTGGACAATGGGAAGCAGGCGCCCGCTGAGGTCGTCGATCGAAAGCCCGCGGATGTGTTCGGCGTTCAGCCAGACGGCTTTGGGATCGAAGGTTTCGTCGGGGGTTGCGGCCGGTTCCTTGAAATTAATGACTGCGTTAGCGCGATTGATGCCTTCCAGGGAGAACGCGTCAGTGAGTTCCTGGCGCGTCATCTTTTCGCGATCGTCTTTTGGCGACCAGCCCAGCAGGCACAGAAAATTGATGAAGGCTTCCGGAAGGAATCCGGCGTCGCGGTAGGTGGTGACGCTGACCACCGGACCGTGCCGGCGCTTAGAGAGCTTCGATCCGTCAGGGGCGACGAGCAGCGGAAGATGCGCGAACTGTGGCAGCTCGGCGCCGGCGCCCTCGAAAATCAGAACGTGTTTGTAGGTATTCGACAGATGGTCCTGACCGCGAATGATGTGGCTGATACGCAGGTCGATGTCGTCGGCACAGGAGGCGAGGTGGTAGGTGGGCATACCGTCGGAACGGAGGAGCGCGAAGTCTTCGATGTCGTCTGCGGATTTGACTTGCTCGCCATACACCGCGTCATTGAAGCGTACTTGCTCGCCTGTGCCGCGGGGAACACGGAAGCGAAGCGCGAAGGACTCCCCGGCGGCAGCTCGGCGGTCGCTCTCGTCGCGGGGAAGTTCGCGCATGCCCGGGTTGAAGAGCCAAGTGCCGCGCGCTCCCTCGCTTAGCCGCTCGCGCAGCATGAGCAGGGCTTTTTCGCGGTTCTTCGCCTCTGATTTTTCGTCCTTCGAGACTACGACCGTGTCGGTCGGAATATGCGTGATTCGAACTCCGACTGACGGCGGCGAGGAGAACGTATCCACGCGCAAGTCCCTGGGATCGGCCTTAACCGGACCGGATTTCTCTGCATCGCCGGTGTGGGCCGGGGTGAAGTCGCGGTAGGCCAGTCCCTTTTGAAAGATGGCGTCGGCGATCTGGCGATGCAGGGCCAGGCGTTCGGATTGCTTGTATTCCTCGTCCCAACCGAGGTCGAGCCACCGCAGACCTTCGAAGATGGAGTTGACGGAGGCGTCGGTGTTGCGCTCGACATCGGTGTCATCGAGCCGCAGGACCAGGGTTCCACCGTTGCGACGGGCGTAGAGCCAGTTGAAGATGAAGGTGCGGGCACTGCCGACGTGCAGAAAACCAGTGGGGGACGGCGCGAATCGAGCGCGAAGCATAACTTTTGAGTATAGCGGGATTGGGATTTTGGCTCTAGACCTCCGCCAGTCCCGCGCGGGAGCAATGGGTTACTGACGGGTTACGAAGGTAACTCTTCTGGAGAAGATCGCTATAGCGGCATCGCATCTCATAAGAAGATACTCTTGAAAACGCCGTGCCCAGGGCGGAACCTGCCGGAAGACACCTGTTGTTTCGATCTGTCTGGTGTGACAGGATTAGGCCAGCATTCGGCCAAAGACAGTTCCATCCGGGCCGCAATTGCGAGGCTGAGGAAGCGTTAGTCTATGAATAGCGTTGCCACAGGTCTGGTGCTGATCCCTGGGGCCGTGGCCCTGCTGGTGCTTTTTGTCTTCACCTACCTGCACGAGCAAAACCGTCACAACTATTTTCGCGCGTGGCAACTGGCATGGGCGGCATACACGCTGCACTACGCGCTGAAGGCGGTGGAATATTTCCTGGGCTCTTCCGCGTTATTGTTTTTGCTGAGCTCACTTCTCCTGGTGGCCATGGCGATTTGCATCTTCGTCTCGACCCGGCTGATGAAGGAACCGTTCCAGGTGAAGTGGTATGACGTTGCGCTGACGGTAACCGGGGTCCTGCTGGCGTGTGTGAGCTTGCGGGCGCAAATGGTGAGCGGAGTATTCCGCGAGAGAGCGACTCCGGTACCGATCTATTTGCGGCTAGAAGTGGGGCTGGCGGCGACGCTGCTCTATTGCTCGTTCCATTTTTACCGTTACGCTTTTCGCAAGAACTCCGTGGCCTTCCGGACGCTCGCGTTCTCGCTGGCGCTGTGGGCGGCGCTGATGTACGCAGGCCAGCTCCACCAACCTTTCCTCGAGATTGTTGGGCAGCTGGGAGGTTTCCTGGGGCCGATTCCGCAGATGCTGCTGGCCATCGCGATGGTCATGGTGCTGTTTGAAAACGAGCGCAATGCGGTGCAGGAAAACGCGTTGGCGTTCTCCACCCTGGGCGTCGATCCGCGCCGATTGCTTTCCGCATCGGACCTGGTACCCAGCATGCAGAATTTTGTCGAGAGGTTAGTGGCGCCCCTGCCTTCGCGCCGCGCCGTCTTTTTTGTTACTCAGCAGTGGCGCGGCACCGTACCCTCGGTACAAAAAGGCTTTCCCGCGGAATTCCTCGAAAAGCTACAAAAGACGCAGGCCGGCGATTACATCGCCGAGCTTGCCTACAGGCGTGGTGGAGTAGTTACCTTCCGGAATCTCGCGGAACTGGAAGAGCCTTTGCCGGCGCTTTCGGGAGGAAAGTTCGAGGCCTGCAAGCAGACGCTGCTGGCGGAGGGAATCACCGACCTGATGGCGGTGAGCCTGCAGACGCGGGAGCACAACTTCGGCGTCCTTCTATTTCCGCACGCGGAACGGCGGATGTTCGGCTCTTCGAATCTGCGGCTGCTGATCGGACTGGCGTTGCAGATCGCGCTGACCCTGGAAAACTATGTCGTAATGCATGAAGCACAGCGGCGAACCAAGGAATACGAGCTGCTCACCGAAATCGGGCAGGCCATAAGTTCTCATCTCAATCAGGACGAGGTGCTCCGCACGGTGCAGGTCGAGCTGGGCCAGATTTTCGACACCGGCAATTTCTACATCGCGTTTCAGGAAGAAGATGAGATTCACTTCGAGTTGGAGATCGAAGGCGGCGTCATTCTTCCCAAGCGATCGCGCAAGGCCGACAATGGACTGACCGAATACATCATCAGGACGGGGCAGCCGTTGCTGATCGAGTCCGATCTTGAACAGATTCGGTCAAAACTGGGTGTCGATTTCGTGCCGCCGCGGCCAGCCCGCTCGTTCTGCGCCGTGCCTATTTTCTTGGGCGGCAAACCCGCGGGAGTCATGGCGGCGCTGAGTACGGAGCGGGAATCGCAGTTCCTGGCGAGAGATCTCGAGGTCATGCAAACCGCAGCCGGTCAACTGGGGGTAGCCATCGAGAATGCGCGCCTGTTTACCGAGGAACAGCGCCGCGCCCGGCACCTCGCGTTTCTCAACAGCATTTCGAAAATGGCGATCTCCAGCGAAGACGCCGAGCAGATGATGGCCGACATCGTGCGCGAGATACAGAAAAACTTCCGCTACGATCACATCGGCATCGGCATCATGGACTACGCCACCAAAGATATCGAGATCAAAGCCGAGGCGGGAACGACATCGCAAACGCTGGGCCGCCGGATCGCGGTGGGCAGCGGAGTTCTGGGAAAGGTCGCGCGCACCGGGGTGAGCGCACTGGTGCAGAACGCCGGCCCGGGACAGCTCGCCGGTGTGCTGCCGGAATCGCGCGCGGTGCTCTGCCTGCCGATCAGCTACGGCGAGTCCCTGCTGGGCGTGCTCAACGTGGAGAGCCGCGATGAGAATGCGTTCGCGCCTCAGGATGTTCTGATCCTGAATACGCTGGCCGATCTTCTGGCCACGGCCTTGCACAACTCCTTCGTCTTCCAGAAGCTGCAGCAGCAATCGATCACCGATGGGTTGACCGGCATCAAGACGAGACGCTTTTTCTGGGAGGCCCTGAGCTCGGAGTGGAAGCGCGCGTCCCGTTCGGGCCGGCCCTTCTCGGTGGTGCTGATCGATTTGGATAAATTCAAAGAGGTCAACGATTCGCTCGGCCATCTGGAAGGCGATCTGGTGCTGGCTCGCGTTGGCCGCCTGCTCGAACAGAAGTGCCGCCAGTCGAACGTGGTTGCCCGCTACGGCGGAGACGAATTCATCATCCTCATGCCCGAGACCGGCATCGAGCAGGCCCAGGTGCTGGCGGAGAGATTGCGGTTGTGGCTGGCCACCGATCCCATGCTGGAAGAGCACCATATCACCGGCAGCTTTGGCGTCGCCAGTTTTCCCGTTCACGGATTTTCCATGGAGGACCTGATTCGCGTGGCGGATGCAGGCATGTACGTGGCCAAGCACGCGGGCGGTAACCAGGTTTCCACCTCAGATGTGTTCGGCGAAGGTTCCGCCGTGCAGCGGCAGCTTGTCTCCGGCTATATCGAAGGATTTCTGCAGCGCGAGCATAACGGGTCAGAGCACCTGGAAGGACTGGTCACCACGCTTCGCAAGCTATGCGGAAGCGAGGATGATGCGGATCAGCGGGCGATGAAGGAGGCCGTCGAAGCCTTGTCGCGCGCCGCCGAACTTAGGGAGCGCAACGCGGCGGGACATGGCGAGCGATGCGGGCACTATGCCGGTATCATAGCGCGCGGACTTAACCTCTCTGCGCCGGAGGTGGAAGACGCCACCTTCGCGGGCCGGGTGCATGACTTGGGCAAGCTGTTCATCCCCGACCGAATCCTGAACAAGCCAGGCGCACTTACAGAGGATGAATTCGCGGTGATCAAGACCCACCCGCAAGTAGGGGCGGAGGTGTTGCGAGCGATTCCTGAAATCGAGCGCGTGGCCCAGGCCATCGAATCCCATCACGAAGCCTTCGACGGTAGCGGTTATCCTTTCGGACTCAAGGGCGAGGATATACCCCTGTACGGCCGCATCATCGCCGTCGTCGACGCCTACGTGAACATGACGAGCGATCGCTCTTTCGCTCCTCCCAAAACCGATGAGCAAGCGATGGGGGAACTCGGAAAGCTGAGTGGCACCCGCTTCGATGGCATGATCGTCCGTTTATTTGCCCGCCTGCTCAAAATGGAAAGAGCCCCAAAGTAGGGCCGCGCAACCTGCCAGGCTGCTGGAAAATTCGTGTTTCGTATCAGGGCATCGCTTTAGCGATGCCGCAAGTTCTTCGAAATGAAGACGCCCCTTTTGGGGGCTGGGCATCGACAATCGCCTTTCCCAGCAGACTGCTAGCTCGGGGTCAGCACCAGGGTTGCGTCTTTGGGTAGATAACTCTTGCGCCGAAACCAGTCTTCCATCGCATCCCGCAGTTGATCGAGCGGGACATGCGTTCCAATTTCCATGTACCCATCCGCCACTGGCAGCGTATCGTCAAAGACAGACGCGTTGGTGAAATTGCGCATGCTGAAATTGTCGAGCCACTTCAACGGACAAGGTTGAAGCTGCCCTTCGTGCTGATATTCCACGCGGAGTTTCCGGGCGAACATGCTTTGATTTAAGCACAGAGACCTGTTCACCGCCGAGACGCAGAGGGCACCGAGAAAGTCCCTTGTCAAATTCAACACGGGGCGAGCCCGTTTGTCTTTCCGATCCCCTAAGGAAGGTTTTCTCGGCGCCCTCTGCGTCTCGGCGGTGACAACCGTTAATCTACTTTCTTGCCTTCCGGAGCCGGTCTTCCAGTTCGGCGAAGGCTTGAACCGGGCTCTTTCCAACTTAGCGGCTGGCAGCGACCGGGGCCTCGACCTTCGCCACGACGCCTTCCAGGTGCTTGAGAGTCTCCTCGATGGTAAGCGAATACATTTCCCGACCTAACCCTTCGCCCGATTCCAGCGCCGTTTTCAGAAAGTGGCCGGCGATTTCCTTCGCCAACGAATCGGTGATCAGCTTCCCGGTGCACTTCTTGTATTCGACCCAGGCCGGGTGCGGCAGTGCGACCCAGACCGGGCGCCCGTCCACCAGGAATTTGATGTCCACCGCATCGGCGTGGCGGGTGGCGATGGCCACTATCAGGGCCTGGTAGAGGCAGTGCAGTTGTTTCTTGCTCCAGCGGTCGGTGGCGGTGAAGTCGGTGAACATAAGAAACTCAAAACATGAATATCCGGTAAATATGTACCCGCCAAATATATCGCCCGCCGGGGGTGGGGAGCAAACGGTTGGCGGTCACCCTTGAAAAACAACTTGACCAAGGTGTGAAATGCTCTGCTAGCCTATGCTTATGCCCCAGTCCGTCAAAGAACGCGTTGGAAAGTTGCGAGAAGAAATCGCGGAAATCAGTGAAGCAAACCGTGTGTACCTGCAAGGTGGCAAGAAAATCATCGGAGCATCCGATCAGGAACGGCGACTGCAGAGATTGCAGGAGATCATGGACGAACTCATGTCCTTGACTGACTGGAAAAAAACCTGACTCTCGCCGTTGCGAAGAATTCAGCCCCAGCGGGGCGAACCAGCTTAGTCCAGCGCGGAGGTCCCCAGCACGCCCGGTTTTGGCGTGATGGGGTGGAGAGCTTCAGCGCTGGGAAAAGTGGAAGAAACGATTCAAGTCCCCGGAGGGGCGACAGAGTTCTCACACCCACTATTTAGCCCCTGAGGACTGGACATGACGCCCTAAGAATCATTGCTGAGGCCAGTTCTGGATCGCAGGCAGGAAAGACTTTCAGTCCGACGCTTGAATTTCCATGCTTTCGGTAATCCAGAGCTGTGCCGGAGCGCCTTTCGTGGTGCGAGTGGCAGTCGCCCGAAAGCTGCCGGAAGTGATTTCGACATCGTAAATATATGGAGGACGCTCGCCCTTAATGATGATGAAGTTGCCTGAAATCAGCTCCTCCAGCGAAGCATACTTCCCTTGTGTCGCCAGGTACCCGCGCTCGGCATTGGCGATGCCGATCAAATCATTCTTCACGCCCACGATGGTGGCAACTTCTTCGGGATTGCCGCTCCCAGCGCCCGGAGTCAAAGTCTTGACCTGCAGAGAATAGATGTACATGCCGATCGCCATCGTGACGATCGTCCCCAGAAACCCAAAAACACGTCCCATAATTCGCTCCGCAAGAAGCGATTTCGTAAATCGTTTTGGGAAGGGCACGGCTTCAGCCGTGCCGCCCAGAACCAACAAAGACGCGGGCTTTAGCCCCTGAGGGCCCCGGCAGCTTACCCCTTCGGTTCATTATGAAATCGCTTCAAGTGACATTGCACCGCGAAACATGACCGATGGCAAGTAACCAGAGGTGGGAGGTCTAAATCCTCTCTCTCCGGCCATCGTTTCAACAACTTACAAGTTGCTCCGTGGGTGCAACTGGGTGCAACTCGGCTCTCATCGTGGGGAGATGGAAGCCTAACCCAGCTTGTTCCGCGGTGAATCTGCGGAACTCCGCATCCTGTTTGAACCCTTCCAGCGCGTACTTGTCCGTGATGCCCTTCGTCGAATGTCCGATCCAGATCCGGAGGAGGATCTCAGGCACTCGTTGCTTGCGTAGATGAGCCGTGCGGAAACGCCGGAAGGAGTGGAAGCCGCAAGGTTCCCGCCCGATCGTCCGGAGGATCGGATGCAGTGATTGCCGCAATACGTGCGACCTGTGGAGCGGAGTCCCGCGCGCCGACCGGAATACGTACCCAGTCGTGCGTGAGCCGATGAAGCCGGCGAGAGCTTCGGCGAGCGAGGAGTGAAGGTCTACCTCGCGCGTGCCGTTCTCCGTCTTCGGTGTGTTCAAGTGACCCTGCCAGATGCTTTGTCGTACATGCACGACGGAGCCGCGGACGTTCTCCACTCGCAGAGCAAGAGCTTCTCCGATCCTCAAGCCGGTTCCCGCAAGGAAAGCGTAGAGCATCGGGAACTGTCCTTGAGCCTGGTCGATGATCGAATTGATCTCCTCGCTCGTAAGGCTCGGAGTGTTTTGATCGTCGATCGGGGGCAGATCCATGAACTCGTGATTCCAGTTCACCGGATAAATCGGTTCACCATCTTTGTTCAGTGCTGAAGCGACCACCATCTTCACTACCTGAAGGTAGTTGCCGATCGACTTTGGCGAGAACCGCGGCCGATCGTCCTTGACCTCGGAAGCCATCTTCGAGATGAACTCCTTCATCGTGCGGTTGTTCACTTCAGACAAAGGCATCTCCCCGATCGCCGGTTTGATGTAGTTGAGATGGCTCGCGAACGCCGACGCGGTCGATGGTTTGATCGGCTTGCGTTTCCGAACCTTCAGTTTCTCCAGCCATTGCTCAGCTTGTTCCGTGAACGTTGTGCCAAGGTTCACGGCTTCCGCCTTGCGAAGTGTGGCCTCGGAGTTAGCTCCAAACTCGGCGACGATGTCCTTCAATCGCCGCTTCCGCTCGAAGGTGTTCAGTGCTCCCGGTCCATCGACGGGACAGATCCGCACACGCTTGTAGGTGCGTTTCTCGCGTCCCGCTTCATCCAACCAAAACCGGGCGTAGTAGCTGTTTCCTCTTTTCTCGATGTAGCCGTTCTGTCCAGGCCGACGAGACATGCATCTTCTCGCTTTCCGGTCTGGTTGCGCGGTCTGGATTGTAGCAGGAACTTCGGCGAGTGTGGACAAGGAGCCTCCAGGCTCTCGATGTCCACTTTCAATAGGCGGGGTCGTGAGGCGACTGGACTCGACCAGGTCCGAATCTTCCGCCGCGAGTCCGGCCTCAGCGGAAGACGTTGAAGGGACTACTCAACCCTGACCAAATTACAGCGTAGCGCGGCCGGGAGATCACTGTGAATGGCCTGATGGTCACCAGGCGGGAGGTTACTTCACTAAGGCGTCGGCGGCGTCGGCGGCGCGCCTTCCCACATCAGCAAACGGGACGCCATGATGTTGACTATCGCTTTGCCCTCGTCCATGAAGCCGCGGGTTTCGAGGAAGGCTTGCACGAGCTGTAGCGTGCAGAACGTCACGACCTCCATGATGGTTGCTCTCTGAGGGTCGGTGTAGCAAGGTTGCATCTCGCCCTTCGTGAATCGGCGACCGATCTGCTGCATCCCATTGTGAGTGTAGCTGTTCAGCAGATCCCACGACATTTTCTTGAGGCTGCGGCAAGCGTTCCCAGTGCCGTAGGCTACGTCGATCCGTTCCGCCATCGTGCCGATGCCGATGTCGATGTCGTCGGTTCTCATGAAGCGCTTGATCTCTGCATCGGTTGCGACGCGGTCGATCCACATGGCGCGGAACATGCCTTCGACGACTGAGCGAGCCAGCGCGAGCGCGGAGCCGGTCATGTTGTTCATGATGAGAAGGATCATCGCTTGATGGTGCTCGATCGCCTGACTCATGATGCCAATGACCAGAGGCGTCCGCAATTGCGCCTGTTCGTCGGCGATCTTGTATCCTTGCCGTTCGAGGATCGGCTTCGTCTCCTGGATCGCTCTCTCAAGCCTCGACAGCGCGTCTCGGAGTTCGTTCGTCATGACTCCCTCCTCCCTCATCGTAGCATCACCCGAAAACCGTACCGCTGAAAACACACGACTTACAAGGCTGGGTGCAAGAGCTGGGTGCAACATGCCTCGTAACTCACTGCAAACACGAAATGACCCTCTAGCAATCAACTAGAGGTCGCCGGCCGGCGATCGGCCTCCGATCGGCTGATCGATTCCTGATCGATTGTGTTTCACGTCCGTTCCACGGATGATCGTTTCAATCAAATTCCCCTACACCTCTCCTAGAGGATTTTCTTGTGTCCTTAGGATAGGTTTAGGAAAAACGCCCCGAAACGATCATTCGATCAGCCATCGACCTTAGCCCTTAGCCCTTAGTCGAACCTATATTCATCATTCTACTTTTGAGACCTTCCTGATATTTATTTTTACAAACTGCACTTAGCTCGCGACGTTTTGTGAGATACTATGCCTGACTCAAGATCCAAGCGTCTTGAGTTAAGACACTGGACCTTTGCACGATGGCGCCGTCTAAATGACGGGGCGAGTGATTCGCCACAAAACAGACGCCGCTGGCCACCAGGAGCCGGCATCTACCAGGGACAGAACTTCCAAGTCAGCAGTCGAAATTACGGCTGCCAGACAAAGGAGATTCGTGTCCCATGAACACCCCAGAAGAAACGCAACCAACCGCTCAGGTGGCGGCCGCAGTCGTCAAACCACTCACCAAACCAAAAACCTTAGACCTTGTTCCCCAAGCGATCCGCCTCTCTTCCCGCTTCGTTCTCCACGATAAAAACAAGATCCCACTCAAAAGTGACGGCTCACGCGCCTTCGTCGAAGGAACTTCGCGCTCCGATAGTTGGTCAGGCACCGAAGAGCAAGCTCGCGCGGCAATGGAGAAAGTTCCGCACGCGACCGGCCTCGGCTACGACTTAGGATCGCCGTTCGCTGGATGGGATTTCGACGACTGCGTCACGAAGATCCGGAACGAAAAAGGCGTGTTGATCGATCTCATCATCGACGAGCCTATCGCTGAAACCTTGCGCGAGTTGAACACTTATGCGGAATTTTCTCCATCCACTTACAAAGATGAAGAAGAGCGAGGCGGGATCAAAGCGTTCTTCGGCACACAAACCCTTGAGCTGAAAAAATACTCTCTTGTGAAGCCGGAGAGAATCGAGCTGTACTACACCGGCCGATATTTCACAATCACTGGCGCGTTGGTGCCGGGATGTCCATCCGAAGTGAATCCCGTCGGGAGCGATGTGCTCGAACGCTGCATCAAGCGCCATGCCGGTGCGATCGCGGCCAGCCGGCCGAAGCGTTGTCGTAAAGTTCGTGAAGGCGTAGATCCGGTCGCCGCGCTGAAAAAAGCTGGACTGAAGTTCCACCAGAAAAGCGGCTATCTCGGTTATCACGGCATTGACGGTCAGCCGTGCTTGATCAAAGGCGAAGTCCACCAGGGAAACGGCAACCCGCGCAACGCGCGCTGTTCAGCCTTCCACTGGGATCCGGAATCCCACGAGCTCTATCACACTTGTCTTGCCGCGGGATGTCGCGATTTCACCGGCCGGAAGACTGAGGCCGCTCTTCAGAAGCTCGGAATCGATCCCGACGTGATCTTCGAGCCGCGCGCTTACAACTTCGACGATGACGGCGCGGCGTCCCGCCTGATCGACCTCTGCGGCGACGACTACATCTACGTCCCTGAAATGAAGACATGGTTCAGGTGGACCGGATCGCACTGGACGGAAGACCGGAAGGAAACCATCTACGCGCGGATGCGTGAGGTCAAACAGAGCGTCGTCGAAGAGTGGAAGCAGCTCGCCGATTCTGATGACAAGCTCGTGAAAGATCGGCGGAAGCAACTAGCTACCGAAGCCCATCGTCTTGGATCCTTCATCGTCACGAGCAACACGATCCGAGCCGCGCAGAAGCGCACTGAAGTTGCAACGCTGGCAGAAGAACTGGACCGTGATGGCTCGTTGTTCAATTGCACAAATGGGACGATCGACCTGGAGCGGATGCACTTCCGACAAGCTCGCCGTGAAGATCTCATCACGAGATGCTCGCCAGTGATCTACGACCCACGCGCGGTGTGTCCGCAGTTCGATGCTTTCCTTGAACGCGCGTTGCCGGATCTGAAGGTGAGAACCTTCCTCCTGGACCTGGTTGCTTACTCTCTATATGGCAAGACTTGGTTAAAGATCCTTCCGCTGTTGATGGGTCCGAAGGATACCAGTAAGTCAACTTTGATGGAGGTGCTCCGTTATGTCTTCGGCGACTATGCCGTGACGATCGGCTTCAAAGCTCTCGAACCGACACACGAAGGATCCGGCGCGAATACTTCCGACTTGGCAAGGTTGCGGGGAGTCCGTCTCGTCTTAGCTTGCGAGAGCGAACAGGATCAGAAGCTCAGCGCGGCGACGGTGAAGAACCTGACGGGGAACGATCGCATTCGAGCTTGCGCGAAGTACCAGAACCCGATTGAGTTCGATCCAACGTTCACCATGCTTCTAGCGACTAACTTCCCACCTAACATCCCCGCTAACGATGATGCATTGTGGGGTCGCGTGAAGAAGATTCCGTTCGATGTAGTGGTTCAAAGAGGGGAGCAAGATCCCGGTCTCGTCGATAAGTTGAAGGCCGAGTTACCGGGCATTTTCAACCGCTTGCTCGAAGCCTGGAGTCGTGTTCGCGCCTACCATCGCCGCAAGATCGAAGCTCCTGATGCCGTGAACTTCGCAACCGCGGAATATCGCAAGGCTGTGGATGTGGTCGAAGAGTGGATCGAGGATAAGCTGGAGATCAGCGGCGCCGAGAGTGATCGTCTGATGACCGCGCAACTTCACGCTAATTATCTGGACTGGTGGAAGCCGCGCTCGAAGCCGCTCACCAGCACCAAATTCTCACGCGAACTAAAACGGATCTTCAAGTTAGATGAGATCCCGCACACCGAGCGCGGCCGCTACATCGCCGGCGTCAAGTTCAAATTCACGGAGCGGCTCAACCAGGACTCCGAACCAAGTGTTTTCTAGAAGGAGAGAATTACCATGGCACCTACAAAAATTGACATTCGCATCGAGCGGAGACTGCGGCGCTTCATCGAGCGCGAAGGCCGCGCGCGCGAGTCGTACCTCTATCACCTATGTTGCGGCCCGAGTTATCTCTGGAACCGTGATCAGTTCCAGGAGTTGCTCGCCAAGTTGATTCTCGAAGAAGTTTGTGAGCTGGTTTCCAGCGGCAATCACAAGGCTTGGGTTGTGCGAAAAGATTTTGTCGCTGAGACGGTGCAACCGGGGGTGTTGCCGTGAGCCGACCACGCGGTAACTCAACCAGCAAAGCTCAACGCGCTGAGCGTCAAGCGCGAGAGATCGAGCTGATGAATGCCGGGAAGACTCAGGTTGAGATCGCCGAGCAACTAGAAATTTCGAGAAGCACTTTTTGGCGCGACGTGTGTCGTCTCACCAAGGATTACTCCCTTGACAACCGGGAAGCCTTCGGTCAGTTGCGCGAGCTCCAGGTTGGCGCGCTGATGGATATGGCAAAAGAAGTCCACGAAGGCGACATCACGCCGGAAGCTGGGAATAGCATCCGCGGCTTCCTCGACTCAGTGTCGAAACTCCTCGGGTTGAACGCGCCGACAAAACACGTCACCGCGAAGGTGGATGCAACGACCGATCCTTCCGAGATGAAGTTGTGGCAGCGCGCCGTGTATGAACTCCGCAACATTCCGGAAGACCGGATGGATGAATTCTGGGAGCGCGTCCGGCCAGTGATCACCGAGTTTGCACAACCGGATGTGGTAGTTGACGAAAGTTACTATCCACCTAAGAAGGAGTTACCCGCATGACCAGAAAAAAAGCTACCGGGATGAAAGACCTCTACACCTTCTACCAGCGGACGCGGCCGGCGTCTTACATGGACGCATGGCACCTGAAACAGATGTGCCGTGCATATCAGACCGCGCAAGAAAAACGGATGCACCTCATCATCGAGAAGTCTTGTCGTCACGGTGGAAGTGAGGTCGCGAACATCTACGGACCAGCCTGGAGGTTGGCGTGGAACCCTCGGGAGAAATTCCAACTCACCACGTCGAGCGACAACCTCGCGCAGAAGTTCTCCACCGCCTGTCACGATAAAGTGACGCATCCGAATTACCCGATGCCTTATCACTTCGTTGAAGAGCGCGCGAATCAGTGGCGCATCTCCGAGGCGGAAGGTCTAACGGACTACAGCTACTTCGCTTCCGGGATCTCCGGACAGCGGACCGGCCACGGTGCGAGCACGTCAACGTGGGACGACATCTACAAGAACGGTGCGGAGGTGAAAAGCGAAACCATCCGCGAGAAGTACGATGAGGCATTCCAATCGACCGGCTTCAACCGCTTGACGCCTGACGGCATCATCGTTGCTCTCGGCGCACGTCTTCACGTTGCCGACACCATCGGGTTCCTGTTGAAGCTCGAAGAGGAAGGCGCGATGAAGTTCCTCCACCTTCGTCTCCCGGCCTGGAATGACGACGGTCAGAGCGCGTTCCTCCGCAACGGCTACACCGGCGAGACCGAGTTCTTCCCGAAGTATGACGCTCTGTGGCCGGAACGGTACCCGCGGGAAAAGCTCGAACAGATCCGCGCCGTCATGCATCCGTACTACTTCAACGCTCAGTATTTGCAACAGCCTTCGCTCGGCGAGCTGAGCTTCTTCGACGTAGAGAAATGTCCACGCTACGAGTTCCCGAATCTTGATCGAGCGTGGATCGCGATCGACTGCGCGCAGAGCGCGAACCAACATGGAAGCTATACAGCCTTCGTCGGCGGTGGTTTGTGTTCTGACTTCCTCAAGGTGACGAACGTCCGCCGCGGCAAGTGGCGCGTGGATGAGATGATCGCGCAACTTTGTGACTTCAATGACGAGGTCTTCCGGACGACTGGGATCTATCCGGAGAAGGTGATCATCGAAAAGGCCGCTGGAGGAGTGGGTGTGTACGACCACCTCCGCGGACGACTGCCAGTCGAGTACATCGTCCCGATCGGAGACAAGGAAACACGAGCCGCGTCGGTCTGCTACATGGTGAATTGCGGCAAGGTTCAGCTCCCGAAGAACCCGTCGAGAGCTTTCACCACCTTCGAGGATGAGCTGAAAAACTTTCCGCTGGTCGCCTCCAAGGATTATTGCGACGCCTTCGTCCACTTCCTCGCCGCGGCCGTCCGGCCGTCCGAGTGTGAATCGCACCGGACAGAACAACGACGGATCGTCACCTACGACGCCCTCCAGGAGCAACGACTTTTAGGTGGATCGCGCGGATCGCTCAGCTCGTGGGACACGTTCGATAACCAGGACGACGAGCAAGCTCAGATCGAGATCATTTCGCACATCGCACAGAGAAGGAGTGGATGGTAATGACTGAAAATCAGTTGTTGATCGCGAAGGTGATGAAGTCAGCGGTGGGGATGCGGCGCAAGAGCCTCGGCGCGGCGAAGCGGTTGAAGCTCCGAGCGAGCTTCATCGCAACGGAATTGGAGCTCTTACATGATGATTGCGTCAACGAAGGACTAGATCCCGAGATGACTGAAGCGTGTTTGCTGGTGCGCGCCGATCAGTTGCTCGCCGAGGATGAACCACAGAGTTACAAGCCAGATTTTTTGATCGAAGGAGACGACTGAAATGAAGATCGTTGATGGTTTCGAGTGTTGGTTTACAGGAATAGGCTACGCCGCGCGCCGTCGTGGAGGCCCCGATATCAGCTTCGGCGTGGAGCCGGACATTGCCCTAAGCCGCGCGCGACGGTTCCCAGGACGGCATCGTCCGCGGAAACAGTTCGATGCGCTCGGTATGCCAGAGACAGTTCGTGAGGGAAACAACCGCGTCTTCATGTTGAGCGATTCAGATCGGGAGGTGCAATCATGACCCTCAAAGAGCGTCAGGATGCGATGAAAAAACGGAGAGCTCGCAAAGGCCGGCCACTGAAACAGCAGCAACAAGCCGAGCTCGACCAGATCCGAACACGGAAGCGCGTGGTCGCATTTTTGCTATACACAAAGGGTTGGTCAGTGTCGCGAATCGCATTGCAGTTGAAAGTTCGGCCGGCGCTGGTCGAGAACTTCATCGCTAACGGCTGTCCACTCTTGTAGTTGCGGGGAATTGAAAGAACTCTGTCACAAATGTGATTCACTGGAGACTCGGTTGGTCGCCGACTTGCCGGACCGGAGCTTAACCAGCTTGGCGACCGCGGTCCGGTTGAAGTTACGTTACGCAAGGAGGAAACGACAATGCGCAAGTTCAGATTTGTGGAAAATACAAAGTGCGTCGAGCAATCCGATGACGGTGGGAAGACGTGGAAGAAGATTGCGGAGAACTACACGAAGCAAAAATTCCACGAGTTGTGGGAGTCTGGCGCCGGCGACATCCGCGAAGACTCGAACTGGGAAGCAGTTCCCGGTTACCAAGAAGACCTGAAACGTCGCGAAGCCGCAGCTCGATCTGCGGACGCGGGGTCGAAGACGAAACTCGTCGAGGCCTACAAAAGTCTCGGCCTCGATCAATCGATGGCAGAATGCGCCGCCGGCATCGAGACCGCGATTGAGTCGAAGTCTCTGGTGAAAATCGCTGAGGCGTTCAAACAGATCGGCGTCTCGCCAGAAGCCGCGAACAAGATCGCGACCTTGTCGGCGAAACCGGATCGGCGAAAAAAAAACTGAAGCGGTCACCTGATCGACGCCGGACGATCGCGTCACCTACTGGTGGAGTCGCCGTCGCACCGGACTTGAATTTGACGTAAGGAGTCACAGAGATGAGCTACAAGTCGAACCCAGGAGATCTAGCAGTGAACATGGAGCTCGCTCTTGCATCGGGCGCGGCGTACCTAATTCAACAGGAGGATTCAACCAATGAGCAACATACCCGGAGTGACAGAGTTCCCACTGGAGAAGGATCAACCGAAACAATTAACCGAGACACCGACTTGGTCTGAGTCCAGTGTCAAGCTCCGCGAGATGGATCAGGCGCGGCTCACGATCGCCGAAGGACTCGCCGGCGAACGGAAACTTTTGAGTGACGCCGAACTTCGCAAAGAGGGATTGGTCGATGTCATCGCAAAGTTACGACGCCGCGCTGAGCTTCTGCCCGGTGACCGGCCCGGATGTCTTCTGCTAATTGCCCAGAAAGAGCAGGAGCTTGCACAGATTGAGCGTGCACTCCCTGGACGACGGAACTATCTCGCAAAATGGGAAGCAGCGGAAGCGGCATTCGATAAAGTGGAATACGCCCGCTTGCGCGAGATCGCGCGCCTGGTGGACGAGACCGGTCCGCTTCCTCAACCAGTGAAGCCACGAGAGTTCAACGGCTATACGCTCGCACGCTATTGAGCTTCCCGCTACTCCTGTGCGGGACGGCCGTGTTCTCATCCCAGTCCACGGCCAAACAGGGGCTCGGTTCGGTGAGTTCCGAGCCCCTTCTTTTCTGGAGGATCCTATGAGCTTAACGCGAGCGAAAAACAAAGTCCTTGCGCGAACTACCGGCCAACTCCGACGTGCGCTCGATCTCAACGAACGGTTGTGGACCATTGTTGGCGCGCTCGAACGAATTGTCGAGCTCCAGGATCAGACCATCAAAAACCAGACGGAACTCATGAACTACTACCAGGAACTCTGCGGTCCGACACGGAGCACCTATGTTGGCGATCTCGAAAAGATGGAGCCGGTCAACAACAGGGTCAACTAGTCTTCCTGCTCTGCTCCGCACGTAAGCGTTCCCGCTCGTTATGAAGCGCAACGAGTTCCGGATCATTCGCCGCGTCATCCAGGTCAGTCAAAGAGTTCTGCGAGACGTAGAGAACTTCCCTGCGCTCCGCAATCCTCTGATCGAGACGAGCAAGCTTCTGCTCCAAGATGTACTCAGCGTTTTCCATCCGATCAGCGTAGCGCGGGCGCGCCGAGTGAGGATAGATCACCACGGTAACAGGTGGGTGCAAGGGTGCAACTCAGCGATCGACCGATTAGTAAGCGCAACCAGACCAATCAGTTACGAGCTAGTTTCTCTACCAAGTAACCAGAGTGCAGGTTCTGGAGATGATCGGAAGCTGTCGTTCGCAGGAGCGTTAGCCGGAATGTTTGCCCTAATGCTTGCCGGAATGGCAAGCCCGCCTTTTCGAATGGCGACCCCGGAGGGAGTCGAACCCCCAACCCTCAGATCCGAAGTCTGATGCTCTATCCAATTGAGCTACGGGGCCGTCCACCGGAAGTCACATCGCAGTAACAGTGACCCGGCGCTGTCGATTCTACACCCCGCGCAGCCCCGAATCATCATCACCCACCGAAATCTGTCCCGCGTTGTACCATAAAAAAAGGCGCCGTCAAAAAGCACCATCAAAACGAATGCCCTTCGTGCCCAATCCGGTCACCCACACCAGTTCGCGCCTGCTCGAGTTCGAGACCCTGCGCGGCTTGCTCACCGGCTACGCCTCTTCGCCTTTGGGCCAGCGCCGCATCGCCGAACTTTTGCCTTCTCTCGATCGACCGTGGATTGAAACCCAGCAGCAGCTCACGACCGAAATCCGCGAGTATCGTCGTGTCGGCGGACGTTTCGAATTCGCCGGCCTCCCCGAAATCCAGAAGCTGATCGAGAAATCCCGCATTGCCGGAGCTGCTCTTGAAACCAGTGAGATCCGCGACGTTGTCCTCGTCGCCGACCGCGCAGCCGAGTGGCGCGAAATCGTGCGTCAACCGCCCGCCGCCATGCGCTCCGACTGGGCCGCCGTGGCCGCGCTGTCCGCCGGCATTCAGGATTTCACCGGCTTCCTGCGCTCGTTCCGCAACAAGATCCTGCCCGACGGCACGCTCGACGATCGCGCTTCCCCCGAACTGAGCCGCATTCGCCGCGAGATTGAGAAGCAGAAGCGTCAGATCCAGGAATCGCTGCGCGGCTACCTGCGCAAACTCGCCGAAGGCGGCACCGTGCAGGATGAACTCATCACCATCCGCGGCGAGCGATTCGTGATCCCGGTGAAAGTCGAGCAGAAACGCCGTGTCCAGGGCGTAGTCCACGGCGCCAGTTCCAGCGGGCAAACCGTTTTCGTCGAGCCGCTCGAAACCATCGAGCAGAACAACGAACTCGTCCGCCTGCTGGATGAAGAACAAGCCGAGATCCATCGCGTTCTGCTGGAGATGACGCGCCAAATCGGCGAGAACGCCGACGCGATCCTGGCCGCCCCCGACCTCCTGGCCGAACTAGAACTCCAGTTCGCCAAAGCCCGCTTCGCCGAAGACTACAACTGCGTAGCCGTAGCGCTGTCGACGCCCATCCGTAGAGACGGGGCTTGCCCCGTCTCCGACTCCGCTCGCCTCCTTCTCCACCGCGCCCGCCACCCTCTCCTTGAACGCAATCTAAAACTGAAGAACGCGAAGATCGTCCCCATCACCATCGAGCTGGAAGGCGACCACCGCCAGCTAGTGATCACCGGACCCAACACCGGCGGCAAAACCGTCACCCTGAAAACCCTCGGCCTGCTGGCTCTGATGGCGCAGTCCGGCATTCCCGTTCCCGCGGACCGCGCCGACCTGCCGGTTTTCGACGCCATTCTCGCCGACATCGGCGACTATCAATCCATCGAGCAGAATCTCTCAACGTTCTCGGCGCACGTCACCAACATCGATTTCATCTCGCGCACTGCCACTGCGAATTCCCTGGTGCTGCTCGACGAACTGGGTTCCGCCACCGATCCCGAAGAAGGTGCTGCGCTGGCGGTTGCCATCGCCGAGCATTTTCGTAAGGTCGATTGCATGATTGCGATCGCGACGCATCACACGTCGCTCAAAGTTTATGGCGCGAACACACCCGGAGTGATCAACGCCTCGGTAGGCTTCGACGAGGCCACATTGCAGCCAACTTACGAGCTAAAGATCGGCGTCCCCGGAGCCTCCGCCGGAATCAACATCGCGCAACGGCTCGGACTGAATCCGGCGATCATCGCTTCCGCGCGCTCGCGCCTGGGCTCGCAAACCCAAGATGTAGCGCGCTTCCTAGATCGCCTGCACGCTGACCTTCGCGAACTAGAAACCGAGCGCAATCGAATGCAAGCCCGCGAGCAGGAACTCGAGCGCGAGAAGTCGCGCCTAGCCAACGAAGGCCGCAAAGAACAGCAAGCCAAAATTCGCGAGATGGAGACGAAGCTGGAAGCCCTCTTCCGCGACTTCGAATACCACGCGCGAGAAACCGTGAATGCCGTGCAGGACCGAGCCGCCGCCCAGAAACTATCGAAAGACGCCGAACGCCGCATCGCCAAAATGCGCCGCGAATTTCGCGAGCAGTTCGATGCGACGGTAGTAGCGCACTCGACCGGCGCCGACCGCGGAGACCCAAACGCCCAGCCCAGCCTGGTAAAACACGTCTCCGAAGGCGACACGGTGAAGCTTAAGTCGATGGGCCGCGCCGCTGTCGTCAAGAAGAAAGTTGGCGACAATCACTTCGATGTCGAAATCGGCTCGATGAAAATGCGCATCGCCCGCGAAGATATCGCCGAAGTGCAAATGCGCGCTTCCGAGTCTCCCGTGCAGGCTGCGCGTGCCCGAGGCATCAGCGTCTCGCTGCAAAACGAATCAAGCGGCCTCACCCTGCCCACCGAAATCAACGTCATCGGACGGACCGTGGACGAAGCCACCAGCGAAGTAGAAAAATTCGTGGACCGTGCCTTTCTGGCCGGAATGCCCCGTGTCCGCATCATCCACGGCAGCGGCATGGGTATCCTCCGCAAAGCCCTCCGCCAGTATCTCCAAAAGCACCCGCACGTGGAGTCCGTCACAGAACCCCCTATCAACGAGGGCGGCGGGGGAGCCACGGTCGTCGAATTACGGGTCTAACGGATCGGGTGATCGGGCCATCGGGCCATCGGGCCATCGTTTGATCGAGAACCATGAACTCTTCTGGGGCGTCTATTTTTTTTAATTCTTTATTCTCTCCTGTTTACCAGTTGGTACTGGGGGTACCCCCCTCCCCCCTGCCTATTGGAATCATAGAGTTACAGGCTAAAACACCCAAAATCTTTGACTTTAAAGGACTTATAGTCAAAATCTTCCGGAATAAGGACTTACGGTTGTCAAAGAGCGCTGAAACGACTTTGGGGCAGCTTCGAGGGCCGTCTTGGTTGACGGACGGGCCTCGAAACTGCCCCAATCAGAGTCTCTATTATCGCGCGCGGCGGGTTGGTAGTCAATGATTTTCGCAGATGGTTTGTGGTGAAAAAGGTCAGGGGTCAGATTGCGGGAATGAGGATCCAGCAGCGGCCCACGTCGCGAAAACCGCGAGACTTGCGGCACCCGGCGTTACATTTCAAGCCATCTGGCTACCAAGTGCCGCACGCACTTGTTCGGTGATGGGGCCAGCGACTCGCTCGACAGCTGCGTCCATCGGGACCGCCGTGAGCCAAAGGTTCAGCGATCGCGAGCCCACCGCAACGTTAGCATGATGAAAAAGTCGCCCACGACTAACAAGCGATGACCATCTTTCGGGTGTGCACGGGTAAATGAGGCACGCGATTACATTTCTCGTTTGCCCCAATCCTGCATAAGCGAGCACTTGTAAAAGATCGGCCCGATGTTCTTCGCGCAGGACTTCCTCTACGTTACCCCACGATTTTTCTTGGATTTCTTCCCAATGCCTCTTGTACTTGGCATCGACAATCAGTGTCGTATCTTGCCACTCCAGCCATAGGTCGGGAATGAGAGCTTTTTGCGATCCCAGATAAGGCGGTTCCCAGTTCAGGGCGTGGACGGTTTCCTTTTTACGCCCCACTCTCATTTGTCCTCCAGTTCTTCTTGCGACCAAAGCGAAGACCGTTTCGATCCACGATTCGAAGAACTGGTCCATGCGCATCGTCCACGGAATTCCTTCGAGGTCGCTCAGACCCGCTAAGCCCCGTTCCTCAATTGTCCACTCTATCGCCTGCAATCCGTCAGCGAACTGCTCCCTTCGCATCGGACGATGAAGCCAAGTTGCAAGCATAGAAGCGCTAGGAAAATATTGGGCAACGCCGTGCACCCTGCGTAGCAACGCATCAGCAAACTCAATCAGCCTGTGGACAAACGCGCCGTGGTCCTTCTGCGTTTCAAGCGCTCGGAGTTGTTTCTCAACCGCGGTTCGGATTGCACCTTTCAGCAGGCGATCGTCGCGCAAATCGGGGAAGGTGCAGGGCACCGAAAGGAAGTTTGCTAAGGGTAAGCTCTTGGTCGCGTATCCAGGCCAATTAACAGTCCCGCGTGGTGCCTGGCGAAGTTCATGGATCATCTCAAAGCGACGGTCGAGCGAATCGAGCAGCGCCTTAAGCCGAGTGAGAATCATGAACGACAGCACCCAGACAGGGACTCTCCGCTCGGAGCGGCGCAGGAGCGGGAGGCGAAGGGGCGTGGGTGCCACGCGCCATCCCATCTCCGCTAACATCGGCCCGATTCCCAGCCACGGAAATCTGGGTTGGATGACCAGACCAAAATCAAGGCGGGCGGTCGTTGACGAAAATAGGGGAATTGCCCCTACACAACTTCCGGATGAAACCACAAGCCAGAGATCGCGACCGTCGTAATCGCGTTCCATCCGCGCATCAAGACGCAACATTAAACCTCGGTTTTGCGTGATGAACTGCTCAGCGATACGTGCTGCCTGCGCTGCGGGGTCGCGAGCCGCCCGTGTATGGAAAAAATCCATGGCTGAATATCGCGCCACGGAGTGATCTGGCAACTCGAGGCACACCTGCGCCATTTGGTCAGGCGCCTGCAACGATAGGCGCCTTTGGGCAAACCGAGGGCGCCTCAGAGACTGTCTAACCACTGTAGGTAACTCCGAATCGGCTCAGCGAATCCGCCGACATAACCCTGAAATAAGTACTCTTGCAGTAGAGGTGCGAGGCTTACTTTCAGCGCTCGTCTGGCGTTGTCTTCATTCAGTTCAAGAAAATACGAGTGTCCGGGTACGAGTGCAAACGCTTCCTCCGGCGCGTGTTCCACAAATATGGAGACGAGCTTTCGAAATGCGCCTTGCATCAAGGGGCATCCGTACTGCTGAACAACGCTCATTCGCGGCCAAAGTGAAACGAAGGCGAATCGGCGCCTAACAGCAACGTCAACAATCGCGATGCTGCGGTCCGCACTGTTCATCGTTCCGAGAATGTGCAGGTTCTTGGGTAGGTTGAGCGACCGATGGAACGGAGGACCGAAATCATAGGGCAGCTGGATCACCCTCTCACGGTCCGTTTCGGTCTCTAGGAGAAAAATCGCTTCACCTAAGACCTTGCCTAGATCGGCTCGGTTGATTTCGTCGATGTGCAACAGATACGGCCGAGACAAATCGCCGGATGCCATGGCTGCCGCTTCCATCACAGCCCCACGCGTCGCTTTGAACCGCAGGCCAAAACCACCGTCGGAATTGTCAGGAGCAAGGCCTCCAACGAAGTTTTCGTAGGTTGTGTTGGCGTGAAATTGGATGCTCCTCCCCAAACCCTTGTACTCGTCGCAGAGGAGGTCTAGGGCCATCTTCGTTTTACCTGTGCCTGGCGGACCTTGAAGAATTACGTAGCGTCTGGAGGCCAACAGGTCCTTCAAGTCAGGGCGCTCGACGCCCGGCATAAGGAGGTCGAGCCAGCTCGATCTGATTTCTTCGGCGCTGGATTGCCACCGAGCCAGCGGTTCGTATCCCCTCTCTTCAAAAAGAAAATCTAGGAAAGCAGTTAATGCGGCTTCCGTTGCTGTTTTGTCAGTCGTGGGACGAAATAGCGCATAGACCTCTTTTCCATAGCGATCAAGAGCAGCCTTGTGGCTGGACCATTCTTTCTTGATCTCATCTGGAATCGAAATATCGGTCCGAGTAGGGTCTTGCTTCGCCCAGGCGATGCGGCTCCCCTGACCATAGCGGTGGTTTAACCAACTGCAGATTGCCTTTGCTTTTCGTGCGTGACCGGGGCGGCCGAGGATCGCCTCGTCCGGAGGTAGGCCTTGGGTTCCAAGGGCGAGTCCGATCAGGCATGGGCCGTCGGGAACGGGGAAAGCCACGAAGCACATTCCGCTGTAAGCCCCAGACGGTGGATTCGAGGGATGTATGTAGGCCGCAAAAGGCACGCCGAAATCAGCGCTCATCTTAGGTGCCCTTAGGGTCATCGAGTCGTGGGCTGTCTGTGGGTAGCGACCGTCCGGTGCCCCGAAGAGGGTATCGAACGCAGCTTTGTTACGCTCCGTCCAATCATCCTGTGACGAGGAATATATTGTGTCCAACAGCTTTGCGAGGCTCATGTCGGTATCGTGATGCGAAAGAAAATTCGG
This sequence comes from uncultured Acidobacteriaceae bacterium, assembly GCA_963773965.1. Lineage (GTDB taxonomy): Bacteria > Acidobacteriota > Terriglobia > Terriglobales > Acidobacteriaceae > Acidiflorens. The sequence continues at coordinate 62,787 of CAVZDG010000012.1, forward strand.
CTCTAAATGTACTCCTTGTCCGGGATTGACGGGTAGTTTTCCACGCTTGTTCACTATTCCGTCGGCTTTTGCACACGTTTTCCGAAGTGGCTCCACTTCCCTTGCTGGCTACTTTGGGCAAGATCGTTCACACTGATCATTCATGCTGGGCACCGACAACTTCAAGGAGACGCTGAAGCAGCAGGCGGATATCGTCCGCATTGTGGGCGACTACGTCAAGCTGAAGAAGGCTGGGGCGCAGAACTTCTCCGGGCTTTGCCCGTTTCATGCCGAGAAGACTCCTTCGTTTTCGGTGCATGCCACGCGGCAGTTTTATCACTGCTTTGGCTGCGGAGAGTCGGGGGATGTCTTTACTTTTATCCAGAAGGTCGAGAACATTACTTTCCCGGAAGCCGTCCGGCTGCTGGCTCAGAAGCTGGGCGTGCCGATGCCTAAGGTCACGTTTTCCAGTCCGGAGGAGACCCGCAACGCTCACATTCGCATGGCGCTCGTCGACGTGCATGTGCGCGCTGCCGCGTTTTTCCAGGAATGTCTGCGGCGTCCCGAAGGGGCCAATGCCCGCGAATACCTGAAGGGGCGCGGCCTCGATGACGAGACCATTGCCCGCTTTCGCATCGGCTACGCTCCGGACTCCGGATTCCTGCTGCGGGATGCTTTGCGGCGCGAGTTTGATGAAGAGTTGTTGCGGGAGAGTGGACTGTTTTCATGGAAGGAGGAAGACAGGTCTCAGGTCTCAGGTGTCAGGTCTCAGGAAAAGCAGGTCCTTCGCTCCCCCACTCCAGAACGCGCAAAAGACGCGCGTTCCGGGGACCCCGGCTCCGCTCAGGATGACAATGCGGTGGAAAAGCAGGTCCTTCGCTTCGCTCAGGATGACAAGAATGGTGGGGGTTCCGCTCGGATTGGTGGGGGTTCCGCTCAGGATGACAATGTCGTGGAGACGTCCGATGCGAACGACGAACGGCGAACGACGAACAGCGCGAGCTTCGAGCCAGAAGCCAAGAGCCAAGAGCCAAAAGCCGCTCCCGCCATCTATTCCAAATTTCGCAATCGCGTGATGTTCCCGATCTGTAATGACCAGGGCAAAGTGATTGCCTTCACGGGACGCACCCTTTCTACCGACGAGAAGGCCGGGCCGAAATATCTGAATTCTCCGGAGACGGCGATTTACTCGAAGTCGCGCGTGCTGTTCAATCTGGACAACGCGAAAGAAGCGATTCGCAAGCTCGAGTACTCCATCCTCGTCGAAGGGCAAATGGATTGCATTTCGGTGTACGCGGCTGGCTTCCACAATGTGATCGCCAGCTCGGGCACGGCATTCACCGAGCTGCAGGCGAAGTTGCTCGGGCGATTCTCGAAGAATGTGGTGGTTAACTTCGATCCCGACACCGCCGGAGCCCGCGCTACCGAGCGCACCCTGGGCTTGCTGGTCGAAGAAGAATTCAACATCAAGGTTCTCACGCTTGAGACCGGATTCGACCCCGATCTGTTCATCCGCCGCAAGGGTAAAGACGCCTACGGCGCGGCGCTCAAGAACTCGCAGAAGTATTTTGACTATCTGATCGATCGGGCGCGCGCAATGTTTCCGGCACGGAACTCGGAGAGCAAGGTCAAGGCCGTCAATCATCTGCTTCCGCACATTCAGCGGGTTCCAAGCCGCATCGTACGCGATGAACTGGCGCTCGAAATTTCACAGAAGCTGGGAATCGATTCCGCCGTGCTGCGCCAGGAATTGAAGCATGCCGCCACCACCCGCTCCGCGACCCAGGTGAAAGCGACGGCTGAGGCGCAAGTCACCGGAGCGGAACGCGTCCTGATCCGGGCGCTGGCTTCGGCGACCGAGATGCAAGCCGGCGGAACGCGGAGTTCGGCTCGCGACGGAGCGGACGAGGAATTCGATCCGGCCCGACAGGCGCAATATGCGCTGCAATCGGAGCGGCTGTATGAGGGGCTGGCCTCGCAGTCGTTGATGGAGGCTCTGCTGGAGGCTGGGACCGAGACGGCGGACGTTATGGCGCTGCCGAAGACGGATGAGGACCGGCGGCTGTTGGCCTCGATCCTGATGCACGAGGAGGAAGAGCTGACGCCCGAGACCGTGGAGGGCGCGGTAAGAGCTTTGCGCAGGATTTATCTGCGGCGGGGGCTGGAGGAAGTGCAGCTCGGGTTGCAGCGTCCGGGGATCTCGATGGCGGAAAGACAGGCGCTTTTGCAGGAAAAAGTCCGCTTGAAGCGGGCTTTGATGGATCCCGGCTTGGGCGAGGCGGGCAGCAAGGCATCCTAGGGCCGTCGGCTGTTGAGCTGCGCGAGACCCACCCTTGCGCAAAAAACGCGCAAGGATGGGGCACCCTCGGCTTTTGCGGAAAGACAGGCGCTTTTGCAGGAAAAAGTTCGCTTGAAGCGGGCTTTGATGGATCCCGGCTTGGGCGAGGCGGGCAGCAAGGCATCCTAGGCCGTCGGCTGTTGAGCTGCGCGAGACCCACCCTTGCGCAAAAAACGCGCAAGGATGGGGCACCCTCGGCTTTTGCGGAAAGACAGGCGCTTTTGCAGGAAAAAGTCCGCTTGAAGCGGGCTTTGATGGATCCCGGCTTGGGCGAGGCGGGCAGCAAGGCATCCTAGGGCCGTCGGCTGCTGAGCTGCGCGAGACCCACCCTTGCGCAAAAAACGCGCAAGGATGGGGCACCCTCGGAGTGGACATGTTTGGAACGAAACCGGGTCGAGCGCCATCTAAGGAACTAGCGGAAAAAGAGATACGGGCGGCTGAGGGCAATCGGCAAACTGGCGCAACTTTGGAACTTCGCCGGCACGAATAGCAGCCGGCGTGCTATACTTCTGAAGTTTGTGCGCCTCGCGCACAACTCCGTGACGACTCCCACCGCTGAAGAGTTTGGCGTCCGCGAACCGGCGGCCGCCTTGAGGATAATCTGGCTTGGCAATTGATGACAAGTACGACGACATAAAAAAGCTGATCGACGCAGGCAAGGAGAAGGGATTTCTGACCTATGATCAGGTCAACGACCTTATCCCGCACGATGTGCACTCTCCTGAAGACCTGGAAGATCTGCTAACCACGATCGGGACCCAAGGAATCGATGTACTCGAAAGCTCGAAAGGGCCGACGACCGATCTGGAAAAAAAATTCGAGGAAGTAGAAGAAGGCTCCGAGGACGTCGAACTCGACCTAACCCCCGGCGCCCTGGAAAAAACCAACGACCCCGTCCGCATGTACTTGCGGGAGATGGGGACGGTTCCCTTGCTGACGCGCGAAGGCGAAGTTGAAATCGCGAAGCGCATCGAGCGGGGGCAAAACCGGGTTCTGAAAGCGCTGTCGCGCTCGCCGATTGTTATTCGTGAACTCCTCGCTTTGGGCGAGGACCTGGAGAAGGGCGTCCGCTCCATCAAGGAGCTGGTGACGTTCGACGAAGAGGAAATCACGGAAGAGATCGTCGAGAATCGTCTGCAAGAATTTCTCGCCAAGATCAACGCGCTCGAAAAGCTTTACAAGAAGGTGGCGCCGCTCCAGGAAAAGCTGGCGGCGGTGAATCTGAAGAAGCGGCCGCGCGACCATCGCCGTTACCGCTTCCACCTGGCGCACGCCATTGTCCGCACTTCGATCGCGGTGCGGAGGCTGGGCTTCACCAACAACGAACGCAAGCGCCTGATTGACCGCGTGAATCGCACGGTTGACGGCATGCGCTCGCTCGACCGCCAGATCCAGAACCTGGAGAAGCGGGCGGAGGCGACACGCAGCGAAGAACAGCGCAAGGAATACAAGAAGCAGTCGCGCGCGGTCCGGGGAGAGCTGGAAAAGCTCGAAGTGGAAGCGGGCCTGTTGTTCCAGGAACTCAAGCGCACACAGCGCGAGATCATCCAGGGAGACATGGACGCCGAGCACGCCAAGCGCGAGCTGATCGAAGCCAACTTGCGCCTGGTGGTCTCGATTGCGAAGAAGTACACCAATCGCGGCTTGCAGTTCCTCGACCTGATTCAGGAAGGCAACATCGGCCTGATGAAGGCTGTCGATAAGTTCGAATACCGCCGCGGGTATAAGTTCTCGACTTATGCCACGTGGTGGATTCGGCAGGCGATCACTCGCGCCATCGCGGATCAGGCGCGCACGATTCGCATCCCGGTGCACATGATCGAAACGATCAATAAGCTGATCCGCACTTCGCGGCAACTGGTGCAGGAACTGGGACGCGAACCGACGTCGGAAGAAATCGCCAAACGGATGGACATTCCGGTGGCGAAGGTCCGCAAAGTCTTGAAGATTGCGCAGGAGCCGATCTCTCTCGAAACGCCGATTGGCGAAGAGGAAGATTCGCACCTGGGCGACTTCATCGAGGATCGGGCGGTGGTTTCGCCGGCCGAGGCAGTGATCAACGTCAACCTGAAGGACCAGACTTCGCAGGTGCTGCGCACGCTGACCCCGCGCGAGGAGAAGGTCATCAAGATGCGCTTCGGACTGGAAGACGGTTCGGAGCACACGCTGGAAGAAGTTGGGCAGTCGTTCGCAGTCACCCGCGAACGCATCCGGCAGATCGAGGCTAAGGCGCTGAGAAAACTGCGGCATCCATCGCGCTCGCGGAAGTTGCGGGCGTTTATGGACGGGGTAAGGGATTAAGTCAGAAGGAAGAAGTCAGATGGCAGAAGTGGGGCGCGAGAGATCGCGCCCTTTTTCATTTTGGCCACCCGCCACCCGCTTGTGTTGACTCACCCTCGCCGAAATGGATTCCGAATCCGGACGCTGCCATACAACCGCCCATGTTCGAAGTCCTCGGAGACGAGCTCCTCCAGGCCGTAGTGTTCGGCGTAGGCCCACAGATGAGCGTCGAACCATGAAAGCTGGTAGGCGGCCGCGCCTTGCAAGGCGGTGCGCACCAGGGCTGCATTTGGGAAGAGGACTGGAAATTGCACCATCAACTCCTCGGTCTCATGGCGAGCTTCGTCAGGCGTAAGTAGCGGCCTGGAAGCGGTGCGAACACGCGTTACCACGGCAACAAATTCCAGCAGCGCTTGATGTGGAATGCGGGCTGCGTCCTCGGCCAAGCCTTTGCGCAAAAGGTCGCGTGCCGCAGCCTGTTTCTCGGAAAAGCGCCCATCGAAACGGTAGACCAGAATGTTCGTGTCAACGAGATAGGCCACGCTCGTAGAGCTCCTCGCGGGTCCAACCCCGGCTTCGAGGACCGGCTGCCGACCGCCTCTTGCTGGACCCCGCCTGCCGCTTGCGCTGCCGGGCCGTCGCCTGGTCGAAAAGCTGGAGCCGTTCTTTTACTGTTGCGGGCTCGGCCGCTTCCGCCGCGTCCCGCTTGACCACTCGAATCGACTCGCCGGCAGGCAGCCAGTCCAGATTGTCTCCGGGACGGATCTTGTACTGGTCGGCGATCGCCTTCGGAAGCGTTAGCTGAAGCTTGCTTGTAACTTTAGCCATCATTGGAAGTATAGCAAGGATTATATCCTTGTTCAATCCTTGATTTGAGTCTGGCGCTGAGACCGGGATGGTGCAAACGAAAACCCCCGCCCTAACCGCTCCACAAAACGGAGCGGTTAGAACGGGGCACCCGACTTCTTGACTTGCGTCGTGCTTTGCGCTCTTGGACGGACGAATGCGTCCGTCCCTACGTGGTATCAGGTTGAGGCGGCGGTTCGCGGGCGAGGGCGCCCGCGCCACACAATCTTGCCTGCTAGAATCGAACTACCTTCATGGAAGCCGCTCGCATCCGCAATTTTGCGATCATTGCGCATATTGATCACGGGAAATCCACGCTGGCCGACCGGCTGCTGGAGTTGACCGGGTCGCTCGCGATGCGCGAAATGCAGGAACAGGTTCTAGATTCGATGGACCTGGAGCGCGAGCGCGGCATTACCATCAAGGCTCATGCTGTCCGCATGATGTATCCCGCGCAGGATGGGCAGATTTACCAGCTCAACCTGATTGATACGCCGGGGCACGTGGATTTTTCTTACGAGGTCTCGCGCTCGCTGGCCGCCTGCGAAGGCGCACTGCTGGTGGTGGACGCTTCGCAGGGAGTGGAAGCACAGACGCTGGCAAACTCTTACCTGGCGATCAATCATGGCCTCGAAATTATTCCGGTAATCAACAAGATCGACTTGCAGAGCGCCGATGTTGCGCGCACCAAGGAGATGATCGAGAGCGCGGTCGGCCTCGATGCGTCGGATGCGTTGCTGATCAGCGCAAAAACCGGCCAGGGCGTGCCGGATGTTCTCGAGGCGATCGTGAAGCGCATTCCGCCGCCGAAGGGCGCGCCGGAGCGGCATCTTCAGGCGCTGCTGTTCGATTCGTGGTTCGATCCGTATCGTGGCGTGGTGGTGCTGACGCGTGTCTTCGAAGGCAGGTTGCGCAAGGGACAAAAGATCCGGCTATGGTCGAACGGGCACGTTTTTCAGGTGGAAACTCTGGGCGTGCTCACGCCGAAGCCGGTGGAGATCGACGAACTGGTGGCGGGCGAAGTCGGGTTCCTGATCGCGGGTATCAAGAACGTCGCGGACACGAAGATCGGCGACACCATCACGGACGATGACCGGCCTTCGCTACAGGCATTGCCGGGGTTTGAAGAAATCAAGCCCATGGTGTTCGCGGGACTCTACACCGTGGACGCGCACGAACACACGCAGCTGCGCGAGGCGCTGGAAAAATTGAAGCTCAACGATTCGTCGTTTTTCTTCGAGCCGGAAAGTTCGGTGGCGCTCGGATTCGGCTTCCGGTGCGGCTTTCTGGGGTTGCTGCACATGGAGATCATCCAGGAACGGCTGGAGCGCGAGTACAATCTCGACCTGATCACGACGGCGCCGGGGGTGCGCTACCAGATCACCAAGACGGACGGAGAGGTGATCGAGGTGGATAATCCTTCGCGCTGGCCCGATACAAGCGAGATCGCGAAGGTGGAAGAGCCGGTGATTCTCGCGGTGATTTTGACCAACGAAGAATACGTGGGCGGCATCCTGAAGCTGGTCGAGGAAAAGCGCGGCAAGCAGAAAAGTTTTGAATATGTCAGCTCATCGCGGGTGATGCTGCAGTACGAGCTGCCGCTGAATGAAATCGTGCTCGATTTTTACGACCGGCTGAAGTCGGTGTCGCGGGGATACGCTTCGCTCGACTATCATCTCTCGGGCAACTGGGTTTCGCCGATGGCCAAGCTCGACATTATGGTGGCGGGCGAGCCGGTGGATGCGTTGTCGACCATCATCCATCGCGATTTTGCTTATGATCGTGGCCGGGCGCTGGCGGCGAAGATGAAAGAGCTGATCCCGCGGCAGATGTTTGAGGTGGCGATCCAGGCGGCGATTGGGGCCAAGATCATTGCCCGCGAAACCGTGCCGGCGATCCGCAAGAACGTAATCGCCAAGTGCTACGGCGGCGACATTTCGCGCAAACGCAAGCTGCTGGAAAAACAGAAAGAAGGCAAGAAGCGCATGAAGCGTATCGGCCGTGTGGATATTCCGCAGGAAGCGTTCCTAGCGGTGCTGAAGGTGGGGGAGGGCAGCAGCTAAGCCCTTTCCGAAAACCTAGGGCACGGCCTCAGCTGAAGCCGTGCCGTTTCAAAACTACCCAGGGCAGCAACTTAGTCAGATTTTCCTAGCGTATACCTGCATGTATTAGATCGTGCTCGGGAGCCTCCTCGTAGGCATGTTCGCCGTGGATGGATTCATCGAGTCCTATTTCCTCGCTCATCTCGTCGACTTTCACGGTCGTGAACCCATCGATGATTCGTAACATCGCGTAGGTAAACACGAAGGCCCATACCGACGAGAAAGTCACCGCCACGACTTGTTTCAGGAGGAACGTCGGATCGCCATACAACAAGCCATTCGCGCCCTCGGGATTGAACTGCTTGGTGGCAAAAATGCCGAGCATCACGATCCCAAGAAATCCGCCGACTCCGTGAACACCCCACACATCGAGTGCGTCATCCCAGTGCAGTTTGTTTTTCATCTCCACCGCGTAATAGCAAACCACTCCCGAAACTATGCCGATGATCACGGCCGTGGTCGGGGAGACGAAACCAGCGGCAGGAGTGACAGTTGCCAGTCCGGCCACGGCTCCAGTGAGCAAGCCGAGGAACTTAGGCTTTTTTTCGTTGAGCCAGGCCACCAGCATCCAGGCGATAGCCGCGAACGAGGCTGCCACATCGGTATTGAGAAATGCGGTGGCGGTCACCGAATCGACTCGCATTTCACTGCCGGCGTTAAAGCCGTACCATCCGAACCACAGCAGTCCCGTGCCCAGCGCCACCAGCGGTATGCTGTGCGGTCCGCGGTCGACGACACGGCGTTTGCCCACATACAAAACGGACGCCAGAGCGGCAAAGCCCGCAATGTTGTGAACGACGATGCCGCCGGCAAAGTCCTTTACACCCCATTGCTGCAGAAAGCCTCCGCCCCAGACCATGTGCACAAACGGAAAATAAACAAAGGTCAGCCAGCCGGTCAGGAACAGCATGTATGCCTTGAAGGTGACCCGATTGGTGAACGCGCCCGAGATGAGCGCGGGAGTGATGATGGCGAACATCATCTGATACGCAATGAACACAAATGCCGGGATCGTGTCATTCGGCGATGGGGTAGTGAGATCGACCCCGCGCAGAAATGCGTTGTGGAAATTGCCGATGACCCCGTGCCAGTCGCCGCTGAAACACAGCGAATAGCCGTATAAATACCAGATCACCGTCGTCCAGCCCATCGAGACAAAACTCTGAATCATGATGGCGAGCACGTTCTTGCGCCCGACCAGGCCGCCATAAAAAAATGCGAGGCCGGGTGTCATCAGCATGACCAGGCTGGTGCATAGAATCATGAAACCGGTATTACCAGTATCGAGATGCAGCATAGAGGGTTCTCCAGGAGAAAAGATTAGAAGGAAAAGGCATAAGAGAGTCTGCGGTTCGAATCAAGCAACCACATCCTTCCATAACTTCACAGGGCGATGAGGCGCGAATGGCCCGACCTGTCCAGAATTCTTTGACGGCCAATACAAAACGTGAAGATGAGGAACTCGCGTGTGCTGCGGGACTGCAAGGGAAGAAAACGGTCAGCGCTTTCCGGCGCCGCGCTGACTCCAACTAAGAGGACCCGCCAGTTCCTCCTTCCGTAAGAGCGTATGTTTTGGCGAGCACCAACGCCATGAGGTGCGTCACGGTTGGGTGTGACGCAAACCGCTACTCGCCGAATGAGTGCTGTCTGGTGCAAACGCCGGTTTTTCCGCACCCTTGCAGGCTGCGGGGACGGTTTACGCGCGCGCCAGCCCTTGGGGATGCGGGTTACAGCCTTTCGGTTTATGTGCAAATCTCAGATTTTGTGACGAAAGTGCTGATTCGCAAGCGGTTCCGCCGATTGGCTCGCACACGAGAGTTAACCAACTTAGAAACATAGCTTTAGGAAGGCCGAAACAGCGCCGAAAATATCCCCACCGGCCGGTCGGTATGGCTGGATTCGGGGGTTCGACCTTCTCATCCACAAACTTTTCCACAGGGTAACGGTGTCTCAGGGTCGGGGTTGGGCGGATTTTTGGGGCGGGGCCAGACAGCCTAGTACATGTCCACAGAGACGGGGCAAGCCCCGTCTCTACAAGCGAAGGGGCGGCTGTCCCTACGCGGAATCGATCTCCGCCTACTCGCCGGGTTCGTTGTTGCCTTCGAGCATGTTCGCGAAGCGCGTGGAATTGTGCAAAAACGCCAAATTGAACTTGCCGGTGGGGCCGTTACGCTGCTTGGCGATGATGATTTCGGCACGGCCTTTGAGGTCGGGGTCGTCCTGCTTGTAGAGCTCTTCGCGGAAGATGAACATGACCACATCGGCGTCCTGCTCAATCGACCCCGATTCGCGCAGGTCGGAGAGCTGCGGCCGGTGGTCGCCGCCCCGGCTTTCGGGAGCGCGGCTGAGCTGCGACAACGCCAGCACGGGAACCTGGAGTTCTTTGGCAATGGCTTTCAGTCCGCGCGAGATGGACGAAACTTCCTGCGTCCGATTCTCGAAGCGCTTGCTGCCGCCGGACATGAGTTGCAGGTAGTCCACGACCAGCAGGTCAAGGCGTCCTTGCGACTGTTTGAGGCGGCGGGCTTTGGCGCGCATTTCGCTCAGGGAAATGCCGGGCGAGTCGTCGATGAACAGGAGGGCGTTGGAGAGTTCCTCCATGGCGCGGACGATTTTCTTCATATCGTCGCCCCAGAGCGAGCCGGTGCGCATCTTGTGCGCGTCGACGATAGCGCGCGAACAGAGCAGGCGTTGCAGCAGGGCCTCACTCGACATTTCGAGCGAGAAGATGCCGACCACCTTGCCGTCGTCGATGGCGGCGTTCTCGGCGATGTTCATGGCGAGCGCGGTCTTGCCCATGGAAGGCCGGGCCGCGAGAATGACCAGGTCGGACTTCTGGAAGCCGCTGGTCTTCTCGTCGAGATCAGTGTAGTGGGTGGCGAGGCCGGTGATGCGCTGGCCGCGTTGCAGCAGGGCATCGACCGAGCCGAAGGAGTTGCGGACGATCTCCTTGATGCCCTGAAAGCCCTTGCCAATGCGCTTCTCGGAGAGCTGGAAGACAGCGGCCTCGGCGTCGTTAAGAATTTCGTCGGCAGGCTCGGCCTGCTCGCTGGCTTTGGCGATGGCGGCATTGGAGATGTTGATGAGCCCGCGCAGGATGGCCTTGTCGCGGACGATTTTGACGTAATGCTCGATGGAAGGCCGGTCGGGCACGCCGTCGAGCAGTCCGGAGATGTAGCCGACATCGCCGACGGCTTGCAGATCCTTCTTCTGCTCCAGTTCTTCGACCAGCGTGATGATGTCGATGGGCCGCGAGGATTCGGCCAGATCCATCATCCGCGAATAAATGCGGCGGTGCGAGTCGATGGAAAAGTCTTCGGGCTTAAGGTGCTCGGCGGCGTCGTTGAAGGCGTGATTGTCAAGCAGGACGGCGCCCAGGATCGCGCACTCAGCTCTTTCGTTCGCTGGAAGAGTGCTGACGTTGTAGTCAGTTGTGGTCATTGTCCCTGTCAAATAGATGGACGTTCATTTGGTTGCTAGGATTCTGGCTTTTCAAGCAGCGCCGCCCCCGGACCCATTCCGCGAACGCCTAAGGAACTCGATTTTGGCTTTGGCCTTGTCACGAAGCTCGCGCCACTCCTCGGCCGAGTGATCAGACGAGGTCTTGCGCGGTGGCCTCGGGTTTGCCTTGAGTTCTTCCGGCACGGTGCCTTCCATTTGCATCTTCGCTAATACTCCAGCTAGCCCAGGTGGGCTAGGCAAATTTCTTACCTCTCCGGTCAGCAACCCCTTCCCCTGCACGGGCGGCAGCATCTGCGCAAAGTCATTGCGCAGCGCTCCGGGTACGAACTGCAGCGCATTGTCTAAACTCATTCGTTTTTCCTGGACTGCGTTAGCTAGTGTGGCCAGCCGGTGCGCAATGTCGTAGCCCACACTCATGGTCCATTGGACAGGCTTTCTTAGGGAGCGCGCCTCTGCGAGTTCCTTCTCATAGCGCTCCTTGAACGCCATGCGTGCACCGATCTGATCGCCGTCAAGGAGTAGGCTTCGGCAGGCGCCGTAGGCGGTGCGCTCTTCTTCGCACCACACAATGCTTTCATCCTCCATGCGCTCCCCCTTCGGCATCCTCGCCCATGCTTCTTCTGGTCCAGGGCGACCATCCTTCAGCGCATCGGACAAGGCTCCCGCAAGCCTGCGAAGTTCGGCAATTTTGGGAAAAAAGTCTAGGACGTCAGGGGCCGTCCGGAACGCCTGCTCTAGTTGCTCTTTGCCAAGATCAGATAGGTGTTCAGCATAAACCTCCAATCGTTCTTCGTTAATTTCAGTCCCGTACGTCACCGCCAATCCTGAAACTTGGTTAGCAATCCAGATTTTAAGAGCGGGATCGGGCCTTGATGTTCTCGATTGCCCTTTCCCGGGCGCGGTTAATTCGATCGAATTGTTGTTCCGCTTTGCTTCGTCCCCCATTGGAGGTCCTCCACTTACAATTTTCGAAGTAGAACCTGTCGATTAATGTTCCCCTACGCCGATCTTCGATTGCTGCAGTCGTGATTAGGGCGGCTGTTTCTTCCAGACCGAGTTCCCTGTCCTTCGCTTCAGCCTTCAACGCGGCCGTAACCGTGGTGATGACGTTATTCGTAGGTGGGAGATTAATCTCGTCCAATATCCGTTCAGCTAACTTCCGGATTAGGAAGTCCGTAAGAAAGTTTTCGCGAGATACACCCCGACGCTCGGCAGGGTCAGCCTCTTTCCAAATCTTCGTAACTACTTCGTCCATCGATAATTTCGTTCCCCTAGTTGTGATCTCAACGGTAGCCACCGCGGCATCCATCATTCTATTTGTAAGTCCGAGTGTTTTTATGACACGCCGAGCAGCCTCATGTATTTCGGGTTTACCTTGTTCAAAAGTCTTGTTTGAAAAGTCTTGTTCTTGTGTCTTGTTCGATAAGTTTTGTTCTTCCTTATATAGGGCGACATGAGTGTCGCTTGCCCGCGACGTAAGAGTCGCATCACGCGACGGGGAAGTCGTGTTGGGCGACATAACCGTCGCTGGCCGCGACAATGGTGTCGTGGTCGCGACGTCGGTGTCGTCTTGATCCGTCGGTGGCTCTGGCATTCGGTCGAAGAGAGGGGTTGATGTGGTTTTGACCCGGGGTGGGACCGGATCGATGTAAAACGTCGTCATGTTTTCGGATCGAACAACGCGAATGAGTCTGAGGCTCTCCAACTTTTTTATTGTGCGTTGTATTGTGCGTTGCTCAAGATTCAGAAGCTTTGCCATTTTGGCAGTACCGATCCATGTGGAATGCGTCTCGCAATTGGCATGGCGTTGGAGCACATGATAGACAGCCACACCTGTCGTCCCTACATCTCCTGCGTAGTGATCGATGAAGCTGTTTTCCGTCATATAAAAATTTGCCCTCCGACCGCTGCGAACAACTTCTCTCATTGCTTTTCGTCCTCTAGCTACTCTTGAAGTAGTGGCTGCTCTGTGCGAAGAGTGCATATCCACAAAAATATTCGAATGGAGAACTCAACATCGCACACGATGAAATTTGTTGGGTGCGGTCTGAAGAATGCGCTACCGGCCCCCGGTCCCGCAATAGGAAAAACCAACTGAGCTGTGTAGATTGTGTGGAGATGTGGGATTGCTTGTGGAGGGCCTAGGAAAACGCGGCCCGGACAACCCAAAGGGTGAGTGCGTTGCATCGCAAACCTTTTCCGCCTGTGGACGTATGAGGAACACAGCAGGAAAACCGGGGCGAAAATTAATTTCTTCGGCGGCTGAGCTGCTGCATCGGTTCTTCGACGCACGAAACCACGTCGGTTTTTCGACACTTGTAATGCAGTATGTCATAGGGCGAATAAAAAGCAAATAGTTTCTTGGGAGACAACGAGCGGCGGTCGCTTGAGCGGCGGTCGTTTTGTTAGAGTCGGTGGAACTGACTTTGTGAGGGGATATGGGATTTATTGATGTTTTGTTTGGACGGCCTCTGGCTTCTTCTGAGGACGCCGGGCAGCGGATCACTCCGACGCAGGGGATTCCTACTTTTGGGCTGGATGCTTTGAGTTCGGCGGCTTACGGGCCGGAGGCGGCTCTGACGATTTTGCTGCCTTTGGGGTTGATGGGAGTGGGTTACATTGTGCCTTTGACGGCGGCAATCATTGGGCTGCTGGTGATTGTGTATTTCAGTTATCGGCAGACGATTGCGGCGTATCCGATGGGCGGGGGATCGTACACGGTTGCGCGGGAAAACCTGGGGAGCGGAGCGGGAGTGCTGGCGGGCGCGGCTTTGATGATCGATTACCTGCTGAATGTGGCGGTGGGAATCTCGGCGGGAATCGGAGCACTGGTGTCGGCGGTGCCTTCTTTGCAGCCGCACACTTTGGCTCTGTGTCTGGGGGTGCTGGTTATATTGACGATGGTCAATCTTCGGGGAGTTAAGGAGGCGGGGTCGGCGTTTGTGGCTCCTACATATTTGTTTGTGGGGACTTTGGCGGTGGTGATTGCGATTGGGCTTTATAAGGTGGTGGCGTCGGGGGGACATCCGGTCGCGGTCGCTTCGTTGGCGCCGGCGGAGACGGGGCTAGCCCCGTCTCTACAGACGGTTGGTATATGGATTCTGCTGAAGGCGTTTGCCTCGGGGTGCACGGCGTTGACGGGGGTGGAGGCGGTTAGTAATGGAGTGCAGGCGTTTCGGGAGCCGGTGGTTCCGGCGGCTCGGGCTACGTTGACGACGATCATCGCGATTCTGATTGTGCTGGTCGGGGGAATTGCGCTGCTGGTGCGGTACTACGGAATTATGGCGACCGATCCGGGGCAGGCGGGGTATCAGAGCGTGTTGTCGATGTTGACGGCGGCGGTGATGGGGAAAGGGATTTATTACGATCTGACGATGTTCTCGGTGCTGCTGGTGCTGTGTCTGTCGGCGAACACTTCGTTTGCGGATTTTCCGCGTCTGTGCCGGGTGGTGGCGCGGGATGATTATCTTCCGCATTCGCTGGCGACGCGGGGACGGCGGCTGGTGTACTCGGAGGGGATCTGGGCGCTGGCGATTTTGGCGGGGCTGTTGCTGATTCTGTTTCAGGGAGTGACGGACCGGTTGATTCCTTTGTTTGCGGTGGGAGCGTTTCTGGCCTTCACATTGTCGCAGGCGGGGATGGTGGGGCACTGGCGGCGGACGGCAACTGGGATCGGGGCAGTGCGCGGGATCGCGGTAAACGGCCTGGGGGCCTTGGCTACGGGGATCACGGTGATGGTGGTGGTGGTGGCGAAGTTTGCCGAGGGCGCGTGGGTGGTGGTGCTGTTGTTGCCGGCGGCGGTGGTGTTTATGGGGCGGGTGCGGCGTCATTATGAACGGGTGGCGGAGGAAACAGCGCTGACGAGCGGGATGGTTGCGGGTCCGCGGAATCTGGCACCGCCGATTGTGATTGTTCCGGTGGAGAAATGGAATGCGGCAACGGAGAAGGCGCTGCGGTTTGCTATGACGCTGTCCCCGGATGTGAGGGCGGTGCATGTAACGTGCGAGGCGGATGAGAATCGGCCGTCGTGGTTGGCCGAGCTGCCGGCGGAGACGCGGATGCCGACGCTGGTGACATTGGCGTCGCCGTTTCGGCTGGTGCTGCATCCGATTGTGGATTACGTGTTGAAAGTGGAGAAGGAGAATGCCGATCGGACGATCGCGGTGGTGATTGCGTCGATGGTGGAGCGGCACTGGTATCACTATTTTCTGCACAATCAGCGGGGAGAGATGCTGACCGCGCTGCTGCTGCTGGGTGGGGATGAGAGGATCAATATTGTTAATGTGCCTTGGTATTTGAAGGCGTGAACCAGTGGTCCGTGGATAGCGGATAGAAAATCAACAGCGAGGGCGGTCGTCCCTACGTGAGTTCATACCCTCCAATAGTCGGGGCGCCACTGCTGGATGGCTTTTTTGATGTCGGGAGAGGAGAGCTTCTCGTTCAGGGCTCGGGCGGCAAGCGCGGGGAGTTCCGCATCGGACGCGAAACGCAGCGCGATTAGTTGGGATTCGGTGAATTCCGCGATGCGGGGACGAAGGGCGGCGTCGAGTAAGGACGCGAGGCGCAATCTTTCTTCCAGGCGAATGACGCGGTCCTGCACCTTTAGGGCATAAAGCCGGAGCTTGAAGATGACGGCTATCGCCGCGATCATGACGACGACCAACCATGCCGAATGCAGCCCTGGCCTTCGCACCAGATGGACGATGGTCACGATCAGCGTGATGGCGAATACAGGCAGGATGAAAAAGTGGAAGAGCGGATCATAGCGCGTGTGATTGGAAAAAGTCTGGGGGGCTCCGTCAGCCATGGGGGAAACTCCTTTTGAAACTCGGAACATCATCGCACGTTTAGACGGGACGCTGCCTACTTTTCGAGGCAGAAGGTTCGCTGCGGTTTTGTTTTGCGCTGACCCTGCGGCCACGCGGAAGATGGGGAATGGGGGAGGAGTCAAAAACAAATGCGGCTCGGGCCAGCCACCCAAGCCGCATTGTTATCGCGGACGTTCTGACTGCCGTCTTTCGCCGAGGCGAAAGAACATCGCGCAACTGCACTCGCAAAAGTGCGCTGCATCGATGCTCACCTGAGGCTTGCGCTTCAGGGTTAGGATCCGGCGCTTTCATCCTCCTTGGAAGAAGGATTTCTGAGGAGGCCGCAAAGCCCGGGCACCGGCACACTGGACATGCGCCGAATTTCCCCCGGCGATTCACTCTCGAGAAATCACCGGCAACGCTGAACCCTGGTCGGAACAGATTCAGAACATCTCACGCTTTTGACTGCAAGCACTGTGCGGCAGGAGAAAAATTAACGCAACGGCAAACTGCGGCTTCGTTGTGTAAAAACTGTGGAGCGGAGAAACTTCCTGTGGAAAGGGAAGGAAAAGTGTATTTTTATTCGCGCGGCCATGCAGCGGGAGAAACTGGCGGGGTTCGCCCGCTGGGCAGCCGACCACCCCAGCCCGCGAAAAGCGCGCGGTCTGGGGAACCCGGCGAGGGCGGCTTTCCCTACATGGAATGTGACGGGCGCTGCCGTACAATTACCTCCGATGATTGCGCACCTTCGAGGAACTTTGCTGGCGAAACGTCCGAACCAGGCGATCGTGGAAACTCACGGGGTCGGCTATGACGTTGCGATCAGCGTGCCGACGTTCACGGAAATGCCGGCGGCAGGCGCTGAAGTCGCGCTTCACATTCACACGCATGTTCGCGAGGACGCGCTGAGCCTGTACGGATTTTTGCGGCTTGCCGAGAAACAGCTTTTCGAGAAGCTGCTGACGGTGAGCGGGATTGGCCCGAAGCTCGCGATCACGATCCTGAGCGGCATGCCGGCGGACGAGATGGTGGGAGCGATTCGCGGAGGCGACCTGGCGCGACTCACGCGCATTCCAGGGATCGGCAAGAAGACGGCGGAGCGCATGGTGCTGGAGCTGCGCGACAAGCTGCCGGCGCCGGCGGGAGCGTCCGCGACTTCAATGAGCGCCGCGCTGGCGAACCCGGTGGAGGAAGACGTGGTTTCCGCGCTGGTGAATCTGGGCTATCCGCGCGCAGCGGCGGATAAGGCGCTGCTGGCAGCGCGAGGCGGCAAGAGTCCTCAGAGTTTTGAAGCGCTGTTTCGCGAGGCACTGGGATCGCTGTCGAAGTAACGCCGAGTTAGTCAGGCTTGACAAGTCATGGAAGAAGCTGAAATTGGGCTTCAGGATTGATGTGATCCGGTAAGGGAAGGCCGAGCTGCACTCGGCCTGGACCCTTCGGCTTCGCTCAGGGCAGGCTCGCGCGGGCGCCCGTCCCCACACTTGCTAGTTGCCGACGAAGCGCAGATACAGGTCGCGGTCATGGCGGCAGGTTTCAGCCATGTGCTTCACCTTTTCCCAGGCTTCTAACTGAGAGTCATCGCGCACGCGATCTTTCGCACGATCCCATTCCTTGAGAAAGGCTTCCATCTGCAGGTGATTGAACACGGTTTTGCCGAACGGATCAATGCCGCTGAGCAGCAGGAAATCCGCATGGCTGGTGGCGGGAACCACCCCGTGCAGCATAACCCACTCGCTGCGTTCGCCGAGATCGTCTTCCAGCTTCACGACCAGGGACATGGCTAGCCTCACTGAGTGATGCAATGGTACTGGCCGCAATGTAACAGCCCCGGAGGGCGTTGTCCAAGGTGACCCGGGTATCGAAAGTAACCGCGGACAGACGGCCCCTGAAGGGGCGTCTAACTTCGAAGAACTTTCGGCATCGCTGAAGCGATGCCCTGATACGAGCCGGAGTCCTTCCGGCGTGGACAGGGTTCAGCCGAGCTTCGCTCGGCTGGACGGCCGAGGGCGGCCGTCCCTACGCAACCCTGGACGGGCGATGGCGGCCGTCCCTACGTGGTTTGTGGCTCCCGCTACACTCTCACGCTTGCCCGACGTGGGCGCCGTGCTGGAAGTGGTATTGGAGAATCTTTGCAGCCAGGGCGGGGGTCACACCTTGTCCTTGTCCTTGTCCTTGCGCTTCGATGGAGCGGACCACTTCTCCGCGACAGATGACTTCGGTGGCCGCAAGGCCGGCAATTTCCGCCGGCAGCACGAGGCTAATCTCCAGTAGTGCATTCGGAAGGAGCAATTCCTGCGCCTGGAACAGCAATCCGGAGCGGCTGATGTTCTCGGTGGTGCCGGGGCGCCAGCTCTTTTCCCCGAGGGGACGATAGCGCAGCGGGAGATGGAGATTAAAACGGCGAGCTCGGAACGGTGGAACCTTCTTTTCAAGAACGCTTGAACCGCGGGATGACATCGCGACATCCCGGGGGATAGGCTCGGAATCCAGCACCTCCCGCACCCGGTCTTTCAGAGCGGGCAGGCTGAATGGTTTTTGCAGCAAGTTAATGCCGGCATCGAGCGTTCCATCCAGACCGACGGCATTCTCGGTGTAACCCGACATGTAGAGCACGCGAACGTCGGGGAGCAGCTTGGTGATGCGCGCGGCCAATTCGCGGCCATTCATGCCGGGCATAATGACATCGGTGAGCAGCAGGTCGATGGCGCCCTGGTGGCCGTCGACAATTTGCAGAGCAGCGGCACCGTCTTCGGCTTCGAGGATCTTGTAGCCCTGCGTTTCCAGATACTGGCGGGCGAGACGGCGGAGATTGGTTTCATCTTCGACGAGGAGGATGGCCTCCTGCCCATGGACGGCGCGGGGAAAGCCGAGAGCGTCCTGCGCGGCAGCAGCGTCCTCCCGGCCATCGACTCGCGGGAAATAGGCACGGAAGGCGGTGCCGCGTTGCGGCTGGCTGTCGACGAAGATAAAGCCGCCGCTCTGTTTCACGATGCCATACACCGTAGACAGGCCGAGGCCGGTGCCCTTGGAACCCTTGGTGGTGAAGAAAGGCTCGAAGATGTGCGATTGGGTTTCGTTGTCCATGCCGACGCCGGTGTCGCTGATGGCGAGCATGATGTAGTCGCCGGCGGTGAGCGGGGTGTGAGTACGCGCGAAGTTTTCGTCTAGAGTGACGTTGGCGGTCTCGATGGTCAGCTTGCCGCCTTGCGGCATGGCGTCGCGAGCGTTCACGGCAAGGTTCATGATGACCTGGTCAATCTGGCCGAGATCGGCGCGGACCGCGCCAAGCGCGGGGCCTGGAACCATGACAAGGTCGATATCCTCGCCGATCATGCGGGTGAGCATTTTCAGGTTCTCGGCCACCACTTCGTTCAGGTCGAGCAGCTTGGGGGCAAGCATCTGTTTGCGGCTGAAGGCCAGCAATTGCCTGGTCAGCGAAGTGGCGCGCTGCGTGGCATTGAAGATTTCCTGGGCCGGGCCCCGCAGCCGGGGATCGGGTCCGAGGCGTTCGAGCAAGAATTCAGAGTAGCCGGAGATCACCATCAGCAGGTTGTTGAAGTCGTGGGCGATGCCGCCGGCGAGGCGGCCGATCGCTTCCATCTTTTGCGCCTGACGGAGTTGCGTCTCCAGCGTTCGGGTTTCGGTAACGTCTTCCATGAAAATCTCGAAGGTGCTTCCGTCTTGCCCGTTTGGAATCGAGCGTCCGGAAATGCGCGCCACGATGGCCGCGCCATCCTTGCGCACGCACTCGGTGGTCAGGTTGTTAAATTCTTTCCGGGCGTGAAAGTAATCGGCGGTTTGAAACCATTGCTGGGCATCGGCGTACAGGCTTCCCAGATGTCTGCCCGCGAGTTCGGCGGCGCTGGCATAACCAAACATAGCCACCAGCGCGGGGTTCGCGTCCTGCAGGATTCCGAGGGCGTCGCAGCGGCAGATGGCGTACGGCGCGTTCATCACGAGCGAGCGAAAGTTGCTCTCGGAGCGGCGCAAGCTCTCCTGAGTGGCGCGGAGAGCGGCGTTGAACCAGCAGATCAGCAGGGCCACGGCGAAGAACAAGGCGAGGTGTGCGATGGCCTTGTGATACTCGCGTGGAGTCTGTTCGCCGGTGAGCGAATAGTAGGCGCTGACGGTGAGCGCAAAAGAGGTTGCGGCGAGTCCAGGCTTCCATCCTCCGTACCAGGCACTGACCATCACCGCGACGGCGAACACGACGAGGCGGCTCTCTGCGATATCGGAGAAAAACAAGGTCGGAATCAGCGCCAGGACAGTGCTGAGGAGAGCGACTCCATAGCGCAGGACAGGCGCGCGCGCCGGAGCTACGGCCAAGCTGCGGATGAGGGGGAGTTTCATTCGCATAAATTCATGCTATGCGCCGACCGTGCGCAGAGCGAGTTACGCCAGTCCACCGCAGTTTCCTGGCGGCACAGTGGCCAGAGGTACACCTACCAGGCACAACCTGGGGGCAACGTCGAGAGAAAGAAAAGGAAACGCCTTGCCCACAGCCTAATCCCAGACGCCGTTTTCCGCAAAACTCGCTGGTACAAATCGGCGTTCGGGGAATAAAGACTTGCAACAGTGCCCGGCAAACGACGAAACTAACGGGGCAGCGCAGGGAATATCGGTATGAATATCGGCGTTTTCGGCGGCACCTTCGACCCCATCCATCGCGGACACCTGGTACTGGCCCAGGCGGCCGCCAGGCGCTACTCTCTGCGCCAGGTGCTGTTTGTGCCGGCAAATGTTCCTCCACACAAACAGAAACAGCCGCTCACCGCGTTCATCCATCGTTATGCCATGGTGGCGCTCGCAACCCAGAACGAGCGGGGATTCGTGCCGTCGCTGCTGGAGGCGCCAGAGTTTACGCCACGACGCGTAGGGACGGCCGCCCCTTCGACAGGCTCAGGGCAGGCTCTCGGCCGTCCAGCGGAGCGAAGTTCCGCAGCCGCGAATTACTCGATCGATACGGTTCGACGCCTGAAGCAAACTTTCAGAAAATCGGACCGGCTTTTTTTCCTAGTCGGAATTGATGCCTTCCGCGACGTCGCACAATGGCACGAGGCGCGCGCGCTGCTTGGGGAATGCGATTTCATCGTGGCCAGCCGTCCCGGATATTCGTTGCAAGACGTGGCCGCGTCGTTGCCGGAAGAATTGCGCCCTCCGGCGGCGGTGACTCGTCCGTTCCATAAGCAGCCAGCAAAAGGCGATCTCGTTCTGCCCGGAGTCACGCTGCACTTGCTGGAAGGCGTTAACCAGAGCATCTCCGCGACCGCGATTCGTGCGGCGGCGGCGCAGGGCAAGCCGCTGACACGATGGCTGGACCCTCGGGTGGCGGACTACATACGCAAGCACGGACTCTACCGTGGGAAGCGATTGGAGAAGTAAAAGCCTGGGGACTGCCTATCGCCTACCGGCACACTCTTTGAGCAGAATGCATCTACGCCATTTGTCACGCCTTGATGTAAAGCACCGAAGTTCTAATCCCGATTAATACTTGACTTTGTTACCTTGGTGTCTTTCAATGAGGATGCGCCTCCCCAGATCCATATTTCGATCTGAAACTCAGGGGGTTACATGTCCGACAAAAAGCCAGTACAACGGGAGTCCGACAACCGCCCCCGCAATCTTAGCGGTATCCTCAGGAATGTGCCCGCCGGTGCTTGGGTGGCGCTCTCTCATGATAAGGCCCGCGTTGTCGGAACAGGCGACTCTATACGCGCTGCTGCCTACCAAGCACAACTCAATCACGAAGAGCATCCAGTTCTGATCAAGATGCCATTGGAAGATGAGGGACTCGCCGCTGGAGTAAGATAAGCCGCGTGGTTTTCACCTACACAACTGCATTTCCGAATACCCCGCCGCGACCATACCTTGACATCATTTTAAGGAATGGTTTCCACACGACGCCCAAGCTTATGGCTCTTGTTGATTCTGGGGCTGACTACCCAATTCTCCCTTCTGAACTTACCGTAGATCTTAAACTGGATCTCACTAACGCACCCGTCTGGAAATTTTCCGGCACCACTGGGAAAAGGCAAGCGGCAAGGCTAGCAGAGGTGTCTATGACGGTATTGCAGGAGAACGATGAAGAACACGCCTTCGAGGTTAAAACGACCTGCGCATTCTGCGACACATTCAAGTTTGCTGGCGTGCTCCTAGGACAGAACGGGTTCTTTTCGCTATTCAAAACCACGTTCTATCAGCCGAATAGTTATTTTGACATTGAACCGTGGGATGATGCACTTCTGCGGCAGGATTCCTCTCATGAGTCTTCTCTGCGATAGGGCTGGCCCGCTCTCCACTGGGGCGGGTTACAATCAATGATCTCCTATGAAGAAAAAGGACGACCTCAAACTTCAAGTAAGTGAAGCCATCCTCGCCTGCCAGGACAAACAAGCTGACGATGTCGCGATTCTCGAACTGGAAAAAGATTCGGGAGCGTTCACCGACTACTTTGTGATGTGCAGCGGGACCAATCCGCGGCAGATCCAGGCGATTGCCGACGCGGTGGACGAGCGCCTGGAGGCACTGGGCCTCCGCGTGACTCACGCCGAGGGCTACAAACACGCGGAGTGGGTGCTGCTCGACTACGTGGACTTCGTTGTCCATATTTTCTCCGAGAAAGCCCGCCAGTTCTACGACCTGGAACGTCTGTGGAAGTCGGCCAAGCGGCTGGAGCCAGCGGAACTGATGGCGAAGCCGAAGCCGCGACGGGCCGCGATTGCCAAGTCCACAATTGCCAAAACCGCTTCCGCGGCACCCAAGAAAACGCGTAAAAAGAGGGCCTGAAGTGTGCGCTTCGAATCCAGCCCCGTGGGGTTCCTCTTTCCGCCTGGTAGCCGCGGAAAAGTGGAAGGCAAAATCGGCGGTGATGGGCACCGCGGTCACAGAAGCTATTGTTGAATACTCGCGTCCGTTCCCTGACATGCTCGTTCTCGATCTGGCCAGCGGCACCGGCGAACCCGGAATCAGTCTGGCGCAGCGCGTTGGTCCCCGGGGTTCGGTCACAGCGGTGGATCAGAGTTCGGAACTGCTCGACATTGCCGCCGAGCGAGCCCGGAACAAGAAACTCTCAAACTTCACAATTCAGCAGGCCGACGCGCACCAGCTGCCGTTTGCCGACCAGCGCTTCGACCTCGCAACCTGCCGCTTTGGGGTGATGTTTTTCAGCGATGCCCAACGAGCGCTGGCGGAACTGCGCCGCGTGTTGAAGCCCGGAGCTCGCGCCTGTTTTGCCGCCTGGGGTCCGATGGAACAACCTTATTGGCAAACCACGATGAAGATTGTGCACCGGCATGTGGGTGGAACCATGCTTCAAGCGGGAGGGTCCGATCCTTTTCGATTCTCGGCACCGGGCTCGCTCTCAGAGATGCTTAGGGCCTCGGGATTTCACGAGGCAGAGGAGTCGATTCAACATCTGCCCTGGACTTGGCCGGGAGACGCGGAAGAAGTTTTCGAATACGCCTGCGCCGTGTCAGCTCCATTCCGTCCGATGCTGGAACGGATTCCGGCGGAAGAGTGGCCGGCGATCCGGGCTGAGGCGAAGGCGGCGATCGAGCGGTATCGTGTGGGGGATGAGATCCGGTTCGGCGCTGACGTGGTTCTGTCGTCGGGAAAAGCCTGAGTGGCGGACGCCCCATGAAGATCAAAGTGGCATGGATCGGGAAGACGAAAGAGCCGGCGATCGAGGCTCTGACCGAGGAGTATCTGAAACGCATCTCGCGCTATGCCGACGTTGCGGGCGTCGCATTAAAGGACGAAGCCGCAATTTTATCGCTGGCGACGGGCGAGCGGCAGAAGAAGAAAGAACGGCACAAGCTGGTTCTCCTCGATTCGCGGGGCAAACAGTTTTCCTCCGAAGAGCTGGCCGAGTTTCTGGAGCGCGAGCAGGTGAACGCGACACCGCTGCTGTTCGCGATCGGTGGCAGCGACGGCTTCAGTGAAGATGCTCGGCACAGCGCCGGTTTTACGCTGTCCCTGGGAAAGATGACGCTGCCCCACGAACTGGCGCGCGTGGTGCTGGTCGAGCAGCTTTACCGTGCTTTCACCATTCTTAAGCATCATCCCTATCATTTGGGACATTAACTTTATGGTAACGGGGCAGCGGCCAATCAGCCCCATTCTCGCGAGACTCGATGCCCAGCCCGGATGCACCTCTGGCAGCTTCACGGCGGCGCGAAATTGGCTTACTGTATTCTTAACAGGCGAAACAAGTCTGAATTTGTAGGCGAGGCCCTCCCCCAATGAAAAACCCGTACGACGTACTACGAATGAAAGAGCAGGAGCTGCTGCGGGTCCGCAAAGAGATGGACGCTCTGCGGATCGCAGCGCGCCTGCTGGGCGCTGAGGATCCGGGCGCAGCGAATGGCCAAGGTCAGCCCAAGCTGCAACGAGTCGTCGAAATGCCCTAGAGAATTTCCTCCCCCGTTGGACTTGAGGCGGACGGAAGCTAAAACCGTCCGCCTTCTTCGTTGTGAGAGAAGGTTTGCGTCTGCTTGCGGCGTTAGGGCTCCGCAACAGGGTGGGATATCACTTTTGTCGCAATTGCTTGATCACCGGGGATCGCTAGTCGGGCTCCCCTTGCTCGGTGGCAGAAGGACCCCGATTGAGGTATCTGGCGCTGTTTACGATGGCTCCCCACGCAGAACGGCCAGTGATAGTTAGCTTATATCCCTGAGCCTCTGCGTCCCACATGACTTCGTTCTTTTTGTTCATGGCGCTAATTACGGCAGAAACAGTTGCCTTAGATGCCTTTTCATTCCCGCCTTCGAGAAGTGCGACAGAAATGTCGGCGGTCTTTTGCGGTTGTAAGGAATGCTCGGCCAGAAACTTTAGAACAGCCCAACGCACACTTATGTTGGCGTACCGTTGTTGAGCTTGTCGCCGAATCTCAGAGGGCGTAGAGATATGCACGGCAACGGTTTCTTTCGCTGACGGGATATTGACGGCGACTTCCATGGCAGCACGGAGACCTGTTATCGCCGCTTCGATTTTGCGAAGGTCTTCGAGGCATCTGGCCCTACGGAGTTCTAGATCGTCTAAGGTTTGTTGGTAAGAGTTTATATTGTTGCTCATTTTTGTTTCCTTAAGCGTTTTATTGTTGAGTGAAAATATTCCGATGGTAAAATGAAAGAACCGAGGTCGTGATTTCGGCACGACCCCGGCTTGCCGCAAACGCGGCGATTAGTGTTTTTTCATCTACCACCGCCTGCGGGGTAGCTGCTCAGTTCGTCCAGATTAGAGCCAATGCTGGCGGCTGCCCCCTAACCACTCCAATACAATACACTCGATGCAACAAAGAGTCTAGGTAAAAATGGCTGATTCCTATTTATTTTGTTATCTTCATAAAGCATA
The DNA here is from genome assembly GCA_963773965.1 of uncultured Acidobacteriaceae bacterium. Classification (GTDB taxonomy): domain Bacteria; phylum Acidobacteriota; class Terriglobia; order Terriglobales; family Acidobacteriaceae; genus Acidiflorens. Next base: position 87,953 of record CAVZDG010000012.1, read on the forward strand.
ATGGACAGTATTAGCCACTTGGGTATTACAGATCGAACCCGAATTGTAAGCGCCCCTTATTGAAAGAAACAGTATCCGTGCCATTGCCCGCAGGAATCACTGACCATGCGTGGCATGTCCGTTACCGTCCGCGTACAATGAACGGTTTGGCCTTATGTCAGATATCCGCCGTGGTCTCATCATCGTGAATACCGGGCCGGGCAAGGGGAAGACCACCGCGGCCATGGGGACGGCGCTGCGGGCCGTGGGGCAGGGGATGCGCGTCCTGATGCTGCAATTTCTGAAGGGCTCGTGGCATTACGGGGAACTCGATGCGGTCAAGGCTTTCGGCGACAAGTTCATCCTGAAGCAGATGGGACGCGGCTTCGTAAAAGTCGGCGCCGAGAAGCCCGACCCGGAAGATGTCCGGATGGTGGAGGAGGCCTGGGCCGAGGCCGAGAAAGCGATCCAATCCGGCGACTGGGATTTAGTCGTCCTCGATGAAATCAATTACGCCATCAGCTACGGTATGCTGGACCCGGCGAAAGTGGCGGAGTCTCTGGCAAGGAAGCCGGAGATGGTACACGTCATCTTGACGGGAAGAAATGCGCATCCGACAATTGTCGAGTTGGCCGACACCGTGACCGAAATGCGCCAGGTAAAGCATGCCTACGAGAAAGGCGTGATGGCGCAGCGGGGAATCGAATACTAGTTCTCAGTTCCCGGTTCTCAGTTCTCAGTACGAGCTTCGCCCGGGCAGGGTTTTCACTGAGAACTGACAACTGAGAACTGTTCTTATGACTTGGTTCAAGCGACAATCCGGCGAGTTGGACACTTCGGGCGAGAGGAAGGTACGCACCGAGGGGCTGTGGGTGAAGTGCGACGGTTGCCGCCAGATTATCTGGAAGAAGGACCTCGAGGAAAATCTCAACGTCTGCCCGAAGTGCGGCAAACACTTCCGCATCGACGCCCGCGCCCGTCTGGCCCAGCTTCTCGACGACAATCAATACGACGTTTTCGACAGCAATCTCGTCTCCACCGACCCGCTGAAATTTGTAGACTTAAAGGCGTACTCCTCGCGCCTGAAGCAGGCGAAGGGCGACACGGGCCTGAAAGACGCGATTATCAATGCCCATGGCAAGCTGAACGGCCGCCCGGTAATCGTGAGCGCGATGGAATATTCGTTTATCGGCGGGAGCATGGGAGGGGTGATGGGAGAGGCCATTACGCGGGCGATTGAGAAAGCGATTGAAACCCGGACGCCGATTATCATCGTCTCGGCCTCGGGCGGCGCACGCATGATGGAAGGCGTGATCAGCCTGATGCAGATGGCGAAAATCTCCGCCGCGCTGGCGCGTTTGGACGCGGCGCGGGTCCCGTACATTTCGGTTTTGACCGATCCCACCACGGGCGGCGTGACCGCATCGTTTGCCATGCTGGGCGATCTCAACATCGCCGAACCCGGCGCGCTGATTGGCTTCGCCGGACCGCGAGTGATTGAGCAGACGATCCGGCAGAAACTGCCGCCAGGTTTCCAGCGCTCCGAGTTTCTCCTGGAACACGGAATGCTCGATGCCGTGGTCGGGCGCAAGGAGTTGAAGGCGTACATCGCGCGGGCGCTGGATTTTATGGTGCAGGCGGCGTAAGGCAGCTATCAGCTGTCAGCTCTCAGCTATCAGTTTTCAGCGGCGATGGCCAACGGCGCTCACACTTACCGACAAAACTTAAGGATGCCTGTCAGGTTGCACTATTCCCTACTCAGTGCACGGTTTGACCCTTGAGTGTGCTTTTCTGGATAGCTTGGAAACAAAGATTGAGACTGATAACTGACGGCTGAGAGCTGAGAGCTGCCGATGTCCTACGAAACCGCAGTCGCGCAGATGTACGCGTTGGGCCACGAGTTGGCGCAGACGCCGTCGCACAAGTTCGATCTGGAGCACATTCGCGTGCTGCTGGCGGCACTGGGGCATCCGGAAAACAGTTTTCCAACGGTGCTGGTCGCCGGCACCAACGGCAAGGGTTCGACGGCCGCTACTCTGGCATCCATCCTGCAGGCTTCGGGGCTGAAGACAGGGCTCTATACTTCGCCCCATCTGGTTCGGATCAATGAGCGGATTCGCCTCGACGGCAAGCCCATCGGCGACGACGATTTCGCGATGCTGCATGACGTGGTCGACCGGACCGCCGAGCGGTTGGTTGGGGAAGGCGATCTGCCGTGGCATCCCAGCTTCTTTGAGATGCTAACCGCGATGGGCTTCGAGTATTTCGCCCGCAGCCGGCCCGACATGGTTGTGCTTGAGGTCGGCATGGGCGGGCGTCTGGATGCGACCAACGTGGTGGAGCCCCGCCTCAGCATCATCACCGACATCTCGCTCGATCATCAAAAATATCTGGGCGAAACTGTCGGCGAGATTGCGCGCGAGAAAGCGGGGATTATCCGGCCGGGTGGGATTGTAGTTACGCTGCCGCAATTGCCCGAAGCCAACGACGTGATCGGAAACAGAATTCTGGATGTGGGGGCGCGCGCGGTGAATGTCGTGCCGTATGTGCCGCCAGTGTCGCCCAGCAGTGGTCAGTGGCTAGTGGGCAGTGGCCAGTGGCAACGGTATCCGCTGGACGTGATGGGGGCACGAATCCTGGTCGAGTCGCCGTTGGTTGGGCGTCATCAGTTGCGCAATCTTGCGCTGGCGGTGGCGGCGGCTGAGGAACTGCACAATCAGGGAATAGTTCAGATCACGCCGGAGACGATCGCGCGAGGCATCCGCGAGACGAATTGGCCGGGGCGCTTCCAGGTGGTGCCGTCCGCGGGAGACAATCCCGAGTATGTGCTCGATGTCGCGCATAATCCGGCCGGGGCCTGGGCGTTGCGCTCGACGCTTTCGGCCGCATACCACGATCCAGGAAACGACGATTTGGGAGACGGCCGCGAGATCACCATGGTGTTTGGCGTGATGCGGGACAAGGCGATGGCGGAAATTACCGAGATTCTGTTTCCGACCACCCGGCACGTGATCCTGACCCGCGCCAACAACCCCCGCTCGGCGAGCCCGAATGAGATTCGGCAGGCAGCGGCGCGTGTGGCAGCGGGGATTGATATTGCAGAGGCCGAGGATGTAGCGTCGGCCCTGGAGGAAGCGCGGAAGGTTGCCGGACCAGAGATTGCCGGGCCCTGCGGCCTGGTCGTCGTTACCGGGTCAATTTACATTGTGGGAGAAGCGATGCGAACGCTCGGCGTCCGCATCTAAGTACGGGAGTAGAAACGGGGCTTGCCCCGTCTCTGTCTGCGGCAGGAGACGCGGCAAGCCGCGTCTCTACTTTGTTGCATGGGACTAGGAAATTTGAACAAGATCGTTACAACTGCGGAGCCGGAAAAAGAACGGGCCGAGTTGCGCTCGGCTGGACAGCCGGGGGCGGCTATCCCTACGTGGGCTGAGACGCGGCCTGCAGCTCATCCCGTCCAACGCCATGGCTGGCTTAGCCGCCTGCGATCGTACTTCATTTTTGACCCGCTGATCTGGGCCTACACGCTGATTCTGGGAACGCTTTCTCTGATCTGCTCGCTCTTCGACCGCAACGGGCGCATCCAGCACAATCTTGCCCGCCTCTGGTCGTGGCTGATCATGAAGACGATCCTGTCGCCGGTGAAAGTAATAGGCATGAATGAAGATAAGATCGACAAATCGAAACCCCGCGTGTATGCGGTCACGCATGCTTCGGCGCTCGACATTCCGATCCTCTACGTCAACTTGCCATTTCAATTCCGCATCATTTTCAAGAGTGAACTGCTCGCCTACCCATTCATCGGCTGGCATCTGAAACGCTCGGGGCAGGTCTGCATCAACCAGCAGAACCCGGCCGCTTCGATCGGCGCCATCAAGTCAGCGCTGAGGGGCCTGCGAAGTGGCACGCCGCTGGTCATCTTTCCCGAGGGCGGCCGTACGCAAGATGGACAGATTCAACCTTTTCTGCCGGGCGCATTTTTTCTGGCGATCAAGGCGCAGGCCGATATCGTACCGATTGCGCTCGTCGGCACCTTCGACCTGCTGCCCATGAACACCTACCACATCAAGTGCCAGCCGCTGGAAATGCGGGTTGGCGAAATAATTCCCACCGCCGGGCTGACTGTGCGCGATACTGACGAAGTGTCGGCCAAAGTGAAGTCCGCAATAGAAGCTCTGCACTCGGCGCCGAGAATCACGCAGGGTTAACTGAAGCCCACGTAGGGATGGCCGCCCTCGCCGGGGCCCCAGACCGCGCGCTTTTCGCGGGCTGGGTGGTCGGCCGGCCAGGCGAGCGCAGCTCGCCCCACCCGCTGACAATATTCTCCGTCATCCGTCATACTCTTTTGTTCGTCTTCATACTGGAGGTGTCATGAAGTCCCTAGGTCTCGTATTCTTATTTCTTGCCATGAACGTTTACGCTCAAACCACCGCTCCCACCGCCGCCGAAGCCCAAGAGTTTATGAACCAGGCCGAAGCCCAGCTCGCCGACCTAAGCGTCCAGGTGCAACGCGCCTCCTGGGTACAGGAGAATTTCATCACCGACGACACGCAGGCCATGGCGGCCGACGCGATTGATGAAGTCACCGCCGTCACGGCTCAGTTGGTGGAACAGGCCAAGCGTTTTGATGGCCTCACGCTACCGCCCGATCTCACGCGAAAATTCATGTTGCTGAAGCTCTCGCTCACGGCACCCGCGCCGAAAGATGCCACGCTGCGCCGGGAAATGACCGAGATCGGCGTATCGCTTGATGCCGACTACGGCAAGGGCAAATACTGCCGCAAGAACGGCGAGTGTCTGGACATTACGGCGATCGAGAAGCTGATGTCCACCAGCCGCGATCCGGAAACGCTCAAAGAAGTTTGGACGGGATGGCACGCGATAGCGCCGCCCATGCGGCAGCGCTATGCGCGCTTCGTCGCGCTCTCCAATCAGGGCGCTCGTGAAATTGGATTCAAGGACACCGGCGCCCTGTGGCGTGCCGGCTACGACATGACGCCCGAAGAATTTTCCGCCGATCTCGAGCGTTTGTGGAACCAGGTGAGACCGCTTTATCTTTCGCTGCATACGTTTGTGCGCTGGAAGCTGGCGGAAAAATACGGCCCGAACGTCGTGCCGCCAGACGGCCCCATCCCCGCGCATTTGCTCGGCAATCCCTGGGCACAGGAGTGGAGCAATGTCTATGACCTGCTCGGAGTGCAGGAAGACCAAGGCGGCGTCAATGTCACTGAACTCCTGAAGAAGAAAAATCTCGACCCCAAGGGCATGGTGAAGTACGGCGAAGGCTTTTTCACTTCGCTGGGCTTCGCGCCGCTGCCGCCAACTTTCTGGCAGCGGTCGCTGTTCACCAAGCCCGCCGACCGCGATGTCGTCTGCCACGCCAGCGCCTGGGATGTCGACAACTTCGACGATCTCCGGGTGAAGATGTGCATCCAGGTGCGCGGCACCGATTTCGTCACCATTCACCACGAACTCGGACACAACTTCTACCAGCGAGCCTACAAAGATCAGCCTTTCCTATTCAAGAGCGGCGCCAACGACGGCTTCCACGAAGCGATCGGCGACGCCATAGCGCTGGCGATCACGCCCGAATACCTGCACAAAGTTGGACTGCTGGAGACAGTGCCACAGACGAGCAACGATATCCCTGAACTGCTGAAGCAGGCGCTCGATCGCGTAGCCTTCCTCCCCTTCGGCCTGATGATCGACCAGTGGCGCTGGAAAGTTTTCTCCGGAGAAATCGCGTCCGCGGACTACAACAAGGCATGGTGGGCGCTGCGACTGAAGTATCAGGGCGTTGCCCCTCCGATGCAGCGCAGTGAAGCCGATTTCGATCCGGGAGCGAAATATCACGTCGCGGCGAACGTGCCCTACACCAGATATTTCCTCGCGCACATTCTGGAGTTCCAGTTCTACCGCGCCCTCTGCCGGGAGTCCGGCTACAAAGGCCCGCTCAACCGCTGCACCTTCTACGGCTCGAAAGAAGCCGGAGCCAAGTTCAACAAGATGCTAGCCATGGGCCAAAGCAAACCCTGGCCGGATGCGCTGGAAGTGCTCACTGGAGAACGGCAGACCGACGCCGGGGCGCTGCTGGAATACTTCGCCCCGCTGAAGCAGTGGCTGGACGAGCAGAACAAGGGCAAGAAGGTGGGCTGGTAGAAAAAGTACAGTCACGGATCACGTAGCCCAGACGCCCTCGTCTGGGGAGGCGCGCGAAGCGCGCCAGGGTTTTCGCCGGCGCGATGGGAAGCTGCGGGGCTTCGCCCCGCTGGGCAGGCGAGGGCACCTGCCCCTACGCGAGGGGTGGTGAATTCGGATGACATTTTACCGGCGCAATCTACCGCATCTACAGAGAGATGCCAAGCCGCACTTCGTCACCTTTGTTACCAAGAACCGCTGGATTCTACCAGACTGGGCTAGCGATATCGTGCTGGGTTGCTGCCGTCACGATCACGGAACGAAGTACGACTTGCATGTAGCGGTTGTGATGCCTGACCACGTCCATCTAATCTGCACACCCCTGGTCGACGCGCAACGGCAACTGGTCGTTTCCATGGCCGAGATCATGAAGGGAATCAAAGGCGCCTCCGCGCACGCCATCAATCACAAGTTCAACCAGCATGGCACGATCTGGCAGGAAGAATCCTTTGATCATGTTTTGCGATCCTCCGAGAGTCTCGACCAGAAGGTCATCTATGTTCTAGAGAATCCCGTTCGTCGAGGTTTGGTAAGCGATTGGCGCGACTATCAATGGCTCTGGCATCAACCATTCCCGAACCCATATGCGCCGCCGGGATCCACGTAGCCCCAGACGCCCTCGTCTGGGGAGGCGCGCGAAGCGCGCCTGGGTTTTCGCCGGCGCGATGGGAAGCTGCGGGGCTTCGCCCCGCTGGGCAGGTGAGGGCACCTGCCCCTACGCGACCTGATGGTAAACTTAAGCGATTCAGCAGAATACAAGGCCTATCTATGTCTGACAGCATTCATATCAAGTTCCCCGACGGCAGCAACCAGGAATTCCCGAAGGGTACCACTGCGCTCGACATTGCCAAGTCGATCAGCCCGCGTCTGGCCGACGCCGCTCTCGCCGCCAAATCGAATGGCGATCTGATCGACCTCACCCGCCCGCTCGAACAGGACACCGACCTCCGCATCCTCACCGACCGCGACCCCGAGGCGCTCGAAGTCTACCGGCATTCGTCTGCGCACCTGCTCGCCGCGGCTGTGCTTGAACTTTTCCCCGAGACCAAGCTCGGCCACGGTCCCGCGACGGAGAACGGATTCTTCTACGACTTTTATCGCGCGACTCCGTTCACGCCCGAAGACCTCGAGAAGATCGAGAAGAAAATGCAGGAGCTCGTCCAGCAAAACCTGCCCTACGCCCGCGAGTTTCTGCCGCATAAGGAAGGCCTGGAGCGCTTCAAGAGCGAAGGCGACTTCATGAAGTGCCATTTCATCGAGCAATTCACCAAGCCCGATGAAAAAATCTCGGTTTACAAGACCGGCAAGTTCCAGGATTTCTGCCGCGGCCCGCACCTGCCTTCGACCGGAAAAATCAAAGCCTTCAAGCTGCTCAACATAGCCGGCGCCTACTGGCTGGGGGACGAAAAGAATCAGCAACTGCAGCGCATCTACGGCACGTCGTTTTTTTCGAAGAAGGATCTCGACGCCTACCTGAATGGTATCGAAGAAGCCAAAAAGCGCGACCATCGCGTGCTGGGCAAACAGCTCGACCTGTTTTCTATTCAGGAACTCGCCGGACCGGGCCTCATCTTCTGGCATCCGAAGGGCGGCATCATCCGCAAAGAGATGGAAGACTGGATGCGAGAAGAATACCTGCGCCGCGGCTACGCGCTCGTCTGCACGCCGCACGTAGCGCGCCGCCAGTTGTTCCACACTTCGGGACACGAGGGCTTTTACTCGGACAACATGTTCGACGCCATGGAGCTCGACGACGCCGAGTACCGCCTCAAGCCCATGAACTGCCCCGGCCATATCCTGATCTATAAAGACTCTCTGAAGTCCTACCGCGACCTGCCGGTGCGGCTCGGCGAGCTTGGCACCGTCTATCGCTACGAGCGCTCGGGCGTGATGCACGGGCTGCTGCGTGTCCGCGGCTTTACCCAGGACGATGCCCACATCTTCTGTACTCCCGAGCAGATCGAAAACGAGATTGTCGGCTGCATGGAGTTCGCGCTCGCCGTGCTGAAAGCCTTCGGCTTTGACGAGTACCAGACCGAGCTTTCCACCTGGGACCCGGGCCACAGGAAGAGCTTCCTCGGCAGCGAGGACCAATGGAACCTCGCCAACCATTCGCTCGAAAACGCGCTCAAGCGGCTCAACGTGAAGTACAAGGTCATCCCGGGTGAAGCCGCGTTCTATGGGCCGAAGATTGACGTGAAGCTGGTGGACGCCATTGGACGCCTGTGGCAGCTCTCGACCGTCCAATTCGACTTCAACCTGCCGCAGCGCTTCCAGCTCGAATACGTAGCCGAGGACGGCACCCGCAAACAGCCCGTCATGGTCCACCGCGCGCTCTACGGATCGGTCGAGCGCTTCTTCGGCGTGCTGATCGAGCACTACGCCGGAGCGTTTCCGGTGTGGCTCTCGCCGGTGCAGGTAGCAATGATCCCGATCGCCGAGCGCCATTCGGAGTACGCGGAAAAAGTAGCGGCACAACTGCGAGCCGCAGGTGTGCGCGTGGAAGTCGATTCCCGCAACGAAAAGATGAACGCGAAAATCCGCGAACATGCCATGCAGAAAGTGCCGTTCCTGCTGGTGGTAGGCGACAAAGAATCCGGAGCAGATAAAGTCAACGTCCGCACCCGCGGGAAAGAGAAGACGGAAGACATGGCGACGGCGGAGTTCGTGGAGAAGATCAAGAAGCTGATTGTGGAGAAGAGCGCCACGTTGTAGCAGGCAATCCTGACGTAGGGGCGGCCGCCCTCGGCCGTGCAAGCGAGCGCAGCTCGCAGGATTTCGTCTTCTCCGTCCGTGCATTAAGAGAGCAGAGCGGAGCTTCGCTCCGCTTGGACGGCCGAGGGCGGCCGTCCCTACGTGAGATATCCCTACGCGGGCTGTTCCTTGAGCCCCACCCCCTGTGTTAGCATCGGAAGTTTCGCAGGCGTTGTTGGGCTGGCCTGTTCCCTGTACTCATCCTCATCCCGGGCCTTATCACCCTTCCCGTAAGCCTGCGGAAGGAGACAACCCGTGAAAGTGTACGCAGCAGCCAATCTCCGCAACCTTGCCCTCATCGGACACGGGCATGCCGGCAAGACTACGCTGGTGTCCGCCATGCTCTACACCGCTGGAGCCGCGCCGCGCCTCGGGCGCGTCGACGACGGCTCCGCCCCGACCGACTACGACGACGAAGAAGTCGCCCGCCAGATGTCCATTTCCACCGGCCTGGCCTTCGTCGAGTGGGGCAAGCCGGAGGCGAAGGTCAAGATCAATCTGCTCGACACTCCCGGCTTCAACATGTTCGTCCACGAGGCCAAGATGGTGCTGCCCCTGGTCGACGCCGCGTTAGTCGTCGTGGACGGTGTAGCCGGAGTCGAGGTCGTGACCCAGCGGGTTTGGAATTATTGCGACGAGGTCAACCTGCCGCGCATGATCGTCGTCAACCGCATGGATCGTGAGCGCGCCGACGCCAACCGCGCGCTCGAATCGCTCACCACTGCCTTTGGCCGCGCCGTCACCCCGCTGCAACTTCCCATCGGCAGCGAGAAAAGTCTCAGCGGTATCGTCGATCTGGTCCGCATGAAGGCCTACACCTACGAGATGGGCGGGAACGGTAAGGGCAAGGAAGGCCCGATCCCCGCCGACATGACCGGCGTCGCCCAGGAAGCTCACGAAAAACTGGTGGAACTCGTCGCCGAGGGCAAAGACGAGCTGATGGAAGAATTCTTCGAAACGGGCACCATCCCCGAGGAACATCTGGTCCCGGCGCTGCACGAAGCCATCCGCGAAGACAAGCTTTTCCCGGCGCTGTTCACCTCCGGCCTCGGCAACATCGGCGTCGACGAGTTGATGGATTTCATCGTGGACTACACGCCGGCCGCCAGCGAACATCACGCCCTCACCGGCTGGACGGCCGAGGGCAGCAGCGAGCCTGCCGTACGCAAAGGCACGGACAACGAACCCGCTTCCGTGTACGTCTTCAAGACCATGTCCGACGCCTTCGCCGGCCGCATTTCCTACTTCAAGGTTTTTTCCGGCGTGCTGAAGAACGACGCTTCGCTCCAGAACTACAATCGCAATACGCAAGAGAAGTTCGCTCACATTTCGCTGATTCAGGGCAAGCAGGCCGTTCCGATCCACGAGATTCATGCTGGCGACATCGGGTCGGTCGCGAAGCTGAGAGAGACTCTCACGGGCGACACGCTGGGCGACAAGTCATCGCCGATCCGCTATCCCGCCGTGCAACTGCCCGAGCCGGCCATCACCTTCGCCATCGAGCCCAAGAGCCGCGCCGACGAAGACAAGCTCGGCGTCGGCCTCCACAAGCTGATGGAAGAAGACGCCATGCTGCGCTTCTTCCGCGACCCGCAGACCAAGGAATTCCTGATCGCGGGCACCGGACAGCAACACATCGAAGTCGTGGTCTCGAAGATGAAGAAGCGTTACCACGCCGAAGTAGTGCTGAAGGCGCCCAAGGTACCCTATCGCGAAACCATTCGCGGCAAGGCCGACGTTCAGGGACGCCACAAGAAGCAGACTGGCGGCCACGGCCAGTACGGTGATTGCAAAATCAAGATGGAACCGCTGCCGCGCGGAGCCGAATTCGAGTTCGTCAACGACATCTTCGGTGGCGCCATCCCGCGCAACTTCATTCCCGCCGTCGAAAAGGGAATCAAGGACGCTGCTGCCCGCGGCTACCTCGCGGGCTATCCCGTGGTGAACTTTCGCGCCATCCTTTACGACGGCTCTTACCACGACGTGGATTCGAACGACCTCTCGTTCCAGATGGCGGGCCGCATCGCCTTCCGGAAGGCCATGGAAGTTGCCAAGCCGACGCTGCTCGAACCGATCATGACCGTCGAGATCACCGTGCCCGACGAGTTCGCCGGCACCATTATGGGCGACCTCAACAGCCGCCGCGGACGCATCCAGGGCATGGATAACAAAGCCGGCAACACCATCGTGAAGGCCGAAGTGCCCATGGCCGAGATGCTCACCTACGGCGCCGATCTCACGTCCATGACCCAGGGCCGCGGCAGCTTCTCCATGGAGATGCACCACTACGACATCGTCCCGCAACAACTGCAGGACAAGATTATCGAGAAGGCCAAGGCGGAGCGCGGCGAGGTGAAGGAAGAAGAGGAATAGCTGTGGAGGGTACCCCCCTCCCCCTACCCTCACCTTACTCCGGTCTTTTGGAATCAAAGACTTGGCGATTATTTCCCTCCAGGTCGTTGGGGAAGAAGGACTTACTTGTAAAGTATTTGTAAATCAAAGACTTAGCTCGCGCGGTTCGAGATAGACCTGGCCGGCTGCCAATCTGCGTCCCGGTAGCCCCTTACCCCCTACCTTACTCCGGTCTTTTGGAATCAAAGACTTGGCGATTACTTCCCTCCAGGTCTTTGAGAAATAAGGACTTACTTGTAAAGTATTTGTAAATCAATGACTTAGCTCGCGGTGATCGCGCTGAATCCGTTTTCTCCGCCAGGTCTTTGAGAAAAAAAGACTTAACTGCGAACGGCGTTGTGTGACCCAGTTTCAAATTGTCAAGGAACGAGTGTTTCTGGAGCAAAACTTGCTTGCTATCAATCTATTTTAGCAGGCGGTGTCAAGGTTTTACTTTCTTGCTGGGGGGTTCAGCGGGGTGCGATTGCCCGGGCCACCCGCCAGCTTCTCCATGGAAATGCACCACTACGACATCGTCCCGCAACAACTGCAAGACAAGATTATCGAGAAGGGCGAGGCGGATAGGGGCGAGGTGAAGGAAGAAGAAGAATAGCGTCGTGTAGTGACGGGGCTCTGCCCCGTCCAGTTCGCATAGGGGCGGACGCCCTCGTCCGCCCAGGGCCCATCGCCATCCCACTCATCGCATTCTATCAGCGATGTAAACTATGAAATTTAAAGGTTCCCGTGCTGACGGACCTCGGGTGAGACCTGTTCACATTTCCCATATCCTGGGATTTGGCCGCTTAAGATCTTATCAGCGTTAAAAACCTCCACCGAGCGCTTATACCGGAGTGTTTCCCATGTGACGTCGAGCCGGATTCTGACGAATCTCTTTGGTTGCTTTGAAAGCGCGGATAGGTCGCTCACCCACGAACTCCCCTCGCGGTTGTAGAAATCGTCTGCGCTGATCGCCACTCCCTTGTCGTATCCCCTTACGATAAGGAAATCCTCTTTGAGCTTCTTCTGAGATTCCTTGCTCATTTTGCCAAAGCTTCCGTCGGCGATCATGAATTCCCGAATCCACTTGCTTTCGGCGAAGATGAAGAATGTCTCCAATTTGTCATCATCACTGAAGCAGACATATCCATCCGCCATCCGGTCGAGTCCTCCAGCTTTGTAGAGCTCGTTGTAATACTGCCGGGCACTCTGCCCAAGGCACGCGACGTTTAGAAGGAGACAGATCGCCAATTCTTTCAAAGATCCCTCCTCAATCTTGAATCAGCAGTTATTCTACAACTTAATAAACCCCACCCAGAGCATGAGATCCAAATTGGACGCTCGGTCTTGTGACCCAGAAAGCTCCGAATCCAAGCTGGGCGTATAGTCTTGGATCATGTCAAAAACACGCGATGAAGCATTGCAATACAGCGTGACCAGTTATGAATTCATCCGCTCCTTGCTCTCTGGCACACAATTTCCATCAAGCCCTCGGAATGATTTGGTGTATGCATACGTCGCTCTCGTGTTGGAACATCAAAACGCCATTGTTAACCTGATTCGTCTGAACCTTTTGGGCTCCGCCTGGGCATTATTGCGTCCCCAGGTTGAAACAGCGTTCAGAGGATTGTGGGCAAACTCAATTGCCTGTGATGAGCAAATAACTGCCATAGGCCAAAGAGGAGAAGAACCGTTTCCACCTTTCAGAAAGATGGCCGATGAACTCGACACAGCGTACGATGCACGCGGATGGTTATTGGGCTTTGCAGATGACTGGAAAACGCTGAATGATTTTACGCATTCGGGGTTGATGCAATTGGGCCGTCGGTTTCAGGCTGATGGAAACGTCGCTCCAAACTATGAAGAAATGGTTCCTCAACTTGCAACGTATTCAGGCACCCTCTCGATCGGGATGATCGCTCCTATCCTTCGTACGCTTCATTTTGACGATAAGGCGAAGGCTCTTGAGGATTGGCTCGCGGCAAACTTGGGCCGGGCCCCACCCATTCGCGTTCTGTGCGACTGAGTGGGTTTAGCTGGCGGAGATAATCGGAATGGTTCCGATTCGTCAATTTGCCTTGCGCCGCGTGCGTTTGTAGGAGTCCTGCATGGCATGCCGCAGCAAAATGTTTACCTTGGTCTGGTACCCGCGCCCATAGCTCTTCAGCCAGCCCAGGATGTCCGTGTCCAGCCTCATGGTGACAGGCTTCTTCGGCGGCCGATAGAACTTTCCGATTTCCGCGCCGCTCCAGTCCACCACCTCCGGCATCTCCGACAGGTCAATGTCGGCGTCCTTTTTCGCGGCGATGGCGGCGATTTGGCGCGCCCGGTTTTTGGTGGGCTTCTTCATAGCTCTCCGCGCAGCGGGTCGGGCACTGCAAGCTGTTTGCAAATTCGGATTGCGGTAGGGTTCTTGACTTCACGATGTCTCGGTACAGTGCTGGTGCGTTGTGCGGCGGGATTATGGTAGACGCTGTGGTTAGCGCCCTCGCGAAGCAGAACGCAGCCATGTGATTCCAAGTGGCGGATCAAATCAATGCGCTTCACAAATCACGTCACCGGGACGGTGATCTTTTCGCGGGCAATCTTTTTCCCGCGATGTGACTGGCTGGCTAGTTCACGATTAGCCTCCAGCAAGAGCTCGATAGCATCGCGGAGATTCTTGCGAGCCTCGTCCAGCGTGTCGCCTTCCGAAATCGCACCCGGCAGTTCCTCCGTGTAGGCAACATAGCCGCCGCCCTCGGATTCCGGAACTTCCTCGTAGACCGCGCTGAGAGTCAAGTTCATGTGACTATTTTACTTGGAAATCGCAAGCAAGAGGGAACACCTTTTTCTTCCACCCAGAACTTGCGATTCGGTCCGTTGGCCGGTTGAGCCGCAGATGGCACTCTATTTCCGGCAATCTCGGTTTCAAGGAAGCAGCTCCACGTCGGTGAAACGAAAATCCTCTCCCTTGGCCAGCAGTTTCTGCCCTGAGAACTTGGCCAACGCGTAGGCAAAGCAATCGCCGAAGTTGAGACCGGCCGCATGCCGCCTTTTGCCATACTTGCGCCAGGCGGAACGCGCGATCTCCGTTTGCTCGGCATCCACCGGAACCACTTCCAGCTTTGCCCGCACCATAAACAGGTCGAACTCGCGGCCTGCGGCTTCTCCGCGCCTGGCCTCGAGCACGATTCCGGTTTCCAGCGAGTTCGCCGCCGAAATCAGCTTTGTTTCTGCCTGGAGGATATGTTTGAGGAACAGCTTGCGCTCGGGTTCAGCCAAGAAGATGGCCACGAGCGCGGATGTGTCAATGACCATTGCGAGAGACCTCGTCGAGGGCGTAACAGGCGCACCTCAGGCGCTGAAGCGCGGACAAATCTAAACGACTTAACGGCACGACTGAAGTCGTGCCCTTCCCAAAACTCGCGTGAATTAGAGTTTTTTCGCAGCCTGTGAAGTCGTGCCCTTCCCAAGCCCGATCAAAATCAGAGTTCCCCGCAGCCTGTGAACTCGTGCCCTTCCCATTGGGCGGCTAGCGCGGAATGCCGTCTTCGCCGTAGCCGAGGATTTCGTTTTCGGGGCGCGAGTCCAGGCTCGGAAGCGCGTCCACCCGCCGCAGTAAATCCTCAATCTGGCCGGTCAGAAGGTGGCCTCTGCGCCGCTGCTTCAGCCGCTCCCAGCGTTCTTGGAGCGCCGTTTGAATGGCTTCGGTAAGCGACTCACCGGTTTCGCTAGACAGCTGGCGAGCCAGCTGTTCGGTGGCTTTATTCTTGATGAACAATGGCATATTTTTGGCGTATATACTCGCGATGTTCATTATATACCATTCGTCAAGCCGAGTTTGGGTTCGCAGGAAATCGTTCCCTGATCGCGCTTTCTGGCGTACCATTCTTCTTTCTTATTTCAAAGGAGGCACGCATGTCCAAGCGGAGTTCCCCGATTGGCTGCCGCTTGTCCTTCGCGACGCTTGTTCTCTTACTAATGACCCAACCTGCCATGACCCAGGAGAGCAAGAGCGTGGTGCTGGAAATCGACCACGTGTCGATCTGCGGATCGAATCTTGACACGCTCCGTCAGGCTTTCACCGATGTGGGCATGACTCCGGTCTTCGGCGGTCCCCACAGCAACGGCATTACCCAAATGGCCGCCATTGGCTTCGATGACGCGTCTTACCTTGAGCTGATTGCGCCGGTAAAGCCGAGCGCGACCGCAGGCTCCGACTGGGCGAAGTTTATGGCCGAGGATGCCGTCACCTGCGCCTGGGCGGTGGGGTCGAACGTTTTGCTGCAGGAAGTGGATCGACTGAAGAAGGCTGGAATTCCCGTCAAGACTCCCGAGCGTGGCAGCCGCAAGCGCCCCGACGGCATGTCGATCGAGTGGATGACGGCCGACGTTGGTTCCGGAACCCCGGGCTCCACGCTGCCCTTCATCATCGAAGACCAGACGCCGCGCGCCTGGCGCGTGCAGACTTCGGACAGCGTAAAGGGAGCGCCGGTTGCCGGCATCGAGAACGTCGTGCTCGGCGTCAACAATCTTGATGCTTCGATTGCCTTGTTCCGCAAGGCATACGGCTGGGCCGCGCCTCTCACCGAAACGCAGAAAGACTTCGGCAAACTCGCCTACTTTCCCGGCGAGCCCGTGATTCTGGCCGCTCCGTCGAACGGAGGCTGGCTCTCCGACCGCCTCGCCAAGTTCGGCGAGACCCCGGTCGCCTACCTGCTGGCCACGCGCGACTTCGCAGCCGCCACCAAGAAGTACAAGCTCGCCGGCACCAAAACCTGGTTCGGCCAGAAGGTAGCCTGGTTCGACGCGGGCAGACTGAAAGGCGTGCGCCTCGGAGTGATTGGCCAGTAGATTGTGTGGCGCGGACACTCCTGTCCGCGAAAGCTCGACGCTGAGGCAATTGTCGGCATGGGTTCAAACTTCGGCGGACAAGAGTGTCCGCCCCACACCTAGAACCGAGAACTCAGAACTGCTACCATCCCCTTCAGTGTCCGCCGCCAAAGACAATCCAAACCTAAAAGACCGCCTCGTCTCCGCCGCCCCGGTCGAGGACGATTCTTCATTTGAGCTCAAACTCCGCCCGCAGCGCTTGCAGGAATTCATCGGCCAGAACAAAGTCAAAGAGAATCTCGACGTAGCCATCCAGGCCGCCAAGTCCCGAGGCGAAGCGCTCGACCACGTCCTGCTCTACGGCCCGCCCGGCCTGGGCAAAACAACGCTGGCCAACATCATCGCCAACGAACTTGGCGCCGCCTTCCAGCAGACCTCCGGCCCCACGCTGCAGATCAAGGGCGACCTGACCGCGATCCTCACCAATCTCCGCGACCGGCAGGTGCTTTTCATCGACGAAGTCCACCGCCTGCAGGCGGCGCTCGAAGAGATCCTCTATTCCGCGCTCGAAGACTATAAGCTCGACATCATGATTGGCCAGGGCCCGTCCGCGCGCACCCACACCATGGACGTAAAGCCTTTCACCTTCATCGGCGCCACCACGCGCGCCGGACTGCTCTCCGCCCCCCTACGTTCCCGTTTCGGCCTGCTGCTGCGGCTCGAGTTCTACACTCACGACGACCTCCGCGTGATTGTCGAGCGTTCGGCCGAGATTCTAGGCGTAAGCATCGATCGTCCCGGCGCCATCGAAATCGCAAGCCGCTCTCGTGGAACGCCGCGTATCGCCAACCGCCTGCTGCGCCGCGTCCGCGACTACGCCCAGGTGCGTGCAAACGGCTCCATCGATCTGCCCACCGCCCAGTCCGCGCTCGGCATGTTGGAAGTGGACCGCCACGGCTTCGACGAAGTTGACCGCAAACTGTTGCTCACCATCATCGAGAAATACCAGGGCGGGCCGGTGGGCCTGAATACGCTGGGGGCCGCGCTCGCAGAGGAGCCCGACGCCATTGAAGAAATCTACGAGCCGTTTCTGATCCAGATTGGATTTCTGAACCGCACGCCGCGAGGTCGAGTAGCAACCCAACTAGCCTACGACCATTTCGGAATCACCCCAAACCGCCGCCAAAGCTCCCTCTTCTAGCAAAGATCGTGGAGGGACGGGCGTCCTCGCCTGTCCAAACCGCCTGCGCGGGAACAGCTCTCGTAGGGACGGCCGCCCCCGGCCGTCCAGGCGAGCGAAGCTCGGCAGTTGCCGGTGGTCGCATCAACTCTGGATTCGCCATAACCAAAGCAGGGGAGTCCCTGTTTGACTTCTACCGCCGCAATCTGCGTTAATCGCTTTTCGTCATCGTCCCCGTAGAATCGCAGCACGCACTGGAGGAATCATGCGCGAAGTAATTGCCACCGAGCAGGCCCCGAAAGCCATCGGCCCGTATTCGCAGGCCATTCGAGCCCAGGGCCTGATCTTTACTTCCGGCCAAATCCCCCTCGATCCCGCCACCGCGCAGATCGTCGCCGGCGATGTGAGCGCGCAAACCAACCGCGTGCTCAAGAACCTCGCTGCCATCTTGCAGGCCTCGGGCAGCTCTCTGGAGAAAGTTCTGCGCTGCACCGTCTTTCTCAAGAACATGGGAGATTTCGCCGCCATGAACGAAGTTTACGGCCGCCACTTCAAGCAGTCGCCGCCAGCGCGCTCTACCGTGGAAGTAGCCCGCCTTCCAAAAGACGTTCTGGTAGAAATTGATGTGATAGCGCTGGCGTGAAGGCTCGTGTGGGGACGGGCGCCCTCGCGAGCCTGCCCTGAGCGCAGTCGAAGGGTCCAAGCCGAGTGCAGCTCGGCAGCCGCCGGCAGTCACACCAAGTCTAGAATTCGCGATCGAAACGAAACAATAAGGATCTTACAGACCGAAGAAAAGGGGACGCACTATGAAAACTCTCATCCTAGCCATTACACTGCTCGCACTAGCCACCCTGGCCGCCGCCCAGACGGCTCCAGCTCAAAAGGCAGCGGCGAAGCCCGCCACCAGCGGCCCCACCAAGGTCACCGGCGCGCCCACCAAAACCGCCAGCGGTCTCGAGTACTGGGACATCAAAGTTGGCACTGGAGCGGTAGCACAGAGCGGACAGCACGTCAAAGTCGATTACACCGGCTGGCTCACCAACGGCAAGAAGTTCGACAGCTCGGTCGGGACCGGCCATCCATTTGAGTTCATGCTGGGCGCCAGCCAGGTCATCAAGGGCTGGGACGAAGGTGTCGCCGGCATGAAGGTCGGTGGCAAGCGCCAACTGCGCATCCCGCCAGACCTGGCCTACGGAGCAAAGGGTTATCCGGGGGCTATCCCGCCTAACTCAACGCTGATCTTCGACGTGCAACTGCTAGATGTGAAGTAGCGAGGCTCGTGTAGGGACGGCCGCCCCCGGCCGTCCAAGCCGAGCGCAGCTCGGCAGACGCTGGCAGACACACGAAAGCCCGCAGGACTCCAAAGAATCCGCGGGCCTCGCGAAAGCTACGCCTTCACCACTTTGCCGCTGCGCAAACAGGAAGTGCAGACGCGGATGTGTTTGGTGGCGGCTCCCACCTTGGCGTGAACCGGGCGCAGATTGACGTTCCAGCGCCGTTTACTCACATTGTGCGCATGACTGATCGTATTTCCGAACTGCGGCCCCTTGCCGCAGATATCACAAACTCGTGCCATAACTCCGAATCCTTCCAGGCCTGTTGCCAAAACCTTCATTTTACAGGAATCCAGCGAATTTCGCCAAGACTTGTGTGGGGTGGTAGAGCCTACCCACATCGTATCCCTCTGGCGGCATTGAAGTGTATGAGTGGGAAACGGTGTCGAGAGCTGGAGGATTGCTTATGGGCTCGGTGAGAAAACCCGCAGCCGCCGTCGGGGTGGTGGGAAAGTGGAAATCTCGCGCCCTTTCTTTTTGCGGGATTTCCACTTTTCCACCACCCGCTTTTCTCCCCATTCGCGCCGTACGATGCCTCCAGCATGTCGGCCCCTTACTTCAACTTGGTTCGTGAAATGCGCGACGCTTACAATCATCGCTTGCGTCTGGTGCAGTCGGCGCGACAACGCGGCATCAAGCCCACCGCGCGGCTGTTCGAAACCACCGTCCCCACCGTGCGCAAGTGGCTGCGACGTTATCAGCAGCAAGGTCCGCGCGGTTTGATCGAGCTTTCCCGCGCCCCTCATCACCAGCCCGGCAAGACTCCTGCCGACATCGAGCAACAGGTCGTCGCTCTGCGTCAGCAACTGTTCACCTTCGGAGCGCGCCGCCTTATCCGCGAGTTCGATCTTCCGCTCAGCCATCGCGCCCTGGAACGCATCTGGCGCCAGCACGGTCTGCTCAAAAAACGACAGCGCAAGTATCAACGCAAACAAGACCTCGCCCACATCAAAGCCACTTGGCGCGTCTTTCAGCAGATCTCCGCCGACACCAAGGACCTCGACGATATCCCCCGCTACTGGCCTCAGGCCCAGGCCTTCGATCTGCCGGCCGTCGAGTACACCGCCCGCGAAGTGCGCAGCGGCCTGCTGTTCTGGGCTTTCGCGCAGCGCCGTTCCGCAGCCGCCAGCTCCGTCTTCGCCGCCCGCATTCAGCAGCATCTTGATCGCTGCGGCATCTCGCTGCGCGATCTCGTCTGGCAAACCGACAACGGTTCTGAGTTCATCGGCGGCCATGATCGCAGCGGCCATCCCACGGGCTTCCCCACCGCCTTAGGCGACAGCCAGCATGTCCGCATTCCGCCCGCCGCTCACACGTTCCAAAGCGACGTAGAAACCGTTCACCGTCTCGTCGAAGATGAGTTCTTCGACCTGGAAGCGTTCTCCAGCCGCGGCGACTTCCTTGCCAAGGCCTTTACCTATCAGCTCTACTTCAACCTCGTCCGCCCCAACTCCCACAAACAAAACCTCAGCCCCTGGCAGATCGTCGAGCAGCTCCAACCTCGTTGGCCTCTCCAACTCTGCTTGCTTCCACCTGTCTTCTTGGATTATTACTTGGACCACTCCGGGGGATACGATGTCCCTAGGCACCCCTAAGACTTGTGTGGGGACGGGGCTCTGCCCCGTCCCGGCCGGGTCAAAGACCCGGCTCCACACGAGCATTTTAGCTATGCCGCTTTGCCCATCACCGGCTCCGCGCAGTGTCCGCAGCGGCGCGCATCGATCGGAATCTCGCTCAGGCATTCCGGACACTTCTTGGTGGTCGGATCAGCCGGCGCCGGATCCTTCCGTGTCCGCGCGATCAGCGCATTGATCGGCGTCACCACAAAAAAGTAAACCGCCCCCGCGATCAGCAGAAAGCTCACCACCGCGGTGATGAAATCGCCAATCGGAAACAGCGTGCTGCGGATTGTGAAACTGATCCCCGTGAAATCTGGCTTGCCTACCACGAGCGCAACGATGGGGTTGATAATGTCCTTGACCAGGGCGGTGACGATTGTCCCGAATGCGCCGCCAATCACCACACCGACCGCCAGATCCACCACATTACCGCGCAAAACAAACTGCTTAAATCCGGATAACATTACTTCCCCTCCGCTTCCAGAATTGCCGACAATGTAAATGGTCAGTGGCTCCTGGTCAAGGCGCGCATGACAGGACCACATTTCGGAAACATGTGCAGAAAGTATCTGTCAATATATTATTCCGCGACATTACATCTCATCGGACCCTGCTGGATCCCAGTTTACTTTCCGATGCAGAAGGTGCCGAAGATCAGGTTTAGGATGTCGTCGGTGGTGGTGGCCCCCGTGATTTCGTCGAGGGGGCGCAGGGCTCCGTAGAGATCGAGCAGGAGCATCTCGTGCGGAACTCGGGCGGCTACGGCTTTGGTGGCGGCGTCGAGCGAGGTGAGCGCATCGTTGACTAGTTTCTGATGGCGAACGCTGGTTAAGAAGCCGGTCTCGAGCTGAGTGGTGGAGTCTCCGGCGACGTGCTGGAGGATGGCGGCGCGCAGGGCGGGGATGCCTTCGCCGGTTAGGGCGGAAGTGGGGATGTGCGGCAGAGAACTGGGCTCTGCCGGAGAAAGCCTGCCGGGCTCCGCCCGGCTTGGACGGGCGAGGCGCCCGTCCCCACACGAGCCGTCCCCACGCGTACTCGGCAGATCGGATTTGTTTTCTACTATGATCGCTGGGCGTCCTTCTGCCTGAGTTAGTAACTCGCGGTCTTCATCGGAGAGGGCCTGGGTCTTGTCGATTACTACCAGTACTAAGTCGGCGTCGGCTAGGGCCTCCATCGACTTTTTGATGCCGATGCTTTCGGCTTCGTCGAGAGCGCGGCGGATGCCGGCAGTGTCCACCAGTTCCACAGGAATTCCACCGATGGCCACGGTTTCGCTGACCAGATCGCGAGTGGTGCCGGGCTGGGCGGTGACGATAGCGCGCTCGCGTTCGACGAGGCGATTAAACAGGCTCGACTTGCCCACGTTGGGACGGCCTACGATGGCCAGTGTCAGACCCTGGTGAACGATCTTGCCGTAAGTAAAAGTGGCGGCGAGCTGCTCAAGCGGGCTTGTGATTTGCGCGATGCGATCAAGGATGGTGGCGTCGGGGGCGACGGAGATATCGTCTTCGGCGAAGTCGATGCCGGCCTCGAGCAGGGCGATCAGGTCCACTAATTTTTGCTTGATGGGCTTGAGGCGATTGGAGAGCGCGCCTTCGAGTTGCTGGGCGGCGACCTTGGCTTGAAACAGTGTTTGCGAGTCGATCAGGTCGCGGACGGCTTCGGCCTGGGTTAGGTCGAGGCGTCCGTTGAGGAAGGCGCGCATGGTAAATTCGCCCGGCTCGGCGAGACGGGCGCCGCGGGCGAGAGAGAGTTCGACGATGTGGCGCAGCACCACGGGCGAGCCGTGAGCGGAGATTTCGACGATGTCGTCGGTGGTGTAGGAGTGGGGCTTGGCGAAGTAGGTGACGACGACTTCGTCGATGCGGGCCGGAGTTGGGGTGGTGCCGGCCGGGGCGGAGCTGCGCTCCGCGGGACGGCCGGGGGCGGCCGTCCCTACGTGAGTTGGGGCGGGTTCGGCAGTTTCGCGGGCGGGGGCGCCCGCGCCACACGGGTCGATTAGATCGCAGCGGATGGCTCGGTTCGGTTCCAGGTCACGATTTAGGCGGAGCATGGGCTTGGCTATGTCGCGCGCTTCGGGGCCGGCCAGGCGAACTATGCCGAGGCCGCCGCGGCCGGGCGCGGTGGCGATGGCGACGATGGTGTCATCGAGGTTCATGACTGGCAGTGGATAATAGTTAGTGGATAGTGGATCAGGGCCATTGTAGCGAGTTGACGCGTTTGCCGGGGAGAGTCACCGTCATTTATACTTACGGTTCGCCTCAAGCCAGCTGATTCAATCAGGAGCAAGGGATTTTCGATGCCGAAACGTACATTTCAACCCAACAAACGCAAGCGCTCGAAGAAGCACGGGTTCCGGACTCGCATGAAGACCAAGAGCGGAGCCGCAGTGCTGTCGCGCCGCCGGGCCAAAGGGCGCAAGCGTGTTTCAGTGGCGCCGGGTTTCCGCGATTAGTTCTCCACAACGAACAGCGAAGGCCGTGATTATTACTAACTATTGTGCAGGAATGTGAGCTGATGAGCGCCAACGCTCCGGAGCGGAGTGTAGAGCAGTCAGCAGCGATGGCGGGGGCAAGCTTTCCGCGCGCGGCGCGGCTGCTGAAGCACTCCGACTTCGATCGCGTGTACAAACTGGGGCGGCGGCACTTTTCCTCGCACATGACCGTGTTCTATCTGCGGCAAGCGGAGGGCGGCGCCCGCATCGGGTTCACGGTGGGTCGAGTGCTGGGCGGCGCGGTGGAGCGGAACCGGATCAAGCGCCGGCTGCGCGAAGCGGTGCGGCAACGGCGTTCGGTGCTGCAGGGCGCGGGCGCGGTTGATGTGGTGATCAATCCGAAGAAGTCGGTGCTGACGCTGGAATTCTCTGTGCTGCTCGAAGAAGTAGGCCGGGCGTTGGATGTGATCGCGAAAAAGCTGGTGGAGAAATGAAGTCTCTCGCTCTCGGGGTGCTGCGACTTTATAAGCGGTGGATTTCGCCGGCGTTTCCGCCGTCGTGCCGCTACCTGCCGACGTGCTCGGAATACGCGATGGAAGCGGTCGAGCGGTATGGCGCGCTGCGCGGCGGGACGATGGCGGCTTGGCGCGTTTTGCGGTGCCATCCGTTGGCGACGGGCGGGCTGGATCCGGTGGTGAAGGATGCTGCGGGGAATCCCACTCATTCGCAAAAAGCGCGAATGAGTGGGGCACCCACGATGCCGTGATACGCTGCCGAGCTTTGCTCGGCTGGACGGCCGGGGGCGGCCGTCCCTACGTGTAATGTTCCCAGGTGTAATGTTCCTACGTGTAACGTTTAGCGACTAACTCAGAAATGACGAGCGACTGATTTGGCTGAATTTAATAATCCGCAACAAGAACCCGGGATGGAGCGCAAGCTGTTGGTGGTGTTTGCGCTGACGTTCCTGGTCATCGTCCTTTTCCAGCCGCTCTTGAAGAAGTACGGGCCGCAGCCTCCGGCGAAACAGGAGAGCGCTGCCGAGCCGCGTTCGGCTGGACAGCCGGGGGCGGCTGTCCCTGCGCAGGCCTCACAACCTCCCGCGCAAATTGGGGCGACGACTGGCACTAACGCGCCGACATCCGCATCGGCTCCGCTGCAGGCGGAGAGCGAGTCGGAGACGGTGATTGAAAACGACGTCTACCGGATCGTGTTCACCAATCGCGGCGGGCGGGTCAAGTCGTGGGTCCTGAAGAAATACACCGATGACAAAGGCGGTCAGTTGGAACTGGTGAATGGCGCAGCGGCGGAAAAGTACGGGTATCCGCTGACGTTGTGGATGTATGACGAGACACTGCGAAACAAGGTGAACTCGGCGTTGTACGTAATGACTACCCTTCCGCAGGCCACGGCGGGCATTGCGGACGCTTCGCCCACCCTTCCGCAAAGTACGCGGAAGGATGGGGCACCCTCGGAAATCACGTTCGCATATGGCGACGGCAACGTGCGGGTGGAGAAGAGCTACACGTTTGATCGCAGCAGCTATGTGGTTGGGGTGAAGACGGCGGTCTATCAGAAGGGCGCGCAGGTCACGGCGTTTCCGATGTGGCCGGCGGGGTTTGGCGGCGATACTACCGCTCCGCAGTACGCGCTGGAGCAGATCGTGTATCAGTACGACAGCAACGTGGAGCGGCTGGCGATCAAGAAGATCAGC
The DNA here is from genome assembly GCA_963773965.1 of uncultured Acidobacteriaceae bacterium. GTDB lineage: Bacteria > Acidobacteriota > Terriglobia > Terriglobales > Acidobacteriaceae > Acidiflorens. Next base: position 112,365 of record CAVZDG010000012.1, read on the forward strand.
AGCGGCGGGACGCTGCCGGGACCGTTCCACTGGGCGGGAGTGTCGGACCAATATTTCGCGGCCGTTTTTGTGCCGCAGGATCCGCGGAACGCGGCAATGGTGACGCTGCGCAACACCATTGAAATTCCGCACAACGCGTCCGATGCGAATAACAAGCAGATGGACAAGGTGGACGTACTGGGCGCGGCGGTCGGCAGCCTGAAGGGCGCAACCGATGCGCGGCTGTATGTGGGCCCGAAGGCGCTGTCGGATCTGGAGTCGGTGGCCGTGCCGGGCATCACGGGTGCGGAACCGGATCTCCGGGCGATCATCGACTTCGGCTGGCTGGGAATCATCGCGCGTCCCCTGTTTCTGTGGTTGAAATGGATGTACAACCACATCGTCCCGAACTGGGGCTGGGCCATCCTGTTGCAGACGCTCGTCATCAACCTGGCGCTGCTGCCGCTGCGGCTCTCGCAGATGAAGTCGATGCTCAAGATGCAGCGCGTGGCGCCGCAGATCAAGTCGATCCAGGAAAAGTACAAGAAGTACAGCTTGCGGGATCCGCGCAAAGCGGAGATGAACACCGAGATTCAGGCGCTGTATAAGAAGGAAGGCGTGAATCCGGCGGGTGGATGTCTGCCGCTGCTGATCCAGATGCCGTTTTTGTTTGCGTACTACCGGATGCTCAACGTGGCGATGGACTTGCGTCATGCGCCGTGGCTGTGGATTCACGATCTTTCGGCGCCCGATCCGTGGCACATTCTGCCGGTTGCCATCATCGTTACCATGCTGGTGATGCAGCGCATGACGCCGCAGGCGGGCATGGATCCGGCGCAGCAGAAGATGATGAACATCATGATGCCAGGCATGCTGGGCCTGATGAGCTGGAACCTGCCGGCCGGGTTGGGCTTGTACTGGTCCGCGGGCCAGTTGATCGGCATCGTGCAGCAGTGGGCGATGAATCGCACGTCGCTGGGCCGCGAAATGCGCGAGATGATGGAGAAGCGGGCGCGGAAGAAGGAGAAATAAGCGGTCAGCTCTCAGCTCTCAGCCGTCAGTTAAGTCCGAACGTGGATTTGATGGAAACTGAGAACTGACAACTGAGAACTGAGAACTAACTATGCCGATTACTGACAAGGTAGCTGCCGCAAAACAGATTGGGGAATTTCTGCAGACTGTCATTTCGAATGGCGGCTTCAAGCTGAAGTATCGGATCACGGTGGATCCGCCGATCGCGCAGAATCGCGAGTGGGAGCGTCCGGAAATTCTGGTGGAGTTTGCGGGGCCGGATTCGGCGCTATTGCTGGAGCGGAGTGGCGAGTTGCTGCGTTCGTTTGAGCTGCTGGCATCGGAGATCCTCCATCTGCAGGGCAACGAGCACGAGAAGATCTGGTTCGACTGCAAGAATTTCCGGGCGATGCGGATTGACGAGTTGCAACTGGCGGCGCGGGTGGCGGCGGAGCAGGTGCGTCGCACGAGCGAGCCCTACCGCTTCGGGCCGATGTCGTCGCGCGAGCGGCGCATCGTGCATCTGGCGCTGCGCGAGGAAAAAGATTTGCGCACCGAGAGTGACGGCGAGGGTGGAAGACGGTCGGTGGTGGTGTATCCGGCAAATCACAAGACGGCGGCGCCGGCGAAACGGGAACGCCGGACGATTCCGTAATTGCACACTTTGCGCGGCAGTTAGTTTCTCGACACTTGACAGCGCAATAAAATTGCGATTCGATATAGCGCTCACGCGGAAGTTTTTTGTTGCAACACACCGACGCCGCGATTTTTTTGTGCTAGTATGCGGTTCGTCTCGCAATAAATTTCAACAACAGCCCGTAAGGAAAAATAGAAGCTGCTCTGCACTCAACGAAGAGCTCACAATTTAAAGATTGGCTCTTCCCGGACGTTTTTCTCCGGCGCTTTGAATATTCTGGTAAACAATGTCTCTCTCCAGTTCCGCCATCATCCCGAATCCTTGGGTGCGCATCCTTGACGCCCTGGAAAAGAAAGTCAATCGGCACTCCTACGACACCTGGTTGAAGCCGACGCGCTACAGCCACAGCAGCAATGGAGTTCTGTTCGTGCGCGTTCCGACCGCCGAGTTCCGTCACGTAGGCGACAAATACGCAGACCTGATTCAGGAGGCGGTCGACAATCTCGGGCTCGGATACGAGGATGTGAAATTCGTTACCGCCGAGGACGATCCTTCGAACACGCCGATCCGGCACAACGGCGGGTTGTCGGCTCATAGTCCGAGCGGCGGTCCGGGGTCGCAGGCGGCGCCGGGGTTGCAGGCGGCACAAGGGAGGTTCGACTGGGACAGCGCCGCGCAACTGAATCCGCGCTATACCTTTGACGCGTTCGTGATCGGCAGCGGGAACCAGTTCGCGCACGCGGCTTGCCAGGCGGTGGCGGAGCGGCCTTCGAAGGCCTACAACCCGCTGTTCCTGTACGGGGGCGTCGGCATGGGCAAGACTCACCTGATGCAGGCCATCGGTCATGAGATTAAGCGCCGGACGCCGCAGGCGGCCATCTGCTACGTGTCGAGCGAGAAGTTCACCAACGAGATGATCAACTCGCTGCGTTACGACAAGATGATCAGCTTCCGGGATAAGTTCCGGACTATGGACGTGTTGCTGATTGACGACATCCAGTTCCTGGCGCAGAAAGAGCGCACCCAGGAAGAGTTCTTCCACACATTTAATGCGCTGCACGAGTCGATGAAACAGATCGTGATCGCCAGCGACCGTCCGCCAAAGGAGTTGGCGGAATTCGAGGATCGCTTGCGCAGCCGGTTCGAGTGGGGCCTGATTGCCGATATTCAGCCGCCCGACCTGGAGACAAAAGTCGCCATTCTGCAAAAAAAGGCGGAGCAGGAACAGGTGACGCTACCGACGGATGTGGCGTTGTTTATCGCCTCCAACATCCGGTCGAATGTGCGCGAACTGGAAGGCGCGCTGATCCGCCTGGTGGCGCATTCGTCGCTGATCGGCGCCGACATCACGCTTCCCTACACGCAGCAGGTTTTGAAGAATTTTATTGATTCGCAGGCCCGCAAGGTGACGATCGAATCCATTCAGAAAGCGGTGGCCGAGCAATTCGGCCTGCGCCTCGTGGAAATTAAGGCGAAGAACAATTCGCGTTCCATCGTTTATCCGCGGCAGATTGCCATGTACCTGGCCAAGCACCTCACGGAAGCTTCCCTGCCTGAGATTGGACGCCAGTTTGGCGGCAAGCACCACACTACGGTCTTGCACTCGGTGGACAAGATTGAAAAGGTTCGCAAGGACGACAAGGATTTGAACAGGTTGCTCAATAAACTGACCGAGCAATTAGGCGCGTAAATTCCGATTTCCACCAGCTTTTCCACTCATCAGGCCGTTCTTCCTGCCTTCTGGTTGTGAAGTGTTTGTGGAAACCGTGGAAGACAGGACATAAACCTGAGTACGGTCCGCTGTTTACCATGGCCTCCACTCAGGCAGGGACTGATTCTTCACACGAAGGGTCAATGTCGAAGCAACTGAAACCGCAGGAACCTGGACCAGTTTTCCACTTCTCCGACCCGCCTACGGTTACTACTGGTTTTCTTGCTTTTGCATTTGATATAAGAAGAGAACAGAAGTAGAGTCGGGAGACCCAATATGCCGGTGGAAGCCGCTCCTGCCGTTGCCACTACGACCATGGAAATTACGGTCAGCAAATTCGAACTTCTTCGCGAACTGACAGCCACTCAGGGCGTGGTGGAGCGCAAGACCACGATTCCTATTCTCTCCAACTATCTTTTCGAGGCCGCGGGCGACAAACTGTCGCTGACGGCGACGGACCTCGATCTAAGCCTGCGCACATCCTGCAACGCCAAGGTGAAAAAAGATGGCGCATGCACAATTCCAGCACGCAAACTTTATGACTACGTGAAGTTGCTGCCCGACGCCGATATCACCATTCGCTTGCTCGAGAACCACTGGGTCAGCATTCGCTGCGGACGGTCCAATACGAAGATGGTTGGTATGGCGCGGTCGAATTTTCCCAGTCTGCCGGTGTTTCCATCGGCGGGAGTGATCAAGATTCCCGCCGCCGTGCTGCGGTCGATGATTGCCAAGACCGGCTTCGCCATTGCCACCGAGGAGTCGCGCTACACCCTGAATGGCGCCTTGATGGTGCTGAAGCCGGAGTCCATCACCATGGTCGCAACCGATGGCCACCGCCTGGCGCATGTGGAGCGCGCGGGAGAGAAGTTTGAAGGCGTTTCAGGCGAGATGAAGACGCTGATTCCGAAGAAGGCGATGGACGAGCTGAAATCGCTCCTCGATTCCGATGTCGAGACCATCGACTTCGCCAAGGACGAGTCCACGCTCTTCTTCCGCGTCGGTCCGCGTTTGTTGACCTCCCGCCAGCTAACCGGCCAGTTCCCCAACTACGAGGCCGTGCTGCCGAAGGATATCTCCAAATCGATCGCGCTGCATGGCGAAGAACTCGGAGCCGCGATCGCCCGCGTGGCCCAGTTCGCCGATGAACGCTCGCGCGCCGTCCGCCTGCGTCTGGAGAAAGGCGAGTTGAAGATTTCCGCATCGTCCACCGAGACTGGCGAGTCGGAGGATTCCATCGAAGTCGCCTATGACGGTGAGCCCATGGCGATCGGGTTCAACGCACAATACCTGATCGACTTCATCAAAGCGACCGGCTCGTGCGAAGTGAAACTTGAGCTGAAAGATGCCCAGTCCGCTGGCCAGCTTCGTCCCGCCGAAGCCGAAGATTACAAGTACCGCTACATCGTGATGCCGATGCGGATCTGAGCCCGCGCCCCGCGCTCGTGTAGGGACAGCCGCCCCCGGCTGTCCAGGCCGAGCGAAGCTCGGCAGCCACCCGCGCCCACAGCAACTCCAGATTCGCGATAGCCTTGCCACCACCGCAAGAGCCAGCATTCCAGTTATTACTTCCTAGATTCCACCGGACGAGAGACCCAGTCCTGGAGGGACGACCCAGCCCTCACGCACGAATGCGCGGATCACCGTGGAAGAGCGGCCCTTCAGGGCCGCGTACCCAGCGTGAAATCAGCGTGGGCTTCAGCCCCTGTGGCCGTTCTTCCTCGGCCGATTGCATTTTTCCGCAGCCCGCTAATCCACCGTCTGTGTCAGCGAAGCCGAACTGCCGCTAAAGCTGGCGTTGCCGTTGTACGTCGCCGTGATGGTGTGCGCGCCATGGGTCAGCGTCTTGGTTGTGAACTTTGCCACTCCTCCGCTCAGGGACACAGTCTTCAGGGCCGTCGTGCCGTCGTAGAAGGTCACTGTCCCGGTGACCGTGCCGCTGAACTGCGGCGTCACGCTCGCCGTAAAGGTCACAGACTGCCCAAAGCTCGATGGGTTCAGCGACGAAACCAAAGTGGTCGTGGTCGTGGCTTTGCCGACAACCTGGCTCACTGCCTTCGACGTGCTGGCGGCGAAGTTCGAGTCACCGCCGTAGACTGCTGTAATCGAGTTGGTGCCCACTTTCAGCGTCGAGGTCGCGAAGGTAGCCGAACCACCAGTCAACGTCCCCGTTCCTAATATTGTTGTGCCTTTCTTAAACGTGACCGACTCTCCATCGGGAGGCGCACTGAGGCCGGAAGTGAGCACCGCCATAAAGGTCACCGCCTGCCCATAAGTTGATGGATTCAGTGAAGACGTGAGCGTCGTTATGCTCGCGGCCAGCATTTGAAGCTCGGTTACGAACGCATCCCCGTTGCCGCCATAAGTTGCCTGCACGGGATTCATGGTCGGAAAGCCCGTGTAAGCCGAGCCGGTGATATAAGCTTTGCCCGCGCTGTTTACCGCTATGCCGTAGCCATAGGCCCAGCCGCTGCCGCCGAGATAGGTGGAGTAAACCAATACCGACCCCGCAGGATTGAGCCTGGACACAAAGGCACAGGCGCCGCCAGTGCAGGTCCTCTGGAAGGCACCGGGTGTGGTGGGAAAGTACTTTAAGGAGGCAGTACTGCCGGTAACGTAAGCGTTGCCCGCACTGTCCACGGCGATGCCCTGGCCATAGTCCTCCCCGTTGCCGCCCAGATAGGTGGAGTAAACCAAAGCCGACCCCGTGGGGTTGAGCTTGGACACGAAGGCGTCTCCGCGACCGTGATTGCCCCCCTGCAATGGATTCACCGTCGGAAAATCATGGGAGAAGGTTAGGCCGGTAACGTAAGCGTTGCCCGCGCCGTCCACGGCGATACCGGTAGCTTCGTCATAGTCACTGCCGCCAAGATAGGTGGAGTAAACCAAAGCCGATCCCGCAGCGTTGATCTTGGTCACGAAGGCGGTGGTGGAATAGCCTGCAGTACCATTGGCCGGCTGCAACGGATTCTCGGTCGGAAAATCATGGGAGGAGGTAAAGCCGGTGACGCAGGCGTTGCCCGAACCGTCCACTGTAACGCCCTCGCCAACATCCTCTCCGCTGCCGCCAAGATACGTGGAGTAAATCAAGGTCGATCCCGTGGGGTTGAGCTGGGCCACGAAGGCGTCGCCTCCGCCGCCATTGTTGGCTGACTGCAAGGGATTCATCGTCGGAAAGTTGGTTGAGAGGGTAATGCCCGTAACATAAGCGTTGCCCGCGCTGTCCACGGCGATGCTCTTGGCAGCGTCATTTCCGCTGCCGCCAAGATACGTGGAGTAAACCAACGCCGATCCCGCAGCGTTGATCTTGGTCACGAAGGCATCCTGCCCGCCGCCATTGGCTGGCTGCAAGGGATTTATCGTTGGAAAGTCGGTTGAGAGGGTTAGACCGGTAACGTAAGCATTGCCCGCACTGTCCACCGCGATGCCGTAGCCGTCATCCTCACCGCTACCGCCGAGATACGTGGAGTAAACCAACGCCGAGCCCGTGGGATTGAGTTTGGCGACGAAGGCGTCATTGCCGCCGCCGTTGACTGGCTGCAAGGGATTCATCGTCGGAAAGTCGGTTGACCTGGTAACGCCGGTGACGTAAGCGTTGCCCGCGCCGTCCACAGCGATGCCGTTGCCTTGGTCCCAGGCGCTGCCGCCGAGGTAGGTAGAGTAGATCAGAGGGTCGATGTACAGCGGCCTGCTTGCGTCATATTTCGCCAGCGCGAATCCTACGCGGGTTTTGTCCGTGATGGCGTAGCGCGCCGCAAGCAACTGCCGCGCTCCATCCTTCTCCTGATAAACCACGGGCTTGTGCCAGCGGATTTCACCGTCGCCCACCTTCAGCACCAAGTCTCCGTGCTCATCCCGGCGAATCCGCTTGGCCCCGCGAACGTCGAACTGGATGCGGCGCGGGTCCGCCCCCGGAGCCACGATGAAGTCATACTCCAGTTGCCGCTGGTTGCCGTAGTAAACCAGGTCAATCCCGGAATAGATTGCCTCGTACTTCACCTTGGCGTAGGTCGGAACATTCGTCTGCCACTTCGCCGGATCGTTGCCGATGAAGTAGTTGCTCGTGCCCGGCAGTTCATCGACGCCAGTCACCTTGGCCGCAGCATTGGCATTGCGGAGCTTCATCCGCAACACCCCACCGGTCATGCGATCGCCAGACGCGGCAAGCCGCGTCTCTACGGGAGATGAGGTGTCCCTTTTAGGGGCCGTGTTCGCCGCCTTCTTCCCGCGCAACGCGAGCACAGCTTCATCCCCGGTGAGGAAAAGCGAATAGCCGCCCGAGCGCGACAGAAACTTCACCCGCCCATCGGTCTGTCCGTGATTGGCTTCGAAGCTGAGCGGCAAGTTGCCGTAGCTGTCGAGAATCCTGGCTTGAGCTTTCGGGTCGGTTTGGGGCGTACTGACCGAAGACGCAACTTTCGCGCTTTGATGGATGACGGGAACAGGATTCGACTGGGACAACAAAAATGTGGTGGTCAAACATAGAAACAGGCAGACGAAAAAGGCGCGCTTCATAAGTCCTCCCGTAGCATCGGGGTAGCGTGTGGGAAAACCCCCGGCTCGGCTACCGGTTAGGGGAAGGAGTTTCGCGGCAGTCGAGGACGGGAAAATTGTCCTCCCATGCAGCCTGCCAGTCAATGGCATTCCGACGGCAGTTTGAAGATTTGTTACAACTCCGGCACTTCCAGGCTGTTTCCCGCGAATGGGCACCACTGTAAGCAGTAATCCGCAAGTCAAAACAGCAGCCAAGTCCCACTTATTACTCCCCAGATTCCCGGGTCCCTATGAGTACCCAACTCTCAACCCCGTGTCATCCCGAGCGCAGCCGAGGGACCATCTATCTGATTTTCTCCGTGTCTCTGTGCCTCCGTGGTGGGTGTTAGTCCCTTACGCGCCCACACTATCCGCAATTCACTTCCCCTTCAGCATCCGAACCACCCGGTCGAAATCCTCCAGCGTGCCATACTCGATCGTGATCTTTCCCCTCCCCTGCCGATCCCGGATCCGCACCCTCATCCCCAGCACCTCCTCCAGCGACCGCTGCGCCGCCCGCACATTCGGATCCACCCACCTGGCTCCGCCTCCCTTATTCGGCTCGCCCCGCCGGACCGGCACGCTTACCCCGAGCACCAGATCCTCCAGCTTCGCCACCGACATCTTTTCCTCAATCGCCTTTTGCGCGAACTTCCAGATTTGGACATTATCCCGGAGCTGCAACAGCACCCGCGCGTGGCTATAGGTCAACCTTCCCTTCTGCAGCGCCCCGATCACGCCTTCCGGCAGCGTCAGCAGCCGCATGTAATTCGACACCGTCTCCCGCGACACGCCCGCCCGCGCACCAATCTCTTCCTGTGTAAGCTTGAACTCCGTGCTCAAGTTCGCGAACGCCTCCGCCTGCTCCACGCAATTCAGATCCTCGCGTTGCAGGTTCTCGACCAGCGTCATTTCGGCCGCCTGCTGCTCGGAAACGCGCCTCACGATCGCGAGGATCGTCGTCTGCCCCGCCAGCTTCGCCGCGCGCAACCGCCGCTCGCCCAGGATCAGGATGAACCGCCCCTCGTTTCCCGGATGCACCGGCCCCGGACGCACCACAATCGGCTGCAACACTCCCTGCACCTGGATCGAATCTGCCAGTTCCTGGAGTGACTCCCGATCGAACTCCTTCCGCGTCTGGTGCGGATTGTGGTCGAGTTGATCAATCGCCAGCCGAAACACCTGCTCCCCATCCGCAGTCCGGCCCGAAGCCACCGCCTGCAACTCTGCCAAAGTCCCCGCCACCGCCAAGCCGTCTCCCTCCTCTGGTGGAGCGACGGGCGTCCCCGCGAGCCTGCCCTGAGCGAAGTCGAAGGGTCCCCCCTCAACACCCGAAGAAGAAAGAGGAGAAAAGGAAAGCGACGAGCCGGGTCCCTGAGAACTGGGAACTGGGAACTGAGAACTCGCAGGTGCGGGTGCCCCATCCTTCCCCGCACTTTGCGGAAGGGTGGGCGCCGCCGGCGCCGTCACCACCCGTGGCCCCGGCAGCAGAGACTCCAGCCCCCGCCCCAAAGCCCGCCGCTTCTCCGCCAGCTTCTCGTGAACCTTCTCCGTCCCAGTCTTCGCGGCCGTCTTATCAACCGCCGCCGCATTCGATGTAGTCATCAAGTAGTCTCCCTGGTTGTGTATCAGGGCATCGCTTTAGCGATGCCGCACATTCTTCGAAATCGGATGCCCCTTTAGGGGCGGGGTATCGAGGTCCGCGCTCCTTGCAGTCCGCCCCTGTGTCCTTGGGGGGGGGGTTTCTAAGACCTAAGACCTGAGAACTCGCCCACCCGCAAACATATCGACGTATATAAATATTTACGTTCATCAATCTAAGCCGCTTCTCCCGGCCCGCTCACGACTCCCGCCTGCCGGTCCAGGATCTCCTTCGCCAGCCGGATGTAGCTCTCCGCCCCCCGCGACCGCACGTCATACATCAGCGCCGGCAGCCCGTGGCTCGGAGCCTCCGCCAGCCGTATGTTGCGCGGGATCGTCGTCGTGCACAGTTTCTCTCCGAAATATTTCTTCAGCTCCTCCGCCACCTGCTGCGCCAGGTTCGTGCGCTCATCGAACATCGTGATCACCACGCCCTCAACTGCCAGCGAGGGATTCAGCGCCGCACGTATCCTCTCGATGGTGTCGAGCAGCTCCGATACACCCTCGAGCGCGAAGTACTCCGCCTGCATCGGGATCAGCACTCCATCCGCGGCGACCAGCGCGTTCAAGGTAAGCAGATCGAGCGCCGGCGGACAGTCGAGCACAATGAACTGAAAGCGCTCGCGCAAACTTGCGAGCACGTCGCGCAGACGGTACTCGCGCCGCTCCACCCCTACCAGTTCGATGTTGGCGCCGATCAGATTCTTGTGCGATGGAATCAGCCAGAGCTGTTCGAGCTCAGTGAGCTGCAAGGCCTCCTCAGCCGAGGCCACGCCCATGATCACGTCGTAGATGCTGATGCGCTCCGGATCCTTCACCAGGCCTAAACCGCTGGTGGAGTTCGACTGCGGATCGCAATCGACCAGCAGCGTGTTGACTTCGGCAGCGGCGAGTGAAGCGGCAAGGTTGATGGCGGTCGTAGTCTTGCCGACGCCGCCCTTCTGGTTGGCAACTGCGATGACACGTCCCATGATTTTATTTTCTGTGTGTTGCGGGTGAGGATATGCCAACGCGTTTGCGAAATCAATGCCAGATTCTTGTGCAACCGCGAAGAGTGTTCCACGTGAAACACCCGGCTCGTCTCGACTCCCTGGGGTGCACCATAGGGGGATGTGTTTCACGTGAAACACATCACGACTTTGCGTACGGGGAGACTTTTCAAAATGGAGAAGTGTTTCACGTGGAACACTCTTGCTGAATTCGTCTCATAATGAGATCATTGAAATACATTACCACTTACTCGTTATGAAATGGTTCAGATGTGGCCATTAATTCCACTATTTGCTATTAGCATTAAGTACTTACCACTTTACTGATGTACACCAATCGACAAGACTCTTGTATGTGACTGGGGGACGGGTATTGGTGGGCACCATTTCAGTCTGGTCAGTGTGGTTAGGCGCGGGATCTGGGCGGCTCCTATTAGGAGGGCTAGGGCTGCGTTGGGGGCAAGGAAGGTTACGGCTTGGGGGAGGATGGTGTCGAAGTGCTCTACGGCTCGGAGGGTCACGATGTCGGCTGGGGGGAAGTCTTGGCGTGCGGCTAAGACTTCGGCTCGGCCGGCGATTACATTGATGTTGGTCAATGTAAGTGCGCGGGCCACTTCGCGGAGGAAGGCGGCCTTTTTGTGATTCGATTCGACGAGGGTCAAGTGGATGCGCGGGGCCCAGAGCTTCAGGGGAAGGGCGGGGAATCCGGCGCCGGAGCCGATGTCGAGGACGCGCGGAGGAGGGGGCAGCGTCTCGGGTTTTGAGAATCGCGACGCGTCTGTCATTTGTGTGCTATCGACATGCGCGGGCGAGGGCGCCCGCGCCACACTTGCTGGGAAGAGGTGACGAGCCAAGAAGAAGGACTCGCCGAAGTGGCGAGTTACGATTTCTTCGGGATGGCGGATGGCGGTGAGGTTGATGCGGGCGTTCCAGCGGAGCAATAGATCGATGTATGTCGATATTTGATCGAGCTGAGATTCGGGGAGGGATAGTTCGAGGAAAGGTTCGAGGAGGGCGGCGATGCGGGCGGTGTCCATGGAGAACCTGGAGAGATTTTAGCGCAGTGATTGCGGAAGTGTGGCTTCTTGGTTGCGTTGCCTGGTTTTCGGTTCTCACACGGGATGCGTGAAGGCGTCGTCGACGCAAAGGTCAAGTCCACGCCTGATCCTCGGAATTTGCGGTTGATTGTTTTCGTTCAGGAATCGGACACGGGAGAGGTTGTCGGGGTGTCGATGCAGAGCGTGCCTATTACGTTTCAGCCGGCTGGTCATACTGCGGGTCGATCCAGCGAGTGGCGTTGCGCGGTGATCGAGATGGACGGCTGGCGACTGCCCCGACGTGAGCAATTTGGCTATCTGCACGCGGACAGGAGTGTCCGCGCCACACGGGCTTGGCACGTGCGATACTGAAATTTATGGCGCTGCCGGATTTTTCGCCTCGGGTGGGGAACGATCCCAAGTCGGTGGTGATTCATTTGACGACGGGGACGGGGATGGAGATTGAGTGGAAGGATGGACACCGGTCCGTCTATACGTTTGCGTTTCTGCGGGACGCTTGCCCTTGCGCGCTTTGCGAGGATGAGCGAACAAAAGCGGGGCGAAAGGCGGGCGAGGCGGCGAAGCTGGCGCCGGGGGCTTTGCCCATGTTCAAGCCGGCGGCGAAAGCGCTGTCGGCGGAGGCAGTGGGCAAGTATGCGCTGAAGTTTTCGTGGAACGATAAACACGATCTGGGAATTTATTCGTGGTTCTATCTGCGGGAAGTGTGTCCGTGCGCGGAGTGCGCGGCGGGGCGGAAGTGACGGGTGGGGCTTGCGCTGCGAAGTTAAGTTTCTGGAGTATCCCTTGCGGTGTGCTCGACGCTGGCAAGAAGCAGGTCCTTCCCCTTCGACAAGCTCAGGGTCAGGATGACAAATTCAGGTAGAGGTTGCAGATGACAAATTCGTGCCAGGGCTTGCAGCGATGTGCGGTTTGAACTTCCCTAATCGGTTATGAAGATACGCATTCGGTTGGCGGAGGCTTGCGATGTTCCGTTGCTTCGGGAATTGATTGAGGCTTCGGTGCGGGGACTGCAGGCGGGGGATTATTCCGCGGCGCAATTGGAGAAGGCGCTGGGGACGGTGTATGGAGTGGACACGCAACTGATTTCGGATGGAACTTATTTTGCGGCCGAGGAGACGGAATCTTCGGGAGGGGCGTTGCTTGTGGGTTGCGGCGGGTGGAGCAAGCGGACGACTTTGTATGGCGGCGATGTTTGGAAGGAGAGCGGGAAGGAGCGTGGGGCGGGGCAGGAGGATTCGTTGCTGGATCCGGCGAAGGATGCGGCTAAGATCCGGGCATTTTTCATTCATCCGGAGTGGGCGCGGCGGGGGATTGGCGGGATGATTCTGGAGGCTTGTGAGGCGGCGGCATGGGCGGCGGGGTTTCGGCGGCTGGAGATGGGAGCGACGTTGACGGGGGTTCCTTTTTATCGGGCGAAGGGGTATGTGGAGTTGGAGGCCGAGGAGGTGCCGCTGGGGAATGGGTTGACGCTGCCGATTGTGCGGATGGGGAAGAGCAGGACAGAGTTCGGGTTGCGGCGCGGCTGAATAGGCTACGAACCAAGTCGATATGCGATGCCCTACCCCTAAAGGGGCGTTTGATCTCCCGTAAAGACGCGGTTTTTCGCGACTTCGGAGACGGGGCAAGCCCCGTCTCTACAAACGGAAGCGATAACCTGATGCAAAACCTAGGTGGTGGAGATGGCGTCCAGGTAACGGCGTAGGAGTTGTTCTGCCTCACCTTCGAATTTCATGAACATGATGCCGTTGCCGAATTGGGGATGGCGAGTGACAACGACTCCCTGGATGACGATGGGGCTGCCGTCGAGCCAGAGGGTGGCTTGAACGCGGACTGCGAGTGGGAGCTGGATCATCATCTGGACGTAGCAGCCGCCGCGACTGAGGTCGGTGGTTACGAGGCGCAAGGGAACGTCGGTGCCTTCCTGGCGGAGTTCGATTTGGACTTGGACGGTGTAGCGAGGATGGAGGCGGCGATCGGGTTCGGTTGGAGCGGGGGTAGAGGGCTGGGCGTCGGGCGAATTCATGGATCGGCTCCGGGGTAGTCGTAATGGGTTGCTTGCAGGGTCGCTGAGCTAATCATCGGCATTGAGGTCGGGTGAGTCTAGGACGGGCGTCACAGAGCAGTTGTGACGTAGGGGAGCGTCCCGGACGGGGTGCGGGGTGCCGCACGGACCAGGTTCCCCTAACGACAAAGGTCTTCGCAAGCAAGCTGACAGGAACGTGCGCTACAGTATAATCTTCGCCTCGAATGAAACGGCATGACTGACACGAACCAGACCACTGAAGCGGCGGCGCCTGAAGCGCCACCGACGGCGAAAACCGGGATGGAGATTGGCGACATTCTCAAGATCCTGCCGCATCGCTATCCATTTCTTTTGATCGACCGGGTGATCGAACTGGTACGGATGAAGAGCATTGTCGCGTTGAAAAACGTGACCATCACCGAGCCTTTTTTTCAAGGACACTTTCCGGACAAGCCGATCATGCCGGGCGTGCTGATTGTGGAAGCGATCGCGCAGGCGGGCGGGCTGCTGCTGCTGACGGAGGTTCCGAACCGGGACGAGATGCTGATGGTGTTCACGGGGATCGAGAAGGCGCGATTCCGGCGTCCGGTGGTGCCGGGAGATCAATTGCGGATTGAAGTAGTGGTGCGGGCCTGGCGGGTCACGGCGGCTCGTCTGGAAGGCAAGGCGTATGTGGACGGGAAAGTGGCTTGCGAGGCTACGGTGACTTGCCGGCTGGTGCCACGTGCGATAAGCGCGGGAAACGCGGAGGCGACGGACGAATAGTGGTCGGTGGTCAGTGGCCAGTGAATTCGTCATTGCGATTCGCAATCCGCTGACCACGCACCAACGCCCACTAACCACTGGGTTTCAATGTCCATTCATCCTACGGCGATCGTCGATCGGAAAAGCAAGATACATCCGTCGTGCAAGATTGGGCCTTATTGCGTGATTGGGCCCGAGGTCGAGCTTGGCGAGGACTGCCATCTGGTATCGCACGTCACCCTCGAAGGACCCACGAAAATTGGCGCGGACAACGGCTTCTTCCCTTTCGCATCGATCGGCATGGCTCCGCAGGACATTACCTATGCGGGCGAGCCGACGCGGCTGGAGATCGGCGACCATAACAAAATCCGCGAGTTTGTCACCATCAACCGCGGCACGGTGAAGGGCGGGGGATGCACGCGAGTCGGCGACCACAACCTGATCATGGCGTATACGCACATTGCGCACGATTGCCAGGTTGGGAGTCACATCATCATGGCGAATGCGGCCACGCTGGGCGGGCACGTAACCGTGGAGGACTGGGCGACGGTCGGGGCGCTGTGCCCGGTGCATCACTTCGTGCGGATTGGGACGCATGCTTTTATTGGCGGGGGCACCACCGTAACGCGGGATGTGCTGCCGTTTTCGAAGACGTCTGCCGAGCGCGGAACGCGCGCCTATGGATTGAATGCCGTGGGATTGGAGCGACGGGGGTTCACTAAGGAACGGATTAAGAAGCTGCATCACGCGTATCGCGTCTTGCTTGGCTCCAAGCTGAATACTTCGCAGGCGCTGGAGAGGCTGCGCGCAGAGGAAGATCGCGGCGAAGACATCGACATGCTCATTCGATTTATCGAAGCGTCAGAACGCGGAGTGATTAAGTAGTGGTAGGCTCCGCTGCTTGCGTCGGGACGGGCGGATTCGTCTGTCCGTCCGCGCGGAGCGCGGCAGCGATGGTGCGGTGCAATCGAAGCCCTCTGCGGAGCTTCGCTCCGCTGGGCGGACGAGGGCGTCCGCCCCTACGTGGTTTTTGGTTATGACACGTCTTGGACTCATCGCTGGCAACGGCAAATTTCCCTTCCTGGTTCTGGACGCTGCGCGGACGCAGGGGTACGACGTGGTAGTTGCCGCCATCAAAGAAGAGACTTTTCCGGAGATTGAGACGCACGGCGCGGCTTCGGTTCACTGGGTTTCACTGGGCGAACTCTCAAAGCTCATTGATACGTTTAAGGCTGCGGGCGTCACGCGCGCGGTGATGGCCGGCCAGGTTAAGCACAAGCAGATTTTTTCCGCCATCAAGCCGGACTGGCGGCTGGCGAAGCTGTTGCTCTCGCTGGGCACGCGCAATACGGACTCGCTGCTGGGCGCGGTCGCGAAGGTTCTGGCGGATGAGGGCATCATGCTCGAGAACTCGACGGCGCTGCTGGAACCGCTGCTGGCGAAGATGGGTGTGCTCACGAAGCGGGCTCCGACGGAGCGGGAACGCAAGAACATCGAATATGGGCGCACGGTCGGGCGGCGGCTGGCGGAGTACGACATTGGACAAACGGTGGTGATCGCGGAAGCGGCATGCGTGGCGGTCGAGGCGATGGAAGGCACGGACGCGACGATCGAACGGGCGGGGCTGCTGATGCGGTCTTTGGACTTGGAATCGGATTTGGAATCGGGGGGCGAGGCTTCGACGCTGAGCCGCGCGCTGACGGTGGTGAAGGTTGCAAAGCCGGGGCAGGATCTGCGGTTTGACGTTCCGGTGATTGGGGTGAAGACGATTGAAACGATGGCGCGCGCCGGGGCGAGTTGTCTGGCGGTGGACGCGGGGCGATGTCTGTTGCTGGATGGCGAGGCGATGACGCGGGCGGCGGACGATGGGGGGATTGCGGTGTGCGCGGAGTGATTGGGCACGCGTTCGGTTCAAAGCGATAACCACCAAGGACACGAAGGATCACGAAGGAAACCCACGTATGTCTGAAGCGGCTCGCATTGCCGACCAGCTTCGCCGCGCGTTTGATAGTGACGCCTGGCATGGGGATTCTTTGTTTGAAATTTTGGACGGAGTCACGGCGGCGCAGGCGGCGGGGCGTCCCATTGAGCGTGCCCACACGATCTGGGAGTTGGTGCTGCACATTGCGGCGTGGGACGGTGCAGTGCTGCGGCGGTTGGGCGGGGTCGCGGTGGAGCTCTCGGATGCGGAGAATTTTCCGTCCCTTACGGACGCGAGCGAGACGGCATGGCGCACGGCTTTGGCGGAGGTGCGGCGGGTTCACGAGGAACTGATCGCGGCGGTTGCTGCTTTCCCGGATTCGCGGCTTTACGATATCGTTCCGGGTAAAAAAGGCGCGCATTACACTTTCTACTACTTGGTTCATGGTTCATGGCGTGGTGCAGCACGAGCTGTATCATGCGGGGCAGATCGCGCTGCTGAAGAAGATGTGAAGGCGCAGCGTGTCGCTCCGGAGACGGGGCAAGCCCTGTCTCTACGCTAAGATGATGGTCTGACACGAAGCCAGACTTCTGCCGCAGCCGGTGCGGGGCTTCGCCCCGCTGGACGGCCGAGGGCGGCCGTCCCTACGTATGCGCTTTCCTATCTGGGGCTGGAACTGCGACAATAGCGCGTTATTTCTTCGTTGCGGAGCACTTATCTGAGCAAGGAATCTCCGATTAATGTTGCGGTGATTGGCGTGGGCGCCTTTGGGCGGAATCACGCGCGCGTCTATCAGCAACTACAGCAGGCGGGCAGCGTGCGGCTGGTGGGGGTGGTCGATCCGGATACGGCGCGGGCCGACGCGATTGCGCGCGAGTTCGGGTGCAAGTCGTTCGGTTCGGTCGAGCAGATGCTCACTACGCACAGCGAAGTGCAGGCGGCGTCGGTCGCGGTGCCGACCGTTCTGCATCTGGAGGTGGCGCGCGCTCTGATGGAAGCTGGGGTTGACGTGCTGATTGAAAAGCCGCTGGCGGCGACGCTCGGCGAGGCCGACGAACTGCTTCGCCTGGCGCTCGAGCACAAGCGGGTGGCGCAGGTGGGGCATCTGGAGCGTTTCAATCCGGCGGTGCGGGCTACACTGCCCCTGATCAAGCGTCCGATGTTTTTTGAGGTGCACCGGCTGAGCGTGTTCTCTCCGCGGGCGCTGGATGTGGACGTGGTGCTGGACCTGATGATCCACGACCTCGACGTGGTGCTGACGTTTGTGAAGTCGGAGGTGAAGGAGATCCGGGCGGTGGGGCTGCCGATTCTTTCGGGCAAGGTGGATATTGCGAATGTGCGCATCGAGTTTGAATCGGGCTGCGTGGCAAACTTTACGGCCAGCCGGGTTTCGACGGAGCGCGTGCGCAAGCTGCGTTTCTTTCAGGCGGGGCAATATATTTCGATCGATTATGGGCGGCAGGATGTGCTGGTGTTGTCGGTGGCGGGTGAAGCCGGAGCCCACCCTAACGTCGCAAAGGACGCGACGTTAGGATGGGGCACCCAGCCGTGTGTGAATCCGCAGATCTCGGTGGCGAAGCCGCCGATCACGGCGGAGGAGCCATTGCTGGCGGAGATCAAGGCATTTCTGCAGTCGGTGCGGGAGCGGTCGCGCCCGGTGGTTTCGCTGGAGGATGGGCGGAGAGCGCTGGAGCTTGGGCTGGCGATCCTCGGGGAGATTGGACGGCACGCGGGGCGGATCGGGGTGGGGAGAAGTTAGAGCGTTGCTTTGGCCCCAGGCAGCTGCCGAGCTGCGCTCGGCTAGGACGGGCGAGGCGCCCGTCCCCACACGAGCAGGTTACAGATGGCTATTGCTGAGGCGGTGGGCCCTGATGGTCGCCAGCGTCGGGTGGGCCGTGGCGACGGTTTTGTCCCCATTGCTCACGCTTGGCCTGCATATCCTCCCACTTCTTCTGCTGAGTAGAGTCGAGGAGCGCGCGGATCTGCGCGTCGCTGCTCTTGTGGATGTCCATCATTTTGGTGTGGCGATCCTGCGGGGAAAGAGAATTGTCCTGGCGCAGGCTCTCCATCTGCGAGTGTTGGGACTGAAGGATGTCCTGCACTTTGGTTTGCTGATCGGAAGTGAGGTTGAGTTTCTTAGTCAGTTCCTGGGTACGCTGAGCGGGATCGGGTGGCCCGTGGCGCCAGCTACCTTTGTCCGGCGGGGATTGCTGATTGTTGGGTGGGCTATCCTGTGCCGCCACGAAAGGCGCGGCGATCGAGATGAGGCCGACCGCGAGAAGAACGAGAAGGTGCTTCCTGAGCATAGGTGTCTCCTTTTTCCAGACGAGGTGTCTACATCTATGAACGGAATTATGAGCCGGAAGTTGCGCGACGAACAGGATTCGGACAAATCTTTGCATAACTTTACGAAGCGCAGCGCCGATTTCAAGTCGTGCCGGTGCTGATGCTTGAGGCGGGGGCCGAGCTGCGCTCGGCTTGGACGGCCGACCACCCCAGCCCGCGAAAACCGCGCGGTCTGGGGACCCCGGCGGGGGCGGCCGTCCCTACGCAAACCTGGACGGGGCGGAGCCCCGTCCCCACACGAGTGATTTGGGATTTATGGCGGTGACGCACCTTGCGCGGAGAGGCGTTGCTTGAGTTGGGTGGCAAATTGTTGGGTCTGCTCGTCGGAAAATTGCAGCTGACCGTCGAGGACCAAGCTCAACTGGTCGGCGCCGGCATCCTGGAATTGCGCCTTCTGGATGGTAGCGGAGTCCTGCGCGGCGGGCGGGAGTGCGACCTTGAGGTCGGCGGCCTTCTGCAGGACGGAGAGGAGCGATGCGGCGATTTGTTCG
The DNA here is from genome assembly GCA_963773965.1 of uncultured Acidobacteriaceae bacterium. Classification (GTDB taxonomy): domain Bacteria; phylum Acidobacteriota; class Terriglobia; order Terriglobales; family Acidobacteriaceae; genus Acidiflorens. The sequence continues at coordinate 131,449 of CAVZDG010000012.1, forward strand.
CGCAGCGTGACGCCGAGGTCACCGGAGCGGAGCAAGTCGCGGAGGAAGCCCTCGGCGTGGACGCGGGTGATTTCGGAGACGAGGCCCAAGCCTGCGTTTGGTTCGAGCGACGGAGTGAGCTTGACTTCGATGGCGCCGTCGCCGGCGGCCACTTCCATGGGGCTTTGCAGGCCCGGCGGGCAGACCCAGCGCTCGAAGTGCAAGTTCGCCACCACGACGCTGGCGGGAACCAGAGGGGTGAGCGTGGCTTGTTGAACCTCAATGCGCTCGCCGCAGAGGGGAGCGCGGGTAAGTTGTGAGCGGAGAATGCCGGTGATATTTTGCTGCAGGTCAGAGAGATCGGCGACGAGCTTGAGACTGAAGAGGTTGTGGCCGTTCTCGGCGGAAGTCCGGGAGAGGGCGCCCGAAGCTGGGATGGAGATGGGCTGGCCGCCGATGTTGATCGAGTTTGTCACCTTGGGAAGGTTGAAGGTGAGGTCCTGGCCGTCAGAGGGGAGGAGGATGCCCATTTCTCTGGCGAGCGCGAGCTGCTCGTTTTGGAAACTGGCGAGCGCCTTGTCGAGAGTGGCGGCGGAGTTGGCGATCTGTTCGCCGGCTGGTTTGGGGGTCTGGACGACTTGGTCCAGCGCCTTTATTTGTTTGTCGAGGGCGGAATCCGCTTTTGCCAGTTTCCCGGTGAAGTCCTTCAAACCGGACTTTTGAGCGGAAGAAAACGAGGCGAGAAAATTTTGGTTGCCAGCGCGAGCTTTTTCAATGGCCTGATCCAAGGCGGTTTCGCGATCGGACAGCGGTGAAGAAGCGGGGACTTTCGGCAGAGATTCGCGAAAAGCTTGCAGCCGATCGCTCGCGGCCTGGGTGTATAGTGCGACTTTGGCGAACGCGGCGCGCTGCTCAGCGGTTGCTTGGAGGGCCATGGCGCGATGAAAGTCCTTGAGATCGTCCTTTTCGCTTACCCCTGCGGGACGGCCAGCGCCGCCGCCGACGCCGGTCGGCATGCCGTGTCCGCCACCCCCGCCGTGCTGGGCGAGCATTGTGCGGGGACTGGTGAGCAGAGCGATTCCGACAATGAGTACAGCTACGCCGGGACGGGGAGTTCCCTGGTGGAACATTTGCTAGATCTCCAAGAACATTTTCTGGTTGGAACGAGACTACAGGACTAGACGGTGTAACAGAAAGTTTTGATGCTGACGAATTGAAATTGGTGAGCTGGTCTCGCTGCCTGGTGGTGAAGGTGAGGCCGAGCTGCGCTCGGCTTGGACGGCCGACCACCCCAGCCCGCGAAAACCGCGCGGTCTGGGGACCCCGGCGGGGGCGGCCGTCCCTACGCGAGCTTTCTCCGTTCTCTCGTAGCGCGGCCATTACTCAGGTACTCACTCTGCTTGCGCAAAAAATGCGACAATAGAATTGGCGGTCGCAACTCCATAATTTACGTAACTTTACGAAGGGACTTTACGCGTAATCTTACGCAACCCAGGAGGCTGCCCGTGGCTCTAAGGTTTATAGTCTCTGCCTGATGCCGGTCACCCAAATTCCGCCTCGCGATCCGGCGACTCCCGCCGAGCAGCCGGAGCAGCGCGATTTGTTCGAAGCGCAGCACTGGGAAACGGCTTACCGCGGCTTCAATCCGGACGATGTTCCGCATCTTCTCATCCAGTTGCAGGACGATCTCTCTCGGGCGCGCAAGCGCGAAGCGCTGTGGCTGTCGGTCATCCTGCACTTGTTTGTGATCATTCTGTTGTGGAACAGCGAGAAGTTGATGATGCTGCTACCGCACCGGACGGTGGATCTGGCCATTCGGACGGATGCGGACCGGTCGAAAGACGCGACGTTTTTGGAGCTGCCGCCCGACGCGCAGAAACTGATGCGGCGTCCCGATGCGAAGGTGATTTCGGATAAGGACCGCATCGCGACCAGCAAAGCGCCGCAGATCAATCGCGAAGAGTTGAAGAAGATACTGCAGAGCGCGCGTGCGGGGCGACCGGGGGAGAGTGCGCAGCAGCCACCGGCGCAGGGCCAGCCGGCGCCACAGGAAAATCCGCAACAGAATTCGGGATTTGCGCAGCCGCAGCCGAGCGATCAGACGGCGCAGTTGAAGTTGCCTCCACAGAACCGGCCAATGCCGGATTTTAATGCTCGCATGACGGCGGGCTCGATGATCGACCAGGCGCAACGGGCCGTAGCCGAGAATCGAGGGCACTCCGCCGGCGGCATTGGACAAGCAGGCGATTACGGGAGCCCGGGCAGGAGCGGGGCGAAGGCGCTGGATCAGGCGGAAATCCTGACCGACACGATGGGGGTGGATTTTGGGCCTTATCTGACGCAGATCGTCCTAATTGTGAAACGCAACTGGTATAACCTGATGCCGCCGTCAGTGTACCCGCCCATCTTGAAGCAGGGCAAGCTGGCGCTTGAATTCGTCATTTTGAAGGACGGCAAAGTGAGCGGCATGGCGATTCGCACCTCGTCCGGCGACGTGCCGCTCGACCGGGCCGCGTGGGCGAGCATCACCGCATCCACCCCGTTTCCACCGCTGCCAAAAGAATTTCCCGGCCAAATCCTCGGCCTGCGCTTCTATTATTTTTATAACCTCAACCCCGGCGACGATTTTAGGAAGTAAGCTTGCGGAATCTGACGCTCGGTTCCCAAGAGTCCTAGAGTCTCGGTGACCTCAGACAGTTGCCGAGCTGCGCTCGGCTGGGCAGGTGGGGGCACCTGCCCCTACGCGAGCATTTTCTCTTCAGGTGCGCGAATGGGGTGAATTCGCTACCATAGGGATATTCTCGGTTCGATGCGCATCCAAATAAAACTATGAAGATTCAACGACTGTTGCCGTGTGTAGTGCTGTTGTCCCTGGTTCTGCTCTGCGTGCCGGTTTTCGCGCAGGATGTGCCGGAGGCTCTGCGTCCGCCGAAGGGTGCGCAAGTTGCGCTCGTGGTTTTCGAAGACTTTCAATGCCCGCAATGCGGCCGCGTCGCGCCGCTGCTGGCGCAGGCCTCGCGGACCTACAAGATTCCCCTGGTGCAGCACGATTTTCCGTTGCCGATGCACAACTGGTCGTTCGATGCGGCGGTGCTGGCGCGCTACTTCGACACGCATTCCAAGGAGGTGGGGAACGCGTTCCGGGACAGTGTGTTCGCGCACCAACTGGAGATCAACCCGCAGAATTTGCGGGGATTTGCGGAGAAGTTTGCCGCCGATCACAAGATTGGGTTGCCGTTCGTGGTGGATCCGGAGGGCAAGCTGGCGGGACTGGTGCGGGCGGACAAAGAGTTGGGCATGAGTCTGCACCTGGAGCACACGCCGACGATCTGGGTGGTCAGCAACAAACGTAACGGCAAGCCCTACGTGGAAGTGACGGACACGAGTCAGCTCTATGTGTTGATCGACGCCATGAAGAAAGATTGAGGTCAAGGCAAAAGTCAGAAGTCAAATTGAAGAAGTAAAACCTTTTCGGGCAAAGGCGAATCTTGCGGCCTACGGGTTTACTCCTTCAATTGGACTTCTGACTTTTGCAATTCTATTCAGTCCAGCGGCGGAAGAGCAGGGCGCCGTTGGTGCCGCCGAAGCCGAAGGAATTCGACATGGCGTATTCGAATTCGGTTTTGCGGGCGTGGTTGGGGACGAAATCCATGTTATCGGTCTCCGGGTCCTGAGTCTCGAGGTTAATGGTCGGCGGCAGAATCTGATCGCGCAGCGCCAGCACCGTCACTCCCGCCTCTAATCCGCCCGCTCCGCCGAGCAGATGGCCGGTCATGGACTTGGTGGAACTTACCGGGACTTTCTTTCCAAATAAATTTCGAATGGCGTGCGCTTCGAGGGTGTCGCCGATGGGCGTCGAGGTGCCGTGGGCGTTGAGGTAGCCGACGACGCCGGCGTCGAGTTTGGCGTCGCGCAGCGCGTTGCGCATGACGCGGAAACCGCCTTCGTGCTCGGGGGCGGGTTGCGTCATGTGATACGCATCCGCGGACATACCGTAGCCGACGATTTCCGCCAGGATGGGAGCGCCCCGGCGGCGGGCATGATCGAGCTCTTCGAGAACCAGGATGCCGGCGCCTTCGCCCATGACGAAGCCGTCGCGGTCCTTGTCCCAGGGACGGCTGGCGCGGGCGGGGTCGTCGTTGCGAGTGGAAAGCGCGCGCATGGCGGCGAATCCGCCGACGCCCATGGGAGTGATGGCAGCCTCGGCGCCTCCGGCAATCATTACATCGGCGTCACTATGCTGGATGATGCGGAAAGAATCGCCGATGGAGTGGGCGCTGGTGGTGCAGGCCGTGGCCGTGGCTTCATTCGGGCCCTTGGCGCCGAACCGCATGGAAACGTGTCCGGCGGCGAGGTTGACGATGGCGGCGGGAATGAAGAAAGGCGAGATCTTGCGCGGACCGCCCTCGAGGAGCGCGTTGTGCTCGCGTTCGATCACGTCGAATCCGCCGATGCCAGAGCCGATGTGCACGCCGACGCTCTCGGCGATATCGGGCGTGACCTTGAGCTGCGACATCTTCATCGCTTCATCAGCGGCGGCGATGGCGAAGTGGATGAAGCGGCCCATCTTCTTCACTTCTTTTTTCTCGATGAAGTCGAAGGGGTCGAAGTTGCGGACCTCGGCTGCGATCTGGCAGGCAAATGCGGAGGCGTCGAACCGGGTAATGCGATCGACGCCGCTCTGGCCCGCGAGCAGGGCCTGCCACACCGCGCCGGTGGTATTGCCCACCGAGCAGATCAGGCCGATGCCGGTAATGACGACCCGTCTTGCCGAAGTACTTGCCAAATTACTTGCCCGCCTTCGCGTGTTTGCCGATGTAGTCGACGGCATCCGACACGGTGCGGATCTTCTCCGCATCTTCGTCGGGGATTTCGATATCGAAGGCTTCTTCAAAGGCCATCACGAGCTCGACCGTATCGAGCGAATCGGCGCCCAGGTCGTCCACGAACGAAGCGCTGGGCGTGACCTCGCCCTCGTCCACACCCAACTGCTCGACAATGATCTGTTTCACTTTTTCATCAACGGCTGCCATTGTTCTCCTCGTTTCCAAGTCTGTGGAATCGCGGGTCCGGGTTCCGGACCGGCGTTTGCTGATTTACGACTGCATGTTGCTCAAGCGATCGAATGAAGTCGAAACCAGTAGTCTAAAAGGGATCGGAAAAGTATGCAAAGGAAGTAACGAAAGAAAATTCGAATGTGTGGAGATCACTACGGAATCCTAACTGGCGGCGGGGAGAGCGGTCAAACCTAGGCGAGGCTTGGGAGGGTCCTAAATTCATCAACCACAAAGGACACGAAGGAGCACGAAGGAAAGCGATTCATACCTTTGTGTGTAATCAGGACACTCGCACTCTTGCTCATTTCACGGGAATCATGTCACGATCTGGACGTGAAAATCCTGACCATGCTTGCAGTGCTGCTGGCGCTCGGGTTGTCCGCGCTTGCCGCCGATTGCCCCAAGAATCAGCCGAAGACCGAGGCCGCGCTCATCGAACTCGAACAGAACTGGGCCGCGGCGCTCAGCCGCAAGGACGCTGACACCGTGGCCTGCATGGTGGCCGAGGAATTCGAAGACGCCGATGTCGATGGCTCGCTGCATACCCGCAGCCAGATGCTGGAGCACATCCCGCAACGGAAGCCGGGCACGAACCTCCTCTCGGAAATGCGCGCGCACGTCGAGGGCAGCTCCGGATTCACGCGCGGACTTGGCACGCTGGTGGACGCTTCGGGCAAGGTCGTGGCCCGCGTCCGCTTCACCGACGTTTTCACTTACCGCGATGGCCGCTGGCAGGCGCTCGCCGGACACGAGACGCTTCTCGGCGAGGCCAGCCGCTAAATGCGCGCCGTGGTGCAGCGTGTGAGCCGCGCCAAAGTTACGGTCAAGGCCACGGTGAATGGCGAGATCGCTGGCGAAATCGGCCTCGGCCTGCTGGTCCTGCTCGGGGTGGGCGTGGGAGATACACGCGCCGAAGCCGATTACCTTGCCGAGAAGACAATTGGCCTGCGCATTTTTGAGGATGCCGGCGGCAAGATGAATTTGTCCGTCGCGGAGGTTGGCGGCGCGCTGCTGGTAGTTTCGCAGTTCACCCTCTATGGAGACGCACGGCGCGGCAAGCGGCCGTCGTTCGATGCGGCGGCTCCGCCCGAGCAGGCGCGCGAACTCTACGAATATTTTGTGGAGAAAGTCCGCGCGGCGGGGCTGCGCTGCGAAACCGGGCGGTTTCAGGAAACTATGCAGGTGGAACTGGTCAATGAAGGGCCGGTGACCATCCTGCTGGATTCGGTGAAAGTCTTCTGAAAAAGTATTCTGGAAGAAGCCACGATAGAAGCGCTTCGGGCGAGGAGCACAATTTTGTTTATGGCCGTCGCTAACACTGCTCTGTCCGGCTCCGATCAGCCACGCCCGGAGCGCGGCGGTCAGGCGCTTCCGCCTCTCGCAATCGGCATTCTGATTGGCCTCTGCACCGCCAAGCTGCTGCTGCACATCTTCACCAGCGTCCGCCACTACGGCTACTTCCGCGACGAGCTTTATTACCTGGATATGGCCTGCCATCTCGATTGGGGCTACGTGGATGCCGCGCCGCTCATCGCCGTTTACGCCAAAATCGCGCTGTGGATGGGCGGTTCGCTGGCGGCGCTGCGTATTTTGCCGGCACTGGCGGGAGCGGCACTCGTGGCGCTCACCATCCTTATCGCGCGTGAACTCGGTGGTGGACGTTACGCCCAATTGCTTGCGGGCTTCTGCGTGCTGCTCTGCCCCGCCGTTCTGTGGGCGAACAGCCTCCTCACCATGAATGCCTTCGAGCCGCTGTTCTGGATGGGCTGCATCCTCGTGATCGCCCGGATTTTGCGCAGCGGCGAATCGCGGCTGTGGCTGTGGTTCGGCCTGCTTGCCGGCCTCGGACTTGAGAACAAGCACTCCACGCTGTCTTTCGGATTCGCGGTCACCGTCGCCCTGCTTCTGACCGAGCATCGCCGCGAGTTCGCCCGGCCGTGGATCTGGATTGCCGGTGTCATCGCTCTTGCGCTGTTCCTCCCCAATATCATCTGGCAAATCCGCCATCACTTCCCGACGATCGAAGACCTGGCCAACGTCCGCCGCGAAGGCAAGAACGTCATGCTCAGCCCGCTCGCGTTCGTTAAGGAGCAGATCTTCGATAGCGGCACGATCCTGTTGCCGGTCTGGTTCGCGGGCCTGGTCTGGTTTCTCCGCGACCGCCGCTGGCGTGTGCTCGGCTTGACCTTTGCCGTCTTCTTCGTATTGATGGAAGTCGCGCACGCCAAGAACTACTACGTATTCCCGATCTATCCGATGGTCTTGGCCGGCGGCGCCGTCGTGTTCGAACAATGGTTGGCAAACCGCGCCTCCTGGATACGCGCGGCCGTCGTCGCCATTATCGTGCTTGCGGCGCTTCCCGCCATTCCGCTGGCGACGTGGATGCTGCCGCCGGAGCGTCTCCTCGCTTACCAAAACGCTCTCGGCCTCAAACTCTCCAAGGTTGAGGTGCACCACGAGGCGCTGTTGCCGCAACAGATTGCCGACCAGTTCGGATGGCCCGAGATGGTGAGTGAAGTCGCGGCCATCTACAACTCGTTGCCGCCCGATGACCGCGCCCAGACCGGCATCTGGGCCGGCAACTATGGCGAAGCCGGCGCGATTAATTTATTTGGTCCCAAGCTCGGGCTGCCTCGCGCCTACTCCCGCCACCAGAATCACTGGTACTGGGGTCCGCCGCCACAGGTTTACAAGAACCTCATAGTGATCCAGTGGAGCCTCGACGATGTGCGCGACAACTGCACTTCATTTCAGACCTTCGAGCACTACCAGCGCTTTGGCATGGGCGAGGAAAACACACCGATGTACCTCTGCCGCGGCGTCCTCTTCGACATCCAGAAAATCTGGTGGCACTCGCACCACTGGAATTGAGGAGATCGTACAGTGCGAACGTACCCACAAGGCGATTAGACGGCAGAAAAACGAATCGAGGACAGAAGAAGCGCACCTCGGGCGCTAAAGCGCGAGCAATTTCCAACAACTTAGCGGCACGAGTAAACTCGTGCCCTTCCCTTTTCGCAGATCGGTAACACGTTCCGTTAGGGGTGCCTAGGGACATCGTATCCCCCGGAGTGGTCCAAGTAATAATCCAAGAAGACAGGTGGAAGCAAGCAGAGTTGGAGAGGCCAGCGAGGTTGGAGCTGCTCGACGATCTGCCAGGGGCTGAGGTTTTGTTTGTGGGAGTTGGGGCGGACGAGGTTGAAGTAGAGCTGATAGGTAAAGGCCTTGGCAAGGAAGTCGCCGCGGCTGGAGAACGCTTCCAGGTCGAAGAACTCATCTTCGACGAGACGGTGAACGGTTTCTACGTCGCTTTGGAACGTGGGAGCGGCGGGCGGAATGCGGACATGCTGGCTGTCGCCTAAGGCGGTGGGGAAGCCCGTGGGATGGCCGCTGCGATCATGGCCGCCGATGAACTCAGAACCGTTGTCGGTTTGCCAGACGAGATCGCGCAGCGAGATGCCGCAGCGATCAAGATGCTGCTGAATGCGGGCGGCGAAGACGGAGCTGGCGGCTGCGGAACGGCGCTGCGCGAAAGCCCAGAACAGCAGGCCGCTGCGCACTTCGCGGGCGGTGTACTCGACGGCCGGCAGATCGAAGGCCTGGGCCTGAGGCCAGTAGCGGGGGATATCGTCGAGGTCCTTGGTGTCGGCGGAGATCTGCTGAAAGACGCGCCAAGTGGCTTTGATGTGGGCGAGGTCTTGTTTGCGTTGATACTTGCGCTGTCGTTTTTTGAGCAGACCGTGCTGGCGCCAGATGCGTTCCAGGGCGCGATGGCTGAGCGGAAGATCGAACTCGCGGATAAGGCGGCGCGCTCCGAAGGTGAACAGTTGCTGACGCAGAGCGACGACCTGTTGCTCGATGTCGGCAGGAGTCTTGCCGGGCTGGTGATGAGGGGCGCGGGAAAGCTCGATCAAACCGCGCGGACCTTGCTGCTGATAACGTCGCAGCCACTTGCGCACGGTGGGGACGGTGGTTTCGAACAGCCGCGCGGTGGGCTTGATGCCGCGTTGTCGCGCCGACTGCACCAGACGCAAGCGATGATTGTAAGCGTCGCGCATTTCACGAACCAAGTTGAAGTAAGGGGCCGACATGCTGGAGGCATCGTACGGCGCGAATGGGGAGAAAAGCGGGTGGTGGAAAAGTGGAAATCCCGCAAAAAGAAAGGGCGCGAGATTTCCACTTTCCCACCACCCCGACGGCGGCTGCGGGTTTTCTCACCGAGCCCATAAGCAATCCTCCAGCTCTCGACACCGTTTCCCACTCATACACTTCAATGCCGCCAGAGGGATACGATGTGGGTAGGCTCTACCAGTAACACGTTCCGTTTGACCGATTTCCACAGGGCACGATAGACTAGTTGAGTTTGCCTGTACTTGCGGACCCGTTCTGGGGCCGCGCCGCGTTTCCGGTCAGAAGCCGTTGCGGGAAAACAGCAAGCATACTTTAGGGTTCTGCCGAGCTTCGCTCGGCGGGGCAGGTGAGGGCACCTGCCCCTACGCGAGTTACTCAAGGAGAGTTTATGTACGCGGTGATCCGCGCAGGTGGAAAGCAGTATCGGGTAGCCCCGGGTGATGTGATCCGGGTGGAAACACAAGAAGACAAGGACGGCAAGGTCGAGTTCGGCGACGTGCTGGCGATTTCGGCCGAGGCGGGCAGCGTTGTGCCTCCGGGGTCGGGGGCGAGCGTGACTGGCGAAGTCGTCGAGCAGGGACGCGGCAACAAGATCCTGGTGTTCCACTACAAGCGCAAGAAGCAGTACAAGAAGCTGCGAGGACACCGGCAGGACTATACCGCGGTCCGCATCACCGAGATTGCTTTTGATGGGCAGTCGTTCAAAGCGCCCGAGCTTCCGAAAAAAGAGAAGAAGGTGAAGCAGGCGCACGAGGGCGGTGAAGAAGTGAAGACTTCGGCGCGGCCGGGGAAAAAGGCTAAGAAGCACGTGACTCACGAAAAGCCGGCGGCGAAGAAGGCAGCGGCGAGGTCGAAGAAAAAGAAGTAGCAGGTCCTTCGCTTCGCTCAGGATGACAAGTTAGTTCAGGATGACTTTGTTTGGAATGAAGAGAATTTGGAATTGCTGGCAACTGGCCACTGGAAACCGGGAACTGATTTATGGCGCATAAAAAAGGACAAGGCACTTCACGAAACGGGCGCGACTCGAACGCGCAGCGGCTTGGGTTTAAGGCTTTCGGCGGACAACTGGTGCCCGGCGGCACGATCATCGTGCGCCAGCGCGGCACGCGGGTGAAGCCCGGACTGAACGTGGGACGCGGCAAGGACGACACGCTCTTCGCCAAGATCACGGGGCGCATCAAGTTCATGGACAAGGGATCGATGGGGAAGTTTGTGATGGTCGAGCCCGAGGCGATCGAAGCGAAGTAGGATTTTATAGACAAGGGCCGCTCCGGGGCGAAACCCCGGAGCCACACGAGCAGGCCACAGGAGCAGCCTCGGCTTTGGGTCGAGGCTTTTTCGTTTCGGGGTTAATACCGCGAACGGCGGAGCTTCGCTCCGCTTGGACGGCGGAGGGCGGCCGTGCCTACGTGAATTTTTCCGGGGCTGAGTTTTCGCGGGCGAGGGCGCCCGCGCCACACGATCATGTTTGCTACACGTCATGTTTATCGATGAAGCCAAAATTCGAGTCAAGGCCGGCGACGGCGGCAACGGTTGCATGGCGTTCCGGCGGGAGAAGTTCATTCCGCGGGGCGGGCCCTCGGGCGGCGATGGCGGCAGGGGCGGCGACATCTGGATGGAATCGAGCGAGCGCCACAACACGCTGGTGCATTTCCGCTTCAATCCTGAATACAAAGCCGAGCGGGGTCGGCACGGCGAGGGCGCGAAGAAAACTGGGCGCGATGGGGAAGGGATTGTCCTGATGGTGCCGGTGGGTACGATTGTTTTTGACGAGGACACGGGCGAGAAAGTTTACGATTTTTCGCGCCCCGATGAACGCCTGGTGATCGCGCGCGGCGGACGCGGCGGACGCGGCAACGCGCAGTTTGCCACTTCGACGCACCAGGCGCCGCGCGAGCACGAAGATGGACGTCCGGGCGAAGAACGCAACTTCCGCCTGGAATTGAAGCTGCTCGCCGATGTGGGGCTGGTGGGATATCCGAATGTGGGCAAGTCCACGCTCATTTCGGTCATCTCGGCGGCGCGGCCGAAGGTTGCGGATTATCCGTTTACCACGCTTGAACCGAATCTGGGTGTGGTGCTGGCGGGCGACAAGGGAAAAGAAGAGAGTTTCGTGGTCGCCGATATTCCGGGCTTGATCGAGGGCGCGCACGCCGGATCAGGCCTCGGCACGCAATTCTTGCGGCACATCGAGCGCACGCGCTTGCTGGTGCACATGGTGGATGTTTCCGACAGCAGCGGCCGGGCCGACGTGGTAAAAGACGTTGAGGTGATCCGGGGCGAGCTGGCTAGCTTCGGGGCTGATTTAGAAAAGAAGCCGACACTGATGGTCGCGTCCAAGATCGACGTGGCGAACCCGGAGAAGCTCAAGAAATTGAAGCGGTGGGCGACGCGCAAGAAGCTGAAGCTTTATCCGATTTCGGCGGTTACTGGCGAGGGAATCGAGAAGCTGAAGTACGCGATGGCGGAGGAAGTGGGGAAGGTGCAAAAGGCGCTGGCGGCGTCTGAGGAAATGCGACTTTCGAAATCGAGCGCCTGACCGCGACGAACTGCGCCCAGCTGTGTGGAGCGGACACTCTTGTCCGCTTGCTTACAGCGGATTGGCGGTCAGAGCGGACAAGAGTGTCCGCTCCACACAAAACTGCCACGTGCTAGAATTTTCACAGATTCGGACCCTATATCCTGGACCCTGCTTTGATCGAACTTGCAGCCTCGATACTCGCGGCGGATTTCGCTCACCTGGCGGATCAGGTGGAGCGGGCGACGGCGGGCGGCGCTAGCGTGATCCATGTCGATGTCATGGACGGGCATTTTGTGCCCTACCAGACGATCGGGCCACCGGGAGTGAAATCTCTGCGCCAGGCAACCGAGTTTGCAGCGGCGGTAGGGGCGGAGCTTCGCTCCGCTGGACGGGGCACAGCCCCGTCCCCACACAGACTGAGTCGGAATGAGGTTTTTTATGCGGCGTAATTTGGTTGTTGGTGTGATGGTCTTCGTGCTGGCGTTTGCTTTGGGCTGCACGAACAAGAAATCGGTAAATCCACTGGCGAACGTGGGGTCGAAACAGCCCGACAAAGTGCTGTTTGACCGGGCCATGGATGCCATGAAGCACAACCGCTTCGACGTGGCGCGGATGACGCTGCAAACGCTGATCAACACCTATCCGGATTCGGAGTTTATCGCACGGGCGAAGCTGGCGGTGGCGGATTCGTGGTACGCCGAAGGCGGCACGACGGCGATGCAGCAGGCCGAGATCGAATACAAGGATTTCCGGACGTTCTTTCCCAACATGGCGGAGGCGGCCGAGGCGCAGTTGAAGGTGGCGAACATCCACTATCAGGAGATGGAGAAGGCGGATCGCGACTACACGCACGCGATGCGGGCGGAGGAGGAATACCGGTCGCTGATTCTGGAGTATCCGGACAGCAAGCTGGTGCCAAAGGCGAAACAGCGGCTGCGGGAAGTGCAGGAAGTGCTGGCCGAGCGGGAGTTCGACATCGGGCGGTTCTATTATCTGCGGCTGGCGTATCCGGCGGCGATTGCGCGGCTGAAAACGCTGGTGGACCGCTATCCGTTATATAGCGGCGCGGACGAGGCGCTGTATCTACTGGGGCAATCGTACGAAAGCGAGATCAACGTGGTCCGGAAGAACGGGCGCATGAGTGAAGTGGTCAAGGGGAAGATGATCGAGGAACTAACCCAGGAGGCGTCGGAGGCGTACGGGAGGATCATCAGGCGGTATCCGGCGATGGACCGGGCGCTGGATGCCAAGGCGCGGCTGGAGGCGCTGCATCAGCCGGTGCCGCGGCCGACGCGGCAGGCGCTCGAACAGAACAAGAAGGAAGTAGCCAGCCGGCATGAAGCGGGAGCGCTGTCGAACATGCTGGGGAACTTCGAGAAGCATCCCGACGTGGCCAAGGCTTTGCATGTGGGCGAGCCGACGATGGTGGATCCGGTGCCGACCAATCCGAACGATGTGGTGCGGCGGATAGTGGGCGGCGGGGACAATAAGATCAGTGTGGAAACGACCGGTGGGAAGGCAGCGGCGAACCAGGAGGCGCCGCGTTCGGACGCTCCAGCAGCAGCGGCAGACTCGGCGGCGGCCGAGTTGAAGCCGACTGAGGCGGATCCGAATGAACTGAAGCCGAACGTTGAGGCCGATCCGAACGCGCTTCCCCCGCTGCAGCAGAGCAATCAACTGGACAGCAGTGGTGGAGCATCGAGCGCTGTGTCTTCGAGTTCGGCGGCGAAAACCGAGGAGCTAGCGGATATTTCTTCAAGCAAGAAGAAAAAGAAAAAGGGCTTGGGGAAGCTGAACCCGTTCTAGGGATGGCAGAGGTTAGAGGTCAGATGGCAGAGGTGATTGAGGCCGCGGGCGCTGCCAGGCGCCCGAGGGCAATCGCCAAGTGGCCCGGCAGCTTGAGGTTACCAATGGCATCAACGACCGGGGAACAGTCCACTCCCCAACGGGCTAGGAACGGTCGTAACCTGTTACCTCTGCGGGAATCGTTGACTTAGGTTGGGGGACGAGGTAGTTTCGCGTTATCTCTCCTTTTCTTGCGAAGGACGACACTTGGCGCGGAAAATACTGCTCGCCGATGACAGTGTGACGGCCCAGAACATGGGGCGAAAGATCCTGGCCGATGCCGGGTATGACGTCGTCACGGTCAACAACGGATCTGCCGCCCTGAAGCGAATCGCCGAAATCAAACCGGATCTGATCGTGTTGGATGTGTACATGCCCGGCTACAGCGGGCTGGAAGTCTGCCAGCGGCTGAAGGATGCCGCCGGGACGGCGCACATTCCGGTGCTGCTGACGGTGGGCAAACTGGAACCTTTCAAGCCGGAAGAAGCGCGCCGGGTCAGGGCCGATGCTCACATCGTGAAGCCATTTGAAGCCAGCGAGTTGCTGACTGCGATCACGCGACTCGAAGACCGCATGGTGCCGCAGCAATCTGAGGGCTCTCGCTTCAGTACGTCGGTTTCGGGCGTGGAGCGGTTCGGCGGCGAGGGAAGCGGCAGGGCAACGGAAAGTAACACCGACGCCGATTCCGGATGGAAGAGCCGGCTGCGTTTTCCGTCGAAGAAAAAGAAAGAAGAACCGGAACCGGAATCGGACGATGCCGCGGCAGGAGCGACGTTCCGGGATTTCCGGAAGGGGAAGGGCAAGACGGGCGCGAGTGTACCGTTCACGGTGAAGGCGCCGCCGCCGCTGGGACAGGAGCCGGGGCTGGTTCCGGACATTCCCCGCGACATCACGCCGGAAGAGTTGGACGCACTCAGTGCGTTGGCCGCGAAACTCGATGGCCCGATTCCGGCGGCTGAGAATGTTGTGGGCCTGGCGGAAAAGATGGGCCCGGCCATAGGTCCCGCGGCGGAGTTTGCGGCGGCAAAGACTGAAGTGGAGGTGCCAGCGGCTGGCGCGGAAGCCAACAAAGAAGCGAAGAAGGAAGCTGAACCTCCGGCGCCGGTCGTTGAGCCGGCTGCGGCAGCCCTGGCAGCCCCGGCATCCGCCGTCGAAGTGAAGAGCGAAGTCGAAATTCCGGTCGGGCATGTGGAGCCGGCGAGCGAAGGTGCTGCGGTAGTTGCTACTCCGGCTGCGGCAGAAGTACAGGAGCATGAGACCGAGCGTCCGGAAACCCAGCATCCGGAAACGCCGGATGCGGGAGTCGCAGAGGCGGTGAATACTGTCCTCCTGGCGCAGGAGCCCGCGCCCGTGGACAGGAACGATGAGCCCATGTTCGTTTCGGCGGCGAGCGCGGTTGAGCAGGCGGCGGAAGAAAAGATTGAAGAGAAGCCGGTCGAAGCCGTCGCCAAGACCGAGACGACCAAGGCGAGCGCACTGGCGGAAGCAGTTGCTGCGAAGGCCCTGGAATCCACGCCCGAAGAATTGAAGGCGGAAGAGTCGAAGCCCCAACAGTCGAACGCCGAGGAGTTGAAAGCGGAAGAGATTGAGCAACCAGTCCCGGTTGCGGCGAGCGTGCCAGAGACGGCGAAGGCGGAAGAGCCAGCACCGAGCGACGCGGAACTGGCCGAGGCGCTGCGCTTGCTGACACCCGCTACCGGGCACGCGGATGTCTCGACGGCTGCATCGCACGGAACCCTGGTGGCGGACGGCCAGTTGCTGGCGGAAGAAGCGGTTCGCAATGGGGCAGCCGGTCCGCGGTGGGTAGCGGAGCCGGTGGCGTTGAGTCCGGAGGAAGCGGCGATTTCGCTGGAAGCGGAAATGTTCAGCACATTCGCGGCAACGTTTGCGGCGCCGTGCGGCGGCGAAATTGAATCGGTAGGCATCACCGGAGTTTCAGCGATTGCCGCTGCGGTTGAGAACAGACTGGCAGAAGCAGAGGTGGCGGCCAGTGCGAAAGCTTTGTCGGAGCAAGAGGCCGAGCGTGGTTCAGCTGAGCATGGTTCCTATGAGCATGCTTCAGAGAACACAGGCGCGGAAACATCGGTCGTGGAAGCACCTGCGGAAGTGGTGGCGGCGGTTTCGAACGCAGCGAGTCCGGTGGTGGACGGGATCGAACCAGAAAAGATGGCACCAGAGAAGATCAAACAAGGAAAGATCGAACCAGAAAAGCTCGAAGTGGAGCAGAAAGATTCCGAGGGGAAAGTCGCGGAGGAAGCACCTGCGGAAGAGGTCGCGGCAGCGACCTTCGCGGATGCAGTGGGTAGGGACGAGGACGAGGTCGAGGCTGCGGCGGAACAGAACGGAGAACCGGTCAGCGGGACGACTGCGGTGGCAGAAGAGAATCAGGATTCGAGTTCAGATTTTGGGGGTCGGGAATCCATGGGCAAAGACGTGAAAGCGAAATCGGGGAAATCGAACTGGCATCAGATCCACACCGCGCCGGCGAACGCTGCCGCCAACAGTGACGTAGTGGAAGCGGCGAAACAGGCCGAACACGGGGCCGAGGAGGCTCCCAAGGCCATGGCAGCGGCGGCAGCACAGAGTTCAGCATCTGCATCCGCAACCGACGCCAGCGCAATTGCCAGCATCGTGGACAGCGTGCTGGCCGAGCTTCGCCCGAAGATCGTGGAAGAGATTGCGAAGAAGCTGGCGAAGAGAGATTGACGTGACGCACGCTCAACCCACATCCGATGCTTAGTGCGGCTCGCTCGGTGTTCCACGTTTGTTTGAAGTGCATTAGCTCAACCGAACTGAACCGGTGGATGCGGACCCGCATGTCCGGTGGTGTGGCAGGGGAGAGTGGGCGACCGCTCCCCTAGGCCGATTGGAGCTGTCAGCTCTCAGCCGTCACCTCTCAGTAAAACCGGCCTCGTCTGGGGGTTTCAGGACCTTCCATGCCTGGGGTCAAGCCGATGGAGAAATTGCCCCCGCGGAGCTGAGAGCTGCTAGCTGAAAGCCGAGAGCTGGGTTTGCTGAATCCTTCCTAACTCCTGTAGAATCTAATGTCTGAATCGAGGTTTCGGAACTGACATGAAAGCAGCCATCCATCCCAAGTACGGCGAAATCCGCGTGCATTGCGCCTGCGGTAACGCATTTATCACCCGCTCCACCCACAAGGGCGACATCGGCGTAGAAATCTGCGCTGCCTGCCACCCGTTCTTTACCGGCAAGCAGAAGCTCATGGACACCGCCGGCCGCATCGAGCGTTTCCGCCGCAAGTACGCCAAGAGCGACGCGGGAAAAGCCGAAGCCGCCGCCAAGCAGCAGTAAGTCCCGCGCAGAAAAGCGCATTCTTGAAAGCCTCCCCGCGTGGGAGGCTTTACTTTTGAACCAGTCGCACACTATCTTCGCCAGGATCTTCGCGAGTCCTTTGCCACTACCTTTGCCAGGAAAAGAACGTAAAATCAGACTGTGCAGAAGTTCTGGGACAACACGGATGCAGCGGTTGATCGGACGGGCGAGTCGCCCGTCCCCACACGGCTCGTCCGCACAGCGGCGCGGGTGTTTCCTGCGGGTCTAGAGATTGGGAACGTTGAGATCGCTCCGGCCACCGTGCTTGCACCCATGGCCGGCGTCACCGACACCGTCTTCCGCCGCTTCATTAAGAACCTCGGCGGATGCGGCCTGATCATGACCGAGTTCACCTCAGCCGACGGCGTTCTGCGCGACCAGCGCGTCCGAGGACGCTACCTTCACTTCTACGAAGACGAGCACCCAATCTCGGCCCAACTCTTCGGCAGCAGTCCGAGCGTGCTGGCCGATGCCGCGCGCCTGGTGGAAGACCTCGGCTTCGACCTGGTCGATCTGAACTTGGGATGCCCGGCGAAGAAAGTCGTGAAGTGCAACGGCGGCTCGGGACTGCTGCGCGACCTGCCGCTGATCCGGCAAATTTTCGAAGCGGTGCGAGCCGCCGTGAAGATTCCCTTCACGGTGAAATTCCGTGCCGGATGGAACGATGACGAAATCGTTTGCGTCGAACTGGCGCGCATGGCCGAAAGCTGCGGCTTGGCAGCGGTTGCGCTGCACGCCCGCACCCGCGAGCAAGGCTACAGCGGAAACGCACGCTGGGAATGGATCGCCTCCGTCAAGCGAGCAGTCAAGATTCCCGTGATCGGCAATGGCGACATCCGCTCGCCCGAGGACGCCAGCGCCATTGTCTCCCAAACCGGGTGCGATGCGGTAATGATCGGGCGGACAGCTCCGGCCAATCCATGGATCTTCCGGCAGATTGAGCAGTACGTGAGGCGCGCTTCGCTCGGATTGGACGGGGCCCTTCGGCTCCGCTCAGGGCAGGCTCCGCCCCGTCCCCACACGGCCTCGTTTTACGACGAGCCCACCGAAGTCGACCGCTACCAGATGATCCGCACCTACTTCCAAATGCTACTGGAAGAAGAAATGCCGGGAGCGGAAGGCAAGATGAAGCAGTTCGCGTCGTGGTTCACACACGGCGTGCCCGGAGGCGCGGCGCTGCGGAAGGCGATCTACGAGGCCAGGAGCGGAGCGGAGATACTCGAGCGAGTGGGAGAGTTCTTCGAAGCGAAGCTGGCAGCCGGCGTGCCCGTCATTTCGACCTAGGATCGCGGGCGAGGGCGCCCGCGCCACACAAGATCAGCCGAGGGCGGCTGTCCCTACGTGAGCTTCTTCAACGCCAGCCTTCCCCGCTCTCCGCGTTCCACATATCCCCATGGCGTGGCGCCATCGTGCGTGAACACCGTTAGCCATCTCTCCGGAATCGCCCACGCGTAGTACTTCTTGCGGCTCTCGATGGTCTCGAGCGGAAACAGATCGAACGCCATCACCCAGGTCAAATCAAGATGGGCTGAGGTCGGAATCAGATCGGAGATGTAGCAAGCTTTCTTGCCGCCACTCTCGATGATCACCGCTTGCATGTTGGCCGTGTGTCCGGGAAAAACCTTGACCGAGATGCCGGGCGAAAGCTCCTGATCGCCGTTCAGCAGCGTCATCTGGCCGCTCTCGAGCAGCGGATCGTAATTCGGGCTCATGTAGCTGATGGCATCGCGCTCCAGTTGCAAGCGGCCATGCTCCCACTCTTGTTCCTGCACGTAATACTTCGCGTTCGGAAACGTCGCCACCACCCGATCGCCGCGGCGCATTGTATTCCAGCCGCAGTGGTCAAAATGCAGGTGCGTATTGATGACGATGTCGATATCTTCGGGCGCAACTCCGGCGGCGTGCAGGTTGCCGATCAGCTTGGCGGGCTGGCCGTAGATGCGAACGAGCTTGTCCGGCAGTTTGTTGCCGATGCCAGTCTCGATCAGGATGTTTTTCTCGCCGGTGCGCACGAGCAGCGAATTCAGTCCCGCGTCGAGCCGGTTCTGCTCGTCAGGAGTGACCTTCTTCGACCACATCACCTTCGGAACCACGCCGAAGAAGGCTCCGCCATCGAGGAAGTAGGTTCCATCGGAAACGATGGTGAGTTCGAAATCGCCGAGAGTTGTGCGATGCATATATCACCAACAAAATCTGCCGAGCTTCGCTCGACTGGACGGCCGAGGGCGGCCGTCCCTACGCGATCACTTCAACTCCTTATTCCAAAAATCCTCCATCATGTGGAACAACTGCGTGCTCGTGCCCGTCCCCGCAATGCCGTGCGTTTTGTCCGGGTACACCATCAGCCGGAACTGTTTCCCCGCCTTGATCAGCGCGTCGGTCATCTGGATCGTATTCTGGAAGTGCACATTGTCGTCGCTAGTCCCGTGCACCAGCAGCAACGACCCGTGCAGACTGGTGGCGGCGCTGACGATCGAATCGTTGTACCCGCTGGCGTTGTCCTTCGGCAGACCCAACCAGCGCTCGGTGTAAATCGAATCGTAGTTGCGCCAGTTAGTCACCGGCGCCACCGAGATTCCCGCCTTGAAGCGGTCGGAATGCGTCAGTGCGTAGAGCGTCATGGAGCCGCCGTTCGACCATCCCCAGATCCCGGTGCGAGTGCGGTCGAGCTGGGGAAACTGCGCATACAACTGGTCGAGCGCGGTGATTTGGTCTTTCAGTTCGACCCCGCCGAACTGCAGGCGGATCGCGGCCGCGAATTTTTTGCCGCGATTTGGGGTACCGCGATTATCGAGGGAGAAAATCGCGAACCCTTCGTTGGCCAGCATCTGGTGGAACAGCGCCCTGGGTCCACCCCATGAATCCTGCACAGTCTGCCCCGCGGGACCGCCATAGACGTACACAATCAAAGGAATTGGAATTTTCTGGCTCGCGTCCGCAGGGCGCGGCAGGATCAGACAGCCATACAGCACCGTGCCGTCGTCGGCCTTGAATTCCAGAGGCTTCGGCGCAATCGGGTCGTAATCCGCGACGCTTCGCCCTTCCCAGATTTTCTGGCATGCGCCACCTGCCGCGCAGACCGAAATGCGCGGCGGCGTCCGCGTCGCAGAATACGTTTCCACGAAATGCTGGCCGTCATGGGCGAAACTGGCGGCATAGTTGCCTTCTTCGGATAAAATGCCGTGCATCTCCGAGCCGTCCAGCTTCACGGAAAAAATCTTCTCCTGTCGCGGGTCGCCCTTGTTCGCGATGAAGAAAACCGTGCCCGAGGCTTCATCCACGCCGCTGATCGCGATTACCTCATAGTCTCCGCTTTCGAGCTGGCGTTCGAGTTTGGCATCGGAAGCCATGGGGTCGGGCGCGTTAAAGCTGTAGAGATAAATGTGGGTATGGCCGTCGCGCCAACTGGTCCACAAAAAGCGGTCGCCCGATTTCAGGACGCGAAAGTCGTCGTTGACGTTGAGCCAAGCATCCGGCGCCGATTCTGTCAGCACTTTGCGCGACCTCCCCGACTTCGCGTCGATAAAATAAAGGTCCATCACATCCTGCTGGCGATTCAAGACCTCCGCCCAAGCCCAGCCTTCGCGAATCCAGCCGAAACGCGACACATAGGTGTCATCGTCGTCGGTGAGTTTGATCCAGCGGATCTTGCCGCCGTTGCTGCCCACCACGCCCAGGCGCACGGTGGGATTGGGATCACCCGCCTTCGGATATTTTTCCTGCTCAACCCGGGGATGTGTCGGCAACCAGTCGGTGATGGGATAGGCCGGTACCCGGGTCTCATCCATTTGCAGAAAAATGATTTCGTGTCCTTCCGGCGACCAGAAGTAGTTGCTGCGCACCGCCAGCTCCTCGGCGTAAACCCAGTCCACTCCTCCGTTCAGGATGTTGTCTTCTTTTTCCCTGTTCCTGTCCTTATCCTTGTCTTTCTCTTTTTCATCGCGCGTCAGTGAACGTTCACCTTCCTCTCCCGACACCGGATGCACATAGAGATTGTGCTTGCGCACGTAGACGAGCCGCTTGCCATCGGGCGAAAACTTGGGGTCTTCGCTCGGGTCTGGAGACGACGTGAGCTGCACCGCCGTTCCCGTATCCAGGCTGTAATACCAGAGCTGTCCCTGGGCATCGAAGAGCAGGTGCTTGGAATCGGGCGACCACGTATAGGCGGCGACGTGATACCGCGTCACGCGCTCTTTCTCGCGCTCGTCCTTGATTTTGCTCAGAGGCGGAGCAAGCTGGGATAACTTGGTTTCGCTGGCTAGTATTTTTTTCTCGCCCGTCGCCGCGTCCACATACCAGAGTTCGCCGTGCTCGCCAGTTTCATCGCGCTGCACGAAAGACACCTTGGTGCCGTCGGGGCTCCACTGGATCGTCTCCGGCGCGCGTCCCGTGACTCCGCCCTCGGCGAAGATCTGTTCAATCGTGAGTTGCTTCGGCGTAGCGGCTTGAGCGCGCGCCGCGGGAAGCAGAACCAACAGGTTGATGGTGAAGACGAAAAGAAGCCTTTTCACAAACGCACTCCGATTCAGCATGAGGTTTGACCCAACAATTTTGTAATCTGGCAATCGGGTAATTTTGTAATTTGGAGCGGCTGGTGTTCTTGTTATTTAGATTACAAAATTACCCGATTACGAAATTACAAAATCATGACAATCGCCTTCATCTCCGCGCGCACAGGATGCTTTGCTTCATAGGCCGCGATCTCCGCTTCATGTTGCAACGTCAGTCCGATATCGTCCAACCCGTTCAGCAGGCAGTGGCGCGAGAATTCATCCATCGCGAACGTCGCCGTAAATCCCCGTCCGTCCTCCACTCGCAACGTTTCTAAATCGACCGTGAGCTGGTAATTTTCGATCTCTTTTGAGCGGCGCATAATCTCCGCGACCTGCTCTTCGTTGAACCGCACCGTCAGAAGGCCGTTCTTCAGGCTGTTGTTGGCGAAGATGTCGGCAAATGAAGACGCGATCACCACCCGGAAGCCATAATCCGCCAGCGCCCAGACGGCATGTTCGCGCGAGGATCCGCAGCCAAAGTTTTTTCCCGCGACTAGGATCGAGGCCTTCGCATAGCGCGGCTGGTGCAGCACAAACCCGGGAATCTTCTTTCCGTCTCCCGCAAAGCGCCAGTCGTAGAACAGGAACTCGCCGAATCCGGTGCGCTCGATGCGCTTCAGAAACTGCTTGGGGATGATTTGATCGGTGTCCACGTTCACTTTGTCGAGCGGGACAACGAGGCCGGTGTGCTTGCGAAAGGGCTGCATAAATTTCTACGTTATTGCGGTGACCTTGACCGCTAGGCTGTACTCGAACAAGAACACATCGGAAACTTCGGAAGCCGCCGCCCGGAGTTCTGGGCTAATCTCCGCGGCAACGATGAAAATTCGTACTCGTTCAGCGCCAACCCTTTGCTTGATTCTCGCGCGGTAGTAAAGGGCTTGGCCGACGGTCTTCTCATGACCTCTGCTGACCTTTAGCTCGATTACGACCGGGAGACCACCGCGGTCTTTAGCGAGGATGTCAATCCTGCGGCTCGGCCCTTGCTCGTCAACTTGGAACTCCACGGCGTCTCCATTTTCCACGGGCCACTGTGAAAGGCCTGGCTCAAGAATGCCCAGATTCTCCGCGAGGTAGTCACGGAGTTGCGCTTCGAGGGCGAACTGTGTCCCCGCTTCGGTCTCGTCTTCCGCGGCGACGTTGGTGGAAGGCGCAGCAGAGGCACCAGACGTCTTGTACTTTGAATAGATGTGATCGTACCGCTTGAGCTTCTTCTTCCCCGCAGGCGTTAAGCCAAATCGCCAGTTCGTCTCAATGAATTTATCAAGGAGGCGTTTGCGGCGGAGCAGGTCAACAATCTTGGCACGGCGAAGGCTGGTTGTATAAGAACCGAGCCGTTCGGGACTTTTCCTTATTTCAGTGGCCTCGGCTGCGAGGCCGTTAGCCTCAAGAAGGGCATAGGCCAATCTCAGGGGTAGGCCTTCAAATTCGGGTTCTTGTTTCGGTACCGTCGTCATATGAATATCCGAAATTGCCGCGAATTTAAGCGACAGCCCTACTGAAATTGCCAAGTCCTTATGTCGGTGAAGTGTCCGGCAATCGCGGCCGCTGCCGCCATCATGGGACTGACCAGGTGGGTGCGTCCACCGCGTCCCTGCCGGCCTTCGAAATTCCGGTTGCTGGTCGAAGCGCAACGCTCACCCGGCTGCAGGATGTCGGGATTCATGCCCAGACACATCGAGCATCCCGACTCGCGCCATTCAAAGCCCGCGTCGAGAAATATGCGGTGCAAGCCCTCCTGCTCAGCCGCGCGCTTGATGGCCTGAGAGCCCGGCACCACCATGGCGCGAACTTTCGGATTCACGTGCTGTCCTTTTGCCACTCGCGCCGCCGCGCGCAGGTCTTCGATGCGCGAATTGGTGCACGATCCGATGAACACTCTATCCACGGCAATGGATTCGATCGGCGTTCCGGGATCCAGGCCCATGTAGGCGAGCGCCTGTTCCGCGGCGCGCCGGTCGGCCTCCTGCGCGAAGCTCTTTAACTCGGGAACGCTCGCGTTCACCGCCACCACCATTCCCGGGTTCGTCCCCCAGGTCACGAACGGTGCGAGCGCTGCCGCATCAATCTCAATCACCCGATCGAATTCGGCTCCGGGATCGCTCCCGAGCGTTCGCCAGTACGCAACCGCTTCTTCCCAATCTTTTCCTTTCGGCGCAAAGCGTCGGCCGCTAACATACGCGAACGTTGTCTCATCGGCCGCGATCATTCCCGCGCGCGCTCCCGCCTCGATGCTCATATTGCACAGCGTCATGCGGGCTTCCATCGACAATGCACGCACCGCATCGCCGGCATACTCGATCACAAATCCCGTAGCGCCGTCAGTGCCGATGCGTCCAATGATTCCGAGCGCCAGGTCTTTCGCGGTTACACCCTCGGCCAGCTTTCGGTTGACACGGATCTGCATCGTCTTCGGTTTTTTCTGGGGCAAACATTGCGTCGCCAGCACGTGCTCCACTTCCGACGTTCCAACGCCAAACGCCAGCGATCCGAACGCGCCGTGGGTCGAGGTATGGCTGTCACCGCAGACAATCGTCATCCCCGGCAAGGTGATGCCCAGTTCCGGGCCGATGACGTGCACAATGCCCTGATCGGGCGAGTCCATATCGAACAATGGAACGCCAAACTCGCGGCAATTTTTCTGCAGCGCTTCGATCTGCCTCGCCGCAATCGGGTCGGCGATGGGAAGGCCGCGCGGAGTGGTCGGGATGTTGTGGTCGACGGTTGCGACCGTGCGCAGAGGCTGCCGCAGACGCCGCCCATTCGCGCGCAACCCGTCGAAGGCCTGCGGCGAAGTCACTTCATGCACCAGGTGCAAATCGATATAGAGCAGCGCCGACTGCCCTTCGGGAGCAGCGACCACGTGCGAATTCCAGACTTTCTCAAACAGAGTACGAGGAGGCATATTTCCAGTTATGGCCGCGGAATCTCTACGCAGCAGGTTCTACTCGATAGTCTACCAACGCAACCTCCCTAAAATCTTCGCGCGTCGACTTTTTTCACCGTGCACTAACGGAGAACCCACAGTCGCTGTGACTGCGGGCAGTTGCCGAGCTGCGCTCGGCTTGGACAGCCGGGGGCGGCTGTCCCTACGCAACCTTGGACGGGCGAGGGCGCCCGTCCCCACGCCAGCGAGTCGCTCCAGCAGAATTGAGCGTTTCCGGTTATGATTCAAGCAGTCCATCGAGGAAAACACCGCATGATCAACGGCAAGCGCATTGCCGTCGTGCTCCCCGCTTACAACGCGGAAAAGACGCTGGAAGCGACGGTACGGGAATTGCCCGACCTGGTCGATATTCGCATTCTCGTCGACGACCACAGTTCCGATCGCACCGTCGAAGTCGCGCACCGGCTCGGCGTGCAGTCCTTCGTCCACAACCGCAACTACGGCTATGGCCGCAATCAGCAGACCTGCTACCGCGAAGCTCTGGCCGCGGGCGCTGACGTCGTCATCATGGTTCATCCCGACTATCAGTACACGCCGCTGCTCGTAACCGCCATGGCGAGCATGATTGCTTACGGCGTCTATGACGTGGTTCTCGGCTCGCGCATCATTGGCGGCACCGCGTTGCGCGGAGGCATGCCGGTCTACAAATACATCGCCAACCGCCTGCTGACCGCTTTTGAGAACCTGTTCCTCGGCGTCAAGCTCTCCGAGTATCACACCGGCTACCGCGCTTTCAGCCGCGAGATACTCACCCGCCTGCCGTTGCGAGAAAACAGCGACGATTTCGTTTTCGACAATCAGATGCTCGCGCAATGCGTGTACTTCGGCTTTCGCATCGGCGAGGTTTCCTGCCCCACCAAATATTTCAAGGAAGCCTCTTCCATCAATTTCCGCCGCAGCGTGCAATACGGCCTCGGCGTGCTCGGAACGACTCTTCAGTTCGCACTGCAGCGCGCCGGAATCATCCACATCCCCATCTACAGCGAAGAGGGCAAGACTCTCGAGGCCGGTTCCGAGGCTTACTACGAGGGAAGACTACCGGCCGCGTCAGAGCGGCGTTGAAAAACTCAGTCCAGACGGCAGACTCGCACCGCCGAATTCTCATAGGGACATTCCAGCCCTGCCGGACCAAGTTCCTTAGGACCAGGCTGCTCCACCACCACCCAACTGACTCCGTACTTTTGTCGGAGCCGCTCGAAATCCACTTTGCCGAACTGCTTCCAATTCTTCTGATCCTCCACCTGTTGCAGCCACTTCACTGAAAGCGGCGGAAACATCGAAGACGCACCCTTATCCTTGACCAAGTCCGCCAGCATGCTGCGCTCGGCGCGAGCGCGAAATCCATTTTCGTCTTCACCCGGCAGCTCCATGTGCCTAGGATCGAGCGCAAACAGCGCGTCCACCGGCGTATTCCCGCGAATCCACTGAAATGCCTGCGCCCACTGATTGCGGGGCTCGCCCCAGGGCCACTCGACGTGTGCGCTCGCGGGAAACAACTGCCGCTGCGCCGAATACATTCCCAGACTCAGCGGGACGAGCAATAGCAATACCAGCCAGCGCCACACTCGCTGCTGGAGCACCAACTCTCCGAGCCATCCGCCTCCAATTACCACGAGCAGCATGTAACTGAGCACCAGGCAGCGCAGCGGTTCCAGTCGAGCCAGGGCTTCGAAACGAGCCGGAATCCCGAGAACCAGAGCCGCCGCCAACCCCAGGAGAAGGAACGGCACCATCGCCCGCGAGACCAGTTCCAGATTCTCGAGTCCGCGCCGCCGGCCCAAGCGCGCCAACCACCAGAACAGGACCAGGGGACCGATCACTCCCAACCACTCGTACCATTCCCAACGCAAAATGTAGAAATAGGGCTGCCGAAGAGCCACCTCATGATAGGTACGGGGAGGTGGATCGAGAGTGAGGCCGAAGGGCAGCAGGGCCGCAAAACCCAGAACTCGCGGGCGGTACCGGCGGACCACGTTGAGCCACACACAAAAGCCGATTGCGAAGCTCGCCATCAGCGGGTGGATGGCGGCCGCGAAAAGCAGCCACAGTACAGCGCTCACATACTTTCGATGCAAGACCTCGGCCACGGCAAACAGCGCCGCAAACGCCGCCAGGTTCCGCGGATTCAAAAACTGGTCCAGGATGTAAAGCGCCGTCCCGGCAATGGGCAAGGTCAGCAAAGCAGCCATCAAAGCGACCGCCGCCCAGCGCGCACTCTCTTCTGCCGCGCTCTTTCCCTCGAACAAAGCCGACGCCAGACGCCAGCTCGCCGCCAGCAACAAAAAGATAGAGATCAGATGCCACAGAAACGCGGCCCAGGGCAACGGCAGATGCGTTACCCGAACCGAAAAGGCAATCAGATTCGGATACAACGTATGCCGGGCATGCTCGCCAAAGAACTCCGCATTCGCTGGAAACAAGCTGGGATTCAGGATCTTCAGAACACCCGGGAGGTAAATCTCCGCGTCTTCCGCATAGGGATGATAGCCATGAATCAGAAGCGCGACAGCGGTCAAAACCAGCAAGCCAATAAAACTCTTGATTTTCAGAAAGAGTCTCTCCACGCGACTCAGAAGTCGATGTTCTCCAGTGGATTCCGCAGACGTGCCAGGTTCAGGAGAGTCGTTTTAAGAATACCTGCCGCCGGAAGCCGGGGTCAACGCGCCGCCCGCAGTTGCCCAGATCCAGGTCTGCGGTTATCCAGGAAGGACACGAACGGTACGAATAGCGGACTAGGAAAGCGCGGTGAAGCAGCCGGAGGGCAGCTGACCCAGCGTGGTTAAGAATCAAGTCAGTAACAAGTGGGAAAGAAGGCCGGTCCCAAGGCATGATTGAGCACGAAAAATGCGCTTTCGCGATCACCCGCCGTGGTCTCGATCAAGGCGGAAGAGCTAATCATGTTCTTGTGTTGAAAAGTATAATTAAGCGCGAGCATGACTCACTTGAGTAAACTAGCGTCCTCAGGGAAAATCGACTCAACCGGCCACCGGAGCCGCGCCGTGGTTCTGCTGAGTGGCGGCATGGATTCCTGCGTGTGTGCGGCGCTCGCGGCACGCGACCACCAGGCCGCTGCCGTCCACGTCAGCTACGGGCAGCGCACCGAAGAACGCGAACGGCGCTCGTTTGAGAGTATTTGCGACCGGCTCGAAATTCATGACCGACTGCTGGTGCGCAATGAAGCTCTGCGCGCCATCGGCGGATCCGCCCTCACCGATCCGAGCATTGCCGTTCCGGAAGTGCACGTGAGCGGCGCCAGCGTGCCCGGCAGCGTTCCTGTCACATATGTCCCTTTCCGCAACGCGCATTTTCTCGCCGTTGCCGTCAGTTGGGCGGAAGAGTTGGGAGCCGAAAAAGTTTACATCGGAGCGGTTGAACCGGACAGTTCCGGCTATCCCGATTGCCGGCCGGAGTATTATCGGGCGTTCAACGAAGTCGTGAAAGCGGGCACTAAAGCAGGGACCATCCGTGTGGTGACACCGCTGATTGCGATGCACAAAGCCGAAATTGTGAGGCTTGGCCTTGAACTCGGTGCCCCGTTCGATTTAACGTGGTCATGCTATCAGCGCGAAGATCGCGCCTGCGGTGTCTGCGACAGTTGCGCGCTCCGCCTGCGCGCGTTTCGCGAAGCGGGCGCGGAAGATCCCATTCCGTACGCGGAAGGCGCCGTGCGATTGAGCTAGAACCGTATTTCGGAACCGCTATTCGATGTTCAGCCCCTAAAGGGGCGTCTGATTTCGGATAACTTGCGGCATCGCTAAAGCGATGCCCTGATACGAAACCAGGGCATAGAGTTCAGTAAATTCAGATGCAATGCCGGGAGGCTAAATCATGAGGAAATATTTCATTCTTCCCCTGCTGCTCGTCCTCGCTGTGGGGCTGTCCGCTCCACTCGCGTTGGCGCAAACCACGGGCACCGTGAAGGGAACTTGCAAAGACTTCGAAGGGAAACCGATCGCCCAGGCCGAAGTGGAGTGGACTGGGACGGAATCCGGCCACAACTACAAGCTCAAAACCAACAACAAGGGCGAGTACTTCTCGCTCGGCATCGTCCCCGGCAAGTACAACGTCAAGCTCAGCAAGGAGGGCAAGGAACTCTGGCACATCTCCAACTTTACGGTCGGTCTGGACGAAGCGGTGCTGGACTTCGACCTGAAGAAAGAACAGGTGAGCGTCGCCCAGAGCCAGGGACTGACCCCGGAACAAGCCAAGGCGAGGGCCGAAGCCGCCGCCAAAGCGGAGAGCGAAAAGAAGACAGTCGGCACGCTCAACGAGAAACTCAATGCCGCCAAGGCGGCTTCCGATGCCGGCGACTTCGAGACCGCAATCGCCACCCTGACTGAAGCCAACCAGATCGACAGCACCCGCGATCTGATCTGGTTCAAGCTCGCCGACGCCTACCGCATGTCGGCGCCCAAGCAAACCGATCCCGCCGAAAAACTGAAGCGCTACGAGATGGCCGCAACCAATTACCAGAAGGCAATTGAGCTGCGCAGCGCCTCTGACACGGCACAGAAAGATCCCGACAACAAT
This sequence comes from uncultured Acidobacteriaceae bacterium, assembly GCA_963773965.1. Taxonomy (GTDB): domain Bacteria; phylum Acidobacteriota; class Terriglobia; order Terriglobales; family Acidobacteriaceae; genus Acidiflorens. Next base: position 160,345 of record CAVZDG010000012.1, read on the forward strand.
ATGAAAATGGCTGCTTACTACAACAACCTTGCGGAAGCTTATGCGAAGTCCAACAAGGTCGATGATTCCGTGGCCAACTATAACAAGGCGGCCCAACTGGATCCGGCGCACGCCGCCATGTATCTGTTCAACGAGGGTGCTGTCTTGACCAATGCGGGTAAGGTGGATGACGCGATTGTGGCATTCGACAAAGTGATTGCCGCCGATCCGACCAAAGCCGACGCTTACTACTGGAAGGGAGTGAACTTGATCGGCAAAGCCACGCTCAAGGGCGACAAGATGGTCGCGCCTGAAGGTACAGCCGAGGCCTTCCAGAAGTATCTTGAGCTCCAACCCGAGGGTAAGCTGGCTCAGCCAGCTAAAGACATGCTGGCGAGCATCGGCGCGACCGTGGAAACGGGCTTCGGAAAGAAGAAACCGGTGAAGAAGTAGATTAAAACCCAGTTCTCGGTTCCCAGTTCTCAGTTCTCAGTTAAGACCGCCGCCTGGTTTTTCTGAGAACTGAGAACTGGGAACTGAGAACTGTCCTTCAGTTACCGAGGTCTATGACCTTATTGTCCTTCGCTCTTCCGCACATCTGGGTTACATTCATTGATAGGTTCCTCCAGCTTCTCGACGTTTCTCCCCTGTGGCGTCAATGCTGATAACTGGGAGTGCATGGAATGGCTGCTCCAGGGAATTCCCCAATTGCGATTGCCTTTGAGGGCATCAGTGGAACGGGCTCGATCCCGACGCCGGTTCTGCTCGCCGGCATGTTGCGGGCTTCAGAGAAGGTTAGCGACCTGATTTTTTCGCCGGGGCGACCGCCCCAGGTCGAGATTCACGGACAACTCACGGCGGTCGAAATCCCCGGGAGCGGCATACTTTCGGCAGATGACACGCGTCGCATCGCGGCCGATCTAATTGGCACCAATAAGCAGGCCATCAATACGCTTCGCGAGCAGGGATCCTGCGACGTTTCCTATGGATTGCCGGGAATGGCGCGGTTCCGCGTCAACGTTTTTATCCAGCGCGGAAGTTGCGCGATTGTGATGCGCGTCATTCCGACCGTCATTCCGACTTTCAGTTCGCTTCATCTGCCCAAGCAACTGGAAGAAGCCGCGAATGTCCGCAACGGGATCATCCTGGTGACGGGCGGAACGGGATCGGGCAAATCTTCGACGCTGGCCGCTTTGATTGACCGCATCAACAGCGAACATTGCTATCACGTTCTTACGGTCGAAGATCCGATTGAGTTTTTGCACAGGCATAAGAAATCGACGGTGCACCAGCGCGAGTTGCACAGCGATGCGCCGAATTTCACGATGGCGCTGCGGGCGGCACTGCGCCAGGCGCCGCGCGTGATTATGGTCGGCGAAATCCGCGACCGGGAGACGCTCGAGATTCTTCTGGACGCCGCCGAAAACGGCCACCTGGTTCTTTCCAGCATGCACACCGTCGATACCTCGAAGACAGTGGAGCGCATCGTCGGTACATTCGCTACCACCGAACAGCAATCGGTGCGAGAGCGTCTCGCCAAAACTTTCCGCTACATCATTGCCCAGAGGCTGATCCCGCGCAACGATGGTGGTGACCGCATCCCCGTAGTCGAAATTTTGAAATCCAACTCGCGCACTCGCGATTGCGTCGAACAAGGCGAGCGGCCGGGCCGCACGCTGCTGGACGCGATCAAGGCCAGCGAAAACGAAGGCATGCAGCACTTCGATGGCGAGATCGCGAAACTTGTCCACTCGGGCCTGGTGGATCTGGAAACCGGTCTATGTTTCGCCAGCAATGCGACGGTGCTGGGGCAGGAATTGGCGCGGTGAGGCAGTACCCAGTACCCAGTTGCCGGTAACCAGTTCTCAGAACAACAAACTTGCTTTCGCCTTTCTCTGCCTGGCAGAATCCCGCGGCGTATGATTCTTTGCATGTCTTCTTCTTCCCATCCCTCTTCTTCCGTAGTGCCTTGGGCTCGGGTGGTGAGCTTTGAAGAGGCTCGGCACCTGGTTGAGCAGCATGCGGTGAGCGTGTGTCCCGTAGAGGTGGAGACGGTGGATCTGCTGGCGGGTTTGGCCCGGGTGCTGGCGGAAAGGATTGTGGCGGATCGCGACTTTCCTCCTTTTGATCGGGCTACTCGGGATGGATATGCGGTGCGGGCGGCGGACTTAGCGGAGGTTCCGGCGCGGCTGGAAGTGGTGGGCGAGGTGAAGGCGGGCGACTGGCCAGAACCAGGAGTGTGCTCGGTCGGGCGCGGGCAGGCGGTTGGGATCATGACGGGGGCTCCGCTGCCGGCGGGTTCGGATGCGGTGGTGATGGTGGAAGATACTTCGGTCGCAGAGTGTTCCCACCCTAACGTCGCAAAAAACGCGACGTTAGGATGGGGCGCCCTCACCGGGAAATTTGTTGAGATTCAGCGCGGCGTTAGCGGGGGCGAGAACTTTGTTGCTCGTGGGGCGGAAGCGCGCGCGGGACAACTGCTGCTGGATCGCGGAAGGCGGCTCGACCACGGGGGCATTGCAATTGCGGCGTCGGTCGGCAAGAGCCGCGTGCAAGTTTTCCGGAAGCCGCGCGTGGCGGTGCTTTCAACCGGCGACGAAGTGGTGGAGATTGGCGCGACACCGGGGCCGGCGCAGATACGGAATTCGAATTCGTATTCGCTGGCGGCGCAGGTTCAGAATGCGGGCGGGGAGGCGGTGCGGCTCGGGATCGCTCCGGATGAGCGGGGACAGCTACGGGCTTTGATCGAAGAGGGGTTGGATTGCGATCTTTTGTTGCTGACGGGCGGAGTCTCCATGGGGAAGTACGATCTGGTGGAGCAGGTGCTCGGGGAGTTGAAGGCGGAGGTTTATTTTACGGGAGCGGAGATTCAGCCGGGGCGGCCGGTGGTGTTTGGTTCGTGTGGAGCGGGCGCCCTCGCCCGCGCTGACAGCGAGGGTGCTGCCGGCACGCGGGTGAGGGCGCCCGCGCCACACAGGAAGTATTTTTTTGGGCTGCCGGGGAATCCGGTATCGACGATGGTGACTTTCGAATTGTTCGCCCGGCCGATGATCGAAGCGTTGGCGGGGATGACGCGGCAGCGGTTGATTTTTCTTCGCGCGCGGCTGAAATCGGAGATCCGGACGAAGACAGGGTTGAAGCGATTTCTGCCGGCGGTGCTTTTGGGAGAGTTTGAGAATGCGGAGGTGGAGCTGGCGCGGTGGCAGGGGTCGGGCGACATCGCTGCGCTGGCTCGCGCGAACTGCTATGTGGTGGTTCCTTCGGACCGCGAGCGGATTGAGGCGGGGGAGTGGGTGTCGTTGTTGATGCGATGAAACCCGGCGAGGTGCGACGGGCCACTCATCGCAAAAAACGCGATGAGTGGGGCACCCGCGTCGAGCTGCGCTTGGCTTGGACGGGGCAAAGCCCCGTCACCACACGAGTCCGGGCGGGTACGATAACCTGTTGGTGATGGCGAAGAAACTTTCCCACTACGACGCTTGGGGGCAGGCGAGGATGGTGGACGTGTCGTCGAAGGGGCGAACGGCGCGAGAAGCGGAGGCGAGGGCCTTCGTTGTGATGACGCCGGAGGTGCTGCGGGCGCTGCCGGAGAATCCCAAGGGCGACCCGCTGGAGGTAGCGCGGACGGCGGGAATCATGGCGGCGAAGCGGACCGCGGAGTTAATTCCGATGTGCCATCCGGTGGCGCTGTCGCACATTGCTGTGACTCTACGCGTGTGCGAGAATGGCGTTTCAATTGCCACAAAAGTAAAGACTATGGCGGAGACGGGTGTGGAGATGGAAGCGCTGGTGGCGGCCAGCGTGGCGGCGCTGACGGTGTACGACATGTGCAAGGCGCTCGACAAGGGCATCGAAATCCGGGAAGTGGTGCTGGAGCGGAAGTCGGGGGGCAAGAGCGGAGAGTACCGGAGAAGCGGCAAGCGGAAATAGACCTTCAAGGGGCTGCGGAAAAACTCGGATGTCGATGCCCAGCCCCTAAAGGGGCGGTTGATAACGGGCGGACTGGGCATCGCTAAAGCGATGCCCTGATACGAAGTTATGGCGAGCAACGTCAAAATCCTGCTGGTGGACGACAATCCGATGGTGCTGGGGATGCTGCAGCAGGCGCTCTCGGCGATGGGCGAGGTCACGGTCGCGACCGACGCAGCCGATGCGTTGTTGAAGGCAGTCGATGACCTCCCGGACGTGATGATATGCGACTACCGCATGCCGGGTATGGATGGGCGGCAGTTGCTGGAGAAACTGAAAAGCAGGCCGGCGACTGCCAGCATCGCGGTGATCCTGATGGCCAGCAAGGCCGACATCAGCGAACGATTGTCGATGCAGGACCCGATCGAAGACTATCTGGAAAAACCGTTCTTCCTGAAAGATGCCACCCACAAAATCAAGCGCGTGGTGGACCGGATCGCGCTGGAGAAACTGAGCAAGGCGGCGTCAACTGACGGCGTGTTGCGCGGCAGCCTGTCGCAGATGAACGTGATTGACCTGGTGCAATCGCTGGAGATGGGGCGCAAGAGTTGCCTGCTGACGATGACCAACGGCGACGACAAATGCGAGATCTATTTCAGCCAGGGGCAGGCCAAGCACGCGGCGTATGGCCCGATTACGGGAGACGAAGCGGTTTTCAAAGTGCTGCGCTGGACGGAAGGAAACTTCCAGATCGATTTCAAGGGAAAGTCGGCGCAGGAAACGACGACACTGAATACGCAGGGCCTGCTGATGGAAGGATTGCGGCTGCTGGACGAGGCGCAGCGGGACGCAGCGGCTGAGGGTGAAGATGTCCTCCTCGACACCTGATCGCACGCGGGCGGCGGTGCTGACGGTTAGCGATTCGTGTTCGCGCGGCGAAAAGGTGGATCTGTCCGGTCCGGCGGTGGCGGAAGCGCTGGGGCGGCGCAATTTTCAAGTGGTGTTGCGCAGCGTAGTTGCCGACGAGCGCGCCGCGATTCAGGAAAAACTGATTGAGTTCTGCCGGTCGGCTCGGCTGGTGGTGACCACGGGCGGGACGGGAATCGCTCCGCGCGACGTGACGCCGGAAGCGACGGGCGCGGTGTGCGAGCGACTGGTGGATGGGATCGCGGAGCAGATGCGATTGCAGGGAGTGCGCAAGACGCGCTTCGCGGCGCTGAGCCGCGCGGTGTGCGGTGTTCGGGGAACGAGCCTGATCCTGAATCTTCCGGGCAGCCCGGCGGGAGCGGTCGAGTCGCTGGAGGCGGTGATTGATTTGCTGCCGCATGCGTTGGAGTTGATTGCGGGCCGGACGGGGCATGAGTAGTCAGTCGTTGGTCGCTGGCTAAACCAGCAGTCGTTAGTCGATGGTCGTTAGTCGTCAGCGAGCCGCCCCGGTTCGCATCCGCAGTTCGCAGAACATGTTTTGCCAACGACCGACGACTAACGACCAACGACTGCACTTCGCTCTCGCGTAAACTTACTTACTTGAACAAGATCAAACATTTTGTCCACGCTTACGGGGAGTGGATCAAGCACGTTCTTGCGCCTCTGGGGCCATGGGGGATGCTTGCGTTTGCGGCGGTGGATGGCTCGTTTATGGGTTTGCCGCTCGACGCGATTTTCGTGAGCTATGTTTACCACGATCGCTCGCGGTTCCTGATGTATGTGCTGCTGGCCTCGGCCGGGTCGGCGCTCGGAAGCATCGTTCTCTACGTCATCGGGTATACGGGTGGCGAGGTGCTGTTGCGCAAGCGGCTTTCAGCGGAGCGGTTCGAGAAGATTCACGAATCCTTCGATCGACATGAATTCTGGGCGCTGATGTTTCCGGCGATGTTGCCGCCGCCCACTCCGTTCAAGATTGTGGTGCTGGCGGCGGCGGCGTTTGAGATGAACTTCGCCCATTTTCTGCTGGCGATTTTTGCCGGACGGTTCGTGCGCTTTCTGATTGAGGCGCTGCTGACGCTCTGGTTCGGTCCGCAGGTTGTGACGCTAACGGGGAACCTTTTCGCGCACCACATCGTGTGGATTCTGGTGGGAGTGGGAGCGCTGGTGGTGGGATGGCTCGCCTGGCGGAGGGCGAAGCGGCAGAGTAACCTCGATCGCCGGCAAACTGCAGATCCCTCGCTTCGCTCGGGATGACAATTTTAATAAGTCGGGATGACAATTTTAATAAGAATGATTCAGCGAGCTGATAGCGCTCGGAACTGGGGTCGAGCTGCGCTCGGCTTGGACGGGGCAAAGCCCCGTCACCACACGAGCTAGGCGGTTGCGGCTCCTTGGGGTTTGCGGGCTAGGGCGGCGGCGAGTGCGGGCACGCCGAACATGATTGCGGTGAAGAGCATATCGCCAGCGAGTCCACGGCGGAAGAACGGCAGGCCGGCGGCGTAGCAGGTCACGAGACCGGACAGGGTCTTGGGATACATGTTCCAGCATGCCCAGACGGCGAAGTTACTGACCACGAAAAAAGAGACGGAACTGGCGAGCGCGGCTCCGGCGACCCGCAACCAGTTGGTGTTTTCGCGCAGCCGGGTGCCGAGCAAGAGAATCGCCGCATACCACGCCCAGGTCACGAAATGGTCCCAGGTGAGCGGATACAAGTAGACGAACTTGGTGAGGATTACGTCAGAGGCGGCGAGCAACGCCAAGGGCACCCAGAGCTGGCGTCTGGAACCGCGCGCGCCAAAATAGAGCAGCGCCGCTGCTACCGGCGTAAAGGCCAGCGGATGGGGCATGAAGCGAACCGCGACCGCCAAAAGCACAAACAGATATGCCAACATAATCACCTCGTGAGAGCTATTCAGAATTGTTGCGCGAGCGGATGCCGCCGGTCAAGCGACTCCGCTAACTCGCTCCCAGGGTGTGCCGTGTTCATACCAGTTCGTCGGGTATCGATTAGGCTGTTCGTTTTGCCTTCCCGGCGGGTTTATGCTCGTAACGCGATTCGACAAACTGAGCCAGCAATTGCATAGCCCGTCCGACACGGGCCCGATCTCCGGTGGCGCAGAGATCGAGGAGCAGGCCCCGAGTGGCGGCCAGGAGCAGAGTCGCCTCGGCAGTCTCGAATTCCGATCGGAGACCGGCCTTCCTGGTGAGTTTCTGCCAGTAGGCCAGCGGAGCTTCGAGGACGCCGGGGTAGTCCCGCGGGTTTCGAAGCGCCAGTGCGTACAGCTCGAAGATCAGGCGTACTGCGGGCTGCGCCCGAGGCGCGCTCATTCGCTGCCAGTACCAGCGCAGAAACTCGGATAGCGTGCGCGGATTCTTCCCGGCCTGGAACCAGGCCCTTATGTGCGTATCTCCACGTTCCCGCAGACCCGCTAGGATCTCGCGCATCAATCCTTCCCGCGAGCCGAAGTGGTAGACCAGCATCCGAGCGTTGGTCTTCAGGGCTTTTGCCAGGGGGCGAAGGGCCAGGTCCCCGACTCCGTAAGAGAGCACATAATCGACAGCCTGGTTGCGGAGCCGTTCGCGGATGCCGGGATTGGGAGGTCTTGCCATGGGGAAACTCCTTGCGAATTAATGTAACATATGTTACGTTAATTATGAAATTTGTGAACCCCAGCCATGAGGTTTCACTGCAAAGGAGAACGATATGCGCAAAGGTCCGGTGTTGCTTTTGCTGTTTGCGATCAGCCTGCCGGGTCTGGCTCGGTCCGCCAGCGAGCAGGAGAGAAACAAGGCGATTGCCCGAAGCTTTTTCGAGGAGGTGCTCAGCCAGGGGCAACTCGACAAGTACGGGGAGTTTCATTCTAAGGATTTTGTGGGCCATAGCGGCGACCGCACTTTCACACTTGAGGAGGATCTGGCCTATGCCCGGGGAGAACGCAAGGCTGTGCCGGACATGAGCTTCAGGGTGAACCGGATGGTCGCAGAGAGGGATCTGGTAGCCGTGCATTTTACTGTGAGTGGGACGAACACCCAGGCAGGGATGGGGTTTCCGGCAACGGGCAAGAAGATCGCGGCTGACGGGGTGACGATCTTCCGCTTCAAAGACGGCAAGATTTGTGAAGAGTGGAACGTGTTCGACATGTTGGAGGTGATGCGGCAGACGGGTCTGTTGCCTCCAGAGACGGGTGTGTTGTCTCCCCAGAAGTGACGTTTGACTTATTCCCTATTTCTGCCCTGATGGCGGCTCTCCATGCCGAAGCGTTCCTCGACCACTTGGAGATCGCGGGTCAGGAAGACCGTCGCCCCGAGCATGGCGCGGGCATCGCGTCCAGGATAGTCGTAGCGGAGGTCGCGGAAGCGGACGGCGTAGGCGGCGCGGGCGTTGCCGATCGGGGTGTTCGCGGCGACGATCGCGGGATCATTCTCCAGCTCTTCGGTTTCGGTTACCGGGTACTGGGCCCAACTCAGGTACACGCGTCCGAGATAGGTTTTCTTCGCGGCTAGGGTGACGGGCGTTTCTTCGGGCTTGTAGCGAACCTGCATTTGGGATTCGGGATCGACCTCGGGGGAGAGCGAATCTACGTCCATGGTGGCGAAGAAAGTGGGCGTTTCTACTACTCCGTACCAGCGGAACGGATTGACCCAGTAGGGGTAGGCGGAAACTAGAATCGGGTCGGCTCCCCGGTAATTGCGCGACTGGAGCGCGGCTACGGCGCGGCGATGCTCGAAATCGCGGACTCCCCAGTACGCGAATACGGCGAGCAGAGCGAGAGTCGCGGCTAGTCTTCCGGGTGGGTTGGCGTGCGAGCCTTGGCGGCGGACGCCGATCTCTTCGTTGATGAGCGAAAACAAGGCGGGGAGAATCAGGCCCAGCGTGAGAATGACCAGAAGGACAGGCTCGACGATGAAGACGATGTCCCAGGAAATCCAGCGTTCGGAGAACGGCCAGAAGGGACGCACTCCGTAGTTGGTGGTGAAGTCGAGGAGAATGTGGCTGAGGCCGGCGAGGCAGGCGTAGGCGAAGAGCAATCCCCAGCGCGGGGGAAGGTTGGGATTGCGGGTTTTGCGGCCGCGCAGGCGCCAGAGGAGGTACATGAATGCAACAACCACGGCGGCCACCAGCGGCACGCCCAGGAAAGAATGAGTGAAGCCGCGGTGATGGTTTAATCCGAACGCGGAGCCGCCGAAGCGGCTGAGGACGTCGAGGTCGGGGGCTTCGGCAGCCAGGGTTAAGGTGGCGGTTGCCAGCGCGGTCTTGCGGTTGTGTCCGGCGCGGCCCATGGCGGCGCCGAATAGGAAATGAGTGACTGGTTCCAAAGGCTCTCCACAGGTGAAGCTAAATTGGACGCCGACGGCGTGTGCGCCACTGCAACAGTCTGGTTACGAGTAAAAGGTATCACCACCCCGGGCGCTGGGGGCGAGGGCGAGCTGTGCTCGGCTTGGACGGGCGAGGGCGCCCGTCCCCACACAAGCCCGTCAGGGTCATGCGGGGACGATCAGGGACAGCGCATCGGGAACCATCGTCATGCGGGCGGGCAAGCGGCCTAGCAGTTCGCCGTCGGCCTCGACATAGACGCGGTCGTCGCTTCGGTCGTCACTCTGACCGCCGCTGTTTTCCGGCAAATGACAGACGACCTCCGAGCAACTGACCAGGTCGATGCCGTTGATATTCCGTTGCCGGCCGAGCAGCGCCCCAGCCACATACTGTAGATATGCATTGCGGCTGGCGGTGCGGCACATGACGGCGCGCAGGTCGCGACAATCGAGCGAAGCTCCAGGAACCAGTTCGCGCAGGATGTTTCCGAAAAAGCGGATTCTTACCGCCAAGAGCTCAGTCAGCGAGACGCGCTGGCGGAAGCCGTTTCCGTTGGCATACTCGACCTCGAACCTTCTCATGCGATGTGTCGCCCACAACTGCCAGGCTTTGAGGTAGTAGGCCGTCATGCCCGAGCGATTCTTGAGTTCTGGAGTTAGTTTGTAGAATAGGTGCGCGTCTACGCCGATTCCGGCGGCGACGGTGAAATAGCGCGCGGCGGCTTTGCCGTTGAAATCCTCGTACTCAATTCGGCCGAGAGGGATGCGGCGGACCCTGCCGTCGACAGCGGCTTGGGCCGCGGCGCTGGGGCGGAACGGGATTCCGAGGTCGTGGGCGAGAGCATTGGCGGTGCCGAACGGGAGAATGGCGAGCGCGACGGGCGTGCCAGCCAATCCCTGAATCACATCGTGGATCGTGCCATCTCCTCCGCAGGCAACGACGGTGTCACTGCCGTCCGCCACCGCACAGCGGGCGTTGTCGGTCGCTTCCTGGCTGGAGCGGCAAACTGTAAGTTCGGTGTGAATGCCGGCCGACTGGAGGATGCCAATGGCATGGTTCAGTTCCCGGTCGCGCTTTCTTCCACGGCGGCCAGAGTTGGGATTGAACAGAATGGTGGCTTTGTGCATGCGTCCGGCTAGCTCTGCTTTGAGTTTAGCGCAGGCCCCCGCTTCCACGTGCCGAGGTTAGCAGGATGCGGTCAGCATGTGGTTGCTTTTGTGGCCAAATCTGCACTATGCTTGCGCGCACAGTTAGTGGGGTGTTCGTTTTTCATCACGCTTGATGTCCGGTGGGCACATCTTCAGGAGGTCTGCATGAAACTGCTGACTTTGAAACCTTGCAATCTTGAAACTTTGAAACTTGTCCTCCTCGCGATCTTTCTTAGTCTCCCGATCAGTGCCGCCGCTCAGGGTCACGCCATGGAAACGACGAAGCCGGTCACGATGATGACGGGCCTGGGCGACTTGCATCATCCGGTCTCGACCAGGAACGCGGGAGCACAGGGGTTCTTCGATCAGGGACTGCGCCTGATTTACGCGTTCAACCATGACGAGGCGGCGCGCTCGTTTCAGCAAGCGGCGGAACTGGATCCGAAGCTGGCGATGTCTTACTGGGGAATTGCGGAGGCGGTGGGGCCGAACTACAACGATCCGGCGAGCGAAGACCGCTTGAAGCAGGCGCACGAGGCGATTCAGAAGGCGGTGGACCTGAGTAGCAATGCCTCCGAGGCCGAACGCGGCTACATTTTCGCGATGGCGAAGCGATTTCCGGCGGATCCGAGGTCCGACCTGCGGAAGGCGGCGGAAGAGTATCGCGACGCGATGCGGGAAGTGGTGAAGAAATATCCTGACGATCCTGATGCGGCGACGTTGTTCGCAGAATCGGGGATGGACCTGCATCCGTGGGGACTGTGGCATCTTGACGGGACGCCCGAGGAAGGCACGGAGGAGGTCGTCGCAACCCTGGAATCGGTGATTAAACGCGATCCCAATCACCTGGGTGCGCTCCATTACTACATCCACGCTGTCGAAGCGTCGAATTCTCCGGAGCGGGCTTTGGCTGCGGCAAACCGCCTGGCTGCGCTGGCGCCGGCTGCGGGACACATCGTGCATATGCCGGCGCACGTTTACATCCGCACGGGAGACTACGCGGCGGCGGTGAAAACCAACGAGGAAGCGGCGGCGGTCGATCGAGCGTACATCCAGAGAAGCGGGGTGCAGGGCATTTATCCGATGATGTACTACAGCCACAATCTGCATTTCATCGCGATGTGCTCGGCGATGACGGGAGACTACCCGGAATCGCGCAAGGCTGCGGAAATGCTCGCCGCCCATGTGGGGCCGGCCGTCAAGGACATGCCGCCGCTCGAAGGATTCATGACGATCCCCATGGCTGTGAATGTGCGTTTCCACAAGTGGGACGCAATTCTGGCAATGAAGCCGCCCGATGCGGAGATGAAGACGACGGTTGGCTTCTGGCACTTTGCGCGCGGGATGGCACTGGCGGGAAAAGGCAAGATCAGCGAAGCGGAAGCGGAATACAAGATCGTGGCTGAGGCCGAGAAAGCGACGCCGCCGGATGCAATCTTCAATATGCCCATTAACAACAAGACCAAGGACATTCTAAAGATTGCGGAGAACGTTCTGGGAGCGCAGGTGGCCTTGGCCAAGAAAGATAACGCTGCCGCGGCGGGGATGCTGCGCGAGGCCGTGGCGGTGCAGGACACGCTCCGATATGGAGAGCCTCCGGATTGGTTCTTCCCGGTGCGGGAGTCGCTGGGCGGCGTGTTGCTGACGAGTGGGGATGCCAAAGGGGCGGAGCAGGTGTTCCGGGATGACTTGGCGAAGAATCCTCGAAATCCACGGTCGTTGTTTGGTTTGCACCGGGCGTTGAAGGCGCAGGATAGAAATTCTGATGCCTGGTTTGTGGAACAGGAGTTTCGCAAGGCATGGAAGGGCGGAGTGGGAGAGTTGAAGGTGGAGGATCTGGTGTAGGGATCGTCGCTGAAAGTCGGGCCCGGAGCGGCTCACGACCGACGCCTTTCATGAATTGTCATCCCGAGCGAAGCGAGGGATCTGCAGTTCGCCGCAAAATGCAGATCTCTCGCTTCGCTCGGGATGACAAATTATTAATTGGGGCCCGATCACTGGCACAGCGCCGACGCTTGTGCTTTCCCTTTCTCGATGGAATAGACGTGGTGGACGAGGCCCCGCCAGTTCACTTCTTTCCAGATGGTCATGCCGGTGCGCTCGGCGACGCGGCGTGAGGGCAGATTCTCGGGGCGAATCAGGGAAATCAAGCGATCGGTTTTGAGGTGCGCGAAGGCCCAGTCGCGGCAGGCGATGGCGGCTTCGGTGGCCAGACCCCGGCCCCAGAAGTCGCGGCGCAGGTGGTATCCGATTTCGTAGAGGCGCTCGCCTTCGACCTGCTGGCGGATGATGCCGCAATCGCCGATCAGCTTGTGTAGCGCGGACACTCCTGTCCGCGTGCCGGCGGCGCCAGCGCTGCCCGCGCGGACAGGAGTGTCCGCGCTACACGGGGTCGGCCTCAGGAGCACGGCCCAGAGGCCGACGCCGTCGTTCTGGTAGCGTTGGCGGTTGCGTTCAATCCATTGCTCGACTCCGGCGCGATCAAAGGGTGCGGGGTAATAACGCATGGTTTCGGGATCGGAGAGGACTAAGGCGAGGGCGTCGGCGTCTTGCGGGGTAAACTCGCGCAGCAGGAGGCGGGGGGTTTGCAGAATCTTCATCGTTCAATCTTGCCGCGGAATTCAGAATACACGTACTCGTCGCATAGACAAGTCATCGAGAGTTATTGGTGAAATCGTGATCTTGCGGCAGCGTCGGACGATCAATCAACGGGCTTGTACGTATATTGTTCCGAGATTCCATAAGCACGCAGGAAGCTCGCCCACGCTTTCCGAGGATCCGCTGGCGATACTCGACTCCACTCGGTATTCAAGCAGTTTGGCCATTCCTTTGTGGACAGTTCGTATCGACGCTGGAGGGTCACGGCTCCTTTCAGTTCTTCAATCTCCTTACTGCATATTCTTAGTAGGTCTAGAGTAACTACCGTGTGGGAGAGTACCTGCAGATCGCCCGCACGCAGTTCAAGAATCCGTTGGGTTAGACTCGAACTATGGCAGAGATGGGACGGCTGCTGGTGATCCTCGGCGTGGCTTTGGTGGTGATCGGGGGCATCGTCATGCTGCTGGGGCGCACGGGGTTGCCGCTTGGACGGTTGCCGGGAGACATCGTGTATCGGGGGAAGAACACTACTTTTTATTTTCCGCTGGCAAGTTCCATCCTGATTAGTGTCGTGCTTTCTATTGTTCTCTTCCTGATTGGGCGGCTGAAGCTGTAGTGCAGCACCCCGCGCGTCTTCGGGGACACTACGCAACCCCCGCATTTTGTGAGCTGATTCCAAACAGACAACTATTTAGTTGACAGATGTCAACTATCCAATTTACACTGAAAGAAATGATCGGCGGCTTCCGGCATAAAGGGCTTGAAGAGATCCACCGCATCGGCAAGACACGCCGGATCGGCGCCGATCACATCAGGAAGTGCATGCGTATCCTGCAATTGCTGGAAGTGGCGGAGCGGCCGGAGGACCTGAACATCGCAGGCTTTCGTTTTCACCGATTGCAGGGTAGTCCGAAACGCTGGTCGCTGCGCGTGAGCGGGAATTACCGCATCACTTTCGGCTGGTCGGGCGAGAACGCTGTGGATGCCGATTTTGAGGACTACCACTAGGGGGATGTTATGGAGAGAAAGAACGGTCTGCCGCCCGTCCATCCGGGCGAAATTATCAAGGAAGATATCCTGCCATCGGTCGGCCTGTCCGTGACGGCTGCGGCCAAAGCTCTGGGCGTATCGCGTCAGATGCTGCACGGCATTCTGGGGGGGCGCAAGCCACTGTCTGCCGTGATGTGCCTGAAGGTGGCGCGGCTGTTTGGCGGCTCGCCGGACGTATGGATGAGATTGCAGGCCGCCTACGACCTGAAAAAGTCTGAACAAAACAAGAAGGTCATGGCTCGCGTCGCGCGGATCGTGCCGGTCAAGGTGGCCGAAGAAATTCGCGCCTGAACTTCTTGGGTGAAACCTTATGGACACGGCCGACCAACTCGGGTTCCAGTTTCGTCCTCCGGAGCGGCGCGTCTGGACGGTTCGGGCGCTGGTCTCTGCGGTCCGGTCGCACATCGAGCGCGAGTATTCCGACTGTTGGGTGGAAGGCGAGATTTCTAATCTGCGCATTCCCGATTCCGGCCATTTGTATTTCACGCTGAAGGAAGAGAGCGCGCAGATTCGGGTGGTGATGTTCCGCTCGTCGGCAAAACTGCTGCGGTTTCGCCCGGAGAACGGATTGCATGTCACGGTTCGCGGGCGCATCACCGTGTATGAAGATCGCGGGGAGCTGCAAATCTCCGCCGAATTCATGGAGCCGAAGGGCGCGGGCGCGCTGCAGTTGGCGTTCGAACAATTGAAGGCGCGATTGCAGGCAGAAGGATTGTTTGAGGCGTCGCGAAAAAAACCGATCCCGCCCCTGCCGCAGCGAATTGGCATTATCACTTCTCCGCAGGGGGCAGCGCTGCGGGACATCCTGAACATTCTGGCTCGGCGTCATCACTCGGCGAATGTGCTGATCTATCCCGCGCAGGTGCAGGGAGACGCAGCGCCGGGCGAGGTGATGGCTGGGCTGCGGCACTTTCATCAGGAATTGCGTCGCAAAGGTGCGGTCGAGGTCATCATCATCGCGCGCGGCGGAGGCTCGGCCGAAGACTTGGCCGCGTTTAACCATGAGGGTCTGGCGCGGGCGGTCGCTGACTCGAAGATTCCGGTGATCTCGGCCATTGGGCACGAGACGGATTTCACGATCGTGGATCTTGTCGCCGATCTGCGGGCACCTACGCCGTCGGCGGCGGCGGAACTGGTGATCCGGTCGCGACAGGAGATCGAAGCGCAGGCGGAGGAGTTGAACCGGCGGCTGGAGCGCGCGGTGCGATACCGGCTGCTGATGGCGCGTCAGGAACTGACCGAACACGCGCAGCACGGGGCGTTTGCGCGCATGATGGACGGCATCCACCGGCGGCAGCAGAAGCTGGATGAACAGCGCTTCCGGCTGGAAAAGGCGGAAGGGCAACTATTGGAGCGATGTCATCGGCGCTGGGAGAATGTTTCCGCGGCAGTCCGGCACTATGACGCGCGACGCCATCTGGCTGCTGTGCGGCAGCGACTGGAGGCTCAAGTTGCGAACCTGGCCGCCGCCACGCACACGCAGTTGCTGGAGAGCCGCGGGGCGCTGGATCGCCAGACCGCAAGCCTGGAGGCGCTTTCGCCGGTCGCGATTTTGAATCGCGGATACGCGCTGGTGTTCGATGCGAAAGGCCAACTGGTGAAAGATGCGGCGCGACTCGAACCTGGAGATGAGCTGTCAGCACGCTTGTCTCGGGGACGGGTTCGCGTCCGTGTGACCGCGACCGAGCGCAGCGAACCATAATCCGGCGGGAATCTGGCGGGGCTGCATTAGAATGAAGGCCAATTCAACTTTCGACGTGAGGGTGGCGTGACACCGTCGCTGGGCTGGTCCCACATCTCGGTTATCTCGATCGTGGATATCGTGCTGGTCGCGATCCTGATCTACCAGTTTCTGGTGCTGGTACGGGGCACGCGGGCGGCGCCGATGCTGGTCGGGGTGGCGACGCTGGGGCTGGCTTTTTATTTTGCGCGGCTGGGAGAATTGCGCACGCTGAACTGGCTGCTGAGCACGCTGCTGCCGTACGTTGTGTTCGCGCTGATCGTCGTCTTTCAGTCGGAGATCCGGCACGCGCTGGCAAACCTTGGGAGCCGCATTTCGCTGATGCGGTCTTCGAGTTCGGTGGCCGACGTTTACGACGACATTGTTTTGGCGGCCAATCTTTTTTCGCAAAATCAGACGGGCGCGCTGATTGTGATCGAGCGCGAGATTGGGCTTCGCACCTACATCGAAAGCGGCGTGTCGCTCGATGCCAGGCTGTCATACGACCTGCTGGCCACGGTGTTTCGTCCGAGCGCTCCCTTGCATGACGGCGCCGTGATTGTGCAGCGAGATCGCATCGCGGCCGCCGCTTGTTTCCTGCCGCTGTCGATGAACCCTGTGCTCTCGACTCAACTAGGGACGCGTCATCGCGCGGGGATTGGGATCACGGAAGAAACCGACGCGGTTGCCGTCATCATTTCGGAAGAGACGGGCACGATCAGCATGGCAGTGGCGGGGAGCATCGAGCGCGAGTTGACGGTGGAACGTCTGCGCGAGCGGCTGAGCGCTCTGCTGCGCCGTTACGCTCCCGCGCCGACGCTGCCGAGTCCGGTGGAGGAAAGCTTTATCGAAGAGGAGCCGCCCAGTTCGCAGCTCTCCCGCAAGCAGGATGCAGGAAGGGACAACTGACGATGCCGAGTTCTGTGCAGCGGGTGTTCACGCAGAATATCGGGCTCAAGATACTTTCCCTTTTGCTCGCCATCGGACTGTGGCTGGTGGTGGCGCGCGATCCCATCGCTGAAGTCGAAATGAAGGTTCCGATCGAGTTCCATAATCTTCCCGAGAGTCTGGAGATCGATTCCGCCAGCTTCACCGAGGCGCAGATCCGGGTACGGGGACCGGAACGTGTGATTCATCGCCTGCAGGTTACGGATGTGCGCGCGGAGATTGATCTGGCCAGCGTCCGCCCGGGAGAACGGACTTTCGATTTGACCGGCCGGCAGGTTCATGTGCCGCAGGATCTGGAAGTCGTGCAGATCATACCGGGTCAGTTTCACCTCTCCTTCGATAATCGCGCGACCCGCGCGGTCGAGGTTCGACCGCGTGTGACCGGAAATTTTGCGAGGGGCATGCGAGTGAAACAGGTGATCGCCGATCCGCCGACTATCATGATCACCGGACCTAGCCGCCGCGTCGAAGCGGTGGAGGCCGCCATCACCGATCCGGTAGACGTCAGCGGAGCCATGACGCGGGCTGCTTTTGTGACACAGGCCTATGTGCCGGATCCTCTGATCCAAGTTGTGCACCCCACCCCGATTCGCGTGACGGTTATCATGGAACGCGCGGGAGACGAGAAAAAGTAGGACAGTCGGTGGTCGTTGGTCGATAGTCGTTCGCGAATTTTAATCGGACGACGGAACCGCGAACGACCAAAGACGGACGACTAGCGACTGATTCATGACGCAAACCAGACAACTTTTTGGTACTGACGGGATTCGTGGTGTGGCAGGAGAGTTCCCGCTGACGCGCGAAAATGTTTATTGGATTGGGCGGGCGCTGGGGCACGATCTGGTGCGCGTGAATGCCAAGGCGCGGGTGGTGATTGGACAGGACACGCGCGTCTCAAGCCGTTGGATCGCCGACCGACTTCTGCAAGGGCTGGCGTCGGTGGGTGTGGAAACGCGCAGCGCTGGCGTGATCACCACACCGGGCGTCGCGTTCCTGGCGCGCTCGCAGGGGTTCGATGCCGGTGTTGTGATCTCGGCTTCGCACAATCCGTGGACCGATAACGGCATCAAAATTTTTTCCGGCGATGGATACAAGCTGCCGGACGCACGTGAACTGGCGATTGAAAAAGAGATTTTTGCGCTACTGCAGGATTCGGACGCGGTTCCGGCGCCGGATTGCACTCCAGAGGTTTCAAGCCTTCCCGGTGAGGAAGGCTTGCGCCACGCTTACGTTTGCTGGCTCGCGGGCAGTGTTTCCGCCGACTTGAGCCGGCTTCGCGTGGCGGTCGATTGCGCAAATGGAGCGGCGTCCGCGGAAGCTCCGCAGTTATTCCGCGCGCTCAAGATCAGCACGATTTTTCTGCACTCTGCGCCGGATGGCCAGAACATCAACGAGAATTGCGGCGCGCTGCACCCGGGAATGGTGGCGCGCTTTGTCTCGGAGAGCCTTGCCGCCGGCAACGTTGCCGCCGAAAACTTTGACGCCGAAAACCAGGGAGGTTTCGATGTCGGAGTTACTTTTGATGGCGATGCGGACCGCGCGCTTTTCTGCGATGCCAATGGGCGAGTGGTAAATGGGGACGCGGTTCTGCTGCTGGCGGCGCGTGAAATGCAATCGCGGGGCGCGCTCGCCAATGCCACCGTGGTGGCGACGACCATGTCGAATATGGGATTGGAGTTGGCGCTCCAGCGATCTGGCATTCGGATGGTGCGCGCCAATGTCGGCGATAAGTATGTGCTCGAAGAAATGCAGCGCGTGGGAGCTACGCTGGGCGGCGAACAGTCGGGCCACATACTGTTTCGCGATGGGGAGGCGACCACCGGCGACGGACTGCTCACCGCGCTCCGGGTGCTGGAGATCATGGTTCGGACGGGCAAGCCGCTGGCCGATCTGGTGGGCGATCTGAAGGTGTTTCCGCAGACGATCCGGAATGTGCGGGTCCGAAAGAAAACTCCCTTCGCGCAGATTCCGGCGGTGCAAGCGGCGATTGCGGCGGCGGAGCGGGAACTGGACGGCAATGGCCGAGTGGTGGTGCGCTACTCCGGCACCGAGGCGCTGGCGCGGGTGATGATTGAAGCGGAGTCGAAGGAACAGATGGATCGGCTTGCGGAATCGATCGTTGGGTCGATTCGGTCGGCGCTGGGCGCGTAGAGATCCAGGGATTGAAGAGGCTGCGAAAAAACTAGTCGGGGGCGAAAGAAGCACACCTCAGGCGCGGACATATTTTCAGCGACTTAACGGCACGACTGAAGAGGCTGCGGAAAAATGACTCAAGTTAGTAATCCGAGCATTTTCTCGAACCAAGATTCAACAGCTTACAGGAGTATTTTTGACTCAAAAAGCCCTGAAATTACTACCTTGGTTCATTTTTCCGCAGCCTCTGAAGTCGTGCCCTTCCCCAGATCCGCCCGAATCAGAGTTTTTCCGCAGCCTGTGAAGGCGCATTCGTGTTCAGGTACTTCCGACGCGCCCGAAGATCCTGCTCGTCGTGAATGGTGACAGCGCTCGAGGCGGGGCCAAGCTACGCTCGGCCTGGACGGGCGCGGCACCCGTCCCCACACAAGCCTACCCGTTTTGCAACTTTCTGTTTCACTCGCGGAAGTACGTCCTTTTGTACGGGCTGGTTATCTTGTGTGCTGGGGCGAGTGCGTCGAGAATGAGAATCGGATCAGAGTCAGCCGACTTGGAAGAAGCTCATGAGAATTCTTATTGTGGAAGACGATGCGGCACTTTCCAGGTTTCTCCGGAAGGGGCTGGAAGCGGAACATCATGCGGTGGATGTTGCCAACGAGGGGAACCGGGGCCGAGCGATGGCGATGGAGTTTGACTACGATCTGGTGGTGCTTGACCTGAACCTGCCGGGGGTTGACGGGTTGTCGGTTCTGAAAAGTTTGCGGCAGCGAAAGGCGAACTTGCCGGTGATGATTCTCACTGCGCGCAGCCGGGTCGAAGACCGCGTGCAGTGTCTGGATGCGGGAGCGGACGACTACCTGGTGAAGCCTTTTTCATATCTTGAACTGTCGGCGCGCGCGCGGGCGTTGTTGCGGCGCAGCCACCTGCCATCGGAATCGGTTCTCACCGTCCGCGATCTCTGCCTGGATCGCGTGGAACGCAAAGTGGAGCGCGCCGGGCGACCCATTGAATTGACGACCAAGGAATTCGCGTTGCTCGAATACCTGATGCGCAATGCCGGGCGCCGGTTGACCCGGGCGATGATCATCGAACACGTCTGGAACCTGACCTTTGATTCCACCACGAACGTGGTTGACGTTTACATCAACTACCTGCGGCGCAAGGTGGACGATGGCTTCTCGCCATCCTTGATTCACACGGTTCGCGGGGTGGGGTATCAGATGAGGCCGGAAGGGGCATCGGCATGAGCGCGAGTCCGCATTCATTTCCGAAGCCGGCGCGCGGTCCGGACGTGCTCGGCGAATTGCTGCACTCGTTAAGCCAGCCGCTCACCAGCTTGCGCTGTTCGCTCGAACTCTCGCTCGAGGAAGTCGCGGAGCAGCAGCAGGAGAGCGTTTCGGTGGCTCTGCAGCAGACCGAAAAAGTTATTGGCATGATCCAGTTGATGCGCGAGTATCTGGAAGCCGAGCAGCCTGGGCCAGAAGCTTTCTCGTCCGCGCTGGCGCCGGCTATGCGGAGTGTGATCGAAGAACTGTGCTCGATCGCGGCGGTGCGCGGTGTCCAGTTGTGCCTGGTGGGCACATGTACGGCGACGGTGCCGGTGCCGGAGTCGCGGCTGCGGCTGGCTTTGCAGTATTTGATTGCGTCGATGATCGAAGCGCAACCGGTGGGCGGTAAAGTCATGCTTCTGCTGGGGGAAGGCCCGGCGGGAGCGGTACTGCGGGGGGAAGGCGAACGGGGTTCTCGCGGGCCGGATTTTCGCAACCGGGAACCGAGCGCAACCAGTGCTCTGACGAAGCGCGATCCGACTGGGGCAACATTAACCTTGCGCAGGGTGAGGCTGCTGATCGCCAGCCGGGTGCTCGAAACCGCCGGAGCATCGTTGCTGTTCGGCGACGGCGACGGCGATCATACTGCAGTCGAGCCTGCTGGATTCGTTCTGCGCATTCCGCGCCGGGTTGGCGCTCCCGCCTGACGGCTTCAGTCTGAAATTTTGCCCTGCCGCAACAGTCTGAGGGAAAAGTCGATTCCCGATGCCCAGCCCCTAAAGAAGCATCTGATTTTCCGTAGAGACACGGTTTGCCGCGTCTCTACCGGCGGAAGTTCTTGCAACGTCGTTGAACCTGAAGCGAACCGCTGATACAAACCACTGTTTTCCCGCACCTTGCCAAGGAGTACAATCCAGCCTTTCCGGAGGTTGCGCGTGAAGCGTTGGATTGTTCTGCTGAGTGTTGTGTGGCTGATTTCCGTGAGCTGGGCTCAGAAAAGCGCGCCCATGCTCGCGCCGGTGACGGTGATCCGGGCGGGAGTGCTGATTGACGGCGTGTCGGGTTCCGCTCGCCGGGACCAGGTCATCATCATTCGCGGAAATACGATTACCGACGTCGGCGATGCGGGAGCGGCGGGCGTTCCTTCGAACCTGCCCGCGGGCGCTACCTTCATCGACCTTTCGCAGGCCACGGTGCTCCCCGGGCTGATTGACGCCCACACGCACATTTTTCTGCAAGGCGAGGATCCCGCCGAGGGCGGATACGACATTCAGTTGCTCAAGTATCCGCTGGCATTCCGCGCGGCGCGGGCGACGGTCTCGGTGCGGCGCGCCCTCGAACAGGGCTTCACCACGCTGCGCGACATGGAAACCGAAGGTGCGGGCTATGGCGACGTGGGCATCAAACAGGCGATTGAAGGCGGATACATCCCTGGGCCGCGCTTGTTTGTATCGACGCGCGCGATCTCGACGACCGGGGGATATCCGTTGGAGGGTTACGCGCCGGAGATCGAAGTGCCGAAGGGCGTGCAGATCATCGACGGACCGGTCGAGGCACGCAAGGCCGCGCGCGAGCAACTCGATCACGGCGCGGACTGGATCAAGGTGTACATGACGCATCGGTCATGGGTCGGCAAGAACGGCGAACTGGTATCGCAGCCGACGCTGACGGTGGAGGAACTGCGCGCGATTGTTGACGAAACTCATGGCTGGGGGAAAAAGGTGGCTTGCCACGCTTACGGCGGAGAAGGCTTGCAGCGCGCGCTCGATGGCGGCTGCGACTCGATCGAGCACGGACTGGCGCTGACCGACGCGCAGATCGCGCAGATGATCCGGCAGGGTACCTGGCTGTGCGCGACGCTGAGTATTTACTACGATGGCTGGGCGCCGGCCGATACCCCGGCAGGACAGCGGGACCGCAAGCGCGCCTCCGCGCACGAAGAGTCGTTCCGCAAGGCGTTGAAGGCGGGAGTCAAGATTGCTTTCGGGACTGACATTGGGGGAATGCCTTGGACCGAGCCGATCGCGCAAGAGTTTCCGCGGATGGTCGAATTCGGCATGACGCCGATGCAGGCGATACAAAGCGCGACTTCGCGGGCAGCGGAACTGCTGGAGATGAAAGGACGACTGGGCGTGATTGCGCCGGGTGCCTACGCGGATGTGGTCGCCGTTGCCGGCGATCCCTTGGCGAATGTCAAAATTCTTGAGAATGTCGGCTTTGTGATGAAGGACGGCAAGGTATTCAAAAACGACCTGGTAGGGAAGAACGAAGTATTAAAGAACCAGGCGGGGCCAGGAAGGTGAGCGATGAACATTCTGGAAATGTGTGATTTGGAGGCGGCGTCGGTCCCGGTGGAAGCGACCGCCGAGCGGGCGATCCGGACGATGCTGGATCGAGAGGTGGGAGCGGTCGCCGTCATTGACGAGAACCATCGCGTCGCTGGAATTTTTACGGAACGAGATGTGCTGCTCCGGCTGGCACTCGGCGAGCACGACCCGCGAAAAATTTCCGTTCGCGAAATCATGACGACGCCAGTCGAGATGGCGACCCGGGCTACCACGGCGGGCGACGCGCTTGCCACCATGGTGGAGCGCCACTACCGGCACTTGCCGATCGTCGATGATGACAGCCGGTTGCTGGGGATGCTCTCCATCCGCAACCTGCTACAGGCGCAGATTGACACGCTGACGCGTCAATTGGATCAGGCGCGGTCGGTTGTGCTTTAACAGTTGCCTGATTAGGCCTTCGCTGGCAAGACCTTTGGGTGCTATGAACGGGCGACCCTCGGCGGCTAAAGCCGCCTGTGTGGCGGGTTCTAACGGCATGGCTGAAGCCATGCCCTTTCAAAACTAGTCGCGAATCGGCGTCAGTGGTGCGCGTGCGGACTTTGGGCGGGGTTCTTGCTTGGCGTGGGCGGAGCCTTTGCGATCTTCACATCGAAGCTGACGGGTAACTGTTTTGGTGGATAGCAGGCGGAGTTATCGCAGGCCTGGTATTTTAAAGTTCCGCGGACGATATATTTGCCGACTTGCACGGAGCGCAGCGGACGCACCAGCACATCCACTTTGAAGTCTCCAGTGTAGACATTGAGCTTCTCGTCGGGAGCGAAGGCAAAGCTCATATCCTGGCCTTCGGGGTAGGTGATTTTGCCGATGACGATGTCGGTGGTGGCTTCTACCTTGAGCACGGACGGGATCAGGAACTCTGACTTCGGGTGGTTGGAATTGATGTGATATCTGCGGGCAACGCGGAACGAGAGCGGAACGGTAGCCGGTTTGCCCTGCACGGCGGTCACGACCGGAGGGGGCGCCATCTTTACAACAGGACCTTGCGGGCCGAGGTCGTCCTGCGCCCAAGCCCACGCGGAGAACAGGAGAAGCGCACTCGCCAGAAGGATTTTCATTGGCTCCAGAGTACTCCAGGTTCAGGTGCGGTTCGTAGTTACTTCCGAGCCTGTACCGCCTGGCCCTGGCTCATGGCCTTTTTGATGTGATCGACGAAGACGCTGCGGCTCTGCAGGCCGAATTCGCGGGCGATGAGCTTGCCGTCGCGATCCAAGAAAAACGTGGTGGGCAGCACGCTGACGCCGCCGTAGCTCTGACCAACGGATTCTTTGCCCAGCAGGATGGGGTAGTTGACGCCCATTTCCTTCGCGAATTTGGCGATTTCCTCTGTGCTGGCGTCGTCCATGGCAACGCCGACGATCTGGAATCCTTGCGGGCCGTATTCTTTTTGCAGCTCGACAAACCAGGGCATCTCGATCTTGCAGGGTCCGCAATACGTCGCCCAGAAATTGAGCAGGACGGCTTTGCCGCGAAGGTCGGAGAGCTTGAGGTTCTTGCCGTCGAGCGCCGGCAGTTCGAAGTCAGGCGCCAACTGGCCGATGAGTTGTCCCTTGGCGGGACCGTTCGCGCGGTTGTTGCGGGCCATGCGAATGCCGGCGAATAACATGGCCGCGACGATGGCGGCGACGAAGAACAGAATCAGAGGATTTCTTTTCACTGGCGACCTCGGTTTTCCCGGCGACTGAAGGCGCGTCGCGTCAAGAACATTTTCGTGTAGAGACGGGGCTTGCCCCGTCTCCCGCCGCCGCAGAGTGAGACGGGGCAAGCCCCGTCTCTACAGGAATCAGTAGCGCTTGCCTACAAAGCAAAGCGATTCAAAAACGAGAAATAGCCGGAGAGGAGCGCGAAGCGGCCCATCACCAGCAGGATACCCAATGCGATCAGCAATCCTCCGCTCGCCACTTCCACGGCGTGCATGTGGAATTTGAAGCGGTTGTAGAACTTTAGAAAGCGCTCGATGCCGAGCGAAGTCAGCAGGAAAGGCACAGCCAGTCCGGCCGAGTAGATGGCCAGAAGAAAGATGCCTTTCCAGACGGTGTCCTGAGCGGCGGCGAATCCGAGCACGACCGCGAGGATCGGACCGACGCACGGCGTCCATCCAAAGGCGAAAGCGAACCCGATGACAAACGCGCCCCAGGCGGACGAACTGCCTTTGAGGCCATGCAGTCGCGTGTCGGCCAGCAGGGCCTTGATCTGAAAGATGCCGGTCAGGTGAAGACCGAAGAGAATGATGACCACTCCAGCGATCCGAGCGAGCAGCGATTTGTACTGCGCGAGAATCTGGCCGACTTCCGTCGAGATCGCGCCGAGCGTGATGAAGACGATACTGAAGCCGATGATGAACGCGGCGGAATTGAGCATTACCTTGCGGAAGAGCTCTCCTTCTTTCAGCTTCAGCTGCTCGACGCCTACGCCTGAGATCAGGGAAACGTATCCGGGCACGAGCGGAAGCACGCAGGGCGACAGGAACGAGATCAGTCCTGCGACGAAGGCGGCGAGCGGCAATGGCAAACTCGTCATATCTTTCTATTGTAGCGACGGGTAGAAGTTTGCACCCTGTCTATGAGATGCAGGGAGTGCCCTAAATTCATCAACCACCAAGGACGCGAAGTCACACAACGGGGTGAATCCCTTGAGGGTTTTCTTCGTGCTCCTTCGTGTTCTTTGCGGTTAATGGTTCGTTATCGCGACCGGGGCTTGTGTGGCCGCTTCGGGGCGGGCGGCGGATTAGGCGGCGCGGTGGGTGCGGCGGGCGCCACGGTGTCGGGCGGAGCTTCGGTCAAAACCTTCCGGATGAATCCGGGAGGCACGGTGGCAGTGAGAATGGCGCGATCTCCGGACTGTTCGACTTTGAAGCTGTCGAAGAACGTTTTTACATCCGCATCTGTGCCCTGCGCGCCGACGCGGCCTTCAGCGGCGTGAAAGAGGCTGAGAAAGGCGGCAGTCTTCTCGGTAATGGCCTGCGCGTCAGCATTACTGTCAGTGAACGCTTCCGCTCGCAGGTGGAGAGCGCGGAGATATCGTGCGGAAACCACGGCCACCGCGGGCTTTGGAAACAGGAGGCTCCAACTGCCCAGTCCGCCCAGAGTGCTCATTTCGGGCCGCACGCGCAGAATCGCAAAAGACAGACTTGCCAGAGGGACTTTTCGGTAGAACTTGCGCAGCAACCACGGTCCGCCAAAGGGCGAAGCCAGTTTGCGGGACCGGTCGAGCATGCCGCGAATCACGTTGGGGTTGGGATGGTTCGAAACCGCGACGCTGTCATACGAAAGAAGTACGACGCGAACCGTGCGCCCTTCAAGGGGGATGTTGTAGATGTCGAAACCGCGGTAATCGTCAATTGAAGAAGACAGCTTCTTGAGGTAGGTGGTGAGCCGGCCGGAGTCGATCTTGCCGACGAAGACTTCTGAGAAGCGTGGTTCTGAAACTGGTCCAGCAGTGCCGCTCCCCCAGTTCTGCGGATAGTGGATGGCGAAGGCGGCTTGGTCCAGATCGCGCTCGAACTGAAAGCCCGTCTCATCGACAAACTTCTGATATTCGGGCTCGCGGGAAACCGGAGGCAGTTGACTGGTGGCGTTGAATTTACGAACCCACTCCAGATTGATGTAGAAAAAACCGTCCGCGCCCGGGAGCAGGCGGGCCGCTTCTGGCGGAGCGTGCTTGCGCAGGGTCACGATCAACGCTATGGCCGCTACAATCAGCAACACGGCCAGGGGGATGGGGAGGCGGCGTCGAATGCGCATCGATTTCGGCGGGTACTCGGCTCAACCCCTGCGAACAGAAGGTGAGCCTGCTAATGATAGCACCCGGTCCCGATGGTTTGGTTTGGGGGCAACCTACTGGGTGCACAGTGGAGGTTCGGGAGGATTCGGAGTCGGCTTCCGTTAGGGGTGCCTAGGGACATCGTATCCCCCGGAGTGGTCCAAGTAATAATCCAAGAAGACAGGTGGAAGCAAGCAGAGTTGGAGAGGCCAACGAGGTTGGAGCTGCTCGACGATCTGCCAGGGGCTGAGGTTTTGTTTGTGGGAGTTGGGGCGGACGAGGTTGAAGTAGAGCTGATAGGTAAAGGCCTTGGCAAGGAAGTCGCCGCGGCTGGAGAACGCTTCCAGGTCGAAGAACTCATCTTCGACGAGACGGTGAACGGTTTCTACGTCGCTTTGGAACGTGTGAGCGGCGGGCGGAATGCGGACATGCTGGCTGTCGCCTAAGGCGGTGGGGAAGCCCGTGGGATGGCCGCTGCGATCATGGCCGCCGATGAACTCAGAACCGTTGTCGGTTTGCCAGACGAGATCGCGCAGCGAGATGCCGCAGCGATCAAGATGCTGCTGAATGCGGGCGGCGAAGACGGAGCTGGCGGCTGCGGAACGGCGCTGCGCGAAAGCCCAGAACAGCAGGCCGCTGCGCACTTCGCGGGCGGTGTACTCGACGGCCGGCAGATCGAAGGCCTGGGCCTGAGGCCAGTAGCGGGGGATATCGTCGAGGTCCTTGGTGTCGGCGGAGATCTGCTGAAAGACGCGCCAAGTGGCTTTGATGTGGGCGAGGTCTTGTTTGCGTTGATACTTGCGCTGTCGTTTTTTGAGCAGACCGTGCTGGCGCCAGATGCGTTCCAGGGCGCGATGGCTGAGCGGAAGATCGAACTCGCGGATAAGGCGGCGCGCTCCGAAGGTGAACAGTTGCTGACGCAGAGCGACGACCTGTTGCTCGATGTCGGCAGGAGTCTTGCCGGGCTGGTGATGAGGGGCGCGGGAAAGCTCGATCAAACCGCGCGGACCTTGCTGCTGATAACGTCGCAGCCACTTGCGCACGGTGGGGACGGTGGTTTCGAACAGCCGCGCGGTGGGCTTGATGCCGCGTTGTCGCGCCGACTGCACCAGACGCAAGCGATGATTGTAAGCGTCGCGCATTTCACGAACCAAGTTGAAGTAAGGGGCCGACATGCTGGAGGCATCGTACGGCGCGAATGGGGAGAAAAGCGGGTGGTGGAAAAGTGGAAATCCCGCAAAAAGAAAGGGCGCGAGATTTCCACTTTCCCACCACCCCGACGGCGGCTGCGGGTTTTCTCACCGAGCCCATAAGCAATCCTCCAGCTCTCGACACCGTTTCCCACTCATACACTTCAATGCCGCCAGAGGGATACGATGTGGGTAGGCTCTACCAGAGTCGGCTTCCGGTTGCAGGTGAATTGCCCTTGTGATAACTTAGATAATTGTCCCGGACTTCAGGAAGGGATCAGGGAAGTATTGAGCCCGAAGGGACTTGCTTCCACCTGCTGGCGTAGCTCAGTCGGTAGAGCATCTGATTTGTAATCAGAGGGTCGGGGGTTCGATTCCCTTCGCCAGCTCCAGAAAAACAAGATTCCGGAAACAGAAGAGGTTGGCGCGGCGACGCGCGCTAGCGGCACGGCTCTAAAGCACTCCTTCAGGTTATTTTCCGGCGAGTGTAGTTGTCAGGCGGGAGTTCTCGCATTGCGTTTCCCGAGCTGAGAAATGCCGAGCAGTGTCAGTGTTGTTTTTTGCGCGGCCGGGCGGTGTTTTCGGATTTGCACAGGTGGGTGAGTGGTTAAAGCCAACAGACTGTAAATCTGTCCCTCTCAGGAGGTACGGAGGTTCGAATCCTCCCCTGTGCACCAGAGTGGCGAAAGAACGAAGGTTTCAAAGTAAAAGGTAGGACGATTGAGTTCCTTGAAACCCTGCAACTTTGAAACATGGAACTGGTGTGACGATCAAGAAGAAGTTCGTGCTGGCTTTGATCGCGTATGCGGTGTTGGGCGTTTTGGCGTGGACCACGCTGTCGGATGAGCCGATTCGAGTCTTCAACGGAAACGTGAGACTGCGAACCGGGACACTGCTGATCCTGGGACTGTTCGCGTTTCGAGCGGCGTTGTATTTTTGGCGAACCCGGATCGAAGAAAAGCCGGAGAGCGGGAAGCCGACGGACTGATTGGTGAGAAATCCGCGGCGGTGTGGAGGAAAAGCAGGTCCTTCGCTTCGCTCAGGATGACAAGCTTTTTTGGGAACTACGTGAGCCGATGTAGCTCAGTTGGTAGAGCACTCCCTTGGTAAGGGAGAGGTCATCAGTTCAATCCTGATCATCGGCTCCAGAAGATTGGGTAGAGATGCGGCTTGCCGCGTCTCAGGGTGCGAGCAAGACGCGGCAAGCCGCGTCTCTACAGGGATTCGGTGAGGGCGGGAGTAACTCAGTGGTAGAGTCACAGCCTTCCAAGCTGTTGGTCGCGGGTTCGATCCCCGTCTCCCGCTCCAGAGTTTGAGCGTTGCGTTTGGAATTCGGTGTTCAGTGGGACAGTGATCGGTGATGTTCGAACAAGGCACCATCAAGGTCGAGAAAGAGCGCGAGTTCGGCGACCTGAAAGCCGCAGTGGAGAAAGCGTTTGCAGCGGACCGGGTCACGAAGTATTTGAAAGAGCTCGGCCGCTGCAGGATTCGAATTCGAAACTTGGATGCGGTTTTCGCGACGGGTGCGATCGACCGGGCGGCGGGGGACAAGGCTGGAACGGCGCGATCTTTGTATGGATCGCTGCCGGTTTCGGATCAGGCCCAGATGCGAGAGTTTTATCTCTCGAAGATCGAAGAGGTCGATGTGGCGCTGCGGGCAAAGTTTCACAAGCTGTATCAGTATTACTGAATCACTACTGATCGATTAGCGAGGCAAGGCAATTATGGCGAAGGAAAAATTTGAGCGGACAAAGCCGCACTGCAACGTAGGGACGATTGGTCACATTGACCATGGCAAGACGACGTTGACGGCGGCGATCACCAAGGTATTGCAGAAGCACAACCCGAAGATTGTGTTCCGGTCGTTCGATTCGATCGATAACGCTCCGGAAGAAAAGGCGCGTGGCATCACCATTGCCACGGCGCACGTGGAGTACGAGACGGCGAACCGGCACTACGCGCACGTGGATTGTCCGGGGCACGCGGATTACATCAAGAACATGATCACGGGCGCGGCGCAGATGGACGGGGCGATCTTAGTGGTTGCGGCGACGGATGGTCCGATGCCGCAGACGCGGGAGCACGTGCTGCTGGCGCGCCAGGTGGGCGTTCCTTACATCGTGGTAGCGCTGAATAAGTGCGATGCGGTGGACGATCCGGAGCTGCTCGATCTGGTGGAACTGGAAGTGCGCGAGTTGTTGAAGAGCTATCAGTTCCCGGGCGACGACGTGCCGGTGATCCGGCTGTCGGCGCTGGGGGCGTTGAACGGGGAAGAGAAGTGGGAGAAGCAGATTGACGCGTTGATGGAGGCGGTGGACAAGAGCGTACCGCAGCCGGCGCGCGAGTTGGAGAAGCCGTTCCTGATGCCGATCGAGGATATTTTTTCGATTCAGGGGCGGGGCACGGTGGTGACGGGCCGGATCGAGCGCGGGAAGATCAAGGTGGGCGAGGAAGTGGAGATAGTGGGCTTCCGCGAGACGCGCAAGACGGTGGTGACGGGCGTGGAGATGTTCAAGAAGCAGTTGGACGAAGGCATGGCGGGCGACAACGCCGGGTTGCTGCTGCGGGGCATCGCGAAGGAAGACGTGGAGCGCGGGATGGTGCTGGCGAAGCCGGGATCGATTACGCCGCACACGAAGTTCAAGGCGGAAGTTTACATTCTGACGAAAGAAGAAGGCGGGCGGCACACGCCGTTTTTCAAGGGCTATCGTCCGCAGTTTTATTTGCGGACGACGGACGTGACGGGGATCGCGGAGCTGCCGGCGGGGACGGAGATGGTGATGCCGGGCGACAACGTGAGCCTGGTGATCGAGCTGATCACGCCGGTGGCGATGGAAAAGGGATTGCGGTTCGCGATCCGCGAAGGCGGGCACACGGTGGGCGCGGGCACGATCGCGGAGATTATTACGTAGCGTGTAGCGCCGCCGTCTCGGCGGCCCGAGTGGCGCGGGCGAGACGCCCACGCGACAGCCGGCCAGAGGCCGGCGCTACACATTAAAGTCAGGAGTTTTTATGCCCCGAGAGATCATTACGTTGCAGTGTGGTGATTGCAAAGAGCGGAACTATTCGACGACGAAGAACCGCAAAACGACACCGGACCGTCTGGAACTGAAGAAGTTCTGCAGCCGGTGCCGCAAGCACACGCCGCATAAAGAAGTTAAGTAGCAGTTGCCAGCAGCCAGTTGCCAGTGGTTTGGTTTTACTGAGAACTGAGAACTGAGAACTGAGAACTGGCAACTGGGAACTGTTTTCAGGGGCGTAAGCTCAACGGTTAAACTGTCGGTCTCCAAAACCGAACTTGGGGGTTCGAATCCCTCCGCCCCTGCCAGAGTTCAGGCCCGAGAGGGACGCAGTCGAGGAAAGCGGGAAGGTATGGCGACAGCAGTAGAACAGAACGCGATTGCAACCACGCTGAGGTCCTGGCCCGAGCGGATCAAGGGCTTTTACGGCGACGTGCGCACGGAGATGAAGAAAGTCACGTCTCCCTCGCGCAAGGAAGTCCAGGGAACGACGACGGTGGTGATCATTACCGTGTTCCTGTTTGCGTTTTATTTCTGGCTGGTGGATCTGGCGATCAGCAACAGTCTGGAACGGATGCTGCATTATTTCTCGCGCCATTAGGCGGCGAGCGAAAGAAGCGACTTAATGCCGGATAAAGAAAAGAACGAAAGCGCTGCGACTGGCCAGGAAGGCCAGCAGGCACCGCCTTCACCGCCTGCGGAAGCAGTTCCGGGCAGCGAGCCCCCGCGCAATCCGAATATGAAGTGGTACATCATCCACGCCTATTCGGGCTTCGAGCGCAAGGTGAGGGAGTCGCTCGAATCGCGCGTGCAGGCGTTCGGGTTGCAGGACAAAATCGGCAAGGTGCTGATTCCGACCGAGTCGGTCACCGAAGTCCGTGGCGGCAAGAAGTACACCTCGGAGCGCATGTTCTATCCCGGCTACGTGCTGGTGGAGATGGACATGGACGATCACGTCTGGCACGTGGTGAAGTCGACGCCGCGGGTTACCGGATTTGTGGGCACCGGACAGCAGCCGACTCCGCTGTCGGAAGAAGAAGTCAATCACATCGTTTACAAAGTGGCCGACAGCCGGGACAAGCCGAAACTCAAGGTCAAATTCGAAAAGGGCGAGATGGTTCGCATCGGCGAAGGCCCGTTCGCTACTTTTACCGGCGTGGTCGACGACGTGAACGAAGATCGCGAGACTTTGAAAGTGATGGTCACGATTTTTGGCCGGTCGACCCCGGTGGAATTGGAATTTGGGCAGGTGGAGAAAGTCGCGTAGCGATTATTGTAGAGACGCGGCTTGCCGCGTCTCCGCGGCGGGAGACGGGGCAAGCCCCGTCTCTACAGGATGATGAATCGGGAAAGGCATCATGGCAAAGAAAGTTACAGGATCGGTAAAGTTGCAGATTGCGGCGGGCAAGGCGACGCCGGCGCCTCCGGTGGGACCGGCGCTTGGACAGGCGCAAGTCAATATCATGGAGTTCTGCAAGCAGTTCAATGCCCGCACCGGGCAGAAAGAACTCGAAGGGTTGATTGTTCCGGTCGTGATCACGGTGTACAGCGACCGCTCTTTCACGTTTATTACTAAGACGCCGCCGGCGTCGGTATTGCTGAAGCGCGCGGCCGGCATCGCCAAGGGATCGGGTGCTCCGAACAAAGATAAGGTCGGCAAGGTGACGCTGAAGCAGGTCGAGGATATTGCGAAACAGAAGATGCCGGATCTGAACGCGGCGTCGGTCGATGCCGCCATCAAGAGCGTGCGCGGCACGGCACGGTCGATGGGAATTGAAGTGGTGGGATAGATTTTCGTGTGAAAGCGGGGCTTTGCCCCGCTTGGACGGGGCAAAGCCCCGTCACCACACAGTTAATGTTAGTCACAAATACCACGGCTCTTCGGACGCGCGAAGCGGCGGTGAGAGACTGGGGTGGAAATGAAGAAGTCAGGAAAGAATATCGAGAAGTCGCGGAAGGCAGTCGAGTCGCGGCCGTACACGCTGCAGGAAGCGGTTCCGCTTCTGCAAAAAGTGAAATACGCGAAATTCGACGAGACGGTCGAAGTGACGTTGCGGCTGGGCGTCGATCCGAAGCATGCCGACCAGATGGTGCGGGGTACGGTCGTGCTTCCCCACGGACTGGGCAAGTCGAAGAAGGTTCTTGTGATCGCGAGCGGCGAAAAGGTTCGCGAGGCCGAAGCGGCGGGCGCGGATTTTGTGGGCGGCGAGGACATGGTCGAGAAGA
The DNA here is from genome assembly GCA_963773965.1 of uncultured Acidobacteriaceae bacterium. Lineage (GTDB taxonomy): Bacteria > Acidobacteriota > Terriglobia > Terriglobales > Acidobacteriaceae > Acidiflorens. The sequence goes on from CAVZDG010000012.1 coordinate 192,883, forward strand.
TCACGAAAGAAAACTGGACCGACTTCGATGCGCTGATCGCCACGCCCGACATGATGAAATCGGTCGGCCGTCTGGGCAAGATTCTCGGACCTAAGGGTTTGATGCCCAATCCAAAGACGGGTACGGTCACCATGGATGTTGCGCGCGCCGTGCAGGAAGTCAAGGCCGGCAAGGTCGAGTTCCGTACCGACAAGACCGCGCTCGTGCACGTGCCGGTGGGAAAGATTTCATTCTCGGCCGACAAGCTGATCGACAATGCAACCATGCTGATTTCGAGCGTGATCAAGGCGAAGCCTTCGGTCGCCAAGGGCAAATACATCAAGGCCTGCTACCTGAGTTCGAGCATGGGGCCGGGGATCTCGCTGGACACAACTCCGATCGAGGTTGCGGCTAAGGCATAGGTTCTGTGGTGGCGGGGCTCTGCCCCGCCGGGACGGGGCGAAGCCCCGTCACCACACGAGATATTAAGAGTTCGGAAAGGGTTTCGACATGGCGGTTACTAGAGCTAAGAAAGTTGCGCAGGTTGAGAAACTGGGGGGCGAGCTGAAGCACGCTTCGAGCATGATCGTGGCCACCTATTCCAAGCTGACGGTGACGCAGGACTTCGAATTGCGCAAGGCATTGCGTCCGACCGGGGCGAAGTATCGGGTGGTGAAGAACACTTTGGCCGAACGCGCCGGCAAGGGCACCAAGGTCGAGCAAGCGCTGAAGAATCTTCAGGGTGTGACCTCGATCGCGTACACCGAAGGCGATCCGGTGGCTCTGGCGAAGGCGCTTGCGAAGTATGCCAAGGACAACCCGGAATTCAGCTTCAAGGCGGGTGTGGTCGAGGGCCGTGTGATTACGGTCAAGGAGATCGAGTCGCTGGCTACCATGCCGTCGAAGGACGAGCTTTACTCGAAGCTGCTGTTCCTGTTGAACGCTCCATCGCAGCGTCTGGTTACGGCGATGAATGCGGTCGGGCGGAACCTGGCGGTGGTGGTCAGCCAGGGCGTGGAGCAGAAAAAGTTCAAGGAAGCTTAAGCTTCCATTTGGTAATTGGGTAATTTTGAAATTTTGTAATTTGAACCCGCAATGGGAGATTTTCAAATTACAAAATTGCCCGATTGCAAAATTACAAAATTTTCTGAGCGGCAATGCTGCTCGAAAAAAGATTTGGCTGTCGCGAAGCTCGGGGTGGCGCGGTCTGAAATTCTGGCGTTGTCTGGCGCTGGAATTGAGGACCTGGTCGCACTGGAAACCTGGCAAAGCGATAGCGAAATCGTAAATCTTAAATAAAGCGGAGAGATTCACATGGCGGATCTACAGCAGTTGGAAGAGTCGATTGTTGGCCTGTCGTTGCTGGAAGCGGCAGAGCTGGTGAAGAAACTGGAATCGCGTCTGGGCGTTTCGGCGGCAGCAGCGGCTCCGGTGATGGTTGCCGGCGGTGCGGCGGCGGGCGCGGCGGCCCCGGCTGAAGAAAAGACCGAGTTCACGGTCGTTCTGAAGGAAGTCGGAGCCAATAAGATCAATGTAATCAAGGCAGTACGCGAGGTCACCAGCCTCGGACTGAAGGAGGCAAAAGACCTGGTGGACGGCGCTCCCAAGAGTATCAAGGAAGGCGTCTCGAAGGACGAAGCCGAGACCATCAGGAAGAAGTTTACCGAAGCGGGCGCAACTGTCGAAGTCAAGTAACACCGTTTAGCGGGTGTGAGCGGAGCGGGAGCCCGCTGGCGTTATCCGGAGCGAAGCGGAGGATCTGGGGCAGCGGACATCCCGCCCGCAATTATTTGACCGAACAGTAGCTGAATCCTGGGGAGTGGTGCTATTATCTAATAAATAACCCGCTTACCCTGGCTTCACTGCGAGGCGACGGCGACCCGCATCCTCCAAATAGACCCAGGAAGCGGAACGGAACCGGGTCGCTGGAATGAAAGTATGGCAGCCGGTCCCGCGGGCGGCGGGACGGAACAGGCCTTTGAACTGGCGCGGAATTTTACAAGTTATTCAAGAGTAAGCGTCGGAGGCGGCGCCCGCGGACAAGCTTGTCCTCGCGGGGGCTACTGTCTTTTTTCCGCGTACACCGCTCGTTTTCTGCAACCATAGCAGTCTCGTTAGCAATATTGTGGCGCCACTTTTTGCGCCCTCATTCCGCTCTGTACCGCAGCCCCGGGCTGCCTGAAAGCAGGAGTTCCTGAGCATGACAAAGCACAATATCCACCGCAAGCGTTTCGATTTTTCCAAGATTCCAGCCACCATCCAGATTCCGAACCTGATCGAGGTTCAGAAGCGCTCCTATGACCGCTTCCTGCAGATGGACAAGCTGCCCAGCGAGCGCGAAGACGGCGGGCTGCAGGCCGTATTTCAGTCGGTGTTTCCGATCACCGATTTCCGCAATGTTTCCCAGCTTGAGTTTGTCGACTTCGCGATTGGCGACTGGTCCTGCAAATGCGGCCACCTTAAGGGACTGCATCACCTGCGCACCACTTGTAGGAACTGCGGGTCGACAGTCATTACAGATCCCTATCATCCCGGCGAAGTTTTGTGCCACAAGTGCGGCACCTACAACGCGAACACTCCCGATTTCTGCAACAAGTGCGGCGACCCGGTGGGGTTGCAACTGAAGAACGAAGTGACCGAGTGCGAGGAGAAGGGAGCGACCTACTCCGCGCCGCTCAAAGTCACGATGCGGCTCACCATTTGGGATAAGGATGAGGCGGGCAACCGCTCGATCCGCGACATCAAGGAGCAGGAAGTTTTCTTTGGCGATGTGCCGCTGATGACGCATAACGGGACTTTCATTATTAATGGGACCGAGCGCGTGATCGTCAGCCAGTTGCACCGCTCGCCCGGCGTGTTTTTTGAGACGGCGGCGAACCGCACTTACTTTTTGGGAAAGATCATTCCCTACCGCGGATCGTGGGTTGAGTTCGAATACGACCAGAAGAACGTTCTGTACGTGCGCATCGACCGCAAGCGCAAATTCCTGGGCACGATTTTCCTGCGCGCCCTCGGCCTGCGTTCCGGCGAAGACATTCTGAAGACTTTCTACACGACGGACCGCCTGGTTGTCCGCGACAAGAAGCTGTTCTGGACACTGGATCCGGCAAGCGAAAAGCCCACGAACCTGCTGGGCATGAAGCTGACACACAGCGTCAAGTCGAAGTCGGGCGAGGAAGTGGCGCACTCCGGCCGCAAGGTCAGCCCGGCGACGCTGAAGGAAATTCAGAAGGCGAAGATCAGCGAAATCGAAGTGGACACGACCGATCTGGAAGGCGCGTGGGCGGCCAGCGACATCGTCGACACCACGACCGGGGAAGTGCTGCTCGAGGCCAACTCGGAAATCACGGCCGACAAACTGGCCAAGATTCTGGAATCAGGCGTGATCGAGCTGAGCGTGTTCTTCCCGGAGCGCGACGACGTGGGCACGGTGATCAGCCAGACTCTGCGCCGCGATTCGATCGCCAGTCCCTCGGAAGCTCTGATCGAGATTTATCGCAAGCTGCGTCCGGGCGATCCGCCGACGCTGGACACGGCGACGGCGTTGTTCCAGGGCATGTTCTTCGATCCGCGCAAGTATGACTTTTCGCGCGTGGGCCGGCTGAAGTTCAACATCAAGCTGTTCGAAAACCAGGAGGCGACGAGCCTGGAACAGCGCACGCTTGATCCCACGGATTTTTACGCGACGATCAAGTACCTGCTCAAGCTGCGCAAGAACATCGGCGCGGTGGACGACATCGATCACCTCGGCAATCGCCGCGTGCGAGCGGTTGGCGAGTTGCTGGAAAACCAGTTCCGCATCGGCTTGGTCCGCATGGAACGCGCGATCAAGGAAAAGATGAGCGTTTATCAGGAAATGTCGACGGCCATGCCGCACGACTTGGTCAACGCGAAACCAGTGATGGCCGCGATTCGCGAATTCTTCGGATCGTCGCAGCTGTCGCAGTTCATGGATCAGACGAATCCGCTGTCGGAAATCACGCACAAGCGGCGCCTGTCGGCGCTGGGGCCGGGCGGGTTGTCGCGCGAGC